>NZ_JBVNCJ010000003.1:0-239658 GCF_055633275.1 Streptomyces sp. 12E | reverse complement strand
CGCACGGCGGGCCGAGGCGAGGATTCCCGGACGGTCCCGCGCGTCGAGGATCGCTCAAATGCCGCTGAAGGAACCGGTGCCTCCGGTGCGAGCCCGACTAGCGTGCGAATCCACCGACCACTTTCCGCCATCGGGAGTGCCCCGACGACGAACGGAGGGAACCATGGAGATTCGGGTCTTGGGTCCGCTGTGTGCCGCCGTGGACGGGGACTCGATCGTCCCGACCGCCGGAAAGCCCCGCCAGGTCCTCGGCCTGCTCGCGTTGTACCCGGGCCGGGTCGTGCCCGTGTCGACGCTGATGGAGGAGATCTGGGGGACGGAGCTGCCGCAGAGCGCGATGACCACGCTGCAGACGTACATCATGCAGCTGCGCCGGTGCATCGGCGCAGCGGTGGGGTCCGACGCGCCGGGAGCGGCGAAGAACATCCTGGCCACTCGGCACGGCGGATACATGCTGCGGATCCCGCCGGAGTCCGTGGACGTGCACACCTACGAGCGCCTGGCCGCCGAGGGCCAGAAGGCGTTCGAGCGGGGCGACGACGTGCGGGCCGCCCGCTCCTACCGGCAGGCGCTCGCCCTGTGGCAGGGACCCGCGCTGGTGGACGTACGACGCGGGCCGGTCCTGGGGATAGAGGTCACGCGGCTGGAGGAGTCCCGGCTGATGACCACGGAACGGCGTATCGACGCGGACCTGCGGCTCGGCCGGCACGCTGAACTGATCGCCGAGCTCACCGACCTGACCGCCCGTCACCCCCAGCACGAGGGCCTGCACGCGCAGGCGATGCTGGCCCTGTACCGGTCCGGACGGCAGGCGTCCGCCCTGACCGTGTACCGCCGACTGCGGGAGGGCCTGATCGAGGAACTGGGCGTGGAGCCCTCGCCGCAGCTGCAGCGCCTGCACCAGGCCATGCTCGCGGTCGACCCGGAACTCGACGTGATGGCGGGCCCGCGCCGCGGCTCCACCTTCGACCGGTACGTCGCCTAGACCGCGGCGGCTCGTGCGGCCGGTGGTGTGTTCGGCCGGGTCTCTAGTGCGGTTCGAGAAGGTCCGGCCATGCTCGAACCCCGCCCCGCGGTACCCGGAGCGGATGCAGAGGAGGGTGCCCATGTCGGTCGAACAGCCGGTGAGACTTTACTGCTTCGCCCACTCCGCCGAGGGTGTCGGCGTCTTCGACGACTGGGCGGCGGACGTGGGACCCGGTGTGGAACCGGTCCCGGTCCTGCTGCCGGGCTGCGCGCAGCGGCGCACCGAGCCCCGGGTGACCACGTACGCGGCGCTGCTGGCGGACGTACTGCCGTCGTTCACGGAGCCCCGGCCCGGTCCGTACGCCCTGTACGGGACCGGTCTCGGCGCGATGACGGCGCTCGGCGTGGCGCGTGCCCTGCTCGAGGCGGGTCTGCCGGGACCGGTGTTCCTCGCTGCCGGCGCCTGGCCGCCGCCGCGGCCGCCAGCAGCGCTGCCGGACGTCCGCCGGGCCACGGACGCGGAGCTGTTGCATGCCCTGAGCCGCGGCGGAGCCGTACCGCCCCACAGCGACGAAGGGATCTGTCTGCGGGCCATGCTGCCGGTGCTCCGCGCCGACCTCGAACTGGCCCAGGACCTGTGGGAGGCGGCCGACAGGCCCTCCCCGGCCGGCCCGCTCACCACCCCGGTGCTCGTGGTCGCCGCACAGGACGATCCGTACTCCGCGGGCCGTGCGGCCGACGACTGGCACCGGTGGACCGACGGACCCGTCCGGGTGCGGACCGTCCACGGGCGTCACGCGTTCGGGCGCGGTGGCCGCGAGCTGCCCCGGCTGCTGGGCCGGGTGTGCCGGGTCGCCCGCCGGCTCGTCCAGGAGGCCGAGCCCGTCGGCTGATCCCCGTGCACGGCCCGGCGGCGGATGCCCCGCCGCCCCACCGTCCGGGCAGCACGTCGGCGAGTGCCGTGCGGATGCCGGGCACCGGGGTGTTCCCGCGCGTCCGCCCGGATTCACCCGGTGCGCTCGGGCCCCGCTCGTACCCGGCTCCATATCCGCTCGGGTGAACGGACCTCGGCCGCGTACCGCCCTTAGCGTGGCGCTTCCCGACCGTTCCGGACGCAGGCAGGCCGGGAGACCGCCAGGGGGCCAGGCACTCGGGGCGGCGCCCGTACGGCACGCACGCCCCCAGAAAGGAGAGAGAGGGTCCCCGGCCACCCGCAGCGGGCCGCGCACCCGGACACCATGACTCCTCACCGATTCCCGCACGCGCCGATCTCCGTGGTCGTCACCCCCGGGCACCCTCCGCACCCGGCACCGTGGGACATCGAGCTGCACGGTCCGCTCGACCCGGCCGCGCTGGAGCACCTCCTGGGTGAGCTCACCGCCGCCGACACGGACCGGTCCGCCTGGCGGCACCGGCTCCTGCGGAACGGACCCGACCGTCACACGCTGCGGTTGTCCGTGTCGCAGCAGGCGCTCGCCGCCCTCGTCGCGGGCCGCGTCGCCGACCGGCTCACCCAGTCGCCGCCGGTCGCCGCCCGGCCGCTGGCCCCCGCCCAGCACGCGGCCCTCGCCCGTCCCGGCGACCCCCCCTACGAGGCGCTGCTCATCGAACCGGCGGTGGTGCCGGACGCGGACACGCTGCGGGAGGCCGTGCGGGCCGTCGTGGCCGCCCACCCCCAGTTGCGCTCCCGCCCGGACGCGACGGGCGGCTGGTGCGCCGCGGAGACCGCGGACGGGGCCGGCGGCCTTGGGACGCTGGTGGAGGAGGAGTTCACCGACGACGCCGGCTTCGCCGCGCTCCTGGACTGGACCGGGCGCACGCTCGACGCGCGCGCCGGCCGCCAGATACGGGTGCTGCTCGCCCGGGACCGCCGTCCGTCCGGACCGCGCGCCGACCGGCTCGCCGTGGTCGTCCACGAGGTCGCCGTGGACGCGGCGTCCTGGCGCGTCCTGGCCGACGATCTGACCGCCGCGCTCCGTACGGGCGCCGGCCGGGTCCCGGCACGCTCGCGGCCCGGTCCCGACGGGCTTGCCGACTGGGTCGCCGGGCTGCGGCAGCTGGCCCGTGACCCCGTCGAAGCCCGGCACTGGGCCCTGGTCGCCGAGCGCAGGTCCCGGGCGGCCGACCGGCCGCGCCCCGCCCCGGCGACCGTGCCGGATGGGGCGGCCGGCGGGGTGCCGGTGCACGGGGCGGGCACCGCCTCGGACACCGGGCCGGGCGAGGTTCCGCCGCCCGGTCACGGTCAGGTCCGGCACACCGGCTTCGTCCTGGAGGAGGACCCGACCGAGCGGATCGTCCACGGGCTGGCCCGGCGGCTCGCGTTGACCACCGGGCAGGTGCTGACCGGTGTGTTCGCGCTGGCCCTCGCCCGCTGGCAGGGATCCGGCGAGGTCGGCTTCGATGTCCGCAGCGATCCCCGGGCCGAGCGCCGGGACCTGCGGCGCCATGTGGGCCGGCTCACCGAGCCGTACCCGGTGCAGCTCGTACTGGACACCGGTCTCGACCCCCTCGGCCAGCTGACCGCTCTGACCGGCGCCCTGGCCGCCTGCGCCGGCCGGGCGGGCGGCGGCGCGGGGTTCGGGGCCTGCCGCGAGTGGAGCCCCGACCCGTCGCTGCGCCGTGCCCTGCGGGACCTGGTGCCCGCGCGGACCTGCCTGGTACTCGACCGCCCCGGCGGGCGCCCGCCCGGCACCGCCCGGCCCGGGCACCGTGTCGAGCTGCGGGCCCACGTCCGGGACGGAAGGCTGTCCCTCGGTGTCGACTGGGTGACCGACCACGCCGAAGGGATCACCGACACCTCCGTGGGCGCCCTCGCCCGCCTGCTGCGGGAGTTGCTGGAGGAACTGGCCCGCCCGCCCGCCGCCGCCCGGATCCCGCGCGTCTTCCGGGCCACGCCCCAGCAGTCGGCGCTGTACACGGGAGGCGACGCGCAGCCCGGCACCGGACGCCATGTGGAGCAGCTCGTATGGATCTGGCGGGGCCCGCTCGACATCGACCGCTTCACGGCCTCCTGGCAGTCGGTGGTCGACTGCGAGACGGTGCTGCGCACGGCGTTCACCGGGGGCCGCGAACCGCTGCTCGTGGTGCACGAGAAGGTCGCGCCGGACATCACCAGCCTGCCGTTCAGCGCCCGCGACTGGTCCGCCCTCCTGGAGCGGGACCGGCTGCGCGGGTTCGACCTGCACCGCCCCGGTGCCCTGCGCCTGACCCTGCTGGAGAGGGAGCGGACCCGGCCCACGGACCCGGTCGCCCCCACCCGGATCCTGGTCACCTACCACCGGGCCCTGCTCGACACCCGCAGCGTGCGCATCCTGCTGCGCGAGTTCTACCGCGCCTACCTCGCGGGCGGCACCCTGCCCGGCGGCGAGCGCCGCCCCGACCTGCGCGACTACACGGCCTGGGTCGCCGCCCAGGACCCGGGCCCGGCCCGGGACTTCTGGGCGAACAGCGCGTCGTCCGACCGGGCGGCGTCCTGGCCGGGTCCGTCCGCCGGGCCCGCGGGGCCGACCGGCATCGGCCACGCCCGGCTGCGCCTGGACCCCGTCGAGACCACCCGCCTCGTGTGGTGGGCGAGCACCTGGGGCACCGCCGAGAGCAGTGTGCTGCAGGCCGTCTGGGCCATGCTGATCCACCGCGGTTCCGGCGCCGGAGGACCGGCCCCGGTCCGTTTCGGGGTGACGGTGCCGGGCCGCGGCATCCCGCTCGACGGCGCGGCCGGGATGCCGGGGCCGCTGCGCAACGCGCTGCCGATGGCCGTCGAGGTGGATCCCGCGGACACCGTGCCGAGCCTGCTGCGGCACCTGCGTGACCGTGCCCTGGACATGGCCGCCTACGAGTGGGCGCCGAGCGGCTGGATCGACGGCTGGGACCGGTGGGGCGGAGGCGCAGGTGGTACGGACACCGTCGTCGTCTTCGAGGACTCGCCGCATCCGGTGGCCGGTCTGGAGGCCGAACTCGCCGCGCACGGCCTCCGGGCGGAGTTCCCGGTCACCGTGCCGGCCCTCGGCGGACCGCCGCTCACGCTGCTCGCCCACCACGACAGCGCGGGCTCACTGGTCCTCACGGGGGTGTACGACCGGGCGCTGTTCGGCGAGGAGACGGTCGCCGGACTGCTCGCGCGGAGCGCCATGCTGCTGCGGACGCTCCCTGCGGTGGCGGACGAGTACACCACCGTCGGCGAGGTCCTGAAGCTCCTGGAGGACAGCGCCGTCGCCCGCCCGGCCGAGAAGCCGGGGGCCCGGCGGGACGACCCGCTGGTCACCCTGCGCACGGCGGGGCACGACCGGGCGGGGACCATCTGTCTGGTCCTGCCTCCGGGCGCGCCCGTGACCTGCTACGACCTGCTGTCCGACCTCTACCTGGGGCCCCAGGAACTGCTGCTGCTCCTCGGCGACGCCGACGGAGCGCGGCCCGCCCTGGCCGCGCACGGAGCCGGCCGGTCCCTGCTGCTCGGCGGTTTCGCCGGGGCGGGCCCGCTCGCCTGCGACATCGCCCGGCGGATCGCGGAGGACGGCGGCCGCGCGCCGCGGGTGGTGCTCGCCGGTGCGGCCTTTGACGAGCCGGAACGGGCCCGCGCACTCGCCCGGGCCCTGCAGAACGCCGCCGCACCGGACACCTGATGCCCGCGGCCCCGTGGCGCCGGGCCGCGGGCGACGGGCCGCCCGGCGCCACGGGCGGCGGCTACCACTCGATCAGGGCGAAACTCGCGGCCATGCCGCCGCCGAAGCCGGCCAGCAGGACCAGTTCCCCCGGACGGAACCGGCCGGCGCGGACGGCCGCGTCCATGGTGATCGGGATGGAGGCCGCGCCCGTGTTGCCGTAGGTCTCGACCGTGCGGTGCATGGTGGCCCGGGGCAGGTGCAGCTCCTCGAAGACGGCGTCGAGCATGACGCCGTTGGCCTGGTGCGGGACGAAGTGGCTGATGTCGGCGGCCTCCACGCCGGCCTCGTGCAGGAAGCCCTTGGTCAGCTGCGGCAGTTGCTCCATGACGAAACGGCGCACCTCGCGCCCGTCCATCGCGAAGTACTGCAGGCCGGCGTCGAGGCCGTCCCGGCCGAGGGGCAGCCTGCTGCCGCCCGCGGGGACCTGGATCAGAGCCGAGAGGTCGCCGAAGGTGTGCAGGGCGACCCGCCGCACCACCGGACCTCGGCCGGTCGGACCGAGGACCATCGCGCCGGCGCCGTCCCCGAACAGGATGACGGTCTTGCGGTCTGCCGGGTTGAGGATGCGCGAGTAGACGTCCGCGCCGATGACCAGCGCGTAGCCGCCGCGGTGCACCAGGGTGCCCGCCACCGAGGAGAGCGCGAACACCGTGCCGGAGCAGACCGCGTTGACGTCGAACGCCGCCGTGCCGGCCGCACCCAGGCGCTGCTGGACGTAGGCCGCCGTGGGCGGCTGGGGCCGGTCCGGCGTGGAGGTGGCGACCGCGATCACGGTGAGCTGCTCGGGGGTGATGCCGGCGGACAGCAGCGCGGCCCGTCCCGCGGCCGCGGCCAGATCCGAGGTGGCCTGGTCCCCGGCCGCCCAGCGCCGCTGCCGGATCCCGGTCTTCCGGGTGATCCAGGCGTCGTCCACACCGGCCGGCGCACCGACCTCATCGTTGGAGACGATCCGTTCCGGTACGTAGGCACCCGTACCGAGAACGCGGATCCTGACGTCGGTCATGCGGCTGCCCTCCCCTCAGGTGGTCGTGGAATGGCTGTGCGAAAGGCCGGTCCGTAACACGTCCCGGGCCGGGACGCCGGGCCGGCGGGCACGCGGCGAGGGCGCCTCCCGCGCGCACCGGCCCGGCGGGAGGCATCGCTAGCGTGCCTCGTAGATGCGCTTGTGGCCGCTGATCCCGGCCAGCCGGTAGGGGCCGGTGGTCTGCGCCGGGGTGGAGTGGTCGCCGCCGTCGGCCGGGAGCGACCGTTCGTGCAGCGCGCGGTAGCCGGCGTAGTCGAGGGGCTTGCGCCGGGCGATCGCCCCGCGGTTCTCCTCGGTGCGCAGGTGCTCTTGGTACCCGGCGACGACGGTGCCGGCGAAGAACTCGGCGACGCTGCCGGAGCCGTAGCTCAGGAAGGCGACCGGCCGGCCGGTCAGGTCGTCCGCCTGGTCGAGCAGAGCGGCCAGGCCGAGGTACACCGACGCGGTGTAGCTGTTGCCGACGACGGCGTTGTAGGCCGTGGTCAGGCCGAGGGCCCGCTCGACCGCGTCCCGGTCGGCGTCGTGGCCGCAGAACTCCAGCAGATGGCGGTGGGCCTTGTAGGCCATCTTCGTGAACGGCTGGTGGTAGACGAACGCGGCGAACTCCTCCAGGGAGCGGCCGTCCTGTTCCGCGTAGTCCTTCCAGGCGCCTTCGACGGCCTGGAGGTAGGCGCTGATGGATTCCTGCCCGTCGACCAGGGCCGCTTCGCGGTAGTTCGGCCGCCAGAAGTCCATGACGTCCGCGGTGAACAGGCCCGACGGATCCTCGATGCGCACCAGGGCGGGATCGGCGCCGACCAGCATGGCCACCGCGGCCGCGCCCTGGGTGGCCTCGCCCGGGCTGTCCAGCTCGTACTTGGAGACGTCGCTCGCGATCACCAGGACCTGCTGGGCGGGGTCGCGCCGCACCAGGCCGATCGCGAACTGGAGGGCGGCCGTCGCCCCGTAGCACGCCTGCTTCAGCTCGACGACCCGGCAGGCCGACGGCAGGCCGACCAGGGAGTGGACGTACACCCCGCCCGCCTTCGCCTGGTCGATCGACGACTCCGTGGCGAACACCACCGTCCGGATGCGGTCCTTGCCGTGCCGGGCGACGATCGGCGCGGCCGCGGCCGCCGCCATCGTCACGATGTCCTCGTCGGCGGCCGGAACGCTCATCGAACGCTGGCCGATGCCCACGTGGTACTTGCCGATGTCGGTGCCGTTGTGCTCGGCGAGGGCCGTGTGCGGCAGGACGAACTCGGACGTGGCGAACGACAGGTCGTGGATTCCGATGGAGATGGACATGCCCTATGCACCAACCTTTGCGGTCTTGTTGTCGCGTTCCAGCTGGACGTGCGCGCGCATGAGCTCACCCGGGTTGGTCTGCGCCGCGAGCAGCGAGAGTTCACCGCACAGCACCGTCGCCGCCGCGACGACCGCCAGCCGGCGCGCGTTCTCCCCGGGTTCGCGGTCCTCCCGGCAGCCGAGCCGGGTCAGGTTCGTCTCCACGAAGCCGAGGCCCTTGCCGTTGCCGACCGTGCCCACGATCAGGTTCGGCAGCGTGCAGGCGAAGTACAGGTCACCGTCGCGGTCCTCGGCCATGGTGACGCCCTGCGACCCCTCGACGATGTTGGCCGCGTCCTGGCCGGTCGCCAGGTAGAACCCGAGCAGCATGTTCGCGAAGTGGGCGTTCGCCGAGCGGATGCCGCCGGCGAGCAGGGTGCCGAGCAGGTTCTTGCGCAGGTTCAGCTCGGCGATCCGGGCGGCGGTCGTGTGCAGGACGCCCTCCACGACGTCACGCGGCACGAGCAGCTCCGTGACCACGTTCTTGCCGCGCCCGAGGATCCCGTTGATCGCGGTCGCCTTCTTGTCCGTGCAGTAGTTGCCCGAGATCGATCCGTAGGAGATTCCGGGAACGGTCTCCAGCAGGTGCCCCAGGAGCGCGTCGGAGGCGAGCGTCGCCATGTTGTGTCCGGAGGCGTCGCCGGTGGCGAACTCGAACCTGAGGAACAGCAGGTTGGCGTTGATCTCGTGCCGGACGCCGATGAGCCGGGCGAACCTGCTGCAGCCGCGCACCACCTCCTGCAACTCGTCGGTCCGCGCCTCGATGGACCGGGCGGCCGCGAGCGCGGTCTGCGCGTCCGTCGCCTCGACCAGCACCGAGCGCGTCATCCGCTCGTCGACCAGGGTGGCGACGATTCCCTGCTCGGTCAGCATGGAGACCTTCGCCCCGCGGCCCACGGAGGGCCACAGCGGCGACTCGTAGGTGGCGAGCGGTACCTGGGTCTCGGTGGTGACCACGTTGCCCGAGATGCGAAGGGGGCCCACCCACCGCATCGGGACCCCGGCTATGGCGTGTGCGTCGGTCATCGTGTGCTTCCCGTCATCTCGTGGAGGGCCGCGACGGAGTCGGACCGCTGGGCGAGCCGCCGCGTGTCGATGCCCCGGTCGGCGCAGAAGGAACGAAGCTCCCCGTGGATCAGCAGGTCGCAGCGGGCGAGGTCGGCGGGGGTACGCGCGCCGAGCATCGTCTGCAGCGCCGCCAGCTGGTCCAGCCAGGCGGTGATCTGCGCGACCAGCGCCGGGACGCCGCCGTCGAGCAGGGTGCGCAGGAATCCCGCGGACGCCCCGACCGCGCGGGCGCCGAGCGCGAGCGCGCGGGCGACGTCGAGCGGGTGGCGGACCCCGCCGGAGGCGAGGACGGGAAGGCCGACGTCCTGCGCGTCCAGGAGGCAGGCGGGGGTGGACTGCCCCCAGCCGTGCAGAAAGGCGTAGTCGGCGAGTTCCCGCCGGCCGTTCTCGATGCGGGCGAAGTCCGTGCCGCCGCGGCCGCTGACGTCGGCCGCCCGCACGCCGAGATCCCGCAGCTTCAGGACGGTCTGACGGCTCAGCCCGTTGCCGACCTCCTTGACGATCACGGGGATGCCGACCGCCGCCGCGATCTCCTCGATCTGCGGGCCCCAGGAAGAGAACGACCGGTCGCCCTCCGGCATCGGCGTCTCCTGCGCCGTGTTGACGTGGATCTGCAGCGCGTCCGCCTCCAGCAGGTCGATGGCGCGCCGCGCGTTGTCGACCGACGTCGTCGCGTTGATGTTCGCCATGACGAACCCGTCCGGGTTCTCCTCGCGCAACACGCGGAACGTGCCGGCGCACGACGGGTCCTTGAGGTAGGCGTTCATGGACCCCGAGGCGATCGGCACCCCGGTCTCGCGGGCGGCGGTGGCCAGGTCCCGGTTGATGGCGCCGGTCTTGACGCTGCCGCCGGTCATCGCGTTGATGTAGACCGGAACCCGCCAGGACAGCCCGGCGAACTCCGTGCCCAGGGACACGTCCGGCCGGTCGATGCCGGCCAGGGCGTGGTGCACGAACGACACGTCGTCGAACTGGTTGCGCCCGCTGTGCGCGTGGTGCTGCTCGATGGCGAGCCGGACGTGGTCGTCCTTGCGTTGAGCGCTCATTCCGCGATTCCTTCCAGGGCGGGACGGACGGGCAGGGGCAGCACCCCCGCCGCCTCCCACCGCCGCCGTAGGTGTGTGATGTCCCGCGCCGCCCCGGCGTCCAGCAGGGCGATGCCGCAGTCGCCGCCCCCCGCCCCCGAGGGCTTGGCCGCGCCTCCGACGGCCTCGGCGGCGTCGCACAGGGCCGTCAGTCCGGGTGTGAAGATGCCGAGGCCGACCTCGCCGTCCAGGCGTGCCAGCTCCCCCCGGGCCCGGCGGATCTGGCGCAGCAGGGCCGGGCGGTCGCCGGTCTCCAGAGCGGTGACCGCGGAGCGCACACAGTCGGTGGTGGTCGCCACGAACCTCTGGTGGGAGGGGCTGCCCCGCCAGGCGCGCCGGTGCAGTCCGGACACCAGGGACGCGGTGGAGGCGGGCTCCCCGGTCCAGCCGACCTCCAGTGTCAGGCCGGCGGGCGGCGTCAGCCGGCGCACGGTGTGGCCCGGCCAGGGCGCGCGCAGCGTCCTGTCGACCCCCAGGCGCCGGGCCAGATCGAGCACGAGGGCACGGTCGGGCGCCTGGTACGCGATCCAGCCGCCCCACGTGCTGGCGGCGAGATCACCACCGGACGCCTTGGGGTCGAGTTCCGCCGTGGCGAGCATGGCCAGCCGGAACCGGTCCTCCCGCGACAGCTCCAGTCCGCAGAAGGACGCCACGGCCGCGACAGTCGCCACGGTCACCGCACCGCTGGAGCCCAGACCGAACTTCCTGCCGTTCTCGTGCAGCCGGCTGCTGACCGAGACGTCCAGCGCGGGCACCGGCAGGCCGCGTTCGGCCAGCAGCCGGCCCACGGTCTCGATCGCCGTCACGACGTGGGCCAGCGCGCCGCGCGTGCGGGGCTCGTCGTACGCGCCGCGGAGGACGAGCCGCCCCTCGTGCCACCGCCAGGGGACGGACCTGAGGCCGAGGTCGGAGGAGACGACGACGTCGGCCGGGCCGGGGCCCGCGTCGTCGCCGGGGCCGGACACGGCGACGGTGACCTGCCGGTCGACCGCCACCAGGATCGCCGGGTTCCCGGGCTCCACGACCGCGTACTCGCCGGCGACGAACAGCTTGCCCGGCGCGTGCCGGACGACCGTGCGCTGACGCGTCCTCATGCTCCCTCGCCCAGCAGGCGGGCGCCGGGCCCCGGACCGGCGACGAGGACCGAGGCCCGCGGGGCGGCGCCGCGGACGGCCTCGGCCACCCGCTCCGCGTCCTTGCGGTGGCAGAGCACCTTCACGTTCGGTCCGGCGTCCATGGTCGCGTAGGCCGGGACGCCGTCCTGCCGGAGCCGGAGCACGCTGTCGAGCACCGTGACCGTGGCCGGCGACAGGTACCGCACCGCGGGGCGCGCCGCCAGCATGGTCGCGTGCATGCCGAGCGCGTTGCGCTCGGCGATCTCGCCCACCGCCTCCAGGTCGCCGCGCCGCAGCGCCACGCGCATCTCCTCCAGGTCCTCCCCGCTGGAGACGGTCCACGGCCGGTACAGCGGTGAGGTGCCGACCGTACGGCGCATGGCCTCCCTGCTGGACACGGTCTTGGGTCCGGCGTCGACCACGGCGACGACCAGCGCCGGGTCGATGTCCGCCGTGGGCACCGGCTCGGCGTACGAGCGGCGGTCCGCGTCCGCGTCCGTGCCGGCGTCCCGGCCGGCGTGCCAGACGGCGAAGCCGCCGAAGACCGACCGCGCGGCCGACCCGGACCCGCGCCGCGCCAGACGGGACAGCGCGGTGGCGTCCAGGTCGAGTCCGTACGCGGCGGCGGCGGCGACGGCGAGGGCGGCGAACCCGCTGGCGGAGGACGCCAGGCCCGCCCCGGTGGGCACGGTGTTCCTCGACTCCACCACGGCCCGCCGGTCGCTCCCGGACATCTCCCTCACGAGCTCCAGGAACGCGGTGATACGGCGCAGTGCCTCGCCCGTCGCCGGCGCACCGTCGAGGGTGGCCTCGTCGTGCCCGGCCGCGGGGCCGAGCCGGACGCGGGTCGTCGTCGGGAAGACGTCCAGCGTCATCGACAGGCTGTCCGTCCAGGGCAGCACGAGACGCTCGTCGCGCTTGCCCCAGTACTTGACCAGCGCGATGTTCGGGTGTGCGACGGCGGTGGCGCTGCGCGCGGCGCCCTGCTCCGGCGATCGGACCACCGTGGTGGTCGGGTGTTCACTGCGCATGGTTGCCGAGCCCCTTCAACGGTACGACCCAGGTCTGTACGGCGCCGGCCTCGTGCAGCCGCCGGGTGACGTCCCGGGCCTGCTCCGGCCGGGTCTGTGCGATCACGCAGCCCCCCAGGCCACCGCCGGTGATCTTGGCGCCGAGACTGCCGGCCTCCAGCGCGGCCATGACCAGTGCGTCGATCCGGTCGGTGCTGAGCCGGGCCGCGCGCAGCAGTTCGTGATAGTCCGTCAGTCGTGCGCCGAGCTCCTCGGGCTCGCCGTCGGCGAGTGCCCGCCTGCCCGCCTCGGCCAGCTCCGACGCCCGGCTCACGAAGCTCTCCCGCGCTCCGGCACGGCGCCGGAACTCCTCGCGCAGGAGTGCGACCGCTTCCTTGGTGCTGCCCGGGACGCCGCTGTCCGCGACGATGAACAGGCTGTCGCGGCCGATGGTCAGTTCCTCGGTCCTCCCGGCCCGGAACAGCAGTGGCCGGGAGGAGCCGACGGCCCTGGCGTCCACGCCGCTGGCCCGGCCGTGTGCCATGTTCTCGGCCGTCTGCACCAGCTCGAACGCGGTGTCCTCGGTCAGTTCGCGGCCGAAGAGATCGGCCAGGGCGGCGACGATCGCCCGCGAACCCGCCGCGCTGGAGCCGAGCCCCCGGCCGTGCGGGATCGCGCCGTCGAGGATCACGTCGAGGTGCGGCCGGTCCGCCACGCCCATGCGCGCCATGAACTCCGCGGTCAGCCGGTGCAGCCCGTCGGACGCCTGGGTCACCAGCGTCCGTGAGGAGGAACCGGTCAGGGTGTACGACAGGTCTCCCTGACCGTCGGATGCCTGGGACGACCACCCGGCGGTCGCCGTGACCGTGAGCTGGGGGACGGGGAGCGCGAGCGCCGGCGCTCCGTAGACGACCGCGTGCTCACCCAGCAGGATGGCCTTGGCGTGGGCGCGACCGATGCCGACGGAGCGGACCCGGTGGCTTTCTGATACCCCCTCCGCCGAGGTCGGTAGAGTCAACGCACTCAGCTCCCTTTGTCTTTTCTGCGTGGAGATCGCATGGTCATGGGATCGCTTCTTCCGGAACTCTGAGAAGGGCGCGAAGCGGGACGTCGGATGCGTGCGCCGTCCTCTGCGAAGGCACGGAGGACCGACCGCCGCACGGGACAGGGGACTTCCCGGTGCCGGGCGTCGACGTGCAGCGTCCGGGGAGACGGCTGGACGGATGCGGGAGGAGACGGCTGCCGCGCGGCGGCGGGTGTCCGCTTTCGAGGGGACCGGCGGGCACGGCACGCGATCCACCGCCTCGCGGCGGTTTTCGGGCAGGGGGGGTGTGGGGAGATAGTGACACGCCCGGTTCCCGGCCGCCAACACCCCGCAGAAGTGACCCAGGTCACTTCGACGGGCCCGGTGGGGTGACGGCTCGGGGCGCCGTGCGGCCGCCGGATCAGACACGGCGCCGAAGGGCGATCTCCGTGAGTTCCTCGATGTCGAACTGCGAGCGCCGGTGCGGTGCGCCGTAGCGGGTGATCTTCCCGCGGCTCACCCACTTGCGGATGGTCGCCTCGGACACCCCCACGGCCAGCGCGGCCACCTTGGTGGGGACGAGCCTGTGGCTCGGGGGCCTGGTCATGCGTCGACACCCTCTCGCTGCCGTTCCATGAGTTTCCTGAGGCCGAGCCACTCGCGCATGTCCCAGGAATGTCCCCCGGAACAGGTGAGGCGGGTGCTCCCGGCACGTCCGCTGTCGCGGGGCGCGGCGCTGATCGTCCCGGTGCAGCCGTCCACCACGCAGTTCCTGACGAGTGTGCGGACACCACCGCCCGGTTCGGGATCGATGGTCCGGTGCAGTTCGGCGACGAGATCCTCGATCTCTTCCACGAAGTCGGCCGCCGGGGGCTGCGCGG
Source organism: Streptomyces sp. 12E (assembly GCF_055633275.1). Classification (NCBI taxonomy): domain Bacteria; kingdom Bacillati; phylum Actinomycetota; class Actinomycetes; order Kitasatosporales; family Streptomycetaceae; genus Streptomyces; species Streptomyces sp. 12E. The sequence goes on along the minus strand of NZ_JBVNCJ010000003.1, from coordinate 225,498 downwards.
CGAGCCAGTCCAGATGCTGTCTGAGGAACCGCGCCAGATGCGGCACGCTCCGGGACGGGGGTGTGGTGCCCAGCTTGTCCACGACCATCCCCGACCAGGACTCGAGCACCGTGTGGATGTGATGGCGGGTGTCGAGCACCGAGATGTCGAGGTGATCGCGGTTGCGACTCGCCGAGACCTTCGTCGGATTGGTCCGCCTGGCGGCCGGCGAGGCCCGGTGCAGGCACTCCTGGTGGAGGCCGGGAAGCACGCGCAGATGGCGTTCCACCCCGGTGACGCAGCGACCGCACAGGGCGGCGGCGCTGTCCTGAGCGTGGCCTCTCGGGCAAGTGCGAAACGTCATCGAAGCTCCTTCATGAGGCGGGCGGGCGGACCCACATGCCGTCCCGTGTACTGAGCCGGTGAGACCGCGCGCCGTGCGAGCAGTCCCATTAGCCGACCGCCGGCTCGAATACCGGTACAGCCGCGTTCGGGGACCGCTCGCCCGGGCCGGGCGCCGGGGACGTACGGGAGGTCACCGGCTTCGCGGGCCGCCACGGCCCCTCGGTTCCTCGAGCCGGCTTCCAGCGGGAGCCGATCCCCGGTCGAGCGCCTGCTTTGACGGTGGCCGAGGAAGGAGGAACCGCGGGCGGTACGCGTGGAGGGGACGCGCGGCAGACGCCGGGCTCCCCGCGGGGCCGCCCCTGAGGGGCGGCGTCCGCCCCGTCGGCCGCGTACGACACGGCCGCACGTCCGGAGGCGCCCCTCGTCGGCGCCGGCCCCGGGGTCCTTCCGCACGGGAGCGGCTCTGCACGCACGGACGCGAGTCGCCCCGACGGACACCGTCACCGTGCACGTCGGGCGCGGGGCGGCGACGTGCACGGCACGGTCCCGGCACCTGTCGACGCACACCAGCGCGGGCGTGCGCACCGACGGCCCGGCGGAGGAGGGGCCGGGCCTGTACGAGCGGGTGGGGGGCATGGGGCCGGGAGGACGAACGCGACGAGGGACCGCCCGCGGGGCGCGCGGTCCCGGTTCCTGTCCGGCACGGGCGTTCCGGCAGGCATGGCGGAACACCCCCGGCCCCATGACGGCGCACACCCCTCCGGTACGGGCCGCCGCCGCGGCGGGGACCGGTCCGGCCGGACACCGGAACCGGCGGCGCGTCGCCCGCCCTTGCGGCACGCGCCTTCGGCGGCCTGACCGCTCCTTGCGCGGCCGGCCGCGCAAGGCCCTGCGGCGGCCGGTGGGCGGTCGGTCTCCGAGCGGGTCCCGGCCGTCCACCGGCCGACGTACCGGCCGGGCTCCCCGGCGTACCGGGCCGGCCCGACGCCGTCGCCCCGCCCGGCCCGAACGGCCGCCCACCGGCGCCGCGAGGCCTCCGGCGGGCCGTGCGCTCACGATTCCGCGGCGCACGCGCGGCCCGCAGCCGCGGACCGGCGCCGTGCGCATCGGCGGTGCGCTGCGGGGAGGTGGGGCAGGTCGCATCCGGCACCACCCGGCTCCGGACGGGCCCGCCCCGGTCGGGTGCACGCGATCGTGCGGGGGCTGGACCGCGAAGAGGGCGCGGGGGTCAGCCCTGGGGCGGGGCGGGAGTGATCAGGTAGCTCTCCACGCCGCTGATCAGGCCGCCGCTGAAGGTGAAGTAGTCGGAGAACAGGAGCTCCAGCCGACCACCGTTCGGGAGGGGGACCTCGACGGTGCCGTCCACGGCCACGGTGTCGCCCTCCTCGATCATGCGCGCGACCTTGTGGGTCGGGCGCAGCGAGCCGGCGTCCTTGTGGACGATGCCGTCCTTGTTGTCGATGGCGGCGCGGAGCACTTCCTTGCCGCGGAAACCGGGCTGACCCTTCTTCTCCAGCAGGACGTCGTCGGTCACCAGGGACAGGACCAGCTCGTGGTCACCGCGGTGAACACCTTCGAGGTACTGCTTGATGATGTCCTTGTGTTTACTCATGTCACATTATCGGCGTGGCTGACTGGACCGGCGCTGGAGTCGCGATGGAGGCGGAGGCGGCCGTCTCCGCGCCCGGAAAGCCGAAGGACGGCCCCGGTCACCGGGGCCGTCCTTCGCGCGTGAGGGCACGGGTCAGGCGGGCTGTGCCTCCGAGCGGGCGGCGGGGTCCTCGGCGGCCTGCTCCTGGGTGGGCAGCGGGCCGCTGCGCAGGAGGACGGCGGCGATGACGGCACCGCCGGCGAGGATGGCGGCGGACCACCAGAACACGGTCGTGTAGCTGTGCACGGCGGCGGACTGGAGCTGGAGGGGGGTGGGCTTGCCGTCGGTGTGGTCCGTGAGCCAGCCGGTGACGGCGGTGGCGGCGATGGTGTTCAGCAGCGCGGTGCCGACGGCGCCGCCGATCTGCTGTCCGGCGCTGAAGGTGGCCGAGGCGATGCCGGAGTCCTCGGGGCGGACACCGGAGGTGCCGGTGTTGAGCGCGGCGGCGTAGACCAGACCCATGCCCACGCCGTTGGCGATGATGGGGCCGAGGATGCTGGCGGTGTAGGTGGAGTCGACCTCGATCTGGGTGAGCCAGACCAGCCCGAGCGCGGTGACCAGCAGGCCGCTGGGGATCATGGGACGGGGTCCCACCTTGGGAAAGAGCTTGGCGCCGCAGACGGCCGTGGTGACGAGGGTGGCCAGGACCATGGGCAGGATGGCGGTGCCCGACTTGAGCGGGGAGTACCCCAGAACCGTCTGCATGTAGTAGATCAGGAAGAGCAGCAGCCCGAAGAAGCCCGCTCCGACGAACAGGACGGTGAGGTAGGCGCCGCCGCGGTTGCGGTCGAGGACGACACGAGGGGGCAGCAGCGGGTGGGCGGCACGGGTCTGCCAGGCGGCGAAGCCGGTCAGGAGGAGGCCGCCGAGGACGAGCAGGCCCCAGGTGCTCGGCTCGCCCCAGCCGTCCTCGGCGTTGGAGAAGCCGTAGACGACGCAGAACATGCCGCTGCAGGCCAGCAGGACGCCGGGGACGTCCATCGGATTGCGCGAGGCGGTCTGGCGGGCGATCAGGGTCAGACCGCCGGCGAGCGCGACGACCGCGAAGACCAGGTTGACGTACATGCACCAGCGCCAGTCGAGGGCGGAGGTGAGGAAACCGCCCAGCAGCAGGCCCAGGCCACCGCCGGCGGCGATGACGCCGCCGATGGCGCCGAAGGCCTTGCCGCGCTCCTTGGGGTCGGTGAAGGTGACGGCCATCAGGGCCAGACAGGCGGGGGAGAGCAGGGCGGCGAAGGCTCCCTGGGCGGCCCGGGCGGTGACCAGGGTCTCGAAGTTGGGCGCGGCACCGCCCACGGCGGAGGCGACGGCGAATCCGGTCAGTCCGATGAGGAAGGCCCGCTTGCGGCCCATCAGGTCGGACAGGCGTCCGCAGAACAGCAGCAGGCTTCCGTACGGCAGGGCGTAGGCGGTCACGATCCACTGCCGGTCGCCGTCGCTGAAGCCGAGGTCCTGCTGGGCCTCGGGAAGCGCGAGGTTCATCACGGTCAGGTCGAGACCGACCATGAGGTAGGCGCAACAGACGACGGCGAGGACCCACCACCGCTTGGGGTCCGCTGTCACCTCCGAGCCCGCCCCGGCGGCGGGGGCTGCGCTCCGTGTTGCCATGATCTTCTCCTTCTTCAGTACACCGGACTCACTCGAGGCCGCACAGATACGACGATCCAGCGGCCGGCTTTGTGAGCTCACGGCTGCCGAAGGGCAGGCCGGGGCGGGTGCGGACGGTGCGCGCCCGTCAGGAGGTCCGCTGCGTCGCGCTGACGGCCATGGCGGTCAGCCGGTCCTTGGCGACGTCGGTGGCGCCGCTCGCCCGCAGCGTGGCGACGGCCCGGTCGGTACGGACGGTGATGTCGCGTTCGACGTGGTCCACCGCGCCGACGTCGGTGATGATGGCGCGCATCGTGTGCAGTTCCTCGTCGGAGATCCGCGTCCCGATCCTGGTCCTGAGGAACTTCGCCGCGTCCGGGTCCCGCTCGTCGGCGAACTTGAGGGCGGCGGTGAACAGCACGGTGCGCTTGCCCTGGATCAGGTCGTCGCCGGACGGCTTGCCGGTCTCCTCCGGGGCGCCGAAGACGCCCAGCAGGTCGTCGCGCAGCTGGAACGCGATGCCGATGTCGACGCCGAACGCCCGGTAGGCGGCGATGAGCCCGGCGTCGGCGCCCGCTATCGCCGCGCCGATGTGCAGCGGGCGTTCCACCGTGTAGGAGGCCGTCTTGTACTGGTTGACGCGCAGCGCCGTCTCGATGTCCTCGTCGCCCGCCGCCTCGGCGGTCAGGTCGAGCAGCTGACCGCACAAGACCTCGGTGCGCAGCTCCGACCACACCTGGGCCACCCGCCGCTGTGCCTGCTCCGGCAGCCCGGAGGTGCGGACCATGTCGTCGGCCCAGCACTGCGCCAGGTCCCCGACCAGGATCGCGGCACCCGTGCCGAACTGCTCCGCGTCGCCGTTCCAGCAGCGGGACCGGTGGCGGTCGGCGAACATCACGTGTGCGGCGGGAGCGCCACGGCGGGTCAGTGACGCGTCGATGACGTCGTCGTGGATCAGGCCGTAGGCGTGGAACATCTCCAGCGCGGCGCAGGCGCGCAGGACCGCCTCGGCCTCGGCCCCGGCCTCGTCGCCCCCGGCGCCGATCCAGCCGAGCCAGGCGAAGGCCGGCCGTACGCGCTTGCCCCCGCGCAGCACATAGCTCTCCAGCTCGGTGACCGCGGCCGCGTAGGCCGGGCTGATCGCCTCCGCCTCGGCCCGGCGGGCGGCCAGGAACCGCCTGAGCGCGGCGTCGATGTCGTCCGTGGGCAGAGCGGCCCCCTGGCGGGGTCGGGTGATGGTCATGGCTGTCCCTTCGGTGCGGGAGGACGGGAGGTCAGCTGCCCTGGCCCTCGTCGGAGTCGGACTGCAGCATCGGGTTCAGCCACGGCTGGAACTGGTAGTACGACTGGAACTTGTAGATCTCCTCGCCGGTCGACGACATGGCGACGTAGTAGAGGAACTTGTCGTCGGCGGCCCGGCGCCGCATGCTGGCCAGGAACTTCTCGATCTCCGGTTCCATCGGCACGGGAAGGTCCGCCGGGTCCTTGATCAGGATGGAGAAGGCGGACCGCTCGATCTTCGGGGAGTCCCAGCCCAGGGTGGCGTAGAACCCGAACGCCTGCCGGCTCAGCGTGAGCAGCCGCTCGCTCGGTTCCGGCAGCTCCAGGTCGCGGAAGATCGACCGGACGCTGTCCGGCTCGAGCGTTTCGGGGGAGAGCGCGTTGAAGTACAGGTTCACCGTGCGGTGCCGGTAGTCCATCGAGAACATGGGCATCTGCTTGCCGTCCATGCCGTGCCGGACGAAGAAGTCGTAGTTGTCGGCCACGCTGCGCGGCATGGACGGCAGGTCGAGGAGCGTGGACAGCGGCTCCATGTCGTCGGCGGGGAACGCCAGGTACAGCTTCTTGAGGCCGCTGGCGACTCCGAAGTCGACGCCGTAGAAGGTGGTCGTGCAGCGCTCCGCGACCTCCAGGAACAGGGAGGCGATGGGGTGGTCCGTGCTCTCGAGCAGACCGTGCGCCAGTGCGGTGGTGTAGGGGTCGACGCCGTCCGTGGGAACCGGGAAGCGCCAGTCGACGTCGCTCGAATAGCGCCGGCCGGTCCCCATGCGGAAAGCGATCGGTGTGGTCGCGAGCGCCTCCTCGTACGCGGTCAGCACCGACCGCACCTTGTCCTGCGCGTACGGCACATTGAGCAGCCGGGCCGACTCCTCAATGGCCGAGTAGAGGTCTGCCAGCTTGGTCTCGGACACTCTTTCCTCCACGGGTCCATGCGGTCCGTACGGCGCCGAGTATGGGTGGGGCCACTACAGAGCCGGTCGAGTCCGGTCGCACGGTCCGGCGGCCCGCCGCCCGTGGGCGCCGCCGCGTGGGTCACGGGGCCGCCGCGCTGCGGACCTCCCGCGTCCTCGCGGTCACCGGCCGACCCGGTGGGACGGCGTTGACGTGGACCACATCACATTCCGGTGGCCCTTGGCACGGTGAGACCGGCCGTGTCACTATGTCGGCACGCCTCCCCTGCCCACATCCCTTTCCGTGACGGTCCGTTCGCCGAGGGACCGCCGCCGTCCCGGCCGGGCAGGTGCGCACCGACCGGCGGCCTGTTCCCCGCCGCGCGGTGAAGGCGCCGTTCACCTGAGGGCGCGTGGCCGCCCCGGCCCCTTTCCGTGTCCCGTGACCGGCTCTTGGGAGCCCGCGAAGAACCCCTGACTCCACCCGGTCTCCGGCCGCGTGTTCGCCGCGCGTTCCCTTGGCACGCCCGGACCCGGCCGGCCGGGTCCGGGGAGGCGTCCGGCCCGCTCGGCCACGCCACCGGCCCACTGCGCCGATCAGCGGTTCCCGACCCCCGACGACGCCCCTCAGGGCAGCACCGGAAAGCACGCGAACGACTCGTCACGTACAGACGGCAGACTCCAGAGAAAGTGGACCCCAGATATGGCCAGGCTCTGCAAGCCCGCGGTGAGCGTGCCGGAATACGTCATCACGATGGAAGAGACTCTGGAATTCGCTCAGCGAGTGCACGGCGGAAAGCCTCAGCTCCCTTTGGCGCTTCGCCTGATCCGGAACACGGGGGTGAAGAAGCGGCACATCGTCCAGCCCATCGACAAGACGCTCCGCCACCCGGGCCTGACGGAACGCAACCGCCTCTACGAGCTCGAGTCCAAGAAGCGGACGCCCGAGGTCATCGAACAGGCCTTGAGGAACGCCGACGTGACGGCCCGTGACGTCGACGCGATCATCTACGTGTCGTGCACCGGGTTCCTGATGCCGTCGCTGACCGCGTGGCTGATCAACCGGCTCGGCTTCCGGTCCGACACCCGGCAGATACCCATCGCCCAGCTGGGCTGCGCGGCGGGCGGCGCGGCGATCAACCGGGCCCACGACTTCTGCCTGGCCCACCCGGGGAGCAACGTCCTGATCGTGTCGTGCGAGCTGTGCTCCCTGTGCTACCAGCCCGAGGACGACAACATCGGTGCGCTGCTGTCCGACGGGCTGTTCGGCGACGCGGTCGCGGCCGCCGTGGTGCGCGGCGTGGGCGGCGTCGGCATCGACCTGGAGCGCAACGCCTCGTACCTCATCCCGGACACCGAGGACTGGATCTCCTACGCCGTCAGGGACACCGGCTTCCACTTCCAGCTGGACCGCAGGGTGCCCGGGACGATGGAGCCGCTGGCGCCGGTGCTGCGGGAGTTCGCCAAGGACCACAGCTGGGACGCCGGCAACCTCGACTTCTACATCGTGCACGCCGGCGGGCCGCGGATCCTGGACGACCTCGCCAAGTTCCTCGACGTGGACCGCGACGTGTTCCGGCACAGCTGGTCGACCCTGAGCGAGTACGGCAACATCGCCAGCGCGGTCGTCCTGGAGGCGGCTCGCAGGCTGTTCGAAGAGGACACCCCGGCCTCCGAGGCCACGGGTCTGATCGCGGGCTTCGGCCCCGGAATCACCGCCGAGATGGCGCTGGGCCGTTGGAGTGCCGACGCGCCGGCGACCGTCGAGGGCGTCGCCTGACCGGCGCTCGCCGCCCTGCCCGGCCAGAGGCGAGGGCGCTCAGCGGACCCGCACGACGTCCGCCCGATCCCGCAGTGCGCCTCCTAAGGAGACAGTCCCCATGAAGGGCTCCACAGCCTACGCATCGATACAGAAGCGCGGCCTTCATCTCGGTCTGCTGCCGGAGATGGCCGCGGCCGTGAACCCGTCGACGCCGATCACCCTGGACCACGATCTGGACGCCTTCCCCGAGGCGGGCCGGCGCCTGACGGTGGCCCGGTACGCCGAGTACGTCGACGACCTGGCGGCCCGGCTGCGGGCGGCCGGCGTCCGGTCCGACGAGCGCGTCGTGATCTACAAGACGGCCAACGCCGACCACTGGATGCTCGCCGCCGCGGTCTCCCGCATCGGCGCGGTCGTCGTGAACCTGTCGCCGGCCCTGGACGCCCGGACCGTGGGCGTCCTGCTCCGGCGGCTGGACCGGCCGGCCCTGCTCACCGACGGCGCCAAGCTCGACCTCCTGGACGGGCTGCCGCTTCGGGACCTCACCCGGCGGGTGATCACCTCGGCGGGCGACCGGCCCGGGACGGTGTCGCTGGCCGGGCTCGCCGACGCACCGCGGGTCAGGCCGGTGGTGCGGCCGATCGACGAGGCAGCCGTGATCACCCACACCTCGGGCACGACCGGGATCCCCAAGCTCGTGGTGCACACCCCCCGCACCCAGGGGCTGCGTCTCCTACCGCAGTGGCGCCTGCTCTCCCTCCTGCGGGGGAAGGGGACCTTCGCCATCCACGTGCCCTTCGTGCACTCGCGGATGGTCGCGGCGATGTCCCTCGCGCTGCTGAAGGCGCATCCGGTCCTGCTCATGCGGGAGCCCGCCCCCGCCGAGGTGGCCGAGCACTTCCTCGAGCACCGCCCGGTCCTCATCGAGGCGCTGCCCAACTCCCTGATGGAGTGGGAGGGGCTCGCGGACGACCCGCGGATGCCGTTCGCGTCGGTGAAGGTCTTCAGCAGCACCTTCGACGCGATCCACCCCGGGACGATGAGCAAGCTGCTGGGGGCGTCCACCCGGCCCGGCGCGCTGTTCTTCCAGATCTACGGGCAGAGCGAGGTCGGTCCGGCCGTCGGCCGCGCCTACTTCCGCCGCTCCGCCCACAAGGCGAACGGGCGCTGCGTCGGCTGGGCCATGCCCATGGGCGCCGCACGGATCCGCGTGGTGAGCCGGAACGGCAGTCCGCCCTCGGAGAAGAACCCGGGCTTCATCGAGGTGGCGTGGGACGGTCTGGCGAAGACGTACTTCGGTGAGCAGGAGCGCTACGACGCCCAGCGCGAGGGCGAGTGGTGGCGGACCGGGGACGTGGGGTACCGGACGCGGTTCGGCTGCCTGCACATGCTCGACCGGGAGGTCGACATGATCCCGGGGGTGCGCAGTTCGCTGGAGATCGAGGACGTGGTGCTCGGCCGGCTGGACGAGCTGACCGAGCTGGTGGTGGTGCAGGGGCCGGACTCCGAGCCGGTGCCGGTGATCTGCACCGTCGACGACAAGCCGGTGGACCCGGACCGCTGGCGCGCCGCAGCGGCCGACTTCCCCCAGCTCGCCGACCCCGTCCACATCCCGCGGGCCGAACTGCCCCGGACCGCCACGCTGAAGGTGCAGCGGCTGGAGCTGGCCCGCCGGTTCGAGCAGCGGCTGGAAGAGCGGGCGTGAGTTGTCCATGTCCTGCCGCTGTGGCGGTGGGGTTCATCTTTTCGGAAGAGGGGTTCTTGTGGTGACGCCAGAGGCGACGCTCGCGCGTTTTCGTGAGTACATGGTGGGTCCGTCGCGGTTCATGAGTCTGCTGTCGTGTTTCGAGCTCGGCATCATCGACCGGCTGCGGGAGAGTCCGGGGCTGGGTGCGGTGGAGCTGGGTGAGGCGGCGGGGGTGAAGCCGGACGCGGTGGAGCAGTTGCTGTTCTTGCTGGTGAAGGAGGGGTTCGTCGCGTTCGACGAGGAGCGCGGGGGGTATCGTCTGGACGCGCTCGGAGGCGTCGAGGAGAAGGATCTCCAGCGGGCGCTGCGGTACATGAACCTGATCAAGGTGACGGCGTTGCGGCAGTTGTTCTACCTGACGCAGAGCGCGCGCAGCGGTTCGGTGGTGGGTCTGCGGGAGCTGTACGGGGCCGAGGGGACGTTGTACGACGCGGTGGCCGAGCATCAGGATCTCAAGGATGCCTGGCTGGGGCTGATGAACACGGTGACGGCGAACATCGATCCGTGGTTCTTCGCTCAGGTGGACATCCCGGCCGGTGCGCGGGTGCTGGATCTGGCGGGCAACACCGGGCTGGGGGCGATTCACGCCTACCGGTACAAGGAGTCCGCGGGGCTGTCGGTGACGACGTTCGATCTGCCGGAGAAGCGGGAGGAGGCTCTGGCGAACTTCCGGGCGGAGGGGTTGCAGGAGCACCTGTCGTTCATCGGGGGGAACGTCTTCGACGGGGTTCCCGAGGGGTTCGACACCGTTCTGGTCAAGCACTTCCTGGACATGTTCGACCGGGACGACGTGCTGAGGATCCTGGCGGGTGTGCACAAGTCGCTGGAGCCGGGTGGGCAGGTGCATGTCCTGGTGCCGGTGTACCCGGAGGACATCAGGGACGCCGACAACTACAACGTGGACTTCTTCCCGGCCTTCTTCATCGGGTGCACGATGGGGCAGGGCGGTCCGCAGAAGCTGTCGGTGTATCAGCAGTGGCTGGAGGAGAGCGGGTTCAAGGTGACGAAGGCGGTCACCAAGGACGCCTCCGAGATCCCGCCGGACGTCATCCCCGTCCAGGCCGTCATCTCCGCCACGAAGACCGCGTAACCGGCCCGAGCCGTCCTTCCGGTGTGCCGCAGGCCCTCACCGGGCCTGCGGCACACGGACGCGAAGGGGCGGTGCGTGCGGGACGAGCCGGGGACGCACCCCGTGAGGTGACTCCCGGACCGCCCGACGCACCGCCGCGCGGGAACGCGGGACCGGCCCGGACCGTCCGGGCCGGCGTCCGTCACATCGGCCGGGCGGTGTGGGCGCGGATCGCGCCGCGCAGGGCGTCCGCGACGCGTTCGACCTGGTCCGTGCCGAGCTCGGCGTGCATGGGGATGGCGAGCTGGCGTTCGAAGAGGTCCGCCGACACCGGGCACGCCTGCTTCGACTCGAACGCGGGCTGCAGATGCGAGGCCCAGGTCCCGTGCCCGCAGCCGATGCCGCGGCCGCGCAGCTCGGCGGCGACCGCCGTGCGGTCCACGCTCCGGTCCAGCGTCACCAGGTACGACTGCCAGGTGTGGGTGCGGTCCGCGGGCACCCGGGGAAGCGTCAGCAGTTCCTCGTCGCCGAGGAGCTCGGCGTAGCGCGCGGCGACGGCGTCACGCCGCTCCAGGAGCTCGTCGAGCCGGTTCAGCTGCACCTGCAGGATCGCGGCGGCGATGTCGGACAGCTTGTAGTTGTAGCCGATCTCGGTGAACGTCGGGATCGGCAGGCCCACGACCTGTGCCTGGTCGAAGATGCTGGTGATGCCGAAGGCCGACCGCAGACGGACGTGCTCCGCGATCGCCGGGTCGGAGGTCAGCAGCGCTCCGCCCTCACCGCTCGTGGCGCCCTTGCGCCCGTGGAAGGACAGGCAGGCCACCGGGGCCAGCGCGCCCGCCGGCCGCCCCTGGTAGGTCGCGCCGACCGCGCAGGCGGCGTCCTCGATGACGAACAGGCCGTGGCGCTCGGCCAGGGCGTTCAGTTCCGTGTAGTCGGCGGGCAGGCCGACCGTGTCCACCGCGATGACGCCCACCGTCCGCGGGGTGATGAGATCCGCCACCGCCTGCGGATCCACCGTGCCGGTGTCGGCGCGGACATCGGCGAAGACCGGTGTCGCGTCGAGGTACCGCACCGCATGGGCCGGAGCGGGGAACGAGTAGTCGGCGACGATCACCTCGTCGCCCGGCTCGACACCCAGCGCCAGCAGCGCGAGGTGGAGCGCGACGCCGCAGTTGCTCAGCGCGACGACGCCGTCCACGCCGAAGCGCCCGGCGAGCTGGGCCTCCAGCGCCTTGCCCCGGGGGCCCTGGCCGGCCGGCCAGCCCGAGGCGAACACCTCGGCGACGGCCGCCAGCTCCTGCTCGCCCAGGCTCGCGTGCACCAGGGGAATTCCGTCCATGGTGGCCATCTCCGTCACACTCCATGCTCTGTCGTCGGCCGGGAAGAAGTCAGGGTGGGGGGCTCGTAGCGGAGCGGCGTGATCTGGCTGACGTCGTACCGACGGCGCATCCGCTCGACGGCCTCGGGATCCACCGGACCGCCGGACGCCCAGATCTCCGCGATCTCCTCGAAGTAGAACTCGTGGTACGGCGACGGATAGCACTGGAACAGCATGCGGGCCGGTTCGTCCGACGCGTTCCGGAAGGCGTGCGGGGTGCCCGGGGGAACGAACATGAAGGCGCCCTCGGTCGCCCTGACCGCCTTGTCCCCGTCGGGGGACTGCCAGTCGTGCCAGGAATTCTCGGTCCGCCGGGTGGGCTCGAACGCGAGGATCTGCAATTCCCCTTCCAGGACGTAGAAGAACTCCTGGGAATCCTTGTGGACGTGTGCTCCGACATCGAAACCGGGCGGTACGACCACCTCGAACACCGATATGACGGAGCCTTGCTCCTTGGTGGCCTTGAACGTCACTTCCTGGGCCTTCGTGATCAGTTTTCGCCCCTGGCCGGGCGGGACGATGAGACCAGTCATCCGATATGCTTCCTTTCCGCGCTGAATACCGCCCAGAGAAGGGCGCCTGCGATCTCTCGCGGTGAACACCGAGAGGTGGAGCGGAGGGGAGGGCGGCGCGTGCGAGGGCAGCGGACGAGGAGGGAACCTGCGGCCGTGCGCGCAGCGTGTCGCGAGCCGGACCGGTGCGCCGAACGCGGACGCGGTCCTGAATGAGCCGACGGATGCGGCAGTCAACTCACCGTGCCACAAGGGATTTCGGGCAGGGGAGAGGTGCGGTAAGCGTGACATGGGACGAACCCGCACGCCAAGATCCCCATAAAGTGACGTAAGTCACTCACCCCGGCCACCAGTGCTTCTCCAACCCGACTCGAGTCGCGGCGCACATGATGCGGCTCGAACGGCCTGAACTCGCCGCCGTGGACACCGGAACCGATGGTGCGCCGCCGGGAGTCCGTCGTCATCAAGGGGAGCCATCGCCTCGTCGAGCACGGGGGCGGGGAACGCGACACATGGAGGCGCGGTGTCCGGAGAGAACGACATCGAATCTTTGTATTCGACCATGAAGGAAGCGGCCGGACTCGTGGGGGTGACCTGCTCGCGCGACAAGGCCTGGCCGGTCCTCACCGCCTTTCGGGAAGTGATCGACTCCACCGTCGTCTTCAACATCGTGACCAGCGGAGGACACATCAAGGACGTCTCCTTCGACTTCACGATGCCGCCGAGTGCCGGGAATCCCTACGACATCGCCCTGGCGCACGGCCTCGTCGAAGAGACGAGCCATCCGATACGCGCTCTCTTCCCGGACCTCCGGAAGCGGTTCCCCGTCTCCGCCTACGGCGTCGACTACGGCATCTCACGCGGCTTCAACAAGGCGTACATCGTCTTCCCGCTGGGCGGCTTCCGGGAACTCGCCGGGCTCGCCGACGTCCCGTCCATGCCGGTCGGCCTGCGGGAGCACATGAGCACGTTCGTCGAGTACGGCCTGGACGGCAAGGTGTCGGCCATCGCGATCGACTACGCGCACAGGACGTGGAACGTGTACTTCAACGGACTCGGCGCCGAACAGGTCGAACGTGGGGCCGTGCTGTCGATGGTCCGCGCGTTCGGGCTGCCGGAGCCGAGCGGGCGGCTGCTCGACTTCATCGGGACCTCGTCGGCGGTGTACCCCACCTTCGGCTGGGATTCCTCGAGGGTCGAGCGGATCAGCTTCTCCGTGAGGACCACGAACCCGGCGGAACTCCCCTCCCGCGCCGAGCCGGTGCTCGAGAAATTCGCCAGGAGCGTGCCGCACGCCTACGAAGGCGACCGGGTGCTCGTCTACGCCGGCGCGCTGTCCTCCACCGAGGAGTACTACAAGCTCGCGTCCTACTACCGGATGACCTCCGAAACGCAGGCCCGCGTCAAACCGGCGAACTGACGTCCGGGCCGTCCCGTCCTCGTGCGGCGCTCGAGCGGAACTCGAACGGCCGGACAGAGGGTGAAGGTCCGTACAGGGTCTCGTGCACCCACCACCCACCCTCGGCCTCCGGCCGCATGAGAGAGGGAGTTGATCGATGTCAGTCGCTCACCGCGCGGGCGAAGCGGTTCCGTCGGATTCCGGCACCGGGCGGGAACCGGGCGACCTGCTCGACCTCGCCCTGGGTTACCTGTACTCGACGGCTCTGCACAGCGCCGCACGTTTCGGTATCGCCGATCACCTGGTGGACGGCCCCCGCACGGCCGGGGAGCTGGCCGAGGCGACGGGGGCCCACGCGCCGCACCTGTACCGGCTCCTGAGGTTCCTGGCCACCAAGGGAGTCTTCCGCGAGGACGAGGCGGGCCGGTTCCACCTCACCCCGCTCGCACAGCCGCTGCGCACCGACGCGAAGGGGTCGATGCGCGACACCGTCCTGGTGTACAGCGAGGCCCCCTTCTGGGAGCCGGCGGGCCGTCTGCACGAAGCGGTGCGCACCGGCACGACCGCTTTCGAGACGCAGTACGGCACCCCCTTCTACGACTACGTCGCCACCCACCAGGACTTCGGCGCCGCCTTCAACGCGAGCATGGCGGCGGCCTCCGAGGCGCTCAGCAACGACATCGCCGAGGCCATCGACTTCTCACGGGCCAAGAGCATCGTCGACGTGGGCGGCGGACGCGGCGGCCTGCTGCGCTCCGTCCTGCGGCGCAACCCGCACATGACGGGCGTCCTGTTCGACCTGGAGAACGTGGTGGCCGGGCACGTCCTCGACACCCCGGACCTGGCCGGCCGCTGGAAGGCCGAGGCCGGGGACTTCTTCGTCTCCGTGCCGTCCGGCGCCGACGTCTACGTCCTCAAGCACGTACTGGCCAGCTGGACGGACGAGCAGTGCGTGAGCATCCTGCGCACCTGCCGCGCCGCCATGCCCGCGCACGCGCGGCTGCTGGTCGCCAACCCCATGATCCCGGCGGGCAACGAGCCGCACTTCGGCAAGACGGTCGACATGCTGATGATGACCGTCCTCAACGGAAGGAACCGCACCCGCGCGGAGTACGAGGGACTGCTCACGGAGGCGGGATTCGAGACCGTGCGGTTCCTGGACCCCTCACCGCACGCGTCGGTGGCCGAGGCGGCCGTGGCCCGCTGAGAGCCGGGCGGACACCGGGAGACCCGGACCGGGCCGTCCCCGGGGGAGCGGGACGGACCCGGCCCCCACCGGTACGACGACGCAGCCCCCCGTGATGTGAGGCGGGCCGCCCGGGTCAGCCCTGCGGCTCCGTCCTCCACCGGCGCAGCTTCTCGGGGTTGCGCATGACCCACAGGTGGGTGACCCGGTCGTCGGTCGCCTCCAGCGCCATCACGCTCACGATGACGCCGTCCTGCTGGATCACGAGCCCCGGCCGACCGTTGACCATGCGCTCCAGGATGGTCAGGTCGGGCATCCTCTGGAGGAGGGCCACGAGACCGCTCGCGATCTGCCGGGCGCCCTCCAGGGAGCGGGCCCCGGCCTCGACGAGTCCGCCGGTGTCGGCGACCGACACGGCGTTGGGGTCGAGGAAACCGACGAGGGCGTCGATGTCCATGGACTCCCAGGCCTGCTTGAAGTTCCGCACGACATCGGTCTGCCGGTTGGCGGGCCGGGTCGGGGTCTGTGCGTCGCGGATGCGGCGGCGCGCCGACGTGGCCAGCTGACGGCAGGCCGCCGGTGTCCGGCCGACGATGTCGGCGATGTCGTTGAAGGGATAGCGGAAGACGTCGTGCAGCACGAACGCGACGCGCTCGGCCGGGGTGAGTGATTCCAGGACGACGAGGAAGGCCATGCTGACCGACTCGTCGAGAGTGATCCGGTCGGCGGGATCGGTGGCGGTGTCCGCCGGCCGGACGGTGGCCCACTCCGTGCGATCGGGCACGGGTTCGGGGATCCACTCGCCCACGTAGCTCTCGCGGCGCACCCGCGCCGAGCCGAGCAGGTCCAGGCAGATGCGGCTGGCGACCTTGTTCAGCCAGGCCCCCGGGGACACGATGGCCTCCCGCTGCGCGGGCGTCATGGCGTACCAGCGGACGTACGTGTCCTGCACGACGTCCTCCGCGTCGGCCAGCGATCCCAGCAGCCGGTAGGCCAGATTGATCAGCTGGCGCCGCTCGTTCATGACCGCGTCCAGGTCCGGATCGAGCTGGTCGTCTTCCTGCGGGGAGCTCATGGTGTCGGGGTCTCCTCGGATCACTTCTGTCACTGGTCATGACGAGACGGCGCGGCCGGCTGTGAGGTCGTGCGTACCCGTCGTTTCCCGAACGGCGCCGGGCGGTCACGGCGGCGCCCCGCCGTGACCGCGAACGCCGGCGGCGCCCGCGCGCCGGCAGGCTCAGGCGGACGGGGACGGGGCCGCCACGCGGAGCGTGAACGCGCGCAGGACGAGCGCCGTCTCCATCGCGCACAGCGCCACACCGAGGGTGACGTGGGCGGCGAGCGAGCCGTTCAGACCCAGTCCGGTCTGGGCGAAGGTGGCCACCAGGATGCCTATGGTCGCCTTCAGCGGCCAGGTCAGCCAGCGGTTGCGGCGCCACAGCAGGAAGGCGGCCACGACCTGGAGGAACACCAGGAACTCGAAGGCGTAGGCGTTGTGCCCGTGCGGGTCGATCGAGTCGACGTCGCCGTTCATCAGCATCCCGGCCAGCAGACCCTGCACCAGGGTCTGGAGCAGGGCGAGGGCCGCCACGACCCGCAGCAGGACAACCGTTCCACGACCGTCCACCGTCCGGTCCGTCATGACCGCCGTGCCCGCCCCGGCGTGGGAGGGCGCACCCTCGGAAGAGGTGTCGTGCATCGAGATCCCCATTTCTCTTCTGAACTACTGAGCTTCCAGCACACTTGACTGACGACGTGGCCACCCGGTTTGTGAGCCGGCGTCCGTCGGCGTGTGCCGCGTCGGCTTTCGGACACCCCTTGGCCCGGTGACGTCGGCCGTGTCACACTGTCGGCACATTCCCCCTGCCCGGATTCCGCCGAGCGGTGGTCGAGGTTCTCCTCCCACCGTGCTCGGCGTTCTTTTTTCTCCCCGACGCGCGCGAGGTCCGTCCGGGACCGGGCGACGCGGGCGGGGACGGGCCTGCTGTGTGCGCCCGCCCCTGGAACGAACCGCCCTCCCCCTCCGCGCCCGGCAACCCCGGCACGGGCTGCCGCACGGGCAGCCGTGTGTTGCGTTCGGACGTCCGAAAGGAAACTGAGCATGAGTGATCGTCTGGTTGGCTCCGTGGGCGGCCCCGCCCTGCAGCCGCCGGCAGCGAGCGGTGACGGGCAGCGGTCCGGAGCCGCGGCGGTACGCGACCGTGTGGCGCGCCACCTGGCCGTGCAGGTGGACGGCGAGGGCGCCGTCAAGGACCGGTGCGCGGGCCGGATCATCGAGTCCGCGCTGCTGCTGCTTCTGCTGCGCAAGGAGCGCGCGCTGCCCCGTGCGCAGAAGGAACTGCAGGACTACCTCCAGCGGGCCCGGCCCAACGGCGCCCTGGAACGGGTGGTCGCCGACGCGCTGCTCGGCCGGCCCTGCGACACCGCCGACGTGCTGGACCTCGGGAGGTCCCGGCACGGCACCGGTGCGCGCAAGCGGCTCCTGCTGGAGACCATTCTGAGCCTGTGCGGCCTGCTGCCGGACGGCGCGCGCCCCGATCCGGGCAGCATCGGCCCGCGGCCGCAGGCGGTGTGGACGGAGCTGACCCTGTGCGCGGCCACCATCCTCCACGCGCACGACGACGAGGGAGCGGGACAGCCCGGAAACGCCACGCACCAGCGGGACGTGCTCGAGTACCGGGATCTGCTGGTGCGCCGGCTGGCCGCCTTCCCCGCGGGGCGGGTGTGGGAGGGAAACGCGCTGGCCCACCTGGTGGCACTGCACGCACTGCACACCTTCCGGCCCGGCTGCGAACTGATGCGCGAGGGGATCGAGGCGCTGGTCCGGCTGCGCGGCCGGGACGGTGGCGTGCCGTTCGTCGACGGGCAGGAGGTCTTCGTGACCGCCCTCGCCGGAGTGGCCCTCGCCCCCGTGCCGGGACACGCGCAGCTCGTGTCGCGGATGGGGGAGTACATCGCCTCCCGCCAGCACGCCGACGGCGGCTGGGGCTACAACGAGACCACGACCCAGACCGACGTCGACGACACCGCCCGGTGCGTGGAGTTCCTGCGGACACTCGACGAGACGCGGTTCCGGCACGGCATCGAGGGAGGCGAGGCGTATCTGCGCGCCCGGGCGAACGAGGAGGGCGGCTTTCCCACCTATCTGCGGGGCCACCCCTGGGACCTCGACATGACGGCGGGAGCCGTCATCGCCCTGCCCTGGAGCCGCCACGCGGACCTGCTCGGCCCCGCGGCCGAGATACTCATCGGCGCCCAGCACGAGGACGGGAGTTTTGAACCGGGCTGGTCGCTGAGCGTCTCGAGCGTCACCCTGCGCGTCCTGGACGCCCTGTCCCGCGTCCCCGCGTCGGAAGAGGTTCTGCGCCGGCGCGCCGACGCGTGCACGGCCAGGGCCGTGGCCTTCCTCCAGCAGGCCCAGGCGAGCGACGGCGGGTGGGGACACGGCCCGGGGAAGGACAGCGATGTGCTGTCCACCGCACAGGCCCTGTGCGCGCTCGCCCGCCACGCCCCGGGGGTCGACCTGGCCAAGCCCCTCGCCTACCTGGAGGACCAGCAGCACCCCGACGGCGGATTCACCTCGATCCCCGACCAGGCGGGCCCGCGTCCCCTGCCCTTCGACTTTCCCGTACTGGCCGACGTGCACGTCCTGACGGCGCTCAACCGCCTGGTCGCGAGCGGCGTCGCCTGATCCGTCCTTGTCCTGCCGCTGTGGCGGTGGGGTCCGACGGGTGACGCGGGCCCGGCCGCGCGCTGCGAGGCGCGGGTGGCGTACGCGATCGGCAAGGCCGAGCCGGTCGGGCTGTCAGCGGAGACGTCCGGCACCGTCCCGGTGCCGGTGAACCGCGTCCAGGCGGCCGTCACCGAGGGGTTCGACCTGCGCCCGGCCGCGATCACCCGCGGTCTCGACCTGCTCCGCCCGATCCACGCCCGGACCGCCGCGTACGGCCACTTCGGCCGTGAGCTGCCCGAGTTCACCCGGGAGAGGACCGACCGGGCGAACGCGTCGCGCGCGGCGGCCGGCCGGTGAGCGTGGCGCCCCGGCCCGCACCGGCGGGCCGGCGCGGGCGGGCGGTGAGGTCGAGCATGCCGTCCTCGGCCGGCTCGGCGGGCGCCGGTGCGCCGAGCCGGGCATCGTCGGCATGGACGTGGCAGGTGGCGCACTGCGTGGTGCCGCCGCACCCGGCGACGATGCCCACGACGTCGTCGAGGACGGCGCCGCGCATGACGCTCGTACCGACGGGGACGTCGATCTCGCGTTCGGTCCCATCGACGGCCACGTACGTGATCTCGGGTATGACGGAACTCCTCGAGGGCGATCGGCCGTGTGCCGGAGACACGCCACGGCACGGAAACCGGTCGAGTGATCAGGAGACGTGGGATGCGCCGCCCCGGCCGGCCGGGGACGCGACACCCCCGCCGACGTGCCCTGGCACCACGACCGTTCGGACACGCGACGTCCAGCGGCAGGTGGGTACGGCAGCCGGTGGGAACGTACCAGACCGGGTCGCCGCCGCACCAGGGCCGCTCCGGCCGGGACGGCTCTAGGCGGGAGGAAGGGCGCGCTCGGGGCGCGGGCCGGGCGGACGGTGTGCCATGAAGGGCCTGCCGATGATGAACTCCCTGAATTTCAGGGCTGCTTCGGACAGGTACGCGTCGCGGCCCTGCACGAGCGTGAGCACCCGGTGGCAGTCGGGCGCGTCCAGGTGGACCCAGGCGACCGGGACGCTCGTCTCCGTACCGGCCTGGCGGGACATCGCGGGGATGAGGCCGATGCCGAGCCCGACGCTGATCATGTCCTGGCTGGCGGCCGGTTCGTCACCCTCGCAGGACAGCCGGGGGGTGAGCCCTTCGGCCGCGAACAGCCGGTCGAGGAGGGCGCGCTGCCAGTGGCCGGGCCGGGTGGTGACGAAGGGCTCGTCGGCGATCTCGGGGATCGTCACGCTCTCCCGGCCGTCGAGCCAGTGTCCGCGCGGTACCGCGAGCAGCACCTCCTCCCGGGCGAGCTCCACGCACTCCAGGGCCGTGCCGGTCAGTGGCTGCGAGGCGACGCAGAAGTCGACCTCGCCGGCGCGCAGCTGGCGGCTCATCTCGCGTGCGTTCGACTGGAAGAGCCGCACGTCGGCCCGGGGGTGGGCGGCGCGGAAACTGCCGAGGACAGGGGTGATCGTCAGAAGGGTCTCGGAGGCGACGCAGACCCGGCCGAGCCCCGTGTCACGGGCGTCGCGCAGCGCTCTGCGGCCGTCGTCGAGTTCGCGCAGGGCGCGGTCGACGTGGCGCAGGAACACCGCGCCGTACTGGTTCAGCCGGACACGGCGGCCCCGCCGGTCGAAGAGCGGGGTGCCGAGGTCGGCCTCCAGACGGGCGATGGTGCGGCTGAGCGCGGGCTGGGCGACGTGCAGCTCCTCCGCGGCGCGGCTGATGTGCTCGTACCGGGCGACGGCCTGGAAGTAGCGCAACTGCAGGAGATCCACCGCTCACCTCCGGTGATGCCTTCGGAGGCATCATCACATGACGGAAAAGGTCTTGGAACCGCATGAGCGGTACGCCCTAGGGTCTTCGGCGGGGCCACCGCACAGGTGGCGGGCACGGGGCCCGGCAGCTGCACACGCGAGGCGGGCGCCCCGGTCGTCGCACCGGTCCGGCACACCGTCAGCGGACCGGCGCCAGGACCGTCGGTTGCGTGATCCAGGTCACTCCGGGAGCCCCTTGGTGCGGAGGCGCCGCCTGTGTCACGCTTTCTGCACGCCCTCCCTGCCCGAAAACTCCCGGGCGGCAGCGAGTCGGCAGATTCTCTCACTCCCGCTTTCCGGCATCCGTGCCGTGCTGCTCGGTGTCCTGGCCGCCTTCACGGCGCCCGAACCGGGCACGCCCGCACCAGAGGTGCACGAGGCAGCTGTCCTGTCCTCACCCCGTCGGACACCGCGACTGATCCGTGGAGGAAGCATGCCAGAAGCTCGGACATCGGAGTTCTACTCGGTCACCGAGGAGACGTCCCGGATGATGGGCGTCCCCCTCTCGCACGACAAGGTCTGGCCCATCCTGACGGCGTACGAGCATGTGATGGCGCCCGCCGTCATCTCCTTCCGGACCCAGACCGGTCCCCGGGGGGCGGGAGACCTCGACTGCCGCTGGACGATGCTTCCCAAGGACCTCGACCCCTACGCGGTCGCGCTGTCCAACGGCTTGGCCACGCGGACGGGTCATGCCGTCGACCGACTGTCGGCGGAGATCCACCGGGCCTTCCCGGTCGGCGGTTACGGTTTCGACTTCGGCGTCGTCGGCGGCTTCAAGAAGACCTGGACCTTCTTCCCCGTGCCGACACCGCAGCCGGCGGCCGAGCTCGCCGAGCTGGCGTCGATGCCGCGGAGCGTCGCCGACAACCTCGCCTTCTTCGAGCGGTACGGCGTGGCCGACATCGTGAACACGGTCGGCATCGACTACCCGAAGCGGACGGTGAACCTGTACTTCAACCCGTCCTCGCCCGAGTTCTTCCGGCCGGAGGCGCTCCGGGCGTTGCTGAGCGAGGCGGGGCTGCCCGAACCGAGCGAGGGGCTGCTGCGCTTCTGCGAGCAGGCCTTCTGCATGTACACCACTCTGAGCTGGGAATCCTCGGCCATCGAGCGGATCACCTTCTCCGTGAAGACGAAGGACCCGCTGGGGCTTCCCCTGGAGATCGGCCCGGGCATCGAGAAGCTCGTGAAGAACGCCCCGTACCCCGCCGGCGAGCAGTACGTCTACGGCGTCTCGGTGACCCCCGAGGGCGAGTCGCACAAGATCCAGTCGTACTACCAGTGGCACACCCGGGTGGAGGCCATGCTGACAGCCGTCGACGCCGGCTAGCACGGCGTCCCCCGGCCTCGCCTCGGCCGGCCGCGACCGGCGGCCGGCCGCGCATCCGGTGAATGCGCCGAGGTCCGTTCACTTCACCGTCAAGCGGTCCCGTCACCGGGGCCGCTTTCGTCATGCGTTCAGTCACTCGAGAACACAGAGGAGCCGTTGTGTCCGAAAGCGCCGTCCCCCAGGGATTCACCGACCACGCGGAACTGCGCCGCAGCAACCGCGCCGTCGTCGAGCAGTACATGAACACCAAGGGTCAGGACCGGCTGCGGCGGCACGAGCTGTTCACCGAGGACGGCAGCGGCGGTCTGTGGACCACCGACACCGGCGCCCCCATCGTGATCAAGGGCAAGGACCGTCTTGCCGACCACGCCGTCTGGTCACTGGAGTGTTTCCCCGACTGGGAGTGGTACAACATCACGATCTTCGAGACCCAGGACCCCGACCGGTTCTGGGTGGAGTGCGACGGCCACGGGAAGATCCGCTTCGGCGACTACCCCGAGGGCTACTACGAGAACCACTTCCTGCACTCGTTCGAGTTCGAGAACGGGAAGATCAAGCGACAGCGCGAATTCATGAACCCCTTCGAGCAGCTGCGGGCGCTCGGCATTCCCGTCCCGGAGATCAAGCGCAAGGGAATCCCCACCTGAAAGGCCCGCCACCTGAACGGCACGACGTCGTCTGCGGATCGGAGTACGTCATGAAAGATGTCGTGAGAGACGTCGTACGGGACATTCGTCTCCGGGAGGCGATGCAGCAGCCCGAATGGAGCGACCTCTCCCAGCTGAGCAGGGTGAGCCAGGCACTGGCCGCACGCCCCACCCTCGTACGGCCCGACGACGTGGCCACGATGCGGACCCTGCTCGGCAAGGTGGCGCTCGGCGACGCCATGGTGGTGCAGGCGGGCGACTGCGCCGAGGACCCGCGGGAGTGCACCCCCCACCACGTGGCACGCAAGGCCGCGGTGCTCGACCTGCTCGCCGGAGCCCTCGGTCTGGTCACCGGCAGGCCCGTGCTGCGCGCGGGGCGCATCGCGGGACAGTTCGCCAAGCCCCGCTCGAAGGACACCGAGGTCGTCGACGGCGCCACCCTGCCTTCCTTCCGGGGCCACATGGTCAACGGTCCGGAACCGGACCGCGAGAGCCGCCGCGCCGACCCCCTGCGCATCCTCACGGGATACATGGCCGCCAACGACATCGTCGGTCATCTGGGCTGGAGCGAACGCGCCGCGGGACGCGACGTCGTGGAACCCCTGGTCTGGACGAGCCACGAGGCGCTGCTCCTCGACTACGAGATCCCCATGCTCCGCATCGACGAGCAGGGGCGGCTGTTCCTGGGCTCGACCCACTGGCCGTGGATCGGTGAGCGCACCCGCCAGGTCGACGGCGCCCACGTCGCCCTGCTCTCCCAGGTGAGCAATCCGGTGGCGTGCAAGGTCGGTCCCACCATGGAGCCGGACGAGCTGCTGGCGCTGTGCGAGCGGCTCGACCCGTGGCGGGACCCCGGCAAACTCACCCTCATCGCACGGATGGGGGCCGACCGCGTCACCGAACGGCTTCCGCGCCTCGTCGAGGCCGTGCACGATGCGGGCCACCCCGTCATCTGGCTCACCGACCCCATGCACGGCAACACCGTGACGGCGCCCGGCGGCCACAAGGCGCGCCTCGTGGAGACCGTCGCCCTGGAGGTCTCGCGGTTCGTGGCGGCCGTGCGCGGCGCCGGCGGCGTCCCCGGCGGGCTGCACCTGGAGACCACACCGGACGACGTCACCGAATGCGCCACCACCCGGGCCGACCTGGACTTCGTGGGTGAGCGCTACACCTCGTTCTGCGATCCCCGCCTCACTCCGTGGCAGGCCGTCTCCGTGATCTCGTCCTGGACCGCCTGAGCCACCTGCCGAGCAGGAACAGGAGCCATGACCGGTATACCTTCCATCTCCGCGTACCCGCTTCCCTCCGAGGGTGACCTGCCGTCGGCCGTCGTGTCCTGGAAGGCCGAACCCGACCGGTCGGTCCTTCTGGTCCACGACATGCAGCGGTACTTCCTCAAGCCGTTCCCCGAAGACCTGCGCAACGCCCTGGTCCGCAACGCGGCGCGGCTGCGCGAGCAGTGCGTCCGGCTCGGCATGCCGGTCGCCTACACCGCCCAGCCGGGCGGCATGACCGACGAGGAGCGCGGTCTGCTCAAGGACTTCTGGGGTCCGGGCATGCGTCCCGCACCCGAGGACCGCCAGGTCGTCGACGCGCTCGCCCCGGCGGAACACGACTGGCTGCTCACCAAGTGGCGCTACAGCGCCTTCTTCAGGACCGACCTGCTGCAGCGGATGCGCGCCACCGGCCGCGACCAGCTCGTCCTGTGCGGGGTCTACGCCCACGTCGGCGTGCTGGCCACCGCCGTCGACGCCTTCACCCACGACATCCGGCCGTTCCTCGTCGCCGACGCCACCGCCGACTTCTCGGCGGACCACCACCACCAGGCACTCGCCTACGCCGCCGGGCGCTGCGCCCGAGTCACCACGGTCAAGGGGCTGTTCGCATGACACGTGCCGATCTGCTCGACCAGGTGCTGAACACACCGTCACGGCCGTACGCCCTGCTGTACCGGCCCGGGACCGACCCCGGCGCCGTCGAGGTCCTGACGGGCGAGGTCTCCCTGCCCGCGACCCTGGCCGACATCCCCCTGCCGCCGGTCCCGGACCCCGGCGCACATCACGAGGTCCTCGTCGTCGTCCCCTACCGGCAGCTGGCCGAGCGCGGCTTCGCCTGCGCCGACGACGGGACGCCGCTGGTGGCGATGACCGTCACCGGCCAGCAGCGGCTGCCTCTCGACGAGGCGCTGACCCGGATCCCCGACGTGCCGACGACGCTGGCCGGCGGCGGCTTCGACGTCGACGACGAGGCGTACGAGGAGGTGGTGCGCCGCATCGTCAAGGAGATGATCGGCACCGGGGAGGGCGCGAACTTCGTCATCAAGCGCACCTTCGTCGCCGACATCACGGACTACGGGCCGCCGAGCGCCCCCGCGCTGTTCCGCCGGCTCCTCAAGGGCGAGTCCGGTGCCCACTGGACGTTCCTGATCCACACCGGCACCCGGACCCTGGTCGGCGCCTCGCCCGAGCGGCACGTCAGCCTCCAAGGCGGCACGGCCGTCATGAACCCCATCAGCGGCACGTACCGCTACCCGCTGTCGGGTCCCTCCCTCTCGGGCGTCCTGGAGTTCCTCGGCGACCGGAAGGAGACCGACGAGCTCTACATGGTCCTCGACGAGGAACTCAAGATGATGGCCCGGATCTGCCCGGCGGGCGGCCGTGTCGTGGGCCCTTACCTCAAGGAGATGGCCCGGGTCGCGCACACCGAGTACTTCATCGAGGGGCACACCGGCCGCGACGTGCGCGACATCCTGCGCGAGACCATGTTCGCGCCCACGGTCACCGGCAGTCCGCTGGAGAGCGCCTGCCGCACCATCGCCCGGTTCGAGCCGGGCGGCCGCGAGTACTACAGCGGCGCCGCCGCGCTCATCGGCCGTGACGACGCGGGCGAGCGCGTCATGGACTCGGCGATCCTGATCCGTACCGCCGACATCGGGACCGACGGACGCATCGGCATCGGCGTGGGCGCCACCATCGTCCGCCACTCCGACCCCGCCTCGGAGGCCGCGGAGACCCGCGCCAAGGCGGCCGCGCTCGTCGCCGCCCTGGACGGGGGCGGGCGGGAGCGCTTCGCCGACCACCCCGGCGTACGCCGGGCCCTGCGGGCGCGCAACGACGCCATCGCCGGTTTCTGGCTCTCCGACGCCGCGGCGCGCGCGTCGGCATGGCCGGAACTGGCCGGACGCGACGTCCTGGTGGTGGACGCGGAGGACACCTTCACCTCCATGCTCGACCAGCAACTGCGCGCGCTGGGCCTGCGGGTGACGGTCCGGCGGTTCGACGAGGAGTACGCCTTCGAGGGGCACGACCTGGTCGTGATGGGGCCGGGCCCGGGCGACCCGCAGGAGACCGGGCACCCCAAGATGCGCCATCTGCACACGGCGGTCGGCGCCCTGCTGCGCGCCCGCCGTCCCTTTCTCGCCGTATGCCTCAGCCACCAGGTCCTCGGCCTCGGGCTCGGCCTGCCGCTGCGCCGCAGGGCGGTGCCCAACCAGGGCGTGCAGAAGGAGATCGACCTGTTCGGCGCCGCCGAACGCGTCGGCTTCTACAACACCTTCGCCCTGGTCGGGGAGAGCGACGAGTTCACCGCCGACGGTCTGGGCCCGGTCCGGGTCAGCCGGGACCCGGCCACCGGGGAGGTCCACGCCCTGCGCGGTCCCCGGTTCGCCTCGATGCAGTTCCACCCCGAGTCGGTGCTCACCCAGGACGGACCGCGCATCGTGGGCACCACCCTGGCCGGCCTTCTCGCCCCGGACCGCACCCCTGATCCGGCCTGACCGGAGGCACCGCCGGGCCGGCCGCCCTCCGTTCGCCCCGGCACGGCCGCGCCCCCTTGGAAACGTGGGAGAACAGATGCACCAGTACGTCGTCGTCGACGCGTTCGCCCGGAAGCCGCTCACCGGCAACCCGGTCGCGGTGTTCTTCGCGAGCGACGACCTGACCCCCGAGCAGATGCAGCGCATCGCCCGGGAGATGAACCTCTCGGAGTCCACTTTCGTGCTCCGGCCCAGCCAGGGCGCGGACGCCCATGTGCGGATCTTCACCCCGGTCAACGAGCTCCCCTTCGCCGGGCACCCGTTGCTGGGCACGGCCATCGCCCTGGGCACCCGCACCGACGCCGACCGGCTGCGGATCGAGACCGCCATGGGGGTCATCCCCGTCGAGCTGGAACGCGTGGACGGAAAGGCCGTCGCCGCCCGCATGCGCCAGCCGGTGCCCGTGTGGCAACCCTTCGACCGCGCCGACGAACTCCTCGAGGCGCTCGGCGTCGGCGGGTCGACGCTCCCGGTGGAGATCTACCGCAACGGCCCGCGCCACGTCCTCGTCGGCTTCGAGAGCGTCGAGGCGCTGTCGAAGGTGGATCCCGACCACCGCGCCCTGGCCCGGTTCCCCGACATGGCGACCAACTGCTTCGCCGGGGAGGGCACCCGGTGGCGCAACCGCATGTTCTCACCCGCGTACGGAGTCATGGAGGACGCCGCCACCGGCTCCGCCGCCGGGCCCATCGCCATCCACCTCGCCCGCCACGGCCTGAGCGCCTACGGCCGGCACATCGAGATCACCCAGGGCGTCGAGATCGGCCGTCCCTCCCCCATGGGCGCGCGCGTACACGGGGAGGGCGACCGGGTCGACTCCGTCGAGGTCGAGGGCCACGGCGTCGTCACGATCGAAGGAGTGCTCCATGTCTGACCTGTCAACGGGGAACGGAACGCCCGGGAAGGCCGCCGGCCGGGGCAGCACGCGTTCGGAGACCCTCACCACGACCGTCGAGCTGGACTTCCCCGAGTTCCTCGTGCCGTCCCCCGAGCCGATGGCGCTGCTGGCCTCGTGGCTGGAGGGCAGCACCGCCCACGGCGTGCGCGAACCGCGCGCCCTCGCCCTGGCCACCGCCGACGCCCGGGGCCGCACCTCGTCGCGCATCGTGGCGGTCAACGCGGTCACGGACGCCGGTCTCGTCTTCATCACCCACGCCGGCAGCCGGAAGGGCCGGGAACTGGCCGAGAACCCGTGGGCCTCCGGCGTCCTGTACTGGCGCGAGACCAGCCGGCAGATCACGCTGGCGGGCCCTGTGCGCCTGCTGCCCCGGGCCGAGGCCGAGGCCCTGTGGTTCGCGCGGCCCGTCTTCACCCACCCGATGACCTCCGTCTCCCGGCAGAGCGAGCCGCTGGCCGACCTCGACGAGTTCGAAGAGCTGCGCGCCAGGGCCCTGGAGCTGAGCGTCCCGGAGCGGCCGCTGCCGTGCCCCGAGACGTTCGTGGCCTACCGGCTCGAACCCGCCTCCGTGGAGTTCTGGGCCAACGGCACCGACCGGCTGCACGAGCGACTGCGCTACGACCGCGTCGGCGACGGCTGGCGGATCAGCCGGCTCCAGCCGTGACCCGCGCATCCACCCCACCGGCCCACCGGGAGGCACCATGACACCGTCCCCGTCCACCCGATCCGGCGGCTCCGCCGCGGTGTTCACCGACCACCACGACCTGCGGGCCCGCAACCGGCGGGCCGTGGAGCGGTACATGGAGACCGGCGCCGAGGCACGGCTGAGCCGCTACACCCTCTACACCGAGGACGGCACCGCGTCCCTGTTCTACACCGACATCGGCCGGCCCATCGTCGTCAGGGGCCGCGAGAAGCTGAAGCGGCACGGCGAGCTGTCCCTGAAGGTGCTGCCCGACTGGCGGTGGACCGACGTGCACCTCTACGAGACGCAGGACCCGGCGGTCATCTGGGTCGAGTGCGAAGGCGAGGGAACGATCCGCTTCCCCGGCTATCCCGAGGGCCGCTACCGCAACCACTTCATCCACGGCTTCACGCTCGGCGACGGCCGGATCGTCGCCAGCCGGGAGTACACCAACCCCATCGAGCACATGCGGTCGCTCGGCATCGGGACCCCCCGCATCCAGCGGGACTGGATCCCCAGCTGACCCCGGCCGCCGTACCCGGGGGTTCCCGGCCGCCGGGGGCCGGGAACCCGCGCGGCCGGTGCCCGGCGGGGGAGCGGCGTCACTGCGCGGCGCGGCCCTTCTTCAGGGCCGCCGCGGTGTCGGTGACGCGCCGTGCCTGGTGGCGGGCCGCCTGGAGGGTCTCCTGGCCGGGGGCCGTCTGCCGCCCGGGGACGCCGGCGACGTGGGAGACGCCGTACGGGTTGCCGACCTGGAACTGGACGGGGTCGGTGTAGCCGGGGGGCACGATGATGCCGCCCCAGTGGTAGAAGGTGTTGGAGAGGGCGAGGATGGTGGACTCCTGCCCGCCGTGGAGGGTGTTGCTGACGGTGAAGGCGGAGTAGACCTTCCCCGCGAGCCGGCCCTGCACCCACAGCGGGCCCGTGGTGTCGAGGAAGGCGCGGAGCTGACTGGCGGGGTTGCC
This sequence comes from Streptomyces sp. 12E, assembly GCF_055633275.1. Lineage (NCBI taxonomy): Bacteria > Bacillati > Actinomycetota > Actinomycetes > Kitasatosporales > Streptomycetaceae > Streptomyces > Streptomyces sp. 12E. The sequence goes on along the minus strand of NZ_JBVNCJ010000003.1, from coordinate 196,857 downwards.
GAACCGGGTGGGCGTGCCCAGGAGGACGGCGTCGGCCCAGTCGAGGTCGTCGAGACCGGCCTCGGTGACGTCCGGGTGCTCCTCGCGGTACCGGGCCCAGGCGGGGTTGGCGTCGATGGCCCGGGCGGGGGCCGTCTCGGCGACGCGGCGGACCCGGACGGTCGCACCGGCCTTCTCGGCGCCCTCGGCGGCGGCGTGCGCGAGGGTGTGCACATGGCCGGTCGCGCTGTAGTAGATGATCGCGACGTTCACGGATTCCACGACGGGTGCTGTCCTCTCTTCATGGATGCTCGTCCGCCTCGCACTCGAGGCCTGCTGGAGCCGTACTCGATGTTCCGTACGCCGCACGGGACTCGCTGGTCAGCCGCTCCTAGAGTGACGGACGCGAACCCCGGCACACCCTTCCGTCTCCGTCCCTCCGCAGGCGGGCCCGCCTGCGGAGGGACGGAGAAGCGGCAAGGGGAGACCGAGGGCCCGGGCGGCCGGGCCTCCTGACGGGGGAACAGGTGGTGCTCGGTCTCCGTCTGTTCGACGACGCAGGCCGCCGTGATGTGAGGTGAGGGGGGACGAGGGAGATGGCGACACCATGAGCACGCGGCCCGAGCCGGGTGACGCCCCGCTCAGTCCGGCGCTCCCCGTCCTGGTGGAGGAACGTCCCCGGCTGATCAATCTCGCCTACCGGTTCCTCGGCTCCCTGGCCGACGCCGAGGACGTCGTGCAGGAGACGTACGCCCGCTGGTACGCCATGTCGCACGAGCAGCGGGAGGCCATCGTCTCCCCCGAGGGCTGGCTGACCAGGGTCGCCGGCCGCATCTGCCTGGACCTGCTCGGCTCCGCCCGGGCCCGGCGGGAGAACTGCGTGGGCGAATGGCCCCCGGAGCCGCTGCCGGACCGTACGGAGTGGGTCGGGGGGCGGTCCGGCGGCACCGAGGATCCCGCCGACCGGATCACCCTCGACGAGTCGGTCGGCATGGCCTTCCTCGTCGTGCTCGAATCGCTGACGCCGGCCGAGCGCGTCGCGTTCGTCCTGCACGACGTCTTCCGCTACCCCTTCGCGGAAGTGGCGGAGATCGTCGGCCGTACGCCGGCGGCCTGCCGGCAGCTGGCGTCCTCGGCCCGCCGCCGCATTCGCGCCCGGCAGCCTCCCGCGACCGCGACAGCGCGACGGGCGGAGGTGGTCAGTGGCTTTTGGCAGGCGTGGGAGGCCAAGGACATCAAGACCCTCATCGGTCTTCTCGACCCCGAGGTCATGGCGGTCGCCGACAGCGGCGGCATCGTCGACGCCGGACTGCGCCCCGCCCGGGGCGGCGAGAGGATCGCCGGGGCCCTGATCGGCCTCCTCGACCGGATGTCCGGCCTGACGATCGTGGAGCGCGGCGTCAACGGCCGGCCCGGTCCGGTGGTGCGGCACCACGGGGTCACCGTCACCGTGCCGGAGTTCGAGGCGGCCGGCGACCGCGTCCAGCACGTCCGGGCCGTGCGCAACCCGGAGAGACTCCGGCCGTGGACGGTCAGCTGACCGGGCTCGCGGAGCCCACCACGTTGCGGTGGATGTCGAGGGCGGCGGTGGACCGGTTGAGCGTGATGTAGTGCAGACCGGGTGCGCCCTCCGCGAGCAGCCGCCGCGCCATGGCGGTGGCGTGCTCGACCCCGATCGCGTACGCGTCACCGGGCCGGTCGCGGGCGGCGTCGAGACGGTGGGCGAGGTCCTCGGGGAACGCCGCGTCGGAGAGCTCGGCGAACCGGCGGATCTGCCGGACGTCGGTGGCCGGCATGATCTCCGGGATGATCGGGACCGCGCAGCCCGCGCCCGCGACCCGGTCGCGCAGCCGCAGGTAGTCCTCCACGTCGAAGAACATCTGGGTGATGGCGTAGTCGGCGCCCGCCCGGCACTTGGCGACGAAGTGCCGGATGTCGCTGTCCCAGTCGGGCGAGCGCGGGTGCATCTCCGGGAAGGCCGCCACGCCGACCGTGAAGTCGCCCAGTGAACGCACCAGTTCGACCAGCTGGTACGCGTACCTGAAGCCCTCGGGGTGCGGCTCCCACGGCCCCTTGGGGTCGCCGGGCGGATCACCGCGCAGGACGAGCACGTCGCGTACGCCCGCGTCCGCGTACTGGCCGATGATCCTCCGCAGTTCGGCCACCGAGTGCCCGACGGCGGTCAGGTGCGCGACCGGGCGCAGCGTCGTCTCCGACACGAGGCGCTTGGTGACCTCGACGGTGCGGTGCCGCGAGGAGCCGCCCGCGCCGTACGTGACGGACACGAAGTCGGGGGCGAGCGGTTCGACACGCCGGACCGCCCGCCACAGGCTCCGCTCGCCCTCGGCGGTCCTGGGCGGGAAGAACTCGAACGACAACGACGGCGCCGCCGTCCCCGTCACTGGCCGCCCCCGGCCCCGCCCGCTCACGACACACCTGCCAGACGCGGCTCGATCTCCCGGGCCGCCTCGTACCCGTAGGCCCGGTCCACCCGGTCGACCAGATCCGCGGCGAGGAGCTTGTACTCCTGGGTGCCGACCGACTCCAGGACCACGGAGGCCAGGGCGCAGCCCAGTCGTGCGGCGCGCTCGTGCGGCCAGCCCCAGGCGAGCCCCGCGAGGAACCCGGCACGGAACCCGTCGCCGACGCCGGTCGGGTCGGCGATCCGCTGCGTCGGTACGGCCGGCACGTCGAGCCGGCGCCGACCGCGGCGGGACAGCGAGACGCCCTCCGCGCCGCGCGTGACCACCCAGGTGCCGACCCGCTCCAGGACGTCGCGCTCGTCCCAGCCGGTGTGCTCGCGCAGCAGGGCGGCCTCGTACTCGTTGGTGAACAGCAGATGGGCCCCGTCGACCAGGCGTCGGGCCTGCGGTCCCGTCAGCCGGGCCAGTTGCTGCGAGGGGTCGGCGCACAGACGGACACCGGCGCGGTGGGCGGCCTCGGTGTGGCGCAGCATCGCCGCGGGCGCGTCGGCACCGACATGGACGAGGCCGAATCCGCCGCAGCGGGCGGCCACGTGGGCGAGGTCGATCTTTTCGGCCTCCGCCATGGCGCCGGCGTAGAAGGTGGCGATCTGGTTCTGCGCCTGGTCCGTCGTGCAGACGAAACGAGCGGTGTGCCGTTTCTCGCTGATCCGCACGGCACGCGTGTCCACGCCGGCGGCGCGCAGCCAGTCACCGTACTCGGCGAAGTCGGCTCCCGCCGCGCCGACCAGGTGCGGGGCCAGCCCCAGGCGGCCGAGCCCGAAGGCGATGTTGGCGGCGACACCGCCTCTGCGCACCTCGAGCCGGTCGGCGAGGAACGACAGGGAGACGCGCTCCAGCTGTTCGCTGATCAGCTGATCGGTGAAGCGTCCGGGAAACACCATCAGTTGGTCGATCGCGATCGACCCGGTCACGGCGATACGCACGGAGGCACTCCTTCGGAACGGGTCCGGCCGGGACAGGAGGACGTGTGCTCGGGCCCCCTGCCGGCGCCGCACGGCGCGCCTGTGCTCCGGCACGGTCACCGCGGGGTGGTGAGGGCTGGGAGGTCCCGTTCCCTGAGCGGCCGGCTGTTGCGGCCGTGGAGCGGGCGTGCGCCGGGTCCGGACGGGACGATTCGACGGAGGCCGCCTTCGGCACACCGTGCCCGAAGCGTTTCCGGGCAGGGGAGAGGTGCGGACAGAGTGACATGGGCGAGATCCGCACGCCAAGCCCTCCCCGTGTGAAGTGACCTGGGTCACTTCACACGGGGAGGGCGCCGCGGCCGCGGCCTGTCCGGCTGTCCGGTGGCCGGGGGAGGCCCGGGCCGCCCCGCTCCACCAGCGCGTTTCCACGCCCCGCGGGTTCACCGGCACGTCGCCCGCGGGCCGGTCGCAACCGCTTGACCGACCGGTTCAGCACGCGGCCGTCACGGCCGGGGCAGTGGTGCGGAGCGGGCGACGCGGAACCCCACGTCGTCGATCCGGAAGGTCGGGTGGCTGCGCCGCCGCACCGACGCCCGGCAGCTCCAGTGCTCGTCGGCCCATCCGCCACCGCGGAGTACCCGGTAGGTGCCGTACACCTCGGCGTCGTAGACGTCCCAGCACCAGTCCCACACATTGCCCAGCATGTCGAACAGGCCCCATGCGTTGGGCTGCTTGCCGCCGACGGAATGGATCCGCCCGTCGGAGTTGCCCCGGTGCCAGGCGATCTCGTCGAGCCGGCCGTACCGCGGGCCAGGAGTACCCGCACGACAGGCGTGCTCCCATTCGGCCTCGGTCGGCAGTCGGTAACCGTCCGCGGAGGTGTCCCATGCGGCCGTCCCGGCGTCGACGCACAGATCGTATGCGGGCGTCAGCCCCTCCTGCCGGGACAGGTCGTTGCAGAACTGCACCGCGTCCCACCACGAAACACCCTCGACCGGCAGCCGCTCGCCTTGCGCACTGCTCGGCCGTCGGCCTGTGACGCGCGCGTACCAGGACTGCGTGACCGGGAACGCCGACATCTCGAACGGCGCGACCTCGACCGTCCAATCGCTCTGCGTCCGCCGGTCCGACAGCGTCACCCGTCCCGACGGGACGGCGACCATCTCGTTTCCTGCCCCCGCTTCCACGACAGGTCAGCCTACCGGCATCCTCCCGGTGGACGGCTGCGTCCTCCCGCCCGCCCGGGTACGGTCGCCGACCGGCTGAGGCCGAGGCGGTCGTCCGTCCCCGTACGGAACGTTCCGTACGGGTCGAGGTTCGACGAGGACAACGCGGCCAGGACAAGAGGGGGAACGGGCCGCGTCAGTCCCCGGGGACGGCCAGGGTGAAGTGGAGGGCCGCGATGGTCATCCCGCGGGCGTGGTAGAAGCGGTGGGCGGTGACGTTGGCGGTGCCGGAGTCGAGTTCGACGCGGTGGCAGCCGGACGCGCGGGCCCGTTCGGCCAGGTGGGTCATCAGGGCCGTCGCCATGCCGGTCGAACGGTGGTCGGGGTGGGTGACGAGGTCGTCGACGAAGAGGATCCGGCCACGGCTGGTCGCCAGGACGCGGTGCGTGGCGACCGCGGCGCAGTGGCCGCGGCCGTCGTACGCGGCGGTGAACACCAGACCCTGCGCGTGCGCCTCGGAGGCGAACCGGTCGAAGTCCTCTTCGGTGAGCGCGGGCCGCAGGGCGCGGATCAGCGGCCGTACGTGCGCGGTCATCCGCCGGTCGCCGGGCGCCACATCGGTCAGTACGGGGGACACGAGGGGAAGCGTAGAGGCGCGACGGGCCTTCACCGGGCCCGAGTTGACACACCTCCGGGCCGACCTGACGGACCGTGTCCCGCGATCGCCGCCGGCTCTGCCGCACCCGCCGGGGGCGGTGCCAGACTCGGCGACCATGCGTGCCGCTTACATAACCCAGCTCGGCTCTCCCGACGTCATCCGTCACGGCGAGCTGCCACCGCCCGTGTCCGGCCCGCACGACGTGCTGGTCGACATCGAGGTGAGTGCCGTCAACCACGTGGACACCTTCGTCCGCTCGGGAGCCTGGCGCACCCCGGTCGAGTTCCCCTTCGTCATCGGCCGCGACCTCGTCGGCACGGTGGCCGCGGCCGGACCGGCCGCGACCGGCTTCAGCCCCGGCGACCGGGTGTGGTGCAACAGCCTGGGCCACGACGGCCGTCAGGGAGCCGCCGCCGAGCAGGCGGCGGTGCCCGCGGACCGGCTCTACCACCTGCCCGACGGGGTGGACCCGGTGGACGCCGTGGCCCTGGCCCACCCGGCCGCGACCGCGCACCTGGCGCTGTTCACGCACGGACGGCTGCGCGCCGGCGAGACCGTCGCCGTGCTCGGCGCCGGCGGCAACGTGGGCAGCGCGGCCGTCGTGATGGCGGTCCGGGCGGGCGCCCGGGTGATCGCCGTCGCCTCCGGCCGCGACGAGCCGTACGTGCGGTCCCTGGGGGCCCACCACGTCGTGGACTACCGCTCGGCCGACGTCGCCGGACGGATCCGGGCCGCCGCGCCGCACGGCGTGGACGTCCACGTCGACACCTCCGGCGGCAACGACCTCGAGACCGCGGTGGACCTGCTGGCGAGCCGGGGCCGGATCGTGGTGCTGGCCGGACTGCGCACCCGCCCGGTGCTGCCCGTGGGGCCGCTGTACCTGAGGGACCGCTCCGTGCACGGCTTCGCCATCTCGCACGCCGACACCGCCCAGCTCGCCGACGCGGCCCGCGGCATCAACGGGCTGCTGGCGTCGGGCCTGCTGCGCCCGCGCGCCACCGAGGTGCTGCCGCTGAGCGAGGCGGCCGAGGCCCACCGCCGCCTGGACGAGGGGAAGGTGCACGGAAAGCTCGTGCTGCGGGTGCGCGACTGACGCGGCCCGGGGACGGGCGGCGCGCTCCGCCGCCGGTGAAGGCGCCGCGGCCGCCGCCGCGGCGCCTTCACGTCCTTCCCGTTTCCCGAATTGAATACAATTCCCCCGACCGCTTTCCGGCCGCGGTTCGTCATTGAACTTGACGGACCCCGAACGGCTTGATTGCTCCGGTTCCGCGCGCATCGGCAGGATTGCCGCCATGACAGCGAACACCGGAACCATCATCAACAATTCCCCGCTCTTCGAACTCGACGCCCGCATTCGCGTTTCCGCGACACCGGCGGAGATCTATTCCGTGGTCAGCGATCTGACCCGCAGCAAGGAATGGAGCCCCGAGTGCATGGGCGGCGAGTGGATCGAGGGAGAGCCCTCGGCGGTCGGGTCGGTCTTCCGCGGCGAGAACCTGCGCAGCGAGGACGTGGTCGGCTGGGCGCCGCTGGTGCGCGGCACCTGGTACACCGAGGCCCGCGTGGTGGCCGCCGAGCCCGGCCGGACCTTCCGCTGGATGATGCTCACCCACGCCCGCGAGGACCAGGAGTCGATCTGGGGCTTCGACGTCGAGGACGCCGGCGACGGCACCTCCTGGCTCGTCCACCACTTCCGGATGGGCAGGGCCACCGCCGGAATCCACAAGATCGTCGCGGATCTCGACGAGGACGGTCGCAAGCGGTTCGTCGCCGAATGGACCGCCAAGCTCGGACAGGACCTCGACGACACCCTCGCCCGCATCAAGGACGTCATCGAGAAGAACTGAGACCGCGCGTCGCACCACCCGCACCGGCAGGCCGTCAGATCCGCAATGCGGCCACCCCTTCAGGAATCCGCAGCCATGGACGAGAGATCGGTTACATGTTTCTCCAGCGAATAGGAAGCAAGGGAATTCGGCTCGGCACGCTGTTCGACCGAGCGGCGGCCCGCCATCCGGCGAATTTCGTGATCCTCGACCACGACCTGGACATCGCCCCCGGCCTCGGCCGGCGCGTGACGCTGACCGAACTGGCCGACCTGGTGGACGACGTCGCCTCCCGGCTCTGGTCCGTCAAGGTGCGCCCCGGGGACCACGTCGTGGTGCACAAGAGCGACGGCTTCGACATCTCCCTCCTCGCCTGCGCCGTCGCCCGCACCGGGGCCATCCCGGTCCTGCTGTCGCCGAAACTGGACGGCGCGACGGTCGCCGAACTGCTGCGCCGGGTCGGGCAGCCGTTCCTCGTCACCGACCAGGACAAGCTCGAGCACCACCTGCCCGGCGAGGTCTTCGACCTGTCCCGCAGGGTGCTGCTGGCCACCGGCGAGCACGCGGGGGCGACCTCGTTCGCCTCACTGGCCGGCGCCGAGCGGGTCCCCGCGGTGAGCATGCCCATCGACCACCCCACCCTCATCACCCACACCTCCGGCACCACCGGCACCCCGAAGCTGGCCGTGCACACCGGCATGAGCTTCCAGGCCCGCTACCGGCCGCAGGCCACCGTCGTGCGCACCGCGGTGGGCCGCAGCGAACCCATCGCCGTCCACGTGTCGTTCGTGCACTCGCGGATGTTCACGGCGATGCCCATCTCGATCCTCCAGGGCCACCCGCTGATCATCCTCAGGGACGACGACCCGCGGACCGTGGCCGACCTGTTCACGCAGATCCCGCCCGGGTTCATCGAGGCCCACCCCAACACCTTCCTGCGCTGGGAGGAGCTGGCCGACGACCCGCGCGGGCCGCTGGCGAACGTGAAGTACTTCTCCTCCACCTTCGACGCCATCCACCCGCGCACCGTCAACACCATGCTGAAGGCCTCCCGCCGCAAGGGCCGGCGCTTCGCCCAGGCCTACGGGCAGAGCGAGGTCGGTCCGATCGCCGCGCGCACCTACTCGCTCAAGGACGGCGCGGACTTCAACGGCCGCTGCGTCGGCGTGCCGTTCCCGGGCATGACCGGGGTCCGCGTGGTCAGCCGCGACGGCGCGCCGGTCTCCAAGGAGAACCCCGGCTTCATCGAGGTCAGGAGCGACGGGCGGATCGTCACCTACCTCGGTGAGCACCAGCGCTGGCAGAAGCAGGTCAACGACGGCTGGTGGCGCATGGGCGACCTCGGCTACCGCACCAGGTTCGGCTGTCTGCACCTGCTGGACCGCGAGGTCGACGAGATCCCCGGCGTGCAGTCCACGCTGGAGATCGAGGACAAGCTGTTCACCCGGCTGCCGGAACTGGTCGAGGTCATCATCATCCCCGGCCCCGACGGGCGCGCGGTGCCGGTGGTGTGCACGCGCGACGACGCGCCGCTGGACGAGATGGCGTGGAAGACGGCGGTGGTCGATCTGCCGGCGCTGGGCGATCCGGTCCAGTGGCGGCTGGAGGACCTCCCGCAGACCGCCACCACCAAGATCAAGCGCCTCGAGCTGGCCCGCCTGCTCGGTTCCGGCGCGTAGGCAGCGGGGCGGGCGGGGCGGGCACCGCACGCGTGTCCCGCCCGGTCCGCCCGCACGTCATCAGCCCCGGGTGCCCGTGTCCCGCGCTCCGCCGGCCCCGGGGCGGCCACCTGCCCGGAAACGAAGCATCCGCACGAGCGGCGCAGGACCTCGCGGACCGGTCCGCCCCGCAGCACTGAACCCCGACCCCGCCACCACGGCACGACCCGGAGAAAGCCGAGGAGAAGATGGCCAGTGCACGAGCCGCCCGAGGGCGGTGGATGGAGAACTGGGACCCCGAGGACGAGGAGGCGTGGGAGCGGGGCGGGAAGCGCGTCGCCCGGCGCAACCTGGTGTTGTCGGTGCTCGCGGAGCACGTCGGGTTCTCCGTGTGGAGCATGTGGTCGGTCCTGGTGCTGTTCATGTCGCCGGAGATCGGACTGGACTTCGCACCCGACGAGAAGTTCCTGATGGTGGTGGTGCCCACCCTGGTCGGCGCCCTGCTGCGGCTGCCCTACAGCAGTGCCGTGACCCGGTTCGGCGGGCGCAACTGGACCCTGTTCTCCTCGCTGGTGCTCCTGGTGCCGACGGCGGCGACGGTGTACTTCGTGCAGCGGCCGGGCACCCCGCTGTGGGTGTTCCTGCTGATCGGCGCGGCGGCCGGGGCGGGCGGCGGCAACTTCGCCTCCTCGATGACCAACATCACCGCCTTCTACCCGCAGCGCAAGCAGGGCTGGGCGCTCGGTCTGAACGCGGGCGGCGGCAACCTGGGCGTCGCCGCGGTGCAGCTGCTCGGCCTGCTGGTGATCTCCGTCGCCGGGGACACCCACCCGGCGTACGTCGCCGCGTTCTACCTGCCGCTGATCGCGCTGACCGCGCTGCTGGCCGGGTTGCGCATGGACAACGTGGCCATGGTGCGCGCCGAGCCGGGCGCCCAGCGCGAGGCCGCGGCGAACGCCCACACCTGGTGGATCTCGCTGCTGTACATCGGCACGTTCGGCTCCTTCATCGGCTTCGGGTTCGCCTTCGGTCTGGTGCTGCAGAGCCAGTTCGGTTCCACGCCCCTGGAGGCGGCCTCGTTCACCTTCCTCGGACCGCTGCTCGGCTCGGTGGCCCGCCCCCTCGGCGGCAGGATCGCCGACCGGTTCGGCGGCGCACGCGTGACGATGTGGTCGTTCGCCGGGATGGCGGCCGGCACCGGCGTCCTGCTGTGGGCCGGCCAAAACGGTTCGTTCGCGCTGTTCGTGGCCGGGTTCACCTGGCTGTTCGTGGTGAGCGGCGTCGGCAACGGCTCGACGTACAAGATGATCCCGGCGGTCTTCGCCCGGCAGGCGGAGGCCGCCATCACCGCCGGTCACGACGCGACGGCGGCCTTCGCGGCCGCCCGCCGCCTGTCCGGGGCCGTCATCGGCATCGCCGGCGCGGCGGGCGCGCTCGGCGGGGTCGCCATCAACCTCGCCTTCCGCTCGGCGTACGGCGACGCGGGCGGCGGTGCGCCCGCGTTCTGGTCCTTCCTCGCCTTCTACGGGCTGTGCGCCGTGGTGCTGCGGGCCGTGTACCTGCGCGGCGAGCGTCCGAGCGACCCCCTGCCCGTCACCGAGCAGAGCAGGCCCTCCCATGTCCGGTGAGGGAAGGGCCGGGCAGGAGCGGGAGAGCACCACCCACTGCCCGTACTGCGCGCTGCAGTGCTCCACCGTGCTCTCGGGCGAGCGGGGCGGTGTGGCGGTGCGGCCCTCGGCCGACTTCCCGGTCAACCGGGGCGGGCTGTGCCAGAAGGGCTGGACCGCGCCCTCCGTACTGGCCGTCCCCGACCGGCTGCTGACCCCCCTGGTGCGCGGGGCCGACGGCGAACTCGCGCCGGCCGGATGGGACGAGGCGCTCGACCTGGTGGCCGGGCGGCTGCGGGAGATCCGCGCACGGCACGGCGCCGACGCGGTCGCGGTGTTCGGCGGCGGCGGGCTGACCAACGAGAAGGCGTACACGCTCGGCAAGTTCGCCCGCGTGGCCCTGGGCACCAGCCAGATCGACTACAACGGCCGGTTCTGCATGTCGTCGGCGGCCGCGGCGACCACGGCGGCCTTCGGGCTCGACCGCGGGCTGCCGTTCCCGGTCACCGACCTGGACGAGGCCGACGTGATCCTGCTGGCCGGGGCCAACCCGGCGGACACGATGCCGCCGCTGATGCGCCACCTGGAGGGCGCGGACCTCGTCGTCGTCGACCCGCGCCGCACCCGCACCGCCGAGCGGGCCGCGCTGCACCTGAGCCCCGCCCCCGGCACCGACCTCGCCCTGGCCCTGGGCCTGCTGCACCTGGCGGTCACCGAGGGGCTGGTCGACAAGGAGTACGTGGACACGCGCACCACCGGCTTCGACGCGGCCTGGGAGAGCTGCGCCGCCTGGTGGCCGGAGCGCGTGGAGGAGGTCACCGGCGTGCCGGCGGACGACCTGCGCACGGCGGTGCGGATGCTCGGCGGCGCCCGCCGGGCCCACGTGCTGACGGGCCGGGGCGCCGAACAGCACAGCAAGGGCTCCGACACGGTCGCCGCCTTCGTCAACCTGGCCCTCGCCCTGGGGCTGCCCGGCCGGGAGGGCAGCGGCTTCGGCACGCTGACCGGACAGGGCAACGGGCAGGGCGGCCGCGAGATGGGCCAGAAGACGGACCAGCTGCCCGGCTACCGCTCGCTCGCCGATCCGGCCGACCGCGCGCACGTGGCCGCCGTGTGGGGCGTGGACGCGCGGGAGCTGCCCGGCCCGGGCCGCAGCGCCTACGAACTGCTGGACGCCCTCGGCGGGGACGTGGGGCCGCGGGCGCTGATGGTGTTCGGGTCGAACCCGGTCGTCTCGGCGCCCCGGGCCGCCCACGTCACCGAGCGGCTGAACTCCCTCGACCTGCTGGTGGTGGCCGACTTCGTGCCGTCCGAGACGGCCGCGCTCGCCGACGTGGTGCTGCCCGTGGCGCAGTGGGCCGAGGAGGAGGGCACACTGACCAGCCTGGAGGGCAGGGTGCTGCGCCGCCGCGCCCATCTGACCCCGCCGCCCGGCGTGCGCACCGACCTGGAGGTGCTGCACGCGCTCGCCGTCCGGCTCGGCCAGGACGCCGGCCGCTTCCCCGTCCGGCCCCGGGAGGTCTTCGAGGAGCTGCGCCGGGCCTCGGCCGGCGCCCGCGCGGACTACTCGGGCATCAGCTACGCGCGCCTGGACGCGGGCGAGGCGCTGTACTGGCCCTGCCCGGCCGGCGGCGACGGCGCCGGCCATCCGGGAACGCCGCGGCTGTTCCTGGACCGGTTCGCGCACCCGGACGGGCGCGCCCGGTTCACGCCCGTGGACCACCGGCCGTCCGCCCGGGAACCCGACGAGGCGTTCCCGCTGTACGGGACGACCGGCCGGGTACTGGCCCAGTACCAGTCGGGCGCGCAGACCCGCCGGGTGCCCGAGCTGGTCGCCGCCGCGCCGGAGACGGTCGTCGAGATGCACCCGGACACCGCCCGCCGCTTCGGCCTGGCCGACGGGCAGACGGCCGAGGTCGGCTCGGTGCACGGCACCACCCGGGCGCGCGTACGGCTGACCCGCGCGCTGCGCCCCGACACCGTGTTCGTGCCGTTCCACTTCCCGGGCGCCGGCCGCGCCAACCTGTTCACCGGCGACGCGCTCGACCCGCGCAGCCGCATGCCCGAGTTCAAGGTGAGCGCGGTGCGCGTCACGCCGGCGGGTGAGCGGCCGTGACCGGCGTCGTCATCGTGGGCGGCGGCCCGGCCGCGCACCGGCTGGCCGCCCGGCTGACGCAGTACGGACACCCGGGCGGGGTGACCGTGGTCGGCGCCGAGCCGCGGCCCGCCTACCACCGGGCCCTGCTCGGTTCGGTCCTGGACGGCACGCTCGACGCCGGCCGGCTGTCGCTGCCCGCGCTGCCCGCCGAGGTGCGGCAGCTGACCGGCGTACGGGTCACCGCCGTCGACCGGGCCTCCCGCACGGTGCGCACGGACGACGGCCGCGCACTGCCCTACGACGTCCTGGTGCTGGCCACCGGGGCCCGGCCGAGGGTGCCGCCGGTGCCGGGTCTGGAGACCGGACCCGGCCTGCTCGCCAAGGGGGTGCGCGCGGTGCGCACCGCGGCCGACTGCCGCCCGCCGTCCGAGGGGCCCGTCGTGGTCCTCGGCGGCGGGATCCGCGGTGTCGAGACGGCCTGGGCGCTGAGCGGGACCGGCCAGGAGGTGGCGCTCGTCCACCCCGCCGGGCACCTGATGGAGCGCCACCTGGACGCGGCGGGCGCCGCGGTGCCCGCCGAGTGGCTCGCCGGCCGGGGCGTCACACTGCACCTGGGCCGCCGGGCCGCCGAGTACACGCCGGGCAAGGTCGTCCTCGACGACGGCCAGGTACTGGCGGCGGGCACCGTGCTGCTGTGCACGGGCACGGTGGCGGAGACCGCGCTGGCCCGCGCGAGCGGTCTCGACGTGCGCGCGGGAGTGGTCGTCGACGCCCTGCTGCGCACCGGCGACCCGCACGTCCACGCGATCGGCGACTGCGCCGAGCACGCGGGCGCGGTCGGCACGACCGTGCTCCAGGCGTGGGAGCAGGCCGAGGCGCTCGCCCTGATCCTCACCGGGCGGGAGCGGCCGTACGCGCCCGGGCGGCGCGTGCTGCGGCCGCGCACCCCGGGCAAGGACATGGTCGTCCTCCCGCCGGCCGGCCCCGTCCCGCCGGACGGCACCGACGAGGCGGTCTCGCTGCTGGACCGGGCGGGGGGCCGCCACGCCCGTCTCGTGCTGCGCGGCGGACGCATCCACGAAGGGGCCGTCGTCGGCCCGCCGTCCGCCGTCGCCGCCGTGAGCCGGCTGTACCTCCGCGACGAGCCGGTCCCCGCCGACCTGCTCGCGCTGCTGACCGGCGCCGACGGCACGTACGCGGGCGGCGGGACGCTGCCGGACGAGGCCGTGGTGTGCCACTGCAACAACGTCACCGCGAAGGACCTGAAGGACGCCTGGCACCGCGGCGCGCACGACGAGGCGGCGCTGGCCCGGGCGACCCGGGCGACGACGGGGTGCGGCGGCTGCACCTCGGCCGTACGGCGGCTGTGCACCACCCTCGCCGGCGACGGCGACGACACCCCTGCGGAAGGAGCGAGGCCGTGACGACGCGCACCCTGGTCGTGGCCGGCCACGGCATGGTGGGCCACCGGCTGGTCGAGGAACTGCTCACGCACGACCGGCACGGCCGGTGGCGCGTCGTCGTGCTCGGCGAGGAGCCGCGCGCCGCCTACGACCGGGTGGCGCTGTCCTCCCTGCTCGACGGCGCCACCCCCGACGCCCTCGCCCTCGCCGGGCCCGACGTCCTCGGCGACGGCCGCCTGCGGCTGCGCCCGGGCACGACGGTGACCGGCGCCGACCGCCGGTCCAGGACGGTGACCTGCGACGACGGCACCGAGATCGGATACGACGCACTGGTGCTGGCCACCGGTTCGCGGCCGTTCGTGCCGCCCGTGCCCGGACACGACCTGCCGGGGTGCTTCGTGTACCGGACGGTGGAGGACGTCGCGGCGATCCGCGCGGCCGCCGTACCGGGCCGCGAGGCGGTGGTGGTCGGGGGCGGGCTGCTCGGCCTGGAGGCCGCGAACGGCCTCCGGCTGCTGGGCATGCGGCCCCGTGTGGTGGAGATGGCGCCGTGGCTGATGGCCCAGCAGATCGACGAGGGCGGCGGCCGGGTGCTGGCCGGGGCGATCGAGCGGCTCGGGGTGGGCGTGCACTGCTCCAGCGCGCTGCACGCGGTCGGCGCGGGCCCGGACGGCCGGGCCGACCGGGTGGAACTGGCCGACGGCACGGTGCTGGACGCCGCGCTCGTCGTCTTCGCCGCCGGGGTCCGGCCGCGCGACGAACTCGCCGCCCCGCTGGGGCTCGAGCGCGGTGAGCGCGGGGGCTTCCTGGTGGACGGCTGGTGCCGGACCGCGGACGAGCGCATCTGGGCGATCGGCGAGTGCGCGGCCGTGGAGGGCCGCTGCCACGGGCTGGTGGCCCCCGGCTTCCGGATGGCCGAGACGGTGGCCCGGCAGCTGGTGGGCGAGGCGGGCGAGCCGTTCGCCGGGGCGGACGCCTCCGCCAAGCTCAAGCTCCTCGGCGTCGAGGTGGCCGGCTTCGGCGACGCGCACGCGCGCGCTCCGGGGGCGATCGAGTACGTACGGGAGGACCGGCGGGCCGGCACCTACGCGAAGGTGGTCCTGGCCGCGGACGGCCGCACGGTGCTCGGCGGCGTCCTGGCCGGCGACACCCGCGCCTACCCGGTGCTGCGCGGCCTGACCGGCCGCGAACTGACCGCGTCCCCCGACGAGCTGCTGACCGGGGCGGCCGGGGGAAGCTGAGCGTCCGGCCGGTCCGGTGGGGGCGGGACCGTGATCCCCGGGGGTCGGCGGCGGGGCGGACCCCGTCGCCCGCCCCCGGCGGATCAGTGCCTTCGGCTACGGAAGCGGAGAGCGGCTTCGACGGCCGCGGTGTCTTCAGCCGTAGTTGATCCGGGCCCGGGTGGCGCCCTTCCGAGGACCGGCATCGGGGTGGTCGGCCCGATCGTCGTTGTCGCGGTCGGCGAACTGGATGCGCGCTCCGTCGACGCGGACCACGTCACCGGTCCCGGCACATGTCCAGACCCCGAAGTGCCGACGTCGGCAGACGGCGGGCGAGTCAGACGCGCGAGAGCGGCCCACCGCAGGACGCGGTGGGCCGCTCCAGGTCCCTCACGCGGGGCCGGGATCGAAGATCTCGTGTCCGCCGACCCTGCGCCAGATGACGTGCGGCTCACCCGCGCGGAGTTCGTCCCCGTACTGCCAGGTGGCGCGCCCGTCAGGCGCCCAGGTCATTTCCATGATGGGACGCTCGCCGTCAGGGAGCCTGACTCCCTGGACCGGCTTGACCCGGAGGCCGGGCCGAAACTGCCCCGTCGCCACGTCCGGCACGAACTTGTTCCGGACGGCGTCCTCGAACCGCTCACGCTCCTGCGGAAGGAGCTTCTTGAAGTCGCGGTCGAAGCGGGCAGTCGTATCGAAAGTCGGCAATAGGGCCTCCAGGTGAGTCGGGGTCAGTTCTCCTTGCCGAGGTGCGCGAACATGCCGTCCACGCCCTCGTGGCGGGTCGTGCGCCCGGCCGCGATGTCCTCGCTGGCCTCGCGCTCACCGGCCTGCCACCGCTCCGTCCAGAACCATGCCTGGTCGGTGCGGATCTTCCTCAGTCCGTGAACCTCGACGATGCCGGCGTCGTTGATCTCGAACTCGAGCTCATCACCTGGGGAGACCCCCAGCGCCTCGCGTACGCCTGCGGGCAGCGTCAGCTGCCCCTTTTCGCGCACGCTGGCCTGGAACGTAGCCGCAGCCATGGATGTCCTCCCACTCTCACCTTCCATGTCTTCTTCGCTACTCAGACTACCCAGGACTCAGCTAGATTGCGACTCTCCAACTTTCTAACTTTCTCACATTCTACCATCGGACGTAGTAGGTAGAGCTGGGCCGCGCAGGCCCAGGTGACGTCTGTGCAGCGAGGGGGCGGGTCCGGCAAGGCCGCACGGCCCACTTCTTGGTCACACGCGAAGAACCCTTATGACCGGTGTCACGTCACGTCGCTGGAGTCGTCCGGCGTACAGCCGTCCGCCGAAATGGGCCGCCGGGGATGCTCGCCACTGTGTCCGCCCACTGCTGCCCGTTGAAAACTGCGGTGAGCCCGTCGGTCTTCGCGTTCCCCGTCTGCAGGAAGCGCCCAGGACGCACGGAGTGACCGTGCCGTCGGTCATGACCGCGGCCCGCCCGTCCGCGCAGCGGCCGCACAGATCCTTGGTGCTGAGGACGTGCACTTCACCGCGGGCCGATCTCGGCGGCCTCGCTGATGAGGCGCTTCCAGTCGTCGCCGGTCATGCTGCCGTGGCCCTCGGTGGGGCCCGCCTTGGCGTAGCACAGGGACGGGCAGGTGAGCTGACACCTGCCGGTGATCTCCAGCTCGAGGAACTCCGGCCCAGCAGGACGTGCCGGGGCTTCGGGAGCGATCGTCATGGGCGTCTTCGTGAGGATCACCGGCTGTTCGGGGGCCGCGGTGTCCGGGCCGGCGAGGAAGACGTACCCGAGCGGGGTCCGTGCGGGCTCGGCGCAGACCTGGCAGCGCAGTGCCTGCATCGTTCCCCGCTGCCGCAGCGGGTGCATCATCCGCCACTGCGGCCGGCCCGTCGGCCGGCCGAGGTCGTCGACCTCGCCGAAGGAGCAGCGGGCCCACAGCACGCCTACGCGCTGCTGGCGCAGCGGCAGCTTCGGTACGGCCACGTCGAGGCGTCGTGCGAGTCGTGGGAGCGCTTCCTGGACGAGTACGAACATGTGTCGTCCGTCCGTGGTGACGACCACTTCACCACGATGCGCAAGGAACTCACGCCGTACGCCAAGACGCGCGCGGTGCGGGAGCTGTCAGGCAGGGCGCGCGAGGTCGCGGCGGCCAAGGCCTGAGAACGGGGGTGCCTCCAGGGGAATCGTCGGCAAACCCCGAAGGCGCCATCCACGACACGGGTGCCCCGGCCCAGCCGGGCTCAGGCAGCCGAACCGACTACTGCCTCGACTCCCCTGCGGGGGTCCTCCGAGGGACACCTCGGGCCGTGGGTGTTCCCGCGGATCGATCACCGGTCGGTCCTAGACGGTGTCCGCCGTGTTCGACTCCGGTGACCACCGACCGCGTCGGTTGCGTTCCCGCACAGCACACCGGCAGCGATCATGAGCTTCCCACGGACGCGCGAGACGAGTTGCCGGTCGGGGCGGCCGGGGTGCTGCGCGGCCGCCCCGGCCCGGTGGGGCGGGCCCGGCACGAACCGCCCCGTCGTGCCGGGCCCCGTCGCTCCGGTGTGCCGGCGCACGCACCCTCGTTCGGTGCGCCGGCACACACGGACCGGACCCTGCCGAACCGGACATGGAGGAAACCGGTGTGTCTCGGCAGGGACTTCCTCGCGGGCCCGCGACGGGGGGTGAGCGCGGGCCCGCGGTCCTGGGGGTGGTGCGGTGCCGCCCCGCCGGCGCCGGGTGGGCGCGGCGCGGGGACGGCCGGTTCAGGTCGTGGCCCGGCCGCCGCCCGGGGGTGGTGGGGCGACCGGTGGGGTGCGGGGTTCTCCCGCGCGGGTCAGTTGTCGTACGGGCGGCGGGCCTTGGCCTCCTTGGTGGCCAGCGCCCACCAGCTCAGCTTGTCCCAGAGGACCTTGGCGGCCGCCTCGGCGTCCGCGGGGTCGGTCAGGTTGCCCTCGGCGTCGAACTGCGCCCAGGGGCTGTGGAAGCTGATGGCGTCGCGGACCGGGACGGCGTGCAGCTCGTTGAAGATGTGCCGCAGCTGCTGGACGGCGCGCAGGCCGCCGGCGAGGCCGCCGTAGCCGACGAAGCCGACGGGCTTGGCGTGCCACTCGTACTGGGTCCAGTCCGCGGCGGCCTTCAGCGCGGCCGGGAAGCTGTGGTTGTACTCCGGCGTCACCACGACGAAGCCGTCCGCCGCCGTCAGCCGGGCGGAGAACGCCGCGAGCACCTCGGCGACCTCGGGCGACGGCTCGTCGGTCAGGGCGGTCGGCAGCGGGAAGTCCGCCAGGTCGACCAGGTCGACCTCGATGTCGTCGCGTCCGTCGGCGGTGCCGACGAACCAGTTGGCGATCGTGGGCCCGAACCGGCCCTTGCGCACACTCGACAGGATCACGGCCACGCGGATGCGGTCACTCGACATGTCAGCCCTTTCACGGCGGTTCATTTCCTCCACCTACAGAAGAACAAACCCGCATGCCGGTTTCCAAGTCGTATCGAAAAATCCGATGGGACGCGCCGCTGCCGGGCCCGCCGCACAAGGGGCGGCGGACCCGGCAGCCGGAGGCCGTCAGAGGGCCGGTCAGTCGACGCTCTGCAGGATGTGGGGTTCGGCGAGGTCCTCCTCGTAGCCGGCCAGGCGAATCGGAGCGGACCTCGCCCAGACCTCCAGGAACCCCGGATCCGGGGGCGACGGGCTCCACCCCGTGCCCTGAGCCGTCCGTTCGGGCGTCCGTTGTGCCGCCATCCGCTCTCTCCCTTCTTCCGGTCGGGATCCTCCCGGTCGGGTGGTTCAGCGCGCGGCGGCCCCGGCCCGTGCCGGGGGAGTGCCCTGCGGCTCGCCGGCCGTCTCCCCGGACGTGAGGGTCTCGGCCAGCTGCCGGGCCAGCTCCAGCCGCCGGATCTTCGCGGTGGCCGTGCGCGGCAGGTCGGACAGCCGGCGCTGGACCGGCGCGCCCAGGGCGGGCCCGCCGGCGACGGCGGCCTTCCAGCGCTCCGGGTCGAGCGGCTTGTCACCGCGGGTGCACACCACCGGTACGGGCCGCTTGTCGGGGCCGGGCACGATGACCAGCTCGGTCAGCTCGTCCAGCTTGTGCAGCACCGCGTCCTCGATCTCCAGGGTGGAGTCGATGCCCGGGATGACGTCGACCTCCCGGTCGAGCAGGTGCAGACAGCCCCACTTGGTGCGGTAGCCGACGTCCCCGCCCCGCCACCACTCGCCGATGACCTGCTTGTCGAAGCGCTCCTGCTCGCCGTAGTACGTCAGCGCGCGGCCGGCCGTGGCGACGTCGATGTAGCCGGGGTTCTCCTTCGACGGCTTGGCGCCGCCCCGCGACACCAGCCGGTACTTGGTCATGCCGGGCGTGGGGTAGCCCTGGCAGCGGCCGTCGGCCTTCAGGGCGTTGCGGCGCCGGTAGGTGCGACCGGCCAGCGGACCGCACTCGCTCTGCCCGTACACCTGGAGGAACACCGGGCTGCGGCGGTCCGTGGCGTGCAGGAACTTGTGCATGGTGCTCGGGTGGATCGCGTCGAAGGTGCTGTTGAAGTACTTGACGTTGGAGATCGGCCGGCGCGGGTCCTCGAGCATCTCCTCCCACTCCAGGAAGGAGTTGGGGTGGGTCTCCAGGACGCCGGGGCGGTGGCGGACCAGCATGTCGGCGACGTGCGCCGGGCTGCCGTCGTCCATGAAGACCATCGGCATGCCGCGCATCTGCAGCACGGCCAGGCCCAGGTACATCCGCGAGTGCACGTACGACACGTGCATGGCGACCGTCTCCCGCTTGCGGATGAAGGAGACGACCTTGTCCTGCCAGTTGCCGCGGGCGCCCAGTGAACGGGCCGAGTGCACCACCAGCTTGGGCACGCCGGTCGTCCCGGAGGTGTGCGTCATCAGGGCCGGCTGGTCGGGGTCGAGCAGCACCGGCCGGCGCCCCGGCGCGCCCGCCAGGTCCGCGAGCGCGACGGCGTCCGGGTGGGGGCCCGTCGCGCTGAGGACCCGCTCGGTCAGCTCGGGCAGCGGCAGCCCGGCCAGCGAACCGCTCAGCTTCGCCTCGTCGGTGAGCAGGGTGGGGCGCTCGAGCCGCTCGAGGAGCTTGCCGATCGTCTCGCCGTCCAGGTGCGGGGAGAGCATCGCCGGCACCGCGCCGATCCGGGCCACCGCGCAGGCCAGCACCGTGATGTCGAAGCTCGACGTCTTGTACACGGCCACGTGCTCGCTGGGGCGCACGCCCGCGGCCCACAGCCGGTTCGCGGTGTCGGCCACGAGCTGGGCGAACTCCCGGACGGTCAGCTTCCGGCCCACCTCCGGGAAGGCCTCCATGTCGTGGTCGAGCGTGATCGGGGTGTCGCCGTACTTCTGCGCGGCACGCTCGGAGACGACTCCGAGGTAGAGGAACTTCTTGCTTTTCGGCACCTTGAACATCAGGACTCTTCCTCCGAGAACCGACACGCGAAAATGGGAATTCCTCCGGAAAATCTCCCACGTGAATGCGGAGCGGAAAAGGGAAGGCCGGGCAATGTGTCATATCGCGGGGAAAGGAAAAGGCCGGGCCGCGCGAGGAGCGCGGTCCGGCCGGCCGTGTGCGGCACACGGGATCGGGAAAAGGGGCTCAGCCCTGCTTCAGCCCCTGCTTGAGCGCTTCGGCCACCCGCATCGTGCGCACGGTCTGGTAGCCGACGGCGGCGAGGTTGTCGTCGGTGACGTTCTGCGCGAGGTGGCCCGGGATGGCCTGCAGGCCCGAGGTGGCGCTGACCCCGTAGGGGTTGCCGTTGCTCGGCGTGAGCAGGATGTCGTCGGTGACGCCGGGCGGCACGATGACGGCCCCCCAGTGGTAGAAGACGTTGCTCAGGGACAGGATCGTGGACTCCTGGCCGCCGTGCGGGGTTCCCGTCGAGGTGAACGCGGACATCGCCTTGTTCATCAGGCCGCGCCGCGCGTGCAGCTCGAAGGTCTGGTCGATGAAGTGCTTGAGCGGTCCGGCCAGCAGGCCGTAGCGGCCCGGCGTGCCCCAGACGACGGCGTCGGCCCAGTCCAGGTCGTCGATGGCGGCCACCTGGACCCCGCCGGCGGCCGCCGCGTGCTCGTTGTTCGCCTGGGTCCATTCCGTGTAGTTGGGCGCGAGCGGCTCGTCGGTGATTTCGGCGACCCGCCGCAGTCTTACCTCGGCCCCGGCCTTCTCCGCCGCCTCGGCGGCGGCGACAGCCAGCTTGTGGATGTTTCCGGTGGCCGAATAGTAGACGATGGCGACATTGGTCATGCCCGTACTGCTCCCTCATCGGATTGAGTGCTCGAGCCGTCTTCCGGCTGCGGGTTCGCGCTCCATGGTGTCGCGGGCGCGGCGGGCCGGCCACCGGCATTCAATAGTCCGTCAAGTCCCTCCCGCCTTCCGGCCGGTCGACCGGTTTCCCGGTCGCGGACGGCGGTCGGACGGGCGGGCCGGCGACGGGGCTGCGGGCCGCGACGGCGGGCCGGCGGATCACTCCCCGCCCACCTCGACGCCCGGCGGGTTGTCGATGATGTAGCGCCAGAGGCCGTCGGCGCCGCGCCGGGCCACGTCGGTGGCGGTGCCCTCGATGTGGACGTGCTCCCCGTCGGGCTTGGTGCCGTCGATGACGAAGTCGCCGATCAGCAGGGCCGTGTCGTCGTAGACGTACGTGTGCCGGAGGCTGATCTCGATCGGGACGCCCAGGGCGAGGAAGCTGCTGGTCGCCCGGCGGCGGCCGTCGCCGGTCACCACCACGCCCGGTTGCAGCACCCGCACCGCCTCCGGTTCGAAGAGCCGGTCGATGGCGCCGAGGTCCTTGGCGTTGAAGGCCTCGACGAAGACCGAGGGCAACCGGGCCGGGTCACTGACTGCCATGATCTCTCTCCCCTCGGTTCAGGCGGCGGCCGGAGCGGCGGCGGCGGCCTTCAGCGCCGCGGCGACCTGGAGGGTGCGGCGGGTCTGGTAGGCGATGGCGCCGGCGTTCTCGTCGTGGATGAAGCCGACGCGGTTGCCGGTCACGGTGCTCGCGCCGTACGGGTTGCCGTTGTTCTTCTCGTACAGCACCGGGTCGGCGGAGCCGGTGGCGACGATGACCGAACCCCAGTGGCAGATCGCGTTGTGCAGCGCCAGGATCGTCGTCACCTGGCCGCCGTGCTCGGCGGAACCGGAGGCGAAGGCGGAGACGGCCTTGTTGAGCAGCTTGCCGTGGATCGACAGCGACGAGGACGTGTTGATGAACTGCATCAGCTGCGGGGCGGCCAGCCCGAAGTGGACGGGCGAGCCGAGCAGGACCGCGTCGGCCCACTCCAGGTCGTCCAGCGTGGCCTCGGGTATGTCCGCCACGCTGTCGGCGTGCTCCTGGGAGCCGGGCCGTCCGGTGGCCGCGAGTTCGGGCACCCGGCGCAGCCGCACCTCGGCGCCCTCCGCGGCGGCGGCGTCCGCGGCCGCCTGGGCGAGCTGGTGGGTGGAGCCGGTGGACGAGTAGTAGATGACGGCGACGTTGGTCATGGTCGGGCGCTCCCTGGGCGTACGGGGTCATGAGTACGTGGGCGGTGGAATGTGCGGCCGCCGGCCACATCGTTCTGCGCCGGGCAGGGCGCGGCAACGAAGGGCCCGCGAGTGCGTCAGGTCGTACGCCCGCCGCGTACGACACCGCAGACGGCGACCGCCAGGGCCAGCGCCAGGAACAGCGCCAGCGAAGTGAACTCGTCGAAGAAGGCGGTCGAGTTGTGCGCCCGCCCCGGCTCCCACGTTGAGCGTGAAGCCGTACAGGGCGATCGCCGTGGTCTGGGCCGCCGCCCCGGCCCGCGCGCCGACCGACTGGATGAGCGCGGGACCGAGCGTGGCGAAGCCCGCCATGAACGCGAACAGGGCGGCCCCGAGCGCGACGGCGTCGTTCCCGCCGAGGGCGGCGGCCAGCAGCGCGGCGACGGTCACCAGGAGCGCTCCGGTGGCGCGGCGGGAGGCGGGGAAACGGGCCAGGAAAGGGGCGACCAGGGCGGCGCCCAGCAGCGCCGGCAGGGCGCTGGCGCGCAGCGCGAGCAGCGGCCCGCCGCCGTCCGTCACCTCGTCGGGCCCGTACAGCTGGACCCCGGTGTAGACGGCGGTGAGGCTGCCCGCGCCGACCAGGATGACCAGGTACAGCGGGATCATCCGGGAGCCCAGGGCGGCCTTCACGCCGGAGAGGCCGCCCCCGACCTGCCGCTCCTCGGGCAGCAGGACCCGCCAGGAGACGACGGCCCCCGCCAGCAGCAGCGGCACGGTTCCCCAGAACGTCCACACCCAGCCGAACCACGCCGCCACCAGCTGCGCCTCGACCTGGCCGATCACGACCGTCGCCCCCATGCAGGCGGAGACCACGGTCAGCGCCAGGGAGGCGCGGTGCGGGGCGACGCGGGCGTTGATGTAGGCGTACGCCATGGGGATGAACGAGCCCGCGAACAGGCCCTGCAGGGCGCGCAGGACGACCCCGTCGGTCAGGGAGGCCGCCAGGGGCAGCAGGGCGGTGACGACGGCGGTGGCGAGGACGCTGGCCACCATCACGGTGCGCCGCCCCCAGCGGGTGGACAGCGGCCCGCTGAGCAGCGAGCCCACGGCGTGGGCGAAGGCGAACGCGGTGGTCGAGGCCGCCGCCGCCCCGGTCGACACGCCCCAGGCGTCGGAGAGTTCCGGCATGAGCGGGATGGTGACGTACATCTGGCCGACCACGAGCACGCCCATGACGGACACGGTGGCGACGGTCGCGACGAGCGGTGCGGTCCTCGGCGTCACCGAGGGCGGTGCCTCGGCGACCGATGTTTTCGACATACACCTACCCTCGGAGGGCCCTCCGGCCCCGGCAACCGCCCGCCCGGCTATCCGTCAAGTCCCGCTCCGGGCACCGGTCCCTTCCGGCCCGGCTGCTCAAGACGCCGGCCGCCACTCCCGCTCGAGGACGGCGTGCACGACGGAGTCACGCCACTGGCCCGCCTTCAACACGTGCGCACGGATCACGCCCTCCTCGACCACGCCCGCGGCCGCCATGGTCCTGGCGGAGGCCTCGTCGAGCGGGGAGCGCGCGCCCCGGACACGGTGGAGGCCCGGGTCGTCGAACCCGACGCCGAGCAGCGGCCGCACCGTCTCCACGCCGTGTCCCGCACCCCACGCGTCCGGGCGCGGTGCGAAGCCCATGGTGGCTCCGCGCTGCTGGTGGGGGTCGACGGCCAGACCACCGAACCCGATCACTCCGGCCGCCTCCCGCGCGACGACGGCGAGGGCGTACCGGGCCCCTGCGAGGTGGCCGAACGCCCAGCTCGGGGCGGGCGCAGGGGTGGGTGTTTCCGGGTTTGTCCGGCCAGGCTGTATCCCACCTCACCGGCTTCCCTGTCCGGGCCCGACGACGGTCCCCGTCAGCGATCACCTGCCCAGCGCGCGTCCGCCGGCCAGGATCCGGTGCCGACGATGTGCTCCACGAGCCTGAACGCCTCAGCGACGGGGACGGTGTCCTCATCCGGGTACTCGTCGTCCTGCCCGTTGGAGAGGACGAACCCATCGCTCAGTCCCGTAGCGCCCGGGTCCACGGCATGCTCACCGGGATCGCCTTCCTCTCCGAGCAGCATCACCATCGCGCGCTCGGTATTCGTCACGAA
Source organism: Streptomyces sp. 12E (assembly GCF_055633275.1). Classification (NCBI taxonomy): domain Bacteria; kingdom Bacillati; phylum Actinomycetota; class Actinomycetes; order Kitasatosporales; family Streptomycetaceae; genus Streptomyces; species Streptomyces sp. 12E. The sequence continues at coordinate 172,286 of NZ_JBVNCJ010000003.1, read as the reverse complement.
GGCCAGCGATCGTCCGGACGAACTGGTCAGCCCCGTCTCAAGCCGCCCGCTGTCGATCCTCGCCCGGAGGGCCTCCAGCACCACTTCGGACGACACGGGGACAGGGCTGTCGTCATTGATCACCCAGGACTCGATCACAAGCACGACGCTCTCACGAATGACCGGAACAGGCCCGCCTCCTGAAGGCAGGACAGCCCTTGGACCACGTTGAGCGACATCCTGCCGCGGATCCGCCCGGAGCTCACTCCTCGGGCCAGGAATCGACGCCTCGGATCACTACGCCAGCGATCGCACAGCACACCTCGACACCGAAGGTGCCTTTCCGAGTCGCTGCGTCTACGCCGGGCCGCTCGGAGACGGTCGGGCTGTTCGCCGAGCCGGTCAGCGGGTTGCGCGGATCATCACCATGAGCACGGGGGAGGCCGGTGACGGTCGGCTCTGCCCGATGTCCTCGTACCCCCACGACCGGTAGAGCGCGTGGACCTTCCCGTCGCCGGCCGCCGGGTTGACCATGAGCGTCACATACGGCTCGTCCCGTGTGGCGAGGAAGGCGTCATGCATGCGCCGGGCGGTGCCGGTCTTCCGCCAGGTGGTCCGCACTCCGATCTCTTTCAAGGCCACGGCCGGGCGGTTGGTGTACTCCTCCGGCGGCTCCGGGACGGTGCGCTGCCAGTACCGGTCGCCGTGCTCGATCCGGTTGCCGTAGACATAGCCGACCGGGTGCCCGTCCGCGTACGCGAGGACGACCGCGAACCCGGATTCGGCGCTGTGCCGATCCAACCGTTCGCCGAATGCCGTGACCGCGTAGTTCGGCAGGTGCAGCAGCGGGGCGCGCACGTCGGCGTACACGTCGATCACGTCGCCACGGACGGGGCCCAGGTCGGTGAACGTGCGGAGTTCGGTCGTGGGTGCCGTGGTCATGCGGTGGCCCTCCAGGTGTCGCGGGTGTGCTCGGTCCAGGTCTGCACGGTGGGGTCGCCCAGTGCCTTCGCGCGCAGGGCGGCCCCGAACTCCTGCAGCATGCGGGAGACGCGGGGATGCCGGGTGGCGGCGTCGGCGGGGACCTTCATCGCAGTGGCCGTGGCGGTCTCGAGGTCGCCCTGGGCGAGTTGGGCGTGTGCGAGACGGGTGGTGGTGATGGCCTGGGAGCGGCGCATGTGGGGCCGCAGGGCGGACAGGCAACGGTGGGCGTGGAATTCGGCGGTCGGATAGTCGCCGAGCGCGAGGTGGGCGGACAGGGCGAGCGCGTCCAGTTCGGCCTGGTCGTAGAAGGCGAGCAACCATACCGGCCGGTAGTCGTCGGGGTTCGCGCGCTGCATGGCGTCCTGCGCCTGGTCGAGTGCGCGGCGGGTTCCTGCGCGGTCCTGCGCTGCGCCGTGGATGGCTGCCTGCCGGGCCAGGCCGAGGGAGGCGAACAGGGGGTCGTGGCGCGTGATGTGCAGGTTGCGTGCGACGTCGTTGGCAGCGAAGGCGTCGGCGGGGCGGCCCATGTGCCGGTACATGGCTCCCGCGTGGCTCCAGATGCGGAACTTGATCGCCTGATCGCCGGACATCTCGGCAAGGACCTGCGCCTCGCGCATGTGCGTCTTCGCGTCGTCGTAGCGACGGCCGTCGATCGCCGCCCACATCGCGGAGGAACGGAACGAGGCCGCGCATGCGTACAGGTTGCTGCGTACGCGCTGGGTGGCGCTGCCGGCGTTCTGAAGGTTCAGCGCCTCGTCGGCGAGCGCGGCAGCGTGCTGCTCGATACCGAGCTGACCGCCGTAGCGGTGGTCGCCTGCGATGATTTCGGCGAACCGCTGCTGCAGACGGCCGACGTCGCTCATACCGATACTGCGGGGTGCCGCGGTGCCAGGGGCAGCGGCGGCTGCTGCGGCGGCAGCGATGCCGCCGACGAGGCTACGGCGCTTCATGTCGAGGTCCTCCTGCGGTGCGGCGGGGGTGGACAGAGCCCGGCCCCGTGGCACGAACCCTAAAGCGGTGGCGGGCAAGCCGGTGACATCCTCGAGAGCCCTGCGTGTGGCTGACTTGGGCCATCTGACGCGGCCTGCCTTCCAATCCCGGACCGACGAGCCGTCAAGCCCGCCCAGCCGTCCGGTAAGTCGCTCAAGGGCCCTGTTCACCGCTTCGGCCAAGCTGTTGGAGCTGTGGCCGTGCTCGTCCATCCACGCTTCAAGAACCTCATTGCGCGTGACGCTCATGCACGCACCGTAGCCCCGCGCTTTCCGCCCGTCAGGTAAAGCGGGGGTCAAATCACCCTAGGGTGTTCCGTTGAATGGGCATCCGATCACCCTAACCACCCAGCAACGCAACGGAGTTATCTGGTCACCGGCCGACCGCCCCATGCGGGTGGCCGCTGTCGGCCCTGTCCGCTCTTCGATCCCCCGCGAGGAGCGGACAGGGCACCGAAACGACCGCGAGCGCGAGGCGAACGACCATGACGACTGCTCACCCCCCGGTTCCGGGGCGTACCCGTCAAAGTGCCCTGGACACCGCCGGGCCTTCCTTGTCAGCCGCGGCGGCAGACCACTCACCCCATGACCGCCGTCAGCCCGAGCGTCCGCGCCCGGCCGGCGACCGGGTGAGCGTGTGCTTCGAGGTCTGCCCGCCCCGGGCCGGGGACGGCGTCTCCGAACAGGACGCGCGCCGTGTGAGGACGGCCCGGCGAGTGACCGCGGCCCGGCTGCGGTACTGCGGCCTGGAGCCGCTGGTCGACGACGCCGAGCTCATCGTCTCCGAGCTGGTCACCAACGCCATTCAGCACGGCGCCGGCACACGAGTCACCTTCACCATGACGGTCCGCGACGGCTTCCTGCGCCTGGCCGTGCACAACGAGACACTCGGCCGGCCGGTCGTCCGCGCTGCCGCGGACACCGCCGAGCGCGGTCGAGGCCTCTTCCTCGTCGGCTGCCTCACCGCCGCCCACGACGGCACCTGGGGGACCAGCGACGACGGGGCCACCACCTGGTGCTGTCTCGCGCTCCCCGGCGGCCTCCCCCGATGACGCCGGCCGCCCTCGACGACGTCCCGCCGAAAGAACTCGCCAAGCGGCTCGTCGCCCCGCTGCCCGAAGCAGGCGGCATGACCCACACCGCCTTCCCCCGTACGAGAGAGAACACCGTGCACCCCGAACCGCCCCTGGTCCCCTTCGTCATCCAGCGCGCGGGGGAGGAAGCCGCCCCCGACAACCTGCTGCTGACCACGCTCGGGCCGGGCCGCTACCGGCTGCGCTACGCCGACGAGGACCCCCGGGACCGCGACCTGCGCGGCGTGCTGTGGGCCCGCTGCTCCTTCGGCCCCGTCGACGACCTCGGCCGGCCGGTGGGCCGGCCGCAGTGGCGGATGATGCATCCCCTACGGCAGCGGGGCACGATGCAGGCGCTGCGCTGCCAGGTCTGCGCCGAGCCCGCACGAACCCCGCTCGGGTTCATCTTCCTCGCCGGCCCCGGCACGGTGGACCCGGACGACCCGATGATCCTCACGAACCAACCGCCGGTGTGCCCTCGGCACGCGCGCACCGCCGCCGACCTGTGCCCGCACCTCACCCACGACCCGACGGTGCTCCTGACCCGCAGCGCGCCTCTGTACGGGGTGAGCGGCGTCGGCTACGGCTACGGCGGCCAGGGCGTGCAGGTCGTGCAGCGGCCGGACGGACCGATCCCGTACGGCCACCCGCTCCTGCCGACCGTCCTCGCCTCCCAGATGGTGCGCCGCCTCAGCACCTTCCGACACATCGGCCTGAACCAACTGCTCTGGGAACTGGAACGCGCCGCATGAAGCTCCCGGCCGGGCCTCTGACGGAATCGGCGGGGCCGCCGGTCGTCGGGGCCGAACACGGCGCCCCGTCCACGACCGTCCGGTGGCTGATCCTCGGCGGAGTCACCGACGAGCACTGGTCGTGCGTCACCGGAATTCGAGTGACCTCCGGGACCGGGCAGGCCCGTGAAGAGCGGAGCACGTCTCGGTTGCGAGTCGGCGACGGACCCTTCGGAAGGCCGTGTTCCGCGCGATCGTCGAGCCATGCCCGAACGCGCCGACAAGCAGCCCTCCCGCATGGAGGGCGCCTTCACCGCCGGTTTTCTCCTGTTTCTCGTACTGGTGGCGGACGCGGCGGCCGGGCTGTTGGTCTTCATCGTGCTCGCCGTCCGAGGGCTGAGCCGGATGGGCGCCGACTCCGGACGGACGGCGACCGACGTGCCGTCCCCGGACTGGGCGCCGGTGCTGGGCTTCGGCACTCTGGCCCTGGCGGTCGGTGTAACGGCCGCCCTGCTGCTGCGGATCGGGCACCCGGTCATCGGGGCGGTGCAGCTGACGTTCTGCTTCCTCCTGGCGGTCCACACGCTGGGGTACTGGCCCTGACCTTGATCCGGCCGGAGTGGCTGTGCACGTGAGTGCCGTTCAGGGGCACAGCCGTAGGGGGCGCCTTGAAATCGGAGGATCTGGCACAGGCACTGAGCTTGTTCTTCATGGACGCCGATGACTGATGACGACGGTTCGCGGAGCAGGGAGCCGTACCGCCCAGGTCGGACCGGATCTCCCGAGCGTGAGGAACCCCGCCCCCCGCCTCCCGGACCACGGACACGGTCCGTGTCGCCGGACGCGGAGCGAACCCGGCCGCTCGGGCTTCCTTGTCAGCGGGCCTGGTCGCTCTTCGGCTCGATGTCTTTGATCCTGGTCGGAGTTCCCTCCGGGGCGAACGGGTGGTGGAAGGTGAAGGCGTGCGGCGCGGAGCCGTGGTCGTGGAGGTGTTCCAGCCTGGAAACCCCGTCCCGCCAGGTGGGTGTCACGCTGTCGGAGACCCACCAGAACACGTGAGTCGGGTGCCCTGTCCTCTCGAACCAGTCGTAACGCCTGCCCAGCGCCTCACAGTGCAGACCGGTGTAGACGGCGTCGAAGGCGGAGCGCAGATCGGTCCAGAGCGAGAGGGTCGCGGCCAGGGCGGTGGTCTCCACCGTACGGCCCTTGCCGTACCAGGTCGGTACGGCGAACTCTCCCCATGCACCCCAGTCCGCCTCGAAGAGCACGCCCCGGTCGCCGTCTGCCGCTTCAGCATGCGCGAGGTACCCGGGGTGCTGACCGATCTTCCGGTAGACGGCCTCACCGATGTCGTAGAACTCGCGTGTGAGAGGTGTGGGATCGGCGAGAGGTGACTTCAGGACGCCGAATGTGTACAGCGCGAGACGGGGCATGCGTTTCTCCCTGGTCGGGGGTGCCTGGTGGGGACCCGGTTCGGTGGCTTGCGCATGGGGGCGGGGATTCGTGGGGCGTGGCCGACTCATCCCGTCGCGGAGGGCTCAGCCTGAGGGAACTCCCGTGCGACCGTGGACGATCGCCGAGGACCAGGTGAAGGTAGCTGCCCGCACGGGCCATGTCGAAGTTGCGTTTTCCCTGTCCAAGTGGCCTCTTGCACCGGTGGGTGCGGGGACACCGTGCGCCGCCGGAGTGGCCGGGGCTCCCAGGCGGGCCGGCCCGGGCTCGAGGACCGTCGACGCTGCGGAGTGGGCGCAGAGGGGCAGTGGGCAGTTCCTCCGGCGGTACCTCGCGCTTCGGCACCCGCCGTTACGGGTCCCACCGGTCGGTCATCCGGTCCGAAGGAGCGTGCGGCATCCCGGCCCCCGTCGGGGGCGGAGGCGGGTGGGCACGCTCGTGCTGGTCGTGCCAGGCAGCGATCGTGAAGAGCAGTGCGACGGCGGCCAGGAGCAGTTGGACCGCGCCCGCGAACGGATGTGCCGTGCACAGGAAGATCACGGCGATCACGAGCACACCCACCGTGAACCCGCCGAACCAGAGGGTGGGAGCCCAGTCCATCGGGGGTGCCACGGTGTGCTCGTCCGCACGGCCCCACCCACGGACGACCGACGTCAGCCCCAGCAGAAAGGCGACCGGGAGTTCGACGAGCAGCACGATCAGGCCGATGCAGCCGCCCGCGAACCCGTCGCCCCGCGAGGCCGAGAGCCGCCCGGGGCGGGAGCCGTCCTCCGGCAAGCGCGGTACACGCGTACTCCGCTCGAAACGCATGGCTACACGCTCGTGCGTGACGCCGTGCACCGCACCACGGTTCACCGGGCCGGGACCGAGTCGTGGCCGAGCCGAGCACCCCGCAGGGCCTCCTGCCCTCGAAACGAGACGACCGTTCTCGTCGCGGCTCTCAACGAGCGTTGGCCCAGGTGCGGGTGGACAGCACCAGCAGATAGCCGTCGGGGTCCTGGAGGGTCACGCCCCAGGTGTCCCAGTACGGGTTGTGGGCCGGCACGCGCTTCCCGCCGTGCCGCTCGAGCCGTTCCACCAGGGAGTCGGGCACCGGTTCGCCGAGGTAGACGACCAGGAGGTCCTCGGGGGTCGGCCGCGGCTCCACGGGAGCCGCGGGATCGTGGACGAGTTCCAGGTGCCAGCCGGCATCGGGCCAGCCGACCATGAGGAGCGAGCTCTCTCCCGGGGTGCCGTCCGCCGCGTGCCGGTACAGGACGTCGAGGCCGAGGCCCGAGACCCAGAAGCGTTCCGCTGCTCGGAGGTCACGTGAGGGCCGGGCCATGCGGATGTGAGCTGCGGCGTCGGCAGGCATTGTCGTACCTCCTGGTGGGGGTGGTCCCGGCGTGAGCCGGCGGCCGTGTCCGGGGCCATGGGTGGCAGTGAGCTTAGAGATCGAGTGACCGCGTGCCATCGGGCGCTGGTCCTGGTCCTGGTCACCGAGAACCCGGCGGCCCTGACGCCCGAAGCGCGTCCGAGGTTGTACGTCATCGGACTGATTGCCCGCGCCGGGCCCGCCGGGTATGTATCGCGGAGCACCTCGCAGGGGGCGGGGTCCACGAAGTCCGGGAGGGGACGTGCGAAGACTTCTACCCGCGGTGGCGGGCGCGTTGGGGGCCGGTCTGCTGGCGGCGCTGCTGCCGATGGGGACGGCGAGCGCCGACACCGGGGACGGTGGCACGGCGACGGCGCGGATCAGTGTGGCCGCCGACGGGACGCAGGGCAATGACACGTCGTTCGACCCGGTGATCAGCAGGAACGGCCGCTACATCGCCTTCGTCTCGCGGGCGACGAACCTCGTGCCCTCCGACCCGGCCCCATCGGGTCTCCAGACGTACCTGCGCGACCTGCAGGAAGGCACGCTGGAGCGGGTGACCCTCGACGGCGCCCCGGCGGAGGTGTACGACTTCAGCGCCTCGGGGGACCGGATGCTGATCAGGTCGCTCAACGGCCTGTACGTGCGCGATCTGCCGACGGGCCTCACCCGGCGGGTGGACCTCGACCTCGGTGAGTTCACCGGCGGCTCCCCGTCCGGCGCCCGGATCAGCGGCTCCGGCCGCCACGTCGTGTTCGCGCAGAGCCGGCCCCCGGGGTCGACTGCGGCCGAGGGCTCGAGGGTGTACGTACGCGATCTGCTGGACGGCACGACGCAGTGGGTGAGCCACCCCAACACCGCGACCGAGACCTACTACGCGGGCTGGCCCGTCATCAGCGACGACGGGCAGCGCATCGCGTACACCGACATCAGGTACTTCCCCAAGGGCCCCGGGAAGGGCCATGCCCACCTCATCGACCGGAGCACCGGCGAGCGGCAGGTGGTGGACGTCTCGCACGACGGCACGACACCGGAGCGAGCCGTGGGCGGGCTGTCGTTGAGCGCGGACGGCAGTCTGGTCCTCTTCCACCGCTCCGACAGCAGTCCGGTGACCGCGAACGACCAGAAGGCGACCACCTTCCTCCGCGAGCTGGCTACCGGCACCACCCGGCCGCTCCCGTCCAGTCAGCCCACCAGCCACGGCTCGCTCAGCGCCGACGGTCGTTTCGTGCTCTTCATGCCGGGTGTCATGGGGCCGAACACGCCGCTTCCGCCGGTCTTCCGTTGGGACCGGGAGACGGGTCAGGGGGAGCTCGTGACCGTCACGAGGGACGGCGGTCCGGCCACCGGCTATCCCGGACAGGTGGCGATGACCGGGGACGGCCGCACGTTCGCCTTCGAGTCGCGCGACTCCGACATCGTCCCCGGCGACACCAACAACACCTGGGACGTCTTCGTGCGGACCCTTCCGCCCGCCTCCTGAGACGCCCGTGTCACGAGGCCGTGCGAGGCGTCGCGCCTGAGCTGTACCGGCACATCGAAGAAGAGGACGGCCGGAGCCTCCTCGGCTTCGAGCACGTCCTCACCAGCGGCCGCACCGGCTTGGGCGCATCCGGACGGCCCGAGCCGCCTCGTACTTCGGTCGATGCCTCCGCGCGCTCGTCGCCGTGGGGGCATCGGCTGCCGACGAGGACGGAGCGCGGCACCAACCGGTGACTCCTTCCCGCCGTCCGGAGCACCGCTTCGCCGGCCGGCCGCAGGAACTCACCGACACCTGCTGGGGAGAGGGCTCGCCCGGAGGCGCGGAGAAAGTGACGGCTTGCCGGATCACGTGCGGAGCGAACCGCCGGCGCCCTTCCGTGTCGCAACGAAGCACCGCCCGGAGCGCTGCGGTCGCGCTCGATCACGGTCTGTCCCAACGCGCCCTGACCGCCATTCCGAGCCGCCCGAACGACGCTGTGAAGCCTGATCACTCGCTGACTCGCCCGCACCCCTCGGGCACTCCAAGCCCATGCTGAAGAATTCCTCAAACGACGTCTTGAGGTTCCCTTTGGACCCCGCTGTCAGTGTTCTTCCCGTCCAGCCGACCGGTCGACACAGGGGAAGGCACCGGCTCGCCAGGGGCTCGGCGCCGAGGCCTCGCGCACGGCACGCCCCACCGCGGTGTGAGCGCACGGCGCACAGGCCGCTCCCCCGGCCGGCGGCACAGGACGACAGTCCGATCCGTTGTGTACCACCCGGCCCAGGGAGAAGACCGCCATGTTCACCAAGACCGCCCGCACGGTACTCCTGCTGACCGCGAGCTCCGCCATCATGATGACCGCGACGCCGACCGCCTCCGCCGCCACCGCACATGACTTGGTGAAGCTCAACCAGGCCAACTTCGCCAAGAACGCCTGCAGCACGAACAGCTACGGCGAGGTCGGCTTCTACAGCAGCTGCACGGGGGCCGGCGGCTTTCCCGAGGCGTGGTGCGCGGATTACGCCAAGTGGCTGTGGGCCAAGACAGGAGCCCAGGTCGACGGCCTGACGCCGGCAGCCGGCAGCTTCTACCTCTACGGGCAGAACAAGGGAACCCTCCACACCGAAAAGAACTACGTGCCCAAGGTTGGCGACGCCGTGGTGTTCAACTACCACGGCGGAGGCAGGGCCGATCACGTCGGAGTGGTCGTGCAGGTGTACGCCGACCGGACCATCCAGGTCACCAACGGCAACTTCGGCGGCAGCAACGCCGCCACCTCGACAGTGTCGTACAGCGAGGGTTACGGCCAGGTCGGCAGCAACATCTTCGGCCAGACCATCAGTGCCTTCGTGTCCCCGGTGGGTCTGGAACAGGACGTTCCTGCTCCGCCCACTCCCCGCGTCCTGGCCGTGCAGAACGGTGTCCTGCACGCCCAGGAAGGAGGCCCGCAGACCAGCTGGACCTCGCTGACGGAGAACGTCAAGGCGTACAAGGCCACCAGCGACCGCATCGGCGTGATCAACCAGAACAACCAGCTGCTCGTCAAGGAAGGCGGTCTGAAGGCCGAGTGGAAGAAGATCGCGGACGACGTGGTCGACTTCGACCTCGACGGTGACGTGGTCGGCGTGCTGCAGCCGGGCAACGTTCTGCACACCAAGGCGGGTTCGCTCGACGCCAAGTGGCACACCACCAACGGGGTCACCGCGTTCGATCTGGACACCAACCGGGTCGGCGTGACGACCACGGACGGCACGTTCATGGTCCAGGAGGGCAGCCTGGACGCCTCGTGGCAGCACCTCACCGAAGGCGTGTCGTCCTTCGATCTCGACGGCGGCCGGATCGGTGTGCTGCGCGGCAGCAAGCTGTCGGTCAAGGACGGTGGCCTGAAGGAGCGCTGGTACGACACCGACGGAATCTCCCGATTCTCCGTGTCCGGCAACCGCATCCTCGCCGAGCACAACGGCAAGCTCGTCCTGCAGGAGGACGGCCCGCAGAGCACCTGGAAGACCGTCGCCAACGGACCGATCGGTGACTTCGAAGTCAGCGGCGACAGGATCGGCATGATCCAGAACGGCAGCCTGTACCTGAAGACCGGCGCCTACGACGGTCCCTGGTACCAGACGTCCAACGTCTCCGGATTCGACTTGTCCTGACCCCCGAGGGGGCCCGGTCGGCACACGACCGGGCCCCCTCGCACGTCCACCCGCAGGAACAGCCCGCCCACGGGGCCGAGCCCGACAGCTCACACCTTCGTGCCGGGCACACAGCACCGCTGTGTGCCCGGCACGAAGGTGTCTTGTTTTGGCCCGCTCGTCACACCTGCCTTTCGCCCCACTCGAGTTACATTGAGGCGACCGCGGGGGGTGGCATGGAGATCCGCATATTGGGGCCGGTCGAAGCCGTGATCGACGGACGCCTGACTGCCATCAAAGGATCCAAGGCGTGCACACTGCTCGCCATCCTGGCCATGCATGCGAACCGGACCGTCTCGCTGGACGAGCTGGTGGACGCCCTGTGGGGCGAGGCCCCGCCGGAGCAGGCGCGCAGCTCCCTCTACACCCACATATCGGCGCTCAGACGGGCTATCGCGGGCGGTGCCGCGTCCCTACGCCGCAGCAACGGCGGTTACCAGCTCGCGGCGCCCGAGGACCAGGTCGACCTGCATGTGTTCACACGCGATGCGGCAGCAGGCCGGGCAGCGCTCGCGGACGGCGACCCCGAGGAGGCGGCTGCCCGGCTCGATGCGGCGCTCGCCCTGTGGCACGGCCCGGCGCTGGGCGGAGCGCGCGGAACCTGGGCCGAGGGCGAGCGCGGCCGGCTGCGGCAGTCGCAGCTGACCGCGCTGGAGGACTGGGCGGAGGCCCACCTGGCGATGGACCACGGCGAAGCCGTCATTCCCGCACTGACGGCGGCAGTCGGTGAGCACCCGCTCAGGGAGCGGTTGCGCGGCCAGCTCATGCTCGCACTGCACCACACGGGCCGCCAGGCGGAAGCGCTGGCCTGCTATCACGAGGGCCGACAGGCGCTGCTCGAGGATCTCGGCGTGGACCCCGGCCCCGCCCTGCGATCCGTTCACGAGCGCATCCTGCGCACCGAGCCGAGGAGCCAGACCCGTGAACCGGCCGAAATCACACCCTGCCCTAGCCAGCTTCCGCGCAACATAGCCGACTTCACCGGACGGACGGCACAGGCCGGACGTCTGGTGCGACACCTGACCGAGAAATCCGACACACTGCGAGTCTGCGCCGTCTTCGGCCAACCCGGCGCGGGCAAATCCACTCTGACCACCCACGTCGCACACGCCGTACGCACCCACTTTCGCGACGGACAGCTGTATGCGAACCTACGCGGCGTCCACGCCGTGCCCGCGGACACCGGCGAAGTGCTCGCCGGATTCCTGCGTGCCCTGGGAGTGGCCAAAACAGCGATCCCCGACGACCCCGACGAACGCGCCCGGCTCTACCGTTCGCTGCTGGCCGAACGCCGTGTACTGGTCCTGCTGGACGACGCACGGGACGAACGTCAGGTCCGCCCGCTGCTGCCCGGCGGCAACTCGTGCGCGGTGCTGGTCTCCAGCCGTGAGCGGATGGGCGCCCTGGACGGAGCCGTCCACACCCACCTGCCCGTGCTGGACGACGACGAGGCTCTCGAACTGCTCAACCGTGTGGTCGGTGACGAACGCGTGGCGGCAGAACCCCGCGCGGCCGAGGAAATCGTACGATTGTGCGGACAGCTCCCACTCGCCGTGCGCATCGCGGGTGCCCGACTGGCCGCCAGGCCGCAGTGGCAACTGTCACGGCTCGCGGAGCGCCTGAGAGTGCAGTGCCGGACGCTGCAGGAACTCACCCTCGGCGACCTGGAAGTGCGCAGCAGCCTGGCCTTCAGCTACGACGGCCTGGCACGGCGCGAGCGCACGGCTCTGCGACGGCTGGGACTGCTCGACGTCAGCACTTTCGGCGGTTGGCTCGTCGCCCCGCTGCTCGACTGTTCGCAGGCCGACGCCGAGGAGGTCGTGGAACGACTGGTCGACGCCCAACTGGTGACCCTCATCGGAGAAGAGGGCGGTTTCCTGCGATACCGCCTGCATGATCTGACCCGCGTGTTCGCACGCCAGCAAGGCGAGGCGGAGGAGACAGCGGTCGAAGTGCTGGCGGCCTGCGCCCGGGCCGCACGGACCTGCCTGACACTGACGGAACTGGCCGACCGGAGCATCCCCCACGCGGGCTTCGACCATCCGGCCAGCACCGACACCGACCCCTTCGTCGACGAAGGCACCGTCACCGAACTGCTGGCCGCTCCCGAGGCGTGGTTCGACGCCGAGCAGACCACGCTGATCGGCATTGTGGAACGGATCAGCGAACTGGACCTGACGGACCTGGCCACCCGGCTGGCAGCCGGCCTGTGCGCATCCCACTTCTCCGTCCGCAACCAGTTCACGCAGTGGTGGCGCACCCACGCGGCAGCGCTGACAGCGGCTCGCCGAGTCGGTGACCGCGCAGGCGAAGCCCGGCTGCTGTCCGGCCTGGGATGGCTGCGATACGAACAGGACCGGTTCGACGAGGCACAGACCTACTACGACCAGGCCATCAAGGCGTTCCGCGACAGCGGCGACCGCCGCGGGGAAGCAACCACCCTGTTGTCGCTGAGCACCGTGCAACGAGAACGCGGCGAACTGGCACGGGCACGATCCTCGATCGACTCCGCCCTTCCCTGGCTGGAGGAGCCGGCCCACATCGCACAGGCGGCCCACGGCCTCGGCCGCATCCTCACCGAACAGGGGGAACTCGAGCACGCCCTGGACGAATGCCTGCACGCCCTGGAGCTCTACCGGCGCCTCGGCGACCGGCGCGGAGAGGCCATCACACTCCGGTCGTTGTCCATTGTCCATCGGGCCGCCGGCCGCCTCACCGAGGCAGCCGAGCACGCCGAAGCCGCCGTCGAGACCCTGCGCGACCTGGGCGACCGCCTCATGTCCGCTTACGCGGTCCAGGCCCTGGCCAAGGTCCGCATTCGCCAAGGGCTCGGCGACACCGTGCGCCACGAACTGCTGGAGTGCCTGCGAATCTGCAACGACATGCAGGACGGCTTCGGCCAGGCCCTGACGCTGCGCACACTGGGCGAACTCGACCTCGCGACGGGCCGCCCCCAACAGGCAGTCGACCACCTGAACCGCTCGCTGCAGTGGTGGACGGCACTGGACCTGCCGACCTGGCAGGCGCGAACACTGCGGGATCTCACGACCGCCCGCGAGGAACTGGCGCGATCGGGTGAGACCGCGAACACCCTCCTGGCCTCGCGCTTTCACGAGGTGAGTTGTCCAAGAGCTGATCAGAAACCCGGAAAGCACTCCTGACCTGCAACGGCAGGACTTCCTGAGGTTCCTGTTCCCTGCGGGGGAAGGAGTGCTCTCCAGGGAGAGGGCCTGCCGCGTCGTACCCGCGTGTCCGGGGCCGGGGCAACGGCCGCAGCACGCGCCCGGAACGGTGGAGACCGGAGTCGGCCCGACACGCCGATCGGGCCCACCCGCGTGCCCACCGTCGAGCAGGCGAAGCAAACGTCCCGCCGGCCCGGTCGGCGGGACGTCATGCAGGGGGTCCGACAGCGTGAACCACCGGGACGGGTAGCGCTCCCGGTAGGCCCTGAATGGTCGAGGAGTCACCGGCTCCGGGGGGACAGGAAGTGCTCCACAGCGACGAACGATCGCTCCCCGTCGGGCGGCCGCCGGCAAGGCTCCGGCGTCCGACCGGCTGATCGGCCCGGCACTGCTGCTGGCTGCCCCACCCGGGAGACGATCCGTCCTCGGGGGCGGACACCTCCGAAACCCCCGCTCCGAAAGGAGGAGGCCCCGTCCCGGAAAGCTGCTCCGGAACGGGACTCGACGGGGCGCGACGCCCCGGAGGGGGCGGACGTGCCGGACCCCCGCACCCGCGGGGGAATGGTCGGTACGGGGGGCCGGCGGCCGGCGCGTCCGGGTGGGCGCGCCGGAGTGGGGGTCAGACCTGGGCGGCCTGCGGCTTCTCGGCGACGGCGGGCGCAGCCTCGCCGCCCTGGGCGACGGTCCGCTTCTTCGGCTTCTCCAGGCCGAGGGCGACCACCGCGGTCAGCGCGATGCCGGCCGCGGCGATGAGCACCGCGGTGCGCAGGCCGTCGGTGGTGGCGGTGCGCAGCGCCTCGCCGGTGAGGCCCTCGAGGCCGGAGTTGGCGACGGCGACCAGGACGGCGAGGCCGACCGCGCCGCCGATCTGCTGCGTGGTGGAGGCCCAGCCGGAGGCGATGCCCTGCTCCATCGGGTCGATGCCGACCGTGGCGGCGCCGAACATCAGCGTGTAGCCGGCGCCCTGGCCGAGGCCCATGACGACCATGCCGGGGATCAGCGCGACGTAGGAGCCGTCGGTGGCCAGGGTCAGGCCCAGGATCACGGTGCCGACGAGGCCCACCACCAGGCTGGCGATCATGATGGCGCGCAGGCCGTACTTGGTGGCCAGACGGCCGGCCGTCTGGGCGCCGATGGCGATGGCGACCATCGGGACCAGGAACGCCAGGCCCGTCTCCAGCGCGCTGTAGCCGTGCACGCCCTGGAAGTAGACGGTCAGGAAGTAGAGCAGGGTGCCGAAGGTCGCCATGTAGAAGAAGGTGACGCCGGCGCCGGTGCTCAGGTTGCGGTTGCGGAACAGGCGCAGCGGCATCAGCGGGTCGCTGCTGCGCTTCTCGATGACGACGAAGGCGGCCAGCAGGGCCGCGCCGAAGACGAGCGCGCCGATGATCGGAGCCGAGCCCCAGCCCGACTCCGGGCCCTGGACCAGGGCGAAGACGACGGAGGTGGTGCCGACGGTGGAGGTCAGCGCACCGGCCAGGTCGAAGGAGCGGCGGCTGCCGCCCTTGGCGTCGGGGGCGATCAGCGGGAGGGCGGCCAGGATGGCGAGGACGGCCAGCGGGACGTTGACGTAGAAGACGGACTCCCAGCCGAACGCCTCGGTGAGGACGCCGCCGAGGAGGGAGCCGAGGATCATGCCGGAACCGCCGGCGGTGCCCCAGACGGCGAAGGCGCGGTTGCGCTCCTTGCCCTCGGCGAACTTGGTGGAGACCAGGGTCAGCGTGGCCGGGAAGAGGAACGCGCCGCCGATGCCCTGCACCGCGCGGGCCATGACCAGCACCCAGGGGTCGGTGGCCAGGCCGCCGAGCATCGAGGACACCCCGTACAGGGACAGGCCGAGGATGAAGATGCGGCGGGGCCCCCACAGGTCGCAGGCCCGGCCGCCGAGCAGCAGGAACCCGCCGAACGCGACGGCGTAGGCGCTGATCACCCACTGCAGGGTGTGGGCGGAGAAGCCGAGTCCGTCGCCGATTTCGGGGAGTGCGACGTAGACGATGTTGTAGTCGATGGAGATGATCAGCTGGGCGAACGCCAGCAGCGCCAGGAGGAGTCCAAGGCGCCGGCGCGGTGCCTCGGTGGCGGCGCCTGTGGCCGAAGACGGCATGACTGTGCCTTTCACTACGGGGTCAGGATGGGGACGGGCGCGCTGGGCGCCACCGCCGGGGAGGCCCCGGCGCTTACGGGGGTGCGCTCTCGGTTCGGTTCCGGTTCAGGTGCGGTCGAACCAGCGGCGTACCTGGTCCGGTGCTGCGGGGTCGGCCCGCCGGACCGTGTCCGCCAGTTCGGCGATGGTCCGGCTCGCCAGGTTGTGCCGCCAGGCCAGTTCCGCGTGGGAGAAGGCCTGGGCCACGGTGCAGGGGGTGCGGCGGTCGGCCGGGCCGGTGATGCCGCCGGCCGGACCCTGGTGGCGGATGCCCGTGCACAGGAAGGCCTGTGCCGAACCGTCTATGGCCACCGCCACGTCCATCAGGGTGATCTCCTCCGGTTCGCGGCCCAGACGGAATCCGCCGCGAGGTCCGGAGCGGGACGAGACGAGGCCGGCCCGTCCCAGTGCGTTCAGCTGCTTGTTCAGGTAAGCGGCGGGCAGGCCGTGGAACTCGGCCAGCCGGGCGGCCGGCACCGCCCTGTCGGGCGCTACCCAGGACAGGTTGATGCAGCAGTGCACCGCCCACTCCACGCCCTCCCGCAGCTTCATGTTGCGGACATTACGCATCGGCAATGTCCGCCAGAAGGGCCCGCCTCTTTTAATGTCAAGTCGCCTCGGGTGTACCCGTTCTAGCCGGTCAGGACCTGCTTCAGCTCGGCTTCCAGACGGCCGAGATCGGCCTCGTGGCCGTGTGCCGCGACGTGTCCGTCCGGCCGCACCAGCCAGTACCCGGCGCTGCGGCAGCCGGTGGCGAAGGCGCTCTCGCGGCGCCGCAGCACCACGGTGCGCACCGTCTCGCCGTGGCGGGCCACGACGTGCCCGGCCTCCGCGCGCCAGGCCTGCGACGGCGGCGCGAGGACCAGGGTCCAGGCGTGCGGGTCGACGTCGGGTCCGCTGACGCCGTACGCGAGGGCGTGCCGCCGCGGGAAGACGGCGCCGTCCTTCAGGCCGCCCGGGATCCGGTTCCGCACGCGGCAGCCGGCGAGCCCGGAGGGCAGCTGGGTGTCGCGCACCGGCGGGTAGGCCAGGCGCCGTCCGGCCATCACCGGGGTGTAGAACCGCGACACGGCTCCGGTGCGGTCGAGCAGTTTGAAGGCGGCGTCCCGGGCGAGCACCTTGGCCCGGCTGTCCGCCACCCAGGCGCGGGTCTGCAGGTCGGTGTCGCGCACGATCTGGCGGGTGGCCTCGGAGCGTTCGGCGCCGTAGCCGGCGAGCAGCGACGCCGGCGACTCGCCGCGGATGACGGCGGCCAGCTTCCAGCCCAGGTTCTGGGCGTCCTGCAGGCCGTTGTTCATGCCCTGGCCGCCGGCCGGGCTGTGCACGTGCGCGGCGTCGCCGGCGAGGAAGACGCGTCCGACGCTGAAGTCGGAGGCGTGCCGGGCGTGCACCTTGAAGACCGCCTGCCACACGGCCTCGGTCAGCCGCACCCCGCGCGGTCCGCGCTCCTCGAGGATCCCCCGCATCATCTCCAGGGAGACCTCGTGGCGGCCCTGCGGCATGACGGACAGGAAGCGGTAGACGCCGCCGGGCATCGGCACGACGACCAGGGCGCCGCTGGGCGCCTGGTAGAACAGGCACTCGTCCGGCGGGAGTTCGCCCTCGATCCGCGCGTCCACGAGCGCGAAGGCCATCTCGTACGTGCTGCCCTGGAAGCCGATGCCGAGCTGGCCGCGCACCGCGCTGCCGGCGCCGTCGGCGCCGACCACGAAGGGCGCCCGGATGCGGTCGAGGCCTCCGTCGGGCAGCTCCACGACGGCGGTGACGCCGTCGCTCGCACCGATGTCGCCGGAGAAGTCCACGCCCTCCAGGGCCAGCAGCCGCACCCCGCGCTCCACCTTGCCGCCGAGCCCGGCGAAGCGCTCGGCGAGCAGCCGCTCGGTCACGTGCTGCGGCAGCACCCGGCAGGCGGTGTCCTCGGTCAGGGCGAAGGAGGCGAGCGGCTTGCGTTCGGAGAAGTAGCTGAGCCGGTTGACCAGGCCGGACTCGCGCGTGATGCCGTCGGCGAGCCCCGCGTCCTCCAGGATGTCGAGGGCGCGGGGCCACACGGACAGCGCCTTGGGGGTGGTCGACGGCTGCTCGGCGCGGTCGATGACGCGCACCCGTATGCCGCGGCGCATCAGTTCCACGGCGGTCAGCAGGCCGGTGGGCCCGGCGCCGACGACCAGCACGTCCAGGTCGGACGGGCCGGCCGCGGTCGCGGGATCCTGGGTGTTCTGGGTGTTCTGGGTGCTCTCGGCCATGGTGCTCAATCCGTCCGCACGCCGGCGGTGACGCCCCCGGCGGGCTCGTCGGGCAGCCGGTCCAGGGTGATGCCGAAGTACTTCTTGTACGCCTCCAGGGCCTCCGGCCCGCCGTCGAGGGCGAACTTGGAGCGCTCCTCGCCGGCGACCATGCTCACCTGGCGGTTGCCCTTGAGGGTGACCAGGCCGTCGGGGGTGCGCATGGAGCAGAACAGGCCCTGCAGGAACGACGAGTCGGGCGAGGTGCGGTACCACCACAGCGCGGGGGCGAAGTCGGCGACCGTCACCGGCCGGTCGGCGACCCGGTACAGGGGCTTGCCGGCGAGGTGGACGTCGACGACGCCGTCGCTCACGTCGTGCAGCTGGTAGTCGCCGTGCGGGTCGTGCTGGACCTCGCGCGAGGCCAGGTTCAGCGGGAAGCGGCTGTTGCGGCCGAAGCCGACGTCGACCAGCCACTCCTCGCCGTCGGCCTTGACGCGCAGCGCCAGGTGGCCGAGGAAGGGGCCGAGGACCCCGCCCGGGCGGTGCACCCAGCCCGGCAGGATGTCGACCTCGTAGCCGAGCGAGGTCAGCAGGAACGACAGGGCGGGGTTCACCTCGAAGCAGCCGCCGCCGCGGTGGTCGCGCACGATCTTCTGCAGGACGCGTTCGTCCATGAAGACGTCCTCGCCGAGGTGGTAGCCGAGGTTCTCGAAGGGGACCGACAGGAGGTGGCGCTCCATCAGGTGACGGAGCCCTTCGAGGTCGGCGCGCTCGGGCCGCGTCGCGCCGATCCGGCGCAGGTAGTCGTCCATGATGCCGTCCAACATCACCGTCTCCTTAGGCGTACGTGGTGCTGAGTGGGGTGTGGGGGCGCTGCCAGCGCAGCAGTGACAGGCCCATCGCCATGCCGCCGCCGAAGGCGGCCAGCAGGACGAGGTCCCCGTCGTCGAGCTCTCCCGAGCGGGCCGCCCGGTCGAGGGTGACGGGGACCGAGGCGGCTCCGGTGTTGCCGAAGTCCTCGTAGCTGAAGCGGGTGTGGCCGTCCACGACGCCGATCGTGGCCGAGAGGTCCTCGAGCATCCGCCCGTTGGCCTGGTGCGGCACGAAGTGGTCGACGTCGCGGGCGGTGAAGCCCGCCTCCTCGACGAAGGCGGTGATGGCCGGGGCGACGGTGGCGTTCACGAAGTCGCGCACCCCGCGCCCGTTCATGGTGAAGTGGTGCAGGCCCTCGGCGAGGGTCTCGGCGCTCGCCGGCAGGCGGCTGCCCCCGGCGGGCACCTCGATCAGGTCGCGTTCGGCGCCGAATCCGGCCAGCCGTCCGGCCAGCACGCCGCGTCCGGGCCGGGCCGGGCCGAGTACCACCGCTCCGGCGCCGTCGCCGAAGAGGATGGCGGTGCGCCGGTCGGTGTGGTCGAGGATGCGGGAGTACACGTCCGCGCCGATGACCAGCGCGTACGGCGAGTCGGAGCCCGCCAGGACGTGCTGGGCGGCGTTCAGCGCGAACACGAAGCCGCTGCAGACGGCGTTGACGTCGAACGCGGCGGCGCCGTGGCCCGCGCCGAGGCCGTCGGCGACCACGCTGGCGGTCGGCGGCTGCGGCTGGTCGGGGGTGGAGGTCGCGACCACGATCAGCGAGAGGTCGGCGGCGACGATGCCGGCGGCCTCCATCGCGGCCCGGCCCGCGGCGATCGCCAGGTCCGAGGTGGCCTCGTCCGGTTTGGCCCGGCGCCTGTTGCGTATTCCGGTCTTGCGCCGGATCCACTCGTCGGTGACCCCGGCGGCGGCTCCCACCTCGTCGTTGCCGACGACGTGCGAGGGCAGACAGGATCCCGTTCCCAGGATCGCGATGCCTGCGCTCGTCCGGCCGGACCGGGCCGTGCCCGTGGTGATCATTGTGTGACCCTTCCGTCAGAGTTCGGGCCTTTCCGCGCAGGCCGATGCTCCCGAGCCCGCCCCGTCCCGGGCAAAGGCCGGACGCCGAACCCGTCAGGTCACCGGGGAGTACGTCAGGTGGCGGCCGGCCCGGCCGAGGAGGCGCCGGGCCGGCCGCCGGGGCGTCATGCGGCCGACGCCAGCGGGGAGCCGCTCAGCAGGCCACGCA
This sequence comes from Streptomyces sp. 12E, assembly GCF_055633275.1. Lineage (NCBI taxonomy): Bacteria > Bacillati > Actinomycetota > Actinomycetes > Kitasatosporales > Streptomycetaceae > Streptomyces > Streptomyces sp. 12E. The sequence goes on along the minus strand of NZ_JBVNCJ010000003.1, from coordinate 152,419 downwards.
CCAGCTCGCCGGTGATGGCGACCCCGTTCTGGGTGAGCACGGACTCGGGGTGGAACTGCATCGACGCGAAGTGGGTGCCGCGCATCGCGTGGACCTCCCCGTTGTCGGGGTCGCGGGCGACCTCGACGATGCCGGCCATGTCCGTCTCGACCTTGTCCTCGGCGCTCGAGGCCGCGAACGTGTTGTAGAAGCCGACGCGTTCGCGCCGCCCGAACAGGTCGACGTCCCGCTGGACGCCCTGGTTGGGCACGGACCGGCGCACCAGGTCCAGGCCGAGGCGGCGGCTGAGCACCTGGTGGCTGAGGCAGATGGCCAGGAACGGCCGCTGTTCCCCGAGCAGCCTCGCGAGGGTGCCGTCCAGGTGGGCGATCTTGGGGTGGGCCAGGTCGCGCGGGTCGCCGGGGCCGGGGCCCATCACCACCAGGTCGTAGCCCTCGACGCGGTACGGCTCGTCGAAGCGCGTGACCGTCACCTCCAGGCCCAGCGAGCGCAGCTGGTGCCCGATCATCGAGGTGAAGGTGTCCTCGGCGTCCACCACCAGGACCCGGCGGCCCGCGGGCAGGGCCGCCCGCCCGGCGGGCCGCGCCCCGTCCGCGAGCCAGAACCCGGCGATGGTGGCGTTGCGGGCCTCGAGCGCCCGGCACACCTCGGGGTGGGCCGCGAACCGGGCCGCGCCCCCGCCCTCCAGGGCGGCGAGCAGTCCGGCGGCCTTGGCGTGGGTCTCGGCCACCTCGGACAGCGGGTCGGAGTGGCGCACCAGGGTGGCCCCGACGCCGATGCGCACCGTGCCGTGCGCGTCGATGTCGGCGGTGCGGATGCAGATCGCGGAGTCCAGGGCCGAGCCGCCCGCGGCGTCGCGGCCGATCAGGGCGAGGACGCCGCTGTAGTAGCCGCGGCCCTCCTGCTCGTAGCGGCCGATGACCCGGCAGGCGCTCTCCAGCGGGGAGCCGGTGACCGTCGGCGCGAACAGGGTCTCGCGCAGCACCTCGCGCGGGTCGCTGGCGGTCTCGCCCGCGATGAAGTACTCGGTGTGCGCGAGCCGGGCCATCTCCTTGAGGAAGGGTCCCGTCACCCGGCCGCCCCCGGGGCAGATCCGGGCCATCATCTTCAGTTCCTCGTCGACGACCATGTACAGCTCGTCGGCCTCCTTGCGGTCGGCGAGGAAGTCCATCACCTCCGGGAGGGTGGGGCCGGTGGCCGGGTAGCGGTAGGTGCCGGAGATCGGGTTCATCACCGCGGTGCCGTCGTGCACGCTGATGTGCCGCTCGGGCGTGGCGCCGACCAGGGTGCGCTCGCCGGTGTGCACCACGAACGTCCAGTACGCGTTCTTCTCGTTCTCCAGGAGCCGTTTGAAGAAGGTCAGGGCGGAGCGCGGGGTGTAGTCGGAGATGTCGAGGGTGAAGGTCCGCTTGATGACGAAGTTCGCGCCCTCGCCGGTGCCGATCTCGTCCTCGATGATCCGCCGGACGGTCTCGGCGTAGGCGTCGTCGTCGACGTCGAAGCGGGCTCCGGTGGTGCGGATGGGGTCGTCGGGCAGCCGTTGCAGTACGGCGGCCAGCGGGGCGGTCTCCTGCCGGGCGACGCTCAGCGCCACCAGCGGGGTGCCGTCGTCGTGGCCGGCGAAGCCCCGCTCGGCGATCTGCCGGTAGGGGACGAGGGCGAGCACCTCGTGCCGGGGGGCGCCGGTGGCCCCGGACGGCTCGGGCAGCGGGATGCCGGCCAGGGACCGGGGGTGCGACACCTCGCCGACGAGGACGTCGAGGACGCCGGGGCCGGTGGCCTCGGGGCGGTGCAGCAGGGCGAACGGCGGCGGTGTGGGGCCGAGGATCTCGTCGAGCAGACCGCCCTCGTGGGGGCGTCCGGCGCGGGTGCCGGTCATGCGAAGACCTCCTTGGCGGTGGTGACGACCGCGCAGCGCGCGGCCGCGTACTCGACGGCCATCCGGTGGCGGCTCTCGTCGAAGTCGGCGACGGCGTCGGCGACCAGGAACGTCTCGATGTCGTGGCTGAACGCCTCCACCGCGGTGATCAGCACGCCGACGTGGGCGTAGACCCCGCAGACGATGAGCTGGTCGCGCTGGTGGAAGCGCATCCGGGTGAGCAGGTCGGTGTGGTGGAAGGCGCTGTAGCGCCACTTGGTGACCAGCCAGTCCCCGTCGCGGGGGGCGAGGGCGTCGACCACGGCGCGGTCCGCGGGGGCCGGACGCATGCCCGGCCCCCAGAAGTCCTTGAGCAGGCCCCGCTGGTGGGTGGTCATGCCGCCGGGCTGGGCGGTGTAGGCGACGGGGATGCCGAGGTCGGCGCAGCGTTCGCGCAGGTGGGCCGCGTTGTGCACGAGCCGGCCGCGCAGCGGCTCGGGGAAGGGCTGGAGGAAGTAGCGCTGCATGTCGTGGACGAGCAGCACCGCGCGGGCGGGATCGGGGATCCACGGGGCGGTGTTCGCCGGCAGCTCGGAGGCGGCGGGCAGGGGGTAGGACTCGATGGGCGGGAGGCCGGTCATGCGGGCTCGGTGTCCTTTCTCGTCGGTGCGGACCGCGCCCCGAGGGGGCGCGGGGGAGCTGCGCGGCCGGTACGGGCCCGCGGTCCGGCGGACCGCGTTTCCCGCTCCGGCCGCGCTCGGCGGGCGCTACGCGCCCAGGGCGGCCCCGCCGTCGACGGTCAGGGTGTGCAGGGTGATGTGGGAGGCCTCGTCGGAGAGCAGGAAGGCGACGGCGTGCGCGACGTCGTCGGGCCGGGCGAGCTTGCCCAGCGGGATGCCGACCCGGAACGCCTCCGGCTTCCCGGCGATGGTGGCGCGCGGACCGGACGCGTCCTGCCACATCGAGCTGAGCATCGGGGTGTCGGTGGAGCCGGGTGCGACGATGTTGCAGCGGATGCCGTGCCGGGCCACCTCCAGGCCGAGGCTCTTGGTGAACATCTCCGCGGCCGCCTTGGAGGCCGCGTACGCCGCCATCCCCGAACGGGGCGTCACGGCCGCGTTGGACGCGACGGTGACGACGGCCCCGCGGCCGCGTGACACCATGCGGCCCACCACGGAGCGCGACAGGTGGAAGACACCGGTGGTGTTGACGGCGAAGGTGCTGTTCCAGTCGTCGTCGCTGAAGGTGCTCACCTCGCCGAGGCGCAGCACTCCGGCGGCGTTGACGAGGTAGTCGACGGGGCCGAGGCGCTGTTCGATCTCCGCGACGACGGTCTCCACCGCGGCGCCGTCGGTGACGTCCGCGGCGAAGGGCGACACCGGCAGCCCGTCCACGCCCATCTTCTCGGTCACCTCGTCGAGCTGCTCGGCGTCGCGGTCCACCGCGGCCACCGCGACACCCCGTTCGCCCAGGACGCGGGCCACGGCCGTGCCGATGCCGCCGGCGGCGCCGGTGACCAGGGCCAGTCTGTTCTCGCTCGTGTGCTGCATGTCGTGCCTTCCTCCTTCACTGCCGTGCGGGTGGGAACCGCCACGTCCGGGGCGGCTCATATGTGCCACGCGGAGACGACGGAGATGGCCTGGCCGGCGTTGAGCCGCGGGTCGCAGAAGCTCTCGTAGGCGTCGCCGACCCTCGCGGCCTCCGTCTCGTCGGCCACGCACTCCAGGACGGCGTCGGGGGTCGCCTCCAGGTGCAGACCGCCGGCGACGCCGCCGTGGTCCACGACCGCCCGGTGGAAGGCGACGACCTCGCGCTCGGCCGCCTCCACGTAACGGGTCTTGAATCCGCCGGGGGTGGTGACGGTGTTGGCGTGCAGCGGGTCGGTCAGCCAGATCACCGGGTGGCCGGCCTCGCGCACCGCCTCGACCAGCGGGGGCAGGGCGTCGGCGACGGCGCCGGCGCCCATGCGGGCGATGAGGGTGAGCCGTCCTGCCTCGCGCCGCGGGTCCAGCAGCCGGCACAGCTCGAGCACCTCGTCGGTGGTGGTGCGCGGGCCCACCTTGCAGGCCACGGGGTTGGTCACGCCGGCCAGCAGGGCGACGTGCGCGCCGTCCGGCTGCCGGGTGCGCTCGCCGATCCACGGCCAGTGCGTGGAGGCCAGCAGGGTCCCGTCCTCCTCGTCCCGCAGCAGCGGGACCTCGTAGTCGAGCAGCAGGGCCTCGTGGCTGGTCCACATCGCGGGGTCGATGCGGTCCGGCCCGGACGGCCGGTTCCAGCCGAGGTGGCTCATGATGTCGTCGGCCGCCATGTAGCCGGTCAGCAGGCGCAGCGGATCGGGGCGGCGGCCCTCGGGCGTGGGATCGGGGTCGTTGACCATGTGGCCGCGGTAGACGGGAAGTTCGAGACCGCCGACCTGCTCGGTGGACTGTGAACGCGGCTTGGTGAACTGTCCCGCGATACGGCCCACGCGGATCACCGGCTTGCCGGCGACCAGCCGGAGCGCGCCGGCCAGCAGGTCGAGCAGGGCCGCCTTGCGGGCGACGTGCCCGGCGGAGCTCTCGTCGGGGTTCTCCGCACAGTCCCCGGCCTGCACCACCAGGGCCTCGCCGGCCGCGACCCGGGCGAGCTGGCGGCGCAGGGTGCGCACGTCGTCACCGCGCACCAGCGGGGGCCGGCTCGCGAGGTCCGACCGGACCCGGCGCACCTGAGCGGGGTCGTCCCAGGGCGGCTGCTGGGGAGCGAACTTGAGTTCGATATCAACGAGCGAGTTGTCCACGAATCTCTCCAGACGCAAGAAGTGGGCGGAACGCCCACGCATACGGGCGCGCGGGTGGTGGGGAGACCGGCCGGGAAACGGGGCCGGTCCATGCGCCGTGCGTGACGGCGGGTCAGAGGCGGGGCTCCCAGCCGACGGTGTCCCAGAAGCCGAGCTGGGCGAGCTTCGGGGTGCGGGCGACCTCGGCGATGCCGGGTCCGCCGAGGACGAGCGTGCTGGGCGCCCCGGGGGTGAACGGCGGCCAGCCGGCCGTGTTCGGGGTGTGGGGGACGGACGTACGGGCGAAGGCGGCCACGGCGTCGACGAAGACGTCGGACAGCAGCCGCTCGACGGGCCCGTCGCCGAAGACCGGGGCGAACTGCGGCAGCCGGTGGGTGCCGAACAGGAACGGCGAGGTCGCCTCGTGCGGGGTGCCGAAGTGGGGCGGCAGCACCGGGTGGGCGAACTCCATCGCGTACAGGGGGCTGGTGCCGAGCCGGGCGTGGCGCTCGGCGAACCGGACGACCTGGTGCCGGAAGAACGCGTCCCCCAGCACCTCGGTCCACAGGGACAGCGGGTCGGCCGGCAGACCGGCGTCCTGGGCCGCGGCCCGGTAGGCGCTGACGCAGGCGGCCGCGAGATCGTCGCCGGCGCCCGGCCGGCCCAGGTCCAGCACCTCGCGCACGACCCGCAGCAAGTCGGCGTCGTCGCGCGGGGCGGGTTCGGGCTGCGGGGAACTCGGGCCGGTGTAGAAGGAACCCTCGGTGCTGGTGTGGACCGACAGCACGGGCACGTCGGGCGTCGGCAGCAGGTGGTCGTACGCGGGCATGGTGCGCCCGTCCACGACCGGGCCGCGGTACCAGCGCCCGCTGCCGACGATCCGGTCCTCGGGCCGCGGGGCGAAGACCTCCTCCCAGGCCCCGGCGAGCGCGGCGGCCGGCACGGCCCGCAACCCGGCGACGGTGGTGCCGAGACGGCGGGCCACGGCCTCGTAGACGGTACGGGAGTCCTGCGGCGTCAGACAGGTGGCGGGCGGCGTGACGTGGCTGGGACTGATCGACACGATGCGCCGGATCAGGCCGCGCAGAGCGGGCAGCAGCGCCAGCTGCCAGGCCGCGGCGCCGCCCGCCGAGGTGCCGCACACGGTGATGTTGCCCGGGTCCCCGCCGAAGGCGGCGGCGTTGGCGTGCACCCAGCGCAGCAGCGCCTCCTGGTCCTGCAGCCCCCAGTTGGCGAAGTGCCCGGTCCCCGGGTCGGCCAGGTCCTCGTGCAGGCCGAACCCGAGAACACCGAGGCGGTAGTTGAAGGTGACGACGACCAGGTCGCCGCGGTGCGCGAGCCGCGCCCCGTCGTACGCGGGCAGACTGCCCGCCCCGGCCTGCCAGCCGCCGCCGTGGACGTAGACCAGGACCGGCCGGCTGCCGCCGGGGTCCGGCGTCCAGACGTTGGCGTACAGCGAGTCCTCACTGCTGGGCGGCACCGGCCGGTTGGGGATGACGCTCTGGAAGGAGACGTCGGTGAAGCGCACGGCCTCACGCACGCCGGACCAGGGCTCGGGGGGCCGCGGGGAGGCGAAACGCAGGGCGCCCACCGGCGGCGCGGCGTACGGGACACCGCGGAAGACGGCGACGCGGCCGGCGCGTTCGCCGGCCACCCGCCCGGCCGACGTGCGCACCACGACCCGGTTCCCGGTCACGGCGCGGGACGGGTCCGCGACGACGGCGGACACACCCGGACGCTTGCCTGCGACCTGCGGCTGGCTGGCCATGGTGGACTCCTCGGGCACTCGGACGGATCGGTCCGCCGATCCTGTTCCGCCGCTTCGGAGGTCGCCAAAGACCGTTCCGGCAATCCGTCAGCTGCCCCGCAGAGTCCGTCAGCTCACCGGCCGGATCGGCCGGTGAGCTGACACAACGGGCGATGGGTTTCGGACAGGTCCCCGCCCCGTCCGTACACTGCGCCGCTCCCCGCGCTCACGCGGGCACGGCGGTCACCTCCGCCGCCGGCTCGGCCGTGCCGGACAGCACCGCGACCGCGTGGGCGGCCGAGGCGAGGGTGGCGTGCCGGTGCCAGCCGTTGAAGGAGCGGCCGGAGAAGTCCTTCACCCCCACCCGCTCGGCGATCCTCGCGAAGTCCTGCTCCACCCGGCGGGTCGCCCGGATCAGCCGCAGCAGCTGCGCGGGGTGCAGGTCGGTCATGTTGGTCAGCCACAGCTCGCCCGGCCAGCGCCCGCCGTTCTCGCCGACGCCGAGGAGCACCAGACCGCCGTGCCGGGAGGGCCGACGGGAGGCGCGCTGGGGCAGCCGCACCTTGACGGCCGCGGTCAGACCCGCGTGCACACCGTCACCGTCCGGCCCGCGCTGGATGACCGGCTGGCGCAGCGGACGGGCCACCAGCATCAGCTGGTGCGCCGTCATCTCCGTCTCGGCGGTCGTACGGGGCAGACCCGGGTCGACCGCGGCCACCCGCAGATTGGCGCTGACCCGCAGCAGCATCGGCGCGCCCGCGGCCCGCAGCCCGCCCACGACCCCCGCGACGTCGGCCTCGCGGGCGTCCATGACGGCCGGGCGGGCCGGCAGGCCCCAGTCCCGGACGGTGCCGCAGTAGGCCTCCACACAGCACTGGTCCATGGTCTCGGGCGAGGCGCTCTCCGGGATCGACGCCTGCCGGCGCCGGGTGGCGTCGTCCAGCCACGCCTCCGGCAGGTGCAGACGCCAGTTGACGGGAGTGCTGTGCTCGTCCGACACCGCCCACACCCCGACGGCCTGCTGCGCGTTCATCATCTGCCCGCGGGCGGGGTCGAAGCGCCGGTCCACACCGACCGAACTGTCGCCCGCCTTGGGTATCACCATCGGCCGCAGCACATAGGCGCGGGCCGGCACGAGCTCCTCCAGATGGCGGGCGAGAGCCCGGCGGACGGGACTCCAGTCCCAAGTGGAACCGCTGATGAAGTGGTGCAGGCTCTGCTCCGCCGCCTCACCGCCGAACAACGAGGAGATGTTCCGTATCGACTTGCGGCCCTCGACACCGAGCAGGCCCTGTACGTACTCCACGCCCCGGCGCCGCTGGTCGCTGCGCGGCAGGGACTCGAAGAGCACCGTGCTCAGCTCCTCCAGGACACTCCCGGGGGAGACCCCCGGTGCCGGGGGGAACAGCTCGTCCTGCATGGTGCGCCTGTGCAGCCTGGTCTGCATTCCGTCCCACCTCGCCACTCGTTCCCGACTGCGTGCTCAGGCAGCCTCGGACGGGGCGTCCAAGACGAGACCAAGGCGCGGCAAACGTGCTGGTCAAGAGGATGTTTCGAGGCTACGCGGGCACGGGCGGGCACGGCGGCGCGGTGCGCGGACAGGCCAGGTACGGTGCGCGGTTTCGGCAGCCGGGGAGAGGAACGGCCCCTACGTTGACGCACGGAAAGTGGTGGCAGTGGGCGAACTCTCTCCCGGAGGCCGTATGTCCTGCTTCGACTCACGGTTCGCGTCGCGCCCCGGATACGCGCGCATGTTCCGCCCCGGCGCCCTGACCCTGGGCGTGTTCCTCCCCCTGGAGCCGTACGACGGCCCGGTGGCCCGGCCGGACGCCGCCGAGCAGGCCGAACGCGCCGTCCAGGCCGAGCGCGCCGGGTTCGCGGCCCTGTGGGCGCGTGACGTCCCGCCGCCGGCCGCGGCATCCGGCGACGCCGGGCGGATCCACGACCCCTGGACCCGGCTGGCCCGCATCGCGGCGCGCACCTCACGCATCGCCCTGGCCACCGGCTCGACCGTGCTGCCGCCGAGCAGGTCCGTCGACACCGCGAGGTCCGCCGCCGCCCTGGACCTGCTCAGCGGCCGTCGCCTGGTGCTCGGCGCGGCCGCCGGGGACCGGGACGCGCGGCTCCCCGCGCACGGACCCGACGGCGACGACGGCGGGGCGCTGTTCCGCACCGCCGTCTCCACCCTGCGGCGCCTGTGGGCGGAGGACTCCCGGGCCGTCGACCCACACCACGGCGCCTCCGGTGACCGCATCCCGGTCCTGGTGACGGGCCACAGCCGGCAGAGCGTGCCGTGGATCGCCGAGCACGCCGACGGCTGGCTCATGGAGCCGCGCCCGCTGATCCAGCAGTGCCGCACGACGGCCCTGTGGCAGAAGGCGGTCCACGACGCGGGCGAGCCCCGCAAGCCGTTCGCGCAGTCGCTCCGCCTCGACCTCGTGGACCGGTTCGACGCCCGCCCCAGCACCATCCCGCTCGGCTACCGGACCGGGCGGCGCTATCTGCGCAGCCATCTGGAAGGGCTGCGGGACGCCGGTGTGCACCACGTCGTGCTCGACCTCCGGCACGGCCGCAGGCCGGCCGCCGAGGTGCTGCGGGAGCTCGGCGAGTACGTCCTGCCGCACTTCCCCGCGCACGAAACGCGCGAGCAGGCGCCGACGGCGTCCGCCGCCTGAGGCCCGGGCCCCGCCTCAGGTCCCGTTGCGCGCCGGCTGCGGTGCGCCGCAGCGGCGGCAGACGGCCGCGTGCCGTGCCGCGTACTCCTCGCCCGGGTGCCGGCCCACGGACCGGGCGGACCCGCACGGCGGGTCGAGGTCGATCTCCACCCCCGCGGGCACCATCAGCCAGCGGGCCGGTGTCATCTCGTGCTCTTCGTGCCGCATACCGCCTCCTCACCTGGACCGTGCCGTACCGGCGCGTCCGAACGGGACCGCCTCGCCCAAAGTGGACCCGTCCGGTCCAGGCCCGGTGAAGCCACGGTCAACGACCTGGCCGGGCGCAGCGTGCCGTGGCCGCCCTGTCGGAGGGCGAGGGCGCCGGTCACGGGGCGGAGCGACACCTCATTCGGCTCCGACCAGCCGAACGGCGAGCCTCGGATATTCACTCAACGCATACGTGCGCGCACTCTCCGTGCGGTACTGTCGCAGCAAATCGGCCCCCGCAACGGCTGCAACCGTCCGCGAGGGCCTTGAACCACCAGTGGAAATGGACTCCACCGTGATTTACCGGCACAGTATCGCGCCCCCGAGCGGCTTCTCCCAGTTCTCCCACGACCTGATCCGGCACCCCCGGCTGTCCTCCGACGCCGTGCGGCTGCTGACCTGGCAGCTCTCCCTCCCCGACGGGGCGCGCGAGTCGTTGTCGCGCACCGCCGAGCGCGCCCGCATCGGGGCGTGCGCCTTCACGCGGGCCAAGCGGCAGCTCAAGGAGGAGGGCTTCGTGCACGAACGGCGGCTCCAGGGAGCCGGCGGCCACTGGGTGACCCAGCAGCTCGTCTCCAACGTGCCGTTGAACGCCGCCGAGGCCGCCAAGATCCTCGCCCGGATGCCCGTCCACACCCCCTCCGCCGACGCGTCACCGCAGGTCGCGCCGAGTCCCCGCATTCCGGCCGTCGGTGCTCCGACCCCTCCGCTCACCGACGGCTATCCAAGGAAAGACCCTGGAGAAAACACCTCCCACCATCCCGCCGAGCCGGAGCGGAAGCCGGAGCGGCAGCCGGAGCCGGACCCTGAGCCCGCCCCGGAGACGACCGAGGTCCCCGAAGCCGCCCGCGCCCTCGTCGCCGCCCTCCCCCACCTCTCCCCCGACCTTCGCCGCATCCCCCGGGGCATGCACGACGAACTGACCCGCCTCGTCTCCCACTGGCTCACCGCCGGCCACACCCCCGCCGCCGTCCGCACGCACATCCTGCGCGGCCTCCCCGACGACGGCACCCCCGTCCACCGCCCCGGCGGCCTCCTGCGCTACCTGCTCCGCGACGTGCCACCTGTGCAGCCCCCGTCCGGCACCGCTCCTGCTGCCGGACGGCCCGCCCTTGCCCGCTCGTCCGGTCGCCTCGCCACCCTCCGCGAATGCGAGGGCGACCACATCCAGGCGACCCTCTTCCGCCCGATCGGCGACGAGACACGGTGCCCCCGCTGTCTCACCCCACCACCTCCCCGGGCTGCCGTGGACACCGTCGGTACAGGGGCCTGACACATGACCTGCCATGACGAAACACGACCGTTTCCGCACCACCGCGCCTGGACCCCGCGGGACCCCGAGACCCTGCGTGCCCGGCTGGACGCGGTCCACGGCGAGCTCGTCGTGCGGTTTCCGAACGCGTAGGTGGAGAAGCTGCGCACGCGGCTCGGGAGCGGGAAGTCCGTGCCGTGGGTTCGACCCCGCGTCCAGCGGCGTCAAGGCGCGCAGCCTGTTCTTGCTGGAGGCGCCAGGACGGAAAGTGATGGGTGCGGAGGCCGGTCTGCCGTACGCGAGTCCCTGCATTTATGACGTCAGGGCACTGCACGGAGAAAGAAGAAAGGGGCAGCGGCCGTTAAACGGCGGGTGCCCCTTTAAGTCTGCTACCACGGTAGCACGAGTCCGCTCGTCCGCGATGGCAGATCCCGTCCTCCGCTAGGGTGCTGCGATGGTCATGGCCTCCGCTTCAGACCCCTATGCCCGGCATGTGCTCGCCCGGATGACGGATTTCTTCACCGACGAAGGCACGCCGTGGGCGCGCCGTCTCTGGGACATAGGTTCGGTGCTGGCCCTGGAAGAGCTCTGGGAGGCCGGCTACTGGCAGGCCCACGGGGTACTCTCACCGGCCGCGTGTGACTGGCAGCGTATCCAGCTCGGTGCTCTGATCGGCCCTGACCGAGGTCTTGGAGACAAGGAGCTGCGCAAGGAGCTCACCAGCCTGCTGAAGCAGCCGTTGCCGGATCCCAGTCCTGGACGTCGTCGGCTCAAGGAGATCATCGGCCATGTCCGCTCCGGTTATCTGGAGCGGTGGGCGACGGCGGTCAGTGCTCCCGCCGATCAGCGCGTCAAACCGGAGAGGTTCTCCCGAACCGTGGCCTCTCACCTTCTCGACCTGGGTTACAGCGCCAGCTACCTGAAGGCCTGGGCGAAAGACCTGTACGGTGCGCACGCCACCATGGCCGACACGGCGGCTGCGGCAATTGAGCTGGCTCGTGCGCAGGCCCGCACGTACGACGTTCTGGTGGCGTTGGAGAAGGTGCCCCGACGGGAGCTCGCCGAACCGCTGGAACACTGGTACGGCAAAGGCAAGGTGGTGGCCTGGCTGCGCGAGCACGGTCACGACACCGCGGGCATCCGGCCCGGCGGCGGGTTCGTCTACCGGTTCACGGCTCTCGATCCCTTCAGCGCCGCTGAACAGGCTCGGCAGATGCTGGAGCGGATGACAGCCCGTTCCCAGTTCTTGCGCCGCGACCGGGGCGGTGTGAAACCCCTCCCTCATATCTGGGTCGCTGGACACCCACGTCCCATCCCGCTCGATCCTCCCGCGCGCGGCGCGGATGTTCTGACCCTGGTCAACGAAGGCCACCTGTACAAGGTCGCAGGTACTCGCAGTCGGACCGACGACGCCCTGGAGCTCGCGGCCGCGGTCAACCGAGGTCCACTGGCTCCGGCCGTGGCGGGCGCCTGGGCGGCCATCGAGTCGTTGCTGTCGAACCCCGATGACCCCAAGGGGGAGGGCGAGCGGTCCGGTAAGGCGGTGGCGGCAGACCGCATGGCGGCCATCATCGCGTGTTCCTGGCCCCGGGCCGAGCTCACTGCCCTCGCGCACCGGCACAAGCCACGCGTGCTGGACGGACTCGCCCGGGATATCGCAGGATGCACCACTAATCAGGAGCGGGCCCGCGTGGTCGCAGAGGCCCTTCTCGCTCACGGGGCCACGGCACTGGACTTCACCGGCGCCTCCACGAAGTACAGCGACCGTCCTGCCGCGCAGCGCATGGCGGACCTGGTGCAGAATCCGCGCCCGGTTCTGAGCGATGTCGCCGGTGCCTTCCGTATCGCGCTCCGGCGCCTGTATCGGACCCGGAACATCATCCTGCACGGCGGCGCGACCCAGGGCGTGGCGCTGGAAGCCTCACTCCGCACCGCTGCCCCGTTGGTCGGCGCGGGCCTGGACCGGATCATCCACGCCGATTACGTCGAAGGCCTCGATCCGCTCGATCTGGCCGCCCGCGCCGATGTCGCCCTGACTCTCGTCAACGGCGAAACCGGGCTCTCCGTCGTGGACCTCCTCGAGCCCGCTTGACCACGAGTACGGCTGTGGCGGACGACGGTGCGGCACTGGCCCGGAGCGACAGGGGCGCGCTTCCGGCGTTGTCGGTGCCGCCTGACAGGATGCGCGCCATGGGAGCGAGAGACGACAGCGACGAGGCGTACGTGATTGGTCTGTGCGACCGCATTCTCGGCGAACAGGCCCTGACGCAGCACCGGTTCGACTGGCTGCGGGGCGACCCGGGGGCAGGGGCCGTCAGGTCCGGCTGCCGGTCGACGCGTACTGGCCGGGCCATCGGCTGGTGGTCGAGTACCGGGAGCTCCAGCACGACCAGCCGGTGCCCCACTTCGACAAGCCGGACCGGCTCACCGTGAGCGGTGTCCACCGGGGCGAGCAGCGGGCCCTGTACGACGCCCGCCGCGACACCGAGATCCCCGCCCACGGGCTGCGGCTGGTCGTGGTCCGGCCGGCCGACCTCGACGCGGACGGACGCGGCGCAACCAGGAGGCCGACCTGGCGGCACTGCGGAAGATCCTCGCCCGGGACAGCGACGAGGACCGGATCACCGACGCCTTCCGCACCTGGCTGCTCGCCGAGGGCTGGACGCCCGTCGAGCCCACGGACCGTTGGACCGACCTCGAAGCCGTGCGCGGCGACGAGCGACTGGTCTGCGAGGCCAAGGGCCGCACCAAGGAGAAGGGCATCGACGCCGACATCGCCTACGGGCAGCTGCTGCGCCGCATGACGAGCCGGGACGCCCGTATACGGTACGCACTCGTCGTGCCGTCCTCGTCCGTCAAGGCCGTCGAGCGGGTTACGGCGCACGTCCGCGAGCTGTTGCGGATCGACCGCACGTCCAGCGGGACATATTCAAGATCCCGCGCCCTGATGCCCTGCGCGTCCTGTACCGCCTGGCCGAACTCCAGAAGGCGATGGACGCCGGGGACACGGCGGCGTTCGACGTGAAGGCCCTGCGAGGGCACAACGCCCGGTGGCGGCTCAGGGTCGGTGACCACCGGGTCGTCTGCACCGTCGAGGACGGCCGGCTCGTCGTGTGGGTCCTGACCGTGGGCAACCGCCGCGAGGTCTACCGCCAGGTCCCCTGAAGCGTCAGCGACTCGCATGGTCCGCACCGGGCTGTCCGGCGGTCGCCCCCACGGGCGACCGCCGCGGCGCGTCACGCACGGGCCTCCAGGCGGTGGGCGCGGGCGCTGAGGTGGCGGCGCTCGGGGGCGCTGGTGGTGCGGCGGGCGGCTTCGCGGTAAGAGGCCGCCGCGGCCTCGTGGTCGCCGAGGAGTTCGAGGAGGTGGGCGCGGGTGGCGAGCAGCCGGTGGTGGCGGGCCGTGCGGCGGTCGGCCTCCAGTGCCGTGACCAGGTCGAGTCCCGCGGCCGGGCCGTGGACCATGGCGACGGCGACCGCGCGGTTGAGGGTGACCACCGGATTCGGCCCGAACCGTTCCAGGAGCTCGTACAGGGCGAGGATCTGGGGCCAGTCGGTGGCGTCGGTGTCCTCGGCCTCGTCGTGCACGGCGGCTATGGCCGCCTGCAGTTGGTACGGGCCGACCCGGCCGAGCGGCAGGGTCCGGCTGATCAGGTCGACCCCCTCCGCGATGAGCCGGCGGTCCCACCGGCCGCGGTCCTGTTCCGCCAGCGGCACCGGTTCCCCGGACGGGCCGGTGCGGGCGGGGCGGCGCGCGTCGGTGAGCAGCATCAGCGCGAGGAGGCCCGCGGTCTCGGTGTCGTCGGGCACCAGGCGGTGCAGCAGCCGGGTGAGCCGGATCGCCTCGGTGGACAGTTCCGGCGTGGTCAGGCCGGCGCTGTGGGTGGTGGTGTACCCCTCGTTGAAGACCAGGTAGAGCACGTGGCGCACCTCGGCCAGCCGCTCGGCGAGATCGGCCCCCTCCGGTACGGACAGGGGGATGCCGGACGTCCTGATGGTCTGCTTGGCCCGGCTGACGCGCTGGGCCATGGTCGCCTCGGGCACCAGGAAGGCCGCGGCGATCTGCGCGGTGGTCAGGCCGCCGACCGCGCGCAGGGTCAGCGCGATCCGGCTGGCCGGTGACAGCGCGGGGTGGCAGCACAGGAACAGCAGGGCCAACGAGTCGTCCCGGTCCGCGTCGGGCACGGTGTCGGCGGCGTGGCCGAGCAGTTCGGCCTGCGGGGTGGCCAGGGCGAGGGCGTCCTCGCGGCGCCGGCGGGCGCTGTCGCTGCGGACCTGGTCGACCAGCTTGCGGGAGGCGACGGTGAGCAGCCAGCCCCGGGGGTTGTCCGGGACGCCGGCCTCGGGCCACTGCAGGGCGGCGGCCAGCAGGGCTTCCTGGACCGCGTCCTCGCACGCGTCGAAGACGCCGTGGCGGCGTACGAGCGCGCCGAGGACCTGCGGCGCCAGCTCGCGCAGCAGGTCCTCGGCGGGGTGATGCGCGGCGGTCACACGTCCGCCGCGGACTCGTGCAGCACCGGCCACAGCTCGACCGGCTCCACGTCGGCGAACGGCATGTCCGCGGCGATCGCCTGCGCCCGCTCCAGGCTGTCGCAGTCCAGCAGGTAGAAGCTGGCGATGTACTCCTTGGTCTCCAGGTACGGGCCGTCGGTGACCGCCGGGACGCCGTCCTCGCGGCGCACGAGCTGGGCGTTGGCCGCGTCCGCCAGACCGTAGGCGCCGAGGAGCTCCCCGCTCTCGCGGTACTTCTTGTTGAACGCCTCCTGCTTGGCGATCGCCTCCGGCCACGCCTCGGCCGGGAAGGAGTCCCACTTGGCCTGGTTGCCGTAGATCATCGCGACGTACTTCATCCCGGGTGTGTCCCCTCACTCCCTCGCGCCCCGTCGGCGCGCTGTCACCCCTCAGTCGGAGCGGGAAACGGGTCCTCGACATCCGACGAGAACTTTCTTCGAAAACTTTTTTCGCGTCCCGCCGACCGCTCCGCACACCAGAGCGGCACGAGCGGTCAATCTACAACCTGGCGGCTCTCCAACGGTGTTGACCTGCCCCGATGGCGCCCGGGCCGGAGCGCGGGTGGGGGACCGTGCCGTCCGGCCCAGGGGCCACCGGGGCAGGCGTGGAGCGCTCGTGAGGAAGCTCAGCCGGTGGAGGTCAGGACCCCGGCGACGGAGCGGCCGCCGAGCGCGCGGTCGGCGCCCGGGAGGACGTGGAGTTCCGCGTCGTCGGGGGAGGGCAGGGACATCCGGACCAGGTCCGGCAGGCGGAGGGTGAGGGCCGACGGGTCGGCCTGGTCCGTCCGCACCACCACGTGGTGGTCGAGCAGCCGGCCCATCAGCGACTGCACGGCCCAGGTGTCGCCGGGCAGCACCCGCCCCGCCTCGTCCATGTCGAAGGAGTCCGCCCCGGTCGACGCCAGCAGGACCAGCGCCCGGCGCAGCGACACGGGCAGCCGGGCGACGGCGGCCGACGCCCGGGCCAGTACGTCACAGGCCTCGTCGTGCAGTTCCGCCGCCAGGCGGCCGTCGTGCACCAGCCCCAGGGCCAGGTCGGGAAGCGTCCACATCGGACGGGCCGCGAACTTCTCGCCCACGGCGCGCAGGGTGAGGGGGTAGTGGCCCATCAGTTCCGTCACCTCGCCCACGGCGCCGGGCCCGCCGGTCATGCGCTCGGGGCCGGCGACGCCCGCGAAGAAGGCGGCCGCGTCCGGGGCCGACAGCGGCCCCAGCGACAGCGGCCGGGCGCCGGGCAGGCCGGGCAGCCGGACCCGGGAGGTCACCAGTACCAGACTCGCGTCGTCGGCCGGCAGCAGCGGCAGCACCTGGTCGGTGCCGGCGGCGTCGTCCAGCAGCACCAGCAGGGACCGCCCGGCGCTGAACGCCCGGAACATCCCGGCGAGTTCGTCGGTGTCGTCGGGCAGCTCCGTCAGGCCCGTACCGCAGTCCCGCAGCAGCCCGCGCAGCACGGAGGCCGCCGTACGGGGGCGGTCGTCGCCGCCGTGCAGCCGGGCGTGCAGCACCCCGTCGGGGAAGTCGCCGGCCAGCCGGTGCGCCCCGTGCACGGCGAGCGCGGTCTTGCCCACCCCGACCGGGCCCAGCACCACCACGACCCGCGGGCCCGCGCCGTGCGCCCCCGGTGGTGTCCCGCCCCTGTCCCCGTCCCCGCCCTCGCCCGCCAGCGCGGTCAGTTCGGCCAGTTCCCGGGCGCGGCCGGTGAAGTCCGGGGTGTCCAGGGGCAGCCGGCCGTGGGCGGGCCGCGCGGGCTCGGGCACGGGGGCGGCGGCCGGCGCTGCGACGGGCACGGCCTCCGGCCCGGGGAGCGTCTCGTTCAGCACGTCCTGCTGGAGCCGCTGGAGCCGCTCGCCCGGTTCGATGCCCAACTCGTCGACGAGCCGGCGGCGCAGCCGTGCGAACGCCTCCAGGGCGGTGGCGCGCTGCCCCGACCGGTGCGCGGCGAGCATCAGCTGCGCGACGAACTCCTCGTTGAGCGGGTGGTCCGCGGTGAGCTGCCGCAGTTCTCCCATCAGCGCGCGGTGGCGGCCGAGCTGCAGGTCGGCGGTGATGCGCAGCTCCAGCGCACCGAGCCGGGAGTCGGCGATCTGCGCGATCCGCGCGCCGAGGAGCACTCCCGTCTCCAGCCCGGCGAACGGCTCGCCGCGCCACAGCGCGAGCGCCTGGCGCAGCAGCGTCGCGGCGGTGCGCGGATCCCCTTCGCTCAGTGCGGTGCGGGCGCGCGCGACCCCGTGCTCGAACTCCCACAGGTCCAGTTCCCCCGGCCGGAGGTCGATCCGGTAGCCGTTCGGGCCGGTCCGCACCCGCTCGTCCGGATCCCCGGGGCAGCGCAGCGCCTTGCGCATCTGGTAGACGTACGTCTGTACGGTCTTGCGGGCCAGGCGCGGCGGTTCGGTCTCCCAGAGCTCTTCGATCAGGGCCGAGGTGGACACCAGGCGGTTGGCGTTGAGCAGCAGCACCGCCAGGGTGCGCCGGGCCATCGGCGCGGTGGGCGTGCGGTCCTCGTCCTGCGAGCGGATGTCCAGCGGGCCGAGCACCCCGATCCGCAGCGCACCGCCGTCGGCGGCGGTGCGTGCCGTGTCTGTCATGCCGTCCTCTTCCTTTCCTGCCCGCGCTGCGGGCCCCTCGCTCACGACGGCAGTGGGGTGCCGGTCCGTGGGTGTGTGGTCGGTCCGGGCGCGCCCTGCCTCGTACCACTGCCGCAGCCGGGTCCTGCGGAGCTTGCCGATGCCGGTCCTGGGGACGTCCTGGGCGTCCACCGGCACCACGCGGGCCACGGACAGTCCGAGGCGGTCGGCGACCCGGGCGCGGACGGCGGCTTCCGCCTCGTTCGGCGCGGTGCCGGGACGCGGGTGGTAGAAGACGGCGAGCTCGTCGCCGTCGGCTCCGGTGACCGGGCAGGCCACGGTGTGGGACGGGGTGACGAAGTCCAGTTCCTCCACCGCGGCCTCGATCTCGTGGCTGTGGCAGCGCACGCCGCCGCACTCGATCAGGTCGTCGGCGCGGCCGGTGACGGTGAGGACGCCGTTCTCGACGAACGCCAGGTCCCCGGTGCGGAACCAGCCGTCCGCGGTGAAGGAGCGGCGGGTGTGCTCGGCGTCGTCGAGGTAGCCGCCGGTGACCGAGGGGCCGCTCACCTGGAGGTGTCCCACGGTGCCGACGGGGACCGGTGCGCCGTGGTCGTCGACGCAGCGCACGGCGGTGCCCGGGTGGGGCCGTCCGGCGGGCACGTAGCGGTCGTCCCCGGTGTCCAGGTCGGACAGCCTGCAGTCGACGACGCCCGCCGCGGTCTCGGACATCCCCCAGCCGGGGAACATCGCGTCCCCGGGCAGGCGGAAGGGGGCGAGCAGGGCCATGAAGCGCCGGACGACGGAGGCGTGCACGGCCTCGCCGCCGTTCATGAGGTAGCGCAGGCAGCTCAGGTCCCAGGTCCGGCCGGCGAGCCGGTGCGCCTGGTCGTTGACGAGCGAGAAGGCGAAGTTGGGCGCCCAGGTGGTGCAGGCGCGGTGCCGGTCGACCAGGGTGAGCCAGCGCAGCGGGTCGGCGAGGACCCAGTCCCGCCGGGCGTGCACCTGGTGGGCGCCGAGGTAGACGTCCCGCACGTGGAACAGCAGCAGTCCGCCGGCGTGGTCCAGCGGCATCCAGTTGACGGTGCGGGTGGCGGCGCCGAGGCCGCCTGCGCGGGCGGTGGCGGCGCTGCGGCTGAGGATGTTGCGGTGGGTGAGCGTCACGGCCTTGGGCGCGCCGGTGGAGCCCGAGGTGAGCAGCAGGACCGCGAGGTCGCCGGGGCGGGCCGGGTGCCGGTGGTGGTCGGGTGCGGCGGCGCGCAGGTGGTGCGGGTGGCCGAGCCAGGCCCTGCCCCAGCCGGAGTGCGCCCGGGTGGTCGCGAGGACCCGCTGGTCCCGGCCGGTGACGACCCGGGGACGGCCGTGGCGTTCCCACACCGCGTGCAGCAGGCCGGGCCCGGCGGCGCGGTCGGCGCCGGCGCCGACGAGCAGCGGGACGAATCCGCCCAGCACGCACGCCCAGAACACGGTCAGCAGCTCGGGTTCGTCGGCGATGTGCAGGACGACCCGTTCCCCGGGGCGGACCCCGGCCTCCCGCATCCCGCCGAGCGTCCGGGCAGCCTCCTCGAGGAGACGTGCGTAGCTCCAGTGGGTCTCGCCGCCGTCGGCGCCGACGAAGCACAGGCCCCGGGAGGGGGAGGCGAGCGCGGCCCGCACGAGGGCGTTGCCGAGCGTGGCGCACTCCGGCCGCGGGGCGGGCCCGCCGTCGAGCAGGGAGAGCCCGGCCGCGGTCATGAGCCGTTCCGCTCTCTGCGGTACTCACGGGGGGTGATGCCGTAGCGGTCGCGGAAGAGCCGGCTGAAGTGGGACGCCCCGTACAGTCCGGCCCGCTCCCCGATGAGCGCGACGGGCAGGTGGTCCAGGGAGGCGTCGGCGAGTTCGTTGCGGCAGCGGGAGAGCCGTTCGTCGCGTATCCAGCGGGCGGGGCTGATGCCGTGCTCCTGGAAGATCTTCTGCAGGTAGCGCAGTGAGATGTTGTGCTCGCGGGCGATCGTCACCGGGCTCAGACCGGGGTCGGCCAGCCGCTCGCGCACATGGGTCTGGATGTTCAGCATCAGCGTCTGCCGGGCGATCTGCGGGTCCTCGGCGACCTCGCGCATGCGCTCCGCGAAGAGCGCGGCGGTCAGCCCCGCGACGCTGCCGCCGAGCAGGTCGACCGCGGTCTCCACCTCCCTGCCGTGCCGGCCGAGCCCGTCGAGCAGGGAGGACAGCAGGGCGGCGAGCCCTTCGGCGCCGGACCACGGCCGGGCCGTCAGGGGCTCGGCGTCGTGGGCGGTCAGGCCCACCAGACGGTGCGTCACCATGATGTCGACCAGGCGGAAGTTCTCCGGCATGACCACCTTGTAGGGGCGGGTGCTGTCGAAGCAGACGAGGTTGGGGGCGCGTACGATCCCGTGCCGGCCGTCCTGGAACACCCAGACCGTGCCGGTCAGCGGCCGTACCACGCGCAGGCAGCCCGCCGTGCGCGGGTCGATCTGCCGGGCCGGCCGGATCAGTTCCCTGGGGCCGTCGCCCTTGACCAGTGCCACCCGCACCCCACCGAACTGGTGGGTCCGCACGGTCCCGTCGACCGGCTCGTCGTGTCCCCTGACGATCTGCACTCCGCTGCGGCCGGCGGGAAGGGGCCCGGCCAAGGCGTGCGTCGGCTTCAACTCGTCGATGCGTGGCACCGCATCAGCCTCCATCCGTGCGTACGGGACGCAGCCGGCCACCCCCGTGGGCGCACCGTCACCTCACCCTCAGAGAAACATACCCGCATGCTGGTATCGTAGCAATATCGGAGGCTTCGATGACCCGCAAGCCGACACACGTTCGATCGGGCGGGTTCGTGCGGGGAGCCGTCGGTGGACCTCGCGCGCAGGTCGATGCAGGTGACCGTGAGGCCGGCGATCAGCAAGGCCGTACGGGCGGGGCGACGGCGGCGTGGACGACGTCGACGAGGGCGTCGTCGAGCCCGTCGGCGCTGCCGCCGTATCCCGGATGGCCGAGCAGGGCGAGGCTGAGAACGCCGGAGAGCAGGCTCAGGACGCCTTCGTAGGCGATCGCGACGGCTGCGAGGACGCGTCCGGCCCGGGCGTGGGTGAGAGCGAAGGAGCGCCTGAAGGGGCCGGCGCCCTCGCCGGCGGAAGTTCCACCGAGAGACCTGTGACGAGGACGGCCGGTCTCCCACCGCGGCCGGCCGTGCCGAGAACGGTGACGCACCGAGGGCGCGGAGCGGGTGCCGGCGGCGTGGGACCGGTGGGTTCGGTACGGCCCTCGAGGGCGGGCCGGACGCCGTCGAGCCGTGCCGGCCGGCGGACCGGGCGGAAGCCGATCGCTGTGGCACGGATGACATGCCTCCATTTATGTCGGCTGCCGCCCGGGGAGGGAGGGGCGCGGGCTCTGGAGACCGGGGCCCGAGGACGGTGCGCTCCCTCTCCTCAGCCGAGCGGGTGAGGAGAGGGAGCGCGGTGGAGTTCTTCCGCCGCCCCGCGCAGGGCGGCCCCGACGAGGTGTGCCGTCCGGCGCTGCCGGCGGGCGGAGCGGGCCAGGTCGGCCGCCTCCGCGGCGGCGGTCAGCTCGCGGTAGCAGAGGCCGTACGAGGGCAGCGCGTCGAGGGTCCGCCAGGCGCTCGCGTCGTCGTGGCCGTGCGCCCCGGGCGGCGCGTCGGACATCAGCCGGTGCGGGCGGGCGCCCTGCCCTGCGAGCGCGCGCCAGCGCCGCGAGCCGTGGACCTCCTCGCGCATCCGGCGCGCCAGGTGGACGGTTGCGGCCGCCACGCCCGCCGGCCGGGCCGGGTCCGCCCCCGCCCCGTCCAGGCCCGCGGTCGTGAGGGAGACGGCCGACGGGACGGCGGCCGGGGCGAGCCCGTCGGCCGCGGCGCGCTCCAGCCCGGTCAGCACGGCGTCGACGAGGCGGGCGTACCGCTCCAGGGAGGCGACGGACACGGCGTGCACCCCGATGCCCTCGGACAGGCACGCGGTGATCGCCTCCAGCCCCGGGTCGGTGGCCGGGACGCTGATCATCAGGTTGGGCCGGCCGACGGCTTCGTGCAGGGCGCGCGCCCCCGCCTCGGTGGCGCCGGAGGAGTGGGCCAGGGCGGTGGGGACGGCGGCGCAGACGTGGCCGTCGGCGCGGCCGGAGGCCTCGTAGCGGGGCCGCAGCCGGTCGGCGGCCCGGCGCGCGCCGTGGGCGACCAGTTCGGCGAGCGCCCCGGCGACCGGGCGTCCCCGCCGGGCCAGCGCGCGCAGGTGGGCGTCGTACCCGGGGTACGCCACCGTCGCGCCGTCCGTGCCGTGGGCGTGCAGCAGTCCGTCGAGCGGGCCGTCGGCCGCCCTGTCCCGGACGGCGGACGCGGTGAGCAGCGCTGCGGTCATGGTGCCTCCTTGGGGTGCGGCCGCCGGGCGGCGGGGGACGTCGGTCGGCGGGGGCCGCCGTGGTCCCGGGAGAGGAGCAGCAGGGCGGCGGCGTGGGCGGTCGAGGCGAGCGTGATGTGGCGGTGCCAGCCGGCGAAGGTGCGGCCCTCGAAGTCGTACAGGCCGCTACGGCGGCCGGTCCCGGCCGCGTCCCGGGCGACCCGCGCCGAGGCGGCGGCCAGCTGGATCAGGGCGCCGGTGGGCCAGGTGGTCAGGTCGGTGAGCCAGAAGGCGGTGTGCAGCGGGCTGAGCGGGTCCTTCTGGGCCAGCAGCAGCTGTGGGCGCTGCGGCCCGGGCGGGGTGTCGGCCGCCTGGCACGGCATCCGGGCGACCTCGTGCCGGCCCGCCCAGGGCTCGGGGGCGCGTACGCGGCTGAAGCGGCGCGGCGGCAGGCCGCCCGCCAGCCGGCGGGCGGTGATCAGCCGGCCGGTGGCGCGGCCGTCGGCGGTGAGGGGGGTCAGCAGCTGCGAGGCGCTGACGCGCAGGACGTAGGGGAAGTCCTCGGCGCCGAGCAGGGCGGCGACCCGGCCGGCCGAGGCCTGCCGGGCGTCCAGGAGGACCGGGCGGTGGGGCGCCCTCGTGGTGCGGGCGGAGCCGAGGAGCAGCTCGAGACCCGCCTCGAGGGGGTCCAGGGCGACCGTGCCGGCGGGGATGCCGGCCTGCTCGCGCAGGCGGGCGTCGCCCAGCCAGCGGGGGCCGAGCCGCAGGTGCCAGTCGACCGGGTAGCCGCCGCACTCGGAGGCGGCCCACAGCCCGACGGCCCGCTGCGCGGTGCGGGAGCGTCCCGTGCGCGGGTCGGCGACGTGGTCGGCTCCCACTCCGCCGTGTCCGGCGCGGGGCATGGTCGCGGTGCGCACGACCCAGGCGCGGGGCGGTGCGAGCGCGCCCATGTGACGGGCGAGCGCGGCGCGCACCGGGGCCCAGCTCCAGGTCGAGTCGCTGATGAAGTGGTGCAGCCGCTGGGCGTCGGCCGGCACCCCGGTGTGCGAGGCGATGTTGCGGATGGTCTTGCGCCCGCTCGCCGCGAGCAGCCCGCGCAGGTACAGCTCACCGCTGCGCCGCTGGTCGCGGCGGGCGAGGGAGTGCAGGACCCCGTGGGAGAGGCCGGCGAGCACCTCGGCTTCGGGGCCGGTGCCCGCGGTCGCCCCGTGACCGGCGCGGGGGAGGCCGTCCGGGCCGGCGCCGGGCCGGACGCCGGCGCCGGTGTCCCGCAGGGCGGCCGCGGGCCCGCTCACCTGCCGACCCGGCCGTAGGCGGCGTCCAGCAGCCCGGCCGCGGGGTCCTCCAGCAGGCCGGGGCGGCCCGGCGCGTCCAGGACGACGAACCTGAGCCGGGTCCCGTGGGCCGTGCCGTCGGAGGCGAACGCGGTGCGCAGCCGCTCCCAGGCGTAGCGGGGGTAGGACGTCGGCAGGCCCAGCGACTCCAGCAGGTCCCGGTGCCGCGCCACGTGCCCGTCGTCCAGCCGTCCCGCCGCGCGGGCGAGTTCGGCGGCGAACACCATGCCGATGGACACGGCGCGGCCGTGTCCGACGCGGTAGTTCTCCGCGTGTTCGACGGCGTGGGCGAGCGTGTGGCCGTAGTCGAGGAACTCCCACGGGCCCTCGGCCGGCGGGGCGCCCGCGACCACGGCGGCCTTCGCGCGCATCGCGCCCTCGATCAGCTCCCGGGACCGCGCGTCCGCCGGGTCGGCGGCCGCCCGCGGGTCGTCCTCGATCAGGTCCAGGAGGGCGGGATCGCCGATCAGGCCCGCCTTGACGACCTCGGCGAGGCCGTCGGTGTAGTCGGCGCGCGGCAGCTGGGCCAGCAGGTCCAGGTCGCACACCACGCCGGCCGGCCGGTGGCGGACGCCGACCAGGTTCTTGCCCTGCGGGATGTTGAGGGCGGCGCGGCCGCCGACCGCGGCGTCGACCATGGCCGCCGGTGTGGTGGGGGCCAGGACCAGGCCGATGCCGCCCTGCCAGGTGGCGGCGAGGACGCCGGCGAGGTCGACGGTGGCGCCGCCGCCGAGGGCGATCACCGCGTCGGAGCCGGTGAAGCCGGACTCGGCGAGCTGCGACCACAGGTAGACGAGGACGCCGGCGTCCTTGGCCCCCTCGCCGGGCGGCACCACCAGCGGCAGCACGTGGCGGCCGTGGCGCTCGAGGTCGCCGGCGATCCGGTGGCAGGCCGCGGCCAGCTTCGGGGGGTGGACGAGTGCCACGCGCCGCACGTCCTCGCCGAGCATGCGCCCGGCCTGCTCGTGCAGGCCGCTGCCGACGACGACGGGGTACGGCGCGGGGCCGGCCGCGAGCAGGGTGGTGGACGCGGCGGACGACTGGATCGGAAGGGTCACGTTCTGCCTCATTTGACGGCCAGGTGGGTGAGATAGGCGTGGTGGTTGCGGGTGGTCTCCGGCACGCTGTCGCCGCCGAACTTCTCCAGGGCGGCGTCGGCGATCACCAGGGCGGTCACGGCCTGGGCGACCACGGCGGCGGCCGGCACCGCGCACACGTCGGAACGCTGGTGGTGCGCCACGGCGGCCTCGCCGGTGGCCGTGTCGACGGTGGCCAGGGCCCGCGGCACGGTGGCGATCGGCTTCATCGCGGCGCGCACCCGCAGGAGTTCGCCCGTGGAGATGCCGCCCTCGACACCGCCGGAGCGGCCACTGGCGCGGCGTACGCCGTCGTCGGCGGGGACGATCTCGTCGTGCGCCTCGGAGCCGGGGACGGCGGCGAGGGCGAAGCCCGCCCCGAACTCGACGCCCTTGATGGCCTGGATGCCCATGAGGGCGCCCGCCAGGCGCGCGTCCAGCCGGCGGTCCCAGTGCACGTGCGAGCCGAGGCCCGGCGGCAGCCCGTGCACCAGGACCTCGACGACGCCGCCGAGGGTGTCCCCGGCGCGGTGCGCCCGGTCGACCTCGGCGACCATGGCCGCCGACGCGGCGGCGTCGAAGCAGCGCACGGGGTCGGCGTCGAGCCGCTCGGTGTCCTCGGGGCCGGGCAGCGCGGTGGACGCGGAACGCCGGGTGCCGAGTGCCACGACGTGGCTGGCCAGCCCGATCCCGTACGCCTGCCGCAGGAAGGCCTCGGCGATGCTGCCCAGCGCGACCCGGGCGGCGGTCTCGCGGGCGCTGGCCCGCTCCAGGACCGGCCGGGCGTCGTCGAACCCGTACTTCTGCATGCCGGCCAGGTCGGCGTGGCCGGGGCGGGGCCGGGTGAGGGGGGCGTTGCGCGCCTGGCCGGCCAGGTCCTCGGCGGGGACCGGGTCGGCGGCCATCACGGTCTCCCACTTCGGCCACTCGCTGTTGCCGACGCGGACGGCGAGCGGGCTGCCGAGGGTACGGCCGTGCCGTACTCCGCCGACGAAGTCCACCTCGTCGCGTTCGAACTTCATGCGCGCGCCGCGCCCGTGTCCCAGGCGGCGGCGGGCGAGGGCGTCGGCGACCTCGTGGGTGGAGGTCCGCACACCGGCCGGCAGTCCCTCGAGCACGGCGGTCAGGGCCGGCCCGTGCGACTCGCCGGCGGTGAGCCATCGCAAAGCAGACAATGCACTTCCTTCGGTGGGGTGCGGAGCGCCGGAGCCGGCGCGGGAGGACAGGGGCGGGCACCACCGCGCCGGCTACTCCTCGAGCAGGTCGGGCTGCTCGGCGACGATCTCGTCCCACAGCAGCTGGAAGCTGAACCGGCCCAGCTGCCGGTCCCCGAAGCCCTCGCGGGCGGCCAGGGCCTGTTCGTGGGTGAGGGCCTGCGGGGTGCCGGCGGCCCGGGCGAGCAGCTGCACCTGGGCGCAGCTGTCGTAGGTGAGGAACCAGTGCACGGCCTCGTCCAGGGAGCCGCCCACCGTGATCAGCCCGTGGTGGCGCAGCAGGACGGCCAGGTTGTCGCCGAGGCTCTCGGCGATGGCGCGGCCCTGGGCCACCGAGACGGAGGGGCCCCGGTAGTCGCCGTAGAGCGCCTGGCGGCCGTAGAACGCGGCGGACTCCTGGTCGACGGGTTCCAGGAGCCGGCCGAGCGCGCCCAGGGCCCGGGAGTGCGGGGTGTGGCCGTGGGCGGCGGCGGTGGCGTCCGGGTGCAGTGCGTGGATCTGCGAGTGGATCACGAAGGCGCTGGGGTTGACCGGGTGGCGGCCGCTGACGACGTGCCCGGCGGGGTCGACGCAGATCAGGTCGGCGACGCGCACCCGGTTGAACGAGATGCCGAAGGGGTTGACCCAGAAGCGGTCCCGGTGCTCGGGGTCGCGCACGGAGATGTGGCCGGATATGCCTTCGCCGAACCCGTGCTTGCCGAACAGTCTCAGCGCGGCCGCGAGCCGCTGCTTGCGGTGGCGGCGGGCCTCCTCGTGCGTGGCGAAGTACGGCTCGCCGGGGATCGGCAGCCCGGTGGCGGTGTCGGCCAGGTGGGCGGGGCGGGGCTCGGTGGCGGTCGTGCTCATGTGCGGGTGGGTCCTTCCTGTAGGGCGGTGACCGGTCCGGCGGCCGTCAGGCGGCGACCGGTTCGGCCTCGCCGCGGGCGGCCTGCACGGTGGCGGAGTGCTCGAGGATCGCGGCGACGATGTCCTGGCTGCGGTCGACGAGGGAGGGGATGCCGAAGGTGAAGAACAGGGCTCCGGCGGCGATGTTGCCGAGCCCGTACAGCCGTGGGTCGGGCCGGCCGTTGCTGGTGAGCCGGCTGGTGGCGCGGGCCAGCTGGAGCCCGCCGTGCGGGTGGCGGCTGGCCGCGCGGGCCCGGATCAGCGAGGTGACCAGGGGCATCGCGCCGGCGGGGATGCGCCCCTCGGCGGCGTTGACGGCGCTGATCACCCGGTCGGCGCGGAAGGCGGTGCCGTCGGCCGCGAGCACGTCGAAGCCGCCGTCCTCGGAGGGGGTGACGTCGAGCAGGCCGGAGAACATCTCCAGCTGCCCCGCCTCGACCAGTTCGAGCAGGACGGCGGCGCTGCCCGGCGGCATCGGACAGCACAGGCTCATGATGGTGCGGTAGTGGGCGCGCAGGAGCCGGATCTTCTCCGCCTCGCGCAGCAGCGGCCACACGTCGGGCCCGGTCTCCGGCACGGCGCGCTGCAGGATGCG
Source organism: Streptomyces sp. 12E (assembly GCF_055633275.1). Classification (NCBI taxonomy): domain Bacteria; kingdom Bacillati; phylum Actinomycetota; class Actinomycetes; order Kitasatosporales; family Streptomycetaceae; genus Streptomyces; species Streptomyces sp. 12E. The sequence goes on along the minus strand of NZ_JBVNCJ010000003.1, from coordinate 125,374 downwards.
CAGGCCCGGCCGGGGCGAGTCGACCTCGTCGATCTGCCGTCGCAGCCGGTCGACCGGGTCCTCCAGGTCGACGCGGACGATCTCGTGGATGACGGCGTCCAGGTCGGCCCCGGCGTCGCGGAACTCCGCCCGCAGCACCGCGGCGACGTCCTCGAGGGCCAGCTCGCGCCGGCCCCTGGCCGTGCCGCGCATCCGGTCCGGCGTCAGGTGGCGCAGTTCCACGTGGACGGGCCGCTGCCGCACGCCCGGCAGCACGCCGCGCCGCGACAGCAGGCTGACCGGGCCCTGGTGGCCCCGGGAGACCAGCGACAGCACGATGTCCACGGCCGTCAGACCGCTGCCGATGACGGCGACGTGTTCGTCCTCGCCGATGTCCCCGAGCGCGCCGGAGACCGGGTAGGGGTCGCCGACGAAGCCGGGGACGCCGCCGAGACCGTAGACGTCCTTGGGGCTGTCCCCGCCGACGGACAGCACGACGTAGTCGAAGGCGCGGGAGGAGCCCGGGCCGGTGCGCAGCAGCACCCGGTCGGGCAGCCGGGCGGCGGAGGTGACGGCCTCGCCGATGATGTCCACGCGCCAGCCCCTGCGCCGCAGTTCGGCGAGGGCCGCGTACGCGGACTCCTCCAGGTAGGCGCCGTAGACCGGGCGGGGAGCGAACCGGGCCCCCGACATCCGGTCGACGCCCTGGCGGACACCGGTGACGCGGTCGCGGGTCTCCAGCCAGCGTTCGAAGTGGCCCGGGTCGCCGGCGCGTACGGACATGTCGTCGGGGGGCGCGTTCACGCGCAGCGTCTCGGCGTCCACCTGGTAGGCCCGGCCGCGCCACAGATGGGGCGAGGGCTCGAACACGGTGATGCCGCCCGGGTCGCCCTCGCTGCGGGCCAGGGCGTCGATCAGGCAGACGGTCGCCGCGCCGCCGCCGACGACGCCGATCGAGATTCCAGAGGACATGTGTCAGTCACCTATCGGTATGCGGAGGGCTCGGGCGGGGAGGCCGGGAACCCGGCGCCGGACGGATGCGGGACGCGGCGGCGGCCCGCCCCTGCCGCGGACGGCCGCCGCCGGGCCTCACCGGGGGTGGCGCGGGCGCCGTTCCCGCAGGGGCTGTTCCCGTGCCGGTCGTCCCGGCGGGGGCCGTCCTCGCGGGGGCCGGGCCCGGTGGGAGACGTTCCCGCGGCGGTCATGCCCGCGAGGGTTCGAGCGGCACGGAGGCGAGGGAGCCGACGGTCGTCGCGCCGCGCCGGCGGGCGGCCCGTTCCTCGCGGTGCGGGCCGCCGGGGGCGTCGACGGCGCCCGCCGTCCGGTCCGCTGCTGGGGCCTGGCCCATGATGGATCCTCTCCGGGTGGGGGACGTGCGGCGCGGGGTCCGCGGACGGAGCGCACGGGAGACGAACGCGGACGTCCGACGGCGACGGGAGCGATCCGCTGCCGACGACTCTAGGAACGAACCCGACGCACGATTTGCCGCCCCGCGCACGGACCCTTGCGGAATCACGCGCCCCGGCCGCCCCCTTCGCCCGCGCACGACGGCCGGCCCCGAAGGGGGCCGGCCGGGGGAGGAGAGGGAACGGGCCGGGGAGGGGGGAGCGGGCTAAGGAAGGCCGGCGCTCACCGGCCCGGTGGGCCGCCGGGTCACCGGGCGGGTGAGAGGGCCGCCGCGCGGGCGCCGCACCGTCGGCGTGGACAGGGCGATCTCGCGCCGGGCCGTCTCCGCGATCTCGATGATGCGCTCGGCGTGCGGCAGCAGCCGCATGCCCGCCTCGGTCAGGGACAGCCGGCGCCGGCTGCGGTCGAACAGCTCGGTCCCGACGGCTTCTTCGAGGTTCTTGATCTGGGCGGTCACGGTCGACTGGGCGTAGTGCAGGTTCTTGGCGGCCTGCGTGAAGCTCAGCTCGGCCGCCACCTCGCGAAAGGCCCGTAACTGTTGGAACTGCATGACATGGCCCCTTTCTCCGACCACGCTCCTGGGACAAGGGAAGATACCAGCATGCCTGTTTCTGTTCGACCCTGGTCGGTCGTTCAGTCGGACATCGCCACCGGCGACATCAGGTCCCGGGCGAGCTGCGGCATCACGCCGTCCAGCAGCTCCCCCTCCCGCACCGCCCCCTCCGCGGTGCGCGGCAGCTCGTCCACGGCCACGGCGTGCGCGTACAGGGCGGGCAGATTGCGCTGGCAGGCCGCGAGCACGGCCCGCCGCCCGGAGATCTCCCGCTCCGGCGAGAGCGGTACGAACGCCACCACCAGCGCGCCGCCCAGCTCGGGCAGCTCGGTGTGGACCACGGCGCACTCCCGCACGCAGGCCAGCTCGAGCAGCTCCCCCTCCAGGGCGAAGAAGCCGCTGTCCAGGTCGGCGTCCGGGACGTCCTCGAAGAGGTCGAACGCGGGGTGGACGGTCATGCGGAGACCTCCTGATGCACGGTCTGCTCCAGCTGGAGGTTGAGGGTGATGATCGGAAGCACCGCTTCCAGCAGCTCGGCGGTCCGGATCCGGCCCATGGGGCTGTAGGGGATGTGGTCGACCGCGATCACGTGGGCCGGGATCGACGGCACCCGGCGGGCACAGGCGGTGCGCAGCGCGGTGTGTCCCGAGACCTCGCGGCCGACGGCGACGGCGATGAACGGCACGACGAGCGCGTCGCCGAGCGCGGGCAGACTGACCCGCACCACGGCGGTGTCGCGCAGGCAGGGCAGGTTGAGCAGGTCCGACTCGAGGCGGAACAGCGCCGCGTCGAGGGCGCGGTCGCGGGCGGGCGACGTCACGCCCGAACCGCGCCCGGTCAGGGTGAGCCGGCCCTGCTCGTCGAGGACGCCCAGGTCGTCGGTGACGAAGAAGCGCTGCTCCCCGGCTCCCGCGTCGAGGGTGACGAACGCGTCCTCGCCGTCGAGGTAGCCGTCCATCACGTGGTGCCCGCAGACGGCGACCCGGCCGGGTCTTCCGGCCGGCAGCACGGCCCCCTCCGCGTCCAGGACCGCGATCGTGGTGCCGAACACCGCCCGTCCCGTGCGCATGCGGGAGACCTGCCCCTCCTCGGGGGTGAGGATCGCGCTCAGCCCGGTCTCGGGTGTCGTGTACGCCAGGTGCAGCACGGGGCCGAGCCGCTCCCAGGCGGCGTTGACCGTCCAGCGGCCCAGGTGCCGGCCGGGGGTGATCACGCAGCGCAGACGCCCCAGGGACGCCAGCGGCGCGGACGCCGGGTGGGCCAGCAGCCGGCCGAGCGCGCCGGGGTCGAACACCGCGGTGGTGACGTGTTCGGCGGTGACGAGCGCGGCCAGGGTCCGCGCGTCCCCCGTGGCGTCCAGCACCACGGTGGCGCCCACCGCGAGCAGGGTGCGCGCCAGTTGCAGGGAGAGGGGCAGCCACAGGGGTGCGGCCACCAGGTGCGTGTCGTGCGCGTCGAATCCGAACTCGTCGATCAGACCGACCAGCCCGCGCCCCTCGGTGGCGGCCCGGCGCACCGTGATCCGCTGCCCGCCGGGCACCACACCGAGGGACTCCCGGTGCAGCGGTCCGGGCAGCCGGCGCAGCGGCTCGCTCTCCGACAGACGGCGCGACGACACCTCCGTGCACGGCGCACCGGAAGCCTCCGGGGTCCCGGCTCCGCCCGGCACGGGCTCCCGCACGTCCGTCGCGGGTACGTCCTCCGCCGGTCCGGTCCCGCCCTCCGTCGTGGTGTCCAGCGTGATCCACGAGGACGCGGGCCCGTTCGGCCACGTGCGTCCCTCCAGCAGCGGCCGGTGGTGCGGGTCGACGAACACCGCGCACGGGTCGAGCGTGCCGAGGAGGGCGTCGAGCCGGTCGCCCTCCTGCGCGGGGTCGAGCCCCGTGCAGGGGATGCCGAGCGTCGCGCAGGCGGCCAGGGCGACCGCGAGTTCCCCGCTCGGGTCGGCCAGGAACACCGCGCGGACGGGGCCGGCTTCGGGCAGCCGGGCCACGAGGCCGGCCGCGCACCGGTCCACCGCGTCGGCGAAGTCCGTCCAGGACAGACGCGTCGCGCCGTCCACGACGGCGATCGCGTCGGGGCGGGCAGCCGCATGCCGGCGGATGTCGTCAAGCTTGATCATGTGGCTTCTCCGTGGTCGGTGAGCCCGGGCTCCGGCGTCCGGCCCTCGTCGCACCTCCGCGCCGGGCAGCGGGCATCGGGTACGGCACGCACGGCGGGTGCGGAAGCGGATCAAGCGCCAGGGGAGCTGGTGACAGAAAAACAAACCCGCATGCGGGTTTTCAATTCGTATCGGAAAGTGCGATGCCACGGTGCCGGTGTGTCAGGTCCGCGCGCCCCCGCGCCCATGGGCGCCGATCATCAAAGTCACCGGCCCGCCGACCCACGGAGGACGCCTTGCGCGACGCCCGGACCCGTCCGCCGGCCGCCTGCCGCCCGCCCGGCCGGGCGGTGCCCGCATGAGGCCCCTCGCCGTGCTCGTCGGCCTGCCCGGGGCGGGCAAGTCCACCGTGGGGCGGCTGATGGCCGGACACCTCGGCGTCGGCTTCCGGGACACCGACGAGGACGTCGAGTCCGGTACCGGACGGTCCGTCGCGCAGCTCTTCGCCCGGGACGGGGAACACCGGTTCCGGGAACTGGAGAAGGCGGCGGTGCGCACCGCGCTCGCCGAGCACACGGGAGTGCTCGCGCTGGGCGGGGGCGCCGTCGTCGATCCGGACACGCGCGGGCTGCTCGCGGGCGGTCCGGTGGTCCACGTCGACGCCGAGGTGCGAGAAGTGCTGAGCCGCCGCGGGGGCGTCGCGGGCCGTCCGCTGCTCACCGGGGACGCCGCCGCCCGGCTGCGGGAACTGGCCGCGCGGCGCGCGCCGTTCTACCGCGAGGTCGCCCGGGTGACCGTACCCACCCGGGGCCGCGACGCCGCGCAGGTCGCGTGGGCGGCTCTGCGGTCCCTGTCCCTCCGGCCGGCCCGCTGACCGGCCCCGCCGGCTCCGCGCCGCGCCGTGGGCGGCCGCTGCCCGCCGGCGCCGCGCACCCGGGCGTGAACAGGCCGCCTCCTCGACGGCCGGCCTCCCGTTCCGGGGCCGGACGGCACCGAGAGCCGCAGGCGCCCGCCGGTGCGCGCCTTCGGCGTCGCAGCCCTCGGGCGGGCCTGCGGCGGACCGGACCGCAGCGGCTGTCGAGGGCGTGCCGCCGGGGCCCTGGAGCGGCGCGGGCCCGGCACACCGGAAGCCGCCGTGGCGGGCCGGTCGTGATGCCGTCCCGGAGCCGGCGCGTCGTCACTCCCGCGGACGGGCGGCACCGAGGCCGCCGCGACCGCCGCGGCAGGCCGTCCGCGACCGGCGGCTGCGGACGGCCGAGCGGTTGCGGACGGCCGAGCGGTTGCGGACGGCCGAGCGGTTGCGGCAGCCGGTCGTCCGTTCCGCGGACAGCCTGCTCGGGCCGGGCCGGCCGCGTCGCCGCCCGGGCGCCGAGGGGCCGCCGCGCTCCCCCTGCCCGCGGCGGGCCCGTTCACCCGGCGGCGGCCTGCTCCTGCTCCTGCTCGGCCCTGGCCATCAGCCGTTTGCCGCGGTCGGTCGCGATGTCCAGCTGCTCGTACGTCTCGGGGGTCGCGATCACACGGGCGAGCCCCCGGTAGAGGACCGCTATCCGTTCCTCCAGGTCACTGCGGTCGCTCATCACCTCCGACATCAGCTGCACCCCGCTGAACGCGCCGACGATCATCTGCGCGGCGTCGGGGATGTCGACGTCCGGCAGCAGCTCGCCCCGCTCGTCCGCCTCGGTGAGGATCCTGAGGTGCGCGTCGATCCACGCCTGGTACGGAACCCGGCGGTCGAGCTCGTGCACCTGGTCCACCGCCAGCCGGATGCTGCCCTGCAGCATCCGGTCGAAGGTGAGGCGGTGGGCGACGAGCAGCCCCATGTCGAGCACTTCCTGGAGCTTGACCGTGCGCTCGCCGGGCGGCACCTCCAGGTAGCCGATCTGGCCGCCGACCTGTTCGTCGAGGACGGCCTGGGCGAGTTCCACCTTGGACGCGAAGTGGAAGTAGAAGGCTCCTTTCGTCACCCCGCACCGGTTGTAGACGTCGTAGATCGTGGCCCCCGCGTAGCCGTGCTCGGCGAAGACCTCACCGGCTGCGTCGAGGATCGCTTTCCTGGTCCTGACCGCACGCTCCTGTCGTGCCACGCGGCCTCCCATCTGTGCTCAGCCGCCCGGAAGGACAGCTTCCTGTGCCTGTTCGACGGGCCCGTCGTCCATCCCATTGAAAAACAAACCCGCATGCCTGTACTTTACCGACCGCGGGGGGCGATCGGCCATACCTCACCGCGTGCACCTTCACCGACGAAGGGACAGCAATGACATCGAGTGCTATGGCTTCACAGACCCGGGGACTCCACAAAGGGGCGCACTACGCCCTGTTCCCGCAGGTCAAAGCCGCAAGACCGCCCGTCGCGCCGAGACCGGTGGCCCGGGAACTCGTCCACCGGGCACAGGCGCACGACGTGCTCCCCACCGAACTGACCCGCCACGACGACACCAACTTCACGGTTTCCGCACGCCTCCCCCATCGCCACCGGCTCTTCACGACCGCGGACGGCCGGTGCACGGCCTCATACGTGCTGGAGGCGATCCGGCAGACCACGCTCCTGGTCTCACACGCCGAACTGGGCGTTCCCCTGGGCCACCACTTCGTGATGTGGGACATGGGCCACCGCCTCGACGTGGAACTGCCGACCCTCGACACCCCCTCCACAGGGATCACCCTGGACGTCGAGGTGACGGACCTGCGCCGACGCGGCGCCGTACCGTCCGCGGTGGCGCTGGAGATGACGATCCGCGCGGCGGGACGCGCCGTCGGCGCCGGCTCCATCCGCTTCAACATCACCTCGCCCGCCGCGTACACCCGCATACGCGGCTCCCTCCCCACCACCGGCGCCCCCGACCTGGCCGCCGCACTGCCCACCCCGGTGGACCCGCCGACCGTCCACCACGCCCGGGCGTGCGACGTCGTCCTCGCCGCGGCCGACCGGCCCGGCCGCTGGCGGCTGCGGGCCGACCCGGCCAACACCCTCTTCTTCGACCGGGTCAACGACCACATCCCTGCGATGGTCCTGGTCGAGGCCGCACAGCAGGCCGCCGGCCTGACCGCCCCCAGGAGCCGGTTCGTCCCGTCGTCCTCCAGGATGAACTTCAGCCGGTACGTCGAGCTCGACCAGCCGTGCTGGATCGAGGCCCACCAGGACACCACCGAGGACGGAACGACCTCGGTCCGCGTGACCGGTCACCAGGGCGAGCAACTCGCCTTCGTGATCGAGTTCGCCGACACCGCCGCCCGATAGGGCCCCGCGGCGCCACGCCGCCTTCCCGCGGGAGACCGCCCGGCAGGGCCGCCGTCCCGCTCTCCGACGGAGCCGAACCGCCGTCGCCGTACGAGTCCGTGCACGACCCCCCTCCGCGGGTGCCGCCTCGCCGTCCCCCCGCACCGGCATCCCCCCACGGCCTGCCCCGGCAGAGCACGTCACCGGGTGCGTCCCCCTCGTACGCGCGCCACGTGCCGCCCCCTCCACCGGCCCGTCACCGTCCCTCCCCCAGCGGAAGAGCCCCCGGTCACACCTGTACGCCGAGGAGGCCGCCGCCGTGCGCTTGCCGGGTCCCGACCGCGCCCCACCGCGCCGGGACCCGGCAAGCGCGCACACCTGCGACGACGCCGAAAGCGGCACCCCGCCGCAGCCGCTCAACGGACCGTCCAGCCACCGTCCACCGGCACGGTGGCGCCGACGACGAACGAAGCCCGGTCGCTGCCGAGCCAGGCGGCGGCCTCGGCGATCTCCTCCGGGTCGGCCAGACGCGGCAGGGGCGTGGCGCTGCGGATCAACTCCTCGGCACCGGGCTGCCGTTCGAGCCAGTCGTCGAGCATCTCGCCGCGCGTCGAGCCCGGCGCGATGACGTTGATGCGGATGCCGTGCGCCGCGTACTCCGCTGCCGCCGCCTTCGTCAGTCCGATCACGGCGTGCTTGGAGGCGACGTAGGGGGCCGCGACGGGGGTGGCGACCAGTCCCGCGGTACTGCTGGTGTTCACGATGGCCCCGCCGTACGGCAGCATCGCGCGGATCTGGTGCCGCATGCAGTTCCACACCCCGCGCACATTGGTGTCCATGATCAGGTCGTACAGCTCGTCCGCCGTCTCGTGCAGGGGGACCTGGGGGGCCGCGGCGCCGGCGTTGTTGAAGGCGACGTCCAGCCGCCCGAAGCAGGCGAGCGTGCGCTCCACCGCGGCGGCCACCTCGGCACCGCGCACGACGTCGGCGGTCGTGAACTCCGCCTCGTGTCCCGCGGCGCGCAACTCGTGGGTGAGGGCCCGCAGCCTCTCCTCGCGACGGGCCACCAGCATCACCGCCGCGCCGTCGCGGCAGAACACGCGTGCGGCCGCGGCGCCGATCCCGCTGCTCGCCCCGCTGATGAAGACGCACTTACCTGCCAAAGGGCCGTCCCGCTTCATGATCCACAAACTATCGGAGGAGCCTTCTCCGCCCTCGCCCGTGGACACGATCGACCGGATTCCTCCGTCGCCACACGGGACTTCGCCCCGGCTTCACCGCCCGGACGGCCCTCTCGCCCGGGCGCCGACCTGACACACGTGGCCGGATACGGACTCCCGCCCGCCGTACCGAACGGCCGGCCCGGTCTCACTGGACGACGCCCACGGTGTAGGCGTTGTGCGGGACACCGCCCAGCAGACGGGCGCCCGCGGACTGGAGGACCTGGTCCTGGGCCACGACGTGCTGGCACATCGTGGTGAGGTCGCGCAGCCAGCGGTCCAGCACGGAGGGCCGGTAGACCGCGGCGGTCGCCACCAGGTCGAAGAGGGAGGCCACGACGGAACGGGCCGTACGGAAGGCGCCCGCCCGGGCCAGCACGGTCGCCACCTGCTCGTCGGGCGTGGGCACGTCACCGGCCTGGAGGACCTCCCACTGCTCGCGCAGGCTGCCGTAGACGGCGTACCGGGCCGCGGCCAGCTCCATCTCCGCCCGGGCGACGGCCGTCTGGACGCGGTAGCTCTCCGACCACGGCGTCCGCGCGGCGCGGTCGACACGGGTCGCCGCCATCCGGCGCACATGGTCGATCGCGGCACGGGCCACCCCGAGCGGCACACCGGGCATGTTGCGCAGCACCGCGTCGGACGTGGCGGCGGCGCCGGTGACCCGCGGCCGGGCGAAGCTGAACGTGTACTCCTCGGGCACGTACAGGTTCTCCGTGCGGTAGTCCCTGCTGCCGGAGCCGGCCAGACCGGTCGTGTACCAGGTGTCCTCGGTCTCGAAGTCCTCGACGGGAGCCACCACGATGCGCCAGTTGCCCGGGGCCCCGGGCGGCCCGGGCTCGAGTTCGCCGCGGCGGGTGACCAGCACACCGCCGACGACCCAGGTGCTGTGGGTGATCCCGCTGCCGAAGTGCCACTGCCCCGTCACCCGGTAGCCGCCGGGCACCCGCTCGGCACGGCCCGTCGGCGTGATCGCCCCGGCGGTGACGGCGTCCGGGTCGGCCAGCAGCCGGCGCGCGACGTCCTCGCGGAGGAACCCCGCGTAGATCGGGGTGTCCATGCCGATCATCGCGCACCAGGCGGCGGAGGCGTCACCGGTGGCCAGGGCCTCGACGACCTCCGTCTGCTGCACGGCGTCGAGTTCGGGCCCGCCCCACGCCTTGGGACGGGCCATGCGGAAGACACCGGTCCCGCGCAGCAGCTCGACGACGTCCGGCGGCAGCTGCCGGCTGTTCTCGATGTCCTCGGCCCGTTCGCGCAGCCGGGGCGCGACGGCGCGGGCGCGCGCCAGGATCTCCTCCGCGGTGAGGGCGCCCTCCTCGGCGGAGACGGAATCCAGCAGGTCGATGAGGCTCATGCGGCCTTCTCCTTCCCGGCGCGCGGGACTCACGCGTAACGCCCCGCGGCGATGACGTGGTGGGGATCGACGGCGTCCTTCAGCCGCCGGGCGAAGGCCCGCGCACCGGCGCCCGCGGGCAGCCGGCCGGCCCAGCCGGTGTGATCGACGTCGAGGCGGTAGGGGAGGAACCCCTCGCCCGCGAACAGTTCGTAGAGCCGGTCCAGCGCCCGGTGGGCCCGCTCGGCCTCCTCGCCGCGCCGGGCGAACCTCATCGTCACGACGCAGTCGACGACGTCCGCGCCGAGCACGTTGAGCGTGACCCCGCACCGGATCCCGGTCTCCGCGCGCACCTGCCCGACCAGTTCGTCCGCCCGCGCCAGCGCCGCCCCGCCGAAGGGCACCAGCGGCAGGAAGAACAGGAAGCCGCCCTCCTCGTCCAGCCGCCCGGCCGGACGGCCCGTCTTCGCCTCGAACAGCGCGTCCGACGGGTCCGGGTCACCCGCGTACGCGCGCTCCACCCGTACGGCGACGTCGTGGCCGGCCGCGTCCGGATCGGTCGCGTCGGAGTCCGAGACCGCGCTGAACAGGCGGGACCTGACGGCCTCCACGACGAGGATGCCGCTCAGCGCGTCCACGACCTCCGGCGTCCCGTCGACGCACACATGGACCAGGTACTGGCCGGGCTCGCCGCCGTACGCCCGGGCGGCCACCTCGTTGTAGATCTTCACCACACCGCGGGTCAGTCCCTGGGTCACCCAGCGCCGCACCTCGGCGGCGGCCGCCTCCACCCGGTCGGGGGCGAAGGCGAGCCGGACCACCCGCAGCGCCTCGGGCCTCGGCAGCAACCGCACGGTGGCCGCGGTGACCACGCCGAGGTCGGACTGCACGAACAGCTGCACCAGCGAAGGGCCGAGACCGTGGGCGTAGACCGGGGTCGGCCGGTCCTGCTCGGGCCACCAGCCGACCCGGATCAACTCGCCGTCGGGCAGCACGACCTCCAGGCCCGTCAGGTCCTCCACCCGCTGGTGGCGCAGGCCCACACCGCGGTCCAGGGCGTTGCCGACCACGCTGGTGTGCGCGGAGGAGGCCGTCACGTTCAGCATGCGCTCGCTGCCCTCGAGGAGCCGGGCGAGGCGGGCCTGGGTGACGCCGGGTTCCACCACGGCCCAGCCCCGGGCGACGTCGACGTCGCGGATCCGGTCGAGGCCGGACAGGTCGAGCACCACCGCCCCGTCCCGCGCGGGCTCGCGCGAGCCGAGCCCCCAGTTCCCGCCGGTGCTGAAGGCGTGCAGCGCGGCGGGAGTCTCCCCGTCGGCGAACAGCTCCACGACGCGCCGTACGTCCTCGGCCGTCCGCGGCCGTACCACCCCGAAGACGGCGCGCGGGCGGTAGAGGCCGGCGTTCGGCCCGAGCGTGGTGGCCGGCGTGCCGGTCGTCTCCTCGTCGGGGTACGTGACCCGGTCCGCGCCGACCACCTCTGCCGCCTCGGCGAGCACGGCCTGGAGACGGCCGGCGGCGGACGCCTCGTGCCGGGTGCCTGCTTCGGGAAGAACGGTCATCGGGACACCTCGGGGTTCCTTGGGCAGCGGCGTGGACGTGGCGGACACGGGGGTGCTCGGAACGGCGGACGGCCGTGGACAGCCGTGAACGGCCGTGGGCACACGGCTCGTCGTGCGAGACCTCCACGCTAGGAAGGCGCGTGCGTTTCCGTTCCCGTGTTCGCGCACGCCCATTGAGTGGTTCGCGCACACCTTCCGCCCTCGAAACGACCTCCGCCCTCCGGCCCCGGCCCCCGAACGGACGGTGCGACGACCCGCGGCCGACCGACTTGGTGCGGAGGTACGGAGTCCTCCGGGCCGGAGGCTCGGAGGACGGCCCGCCCCCTGCCGCCACCACGCTTTCGGTGCTGTCTTTCCGTCACGGCCGGCACCACCCGGGACTCGGCACCGCTGCTGCTGACCAGGGCCTTCACGGGTCAACGGCGCCGCACGCGAAGCGAGCTGAGCCACCGGGGGTTCTTTTTTTAAGAGGGATTTCCGAAAACCGGCCTCTGAGCTGCGGGTTTACGTGAGCAAATGTCGGTGGCCGCCGACATTACGCCTCCCTGAATGTCGTTGAGCGCCGACATTCCGAGGGGAAAGTTGCGTCTGTCCGCAACTTCCGTCGGAAACATGCGGACAGACGCAACTTTCCCTCACCGAGGGCGTTCACAGGCAGAACCGGGCCGGTCCCGGCCGGATGCCCTGGTTCCGTATCGGGGCCGGAACACCGTATGCCGGTGGCCGCCGACACAGACTTGCCGCCACCCGCAACTCTCCGGGGCGGAACATGCGGATGGCCACAACTTTTGCCGTACAGTGCCCAGCACCTGTATGCGAAAGGATCCCCACATGGGTGAATCTGCACAGCCTCTGCGTGGATTGCACGCGGGGCCCGGACCACAGCAGGCGAGACCGGTACGGGCGGTGAGGGCCGACGACGGCCCGGACCTGGCGCGCCTGATCGCCGAACAGTTCGGCAAGACCCCGGTGCACGAGGTGAAGACGACCGTCTACCGGCGGCCCCCGCACGACATGCTCGGCGCCGACGGCTACTCGCTCGTCAGCAACTACTTCCTGCGGCGCGTGCTGCCCTACTGCCTGATGCACAACGCCATCACGAAGCTGCAGTCGGCCGTGCTGTCGAACATCATCGGCCGGCAGAAGAAGGGCAGGATCGCGGTCACCCACGCGGAGATCGCGGAGGAGCTCGGCGTGAAGCGCACCAGCATCGGCCACGCCCTGGACGCCCTGTGCGAGAAGAACCTGATCCACCGGACCAAGAGGTCGACCTATCAGCTCAATCCCCGTGTGGCCTACAACGGCAACGGGCAGGAGCAGTACGACTTCCTCGCCGAACTGCGGGCCCTCGCCCTGGACTCCCGCTTCCCCGACGAACTCTCCCCCGAACTGACCCGGTTCCCCAAGACCGGCACCGGCTGACGGAAGGGATACTGATCGCCATGCTCTTCAACACCACGGGCCTGCTGGGCATGCTGCACCAGCTCCGGCTGACGCCGACGGCCATCGACGTCCTGTCGGTGATGGTGGCCCACCAGCAGCCGGGCGGCTCGGTCGGCATGAACCAGTCCGAGATCGACGAGATCCTCGGCGTGGGCCAGGCGTCGATGAGCCGTGCCATGGCCCTGCTCGTCGAGCGGGGCATCGTCCTGCGCTCGGGAGGCGGCCGGGGCCACCGCTACGCCCTCAACCCGGCCGTCGCCGGCTACGAGTCGCAGACGGAGCTGGAGAAGGAGATGACCCAGCTCCTGTCGGTGGGCGGCCCGCCCTCCATCAGGGTCCCCGGCTACGGCAAGCGTCCCCCCAAGCCCGGCAAGGGCGGCCTCCACGCCGTCGCCTGACGCGGGAGAAGCAGCAAGGCCCCGGCGGGACTGCCGGGGCCTTGCCGCACCTGTACGCGAATCTGCGACCACCCCAGTATGCCTCCGAGCCCGGCACGGCACCATGCGAGGCGGAGCGGGAGGCCGGGAAACGACGCGACGAGAACCGGCGCCGGGCCCACCCGGCCGTCCCCGCCCGCCTTCCGGCAGACCCCGACGTCGCCCTGATCGAGGCCCAGGCGAAGGTGCCGATCGTCCGGTTCCGGAGCGACGGGCTGCTCGCCTGCGTCGACCATGTGAACACGAAAGACGGCTCTTTCCTTGCCGGACCGGCAAGAGAGTTTGCTTCCTTTGTCGGAGCCCCGCACCGTGTGCCGCATGAACGACAAACTGGATTCCGGCGTTTTCGATGTAGTCGTGATCGGCGGCGGTGTGGCCGGCCTGTCAGGGGCGCTGACCCTGTCGCGGGCCCGGCGGTCGGTGCTGGTGCTGGACGCGGGGGAGCCCCGCAACGCCCCCGCCGCTGCGGCTCACGGCCTGCTCTCGCGTGACGGGGTGGCGCCGCTGGACCTGCTGCGTGCCGGGCGGGCCGAGGTGAGCCGGTACGGCGGGCAGGTGCTCTCCGACCGTGCCACGCACGCCATGCGCGTGGAAGGGCTCTTCGTCGTCGGCACGCAGAGCGGTGCGAGCTTCCGGGCCCGGCGGCTGCTGGTGACCACGGGCCTGGTGGACGAGCTGCCGCAGGTGCCGGGGCTGCGCGAGCGGTGGGGAAGGGACGTGCTGCACTGCCCCTACTGCCATGGGTGGGAAGTACGGGACACGCCGATCGGTGTGCTCGGCACAAGTGCGGCCTCGGTGCACCAGGCGCTGTTGTTCCGCCAGTGGTCCAGCCGGGTGACGCTCTTCCTGCACACGGCGCCGGAGCCCGAGGAGGAGCAGTGGGAGCGCCTGGCGGCCCGCGGCGTCGAGGTCGTGCAGGGGGAGGTGACCGGCCTGGAGGTCGTGGACGACACGCTCCGAGGCGTCCGGCTCTCCTCGCGGCTGGTGGTCCCCGTGCGGTCCCTGGCGGTGGCCCCGCGGTTCCTCGCGCAGGGCGAAGTCCTGGCCGGCCTCGGCATAGGCCCGGCGCCGCACCCCATGGGCGTCGGCACCTATGTGCCATCCGGTCCCGGCGGCGCAACGGATGTCCCCGGCGTCTGGGTGGCCGGCAATGTCGCCGATGTGATGGCCGGGCTCGTCCAGGCGCAGGCCGGCGGTGCGACGGCCGCGGCCGCCATCAACGCCGACCTCGTCGACGCCGATATCGACGAGGCCCTCGCACGCCGGCGCGCCGCCCCGCGCGAGGACTTCAGCGCCGCGATCGAGGCGCAGGTCACCGAGCACGTGCTGGGCGGGCGGCGGCACGGCCTCGACTCCCTGCTTCCCGGTACGAAGTGACCGCGATGCGGTCAGGCGGGGCGGGCCCTGAGGTGGGCCCGCTCGCCCTGCTTGCCGAAGATGACCAACAGCTCCACCGGCTGATCGTCGTCGGCGCCCAGCCAGTGCGGAACATGGGTGTCGAATTCCGCCACTTCACCTGGTGTGAGGAGCAGGGAGCGTCCGCCGAGGAACAGGCGCAGCCGGCCGTCCAGCACGTAGATCCACTCGTAGCCCTCGTGGACCTGGAGCTCGGGTTCGCCGCTGCTGGGGCTGATGACGAGTTTGTGGGCGTGCAGCCCGCCGGGGCGGCGGCTCAGTGGCACATAGGTCATGCCGTCGCGGGTGACGGGCCGCAGGTGCACGCGCGGATCGCCCGTCTCGGGCGCCCCGACCAGCTCGTCCAGGGGGACCCGGTAGACGTGGGCCAGGGGGAGCAGGAGCTCCAGGTTCGCTTTGCGGCCGCCGCTCTCCAGCCGGGAGAGCGTGCTTTCGGAGATCCCCGTGGTCTGGGAGAGGGCGGCCAGCGTGATACCGCGCTGCAGGCGCAACGCCCGCAGTCGCGGTCCGATCGCCGTCAGGACCCGATCGATGTTCGTCATGACGCCCATCTTGCCAAAAGAGCATGAAGGTTTGTGCTTTCGGCATGACCTGTTCCAACCTCCGGGCCATGCAACGGCGCACGCCGCCTTGTCGCCCCCGTCCTCGGTTCCGGCTCAGGAGAGATGTCCATGGCCAGCCCCGCCCGTGCCCGAAAGGCGCCCGGCCCCACCACGCCGGATCCCCATCGGTGGATGACGCTCGTCGTGGCGTCCATTGCCACCCTGATGGTCGTCCTCGACGTGTCCATCGTGAACATCGCCATGCCCCGGGCCCAGAGCGATCTCGGCATGAGTGACGCCGGCCGCCAGTGGATGATCACCTCCTACGCACTCGCCTTCGGCGGCCTGCTCCTGCTCGGTGGCCGCATCGCCGACTTCGCCGGCCGCAAAAGGATCCTCCTGATCGGCCTGCTCGGCTTCGCCGCCGCCTCCATGCTCGGCGGCCTCGCTTCCACCCCGGGCATCCTGTTCGCAGCCCGCGCCCTGCAAGGAGCCTTCGCCGCTCTCCTCGCCCCGGCCGCCCTCTCCCTGACCACCGTCGCCTTCACCGACCCCAAGGAACGCGCAAAGGCCTTCGGCATCTTCGGCGCGTTCCAGGGCGGGGGCGGTGCCGTAGGACTGCTGCTGGGCGGAGTGCTGACGGAATACGCGGGCTGGCGCTGGTGCATGTACATCAACGTCCCCATCGCCCTGGCCGCGGCCCTCGCCGCCCGCCCCCACATCCGTGAAAGCCGCGCCGCGGGCGACCGTCACTACGACATCCCCGGAGCCGTGCTGGTGACCGGTGGACTCGTCGCCCTCGTCTACGGCTTCGCCCAGGCCGCCGACGGCGGTGGCTGGACCGCCCCGGCCACACTGCTGCTCCTGGCCGCGGCCGTACTTCTTCTGACCGCGTTCGTCGTGGTCGAGCACCGCAGCGCCCACCCGCTCCTCCCGCTGCGCGTCATCCTCGACCGTTCCCGTGCCGGCGTGTTCCTGGCCAACCTCCTCATCGGTGCCGGCATGTTCGGCATGAACCTCTTCATGACCTACTTCCTGCAGGTCAACCTGGGCTACACACCCCTGCAGGCCGGGATCGCCTTCCTGCCCTTCAGCATCGGCATCATCGCCACCACCACCCTCGGTTCCCCGCTGGTCACCCGCCTCGGCCCCAAGGCTCTGATGGCGGCAGGAAGCGCGCTGGCCACGGTGGGACTGTTCTGGCTCACCCGACTCGACACCGCGTCCGGCTATGCGGGCGAGGTCCTCCCGACCCAGATTCTCGTCAGTGCAGGCGTCGGCCTGTTCTTCCTGGTCGGCCCCAACGTGGCCCTGTCCGGCGTCGGTCCGCACGACGCCGGTGTCGCCAGCGCCGTCCTGAGTACCAGCCAGCAGATCGGCGGGGCCCTGGGTCCCGCCCTGCTCAACACCCTCTACGTCTCCGCCGTCACCGGCTACCTCGCCTCCCGCAGCGAAAGCCCCGGCCAGGCCCCCCGGGCCGTGCGGATGGAGGCCTACCTCCACGGCTACCGCCTTGCGTTCATCGTGGCGGGCGCCCTCCTGGCCGCCGCCGTCGTCGCACTGCTCGCCCTGGTGAGGACGCCCAGGAGCACGGCCGGCGACGCGACCGCACCCTGCACGGGCCACTGAGCCCACCCGGGCCCTGGCCCCGATCCGCCCCGAAGTCACCCGAAGGAAAGGCACACACGCAATGGACGAAAGCATCCGCGAAATCCATGCCGTCAACGAAGCCGCCGGCTTCTGGGAGCAGCTCTACCGCGGCAAGGACAGCGTCTGGAAGGACACCGCGAACCCTCTGCTCGCCGAAACGGCCCAGCACCTCGCACCCGGCCACGCCCTCGACCTGGGCTGCGGCGAAGGCGGAGACACCCTCTGGCTCGCCACCCACGAATGGCACGTCACCGCAGTCGACATCGCCCCCACCGCCCTGCAGCGCACCCGTCGGCTCGCCGCCCGAAACGGCCTCGCGAACAGCGTGCGCACCGAACAGCACGACTTGGCGGAGACCTTCCCCGCCGGCACTTTCGACCTCATCTCCGCCCAGTACCTGCAGACCCCTTACGCCTTCCCGCGTGCCGACGTCCTGCGCCGCGCCGCACACGCGCTCACTCCCGGCGGAATCCTCCTGATCGTCGACCACGGCTCAGTACGCCCCTGGGCCTGGAACACCGATCCCGACACCCACTTCCCCAGCCCGGAAGACATCTACGACGAACTCGCCCTCGACCCGGCGCGGTGGACGCCTCAGCGCCTGGCCACCCCGCAACGGGTGGCCACCGGCCCCGGCGGACAGACCGCGACCGTCACCGACACGGTCGTCGCCATACGTCGCCTCGCCTGACCCCTCCCACCCCACGCACACCGCACGACCGCGCAACCGCACTTCAGGAGTCACCTTCATGACCGACCTCTTCGCACCCGCCACGGTGGGCAAGTGGAAGCTGAACAACCGCATCGTCATGGCCCCCATGACCCGCAACCGGGCCACCCCCGACGGCGTCCCCACCAGCCTCATGGCGACCTACTACACCCAGCGGGCCACCGCCGGACTGATCGTGACCGAAGGGGTACAGCCCAGCGCGGTCGGACAGGGCTACATGAACTCGCCCGGCCTGCACACCCCCGAACAGATCGAAGCCTGGCGGACCGTCGCCGCCGGCGTGCACCAGGCAGGCGGCCGCATCGTGGCCCAGCTCATGCACGCCGGCCGCATCTCCCACCCCGACAACAAGCACCAGGCCGAAACCGTCGCGCCCAGCGCCATCGCCGCACCCGGCACGATGTTCACCGCCGCCGGCCCCCGGCCCCACCCCGTCCCGCGCGCTCTGACCACCGGCGAGATCCCTAAGGTCATCGACGAATTCGCCCGCGCCGCCCGCGCCGCCACCGACGCCGGCCTGGACGGCATCGAACTGCACAGCGCCAACGGCTACCTCCTGCACCAATTCCTCGCCCCCTCCACCAACCAGCGCACCGACCACTACGGCGGTTCCCCCCAGGGCCGTGCCCGCTTCGTCATCGAGGTGGCACAGGCCGTCAGCGACGCCATCGGCAGCGAACGCGTCGGCATCCGCATCTCCCCCGCCATCA
This sequence comes from Streptomyces sp. 12E, assembly GCF_055633275.1. Classification (NCBI taxonomy): domain Bacteria; kingdom Bacillati; phylum Actinomycetota; class Actinomycetes; order Kitasatosporales; family Streptomycetaceae; genus Streptomyces; species Streptomyces sp. 12E. The sequence goes on along the minus strand of NZ_JBVNCJ010000003.1, from coordinate 107,071 downwards.
ACCTCCACGGCGCGCTGGAGACCGACCCCCACCTCACCGCGGCCACATACCGCACCCTCGTCGACGCGCTGTCCGGGATGGGCCTGGCCTACCTGCACACCATCGGCGACCCCGCCTCCCCGCTCCTCACCGACCTCGCGGAACGCTTCGGCGGTTCCCACATCGTCAGCAACGGCTGGGACCCCGTCACCGACCTCACCGCCGCACAGGAACTGGTCACCACCGGACAGGCCGACCTCGTCGCGGTCGGGCGCGCCTTCATCGCCAACCCCGACCTGGTACAGCGCTGGCAGACCGGAGCCCCGCTCAACCGGCCCGACAGCACCACCTTCTACGGCGGCGACCACCGTGGCTACACCGACTACCCGCATCTGGCGCAGGGCGCCGACCTCTGATCCACCTGGGATGCGCGCAGCTGCTCCCGCATCCCGCACCGCCGGACGTCCGGCGGTGCGGGAGAACGCACTGCAGCTGTTCCTCCGCGTCGCCTGTCGGGCACTGTTCGACCGCTTCCCGAGCCTCGTCCTCGGGATGGACGAACGCGACATCCCGTGGGAGTACGACGTGGCCTTCGTCCGGCCGGCCGGCCGGACGAAGGCCACGGGACGGCAAGCCCGGTACCACTGCCGGCTGACACCCCTGCGCTCGCCGAGCCGGCGCAGGTCGGCGTGGATCCGGAGGACACCGCAGGTGCGCCGGGAGGCGATGTGCAGCACGGAGGTACCGGGCACGCGGGTGCGGGACGGTCAGTCGGTGGATGCCTGGGGTGCGCCGAGGGGGAGCGGTACTGGGCCAGGATCCCCTCGACGATTCCCAGGACCATCACCGCCCTGCACAATGTGGCCGACCCGGACGATCTCCGGTCCGTCGCGGCGGGTGCCGCCCACGACATCGGAACGGGGTGAGCGTCGTTATCAGGGTGTCCTCCCGTCCGTAGTGACCGAAGCGGTTGAACTTTACGGAACAGACCAGGCTCCCCAGCCCCACGAGAGGGCGGCGCGGGGCGCGGCGCCGTCCCGCGCGTTTCCCACGGTGCTCAGCCGACCCGTAGCCACTGGTGAAGGTAGAGGTCTGTTCCGTAAAATTCATAGTCCTGGGTGGCGGGGCCGCCCCCGCCGGTCCCGCCACCCCGCACCGCGCGAGTTCCCGGAGTGGCGCAATGACCTTCCCCACCGAAGCCCCCGACCCGTACACGATCCTGCACGGATGGCTCTCCGGCAGCTACCTGCGGCCCGACGGCCAGGAGGTCCGCGGACGAGCCTGGGACGACGACACCCGCTACCGCTACGGACTGCTGCTCGCCGGCCTCGACGCCCCACCCGGATGGCACCAGGACTGGTTCACCTACATCGGCCGCCACGTCTGGCACTTCACACCCGCCCACATCCAGGACTGGGCCGCCCGGCTCACCAACCTCGACGGCAGCCCCATGGCCGCCGCCTCCCGCGGCCGCGCCGTCTCCGCCGTCCGCTCCTTCTACGCCCACTGCACCGAAGACCTCGGAGCCGCCCGCTGGAACCTCCCCCCACGCCGCGCACTGGCCGGACCCACCCCACCCGCCGAACGCGAAACCCTCACCCGCCTCCAGACCGACGCCCTGCGCACCGCCGCCGACCGCTACCGCGGCCCCCACGCCGAACGCGCCCGGCTCGCCGTCTACATGACCCTCGCAGGCCTGCGCCCCGGCCAGTCCATCGCCGTGATCCTCCAGCACATCCAGCGCGACAACGCCGCCGGACCCACCTGGCGCCTCCCCGCCAAGAACAACAGCGCCTCCGCCGTCACCCGCCTCCAGCCCGTCCCCCGCCCCGTGGTGTGGGCACTGGACGAATACCTGCCCGTACGCACCCACAAAGCCCCCCACTCCACCGAGACCACAGGCCCCCTGCTCCTCTCCCGCACCGGACGCGCCCTGGACCGCGTCACCTTCCCCCGCCTGCTGCGCGACGTCGCAGCCACCCACCCCGACCTCCAGGACATCGCCCCCACCCTCCTGCCCGACGTCGTCGCCCACTCCCCCTCCCCCTTCGCCGACTGACCCCGGCCTCGCCCCGGCTGCCCGGCAGCGGCTCGAAACACCTCGCTGCCGAGGCCCTGACTCCGCGGACCGCCAGACCCGACCCTGTCGGCCGGGAGGCCGTCGCGGACCATCGGGATGAGGGCGGCGACCCGACGGACGCCGTACCGGGCCGCTCCGGCCGGGTCGTCGACGGCTGATCGTACGGCGCAGCCTTCGCGGGTCGGTGCCGTCGATCCTCGGAGGACCTGGTGCCGGTCGAGTTCCTGTCGGATCAACAGGCAGCCCGGTACGCGGCGTTCAACGGAGCGCCGTCACGTGCGCAGTCGGAGCGGTACTTCTTCCTGGATGACTCGGATCTGGGGAAAGTGCAGGCCAAACGGCGTTCGCACAACCGTCTCGGGTTCGCGGTCCAGCTGACGAGCGTGCGCTGCTTGGGCCGGTTCATGCCGGACCCGCGGCACATCAACCCTGACGATGAATGACCGTGTGGACGTCGCTGCGTCCTGCTAACGTCTGCGACATGAAGCGCGCCGCTATGACGACGACGCCGGAGAGTGTCCCGGCGCGCTGACAGATGAGCTGATCCGAAGCCCCGGGGCAAGTGCCCCGGGGCTTCGTCGTAGGTCCGGTCACTTGCTCCGCAACCAGCAGGGAGACCGCGATGACCACCGTGCACGACCACCGCAAGCTCGGCCGTGAACTGGGCCTGTTCGACACCGATCCGCTGATCGGCGCCGGCCTGCCGTACTGGCTGCCCGACGGCGCGGCCGTGAGGCACACCCTGGAGGAGTACATCCGTGCCGCCGAGCGCCGGGCGGGCTACCAGCACGTGTACTCACCGGTCCTCGGCAAGCGGGAGCTGTATGAGATCTCGGGGCACTGGGCGCACTACAGCGACGACATGTTCCCCCCGATGGACCTCGGCGGGGAGCAGGTCGTCCTGCGGCCGAGCCTGTGCCCCCATCACGCGGTGATCTACCGCTCCCGCTCCCACAGCTACCGCGAGCTGCCCCTGCGGATGGCCGAACTGGGCGGCATGTACCGCTCCGAACTCTCGGGCGTGCTCGGTGGGCTGACCCGGGTGCGGGCCATCCAGCTCAACGACGCGCACATCTTCTGCACCCTGGACCAGGTCGCCGAGGAGGCGCAGGCGGCGCTGGAGATGATCGGCCAGGCGTACGAGGCGCTCGGCATCACCCCTACCCGCTACCGGCTCTCCCTCCCAGGTCCCGGTGGCAAGTACGTTGCCGCACCCGAGAAGTGGGAGCGCACCACCGCACTGCTGACCGACGTCCTCGACCGCTCCGGCCTGCCCTACGAGGCAGCCGAGGGAGAGGCCGCGTTCTACGGCCCCAAGATCGACGTCCAGGTCACCGACGGCGCCGGCCGGGAGTCCACCCTGTCCACCGTCCAGGTCGACTTCCACCAGCCCGAGCAGTTCGACCTGCGCTACATCGGCGCGGACGGCGCCAGACACCGCCCGGTCATGGTCCACCGCAGCATCATCGGCAGCGTGGAACGAGCCGTCGCCCATCTCATCGAACAGCACGGCGGCGCCTTCCCCGCCTGGCTCGCCCCCACTCAGCTGGTCATTCTCCCCGTCTCCGACACCGAACTGCCGAACGCCGCAGCCCTCGCCCGACGCTGCACCCGCCTCGGACTGCGCGCCCAGATCGCGGGACCGGACCGCGGCAGCCTCGGCGCCCGAATCCGAGAGGCCCGCCTGGTTCCCTACCAAGCCGTCATCGGCGCCAAGGAGGCCGCTGACGATCAGGTCGCACTGCGCTTGCGTGACGGACGCCGACTCGACCCGCAGCCGGTCAGTGACGCACTCACCCGCATCAGCGCTCTCGTCGGGGCCCACAGCACCGACCTGTGGGCCGGCCCCGCCTCATGACAGGCGTCGCGATCAGCGCCTGCTGTCGCCCGGCGCGAGGAGACCGGTGATCTCCGCGATGGCGTCGGGCGAGGGCTTGAAGCAGGGGTGCCGTTAACGAGCAGCGAACCAGGTGACAAGTAACCAGTCGGGAGCGGTCAGGGCTTCGCGGCCGTGGTCTTCCTGGGTTGGCGGGGGACGGTCTTGGTTTTGTCGAGGTGGCCGTGCACCGTGGACCGGGGCACGCCGAACATGTCGGCGATCTGCTGCACGGTCTTCTCCCGCTCGTCGTAGTAGCCGATGAGCATGTGTCGGAATCCATCGAGCGGATCGTTCACCGACGTTGATTTCCGGCGCGAGTTGTCGACACTGCCCACCTGCGGGTTCGTGATCACTACGCCGAGTGTCGGCAGACGGTCGTGTGCCGACACTTCGACCGGGGAGGGGCCAGCGAACGGCGCGGCACGGATGCTGCCTCCTCCGCGCCGCTCGTTGACCTCTGACCGTCTCCTTGCCCTCTGTGGTAGCTCCGCCTACCGCGCGACAGCCGGGGATTCGGGGCGAGCATTGATCGGCGTGAGCACGCCGAGGCGGTCCTCGATCTCCTGGGCAGCGGCCAGGCACAGGTCTTCCCGGAACGCGCGCCCGATGATCTGTACGCCGGATGGCAGTCCGTCGCCGAGTCCGGTCGGTACGGCGACCGCGGGTACGCCCACGAAGCTGGTCACCGTGCACAGGCGCATGCCCTGGGCGACCCGTTCCCGCCCCGCTTCATCGCGTGACTCCAGTCCCGGCACGACGGGCGGCCCGGTGAACACCGGGCCGAGCAGCAGCGGGTACTCGTCGAGGAACTCTGCCCAGGAGCGGCGGATGCCCAGCCAGGTCCCCATCAGCTTCGTGAGCTCTGCCGCGTTCGCAGGCGGAGTCTTCTCCATGGCCATCTGGATGTAGCGGTCTCCGCCTTCGCCGAGCAGTTTCCGCACCACCGGCCAGGCCGGCGCGAATTCGGTCAGGGTGATCCGGCCGTATGCCTCGAGTGCCTCGTCCAGCCGCGGAACGTCCGCCGTCTCCCGTACGTCGTACCCTGCGTCGCGCAACGCGTCCGCTGCCGCTGTGACGGCCCCGCGGACCGCGGGGTGGACGCCGTGGCCGCCGGGGTCGGCGACGACCGCGACCTTGACCGGCCCCGGCAGCGGTTCGCCGTAGAGGGGCACGGGTACGGCCCGCGGATCCCGAGGGTCGGTCCCGGCCAGCACCTCGTACGCCAGCCGCAGGTCGGCGACCGTACGGGCCAGGGGTCCGTCGGTGACCAGCATCTGTGAGGCCGGTCCCGGGTCGTCCGGGCCGAGGACTCGGTGGTCGGCTTCAGCCCCGTCACGCCGCAGAACGAGGCTGGGATCCGTACTGATCCGCCGGAATCGTTGCCGAGTCCGAGTGCGGCCATGCCGGTGGCGACGGCCACTCCGTCACCGCCGCTGCTGCCGCCCGGGGCCCGGCTCCGGTTCCACGGGTTGACGGTGTCGCCGAACAGCTCGCTGCGGGTGTGCATCCCGGCCACGACGAGAGTGGGCATGTTGCTGTGGCCGATCGGTATGGCTCCCGCCGCACGGAGCCGGGCCACAGGGGGTGCGTCGGCCGGAGCCACCAGATCGCGGAAACGTGCCGTTCCGAGTGTGGTCGGCACGCCCCCGACAGCGGTGGTCTCCTTCACCGTGAACGGCACGCCGGCCAGCGGTCCGAGTTCTTCGCCCGCTGCCCGCCGCCGGTCCGTCTGCGCCGCCGCCTTACGGGCTCGCTCGGCCATCAACTGCGTGACCGCGTTGAGCTGCGGGTTGACCTCGGCAATGCGTTCCAAGTGACTGTCGACCAGTTCCAGGGCCGACATCTCTCCGCCTCGGACCGCCTCCGCCTGGGCGGCGGCTACTGGACCGTGATCCAGGTCTTGTGGCGCTCTTGATTGCGCTTGCGTTCGTTCCCTGTCTCCTCGATCACACGCTCTCTTCCCGACGGACGGAGAAGGCGCCCGCGGCAGCCGCCAGGACTGCCGCCTCCGCGGCCCGTTCCGGGAGTTGCGGGTCCGGATCGGCACGCAGGAGCACCAGCTGGTGGTAGAGCGGCGCCGTGGCGGCGATCAACAGGCTCCGCGCGTCTGTGTGCTGTGCGGGGAGTTCACCGCGCTCGATGGCGCGCTCGACGAGGATCTCGCACTGGGCGTACCGGTCCGTCCACAACTGAGTCTGGGCCCGCGCAGCCTGTTCGGAGTGGAACGAGGCGGCCATCAGGGCGACGGCGAGCGACGGTTGTACGACCAGGGATTCCTGGATCTCCTGGTTGAGGGCCGTCAGATCGCCGCGCAGGGAGCCGGTGTCCGGCGGCTGCCAGTCGATCTCGCCGGCGGCGTCGATGACGTCGACGAGTAGGCCGCCGACATCGCGCCAACGCCGGTAGACCGTGGCGCGGTGCACTCCGGCCCGCGTCGCGACACCCTCCATCGTGAGTCCTTCGTGACCGCCTTCAGCGAGTTCGGTGCGTACCGCATCGAGAACCTGGGCGCGGATGCGGGCGGTGCGACCGCCCGGACGGCGGTCCGACGTCGTGTCCAGTGGGTCTGTCATCGGCAATCAGTATCCGGTTGATCAAGGCGGCAGGGCTGTGCCAGCATCTTAACGCGACAGTTGTCGCTCCAGGTCCGCTAGAGAGGAACCGCCTCCGCGATGCCGCCCGTTCCCGCTGACCCCACCGTGCTCCACCCGATGCCCGAGCACCCGCGCGTGGTTCTGCTCAAGCCGCTGGTGAAGTCGCCGTTGATCGAGGTCGGTGACTTCTCCTACTACGACGATCCGGACGACCCGACCGCGTTCGAGACGCGCAACGTTCTCTACCACTACGGTCCCGAGCGGCTTGTCATCGGCAAGTACTGCGCGCTGGGGACGGGCATCCGGTTCCTCATGAACGGCGCCAACCACCGCATGGACGGTCCTTCCACCTTCCCGTTCCCCACGATGGGGGGCTCTTGGGCGGAGCACTTCGACCTGATCACCGACCTGCCCGGCCGGGGCGACACGGTCGTCGGCAACGACGTGTGGTTCGGGCACGGCGCCACAGTCATGCCCGGCGTACGGATCGGCCACGGCGCGATCATCGCCGCCGGCGCCGTGGTCACCGGCGACGTCCCCGACTACGGCATCGTCGGCGGCAACCCGGCCCGGCTCATCCGCACCCGCTATGACGCTGCGGACATCGCCCGGCTCCTCGCCGTGGCGTGGTGGGACTGGCCCGTGCAGTCCATCACCAGGCATGTACGGACGATCATGTCGGGGACCGTCGCCGACCTGGAGGAGGTCGCCGCGCAGATCGACCAGCCCTGACGTCGCGTCCTCGCCACACCGCCCGCACCCGTCCCGCGCCAGAAACGAGTGATCGCCCATGTCCCGTCGCCGCGCCCATATCGCGATGGTCGGCGTCCCCATCGTCAGTCATGTCCTGCCCAGCCTCGCTCTCATCCGTGAGCTGGTGGCCCGCGGGCACCGGGTCACCTACGCCAACGACCCGTTCGTGGCCGACCGGATCGAGTCCGCCGGCGCGGAGCTGGTGCCCTGCACCTCCACGTTGCCCGTCGCGGACAACGACTGGCCTGCCGATCCCATCGCCGCGGCGAGCCTCTTCCTCGACGACGCCGTCCAGGTGCTCCCGCAACTGCGCGCCGCCTACGACGACGATCCGGCCGACCTGTACCTCTATGACATCGGCGCTTATGCCGCGCGTGCCCTCGCCGAAGCGCAGGGCCGTCCCCTCGTGCAGCTGTCCCCGACGTTCGTCGGCTGGGACGGCTACCAGGAGGACGTCGCGGCGCATCTGCGGAAACTGCCGGGCGCCGACGCGTACCGGGACAGGTTCGCACGGTGGCTCGCCGACTGCGGTGCGACCACCACGAACGTGGACACCTTCTCCGGTCCGCCCGCCCGGGCCCTCGCCCTGATCCCGAGAGCGATGCAGCCGCACGCCGATCGAGTCGACACCGACACGGTGACCTTCGTCGGCCCCTGCTTCGACACCCGAGCGGACACGGGCGGCTGGACCCGCCCGGCGGCCGCGGACAACGTGCTGCTGATCTCGCTCGGCTCCGCGTACACACGCCAGCCCGCGTTCTACCGTCAGTGCATCGCGGCCTTCGGCGACCTGCCCGGCTGGCACGTCGTACTCCAGATCGGCAAGTACACCGACCCCGAGGAACTCGGCACCATCCCGTCCAACGTCGAGGTGCACTCCTGGGTCCCGCAGCGGGCGATCCTGGAACAGGCCGACGCCTTCGTCACCCACGCCGGCATGGGCGGCTGCAGCGAAGGGCTCCTCGCCGGCGTTCCCATGATCGCCGTGCCGCAGGGAGCCGAGCAGTTCATGAACGCCGACCGGCTCGTGGAACTCGGCGTCGCCCGCCGTGTGGACACCGCTGACGCCACCGCCGAGACCCTTCGCGCGGCGCTGAACGACCTGGTCACGGATCCGGAACGCGTCGACCGGTCCAAGCAGTTGCAGGCCGCCGCCCGAGCCGAGGGCGGCACCCGGCGCGCTGCTGACCTTATCGAGAACATGCTGGCCGCCGCCGAGGGCCCCGCGCTCTGAGCACGGCCGCTTCCCTTCCCCGGCCGGCGCCGTCCTCATCCGAGGATCTGCACCCGCAGGACGAGCGCGGGAAGATCACCGTCAAGGGCGGGGCGGCGGAGTGGATCCAGACGATGTACGCGCAGCGGCGCACCCGCCCGGCCATGCCTCCACCGTGCGCCCGGCTCTGGTCAGGTGGATGTCGTGGCGCCCTGGCCCTCGGGAGCGCGCGGGCGGGGCACCGTCGCTGCTGGGGGCAACTCCAGGCCCAGGTCGAGGCGGCTGTTCATGTCCAGCTCGAACCTGCCGTACGGGTTCACGTGCGTCCAGAACAGCGGCGACAGCGCCCGCCGGTCTGCATCGGTGAGCGTGTCGGCCCACTGCGGGTCGGCGAGGACCTGATGCATCAGCAGCGTGTTGACGTGGGCCAGGGCGGACTGGAGCAGGTGGGGGGCGAGCATGGACACCTCCTGGGACTCCTTGTCCTGCCCGGCGAGGTCGCCGTCCTTGCCGTAGAAGAGGTCCTTGTTCGCGCTGTTCCAGTTCTCCACGACCTGCAAGCCCTCGTGGATCTCCTGCCGCAGCTCGACGTCGGCGAGGTAGTCGCAAACGAAAGCCGTCCGCACCGCCCGCCCGAGTTCCTCGATCGCCTGATAGGTGGGGTGCTTGGGCCCGCCGCGCGTGAAGCGGCGCAGGACCTGCAGGCATCCCCGCCGGCGACGGGGCTCTTGCCCAGCTGGTCGGCGTCGGCCCTGACGACGTAGACCTCCCACGGTTCCTTGCCGGGGCCGGTCACCCAGACCTTGTCCTGGAGGGCGTAGCAGCAGGAGGTGTCGTTCTCTTCGAACGTGGCGAGCCCCGCCTCCTTGAGGCGGTCGGTGGCGGCGGTGACCTCCTCGGTGGTCTCCACCTCGACGCCGAGGTGGTCCAGGCGGGTTTCCTGGCCCGGTTCGCCCTCGATGAGGACGAGCTTGAGCGGCGGGGCCGTGATCGCGAAGTTGGCGTAGCCGGGGCGGCGCTTGGCGGGTTCGACGCCGAAGAGCTTGGAGTAGAAGGTCACCGCCGCTTCGAGGTCGGCAACGTTGAGCGCGAGCTGGGCACGGGACATGGCGGTCTCCCCGGATCGGTTGTATCGATGCCTGTCGATTCAACCTTGCGCCTTGAATTGAAAAACGTCAACATAGAAGCATGCCGAAACAAGAGCTTGTGCTGCTCGGGCAGGACGGCGTCGAGGGCTGCTGCCCCGCTCTGCTGACCGCCCCGCTGGACGAGGACCAGGCCGAGGCGCTGGCGAAGGTGTTCAAGGCCCTGGGCGACCCGGTCCGGCTGCGCCTGCTGTCGATGATCGCCTCCCGTGCGGGCGGGGAGGTCTGCGTCTGCGACCTCACCCCGGCCTTCGAGGTGTCCCAGCCGACGATCTCCCATCACCTCAAACTGCTGAAGCAGGCCGGTCTCATCGACTCCGAGCGGCGCGGGACGTGGGTGTACTACCGGTTGTTGCCGCAGATGACCGACCGTCTCGCGGCGATTCTCACCCGGTCCGCCGGACAGGTCACGGCGGAAACCGCGCCGGCGGCCGGGGCAGCGTCGTGAGGGCGCAAGCCGCAGCCGCGGCGCCCGCAGGGCCGGTCGCCGGGCGGCTGTCGTTCCTGGACCGCTTCCTCGCCGTGTGGATTGTGACCGCGATGGCGGCCGGCCTCGGCCTGGGCCGCCTCGTACCCGGCCTCGGGGACGCCCTCGCGAAGGTCACCGTCACCGGCGTCTCGCTGCCGATCGCGCTCGGCCTGCTCGTGATGATGTACCCGGTGCTCGCCAAGGTCCGCTACGACCGCCTGGAGACCGTCACCCGCGACCGGCGCCTGTTGATCCCGTCCCTGGTCCTGAACTGGGTCGTCGGCCCGGCCCTGATGTTCGCCCTGGCCTGGATCTTCCTGCCGGACCTGCCCGAGTACCGCACGGGCCTGATCATCGTCGGCCTCGCCCGCTGCATCGCGATGGTCATCATCTGGAACGACCTCGCCTGCGGCGACCGCGAGGCCGCCGCCGTCCTGGTCGCCCTGAACTCCGTCTTCCAGGTGCTCGCGTTCAGCCTGCTGGGCTGGTTCTACCTCTCCGTGCTCCCCGGCTGGCTCGGCCTGGAGCAGACCGCGCTCGACGTCGCCCGGATCGCACTGCCGCTGCTGATGTACTTCGCCGTCATGTGGGCCGGTTCCATGGCCGCAGGCCGCGCGGTCGGGCTGGACTACCCGAAGGCGGCCACGCTGGCGTTCACGGCTGCGGGCAACAACTTCGAGCTGGCCATCGCGGTCGCCATCGCCACCTTCGGCGCCACCTCCGGCCAAGCCCTGGCCGGAGTCGTCGGCCCCCTCATCGAGGTCCCCGTCCTCATCGGCCTCGTCTACGTCGCCCTCGCCGCCCGCCGCTTCTTCCCCCAGACCGCCCCGGCGGCCGGGCCGGTCGTCTCTCCGGAAGGTTCCGCCCGTGTCTGAGACCAAGCCGTCCGTGCTGTTCGTGTGCGTCCACAACGCAGGCCGCTCCCAGATGGCCGCGGCCTTCCTCACGCACCTCGGCGCAGACCGGGTCCAGGCCCGCTCGGCCGGGTCCGCCCCCGCGAGCACGGTGAACCCGGCCGTGGTCGAGGCGATGCGGGAGTCGGGCATCGACATCTCGGCCGAGGCCCCGAAAGTCCTCACCACCGAGGCGGTGCAGGCATCCGACGTCGTGATCACCATGGGATGCGGTGACGCCTGCCCCTACTTCCCCGGCAAGCGGTACCTGGACTGGCAGCTCGACGATCCGGCCGGACAGGGCGTCGCGGCCGTCCGGCCGATCCGCGACGAGATCGAGTACCGCATCCGCGGCCTGCTCGTCGAACTCGGCATCGAGCCCGCGGCGTGAGGGCCGCTGAGACCGGCGTGCGCATCGCACCGTTGCGGCCGGAGCACGCCGAGCAGGCCCTGGCGATCCACCAGCTGGGTATCGACGAGGGCAACGCCACCTTCGAGACCACCGCCCCGACCTGGCAGGCGTTCGACAAGGCCAAGCTGCCCGCCCACCGCGTGGTCGCCCTCGACGGCGACCGGGTGCTGGGCTGGGCCGCCGTGGTGCCGGTCTCCGACCGGTGCGCGTACGCCGGCGTCGTCGAGCACTCCGTCTACGTCCACCCCGACGCCCGCGGCCGCGGGATCGGCCTCACACTGCTGGAAGCACTGCTCGCCTCCACCGACGCCGCCGGCATCTGGACGGTGCAGTCCGGCATCTTCCCGGAGAACACCGCCAGCCTCGCCCTGCACCAGCGCGCCGGGTTCCGCGTCATCGGCACCCGCGAACGCATCGGCCGCCACCACGGCACATGGCGCGACGTCGTCCTCGTCGAGCGCCGCAGCCCGGGCGTGAACTGAGCATGACGGCCACCACGGGTGGTCATGCTCAAAAACGGACAGTTGCGAGAGTTCTGCGAACACCCCGGAACCGCTCACGAATCCGCAGGACGCCGTTGGCGGAACCCCTCTCAAAACCCGCGTGTTGTGCGAGACGGTTCTGACCCACTGCCGCCGCCGCCTTGATCGCGGCGCAATGCCCGGGAGGCGAACCCGTCGACATGTCCCACGGTCCGGAAACACCGATGCCCGTGTTCCCTTCCGACCTACGGGCACTCGCCGACGAAGCCCTCGCCCGCATCGTCGGCGACGAGGACGGGCCGGCCTCAAACTGGGTCGACCCGGAGGACTGGAAGCAGTGGCGAGCCATACTGACGCGCCTTCGCGCAGTGCTTGCCCCGCCACCCCTTCCATTGCTCTCTTCGATGTCCAGCCGTGACGGAGCGTCACTCAGCACGGAAAGCGAGCCAGAACCGGTTCTCGTGGACAAAGCCCCCCTGAGCCTGGTGCGGGCGGGCCGGCGGTCCCGGCGGCCCGTTCGGCCGAGCGTGTCCCGGCCACACCGGTCCCGGTTCCCGAGCACGGCGCTGTCCGGCGGACGCGCCCCCCACGGCTCACGCGGTCGCCATGGCCGGCACACGCCCCCGCAGTCCCGGAGCGAGCGCCAGGGTGACGGTGACGGAAGCGACGGCCATGACCGTCATCGCCACCGCGGGCGTGGTGAGTTCGGCGATGGTGCCGGCGAGGAGGGCGCCGACGCCCTGCAGGACGAGCATGCCGGAGGAGTGCAGGCCGAGGGCCTGGCCGCTCAGCTCGTCGGGGGTCAGCCGCATCAGGCGTTCCTGGAGCAGGAGGCTCGCCGCGAAGCCGACGGAGGCCAGGGTGACGGCGGTCAGCGCGACGAGGAGTCCCGGTTCCAGGAAGAACAGCAGGTAAGGGACGGCGAGCAGCAGCCGCAGCGGGGCGCCGAGGCGTTCACGCCACCGCAGCGGGAGGAAGCGTCCGGCGAGCGTGTCGCCGACGAGCATGCCGAGGGCGGCGCAGGCGAAGAGCAGCCCCGCGTACTCGGGGGCGTAGGAGACGTACAGGGACTCGCAGCCCACGATGAGCCCGTTCGGCACCCACAGCGCCAGGTAGACGCAGCGGCGGGGCGCCGACGACCACAGACGGGCGTTGACGCGCCAGGTGGCGGCGGCCGACGGGCGGCCGGTGGCACGGGGCGGGCGGTCGGTGAGGCCGAAGCGGGTGACGGCCGCGGCGGCCACGTACAGCAGCGCGCCGGTGAGCAGCGCGCCACCCGGCGAGAGCAGGGCGACGAGGACGCCGCCGAGGGCGTAGCCGCAGATCTGCAGGGTGCCGACGGCCATGTTGAGCATCGAACGGCCGAGCAGATAGCCGTCCTTGGTGAGGATTTCGTTGAGCAGGCCGAAGCGGATCCCGCCGCCCACGGAGGCGATCAGGCCTTCGGCCGCCAGGACTGCGAAGACGGCCCACATCGGCAGCCCGGGGACGGCCTGGACGCCGGCGGCCACCGCGAAGGCCAGGGTGAGGCCGGTCATGGCGGCGCGCGGGCGGAGCCGGTCGGCGGCCGACAGCAGCGTGGCCGCGCCGGCCACCTGGGCGAGGGAGGGCCCGAACATGGCGAGGGCGGAGAGCAGCGGGGACCCGGTGGCGGAGTGGACCAGGGTGCCCAGGGCCAGCCCGCTCACCGTGGAAGCGGCCACCGACAGGGCGCTGGCGGCGAAGAGCGGTGTGAACTCCGGGGTGCGGAACAGTTCTCGGTAGGTGCGCATGACGGGGAGTGTCCGAGGGGCCGCCGCGGCGGCGTTAATGTTTCGCACGGAGGCGAAACGATGGGACTGTGGTTGCTCGATGCGGACACCCTGGCGCGCAGCCGGTTCGTGATCTCGCCCTTGGCCGAGACGGTTGCCGCCCTGATCGACCTGGAGGAGGCCGTGGCCTCCCACCCGGTGCAGCAGAAGTGGCTGGCGGCCCATCTTCCGGCCTATCGCGAGCAGTTGGCCCGGGACCCGGTCGCGGCGGCCGTGGTGCGGGCCGGGTTCCGGTACAGCTGGATCGCCGACTTCCTCATCCCCGCCCCGGTGGGCGAGGGAACCCCGCACATCGACGAGGAACTGCACCGCGTCCGGGCCGTCCCGCCCGCGGCCGCCCGCGCCGACCTGACGACCGCGCTGGGCGGCGGCTCCCTCCCCGAGGCGCTGTGCCGCGACGACCTCCCCGAACGCTCGGCCGCCCTGCTGGAGTGGGTGTGGACCCGGACGGTGTTTCCTGACTGGGAGCGGCGCCGTCGCGTCCTGGAGGCCGACGTCGTCGCCCGTACCCGGCAGTTGAGCGACGGCGGCTGGGCCACGGCCCTCGACGGCCTGCGCCCCCGCACCCGCTGGCTGGGCGAGGGCCGGCTGCAGATCAACGCCCACGACAACCCGCCCCGCGACATCCGCGGTGCGCAGCTCCTGTTCGTCCCCGTCACCTCCCGCCGTGGCTGGGTGACCTGGGACGAGCCTCACCGGTATGCCGTGGTGTATCCCTGCTCGGGCGTGCTGACCGGGGAGGAGGACCGTCCGGCGTCCCAGGCGCTGCGCGCCCTGCTCGGTCCGGGGCGGGCCCAGGCCCTCGCCCTCCTGGGCACCCCGATGAGCACCACCCAGTTGGTGGCCCTGACCGGACTGGCGCTGGGCTCGGTGGGGCGGCACCTGAAGGTGCTGCTGGAGGCGGGACTGGTCCGGCGGCGGCGCGCGGGGCGGTCGGTGCTCTACTACCGCAGCGAGGCGGGCGACGTGCTGGTCGAAGCGGTCCGGCACGGCCGGTCAGGGCCTTCTGCCACGGCCGCCGCGGAGTGATCCTCGGGGCTCGAGGACCATCGGAACGAAAACCGGCGCCGAGCCCCTGCGAGGCACAGGGAGACGTCGACCTGGACTTCCGTGGCAGCGGAACCTCCGGCAGTCGTTAACACCTTGCTGGCGTCCGTCGTGGTGGATCGCGACGGACCGGCGCATCAGGCCGCCGGCCACGCTGCCGAATCGGGTGACCGGTGACCCGTCGTCAACGCCCGCCGCCACCTCCAAAGGATCCGACAGGCTGATCACCGCAGTGAGCGCGCGGCCCGGCGGGCCGCAGTGCACCCCCGTCGGGAGCCCGCGGAGGTCGAAGCCGACATACGAGTCGACGTACTGCCGCAGGACGGGCGCCGGACGTGCACCGACCCCGGTGGCCGTGTGGTCCTCCATCTTCGTCAGTGTACGAGCCGCCCGGCCCAGGAAGATCACCGTCCGAGGACTGGTCGCCGCCGTCTGCGGCTGGTGACGCGGTTCTCACCGGCACCCCTGGTCGCGCCGCGGGCGGTCGGTGTCCGGGGCCGCCCGAAGCAATTACTTGGCTAGCCACGCAATCGGTGCTACTTTTATGTGGCTGGCCACAGATAGTGGTCGGCACGGCATCCCGCTCGAGGAGACCCCAGTCATGAAGGCCATTGTTTTCGACGAGTTCGGCGGCACCGAGGTCCTGCACGAAGCGGAGATCGACGTTCCTCGGCCCGGCCCCGGTCAGGTCCGTGTGCGGATACGGGCCGTCGGCGTCAACCCGGTGGACGGCAAGATCCGCTCCGGCGTCATGGAGGCCGTCTTCCCCACCACGCTGCCCGCCGTGCCCGGCGGGGAGATCGCCGGGGTGGTCGACGCCGTCGGCGAGGACGTCGACCGCCTGAAGGTGGGGGACGAGGTCCTGGGCTGGTCCGATACCGGCTCCTACGCCCAGTACGCCCTGGCGTCCGCGGCCGTCCTCGCGCCCAGGCCGGCCGGTCTGGACTGGACGCACGCCGCCGCTCTGCCCGTGGCGAGCGACGGCGCCGAACGCGTGCTGGACCTGCTCGGCGTCGCCTCGGGTGAGACGCTGCTGATCCACGGAGCGTCCGGCGCGCTCGGCACCGTCGCCGTCCAGCTCGCCGTCGCCCGCGGCGCCCGCGTCATCGGCACCGCCGGGCCGGCCAACCAGGAGTACGTCACCTCGCTCGGCGCGACCGCGCTGGTCTACGGGGACGACCTGGTCCAGCGGGTCCGCGACATCGCCCCCAACGGGGTGGACGCCGTCCTCGACGCCGCGGGCAAGGGCGCGCTGGAGGACTCCATCACCCTGCGCGGCGGTACCGACCGGATCGTCACCACCGCCGACTTCCGCGCCCGCGAACTCGGCGTCGTCTTCGCCGAGGGCCCGCAGCGCCGCTCCGCCGCGCGGCTGGCCGAACTGGCCCAGCAGGCCGCCGACGGCACCCTGGTGACCACGATCAGCGCCACCTACCCGCTGGCGGAAGCCGCCGAGGCGCAGCGGGCCAGCGACGCCGGCCACAACCGAGGCAAGATCGTCCTGACCATCGACTGACCGGTCACCCCACTCTTGTGACGAAGGAGCAGCAATGTCCGACACCACTTCATCGGAGCTGCCGGACGCGGCGCGCGACGGACGGCTGAGCTACGCCCTCTTCCAGCTCGCCCGCGCCCACCGCGGCCACGCCGCCGCCATGCTGCGCGCCCTGAACCTCCACCCGGGGCAGGAACTGCTGCTGATGCAGCTCTTCGACCGCGACGGCCGGACACAGGCGGAACTGCTGGAGCGCGTCGGCCTCGACCACTCCACCGTCTCCAAGTCACTGCGCCGCATGCAGGAGGCCGGACTGCTCACCCGGGAGCCCGCCGCCCACGACCGGCGGGTCATGGTGGTCCACCTCACCGATGCCGGCCGCGCCCTGCGGGAACCCATCGCCGACATGTGGCGCACCCTGGAGCGGATCTCCGTACGCGATCTGACCCCTGAGCAGGTCGAGATGTTCACCGCGTGTGCGCGCACCATCGAGAAGTCGGTCAGGGACCACAACCGGCAGGCGCCTGCCGAGTAACCGGGCACGGGCAGGCGGCCCGCTCGCCGGGAAAACCGCCCGCCGCCCCGCACGGAGCGAGGGCGCCCCGGGGGGGGTCTCGCCGCCCGGGCGACAAGAACCCTCCCGCGGCCCCTCGACGCCGCGCAGGAGCGGCGCGCCACCGCGCCGGCCGAGGAACGCACGCACACGCACGTCGGCACGCCGGGCGGCCGCGCCTCAGCCGGCTCCCCTTCTCTTCCATCCTTCGTGACAGCAGGGAGATTCCCATGACGGACGCATTCACCCCGATCGACGTGGCCGGCCGGTCGCTGGCCAACCGCATCGTGATGGCGCCGATGACCCGCAGCCGGGCCTACGGGCCGGGAGCCACCGCGACCGATCTGATGGCCACCTACTACAGCCAGCGCGCGAGTGCCGGCCTCATCGTCACCGAGGGGATACAGCCCTCGCCGGTCGGCCAGGGATACCTCGACACGCCGGGCCTGCACTCACCGGAGCAGGTGGCCGCCTGGCGCAGGGTCACCGATGCCGTCCACCGCGAGGGCGGAGTGGTCTTCGCGCAGTTGATGCACGCCGGCCGCATCGGCCATCCCAGCCTGCTTCCCGACGGCCTGCACCCCGTCGCGCCTTCGCCCGTCGCCGCGAAGGGCCAGGTGTTCACCCGCCAGGGGCCGATGGACTTCGTCACCCCACAGGAACTGGACGCCGACGCCATCGCCCGCACCGTCGCCGACTTCGCCGACGCGGCACGCCATGCGATCGCCGCCGGCTTCGACGGGGTGGAGATCCACGGCGCGAACGGCTACCTGGTCCACCAGTTCCTCGCCCCCAACACCAACCGGCGCACCGACGGCTGGGGCGGTGACGTCGCCGGCCGGGTCCGCTTCGCCCTGGACGTGGCCGCCGCCGTCGCGGAAGCGATCGGCGGCCACCGCACCGGCTTCCGCATCTCCCCCGGGAACCCCTACAACGACATCGCCGAGACGGACGCGGCGGACGTGGAGCACACCTACACCACCCTGGTCACCGAACTCGGCGAGCTGGACCTCGCCTACCTGCACATGATCGAGGGCGCCGACCGGACACTGACCGCACGCCTGCGCAAGACCTGGCCCGCCACGTTCGTCCTCAACCCGCTCACCCACCCCGAGCCCACCGGCCCGGACGCGCTCACCCTCGTCCAGGACGGCACCGCGGACATGATCGCCTACGGAGCGCTGTTCCTCGCCAACCCCGACCTGCCCGCCCGCCTGGCCGCCCGGGGCCCGTACAACACGCCGGACCCCGCCACCTTCTACGGCGGCGACCACCACGGCTACACCGACTACCCGCCCCTGCGGGGCGAGGCGTGACCGCGAGAAGGACTCCCGCACCGGCCGGCCGCCGGCGCGGCGCGGTCCGACGGCACCGCGGTTCGTGCCGACGTCACCGCCCCAGAGCGTGAACCCTGAATGACAGTCCCTCCGGGCTGTGCAGTCTCCCGACGGAGTGATCGGTCTCCCAGCTCCAGGTGGCGGGAGTCCGGCCACCGGCCCGCACGCGGGAGATGACGCCGTCCGGATCGTCGACCCCGACGGAGAGTTCCCACCGCGGAGCGGCGACGGGTTCGCGCGCCGAGACGAACGCGGCAGCCTTCGGAGGAGCGCCTGTCACCTGCTGGTAGAAGTCCCGGGCCCGGTCCGGCCGGTCGCAGGCCAGGACCATGTGGTGCGGGGCGCCTGCGAGACGGGGCGGGAACCTCCACCCGGTGAACCCATGGGGCTGCCACAGGGAGAAGGCCGCACCCACCGGGTCGATCAGCGTCGCCGTACGGCCCTGATCGCCCGCGTCGAAGGGAGCCACGACAAGACGCGCGCCGTTCGCGGTCGCGGCTTCGGCGCGGCGGTCGACGTCGTCGACGGCCAGGTAGTAGGCGACATGGGCGGGCGTGTCCGGCGGGTAGAGCGGGTTCGCGAGGTCGCTGACGCCACCGATCGGGTACCCGCCGACGGTTATCCTGGTGGCCTGGCGCCAGTCCTCCTCATCCACTGCGAAGCACCAGCCCAGTGCCTCCGACAAGGAGGCGGCGGTGCCGGAAGGGTCGCGGGTTTTCAGGTCCATCCAGCAGAACTCGTTCAGCGAGCCGAGGGCGGTCATCATGTCCTCCTTGTTCTCGAGTACTGGGTATCAGCTCGCCGTGGACTCCGCCGGCAGCCGACCGCCTTGCGCCTCACCGTGAGCAGGCGAGCGCCTTCCAGAAGGCGTAGTGGTGGTCGGCCGCGAAGTCGGTGTATCCGATGCGGCCGGACGCGAGCCGCTGCACGTACGGGCTGCGGGCGGTGAACCGCTTCCACGCGGGCGTGCCGTGCCCGTTCATCCGCCCGGTGCTCGCGAACCGGCTCCAGTAGGCGGTCACCGTGTCCGACAGCCCGGCCTGCGCGGTGTCGAGCGGCTCGAACAGGTCGTTGTCGAACAGGTAGGCCAGGTCGGTCATGTGGCCGGTGCCGAGCGGGAAGCTCTTCGGCCGCGGCACGTTCTTGAAGTACGGGGTCTCGGCCTCGGCGAAGTCGTAGGCGTGCACGGAGGTGTGGCGGGCCAGCGCGCGCTGGGTGTCGAGCGCCGCGGTCGACCACTGCGAGTCGGTCAGCACGGCCGACAGCGCCGCCCCGGGCGCCGGGTGGTCCGCGGCCGGGTACTCGGCCAGGACCGCGGGGGCGTCCTTCCCGAACCGCTCGGTGATCTCCTCGGCGTACCCCTCGGCGGTCAGCGGTGTCCCGGTCCTGACCTCGTCGAGCCCGGCCAGCGCGCTCATCTCGTCGTGGGTGGAACCGTGCAGCACCGGTACCCGGGCGAACCGTCCGGCGGCGATCGCCCGTGCCGGGGCTTCGGGCAGCACCTCGCCGTCCACCACGGGCCGGTAGCCGTCGTGTCCGGAGGCGGACGCCTCGACGAGTTCGGCGGTGGACCTGCGCCGCAGGCAGGATTCGGTGGTGCGCGGGTCGCGGCAGCCCGCGGCCCGGGCGACGGCGAGGCCGTTGGTCTCCGCCTGCGCGCGGGTGAACGAGCCGTCCGGTCCGACGCAGCCCGCGCTCTGCACGATCGCCTTGTCGAAGAGCCCGCGGGCTCCGGGCGAGACCAGCTGGGCGCAGACGCTGTAGCCGCCGCCCGACTGCCCCATGATCGTGACATTGCCGGGGTCGCCGCCGAAGGCGCCGGCGTTGCGGTTGACCCATTCCAGCGCGGCCTGCTGGTCGAGGAGGCCGAGGTTGGCCGGTGCGCGCAGGCCGGGTGCGGTGAGGAAGCCGAAGGCGCCGAGCCGGTAGTTGACCGTCACGACCATCGCGCCCTGCCGCGCGGCGGCGAGCCGGGCCGCGCGGTAGGTGGCGCCGTCGCCGTAGGTGAAGCTGCCGCCGTGGATCCAGACGATGACCGGTAACCGTCCCGTCGTCCGCCCGGCCGGGGTCGTGACGTTCAGGTGGAGGCAGTCCTCGCTGCCGCCGCCCTCGATCGAGATGGGCTGGTCGGTCGGCTGCGCGCAGGCGCTCCTCGGGGCCCGGGCGTCCAGCGGCGACGACCAGGGGTGCACCGGCTGCGGCTCCTTCCACCGGCGTTCCCCGGTCGGCGGGGCCGCGTAGGGGATGCCCTGGAAGGTGCGCACCGCGCCGGTGGCCGTGCCCTGGACCGGACCCTCGGCGGTCGTCACCCGGGTGGGGAGGTCCTGGGCGCCGGGACGCGCGGCCGCGGGGCCGGCCGTGGTCGCCGTGGCGGCGAGCGCGGCGGAGACGACGGCTGCGGCGAGGACGGTGATGCGGGACTTCATGGGGATCATCCGGGCTCCCGGGATCGGCGTGGTCTTCGACGCCCGGAACGGTAGCCAGGATTTGGGCAAATGCGCAATAAGTTTGCCCAAGACGAGCGTATGAGACGTATGCGTGAGGCATCTGCCTGACACAAACATGCAGGTGTTGCTAGGGTTCGCGTCATGGGAAACCGGGAGAAGCTGCTGGAGGCCGCCAGGCAGTGCCTCTTCGCGAAGGGCTACGAGCGCACGACGGTCCGCGACCTCGCCTCGGCGGCAGGCGTCAGCATGGCGGCGATCGGCTACCACTTCGGCTCGAAGGAGGCGCTGCTCAACCAGGCGCTCTTCGAGGCGCTCGACTCGGGGGGCCAGGCCTTCGGGCCGGCGGAGGGCGACACCGACCTCGGCGCTCTGTGGCGTCGCCTGATCGAGGCGTTCTCGGCCGACAAGACCTTCTGGACCGCCAACCTGGAGACCGTCCTGCGCGCACAGCGCGACCCTGAACTGCGGGAGCAGATGGCCGCGGGACTGCGGCAAGGACGCAGCGGCATGGCGCGGGAGGTCACCGGAACCGCCGAGACCGACCTCCCCGAGACGACGGTCCGCACCCTCGGCTCGGTGCAGCTCGCCCTCGTCAGCGGCCTGATGATCCAGCACCTCACCGACCCCGAGTCCGCGCCCACCGCCGACGAGGTGCTGGCGGGTCTGCGCGCGCTGGCCGCCCACCTGCCCGAGGAGGAGTGAGGCAAGGCCCCGGCGCCGCGAAGGCGTCCGGCCCGGCCGTGCGGGCGGCGGGCCCGCGTCCGCTGCGGACAGTACCGCCCCGCGCCCTTGGGCCGGGCCGGGAGGCGCCGCCCGTCCGCTCCTGCGGGCGTGCGGCTACTGGTCGGGGTGGACGGCCTGGACCCCGGTCCCCGCGTACGCCTTGGGCGTCAGGGTGAGCAGGAAGCGCCCGGTGGGGTGGGCGGGAGAGGGCCGGGCGGCGTGGATGGCGTGGACGGCGGCCCAGGAGTGCCCGAAGCGCAGCAGCTCGGTGGCGGTGACCGCGGCGTCGGTGTCGAAGGCCTCGATGCGGATGAACCGCAGTCCCTTGACGTAGCCGAGGAGTCCGGGCCGCTCGGCGTCGCCGGCCGTCAGCGACAGCACCGGCGCGTACAGCGTTCCCAGCCCGCCCGAGGCCTGCACGTAGAACGCCGCGACCGCCTCGTTGAACGGGTCCTTCGGGTCGTACAGCGCCGCGGCGGTCGTGTGGTCCAGGACGACCGGGATCGCCCCCACTACGCGGCTGCCCGCGGGGCGTGCCGCGCCCCGCCCAGGCGCTCCAGCAGCGCCCGCGCCTTCGCCTCGGCCTCGGGCCCCGGCGCGGCGCCGAGGGCGGAGGCGAGCTCGGCACGGGCCAGCTCGGCACGCTCGGCGTACTCGGCCTGGGTCGGGGTGCCCTGTGCGAGGTCCTCGACCAGGGCGCGGATGGTCGTGCCGTGTTCGGCCGCCAGCCGGGCCAGCCGGTCGCGCGCCGCCACACTCACCTTGATGCTCGTCTCGTCCGCTGCCATGCCCTCGACTGTACCGCGGTCCTCTACCGGGAGTAGAGGCGTGAACGCTCGTGCGCGGATGCGAGGGGCCGGCGTGCGGGGAGGCGAGCCGGCCCGGACGTCACCCGGTCGTGCGGCAGGCCGTCTCCGGCAGTCCGGACGACCGCACCAGCCGTGAGACCGGCGGCCGGGCGGCCGGTCCTGTCGGAGCCGCCGTCTATCGTCTGCCCATGACACCGACGAACGTCGTCCTGTTCGACCGGGCATGGACCCGGTTCGAGTCGTGGCTGGCCGCCCGTTCACCGGCGGACCACGCCGCGCTTCGACCGCCGGCCACGGCTGCCGAGATCGCCGAGCTGGAGAAGCGGCTGGGCTTCGCCCTGCATCCTGAGCTCAGAAGACTGCTGGAGCGGCGCAACGGTGTCGCCGGGCCGGAGCCGAGCAGCGGACCCGGGCCGGGAGTCTTCCCGGCCGGCGACATCCTGCCGCTGGGTCACCGGCTCAGCTCGACCTCCGAGATCGCGTCGATGCACGACATCCTCGTGGGCGTCGGCGAGTACAACACCGAGGCCGAACTGTGGGACGAGGAGGACCTCGCCGGCCACCTGCATCTCTGTGTGCCGTTCGCGCTGCCCAACGACGGAGGCGTCGCGTTCGTCGACCACCGGCCCGGCCCCACGTACGGGCACGTGTACGAGATGGGCATCGGTTCCGGCGATCTGGAGGGCGCCCTCTGGGGCTCGAGCCTGACCGAGTTCGTCCGCGCCCTGACGGACGCTCTGGAATCGGGCACCCCGTTCCTGTACTACCGGCCGGCCACCTTCGAGCACTCCTCGGGCAGGACCTGCATCGAATGGGAGGTCATCCGTTCTTGAGGTCCTCCCCTTCCTCCGCGAGCCCGGGAAAGCGGCAGGCCCGCTGTCCGGACGTCCACCCGCCCAGCTGGACGACTGGACGAGGTTCTCACCGAAGAACGGGACGGCCTCGGCGAGGACCCGGTCGACGTACCGGGGCACGTCGTAGAAGTCCATGTGCGTGCCGCCGTCGACGACCACGAGCTTCTTGGGGCTGCACGCCCGGCTGAACAGCTCGGTGGAGTGCCACGGCGTTCCCGCCTCGCTGCCGGCCGAGATTCGGCCCGCGGCGCGCCCAGTACCAAGGCCGGGGCACGCCATCATGAGCCCTCCTCGACCGGTCGTCGCGTGATGCCCGAGGTGATGGGTGGTCACGTGGCTTTCTGTGCGCGGGCTTTGGCCCGGGCGGCGTGCAGCGGGTTGTCCGTCTTGCCCCGGGCGGGCTCGATGTAGTGCTTGCGGACCGTGGGGGAACCGGGCTTCCACCGGCCCTGTGCGGTCGGGTCGCCTCCCGCTTCGGAGATCTCCTGCGCCGGGCCCCGGCGCAGGCCGTGCGCGGTGACCGCGCGACCGCCGGGGGCCTTGACCCCGGCGAGCCGGGCGCGGGTCTTGACGATGTTCCCGATCGCGTCGGGGCTGAGGAAGTCGCCGCGCGGCCCGGAGCGCGGGCGGATGGTGCCACCGCGGGTGATGTGCCGGAACAGGGGGCCGGACGTGAGGCCGTGCCGGCGCAGCTCCTCCAGCCACGCGCGGACGCGGACGACGGGGCAGAGGGACGGGTCGTCCGGGTCGGCCGGTACGAAGGTGTCCTCGCCGTGGGCGGCCTGGTCGGTCTTGGAGAACGCCACGCGCACGGTCACGCCGTCGTCCTCCACGACCAGGTGCTCGATCAGGAGGTTCGCCAGTTCGCTGCGGCGGGACAGCATCCCCCACCCGAGGGTGAGCAGCGCGGCGTCCCGCAGGGCCTTCGGCCGTTCGCGGTCGTCGGCCGCGGTGCAGGTGGCCACCATGGCGGACAGGGCCGCGGTACGGATCGGCGGCGCCTTCCTGGGCGCGCGGCGCCGGGCCCAGTCCCGGGCGTGCTTGCGGAGGATCTGCCGGGCCTCCTTCATGCCGGGCTGCTGCCCGTCGGGGTGGGCGGAGCGGATCGCCGACATGTGGACCTGGACGGAGGGGGGCGCCAGGTCGCGTTGCACCAGGTGTCCGACGTACTCCACGAACGTCGCCGTGGTGCACGGCATCGGCACCCGTCCGTTCTGCGCGCACCAGGTCCTGAACTGCCCGAGAGCCGAGCCGTACGTGCGGGAGGTGTTGGCGGGCGGCGCCCCGTCGATCAGGTCGGCCGTCTCCTGCGAGATCCGGAAGTCGGCTTCGGTGTACGCCGGTTGGCCGACCGTCGTCGGGATCGGGGCGTTCGGCCGGAGCAGGGTGTGCCGGTCGACGAGCGGCCGGGGCGCCGGCGCCTTCGCGGGGACGGGAAGTGCCCGGCCCTCGTCCCCGTCGACCAGTTCGGCGTCGACCACTTCCACGGCGCTGGAGTCGGCCACGTGCCCCTCCGTCAGGATAGCCTCGTATAACGGAAATTATACGAGGCTACTCGGGGAAGGCGATCCCGAGCTCGCCCGGAGCCCTGACGGCGCCCCGGATGCACGGCGGACCCACCGCGCGCAGCAGCCACCCGCGCAGGACTGCTACCGTCCTCGTCAAATCCACGTCTATTGGTACGGAGAGATCTTGCGCATCACCGTCACGGTCGACGATCCCACCGACGACTTCCGGGACCAGCTCCTCGCACTCCTCGAGAAGCACGCCGCCCACGTCGACGTCGACGCCACGTGGACCGTCGAACGCGCCCTGCAGTACTACCGGACCCTGCCCGCCCGAGCGCGCCGCATCGTCCGCATGGCCGCCGACCACGACGGTTTCGTCGACGACGACGAACTCCGCACCGACGGCGGCAGCCTCCGCGGCCACAGCGGCGCCCTCACACGCGTCCTGGAACGCGGGGTCCGCGAGGGCTGGTGGCCGGCCGGGATGCAGCCCCCGATTCAGGCACAGGGCCCCGGCTTCGGAAAGGTCAGGGGCTATTCCATGCCCGCCGAGCTCGTGGATGTCTTCCTCACCGCCGTCAAGCGGCACGACGAGCAGAAATGACTCCCGCGTGAGAACGGGCTCCGGTCCACTTCATGTGGTCACGTATGCGACGTGACGGCCGGTCGTCGTTCGGCGGCGGTTGAGGCCGCCCGGAGAACGACCCGCCGAAGAGTGATGGCGCTGGCGGTTCCGCGCCGTGGACGACGTGCGGCCTGCGGCCGCAGTTCGAGAAGCTGCTTTTCCGGTCGGTGGACAATCGAGGCCGCGACCACAGCCGGCCTGTCCAGCGCATGACACCCTGGCACAACGGTGACTCGTCGACGGCATAGCCTCGGCCTGTGACCCACCACCGCAGCCGGACCGAGCAGCAGTCTCACCCCGCCGCACTCCCTCCCTTTCGGACACTGCTGGACGGTACGGACTGGGCGTCGCTCGCCACGGCCCGCGGCACGGGTGAATCCCTGCCGGCGGCACTGGCACTCCTGACCAGCCCCGACCCGCTCATCAGGGAGTCCGCCCTCCAGGATGCGCTGGGGCCCGTGACCCACCAGAACAGCATTTACGAGGCCACGGTGCCCGTGGCGCTCTACGTCGCGGCGATCCTCGACCATCCGGCCGTCACGGCAGGCGACTCCCGTCAGGACACCAGGACACGCCCGAACCGCCCCACTCTCGTGCGGCTGCTCCAGTGGCTCGGCGACACCGCCTACGACGCCGACGACGAGTGCGTCGCCACCAGCGAACGTCTCTGCGGTGAGGGATTTCCTGACGAGCACGAGGAGATGCGTGCGTTTCGGGACGCGCGCCCGGCCCTCTTCCCCGCTGTTCACGCCCTCCTCGGTCATGCCGACGCCGATGTGCGCCACACCGCCCTTGTCGCTGCCATCCCCCTCACGGAACACCCCCTCCTCGTCCAGCACCGGTCCGCTCTGGCCGGCCACGCCCGACGTCTCCTGGCCACCAGCACCGACCGGCACCACCGAGACCGCGTCCTGGACGCACTGAAGGCTTGGGGACACGACACCAGCAGCCTGGAGAACGCGTCCGACCTCGCAGCCCGTGAGCGCTACGCCCTCCTCAGAGCCGCACGCGCTTCCCGGGAAGGCGGCTACAGCGAAGACCCGCCGTTCTGAGCCGACGCCCGGAACACTCCGAACCATCCACTGGTCGCCCTGCGCGGTCGCACCGCGAGAAGTGGCCCAGGGCCCCGGGTCGACGGCCCCCGAGTGCCGTGGGGTGGCCGGACGCCGCACGGTCAGCGGAGGACCTGGACCGCGTAGAGCGCGCCGACGCCGGTGGCGAGGGTGCCGAGCAGGAGCCGGAGCGCGGTTTCGGGCAGGTGCGGTTGGAGGTGCGCGCCGAGGTATCCGCCGAGCAGTCCTCCGGCTCCGCAGGACAGGCCCAGCAGCCAGTCGGGGGCGACGTCGCCCGTGGTGGCCAGGGAGAGCAGTGCGTAGGTGGCCGCGCCGACGACGGAGGTCACGAAGGTGGAGGCCAGGGCCGCGGGTGCGACGGTGGCGACGGGGACGCCGCGGCCCACGAGGATCGGGCCGAGCAGGGAACCGCCCCCGATCCCGTAGATGCCGCCGGCGACGCCGACGGCCAGGGCCAGCGACGTCGTCGCGCGGGGCGAGAGGCGGTCGTGGGTGCTCGGTGACGCCGGGCGCAGGGTCCGCAGCCACAGCCACAGTCCGAGCGGCAGCAGCAGCGCGGCGACGAGGAGACGGAAGACGCGCGGGCCGGGAACGGCGAACACGCGGACCCCGGCGCCGATGACGACGCCGGGAACCGTGCCCGCGACGAGCAGGCGGGTCAACGGCCCGCCCAGTCGCCCGGCCCGCCAGTGGCGCAGGAGGGCGCCGGGGCCGGCCACGACGTTGTAGAGCAGGTTCGTGGGTGTCACGGCCGGGCTCGGCACACCCAGCACACTGACCTGGACGGGCAGCAGGAAGACCGCTCCGGAGACGCCCACGGGCGCGGTGATGACCGATAGCAGGAGTCCGACGGCGAACCCGAGCAACCCCGTCGACCACTCCACGGCAATCCCCCCAGCACTCGCCGACCGGCACCCGGAACAGGCTCCGGAGCAGGTGTCTTCCGTCCTCGGGAACATCGCCCCCGCCCCGATCCAACCTCCTCCCGAGACGGTGGACAACTGCCGTCCCCCATGCGTGGGCGGAGCCGGACCTGGTGCCCACCGGCAGGGAACGGCGTGCCTCCTTCGGCCTCGGTACTGGTGGGCTCACGTATACAACTGTCGCCAGTTCCTGGGACGATCCTGCCCAGTTGGTCACCACCTGTTACCGGGGACGCCGATCACTCGGCGCCTGATCTGATCGGTACTGCTCCTCCACTAGGCGGTCGATCATCAGGCGGAACCATGACCGAGCACTGGCGGCGGCCTCCACCCGTCCCTCCCGGCGGGAGGCATTGGCGCGTTGGTGAACTCGTTATCCTTCAGCGCCGTATAGATCACTTCCGAGGCGTTCCGTAATGCCCGAAGCACACCATTGGGGTCTCCGCCACCCGCCATCCGCAACCGCGCCAGGCTGTAGCAGATGTCCATGGCCTCTCCAGCGAGCGGATTCAGGTCGGTGCGGAATGCCTGTATGTCGACTGGCTCCCCAGCGAAGGCCCTGCTGACCGTCTGTACCAGAAAGTCGTACGAAAGGCGTGTTTTTCGCACGCGATCGACAGGGTCAGGAGTTTCTCGTCGGCGAGCTCCCGTGCGTCTACTTCTAAGAGGTCATCTCATTTGGCCAGTCTGCGGTAGCAGATGAGGGTGCAGGCGATGCTGGTGAAGGCGAGGAAGTGGTCGGCTTTTCGTTCGTAGCGTCGGTGGAGTCGTCGGCAGCCGGCGAGCCAGGCCATGGTGCGCTCGATGGTCCAGCGGTGGCGGCCCAGCCGCTGTGAGGACTCGATCCCTTTGCGGGCGATGCGGTGGGTGATGCCGCGTCCGCGTAACCATCGCCGCAGGTGGGGGTAGGCGTAGCCCTTGTCGGCGTGAAGCTTGCCCGGCTTACGTCGCCTGCGTCCCCGGCGGGAGCGGATCAGCGGTATGCCCTTGACCAAGGGGATCAGGGCTTGGCTGTCGTGCAGGTTCGCGCCCGAGATTCCGACGGATATGGGCAGACCGGTTCGCTCGGTGATCAGATGGATCTTCGAGCCGTACTTGCCCCGGTCCACAGGATTCGGACCTGTCAGGTCCCCCTTTTCATGGCCCGCATGTTGACTGAGTCGATCGCGCAGCGGGTCCAGTCCAGCTCGCCGCGGGCGCCGAGCTCGTCGAGTACCACCCGGTGGAGCTTGGCCCACACCCGGGCTTTCGACCATTCGCTGAACCGCCGATGGGCTGTTGCTCCTGACAGCCCGAACGACGCTGCCGGCAGCTGCTGCCACGTGCAGCCCGACGTGGTCACGAACACGATCGCCGCCAGCACCTCCCTGTCGCCATGTCGACGCCGACCGCCGCCCTGAGGCCGCGACGGTGCCTCCGGCACCACCCGCTGGAACAGCTCCCACAGCTCATCCGGCACCAGCCGCTCAACAATCCCCATGCCCCGTCGCGCCTACGCCTCGCTGGAGCAGACGGTCTCGGTCCAGGTCGCCTGGAGGTCACGGCAGACAAGGGTGAGGGTGCCGTCCCAGCAGGCGATCTCGTGGCTGCAGCCGTCCCTGTGCGGCAGGATCTCGTCGAGAATCACAGCCCCGAGGTCTGTTCCCCGGCCCTCGCCGGCGGGATCGACGATGAAGCTGGACACCCCTGCGTAGCGGATCAGCAGGTCATGGTCGTGCTTCCAGCAGTTGTGCCGGAACTCGACCTCCATCTCCTCACCGCCGGCGCCTCGGACGGCCCGGAGCGTCAGGTCCTTCACGCATCGCCTGCTGCGGAAGTCGTAGTGGTCCGGGTCGGTGGCGAAAGCCCGGGCCCCAGGCGGCAGATCACCAACGATCGAGGGCAGATGGTCCAGGTAGCGAGACGGGTCCAGAACCCCTGACAGCTCGCCGACCTGCGCATCGAGAATGACGTACTCCATCGGCCTTCGCCCCCGCTCATGACTTCCCACTGGTCGACGAATCGTCGCACAGACTCGCCAAATGAGATGACCTCTAGGAGGGCGCGCGGATAGGCGGGAGTTCTGTCCGACGGCGTCGGCTCGGCCGGGCGTGACGGGGGACAGGGGCTGGGTGTGGTGCGGGGGTGGCTGGTAGGTCTGCGGCGGAGTGACGTCAAAGGATCACTTGCCGTCGGCTCCGGTAGCATCTGCGGCATGTCTGGTGCTTCGTGCGCGGCTTGTGCCGCGGTGACGAGGACGCTCCGCTAGCGGCGGGGCGTTCGTCTCACTTCTGTTGAACGTTCTGCTGCTTCGTGGTTGGACCGGAGCGGCGCGTTCGTGCTGCTCGGAACTTCTTCTGGGCAACGGAGCACTCGGTGGTTTCAGGCATTTTCTCTTCGCGCGGGGACGGATCGTCTCCGGTGCGCGCGTGGCTGGTGCTGTGCTGCATGGCCATGCTGCAGTTCTTCATTGCGGTGGACGTGACTGTGGTCAACGTCGCCCTGCCCTCGATCGGCGCCGATTTCGGGGTCGACGGGCATGCCCTGGTCTGGGTGGTGGTCGGGTATACGATCACCGGCGGCGGGCTGCTGATGCTCGGCGGACGGCTGGGCGACGTGCTCGGCAGGCGCCGCATCCTCCTGCTCGGCACAGCGCTCTTCGGTGCCGCGTCCTTGCTGGCCGGGCTCGCGCCGTCCTTCGCCGTGCTGGTGACGGCCCGGCTGCTGCAGGGTGCCGGGGAGGCGATCGCGCTTCCGGCGGCGATGGCGGTGGTCGTGCTCATGTTCCCCGAGGGGCCGCGCAGGTCGCGGGCGCTGGGCGTGTGGGCGGCCGTCGCGAGCTGTGGTCTCGTCCTCGGGTTCGTGGTCTCCGGGATCATCACCGAGCTGCTCGGCTGGCGGTGGATCTTCCTGGTGTCTGTGCCGTTCATCCTGGTCGTGCTCGCGGCTGCGGCCCTTCTCGTGCCGGGCGAACGGCCCGCCGAGCCCGCACCTTTGGACCTTCCCGGTGCGCTCCTGCTGGTCGCGGCTCCGCTGCTGTTCACCCTCGGGGTCGTCGAAGCGGGACAGGCGGACAGCCCGTTGCCCTGGTTGCCGCCGGCGGCGCTGGCCGGCGCGGTGGCAGCCGGAGCCCTGTTCGTCAGGGTGGAGCTCCGTTCACGCAACCCGCTCGTGCCGCTGCGGTTCCTCCGCAACCGGCCGCGCGTCCTGGCCAACCTCGCCACCGCTCTGCTGAGCGCGGCGCTGTCCACCTCGTTCCTGCTGTTCACCTACTACCTGCAGGACCGGTCGGGCGCCGGCCCGCTCCAGGCCGGCTTGACGATGCTGCCCCTGGCGGTGTCCCTGATCGCGGCCTCGGTGCTGGTGCCCCGGCTGCTCGGACGGTGGGGTGCCCGGGCCTGCGTCCTGGCCGGGATCGGCTTCACCGCGCTGGCGATGGCCGCCATCGCCCTAATCGCCTCCCTCGGGGCCACCGGCTGGGCGATGGTTCCGGCGATGGTGCTCATCGCGGCCGGGATGGGGTTCGGGATCGTCGGGCTGCAGTACGTCGCGGTGACCGGCGTGACCGAGGACGACGCCGGCATCGCCTCCGGCGTCCAGCGAGCCGCCGACCAACTGGGCGGTTCCACCGGAATCACGCTCTACGTCGGCATCGGGTTCGCTCCCGCCCTGGACGGCACCGACCCGTTCCTCGCCAGCAGCTTCCTGGCCATCGCCGGGCTCGCCGCGGCCGGGTGCGTCGCCTGGCGGATCTCCCTGCCCGACGCGGTGACGGAGGAAACGCTCGGGTGATCTCGGGCAGGGCTGCGCCCGCCCGGCGGCCCGGCCGGGCGGGCGCAGCCCTGGAAACAACAGGTCCACGATCACCACCGGTCAAGCAGAAGGTCACGTGCCCGTCCTGCCTTCCTCCATCACCGCCCCTCTGTGGGAGCAGTTCCACGCGCTGATCCCGCGCTGAGGTTCCCCCGTTGCTCGGGAGGGGCTGATCAGCTGGGCTGTCATCGGCCCCGCGTCCCGGACAGGGTCGTGTTCGACAAGCTCCTGGCCCGGCTCGTGCTGGGCGGCACCTACCAGCAGCACGCCGACCACCAGGTCTCCGCGACCACGCTGCGGTCCCGGCGGGACGAGTGGATCGCCGCGGGAGTCTTCGAAGCCCTGCACCAGGCCGCGTTGGAGGCCTATGACCAGGCCATCGGCCTGGGCCTGGACAGCCTCGCCGTGGACGGGTGCATCGTGAAAGCCCCCGGCGGCGGAGAGAACACCGGCCCCTCGCCCGTGGACCGCGGGAAATCGGGGACCAAACGGTCGCTGCTGGTCGAAGGCGGCGGGCTCCCGATCGGGTGCGCGCTTGCCGGCGCCAACCGGCACGACTCGCCGCTGTTACGCCCCACCTTGGAGACCCTTGGGCGCTTCGGCTTCCAGCTGCCCGACCGGATCACGGTGCACCTGGACTCGGGCTACGACTCGCGCGTGACCCGCACCCTGCTGACCGAGCTGGGCTGCGGATGGCGGATCACCCCAAAGGGCGCGTTCCTGCCGATCAACCACACCCACCGATGGGTTGTCGAACGGACGAACTCCTGGCACACACGGGGCTTCAAGTCGCTGGCGATCGTCACGGACCGACGTGCGGTGGTGCAGGCCGCGTGGGTAGCGCTCGCCGGCGCGGTCCTCGTGATCCGGCGCCTGATCCACAAAGCACGGACGGCCTACCGATGGGACGCACGGACCGCCCGACGCCCGTGACCTATCCGCGCGAACTGTAAGGCAAATCGATCCGCGGCGCGATCCGTCTCCAAGTCACGCCGATCCTTTCCCTTCAGGAGAACGGGGCCCCACATACCCGCAGTTCCACCGACCAAGGCCCCGCCTATGGCCACAGTCGGCCCCATAACCGCACCACTGTCCGCCACGTCCAGGGGCGTCCCCAGGTGTGGGTACATCTACGCCCTGCGTCCCGAACTGGTGGGCTCGCGGATTCAACTGCCGTCGGTTCCCCGGGGAGCCCAGCCGGCTGGTGACCTTGCGTGATCTCCTGGGGCGCATCGACTCCAGGTTCCGCCGACTTCGGGGAGCGCGAGGCGGCCCGTCAGGGCTTCATCAGCAGCCTCGGTGTCGTCGCCGGTTCCCCGGCTGGGCTGCTCCCTTGACCTCAACCGTGGTTGAGGCGCAACACTCGGCGCATGGAGATCACAAAGAGCAGCACCATCCTCTTCCGTAACACCATGCGCATCACGGACGGTCACCTCGACGGCTTCCGGCGCGCCATCGCGCAGGCGGTGGCATTCGCTCAAGAGCACGGCCCCCAGCTCATGGTCGAGGTCTTCATCGACGAGGAGCGGATGCTGGCGCACAGCTTCCAGCTCTACCGCGACTCCGATGCCATCCGCGCCCACTGGCGGCTGTCGGATCCGTACATCCGCGAGGTGATGGAGCACTGCACCGTGCAGCACTTCGAGATATTCGGCGCACCGGACCATGACATCGTGGCGGCTCTCAAGACCCCCGGTGGCGAATCCTTCCCCTTCGTCGTCTCGCCACGCCTCGTCGGCTTCAACCGTCTTGAGGCACCCGGCTTGGATGAATCGCACTCTTACCGGTAGTTCGTTAAATCCGGAGGTAGAGGTCAATGCCGTGTCCTGTGGTGGCCGCATCGATCGGGGCCTGGGGCTCGGAGGGCGGGTCGGTTGTCCGTCCAGGCTCGCCACCAGCGGGTGAGGGTGATGGCGGGAGTGAGCCAGGAGCGGATGGCTCGTAAGGCCTTGGGCCAGCAGGACGGTTGGGGCTGGTGGGGTATGGCTGGGCCCCCTCTCTGGTCCCTCATCGGGGCAGAGGTCCGGCGCGGTGGCGTCCAGGGGCCCGGGTGGTGCGAACCACTGGTCCCAGCAGAAGGAGAAGGCGCAGTTGACCAGGGTCTGGTGGCGGCGGATGGCGCGGTCGGAGCGGACTTGGAAGTCGGCCCAGCCCAGTTCGTCCTTGATCTGCTTGTAGCTCTGCTCGATCCAGGGCCGCAGGCCGTGGAGGCGGACGGTGGTGGCATGGGGCGGGCGGATGAGGCCGGTCAGCGGGTCGGGGCGGAAGCCGAGCAGGGCCAGGACGCGCTGTGGTGCGTCGGCGACCCACTCGCCGATCGCCGTGATCGAGGCGGCGCCGGCCAGACCGGCGGCGGCCGCAGTGGTGAGCAGGGCCGTCCATGGATGGCGGATGCCGCGCCGGGCCCGTGGATCAGGCACCGCGGCCAGAAAGTTTCGCAGGTCAGCAGCTGTCTTCAGCGGGGTTGGGTCGGAGGCGTCCCCCAGTCGCCGGAGGCATGACGGCATGCGGGAAGACGGGTGCGCAGGCATGGACTCGCTCGGTGCTCATACGGACTCGACACCCACATGATCACCAGCGGCCATGCCTGTTCTGCGTCCCGGGTCACCTCCGGCAGAAGCCGACAAGCCGCCACATCCAGGGCCCAGCAGGCGAACCACCCCACCTCGGCACTTCTCAAAGACCCTGGTCGCCTCGCGATCTCCGTGCGGCTCTTCTTGATCTTCCTCGGGCAAAGGATCGTGTGTGCGAAGCGGAAGAAGATCCCGTGGTGAGGCAACGGTCTCGGCTTCGTATGGACTCTTTTGAACATCTAGGAGGGAGGTGCTCATGGGGGTTCGAAAGCAGGTCGGGGACCGAGAGTTCCACGATTTCGTCGTCGGTTGCTGGCCGCGCCTGATGCGCACGGCGTTTCTGCTCACGGGTGAGCAGCACGCTGCGGAGGATCTGGTCCAGTCGACGCTGGAGCAGGTCTATGTGGCCTGGCACAGGGTCGCCTCGGCCGACGCCCCTGAGGCGTATGTGCGACGAGTGATGATCAACGCGCATGCCCGCAGATATCGAAGGAAGCTGAGGGAGTTCCTGTTGCCCAGGAGCGGGGACGCGGGCCTGACACACGAGGTGGCCGACACCGGTGACCGGATCGCCCAGGCCGACGACCGTCACACGCTGCTGAAGGCGCTGGCCCAATTGCCGGCACGGCAGCGGGAAGCAGTGGTCCTACGTTACTGGGAGGACCTCACTGAGACACAGACGGCCGAGGCGATGGGCTGTTCGGTCGGCACGGTGAAGAGCAACGCAGCCAAGGGGATCGCGAAGCTGCGCGCCGTTTCGGGGCTGGCGGAGAAAGTGACGCAGGGAGGACGAACGTGAAGAGCGCGGACTGGGAGACGAGCCACAACATGACACAGCACGACATCGCCTTCCTGCTGGCCGAAGCCGCCGACGAGGTGAGGATCGGCACAGCCCCCGCCCAGGCGCTGATTCGCGGCGGCCGCCGCCGCAGGGCCCGTCGCTGGGCGGTCGTGGCGACCACCACCCTGGTCGTGGCCGGCTCCACGGGGGCTCTGGCACTGAACGGGCTGTCCGGTGACGGGGAACGGGGGGTGTCGCCGGCGAGCCAGCCGGTCGCCAGCGCGGAGGCACCCGAGCCGCACATGCGGACGACCCTGGCGAGCGGCACCGACGAGGGAGTGCCGTGGAGGGTGTACATCGACGTGTGGAAGGCTCCGGCGGACACGGCGGAGGCCCGGGCCACCCTGGCGGCCATGGCGAAGTTCGGCGAGCACCCGCAGGACGTCTCCACAGCCTCCGAACTGGTGGGCAAGGTCGCGCACTTCGTGCACCGGGTCACCGGTGAAGAGGCGAAGACCACTCAGATCGGGAACTTGGTGCTACCCGAGGACGACGTCCTGACCGGCGGCGAGCACGGGACCGTCTCGCTCCCGCTGCTCCCAGGGAACGGCACGGCCACCCCGCGCCTGGTGTTCGGCCAGGTCGCCAAGACCGCCCGGGAGGTCACCTGCACCTGGAAGGACGGCACGTCTACCAAGGTCGGCCGTACGTCCGCGGACACCGAGGCGAACGCCGGCGTTCCGGTCATCCACAGCCCCAAGCACTCCCCCTACGACTGGTTCGCCATCCTGGCGCCGAAGTCCACCGAGTTGGAGGGGATCAAGGTCACGAAGTAGATCAAGCGGGAGACTAACGCTCCGAGGGGCAGGAAAACCACGGCAACAACCCCGACGGGCACCACGTTACGAAGTGCATCGTTCATATGCACCAGGACATCGAGAAGGGCACGCGAGGTTCCAGCCGGCACCGGCACCTGCGGGTACGCCTGTCCACGAACTCGATGCTGAGGAACGGCAACTGTTCGCCGCCCAGGGAAACTCACGGGATGTCGCACAGTACGACAAGCCGTGGCGCCGCTGCACGGCCTGACCCGGCCCTCGGGCGCAGCGCGGCCGGTACGCGCGGATCAGTCCTCGTCCCCGTCGTCGGGCTCGACCTCGTCCGGGTCGTGCAGGGGCCGCAGGCCCTGGGCGGGGCCGGGGGAGGCGATGTTGAACAGGCAGCGGCCCAGGAAGTTGACGTGCGCGTTCTTCAGCGGGGACAGGCGGTCCAAGTCCTCGTCCTTGATGTCGTGGCCCTCCGCGCGGAGCTGAGCGACGGCGGCGTCCACGTAGCGGGTGTTCCACAGCACGACGGCGTTGAGGACCAGGCCGAGGGCGGCGAGCTGGTCCTCCTGGCCGTCCCGGTACGCCTGGCGAATCTGTCCGCGGCCGCCGTGGCAGATCGCGCGGGCGAGCCGGTGCCGGGACTCCTGCACGGTCAGCTGCCGGTTCATCAGCCGTCGGTAGGTGTCGTCCATCGGGTCGACCAGGGCCGACAGGTGCATGGTCGTGTCGATCCGGCCGTACTCCGCGAACGCCGCCCCCAACGGCGTGGGGTGTCCCTCGCGGCCGAACATCCGCAGCAGGTCGTACGGCCGCACCTGGTTGGTGGTCAGCGCCCCGGCCACCCGCAGCATGTCTGACCAGTGCGTCTCGATCCGCTTCAGGTTCACCTTGTGGCGGGCGATGGCCTCCAGCGGCCCGTAGTCCCCGGCCGGCTCCTCACCCTCGGGCACGGGCACGGGCACGTCCGCCCGCCAGAACCGCTGGTCGGCCAGGTCACGGAAGCGCGGGGCGAAACGGAAGCCGAGCATCTTGTACAGGCCGAAGGCCATGTCCGAGTACGAGGCGTTGTCGGTGGCCACCACCTCCGGGCGCACGCCGCCGCTCGATGCGGCCCTGGGCGGTGATCAGCACCGCGTTCGCCGCAGCGATGGTGTCGGCGCGCAGGTAGTTCTGGTCCACGTGCGACAGCCGCGAGCGGGTCAGCGCCTTGTTCTCCGGGTCCACCACCGGGGTGAGCCCGATGTTGCACGCCTCGGACACCAGCAGCGCCACCAGGGAGACGAGCATCCCCTCCATCCGCGTGGGCCGGGCGGACACGCGGCGGAAGGCGTCCAGGAACCCGGTCCAGGAGCGCACCTCGAACAGCAGGTCCGGCAGGTCGATCCTGGGGAGCATCGCCTCCGTGGTCGTCTTCAGCCAGGTCAGCGACTCCGGCTCGCCCACCGCTCCGAGCTTGTCCACACTCAGGCGGGCCCGGCCCCCGCCCTCGGGGACGACGATCTCCACCTTCGCCTCGTCCCCGGCCTCGGCGAGGCGACCCGCCATCTGCCGCCAGGCCGCATCCAGGCCCCGGGTCAGCGTGGCCAGGTGCTCGCCGACGTCCTCGCTCAGCGACAGGCCGGCCAGCACGTCGCCCCGCATCGCCTCCCACCGCGGCCCGTCCAGCAGCCGCGCCCGCGGATCGGCCCAGCGGTTGGAGGGGGCGGCGAAGATGTCCCGCCTGTTCAGCGCCCGGTGCAGCTGCTCCAGCACGCACACCGCGTACGCGTCCCGGTCGACCGCGCCCTGCGGCAGCTTGGCGTTGGAGAACACCGCCCGCCGCGACAGCGCCGACAGCCGCCGCACCGCCTTCAAGATGCGCTTGCCGCCCTGGGCCGCGCTCAGCGCGTCCGACTCGCCCAGCAGGCGCACGGTGTTGTAGCGGCTCGCCTGCCGGCTGCCGGTCCGTCGGGCGCAGCGGTCCCGGCACCAGAGGACGACTGCGGGGCGCGGGGCCAAGGCGGCATCGAGGCGTGTGCTGCCCCGTGTCGGGTGCGGCGCGGGGCAGCGGGTCCGCCGGCGTGCGTCAGGCGGGCGGCGAGGTCGGCGGCGGTGTGCGCGAAGCGGGCGGCCTCGTGGAGGGTGGACATGCAGTCGGTGTCGCTCAGTTCGTCCTCGTCGGGGATGCGGGCGGCCTTGCGCATCGTGCGCAGGGCCGCCGCCGCGACGACCGTGGCCGGGGTGGTCGTGGTGTGGATCCGCTCGAGCATCCTCGGCTCTGTGAGCCATCCGCCGGCCTGCACGCCGTGGATCGCGGGGTTGCCGATGTGGCCGGCGCCGACGAGCCGGTCCAGGACGTCCGCGGCCGCGCGCAGCGGCTCCGCGCTCACCGGTTCCTCTTCCTCGGCGGCCGCCTCCAGCACCATGTGCACTCCCGCAGCGCGAAGGCGCTCGGTTACCACGACAAGACAGCCACTCGCTTGGTCACCGAAGCCGGAGGAACATGGAGCCGATACGCCCCCCGGCGACCGCCCGCGATGAAGCGCGGCACTTACGCTGGGTCCGCTGAGCCGCGTCTGTCCTCAACATGGACGACGTGAAGCTCGGTGCCGTCCCGGTGGCGCTTGGAACGCCCGAACAGCCCGACAGCGATCTGCGACTGATCCTGAGGCTCATCGGGGCCGACATAGGTAAGGACGTCGTTGTGATGCCCGGTGACGACCCATCCCTCGACGTCCTTGAGGTCGATCACCCCGAAGTCTCCTGCTGAAGACCCGGCATGCGTCGGGCCGAACTTCTTCAGGAGGTCGGTTGCCTGTTCAGCAAGCTCCCCTTCCGGAGCGGTCAGCACGACACAGGTGCCATGCTCGAACAGCACCCACGACTTGCGAGGGTCGGCGAGAAGCCGCTGCCAGACGTCTATCACCATCTCGGTGTTCACGCCGGTCATCATGCCGCAGGGCACCGACACAGGGTGACGATCGGCCTACGGCTACGGCGAACACGCGACTCTTGGACATGCGGGCCTACCAGTCACCAGGCCGTCCTTCCCGGCCGCCCGCCGCACGGCCCTCGTGGCGACGGCGCGGCGTCCGTTCCCCGGGCGGTGCTGCGTCAGGCGGTGTCGTTGTGCTGCCGGGGGGAGCTGTCGGCCCCGGCCACGACCCGATCCACCACGTGTACGGGGTGGTCCGGGGACAAGGGGAGAATGAGGTCATGGCGATATGCAAGAAGTGCGGTGCGGACAAGCGCCGTTGGCCCCGTTCCTGTTCCCGGTGCCGCCTCCGGTCGGACCGGGGGGACGTGGCCGCGGACGCTGCCGAACTGGCCGTGGAGACGGGACTGCTCGGATGGATCGGGCGAGGATTCATGACGGCCGTACGGCTGGTACTGCGCGCGGTCGACTGAGTCGGCCGACCGGACCCATGCGGCCCGGCCCGCCCCCCCCGGCCGGGTCGGGCCTGATGGACTCACGGCATGACGACACCGCCGCACCGCTTCCTGCACGCCCTCGACCGGTTCAACGCCGCCCACCCCTGGGACCACAACGCCCACTACCACCGGTGGATCATGCGGCAGCTCCCCAGAGGCTTCCGCACGGCCCTGGACGTCGGCTCCGGCACCGGCGACCTGGCCAGGCTCCTGGCCACGCGCGCCGCGGCGGTGGACGCGATCGACTCCGATCCGGCGACCGTCGCCCGGGCACGGGAACTGACCCCTGCGGATGCTCCGGTGACCTTCACCGCCGCGGACGCGCTCACCGGGACCCCCGCTGCCTCCTACGACGTCATCACCTGCGTCGCCACCCTCCACCACCTGCCGTTCACCGACGCCCTCGCCCACTTCCGCCGCCGCCTGGCGCCCGGAGGGACGCTGGTCGTCGTCGGTCTCTGGCGTGCGCGGACTCCCGGCGACCATCTGCTCGGTGCCGCCGCCCTTCCGCTGAACGCCGTCACGGGCCGGCTCAAGAACAAGGGCCGCACGGCACGTCCACCGGTCTCGATGACGGCGCCCGTCCGGCCGGCGACCATGAGCTTTCCCGAGATCGTCCGGGAGGCCCGGCGCGTGCTGCCCGGTGCACGACTGCGCCGCCGGCTGTTCTGGCGCTACACGCTCGTGTGG
The DNA here is from genome assembly GCF_055633275.1 of Streptomyces sp. 12E. Lineage (NCBI taxonomy): Bacteria > Bacillati > Actinomycetota > Actinomycetes > Kitasatosporales > Streptomycetaceae > Streptomyces > Streptomyces sp. 12E. The sequence goes on along the minus strand of NZ_JBVNCJ010000003.1, from coordinate 67,893 downwards.
CGCCGGGAGTGATCCCACAGGCCACGCGAGCGGCCCGACCGGCATGACCCGCGCCGTCTGTCGCGTCTTCAGTGTGTGGTCCGGCCGGCTGTTTCCCGGGTGATGTCGGCGTAGAGACGGAAGAGGGCCGGGCGGGCCTCGCCCTGGTCGCGTTCGCGCAGGGCCGCCCAGCACCGGGCGATGAGCTCCCGGGCCTGGGTGCCGGGCCAGGGGTGGGGCAGGAGCTGAGGCGGCAGCAGCGGGTCGGGCTCCATGGCGCGGGTGAGTTCGGCGGCCAGCTCGACGGCGATGGTGAGGAGTGCGGCCGGGGAGAGTTCGACAGGGCCGGTGAGCCGGGCGAGGCGGGGCCGGGAGATGCGGCTGAGGCGGTGGTAGCGGTCGGCGATCTCCCGCAGGGGCCACAGGCGGCGGGCGAGTTCGGCGGGCTCCCGGGTGTCGCCCCTGCGCAGGTCCGTCGTGGTGAGGAGGGTGAGCGCGCCGTGGGCGCCGAGGCGGTGGGCCGCTTCTTCGACGTACGGTTCCCATGTGTTGGCGCAGACGTACAGTCCGCCCTGGAGCGGGGCGCCGCCGAGGTGGACGAGCGTCTCGCGCAGGGCGTCCCGGGCGGTGCGCGCCGATTCGGGCACCGCGAAGGCGGCCAGGTGCCAGACGCCGTCCCAGGGCGCGAGCCCGGCGTCCTGCCGGAAGGCGTGCCGCAGGAAGTCCGCGTTGGGGGCGAGGGCACGCATGGTGTCCGTGGTCGCGTGCAGTTCCGCTTTGCGGCCTCGGCCTTCGTGGGTGAATCGGCCCTCGGTCACGAGGCGTTTGACGCACAGCCGTACCTGCTGGTCGCTCATGCCCAGGGTGTTGGCGACGGTGTACAGCTCGTCCGCGCCGACGGTGCCGTCCTCGCGGATCAGCGCGTGGACGAGCATCCGGGTGGGGACCTCGACGTGTTCGGTGTCGGTGTCGGTGTCGGTGCTCACCGTTCCCTCCCCCTTCCCGTTCCGACCGGGCGGTGCATGGTGGTCACCGCGCCGAATCCGAGCAGACCGCGCAGGTAGGGCGTGTGCTCGGTCCGTACGGCCGTGAAGCCGCGCCGCTCGTACAGGGCCCGGGCGCGCGGGTTGGTGTCGATCACGTCCAGTCTGATCTCCCGGCAGTCCTGCTCCGCCGCGACGGCGGCCACTTCCTCGATGAGCAGGCTCCCGACGCCGCGGCCGCGCACGTCCGGGTCCACGGCGATGCCGTCCATGACGAGCTGCCCGGGGGCCGGGTGACGTTCGAACAGGGCGAGGAGCAGGAGTCGGTGCAGTCCCCGCAGGTGCCCGTAAGCGCGCAGCACGGCGCCGGCCGATCCCCCGGTGAGGGCCCGCCCGCCGTGCTGGTAGCCGGCGAGGCCGACGAGCTGCCCGTCTAGGAGTGCGCAGACCGCTCGATCGGTGTTCAGGTGGGCGGCGATGAAGGGCACCGCTTTGTCCGCCGGGTTCAGGGCGGGGCCGAGTTTGCGGCCGAAGGCGTCCCAGTACAGCTCGGCCACCCGCCGCTCGGCTCCGGCCGGAACGCCCCGCCGCACCGTTACCGGTCCGACCCCGGGGCCCGTCGCGTCCAGTCCCATGCCGTACCTCCTCTCTCCGAGATCTCTGAGACCAGGGCTTGAAACTATCAGATTCTCAACGCCCGTTCCCGTGATGATAGTTTCGGTGTCTGCTTCGACCCCGAACAGAGGCGGCCCTCCCATGTGTCCGAAGACCCGGCCCCGACGGCGCGGGCTCCGCATCGCCGTGTGGTCACTCGTCACGGCCCTGGTCGTGGCCGCCGGCCTCGCCGGTGTGGTGCTGTGGCAGAACTCCTACGACATGGACGAGCGGCGGGTCACGATCCGCCACGGCGGCCACACCCTCAACGGCGTGCTGGCCGTCCCCAGGGACGGCCGCAAGCACCACGGCCTGGTCGTGTACGTCCACGGTGACGGCCCCGTCGACGCCACCCACGACGACGGTTACAAGCCCATGTGGGAGGCGAACGCCAAGGCCGGGTACGCCTCCCTGTCCTGGGACAAGCCCGGCGTCGCGGGCGCGCCCGGAAACTGGCTCGACCAGTCCATGGACGACCGGGCCGACGAGGCGGCCGCCGCCATCGCCTGGGCCCGCGCCCGCCCGGACATCGACGGCGACCGGATCGGACTCTGGGGCGCCAGCCAGGCGGGCTGGGTCCTGCCGAAGATCGCCGCCAAGACGCCCGTGAGCTTCGTCATCGCCGTCTCGCCCGCGGTCAACTGGCTCCGGCAGGGCCGCTACAACCTCCTCGCCGAGCTGCGCGCCGACGGCGCGTCGGCGGCCCGCACCAAGGCGGAGGTCGCCAGGAGCGACACCACTCGCCGGCTGCTGGCACGCCACGCGACCTTCGAGGAGTACGTCAGGGCGATGGGCGGCGACGCGGACGGCATGACCGCCGACCGCTGGGGCTTCGTCTCCAGGAACCACACCGCGGACGCCACGCGGGACCTCCGCGCCCTGCGCGGCGTACCGGTGCTGCTGGCCCTCGCGGGTCATGACATCAACGTGGACACCGCCGACACGGAGCGCACGTACCACAAGGTGCTGGACGCGGGCGGTGCACTGACGGTCAGGCGCTACCCGGACGCGACCCATTCACTGCTCAAGCAGTCCGTCGAGCAGTCGGACCTCAGGATCACGCTCACCGCGCTCTTCTCCCCCCACTCGCTCTTCGCGGACGGATTCCTGGACGACCAGAGACAGTTCGTCGAGGAACTCGGCCGAGGCGGTCACGCCACTCCATGACGCTCCCGCGAGCCCGGTCACGGCGCATGGTGCACGTTCAGGGGGCCCACGACAGAATCCCGTCATGCGCGTTTACGAGGATCCCGCGACCTGGACACCTGAACCGACCCGGCCCCGCTGGCAGTTGGCCCTGCGTTTTGTGGCCACCATGGTGTGCTTCCCGGTGCTGTGCGCGCTGTGGCTGGCAGTTGCGGCCGTGCTCTTCGTCGTCGGGCTGTTCGCCGATGCGATCGCGGCCGTGAGCAGCAGCTTCGAACGCGGTTACATGCGGTTCACGGGTGACACGCTGGGCGGCATAGCCCGGCTGGGTTCCTGGTTCGTGACCTGGCCGGAGCTGCGCCACGAGGGAGACGCCGAGTACTACCGGGCCCGGGCCGACCGGCGCGTCGCCCACTGGACCGCTCTGGCCTCGGCCCCGCGCGAGTCCAAGAAGACGCGGCCGCCCGTGGAGTGCGCCATCCCTCTTCGTGACTACCGTGGCGTGGGCGCCGGATACGTGGCCGAGGTCGCTTTGGGCCAGGGCTGGGAACTGCGGCCGTCGGACGTCCGCAAGGAGGTACGCCTGTGGTGGGCGGCCGCCTCGCACGTCGACTGACACCACATGATGCCGCATGCCCGGCGGCCGGCCGCCGGGCGGGAAGGCGCACCGCCGAGCCGGTTCACCGCCCCGCACCCGCGCCGCTCCCGGCAGGAAAATGCTGCACGGCCGGTGGACGGGTGTCCTAGTGGGCCGACAGGTCGCCACCGCCGCCCCTGTCCGGGTCTGAGTAGTTGCGGTACAGGATGTAGCGCTGAGATTGATCATGGCCCTGGGCTGAGGTGTCCCGTCGCAGCGCGTCTATCAGGTGTCAGTCCCCTGACCAGCAGGGTTACCAAGTGGTTTGAGAACGCCGAGAGCTAGCGTTCTCAAACGACCTGGCTTTCATGGAAGCCTCAGTCACGGTGGAGACCGAAGCACCGGGAGTACGCCTCAGACACGACGATCGCCGTTAGACATCTCAGGGGGATAAGAAGTCAAGAGGGACCGCGAGTCTTGATCGTTGCTGAGGCCGCTGATTGGCTGGCCGACATGGATGATCTCGGACCCGTTGCGTGGCCGCCTGCACCGATCAAGACCGAGAGGCTCGTGTTGCGTGAGCCCGAGGCCCGGGACCGTGCGTCGTTCGTCGAGCTGCACGCCTCGTCGGAGGTGCATACCTATCTCGGCGGCCCCCGCCCGCGTGACGAACTTGAGCGCGAGATGCCCGAGGTGCCCGGGCGGCGACCCGGGAGTTTCGTCGTCGATCTCGACGGGGCGATGATCGGCCAGATCCTGCTCAGGAGAGCAACGGAGCACCGTTGCCCCGCTGCCGTGGGGAAGGTCGATCTCGGCTACCTGTTCCTGCCGCGGGCGTGGGGATTCGGGTATGCCGCCGAGGCGTGCGCGGCGGCACTGGACTGGCTCGAAGACGTCCTTCCAGGTGAGCCGGTGGTGCTCGCCACTCAAACCGCCAACGTCCGTTCGATGCGCCTCGCTGCGAAGCTGGGGTTCACCGAAGTGGAACGGTTCCGGGCCTGGGACGCCGATCAGTGGCTCGGCCTGAGGTCTCCGGCGTTGGCCTCCGATTGAGCCCGACAGCAGCCGGGACTATCTCCGAGCGCCTGACGCTTCCGGAGACAGAGCCAGCGGCGCGAAGGCGAGTTGCTCGTCGAATGGCTGCCGGGTCTGGAGGCAGTGGTGGAGTTGTCCGAGGAAGCGGTTGAGCAGGTGGCGCTGGGCGGCGTTGTGCCAGTCTCCGTGCTCGCGTCGGCGTCGGTAGTGGGCGTTGGCTCCGGGGGAGGCTTGGAGGGCTGAGAAGGACCAGAGGAAGCCGGCGTTCATGAGCCGGTTGTTCTTGACGAAGCGGCGGCCGACGTAGCGTTTCTTGCCGGAAGCACGGGTGATCGGGGCGGACCCGGCGTACGACTTCAGGGCTCTGGCGTCGGCAAAGCGGTTGCGGTCGTCGCCGATCTCGGCGAGGACGCGTGCTCCGAGCAGGGGTCCGAGGCCGGGGAAGCTGAGCAGGATCTCGCTGTCGGCGTGCTGGCGGAAGGCCTCAGCGACGGCTGCCGCAAGGTCGTCCGCGGCCTGGCAGGCGGCGTCCAACTGCTTGAGGAGGGCCAGGAGCTGGTGGCCGAAGGCATTCTCGACGGCTGGGAGCTGGCGGGCGTACTTTGAGCGGAAGATGCCCCGCAGGCGCTCGGTTTCGCTGTCGAAGGAACGAGTGCGGCCGCTGCGCTTGAGAGCAGCTCGCAGCTGGGCGAGGGTCAGTTTCGCGGCTTTCGCTGGGGTGGGAGCCAGGGTGAGTAGCTGTTGTCGTTCCGGTCTTGAGAGGCGGGCGTCGAACGGGAGTCTCGATCGGGTGATCGCGGCGGACTGCGGGCATGAAGGCAGGGCCTCTTGGTAGCTCGGGGTTGCGAAGCCGACCGAGATCCAGGAGACCTTGTTGCCGCAGTTTTACGTGCTCACGCCGGTGGAGTTCAACTCGGCTGCACCATCGTGTGATTGCCTCGCCCACCGGATCGGGAATGCGGTCGATCACCCGGAGCGTGTTCGGCGGTATCCCTCGGACATGACGGACGCGGAGTGGGCCGTGGTCCGGCCGCTGCTGCCGATGCCGGGCTGGCTGCGTGGCCGGGGCGGGCAGCCGGAGGCGTACTGTCACCGGCAGATATTGGACGCCGTCCGCTACCTGGTGGACAACGGCATCAAGTGGCGTGCGATGCCGGCCGACTTCCCGCCGTGGGGCCGGGTCTACGCGTTCTTCCGCCGATGGCGCGAGAACGCCCTGGTCAGGGAGTTCCACGACCGGCTGCGCGGCCGAGTCCGCCTGGAGGCGGGGCGGGATGCGGAGCCGACGGCCGGGGTGATCGACTCGCAGTCGGTCAAGGCGGACGCCGTGGTGGGTGCCGACAGCCGCGGCTTCGACGGCGGGAAGCTGATCAACGGACGCAAGCGGCACGTCGTCGTCGACATCCTCGGCCTGCTGCTGGGTGTGATGGTCACCGCAGCGGACATCGGTGACCGCGCCGCCGCGAAGGTGCTGCTCGAGCGGGTGGCCGACGCTCACCACCGGCTGGAACTCGTCGGGGCCGACGGCGGTTACACCGGCAGCCTCGTCGAGCACTGCCTGGCCGCGCTCGCTCTGGTCCTGGCGATCGTCAAGCGCAGCGACGACACGCGCGGTTTCGCGGTGCTGCCCAAGCGGTGGATCGTCGAGCGGCTCTTCGCCCACCTGATGCGAAGCCGCCGCCTGGCGCGCGACTTCGAACGCCGCACGACCAGCGCCAAGGCGATGATCTACTGGTCGATGACCATGGTCATGACCCGCCGTCTGGCCCGCTCACGCTCCGCGCGAGCGTGAACCGGCCCGGTGCCGGCTCGGCCAGCCAGCCCCGCGAGACCAGGCGTTTCGCCTTCGACCGCAGCGCCTCCACCTTGGCCGGCACCACGTCCATGCCGAACAGGACGGTCATCTCCTGGCAGGTCAGCGGGCCCTGGCCGAGACGGACCCGATCCGCGAGCGCGGCCAGGATGCGCTGGTAGTCCGCCGACAGTGCCGTCCGGGCCAGCCCTTCGCGCCATACCGGAACCTGCGACTTCGCCTTCGCCGCCACGAGCGCCGACGCCTGCACCCCTGCTTCCAGCCCGGCACGGCCCGGTTGCTCGGCGGCCACCGCGTCGGCTGAATCGCCGCCCGGCGCGGACAGCACTGCACCAACGCGCTCGCGGGCGATCGTCCACTCCAGCCATTCCTGCTCGGCCGTTGCAAGCTCGGCCTGGATGCGGTCGGCCTCCTCGCGCAGCCCGTCCACACGACGACGGGTGGCAAGCTCGTGCTGTTCCAGCAGTCCGACAACCGACGGCATCCGCAACCTCCACGGGAGCGACGAAACGATGGTCCATCACTCCCACACCGACGCCGCACCTATCCCTGACCAGCGAAAACGCAGTCGTCAGACTCGGAAAGACAACAGCCTCTAAATCGCATTCCTGACTTGGTGGCAAGCTGTGGCGGCGAGACGTTGAGACAGCAGTGGGTCAGCGCCGGGGGCGCCGGATCCGAAGCGACTCCGCGGTGATACCGAGATCCGCGGCCACGCCGCGTACGTCCGCTTCCCGGCCGCGGCACGGTAGAGCGCTACCGCGTCCTTCCGGAACTCCTCCGGATACGGAGATTTGCGTCCCATCTGGACATCCCTCCCTGGACCATCAAGATCCATTGTCAGGGTGTCCACTCCAAAGGATCGGCCTCACGGCCGGCGACCCCCGCGGGGCGCGTCAGGTCGAACCGCGGTGCGGTTGAAAGTCGGGCACGGGCTGACCGTCACCCAGACCGCGCTGGTGTTCCTGCAGGACGCCCGCCGCTGCGGCCAGCAGGGCCGCGGCGGCCTTACCGTGCCATCTGCCCGGCCGTCACGTCATGTCCGCCGGTCTACCGGCGCAGCGCGGTTTCGCTCAGTACGAGCCTCATCGGCAGCGGATCGGGCGCCCGCGTCAGCAGCGCCTGACGGTCGGCCCTCATTCGTACCCGGGCCTCGATCTCTTCCTGGCTCAGCACGCCCAGGCCCGCTTTTTCAAGGAAGCGGGCCTGGGTGCTTGAGGTCGGCAGGTCATCCGATGGCGATGCGGGTTTTCCAGTAACTGTTCTGTCCGATGATTTCTGTGCCGGATCCGGACAGGACGGTCTTGCCGCCGGCGTAGAAGCGTACGGCTCCGTCGGAGCGTACGGTCCAGATGTCAGGAATGGCGTCGCCGTTGGCGTCGGGGGTGCCGATCAGCAGCGGGATGTTGGCGCTGGACCAGCCGGAGGAACCGTAGACGGCATCAACCCCGTCGGCGGAGTTGGCGGCGGAGGCCAGGGAGGTGAGGTCGGTTCCGCCGCCGGCGGCCTTGATGCCCTTGCGGAAGAGGAGCCGGCCCGAGACGTCGGTGCGGTAGACCAAGTCCGTCACCCCGTCGCCGCTGATGTCGGCCACGGTGACGATGTCGCGGTCGGCCCAGGGGGTGGAGGACAGGCGGATCGCCTTGTCGATGGTGGCGCCGTGGTAGCCGGTGAAGGCCCAGATCTCCTCGCCCACGGTGGCGAAGAAGTCCGTGCGGCCGTCCCCGGTGGCGTCGCCGGCCGAAACGATCTGGGTGAGGGAGGCGGGGCTGGGCGCGTTGGACGGCAGGAGGATCTCCACCCGTCGGTCGATGTTGACCGCGCCGTAGCCGTCGCCGGGGTAGACCCAGAGCTTGCCGCCGATGCGGACGACGAGGTCTTGGAGGCCGTCACCGCCGTAGATGTCGCCGTTGTGGGTGATCAGGGCACCCTTGAAGTGACCGGAGGGTGCGGCGACGAACGGTGGAAGACCGTCCTCGGAACCCGGGTCCTTGGCGGGATTGGCGCGGTAGGCACCGGACATGGAGTAGTCGAGGTCGCCGCTGGGGCGAGCGAGGTCGGGTGTGGCCTGGGACGGGTAGAGAGCGAGATTGCCCCCGGCGGTCACGGCCATGAGGTCGGCGAGGCCGTCGCCCGTGAAGTCGCCGGGGCTGTCGGCTTCGTCACGCGGGCTGACGTAGAAGAAGTAGAGGGCCGGGTCGGAGGGGTTGCCCGCCGAGTCGACAGCACGGATGTACAGGACGTTGGGGCCGGCTGTCGGGGGTTTGGCGCCGGTGATGGTCGTCGGGGTGGTGACGGCCGTTCCGGCGGTACGGCTCTTGGAGAAGTTGTAGTTGGAACCGTTGAAGGAATACTCGAAGCGGACGGTGTCGGTGGAGCCGGCGTGGACGGTGAAAGAGCCCGCCGTACCGAACTTCAGCTTCGACCAGTTGGCGTCCTCGGCGTCGTTTCCGAAGCCGTTCTCCGATCCGTCTGCGTTGGGGAAGTCGGTGGAGGTAACTTTGGGGCGCTTGGGCGGGGCGGTGTCCAGGATGAACCGGCAGGGTGTCTTGGCCGGCGAGTAGCTGGAAGTGGCGCCCTTGTCGTCGATGCCGCGGACCCGCCAGGAGTAGAGGGTGCCGTTGGTCAGTTTGCTGGTGGAGAAGGCAGGTGTGGAGCGCAGGGCGTCACCGCCGTCACTGCCGGTGGAAACCTTGCCCGTGGAGCCGAGTATGTCGCCGGTGGTGCCCCACTTGCCGGTGGGCCAGAGATCGAAGTCCAGGTAGTCGAGGTTGTTGTCCTTGTCCTTCCCCCGTGCGGTGAAGGTGACGCTGCCCTTGCCCATCCGGACGTACGGCTCGGTGGTGGTGCACTTGGCGTCGGGGGACAGGTCGAGGTTGGTAGGGGACGAAGGGCGACGGTTGTAGACGAGTTCGAGTGCCGGGCCGTTGTCGCCGTTGGCCTGGAACTTCTTCCAGGAGTACTGGGATTTTTCGTCTCGGGCGCGCAGACCGAAGGTGATTTTGGAGCGGCCGAGGTCGGCGTAGTTCTGTGCGGCCTTTTTCACGTCGAAGGTCTCGTAGGCGTCGCGGCAGCCGGATTTGTAGCCGTGCGCGAAGCTGCGGGTCTGCAGCTTGTTGCCGTCGGTGAGTTTTGGGGCGTTCTTCCAGTTGGTCTTCTTGCTGATCGCTCCGGTGACGTGGACGCTCATCGAGCGGGCGCTGCAGGACCAGGAGTACGTTTCCAGGAGGCGCAGCTTGGCGCTGCTGATCTTCGCGCCCTTGAGGTTCTTGTCGAAGTCCATGTTGAAGAAGGAACGCGAAGTGCCCCAGGTGTCGGACTCGAAGCCGACCCGGGCCTCGTGGGTGCCGCCTTTGTTGAAGCCCTTGCCGTTGTAGAAGGTGGCGTTGGGGTGCCGGCTGTAGGCGGTCGTCCAGTTGTCCATGTGCTTGGTGACGGACGGGTCGATGAAGACCGGGTAGGTCGTCTCCGGAGCGTTGAGGAAGTTCAGGTCCGGGGTGATGACCCAGTTCTCGCCCGAGAGGTCGGACTCCACGGTGTTGCCCAGGGAGTCCGGTGATGGCCCGTCGAGCAGCGGGAGCGAGAGGGTTGCCGCTGATCCGCTCTGCGACGGGCTTGGGGTGGGTTCGGGGGGAGCGGTGGGGGTGGCGGTCTCCGAGGGGGGGACCTCAGGGTCGTCGGTGGGGGTGGGCAGGCTCGCGGCTTCGGATTCCCGGTCGGTCTGCTCGTCCGACTCGGCGTCGTTCGTCGCCTCCTCGGCCGGTACCGCTTCCGGTGTCCAGGACGCCGAGTTGCTGGGTTCGGGGCTCTCCGAGCCGGTCGGCTGGGCAGTGGCTCCGACCTGTCCGTCGGTGATGGCGGGCTGGCCGGTGGAGTCCCACATCAGCGGGGTGCCGGAGCTGGCCACTTCGTTGCCGTAGAAGGTCTCGGCGGTGAGGACGCCGGACAGCGGATCGAGGCGGAAGGTCAGGTCTTCGGAGGTGATGCCGTAGGAGAGTTGCTGCACCAGCGGGTTGGCCGCGGCCGCCCGGTTCTTCAGGACGAGGAGCTGGGCGAAGCCGTCGTTGTCCGCCGTGAGGACCAGGTCGGCGCCGGGGAAGATCTCCGGGTACAGGGCGCGTGAGCCGTCGATGATGGGGGCGGGAACCGGTCCTGGCCAGGTGAGCTGGATGGCGTACTCACCGGCATCGCCCACATAGAGCGTGACGAGGTCGCTTGCTCCGGCCGCGGCCGGGGCATTTTTTACCAGTGACACGCGCTGGCCCCCGGCTCGGGAGGCCCGCTGCGGGTTCTGCTTGCCCGACCCTGCGGTGAACACTATCCGGGCGCTGGTGGCTGTGGTCTCCCAGCCAGCCTCGCTGCGCCGCAGATCCGTGTCGATCGCGCGCCATTGGCCGTCCTTGCGGACCCGGACCGGTGAGGCGTGGAACCGCTTGGCGAGCTGGCCATCGGGACGGGCCCAGGTGGTGGAGCGCTCGGTGCGGTCCGCAGTGATCTCGACCTGCTTGCCCGTGCGGGCGGCCTGGACGAAGGCGGTGCTCTCGGTGACCGCCTTCGCCCGCTGGGGCTCGGTCTGCTGTTGTCCGTCGTCAGAGCGGGTGTACCCGGCATAAGCGATGCCGGTCGCTGCGACCGCCGTGGCGAGGGCGAACGCCAGGGTGCGGCGTCCGGGCCTGCGAGGCTGAGTGGTTGGCATCGTGAAGAGGTCCCTTTCCCCATGCCCGGCACACGGATCGACGCGTGCGGGCTCCTCCGGAACGATGTGGCCGGCCATGGCGAAGCGGACCGTTCCGTACGGGGGCGCGGGCATGGCAGGGCGAGCTGATGATGACTCATGAGCCGCGTGTCGTCACCCTGTGGATTCTCGCGCCGGGAACGCGGGCCGGGTGATCTCTGTTTGTCCGGGTGCCGCCCTGCTGAGGCTGGTGGGTGTCCACCACGCCGAGAGAGGGTCCCATATCGGCACGAACTCCCTTTTACTCAGGGTATTTGAGGCAACATCAGACGCCATCAGGTGAAATCGGACCTACGTCGGAATGTATTACTCCTTGAAAGAGTGTCACCCGATCAATGTCATCCGTGAGTAATTATTTCGTTGCGTGGCGTGATAATGATCACTAGTGGTCTGAACCTCTAGCGTTTCTTCACATCGCTCTCACAGAATTCGCCCGATCCGTTTCGTCCTGCGCGAGGTCCGTTTCCGGCCCCGCTCCAAGTGGTCCGGGGGGACCCTCCGTGTTCGGTCGAACCCGCCTTTCCCGAAGCCTGCGCGTACGCAGAGCCGTTGTCGCCGCAGCCGGTGCCACCGTGCTCACTGGTCTGCTGCCCACAGCGGCGATGGCCGTGCCGCCAGTTCCGCTGGTCGACGAACCTGGGCGCGAGACCCTGATCCTCGAGTCGCTCGACAAAGTCGTCCCTGCCGACGGCGCCCCGGTCAACGAGGGCGTCGAGAGCTTGAAGATCGATGCCCCGCCGGGCAGGGAGGCGGCACCGTCCGGCACCGACACTCCGCTTCCCCCATCCAGCACAACGGTCACGTTTCCGTCCAGTGCCGCACGAAGCTCGTCCGCAGCTGTTGAGTCCCAGTCGGCGGACCAGGTCCCGGTCACGCTCGCCCCGGCCGAGGGGCAGCCCGCCCCCACCGGTACATGGGGCGTGAGCGTGGACGCCCGCGCCAAGGTCACCACTCAGGGCGTGGACGGTGCGGTCATCCGCGTCGACCCGCCGGACACGGGCGCGGTGCCGGTCTCGCTCTCGCTGGACTACGGCACCTTCGAAAACCTCTACGGCGCCGACTGGGGCTCCCGCCTGCGTCTGGTTCAGTTCCCCGCGTGCTACCTGACCACCCCCGACGCCGAGGAGTGCCAGGCATACACGGAGCTGGAGACGGTCAACGACCCGGACGCCAACACGGTCTCCGCGACCATCAACCCGGCCGCCGACGACACCGTTGCCACGGCGTCCGAAGGCCTCTCCGTCCAGTCGGCGGGCTCCCGCCTGCTGGAGGCGGAAGGCAGCGGCGACTCGACCGTGATCGGCGCGGTCGATTCCGGAGCCGGTCCCGGCGGCTCCTTCAAGGCGACCCCGCTTGCCTCGACCGGCTCCTGGTCACACGCCGGCAGCTCCGGCGCCTTCGTCTGGTCCTACCCGCTGACCGTTCCAGCGCCTCCGGCCGGCCCCACTCCGACGATCGCGCTCACCTACAACTCGCAATCCGTGGACGGCCGCACCGCCGTCTCCTCCCCTCAGGCCTCGTGGATCGGCGAGGGCTGGGACTACGACCCCGGCCACATCGAGCGCCGCTACCGCAGCTGCAAGGACGACCGGAAGACCCTCGATGCCGGCACTCCGAACAACACGGCCAAGACCAACAAGACCTCCGATTTGTGCTGGGTCTCGCACAATGCGGTGATGTCCCTCGCCGGCCGGACCACCGAGCTGGTCCGCGTCGGCACCACCGACACCTACCGTCTCGCGTCCGACGACGGTACCCGGGTCACGCTCAAGACCGGTGCGACAAACGGCGACAACGACGGCGAGTACTGGGAGGTGACCACCACCGACGGAACCGTCTACACCTTCGGCCGTCACGAGGTCGGCGGCGGCCACGCCAACACCGACTCGGTCTCCACGGTTCCCGTCTTCGGCAACCATCCCGGCGAGCCCTGCCATGCGACCGCCTTCGCCGACTCCCGCTGCGGCGCGGGCAAGCAGCAGGCCTGGCGCTGGGGCCTGGACAAGGTCACCGACGTCCACGGCAACGTGATGGTCGTCAACTGGAAGCAGGAGACGAACTACTACGCCGTCCGGGACAAGCGCAAGACCCCGGAAGCCTACGAGCGCTTCGCCTACCCCACCGGCATCGACTACGGAATGCGCTCGGGCGACCTGTCCAAGCCTTCCGCGCAGGTCAGCTTCGGCGTCAAGCAGCGCTGCCTGAAGTCCGCCACCGCCTGTGACGCGGAGAACTTCGCCAAGACCGACGACCCCGGCGCCTACCGCCCCTGGTGGGACACCCCCGGCAACCTCAACTGCAAATCGACGTCCAAGCTCTGCCCCGGCTTCCCGTCCTTCTGGACGCAGATGCGCCTGGACACCATCACCACCCTCGGGGCCCGCCCCGGCGTAACCGGCCTGGGCAAGGTCGACGTCTACGCCCTCCACCAGTCGTTTCCCGACGACTGGTACGACACCTCCCCGGGCCTCTGGCTCAACTCGATCACCCGCACCGGATACGGCCCCGGCGACACAGTCGGCACCATCCAGTCCAAGGACGGCGTGAGCTTCGCCGAGTACCGCGTCGGCTCCTCCTCTCCGCTCCAGTCCCGCCTGCGTGACCGCCAGCTCCCCAACCTCGTCCGCACCGGCCCCAAGGACCAGCGTCCCGCCTTCACCCGCCCCCGTATCGGCGCCGTCGCCACCGAGGCCGGCGCCGACATCGAGGTCGAGTACACCGGCGGCTGCGCCACCCCGCCGTCCGAGGACAAGGAGAAGGCGAACGGAACCTGCTTCCCGGTCCGCTGGTCCCCCGACGGCGACGAGCGGACCCCGCCCAAGCAGTGGTTCAACAAGTACGTCGTCGCCTCCGTCGTGGAGACCGACAAGGTCACCAACCACGGCGTACCGATCGTCACCACATACAAGTACACCGGCCCGGCCTGGGCCAAGTCCGACGACGAGTTCCAGCGACCCGCCCTGCGCACATACAGCGACTGGCAGGGATACCGTCAGGTCTCCGTGACCAAGGGCAGCAAGACCACCTCCAGCAAGACCGGCAACGACGACCCGCAGGCACAGTCGTACACCGAGACGCGCTACTTCCTCGGCACCGGCGGCGAAGTCAAGGACACCACCGGCACCCACACCCTGGTCAGCGACGACGCCCGCCAGTACGCGGGCCTGGCCGCCGAGATCCTCACCTACAAGGACTCCAACAAGCAACTCCTCGAGCGCACCCTGAACTTCCCCTGGTCCAAGCAGACCGCCTCCCGCGCCCGGGAGGCAGAGGACGGCTCGGCCATGGAACCGCTCCTCGCCCACCGCGTCGGCATCAAGCGCACCGACGACATCCAGTCCCTCGACGACGGATGGCAGTCCAAGCGCACCCTCACCACCGTCGACGACACCTACGGCCTGCCCACCGAGGTCGAGAGCTTCGTCGTCAAACCCGACGGCAGCGGCGAAACGCTCTCCGAGCAGGAGTGCACCCGCAACACCTACGTCCACAACACCGACGCGCACCTGATCGGCCTGATCTCCCTAAGCCGGACGATCGCCGTGCCCTGCGCCCGATACGTCGGCGCGAACTACGCCACGCACCTGCTGAAATCGGTCCGCACCAGCTACGACACCCTCGCCCACGCCGCCACACCGCTCAAGGGCCTGCCCACCACCGTCGCCGAATCCAACGGCGCAGGCGACGCCCACAGCGTCATCACCACCACCACATACGATCCGCTCGGCCGTATCCGCAAGGTCACCAGGCCGGATCAGGGCACCACCGAGAACGTCTACACGCCAGCTGACACCGGAGGCCCGCTCACCGGCCTCAAGACCCTCAACGCCCTCGGGCACGCCACCACGACCACGTTCGACCCCGGCCGCTCCCTCCCCCTCACCGTCACCGACCCCAACGGCCGCGTGACCCGGTACGAGTACGACGATCTCGGCCGCCTGGTCAAGGGCTGGTCACCCATCCGTTCCAGCGGCACCCAGACCCCCGACGTCCAGATCAGCTACCAGCAGGCCACCGCCACCCCCTCCAAGACCAGCCCCGCTGCCGTCACCACCAAAACGATCAAGGACGATGGCAGCTACGCCTCATCGGTCACCATCTACGACGGCCTGCTCCGCCCGGTCCAGACCCAGAACGAGGCCCACGGCCCCGGCCGCATCATCACCGACACCTCCTACGACGACCACGGCCGGCCCAGCATCGTCACCAGCGGCTACCTCGCCGCAGGCCAACCGGCCACAGCACTGTTCGCCCCCAAGTCCACGACACTCATTCCCAGCTACGTAAAAACCCAGTACGACGGCATGGGCCGCACCGTCCGCCAGGCGACCTACCACGACGGGGACTTCCAGCACGAGACCTTCACGTCGTACGGGCCGAACACGGTGCACGTGAACCCCCCGGGCAACACCACTCCGGCAACGTGGACCACCACCGACGCCCTCGGCCGGGTCACCGAGATCGAGCAGTACACCGATGCTGGCCAGTCCACCACCCGATCGACCCGCTACACCTACGACGTCCGCGGCAACCGCTCGGAAATCATCGACCCGGCCGGCAACAAATGGACGTACAAGTACGACGTACGCAGCCGCATAGTCGAGGCCACCGACCCGGACACCGGCACCACCAAGACGACCGCGTACGACGGCGCCGACCGCCCCCTCACCACCGTCGACGCCAACGGCAAGACCCTGCACACGACCTACGACGTGCTCGGACGAGTGACGGCCGTCCGCGAGGGGTCAGCCACCGCCGGCCCGATCAAGTCCTTCACCTTCGACGCCGTCGGCGCCCTCGGCCTGCCGGTCGCCTCGACCCGCCACACGGCGGACGGCGACTACGTCACCAAGATCACCGGCTACACCACCGACTACCAGCCCACCGGGCAGGACATCACCATCCCCGCCGGCACCAAGACCACTGGGCTCTCCGGTACCTACAGCTACACCTACGGCTACACGCCGACCGGCAAGCTCCTCTCGGTGACCTACCCGTCAAAGGGCGGCATCTCCTCCGAGAAGGTGGTCACCCGCTACAACGAGGACGGCCTGCCCGAGTCCACGTCCGGCTCCAGCTGGTACACCGCCGACGTCACCTACTCCCCGTTCGGCGAAGCCCTCCGCACCGTCTCCGGCTCCCAGCCCTACCGCGTGTGGACCACCAACTTCACCGATCCGCGCACAGGACGCCTCCAGCGCACCGTCGCCGACCGCGAGACCGCCTCACCCCACCGCATCACCGACAGCTACTACTCCTACGACGCCTCCGGCACCATCACATCGAACTCCCGCAAGCTGAGCGAAGCCTCAGGCTCCACCTGGGACACGCAGTGCTACACCTACGACGCCCTTGGTGAACTCGTCCACGCCTGGACCTCCACCATCGCCCCCACCGGCACAGGCAACGGCTGCAAGACCGCCAATGGTGCCGCCTTCGGCTACCGCACCGACTACGCCACCTCCTCCGGCCCCGTCGCGGACGCCCCGAACGCGGCCAGCGACACCTCCAGCCCGGACGCCTCGCTGACCAGCACCCTCGCCGCAGCCGCCCCGGCCGCCGGCACCGTGGCGACCTCCGCCACCGCCTACCGCCAGGCATTCACCTACGACTGGATCGGCAACCGCTCCACCCTCACCGAGCACAACGTCACCGACCCCACCAAAAACATCACCTATCACTCCGGCTACGGCACCACCGCCGGAAACGGCGCCACCGAACCGGTCACCACCCAGCCCCACACCCTGGCCTGGGTCTCCACCACCCCCACCGGCTCCGGCAGCGCCTACACCTACGACCCGGCCGGCAACACCACCAAACGCGACCTCCCCGACGACACCCAGAGTTTCACCTGGAACACCGAGAACAAGCCGGCCACCGTGACCACCGGCGCCACCACCGTCAATTACACCTACGACACCGGCGGCCAACGCCTCCTGGAGAACTCCAGCGAAGGCTCCACCCTTTACCTCCCCGGCGGCGAACTCACCACCGACGCCACCGGAAAGATCATCAAGGCGACCCGCAACTACCCCCACCCCGGCGCCCCCACAGTCGTCCGCACCTCAAACGGCACCAGCACCGGCCACACCCTCAACATCCAGCTCGCCGACCATCTGGGCACCGCCAACACCACCATCCAGATGGCCGCCAGCCAGCCGGTCACCAGGCGGGCCTTCAAACCCTTCGGCGAAGCCCGCGGCCCCAAACCCACCTCCTGGCCGGACAAGCGCAGCTACCTGGGCGTCGGCATCGACGACACCGCCACCGCACTGACGCACATCGGCGCACGCGAGTACGACCAGGCCAACGGCCGCTTCATCAGCGCAGATCCCCTGCTGGACATCACCGACCCGTTGCAGATGAACGGCTACTCCTACGCCAAGAACAGCCCCATCAGTACCAGCGATCCCGACGGCCTGAAGCCCGTCAGTAATTGCTACAGGGGCTGCCAGGACGGCAACAACACCACCTACCGGGACTGGATGGTCACAGATCCCGACGGAGGCTGGTCTTACCGTCGCGAAACCACCACTTACACCTATGACGTGGAGGGCGACCTCCACAGCGTCACCCGAACCGGCCACTATCATCCGACGCTCGGCACAACGACCGTCATCAAGCCGTACAACGTGGCGGCCCAGAAGAAAACACTCAACTTCGTTGCCTCCCTCGTCGTCCCTGACGTCGAGTCATGGAAAAAGGTGGTCAACGGAGAGGCAAACGGCTGGGACTACCTTGGCATCGCCTCGGATGCCCCCTTCCTTAAGGCCTTGAAGCTGGTACCCGATTCGGTTGCGAAAAAGGGTAAAGAGGCCGTCGAAGAATGGCTCAAGAAGTATGCCTCGGGATGCAAGTGCTTCCTTGCCGGCACTCAAGTCCTCATGGCCGATGGCAAGACCAAGGAAATCGAGAAGATCAAGGTCGGCGACGAGGTTGTGGCCACCGACCCGGAGACAGGGGAGACCCGCCTCCGGAAGGTCACCCGCCTGATCGTCACCGAAGACGACAAGCACTTCAACGAACTGACCATCGAAACACCCGACGGACCCGAGAAACTCACCGCTACACACGAACACCCCTTCTGGGTTCCCGAGATCGGCGCCTGGGTCGAAGCCCGCAACCTCGCCGCCGGCATGACCCTCAGAACCCCCGACGGCACCACCGTCCGCATCATCAGCAACCGGGCATACACCAAACACGCCCGGACGTACAACCTCACAGTCGAAGACCTGCACACGTACTATGTGCTGGCTGGGCAGACTCCGGTACTCGTTCACAATTCCGGAGGCTGTCCGACCGTTGGGTCCGTCGATGACCTCATGGAGAATCTCGACGATGACGTGATCTTCCATTACTCGGACCAGAAGGGGTACGAGGGGATTCTCGGTTCTGGAACGATTCGAGCGGATTCAAAGGGGCGCGCGTACGTAACACAGGAAATGGTGTCGCCAAGCGAGATCCACAACGTTCTCTTCGCCGGTAACCCCGCTTATGCGGGTAAGGGTGGCTTCATGATCGCGATCCGTAGGCGGCAAGGTGTCTCTCTCCGGGTGGGGGAGCAGCCTAACGAGTTGATACATCAGGGGTCCCTGCGATTTGACCGATCCGACATATTGTACGCTGGCCCGAACCTGTTTGGCTAGGAGAAGTTTGTGCAAGTAGAGCTAACTCTTGAGGAGTTGGAGACTCTGGCTTCAGCGCTGGTGCGCTTGAAGTTCGAGGATGAGGAACCTCCAGAGCCGTATTTCGGTAGCCCCAGGCTTGCGGCAGCGCATCGCCGAATCGTCGATTCCATCATTACGGAAAGTGGGCGAATCGGGGATTCGCGTCGGGTGGCGCGCTGGGAGTCCTGGCGGCGGTGGTCCACGAGACAATACGAGAGGGGTATTATCGCTCGGTATGCCTCGTCATTGGAGGCATGGGATGAGTGGGGAGCTAGCCAGAAGATTGAGGTGCTGAAAACCTGCTCTGCGCCCTTCGTTCCAAATGAAGAGGAGCTGGAGGAGCTTCGCAACGAGATCGATGCGGCTCGTAACTCCTCCAACTCCGACGGCTCCTCACGAGGCGCCTGACGGCAACACTGACGGCAACGTCAGCGGACGGCTACCGCTGAGGGCGGCGGCTCCTCGGAGTCGTCGCCCTCAGCCAGTACGTCGCCCAGTGCGTCGATGGCTTGGCGTTGGAGGCGGAGTCGTACGTGGGCGTAGACGCCGGCGGTGACGCCGATGTGGGCGTGGCCGAGAAGTTCCTTGATCACGACGAGGTCGACGCCCTGTTCCAGGAGCAGGGTGGCGGTTGAAGTTTCCCCGTGATTCCGGACACGTGATCGTTATGCCGCGAGGGTGTGCTGCTGCCGCTGCCTGGTCTCGGCCGGGGTGAGATAGCCGAAAGTCCGGTGCTTGCGCAGGCGGCGGCGGTTGTAGAAGGTCTCGATGAAGGAGAAGACCTCGGCTCGGGCAGTGGCCCGGTCGGGCCAGGTGCGGGTGCCGATCTCCTCTTTGAGTAGGGCCCAGAAACTCTCCGCGGCGGCGTTGTCGAAGCACGATCCGGTCCGCCCGCAGCTGCCTCGCAGTCCCGACTCACGTATTGGGTCGCGGAATTGGGCCGATGTGTATTCGCTGCCGCGATCGCTGTGGACCACGCAGCCCGGCTCCAGGCCGCCGCGGCCGTGGGCCATGTTGAGAGCGTCGACGACGAGCTCGGCGCGGTGGTGGTCGGCCATGGCGTAGCCGACGACCTCGCGGGTGGCCAGGTCCAGCCAGCAGGCGAGGTAGAGCCAGCCTTCGGCGGTGGGCAGGTAGGTGATGTCGCCGACCAGCTTGATGCCGGGCCGCTCGGCGTGGAAGTCGCGGCCGATCAGGTCCGGGGCCGGCGTCGCCTTCTTGTCGGGCCGGGTCAGCGAACGCCGTCTGCGCCGGGTGACACCACGGGTGTCGCGCTCACGCATCACACGGGCGATGCGCTTGCGGTTCACCTGCCGTCCCAGGCGGCGTAGTTCGGCGTGGATGCGCGGGACACCGTAGGTGTGGCGGGAGGCGATGTGCACCACGGTGATCTCGTGCGCGAGCGCATCGTCGGCGGCTTGCCGGGCACGGCGGGCCGCCTCGCCCTCGCACCATGCGTAGTAGGAGGAGCGGGCGACTTTCAGCACCCGGCACAGCAGGACGATCGGGTACGTCGCCTTCTCCGCATGGATCAACCGGTACAGCTCGCTCACCGGTCGTTCTCCTTCACGAAGAAGGCCGTCGCTTTTTTCAGGATCTCGATCGTCTGCTGCTGTTCGCGGACCTCCTTGCGCAGCCGCTTGAGCTCCTCGCGCTCGGCACTGGTCAGCTCACCGGACTCGCCCTCGCCCCGGTCGGCCTTGGCCTTGCGGTACCAGCCGCGCAGGGACTCCGAGCTGATGCCGAGTTCCCGGGCGACGGCGGTGACCGTCTTGCCCGAGGAGTCGACGAGCGCGATCGCGTCCCGCTTGAACTCCTCGGTGTACCGCTTTGTGTACTTGCTTCCCACCTGGTGCTACTTCCTCTGGAACCTCAAGATCCCAGTCTCCAGGTGTCCACGATCAAGGGGAAGCTTCAGGCCGCTCCTTGCCCCGCCGCCGCGACAGCGCCGGCAGCCGTCGCACCGCCTTCAAGATGCGCTTGCCGCCCTGGGCCGCGCTCAGCGCGTCCGACTCGCCCAGCAGCGCCAGGAACGGGCGCACGGTGTTGTAGCGCAGGGCCAGCTTCTCGCGCATCGCTGCCTCGGCCGAGCCGTCGTCCTCGGGCACCAGGGCCTCGACGGTCGCGACCGCGACGGCCACGGCCGTACGCGGCACCGCGAGGGGATCGTCGCCCAGGAACGTGCCGATGTAGCGGACGGTGCAGATCTGCAACGCCATTCCCAGACGATGCCCGTCCGACCGCCGCAGCGCGATCAGGTCGCGGTCGTCGTCGTTCAGGAAGAAGAACCGCTCCAGCTCCGGGCGCGTGGGCACCTCACCGAACGTCCCGTAGGTAGCGGCTTGCTCATCAGTCAGAAATTCCACCGGCACAGCCGGACCGCATGCAGCCCCCGCACCCGCTCAACGATCTTTCCCGGAAGCCCCCACCCGGGCTGGCCACTGTGGTGGCGACCATGATCAATCTCAGCGCTACATCCTGTACCGCAACTACTCAGACCCGCTGTCCGGTCGAGGGTCACAGCGGGCCCAGCGCCTCTTCCGGCGCGGCTGCCAGTTCGAGGGTTTCGAGCACGGTGAGCAGTTGCCGCTCCTCGTAACGGAAGTGGTTCTCCATGATCGCGGCGATGCCTTCGAGGTGCTGGTCAAGCTCCTCGGGCGCTGCGGCCCGGTCGGCAGCATCGCGCAGGCCGCCCAGCAGGTGGGCGATCATCGAGTGGTCCTGCTCGAGCGAGCGCAGCACCGGGCGCAGCTCCGGGTGAGCGGCTTCGACGGCCGGGAACAGGGTGCGGTCTTCGCCCTGGTGGTGGCCGTCGAGAGCCGTGCAGAAGCCATGGCAGTACAGCAGCAGTTCACGGGTGGCCGCCTCACCGGGGGTGCCGTCGGCAAGGGAAGCGCGGGTCACGGACAGCGCTTCCCGCAGTCTGCCGTGCACTCGGCGGATTTCTCGGTTCCAGGCGACGAGCCTGGTCGTCTCGCGCTCAGTCACGCGAGAGCGAAGGGTGCGACGCATGCATCGTCGGCCTCCTTCGATCCGGCGCCTCCATGCCTGACACGGTCTGCCACCAGCACGCGACGCTCCCCGCACACTGCCGTGCCCGCTGCCCGCCGACCCCACTGCCGTCCCCCACGCTCCCGGACGGACGCCGCGGCTCTCACACAGCCGTGTCCGGGGTGCCCTCCGCCTCCTCGGGCGCGAGGCGCAGGATTCGCCGACCGGGCTGCCGTCCGCCTTCCGGCGCCCGTTGTCCACCCTCGGTCGCCGCCCTGGCTCCCGGCGAACCGAGCAGCCGCTCCACGGGCAGCAGCCTCTCCCCTGTCGTCTCCGCGGCCGACTCGCTCGTGGTCGGTCCCATGCCCAGCGCTCTGCGTGTCATGGGACGATCTTGCCTCCTCCCCCGGAGCGGAAGACCGGCGGCCCGAAGTCGCGTGAGGTCAATTGCTTGCGCCTCCCTGCCCGCCGCCGACGACTCCCCGGTTCAGGCGGCCGCGCGCCCGCAGGAGTCCTCGCCCGTCCGTGCCGGAGGCCGGTCCGGGCTCGTGCTCGATGCCGTGCTCCCGTGACACACCCGCCGCCGTCACCCGGCTTCTCCCGGGCCGCCTCACAAGGGGTTGCTCGACGAGTGCCGTGGACGGCCGGTCCGGCCGTCCACGGCACTCGTCACCGCAAGGACACCTGGCGCGGTCCCTGCTACAAGGACAGAAGGCCGGCGACCGGAGCGAGGAGGTCGCGCACCGGCTTGAGGGCCTGTTCGCCCTGGCTCGGCTGGCTGGAGGACGTGCTGGACGTGCTGGTGGACGGTTCCGGATCGGCTGCCTGGACCGCGTGAGCAGGAGCGGCGACGACCAGGGAGCCGAGGACGAGGGCGGTGGAGGCAAGGAGGATTCGCGTAGACATCATGCTTCGGACAACGATCGCGCTCTCCCTCGGGCACGTCGGTGCACCGGAATGGCCGACCGTCCCGCTCGGCCATTCCGGTGTGGTCAGGGGACGTGCCCGCCCCGTGCCCGGCCGGCCGGGCTCGTCCGCGTGATTCCCGAAGGAAAACCGGACGGCGATGTCGAGAAGCCGCGGCCTGCTCCGTCCCCGGGGTGAACGCGACCACAACGGCCGCACCGGCACCGAGGAGGGACACGACGGCCGAGTACCTGCTGCCGAAGCACTACCGCGGCGCCCCGGCCCCGGTCGACGACGTGCCGATGGAGCGGTGGACGCCGGAGGAGATCTCGGCACACGTGCAGTACACGAACGACTTCGCGGCCCGGCTCGAGGGGACCGGCGGGTTCGTCCGTGGGCGTCGGGCTCGCGTCCGCTGTGGGAGCTGCTGCGGGCGGTGCCGCCCCCGCGCCGCCCCACGTCCTCGCGTTGACAAGCGCGACCCGGGGGTGAGGGGGGCCCGGCACATGTGCCGGGCCCCCCTCGATGATCGGACGTCGCGGAGTGGTGTCGAGGCCCGTCCCGGTGGCGGCGGGGTCCGGCCTCACCCGCGGGTTCTCACGAGTGCCGGACGAGGCGCGCGCACGCTTCCCGCACCGCGCACAGCAGACGTCCCGCGATGCCGCGCGAGGCTGCTTCCTTGCGTGCCTCGGCGAAGTAGTCCGCACTGCTCAGCTGCCCGTTGACCCACTGGTTGGCGGTGTCCGCGTCCTTGTGGGTCACGGTGAGTGTGTGCTTGCTGTGACTCATGCTGGCCCCCGAGTAGGTCGGAATGCTGCGCGTACCCGTTCTACACAAGGAAGGTGTAACCGTGTGCGCATATCCGCAAACTGACCGTGTTCGCACTGTGTCATGAGGGGGCGCCTTCGGGGTCGTCCGCCGGAGGCTTGTTCTGGCTGGGAACATTGGCCCCCGTGACAGGAGAGGGATTCCTCAGCTCCCTGACGACACCGATCAGGTTCACGACCGACTTGAGGCGCTTGTCCTCCCGGAAGTTCGCGGGGATGTGCCCCGGCTTGAGCGCCTGGATCATGAGGAGACCCCGTTTCGTCGCGCCGGCCCGCACGGGGACGAAGAGGGCGCTGCGGCAGTCCTCGGCCATGTAGACGCGCTCACGGTCGGAATCGTCGCGGATGTCCGAGACCGGGCGTCCGAGGGTGGAAAGAGCGACCCCCACGAGGAAGCCTCCCTTTTCGGTACTCTGTGTGAACTTTTCCTGGAAGTGTCGCTGAGTCGCCTGATCGTTGGCGGATTCCAGGTGGAGTTCGTCATTGTTCTCAGCCAGCCAGTAAAGACCGCTCGCCGCGTCGGCATGAGCCAGCTGGCCTGCGGTTTCGACGAGCCGCTTCAGGGCCTTCTCCCGCTTCTCCTCGAATCCCGCAGGGTCGACGAGCATTTCTCCCACGAGGCGCGAAATCGGCTCGAGAGCGGCTTCGAGAACGACCGACCTGTCGGCTTCGATCTTCTTCTGGCTGGTGTTCAGGGTGAAGAAGGAAGCCGTGAAGGCGCAGAGCACGCAGGTGACGATGTAGTAGACGCCCAGGCTGTTCGCGGCGAAGGCCGGGACAGTGGGGAGTCCGACGGAAACGGCACTGAGGGTGGCCACCCCCCAGGGCTTCATTCTTCTGGGGCCCAGCAGTTTGTTCAGCACCAGTGCAGACAGCCTTCCGTTGACATTTTCAGGGCGGTGTCAACGGTGACGGCATCGCGTTATGCGCGGTTCCTGGAAAGAGGGGAAACTGCTCCGCCGGGTGAACGGGTGACAGTGAAGCACGGATGGCGCACGCCGCAAGCGCGCACGCCCCCTGAATGACCGTTCGAGCCGCTTTCCCGATCACGATCGCACGGAAACGATACGAGGTCGAGGAGTGCCCCTCGCTCCTACTGTGCTTTCGGGGGCAGTCGTTTCTCGAACCAGTGGTGGGCGTAGGGCTCGTCGTTGAAGGCGGGGACTTCGGTGTACCCGCTGCTGCGGTAGAGGCGTGTGGCGGCCTCCAGGGCTTCGTTGGTGTCGAGCCGCACCAGCTCGCCGCCGTGGCGGGCGGCGCGTTCCTCGAGTTCGGCCAGGAGGCGCCGGGCCAGGCCGAGGCCTCGTACCCGTGGGGAGACCCAGAGCCGTTTGATCTCCGCGGGGGCGCCGGCCGGCAGCTTGAGCCCGCCGCAGCCCACCGGCTCGCCGTGCAGCCGGGCGACGAGGAACAGGCCGCGCGGCGCACGCAGTTCACCGGGGTCGGGCAGCAGGCTGTTCGCGGGGTCGAAGCCGCCCTCGAGGAGCTCGCGCAGTTCGGCGGCGTAGGAGCGCAGGCAGTGCGCGGCGTCGGGGTGGGCGGGGTCGAGCACCGCCAGGGAGACCACCGAGGCGGTCAGCAGCCGCTCGACCTCGGCCATGGCCGACGTCAGCCGATCCCGCTGCCGGGCGTCGAGGGGAGCGAGCAGCGAGGCGGCGAGGGCGTCGCTGCGGGCGTCGAGGAGGGCACGCTCCCGCCGGCCCGTCTCGGTCAGGCGTACGGTGCGCACCCGTCGGTCACGGGGGTGGGGCTCGACCGTGACGAGGCCGTCGTGCTCGAGCGCCCGCAGCAGCCGGCTCACGTAGCCGGAGTCGAGGTCGAGCCGGTCCCGCACGCCGCGGACGTCGTGCGTGTCCCCGTCGCCGATCTCCCAGAGCAGCCGTGCCTGACCGTAGGGGCGCGTGCCGCCCAGGTAGCGGTCGTGCAGCACTCCCACCCGTCCGGCGACCGCCCGGTTGAAGCGCCGTACCTGCTCCACCTGCCCCTTCTCCATTTCTCTGACCTTAGTCAGAGGAATGCTCCGGGACAAGTGGCGGCGGGAGGCGCCCGCGTCGCCGGGCAGCGGTGGGATGCCTCCGACGGAGGGGCCGGGCAGCCGTCCGCGACCGGAACCGTGCGCGCCCGTGCCGGCGTCCCCGTACCGGGAACCGGTGATCTTGCCGGGCACGACTCCGGAGTGAGGACGCATGACGGGCACGGTCACCGACGCCCCGCACGACTCGGACCGGCGGCGGACGCCCGGCCGGCGCGGACGGGTGTGGGGGCTGCTGGGCTGTGGCGTCGTGCTCGCCGTACCCGCCGCTCTGCTCGTCGTCCGGCTGACGGGACTCGACGCGGGAACACCGCTCGCGATGCCCGTGGTGCTCCTCCCCCATACGACCGTTCTCGGTGTGCTGGTGCTGGGCGTGGTCGCCGCGGTCCCCGCCCTGCGGTCCCGGTGGGCCGTGGCCGTCGCCGCGGCCGTGGTGGTCGCCCACGTGGCGCTGCTGGCACCGCGGTTCGTACCCGAGGACCGGCACGTGCCGACGGGATCGGCCCGGTTGCGTGTCGCCACCGTCAACGTGAACGCCGGCGGCGCCGATCCCCGCGCACTGGTGGAGCTGGTCCGCACCGAGCGGATCGACGTGCTGGCCGTGGAGCAGATGCCCCCGTCAGGGGTGGACGCGCTCGACGGGGCGGGCCTGGGCAAGCTGATGCCGTACCGGGAACTCCACCCCGGGTACGACTCCTCGCTCTACTCACGGCACCCGCTGTCCCACGGCGGCACGACGCGTATCGACACCGCCTGGCCCCAGACCACCGCCGAGGTCGCGGTCGGCGGGCACAGGGTGCGGTTCGTGGCCGTTCACACCTACTACCCGCTCGGAGACCCGGAGCGCTGGACACGGGACATGACCGCCCTCACCTCCCTGGCCCGGCGCAGCGGCCCGGACACCGTGTTCCTGGGCGACTTCAACGCCTCCCTCGACCACACCCCGATGCGGGAGCTGCTCGCGGCCGGCCTCACGGACACCCATGCCGAACTCGGCCGCGGATGGGCCCCCACCTGGCCCGTCGGCCACGCCCTCGTCCCCCCTCTGATCCAGCTGGACCACGTCCTGCACGGTTCCGGCCTGGCGGGGGTCTCCGTCGGCGAGCGCACCGTGCCGGGTACGGACCACCGGGCGGTCGTCGCGGTACTGGCGCTGCTGCCGGAGCAGGAGGAGGACCGGGCCGCCTGACCAGGGACAGGACCGGCGGGGGTGCGCGCGGCAGGGCGACACCGCGGCGCCGTGACACCGGCGCTCACCGATCCCGCGGCCGTGTCCGGGAGGGCCGGCCCTGCCCGGTGTCCCCGCGCCTCCCCTCCCTCCCCCGCCCCTCCAGTCCCGCGAACGCCTGTGCCATACTCGAGCGCCGATCATGGCAGGAAACGACCGGGGGGCCGTGTGTACGCCGTTTCTCTGGACGCCCCCTATCTGGACACGGACGCGGATCAACTCTGCTTCTCGCTGAGCCTGACGGAGCGTCCGGCGCTGGCAGAACGTGTGGTGTCGCTCCGCGGGCTGGATGTGCGGTTGCGGCTGCTCGGGGCCTCGCACCAGGTGTTCGCCGGGCCCGTGCGGGAGACGGTGGCCTGTCTGCGGGGCGCGGTGAAGGGGCTGCCCGAGACCTGCACCCAGCACCTGCCGGGCTGGGTCTACGAATTCGGCGCCACCACCCGCCGGCTGGCCCCCGAGGAGTTCAGCGCCGAGGTGGCGCAGGTCCTCGGCCGGGCCACCGACGCCGAGCACAGCCTGTGCGGGGTCTTCCCCGGCTCGCCGGAGGCGGTCACGGCCGTGGTCGTCGAGCCGGCCGGGGGACCGTACGGCACCGGACTCGCCTGGCGCACCTGGCACACGTATCCGCAGAACGGCCAGATCGTATCGACGCACAGCCGGCTGGAGGCCCGATGAACAGCGCCCGACTCGTCCGCGCAGCGGTGGCGGCCCTGCTGGCCGCGCCCCTGCTCACCGCCTGCTCCGGCGACGGGGACGACAACGCGGTCCCGCGCGAGTGGATCAGGAAGACCTACACCCCGACCGGAGCGGACTGGGTGGACCCGGACAGCACCCCGAGCGAGGTCTCCAAAGCGATCCGCGCCGAGCGGACGGAACTGGACCGTGCCTCCGGCGACAACATGGAGTTCCTGCGCTACCGCGACGACATGGTCACCGTCTCGCCGTACCGGAGCGGCAGCCTGATCGAGATCGAGGACTACCGCAACGGCTACCACCGCCACCAGCGGCACCTCACCTACTGGCCGGACCCGGACAGCGCGAGCTTCCGCGGCGGCGGCCCCGGCGAGGGCAAGTAGCGCCCGGTGACCGGCCGGCCCATCCGCCGACGCATCCCCCGTCCCTCCCGCACACCACCGGATCACGCCCCGACCCCGCCCCCAAGAAAGGCAACGCAGTGACCGAGATCTTCGAGTCGACCGGCCAGGCCCTGCTCTACGGAGTCGTGGGCCTCGTCGTGATGGCCGTCGGCTTCATCGCGCTCGACCTCGTCACGCCGGGCAAGCTGTACCACGTGGTATGGACCGACCGGAACCGCGGCGCGGCCGTCCTGCTGGGCAGCCAGTCCGTCGCCGTGGGTCTGGTCATCATGAAGGCCATCGAGGCGAGCGAGTCCGAGCAGGGCCTCGGCCACGGCCTGCTCAGCACGCTGCTGTACGGCCTGGCCGGGGTGCTGGTGATGACCGTCGTCGGCATCGTGATCGGCTTGTTCACACCGGGCCAGATGGGCGCGGTCGTCCTCGACGACCAGGACGGCCGTCCGCACCCCGCCGCCTGGGTCCAGGCCGGCATGTACCTGGGCACCGGGTTCATGGTCGGCGCGGCGATCTCGTAACGACGCCCCTCGATGAGCACCACCACCGTGCAGGGCAGCGACACCACCGCGACACCCTCCCGCCCCCCGGCCGCGCAGCCCACCCGGGGGGCTCGTTTCCTGCTGCTGCTCGCCGTCTTCCTCTGCGCGGCCTGCGGCCTCGTGTACGAGCTGGCCCTGACCGCGCTGGGCAGCTACCTCATCGGCAACTCGGTGCTCCAGACCTCCGTGGTGATCTCCGTGATGGTGTTCGCCATGGGGCTCGGCTCCCTCGCCGCCAAACCCCTGCGCCGCCGCGCGGTGGGCGCGTTCGCGCTCGTGGAGGGCGTGCTCGCGCTGGTCGGCGGGCTGTCGGTGCTGGTGCTGTACTCGGCGTTCGCCTGGCTCCAGCTGTACACCCCGGCGATGATCGTGGTCGCGGTGGCCGTCGGCCTGCTGATCGGCGCCGAGATCCCGCTGCTGATGACCATGCTCCAGCGGATCCGGCGGCAGGAGGCGGGCAGCGCGGTCGCCGACATGTTCGCCGTCGACTACATCGGGGCGCTGGTCGGCGGCCTGGGCTTCCCGCTGTGGCTCCTGCCGACGTTCGGCCAGCTCAAGGGCGCGCTGGTGGTCGGCTGCGTGAACGCGGTGGCCGGTGTCATCGTGGTGGTGTTCATCTTCCGCCGGCAGATGCGGCGCCGGGTGCGGGGCGCCCTGCTGGCCGGGGTCGCGGCGGTGCTGGCCGTGCTCGGTACGGCGTACGCGCTCGCGGACGACCTGGAGGTGACCGCGCGCCAGCAGATGTACCGGGACCCGATCGTCCACGCGGAGACGACGCCGTACCAGGAGATCGTCGTCACCCGCTCCACGGCCTTCACCGGCGAACCGGACATCCGGCTCTTCCTCAACGGCGACCTCCAGTTCAGCTCCGTCGACGAGTACCGCTACCACGAGTCCCTCGTCCACCCCGCGCTCGCGGACTCCCGCGCCAACGTGCTGATCATGGGCGGCGGCGACGGGCTCGCCCTGCGCGAGGTGCTGCGCTACGACGACGTACGGCACGTCACCCTCGTGGAACTGGACCCGGCGATGACCCGGCTCGCGCGCGACTACGAGCCCCTGCGCGACCTCAACGACGAGGCGCTCGACGACCCGAGGGTCGAGGTCGTCAACGCCGACGCCTTCAACTGGCTGCGCGACGCCCGCCGGCCGTACGACGCGGTCGTCATCGACTTCCCCGACCCGGACACGGCGGCGCTGGCCAAGCTGTACTCGGTGGAGTTCTACCACCTGCTCAAGCAGGTCCTGACACCGCGGAGCAGGGTGATGGTGCAGAGCGGGTCGCCGTTCTTCGCACCGAAGACGTACTGGTCGATCACGAAGACGATCGAGACGGCGGGCTACTCGACCACCCAGTTCCAGGTCGACGTACCGAGCTTCGGCAACTGGGGCTTCGTCCTGGCCGCCCCGGGCGAGGGCACGTCCCCGCCGCTGCGGCTGGCATCGGACGCCCCGCGCCTGCGCTACCTGGACGAGGCGGTCCTGAAGGCCGCCGCGGTCTTCCCCGTGGACCGCCGCCGCCAGGACGTACGGCCGAGCACGCTGATGGAGCCGGCCGTGCTGGAGTACGTGCTGGACGAGTGGAAGAACTACTGACCGCCCACGCCCGGGATCACCCGCGTGGTGGGCGGGGACGGGTTCGCTCGCGCCCGTAGGTCCTATGACCCTCCGGTCGCCGGCGGTCGGCAGCCCCCTCGGATCGACCTGGGCGGCGCGAACGTCCCGGGCGGGATCCCCGGGGCCGGCGCCAAGGACGCGGCGAGCGGTCACGCCGGTCGTAGCGCAGGCGAGCTCGTACGAGGTGGACGTGTTCAGCTCGCGGTGCCGTCCACCGTTTGAGGTGGGCCGGTGAAGCGGCTGCGGTCGGTCCTTGAGTGGACTCACGGGAGTCGGACAGGATGGGTCCACGAATAGTGTCGTTTGGTGCGGAAGGAGCTGTTTGTGGAGTTCGACATCAACGACCGGAGCACGTGGGCCTGGACGGTGACCGGAGTGCCACCCGAGGACTGGGCTGACGAGGGGGTACGCCGTCAACCCCGACGATGCCCATTCCTTCTACCAGTTCGTTGATCACCGCCCGGTGTTCCAGCCCTGCGCTGTGGGGCTTGTCTACAACCGTTCCTAATCAGTGAGCAGGAGTGAGCCTTGGACACGAACCTGGTCAACTGGCGCATCCCGAACGGTTGTGGATGCGCTGGTCACCCGCGTTCGCTCCGCGTCGGGCGGCACGGATCGGGTCCGTGGTCGGGGAAGGCGGGGGCGGGTTTCCTCACGCCCCGGGGTGTCCGGTGCGGCCTGGACGGTCCGATGCCCTAGTCGAGGTGCCCGTGCACCGTAAAACGGGGCACGCCGAATCTGTCGGGGATCTGCTGGACGGTCTTCTCCCGCTCGTCGTCGTAGAGCCGCTGGACGAGCACGGCCTGGTCCGCGGTGAGCTCGGCCTGCGCCCGCCGTCTGTTCCGGCGGCGGATCCAACGCGTTCGGCGCGGGATTCCATCTCCACGCTCACGTCACTCCGCCCCGGTGGGCAGAACCCACGCCGAACCCCACGGTTCGCACGGTGTCGCCCAGCTGATCAGAGAGGCTGGCGAGGTGCCGCGAGTACGTCCCCGAGTACCTTCTCGAGCGTGACGCGGGCCAGTTCGTGTCTCAGGGTCTCCTCGATGTCCTGGTAGATGCCCCGCATTGCCGGCTGGATGCCGTGACCCACCACGCACCCCTGGTCCGGGGCGGTGCGGTGCATCGCGAACAGTGGGCCGGGTTCCACTGCCTCGTACACGTCGAGCAGGGTCATCGACTCCAGCTCGCGCGCCAGCGACCAGCCCGCGCCCGCGCCCCGCCGGGACTCCACGAGTCCGGCTCTGCGCAGCTCGCCGAGCAGCCGTCTGATCACCACGGGGTTGGTGTTCGCACTGGTCGCGATCTGCTCGGAGGTGGCGACATCGTGGCCCTGGCGCTGGTAGAGACCGATCCAGGCCAGTGCGTGGGCGGCGATGGTCAGCCTGCTGTTGGCGCTCATGACCCCTCCTCCGGTCGCAACGCTCCATGTTACGACAGCACAGTCGCAACAGTGAAGGTTGCGACAACCTGTCGTAACGATTATCGTTACGACAGCCGGGAAGGGCCGATCACGGACAAGCGCGGACCGTGAGCGTGTTGCGAATTCAAAGGAGAACAGGAATGGAAAGTAACGAAAAGATCATTCGCGAGGCTTACCGGCTCGCGGAAGGGAACGTTCTCGACGGTGACGGTTTCCTGGCCTTGTTCACCGAGGACGGGTCGTTCAACGACATGTCGACCTCGCAGAGTTTCCGCGGGGAGCAGATTCCTCAGGTGATCGCGGGCCTCGCCCGCTCGTTCCCCGATGTACACCGTGAGCTGCTCGAGGTACATGCCTTCGGTGATGTCGTCGCCGTCGAGTTGCGAATCCAGGGCACGCATCTCGGAGGGTTCCCGACTCCGGTCGGCGAGATCCCCCCGACCGGGAACCGGATCGACGTGCCGGCGGCGGACCTCTGGTACCTCCGTGACGGAAAGATCGAAAGGTTCAACTGCTACAACTTGATGAGCGTGTGGCTTGATCAAATCGGGGTCCACCCTGACTTCAAGTCCGCAGTCGAAGCCACCGAGACAGCAGCCACAACGGCGTAACTCCGCCGGTCAGCGCCGAGTGTGCGACAAGACACTCCCTTCTTCGGGCCGCACGTCCGGCGCTGCTTCTTCCGACCCACGCACTGCGTACCGGGGGCACGCGGCTCGGGACAGCCCTGATCGACAGCGATGCGCTGTTCCCCGACGGCATCGCCGGCGTCGCCCTGCGCGGTCTGGCCGGCGCCGATGCCGCACCGGGCCTGGTACCGCTGTGCTACCTGGCCGGACACCCCGGGGGCGGCTACCACGCCTACGCGCAGATCCGCTTCCACCCCGAGGACGCCTGCTTCGTCCGCACCACCCGCGAACCGGTCGGCCGCGGCCCGGTCGAGGAGCTAGGCCCACAGTGGTTGCTCGCAGCGCACGTGTCGGTCTCACAGGCCCGTCAGGGCGAGGAGCCGGTGCATGTGGTCGGGAGGCAGCCCGGGGTGGCCGGCGGCGGCGACCGCGGCCGATTCCGACGCGTCGGCCAACAGGTGCGTCAGCTCGCGGACCGGTCGGCGCCTGGCGCCCGGAGGGACGCTGGTGGTCGTCGGTCTCCGGCGTGCGCGGACTCCCGGCGACCATCTGCTCGGTGCCGCCGCCCTTCCGCTGAACGCCGTCACGGGCCGGCTCAGGAACAAGGGCCGCACGGCACGTCCACCGGTCTCGATGACGGCGCCCGTCCGGCCGGCGACCATGAGCTTTCCCGAGATCGTCCGGGAGGCCCGGCGCGTGCTGCCCGGTGCACGACTGCGCCGCCGGCTGTTCTGGCGCTACGCCCTGGTGCGGCACCAGGACTGAACCCAGACGCCGCGCGAGCGGCCCGTCGGGCTTGTTCCGCGCTGCCGAAACTCGTGAGCACGTGGCTCGCCGGCCAGGCGCCGCACGCCTTCCGGAGTGCCGTCGGAGCACTGCTCCCCCTCACGGACAGAGCCACCTGGCTTCGTTGATCTCCGGAGTGGGCATCGAGGCGGCGACGGTCTCACGCCGCTGCAGGTGTCCTCTCGGCCGCGGAACGGCGTTTCCAGTACGCGACGGTCAGCACGCCCAGCAGCGGCCCCCACAGGGTCAGCGGCGCGTAGCAGAAGAAGAACCAAGCAGCTTCCCAGCCGCCGGCTCGGCTGGGGTAGTCGGCCGGCAGGTCACCACCTCGGATCATGGTGCCCCTGACCTCGGAGACGATGAACAGAAGGGTGAACAGGAGGGTGAGGCCCGCGGCTCCGATGGCGGCCGGGAGGACGGCCGCCCTTCTCGGGACCCGGCGGCCGCGGAGGAACGGGATCCAGCGGGGGAACACCTCACCCCAGCGGGCGATCAGACCGATCGCAGCGAACGCGAAGACCTCGGACAGGACCGACAGGAAGACGACGTACATCCGTTCGCCGAGTCCGTGACCGTCGCCGAACGCGGACGGGAGCCGCCAGATGCTGGAAGGAAGGACGGCCAAGGGCACGGCATAGGCCACGCGCCGCATCCGTCGTGACACTCCGGCAACGGGCTCGTGGGCCGCCCGCCATGCGGCGCGTAAGCGTCCGGGGTGGACGGTAGTGGGTGCTTCGGCGTGCTGGAACTGCTGCATGGGCGGTCCTCGGCTTGGATGAACTACTTGTTCGGCCCGTTCAGTAAGGAAGATCCCAGTCACGGGGGCTCCGATCATCGCCCTGAAGGCCGGCTCGGCTCCGTCCGACGGTCGACGAAGTGGTCCGACCGGCGGATGACCTCGGTACCCGTCTGCCGCATGACCAGTACGTTTCACCAAGAGCACCCCGACGCTGTCCTGGCAAGGGACCCGGTGCCTCCCCAGCTCATCGACACCGCACGTCCGTGGAGCGGGGCGCCCTCCCGAACCGGGCATGGCCGTGGTCGGCGTACGGGGTGCACAGCGTGTCGACGAGCCAGTCGTCCGCGCCGCCGGGTGAGTCCACGAGCGTGCGCATCACCGCGATCGCCTCGTCGCCCCGGCCGTGCCGGGCCAGGAGCCACGCCGGTTCGACCGCGCCGTGGCTGCGACGGACTGGTGAGTCGCCCGGCTGCCGGTACACGGCGATCGCGCCTTCGACGTCACCGCTCAGCCCGGCCGCGGCCGCGGGAAGGCCCGCCTACTCCCCCGCCGTCCCGGTGCACACCGACCTGATCTCCTCCAGCAGCTCCGGGTAGTGCTCGCCGTACGTGTGCACCGCGTGCGACACCGCGTCCAGTGCCGCCTTGAGCGGGGCGGGTCCGGCTGCGGCGTGCACGGCGGGAAGGGCGAAGTGCGGCTGTGAGATCCGGCGAGGGCTGCGCGGGGCGACGGCGGGGCGCACCACCACGGCGGAGCCGTGTTCCGCGCTCGCGGCCGGTGTCGCGCTCCGGTCGGCGGACGTCGTCGGTACGAGCTTGCCGAGCAGCCGGCCGAGGCCCGGCCGCCTCGGCAGGTCATCGTCCGACTCATCGGCCGGGACCCACTCCCACCCGGCTGTCACCTCCGCCGAACGGGGCGGCGGCTGGTAGGGCGGCCGCTCCGGAGGCACCGCCTCGAGCACCGACCGCTCCGGTACGCGCGGGTCGGAGCGCAGGGCCTCCCACAGCCGGTCCCGGTCGTCGAACGGCGGCGGCAGCGGACGTTCCTGTGCCAGCGCGGTGAGCGCGTCGACGACCCACGGCACGTCGGTCAGGCCCGCCCTCTCGCAGGCCCGCCGGGCGGCCAGCAACGCCACCGCACGCTGGACGTCGGGGCCGGCGGCATCCAGGGCGTGCACCAGGTCGCTGTCGAAGCGGAGCAGAGCGCGGACGTTGCTCCCGCGGGCACCGCGCAGCCCCTCGCTCGGCAGCCGTCCGCCCCACACCCACCTCTCGTGGTGCAGTCGCCGCTCCTCCGCGGCCCGTTCCTCCGCCTGGCGGGCCAGGCGTTCGGTCTCGGCGCGCTGCTCGGGTGTGGGCGGCGGCGGAAGGGCGCGCGCGTGGCCGTGCCAGTACGCGGCCTGCTGTGAGGTCTGGCGGATCACGCGGTCCGGGGAGGGCGGCGCGGGCCAGAACTGCAGCAGGTAGCTGTCCGTCCGCGGCTTCCCGTCCCCCCTGGTGTCGAGTTCCCGTCCCTCGTCCACCCCCCGGGCGCAGTACCGCACCCGGTAGTCGGTCCGGGCGAGGTCCAGGTCCCACGCGGCCTCGCCCGCCCACTGCACCAGGCTGGTGCGCTCCGACGACGGGCGGAAGGACACCTCCACCACGTCCTCCCAGACGGGGTCCAGCGCAGGGGCTTCGTCGTGGACCTCCACGTCGAAGCCGACGTTGCCCGTGTGCAGTCCGGTGCGCAGCCAGAGCGCGCCCGGGACGGCGGCCCCGCACAGTCCCCCGCTCTGGCCCGCGAACGCCTCGGAGAGGCTCGGGGTGGCGTTGTCCGGATCGCTCTCGACGTAGATCTGACCGTAGTGAACGTGCACCTCGCCCGTGACCGGCCTGCGCACGGTGTGCCCCCTTCGTCGCCGACGGCCCCGGGGTCCTCCGTCGGACGGGCCGTCACTTCTCCCGCATCATGCAACAGGCCACCGACAACAGGGTCGGCGGCAACGGCGTCCGGCTCCCCCGCAGGTGCGGGCCTCCGGCACGGGGAACGGTCGAGGGCGTCCACGGGACGACGTGGTCCGAGGCGTTCGTCGGTGGCACCGGAGGGAGGGGTGGCCGGGCAGGTGCTGTCGGATCAGGGGGACCCGAGCTCCTCGACGCCGCCCCGCCGCCGTCCGGCCGGTTGTCGTCCCGGTCGACGACCGCTGCCGGACGGCAGGATTCCCTGACGTCACGGGAGCCGGAACGGCCCCGCTCCCTGCCGCGGGGGAAGGTGAGCGGGGCCGACGGGCGGTTCTGCTAGCGGGCTGCCAGCTCGGCCAGCAGGGCCTGGTACTCGTCCGGGTGCTGCTCCCGCAGGATGTCCAGCCACACCCGGGCCCCCTGGACGAACGTCCCGGACTCCATCTTCTGGTGGAGATGGTGCACGCAGTAGAAGGCGTCGTCGTACGGGAGCCGCTTCGGCTGCTTGGGCTGCTCCGGTTCCGCGTTCGCCGCCTTGGGTCCCCCGGTGCCGGTGCGCGGTTCCGGGATGGACTCCGCGGCGGGCTCCGGGACGGACTCGGGGGCCTGCTCACGCCGGTCGGACGGCGTGGCCGCGGCGGGCCGGAGCGCAGGAGGCGGCGGAGCGGCCGGTCCGGCGGGCGCCTCCGGGAGTATCACGCCGTGATAATCGGCGGGGCCCGACGAGCGCTCGACGACTTCCCGCGGCCGGACCTCCGCCTTCCTGCGGGCCGACTCCGCCCGTTCGTCCGCCTTGGCCCTCTGTTCCTCGGGGGACAGCTTGCCGAGGTTGCGGACGTGCTCCACCTTCCGCGCCCCGGTCACCAGGTCCTTCTGGAGCTCGGGAGTGAGCTTCAGCAGGGACAGCTTGCTGGAGATGGTGTTCTGCGGGATGCCCAGCCGCTTGGCCGCCTTGGTCTGGGAGCCGTAGTAGTCGACCAGGCCCTTGAGGGCGTGGGCCTCCTCGAGGTCCGTCATGTCGTCGCGGTGGTAGTTCGCGACGAACGCGGCCTCCAGGAGCGCCTCGTCGGTGGCCACCCGCCCGTTGTCGACGCGGACCGGGATGGTGGCCATCCCGACACGGCGAGCGGCCTCGAGGCGGCGGTGGCCGTCGACGACGATGTACTGTGCCCCGGCGTCGAGCTCGTCGGCACGCTCCGGCCGGTTGCGCAGGTAGGCCTCGACCGTGGCCACGGCGATGGGGATGATGATGCCGACCTCGCGGACGCTCTGCACCGTCTCGTCGAGGTTGCGCAGGTGGTTGCGCGGGTTGTCGGGGTTGTCGCTGATGAGGGTGACCGGCAGCTCGGTGAGGGCCGCCGCGGTCGACTCCTCGCCGGCGATGGTCTTGTCGATGAGGCTGCGCCGGGAGGACCGGGCGCCGCGGGCCGCGCCGAACGCGGGTGCCGATCCCAGGGTGTCCGCCTTGCTCAACGGGTCGCTCCCCTCGCTACCTGTCGCATGGCTTCCGCCTGGTCGCTGTGGGGCGCGTAGGACAGCAGCGGCATCCGCTTGCGGACCGCTTCGCGCTGTTCCTTCAGGTCGCCGATGACGGCGAGGACCTTCGGGTCGCCGAGCGACTTCCAGTTCTCCAGGGACGAGGTGGCGACGTAACCGCGGCGGGAGTCGTACAGGTTGACGACCAGGCCGAGGTAGTCGATCTCGAGGGAGAGGTCCTCGCAGAGGTCCTCGATCTGCTGGGCGAGCATGCCGTAGGCGGTGGCGGAGGAGTCCTCGGCGAGCACGGGGATGACGACCCCGGAGACGCCGGCGGCTTCGCCGCGCCGCCGGCGCCCGTAGTAGAGGGCGGCGTCCATGGCGATGCCGAGGCTGGGCGGGCAGTCGATGATGATGACGTCGTAGTCGGCTTCCAGGGGACGCAGGGCCAGCTCGAGGGCCGCTTCCTTCTGGAAGCCGCGCTTCTGCGTCGCCACGACGGCGATCTTCGCGTCGAGGAGGAACCCGTCGAAGCAGGCGGGCAGGACGTGCAGGCGCTTCTCGAACCGCGGGTCCTCTATCTCCACGACGAGGTCGCGCAGGTCTCCACTGCCTTCGCCGCACATGTGGGAGACCAGGCTGTCGTGGTTGGGCTCGATCTGGGGGACCCCGAGCTGTTCGCTGAGGTGCCCCTGCGGGTCGAAGTCGACGACGAGGACGCGCTTGCCCGCTTCGGCGTAGGCCTCGCCGATGCCGGCGGAGATGGCGGTCTTGCCCACCCCGCCCTTCTGGTTGCCGACGATCTTCCGTTCGGGATCGGTGCCGCGGGCGCCGTGCCGGGGGGAGGGGTTCGCGTCGAGCCAGTCACGGATCGACTGGGCGAGGCCCTGGGTGTAGGAGACGCCGCGGTCGGCGCAGGTCTCCTTGAACTGCTCGTACAGACCCGGCGGAAGCCACGTGGAGAACGACTTCGCACCGGCGGTGTCCACTTCGGCGCCACCGCTCGTGCTGCCGCGCCAGTCGGTGATGGCCGCCTCGACGGCGTCCTGGATGTCCAGGCTGAGCTCGGCGGCGCGGACCTTGAGTGCTTGCTGGAGCGCCGAGGGCAGCTTGGACGCTACCTTTTCCCGGTCTCCGTCGGGGTAAGGGGAAGCCATGACGTCAGCATACTGACTCCCGCAGGGGTAATGACACCCGCTTTGCAGGCTCTGACGCTGTTTCACCCGATGGGCTCCCCCGCCGGATTATCACGCCGTGATAATCACCGTCCGGCGCGACCGCGCCCATGGGAACGAACTCCGGCGTGCCTCAGGGGTGAACCGGTCCTCATCGAGGCCCTGCGGGACCGGGCCGCCTCCTGGCGCGTGCCGTTCGCACACAGCGACGTCGGCCGTCCCGAGGACGACTCGTCGCTGCGGTCCGCCTCCTCCTCGGCGCCCGTGAACGGCCCCTGATGCTCGGCGAGTAGGCGGTGCACCTCCCGCGTCCGCCACGACCACCGCCGACGCTCCACGCCGGGGTCGCGATCCGGCCTTGTGGCGGACGGGAAAACACGTTGGCCGACCGCTGCCGAGCTGCGACGATGCCCCTCTTTCCCCAGCGGAGGGCATGTGTTCGTCTTCATGTGTGCGGGGTGCGGCGCCGAGCTGACCGTCCCGCTGTCCCGGGTCGCCCTGCCGGCCCACGCCCACCAGAAGTACGGGAACGGCATCCAGCTGCCCGTGCTCATGGAGCCGGGCACATTCGCCGTGGAGCCGGAGCCCTGGGGGCCGCCCTGGCGGACGTGGGAGGAGATCGGTCCCGACGAGGCTGTGGCCCGCGGCGTCCACGCGCCGGTCCACGCGCTGTCCGACGGCGCGCCCGGAGCGATCGTCATCGCTCCCGGAGACACCCGTGGCACCCGGCTGATCCCGGAGAGGGCCGGGGGTTACTGCTGTGGCCTCGACGGAGCCGACGGTCCCAACATGGCCTGCGAGGCGTGCGGCCTGCCCGTGGCGAGCCGGATCGACGACTGCTCGCTCTGGCAGGCCGTGTGGCTCGCCCCGGACGCCGTGCACCGCCGCCCCGTCTCCGATGTCGTACCGCTTTCCTGGGCGGAGTTGACGGCGGAGGGGAAGGGCACGCCTCCGTTCGAGCCGATCACCGCATGGGCCGGGCCGCGACTGGGGACGCACCACTGGTGGTCGTGGAGTCCGCGGTGGGAGGCGGCAGCCGGCCGGGCGCTCGCCCACCTGCTGGCGGCCTCGGGGGGCCGACCGGTGGCCGTCCCGGACGGCCTGGCCGAGGAGGTGTTCCAACGCTCCCTCGACGCCCTGCTGCCGGCAGGCCCGACGGCGCGGCGCGCCGTCCTGGCCGGGCCGGGACTTCCCGCCCCCGGCGCGGACGCGGACATCCTCCTCGTGCCGGTCCATCCGCAGACGGAGGAGCTGTGGTCCCCGGCCGGATCCACCTCGGCATACCGGGTACCGCTGCCGTTCGGGGTGTGGCTGTGGCTGGTCTCCCCCGAACCGCACCTGTCCGCCCCCGCGTCGGGCGTCATGCCCGACGGCGTCCTCCGCGACGATCCGCCCGCGCCTCGCCCCTGTCACCTGTTCCGGGCCGACTCGGGAGTGTTCCGGCACACTCTGGTCCGGCTGCCCGCCGTCCGCAGCCCGTGGTTGAGCGAGATCCTCGAGAACCTCATGTCACACCTGCGAGCGGGCCTCTTCTGAGCAGCCGGGTGGAGGCCGGCCTCCGGTCGCCGGACTCTCCGGGACCGTGCCACCTGGAGCAGACGGCGCCGGACAGCGGGGGCTCCGGCCGTGGTGGACCTCTGCCGCCGCTCTCATGGACGGGAGCACAGAGGTGATGCCGCGGGGTGCCGCGGGGTCAGTGATTATCACGCCGTGATAATCGCCGGTCCGCCTCGTCCGGAGGCGCTCCTCATGAGCGTGGTTCCTCGCGTGGTGCGGCCTGGCGGGCGTAGGACGCGAGGCGATCGGCGAGCGCGGTGACGAGGTCGCGCAGTTCGTCGGGGCGCTCGATGACGAACGGCCGGTCGAGTGAGGCGAGTACGGGAGGCAGCCAGTCGAGCCGCTCCGCCCGCAGCTCGACGCGCAGCCAGCGCTCGCTCGCCCGGCCCCGGTCTGCCGCGGACTCGTGCTCCTCCAGGCTCGCGATGCCGGCAGGCAGGCGGGCGCGGATCTGCTCGACCGTCCCGTGGATCCGCAAGGCCACCTCGTGCCGGTACTCGGCCGTGGCGAACGCCGACAGCACGCGCTGTGCCGGACCGGGGCCCTCGGGCGCTTCGAACGAGCCGGGCAGGGCCCGCGCGTCCGCGATGCGATCGAGCCGGAAGGTGCGGTCCTCGCCGATCCGGGCGTCCTCGCCCGTGACGTACCACCGGCCCGCGTGCGCGACGATCCCGTACGCGTGCAGCGTGCGCTCGCTGGGCCGTCCGTCTCGGTCGGTGTAGCGGATCGAGACCGGTCGGCGGTGGTGCACCGCATCGGCGAGGGTGAGCAGGACCCCGGCGTCCGGGGTGTCGAACTCTCCGGGCTGCTCCGTGAAGGCGAGGGATTCCAGGAGTGTGTCGAGCCGACGGGCGATGTGCCGGGGCAGCACCCGCCGGATCTTCGCCGATGCGGTCTCGTTGGCCGTGCGCTGCGCCGTCGTCAGCCCTGCCCGGCGGCCGGCGACCAGGCCGAGCAGCACGGCCAGCGCCTCGTCGTCGCTGAGCATGAGCGGAGGCAGACGGTACCCGGGAGCGAGCCGGTATCCGCCGTAGCGGCCGCGCACCGATTCCACGGGCACGTCCAGGTCGATCAGCTGGTTCACGTACCGCCGCACGGTGCGCCCTTCGACGCCGAGCCGGTCGGCCAGTTCGGCCACCGTCCGGGTGCCGCCCGACTGCAGCAGCTCCAGGAGTGTCAGCACGCGGGCGGTGGGTCGGGGCATGGGGCACAACCTAACGCGATTACAGGACCGATTCTGTCCACTATTACTCCTAGTCTGCGCGGTGTACGCCTCCAGCACGGCCAAGGAGATCCCATGGAGTTCGTCTCTGTCCGCATCATCACCAGCGACCTCGCGCGCCTGGTCGAGTTCTACGAGCGCGCTACCGGGGCGCGGGCGACGTGGGCCACCGAGGAGTTCGCCGAACTCAGGACCGCGGGCGCCACCCTCGCGATCGCCGGCACCGGCACCGTCCCGCTGTTCGCCCCCGGCTCCGCCCGCCCGGCGGACAACCACAGCGTGATCCTCGAGTTCCTCGTCGACGACGTGGACCGCGTCCACCGGAACCTGACCGGTTTCGTCACCGACTTCGTCAACGGGCCCACCACGATGCCCTGGGGCAACCGTTCGCTGCTGTTCCGTGACCCCGACGGCAACCTCGTCAACTTCTTCACCCCCGTCACCCCGGCGGCCATCGAGAAGTACGCACGCTGACGCCACGCACCACCGCGTTCAGGAGCACCGGCGGCAGGGGGACGGCGGAGCGCGCCGCTGCCCTCGAAGGACGCCTCCGTCGGCGGCCGCCTTCTGCTGCCCTCATGGGCAGGATCACCGGGGCGATGTCACGGGCCGGATTATCACGCCGTGATAATCGCCGACGCTGCCTCATCGAGGTGCCGTCTCCCGGGCGGTGCGGCCTGACTCCGCTGCCCACGTCCCCTCGCCCCCCGGGTGACCGAGGGGACGTGGGCGGGCGGATTCGATCGGTGCTCGCCCTTCGGGTCGGACGGTCCGGCCCGAGGCCCCGGGGGAGTCGAGCCGGCGGAGGAGACGCGCTCCCTGGCGGGCCATGATGTCCGGGTCGCGAAGGGCGTCGGTCAGGAGTGACATGCCCTGACAGGCGGAGACGAGGGTGACGGCAAGGCCGTCCGGGTCGGGCGGGCCCAGGGCGGAACTGCCGC
This sequence comes from Streptomyces sp. 12E, assembly GCF_055633275.1. Classification (NCBI taxonomy): domain Bacteria; kingdom Bacillati; phylum Actinomycetota; class Actinomycetes; order Kitasatosporales; family Streptomycetaceae; genus Streptomyces; species Streptomyces sp. 12E. The sequence goes on along the minus strand of NZ_JBVNCJ010000003.1, from coordinate 26,179 downwards.
CCGGTCCAGTCCAGCAGGTGCCGGATCACTGCTCCGGGCGGGCCGAATTATCACGGCGTGATAAGTACCGGCGCCGGTCGTCCGGCTCGGAGGCGGACGCGGGCGTCGAGGTCTTCCGTGGCACCGATGCGCAGGGGAAGGTAAGCTCCCTTCCGAAACCTAGACACAGTGAGGCCCCCGCTTCGGCGGGGGCCTCACTGGTGTGCCGGTCGTGTCAGGGACGGGACGGCCTCCGCCGTGACCGGTCACGGGCCGTCGAGAGGCTCAGTACCTCCGCGGTCCCCTCGGAAGCGGCGGCCTTGGCCGGCTTCGGGCGGCCGGACGAACTCCCGCGGCCCAGGCGCTTCTCCTTCTTCTCCTGCTCGGCCCGGGCGACGGAGGCCTCGTAACGCTCCTGGTAGTCGTCGACGTCGAGACGGTCCGCGGGGTCGAGCGTCCCGATGGCCTCCAGGTGCTCGGTGACGCTGCGCGCGCCACTGATCATCGGGTTGAGGAAGTAGATGCCTTTGGCCTGGCGGAACACCAGCTTGGCGAGGATCAGGGCCTGCAGGCCCCGCCCCACCATGGAGCGGTGCACGTCCAGGGCTTCGGCCAGTTCCTCCTCCGTGACCAGGCAACGCCCTCCCGGCTCCTGGGTCCCCAGGAGCCGGAAGAGCACGCGGTAGGCGATCCCCGGCATCGCGGGCATGTAGGCGAAGCCGTTGAAGGTGCCGTATGTCAGCTCCGGCGGCTCCGGGTTCGCAGACGCTGCAGTCCTCATCCTCACGCCTCCGGCTTCTTCTCCGTACGCTTGCGCTTGCGGGTCCTCGACGATGGTCTGGGTAGTTTCGCACCGGGGAGGGCCATGCCTCTGAACTCCTCCGGAACGTGGGGGTCGAGCACCAGCTCGTTGAGCAGGCTCAGCTGCTCCACCTGGACCTTGACGCTCTTGGCCGCCGACCCCCGAACGGGCTTCTCGATCAGCCGGTAGCCTCCGCGGAGGGTCACCGCGGGCTGGAGCTGGATCGCCCCCCTCTTCGGCGAGTAGGCCAGCCCCAGCCTCTTCAGCTTGGCCTGGGCCCGTGACACCTGGGCGGGATTCATGTCCAGCTCGGCGGCGATCTCGGCCTGCTTGAGCTCGACCGCTCCTCCCACTTCCTGGCTTCCCATCATGTAGAGCAGCACGCACAGGGTCACGTTGTCGTCCCTGAAGTACCTGGCGGCCCAGCGCAGGAACTCCAGACTGTCCTGGGAGAAGTACTTGCCGATGAAGTCGCCTGCGGTGACCGGGGGCTTCACCTCCGCCGTGTGTCCTACGGGCAACTCGACGAGGTTCTTCCGCGGACCGAGCGCATCCGTGTACGGACTGCTGGGACTCGGTGCACGGGGCGGGGACGAGCCGGGGACCCGGCGGGGGTTCCCCTGAGGCTGTGGGGGCATGTCGCTACGTGCTCCTCAAGATCGAAACCTAGACGCGGAGCACAGTAGTGATTGCGCATATAGATAGCAACGACGCGACCTATCTGCGCGTTGCGCGCGTCGAACATGACTTGGGAGACATGTTCGCGAGGGTTCCGAAGTCCGTCGCGAGATTGCGCACATAAGTCGCAATGAATACGGGGCAACTTGACTCCGGGCGCAAGTCCAGCAGGCCCAACTTGCGTCGAGAGTCATGTTCTGAGGCCTCGCCACCCTATCTGACCTGCGGAAACGTAATCCTCTCTCTTCTCTATAAGTGCGGGTCCGTGTCTTCCTGCGCTTCCCGGGCCGCTCCCGAAGGCCGTCCGTTCGACGTCCTCGTCGACGGCTCCGCAGGTGGGGGACCCCGGCCTCAAGGGGCTTCGCCCCCTCCCTGCAGTCGCCTCGATCCGGTCCCGGAGCACCCCCCGCCCCGAGGAAACCCGCACCACCGAAAGTCAGCCACGACGGTGGACGCACCCGAACGATCAGGCGCGCGTATGTCTCCAGCAACCCCGTTCCGGTCCCAGCCACGCCTCCCTCTTCTCGAGGACCCCGACGGACGGGTTCGCCTCACACGGTGAGCCGGCACGTCTCCAGGGTGGAGAGCCGACACGGGTGCGGTCGCGGCGCGGGACAGGGCGTTCGGCCGAGGTGAACCGGGTCGGTCCCGTCGTCATCCGGGCGAACGCCCTTCGCACGCCGATGGCCCGTACGGCTTCCTTCACCTCAGGGAGCTTCCTGCCGGGACGAGGTGGCCGGGCAGGTCGGCGCCTCTTCGGCGTTCCGGGGCAGGGACATGTGCGGCTCTTCGTCCGGGCAGCGGTCCTCGGGCTCGAGGCGGACCCCGTTCTCCTACCTGGGGTGCATACGCTGCACCCGCGGTTCCACACGGTGGATCCTTCCGCAGCCTGAGGATCACTCCCGCTCCCGGCCATAGGCTCGATCACATCGGGAAAGCGCCCGGCCGACCACCGGTTCCTCCGGACTCTCCCGCACCTCGACACTCCACTCGCACCCAGGGGGAACACCCATGTCCCAGCGCGTTCTCGTCCCGTCCCTCGTCGGCGCCCTCGCCCTCGGCGCCGTAGCCGCCGGCGGCTACGCCATGGCCTCCACCGCCACGGGGCCGACCGTGGAGAACGGCTCCGCCCGCTATGTCGCCCCGTCCCAGCGGAACGCGGGCATGCTCTCCCACACCGCCGACGTGAGCGACGACTCCGGTGTCCGCGAGGTCAGGGTCATCGCCTGGCCGGCGGGCTCCGCGCTCGACCCGACCGAGCCGGAGATGCGGTACGTGGACAAGGCCGAGTGCCGCAGCACCTCGAAGGAGACCTCCCGCTGCACCTACACCCTGAAGGTGACCCGTCAGGACGCTGCTGACCTGGCGGAAGGCACCTGGCACGTGTCCGTACTGGCGACGGCGAAGGACGGCGACACCACCTTCGTACCCCGCGCCGCCACGTTCGACGTCACCCGCTGACCCGTCACCGGCCCTCGGCGCCGGACCGGCCCGGTCCGGTCCGGCGCCGTCCCCGTCACCACCCCGAGCCCCGCACCCCGCCGCGGCGCCGCACCCTGCTGCGGCCGCTCATGGCCGAGAACCTCGTCGTCCCGCCCCCGCGTACGGTGGTTCCCCAGCGGCAGACCCTCACCTCCCCCGTCCGGGGAGCACGGCATCCGAGGAACGGCCCGGTCCCGTCCACGCACTTCGAGGAGCACGCACACCGATGGAGACGACCGCGAACGTGCTGACCGGCCTGGTGGCCGCGCTGCACGTCTACTTCCTGGTCCTGGAGATGTTCCTGTGGGAGAGGAAGCCGGGCCGCGCTCTCTCCGGCTTCGACGCGTCCCTGGCCAGGGCCACCGCGCCGCTGGCAGCCAACCAGGGCCTCTACAACGGTTTCCTGGCGGCGGGGCTGGTCTGGGGAACGACCGCCGGGGACCCGACCGGGTCCCGGGTCCAGGTCTTCTTCCTCGTCTGCGTGGTCGTCGCCGGCGTGTACGGCGGTCTCACCGCCAACCGGCGCATCCTCCTGGCGCAGGCACTGCCCGGAGCACTGGCGCTCGTCGCGGTCCTGCAGGCCCGGTGACGGTCGCCGGAGAACTCGATCGCGGTGAAGTCCGCCCCGGGCGCCGACCGTCGGCCTGCCGTCCGCGTCCGTTGCGGCCCGGCATCGGCGGCACGACGCGAAGGGAACCCCGGCGCCGGCGGAGATCCGCCGTGCGGCCGGGTGCGGAACTGTTCCTAGGGCCGGCCCCGCCCGCGCGCCGGACACCGACCACGACGGCCGGGCGGTGACGCGGACCCGGGCTGACGGATGAACCGGTCCGGACACGACGACGTCCCCCGGCCGGTGACCGGCCGGGGGACGGGTGACGTCCGCGGGGCTACAGGTCGAGGACGGCGCGGACGGCGCGGCCGACGCGCTCCAGGTCCTCATCGGAGACGTATCCGAGGAGCTTGCCCTCCTCGAAGCGCCGAGGCCGGAACGCCGCGATGTCGGGGGCCATGACGACCCCGCGCACCGGATGCTCGATCGGGACCGTGACCAGGGTGTCGCGCGCGTCCTCGGCCTCCTGGATCACGGCGCAGATGATGCCGCCCGGGTGCAGCCGGATCACGGCGTTGTTCTCGATGACCAGGACGGTCCGCTCCCGGCCCACGGTGGGCACACGCCACACCGCCCCCCGCTGGATCTCGGTCACGCGGCGGCCTCGACGTCCGCCTCGACGGCCTCGAGCACGTCGTCGACGGCGTCCGCGGCGCGCAGCCGGGCGTACTCCAGCATCCCGTCGTGGATCATCTTCTCCTCGAGGGCCTGCTCCACGTACGCGGAGAAGTTGTCGCCGCCGGCGGCCTTCGCACGCTGCTCCAGATCGGGTGACAGCGTGATGCTGACCTTCTTCCGGGCGGGCGTCTTCGGTGCAGTCATGCCAACCATCCTACCGTTCGGATGACATGGGTATAAGGTGTGATCGCTACTACGGACAGTAGTGGTACATATACAAGGATACGCAGAAGGGGCATCGACCACGCCCGGTCGATGCCCCTGAATCCCCACCTACCCATTACCAAAGAGGCGGGGGACTGCTGGGCACCGAGCATACAGGCTGTCCGGCGCGGACACGGTTCTCCGCGCCGACCCGGTGGACCTCGATGCGCGGTTCCTCCCTCTCTGCCCGAACGGAGAGGGTGCTCATGAGCACCACGTCCCTCGCCCTCGAAGCGGCCGCGCACGGCAGCGAGGGGGGCCAGGCGTGACCATCAAGCACATCGCGATGGTCCTCGAGGCCGACGGCCTCGACGGAGCGGAGAAACTGCTCCTGCTCGCCTACTGCAACAGGACCGACGACCACGGGTACTGCTGGCCCGGCCAGCAGCGCCTCGCCGACGACTGCGGCACCTCCGTGGCGACGGTCAAGAGGGTCAAGAAGAGGCTGATCGAGAAGAGGCTGATCGCCTCGATGCGCCGCGTCGATCCGAAGACGGGTGAGCCGATCTCGAACCTGACACGGGTCAACCTCGAACTCCTGGCCGCCATGAAGCGCAGGCGCACCGACTACGACGACAACGTCATCGAGCAGCTCACGTTCGCCGCCGACACCCCCTTACCGACCAAGAGGAGGAAGACGGCGAAGGGCGCCGCACGGGGCGCTGACCGGCTGACGGCTCAAGATGAGCCCGACCCTGTGGATAACCCCGGCACCCCCTCCGACCTGCTGATGGCTCAAGATGAGCCCGACCCTGGGCTCAACTTGAGCCCGACCCCGGTTCAAGATGAGCCCGAGGTCGGGTTCAACTTGAGCCCGACCTCGGGTCAAGTTGAGCCACTAACCCTCAGTGACCCACCAGAGAAACCTCAGGGAACCGTCCGTCCCTCCGTAGGTTCCCGCCCCGCCCCTCGGAAGGAAGGAGGGACGGACGGCAGGAAGCCGCCCGAGGTGGTGATCGCTCCGACCGAGGGCGTGCGGTTCCTGCAGTCGCTCGGCAGCGCCCATCCGAAGCTGATGCTCACCGGCAAGCCACTGCGCGACCAGGGCCGGGTCGTCGAGGAGCTGTTCCGTCTCGGCTGGAAGGACGAGGTCCTGTGGGAGCTGCTGGCCCGCCCGCTCCCCATGCCCCTGCGGAAGGACGTGAGCGCCGTCCTGGCGAAGCGGCTGAGTGACGCCCTGGTCTCTCCGGTGCCCGGCCCTCGCCGAGCGTGGGAGGACGCCCAGGAGGCACCGCCGGCCCCTCGGCGGCACGTCGCCGGTGCGGACCCCGTGATCCGCCGCGCGTACGAGTGCCAGGGGAACCGCGGGATGTGCGGGGTGCCCGTCCCGGCGGAGGGCGACGTGTGCCCCAGGTGCGCGCGGATGTCGGAACCGGTCTGGTGACGGCAGACGGCCTGCGGTGCGGGCGGTGGTCCCGGTCCTCGTCGGAGGCGCCGGTCGGACGTCGTGTCGTGCCGGTGCTCCGGGACGGGACGACCGAGGGCGAGGGGCCGGTCCTTTCCCGGACGGTCCCCTCACGCCGGGGACCGGGAGGCGTGCCCGTCAGTCCCCGGCGCCGAGCCGGACGTCCTCGATGCCTTCGTCCAGGAAGGCGGCCAGGTCCCGGGCTTCGGCGCGGACGGATTCTCGTTCCGGGGCGGTGAGGGGGCGGAGGGGGTCGATGCGGAGCCGGCGGTCGCGCACGGTCCAGGTGGCGGTGACACGTCCGTCGACGAGGACCATGCGGTGGCCTGCCACGGACAGGCCGAGGTGGGGGGCGTCGATGATGCGGCTGCGGTCGTGGTAGCCGAGGACGGCGTTGTCGAAGGCCGGGAGGAACCGGACGGGGGCCGGGGTGTCGGGGTGGGGGCGGGGTGCGTCGGGCAGATCGAACAGTTCGCGGCCGCGTTCGTCGCGGAAGACGACGAGTTCCTCCCGGCAGGCCTTGACGGCTGCGGGAAGACCGGCGAGGCCGCACCAGGCGCGCAGGTCCGCGCCGGCGGCGGGCCCGTAGGCGGCGAGGTAGCGGCGCAGCAGCCGCTGCCCCACGGGATCGCCGTCCCCGGTGGGCAGGGGGTCGATGTCCCGTCCCAGCCAGGTGGCCAACGGCAGGTTGCGCACGCCTGCCCTCTGCTGCCACAGGCCGCGGGGCGGGAGTTGGGCCATGGGGACGAGGGCCGCGACGAGCAGCTCGCCCAGGACGCGGCGTGGCGGGCCGGGCCAGCGGTCTTCGAGTGCCTGTACGAGTTCGCGCATGGTGCGGGGCTGCTGGTCGGCCATCACGGCGCGGCCGGCCGCGGCGACCTCGTCCAGGTCGATGCCGGCCAGTTCGCTCCGGTAGGTGCCCAGTACGCGTTGCCTGAGCATGGTGTCGTGGCGGGCCCGCCAGGCGAGCGCGTCGCCCGCGGTGACGAGGTGGACGGTGCGGCGCATCAGGTGGGTGCGCACCACCGTGCGGCCGGTCAGCGCGTCGTCCAGTAGTTCGGGCTTGAAGTCGGTCAGGCGGGACCACAGGCCGATGAAGGGTTCCTGGGGTTCCTGCGCCTGCAGGCCGCACAGGTGGGCCACCGCCTCGGGCACGGAGGTGTCGGTGCGCGTGAGCAGGTGCTGGCGGGCGAGGGTGGCGCGGTTGAGGGCGCGGTTGTCGAGGATGGTCATGGCGTGCTCAGGCCGCGGCTCGGTCGTGGGCGGGCGTCGATGCCGGTTCGTCCCAGCTTCCGCATCCGCACGGTGCCCCGTCTCCTTCCGTCGCTGTACGTGTTCGGTGCCCGTGCCGTCCGGGCCGCGCGTGTGGCCGCGGTCCGGACGGCGCGGTTCATGTCGGGCCGCCCGGTTCAGCCGTTGTACGGGGCGGTGACGTCCAGGACCCAGGTGACGCCGAAGCGGTCGGTGAGCATGCCGTACAGCGGCGCCCACGGTGCGGGCTCCAGCGGACGCACGACGGCCGAGCCTTCGGCGAGCTTGCCCCACAGGGCGCTGATCTCCTCGGCGTCGTCCCCGCGTACGGAGACGAAGAACGGGTTCTCGCCCTGGTTCCAGGGCAGTTGCGAGGGCACGTCGTAGGCCATGACGTGGAAGCCGTCGTCGCCGGCCACCTCGCCCCACATCACCCAGTCCGCCTCGCTCTCGTTCTGCACGGCGCCCGCGTCCCTGTAGGTGACCGCGACGGTGCGTCCGCCGAAGACGGACCGGTAGAAGTCCAGCGCCTCGCGTGCGGCGCCCCGGAAGTTCAGATGGGTGGTGGTCGTGACGGACACGGCCTGCTCCTCGCCTCGGTGTGACGGATGCGCCGCCGACCCGGTCCTGCCCGGGGGCGGCTGCCGTGACCAGGGGTGATGTCTCCTGGGCGGCTGTACGCCACAGTGGCAGGAGTACCGGACAGGATGTGTCCTCTACTGCGGGGATGATGGATCCCATGCAGAAGACGTCCTCCCGGCTGCTCGCGCTGCTCTCGCTGCTCCAGACCCGCCGCGACTGGTCCGGCGAGGACCTCGCCGGGCGTCTGGACGTCACCGCGCGCACCGTGCGCCGCGACATCGACCGGCTGCGCGACCTCGGTTACCCGATCACCACGGTCAAGGGACCGGCCGGCGGTTACCGGCTGGAGGCCGGCACCCGCATGCCACCCCTCCTGTTCGACGACGGCCAGGCGGTCGCCCTGGCCGTCGCGCTGCAGACCGCGGCCACCGGCACCGCCGTCGCCGAAGACGCCGCCCGGGCCCTGGCCACCCTCCGCCAGGTCATGCCGCCCCACCTGCGCCACCGCATCGACCTGCTGCGCGTCACCGCCGTCCGGCCGCCCGCGGCCGACGGCACCCCCGAGGTGGACCCTCAGGTCCTGATGGAGCTCAGCCGCGTCATCCACGCCCGCCAGGAACTGCGCCTCGACCACGTCCCGGGCCCGAGCACCTCAGCCGACGTCCCCCGCCGCGTACAACCCCACCACCTGGTCACCTGGCGCCATCGCTGGTACCTCGTGGCCTGGGACCTCGACCGCGAGGACTGGCGCACCTTCCGCGTCGACCGCATCCGACCCCGCACACCCGCCGGCCCCCGCTTCACCCCGCGCGAGCTCCCCGGCGGCGACGTCTCCACCTTCATCACCGGCCGGTTCCGCGGCAACGACGGCACCACCACCGACTGGCCCTGCCGGGGCGAAGTCGTCCTCCACCTCCCGGCCGCCGACGTCGCACCCTTCGCCCAGGACGGAGTCGTCGAGGAACTCGGCCCCCGCCGCTGCCGGCTCACCCTCGGCTCCTGGTCCTGGACCGAACTCGCCACCACCCTCGGCCGCTTCGACACCGACCTCGACGTCATCGGCCCACCGCAACTGGCCACGGCGTTCGCGGACCTCGCCGCCCGCTACGCCCGCGCCGCAGGACCGGGGAGCGGTCCGCCGCCGTGAGGACCGACGACGAGCAGCCCCTCGCCCCGGTCCGGCCTCCGGCCGCGACTCCTCAGCAGAGTCTGATCCCGGGGTGGTCCGCGAGGTGGCGTTCCGCGTCCAGGGCCGCCGCGCAGCCCGTGGCGGCGGCCGTGACGGCCTGGCGGTAGGTGTGGTCGACCGCGTCGCCCGCGGCGAAGACGCCGGGGACGCCGGTGCGGGTGGTGGGGGAGGCGACCACGATGTAGCCGGCGTCGTCGAGGTCCAGCCAGCCCTTGAACAGGTCGGTGCGGGGGTCGTGGCCGATGGCCACGAAGAGGCCCGTGACCGGGAGGGGGCGGTCCTCGCCGGTGACGGTGTCGCGCAGGGTCAGGGAGGTGAGGCGGTCCTCGCCGTGGATCTCGGCGACCTCGCTGTTCCAGGCGAAGGAGATCCTCGGGTTGTTGAAGGCACGCTCCTGCATGACCTTGGAGGCGCGCAGGGCGTCGCGCCGGTGGACGACCGTCACGGACCTGGCGAAGCGGGTGAGGAAGGTGGCCTCCTCCATCGCGGTGTCGCCGCCGCCCACGACCGCGACGTCCCGGTCCCTGAAGAAGAAGCCGTCGCAGGTGGCGCAGGAGGAGACGCCGCGGCCGGAGAGCGCGTCCTCGCGGGGCAGGCCCAGCTTGCGGTGCTGCGAGCCGGTGGCGACGATCACGGTGCGGGCGTGGTGCTCGGCGCCGGTGGAGTCGGTGACGGACTTGATGTCACCGGCGAGGTCCACCGCGGTGACGTCGTCGTCGACGATCTCGGCGCCGAACCGCTCGGCCTGTTCGCGCATGCGGTCCATCAGGTCGGGGCCCATGACCCCCTCGGGGAAGCCGGGGAAGTTCTCCACCTCCGTGGTGGTGGTGAGGGCGCCGCCGACGAGGAGGGAGCCGGCGAAGACCAGCGGGGCCAGCTGGGCGCGGGCGGTGTAGAGGGCTGCGGTGTAGCCGGCGGGGCCGGAGCCGATGATGATGACGTCGCGTACGCGGTCGCCGGTGCGGGTCACGGTGGGTCCTTCGGTCGGAGGCGGGCCGTGGCGGGGTGGGTCAGTCGACGGCCTGGGCGAAGCGGAAGAAGCGGTCGGGGTCGTAGGCCCGCTTGACGGTCCGCAGGCGGGCGTAGTTGTCGCCGTAGTAGGCCTGGCGCCAGGTGGTGAGGGCCGGGTCCATGTAGTTCTGGTACGAGCGGTGGTTGGACCGGGGGTCCAGGGTGGTGTAGGCCTCGTCCGCCCAGGCCTGGGCCCGGTCGCGGTCGCCCGCGGCGGGGTCGGCGGTGGGCAGGGTGACGGCGTAGCCGGCGTTGAGCACCGCGTCGCGGTGGACGAACGCGGTGGCGGTGGGGGACACCTCGTTGATGCGGCCGCCGTAGGGGAACAGGCCGAGGAAGCGGAACTGGCCGGGGGTGGGGTCGGCGGTGAAGGCGTCCAGGGCGGCCCGGGCGGTGGCGGAGGTCCAGGGCTGGTCGAAGAACAGGTTGCGCTGGGTGGTGTGGGAGTCGCGGGGGAGCTGGGCCTCGGGGGTGAAGCCGACGCGGTGGCACGCGTCGACGGTCGTGTCGCCGCAGCCGTACACCTGCATCATCGCCTGGGTGTAGGGGAGTTCGCTGCTGGTGCGGCTGGTTCCGGGGTGTCCGACCGCGGTGGTGAGCCGGTCCAGGAGGCGGTCGCAGTCGCTCTTGGCGCCGTGGTAGCCGCCGGTGAGGACGACGTCGGGCTCGGTGCCGGCGGGGGCGTCGGTGGAGTGCAGGAACATCAGTTCGCAGGAGAGTTCGCGGGGCGCGGACGCCATCCAGTCCTGCCAGGCGAGGATCACCTGGACGGCGTCGGCGTAGCGGAAGTTGAGGTTGAAGAGGGTCAGGACCGGGATCCGCACGGGCCGTACCTCGTAGGCGGTGACGATGCCGAAGTTGCCGCCACCGCCCCCGCGCAGCGCCCAGAACAGGTCGGGGTGGGAGGTGGCGGAGGCGCGTACGGTGCGGCCGTCGGCGAGGACGACGCGGGCGGAGACGAGGCGGTCGGAGCCCATGCCGTACTTGCGGGAGGTGTAGCCCAGGCCGCCGCCCTGGATCCAGCCGCCCATGGCGACGGTGGGACAGGTGCCGCCGGCGACCTGGACGCCGTACGGGGAGAGGGCGTCGACGACGTCGACGCCCTGGCTGCCGGCGCCGAGGTGGACGGTGGAGCCGCCGACGCGCACGGTGTCGAGGCGGGAGACGTCGATGACCAGGCCGGGGCTCGTGGAGTAGCCGGCGGCGCTGTGGCCGCCGCTGCGGACGGCGGTGGCCAGGCCGTTGTCCCGGGCGAAGCGGACGCAGGCGGCGACGTCGGCGTCGGTGGCGCAGTAGGCGACGGCCTGCGGGTGGACGGCGTCGAACTGGGCGAGCTGGAGCTGTCGGGCGGTGTCGTAGCCGGTGTCGTCGGGCAGGACGAGGCGGCCGGTGAGACCGTCCCGCAGGGTGCTCCAGGGCACCGCGGTGCCGGCCGCGAGGACGAGGCCGCCGGTGGTGGCGGTGAGGGCGACCGCCGCGGTGGAGCCGGCCGAGGCCCGTATGAGGGAGCGTCTGCTGAGCACGTGGGTCACTCTCCGTTGTGTCCGGACGGGCGGTGTGCGGTGTGCGGGTGCGCGGTTCAGGTGCAGCATCCCCGAGGGCGGCGGGGGTACGGCGGAATCGGTGCGGAGTCCGTCATCTCCGCGCCGCTTGCGCGGGCTTGGGGCGGGCAGGGCGGTGTCCCTCGGCGGTCCGCGGCCGCGGCGGCCTCCCGGGACCGGACCGCGTACAGGACGCGTGCCGCCGCCCCGGGGTCGAGCACGCCGGGGACCTGGGGGTGCCTCCCACGTCCCTCAAGGGGGTGGGGGAGCGCCCACGACCGTTCGGGGCGTGCGGCCGGGCGGACTCACTCCCGCTCAGCCCACAGCAACGGTGTCCAGGCGGTTGGTGCGGTACATGGCGCGCTGGAAGAGCTCGTCCGCGGTGAGGGTGGCGAAGCGCTGGGGGGCCGGTTCGGTGTCCGGGACGCGCAGGGGGGTGAGGGTGGTCCACGGGGCGGGGTGGCAGAACTGGACGAGGGACAGACGGCCCCCGCCCTGGCCGGGCCGGGCCACGACGCGGTGGACGGCGGCGCGGGCGAAGCCGTTGGTGAGGCGGTCCAGGGCCATGCCGACGTTGACGACGGCGTGGCCGGGCGGCGCGTCCACCGCCAGCCACTCGCCGTCGACCAGGACCTCCAGGCCGGACGCGGTCGCCCGGGGCAGGGCGGTGATCAGGTCGGGGTCCTGGTGCTCCACCGCCCACACGTGGCGTGCGGAGGGCGCCCGGTCCATCGGCGGGTACCAGGTGGCCCGGTTGACGACGGGGCCGTCCTCCAGCATGTCGGTGAAGTAGTCGGGGTGGGCGCCGAGGGCGTCGGCGAGGGTGCGGACGACGTCGTGCTGGAAGCGCACCGTGCGGGTGTGCAGTTCGCGCAGCGCGGAGCCGATGCCGGGCACCAGGTGGTCGGGGAAGTACGGGTCGGGGTAGCGGGCCGGGTAGCGCAGGCGCAGCGGATGCCGTGCGGGCAGCGGCGCCCCCCAGTGGAAGAGTTCCTTCCAGTCCGGTACGGCGTCCTTCCCGGCATGCCCCACCAGGGGCGGGGTGTAGCCGGCCTGGTCGTTGCCGCCCGCCACCCGGCAGGTGCTCTTGGCGTCGGGGGACAGGGCGAAGAAGGCGTGCAGGAAGGCGCACGCCTCGTCCAGCAGGCCTTCGGGAACGGTGTTGCGGACGAGGAAGAACCCGTCGCGCAGCGCGCCGCGCAGGTGTTCCCGGCCGCCGGGCCGTTCCAGGTCGATTTCCTTGAGCATGTTCCGTCCCTTCACGGGCGGCGGGGTCGTCCGTCGGCCACCGGGGATCGGGCGGCGCCGAGTACCGAAAGTAGACGGGCGGATTTCCCTGCGGCGAGCGGACAGAACGGAATCCGGCAACTTCCGGTATCCCCCTCCGCCGGGTTGACAGCGGGCCCGGCCCGCGCCGACGGGCGCTGTGAGCGGGCCACTTGACCCATTCGTCCCGGCTTCCTTGAGGAGTCCGGCGAGCCCGGCGGACGCTGGCGCGGAAGGCAGGACCGGGCCGGGGAGCTGAGCGGAGTGCACATGGTCCTGGTGGAGACGGCGTCCGTCCGCGGATCCGACAGGGTCGCGGAAACGGCGGGCGCGGGAATCGAGGCCGGTCTCGTCACCGGCGGTCCGGACGCCTGCCGGGGAAAGCCGGGATGCGGACGCTCCTTCACGGGCCGCGCGCGTCGTCGAGGTGCCGTCCCCGGCCCGCGGCGGTCCCGCCGGCCGGGCCCGCACCCACCCACGTGCGGCACCACCGCGGCCGGCCTGACGCCCGGGGAGCCACTCGACCTCCTCGACCACAGGCTCGACGACCTGGTCGGCGGACCCCTGTCCTTCCGTACGCCCTCCCGTTCCTCCCCGTCCTCGGATGAAAGGTCCCACCATCATGGGCACCCCCCACGTTCTGCTCCTCGCCGGGATCGGCGGCCACGCCCCTGACGAGGCCCTCGACTCCCTGTCCACGCTGACCGAAGCCGTCAGCGTCGTGTACGTCACCGCCTGGCGCTCCTCCGATCCGGTCCGCGCCGACTGGGAACAACGCGGTCTGCGCGGCGAGTTCCTGGACGTCCCCGACCTGGACGCGGCGGTTCTGGCCGCCGCCGACCTGCACGGCCGGCTGCCCCTGGACGGCGTGGTGACCTACTCCGAACTGCTGCTGCGCCCGCAGGCCGAGATCGCCTCCCGCCTGGGCCTGCCCGGCAACCCGCCCGAGGCGGTGGCCGTCGCCCAGTCCAAGGCCCGGCAGCGGCTGGCCTTCGCCGAGGACGGGGTGCCCTCGCCCGAGTTCGAGATCATCACCAGCGAGCGGGACCTCGCGGCGGCCGCCGCCCGCGTCGGGCTGCCCGGTGTGTTCAAGCCCTCGCTGGGCGCGGGCGGCCAGAGCGTCCGGCTGGTGTCCACGTACGCCGAGCTGATCCACGCCTTCACCGCCGCGCGCGCCGAGAAGACCGCCTTCCTCCAGTCCGACGAGGCGTACCTGCTGGAGCAGCGCATGGCGCTGGAGACGGACGGCGACAGCGGCTACGCGGCCTACTGCAGCGTGGAGTCGCTGCTGGCCGACGGCACCGCCCACCACCTGGCGGTCGCCGACCGGCTGCCCCTGGAGCACGGCTACGCCGAGGAGGGCGTCCTGCTGCCCAGCCGGCTGGACGAGGCCACCCAGGCGGCCGCCGTCGACGTCGCCGACCGGGCGATCCGGGCGATCGGGCTGGTCTCGGGCGCGGTGCACACCGAGATCGCGCTGACCGCCGACGGGCCCCGCGTCATCGAGGTCAACGCGCGCGCCGGCGGCCCGCTGCCCACCATGTTCGAGGTGGCGGCCGGCTACGACTACGCCGCCGAGATCGGCCGCGCCGCGCTCGGTCTGCAGCCGAGCGGGCTGCCGGAGTTCACCCGGGTCGCCCTGCTGCGGTTCCTGCCGATCCCGGTGGGCAACTGGCGGGTGGCCGCGCAGACCCCCGTCGAGGAGGTGCTGCGCGCCTTCCCCGAACTCGTCCACCTCTCCCCCCGCTTCGCCCCCGGCCAGCGGGTCAGCCGGCAGCGCACCCTGCACCTGGTCAGCTTCATGGTGAACGCCCCCGACCGGGACACGGCCCGCGCCGTCACCCGGCAGGTGGAGCGGGCGCTGGACATCCGGCTGGTACCGGGGTTCGACGCGACGACCGGGGCCGACCGCGACTGAACCCGCCGTCGCGCGGGTTCCAGGTGGCGGGGCCGTGCGACGCCCTCGGTCCCGGCACGCACCTGTCCCTGTCGGCGCTGTTCCCCGACGAGGCGGCCGAACCGGCCGACCACCGGATCGGCACCGTGCTCGGCGCCTCGGGGGTCGCGTTCCTGCTGGGGCCGTGCCCCTCGCCCTGGCGGCGGTCGCCTCCTTCGAACAGGCGCTGGGCGCGGCGGCGGCCTGGTCGCCTGCGCGTCCCCGGGCCGCCGGGCCGCGGTGGAGGCGGTCGTGCGGACGGTTGTGCCGGCCGGGGCGAGCGGTCCGTCCGCGCCGGGGGAAGCCTGCGTTCCGGTGGCGGGGGCCGGGGGCCGGGGGCCTGTGAGGGTGCCGGAAACGCCGCGGAGGCGGCAGCGGCGGCTCCTGGGCCGGCCGGCGAGTGGGACCCGTGGGAGTCGGCTCCCCTGCGGGCCCGGGGCGGGGAGGCCCGGAAGAACCGGTGTCCTCTTCCCACAGTCGACGCGGTGCGTACGTCGCCGGTCTTCTCGGCCGCCACGGCGGGGCGACGCCCGCCCTTGCTGCCCTTGGCCTCGGCCACGCGCAGTCCGTCGTAGGTCAGCTCGCGCTGGGGTTCGCCGGCGGCGGCGAGGGTCTGCACCATGAACTTCACGGTGGACAGCAGTTCTCCGGTGCGGGGTGGCAGGCGGTGAGGTCCATCGTGGAGAACGCGCCGTCGTGGATGCGCAGGGCGAGGCGGTCACGGTGGAGGACGTCGAGTACGCCAAGGATGTGCCCGGTGCCGCGCACGAGGCGGAACATCTCGGAGATGTGCACGGTGTCGCCCGGCCGCGCGTACGTCAGCAGCTCGCCGAACTTCGGCCGCTGGAGCGGGGTGAGACCGCCCTGGGGCACTACCGGGGAATCTACGACGCGCACTGACAGTCGACGGCCGCCGGCGGCGCCATCCGCTCGCACGCCGCGTCCGTCAGCTCTCCACGACCCCGCCGGACAGGCCAGGGATCACGTCAGGAACGCGTCGCCTTCCCGCACTCGCCCCCGGCGGACCCGCTTCGTCCGACCGGCGCGCTGCGGTCGTACGGGTCGATCTCCGTGCCGGCCTCGTCCGCCCGGCTGCCCGTGCCGAAGGGCGGGGTGAAGTAACCCGTGGAAGCGTCACAACCGCCGTTGGTCACGTGGTACTTGTACGAGACGATCGAGAAGGTGCCCGGCTCCGTGATCACCTTGTCAGGGTCGTCCCAGCTCAGGACCAGCTCGCGCCGGACGATCGTGCGCACGATCTCGTCGTCGCTCCCCGCGCGGGCGACCGGGTAGACGAAGGTGACGTCGGCGGTCACCTGGAGCGCGCCGCGCTCCCCCTCCCGGTAGGTGAGCCGGCCCCGGGTCTTCACGACGTCGCCGATCAGGCGGGTGTGGGAGGGCTGGAAGCGGCTGAAGAGGAGAAGAGGGTCGTTCTTCCCGCTCGGGGTCCGGAAAGCGGTTCTCAGGAGGTCCTGGACGTCCTTCTGGTGCGGGTTGATCAGTGAGATCGCCTTCTCGGGACGCTCGCCCCGCAGCACCCCGCGGTCCAGGCTGGACGTGACGAGGAAGTCCCGGCTGCGGGCGAGGGCCCGCTCCACCTCGGCCGCGCTCATCCAGCCGACCGCACGGGCCTCGGGCACGGTGATCCCCGCCGCTCCGCTCGCCCAGCTCGCCGCCGGCGAGCCGCGGAACGGCTCGTCCGTGGTGGCACGTCGGGCCGCCTCCGTCGGAGGCGCCTGGGCCGGGCGGGCGGTCTCGGCCGACAGTGGCGCGGAGTCAGGGTCGTCGCCGGTGAACAAGTCCACTGTCCGCCCCGGTGCGAGCGCCACCACCAGCAGCACCAGCGCGGTCAGCAGCCCGGCCACGTACCAGCCGGTGCGCCGCGCGGGCCGCGCGGGCGTGTAGCTGCGCCAGCCCTCCGGGCTGCGGCCGGGCTCCGCGCGCAGCCGCTTCGCCACGTCACGGGCCCGCGCCGACGGCTCCTTGGGCGCGTCGACGGCACCCGCCACCGACTCACGCAGGAACCGCTCCCATTCCTCGTCGGACCTGGACGAACCGTCCGGCCCCGTACCCGCACCCATCCCCTACCCCCTGGCAGTCAGTACACCGCAGCCCACTTTCCCGGGCGCGCCCGCATGATGACACGGGGCGCTGACAGCGGAGCCGGCCGGGCACGCGGTGCAGGCGCCTCCCCGTCCTTCAGGGACTCGGGGGCCGAGCAGGAACGGACCAGGAAACCGGTGTTGCTGTCAGAACTTCTGACAGACCGTGATCGGGCCGTCAGGGTGTGCGGGTGCGCCCGCGCGGGTGCCCGGTACGTCACAGGGCCGTGCCGCCCGACGCGTCGATGCACTGGCCCGTCACCCAGCGGGAGTCGTCCGAGGCGAGGAAGGCCACGATGTCGGCGACGTCCCCGGGCTGCCCCATGCGGCCGAACACGGAGAGGGCGGCGTGGGCGGCCTCCGCCTCGGGCGTCGACCAGCGCCGCTTGTTCAGATCGGTCTTGACGAAGCCCGGGGCCACGGAGTTCACCGTGATCCGCCGGGGCCCCAGCTCCTTGGCGAGCGTGCGGGTCAGGGCGTCGAGCGCGCTCTTGGCCATGGCATAGGCGAGGGAGGTCGGAAAGGCCACCCGGGTGGCGGCCGAGCCGATGTTGACGATCCGGCCGCCCTCCCGCAGCCGTGGCAGACCCTGTTGCACCAGGAACAGAGGCGCCTTGGCGTGGACGGCCATGAGCCGGTCGAAGTCCTCCGGCGTCACGTCGGCCACCCCGCCCCGGATGTTGAAACCCGCGTTGTTGACCAGGATGTCCAGGCCCGGCGCCGCGCCCAGCTCCTCGAGAGCGCGGTCCAGCCGCTCGTACAGCGTCCGCACGTCGCCGGGCACGCCGAGCGGGGCGTGCACGCGGACGGCGCGGCCGCCGCCGCCGGTGATCAGGTCGACGGTCTCCCGGGCCGAGGACTCGTCACTGCCGTAGTGCACGGCGACGAGCGCCCCGTCCGCGGCCAGCCGACGGGCGATGGCCCGGCCGATTCCTCGTCCGGCACCCGTGACCAGCGCCGTTCTTCCCTTCAGCGCGCTCATCGGTCCCCCGTTGTGTGGTGTGCGCGGCGGTCCGAGGACCATTGAACGGGCCTCGTGTCCGGTTTATCGTCCTGGATGGCTCGGTGGCGGCGGCGACCGGCGCAGAGCCGGCACGTCCCCCACCAGCCGCCGCACGCAGTGTCCGTGCGGCTCGACGCCAGGCGGTTCCGATGGCCCTACGGTATCTGCGTCTGATCGCGGTGAACATCGACGGCGTACTGCTGAGCGACACCTTCAGCCCGGTCATCCACCGGTTCGTGGCGCGCCGGGGCCGGACCTGGACCGCCGGGCTGGAGCGGGACCTGCTGTCCCAGCCGCAGCTGCGGGCCGCGGCGGCACTGAACCTTCCGATGCCGGCCGAGGAGGTGGTGGAGGCGTACTTCCGTGAGCGGGCGGAGTATCTGGAGGAGCACCCGGTGCGTGTACTGGACGGCGCCGGCGCGCTGCTGGAGCGGCTGCGCGCCACCGGTGCGCGCCTGGTGTGCTACGGAGGGCTCGGACGCGCCCACTTCGACCGCCACCTCGCTCCCTTCGCCGGGTACTTCGACGAGCCGCGGTACGTCTGCACCGACGCGATGCGTCCCGGGATCCGTGAGATCGCCGAGGACGTCTTCGGGGTCCGCTGCGACCAGGCGCTGTTCATCGACGACGTGGCGCGCGTGGCCGAGGCCGCACGGCGCCTGGGGACGGCGTTCATCGGTCACCCCACCGCCTACGAGCACAGTTTCCAGCGGCAGTTGATGCACGAGGCCGGCGTGCGGCACCTGGTCGGATCCCTCGACGCGATCGACGGGCGGCTGCTGCGGACCGTCGACGCCGAGGCCGCCGAGGGCCGCCTGTGGCCGCGGACTGCCGCGGACGCCGACCAACGGGCCGCGCTGGAGTCCTAGGCCTGTCGCGAAAGTCCAGCATGTCCCGGACAGGACTGCGTCGTTCAGGTGAGGCGCCCTGGTCGATCACGTGGTGCCGGGGGCGATCGGCGGTCGGACGGCGGTTCCCGTCCACAGCTCATCCGATACGCCCCACGGCGGCCGCTCCGTTCTCCGGACCGGCCCCGGGTCCCCCGAGCGAGCTACCTGTTTTGTCCTCTCCAGGGTGACGCGCGCCACCGGTGGTCTCTTGTTGACTCGAACCGTCAACACAGCGGCCGGACAAGGCCGACCAGCCCAGTAGCCAAGGACGGCACCATGACCGCGACACGCAGTTCCACGCAGTACGGCTTCCCCGGAGGCCGCCGAGTCGCCGCAGCTCTGCTGGCTTCCACGCTGGCAGGAACCGCGCTGGTCGCGTGTGGTGCCGACGCCGGGGGTTCGCCACCGGCCGAGGTCTCCGTCGAGAGCGTCGGCGGGACCGCGGGCAGCGCCAAGATCACCTGGGGCGAGTGTCCGGCCCTGGCCGAGGGACGGACCCGTGACCCCCACCTGGCCTGTGGAACGCTGAAGGTGCCGCTCGACTACCGGAACCCGGGCGGCAAGAAGATCGACGTGGCGGTCTCCCGGCTGTCCACCGCACAGCCCGGGAAGCGACGTGGCGTTCTGCTGCTGAACCCCGGCGGGCCGGCCCTGGGCGGTCTCGGCATGCCCGAGACCATGGCGTCCACACTGCCGAAGTCCGTGCTGGACCGCTACGACCTGATCGGTTTCGACCCGCGCGGCGTCGAACACAGCACCCCGCAGAGTTGCGGTCTGCAGGACCCCGGCGTGCCCGGGCTCTTCCCCTATCCTGCCGCGGACGGTTCGATCACCGGGAACGTGGCCCGCGCCGAAGCCGACGCCAAGCAGTGCGCCGACACGGCGGGCAAGAACCTGCGGTACTACAACACCGCCAACACCGCCCGCGACATGGACCGCATCCGCCGGGCGCTCGGTGAGAAGAAGATCTCCTACTGGGGCCAGTCCTACGGCACCTACCTCGGCGCCGTCTACCGCTCCCTCTTCCGGCACCACACCGACCGGATGATCCTGGAGGGCAACGTCGACCCCACCAAGGTATGGGCCGACCAGGTGGCGGGCACCTGGGGCAAGGGCATGGCCGACCGGTTCCCCGATGCCGCCCGCGTCGCCGCGGCGCAGGCCGACACCCTCGAACTGGGCACGAACGTCGCGCAGGTGACCCGCACCTACCTCGCCCTCGCCGACCGGCTCGACCGCACGCCCGCAGCGATTCCCGGCGCCTCGGTGTCACTGGACGGGGCGCTGCTGCGGAACATGACCTACGCCCTGCTTCTGAGCAACGACACCCTTCCCGTGCTCGCCAAGTTCTGGAAGGCCGCCGACAACCTGACCCACGGCGGCACCACGGCCGCCGACACCGCGGTTCTCAAGGAGGTGTTCGCCGGCACACCGGTGTCCCCGGGCATCCCCGCGGACAACCAGGCCACCATGTTCATGGCTCTCACCTGCGGCGACGCCGAATGGCCGCACGACGTGGACGGCTACGCCGCCCGCACCGCCGCCGACCGCGAGAAGTGGCCGCTCACCGCGGGCATGCCCGCCAACATCTGGGCGTGCGCCTACTGGGACAAGCCGGCTGAGGCGACGGTCAAGGTCGTGAAGGGCGGCCCGCGCAACACCCTGATCCTGCAGAACCGCCGGGACAACGCCACCCCGTGGGAAAGCGGCCTCGGGCTGCGCAAGTCCCTCGGCGACGGTTCTGCCTTCGTCGGCGTCGACAACGGCGGGCACCACGTCTACGGCGAAGGCTCCGCCTGCGCCGACGAGGCCGCCGTCGGCTTCCTGGCCACCGGCCACCTGCCGGACAAGGACGTCTACTGCACCGACGTCACCCAGAAGTGACCCGCCGGAACACGGTGCTTCCCTGTCCGGCCCGCTGTCCGGT
This sequence comes from Streptomyces sp. 12E, assembly GCF_055633275.1. Lineage (NCBI taxonomy): Bacteria > Bacillati > Actinomycetota > Actinomycetes > Kitasatosporales > Streptomycetaceae > Streptomyces > Streptomyces sp. 12E. Next base: position 5,643 of record NZ_JBVNCJ010000003.1, on the reverse strand, counting down.
CGGTGTCGCCTCGACGGTGCCCTCCGGGGCGACTCGCCGACGCCGCACCGGCCAGACGAACATCGCCGCCGCACTCCGCCACCACACCCGCAACGCCATCCGTCCGCTGCTCACCCCCGGCATCACATGATCAACCGAGGCGCATCGCCTGAACGACGCAGCCCCGGTTCCGGTCGGCCGGGGGAAAGAAACCGTCGTGCTGGAATGTTCAAGCCCGGAAACCCCTGCCCGAGGGGGCGATCCGTGAGCGGACGCGGCGGATTCCCGAGAAGGCTCCGGCTTCGTCTACCGCCGCGGTTTTCCCAGGTGGGGTGCGGAGGCGGGGGAGTGAACGGACCGGAAACACTGGTGCGGTGATCCGTCGCGGCTTACGGTACCTCTCAGGCGGTTTCTTATGGGGCCCGGTGCGCTCCTGCGCGCCGCGGTCCACTGACAGGGAGGTCCGGTGGTCCGACAGGAGCGAGCGGTCAGAACCCGCCGTGCGGTGCTGGAGGCGGCCGCGGCCGTCTTCGCGGAGCACGGGTACTCGGCCGCGACGGTTGCGGACATCCTCAAGCTCGCCGGGGTGACCAAGGGTGCGCTCTACTTCCACTTCGACTCCAAGGAAGCTCTCGCCAAGGGGATCCTGGAGATCCAGACCGCCCAGTGGGTGCTCCCGCAGGAGATCAAGCTCCAGGAGGTCGTGGACGTCGCCATGTCGGTGGCCCACCGGCTGAAGCACGATGTCCTCCTGCGCGCGGGCGCGCGGCTCTCCGCGGACCCCGTGGGCCGCAAGCACTACGGCAGCGCGTGGCCGCTGTGGGTCGACAAGCTGACGGACCTCGTGGCCGAGGCCCACCGGCGCGGCGAGACGCTGGCGCACGTGGTGCCGCGCGAGACCGCCGAGATGATGGTCAGCGCGTTCAACGGGGTGCAGCTCTACGCCCAGCTCGAAACCGGTCTGCAGGACGTCGAGCAGCGGGTCTCGGTGCTGCTGGAGCACCTGCTGCCCTCCATCGCCTCACCGGCGGTCCTGATGCGCCTGGACGCGGCCCCGGACCGCGGGGCGCGGCTGATGAGCGAGACGGTTCCGCTGGCCCCCGCGGTCTGACGCGCGCCACCCGGCCGGGCGGGACCGGGGGCCGCCGCCGGGCCGCTCCGGCCGCCGAGGAGAGCGACAGCCGGGGGGGTGTGCGGGGCGGGCGGCGACCGGAGCGACCCGACGCCGGGGCACTGGAAAGGGGTCAGGCGGGCGCCGCGGTCACGAGAGAGGTGAAGACCGTGTGACCGTCCTGGCGGCCGGTCACCGACAGGCGCTCCCTGCCGTCCGCGTCGCGGGGCACGGAGCACACCTCGATCATGCACGGGGCGTCGAGTTCCGCGTAGCGGGCGAACTTGTTGGTCATGCCGACCGGCAGGCACACCCGGCCCAGGAACGCGACCGAGGCCTGGCGGGCGGCCTCCATCAGGACCATGCCCGGTACGTGATCGACGGAGTGGTCGAACAGCACGGGGTGGCGGGTGTCCACCCGCAACCGCCAGCGGTTCGGCGCCGGCACGGGGGACAGGACCACGTCCGTGGGCGAGACGCGCCCGACGTCCTGCGGTGCCGAGGGGCTGGTCAGCGGAAGCGGCGCGGGCACACCGTCACCGGTGCAGGGGGCCCGCAGACGACGGTAGACGGCCGGTGACGTGCAGTTGAAGGTGGCGGAGCCGGTCGCGGCCACCTGTCCGTCACGGCGGATCACCGCCTCCAGATGGAGCCCCGCGATGCTGTCGCCCCGGCGTTTGACGTCCGTGCAGACGATCTCGATCTCGGGAGCGGCCGGCGTCGTGCCGACGAGCAGATGCTCCGGCCGGACGTCGAACGAGAGGTCCCACATCAGGAAGTGGTGACCGAGCGGCACCCCGAACTCGGTGTGGGCCAGCAGGAGTCCGGCCTGCCGGATCGTCTCGGCCACGAGAAGCGGATCGTGGCAGCCCTCGACGGCGGTGAAGAACCCGTGCAGCCGGGGCCACTGGGCGGTCACGACGAAGTGGCTGTCGTCCAGGCGTTCCCAGTCGGTGAGCAACACCTCGGCGATGCCGGCACGGTGGACGAATTCCCTGGGAACGGTGGTGGTCAGGGACGGGTGGAACAATCCGAAGGAACGTCCCCGTCCACCCCTGCCGTCACCCGATTCCTTTTCGTCCGCTGTCGCGCGCTCGATGCGGAACGTGCTGGCAGACATGTCTGGTCCCCCTGAGCTGCGTTGCATGGCGTTGAGCGACAGGTTCTCCGCAGCCAGCAAAGATACATATCATCCGGTTTAATCTCCAGACATTCACCGGCTCGCGGCCCGTGAGGTGGAGCGATTACTTCCGTTTCGGATTGCCTCCCGCACGCGTCTCGAGCGATTCCTCAGCGTTTTTCGAGTTCCCGCCCCGACCATGTCCGGGTACGTATCGGAGGGGAAAACCGGATGGAGAGCGCAGACACCGTGCTCCGCGTGGAACGCGGCCGGGCCGGCGGGGAGGAACTGGCCGCTCTCGCCGCGGTGCTGCTGGTCCTGCGGGCACGCGGCCAGGCAGAGCCCGAACCGCCGCCGAACCTCGGATGGAACTGGTGGGAGCAGGCGCGGCGGTACGCGGCGCCCGGCAGCTGGCGGTGAGCCGACCGCTGCCCGCGGGCCCCCGGCACAGCCACATGGAACCGAACAGGCGGCTACATCGAAAGGGCCCAGACATGGCGATCACCAGTGCCCCCAAGCCGGCCAGCGTCCACGGGCAGGTGGCGGAGCTGCGCGAGATCCGTGCCCGGGCACTGGCCGGCCCGGGCGAGAAGGCGACCCGGGCGCAGCACGCCAAGGGCAAGCTGACCGCGCGGGAGCGTATCGAGCTGCTGCTGGACCCGGGGTCCTTCCGTGAGGTCGAGCAGTTGCGCCGGCACCGGGCCACCGGGTTCGGTCTCGAGGAGAAGAAGCCGTACACGGACGGCGTGATCACCGGCTGGGGCACGGTGGAGGGCCGCACGGTCTTCGTCTACGCCCATGACTTCCGGATCTTCGGCGGCGCGCTGGGCGAGGCCCACGCCACCAAGATCCACAAGATCATGGACATGGCCATCGCGGCCGGCGCGCCGCTGGTGTCGCTGAACGACGGCGCCGGCGCCCGCATCCAGGAGGGCGTGTCGGCCCTGGCCGGGTACGGCGGCATCTTCCAGCGCAACACCAGGGCGTCCGGCGTCATCCCGCAGATCAGCGTGATGCTCGGTCCCTGTGCGGGCGGCGCGGCCTACAGCCCCGCCCTCACCGACTTCGTGTTCATGGTCCGCGACACCTCCCAGATGTTCATCACCGGTCCGGACGTGGTCAAGGCGGTCACCGGCGAGGAGATCACCCAGAACGGCCTGGGCGGCGCGGACGTGCACGCCGAGACCTCCGGGGTGTGCCACTTCGCCTACGACGACGAGGAGACGTGCATCCACGAGGTGCGGTATCTGCTGTCGATGCTCCCGCAGAACAACCGCGAGGCGGCGCCCCGTGTGCGCGGCGACGACCCCGCGGGCCGCCGCGGCGAGGTCCTGCTGGACCTGGTCCCCGCCGACGGCAACCGGCCCTACGACATGGCCAAGGTCATCGAGGAGATCGTCGACGACGGCGAGTACCTGGAGGTCCACGAGCGCTGGGCGCGCAACATCATCTGCGCCCTGGCCCGGATGGACGGCCAGGTCGTCGGCATCGTCGCCAACCAGCCGCAGTCGCTGGCGGGCGTGCTGGACATCGAGGCGTCCGAGAAGGCCGCCCGCTTCGTCCAGATGTGCGACGCCTTCAACATCCCGATCCTCACCTTCCTGGACGTCCCCGGCTTCCTGCCGGGCGTCGACCAGGAGCACGGCGGCATCATCCGCCACGGCGCGAAGCTGCTGTACGCCTACTGCAACGCCACCGTGCCGCGGATCTCGCTGATCCTGCGCAAGGCCTACGGCGGCGCCTACATCGTCATGGACAGCCAGTCCATCGGCGCCGACCTCACCTACGCCTGGCCCACCAACGAGATCGCGGTGATGGGCGCGGAGGGCGCGGCCAACGTCATCTTCCGCCGGCAGATCGCCGAGGCCGAGGACCCCGACGCCATGCGCGCCCGCATGGTCAAGGAGTACAGGTCCGAGCTGATGCACCCCTACTACGCGGCCGAGCGCGGCCTGGTCGACGACGTGATCGACCCCGCCGAGACGCGTGAGGTGCTGATCCGTTCGCTGGCGATGCTGCAGACCAAGCACGCCGACCTGCCCTCCCGCAAGCACGGCAACCCACCGCAGTGACCCCCGACTCCAGTAGGGTTGCGGCAACCGCACGCAGGGTCTGTTATCCCGGTTCGAGTCGTCTCGAACAGCCGCATGATCGTCTGTTTTCAATGGTGGAGATGCCTGGCCGTTCACCGGGACTTGCTGTGCCCCCTGCGTCCCGCTGAGAGAAAAGCGCACGCCAGAGGCTCTTTCGGGAGCCGCGGCGAAACAGTTGCACGGTCCAACAAAACATCTCGGATGGTTTGATATTGACAAACCATCTGGCCTGTTTTGTACTCGTGATTTGCTGAGTGACAGCACACAACTAGGGGGATAAGGCGTGCAGATCGGGTTACTGGGCATATTGAACATCCGGGAGAACGGGGTCTCCATCACTCCAACCGCGCCGAAGCCCCGTCAGGCGCTGGCGCTTCTGGCGCTGCACGCCGATCAAGTGGTGCCGGTCTCCGCGCTGATCGACGAACTGTGGGCCGGTCGGCCCCCGCGCAGCGCGCGCACCACGCTCCAGACGTACGTGCTGCAGCTGCGCGATCTCATCGGCCTCGCGCTGGAGAAGGAGACCGCTGCCGCCGGGCCGGCCGCGGACCGGCCGCGCAGCGCCAAGGACGTCCTGGTCACCTCGCCCGGGGGATACATGCTCGTCTCCGGCGGCGGCGCCAACGACGTGCGGGAGTTCGAACGGCTCGCGGGGATGGGCTACCGCGCGCTCGACGCGGGCGACTTCCAGGGCGCCTCCCGCCTGCTGCGTGAGGCGCTCGCCCTCTGGACCGGGCTGGCCTTCGCCGACGTGCAGACCGGCGCGCTGCTGGAGACGGAGGCCAGGCGGCTGGAGGAGAGCCGGCTGTGCGCCCTCGATCAGCGCATCGAGGCCGACCTGCGGCTCGGCCGCCACCGCGAGCTGCTCGCCGAGCTCACGGTGCTGACCAGCAGGTACCGCACCCACGAGAACCTGCACGCCCAGTTCATGCTGGCACTGCACCGCTCGGGCCGGCGCGGTGAGGCCCTCGACGTGTACCAGCGGCTGCGCAGCACGCTCGTACGAGGGCTCGGCCTGGAGCCGTCGGAACGGCTGCGCCGGCTCCAGCGGTCGATCCTGGTGGCCGCCCAGGAGACCGCGCCGCTGTCGGAGCCGCGGATGGCGGCCGCGGCTGCGCCGGCCCCAGCGGGCGGCAGCGCCCGGTGAGGGCCGTGCGGTCGTAGGGAGCGACCGTCGAAGTGATGTCGAGGGGGCCGCCCGGGGCGGCCCCCTCAGGCGTGACCGGGGCTGCCGGGCCCGGGTGCCGGCTCCGCCCCGGGGCGCCGTACCACGGTGACACCCACCGCGACGCGCGGTCCCGAGGGCGGAAGCCGACCGCCCGGCCCGTTTCCTCGAGTTC
>NZ_JBVNCJ010000002.1:0-171818 GCF_055633275.1 Streptomyces sp. 12E | reverse complement strand
CTCCGCGGAAGCGCTGGCAGGATGCTGCGCATTCTGCTCACCCACCTTGCTGCGCAAGGTGGGTGATGTCCCGTCCGCTGCGCCCCCGGGATTATGGGGCGCAGCCCCGTAAGTGGCTTCCGCTACGCTCCAGCCACTGAGGCCGCTCCGCGCCCTGGAGGCCGGCCCCGCTGCGCGGTGCCGGCAACAGGCCTTCGGCCCGAGCTGCTAGAGGGAAGGGTGGATGGGGTTGGTGACGTGGGCCTGACTCGCTGTGAGGGGGTGGGGCGCGCTCGTTCGTGTGGGTTCCGACGTATCGCACGTATCGGATGGATGCAGCATGTAGAGTTGGCGAAAATGAAAGAGATCCTACGTCGTGGGGTGATGAAGTGCAAAGTGTGCTGGCGCTGCTTGGGGCAATTCTCGGTGGAACTCTGGTTCTCTTCGGCGATTTCATTCGACGGAGAGTCGAAAGGCGCAAAGAGGAAGTGAATCGACTCGTAGAAGTAAGTGTGCGACTCTCCTCCATGTACAACCGGCTGTGTGGGCAGCTCCTTGACGCTTCTACAGCTGGTGTGGCGGTGTCAGATCTGGCCGTTGCAGATCCTCTCCGCTACGAGGTAACGACCCAGTTTTTCATGACTCCTGGTAGTGAACAGCTTCGCTCTCAGGCTTCCCGTCTGATGGATGCGTACTATCGACTTCGGGATTCATACGGGCAGGATTCGGCCTGGGGCGCGGCTCGCGATGAACACGGCTTGGCGGTGCGTGAGTTCGAATCTGCTGTTCGTGCCATCCTCCACCGCAATCACATCTGACGTTCTACTGAGTCTTTATCATTGCCGAGGTCGGAGAGGTGAGGGGGGTCTGTGATTCAGCTCAAGGAGCATCAGATAGAGCAGAAGTCGAGTTTCCGAAAGTGGGTCGGATTTCCTGCAAGGTCATCTGTGCCGCCTCAGGGTGCCCGTGGGACGATCGTGTCCGCGACCGGGTCCGGTAAAACGATCATGGCTGCTGCGTGCGCGCTGGAGTGCTTCCCCGAGGGCCGGATCCTCGTGACCGTGCCGACCCTGGACCTGCTCGTGCAGACCGCCCAGGCGTGGCGGGCGGTGGGTCACCGCTCCCCCATGGTCGCGGTGTGCTCACTGGAGAACGACCCGGTTCTCAACGAGCTGGGGGTGCGCACCACCACCAACCCGATCCAGCTCGCCCTGTGGGTCGGGCGCGGGTCGGTCATCGTGTTCGCCACGTACGCCTCTCTCGTGGACCGCGAGGACATCGACGCTCCTGAGGGCCAGCGGAAGGTTCGCGGGCCGCTGGAGGCTGCTCTGGCGGGCGGAGAGCGGCTGTACGGCCAGCGCATGGCGGGCTTCGACCTCGCCATCGTGGATGAGGCCCACGGCACCGCCGGTGATCTCGGGCGGCCGTGGGCGGCGATCCACGACAACCAGCGGATCCCCGCCGACTTCCGGCTCTACCTCACCGCCACACCGCGCATCCTGGCGGCGCCCCAGCCGCGCAGGGGCACGGACGGTCAGGAGGTGGAGATCGCGACCATGGCCGCCGACCCGGACGGAACGTACGGCGCGTGGCTCGCCGAGCTCGGACTCTCGGAGGCGATCGAGCGGGGCATCCTCGCTGGGTTCGAGATCGACGTCCTGGAGATCCGCGACCCCTCCCCCGTCCTCGGGGAATCAGAGGAGGCGCAACGGGGCCGGCGCCTGGCGCTGCTGCAGACCGCACTCTTGGAGCACGCGGCGGCGTACAACCTGCGTACGGTGATGACGTTCCACCAGAAGGTGGAAGAGGCTGCGGCGTTCGCGGAGAAGCTGCCGGAGACCGCAGCGGAGCTGTACGCCAACGACGCTTCGGATGAGGATCTGGCGAAAGCGGAGGAGCTGCCGGAGTCGTCGATCGACGCGGCGTTCTACGAGTTGGAGGCCGGCCGCCACGTCCCGCCGGACCGGGTGTGGTCGGCTTGGCTGTGCGGCGACCACCTCGTCACCGAACGGCGCGAGGTGCTGCATCAGTTCGCCAATGGCATCGACGCGACCGGCCGTCGGGTGCACCGGGCGTTCCTCGCCAGCTGTCGCGTGCTCGGAGAAGGCGTCGACATCACCGGCGAGCGCGGAGTCGAGGCCGTCTGCTTTGCCGACACCCGCGGCTCCCAGGTCGAGATCGTGCAGAACATCGGCCGCGCGCTCCGACTCAACAAGGACGGCTCCACCAAGGTCGCGCGGATCATCGTGCCCGTCTTCCTCGAGCCCGGCGAGGACCCGACCGACATGGTCGCCTCCGCCTCATTCCGCCCCCTCGTCGCCGTTCTCCAGGGTCTGCGCAGCCACGATGAGCGACTCGTCGAGCAGCTCGCCTCCCGTGCGCTCACCAGCGGCAAGCGCAAGGTCTACGTGAAGCGCGACGAAAAGGGGCGGATCATCGGAGCCGGCGGGGAGAGTGACGGCGGGGACCAGGCGCAGGACGGCACCGATGCCTCCGCCGAGTCAGCCCTGCTCCACTTCTCCAGCCCGCGCGACGCGGCGACTATCGCGGCCTTCCTGCGCACCCGGGTCTACCGGCCGGAGTCCCTGGTGTGGCTGGAGGGTTACCAGGGCCTGCTGCGGTGGCGGGCGGAGAACCAGATCACCGGCGTCTACGCCGTGCCCTACGACGTCGAGGTCGAGGTGGGGACGACGAAGGCGTTTCCGCTCGGACGATGGGTCCATCAGCAGCGGAAGGCGCTGCGGGCCGGGGAGCTGGAGGAGCGGCGCAAGACGCTGCTGGACGCTCCGGAAGCCGGGATGGTCTGGGAGCCGGGCGAGGAAGCCTGGGAGGCCAAGCTGGCAGTCCTGCGCTCGTATTGGCGGGCGACCGGGCACCTCGCGCCGCGCCAGGACGCGGTGTGGGGCGAGGGCGAGGCGATGGTGCCCATCGGGCAGCACATGACCAACCTCCGCCGCAAGGGCGGGCTCGGGAAGGACCCGAAGCGCGCTGCGGAGCGGGCAAAGCAGCTGGCGGCGATCGACCCGGACTGGAACTGCCCGTGGTCGCTGAACTGGCAGCGCCACTACCGGGTGCTCGCCGACCTGGTCGACGCCGACGGCAGCCTGCCCGAGATCCAGCCCGGGGTGCTGTTCGAGGGCGATGACATCGGACGGTGGCTTCAGCGGCAGAAGAATCCAGGCACCTGGGCGCAGCTCCTGCCCGAGCAGCAGGAGCGGTTGGCGAAGCTGGGCGTGCAGCCCGCTCAGGCCCCGGCAGCCACGCGCACGACGAAGTCCTCGAGCAAGGCGGAACAGGCGTTCCGGCGCGGCCTGACGGCCCTTACGCAGTGGGCCGAGCGGGAAGGCGCGGACCGGCCGGTGCCAAGGGGCCACAGCGAAAAGATCACGATCAACGGCGAGACGGTGGTGGTGAAGCTGGGCATATGGATTTCGAACACGCGCGCTAGGCGAGACAAGCTCACCCAGAGACAGCAGGAGGCGCTGCGGAAGCTGGGCGTGGGCTGGGCATGATGGCCCGTGCGTGAGGAGTGCACGGGCCCAGCACGTTTTTCCCTCACGGCCTGCCCGCGCTGCCGACTATCAGTCGGCGACTGGAACGTTTTCATCCTGAGTATGTGCAAGTCAGCAGGGTATGGACAGCTTGGACAGCTGTGCCGATGCGGCGGGTGGGACAGTGGGCTCGCCGCAGTGGCTGCCGCGTCTTGAGTTGAGTGAAGGCGTGTTCGCTGGGGGCGCGGAGTCGGGCGTGGTCGCGGTTGAACTGCTGGTACTGCTGTGGTTGTTCGCTGTGGTGGTAGTACGGCGTGCGGAAAGTGGCGCCGGTGCCCTGGTGGGCGCGGTCCGCCAGCGCGAGGATCCGCCGGGTGAGGCAGGCTTGGACGATGCCGTGAGCACGGGCCGCGGTCAGGTCGTGCGTGCGGCCCGGTGTCGCGCGCGAGAACCACAGAGGGATGCCGTCCGCACGCGCGACCACCTGGACGTTCATGCCGTGCTTCCGGTGTTTTTGGGAGTGGTGCGGCTCGTCCGCGGCGATGCGGTCGATGGGGATGAGCGTGCCGTCGACGATGACGAAGTCTCCTTCGCCCAGGCCGATGGGGGCCTCCTGTAGGCCGGGCGCCCGGGAGGTCAGGACCTCGAGGGTCTCGTCCACGTACCGCCAGGCGGTTGCGGTGGAGGTCCCGAATCCCGCCTCGAGCCGGGGCAGCGTCTCGTTCTTGCGCGGGTGCGCCAGCGCCGGCAGAGCCTGGTGGAAACAGCCCGGCTTGCGCCACCGCGTGCCGCGTTCACACCGTCGGGCATGGATCAGCCATGAGACATGCCCGACGAGCTCGTGCGGGATGTCGAGCGTGGCTCGATACGGGACCGAGCGAGGCTCCTGGGACGAAGCGTGGTGCGTGGAGAACACCACCGCAACGACCAGGAGCCTCGCCTCGTCACACCACCCCGCTGACCTGCCCCATCGCCCCTGCAGGACAGGATGGGGACGGTTCACTGAGTGGAGGTTCGTGTCAGGAAGTGTCGTGGACGTGTCCGGTGCCAGGGACGCCGTGCAACGCCTGCCGGCGCTCGGCCACATCCGGACCGGCATGGTCGCGGTCCGGTCGCACTCGCCGGCCGGAGCGACACGGCTGCACGGCTACCGCGCCGCGCTGATCGTGGCTGCGGCGGACGACGTCGAGGTACTGGGTGGTCCAGTCGATGAGGTGGCCGGTGTAACCGCCGTCGACCCAGGCGGCTTTCCCGGACGCGCAGGACCCGTCCAGGTGCCAGGCTCTGCGCGAGCCTACGGCAACGACAGCTGGGCGGGGGCGGCGCGCTGAGCAATGTCCACCTGCTTGGCGGACAGTTGCCCGGACTCGGTGATCCCGCGCTGCAGGTCGGTGACGGTTCCGGTTGCCGAGAGCTGGGAGCAGTGGCCGCGTCGCATCCCACGAGGGGCCGGGCGGTCCGGCCGCCCGGCCCCTCGTTGTCAGGCGATTAGTTGCGGAAGTCCTCGTGGGTGATGTACGTACCGGTCGGAGGGGTGACCGTGGTGCGGTTGAGCCCGCTCTCCCAGACGACAGGGGCGTTGTTGCTCTTGATGATGTACTTGTACTCCACGGGGGCGTTTGCCGGGAGGACGACGGTGGCCGACCAGGTCGGGTAGGCAGCCGAGGAGAGCGGCACCGCCTTGTCCGGGTTCCACGAGCCGAGTTCCGGTCGGTCGCCGGTGACGTAGACCTGCTGGCCCCACTGGGTGTACGTGGTGACGTTGAACGTCGCCACGACGGAGTTCTCAGCCGCTCGTGCGGACGGTACGGCCGAGGCCTGCGGGGTTATGAGCAGCCCGAGGAGCAGGGCGCACACGGCTGCCAGTCCCAGGCGCAGGCGATCTTGCGGACGGCTGCGGTTCATGAGGAATGTCCTTCCGTATGACGACGGGACGGTCTGCCAGGGCCCTGACGAACGCCATCCTCATGATCCCCGCACACATTGCGCAAACCTCTGAAAGAGTTTTCAGACGTAGTGGAACGCTCAAGCATATGAGCTGTTCATATGGCTGTTTCTGGGATGCAAGTTTTGCAGAACCCTTGTGTGGACGTCGCCGCTGCATATCCGTCGTCGCACTTCCCCTGCAGTGCCATTCAATGACGAATCAGCCAGTCGGAGTAAGGAGATGCTCCCCTCGCCGGCTGCTGTCCGGTGCACCGCACACGTCCTGATCCCGACGCGACAGAGGTCGGCCACCCGGCTCGGTCCCGGTTGAAGGCAGGGCTGGGCGGTCTCACTGCCCGCTCCCGACTCACCGTTGCACAAGGTCGTCGCGACATCGCTGCCCAGGACCTACGACCGGTCCCCCGACACCAATCCGTGGAACGGCAACCCCGCCGAGGGCAGAGCTGCGAAATCCCTCCTCCTGGCTTTGGCGGCATGATGGTGGGCCCGGTAGACGGTGGAGTCTACGTCACTGAGGGTGACAGCGATGCGCCCATGGCCCGGACTATGGACGGGGGCGGTGAGCTCACCGTGGCCAAAGCTCGCGTCGGCCGCCCTGTCGAACAAGCTGATCTTATTGGCGTTGTGGTGCGCGGGATCGCCCCGAATTCCCCGCGACAGTAGTGACTGTGGGCGCGGGAGAGCGCCTCGGCGACGCCGTCGGCGAGGGTGTCGAGGCACCCGGCGTCCTTGCGTTCGACGACCTCGGCGCCGGTCAGGGCGAGGGCGGCGGCGCAGACGGCCGCGTTCGAGGTGGCAGGCGCCGATCCCGGCCGGGTCGCGGACCGCCTCGACGGCGCGGGAGCGGCCCAGGGAGGTCCACCCGGCGGCCGGATTGATGACCGCGGCGTGCACCACTGTGCGGCCGGCCTGGATCGCGGCGGGCTCCACCGTCACGCTCAGGCGCATCCGGGCAACGCACGCGCCATGCCCGGTGCCCTGGCACACGAAGTACCCGAGGGTCGTCTCCGGCCCGCAGACCGGGTGGGACGGGCGACCGCGGTGGAGCAGCGGTTCCTGGAGGGCTTCAAGGCGTCCACGGCCCGCAGCGGGTCGGCTTTCGCGGCCGAGTCCAGCAGCATCGACGCGGAGCAGCGGGTGAGCGTGCGGGAGGCGCCGCAAGAGCTTGAACAGCAGGAGCGGGGCCGCGCCGCGTGAGCGAGCAGGAACCTCATCACCCGGCCGATGTCACGTTCCCGCCGCACGCCGCGTGACGAAGAGTAATTGTCAAAAGCTGTGGATCCAGCTGTTCACACCGTCTCGCGGTTCAGGCGGATGAGTCCTTCGATGGAGTCCAGACGGGCGTGCAGGTCGGGGTCCGGGGTCGGTGTGGTGGTGAGCAACAGCACTTGGGCCGCCGGGTGTTCCGGGGCGTAGAGGTCCTCCTCATCGTCGTCGCCGGGGATCGGGTTGGGCTGGATCTCGATCCGCCCGTCGGCGATGCCGGCGAGGTGGTAGACGCCCCGGTAGTCGCTGTCGCGTTCGGTGAAAACCAGCCCGAGGCGGTCACTGACGAACCGGACCAGCTCGCCGGCGGTGCGGGTACTGGTGCCGTAGGTGTGGTGGCCGGTCATGGTGCACCAGACCCTATGCCGCAGCGGTGGCGGGGCGCTCGGCCGGCTGGCCGCGTTCGAAGCGGGCTCCGGCACGGACGAGGGCGAGGGGGCGGGGTGCGTTCACGGCCCGCCACCGGGCCTGGGCGGACTCGACGAGCTTGAAGACCATCGCCAGGGCAGCGGCGCGGGAGCCGGCGCCGCGGGTGACCTTGGTGCGCAGGCGGACGGTGGCGAACGTGGACTCGATCGGGTTGGTCGTCCGCAGGTGGATCCAGTGCTCGGCGGGGAAGTCGTGGAACGCCGACAGCCCGGCCTCGTCCCCGGTGATCTTCTTGACGGCCTTGGGGAACTTCGCACCGCAGAGCTGGGCGAACGCAGTGATCGCCTTGACCGCAAGGTCGCGGTCCTCGGCGTTGTGGATGTCCTGAAGCGCCTTGCGGGCGCCGGGCCGGACCGATTTCGGCGGAGCGCTGAGCACATTGGCGGTTCTGTGCACCCAGCACCTTTGAGGCCGGGAGGCGGGGAAGACCTCGGCCAGGGCCTTCCAGAAGCCAAAAGCCCCGTCGCCGGCCGCCAGGACAGGGGCGCGCATCCCTCGGCGGGCGCAGTCACGCAGCAGGTCCGCCCAGGACTCGCCCGGCTCGCGGTAGCCGTCCCCGAGCGCGACCAGTTCCCTGCTGCCGTCGGCGCGCACGCCGACGAGCACGAGGACGCAGGCTTCGGCCCCTTCCAGGCGGACGTTGAGGTGGATGCCGTCGGCCCGTCGGCATCGCACCCGTGCAGAGGTAGAGGACGTCCGCGCCGGCGCCGACCGCTGTGTCCGCCACCCCGGCGGGGACCACCGGCAGCGGCTGCGGCCGGGATGGGCTGTCGCTTCGAGCGCGCCCCTTCGCCGCATGGCCGGAAAGCATCACCCCGGTGCTCGCTCCTGTGCCGTGCAGGTCTCCACTCGGCACGCTGCGCCTCGTGGCTCAGCAGGGCGGCACAACACCGGGGGAGAGCACGCGCATCCTGGTCACCGTTGAAGGAACCGGTAACGGCACGGACGAGGACGGCATTCACGATCTCGGACGCCGGCTGGACGAGAAGCCAGAGTCGCGGGGACGGATGCGGCAGGAGGCCGCCGCGCCACTTCCGGCGGGGGCGACGGGGGCCATGAGTGATGCCTTACTCGCGCTGGTGGAGCCGGGCGGCACCGCCGCGGTGTTCGCCGCCGTGGTCGCGTGGGTGCAGACCCGGCGCGGTCAGCACACCGTGACCATCAGCCGCCCGGACGGCACGCGGATCACTGTGTCCACGCCCCAGGTGAAGGGACAGACCGTCGAGAGGACAGCCCAACCGGTGCAGGAGCTCGCGGCCTCACCGGACCCCCGGTCATCGGCGGAGGTGAGCGAGGGACCGGCGGACGGAGCGTGACCGCGGACCCCGGCGTCACCGGACTGGCGGCGGCGGGCGCCTGCGCCGTCCTGATCGGCAGTGACAGCCACGTCGCCGGATCGGAGCTGCCCGCTCCGCCGGCCGTGGCCACGACGCCGAACGACCTCGAAGCGGCATTGCGCAACACCTGCGGCATCGACCCGGGACGCATCCACCGGGTACCGGGCGGTGCCTCCTCCGCCGAGGTGACCGCGGCGGTGGAACGGGTGGTGGAGGAGGCCGCCGGTGGGGTGCTGCTCCACTACCTCGGGCACGGCCTGCCGGGCCCTGGAGGCGAGCTCTACCTCGCCACGAGGGCGAGCACCTCACCGGACCGAAGAGCCGACGCCGTCACTGGCTTCGGCTCTGCGGGTGCCGATGACTGAGGTCGAACTTGTGATGCCGTCTTCGGTGATCAAGAGCTGATGGTCAGTCCTGTCCCGGTGAGGCAGCCGTCCAGGAGGTGGCCGCGGTACCGGATGTGGCGGAGACCGCGTCGGATGGTCTGGACGAGGTGTCCGGGGGTGCTGAAGGCGACGTCGGAGAGCCGGCCGCGCCGCAGGAGTGCCCAGATCCCTTCGACGGGGTTGAGGCCGGGTGCGTAGGGCGGCAGGTAGTAGATGGTCGGCCAGTCCCGGGCTGCCACCCATTCCCGCAGGTCGGCGGCCTCGTGGACGTTGAGATTGTCCCAGACCAGGACGATCGGGCCGCCGGGTTGCCGGTGGGCGGCGGTCAGCAGGGCGCGGTAGTCGCGCCAGAAGAAGCTCTTGCGTCCGTCGCGCTGCCCGTCGTCCCGGCGGGGCCGGTAGACCAGCCTCGAGCGGTGACCGGGTTCGTAGCAGATCGACGCTGCGATGGAGATGCGTCTGCGGGAGCGGCCGCAAACCCGCACCACCGGGGTCCGGCCGCGCTGTGACCAGATCTTCGCCTGCGGCGGCGTCATGGGGAAGCCTGCATCGTCCTCGAAGACGAGCCGGGCTCCACGGACCGCCGCGAATCCTCCGCGCAGGGCCAGGTCTCCTTCACCCAGCCGGCCACGGCCCCGTCGTTGCGTTCCAGGGCCCGGCGGGCGGGGACCTGGCAGGACCAGCCGTTGCGGGTCAGGAGCTTGCGCACGCCCTGGATCGTGTAGGTCAGGTGGAAGCGCCGGCCGATCACGGCCTCGACCCGCGCCAGTGTCCAGCGCTGGTCCTGCCAGCCGTGCGCGGCCGGCCCCTTGGCCAGCTCCGCCTCCAGTTGCTCGAACTGCTTCTCGCTCAGTCTCGGCAACGACGCCGCTCCCTGCGACCGCAGAGCACACGGCCCGTCCTCCTCCCACGCCTGCCACGCCTGCCGCCACCGCTGCACCGACCGGACGCTGACGCGCAGATCCCTGACGATCACAGAACTCGCCTCGCCCCGGGCGAACCGCTCGGCCGCTCGGAGCCGTAACCCCTCCCGGAACTGCTGCCGTTCGGCGGTCAGCCCGCCCCCTTGTGGATACCGCATGTCCCGGTGACACCGCAGGGGACTGCCTCCCGGCAGCCCCCACGACACCACGAGTTCAACCTCAGTGGGTCCGGGCCGGGAAGTCCGTCTGGGCGGCGAAAACCCGCACCGCCGGCGCCGCAGCGTGAACGGGATGGGCGATACGCGCATGGAGCCGACGTACGAGGAGCGCGGTCGGCTCATCGGGCTCGGGCGAGGACGCGTTGCGGTTCACCCGTCGCGCGCATGAGCGCGGCAACCGTCTGCCGCGGTGACCCTTCCGGTCCGGTCTCCACGGCGTCACCGCATGCAACGCGATGCGCTGTGCGCATCAAGGGCGGGGGATGTGGCGCCAGTAGCCGGAGGCGGAGATGCGGTCGCGGGAAACACCGCGGTCGTGCAGGAGGTGGCCGCGGATCTCCCGGACCGCGTGAGCCTCGCCGTGGACGAAGGCGTGCAGGCCCCGCGCGGGCAGGTGGAGGTGGCGGACGGCGTCGGTGAGGAGTGTGCCCGCGCGGTGGGCGCCTCGGTGGAGCCAGATGATGTCGGCCCCCTCGGGGGCGTCGATGGGCTGCTCCTCGCGGGCGCTGTCCACTTCCAGCAGGACCGTGGCCCCTACGCCTTGTGGCAGGCATTCCGAGGCGGCGGCGACGGCGGACAAGGAGGTGTCGTCTCCCACCAGGAGGTGATGGGTCGCGCTGGAACCGGGGCGGTAGGTTCCGCGGGGCTGGAGATAGAAGACCGTGTCGCCGGGCCGGACACGGCGGACCCAGTCGGTCGCCGGGCCGCCCCGGTCGTGCAGGGCGAAGTCGAGAGTGATCTCGGCGGTGCGCGGGTTCTTGTGGCGGATCGTGTAGGAACGCATGCGGGGCCAGAACTCGCCGGGCAGTGTCGCTTTGACGTGACCGAGGTCGAAGGGCTCGGGATAGCTGACGCTCTCCGGGGCGAGGAGCAGGCGGACGTACGCGTCGGTGTCGGCGTACGGACCGGTGCGGACGTCCTCAGGAGTGTCGGTGCGCAGGACCACGCGTCGCCTTCGGGGGGTCAGCCGCCGCACCTGGGCCACGCGGGCGGACCGCACCGGCGCGAGCGGTGGTGACGCGGATCGTGGAGGTGAGGAGGGCATGGGGTTCTCCGGCATCAGCGGGTCAGGATCGTGCTCGGCATGCGCAGTGCCCGGGTGAGGCGTGGCGCGGCGTCGGCAGTCACCAGCAGCCCGACCAGACCGGTGACCTGGCCGGGGGCATGGTCGATGAAGACGTCCTCGATGTTGACGCCCGCTGCTCCCACGTCCGTGAAGACTCGGGCCAGCTCGCCCGGCTGGTCTCCGACGAGGACGGAAACGGTGACGTAGCTTCCCTGGAGGGCGTCGCGTTTGTGCGGGATACGGCTGTGGCCGGCGCAGCCACGGGCGAGGAGGGCGGTGAGAACCTCGGCGGCTTCTGCGTCGACGACCTTGCTGCCGCCGGTGAAAGCCTCGGCGGCTTCTGCGTCGACGACCTTGCTGCCGCCGGTGAAAGCCTCGGCGGCTTCTGCGTCGACGACCTTGCTGCCGCCGGTGAGACCTCGGAGCGCGAGGATCGCGCGGTCGAGGTCGTCGGCCAGGTCGTCCAGGATGTCGGCGACTGTGCCTGCGTTGGCGGACAGGATGTCGAGCCACAGCGCGGGGTCGCCGGCGGCGATGCGTGTCACGTCACGCAGTCCCTGGCCCGCCATGCTCACCTCGCGGTCGGCGGCGTGCTCCAGGCGGGCCGCCATCAGGCTGGCGACCAGGTGTGGAGCATGGGAGACAAGGGCGACGGCCCGGTCGTGCCCCTCCGGGTCCATGACGAGCGGAACCCCGCCGCACAGGCCCACCAGGGCACGTACGGTGTCCCAGGTGCTCTGGGAAGTGTCGGTGGCGGGCACCAGTGCCCACACCCTGCCCTCGAAGAGGTCCGGGCGTGCCGCGAGCGGGCCGGAGCGCTCACCGCCCGCCATCGGGTGGCCGCCGAGGTAGGTCCGGGTATCGCAGCCCAGACGTTCGATCGCTTCGAAAGCTTGCGCCTTCACGCTGCCGACATCGGTGTACGCCCTGGCCAGGCCTCGTAGCTGAGCGTTCTTCAGTGTAGGGGCGATGTCCGCGGGCGGCACGGCCAGAACGGCAAGGTCGACCGGACCGGGGGGCTGGGCGGCGAGCCCGGCGCCGAGCGCCGCTGCGGTCAGGGCCGCCATCGGTTCCCGGTCGGTGAGATAGACCGTGACGCCTCCGGCCGACAGGGACTGGGCGATCGACGTGCCGATCAGTCCCGCGCCGATCACAGCGACGGTGCGCAGCATCCTGGTGCCCCATCCTCATCTTCTCGGTGAAACGCCGGAGCGGGCCGTTGGTCAAGCGCTCTCGGTGTCGGCCTGGGTCTCGGAACGGGTCTTCAGGTCGTGCGCGAAGAGTTCCCAGATCTCTGCGTAGCCTTGGACGAGCTCCGACATCTGGACCTTGCAGTGCGCCGGGACGCTCTCGACGATGCGCTGCCGGTCGCGGGCCACCAGGGCAGCTGCCTCGAGCATCCGGAGCGTGTGCCGGCCCACCTCGTTGAACCGCAGGGACGGGTCACGGCGCAGGGTGTCGAACAGGGAGACCAGTTCGGCTGCCGAGCGGGTCTTGGCCGGACGTGGGATCGTGGGAGGGCGGTGGGCGGCCGGGTGGGCCGGCGAGGCGGCCTTCAGGTGGCCCCGCTGACGGGCCGGCACCGGGTCCTCGCCGCGCATCACCCTGTCGCGTACGTCGGCGACGGTCGCGGGCGAGATGCCTGCCTGTCGTGCGATCGTGCGCAGGGAGGCGGTGGGATTCTCCTTGATGAGACGGCTCGCGAGTTCCCGGCCGTAGGTGGAGTCGACGGGACGGGCACGTCCGTCGAGTCCGATCCGGCGGGCGCCGTTGAGGAAGGTCCCGCAGGAGTTGCGGCGGATCTCGGCGATCTTCCGGGCGGACAGGCCCGCGACAGCCGCCACCGCGCGGTCGGACCACTCCGGGTGGGAGGCGAAGATCCTCTCCGCCGCTCCGACGCGGTCCTCCAGACACAGGGGGCGTCCGTGGGAGACGTTCAGGACGATCGCGAGGAGGTCCGCGTCGGTGGAGTCGCCGTCGAAGTAGCGGACGTGGATGAAGTCCTGCCCGCGGGAGCGGGCTGCCGCAAGGCGGTGCAGGCCGTCGACGACGCGCATCGTGGGGCGGTGCACGAGGATCGGCGGAAGCTCGGACTCCGTGTCAGCGAGCGTGCGGGCGTACTCCTGGTCGACGCCGCCGGCCCGCGGCGACGAGGAAACGCACAGATCCTGAATACGGACGAGCTCGACGGGAACTTCATTCAGGCCTTTGTCGCGCAGCGCGAGCAAGTAGTCAGAACTACTGCACGTCAACGGCCTTTCGATCGGTTCAACAGTCACTGCGACGACTCCTGAAGGGGTGAACTGGCATGGCGGGGCGGCGGTGGGGTGCGGCGGGGACGCGGTCGACGGGCACGGCAGCGGCGTGGCTGCCGGGGTCAGGAGGCGCAGCCGCGGGTGGCAGCACCGTCGATGCGGTGGCGGGGCGGGCTCGGGCGGGCCGGGTGGCGTCCGTGAGCTCGATCGCGGGGCCCTGGGGTGAGGTGCGCGCCGTGGGCGTGGTGGCGGGGCCGGACTCGGGCGGCGCGGTGGGGGCGCGGCGGCCGAACGGGGCGGGGGGCCGGCGGTGTGGTGGCGCTGGAGCGGGGCTGTGCGGGGGGGGCTCTTGCTGTTACTGCCAGCCCGAGTCGTCGACGTCGGTCGTGACGCCCGGGCCGGGGGTGGGGTTCTGCCAGCCGGAGTCGTCGGTGCCCGTCGTACCGGGGTCGGCGGTGGGCGCGGGGGTCGGGCCCTGCCAGCCGGAGTCGTTCTCGGCTGCAGCGGCCGGAATCTCCTGCGCCACCAGGCTCGTCGGCGTGGTGTCGGAGGCCCAGGCGGTCTGGACGCCCAGGGCAAGGGTTCCGGCGGCGGCGGTGAGGAGAAGCTGACGGATCATCGGTTCTTCCTGTTCTGCTCAGGACTGGCGGCGACAGGAACGAGTCTTGTCCGCGCCCCGCAGGAGCAGAAGAGCATGCGGGGTGGGCAAAGCGGCCTTGGCGCATTCAGTCCAGAGTCCGGGCGGAAGGAAGCCCTTGTTCCCTTTCGTCCCGGGCGGTGAGCGGCCGGCTCACATGTCGTGGTCAGGGCGCATCAGAGGCACCTCTGCTGATGCCAACTCCCATGCGTTCAAGGCGGGTTCGCGTGCTACGGCGCGGTGCCAGGCGTCCACGGCGACCCATTCCGCCGCTGCCGGGTCCCGTGCGTGGACGTAGACGCCGATCACCGGACCGGGCTCGGCCCGGGGGTGGAGGCTGACGTGTTCGACACGGCCGACGCCCCCGGCGGCGGTGGAGTGGCCCGCGGTCGCGGTGGGATCGGCGGCGGCCATGAGGGCGGCGACGCTTTCCGGAAGGGGGTCGCCCAAAGGGTGGGGCAGAAGCCGTACGTGCACAAGAAACACAACTCAGTCCTCAGCAGACGGCATGGGCGACAAGCCGTCCACGTACGGCGGGGTCCAGATGGTCGGCGGTCCCTCTTCCGGCGGAAGTCGCCCGGCGCTCCGGGCGCGGAAATTCCGCCCGCCGGACACTCCCCCGCCGGGATAGTCTTGCGGAAAACCGTCTCGAACGCCTGTCCTCAGCCGGGAAGTCAGCGGTCGGGGCTCGCACCGCTCGGGACCTCGACGGAGAGGGGACGCTCGCGTGCTGTTGACGGATCTCGGGCTCGACGCCGCCGCCGAGGTGGTCTACCGGGGCATGCTCACGCACCCGGACGCCTCTCTGGCCGAACTCGGCGAACGACTCGACTTGCCGGAGGGTGAAATCCGGCACGCTCTGGACAAGCTCAGCGAGCTCGCCCTGGTGAGGGCCTCCTCGAGCGACCCCTGTCAGGTCCACGCCGTCAGCCCTCAGCTCGGCATGGAAATCCTCCTCGCCCGTCAGCAGGCCGAACTGGCCGCCCTGCAGCAGCGGGTCGAAGCATCCCGCTCCGCCGCCGCGCGTCTCATCGCCGAGTTCACGCACGGGCAATCCTCCCATCCGGATGAATCGGTGCAGTACCTCCGAGGTATCGATTCCATTCGAGACTATCTCGCCGCCCTGAATAATCAGGTCGAAGAGGAATTTCTCACTTTCGCCCCCGGGGGCGCCCAGACGGAAGCCAACATGAGGGCATCGCGACCGCTCAACAAGCGGCTGCTGGAACGCGGAATCAACATGCGCACGGTATATCTGGACAGCATTCGGCGCGACCAGGCCAGCGTTGAACACGCAGAATGGCTGACAAAGCACGGCGCGTACGTGCGCACCGCGCCGTCACTGCCGAACCGGATGATCATCTGTGACCGTCGCGTCGCGATCATCGCCAATGACAGCGACGACACCGGCATCGGCGCCATCGCCATCACCCTGCCGGGGCTGATCTCCTCCCTGTGCGCGCTCTTCGAGAACGAATGGCGCAACGCCCAGCCGTTCGGCGAACCCACCAGGCACCAGCCCGGCGAACTGTCACCCCAGCAGATCACCGCGCTGCAGCTCCTGGCCAAGGGCGCCACCGACGAATCCATCGCCAAGAAACTCGGCGTCTCGCCCCGCACTGCACGCCGCCTGGCCACCGGTCTCCTCACGCACCTCAACGCCCGCAGCCGCTTCCAGGCCGGCGTCCACGCCGTCCAGGAGGGATATCTCCCGCCGCAGCCCCAGTGACCGGCACGGCGTGACGAGCGGCGGTGCAGCGCGTCACTGCGCGCGGACGCGGACACGTGCGTGTTTCGCGGTGCCCGCAGTACGTTGACGCCCTGACGTCGTGACGCATCCCGCACACGAGCAGCCCCCTCCCCTTTCGCCGCGGTACCGGCCGTCAGCCAGGTGTGTGCCGCCCTGGGCGGATGCGTCGCATTCCCCTGACTTTCCTTGGAGGGACACCCATGCCTGAGTACGGGAAAGGCACATCGGCCGGCACCGCCGTGACGGAGCTCGGGCGGGCCGACGTGGACGACGCCCTGGTCCGGCTGGCCGGAAAGGTCCTGCGCACTCCGGTCATCCGTTCCGAGCAGCTCGACGCCGCGTGCGGTGCGCGGCTGTGGCTCAAAGCCGAGAACCTCCAGCACGGCGGCTCGTTCAAGGTGCGCGGCGCGCTGTTGGCCGTCGAGCACCTGGCCGCGGCGGGCAGCCGGGGTGTCGTCGCGCAGAGCACCGGCAACCACGCCATCGCCGTCGCCCTGGCCGCGCGGGCCCATGCGCTGCCCGCCCTCATCGTCCTGCCCGACGACGCTCCCGGGACCAAGGTCCGCCGTATCCGGGAAGCCGGTGCCCACGTCACCTTCGCCGGGACGGCACTGGCCGAACGGATCGCTGTCGTCGCCGAACTGCGGGAGCGGCACGGATACGACGTCGTCGACCCCTACAACGACCCGCGAGTGGTCGCCGGTCAAGGAACCGCGACCGCCGAGCTGTTGTCGCAGACCGCCGCGCAAGGAGTGCGGCTGGACACCGTCGTGGTCCCCGTGGGAGGGGGCAGCGCACTCGCGGGGGCCTGCCTCGCCGCCACCGGACACGGCACGCGGGTCACCGGTGCGGAACCCGAGAACGTCCCGGCGTTCACCGCGGCGCAGCGCGCCGGCGGACCCGTGACCGTGCCCGCCCGGCACACCGTCGCCGACGGACTGCGCCCTGACCGCATCGGCGACCTTCCCTACGCCCTCGCCCGGCCGGGCAGCACCCGCGTTCTGACCGTCGGTGAAAGCGCCATCACCGACGCCCTGCAGACCGCACTGTGGCTGGCCCGGCTCCTCGTCGAACCCGCCGCCGCGACTGCCCTGGCGGCAGCACTCGCCCACGCCCGTGAAGCCGGCGCCGGGACCGACATCGGGGTGCTCCTCACCGGCGGAAACGTGGAGCCCGCTCTCGTCACGCGCCTGCTCACGCACGCTGCTTCCGCCGGGCGGCGCCCCGCCAGGCGCACAGGTGCCGGAGCCCTTTCCGCCTGACACGGCGGCCGGCCCGTGCGGTGGGTGCGGGCGCGCCTCGGCCCGGAGCGCGTTTGTCGCGTTCCGGGCCGAGGGGTGGAGCGTGGTACGGGGTTACTTGCCCGCCATGGCCTCGATCAGGCTCTTGGGACGCATGTCGGTCCAGGACTTCTCTATGTAGGCGAGGCAGTCCTCGCGGCCGGCCACGCCGTAGACCGAGGTCCAGCCGTCCGGTACGTCGACGAAGACGGGCCAAAGGGAGTGCTGTCCCTCCTCGTTCACCAGCACCTGATACTGGGCATCGGGGTCTTCGAACGGGTTCGTCACCACATTTTCCTCTCTCGGGCGAGCAATTCTGATCACGCCGGCCACCGATCCGGGGAAACAAGAAGAGAATTTCCGAGCATGCGTGATCGAGTATTCCCCTGTCGCAGATCAGTGCGGTCCGCGGCGATCCACTATGGCCTGGCGGAAGGCGCGGCAACAACAGCGGTCGAGTTGTGCGCGGTGATACACCGGAAAGGGTGTTCCGCCGCGCGCCGGGGGGCGTCCAACCGCTTCCGTGCGGCAGTTGGACGCGCCCCTGTGCTCCTTGAGCGCATGGCGGATTGCGGGTAAACAGGAGAGCTCTGGTCATCCGAGCCCTCCCGTCACGCGGAGCGCTTGCCGTTCATATCGGTCACCCCCTCCGCGAACTGCGTCCGGTACAGCTCCGCGTACGCCCCGCCCTTGGCCAACAGCTCCTCGTGCGTCCCGCGTTCACGGATCCGGCCGGCGTCGACGACCAGAATCTGGTCCGCCTCGCGGATCGTGGACAACCGGTGCGCGATCACCAGGGAGGTCCGGCCGGCCAGTGCCGTCTTCAGGGCCCTCTGGATCGCCGCCTCCGACTCGGAGTCGAGATGCGCGGTCGCCTCGTCGAGGACCACGATCGGGGGCGACTTCAGCAGCAGGCGGGCCAGGGCGATCCGCTGCCGCTCACCGCCGGAGAGGCGGTATCCGCGGTCGCCGACCACCGTGTCCAGGCCGTTGGGCAGCCGTGCGATGGAGTCCCGGATCAGGGCGGCTTCACACGCCTCGACCAGCTCCTCCTCGGTGGCTTCGGGGCGGGCGTAAAGGAGGTTCGCGCGGATCGTGTCGTGGAACATGTGGGTCTCCTGGCTCACCACGCCGACCGTCTCGCTCAGCGACTGCAGCGTGACGTCCCGGACGTCGTGACCCCCCACCCGGACCGATCCCGTCGTCGCCTCGTACAGCCGGGGGACGAGCTGGGTGATCGTGGTCTTACCGGCACCGGACGGGCCGACCAGGGCCGTCAGCTTTCCCGCCGGGGCGGTGAAGCTGAGCTCCTTGAGGATCCACGCGCTGTCCCCCCGGTCCTTGTCCTGGAGCGCGATCGGCTCCAGGGAGGCGAGCGAGACCTCCTCGGCGCTCGGGTAGCGGAACGACACGTGATCGAACTCGATCTCCGCGCCGATGCGCCGGGCGTCGGCCGACGCACCGCTGCCGGGCAGAACGTACGCGTCCGGCTTCTGGTCGACCAGCGGCTTCAGATCCAGGACCTCGAAGATGCGGTCGAAGCTGACGAGGACCGTGAGGACCTGGATCTGGAGGTTCGACAGCTGGTTGATCGGTCCGTACATCCGGAACAGCAGCGTCACCATCGCCACCAGGGTGCCGATCTGCAGCGCGCCGCTGATCACGAGGTTGCCGCCGAACCCGTACACGATCGCTGTCGTGAGCGAGGTCAGCATCGTGACCACGATGAAGAACATCCGGCCGTGGACCACGTTGAGCGCGGTGACGTCGCGTACCCGACCGGCCTTCTCCTCGAAGAGCGCCGCCTCGGACTCCGGCCGCCCGTACAGCTTCGCGAGTTCCGCGCCCGAGACGTTGAAGCGCTCGTTCATCATCGAGCCCATCTCGCCGTCGAGCGTCATCCTCTCCCGCGTGATCTTCTGCAGCTTCCGCCCGATGATCCGGGCCGGGAAGAGGAACGCCGGCACCATCGCCAGCGCGACCAGCGTGATCTCCCACGACAGGTAGATCATCGTGCTGATGACGATCACCAGCGTCAGCAGTCCCGACACCGCCTGCGTCAGCAGCGACGTGATCGCCTGCCGCGTGCCCACGATGTCGGTGTTCAGCCGGCTGACCAGCGCGCCCGTCTGCACCCGCGAGAAGAACGCCAGCGGCTGACGCTGCACGTGCTCGAAGACCTCCGTCCTCAGGTCGTAGACCAGGCCCTCGCCGATCTTGCCCGAGCAGCGTGCCTCGACGTACAGGACGAACGACTCCAGCAGGGCGAGCAGCACGATGCCGAACGCCAGCATCAGGACGACTCCGAACCGCTGGGGAAGGATCCCGTCGTCGATCATCAGCTTGAGCATGAGCGGACTCGCGGCGGTGATCGCACCGCACGTCACACTCGCGAGAATCAGGACCGCGAGCTGGCCGCGGTAGCGGACCAGGTACGGGAGGATACGCCGCAACGTACCCGGGTCTATCTTCTGGCGGATCTTTTCCTTCCCGCCAAAACCATTTCCGGAATTGAGATTCGGGCCACCTATGAGAGCCATAGAGGACACTCCTTTCCTGTGGGTGAGAGAGACCTTTCAGTCCGGTGGTCGTTCGGTCGGGTGGGTGCGCGCCGCAGAACGCGGCGAAGCCGGCCGGGGCGGGCCACGCGAGGTGGTGGTGCGACGTTTTCCGCCGGC
The DNA here is from genome assembly GCF_055633275.1 of Streptomyces sp. 12E. Classification (NCBI taxonomy): domain Bacteria; kingdom Bacillati; phylum Actinomycetota; class Actinomycetes; order Kitasatosporales; family Streptomycetaceae; genus Streptomyces; species Streptomyces sp. 12E. Next base: position 152,176 of record NZ_JBVNCJ010000002.1, on the reverse strand, counting down.
ACCGGCCCGCCACGAGGCGTTGAGGCCACACCGGGCGCGGGGAGAGGGGGCGGGGGCCCTCCGTGCCGCCGGCCGCCACCGCCGCCTGCCGGGCGGGGGTGCGTTTCGGCTGTTCGGGGCCGCCCCTGATGTCGGAGTTCTGCTCGTAGTCCGGCTCGAAGGCCAGGAGAATTCCTGTGGCCGTCATGATCGGCATGTCGGGGTCATCACTTTCTGCCGCCAAGGGCCCTGCGTTTCGCCCTTGTCGAGGTCGGCCGCCCGGATTCGAGCGGCCTCGGGCCCGGCCGTCCGTCAGCCGTTGCCGCGCGCGTCGCGCGCGGTGTCGTGGATCAGCTCCTGGGCGTAGAAGCCCTTCAGGCGCGAGAGGAAACCGCGCCGGCCCGCACGGGCCGCGGACGCCGGGCGCGGGCCCGGGTCGAGGGCGTCGAGCATCGCCTGGCGCCGCAGCTCGGCGACCGCGATGACGTCGGCCCCCGGGTTGTCCAGGGGAAGAGCGCGGGTGGCCGGGTGGACGGGGGCGGCGGGCATGACCGGGGCGGACGCCTGCGGCGTCCCGGTGCCGTCCGGGGCCGTCCGGGTCCGGGAACCGTCCATGGGCTCGGGAGCGGACACGGCCGAGGCGGGATTCACGACAGACATGGATTCAGGTCTCTTTCCAGTGGGATGTCCGGCTGGTACAGGAAGTTGCGGCTCATTGCCAGTCATTGCGGGGTATTGGATGGTATTGGTTGGTATTGGGATTTTTTCTGGCCACTGCGAGTTTTTGCGGGTTATTTCGCTCGATCGTGGATACGCCTGACGAGGGGCCCCGGGTCAGGGCCCCCGGTGGGGCCCTGACATGTCACGGGCGGGAGGCCAGCCAGGCCGAGACCGTCTTCCAGATCTCCGCCAGCGTCTCGGGCCTGGCCATCTCGTAGTGCGTGCAGACGACCTGGCCCTGCGTGATCTCGCCCGTGATGTAGGGCGTCCAGCGCTCGGCGGGCACCTCGCCGGGCGGCATGCTCTGTTCGGCCACGATCAGCAGGGCGTCCCCGTCGAACCGGCCGTGTTCGTGCCCGGCCCGGATCGTGCGGTGGTTCTGCAGGATGCGGGCGAAGGTCCGGTACTCCTCCTCCGTCGCCGCGCCCAGAGCGCCGCCGGCCTCCCTGCGGACGACCTCGACGAGCCGGTCGACCTTCGCTTCGAGGTCGACCTCGGTCTCCTCCACGGCGTCGACGGCCTCGCCGTCCTCGCCGCGGCTCCACGGGTACTGGTCGAGGATCACCAGGGCCGAGATCTCCTGGCCCGCCGCCCGCAGCTGCACGGCCATCTCGTGGGCGACCGCGCCGCCGTAGGACCAGCCGAGCAGCCGGTAGGGTCCGCTCGGCTGCACCGAACGGATCTGCTCGACGTAGTCCGCCGCCATCTCCGTGATGGACCGCGCCGGCTCGCTCGTGCCGTCCAGGCCGCGTGCCTGCAGCCCGTACAGTGGGATGTCGGCCTCGACGTGGCGTGCCATCGGCATGTAGCACCAGCTCAGGCCGCCGGCGGGGTGGACGAAGAAGAACGGGGGCTGCTTGCCCTGTTCCCTGATGGGCAGCAGCACACCGAGCGCGTCGCGGATCGAGGACAGGCTCATCCCCTTCATCAGCCCCGCCACGCTCGGCGCGGCGAACAGATCACGCACGGCGATCGACACACCGCGTTCGCGCAGCGCCTCGACCAGCCGCACCGCGAGCAGCGAGTGGCCGCCGAGGGCGAAGAAGTCGTCGTCGACACCGACCTCGGGAAGCCCGAGGACCTCGGCGAACGCCTCGCACATGCCGTCCTCGAAGGAGGTCACCGCCCAGTTCGCGGTCTCCTCCCCCGCCGTCGCCTCGGGCACCGGCAGTGCCTTGCGGTCCAGCTTGCCGTTCGGCATCAGCGGCAGCCGGCCGATGGCCACCACCGCGGACGGCACCATGTAGCCGGGCAGCCGGTCCTGTGCGAGCGCCCGGACCTCGCGGCCCAGCCTCTCGGCCGCCTCGTCGTCCTCCTCACCGTCCGGCGCGGCGGCGGCGTTCGGGACCACGTACGCCACCAGGCGCTGGTCCCCCGGGGTGTCCTCACGGACCAGGGCGACGGCCTGGTCCACCGCCGGGTGCGAGGCCAGCAGCGCCTCGATCTCCCCGAGTTCGACGCGGAACCCGCGGATCTTCACCTGGTCGTCGGCCCGGCCCACGTACCGCAGGTCGCCCTCGGGGGTCCAGCGCACCACGTCACCCGTGCGGTACAGCCGCTCGCCGGCGCCGCCGAACGGGCTCGCGACGAACCGGTCCGCGGTCAGGCCCGGACGGCCCAGGTAGCCCCGGGCGACACTGTGACCGCCGATGTACAGCTCGCCCGCCACACCCGGCGGCACGGGGACGAGCCCCGCGTCGAGCACGTACACCTGGGTGTTGCCGATCGGGCCGCCGATCGAGGTGGCGTCGGCGTCCCGCCCGGACAGTTCCTTCGCGGTCGACCAGACGGTCGTCTCGGTCGGGCCGTAGAGGTTGGTCAGGGTCGGTGTCCTGTCCAGGATCGTGCGTGCCAGGTCCGCCGGGAGTGCCTCCGCGCCGATCATGGCCCGCACGCCGGTCCAGTCGACCGGGTCGTCCGCGTCCGCGATCAGGCCGCGCCACAGACTCGGCGTCGCGTGCACGACGGTCGCGCCGGTCGTACGGATCAGGGAACGCAGCGCCCACGGGTCGAGGACCTGCTCCTGCGAGGCCAGCACCATCCGCGCGCCGTTGAGGAGCGGCAGGTAGAACTCGAAGCCCGCCATGTCGCAGCCGTGCGTGCTGACCGCGAGGAGCCGGTCGTCCGCGGCGAGCGCGAACCGGTCCTGCATCGCGCCGAGGAAGTTCACGATCGCCCGGTGCTCGACCAGAACACCCTTCGGACGGCCCGTGGAACCCGAGGTGTAGATGACCCACATCGGGTGTCCGGGGCGCAGTACCGCCGTACGGTCGTCGTCGGCGAGCGGCCCGTCCGCCAGGCCCGCGAGCCGGCCGGCGGCCTCGGGGCCGTCCAGCACGATCACGGGGACGCGCGGCCGGTGTTCCGGGACGGCCGGACGGGCGTCCAGGTCCTCGGAGGTCAGCACGCACACGGCGCGGGAGTCGTCGATGACGTACGCGATGCGGTCGGCCGGGTAGGCCGGGTCGATCGGCAGGTACGCCGCTCCCGACTTGATCACGCCCAGCAGAGCCACCACCAGGTCGACGGTGCGCTCGAAGACCGCCGCCACGACCGTCTCCGGGCCGATGCCCCGGCCCGCCAGAAGGCGCGCGAGCCGGTTGGCGCGGGCGTCGAGCTCCGCGTATGTCAGCTCCTCGTCGCCGTGGACCAGGGCGATCGCGTCCGGGGTGCGGGCCGCCTGCGCCTCGAACAGTTCGACGACGGTCGCGTCCGGCACCTCGGCGCCGGTCATGTTCCAGTCGACGAGCATCCGCGTCCGCTCGGCCTCGTCCAGGACGTCCACCTCGCCGAGACGGATCCCGGGATCGGCCGCCAGCACCGCCAGGACCCGGCCCAGTCGCTCCGTGATCCGCAGGACCGACTCCGGGTCGAACAGATCGGCCGCGGCGACGAGCGAGCCGCGCATACCGGCCGGCGCGCCATCGGCGTCGTAGAGCTCGGCGACGCTCACGTCGAGGTCGAACTTCACGACCGCGTCGGCGGTCGCACCGCCGTCGGTGGAGCCGTCCGTGGAGGGGGCCGTGGAAGCCGTGGGGGCCCCGCGGCGGGCGTCGACGCCCTCCAGGTCGAGGATCGCGCGCTCGTTGTTCTGCAGGAGCAGCATCACCTGGAACAGCGGGTGGCGGGCCATGGAACGGGTCGGGGCCAGCTCCTCCACCAGCCGCTCGAACGGCACGTCCGGGTGCGCGAACGCGCCCAGACCGGCCTCCCGCACCCGTCCCAGCACCTCACGGAACGTCGGGTCCCCCGACAGGTCGGTGCGCAGGACGAACGTGTTCACGAAGTAGCCGACCAGGTCGTCCAGGGCCTCGTCCGTACGGCCGGCGATCGCCGAACCGATCGGGACGTCCGTGCCCGCGCCGATCCGGGACAGCAGCACGGACAGAGCACCGTGCAGCACCATGAACATCGTGACGCCCTCGGCCCGCGCCAGCGCGGCGAGACCGGCGTGGACATCCGCCGGGATCTCCAGCGGCACCCGGTGGCCACGGTGCGAGGCTGCCGGCGGCCGCGTCCGGTCGAACGGCAGCTCCAGCTCCTCCGGCATCCCTGCCAGCGTCTCCCGCCAGTAGGCGACCTGCTGCGAGATCAGGCTCTGCGGGTCCTGGCTGTCGCCGAGCACTTCGCGCTGCCACAGCGCGAAGTCGGCGTACTGGACCGACAACGGCTGCCACTGCGGGGCGCGCCCGCTGCGGCGCGCCTCGTACGCCGTCGCCACGTCGCGGGCCAGAGGCGCCCACGACCAGCCGTCACCGGCGATGTGGTGGACCACGACGACGAGGACGTGCTCCTCGGGGCCGGCCCTGAACAGCCAGGCACGGACCGGAACTTCGGACGACAGGTCGAAGGTGTACCCCTTCGCGCCGGCGACGGCGCCGGGCAGGTCCTCCGGGGTGACGTCGGTGGCGGTCAGTTCCCAGTCGAGGTCGTCGACGGCGACGATCCGCTGGTACGGCTCGCCGTCCGCGACCTCGAAGACCGTGCGCAGCACCTCGTGACGCGCGAGCACGTCACGGAAGGCCGCGCCCATCGCCTCGGCGTCCACCGCCCCTGTGAGCCGGGTGGCCACCGGGATGTTGTACGTCGGGCTCGGCCCGTCCATCTGGTTGATGATCCACAGGCGGCGCTGCCCGTACGAGAGCGGAAGCCGCTCGGGGCGCTCCCTCGCGGTCAGTGCGGCGCGTGCGGTACGGGCGCCGGTCAGGCGCTCGGCGAGACCCGCGACGGTCGGGGCCTCGAACAGCGCCCGGATCTCGACCTCGACGCCGAGGACGGAACGGATGCGGCTGACGAGGCGGACGGCGAGGAGGGAGTGGCCGCCGAGCTCGAAGAAGTCGTCGTCCACGCCGACCTCGGGCAGCCCGAGGACTTCGGCGAAGGCCAGGCAGAGGATCTCCTCCTGCAGGGTCTCCGCCCGTCGGCCGCCCGAAGCGAGCGACGAGGAGTAGTCGGGTGCGGGCAGGGCCTTGCGGTCGAGCTTGCCGTTGCCGGCCAGCGGCAGGGCGTCCAGGACGACGACCGCCGAGGGGACCATGTGCTCCGGAAGCCGCTGCGCCGCGAACTCCTTCAGCGCATGCGAGAGTTGAACCTTCTCCTGCGGCTCCAGGTCGTCGGCGACGACGTAGGCGACGAGCCTGCGGTCGCCCGGGGTGTCCTCACGGGCGACGACGGCCGCGTGGTCCACCAGCGGGTGGCCCGTCAGGACTCCCTGGACCTCGCCCGGTTCGATGCGGTAGCCGCGGATCTTGACCTGGTCGTCGGCCCGGCCGAGGAAGACGACCCGGCCGTCCGCCGTCCACTTCGCACGGTCGCCCGTGCGGTACATCCGCTGTCCGGTCTCGTACGGGTTGGCGACGAACCGCTCGGCGGTCAACGCCTCCCGGCCCACATATCCGCGCGCCACGCCGGCACCGGAGACGTACAGCTCACCGGCGGCGCCCGGCACGACCAGGTTCAGGCGGTCGTCCAGGATGTAGAAGCGGGTGTTGGCGATCGGCGTGCCGACGGGGACAGTCCCGTCGGCGACCTGTTCGGCGGTGAGCCGTGTGGTGGCGATGCCGATCGTCGTCTCGGTCGGGCCGTAGTGGTTGTGGACCGCGCGCTCGCCGGCGGCGGCCGTGAGGAGTGCGGTGGCCAGGGCCGGCGGGGTGGACTCGCCGCCCAGGACGAGGGAGCGCCTCGGCAGTACGGCCTCGATGCCCGCCGCCGTCAGCGCGGCCAGGTGCGAGGGAACGGCCTTGAAGTGGTCGATCCCGTGCTCGGTGAGATAGGCGGCGACCAGTTCCGGGTCGGTGACCGCGCTCTCGTCCAGGATGTGGAGTTCACCGCCGGTGGCGAGGCTGGCGAAGACCACCGTGTTGCCGAGGTCGGTCGCCTGCGCCTGGAGCAGCGCATAGCGGGCGCCCTCGCCGCCGAAGCCGAGACGGTCGGGGACCGAGGCCGTGTAGTTCGCCAGGCCACCATGGGTGACGGCGACGCCCTTGGGCCGGCCGGTCGAACCCGACGTGTAGATCACGTACGCCAGGGACCGCGGATCGACGGAACGTCCGGGGCTCTGGGCCGAGGCCGCGGCGAGCTGCATCTCGACGAAGGTGTCGTCGATCGCCACCAGACGCGAACGGCCCGCGGGCAGTTCGTCGAGGATCTCCTCCGTGGTCAGGGCCAGGGCGGCCCGGCTGTCGCGGAGCATGTACGCGATCCGGTCCGTGGGCTGCGCCGGGTCGATGGGCAGATAACCCGCCCCCGCCTTCCAGACGCCCAGGATCGCGGCGATCACGTCCACGCCACGCGGCAGACACAGCCCCACCACCGACTCCGGACCGACACCCTGACCGATCAGGTAGTGCGCGATCCGGTTGGCCCGCACCTCCAGTTCCGCATACGAGACCGCCACGCCCTCAGCGACGATCGCCGCGGCCTCGGGAGCGGCGGCCGCACGCGCCTCGAACCGCTCATGGACCAGGCCCGGCCGGCCGTCGGCCGACGTATCGTTCCAGACGGTCAAAACCCGGTGCCGGGTCACCTCGTCGAGCACCGGGACGCCGCTGAGGCGGGTCTGCGGGTTGTCGCCGAGGAGGTCGAGTACGCGCACCCAGGCACCGGCGATCCGGTCGGCCCACTCCGGGTCGAACAGATCGGCGGCGACGGTGACCGAGCCGCGCAGCCCGGCCGGGGCGCCCTCGGCGTCGTACTTCTCGCCCACCATCACGTCCAGGTCGAACTTCGCCGCCCTGGTACCGGTCGACATGCCTCCGGTCCAGACGACGGGCGTGGCCGAGGAGTCCAGGCCGGCGCTGACGGTGTTCTGCTTCGTCAGGACGACCTGGAAGAGCGGGTGGCGGGCCATGGAACGGGCCGGGGCCAGCTCCTCCACCAGTCGCTCGAACGGCACGTCCTGGTGGGCGAAGCCGGACAGGCTCGCCTCCCGCACCCGGGCCAGCAGCTCGGTGAAGGTCGGGTCGCCCGACAGGTCCGTGCGCAGCACCTGGGTGTTGACGAAGCAGCCGATCAGGTCGTCCAGGGCCTCGTCGCCGCGGCCGGCGTGGGCCGAGCCGATCGGGATGTCGGTGCCCGCGCCCAGCTTGGAGAGCAGGATGGCCAGGGCCGCCTGCAGCACCATGAACACGGTCACGCTCTCGGACCGGGCGATCTCCGCCAGGCGTACGTGCAGCTCGGCGGGAACGTCGAGGGGGACGCTGTGGCCCAGGTGGGAGGCGAGAGCCGGGCGGGAACGGTCGAAGGGCAGCTCGAGCTCCTCGGGGGAGCCCGCCAGCGTCTCGCGCCAGTACGCGAGCTGCCGGGCGATGACGCTGTCCGGATCGCTCTCGTCGCCGAGCAGTTCGCGCTGCCACAGCGCGTAGTCCGCGTACTGGACCGGGAGCGGCGTCCACTCCGGCGCCTGGCCGGCGCTTCGTGCCGCGTAAGCGGCGGAGAAGTCCCGGGCCAGCGGCGCCCGCGACCAGCCGTCACTGGCGATGTGGTGCACGAGGACGACGAGGACGCGCTCGCCCGCACCGGCCTCGAAGAGGGTGGCCCGGATCGGCACCTCGACGGAGAGGTCGAAGGCGTACCGCGCGGCCCCGGTGACCGCGTCCTCCAGCTCGGCCCGGCCGACCTCGACGACATCCAGCTCCCAGTCGAGCTCGTCGAGCGCGAGGACCCGCTGGTACGGCTGCCCGTCCGCGACGCCGAAGACGGTCCGCAGGACCTCGTGCCGGCCGATCACGTCCCGCAGGGCCGCGTTCAGCACCTGGTGGTCGGCATCGCCCGACAGGCGCAGGGCGATCGGGCTGTTGTAGGTCGCGCTGGGGCCCTCCAGCTGGCCGATGAACCACAGGCGCTGCTGGGCGAAGGAGAGCGGCACCCTCTCCGGGCGGTTGCCGGAGGTCAGGGCGAGCCGGGCCTGTCCGGCGTCCGCCAGCCCGGCCGCGAGACCGGCGACGCTCGGGGTGTCGAACAGGGCACGCAGCGGAACCTCGACACCGAGGACCGTACGCACCCGGCTGATCAGGCGGACGGCGAGCAGGGAGTGACCGCCCAGAGCGAAGAAGTCGTCATCCACACCGACCCCGGGCAGCCCGAGGACCTGCGCGAAGACACCACACAAAAGCTCCTCGCGGAGCGTGGCCGGACCACGGCCCACGGCGCCGGTGACGTACTCGGGAGCCGGCAGGGCCTTGCGGTCGAGCTTGCCGTTGACGTTCAGCGGCAGCGCATCCAGGACCACGACAGCCGACGGAACCATGTACGTCGGCAGGCGGTCGGCCACGAGGGCGGTCAGGATCCGCGGCAGTTCATCGGCCACCCCGTCCTCGGCCGGCACCGCGTAGGCGACCAGGCGCTTGTCCCCCGGCACGTCCTCACGGGCCACGACCACGGCCTGGGCGACCAGCGGGTGGCCGGCCAGGACCGCCTGGACCTCTCCGAGTTCGATGCGAAAACCCCGGATCTTGACCTGCTCGTCGGCGCGGCCGAGGTACTCGAGCTGACCGTCCGCGTTCCAGCGGACGACATCGCCGGTGCGATAGAGACGGCCGCCGTCGCACGAGAACGGGTCCGCAACGAAACGTTCACCCGTCAGCTCCGGACGGCCCAGATAACCACGGGCCAGACCCGCACCCGCGATATACAAGTCACCGGCAACACCCACCGGGACCGGGGCGAGGCTGCCGTCCAGGACATAGACCCGGGCGTTGGAGATCGGACGGCCGATCGGGACCGCGCCTTCGACGTTGCCGTCCGCGTACCAGGCCGTCGTGTAGACCGTCGCCTCGGTCGGGCCGTAGATGTTCGCGACCCGGGCTCCCGGGATCGCCGTGCGGATGCCCGCGACGGCATCCGCCGTGAGCGCCTCACCCGCCAGGACAACGGTCCTGGGACGGGCATCGATCTCACCCGCGGCCACCATCTGGGCGAAAGCCGAGGGTACGCCGCTGACCAGACTGACGTCACCGACCGGCGTGTCGGTATCGGCCAGGGCGAGGAGATCGCGCACCACTTCCACCGTGCCGCCGGACACCAGCGGACCGAAAAGCTCGAAGACCGAGACGTCGAAGTTGAAGGACGTGGACACCAGGACCCGGCGGAAGTCCTCCCCGCCGAACTCCGCCGCCGCCCAGCCCATCAGGCCCGCCACCGACCGGTGCTCCACCACGACACCCTTCGGACGGCCCGTCGAACCCGACGTATAGATCACGTACGCCGGATGCTCGGGACGGATATCCACACCCAGGGGGGCGGCCTCAAGTCCGGCGAGGTCGAGCTCGTCCAGGACCAGGACGGTCGCATCCGACTGCGGGACGGCCGCCGACGTGCCCGTCGAGGTCAGCACCACCGTCGGCTTCGCGTCACCGAGCATGTACGCGATCCGGCCGGCCGGATAGGCCGGGTCGATCGGCAGATACCCGCCGCCCGACTTCAGCACCGCAAGCAGCGCCACCACCGTCTCGACACCACGCTCCAGGCAGACACCCACGAACGACTCCGGGCCTACGCCCTGGGCCACCAAGTAGCGGGCCAGCCGGTTCGCACGGGCCTCCAGATCCGCATACGAAACCTCCACACCACCCGAAACAACAGCCACCGCCTCCGGCGACCGCGCCACCTGCGCCTCGAACAACTCCGGCAACGAACCAGCCGACACCTCGACCGCCGTGCCGTTCCACTCGGACACGACACGGTGGCGTTCGGTCTCGTCCATGACCTGGACGGAGCCGAGCGGCACATCCTCGTCGTGGGCGAGGGCCGATTCGAGGGCCGTGACCAGGTTCTCCGCGGCCGTGCGCAGGAAGAGGCCCACGCTCTCCGGGTCGATCGGGGCGACCGCCTGGACGGCGAGCGAGATCCGGTCGCCGTTGTCGTCGACCGAGACCATCAGGGGGTAGTTGGTGCGCTCCTCGAAGAAGACCCTGCGGATGCCGTCGAGCCGCTCGTCGCGTACCTGGGACACCTCGGCCCCGGCGTCGGCCTCGGTCCCGGCCTCCGTCGTGCCGCCGCTGTTGTGCCGGTAGTTGAACAGGGCGGTGAACAACGGCGCGTCGGCGGCCACCCCGCTGGCCTGCTGGGCCACCGTGAGCGGCGCGTGCTCGTGCTCAAGCAGCTCCGCGAGCTGGCCGCGCATCGCGGAGACGGCCGTCAGGACGCCGAGCGTGTCGGTGCGCACACGGACCGGAAGCGTGTTGAGGAACGGGCCGGGGACCCGGTCGGAGCCGGCGCCGGCGTTCATCCGGCCGAACAGGACGGTGCCGAAGACGACGTCCTCGCGGCCGCTGACCGCGGCGAGGACACGGGCCCACGCCAGGTGCAGAAGGGTGGCGGGGCTGGCGCCGAGGCGGCGGGAGACGGCGAGCAGCCGGGTGTGGAGGTCGTCGCCGAAGACGACCCGGGCGCGGGTCGTGCCCGTGCCGTCGCCGTGGACGTCGACCAGGCCGAAGGGGGCCGTGGTCTCGGTGACGTCGCCGAGGAGCTCGGCGAAGTACCGCTCGTGCTCGCCGGTGGTGACTCCCGCGCGGGCCTGGGCAACGAAGGTTCGGAAAGGCAGCGGTTCCGCGAGGGTGCTCTCGCGTCCGGTGAGGAACGCGTTGACCTCGGCGAGCATGACCTCCAGGGCGGTGTGGTCCTGCACCATGTGGTGGATCCGCACCAGGGCCAGCCACTGCTGTCCGCCCGGCACGCGGGCCGCGTGGACGCGGATCAGCGGGGCGCGGTCCAGGTCCATCGAGTCGCCGCCGGTGGCCAGGAGCTGCGGCACCGGGTCGCCGGCCTCGGCGGCCAGGGTGACAAGGTCGACGGGCAGGGTGGCGTGGCGCCGGACGACCTGGACGGGCTCGCGCAGGCCCTCCCACACGATCGAGGTGCGGTAGATGTCGTGCCGGTCGACCACCTGCTGCAGAGCGTCGGTGAACGCGTGGAGCCGGTCACGGCTGTCGAACTCGACGACCGTCGGCATCACGTACGTGTCCTTGCCGCCCTCAGCGAGGAGGTGGTGGAAGAGCAGACCCTCCTGGAGCGGAGCCAGCGGGTAGATGTCCGCTATGTTCGCCGCGCCGCCCGTGACCGTGGCGGCCACGGCCGCGATCTCGTCGGGGGTAAGGTCGACGAGCGGCAGCATGCCGGGCGTGATCTCGGTCGCGTCGGCCGGGATCAGGTTGGCCGGTACGGCCACCTGGACCGCGCCCACCGAGGCGGCGAGGCCGGCCGGGGTCGGGGCGTCGAAGAGGGCCCGGACGGAGACGGAGACGCCGCGCTTACGGAGCAGGGCGACCAGGCGGATCGCGAGGAGCGAGTGGCCGCCGAGCCGGAAGAAGTCGTCGTCCACGCCGACGCCGGCGCCGGTTCCGGATCCTGCTGCGTCGAGGCCCAGGACCTCGGCGAAGGCCGCGCAGAGGATCTCCTCGCGGGCGTTGGACGGGCCACGTCCACTACCGGTGGCGTACTCGGGGGCCGGCAGGGCCTTGCGGTCGAGTTTGCCGTTGACGTTCAGCGGGAGCCGGTCGAGGACCACGACAGCCGACGGGACCATGTACGTCGGCAGGCCGTTGGCCGCGAAGTCGGCGATATGAGTGGGCAGTTCGGCGGCGGCTGACGGCGTGGTGTCGTTCGGGACGACGTAGGCGACCAGGCGCTTGTCCCCCGGCACGTCCTCACGGGCCACGACCACGGCCTGGGCGACCAGCGGGTGGCCGGCCAGGACCGCCTGGACCTCTCCGAGTTCGATGCGAAAACCCCGGATCTTGACCTGCTCGTCGGCGCGGCCGAGGTACTCGAGCTGACCGCCCGTGTTCCAGCGGACGACATCGCCGGTGCGGTAAAGACGGCCGCCGTCGCACGAGAACGGGTCCGCAACGAAACGTTCACCCGTCAGCTCCGGACGGCCCAGATAACCACGGGCCAGACCCGCACCCGCGATATACAAGTCACCGGCAACACCCGCCGGGACCGGGGCGAGGCTGCCGTCCAGGACATAGACCCGGGCGTTGGAGATCGGACGGCCGATCGGGACCGCGCCTTCGACGTTGCCGTCCGCGTACCAGGCCGTCGTGTAGACCGTCGCCTCGGTCGGGCCGTAGATGTTCGCGACCCGGGCTCCCGGGATCGCCGTGCGGATGCCCGCGACGGCGTCCGCCGTGAGCGCCTCGCCCGCCAGGACAACGGTCCTGGGGCGGGCATCGATCTCACCCGCGGCCACCATCTGCGTAAAGGCCGACGGCACACCGCTGACCAGACTGACGTCACCGACCGAAGCCTCCGCGTCGGCCAGGGCGAGGAGATCGCGCACCACTTCCACCGTGCCGCCGGACACCAGCGGACCGAAAAGCTCGAAGACCGAGACGTCGAAGTTGAAGGACGTGGACACCAGGACCCGGCGGAAGTCCTCCCCGCCGAACTCCGCCGCCGCCCAGCCCATCAGGCCCGCCACCGACCGGTGCTCCACCACGACGCCCTTCGGGCGGCCCGTCGAGCCGGACGTGTAGATGACGTACGCCGGGTGCTCGGGACGGATACGTGTGCCCAGCGGGCCGGTCGCGAGGGCGGTCAGGTCGAGCTCGTCCAGGACCAGGACGGTCGCATCCGACTGCGGGACGGCCGCCGACGTGCCCGTCGAGGTCAGCACCACCGTCGGCTTCGCGTCACCGAGCATGTACGCGATCCGGCCGGCCGGGTAGGCCGGGTCGATCGGCAGGTACCCGCCGCCCGACTTCAGCACCGCGAGCAGCGCCACCACCGCATCGACACCACGCTCCAGGCAGACACCCACGAACGACTCCGGGCCTACGCCCTGGGCCACCAGGTGGCGGGCCAGCCGGTTCGCACGGGCCTCCAGATCCGCATACGAAACCTCCACACCACCCGAAACAACAGCCACCGCCTCCGGCGACCGCGCCACCTGCGCCTCGAACAGCTCCGGCAGCGAACCAGCCGGCATCTCGACCGCCGTGTCGTTCCACTCGGCGAGGACCTGGCGCAGCCCTGCCTCGTCCATGACCTGGACGGAGCCGAGCGGCACGTCCTCGTCGTGGTCGAGGGTCGATTCGAGGGCCGTGACCAGGTTCTCCGCGGCCGTGCGGACGAACTCGCCGACCACACGGGGGTTGATCGGGGCGACCGCGTCGACGGCCAGCGTGAACAGGTCACCGTTGTCGTTGACCGAGACCATCAGGGGGAAGTTGGTGCGCTCGCGGGTGAAGACCGCGCGCATGCCTTCCATGCCCTCATGGCGGCGCTTGTCCGCGCGCTGCTCGGCACTGCGGCCGGGGTTGTGGCGGAAGTTGAACAGGGCGGTGAACAGCGGGGTGTCACCGGTGACGCCGCTGGCGCGCTGCGCCACGACGAGGGGCGCGTGCTCGTGCTCCAGGAGCTCGGCCAGTTGGCCGCGCATCGCGGCGACGGCCGCTCGGACGCCGGTGGCGTCGGTGCGCACGCGTACGGGCAGGGTGTTCATGTACGGGCCGGGGACCTGGTCGGCGCCCTGTCCCGCGTTCATGCGGCCGAACAGGATCGTGCCGAAGACGACGTCGTCGCGGCCGCTGACCGCGGCAAGTACGCGGGACCAGGCGACATGCATGACGGTCGCGGGGCTCGCACCGAGGCGGCGGGAGACCTCGCGGAGCCGTACCGTCAGCTCCGGGTCGAACGGCACCACTTCGCGTATCGCTCCGGCGCCGTCGCCGCGCACGTCGGCGATGCCGAAGGGGGCGGTGGGCTCGGTGACGTCGCCGAGGAGGTCGGCGAAGTACCGCTCGTGCTCGGCGCGCGCGACCGCGCCCCGGGTCTGGGCGACGAAGTTCCGGAACGGCAGCGGCGCGGCCAGTTCCCGGCCCCGGCCCGCCAGGATCGCCTGGACCTCGTGGAAGACGATCTCCAGCGCGGTGTGGTCACGGACCACGTGGTGCGCCCGCAGCAGACCGAGCCAGCGACCGGTGCCGGGAACCCGGGCCGCGTGCATCCGCAGCAGCGGGGCCTGGGTCAGGTCCATGCGCAGACCGCCGGCCGCAAGGAGCTGCTCCGTAGGGTCGCCGCCCTCAGGGTCGAGGACGACGTCGGTGACGGGCAGGGTGGCGTGGCGCCGAACGACCTGGACGGGCTCGCGCAGGCCCTCCCACACGATCGAGGTGCGGTAGATGTCGTGCCGGTCGACCACCTGCTGCAGGGCGTCCGCGAAGGCGTCGAGACGCTCGCGCGAGTCGAACTCGAGCACGGTCGGCATGACGTAGGCGTCGTCGCCGCCGTCGGCGAGGAGGTGGTGGAAGAGGAGACCCTCCTGGAGCGGGGCCAGCGGGTAGATGTCCGCGATGTTGGGAGCCCCGCCGTCGACGGTGGCGATGATGGCGGCCAGTTCATCGGTGGTGAGGTCGACGAGCGGCAGCATGTCGGGGGTGATCGTGGTCGCGTCGGCTGGGATCAGGTTGGCCGGGACGGCGACCTGGACCGCGCCTGCCGAGGCGGCGAGGCCGGCCGGGGTCGGAGCCTGGAAGAACGAGCGGACCGAGACGGAGACACCGCGCTTCTGCAGCAGGGCGACGAGGCGGATGGCCAGCAGGGACTGGCCGCCGAGGGCGAAGAAGTCCTCGTCCACGCCCACGCTCTCAAGACCGAGGACCTCGGCGAAGGCCGCGCAGAGGATCTCCTCACGGGCGTTCGAGGGACCTCGGACCACCGCGTTCGTGCCGTGTTCCGGGGCGGGCAGGGCCTCGCGGTCGAGCTTGCCGTTGACGTTCAGCGGCAACGCGTCCAAAACCACGACCGCCGACGGAACCATGTACTCGGGCAGACTGCGCGAGACGAACTCACCCACCGGACAATCAAGTTCACCGCAGACGACCACATACGCGACCAGACGCCGGTCACCGGGAATGTCCTCCCGTACGACCACGGCCGCCTGAGCGACCTGTGGATGCGCGGCGACCGCTGCCTGGACCTCACCCAGCTCGATGCGGTAGCCGCGGACCTTGACCTGCTCGTCCGTACGACCCAGGAACACCAGCTGACCGTCCCCGGTCCACTTCACCCGGTCACCGGAGCGGTACATCCGCTCACCCGAAACCGAGAACGGCGACGCCACGAAACGCTCCGCCGTCTGAACCGGACGGTTCACATAACCACGCGCCACACCCGCACCCGACACATACAGCTCACCGGCCACACCGACCGGAACCTCACGCAGCCACTCATCGAGAACGAACACACGGGCGTTGGGGACCGGGCCGCCGACCACGACATCCGCAGACGAGGAAAGACACGCGATTGAGGTGTCGACCGTCGCCTCCGTCGGACCGTAGAAGTTGAAGCCCTCCACACCCTCCAGAGCACGCAGCCGCTCCCACAGACCCCGCGCAACGGCCTCACCGCCCACACCGACACGGAAAGGATGCTGCTCAGCATCGAACAGACCCTCGTCCATCAGGACCTGCAGATACGAAGGAGTGACCTCGGCGAAGCCGATACGGGAAGCGGTCATCCACTCCACCAGACGACCCGCGTCCAGCCAGGTGTCCCCATCGACAACATGCAGCTCGTGCCCCGAGAACAGAGCGGAAAGCTGGTTCCACGACGCATCGAAGGACACCGACGTGGTCAGAGCGACCCTCAGCGGAGCACCCTCCGTCGCGAACACCGACCGGCCATGACTCTCGCACAGACCCACGACACCACCATGGGTGACGATCACACCCTTCGGCCGGCCCGTCGACCCCGACGTGTAGATCACATACGCCGGATGCTCCGGACGGACCACCACATCCAGCGGCCCCTCCCCCACACCCTCCAGCACCGTGGTGACCTGCGGATCATCCAGTAGAACGACCGGCACGCCCGACACCGGCAGCACCCCCGCCGTCACCGACGACGCCAGGACCACCACCGCAGACGCATCCCCCACCATGTACGCGATCCGCTCCGCCGGATACCCAGGATCCAAAGGCAGATAAGCCCCACCGGCCTTCAGCACCGCAAGCAGCGCGACGATCAGATCCGCACCCCGCTCCAGGCACACACCGACCAGCGACTCCGCACCCACACCACGACCCACCAGATACCGGGCCAGACGATCGGCACGGGCGTCCAGATCCCGGTACGACAGCGACTCCCCCGCCGCAACCACGGCCACCGCCTCCGGCGTCCGCGCCACCTGCGCCGCGAACAACTCCGGCAGCGAACCCGCCACCACCTCCACACCAGTGTCGTTCCACCCCGCCAGCTCCCGGCGATCGGCCTCATCCAGAACCTCGACCTCACTCAGCCGCAACCCCGGAGCCGACACCAAAACCTCGATCACCCTCACCCAACGCGCCACCAACCGCTCGGCCGACACCACATCGAACAGATCGGCCGACACCACCACCGAACCACGCAGACCCCCAGGAACACCCACCCCCTCGAAGACCTCCGTCACGGAAGCATCCAGGTCGAATTTCGCGGCGGACTCACTGGTGGCCGGGCCGTCGTGGGTGACGGTCTCGGTCGGAGCCTGTGCATCGTGGGCCTGGGCCGGTGCGCTGCCGCTGCCCGTACCGGGCAGGTCGAGGACGGCTTCGGCGGTGTTCTGGACCTTCAGCATCACCTGGAACAGCGGGTGCCGGGCGAGGGAGCGGGCCGGGGCGAGTTCCTCCACGAGCTTCTCGAACGGCACCTCCTGGTGCTCGAAGGCCGCCCAGCCGGCCTGCCGTACCCGTGCGAGGAGTTCGGTGAAGGTCGGGTCGCCCGACACATCCGTCCGCAGGACGAGGGAGTTGATGAAGAAGCCGACGAGGTCGTCGAGGGCGACGTCCGTACGGCCGGCGACCGTCGTGCCGATCGGGATGTCCGTACCCGCGCCGAGGCGGGCGAGGACGGCCGCGAGGGTTGCCTGGAGCACCATGAACGGGGTCACGCCCTCGGCCTTGGCGAGCTCGGCAAGGCGTGCGTGGACCGCGGCGGGCACGTTCAGCGGGACCTTGTGGCCGCGGTGCGAGGGGAGTGCGGGACGGGAGCGGTCGGTGGGGAGCTCCAGCTCCTCCGGAATGTCGGCCAGCACGCCGCGCCAGTAGGCCATCTGCGTGGACAGCACGCTGTCCGGGTCGTCCTCGTCGCCGAGCATCTCGCGCTGCCAGAGCGTGTAGTCGGCGTACTGGACCGGCAGCGGCTCCCAGTCGGGGGCCCGGCCGGCGGCGCGTGCCGCGTAGGCGACGGAGAGGTCGCGGGCCAGCGGGCGCTTGGACCAGCCGTCGCTGGCGATGTGGTGCGTCACCAGGACGAGTACCTGCTCGCCGCCGCCGGTGGAGAACAGCGAGGCACGGATCGGTATCTCGGCGGACAGGTCGAAGGTGTGCCCGAGGACGGCGGCGATCGCGTCGTCGAGCTCGGCGGGGGCGACCTCGGCCACCGTCAGCGACCAGTCGAGGTCGGCCGGCTTCAGGATGTGCTGGTACGGCTCGCCGTCCGCGACCCGGTAGACGGTGCGCAGGACCTCGTGGCGGCCGATCACGTCCCGTAGGGCGGCGCCGAGCGCCGTCCCGTCGGTCTCGGCGGACAGGCGCAGCACGACCGGGATGTTGTACGTGGCACTCGGGCCCTCGGACTGGCTGAGGAACCACAACCGCCGCTGCGCGAAGGACAACGGGATCATCAGGACTCCTCCTGGTTACGCATGGGCCGCAACGCCGGCCGTGCTGTCTTCTGGTGGGCTAGTTGTTGTGCGAGTGCTGCCACGGTCGATGCTTCGAGGAGCACGCGGAGCGGGACCTCGACGCCGAGTTCGGCGCGGATCCTGCTGGTCAGGCGGACGGCGAGAAGGGAGTGGCCGCCGAGGGCGAAGAAGTCGTCGTCGACGCCGACTTCGGGGAGCCCCAGGAGTTCGGCGAAGGCCGCGCAGAGGACCTCCTCCTGGCGGTTGGCCGGCCCGCGTCCTGCCGAGGCGGAGTGCTCGGGTGCGGGGAGGTTCTTGCGGTCGAGCTTGCCGTTGGCGGTCAGCGGGAGCGCGTCGAGGATGACCACCGCGGACGGCACCATGTACTCGGGGAGCCGCTGGGCCGCCGAATCGCGGACGGCTCGCGCCAGGTCCTCGTCGGTCTCTTCGGGGTCGGTGGGGACGGCGTAGGCGACGAGGCGGGTGTCTCCCGGGGTGTCCTCGCGGGCGATGACAGCCGCCTGGGCGATGCCGGGATGCGCGGCGACCACCGCCTGGACCTCGCCCGGTTCGATACGGAAACCACGGACCTTGACCTGCTCGTCCACACGGCCCAGGTACTCCAGAAGGCCCTCCCTGGTCCAGCGGGCCATGTCGCCCGTGCGGTACAACCGCTCACCGGACCCGTACGGGTTCGCCACGAACCGCTCGGCCGTCAGACCGGGACGCCTCACATAGCCGCGAGCCAGCTGGACGCCCGCGATGTACAGCTCACCGGCGACACCCGGAGCGACCGGCCGCATACGGCCGTCCAGGACATACAGGCGGGTGTTGGCGATTGGACGGCCGATCGGCACCGTGTCCCCGACACTCCGCCCCGCCGACACCTCATACACACAGCAGCCCACGACCGTCTCCGTCGGACCGTACTCATTGACGATCACCGACCGAGGAGCCCGGGCCAGCCAGTCCCGGACGACCGCCCCCGAAAGCGCCTCCCCACCCACGACCCACGTACGGGCCGAAGCGGCCGCCTGCCCGGTGGTGAGCATCTCCGACAGGAGCGGCAGATGGGCGGGGACCGCCTTGACCAGACCGAACGTGCCCGACGCCCTGACCAGGCCCGCAAGACCCTCCGCACCGCCCCGCCCGTCGGCCACGACAGCCGAACCCGCGACCAAAGGCACCAGGACACTGGTCACCGTCAGGTCGAACGCGAGCGAGGAATGCAACGGCGCACCCCCCGCACCCTCACGCATCCCGTACGCGCCGACAGCCCACGCCACATAGTTCGCCAGGCCCTCGTGGGTGACGGCCACCCCCTTCGGACGACCCGTCGAACCCGACGTGTAAATCACATACGCGACCGACTGGGGGTCATTGTCCGCGGCCGGTGCGTCCGTGCCGGCCGAGGTCAGCTGCATCTGCGTCAGCGGGCTGTCCAGGGCCACGAACCGGTTCCGCCCCGCCGGGAGATCATCGAGGATCTCCTCCGTCGTCAGCGTCAGCACCGCCCCGCTGTCGGCCAGCATGAAACCGATCCGCTCCGCCGGACAGTCAGGATCGATCGGCAGATAACCCGCACCGGCACGCCACGCCGCCAGGAACGCAACCACCGCATCAACCCCACGCGGCAGACAGACACCCACCACCGACTCCGCACCAACCCCCTGACCGATCAGATACCGGGCCAGCCGGTCCACCCGGACATCCAGCTCCGCGAACGACACCTCCGCCCCACCCGCGACCACAGCCACCGCATCCGGCGTCCTCACCACCTGCGCCGCAAACAGCTCCGGCACCAGCCCCGAACCCAGATCCGTCCCGGTGTCGTTCCACTCCACCAACACACGACGACGCTCATCGGAATCCAGGACATCGAGGTCGCTGAGACGGGTCAGGGGTTCGGTGACCAGGTGTCCGAGTGCACGGGTCAGTCGCACGCTCAGAGCCTCGGCCGTCTCCGGGTCGAAGAGGTCGGCCGCGGCGATTACCGAGCCCCGGACGCCCGCCGGGGTGCCCTGGCCGTCGAAGGTCTCGGAGAGCCGGACCTCCAGGTCGAACTTGGCGACCGCCTTCGCGACCGGGACTCCACCGGCCCGTGCACCGGGGAGGTCGAGGACGGCGTCGGTGTTGTTCTGCAGGTCCAGCTGGACCTGGAACAACGGATGCCGGGCCATCGACCGACTCGGCGCCAGCTCCTCCACCAGCCGCTCGAACGGCACCTCCTGATGCGCCAGAGCCGAAAGACTGACCTCCCGCACCCGTCCCAGAACCTCACGGAACGTCGGGTCACCCGACAGATCAGTACGGATCACAAGGGTGTTGATGAAGAAGCCCACCAGATCATCCAGGGCCTCGTCCGTACGGCCGGCGTTCGCCGAACCGATCGGAATGTCGGTGCCCGCGCCCAGCTTCGACAGGAGCATCGCAAGGGCAGCCTGCAGCACCATGAAGGGAGTCACCCCCTCGGCCCGCGCCACCTCGACAAGACGGGCGTGGACCTCGGCCGGGATCTCCACCGGCACCCGGTGCCCACGATGCGACGCCACCGCCGCACGCGAACGGTCGAAAGGCAGCTCCAGCTCCTCCGGAGAACCGGCCAACGCCTCACGCCAGTAGGCCATCTGACGCGACATCACACTGCCGGGGTCACTCTCGTCGCCGAGCAGCTCGCGCTGCCACAGCGCGTAGTCCGCGTACTGGACCGGCAGCGGCGTCCACATCGGCGCCTCTCCGGCACTTCGCGCCGCATACGCCATGGACAGGTCCCGGGCCAGCGGAGCCGTCGACCATCCGTCACCCGCGATGTGGTGCAGCACCACCACCAGCACCCGCTCACCAGGACCGGCCTCGAAGAGAGTGGCCCCTATGGGGAGCTCACGGGTGAGGTCGAACTCCCGGGCGGTCGCCTTCGCGATGGCGGCGTCGAGATCGTCGGACGGAACAATGGCGCGCTCCAACTGCCATTCGACGTCTGCTGGTTCGACAATGCTCTGGTACGGCTCACCGTTCTCGGCCGTCGGGAAGACGGTCCGCAGGACCTCGTGCCGGCCGACCACGTCACGGAAGGCCAGGGCGAGCGCGTCCCGGTCGATCTCACTGCCCATCCGCAGCACGAACGGGATGTTGTAGGTCGCGCTGGGGCCCTCCAGCTGGCCGATGAACCACAGGCGCTGCTGGGCGAAGGAGAGCGGCACCCTCTCCGGGCGGTTGCCGGAGGTCAGGGCCAGCCGGGCCTGTCCGGCGTCCGCCAGCCCGGCCGCGAGACCGGCGACACTCGGGGTGTCGAACAGGGCACGCAGCGGAACCTCGACACCGAGGACCGTACGCACCCGGCTGATCAGGCGGACGGCGAGCAGGGAGTGACCGCCCAGAGCGAAGAAGTCGTCATCCACACCGACCTCGGGCAGCCCGAGGACCTGCGCGAAGACACCACACAAAAGCTCCTCGCGGAGCGTGGCCGGACCACGGCCCACGGCGCCGGTGACGTACTCGGGAGCCGGCAGGGCCTTGCGGTCGAGCTTGCCGTTGACGTTCAGCGGGAGCCGGTCGAGGACCACGACAGCCGACGGGACCATGTACGTCGGCAGGCGGTCGGCCGCGAGGGCGGCGATATGAGTGGGCAGTTCGGCGGCGGCTGACGGCGTGGTGTCGTTCGGGACGACGTAGGCGACCAGGCGCTTGTCCCCCGGCACGTCCTCACGGGCCACGACCACGGCCTGGGCGACCAGCGGGTGGCCGGCCAGGACCGCCTGGACCTCTCCGAGTTCGATGCGAAAACCCCGGATCTTGACCTGCTCGTCGGCGCGGCCGAGGTACTCGAGCTGACCGCCCGTGTTCCAGCGGACGACATCGCCGGTGCGGTAAAGACGGCCGCCGTCGCACGAGAACGGGTCCGCAACGAAACGTTCACCCGTCAGCTCCGGACGGCCCAGATAACCACGGGCCAGACCCGCACCCGCGATATACAAGTCACCGGCAACACCCACCGGGACCGGGGCGAGGCTGCCGTCCAGGACATAGACCCGGGCGTTGGAGACCGGACGACCGATCGGCACGATCCCGTCCACCTCGGCATCCGCGTACCAGGCCGTCGAGTAGACCGTCGCCTCGGTGGGACCGTAGATGTTCGCGACCCGGGCTCCCGGGACCGCCGCGCGGATGCCCGCGACGGCATCCGCCGTGAGCGCCTCACCCGCCAGCACAACGGTCCTGGGACGGGCATCGATCTCACCCGCGGCCACCATCTGCGTAAAGGCCGACGGCACACCGCTGACCAGACTGACGTCACCGACCGAAGCCTCCGCGTCGGCCAGGGCGAGGAGATCGCGCACCACTTCCACCGTGCCGCCGGACACCAGCGGACCGAAAAGCTCGAAGACCGAGACGTCGAAGTTGAAGGACGTGGACACCAGGACCCGGCGGAAGTCCTCCCCGCCGAACTCCGCCGCCGCCCAGCCCATCAGGCCCGCCACCGACCGGTGCTCCACCACGACGCCCTTCGGGCGGCCCGTCGAACCCGACGTGTAGATCACGTACGCCGGGTGCTCGGGACGGACACGCGCGCCCAGCGGGCCGGTCGCGAGGGCGGTCAGGTCGAGCTCGTCCAGGACCAGGACGGTCGCATCCGACTGCGGGACGGCCGCCGACGTGCCCGTCGAGGTCAGCACCACCGTCGGCTTCGCGTCACCGAGCATGTACGCGATCCGGCCGGCCGGATAGGCCGGGTCGATCGGCAGATACCCGCCGCCCGACTTCAGCACCGCAAGCAGCGCCACAACCGCATCGACACCACGCTCCAGGCAGACACCCACGAACGACTCCGGACCCACCCCCTGAGCCACCAAGTAGCGGGCCAGCCGGTTCGCACGGGCCTCCAGATCCGCATACGAAACCTCCACCCCACCCGAAACGACAGCCACCGCCTCCGGCGACCGCGCCACCTGCGCCTCGAAGAGACCGACCACTGTGGCGTCGCCGGGGAAGTCGGCCGTCGAGTCGTTCCACTCGGTCAGCACCTGGCGCAGCCTCGTCTCGTCCAGGACCTGGACGGAGCGAAGCGGCACGTCCTCGTCGTGGTCGAGGGCGGATTCGAGGGCCGTGACCAGGTTTCCGGCCGCCGTGCGGACGAACTCGCCGACTCCGCGCGGGTCGATCGGCGCGACCGCGTCCACGGCGACCCAGAGGCCGTCGCCGTTGTCGTCGACCGAGACGAGCAGGGGGTAGTTGGTCCGCTCGTGGGAGAAGACGGTCTTGATGCCGTCGAGCTGCTCGTTGCGCGGGGCCTGGGGCTGCGCCTGGGCTTCGGTCGTGCTGTTCGCCTTGTTGTGGCGGTAGTTGAAGAGGGCTGTGAAGAGCGGGGCACCGGTCGGTATGCCGCTGGCCTGCTGCGCCACGGTAAGCGGCGCGTGTTCGTGCTCCAGGAGCTCGGCCAGTTGGCCGCGCATCGCGGTGACCGCTTCGAGGACGCCGAGGCGGTCCGTACGGACCCGGACCGGGAGCGTGTTGAGGAACGGGCCCGGGACCCGGTCGGAGCCGGCGCCGGCGTTCATCCGGCCGAAGAGGATCGTCCCGAATACCACGTCCTCACGGCCGCTGACCGCGGCGAGGACGCGCGCCCACGCCAGGTGCAGCAGCGTGGCGGGGCTGGCGCCCAGGCGGCGGGAGACCCGCCGGATCCGATCCGTCAGCCCGTCGCCGAAGGGGACGACCTGGCGCGACGAGTCCGCGCCGTCGCCTCGTACGTCCGCGACGCCGAAGGCGGCCGTCGGTTCGGTGACGTCGCCGAGGAGGTCGGCGAAGTAGCGTTCGTACGCCGAGCGGTCGGCGGCGCCGCCGCGTGTCTGCGCCACGAAGGTGCGGAACGGCAGCGGGTCCTGGAGGTCCGCGCCCCGGCCCTCCAGGAACGCCCGCACCTCCTCCATGAGGATGTCGAGAGCTGTGTGGTCGCGGACCATGTGGTGGACCCGCACCAGGGCCAGCCATCGCTCTGCGCCGGGGACGGCGGCCACGTGGATCCGGATCAGAGGGGCTTCACCAAGGTCCATCGCGTAGCCGCCGGCCGCGACGAGGGCGGCGACCGGGTCGGTGCCGTCCGCGTCGAGAGCGACGTCGGTGACGGGCAGGATGGCGTGGCGCCACACGACCTGGACCGGCTCGCGCAGGCCGTCCCACACGATCGACGTGCGGAAGATGTCGTGCCGGTCCAGGACGTTCTGCAGCGCGTCGAGGAAGGCGTCGAGCCGGGCGCGGGTGTCGAACTCGACGACCGTCGGCAGGACGTAGGCGTCGTCCCCTCCTTCGGCGAGGAGGCGGTGGAAGAGCAGGCCTTCCTGGAGCGGGGCCAGCGGGTAGATGTCGGCGATGTTCGCCGCGCCGCCCGTGACCGTGGCGGCCACGGCCGCGATCTCGTCGGGGGTAAGGTCGACGAGCGGCAGCATGCCGGGCGTGATCTCGGTGGCGTCGGCGGGGATGAGGTTCTCGGGCGCGGCGATCTGCTCGGCGCCCGCCGAGGCCGCGAGACCGGCCGGGGTCGGCGTCTGGAACAGCGCCCGCGCGGAGACCGTGAGGCCCTGTCGGCGCAGCAGCTCGACCAGGCGGATCGCGAGGAGCGAGTGGCCGCCGAGGCGGAAGAAGTCGTCGTCCACGCCGACGCCGGTTCCGGATCCTGCTGCGTCGAGCCCCAGGAGTTCGGCGAAGGCCGCGCAGAGGATCTCCTCGCGGGCGTTGGACGGGGCACGTCCGCTGCCGGTGGCGTACTCGGGTGCGGGCAGGGCCTTGCGGTCGAGTTTGCCGTTGCCGGTCAGCGGCAGGGCGTCCAGGACGACGACCGCCGAGGGGACCATGTGCTCCGGAAGCCGCTGCGCCGCGAACTCCTTCAGCGACGTGGTGAGCCCGGCCTTCTCGTCGGGCTCCAGGTCGTCGGCGACGACGTAGGCGACGAGCCTGCGGTCGCCGGGGGTGTCCTCGCGGGCGACGACGGCGGCCTGGTCCACCAGCGGGTGGGCGGCGATCACCCCCTGGACCTCGCCCGGTTCGATGCGGTAGCCGCGGATCTTGACCTGGTCGTCGGCCCGGCCGAGGAAGACGACCCGGCCGTCCGCCGTCCACTTCACGCGGTCACCCGTGCGGTACATGCGCTGTCCGGTCTCGTACGGGTTGGCGACGAACCGCTCGGCGGTGAGGGCTTCGCGGCCGACGTATCCACGAGCGAGGCCGGCGCCGGAGACGTACAGGTCGGCCGTCACACCGACCGGGACCGGCTGGAGACGGGAATCGAGCAAATAGAAGCGGGTGTTGGCGATGGGGGTGCCGACGGGGACGACCCCTCCCGCGATCCCCTCGGCCGTCAGCCTCGTGGTGGCGATGCCGATCGTCGTTTCGGTGGGGCCGTAGTGGTTGTGGATCGCGCGCTCGCCGGCGGCCGTGAGGAGTTCCCGCAGCCACGGGGTGGACGCGGCCTCGCCGCCGAGGACCACGGACTGCGCGGGCAGTACGGCCTCGATGCCCGCCGCCGTCAGCGCGGCCAGATGCGAGGGAACGATCTTGAAGTGGTCGATCCCGTGCTCGGCGAGGTAGGCGGCGACCAGTTCCGGGTCGGTGACCGCGCTCTCGTCCAGGATGTGGAGTTCACCGCCGGTGGCGAGGCTGGCGAAGACCACCGTGTTGCCGAGGTCGGTCGCCTGCGCCTGGAGCAGCGCATAGCGGGCGCCCTCGCCGCCGAAGCCGAGACGGCCGGGGACCGAGGCCGTGTAGTTCGCCAGGCCACCATGGGTGACGGCGACGCCCTTGGGCCGGCCGGTCGAACCCGACGTGTAGATCACGTACGCCAGGGACTGCGGCGCGACCTCACGCTCGGGGCGCTCCGGCGACGCGGTGGTGATCTGCATCTCGACGAAGGTGTCGTCGAGGGCCACCAGGCGCGAACGGCCGGCGGGCAGTTCGTCGAAGAGGTCCTCGGTGGTCAGGACCAGCGCGGCACGGCTGTCGCGCAGGAGGTACGCGATCCGGTCCGTGGGCTGCGCCGGGTCGATGGGCAGGTAGGCGGCTCCGGCCTTCCACGTGCCGAGGATGGTCGCGATCATGTCGGTGCCGCGCGGCAGGCACAGGCCCACCACCGACTCCGGACCGACGCCCTGGCCGGTGAGGTAGTGGGCGATGCGGTTGGCCCGCACCTCCAGTTCGGCGTACGAGATGTCCGTGCCGTCGGCGGTGAGGGCCACCGCGTCGGGGGTGCGGTCCGCCCACTGCTCGAAGAGCTCGTGCACCGGGGTGGCAGGCTTGTCGGAGGAAGTGGCGTTCCAGTCGGTCAGCACCTGGCGGCGCTCGTCCTCCGCGAGGGTCCGGATCGAGGCGAGCGTACGGCCGGGGTCGGCGGTCGCCTGGTCGAGGACCTGTCCGAGTCGGGCGGCGAGGCGTGCGGCCGAGGCCACGTCGAACAGGTCGGCGGCGACCGTCAGCGAGCCGCGCAGGCCCGCCGGGGCGCCCTTCGCGTCGAAGAGCTCGCGGACGGAGACGTCGAGGTCGAACTTGGCGGATCTGGTGCCGACTTCGCGGTCGTCGATCGTGGCCGTGGCCGTGGCCGGGTCGACGACGGTCCGCTGGTTGTTCTGGACGGTCAGCATGACCTGGAAGAGGGGGTGGCGGGCGAGGGAGCGGGCCGGGGCGAGCTCCTCGACGAGCTTCTCGAACGGGACGTCCTGGTGCTTGAAGGCGGACAGGACGGTCCTGCGGACCTGAGCGAGCACCTCGCGGAACGTGGGGTCGCCGGTCAGGTCGGTGCGCAGGACGAGGGTGTTGACGAAGAAGCCGACGAGGTCGTCGAGGGCCTCGTCCGTACGGCCCGCGACCGCCGTGCCGATGGGGATGTCGGTGCCCGCGCCGAGCTTGGAGAGCAGGGTGGCCAGGGCGGCCTGGAGGACCATGAACGTGGTCACGCCCTCGGTCCGCGCCACCGCGGCGAGCCGCTGGTGCACCTCGGCGGGGACGCTCAGCGGGACGATGTGCCCTCGGTGGGAGGCCACCGGCGGCCGGGGGCGGTCCGTGGGGAGCTCCAGCTCCTCGGGAACGTCCGCGAGTGCCTCACGCCAGTAGGAGGTCTGCCGGGACATCACGCTGTCGGGGTCGTTCCCGTCGCCGAGCAGCTGACGCTGCCAGAGCGCGTAGTCGGCGTACTGGACCGGCAGCGGCTCCCAGGCGGGAGCTCGGCCGTCGACGCGGGCCTCGTAGGCGGTCGTCAGGTCCCGGGTGAGCGGGCCCTCCGACCAGCCGTCGCTGGCGATGTGGTGCATCACCACGACAAGGACCTGCTCGTCCGGGGTCCGGAACAGCCCTGCCCTGATCGGCGGTTCGGCGCCGAGGTCGAACACGTACCGCCCGGCCTCGTCGATCGCCCCGGACAGCTCTGCCTGGGCGACCTCTGTCACCGTCAGCGCCCAGTCCAGCTCGTCGGGGGAGAGGATCCGCTGGTACGGCTCGCCGTCGACGATGTCGATGACGGTGCGCAGGACCTCGTGGCGGCCGATCACGTCCCGCAGGGCGGCGTCGAGCGCGTCGGGGCGCACGTCGGCCGGCAGTCGCAGGACGACCGGGACGTTGTAGGTCGCGCTCGGGCCTTCCAGCCGACTGATGAACCACAGCCGCCGCTGCGCGAAGGACAACGGGATCATCGGGACTCCTCCTGGTTGCGGCGCATCGGCTGCAACGCCGGGCGGGTTGTTTTCACGGGTCGGGACTGTTCGGGATGTTCGGGCTGTCCGACGTGTCCGGGGTGTCCGAGCTGGGCCGCGAGGCCCGCCACCGTGGGTGCGTCGAAGAACGCGGCGATCTCCACCTCGATGCCGAGCACCGTCCTGATCCGGTTGACGAGGCGGACGGCGAGGAGGGAGTGGCCGCCGAGGGCGAAGAAGTCGTCGTGCACACCGACCTCAGGGACGCCCAGGACCTGGGCGAAGGCCTCGCAGAGGACCTCTTCCTCATGGCTCTGGGGGCCTCGGCCCGAGCCCGCCGCATCGGCGTAGTCCGGTGCGGGGAGGTTCTTGCGGTCGAGCTTGCCGTTGGCGGTCAGCGGAAGCGCGTCGAGGACGACGACCGCGGACGGCACCATGTACTCGGGCAGGCGTCCTCGGACGAACTCGATTACGGATGCGGCGAGTTCGTCGTCGGTTTCGTCGGGGTCGGTGGGGACGGCGTAGGCGACGAGGCGGGTGTCTCCCGGGGTGTCCTCGCGGGCGATGACAGCCGCCTGGGCGATGCCGGGATGCGCGGCGACCACCGCCTGGACCTCGCCCGGTTCGATACGGAAACCACGGACCTTGACCTGCTCGTCCACACGGCCCAGGTACTCCAGGAGGCCCTCCCTGGTCCAGCGGGCCATGTCGCCCGTGCGGTACAACCGCTCACCGGACCCGTACGGGTTCGCCACGAACCGCTCGGCCGTCAGACCGGGACGCCTCACATAGCCGCGAGCCAGCTGGACGCCCGCGATGTACAGCTCACCGGCGACACCCGGAGCGACCGGCCGCATACGGCCGTCCAGGACATACAGGCGGGTGTTGGCGATTGGACGGCCGATCGGCACCGTGTCCCCGACACTCCGCCCCGCCGACACCTCATACACACAGCAGCCCACGACCGTCTCCGTCGGACCGTACTCATTGACGATCACCGACCGAGGAGCCCGGGCCAGCCAGTCCCGGACGACCGCCCCCGAAAGCGCCTCCCCACCCACGACCCACGTACGGGCCGAAGCGGCCGCCTGCCCGGTGGTGAGCATCTCCGACAGGAGCGGCAGATGGGCGGGGACCGCCTTGACCAGACCGAACGTGCCCGACGCCCTGACCAGGCCCGCAAGACCCTCCGCACCGCCCCGCCCGTCGGCCACGACAGCCGAACCCGCGACCAAAGGCACCAGGACACTGGTCACCGTCAGGTCGAACGCGAGCGAGGAATGCAACGGCGCACCCCCCGCACCCTCACGCATCCCGTACGCGCCGACAGCCCACGCCACATAGTTCGCCAGGCCCTCGTGGGTGACGGCCACCCCCTTCGGACGACCCGTCGAACCCGACGTGTAAATCACATACGCGACCGACTGGGGGTCATTGTCCGCGGCCGGTGCGTCCGTGCCGGCCGAGGTCAGCTGCATCTGCGTCAGCGGGCTGTCCAGGGCCACGAACCGGTTCCGCCCCGCCGGGAGATCATCGAGGATCTCCTCCGTCGTCAGCGTCAGCACCGCCCCGCTGTCGGCCAGCATGAAACCGATCCGCTCCGCCGGACAGTCAGGATCGATCGGCAGATAACCCGCACCGGCACGCCACGCCGCCAGGAACGCAACCACCGCATCAACCCCACGCGGCAGACAGACACCCACCACCGACTCCGCACCAACCCCCTGACCGATCAGATACCGGGCCAGCCGGTCCACCCGGACATCCAGCTCCGCGAACGACACCTCCGCCCCACCCGCGACCACAGCCACCGCATCCGGCGTCCTCACCACCTGCGCCGCAAACAGCTCCGGCACCAGCCCCGAACCCAGATCCGTCCCGGTGTCGTTCCACTCCACCAACACACGACGACGCTCATCGGAATCCAGGACATCGAGGTCGCTGAGACGGGTCAGGGGTTCGGTGACCAGGTGTCCGAGTGCACGGGTCAGTCGCACGCTCAGAGCCTCGGCCGTCTCCGGGTCGAAGAGGTCGGCCGCGGCGATTACCGAGCCCCGGACGCCCGCCGGGGTGCCCTGGCCGTCGAAGGTCTCGGAGAGCCGGACCTCCAGGTCGAACTTGGCGACCGCCTTCGCGACCGGGACTCCACCGGCCCGTGCACCGGGGAGGTCGAGGACGGCGTCGGTGTTGTTCTGCAGGTCCAGCTGGACCTGGAACAACGGATGCCGGGCCATCGACCGACTCGGCGCCAGCTCCTCCACCAGCCGCTCGAACGGCACCTCCTGATGCGCCAGAGCCGAAAGACTGACCTCCCGCACCCGTCCCAGAACCTCACGGAACGTCGGGTCACCCGACAGATCAGTACGGATCACAAGGGTGTTGATGAAGAAGCCCACCAGATCATCCAGGGCCTCGTCCGTACGGCCGGCGTTCGCCGAACCGATCGGAATGTCGGTGCCCGCGCCCAGCTTCGACAGGAGCATCGCAAGGGCAGCCTGCAGCACCATGAAGGGAGTCACCCCCTCGGCCCGCGCCACCTCGACAAGACGGGCGTGGACCTCGGCCGGGATCTCCACCGGCACCCGGTGCCCACGATGCGACGCCACCGCCGCACGCGAACGGTCGAAAGGCAGCTCCAGCTCCTCCGGAGAACCGGCCAACGCCTCACGCCAGTAGGCCATCTGACGCGACATCACACTGCCGGGATCACTCTCGTCGCCGAGCAGCTCGCGCTGCCACAGCGCGTAGTCCGCGTACTGGACCGGCAGCGGCGTCCACTCCGGCGTCTGACCGGCGCTTCGCGCCGCATACGCCATGGACAGGTCCCGGGCCAGCGGAGCCGTCGACCATCCATCACCCGCGATGTGATGCAGCACCACGACCAGCACCCGCTCACCAGGACCGGCCTCGAAGAGAGTGGCCCGGATCGGCACCTCGACGGAGAGGTCGAAGGCGTACGCCTCCGCCTCCGCGACCGCGACGTCGAGCGCCGCGGGCTCCGTGTCGACGACGTTCAGCTGCCAGTCGAGATCGGCGGGCTCGATGACGTTCTGGTACGGCTCACCGTTCTCGGCCGTCGGGAAGACGGTCCGCAGGACCTCGTGCCGGCCGACCACGTCACGGAAGGCCAGGGCGAGCGCGTCCCGGTCGATCTCACTGCCCATCCGCAGCACGAACGGGATGTTGTAGGTCGCGCTGGGGCCCTCCAGCTGGCCGATGAACCACAGGCGCTGCTGGGCGAAGGAGAGCGGCACCCTCTCCGGGCGGTTGCCGGAGGTCAGGGCCAGCCGGGCCTGTCCGGCGTCCGCCAGCCCGGCCGCGAGACCGGCGACACTCGGGGTGTCGAACAGGGCACGCAGCGGAACCTCGACACCGAGGACCGTACGCACCCGGCTGATCAGGCGGACGGCGAGCAGGGAGTGACCGCCCAGAGCGAAGAAGTCGTCATCCACACCGACCTCGGGCAGCCCGAGGACCTGCGCGAAGACACCACACAAAAGCTCCTCGCGGAGCGTGGCCGGACCACGGCCCACGGCGCCGGTGACGTACTCGGGAGCCGGCAGGGCCTTGCGGTCGAGCTTGCCGTTGACGTTCAGCGGGAGCCGGTCGAGGACCACGACAGCCGACGGGACCATGTACGTCGGCAGGCGGTCGGCCGCGAGGGCGGCGATATGAGTGGGCAGTTCGGCGGCGGCTGACGGCGTGGTGTCGTTCGGGACGACGTAGGCGACCAGGCGCTTGTCCCCCGGCACGTCCTCACGGGCCACGACCACGGCCTGGGCGACCAGCGGGTGGCCGGCCAGGACCGCCTGGACCTCTCCGAGTTCGATGCGAAAACCCCGGATCTTGACCTGCTCGTCGGCGCGGCCGAGGTACTCGAGCTGACCGCCCGTGTTCCAGCGGACGACATCGCCGGTGCGGTAAAGACGGCCGCCGTCGCACGAGAACGGGTCCGCAACGAAACGTTCACCCGTCAGCTCCGGACGGCCCAGATAACCACGGGCCAGACCCGCACCCGCGATATACAAGTCACCGGCAACACCCACCGGGACCGGGGCGAGGCTGCCGTCCAGGACATAGACCCGGGCGTTGGAGACCGGACGACCGATCGGCACGATCCCGTCCACCTCGGCATCCGCGTACCAGGCCGTCGAGTAGACCGTCGCCTCGGTGGGACCGTAGATGTTCGCGACCCGGGCTCCCGGGATCGCCGTGCGGATGCCCGCGACGGCATCCGCCGTGAGCGCCTCACCCGCCAGCACAACGGTCCTGGGACGGGCATGGATCTCACCCGCGGCCACCATCTGGGCGAAAGCCGAGGGTACGCCGCTGACCAGGCTGACGTCACCGACCGAAGCCTCCGCGTCGGCCAGGGCGAGGAGATCGCGCACCACTTCCACCGTGCCGCCGGACACCAGCGGACCGAAAAGCTCGAAGACCGAGACGTCGAAGTTGAAGGACGTGGACACCAGGACCCGGCGGAAGTCCTCCCCGCCGAACTCCGCCGCCGCCCAGCCCATCAGGCCCGCCACCGACCGGTGCTCCACCACGACACCCTTCGGACGGCCCGTCGAACCCGACGTATAGATCACGTACGCCGGATGCTCGGGACGGATATCCACACCCAGGGGGGCGGCCTCAAGTCCGGCGAGGTCGAGCTCGTCCAGGACCAGGACGGTCGCATCCGACTGCGGGACGGCCGCCGACGTGCTCGCCGAGGTCAGCACCACCGTCGGCTTCGCGTCACCGAGCATGTACGCGATCCGGCCGGCCGGATAGGCCGGGTCGATCGGCAGATACCCGCCGCCCGACTTCAGCACCGCAAGCAGCGCCACCACCGTCTCGACACCACGCTCCAGGCAGACACCCACGAACGACTCCGGACCCACCCCCTGAGCCACCAAGTAGCGGGCCAGCCGGTTCGCACGGGCCTCCAGATCCGCATACGAAACCTCCACCCCACCCGAAACGACAGCCACCGCCTCCGGCGACCGCGCCACCTGCGCCTCGAACAGCTCCGGCAGCGAACCAGCCGGCATCTCGACCGCCGTGCCGTTCCACTCGGCGAGGAGCCGCTCACGCTCGGTCTCGTCTAGGACGTCCAGGGCGCTCAGGCGGAGCTGCGGGTCTGCGGCGAGCTGCTCGATGGCCCGCGCCCAGCGCGCCACGAGCCGCTCGGTGGTCTCCGCGTCGAAGAGGTCGACGGAGGCGACCACGGAGCCGCGCAGGCCTGCCGGGGCTCCGTTCTCGTCGACGGTCTCGATCACCGAGGCGTCCAGGTCGAACTTCGCCACCGAGGTGGCGGCACCGGCCGCAATGCCCCCGGTCCGTACACCGTCGAGGTCGAGGGCGGCTTCGGCGTTGTTCTGCACCTGGAGCATCACCTGGAACAGCGGGTGCCGGGCCATCGACCGGCTCGGGGCCAGTTCCTCGACGAGCCGCTCGAACGGCACATCCTGGTGGGCGAAGGCGGACAGGCTCGTCTCGCGGACGCGGCCGAGAACCTCGCGGAAGGTCGGGTCGCCGGACAGGTCGGTGCGGATGACGAGGGTGTTGACGAAGAAGCCGACGAGGTCGTCGAGGGCCTCGTCCGTGCGGCCGGCGTTCGCCGAGCCGATCGGGATGTCGGTGCCCGCGCCCAGCTTCGACAGGAGCATCGCGAGGGCGGCCTGCAGCACCATGAACGTGGTCACGCCCTCGGCCCGCGCCACCTCCACGAGGCGGGCGTGCGCGTCGGCGGGCACGGTCAGGGCGGCGTTGTGGCCGCGGTGCGAGGGCTTCGTCGGCCGCACGCGGTCAACCGGGAGCTGAAGCTCCTCGGGTGCGTCCGCCAGCGTCCGCCGCCAGTAGGCGACCTGCCGGGAGATGAGGCTGTCCTCGTCGTTCTCGTCGCCGAGCAGCTCGCGCTGCCAGAGCGCGTAGTCGGCGTACTGCACCGGCAGCGGCTTCCACACGGGGGCACGGCCCTCGCGGCGCGCCGCGTAGGCGGCCGACAGGTCGCGTGCCAGCGGGCGCTTGGACCAGCCGTCGCTCGCGATGTGGTGCATCGCGACGACGAGCACGCGGTCGTTCTCTCCGGCGGTGAACAGCGAGGCTCGGAAGGGGATCTCGACCGCGAGGTCGAAGGCGTGCCCGGCCGCTGCGGCGACCGCGTCGGCGAGCTCCTCCGGAGCGACCTCCGCCAGGGGCAGGGTCCACTCCAGCTCGTCGACGGAGACGATCCGCTGGTACGGCTCGCCGTCGGCGACCTCGAAGACGGTACGCAGCACCTCGTGGCGCTCGATCACGTCCCGCAGGGCGGCCTCCAGGGCCTTGTGGTCGACGTCGCCGTCGAGGCGTAGGGCTACCGGGACGTTGTAGGCCGCGTTCGGGCCCTCCAGCTGGCCGATGAACCACAGGCGGCGCTGGGCGAAGGAGAGCGGTACGCGCTCCGGACGCTCACCCGCCTTCAGGGCCAGTCGGGCCTGCTCGGCACCAGTCAGGCCGGCGGCGAGTCCGGCCACCGTCGGGGCCTCGAACAGCGCCCGGATCTCGACCTCGACGCCGAGGACGGAACGGATGCGGCTGACGAGGCGGACGGCGAGGAGGGAGTGGCCGCCGAGCTCGAAGAAGTCGTCGTCCACGCCGACCTCGGGCAGTCCGAGGACTTCGGCGAAGGCCAGGCAGAGGATCTCCTCCTGCAGGGTCTCCGCCCGTCGGCCGCCCGAAGCGAGCGACGAGGAGTAGTCGGGTGCGGGCAGGGCCTTGCGGTCGAGTTTGCCGTTGCCGGTCAGCGGCAGGGCGTCCAGGACGACGACCGCCGAGGGGACCATGTGCTCCGGAAGCCGCTGCGCCGCGAACTCCTTCAGCGACGTGGTGAGCCCGGCCTTCTCGTCGGGCTCCAGGTCGTCGGCGACGACGTAGGCGACGAGCCTGCGGTCGCCGGGGGTGTCCTCGCGGGCGACGACGGCGGCCTGGTCCACCAGCGGGTGGGCGGCGATCACCCCCTGGACCTCGCCCGGTTCGATGCGGTAGCCGCGGATCTTGACCTGGTCGTCGGCCCGGCCGAGGAAGACGACCCGGCCGTCCGCCGTCCACTTCACGCGGTCACCCGTGCGGTACATGCGCTGTCCGGTCTCGTACGGGTTGGCGACGAACCGCTCGGCGGTCAACGCCTCCCGGCCCACATATCCGCGCGCCACGCCGGCACCGGAGACGTACAGCTCACCGGCGGCGCCCGGCACAACCAGGTTCAGGCGGTCGTCCAGGATGTAGAAGCGGGTGTTGGCGATGGGGGTGCCGACGGGGACGACCCCTCCCGCGATCCCCTCGGCCGTCAGCCTCGTGGTGGCGATGCCGATCGTCGTTTCGGTGGGGCCGTAGTGGTTGTGGATCGCGCGCTCGCCGGCGGCCGTGAGGAGTTCCCGCAGCCACGGGGTGGACGCGGCCTCGCCGCCGAGGACCACGGACTGCGCGGGCAGTACGGCCTCGATGCCCGCCGCCGTCAGCGCGGCCAGATGCGAGGGAACGATCTTGAAGTGGTCGATCCCGTGCTCGGCAAGGTAGGCGGCGACCAGTTCCGGGTCGGTGACCGCGCTCTCGTCCAGGATGTGGAGTTCACCGCCGGTGGCGAGGCTGGCGAAGACCACCGTGTTGCCGAGGTCGGTCGCCTGCGCCTGGAGCAGCGCATAGCGGGCGCCCTCGCCGCCGAAGCCGAGACGGCCGGGGACCGAGGCCGTGTAGTTCGCCAGGCCACCATGGGTGACGGCGACGCCCTTGGGCCGGCCGGTCGAACCCGACGTGTAGATCACATACGCCAGGGACCGCGGATCGACGAAACGCCCGGGGCTCTGGGCCGAGGCCGCGGCGAGCTGCATCTCGACGAAGGTGTCGTCGATCGCCACCAGACGCGAACGGCCCGCGGGCAGTTCGTCGAGGATCTCCTCGGTGGTCAGGACCAGCGCGGCGCGGCTGTCGCGGAGCATGTACGCGATCCGGTCCGTGGGCTGCGCCGGGTCGATGGGCAGGTAGGCGGCTCCGACCTTCCACGTGCCGAGAATGGTCGCGATCATGTCGGCGCCGCGCGGCAGGCACAGGCCCACCACCGACTCCGGACCGACGCCCTGGCCGGTGAGGTAGTGGGCGATGCGGTTGGCCCGCGCGTCCAGTTCGGCGTACGAGACCGCCGCCCCCTCAGCGACGAGAGCCTTCGCCTCGGGAGCGGCGGCCGCACGTGCCTCGAACCGCTCATGGACCAGGCCCGGCCGGCCGTCGGCCGACGTGTCGTTCCAGACGGTCAGGACCCGGTGCCGCTCCTCATCCGACAGAATGCCGACCTCGCTCAGGCGGCGACCCGGGTCCTGGGGCAGCGCCTCCAGGAGGGTCGTCCAGGCGGCGGCGATGCGGCCCGCCCACTCCGGGTCGAACAGGTCGGCGGCCACGGTGACCGAGCCGCCCAGACCCGCCGGGGCGCCGTGGGCGTCAAAGACCTCGGCGACTATGACGTCGAGGTCGAACTTCACGGCCGTTCGGCCCGACGTCGCTTCGTCGTCCGCGGCTGCCGCGCCCGCCCGTACGCCGGGCAGGTCGAGGACCGCGTCGATGGTGTTCTGGAGGGTGAGGACCGTCTGGAAGAGGGGGTGGCGGGCCAGGGAGCGGGCCGGGGCCAGCTCCTCGACGAGCTTCTCGAACGGCACGTCCTGGTGCGCCATCGCCGCCAGGCTCGTCTCCCGTACCCGGTTCAGGACCTCACGGAAGGTCGGATCGCCGGACAGATCCGCGCGGACGACCAGGGTGTTGATGAAGAAGCCGACGAGGTCGTCGAGGGCCTCGTCCGTGCGGCCGGCGTTCGCCGAGCCGATCGGGATGTCGGTGCCCGCGCCCAGCTTGGAGAGCAGCATGGCCAGGGCGGCCTGGAGGACCATGAACGTGGTCACGCCCTCGGTCCGCGCCACCGCGGCGAGCCGCTGGTGCACCTCGGCGGGCACGTTCAGCGGCACGCTGTGGCCCAGGTGGGACGCGACCGCGGGGCGCGGCCGGTCGAAGGGCAGGTCCAGCTCCACGGGGGCGTCCGCGAGTGCCTCGCGCCAGTAGGAGACCTGCTGGGAGATGAGGCTGTCCTCGTCGTTCTCGTCGCCGAGCAGCTGACGCTGCCACAGCGCGTAGTCGGCGTACTGCACCGGCAGCGGCTCCCACTGGGGGGCGCGGCCCTCGCGGCGCGCCGCGTAGGCGGCCGAGACGTCACGGGCGAGGGGGCCCATGGACCAGCCGTCTCCGGCGATGTGGTGGACGACGACCACGAGGACCTGCTCGTCCGGACCGGCGTCGAACAGCCAGGTGCGGATCGGGGCCTCGACGGAGAGATCGAAGGCGTACTTCTCCGCCTCTCTGATCGCCGCGGGCAGGTCCGCTGGTGTCACCTCGGCGGCCGACAGCTCCCAGGCCAGGTCCTCCAGGTCCAGGACCCGCTGGTAGGGCTGGCCGTCGGCGACCTCGAAGACCGTACGCAGGACCTCATGGCGGCCGATCACGTCGCGCAGGGCCGCTCTGAGCGCTTCGCGGTCGACTCCGCCCGAGAGGCGCAGGGAGACGGGCACGTTGTAGGTGGCGCTGGGGCCCTCCAGCTGGCTGATGAACCACAGGCGCTGCTGGGCGGAGGAGAGCGGGATGCGTTCGGGACGTGTGTCCGGGCGCAGGGCCGGCCGTGCACTCCTGGCACCGGCGAGCCGGCTCGCGAGGGCGGCGACGGTCGGCGCTTCGAAGAGGGTGCGCAGCGGGACCTCGATGTCGAGGACCGTACGGATGCGGCTGATCAGGCGGACGGCGAGGAGGGAGTGGCCGCCGAGGGCGAAGAAGTCGTCATCCACACCCACTTCGGGCAGGCCGAGGACCTGCGCGAAGACACCACACAGCAGCTCCTCGCGCTCCGTCGCGGGACGACGCCCCCCACTCACATACTCCGGCGCCGGCAACGCCCTCGCATCAAGCTTCCCGTTCACCGTCAACGGCAGGACATCCAGAACGACGACAGCCGACGGAACCATGTACGACGGCAGCCGCTCCGACACGAAACCCGTCACACGAGCCTTCAGCCCGGCCACATCCAGATCCGCACCACCAACACCGTCGGCAACCACATAAGCAACCAGCCGGGGATCACCCGCCGTGTCCTCACGAACCACGACC
Source organism: Streptomyces sp. 12E (assembly GCF_055633275.1). NCBI lineage: Bacteria > Bacillati > Actinomycetota > Actinomycetes > Kitasatosporales > Streptomycetaceae > Streptomyces > Streptomyces sp. 12E. The sequence continues at coordinate 114,538 of NZ_JBVNCJ010000002.1, read as the reverse complement.
GCGGCCTGCGCGACACCCACGCACCCCGCCACCACCGCACGCACCTCACCAGGCTCAATACGGAAACCCCGCACCTTCACCTGATCATCAGCACGCCCGACGAAAACCAGCTCACCCCCACCGGTCCACCGCACCACATCACCCGTGCGATACAACCGGCCACCACCCACACCAAACGGATCAGCCACAAACCGCTCAGCCGTCAGCCCCGCACGACCCACATAACCCCGCGCAAGCTGAACACCACCCACATACAACTCACCCGCAACACCAGGAGCCACAGGCCGCAAAAACTCATCCAGCACATACATCCGCGTATTGGCCACCGGACCACCGAACGGCACCACACCCACACCATCCGGATCCACCACACCCACCGCGGAGATCACCGTCGCCTCAGTCGGCCCATACGCATGCACCAACCGACGACCCGACGCCCACACACGCGCCAACGACGGATCCATCCCCTCCGAACCCACCACCATCGACACCACACCGGCCAGATCACCCGGATCCAACACAGCCAGCAACGACGGCACCACACTCGCCGACACCACACCCGCCGACCCCACCAAACCCCGCAACAACACCGGATCGGACCGCTCAGCAGCCGAAGCCACCACCAGCCCACCACCCGACGCCAACGTCACCGCCACATCCAGCACCGACGCGTCAAACCCGAACGAAGCAAACTGCAACACCCGAACCCCACGCCCCACACCCATCAACGGAGCGAACACCGACACCAAATTCGCCAACGCCCCATGACCCACCCCCACACCCTTCGGACGCCCCGTCGAACCCGACGTGTAAATCACGTAGGCGAGGCCGGTGTCCGCGTAGGTGGCCTCGGGGGCCGTGTCCGGTGCGGAGTCGAGTGCGGCGCGCAGCTCGGGGGCGTCCACGACGGCGACCGGCGCGCGGTCCACGGGGAGGCCGGGCAGGGCCTCTTCGGTGGTGAGCACGAGGGCGGCGCCGCTGTCGGCGATCAGGTACGCCTTGCGGTCGGCGGGGTGCTCGGGGTCGATGGGCAGGTAGGCGGCTCCGGCCTTCCAGGTCGCCAGGACGGCGACGATCATCTGCTCGTCGCGGCCGAAGCTGAGGCCGACGACGGATTCGGCGCCGATGCCCCGCTGGATCAGGAAGTGCGCGAGGCGGTTGGCTCGGGCGTCGAGCTCCGCGTACGTGAGCTCGACGCCGCCCGCGATCACCGCGACCTCGTCCGGGGTGCTTGCGGCGTGGGCCGCGAAGAGCTCCGGCACGGTGGTGGGCGCGACGGTCGTGGCGGTGTCGTTCCAGTCGTTCAGGAGCAGGTCGCGCTCGGGTGCGTCGAGTACGTCGACCGCGCTGAGGCGAGTGGCGGGCTCGGCGACCAGGGCGGCGAGGACGCGCGTCCAGCGTTCGGCGATCCGGCCGGCCGAGTCCTGCTCGAACAGGTCGGCGGCCGCCACCACGCTGCCGTGCAGTCCGCCGGGGGTTCCGTCGGTGTCGGCGGTCTCGGTGATCTGGAAGGCCAGGTCGAACTTGGCCGCGGCCTCGACGGGGCCGGCCGGTCGTGCGGCGGCCGGCGGGGTGTGCAGGCCGGGCAGGTCGAGGACCGCCTCGGCGTTGTTCTCCAGGGAGAGCATGACCTGGAAGAGGGGGTGGCGGGCCAGGGAACGGGCCGGGGCCAGCTCCTCGACCAGCTTCTCGAACGGCACGTCCTGGTGCGCCATCGCCGCCAGGCTCGTCTCCCGTACCCGGTTCAGGACCTCACGGAAGGTCGGGTCGCCGGACAGATCCGTCCGCAGGACGAGCGTGTTGACGAAGAAGCCGACCAGGTCGTCGAGGGCCTCGTCCGTGCGGCCGGCGTTCGCCGAGCCGATCGGGATGTCGGTGCCCGCGCCCAGCTTCGCGAGGAGTACGGCGCTGGCGGCCTGGAGCACCATGAAGGTGGTGACGCCTTCGGCCTGTGCCAAGTCCCGCAGCCGTGCGTGGACGTCGGCCGGGACGGTCACCGGGATGCGGTGGCCCCGGTCGGTGGAGACGGCGGGGCGGCGGTGGTCGGCGGGGAGCGTCAGCTCCTCCGGGGCACCTGCCAGTGCCTCGCGCCAGAAGGCGACCTGGCGGGATCCGACGCTGTCCGGGTCCGCCGAGTCGCCGAGGAGCTCTCGCTGCCACAGCGCGTAGTCCGCGTACTGCACCGGCAGCGGCTCCCACGCGGGCGCCTCGCCCGCGCACCGCGCCGCGTAGGCGGTGGAGAGGTCCTGCGCGAGCGGACGCTTGGACCAGCCGTCGCTCGCGATGTGGTGCATCACCACGACGAGGAACTGCTCGTCGGGTCCGACCGAGAACAGCCAGGCACGGAAGGGTATTTCGGTGGAGAGGTCGAAGGCGTACTCGCCCGCGGTGGCGACCGCGTCCGGCAGGTCGTCGGCGGCGACCTCGACGAGCGGCAACTGCCAGGTCAGCTCCTCCATGGGAATGACCCGCTGGTACGGCTCGCCGTCGGTGACGGGGAACACGGTACGCAGGACCTCGTGCCGCTCCAGGACGTCCCGCAGGGCCGCGGCCAGCGCGTCCCGGTCCACCGCGCCGGTCAGGCGGAGCGCGACGGGGACGTTGTATCCGGTGTTCGAGCCCTCCAACTTGCCGATGAACCAAAGGCGTTGCTGGGCGTACGACAGCGGGGTGCGCTCGGGGCGCGGCATGGGGGCGAGTCCGGTGCGCGCGGCACCGGCCAGACCCAGCCGGGCCGCGAGGCCGGCGACCGTCGGCACCTCGAAGAGCGTCGCCAGGTCCAGTTCGACACCGAGCGCGGCACGGACACGGCTGACGAGGCGGACGGCGAGGAGGGAGTGGCCGCCGAGGGCGAAGAAGCTCTCGTCGACGCCGACCTGGCCGAGGCCGAGAACCTGGGCGAAGGCCTCGCAGAGGACCTCCTCCTCACGGCTCTCGGGACCCCGGCCGGAGCCGCCGGTGTGCGCGTTGCCCGGTGCGGGGAGGTTCTTGCGGTCGAGCTTGCCGTTGGCGGTCAGCGGGAGCGCGTCGAGGACGACGACCGCGGACGGCACCATGTACTCGGGCAGGCGTCCTCGGACGAACTCGATTACGGATGCGGCGAGTTCGTCGTCGGTTTCGTCGGGGTCGGTGGGGACGGCGTAGGCGACGAGGCGGGTGTCTCCCGGGGTGTCCTCGCGGGCGATGACAGCCGCCTGGGCGATGCCGGGATGCGCGGCGACCACCGCCTGGACCTCGCCCGGTTCGATACGGAAACCACGGACCTTGACCTGCTCGTCCACACGGCCCAGGTACTCCAGGAGGCCCTCCCTGGTCCAGCGGGCCATGTCGCCCGTGCGGTACAACCGCTCACCGGCCCCGTACGGGTTCGCCACGAACCGCTCGGCCGTCAGACCGGGACGCCTCACATAGCCGCGAGCCAGCTGGACGCCCGCGATGTACAGCTCGCCGGCGACACCCGGAGCGACCGGCCGCATACGGCCGTCCAGGACATACAGGCGGGTGTTGGCGATTGGACGGCCGATCGGCACCGTGTCCCCGACACTCCGCCCCGCCGACACCTCATACACACAGCAGCCCACGACCGTCTCCGTCGGACCGTACTCATTGACGATCACCGACCGAGGAGCCCGGGCCAGCCAGTCCCGGACGACCGCCCCCGAAAGCGCCTCCCCACCCACGACCCACGTACGGGCCGAAGCGGCCGCCTGCCCGGTGGTGAGCATCTCCGACAGGAGCGGCAGATGGGCGGGGACCGCCTTGACCAGACCGAACGTGCCCGACGCCCTGACCAGGCCCGCAAGACCCTCCGCACCGCCCCGCCCGTCGGCCACGACAGCCGAACCCGCGACCAAAGGCACCAGGACACTGGTCACCGTCAGGTCGAACGCGAGCGAGGAATGCAACGGCGCACCCCCCGCACCCTCACGCATCCCGTACGCGCCGACAGCCCACGCCACATAGTTCGCCAGGCCCTCGTGGGTGACGGCCACCCCCTTCGGACGACCCGTCGAACCCGACGTGTAAATCACATACGCGACCGACTGGGGGTCATTGTCCGCGGCCGGTGCGTCCGTGCCGGCCGAGGTCAGCTGCATCTGCGTCAGCGGGCTGTCCAGGGCCACGAACCGGTTCCGCCCCGCCGGGAGATCATCGAGGATCTCCTCCGTCGTCAGCGTCAGCACCGCCCCGCTGTCGGCCAGCATGAAACCGATCCGCTCCGCCGGACAGTCAGGATCGATCGGCAGATAACCCGCACCGGCACGCCACGCCGCCAGGAACGCAACCACCGCATCAACCCCACGCGGCAGACAGACACCCACCACCGACTCCGCACCAACCCCCTGACCGATCAGATACCGGGCCAGCCGGTCCACCCGGACATCCAGCTCCGCGAACGACACCTCCGCCCCACCCGCGACCACAGCCACCGCATCCGGCGCCCTCACCACCTGCGCCGCAAACAACTCCGGCACCAGCGCCGAACCCAGATCCGTCCCGGTGTCGTTCCACTCCACCAACACACGACGACGCTCATCGGAATCCAGGACATCGAGGGAGGCGAGGGGCAGGTCAGTGCCGTCGGACAGTGCGCTTTCCACTGCGGAGACCAGGTGCTCGGCGGCCCTGTGCACCAGTTCCGCCACGGAGTGCGGGGCGATGGGGGTGATGGCGTCGACGACGAGGGTGAGGGTCTCTCCGTTGTCGTTGACGGCCACGGACAGCGGGTAGTTGGTGCGGTCGTGGGTCCATACGGTGCGGATGCCGGTGATCGCGACCGTGTGCTCGCCGTCGTCCTTGCGGCCCGTGTCGTGGCGGTAGTTGAAGAAGGAGGTGAAGACCGGGGTGTCGGCCGGCAGTCCGCCGGCCCGCTGGGCCACGGCCAGGGGGGCGTGCTCGTGCTCCATGAGGCGGGCGAGCTGGCCGCGCATGGCCTTGATGGACTCGAGCGCGCCGAGTTCCCCAGTGCGTACCCGGACGGGAAGGGTGTTCATGAAGGGGCCGGGGACGCGGTCGGAGCCGGTGCCCGCGTTCATGCGGCCGGAGAGCACCGTGCCGAAGACGACGTCCTCGCGGCCGCTGAGCGCGGCGAGGACGCGTGCCCATGCCACGTGCAGTACGGGGGCGGGGCTGACGCCGAGGCGTCGTGCCACGTCGCGGAGGCGGGTGGTGAGGGCGGGCCGGAACTCCCGTTCTCCTCGGGTGATGCCGGTGCCGTCGCCGCGGACGTCGGCCAGGCCGTAGGCGGCGGTGGGCTCGGTGACGTCGCCGAGCAGCTCGGCGAAGTACTGCTCGTGTGCGGCCTCTTCGACGCCGGTACGGGCCTGGGCGACGAAGTTGCGGAAGGGCAGCGGGTCGGGGAGGTCCTGGCCGCGGCCCGTGAGGAAGGCCTGGACCTCGTCGAGGAGGACTTCCTTTGCCGTGTGGTCCTGCACCATGTGGTGCATGCGCAGCAGGGCGAGGCGCTTGCCGTCCGCCGTCGGTGTGACGTGCAGGGTGATCAGGGGGGCGCGGCTCAGGTCCATCGTGGTGCCGCCGGCCGTGACCAGTGCGGCGACGAGGTCGTCGGTGTCCGCGTCGAGGGTCACGTGGGTGACGGGCAGGGCGACGTGACGCCGGACGACCTGGACGGGTTCGCGCAGGCCTTCCCACATGATCGCCGTACGCAGGATGTCGTGGCGGTCGACGACGGCCTGGAGCGCGGCCAGGAAGCTGTCGAAGCGCTCGGTGGAGTCGAACTCGATGACGGTCGGGAGCACGTAGGCGTCGTCGCCGCCCTCGTTGAGGAGGTGGTGGAAGAGCAGGCCCTCCTGGAGGGGGGCGAGCGGGTAGATGTCCGCGATGTTGGCGGCGCCGCCGTCGACGGAGGTGACGATCCGGGCCAGTTCGTCGGTCGTCAGGTCGACGAGCGGGAGCATGTCCGGCGTGATCTCGGTGGCGCCGGCCGGGATGAGGTTCTCGGGGACGGCGGTGTGGGCCGTGCTCGTCGCGACGGCGAGACCGGCCGGGGTCGGGGTCTCGAAGAGTGCGCGTACGGAGACGGACAGGCCGCGTTCGCGGAGCCGTTCGACCAGGCGGACGGCGAGGAGGGAGTGGCCGCCGAGGGCGAAGAAGTCGTCATCCACACCCACTTCGGGCAGGCCGAGGACCTGCGCGAAGACACCACACAGCAGCTCCTCGCGCTCCGTCGCGGGACGACGCCCCCCACTCACATACTCCGGCGCCGGCAACGCCCTCGCATCAAGCTTCCCGTTCACCGTCAACGGCAGGACATCCAGAACGACGACAGCCGACGGAACCATGTACGACGGCAGCCGCTCCGACACGAAACCCGTCACACGAGCCTTCAGCCCGGCCACATCCAGATCCGCACCACCAACACCGTCGGCAACCACATAAGCAACCAGCCGGGGATCACCCGCCGTGTCCTCACGAACCACGACCGCGGCCTGCGCGACACCCACGCACCCCGCCACCACCGCACGCACCTCACCAGGCTCAATACGGAAACCCCGCACCTTCACCTGATCATCAGCACGCCCGACGAAAACCAGCTCACCCCCACCGGTCCACCGCACCACATCACCCGTGCGATACAACCGGCCACCACCCACACCAAACGGATCAGCCACAAACCGCTCAGCCGTCAGCCCCGCACGACCCACATAACCCCGCGCAAGCTGAACACCACCCACATACAACTCACCCGCAACACCAGGAGCCACAGGCCGCAAAAACTCATCCAGCACATACATCCGCGTATTGGCCACCGGACCACCGAACGGCACCACACCCACACCATCCGGATCCACCACACCCACCGCGGAGATCACCGTCGCCTCAGTCGGCCCATACGCATGCACCAACCGACGACCCGACGCCCACACACGCGCCAACGACGGATCCATCCCCTCCGAACCCACCACCATCGACACCACACCGGCCAGATCACCCGGATCCAACACAGCCAGCAACGACGGCACCACACTCGCCGACACCACACCCGCCGACCCCACCAAACCCCGCAACAACACCGGATCGGACCGCTCAGCAGCCGAAGCCACCACCAGCCCACCACCCGACGCCAACGTCACCGCCACATCCAGCACCGACGCGTCAAACCCGAACGAAGCAAACTGCAACACCCGAACCCCACGCCCCACACCCATCAACGGAGCGAACACCGACACCAAATTCGCCAACGCCCCATGCCCCACCCCCACACCCTTCGGACGACCCGTCGAACCCGACGTGTAAATCACGTAGGCGAGGTTCGCGGGGGTGGTGTGCCTGGAGGGGGCGACGGCGGGCATGCGGTCGAGGCCGGTGAGGGTGGCGGGGTCGTCGAGCCAGACGACGCGTTCGACGCCGAGCCGGGCGGCCGCGCCTTCGGCGGCGTCGCGGGTGCTGACGACGGCACGGGCTCCGCTGTCGCGGAGGATGTAGGACAGGCGCTCCTCGGGGTGCTCCGGGTCCAGCGGTACGTAGGCGCCGCCGGCCTTCCAGACGGCCAGGATGCCCACGAGCATGTCGAGGCCGCGGGGAAGGCAGAGGCCGACGACCGATTCGCTGCTGACGCCGAGGCCGAGGAGGTGGTAGGCGAGGCGGTTGGCGCGGGTGTCGAGCTCCGCGTACGTGAGTTCCGCGCCCTCGAAGACCGCGGCGACGGCCTCGGGGGTCAGCTGCGCGTGTGCCTCGAAGAGGTCGGGGACGAGGGCGGCTTCGACGTCCGTCGTGGTGGCGTTCCACTGGCGCAGGAGCAGGTCGCGCTCGGTCCCGGTGAGCACGTCGACGGCGCTGAGGCGGGTGGCGGGGTCGGTGACCAGCGCGGTGAGGGCGCGGGCGAGCCGCTCGGCGAGGCGGGCGGCCGTGTCCTGCTCGAACAGGTCGGCGGCGACGATCACGGATCCGTGCAGCCCCGCGGGAGCGCCTTCGGCGTCGACGTGCTCGTCGACGGCGATCTCGAGGTCGAACTTCGCGATCTTCTTGAGGTTGGCGGTCACGTCGTCGGTGGCGACGTCGGCGAGCGAGCCGGCGCGTACCGCTCCGAGGTCGATCTGTGCCTGGGTGGCGTGGTCGACGGAGAGCATGACCTGGAAGAGGGGGTGGCGGGCCAGGGAACGGGCCGGGGCCAGCTCCTCGACCAGCTTCTCGAACGGCACGTCCTGGTGCGCCATCGCCGCCAGGCTCGTCTCCCGTACCCGGTTCAGGACCTCACGGAAGGTCGGGTCGCCGGACAGATCCGTCCGCAGGACGAGCGTGTTGACGAAGAAGCCGACCAGGTCTCTGAGGGCCACGTCGGTGCGGCCGGCGACCGCGGTGCCGACGGGGATGTCGGTACCGGCGCCGAGCTTCGACAGCGTCATCGCGAGGACGGCCTGGAGGGCCATGAAGGTGGTGACGCCTTCGGCGCGCGCGAGGTCCCGCAGGCGTGCGTGAACGTCGGCGGGGACGGTGAAGGGGGCGCTGAGTCCCTGGTGGGAGGGGACGGGCGGGCGCGGGTGGTCGAACGGCAGGGCCAGTTCCTCGGGGGCGTCGGCGAGTGCCTCGCGCCAGAAGGCGACCTGGCGGGATCCGACGCTGTCCGGGTCCGCCGAGTCGCCGAGGAGCTCTCGCTGCCACAGCGCGTAGTCCGCGTACTGCACCGGCAGCGGCTCCCACGCGGGCGCCTCGCCCGCGCACCGCGCCGCGTAGGCGGTGGAGAGGTCCTGCGCGAGCGGACGCTTGGACCAGCCGTCGCTCGCGATGTGGTGGACGAGCAGCGCGAGGGCGTGCTCGTCGGGTCCGGCCGAGAACAGCCAGGCCCGTACGGGAAGTTCGGCGGAGAGGTCGAAGGTGTGCCCGAAGACTCCGGCGACCGCGCCGGCCAGGTCCGCCGGGGTCGCGGTGTCGGGGAGTTCCACCGTCTCCAGGGCCCAGTCCAGGTCGTCCATCTCGTGGATGTGCTGGTGGGGTTCGCCGTCCTCGACGCGGAAGGTGGTGCGCAGGACCTCGTGGCGTGCCAGGACGTCCCGCAGCGCCGCTGCCAGCGCGTCCCGGTCCACCGCGCCGGTCAGGCGGAGGGACACCGGGATGTTGTACGTCGCGCTGGGGCCCTCCAGTTGCTGGATGAACCACAACCGACGCTGCGCGAATGACAACGGAATCATCGGGAACCTTCCTGGCTTCGTCCCTGCCGCAACGCCGGCACAGGCTGACTGTCAAGCGTCTGCCGTCATTCGCCCCGCACGGAGGAAAGGTCCCGTGCGGCAGCAAGGCCGGCGTGGTGTGCACGCCCCTGTACGACCCTGGGGAAATCAAATGCGTGCACCGGGTAAATCTGGTCAATAAAGATCCGCAGGAGCTCTGGCGGACTTCTGCGGAAACTGCTTACGAAGAACGGGAATTCGCCGGGAACAACCTTTCGATGCGCCGCTCCCCCGTGCTGGCGCGAACCACTATGACCCAGCACCCATCGGCGATCAATCGTCCGCCTTCACGCCGCGATCGGCTCGAAGGGCTAGCGGAAACCCGCATCTCACAGAGAGTTCCCGGTCTCGTTCAACCGCTCCTGGGCGCCAGTTGAACGTCCTCCGCACGCACTTCGGCCGCCTCATCCGATTTCTCGTACAAGGCGGCCGAATCGCTTGTCAACGCATATGTGATTGTTCAGCTTGAACGCACTGGATTCCTCGCGCTTTTCGTGTTACGAGGCCCTCCGATCGCGCATCGGCCGCAGGACCGGACGGTTCGACTTCCGCGTGCCGAGCTGTGTCGCGAGACCAGCGGGGGTGGGGAAGTTGAACAGGGACCGGATCTCGGCGTCGACACCGAGGGCCGCGCGAACCTGGACGATGAGTTCGGTCGCGAGCAGCGAGTGGCCGCCCAGGGCGAAAAAGTCATCGTCGACTCCCACCTTGTCCAGCCGCAGCACCTGGGCGAAGGCCTCGCACAGCGCGCGCTCCTCGCGGGTGTCGGGCTCCCGTCCCTGATTGGAGGGTCCGCCGGAGGTGAGGGTGCCGGGTGCGGGCAGGGCCTTGCGGTCGAGTTTGCCGTTGCCGGTCAGCGGCAGGGCGTCCAGGACGACGACCGCCGAGGGGACCATGTGCTCCGGAAGCCGCTGCGCCGCGAACTCCTTCAGCGACGTGGTGAGCCCGGCCTTCTCGTCGGGCTCCAGGTCGTCGGCGACGACGTAGGCGACGAGGCGGGTGCCGCCGGGGGTGTCCTCGCGGGCGACGACGGCGGCCTGGTCCACCAGCGGGTGGGCGGCGATCACCCCCTGGACCTCGCCCGGTTCGATGCGGTAGCCGCGGATCTTGACCTGGTCGTCGGCCCGGCCGAGGAAGACGACCCGGCCGTCCGCCGTCCACTTCACGCGGTCACCCGTGCGGTACATCCGCTCGCCCCGCTCGTACGGGTTGGCGACGAACCGCTCGGCGGTCACCGCCTCCCGGCCCACATATCCGCGCGCCACGCCGGCACCGGAGACGTACAGCTCACCGGCGGCGCCCGGCACGACCAGGTTCAGGCGGTCGTCCAGGATGTAGAAGCGGGTGTTGGCGATCGGCGTGCCGACCGGGACCGTCTCCCTGGCGACCTGTTCGGCGGTGAGCCGTGTGGTGGCGATGCCGATCGTCGTCTCGGTCGGGCCGTAGTGGTTGTGGACCGCGCGCTCGCCGGCGGCGGCCGTGAGGAGTGCGGTGGCCAGGGCCGGCGGGGTGGACTCGCCGCCCAGGACGAGGGAGCGCCTCGGCAGTACGGCCTCGATGCCCGCCGCCGTCAGCGCGGCCAGGTGCGAGGGAACGGCCTTGAAGTGGTCGATCCCGTGCTCGGCAAGGTAGGCGGCGACCAGTTCCGGGTCGGTGACCGCGCTCTCGTCCAGGATGTGGAGTTCACCGCCGGTGGCGAGGCTGGCGAAGACCACCGTGTTGCCGAGGTCGGTCGCCTGCGCCTGGAGCAGCGCATAACGCGCACCCTCGCCGCCGAAGCCGAGACGGCCGGGGACCGAGGCCGTGTAGTTCGCCAGGCCGCCATGGGTGACGGCGACGCCCTTGGGTTGGCCGGTCGAACCCGACGTGTAGATCACGTACGCCAGGGACCGCGGATCGACGGAACGTCCGGGGCTCTGGGCCGAGGCCGCGGCGAGCTGCATCTCGACGAAGGTGTCGTCGATCGCCACCAGACGCGAACGGCCCGCGGGCAGTTCGTCGAGGATCTCCTCCGTGGTCAGGGCCAGGGCGGCCCGGCTGTCGCGGAGCATGTACGCGATCCGGTCCGTGGGCTGCGCCGGGTCGATGGGCAGGTAGGCGGCTCCGGCCTTCCACGTACCGAGAATGGTCGCGATCATGTCGGCGCCGCGCGGCAGACACAGCCCCACCACCGACTCCGGACCGACACCCTGACCGATCAGGTAGTGCGCGATCCGGTTGGCCCGCACCTCCAGTTCCGCATACGAGACCGCCACGCCCTCAGCGACGATCGCCGCGGCCTCGGGAGCGGCGGCCGCACGCGCCTCGAACCGCTCATGGACCAGGCCCGGCCGGCCGTCGGCCGACGTATCGTTCCAGACGGTCAGGACCCGGTGCTGCTCCTCATCCGACAGAATGCCGACCTCGCTCAGGCGGCGACCCGGGTCCTGGGGCAGCGCCTCCAGGAGGGTCGTCCAGGCGGCGGCGATGCGGCCCGCCCAGGCGGCGTCGAACAGGTCGGCGGCCACGGTGACCGAGCCGCCGAGGCCGGCGGGGGCGCCCGTGGTGTCGAAGGTCTCCCCCACCATGACGTCGAGGTCGAACTTCACCGCGCGGCTGCCGGTGGACATGCCGCCGGTCCACGCGACGGCCGATCCGGCCGAGTCGAGGCCGGATTCCACGGTGTTCTGCTTGGTCAGGACGGTCTGGAAGAGGGGGTGGCGGGCCATGGAGCGGGACGGGGCCAGCTCCTCGACGAGCTTCTCGAACGGCACGTCCTGATGGGCCATGGCCGCCAGGCTCCGTTCGCGTACCTGGTGCAGCAGGCTCCGTACGGTCGGGTCGCCGGACAGGTCGGAGCGCAGGACCAGGGTGTTGATGAAGAAGCCGACGAGGTCGTCGAGGGCCTCGTCCGTGCGGCCGGCGTTCGCCGAGCCGATCGGGATGTCGGTGCCCGCGCCCAGCTTGGAGAGCAGCATGGCCAGGGCGGCCTGCAGCACCATGAACACGGTGACGTCTTCCTCGCGGGCCAGCCTGACGAGCTCGGCGTGCACGTGCGGGGGGACGGTGAGCGGGACGCTGTGGCCCCGGTGCGAGGCCTCGGCCGGGCGCGGCCGGTCGAAGGGCAGGTCGAGCTCTTCCGGTACTGCCGTCAGGGCCTCGCGCCAGTAGGCGAGTTGGCGGTTGATGACGCTGTCGGGGTCGTTCTCGTCGCCGAGGAGTTCGCGCTGCCAGAGCGTGTAGTCGGCGTACTGGACCGGCAGCGGCTGCCAGACGGGGGCCCGGCCCGCGGCGCGTGCCGCGTAGGCGGTGGAGAAGTCCCGGGCGAGGGGTGCCAGTGACCAGCCGTCGCTGGCGATGTGGTGGACCACGACCAGGAGGGCGCGTTCCTGTCCGGTGTCGAAGAGCGTCGCCCGGATCGGGATCTGCGTGGACAGGTCGAAGGCGTGCGCGGAGGCCTTGTCGACGGCCGTGGCCAGGTCCTCGGGTGCGACGGTGCGGCTCTCGGCGTGCCAGTCGAGCGTGTCGAGGGGGCGGACGTCCTGGTAGGGCTGGCCGTCGTCCGCCGTCGGGTAGACCGTGCGGAGTACTTCGTGACGGTCGATGACGTCGCGGAGGGCGGCGTCGAGGGCGTGCGGGTCGACCTCGTCGGTCGTGGTGACGGCGATCGGGCTGTTGTAGGTGGCGCCGGCTCCCTCCAGCTGGCCGATGAACCAGAGGCGCTGCTGGGCATAGGAGAGGGGAACCCGCTGCGGGCGGTCCCCGGCGGTGAGGGTGGGGCGTGTGCCGGCCGCGTCGTCGAGGCGGGCGGCGAGGGCGGAGACGGTCGGGGCGTCGAAGAGCACCCGGATGTCGAGGTCCACGCCGAGGACGGCGCGAACGCGGCTGGCGAGGCGCACGGCGAGCAGGGAGTGGCCGCCGAGGGCGAAGAAGTCGTCGTCGACGCCGACGGACTCGACGCCGAGGACCTGTGCGAACACCCCGCACAGGAGTTGTTCGCGCAGTCCCTGCGGGCCGCGTTCGGCGGGGTCCGCGGTTCCCTGGGTGTGAGGTGCGGGCAGGGCGGCGCGGTCCAGCTTGCGGTTGACGGTCAGGGGCAGGGCCTCGAGGGCGACGACCGCCGAGGGGACCATGTAGTCGGGCAGTCGCGCGGCGGCGTGGGCCTGGAGGGCCGCGGTGTCGGACGTGGTCCAGACGGTGGCGTCCGGGGCGGGTACGACGTAGGCGACGAGGCGCTTGTCGCCGGGGGTGTCCTCGCGGGCGATCACGGCGGCCTGGGCGACGGTGGGGTGCTCCGCCAGGACGGCGGTCACTTCGCCGGGTTCGATGCGGAAGCCGCGGATCTTGACCTGGTCGTCGGTCCTGCCGACGAAGACGAGCCGGCCGTCCGACGTCCACTTGGCGCGGTCGCCGGTGCGGTAGAGCCGTGATCCGTCGTCGGCGAGGTGGTTGGCGACGAACCGTTCGGCGGTCAGGCCGGGCCGTCCCAGGTAGCCGCGGGCCAGGCCGACGCCGGTGACGTACAGCTCGCCCGCGACGCCGGCCGGGGCCGGTGCCAGGAACTCGTCGAGGACGTACACGCGGGTGTCGAGTACGGGGGTGCCGATGGCGACGTCGTCGGCGAGCGGGTCGCAGCGCCACAGGGTGGCGTCGACGGTCGTCTCGGTGGGTCCGTAGGAGTTGAACAGGGTGTGGGTTCGGGCCCAGCGGGCCATGACGTCGGGCGGGCAGGCCTCTCCGGCGATGACGAGGATGGTGTCCGCGGGGAGGGAGGTCTCGTCGAGTGTGGCGAGGACCGCGGGCGGCAGGGTGGCGTGGGTGACGCGCTGCTCGGTGAGGTGTGCGGGCAGGGCGTCGCCGAGGCGGCGCTCGGGCGGGACGACCACGAGGGTCGCGCCGGAGAGGAGGGCCATGAGCCATTCCCAGCCGAAGGTGTCGAATCCGGCGGAGGCGAACTGGGCGACGCGGGCGCCGGGGCCGACTCCCAGGGATCGGATGTGGCCCTGGACGAGGGCGGCGACGCCGGTGTGCGGGACGAGGACGCCCTTGGGGCGGCCGGTGGAGCCGGAGGTGTAGATGACGTAGGCCGGGTGGGTCGGCAGGAGTGCCGGGGCGCTCGTGCCGGGGGTGCCGGTGGGGTTGGGGTCGGTGGCGAGGGCTTCGCCGAGCAGGGCCGTGTCGGTGCGGATGGCCGGGATCTTGGCGGCCGTGGTCTCGGAGACGAGGACGAGCGCGGGGGCCGCGTCGCCCAGCATGTAGGTGACGCGCTCGGCGGGGTAGTCGGGGTCGAGCGGCATGTAGGCGCCGCCGGCCTTGACCACGCCGAGCAGGGCCGTCATCAGGTCGACGCCCCGGTCCAGGCAGACGGCGACCACGGTCTCGGGGCCCACGCCCCGGCCGGTGAGGTAGTGGGCCAGGCGCTGTGCGCGGGCGTCGAGTTCGGCGTACGTGATCTCCGCGGTGGTGTCGGACACGGCGATCGCGTCCGGGGTGCGGGCGACGTGCGCGGCGAACAGGTCCCCGATCGTGGCGGGTTCGAGGTCGGTGGCCGTGTCGTTCCATTCGACGAGCATGCGGTGCCGCTCGGCCGCGTCGAGGGCGGGGACCGCACTGAGCCGGATGCCGGGTTCGGCGGTGACCGCGTCGAGCACCTGGGTGAGGCCGTCGACGATACGGCGTACGGTGTCGGGTTCGAACAGTTCGGCCGCGGCGGTGACCTCGCCGCGGACGCCGGCCGGGGCGCCGTCGGCGTCGAACGCCTCGCCGACGATGACGTCGAGGTCGAACTTGGCCTTCGCCGGGCCCGTACCGAGGGCGCGGACGTCGAGGCCGGGGAGCTCGACCACAGCCTCGGCCGTGTTCTGCAGGGTCAGCATGACCTGGAAGAGGGCGTGCCGTGCCAGGGAGCGGCTGGGCGCGAGCTCTTCGACGAGCCGTTCGAAGGGTACGTCCTGGTGGGCGAAGGCGGCGAGGCTGTTCTCCCGTACGCGGGCGAGGACGTCCCTGAACGTCGGGTCGCCGCTCAGGTCGGTGCGCAGGACGAGGGTGTTGACGAAGGAGCCGACCAGGCCGTCGAGGGCTTCGTCGGTGCGGCCCGCGTGGGGCGAGCCGATCGGGATGTCGGTGCCCGCGCCCAGCTTGGAGAGCAGGATGGCGAGCGTTGCCTGCAGGACCATGAAGGTCGTGACGCCCTCGGCCCGTGCCACGTGCGCGAGGCGCGCGTGGACGTCGGCGGGGATGTCCACCGGCACGCTGTGGCCGCGGTGGGAGGCGACGGCCGGGCGGGTGTGGTCGAACGGCAGCGTGAGCTCTTCGGGGGCTCCGGCGAGCGCCTGGCGCCAGTAGGCGGCCTGGCGTCCGGTCACGCTGTCGCTGTCGCGTTCGTCGCCGAGGAGTTCGCGCTGCCACAGCGCGTAGTCGGCGTACTGGACCGGCAGCGGCTCCCAGGTGGGCGCCTGGCCCGTGCACCGCGCCGCGTAGGCGAGGGACACGTCGTGGGCCAGGGGGCCGGTGGACCAGCCGTCGGTGGCGATGTGGTGCACGACGACGACGAGGACGTGGTCCTCGGGGGCGAGTTCGAGCAGGGCGGCGCGGATGGGGACCTCGTCGGCCAGGTCGAAGACGTGCTGGGCCGCCTCGGCGACCGCGTCGGAGAGTTCCTCCGGCCGTACGGTGCGGACGGACGGCTCCCAGACCAGGTCGTCGAGGTCGGCGATCCGCTGGTAGGGCTCGCCGTCGGCGACGGGGAAGCGGGTGCGGAGCACCTCGTGGCGGCCGATGACGTCCCGCAGGGCGGTGATCAGGGCGGGACGGTCGAGGCGGCCGGTGAGCCGCAGGCCCATGGGGATGTTGTAGGTGGCGCCGGGGCCTTCGAGCTGGCCGATGAACCACAGGCGGCGCTGCGCGAACGACAGCGGGGTCCGGGCGGGGCGCGGCAGGGGCGCCAGGGCGGCGCGTGCCGTCTCCGCACCGCCCAGTCGGCGCGCGAGCGCGGCCACGGTGGGGGCCTCGAAGAGGGTGCGCAGGGGCACCTCGACGCCGAGGACGGTACGGATGCGGCTGATGAGGCGGACCGCGAGCAGCGAGTGCCCGCCGAGGGCGAAGAAGTCGTCGTCGACGCCGACCGCGGGGCGGTCGAGGACGTGGGCGAAGATCCCGGCGAGGATCTCCTCGCGAGGGCCGGCCGGGCCTCGGCCTGGGCTCGTGCCGTCGCCGTGATCGGGGGTGGGCAGGGCCCGGTGGTCGAGCTTGCCGTTGGCGGTCAGGGGCAGGGCGTCGAGGGCCACGACCGCCGCCGGGACCATGTAGGACGGCAGACGGTCGGCGGCGTACCGGGCGACCTCGGCCGTGAGCGCCTGGTGGCCGGTGGGCCGGCCGTCGCCGGAGTGACCGGCGCCTCCGGGGTGACCGGTCTGGCCAGGGGTGCCGGTCGCCACCACGTAGGCGACGATCCGCCGGTCGCCCGGGCTGTCCTCGCGTACGACGACGGCGGCGCGGTCGACGTCCGGGTGGGCGGCGACGACGGAGCGGATCTCGCCGAGTTCGATGCGGTAGCCGCGGATCTTGACCTGGTCGTCGGTGCGGCCGAGGTACTCGATCCGGCCGTCGTCCTTCCAGCGCGCCAGGTCGCCGGTGCGGTAGAGGCGCTCGCCGCTGGTGGAGAACGGGTCGGCGACGAAGCGTTCGCCGGTCTGGGCGGGACGCCCCAGGTAGCCGCGGGCGAGGCCGGGGCCCGCGACGTACAGCTCGCCGGTGGCGCCGACCGGGACCGGTGCGAGAGAGCCGTCGAGCACGTAGGCGCGGGTGCGGGCGATCGGTGTGCCGATGGAAACGTCCTCGGCGTCCGGCTCGCAGCGCCAGCAGGTCGCGTCGACGGTGGTCTCCGTCGGGCCGTACGTGTTGAACAGGGTGCGGCCGCGCGCCCAGCGTCCGACCAGCTCCGGGGCGCAGGCCTCGCCGCCGATCTCGATGACGAGGTGCGGGGAGACCGCCTCCTCGTCGAGGCCCGCGAGGACGGCGGGTGGCAGGCTGGCGTGGGTGATGCGCTGTTCGGCGAGGAAGTCGGTCAGTTCCTTCCCGAGCCTGCGGTGCGCCGGTACGGGAACGAGGGCGGCGCCCGTGGTGAGCGCGAGCGCCCACTCCAGGCAGAAGACGTCGAAGCTGACCGAGGCGAACTGCGCCACCCGTGAGCCCGGCCCGGTGCCGAAGCGTTCCGTGGCGGCCGCGAGGGTGTTGGCGAAGCCGCCGTGGGTGAGCACGACGCCCTTGGGGCGGCCGGTGGAACCCGAGGTGTAGACGACGTACGCGGGATGCTCGGCGCGCAGGGCGACGTCGGGTGCCGCGGCCGGCAGCCGGTCGAGGGCGGCGCGGGTGCGGGCGTCGTCGACGAGGAGGACGGCGGCGTCCGTCGCGGGGACCCTGCTCCGGGTGGCGGTGGTGGCGAGGACCGCCATGGGGCGGGCGTCGCCGAGGATGTACGCGACGCGCTCGGCGGGGTAGTCGAGGTCGATCGGCAGGTAGGCTCCGCCGGCCTTGAGGACGGCGAGGAGCGCCGTCATCAGGTCGGGTCCGCGTTCCAGGAACAGCGCGACCACGGACTCGGGTCCGACACCGTGCTCGGTGAGGTGGTGCGCGAGCCGGTTGGCTCGGGCGTCCAGTTCGCCGTAGGTGAGGTCCCCCGTCTCCGTCACGAGCGCCACCGCGTCGGGCGTGCGGGCGGCGCGCTCGGCGAGCAGGTCGAGGACCGGTGCGGCCTCGGTGCGGGCCGTGGTGGTGCTCCACTCCCGCAGGAGCAGGTGCAGTCCTGCCTCGTCGAGTACCTGGACCGCCCCGAGGCGCGGTTGCTCGTCCTGGTCGAGTGCCGTCTCCAGGGCCGCGACGAGGTTGCGCGTGGCGGTCTCGGCCAGGCGGCCGACCATGCGGGGATCCACCGGGGCGACCGCGTCCACGGCCAAACCGATGCTGTCGCCGTGGTCGTCGACCGACAGGGCGAGCGGGAAGTTGTCCCGCTCCTGCGCGAACCGCAGGGTGATGCCGTCGAGTTCGCGCGGGGTGTCACGGCCGCCGGACAGGTCGGCGTGGTGGCGGTAGTTGAACAGGGCGGTGAACAGCGGGGTGTCGCCGTCGATGCCGCTGGCGCGCTGCGCCACCGCGAGGGGCGCGTGCTCGTGTTCCAGGAGCTCGGCCAGTTGGCCGCGCATCGCGGCGACGGCCGCGAGCACGCCCGACCCGTCGGTGCGCACGCGTACGGGCAGGGTGTTCATGTACGGGCCGGGGACGCGGTCGGCGCCCTGTCCCGCGTTCATGCGGCCGAACAGGATCGTGCCGAAGACGACGTCGTCGCGGCCGCTGACGGCGGCGAGGACCCGGGCCCAGACGAGGTGCATGACCGTGGCGGGGCTGGCGCCGACCCGGCGGGACACCTCGCGCAGACGCGTGGTGAGGTCGGGCGCGAACGGCACCTCGACGCGGACGGACGTGGCGCCGTCGCCGCGCACGTCGGCGATGCCGAAGGGGGCGGTGGGCTCGGTGACGTCGCCGAGGAGGTCGGCGAAGTACCGCTCGTGCTCGGCGCGCGCGACCGCGCCCCGAGTCTGGGCGACGAAGTTCCGGAACGGCAGCGGCGCGGCCAGTTCCCGGCCCCGGCCCGCCAGGATCGCCTGGACCTCGTGGAAGACGATCTCCAGCGCGGTGTGGTCACGGACCACGTGGTGCGCCCGCAGCAGACCGAGCCAGCGACCGGTGCCGGGAACCCGGGCCGCGTGCATCCGCAGCAGCGGGGCCTGGGTCAGGTCCATCCAGTTGCCGACGGCGGTCAGGAGCTGCGGCACCGGGTCGCCCTGGCCGTCGAGGACGACGTCGGTGACGGGCAGGGTGGCGTGCCGCCGCACGACCTGGACGGGCTCGCGCAGGCCCTCCCACACGATCGAGGTGCGGTAGATGTCGTGCCGGTCGACCACCTGCTGCAGGGCGTCCGCGAAGGCGTCGAGACGCTCGCGCGAGTCGAACTCGAGCACGGTCGGCATGACGTAGGCGTCGTCGCCGCCGTCGGCGAGGAGGTGGTGGAAGAGGAGACCCTCCTGGAGCGGGGCCAGCGGGTAGATGTCCGCGATGTTCGCCGCGCCGCCGTCGACGGTGGCGACGATCCGCGCGATCTCGTCTGCGGTGAGGTCGACGAGCGGCAGCATGTCGGGGGTGATCGTGGTCGCGTCGGCCGGGATCAGGTTGGCCGGGACGGCGACCTGGACCGCGCCCGCCGAGGCGGCGAGGCCGGCCGGGGTCGGAGCCTGGAAGAAGGCCCGCACCGACACGTTGACGCCCTGGTTGCGGAGCAGGGCGACGAGGCGGATGGCCAGCAGGGACTGGCCGCCGAGGGCGAAGAAGTCCTCGTCCACGCCCACGCTCTCGAGACCGAGGACCTCGGCGAAGGCCGCGCAGAGGATCTCCTCACGGGCGTTCGAGGGACCTCGGACCGCCATGTCCGCATCGTGCTCCGGAGCGGGCAGGGCCTCGCGGTCGAGCTTGCCGTTGACGGTCAGCGGCAACGCGTCCAAAACCACGACCGCCGACGGAACCATGTGGTCGGGCAGACTGCTGCCGACGAACTGCCTTATGGATTCTTGGAGTTGTTCCTGTGCTTCGGGGTCGGTGGGGACGGCGTAGGCAACGAGGCGAGTGTCTCCCGGGGTGTCCTCCCGTACGACCACGGCCGCCTGAGCGACCTGTGGATGCGCGGCGACCGCTGCCTGGACCTCACCCAGCTCGATGCGGAAACCACGGACCTTGACCTGCTCGTCCGTACGACCCAGGAACACCAGCTGACCGTCCCCGGTCCACTTCACCCGGTCACCGGAGCGGTACATCCGCTCACCCGAAACCGAGAACGGCGACGCCACGAAACGCTCCGCCGTCTGAACCGGACGATTCACATAACCACGCGCCACACCCGCACCCGACACATACAACTCACCGGCCACACCGACCGGAACCTCACGCAGCCACTCATCGAGAACGAACACACGGGCGTTGGGGACCGGGCCGCCGACCACGACATCCGCAGACGAGGAAAGACACGCGATTGAGGTGTCGACCGTCGCCTCCGTCGGACCGTAGAAGTTGAAGCCCTCCACACCCTCCAGAGCACGCAGCCGCTCCCACAGACCCCGCGCAACGGCCTCACCGCCCACACCGACACGGAAAGGATGCTGCTCAGCATCGAACAGACCCTCGTCCATCAGGACCTGCAGATACGAAGGAGTGACCTCGGCGAAGCCGATACGGGAAGCGGTCATCCACTCCACCAGACGACCCGCGTCCAGCCAGGTGTCCCCATCGACAACATGCAGCTCGTGCCCCGAGAACAGAGCGGAAAGCTGGTTCCACGACGCATCGAAGGACACCGACGTGGTCAGAGCGACCCTCAGCGGAGCACCCTCCGTCGCGAACACCGACCGGCCATGACTCTCGCACAGACCCACGACACCACCATGGGTGACGATCACACCCTTCGGCCGGCCCGTCGACCCCGACGTGTAGATCACATACGCCGGATGCTCCGGACGGACCACCACATCCAGCGGCCCCTCCCCCACACCCTCCAGCACCGTGGTGACCTGCGGATCATCCAGCAGAACGACCGGCACGCCCGACACCGGCAGCACCCCCGCCGTCACCGACGACGCCAGAACCACCACCGCAGACGCATCCCCCACCATGTACGCGATCCGCTCCGCCGGATACCCAGGATCCAAAGGCAGATAAGCCCCACCGGCCTTCAGCACCGCAAGCAGCGCGACGATCAGATCCGCACCCCGCTCCAGACACACACCGACCAGCGACTCCGCACCCACACCACGACCCACCAGATACCGGGCCAGACGATCGGCACGGGCGTCCAGATCCCGGTACGACAGCGACTCCCCCGCCGCAACCACGGCAACCGCATCCGGCGTCCGCGCCACCTGCGCCGCGAACAACTCCGGCAGCGAACCCGCCACCACCTCCACACCAGTGTCGTTCCACCCCGCCAGCTCCCGGCGATCGACCTCCCCCAGAACCTCGACCTCACTCAGCCGCAACCCCGGAGCCGACACCAAAACCTCAATGACCCTCACCCAACGCGCCACCAACCGCTCGGCCGACACCACATCGAACAGATCGGCCGACACCACCACCGAACCACGCAGACCCCCAGGAACACCCACCCCCTCGAAGACCTCCGTCACGGAAGCATCCAAGTCGAACTTCGCGCTTGAGGTGCCTGCCGGGAGTCCGGCGGTCTGCAGGTCCGGCAGGTCGAGGACGGCTTCGGCGGTGTTCTGGACCTTCAGCATCACCTGGAACAGCGGGTGCCGGGCGAGGGAGCGGGCCGGGGCGAGTTCCTCCACGAGCTTCTCGAACGGGACGTCCTGGTGGGCGAAGGCGGACAGGCTCGTCTCGCGGACGCGGCCGAGGACCTCGCGGAAGGTCGGGTCGCCGGACAGGTCGGTGCGGATGACGAGGGTGTTGACGAAGAAGCCGACGAGGTCGTCGAGGGCCTCGTCCGTGCGGCCGGCGTTCGCCGAGCCGATCGGGATGTCGGTGCCCGCGCCCAGCTTCGACAGGAGCATCGCGAGGGAGGCCTGCAGCACCATGAAGGGGGTGACGCCTTCGGCGCGGGCCACCTGGACGAGGTGGGCGTGGACCGGTGCGGGAACGGTCAGGGGGATGTTGTGGCCGCGGTGCGAGGGTTCGGCGGGTCGTGGCCGGTCCACCGGGAGTTCGAGTTCCTCGGGTGCGTCCGCGAGGACCGTGCGCCAGTGGGTGACCTGGCGGGAGATCAGGCTGTCGGGGTCGGACTCCTCGCCGAGGAGGTCCCGCTGCCACAGCGCGTAGTCGGCGTACTGGACCGGCAGCGGCTGCCAGGCGGGCGTGTCTCCGGTTCGGCGGGCGGTGTAGGCGGTGGACAGGTCGCGTGCGAGGGGTTCCATCGACCAGCCGTCGCCGGCGATGTGGTGCACGGCGAGGACGAGGGCGTGCTCGTCGGGGCCGGTGGTGAACAGCCAGGCCCTGACGGGGATGTCGGTGGTGAGGTCGAAGGGGTGGGCCAGTGCTTCGGCGATGGCGCGGTCGAGCTCGGCGGGGGCGACCTCGGCCACCGTCAGCGACCAGTCGAGGTCGACCGGGTCCAGGATCCGCTGGTAGGGCTCTCCGTCGGCGGTGCCGAACACCGTCCGCAGGACCTCGTGGCGGCCGATGACGTCGCGGAGGGCTGCGTCGAGTGCGGCGTGGTCGAGGGCGCCGGAGAGGCGCAGGGCGACGGGGATGGTGTACGTGGCGCCGGGGCCGTCGAGTTGGCCGACGAACCACAGGCGGCGTTGGGCGGAGGAGAGCGGGATCCGTGCGGGGCGGTGGGCCGGGGCGAGGGCGGTGCGCGCGGTGCCGTCGGTGTCGAGTGCGGCGGCGAGGCGGGCGGGTGTGGGCCGGTCGAAGAGAGTGCGCAGGGTCGTCTCGGTGCCGAGGACCGTACGGATGCGGCTGACGAGCCGGGTGGCGAGCAGGGAGTGGCCGCCGAGGGCGAAGAAGTCGTCGTCGGGTCCGACCTGTTCGAGGCCGAGGACGTCGGCGAAGACGCCGCACAGGAGTTCTTCGCGGAGGGTGGCGGGTCGTCGTGCGGCGTCGGTGGTGTGGTCGGGGGCGGGCAGGGCGGCGCGGTCGAGCTTGCCGCTGGGTGACTGGGGCAGGGCGTCCATCATGACGACGGCCGCGGGCACCATGTGGGCCGGCAGGCGGGCGGCGAGGAAGTCGCGTATGCCGGAGGGCGTCTCGGTGTGCGGTTGCGCGGGGACGACGTAGGCGATCAGGCGCCGGTCCTTGGGGGTGTCCTCGCGGGCGACGACGGTCGCCTGGGCGATGCCGGGGTGGGCGGTGGCCGTGGCTTCGATCTCGCCGGGTTCGATGCGGTAGCCGCGGATCTTGACCTGGTCGTCGGCGCGGCCGAGGTAGGTGAAGCGGCCGTCGGCGTCCTGGCGTACCAGGTCGCCGGTGCGGTACATCCGGGTGCCCGGGGTGAAGGGGGAGGCGACGAACCGTTCGGCGGTGAGGGCGGGGCGGTTCGCGTAGCCGCGTGCGAGGCCGGCGCCGGACACGTAGAGCTCTCCGGGGACGCCGGGGGGCACGGGGGCGAGGCGGTGGTCGAGGACGTACGCCTGGGTGTTGGGCAGGGGGCGGCCGATGAGGGGGCGTTCGCCGTGGGTGGTCTGGGCGGTGTCGTGGCACAGGACGTGCACGGTGGCCTCGGTGGGGCCGTAGAAGTTGAGGCCGAGCGTGTCCTGCGCGTCGTGGAGCCGCTGCCAGAGGGTGGTGCCGACGGCGTCGCCGCCGAGGAGGAGGGCGCGGGGGCGGTGGGTGGCGGTGTCGAGGAGGCCTTCGTCGAGGAGTTGTTCGGCCTGGACGGGGGTGAGGGCCATCAGGTCGATGCGCCGGGTGTCGGCGTAGCGGGCGAGTGCGGTGCTGTCGCGTCGTATGTCGTCGGGGACGATGTCGAGTTCGTGTCCGGCGACCATCCACAGGAGCGGTTCCCAGGAGGCGTCGAAGGAGAGGGAGTAGGTCAGTGCCACGCGCATGCGCGGTCCGGGGCGGTTGATCGGGCCGGTGCGCTGGAAGGCGGCGAGGTTGGAGAGGCCGCGGTGCGGGACGGTGACGCCCTTGGGCCGGCCGGTCGAGCCGGAGGTGTAGATGACGTATGCGGCCTGCTCGGGCCGGATCTCGACGTCCAGGGGGCCGCTGTCGGGGCCGTGGTGGCGGTCGGGGTCACCGAGGTCGCCGAGGCCGTCGGCGGCGGTGTCGTCGAGGAGGACGACGGGGGTGTCGGCGGCGGGCAGGACATGGGCCGTGCCGGGGGCGGCGACCAGGACGGCGGGGGCCGCGTCCTGGACCATGTGGGCGATGCGGTCGGTGGGGTAGGCGGGGTCGACGGGCAGGTGGGCGCCGCCGGCCTTGAGGACGGCGAGGAGGGCCACGACGGGGGCGGTGCCGCGTTCGAGGCAGACGCCGACGACGGATTCGGGTCCGACGCCGTGGTGGGCGAGCAGGCGGGCCAGGCGGTCGGCGCGGGCGTCGAGTTCGGCGAAGGTGAGGCTGTGGCCGTCGGCGGTGAGGGCGGTCGCGTCGGGGGTGCGGGCGGCCTGGGCCGCGAACAGGTCGGGGACCGTGGCGGGCGCGACGTCGGCGGTGGTGTCGTTCCAGTCGTTCACGATCCGGCGTCGGCGGTCCTCGTCGAGGACGTCGATCGCGGAGAGGGGCAGGTCGTCGGCGCCTTCGGCGGTCGCGGCCAGGGCGTCGAGGATGCGGTCGAGTGCGGTCCGCAGGAGGGCGGTCACCTCGTGGGGGTCGACGTCGGTGTGCGCGTCGACGGCGAGGGACAGGGTGGTGCCGTCGTCGTCGACGGACACGGCCAGGGGGTAGTTGGACCGTTCCTGGGCGAAGAGGGTGCGGATGCCGTCGATGCCGGTGTCCTGGCCGGTGGTGGCGCGGCGGTAGTTGAACAGGGAGCTGAACAGGGGGGTGTCGCTGGTGGTGCCGGCGGCCCGCTGGGCGGTGGTGAGCGGTGCGTGTTCGTGTTCCAGGAGGGTGGTGAGCTGGTCGCGCAGGGCGTGGAGGGCGGCGAGGGCGCCGTGGTAGCCGGTGTGGACCCGTACGGGGAGGGTGTTGATGTACGGGCCGGGGGCCGGGCGCGTGGTGTCGGCGGTGCTGAGGCGTCCGGACAGGACGGTGCCGAAGACGACGTCGTCGCGGCCGCTGACGGCGGTGAGGACCCTGGCCCAGGCGAGGTGGAGGAGGGTGGCGGGGCCGGTGCCGTGCCGGTGGGCGAGGCGGCGCAGGCGGTCGGTGAGTTCGGGGGCGAGGTCGGTGCGGGCGCGGGTGGACGCGGAGCCGTCGCCGCGGACGTCGGTGAGTCCGTAGGGGGCGGTGGGTTCGGTGACGTCGCCGAGAAGTTCGGTGAAGTACCGCTCGTGGTCGTGGTGCGCGGCGCCGGCTCTGGCGCGGGCGACGAAGTCGCGGAAGGGGGCGGGTTCGGGCAGGTCGGCGCCGTGGCCGTCGAGGACGGCCCGTACTTCGCTCAGGACGGTCCGCAGGGCCTCGTGGTCCTGCACCATGTGGTGGGCGCGGACGAGGGCGAGCGGGCGTGTGTGCGCGGGGCCGTCGGCGATGGTCAGGTCGAGGAGCGGGGCCCGGGTCAGGTCGGTCGTGGTGCCGGCGGCGGTGAGGAGCTGCCGTACGGGGTCGCCGGCCTCGGGGTCCGGGGTGATTTCGGTGACGGGCAGGGTGGCGTGGCGCCACACGACCTGGACGGGTTCGCGGAGTCCTTCCCAGACGAGGGCGGTGCGCAGGATGTCGTGGCGTGCGAGGACCTGGCGGAGGGCGTCGGTGAAGGCGTCGAGGAGGGTGCGGGAGGCGAATTCCAGGACGGTGGGCTGCATGTAGGCGTCCTGGCCGCCGTCGGCGAGCAGGTGGTGGAAGAGGAGGCCCTCCTGGAGGGGGGCGAGGGGGTAGACGTCGGCGATGTTGGCGGCGCCGCCCTCGACGGAGGCGGCCACGGTGGCGAGTTCCTCGACGGTGAGGTCGACCAGCGGGAGCATCTCGGGGGCGACGGCGGTGGCGTCGGCCGGGATCGCGTTGGCGGGGATCTCGGTACGGGTGGTGCCGGCGGCCGCGGCGAGGCCGGCGGGGGTGGGGGTGTGGAACAGGGCGCGGACGGTGAGGTCGGCGCCGAGGGCGGCGCGGGCGCGGCCCATGAGTTCGACGGCGAGCAGGGAGTGGCCGCCGAGGGCGAAGAAGTCGTCGTCGGGTCCGACCTGTTCGAGGCCGAGGACGTCGGCGAAGACGCCGCACAGGAGTTCTTCGCGCGGGCCCGCGGGTGTCCTGCCGGGGATGGCGGTGCGGGTGGGTACGGGCAGGGCGTTGCGGTCGAGCTTGCCGTTCGCCGTCAGCGGCAGTGCGTCCAGCACCAGAATCGCAGCTGGCACCATGTGACCCGGCAGGCTCGCGGCCAGGTGGGCGCGTAGCTCTGCGGCATCAGTCGTCTCCTGTTCGTGGGTGGGGGTCGCGTAGGCCACGAGCCGTGCGTCGCCGGGGGTGTCCTCGCGGACGACGACCGCGGCGCGGGCGACGTGGGCGTGGCGTTCGAGGGCGGCTTCGATCTCGCCGGTCTCGATGCGGAAGCCGCGGATCTTGACCTGGTCGTCGGTGCGGCCGAGGCAGGTGAGGACGCCGTCGGGGCGCTGTCGGGCCAGGTCGCCGGTGCGGTAGAGGCGCTGCCCGGGCGTGAAGGGCGAGGCGACGAACCGTTCGGCGGTGAGGGCGGGGCGGCCGAGGTATCCGCGGGCGAGCTGGTCGCCGGCGAGGTAGAGCTCTCCCGTGGTGCCGGGTGCGACGGGTCGCAGCCGTTCGTCGAGGACGTGGGCGCGGGTGTTGGCGAAGGGCCGGCCGATGACGACGGGACCCTCGGTGACCTGGGCGGCGGTGGCCCAGACGGTGGCCTCGGTGGGTCCGTACAGGTTGACGGCGGGGATGCCGAGGGCGTGCAGTCGTGCGGCGAGTTCGCCGGGGAGGGCTTCGCCGCCGACGAGGGCGCGTACGGGGGCGGGCAGGGCGCCGGTGTCGAGGAGGGCACGCCACAGGGAGGGGACGGCCTGGAGGGCGGTGGCTCCGCTGGTGCGGACGAGGTCGAGGAGGGCGTGGGGGTCGCGGACGGTGTCGCGGTCGGCGAGGACGACGGCGGCGCCGTTGACCAGGGGCAGGAACAGTTCGAGGGCCGCGATGTCGAAGGAGACCGTGGTCACGGCGACGAGCCGGTCGCCGGTGGTGAGCGGGACGTGGGCGGCGACGGCGTGCAGGTGGTGGACGAGCGCGTGGTGGTCGACGACGACGCCCTTGGGGCGGCCGGTGGAGCCCGAGGTGTGGATGACGTACGCGGGGTGCCGGGGCAGGAGGGCGGCGCGGCCGGGGAGCCGCCCGGTGCGGGGGCTCTCGGGGGTGGTGCGGGCGGGGTCGTCGACGGTGACGACGGGGGTGCCGGCGAGTGCCGCGGCGGCGGTGTGCGCGGTGGTGGTCAGAACGCAGACCGGTCGGGCGTCGTTCAGCATGTACGCGATGCGGTCGTGCGGGTAGTCGGCGTCGAGCGGCAGGTAGGCGCCGCCGGCCTTGGTGACGGCGAGGAGGGCGGCGACGAGGTCGGCACCGCGTTCCATCAGGACGGCGACGACGGTCTCGGGGCCGACGCCGTGGCCGGCGATCAGGTGGGCCAGTTCTTCGGCGCGCGCGTCGAGTTCGGCGTAGGTCCAGGCGGTGTCGCCGTCGACGAGGGCGGTCGCGTCCGGGGTGCGGGCCGCCTGGGCTTCGAAGAGGTCGGGCAGGGTCGCGGCGGGAACGTCGACCGTCGTGTCGTTCCAGGTGTGCAGGATGCGGTGAAGTTCGGTGTCGTCGAGGAGCGGTACGTCGCCGACGCGGGTCTGCGGGGCGTCGGCGAGGAGCTCGGCGGCGCGGGCGAAGCGCCGGGTGAGCGTACGGGCCGTGTCGGCGTCGAACAGGTCGGCCGCGGCGATGAGGGTGCCGTGCAGGCCGGCGGGTGTGCCGTCGGCGGTGAAGGTCTCGCCGAGGGTGAACTCCAGGTCGAACTTGGCGGCGGAGTCGCCGACGGGCAGCGCTTCGGCGTGGACGCCGGGCAGTCGCAGGGCCGCTTCGCCGGTGTTCTGCAGCATGAGCATGACCTGGAACAGCGGGTGCCGGGCCAGGGAGCGGGTGGGGGCGAGGTCCTCGACGAGCTTCTCGAAGGGGACGTCCTGGTGTTCGCGGGCCGTGAGGGCCGTCTCCTGTGCCCGGGCGAGCAGTTCGCGGAAGGTCGGGTCGCCGGACAGGTCGGTGCGCAGCACGAGGGTGCTGACGAAGAAGCCGACCAGGTCGTCGAGGGCCTCGTCGCCGCGTCCGGCGTCGACGGTCCCGATCGGGATGTCGGTGCCGGCGCCGAGCCGGTGCAGCGTGACGGCGAGGGCGGCCTGGACCACGGTGAAGAGGGTGACGCCTTCGGCGAGGGCGAGACGCGCGAGGCGGGCGTGTGTCTCGGCGGGCAGCCGGAAGGGGACGGTGTGGCCCGTGTGGCCGGGCACGACGGGGCGCGTGCGGTCGTAGGGCAGGGCGAGTTCCTCCGGCAGGTCCGCCAGGGTGGTGCGCCAGTGGGCGCTCTGGCGGGCGAAGAGGCTCTCGGGGTCGTCCTCAGCGCCGAGGAGCTCGCGCTGCCACAGGGTGTAGTCGGCGTACTGGATCGGCAGCGGCTCCCAGGCGGGGGCCGTGCCTGCGGCGCGGGCCGCGTAGGCGGTGGACAGGTCGCGGCCGAGGGGGCCCATGGACCAGCCGTCGCCGGCGATGTGGTGGACGGCCATGACGAGGACGTGGTCGTCGGGGCCGGTCGACAGCAGGCGGGCCTTGAGGGGGATCTCGGTGGCGAGGTCGAAGGCGTGGCCGACGACGGCGGCGGTCTCCCGGTCGAGCGCGGTGGGGTCGGCGGGGTCGACGTCGCGGGTCTCCAGGTGCCAGTCCTGTTCGGCGGCCGGCAGGACCCGCTGGTGGGGCTCGCCTGCGGTGACGCCGTAGACGGTGCGCAGGATCTCGTGGCGTCCGATCACGTCCCGCAGGGCCGCCTGGAGCGCGTCGCGGTCCACGGGGCCGCGGAGTCGCTGCGCGACCCGGATGTTGTAGACCGCGCTCGGGCCCTCGAGCTGGGATATCAGCCACAGCCGACGCTGCGCGAAGGACAACGGGATCATCAGGACTCCTCCTGGTTACGCATCGGCCGCAGCGCGGGCCTAGCAGAGCTCACATTTCCAAGCTGTCGTACGAGGCCGGACACGGTCCGTGCCGTGAGGAGCACCCGCAGGGGCACCTCGATGCCGAGCGCCGTGCGCAGGCGGCTGGTGAGGCGTGCGGCGAGCAGGGAGTGCCCGCCGAGGGCGAAGAAGTCGTCGTCGACGCCGACCTGTTCCAGGCCGAGGACGTCGGCGAAGGCGGCGCACAGGGCCTTCTCCCGCTCGGTGACCGGTGCGCGGCCGGTGCCGGGGGCGGGACCGTCGTCGGGCAGGGCGGCGCGGTCGAGCTTGCCGTTGGGTGTCAGCGGCAGGGCGTCCAGCAGGACGACGGCGGACGGCACCATGTGCTCGGGCAGCCGCTCCCTGGCGAAGGCGCGCAGGTCCTCGGCGAGTGTCGCGCCGGCCTGGCCGGCGGGGACGGCGTAGCCGACGAGCCGCTTGCCGCCGGGGGTGTCGTCGCGGACGACGACGGCGGCCTGGGTGACGGCGGGGTGGGCGGCCAGGACGGCGCGGACCTCGCCGGGTTCGACGCGGAAGCCGCGGATCTTGACCTGGTCGTCGACGCGGCTGGCGAAGACCAGCCGGCCCTGGGGCGTCCAGCGGACCCGGTCGCCGGTGCGGTAGAGCCGCGCGCCCGCCCCGTCGAAGGGGGAGGCGACGAAGCGCTGCGCGGTCAGGCCGGGCCGGCCGGCGTAGGCGCGGGCCAGGCCGGCGCCCGCGATGTACAGCTCGCCGTCGACGCCGACGGGGACCGGGGCGAGGCTGCTGTCGAGGACGTACACCCGGGAGTTGGTGATCGGGACGCCGATGGAGGGTGTGCCGTCGTCCATGGTCAGCGGGTCGGAAATCGTCGCGCACACGGTGGTCTCGGTCGGGCCGTACGCGTTGACGAAGCGGCGGCCGCGTGACCAGCGGGCGACGAGGTCGCCGCCGAGGGCCTCGCCCGCGGAGACCAGGGTGGTGACGGGGGCGAGGTCCTCGGGCGCGAGGACGGACAGCACGGCGGGGGGCAGGGTGGCGTGGGTGACGCCGTGACGGGCGACGAGGCCGGCGAGTCCGCCGTCGGGCAGCAGGGTCTCGGCGGGGGCGACGACGAGGCGGGCGCCGGAGCACAGGGCCATGACGAGTTCCCAGGTCGCCGCGTCGAAGCCCGGCGAGGCGAACTGCAGGACGCGGCTGCCGGCCCCGACGTCGAAGTGCTCGATCTGGGCCGCGACCAGGCTGGCCACGCCCTCGTGGGTGACGACCACGCCCTTGGGGCGGCCCGTCGAACCCGAGGTGAAGATCATGTACGCGGGGTGGGCGGGGCGCAGGCGTGTTCCGGTCACCGGTGCGGCGTCCAGCGCCTCGATCCGCGCCGCGAGCGGCTCCTCGTCGAGGACGAGGACCGGCACGCCGGTCCCGGCCGGTACGGCGGGCGCGCACAGGGCCGAGGCGAGCACGGTCTGCGCGCCGGACTCGGCCAGCATGAACGCGATGCGTTCGGCCGGGTAGGCGGGGTCGACCGGCAGGTAGGCGCCGCCGGCCTTGAGGACGCCGAGGAGGGTGACGATCAGGTCGATGCCGCGTTCGCGCACGACGGCGACCACGGATTCGGGGCCGACGCCCCTGCCCATGAGGAACCGGGCGAGGCGGTTGGCCCGCGCGTCGAGTTCGGCGTACGTGAGCTCGGCGTCGTCCGCCGCGACGGCGACGGCGTCCGGAGCGTGGCGCACGCGGGCCGCGAACAGCTCGGGCACGGTCGCGGCCGGCACGTCGGCGGCCGTGTCGTTCCAGTCGGCGAGCACCTGGTGGCGCTGGTGCGCGTCGAGGACCCGCACGGTGCCGAGCGGCCGGTCGGGAGCGCCGTCCAGGGCCTCCTCGGCGGCGTCCACCA
The DNA here is from genome assembly GCF_055633275.1 of Streptomyces sp. 12E. Lineage (NCBI taxonomy): Bacteria > Bacillati > Actinomycetota > Actinomycetes > Kitasatosporales > Streptomycetaceae > Streptomyces > Streptomyces sp. 12E. The sequence goes on along the minus strand of NZ_JBVNCJ010000002.1, from coordinate 83,654 downwards.
GCTCGTCGAGGGCGGTGCGCACCAGGGCGACGACCTCCTGCGGGTCGACCGGGGCGACGGCGTCGACCATGAGCTCGAGCCCGTCCTGGGCTTCGTCGACGAGCAGCGACAGCGGGTAGTTGGTGCGTTCGCGGGTGAACAGCAGCCGGGTGCCCGGCAGGGACGTGTTCCAGCGCGTGTCGGAGTCCTCGCCGACGCTGCGCCGGTAGTTGAGGCAGGCGGTGAACAGCGGGGCGTCGCCGTCGATGGCGGCCGCCCGCCGGGCCACGGTCAGCGGTGCGTGCTCGTGCTCCATGAGGCGGGCGAGCTGACCGCGCATGGCGGTGATCGCCTCCAGTGCGGAGGACCGGTCGGTGCGCACCCGTACGGGCAGGGTGTTGATGAACGGTCCCGGGACCCGGTCGGCGCCCGCGCCGGCGTTCATCCGCCCGAACAGGACGGTGCCGAACACGACGTCCTCGCGGCCGCTGACCGCGGCGAGCACCCGGGCCCAGGCCACGTGCAGCACGGTCGCGGTGCTCACGCCCGCGCGCCGCGCCACTTCGCGCAGCCGTACGGTGAGGTCGGGTCCGGCGGCCAGCCGCGCCCGGGTCAGGGTGGCCCCGTCGCCGTGCGCGTCCGCCAGGCCGTACGGGGCGGTGGTCTCGCCGACGTCGCCGAGGAGTTCGGCGAAGTACCGCTCGTGTTCGGCGCGTTCGACGCCCCCACGGGCCTGGGCGACGAACGTCCGGAACGGCAGCGGGTCGGGCAGGGTGTCGCCGCGCCCGGCGAGGAACGCGGTCACCTCCTGGAGGAGCACGTCGAGCGCGGTGCCGTCACGGACCATGTGGTGGGCGCGGATCAGCGCCAGCCACCGCTCGGGACGCTCCTCGCCGGGCACGGCCGCGCGGTGCAGGTCGAGCAGCGGAGCCGCACCGAGGTCCATGCGCGCGCCGCCCGCGTCGACGAGGTCGGCGACGGCGTCGGTGGTGCCGGGGTCGAGGACGACGTCGGTGACGGACAGCTCGGCGTGGCGCCGTACCACCTGGACCGGTTCGCGCAGCCCTTCCCAGGCATACGAGGTGCGGTAGATGTCGTGCCGGTCGACGACCCGCCGCAGGGCGTCGGTGAACGCGTCGAGCCCCTCCCGGGAGTCGAACTCCAGAACCGCCGGCATGACGTACGCGTCGTCGCCGCCGTCGGCGAGGAGGTGGTGGAAGAGCAGGCCCTCCTGGAGGGGGGCGAGCGGGTAGATGTCGGCGACGTTCGCGGCGCCGCCGTCGACGGTGGCGACGACGGCGGCCAGCTCGTCCTCGGTGAGGTCGACCAGCGGCAGCATCGCGGGCGTGAGCGCGGTGGCCCCCGCCGGGATCAGGTTGTCGGGGACGGTGACCTGCGGAGCGCCGGAGGTCGCGGCGAGGCTCGCCGCGGTCGGGTGGTCGAACAGGGCGCGTACGGAGACGGAGACCCCGCGGGCGCGCAGCATCTCGATGAGGCGGACCGCCACCAGCGAGTGGCCGCCGAGCTCGAAGAAGTCGTCGTCGACGCCGACGTGGTCGAGGCCTAGGACCTCGGCGAAGGCCGCGCAGAGGGTCTCCTCGCGGACGTCGGCCGGTGCCCGGCCCGCGCCCGCGGCGGCGGCGAAGTCGGGTGCGGGCAGGGCCTTGCGGTCGAGCTTGCCGTTGCCGACCAGCGGCAGGGCGTCCAGGACGACGACCGCCGAGGGGACCATGTGCTCGGGGAGCCGCTGCCCGACGAACTGGCGGATCGTGGTGGGAAGTTCGGTGCCCGACTCGTGGTGGTCGACGGGGACTACGTAGGCGACGAGCCTGCGGTCGCCGGGGGTGTCCTCACGGGCGACGACGGCGGCCTGGTCCACCAGCGGGTGGGCGGCGATCACCCCCTGGACCTCGCCCGGTTCGATGCGGTAGCCGCGGATCTTGACCTGGTCGTCGGCCCGGCCGAGGAAGGCGACCCGGCCGTCCGCCGTCCACTTCACGCGGTCACCCGTGCGGTACATCCGCTCGCCCCGCTCGTACGGGTTGGCGACGAACCGCTCGGCGGTGAGGGCTTCGCGGCCGACGTATCCACGAGCGAGGCCGGCGCCGGAGACGTACAGGTCGGCCGTCACACCGACCGGGACCGGCTGGAGGCGGGAGTCGAGGAGGTAGAAGCGGGTGTTGGCGATGGGGGTGCCGACGGGGACGACCCCTCCCGCGATCCCCTCGGCCGTCAGCCTCGTGGTGGCGATGCCGATCGTCGTCTCGGTCGGGCCGTAGTGGTTGTGGATCGCGCGCTCGCCGGCGGCCGTGAGGAGTTCCCGCAGCCACGGGGTGGACGCGGCCTCGCCGCCGAGGACCACGGACTGCGCGGGCAGTACGGCCTCGATGCCCGCCGCCGTCAGCGCGGCCAGATGCGAGGGAACGATCTTGAAGTGGTCGATCCCGTGCTCGGCAAGGTAGGCGGCGACCAGTTCCGGGTCGGTGACCGCGCTCTCGTCCAGGATGTGGAGTTCACCGCCGGTGGCGAGGCTGGCGAAGACCACCGTGTTGCCGAGGTCGGTCGCCTGCGCCTGGAGCAGCGCGTAACGCGCGCCCTCGCCGCCGAAGCCGAGACGGCCGGGGACCGAGGCCGTGTAGTTCGCCAGGCCACCATGGGTGACGGCGACGCCCTTGGGCCGGCCGGTCGAACCCGACGTGTAGATCACGTACGCCAGGGACCGCGGCGCGACCTCACGCTCGGGGCGCTCCGGCGACGCGGTGGTGATCTGCATCTCGACGAAGGTGTCGTCGATCGCCACCAGGCGCGAACGGCCCGCGGGCAGTTCGTCGAAGAGGTCCTCGGTGGTCAGTACCAGCGCGGCCCGGCTGTCGCGCAGGAGGTACGCGATCCGGTCCGTGGGCTGCGCCGGGTCGATGGGCAGGTAGGCGGCTCCGGCCTTCCACGTACCGAGAATGGTCGCGATCATGTCGGCGCCGCGCGGCAGGCACAGGCCCACCACCGACTCCGGACCGACACCCTGACCGATCAGGTAGTGCGCGATCCGGTTGGCCCGCACCTCCAGTTCCGCGTACGAGACCGCCGCCCCCTCAGCGACGATCGCCGCGGCCTCGGGAGCGGCGGCCGCACGTGCCTCGAACCGCTCATGGACCAGGGCCGGCCGGCCGTCGGCCGACGTGTCGTTCCAGACGGTCAGGACCCGGTGCCGCTCCTCATCCGGCAGGACCACGATCGAGCCGAGCGGTATGTCGGGGCCGCCGTCGAGGGTGGTCTCCAGGGCGGAGAGAAGTCGGTCGGTGGCGGTGCGGACGAGGACGCCGACCGCGAAGGAGTCGATGGGGACGACGGAGTCGACCGCCACCTCGGTCCGGTCGCCGTAGTCGTCGACCAGGATGACCAGGGGGTAGTTGGTGCGCTCGCGGACCGAGAGCAGCTGCACGCCATCCATTCCTTCGTCCACGGCCCGGCCGTTGTTGCGCCGGTAGTTGAGGAAGGAGGTGAAGAGCGGGGTGTCACCGGTGACGCCGCTGGCGCGCTGTGCGACGACGAGGGGGGCGTGCTCGTGCTCCAGGAGTTCGGCGAGCTGTCCGCGCGTGGCGCACAGGGCCTCGTGGGCGCCGAGTTCGCCGGTGCGGATCCGGACCGGCAGCGTGTTCATGAAAGGGCCCGCCACACGGTCGGCGCCGTGGCCGGCGTTCAGCCGGCCGTACAGCACCGATCCGAAGACGACGTCCTCGTGGCCGCTGAGGGCGGCCAGGACGCGGGCCCAGGCGACGTGCAGCACGGTCGCCGTGCTGGTTCCGAGGCGCTGGGCAACGCTGCGGAGCCTGTCGTGCAGCTCCGGTGCGAACGGCACGACCGCGTGGACGGTGCCGGCACCGTCGCCGCGCGCGTCGGTCACGCCGTAGGGGGCGGTGGGTTCGGTGACGTCGCCGAGGAGGTCGGTGAAGTACCGGGTGTGGTCGGTGTGCGCGGCCGCTCCGCGTACCTGGGCGACGAACGTCCGGAAGGGAAGGGGCGCGGGCAGGGTGTCGCCGTGGCCGGCGAGGATCGCCTCGACCTCGTCGAGGACGATCTGCAGGGCCGTGTGGTCGCGGACGGTGTGGTGCATGCGGACGAGGACCAGGTGGCGGTCGCCTGCGGGGTCGGCCGCGACGTGCGCGTCGAGCAGGGGTGCCTGGCCGAGGTCCATGGTGCCGCCGGCGGCGGCGAGAAGTTGCTCGGTCGGGTCACCGCCGTCGGCGTCGAGGGTGACCTCGGTGACGGGCAGGGTGGCGTGGCGCCGGACCACCTGGACCGGTTCGCGCAGGCCTTCCCAGGCGAAGGAGGTGCGGTAGATGTCGTGCCGGTCGACGACCTGCTGGAGGGCGCTGGTGAAGGCGCCCGCGCGGTCGCGTGAGTCGAGTGCGAGGACGGCGCGCATGACGTAGGCGTCCTCGCCGCCGTCGGCGAGGAGGTGGTGGAAGAGCAGGCCCTCCTGGAGGGGGGCGAGCGGGTAGATGTCGGCGACGTTCGCGGCGCCGCCGTCGACGGTGGCGACGACGGCGGCCAGCTCGTCCTCGGTGAGGTCGACCAGCGGCAGCATCGCGGGCGTGAGCGCGGTGGCGCCGACGGGGATGAGGTTGTCAGGGACCTCCGCCTGGTGGGCGCCGTCCGAGGCCGCCAGACCCGCGACGGTCGGGGTGTCGAAGAGGGCGCGGACGGAGATCGTGACGCCGTGGGTGCGGAGGGTCTCGATGAGGCGGACGGCGAGGAGGGAGTGGCCGCCGAGGCGGAAGAAGTCGTCGTCGACGCCGACGTGGTCGAGGCCTAGGACCTCGGCGAAGGCCGCGCAGAGGATCTCCTCGCGCACGGTGGCCGGGCCGCGGCTGCCGAGGCCCGCGGCGTACGCGGGGGCGGGCAGGGCCTTGCGGTCGAGCTTGCCGTTGACGTTCAGCGGGAGCCGGTCGAGGACCACGACGGCCGACGGGACCATGTAGGAGGGCAGCCGGTCGGCGGCGAGGTCGGTCAGGAGCTGCGGCAGTTCGTCGGCCGATGCGTCACCGGCCGGTACGACGTAGGCGACCAGGCGCTTGTCTCCCGGGGTGTCCTCGCGGGCCACGACGGCGACCTGGGCCACCTGGTCGTGTCCGGCCAGGACGGACTGCACCTCGCCCGGCTCGACCCGTATCCCCCGGATCTTGACCTGTTCGTCGGCGCGGCCGAGGTACTCGATCTGACCGTCGGTGTTCCAGCGGACGACGTCGCCGGTGCGGTACATCCGCCGGGCGGTCTCGAAGGGGTTGGCGACGAAGCGTTCAGCGGTCAGCCCGGCACGTCCCTGATAGCCGCGGGCGAGCTGCACACCGGCGAGGTAGAGCTCTCCCGCCACGCCGACGGGCACCGGGGAAAGCGTGGCGTCCAGGACGTACACCCGGGTGTTGGCCACAGGCACACCGATCGGGACCGACACGCCTTCCCGGCCGGGAACGCACTGCCAGGACGTGACGTCGACCGACGCCTCCGTCGGCCCGTACAGGTTGTGCAGCTCGACGCCGGGCAGGAGGGAGAAGAACCGGTCCCGCACCGACGGTCCCAGGGCCTCGCCCGAGCAGATGACCCGCCGCAGACCCACACACTCCCCCGCCGCCGGCTCGGCGACGAACGCCTCCAGCATCGACGGCACGAAGTGGACCGTCGTCACCGCACGCTCACGGACCACCGACGCCACATACGCCGGGTCACGGTGACCACCGGGGCGCGCCACCACGAGAGCGGCGCCCACCGACAGCGGCCAGAAGAACTCCCACACCGACACGTCGAAACCGAACGGCGTCTTCTGCAGCACCCGCTCGCCCGCGCCCAGCCCGTACCGGTCCTGCATCCACACCAGCCGGTTCACGATTCCGGCGTGCGGAACGACCACGCCCTTCGGACGGCCCGTCGAACCCGACGTGAAGATCACGTACGCGGGAGACCGCGGGTCGACCCGCACGCCCAACGGGCCGTCGTCGAGATCCGCGACCGAAGTGTGGTCGAGGACGACGAGGGCCGTCTCCGACACCGGGACACCCGGTGCGATGCCGGCCGAGGTCACCACGGCGACGGGAGCGGCGTCGATGAGAATGTTCGCGACACGCTCGGCGGGGTGGTCCGGGTCGATCGGCAGGTAGGCGCCGCCGGCCTTCAGCACCGCGAGCAACGCGACGACCATGTCGGGCCCGCGCTCCAGGCACACCCCCACCACCGACTCCGGGCCCACGCCCAGACCCGCCAGATGCCGGGCCAGACGATTCGCCCGCCCGTCAAGCTCCCGGTACGAGACGACCTCACCGTCCCACACCACCGCGTCCGCCTCCGGCGACCGCGCCACCTGCGCCTCGAACAGGTCCACCAGCGAACCCGAAACCCGCTCCACGACCGTGTCGTTCCACTCCACCAACACCCGGCCACGCTCCCCCTCGCCGAGGACGCGGAGCGTGCGCAGTGGCACGTCGGCGCCGCCGTCGAGGGTGGTCTCCAGGGCGTCGAGGAGCTGCTCGACGGTGGTGCGGGTGAGGGTGGTCACGGCAGTGGGGTCGATGGGCTCGGCGGCGTCGACGGACAGGCTGATGCGGTCGCCGTTGTCGTCCACGAGCAGGGCCAGCGGGTAGTTGGACATCTCGCGGGCGAAGAGCAGGCGGGTGCCGTCGAGTGTGGCGTTCCAGCTCGCTTCGGCGTCCTGGCCCGCGTTGTGGCGGTAGTTGAGGAAGGAGGTGAAGAGGGGAGTGTCTCCCGTGATCCCGCTGGCGCGCTGTGCGACGGCGAGGGGGGCGTGCTCGTGTTCGAGGAGTTCGGCGAGCTGTCCGCGTGTGGCGGACAGCGCCTGGAGTGCGCCGAGTTCGCCGGTGCGTATGCGGACCGGCAGCATGTTCATGAAGGGGCCGGGCACGCGGTCGGCGCCGGAGCCCGCGTTCATCCGCCCCAGCAGGACGGTGCCGAAGACGACGTCGTCGTGGCCGCTGAGGGCGGCCAGGACACGGGCCCAGGCGACGTGCAGCACGGTCGCCGTGCTGACTCCGGCCCGACGTGCCGCGGTGCGCAGCCGGGCGGTCAGTCCGTCTTCGAGGGGCAGCAGGGCGAGTCGGGCGTCCGAGCCGTCACCGCGTACGTCGGCCATGCCGTAGGGGGCGGTGGGTTCGGTGACGTCGCCGAGGAGGTCGGTGAAGTACCGGGTGTGGTCGGTGCGCGCGGCCGCTCCGCGTACCTGGGCGACGAACGTCCGGAAGGGAAGGGGCGCGGGCAGGGTGTCGCCGTGGCCGGCGAGGATCGCCTCGACCTCGTCGAGGACGATCTGCAGGGCCGTGTGGTCGCGGACCAGGTGGTGCATGCGCAGGAGGACGAGCACACGGCTGTCGCTCGTGGCGGCGAGGTGCAGGTCGAGCAGGGGTGCCTGGCCGAGGTCCATGGTGCCGCCGGCGGCGGCGAGGAGCTGCTCGGTCGGGTCGCCGCTCCCGGGGTCGAGGACGACGTCGGTGACGGGCAGGGTGGCGTGGCGCCGGACCACCTGGACCGGTTCGCGCAGGCCTTCCCAGGCGAAGGAGGTGCGGTAGATGTCGTGCCGGTCGACGACCTGCTGGAGAGCCGCGGCGAAGGCGGTGACGCGGTCGCGCGTGTCGAACTCGAAGACCGCCGGCATGACGTAGGCGTCGTCGCCGCCGTCGGCGAGGAGGTGGTGGAAGAGCAGGCCCTCCTGCAGGGGGGCGAGCGGGTAGATGTCGGCGACGTTCGCGGCGCCGCCGTCGACGGTGGCGACGACGGCGGCCAGCTCGTCCTCGGTGAGGTCGACCAGCGGCAGCATCGCGGGCGTGAGCGCGGTGGCGCCGACGGGGATGAGGTTGTCGGGGACCTCGATCCGCTCGGCTCCGGCGGAGCGCGCGACGGCGTGGGGGGTCGGGGCGTCGAACAGCGTCTTGAGCGAGATCGTGACGCCGTGGGTGCGGAGGATCTCGATGAGGCGGACGGCGAGGAGGGAGTGGCCGCCGAGGCGGAAGAAGTCGTCGTCGACGCCGACGTGGTCGAGGCCGAGGACCTCGGCGAAGGCCGCGCAGAGGATCTCCTCGCGCACGGTGGCCGGGCCTCTCCCCTCGCCCGCGACCGCGGTGAAGTCGGGAGCCGGCAGGGCCTTGCGGTCCAGCTTGCCGTTCACGCCGAGCGGGAACTCGTCCAGGACCACGACGGCCGACGGCACCATCGCCGCGGGCAGTCGCTCGGCTGCGAACTCGGTGACAACGGAGGCGACCTCACCGGCCGATGCACCGTCGGCCGATGCGTCACCGGCCGGTACGACGTAGGCGACCAGGCGCTTGTCTCCCGGGGTGTCCTCGCGGGCCACGACGGCGACCTGGGCCACCTGGTCGTGTCCGGCCAGGACGGACTGCACCTCGCCCGGCTCGACCCGTATCCCCCGGATCTTGACCTGTTCGTCGGCGCGGCCGAGGTACTCGATCTGACCGTCGGTGTTCCAGCGGACGACGTCGCCGGTGCGGTACATCCGCCGGGCGGTCTCGAAGGGGTTGGCGACGAAGCGTTCAGCGGTCAGCCCGGCACGTCCCTGATAGCCGCGGGCGAGCTGCACACCGGCGAGGTAGAGCTCTCCCGCCACGCCGACGGGCACCGGGGAAAGCGTGGCGTCCAGGACGTACACCCGGGTGTTGGCCACAGGCACACCGATCGGGACCGACACGCCTTCCCGGCCGGGAACGCACTGCCAGGACGTGACGTCGACCGACGCCTCCGTCGGCCCGTACAGGTTGTGCAGCTCGACGCCGGGCAGGAGGGAGAAGAACCGGTCCCGCACCGACGGTCCCAGGGCCTCGCCCGAGCAGATGACCCGCCGCAGACCCACACACTCCCCCGCCGCCGGCTCGGCGACGAACGCCTCCAGCATCGACGGCACGAAGTGGACCGTCGTCACCGCACGCTCACGGACCACCGACGCCACATACGCCGGGTCACGGTGACCACCGGGGCGCGCCACCACGAGAGCGGCGCCCACCGACAGCGGCCAGAAGAACTCCCACACCGACACGTCGAAACCGAACGGCGTCTTCTGCAGCACCCGCTCGCCCGCGCCCAGCCCGTACCGGTCCTGCATCCACACCAGCCGGTTCACGATTCCGGCGTGCGGAACGACCACGCCCTTCGGACGGCCCGTCGAACCCGACGTGAAGATCACGTACGCGGGAGACCGCGGGTCGACCCGCACGCCCAACGGGCCGTCGTCGAGATCCGCGACCGAAGTGTGGTCGAGGACGACGAGGGCCGTCTCCGACACCGGGACACCCGGTGCGATGCCGGCCGAGGTCACCACGGCGACGGGAGCGGCGTCGATGAGAATGTTCGCGACACGCTCGGCGGGGTGGTCCGGGTCGATCGGCAGGTAGGCGCCGCCGGCCTTCAGCACCGCGAGCAACGCGACGACCATGTCGGGCCCGCGCTCCAGGCACACCCCCACCACCGACTCCGGGCCCACGCCCAGACCCGCCAGATGCCGGGCCAGACGATTCGCCCGCCCGTCAAGCTCCCGGTACGAGACGACCTCGCCCTCCCACACCACCGCGTCCGCCTCCGGCGACCGCGCCACCTGCGCCTCGAACAGGTCCACCAGCGAACCCGAAACCCGCTCCACGACCGTGTCGTTCCACTCCACCAACACCCGGCCACGCTCCCCCTCGCCGAGGAGGTCGGCGTGGGCGGCGAGGGCGGTGGGTTCGGCGTGGGCCAGCCAGGTGGCGACGTTGAGGTAGTGGCGTGAGACGGCGGCGGCCGCGTCGAGGTCGTGGGCGTCGGGGTTGGCGTCGACGTTGATCTGCATGCCGCCGCGGTCGTAGATGTCTATGCGGAGGTTGTCGACGGGGCCGGTGGACAGGTTGTGGGTCACGGTGGGGCAGGTGCCGAACCGCAGGTCGTAGTCGAAGGCCATCACGTTGATGTGGAGGCCGCACAGGTCGCCGTCGGTGATCTTGAGGTCGCCGAGCATGTCGCGGTAGCGGTAGCGCTGGTGCTTCATGCCGTCGCGGACGGCGCGGGAGGTCTGGCGTACGAGGTCCTCGACCGTGGTGCGGGGGCCGATGCTCAGGCGCAGGGGCAGGATGTTGGAGGTCATGCCGGGGACGGCGAGCGTGTGGCGGTCGCCTCGGGCGCGTACGGGCAGGCCGACGGTGATCTCCCGTTCGCCGCTGACCCGGTGCTGGTAGAGCGCGGCGGCGGCGATCATGAGGCCGGGGAAACTGGTTCTGAGGCGGCGTGCGCCGCGCTTGAGGCCGTCGGCCGCTTCGGTGTCGATGCCGTCGGTGTGCCGCAGCGGGGCGTGCTGGGCGCGGCGGGACTTGTAGGCGTCGCCTCCGTCGAGGGCGGGGTGGCCGGCGAGGCGGTCGAGCCAGTAGAGCCGGTCCTGGTCGTACTGCGGGGAGGTCCGGTAGGCGCGGTCGTCCTCGTGCAGGACGGAAAAGGGCGCGAGAGCGCCTTCGGCGGGATCGCGGCCTTCGAGGAGGGCGGCGTAGATCTCGGCGCCGCGGGCGGCGGCGACGGCGCCGCTCTGGCCGTCGAAGACGAGGTGGTGGACGCGGATGTGCCAGTAGTGGAGTTCATCGTCCAGCGTGATGATCGCGGCGTTGTAGAGCGGTCCGCCGTCGAGTTCGGCGGGGCGGCGCAGGTCGGCGTCCATCCAGGCGCGGGCGGCGGCGCGGGGGTCCGTCTCGCCGCTGAGGTCGACGGCCTGCACGGGGTAGTCGGCCGCGTCGTGGAGGTATTGGACGGGGGTGCCGTCGACGGTCTTCAGGCGCAGGCGTACCGTCTCGGTCTCGCGGATCCGCAGTTCGGCCGCGCGTACGAGCAGGGCGTGGTCGACGGGTCCGTGGATCTCGATGTACTCGGCGAGAAAGAACGACTGGTTTTCGGGGGCGAGCTGCTGCGCATACCAGATGCCGAGCTGTCCGCCCATCAACTCGATGAACTCGCCCTCGTTCTTGGTCATGCCCACGCACTCCAATCGTTTGAAACGTCGACTGGAACAGCACGGGCTGCCTCAACCGGGGCACGCGCATGACCGCCCAGCTCCTGTTGAACAAAGCTGCGACCTGAGAATTCGTCTTCGTCGAGCACTGGCGCGGCGACCCACTATGACCGAGCCCCGGTGGGGGATCAACGTACGTCGGGGGTGCGTTCAACTGTGAGAGAAGGGCAGTTGAACGGCTGCTTCACAGGTCAGGGGCGGACCTTGACGGGGTGCGACGGCTTTTGGGACGGTGAATGGCGCCTATGGCTTCTCTCCCCCTTCCCGCTTTTACTGCGAGGCACCCGTATGCCCGATTCAGCGCCGCACATCGATCTCGTGGATCCGGAACTCTATTCCCGTGGCGATCCCTTTTCGCAATGGGCCTGGCTGCGTGCCAACGATCCGGTGCACTGGCGCCGGCCGGGAGAGCTTCCGGGTTTCTGGTCCCTGACGCGTTACGAGGACATCCGTACGGCTTACCGGGACGCGGAGACGTTCAGTTCGGCGCAGGGGATCCTGCTGCGGCCGGCCGAGCACGGGGCGGACCCGGGCGGCGGGCGGACGCTGGCCCTCACCGACGCGCCCCGTCACAAGCAGCTGCGCGGCCTGGTCGACGGCTGGTTCGCCGTCCGCTCGGTCCGCGCGCTGGAGGCGGAGATGGCGTCGATCGCCGAGGGGGTGGTCGAGGCGGCGCTGGAGCGGGGCAGTTGTGACTTCGTCGCCGATGTCGCGGCCCGGATCCCGCTCTATGTGATCTGCCGGATGATGGGGGTGCCCGAGTCGGACTGGGAGCGTCTGTACGACCTGACGAGCCAGGCGTTCGCGGCGGGCGATCCGCTCGCGCGGCGCTTCGCGCACCTGGACATCCTGGGGTACTTCGAGACCCTGCAGGCCGACAAGGCGCGCGACCCGGGTGACGACCTGGTGAGTGTCCTGGCGACGGCGGTGGTGGACGGTGAGCGGCTGAGTCCCGACGACGTGATCCTGAACTGCGACAACCTGCTGGTCGGTGGTACGGAGAACACCCGGATCGCCGCGGCCGGGGGGATGCTCGCGCTCCTGGAGCACCCGGAGCAGTGGAGTGCGGTGCGCGGGGATCCCGCGCTGCTGCCGTCCGCGGTCGAGGAGGTGCTGCGCTGGACGTCGACGGCCACGCACATCATGCGTACGGCCGTGAAGCCGGTGCGGATCCATGACCGGCAGATCGAGGCCGGCGACAAGGTGGTGTTCTGGCTGCCGTCGGCGAACCGGGACGAGACGGTGTTCGACGCGCCGGACGTGTTCGACGTGCGGCGCTCCCCCAACCGTCATCTGTCGCTGGGGTTCGGCGAGCACTTCTGCCTGGGCAGCATGCTGGCACGGGTGGAACTGCGGCTTCTGTACGGCGAGTTGGTGAAGCGGGGGGTGCGCATCGAGCTGGACGGTGAGCCGAAGCTGCTGGATTCGATCGTCGTGAACGGTCCCGAGCTGCTGCCGGTGCGCCTGAAGGCCTCCTGAACCGTGTACGCGAGCGGGGCGCCCACCTCCACGGTGGGCGCCCCGCTCGCGTGTGTGCGTGTGGGGTCAGCCGGACATGGCGACCAGGACCCTGCGGTCGCCGGTGTAGGGGCGTCGGCCGTGGGCGGTGGCGACGTTGTCGATGACCATGAGGTCGCCCTTGTGCCAGTCCACGTCGACGGCCGTCTCCAGGCCGCGGTCGTGGATGTGGAGGATGTACGCGTCGGGGATGGGACTGCCGTCGGCGAAGGTGACGGACTGGGGCAGTTCCTCGGGGGGCAGGATCTGCGCCAGTTCGCGGGCGGTCTCGTCGCCGAGGGCGGCGGGGTGGAAGTGGTCGGCCTGGTTGAACCAGACCTCGGTGCCGGTGACGGGGTGCCGGACGGTGGCGGGGCGGACGGGGCTGGTCATGCGCAGGCCGCCGTCGGTGTCCCAGTGCCAGGTGAACTCCCCCGCCTTCAGGAAGGCTTCGACCTCGTCGCGGTCGTCGGTCTCGAACGTCTGGCGCCAGCTGCGGCCGAGGCCCATGCCGTCGTGCAGGTTCTGGGTGTAGCGGATGCCGCCGGCGAAGGCCTCGCGGACCTCGGCGTCCAGGGCGGCGAGCCAGCGCGCGCCGTCGGCGACGGGTGTGGCGCCGCCGCCGCCGGGGGTGGTGGCGCAGTAGAAGAAGAGCCGCTCGGGCCACTGGTGGCTGTACGACAGTTCGCTGTGCATCGCGATCGTCATGTGCTGGGGGTACTCGGTCGACGTGTAGAGGTTGCCGCCGAGCTGCGTGCGGGGCGAGGTGCCGTGCAGGTAGCCGAGCCGGTTGGGAAGCAGCAGGTCCATCACCCTCTCGACGTCCTCTTCGGGCACGTCGAAGTCCCGGAAGACCAGCGCCTTCTCGCGAGCGAGGAGGTCCCCGGGGTCTCCGAGGGCCGCCAGCCTGTCGCGTACTCCTTCGGCGCCGGTCGGACCGCCCTCGGGGCGTATGACGAGCGGGCTCCAGGCGGTGCCGGTGACGGTGGTGGTCCCGTCGTCGCCCGTGGGGGAAGTGCCGGGGACGGAGGTGCTGGTGACGGGTGTGCTGGTGACGGGTGTGCTGGTGATCGTGGTGGTCTCGCTCATGGCTGGGCTCCTCGGCTCCTGACTCGATACGCGTGACCGGGCGTCGTCGGGGCGGTGGGGCGAGCCGTGCTCCCGGGCCCGCCGGGCGGGGGTCTGTCGGAGGCGGGGCCGGGAGCCGCGCGGGGCCACGGCCCCGGCTCCGGCCGCTGCGGGCTGCCCGACGGGCGCGGCCGGACGCCCACTATGACCGCGGCCCACCGGTGCGGGTCAACGTGCTGTTCAACCGCGCGGTCGTCTTCGTTGAACGGCGTTGATCGGCGGGTCGTGGCGGTGTCATGGTGGACCGTCCGGCACGGCCGGGGGCCCTGGCCCCGGGTGGCCGCCCCGCTGTGGCCGGCGCCGTACGCGCGGTGTGCGGCATGGCCGCGCTGCGGCCGGTGACATCCCGCGCCGCCTCTTGTGCCCGCTGACTGCGACGACTTCGTCCCGGACGACCTGGAGTTCCTCTTGCGCACCGAGACTGTGACCGGAGGCATGTCATGCCGTATGTGACCTCCAACGGGATCCGGCTCTCCTACCAGCGTCAGGGCAGCGGCGAGCCGGTGCTGCTCATCATGGGCTCGGGCGCCGCCGGGCACGTGTGGACGACGCATCAGACGCCGGCGATCAACGCGGCCGGCTACGAGACGGTGATCTTCGACAACCGGGGCATCGGCGCCTCCGACGCACCCGAGGGCATGTACACGCTGGCCGACATGGTGGCCGACACCAAGGGCCTGATCGAGGCCCTGGGGATCGGTCCCTGCCGGATCGTCGGTACGTCGATGGGCGCGATGATCGCGCAGGAGCTGGCGGCGCGGTATCCGCACCTGGTGCGCTCGGCCGTGCTCATCGCCACCCGTGCGCGCTCGGACGCGACCCGGCGGGCGCTGACCGAGGCCGATCTCGCGCTGCGGGAGAGCGGGGTGCGGCTGCCACCGAAGTACGAGGCGATGCGGACCGTCCTGGAGATGCTCTCTCCCGCCACGCTCAACGACGACACGTCGGCGCGGAGCTGGCTGGAGATCTTCGAGCTGACCGGCGGTGGCGACGGCGGTGGCGGGCAGGCCGGCGTCGACCGGGTCGGCGACCGGCGCGGGGTGCTGCGTTCCATCGGGGTCCCGTGCCGCACGATCGCTTTCTCGGACGACCTCATCTGCCCTCCGCATCTGGTGGTCGAGGTGGCGGACGCCATTCCCGGGTGCGACCACGTGGAGATCGCGGACTGCGGGCACCTGGGGAACCTGGAGCGTCCGCGGGCCGTGAACGACGCGATCATCGAGTTCCTCGACAAGCACTGACCCCGGGCGCGCGCCGTCACCCGCCCCGCCCTTCCTTCTTCTTCCGCCCCTTTCACGTAAGGCCGCGCCATGAACCAGCCTGAGCACGTCGATCCGGGTTCCGAGGCGAAGATCGTCCGGCAGGACGTCACGACGTGGACGCTGCGGATGTCCTCGCCCGAGCAGCTGCGGCCGGCCCGGTCGGAGACCGAGATGCGGGTGGAGCGCTCGCAGGTGCCGTCGGTCGATCTGAGCCGGGCCCTGTACGCGGCCGTCGGGTCCCACGTGTGCTGGACGGACCGTTTCTCGTGGAGCCACGAGACGTGGCGCGCGTGGGTGCACCGGCCGTCCATGGCGACGTGGATCGCCACGGTGCAGGGCACGGTGGCGGGCTTCTTCGAGCTGGAGGCGCAGCCGGACGGCGGGGTGGAGGTGGTGCTGTTCGGGCTGCTGCCCCAGTTCTACGGGCGCGGCCTGGGCGGCGCCCTGCTGACGGCCTGTGTGGAGCGGGCCTGGCGCAGTGGTGTGGAGTGGGGCGGGCCCGAGGCGCTTCCCGCGCGGTACGTGTATCTGCGGACGAGCACGCTGGATCACCGTCACGCCGTGCGGAACTATCTCGCACGGGGTTTCGAGACGGCGGAGGCGCGGACCCATGCCAAGCCGGTACCCGATCCGCGGATGGCGCCGTGGCCGCTGGCCCGGGATCCGCGGCAGGTGCCGGCGGGCGACCTCTAGGCTCTCTCTTCCGGAGTCCCTCGGGCTCCTTTGGGCTCCTTGAAGACGGCGGTGGTTCCCCTCCCCGTGGGGAGGGGAACCACCGCCGTCCCTCATCGTCCGTTCGTCGCGGCCCGGGCTCTGGTGAAGCGGGCCAGGCGGCCGATGCCGTCCTTGATCTGCTCGTGCGTCAGGGAGCTGACGGAGAGCCGCAGGGCGTGTTCGCCGCCGCCTCGGGGGTGGAAGTACGCCATGGGGGTCCAGATGACGCCGAACTCCTCGGCCGCCTGGGTGAGTGCTGTCTCGTCGGCACGGAAGGGAACGGTGAGGGAGAGGAAGAAGCCGCCGCTCGGTTCGTTCCAGCGCACGCCGAGCACGGTGCGCTCCTGCGGCGGGAAGGCGTCCTCGAGGGCGTCGAGGGTGACGCGCATCGCGTCACCGTAGTGGGCGGCGGTGGCCGTGTTGAGTTCTCCGGCCCGGCCGTCCGCCGTGAGCAGCATGCCGGCCACGAGGGCCTGGCTGATCGGCGAGGTGTTGACCGTCACCATCGACTTGATCTTGCTGAGCGCGTCGGCGAGCACCGTGGTGCGGCCCGTGTCGTCGGTGACGGGCTGGTCGGCGACGGCGAACCCGACGCGCGCCCCGGGGAACAGCGTCTTGGAGAGCGAGCCGATGTGCACCACGCGGTGGTTGCGGTCCAGCGCCTTCAGCGTCGGGAGCCGCTCCCCCGGGCTGACCAGCCGGTAGGGGCTGTCCTCCAGGAGCAGGATGTCCTCGCGTTCGGCGAGGTCGAGCAGTTCCTGGCGTGCCTTGAGGGACAGGGTGGCGCCGGAGGGGTTGGAGTGGTCGGGGATGACGTAGAAGGCGCGGGGTCTGCGGCCCCGGGCGCGTTCGGCGTCGATCGCGGCGGCGAGGCGGTCGACCCGTACGCCGTCCTCGTCCTCCTCGACGGCGACCGGGGTGATGTCGAGGAGCCGGGCGGCGCCCGTGATGCCGACGTAGCAGGGGCTGGAGGCCAGCAGGACGTCGTCGGGGCCGGTGATCAGCGCGCGGACGGCGAGCAGCATCGCCTCCTGCGCGCCGACGGTGACCACGACGGCCTCGGGCGGGACGTCGATGCCCTCGTCCTTGCGCAGCGAGTCGGCGATCAGCTCGCGGATGTGGCCGCTCGTGGGCCCGTACTGGAAGAGCGTGGTGCGTATCTGCTCGGGTGAGGCGCCCTGCTGGTGCAGGTGGTCCACGTAGCGGCGCAGGTAGGTGAAGATCTGCTCGGTGTCGAAGAAGCCCTCGTAGGGGCGTCCGGGTGCGAAGGAGACGGCGTCGGGGTAGCGGGTGGTGATCTCGTTGAGGAAGTTCATCGTGTCCAGGACGGGGTCCGAGACGCTGGCGTGGAGGTCCCGCGTCCGCAGCCCGGTGACGGCGGGCCTGACGGGAGCGGGCGCGGCCGTCACGAGGGCGGGAGTCACGAGGGCGGGGCCCGCGTCCGTCACCGTCCCGGTGCCGGTCAGGGCCATGGCGTCGGCCAGTTCGTCGCGGACGATGCCGAGCACGTCGGCCACGCCGTCGGCTCCGGCGACGGCCAGTCCGTGCAGGGCAGGCCGGCCGAGGAGGACGGCGTCGGCGCCGAGCGCGAGCGCGGTCAGGACGTCGGCGCCCCGGCGTACGCCGCCGTCGAGGAGGACGGGGCAGGCACGGTCGACGGCCTCGGCGACGACGGGCAGCGCGGTGAGGGTGGCCGGGGCTCCGTCGAGCTGGCGTCCGCCGTGGTTGGAGACGACGATGCCCTGCGCGCCCTCGGCGGTGGCCCGCCGGGCGTCCTGTGCGGTGAGGACGCCTTTGAGGAGGAGCGGCAGGGAGCTGACGGTGCGCAGCCACGCGAGGACGGACCAGTCCAGGGCGGGGTCGAACTCGGCGAGCGCGTGCGCGCTGGGCGAGTCGAATCCGCCGCCGGTGAGGTTGGCGGGCGCGATGCCTCCGGGGAGTTCGAAGCCGTTGCGCAGGTCGCGCAGCCTGCGGCCGAGGCGTGGCGCGTCGACGGTCAGCACGATGGCCTCGAAGCCGGCCCGTTCGGCGCGTTCGATCAGCGCCCGGGTGACGCCCCGGTCGCGGAAGCAGTACACCTGCAGCCACAGCGGGGAGGTGGCGGCGGCGGCGATGTCCTCGAAAGTGCGGCCGGCGAAGGTGCTGACGGTCAGTGGGACGCCCGCGGCCCCCGCGCCGCGGGCGGTGGCGACCTCGCCCTCGGGGTGGGCCAGGGCGTGGTAGGCCATCGGGGCGATCCCGAGGGGGGCCGCCCAGTCGCGGCCCAGGATCCGGGTCGTGGTGTCCGGCGCCTGGTGTCCGGCCAGGACGCGGGGGTGCAGGTGGACGGCGTCGAAGGCGGCGGTGTTGGCGGCGAGGGTGCGTTCGTCGCCCGCGCCGCCTTCCAGGAAGTCCCTCACGGCCGGCGTGAAGCGCGGCCGCGCCGCCGTTGCGTAGTCGGCCAGGGTCAGCGGACGGTCGGCGGACGGCGGACGGTCGGCTGCGGCGGGCGGTCGGCTGCGGTGGGCGGGACTCATCCGGCGGTCAGCCGCTCGCGTTCCACCGCTTCGTACAGGGCACGGATGTTGGAGCTGCCGAAGCCGCGCGATCCCTGGCGCTGGATCAGTTCGTAGAAGAGGGTGTTGCGTTCGTGCGGGGAGCGGCTGAACAGCTGCAGCAGGTGTCCCCATTCGTCGCGGTCGGCGAGGACCTGGGTGTCGCGCAGTTCGCCGACGATGGCCCGCAGGTCGGGGAAGCGGTCGACGAGGACGTCGTAGTAGGCGTCGGGGGTGGTGAGGAAGTCGACGCCGCGCTGCTTGCACTCCCGTACGGCCGGGATGATGTCGTCGACGAGGAAGGCGAGGTGCTGGACGCCGGGGCCGCCGTTGCGTTCGAGGAACGAGTCGAGCTGGCCGGTGCGCTTGTCGGGGTCCGGTGCGACGAGGGTGAAGGTGACGCCGCCGCGGGGGTTGCGGACGACGATCGAGTCCATCGCCTGGTCGCCGACGCTGACGTACTCCGAGTAGAAGCGGTCGAGGCCGAAGCCGTCCTGGTAGAAGCGCGCGTACTGGTCGAGGGTGCCGCCGGAGAGGCAGACGGCTATGTGGTCGAGGGACTTCACGCGGCCGGGCGGGTGGTGCGGCCCGTCGAGGGGGACCCAGGTGCGGCGGGGTGGGAGCCGGTCGGCGGCGGAAGCGGGGGCGGGGACGAGGGTGTGGACGACGTCGCCGAAGCCGCTGACGACGGTGTCGCCGCGCGGGGAGATCTCGGTCCTGGCGCCGGCGCGCAGGGCCGCGTCGCGGGTGGCGGTGACGTCGTCGCAGGTCATGGCGATGTCGGCGATGCCGTCACCGTGTTCGTCGCAGAACTTCCAGGTGCCTCGGCCGGTGGTGAGGACGACCTGGACGTCGCCCTGTCGCAGCAGGACGGAACTGCGGTCCACCTCGACGGAGTCGGCGACCCGGGTGAAGCCGAGGGCGGAGACGAAGTAGTCGGTGGTCGAGCGTTTGTCCTTGGTGAACAGCTCTACGTACGCGATGTCCTGCACGACCATGGAGCGGCCTCCTCAAGGCAGATGCCGTGTGACGTATGTGTGCCGGCGGCCGGGCGGGACACCCTGGGCAGTGCCTGGGTGCCCCGTGCCGGGCCGTGCTCGATCGGGTTCTGTTGCGGTCGGAGTCGGATGCGGTCAGGCGGGGATGCGGTCCGGGTCAAAGAGGGTTCGGGGACCGGTAACGGCCGGTTCGGGGCCGGGCGGGGTTACCAGCGCCACTCCTGCTGCTTGAAGAGGTGACCGGCGGGGATGTCGCGCTCCTTGCACCAGGTCAGGAACTCCTCGATCTGCTTGATCTGGTAGGTGTCCTCCGTGTACGTGGTCGCCATGACGTGTCCGAGCCAGTCCTCCTCGCCCATCGCGTAGACGTAGGCCTCCTTGGCGCCGAGCTCGGTCATGATCGCGGCGGCCTGCTCGGCGTTGGAGCCGGAGAGCTTGCGGGAGTTGCTCATCTTCTTGGTGACCGGGATGGTCAGCAGCGCCTGGTAGAGCCAGGTCAGCGGCGCGCCGTCGCACTCCATGCCGAGGAAGGCGATGTCGGCCTGGCCGAGGTGGTCCTTCATGTAGCGGTAGAGGGACGGCTCGATGCCGGAGGAGTCGGCGCCGATGAAGACCTTCTTGCCGGCCAGTTCCGCCCAGTAGGTGGACTTGGCGCGGATGTCGAGGTCGCAGTGCTCGCCGAGGAACGGCGTGGCGGTGATCTTGCCGCCGGGGAAGGGCACCTCGTCGAAGTCGTCGACCTCGATGACGGTGAAGCCCTGGTTGCGGAGCATCAGCGCCATGGAGGGGTCGGCGAGGTTGCCCCGTGAGGAGCGCGGGACGACGATGGCGCCGAGCCGGCCGCGCAGCTGCAGCAGCGTCTCCAGGACGATGTGGTCCTGGTGGCCGTGGGTGATGAGGACGAGGTCGATGTAGTCGGGCAGGTCGTCCAGCGTGTACCGGTCCGTCTTGTCGCTGTCCGCGCTGATGAACGGGTCGGTGACGATGGCGGCCTCGGGCGTCTGCAGGACGAGGCAGGCGTGCCCGAAGTAGCGGATGCGGCCGCCGCTCTCGATGTGGCGGTCCTCGGACAGGCTCGGCTTGTCGGTGAGCAGGGTCCGCAGTTGCTTGGTCTGCGCGTCGTTCAGGCCGAGCGCGTCGCGCAGGTGCGCGAGGGTCGTGGGATGGACGCGGCTCTTGAAGAGCTCGGCGAGGCCTTCGTGGCGGAAGGGGATCTGCAGCTCGAGGACGTCGGGCGAGGGCAGGCGCGGGGTGCTGAGGATGAACGGGCGCTCGATGCCCGTCTCCAGGGAGAGCTGCACCGACTGGCGCTCCTCCTGGTAGACGTTGCTCTTGTAGACGACCGGCTCGAGGAAGCGCATCTGCGCCTGGTTGTCGGTGTCGTAGGCGAGCTCGACAAGACCGGCGAGCTCGGTGGGGAGCTTCGGGTAGAGCGGGGTCAGGTCGAAGCCGGTCGCGTTGGCGCGCAGGATCTCCTGGCCGGCGGCTATGGCGTGGGCGAAGCGGAGCATGTCGGCGCGGTCGCGCTTGATGGTGGCGAGCAGGTCGCGCACC
Source organism: Streptomyces sp. 12E (assembly GCF_055633275.1). Lineage (NCBI taxonomy): Bacteria > Bacillati > Actinomycetota > Actinomycetes > Kitasatosporales > Streptomycetaceae > Streptomyces > Streptomyces sp. 12E. The sequence continues at coordinate 62,953 of NZ_JBVNCJ010000002.1, read as the reverse complement.
TCGTCGGCGCGCTCCTCGGGGATGTTGATGAAGTAGCCGCCGCGGAGCTCGGGGTTGTTGCTGGCCGCGACGTGGACCTGCGGGGACTGCAGGTAGGACTCGAGGAGCGGGACTTGGAGGAAGGCCAGGTTCATCGCGGCCTGGACCGGCGCGATCGTGTAGGGCCAGGCGAAGAAGCGGTCCACGAGCGGCTCGATGATCGCCTTCGACCTCAGGTACAGCTGTTCGTCAGCCATGGGTGCATTCCCTCCAGGAGAGCCAAGGAAGAGGACCGCCTGGGGCACACGCATGCCCGTGACGCACAGCGGACCGTGAGAAAAGGAGAAGGAGTACGGGGACGCCGGGTGAGTTTCGGGCGTGCCTGCCGCAGCAGAATGACCGGCGGTGCCGGTGACGATCAATACGCGCCGGATGGTGGCGGGTTGAACAGGCGGTCGAATCGGGCGTGCGCCGGCGGTACGCCGGTGTCCCCCCTCTCCCGGCGGGTGGAGGTGGTGTTCAACCGCGGTGGTGGTGGCGGTTGAACACCGGTGGGGTGGTTCTCAGGCCGCTACGGGCGCGGCGATGGGGGCCACGGCGGGCATGGCGACTTCGAGGTAGTCGGGCACGGCGAGGGCGACGGACAGGTCGAGGCGTCCGGCGTTGAAGTAGATCTCGTCGTGGACGAGCAGGCCGTCGTCGACGAGCAGGTCGAGTTCGCGGCTGAAGGCGAAGGGGGCGATGGAGCCGCTGACGCTGCGGGTGAGGCGTTCGGCGACGGTCCGTTCGGCGAAGTTGGCGGCGCGCCCGCCGTAGCGGGCGGCGAGGGCGGTGAGGTCGACCCGGCGGTCCCCGGGAACGACGGCCAGGACGTAACGGCGGGAGCGTTTGCCGGTGGCCACGCGGACGACGAGGGATTTCGCGGCCTGTTCCAGGGGGTGGTCGCGCAGCGCGCTGGCGGCCTCGGTGGACCCTTCGGGTGGGTGCCGGATGATCCGGTACGCGTCGGGGCGGGCGGTCAGGAGGGCGGTGATGCGCTCGAAGGCGTCGGGTGTCGTGACGGGGGTGGGGGGTGCGGCGGTGTCGGGTGGGTGCACGGTGCCTCCGCGAGGAGAGGAGCGGGAGGGGGAGGAGAAGGGTGTGCTCCTGCGGGGTGTCCGCCGGCATGCGGGGGTGCACCGCTCGTGGCGGTCGCGGTGGTCGCGGTGGTCGCGGTGGTCGCGGTGGTCGCGGTGGTCGCGGTGGTCGCGGTGGTCGCGGTGGTCGCGGTGGTCGCGGTGGTCGTCATCCTAGAAATCCGGGGGCGTGACCGGTACGTGTTCAAGCCGAGGTCCGGACGGCGGCGCCGTGCGCGGGTGTGCGGGGTGTGGGAAAGCCGCTGCCGTTTCGCGGGGCAGCGGCTTCTTCGTGCGCGGGTGTCACTGGTCGCGGCGTTTGACGGCGAAGATCGTGATGGCGGCGGCGACGACGGCCCAGACGGCGTAGACGGTCCACGCGCCCTCGGCGGACCAGGGGAAGTTCGCGGGCTTCTCGGCGATCTGCATCAGACGGGCCCAGGCGCTGTAGGGCAGGGCGTGGTCGATGACGGCGGAGCTGTAGTGGTCGTCGCTGACGCCCATGGGGACGAGGAGGAGCAGGGCGAAGCTGGTTCCCATGGTGGCGGCGCTGGCCCGGATGATCGTGCCGACGGCCATGCCGACGAGGGCGGCGAGGGGGGCGGCGAGGACGCAGGCGGCGAGTGCGGACAGGACGCCGGGGTCGGCCAGGGAGAGGCCCGTGTCGCGTGCGGACAGGATGGCTTGGGTCGACCAGAAGGAGCCGCCCGCGGCGAGCAGACCGAGTCCGGTGGTGACGACGCTGACCACGACGACCTTGGCGGCCATGACGGCGCTGCGGTTGGGGACGGCGGTGAAGGTGGTGCGGATCTGGCCGGTGCTGTACTCGCTGACGACGCTCAGTGCGCCCATGGCGCTGGCGATGAGCAGCAGACACAGCAGGGCGGCGTCGGTGAAGGAGTCGAGCATGGCCCAGTTGGGAGCGAAGTCGGCCTTCTGCTGGGCGCTCCAGGCGGGCCAGTTGCTGTAGTCGTCGTATGTGGTGAAGACGTTGAAGCCGATGATGGCGAGGGTGCCGACGGCGATGGTCCACGCGGTGGAGCGCAGCGACCACATCTTGATCCACTCGGATGCGACGAGGTCGGTGAAGCGGGCCCGGGGAGCGGGCTCGGCCTCGGGCTTGCGGGAGGTGGGGGTGGCGGGGGCGGTGGAGGCGAGGGTCATCGGGCTTCTCCTGCCGCGTACTCGACGCTGTCGGCGGTCAGTTCCATGAAGGCGGATTCGAGGGATGCGTTGTTGTTGGTGAGTTCGTGGACGGGAATCATGTGGCGGAAGGCGATGTCGCCGATGTGGGGTGCGCTCATGCCTCGGACGGTGAGGGTGTCGTCGGGGTGGGTCTCGACGGTGGCGCCGGCGTCGCTGAGGAGGGGGTGCAGCGCGGCGGCCTTGGGGGTGCGGACGGTGACGCTGCGCTGGGTGCCTCGCGCGGCGAATTCCTTGAGGCTCTCGGCGGCGATGAGCCGGCCCCTGCCGACGACGACGAGGCTGTCGGCGGTGTTCTCCATCTCGGACATGAGGTGGCTGGAGACGAAGACGGTGCGTCCTTCGGCGGCGAGCCGCTGAAAGAGGCCGCGGACCCATTTGACGCCTTCGGGGTCGAGGCCGTTGAGGGGCTCGTCGAAGAGGAGGACCGGCGGGTTGCCGAGCAGGGCCGTGGCGATGCCGAGGCGCTGCTTCATGCCGAGGGAGTAGCCGCCGATGCGGCGGTCGCCGGCGTCGGCGAGGCCGACCTCCTCGAGGACGTGGTCGACGCGGCGGCGGGGCAGCCGGTTGCTGACGGCGAGGGAGGCGAGGTGGGCGCGGGCGGTGCGGCCGCCGTGGACGTGGTGGGCGTCGAGCAGGGCTCCCACGTCGCGCATGCCGCGGGCGCGGTCGGTGTAGGACCGGCCGTTGATGGTGACGGAGCCGCTGGTGGGCCGGTGCAGCCCGAGCATCATGCGCAGGGTGGTGCTCTTGCCCGCGCCGTTGGGGCCGAGGAAGCCGGTGACGTGGCCTGGTTCGACGGTGAAACTCAGGCTGTTGACCGCGGTCTTCTTTCCGTAACGCTTGGTGAGTTCCCTTGCTTCGATCATGTGATTCATCATGGCGAGGGCCGCACGAAGCGTCATCACTCCCAGGGTGGCACCGTTTGAACAGTGGTGTCATCCCTGGTTGTACGACGGTGGGCTGATCCGGCGGGCGGGGCTGCGTGGCTACGATCCGGTTATGTCCTTCTCGTACCGTGCTGTGTTTCGTCGGGTGCCGCCGGGTTGGTGGGCGGGTGGTCTGTGGTCCCTGGCGGCGTTGTCTCCGCTGGTGTGGTCGGGCCGGGGGGTGGGGGGTGCTGACCCCGGGCCGGTCTCCGACGTGCTGGGCGGGTTGCGGGGGCAGTTACTGCTGGTGTTCGCGGTGCTGGCGGCGTCGGGCGGGTGTGCGGTGCTGATGCGCCGGCCATGGGTGGGGGCGGCGCTGCTGCTGGCGGGAACGGTGGCGTATGCCGGGGCGTGGGGGCTCGATGAGCTGCTCGTGCTGCAGTTCCTGGCGGTGGACGTGGCGATCGCCCTGGTGGCGGCGGTGCGGGCGCCGCGGGTGTCGTTGCCTGTTGCGGGGGCGGCACTGGTGGTGCTCGGTGTGTTCGCGGGGGTGAGGTGGGGCAGCGGTGCGGAGACGGGGACGGCATCGGAGCCGTATGTCGCGCTGACGGTGGTGGTGGCGTGGCTGGCGGGCCGGTCGGTGCAGCAGTCGCGTACGCACGAGGAGGAGATGCGGCGGCAGTTCTCCGAGCAGGTCGCGGCGCGTGCGGTGGCCAGTGAGCGGCTGCGGATCGCGCGGGAGCTGCATGACAGTGTGGCGCACAGCATCGGGATCATCGCATTGCAGGCGGGAGCGGCGGCGCGGGTGGTGGAGGCGCGGCCTGATGAGGCGCGTGTGGCGATGGTGGCGGTGGAGCGTGCGGGCCGTGAGGCGCTGGCGGGGCTGCGCCGGATGCTGGGCGCGTTGCGGGAGGCCGAGGGCGGGGACGCGGCGGCGCCGTTGGTTCCGCTGGAGGGGCTGGATGGGGTCGAGCGGCTGGCGGCGGAGGCCGGCGATGCGGGGGTGCGGGTGGAGGTGTCCTGGGAGGGGGAACGCCGGCCGTTGCCGCAGGAGGTGGATTTCGCGGCGTTCCGGATCGTGCAGGAGTCGGTCACGAATGTCATCCGGCATGCGGGGACGGGCGCGTGCCGTGTGGTGATCGCCTTCAGGTCCGGTGAGGTGGGGGTCGAGGTCACGGACGGCGGGTCGGGTCCTGCGGACCGGGTGGGGGTGGGGTACGGGCTCATCGGCATGCGTGAGCGGGTGGCGTTGCTGGGTGGCGAGTTCTCGGCGGGTGGTGTGCTGTCGGGGGGGTTCCGGGTGGCGGCGACGCTGCCGGCGGGGCCGGGGCCTGGGGGGAGCGGGCCGTCGGGGGCTAGGCGGGTGGTGGAGCGGGGTGGTCGTGCCGGTCGCCTTCGGAGCGGGGGGTTTTCCGGCCTTTCTCGCGGGCGCTGACGGTGCGGGGGTCGACGGCTTCGGCTGGGGTGCCTTTGGCGTAGAGGCCGTCGGGGGTGGTGTCGCGGTCGTTGGGTGTGAGCCAGAAGACGCGGCGCAGGAAGGTTCCGGAGGCGCGTGAGGCCTTGGCCTGGGGGGTGAGGGTGGCGTAGCCGATCATGCGGCCGTCACGGTGGTACGGCGGTCTGCCCCGGCGGGTGGGGAGCCGGTCGAGTGACTGGCGCACGTAGTCGAGGGTGTCGACGGATTCGAGCCAGACGATGTCGTGCTCGTGGGTGAGTTCGTCGTTGGTGATCAGGGAGCTCACGGGGCCTCCGCGTCGGCGAGCAGACCGATGCCCGGATAGTACTTTCGCGAGTTCGACAGGACCATCTCCTTGGGTGAGGTCAGGCCGACCAGTTCGCGTGTGCGTTGCGCGAAGGCGCGTGAGGTGATGGCCGGGGCCCCTTCGCTCTGGCACCACTTCTTGTAGGCATCGTACAGGCGTGCTTGTTCGGCGCGGTGATGGTGTCCGAGGGTGCACCGTTCTTCGAAGAAGCGGCCGGTGTGGTCCTCGGTCTCGGCGTAGGAGGTGGTGGCGACGCGGATCTGTTCGGGGCCGGTGAGGTCGCGGTCGCCGGAGAGGTAGCGGCGTGCGCCGTCGATGAGCCAGCCGAGGATGCCGGGGCCTTCTTCTGTGACGAGGATGTCGGCGAGGTTGTCGACCTTGCGTTCGTCGCTGACGACGCGTTCGAAGGGGATGAGCCGCATGCGGCGCCAGAAGGCGAAGCCGCCGGTGCCGACTTCGGGGCGGTGGTTGCCCAGGAGCCAGAGTTTGTGTGTGGGCTGGAAGGAGAAGAAGTCCTGGCGCATCCGGCGGGCTTTGATGCGGTCGCCGCCGGTGAGGAGTTTGACGCGGGCTTCGTCGAATTTGTCGCCCGGGCGGACCTCGTTGCAGACGACGACGCGGCGGCCGTGGAGTTCGGCGAGGTCGGTGGGGTGTCCTTCGTAGGGGCGGGCCATGAGGAAGCCGGGCGGTGCGGCGTCGGCGTAGTCGCCGAGGAGTTTCATCAGGACGTCGAGGAGGACGGATTTGCCGTTCTTTCCGGCTCCGAAGAGGAAGGGCATGACCTGGCCGCCGACGTCTCCGGTGATGGAGTAGCCGAGCAACAGCTGGAGGAAGTCCGTCATCTGCCGGCCGTCGGTGTCCTCGCCGAAGGTGTCGGCGAGGAAGCGGTGCCAGCGTGGTGTGGGCATGTGGCTGGCGGCTGTGGTGGTGGAGCGGGAGTGGAAGTCCTTGTCGGGGTCGGGCAGGCGAGTGCGGCCGGTGCGCAGGTCGACGATGCCGCCGGGGGTGCACAGGGCGTAGCTGTCGGTGTCGAGGAGGCCGGCGTTGAGGGTCATGCCGGGGGCGCTGCGGGCCTGGACGAGCATGGCGTTGATGCCGGTGGTGGACAGGGCTCGGCGGCGGTGCTGGAGGAGGGTGTGGGGGGTGTGGCGACCGGTGATGTCGGTGGTGGCGAGGGTTTCGGCGAGGTCGCCCGCGGCCCACAGGACCGTTTCTTCTTCGTCGGCCTGCCAGCGGGAGCCGTCCCAGCGGTACCAGCCGAGTCCAGGAACGTAGCGGTAGTCGCGGGCGTAGAGGCGGGCGAAGAGTTTGGCGTTGCCGCGGTCGGTGAGGGTGTCGGGGAGGAGGCCTTGGTCGGTGACTCCGGCGGTGCCGTGGGCGGCGAGGGGGCTGGGGGTCTGGTGGGGGGTGGTGGCGGACCGGGCGAGGATCTGGGCGGCGACGGCGTGTGCGTCGAAGACGCCTGCTGCGGGTCCGGTGGCGGAGGGCGGGGTGGTGGGAGTGCTCACCGGTGCCTGCCGGCGGTGAGGGGGCGGGCCAGGCCGGCGCTCATGCCGCCGGCGATGATCTGCATGGAGCGCCGGTCCTGTCCGGGGCGGGCGGCGCGGGCCGCTTCCCGCAGGGCCTGGGTGGCGGCGTCCTGGGTGAGATGGCCGGCGGCCACCAGTCCTCCTAAGGTGTAGGCCGCCCGGTTGAGGACAGCGGTGAAGCCGACACCGTCGTGGACGCGTCCGCAGTCGTGGATTTCCTGCAGGACGGTGGTCATGATCCGGGTGATCCGCTGGTGTTCCGTGCCTGCGGCCCGTACGGCCTGCTGGGCGCGTGCGGGTGCGCGGCGGGAGCTGCGGGGGTGCGGGACGAGGGGGCGGTGGTGGCCGGTGCGTTCGAGTTCTGCGGCGAGCCAGCCGGGGAGCGGGGCGGGGGTCGGGGAGCCGTCGAGGGGCTGGTAGGTGCCGGTGGGGGTGGTGGTCGTGGGGGCGACGATGTAGCCGCCGTGGGCGCGGATGTCGACCTGCCAGGCGAGGGCGCGCTGGGGGCTGTTGCCCGAGGAACAGCGCCAGTGACGTGTGTCGTCGACGCGGTACCAGACGTGCAGTCCGCCGGAGGGTGTCCGTACGCGCAGGGTGGAGGTGTCGTGGGCGGGGTCGCCCTGGCCGCGCAGTGCGGCGAGGACGGCGAGGGTGTCGAAGCCGTTGGTGAGGCCTGTGAGGTCGACGGTGTCGCCGATCTCGATTCCGGGCCAGATCCGGTCGCGGGCGGGCGGGGGTGCCGGGTGGGTGTCGATGTCGATGACGACCAGGCGGGCGGGACCGCAGGCGACGCCTACTCCGTGGTGGGGGTTGTCCGTCCACCAGCGGGTGATGCGGTCGGTGTCGAGGGTGGCGGCGTGGAAGCCGTGGCACCAGCGGTGGGCGGCCGGGCAGGGGCAGCCGACGGGTGTGTGTCCCGGGGTGCGGCAGGCGGTGCAGTTGGCCAGGGGGATCTTGCGGCCCGGGAGCAGGGGGTGAACCGGCCAGCCCTGTTCGGCGCACCACAGCGCGGTGGCGAGTCGTGTGTTGCCGGGCATGGCGCCGCGCCATGCATCAGCGTGATGACGTCGCAGGTCATCGAGCATCCGCATCCCCCAGAGCGACCGAAGCGACCCTTCGATGAACACAGACTAAAACAGCTTGTCGATCGAGGACACAGCCAAAAATCCTGCGGCCACCGGGCCGCGCAGCGACCGGACTTCACTCGGTCGCTGCGCGGCTCCGGTGGCAAAACCCCAGTTGGGAGAGGTTCGGTGTCCTCTCAACAGCGACTGAAGCGACCGAAGTTCCGGTCTATGAGGACGGCAGCAACACTCCTTCATGGCTTGCATATATGGGAGATGAGAGTCGCTTCGGTCGCTCGCCGCGCCCCGGCAGGCCTGTGGCCTGCGGGAATGCACTACCAGTGCAGCGACCGAAGTCCCCCCTCGGCGGAGGGGTGCCTGAGTCGCTGCCACGTCGCTGTGGGGGCAGGAGTGGCTTTCTGGTGCGGGAGGTGCGGTTGCTTCGTGTGGCTGTCCAACTGCGCCCGGGGGCGCTGTCCGTCCGGTGGGAGTGGCTGTCAGGCTCGCGGCCCTGCGCAGAGGGGAGCGGGGCATGGACGACGAGTACCGGTGCGAGATCTGCGGCGAGACGAACAGTGTGTGGGACAGGCCGTCCGGGCTGTGGGCGGAGCAGTACCTGCTGCCGGGGGAGGCGGACTGCTGGAACTGCTCCGCCGTCAACGTGCTTCCGGACGGCTGACGGTGGGCCTGCGGGAGCGGGCGGAAGGGTGGCCGCGGGCGGGTCGCACTACGATGGACGGATGCCCGCCGCCACACCCGCGCCACCGTCCTCCCGACGCGTCCCCGGGAACCATCGCCCCTTACTCCCGTCCGCCGGCACCCGCACGGCGGAACGCGCGGACGGGTTCCTCGAGCGGGGGGTGCGGTGATCAGGGTCGGGCTGGTGGACGACCAGCCTCTGGTGCGGACCGCGCTGCAGATGGTCATCGCCCAGGCCGATGACCTGGAGGTCGTCGGCGAGGCCTGTGACGGGGCGGAGGCGGTCAGGCTCGCGGAGGACGCGGCGCCGGACGTCATCGTGATGGACATCCGGATGCCCGGCATGGACGGCATCGAGGCGACCCGCCGGATCGCGGCGGGCCCCTCGGAGGCGCAGGTCATCGTCCTGACGACGTTCGACGAGGACGAGTACGTGTACGGGGCGCTGCGCGCCGGGGCGGCGGGTTTCCTGGTCAAGGACATGGTCCTGGAGGAGATCCTCGGGGCGATCAGGGTGGTCGCCGCCGGGGACGCGCTGATCGCCCCGGGAATCACCCGGCGCCTCATCAAGAACTTCACCGCCCAGCCGCCGGCGACCACCGCCGCGTCCACGGGCCGGCTGCGGGGCATCACGGACCGGGAGAAGGAGGTCCTCGCCCTCATCGGCGCGGGCCTGACCAACACCGAGATCGCCCACGAGCTGACCATCAGCATCGCGACGGCCAAGACCTACGTGACCCGGCTCCTGGCGAAACTCGACGCCCGCGACAGGGTCCACCTGGTGATCCTGGCGTACGAGAACGGTCTGGCGGGCCCCTCACAGCGCCCCTGACACACCGCACACCGACGACCACTCCCGAACCGCCTCGCCGATCACACCGGCTTGGCGGAGCTGTACGTCCACCCGCGGCGGCCTGGAGCACGTCCGGTCGTTTGACAGACCCCGGCGGCTCAGGAAGCCGTGGCCGGAGCCAGTTCCGTGAGGCGGTCACGCCACTCGTACGGGGAGCGAACGATCCGTGCGCGCTCCTGAGCGTAGCGGGCGGTGCCCTCGAGCTGGGTGGCGAGACGCTGGTCAGCGTCGTTCAGTCGGGCCGGGCTTCCATGGCGCTGCTCTTGGAGCTCGGGCATAGCGGGGCCCTCGTCAGTCGTGGTCCGGGTGGAGTTTGCGGTTGGTGCCGGATCTGCCGATGTCCAGGTCCAGGAACGAGGTCAGCGTGGTGCCGCTGTTCCAGAAGCCGAGCAGGTTGACGTCGATGAGTACCAGTTGGTGCTTGGCGGCGAAGTCGCGGGCCGGTTTCGTGAAGACGCACGAGGCTACGAAGACGGGAACGTCTGCACCGTGTTCGGCGCGGGCGGTGCCGTTGAACGTCTGGATGTCGCGGCTGCCGACCGTGCGGTGCTTGGCGTAGCGCTTGCATTGGATGACGATTCGGCGGCCGTCGGGTAGGAGGCCGGTGACGTCGGCTCCGAGGTCGCCGGCGCCGCCGACTCGTTTCACGTCGGTGCATCCGTCCCGGCGGCACAGGTCGGCGATGTACTCCTCGAACTGGCGGTCGTCCATTGCCCAGACCGTGTCCAGGGATCGGCGGGCCTGGAGGCGCGCCTCCTCGGCCAGTCGGGCTTTCTCCGCTTGTGCCTCACGTCGTCCGGTGTGTACGAGTCTGGCCCCGATGGCCCCGATGGCGGCGATGGCGGCGATGGCTAACGCAACAAGCAGCACTGTTCCCATGGAATGGTCCTCTTTCTGTGGTCTGCTGGCTTGTTGCTCCCCATCTGTTGGGCTGCCCATCCAACGCGGCCAGGGGCTGGCTGCCTGTACTCGCGCGTTGTCTCTGTTGGTTCGTGCCGACCTGGCCTTGGCGCCCTCCTTTTCTAGGTCGTGCCCGTTCATGGGCCTGGCGCGCTGTTCTGGGAGGCAGGTTGGCGTGGTCGTGCTGGGCCTGCTTGTTGTCCGCGGACAACGTTCACTCGTGATTGACGGGCCTGGACGTTTGTTGTCCGCGGACAACAAGTGTGGGCAGACACGTGCTTTGCGGGGTTTCTGAACCGAGAGGGGCGAGTAAGGTAGCGCCATGACCGCGCCATACGACCCGACCAATCGGGAAAAGGTAGTAGCCAAGCTGCCTGCTGAGCTGCGCAAGGAGCTGAAGGTCCGGGCGGCGGAACTGGGGAAGGACATCCAGGACGCCGTCACTGAAGGTGTTGAGGCCTGGCGGAAGGCAAAGGACCGCTCGGTGGTCGACACCGCTGGGGGCACGTCGTTCGCGACCTACCTCCCGGCCGGGCTGTACGGCAAGCTCAAGCAGGACTGCAAGACCCGCAACATCTCCTACAACCAGGGAATCGCCCAGTCGATCCGCTGGTGGCTCGACAACAACCCGTCCCCACGCCCGAAGCCGGCCCGGGTCACCGGAGCGCGCCGGATCATCTTCGGCAACCAGAAGGGTGGCGTGGGAAAGACCTCGGTCTCCGCCGGCGTCGCACAAGCGCTCGCAGAGTCTGGGCGCCGCACGCTGCTCATCGACTTCGACCCGCAGGGCCACCTCACCAAGCAGCTCGGCTACCCGATGTTCGACATCGATGAGGCCAGCTTGGCCAAGCACATGCTGAGGGAGGCCAAGGGCGAACTGAGCGAGCTGCTCGTGCCGATAAAGGGCGGGGACTTCGAAGAGCACCTGTGGCTGCTGCCCGCCTGCAAGGACGCGTTCCTGCTCGACGCGAAGCTGGCCACCACCAAGGCCGTACGCATCAAGGAGACGGCGCTGGAGAAGGCCCTCGAGCCGCTGGAGCAGGACTTCGACTACATCATCGTCGACTGCCCCCCGAGCCTGGGCTACTCCATGGACACCGCCCTGTACTACTGCCGCACCCGTGACGGGGAAGAACCCAGTACCTCCGGCATCGTGGTCCCGGTGCTGGCCGAGGACTCCTCCGCCGACGCCTACGACATGCTCTACGACCAGATCCAGGACCTCGTCGAGGACATGGACGTCAACATCGACCTGCTGGGCTTCGTGGTCAACATGTACGACAGCCGTAAGGGTTTCGTCGCCACGTCGTCGCTCGACGAATGGCACAACATCGGCGAGCCGCCCGTCCTCGCTGTGGTCCCCGAGCTGAAGGACCAGCGCGAGGCAGTCCGTGTGAAGAAGCCGCTGCTCGTGCACGCGCCCTACGGTGACCAGGCAGACGTGATGCGTGCTGTGGCTCGGAGGATCAGCGCATGAGCGTCGCCGACAAGCTGGGAACCGGATCGTCGTTCGGCAACGTTGCTCGAGGCCGTAGCGCTCGAGGCCGTGCCAAGGCCGTCACCCAGGGGGACGTGCCGGCGTATGAACTCGTGCGACTGCAGCTGAACGAGGTCGCCCCTACCCCGTTGAACCCGCGCCGGAACTTCGGCACGGAGGAGGAGCTGACCCGCTTCGGTGAGGAGCTGCGTCAGGCTCAGTTGGCGGCCTGTGTCGCTGTCACTCGTGACGCCTATCTGGCGTTGTGGCCCGAGCATGAGGAACGGATCGGTTCCGCCGAGCACGTTCTGATCAACGGTGAGCGGCGCTACCGCAGCGGCGTCCACGTCGGGTTGGAAGCGCTGGATTTCGTTGTCCGGGACGACCTGGCTTCCTCCCGTGAGCAGTTCATCAACCACCTGCTCAAGGAGAACCTCGATCGTGAAGACTTCGACGTCATAGAGCGGGCCCGAGGTGTGCAGCACCTGGTGGACGTCTGTTCGGAGAAGGGAGAGCGTGGTGCTCGCTCTCGTGCCGCTGAGCAGTTGGGTAAGGACCGTTCGTGGGTGACCAACCAGCTCGTCCTGCTGGAGCTGCCGGCAGAGTTGCAGTCGATGCTCAGCGCTGGCAGCCTCGCGGAGCGTGACGGCCGGCTCCTTGCTCGCCATCTGAAGGACAATCCAGGCCTTGATGCCGCAGCGCTGCTGGATCATCTTGAGCAGACGAAGACGGCAGCAGCCGTGCTGAAGCAGCAGGAGAAAGAAGCGCTGGAGCTCGTTCGGAGCGCCCAGACAGGGACGGCCGCAGAGCCTTTGTTGTCCGCGGACAACAAAGACGCCGAGTCCGAAGACGACGCCGCACAGACGGGCCAACAGTCGAGTTCGTTGTCCGCGGACAACAAACCATCCAGCGACTCCGACGCGGCAGGCGCTACGGGCGGCTCAGTGCAGGAGCGTCAGCCGCTGAATGGCGGCAAGAAGACGGAGGATCCTGCTTCGGCGCTGCCCGGGCAGCGGAGCGACCCGGCTGATGACGCAGCGGGCACGGAGGAGGAGCAGGAGGAGGACAGTCAGCCCAAGCGGTTGCCGTACGGCGACCCCGTCTATGTGGCCATGCATCTGGAACTGAAGATGAAGCCTGAGGACTTCCTGGAGTCCACGCGGTTGATGGCGACGAAGTGCTGGGACAGGGCCGAGCTGACACCCGCCCTCAACCTGTTGAAGGACATGCTGAGGGCGGCCAGGCAACAGGACCCGGAGTCGCTGCAGTCCCTGCTTGCCGAGTTCACGAGCGAGACCATGACGGCTTGACCTTGACAACGCGGCACAACGCCCTGGAGCAGGGGCCTGCTGAGACACAGAAAGGCCCGGTCTTCCCGATCGATCGGGAAGACCGGGCCTTCGGCATGTACGAATCACGCGTCAGCGCTCAGTGTCTGGGCCCCCGCTGGCTCGGATGCTCAGCGTTCGATGTGGATCGAACGACTTGGAAACAGTTGTTTCCAAGCGGCTAGCGGCTGGTTGCTGGCACTCGCTGAATGAGTTCGACGGTGCTTCCCGAACGTCGACGCCGTGTGTGAGGGCGGCACGGGATGCGGAGGATGAGCACCGCCGGGTCGTCACCAGGGTAGAGGTGGAGGTTCCGCCATCTGTGGACACGGGCCATGTACGCGACGGCGGCCTCGATGATGCCGGCCCATCGCTGGTGTCCAAGGAAGAGGAACGCGACCGGACACAGGTGAGCGTCGTTAGGGCCGTCGAGGCCGGTGACCTGCAGGTCACCGTGAGCGAGGAAGCCGTTCTCCACCGCTTCCTCGTCGGGGGTCCAGAGCTGTTCGGCGGGGTGCATGGTGCCGTCGTCGCCCTCGCTGGTCTCGATCTCGTACAGGGCCGGGGCGGTCACGCGCTCACCCCGCGACGGCGGCGTCCAGGAGCGCCACGGCGTCGACCTCGTACGGGTCGGCGAACAGCTGGTGGTCGCTGACGTCGAGCGGCGCGTACCGCGCAGAGACGCGGTGTCCGGGCACAACCGTGGTTTTCCGCCCCTCCAGCGCGGCGGTGATCCGGTCGTAGTCGTGCTGGGCGTGCCGGGTCTGGGTGCAGGGGCCGAGGCGCAGCAGGGTGTAGCCGTCGCGGCTGTCGTCGCGTTCGCGGACCTCGATGGAGAGGGCGTAGTGGGCGGGGTCCATGCCGACCTCGTCGGGCAGGGGCAGGTTCGCGGCGGCGTGGGTGAGCATCGCGTAGCCGGGCTGCCAGAAGCCGAGGGTCGCGTTCGTTTCGCAGCGCAGCCGGCCGCAGTCGGTGTAGCCGAGCTGGCGGCCGTGGAGACAGGCCGCGGCGTGCGGGGTGTCAGGATGGACCAGGACGACGGCGATCATCTCGGGGCCGTGGCCGTCGCCGGGCCGGGTGTGCGCGCGTTCCACGAACGGCCGACACGCACGGCGATGTCCCGGGCGCTGCCGGGTGTCCAGGGCTCGGGGTTGCGCAGGGCGGTGAGCATCGCGAGGAACTGGTCGACGACGGCCTGGTCCTCGGGTGTGAGGGCGCCGGGGCCGTGGCCGCAGCGGCGGAAGCGACGGATCATCGGGCGGTCTCCTGCTCGGGGTTGGCGGTGCGGGGGTCGGCGGGCGTCTTGAGGACGCGAGGGAGATGGACGTGTAGGTGCTCGACTACGGCCTCGCGGCCGCGGTCGCGGAGTTCTCGGGCGAGGAGTTCGGTAAGACCGCTGGCCCTTTTCCGGACCAAGAGCTCGTCCTTGGCTGTAGTTCGCGCAGGGCCCAGGCGGCTTCGAGGTGTCGACCTCTTTTGCCGGCGCCGGGCGGCACGTCTTCATTTGTGGTCGCGCAGGAAGGCAGGGATCTCGTCGCGGGTCGGGTAGTTCGGCAGGGGGGCTGGCTTGTCCTGAAGGAACGCAGTGATGACGGCGACGGCCCGGTCGTTGTTGTCGTCGAGACCGTTCCACATGTGGTGTCCGACTCCGGGCATGTACTGCGTGCGCTGGATGGCGGGGGCATTGGCAAGCACGGCGGTCGCCCATTGGCGGACCTGGGAGGAGCACTCGGCGATCATCAGCATCGCGGGGGTCCGGGAGCGCCTCAGCTGCGGGGCGACGGAGGGTGAGTCCTTGACCGTCTGCTGGATGCGGAGGCTGGCGGCGGGACTGAAGGAGAAGTTCTGCGCGGTGTCCTCGGTGGGGATGCGGTGCGCGTCGCGCGCGCAGTAGGCGGATGCGGTGTCGCTGCCGAGGTCGGCGGCGGTGAAGGCGTTGTCGCCTTCGGCCTGTCCGATCAGACCGGTGCCGGGGGTGAGGAGACCGAGTCGCATGAGGCCGAATGCCACGGCGTACCGGGGGACGTGCGTCGATCGCGGTCCGGTCGGGGCCGGCGCGAGGCCCCGTGCGGATGCCCGGCCCTTGTGCCCGGCGATGCGTGTGGTGGGGCCGTCCATGGGCCCGGGCTCGGCGATGACCGCCCGGTGCAGGCGCGCGGCGACGCCAGGGTCGGCCAGGGCCCGGGTGAGCACGACTCCGCCTGAGGAGAATCCGAGGACGTCGACCTTGCCCTTGTCCAGGCGGTCGACGAAGGCGGCGAGGTCACGGACCGACCTGGAGATCGTGTACTGGCCCATGGGGAGCAGGTCGCTCCGTCCGCCGCCGGCCTGTTCGTAGGCGTAGACGTCGTGGCCCTGGCGTGCCAGGTGTCGCAGGAACCGGTGGTCCTGCACGGAGATGCCGCGGACGGGTCCTCCGTGGAGGTACACGAAGGGGACGGGATGCCGGGGGCCGGGGTTCGCGGGCGGGTAGTGATACACCGCGACCCGGCTGCCCGTGGCCAGGTTCCAATGCTGAGTGGACACGAACGGCAGCGCGGGCGGGTACCGCCTGGCCGTGGGCACGGTCGGGATGCAGACCGTCGCCGTCAGCGCCGCCGCGACGATCACCGGCAGGAACGGCACGAGTCTCGTCGGCCAGGTGCGGTGCCGGCCGCGCCACAGCGCGAAGACAGCCCCGACCCCGAGGGTCGTCAACCACGCGGCGAACCCCGAACCCGCCCCGTCCGTGAGGGCGATCAGTGCGAGAAAGACGACGACCATCGTCACGACGGCGGCCAGGGCCGGCAGTAAGCGTCCGGTGAAGCGGACGAGACGTATGACGGACATGGACACGACGGACCTCCGACAGTTTCAGAACATCGTTTCAAAACAACGTTACCAAAGGAGGTAGACTGCTGCCCATGGGTAGGCCCAGAACGAACGACGAGGCCGTCAAAGAGCGGCTTGTGGAGTGCGCGACCGAGATGCTCGCCACCCGTCCGCGGGAGTCGGTCACGGTCCGCGCCGTGGCCGCTGCCGCCGAGGCGTCGACGACGGCGGTGTACTCCTTGTTCGGCGGCAAGGACGGACTGATCGGTGCGGTGCGCGACAGGGCCGTCGCCGGCCTGTTCCAGGACCTGTCGGCGGTGCGGACCTCCGCGGACCCTCTCGCCGACCTCTACGCGCTGGCCGTCGCCTACCGTCGTTGGGGGTGCGGACACAGCCACCTGTACACGGTGCTCTTCGGTGGTGTGCAGTCCTTCGACCCGTCGGGAGAGGTCGGCGCCGGCGACCCGATCCGTCCGCTCCTCGCGGCGGTCGATCGCGCCTTGACGGCGTCCGCCCTCGCTGGCGACGCAACGGCGATCGCCCTGTCGATCTGGGCCACCCTGCACGGGCTCGTGACCCTCGAACTGGCCGGGGCCCTCGACGCCACCACGGCCGAAGCCGCCTTCCGCTCGACGGTTCACGCCACGCTGCGCGGATGGACTACCGCGGAGGTGTTCCGCAGTCTTCGCCAGGCCGAACTCGCTCGGTGAGCAGGATCAGGGCCGGTACCCGGACTCTCCCGATCCTGGCTGAAGCCGTGGTGCGTGGCCGGTGAAGACCGGCATGCCAAGGTCAACCAGCTGCGGCCGGCCATCGGTCGGAGCCCGTTTAAGGCTGTTGAGCTTGGCCATCACGGCGTCAAAGCTGACTTGGAGTCCCTCGACCTCGCCAAGCCAGCCGTTGGCGCGGGCCTCGCGGATGCGCTCGCGGAGGTTCTGGATGATCTCCAAGAGGCGGGGCCGCTGGTGAGGATCCATCTGGAGGACTGGACAACGGATGCAGGCGTGCTCGTGTTTGCAGGGGGTTCCGTAGGGTCGCCCGCAGGTGGCCCCGTGCTGTCGGGTGGGGCGAGGGGTTCCCACACGAAGTCGCTGACGTAGGTCCAGGCCGCCGGGATGAGCCAGCCGAGGTCCAGACGGTGGTCTCCGCGCGGTCGGTTCGGCTGGCTCTCATCGTGCCCCCGAGCCATGTCCGCGGTAGGGCGAGGTCGAAGCTGCCCCGGCATTGCTCCCTTCGAACGCGCCTCGCACGGTATTTGTACGGTAAAGTTACGCTGACTTTACGGTTACGGAGTAGGGTGTGGGTCAGGAGGTGTTCCATGTCCGAGTTGTTCGACGCGGTCGACGCGCTGGTCGCGTCCCGCTCGCCGCTGCCGCCGGCCGAGGAGCGCAAGCGGCTGCGCACCGCGCACGGCCTGACGCTGGACGAAGTCGCCGGCGCGCTGAAGGTGCGTCGGGCCACGGTGTCCGCCTGGGAGTCGACGAAGAAGCCGACCGAGCCGCGCGGTCCGGAGCGTGAGGCGTACGCCCGGCTGCTCAAGCAGCTCGCGGAGCTCTATCCGGCACCCGAAACGCCGGAGGCGCCAGCTGCCTCGGTACCCGCCGCGTTCGCCAGCGCGCCCGTGCCGACAGGCCAAATGCCGGAAGTTTCGGATGCTCTAATCGACGAAGTGGTCGCATCTGGTCACCCCACCAGGTCGCGCCGTCCCGGGACGCGGGAGGCGGCCCCGGCGGAAGCGCGGACTCTGTCCACAGGGGAGGCGTCCGAGGCTGCGGCCATGACTGCAACCGAGAACACCCAGACCCCTGTCCCTGTCGTCGCTGCTCCGGCGGCCGCGCTGCGTCCGGCGCGCACCACCAGGACGTCGTCGACGTCGCGCCGCCCGGGTGCGAAGAAGGCGGCCCCGGCCAGCGCCCCGGCGGGCTCCGCCGATCCGCGGTTCGAGAACGGTCCGCTGGCGGTCGTCGACGTCGAGGACGGCCAGGTGCTGGCGTACTGCACCGGCGGCCTGGTCCTGGACGTGCCCGCCAAAAGCATCCCGGCCCTGATCGACTGGACACTCAAGGAGGCGAAGCTCGGGCAGCCGAAGCTCGCCGGGCCCGGCAAGGACGCCGACCCGCTGATCGTGCTCACCGAGGCCGCGCTGGAGCGCTACGGCCTCCCCGTCACGCTCACGGAGGAGGAGAAGCACGCCGGGCGGATCCCGGAAGGCCACAAGGTCATCAAGCAACTCGCACGCGCGGAGTGGAAGCTGACAAAGAGGGGCTTCGGCCCGTGGGCGCGGATCTACCGTCCCGCGACCGGCTCGGAGCGGGCCTGCGTGCAGCTGTGTATTCCTTCGTGGCACGCGCTGGACACACGGCACTGGGGCGAGGCCGGGCAGCTCCCGCCGGCCGAACTCGCCCGCGTGCTGGGCGTGTACGCCTCGCGGGTGATGACGCCGCGCGGCTCCACCGCCGTGACGGGCCTGGAGCTGATGACCGCGCTGCACCCGCCGACGCGGGCCTCCGAGCCGGACACCGACGGCAAGCGGCACTCCGAGCACAACCCCGGCTCGCTGGGCAAGGACGCCATCGACCCGATGAACTGGCCGCCGTGCGAGGTTCCCGACGGCCACCCCGTCCTCAAGGACCTGCCCCGCTTCCACGTGCGCGGCCCCGGCGAGAAGCTGTTCGAGGAGGCATACGACTGGGCACGGCCGATGACGGACGCCGAGTGCACCCTGCGGCACCTGGTCGGCATCGACGTCAACATGGCCTTCGCCGCCGGCGCCAACGGTCTGAACGTCGGCCTGGGCGAAGCGACGCACGTCAAGGCCCCCGCGTTCGACCCGAAGCTGCCCGGCTCGTGGCTGGTCGACCTCTCCCACGTCGACCTGTCCCGCGTGAAGGTCGGCAAGGAATGGGTGGAGCTGGACGGCCGCCTGCTGCCCTCCCCCTTCACGCCGAAGGGCGAGCGCCCGGCCGCCCCGGCCTGGTACGCGACGCCCACCGTGGCGTACGCGGCGGAGCTGGGCTACGAGGTGCGCCCGATCGAGGCGTGGGTCCGGTACGACAACGGCCGCTACCTGGACGGCTGGTACAACCGGCTCCGCGATGCCTACCTCGCCACGATGGCCGACCTCGGCGTCGGCGCCGACCTTGCCCCGGCCGACTTCCTCGCCGCGATGGACGGCTACAAGGACCGTGACCCGGACCTGGCGATCGTCGTCTCGGCGATCAAGGCGACGGTGAAGGGCGGCCTGGGCAAGCTGCGCGAACGCCCGCGGGGCGAGGGCTGGCGGCCCGGGCAGCCGTGGCGGGCGCTGTCCCGCCCGACCTGGCGGCCGGACATCCGCGCGGCCGTCATCTCCCGCACCCGGATCAACCTGCACCGCAAGATCGTCAAGCACGCGGCGTTCACCGGGCAGTACCCGGTCGCGATCCTGTCCGACTGCGTCGTCTACGCCACCGACGGCACCAGCCCGCTGGATTTCCTGCCCTACCGGGAGGGCAAGCCGCTGCCCGGCGGCTTCAAGCTCGGCATCAACCCGGGCCTGGTCAAGCACGAGGGCACCCAGACCGTCCTGTGGGGCGAGGGAGTTCGCGAGCGGTTCAACGCGCCGGAGCTCAACCTCGCCCGGTACATCAAGGACGGCACCGTCACCGACGTCGACAACGGAGAGTAGGGAGGGCCACGATGAGCCTGTTCGGGGACGGCCTGGACGCCGCGGTGCACAAGGCGTTCACCCGCCCGGCACCCAAGAGCGCGGGTGCGCAGATGCGGTACCTGGTCAAGCAGCTCAAGGGCACGAAGGCGGTCGCCCAGACGCTGCGCATCTCCCAGCGCACCGTCGAGCGGTACGTGAAGGACCAGATCAAGAAACCCCGCCCGGACCTCGCCGCGCGTCTGGAGCGCGAGGTGAAGAAGCGGTGGCAGCCGCAGATCCGGGCGAAGGCCAAGGCGAAGGCGGCCAGCACGGGCGGCATCGTCATCGACACCCGCGCCCGCATGGGCTACACCGCGCCGATCGGCTCCACCGACCAGGACCGCATCCGGCACCTGACCGTCGCCCTGCCCCCGCAGTACGCCGCCCGCCTCTTCGACGCCCAGGAGGCCGGCGCCGGCGACCAGCAGCTCAAGGAGATCGCGGCCGAAGCGCTCAAGGAGGTGTACTTCCAGGACAGCGGCCGCCGCGCCGGCTCCCTGGAGGAGGTCCGCTTCACGGACATCGAGCACCTCGAGTTCGAGCTGTAGCAGAAGCTCTCCGAACAGCCCGCGAGCCCAGGACCGATGCGGTCCGGGGCTCGCTCGCGTATCCGCGGGGGCTTGGATCGTCGGCGGCTATGTGCCCATCAGCTCGTCGAGCGAAGCTACGATGACGGCCCCCGACACCGATCACTGCTCCGGCCACCGGTGATGGAGAACGACCAGGTGATGCGGAGTGGCCCCCTGCGGCCGCGCCCACCCGATACCGTGGTTGCACACGCCAGACCCGGGCATTGGAGGCACCGATGAGCGAGAAGCCGGCCCCCGCCGACACCACCGCCCGGCAGCAGCTGGAGCCCGCCGCCGCCGAGGCCGTCCGTGCGTACGCGGCCAGGACCCGCGAGAACGCCGACCAGCTCGCCGCCGTCCTGGAGGACATCGCCACCAACGGCTTGCCCTCGGTGGAGGACTGCACGCCGTGGGAAGAGCTGCGCGAGGCCCACCTTGCCCGGCTCGCAGCCCAGCGCCCAGCTGTAGCCTGATGGTCCCGCAGCACGGCCGCCGCGCGCGAATCGTCTTCTCCGACTCCGCCGCCAAGCAGCTGGACTCCATCACCAGCGAGGCCGAGCTGCACGCCCTGGACCGTGCCCTGGTCGTCATCTCCGTTGACCCTGATGCCGGCGAGCCGCTCCCTCACGACAGCACCGGTCCGCAGCTGCGCCAGTACATCGACGACATCGAACGCGTCCGGCTTCTGTACTGGGTCAGCGCTCTGCGCACCGTAGTCGTCGTCGCCTTCATCGAGGTCTAGCCGCTGCTACTACCGTGGTGCTGCCCCCGAGCGCTGCACATGCTGCCCAGGTATTGCAGGCGGCTCCGGCGGGCAGCGCAGTGCAGTATTCGCACGGGTTAGTCGGCGCACAAGGGCTGCTCGTTTCACCACACAGCGGAAGGTCTGGACCTACGCCAGGAGGACAAACGCAGGCGCCCTAGGACTCTCGGGCAGTGCTCGCCGCTCCGACCCGTGAAGCACTCGCCACCCGAATCGGGTGCCGCTGGACTGGTGAACACCGCCTGCATCGACGTCGCGAAACCCGGCCCCCGCGTCTACCGCATCGCCGCCGAACACGTCGGGCCGCGCAGAAGGGGTGGGAAGACAGCAGTCTTCCCACCCCTGTGCGGTGCGCTCGTTCAGCCTGTGGGCCGGCTTCGCAACGGCGTTACTACCTGGCGACCGGTGGCCCGTTCACCCAAGCGGAAGAACTTGACCTGCCCCTCGCTGTGCGTGTACTCGAGCCATCCGTCGTTTTCCAACTCACGGCGGGCTCGAGAGAAGTGCGAGGCGGGCACGCCCAGGCGCTCAGCCAGCACGACGCCGGTTCGTTCGACGCTGTGCTCCAGACCGCCCAGGATCGCGTACGTCATCACGATGTTCTGCTTCAGGTGCGGCAGTTCGCTTATGCGCCCCTGAAGAGCGTCGAGTTCCGGATACGGGCTTTGGCGTGGCATTGGTCGGGCCCTTCGATGCTGCGCCGGAGCGCCCCGGCATAGTCGGCAGGTGGTAGGCGGAGGCTTCCTCGGACTGCTCCGCCCCGGTGAGGCTGGAGACGATGTGCGGGCTCGCTCGATACTTGATCGTCCGGCCGATCATCTCGGCCACCAGGAAGATCTTGTTCTCAGCCAGCTTCTTGGCGATCCTCCTCGTTGCTTGCGGAGTCAGCCCCAGGTACTCGGCGGCCTCCTTCGCAGTTGCGCCGCCCTTCTCATACGTCATGATCCCGCAGTAGAAGAACACGCGAAAGTCATCACCGGTGATCCCGGAGTCTGCCCTGAGCATCTCCAGGACGCGGGCGAAGGAGAACTGCCCGAACCGGCCGCCGAAGCTGTAGGACCGACGTGGACTGGCCTCGTCCGGCTCCCACAGTTCATGAACCTCACCGGTCGCGGTGTTGATCAGCTCTCGGCTGCGTCCACTGCGCCCCTGATTTGGCACTCCCGACCCCTGACCTGGGCGTTTCCCTGACAGCAGGAGATTACCAGCAACGACATGTCGTGTGGGGTATCTGAGCGAACCCAGCGATTCCCTCGATGACCAGGAGCGACATGTCGTCGGCCGTCATCGAAGGAACCCTGAGGTTCCTTCGATGACCATAGACGACATTACCTGACACGCCATGTATGGGCATCCTAGGATGCCGATATCGGCATCCTAGGATGCCCATACAACGGACGTTTACCCAGGTCAGAGGGCTGCGGCGGCTCCGTGTTCTCAGTACACCACAAGGCCCCCGCACCGCCCCGCCACGTACGGGTGGCCCTGCGGTCCTCGCGCAAGCGCTCCGGTCCTCGGGGTAGGACTTCGCACCCTTCACACCTTTCTGTGGTCGTCACTGACGGGTTCATCAACAGCACAAGCGTGGCTCGGGCCCGGAGGAGCTTGATCGAGGCACACGCGCACCAGCGCCCTCGGCTGACCGTCTCGCTGTGGCTGACTGTCTTGGGCTGAGGATCAAGGTGGGAAAGGCCGACTGACTGGTTCACCAATCGTGTGGGCAGCGTTGCCCCACCCGATGTCGCCTGAGTCCCCGTCGACCATTACGTCGCTCGCCACCACTCGCCGGGATGCTGCGCGGGACTACCCATGTCTTTGAAGCTCGTGGCTGGACGCGGCACGCTGAGCGCCGACGCTGGCCGGTCGGGGCCATGCCGTCGACTCTCGTTCCGGCGCCAGCAGGGCGTTGTCACGTTGTTGGCTGCGTGACTGTCTGATGGTGCGTCGGAGGGTGTCGGGGCCCGGTTCGGGGCCTGTGCTCAGGCCGTGGTGGGACGGCTGGCGGCACCGGTGACCTGCCCCCAGATGGTGAAGCGGAGGGCCGTCTCGGCTCGGTAAGCGGTGGCGGTCATCAGGTGGCGGCGGGGTCTGAAACGGGGTGAGATGCCGCTGAACGCGGCCAGGAACCGCTGGGCCGCGCCGTAGGAACGCAGCTTGTCGGTGATTACCACCCACGGCACCGCACCGGTCCTCTCCAGCAGCCTGCGGAAGAAGCGCCCGGCCGCAGCCTTGTCCCGCCGGTTCTGCACGAGGATGTCCAGCACGTTGCCGTCCTGGTCCACGGCCCGCCACAGGCGCTTCCGCTCTCCGTCGGTCCTGACGAAGACCTCGTCCAGATGCCATTTGCTCCCAGGCCGAGGCCGCCGACAGCGCAGCGTGCCTGCGTAGGCCTGCCCAAACTTGGCACACCAGCGGCGGACCGTCTCGTGGGAGACGAACACGCCGCGCTCGAGCAGCAGCTCCTTCGACCTCCCGGAACGACAGCGGGAAGCGGCGGTAGAGCCGTACACAGTGGGAGATGATCTCCACCGGATACCGGTGCCCCTTGTACGACGGTGGCGCGCTGTCCACGGACGACCCCTCCCCGGCATGACCAACCAGAAGGTCATCCCACCTGGTCAGTCAACGCGGCAGTGCCCACCCCGGTCCTTCGGCGCACGGCATGTGCGGCCATCGCGCGGCCGTGGCTGTGCTCCGCAACCACGGCATACAGAACATTCCTGATTTAACACCGAAAAATAAGTTCACCCAATGAACGCGCTTACCTGAATCGATGTAATCGCTTCCGTCGATGCCCTATGGTTGGTTGCGGCAGTACCTATCCTGCACCTCACGAAAGAGGACGGAAAATGTCACGTACTTCCCGAGCCTGTATCACAGCACTCGCTGTTGGCGCTGCTTTAATAACTCTTGCTCCAGTCGCGGCGGCTGCGGGCAACTCCTCTGACACGTCGATCAGCAGCGTATCTGCTTGGAATCCGCCGGATGGCTTCGTCTATGAGGCCGCCTGGTTCGGTAGCGCTGCCTACTGCGAATCCCAAGGAAAGAAGGGCGTTGCAGAGGGGCGCTGGACCTCCTATTTGTGTCACGCGGAGTACCGCGGAGGAGTGGACCTTCCGCTTCTATACCAGGTGCTTTACGTAAAGAAGTAGGCCCTGACTCACCATCTTTCACCTCTGGCCCGCCGGAGCCGAAAAGCCTCGTCGGCGGGCAGGGCGTGAGACGAGGCTCCTGGGCGTCGCGCTGTTGTACTTCATGCTCTTGCATGCCCGGCACCCGGAAGCCTCGTGCGATCTTCCGGCCTCATGGGCACAACGCCGCAGAATAGGGCTGCACAGGGTCGGACGATCGTCCGGCGGTACCAGCCGCGCAGGGAATTGGAACTGACACCGAGCTCCCAGGCGACGGAAGTGACCGGCCTGACCAAGGAATCGACGAGCGTGATTGCGTTCCGCTTGAACTCCTTGGAGCACCGCTTCGTGTACGTACTTCCCATCTGGTGCTATTTCTTCTGAAACTTCAAGATCCCAGTCTCCAGGTGTCCCACATCAAGGGAAGTCTCAGATCCGTCCATGCCCGCATTCACGGCCACCCGGCGCGCGTACTGTGACAGTACGCGCGCCGGGAGGAACAGCCGATGAACGCGCAGCCCGACCGCGCACCCGTCACCGCCGGCGCCTCCGGGGGTGTGGACCAATTGGGCAAGAATGATTCTGATTCAGGCAGTGAAGGCGGGCGGGGCCGCAGGGGTGGGGAGGATGCGGGAGAGCTGTTGGGCCGCGGCGATCAGGGTCCGGTCGGTCAGGTACGGGCCGATGATCTGGATGGCGAGTGGCAGGCCGGTGTTCGTGGTGCCCGCCGGGAGCACGATCGACGGCAGGCCAACGGGCCCGACGAGGTTGATCCAGCTCGTCTGATCGAAGAACGGACGCCGCTTGCCGTCGACGGTGATGTATCGCTGGGGCGACGGGAGGGACGTCTGGTCGTCGACGGCCGCGGTCGGCGCTGCCGGCGTGATGAGGATGTCGTGCTCGGCGAAGTAGTCGGCCCACCGGCCACGCAGTTTGTGCCGGTCCTCGTCGGCGCGCGCCCAGTCGCGGTGCCGCATGGTGCGTGACTTGAGGTAGAGGGCGTTGGGGTCGTCGTCGGTGAGCGCGTCGGCGGCTTCGCAATCGGCGGCGAATGCCTCGTCGCTTGCGGATGCGGACCCGGTGGCGTACATCAGGCGCTGGAACAGCCGGTCGCTGGTGGCGAGCTCGACAGGCCGGGAGCTGTCGTCGACTGTGGCTCCGGCGTTGCGGACGAGCCGGGCGACCTGGTCGAGGAGACCACGGGTAGCGGAGTCGACCCGGCAGTATTCGTCATCTGCCCATATGCCGACGCGGTACTGGCCCAGGCTGGTGAACTTCGGTGCGGGGAGGTCAATCCTCCAGGCGGCGCCGTCGGCGGGGCCCGGGGCGGCGATCACGTCCAGGAGGACGTCCAGGTCTGCGGCCGTGCGGGCGATCGGGCCCAGGGTGAGCATGTCGGAGCTGGTGAGCCATCCCGGCGGGCGCGGGATGTGGCCGCGGGTCGGCACAATTGGTGCAGCACCCCGGGAGGTACGCAAGGCGTAGACGCCGCAGTAGGCGGCCGGGAGGCGCAGGGAACCGGCGAGGTCGGAGCCGATTTCCAGCGAGGTGAGGCCTGCGGCGACGGCCACGGCCGGACCGCCGGAGGATCCACCCGGGGTCCTGGTCTCGTCGAACGGGTTCTTTGTCCTGCCGAATACCGGGTTTGACGTCTGGATGTCCTGGCACATGGTGGCCGTGTTGGTCTTGCCGACGATGATGGCGCCGGCCGCGCGCAGCAGGGCGACGACGTCGGCGTCCCGGGCGGGTATGTGGTCGGTCAGGTCGGGGGAGCCGCAGGTGGTGCGCATGCCCTTGGTTTCGAGGGCGTCCTTGACGGTGACGGGCAGACCGTGAAGGGGACCGAGGGTGGCGCCGGTCGTCGCGAGGTGGCGGTCGGCGGCGTCGGCCGCGGCGCGGGCGCCGGCGATGTCGAGCGTCACCACGGCGTTGAGGCCGGGGTTGACCTTCGCCAGGTGCGCGAGCGTCTGGTCAAGCAGTGAGCGGGCGGTGATCTGCCGGCGGCGCAGCGCGTGGAGCTGGGCGCGCGCGGAGGAGCGGTAAGGGGCGGTGGTACTCATGGCGTCCTTTGCGCTGGTCGCGGCGACAGCGTGTGTCATGTTCGGCAGGCAGGCCGCGGCCGCGCTGGTCGCGGCGGCGGCAAGCAGGGTACGACGGTTCAAGTACGGGTTCTTGTGGCGCTTTGCGGCTTCGCCCCGCGTGCGGCTGGCGGGGAGAAGTAGGCCGCTACGCGGACGAGATGGCGAAGGTCTTTCCTGGTGGTGGAGGTGTTCAGGGCCGCGTCAGCGTAGGAGGCAGGTTTTTCTACCGTCCCGTACTGCTTCTGGACGAGTGCAGCGTGGATCTGGTCTGCGGTGACCGCCGCAACAACCCGTGCACTTGAGCGCCACCAAGCGCGGCGGCGACACTCGGCTTTTTCCCGGACTGCCGGGTCGAGGTAGGGGCGGAGCTCGATCTGACCGTCACGGATTTCGACGGCACGCCGGTACAGGTGGAAGTCGACGGAACGGCGTGCGCGTCGTGCTTTGGTCGCGTCGACGGGCTGCTCAAGGACGATGCTCGGTTCGGCGTCCGCCATGGCCTGCCACAGCTTCTCGAGGCGCTGGTATTGGTAATGCTCCAGGTGCCACGCGACGGCGGCTGCGGTACGGGTGGCGACGATGGGCATGAAGTAGCCAGCCTGGGTGAGGGTGGCACCGATGTCGCCGCAGGCCCAGGCGAAGTCGTTGAGATGGTCGACACTGAACCCGACCTCGGCGCCGACGACTGCAGCGAGGCGGATTCCGCTGTAGGCGAGTGTGATGAGGGCGCCGACGGTGATGAGCCGCAGACCCCGGCTGATCCACGGGTCGCTGACTTCGCGGGCGTATTTCCAGCAGACGCGGGCCAGGTAGATTTCGGCGACCGTGTACGTCCCGAAGTACAACAGGACGTAGGCCTGGTAGAACGGATCATGCGCGTAGTACATCGCAAAGTCGACGGGCCGCTGGGTGGCCGGGGTGAGCAGGGCGAACAGCACCGCCATACCGACGATCACGACTGCGCCGGTGATCAGCAGGCGACGCGAACGGCGTCGGGCTTCCTCCGGTGGCTTTGACCAGTACGCAAGGACGCTGCTCTGAAGCGACAGCACCAGGATCACGAAACCCTGGGCGATCGGCACGACGATGTTCGGAACCCCGAAGAAGCCGTCGACGTGCACCCACACCCATGTAATGGACACCGCGTAGCTCAGCGCAGAGGCCAAGAACGCCGCGGTGAGAGCGACCAGGGCGCGGTCGCGTCGGTCCCGCTTGAGGTCCCGGAGCAGGACGAGAAAGCCCGCACAGGCTATGACTAGGCACAGAGGGTGCAGGATGTCTTTCACAGTCTCTCTTGATGGTCACCGCGCAACAGCGTGCGCGTGATGCGGTAGGCCTTGTCGTTCCGGGCCGGAGGGCGGTACGAGTTGGTGTGTGCTTTGAGGAAGGAGCCGACCATCTCGGCTTCCTGTTCGTCGCGCTCGCTGTAGTTGGTGCGGCCCAGGACGGCTTTGACCAGTGAGGGGTCCAGGAGACCGAGGAGTCCGCCCACGGCGGGCCCGGTCAGCGTCGTTGAGCCGCTGTGGCCCTTGAGTATGTGGGCGAATTCGTGCGCAATGATGTGGTCTTGATGGGCCGGACTGGTCTCCGGGTCGTAGAAGAGGTAGCTCACCGTGCTGGTGGCGATCCAGATACCGCAGGGGACCGACTCGCCGACCTCAGCAGGCTGGAGGTGAATCGGCTGGCCGATGTACTGCTCCACGAACGGCCGCAGTTCCCGGACGCTGGAAACGGCAGGAAGCTGCAGGTTATGGACGAAGTCCCGGCACTCTCGGCGTACTGGATCACTGGTGTCGTCGGTGTGTGGGCGGCGGCGCAGCATGGAAGTTCTCCCCGAGGAACGGGCGACAAGGACCACAGGGATCAGGGCTGATCCTGATTGGACTCGGTCGGCAGTCCCTCAAGGCGACGGACTTGGTCGAGCATGGCCGCGGCGGCTCTGAGACCCTTCTCGGAAAGGCCGACAGCACGCATCGCGATATTTGTGACACCTGCGTCCTCGAAGCGGTTCAGGGTGTCCAGGGTAACGCCGGCCTCATTGAGTCGGTGAAGGGTCTGAAGCTGGGTGATGACCTGCTCCGCGGTGACGCCGGACTCGAGGAGGCCGCTGAGTGACTCGAGTTGGGCATGAAGCTGAACAGGGGTGACGCCCTGTTTCTCCTTGAGGTCGTTGAGCATCACCAAGAGCTTGTTCACAGCCTGCTCGGTGGTGCCTTCGAAGAAGTACGTCACCGGCACGCCGAACAGCTTGGCGAAGCTCTCGATGTGGTTCTTGGTCGGGTTGTCCCGTCTGCCTGTCCTCAGTTGCCAGATGTAGGTCCCCGACGCTGTGGGCAAGTTCGCTTCCGCCAGCATCGCAGCCACCTGCTCGTTGCTGAACGGCCCCCGTGGATCGTTCCTGCACAGATGATCGAGCCGCTCGGCGAACGAACTCCCAAGAGCGACGCCCGCCTCGGTGGCTTCTCTGCGCGTCGGTGGGGCGTCTGCATCCGTCACGGTGCCGCTTCCTCTCGTCCTGCCCATCAACATCAGTTGACTGTCGCACAGAGTTGGGTAATGGTTGCGCAGACAGTATCAACTGAGATGGATCCGGAACGAGTGAGATCGGCGTGCGCCTTTACCCCGGAGGACCGCCTGGACCCTTTTCCGGGATGACGGATATAGAGCGAAGACTCGAACAATAGTCGCCCACAACGGGACGGACAGGATGAAAGCTCAGCATTCGGGACACACACCGCCGACACCCGGGACCACCTCGCCACCGTGGCCCAGCGCAGTGGAGCTTCCCCTCTTCATGGAGGGAGCGCCCCTCGCCAAGGATACGCGCGCCCCCATCCAGGCTGTCCTTACGGGACTGACGGACGTCACCGCGTGCCGCAAGGCCGACATTGACCTGGTCTGTGTCATTACCTGCGGCGGCGCCCACCGCACCGTGTCCGCAGGAGACACGGTGCGCATGTTGTCCGCACCTGACAGGGAACCAGGACCGTACCCAGTACACCGCCTCGCCGTCGAGTTGGGCAGGTGCACGGACGATCGCGGTGAACGGGTCACCCGAGCCGCGATGCCCTTTTGACCCTGGCCCGCAGACCATGGCGCCTTGGCTGAGCCTCGGCCACAGAAAGCCCGCCACGACGTGCCCGCGGACGCAGATGGCGGCGCGCGTGTGCCTCCAGCAACCCTCGCCGGTATCAGCCACGCCTCTTACGGCTTGAGGGGCTCAGCCACGGTGCTTCTCAGGGTCGGGGCAGGGCCGGGCAGGGGGAACCACCCGAGGCCTGGAGGGCTTGCGCCAGGATCGCAGGGCTTCCCTCACGGCGTTGCGGGCGACTGGAGCTCGAGCTTCTTACAGATAGCAGCGGGCCTCTGACCTGCAGAAAGGGGAGCGATCTATTCACCCAGGGTGAATAGATCACCGCGGAAGCGGAGGCGATGTATTCCACATAGAGGCATAGACCGCGACGGTCAAGGGCATCGCCGCGTCACGCGAATAGATCTCTGCAAAAGTTGCGTCCTGGGTTAAATTTTACGCACTCAGGGCGGAGGAAGAAGGGGGTCAAGTGCCTACACCTGCAGGGCGCTTAGCAGCAGCAACACCGCCGCTGACAGTCCGGGAGCGTCTTGCCCCCGTACCGCCACCAGCACCGTCGAACGACGTGCTGCGCGACATGGTCAAGGCACTTGACAAGGTCGCGAGCAATGGCGGAATCATCAGTTCGGACCCGCCGAAACAGAAGTACCAGTTCGCCAGCGGCCAGCACATCAGCCTCGATGCCGACATCCAGGCGAACCTCTGGCGGTTCGGTCTGTCGCCCATGGCTCGTGACCTGCTGGACCACATGGCGACCCAGCACAACGAGGGCGGCGAACTGCACACCACGCAGAAGGAGCTCGCGAGGCATTTCGGGTGCTCCCAGCCGAAGGTCAGCAAGGCCCTCACCCAGCTCGACGGCCGGCATTTTGCCTGGAAAGTCCGTCGGGGGGTGCTGCAGGTGAACCCGACATACGCTTACCGGTGGGGCAGTAGAAAGCAGCGTGCCCTGATCGCACGACTTGGAGCAAAGTTCCTCCGGGAGCGCACCATCGTGATTCCAGAGGACGGGAGGTAGTTGTGAGCATCGCGCTTGTCCGCAACCCCGACATGTTCGAGAGGCTGCCTGACGCGAGGCTGGGCAAGACGGCCCGGGAGGTATTCGACATCCTCCAGGCGCGCCAGGAGCCGGCCGGTCTCGTCCGCATCTCTCAGAAGCAGATTGCGGAGCGTCTGGGCATCACGGTTCCGTCGGTCTCCCGCGCTGTGGGAGAGTTGAAGGACCGCGGTCTTGTCCACCCGCGGACCGTCCACGGCAAGGTGCAGATTCACCCGCTGTTCGCGGCGTACGAGTCGATGGCGCACATGGTGAACCACCTCAAGGACGAGGGGACGTACTTGTGGCCGCTGACCTTCCCCGGAAAGATGGTGCCGCTCCCGTCCGGGACTGACCCACGCGAGGGCACGTCCTTCGACCCGGGCCCGGAGGGAGGGGAGCCGGCGTCCTTGCCCGAGGCGACGCCTCCCCTGCGCATCGCAAGCTGATCCGGGTATGCCGGGTTCGTTTGACTCCGTCTCCCATTCGGTGGTGGCGGTGAGTCATGACGGTGTGGGACAGGCCCTCGGTCGCACATCAGCGGGCTCACGCCCCGCAGCCGGTCTTCCCCGGGATCGGCCGATCGACTTGGCGTCTTGTCATGAGGACCTTGTCCCGTTGTCGAGTCCGCGGGGCCCCTGACGGCGCGTCGGGGGGGGTGGGCGTGTGGTCGGGGTCTGTTGTGATCAGGCCGTGGCGGGCTGGTCGGCGGTGCCAGTGGTCAGTCCCAAGCGGCGAACCGGGTGGTCACCTCGGCTCGGTGGCCGTGGGTGGTCATCAGGTGGCGGTGAGGCCGGAAGCAAGGGGAGATGCCGCTGAACGCGGACCGGAACCGCCGTGTGGTGCCGGTCGAGCAGAAGCCCTTCGTCGTGGGTTCCCGCTGACGCGTGGGCTGGCGGCTGTTCCCCGCCCGGCTGCTCAGGCCCTCGTGACAGCGGCCCACCACGAGGGCATGCCCTCGCGGTGGGCCGCACCGTAGGAGCGCAGCTTGTCCGTGACGACCGTCCGCGGCACGGTACGGGTCCTCTTCAGCAGCCAGCGGAAAACCCGCCGGGCCGCGGCGGTGTCCCGGTCGACGGCCCGCCACTGAACCCTCCCCGATGCGCCGACGCCGAGGCGCAAGCGGTTCAGTGGAGGCTCCGCCTCTCCGGTGGTCAAGCTGGGGTGAACGGGGGGCGTGGAGGGATGGTGGCGGGATATGGCGTTCCGTTTACCTGTGCCAAATCCTTATGATCACTGCGTTTGCCATGGTGGCCGTCGTTCCCTGACCACTAGGGCCGCCGGAAGTGAGACGCGAGGGTAGTGACTTGACTCTAGGTGCAGCGTCCGTGCTCGGACTGTCGGAACTGGAGGAACGCCTCTACCGGCACTTCCTGAGAAATCCAGGAATGACGGCTGACGACGTCTATCTGTTGCTGGACGCCTGCCCCGAGGAAGTCAGGACGGCGCTGGGGCGGCTCACCGCACTGGCCGTTCTGGGGGAGGACCGGGACGGGGGGTACCTGCCCGGGAATCCGGAACTGGTCGTGGACACTCTGGCCGACCTGCGACTGAGACAACTGCATGACGAGATGCGGGCCGTCACCCAGGCCCGGCACCTGGTCGCCTCGCTCCGCGCCGAACAGGAATGCGCGCCGACCCCGGCGCCGGTCGTGGAGAAGATCGAGAACCTGGACTCCATCCGCAGCAGGATCGACACCTTGGCCTTCTTCGCCCGCGAGGAGATCCTCTCGGCCGAGCCCTACACCGCACTGACCGCCGAGAACATCCAGCACTCGAGGCCCCTGGACCTGCGATGCATCAGAAGGGGCGTACGGATCAAGAACGTCGTTCTGAGCAAGGCCGTCGAGGACTCCCTGACCTTCGACTACCTGCGCGAACTCGCCTCGCTCGGCGCCGAGATCCGCGTGGTGGAGGAGATCTCCGCGCACATCCTCGTCTACGACCGCCACACGGCACTGACGCCCATCGACCCGGCCGACAGCTCACGCGGGGCGCTGGTGGCGAACGAGGCCGGGCTGGTGGCCAACATGGTGGACCTCTTCGAGAAGATCTGGTCCGACGCCGTGGATCTGATGTCCTTCAGCGCGAAGGACAAGGGAGACCGGCTCCCCGACGAGGAACAGCGGGTCCTGGAAGCCATGTGCCGCGGCACGAAGGACGAGATCGGAGCCCGGGACTTGGGTGTCTCAGTACGCACCTACCGTCGCTACGTGGCCAGCATCCTGCACATCCTCAGCGCAGCGAGCCGTCCGCAGGCCGTGCTTCTGGCCCGCGAGCGGGGCTGGATCTGAGCCCGCCGATGACTTGCCATGGTGGAAAGTCGATATAGACTTTCCATCATGGAAAACATCACGCCCGAAGGGCCTGCTGACGCCCAAGCCGCCCTCGACAGCGCCGCCGCCGCCCGTGCCGTGGTCGCGGACCGCGCCGCCGCTCCCTGGTGGTACCACGCGGGGCTCGGCCTGGGCGTCGGCCTCGTCTTCCTCTCGATCGACGTCGGTGGAAGCATGGTGCCCACGGGGGTCCTCGTCGGCGGAGTGCTACTGCCCGCAGCTCTCACCCTGACCGTCGCCCGCTCCCGAGGCGTCTCCGTCAACCGCTCCCTGTCCGCACCAGGCACCCGTCAGCTCAACGGCCTTTACCTGATCATGCTCATCGTCCTCGGCGGACTGGGCCTGATCCTCAAGCTGGCCGCAGACCTGCCGGGCGCCATGTCGGTGACAGGCCTCGCGGCGCTGGCCTTCACCATCTACGTCAGCAGGCGCAACGACGACGCCATGCGTCACGGCCTCCTGCGCCGGCCATGATCGCGTCCGGCCTCGACGAGGTGATCCATCCGACGCACCGGCTGCAGATCTGCGCCATGCTCGCCGCGGTGGAATCCATGGAGTTCTCAGCGGTACGCGACGCCCTGGGGGTGAGCGACTCCGTCTTGAGCAAGCAGATGAAAGTGCTGCAGACGGCCGGCTACGCCACCGTCAGGAAGGCACCCATGAACTCCCGGACCCACACCTGGCTCGCCCTCACCGACGCGGGTCGCACCGCTCTCGCCGGACACCTGGCAGAGCTGCAACGCATCGCGGCGCTCGCCGACCCGGCGAAGCAGTAGGCGCACTCTCCGGCAATCCGGTGGTCGCGGTGCAGGGAAGACCGTACGACCCCGGTGTGCTCCTCGGCGGCACACCGGGGTCGTACAACGGGGCGGTGCAGGGCCGCACGGGACGGCTCTCGTCGCGTGGTACCTCAGCGTCACCGCCGGGCGGACGCCCCCGCCCGTGCTCCGGGGAGCACCCCCGGCTCCGTGAACCCGTCCGGAGCGTCGGCGCCGAGCAGGACCGTGTCCATGGCGGCGGTGGCGAACAGCTCACGGCCCGCCCGGGCCACGGCCTCGCCGGGCACCTCGTGCAGCAGTCGTGGAAGGCGCGGCAACCACAGCGGGTCGCGCCCCGCGGCCGTCAGCTGGCGCAACAGATCGGCCTGGGTGGCCGGGGAGTCGAACGCACCCAGCGCCTGGGCCGCGCAGAACTCCCGGGCGTCCGCGACTTCCATGTCTGTGAACGGCTCCTCACCCGCCCGGCGCAGTTCCGCACGCACCCCGGCAAGAGTCTCCCCGGCCAGATGGGGTGCCACCCGCGCCCGGACGAAGACCCGGGCGGTGTTCAGCAGGACATCCCGTCCCGCGTACACCTCGAAGCCCGCGCTCATCACGTCACGCATCCGGGCGGCAAGCCGGGAGCCGAAGTAGCCGCCGAACACTGCTGTCGCCAGGTAGCGTGCCGCCTCGGTCACCTCGGCATCTTCCGCCGGGGCTGCCGGCTCCGGTGCGCAGAAGGTGAGATGGACTTCGCGTTCGGCGGGCGACCGCAGCATCAGCAGCCGGCCGCCCGCGGACCGCTTCGGGACGCCGCCCGTACGGAGGAGCGGGGTGAAACCGGTGAACTTCGTGCGGGCGAGCGCCTCGCGCGCTTTCGCAAGGGCACGGTCCGGGGCGATGTCCCCGTTGAGGACGAGCACGCCGCCCTCCAGGGCCCCTCTCGACGACGCGTCCCCCGGCGTCTCGTCCGTCATCCAGTGGCGCAGTACCGCGTCGTCCATGAGACGCTCGGCCGTCGGACGGACGGTACGGCCAGCGCCCGGCAACGACGGCTCCGACGACGCCTCCCGCACGAAAACCCCTTGTGTGCTCAGGAGTTCCGCCAGGACGGCCAGCCAGCCCGACAGCTCCTCCGGTGGGACGCAACCCGTGACGTCCATCCACTGCCCATCCACGGACCCCTCCAGGACGCCGCCCAGACCCGCCGCACGATCGCCGGCCCGGGTGCGGGTCAGACCGCGGCGCAGCAGGGACTCGGCCGCAGGGGTCTCCCATCCGCCGAGAACCCCCAGCGGCAGCCGAAGCCGTACCTCGACGGTCGGTGCCCTGCGGTCGGCGAGAGCGACCACACGCAGCCCGTTGTCCAGGACCAGATCGTCCGGCTGCCACCGGAGGGGTGCTGCGGGCCGTCCGTACGACGGGATGGCGCGGACCTCCGCGCGCACCCGGGCGGCACGGCCGGAGCCGGCCGCGTCCGCACCGCCGGTTCCGGTGTCACCGAACAGCGGATCCGGCCGGGTCCGGGTGCTGCCCGGGCGCATGACCAGGACCGTCGCGGGTGTGGCCGCCAGTTCACGGGCGGCCGTCGCGATCTCGGCCGGTCCGATTGCCTTGAGGTGGTCCGGGATCCGGTCGAGGAGGTCGGCCCGTCCGAAAAGAATCTCCAGACGGCCCAAGGCACGGCACCGGGTCTCCAGGTCCCCGTGCCGGCGGTGATGCTCCCCCGTCATCAGCCGTACGGTGCGCCGTATCGTCTCCGCCGGAGGAAGCTGGGCCCAGCCGGCCCAGCGACGGGTGATCGCGGCCGCTACCTCCCTCGGACCGGCGTCCGGCGGCAGCAGCGAGGTGACCACCAGGGCGTCGGGGTCCCTGGCGTCCAGCGGGCCGAAGAAACCGCAGCTCGTCCCGACCGCCGGCAGACCGGGTGCCACCGGCCCCTGCTCGGCGGTGAGCCGGGCCAGCACGGCGTGCGCCAGATAGCCCGGCAGATCCGTTCCCGGGTCGGGCAGCCGGTGCCCCATGGCCAACGCGGCTGCCGTGACCCCCGGCTCGGTGCACTCCAACCACCTTTCCTCGCCCGGGTGAGGCTCGGTCAGGACGGGCGCGGGTGCCGTGCCACGAGCGGGTATGTCGGCGAAGTGCCGCTCCACCAGGTGCCGGATCCCCTCGGGGTCGGCACCGCCGACGACGGTCAGCACGGCGTTGCCGGGAGCGTAGTGGGCGTCGAAGAACTCCTCGCAGTCCGCCACCGTGACGGTGCGCAGCCGCTCGGCGTCACCGTAACCGTCGTGCGCGTTCGCGAAGGTCTTGAACAGCACTCCGGGCAGCAGCGGCCAGGGGAAGCCGCCGTAGGGTCTGTCGTGCACGGCCTGCTGGATCTCCAGCTCCACGCCGCGCAGTTGCTCGGCCAGCGCGGTCTCGGTGAACAGCGGAGCCCGCATCCGGTCCGCCTCGGCGAAAAGCGCCCGCTCCAGCGCCTGGGCCGGAACCACCTGGTAGTAGTCGGTGTAGTCCTGGTGTGTGGTGCCGTTGGCCCGGGCACCGAAACGATGCACGTGGTCGTAGAACCGGCCGTCGGGAAGGTTGGCACTCCCCCGGAACATCAGGTGCTCGAAGAGGTGGGCGAACCCCTCACGGCCCGGGGGCTCGGACCGGAAACCGGTGCCGTAGTGCACGGCGACCGCCACCCTCGGCTGCGGAAAGCGGCTGTCCAGCACCACCCGCAGCCCGTTCGGCAGAGTGAACTTGTGCAGCCCGGGTCGCGGATGGTCGTTGCTCATGGGGGTACGTCTCCCGTTCATGGTCAAGAGGTGGGGTCCAGGGCCCGGGAACCGGTGCGACCCGCTGGGCAGCGGGTCGCACCGGTCACAGATCGAGAAGGAACGTCAGGAAAGCCGCGTAGTGGCCGAACCCCGCGGTGTGCCAACCGACGTAGGCGGCGATGTCGTGGACGTGCAACAGGATCCGCAGGGCCGCTGCCCGGCTCCACTCGTCACCGAAGTCCCGGCCGTAGCCTTCGAAGAGCGCTTCCAGCAGCAGCTGCCAGTCCTCCTGGTCCCCGCCCAACTGCCATCTCAGCTCGATCAGTTCACCCAGGACCCAGCCCAGGTCGAAGTACCAGGGGGCCATGGCCAGGTCCTCGCCCGTCAACAGAGAGGCCGGGCCGACGCCGCTTCCGGCGACCAGCGAGCCGAGTCCGGGAGCCCCGTGGACCAGGGTCACGTCGGTGTCCTCGGTGACGCCGCGGCTCCAGTCGACGGCACGGGACCAGCGTCGCGGTCCCAGCCGCGTCCGCAGTTGGGCACCGACGTACGCGGCGCGGGGGACCGGCGCCCGCCCGTCCAGCCAGGTGTTCAGACGTGCCAGGCCCCGGGGCGGGCCGAGCCGCTCCGCCGCCGACGGAGGCCCACCGCCGTCGTGCAGCCGTCGCAACGCCAGACCGAGCCCGCGCAGTGGCTCCCGCAACTGCGGCGACGGGCCCGCGGACAGCAGCCGGTTCGCGACCGACTCCCCGCCCTCGACCGTGTAGAGCCTGCCCTCACCGACCGGCCGGCCCACCGCCAGGAGGGCCGCGCCGTCGCCGCCCGCCGCCGCACGGCCCGCCGGACCGGTGACGGGCCGGAAAGGCTCGGGGGCCGACGGCCCGGGCATCCTGGTCCACTCGTGGCCACCGGGCACGGCGCGCACGGACGTGCGCAGCAGATCGGTGCCGTACTCGGCGACCGCGGAGGCCTCCGGAAAGTCCTGGTGCGGGACCTGGTCCTGTGCGGTCGACTCCGCGACCGCTCGCAGCTCGCTCACGGGTGGACCAGATCAGCGACGAACTCACCCGGGGTCCTGGGCTCCCGGTCCGGACGGCCCGTCTCCAACCGGGCGCGGCGCTTTTCCAACATGCCTATAACCTCCGGCAACAGGGGCGGGACCCAGGCGTCAGCACGACCGGTGGTCATGCTGACGCCTGGGTGGGGTGGGACGAGAACGACGTTGGGGCGGGCGGTCAGCGCGGCCCAGTGCGTCTGGAAAGCGGTGCTCTCCAGCCCGCCGGGTGGCAGCGCCGGGGCCACCGCGACCGGGGCCCGGGTACAGTGACAGGCCAGCAGTGCGGGCGAGTCGGCCAGCCCCAGCGCCAGCCGGGCGGTGAAGTGGAAGGTCGCGGGATAGACCACGACAGCCTGGGCCCACTCGGCCAGTTCGACGTGCCGGGCCGTCCCCTCATCCTCGGGCCACTCGTCGAGCAGCACCTCGCCGTGCCGGTGCAGCCGCCCGGCCAGCGCCTGACGGGTGACGAACCGCCGAGCGCTGGCGGTGAGCACCAGCTTGACGGCCAGCTCCGGGTAGGACAGGCGCAGCCAGTCGATCCAGTACGGCATCCCGGTGGCGAAGGCGGAACCGGCGGTGACCACCAGCAGCCGCTCCACGCCCAGCTCGGGCACCTGTGCGTCCGGCACCGCAGTCCCCGGAAGACGACTGTGCGTCATGACGTCACCTCGGCGAGGACGGTCTCCAGCTCCCGCAGTGCGGTCCGGCTGCCGTACATGCCGTTCACACCGGTCATGTTGAGCACGATCTCGTCGGCCCCCGCCTCCCGGTACGCCGCGAACTCCTCGGCGAGCACCTTGGGCTCCCCGTAGAGGAAGGCCCGCCCCTCGACCAGTGCGGCCGCGCCCGCAGCCGGATCGGAGCTGTCCGTGCGGATGCCGGAGCGGCGGAGCATGTCGACGTAGTGCGGCAGGCGGAGGTGGCCGATGTTGCTCGCCAGCGCCAGGGCCGCCGGGTCGCGGTCCGCTTCCGCCAGGGCCACGGGCACGATGGAGACCAGGCGCGGGACCGGGCGTCCCGCTGCTTCGGCACCCTCGCGCAGCGCGGGCACGATGGTGTCGCGCAGATAGGCGGCGGGAGTGAGCCAGGTGATGGCCGTGTCGGCCACCTCGCCCGCCAGCCGTGCCATCCCGGGACGCAGCACACCCAGGCCCACCTCGATGGGGGGACGTGGTACGGGGAGCAGTTTCCCGTGGCAGGTGAAGTACGTGCCGTCCTGCTCGACCGACTCGCCGTCGAGCAGGCCGCGCACGGCGGTGAGGTATTCGCGTGACGCGGCGAGCGGGCTGCGGTAGGGGGCTCCGCACATGCTGCGCTGGAGCACTGCCGCGCCCGGTCCGAAGCCCGCCACCACGGGGTGTCCGGTCGCCGCCGCCAGCGACTGGGCCTGGAGCGCCGCCTCGTAGGGGTGGGTGAACGGCATGAGCGTCACGCCGAGTCCCACCGGAATCCGGAAGCCGGACGCGGCGGCGTAAGCGAAGGCCTGGTGCGGTTGGTTGAGCATGGCCTGGCCCTGCCACAGGCGGTGCGCGCCGCTCCACTGGGTGAGCGCGGCGAACGGCAGGATCTGCTCGGGCCGCGGCGGCGCGAAGGGCATGAGTACGGAGTACACGCTGTCGGTCCGGTTGGTCATGGGACGGCTCCTGGCCTGGTCGTAAGGTCGGCTCCTGGCCGCGGTCATCGGGAGACGGTGCTGAGGACCTGTCCGCTCACCAGATCGGCGTAGTCAGGACACCGGTCGAGGAGGTTCAGATGCGTGCCCTGGTCCACCACCCGGCCGGCGTCCAGCACGATCACGCGGTCGGCGTGCTGGACCGTGGAGATGCGATGGGCGACGACCAGCACGGCGCGGTCGGCGGCCAGTTCGTCCACCACGTCCCGCAGTTTCCGCTCGTTCACGGAGTCCAGGTGCGAGGAGGGCTCGTCGAGGAGCACCAGCCGGGCGTCGGCCAGTACCGCTCGGGCCAGCGCGAGCCGCTGGCGCTGGCCGCCGGAGAGATCGGCCGCGCCTCCCAGGACCGTGTCCAGTCCCTGGGGCAGCCGCCGGATCTCCTCTGCCAGGCCGACCCGGTCGAGGGCCGCCATCAGGTCCGCGTCGGACGGCTCGTCCGTCCGGCCGAGCAGCAGGTTCTCCCGGATGGTGTCCTGCAGCAGGGTGCTGGACTGGTCCACGTAGGCGATCCGGGAACGCAGTTCGTCCAGCGGCCAGTCCGGCAGGGGACGGCCCAGCACCTCGATGCGCCCCGAGTCCGGTTCCATGAAGCTTTCGACCAGGCTCAGGGCTGTGGTCTTGCCTGACCCGGAGAGTCCGACCAGGGCGGTGAGACCGTGCGCCGGGACCGTCAGATCCACGTTCCGCAGCACCGGGTGACCGTCGTAGGAGAACTCGACGTCCTCGAAGCGCACGGCCGTGGGGGCGTCGTCCTCGGGGGACGGGGAGACGCGCCCCGGCGATACCGTGGCGGCCCGTGCCGCGGTCTCCGTCGGCAGGACGAACAGCGCTTCGAACCGCTTGCGGGCCACCAGTCCCATCTGCAGACCGCTCACACCGGACGCCGCCATGATCAGCGGTGCGGTGAGCTGGAGCAGGTACAGCAGGAAGGAGATGAAGTCGGCCAGCGGCAGATGGCCGTCGAGCATGCGGCTGCCGCCACCGATGACCACGCTGACCAGGGCGATCTGCTGACCGAGGTTGATGATCGGGATCATCAGGGATTCCATCCGGGCCGCGCCGGTCTCCAGCCGCGCCACCTTGTCGGCGCGAGCGGCGAGCCGGTCGCCAACGACCCTTTCGGCCCGGTAGGCCTTGATGATGGTCAGCGAGTCCAGGACGGCGACGAAGTGCTGCGCGAGCGCCCCGATCTCACCCTGGACGGCCGTGTACCGGCGGCGTAGGCCCCTGACGACCAGGGCGATGAGCCCCACGGCTACCAGGAAGGCCAGTACTGTGATCGACAGCAGGACCCAGTCGAGCAGGCCCATGA
The DNA here is from genome assembly GCF_055633275.1 of Streptomyces sp. 12E. Classification (NCBI taxonomy): domain Bacteria; kingdom Bacillati; phylum Actinomycetota; class Actinomycetes; order Kitasatosporales; family Streptomycetaceae; genus Streptomyces; species Streptomyces sp. 12E. The sequence goes on along the minus strand of NZ_JBVNCJ010000002.1, from coordinate 23,104 downwards.
TGACCAGCGTGCCCAGCACCGTGATGCCAGCCATCGGCAACTGGATGGGGCCGATGTCGACCAGGTTCTTGACCATGGCCGCGTCCGCGGTCAGCCGTGCCACCAGATTGCCGGCCCCCTCGGTCCGGCTGTCCTGCAGCCGCAGTTCCAGGGAGTGCCGCATGGTGCGCACGCGCAGTCCGCGTATGAGCTCCCGGCCCATTAACCCCAGCAGATAGGCGGCCAGTGCCCCGGCGGCGGCTGAACCCAGCCCTGCCCCGACCATCGCCACGACCCACCAGGTGGGGCTGTCACCGCGCTGGATGACGGCCAGCAGCCTGCCCACCACCATCGGCAGGGCCAGCGTGGCCACCGCGGAGACCAGCGCGAGCAGGGCGACGGCGCAGGTCTGCGCCGCCCTGCCACGGGTCAGTTCCCGCAGGATACGCAGTTGCTGCGACTCCTCGGCGTCCGTGCCCCCGACCGAGGGCGCGGCGGTCGCCGCGTCCGTGCTCGTCGTTGCCTTCATCGTTTCCAACTCCCCCTCCTGGACGGGATTCTCAATGCGCCGCACTGCGCAGAGCCTCTCCGACCTTGACGATCCCCCCGTACCTGAGCAGTCCGCCGCGGTATATCCGGCCACCGAATTTCACCAGTGCGGCGATCGCCAGCAGCATCAGCGCGAAGGCCGCGAACGACTGCCACCACGGCACCTCGGTGACCGCCATGCGCATCGGCATCGCGGCCCAGGACAGGCCGGGTGTCATCGAGACGACGGTCAGCAGCGCGCCGTCCGGCGCGGGCCGCACCGCCAGCGCCGGGCCTGCCAGGCTCAGCATCTGCAGCATGTTCACCGGCCCGATGACGTGGTTGATGTCCTCCTGGCGGGAGACCAGCGCACCTGCCACCGCGTAGAGCGTCACGAACAGGACGTAGCCCGGTACGAACCACAGCAGCAGGTTGGCGGCGGTACCGACGGCGTCCAGCGGGGCCTTCAGCACTCCGAAGCCGACGGCAGCCGTCAGCACGGCCGTCATCATCAGCACGATCTGCACCAGCGCGGCCGCGCCCAGGCCGACGATCTTGCCGGCGAGCAGGTGCCAGGCCTGGACCTTTGCCAGCAGCACCTCGACGATGCGACTGGACTTTTCCTCCGCGACTCCCTGGGCGATGCCCAGCCCCGATATCAGCATCAGGACGAAGAGCAGGAACACTCCGATCCCCGCGGTCATCGTCCGTTCCTGGACCACGCCGGCGTCCGCGTCGAGGGCGCTGACCCTGAGCGCCGGCGGTGCGATCGCCCGCTCGGTCTCCTCCGGCGCCGCGCCGAGCTCCTCCAGCCGGTCGACCTGATCGGCCGCCTGCTGGGCCTGCTGGATCGTACGGCCCAGCTCGGTCGGCAGGTTTCGCAGGACCAGTACGCCACCGTCCGGCAGCACCACGGCATCGACCGCCTCGTCCCGAAGGGCCGTCCGGGCGGCGCCGGTGTCCGTGTACTGCTCGACTGCGACCTGGAGGCGCAGCGCCGCGGCGACCGTGCTCCCCTCACCGACCACCCCCACGGCCGAAGGGCTCTCCCCGTCGTCCTTGAGCACATCGGTCAGCGCGAACGACAGGCACAGCATCGCGGCGGTCACGATCACCGAGGCCCAGAAGGCCTTGCTGCGCAGCTGCCGGGTGACCTCACGGGCCGCGACGATCCTGATGAGCGCCAGGTCCATACGCCGGTTGCGGTTCATGTCACCGCCTCCCGGAAGATGTCGGCCAGTGCGGGCTCGGGCCGGCCGAAAGACTTCACCCGGCCCGCGGACTGCGCCGCGGTCAGGGCAGCCTGCGCCGCACGGTCGGACTCCAGCTCCAGGGTGATGACGCCGGCCTCCTCGGCCAGCACCCGGGCGCCCTGAAGGGCGTCGGCCCACCGCGGAGGTACGTCCGTCACCGAAAGACGCGGCCGGCCGGGATCGGCGGCGCGACGCAACTCGCCCACGGTGCCCTCGGCGACCAGACGCCCACCGCGCAGGATCCCGACCCGGTCGCACAGCCGTTCCACCAGTTCCAGCTGGTGGCTGGAGAAGACGACCGGTACTCCTCTGCGGGCGGACTGCAGCAGCACCTCCGCCATGGCGTCCACGGCCACCGGGTCCAGTCCCGAGAACGGTTCGTCGAGGACCAGTACGGTCGGTTCGTGGATCAGGGCGGCGATCAGCTGGACCTTCTGCTGGTTGCCGAGGGACAGCTTCTCCAGGGCGTCCCTGGGACCGGCCACCACGCCCAGCCGCTCGAGCCACTCGGCGGCCCGCCGTGCGGCCTCTCGGCGGGGGACGCTGCTCAGCCGCGCGAAGTGGACCAGCTGGTCGAGGGGGGTCATCTTGGCGTAGAGGCCCCGTTCCTCCGGCATGTATCCGAAGCGCCGCCGGGAGTGCGCGTCGACATCGGCGCCGTTGAAGCGGACCGAGCCGGAATCCGCTTCCAGCACGCCGAGCGCGATCCGCATCGCGGTGGTCTTGCCGGCGCCGTTGGCGCCGCAGAACCCGAAGATCTCGCCGGGGCGCACGTCGAAGGTGAGGGCGTCGAGCACTCGCCGGCCACCGAAGCTCTTGTCGACGGCGTCGAAGGTCAGCACGGCGAGAACTCCAGGATCGAGCGGACGGGTGTCGCCGGTCCTTCCCAGACCAGGCGGAGACCGGCGGCGGCGCCCAGCGCCTTCAGCTGTTCGACGCTGCGGACGGGAGCCGACATCGTGGCGCGGAGCCACAGCTCCAGGGCCGCCGACTCGGGTACCTCGCGTGGGACGCGCAGGTTCACCTCGGCCAGCAGTACCTTCCCGTCGGGTCCCGCCGCCTCGGCGCAGCGGCGCAGGATCGCCGTGGCCCGCTCGTCCGGCCAGTCGGCGAGGATCGCCGACAGGAGGTAGACGTCGCCGCCCACGGGCAGCGGTTCGAAGAAGCTGCCCACCACCGCCTCGGCCCGGTCCGCGAGCCCCGCGGCTGCGAACCTGCGTCCGGCGACCTCGGCGACGTTCTTCAGATCGACCAGCGTGCCGTTCAAGTGGGGCTGCCGACGCAGCAACTCCATCAGGATCGCGCCGCTGTGGCCGCCCACGTCGACGACCCGGCCGACGCGACTCCAGTCGTAGCTGTCGAGAATCAGCTCGGCGCCCCAGCCGAGCTGCGTGCCAGTCTCGCTCTGCTCCAACGCCTCGACGAAGTCGGGGTCCTCGTTGACGGTCTCCCAGTAGCCGCGTCCGAAGACCGTCTCGTGGGCCGGTTCCCCGGTGCGCACCGTGTGCAGGAGGTTCACCAGCGCGAGGTGAGTCCGTCCGTACAAGCCGTCCATGGCCAGGTGGCCCCGCAAGCTCTCCGGATGGTCCTCGCGCAACCTCTCGCCGAGTTCGGTGACGCTGTACGTTCCGTCGTCGCCGCACGTCAGCACCCCCTGCGACCGAAGGTGACGCAGCAGCAGCTCCAGCAGGTCCGGGCGGGTGCCGGTGAGTTCCGCCAGCTTCGCCACATCGCTCGTGCCGGCGCCGAGATGGTCCGCCACGCGGAGGGTGGCCGCGGCACGGATCGCGGCGGGTGTCAGGAGGTCCGCCATCTTCAGCAGATCTCCGGGGTCCGATTGATGTGCCATCGGTCGGTTCCCATCTGGTGTGCGGGTGAACGGGGTTGATCGATCGCAGGGGAGGGGGAGGGGAAGACCGCCGGGCGACCGGCCGCGGTGAACGGAAGACGTTCTGCGGCCGGTCGGCCGGCACGCCACAATCAGCAGCCGCCGTCGATCGTCCGTGCCGAGAACTGGCTGGCGACGAAGCTGGCGGTGGCGCTGGCGATGCAGGCGGGCGAGGTGGCGGGCGCCTCGGCGGCGGCCGTCGCATTCAGCTCACGAACATCGCTGTAGGCCTCGTAGCCGGCCATCAGCTCCATGATCGCGGTGGTCTTCTCCATGGGGACTCCCTCTCCATGCGGTCACTGCCGGCTCATCGGCCGACAGTCACTACCGGCCTGGTGCCGGCAGACTGGAGGAGCGACCGGTCAGCAGGTCAGCTCGTAGGTGGCGCCGCTGACGGCGCTCGCAGAGGCGGCGCACCAGCTGGAGCTGGCGACGCTGGCGGCGCACACCGGGGTGGTCGCCGGGGCGTCGGCAGCCGCCGAGATGTTCAGCTCGTCGACATCCGCGTAGGCGTCGTAGTTCGAGACGAGCTCCATGATCGCCATGGACTTGTCCATCAGGTTTCTCCTTCGTGGTTGTTCTCTGTTCGCCGGCGCTGCGGGAATGCGGACGCCGTCGGTGCGGAAAGTGGAGAGCTCCTCGGTTCAGCAGCCGCCGTCGATCGTCCGTGCCGAGAACTGGCTGGCGACGAAGCTGGCGGTGGCGCTGGCGATGCAGGCGGGCGAGGTGGCGGGCGCCTCGGCGGCGGCCGTCGCATTCAGCTCACGAACATCGCTGTAGGCCTCGTAGCCGGCCATCAGCTCCATGATCGCGGTGGTCTTCTCCATGGGGACTCCCTCTCCATGCGGTCACTGCCGGCTCATCGGCCGACAGTCACTACCGGCCTGATGCCGGCAGACTGGAGGAGCGACCGGTCAGCAGCCCTTGTCGTAGGTGATGGCGCTGACGGCGCTGACGGCGGAGGCGCACAATTTGGAGCTGGCGCCGATGGCGCACACCGGGCTGGTCGCCGGGGCGTCGGCAGCCGCCGAGACGTTCAGCTCGTCGACATCCGCGTAGGCGTCGTAGTTCGAGACGAGCTCCATGATCGCCATGGACTTGTCCATCGAGTTCTCCTTGTTGTCGTGATGCGTTCCTCGGTGCCGGAATTCCGGCGTGACGGCCTCACGGCGCCTGAAATTTCACTTCAGGCAGACACAAGGCCAGGGTCCTGCGGGCTTTCCAGCACCGCCGGAAACTCAGGGGAGGCGCTGTTGCGCGCCGGACGGGCGGGGTCGATTCCTGCCTCGGTGAAGCGGGCGACGACGGTCGCTTCCAGGGGCGTTCCGTCGGCCGCGCTGTCGAGCAGGGCCTGGGCCAGAGCGGTGGCCCGGTGCTGGCCGAAGCTGAGACCGGGCATCCCGGGCCGGTTGTCCTCGGGTTCCAGGGCCACGGCCACGCCGGGAGCCACCGTGTCGGCGAACACGGAGGTATCCCGTCCGATTCCTGGCAGGCTCCGCAGCGCCTCGGCCAGCCGGGGCACCTGCGGCCACATCTCCTGTCCCAGGTAGACCACCAGGGCGTCTCGCCGGGGGTACAGGGCCTTGGCCGAGAGGATCTTCGAGCGATACGCCACCCCGTGGTCCTCCAGGTGGCCGAGCGCCCCCGCCCACACCGGTGCGGCGTCCTCCCAACGCTTGATGTGGACGTATACGCGCAGCAGTTCACGGTGCGGACTGCGCGGCAGCGAACCGTCCGCCACGAAGAACCCGGGCGACAGCGCCGGCCGGCGCGCCGGTACGTCGAGGGTCACCACCTGGCCGGCGGCGAGTGGGCCGTCCTCCCGGATGTTTCCGGAGGGCACCCACACCCGCACCCCGTCCCGCTCGACCAGGGTGCGAGGTTCCGTGCCGTCGTCCCCGGCCGCGGGAATGTGCACCCGGGCCCGCGCCGTGCTGCGCTCGTGCGGAATCGCCGCGCCGAGGACACTTTCGAAGCCCGCGTCGCGCAGGCGGAACGACAAGGCTCCCTTCTCCACGAACTGCCCGGCGTGCAGGATGTCGTACAGGGCTTCCGCCAGCAGTCGGCGCATCTCCCGCGGGCTGTCCGCTTCGACCAGGCGGTCGTCCACCCAGGCACGGGAGCGGTCCGGTGTGACTCTCACCCGGTCGAGGGCGTCCCGCAGTCGTGGCGCCAACCCGCTCGGCACGGTGGCCGGCCGTCTCTCGCTCATGCCGCTCTACCTTCCCAGGTATGTTCGTCGGTGCCTTGGCTGCTGCCTTCGCTGGTGGCTTCCTCGGAGTGGCCCTCGAATCCGAGCGTGGTCACGAACCTCTCCGGGGTGATGAGTGCCGCCCGGCCGATGCCCGCCGCCGCCCGCTCGATGCCGGAGAGCCTGGACGTCCGGGACGCGCCGGCCATCAGCCGGTCGAGCAGATGCCAGCCGGCATACGCCGTGGCCCGGGTGGCGAGTGAGCCGTCCAGGTCAGGACGGACCTGCCGATAGCCGTGCCAGAAGGCGCGTACCAGTGGCAGGAGTCGTTGCAGCTTTTCCACCCCACGGCTGAGCACCGCCTCGTGCGTCAGCTCGATGTCCGCGAACACCGAGTCGCCGCGCGTGGTGACGATGTCGAGGACCGAACGGTGCAGCCACTCGCCGGCGAAGGCGCCGACGTCACGGGCCGGGTCCGCCAGCCGGAACTCCTCCCAGTCCGTCACCAGGAAGTCGTCGTCTGTCACCAGGAACTGGTCGACGCGCAGATCACAGTGGGACAGCACCCGGGGTGCCTCTCGTTCCCGGACACGCAATTTCTCGATGGCCTCGACCAGCGACGTGTCGGTCTGCATGAGCCGCCAGCCCTGGAGTTCCGCGAAACTCAGCGACTCGAACACCGGCAGTGGAAGCCCTCGGAGAAATCCCGAAGGCGGATGGAACGGCAGCGAAGCGTCGAATTCAATGGAATCCGGTGCTGACGCCCCGTGCAGCAGCCCGATCGCCCTGCCGATTCTCTCGGCGAGTTCCGGACCGAATGTCTCATCGATCATCAACTCCGCACCGCTGCGTGCGCCCTCGACGTAGTCGTAGACCACCAGAGCGGCCTCCTCGTCGGCGCCGAGGAATGCCGGGCCACGCAACGCCGCCGTCGGCAGCCCTTCGGCGAAACGCTCGAACGACAGCAGCCGGCGCATACGGTCCCGGACGTCGGGGACCGGCCCTATCAGGTGCTTGACGAAGACCTTCCGCCCGCTGGTGGTGACGCCGGTCCAGGAGTCGTTCCGGCCGACCGGAGCCGCCAGGGTGTCCCGGATGAAAGGACCTGTCCCCAGTTCCACGAGGAGCGCGTCCACGGACGGGACCTCGTTCAGATCTCGCGGCTTGAACCCCGCCGCGTTGTTCTTCTCCACAAGCCCTCACAGAGTCCGAAGAGTTGACGGGTCGGCCTACTGCCAGCCGTTGACCGGGCCGGGTGTGCGGACAACGGGATCCGGAATTTCGGAGACTTCGGCGACAAGATGCTCGACAAGACCGGGAATGCCCTGCCCGGAAAGCGTGGCGGACGGTGCGGCCGGCTCATCATCTGCCGCGAAGGCATTTCCGGCCAACATCGAAGACCCGGAAATCAGCAGTGCCGCGACAACCGTCGCGCCTACGCGAACAGACTTCGAAACGGCACTGTGAAATTCCCTGCTCATGTTTCCCCCTTGAGTTCCTCTGGAGGAAACTCTGTCAGCCGCCGGGCACTCACTCCAGAGGAAGCGATGTCATGTTGATGCACGGGCCAGTCAGCTTGATGCAGGGTTGCGGTAGGTGTCGCGCGAGCCTGTGAGACAGACCTGTGTCGGCCAGGCCAACTGGATGCATCCAGAGCCCGCCGGGAGGCCGCGGACCGCCGCGCCACACGCCAGCAGCAAGAGCTCCAACGCAGGCAGCAACTCCAGCGGCGCCGCAGGAGTCAGCTCGTGCCGGATCCCGAAGACGAAGAGACCCGCCGCGCCCAGGCACAGGAGCAGCGGTTCTTGGAGCAGGCATGGCGGCGGCAGCGCGAGCTGAAGGCCGCGAAGCGGGAGGAGCCGGCCGGTCGGGCGGTGGAGGTGGCACGGGCATGGTGGCAGGACGTGCCACCACGCCAGCATGCCGAGCTATTCGCTGCGGTCGCCGAACGGGCCTGGCACGACGAAAAGGTACGGGTGGAGATCCCCGAGAGGCCGCAGGTATCCGGTTGTGTCCTGAGGAGTGGTGTACCGGTTCCCACCTGATCCGGGCGTTGGGCCCGGCATCGGAGTGAGGGACCGGATATGAGAACGGCCACCGGCTGATCCTTCAAGACGACCAAGTCTTTGAAGGAGATCAGCACGATGACCGCACCCGACAGTCTGCCCCTGCACGCCCTCGCCGAGGAGAACCTCGCCGCGGCGAGTCCCGACCTGCTGCGCGCGATGATCAAAACGTTCGCCGATGCCCTCATGTCCGCGGAGGCCGACGCCCTCTGCAACGCCGAGTACGGGCAGGTCAGCGACGAAAGGGTCAACCACCGCAACGGTTATCGCCCGCGGGAGTGGGACACCCGCGCCGGGACCGTCGAGCTGGCCGTTCCCGAGCTGAGGCAGGGCAGCTACTTCCCGCACTGGCTCCTGGAACGCCGACGCCGGGCCGAACAGGCCCTCATCTCGGTGGTCGCCACCGCCTACCTCCTTGGTGTCTCCACCCGCCAAGTGGAGAAGCCCGCCGAGTCCCTGGGTGTCGCCCAGCTGTCGAAGTCCCAGGTCAGCGCGATGGCCAAGCACCTGGACGAGCAGGTCGCCGCCTTCCGCAACCGGCCCCTGGACGCCGGCCCGTACTCGTTCGTCTGGGTCGACGCACTCACTCAGAAGGTCCGCGAGGGCGGCCGCATCATCAACGTGCACGCGCTGATCGCGGTCGGCGTCAACGCCGACGGCCACCGCGAGATCCTCGGCCTGGACGTGGCCACGGCCGAGGACGGCGCCGGCCGGCTCGCCTTCCTGCGTTCCCTGATCGCCCGCGGCCTGTCCGGCGTCCAGCTCGTCGTCTCCGACGCGCACGCCGGCCTGGTGGACGCGATCGGCGCGGTGCTGCCCGGCGCGTCCTGGCAGCGCTGTCGCACCCACTACGCGAGAAATTTGCTGAGCCAGGTGCCGAAGTCGGCCCAGCCCTGGGTGGCCACGCTGCTACGGACCGTCTTCGAACAGCCCGACACCGACGCCGTGAAGGCCCAGATGACCCACGTCCTGGACGCTTTGGAGGCCAAGTTCCCCAAGGCAGCAGCCCACTTGGACGCCGCCCAGCACGACCTGCTGGCCTTCACTGCCTTCCCGCGTGAGATCTGGCGGCAGATCTGGTCGAACAACCCACAGGAACGGCTCAACAAGGAGATCCGGCGTCGCACCGACGTGGTCGGCATCTTCCCCGACCGCACCGCCGTCATCCGTCTGGTCGGCGCGGTCCTGGCCGAGCAGAACGACGAGTGGACCGAGGCCCGCCGCTACATGGGCCGCGAGCTCCTCGCCAAGGCCCGGCTCCACCCGATCGAGTCAGAAACCGACGACACCGCCCTGCCCACCGGACTCACCGCATAGCCTCAAAACGAGATCACCGAGTGGCCGTCGATGTGGGCGGACAGGGCCGTCCCTGCAGGGGAGATGCCCACCTTCAGAGTCTGCTGCGACGTAGGCCGGGTCAGTGTGGCGGTCCGGCGCGGCCGGGACCGGTCGGTGATGTCCCAGAACACGATCCTGCCTCTGGCGTCGCCGCTGACCAGGAGCGTTCCGTCGGCGCTGATGTCGAGGTCCCAGACGAAGGCACCGGTGGGCATGACGGCACCGCGCCGGGGACGCCGCGGGTCGTTCATGTCCCACAGCGTGACCCGCTCGTCGTAGCCGCCGATGGCCAGGAACCGGTTGTCCGGGGTGAAGGCCATCGCGCCGCTCCGGCCGCCGTCAACGGCGACGACGACGTCGGGCCGGGCCCGGGTCCCGAGGTCCCAGCGCATTGCTGTCCGAAAGTCCACCGAGGTGAGGGTCCGGCCGTCCGGTGCGAAGGCGGTGTCGTCCACCGTCCACTCGTGGCCGCGCAGTGTCAGGCTCTCGGCGGGATGGGCCACGTCGGACAGGTCCCACAGCACGACGGTCTCGTCGCAGTGACTGTTGAACCGATCGAAAGGCCGTTGACGTGCAGTAGTTCTGACTACTTGCTCGCGCTGCGCGACAAAGGCCTGAATGAAGTTCCCGTCGAGCTCGTCCGTATTCAGGATCTGTGCGTTTCCTCGTCGCCGCGGGCCGGCGGCGTCGACCAGGAGTACGCCCGCACGCTCGCTGACACGGAGTCCGAGCTTCCGCCGATCCTCGTGCACCGCCCCACGATGCGCGTCGTCGACGGCCTGCACCGCCTTGCGGCAGCCCGCTCCCGCGGGCAGGACTTCATCCACGTCCGCTACTTCGACGGCGACTCCACCGACGCGGACCTCCTCGCGATCGTCCTGAACGTCTCCCACGGACGCCCCCTGTGTCTGGAGGACCGCGTCGGAGCGGCGGAGAGGATCTTCGCCTCCCACCCGGAGTGGTCCGACCGCGCGGTGGCGGCTGTCGCGGGCCTGTCCGCCCGGAAGATCGCCGAGATCCGCCGCAACTCCTGCGGGACCTTCCTCAACGGCGCCCGCCGGATCGGACTCGACGGACGTGCCCGTCCCGTCGACTCCACCTACGGCCGGGAACTCGCGAGCCGTCTCATCAAGGAGAATCCCACCGCCTCCCTGCGCACGATCGCACGACAGGCAGGCATCTCGCCCGCGACCGTCGCCGACGTACGCGACAGGGTGATGCGCGGCGAGGACCCGGTGCCGGCCCGTCAGCGGGGCCACCTGAAGGCCGCCTCGCCGGCCCACCCGGCCGCCCACCGCCCTCCCACGATCCCACGTCCGGCCAAGACCCGCTCGGCAGCCGAACTGGTCTCCCTGTTCGACACCCTGCGCCGTGACCCGTCCCTGCGGTTCAACGAGGTGGGCCGGCACACGCTCCGGATGCTCGAGGCAGCTGCCCTGGTGGCCCGCGACCGGCAGCGCATCGTCGAGAGCGTCCCGGCGCACTGCAAGGTCCAGATGTCGGAGCTCGTCCAAGGCTACGCAGAGATCTGGGAACTCTTCGCGCACGACCTGAAGACCCGTTCCGAGACCCAGGCCGACACCGAGAGCGCTTGACCAACGGCCCGCTCCGGCGTTTCACCGAGAAGATGAGGATGGGGCACCAGGATGCTGCGCACCGTCGCTGTGATCGGCGCGGGACTGATCGGCACGTCGATCGCCCAGTCCCTGTCGGCCGGAGGCGTCACGGTCTATCTCACCGACCGGGAACCGATGGCGGCCCTGACCGCAGCGGCGCTCGGCGCCGGGCTCGCCGCCCAGCCCCCCGGTCCGGTCGACCTTGCCGTTCTGGCCGTGCCGCCCGCGGACATCGCCCCTACACTGAAGAACGCTCAGCTACGAGGCCTGGCCAGGGCGTACACCGATGTCGGCAGCGTGAAGGCGCAAGCTTTCGAAGCGATCGAACGTCTGGGCTGCGATACCCGGACCTACCTCGGCGGCCACCCGATGGCGGGCGGTGAGCGCTCCGGCCCGCTCGCGGCACGCCCGGACCTCTTCGAGGGCAGGGTGTGGGCACTGGTGCCCGCCACCGACACTTCCCAGAGCACCTGGGACACCGTACGTGCCCTGGTGGGCCTGTGCGGCGGGGTTCCGCTCGTCATGGACCCGGAGGGGCACGACCGGGCCGTCGCCCTTGTCTCCCATGCTCCACACCTGGTCGCCAGCCTGATGGCGGCCCGCCTGGAGCACGCCGCCGACCGCGAGGTGAGCATGGCGGGCCAGGGACTGCGTGACGTGACACGCATCGCCGCCGGCGACCCCGCGCTGTGGCTCGACATCCTGTCCGCCAACGCAGGCACAGTCGCCGACATCCTGGACGACCTGGCCGACGACCTCGACCGCGCGATCCTCGCGCTCCGAGGTCTCACCGGCGGCAGCAAGGTCGTCGACGCAGAAGCCGCCGAGGCTTTCACCGGCGGCAGCAAGGTCGTCGACGCAGAAGCCGCCGAGGCTTTCACCGGCGGCAGCAAGGTCGTCGACGCAGAAGCCGCCGAGGTTCTCACCGCCCTCCTCGCCCGTGGCTGCGCCGGCCACAGCCGTATCCCGCACAAACGCGACGCCCTCCAGGGAAGCTACGTCACCGTTTCCGTCCTCGTCGGAGACCAGCCGGGCGAGCTGGCCCGAGTCTTCACGGACGTGGGAGCAGCGGGCGTCAACATCGAGGACGTCTTCATCGACCATGCCCCCGGCCAGGTCACCGGTCTGGTCGGGCTGCTGGTGACTGCCGACGCCGCGCCACGCCTCACCCGGGCACTGCGCATGCCGAGCACGATCCTGACCCGCTGATGCCGGAGAACCCCATGCCCTCCTCACCTCCACGATCCGCGTCACCACCGCTCGCGCCGGTGCGGTCCGCCCGCGTGGCCCAGGTGCGGCGGCTGACCCCCCGAAGGCGACGCGTGGTCCTGCGCACCGACACTCCTGAGGACGTCCGCACCGGTCCGTACGCCGACACCGACGCGTACGTCCGCCTGCTCCTCGCCCCGGAGAGCGTCAGCTATCCCGAGCCCTTCGACCTCGGTCACGTCAAAGCGACACTGCCCGGCGAGTTCTGGCCCCGCATGCGTTCCTACACGATCCGCCACAAGAACCCGCGCACCGCCGAGATCACTCTCGACTTCGCCCTGCACGACCGGGGCGGCCCGGCGACCGACTGGGTCCGCCGTGTCCGGCCCGGCGACACGGTCTTCTATCTCCAGCCCCGCGGAACCTACCGCCCCGGTTCCAGCGCGACCCATCACCTCCTGGTGGGAGACGACACCTCCTTGTCCGCCGTCGCCGCCGCCTCGGAATGCCTGCCACAAGGCGTAGGGGCCACGGTCCTGCTGGAAGTGGACAGCGCCCGCGAGGAGCAGCCCATCGACGCCCCCGAGGGGGCCGACATCATCTGGCTCCACCGAGGCGCCCACCGCGCGGGCACACTCCTCACCGACGCCGTCCGCCACCTCCACCTGCCCGCGCGGGGCCTGCACGCCTTCGTCCACGGCGAGGCTCACGCGGTCCGGGAGATCCGCGGCCACCTCCTGCACGACCGCGGTGTTTCCCGCGACCGCATCTCCGCCTCCGGCTACTGGCGCCACATCCCCCGCCCTTGATGCGCACAGCGCATCGCGTTGCATGCGGTGACGCCGTGGAGACCGGACCGGAAGGGTCACCGCGGCAGACGGTTGCCGCGCTCATGCGCGCGACGGGTGAACCGCAACGCGTCCTCGCCCGAGCCCGATGAGCCGACCGCGCTCCTCGTACGTCGGCTCCATGCGCGTATCGCCCATCCCGTTCACGCTGCGGCGCCGGCGGTGCGGGTTTTCGCCGCCCAGACGGACTTCCCGGCCCGGACCCACTGAGGTTGAACTCGTGGTGTCGTGGGGGCTGCCGGGAGGCAGTCCCCTGCGGTGTCACCGGGACATGCGGTATCCACAAGGGGGCGGGCTGACCGCCGAACGGCAGCAGTTCCGGGAGGGGTTACGGCTCCGAGCGGCCGAGCGGTTCGCCCGGGGCGAGGCGAGTTCTGTGATCGTCAGGGATCTGCGCGTCAGCGTCCGGTCGGTGCAGCGGTGGCGGCAGGCGTGGCAGGCGTGGGAGGAGGACGGGCCGTGTGCTCTGCGGTCGCAGGGAGCGGCGTCGTTGCCGAGACTGAGCGAGAAGCAGTTCGAGCAACTGGAGGCGGAGCTGGCCAAGGGGCCGGCCGCGCACGGCTGGCAGGACCAGCGCTGGACACTGGCGCGGGTCGAGGCCGTGATCGGCCGGCGCTTCCACCTGACCTACACGATCCAGGGCGTGCGCAAGCTCCTGACCCGCAACGGCTGGTCCTGCCAGGTCCCCGCCCGCCGGGCCCTGGAACGCAACGACGGGGCCGTGGCCGGCTGGGTGAAGGAGACCTGGCCCTGCGCGGAGGATTCGCGGCGGTCCGTGGAGCCCGGCTCGTCTTCGAGGACGATGCAGGCTTCCCCATGACGCCGCCGCAGGCGAAGATCTGGTCACAGCGCGGCCGGACCCCGGTGGTGCGGGTTTGCGGCCGCTCCCGCAGACGCATCTCCATCGCAGCGTCGATCTGCTACGAACCCGGTCACCGCTCGAGGCTGGTCTACCGGCCCCGCCGGGACGACGGGCAGCGCGACGGACGCAAGAGCTTCTTCTGGCGCGACTACCGCGCCCTGCTGACCGCCGCCCACCGGCAACCCGGCGGCCCGATCGTCCTGGTCTGGGACAATCTCAACGTCCACGAGGCCGCCGACCTGCGGGAATGGGTGGCAGCCCGGGACTGGCCGACCATCTACTACCTGCCGCCCTACGCACCCGGCCTCAACCCCGTCGAAGGGATCTGGGCACTCCTGCGGCGCGGCCGGCTCTCCGACGTCGCCTTCAGCACCCCCGGACACCTCGTCCAGACCATCCGACGCGGTCTCCGCCACATCCGGTACCGCGGCCACCTCCTGGACGGCTGCCTCACCGGGACAGGACTGACCATCAGCTCTTGATCACCGAAGACGGCATCACAAGTTCGACCTCAGTCATCGGCACCCGCAGAGCCGAAGCCAGTGACGGCGTCGGCTCTTCGGTCCGGTGAGGTGCTCGCCCTCGTGGCGAGGTAGAGCTCGCCTCCAGGGCCCGGCAGGCCGTGCCCGAGGTAGTGGAGCAGCACCCCACCGGCGGCCTCCTCCACCACCCGTTCCACCGCCGCGGTCACCTCGGCGGAGGAGGCACCGCCCGGTACCCGGTGGATGCGTCCCGGGTCGATGCCGCAGGTGTTGCGCAATGCCGCTTCGAGGTCGTTCGGCGTCGTGGCCACGGCCGGCGGAGCGGGCAGCTCCGATCCGGCGACGTGGCTGTCACTGCCGATCAGGACGGCGCAGGCGCCCGCCGCCGCCAGTCCGGTGACGCCGGGGTCCGCGGTCACGCTCCGTCCGCCGGTCCCTCGCTCACCTCCGCCGATGACCGGGGGTCCGGTGAGGCCGCGAGCTCCTGCACCGGTTGGGCTGTCCTCTCGACGGTCTGTCCCTTCACCTGGGGCGTGGACACAGTGATCCGCGTGCCGTCCGGGCGGCTGATGGTCACGGTGTGCTGACCGCGCCGGGTCTGCACCCACGCGACCACGGCGGCGAACACCGCGGCGGTGCCGCCCGGCTCCACCAGCGCGAGTAAGGCATCACTCATGGCCCCCGTCGCCCCCGCCGGAAGTGGCGCGGCGGCCTCCTGCCGCATCCGTCCCCGCGACTCTGGCTTCTCGTCCAGCCGGCGTCCGAGATCGTGAATGCCGTCCTCGTCCGTGCCGTTACCGGTTCCTTCAACGGTGACCAGGATGCGCGTGCTCTCCCCCGGTGTTGTGCCGCCCTGCTGAGCCACGAGGCGCAGCGTGCCGAGTGGAGACCTGCACGGCACAGGAGCGAGCACCGGGGTGATGCTTTCCGGCCATGCGGCGAAGGGGCGCGCTCGAAGCGACAGCCCATCCCGGCCGCAGCCGCTGCCGGTGGTCCCCGCCGGGGTGGCGGACACAGCGGTCGGCGCCGGCGCGGACGTCCTCTACCTCTGCACGGGTGCGATGCCGACGGGCCGACGGCATCCACCTCAACGTCCGCCTGGAAGGGGCCGAAGCCTGCGTCCTCGTGCTCGTCGGCGTGCGCGCCGACGGCAGCAGGGAACTGGTCGCGCTCGGGGACGGCTACCGCGAGCCGGGCGAGTCCTGGGCGGACCTGCTGCGTGACTGCGCCCGCCGAGGGATGCGCGCCCCTGTCCTGGCGGCCGGCGACGGGGCTTTTGGCTTCTGGAAGGCCCTGGCCGAGGTCTTCCCCGCCTCCCGGCCTCAAAGGTGCTGGGTGCACAGAACCGCCAATGTGCTCAGCGCTCCGCCGAAATCGGTCCGGCCCGGCGCCCGCAAGGCGCTTCAGGACATCCACAACGCCGAGGACCGCGACCTTGCGGTCAAGGCGATCACTGCGTTCGCCCAGCTCTGCGGTGCGAAGTTCCCCAAGGCCGTCAAGAAGATCACCGGGGACGAGGCCGGGCTGTCGGCGTTCCACGACTTCCCCGCCGAGCACTGGATCCACCTGCGGACGACCAACCCGATCGAGTCCACGTTCGCCACCGTCCGCCTGCGCACCAAGGTCACCCGCGGCGCCGGCTCCCGCGCCGCTGCCCTGGCGATGGTCTTCAAGCTCGTCGAGTCCGCCCAGGCCCGGTGGCGGGCCGTGAACGCACCCCGCCCCCTCGCCCTCGTCCGTGCCGGAGCCCGCTTCGAACGCGGCCAGCCGGCCGAGCGCCCCGCCACCGCTGCGGCATAGGGTCTGGTGCACCATGACCGGCCACCACACCTACGGCACCAGTACCCGCACCGCCGGCGAGCTGGTCCGGTTCGTCAGTGACCGCCTCGGGCTGGTTTTCACCGAACGCGACAGCGACTACCGGGGCGTCTACCACCTCGCCGGCATCGCCGACGGGCGGATCGAGATCCAGCCCAACCCGATCCCCGGCGACGACGATGAGGAGGACCTCTACGCCCCGGAACACCCGGCGGCCCAAGTGCTGTTGCTCACCACCACACCGACCCCGGACCCCGACCTGCACGCCCGTCTGGACTCCATCGAAGGACTCATCCGCCTGAACCGCGAGACGGTGTGAACAGCTGGATCCACAGCTTTTGACAATTACTCTTCGTCACGCGGCGTGCGGCGGGAACGTGACATCGGCCGGGTGATGAGGTTCCTGCTCGCTCACGCGGCGCGGCCCCGCTCCTGCTGTTCAAGCTCTTGCGGCGCCTCCCGCACGCTCACCCGCTGCTCCGCGTCGATGCTGCTGGACTCGGCCGCGAAAGCCGACCCGCTGCGGGCCGTGGACGCCTTGAAGCCCTCCAGGAACCGCTGCTCCACCGCGGTCGCCCGTCCCACCCGGTCTGCGGGCCGGAGACGACCCTCGGGTACTTCGTGTGCCAGGGCACCGGGCATGGCGCGTGCGTTGCCCGGATGCGCCTGAGCGTGACGGTGGAGCCCGCCGCGATCCAGGCCGGCCGCACAGTGGTGCACGCCGCGGTCATCAATCCGGCCGCCGGGTGGACCTCCCTGGGCCGCTCCCGCGCCGTCGAGGCGGTCCGCGACCCGGCCGGGATCGGCGCCTGCCACCTCGAACGCGGCCGTCTGCGCCGCCGCCCTCGCCCTGACCGGCGCCGAGGTCGTCGAACGCAAGGACGCCGGGTGCCTCGACACCCTCGCCGACGGCGTCGCCGAGGCGCTCTCCCGCGCCCACAGTCACTACTGTCGCGGGGAATTCGGGGCGATCCCGCGCACCACAACGCCAATAAGATCAGCTTGTTCGACAGGGCGGCCGACGCGAGCTTTGGCCACGGTGAGCTCACCGCCCCCGTCCATAGTCCGGGCCATGGGCGCATCGCTGTCACCCTCAGTGACGTAGACTCCACCGTCTACCGGGCCCACCATCATGCCGCCAAAGCCAGGAGGAGGGATTTCGCAGCTCTGCCCTCGGCGGGGTTGCCGTTCCACGGATTGGTGTCGGGGGACCGGTCGTAGGTCCTGGGCAGCGATGTCGCGACGACCTTGTGCAACGGTGAGTCGGGAGCGGGCAGTGAGACCGCCCAGCCCTGCCTTCAACCGGGACCGAGCCGGGTGGCCGACCTCTGTCGCGTCGGGATCAGGACGTGTGCGGTGCACCGGACAGCAGCCGGCGAGGGGAGCATCTCCTTACTCCGACTGGCTGATTCGTCATTGAATGGCACTGCAGGGGAAGTGCGACGACGGATATGCAGCGGCGACGTCCACACAAGGGTTCTGCAAAACTTGCATCCCAGAAACAGCCATATGAACAGCTCATATGCTTGAGCGTTCCACTACGTCTGAAAACTCTTTCAGAGGTTTGCGCAATGTGTGCGGGGATCATGAGGATGGCGTTCGTCAGGGCCCTGGCAGACCGTCCCGTCGTCATACGGAAGGACATTCCTCATGAACCGCAGCCGTCCGCAAGATCGCCTGCGCCTGGGACTGGCAGCCGTGTGCGCCCTGCTCCTCGGGCTGCTCATAACCCCGCAGGCCTCGGCCGTACCGTCCGCACGAGCGGCTGAGAACTCCGTCGTGGCGACGTTCAACGTCACCACGTACACCCAGTGGGGCCAGCAGGTCTACGTCACCGGCGACCGACCGGAACTCGGCTCGTGGAACCCGGACAAGGCGGTGCCGCTCTCCTCGGCTGCCTACCCGACCTGGTCGGCCACCGTCGTCCTCCCGGCAAACGCCCCCGTGGAGTACAAGTACATCATCAAGAGCAACAACGCCCCTGTCGTCTGGGAGAGCGGGCTCAACCGCACCACGGTCACCCCTCCGACCGGTACGTACATCACCCACGAGGACTTCCGCAACTAATCGCCTGACAACGAGGGGCCGGGCGGCCGGACCGCCCGGCCCCTCGTGGGATGCGACGCGGCCACTGCTCCCAGCTCTCGGCAACCGGAACCGTCACCGACCTGCAGCGCGGGATCACCGAGTCCGGGCAACTGTCCGCCAAGCAGGTGGACATTGCTCAGCGCGCCGCCCCCGCCCAGCTGTCGTTGCCGTAGGCTCGCGCAGAGCCTGGCACCTGGACGGGTCCTGCGCGTCCGGGAAAGCCGCCTGGGTCGACGGCGGTTACACCGGCCACCTCATCGACTGGACCACCCAGTACCTCGACGTCGTCCGCCGCAGCCACGATCAGCGCGGCGCGGTAGCCGTGCAGCCGTGTCGCTCCGGCCGGCGAGTGCGACCGGACCGCGACCATGCCGGTCCGGATGTGGCCGAGCGCCGGCAGGCGTTGCACGGCGTCCCTGGCACCGGACACGTCCACGACACTTCCTGACACGAACCTCCACTCAGTGAACCGTCCCCATCCTGTCCTGCAGGGGCGATGGGGCAGGTCAGCGGGGTGGTGTGACGAGGCGAGGCTCCTGGTCGTTGCGGTGGTGTTCTCCACGCACCACGCTTCGTCCCAGGAGCCTCGCTCGGTACCGTATCGAGCCACGCTCGACATCCCGCACGAGCTCGTCGGGCATGTCTCATGGCTGATCCATGCCCGACGGTGTGAACGCGGCACGCGGTGGCGCAAGCCGGGCTGTTTCCACCAGGCTCTGCCGGCGCTGGCGCACCCGCGCAAGAACGAGACGCTGCCCCGGCTCGAGGCGGGATTCGGGACCTCCACCGCAACCGCCTGGCGGTACGTGGACGAGACCCTCGAGGTCCTGACCTCCCGGGCGCCCGGCCTACAGGAGGCCCCCATCGGCCTGGGCGAAGGAGACTTCGTCATCGTCGACGGCACGCTCATCCCCATCGACCGCATCGCCGCGGACGAGCCGCACCACTCCCAAAAACACCGGAAGCACGGCATGAACGTCCAGGTGGTCGCGCGTGCGGACGGCATCCCTCTGTGGTTCTCGCGCGCGACACCGGGCCGCACGCACGACCTGACCGCGGCCCGTGCTCACGGCATCGTCCAAGCCTGCCTCACCCGGCGGATCCTCGCGCTGGCGGACCGCGCCCACCAGGGCACCGGCGCCACTTTCCGCACGCCGTACTACCACCACAGCGAACAACCACAGCAGTACCAGCAGTTCAACCGCGACCACGCCCGACTCCGCGCCCCCAGCGAACACGCCTTCACTCAACTCAAGACGCGGCAGCCACTGCGGCGAGCCCACTGTCCCACCCGCCGCATCGGCACAGCTGTCCAAGCTGTCCATACCCTGCTGACTTGCACATACTCAGGATGAAAACGTTCCAGTCGCCGACTGATAGTCGGCAGCGCGGGCAGGCCGTGAGGGAAAAACGTGCTGGGCCCGTGCACTCCTCACGCACGGGCCATCATGCCCAGCCCACGCCCAGCTTCCGCAGCGCCTCCTGCTGTCTCTGGGTGAGCTTGTCTCGCCTAGCGCGCGTGTTCGAAATCCATATGCCCAGCTTCACCACCACCGTCTCGCCGTTGATCGTGATCTTTTCGCTGTGGCCCCTTGGCACCGGCCGGTCCGCGCCTTCCCGCTCGGCCCACTGCGTAAGGGCCGTCAGGCCGCGCCGGAACGCCTGTTCCGCCTTGCTCGAGGACTTCGTCGTGCGCGTGGCTGCCGGGGCCTGAGCGGGCTGCACGCCCAGCTTCGCCAACCGCTCCTGCTGCTCGGGCAGGAGCTGCGCCCAGGTGCCTGGATTCTTCTGCCGCTGAAGCCACCGTCCGATGTCATCGCCCTCGAACAGCACCCCGGGCTGGATCTCGGGCAGGCTGCCGTCGGCGTCGACCAGGTCGGCGAGCACCCGGTAGTGGCGCTGCCAGTTCAGCGACCACGGGCAGTTCCAGTCCGGGTCGATCGCCGCCAGCTGCTTTGCCCGCTCCGCAGCGCGCTTCGGGTCCTTCCCGAGCCCGCCCTTGCGGCGGAGGTTGGTCATGTGCTGCCCGATGGGCACCATCGCCTCGCCCTCGCCCCACACCGCGTCCTGGCGCGGCGCGAGGTGCCCGGTCGCCCGCCAATACGAGCGCAGGACTGCCAGCTTGGCCTCCCAGGCTTCCTCGCCCGGCTCCCAGACCATCCCGGCTTCCGGAGCGTCCAGCAGCGTCTTGCGCCGCTCCTCCAGCTCCCCGGCCCGCAGCGCCTTCCGCTGCTGATGGACCCATCGTCCGAGCGGAAACGCCTTCGTCGTCCCCACCTCGACCTCGACGTCGTAGGGCACGGCGTAGACGCCGGTGATCTGGTTCTCCGCCCGCCACCGCAGCAGGCCCTGGTAACCCTCCAGCCACACCAGGGACTCCGGCCGGTAGACCCGGGTGCGCAGGAAGGCCGCGATAGTCGCCGCGTCGCGCGGGCTGGAGAAGTGGAGCAGGGCTGACTCGGCGGAGGCATCGGTGCCGTCCTGCGCCTGGTCCCCGCCGTCACTCTCCCCGCCGGCTCCGATGATCCGCCCCTTTTCGTCGCGCTTCACGTAGACCTTGCGCTTGCCGCTGGTGAGCGCACGGGAGGCGAGCTGCTCGACGAGTCGCTCATCGTGGCTGCGCAGACCCTGGAGAACGGCGACGAGGGGGCGGAATGAGGCGGAGGCGACCATGTCGGTCGGGTCCTCGCCGGGCTCGAGGAAGACGGGCACGATGATCCGCGCGACCTTGGTGGAGCCGTCCTTGTTGAGTCGGAGCGCGCGGCCGATGTTCTGCACGATCTCGACCTGGGAGCCGCGGGTGTCGGCAAAGCAGACGGCCTCGACTCCGCGCTCGCCGGTGATGTCGACGCCTTCTCCGAGCACGCGACAGCTGGCGAGGAACGCCCGGTGCACCCGACGGCCGGTCGCGTCGATGCCATTGGCGAACTGATGCAGCACCTCGCGCCGTTCGGTGACGAGGTGGTCGCCGCACAGCCAAGCCGACCACACCCGGTCCGGCGGGACGTGGCGGCCGGCCTCCAACTCGTAGAACGCCGCGTCGATCGACGACTCCGGCAGCTCCTCCGCTTTCGCCAGATCCTCATCCGAAGCGTCGTTGGCGTACAGCTCCGCTGCGGTCTCCGGCAGCTTCTCCGCGAACGCCGCAGCCTCTTCCACCTTCTGGTGGAACGTCATCACCGTACGCAGGTTGTACGCCGCCGCGTGCTCCAAGAGTGCGGTCTGCAGCAGCGCCAGGCGCCGGCCCCGTTGCGCCTCCTCTGATTCCCCGAGGACGGGGGAGGGGTCGCGGATCTCCAGGACGTCGATCTCGAACCCAGCGAGGATGCCCCGCTCGATCGCCTCCGAGAGTCCGAGCTCGGCGAGCCACGCGCCGTACGTTCCGTCCGGGTCGGCGGCCATGGTCGCGATCTCCACCTCCTGACCGTCCGTGCCCCTGCGCGGCTGGGGCGCCGCCAGGATGCGCGGTGTGGCGGTGAGGTAGAGCCGGAAGTCGGCGGGGATCCGCTGGTTGTCGTGGATCGCCGCCCACGGCCGCCCGAGATCACCGGCGGTGCCGTGGGCCTCATCCACGATGGCGAGGTCGAAGCCCGCCATGCGCTGGCCGTACAGCCGCTCTCCGCCCGCCAGAGCAGCCTCCAGCGGCCCGCGAACCTTCCGCTGGCCCTCAGGAGCGTCGATGTCCTCGCGGTCCACGAGAGAGGCGTACGTGGCGAACACGATGACCGACCCGCGCCCGACCCACAGGGCGAGCTGGATCGGGTTGGTGGTGGTGCGCACCCCCAGCTCGTTGAGAACCGGGTCGTTCTCCAGTGAGCACACCGCGACCATGGGGGAGCGGTGACCCACCGCCCGCCACGCCTGGGCGGTCTGCACGAGCAGGTCCAGGGTCGGCACGGTCACGAGGATCCGGCCCTCGGGGAAGCACTCCAGCGCGCACGCAGCAGCCATGATCGTTTTACCGGACCCGGTCGCGGACACGATCGTCCCACGGGCACCCTGAGGCGGCACAGATGACCTTGCAGGAAATCCGACCCACTTTCGGAAACTCGACTTCTGCTCTATCTGATGCTCCTTGAGCTGAATCACAGACCCCCCTCACCTCTCCGACCTCGGCAATGATAAAGACTCAGTAGAACGTCAGATGTGATTGCGGTGGAGGATGGCACGAACAGCAGATTCGAACTCACGCACCGCCAAGCCGTGTTCATCGCGAGCCGCGCCCCAGGCCGAATCCTGCCCGTATGAATCCCGAAGTCGATAGTACGCATCCATCAGACGGGAAGCCTGAGAGCGAAGCTGTTCACTACCAGGAGTCATGAAAAACTGGGTCGTTACCTCGTAGCGGAGAGGATCTGCAACGGCCAGATCTGACACCGCCACACCAGCTGTAGAAGCGTCAAGGAGCTGCCCACACAGCCGGTTGTACATGGAGGAGAGTCGCACACTTACTTCTACGAGTCGATTCACTTCCTCTTTGCGCCTTTCGACTCTCCGTCGAATGAAATCGCCGAAGAGAACCAGAGTTCCACCGAGAATTGCCCCAAGCAGCGCCAGCACACTTTGCACTTCATCACCCCACGACGTAGGATCTCTTTCATTTTCGCCAACTCTACATGCTGCATCCATCCGATACGTGCGATACGTCGGAACCCACACGAACGAGCGCGCCCCACCCCCTCACAGCGAGTCAGGCCCACGTCACCAACCCCATCCACCCTTCCCTCTAGCAGCTCGGGCCGAAGGCCTGTTGCCGGCACCGCGCAGCGGGGCCGGCCTCCAGGGCGCGGAGCGGCCTCAGTGGCTGGAGCGTACGCGGAAGCCACTTACGGGGCTGCGCCCCATAATCCCGGGGGCGCAGCGGACGGGACATCACCCACCTTGCGCAGCAAGGTGGGTGAGCAGAATGCGCAGCATCCTGCCAGCGCTTCCGCGGAG
>NZ_JBVNCJ010000001.1:5432500-7415764 GCF_055633275.1 Streptomyces sp. 12E | reverse complement strand
TCCCGTCCGGCGGGAGCGGGTCCCTTCGGGCTGCGCCCGAAGAAGCGAACCCCCGTGCTGCGCATGGGGGTTGCGCTCACGCTCCGCGTGAGCGCTGGCGCGCCAGCGAGTTGACGGGCCGTCCGCTGCGCTCCCGGCCCGGCGGGACTTCGTCCCACTTCTGGCCTGCGCTTCGCTCCGACCAGGGGTCGACGGGTCCGCTGCGCTCCCCCGCCTGACGGTCCTTCCGGCTGCGCCTCTAGGACCGTTGGGCCCGCTTTCGCGGGCCAGGCTGGCTGCGAGGATGGGGGTCGCTCGTTCGGGCTGGGTTCCGGTCAGCGCTACATCAGATTGATGCAGCATGTACAGTTGGTAGGAATAGGTGACAGCCCCAACCCTCTTTGGCTGGGGAATGATCACGGACGCGGGAAAAGGAAACGCCACGGCAGCGATACCGAGGCCGTCTGCCTGGCGCCGGACCTGGTCCCGGGCCACCTCCTGAGCACTCCACATACAGCACCTAACATCGGCATCCGGCCCACCACTTAGAGGGTGTCTCACGTGGTGAGTTTTGCGAGCTTCTTGTAGCAGGTCAGGGTCGCCGCGAGTCCGAGGAAGGCCAGGAAGTGGCTGCCCTTTCGCTCGTATCGGACGGTCAGGCGGCGGTAGCCGAAAAGCCACGAGATCGACCGTTCGATCTTCCAGCGGTGCCGGCCGAGCCGTTCGCTGGACTCGATGCCGGGCCTGGCGATGCGCGGGACGATGCCCCGCTCGCGCAGCCACTTCAGCCTGTCGGCGGAGTGGTACGCCTTGTCCGCGCGGAGTCTGCCGGGGCGGCGCCTTCGCGGACCGCGCCGGGAGCGGATGGCGGGGATGCCCAGGACCAGCGGCAGCAGCGCCTGGCTGCCATGGACGTTCGCGCCGGAGACGCCAAGAGCGAGAGGGAGGCCCTGGGCGTCGGACAGGACGTGGAGCTTGCTGCCCCTCTTGCCCCGGTCGACCGGATTGCGCCCGGTCAGCGATCCCCCCTTTTCGCGCGGACGGAGGCCGCGTCCACGATGGCCGAGGTCCAGTCCACCTCGCCGCGGACGCCGAGCTCGTCCAGAACAGCCTGGTGCAGCCGCCGCCACAGCCCGTCCCTGGTCCATGCGGAAAACCGGCGGTGCGCGGGGGCCGGCGAGACGCCGAACGTCTCCGGCAGATGCCGCCAGGCACAGCCGCTGGTCAGCACGTACACCACAGCCGTGAACACGGCCCGCTCATCAACCGGAGCCGTACCGCCTCCCTGCGGACGGGAAGCGAACGAAGGCAGCAACGGTGCGACGAGCGACCAGAGTTCGTCAGGAACCAACCGCTGCGACAAACCAACACCCATGGCAAAACATCATGCCGCATCAACCTCACACCACGTGAGACACCCTCTTAGACGTTGTTTCACTTGGTGAGTCGGCGGTGGGCGATGAGGGCTGCGGCTATGCCGACGAAGGCGAGGAAGTGTTCGGCCTTGCGTTCGTAGCGGCGGTGCAGGCAGCGGCAGCCGGCCAGCCAGGAGACCGTTCTTTCGACGACCCAGCGGTGTCGGCCCAGCCGGGTGGAAGACTCGATGCCCTTGCGGGCGATGCGGTGGCGGATGCGACGCTCGCGAAGCCATTTCCGCAGGTGGTCGTAGTCGTAGCCCTTGTCGGCGTGGAGCTTGGCAGGACGCCGGCGGCGCGGTCCGCGGCGGGAGCGGATGGGCGGAATCCCGCGCACGAGCGGCTGCAGGCCAAGGCTGTCGTGCATGTTCGCGCCGGAGATGCCCAGCGACAGCGGCACGCCGTTCCGGTCGGTGATGAGGTGGATTTTAGATCCGCTCTTGCCACGGTCGGTCGGATTCGGTCCGGTTGGAGGCCCCCTTTTGCCGCCCGGACGCTGACCGAATCGATCGCGCACCGCGACCAGTCCAGCTCGCCCCGCGCACCGAGTTCGTCGAGGACGACCCGGTGGAGCCTGGCCCACACCCTGGCCTGGCTCCACTGGGCGAAGCGCCGGTAGACGGTGGGCCAGGCCGGCCCGAACACCGGCGGCAGCCGCCGCCAGGTGCAGCCCGAGGTGGCCACGAAGATGATCGCTGCCAGGCATTCGCGGTCACCGGCCCGCCGTCGCCCGCCGCCCTGCGGACGTATGACCTCCGTCGGCGGGACCACCCGCCGAAACAGCGTCCACAACTCGTCCGGCACCAACCGCTCCACCAGATCCGCCATGCACTGCTCAACGAACGATCACGCCATCAGAAACGGCGTCTTAGGCGAGGAATCACGATTGGGAAGGCTCGGGCCTCAGCCACAGAACGGTACCCCGGAAATCGGAAAGTCGAAGTTTCGGCGTGCGGAGGCACCGAAGCCGAACGGCCCCTCGTGCCGGGCGGCGGAACCCACCACGGGGCCGGCCCCGCCTGCTCGTGCTGGTTCGTCACGTCGGCACCGCTCGAGACTCAGAGCCGCTGGTGCCGCCCACGGTCTGCGTGGTCCTACGGGCCCGCACGCGAAGCCGCCTCAACCACGAGGGGCACGTGGCTTCACTGCGACGGTGCCAACGGGCCTTTCACCGGTCACACTTACGGTCATGACGAAGCTCAACGGAACGAGTGAGCCGCCCGTCCGCTATCCACTGACCGCGTCGACCTTGTTCGTCCGGCTGACCTTCGACGGACACACCCTGAGCATTACGAACCGGCTGTGGCCACTGCCCTGGGGGCGCACCGGACGCGTCCCTCTGTGCAACGTGATGGCAGTGGAGGCGTGGATGCGTGACAAGGACCCCGGCGTAGACGGGACGAAGACAATGCACTACTACCGAGTCCTCAGCTACTGGAACGGTGAGCAGGAGTCAAACAACATCCGTATCCGGCGACCCACTAGTGCCGCAGCCGACGACTTCCGTCGGTTACAAGAGGCGGTCAACGAGGCGGTGGTCGATCACGCGCGTGCCATCATCGACGCCCGTGGACCCGGGGCGCCCACCGGTCCAGCACACTGGGACGCCAAGTTCCAGGCCAAGATCGCCCACGGATTGCGTACGCCCTACCCGCTGGCCGAAGACCCCCGCTTCAAAAACCACACCCTGCTGCCCAGCTGGGCTATGCAGAAATCCGGCTCGTACGTACTCCACGAGCTGCGCATGCGCGAAGGCGCCCTCCTCGAGTGGCACCGCTTCCTCCACGAACCACCCACGCCCCCACCTCCGCAGTGACCGCGCATTCCCGCTTCGCGCCCAGCCGTTACCCAGCAACCAAGGTCATTTTGTGGTTCGGGAAGGCCGCCCCTGGCTGATCCAGATCCATGTCACTGGAGAACCCAGGGGATCTCCAGTGAACTTCCGGTCACATGCCCTCCCCTAACGAGCTCGTGCACGGTAGGCAGGGAGGTGTCGAGCTTCTGATCGTCGATCATGGTCGTGTGGTGGGAAACGCATCTCATGCAGCGATCATCAGTGACCGGAGGATCACGGGCCTGTCAGCCGACGTGATCGCTGAACTCGTGGCTGAACTTGGCCCGTTGTGGCACGAACGGCACCAGGCCAAGCTTGCGTCCCGGCCACGGAAGCGTGCTGTGGGCGCGGGTGCGAAGCACCGGCTGGTGTTTGTCGACCGGCTCCTGGCCACGCTCGTGCACCTCCGGCACGCGGTCACGCACGACGTGCTCGCCTGCTGGTTCAGTGTCGACCGCTCCACCATCACCCGCGCCATCGCAGAGGTGCGGCCCTTGCTCGCCGAGCGAGGGTGCACCGTCGGCCCGGGTGTGCGGCTGCGGACCCTGTCCGAGGTCATCGACCACCTCGGTGCCGACGGGAAGACCGGGATCATCGACGGCACCGAGATCCGGGTCCGCCGGCCGGCCGCCGGGCGCAAGGACCGGGACGCGTTCATCTCCGGCAAGAACAAGCAGAACGCCGTCAAGACCATGGTCGTCACCGACGAGGACGGGCGGGTGCTGTTCTGCAGCCCGACCAGGCCCGGTAGCTGCGCGGACATCACCCACGCCCGCCAGTTGGGGCTGGTCCAGCTCCTGGCCGACGGGCCCACGGTGGAGATCCTTGCCGATGCCGGCTATCAGGGCCTGGGTGCCCAGACCGGCGGACGGGTGATCACACCACCACACCGCAAGTTCAAGAGGAATGCTCCGGACTGGTACGAGGAGATGTACGAGAGACAGCGCAAGGCGCACTCCTCGCGACGCATCCGAGTCGAACACGGCATCGCCCACCTGAAGAACTGGCGAGCATTGGCCCGCCACCTCGGCCGCCGCGAGCACATGAGCGACACCGTCCAGGCCATCGCCGCCCTGCTGTCCCACCAGCAGACCGTCGACCTCACCTCGGCACGGCCGAGGTGAACACCGAGCCCCGCCAAAGTCCTCGACGCCTCACCGCCTACTGTGCACGAGCTCGTTAGGACGGCACCGTTCTCGACATCCTCGTGCAGAGCCGCCGGGACAAGGTCGCCGCCCGGCGCTTCTTCCGCCGCCTGATGAAGACGCCCCGCGCTGTGCCCCGGGTGATCATCACCGACAGGCTCCGCTCCTACGACGCCGCTCACCGCGAGGTCATGCCCTCCGTCGAGCACCGGCAGTCGAAGTACCTCAACAACCGGGTGGAGAACAGCCACCAGCCCACCCGCCAGCGTGAACGCGCCATGAAGGGCTTCCGCAGCGTCGGTACCGCCCAGCGGTTCTTGTCCGCGTTCAGCGGTATCTCACCCCACTTCCGGCCCCGCCGCCACCTGATGACCGCCCCCGGATACCGCGCCGAGATGACCATCCGCTTCGCGATCTGGGATCAGGTCACCGGCGCTGCCCACCTGCCCACCACGGCCTGAGCGCAGGTCCGGACCGCCGGCCACCACGTCCCGACGCCCCATCAGACAGTCACGCACCCAACAACGTGACAACGCCCCTCCAGGCCACCAACCGCACCGACCAGCAGGACCCCCGCTGGAAGCGGCTCTACGCCACCCGGTCCAGCATCGAAGGAACCATCTGCGAACTCGTCAACGCCCACCGAGCCCACCGCAGCCGCTACCACGGCCACCGAAAGACCCACATCCAACACGTTCTGACCGGCATCGCCATCAACATCGAACGCCTCGCCTCACGAGCACATCACCGCCCCAGAGGTCTCACGGCGTTCCAGCTCTACCCCGACTCGCGCGACCTGACCTGGGAATGCTGGTGGCGACAAGGCAAATGAGCTCAATCCTCAAGATTCCCGACAGAGTCGCTCAGGATATGCGTACGGGCGCTTACAGTGCGCGACCGTCGGGGAGCGGGTCGCGTTCCGGGCCGCGCGATGCGCGCCGACTCGCGGCGCGTCAACTCGTGGCGCGCCGAGGGGAACTGCAGGATCTTCAGGTTGTTGGTGTGTTAATGTGATCACGTCGAGTCGATAAATGTGCGACTTTGATGGAGGGTACGCCCGAGGGTATGTGTGGACCAACACCTTTTGACGGCGTCCTGCGGGGTCGGACCACTCGCACTCAACCTTCTGGGAATCACATGTGTGAAATGGGGAAAATTGAAGTCTTCTCGCTTTCGTAAGATCACCGCTGCGGCCGGTGTCACCGCGGCTGCCGTGATGATGTCCATCGCCGGTACATCGAGCGCGTCGGCCGTGGTCATTCACAAGGAAGAAATCCTCACCGCCGAGGTGTGCGTCATCCGTGGCAACGGAATGGTCGCCAATGGGACCGCCATCGGGTTCACCTGCAACCCGAAGCGCGAGCCGGTCTGGGTTCTGACCTGGTGGTAGGGCGCGTCGGAAGCGGGCTGTCCGTCCGGCAGGGAAGAATCAGGGGGCGCGCCTGACGCGGCTGCATTTCCTTCAGCCGTGGTGAACGGTCCATCGACTCGGTCGGTGGACCATTTCACTGAGCCTCCGCCAACCTGAAGACGCAGGCAGAAGGGCTGGTGTGACCGGTTCGCGGAGTGCTCGCGCTGGTATTGATCAGAAACTCATAGGGTTCTCGTCCAGGGTGTAACGGACGGTGGGGCCGCCGAAGTAGCCGCAGACGATGTGCGGTTGCCGCTGGCGTCTGCGGAAGAATCGGCGCGTCTCGGCGGCGAGTTCGGTTTGATCGCGGGCCCGGTGCTGCTTGGGCAAGCTGTGCTTGAGGTCGGCGTTGACCAGTTCATCAGGGTTGAGCTCGGGCGAGTACGGCGGCAAGAAGTGCAGCTCGACGTCGTCGGGGTGGGCGGCGAGCCAGGCGCGAACCTTCCTGGAGCGGTGGGCAGAGTGCCCGTCGACCACGAGATGGACCTTGTGGTCGAAGTGGCCGGCGAGCCGGTCCAGGAAGCGGCACATCACCTCGGCGGTGAAGTGCTCGGCGAAGACCATGAAGTGCATCCGGCCCTTGGTGCTGATCGCCGACATGGCGTTCACCGAGAACCGGTTCCCGCTCCGCCGCACCACGGGCGTCCTGCCCTTCTCACCCCAGGTACGGCCGGTGACCTGGTCGGAGCGGACGCCGACCTGGTCGGCGAAGAGGATCTCGCCGCCGTCCTTCTTCGCCCGCGCACGGATCTTCGGCCAGGTCTCCTCGTGCCAGCGCCGGACAGCCTGCGGGTCCTGCTCGACGGCCCGCTTGTCCGGCCGCTGGAACGACAGTCCCCACCGCTTGAGGTACTTGCCCACCCCCGGCTCGGTCAGCCGCACCCGGTACAGCTTCGCGATCAGCTCACCCACCAGCCGCCGCGTCCACAACTGCCCGCTCAGCCCCACGTCACAGGGCCGATGATCCAGGACGGCCTGCCGCACGGCGGCCTGCTCGGCCTCGTCCAGCACCTGATGCACACCCACCGGCTTGCCCCGCGGCCGCATGACCAACGACTCCCGGCCACCGGCCTGCCACTTCGCCCACCAGCCGTCCACCGCCTTCAGCGACACCCCGAACACCGCCGCGACGTCCTCACGGTCCCGCCTCGCCACCAACGCGGCCACTGCCCGCAACCGCAGGGCCTCCCGCGCCGACGGCGACAGATGCCGCGCGTCCCCCACCAGATCGCTCACACACCACCAACGACCCAGAACCCGAACCGTTTCGGATCAATATGAGTTTCTGATCAATAGTACCAGCGGTTGGCCGCCCACAGTCGCAGCTCCCCCTTGTCCAGCAGACCTTCGTGCATCCGCTGGTGGAACGGGTGCCGGTCCCAGTAGGACGACTCCAGCGCGTGCAGCGCCTGCCTGAAATCGGCCTCGCTGAGAGGGGCGTCGGCCTCGAGCGTCACGGACATCGGTATGCCTGTGTCCTTTCCTGCAACGGTGTGTCAGTCGCGGCTGAAGTAGGCGGTAACTTCCATCCCGGTGTCGAAGGAAACGAAATCGGAACGCTGCCAGACCTTCTTGGCGCACAGTTCCTTGTCGGAGGTTTCCATGCCACTGCTCTTTTTCACAGAACGGTTTTTGCGAGTGAGCGGGAGCGAGAGTAACGATTCCCGCGAAGCATCGGCAATGTTCGGTCCGGTGAACACCGGAAAGCTGTTCACGGAACGGCCTTGTCGGCCCGGAACATCCGGCCGGAATGGTTCTCGGGGGTTCCGGGGAAAGCCGCGCACACGGACGGTGTTACGCGTCCGACGGCCGACAGGAAATACGGCCGTCCGGTGGAAGGGGGGCTACGGCCGTGAAGCTTCCCCTTGATCGTGGACACCTGGAGACTGGGATCTTGAGGTTCCAGAGGAAGTAGCACCAGGTGGGAAGCAAGTACACAAAGCGGTACACCGAGGAGTTCAAGCGGGACGCGATCGCGCTCGTCGACTCCTCGGGCAAGACGGTCACCGCCGTCGCCCGGGAACTCGGCATCAGCTCGGAGTCCCTGCGCGGCTGGTACCGCAAGGCCAAGGCCGACCGGGGCGAGGGCGAGTCCGGTGAGCTGACCAGTGCCGAGCGCGAGGAGCTCAAGCGGCTGCGCAAGGAGGTCCGCGAACAGCAGCAGACGATCGAGATCCTGAAAAAAGCGACGGCCTTCTTCGTGAAGGAGAACGACCGGTGAGCGAGCTGTACCGGTTGATCCATGCGGAGAAGGCGACGTACCCGATCGGCCTGCTGTGCCGGGTGCTGAAAGTCGCCCGCTCCTCCTACTACGCATGGTGCGAGGGCGAGGCGGCCCGCCGTGCCCGGCAAGCCGCCGACGATGCGCTCGCGCACGAGATCACCGTGGTGCACATCGCCTCTCGCCACACCTACGGTGTCCCGCGCATCCACGCCGAACTACGCCGCCTGGGACGGCAGGTGAACCGCAAGCGCATCGCCCGTGTGATGCGTGAGCGCGACATCCGTGGTGTCACCCGGCGCAGACGGCGTTCGCTGACCCGGCCCGACAAGAAGGCGACGCCGGCCCCGGACCTGATCGGCCGCGACTTCCACGCCGAGCGGCCCGGCATCAAGCTGGTCGGCGACATCACCTACCTGCCCACCGCCGAAGGCTGGCTCTACCTCGCCTGCTGGCTGGACCTGGCCATCCGCGAGGTCGTCGGCTACGCCATGGCCGACCACCACCGCGCCGAGCTCGTCGTCGACGCTCTCAACATGGCCCACGGCCGCGGCGGCCTGGAGCCGGGCTGCGTGGTCCACAGCGATCGCGGCAGCGAATACACATCGGCCCAATTCCGCGACCGAATACGTGAGTTGGGACTGCGAGGCAGCTGCGGGCGGACCGGATCGTGCTTCGGCAACGCCGCCGCGGAGAGTTTCTGGGCCCTACTCAAAGAGGAGATCGGCACCCGCACCTGGCCCGACCGGGCCACTGCCCGAGCCGAGGTCTTCTCCTTCATCGAGACCTTCTACAACCGCCGCCGCCTGCGCAAGCACCGGACTTTCGGCTATCTCACCCCGGCCGAGACCAGGCAGCGGCAGCAGCACACCCTCGCGGCATAACGATCACGTGTCCGGAATCACGGGGAAACTTCAGTTGTCTACGTCGCCTTCGTCGTGGACACCTTCTCCCGCCGGATCGTCGGCTGGTCCGCGGCCACCGTGAAGGAGACGGTCTTCGTGCTGGACGCCCTGGAGATGTCGATCTGGCAACGCGATCGCGACCAACACCCAATTCAACCGGGTGAATTGATACATCATTCGGATGCCGGGTCGCAGTACACGAGTTTCCGGCTCGCCGGCCACCTGGAGGCCGCCGGCATCGCCGCCTCTATCGGATCGGTGGGCGACGCTTGCGACAACGCCCTGATGGAGAGCACGATCGGCCTGTTCAAGACCGAGTTGATCAAGCCCAGGCGGCCGTGGAAGACGCTGTCCGACGTCGAGCTCGCCACCGCCGAGCACCTGGAGATCTTCCATAACCGCCAGCGCAGGCACTCGGCCCTGGAGATGCTCACTCCGGTCGAGTACGAACTACGTGCAGCACCTGTAGCGTAAAACCAAGCGACACGACTCCATCAAACTCAGGACACTCCGAGATCTCTACCGAACCCGGAACAGTTCAGTCGGTGTCGTACTGGCAGCGGTAGCCGGTGACCGGGGGAAGCCAGGTGGCGGGACCTGGTCCGCCTTCGACCGGTTCGACGCCGCCGACACCGCGATCAGCGCCCGCGCGTCCCCGAGGTCGTTGATGTAGGCCTTGTGCTCAGCTGCGGTCCAGTTGTAGGCGCCGGAGTCCCAGGCCTCGGCAAGCGGGGCCAGATGGTGGTCGATGTCCAGGCTGCGGATGCCGTTGAGGTAGCGGTCGTCGTAGGGCGAGTCCCGCTCCCCGCCGGCCAGTGTGCACCGCGCCTCCTGGAGCTGTGCGACGACCGCTTCGGCCTTCAAGACCTCCTGTCGGGTGTTGCAGCCGTCTTTGTCGGCGTCGGTTCAGTGCCGGCACTTGGAGCGCTCATAGCCGGTGCGGTCCTCGACCCACACCGGCAGCTGGTCGAGCGCGTCGCGCACGGGCAACGTCACCATCTCCCCGGTGCGGGTCGCCGCGGGGCTGCCGCCAGCCGGAGCACCCGGACGATAAAATATCCTTTACTGGGATGAAATGGGTGAAAATGGCACTACAGGACAACGGCGCTGAGGGTCGGCCCGAGGGCACGCCCGAGCCGTACACCACGACGACCATCGCCGTCGCCATCGCCGACGAGCGGGGTGTGATCACGGGGTGGAGCGAGGAAGCCCGGAGCCTGCTCGGTTACGCACCTGGGGAGGCCGTCTCACGCCCCGCGACCGATCTTCTCGTCTCGCACCTTCCCCCGTCAGCCCTGCGTCGTCTGGCGGAACAGGAGCCGTGGTACGGCGTCCTCCCGGCTCGGCACCGGGACGGCCGGACGGTGGACATGACGGTCAGGGCCTGTCCGTGCCCGGACGGGAACGGACAGGCCCAATGGGTCCTCACGGCCTCGGTTCCGAATGCCCCGAGCCTGCCTGAGGACAAGGGCCCCCTGCTGGGGGAACTCGCCCTGTCCCAGCTCCCAGTCGCCGTGGCGTTCTACGACCAGGACAACCGGGCGGTGGGAGCCAACGACGTGATAGCCCGGATAGTGGGCCTGCCCGAGGAGCAGATACGAGGGCGCCGCCTCAGGGACTTCCTGCCCAGTCCGGCATACGACGAATTCACAGAGCTCCAAGATCGGGTGGTGCGCACCGGGGAGCCCGTGCACGTGGTCCGGCACCTCCGAGCACCCGGCGAGTCACGGGGGCGTTTCTGGTCGGTGTTCCTCTCTCCGTTGAAGAACCACCTCGGCCAGGTGCAGGGATCGTCCGTCGTGCTTCTCGACATCACCGAGCAGTACCTGGCCCGCCAGCGGCTGCTGCTGGTCAATGAGGCCGGCAACCGCATCGGCAGCACCCTGGACGTCACTCGTACCGCGCAGGAACTGACCGACGTGGTCGTCCCCCGGCTCGCGGACTACGCATCCGTCGATCTGCTGGAGTTCATCCATCGCGGCGAGGAGCCGCCCGACGGTCCGCCGCGTGGCCCGGTCACCATGCGCCGGACCGCACGGCAGGCAGGCACCGATGCCCTCCTCGACATCATGCTCCGGCTGGGGAGCACGGTGGCGTACCCAGCGTCCGCGCCCACGGCCGAGTGTCTGGCCACCGGCCGTTCCGCGGTGTACGAGGTGAACGACGCCTCCATGGCCCGATGGACGGCCCAGGACCCCGAGCGGGCCACCCGGCTCCTCCGGTCCGGGGCGCTCTCGGTGATGGTGGTGCCGATGCGCGCTCGTGGTGTCACTCTCGGCTCGGTCTTCCTGGGCCGCACCCGACACCCGGAGGCGTTCGCGCAGGACGACGTCCTGCTGGCCGAGGAGATCACGGCCAGGGCCGCGGTGTGCATCGACAACGCCCGTCGCTACACCCGTGAGCGCATTACGGCCATGACCCTGCAGCGCAGTCTGCTGCCCATGACACTGCCCTGCCAGCCGGCAGTCGAGGCCGCCTCCCGCTACCTGCCCGCCGGAGGCCGGGCCGGCGTGGGCGGTGACTGGTTCGACGTCATCCCGCTCTCCGGCGCCCGGGTCGCCCTGGTGGTCGGCGATGTCGTCGGCCACGGGGTCCAGGCCTCCGCCACCATGGGGCGGCTGCGTACGGCCGTGCGGACCCTGGCCGACATCGACCTGCCGCCCGACGAGCTGCTCACCCACCTCGACGACGTCGTCATCCGCCTGTCCTGCGAGGCCGCGGCCGACGCCGACATCGCCGGAGACATCGGCGCCACCTGTCTCTACGCGGTCTACGACCCCGTCTCCTGCCGCTGCTGCCTGGCCCGTGCCGGCCACCCGCCGCCCGTCGTGGTGACCCCGGACGGCGAAGCGGTCTTCCTCGACCTCCCCGCGAGCCCACCACTCGGCTTGGGAGGCCTGCCCTTCGAGGCATGCGAGGTCGAGCTGCCCGAGGGCAGCCTCCTCGCCCTGTACACCGACGGCCTCATCGAAGCCCGCGGCCATGAGATCGACGAGAGGCTCGGTGTGCTGCGCCAAACCCTCACCCGGCCCACGCAGGTGTTGGACACGCTCTGCGACGACGTGCTCGCAACGCTGCTGCCCGTCCCTCCCGATGACGACATCGCCCTGCTCCTCGCCCGCACCCGCGCCCTGGGAGCCGGCCAGGTCGCCACCTGGAGTCTGCCCCCGGAGCCCGTCGTCGTCGCCCAGGCACGCAAACAGGCCACCGACCAGCTGACGGCCTGGGGGCTGGACGAGTCCGCCTTCGTCACCGAGCTGGTGGTCAGCGAGCTGGTCACCAACGCCATCCGCTACGGCCGGCCCCCCATCCAGCTGCGGCTGATCCACGACGGCAGCCTCATCTGCGAGGTCTCCGACGCCAGCAGCACCTCCCCGCACCTGCGCCGCGCCCGCACCTTCGACGAGGGCGGACGCGGACTGCTCCTCGTCGCCCAGTTCGCCTGGCACTGGGGCACCCGCCACGCCACACAGGGCAAGACGATCTGGGCCGAGATACCTCTGACAGCCTGACACGAGATCCCCGCAACCAAAACCGGCGCCTGCAAAGCGCCCACCGCCACCACGTCAAGTACCTGCACCCAGGCCGGGACGGGCACCGCCCAGCGCCACGCCCCGCAGCCGGCGGACACCCAGCAGGCCCTGTCACCAGGGCGCGGGACCGTACCCGCCACCTCACACGTCCCTCCCCGCGGCATCCGGGGCTGACGCATCCGCTCACGCTCGGCCTCGCACGCAATGACAGCTCGCCGGTCTCACTGCGCTGCTCGGTGCACCTTCACCACCGCGCCTACCCCCGGCCGCTCCCCTGCCGACGCGTCAGACGGCATGCCTGCAACCTTGCCTGACTTCACAACAACTTCACCATCCCGCCATACAGTGATCACAGGTTCGGTGTGCTCCGGCACGCGCCATCCGCACCACTGAGGGGGGATTCCTCATGCGCATCCGCAGCACCCTGACCGCCGCCGCGGCCGTGGCCGCCGTCGCCGCACTCGGCCTCGTCGCGGCCGTGCCGGCCCAGGCCGCCGAGTACTCCTCGGCGCTGAAGATCAAGGGTGTCCAGTACGACGCCCCGGGCCGGGACTCCAACAAGTGCTCCGGTGGCAACACCAAGGACGAGTACCTGACGATCAAGAACTACTCGAAGACGGCGAACGTGAACCTGAAGGGCTACAAGGTTAAGGACGCCGCCGGCAACACCTTCACCAAGAGCCACACCCTGCAGCCCGGCGACTACATCAAGCTGCGCGGCGGCCGCGGCACCGACTCCGACGCCAAGAACGTCGTCTACCGCCAGAACTGCAACTTCATCTGGAACAACGACAAGGACACCATCTACTTCTACAAGCCGGGCGGCGCCCGCGCGGACGTGCACTCCTACACCAAGAAGGCCAACGACCGCGACGGCAACGGCTACATCACCTACCACGGCTGACCCGTCCCTCCCCGGTACGAGCAGGCCGGCCAGCACAGACCGCACCGCCCCATGTTTCTGCCCCAACGGCGCGGGTCAGGCCGCACACCACCGGAGAACGGGCACCTGACTGCCGGTCACCGGCGGCCCTACGGCCGTCAGACGCCAGGATCGTCCCCTTCCCAGGGCAGCGATCCGATACCGAACTGCGAGGAGCCCCGCCCCTGCAGCAGGGACGGGGCTCCTTATGTGGAGCGCCAGGCAGGCCTTGCACCTGCATCTCCTCACGGGAAGCGAGGCATCTTTCCTTAGTGGGTGGTTCGTAAGTCTTTGGGTGGATCTGTTGTCACCTCATGGTGTGGCTGCGGGGCGGAATCTGCCGGTCCGCGCTTGTTGATCTGGTGATGTGGGCGGGTGAGTGAACGCAAGCCGTACCCGAGTGACTTATCGGACGAGCAGTGGTCGTTGATCGAGCCGGTGATCACGGCGTGGAAGGACCGGCACCGTTCGGTCAGCGGCCACCAGGGCGCCTACGACATGCGGGAGATCGTGAACGCGATCCTCTACCAGGGGCGGACCGGCTGCCAGTGGGCCTATCTCCCGCACGATCTGCCGCAGAAGAGTGCGACGTACTACTACTTCGCCGCCTGGCGGGACGACGGGACCGACCAGGTCATTCATGAACTCCTGCGCTGCCAGGTGCGCGAACGCGCCCGGCGATTAGAGGACCCGACCCTGGTGGTCCTGGACACCCAGAGTGTCCATGTGGCCGCCGGGGTCCCCGCCGCCACGAGCGGCCACGATCCGGCCAAGCGGGTGTCCGGCCGCAAGCGCGGCCTTGCCGTGGACGTTCTCGGCCTGGTCATCGCGGTCGTCGTCCTCGCCGCGAACACCCACGACAACGCCGCGGGCATCGTCCTGCTGAACCAGGTCGCCGAGCACGTCGGCGGAAGCGTCCGCAAAGCCCTGGTCGACCAGGGCTTCAAGAACCAGGTCGTCATGCACGGCGCCGGCCTGGGAATCGATGTCGAGATCGTCCAACGCGACCCGCAGGTCAAGGGGTTCGTGCCGCAGCCGAAGCGGTGGAGGGTCGAGCAGACCTACGGGATCTTGATACTGCACCGGCGCCTGGTCCGCGACTACGAGCACCGCTCATCCTCCTCCGTCTCCCGCGTCTACTGGGCGATGACCCATGTGATGACCCGCCGCCTCACCGGCGCGAACACCCCCACCTGGCGCGATGCGCAGGCGATGGCAGCGTGAACCTCCAGCCCCTGCTCGACGCCCTGGACCTCCAGGAAGACGCCGCCCGGGCCCTGGCCGACGACCTCCGCGCACAGATCGACGACCTTCAGACCCGGCTGCGGGAGGCCGAGACGCACCTGGAGCACCTCGCGATCACCCGCAAGACCATCACCAGCCTCGCCGACCGGCTCCCCGCATCCCCACCGGACCTGCCCGAGCATCCGGACTACCCGCGCATCCTCGCCCTCTTCAACGGGGCGACCGGACCGCTGCGGGCCAAGGACGTCTGCGAAGCCCTCGGCCACGCACTGCTGCCGAAGAACGTCGAAGGCACCCGCGCAAAGCTGAAACGCCTGGTCAAGCTCGGCATCCTCACCGAGGTAGACGTCGGCAGCTTCACCAGGAAGCAGTAGCGGCCGAGCACCGCGGCCAGCGACCCTGCTCCTGATCAGCTGGAAATGGACACCAACGCACGCTTCCCTCTCACGCGCCACCGATAGCCTGCGTCATCATGACGCGCGCATGGATCTTGCCGATACTGTTCCTGGTCTGCGGCTCGCTCGTTGCGACCGCGTGGGCGGTCAGGGGGTTTCCCGGCGCCGCCGTTCCCCTGCTACTGCTGATGTTTGTCCTGCTCGCGGGGCTGAACTCACCGTTGGCGTTCCCCCGGTCGATCAGCGCGATGGAGGCCCAGCGCCGCAGCGCGGTCGACGGCCGACCGATCGTCTACTGGAGGGCCGGC
Source organism: Streptomyces sp. 12E (assembly GCF_055633275.1). Classification (NCBI taxonomy): domain Bacteria; kingdom Bacillati; phylum Actinomycetota; class Actinomycetes; order Kitasatosporales; family Streptomycetaceae; genus Streptomyces; species Streptomyces sp. 12E. The sequence goes on along the minus strand of NZ_JBVNCJ010000001.1, from coordinate 7,400,451 downwards.
TGCAAGTACTGCCTGCGCCTGCGGATCCGGTTGGGCCGCAGCGCCAACCGGCTGCACTGGGTCGACATCTGGCGCGACCCGGCTGGGGCGACGGCGGTGAGGGCAGCCAATGACGACGCCGAGACTGTGCCGACCGTCATGGTGGCGGGCCAGCCGCATGTCAACCCCGATCCCGAATGGGTGCGTGCACAACTCTCTCCCACCACATGAGCGGCCCCGCCCCTGCCTCACACAGAAACGGACATCAGCTCACGAACCGCTCTCTCAGAAGCCGTATCTCAACCGATCTTGGAACGTATGGATCGAACGGAGTTCCTGGTCGGGTGATCTTCCGGCGGTACGCGCATGAAGGCAGGGCCTCCTGGTAGCTCGGGGGTGCGATCCCATTCCGAGCGGTTCCCGGAGGCCCTGTTGTCGTTGTTGTACGCGCCCGAGCCCGTTGACTTCAACTCACTCGCCGTAGCGTGCGATTGCCTCGCGCATGTGTACGGCAACGCGGCCGATCATCCCGATCGGGTTCGCCGGTATCCGTCGGACATGACGGACGCGGAGTGGGCGGCCATCCGGCCGTTGTTGCCGGTGCCGGCCTGGCTTCAGGGGCGGGGAGGACGGCCCGAGGGCTACTGCCACCGGCAGCTGCTGGACGCGATCCGTTACCTGGTCGCGGGCGGGATCTCCTGGCGGGCGATGCCCGCGGACTTCCCCGGCTGGGCCCGGGTCTACGCCTTCTTCCGCCGCTGGCGCGAGCACGGGCTGATCGCCGAGTTCCACGACCGGCTGCGCGGGAAGGTCCGTGAGCGCGAGGGCCGTGAGGCCGAGCCCACGGCGGGGATCATCGTCGCGCAGTCGGTGCGGGCCGCCGCGACGGTGCCGGCCGCCTCCCGCGGCTACGACGGCGGGAAGAAGGTGCCGGGCCGCAAGCGGCACATCGTGACCGATACCCTCGGTCTGCTCCTGGCCGTCGCGGTCACGGCCGCGAACATCGGCGTCCGGGACGCTGCCGCGGGCCTGCTGACCCGGCTGTGCCGCCTGCACCGCGACATCACCCTTGTCTGGGCCGACGGCGGCTACACCGGCTCCCTCGTCGGCTGGTGCCGGGACAAGCTCGCTCTGACCTTGGAGATCGTCAAGCGCACCGACGACATGACAGGGTTCGTGGTGCTGCCGAGGCGGTGGGTGGCCGAGCGCACGTTCGCATGGCTGATGAACTCCCGCCGTCTGGCCCGGGACTACGAGACCCTGCCCGCCACCAGCGAGGCGATGATCCGGTGGTCGATGGTCACACGGATGAGCCGGCGTCTGGCCCGGCCCCGGGCCGCCGGCCGGCACTGAATGCCCCCGACGCCTCCAGGCGGAGCCACCCGCGCTCCGCCAGGCGGCGGGCTTTCGACCGCAGCCCCTCGACCTTCGCCGGCGTCGCTCCGAGGCCCAGCTCCACCGCGCTCTCCTTGGCCCGAAGCGGCCCGTGGCCCATGGACCGCTGCTGTTCCAGCACGCCCACAATCCGCTGATAGTCCGGTGCCAAAGCCGTCACCGGCAGCCCTTCCCGCCAGGGCGGCACCGTCGAGCCCGGCACCGGGGCGAACGCCGGCGCCGCTTCCTCCTCCGCCCCGGTCGTGGTCACGGCAGTGGTCTCGGCCGCGGAGACTGCCAGGGCCTCAACCAGTTCCTCCCGTGCGATGACCCGCCGGTCCAGCTCGATCTCCGCGGCCTCCAACACCTCAGCCAACCGCGCGACTTCCTCCCGCAAGCCCTCCACCCGCACGCGGGCAGCCGCCTCTCGCTCCCCCAGCATTCCCAGCACCGACGCCACCGCGCACCCCTCGACCATGAAACGGACACAAGACATCGCGATGCCTCCCTCAACCCGAGCGAAACCATGCCTGACCAGCAGGAATCAAGGGATCACGTTCGGTTGAGATACGGCTTCTGACGCCTTCACGCTGCCGGTGCATGGGCTGGCTGCGCAGGCCGCTTATCTGTTGGCTGGGTCGCGCCCGGATCAACTCCCCTTCTGCCGGCCATCGGTAGTTTGACCCACGGCTGGAAGGCGCGCCTGTCAGGTCAGCTCCGAGCGGTTCTCACTCAGGAACTCTCGGGCGCCGCGGAGGCGGGTGTTCAGCTTCTGCTGGGTGGCGCGGCTGTCGAGTCGTACGTCGAGCCCGCCGGGCAGTCCCGTACCGGAGCGGCGTGCGGAGGGCAGCCGGGCGGGGTCGAGTCCGTCGCGACGGGCGATGAGCTCGCCCAGCTCGTAGCGGCTGAGGGCGTCCGGGCCGGCGAGGTGGAAGATGCCGGCGGCGTCAGAGCGGATGATCTCCCACAGGGCGGCGGCCAGGTCTATGACGTGGACTGGACAGCGGATGTCGTCGGTGAACAAGGCGCCCTGCCGGGTGCCGTCGGCCAGCGCATGTACCAGCTGCTCGTGCTCGGACCGCCCGTTGCCGATGATCAGCGAGGTACGGGCGACGGCCGCATCGGGGCACAGGAGACGTACGGCGGTCTCTGCAGCGGCCTTCGCGGCCCCGTACGGGGTGAGCGGGTCCGGAAGGCAGGACTCCTCGTACCGGACGCGGCTTGTGCCGGAGAAGACGGCGTCGCTGGAGACGTGCACCAAACGGATGCCGCGTCCGGCCGTGGCCTGGGCGAGTCGGACGCCGCCTTCGGCGGTGACCGCCCAGTCCGCTCCGCCGCTCGTCGCGTTGATCACCACGGCCGGAGCCACCGTGTTGAAGACCTCCTCCAGACGGAGGGGGTCGCGGAGGTCGAGGTGATGCCATGCTGCTCCGTCGTAGTTACCGGGGCAGGAGTGGAACGTGGCGGCCGGGCGGCGACCCGCGGATACCGCCTGGCGTACCAGCTCGGCCCCCAGAAAACCGCTGCCGCCGATGATCAGCACAGTCATGCCGCCTCACGCTACGGGCGACTGATGCCGCCCGGAGCCACTTCTGCAGAGTCCATTGATCCCCCTTGGTCGGCCAGCCCGGCCGAGGCGGGAGACGGGGGCAATCCATGGCCCAGGGGTGCAAGTAGAGGTCTGGAAGACCGCACACGAACGGGTTTCCGTCCGACTGATCGGCCGGCCTGTCGACAGCGCGTTCAACCAGTCTCCCGACGTGCTGCGGGTGACACTGACGGGTATGCCCGACCGATCGACGCTCCACCAGGTCCCCTATTACTCACAGTGGGAATCACCCGGTCCCGTCGGAGTTCATCGCCGGGACGAGACCGGTCCGTGACAACCCCCTGTGGCAGAAGTCCGGCTCCGCCGACCCTGACGAGTACGCGTCCTGGGCCGACCGCACCTGCGGCATCGCCTGGCTGCGCACGGCCTCGATGAGCGGGAGAACGCGGGGTATCCGGGAGGCGACGACGCTGTCCCGACTCACCTTTGAGGAGGTCTGCGCTGTGCTCTCGCTCAAGCGCTTACTCGACCGCAGTCTGACCGCGCAGGCGACCCTGGTCTTCCTGCTGGGACTGGGCATCACGGCCCTGTTCCGCAGGGGCGAGCACCCTGCTGTCTGGGTGTTCCAGAGCACTCTCTACACCGGGGTCGCCGTCGTGGTCCTGGCCGTCCAGCGCCGCCGGGCCGCCCGAGCCGTGGGCACCGATGTGGGCGGACTCGCCGATCTGAGCCGGAAGATCCGGCACCATGAGGTGCCGCAGGCCCCCGAGGAGCAGGCGGCCATGCGCCGGCTGGTCGCCGAGCAGCTCGGTCAGATGGAGCGGGCGGGCAAGTGGCTGCCGTACTGGCTCGGCGCCATGGGCCTCGTCGCGGTCGGCATGTTCGTCCTGGGGGCCGTCAGCGGGTCCCAGGTCTTCTCCCTTCTCTTCGCGGCCGGCGTGGTCGCGCTGTGCTCCTGGGTCCTGTGGATGCGCCGCCGCTCCCTGGACCGCCTCCGCTGGATGCGCCAGGCCCTGCGACGGGAGTGAGCGGCCAGGGAGGGCAGGGACGGTGGGCAGGTACCCAAAATCGGCGGTCTTCTGAAGCGGTGAACTCGCGTGGCGGGGAGATCGGCGGGGCAACGCGTGAGGACACGGCCCAAAAGGGTGACGATGGGTTCGGTCGGTCAGTTGCGACAGCTCAGGGCCGTGTATGCGGGCGGTGTGGTGGCCTGGGCCTTCTGCCTGTTACTGGATCTGGTCCAGGGCGAGGGATCGACGCGGCAGACGGCGCTGCTGGAACGCGACCACCACCTCGTCCGCAGCGGGCAGGTGATCCTCGCGGGCCAAGGCTTTGCCGGGCGGGAGTTCGAGGCGTTCCTCACCGAGCGCCTGGGCGTCCATCTGGTGCGGCCGGACCGCAAGGACGAGCCGGTCCGGCACGGCCGGCCGGCACGTGTCCGCCAGTGGATCGAGGCCGTGTTCGAGACCCTCAAAGGCCAGCTCAGCCTGGAACAACACGGTGGCAGAACCCCGGCCGGAGTCTTCGCCCGCACCGGACAAAGACTCCTCGCCCTCGCCGCCGGCATCGGGCACAACTGGACCACCGGCGCCAAGATCAAATGGTCCCTGATCGCCTATGACCACTGAGAACATCGGACTCATTCATCCGGAGGCTGGTCAGGATCTGCGGGCCAAGGTTCTTGATCATGGTGTTGGTCCAGCGCATCTGCCGCAGGGTCTGCGGGTGGCAGTGCGCGGTGAGGGTGAAAAGCCGGTCGTCCCGGGTGGCTTGGGCGGCCTGGGCGAGCATCTCCCAGTACAGGGAGTTCTCGGTGGCTCCCAAGTGCAGGTCACGCAGATCGCGCAGCAGGAGCAGACCGGGCTCGGGCCGGCGTCCCACGGCCTGAGCCGCCTTCTCACGGAGCATCGTCAGGACGCCCGTGCCGGAGGTGTCGGGAGCCTCGTCGAGGTTCAGGCCATAGTGGCGGCCCGTGTCGGCCAGTCGTTGGACGTGTTCACGGGACCAGAGGGCCAGATCGGTGGCGACGTGGTGGATCTCGTGCTCGGTGCGGTGGCGCTCCGCCACCGCGGTCAGGTGCTCGGCGAGGTGCTTCTCGCCGTGGTGCAGCGCGCGCAGGACCAGCGTGACGCCGTTCACCGGGTGCCCTCCTCACGGCCGTGCCACGTGGCCTCGTCGGACTGCGTGACCTGCGCGGTAGGGCCGCCCTGCGTCGGGGGGACGCCGGCCTTGCCGGTCCCGGACGGTGCGGAGGCGGTGGTGGTCGGCGCGGGGGCGGCCCGGCCGTCGCCGCGTTCGACGAGGGTGAGGGCCGCAGCGGCGGTCTTGAACAGCGGCTGCTTGGAGGCCGGATCCCAGTCGGTGATGGTCGTCTCGTTGGCGGCGCGCCCGGGTGTGTTCTCGTCCGGACCGTGGCCGGCCGGGGTGTCCCAGTAGCCGTAGTGGAACGGCACGAACAGCAGTCCCGGCCGGATGTCCGTGACACGGACCCGTCCTCGCAGAGAACCGCGCGGGGTGGAAACCTCCACCAGGTCGCCCTCGTTCAGACCCCGCCCGGCCGCGTCGGCCACGGACACCTCCACCCAGACGTCGGGGGCGGCGGTGTTCAGCTGCGGGGCGCGCCCGGTTTTGGTGCGGGTGTGGAAGTGGTAGATCGTCCGGCCGGTGGTCAGCTGGAACGGATGCTTCTCGTCGGGCATCTCGTGGAGCGGCAGGTAGTCGGCCGCCTTGATCATGGCCTTGCCGTCCGGGTTGAGGGAGCGGTACTCCACCACGCTGTCCGAGGCGCCGGTGACGAGGTCCTTGCCGTAGTTCTCGCACACGTCGGGGTGGGCCCAGCTGACGCCGTCGGTGTAGAGGCGTTCCGTCCCCTGCGGAGCGTGCTCGTTGCACGGCCACTGGATGCCGGAAGGGCCGCGCAGCTTGCCGTAGGTGAGGCCGGTGTAGTCACATGGCCGGCCCGCGCTGCACCGCTTCCACGCCTCGAAGGCCGACTCCGGGTCGTGCCAGTGGACCAGCGGGCCGCCGTCCTTGTCGCGGAAGTCCATGCGGGCGGCGTAGTCGAGGAAGATGTCCAGGTCCGGCTTCGCCCCACCCGGTGGGTCGACGGCCTTCTCGGACAGGTGCACGGTGCGGTCGGCGTTGGTGAACGTGCCGGTCTTCTCGCCCCATGTCGCGGCGGGCAGCACCACGTCGGCCAGTTGGGCGGTCTCGGTCAGGAACAGGTCCTGCACCACGACGAACAGCCGCTCCTGGGACAGGATCGAGCGGATGCGGGACAGCTCCGGCAGGGAGACGGCGGGGTTGGTGCCACTGATCCACAGCATGCGGATCGAGCCCTGCTCGGCGTAGCGGAACATCTGCATCGCGTGGGTGGGCGGCGCGTAGTGCGGGATCCGCTCCGGCTCGACGTTCCACACCTTCGCCAGGTCCGTCACGTGCTGGTCGTTCTGCCAGTTCCGGAAGCCCGGCAGGTCACCGTTGGCGCCGCACTCACGGGTGTTCTGGGCGGTGGGCTGCCCGTTCATCTGCAGGATGCCCGCTCCCGGCCGGCCCAGCATCCCGAGGATCAGGTGGATGTTGTTGACCTGCACGGCGGCGGCGGTGGCTTGGTGGGACTGGTAGACGCCCTGCAGCACCGTCGACAGCAGACGGTCGGCCGAACCGAGGATCTCCGCCGCCTCCTCGATGCGTGCGGCCGGCACGTCACAGATTTCAGCGGCCCACGCTGGTGTGCACTCCTTGACCCGGGCCTCCAGCTCCTCGAAGCCGACGGTGTGAGCCGCGACGTAGTCGTGGTCGACCCGACCGGTGCGGATGGTCTCGTGCAGCAGCGCGTTGAGCAGCGCCACGTTCGTCCCGACGCGCGGGGCCAGGTGCACGGCGGCCCGGCGCGCCACCTGCGTCGGCCGGGGATCCACACAGACCAGGCGGGGCGGGTCGCCCCCTTCGAGCCGGTCGAGGATGCGCATCCACTGCACCGGCTGGGTCTCGGCCAGATTGTGTCCGAAGAGGGCGATGACGTCCGCGTGGTCGATGTCGTCGTAGCTGCCGGGCTGGCCGTCGCAGCCGAAGGACTCCTTGAGCGCCTCCGCGGCCGTCGAGGTGCACAACCTGGTGTTGCCGTCCAGGTGGTTCGTCCCGATTCCCGCCCGGGCCAGCACCGCCAGTGTGTAGTACTCCTCGAGGAACAGCTGACCGGATGTGTAGAAACCGATCGAGCCCGGGCCCCTTTCGTCCAGGAGTTCCCGGGACTGGGACACGATCCTGTCCATCGCGGTCGCCCAGTCGGTCTCGACCAGACGGCCGTCCTGGCGGACGAGGGGCCGACGCAGCCGGTCCGCGGAGGCGTTGGCCTGCCAGCCGAAGAGGTCCTTCGGCCCGAGACGGCCGTGGTTCACCCGGTCCTGCGCGCGGCCCCGGACGCCCACCATGCGGCCGTCCAGGACCGCGATGTCCATCGCGTCACCGTCGGAGTGCAGGATCGAGGCGGCCCGCACCCACTGCTGCACGTCGCCCGGTGTGACGCCCTCCGCGAGGCACGTGTCCACCCGCGCGGACCACGCCTCGTGCCGCCCGTACGGAGTACGACTGCCCCAGGGTCGCGCGATACGGTCCACCGAAACGTCCATGCTCCAGCTCCTCCCTCGCATCCGGCGCCGACCCTCCAGCCGCATCATCGGTACCCGGCACCATCCGTGTGTAACGCTGCACCACGGGGCTCTCGGCATTCCCTCCGGCTGCAACCGGAGGGGCGTCGGCCGCCGACCGGGGCCATCGCGGGGCGACCTTCCTGTCACCTGCCGGCCGAGATGTCGAGTGTCGCCATACCGAGTTGAGGCGTCTCCTGCTCCGGTGACATGTCGTCTGCGCCTCCGCGGTGCTGGGCAGTGCCACGGACATCAGCGCATCAGTCTGCCTCTGGACGCGGTGAGTTGCGGACGTCACGGTCAGCGGCACCCGCGACCAGGGAGCGGCGAACTCGGAACCTCGGACCCGGTTGTCCGAGCACGTCTTCGAGCAACCGTCGTCAGTCTCGCGCCACCACACGGAGCGTCCTGACCGAAGGGTCGGCCGCGTCCGGGATCAGGACCCCGTGCTCGACACCGCTGCGCAGGTAGTCCAACACCTCGTCGGTGATGACTTCACCGGGAGCGACGACAGGCACCCCCGGCGGGTAAGGGCTGATCGTCTCCGCGGCGATCCGTCCCGCCGCGCGCTCGACGGACACGTGCTCCACCGGGGCGAAGAACGCCTTCCGCGGCAGCATCGCCTGCTCCAGTTCCAGGGTCGAGGGCTCGGGCAGGCGCACCGGCGGCTGCTTCTCGATGGAGTCGGCCCCCTCGACGAGCGCGCGCAGGGCGTCCAGCAGGACCTTCTCGGTCTCGTCGTCGTCGGCGTGCGTGATGGACGCGCTGATCCGGCAGGTGTCGGAGCCGCCGACGTCCACCTGACGGTTCGCCCGCAGCCACTCGGCCGCCTGCATGCCGCTGATGCCCAGTTCCCGTACGTCGATCACCATCTTCAGCGGGTCGAACGCGGCGGCGAACCCTTCCTCGACGACCTCCCCGCCCATGGGCCGCAGGCCGGGCAGATCGCCGACGGCCGACCGGATGCGCTCCGCACGGTGCAGCGCGGCCTCCAGAAGATCGTGTCCGTGTTCGACCATCTGACGGCGCCAGCCGTCGAGGGTCGCGTAGACCAGGGAGGAGGCGCTGGTGGTGCCCAGCAGGTCCTCCCGCTGCTTGAGGACCTCCGGCGACACCCGGTCGTACTGGAGGTGGAAGACGGAGCTCTGCTCGATGGCCCCGCCCATCTTGTGGACGCTGGTGACCACCAGGTCGGCCTCGGCGTCCATGCCCCAGGCCGGCAGCCCGGGATGGAACGGAAGGTGGGCCCCCCACGCCTCGTCGACGATCAGCGGGACGTCGAACTCGTGGCAGACCCGGGCCACGCCCGCCACGTCCGCACAGGTGCCCCAGTCGGTGGGAGTGATGAGCAGCATGCCCTTGGCGTCCGGGTGCTCCTCAAGGCGGCGCCGGACGTCCTCGGGCTCCGGTGGGTGCGCCAGGTGTCGTTCGGTGTCGAACTTCGGGTGCACCCAGATCGGCTCCACACCGTTGACGACGACGGCCGCGATCACCGACTTGTGCGCGTTGCGGGACAGCAGCAGTTTCTCGCCGGGACCGGCCACGGCCAGCATGGCGGTCTTGACCGACAGGGAGCTGCCACAGGTGGAGAAGAACGCCTGTTCGGCCCCTACGGCGTCGGCCATCAGTTCCTGGGCCTGGCCGAGCACGCCCTGGGACTGGCGGCGGTCGTCCAGTCCGTTGAGGGACAGTACGTCCGACCGGAACACGTCGAGCCCGACGATGTCCGCCACCCGCGGGTCCACGCCTCGGCCCTGCTTGTGCCCCGGCGGGCCGAAGACCACGTCCCCACGAAGCCGGAACTCCTCGAGCGCCTCCAGCACGGGTACCCGCGAGTGATCCATCGTTCCTCCCAGTAGTCGTCCTCCGCCCGGCCGTTTCCGGCACGGCGACGTCGCTCTGCGTCGTCCGAGAGCGCACCGGACGTGTTGCACCGGTTCCCCGGTCGAAACCCGGAGGTGTTACGACGCCCGGTTGACGGCACCCGGTGGTGCACGACGCGAAGAGCGACGACCGCACCTTGATCCGAGGAGGCCAGGTGACCCGTACGCCTTCCGGCGGCGATGTGCATGCCGACGTCCACGACAGGCTGCGCGCGGAGGTAGCGAAACGGGCGGATCAGTTGTGGGAGGCCGCCCGCGAGTTGCACGCCCACCCCGAGCACGCCTTCTCCGAGCACCGGGCCGCGGCGCTGCTGACGGGCGCGCTGGAGAGCGCCGGTTTCGAGGTCGAGCGCGGGACGGCCGGAATGCCCACCGCGTTCACCGCCCGTTCGGGCCACGGGCGTCCCGCCGTGGCCCTGCTGCTGGAGTACGACGCCCTGCCGGGTCTCGGCCACGCCTGCGGGCACAACCTCATCGCGGCCGCCGGTCTGGGAGCGGCGCTCGCGCTGGACACGGTGCTGGACGCCTCGGCCGGACGCGTCATGGCGGTCGGGACGCCGGCCGAGGAGGGCGGGGGCGGAAAGGTCCTGGAGGTGGAGGCCGGCGTGTTCGACGACGTCGACGCCGCGCTGATGTTCCACCCGGGCGTGTACGACTGGACGCGGGCCCCGCTGACCGCGCAGGTGCAGTACCGGGTGGCCTTCCACGGCCGCGCCGCACACCCCACCGGCAACCCGACCGAGGGCGTCGACGCCCTCCTGGCGCTGGTCGAGCTGTTCAACGTCCTGACCGCCCTGGGCAGGCGTCTGCCGGCGGCCTCCCACATCCAGGGGATCGTCACCGACGGGGGCAAGGCCACCAACATCGTCCCGGAGTACGCGGAAGGACTGTTCGGCCTGCGCGCGGCGACGACCGAGGCGTTGGAGGACCTGACCGGGCGGTTGCGCGCCGCCGCCGAGGGCGTCGCCCACGCCACGGGCACCCGGGCCGAGGTGGAACGGGCCACGCTCCGCTACGAGCACTTCCGTGACAGCGGCCCGCTGTCCGAGACGTTCGCCGAGCACCTGTCCGGGGCGGGGATCGAGCTGACGCCGCCCGCACCGGGCGTCTACCTGGGATCGTCGGACATCGGCAACGTCAGTACACGCGTGCCCGCCATCCATCCCTTCGTCGCCATCATGGACGACGGGTCCGACCACACCCCCGAGTTCGCCGCGGCAGCCGCCTCCCCGCGGGCCCGCGACGTGCTCGTCGCCGTCACCGGCGCGCTGGCCTGCACGGCCGCGGACCTGCTCTTCAATGCGGACTTGCGCGAGGAGGCGTGGAGACTGCACCGGGAGGCGGGATGCTGAGCCGTGTCCGGGCGCGGCCATCGTCGGCGCCGGAGGCTGCGTCCGCCGGTGGTCTTGCCGCGGTGCGTTCACGGAACCACTTGCCGTTGCCGGGACCCGGCTGGTGGCTCCGCCGGGAAAAGCCGTGCCAGTGCCGACAGCGACTCATGGGCGGGGACAGGTCGGGCCGGGTTCTCCATTCACTGCCTTGCTGTCACGCTCAGACACCCTCCACGAGCCCGTCCCGCTCACTGCGGAGGCAAGCTCGCGCATCATGCCCCTTACCGCTCCCCTGCAGCCATGACGGAGGCGTGCCCTCCATCCCACAGCGCCCCGTGCCCACGTCGAGCGGCCTCTCGGACGCGGCCGCCAAGGATCTCGCGTCGTACCGGGAGGAATTCCGGCGACGTCTGCCGGAGTCGCTGGACGAGTTGCACGGCCCCACGCAGGGGTCGTGGAGCTGCCGCTGCACATGGCCTGGTCCGGGATGACGTCGTACGACCTGGGCAAGCCGCGCCAGCGCATGGGGCTGTACCGCACCGTCCTGCACGAGGGCCTGCGTGATGACCTGCCCCGCTATCTCGACCGGGACCTGCTCCTCCAACTGTGGCCGGTACTGCGCACCCTCGTCGGTCGCACCGTGCGCACCGTGTGGGAAGACGCCTTCCCTCAGCTCGCCTCCCGCACCCGAGCTGCCGCGTGACGGACGTGCCGGAGCTGCACACGCGGCTCCTGGCGGATGTGATCGCCCTCGGCTCCCCGTATCCCTGGTCCTCACCGGCGGGTACGCCGTGCGAGCACACCACCTCGTCAACCGCCCCAGCCAGGACCTCGACGTCGCCACCGAGAACCCGGCGCCCATGGCCGACATCGCCGCCACGCTCCGCGCCGGCCTGGAGGCCCGCGGCTGGAAGGGGCACGCGCTGGAGACCGCCCCGCTGTCCGCCCGCTTCACCGTGACCGACCCGGCCACGGGGCAGGAATGCGAAGTCGACATCCTCAAGGGGATCTTCTGGCGGCCGGTCGCCCAGAGCCCGTACGGGCCCGTCCTCGCGGAGGAGGACGTGATCGGCACCAAGGTCCGCGCCCTCGCCGACCGCGGGGCGCCCCGCGGCCTGATCGACGTGTTCGCGGCCTCACGCCGCTGGCCCAATGCCGAGCTCGAGGAGTTCGGCCGCCGCCACGCCCGCGGCCGCTTCGAGCACGAGGACCTGCAGGCGAACCTCACGGGCGCCGAGTGGACCGACGACGAAGCCTTCGCCGCCTACGGGCTCGATGACACCACCATCACCGCTCCCCGCACTTGGGCCGTGGAGAGGGCCGACGACCTCGCGGCCCGTCTCCTCGAAGAGGCCGATGATACGGACATCGACTGATCACGTCTGGACTTCAACCGCACCCTGCTCGAGGAGTGGACCCTGCGCTTGCCGGCAACCTCATCCGCCCTGGTCGGATCTGGTGCGTAAGGCCGTCGCGCGGTTGTCGATCAACGCGGCACGATGACCAGCCGTGCTGCTGCGGCTGACCTGCTCGAGCATGGCGAACGCGTTCGTCATGCTGCGTCTGCTGCCGATGAGCGATCGGGACAAGGACATGGAGATCTTCGCTCCGCGCCACCGACTGTCGGTGCTGGAGCACCAACTCGATGAGGACAAGGTGCGTTTCAGTCCGAGTGACCGAGCTTTCCCGGCGGCGCTGCTGTAGAGGCTGCCGCGGGACGTGCTGTGCAGGCTGCGGCTGCTGGGGCGGCAGGGCACGATGCTCCGTTGGCACCGCGACCTGGTCGCCCGCCGCCACGCCGCCGAATCCAGGCCGAAGCGCCCGGGGCCGGCCCCGCATCGTGCGCGCCTTGGTGCTGCGCCTGGCACGGGAGAATCCCGCGTGGCAGCGAGGTGCTGCCCCTGCTCTACCTGCACGGCCTGTCCTCCGGCGACTTCGTACCCGCCCTGGAGCAGTTCCTCGGCTCCTCCGCCGGGCTCTCCCCAGCGACGGTCACCCGGCTGACGGCACAGTGACAGGCCGACCACGCCGCCTTCATGGACCGCGACCACGCCGAGCAGGCGATCAAAACGTTCGCCAAGCTCTACGGCGCGAAGTTCCGCAAGGCGGTCAAGAAGATCACCGACGACCAGGACCAGTTGCTGGCGTTCTACGACTTCCCAGCCGAGCACTGGATCCACCTGCGGACCACCAACCCCATCGAGTCGACGTTGGCCACCGTCCGCCTGCAGACCAAGGTCACCAAGGGCGCCGGCTCCCGCGCCGCCGCCCTCGCGATGGTCTTCAAGCTGGTCGAGTCCGCCCAGAACCGGTGGCGCGCGGTGAACGCACCCCACCTCGTTGCACTCGTCCGGGCCGGCGCCCGCTTCGAACGCGGCCGACTCGTCGAACGCCCGGAGCCCCTCGCAACATGACCAGCCTCGACTGATCCACGGGGCCTGTCCGACAATCGCTCCCTGCCGGCTTCCTCGACAGACAGGTGGGCAATCGCGGGCGAATCGCGCCCACTCCTGACGCTCTTCATGGCCGCCGCCGACGGTTGCTTCCCGCCGGCCGACGGCCAGGTGACGGTGTTACCCCCTCTGCCCGGAGGACTCGAGTGCTCGGTCGCCTTCACCGGCCACGCCGTCATCACCACCGCCATGACCAGCCAGGCCGTACATGCCCAAGGAACGGATGGCTTCGGTGCGTCGCTCTCGCCGGACTTCCTGCGGCACCTGGCCGGCCCGAAGGGCTGGATCGGTGTCACCGACGCGACACTCACGGCGCGCGGCACAGGCGGCCCGCCGCGTCTGGCAGAGCTGACCGATGCAGATGCTCACTCACGTGTCCGCCATGCCCGGGAGCTGCGGACGAACGTCAAGGCCTACGGTGACGAACGCGGCCTCATCACCCTGGCCGACGGCCTCGCCGGTCGGCGCGAGCTGAGTATCGAGCTCCACAACGTCCAGGACGGCAGCCAAGGACACGGGCGGTCGCTCCTCGCCGATGCCCTTTCCCTGGTTCCGGAAGCCTCCCCGGTCTTCGCCGCCGTCTCCCCCGGCAACGCCCGCTCCCTGCGCGCCTTCCTCGCCTGCGGGTTCACACCCGTAGGCAGCGAGGTCCTGCTGCGTCCCGAGCGGGGATAGCCAGGCGTACCGCCATGGACAGAACCCCAAACCGCTCGTCTCTCCCAGCGATCCACAAGTATTGGCAATTGCTCCCGCGTGCGGCGGGGCGTCCCCGGGCTCCCCGAATCGGCGGGACCGCGTCGAGCAGGAGCAGGAGCTGGGTGACGTCGTGCCGGTTGCCGCCGGTGAGCGTGACGGCGAGCGGGGTTCCGTGCCGGTCGACGATCAGGTGGTGCTTGGAGCCGGGGCGGGCGCGGTCGACGGGTGAGGGTCCAGCGTGGTCCCCCCTTTTGAGGGCCCGGACGTGCGATCCGTCCACGGCACAGTCGTCCAGGTCCAAGCCGTTCGGCGCGGCGCAGCTCGGTCAGCAGGGCGGCGTGCAGGCGTGGCCAGACGCCGGCCTCGGTCCGATCCCGCAGTCGGCGCCAGGCCGTCATGCCGGAACAGCCCACAGTCTCCGCCGGGACGTCCCGCCAGGCGACACCCGTCCGCAGCACGAACAGGACGCCGGCGAGTGCTGTTCGGTCAGGAACACGCAACCGCCCCGGATACCGGTGGCGCCGCTCGGGAGCGGGCGGAAGCAACGGGGCCACCCGCTCCCACAGGCCGTCAGGAACAAGATCGGCACGCACCTCGGACACCCTGCCGACCAAGATCGCCGAGCACAAGACCCGCAGCTCAAGTCATTCTGAAACGATCAGTAAGTCAGTACCGGGGCAGTGCTGGGACCCGACCGGTGGCTCTCACAGCCGGGTGGCCGAAGGCTCGGGAGGCAGCGCCTCCAGAGCGTCGCGGAGCCCGGCCCGCGACGTGATCCCCAGCTTCGGGAACACATGGTAGAGATGCGACGACACGGTCCGCGGCGAAAGGAACAGACGCGACGCGATCTGCGGGTTCGACAGCCCCGTCGCCGCCAGCCTGGCGACCTCCAGCTCCTGCGGGGTGAGGGCCTCACCGGCCTTGCCCCGGCCGGTCCGCGTCATGCCGGTGGCGCGGAGCTCCGCCGCGGCCCGGGCCTCCCACGAACGGGCCCCGAGTTCCTCGAAGCGGCCGCGGGCGGCGGCCAGCCGCACCCGGGCCTCGCGGTTGAGCCCCTGACGGCGCAGCCTCTCGCCGTACGCCAGATGAGCACGGCCGACCTCGAAGGGCCACTGCTCGACGCCCGGCAGTGCGAGTGCCTCCTCGAAGCACCGGACCATGTCCTCGGCAGCCGATGTCATCGCCGTGACCGTGGCCGTGCTCAGCGCGAGCCGCGACGAGAGGTGGCCGACACCGGCGTCGCGCAGCGCGTCCGCGTGCCGTCGCGCCTCCGCGTGCCGCCCGGTGCGCACGGCGGCCTCGACGAGGTCCGGCGCGGACCACACGGCCTCGGGGTTGAACGGCGGCAGCACACCCGGGGCGCAGATCGCCGTGGCGTGCCGGAACGCCGTCTCGAAGTCGGCGGCGCCGAGGGCCGCCCGGGCCGCCGCCTGGTGAGCGCAGTTCTCCAGCCGCCGCAAGCCCCTGGGGCCCGACCACCCCCAGATGTCCTCGCAGTGCTCCCGGCACGCGTCGAGGGCGCCGCGCTGGGCCGCGGCCATCGCAGCGACGTAGTGCCCCACCTGGGCGAACAGGTGGTACCCCATCTCCTCGGACAGTGCGATGAGCTCGTCCGCGGCGCCGGCCGACGCCTGCCACCGGCCGGCGTGCAAGTCGTCCAGGGCGACGAACATCAGGGCCGGCATGCTCGATCCCACCGCGCCGCCGTCGCGTATGACCCGGGACACGGCCTCGCGACAGCCCGGAAGCCGGTCGAGGTACGAGGCGGTCAGGGCGGTGCGGATGACCACGTCGGCGTCGCTCTGGTCCCTCAGCCGCGCGATCTCCTCGTCCAGGCGGCGCAGCATGCCGTCGGTGACGGAGCCGAGGTCGTGGTGGACGCGCCCCAGCGACGCCGCGGCGGCGGGCGCCGCCTCGGGGAACCGGGCGAGCACGTCGGCCAGAGGCTGCCAGTGCTCGGGCCGGCCCGAGTACTGGCTGGCGAGGGTGAGGGTGAACAGCGCGGTCTCCAGCTCCTCATGCGGCGGTCCGGGCATCACCGGGGCCTGCTCGACCGCCTCCATCAGGAGTGCATGGGCCGTATCGGCGTCGCCTTCCGTGACGAGCACCAGGAAGCCGGCCGTCGCGGCCGCCGAGAGCGACCGGGCCGCGGGATTGCCCTCGACCTCGCGCATGATCTCGTGGCTGATCTCCAGATGGCCTGCGACCCAGGCGGCGGCATAGGCGGCCTGCGACAGGCGGCGCCTGCGGTCCGCTCGGTCGGGGCTCAGCTCGGCCGCGCGCCGCAATCTCGTTATCGCGCCGTCGGCGTCACCGCGCCGCAGGCTGCTCCGGGCCGCCGACTCCACGACGGCGGCGACCGCCTCGTCGGGCGCCGTCGTGGCTCTGGCGAGGTGATCACCGCGCCGCTCGGGCTGGTCGGCCAGCGCGTCGGCCAGCCGGCGGTGGGCGCCGCGCCGCTGTTCACCGGTGGAACCGTCGACCACCGCGGACCTGACCAGCGGATGCCTGAAGCGCACCGCGCGGCCGTTCTCCGTGACCATGACCAGGTGGTCACGCTCCGCGGGAGCGAGTTCCTCGAGACTGCCCGGCCCGCCGGCCGCCTCGAGGACGCCGATGTCGCCGGAGCCCTCGAGAGCCGCGAGCAGCAGTACCTCACGCGTTCCCCGCGGCAGTCGTCCGACGCGGGCGCCGTACAGAGCGCGGACATCCCGTCCCGGGCCGCTCGCCCGCCCCGTCCCTTGGCCGTGTCGATCGCCGGACACCCCGGTGGACCCGGCGAACTCGAGCAGAGCCAGGGGGTTTCCCTGCGCCTCGTGGGCCACGGTCGAAAGAACCCGGCGGGGGAGGTGGGCGAAGCGTCGGGACAGCAGTCGCAGGGCGTCCGCGTCACCCAGCGGTGCGACCTCGAGTTCCGGCAGACCGGTGGACCGGAAGGATTCGCCGGACTCCGCCCGCTGTGCTCCGAGCAGCCCGATGCGGTGGCCCCCCAGTCTTCTGGCGACGAAACCCACCGCGGCCCGGCTCGCCTGGTCGATGGCATGAAGGTCATCGACCACGAGGAGCAACGGCCGCTCCTTCGCGGCCTCGTCGAACAGGGACAGTGCCGCGTTCAGGACGGCGATCCGGCTCGGCGCGGGACCGGCGCCGAGACCGAGGGCGACCTCGAGGGCCTCCCGCATGGAACGCGGCAGACGACCGAGCTCGTCCGGCAGCGAGCCGACGAGCTGATGGAGCCCCGCGTAGCTGATGTCCGTCTCGTACTCGACACCGCTCCCGCGGACGACCCGCACTCCTTTCGCCACCGCCAGCTCGGCGGTCGCGTCCAGGAGTGCCGTCTTCCCCACGCCCGGATCACCGGTGAGCAGCAGGACGGCTCCGTCCGTCCCGGCCATGTCCAGGAACGCCGCAAGCTCGGCGAGCTCGCCCTCCCGGCCGACCAGCCCGGTCGGGCCGACGCCCGTGCCTGTCCCTGACTTCGCCCACATTCGCCGCGTCCCTCGTCCAGTCTCGCGAAGCAGTCGAAACACTAGCCACGCACTTGACCAGGAAGTATCGCACCCACCGGCAAACGGAGCCTGAAGCCGTCTGCTTCGCCGACACCCGCAGCTCCCAGACGAAGATCATGCAGAACACCCGTCGGGCGCCGCAGCCCCACCGCAACGCCAGCACCAAGGGCACGCGGATCTCTGTGCCGGTCTTCCTCCCGCCCGGCGAAGACCGGCCGGCACGGTCGCCTCCGCCAGCTACCGCCCCCTCGTCGCCGTCCTCCGAGGCCTGCGCAGTCATGATGAACGACTCGTCGAGCAGCTCGCCTCCCACGCCCACGCCAGCGGACAGCGCAAGATCCACGTCCGACGCGACGAAGACGGACGGATCATCGGCGGCGAGGACGACGGCGAAGACCAGGAACACGACGACGCCGACGCCGCTGCCGAGTCCGCCCTGCTCCACTTCTCCACCCCGCGCGGCCACAGCGAACAGACCACGGCCGACGACGAGACAGAACCGGTGGGCGTGCGGTCGCGTGGGTCACCGCGCCCCGCCGTGGGGACGTCGTCCAGGGCCAGCGGGTTCGCGGTGCCGAGCGGGTGCGTCCCCGTCGTCGGCGTGAACAACGTGTCGCCGTCATTGAGCAGGTGCACCGGGCGCACGGCGCGGGCGCCGCCGTACGCCGTGCCGGCCAGGTTCCCGCGGCGGCGAGGGTTTCCTCACAGAACTGGCACCGCGGCGCTTTCCTCGCCCATCCCGCGCTCCGGACTCGCCCCGAGCGCCGTCAGCGTCACTCCGGCTGCCACCGCCAGCGCCGCCACCAGACCCGCCGCGAGCACCGCCCAGTGCCCCAGGAACGTACAGACGACCACCAGCAGCGCTGTGGCCGGCAGCACCGACTGCTGAGCGATCCCCACCTTGTAGAAGCGCGAGTGCAGCGCCCACACCGTGAGCAGGAACAGCGCTGTCGGCAGCGTCACCGCCGCCGACGCCGACAGCGCCGAAAGGTGCGCCTTGCCCACCGCCTGCTCCACCGCCACCTCCAAGCCGGCCCCGATCGCGGCACCCGAGACGAAGATCAGGTAATGGCCGTAGCCCCAGAGGAAGGACTGCCGGTTGGACCGGAGGTGCCCGTGGATGGGGACCGCGAAGTAGACCCACCAGGCGGCGAAGATGATCAGTAGTCCGCCGGCGGCGATGGGCAGCAACTCACCCAGGGCCTCGTGCTCGTCGATCCCCGACTTCACGGCGACGGTGGCCGCCGCGATGGTCTCGCCGAGCACGATGAGCGTGAGCAGCCCGTACCGTTCGGCGATGTGGTGGGGGTGCCACGGCGTGGGGTGGGCCCGCTCCGCATACAGCGGTACGGCCATCTCCAGCAGCGTCATCACCAGGAAGAGCCACGGGCGGCCGGCCTCCGGCAGGGCCAGTAGTCCCAGCCAGCCGATCTGACACAGCCCGATGGCGTACCGCAGCGCCATCGTCCGCTCGGGGCCCTGGCTCGACCGTGCCACGCGCAGCCACTGCGCCGTCATGGCGAGCCGCATGATCACATAGCCCAGGATGACGACCGGGTACGCGTGTTCCTCGGAGGCCTGGGAGACGCCTGCCGTCAGGACGAGCACGCCGGCTATCTGGATCAGCGTGACGATCCGGTACAGCACGTCGTCGTTGTCGTAAGCCGAGGCGAACCAGGTGAAGTTCATCCACGCCCACCAGATGGCGAAAAAGATCATCAAGTAGTTGAGGATCCCCTCGCCCGTGTGTCCCTCGACCATGGCGTGCACCAACTGGGCGCCTGCCTGGGCTATGGCCACGATGAAGCACAGGTCGAAGAAGAGCTCCAGTGAGGAGACGCCGCGGTGGGTCTCGTCGCGGCCTCGTGCCGTGAGCCTGCGCAGTGGTCTGTGGTGTGCGGGCGCCGCGGAGGACACCGGCGGCGGATTCGGACTGCTTGTCATCTGGTGAGCCAAGCTCCGAAATGCCGCTGCAGTCGGGGATTGATCTGCCAGACCATCGCTGCTGCCGCCACCGGGACGAGTACAGCCAGTCGCACCGGCAGGTACAGATCCTCCAGAACAGGGTTCGTGGCCAGGCCCAGCAGGACGATGGTGGGGTAGATGGCGCACACGGTGAGGAGCCACAGCTTCCAACGCCGGACGGGGGCCGGAACGGTGGGGTCGAGCCGGGGTTCGGCGTTCGCGGACGCGTTCCGGCTCTGCTCCCGGAGCGTGTGCCGGCTGTCTGTCACTGCCGGTGGGCTTGGCAGTCCAGGACCGTCGGCACCGTAGGCGTGGGAAACAGTTCTCTCGTTCATGGACCACTCCAAATCGAAATGCTGCGTATCGTTTTGATTCCATCGGTTCCTGCGCGACCGGGGCGATGTTGGCGCTGCGTGAGGGGCTGCCCGCGCGTAACAGCGGCAGCAGTTGCCGGGTGAGCAGCACAGGGCTCAGATGGTTCACCGCCGGCCGCTGCTGGTGTCCGTCTGCCGGCATGCATCGGATGGTGCCGTTCCAGGTGAAGCCCACACCCGCGTTGCTGACCAGCACGTCGAGGCGATCGTGCCGTGCCGCCACTTCGGCCGCGGGTCGCTGGGGCTCGGCCGGAGCGGACAGGTCGGCGATGTATTGCTCGGCCCCGAAACGCTGCGTGATCGGCACCAGTCGCTGCGGGGCACGACCGTGCGGAAGCAACTGGTGCACGGCTTTCGCAAGCTCCTCAGCCAGAGCGAGACCACAACCGTTCGTCGCTCCGGTGATCAGAATCGACGCCTGGTGCAACCTTCCCGTGCAGGGAGACGGCCCGGTGCCCAGGTGGGCGCCGGGCCGGGTCCTGATCTGATCAGTGAGCGGAATGGGTGTGGTCCTGCTCCACGTACACCTTGAGGGCCTGGAACTCCTCGATCGCGCGCGGGCCGCACAGGTAGCCGTAACCGCTGCCCTTGACGCCGCCCTCCTCGAAGTCCTCGCTGATGGCTCCCCAGGTGTTGATCCATACAGTGCCGGTGCGGATGCGCCGGGCGATCCGGCGGGCCTTCATGGAGTCCGAGCTGAACACCGAGGCGGCCAGGCCGTAGATGGTGGCGTTCGCCTTGGCCACGGCGTCGTCCTCGTCGTCGAAGATCTCGAACGTCTGGACCGGGCCGAAGACCTCTTCCTGCACGATCCGGACGTCGGTGCGGTCCACCTCGATCAGGCTCGGCCGGTAGAACGCACCAGCGGCCAGCGGGCCGTCGGTGACCACACCGCCGCGCAGCAGTACCGTGCCGTACGAGGCGGCTTCCTCGACGATCGCGTCCACCCGCTGGGCGGACGCCCGGTCGATCACCGGGCCGAGCTGGGCCTTCTCGTCGTCGCCCGAGCCGAGCCGCACCTGTGCGAGCGCGTTGACAAGGCGAGTGCGCACCTGGTCGGCGATGTCCCGGTGCACCAGTACGCGGGAGCCGGTGCAGCAGAACTGCCCGTTCATCATCACCAGCGACTGCACCACGGTCGGGATCACCATGTCCAGATCGGCGTCGGGAAGGATCACCAGCGGAGCCTTGCCGCCCAGTTCCAGACCGAGCCGCTTGAGCGTGGCGGAGGCCGCGGCCGCGATACGGCGGCCGACCGGCGTGCTGCCGGTGTAGTTGATCACGTCGACCTTGTCCGAGGAGACCAGGAACGGGGCCCCGGTGTTGCCGGACTCGGTGAACACGCTGACCACGCCCGCCGGGATTTCCGGGACCGAGGCAAGGACCTGCGCGAACAGCTCATTGGTCAGTGCCGTCTGAGCCGGAAGTTTGACCACGACGGTGCAGCCGGCGGCCAGTGCCGGGCCCAGAGCCCGCACGGTCAGCATGACGGGGGAGTTCCAGGGAGAGATGATCCCGACGACACCGAGCGGCTCGGGCACCGAGTGGGTGTACTGGCCGGGTGCCGTCTCGGCGGCGCGCCCGGCGGTCTGGGTGCGTGCCGAGGCCGCCGCGTAGCGCAGCCATCCGGCCGCACCGCTGACCTCCCACGTGGTCTCACCCAGCAGCTTGCCGTTCTCCCGGGACAACATGGCCGCAATCTCGGGCACCCGGGCCTCGAGGGCGTCGGCCAGCCGGCTGAGCGCGGTCGCCCGGAGCGAGGGAGTGCGCGCCCATTCGGTGGTCTCGAACGCGGCGGCGGCTGCGTCCACGGCGGCCGAGGCCTCTGCCTCGCCACCGTCGTAGAAGGAGCCGACCACGGTGCCGTCGGCCGGGTTGATCGATTCCAGAACCGAGCCGGAGCCGGTCCACCGTCCGTTGATCCAGTGCTGCGCGATGGTGTTCATGGTCCGCTCCTCGTGGTCTCGCCCGGGTACCGGGCGGTTTCGCTGTCTCCACGAGAATGGCTCGGCCGCCGTGCCGACAGCCTCCGTCAGCTGACTGACATCCGGCCGACGGCTCGCTTACGTCAGTACCGGGGCAGTGCTGAGACCCGACCGGTAGCTCTCACAGCCGGGTGGCCGAAGGCTCTGGAGGCGCTGCCTCTGAACTCACGCTCGCCGCGTGATCAAAGACGCGTGTCCGCCATCACGGGGAAAACCCAGCTGCACTGGCTTGATCGCATCGCTCGCCCGCTGTCGGCTTCTCCTCACGGACAACCCGCAGACGCCCCTCCCCCGTCCTAGGTGACGCGAGGGGCGCCCGAAACCGACGGGACGTCTGCGCACGGGGTTTTGAGGAGAGGACCATTGTTCCGTGCCCGGCGAATATGTGTGACCGCCGTGGCGGTACTGGCGGCCTTGGCGGGCTCGCCCGGACCGGCACAAGCCGAACAATCGCACGAATCGGGTCCGTTGAGCGCGACGGACGACAATCCACTTCCCCCGGGGTGGCGGATCGCCGGGAAGGGCGGGGCGCGTGAGCTGGTCTGGCGTACGCCGAAGGCCGTGCCCATGGGGGATGCGCGGGTCGAGTTCCGTACCGGGGAGCGGCTGCTCGGGGCGCCGAAGCCGGCGAGGGACGGGAAGACCTTCCGGCTCGCCCTCGGCGGAACGCCGCCCGGACAGCTGACGGACCTTCGCGTGACGGCCGCGGGACGCCGACTGGACGTGGCGGCCGACGACACCCACAGGTCCGGCTCGCGCGTGGCACGGATGCCCGCGCAGGCACCGGCGAACAGCGTTGATCCGGGCAGACCCGGATCGTACCGCACGGTCACCGGGAAGTACGACCTCGACCCGGTGCGCCTGCCCGGGTTCGACACCCCGGTGGAGATGACCGCCGAGGTGGTGGCGCCGAAGGGCGCCACCGGCAGCCGGCCGCTCGCTCTGTTCCTGCACGGCCGCCACAACACCTGTTACAAGCCGGGCTCCGAGGACGACGTGACCGTCGACTGGCCCTGCGCGGACGGCTACAAGCCGATCCCGAGCCACCTGGGCTACCTGCGTGACCAGCGACTGCTGGCTTCCCAGGGCCATGTGACGGTGTCGATCTCGGCGAACGGCATCAACGCCCAGGACGGGCAGGCCGAGGACTACGGCACGCAGGCGCGTTCCTCACTGGTACGCGAGCACCTCGCCCGCTGGGCCGACTGGAGCGCCCATCGCTCCTCCGCCCCGGCCGCCGTGCGCGAGGCGGCGAAAGCGGACCTCTCCCGTGTCCTGCTCATCGGCCACTCACGCGGTGGCGAGGGCGTCAACCGGGCCGCCATGGACAGCCTCTACCCGCCGCCGGCCGCCGAGGACGGCCACCGGGGCCCGGCGCGCTGGAAGGTGCGCGGGACCGTGCTCATCGGGCCGACGCTCTTCGGCCAGAACCCGGTCGCCGACGTGCCGTCCGTGACACTGCTGCCGGGCTGCGACGGCGACGTGTCGGATCTCCAGGGCCAGAACTTCGTCGACGGGACGCGCGGGATCAGCCGGGGCACGGCCCTGCACAGCGCGGTCTACATGATCGGCGCCAACCACAACTACTTCAACAGCGAGTGGACCCCGGGTGAGGCCGTCGCACCGGCCTGGGACGACTTCGGGACCGGCCTGGAGCAGCCGGACCCGGTGTGCACGCCGGGTGCCGCGACCCGGCTGACCGCCGCCCAGCAGCACAAGGCGGGCGCCACGTACATCGCCGCCGCGGCCCGGCTCTTCGTCGCCGGGGACGATCGGGTGCGTCCGCTGCTCGACGGTTCCGGCAAGCGGGCCCCGTCCGCGGACCCGGCCCGGGTGCTGACCCACGCGGTCGGCGGCCGCCGCAGCGGTGGTTTCCTGCCGGACGACGGGGCGGAGGTGACCGGCGCCCGGCTGTGTTCGGCGATCGACCCCGACCCGGCAGTGGCCTGTCTGGACCCGGAGACCCCCGGATCGTCACCGCACTTCGTGCGGTGGCAGACAAAACAGGAGGCGGGCCGCAGCGCGGTGGACCTGCAGTGGTCCGCGCCGGGCACGGCCGCGCGCATCACTCCGGCCGAGCCGCTCTCCCTCCGCGACTCCCAGCAGCTCGCGCTCCGGGTCTTCGTACCGCCGAACACGACCGGCACGAAGTTCGACGTGTCCGTCACCGACTCCTCCGACCGTAGGGTGACGTTGGGCTCGGTCCGGGTGGACGGTCTCCCGGGCTCCGCGAACACCGCCTCCTACTGGGCTCAGGAGCTGCGCGTCCCGCTGTCGGCCGCGATCCGGGCCGGGCTCGATCTCAGACGTGTCAAGTCCCTCGAGCTGACGCCTCGTTCGCAGTCCGGACGGGCCTGGCTGATGGACGCCTGGGGCTGGGCGCCCGGCACTTCGGCGGTGAAGGCGGCCGCACTGCCGCGTGTCGACGTGGGCCGCACGATCGTCAAGGAGGGCGACTCGGGCATCCGTACCTACCGGGTCCCGGTCGAGATCTCCGGGCACGGCAGCGGGCAGGTCCGCGTGTACGTCCTCGACCCGGACAGCGACCGGGCCGAGAGCCGCCTCGTGACCGTGCGGCCCGGCAGCGACGTGATAGACGTGCCGGTCGAGGTGAAGGGCGACACGGCCTACGGCCACGACGTGGAGCACGACATCGCCGTCAAGGCCGTCCACAACGCCGTCGTCGGCAAGCACCGGGGCGGGCTCACCGTCGAGGACGACGACCCCGAGCCGGTGATCACCCTGTCGCCGGTCGCGGACCGGGTGACCGAGGGGGAGACGCTGACCTGGCGGCTGTCCGCGGATGCGCCCACGGAGGTGGACATCTGGCAGCCGGTGCGGGTGCTTCCGGTCACCGAGGGCGCCGAGCTGTCCACCAAGGACGTGGACCCGCAATGGCTCATGGACTGGTCCGGTGACGTGCCCGACCCCGAGCGGCCGCTGTCCGACGCGAGCCTGTGGGTGTGGCTGAAGATCCCGCCCGGGAGCACCAGCGCGGACTTCTTCGTGCCGATCGTGCGGGACCAGGTGGCCGAGCCGGCCGAGTCGATGCGCCTCGCGCCGACCGACTACGACGCCGAACCGCTGCCCGACGGGCCGGTGCTGACGGGGACGGTGCTCGACAAGCCGTAAGCACGATGTACGAGGGATCGTGAACACCCTCTTGTGCGGGGTCCGGCCTGTCCGGGCCCCGCTCTTCACGAGGTCACGCGGCTCCCGACCGTCCCGTCCAGCCCCCGGCGCAACCTGCTGCCGAAGAACGTGAGTCGGCCGAGGTCTCGTCGTCGTGCGACCACGCAATACGCGAGAGCGGAACAGCGAGGGGAGTGCCGGCTTACGGCGCAAACCAGCGATATCGAGACGGCTGCCTGAACTTTTCCCGCGATGCCGGACACTCCCGCGCGTGGCGTAGGCCTGCCCGAGCTTCCCGCGCCACCGCCGCGCCGTCTCCCAGGGGACCGTCACGCCATGCTCGAGCATCAGCTCCTCGACCTCGCGGAAGCTGAGCGGGGAGCGGAAGTACAGCCACACGCAGGGGGAGATCACCTCGACCGGGTACCGGTGCCCCCTGTACGACAGCGACGTACTCCTCACGGATGGCCCCCTCCCTCATGATCAACCCGAAGAACATCCCACCCGGTCAGCCAACGTGACATGTGCCGAAGCACGACAGTTGTCACCGCCGACGGCGCTGACCTGTGCCTTCGGGATGCGCTCGCCTCCTCGCTGCCGGAGCCGTCCTTGCTCACATAACTGGTCCAGCAGTCGGCACACTCAAGCCGCAGCTGTTCCGTCGCGGCTTGAGTGCGTCACGGCCGCCCGGCGCGAGGTAACGCGGCCCCTGCCGAAAACCTCGTCCGCCCTGGTGAAAGACGGTGGGCGGGGATGCGCGGGTGCTCGAGGGGGTGCTCTCGCGTACCTGGTGGTTGTACCGACATGATGGTCGGTCGTGCTGCTGCGACTGGCTTGCCTGACCATGACCCAAGCGTTCGCCATGGTCCGCCTGTTACCAGTGAGCGACCGGGACAAGGACGCGGAGATTCTCGCCCTGCGCCATCAGGTCACGGTGCTTCAGCGTCAACTCGGCAAAGGCAGGGTGCGGTTCACTCCGGGCGATCGAGCGTTCTTGGCGGCGATGCCGCACCGGCTGCCGTCGGAGGTGCTGCGCAGGGTGAGGTTGCTGGTGCGTCCGGATACGGTGCTGCGCCGGCACCGCGATCTGGTGGCGCGCCGCCACGCTGCCGCTTCCCGGCCGAAGCGCTCGGGAAGGCCGCGGACCGTGCGCTCCGTCCGGCTCTTGGTGTTGCGGCTTGCGCGGGAAATCCTGGTCGGGGGTACCGCCGCCTCCACGGCGAACTCCTCGCCCTTGGAATCAAGGCGGCCTCCTCAACCGTCTGGGAGATCCTCCAGAAGGCTGGGATCGACCCGGCACCGGGCCGTGCTTCCAGCACATGGGCGGACTTCCTGCGCTCCCAGGCCGGCGCCCTGCCGGCGTGCGACTTCCTGCAGACGGTCACACTGTGCGGGGCGCGCCTGTACGTGTTCGCGGTGATCGAACATGCCAGCCGCCGGATCCGGGTCCTCGGCGCCACTGCGCCCCCACCGCATCCTGGGTGACGCACGTCGCGAAGAATCTCGTCATGGACCTCGAAGACGCCGGCTGCCGGGTCAGGTTCCTGATCCGGGACCGGGACGGGAAGTTTCCCGCCCTGTTCGACACCGTCCTCAACGATGCAGGGATCGAGGTAGTACTCAGCGGAGTACGGATGCCGCGCATGAACTCGATCATGGAACGGTGGGTGCAGACCTGCCGGCGCGAGTCGCTGGACCGCACCCTGATCCGGAACCAGCGACACCTGCTCCACGCGCTACGCGAGTTCGAAGACCTCTACCACTCCCACCGGCCCCATCAAGGCATCGCCAACGCCCGCCCGCCACGCCCCTTGCCGAGGCCGATCAGCGATCCGGAGCAGATCATCCACCTCGACATACGACGACGCCAACGACTCGGCGGCATCCTCCACCAGTATCGACATGCCGCCTGAACTGGGCGGATGAGCTTTTCGGCAGGCGCAGGTCCGCCAGGGCCCGTAGCGTTCGGGCAGATCCGGCCATGGCACACCGGTACGAGCCCGGAACAACACCCTGTTGATCACTCTGCGGTGATCGGCCCGCTGCCCGCCCGGCCTGCCGTTGGCGGGCAGTAACGACTCGATCTTCTGCCACTGCGCATCCGTGAGCTCATGCCGCCGCACCATGAGATGCACCTGCCCAGCCGGAGCACTGATCCACCCAGCCCAGCAAGAGCCATCAGGAACGACCTAGCGCAGGGTGAGATTGGTGCGCCAGTACGCGGCCACCAGCAGCACCCGGTCCTCCAAGGGCAGCGACCACGGCCGGCCCTTGCGGACCGGATCGGTGCCCTCGCGCCGCAGTGCGGTGATCAGCTTGTTGAACTGCCGTGGGCTCAGCCCGGTGAACGGACCTGTCCAGGAGGGCTCCGACGCCGTGATCACACCCGCCACGACAAGATCGTCTCACCTCTGACCAGCAGGTACGGGACAACCTCTAACGCCGGTATTTCCAGCGCTCGACAACGTAGGCCCTTCGCTCCTGGGTCAGACGCCGTCCTTGTGGCCGTTCGCGGCGAGCAGTTGCTCCATGCTCTTGTGGGCGGGGGCGGCTTTGGCGTTGCTCTCGTCGTGGAAGAGCCTGAGGTACTGGAAGAGGATCCGCACGCACGTGTCGCGCTTGTCGTACTCCGCGTTGTCGACGAGGTGGAAGTCCTCGGAGATCTCCAGCGTCCGCCCGTCCGGACCGGTGTAGAGGGGGTGCCAGATCATCCGGACGTTCGGGTTGAGCCGCTGGACCAGCCGCAGCTCCGGGACCTCCAGCCGGATGAGGATGCTGTCGGGATCGTAGGCCCGCACGAAGATGTGCACCGGGCCGGTGGCCAGCGACACGAACGCCTTGGACAGGATGCTCCACATCGGCCCGGTCAGCTTCCAGTCCGGATGCAGTTCCAGGACGTTCAGCACGCTGCCGATTCGGGTCTGCGCTAGCGGTGTGTGGCCCTTCGCATGCGCGTAGTCGTTGACCTCGATGCCGCCGGCCCACAGGGCCATGGTGGGCGTCTTTACCTCCAGGTGCTTGGTCATCAGCTTGACGAACTCCTGGTACCACGTGTTCATCGCACGGATCTCGCGCTGCTTCTGGCGGTCGCTCGTCCTCGCCGCTGCCTCGGCGTTCAGCGCGCCCTGTGAGTCGACCCCGCCGAGCAGCATTTGCCACGCGTCGTCGGCTTCGGCCTGGGGAATGCCCGCGGCCTCGGTCAGCTTCTGGTAGGTCTCCCACTCGGGGTGTTCCGTGGGCCTCGTGGCGTAGTGCTCTTTCAAGGCGCCGACCGGCTTGCGCTGCACCCAGCGGGTCACCGCCGCGTTCCCCGCCTGCTGCTGAAGAGCGGCCAGGCCCGTGGACGGCGCCCCACGCCAGGCAGCGGTCCGGGGCGCCGGCCGCGGCTCCTTCGCTCTCCGTAACTCGTGCACGCTCTTTCCCGCCCCTCCCGATCGACGTCACGGAGCCTAGAGCGGCGGCGGCGGTAGGGCGATGTACGAGAGGGCAGCCTTGAGGGCACATACTCCGGGACGATAAAATGCCCTGCTCATCCTGCCTGGCGGTGGGAGTGTGGTGGGGGCTCCGCGGGGGTGTCCTGCCCCGACGCTGCCGTACTCGCGGTTGGCGCGGTCGAGCCCGTCGTCCTGGTCTTCGCTGTTGCCTCGCTGCTGTGGTCCGCCAGTCGCGCGAAGGCCAACGCGCACACCGAGCGCCACCACTACCACGGCTCGGTCCGTCAAAACCTGACCAACCGGCCTGCCCTTATCACTCGTCCGGGGAAAACCCGCAGTTCGGTACGCACAAACCACTAGATTCCTCTCATTGCCCCCACCACGAGAGGAAACGAACCAGGCGGAGGGTTCCTCCTGGCGGGCGGTCACCGTCTCGCGGGCGTGATAGATGAGGTGCTGGAGGGCGTCGTCGGCGTCGAACAACCAGCCAAGGCCGTCTGACGGCCTTCCTTCAACCCGCCACCCTTCATGGGTGGCGGGACGCCGACCAGCCGGTTGTCACTGGCCGAGGGCACCGTTCTGTTCCAAGCCGTCCATGAACTGCTCGTGCACCCTCAGCTCACGCCCTCTGCCTGGGCTCGTCAGAACGATGGTCTTCGCCTCCGCGAGCGACGTGGGACCCGCCCCCAGCAGTTCACGCGTGATCACCACGGCATCAAGCACCTCGACCCGGCACTCACTCAGCAGCCGCTGCACGGCAGCCATCCCGCCGTCCCCGGCCAACAGCGGTCGGCACTCGTCGACGAGCGCTTCAAGGCGGGCCGTCCTCTCCGGGCTCCGTCCTCTGATCGCCATCGCGCTGTTCCTTTCCCCGCGGATCCGAACTCCTCCCCGATCATCCCGGACGCTCGGACATCGGACCGCCTTCATTTCTCGTGGACATCAGCGAGCCAGTGGATCACCAACTGCCTCCCGGACTGCTGAACAAACGCTGCTGCCTGATGTGAACGAAGCCAACCGGGGATCTGCCCGGTGTTGATCAGATGCTGGCGGCGCCAGCTGTAGATCGTCTGGTCGCTGACGCCCAGGAGTTGGGCTGCCTCGGCGACCTTGCGGCCGGATGCGACAAGGTCGAGGACCCGGCGGCGGAACTCGGGCGGATAGCTGCGGGACACGGTGGCCTCCGGATGCTGCTGAATCAGTCAGTTCTCCAGCAACCCGACTCCATCAGACCCGGGGCAGACCAGAGTCCCTACCGAACCCGGAGCGGTTCATCATGCTCGGCGACGTTGATGGCAAGGCCCCGGCGGGTTTTGCCGGATACCCAGTCGGTGACGTACTGACAGCGGTGACCGGCAGCCGGAGGCCTTTCTACAAGGGCGGGTGTCCGGTGAGGGCGCCGCCGGGGTCGTCGGCAAGAGCGAGGCGGGCGGTGATGCGTTTACCGACCGGTTCGCGCCGTGCTTCGAAACCCTGGGCGACGGCCATGACGATCTCCAGGCCGTGCTGGCCGACCCGGCCGGCGTCCGCGGCCCGGGCGACCGGCAGCACCGGATCGGAGTCCCACACCGACACCACTACCGTGTCGCCGGCGATGCGCAGGTCCATCAGCGCCGGGCCGGGAGCGTACTTACGAGCGTTGGTGACCAGTTCGCTGACCACCAACTGCGTCACGTCCATCGCGCGCCGGGAGACGGGCAGGCCGTATTCGGCCTGCACCCGCGTGAGGAAGCCGACGGCCAGGTGACGAGCCTGGGCAATACCGGCCCCGTCCCCGTCCAACGCGACCGTGGTCTGTATGACCTCTCCCCCCGGCGTAGCGCCGTCCCCGCCCACGGACACTGTTTCCATCCCCGCCGCCTTCACTACCCCGTTCACCACCCAACGCGCATACCCGCCCTTGCGCAGCACACGCCCTGCACTCCTCCCCCGGCTTCCTGCACCGTCGAGGGCGTCGCCCGCATCGTGCAGGGCGGCGCCGGAGGGCAAGGCTCGGTGTGCCAGTATCACTCATATGACCGAGAGGCATATGACAGGCGCACAACCCGCCGAGCAGACGCCGCACCCCGGCGGCGGGCTGTCGATCACCGCTGCCACCACCGACGGCGTACGCGTCCTGACGCTGGCCGGCGAGATCGACCACGACACCGGTAAGACGCTCCGTCAGGCCCTGGACCCCTCCCCCACCGGCCCGTCCCGCATCGTGGCCGACCTGCGGCAGGTCACCTTCATGGACTCCAGCGGCATCAACATCCTCCTCACAGCCCACCACGCCGCCACCGCAGCGGGAGGCTGGCTCCGGCTGGCCGCGCCCACCCCCGCCGTACTGCGCACCCTGCAGATCGTCGGCATCGACGAAATCATCGACTGCCACCCCACCCTGCACGACGCCCTCAACAGCTGACCGACGCCGCGTGGCTGCCGCCATACTCGTCCGTCCGTTGGCCGACCAGAGGGAAGAGGCACTGATTGAGCAGGTAACCATGGGCCGCGTGCACCTCGGCCACGTCGAATCCGGCCGCCTTCGCACGGACCGCGGCCTTGCGGAAGGCTTCGACGACGCTCTTGATGCCTTCGGTCCTGAGCTCCTCCGGAACCCGCGAGTCGAGGCCGAACAGGATCGCCGAAACGGCCACGGACGTGATGAGACCGACGGCGCCCTGCCGGCCGGCAGGGCGGTCCTGCGCCGGCAACCGGAAGGCCCGGTCCACTACGAGCCGGTCGAGTGGCCCGTACAGGCCGCACTGCCCTGGTGGTATTTCTGCCCCGGCAGCACGGGCCAGGCCACACGCCGCTGGAGAACGGACATCTGACACCGGCGCAGCCTATTGGCCCGCTCGGTCAGCGCGGCGGGGAAAAGCGCAGGCCTGCGGTGACGAGCTTGCGGACGGCGATCACGGCGGCGGCCGTCACGATGGCGTCCCAGTTCGGCTCACCCGCCAGCCGCAGCAGCCCTGCCGCGATGAGGAAGTCCAGCAGGACGGCCAGTGCGGGCATCAACCGCCTCGCCGCCGCGAACACCACCGCGGCGGCGATGAGCCCGAAGGCGGTGGCGGCGAGGGCGGCCAGGTGCAGGAGGGCAGTCACGCCGGTCCCGCCGGGGCACGAAAGCCGTCCGCCTCCTTGCGGCGCTCGCGCTCGATCTCGGCGCGCTCGTTGGCGATCTCCCGGCTGAGGAAGTAGTTCAGGGCGGTCCGGATCGCGGCGATCGCGGCGAGCTGCCCGATCTCCGTGAAGCTCGGCGCGATGGCGGTGCGCAGCACATCCCCGGCGAGCTGGAACTCCAGGCCCAGCGCCAGGAACCGGCCCAGGGAGAGCCGGATCCGGTTGAACTGGCGGCCCACGCCGCCACCGCGGACTCCTGCAAGGAGGAAGTGGCCGAACGCCCAGGCGGCCCCCACGAAGATGATCAGGGCCCCGGCCGCCTCCACCAGTCTCACCAGCAGGTCCACCACGTCCCGGAGCCTGGACTCGGGCAGTACTTCCACCGACAGGAAGATGTTCATGAGCGGCCGGGTACCCCCGCCCGGCCCGGTCGGCACGGCGGGCGGGCCAGGGAGTCGTACTGCACGTCAGGGACCTGCACGCTCGGCCGGCGCGACCGGTACTCGGCCGCCGAGGCCTGCACGGTCAGGACTGCGGCCGGTGATCACCTTCTACGAAGGCCGGAAACGGCAGGCGACGCCCTGCCCGTGAAGCAGAATGGGGCGCCGCTGCGTCCGGCGACGGCTGCCGGTCAGCCGTGGTAGGTGATGTAGCCGTCTTGGTGTAGGCGTGCACGTCCGCGCGGGCACCGGAGGGCTTATATAGGTCTGGATGCGCCCTGCGATGGGTACCGGTTCATGTCAGGCTCTGGGGGGCCGCTGCCTCTGGGGATTGTCAGTCGTAATCGGGAGACTGCGCAGTGTCAGCGCAGCCGGCGGCGGCAGCGGCTGGTTGGCCGTGTCGGCGCGGAACGACTGGAGCAGGTAGGCCACCAGGCGCCGGGACGCTGCACCATCATCCGGTAGGGCGGCCACCAGAGCGCAGTGCGCCAACAGGACCACGGCGAGGTCGGAAGGATGAAAGTCGGCCCGCAGTGCGCCCGACGCCTGTGCCCTGCGCACCAGGGTCGTGAAGTCCCGCTCGGCCCGTTGCCGGGCCTGCGCATGTTCCGAGGTGCTTTCCGGGAAGGCCGCGAGGAACGCGGCCGGGAACCCGCGTTCCTCCCGCTGCAGAGCGCAGACCGTCTCGACCAGCTGCTGGAAGCCCTGCCATGGGTCGGGGGCGGCCAGAGCCTCGGTGAGCGCCCGCACGCAGGTCTCCATCTGCTGCGCGAACGCACCCCGCACCAGGGCGTCCCGGGTCGGGAAATGCCGGTACAGCGTCGCCACTCCGACCCCGGCCCGACGGGCCACGGTGGCCATCGGGGCATCGATCCCGTGCTCCGCGAAGACCGCACGGGCGGCGACGAGGACGCGCTCCCGGTTGCGCCGGGCGTCCGCCCGCACCCCGTCCTGGGCTGTGATCCGAGAGGATTCCGCCATCACTGTCTCTCGCTTCCGGTCCAAACGGACGATTGCGTCCACTTGAGAGCTTACGGTCAATGCCAGACCCCTCCGGCGGCAAAGGCAGAACGATGAACGACCGCATGATGAAGGCAGTGCTCTACGACCGTTACGGCGGCCCCGAGGTGCTCTACACGAGCCACGTGCCGCGCCCCGAGCCGGCCCCCGGCGAAGTCCTTGTGCGGGTGCGCGCGTTCAGCGTCAACGGCGGCGAACTGGCAGCTCGTGCCGGCCGCCTCCGCTTCCTGAGCGGCCGGAGATTTCCCAAGCGCGTCGGCTTGGACTTCACCGGCGAGGTGGCCGCGCTGGGGGCCGGAGTCACACGGTTCGCGGCCGGGGACCGCGTATGGGGGGTCCTGGGCCGTACCTCCGGGTTCGGCAGCGCCGCCGAGTACGTGACCGTGCCCGCCGAGCGGGTCGGCCGGCTCCCCGACAGCCTTGACCTGGTGGACGCCGCCGCGCTGCCGGTAGCCACCACAGCCATCACCGCGCTTCGCGACAAAGCCCGGCTGCGCCCCGGCGAACGACTCCTCGTGCGGGGTGCGGCGGGCGGTGTCGGCAACGCCGCCGTCCAGCTCGGACGGGCGTACGGCGCCGGGGTCACGGCCCTGGCCCGCGCAGCCAACCACGACTTCGTCCGCGGACTCGGCGCGCACAGGGCCCTCGACCACCGGACCGCGCGGCCGGCGGAGCTGGGCCGCTTCG
Organism: Streptomyces sp. 12E; assembly: GCF_055633275.1. Classification (NCBI taxonomy): domain Bacteria; kingdom Bacillati; phylum Actinomycetota; class Actinomycetes; order Kitasatosporales; family Streptomycetaceae; genus Streptomyces; species Streptomyces sp. 12E. The sequence continues at coordinate 7,366,886 of NZ_JBVNCJ010000001.1, read as the reverse complement.
ACGTGGTCCTGGACACCGTGGGGACCGACCTGCGGGCTTTCCGGCGGCTGCTGAATCCCGGCGGACGCATGGTCACCATCGCCTTCGACCCGAAACGGCCCGCTGTGTCGCTCGGCTACCTCGCGGCCAGCACGGTCCACGGACGCGGCCGGGTGCGCTTCTTCAGCGGCAACCCCACGCGGACGGACTTCGACGACCTCGCCCGCCATGTGGTCGAGGGCAAGCTGAACCCCGCGGTGGACACGGTCTTCCCCCTGGAGGAGACGCCAGCGGCACACCGGGCGCTGGAGGCGGGCGGCGTCCAGGGCAAGTACGTGGTCAAGGTCGCGTAGGACTCCTGTGAAGGTGCTGATCACAGCCGTTCGTCAACGGCAGCGATGAGGTCGGTCGTCCCGTAGTGGACCGCCGGCTTGTCGTAGCGCGCGTGGCGACGCGCGATGCCTCTTGAGAACGCCGCCCGCATCCCTCGTCGTACGGGGGCGGCACCACGCCCTCAGGGAAGGCCGAAGCACCATCGAGCGCGTCTGCACAGTCAGGCGGTCAGGCGGTCAGGCTGCGGGAAGTCAGCACGCATGCCCCGCCGTACCCGGTCCGGGTGACACTGCTCGGGGTGGAGGATCTCGGCGGAACGTTGTGCCGGGTATGAGGCCGGTCAACGACGCGCATGTGGCGGAGCCGGGCTCGCGGTAGTGGAGGTCGCGGCCGCCGATAACGAGACCGCGTTCGCCTTCCAGGAGCTGCGCCCACCCACGCAAGACGCTCGGCTGGGAAACCCCAGCCGAGCGTCTGTCTAAACTGCTCGCCACCACACGTCAGTGATCACGTGTTGCGACGACCCCTGGAATTCGCCTTCGACCCGGGCCCTGTCGGTGAACGGGCCCTTCGGCCCTCGCTCTGCTGTCCTCGCCCTACCGGACCGTGAGGTAGGCGCGGTCGATCGTCTGGACCAGGGTGTTGCCGTCACGGTCGGTCAGCTTGGCACGCAGCGAGACGGTGCCCGGCTTCGCGGGGTGGTTCAGCGACAGGTGGGTGCCGTTGACGGCTCTGGCCCTGGTCCAGGTCCTGCCGTCGTCATAGGACACCTCGAACTCCAGCTTCTTGGCTGTCCGAGCGGTGGCCGCGCCCTCCACGGTGAAGGGCACCTGGAACCTCTCGCCGGCCTTCGCCGTACTGGTCAGTGACAGCTCGGGGGAGAAGCGGACCACGGACAGCGGCAGCCGGGCCCAACTGTCCCCGGACACGCCGGCCGACCTGAACGTCCACTGTGCCCGCACGCGGGTGCTCACCGGGAGCAGCTCGGGGTCCCGGGAGGCGTCGACACTCAGTTCGTACCGGCCGTCCCCGGCGGGGACGGTGTACTCGGCGATGTCCAGCGGATCGCCCTCGGCGGGGATCTCTTCGCCGTCGGCGCGGAGCGAACTCTCCAGCTCCGTGTAGCCGCTGCTGCTCTCATGCCCGTCGCTGTCGCCGAACATGGGCAGATGCGCCTTGATCGTGTTCCCGCTCCGCGCGATCCCGGGACGCCCCCACCGCGGTTCACCCTCGCCCGGAGGCAGGAGCGGACCGAAGACACCGACGTTGAACCGCGCGGTGTAGCTCTTCTTCGGCTGGTACGCCGTGAACCTTCCCAGCTGCGAGTTCCCCGACTCCCACTGGTGTACGGAGTAGGACCACTTGACGCCGTTGCCGAGGACGTATTCAGAGGTCCGCAGCGGCAATTGGCGCTGGGTGGGGGTGCTGAAGTCGGCCGCGAACTCGCCGATGGGTGTCAGGGGCGTCACCGCGACCTGCGCGGTTGACTCAGGGCCGGGCCTGCCGGCCGCGAAGTCGATCTCGGCCAGCTGCTCGCGCCGGACGTCGGCGGTGAAGCCGCCGAGCGAACCCGTACGGTTCCACGCGAGGCGGTAGTTCACTGCGCGCCCGTCGGCCGGCTGACGTGTCCAGAAACCGCTGTACTGGGCGTATGCCGCGTCCTTCGGCGCCTCCGGGCCGATGTGACCGACCTTGAAGCTCTGGAAATCGGGGAAGTCGAAGATGGACGGCATAAAGCCCAGGGGCTGCCCGTCGGAGCGGGTGTAGCCCGGGATGAGCTGGGCGTGGTGGTTCTCGGCTCCCGCGTCGGGGACGGTGATGCGCGTGGGCTTGGCCTCCCGGGCGTCCATGACGACCGTGGTGTCCTTGGTCAGCTGCAGGGCCGGGGCCAGGAGGAGGGAGTCGGGGGCGGCGGACTCGCCGCCGGCGTTGAGGATCCCGGTGAGCGCATAACCGCCCTTGGGCAGGCGCACCGTGATCTCGCCGTCCGTCGCGTCGGCGAACTCCTGGTAGTAGTCGCGGTCCCGGCCATGGATCGTCGTGAAACCCTTGCCGGTCGGCTTGCCGTCGTCGTCCAGGTGCTTGATGGTCAGGTCGTACGACTCGGTCTCGCGCTCCACGCCGAAGGCGGTGCGCACCTGAATCCGGCCGTCGGCCGAGGCTGCGGTCACCGAGCCGCCGTACGAGCCGTAGGCCTCGCCGCCGACGCGCGTATCGGCGGTCACCGTGGTGCTCGCCGCACCGCCCGCCGCAACGGTGAGCTGCCGCGACGACATCTCGAACATGCCCTCGGGGGCGGGCCCGCCGTCCATCCCGAGCGCCTCGATCGCCAGGTCCAGGACGACCGGCTCGGTGCCGAGATTGCGGTACGTGATCTCCTTCGTCACCGGCTGGTCATCGGTGTGAGGCCACTTCGGGCGGCCGAAGCCGATCGGCCCCTGCTCGACGACGACGGTCTGCCCGATCGCCCGGGCCACATCGGTGCGGCCGGTGCCCTGCTGGTACGCGCTGTACGGGCCGGGCTCAGCGGAAGCGGTGAGCGCCGCCTTGATCCGCTCGCCGGTCCAGTCCGGGTGCTGCTGCGCCAGGATGGCGGCGGCGCCCGCGACATGGGGAGTGGCCATCGACGTGCCGCTCTGGGTGGCGTAACCGGGCGTCCCCGAGGGGAACACCTGCTCCATGCCGCTCGCGGTGGAGGCGGCAGCCGTGATGTCGACGCCCGGTGCGGTCAGGTCCGGCTTGACTCCTCCGTCACCGACTCGCGGGCCGCGGCTGGAGAAGTCGGCGAGCTCGTCGGCCTTGTCGACCGCGCCGACCGTCAGCGCGGACTCGGCGCTGCCGGGCGATTCGACGGTGCTCTCGCCGTCCTCGCCCGCGTTGCCCGCGGAGATGACGAACAGCGTGTCCGTCTCGGCGGAGAGACGGTTGACCGTCTCCTCCAGCGGGTCGATGCCCTGGGTGTCGGTGCCGCCCAGACTGAGGTTGACGACCTGGGCGCCCTCGGCGACCGCCCACTCCATGCCCGCGATGATGCCGGAATCCCAGCCGCCGCCGCTGTCGTCCAGGACCTTGCCGTCCAGGATGCGCGCGCCCGGCGCGACGCCCTTGTACCGGCCCTGCGACCTGGCACCCGTACCGGCCACCGTCGAGGCCACATGGGTGCCGTGGCCGACTCGGTCGACGCTGTCCTCGGCGTCGGAGAAGTTCCGTTCGGCGATCTCCTGGCCCGCCAGGTCGGGGTGCGTCTCGTCGACGCCGGTGTCCAGCACGGCGACCTTGACGCCCGTGCCGTCGAACCCGGCGCCCCAGGCCGTCGGCGCGCCCGTCTGGGCCACGCTCTTGTCCAGGCTGGCCTGGCGCTTGCCGTCCAGCCAGACTTTCACCGCCTTCTTCACCGCCGGTGATCCGGACAGCCGCGCCGTGCCCTGTCCGCCGTCCCCGCCGTCGGTGAAGGTGTCCCAGAACGCGGAGTGGCCGTGCTTGTCGGCCCGTAGCGCCACGCCGTTGACGCTGGTCAGTTCCTGGCCGGCCTTGGCCCGTGCGTCGCGGAAGGCGCTCGCGGGGGGTGTCTCGTCCCCGGCGTAGGTGACGATCAGCGGCAGGTCGGACCGGCTCGCGTCGTCGTACCCGTACGCGACGAGTTGCGTCACGTCGAACAGCCGCCGGTCGAGCTTTCCCTGGGCGACAGCCGGCGCCGCGTCGCCCGGTATGACGAAGCTGTGCCCGTCGACCTTCCGGACCGAGAACGACGCGCCCTCGCGCCCCTTGGCCCTCTCGATCCCGGCGACAGAGCCGTCCGCGGCGATCGACACCTTGTCGCCGGTGATCAGCGTCACCGTTTTGGCGCTCTTCGCCCCCGTAACGGACAGGGTCCTCCCTGAGCCTGCCGGAGCGTCAGGGGTCAGGGCGACGGCCTGGCCCACCCCCGGCATCCCGGTCGCGGTGACTACGGCGGCCATGGCGAGAGCCCCCAGCGGGGCGGCCGCACGTATTCGTCTGCCGGGAGGTAAGGACATATTCATGCCATCTCTTTCGTCGGGGGATGAAGGAATGAAGGGCTGGAGCGCACAGGCCCGCCCCACGATGACTCCGGGGTTGGAACGTCACGCCGTCCCACTGTCGGCCTGGACAGGCCGGCAGTGGGTCCGCCGCCGGAGGCAGACCGCCCGGGCCGCGGGACCGGGATGCCGAAGACCTCGCGTGCTGAGCGATCACGGTCGTTGAGGCTAGGTCCGCCGTGTGACCGGACCCGGCTCGGACGATAACGGAACCGCATCGGCCGATCCGAGGATGTGTCCGGGGACCGCCACTTGGCCGACGGCAGGCGACCGCGGCCACGTCGGCCAAAGATGCGCCTGCCGCGCCGACGGACGATCTCACCGACCGCGCATTCCCGTCCGTCGTGCCCACTGCACACCGTGGCGGTAGTCGGCGTGAGCAGGCCCTCGCGCGCCGTGTGGCCCTGCCGTCACCGCCGCACCCGGTTGGCGACGGCCCGCAACGTGCGCGGGCCGCGTCGGTCCAGCCACCGCCGTTCTCCACGCGGAAGCCGTTGGCCGCGGGCGCGGTGGGGCGGTTGTCCTGGTCGACGAGGGTAACCAGATGGGCGGCGGTCCGGTGCCGCCTGTGCCGCTCGAGAAGTCATCGCTGCCGGTCAAGCGATACAGCGGTACTCGCTGATCACGCCGCCGAGGATCTGGGTCCGCGGCGCTCGGCGGGCGTTGAGGTCGTGCACGGTGGCACCGGGCCGTTCCTTGGCATCAGACGGTAGTTGCTGGCGGGCTTGGTGAGGCCGGTGGGCGTTGCAGTGCCGCCGGTAGGCGGCCAGGACCTGGCGGGCGTGGGCCTCGTTCACGATCAGGACGTGGTCGGGCATCTCGCGCCGGATGCCGCCGATGATCCTCTCGCAGTGGGCGTTCGTCCGAGGAACCCGCGGGGCATTCAAGATCACCTCCGGCTCCTCGGCCTCGAAGACCGTGTCGAACGCCGCACCGCACCTGCCATCGCGCTCACGCAGCAGGAACCGCACGGACTCCCTGCGCATGCCCAGCTCGGCGGCGAGATTCCGCGCCTGGGCGTTGTCAACTTGGTCGGCGGGCTCGGTCCCTGGGGCGATTCTCGGGTTGTTGGGCACCGGGAGGGGACGCCATGGCGCCGTCGTACAAGGGGTTCCGGTACCCGGCGGAGATCATCGCGCACTGCGTGTGGTTGTACCACCGCTTCCCGCTCAGCTCTCGCGAGGTCAAGGAGCTCATGCTCGTCCGCGGCGTGGTCGTCTCCCATGAGACGGTCCGGCAGTGGTGCGCGAAGTGTGGGCCCGAATATGCCCGTGAACTGCGGCGTCGGCGTCCCCGGCCCGGCGACAAGTGGCATCTGGACGAGGTCTTCATCACCATCAACGGGGAACGGCGATACTCGTGGCGGGCGGTCGACCAGGACGGCAGCGTGCTCGACCTCCTCGTCCAGTCCCGCCGGAACACGGCCGCGGCCAGGCGCTTCTTCCGCACACTCCTCAAGAAGACCGGTGTGGTGCCCCGGGTAATCATCGCCGACAAGCTCCGCTCCTACGGCGCCGCTCACCGCGAGGTGATGCCCTCGGTGGAGCACCGCTCCCACACGGACCTCAACAACCGGGCGGAGAACAGCCACCAACCAACGAGACAGCGCGAACGGGCGATGAAAGGGCTTCCGCTCCACTGGCGCGGCCCAGCGGTTCCTGTCGGCGTTCAGCGGGATCTCACCCCACTTCCGTTCCCGCCGCCACCTGATGACCGCCACCGACCACCACACCGAAATGCACCACCGCTTCACCGTCTGGAACCACATCACCGGGGCCGTCGGCCTGCTCACCGCACCCTGAACACGGAGCCGAACCCGGCCCCATCACGCCCTGACACACCACCACCCGACACCTCACCCGACAAGTTGACAACGCCGTCCAGAAGAACGGACCTCGTGCGACTGGCGGCTCGGCCATGATCGGCGCATGGACTTCGAAGGGGTCAGCACGCTCGTCGCTGCCGGAGTCGCCGTCACCGGCATCCTGACGGCGCTCGCCGTGGGCAGGGGCAGCTACGCGGCCCATCACGTGCGGCGGACGCGCCGGCATCGCGCAGGCCGAAGCCAGCTATCGAGCCGCGCTCGGCGCGGTGAGGGCGAGCGACACTCCACGCGTCCTCGTCGCACTGCCTCCGACCATCCGCTCGCCCTAATGACGCAGTCCCGGACGGGATCGGCGAGGGCGGCAGAGGGCCGTCTGCCGCCTGGGGCACGACAGGCCGGGCCGATCCGATGTGACCTGTCCGACCGGGCCGTAAACGACTTGTCCATCCCCAGGGCGGCCGGAAAGGATGACCGGGCAAGATCATGGATTGCGAGGTCCCATGCACGTCACCGTTCCCACTCCGGCAGGCACGATCCGCGGACAGTGGAAGGGCCAGGTGGCGGCGTTCCTGGGGATCCCCTACGCGGCCCCGCCGTTCGGCCCACGGCGCTTTATGCCACCCGAGCCGCCGCAGCCGTGGGCCGGGGTGCGTGACGCTCTCGTCCCTGGGCCCGCCGCGCCGCAGCCCGGCTACCACCCGGCGATGGCCGCCCTGCTGGAAGAAGCCGTGAGCACCGGTGAGGACTGTCTGAACCTCAACGTGTGGACGCCGGCCCCGGGCCTTACCGGAGGTCGGCTTCCGGTCATGGTGTGGATCCACGGTGGCGCCTTCCGCAACGGCTCCGCCTCACTGCCCTCTTACGACGGCACGCGGCTCGCCGCGGACGGCGCCGTCTGCGTCACCCTCAACTACCGGCTCGGTGCGGAGGGTTTCCTGCTCTTCCCCGACGGCACCGCGAACCTCGGTCTGCTGGACCAGATCGCCGCGCTGGAATGGGTTCGCGACAACATCGCCCAGTTCGGCGGCGACCCGGACAACGTCACCGTCTTCGGCCAGTCCGCCGGGGCCATCGGCATCACCACGCTCATGGCCATGCCGCAGGCCCGGGGCCTGTTCCGGCGGGCGATCACGCAGAGCGGAGCCGGCCACCACAGCCACCCCGAGGACATCGCCCGCCGGATCACCGAGCGGCTGGCCGCCCTCGCCGGGACGGAGCCGACGCGCGAGGGCCTGGCCGTCGTACCGCCCGAGCGGCTCGTCGCCGCCAACGCCGCCCTGGGCCAGGAGATCGCCCGGGCCACCGATCCCGCCCAGTGGGGCGAGTCGGCGGGCGGCGGCACCACCGTGCTGCCCGTCGTGGACGGAACCACCCTGCCGCAGCGCCCGGTCGACGCGATCGCCGGCGGAGCCGGTCGCGACATCGACCTGCTCACCGGCACCACCAGCGACGAGTTCCGGCTCTTCCTGGTCCCGTCGGGGATGGGACCGAGGATCACGGACGAGGTGCTGACCGGGTTCCTCGCCGGGTTCGGGCTCGCCCCCGAGCGGGCCCGCGCGGTCTACTCCGCAAAGCACCCCGACGCGACCCCGGGCGACCTGCTGTCCGCGGCCATGAGCGACCACGCCTACCGCATTCCCGCGCTCCGGGTGGCCGAGTCCCGCGCCGCGCACGGGGCGGACACCTATGTGTACGAGTTCGCCCGCCCCTCCCCCGCGCTCGACGGTGCCCTCGGCGCCTGCCACATGGCCGAGGTCGGATACGTCTTCGGCAACCTGGACTCTCCGCTCACCGGCCCCGGCGCCCCGCCGGAACTGTCCGGCCTGATGCGCCGGGCCTGGCTCTCCTTCGCCCGTACGGGAAGGCCCGCGGCCACACCCGCCGGCGCCCTGCCGCACTGGCCCGCGTACGGCGGACGCCGTTTCGTCATGCGTCTGGGCGACGGCGCGCCCGTCCTACTCGACGACCCCGCGCCGGACGAACGCCGGCTCTGGACCGGCCTGCGCGACGCCGCCCCGGCGCCCGCCTGACCGGCCGACGCCCTCGCCGCCCTGGACGATCCCCGAGCTGGAGCAGACCATGTCCGTCACCACCCCGCCCACGCGGCCCATCACGCACGACGACGTACCCGCGTGCGTGGAGGTGCTGACCCGCGCGTTCGCGGACTATCCGTTCACCCGGCACGTCGTTGCCGCCGACGACCACGAGCGGCGCGTCCGCCGTCTTCAGGAGCTGTTCCTGGCGCGCGTCGCGCTGCGCCACGGCCGTTCCTGGGTCACCGACGACCGTCTGGCGGTGGCCGCCTGGACGACTCCCGAGCAGGACCCCTCTCCGGCCTTCGCCGAAATCGGCTCCCTGCTCCCGGAGCTGGCGGGCGACCGCGCCGCGGCGTACGAGGCCGCCGAGGAGGCGCTCGCGCCCCACCGCCCCACGCACCCGGTGTGGTTCCTCGCCACCGTCGGGGTGGCCCCGGAGGCCCAGGGGCGGGGCCGCGGCGCGGCGGTGCTGCGGCCGGGTCTGGAGGCCGCCGAGGCGGCGGGTTTCCCGGCCTTCCTGGAAACCTCCGACGCGCGCAACGTGCGGTTCTACGAACGCCTCGGCTTCACCGTGACCGCCGAGGTCCCGCTCCCCGACGGCGGCCCGCTCACCTGGGGCATGACCCGGTCGCCGGGGCGCTGAGCAAGCGGGCCCCACCGCTCCCCCGGCGGGCGCGAACCTCGCCGCCCTGACGCCGGCGGCCGCGCCCGCCTCCTGCACAAACTCGCCGGACAAACCCCACAACCAACCGCCACCGGACACTGGCCCCCCTCACCGAAACCCTCCGCCAGCACCGCCTCCTCCCGCCCACCACCATCGCCCCCTCAAAGGAACATGAAGGCAAGCCAGCAGGCCAGCACGTCATGAGCAGCCCTCACAACGCAAAGGGACGAGGGCGGCCAGGAGCCGACCGGCAGGCGTCAACCGATCTCTCACGCCAACGCCTCACGACACACAAGATCAGACGGTGTCCGGCTGCGGTCATGGACCGGCCGCGACATCACCGCATCCGGACGGACCTCGCGATGACCGCCATGCACCTGCCGGCCGGGGCTCAGACGCCGCCACCGGGTGCCGAGCTCCCGGCGGTGCCGGCGAAGCTTGGCGGACAAGAAGCGCAGGGCAGAGCTGGACACGTCGTTGCCGGACGGGCAGACAAGCACACGAAGCCTGTGGTGGAGACGGATTTCTTGGTCGAAAACCCACCTGCCAGGGGCTTCATCTGCCTGCCAGCCAAACTGACGTGCTCATCCGCCAGGTTGGAGAGGGCCCACTCGCGGCACAACGATCACGTGTCCGAGATCACGGAGAAACTTCAGCGCGCAAGAGCGCCTCCTCGCGCAGGAGTTCCTGTTCGATGACCAGCTCGGAGAGGACTCTTCGCACGTCGTCGGTGTCCGGCAATCGGCTCTCCTCAGGGGCCGAGAAAACCTTCTGGTGGGAGGCGGCTCGGACAGAAGGTGGCACCGGGGCGGGACCGCTCGCGTCCCGAACCCGTGCGGCGGGCGCCACGGCCGGAACCGGATAGTCGGCCTGCCCCTCCTCCATCGGTCCGCGTCCGGTGACCGGCCGCGGCGGCCTCAGACGATGGTGAGCGTCGTCACTCCGGTCGCGCCCGTGACACCGGTGGACAGACACTGCAGCAGTCCCGGCTGCGGAAGGACGATGACCTGGGTCGCCGAGCGGCCCTGGAAGCGGCCCTGGACGACGGTCCCGGTGAGCGTGGTGACCACCTGCCCGGCAACCGCGGTACTGCTGCCTTCGGCCTCGATGACGCTGGTGTCGCCGGTGCTCCACGTGAAGGTCCGAGGGCCTTGGAATCCGCCGAGGAGGTCGTTGCACCCCGCGTGAAGGGTGAACCGCTCCCCGTACGCACCGCTTGTCACCTCACCCGCGCCGTCGACGCACGACCCAAGACGCCCGTCGGTGGTGACGTCGACGTCCCGCGGTTGGAAGGTGATCCCCGGCCTGTAGGCGACGGACTCGGTTCCCTGGCACTGCAGTACCGCGAGTGGTTCCGCGCGGGCGGGCCCGGCGGCCAGTGCGCCGGCACAGAGTACGGTGACGACGGTTGCCAGGACTGCCGAGCGTGCTCGTGATCTTATGACGGACATGAGACGACCTCCTTCGGGGTGAACGGCGTGATAGGGGTGATGCCCGGCACGCCTGTTCGTGAGACGAGCGCGCAGGAGCAGTGAGGGGGTACGCGAAGCCCCGCGCGCTCCCCCGTGAAGACCGCGCGCTGAGCGACGCCCCCGCGCGTTCGGTTCGCCCCTTGCCGCCCGGGACGCGGGTATGAGTCAGTGGGCCGTGCGCGCGGCGAGCGGGACGCGGGTTTCCGCGCGTTTCTCCCCGCGGGTGGTCTTCGCGGCCCCTTGGAGCACCGCGTCGGCTTCGGATCGGGAGGATGATGCATCCACAGGAGAGCGGCACACTTGCGGTACCGGGCGCCAGGCTTCATTTCGAAGTGCGCGGGGAGGGATCGCCAGTGCTGCTCATCGCGGGCGGCAACTCCGACGCGGCCGTCTTCAAACGCCTGGCCGACGTCCTGGCCGTGGACCACCGCGTCATCACATACGACCCGCGCGGCAATTCGCGCAGCCTCCTCGACGGTCCGCCGACGGACCAGCGGGTCGAGGAGTACACCGACGACGCGTACCGCCTGCTCGACCACCTCACCGGACCCGGTGAATCCGCGTACGTTTTCGGAAGTTGCTCGGGCGGGCTCGTCGCACTCGAACTCGCCGTCCGCAGCCAGGACCGGGTCCGTTTGACGGTCGCCCACGAACCGCCCGCGATGGGACTGCTGCCGGATGCCGAGGAGTATCTGGCGTTCTTCGACGACGTCCATGAGACGTTCCGCCGCGAAGGCGTGGCGGCGGCCCTACGCAAGCTCCAGCTCGTGTTCGGCGACGGGCCGGCGCCGACGCTGCCCGAGGCCCACGACAACACCGCGTTCTTCCTGGCTCACACCCTCAGGCCGGTCGCGCGCTTCGTGCCCGACCTCGGCAAGCTGGTGACGATGGCGGACCGTATCGTCGTCGCAGGCGGTCGCGACTCGCGCACCCACGCCGTCCACCGGCCCGCGGTCGTCCTGGCGGAGCGGCTCGGCTGTGAACGGAAGCTGTTCCCCGGCGGCCACGTCGGCTACGCGAGATACCCGGCCGAGTTCGCCAGGCGACTCGTCGGGCTGTTCACCGCGCCGTCCGGCGCGGCGATTCCGTTCCGCACCGGTGCGGGAGGCTGACATGCGCATCGTGATGGGGGCGCAGAACTGTGGCTTCGGTCCAGCCTCCGAACTCGTCGCGGTCTCCCGGCTGCTCTCCCACCACGAGCGGGTGTTCGTCGGCAGCGGTGTGGCGGCGACGTTCACGCGTCGCAACCCGGACGCCTTCGACGCCATCCTCGAGATCGACGCGACGCGCGGGAGGGCCGGGGCGGAGTTGATCGACGACCTGTTGGAGACCGGCGACCAGGTGATCTCGGTCATGGACGCTGACCTCGCCCTGCGGTCCGTCATCGCGCGGCGTCCGGTGGTCATGGTGGACAGCCTGTTCGGATTCTGGCGGCTCGGACGGCCGTTGGCCCAAATCCGCGACCTGTGCGCGACCCTGCCACGTTCCTCCTACGTCGCGGCAGACCGGCACTTGGCCGCGCTCTCCCCGCATGAGCGCGTCGTCGCGGCCCATCTGCTCGCCACGCACAGCGTGGTGCAGAACTTCCCGGGCGTTCCCGAGCGCCTGGCCGAGTTCGCCGCTCTGGGCGCCGGGTCCGCGATCCACCTGACCGGCCCGATCATCGACCTCGAAGGGCTGGGGAACACCCCGCTCAACGCCGAACCGAAGTACGACTTGCTGATCAACGTCGGCGGGTTCAAGAACTTCCTCCTGGACTTCGACGTCAACAACGACTACCTGCGGCTGCTTCACCACTGGATCCCCGACCTGATGCGGGACTGGCCCCGGTTTTCGCACGTCCTGATCTGCGGCGGCCCTTTCGACGGGCACCGCGAGCGGAGTGTCTCGGTGGCCGGCCGGCGGGCCGACTGCCGTCTCCTGCCGCAGCGCGACCTGCTGCGGGCGGTGGCGAGCACGCCCGGCTACCTGCTCGCCCCCGGGCTCACGGCACTCCACGAGTCGTTGGTCCTCGGCCGGTTGCCGCTGGGGATCCACGAGCAGCACTACGCGCACGTCTACACCCTGCGCAGTCTCGACGGCACGCTCTTCGGCCGGAACGCCGGCCGGTTCGCGGACGTCCTGCCGCACCACCGGTTGCCCGAGGACGACTTCACCGGGACGGCGGCCCTCGTGGAGATCGCCGGCTGCGTGCAGGAGGACGAGGAGCTCTACACCGTATTTCGCAGAACGTTCAACGAGCGGATCGAGCACTATGTCTCGCTCACCCCGGCGCAGCGGCGGCACGGCGTCGAGGAACTACGCCGGCTGCTCGGCGGTAAGCCGGTCCACGAGGTACTGGCCAAGATCCTTCCTCCTCGGGGCAGCGAGTGACCGGCCGACGGCGCCCAGCCCGGCGGTTGGCCTTCCCGACACCTGGAGACGGATTGCATGCCTCTGAAGAACCCGCCCGCGCCGACTACTTCGCTCTCAGGAACCGACTGCTCGGCCCCCTGCGCAACCGGTTCCTGACCACGGACCAGTTGTGCGAGGCGGGCCGCCTCATGTGCGGCCGCCCCGAGTCCCTGTCCCTCTACGGCATCCCCGCCCCCGAGATGGCCGCCCGGGAGATTCGCATCCTGGGCCGCACCGCCGTCGAGTGCACCAAGGACCCTCACCCCGTAGCCATCGCCGGCGTCGTCGCCGACATCGAGGCCATCACCCCCGGGGCCGACGGCGAGGCGATGGTCGTCGATCTGTTCTGCGGTTCCGGAAACATCGGTCACCACCTCGGCCGCTGCCTGGGCCGCCCCGTATACGCCTCCGAACTCGACCCGGTCGTCTACGAGGCCGGCCGGGGCAATCTGGACCGTATCGGCTCTACCGTCCGTCTCCGTCATGCGGACTACCGTGACCTGCTCGGCGCGCTTCCCGCCCGCAGCGAGCGTGACGTCTACATCGTGGAGCCCTCCTGGGGCCGGGCCTTCACCTCGGAAGGTCTCGACCTGACACGTACCTCTCCCCCGGTCCCCGAGATCATCGGGCACATCCAGCGGTCCCGCGACCACGTGCCGTGCCTGGTGGTGGTCGAGACCAGTGACCGTGTTGTCCGCGGCTCCCTCGACACCTGGTGCGGGAACGCGGTCCACCTGCGCACACTCGTCCCCAAACCGTTTCCACCCCATCGCACCGGCTCACGTTTCCACTTCTACCGCCTCAGTGAGAGTCGGCCCCGAGCCGTGCGGGTCATGGGGGACAACGGTCCGAACGCCCGGCAGCCGCGGGCACAGGCCGCTGAGGCGGGCGACAGCGAGCATCGCTAAGCTTGTTCTTTAACCTTTGCGAGCTTTGATCCGGTTTCGCTCGGTGATGCTTTCGGGGCGTCTGGTGGTCTTGCCGACGTCGTAGCGGGTGGCGGGACGACGGTTCTTCGAGCCAAGTGGCCTATCTGGCGCGGGTGTTGATGGTTTGGGTGCACGAGCGGGGCAGTGCAGGTGCGGGCGGAGGTTTCGAGACCCCCGGCGGACGCGGGCCGGGGTAAGCCGAGCCGGCTCGGCCGGTTTCTCCCAGGGGCGGCGGAGATCGGCGGCGGCTTCCCTGGTGAGCCGCAGCTGGGTGTGAGCGGCGATCATGAGCCACGTCCACCGGTCCGCAGCCTCCGGGTTCCGGAGCTTCGGACGCGTCCAGCCGAGCGTCTGCTTGATCATGCGGAAGGTGTGCTCAAGGTCGAACCTGCGCAGGAACGCCTGCCAGCGCAGGTCGACGTCCTCGCTGGTCATCCCGGTCTTCGAGGACCACAGCCAGACCGGTAGCGGGTCCTGGCCGCCGGGCAGGTGGTCGGCCTCCAGGCGGATCAGCGTGCCTTCGAGGATCGGGAGCTCGCCTTCGTGGTCGATCCACGCGGAGCGGGTGGTGAGCCGGGGGTGGATGCGGTCCAGGCCATGACCTGGGCAGTGCCGTACCGGTCGGTGACCTGCGTCGTCGCCGCGTCCGACTCGCCCCAGGTCTCGGGCTTGGCGAAGCGGAATTCCTTGCCGTGCTTGGGCGGCCGACCGCCCTGCGGTGGCGAGATCCACGGCACGGGGACGGGCTTGCGCATCACCCGGTCCGGGCGCATCCGTCCCAGTACCTCAACCGGGAGGCCATCGAGGAGGTAGGCCATGCGCGGGGCGTCGTATCCGGCGTCGAAGACGACCAGGACGTCCGGGTCACCCACCCCCCACTGGCCGCCCTCGATCAGGTCGGTGACCACACGGCGGACCTGGGCGGCGGTGACCTCGGCGACATCGTCGTCCGGGCCGAGGCGGACCGCGTCGAGCAGCTGGCACCAGGAAGTGCGGCCGCTCTCCAGGGCGGCGACGAACGAGTACGGCCAGCCAGGAATGGACTGGTCGCTGGAGCGTCCGCTGCGTCCGTAGACATGACAGAACAGGCGGTCCGGGCTGCATGGGGCGTCCGGCCGCAGCCAGTTGGACACGTCGACCGCGAGGACGAGCCGCCCGTCGGCGGCCTTGGGCTGCGGCAGCACGGCCAGGGCCCGCCGCAGCCCGGTGGCGTCGACGCGGCCGCAGTTCAGCGCGTCGTACAACGCGCCATGACCGCGACGGTGCTCGGCCAGCAGCGTCAGCTCCACCGGCGAGGTGACCGGTCCGTCCTCGCAGAGCATTGCGTCGCACAGCTCGAGCAGCGTGTCGCCGCGCCGCGTCAGGCACGCATAGAAGTCCTCCCGGAAGTGTGATGTGAAGTCGAACGCGTCGTGCCGGGCGTCGTCATGCAGCAAGCTCACCTCTGCGGCCTTCGTATGAGCAGTGGTTCCGTGGCGGAACGCATGATCATGCGAAGGACGTCCGCCTGCCCTGCGAATCCCCAGATGAGTGACGTCGTACGACGCACTGTTCGAGCTCGGAGGTTTGAGGACAAGCTCAGGCCAGGGACTCGAAGTATGCCTTCTGCGGGGGGTAGTAGTCCTCGAAGTCAGGCCGTGGCTTGCCCGTGCGTGCGGCGGTGAGCATGTCCAGGTAGTACTCCCAGCCCGGGCCGGTCTGGCCGAGGTGCTCTGTGGAGGC
Organism: Streptomyces sp. 12E; assembly: GCF_055633275.1. NCBI lineage: Bacteria > Bacillati > Actinomycetota > Actinomycetes > Kitasatosporales > Streptomycetaceae > Streptomyces > Streptomyces sp. 12E. The sequence continues at coordinate 7,351,474 of NZ_JBVNCJ010000001.1, read as the reverse complement.
GAGATGATGGACCAGCCGGAGTTCGGTGGTGCCGTCGCTCTCGGCCAGCAGCAGCTCCGTCGACCAGGATCCGGCCTCGTCCTCCATCGAGACGGCGAGTCGGCGCGGCGGTTCGCAGGCTTCGATTCGCAGTGGGCACCAGGGCGCCGAGTCCTCGAACACCATCTGCACTTCGATGGTGCGGCCGGCCGCTGCCTGGCCGCGCCACGGGCCGAACCAGCGAGCGGTGCGCTCCGGATCGGTGACACTCGCCCAGACGTCGTCGGCGGAGGCACGGTAGCTGCGAGTGAGGATCAGGTCGTGCCCCGTCGGCGTGTGGATGAGTTGTCCGGTGGGCTCAGGGGTCATGCCGTGTCCTCCTTGGAGTGGCGCGCGGTGTGCTGATCGTTGGCGGGCTCAGCCCGATTGCGGTCCCGTCGGGTGCGGTGAACCTCGGTCTCCAACGCCGCCAGACGCTGCGACCAGTCGACACGCTGGGTGTCGAACTGCGTGAGCCAGGCGGCTAGGTCACCCAGCCGGGAGCGGACGAGGGAGTAACGCCGATGGCGTCCGATCTGCTGGTCCCGGACCAGGCCGCTCTCCCGCAGCACGCGCAGGTGACGGCTGACCGCGGGTCGGCTGATGGCGAACCGGGCAGCAATGTCGCCTGCCGTCAGTGGGGTACGGCGCAACATCATCAGGATCTCCCGGCGCACCGGATCGGCGATGGCGTCGGCCACCTTGCTCAGGTCGTCCACACCAGAAGCGTAACCCATAGGTTACACGTCAAGAAGGCAAGCCTCAGTGCAACCAGCGCGGAGGTTAAAAGACAAGCTGAGATTTCGTCTCATTTGGTGATTCTGCGGTGGCAGATGAGGGTGCGGGCGATGGCGGTGAAGGCGAGGAAGTGTCCGGCCTTGCGTTCGTAGTGACGGTGCAGTCGGCGACAGCCGGCCAGCCAGGGCACGGTGCGTTCGATGGTCCAGCGGTGCCGGCCGAGCCGGATGGAGGACTTGATGCCCCTGCGGGCGATGCAGTGCCGGATGCCTCGCTTGCGCAGCCATCGCCGCAGGCGGTCGTGGTCGTAGCCCTTGTCGCCGTGGAGTTTGGCGGGCCGCCGCCTGCGCGGGCCACGACGGGACCGGATCGGCGGAATGCCCCGTACCAGCGGTTTCAGAGCCTGACTGTCGTGCAGGTTCGCGCCGGAGACGCCAATCGAGAGGGGCGGACCGGTCCGTTCGGTGATCAAGTGGACCTTCGAGCCTTTCTTGCCCCGGTCCACCGGATTCGGACCCGTCAGGTCCCCCCTTTCAGGGCCCGCATGTTCACCGAGTCGATCGCGCACCGCGACCAGTCCAGCTCACCGCGCGAGCCCAGTTCATCCAGGGCCAGACGGTGCAGCTTGGCCCAGACCCGGGCGGCGCGCCACTCGGTGAAGCGCCGGCGCGCGGTCGGCCCCGACGGACCGAAGACCGGCGGCAGCTGCCGCCGCGTACAGCCCGTCGTGGCCACGAAGACGATCGCCGCGAGCACCTCACGGTCACCATAACGACGCCGCCCACCACCTTGCGGCCGTGTCGGAGCGGGCGGCACCACCCGCTGGAACAACTCCCACAACCCGTCCGGGACCAGCCGCTCCACGATCGTCATGCCTCGAGGTCACGAACCCAAATGAGACGACGTCCTAGCGTCGACGGTCCCGGCAGCCACAGAATCATGCCGCTTGAACTCCTCTCCGTACGGGACAACACCGTTCTCACCAGTATGTGGAGGGAGGTATTCCTTTCCGCGCGCCGCAACGGCGCGGCACCCGACACCGTCGTCGTCTCCGCCGACGGCTCCATACAGCTTCTGTAGACGAAGCCCCACCGAACCCATCCCCGTCCCCTGCCCCGGCCCGCCGCCGCGACGACCACGGCCGGGGCGGTCTTCCCAGTCGCGCAGGACGGCGGAGAACGTGGCGGTGTCGTTGTCGTAGTTCAGCGGGCCGTCCCAGCCGGCGGTGGTGAGGGCGTCGGCTCCACGGGGCGCGGCGACGAGTCCGAGGCGGGCGTGCGGGTGCCGGTCCAGGAAGACTTGCGCGTACTGATCGGCTGTCGCGCCGGCGTCCCTGACGGGCGTGGTGGCGGGTGCGGGTCCGGGCCAGGTCTGGCCGAACGGGGCGGTGACGGCCAGGCGTTCTTCTGCGTCCCGCTGGTCGTCGTCCTCGTCGGTGGCGGTGTGGTCCTGCCACCAGCGGGCGAGGACGGTCCGGGGGTCGTGGTCTGCCGGGGAGGACATCCGCTCGGGGGACAGTTCGCCGCAGGCCCAGGGGCGGAAGTCGGCCTCGTGCGGCTCCAAGGGGGTGAGCAGGAGTGGCCAGAGGCCAAAGGCGGCGTGCTTTGCGCGCAGACGGGGCCACAGGCCGGCAGGGGGCGGGCTGTCGCTCAGCCACAGCGGCTGCACGGTGCCGCGCCCCTCGTCCGACGTGATCATGCGGCCGGGCGGCAGTGTCAGGCCCTGGGGCAGACGGGATTCGAGGTTCACGAGCGGATGCCAGGTTCCCGGTCCGACAACAGGCCCTTGTGCGGGCGCGGAGCCGACAGGGCGCGCAGCTCGCCCGGGCCACGCGGTGCCGGCTCGGAGGCCGGGCGGACGGGGAAGTCCCCGGTCGCCCTCCGGCCGTTCCCGTCCCGGCGGCCGGCAGGCGCAGCCGGCCAAGCCTCCTGCAGTGCCCGATGCCGGGCGGCAGCAGCGGCCCGGCCGGTAACACCGGGACCTGTCGACGATCAGGATCGGGGCGCAAGGAAGCGGGCGTTGTCCGGCAGCTGTTCGCGGAATCTGTCCGGAATCGAGCCCATCAGCCACAGCCAGCACGCGCTCCGCACGATCTCGTCCTCGAGCAGAACGTACGGGCGGTCGGCGCGGCTGGTGTATCCGGTCTCGGGCGGGCGCCCCTGCTCGTCGGTCCAGGTCATGTAGTGCCGTCCGTCGACGCGCAGCACGCGCCGGCCGTCAGGGTCCTGGTCGCCGAGTGCCCGGTAACCCACGCAGGTCAGCCAGAAGTCGCACGAGCGGCACACCCGCCAGAGCGCCATCCGCTCGCCCACGCCTGCGATCTCCGTCGCCGCCCCCTTGCCCGGGCACAGCTTGCAGTCGAACACCTCATACCGCACGCGCGGGTACGCCCCCCGTCGAACCACCACTCGCCCTTCCTCAACGTCCGGCCGTCAGCCCCCTTGGACAGCTGTCCGGTCCGGGGTGGGCACTGTAACCGGCTCGATCACCCCGACCGGCGTCGTCCACTCGATACCGCCACCCGCGGGCCGCAGCCAGGCGACGGGGGTGTCCGTGCCGACGTCGGGAGCGATGGCCCGCAGGATGCCGGTCCGCCCGGATGCCGTGTCGCACACCAGGCGGCCGAGGAGCCGGTGCTTCTCGTGCAGCATGCCCGTCGTGATCATCGGGGGCCTCGTGGTGGACGGGGCGGCCCGGGGCGTCCTCGACGGGGGAACGAAGACGTCCCGGGCGGCGGCAACTCCTTATCGAGGCCGGAGTGTTTGCCGCTGACACCCAGTGAACGATCACTGGTGGTTCTGCGACCATCACGCATGCGGCCCCCTCATACGCGTATCCGCTTGGCGCATACGCGTGAGCGGCGGGGGCCGTGAGGACTCGTAGCGTGGGGGGGTGCACCGTGCGGCACGAGGCGGAAGTGCGGGCAGCGTCCCGCGGCGGCGACTACGGCAGGGGCATCGGGCTGGTCCGCAGGGACCGGCGCATGACCCAGACCCAGCTGGGACAGGCGCTGGGTCTGTCGCAGCCGGCCGTCTCGCGCCTGGAAAAACGCGGCACGGGAACCTATCAGACCAGCGTCTTGGCGGCGGCCGCCGCGCACCTGGACATCACGCCCGATCTCGTCGGGCTGTCCAGCGGCTGGCCGAAGTCACAGGCGAGAGACGACGATGACATGCACCGACGTGCCCTCCTCGGCGGGGCGGTGGCCGCAGCAGCGGCACCGGCCCTGGCCGCCTTACCCACCACCCCGGCCGAAGGCGCCGCCGGCGGTCAGGCCGCCGCTCTGCGTCTGTCCACCGCCGCCTACAGACGGCTCGACGCCTCCACCCCCTCCCAGGATCTCGAGGACGTCGTGCAGGCGCACCTGCGGCTCATCCAGACCACCGCCCGCATCGCCGGCGAGGAGCACCGGATACGGCTCGCCGCCGTCGGCAGTGAAGCGGCCAGCCTTGCCGGGTGGCTGGCCTGGGACATGAGCAACCACGGCTCCGCCCGCGCCCGCTACGGGGCCGCCGTCAACGCGGCCAGGTCCGCAGGCGACCCGCTGCTCACCGCCTACCAGGTCGGCGGCTCTGTTCACGTGTAGCGACAGCACGTGGTCATGAGTTTCGACGTCAGTTGGTGATCTGCCCGGCCGGGAATGTTCACGAGAGATGACGGCGCTGCGGGTCGCGAAGTCTCTTGGCCATCACCTGCTCCCTGGTCACGCCGTCGGGCAGCAGGTCCCCTAGTTCTCCGGTGGCGATGAACCCGTTGCGTCGGTAGAGGGCGGTGGCGGACTCGTTTCCTGGGATCACCGCGAGCTTCAGTGTTGTGGAGCCCGATCGCAGGGCCCACGTCGTGACTGCTTCGATCAACTGGTCTCCGACGCCGTTGCCTCGCGCCTCGGGGCTGACCCACAGCGACCTGAGCTCGCTAGTTTCGCCGTCCCCGGGGACGCCCCTGACCATGCCGACAGGCAGGCTTCCCTGCAGCGCGACGACGTTGCAGGAACCGGGGACAGCCAGGCGAGCACGCCACTGCTCCTGGCCACCCCGGTGCCAGTCGGCGAGCCTGGCTTTGAACGCGTGCGGCGCATCGGTCAGCGCGGCAACGCGGATCTCCTGCCACAACGGCCAGTCATCTGGCGTGATGATGTGCAAACTCACCATGCAATGGAGTTTGCCCCACGGCCGGCAAACGGGTAGGTAGCACTGGCCGTCAGGAGCACGTGCGCAGTTCAGCCAGCTTTCGAGGGTCCCTCGGCCCGGGCCCGGGTGGAGGCGATGCGGTAGGAGTCGGTGCCGGTCTCGATGATGGTGCCGTTGAAGGTCAGGCGGTCGACGATGGCCTCGCAGAGGCGGGGGTCGGTGAAGGTCTTGGTCCAGCCGCCGAAGGACTCGTTGGAGGCGATGGCGACGCTGTTCTTCTCCTCGCGTTCGGTCAGCACCTGGAAGAGGAGTTCGGCGCCGTGGCGGTCGAGTTCCATGTATCCGAGTTCGTCGATGCAGAGCAGATCGACGCGGCCGTAGCGGACGATGGTCTTGTTCCGCTGCTTCTCGTCGGCGGCCTCGACCAGTTCGTTGACCAGCTTTGTCGCCAGCGTGTAAGCGTGTAGCGGACGCGGTAGCCCTTCATCGCGGCCTCCGTCCCGAGGGCGATGAGCATGTGGGACTTGCCGGTGCCGGAGTCACCATCAGGCAGAGCTGCTGCCCCTTCTTCATCCACTCGCGGGAGGCGAGTGTGTGGATGGTGGCGGGGTCGATATTGGGGTTGGCGTCGAAGTCGAAGGTCTGCAGCGACTTCTCCCTGGGGAAGCCGGCCGCCTTGATCCTGCGTTCCGAGCAGCACCGGGCCCGCGACCAGGCCGAACTCGCCGCCGAGACTCGCCGCTTCTTCCGCAGGCGCCAGCGACAACCGCACATCATCCGCGGCTGCTTCGGCGGCCCGCACGTCCGCTACACCCTGGACGAGAACCCCATGAGTTTCTGATCAATAACTGTCAGAACGGTACGGCGGGGCAGATGGTGCCCCGTGACGGGACCGCCAGGTCGGTGAGGTAGCTGTCCACGGCGTCCTGCATGCACGGGCCGCTGGTGACGCTGCCGTGGCCGTGGCCCGCGTAGGTGAGGAGCACGCCGCCACGGCCCAGCTGCCGGGCCACCGAGACCGCCCACGGATAGCCGGTGGCGGGGTCGTGCAGCGCGTTGGACACCAGGATCGGCGGGGTGCCGTGTGCGTCCAGGCGGTGCTGCGGGTTGGTGGTCGGTGCGCCCAGGCACGCCGCTGTCATGTGGAGCGGCAGCAGGTAAGGCAGGTCAGGAGCGGTTCGGTTCATCATGGCGACGAGTGCGGCGTACTCTTGGTGGTCGCGCACGGGCAGATGCCAGTCCGAGCAGAAAACCGGAACGGCCGGAGGCAGCGGCGCGGTCGAGGTGGGCGACGCGGGCAGTGGCTCGCCCGCGTCCATCTTCACGATCGCCGTGGCCAGGCCAGCGTAGTCGGCCTGGTAGAACTTCCGGAATGCGACTGTGTTGACCAGGTCCGAGGACGACAGCGGCGTGCCCGGCTCCGCCGGGTCCTCCAGTTCGCCGCGCCCGGCCCGGGCCAGCAGGTCCCGCCAGACGGCTCGGACATCGCGGCCGTGCAGCGCGCAGTCCGCGGTAGCGGCGCACCACTTCATGAACTCCCGGAAGGAGTCCTGCGCCGTGGCCGCCTGGGAGCGCAGGAAGTCGCGAGTGGTCAGGACGCTGTGGTCCATGACGCTCTCCAGCACGATGGCCCGTACACGGCGGGGATAGGTTCCGGCGTACTGCGCGCCGAGCAGTGTGCCGTACGAGCTGCCGTGGAAGGTGAGTTTCGGTTCGCCGAGGGCGGCCCGGAGTGCGTCCACGTCCCGCACCGTCTGGGCGGTGTCGAGGTGGTCGAACACGGGGCCGGTACGGGCCCGGCAATCGGCGTGGAGTCGCCTGTTGTACGCCATGGTGGCGTCGAAGTCCGCCTGGCTCTTCAGCTCCAGCGACGGCCGCTCGGCAAGGAGATCGCCGGAGCAGGTCACCGGGGCGCTGTCACCGACGCCGCGCGGGTCGAAGCTGATGATGTCGAACCTCCGGCGGACCTCGGGGCTGAACCGGCCAATACCGTCCACCACCCTCTCCACCCCCGAGTCGCCCGGCCCGCCGGGACCGAACACCATGGAGCCGACGCGCGCGCCGGGATCGGTGGCCTTGCGGCGGGCCACGACCAGGTCGAGTCTCGGCCCGCCCGGGTGGGCCCAGTCGACCGGCACCGAAAGAGCGGCACACTCGGCTCCCGGATCGACAGTGTCGTCGCACGGTGCCCACTGCAAGGCCCCGGTGGCGGTCGCAGACGGCGACGCGTGGGTAGCGGGAGCGACGGTGAGACCGGTGGTGACGGCCATGACAGCTCCCACAGCCATGGCCGTACCCCGCGCGGCGGCGCACCGCGGTGTGAATCTGCCCCTTAACGGCATGAGCCCTCCTCGTGACGGGAGTGGTTGTGTCAGACATGCGGACCCGGCCGGGGCGCCGTCGTCACGTTAGGTGCGCCGTCGACCGTTCGGTGCTCCTGTCAGGGACACTTCCGGGTCGCATCGGGGACCACTCAGGGGCGGTCAGGACCCAGGAACGTCGTCGAGCGACAGGGACGGGAGCAAGGAGCGCCCGGAGGCCCGGGAGCCGAGGGCCTGCGGCTGACCGGCGAGGGCGGGCTGCCGCAGCAGCTGGCCAAACGGCTGCTGGAATCCTCCCTGGAAGGCGAGATCACCGACCACCTCGGCTATGACCAGCACGATTCGGCGGGCAGGAACGGCGGCAACTCTCGCAACGGCACACGCTCCAAGGCCATCCTGACCGATGTCGGACCGGTGGAGATCACCGTGCCCCGCGACCGCGACGGCTCCTTCGAGCCGAAGATCGTCAAGAAGCGGTGGAAGCGCCTGACCGGCTTCGACGAGATGGTCATCTCGCCGACCGCGAAGGGTCTGACCACCGGAGAGGTGCAGGCCCATCCTGAGGCTGATCCTTTGGAGTGGACACCCTGACGATGGATCTTGACGGTCCAGGGAGGGATGCCCAGGTGGGACGCAAGTCTCCGTACCCGGAGGAGTTCCGGAAGGACACCGTCGCGCTCTACCGCGCCGAGGCGGGCAGGCGGACGTACGCGGCGGTGGCAGCGGATCTCGGCATCACCGCGGAGTCGTTGCGGACGTGGGTCCGTAAGGCCGAGGCCGTGCCCGGACGCCGTGCCACGGGCGGGAGCGAGGCGGAGGAGCCGGCCCGGCTGCGGGCGGAGAACGCTCGGCTGCTCAAGGCCGAGAAGGAGTGGCACCTGGAGCGCGAGATCCTGCGCCGGGCAGCCGCCTATTTCGCCCGGGAGGTGAAGTGAGACCCCACCGCTGGGACTTCCTCTCCGACAACCGAGCCGACTTCGGCGTCAAGCGGATCTGCCGTGTGCTCGGGGCGTCCCGCGCCGGCTACTGCCGGCACCTGGCCACCGAGCCCGCCCGCGCCGAGCGCCGGGCCGAGGAGAAGCGGACCGTGGCCGAGATTCGTGCCATCCACGCCGAGCACCAGGGCGCCTACGGCGCCCCGCGCGCCCATGCCGAGCTGCGGGCGAGGGGACGGAGGATCAGCCGCAAGCGCGTCACCCGGCTGATGCGGATCAACCACATCGTCGGCCGGCACCTGCGGAAGAGGAAGCGGACGACGATCGCTGACCACACGGCGCCGCCCGCGCCGGACCTGGTCATGCGCGACTTCACCGCGGACACGCTGGACACCGGGTGGTGCGGCGACATCACCTGCGTAGCCGTCGGGACGACCTGGCTCTACCTCGCCACGGTGATCGACATCTGCTCGAGGAGGGTGATGGGCTGGTCGATCGCCGATCACATGCGCACCTTGCTGGTCACCGACGCGATCGAGACGGCCGTGGCCGCCCTCCATGGAGGGCGGCCACTCGCATTTCTTCCGGGTCCACGCGCAGCCAGAACAGGACCGGCGCCGAGACGACGACGGAGTCGTGTGTCCATGAAAGGGCCGCTGTCGTGCGACGATCTTGTGTATTGTCACCGCGAAACGCGCATATCGGTCATGAGACGTGCGGAGGAGCAGCCGGTGCCGACTGGTGCTATGCACACACGGCGGTGCGCGCTGCGCTTGCTCATCCGTGAAGTACGAGACGGTCTGCACGGCAGGCAAGTGGCCTTGGTGGCAGCAGGCATTTCCTTCTTCGGGATGATCTCCGTCGTTCCCTTGGCCCTGGTGCTGCTCCGGCTGTGCGTGGTCGCGCTCGGTGGGGACGACACCCGGCGGGCCGTGGGGCGGATCGCGGACGCGCTTCCGTACGGGCACGGAGTGCAGACAGGGCTGCGGACCCTGGCCGAGGCGGTGGTCCAGTTGTCCTGGCCTGCTCTCGTCATCGCGCTGGTGCCCGCCACCCTGTACGGGGAAGGGCTGCGACGAGGCTTCCTGCAAGTGTCCCCGGTGGCGGCGGAGGACGACACGTTCACCGGCTGGCGGGGCAGGTTGGGACTGGTGCCCGCACTGATGGCGGCCCCGCTTCTCATGGGTACCGCCCTGTACGTCGCTCCAGCGCTGGCCCGACTGGCCGACGCCGGCGGCTGGCGTCCTGCAGTCTCCGCCTTCCTCGCCTTCCACCTGCTGTGGCTCCTGCTCTCCACGGAGGTGCTCCTGGTCTTCCGGTTCGTCGGCGTCGGTGTCGCAGGCTCCCGGGCGACGGTCCTGGCCGCGTTCGCGACGGGGGCGTTCTTGTGCGGTTTCCTCTGCGGCTTCGTGGTGTTCCTGGCCATCCCGGTCGACTGGAGCGTGCCGTTCGGCGGACTCGTCGTGCCCGGTGTCACCGTGGCGCTGGGGCTGTGGCTGTATCTACTGCACGCGGTCCTGCTCGTCGGCTACCGGCTGATGCTCTGCCTGGACAGCCGCGCAGGCCCCCTTCTCGCGATGCCCCGTCCTTTCCAAAGGAGCCGCACTCCGGGAGATCACCTGGCCGGTGAGCCCACCACCTGGCCGTGGTCCGGAGCGACTGGGGCCGCAGGAGCGCGCTCCCACAGCCGTAGGAGGGTGTTCACCGGACCCGGGGCGCACGGCCGCGTCAATGCCCTGGCACGGTGGGCCGAACTCCACGGAGGGTACGAACCCTCCGGCGGCGTCCTGGTCCCGGCGTGGGTGGTGCTGGTCCAGCGCTGCGCCCGCACACATCCGCTTCGCGTCGTGCCGCCCGATCTCCTCTCGCTGGCCGGGCCCCTCACGGTCGCCGCCGCCGTGGGACCGGCGACCGCGGGCGGCCCGTGGCCGTTGGTCTCCTGCGCGCTCGTCGTCCTGTCCGGTCTGTTCGACGGGCTGGACGGCGCGGTCGCCGCAGTCAGCGGCCGGGTCCGCCCTCTGGGCGCTGTGGTGGACGCCCTGGCCGACCGGGTGGCGGATCTTCTGCTCGTCGTGATCCTGTACGCCCTGGGGGCGCCGGCCCCTTGGTGCCTGGCGGCCGCTTCTCTGGCTCAGCTGCACGAGTACGTGCGAGCCCGGGCCAATGCGGCGGGAATGCGCGGAGTCGGGGCGCTGAGCGTCGCCGAGCGGCCGCTGCGGGTGGTGCTGTGTGCGGTCGCGTGCCTGGGAAGCGGCCTGCTGTCCGAAGGCACGCCGGGGACGGGATGGGACTGGGCGACGGTGTGCGCGGTGTGCTGGACGGTGGCCGGAGCCGTCGGCTTCCTGCACCTGGCGGTCGGGGTGGCGCGGACGCTGAAGTGAGGGATCCGCGGAATCAGGCGTCGCCGATCTGCGCTGCGACGATTTCCGCCGACAGCGCCACCAGCGGAAGGCCGCCGCCGGGGTGCGCCGATCCGCCGACGAGGAAGAGCCCGGGGACGGGGGAGCGATTGGCCGGTCGGAGAAAAGCGGCGCGGATGCCGTTGGACGAGGTTCCGTAGATGGCTCCACCTGGGCTTGCGGTGGTGTGCTCCAGATCGAAGGGGGTGCGGGCCTCGTACCACAGCAGGCGCCGACGCACGTCCGTGCCGCGGTCGGCCATGACGTCCAGGATCCGCTCGGCATAGGACTCCTTGAGCCCTGGGACGGTCCAGTCGACCGTGCCGGGCGCCCCCCACGGTGAGTGCCGGGGGGCATTGACCAGGACGAACCACGCCTCGTGGGCGTCATCGGGACGCAGCGCGGCGTCGTCCGGAGAGCTGATGTACACCGTCGGGTCGGCGGCGGGACGGGCCGGAGCACCGAAAACGGCGTCGAACTCCGCGTCGTAGTCCGCCGGAAACAGAACTCGATGATGCGGTGGCCGGTGATGCCGCCCGCGCAGCGCGAGCAGGAGAACGAACCCGGCCAACGAGGGCTGGGCACGTGCGAGGGCGGTCAGAGGCCGGTGCCCGCGCCGGTCCGCTGCCAGGCGTCCGTAAAGGACCCCGGCGTCGACGCCGGAGACGACGACGTCCGCCGCTGCCGTGCCGCCGTCCTCCAGGCGGACACCGGTGACGCCCTGGCCCGAGGTGTCCACCGCGGTGATCCCGCAGCCGTAGCGGAACAGCACCCCTAGATCGACGCACCGCTGCTCCACGGCCTCGGCCAGCAGACGAAGGCCACCGGGCACGTACCAGGTGCCGTAGTGCTGCTCCACGTACGGGACCACCGCCATGACGCCGGGTGTGCGCCGGGGATCGGAGCCGCTGTACGTGGCGTAGCGCTCCAGCCACATGCGCAGCCGGGGATCGCGCAGGTACCGTCGGCCGGTGCCCCGCAGGGTGCGCCAGGGAGCGACAGCCACCAGGTCGCGGGGACGGACCGAGCGGCGCAGCAGCCCCGCCGGACCGCCGAGCGGACGCCGCAGTACGTTCTCGCCCACCAACCGCCACAGCTCGCCGGAGGCCGCGTGCAGCCGGGCCCACTGCGCTCCGGCCCCCTCGCCCAGGGCATCGTCCAGCACACCAGGCACCAGGCGCGGGTCACCGGGCATCGCCAGCCGGGTCCCATCGGCGAACCGGTAGCTGCAGGCCGGCTCCACCGGTCTCAGCGGTACGCAGCGCTCCATGGGAGCGCCGGTGTCCGCGAACAGCCGGTGATAGACCTCGGGCAGGGTCAGCAGCGACGGCCCGGTGTCGAAGGCGAAACCGTCTCGGCGCAGCGTGCCGAGCTTGCCTCCGCACACGGTCGCTCGCTCGTACACGGTGACGTGGTGCCCCTGACGGGCGAGCCGGGCGGCAGCCGCCAGCCCGCCCATGCCGGCACCGATCACGGCGACGCGGGCCACCTCAGCGCCACCCCCGCAGCGGTCTGCCCTTCCACGTCAACGTGGAACGGCGGTGGCCGAGCCAGGACTGCGCCGTCAGCACCACCAGCAGCCCCACGGACACCGGGTGAGCCAGCGAGTCCGGCCAGCACCGCCCGCCCGTGCGCCGCGCGGTCAGCGTCCGCCCCGTCACGGCCGCGACGTATCCGGCCGCCCCCCAGCGTGATCCCCACAGCGCTGCCAACGGGGGCACCACATAGGCCCAGACGAGGAGGGCGCACACCGCCGTCGCGCCACCGCCGGAGCCGAACGCCGTCCACAACGACTTGCCGTATCCCTCGCGCAGGTCGCGCCAGCCGTCGTACATCCGGCACCTCGCGATCCGGCTGCCGTCCACGATCCCGCCCTGACCGCCGGCCCGCTTCAGCGCCCGGATGAGTGCCATGTCCTCGAGGACCTCGTCCGCGACCGCGGCGAAGCCGCCGCATCCGTACAGGGCGGTGGCGTCCACGACGAGGAACTGGCCGTTCGCCGCGGACAGCGCCGGCCGCGGCGAGGTCTCCGCCCGCCGTAACGGCAGTACCGTGAGCCATGACCACTGCAGCAGTGGCTGGACGAGCCGGTTGGCGGGTCCCTTGGCGACCTGGCGGGGAAAGGGGGAGACCAGGTCGAGCCCGGTCGAGCGCAACAGCGCCACTGATGACGCCACCGCATGCGGCGCGAGCACCACGTCCGCGTCCACGAAGACCAGCACGCTGCCCCGCGCGAGCGACGCGAGCTGGTGGCAGGCATGGGCCTTGCCCGGAGAACCCGGCTTCGGTGCCGTGCCGCGCACGACCCGGGCGTGCCGGTACGGTCGGCACAGGCGGCGGACCACGTCACCGGTGTCATCGGTGGACTGGTCGTCGAGCACGATGACCTCTGCCCGGGGCAGGTGTTCCTGCGCCAGCAACGACCGCAGTGCGGGACCGACCCGGCCGGCCTCATTGCGCACCGGCATCAGAAGGGACACATGCTCGGTCACCGGCGGCGGATCCGCCGGCGGAATCCGCAGAGCCGTGCTGTTCCAGGCGCTGTGCGCGGTACCGGCGGCCGCCAGCACCGTTCCCGCGGCGACCACCGTCCGCACGGGACGGAACCGGCTCACCCTCGTCTCCCGACGGCACCCGCCATCCGCACGGCCAGCGGCACGGCGACCAGGCCCATGAGCGTTCCGCCCACCAGCGCCACCTGCGGGCGGCCGAAGAACACCAGGCAGGCCGTCACCGAGGAGGCATAGGTCCACAGATACAGCATGAGGGCCGGACCGTCGTGCCCGCCGCTCTTGGTGGATCGCCGCACCGAGCGCCCGGTGGCGACGTCCACGGCGGCGACCATGACCACGGACACGGCCACCCACCCGACGAAGTTGGTCAGCGGCACGCCCTCCACGCCGGGAAGTGCCGGGCGGGGGTCCGACCAGATCCAGTGACCGGCATCCACCATCTGCGGGTCGAGGAAGACGTCCCAGGACGCCAGCGCCCACCCGCCGATCACCGCCGTCCGCACCCGGGCCGGGCGCGTCCGGGCGCGCCCCCGGCTCCCGGCCAGTACGCGCCCGGCCTCCAACGCGGGCCAGGCCATCATGACCCAGGCGAGGGGCACCACCACCGGCACCCCCACCACGCTCGGCCCCAAAGAGCCCGTGTAGCGGTAGGCACCGAACGGAAGACCCGTACGCACCCCCACTGCTTCCACCGCCAGGCCACCCAGCCCCGCCAGCACGAACAGCGCCAGTGGGCCCCGGACGCCGTGCCGCAGCGCGGCGGCCGCGAGGGACGCCAGGCAGAAGACCACCACTCCGACGACGGTGAGCACATCGCGCCGCGAACCGGACACGAGCGGGTAGGGAATCTGGCACAGCACGGCGGCCGCGGCCAGTAACCAGACCGCCCGCCGATCGCCTCCGGACCCGCGGCGCAGCCCCGGCCGTTCCTGTACCTGAACCATGCCGTGAGCATAGGAAAACGCCCCGGTCCCCCACCGAGGCGGCAGGAACGGCACCAGAAGCTTCACCGGTACGGACCACACGGCGGCGCGGCGGCCGTGAACGCCTCCCGTGCGGGCACGGGACTGGACGGACCGCGCCGCACCACCTCGTCCGGCCGGCGACAGCAGTGAGGAAGCGGTCCAGGAACGCCCCACAGACTGTGCGCAAACCACTCCCCCGCGGCGGACAGGCCCGGACGGGACCGGCGCGCGGTACGGATCAGCGTCGCCACGAACGGCCTCCCGCCGACTTGGCAGACGGGACCGCCGCCCCGTATCGCGGTCGTCGGCGGCGGCATCGCGGGGGTCACGGCCGCCGTCGCCCTGGCCGAGCGGGGCATGACGGTCGACCTGTTCGAACAGCATTCCCATCTCGGCGGGCGTCTGGCCGGCTGGCCGACCGCACTGCGCGACGGTTCGACCGCGACCATGTCCCGCGGCTTCCACGCCTTCTTCCGGCAGCACTACAACCTTCGCGCGCTGCTGCGACGCATCGACCCCGGCCTCACCCTCCTGACACCCGTTCCGGACTATCCGCTGCTCCACGGCGCCGGGCAGACGGACACCTTCGCCGGTCTGCCGAGGACGCCACCCTGGAACGCGGCGGCCTTCATGATGCGCAGTCCCACCTTCCGCGCCGCAGATCTCAGGACGATCGACGGGCGCGCCGCCCTCGGAACTGTTCGACGTGGGCGTACCGGACGTCTACCACAGGCTCGATCACCTCGACGCCCGGTCCTTCCTGGAACAGGTCCGCTTCCCGGTGAACGCCCACCACCTCGCCTTCGAGGTCTTCTCGCGCAGTTTCTTCGCCGACCCCGCCGAACTCTCGGCCGCCGAGTCGGCCGTCATGTTCCACATCTACTTCCTCGGCTCCAGCGAAGGGCTCCTCTTCGACGTTCCCCGGCGGACCTTTCCGGCTGCCGTACGGGACCCCCTGCGCCAACATCTGCATCGGCTCGGAGCCACGGTCCATACCGGCACCGCCGTGTCCGCGGTCCTGCCCGGACGGCAGCGGCGGTTCACCGTCATGACCGGGGGAGGAACGGCACCCGGGGAGCACGCCGTCGACGCCGTGGTGCTTGCCGCGGACCCCCAGGGCCTGCAGCGCATCGTCGAAACCTCGCCGGCCCTGGGGGGCGGGAATGGCGACGACGGATCACGTGCCTGCGCAGCGCGCCTCCCTCCCTGGTCTCGCGCCTGTGGCTCGACCGACCTCTGAACGCGGACCGGCCCGCCTTCCTGGGCACCGGTGGATTCGGTCCCCTGGACAACATCAGCGTGCTCGACCGCTACGAGGATGAGGCACGGGCGTGGGCCCGGCGAAGCGGCGGATGCGTCGTGGAATTGCACGCCTACGCCCTGCCCGGCGCCGCCGACCCGCAGCAGGTGCGGGAACGGCTGACACGGGAGATGCGACGGATCTGTCCGGAGACGGCGAACGCCACGGCGGTCGACGGGCGCCACGAACTCCACGCGGACTGCCCGCTGTTCCCTTCCGGAGGGTTCGGGGACCGCCCTACGGTGACGACGCCGGACCCCTGCCTCGTCCTGGCGGGCGACCTGGTGCGCGTCGACCTGCCGGTGGCCCTCATGGAGCGGGCGGCCACCAGCGGCTTCCAGGCGGCGAACGCCCTGCTGGCCAGGTGGGGAGTGCGCGGACACGATCTGTGGAGCGTTCCCGGGGGACACATCCGGCACATTCCCAGAGACACTCGGATGTCCAGCAACGTGACAGCGGCCTCGGAGACGCGGAAGGTGACGGTGTGGTGCTCGACCGTCTCCCACCGGACCGTGAGGCGGTGGCGCGAGGGGTGTTCGACGCTGCGGTGCAGGTCGACCCCGTCGCAGCCGTCAGCCGCGAGGAAGAGGGGCAGGGCCTGGGCGACGGCTTCCTCGAACTCTTGCTCCTGGCCCGGGCGGATCTCGATCTGGATAGCCATCAGGTGACACCGCAGCAGACCGGTGAAGTGGCTGACGGTGTGCGCGGACAGCGGCAGACGGCACTGGCAGACAAGCGGACAGGCGTCCTCGGCGTGCTCCTCGGCTCTCTTCACGCAGCGCCCAATGGCTGCCGGAGGAAATGCAGTCACGTTCATGCCGCACCATTCCGGGCTGCTCTTGCCGGGCTCGCCCCGAGCGCCGGCTCCAGTCAGCAGGTCCGTGGGATGTCGCCGTCCTGATCGGCCGAGTGAAGCAGTTCGATGACACGTTCCTCGTACCGGACGCGGGCCGGGGAGAAGTCGTACGGCATCTTGCCGACGGCCTCCATCGGACTCATCCTCGCCTCGCCTTCCTCCTCGCCGACGTGCTCGTCCCCCTGGTCCAAGAGGTCCTCGAGGGCCTCGTCCAGGCCGGATCTGTCGATGGCGGCTCCCAAGGCGGTCTCATGAGCACACCGCTGGGCAGCCAGGTCTTCGATAGAGGGGTCGTCGGGGGACACGGTGTCGTCCAAGGCCGCTTCGGCCTCGGCCAGACGGTCTTCCTCGGCCCGCAGCTCGGGGTGGGTGGCCAGGACGATGAACCGGTTGGCCTGGACGGCGGCGCCCGGGGAGCCGAAGATACGCTCCGTGACCAGAAGGGTATCGAGATCGGCCGGGCGCAGGGCCCCGGGCGCCAGGTCACGCAGGCGGCCACTGACCAGCGGTGAGAGCAGGCCCAAGGGGGTGCCCACCTCGCGGAGGCGGTGCACGGCGGCCCGCTGGGCTTCGATGGCGGCCGCCTTGGAGACGAGGGACTCCTCCAGCCGAGCCAGGGACTGCTCGATGCCGGTGGCGCCCTCGAAGCCGGCCCGGATGTCGTCCAGGGAGATACCCGCATCAGCCATCTTGCGGATCCACAGCAGGCGGATCATGTCGTCGTACACGTAGCGGCGGCGGTCGTCGCTGCCGCGTTCCGGTTCGGCGAGGAGCCCGATGGCGTGGTAGTGGCGGATGGCGCGGGGGGTGATCCCGGCGAGCGCGGCGGCATCGCCGATCTTGACTTGGCGGGGGATCGCAGGAAGGGGCATGTACGGGAACCTCTCAATGTCGTGCTCGCCGCCCACTCGACCACATGCCGCTACGGCACATGCAAACCCCGCTTCCGTGGGCACGTCCCGCGTTCCCGCATCACCAAGGGGAAGTGTCCGGTCAACGGCGGATCTGGTGGTCAAGGAGACGCCCGAGATGACCGAGACCGTTGTCGAGCAGGGGGTTGTGGCACGACCGTGGAGGCGACGGCAGACCGAAACGGGCCGGATGTACCTCGTGGGACTGCCGTCGTACCGGGACCTCGAGGACGGCAGCGCGGAAGCGGCGGAGTACCGGATCCGGGTTCGGTCTCCCGACCGCCCGTGCGGCGCGGACGGAACGCCTTGCCGGTCAGCTTGCGCAGCCGGACGTGGCCCTCACCGTCGGCACCCCCGCGCCCGGCCGGGCGCGGGGGTGCCGACGGTGAGCCCGAAGGCGACAGCCCGCCGGTGGTGAGACCCCCCAGATGTCTGGGATGGGATACGCCGACCGACCGCGGCACTCTTTACCCGGTCGAGGGTGGTGAGCCGCCTTCGGCGCGTTCGGTGACGACAACGAGGGGGAAGAGATGTCCATGCGAAGAAAGACCATGGGGATGCTGGCCGCGGCCGCAGTCGCCGGCCTGACGGTGGCGGGGGCTCCGGCTGCCGGTGCGGCCCCGTCTGCGGCGGGTGCCGCGGTCACGGCCTCCGTGTGGCGGAACGTCGCTCTGACCGGCACCTACACGATCCGCGACGACGAGGGCATCTTCGCCGCCGGTACGTACTGCAACGGCAACGTCGCCTCCGAGGGCTGGGTGAACGAGGTCCGCACGCCGTCGGTGTGGTGGGAGACCACGTGCGGGGGCGAGATCCGCGTGGAGAAGCATGTGTCCGCGGAGACGGACGCCGGCGGCGGAGTCATGATCTATGTGACCCTGCGGTTCTACGAGGGAACGAACGACACCAACACCGACCTCGACGCCGAGTACAACTTCAACCGCTACGTCCCCGCGGGACAGACCTCGACGATCAGCGAGATCACGCTCCGCAACGGGGAGAACGGCGGCAAGGACTGGGCGAAGCTCAACCTCGTCCTGCACAACAACCGCTGACCCGTACCGAGGCGTCGATCGCACGCCCCGGACGTCGACGGTTCCCGGGCACGGTAAGCGGAGGCACAACTACCTACGCAAACCGGGCTCGGGAACTGTTGTGCACGCTTAGCCTCGGATCATGAGGCGTCATGGGGGAGCAAGGCGGGTCGACGAGACCGGGGACGCGGCGGCGCGGGCGGCGCAGTCCGCGCGGAGCTTCGAGGAGTTCTTCGAGGCGGTGAAACGGGTCGTACGGCCTGCGCTGCGCTTCGACGTATGCGCCTGCTTGACCGTGGACCCGCAGACGTTGATGAACACCGGCGGTGACTACCGAGATGGCCTGCCGCCCGCCATGATGCCGCGCATGCTCGACATCGAGTACCGCGAGGGGGATGCCAACGACCTGTCCGATCTGGCGGCCAGACCGACGCCGGTGGGCCTGCTCAGCCGGGAGACGAGCGGGAACCTCACCCTCAGTCCCCGGTACCGCGACATCATGCGGCCCCTCGGCTTCCGCGACGAGCTGCGCGTACTGCTGCGGGACCGTCACGGAGCATGGGGCGCCCTGGTCATGGGACGCGCGGACGACGCGCCCCCGTTCGGCCCCCCAGAGCTGGCTGCGGCGGCGTCGCTGGTCCAGCCGTTGGGGAACGCACTGCGCCAGCTGCACCTGACGCGGCTCGCCGAAGCGAACACCTCGGAGACGGCGCCGGGACTGGTGCTGTTGGACGGCGACCACCAGGTGGTGCATGCGACACCCACCGTGGCCATGTGGTTCAACGACTTGGCGCACGCCGACGGCGTGCCGTCCGGGGATCGCGGACTGCCTCCCGCCGTGTACGCGGTGGCAGCGGCGGTGCAGGCCGCAGGGGCCGCGGCCTCCCACACCTCGTGGATGCACAGCCGCAGGCACGGCCGGGTACGGTTGCACGCCTGGCGCCTGGAGGAACCCACGGCGGCCCCGGCCCGCACCGCCGTCGTCGTTGAACGAGCCGGTCCCACTGAGCACATCGCACTGATCGTCGCGGCGTACGGACTGACTCCTCGCGAGAGGGACGTCATGGCGCTGGTGTTGCGGGGGCGGTCCACAGCCGACATCAGCCGCAGTGCAGGCTTGTCACCGCACACGGTCCAGGACCACCTGAAATCGGTGTTCGACAAGACGGGCGTCCGCAGCCGACGGGATCTGGTCGCCACGCTCTTCGCTCGTCACTACTTGCCGGGGCACTGTCACGTTGGGGAGCTCCCGTAGGGTGATCCTCAGGTTGATCGCTCCGAGAAGGGGTTTGCTCGTGGGTGCTGCGTCGCCGTCGTACAAGGGGCACCGGTACCCGTTCGAGATCATTTCCCACTGCGTGCGGCTGTGTCACCGCTTCCCGCCGTCGTTCCGGGAAGTCGAGGAGCTGATGCTCGAGCGCGGGGTGTTCGTTTCCCACGAGACTGTCCGTCGCTGGTGCGCGAAGTTCGGCCAGATCTATGCGACCAGCACGGGAACGTGTTGGACATCCTCGTCCAGCCCAAGCGCGACACCCATGCCGCCGTGCGGTTCTTCCGCCGGCTCCTGAAGGGCCCGGACCACGTGCCACGGGTGATCGTCACTGACAAGCTGCGCTCCTACGGCGCGGCCCACCGCCAGGTCATGCCGGGAGTAGCGCACCGCACCCCGAAGTACCTGAACGACCTGGCAGAGAACAGTCATCAGCCGGCGCGGCAACGCGAACGCGCGATGAAGGGCTTCCGCTCCGTCGGCGGAGCGCAACGGTTCCTGTCCGCGTTCAGCGGCCTCTCACCGCGCTTCCGGCCCCGCCGCCACCTGATGACCGCCCCCGGCTACCGAGCCGAGACGACCGTCCGCTTCGCCGTCTGGGACCAGGCCACCGGCGCTGCCGGCCGGCCCACCACGGCCTGAGCACCGGCCCGAAAACCGACCCCTGCCACGCCCCGACGCGCCGTCAGAGACCCAGGCGCCCAACAACGTGACAGCGCCCTCGGAGCCGACCCGGACTGCGTCCACGTGGAAGGCCAGGTGGTACGCGTCGTGCCACAGCCACATCGCACCGACGTACAGACCGCTGCCGGCAGTCCGTGGCGGGGTGAACTCCACAACCCCCAGCCACCACGCGTGATCACCAATCCACAGCCGCGACCGCCCACGCTGGGCCAGGCCGAGCGGCTTCAGGGACTCCCGCGCCACCGAAGTGATGATCCGGAGAACCGGACTGCGATCTGCCATGACCGGCATCATCGATCTTCGCACCGACACCCCCCGCCGGTACTGAGCCTCACCGGTCCACAGAAGTTGGACCAGAACCCGAGAGCGGACAGCAGGTGTTCATCACTTCGGGAGGCACTGAAGTGTGCCGGTCGACTCGAACAGCATGGGGGCTCCGCAGCGTCGCCCTCGCTGCTCCGACCGGTGGCGGGAGGGCAGCCGGGACGCGTGCAGGGAACAATATGGATCATGGACTACGGCGTACGTGAACCAGCGAGGCTCGGACGGACCCAGCTGTTGGACGGTCGGTTCCTGGGCTGGGCGGAATGGGGGCCGGCCGACGGCACCCCAGTGCTGTTGTGCCCGGGGGCGGCCACCAGCAGGTGGCTCGGTTTCGGCGGCGGTGTCATCGACGCAGCAGGCATCCGGCTCATCAGCGTGGACCGGCCCGGCCTTGGCGCCTCCGCCCCAGCCCCAGGGCGGACCCTGACCAGCTGGGCCACCGACATCCGGCACCTCATCCAAGAGCAGGCCCTGCGAGCCCCGTCGGCGGTGGGGTTCTCGCAAGGGGCGCCGTTTGCCCTCGCCCTGGCCGCAAACGGTCTGGTGAACGCGGTGGCCGTGGTGTCCGGCAGCGACGAACTCGCCCATCCTCGCTTCACACACGCCCTGGCCCCGCAGGTGAGGGACATGGTGAACGCCGTCGCAGCCGATCCCGACGCCGCTGAGGCATCCTTCGCGGACTTCGGCAGCGCCGACGCGCTGTGGGACCTGATCATCACGACGAGCCCCGAGGCAGATCGCACGGTCTACACCGATCCGGTCTTTCAGCGCGCCTTCCGGCGCGCGATGGATGAGGCATTCGACCAAGGCCCAGCAGGCTATGCCCGCGACACTGTCCTGGCGATGAGCCGCTGGCCATTCGACCCAGCTGACATCGCCGTCCCGGTCGAGCTTTGGTACGGAGAGCAGGACACCAGCCCGGTCCACTCCCCGGATCTGGGCGAATCACTGACTCAAATGACCCCGAAGGCGACCCGGCATCTGCTTCCCACCGCCGCGGGATCCCTGCTCTGGACGCACTCCGAGGCCATCCTGCGCGCCTTGCTGGCCCACGCCCGCTGACGACAGCGGAATCGAGCAGCCCACCTGCAACCGGCTGGACTGGGAATCGAACGGCGCTCAGTGCCGGTGTCTCCCGAGGTGGTGAACATCTGCTGTTCATTCTCAGGCTGGGGCGCGAGGACCTGGCCGGTCAGGGCGCGGCGTCGGGGAAAGGGAAGGGGAAGACGGCGGCCGCGGGGAAGACGGTGGCGTCGCAGCAGGAGATTGCGGGCGGGCCGGGTGGGGAGCAGCCGCTCGATGGGGGCGTGGTCCGGGGCAGGCGGGTGCGGTGTCGCGCGGGGCGGGTACGGTGCCGGTCGGCGGCGCTTTCTCGGTGACGGCTCCGGCTGCTCCCCCGGCGCCCGGGGCTGCTCCGGTCCGGTCCGCTCCTCCGGCCGCGGGACTGTAAGGGGCCTGACCACCGGCAAGGGCCAGGGCCGCTGAAAGACCGCACTGAAACGCCTTCGACATCACCTTCGGCGGCCGCCTGTCGGCAGCCAGCCAGTAGCCCCAACCACCCCGGTCACACCGCTCGTTCGACAGACCCCCACCAGGCCCGCGGACACATGGTGGCCCGCATGCTGAGCGGCACCGGCGACCACCTGGACAATCTCTTCACCATCACCCGGAACCCGACCAGCAGCCCTCACATGCGGGACCTGGAACAGCAGATATACAACGCCGTGGCAGGCTAGCCCGCCCGGAACATCGCCGGACAGACCGTACCGTCCGGCGTCTACCTCGAGCACACCGACGACAGAACAAACTCCGTACCCTCCCGCATCTGCATACAGGCGGACGGATCCAACGGCTACCGGCTCGACACCGATTTCACCAATCCTGACCACGCAGCACAACAGAACCGACGCCACCAAGGAGTCCAATGACCGACCTCACCGCCCTCACCAGGCTGTGCCCGCCCCCCGAGCAGGCCATGAGTATCCGCTGGGACACGGTCGAAGCCGGCCTCGGCATGCCGCTGCCGCAGGACTACAAGCAGCTCGCCGACCGGTACGGGCCCGGAGCCTTCAACGACTACCTCCACATCTTCCACCCCCACGGCGTGACCGAGTTCGTCAACCTCACCGGTCCCATGCCCGGCCGGATCCGCGCCCAACTGCGCAAGGACTACGACCAGGGCACGCATCCCGTCCCCCACGATCCGGGCAAGCTCTTCGCCTGCGGCTCCACCGACAACGGCGAGTACCTCTTCTGGATCACCGACCCCGCAACCGACCCCGACCGCTGGCACATCGCGGTCAACGAAGCCCGCGGTCCCCGCTGGTTCGCCTGCGCCGGAACCCTCACCGCCTTCCTCGTCCGCGTCCTCAGCGGACAGATCCAGGTCCCCCAGTTCCCACACAGCCTCCTCGACACCCCCGCCCGCTTCGCCCCCTCACGCCCCACCCCCTGGAAACCAGAACCCCCCTCCGACACCCAGCCCGTCGACACCGCAGCAATCCGCTCCTGGGCAAACGCCCACGGCTACAACGTGCCACCCCGAGGACGGATCCCCCGCGAAGTCCACGAAGCCTGGGAACGCGCCAACCGCCCCTGACAGACGGAAGGGACGTCACGTGGCTGAAGGGTGTCGAGCAAGTACTCCCCGAGTCGAGGAGATCCGGGATGATGAAGCATGCTCCCGGATGACTGGCACCTCACCCAAGACGTTGACGGCTTCCTCGCCCGAGCCGGGGGCTTCCTGCGGTCGCGCCCCGCTCTGCACAACACGCCGCTGACGGACATCGAGAAACTGCGGATACGCAGGCCGGACGCACACGGTCCCGTCAGCGCCGTCTTCGGCCGGCTGGAGGCCGGAGGCGAGGTCCACGCGGTCTTCTATCTCACTTCGCGCGGCCGCCTGGGCCTCACTCCCCTCTCCGTCGGGCAGACCGACTCCCTCGCCGCCCATCTGACTGTCCTCGGCCACTCGCCCGCCAGCGTCATCGCGGACCATGACACCGCCACCGCATTCGCCGACTCCTGGCAGCGGCACACGGGCGCGGCGCCAGTGCTCTTCTGGCGGACGCATCTCTACCGTCTCGGCACACTCACCCCGCCGCAGCCGTGCCCGGAGGGCCGGGGCCGTCTCACGGACGGGACAGACCGCGAACACGTCGTGCGCTGGTGCCGTGAGTTCTGCGTCGACGGCGGGGAGCAGTCCTCCATCGACTTGATCGACGCCGGCTCCTGGGACGACTCACGCTTCGGCGACCGGCACTTCATCTTCTGGGAGACCCCGGACGGCATCCCCGCCTCGATGGCAGCCGCGACCTCGGTCATCGGCGGCATGATCCGGATCGACCCCGTCTACACCCCGGCCCACCTCCGGGGCCGCGGCTACGCGGGCGCTGTGACGGTCGAGGCGAGCCGGGCAGCGCTGGCCGCGGGCGCGACGGACGTCGTCCTGTTCACGGACCCGGACAATCCCACCAGCAACGCCCTCTACCAGCGCATTGGGTACGTCCACGTCGCAGACTTCGCCGGGTACAAGTTCTCCTGAGGCGCACCACAGGCCGGGTGAGGGCGTGATCGGCGCAAACGCACCAGCCACGTACCGGCTGTGACCGCCGTGAAGCGGCTGACGAAAGCGGTGGCGGGCACTCCGATCAGCCTTCGGGTCGGTGACGCTCAATCCTGCTCACCGCCGTCGTCATCGTCATCGGTGTACGGGGCGGGTGTACGCCTCGCTGGCGGCGAGGACTCTGCCGACATCGTGCTGGGTGGCGGGGCGGCGGTTCTTCGAGCCAGGCGGCCGGCCCGGTGTCTGGTGCGGGCCTTGGCCGGTCATGTGCCGACCTTGGCGGTGTCGCCGTCGACGCGCGTGGTCTCGCGGGCGGCGGGTTCCGGGCGTCCCGAAGACGAGCAGCGCGCCGCACCGGGCAGAGCACCGCCGCAGCCGCACGGGCCTCCCTTCCCGCCTCTGTCCGTCCGGCGGCGGGCGCGGCGAAGAGCGCGCAGCGAGGCAAGGCCGCCGGGTTGGGAGGAGGTGCGCAACACTTGCCGCCTGCCCGGCTTTGCGGAGCCCGAGGCCCGTCGTCTCCGACGCGTTGCCGTAGGACTCGGACCGGGCCTTGGCCAACGAGATGCCGGTGGTAGAGGCCGATGTCGTGTCCGCCGCGCCCGCGCCGGGGGCGGGCCCTGAGCCAGTGGTCCTCGGTTTTCCGGGCGGAGGGGCAGCGCCAGATCCAGCAGGGCGTCGACGGTCTGGCCGTCCAGCTTGCCGTCGAGGTGGAGGGAGCGGCGCAGGAGGTCACCGACGTCCTTGGGCTCCGGTCCGAGACGTACGCGGGCGAGCAGACAAATTTCACCGAAGAGCACCGGCGTCCTGTCCGGTTCCCGCAGGATGTACCAGTCGAGGAGCGTGACGACGTCGCGCTGGATGTCCCCGAGGGAGATGCCGGTCCTGTACGTCTTCGCGGCCCGTCCGACCTCTTCGGCAAGGCTTCCGACGACCGCCTCGACCAGCGTGGTGCGCAGGGCCGCGACGGGGATGGAGCCGTCGGTGTTGTCGCTGAGGGCGACCGCGGGCCACCAGGCGAGCTGCGCGGCGGATGAGCTGTCCCGAGTTTCGTAGAGTCCGGTGATCTTGTTTCAGGCGGACTGTGGGGTGGCTTCCTGTTGTCGCCACCAGCCGCGTTCGTACTCGGCGGGCGGTACGCAGTCCAGGGCGGAGTGGAGCCGTTCCTCGTTGTACCAGGTGACCCACTGGAAGATCGCCCGCTCGACCTGGTCGACGTCCCGCCACGGTCCTTGCATCTCGATCAGCTCGGCCTTGAAGGTGCCGTTCAGCGCCTCGGCCATCGCGTTGTCGTAACTGTCCGCGACGGAGCCGACGGACGCGGCGACCCCGACCTCGGCGAGCCGGTCGGGGTAGCGAACCGACACATATCGCGATCTCCTGTCGCTGTGATGGACCAGCCCGGATTCCTTCTTGATCCGCCTCCTCCACAACGCCATTTCCAGGGCATCCAGCGGCAGTTCAGTCCGCATGTGGTTCGCGACCTGCCAGCCGACGATCATCCGCGAATACACATCCAGGACGAACGCCACATACGCCCAGCCGGACCATGTGCGGACATACGTCATGTCCGCCACCCACAGCTGGTCGGGGCGAGAGGCGGTGAAGTCGCGGTCGACCAGGTCCGGCGGTCTGGGTGCCGACGGCTCCGGCACCGTGGTGCGGCGACGCTGTCCGCGGATCACGCCCTCCGGGCCCAGCTCACGCATCAGCCGCTCGACGGTGCAGCGGGCCACGTCGACGCCCTTGCGTCGCAGCGCGCGGGTGATCCGGCGGACGCCATAGGTGCCGCCGGACTCGGCATGGACCTGTTCGATCAGCGGCATCAGCTGCTCGTCACGCAGCCGGCGAGCCGACTTCGGCCGCTTCCTGCGCGCGTAGTACGCCGACTCCGACAGCCCCAGCGCCCGGCAGGCGAACCCGACCCCGAGACCCTTGTCCCTGAGGTGCTCGATCACCTGGTCGGTCTCGTCCGGGGACGGTCGAGTTCGGCCGCAAAAAACGCGCTCGCGGCCTTGAGGATCTCATTCGCCCGCCGCAACTCCGCCACTTCTTTGCGGAGCTGCTTCAGCTCCTCGCGCTCGACGCTCGTCAGCCTGTTGTCGCGCTCGCCGGCGTCCGCCTCCGCTTGGCGGACCCAGCCGCGAAGGGCTTCCTTGTGGATGCCCAGGTCCTTGGCGACGTGCGCGATCGGTCGGCCGGTGGTGCGGACCTCACGAACGGCCCGCTCGCGGAGTTCGTCCGGGTATTCGCGTGGTGCTGGCACTGCTCGTGGTTCTCCTTCGGGCCAGGATCATAAGCCTGGCTTCAGGGACTCCACGAATCCGGGGTCAGCTCACTGGAGCCCGTCGGGGGTGGCGTGGCCGGCGTATTCGGCCAGCTGCCAGCCATTCTTTCGGCCGACCGGGCCGAGCAGACCACGAACGTAGTCGCGCGTCCGACGGCGTGGCTCCACACGGCCGAAACGATGGCCGACACGGAGGAAGAGGTCTGCGAGTCCGTCGTCCCAGGTCTCGGCTGCAGGCTCGTTGATCACGACGGGAGGCTGCCCCGGCCACTGCCGTTACCAGCGCCGGCTGCACACGATCGAGGGGCGGCCCCGTAAGGCCGCCCCTGACGGGCCACCGGCCCACCACACTCACCACACGCAGCCTCTGAGCAGGCAGAACGTCGAAGTCCTGCTGGAGTACTAGGAGGTCCTGCCGCTCGAGGGGATTTCGCCACGACCTGAGCCACACATCCGGACGTGGGTACGAAGCGTGCAGCCGTGGCCGCCAACATGCACGAGTTCGTCAGGCGTCGGCGAGAAGGGGATCATACGCGGTGTTCCTGCGGCGGCCGGACATGAAGGAAAGGAAGTCGCCCACGAAGGCGCTGCGGCCGTAGGCGCCGTCTGTGGTGGTGAGGTCGCGGTGGAAGGCGGTGCGGAAGAGCGCCCGGTGTTCGTCCGCGCTTATGGTCCCGCTGCCGTCCTTGTCGGTGGCGTCGAAGAGCACTTCGGCGACGCGGATGAGCGCGGGACCGGCGAGGGAGGGCACGGCGGCGGCGTACTCGTCGGCGCTGACACGGCCGTCACCGTCCGTGTCAAGGGCGGCCTGAAGCTCGCGCCACCAGGCGGCGAAGGCGTCGTAGAGCCGGGTCTCCTCGGGTTCGTCCAGGTCAAGGCGGGTGGCCAGTTCGCGTGCCATGGCGGCGAGGTCAGGCCAGTCGAGGTGGCCGTCGCCGGTCTGGTCCAGCACCTGCCGGAAGAACTCCTCCGCCGAGCGTCGGCCCTCTGCCGCCGCCGGGGTAGCAGGGGCCGGGTCGGGACTCGTGTCACCGCTCAGTGGTGTGAGGAGGCGGAGCAGGGCCGATGCCCGCTTCATGCGGGCGCGCAGCGCGGTCACGGCCCGGGCGCGGGGGTCGTCGCTGTCGGGCGAGAGGGAGAGGGCCTCGATGATGGATTCGGCATCGATCCAGCCCTCGGGCAGGAAACGGGTGAGCCCGGCGGCGAGGTAGGCGCCCTGCATGAGGGTCGGGGCGCCGGGCATCTCGGACAGGCCGGCCTTGCGCCGGTAGGGCTCGGGAAGCGAGGCGACGGTGATCGCGCCGAGGAGCGGACCGACGACGGCCCGGCCGACCGCCCACAGCGTCGGCGCGCCGTCGAGCAGTGCCGGGGCGGGCAAGTGGTCGAAGAGCCGGTAGAGAATGATGCGGGCCGCCTCGGTGTTCTCCAGCTCGTCCTCGACGACCCGGTCGAAGTACCGCCAGAAGTCGTTCAGGTCCTCGGGGAGTTCCCCGGCGTCGCCGTCGAGCGCGGCGAGGAAGGCGCGGTACTCGGCGTACATGCGCTCCATGGTGCCTTGGTCGAGCGGCTGACCGCTCAGTCGGCACATGGTGACGGCGCTCTCGTAGAGGGTGGCGACCACCCAGGCGCGAGTCGCGCGGTCCATGGCGTCGTAGGAGCGGCCGCGGGTGTCGGAGCCGCTCATGCGGGCGTGCAGCCTGTTGAGCCGGGCGGCCTCCCGTTCACGTACGGCTGGATCGGCGTTGAACATGCGCCGCATGCTGAGGAAGGTGTTGCGCAGCCGACGCCAGGGGTGGGCGACGAAGGTGGAGTTGTCGGCGAGGGCGGCGCCGATCTGCGGGTGGGCGGCCTCCAGCACGGTGGCGCGGATTATGGCCAGCGCCCAGCGCGGGTCGTCGAAGAAGGCGCGGAACTGTGATTCCGGGCCGAACAGGGGTGCCCTGTCGGACGTTCCCGTGGTTCCAGTCGTCATGACGGGTCTCCGTTCGTCTGGGGCGGCACGCCGCCGAAGCGGCGGTCACGGCGCCGGTAGGTGTGCAGGCAGGTGAGGAAGTCAGGGGCCCGGAAGTCCGGCCAGAGCACCTCGGGGAATACCCACTCGGCGTAGGCGACCTGCCAGAGCATGAAGTTGGAGATGCGCTGCTCGCCGGAGGTGCGGATGACGAGGTCGACGTCGGGGGTGTCGGGAAACGGCAGATGGTCCGCGAAGAGCCGCTCGGTCACCTCATCGGCGGGTGTCCCGTTGCGAATCAGCGACTTGGCGGCCTCGACGATGTCTCGGCGTCCGCCGTGGTCGAAGGCGACGGTGAGCGTCATCCCCTGGTTGTCGGCGGTCAGCGTCGCCAGATCGTCGAAGTCCTGGGCCAGCTCCCGGGGGATGCGCGGGTCGGCGGCCCCGAGAAAACGACAGCGGATGCCGCGGACGAGAAGCAGCGGTGCGTGCTTGCGCACAGCCCGGCGGACCAGGCGCATCAGGTAGTCGACCTCGGGGCCGGGGCGGTCCCAGTTCTCGGTGGAAAAGGCGTACAGGCTGAGCCACTCGATTCCGGCCGCCCGGGCCGCCTCGATGATGTCGATGACGGTGGTTTCGGCAGCCCGATGACCCGCCGTTCGTGGAAGCGAACGCCGTTGAGCCCAACGGCCGTTGCCGTCCATCACGCAGGCTACGTGCCGCGGCACCACACGCACCGGCCCATCGTCCCGCCGCTGATCGTTGCCGTATGGTCGCCCGCCCGCCCCGTCCCCCGTTGCCGTGCGTGCGCGATGGACGTCGTGATCCGTCACACCCAGCCCCGTCTCGCCCGGAGCGGCACGGTCGGCCCTGCCCCGCTCGGTCACGCCCACCCCATGTCACCCATACACACGCCCCACCGGAGCGTTCCTTCTAGGAGTCTGACGGCAGGGAAGGGTCCTGACCGGTCGAACGGGGGGGCGTCACCCTTGGCTCAGATGTCCGATTCCCTCGGTATCGGCAGGCGCGGACCTGACCCGCGTCGACCTGCCCGGCGCGGATATGCGCGATGCGAACCTGGTCACGGTGTTCATGGAAAACGCAGACCTGCGCAGCGCGGACTTGCTCGGCGTGGACCTGCGGAAAGCGAACCTGAGCGGCTCGGACCTGTCCGGCGCGGACCTGGACGGAGCGGGCCTGAGGCACGTGGACCTGACCGATGCGGACCTGTCCGGCGCGGAGCGGTAGCGCAACATCCCTCCGAGCGGGGCGGTAACGTCCGAATCGGGGCCCCGATGGCCCCATCATCCAGGCAGTCGGACAAAGCCTGGAAGCGTTACGTTCGTAACACTTCCCACCGCCTGCCTTACATACCTGGTTGGCGAGCTTCGGCTTTGACCTGCGTGGTCACGCCTGCGCCCCTGGACCCGTACTTCGCAGGTCGTTGATTCGTACGGTGTGACCGGTCCGGAAGCGTCCCGGGCCGGGAGTGCGGCGTCGGGTGGGGTGTGTCGATGACTTCCCGGTCCTCGCGGCCACAGTCTCAGCGTCAGCGCCTTGAAGTGGCGGTGATGTCCGTGGTGGAGAAGCGTCTGGGTGCTCTGCCTGTCGCTGCCGAGTCTCTGCGCCGGCTGGATGTCGCCGGAATCGTCGATGAGGTGTGTCCTGGTGGCGCGAGTGCGTTGGTGACGCACGGGCAGGTGATCGAGGCGCTGGTGGTCAACCGGCTGACGTCGCCCGCGCCGCTGGTGAGGGTGGAGGACTGGGCCAGGTGCTGGGCAGTGGAGGAGGTCTTCGGGATCGAGCCCGGCCTGCTCAACGATGACCGTCTGGCCAGGGCCCTGGATGCGATCACCTCCTCGACCTCCTTGACACCGGCATCGGACAAACCCGCTGGCCACAGACTTGCGGCTGAGCGCTTCAGCCTGCCTGTGAGCGCGAGAGTCGGCCCCCTGGGGGCATGTGCACCGCTCCGGTGTCGGGCGCGGGCAGACTACGCACATGCAGCTCCCCGCCGAAGCCGTAACCACCGCTGTGTTGCTGGAGGTCATAAGGATTTCCGAACTCCCGACAAAGCGGGGTGCCCCGTATCCCGGCAGGGCGGGCGCCCACTGGATCGGGAGCGAGGCAGCCGGCGTCCTGGCCTTGATCGAGAGCTTGCCCGGCAGCGAGCAGCACCGCTGCGGCTTCTCGCCGGGCTGGAGCGTCCGGGCGTACGCGGACACTCTCGACCTGGCGCTGTTCGAGGCGGCGTTCTGCTTCCACTGCCATGAAGTCCGCATGCGTGGAACCGCCGTGCCACCCGCACTGGCCACGCAGTTCTTCGACGCGGGTGCCCCGCAGGCGCACGCCCTCCTGACCCTTTTCCGAGAGGCAGCCCCGTAGCCGGTCGGCCCCAGTAACGACCTGAAACGGTGACCTGCGAAGTCCGGGCCCAGACAACGTGGGCCGCCTCTGTCGGCGGATAGACGAGCGCGCCCCGGACCGTACCAGTGTGGCTGAGCGCCACAGTTGGCCAGCTTGAGCGCGGTCGGCGGGGACGGCGGTCTACGCCTCCCGGGACGTCCGCCGCCCTCCCCGTCGGGAGGACGGACGCCGCCACCAGCAGTCCGGCCGCCAGCGCGCCCACCGCCGCCGCACGCCGCCACCGCTCCTTCTCCGTGGAAAGAGTCATGCCTCCCCCTGTCGTCCGCCGCGGTGCAGTGGTGTGGCAACGGCTCCCGCGGCCGACCGGTCGGCCGGGCCCTTGCGGGAGTTCCGGAACTGTCAGGAAGAACGGTTTCGAGGGTGCTTCGGTTCGCGGCGTGGTGCCGCGCACCGCACGGATCCGCCATCGCGCCCTCACCGTACGCACCCGCCCCCCGGGCGGCTCCTCCACGCGGCTCCGGAAGGCTTTCGTCCGCTTTTCCGGTTGCCTGTCGGAGCCCCGTCAAAAATAATGCGACGACGTGTGAACCCGCAGGTGAGGGCGTGCGTCCTACGAGATGGGCAGCGGCTTCGGCCGCTCACCGCCCGAACTGTAAAACTGGATGAAGGACATTCACATGAAGCGCTCGCTCAAGCGAGTCCTGGTCACGGCCGGCACGACCGCGGCTCTCGCGGTCAGCCTCCCCATCGGCAGCGCCGCCGCGATCAACACGGCGCCCTGCGGCAACCGGACCGACCTGGTCAAGATCGACTACAACAACGGGAGCTCGTCGGTCTGCTACGCCAACGCGGGCTCCGTGAGCGTCAACCTCCCCAACGCCTACCGGGTCTCGACGGGCAACAACGTCGTCACCTTCAGGACGAGCGCGGGCACCGTGGTCCTGGGGAAGTGGCAGACCAAGAGGGTGGTCGAAGCCGGTACGACCATCACCAGCGTGCAGATCTCCTGACGCGTCCACGCGTTCGGGAGACGGCGCCGGAAAAGCGGGGTCCCGCGGCTCAGGCCGCGGGACCCCGCTCCGCTTCCCCCCACCCGCCCACAGGGCCGGAAACAATCCCTCTGCCGGAAGTACGGCGACGCGGCCGACCTCGTCGGCCCGCCGTCCCTGTGCCGCCTCGCCCAGCGGTCCAGGGCGCACGGCTTCTCGGAGATCCTCGGTCCGGGCTGCCCCGGCCACAACGACCACACCCACGTGGCCTTCGACCCGTCGCCGTACTGGTCGGCTCCCACCTGCGGCATCTGCTCCACCGAGGACGAACAGGGGCGGGCCCGTCCTCCCATGAGCCTCACGACGCCGGCCCGTAGGTCACCGAAGGCGTCAACACGAAGACCGGGCTCCTCAACGGCCGGGCCCGCCCGCTGATCCGGCGGGCTGCGCCGGATCAGCGGGATGACAGCCCCGTGGCTCCTCCGTCCTACCGGGCGAACCGTACGGGCAGGCTGCGCGGACCGCGGATCATCATTCCCGGGCGCCAGGTGATCGCCGTCGGGTGGACGTCCAGGGCCAGGTCCGGGCAGCGTTCCAGCAGCGTCCGCAGGGCGATGCGCGCCTCCAGCCGGGCCAGCGGCGCACCCAGGCAGTGGTGGATGCCGTGGCCGAACGCCACATGGCCGCGGGCGTCACGGAGGATGTCGAAGCGATCGGGCTCGGGGAAGCGTTCGGGGTCGCGGTTTGCATCGGCCATGGCGACGAGGACGAGTTCGCCCCCTCCGGGGATGACCGTGTCGCCGATCGTCACCGGTTCGGTGGTGAAGCGGAACGTGGGGGTCTCCAGCGGTCCCTCGTAGCGCAGCGCCTCCTCGACGGCTGCGTCGACGAGGGAGAGGTCCGCGCGCAGAGCGGCCAGTTGCTCGGAGTGGGTCAGCAGGGCGAGGACGGCGTTGGATATGAGGTTCACGGTGGTCTCGTGGCCGGCCACGAGCAGCAGCCAGGCCATGCCGAGGAGTTCCTCGTGGGAGAGCCTGTCGCCGTTGTCGTCCGAGTTGTGGATCAGTCCGCTCATGAGATCGTCACCGGGCTGCCGCCGCTTGCGCTCCACCAGCTCCACCAGGTAACGCGCCATCGACTTCGCCGCGGCCTGACGCAGTTCGGGGTCGGCCGCGCCGAGTGCGTCGTTCGACCACGCCCTGAAGGATTCCCGGTCCAGGTCCGGCACGCCCAGAAGTTCGCAGATCACGGAGATGGGCAGCGGGAAGGACAGCGCCTCGACGAGGTCGACGCGCCCGCCGGGGGCGGCGAGCATCCTGTCCAGGAGCGTGTCCGTCGTCTCCTGGATGCGCGGGGCGAGCTCCTCGACGCGGCGCGTGGTGAACTCCCGGGCGACCAGCTTGCGTAGCCGGGTGTGGTCCGGCGGGTCGGCCCTGAGCATATGCGTGCCGGGGGATATGACGCCGAGGGGGAGGGAGGGCGAGGCCTTGCTCCAGTCCTTGGAGAGTCTCTGGTCCGCGAGGGCAGCGCGCCCGGCCTCGTATCCGACGACGAGCCAGGCCTCCGCGCCTCCTTCCGGCATGCGGATGCGGTGCACCGGGCCCTGCGACCGCAGTCGGGCGTAGACGGGGTAGGGGTCGCGGGTGAAGGACTCGCCGAGCGCCGCGAGGTCGACCACGCTCATGGGAATACCACCTAACTGGTTCCGGGAAAAGGAGTTGTGCGCCGTAGTGACCCGGGCGCGAACGTCATGGCGACGCGGAGGCGGCAGGGGAAGGGGTCACCCGGGAAGCGGCCGACGGTTGTCGTCCACCGGCGTGTGCGGCGCGGTGGAGGAACGCGTTTCGGCCGGGCCGTGGGCGTCGTGCACGCCGGATGCCGCCGGCTCATGGTTCCGGCAATGGTCCGCCCCCTCGGATCAACACCTGACCGCCCACCGACTGTAGCTCCTGTCGCCGCTGAAGGCAGGCGAATATCGGGCGGGCGGAAGGCGGTGGACGCGTCGGTGCGACCGGTCGGGTGTCAGTTTCCTTACGGGAGCGGCCGGCAGGCCTCGTACTGGCCTCCCACCGTCAGCCCGTAGGTCAGTGTGCGGTGACTGGCGCCGTGCACGCCGCGCTGTTCGTAGGCCGTGCAGGAGCGGTGGGCGGCGTCGTTCCACTCCTCGAAGATGACGACGTGGCGGGTGTTGTTGTCGCCGGTGGCGTCGATGACGAGGTCTCCGGGCTGGAGTTAGCCCCTCGCAAGAGGGCGGGAGAGCCTGCGGTCGGCCGACCCCACGTGTTGGTGCCGGCGTCCGTCGTCGACGGTGAGCCAGGTCGCGGCGCGGGCGGGGACGCGGCGCGGGCGGGGTCGCCCGACGGTGACCCGCCGGGGGTGACGGGCCGTCGGTGGCCTCCTCCGGCGTGAGCGCAGGAGGCCACCGGCAGCGTCACATGCTCAGCGTCTGGTCCACAGGTTCCAGAAGAAGGCGCCCCCGGCGCGCTGGTAGCGGTCCCAGTGACCGCGGTCGATGCCCTGCTGGCCCGCGGTCTGACATCCGCCCAGGGGCATGTACTTGCCATGCCGGATACGGCGACGGCCGGCGCCGCCGCTGACATCACCGCGACTTCAGGGTCCGACAGGAACAGGAGCTCTTCCAGACGCAGCAGCACTTCGTTCGCGGCCGCGAACTCTCGGGCACGACAAGGCAGCCACGGGGCATTTCAAGACGATCGAGCGAGGGCCAACATGGAGATCAACAGTCACGGAGCGAGAATGCTCCACAGAAGTTGAGCCAGAACCCACTACTGCTCGATAGAGCCGGAAGCCTACGCCACCCCTTGAACCCGTCCACTGCACCCCCGGGACTGCGGAGCCTGCGCCCCCGTGGGGCTGGTTGTCCGTGGCGCTGTCACGTCACCGCGGGTCGCTGCTCCCGGAAGGAAACGCCGCGTACAGAGCTTCGGCATGCACCACGTCCCATTGGCTGATCAGCAGGCGCTCCACCCCACCGTCGTGCCGGCGCAGTTCGATTTCCTGTCCTTTGTCGAACTCCACTCGCGCCTGCGGGTTCCTGCAGACCGCCTCGGCCTCGCCGCGCATCATCTCGAACCAGATGCCGCGTATGGCGTACTGGAGGTCATTGCCTCGGTGGCGCAGTACTCGTACCCGACGGTCGGTCAACAGAAGTGAAGCGCGTCGCGGGATCAGGCCCCACAGCGTGCGTCCGTATGTCACCGCACAGCCGGCTGTCATCCGCTCACCCTTGGGAACCCACTGGGTCAAGCGTTCGCGGTCCACCGACCACTTGGCCGCTTCCACCTTCATCCCTTCGTCTTCCGCACGACAGCGTCACTGTTCGGTGCTCGTCTGCCCTGGAGCAGCACAAGGGAGCGGGCTGGCCGAGGTGGTCAGGAAGATGGGCGGCCGGTGATGGCCGGCAGGGTCGTTGTCCTGATCCGGCGGTAGGTCCTGAAGCCGTGCACGGTCAATGCCGTCCAGATGACGGTACTGACCAAAGGCCACCACAGGTCCCAGCCCTGCTCGCCCCGAATGAGATTGACGACCCAGTTCACCGCCCAGCTGACCGTAAGGACAAGGGCCGCCCACCTGGCCCACCGCCAGATCCGCATCGTTCCTCGGGCACGGGTTTCCTGGGAGTTCTGCTCGTCTTGCCGAAGTCGTGTGCCATCCATGACTATCCGCCTACCCCCTCCCCGTCCCTTGCCTCCCGGCCCCTGGAAGAGGACCGAAAACGGACGGCCTCACCGGCTTCAGAGATGCTCAAGGGGTGGTCCGGGGAGGGGCCGGCTTGCAGCCAGATGCTGAGGCGCGGGAACGGGACCCGGGCCGCGGGTGGTTGCCTTACCGGCAGTGGGTCAGGCATGCGCGTGGCGCGGTTCAGCCGTCCTCCGTGATGCGGCGTGATGCGCGGGCCGTCGCGAGCCTGCGAGCTGGAGGCGCTGCAGCCACAGGGAGGCTGTGAGCAGGAGGGCGCTGAAGACGGTCAGGAGGAGGGCGGACACCCACATCTGCGGGCTTCCGGGCAACTGCCAGGCGGTCCAGGCGGCCAGTACCGCCCACAGCAGGACGCCCCCTGCGTAGAAGGCGCGGACCCGGCGCAGCTGCCGCACGGCCCGCGAGGACGTGACGCGATCAGTTGTGGATACCATGGCGCCCCGTGTACCCCCGTGCACGCTGTTCAACGGAGCGGGTTGATCGGGTTCTCCCTCCGGCCGCCCCTCATGCTTGCTGCTGGGTGCGTCCTTCGAAGTCGCGTCGTACTGCCGCGCTTTGGTCCTCGACCAGTCCCGCACCGCCGGGTGGATCCAGGACGGCGCCGCAGTGACTGCACAGTTTGCCGTCCCCGGCCGGCGTGCCGCACGCCTTGCAGAACCGGTTGCCCTCGCCGTTTTCGATCCTTGTGTCATGGCTCTCCCTGCAGGGGGACGGTGAGCCCCTTCCGACCTGACGGGTGGTTGGGCCGTCGCCCCAGTGGCGGGCGTGAAGGAAGCTCCTGGTAGACGGGGCCGCGACCAAGATCGCCAGTCCGCCAGGGGCTCTCGTGCCTGCCTATCCGTCTGCTGTCGATCCGTCCAGCCGCACCCTGCAGCGTCTTGCCGGTCTCCTGGCGGATCACCGGCCTCAGATTGGCTCCCGCTGGCGCCGCCTCACCTGTGGTCAGCAGGCCCTGCTCGTTCTGGCGCACTTGTGCTGCGGTGACCCCTACGCCCGCCTCGCGGCGGGTTTCCAGATCGGGATCGCGACGGTCTATCGCCACATGAGCAAGGCCGTCATTCTCCTGGCCCCTCGCTCCGACGCTTGAGCGGGCCATGGAGACGGCCTACAGGAAGGCGTACGCCATTCTCGACGGCACCCTCCTGCTGATCGACCGCATCGCCGCCGATCGCCCGTACCGCTCAGGGAAGAAGAGGCATCACGGCATGAACGTTCAGGTTCTTGCCGTCGACGGTCACGTAATTCCCCGCCTCGGGCGGGTTCGGCGTCAGGTAATTCCCCACCCTCGCGTTCGGGCTTCCCGCGGGGACGGCGGTCGCGAACGGCGGGCTCGGACTGCTTTTGAAGCTGGTCTATCCGTGCAGCCAGACCCGCAGTGGACCGACCGGCTCGAAGCCGTGGCGGACGGCGGCCGCCAGGTCGTCGCCGTGTTCGTAGCCCACCACCGGCAGAGTGGGGAACAGCCAGTGCACCGCGTCCAGTACGACCGGCCAAGCCGCGTCAGGACCGCCGTCCGATGCGAAGACGTTGGAGAGTCCGACCACATGGTCGCTGCGGCTCGCCACCGCCCCGGCGACCACCCGGCCGCTGGCGGACCGTCCGGCGAGCACGAAGGTGGCCGGGTCATCGAGCAGTTCGGGCCGGAAGAGGTCTGCGTTGCCGTCTCCGTCGTCCCAGGCCAGCGCCCAGGCGCGCAGTGTGTCCGGATCGCCCGCCACATCCCAGGCAAGAGCCGGCGCGACAGCGGACGTGCTCGCCGGGCGGTGGATCCACTGCGCCTCGAACAGGACGTGGAAGCCGGCCTCGCTCAGGTCGAGGTCGGCGAAGCTGTCCTTGACGGAGGCGTTCGGCGTGGTGGTGTCGATCCGCGCCGCCAGCGCGGCCGGGTCGGTTCCCGGCACGAGTGTCACCGCGTCGGGGTAGTACCGCGGCGTGCGGGCCGGGGCGGTCCAAGCCTGCAGGCCGAACTCGCTCGCCAGGCCGTGCGATCGGCTCATCGCTGCGCACCACTCGGCATTGTTGCGGGCGGCGGCCTGGACCATGAGCTGTCTTGACGTCGTCACACATGCGGATCATGGCCTGTCCCAGGCCGGTGGTCGAACGCTTTTCCGCGCCCTACAGGAGGGCCTCCCCCGAAGACCCGTCGGCCGGTTCCAGGCGAATCATGTGATCGTCCAGCACTGCCGACGGTCAAACCTTCTCCGTCTTGGGCGGTTTGAGTGTGATGCCATTTGCATCCTGAATTCCGCCTATTGACCATAGGTAGCGCGGAGTCCGGGATCGAGGGGCCTGGTCGTCGCGGAGCTGTCCGTGTTCCTCGCCCCATGGTTCGGCAGGCCGATGGACAGTCCGGACGGCAAGGAGAACGTTCGTCGTGGTCGACATCACCGAGGTCTACGTCCATGGGTACCGCGGGTGATCGGCGTCGACGACTTCGCCCTCAAGCGCCGGCACCGCTACGCCACCGTGATCATCGGCGCCAGGACCGGCGAGCGGATCGACGTCCTGCCCGACCGCACCGCCCCGACCCGGGTCACCTGGCTGCGCGAGCATCCCGGAGTCGAGTACGTGTGCCGGGACGGCTCCGCCACCTACGCCGAGGCGATCCGCCAGGCTCCGCCCGAAGCGGTACAGGTCAGCGACCGGTGGCGCCTCTGGTCCAACCTCTGCGGCAAGGTCCTGGCCGAAGTCCGCTCCCACGCGGCCTGCCGGGCAACCGCCGTGAACCCCGCCCGGTCCGGAGGCGTACGCGAACAGACCACCCGCGAGCGGTGGCAGCGCGTCCACTACCTGCCCGGCCAGGGCATCGGCCTGCTCGAATGCGCCCGCCGCCTCGATGCCGCCCTGAACACCGTCAAGCGGTACTCCCGCATGAAGGAGCCCACCGGGGACCGCCGCGCACCTCGCTGCAAGCCCACGCTTGTCGACCCCTACCGCGGCCACCTGCGCACCCGCCGCGCCGCGGACCCGGCCGTCCCCGTCCTCCAGCTCTTCCGGGGGATCAAGGAGTTGGGCTACACCGGCAGCCTCAACCTGCTCCGCCGCTACATCACCCGGGGTCGCGTCGAGGGCGACAAGCCGGTCACCGCCCCGCAGCGCTTCGCCCGTCTCCTGCTCACACGCCCGGAGAACCTGCGCGACAAGGCACCGCGCTACTGCGGGAACTCATCGGAACCTGCCCCGAAATGACCGAACTCGCCTTCTTCACCGGCAAGTTCGCCCAGCTACTGACCCCGGCGGAGGGCAACGACGCCAAGCTCACCAACTGGATCACTGCGGTTCGCACCGCTGACTTGCCCCACCTGCACTCCTTCGTGAACGGCCTCGAGCTCGACCGCGCCGCCGTCGACGCCGGTCTCACCCTCCCCTACCACAACGGCCGCACCGGGGGCGTCAACACACGAACCAAACGGATCATGAGGCAGACGCATGGCGGAGCCGAGTCCCCCCTGCTCCGCCCCCATCCTCCTCCAGTGATCACTGCACAGCGCTACCGCCGATCACGGGACAGAGCCGAACGTCTTACGGTCCCGCCGGCTCGCCGGCTGATACGACGTTCAGGACAGTGTCCGCGAGCGGGCATGGATGGCTCCACTGATGATCCGCACCGCGCGGTCGACACTCCGCGCCGTGGCCTCGGAGGACGCCTGCTCGGACTCGTAAATGAATGCTGTGGCGCCGCGCCGACTGCCGCAGTAGTCGACGATCCCGTGCTCGATCTGCGTCCGCAGCGCTTCCTCGTACCCGTGGCGCTCGTATGCGCCGGAGTCGTCGCCGGCGATGGGCAGGAGATGCGTGGTGAGTGCCTGAAGTTTCGGTCGCAGGCCTGAAGTCGGGGAGTGCTCGAAGGCCCAGCCGTTGACAAAGACACGGTCTATCCACCCCTTCAGCAGCGCAGGCATCGACCACCAATACACGGGGAAGATCAGTACGAGATCGGTGGCACGCTCGAGACGACGGTGCTCACTGACGATGTCGGCCGGATAGTCGCCGCCCTCGTGGTACGCCCGGCGGTCTTCCAGGGTGAACGCGGGGTCGAACCGCTCCTTGGACAGGTCGGCGGCCTCGACTGACATGGGATGGAGTGCCGCCTCGAGTTTTTCCAGTACGTGATGCGTCAGGGACCGGGGGTCGGGGTTCGTGGCGACCAGCAGGGTGTGCATCGACAGCTCCGCCTCCTCAGGAACAACCTACTATCAGTAGCCTACTACTAGTAGGTTACTGGTGGATGAGAGACTGCGGAGCATGGCCGAGCGACGACTCCCCAGTGCCGAGCGGCGGGCCCAGCTCGTCGGCATTGCCCGCAACGTGATCGCAACCGAAGGTACGGACGCACTCACGCTCGCGTACCTGGCGAGCAGAGCAGGGATCTCCAAGCCCGTCGTCTACGATCACTTCTCCTCGCGCTCGGCGCTCCTCCTCTCGCTGTATCAGGACTTCGACCAGCGACACCTCGCCGACCTGCACGCTGCGATAGCGCACACCCCGCCGGATCTGCGGCAGCGGGTCGAAGCGATCGCGGCGGCTCACGTCGCGTGCGTCGTCTCTCAGGGCGTCGAACTCAGTGGAGTGGTGGCCGCGCTGGCCGGCACACCGGCCCTCGAGAAAGCCAGGCGAGAATCCGAGCGCCGCTACATAGACATCTGCCGGCAGGCCATACGGAGCGCCGACGGCGCTGCGGACCTCCGTGAGGAAGCAGCCATCGCATTCGTGGGCGCAGCGGACGCACTCGGCCATGCGGCCGCCCGTGGAACGATCAGCCCGGAACTCGCCCGGTCGACCATCACCACCGTGTTGCTCAGCCTTGTCAACGCCTCTGGTTGATGGACTCGCAGCCTGTGCGGTCGCTCTCGCGTCAACAACCTCCTGACCCCCAACACCTGGCGGTCAACATGAAGTACCACATGGTCGTCGCGGGCGGCACCGACCGCTTTGGACCACGCGACTGCGGCCGACAGCGACAGGTCCAGCTCGTCGGCCGACAGCATCGGGGGGGCGGCTGGACAGCAAGAGCGCTGACCGCGCCGTTGCGGCCGGAGAGTACTCGGTTCAGGCCAAGCGCAGCGATGCGTTCGCGGAGCCGTTCCGCCGACAGCGGCCAGCCGCCCCGGCTGCCGGGAAACACCACGCCGAGCCGTGCTGCACGACAGCCTTGGTCTGCAGCCGCTCGTATGCGGCATCCCGTCCACCCGCTCACGCCGCCGACGCCCGGCCAAGCTCCACGCCGACAAGGGTGACGACTACAGCCACCTGCGCCGATGGCTCCGTCGACGCCGCATCCGGCACATCGGCATCGGGCAGACTGCCCTCCGCGCAGTGCCGCTCTCACCGGTCCCACGCGCCCTGTCAGCCAGACCGTGCGCTTTCTGCGCCCTTGCCCCGCCATGTGGACGGCGGGACAAGGCCACCAGGGCGCCTGGACAGTTCCATCACGAAGGGGGCCCAGGGCACGGCAGACTGGACGAGGGCTTTGCCAGACAGGCGTTACTGAGGTTGAACTCGTGATGTCGTGTTGTTGGTCAGGCGGATCCGATGGTCAGGCCGGTCTCGGCGAGGCAGCCGTCTGTGAGGTGGGCGCGGTACTGGATGTGCCGTAGGCCGCGGCACACAGCCGCTTCACGCCGTGACGGCGCTGTCGGTCTCGTCGAGCTTGCAGATTGCCGCGGTGGTTTCGACGCCGTCGTCGTGCAGCAATTGGCGCATGCGGGAGACGTCGATGAAGGCGGCGTCGAGGGGATGCGTGAACAGGCGTGAGAGCGCAGTGCCGTACTTGGCCATCGAGCTTTTGCCCGGGATGAAAATCGACAGTTCGTCCCGGGCTTCGAAGAGCTGCACCTTGATGTCGCCGGGCAGGGCTGTGACCGTTTCCTCGTCCGCCGTGACGGGGATCTTCACCAGCCAGCGCTGTCCCTCGGCGGTACGCCACTGCCTCTCCTGCTCAGGGGCCTCTGTGGCCCATGCACGCCAAGGGGTCCCCGAGACAACGACGCCACACGACTCCACAGTCTTGACCACGTTCTGAACGGTGGCGGTGACGGCGGCATCGATTTCGGTCCAGTCGTGGGGGCTGTCCCCGATCCAGGTCCCGGGCACCAGCTTCGATGCCACGGTCATCTCGGGTACGTGGCTCAGGCGCACCGCCGGCCACGAGTCGAAGAACTCGCGCGCGTCGCTGATCGCCTCGTCCTGGGCCTGTCGCTGGCGCTGCACCTCCGTACTGTGCTGCTGCAACAGGGCGGGCGCCGCATCCGGCTCGTCGAGAGCGCGTCGGACCAGCTTGACGCTCATCCCCGTGCCGCGCAGCGCGGTGATGAGCATGGCCTGCTCGACCTGCTCAAATGTGTACGCGCGGTAGCCGGTCCGCTCGTTGACGTCGGCCGGGACGAGCAACCCCTCAGAGTGGTAGAACCGCAGCGTCTGGGGCGACAGATGGCACATTTCACTGAATTCGCTGATCGACAACATGGCGCCAGTTTCGCCCTTACAGCAACTACAAGGTCAACCGGCGGGCCGGGGCCTGCGTCGATGCCCTGGCTGGTCTCGGCCACGTTTGCCGAGGTCTTCACGCTCTGTGCGTCGACCACGGCCGCGGTCGGCTGGGTGCTGCGGCCGTGGGATCGACGGGTGCTGTCGCGGAGCAGGTCGTGGACCTGCTGGGTGGTGCCGTCGGCCTCCCACTTCGCGTAGTAGTCGTAGACGGTCTTGTACGGCGGGAAGTCGTGGGGCAGGTACTCCCACGGGATGCCGGTGCGGTTGACGTACAGGATCGCGTCGGCGATCTCCCGCAAGTCGTGCACCCGGGCCGCCGTGCCGGGTCCGGTCCGTCTCGCCCGCCAGGCGGTGAAGACCGGTTCGATCAAGGCCCGGCGGGCGTCGGAGACATCACTGCGGTACGGACGACGAGCACTCACACCTCGCCCAACGACCGCCAACGCCACCAGTCACAGAACCATCCCCGACTGTCAGCTAGACAGATCAGGTGAAGGCGTCGACGGGTGCGGGGAAGGCGTCGAGTCGCACTCCTCGGCGGGGGCCAGCGCACGCTTCCGCATCCGGCCCTCGTGCCAGACGGCCACCGGCGTGCCGTGCCCCGGTCCGCGGCCGAGCAGTACGTCGCCGGCGGCGGCCGGGGCGAGCGGCGCGACGCCGCCGACATAGGCGTCCAGCGCGACGGGACCGGTGGCGCGGGCGGCCAGTGCATGGGGCAGCAGCGAGGAC
Organism: Streptomyces sp. 12E; assembly: GCF_055633275.1. Lineage (NCBI taxonomy): Bacteria > Bacillati > Actinomycetota > Actinomycetes > Kitasatosporales > Streptomycetaceae > Streptomyces > Streptomyces sp. 12E. The sequence continues at coordinate 7,308,982 of NZ_JBVNCJ010000001.1, read as the reverse complement.
AGGCCCGGCAGCGCGCCGGCGGAGAGCACGGCCGTGCGGCCGGCGGCCACCCATCGTTGGGCGCCCCCGTCGGCGGACAGCAGGTTGTGGACCGGGTCGTCACCGGCCGCGTCGACGTAGTCCGCGCCGCTTCGCAACGCGGCTCGGGCGACCGTGTCGAGGACGCGGTACGAGGGTCCCGCGCAGTTGACAACGAGTCGACAACCCGCTGTGAAGTGCTCCAGCGATTCGGGGTTGGTCAGGTCCACCGCCAGGGCGTCCGCGTCAGGGCCGTCCTCCGGAAGGTCGGCGATCAGCGCTTCCGCCCGGCCCTGATCGCGGCCGGCCACCAGCAACGGGTGGACACCCGCTCGGTGGAGCCGCCGTACGACCGCGCTGCCGACTGCTCCGTAACCGCCTATGACGCCGATGGCCGCCAGGACCGCCGGGTGGCGGGCCAGCACCGCCTCCACCTCGCCCAGTTCGATGCGGTGCCCGCGGATCTTCACCTGCCGGTCCACACGCCCGAGGACTCGATGGTGCCCTCGGCGCTCCACCGGCCGAGGTCCCCGGTGCGGTACAGCCGACGGTCCAGCACGGGGTGGACGGCGAACCTCTCGGCGGTCTGGACCGGATCGGCGGTGCAGCCGCGGGCCAGCCCGTCGCCGCCGATGACGTCCGTGCGACCTCGTGGGGTGGGGTGCCGAGGACTTCGGCGATGCAGTCGATGACGCGGGCAAGGAGGTCGTCGCTCGGCACAGACTGGTCCATCCGGTCCCCGTCGAAAGGCGGGCAGGGCAGCGCTTCCCCGCAGAGAGATCCCGGGGGAAGCGGAACACCGATGAACTTAATTGAAAATGATTATCATATCAACCAACTTGCGGTGTCGGATCGCTCGCACGCTCGAGAACGCACAGCCCCAGGCCGGAAGCGCCGGCCCGGCGCAGCACCAGTCCCGCTTCGGCGACTTCGGCCGTCAGCGCGTCCTCCGTCGCGACCCACCAGCGGTACTCAACCGACGCCCCGGCCAGCGGCCGCCCCTGACGCAGGACGCCGTAGTCCATGCGCCAGGTGATCTCGTCCGCCCCCGTGGGGCGCGCGCTCGCCCAGCCCTCGTACTCGAGCTCGCCGACGACGGCCCGGGCCATCCGCATCCGTTCCACCTCCACCGGGGCGAACGGCGGGGTGAGGTTGAACACCAGCGCCCCGCCCGGGGCGAGCTGCCGGGCCGCGCGGCTCCACAGCGCGCGCCTCTGCCCGGGCGGCAGGTGGCCGATCATGTTCAGGGCCACCACGGCCCGCACGCCGTCGGGCCAGTCGGCGCTCGCGCAGTCGTCCGGAACCACTGTGACGCGCTTGCGCAGTTCGTCGTCCTCGTGGACCCGGGCGAGCAGGACGGCGCGCATCGCGGCGGACGGTTCGACGGCGAGCACCGACACCTGTGGCAGCACGTCGCAGATGACGCGCACACCCCGCCCGGAGCCGGCCCCGAGGTCCACCACGGCCCCGGTCCGGGCGCGGACGTGCGACAGGACGTCCGCCAATGCCGGGGCCAGCGGCCGCCACGACTCGGCGATCAGGATGTCGAGGTACTCGGCGGACCGCTCGTAGGGGTCGCTCATCACTGCTCCAGACACTCGATGTCTCGCGGTTGCCCCCGCACGGTAATAAAAAATGAATTTCATTACCAGGAGGGAGCGTGGGACGCCGATGCGGCATCAGTCGGATCCGGCGAGCCTCCTGCGGCTCCGGCCACCGGCGGCGAACTGCCCACCCGCTGGGCAGTGTCCGGCGGATCATGCCGTGGTCGAGGCCGTCGAGACCCGGCTGACCCCGATAGCATCGCGGCGTGTTCGAGTACCACGGCTGGATCGCTGTCAGGGAGACCGCAGTTGGTGACGACGATGACCTCCGACTGCGGCAGGTCGTCGATGAGCTTCGGCTTCGCATCGCTCAGATGGCCAGTCCCTACCTCCTGGATCTCAGGTGGATGAACGGTGAGCCGTTCATCCACGTGGGAGGCAATTCCAATCACCGCTCGTCGTCAGATGTGGTCGGACTGTTCGAACATGTCGCGAAGGTCGCTCCCGGCTCCTACGGCCTCCTGCATATGCGCGATGACGAGGACCCGGGCCATGAGAACGAGGTACGCGTACTCAGGCTCGCTCGGGGCACGGTCACGCATCACACGGAGGCGCTGCTGTCTCCCTGCATCCCGACGCTGGAAGACCCCTTCACTGTTTAGTTCTGTCCGGCTGGTCACGGCCCGAGCCACGGACGGATCGCCGCGGCCGTGACGGTGCCGTGAAAGCGTGAAAGACGAAGGCTCTCCTGTCGTGGCGCGTAGCCACGGCTCGGGAGTTCTTGAGCCGATCGATCGCCCGCTCGACCTCGTTGCGGCGCTTGTGGATGTCGCTGTCGAAGCTGGTGCGCCGGCCGCCCTTGCCGCCGCGTCGTTTGCGGTTGGCCCGCTGGTCCTTCGGCTCGGGGATGGTGTGCTTGATCTGGCGTCTTCGCAGGCAGCGGCGATTGCGGCGTGAGCTGTATGCCTTGTCGCCGCCCAGGTGGCCAGGCCGCGCGCGAGGGTGACCGCCCTGGAACGGGGAACGCGGATGCGTTCGAGGACCTCAATCACCTGCGGCGCATCGCCCCACTGGCCGGGCGTGACCAGGAAGGCCAGAGGTTTGCAGCCGCCTTCAAACTTCTGGCGGTTGCGCCTGGCCGGCCTTGTCCGGAACGGTGCCTCGGGTCCCGCGGCGGCACAGGGGGCGGAGCCGACGGGTCCAGCGGGCGGCCCGGTCAGCCGTACATCGCCACGCGGTGCGGAGCCGCGAGCGCGTCGTCGATGGGGTGGGGCTGCGGCTTGCCGGAGGAGTCGAGCCTGTTCCACCTCTGCAGGTTCACCGCGACCGCCACCTGCCGCTTGCCGTCGGCGCGGATCACGGCCAGCGCTCCACCGCCCCAGACCGTGCCGCCGTGGCCCCAGAAGGTGCCCTGACCGGGGCCCTCCATCGAGTGCAGCCCGAGGCCGTAGTCGATCGTCTTTCCCTCCTGGGAGACGACCAGGACGGTGCCGACGGGGTCGCTCGAATGGATCTGCCGGCACACAGCAGCCCACATCGGGACCTACTGGCCCACGCAGGACAGTTGGCGGCACAACCCACCGGCGCCTGCCTCCCCATCGACCTGAACGTCCGCCCCACTGCCTCGCCGGCCGAAGTGCTCCAGGCCGTCACCGCCCGCGGCGGACTGCTCAGCAGCGCCCTGCCCACGGCCGGCCCGGCCCTGAGGACCTGGCACTGGGACCCGTGCGACCCCGAAGGGTTCGCCGCGACGGGTGCCGCCGAGATCCTGCTGCCCCTACGACATCGCGCAAGGGCTGTCCGTGGACTGGCTGCCACCGGCACCGTCGAGCGCAGCGCTGCTCAACCGGCTCTTCCCCGCGGCCCCGCCGGGAGACCCCGCTCGGATCCCGCCGTCGCACCAGTGCCTACGGCAGCGGTGAGGGAGGCGACTGCGTCGTAGCCGCCGTCGGGGTGCGCGCCTGGCCGGAGTCCCGTTGCGCCGTCGCGGCGAACGCCGCCCGATACGCGGTGGGCGACGTGCCCAGGACGCGTCGGAAGTGCAGCCGCAGGTTGGAAGGGCTGCCCAGGCCGCAGCGGTCGGCGATGTGGTCAACGGCGAGTCCGGTGGTCTCCAACAGTTCCCGGGCCCGGTCGAGCCGGGCGGCGAGCAGCCACCGCAGGGGCGTCGTGCCGGTCTCGGCGACGAACCGCCGGGCGAAGGTCCGCGGCGCCATGTGCGCATGCGCGGCGAGCCGCGGGACCGTCAACGGTTCGTGCAGACGGGCCAGAGCCCACGCCCGGGTGGCCGCGAGGGTGACGCCGGGTTCTTCGGGGGCCAGCGGCCGTTTGATGTACTGCGCCTGCCCGCCGTCGCGGTGGGGCGCGGAGACCAGGGCGCGCGCCACTTCGTTCGCCGTCCGCGCGCCCAGGTCACGTCGCACCAGGTGCAGGCACAGGTCGATGCCGGCGGCAACGCCCGCCGAGGTCAGCACCTGTCCCTCGTCCACGTAGAGCACGCGCGGATCCACCGATACCGTCGGGTACCGCGCGGCCAGTTCGTCGGCGTATTTCCAGTGGGTGGTGGCCTTGCGGCCGTTCAGGACCCCGGCTGCCGCCAGCGCGAACGCTCCCGTGCAGATGGACACCAGCCGTCGGCCCCGGGCGTGCGCCTCGGCCAGTGCGGTGAGCACGTCCGCCGGGAGCTCCCGCAGGTGCGGTGCGTACCCCGGGACGATGACGGTGTCCGCGCCGCGTACGGCCTCCAGCCCGGCCGTCACCGTGACCGCGAAGCCGGCGGCGGTCGTGACCGGGTGCGCGGTCCGTCCGCACAGGGTCAGTCGGTAGGGGTCGCCGGGCACGGCGATGAAGACCTGGGCCGGGATGCCCAGGTCCAGGGGCAGTACGTCGTCCATGACCAGGACCGCCACTCGATGCGGTGCGACAGGGCTGGCAGCTTCCTCGCGCATGAGGGCAATTCTGCCACTGTCACGGACGGCCGGCGCGGACGATCCTCGATGCCATGAACGACGAGATGACCACTGGCGTCCCGCCGCTGCCCGACTCTCCCGTCGTCCGCCGCGCACTGGCCCTGGTGCGCGGGACGGAGTCCACCGCGACCGCCAACCACAGCGTCCGCAGCGCCCTGTTCGCCCGGCTCCGTGCCGACCATCAGAGCGCGGAGCCGGGGCGCGACTACGACCCGGAGCTGCTGTTCCTGGCCTGCGTCCTGCATGACATCGGCCTGACACAGGCCGGTGACCGCCACCAGCGGTTCGAGGTGGACGGCGCCGACACGGCCGCGGAGTTCCTCACCGCGCAGGGTCTGCCCGCCGCCGACGTCGACGCCGTGTGGGAGGCCATCGCCCTGCACACGACGCCGGGTGTCGCCGAGCGCCGCGGCACCCTGTGCGCCCTGGTGCACCAGGGGACCGGTATGGACTTCGGCTGGGGCACCGACTGTGTCGACGACGCCACCGGCGCCGCGATCCACGCCGCCTACCCGCGGCTGTCCATGGCCACCACCCTCACCGACGAGATCGTCGCCCAGGCGCGGCGCCGCCCGGAGAAGGCCCCGCTCTTCTCCATCGCGTCCGAACTGCTGAGGGAGAGGTCCGTGCCGCCGCACAGGACCCGGATGGAGACCATGGCCGACGCCGCGCGTTGGGGCAACTGAGCATGACCACCTACGGAATCCTGCTCTTCGACTCGGCGCAGGAACTCGACTTCACCGGCCCGTGGGAGGTGTTCACCACCTCCTCCGGCCTGCGGGACGGCGCGGACGACGTCCTGCTCGTCGCCGAGCGCTCCACGCCCGTCCGGTGCTCCCAGGGCATGCGGGTACTGCCGGACCGCACGCTCGATGACCATCCGCCGCTGGACGTCGTCCTCGTCCCGGGCGGCTCCGGCGCCCGGAAGGCCGAACCGTGCAACGAGCGGGTCACCGGCTGGCTCACCGCCACCGCCGCTCGCGCGGCCTGGGTGGTCGGCGTCTGTACCGGCACCTTCCTGCTGCACGCCGCCGGCCCGGCCCGGTCGCGTCGGGTTGCCACGCACTGGCAGTACGAGGACGCGCTCGAAGGGCGCGGCGACGTCACCGTCGTACGCGACGCCCGCTATGTCGTCGACGGCAACCTGCTCACCAGCCAGGGCGTATCCGCCGGCATCGACAGCACCCTGTGGCTCGTCGGCCACCTGCACGGGCGCGAGCACGCCCGCGCCGTACGCCGTGCCCTCCAGTACGACCCGGCACCCCCGTATCTGGCGGACGAGCCTCTCCCCTGTTCATGACCGACCGAGAAACGGAGTACCGAACGAGATGAACCGCCGTAGCCTCCTGCACGCCACCACCGCGCTCGGAGCCGCAACGCTGACGGTCGGCGCCGCCCCCGTTATCTTTTTCGCGGTCCTGCAAGAGGGCCGCTGGCCTCCGGGCCCGGCATGACTGTGTCCCCCTGTCGACGGGATGACCTGGGGGGTGGTGTCACCGGGCCCGAGGGGTGCCGTCGGAGACGCTGATCAGAGGTCCGACCACCGCCCGGCCGGGCGCAATGCCCGGCCGCCCGCGGGCGGCAGGTCTGCATAACGTGGATGCGCGAGAACGGCCCCGACCGCCGAGGTCGGCACGCATCGACGCATGTGGGGGCACGGTGATCAGCATCGACGGGGTGGGCGTCTTCCTGGGCCTGGACGTCGGTAAGCAGACGCATCACGGCCACGGCCTGACCCCGGCCGGGAAGAGGGTGTTCGACAAGCAGCTGCCGAACAGCGAACCGAAGCTGCGGGCTGTCTTCGACAAGCTCACCGCCAAGTTCGGCACCGTCCTGGTGGTCGTGGACCAGCCCGCCTCCATCGGCGCCCTCCCGCTGACCGTCGCCCGGGACGCCGGCTGCCAGGTCGCCTACCTGCCCGGACTGGCAATGCGCCGGATCGCCGACCTCTACCCCGGCGAGGCCAAGACCGACGCGAAGGACGCCGTGGTCATCGCGGACGCTGCCCGCACCATGCCCCACACCCTGCGCACCCTCGACCTTGCCGATGAGGTCACCGCGGAGCTGACCATGCTGGTCGGCTTTGACCAGGACCTCGCAGGCGAGGCCAACCGCACCTCCAACCGCATCCGCGGCCTGCTCACCCAGTTCCACCCCAGCCTGGAGCGCGTCCTGGGCCCGCGTCTGGACCATCCGGCAGTGACCTGGCTCCTCGAGCGCTACGGATCCCCGCAAACACTCCGCAAAGCGGGCCGCCGCAAGCTGGTCGAGGTCGTCCGGCCCCGAGCGCCGCGCATGGCCAAGCGGCTGGTCGAGGACATCTTCACCGCACTCGACGAGCAGACCGTCGTCGTCCCGGGCACCGGCACCCTCGACGTGATCGTCCCGTCGCTGGCGAAGTCGCTGGCCGCCGTTCACGAACAACGCCGGGCCCTGGAAACCCGGATCGAGGCACTGCTGGAGGCCCACCCTCTTTCCCAGGTCCTGACCTCGATGCCCGGCATCGGCGTCAGGACCGCCGCAGTCCTCCTGGCCACCGTCGGCGACGGCAGCAGCTTTCCCACCGCCGCCCACCTGGCCTCCTACGCCGGTCTCGCCCCGGCGACCCGGCAGTCCGGCACGTCGATCCACGGCGAGCACGCCCCCAGAGGCGGCAACCGGCAGCTAAAACGAGCGATGTTCCTCTCCGCGTTCGCAGCCCTCCACGATCCCGCCTCCCGGACCTACTACGACCGCTGCCGAGCCCGCGGCAAAACCCACACCCAGGCCCTCCTCCGCCTCGCCCGCCACCGCATCAGCGTCCTGTTCGCCATGCTCCGCGACGGAACCTTCTACGAGCCGAGGAGCCCCCGACTCGCTTGACGAAGGACATAGAGGCACCCCCCCCCCGGGCCGACGCGGCAACCTCCGCGGCTCCCGGGCGCGACCGTCCGTTACGCGTACACGTCGTCATGTTCGACGGTGTGGAGGAACTCGACTTCACCGCCCCGTACGAGGTGTTCTCCGCCTCCGGTTACTTCGCCGACCGGGAGGTGGAGGTCCGTCACGTGGCGCTCGACGGTCCCCGTACCGTCGAGGCCGCCTACGGCACCCGGCTGCGCGTCGACCACGGGTGGGCCCCCGAGCGGGCGGACCTTCTCGTCGTCCCCGGCGGCGGGTACGCGCGCCGCGAGGATCCCGGCGTGTGGGCCGAGATCCGGCGCGGCTCACTGCCGCGAGCCCTGGCCGACGCGACCCGCCCGGGCCTGACCGTCAGCGCGTTGTGCACGGGCGTGATGCTGCTCTCCGCCGCCGGGCTGACCTCGGGACGTCCCTGCACCACCCACCACCGGGCGCGGGCCGACCTGGAGCGGCAGGGCGGCGTGCTGAAGAACGCCCGCGTGGTCGACGACGGCGACCTGGTCACCGCCGGCGGGGTCACCTCCGGGCTGGACCTCGCCCTGTGGCTGGTGCGCCGGGAACTCGGCGCGGACGCCGCGGTCGGTCTGGAGGAGATGCTCGAGTACGAGGCCCGGGGCACGGTCTGGACGGCGCGAAGCAGCCGGTGAGCGGACATCGCCGGCCGCCGTCCCGAAGCCCTGCTGGTGCGCGGGGGCGGGCAGGCGGCACGCGCTGCTCGAGGTCCATGCCCAGTGGCGACGGCCGGTTCCGCTTGCCGCCGGTTACCGGTGCCCCTCGTACGGCAACGACGCGGACCACAGGAGCGCCCCGACACGGTCGACTCCGAGATCGCCCCGGGCCGGTCAGCCAATGTGACAACGCCGCTGTACGTGATTGTCGGCCTGTTCGTTTGAACTCGACGGCTCATCAGGTTCATGCGGATGAATCGTGTGAACGACGTCACGGACGCGGGGATCCACAGTCCTGAGGCCCTCGGCCCCCTCACCACTGACCTCTTGCTCGTCCCCGGCGGTTCCGCATGGGGGCGGAGCCCTCATCTTTCTGCCGGCCGTCCCGACCCCGTGGGGATCTCCCCCGCAGGGGAACCGGCCCGAACGCCCCGGACGGCTCGGACCCTTGTCGGGACACGAAAGGCCTGCAATTCTCTGGCCTGTGATCAACGCCAGGATTGCCCCTGCCGATTCGGCCGTGTCCGGCCAGTCGCAAGGCGGACCGTCCGCCGTCGCACTCCCCCACGACCCGCAACCGGAGTGGGCCGCGTTCGTCGCGGCGGCGGTCGCCGCCGCTCCGCTCGCGCCGGTGGTGCCGGCCGGGGAGCTGCCGGGCACCTCCGGTTTCCGGTTCGTCCTGGCCCCCTTCGCCGAGCTGGCCGCCTCCCGGCTGCCGGCCGCCGTTCCCGACACCGACCTGCCACGCCTCCGGGCCCGGTTCACCGAGCGGTTGGTCCGGAGCCTGGCCCGGCAGGCCGCCCGCACCCTGGTACTGGAGCTCAACGTCGCCCGGGTGGGCGGCCGCCTGACGGGTGACACCCCCGCAGCCCGGTTCCGCGCCTTCCTGGCCCTGACGGCATGCCGGGACGGTCTGTCCGCTCTGCTGTCGGAGTACCCGGTGCTCGGCCGGCTGCTGGCGCAGACCTGCGTCAACGCCGCCGACGCCCTGACCGAACTGCTCGACCGCTACACCGCCGACCGGACGGAGCTGGTCCGCACCCTGCTGCACGGCACCGACCCCGGGCCGCTGGTCTCGCTCCGCGCCACCGCCGGTGACGGACATCGGCACGGTCGCAGCACCGCGGTGCTCACCTTCGCCGACGGCTCCCGGGCGGTCTACAAGCCGCGCCCGCTGACCGCGCACCGGCGCCTCAACGAACTGGTCTGCTGGTTCAACGGACAGCCGGACGTGCCGGAGCTGCGCACCGTCGCCCTGCTGGACCGGCCCGGCTACGGCTGGCTGGCGTACGTGGCCGCCCTCCCCTGCCGGAACCGCGGCCGGATGGAGCGGTTCTACCGGCGGCAGGGCGCCTGGCTGGCGCTGCTGCACGCGCTGGACGCGACCGACCTGCACTTCGAGAACCTCATCGCCCGGGCGGACCACCCGGTGCCGGTGGACGTCGAGACCCTCTTCCACCCTCCGGTGTCCGGTTCCGCCCCTGACGGCGACCCGGCGGCGCTCGCGCTCGCGGCCTCGGTCCACCGGGTCGGCCTGCTGCCGCTGCTGCTCTTCGGCGAGGACGGCACGTCCCTGGACGCCTCCGGCCTGGGCGGCGACGCCGGGGCCGTGGCGCCGCTGCCGGTGGTGGCCTGGGCGGAGAGCGGCACCGACCGGATGCGGCTGGTCCGCCGGGCCGGGGCGATCGCCGGGGCCCACAACCGCCCCCGGCTCGACGGGGCGGAGGCCGACCCGGCCGAGTTCACCGAGGCGGTGGTGGCCGGATTCCGCGCGGGGTACCGGGCGATCGCCGCCGGACGGGAGGCGCTGACCGGCCCGCAGGGCCTGGTGCACCGCTTCGCCGAGGACGAGGTGCGCGTGGTGCCCCGGGCCACCCAGGTGTACGCCACGCTGCTCGACGAGTCGACCCACCCGGACGTGCTGCGCGACCCGGCCGACCGCGACGAACTCCTGCGGCTGCTCGGCACGGACGCCCTCGGCACTCCTGGGCCGACCCGGCTGCTGGAGCACGAGATCGCCCAGCTCTGGGACGGCGACGTGCCGTTGTTCACCGCCCGGCCAGGCTCGGCGGACCTGTGGTCCGGCCCCGGTCTGCGGATCCCGGACGCACTGGAACGGCCGGGGCTGGAACGGGTGCTGGAGAAGATCCGCGCCATGGGGGCGGCCGACCTCGACGCCCAGGAGTGGATCGTCCGGGCGGCGCTGGCCGCCAGGTCCACCGCCTCCGCCCACCGGCCGGGCGCACCGGCCACCCGTCGGAGCGGCACGACCGGACCTGACCTGACGGACCGGCCGACGGCGGAGCGGCTGCTCAGTGCGGCGCGGCGGATCGGCGACCGCCTGACGGACGGCGCCCACCGGGGCCGGGGCCGGGCCAACTGGCTCGGCCTCGAACTCCTCGGGGACCGGGCCTGGCGGTTCGGACCGGCCGGAGCCGACCTCGGGCACGGCTACCCGGGCCCGGCGCTGTTCCTCGCCGAGCTCGCCGCGCACACCGGGGAGGAGCGGTACGCGAAGACGGCGCGCCAGGCCCTGAGCCCGCTGCCCGCACTGCTGGAACGCCTTGCGGCGGAACCGGAGGACCGGGCGGCCGTGGGCCCGGGAGCCTTCGCCGGGCTGGGCGGCATCGCCTACGCGCTCGCCCGGACCTCCGCCCTGGTGGACGACCCCGAGCTGGCCGACTGGGCCGACCATGCCGTCGAACTCACCCGTGCCACCGCCGAGCACGACACCGCCACCGAGGCCCGTAGTGCGGCCGGAGCCGCCGACGGGTTCCGGGGCGAAGCCCGGGCGGGCGGGCGGACCGGGCTGGCCGAGGGGGCGGCCGGCGGGCTCGCGGCGCTGCTCGCGGTGCACGAAGCCACCGGGAGCGCTGCGGCCTGGCACGGTGCCGCGCTCTGCGCCGAGCGGCTGACGGACCGTCCACTGCCGGCCGCCCCCGGGTTCGCCGAGGGCGCGGCCGGGGTCGGCTGGGCGCTGCTGCGGTTCGCGGCGGCCGGCGGCGGGGAGCGGTACGAGCGCGCGGGCCTCGCGGCGCTGCGTCACGCAGCCCGGGGCGCCCGGGGCGCTGCCCGCACCGGCCTGACCTGGTGCCGGGGCCTGCCGGGTATCGCCCTGGCCGTGGCCGACAGCCCCGCCGCCCTGGCGGATCCGGAGCTGACCGGGCTTACCGGGCATGCCGTCCACGAGCTGGCGGACGCCGGTCCGCTGCCCGGCCACGCCCTGTGCCACGGCGAGTTGGGCGTCCTCGAACTGCTCGGCCACCTCACGGACCCCGGCACCCGGGAGTTGCTGGACCACCGGACGGGCGCCCTGGCCGCCACACTCGACCGGGCGGGCCCGGTCTGCGGTACCCCCGGCGGCCTGGCCGTTCCCGGACTGCTGACCGGACTGTCCGGCATCGGGCTGGGCCTCCTGCGGCTCGGCTCGGCCGGGCGAACAGCTTCGACGCTGCTGCTGCAGCCGTCGCCACCAGCGCGGCCGTCGTGAACCGACGGCGCGACCATCACCGAGAGGAAGACACATCCATGAACGTCGAAGAGTTAGTCCGCAGCTGGAAGCAGCCGAAGGTGCGCGGCGACCAGGCCGTCGACCACCCGAGCGGGCAGATCACGCTGCGCCCCGGCGGCGGCCCCCGCCGCAGCCGGCTGCTCTCGGGTTTCGACGAGCAGACGATCATCGGGACCCTGACCGTGACCGTTCCGTTCGCACCGGAAGCGACCGGCTAGGGCCTGTCCGACAAATGATCCTGGTTGGGTTCGCGGAGCCAGAGGATGAGTGCTGCGAGGTGGAGCCCGGCCCGGTAGCGGGCGGCCAGTTCGTCGAAGCGGGTCGCGATGGCGCGGAACTGCTCGAGCCGGTTGAAGCAGCGTTCGACGACGTTGCGGGCCCTGTGGAGCTCACGGTCGAAGGTCGGCGGTCCGCCGCCGGCCCGGCCGCGCCGCACCCGGTCGGCCTTCTGGTCGGTTCTTTCGGGGGTCACTGCCCGGATGCCCCGGCGCCGTGGCGTCTGGCGGATCGCCCGCGCCGAATACGCCTCGTCGGCGATGACCGCGTCGGGTCTGCGACGCGGCCGCCCAACGCCGGACCGGGGCACTCGTACCGTGTCCAGGACCGCGTCGAAAGCGGTGGAGTCGTTGACGTTGCCTGGTGTGACGAGGACGGCCCAGGGGCAGGCCCCGGCCGTCGCAGGCGAGGTGGACCTCGGTGGTCAGCCCGCCGCGGGACCGGCCGAGCGCCTGGCCAGCCGCCGCGCGTGCCGGATCTTCCAGCTCGTCCCCCGCCGACGCCCCTTCTTGCGGGCGCCGGCGGCGTGGTGGTGGGCCCGGTTGATCGTGGAGTCGACCGAGACCGTCCATTTCACGGCCCCGGCGCAGTCGTCGCGGACCTGGACCTCCTCGAGCAGGCGGGCCCATGTCCCGTCCGCCTCCCAGCGGGCGCACCGCTCATGGACCGTCTGCCACGGTCCGAAGCGCTCCGGCAGGTCACGCCCCGGAGCACCCGTCCGCAACCGCCACGACACGCCGTTGATCACCTGCCGGTGATCCCGCCACGGACGACCCCGCCCGTCGACACCCGGCGACAGCGGCGCTGTCCGCTCCCACGCCGCATCCGTCAGCTCACCACGACCCACCACAAGATCAATCATCAGACAGGCACCGCCGGCCTCGGCCTGGGTCGCCCGCTGAGCGATTCCTCCCTGGTCTGGCCGACGGGCTGGAAGGGGCCCCGGTGACGGCGGCACAGGGACTGCTGGACTTGGCGCCGGGTGCCGGGTTCCGGATCGACGGGGTCGACTGGTTCGCCGACGAGGTGGAGCCCCAGCACGGTCTGGGCATGCGCGGCCTGACACCCGCCCCCCGGGGCGTCTTCCCCGTCTGGCTGCTGACGACATCGACGCGCTACTGCCCCTCCTGCCTCTCCGGCGACGGCTCGGCCGTCCAGCAGCGCCACGGAGGACCCCGGAAACTGGCATGGCGGACGGCGGCCGACTTCGCCTGCCTGGAGCACCGCTGCTTCCTTCGCACCACCTGCCCCGCGGCGTCTTCGAAGACCGTCCGGACGGGCTGGGTGTCATAGGAGACGCGCACGAGCGTCGCCGCGTGCTGGGCCTGCTCCAGGGTCTCGGCCAGGACGAGAGCGACCGGCTGGCCGCTGTGGTGGATCTCCGTGTCCTGCAGCGGGAGGAAGCGCTTGACCAGCAGGTGCGGTTCCGGGACCGTCAAGCGCGGCATGTTCCGGTGGGTCATCACGGCGGCCACACCGGCGGAGCGCTCGGCCTGCCGGGTCTCCAGGCGGGTGATCCGTCCGCGGACGATGGTGCTGAGCACCATGACGCCGTGCAGGGCGCCGGGGACGTGCACGTCCGCGGTGAACTCGGCCGCGCCGGTCACCTTCGCGTGGCCCTCGACGCGGGGTACGGGCCTGCCCACGATCCGGCTCATCGCCTGCCTCCCAGGTCGGTCAGAATGTCGGCCAGTGCACGGCGTACCAGCTCGACCTTGAACGTGTTGTGCTCGCGCGGCTGCGCGCCGCTGACCAGCGCCTGGGCGGCCGACGCGATGGTGGAGTCGGTCAACGGCCGCCCGCGCAGGGCCGCTTCGGCCTCGACCGAGCGCCACGGCCGCGGGGCGATGCCCCCGAAGGCGAGGTGGACATCGCTCACCTCGCCGCCTTCCATGGTCAGCGCCGCGGCCACGGAGACCACGGCGAACTCGAACGTCGCCCGGTCGCGCAGCTTGAGGTAGCGCGAGTGACGGGCCGACCGGCTCCCGGGGACGGTGACCCCGGTGATCAGCTCGCCGTGCCGCAGTGCCGTCTCCTTGTGCGGGGTCGTGCCGGGCAGGAGGTGGAAGTCCTTGAGGGGGATGGAACGTTCGCCCCGTGGGCCGAGAACGACGACGGTGGCCTGCAGGGCGCTCAGTGCGACCGCGAGGTCGGAGGGATGGACGGCGATGCAGTGGCGACTGCCGCCGTGGATCGCGTGCCAGCGGTTCTGCCCCGTGATGGCCGGGCATCCGCTGCCGGGCTCGCGCTTGTTGCACGGGCTGCCGGCGTCGCGGTAGTACCAGCACCGCGTGCGCTGCATGAGGTTCCCGCCGATGGAGGCCCGGTTGCGGATCTGCGGGGACGCCGACGCCAGCAGGGCCTCGGACATCGCCGGGAACCCTGAACGGACCACCGGGTACTCGGCCACCTCCCGCATCCGGGCCATCGCCCCCACGTGCAACGTGCCGTCGCGCAGTTCGATGCCTGACAGCGGGACCTGATTGACGTCCACGACCAGGTCCGGGGCGAGAGCCCGGTCCCTGACGAGGTTCAGCAACTCGGTCCCGCCCGCGACGAACGTCGCCCCCGGGCGGGCCGCCACCAACCGCACGGCCTCGGACGCACGTGCCGTGCGCGTGTAGTCGAACGGCTTCATCAGACGCGCTCCCTCGCGGCGTCCCGTACGGCGTCGACGATGTTCGGATAGCAACTGCACCGGCAGAGGTTGCCGCTCATCCACTCCCGGATCTCGTCGTCGGAGCCCGTATGCCCCTCGTCGATGCAGGCGACGGCGGACATGATCTGCCCGGGGGTGCAGAACCCGCACTGGAAGGCGTCCCGCCGGATGAACGCCTCCTGCACGGGATGCAGTTCTTCGCCGCGGGCCAGCCCTTCGACCGTGGTGATCTCCCGGCCGTCCTCCATGACCGCGAGGGTCAGGCACGACTTCACACGCCGGCCGTCGACGAGAACCGTGCAGGCGCCGCACTCGCCCCGATCGCAGCCCTTCTTCGTGCCCGTCAGGCCGAGACGCTCACGCACCGTCTCCAGGAGGGTCACCCGGGTCTCGACTGTGAGGCGATGAGTTCTGCCGTTGACATGGAGTGTCACCTCAGTGGCCGGGGCGGGCGGTGCAGCACCCGCGCCCTCGCCGACGGCGGTGCCCAGCACACCGCCGGTGGCGACCAGCGTGGCGGTGAACCCACCCGTCTTGAGTACGGCCCGGCGGCTGTGCCCGCCCATGGGCGCTTCGTCGTTGTCGGACATCCTGCTGCATCTCCTCGGCTGATCGCGGACGGGTCGGGTCGTGCCGTGGCTGAGAGGGACGGAAGAGGACTGCGTGACACGGGCCGCTGCGGCACCGGCGTGAGAAACGGCCGGGCGCGTCACCTGGGTCACGGCATCACGACGTACAGGACACGACGGCTTCAAAGGGATCGGCCGCTCGCAGCCCGCACGGGAGCGCAACGCCGCAAGCACTTCGGGAACGACCGGGGTCGGCCCCGCTCGGGCAATAACGAGGCTTACTGCTTCGAAACCCTAGCAGATTCGATGCACGGTGTCTCGATGCAAAGGGGTGTCGGGCCCATAGGACCGGGGACCTCACGTGCGTCGCACGCCGCACTCGCCCCGGGCTGCGGCCGGCGGGCAGCGGTACGCCATGTCCCGATACTCTGTCGGCATGACCGGCCCTGCCGCCCCCGGGCGCCCACGCAGCGAGGTCGCCCGCGTCGCCGTCCTGCGCGCCGTCGACGACCTGCTCGTCGAGATCGGCTACTCCGCGATGACCATGAAAGGCATCGCGGAGCGCGCCGGAGTGGGGCGGATGACCGTGTACCGGTGGTGGCCGACCAAGGCGCACATCCTGATCGAAGCCTGCGATGAGGACGCGCGCAGCGAGCTGGCCGTCACCGCGCACGCCGACCCGGTCCGCACGATGACCGATTTCCTGGTCAGGCTAGCCGCCTTCCTCACGACCTCACCCGCGGGAGCCGCCTACCGAGCGCTGCTCGGCGAAGCCCAGCACGACTCCGAGGTCGGCCGCCTCGTCGCCGACGCCGACCTGCTGGCCGCACCGGCCCGCGCTGTACTGGATCACGTCCGGACTCGGCTCGGCGCGGTACCGGAAGACCGATCAGCCGTCGCCGAACTGTGCGGACCGCTCGCTCTGATGGTGATGACCGGCGCGCCCGCACCCTCGCGCCCGACCCTGCACGCGATGGCCCGTCGGCTCGCCACAGCCTGGGCCTGACCGGGCGTCGGAATCCTTCGGCCGGCGTGCCCCTGGCCGTACGGGCGCACCGGCCGTCGTGCGACTGGTGCGGTGAGCGATCGCCCCTGTCCGCGTGTCGGTCCATCAAGTAGCCTCCACGACATGCGCATGACTTCTTCACTTGTCGTCGGCCGGGACGACGAGCTCGCGCTGGCGGACAGACTGCTGTCGGAGGCCCGGCAGCACTCCGGCCGTGCGCTCTTCCTCCTGGGAGAGGCCGGGATCGGCAAGTCACGGCTGGCCGGCGAGTGCGAGTCCAAGGCCGCCGCGCTGGGCCTCCCGGTGCTGCGCGGGCGCGGCAGCGCGAGCGGGTCCGGCACCCCCTTCCGGCCGCTGGCCGAGGCGCTCTCCTCCCGGTTCCGCATCGGCGGACCTCCGACCGACCCGGCGCTCGCGCCCTACCGCCCGGCCCTGGCCAGGCTGATCCCGGAGTGGCGGCCCGCGACGGCCGTCGGCCACCCGGAGGGCGTGGTCGACCTCGCCGAGGCGCTGCTCCGGCTGCTGGCCGTGATCGGCAGGCAACACGGCTGCGTACTGGTGCTCGAGGATTTGCACGACATGGACTCCGAGACCATCGCCGTGCTGGAGTACCTGGTCGACAACCTCGCCGGGCTGCCGGTCCTGCTGGTCGGCACCCTGCGCCCGCAGCCGGGCCCGGCCCTCGACCTGGTCGACGCGGCCGACCGGCGGCGGGCCGCCTCGGTGGCCACCCTGCGGCCGCTCAAGCCCGGGGCGGTACGGGCGATCGCGACCGGCTGCCTCGGGGTGCCCGCCGCCGGGGTGCCGGCCGAGCTGGTCGAGCATCTGGTCGCCAGCGGGGACGGAAACCCGTACCTGGTCGAGGAGTTACTGGCCGAGATGGTCGGCTCCGGCCTGCTGCGCTGGGGCGGCGGCGGGGATTGGCAGGTGGCCGGCGATCTCTCCACCACCGTCCCGGCCACCGTGGTCCGGGGCTACCGCCGGCGGATCGAGCTGCTGGACCCCGAGGCCCAGGAGGTGGTGCTGCTGGCGGCCTCACTGGGAGCCCGGTTCTCCATCGCCACGCTCCAGTTGATCACCGGGACGGAGGACCGCTGCCTGTTCGCCCGGCTGCGCTCCGCCGCCGAGGCGGGCCTGATCGTGCCCGACCCGGGTGCGCCGGACCGGTACGCCTTCCGCCACGCGCTGACCGCCGAGGCGGTGCTCGCCAGTCTCCCGCCGGCCGAGCGGGCCGCGATCGCCCGGCAGGCCGCTGTCGGCCTCCAGCAGGCCGACCCGGAGCTGACCGACGACCACTGCCAGCTGGTCGCGGACCTGCGGATCGCGGCCGGTGACCTGGCGGACGCGGCCCTGCTCTACGCCGAGGCCGGGCGCCGGGCACAGGCCGACGGTCTGTCAGGGACGGCCGTGGTGCTGCTCGGACGCGCCCACGAACTGGCCGACCCGTCGGCCCGGACCGTGATCGCCGAGTCGCTGCTGTACGCGCTGGCCGACGCCGGGCAGCTGGACCGGGCGCTCGCCCTGGTCGACTCGCTGGCACCGGCCGGAGCGGCGGCACTGGGCCTGGACGCCCGGATCGCCCTGCACACCCGGCTGGCCTGGGTCGCGGTGGCGGCCGAGCGGCGGGCCGACGCCGTCAGCCAGATGGCGGCCGCCCGGGCCCTGCTCCAGGACGGCGGCACCCCCCAGCAGGGCGCCGCGCTCGCCGTGGTCGAGTGCGAGCTGGCCCTGCTGCCCGGACAGGGCGGGTGCACCGCGGAGGCCGAGCGGAAGGCCCGGGCGGCGGCGGAGGTGGCCGAGCAGACCAGACTGCCCGTAGTGGCCTGCCAGGCCTGGCAGTTGCTGGCCCTGCTGGTCCGGAAGCGCGGCTTCGACGTGGCCGACGCCTGCCTGGAGAGGATGCTCGCCGTCGCCGAGACGCACACCCTGCCGCTCTGGCGGGTCGAGGCGCTGACCAGGCTGGGTGCCAACACCTACATGCAAACCGGCGACATCCGCCGGCTCGAACAGGCCTGGGAGGCCGCGAACGAGCTGGGCGCGATCCAGTTGGCCCAGACCGCCGAGAGCGTGCTGGCGATGAACGCGGTGCTCCGGGGCGACCCGCGGCGGGCCGAGGAGATCCTCGCCCGGTGCCTGGGCGCCAGCGCGCGGATGGGCAACCTGGGCACCCGCCGGTACCTGCTGCTGGTCTCGGCCACCCTCGGCGCGCACCGGGGCCGCCGCCGCGAGATGGAGCGCGGCCTGCTGGCGTTCCGCCAGGCCGGGGGCGCCGAATCGCAGCTGACCCCGGTGATGCTGGGTCTCTGCCGGGCCGTCTGCGCCCTGCTGGAGGAGGACCGGACGGCCGCCCGGGCCGAGCTGGCCGCCGCGGCCGCCTGGGAGTCCCTGCACCCGAACGTCTACTACCTGGCCGGCCGGTACGGGCTGAGCCCGCTGCTGGAGGTGCTGGCCGGCCGGGCGGTCCGCACGGACTTCACGGACGTCGCGGCCAACCCGGCCGCCGGACTGGCCTGGAACCGCCAGTTCCTGATGCTCGCCGACGCCGTGCTGCTCGGCCGGGAGGGCCGGGGCGAACAGGCGGCCGGGGTGGTCGAGGACTTCCGCCGGCACGCCGCGATCTTCCCGACCGGCCACCACCTGGGCCTGCGCCTGGTCGCCGAGGCCGCCCTGGCCGACGGCTGGGGCGACCCGACGTCCTGGCTGCAGGCCGCCGAGGAGTACTTCCACCAGCTCGACGTACCCGCCGTGGTGGGCACCTGCAGGGCGATGCTGCGTCAGGCCGGGGTGACCGTACCCCAGCGCCGCAGCGGCCGGGAGCTGATACCCGCCGAGCTGCGCGCGCAGGGCCTCACCCCGCGCGAGTACGAGGTACTGGCCCTGCTCGTCGACCGGCCCGGCAACCAGGACATCGGCCGGCGGCTGTGCATCTCACCGCGTACGGTCGAGAAGCACATCGCGAGCCTGCTGCAGAAGACCGGTCTGGCCGGCCGCGCCGCTCTGACCCGGCTGGCGGCCGAGCTCTCCGCCGGCGGCTGAACTCGCCGTCCCGGCCTCCCGGCGCGGGCCGAGCGGACCCAGGTACAGGTCGAGCGGCGGCTCGGGCGCGAGGTAGAAGTGCCCGCCGGGCAGCACCTCGTGCCGGAACGACCCCCGGGTGAGCTCCCGCCACAGCTCGCCCTGACGGTAGGTCACGTGCGGGTCGTCCGCTCCGCGCACCACCAGCAGCTCGCAGGCCAGCGGCGGACCAGGGCGGTGCTCGTACCGCTGGAACAGCTCGAAGTCGGCCCGCAGGTAGGGCAGCACGAGCTCGCGAACCCGGGGGTCGGCCATCAGTTCGGCGTCCGCCTGGCCCATCGCGACGATGCTGCGCACCGCCGAGTCGTCGTTCCAGACGGTGCCCTGCACCGAGACGTGGGCCGGTTCGTGCGGGGCGCGGGCCGCCGAGGCCACCAGGCGCCGTACCCCGCGGCCCTGCTCCTCCAGCCGCCGGGCCACCTCGTAGGCGACGATCGCACCCATGCTGTGTCCGAACAGCGTGACAGGCCGGTCCAGTTCGGGGAGGACGGCGGTGCAGACCTCCTCGGCCATGGCGTGCAGGTCGTGGTGGCAGGGCTCCGGCAGCCGGTCGGCCCGGCCGGGGTACTGGACGCCGAGGATCTCCACGTCGGTGCGGCCCCGGGTGGCCCAGCCGCGGTAGTAGTTGGCCGATCCGCCGGCGTGCGGCAGGCAGATCAGCCGCTGCGGAGCCTCGGGGCGGGGCTCCAGGATCCGGACGGTGGTCACGCGTCCACCTCCTGACGACGAGCCAGTACCATGCCGTGCAACTCCTCGAAGGAGCGCAGCCCGTAGACGTCGGCGAAGTCCAGCTGGACTCCGAAGGTGACCGCGATCGACTCGATCAGCAGGATCAGGTCCAGCGAGGTCCCGCCGGAGTGGAAGAAGTCCTCGCCGCTCTCGGCGGGCGTTCCGGTCCGCTCCAGCCACAGCCGGGCCAGCTCCGCCCGGTCGTCCGCCCCGGCCGCGGGCACGGCCTCCGGTGCGGGGGTGGACGGCAGGGCCTTCAGGGCCTCGCGGTCGACCTTCCCGGAGGGCTTGAGCGGGAACTCCGCGACCACCATCAGCTCGTCGGGCACCAGCTGCCGCGGTGCCCGCTCCGCCAGCCGGGTCCGGACCGCCCTCGGGTCCGCGCCTTCGGAGGCCGGGCGGACGAAGGCGCGGACGTGCCGCTCGTAACCGGTGCCGACCGCGGTGGCGACCGCTTCCCGTACCTCCGGGTCGGCGGCCAGCAGGGCCTCCACCTCGGCGAGGTGGATCCGATGCCCCCGGACCTTGATCTCGTCGTCCTCGCGGCCGCGGAAATCCACCGCCCCGCCCGCGAGCAGGACGGCCCGGTCACCGGTGCGGTACATCCGGGCGCCCGGCAGGTCCGAGAACGGGTCCGGCAGGAAGCGCTGCTCGGTCATGGCCGGGTCGCCCACGTAGCCGAGGGCCAGCCGGTCGCCGCCGAGGTAGAGGTCCCCCACCTCGCCGGGCGGCAGCGGGCGCAGCCGCTCGTCCAGGACGTGGCAGGCGGTGCCGGCCAGGCCCGGTCCGATCGGGACCGAACCACCCTGCCGGTCCCAGTCGTCGAGCGAGAAGGCGGTGGAGATCACGGTGTTCTCGGTGGGCCCGTAGCAGTTCAGGAACTTCAGCTCCGGGAAGCGGTCCAGGATCCGCACCGCCTGCTCGCGCGGCATCACGTCACCACCGACCATCAGACACCGGAGCCCGCCCAGCGCGTCGGGGTGGTGGTCCGCCAGCAGCGCGAACACCGCCGGGGTGAGCACGGTGGTGGTGACCCGCTCGTCCCGGAGGAGCTCGGCCGTCTCGTGCAGGGACAGCGCCCGGAGCGGGGCGCAGAGCACCGAGGCGCCGACCAGCAGGGCCGACCAGATCTCGTACATCGCGGTGTCGAAGGTCAGCACCGTGTGCACCAGGAAGGTCTCGTCCGGGTCGCGGCGCAACACGCCGGGCCGCAGGCAGAGCGCGGTGAGCGCGCCGTGCGGCACCCCGACCGCCTTGGGCGCGCCGGTCGAGCCGGAGGTGAAGATCACGTAGGCCAGCCGGTCCGGGTCCCCGGCGGGCAGCGGGTCGAGCGGGTCGGCCTGCTCGATCAGCTCGCGGACGTGCCGGCTGTCCGCGCCGATTCCCTCCGGCACGCGGTGCTCCGAGGTGGCCAGCACCAGCGAGACGCCGGCGATGGCGGTCATCCGTTCGGCGCGCTCCGGCGGGCAGCCGGGGTCGATCGGCACGAAGTGCCCGCCCACCAGCAGGACCCCGAGCATGGCCACCAGTGCGTCACGGTCGCCCACGCCGAGGACGCCGACGGCGTCACCGGCGCCGACGCCCTTGCCGTGCAGGGCGCCGGCCAGCCGGATCGCCCGGTCCCACAGCTCGGCGTAGGTGGAGCTGCCGGTGCGGTCCCAGGCCGCCACCTTGTCCGGGTGCTCGGCCACCTGCCGGCGGAACACGGCGTCGACGCACTCGAAGTGCTCCCGGCCGCGGGGGCCGGGCAGGGTCGCCTTACTCATCCGTTGCCTCCTTCTGCGACGGCGTCATGAGCCGTTCGACGAGCCGGGCGTGATCGCCCATGGTGCGTGCCAGCAGCAGATCCCGGAGCGGAATCACCACCGTGAAAATCCGCTCCAGCCGTCGGGCCAGCCGGATGGCGAGCAGCGAGTCCCCACCGTTGGCGATGAACTCCGCGTCCTCGGTGAGGCCGGGGTGGCCGAGGAGTTCGCGCCAGGCGGCGGCCACCGCCCCGGCGGGAGAGGGCGGTTCGACGGCGGTTGCCTCCACCGGGACGGCCGCCGGGCTCTCCGGGGCCCGTGCGGAGACGCCGACCGGGGCCGGAACGGCCGACCAGACCGTCTCCGGCGCGATGTGGCGCTCACCCCCGAAGGAGGTGCCCGGCAGGTGCAGCCGACGGCCGGCCGGAATCAGCGCCGACAGCTCGACGGGCTGGCCCTCGGTCCACAGCCCGGCCAACGCGAGGACGAGTTCGTCCTCCGCCCGGGGGTCCTTCCCCGGCACCAGCGGGAGGCTCTCCAGCCCGGCGGCGGCCGCCATGCCGGAGAGGGCCTGGCCCGGCCCGACCTCCACGGCCAGCGCACCGGGGTACAGCTCGCGCACGGCGGCGATGCCCTCACCGAAGCGCACCGGCCGGCGGACGCCCTCGGCGAGGACGGTCAACGGGACCTCGGTACCGGCCGGCACCACGGTGCCGTCCAGGGTGGACACGTAGGGCAGCGAACTCCGGCCGCCGGTACGGCCGGAGAGGCACGCGCGGAGGACCTGGACGGCAGGCTCCATCGCGGCGGAGTGGAAGGCGTGCGAGGTACGCAGGCGCCGGGCCGGGATCCGCCCGGAAAGCCGGTCCTCCAGCGCCCGGACGGAGGCGGCCGGCCCGCTCAGCACACAGGCGCCCGGGCCGTTCACCGCCGCGATCTCCAGCCCGCTGGTCGCGGTCACCGGTTCGGCCAGCAGCTCGTGGGCCTCGGCCTCGGAGCAGGAGAGCGCCAGCATCGCACCGGGCGGGCAGGCCTGCATGCTGCTCGCCCGGACGGCCACCAGCTCGACCGCCGCCGCGAGGTCCAGAACCCCGGCCAGGCAGGCGGCCGTCACCTCGCCGAGGCTGTGCCCGGCCAGTGCCACCGGGCGCAGCCCCAGCCCTTCCAAAGCGCGGACCGCCGCGTACTCCAGGGCGAACAGCGCGGGCTGGGCCAGCTCGGTGGTGCGCAGCAGCTCGGCGGGGAACTCCGGGTCCCGCAGCGCCTGCCCGGCCAGCCCGGCCGTGAAGGACTCCATGACACGCAGGCACTCCTCCAACGCCTCCTGGAATCCTGGCAGTCGGGCCTGAAAGGGCAAGGCCATGCCCGGCCGCTGGGTGCCCTGCCCGGGGAGCAGGAAGACCAGCGGCCGCGGGCCGTCCTGCGGCACCCGGCCGCGGACCCGCCGGGGGCCGCCGCGCAGCGCCCCGGCGAGCTCCGGGCCGGTCCGGCCGACCACCGCGAGCCGCTCGGCCAGCGGGGCCCGGCCGGCCCGCAGGGTGAAGGCCACGTCGGCGGCGTCCGCCTCCTGCTCGGTCAGTGCCTCGGCAAGCCGGGCCGCGGTCAGCTCCAGGCCCTCCGGCCGGACCGCGGAGAGGGCGAGGACCGAGGTCCGCTCCGTCGAGATCCGGTCCGCCCGGGCCTCCCCCGCCGGGATCACGGGCGCCTGTTCCACGATCACGTGCGCGTTCGTCCCGCCGATCCCGAAGGAGCTGACGCCCGCCCGGCGGGGCTCGGGGCCCTGCCAGGCGCGGGCCTCGGTGGGCACCTGGAGCGGCGAGTCCAGCTCCGCCAGCAGCGGGTTGAGGTTCTCGAAGTTGGCCACCGGCGGTACCTGACCGTGCTTCAGGACCAGCAGGGCCTTGTAGAACGCGGCCAGCCCGGCGGCCGCGTCGAGGTGCCCGATGTTCGCCTTGAGCGCGCCCACCGGGATGATCACGGCCGGGTCGGCCCCGCGCAGTGCGGCGGAGAGCGCCGACCACTCGATCGGGTCACCGACGTGGGTGCCGGTGCCGTGCGTCTCGACGTACCCGAGCGAACCGGGCGCCACGTCGCCGGAGCGCAGCGCCGCCCGGATGACGGCGGTCTGTCCTTGCGGGGCGGGGGCGTTGAACCCGGCCTTCGCCGAGCCGTCGTTGTTGACGGCCGAGCCGAGGATCACCCCGTGGCAGGAGGCGGTCTCCGGCCCCAGGTCCTCGAAGCGGCGCAGCACCACCGCGATCACGCCCGAGCCGCCGACCGTCCCGGTCGCCCGGGCGTCGAAGGGCCGGCAGCGGCCGTCGGCCGACATGATGCCGCCGCGCAGGTGGGTGTGCCCGGCCTGCGGGAAGCCCACCGATGCGGCCACCACCACGGCCTGATCGCAGTCGCCGGCGTTCAGCGCCTGGACGGCCAGGTGGACCGCGACCAGCGAGGAGGAACAGGCCGTCAGCACGTTGACCGCCGGGCCCTCCAGGCCGAGCCGGTAGGCGATCCGGCCGGCCATGAAGTCCCGGCCGGTGCCGACGTGCAGGGCGGCCAGGGTGTCCGCCGAGGCGGCCGGGTTGCCGAGGATCCGCGGCAGGTACCTGCTGCTGGACGAGGAGGCGAAGACCGCGGTGCGCAGCCGGTCCGCCAGCGGACTCCGGCCGGCGTCCTCCAGCGCCGCCCAGCTCGCCTCCAGCATCAACCGGTGCTGCGGGTCGATGAGCTCGGCCTCGCGGGGACTGATCCCGAACAGCTCGGCGTCGAACCGCTCGCTGTCCTCGATCAGACCTCGGACCGGGACGTAGGCCGGGTCGTCGAGCAGGTGGCGGGGCACGCCCCGGGCCGCCAGCTCGTCGAGGTCGAGGGTGCTGGTGAGCTCCTCGCCCGCGCAGACCGCCGCCCACCACTTCGCCCGGTCCGCCGGGCCGGGGAGCCGGGCGTGCATGCCGGTGACGGCGACGTCCAGGGAGCGGTTCCTCACCTCCCGTCCTCCGTTCCGGCCGTCCGCCGGGAGCGGCCCGCGGCGAGCCGGAGCCGGCGCTGGTCCGGGCCGTCGGCCCCGTCCTCGGCGTCCGCGGCCCGCACCGCCGGCTCCGGCCCGGGCGCGCCGCCGCCGCTCGCGGCGATCAGCGCGGTCTGGGCGTCGACGGTGGTCGCGGTGAACAGCTCGACGATCGGCACCCGGGTCCTCGCCCGGTCCTCCAGCTCCATCTGGAGCAGCGGCACCAGCAGCGAATGCCCGCCCGCGTCGAAGAAGTTGACGTCCCCCGCGCCCGGCGTCTCGCCGAGCACCGCGGCCCAGGCGGCCCGCACCAGTGCCCGCAGGTCCGGTCCGGTCGCCGGGGCGGTCTCGGGCTCGGCGGGCTCGGGAACCCCGTCCTCCTCGGTGCGGAGCTCCACGGCCCGCAGCGCCTCGCGGTCCACCTTGCCGTGCGGGGTGCGCGGCAGCTCCGGGACCACCCGCAGCACGCCGGGCACCATCGCGGGCGGCAGGGTCTCGGCCAGCCGGGCACGCAGCTCCTGGAGGTCCACCCCGTCCTCGGTCACCAAATGGGCCGTCAGGCTTCCCCCGCCGGGCGCGAGCAGCACGGCGGCATCGGTCACGCCCTCGGCCGCGCGCAGCGCGCCCTCCACCGCGCCGAGCTCGACCCGGTGGCCGCGGACCTTCACCAGCTGGTCCCGGCGGCCCAGGTAGCGCAGGCCCCCGCCGGTGCCCCAGCGCACCCAGTCCCCGGTGCGGTAGGACCGGGCGCCGGGTGCCGTGCCGTACGGGTCGGGGCGGAACGCGGCCTCGGTCGCCTCGGGCCGTCCGAGGTAGCCGCGGGCCACTCCGCGGCCGCCCACGTGCAGTTCGCCGGCGGTACCGTGCGGCATCAGTCGTCCCTGCCGGTCCAGCACGTAGAGGCTCGCCCCGGGGACGGCCCCGCCGATGTCGACCGGGCCGGGCGCCTCGAAGCGGCGGTAGGTGCTCCACACCGTCGCCTCGGTCGGCCCGTACTCGTTCACCAGCGGCGTGGCCGGGAGCAGCGCGAAGTGCCGCTCCAGCAGCGCCTCCGGCAGCACTTCGCCGGCCGTGGTGACCACGTCGAGGGCGCCCAGCGCGGGCCGGCCGGCCCGCTCGGCCCGGTCCAGCAGCCCGGCGTACAGGGCCGGGACGGCCAGCAGGGCCGTAACGGCGTGGGTCTCGATCAGCCGCAGCAGTCTCTCCGGGTCACGGACCTCCTCGGTCCGCGCGACCACCAGCCGGCCGCCGGAGGTGAGGGTGCCCCAGATCCCGGCCGCCGAGGAGTCGAAGGAGAGCGGCGAGACCAGCAGGAAGGTGCGGTAGCCGCCGTAGGTCAGCCGCCGGGCGGTGGTGGAGGCGGCCAGCGCGCCGTGCCCGACCTCCACGCCCTTGGGCTCGCCGGTGGTGCCGGAGGTGTAGATGAGGTAGGCCGGGTCACCCGGCTCACTGCGGTGTGCCACCCATGCCTGGTCCGGCAGCACCACCGGGGCCCCGATCGGCAGCACCCTGGCCTGCGGGAGGCGCTCCCGCCAGGCGGCGTCGGCCAGCACGAGCTCGGCCCCGGCGTCCGCCAGGACGGCGTCCAGCCGGGCGGCGGGGTGGCCGGGATTGAGCGGCAGGTAGACGCCGCCGGCCCGCAGCACCGCCAGCACGGCTACCACCATCTCTGCCGAGGGCTCGGCCAGCACGGCCACCGGCGCCCCCGGGCGCACCCCCCACGCGGTGATCCCGGCGGCCAGGGCGTCGGCCCGGCCGAGCAGCTGGCCGTACGTCAGCTCGCTGGAGCCGCAGACCACGGCGGGCCGGTCGGGGTCGGCCAGCGCGATCTCCGCGACCACCTCGTGCACCGCCCGGAAGCCCTCCGGCAGCGGGATCCCGCGGCCGGCGGCCAGCAGCTCGGCTCGCTCCTCGGCGGAGAGCAGCTCCAGCGAGCCCACCGCGGCCTCGTCGTCGGCGGTCAGCCCGCCGAGCAGGGCGGCCACGTGGCGGGTGAGCTGCTCGATCAGGGCCGGCTGGTAGCGGGAGGTGCGGTAGGTCGCCAGCAGCTCGGCCGAGGCGCCATTGTCCCGCAGCACCAGGGTGAGGTCGTACTTGGAGATCCGGACCGGGAGTTCGAGGGGGGTGACCTCCAGTCCCGGCACGTTCCGGGGCGCCTCGCGGGCCTCGAAGTTGAACAGCACCTGGAAGACCGGGGTCCGGGTGACGTCCGGGGTGATCCGGAGCTTTTGGACCACCTCCTCGAACGGGACCGACCGGTGGGTGAAGGCCCGCAGCAGACCGCGCTGCACGGCGCCGCAGAGCGCCGGGCCGGCCTGCGCCGGATCCACGTGCACCCGGACCGCGGCCGGGTTGACGAACATGCCGACGGTGTCCACGAATTCGGCGGACCGGGTGTCCATGGTCGAGCCGACCACCAGGTCCTCGGTGTCGGTGTAGCGGGCCAGGGTGAGCGCGAAGGCGCTGAGCCCGATCACCTGCGCGGTGGTGCGGTGCCGCCGGGCGTATCCGCGGACCGCCTCCCAGGTCTGCTCGGGGAGCGGCACCCGGACCACCGCGCCCTCCTTGTCCGCGGTTCGGGCGGCGGGCTCGAAGCCGAGCGGCTCCGCGGTCTGCGGGAGCCTCAACTCCTCTATCCAGGCGTCGAACTGAGCCGAGGCCGGGCCGGCCGCGGTCTCCCGCTCGACGTGCTCCGGGTAGGAGCGGCCGGCCGGGGCGAGCTCCCGGCCCGCGTAGGCGGCGAACAGGTCACCGGTGATCAGCGCCATCGAGCGGCCGTCCACCACCGCGTGGTGGGCGTTCAGCACCAGGACGTGGTCCTCGGGGCCGAGCACCAGCAACTCCGCCTCGGCGAGCCGGCCGCCGACCAGGTCGAAGGACCTGGTCACCGCCCGGTCCAGCTCGGCGGGCAGGCCCTCCGCCGCGATCTCCCGGACCGCGAGCCCGAACTCCTCGGCCGGCCACCGCGCGCGCCGGGGCTCGTTCTCCACCTCGAACAGCCGCAGCCGCAGTTCCTCGTGACGCTCCACGACGGCCCGCCAGGCCCGGCCGAGGGCCGCCCGGTCGAGCGGTCCGCGCAGCCGTCCCGCCCAGGGGGCGGTGTACTCCGCGCTCCCCGGTTCAAGGACGTGCGCCAGCCAGAGCCGACGCTGCGCGGACGACAACCCCACGCTCTCCTCGGGCACCTGCTCCGCCATCAACTTCTCCTCTCGTGCGTGTACGTGAAGGTGGGCCGGAAGGCTTCCGGTATCGCCGCGGTGAGCCGGCCGAGGGCCGCGTGGTCGGGCACCCGCCCGTACAGCCGGCCGAGCCGGTCGGCCGCGCCGGCCCGCCAGTCGAGCGGCTGGCCGGGGCGACCCCGGACGTCGACCAGGTCGACCCCGGGCAGGGCGCGCAGCCGGTCCAGCCCGCCGACCTCCACCAGGCTCCGGGCTCCGGCCGGCGGCACCAGCGCGTACTGGTAGGTGACCTGCTCGAACTTCGGTGCGCCGGGCGCCGGCCGACCGAGGGCGAGCAGCAGGGCGGCCTCGACCACGTCGTACCCGGCGCCCCGGCGCAGCAGGTCGACGATCAGCCCGCCGACCCGGCCGTTCACTTCGATGACGCGCGGGCCGTCCGGTGTCAGCTTGATCTCGGTGTGCACGACGCCGTCCCGGATCCCGAGGGCTCCGATCGCGGCGTCCGCCAGTGCACGGACCCGCTCGGCGGTCTCCGCGCGCAGGGTGTGCGGGACGAAGGACCCACGCTCGCGGAACGGCTCCTCCAGCCGGAATTTGCCGGTGATGCAGATGAGTTGGCGGTCGCCGTCGTGCACGGCGGTCTCCACCGAGACGTAGTCCCCCCAGTCGGGGCCGGCCTCCTCCGCCACCCCGGTGAGCAGGCTCTCCACCAGGAGCACCGCCCCGGTCGGGGCGGACCGGAAGAAGTCCGCCGCCAGCCGTTCGGCCTCCTGCGCATCGTCCGCCCGGCGGACGGAGCGGCTGCCGGTGCCGGTCCGCGGTTTGAGCACCACGGGCAGGCCGACCTCGGCGACCGCCGCGGCGATCCCGGCGGGCTCGGTCACCGGCACGCAGCGGGTGGTGTCGATCCCCGCCCCGGCCAACAGCCGCCGTTGGAGCAGCTTGTCCATCAGCCGCCGGGTGGTCTCCGGGCTGTGCCACCGGGTCAGCCCGAGCGCGGCAGCCAGCTCGCCGGTCTCCGCCAGGCGGTGCTCGCTGAAGGTGAGCAGGCCGTCCGGCTCCCGGGCGGCCACTGCCCTCGCCGCCTCGGCCGCGGTGAGGCCGCTGACATCGCAGAGCTCGAACCGGCCGCGCAGGCCCGGCAGCAACTGCGCGACGTGGGACGAGTGTTGGTCGATCACCAGGAAGAGTTCGGCTCCGCAGGCGCGGGCCGTCGAGGCGATCTCCCCGGGCCCGGCGGCGCCGTCGTCGTAGACCACGCCGAGCCGCGGGTCACCGGATCTGCTGTGCATACCCATCCGTCCGTCGAAGCGAGTGGCCGTCCGGTGGCGCGCCGCCGGTCAGTCCTGCGGGGCGGCCGGCCAGGAGCGCTCGGCGGTGAGGTAGAGCAGCTCGGAGCGGACCCCGCGCTGCCCGGCCAGGTCGCGCAGGATGACCTCCTGGCGCAGCTGCTCGGCCTCGGGGTCGAACCAACAGCCCGTCAGGTGCTTGAGCCAGGGCTCGATCCCCAGTGCGTAGACGAAGATCTGCTCGGCGCCGAGCCGCTCGGCGAGCTGGTCGGCGGGCCCGGCGAAAGAGCCCTTCAGGCCGCGCTCCAGGCTGTGCTCGCGGGAGATCGGGGTGTCCAACAGGGGGCCGTAGAGCCAGGTCAGCGGGGCACCGACGCACTCCAGGCCGATGAACAGGGCGTCCACCGGACCGATCTCCTCGGCCACCAGGTCGTAGAGGGCCGGGTCGATCGGCGAGGTGTCGGTGGCGAACAGGAAGCCGCGGCCGCCGAGCCGGACCATCGGCACCATCTTGGCGCGGATGTCGAGCTCGCCGTGCTCGCCGAGGAAGGGCAGCGCGGTGATGGTGGCCGGGCCGGCCTGCAGGCTCTGCATGTCGGCGAGTTCGACCACGTTGCGGAAGCCGAAGTGCTCCAGCATCGAGCGCAGGCCGATGTCGGCCAGGCTGCCGCCGGAGGACTGCGGCACCACGATGGTGCCGATCCGCCGCCGCAGCTGGAGCAGGGTCTCCAGCGAGAAGTGGTCGGAGTGGCCGTGGCTGAGCACCACGACGTCGATGGTCTCCGGCAGGTCGGCGATGGTGAAGTGGCCCTCGAAGCCGTCTCCGTCGTAGCCGACGGTCGGGTCGGTCATCACCGTGAAGCCGCCGAAGTCCAGCAGCACCGAGGCGTGGCCGAAGTACTGCATCCGCACCTCGCCGGTCCGGTTGGGTACGTAGCGCCGGGGTTCCTGCTCGGTGAACAGGCGGCGGAAGTCCACCCGGGCCTCCTCGTCCAGGCCGAACTTCTCCGCCAGCTCCGCCACGTCCACCGGCTCCAGCCGGGCCGCGAACAGCTCGTCCAGCAGCTCGGAGGCGAACGGCACCTCCAGGTCGGTACGGCCGGGAGCGGGCAGGATCGGCGAACTGTAGATGAAGGGCTGCGCCTGGTCGTGGCGCTCCATCAGGGAAACCGTCTGGGCGTGTGGTTCGGTCGCCGGGGTGCGGTAGAGCAGACTCTCGAAGAACCGCAGTCCGGCGTTGTTGGCCGTATCGTAGACCAGCTCGGTGACCCCGCGCAGAGCGAGCGGCAGGTCCTGGTAGAGCGGGGCGAGCGCGCGGCCGTCGCCGTTCTTGGCCAGCGTGGCGCGCATGGTGTCGATGTCCTCGGCCATCCGGATCCGGGCCTCGCCCTCGGCCAGGGTGCGCTCCAGCAGGTCGGCGACGCCCTGCTGGCCGGCCGGGCCCGGGTCGATGAACGGGGCGCCGAACATGTTCGGGTCGGCCAGCGCCCGGGCGTGCTGCTCGGGGCTCTCCAGGTAGCGGCGCAGGGCCGGCAGGTGGCGCTTGACGAGGTTGAGCGCGCCGGTGTGGGGCGCGGCCACGAACGGTACCGCGTACCAGCGGTGGACCAGTGGCTGCACGACGGTGGCCGGCGAGAGGTAGGCACGCATGCGGGGTCTCCATCCGTGCCGCGGAGGCACGTTCGAACGTGACGGTCGGGTGGCGGCGCCCACTCTGGCCCGGGGGGCGGGCGGGACACATGGGGGGCCGGCTCCCAGATTCCGGGCACCGGTCCGGACGGAATCTGGGTGCGCTCCCCCCATGTGCGGGGGCGGCGGCGCTGGGAGTGTTGCCGGCGCCGCCCCACCCGACGAACGAGAGCGAGGGGACCCATGACCGCGGTCCACCGGCCCGACACCGCCGTGATCGTGGACGGTTACTCCACGGGCGCCTTCCTCCCTCCGGTCTTCGCGGCCCTCGGGGTCGAGGTGGTCCACGTGCAGAGCACCCCCGAGCCGATGCCGACGATGCTCCAGCCGGACCCGGCCGCCTACCGGGACTGGTACGTGCTCTCCGGCGAGGACGGGCTGCCGGACACGGTGGCCGCGCTCGCCGCGCTGGCCCCCGTCGCGGTGCTGGCCGGCCAGGAGCCCGGGGTGCCGCTGGCGGACCGGCTGGGTGAGCTGCTCGGGCTGGCGGGCAACGGTTCCACGCTCTCCGCCGCGCGCCGCGACAAGTACCGGATGATCGAGACCCTGCGGGCCGCCGGGCTGCGCTGCGCCCGGCAGTCGAAGGGCTCCGACCCCGAGGAGCTGGCCGCCTGGGCGGCCGCCGAGGGCGGCTTCCCGGCCGTCGTCAAGCCGCTCAGCTCGGCCTCCACCGACCACGTCTACGTCTGCCGCACCACCGAGGAGGTGGCGGCCGCGGCCCGCCGGGTGCTGGCCGCGACCGACATCTTCGGCAGCCGCAACACCGAGGCGCTGGCCCAGTCCTTCCTGGCGGGCACCGAGTACATCGTGGACACCGTCGGGGTCGGCGGCGAGCACTACGTCTGCGGGGTCTGGGAGTACGAGAAGACCGAGCTGCCCTCCGGCCGGAGGATCTACGACCGGGACGTGCTGCTGGACCCGCGGGCCGAGCCGGTGCCGGAGCTGATCGCCTACGTGCTGGACGTGTTGCGGGCGCTGGGCATCGAGCACGGCCCGGCCCACGCCGAGGTGATGATGACCCCGCAGGGCCCGGCCCTGGTCGAGATCGGCGCCCGGCTGAACGGCAACATGAATCCGGGCTTCCACGACGTCTGCCTGGGCACCAACCAGGCCCACCTGACCGCGCTCGCGTACATCCGCCCGCAGGAGTTCCTGGACCGCTACGCCGGCCGGGTCTACACCAAGCGCCGCGAGGCCGTGGTGCACAACACCCGGACCGAGCTGGACGGTGAGGTCACCGCGGTCGACCAGGCGGTGGTCGACAGGATCGCCGCACTGGAGACGGTCCACCTGGTCGGCGTCAAGCTCGCCCCGGGCAAGCGGCTGCGCCCCACCACGGACCTGCTGACCAGCCCGCTGCGGATCTTCATGACCGGCTCCGACGCGGAGTCGCTGCGGGCCGATCACCGGACCATCCAGACCCTGAAGGACAGGGTCTACCAGCTGGCCGGGCCCCCGGCCGAGGCGTGACGACGCACCCCCCGCAAACACCCGAGGAGAGGTCAGCCACCGTATGGACGCCGAACGACGGCCAACCGTCCTGCTGTTGGGCACCGACAAGTACGTGATGCAGGCCTGTGTGCGCAACGGCGTCGACGCCGTGGTGATCTGGGGCTCCACCGCCTACGACTACGGCATCGTCCCGGTCCCCGAGCAGTTCACGGTACTCCGGGTCGACGACCAGACCAGCGCCGAGGCCGTCCTGACGGCCCTTCACCGGGCCGGCCTGGCCGGCCGGGAGTTCGACGCGGTGCTCACCTCGGACGAGTGGGCCATGGTGACGGCCGGCATGGTCGCCGAGCACCTCGGCTGCCGCGGCATCGACCCCGTCACCGCCGCGCACTTCCGCGACAAGTCGCTGCAGAAGCGCCGGATCGCCGCGGCCGGACTGCGCACCGCCCGGGTCACGGTGATCGAGGACATCCACGACGTCTCGGCCGTCACCGAGCTGCCCTACCAGCGGGCGGTGCTCAAGCCGATCGCCGGCGCCGCCACCGCCCGCACCTCGGTGGTCACCAGCCTGGCCGACCTGGAGCAGCGCAGCCGCCAGTACCGCAAGGAGAAGACCGCCCAACGCACCTTCGCGCTGGAGGAGTTCGTCGAAGGCGACGAGTGGGTGGCGGACGGCGTGGTGTTCGAGGGCGAGATCGTCTTCCACGCGCTCGGCACCTACGGCGACCCGTGCCTGACCGTGGTCGACCAGGGACTGCCGCTGCGGCTGCGCCGCTTCGACCCGAAGTCCGAAGCCTGGGCCTACGAGCTCGGCGACCCGTTCGTCCGGCGCGCGATCGAGGCGCTCGGCCTGCGCGACGGCGCCTTTCACATGGAGCTGTTCCACCACCCGGAGCATGGGCTGACCTTCGGCGAGTGCGCCTCCCGGCGCGGCGGAGCGCTGATCCACGAGGAGCTCCAGGCCAAGTTCAACGTCCACCTGGGGGCCGCGCAACTGTCCGCCGCGCTCGGCCGCCGGCCCGAACTGACCGTCGTGGAACGGTCGGAGACCATCGGCGGGACCTATCTGCCGGGCCGTCCGGGCACCCTGATCAGCTGCCCCTCGCCGGCCGAACTGCGGGCACAGCCCGGCGTGGAGTTCGCCCGGGTGGAGTTCCCCTTCGGAGGCCGGTTCGCCGACGGCCTGGGCTCCACCAACCAGAAGCTCGGCCAGGTGCTGGTCGCCGCCGACTCGGAGGAGGAGCTGCAAGCGCGGCTGGCGGAGTTGCGCGCGTGGTTCGCCGAGCGCACGGTGGTCGCCCCGTACGGCAGTTCGCTGCGCGAGCTGCGCGCCTGGCAGCGCGAGACCTGGCCGGACCAGGACTACCGGGACGCGCTGTGGGACTGACCGGGAACGCCCAAGCCGTCGAGGAGCGTCGGCTGCGGGGCCCGCTCGCCCGGCTGCTGCCGGAGACCGCCGAGCAGCGTGCGCTGGCGGCCGGGAGTTTCGTGAACTCCCTGGGTGCCGGGATGTTCATGACCAGCAGCGTGCTCTACTTCACCCGGATCGTCGGCCTGCCGATGGCCCAGGTGGCCGCCGGGCTGTTCTGCGGGGCGATGGCCGGGCTGGCGGCCGGGCTGGTCGCCGGGCGGATCGCCGACCGGTGGGGAGCCCGGGAGACCCAGATCGCGGTGATGCTGATCGGAGCCGCCACCGTGGCCTGCTACCTGGTGGTCCGCACCTTCTGGCCCTACCTGCTGGTCTCGGTCCTGCTCGGCGTGGTCTTCGCCGCCACCAAGTCCAGCCAGGCGCCGCTGGTCCGCAGTTTCGGCGGGGAGAACCCGACGGTCTTCCGGGCCTACCTGCGCTCCTCGACCAATCTGGCCATCGCCCTCGGCGCGCTGATCGCCGGGATCGGCATCCAACTCGACTCCGCCACGGCCTACCTGTGCCTGGTCGGCGGCCGGGCACTGGCCTTCGCGGGCAGCGCGCTCGCGCTGCTCCGACTGCCCCGGCCGGCCCCGCTGCCGGTGCCCCGCGGCAGCCGCCGCTGGGAGGCGCTGCGGGACCGCCCCTACCTGACCGCGACGGTGCTCAACTCGCTGATGTCGCTGCACTACGCGGTGCCGACCTTCCTGCTGCCGCTCTGGATCGTCGACCACACCGAGGCCCCGCGCTGGATGGTCTCCGGCGCGCTGCTGCTCAACACGGTGCTGGTGATCGGCCTTCAGGTGCGGGTCAGCCGCGGGGTGGACGACACCGAGGCGGCGGGCGCCCGGATGCGGTACGCCGGGGCCGCCGTCCTGGCCGGGCTGGTCATGATGGCCGCCGCGAGCGACCGCTCCGCCTGGGTCGCGGTGGCCCTGCTGCTGGCCGCGGTCGCCGTCTACACCTTCGGCGAGCTCTGGCACGCCGCGGCCTCCATGGAGTACTCCTTCGGCCTCGCCGCCCCGCACGCCCAGGGCGAGTACTCCGGGGTCTTCGGCCTCGGCGCGGGCGTCGCCGAGGCGCTGGCCCCCGCCGTGATCGGCGCGCTCGCGCTGACCTGGGGACCACCCGGCTTCCTCGCCCTCGGCCTGGGCTTCCTGGCCGTCGGCGCGAGCTGCCGGCCGCTCATCGCCCGCTCCCTGCGCAAGGCCGCCGAAGCGGCGGCCCCGACCACCAGAAAGGCGTGACCGGAGATGACCACCACGACCGATCCGCAGTCGCTCGGCCAGGACATGCTGGAGCTCGTCCCCGGCCTGCACTTCGACCACCGGGAAATCCTGAAGGCCTACCAGCAGACGGTGGACCGGGTGCCGGTCACCGACCCGGAGAACCCGGAGCACCGGCTGCGCCGCCTCGGTCTGACCCACCGCGCCGACGCGGCCGACCCCTGGCACGACGCCGGCACCGGTCAGTTCAACCAGCAGACCGGTGAGAAGCACTTCGAGGAGTCCGAATTCTCGTTTTTCAACGAGGAGTTGAAGGACACCTACTTCCACCACCTGTATCAGAGCCTGCCGTTCCGGGTCGGCCGGATGCGCCTGGTGCCGCTGCACCCGGGCGAGATCTACCACATGCACACCGACGCCTCCCGGGTGGCGCACGTCGCGATCACCAGCAACGAGGACAGCCGGCTGCTGTTCCGCACCGGCCACACCTACCACGTGCCGACCGACGGCCGGGTGCACCTGCTCAACACCAGGCTGCACCACTCCGCCTACAACGCCGGCAGCACCACCCGGATCCACCTGACCATGACCAAGGTCGAGTAGCCCCGGTCGCCGCCCCACCCCGCCACCGCACCCCACCGATCAGCAGGGAGCCCGCATGACCGCCCAGGAGCCGACCGCGCAGGGCCGCCGCCCGGTCGTGGTGCTCGTCGACGGCTACACCACCGGCAACTACCTGCCGCCGGCCTTCGCCCGCAAGGGCGCGGACGTCGTCCACGTGCAGAGCACTGCCGAATTGATGACCACGATGCTCGCCCCGGACCTCAGCGCCTACCTGGCGAACCTGGTCTGCGACTCCCCCGAGGAGACCGCCCGGCAGCTGGCCGAGTACCGGCCGGTCGCCGTGGTGGCCGGCCAGGAACCCGGTGTGCCCCTGACCGACCGGCTCTCCGAACTGCTCGGGCTGCCCACCAACGGCACCGCTCGGTCGGCCGCCCGCCGGGACAAGTACGAGATGACCGAGGCGCTCCGGCGGGCCGGGGTCCGCTGCGCCGAGCAGTTCAAGAGCGGCCGCCCCGAAGAGCTGGCCGAGTGGGCCGAGCAGCGCGGCCGGTACCCCGTGGTGGTGAAGCCGCTGACCTCGGCGGCCGCCGACGGCGTGGCGATCTGCCGGGACGCGGCCGAGGTCCGCAAGGCGGCCGAGGCCGTCCTCGCCGCCCGCACCGTCTTCGACGAGCCGAACCTCGAAGTCCTCGTCCAGTCCTACCTGGTGGGCGAGGAGTACGTGATCGACACGGTCTCCTGCCAGGGCCGGCGCTACACCTGCGGGGTCTGGCAGTACCGCAAGAAGCTGATCGGCACCCACAACATCTACGACCACGAGCTTGTCCTGGACCACCAGGACCCGCGGGTGGCCGAGTTGATCGCCTACACGGACACCGCGTTGCGGGCGCTCGGCATCGTCTTCGGACCGACCCATGCCGAGGTCATCATCACCGCCGACGGTCCGGCCCTGGTCGAGGTCGGCGCCCGGCTGGCCGGCGGGATGAACCCCGCTTACCACGACGAGTGTCTCGGAGCGAACCAGGCCGACCTGACCGCGCTGGCCGCCGTCCGCCCGGAGGAGTTCCTGGAGCGGTACGCGGGCCGGCACTTCCGCAAGCTGCGGGAGGCCTGGCTCTACACCACGCCCACCGAACTCGACGGTGTGGTGGACAGCCTGGACCAGGACGTGCTGGCCGAGATCGAGGGCCTGGAGACCGTCCTGGGCCTCAACGTGAAGATCAAGGAGGGCGGCCGGATCCGGCCGACCGTCGACCTCTACACCAGCAGCCTGCGGATCTTCATGGCGGGCGACTCCGCCGCGCAGGTGGAGCGCGACTACCTCCACATCCAGCGGATCAAGGACCAGGTCTTCCTACTGCGCTGACTTTACATCAACCCCTTATCACAACGCGGGAGTTCTCCAGCATGACCACCACCGAAGACACTCCGCCGCAGCTGCTCCTGGTCGGCGGCGCCGCGCCGAACCCGCTCAGCGTCGACGTGGCCGTGCAGGCCCTGGCCCAGGCCCGGGCCCGCGGTCTGCGCACCCACGTCACCAACCAGGAGGCCACCGTGGCCGCCACCCCGGAGGTGGCCGAGGCCGCCGACGCGGCGAGCGCGGTCGACTTCGAGGACGCGGCGGGCAGCGCCAAGTGGGCGGCTGTCCGGCGCGATGAGGGCGAGCGCTTCGACGTGGCCCTCGCGGTCCGCGAGATGGCCCAGGTGGCGGCGGCCGAGGTCGCCGCCGAGCTCGGCGCCGTCGGCAACCCGCCGGAGGCGGTCCGCCGGATCCGCACCAAGGACGCCTGCCGGGCCGCGCTGGCCGCGGCCGGCTTCCCGCAGCCGGCCGTGCGGCTGTGCGCCGACGAGCCCGAGGCCCGGGCCTTCCTCGCGGAGAGCACCGGCCCCTGGGTGGTCAAGCCCCGGAACGCGATGGGCAGCCAGGGCGTCAGCCGTGTGGACGACCCGGACGGCCTGGCGGACGCGATCGAGCTGCTGCCGAGCCAGGACCCGTTCCTGGTCGAGGAGTTCGTGGACGGCCCGGAGTTCAGCGTGGAGGGCCTGTTCCTCGGCGCGGTGCCCACCGTGCTGGCGGTGACCGCGAAGGAGAAGCTCCCGCCGCCGTTCTTCGTCGAGGTCGCCCACGTCCTGCCCGCCCCGCTGCCGGAGGCGGACCGGGCGGAGATCGACCAGCAGGTCCGTGCCGCGCTGACCGCGCTCGGCATGCGGTTCGGCGCCTTCCACGTCGAACTCTGGCTCACCGCACGGGGCGTGGTTCTGGGAGAGGTGCACGGACGGGTCGGCGGCGGCTGGATCCACACCATGCTGCCCTACGTCTTCCCCGGCCTGGAGCTCTTCGGCCTCGTCCTGGACGACGCGCTCGGCCGCCCGGCCGAGCTGCCGGCCGCCTCCTCCCGGGCGGCGGCCAGCCGCTTCCTGGCGCCTGCGCCCGGACGACTGGTCGCGGTCGAGGGCTGGGAGGAGGTGCTGGCGCACCCCGGTCTGCTCTACGCCGAACTGACCGTGCGGCCGGGGGACGTGATCAACCCGTTCCGCTCCGGCCAGGACCGGGTGGGCGCGGTCGTGGTCGGCGCGGAGAGCCCGGCAGAGGCCGAGCGGCTGGCCCGGGAGCTGGCCGCCTCGGTCCGCTTCGTCACCGAGGAGCCGTCCGGCGCGGAGTACCCCGAGGAGGTCGGGGCATGACCGGCACCACCACCGGCACCACCGTCCGGGCCGGCCTCCAGGCCGACGTGGCGGTGATCCCCCATCAGCTGGACCGCCCGTTCCAGATCTCGCACATGACCATCGCCACCGTCGACCGGGTCCGGCTCCGGCTGATCGGCTCCTGCGGCCGGCTCCGCGGCGAGGGCGAGATCGCCGCGGACCTCGGCTACGGCCAGGACGGTCCGGCCATCGCGGCTGAAGCCCGTTTGCTGGCGGGCGAGTTGACCAGGGTGCGCGGCACCGAGACGCCCGACCGGCTCAGCGAGCTGCTGGCCGGCGCGGCCTCGGCGTTCAGCGCTCCGGCCCGGATGCTGGTCGAGATGGCCTTCCTGGACCGGGCCGCCCGGACCGTCGGGCTGCCGGTCTGGCGACTGCTCGACCTGCCCGAGCCCGGTCCGGTCCGGCTGATGCACACCGTCCCGATCGGCGAGGAGGTCCCGGCCGCCCGGCCGGTGAAGATCAAGCTCGGCGGCTCCCGGGACCAGGAGGTGCTCCGCGGCCTGGTCGGCGTGGACGGCCCGGTGGTGCTGGACGTCAACCGGGGCTGGGGGCGCGCCGAATGGGAGGAGTTGCGCCCGCTGGTGCAGCAGGTCGCGCCCACCGTCCTGGAGGACCCGGTGAGCGATGACGCGCTGCTCCCGGAGGTGCGCGCCGCCCTGCCCGGCACCACCGTCCTGCTGGACGAGGGCATCGACGGCCGGGCCGCGGTGGAGCGCGCCGCGCTCACCGCCGACGGCGCCAACATCAAGCTGATGCGCTTCGGCGGCCTGCTGCCCGGCCTGGACGCGCTGCACCACCTCGCCGCCCGGGGCACGGCCCGGATGCTCGGCTGCTTCCTGGAGCCGCCCCGGTCGATCGCCTACGCGGCGCAGCTGGCCGGCCTGTGCGACTGGACCGACCTCGACGGGCACTTCTGGCTCTGCGACGACCCGCCGGTGCTCGGCTACCACCTCGACAGCTCCCGCCCCGGCATTCCCGGCATCCGGTACTGACGCCTCCCCGGCGCCGTCCACCGCACCGAACACACGAGGAGTCAGCGCACCATGCAGCACGTCACCGAGCCTCTGCCGTACGGCACGTGGAACTCTCCGGTGGAGGCGGCGGAGGCCGCGCAGGGCGAGGCCCTGCTCGAATGGGCCGGTTTCGTCGGCGAGGAGGTGTGGTGGACGGAGACCCGTCCACAGGAGGGCGGGCGCAGTGCGCTGACCCGCCGCACCGCCGACGGCCCGGCCCCCGCCCTGCCGCCCGGCTGGGACGTCCGCAGCCGGGTGATCGAGTACGGCGGCCGTCCCTGGCTGGCGCTGTCCGGCCGGGCCGAGGACGGCGTCGTCTTCACCCACTGGGACGACCAGCGGGTCTACCGCTGGCGCCCGGGCGCCGACCCGGTGCCGCTGAGCCCCGTCGGGGCCTGGGCCGCCGAGCTGCGCTACGCCGACTTCGCGGTCCGCAGCGAGGAGGTCTGGTGCCTGCGGGAGACCGTCGCCGACGCCGAGGGCACCTCGGTGGTCCGGCACCTGGTCGCGCTGCCGCTGGACGGCCGGGCCGCCGACGACCCCGCGGCCGTCCGGGTCCTGGCGGGCGGCCACGACTTCCTCTCCGGCCCGCGGGTCGAGCCGGGCGGCCACCGGGTCGCCTGGCTCGGCTGGAACCACCCGGCAATGCCCTGGGACACCACCGAGCTGATGGTGGCCGGGATCGAACCGGACGGCAGCCTGGCCGAGCCGGTCCGGGTGGCCGGCGGGGACGGCGAGTCGGTCACCCAGACCGACTGGGCGGCCACCGGCTCCGGCGCCCTCTACGCCGTCACCGACCCGGACGGCTGGTGGAACGTGCACGAGCTCGGGCCGGACGGCGGGCGGCGCAACCTCTGCGCCCGGCCCGAGGAGTTCGGCGAGGCACTGTGGCGGATCGGCCTGCGCTGGTGCCTGCCGCTGCTGGACGGCCGGCTCGCGGTGGTGCACGGCACCAGCGGCCGTCGGCTGGGCCTCCTCTCCCCGGACGGGCGGCTCGACGACCTGGAGACCCCGTACACCGAGTGGTTCTTCCCGGCCACCGACGGCCGCCGGATCGCGGCCGTCGCGGCCGGCCCGCGGCAGGGCCGCACCGTGGTGCTGATCGACCCGGCCGGCGGCGGCACCGAGATCCTCCGCGAGCCGTCCGCCGCCCACCCGGAGTACGCCACCACGCCCTACCGGCGCACTTTCACCGGGCCGGACGGCGAGCCGGTGCACGCCCACGTCTACCCCCCGTACCACCCGGAGCACACCGGGCCGGACGGCGAGCTGCCGCCCTGCCTGATCCTCGCCCACGGCGGGCCGACCAGCCGCAGCCACCTTGTGCTGAACCAGGAGATCAGCTACTTCACCAGCCGGGGCTTCGGCGTGGTCGACGTCCAGTACGGCGGCTCCACCGGCTTCGGACGGGCGTACCGGGAACGGCTGCGGGAATCCTGGGGCGTGGTCGACGTGCGTGACTGCGCCACGGTGGCCCGCGCGCTGGCCGCCGAGGGCCTGGCCGATCCGGACCGGCTGGCGATCCGCGGCGGCAGCGCCGGCGGCTGGACGGCCACCGCCTCGCTGGCGGCCGAGCCCGGCCTGTACCGGGCGGCCGGCATCTACTACCCCGTGCTGGACGCCGAACAGTGGCGCACCCGGGGCACCCACGACTTCGAGTCGCGGTACCTGGAGAGCCTGATCGGCGCCTGGCCGCAGCAGCGCGCCCGCTACGCCGAGCGCTCGCCGGTCGAGGGGGCCGGCCGGATCCGCGCCCCGTTCGTCCTGCTCCAGGGCCTGCGGGACACCGTCTGCCCGCCGGCCCAGGCCGAGCGGCTGCTCGCGCTGCTCAAGGACTCCGCGGTGCCGCACAGCTACCTCACCTTCGAGACCGAGGGACACGGCTTCCGGCTCGCCGACACCGTGATCCGCTCCCTGGAGGCCGAACTCGCGCTCTACACCTCGGCCTTCGGTCTTGCCCCGTGAACGCCCGCCCGTCCCCGGACGTCCCCACCGACACCTCCACGCAGAGGAACACGACATGCCCTCAGAACGATCCTCGACCGGGCGGACGGACCGCTCCGGTCCCGGCCGCCCGGACCTCGACGACCTCGACTTCGACCGGCTGGCACCGCCGATCAGACGAGGTCTCAAATCCCTGACCCGACTGGACAACCACCACGCGCTCCTGGCGATCGCCTTCGAGTACGGCCTGGTCGCGCTCTGTGTCACCGCCTGCGTCGCGGGCTCCTACTGGGCCTATCCCGTCGCGGTGGTCCTGATCGGCTCGTCCCAGCGCTTCCTCGCCCACTTCCTGCACGAGTCGGCCCACAAGAGCCTGGCCCGGAACCGGATTCTCAACCTGGTGGCCGGCACCGCCCTCTCCGGCTACCTGGTCGGCCAGCTGTACGGCCCGTACCGCAGCTCGCACGTCGGCCGGCACCACCGCCGCCTCGGCGAGGCGGACGCCGACCCGGACTACCGCTTCCACCTCGAGTGCGGGCTCTACGACCCGAACCGGAGCGACCGCGGCTTCCTGGTCCGCGAGGTGCTGCTCTCGCTGCTGGGGCTGCGCACCGTGGACTACCTGCGCTACCTGGTCCGGGACCGGGTGTGGGCCCGGGAGTCGGACCTGACGGTCTCGGTGCCGGTGCCGCTCCGAACCGAGCAGCGGCTGTTCCTGCTCCAGTGGGCCGCCGTGTTCGGCCTCTGCGGCTGGCTCGGGGTGCTGCCCGAGTTGCTGCTGTTCTGGTTCGTCCCGCTGCTGACCAGCAACATCGCGATCGGCTGGCTCTCCGAACTGGCCGAGCACTACCCGCTGCCGGAGAGCGAGTCCACCCGGGTGCTGCTGACCCGCAACCGGCACGGCCGGGCCCTGGAGACCTTCCTGCTCAGCCGGCACGGCGACCGCTTCCACCTGGTCCACCACCTCAACGCGGGCATCCCGTTCTGGAACCTGCACCGGGCCCACCGACTGCTGCTGGACGACCCGGCGTACGCCGGCTGGGACGGCATGTGGGCGGGGGTGCTCAGCCGTCCCCGCTCCCGGCGCGGCAAGGAGACGGTGATCAGCTATGCGGCCAAGTACCGCACCTGGCGCCGGAACGGCGGTGACCCGACCACCGCGGACCGCACCTTCGCCCAGTCGATGATGCTCGCCGCCGGGCAGGTCACCGTCACCGTCCCCCAGCAGTCCGAACCGACCACCGCGAGGCCCTGATGACCGAGGCATCCGTCACCGTCACGACGCCCGCCGGCGACACCGCCACCACGCCCGACCGGGACGCGGGCCTGGGCCTGCGGCTGCTTGCCGCCGACGAGCGCTGCCGGCGCGCCTTCGCCGAGCCCGGCTCGCTGCTGCGTCAGATCGCCTACCCGGCGGCCCGGCGCTATCTGGTCGCCGACGACCTGACCGGGCTGCTCCCCCGGCTCGACCTGCTCCGGACCCGCGGGTACCGGGTGTCGGCCGAGTACGTCGGCGAGGAGATCCGGGACGAGGCCGAGATCGAGCAGGTGGTCCAGGCGTACCTGACCCTGCTCGCCGCCGACGTCGGACCGCTCCAGCTCGGCTTCGACCTCTCCAGCGTCGGCCTGCTGGTCTCCCGCGGCCTGGCC
Source organism: Streptomyces sp. 12E (assembly GCF_055633275.1). Classification (NCBI taxonomy): domain Bacteria; kingdom Bacillati; phylum Actinomycetota; class Actinomycetes; order Kitasatosporales; family Streptomycetaceae; genus Streptomyces; species Streptomyces sp. 12E. The sequence continues at coordinate 7,266,185 of NZ_JBVNCJ010000001.1, read as the reverse complement.
GTGCGGAACACCTCACGGATCCTCACCGCGGCGGCCGCGCACGGCAGCGAGGTGGTGCTCTCGATGGAGCGCTCGGAGCTGGTGGACGAGATCGTCCCGGTCTTCGCCGAGCTGGCCTCCGCCCACCACAACGTCGGCATCACCGTCCAGGCCCACCTGCACCGCACCGAGCGGGACCTGCCCGGCCTGGTCGCGCTCGGCCGCAAGATCCGGCTGGTCAAGGGCGTCTATGCGGAGGCCCCGGAGACCGCCCTCGGCCGTGGCCCCGAACTCGACGAGCGCTACCTCGAGTTCGCCGAGTACGCCCTCGGCGAAGGCGCCCGGCTCGCCCTGGCGACCCAGCACGCCGAGCTGCTGGCCACCGCCGAGCAGCGCGGGCTGCTGGCCGGGGCCGAGGAGATCGAGATGCTGCACGGGGTCCGCCCCGCACTGCTCCGGCACTACCGGGAAGCCGGCTACCCCTGCCGGGTCTACACGACCTATGGCCAAAGCTGGTGGCTGCACCTGCTGCACCGCCTGGCCGAGCACCCCGCCATGGCCCTGCGCGCTCTGGCCGATCTCGCCGATCCCTCCGCCACGGCCTTCGGCACCGACTACTGACGGGGCGTCATCCATGACCGGACAGCTGATCCACCTCAACACGGCCGGGGCCGGCCTGATGCCCGAAGCGGTCTCCACCGCGATGGCCGACTGCCTGGCCCGGGAGGCGGCCACCGGCGGCTACGAGACCGAGCTGCACCACGACGAGATCCTCCAGCACGACGTCTACCGGCGGCTCGGCCGGGTCGTCGGCGCCGAGGCCCGGGACCTCGCGGTCTTCGACAGCGCCACCCGCGCCTGGTGGCGGGTGGTCTCCCGGCTCGGCCTCGGCCCGAAGGACCTGATCTGGGTCACCCCGTACGAGTACGCGGGCAGCCTGATCGGGTACTTCAACCTGCGCGACCGAACCGGCTGCACGATCGAGACCATCCCACTGCGCCCCGACGGGGACCTCGACCTGGACTGGATGGCGGCCAACATCTCCGACCGGGTCGCCCTGGTCTCGGTCACCCACGTGCCCTCCGGCTGCGGGATCGTCAATCCGGTCGCCGAGATCGGCCGGCTCCTCGCCCCCTACCGCGCCTGGTACGCGGTGGACGCCTGCCAGGCCGTCGGGCAACTGCCGCTGGACGTGGACGCGATCGGCTGTGACCTGCTCACCGGGGCCGGGCGGAAGTTCCTCTGCGGACCGCGTGGAAGCGGCTTCGCCTACACCACACCGGAGTTGCGGGCCGCGTTGCTGCCCGACTTCACCGACCTGCACGTGGCCCGGGTCAGCTCGCCGACCGCCGTCACGGTGCACGAGGAGAGCGCCCGCACCCTGGAGTTGGGCGAGCGCAGCACGGCCGTGGTGCTCGGGCTGCACGCCGCGCTCGGCCACCACCTCGAACTCGCACGGGAGGGAAGGGCGTTCCCCCTGAAGGGCGTCATCGAGGCGCTGCACGCCTGCGTCACAGGGCTGCCCGGCGCCGAGCCGCTGAGCCCGGGGACGGAGCAGTCGGGCATCCTCTCCTTCCGGCACGGCACCCTGCCGGCCGAGCGTGTCCGGGACGGGCTGGCGGCCCACGGCATCAATGCCTGGAAGATCGCAGGCGACCACACCCCGCTCTACCTCTCGGCCCGGGGCGTCGACACCGCGGTGCGGCTCTCGGTGCACCACTACAACACGCTCGAGGACGTGGAGGCGCTCGACCGGGCCCTCCACGACCTCCGGTGATCCGCCCCTCCGCCCGCCCGTCGGGAGGGTGGCGGCCGGACGGTCCCGATGGGCATGCGTGCGCATGTTGATCAGGGAAGCCACCGTCCCGACGCAGTTCCCACGACAGCGGTGTGACCGCATCGGTGACCACCGTCGCGCGCTTGGGACCGTCGGGGAGGCAGCCGTGCTGGTTGGCCTTCACCGCCGGTCCGGTTTTCGCCGTGGGGCGTACTCCTTGCCGTTGAGCGAGACGTCGTCCATGCGGAACCGGAGGAGGACGAGCTTGAGCGAGGGCTCGGCGATGGCGAAGTCGGCGCAGCCGTCGCGGAGTTTGGCGAGCTCGGCGTCGAACGGCTTGCTGGGGAAGGTGATCGCTGCATGGAGGTCGGGGACGCGAAGGGCCAACCGCACGCGGGACATGACGTGCTTCCTGCTGGTGGGTAGGGGTCCGGGTCAGCCGCAGCAGCCGCCTGCCGGGGCCTCCTCGACGGTTGCGCCTGCTGTCGCAGGCGTGCCGAGCCGGACGAGCTGCGGCGCGGGCGCGCAGCAGCCGCCGCCGTCGGTCTGCTGGAGGGTGTCGGGTGTGTCGAACAGGCCGGCGCCGCCGCAGACTCCGGTCTCGGGGAGGGTGAGTTCGACGCGGTCGGCGGACTCGAGGTCGCCGGCGATGGCGGCGGTGACGGAGCGGACCTGCTCGTAGCCGGTCATGGCCAGGAAGGTGGGGGCGCGGCCGTAGGACTTCATCCCGACCAGATGGACGCCCTGTTCGGGGTGGGAGAGCTCGCGGTGGCCGTGCGGGTGGACGGTGCCGCAGGAGTGCTGGTTGGGGTCGATCAGCGGGGCCAGCCCGACGGGTGCCTGCAGGCGTTCGTCGAGGCCCAGGCGCAGCTCGGAGAGGAAGGTCAGGTCGGGGCGGAAGCCGGTCAGGACGATCACCTCGTCCACCGGGGCGAGGCGGCGCCCGTCCTCGCCGACCAGGACCAGGCGACCGTCGGGGTCACGCTCGATCGCCTCGGTACGGAATCCGGTGACCGCGTCCGCGTGGCCGTCGACGACGGCGGCCTTCGCCGCCAGTCCGAGGGCGCCGCGGGCGGGGAGCCGGTCGGCGGCGCCGCCGCCGAAGGTGGGACCGGAGATGCCGCGGCGCAGGATCCACACCCCGTGCGTCCCCGTGCCGTCCTCGGACCTGGCCAGGTCGGCGAGGTGGGCGAGCGCGGTGAAGGCGGAGGCGCCGGAACCGATGACGGCGGTGCGCTTGCCGGCGTAGCGGGCGCGGACGGCGGGGTCCTTGAGGTCGGGGACGCGGTGGGTGATGCGGTCGGCCGCCGCCTTCTCGCCGAGGGCGGGCAGTCCGCTGGCGCCGGCCGGGGACGGGGTGGTCCAGGTGCCGGAGGCGTCGATCACGGCGCGGGCGAAGAGGCGCTCTTCACGGCCGTCGGCGTGGGCGACGTGGACGACGAAGGGCTGGGTCTCGCGGTCGGCGTCCACGATCCGGTCGCGTCCTGTGCGGGAGACACCGGTGACGCGGACGCCGGTGCGGACGGTGCCGCCGAGGACGTCGGCGAGTGGCTGCAGGTACTGCTCCGCCCAGTCACCGCCCGAGGGGTACGTCGCCGGGTCCGGCCTGGTCCAGCCCGTGGGGGCCAGCAGCTTCTCGGCGACCGGATCGACGACCTCCCCCCAGGTGGAGAACAGGCGCACATGGCTCCACTCGCGCACGGCCGCGCCGGCACTGTCGCCTGCCTCCAGGACGAGCGGTTCGATGCCGCGCTCGGTCAGGTGGGCGGCGGCGGCAAGGCCGACGGGTCCGGCCCCGATCACGATGACGGGCAGCTCGGTGGTGACGGGCGCGTTCACGGTGACTCCTCGCTTGTTTCGATATACATCGATGGCTTGCGCGGCCCAGCATGCCATCTGTATTGATGAACGTCAACATAGACATTCATCGAAATCAAGGGTTTGCCGAGGGGACCACATCGATGTCGCCGTCATCGGCGGCGGCCAGTCGGGGCTTGCAGCCGCCTCCGCCTCGCTGCGCTGCGGGGTGCGACCGGTGGTGCTGGAGGCATCCGGTACCACGGCCGGATCGTGGCCGCACTATTACGACAGCCTCACGCTGTTCTCGCCCGCCCGGTACAGCTCCCTGCCCGGGATGCCGTTCCCCGGTGCCGACCGCGACCGCTACCCGCACCGCGACGAGGTCGTCGCCTACCTCAACGCCTACGCCGACCGACTGGACGCCGAGATCCGCACCGGCTGCCGCGTCACCGCGGTCCGGCGCACCTGCGACGTCTCCACAGTGGAGCTGGAGGGCGGCGACCGACCGTCCGCGCGGGCCGTCGTGGCGGCTTCCGGGACGTTCGGACGCCCGCACCGGCCGGCGCTGCCGGGCCTGGAGGAGTACGCCGGCCAGGTGCTGCACGCCGCCGACCACCGCAGCCCTGCCCCGTTCACCGACCGCAGGGTGGTCGTGGTCGGGGCCGGGAACTCCGCGGTGCGGATCGCCGCCGAACTCGCCAGGACCGCCCGCGTCACGCTCGCCACCCGGGCACCGGTGAAGTCCGCGGCGCGGCGCGTCCTCGGCCGCGACCTGCACTGGTGGCTGACCCGCACGGGCCTGGACACCGCACCTCTCGGCCGGCCCACGACGCGCCCGCCGGCGCAGCCGGTCCTCGACGACGGCCGCCACCGGGCCGCCGGACAGCCCGAGCGGCGAGCGATGTTCAGCGGCGTCGACGGAACCAGGCTCCTCTGGCCGAACGGCGAGCGAGAGGAAGTCGACACGATCGCCGTTCGCCACCGGCTACCACCCCGACCTGACCTACCTCACCGGCCTCGACGGCGCCCTCGACGCCGCCGGGAACCCCGGCACCGCGAGGACCTCGCCACGAACGTGCCAGGGGCTGGAGTGGCAGCGCGGCTCGTCGTCGAACTCGCTGCGCGGCGCGGGCCGGGACGCGGAGCGGATCGCCCGGCGACCGACCACCTGCGTCAGCGCCGGTGACGACCCTCCCCGCACTGGTTCGACATGTGTCAACATAGGCGCATGTCGAATGCGAAGGCGCTGCCGCTGCTCGAGCCCGCCGACGGTCAGGGCGCGGCGCCGTGCTGCCCGCCGCTGACCGAGCGCCCGATGAACGCCGAGGAGGCTGAGAGTGCGGCGCGGATGTTCAAGGCCCTCGGTGACCCGGTCCGCCTGCGGCTGTTCTCCGCCGTGGCCTCGCACGAGGGCGGGGAGGCGTGCGTGTGCGACATCTCCGACGTCGGCGTCTCCCAGCCGACCGTCTCCCACCACCTGAAGAAGCTCAAAGAGGCCGGTCTGCTCACCTCCGAGCGGCGCGGCACCTGGGTCTACTACCGCGTCGAGCCGTCCGTGCTCGCCGACATGGGCCAACTGCTGGCAGGCGCCTCGGCTACAGCATGACCACACGCGGACGTCCGCCGGCGGCGCCCAGGGCCGCTGCGCCCGAACTCGCCCGACCGGCACAGCTCCTGCGCCGCGCGCTCCGCGCAGAACCACTCGCCGCGCTCCTCCGCCTCCCGGATCACCAGGTCCAGGTGACCGTGCTCCAGCAGAAGACCTGCTTTCCGGGGAAAAAGGCCGCCGTGGTCGTTCGCCTGCCATACAAGATCATCCGCGTTCACAGCTGGAAGCGTAGGAGCAGCCTCTGACATGCCGTCGAAGGGCGGACGAGCGCGCGTCGGCTTGGCTTGGCGTTCAACCGCAGGTGTTCGGCGGGGTCGAGGCAACGGTGACCTGGGCGGTCCAGGAACCGGGTTCCCGAGGCGGATCCCAGGTCACGTCGATGTGTACTTCGTGGAAGTCATGTGCGAGTCCCACCATCATGGCCGCCGCGGCGGCCCGTGCCTCGGCTGGGCCGGCGTTGACCGGAACATCGGCGAGGCGCCCGCAGAGCATCCCGCCTTCCACGGTGAGGACACTGTGGCGCCAGCCTTCCGGCGCCGCCAGCAGAACGATGCCCTTCGGCATGCCGAAGGGAGGTGACCCCTTCTCCTCCCGCTTTCGTCTCGCCATGGAGCCATCCAACCTCGTCGGCTTCCTGACGGGTCAGGCGGGCAGAGCTTCAGGTGCCGCGGCGGGGCTTGGTGCCGGCTTCGTGGTGGGCGGGACGGCTGGACGCCTCGCCGGTGGCGAGGCACCCGCGGGGATGGTCCCGCACGGGCGACACTCCCGGGTCAGGACGTCACCCTACCGGGGAGACCGCTTGGGCAATGCCCGAGCAGGGTGTTCGTCGGACGCGGAGTGCGAGGTGTGTGGCCGGTGTGCGGGTGTTCAGCCGTAGACCACGGACCACGGGCGTGGGGCGTCGTCCGGGGGGAGGGGAACGCCCGCGCGTCCCGAGGCCGCCGTGTGGTCGCGGGCCAGGACGTCGGCCGCGAGCTCCGCGAAGCGGCGGGCGGCCGGGTGGGCCCCGCGGCCGACGGGCCAGGCGCCGCTGACGCGCAGGGTGAGGGGGCGGTCGGCCAGGGGCCGCCAGGCGACGCGGGGCTCCTTGCGGGCCACCGGCCCCGAGTCGAAGGCGACTCCGTGGCCCGCCGTCACGAGGGCGAGCAGGAACTCGGGGTTGGAGGCGTGGCGGAGACGGCCGGGGACGAATCCTTCGGCGCGGCACACGTCGAGGATCCGGTCGTACCAGCCGGGCGCGTGCGCCCGCGGAAACAGCACCAGGTCGTGGCCCGGGAGGTCGCCGAGCGGCACTTCCGGCAGCCGTGCCAGGGGGGAAGTACGGGGCAGGACGACGCCCAGGTCCAGAAGGACCTCGGGGCCGAGGTGCAGTGCGGTGGCGTCGACGGGGTGGTGCACGAGTCCGACGTCCAGCCCTCCGGAGGAGAGCAGCCGCACCTGCTCCTCGGTGGCGACCTCCTGCAGGTCGACGGAGAGCCCCGGAGCGTGCTCCGCGCAGGAGGCCAGCAGCGCGGACAGCACGGCGGCCGTGGTGTCGGGCGGGACGCCCGCGCGGAGCGTGCCGAGGCCGCCGTCGGCGGCGCGGCGGGCCAGGGTGCGCAGCCTCTTCTCCCGGTCGAGGAGTTCGTGTGCCTCCTCCAGCAGCGCCGCCCCGGCGGCGCTCAGCCGGACACCGCGCTGAGAGCGGTCGAACAGTTCGGCTCCGAGTTCCTTCTCCAGCCTGCGGATCGCCTGGCTGAGCGGCGGCTGGGCCATGCCCAGCCGCTCGGCGGCCCTGCTGAAGTGCAGCTCGTCGGCTACGGTGACGAAAAGACGCAGGTGGCGCAAGAGATCCACGGCCAAGGATCCTATGCGAAAGCCGTCTTGAGGAAATGGGCCGGCCTGCCGACGGCCGGTGGACCAGCTGATGACGGGGCACGTCGATGTCCGGGGGTGAACAGTGATGAGCACGCGAACAGCGATCGAGGATCGGATCCGGCAGGTCTTCACCGAGGCGGGCGCGAGGGGACAGTTGCACGCTGTTCCCGTTCGTGCGCGCACGCCGGCCGCCGGGGGGACCGACGACGAGCGGGATGTCCGTGAGGTCGCCGTGGGCGCCGACGACGCCGTGGTCATCGCTTCGATCTTCAAGGTGCTGCTGGTGCTGGAGTTCGCCCGGCAGGTCGTGGCCGGCCAGCTCGATCCGCGGGAGCGGGTGCGGGTGACGTCGGCCGACCGACTCGGCGGCTGGGGCACCGCCGGCTGCCTGGACGACGTCGAGCTGTCGTTGCGCGACCTGGCCTACTTCGCGATGTCGGTCAGCGACAACTCAGCCGCCGACCTGCTGCTGGACCGGGTCGGTCTGGACACCGTGCGACTGCTCGCGCAGGAACTCGGCCTGGAGCGGACGCGCGTCGTGGGCGGCCCGCGGCACCTGCTGGAGTCGATGCTCGCGGAGGTGGGGGCACGCGACGAGAGGGAGTTCGCCGTGCGCTACCCGGCCCTGCCGGACGAGCGGAAGAGACGGCTGGCGGTGCTGGATCCCCGCCACACCACGGCCAGTACACCCCGCGAGATCACACGGTTGCTCCGGCTCGTCTGGACCGATGCCGCCGGGCCGCCGGAGGCCTGTGCGCTCGTCCGCGATCTGATGGGCAGGCAGCTGTTCCGCCACCGGCTGGTGTCGGGTTTCCCGGACGACGTCTCGGTCGCGGCCAAGACCGGCACCCTGCCCGGACTGCACATGGAGGCGGGCGTCGCCCGTTATCCGGACGGCGAGTGCTACGCGATCGCCGTGTTCGCGCGCACGCACGAATTGACCGCATCCCGTGCCACGGTGGACGCGGCGATCGGCCGGGCCGCCGGATTCGCGGCCGCTTTCCTCCGCGGTGACGGCCGCTGACCGGGGCGTATACCCGTTCGCGTATCGGATGTGCCCGACTCCGGTCTTGGACAAGGGGCTTCGCCCCTTGATCTGCTGACGTCATGACCCAGGACATACACGCCCCGGGCGAACCGGGCGTCTCCCCTCGTCGCAGGTTCGACCGCCGTACGGTGCTGCGGGGCGCCGCGCTCGGTGCGGCGGCCCCGCTGATCCCGGCCACAGCGGCCACCGCAGCCACCACATCCGCGTCCGCCGGCCGCGACCGGGACGGTGACCGGAGCGCCCGTTCCGTGTCGTTCCGCTGGCTCGGCACCACGGGCTGGCGCATCGACGTGGGCGGCCGCACCGTGCTCTTCGACCCCTACCTCACCCGTTTCCCCACTGGGCTGTTCGGCAGCGGTCTCGACCCGGAGACCGAGCTGAGGACGGACCCCGAGGTCGTGGACGCGCACATCGGCCGCCCCGACCTGGTGCTGGTGAGCCACTCCCACTGGGACCACCTCGGGGACGTGCCGTACATCGCCAAGGCCACCGGCTCACGCGTCATCGGCACCGAGACCACGTACCATCTGCTCACCGCCCTCGGAGTCGACCCGGGACAGATCTCCGTGGTGAAGGGCGGCGAGGTACTGGACATCGGCACGGTCACCGTCGAGGTCGTGCCCAGTCTGCACAGCCGCAACAAGAACTGCGCGTACTTCGCCCCGGGCACGCTGAACGCCCCGCCGGCGAAGACTCCCCGCACCATCGCGGACCTGCCCGAGGGCGACACCCTGGCCTTCCGGGTCACGGCCGGAGAGCGCGGCCCGTCAGCCTTCCTCATGGGGGCCAGCGACTTCTCCGAGCGGGCGGTGCGGGGCCTGCGTCCCGACCTCGCGATGATCGCCCTGCCCGGCGTCACCAGCACCACCCACCGCTACGTGCCCCGGCTGCTGGATGCCCTGGACTCCCCCGGTGTCGTCGTTCCCGTCCACTGGGACAACTTCGAGCTGCCGCTGAGCGGTTCCCCGGTCCGCGACCCGGCGATGGACCTCGACACCTTCCTCTCCCAGGTCGGGGAGGCGTCCCCGGCCTCCCGGATCGTCGTCCCGGACTACCGCACCGTGTACGACGGCGACATGCGGCCCGCACGCCGGTGAGCGAGGCCTGCCAGGCCGGTGCGGAGCCGTCGGCCCGGCAGGTCCGGCCCTGCCGGCGCGGGCTCCCCCGCACTGCGGTCACACCCGTGCCGGGGCGGCAACGGACCTTCGGCACTGCTTGGCCCGGACAGTCGTCGACAGCCATGTCAGTATGACGGGACGCTCCGTATTGAGATTGGATACTCCTTGATGGTTCCTGGTCCCCTTCTCAGCTCGAGACGGCATCTCCGCTTGCGCTTACGGCTCGCGGCGCTGATTGTTTCCGTGTTGTCGGGAAGCACCGCCTGTGCAGCGGGTGCCACCGGCGACACGAGCGCCACTGGTGAGACGGTCGCCTCAAGCGTCGCCCCCCGGGCACAGGGCGACGCCTCTCCCGGCTCCGGCCTGACCAAGACGCTGCGAGCACTTGAGAAGTCCTACGACGGGCGGATCGGCGCGGTGGGTATCGACCTGGAGAACGGTCGGACGGTCGGGTACCGGGCCGACGAGCGTTTCCCGTTCAACTCCTCGTTCAAGGTGTTCGCGTGCGCGGCGGTACTGGACAGGGCGCGTACCAGTGAGCCGGGGCTGATGGACCAGGTGGTGCGCTGGAAGTCCGCCGACATGGCCGGATTGACCGCGAACTCTCCGGAAACCACCGAGTACACCGACACCGGGATGACGCCCGCGCAACTGTGCCGCGCCGGGATCACCAAGTCCGACGGGTTCGCTGGCAACATGCTCCTGGAGCAGATCGGCGGGCCGTACGGGCTGACCGCGTTCTTCCGCACCGTCGGTGACCGGACGAGTCGCCTGGACCGGCCGGAACCTTGGCTGACCGAGTGGGAACCCGGCGAGGTGCGGGACACCACCACCCCCGCGGCGGCGGCGCGGACCTTCACCGAACTCACCACCGGTGACACCCTTCAGGCCGGCGACCGAGCGCGGCTGGTCGGCTGGCTGGAGGCCAGCCTCACCGGCGCCAACCGGATCAAGGCAGGACTCCCGAAGAACTGGACGATCGGCAGCAAAACCGGCACCGGCGGCGCAAGCAACCACGGCACCGCCAACGACCTGGCGATCGCCTGGCCACCCGGATCGGACATGCCGATCGTCCTGGCGGTGTTCACCAACCGCGGCCACGACGACACCGGCCACGACGACAAGGTGATCGCATCCACCGCCACCGCACTGGCCACGGCTCTCGGCAGACTCTGACCGGCCGCCGGCCCAGCGCATGGTCAGCGCGACAAGGACGCACGCGCGAAGTCGTCCACGGGGCAACGACCGATGCGGCCGGTCAGGCCGCGAGAGCGGTGGACGGTGCGGGCCGGTCGCAACGTGCCCCCACCGGCCGCGACGGACAAGGAGGTCCGCCATGCAGTACGTACGGCACGCCAAAGGCGCTCTCGCCGTCGTCGCCGCCACCGCGGCCTGCCACACCCTGATGTCCGCCGGCTACGCCTGGGCCCGCGCCAGTAGGGTCACGGACGAGCACACGATGTTCTCCGGCGCCTTCGAGTTCCTGCTCACCACAGCCGCTTCCTGGGCTCTCATGCCCCTCCTGCTGTGGGCCGGCATGAGGGTGATGGGCGAGACCGGCAGCGCCGTGCTCGTACTCGTCGGTGGGCTGGTCTGGGCGGGGCTCTCCGGGTACTGCATCGATGACATCGACCGCGCGGGCGGGCACATACCGGTCCCGGCCCTCGCCGCGTACGTCCTTCTCGGGACGGGGCTGGCCGGGGTCGATTCGAGCCGGACGGCCCCTGACGAGGCCGACAGCAGAGCGGAACCGGGCAGCTGAGGGCTCGCAGAGAATCAAGGTGCTGCTTCCTGTGATGCGGGTCGTTGTGGTGACATAAGCGCTCCGGCACCGGAACACCCCCGCGTCCTCCCCGCCGGTGTGGGGTGCAGCAGGACCGCAGGCACGGACGGCAACGCCCGGGTGGCCCGGTACGGCAATGAGACGAGCACTGGTCCAGCATTCCAGCCACCGTCGAGAGAACTCGCGCGCGAGCCCTCCACCAGCAGCGACGACTTCACGAGTCCCGCACCCGGCCACGTCATGGTCGTCTTCCCTCGCGTGTTGCCGCTCGATGCGGTGCAGCCCTGAGCGACCAGCCGCCCCGTCACCGGCAATCGCTTCCCACGTCGTGAGTGAGGCGTGCTCCGGGGGAGCTTCGGCAGGGCATGAGGTCCCCGGGAGCTGCCGACGACCGGGGAAGGCCAGGGCGGGGCGGGTACGCCGGGCGGCGCGATACGCCCCGGCGGGGATCCGGCTGCCGTGCGACTGCCGCGCGATCGGGTGCGTCCACACCAGGAACGCAGGAAGCCCCGTCGAGGCAGGGTGGGCAAATGGGTCCCCTGCCCCGACGGAGCTCGGTCGGCCGTGCGGTGGGTTACCGGCGCCCGGCAGCGGCCGGTGCCGTGTGCGGCGCTCTCCGGCTCAGCCGAAGTTCACGTCGCTGCACCACATGTAGGCCTGGTCGAGGTGCGAGGCCTGCCAGATCACGAACAGGATGTGGTGTCCGGTGTAGCCGGAGGTGTTGACGTTGAACCTGATGTCCTGCGCCGGGGCGAAGCGGCCGGTCTGCGTGATGAAGTCGAGGTTGCCCCAGCCCAGGGTCTGGGTCTTGGGGTTGAAGCCCTGCTTGCTCACGTAGACCCTGAAGTAGTCGGCACCGTGGGAGGCCTGGTCGTGCAGCTGGACCGTGAAGTTGTTGCTGATGTTGGTCGTCTTCCACTGTCCGGGCTTGTTCAGGCTGGCGTTCCTCGAGAGGTTGTTGCTGCAGAGCGTCCCGTCGGGGGTCCGTGCCTGGAACTGGCCGCCGAGGCCGTCGCGGAGCGCGCTCATCCAGTTCCACATGGTGTCGGCGTTGGCCTGGAATGCCTGATAACACATGGGGTCTTCGGTCTGCATGGCCGGGCTCATGTGGTTGCTGCCCCACGTCTTCCAGCACTGGTACGCGCGGGAGGCGGGGTTGACGATGGTGCCGTGAGCCTGGGCAGGGACCGACCAGGCCAGTGCGCCGACGACCACGGCGAACACCATGAGGAGCGCCTGGAGGGGCCGACGGAGGGACGACCGTGAACGCCCGGTCAACGGACTCTTTTTGCGCATGTGGGGGGAACTCCTTCCAGTTGCAAGACTGTCATGGGAGCGCTCCCAACAGTACGTCTTCTGAGTGAAATGTCAATGAAACAAACGGAGTTGATCATAAAGATGGCGGCGAGCAGGGAATCCGCCGTGATCCGGAAGTCAGAACCGTTCCCGGGGCCGGAGAGCGAGGACGCGGTCCGGACCGGCGTGCGGGACGGCGCCGGGAAGGGGCGTTCGCCGCATGGCGACGGGACCTGGTTCTGGCGTGAGGGCTGTCCGGTTCCACGGCACGCGAGACCTCGGGTCCCGATGTGCGCTTTCGTACGCCCCAGTTGGCCTCGCCGGGCAAGTTGCCCGGTGGGAGCCGTGACTGTAGGGCGCTTCGGGCGGGGAACGCGGAGCGGCCGGGCCCCGGCGAGCTCCTCCCGGTCCATCACCCGGCGTTCCAACACCGCTTCCGCCTCGGCGAATCCGACCATGATTCGTTCCGCCTGAGGGCGAAGTCCCCCGTCCGTGCCCGGGCAGCCGCCTTCCGTTCCTCCGACAATCCCAACCATCGAATGCGTCGGCCAACTCACCTTTGCCGAACCGGAATCGAGCTAGCAAACCCTGCCGCGGCGACACCGGGAACATGCCTGGCAAATAAGCACAACCCTCATATCCGGAGGAATGTCGGCTCATCGTGACGCCGCGTCGATTCGCGGTCTTGCAGATCTGGAGCAGCGGGGGAGACTGCCTTCACGACCGGGTCCGCCCGGTCTCCGGCAGTACCGCACCAAGCAGATCGGTCCCCGTCGCTCCACCGAGATGAGGTCTTGTGAACCGAAACCGAGTTACCGTCAGCGCGGTCGCCGTGACCCTGTTCACCGCCGGCCTCGCCGTCGTTCCGGCAGCCGCCGCCACCGCCGCCGAGGCGGAGGCCCGCGTCGGAGCCGACTGGTCGACTCAGTCGATCGTCTTCACCGCCGCTGCAGGACAGACCAACAACCTCAACATATTCTCCATGTACACCAGCGACGGGATCCGGCGGATCGGCTTCAGCGACGTGGTCCCGCTCGAGCCGGGCGACCACTGTGCGTACTCCAGACCCGAGGAGACCACCTCCGTCGTCTGCGAACTGCCCGCCGACAGCTCCCGGCCCGACAGGATCGACGTCTTCCTCGGCGACGGCAACGACACGATCGCCGCCTTCACCCCCGGGATCGGCAGCGTCAGCGGCGGCCCCGGCGACGACGAACTGCACGCCCACACCGCACGCACGGTGCTGGGCGACGCGGGGAACGACATGGTCATGGGACCCGCGGCCCTCTACGGCGGCGACGGCATGGACCACCTGATGGGTGACAGCAGCAACCAGCGGATGTGGGGTGGCCGGGGCGACGACATGATCGAGGGCTACGGCGGCGACGACACCGTGCACGCCGGCCCCGGCGACGATCACGCCATGGGCGGGGACGGCCGCGACATCGTCCTCGGCGGCCCCGGCAACGACACACTGGACGGCGAAGGCGGCGACGACCTCGTCTGCGGTGGCACCGGAAAGGACGTCCTCGAAGGCGGGCCCGGCCGCGACATCGTCCTCCCGTAAGCGCGCCTTCATGCCCGGAGGCCCTGGCCCGCGGCGTGAACAGCGTCGCGGGCGCCGGGCCACCGCTGTCGGCTACCCGCCACCCGAGCCGCGTCAACCGCGAACGTCGCAGACGGCGGGTTTCCGCGCGACACGAGGTGACCCGGCGGAAACGGTGATCACCGAGTCGGGCCGGTCGAGATCGCGGTGCCGCGGGACCGGGCCGGGTCGTTCGAGCCGTAACTGGCCAGAAAGCGCCGGCGACATCCGGGCGGGGTGGACGAGATGGTCCTGTCACTGTCGGCCAAGGGGCTGACGCACGGGGAGATCTCCGTGCGGGCCTTCCCCCGTGATGGTGCGAACCGCTCCGGGGCCGAGGGAGGCCCTGCGGCGCGACGAGAACGAAGGGATCGCCGGGCCGGCGTCGAGGTCGGCGTGACGAAGGCGTTCCCGCCGGGCAGGTGAGTGCCTCAGCAGCGCAAGGCGCTACGGGCGGGCGAGCTGGAGCCGCGCCGCAAGGAACTGCTCGACCCGCCGAAGGCCGGGATGGTCTGGGAACCGGGCGAGGAGGCGTGGGAAGCCGAGCTCGCCGCGCTGCGTTCCTACCGGCGGACCACCGGGCGCCTCGCACCCCGCCGGGACGCGGTGTGGACCGATTCGGCGGGCGATCCGGCCGACGCCGGCTCCCCCGGCCCGGCCGGGGGCAGACCGCTGCAGGTGCGTGATGTCGCCGGACCGTGGACGCGTCGGCCGACCAGGACGACCGGCTCACCCTCTGGTGGGGAACCCCGCGGGCCCCGTGGTGCGCCGCCGTTTCCGGTATCGCACCCGAGGGAACCCGGCGATGACCCGACACGGAAGGGCACAGACATGGCCAGCCATGAAAACCGCCACGAGGACGGCTACGGCCGGGCCCGCGACCCCGAGGAGCCTGGATCGCACTCGGGTGCGGAGAGCCAGGCCCAGGACCGTTCCATCCCAGGCACAGCGAGCAGCAAGGAGGGTTACCAACCGGAACGGGGCACGACGGCGGGCAAACCTCTCGAGGGCATCGAGGCCGAAGAAGGCGCCGCGCCTGACGACCGCGACGATGAGGAGCCCACCGGTCACAGTTGATACGCGAGGCGCACCGCCTGGCCCTCCCGGCCACAGGTGAACTGGCCTGACACTCCAGCCGGACTTCTGTATTCACCCTGGTCAGCAGCCTTTGTGGGCTCGACGGCCTCGGACTCGGACACGTTCTCACCGGTCATCGACGCATCTTCCATGGTCTGGAGTCACACCGAACGTCTTACGGTCCCGAAGACCGTGGGCGGCTGGGGACCGTTCCCCGCGGGTGCGGGAGCGGGGCCGTCCCGTGACGGCCGGCATGTGGACGTGCCCCGTCGCGGTCACGTCCGCTGGAACGATGTATCGACGACCACTCGGTGATCTCGTCATGGTCCGGCCGGCGTTGGTGCCGGACCTGTCATCGTGGGCTCAGAAAAGTGCCAGGCCCTCGCTGCTGGTGTCCGCGATGACCGGCCGGAACCGGGCGGGGAGGCCGTCCAGGCGGTCGGGTCCGGCCTCGGCCGCCACGGCAGGGACGGTCTCGGCCAGCCAGGTGCGAAACCGCTCGGCGGCTTCGCGGTAGGGGACGTGCGCCAGGACACGATGCTCACCGGAGGGGCACAGGTCGACGGCGACAGTGAACAGGCAGGAACCGGGCGCACGGTGGCTGCCGGTCCAGGACACGCGTAGCGCACCGCAGGGTTTACGCCCGCGGGAGCTAATGGGGTCGCGGTGGGTCGGGCGCAGGGACCGGCAGGCTGTGTGGGCGGTCCATGCGGCGAGGTGGGGCAGGGGCAGGGTGGTGCGGGCGCGGCAGCCGGAGCAGCGGTGCCAGTGACGGAGCCAGTCGGCGGCGTCGGTGTGGAAGAGACGTGTGTAGCGGTTCGCCACCCGGATGTCGCTGCTGTAGAGGTGGTCCGGTCGTTCTTGTGTGTTGCAGGAGTGGCAGAGGGGGGCACGGACGTAGCCGTGTTCGTGGCAGTGGTCGAGTACGGCGGCGGGTGCGGTGCGGCAGACGGCGCACGCCCACCCGGCCACCTTGCGGGAGATGCCGGGCCTTTTGCTGAGTACCGAGTACAGATGGCCTTTCAGTTCCTCGCCGTACGGGCGCGGTGGGGCGGCCGGACGGTCGGGACTCTCCGCCGTCCGCGGGGTGTCGACGCTTCTGGCCTGCCGGTGGCGGGAGGGCGACCCGGCGGCGGTTGCGCCTGCCCGGCGGGTCCGCGCGGCTCGCAGCCACCGCGTTTCGGTGTGCTCGGCCACGTCCAGCAGTCTGACCACGGCGTGCGGCAGCCACCATGTGCGCTGTGCTCCGTCTCGGGTCCGCTCCACGAGTATCCGTCGCCAGTCGATCCCCGCCAGATGACAGAGACGGCCGTCAGCCCGCTCGGGTTCGTCCCGTTCCTGCAGTTCCCGGGCGATGCGCCGACGCCATCGCAGCGGCGTTTCCTCATGATGTTCCTGCTTCGCCCCGTCACGGAACGGACCGATACGGACCAGAGCCCGGCGATCCATCTCCACCGCGTTCAGTTCCGCTGCCGCCCGGCGCACCTCGGCCTCCGGAACACTCCACCGGCCACCGCCGGTCTTCACCGTCGCCACCACACAGCCGCCGAGCAGGACGTAGCCCGCCTGAGCATGAGCAGGAGAGCGGGTGAACGCCGCGGGAGCCGTCGGCACCGCGCTGTCGGCCGTCAAGCCGGCCCACAGAACGTCCGCGGCGCCCAGAGTGATCAGACCGTCCGTACAGCCTGGGATGACACGCTCTGACATACCGACAGGCTAACGGCCGACCTCCGCAACACCGCCCACAGCGCCTCCATACCTGCGGCCTCGACGATCATGCGCCCACGGACCCGCCCCGGCATGAGCAGCCGGACCAGATCCAAGGCCACCGTCAGGCCACAACCCACACCTTTCAGCCGACCTGCTGCCCGGCACCCGTCGTACGCCTCAGAACGGTCCGCGCCACCGACCACACCGGCCAGACGGACAGGAGCATCCCCGCAGGTACGGGGAACAGCAGGCAGTCGACGGTGACGGGGCGTTCGGGGCGGGATCATCCCTGCGGGTGTGCGGGGGTGGTCCCACGATGTCGCCGCGCCGGATCCCCTCTCCCCCGCGGAGACGGTCCGGTCCCGTCACCATGTGCCACAGCGCGCGTTCATGCACCGCAACCGCTGGTGTCCGGGCCGGTGCCGGGTGCCCTGGGGCCGCAGGGTGTCCGGCATCGGGTCAGCCGGACAGTCCGGCCTCCCACCTGCGCAGCTGAAGCACGTGGTCGCTGAAGAGACGGCGGGCCCGGTCCAGCAGTTCACCCACTTCCGCGTCCCCGCGCGGAGTGTCCGCTCCCGGACGCCAGCGCTGCACCGACTGCCCGGCCCACGCGCGCAGCTCGTCGTCCTGATCGTCCAGCAGGGCGACCGCGGCCCGCAGGCCAACGACCCCGCCGCGCGCGTCGAGCAGCCGGAATGCGGCGACCCGGACCGGTCGGGGCCGCTCGGCACCGAGGCGCGCCGTCAGCAGCTTCCCGGGCAGTGTTCCGGCGAACGGGAGCAGCGCGGAGACCGTCTCCCGTACGACGCCGGGTGCCGGATCGTCGAGCAGCGGCAGCAGCCGTGCAGCGTCGGTCACGTCCAGCGTGCGCAGTCCGGCCACCGCCCGCGCCCGCACTGCCGGTGCCGGATGGGTGAGCAGGGGCCACAGCAACTTCGCGTCCACGCGCTCCCCGCACTCTGCCAGCCCGATCACCGCACCGGGCGGCATCGTCGGATCGGCTGGGTCCGCGCATCGCTCCCGGTACCGGGGCAGCGGATCCGTCCCGTGTTGGCGTACGACATACCGTGCGCAGGCCCGCACCAGCGCGGACCGGTCGGTGAGGAACTCCATCGCCCGTTCGGGTCGTTCCGCCCGCCGCAGCGCGGTGACCCCGGCCGATCGCGCCCGGGGATTGCGCGCGCCCAGGAGCGGCTCCAGCACCTCGTCCCAGTCGTCCCCGTCCGCCATGACGGCCAGAGCTGCGTCGGCGCACAGGCCTTGGACGACCGCGTCGTCGTCACAGGCGGCGCGGCGGGCCAGTTCGCCAGGAGAGAGGAGCCCTTCCTCGATGGTCAGCCGGAAGGCGAACCGGCGTACGGCGCGGTCGGTGTGGGTGTGCAGGGGCAGCCGCTCGCGCGGTGCCCGGCGGAGCACACCGCCGAGCAGTTCGAGCCCGTGAGCACCCCGCTCACGCAGGCCGACACGCAGGATCAGCGGCGCGAGGGCGACCGCGGTCTCCGCGTCGAGGCTCTCGCCCAGCAGCCTCCGGGCCCGCTCCCGCACGGGCGTGGCCCAGTCGCCGGCGCGTATGGCCAGCAGCGGAAGGAGCACGGGATGCTCCGCGGCCTCGTCCAGAGCGGTCTCACGCACCCGTCCGTCCGGATGGCACAGCGCAAGAGCGAGACGGGCCCGCGCATCCTGCCTCGCGCCCTCCTCCCGGATTCCGTCTGCCTGGGGCCGGCCGTGCGGAAGGTGCCCGAGTCCGGCGGCCGGTTCGACGTCCCCGGCCGGGTGGCGGAAGCGGTCGGTGATCCAGCGGCGGAAACCGTCGGTTGCCGAGTGCCGTGAAGACGCTCTCGGCCGCAATGCAGCGTCAGCGGCCGCGCCGGAGCGCAGCACCGCGGTCCGGTCCTCCTCCGGCAGCAGCGCATGTCCATACCGGAGAACCTGGCGGACGCCCACGTCAAACGCGGTCCAGGCCCGGGGGTCAGCGGTGTCCAAAGCCTCCGTGAGGGGCGCTCCCCGGATCAGGCGGACTGCCGCTCTCTCGCCGCTTCGGATGTCGTCGTCCATGCTCGTCCTGCCCCTGCCGATCTGCCGCTTCAGGTGATCGTAGGGGTGGGGCGACGGAGCGTCGCGGGAATTACCGCGCCAAGCTGCCGATCAGCCAGTGGTGCTGTGTCCGCGACGTCCAGCCGAATCCGGAGGCGTGGCCGGTCGAAGCGGACGCGGACCGGCCAGGCCGGGACTGGACACCGCCGGAACTGAATCCCCAACGGGCCGGGTCAAACGCCAAGCTCAGGCGTTGGGGCGCTTGCCGTGATTGGCGTTCTTCTTCTTACGGCTGCGTCGCTTGTTCCCTCGCTTGGACATGGTGCACATCTCCCTGATTCGGAACTTTCTACGCCTTGGTCAGCATAGATCCAGCCCGGAATGTCCGCATCAGCGGCGCCGCGGGCGCAGTGCGCGCAGACCGGCCTTCCGCCGTCCTGGAACAATCACTGGCTTCATGTCTCATGAGGTCTCCTTGACGGTTTGTCGTCAGGAGATCCGTGGCGGCCCCTTCCAGGTGACCGCCGAGCGCAGTAGCGGTGGTGCCGCCGGGGCACCGAAGAGTGTCGGGTCGTCGCCGAAGGCCGAAGAATTGGCGCCCAGGAGGCGTGGATCGCGGCGCGAAGCGCACAGCGGCGGGGCCCCGCAGATCCTGCGGGAAGCAGCCCTGGACGATTCGATGACAGGACGAGCCGTCGCGGGCGGGGCATCTTGGGCCACTTGATGTGGTGCAGCCGGTGGACCGCGTCCGGGAAGTCAGATCCTCTTCGGCTGTTCATTTCGTCCTGCGAACGGTGACGACGGGGCAGTGCGCGTGTGTCATCACGGCCTGGCTCACCGAGCCCAGGAGCAGTCCGGCGATGCCGCTGCGCCCACGGGCGCCGACAACCAGCAGCTGAGCTGCCCTGCTCGCCTCGAACAGGACCTCACGCGCCTTGCCTTCCACCAGGTCGTGTCTGACGGCGGTGTCCGGATGGGTGTCCGTGCGGCCGGCGACCGCCTGGGCCAGCAATTGCGCTGCGGACCGGGAGGTTGTGCCGGGCGGGGCCTTGTCCGGCTGCCATGCGTGAACCGCCACGAGCTCAGCCTGGCGCTGCGCGGCCTCGGCGAAGGCCACGTCGACGGCCTCGTCGCTGTCCGGGGAGCCGTCGACCCCCAATACGACAGGCCCTGCGTCGGCGGATGTCCGGTGTTCTTCACGGACCGTCATCACCGGGCAATGACTGCGGGCGGCCAGGGACACCGGCGTGGATCCCAGCAGCAGGCCCAGGACGCCCCCATACCTCTGGAACCGACGACGATCAGGTCCGCAGCCCGTGACTCGGCTTCCAGCATGTGCACCACATCACCCGTCACCACGGCCTTGATCACCACGACCTCGGGCGCCACGTCAATGGCGTGGGCCGCCGCTTCGTGGACCAGCGTCCCGGAAGCCGGGTCCGGCACCATGTACCTCGGCTTGAGCGGGACTTCGACATGCACCACACGCAGCTTCGCACCGCGCCGTGCTGCCGCTGCGGCGGCTCCTTCCACGGCGGTAAGACTCATCGCCGAGCCGTCCACCCCGACCACGACCAGGTTGCTCATAGCTGACTGCTCCGCTTCAGGCTGTGGATTCCCAGCGTCGCTCCATCGGGATGTCGCTGCAATCTCTGTGTGCCCCCGTCCACCGCACAAAGGTCGCTGGGACGCTGCCCGCCGATTGACCCGGTCCCGTCGTACGAGGTCATGGCGGGACCGAGCCCGGAGGGGATGCCCGAGGCGCGTGCGATGCGCCGGCCGGTATGGACGGATCGAAGCTCGTCCCGAAGGCCCAGGCCGGCGAGCGGGAACGCGAGCGGTGGCCCGGCCGCGCAGGCGGTAGTCGTCGAAGGCGCAGGTGCGGCCGTCCTCGTCGCACCGCGTCCAGCCGTCGTGGTTCACCGTGCGGCGGGTGTTGTTGGTGATCTCCGCCCACTCGCGGTTCAGGGAGAGGTTGGAGCGGTCGTCGCGACCCGGGAGCCGTACTGCACATCCGAGCTCTACACGTCCGGTCGGTGCGGGCGGTGCTCGGCCACCGGCGTGGGCATGGTCGGGAGCGCGGTCAGGGCGCCGGCACTCAAGGCAGCGGCGGTCGGGCGACCGGCAGTGATGGACTTCGACACAGGCTCCCCGGCAGGGTGCGGACACGCGCGGCGCGAGGACCGCAGGTCCGGGGGTGCCCGGTGCGAGCGGCGGCCCGTCGGCCGCCGCTCGCACACCCCGCCCGGGCTGTGGATGAGACGTGAAGCCCGCCAGGGATCATCCACATCACGGCGACCGTCATCCGTGATGTTCGTTTACATGCGGAATGCGCAAGGTCGACGCTTCGGGGCCGAGAACCATTGCGGGGCTCGATGCAGGCCCGCGGACGCCGTGGCGCCCCGCCCCCGGTGGCGGGGCCGGCCCCCGGAAGCGGGTGACAGTTCCTCGCGCCATCGCTGTCTGCCGGGCACGTACATGCAGTGGTACAAGCAGGCCCCGGAACGGAAACTCCGCCCTGACCGCAGACCATCACGGTCACGCCAGGCAACGGGTCCCGCTCCCTGTCCGTGCCGCCCGGAGCCGGCTCAGTGGCAGGGCATGCTCATGTAGAGCGCCTGTTCACCTCTTGATGAGGTGCCTTCGTAGAGGGTGGTGTCGAGTCCGCAGAAGGCGAAGCCCATCCGTCGGTATGCGTGGATCGCCGGCGCGTTGATGTTGGTCACCTCCAGCCAGAGGTGGCCGGCACCCAGCCGGCGGGCGGACTCCCTCGCGAGTCCCATCAGCGCGCGGCCCACTCCCCGGCCGCGGTGCGGCAGGGCCACTGCGATGTTCTCGACGGTCAGCCGGCGGTTCCAGCCGGAGTACGAGACGGTGACGAACCCGGCCAGGTCACCGGCGGCGCCGTGGGCGACGAAAGTGCGGGAGTCCGCGTCGCCCTCGTCGTCATCCGGCTCGTCCTTGGGGAACACCTTGGTCAGGGGCGGCTTCACCGGGATCTCCCGCAGCGCGAACCCCTCCTCGGTGACGATCACCTGGAATACGGTTTCGGTGGTGAAGGAGTCGTCCAGGGCCCTGATGGCCTCGGTGTCCTCGACGGCGGCGATGCGGTACCGGTAGGCCGTGTCGCCAACAGTGGTCATGGCACGACGCTACGACCACTCCGATCACGGCAGGACGAGTTTCGGCCGGGCCCGCCGGGCCCCAGGCCGCCGGGCGCCTCGGCTCCCTCCACGCCCTCGGCAGCCCAGGACTACACGTCCGGCCGGCTTCCGGCAGTTCACGCAGCCCTGACAGAAGATCGTCGATGCTGCTCTCGTGCCAGGGCATCCCCCGCTTCAGCCGGGGCGGATTCTCTACCCGGACAGCGAGGGTGATGCCACTGCTGCCCCGTCCTGCCGTCGGGCGTGGCACCTCCGTAGCGCGGCTACCGGCCTACCGGTGCAGGTGGGCCGGAGCCTCATCGCTTACGGGCAGAAACGCTCACGTGGCAGGAGCTGCCGGACGATGTCCGGTTCTCCGTCTCGTGTGCGGGCGTGGACCGTGTGGGCCAGCGGTGGGGAAGCCAGTGCCGTCGCCGACGGTGACCAGCAAGACGGCGGCGGTCCTGGGCCGACGCCGGGCGGTGCCGACTCAGGGCGTGGACACATCTCCGCCGATGCATACGCGCCCCCTCGGCACTCGACACACGCGCCCATTGGACCCGAGGCCGCGCCCCCTGACGAACCCGATGACGGGACCTGTCCGCCGCACGATCAGCGGAGCGGCACCCGCGTCGGCTCACTCGTCGATTTCGGCCAGCGTCAGGCCTCCACTGGAAACGGCCCTGTGCCACCCAGCCCGGCGCCGAAGGCACCATCTGCGAACTCGTCAACGCCCACCGGGCCCGCCACGGCCACCGCACAACCCACGTCCAGCGCACCCTGACCGGCATCGCCCTCGCCATCGAGCGGCTCGCCTCACGAGCGGCTGAGCACCTCCACCGCGCCAGAGACCTCACGGCGTTCCAGCACTGCATCGGCGCCCGGGAGCTGACCCGGGGATGCTGGTGGCGGCAGGGCGGATGAACCCAAGTCCCAAGATCTCCGACGGAGTCGCTCAATGTTCTGCGGACCGGGCGGTGAGCCTGTCTCCGGCGGTGTGCGCCGGCAGGAGCGGTTCGGGCACGGGCGGATTGCTGCCGTAGGGGCGTGTGACGGCTGTCGGCCGCGTCGGCATCTGACCGGATCGCGGGTCCCGCTGGAGTGAGGGCAGGACCAACTGCCACCAGTCGGGGAGGCGGCCGGTGAGGGCGTGCGGGCCCTCCAGCGCCTCCGTGAGCGTGCAGAATCCGAAGAAGGCCCGGACCAGGGTGCGGGCGGTGGCGGCCGGGCGGACATCGGCGGCCAGCTGCCCCCCTGCTCGGGCCTGGGCGAGCAGACGTGTGGCTGCGGTCGTCCAGAGAACGAAGGGGTCGGGAAGATCCACGTTGATGGTGTGGCGCTCGGCCCACAGGCGGGCGCCCGCGCGCGTCAGGGGATCTTCGGCGAGGGCGCGGGCGATCTCGTAGCTCAGTGCGACGAGGCGCTCCAACGGCGGCATGCTCCGGTCGCCGTACCGTGTGACGAGGCTCGGCCAGGTCGCGAAGCCGTCCTGGACGACAGCCAGGGCGATGCCTTCCTTACTGGCGTAGTGGAAGTAGACGGATCCGCTGGTTCGGCCGGACCGGGCGCTTATGTCGTTGACGCTCGTGCCCGCGTAGCCCTGCTGGGCGAAGAGGCAGGCTGCTGCCTCCAGGAGTGATCTGCGGGTTGCTCTGGCCCGTTCCTGCAAGATCTCGTGCACCTCAGTTCGGCTCCGTAGTGAACGACCCAAAATGTAGTGCGCCCGCGTACGCCTGGAGCGATGAACCGTCAGCCCCGCGCGGTGATTGCGCATTTCTTTCGAATCTGAACACCCACGGGTGGAAATTGGCTTCCCGGGTGCCGCTCCTGGTTCGCCGACCGACTCCCTCAACGCATGGAAACACGTGATTCCCTGCCGCGCACGTATGTCGCAACTTGCTTTCAAGCAAGTGTTGATGACGTTCCGTCAGAAAACCGAGAGCAGTCGGCTTCGGTGACCGCTTACACCTTGATCACCTGATGGTCGAGTACTCGAAGTGGTGATTGCACCGCTTTTCCGGGCCTAAATATCGTAGTCGTTGCAATGTTTTTCCTTTGCGGCTGATGCCCTGAAATGCGAGCCGTCCCGCCGGTCGAACCGTCGGCGGAGCGCCGGCTTTCCCTGCGGCCCGTCATCGAGGGCCGCGCCACTTCACCCCGCGGTCCCACGACTCGCGTGACCGCCCTCGCCCTCTCCCTTAGGAGGCCGCCATGACGCCGACGCTCCCAGCCCTGTCGAACTGGTCGCCCGAGGCCATCGTCTTCGACTGCGACGGCACACTGATGGACACAGAACGTCACTGGCAGGATGCGCGTAACCGCGCCTTCCGTGAGTTCGGTCTACTGCCCCCTCCGGGCTTCGCCGAGCGCGCCAAAGGCGTGCACTACGTCGACTGCGGCCGCCTGATGGCCGAGGAGACGCACAAGCCCGAACTGGCCGCGGACCTGACCGCGGCGCTGCTGGGACATTTCCTGTCCCTTGTGGCGGAGGATCCGCTGACGATGCCGGGCGCCTGCGAGCTGGTGAGTCTCCTCTCCGGGCGGATGCCGCTGGCCGTGGCCAGCAACTGCCCGCTCGAGGTGGTGGAGGAGAGCCTCGGCCGCGCCGGACTGCGTCGCCACTTCCGCCACATCGTCGTGCCCACGGTGCCGCCGGGGAAGCCGGCCGCACCGAAGCCGGTGAGTGACGGCGAGCGGTCGAAGGTGGTACGGCCCAAGCCGTGGCCCGATGTGTACACCACGGCGGCACGTCTGTGCGGAGTCCTCCCGGAAGCCGCGCTGGCCGTCGAGGACTCCCTCACGGGGATCGAGTCGGCGTGGCGTGCCGGCCTGCGGGTGCTCGGCGTGGGCCCGCTGCCGGACGGCGGGGACACCGGGCATGCCGATGCCTGGGTCATGGCTCTGGATCGCCAGGAGGTGCTGGGGTGGGTGCGGGGGTGGCGGCGCACCTCGCCACCGGGTGCCGGACAGGACCACGGACGTCACGAGCCGTTCTAGGAGTTCGTGTCGCGCCTCGTTGCGGACCGACGCCGCGCGCAATTCGCCGCCGACCGCACCGGATCCAGGACACACCCCGGCACGCCCTCCGTTTCCGCCGGGGCGGCACGGCCCTCCCGGGACCGACCGGCCCTCCCGGTTCCGCCGGACAGCCACGGCCGTACCCGCAGGCGCACACCACGAGGGGGCGTGGACGAGGAGTGGGCGGCCCCGGGCGCCCCTGGCCCACCCGCGGGTCGGATCCGCAGGCGAGCCGGTCCGCTGACTGACGTCGGGACGGGTCCCTTCAGCGGTGGTCCCACCACCAGGAGATGCTGGGGTAGGGCAGAGGGCTGGTGTCCGTGGTGGACAGCGAGGGCGCCCAGCAGGCGGGGGTCTCGGTGACGTCTTCCAGAGCTATGCGTTGTGCCGCTGACGGGTGATAACGCGGCGCGCACCAGTAGGTCTCGGTGTTGGCGATGATGAAACAACCGAGTCGCTCGATGAGGTACCGCAGGGGCGGCTCGGCCGAGGGCATCAGGCGCTCGCGCAGACGGAGGACGAGGAGCATGAGGCGGTCACGCACCTCGACCGCTGCGGCGACGGCCTCGTCGAAGGAGAGTCCGCGAGCCGCTTGCAGGATGCCCACGACGTTCGGGGAAGTCTGGCCCTCTGCCTTTTCCTTGCGGTAGGAGAAGACGTCGTTTTCCACTCCGACGAGCAGAGTCGTGCATTCGATCAGGGCCTGGACCGCCGGTGCGTTCCATTCCTCGTCCGGGATGGGAGCGGGGCCGCACAGTGCGATCTCCGCAGCGTACGTGCAACCGCCGACGTCGTGAATGCGCAGGGCGAGGTATTCGTCCTCGGTGGGTTCGTCCAGGTGGAGCTTGTGAACGCCGCTGGTGAGCGTGCGCCTGAGTCCGGCGCTCACACGGGCCACCTGGGTGGGGGTGCACTCCGCGCGCAGCTGCTCCATCGCATCGTGCAATGCCGCGATGAGGGGACTCGCGTTCCTCGGCACCCGGTATCCCGGAGACTCCATCACATGCGCGGCCCGGCCCACGAATCGGATGATTTCGCTGGTCCGGCTGGAGGCTTCGGGGTGGTCGAGCACGTCATCGTCGACGACGAGGGCCCACTCGTTCAGGCAGCCGAGGCCGCGGAGCACCCCCTTGCTGGTTTCCGGGGTGGAGAACCTTCCGAGGCACCAGGCCATGACAGTCCCGGGAACGTGGTGGGGTTCGGGGCTCACTTCGGCCCAGCCGTACGACTCCTTCCACGCGTGGACCTCGGCCACGACCTCCGTGGGAACGTGGGACGGCTTCGGCATCGGCAGGGGACAGTGGAAGCGCGGCGTGCTTCCCCGCTGCGCTGGAATCGCCGTCCGGCCCACTTCCGGTGTGCTGCTCATGCATGCTCCTTGGTCAAAGTCGTGAGGGTGATGGCCTGAAGGTGTGCCCGCCGAGATCGGCCGACGCGTGCTGGTTCCGCCCGGCCGGGCGGATGCGGCCGGGCGGGTGGATGCGGCCGGGCGGTCCCCGTCGGTCACGGGGAGCCCGGTGAGGGGTTCCGGCCCGCGGCTGGCGCCCGCTGGGCTTCGGGGGGCGCGGCGTCGCGTGGTTCCGCGATCACGGGGCGGCGGCCCGGGCCGGGCAGGGCGTTGCGGGTGCGGTGGCGGAAGGCCAGGAGGCCCAGGAGTGCGGTGGCGGCGAACCACAGCAGTTGCAGAGCGAGGTAGGCGGGCACGGCGGTGGTCGAGAAGCCGGCCGCGGTGGCGGCTTGGACGGAGCCGTAGGTGGGCAGCAGGCGTGTCAGCGGGTTGTCGGCGCCGGCGCTGACGACGGGGTTCTGCAGGGCGACGTCGATGACGCTGGTCATCACCAGGGCGAACATTCCCTCAACCTCGCGGCACAGCAGGGACCCCACGACTACGCCCATGGCTCCGTAGGTCAGCGCGGCGCAGAACAGCGCGGCGGCGAGCGGGTAGGGCTGCTTCGGTGCCCAGGCGGTGCACATGACGGCGGTGGCGTAGACGGCCAGGAGCGCGGACGCCAGGACCAGAGAGGCTGCCTTGGCCAGGACGAGGTGGGTGCGGGGGTAGCCGGCCATGGCCAGGCGCCGGTCGAAGCGCCCGCCGGTGAAGGTGGCGGCGAACATCATGAACCCGGTGACCAGGGTGACCGCGTTGAGGGCACCGGTGATCTGCGTCAGCTCGTTGCCGGCCGGCGCCAGCCTCTCCCCCGTGGCGGGCAGCTGGAACGGAGCCGCCCTGTCGGGGATGGTGAGGTAGACCAAGCCGACCCAGGTGGGAATGAAGAAGACGACCAGCAGCATGGCGAACCGGTTACGGGCGTGTTCGGTCAGGTCGTACCGGGTGGCTGTGGTGAACAGGATCAGGTGTCTCCTCATGCCGCTGCCCCCGTCTCCCGGCGCAGCGTGCCCGCCTCCAGTCGCCACAGCTCGTCGAGGCGTTCGCAGTCGTGGGCCAGGTGGGAGACGACCAGGACGGAACGGCCGGCGTCGCGCAGTCGGGCGGCCAGTTCCCAGAACCGCTGGTAGGTGTCCCAGTCGAAACCCTGGTAGGGCTCGTCCAACAGCAGAACCCGCGGATCGTGCATGAGCGAGAGCGTGAGGTTCAGCTTCTGCCGGGTCCCGCCGCTGAGCGCCCCGGCCCGCACATCGGCGTACCGGGAGAACCGCAGAGCCTCCATCACCTTCTCGGCGTGACGCAGGTCGGCCAGCGCGAAGGCCGTTCCGAAGAACTCCAGGTGCTGCCGGACGGTCAGGGCGTCGTTGAGGACCACCTCCTGCGGGCAGTAGCCGAAACGCCCTCCGTGACGCACCGTGCCGCGATCCGCTCGCAGTTCGCCGGCGAGGATCTTCAGGAGAGTCGTCTTGCCCGCGCCGTTCTCGCCGACGATCCCTGCCAGCACACCGGGCCGGAGGTCCAAGTCGACACCCCGCAGGACCCTCCGCCGACGGTAGGCGCGATGCACCCCCCTCACCTCCACCGCGCCGCCTCCAGCTCATCCAGTAAGTACTGTCGCCATGTCATCTGCCAATTCGATGACACGAATACGGCAAGATCCCCGGCCTGGGCACCAAACCGCCCGAAACGGTGAAACCGATGCCCTCATAGTTCGATCGGAATGACTGCGCCCACGTGGGGAGCAGCTCCGGACTTCGAGCGGGGACGGCGGGGACGGGACCGGTACCGGGCGGGTTCGCAGGCGCCCGGAGCGCCTGATCACCAGTGCGTAGCGCGTGCGGCAGGGAGCGAGTGGGCGGCGGCGCGGTGACGCGACAAAGGACTTGTCGCCCCACCACGTGGGACACGGTCTCAGCCACCGGTCCAGGGAGTCCGCTGCTTCAGCCGTGGGTGGAGTCACCACTACAATCACCAACGCCCCAGGTCAGTACACCTGGACTCGCTCCGCGACGCCCGGCAGACCGAAGGGAAGACGTTTCCGTGCACACGTACGACAACCCTGTGATCAGCGGGTTCCACCCCGATCCGAGCGTGTGCCGCGTCGGTGACGACTACTACCTGGTGTGCTCCAGCTTCGAGTACTTCCCCGGACTGCCGCTCTTCCACAGCAAGGACCTCGTGCACTGGGAGCAGATCGGCAATGTGCTCGACCGGCCCGGGCAACTGCCGCTCCCGCTCCCCGGCGCGAAGGCGTCCGGGGGCCTCTACGCCCCCACGATCCGCCACCACGACGGCCGTTACTGGGTCATCAACACCAACGTCGGTGGTGGCGGCAATTTCGTCGTCTCGGCCGAGCGGCCCGAGGGGCCGTGGAGCGACCCGGTGTGGATCGACCTGCCCGGGATCGACCCCGACCTGGCGTGGGAGGAGGACGGCACCTGCTGGTGCGCCTTCTCCGGTCCCGAAGGGGGGATCAACATGACCAGGATCGACCCGGTCGGGGGGAAGGTGCTGGAGGGGCCTTTCGCCACCTGGTCGGGCAGCGGTCTCAAGTTCCCCGAGGCGCCGCACCTCTACCGCATCGGCGACTGGTGGTACCTGCTGATCGCGGAGGGCGGCACGGAACGCGGTCACAGCGTGTCCGTCGCCCGCAGCCGCTCGCCGCACGGCCCCTGGGAGGGAGCACCCGCCAATCCCCTGCTGTCACACAGCGGTACCGCCCGCTCCATCCAGAACACCGGCCACGCCGACCTGGTGGAGGCTCCCGACGGCAGCTGGTGGATGGTGCTGCTCGGCGTCCGCCCCCGCGGCTTCACGCCCGACGTGCACGTGCTCGGCCGCGAGACGTTCCTGACCCCCGTGAAGTGGGACGAGGACGGCTGGCCCGTCGTCACGCCCGTTCCCGAGAGCCACGCGGCCCCGGGCGGTGCCTGGCATCCCGTTCCGGCCCCGCCCGCCCGCGACGACTTCGACGGGCCCGCCCTCGCGCCGTACTGGATCTCGCCGTTCGCCCGCCCGGAGGACTCCTGGTCGCTCACCGAGCGCCCCGGCAAGCTGGTCCTCAGCGCCACCGGCCCCACCCTCGACCGCCCCGGGTACACCTTCGTCGGCCGCCGCCAGCAGCACCACGACTGCCGTGTCACCGCCATGATCGACCCGGGTACGGGACGCGGTGGTCTCTGCGTACGCCTGGACGAGGCCCACCACTACGAACTGGAGGCCGGGGACGGGGAGGTCCGCGTCGTCGCCCGGATCGGGCCGCTGCGCCAGACCGTGGCCCGCCGGCCGACCCCGGCCGGGCCGCTGCCTCTCACCGTCACGGTCCGGACGTCAGATCTCGTGTCCGCGTCGCCCGAACTCACCGACGGCGGCACCACGGGCCCCGACACCATCGCCTTCTGGCTCGACGATCCCGACGCTCCGGACGCCCGGCCGCTCGCCGAACTGGACGGGCGCTACCTGTCCACCGAGGTCGCCTGCGGCTTCACCGGCCGTGTGATCGGCATGTACGCCGTCGAGGGCGCGGTCGCCTTCGACTGGTTCGAGTACGCCCCGGCGCCGTCCGTGTGACGCCCGGTGTGCGGGCGGGTGCCACACGCCGAGGGGCGCCCGTCCGCGGCCGGTCCGGCCCCGGCTGCGGTACCTCCCCGGTCATCGGACGGCCTCCTCGACACCGGTACGGGGTCGCTGTGGTCCCGGGCTGTCGCGGCGGGGCTGCCGCAGGCCGACGGCGACGCCGGCTGTGACGAGCAGGGCGCCGGTGACGTCGGCGGGGCCCGCCCGGCCGAGGCCGAGTGCGACGGTGGTGAGCAGGGCGCCCACCGGCACGAGGCCGGCGAAGAGGCCCGCGCGGTCGGCGCCGAGGCGGCGCAGCGCGTCGTACCAGAGGAAGAAGGCGGCAGCGGTGACGACCGCGCCGAGGTAGCCGAAGGCGGCTGCTTGACCAGGGGTGGGCAGCCGCAAGGAGGCCGTGCCGTCCAGGGCGAGACCCGCGGCCAGCAGCATGGGGACGGACAGGGCGGCGGGGTAGGCGGCGACCCGCAGGGGACCGAGTCTGGACAGGAGCGGGACGGCCAGCAGGGAGAAGGCCACCTCGCCGGCGAGTGCGCCCAGGGACAGCAGGAGGCCCTTCACGCTGCCCGAGCCGAGGCCGGCGGCGACGGCTGTGCCGAGTGCCACCACGGTCGCGGCGCCGACGGTACGGAGCGCGGGACGCCGGCGCTCCGTCAGTGGCCCCAGGAGAGCAAGCACGAGGGGAACCGCTCCGACCACGGCGGCGATCATGGCGGGTCCGGCGTGCCGGGTGGCTTCGACGAGGAAGACGTTGAACCCCGCCAGGCCGGTGGCGGCCAGCGCGATCAGCAGCAGGACGTCACGTGCGGTCAGGCGCACGCGGGGCAGGCGCCGGCGGCCCACGACGGCCAGCAGGATCGCTGCGGCGAGCGCATAGCGTAAGGCTTGTCCTGCGAAGACCGGGTAGTCGGCGATGGTGGCGGAGACCGCGGTCGAGGTGCCGACGAGCAGCATCGCCGAGGCGGCGCCGACAGGAGCGGTGGAGACTCTCATGCGGCGTGCTCCGACGGCGTCGAGGGGACGACCGGGGCGGCCAGGACCTTGCGGGTGACGCGTTCGGCGATGGCCGCGACCAGGGTCCGGGGGCGGCGGGGTGTCAGGTGGGCGGTCAGCGCGTTGCCGAGTCCGGGGGCGACATAGCCACGATCGCGCTCCAGCGCGCGCAGCGCGGCGCGTACGACGGGCTCCGGGGTGGTCATGGCGCCGGTGACGGCCGCCCGGCGGGTGCCGATGGTGTCGAAGAAGGCGGTCTCGACCGGGCCGGGGCACAAGGTGAGCACGCGGATGCCGCGTCGGCGGTACTCCTGACGCAGGGCGAGACCGAAGTTCAGCACGAAGGCCTTGGCCGCCCCGTAGACGGCGAAGTACGGAGAAGGCTGGAAGGCGGCGTTGGAGGCGACGTTGACGACCGAGCCCCGGCCGCGCTCCAGCATGCCGGGCAGGAGTTCATGGGTGAGGTCGACGAGGGCGACGACATTGACCATCAGCTGGTCGTGGTCGCGGGCCCCGGATATTTCCTCGAAGCGTCCGCAGGTACCGAAGCCGGCGTTGTTGACCAGCAGGTCGACGGTCAGGCCGCGGGCGGTGAGCCGTTCGGCGATGCGGCGGGCCGCGTCCGGCTCGGCCAGGTCCTGGACGAGTACGTGCGCGCGGACGCCGTGCTCGGCGATCAGACGCTCGGCGAGGGCGGTGAGCCGGGCACCGGAGCGTGCCACCAGGACCACGTCGTGTCCCCGGGCGGCGAGTTGCGCGGCGAACTCCGCGCCGAGGCCGGACGACGCTCCGGTGACGAGGGCGGTGCTGTTCACAGGTTTCTCCTTCAGCCGAGGTCAACTGGGGGAAGTATGTATCAACAAATTATTGAACCGCAACAGAGATGATGCAGTTAGAGCTAGCATCGCATCACGGACGTATGATGTTTCCGGCCAAGGGGTCTACAGGAGGCGTGATGAGTGAGACGGCGGGACGATCGCTGCGGGCTGACGCGGAACGGAGCGTGCGCGCGATCCTGGAAGCGGCCGAGCGGGTGCTCGCCGAAGAGCCCGGCGCCTCCATGGAGCAGATCGCCGCAGCCGCGGGAGTGGCCCGCACGACGATCCACCGGCGGTTCGCCAACCGGCAGGCGCTGATCGAGGCGTTGGCGTCGTCCGCCGCCCGTCAGCTCGCCCGGGCGGTGGACGACGGCAGGCCGGACACCGCACCGCCGCTGGTGGCGATGCACCGGATCACGGCCAACGTGCTGCAGGTCAAGAGCGCCTGGGCGTTCGCCCTGGAGCTGCCGGCCGGCCCGGACAGCGAGGCCGCCGTCCTCCATCAGGACATCGCCCGCAGATGCATCGCCGTGCTCGAGCGGGCCCAGGCGGACAAGCTCATCGACGAAGCGGCCGACCTCGACTGGGTACGCCGGGTCTACTACGCGCTCATCGGGGAGTCCCTGCACGGCGATGCGGACGGCGCCGACCCGGACACCCTCGCCGCCCGCATCATCGACACCCTGCTGCACGGCGCCGGCCCACGCGCCTGAGTCGAGAGCCGCAGCCAGAAGTCGCAGTCGGCCCAGGCGCGGCACCGGGGCGGGGGCGTGTCGGCGAGCCGCCCCCGCCCGGTTCAGTGGACTGCGCCGGCTCATCCGCGGCGGCACGGCGGCCCGCGCCACCTGTCCGCCGGACGGCCTGAGCGGCACGGCGATCGACTGGTCCGCGGCGCTGCCGCCCACTCCGGCCGGGGGCCGGTCCGGCCGGAGGGCTCGCGCTCAGGCGAGGACGGCTTTGGCCAGGTCCACCACGCCGTCGTCCTGCGCGTCGGGAAGCGGGACGTATCCCTGCCGCTGGTAGAGGGCGAGGTTGCGGTGGCTGGCGGCGCCGGTGGACAGGACGATGCGCCGGCACCCCTCCCCCGCCGACTCGGCCTGGCGCAGCAGCCACCGGCCCACACCCAGTCCCCGCAGGTCGGGGGCGACGGCGAGTCGCCCGACGTGCAGGTCGGTGCCGGTGCGACGCGTGCGGACCATCCCGAGCAGCCGCCCGTCCCGCCACAGTCCCGTCGCCTCCCAGTCGGCCAGCCAGGCGCGCACGTCGTCCAGCGACTCGTGGAGCGCCGGGATCGCCAGGGTGTCGTTGACGAGCGCCTCCTCCATCCAGCAGCAGCGCTGCAGCACCGTCACCTCGGGGGCGTCGTCCGGGCCGAGACGGCGCGTGTACGAGCCGGGGAGCGGGCCCTCCACGGCGCCCGCGCGTCCGTGTTCACGCAGCGGGGTCAGGGCCCGTGAGACCCGTACCAGTTCCGCCAGCAGTCCTTCGGCCGCGTCGGCGTGACGTGCCGCGGGGGTGAAACGGTCCTCCCGCATCGCGTCCGCGATCCGTATCGCGACGGTCGACCCCAGGGGGACCAGGCGCAGGGTGGTCACCACCTGCTTGGCGTGCTGGACCGCGCGGGTGCCGGCCGAGGTGTGGCCGTAGCTGACGAAGCCGACCGGTTTCCAGGCCCATTCCGGGCCCAGGTAGTCGAGCGCGTTCTTCAGGGTCGCCGGCATGCCGTAGTTGTATTCCGGCGTCACGAAGACGAAGCCGTCCGCGCCGTCGACGATCCGGCTCCACTGGCGGGTGTGCTCGTGCCGGTGGACGCCGGTCGACGGGTGCTCCTCCTCGTCCAGGAAGGGCAGGTGCAGATCGCCGATGGCCAGGGGCACGAGGTCCGCCTCGAGCGCATCGGCACTCGGCGCGAGCGTCTCGGCCAGCCACTCGCCGACGGCGGGGCCGAGTGCGCCGGGGCGGGTGCTGCAGACCAGGAGGAGGATGCGGAGCCGTTTCGTTGTCATGGAAATGAAATTAGCCGGTAGATTGGTTACATGTCAACGAACAAGGCTGACTCCCCGATCCGCTGGCTCACGGCCGACGAGGAACGCGCTTGGCGGGCGTACCTCCGCATGGTGACCGCGGTGCGGGCCCGTACCGTGCAGGACCTCGCCGTGCACGGTTTGTCCGAGCCGGACTACGAAGTGCTCAGCACGCTGTCCGAGCGCGCCGACGGCACCAGCACGCTGCGCGAGCAGGCCGCCAAGATGGGGTGGTCGCGCAGCCGCCTGTCCCGCCACGCCACCCGCATGGAGGCGCGCGGACTCATCCGGCGCGCACCGGATCCCGCCGACGGAAGGGGCTGCTTCCTGGTCCTCACCGAGACGGGTCGGGACGCCCTCCAGGAAGCCGCCCCGACCCATGTCGCCTCCGTGCGCCGGCACTTCGTCGACCGGCTCGACCCCGAGGAACTCACGGCACTCGGCCGCATCGCCGAGAAGATCGCCGACGGCCCTCGAGGGCGCCCATGACGCGCACCCTCGCCGGACGCCCCGGCACCCGTCCCGGACCCGCAGGTCACCAGCCTGACCATGCGGCGGGTCGCCCAGTTGCCCGCCAGTACCCGACCACTGCCCGCCCTTGGGGCATCGGCCGACAGGTTCTGCATACCTCAGCTCCCAGCCGGGGGCGGCATCGTCGAGCGGAGGGACTGTCGCCTGCGGTCCGGACCCGCAGGAGGAACGAGTGAGCTCCTCCACGGACGAACCCCTGGGGCCACCTCCCGCCCACAGCCAGGTCCCCTTCAAACCTTCAAACCGTCGCCGCACCGTACATGCGGAGGGAGGGGCATGCTCTCAATCGTCTGCTTCCGTCGCCTTCGGCGTCACCGGGGCATCGGATGCGCCGCGGTCGATCGGCCGTCGGCCCCCTCCGCCCTGGGCCCGGCTCTCCGGCGGAGGGAGGGATGAGTCAGGCACTGCCCGGGGGAAGGCCCGCCGGTAGTTGCCCGGCGACACCCCGATCTGTCTGAGGAAGTGGTGGCGGAGGTTGTTCGCCGTGCCGAGACCGCTCAGCTCCCCGACCTTCTCGATGGGCAGGTCCGTCGATTCCAGCAGGTTCTGGGCCCGTCCCAGGCGCTGGTTGAGGAGCCACTGATGTGGAGTCGTCCCGGTGGCCGCGCGGAGTCGCCGGTGGAAGGTCCGCGGGCTCATCGCCGCGCGCCGGGCCAGGTCCTCGACCGTCAGGGGCTGGTCCAGGTGTGCACGGGCCCAGTCCAGGACGGGCCCCAGGCTCTCGTCGTCGGTGGCGGGCACGGACAGGTCGATGAACTGGGCCTGGCCACCGCGCCGGTGGGCGGGCACCACCATCCGGCGGGCCAGTTGGTTGGCGACGTGTGCGCCCAGGTCACGGCGCACCAGATGGAGGCAGAGGTCGAGTCCGGCGGTCAGCCCGGCGCTGGTGAGCACATCGCCGTCGTCCACGTACAGCACCGAGTCGTCGACCTGCACCTTCGGGTAGCGCTCGGCCAGTTGAGCGGTGTGCATCCAGTGGGCGGTGGCGCGTCGTCCGTCGAGCAGCCCCGCCTCGGCGAGTGCGAAGGCGCCGGTGCACAGGGAGACCATGCGGGCGCCCGCGTCGTAGGCGTGGCGCAGGGCCGTGATCAGTGCCGACGGCAGTGGTCTGCCCTCGTCGACGCAGGGGTCGGGTACCGAGGGCACGATGACCGTGTCGGCGTCGGCGAGGTCATCGAGCCCGTAGCGGGTCCGCAATGACAATCCCGTATCGGTCGGAGAACTGTCCTGCTGCTGCGTCCCCGTACCGCACAGCCGCAGGTCGTACCAGGGATCGGCCAGGTCCGGCTGCGGCTTGCCGAAGACGGTGCAGGGAATGCTCAGCTCGTACAGGTCCCACGAGGGGACTCCTATGTCCTCGGTCACGAGCACGGCGACGGAACCAGGGTTCATGCCTCGAAGGGTATGGCAGGAATTTGGTGATTGCCGTCACCGGTGTCACTGTTCCCGGCCGCCGCACGCTGCGATCTTGGTCCATAGGTGACCGACCGCCGCAGGCGGACGTACAGGGAGTTGTGTCATGCGTTCTGATCGCCCGGCTGTAACCGTCATGGGCTTGGGCTCCATGGGCTCGGCGCTGGCCGCCGTATTACTGGAGCGGGGCCACGAGACCACCGTGTGGAACCGCTCGGCGCACAGGGCCCGGTCCCTGGCCGACCGGGGTGCCCGTCTGGCCGCGACGCCCGAGGAGGCGATCGCGGCGAGCCCGCTGACCATCGCTTGCGTACTGGACTACGAGGTGCTGCACTCCGTCCTCGACCCCGTCGCCGGCTCCCTCGCGGGCAAGGCCCTGGTCAACCTCACCTCCGGTTCCCCGGAACAGGCCCACGAGGCCGACGCGTGGGCCCGGTCGCACGGCGCCGACTACCTCGACGGCGCGATCATGACCACCCCGCCGGGGGTCGGCAGCCCCGAGATGATGTTCCTCTACAGCGGTTCGCACACCGTCTTCGAAACCCACCACCCGACCTTGGCGTCCCTGGGAGATCCCTTGCACCTGGGCACCGACCCGGGCCTGGCCTCCCTCTACGACGCCGCCCTGCTCGGCCTGATGTGGTCCACCATGACCGGCTGGCTGCACGGCACCGCGCTGGTCGGCGCGGAGAAGACACCGGCCACGGCCTTCACCCCCGTCGCGATCCGCTGGCTGACCACCGTGACCGGCTTCCTGACCGCCTACGCGCCCCAGGTGGACGCCGGCCGCTACCCGGGCGACGACGCCACCGTCGACGTACAGATCGCGGCCATCGACCATCTCATCCACGCCGCGGCGGCCCGCGGCATCGACAACGCCCTGCCCGAACTCCTGAAATCCGCCATGGAACGGGCCAAGGCCGCAGGCCACGGCTCCGACAGCTACGCGAGCGTGATCGAGGTCCTGAAGAACCCGGCGGGCGAGAAATGACCATGACGCCAACAACCACCGCTCGTCTCACGCCTGACCGGACGACCCCTGCCACCGCCGTGCCGTGGACGGACCTCCTGGCCGCCGCCACCGACGCCTGCCTGGCCGCCCTCCTCGAGGGGGCCGACCAGGACTGGTCACGCCCCGCCCGCGACCTCGACTGGACCTGCCGCCAGACCCTCGACCACCTCGCCCTCGGCCTGACCGGCTACACCGGCCTGCTCATCGCCCGCCCCGACGACCGCTACATCACCCTCTTCGCCTCACTCGACCCCGAGGCTCCTGTGCCCGCCTGCCTGGACGGCCTGCGGATCGCCGCGTCCCTCCTCTCCTGCACCGTCCGCGACACGACTGCCGAAGCACGCGCCTGGCACCCCTGGGGCCACTCCGACGCCACCGGTTTCGCCGCCATGGGAATCACCGAACTGACCGTCCACACCTACGACATCACCCGTGCCCTCGGCCTGCCCTGGGCCCCGCCCGACGGCCTCAGCGCCGCCGTCCTCGCCCGCCTCTTCCCCGACGCTCCGTCCGGACACGACCCGTCCGACACTCTGCTGTGGTGTACGGGCCGCGTCCCGCTTCCCGGCCTGCCACGGCGCGCGGACTGGCAGTGGGACGGAACCGTGCGCTGACCCGCCCGCGCTCCGACGGCCGGAGGCGCCCCCATGACCCCGGCGGCCACCGCCCTTCCTCACCGCTGTTCCAGGTGCTGACCGCGCGTGAGGAAAGGGCGTCCGTGGCCGTCGCCTCCAGCGAATCCTTCGGAGGCCTGACGAGGGCCTTCACCGATCCCCGTCTTTGCGCGGCCCTCGTGGACCGGCTCGCCTTCGGCGGCGACATCGTCGGGACCAACACCGACCGATCCCACCGAGAACCACTCGAAGGGTCTCCTCGGCCAGGAGGGCGGACCGTTCGACGGGAACACCGTCTTCCCCGCCGCCCCGGTCACCCCGTCCGGGCCCGGAGCCGCGCCCGATCAGGTCATCCTCCGTGCGTACGTGCACCGGGTCCCGCGCCCACGGGGAAGGCATCCGCCGTGACGAACCGCAGAGCCCCCCGCCGGAAGGTCGTCACGGTGACGGTTTCCGCCCTGATGCTCACCGTGCTGGCGTCCGCCCCGCTCGCCTGTACCGTGCGCTCCGGTCCGGCGCCGGCCGAGGGCCGGCGGGCCGCTCCGGCCGGTGCCGCCACCGGCGAGACGGTGCGCACGGACGCGGGCCTGGTGCGCGGCGCCCGGTCGGGCGCGTACCGGATCTTCCAGGGCATCCCGTACGCCGGGGCTCCCGAGGGAAGGCACCGGTGGGCACCGCCCCGCCCGGTACGACCGTGGAAGGGCGTGAGGGACGCGACCGAGCCGGGGCCCTTGTGCCCGCAGGTGCCCTCGCAGTACGCGCCGATCTCCAGCACTCAGGAGAACTGCCTGGTCCTGAACGTCACGACGCCACCGGTCTCGGGCCGGCGGCGGGCCGCTCCCGTGCTCGTGTGGATCCACGGGGACGGCGCCGTGGGCGGCGGCGCCTTCTTCGACGGGCGCCGCCTGGCCGAGCGGGGGTTGGTGGTCGTCACGATCAACTATCGCCTCGGCGTCTTCGGCGGCCTCGCCCTGCCCGGTCTGGAAGGGGCCGGCACCTTCGGCCTCCAGGACCAGCAAGCCGCGCTGACCTGGGTGCGGGACAACGCGCGCGCCTTCGGCGGTGATCCCGGCAACATCACCGTGGCCGGCGTGTCGTTCGGCGCGTCCGCCATCGCCGGGCACCTGGCCTCCCCAGCGTCCCGGGGCCTGTTCCACCGAGCCGTCATGGCAAGCGGTGAGGCCATGATGGACATGCCGGCCGGCGCGATGGGACCGGACGTGCCGGGATACCCGTGGTACATCTGGCGGACGGGCCGGGAGATGGAGGACATCACCACCACGATGACCTCGTCCCTCGGCTGCCGTGACGACCGTCCGGAACGCACCCTCGCCTGCCTGCGCGCCCTGCCCGTGGAGAAGATCCTCGAGGTGCCGTCCATCATGAACGCCTTCCAGGTGTTCGGATACGGCAACGCCACCCTGCCCGAGCTGCCGCCCACGGCCCTGCGCGCCGGACGTTTCCACCGTGTGCCCGTCCTGTCGGGCGCGACCCGCGACGAGCACCGCACGTTCGTCGGGATGATGTACGACGCGGTGGGCAAGCCGTTCACCGAGGCCGACTACAGCCGCGCCCTGCGCACCGCGTTCGGCGAGGCACGGGCGAAGCGTGTGCGGGCCGAGTACCCCGTGACCGCTTATCCGTCGCCCGCGCTGGCGTGGGCCGCCGTGATCACCGACCGCATGTGGGCGCGCGGCACGCAGGCACAGCACGACGCGCTGGCACGGCATGTGCCGGTGTACGCGTACGAGTTCGCCGACCGGAACGCGCCGATGTTCCTGCCGCTGCCGGGCGGGTTCGACTTCGGCGCCTTCCACGTGGCTGACGTCCCCTACCTGTTCGAGGACGAAGCGGCCGAGCCGCTGTTCACCCCGGCACAGCGTCGCCTGTCGGCCACGATGACCGGATACTGGGCCGCGTTCGCCCGCACCGGCGCACCCCGCGGTACCGGTCTGCCCGCCTGGCTCCCCCACCACCCGGGCCCCGCCGGCCGACCGTACACACAGTCACTGTCGCCGCAGCGTATCGGGCCCGTGGACTACCGCCACGAACACAATCTCGACTTCTGGAACGACTCCGCCAAATGAACGGCGCAGCCGGGGTACTGACGGGTGGCTGGGACCGGCCGTCGAAGTTCGGGGCGGCCCGCTCCTCGGAGGAGCCCCGCGGGCCTTGGCCGTCCGCCGGATCCGCACGCCGGCCGTGTGGATCACACACGATCGTGCACTGCGAACGCGGTTGCGGACCTCGGCCCACAGAGCCCGGAGAGTGGCGACGGGCCTTGTCGTCGGCGCCGGCGTCCGCAGGCGGTGAAGGCGATCAGTGACTGCGGGGCGCGTACATGATCACGGCCATGCCGGCGAGGCAGACCAGCGCACCGACGACATCGAAGCGGTCGGGGCGGTAGCCGTCGGCGACCATCCCCCAGGCGATCGACCCGGCCACGAAGATGCCGCCGTACGCGGCCAGGACCCGCCCGAAGTCGTCGTCGTTCTGGAAGGTCGCGACGACGCCGTAGAGCCCGAGGGCGATCACGCCGGCGCCGATCCAGATCCAGCCCTTGTGCTCGCGGACGCCCTGCCACACCAGCCAGGCCCCGCCGATCTCGAACAGGGCGGCGGCAACGAACAGGGCAAGGGAACGCGCGACGGTCATACCAGCCGACCCTACCGACGGACCGCGTCTGTGATCTCCAGTGGGTCCTCGGACGCCTGGCAGCCGCATCCGCCCGCGCCCGGGGTCTGCGGCGCGCGGGAGCAGGAGCGGCGGCGCCGGCCCGACACGGCGCCGGACCGCGGGCCGGAGACGGTCTGAGGGAGATCGGTGTCCCGGCGGCCGTCAGCAGCGGCCCTTCGTGTCGGCGTCCGCGCGGGTGCGTTCGGTCTCGACGGCCACCACGGCGGTGCACGGGTCGGCCATGGCCTGTCCGGCCGATCGGACTGCCTTCGCTCACGCCGTCGACACCGAGTGGCCGCGAACTTCGGATGCCCCTCTGTGCGGGCTGTTTCAGTCGGCCTGCCGGACTCCCGCGGCCCCGGGGTCACCGGGTACGACGGGTTGCTCCGGGACGGGGCCGAGCGTGTAGGGTTTGGAGCTGCGAAGGGGAGTAGTCCCGCAATACCGCTGGTCGACATACTGGACGGCTTGTCCGTCCCGGCCATCGGGCCCCGGCATCATCGCCGTGGCGGACGAGACCTTCGGCCATGCATGACCACCGTGTCCGCACACCCGTGCGGGCCGATCCGTCGTGCCGGGCCGAACCGGTTCTCGCCGCCCGCACCACTGCCGCGCGAACCGGTGGCCCGGCCCAGCAGAAAGCACCAGGATGACTTTCGACCCCCTGGCGATCCTCACTGCCTTCGGGCTGATCTTCCTCGCCGAACTCCCCGACAAGACGATGTTCGCCTCACTGGCCATGGGCACCCGCATGCGCCCCCTGTACGTGTGGTTCGGCACCTCCACCGCGTTCATCGTCCACGTCGCCATCGCCGTCGGCGCCGGCAGCCTCCTCAGCCTGCTTCCCGACATGGCGGTCAAGCTCGTCTCCGCCGCCCTGTTCGCCTTCGGCGCCGTCGTCCTCCTGCGCAGCGGCGGAGACGACGAGGACGACGAAGACGGAGCGAAGACCCTCACCGGCTTCTGGCCCGTCTACACCACTGCCTTCATGGCCGTCTTCATCAGCGAATGGGGCGACCTCACCCAGATCACCACCGCCAACCTCGCCGCCACCAACGGCTGGCTGCCCACCGCCGTCGGCTCCGCCGCCGCACTCATGTCCGTCTCCGCCCTCGCCCTGCTCGCAGGCCGCTTCATCGCCAAGCGCGTCCCGCTGAAGACCGTCCAGCGGTTCGGCGGCCTGTGCATGGTCGCACTGGCCCTGTGGACCCTCGTCGAAGCCTTCACCGGCTGACGGGCTCGCGCACGGCCGGCGCGGTGAGGCGCCGAGGGCTTCGGCACGGCTCCGTGTCCGCATCTGCCGCGCCGAGGCCAGGTCCGCGACCGTGCGCCGGGGCCGGTGGGGCAGCCACGTCGTCACCGAGCGGGCCGACCGGATCCGCGACCGCCAGAAGCACAGCGGCCGGGCCGGGGTTCTTCCACGCCCGTCGTGCGCTCAGCAGCTCCGCATCCTCGGACCCGGCGGACGGAGCTCTGCCGCTGCGCCGGCTGCCTCGGTGCTCGGCCCTCCGCGGCTTGGCGGCGGCCCCGCCGAGGCGGCCTGTCCGCCTCGGGAGTGAGGGGCGGGCGCCCGCGGAGTGTCCCGGCGTACGTCGTGCTCGGCGCGCCGAGGACGAGCGCTCGAACGAGGGCTCCGCACACCGCTGCAGTCGGTCCGGCGCGTTGAGCGGTGCCGCAGCCAAGCCGCCCCGGCGCCGAGCAGGCCGGCCGGACTGCTTCGGGCTGGAGGGAGGGGCAGACGGGTTTGCCTGCGGTATGCCTTCCAGTCCTCGTACAGACCGGGTGCGAGGGCGACGACGAGCAGGATCAAGGGGACCACCACAGCGGATACCACGGCAGTTCGTCCTTCCCGGATCGTGGTGTCGAACGGTTCGGCCGGACCGGTTCCGCGTCAGCGTGGGGCCGCCGGCCCCGGACGGCACATTGCGGCCGCAGGAGGTGCCGGGCGTGCCGTAGCGGTTCTGGCCCTTCCGGCCCCGGCCGACGACGGCAGGAGCAACCGCACCGGAGCATTCGTCCCCATGTCCTCCCCTTCCCTGTCGAGATGCGGGACCTCGGGAAACGGCCTGGCGCGCAGCGCGACCGGCAGGCGCCGGAAGGTGTCGGCGGGTGAGCGTGAGAAGGCCCGACCCGCCGCCGAAGGACGCGGCACCGACGCCGCAGTGTCCCCGCCGACGCTTCTTACTCATATATATCAAAGCAAGTAATATGACAACTTGCGTCGGGTTTTCTTGACAGTAGGAGGCTCAAGAAAGGAGGTCGTCGTGCCGGTACGGGTGTAGCCCTCGTGCCGGGCGGACACGCACGGCGGCGAAGCGGGACCGTAACGCACCGCGCGAGCCCTGCCGCCGGGACGGGCCGGCCCCGAGGACCCGACGGAGTCCTGCCGGGTGTTCATCACGGTCGAGGGGGGGTGCCTCGTCGGTGACCCCGCCCTGCACGGCGGACTCCGGGACCCGTCCGGCCGGCCGCTGGAGCAGGTCGCCCCCGGCGGACGGGCACCGGAACCGTGCGGCGTGGGGGCGACGGCCGTCGCACGTGGCCGTCGCCCCCGACCTGTGTCAACCGATCCTTGGCGTCTCGTCAGTTCTCGTTGACCAGGTCGTGTGCCGGTACGGTCACCGTCCGCTTGCCCGGCTTGCCGCCGAGCACGATCTTCCGCAGGGCGCTGTTGTTGTCGACGTCGGTCTCCTTCAGCCGCTTCTCCGGGTTGGCCAGCACCTGGATGTAGTACGTGCCGTTGGGCACGTCCGTGATGTCGAAGGACTGGCCCGGCAGGTCCTGCGAGTACGTGTCACCGGAGCCGACGTCCAGCACCTCCCGGACGGAGATCGAGCTCTCCTCGCCGCAGGCGGTGGACAGGTCGGTGTTGAACGGATGCCAGTTGGCGTTCTTCACCGTGTAGTCGATCGCGTCGGTGTTCGCGAGGCAGAAGGCCTCCTTGCCGCTGCGCACGGCCTCCTTCTTGTCCGCCTTCAGCAGTCGGTAGCTGGCGAAGTCCGTGAAGTGCCAGTGCATGTGACCCGGGCGGGGGTCCCATTCCATGGTGCCGGTCGGGGTGTAGCCGACCTGCTTGCCCTTGGCGTCGTAGAAGTACTGGTAGGCGTCCATCTTGTCCTTGCCGGGCGACCGGAAGCCGTCCACCACCAGCTGCGCCGGACCGGCGTTCCACACGTTGGCGCTGAAAGCCAGATAGTCCTTGCCGGGGACGTCCCTCTCGCCGTCGCTGATGACGATGCCGTAGGCCGGCAGCGAGCGCAGGTCGGGCTTGGGGACGGCCGGGACGGAGGGTGTGCCGGCGGGCCGCTTCGACAGCGGCTGAAGCGCCGGCGCCTTGCGGGAGCCGTCGGTCTGGCCTCCCGTGTCCCCGACTCGCGTCGAGCGCGCGGCCTGCTGCTTCTTCAGCGCCCACGGCAGGGCGGGTGGCGCCGCCTTCAGCGGTCCGTGGCCCACGTTGTACGAGGGGCCCGCGCCACTGGTGACCGGCGCGGCGGCTTCGGCGGGCGTCGGGGCGTGTCCCGGCCCGTGGCCCGTGTGCGCGGTCGGCGTCCGGTGGGCGGCTCCGTGACCGGCGTGCTCACCCGGGGCGGAGGACCGTGCCGCCGGCCCGGTGGCGTCCAGTTCGTCCTCGTAGCTCCGCTCCTGCACGGTCACCTTGACCCTGGCCGGCTTGTCGGCGATGCCGAACAGGTCACGGTACTTCTTGGCGACCCCGATCCTGGCGGTGTAGGTGCCGGCCGCCAGCGCGACCGGCTCGGTGTAGGTACCCGCGTAGGTGTTGGCCGCCCAGCCCTTCTCGACGCCCCATACCGAACCGAGGGTGAACGGGTTGGTGGGGCAGCTCTCCGGATACTTCGAGGTGGCGGGCGCGTCGGGCCGCACCCGGCCGCTGGCGTTGTTCGGGCAGAAGTCCTCGCTCCGGCTGAGGACCTTCTTGCCCGCCTTGTCCGTGACCGTGATCTCCGTGAAGTCCCGCAGTCCGGAGAAGTCCTTCACCGTGCCTTCGGGCAGCGCCTTGGCCTTGGCCTTGCCGCCCTCGTACACGGTCTGAGCGATGGCCACCGGGTCCTTGTAGGACTTCCGGGTCACCTTCAGCTCCAGGGGCGCCCCCTCCGCGGTGAGGTAGGTGCCGAGGTCGAGGTAGACGCCCGGTTCTTCCTTCCAGGAGGTGAGCGTGACCGAAGTGGTCGCGGCGATGAGGCTCAGCTTGGGCCCCGTCGCCGCTTTCGCGGGCTCCGCGGTGGCGGCCACGAGCCCCGCCGTCACAGCCATGGCGGCGACAGCCGTGGCGCCGGCGAGCAGCGGGCGCCGCAGTCGGGTGGTGCGCGTTCTGGTCATCGATCCCTCGTCCTTCGAATGCTGTGGAAAGGAAGCAGGCGGCTCTCCCGGCCGGCTTGCCGGCCGGGCCGGGAGAGCCGCCGCGCGGGCAGGGCGGCGGGCACCTGTCGTACCCGGGCCCTAAGAGGGACGGACCGGACGCACGGTTGTCAGGTGGGCGGAAAATCATGGGGTGTTGACCGGATCGCTCCATTGCGGACGGCATCAGGCCGAAGTCCCGGATACGGTCCGCCCGGGGGCGGTCCTTTTGGTACAAGCCGCCCGACGACCCGGGCCACGGCGGGCAGGGACGTGGCTCGGGCCGAGGTCCCGGCACGGCCGGACCCGCCCGGCGGTACTGCGGACATGACGCGGCTTCACGACCGGGGACGCCGGCACGGCGTCCGCCGTGCCGGCGTCCCCGGTGGAGGCGTTACGACCGCGGCCCGACCGTGAGCACCCGCCGATTGCCCGCCGGCGCGTCGCTCCGCCCGGGCAGGGGGTTCTCGTGGACAGCGCGTCGGCGTCGTGGTCGTGGTCTGCCCATCGGGACGGGCGAGGGGACCGTCTTCAGGTTGCCCTCGTCGCCGTGGGCGGAGGGGGCGGGTGCCGAGGAGGCCGCCG
This sequence comes from Streptomyces sp. 12E, assembly GCF_055633275.1. Taxonomy (NCBI): domain Bacteria; kingdom Bacillati; phylum Actinomycetota; class Actinomycetes; order Kitasatosporales; family Streptomycetaceae; genus Streptomyces; species Streptomyces sp. 12E. The sequence continues at coordinate 7,221,369 of NZ_JBVNCJ010000001.1, read as the reverse complement.
TCCGGTCCGGCTCCTCCGGTTCCGCCGGCGTCGGCACGTTCCTCCGTCACCGCACCGGCCACGGTCCGCTCGTCCTCCGCTCCGTCGTGTGCGACCGCGGCTCCTCGTCCGCGCCGTCGACGCCATACCAGTCGGAATGATCATTTCCGACCGCACGCCCCGAGCAGGTGATCGTTTCCGGACAGGACGGTCACCCGAGGCGTCGGGGGGCGCACCGACCGGTGCCGCCACCCGACGGATCGGAGCCGTCCGCCCCCGTGAGCTCGGCATGCCATCGGCGATTCATCCGACGGACACTGCGATCTGCTGAAAATTTTGCTGATATGGCGCAGGAACGCCAGAAGAAATGACCAAAAGAGTCCATCTCTTTTTGACTCTCGATCGACCGTTCACTGAAGGTCGTTCACATGCCCGTCACATTCCGCGCCGCGGCCAACGGCCCCCTGCGCATGCGCGACTTCAGGTTGCTGCTCGCCGGAGCGGCAGCCGCGCAGTTCGGCGCCCACGTCACTCTGGTGGCCCTGCCGCTCGTGGCCGTGCTCGAACTCGACGCGCCCGCTTTCCAGGTCGGGCTGCTCACGGCCGCCGAGACCGCCGCGTTCCTGGTGATCGGGCTGCCCGCCGGCGCATGGGTCGACCGCATGCGCAAGGTGCCGCTGATGATCCGGGCGGATGTCGTACGGGCCGTGGCCATGGCGAGCGTCCCCGTGGCGGGCGTGGCCGGCGTCCTGACGATGGCCCAGCTGTACGCCGTCGCTTTCGTCACCGGCGTCGCCACCGTCTTCTTCGACGTGGCCCACCAGAGTTTCCTGCCCCATCTCCTGCCACGGGACCAGCTGGTCAAGGGCAACGGGGCACTGGAGACCGTACGGTCGTCCGCGCAGGTGACGGGTCCCGGGCTCGGCGGCGGCCTGGTCCAGCTCCTCGGCGCCCACCTGGCCGTCGTCGCCGACGCCGTCGGTTACGCCCTCTCCGCGTTCTGCCTGCGGCGGATCGAGCGATCGGAGCCCCGTCCCGAACCCGTTCCCGGTGCGTCGCTGCGCGCGGACATCGGCGAGGGGCTGCGCTTCGTGCTGGGCCGGCCGCTGTTGCGGGTGATCGCCGCCGCCACCGGGCTCGGCAACTTCTTCACCGCGCTGCTGATGGCCACTCAGACGGTGTTCCTGGTCCGTGTCCTGGGCCTCGGCCCCGGAGCGGTCGGTCTTGTGCTGTCCGCCGCGGCCGTCGGCGGACTGGTGGGCGCGCTGGTCGCGGGTGCGCTCGCCGCCAGGTGGGGACAAGCCCGGATCATCTGGCTCTCCCCCCTGGTCACAGGACCGTTCGCGTTGCTGTGGCCGCTGTCGGAGCGGGTGGGGGGCGCCGCTCTGTTCGCGCTCGGTTCGGGAGTCGTCTTCTTCGGCGCCGTGGTCTACAACGTCGCCCAGGTGAGCTTCCGCCAGGTCCTGTGCCCACCGCACCTGCTGGGCCGGATGAACGCCACCCTGCGCTTCCTGATGTGGGGCACGCTGCCGCTCGGCGCGCTGGCCGGCGGGGCGCTCGCCGACGGCTTCGGCGCCCGTACCGCCCTGCTGTGCTGCGCGGCCGGTTTCCTCGCCGTACCGCTGCCGTTGCTGTTCTCCGCGCTGCGCGGGATGCGCGACCTGCCCACCGGCCCCGATGCCGTGCACCCCGCCGCCCCGGACACCGACACGGCCGGCGCCACCGTCACCGGGACCGGGACCGGGACCGGGACCGGGACCGGGACCGACAAGCGTGACAGGACGACGTCACCCGGCTGACCCGGCCTTCCGGGAACGCCCTGAACGACACCGCGGCCGACGACGGAGAGGATCACGTGCCCAGCATCACAGGCCAGTACCTGGCTCGCTATCGGGGACTCACCACAGGCCTCGGGGCCCCTGCCCTGCTGCCCGTGACCGGGGCCCAGCGCCGCTTCGCACTGGTGCGCGCGCTGGATCCCACCGGGCGACCGGACCTCGTCCCGATGTTCTTCGCCTTCCCACGCGGCACGGTGGATCCGTCGCGCCTCGCCGCCGCGGCGCAGCGTCTCGCCTCGCTGCACCCCGTGCTCCGCGGCCGTCCCGCCGTGGTGCGCGGCACCCCCGTGCTGCGCATGGAGGAGCCGGAGGTCCCGGTCGTGCACGTGCCCCGGGCGCCCGGCGAGGACGCCGGCACGGCTCTGCGTCGGACGCTGGGCGCGTGGGCGCCCGACGGCCCGCCCATGCGGTTGTTCCTCACCGACGACACGACGGACGGTGACCGGGACCACGCGTCCTCCCCGTACGGCGGCGAAGCGCCGGAGGTGCTGGCGGTCGTCCTCGACCACGCGGCGTGCGACGGGCGGACACTGGCCCGGATCGTCGAGGAACTCGGCGCCGCCTACGCCGAAGGGCCGCGAGCGCGGCCGCCGGCGGACGGGGAGACCGCCGGCGAGCTGGCCGCCTACCGCGAGGCCGTACTGCTCCAGTTGGACGCCGAGGAGCGTGCGGAGTCACCCGAGGCACTGGCCTACTGGGGCGAACGGCTGCGGGCCGTCCGCGACCGTGCTCCCGCCGCACCACGCGCCCTTCCCGCGGACGGGACACCGCCGACCGGTTCGGCTTCGGTGCTGCTGCCCGCGTCCGCCGCCGGGACGTCCTTCCCCGACCTGCTGAACGCCTGCCGATCCGCCGTACGCGCCCTGTACGGTCCGGGCCACACGGTACCGCTCGGCTATCCGTGGGGCGGCCGCCCACCCGGCGCGGAGGGGGTGCTCGGCTGCTTCCTCAACACGGTGGTCTTCCCGGCCGCGACGGGGCCGGCGCCGACCGGCGCCGAAGCCACCGCCGATGCCTGGTGGGAGGATCTGGACCGGGCCGACGTGCCCTTCGACGCGGTCGTGCGCGCGGCCCGGGAGGCCGGATCCGGCTGGTCCGGCCGCCTCGACGGGCTGCTGACCGTCGACGACGTCGCACAACGCCCCTCGCTCCGCCTGGCCGGCGTCGAGGGCCGGGAGGTCCACGTCGACGGCAGGCCCGTACGCGGACCGTTCGCCGTCTCCATCACCCACGGAGACGGCGAACTGCACCTGCGCATGGTGTGGGACCGCGCCGTGACGGCCGATCGCACCGCCCTCGACGCCTTCGACGCGCTCACCGAAGCACTCCGCGCGAAGGAGCCGACGCCACCGCTCCTCGGCTGACCACCACCCGTACCGCCCTTACGCCGCCTTCCGTCCCCTCCTCCCCCGACGGAACCCGTCCGCGCGATCCGCGGCCGGCTCCCGCACCGCCACCGGGTACGACCGTGCCCGGTCGGCCCTCACCCGACCCGACGACCCCAGGGATCGCCCATGCTTCCGCTCTCCTCCTCGCAGGAGATCGTCTGGCTGCACGAACAGGTGCAGCCGGGCAGCCGCGCCTACAACTTCACCGCGGCACTCGACCTGTGGGGACCGCTCCACACGGACGCCCTCCGCCGCGGCCTCGCCGCCACGCTCGACCGGCACGCCGGTCTTCGCCTGGAACTGGTCGCCGTCACCGGCGCCGTACCCGGCCAGCGGGTCGCCCGGACGTGCGCGCCCCGGCTGCGGACGGTCGACCTGAGCGCGAGCGCCGACCCGGAGGCCGCGTTCCGGGAGCTGCTGCGCACCGAGGCGGAGACCCCGCTCGACACCTACGAGGCGCCGCTGCTGCGCTGGACACTGGTGCGGCTCGGGGACGAGCACCACCGGCTCATCCACGTCGAGCACCATCTGATCCACGACGGACACTCGTTCGCGATCCTGCTCGACGACGTGTTCACCGTCTACCGGAGCCACGTCCTGGGTGAGCCGGTCGTACTGCCGCCCGCGCCCTCCTACGCCGATCACGTCGAGGCGCAAGCCCGCGGCCGGGAGACCGGGGCGCGCCACCCCGGTCTGGACTTCTGGACCGCCGAACTGCGCGGACTCCCCTACGACATGCCGCTGCCGGGTCTCTCCCGTCCCGGCGCGGGGCGCCGCCACCACGGTGGTCAACTGCGGCAGTCGATCGGCGCGGACCTGGCGGAGCGCCTGCGCGACCACGCGCGGCTGCGCGGTCTGACCCCGTTCTCCACCCTGCTCAGCCTGTTCGCCGAACTGCTGCGGCGCCACAGCGGCCGTGCGCACCTGGTCGTCGGCACCGCGGTGGGCAACCGGCCCCGCGGGCACGAGAAGACCGTCGGCATGTTCGTCAACACCATCCCCCTGCCGCTGCGGCTGGACCCGGCCGCCCCGGCCGAGGAGACGATGGACGAGGTGACCGACGTCCTCATCCGCGCGCTGCCGCATCAGGACGTGCCGGTCCAGGAGCTGACCCACGCGCTCGGCCTGCGCACCTCGGGCGCGGACAACCCCCTGTTCGACGTGATGTTCAGCGCCCATGACGCCGAACTGCCGGAGGTCGACGCGCCCGGTCTGGACATCACGTTGTTCGAGGGGTTCAACACGGGCACCACCAGGTTCGACCTGGACGTGGTGCTGCTGCCGGACGACCGGCGCGGGGTCGGTCCCCGGCACGGCGGCGCCGGAATGACCCTGGTCTGGGACTACGACGCCGACATGTTCGGCGAGGACGTGGCCGAACTGCTCGCCGGCCGGTTCCTGGACCTGCTGCGGGCCTACCTCGACGCCCCGGGCACCGCCCTGGCGGACCTGGCGCCGCCCGGGTCCGCCGACGGGCAGGGCCCCGCCGCGGTCGTCCGCGGGCAGGCGGCGTCCGGGGGCGCCGACGCCCCCGGCCCGGACGCGGACCCGCTCGATCCCCTCAGCGCCCACGACGCGTCCGCGCCCGCCCTGCTCATCGGCGCCCGCCGCCTGACCTACGGCGACCTCGACGCCCGGGTCACCGCCCTCGCGGAACGCCTGCTGGCCGCCGGGGTGCGGGCCGGCCAGCCGGTGGCGTCCGTACTGCCGCGCGGCGCCGACGCGGTCGTGGTGCTGCTCGCCTGCCTGCGCACCGGGGCGGTCCACTGCCCGCTGTCGCCGTCGGATCCGCCCGCCCGTCTGGAACTGCTGCTGAGCCGTCTGGCCCCGGCCCTCGTCCTCACCTCGGCCGGCCACCCCGTCACGGTGCCCGACGGTCTGCCGACCGCCGCGGTGGACGCGCCGCGGATGCCGAAGGCGCACGCGGCGCCCGTGGTGCCGGGCGCCGCGTACGTCATTCACACCTCCGGGTCGACCGGCGTCCCCAAGGCCGTAGCCGTCGGGCGCGCGGCACTCGAGAACCATCTGACCGGGGTGGCCGGGCGGTTCGGGCTGCGGCACGACGACCGGGTCCTGCTGTTCGCCCAGCCGGTGTTCGACGTGGCCCTGGAGGAGGTGCTGCCCTCCCTGTACGCGGGGGCGTGCCTCGTCGTCCCCGGGCACGAGGTGCCGGCCGGCACCGAGCTGACCGAGCTGCTGGCCGACGCGCGCGTCACCGTGGCCAACCTGCCCACCAGCTACTTCCTCGCCGTGCGGGAGGAGTTGCGGCCCGCCCTGCGTGACGGCCGCTGGACGCCGCGCCTGCTCGTGCTCGGCGGCGAACGCCTTCCGGCCGACGCGCTGCGCTCCTTCCTGGCGGACACCGACGCGACGGTGCTCAACGCCTACGGCGTCACCGAAGCGGCCGTCACCACCACCGTCCACCGCATCGCGCCGGAGACCCTGGCCGACGGGGCGGAGGTTCCGCTCGGGACCGAGCTGCCCGGCGAACGCGTCCACGTCCTGGACGAGCACCACCGTCCCCTGCCGGACGGCGCGGTGGGCGAGTTGGCGATCGCCGGGGCCGGGCTCGCCGAGGGGTACGTGGGCGATCCGAAGACCACGGCCGCCCGGTTCACGCGTCTCGACGCGCTCGGCGGTGAACGGGTCTACCTGACGGGTGACCTGGGCTACCGGGGTCTGGACGGGGCGCTCTACTTCCTCGGCCGCCGGGACAACCAGATCAAGCTGCGCGGGTACCGGATCGAACTGGAGGAGATCGAAGCGGCCGCTTCGGCCGCGCTGGGCGGTCGGTCCTGTGCCGTCGTGCTGGACCGCGAGACCGTCGGCGGACCCCGGCTGGTCGGCTTCGTGGAGGGCCCCGGCGAGGGTGACGCGTGGGACGAGCGGGCGCTGCGCACGCGGCTCGGGCTGCGGCTGCCGGCCGCCCTGGTACCGGAGCGGTGGGTACGCCTGGACACGATGCCCGCGCTGGCCGGCGGCAAGCCGGACCGCGGGGCACTCGCCCGCAGGGCCGCGGAGCTCGGCGCGGCCGGCGAGTCCGGTCCCGGCGGTGCGGCGCGTTCCCGGGACGAGGCCCCGCGGGGCGGGGGCCGCACCGGGAGGGTTCCGGCCGACCCGGTGACCGCGCTGCTCACCGACGGCTGGCGCGCGGTGCTGGGGCACGACGACTTCGACGAGTGCACCGACTTCTTCCGGGCCGGCGGCCACTCGCTGCGCGCCGCGCAACTGGCGGCCTGGCTGGAGCCCCGGCTCGGCCACCGCCCGCCGATGCGGCTGTTCTTCCGCCACCCGGTGCTCGCCGACCAGGCCGGCGCGCTCGCCGCCCCTTCCGCCACCACCCCCTCCACGGAGTCCTGATGACCCGCCCGACCACCTCCCCCGACCCCCGGCCCGCGGTCCCTGCCCCGGCCTCCCCGGGCGACGACGCGCTCAGCGTCGCGCACGGCCCCGCGCCCCGGGAGAACGTCACGACCGGGATGCTCGCCCTGTTCGAGGACTGGGCACGCCGCACCCCGGACGCTCCCGCCGTGATCGACGGCGGCCGCACCTGGACGTACCGGCAGATCGACGACGCCGCCGACGAGACCGTGGCCGCGCTGCGCGACCGGGTCGGGGCGGGTGACCTCGTCGGTGTCTGCCTGGACCGCTCCGCCGCACTCGTCGTGACGGCCGTGGCGATCGCCAGGCTGGGCGCGGTGTACCTGCCGTTGGGGCCGCGCCCCGGTGAGCGGCGCGTCGCCGCCGTCACCGAGGACCTGGACGTCGCCTGCCTGATCGGTGCCCCCGCCGTGCTCCCCGCCCGGCACGGGGCGGCCGAGCACACTTCCCTGGCCCTGCCGGACGGCGGGGTCAACGCGGCCGGAACGGTGGTGGCGGCGTTCGCCCCGTCCCGTCCCGGTGCGCTCCGCGCGCCTCGCGAGGCGTTCTACGCGGTGCTGACGTCCGGTTCCACCGGCCGTCCCAAGGCCGTCGTCGTCGCCGAGCCGGCCCTCGGCACACTGCTCGACTGGTACCGCGCCGAGACCGGTCTCGCGCCCGGCGACCGGCAGTCCCTGCTCATCGGCGTCGCGTTCGACCCTCACCTGCTGGAGCTGTGGGCGGGACTGACGTCGGGCGCGGCGCTCGTGCCCGCGCCCGACGACGTCCGCTGGGACACCGGGACGCTCACCTCCTGGTGGCGCGAGGCCGCCGTGTCCGTGGGGGTGGCCGCCACCCCCATGATCGAACCGCTGCTGGAGCAGCCCTGGCCGCACGGCCTGGCGCTGCGCCATCTCGTCGTCGGCGGCGACCGGATGCGCCGCCGCCCGGGCGCCGACGTGACCGCGACCGTCCACAACGCCTACGGTCCCGCGGAAGCCACCGTCGTCACCACCACGTACGCCATGCGCGCCGCGGACGCCGGGTCGGAAGGTTCCGGGGCGCCGCCGATCGGTGCCCCCGTCCCCGGCGTGACGGTCGTCGTCACCGGCCCCGACGGCCGCCCCGTGGCGCGGGGCGAGGAGGGTGAACTCCGCATCGGCGGCAGTGGCCTGGCGCTGGGGTACGTGGACCCCGAGCTGACCGCGCGCCGCTTCACCGCCCCCGCACCCGGTGTGGATCTTCCGGGAGTGGACCGGCTCTACAGCACCGGCGACCGGGTGCGGATGCGGCGGGACGGGATGCTGGAGTTCCTCGGCCGTCTCGACAACCAGGTGAAGATCAGCGGTGTACGGATCGAGCCCGCCGAGGTCGAGGCAGCGCTGGAGAAGGACCCGGCCGTACTCGGCGCCGTGGTCACCGCGCCCCACGGCCCCGACGGCGCCGCCCGCCTGGTCGCGTACGTCCGCCTCGCGCCCGGTGCCTCCGTCTCCGGGCAGGCGCTGCTGGCGGCGGCGCGGGCGTGGCTTCCCGAGCAGGCCGTGCCTTCGGCCGTGCGGATCGTCGACGCCTTCCCGCTGGACGCCAACGGCAAGGTCGACCGGGCCGGGCTGACGCGTGAGGCGGCCGCCCCGGACGCCGGCGGCCGCACCGACGTGCCGGACGGCGCCACACCGGGCGAGCGGATCGTCCTGGAGGCCGTACGCGATCTCCTCGCCAGGCCCGAGACGGTGCTGACCGACGACTTCACGATGATCGGCGGCACATCGATCGTCGCCGCCCGCCTGCTGACCGTCATCGAGCAACGGAGCGGCGTCCGCCTGCGTGCGCCGGAGTTCCTGCGCCAGCCGGACCTGCGCGCCGTCGCCGCCCTCGTCGACCGCCGCCGCGAGGCCGTGCGAGGGGCGGGAGCCTGAGATGACCACCCTCGCCCACACCGCCCCTGGAGAAGGACCCATGCCCTCCCGACACGTGCGGACCGCCTCCGACGGCTCCAGGCCCGCGCCCTCCTCCGGGCTGCCCGCCCTCGTGGCGTGGCACGCCGGACGTACGCCGGACGCCCTCGCCGTGGTCGAGGGCGACACCGCCCTCACCTACGCCCGGCTCGTCTCCTCGGCCCGGGCTCTCGCCGCCCACCTGCGCGTGCACGGTGTCCGGCCGGGCGACCACGTGGCGCTGCTGATGCACCGCTCGGCGCGCACCGTCGTCGCGCAGCTCGCCCTGTGGTGGGCCGGCGCCACCTGCGTACCGCTCGACCCGGCGCATCCGCGTCCCCGTTCCGAGGCGATGGCCGCCGACGCGGGAGTCACGCTGACCGTCGGCGAGGGCAAGCTCCTCGATGCGGCGGCCCCCACCGGTGCGGTCCTCGCACTGCCGGAGGAGGCGTCTCTGCCGGACTCCTTCGCGCCCGTGCCCGAGTTCGGTTCCGACGCCGCGGCGTTCATCATGTTCACCTCCGGCTCGACCGGACGTCCCAAGGGCGTGTCGGTACCGCACCGGGCCGCGGCCGAACTGCTGTCCGATCCCGCCTACGTCACCCTCACCCCCCGGGACCGGGTGCTCTTCCACTCCCCCATGACCTTCGACGCGTCGACGTTCGAGGTGTGGGGGGCCCTCGCCAACGGGGCCGCCGTGGTGGTCTGCACCGTCGACCGGCCCTCGCTCGAGGACCTGGCCCGGCACGTGGAGCGTCACGGCGTCACCGTCGCGTTCCTCACGACGGCGCTCTTCCACCGGCTCGCCGCCCGGCGGTCCCGGATGTTCTCGGTGCTCCGCGCGGTCGTGGTGGGCGGGGAGGCACTGTCCGCCCAGCACGCCGGGCAGGTGCTGGAGGCGTTCCCGTGGCTGGAGCTGGTCAACGGATACGGACCCACGGAGACCACCACGTTCGCCACGGCGCACCGGGTCACCGGCGCGGACCGCGAGGGCCCGGTGCCGATCGGCCGGCCCGTCGCGGGTGCGACCGTACACGTCCTGGACGACGGCGGCAGGCCCGTCGCGGACGGTGCGCGAGGTGAGCTGTGGGTCGGCGGCAGCCGATTGGCGCACGGGTACGCCGGGCGTCCCGACCTGACCGCCGAACGCTTCGTCGACCATCCGGAGCTGGGACGTCTGTACCGTACCGGCGACCTCGTCTCCGTCCGACCGGACGGCCTCCTGGACTTCCACGGGCGGACCGACGACCAGGTGAAGGTGCGCGGCTTCCGCATCGAGCCGGGAGAGGTCGAGCACGCCCTGCGCCGGCAGCCCGACGTGGACGACGCGGCCGTCACCGTGCACCGGCCCGGCCCGGACGACGCCCGCCTCGTCGCGTTCGTCGTGGCGGCGCCCGGCCCCGCGCCCCGGCCCGGCGCGCTGCGCGACCGCCTCGCCGCGGTGCTGCCCGCCCACCTCGTCCCCGACGAGGTGAAGATCGTCGGCGGCCTTCCGCTGACCCCGTCCGGAAAGGTCGACCGCCGCGCCCTCGCCGACCTCGGCGGGGAGGAGGGAGCGGTCGTCCCGGCCGCGCCCCTGACGCCCCTGGAGCAGGCGGTCGCCGGGATATGGAGCCGTGCCCTGGGCCGCGAGATCACCCGGCCCGACGCCGACTTCCTCGGCCAGGGCGGGCACTCGCTGCTCGCCCTGGCCGTCACCGACGACCTGCGTGAGGAACTCGGCGTCGACATGGCGCTCGCCGACTTCTTCGCCGCCCCCACGGTGGCCGCCCAGGCCGCCCTGGTCGAGCAGGCCCTGCTCGCCGCCCACGACGATCTGCGCCCCGGCGCCGAGGAGCACCACGATGGCCGCTGAGACCCGGGGGACCACGGCCGTGGCCCTTCAGGAGGAACTGCTGCGCCGGGCGCGCGAACGCGCCGCGGGCCGCCCCGGTGAGTCCTCCGGAGCCGCCGGTGCCGCCGGAGACGACCACCGGGGTCCCGCACCGCTGTCCCACTCCCAGCGCCGTATGTGGCTCATGGACCGGCTCGGCCACGGCGGGGCCTCCTACAGCGTGCCCTTCGCCACCCGGCTGCGCGGTCCACTGGATCTCGACGCGCTGGGGACCGCGCTGACGACCCTCGTGCACCGCCACGAGATCCTGCGCACGCGGTACGGGCAACGGGACGGCGAGCCCTTCCAGGAGGTTCTCCCGGCGCCGCGAGCGCTCGACGTGCGTGTCGTGGAGACGGTCCCGGAGCATGCCCACGGCCTGCTGGTCGAGGAGGCCCGCCGACCGTTCGACCTGTCCGCCGGGCCCCTGCCACGGGTCCTGGTGCTGCGGCACGGCACGGAGGACCACACGGTCCTGCTGACGTTCCACCACATCGCGGTCGACGGCGCCTCGCTGGAGATCATCGCCCGGGAGGTGGCCGGACTCTACGCGACCGCCACCGGCCGTCCCACGGACGCCACCCGCGCCGCGCATCCGCGGCCGGCCGCGCGACCGCTCCGCTACGCGGACTTCGCGCGCCGTGAACACACGGCGGCCGACCGGTTCGAGGAAGGGCTGCGCCACTGGGCCGACCTCCTCGACGGAGCCGCGCCACCTCCGCTGCCCCGCCCCGTGCGCCCGCCCGCCGACTCCGGCGTCCGGCCCGCCGGCGTCCGCACCGTGCCGCTCGCATCCCGGCTGCCGGAGGACCTGCGGGTGCTCGGCGCGTCGTGCCGGGCCACCCTGTTCACCACGGTCCTCGCCGCGGCCTTCGCCGCCCTGCACCGCTTCACCGGTGAGGACGACCTGCTCATCGGCGTGGCGAGCACCCATCGCAGGGGGGCGGACATGCGCGGGCTGGTCGGCCTGTGCGTCAACACCCTCCCGGTGCGCGTCGACACATCCGGCGACCCGGCCTTCACCGTCCTGGTGGAGCGGGTGCGGGACGCTCTGCTGGAGGCCCAGCGCCACCGTGACGTGCCCTTCGACCTCGTCGTGGAGCGCCTCGGCGCCGCCGCCCGTGCCGCCGACGGAACGGCACTGGTGCGGGTGACCAGCGATGTCGTGGCGGAGCCCACGGTGCTGCGGCTGCCCGGCACCCGGGGCGAACACGTGGACGTCGGTGTCGGCGAGGCCAAGTTCGACCTGTCGTTCGGTCTGCTCGACACGGACGCTCCTGCCGCGCTCGTCCAGTACGGCCGCGCCGTGCTGGACGAGGCCACGGCCGCCTCGCTGGCCGACGGCTTCGCCGCGCTGCTCACCACGGTCGCCTCCGACCCCGGGGTGCGGCTGTCCCGGCTCCCCGTGCGGGTCCATGCCCCGTCCCCCGCCCCGGCGCGGGGCGCGGGCCGGCCGGCCGAGGGCGACCGCCCTCCCGTCGGGGGCGTGCATCCGGCGGAGACTCTGCTGCTCGCGCACCCGCGGGTGGCGGAGGCCGTCGTCGTCGAACCGGACGGCGGACCGCCACTGGCGTACGCCGTACTGCGCGGTGTCTCGGGCCCCTCGCGGGCCGACCTGCGGGCCGCCCTGCGGGCGTCGCTCCCCCCGGAGTCGGTGCCCGTGGCCGTGACCCTGCTGGACGCCGTGCCGCGTACGGCCCAGGGCGCGACCGACACGTCACGGCTGCCGGGCCTGCCGCCCGTCCCCGCCCCGGCGAGTCCGCTCGGGAAGGCCGTGACGGAGGCGTTCGCGACCCTGCTGGACCACCCGGCGCCGGGGCCCGACGACGACTTCTTCGACCTCGGCGGCCACTCGCTGGTCGCGGTCAGGCTCGCCGAGCGGCTGCGGGGCGCGCTGAAGCTTCCGTTGACGGGCCTGGACATCCTCCAGGCCCGTACCCCCCGGGCTCTCACCGCCCTGCTGGAGGGACGGGCCGCGCAGCGGGCCACCGCCGCGGCCGCGCCCACCCGCCCGGCACGTCCCCGGGGCACGCGCCGGGGGACGGTCCTGGTCACCGGCGCGACCGGTGGCGTCGGTGCCTTCGTCCTGCGGGAACTGGCCGCGCAGGGGCGTCCCGTGCGCGCCCTGGCCCGACCCGAGTCCGCGCACCTGATCGACGTGGAGGGGGTGGACGTCGTCGAGGGCGACCTCGCCGACCTGGACGATCTGCGCGCGGCGGTGGCGAGCGCCGACGCGGTGATCCACGCCGCGTGCACCTTCGTCCGTCCCGAGGTGGACGTGGCGGCCATGAGAGCGATGGTGGAAACCTGGCGGCGCGGTCCGTTCGTCTTCGTCAGCAGCGTCGACGCCTACGGGCATCCCGCCGAGGACCTCGTGGCGGAGGGGGCGCCCTCACGACAGCCGCTGAGCCCGTACGGCCGGGCCAAGCTGGACTGCGAGCGGATGCTGCTGGACGCGGCCGGCGCCGGGGGGCGGGGCGGCGCGAGCGCCGTACGCTCCCCCCTGGTGTGGGGCCCGCACGAGCGGCTGCGCGACCAGCTGCGTTGGGGTGCCACCGGGGTGCTCTACCAAGCCGTGAGGGAGGGGCGGCCGGTCGGTCTGCCGAGGCCGGGGGCCCGCGGTCACGCCTGGTACGGAGCGCCCTGGGTGCACGCGGCCGCCCTGGCGCGGGCCGTGACCTCGTGCCTCGACGCGCCCGTGCAGGGGGTGGCGAACGCCGTCGGCGGCCATGTGTCCTGGCACGACCTCACGGCACGGCTGGCCGAGCTGCTGCACCCCGACAGCGCGGGAACCGGGAACGGTGTCGTCGGGGCGATCCGTGAGACGGACGACGTGCATCCGGACCTCGACCACCACTGGCGGTACCGGGCCGATCGGCTGGCTCCGTCCCTGCGGGAGCGACCGGGCGAGGACTGGCGCACCGTCCTGGCGGAGATGGCAGGCGACACGTCCGGCGTCTGACGTCACGTGCGGGATCGGGCGGACGTCACCGGCCCCGTTCGCCCCGGAAGGGCTCGCGCATCGCCTCCGCGTCCTCGGGCGCGTCGGTCACGCGTTCCGGCACCGCGGCCTGGTCGTCACGTGATCCGTCGGACGGGCTCCGACCGCCCGACGGGAACCGGCCGCCCGAGCACCGCCGCCGGACTCCGGCCGAGAGCGCGCCCTTCTTCTCCTGTGGGAAGCCGGTGCTCACGGTTCTGCACGCCCGCAGGGGTGCGGTGGGCTACGTGATCAGCCGGCTTCCGGCTGTTCTTCCGGCCACCGGGCCGAGCGGGTCAAGGACTGCGTGCCCGGCGGGCGGTCGCCCGGGCGCGGTGATCCCGCGGCGCAGGACGGCGACCGCGACGACGACGTCCAGCTGTTCCCGCTGCTTCGAGCGGTACCGCCGGTGCGGGGCGGGCACGACCGGGCGCCGGGTCCGGAGCCGTGCCCGGCTCCCGGACTCCCGAAGGGAGTTCCAGGACGAGTGCGGCTTACGTCGACGGCTCGGTGGCCGGTCTCAGACCGGTTTGCGCCACACGGAGATGTGCTTCGCGGAGTCCTGGGCGAACGGCGTCCCGTCCCAGTCCGCGACGCGGCGTTCCAGCTCGAGCCCAGCGATCCGTGCCATCAGGTCGAGCTCTGCCGGCCAGGCGTACCGGTGCCGGGAGCTGCCGCGACGGTAGCGGCCGTCGTCGCCGTCGCGGGTGAAGTGGTGCGAGACGAGGATCTGCTCCACCAGGTCGAAGGTGTCGAAGCCGAGGTGCCGCTCGGAGACGTCGAACGGTACCGCGACCTGGCCGGGCGGCAGGAACCGCAGCGGCGGCACGCCCAGCTCGACGACGAATCGGCCGCCGGGCTCCAGATGACGTGCGGCGTTGCGGAAGCACTCGACCTGCTCGTCCTGCGTGAGCAGGTTCGTGATGGTGTTGTAGACGAGATAGACCAGGGCGAACTCGCCGGGGACCACGGTGGTGGCCATGTCCCCGATGGTCACCGGAAGTGTGTTCTCGTCGGTCTTGCGGCGCAGAACCGCTGCCATGTGCTCGGACAGTTCGATGCCCACCACCGGCACGCCGCGTTCCCGGAGCGGGACGCCCACCCGTCCGGTTCCGATGGCGAACTCCAGGGCCCGGCCGGTCCCGGCGAGCTCGGCGAGGAAGTCGAGAGTCGGCCCGAGAACGGCAGCCGAGGACATCTCGGTCTCCTCGGCGTCGTAGCGGTCAGCGGTCGCGCGGGTCCACAGTTCACTGCTCGTCACGGGCCCACTCTGCCGAGTGCCCGGGGGTGCTGTCGACGTAATTGTCCTCCAGCGGCTCGGACCGCACAGTTCGGGCACACCGGTGCGGACCTTCAGGGAACCGTCCGGCCCGGGCTGTGAGGCCACGGCGGTGCGGTCGTTCCTCTCGGCTCGGCGCGCACCGCCGCAGCCGCCGACGGCCGCCCGCGGTCACGGCCGTGCGCCGACGCCACCCGTGACGGGTCGTCACAGGTGCACGGTGGCACACCCGAGCCTCACGGGAATCCTGCCGGGGTCACTCGGACGGGTCCGCGGACACCGTCAGGCGGCCGCCCTGTAGGCCGTCCCGGCGGGACGGACCAGGTGGTCACTGTCCGTCCACACCGAGCCGACCGCGAAGGGCCGGCCGTCGAGGCGCAGGGTGTCGCGGACGACGACCGCCCAACGGGCGCCTGCGCGGTGCAGGAGCCGCGCGGCCTCGGCCGGGTCGGTGACCAGCTCCAGGACTTCGAAACGACCGTCGACGTTCTGGTAGATCGCGCCCGGCCGGCGGGGGCCGATCTCGTCGGTGACGCTGGACAGCGGGAGAACGGTGACGGTGTTCATGCTGCGGCTCCGATCATCTGGGCGAGACGGTGCAGGGCGAAGGCGTCGGTGAAGTCGGTGGACGACTCGCACCGGACCCGGGCCGGCCGGTAGTAACCGACTGCCCGCTACCGGGCCCTCATCACGCGGGAACCGGCCGGGAAATGCAGAAGTCTCCGTGCAACAGGTGCTGCCGGTGCCCGGCCAGGAGCACTTCGCCACGTCGAGTGATCCCGGTTGATCGGGGCGGCTTCCCGGAGCGAGGTCGGGGAAGGTGGAGCGGCTCGGGGCGAGTGTCGTCCGCGGGGCCTGACGCCGGACGGCCGGCGCAAGCCGATCCGGCCGACGGCTCCGGAAGGGGCGCCACGGAGCCGGTGGCGTTGTCCCGGGCCCCTTGTGCAAGGTGGCGCTTGCCGCTCCTCACCGGCGGTCCGCGACAGCCGGCTTCGCGCATCCGAGCACTCTGCCCGGTCCGTCGGCTCCGCTGGAGTGCTCCGTTGCACCCGCCCTGTCACAGCAGTGCTCCGAGCGGCAGGGCCCGCTCGGTGAGTCGTCCGCGCAGCCGCCCCCCGGCGGTGTCGGCTTCGGTGAGCCAGTCGGCGGCGACCAGCAGTTCGACGTGTTCGGCGACCTGGTCGGGCGGCAGCGTGCAGAACGCGGCGACCTGGTCGAGGCACAGCCCGTCGTCCTCGGGGCGGCCGAGCCGTCCGTCGAGGCGGGTGTGGGCGGCGGTGCACAGGGCCAGGAGCCGGGTGGCGGCACCCGATTTCTTCTTCCGGATCTTCCGGTCGCCCACGACTTTCTGTGCCCAGCCGGAGATCCTCGCGCGGGTGGTCTTGCCGAAGTCGAACGGGCGGGGCTGTTCGGGGAGCAGTGCGGGGACCGTGAGGGCGGCGGGGTCCTCGGGCCGGGAGGCCATCACCTCGGCCGCGGTGCCGGGCAGGCGCAGCCAGTCGGCTGCGACCAGCCTTTGAAGTACCTGCTCGGCGTCTGCCTGGAGCCAGCCGGCGAGGTCCTGGCCGGTGACGTTCGCGGTGCCGGCTCTCGCGGCCCGCAGGGTGAGCATGAGAACCGCCAGACGTGCCTCGGGCTCCGGGAGCGGGGCGTGGACGGCGGCGTAGTCCAGCACGGTGCGGGCGTGCACTGCCTGTTGCCGGGTCAGCAGCCGTTCCGCCATCGGCCCGCCGGCGCCCGTCGTGCGGTTGGCGTGCATCTCTCGGGTGGTGTGTGCCGCCTGCTCGGCGCGTTTCGCCTCGTGCCGCAGTGAGTCGTCGCCGCTCACGTCGGCCCACAGGGCGAACGCGCGCGCCTTGCGGTCGTGGAGCTCGGCGAGGAGGGCGAGGTCGGGTTCGGTGCACTGCTGGTAGGCGCGGAAGGCGTCTCCGAGCTCGATGAGCTCGAGGCGCAGGACGTCGGGCTCGAGGTCGTGCGGCACGATCCGCTGCGCGATCTTCCCCCACCGTTTCGTCCGCCGGGACGCCGTGGCCGGTGAGACGGCGCGGGCTCGTGGAACCGACGCCGGCGTGGCGGCCGGGGAAGACGGGTCACCGGCCGTGGGTGAAGGGCTGTGATCGGAGAAGACCGGCACCATCCCCTTGCCCGCCGTGCCGTCCGCGCCCTTCTGCTCCGCCTCCGGTGTTCCCGCCGCCCGGTCCTTTCCGGCCGGGGCGGTGTCCAGGACACGGCAGTCGCCGATGGCGGCCGCGCAGCGCGCGCACATCTCCGCGATCCGCCACAGCCTTCCGGCACGGTCCGCGTACACCGTCAGCACCACCGGGCCGCCGCACCGCACCGTCCCCGCAGCCGGTCGGGCCCCCGCCCGCCGCCCCGTGGCGGGGGCGGGGGCGTGCCAGGCGCAGTCGGCGGCGCGGCAGGCGCACCGTGCCTCGCCGCGTGGGCCGCCGCCTGCGCGGATACGGGCCAGGTGCTGGTTGACGTGACCGACCGCGGCTTTGCGTCCTGCGGCGGCACCATCGGGAAAGTGTTGATCGGCGCAGGCCGGGCGGGAGCAGGAGAGCTTCACCACGCCGGCGGAAGGGCGGCCGTAGGGGTCCAGTCGGACCGTCCACACCCGCCCCGCGACCTGCTCCTGCTGCGTGCCGGCGTCCACCGTCATGTCCGCGCCTCCCACGTTTTTTGATCTATTGTCCGGGGCGGTCCCCATCATCGGGGATACCTGCCGATCAAACCCGGCAACGGCCGTTTCGGTCGGCGTGCTGGTGTCGAAAAGCGCGCCCCCGTCCCGGACCCGGTGCGGAACGCGACTCCGCAGTCTCGGTGGGACGGGGCTGAGACGGACGCCGTCCGTGCTTCCAGCGCTGCTCGGAGGGCTCCGGTGATCGGGCCCCGTCGGGTGGCGGCGAACCTCGGCGGTTCCTGCCGCAGGGTCATGGAGTCGCATGCCGTTCTGCCCCCGCCGGACGGATCGGCGACCTCCGCACAGTCGTCCCCTCCGGCGCCGCAGGGGGGCTTGCGCCGGACGGCGGTGCGGAGGTCGTGGCCGTACAGCTCCGCCTCGGGTCCGTTCACGTGCGGTTCCCTCCCGGTCGTGCGATCAGGGCCGGCGAGTCGTCGCTCGGCAGGGCCGTGGCGAGGATCCACTCGAAGGCGTCGGTGAGGATTCTGACTTCGTCGACTGCCTCAACGCGGGAAACGCCGATGAGGTTCTCCGGCAGGACCACGTCGGGCATGAGGCCGGAGAAGCCGACGAGGCCGAAAGCGCCGGCGCCTCCGCGGTGTCGAGCGCCTCGTCGGTGTCCGTGCCGTCGCTCAGGGCCGGGCAGTCGCCCGGGGCAGGGCCGGCATCAGCGTGCTCACCAGGTCGGCGGGGCGCTCGGCGTCGGGGGTCTGCCCCATGACGCCCGGCATCGCCTGTCCACACGGCCTCGGCATCGCCGGGCGACCGGAAGACCGGCGGGTCAGCCGGCTTCTCGTGGATCGCTGAAGAGCGTCCGTCGCTCGTGCCTTTCCCGGCCGGGCGTTCAAAGAGTACATCCGCGACAGGCTCACCCGGCTCGAGAGGGAGCGAACTCGACTGCTCGGGCACAACCGGGATGCCGGCGGCAACCGATGGACGGGCCTCGTCGGCCGATGAGGCGAACTCACCGGCACCGTCGGGCCAACGCGGGACAGCCCAGGCTCCCCAGGGATCGCAGAAAGCGGGGCGTCTCGCGTATCGGCCCAGCTCAGGGCCCTCGTGCATACGGCAGGACGCCTCCCTCCCGCCTGAACCCATTTTGTCTAGACCTCTTGTCCCGCTCGTGATCTGCCGCTACGTTTCCCGCTGTTCGGAGCACTTCGCGTTTCCTTCGACTCCCTTGACGAGCAAGGCCGGAAGGAGCATGTCCGCATGCAGGACCGAGGTCTGTCCAGGCGAGCCGTTCTCACCTCCGCGACCGTGGCCGCCGCGAGCGCAACGGGCGTCGTGGGCGTGACGGCCACCCCCGCGGTCGCGCACAAGCGCGACAACCGCCTCGGGCGGATCATCTCCCGGATGAGCATCGAGGCGAAGATCGGCCAGCTGTTCGTGCCGTACTTCCACGGTGCGTCCGCGACTTCTCCCAGCCAGTCCGACCAGGACCGCAACCTCAGGGAACTCGGCGTCCGCACCGTGGCCGAGCTCATCGCCAAGTACCACATCGGCGGTGTCATCTACTTCTCCGGCTGGACCAACAACATCCACGACCCCCGTCAGATCGCGGACTTGACGAACGGTGTGCAGCGGGCGTCGCTCGCCCTGCCCACCCCCGTGCCGTCCCTGATCTCCATCGACCAGGAGCACGGGGTCAACGTCCGCATCGGCAGCGGCGCCACCCAGCTGCCGGGCGCGATGGCGCTCGGCGCGGGTCGCTCGCTCTCCGACGCGCACACCTCCGGACGGATATCGGGTACCGAACTCGCCGCCCTGGGCATCCACCAGAACTTCGCCCCGGTCGCCGACGTCAACGTCAATCCGGCCAACCCCGTCATCAACGTCCGCTCCTTCGGCGCCGACGCCCGCGAGGTGTCCCGCATGGTGGCCGCCCAGGTGTCGGGTTATCAGCGGGCCGGCGTCGCGGCCTGCGCCAAGCACTTCCCGGGCCACGGGGACACCGGGGAGGACAGCCACACCGGACTGCCCGTGATCACCCACACCCGCGAGGAGTGGGACCGCATCGACGCCCCGCCCTTCAAGGCCGCGATCGCCGCCGGTGTCGACTCGATCATGACCGCGCACCTCCAGGTCCCCGCGCTCGACCCCAGCAACGAGCCGGCCACCCTGTCGCCCGCGATCCTCCAGGGCGTGCTGCGCGACGAACTCGGCTTCGACGGCGTGATCGTCACCGACGCCCTCAACATGCAGGGCGTGCGCACCAAGTACGGCGACGACCGCGTGCCCGTCCTCGCCCTCAGGGCCGGCGCCGACCAACTGCTGTTCCCGCCGGACATCGACATCGCCTACAACGGCGTCCTGGCCGCCGTCCGCAGCGGAGAGATCACCGAGGACCGGCTCGACGCCTCGGTCCTGCGCATCCTGCGGGTCAAGGACAAGGTCGGCCTGCTCAGCGGCAGCCCCTACGTCTCCCCGAAGGTG
This sequence comes from Streptomyces sp. 12E, assembly GCF_055633275.1. Taxonomy (NCBI): domain Bacteria; kingdom Bacillati; phylum Actinomycetota; class Actinomycetes; order Kitasatosporales; family Streptomycetaceae; genus Streptomyces; species Streptomyces sp. 12E. The sequence continues at coordinate 7,201,619 of NZ_JBVNCJ010000001.1, read as the reverse complement.
GTCGACCGGGTCGTCGGCGCCCGCAGGCACCGGCTCGCCGCCGCCCGGATCGCCGAGCGCACCACCACCCTGCTGGTCAACGAGGACGGGGCGCTCCCGCTGCGCCGCCGGCAGAAGAAGCTGCTCGTGGTCGGCGCCAGCCCGGCCTTCCCGACCGACGCCACCCGCACCACGGTGCCCGAACTGGCCGAGGCGTTCGACGAACTGGGCTACGGCACTACCCACCTCGCCACCGGGCGGACACCCGACGCGGCGAAGATCGACGAGGCCGTGGCCGCCGCACGGGGACGGGACGCGGTGGTGGTCACCACCGACAACGTCGACGCCACCAGCACCCAGCGCACCCTGGTGTCCCGGCTGCTCGCGACGGGCGTCCCCGTCGTCCACCTCGCGGTGCGCAACCCCTACGACATCGCCCACCTGGGCGACGTCCCGGCCTCGCTCGTCTCCTACTGCTGGACCGAGGTCGAACTGCGCGCCGCCGCCCGGGTGATCGCCGGCCGGGTCGAGCCGCGCGGCAAGCTGCCCGTGCCCGTCCAGCGGGCCGACGACCCGACCAAGGTCCTCTTCCGCTCCGGGCACGGCCTGTCGTACGACGACTGACCGAACAGGTCCACCGGTTCCGGCGGGTACCGGAGCCTACGCGGTGCGGAGGGACGGGGCGTGACGGTCCGGCGCGGGGCACGTTCATCCGTGCGCGCCCGGGCACATCGGCGTGCACCTGGGCGTCAGCCGCTTCCCCGCAGGAAGGGCCGTCGTCACCTCTGTGAACGCCCGGCCTTCTCGAGCCGGCGGTGTGAACGGTCTCCGCCTCGGCTGCGCAGAGGGACGCCCGCCTCGGTGAGCACCTGGTGGACGAACCCGTACGACCGTCCGTGCGCCTCGGCGATGGCCCGTATGGACAGGCCGTTCTCGTACTGCTTCTTCATCTCCCGCGTAAGCTCCTCGCGGGCCGCACCTGTGATCTGCTTGCCCTTGTCCACCATTCGTCTCCTTCGGTGATCGACATCCGGCTGTGGTCGTCGTCTACCCCGGACAGGGGACAAGCCACAGAACGGATGCGTGTCTCCGGGCGCCGGCGGTCCTCGGCCCTCATCTCCGGCCGGCTCGGACACCGTGGGCCGCACCGCCCGCCGTGGGACCGGCGGCACGGGGCCACGACCGGCCTCCCCTCACATCTTCCGGCAGGCGGAGCGGATCTCTCGCAGGAGTGTCCGGTGGTCCTCGCCGTAGGCGGCCACGGCCGCGTACACCGCGTCCAGGGCCGCCTGGAGCGGGTCGGCTCCGGCGGCGTCGAGCAGCGCGGGCAGGGCCATGTGGGGCTGGGACATCCGCAGGGACGGGTCCGGCTCGCCGAACGTGACCCTCATCGTGTACGGCGCCGCTCCCCCGGGCCGCGGCGCCGGTGGTGCGACACCGTCCGGCGGCTTCACCAGGGCGGCCGCGGGACCTGTGATCCGCGGGAGCGACATGGGCTCGGGCATCGGCGTGTGCGCGTCGCTGCGGACGGGTGGCCGGAAGGGGGGCCGCTCGGGCGGGACGGCCCGGCCGACGGTCCTGTCGGGGACACGCGGATCGGACTCCAGAGCCCGCCATGCCCGGGCCGGGTCGTCGAGGGGCGGCGGCAGCGGGCGGCCCTCGGCCAGGGCGGTGAGCCCTGCGGCGATCCAGTCGAGTCCGGTGAGCCCGGCCGCCTCACAGGCGCGGCGCGCGGCCAGCAGCGCTGTTGCCCGCTGAGCCTCGGGCGTGGCGGCGCCGATGGCGTGGACGAGGTCCGGGTCGAAGGCGAGCAGGCCGCGCACGTTGCCACCGACCTCGCGCAGGGCCCGGCTCGGCTGTTGTCCGCCCCACTGCCACCGTTCGTGGGCGAGCCGGCGTTCTTCTTCGGCCTGTTCCTGCGCGAGGCGGGCCCGGCGTTCGGCTTCGGCGCGTTCGGCCGGTGTGGGCGGGGCCGGCTGCCGGCGGGCGTAGTCGTGCCAGTACGCGGCCGTCCTCGAGGTCTGCCTCAGGACGCGGTCCGGTACGGGCGGAGCGGGCCAGAACTGCAGCAGATAGCGCTCCGGTCGCGGTTCGTCGTCCAGCCGGGTGTCCTGGCGGTGCGCCTCGTCCATGCCCGCGGCGCAGTAGCGCACCCGGTAGTCGGTCTCCTCCAGGCCGAGATCCCAGGAGGCCTCCCCTGCCCACTGCACGAGAGCGCTGCCGGCCGAGAGAGGGCGGAAGGACACCTCCACCACGTCCTCCCACACCGGATCCAGTGGCGGAACCTGGTCGTGCACCTCGACGGTGAAGCCGACACTGCCCGTGTGCAGCCCGGTCGACAACCACAACGCACCGGGAACCGCGGCCCCGCACAGCCCGGCGCTCTGCCCGGCGAACGATTCCGCCAGGTCCGGGCCACACCCGTCCGGATCACTCTCGACGTATATCTGGGCGTAGTGGACGTGGACTTCACCCTCGACCGGCCTGCGCACCTTCATCCCCCTCGCCATCAGGAACGCGTCACGCCCGGCAACCTACGGCACGGCACTGACACGGCGCTGCTCGCCGTACCGGGCCCGCGTGCGCTCCTCCAGCGCCTTGTCGCGGACGAGCCGGACGCGGCCGGACGTGCGCGACGGCTCGGCCGCCTGCTCCGCGATGCACATCGCTCATCGACGCGGCAACGAGGGGAGATCGCCGGATCGGGCGCCCTCGAACCGGTCGAGATCAGCCCGTACTTCTTCCGCCTCGGGGGCGCCCAGCTGCTCGAAGGTGTCCAGCGCCTGCCGAAGACGGGCCTGGGCCGGCTCCGTGTCGCCGAAGGACAGCAGGCTCAGTCCGATGCCCCGTTCCGCTCGCGCCCGCTCGTGCTGGTCGGCGCCCTCGCCGGCCAGGACCGCTTGGTGATGGGCGACAGCCGACCGGTGGGAGCCGAGGATACGGTAGGCCTCACCGATGTCGTTGAGCACCTGGGCCTCCAGTGCCTGGTCCCGGATGAGGCGGCTGTGCTCCAGTGCCTGCGTCAGGTGCGGCAGCGCGTCGGCGGCATGTCCGTCCAGCACGGCCGGCCGCCCCAGTTTGCCCTGTGCCTCTGCCTGTCCGCCGGGGTCACCGATGCGCTGGAAGAGCGACAGCGCCTGCTGGAGGCGATCGCGCGCTTCGGTGCGCGGGCCGTGGCCGGACAGCAGGGCACCGAGGTTGACCAGGGTGTTCGCTTCGCCGTAAGGGTCGTTGATCTTGCGGTAGAGAACAAGTGCCTGCTCGTACGCCGCGGAGGCCTCCTCGGTCTCGCCGCGCAGTGCGGTGATCATGCCCAGGCTGTTGAACGTGTTGGCCTGCCCACGGGCGTCGTCGAGCTCGTCGAACAGGCGCAGTGCCGAGCGGTAGCACCCGGTGCCCGCCGCAGCCGTTCGGCCGCTGGCGCGGCGTCGCCCTGCTCCAGTTCGCGTCCGGCGAGGGTGACCTCGGCGTCGAAGGTCTCCGCGTCGACCGTGCCTTCCCGGATCCGCATGACATACCCCGCGGGGTCGCGGTCGACGGCGGCCGAGTCGCCGAGCGGTCGCCGCAGGGAAGAGATGTGGTGGTGGAGCAGAGCGGTGGAGGTCGGCGGGTCGTCCTCGCCCCAGAGGACCGATGTCAGCCGCGGCACCGACGCCGTACGTCCCGGAGCCAGCAGCAGCGCGGCGAGCAGCGTGCGCTGTTTGACGCCGGTGACGCGCACGACCCGCCCGCCGCGGTGAAGACACACCAGTCCCAAGAGACGGAATTCCACTTCGGTTCCCCCGATTCGGCCGTGTCGCGAGCCGTGGTCGGCCGCTCGCTGGGTAACGCGCCCCACGTTCACACAAGTCCCTTGCGGCGACAAGCCGAGTACCGGTCAAGATCCACAGACTGGAGAACAGTTGATCCACATGCCGTCCTGAGACGGTGTCACCAGGGGTGCGACGGCGCACCGCACACAAAAAGGGGGAACGGCGGATGGATCCACGCACCAGGAGGAGAGCCGCCGGCACGGCCGGGGCGGCGGCGGCACTGCTCGTCGGCCTGGGAGCGGCCTCCGCCTCGGCCGCGCCGGAGGCGGACCGCACCGGCATCGCCCTGCAGGCCACCTGCGACTACCACTGGAGGACGACCGCCAACTACGCGGGGTTCACCGCGGGCTACAGCTGGGCGTGGAACGTGGTGGTGGGACCGGGTGCGTCCGGTGACCGCGTGCGTGAGATCCAGTGCCTGCTCAACAACCACGCCTACTACAGCGGTCCACGACTCGCGGTCGACGGACAGTACGGCAGCGCGACCACCAGGGCTGTCAGGACTCTCCAGGCGAACTGGGGCGGGATCGCGGCGGACGGGGTCGTCGGGCCGGACACCTGGCGTGCGTTGCGCTCGGTCTGACCGGCGGAACCCGGTCGCCCGGCTTTTTCGGGCCGGTCACACATCGGCAGAAAAGGAACAGAGGACATGGGCATGAAAAGAACCGCTTCGGGTGCCGCCGCCGCTCTGGTGCTGCTGGCCCTGGCCTCGGGGCCCGTCGCCGCGGTACCCCAGCCGGCCGGCGAAAGCACGTCGGCCGCGGCGAGCTGCAGCGTCCGTTGGCGGGTGAGCGCCAACTACGAAGGACTCACCGCGGGTTACAGCTGGGCGTGGAACGTGGTGATCGCCCGGGGAGCCACCGGGGACCGGGTCCGAGAGATCCAGTGCCTCCTGAACGCCGACCCCCAGTACACCGGGACCCCTCTCGTGGTGGACGGCGCGTACGGCTCCACGACCGCCTGGGCCGTGGAGAACTACCAGTGGTCCACCGGTCTGTCCGAGGACGGGGTCGTCGGGCCGGCGACCTGGCGCGAGTTGCGGCACGGCGGCGAGATCTGACCGGTGGCCCGCCCTCCTGGCGCGTTCCCGCGGGAACGCGCCAGGAGGGCGGGCCGGAAAAGCGTCGGTCGGTGGGAGGCATCGCGGATGTCGGCAGGTCGTTCCCAGTGGACGCGGAGCCGTCGGAAGCCGTGCAGCCAGGAGATCGCGCGTTCGACGAGCCGGCAAGGCGCCGATCGCGCTCTCCCCCGGGCAGGACGTTGTCGCAGGCGTCGCCGGCCGGTCCGATCGAGGCGGCGATGCCCGCAGCGTACGGATGCCCGGCACGCCGGAAACTCGCGTGCTGCGCCCCGGCGCCCGTGCGAAGCGTCAACTCGCCTTGTCGGAGGAAGCACTGGCCGGACCGCTGTGCCGCGGGGAAGCACAGCGGTCCGGCGGAGTGGTCTTTCGCTCCGGCTCGGTGAGGGGTCGGCCTTGCGGGCGTGGCCTTCTGGGGCCGATGGGCGTGTCGGGCGAGAACAGGCGGATCACGGGTCGCTCCAGGCCCATGACGTCAGCAGCGCTGCCATGGCGCGTGGATCGCGTGCGCCGGTTTCCCCGGCTTTGTCGACGAAGCGCGCAGGGAGACGTCCGACGCCGCCGGGGCGGGTGTCACCGGCTCCCGGATCCAGGGCGTCCTGGCCGACGGCCAGGCCCCGGGCGGCGGCCACCGGCCGTGCGGCAGTACGCCGGAGACGGCGTGCGAGGCACGGACCCGGTCGTTGACGGAGCCGTCCGGTGGTGTACCCCCTGGGGCGAGGTGCGGACCGTGGACGTGGGCAGGGCCGTCCCGGCGGCGAGTTCCACTGCGTCCAGCAGGTCCGAGCGGCTGCCCTTCTCCTGAACGGCCTCGCCAAGACGCCGCGAGGTCCCGGGGAGAGGAGGGGGTGATGCCACCGTCGCACTCCCGGGTCGGGGCGGCCGCCTGCGCCGCCGGCGGGACCGTACGCGACGAACACGCCGTGCGGCAAAGGCCGTCGAGTGAGAGCAATCGATGACTGTCCGGATCGAGCCACGGGACGGCGACCGCGTGGCCGGCTTTCAGACGGTCAGGACCCGGCGTCCGCGTGTGTGGCCGGCCTGGCTGTCGATGTGCGCGGCCGCGGCCTCGGCGAGGGGGTACGACTTCTCGACCGGGATGCGGAGCTTCCCCCGCGAGATGAGGCGGGTGGTCTCGGCGAGCGCTTCCGGCATGCTGCCGGCCACGCCGGAGAACCGGACACCGAGCTCCGCCGCACCGGGATCGGCGATGGAGACCACCTTCTGCGGATCCCCCGTCAGCTCGACGAGCTCGCGGAGCACGCCCGAGCCGGCCAGATCGAGAGCCGCGTCGACACGTCCGAGCCGGCGCACCCGCTCGGCCCACCCCTCGCCGTACGTCGTGGCGGCGGCGCCCAGGCCGCGCAGGTAGTCCTGGTTCGCGGCCCCGGCCGTGCCGATCACCGTGATGCCGCGGTCGCGGGCGATCTGCAGCACCGCCGATCCGACTCCGCCGGACGCGCCGCTGACCAGCAGCGTCCGTCCGGGCCGCGCTCCGACCTGACGGATGACGCGCAGCGCGGTCTCCATCACGGAGGGGTACCCGGCGGCTTCCTCGAACGTCAGCCCCGGGGGCATGCGGGTCCAGGCCGACAGCACGGCGAACTCGGCATAGGTGCTCGAGCCTTCACCGAACACATGGTCACCGATCTCGACCCCTTCGACCCCCTCACCGACCTCGTCCACCACCCCGGAGGCGTCCTGCCCGACTCCGGCGGGCAGCTCGATCGGGCGGATCTCCTGGAACTGGCCCTCACGGATCCTCCAGTCGACGGGGTTCACACCCGCCGCCCGCACGGCGACGCGCACCTGGCCGGGGCCCGCGTGGGGCTCCTCGGCGTCCATGAGGCGCAGGACGTCCGGACCGCCGAACTCGGCGAAGCTCACTTTCTTCATGCGGCCGACCGTAGCACTAACCGTTAGCTTTTAAAAACGGATTCAGTTTTGTACCTGGTAGCATCAGGGCATGACCGTGCCGACCGGACGCCGTGAGCGCAAGAAGGCCGCGACCCGCCAGAGGATCGCCGACACCGCCCTGCGGCTCTTCCTTGAACGCGGGTACGACGCGGTGGGAATCCGCGACGTGGCCGCCGAGGCCGACGTGGCCGTCACCACGGTCTTCTCCCACTTCGCCTCGAAGGAGGCCCTGGTCTTCGAACGGGACCAGGACTTCGAGCAACGCCTCACCCGGGCGGTCACCGACCGGGCGCCGCACGAGCCGCTCATCCCCGCGCTGCGCCGCGAGATCCAGGCCCTGGTGCGGCACTGCACGGCGGACGGCGCCGCTCCGGTCTGGCGCATGATCCACGCGTCACCCGCTCTGCGGGAGTACGAGGAGGCGATGAGGCTGCGCCACGCGGAGTCGCTGGCGACAGCCATCGCCGACGATCTCGGGCTGCCGTCGGCCACCACGGCCTGCCGGGCGATCGCGAGGTTCGCGACCGACGCCTATTCGCTGGCCCGGGACGCGGCCGATCCGGAGGGCGCGGTGGACGAGGTCTTCCGGATGATCGAGGGGGCCTGGGAGGTCGCCCGCCCCTCGTGACGCACACGGGGAACCCTTCCTCCGGGCAGGGCGGGAGCCGGCCGGAACCACCCGGGCTCAGGGGCGTGACCGGAGAGCACGGGGCACAGGCCGGAGGGAGGCCCGCGCATCGCGCAGGACGCGCTCCCCTCCTCGGCAAGGACTTTCACGAGCCGGAGACCACGTTCTCGGGAAGCGCCCCGTCAGAGGCTGAGGCAGGGAAAAGCCGTCAGGCGACGGAACTATCGTAGGAACGACGGATGTTCCTACACGCGGGAGACGTCAGCGTGCCGTGCGACATGCGGGAGTGACGTGACGGTCGGCATGGGCGATACCGGACTGAACGGCTCGTCGATCAGGCGCGTACCGGCCGACGCGCGCCCGCGAGAGGTCTCGATGACATTCGGCCGGGACACCTTGCGCATCGCTGACGCACGCGACTTCGCGGCCGGGTACCTCGCCACCTCGTGGAAGGACCCGAGGCATGCGCTGTCGCAGGACGCGGTGGGGGCCGTCCTCCTGGTGGTGAGCGAGCTGATGACCAACGCGGTCAAGTACGGGTCCGACCCCGTCGAACTGGTGCTGGCACGTGCGGCCGGCACGGTGACCGTCACCGTGCGGGACGGTGACACCACCCTGCCGGTGCCCAGGCCCGCCGACCCCCGCCGGGTGGGGCAGCACGGTCTGGAGATCGTCGCCGCGTTGAGCCAGGACGTCGACATCCGGCGTGAGCCGTCCGGCAAGCGCGTCACCGCGCGTATCGCACTGGGCTAGCTCTGTGGCGGCCGGTCCGTCCGGCACGCGGTCCCATCCCTCACACGAGGCTGACGTGAAGGCGTACGGTCGTGCCGTGCTCGTCGGTGTGCACCTCGAGCAGGTCGCACAACTGGCGTACCACCCACATGCCGTGGCCCTGCTGTTGCTGCGGGTCGGGCGGAAGGTAGCCCAGGTACCAGTCGGAGTCGTTCCTGCCCGTGCTGGTGACGTCGCACACGACACGCCGGCCCGCGCGACGGACCACGAGGTGTCCGGCGCCTCCACCGTGCTGGACGGCGTTGGTGGCCACCTCGTTGACCGCGAACACCAGACGCCGGGTCCCGTCCTCGGACAGTCCCATGCGGGCGGCGGTCCCTGCGACCTCGGCGCGCACGACCGACAGATCGGTTCCGAAGCGCACGACGGCGTCCTCCTGCGTGGTCAGGTGCGCGAGCGGCTGTCGCCAGCCGTCACCGGTCGGGTCCTCGTACCGTTCGCTGGGTAGGGCGGACGTCGCCACCGCCGTCTCGGGGTGTGTGCGGCGGGCGTCGTCCACGACGGCCCCGGGCAGCACCCGGGTGTCGTACGGACACACGATCCAGGCCGGGCAGTCGGCGAAGGCGACGTTGACGGCGGACTCGTAGCGGGTCCATTCAGCTGTCTCCAGCGCGTCCCTGCCGGTCCAGACCGGCTCGCCGATGACCCGCACCCGCGGGCGGCCTCCGGCAGCGGTACGCCGGTCGACGTACCGGTGGTAGGCGCCCAATGTGCGGCCGGGGGTGCGGTACCACTCGGGGGCGTCGACGAACTCGACCCGCTCGGACGCTCTGCCGCCCAGGGCTCGGCGCAACAGGCCCGTGTTGGCCGGCGTGGTCACCGCCAGCACGGCGTCTCCCCGGTCGAGCCCTTCCAGGCAGAACGGCACCGTGGTGGCGAGGAACTCGTGGTCGTTCCGGTAGATCAGCGCTTGGTGGACGAGGCGACCGTTCCCGGAGGGCGGTGGGAGCGTCTCCGTCACGCGGTGGCCTCCCGCGCGGTGACGACCAGGGCCGCGGTTCCGTCGAAGCCGACCATGCTGATCACCTGGCAGAGAAGGGGCGCGAGCTCCATCACGTGCAGCCGCCGGCCCGGTTCCAGCCGCCCCGCGAACCGGGCCAGCTCCCGCACCCCGGCGAGGTCGATGAACTCCAGGTCGGTCATGTCCACCCGGATGTCGCCCGGCCAGGCCAGCGCCGTCCGCAGAGCCGCGGCGAGCGCCTGTGTGGTGCGGTGGTCCACGCTGCCGACCACGCGCAGCGTGCGGCGGCCTTCGCGGAAGGACGGGATCAACCGGAGGGCGCCGTCGTCGTGGAGCGGCTGTGCTTCGACCGCTCCGGGATGGCACCGGCCGAAGGCGTCCAGCTGTTCGGCGGTGAAGAGCCGGGCGTCGTACTGGCAGACGGCGGACGCCTTCTGTCCGGCGAACACCGTGTTGACCTCGGTCTCGTACGCGCCGAGCCGGTCGGCGCCGGGGACGGGGCGCAGGGCCCAGCTCATCTCACCGCTCACCCGGAACCCGGTGTAGCCGGCCGCCAGAGAGTCCCTGACCTCGCGCCGCAGAGCGGTCACCATGCCGTCGGCGTCGAACGAACCGGCTGCCAGATAGCTTTCGTCGGCCGTCGTCACCACGAGTTGGCCCCTCTTCAGCGCGGGCTCCGGATCGGTCCCGGACGTGCTCAGCCAGCCGAGGACGTCCCCCGGGGTGCTCCGGTCGGCGAAGTACATGACCCGCTCACCGCGCTCGAGCCCGGTGGACAGATAGGCGGTGACGACCCGGCGCCGCTCGTCGTCATCGGTGAACGCCAGGCACAGGTGATCACCGTGGTCCATCTCCCGGACCGGTCGTTCCGTACGCTCGTGTGTGAGCACTTCGGTCCTCAGCCCCTCCCCCACCGCTCCGGCCGGCCGAGGCGCCCCCCGCACCCTCTGGCAGCCGGGCGTACGTATACCGGTCAGTATACCCTCCGTCGGGGGACCTGACGATACGTCCGCTGCCGACCGGGGAAGGAGCCGGAGCGGGTGGCCCGGTCACTTCCGCATGGACGCGACGGCCGCCTCGGTGCTGGGGTGGAACGTGAAGACCTGGTCGAGTCCCACGACGGTGAAGACCCGCATCTGGTCCGGATTGACACCGGCCAGGCTGAGCGGAGCGCCGGTGGCCTGTGACCTCTGGTAGGCGCTGATGAGCACGGTGATGCCCGTGGAGTCGCAGTAGGTCAGGCCGGTCAGGTCGATGACCACGCCGCTGTCGTCGAAGGGGGCGTCGTCGACCGCCCGGGACAGAAGGTGGGCGGTGTGGTGGTCCAACTCGCCCCTGACCTCCAGGACGAGAGGTCCCGAGGGGGTCTGGTGCGGGGTGACTGCCAGGAGGTACTCGTTCTCGATCACCGGTTCTCCTGAGGGCTGGGCGTGGAAGGTGCGGGTACGGACAGGGCCAGGCAGGCGGTGTCGTCGCTGACGCCGTCGCCCATCTTCCGCAACAGCGTCTCGACCGAGTGCAGCAGTTCGTGTGCCGTGCGAGGGGCCGTGACGGTCAGATGACGGGTGAGACCGTCCTCACCGAGCATCGTGCCGTCGGCGGTACGCGCTTCCGTGAGGCCGTCCGTGTACAGCAGAAGGCTCTCACCGGGCCACAGCCGTGTGGTGGTCTGCACGAACTGCGGGTCGGGCAGCATGCCGACGAGTTGGCCGCCCGCCGTGGAGATCGGCTCCACGGAACCGTCCGCGCGCACGGCCAGGGCGGAGGGGTGCCCGCCGCCGGCCAGCGTGATGACGTGGGAACCGTCGGGCAGGGGCTGCAGGACGCCGAAGGCCGCTGTGCAGTAACGGGGGTCACTGCCCTGGTACTCGCCCTTGAGGACGGTGTCCAGGTTGGTCAACGCGGCGCACGGGTCCGGGTCGTAGATGGCGGCGGCGCGCAGGGTGTAGCGGGTCAACGAGGTCAGCGCGGCGGCACCCGCGCCCTTGCCGCACACATCGCCCAGGAAGAACGCCCACCGCCCGTCGTCCAGTGGGAACAGATCGTAGAAGTCTCCGCCCACCTCGTCCGCGGAGGCCGGGTGATAGGCGGCAGCGGCGTGCAGACCGGGCACGTCGGGCAGGGCGGGTGGCAGCAGGGTGCGCTGCAGGGCTCGCGCGAGGCGTTCGGCCTCGGCGCGCCGGTCGCGTTCGGCCGCGATCGTACGCATGGCCGACAGGCGCAGTTCGAGCTCGTCCATGACCAGGGCGGCCAGGTCCTGCAGGGCTTCGAGCTGGTCGTCGGTGGGTTCGCGGGGGCGGGTGTCCAGGACGTTGACGGTGCCCAGACGCTGTCCGTCGGCCGTGGTGATCGGTGCGGCGGCATAGAAACGGACCCCCGGCTCTCCCTGGACCAGGGGATCGGCGAGCGCACGCGCATCGGTGCCGGCGTCCTTCACCACGTAGGGCTCGCCGTGGAGGATGGCGGAGGCGCACAGGCCCGGTTCGCGGTCGATCTCGGTGAGACCGTCGAGACCGTGGGCGGCTTTGAACCACACCCGGTCGGTGTCGACGATCGCCACGGTGGCCATGGGCGCGTCGAAGAGGCGTGCCGCCAGGGACGCGATCCGGTCGAAGGCGCCGTCGGGCGGTGTGTCCAGTATCCGGTAGCGACGGACGGCGGCCAGCCGTGCCTCCTCCGCGACCGGCACCGCCGGGGCGGTCCGCGCAGGGCTCGCCGTCATCGTCTCCCCATGTCTCGTCGTGCTCGGTCTCGCTCTTCGCCTGCCGGTCGGTGATGTGCCCGGCGACTGGCCTATCCTACGAAGTCGTCGTACGCGACGGGCGGCCCCCTGCGAGCCGCGACAGCGGTGGGGCGGGCCGGGTGTCCTCCCCCGGTGTCGTCCCAGGACGGTGCGGGCGCTCGGCAGGGTGGGACGGAGTCGCCCGGCCGAGGCGTCGAGACGACCGCCCGCCCGGGCGGTGCGAGGGAAAGGGTGTCCAGTGGGGCGTTCGGAAGACGCTGCGCACGAGATCGTGGCAGCGCCGGGGGCAGACGTGTTCACTGCCGACGAGGAGGTCGGCCCGGACCTTGCCCGGGTGGACTGGTCGACGACCCCGCTGGGTTCGCCGGAGCAGTGGCCGCAGAGCCTGCGGACCGCGGTGAGCATCCTGCTGTCGTCCCGGTTCTCGATGTGGATGGCGTGGGGCCCGGAACTCACGTTCTTCTGCAACGCCGCCTACCGACGCGACACTCTGGGCGCCAAGTACCCGTGGGCGCTGGGGCGGCCTGCCCATGAGGTGTGGGCGGAGATCTGGGAGGACATCGGTCCGCGGATCGACACCGTGATGACCACGGGCGAGGCGACCTGGGACGAGGGGCTGCTGCTGTTCCTGGAACGGTCCGGCTACCCGGAGGAGAGCTACCACACCTTCAGCTACAGTCCGCTGCGCGACGACTTCGGCACGGTGGTCGGCATGTTGTGCGTGGTCAGCGAGGAGACCGAGCGCGTCATCGGCGAGCGCCGGATGGCGACCCTGCGCGACCTCGGCTCCGATCCCAGTGTGGTCCGCACCGAGCAGGAGTGGCTGGCCTTCGCCCACCAGCAGCTGGCCCGGAACAAGCGCGACCTCCCCTTCACGCTGACGTACCTCCTGGAGACCGACGGCACCGCCCGCCTGGCTGACACCACCGGACCGGCCGCGGGCCACCCGGCCGCCCTCGACACCCTGCCGCCCGACGGATCCGGCACGTGGCCCGTGGCGTCGCTGAAGCACGGTGAGGCCGTGCTGGTGCCGCTCGACGATGTCCCGTCCGGCGGTCTCCTCCCGGCCGGTGACTGGCAGCAGCCCCCCTCGCAGGCACTGGTGCTGCCGCTGCTGCAACAGGGCGGCCTCCCCTACGGATTCCTGGTGGCCGGCCTGAACCGGTACCGGGTCCTGGACGACGCCTACCGCGGTTTCCTCGAGCTCACCGCCGGTCACCTCGCGGCGGGGATCGCCAGCGCCCGCAACTACGAGGCGCAGCAGCGGCGGGCCGAGGAGCTCGCGGAGCTGGACCGGGCCAAGACCGCCTTCTTCTCGAACATCAGCCACGAGTTCCGCACCCCCCTGAATTTGATCATGGGGCCGGTGGAGGAGCTGCGTTCCCGGCTGGCGGACGCCGACGCCCAGGTGCGGGAGGAACTGGAGGTCGTCCACCGCAACGGACTGCGGCTGGGCAAGCTGGTCAACTCCCTGCTGGACTTCTCCCGCATCGAGGCCGGCCGGATGCGGGCCCGTTACGAGCCGGTCGACCTGTCCCAGGTCACCGCCGACCTGGCCAGCGTGTTCCGGTCCGCCGTCGACAAGGCCGGCCTGGACTTCCGCATCGACTGCGACCGGCTTCCCGAGCCGGTGTACGTCGACCGCGAGATGTGGGAGAAGGTGGTCCTGAACCTGCTGAGCAACGCGCTGAAGTTCACCTTCGAGGGCTCGATCGACGTCACCGTACGGGCCCGGGACACGCACGCCGTCGTCACCGTCGCCGACACCGGCATCGGAGTGCCCCGGGAAGAGATGCCGCGGCTGTTCGAGCGGTTCCACCGCATAGAGAACGCCCGCTCCCGCTCCCACGAGGGCAGTGGCATCGGACTGGCCCTGGTCAAGGAACTGATCGGCCTGAACGGCGGCACCATCGCCGCCGACAGCACCGAGGGCGAGGGCACCCGCTTCACCGTCCGTCTGCCGTTCGGCACGTCCCACCTGCCCCCCGATGCCCTCGCACCGGCCGAGGGCGGCCGTGGGGTGACGGCCGCGGACCCCTACGTGCAGGAGGCGCTGCGCTGGCTGCCGGGCGAGGGCGCCGCGGACGCGCGCACGACGGCGACGGCGGCGGACCTCTCGGGCCGCGTCACCGCTCCCGCCGTCCCGGCGCGTGTGCTCGTCGTCGACGACAACGCCGACATGCGTGAATACCTCACGCGGCTCCTGGACGGCGCGGGGTACCAGGTGGACACCGCCGAGGACGGCCTGGCGGCGTTGCAGGCGGTCCGTGCCGACGCTCCCGACCTGGTGATCAGCGACGTGATGATGCCGGGCCTGGACGGGCTCGGCCTCGTGGCGGCGCTGCGCACCGATCCGCGGACCGTGTCGGTGCCGGTGGTGCTGCTGTCCGCACGGGCCGGGCAGGAGGCGTCCATCGAGGGCCTGCAGGCCGGCGCCGACGACTACCTCGTCAAGCCGTTCGCCGCGGCCGAGCTGCTCGCCCGGGTGAGGGCCAACGTCGAACTGGCCCGGCTGCGCAACCATCAGGCACGCTGGCGCAAGGCGCTGGTGGACTCCCTGCAGGAGGCGTTCTTCGTCTGCGACGAGGAGGGCGCCGTCGTCGAGATCAACGCGGCCTTCACCGACATCCTCGGCTACGGCCCCGAGGGTCTCCCCTACCGGCCGATCCACCCCTGGTGGCCGGACGCCGAGACCGATCCCGACGCGCATCGCGAGGTCGACGACGCCTTCTCGCAGGTGCTGAACGATCCCAAGGGCTCCTACACCATTCCCGTGACACACCAGGACGGGCACCGGCTGTGGGTCACGGCCACCTTCAACCAGGCGCAGGACCCGGACACCGGGCGCCGGGTGACCGTCGGGACCTTCCGTGACGTCACCGCCGAGCACTACGCCGTCCAGCGCAAGAGCGCCCAGGCCTCCCTGAGCATGCGGCTGACCCAGGCGACCAGCTTGACGGAGGCCCTCGACGGCTCCCTGAAGGAGCTGAAGGAGCTGTGGCGTGCCGAGCGTGTGCTGGCCGCCGTGGCGACCGCCGACCAGGAGGTGTCGGTGACGGCGACCGAGGCCGGTCTGCGCTGGCAGGACCTGCCCGCCGAGCGCCGGGAGCAGTTGTCCGCATGGCTGGACCAGCCCCTGCTGACGCCCGTCGACGACGCCACCGGAGCCGGCATCACGGTCGGCCACCCGGAAGGAACCATGGTGGTGTGGATCGATCTCGGTGACCACCGGCCCTTCACCGGCGAGGACCAGCTGCTGCTGTCCCTCCTGGCCGGACAGCTCGCCCAAGGTCTGTCCCGCGCCCACCAGATCGACCAGCAGCGCGAGACGGCTCTCGCCCTGCAACGTTCCATCCTCGGTCCGGCCGACCTCCCCGACGGCTTCGCCGTCCGCTACGAACCCGCCACCCGTCCCCTGGAGGTCGGCGGCGACTGGTACGACACCGTCCGGCTCCAGGACGGGCGCATCGGCATCGTCGTCGGCGACTGCGTCGGACGCGGTCTCGAAGCCGCCACCGTCATGGGTCAGCTGCGCAGTGCCTGCCGTGCCCTGCTGCTCCAGGACTCCAGCCCCGCGCAGACCCTGATGGCCCTGGACCGCTTCGCCGCCGGGGTCCCCGGCGCCATGTGCACCACCGTGTTCTGCGGGGTCCTCGACCCGGACACCGGCAGCCTCACCTACTCCAGTGCCGGACACCCGCCGGGCATCCTCACCCACCCCGACGGCACCACCGTCCTCCTCGACGAGGGACGCTCCGTGCCGCTGGCCGTGCGTCCCGGCCGGAACCGCCCCGAAGGCACCTGCACCGTACCCGCTCGTGCCACCCTCCTGCTGTACACCGACGGACTCGTGGAGCGCCGGCGCCGTCCTCTGACGGCCGGCATCGACCAGGCCGGCGAAGCCGTGCAGGCCGGCCGCGACGTCGCGGTCGACGACCTCGCCACCCAGGTCATGACGCAGCTGGCGCCCGCCGGCGGTTACGACGACGACGTGGCGCTCCTGCTGTACCGGCACCCGGCGCCGCTGGAGGTGTCCTTTCCCGCCGAGTCCGCGCAGCTGGCGCCGGTCCGCAAGGCCCTGCGCAGCTGGCTCGCCCAGTGCGAGCTCCCCCCGCACACCGTCCAGAACGTGCTGGTGGCAGCAGGGGAGGCCTGCGCCAACGCCATCGAGCACGGTCACCGGGACGCCCCCGGCGACACGGTCCGGCTCCGTGCCGAGGCACTGGTCGACGACCTGCGCCTCACCGTCGCCGACACCGGCCGCTGGAAGACGCCCCAGCCCGAGGCCAACACCCACCGTGGCCGTGGCGTGGCGCTGATGCGGGCGCTGATGCACCAGGTCACCATCACCTCCGGCGCCGCCGGTACCACCGTCGACATGCACACGAGGATCGCCACATGACCACGCTCCTGACCTTGACTCCCAGTCGACGGCCCGACGGCGTCACCCAGTTGACGGCCGTGGGTGAGATAGACATGAGCAACACCGACACGCTCGCCACCGCGATCGAGACCACGGAGGGTCCGCTCGTCATCGATCTGACCGGGATCGAGTACCTCGACAGCGCCGGTCTGAGCATCCTCTTCCGCCACATCGATCGCATCGAGCTGATCGCCACCCCGCTCCTGGCACCCGTACTGGAAGTCTCCGGACTCGCCGGCCTGACCACCGTGCACGGTCTGGACACCGCTTGACGACGCTCCTCGGCCCCGGACCGGGCAGGCCGACGGTTCGGACGACCGCATCGGCCGGTCTCCCCGGCCCCGCCTCACCAGCTCGACGGGAGGGTCTCGCAGGACCCGGGCGAGGCGGGTGACGCCGCATCCGGCGTCCGGGAAGGCGGCGCGGTCACCGCGGTGTCGCCGTCGGCCGGGCGGATCCGCTGCGTGCGAAGCCTCTTCCCCTCGCTCCGGGAAATGCACCCCGATGGCCCCGTTTTCGTCCTCCTGACGAGCACGTCACCACGGCTGTCCTTAGCGTTGCCGTCAGACAGAGGGTCCGTCATGTGATGAATTCGGACGAGATGCGTCACTGTCAGAGTGAACATGACGAACTTTCCCGGTGATTCGACGGGCCTTCTCGTACGTCCCGTTCATTCCCCCGCACACGGAGGCGACCATGGGCTTCGCCGGCCGGCCCTTCATCTTCCTCGCCGTCGCGGTTCTCGGCTGCTCCGCCGGACTCGCCGTCATCACGGCCGCGTCGGCCGACGTGGTCCCCCGGGAGACGGCCCCGGCTGCGACAGCCCACCCCGACGACGGCCCCTCGGCGGAAAGCCGCACCATCCGCGTGGAGGCTCGGTTGCGGGTCGGCGAGGAGCTCGATCTGGGCGCAACGGGCCGCAGCGTCGGCGACCAGTTCGTCTTCAGCGGGAACCTGATGTCGGCCGAGGGGTCCGAGGAACGCCTCGTCGGGCGCATCGGCGGGTTCTGCGTCATCACCGACCTCGAACACGACACGGGGCAATGCGCGTCGACCGCGGTGCTGCCGGGGGGCCGGATCACCCTCCAGGGTGAGCAAACCGGAATTCCGGTACCGGTCCCGGGCGTCAACGCGATCACCGGCGGCACCGGGGCGTTCCGTGAGGCTCGTGGCCAGGTGACGCAGCGGGTGTTGACGCCGGCGACCTGGCAATTCACGTTCGAGGTCTCCGGCGTGCGGTCTCACCGGGCCGAGGACGGTCGCGGTCCGTCCGGAGCGCCGACGCCCGCCTCCTCGTCCTTCCTGGGCAAGTAGCCGCGCCGAGTGGTGTCGACGCCGCCCGGGACGCAGTCGACGAGAGCAACGGCTCCCACCCGCGCCGGGTATCGGACCGTCCCCGTCGCGGGCCCGTCCTGATCACCGTCCCCGAGCCGCCGGGCGGAGGCGCGTCATCCGGACCGATGCCGGCATGACCCCCGCCCGACCGTGAGATGCGCCGATCCGGAGACGGTGCGCGGCGCCTCGGGAACGCGCAGCCCTCACCACACGTGGAGACGTCATGATCAAGAACTTTCGCCCGCTCACCAGCTGGGGCGTCGCCCTGGCGGCCACCGCCACGGCCGTCGCGGCCACGATCGGCGCGACCGCCGGCGGCCCTCCGCACCCGTCCCCGGCCGACCCGCAAGCCCGTCCGACGGCCGGTCAGGGGAAGGAGGCGCAGACCGAGCCTCGGACGACGGAGCGCCGACGGATCGCCACATCGGTCCTGGGCAGGGACTTCAGGTTCACACTCACCGCTGTGAGGTCGCGGACCGATCCGCTCGCGGCATCCGTGCGTCTCCAGGTCTTCACCTTCGAGGACGGCGCGTGGAGAGAATCGGACCGTGCTCCGGTGGGCGAGGCGGATTCCTGGTTCTGGTTCCCGCTGACCGGCCGCCACGCGGTGTGCGCGTTCTCCACCTCCGGTACGGAGCCCGCACCGGTCGCCGTCAGCCTGCTGATCACGCCCTCGATCGGCTGCTCACCGATCGAGGACTTCCGCGTCGACGACGGACGGATCGTCCCTGCCTGACATACGGCCCTGCCCTTGCACGAGGAGTCGTGCCCGTACGCGTCCGTGGCCGAACACGCCCGGAGGGGACCCGGCTCGACATCGTCGGCAAGACGGCCGAGCGGTGTCTCGCCGAGTCCCCTCCGGCGGCGGTTCGGACTCAGCCGCCGCTCTTCCGCCGGAACGACCGCTGGCTCGCAGCCGGGCCGTGCGCGCCGCGGACCTTCGACCCGTCGGTGTTCGCGGCGCGGGCCGCGGCCTGCGCCTGCTTGTCCCGCTTGCGCGCCAGGGCCTCCCGGAATTTGCCCTTCAGGTCGTACTGGCCGTCGCCGTCAGGCGCCAGGGCGCCGCTTTCGGCACCGGCCGTCTCCGGACCTTCTTGCGAGGGGGAATCTGCGGTCATGGTGACCTCCTGGGGTCGGGCGGTGAAAGCACAGCTTGTCATGCCGGGCACCGCGCGGGTCGCCCGCATCCGGCCACGCCGAAGTCCGGCACCCGTCAACGGGTGGGTCGGGGCGCGCAGACCGTTCCGTGCGCGGACGGCCGGATCGGAGGACCAGGCGGCTGCGGAGCCGGACGAGGCACACGCCGGGCAGGGCTCGGGAGAGTGGCCGGTCGCGCGGGGCGGCGCCGGCCGTCTCCCGGAGTTCATCACGGCCGGCACCGCGCGCGGCCTGTACGGCGAAGGCGGTGGGGCGACGGGCCGGCGGCCGTGCGGGCCGAGGGTGCCGGAGCAGGCACCCTCGCCAGGCGGGTCCCGGCGTCCGCGACGACCCGCAGCCTCACCGGGAACGGGTGGGCACGGAAGGGCACTTCGCCCGTGCGGTCCGGAACGAGGACGAGGGCGCGGTCGATCGACGCGGCCGTCCTCTCCCCGGAGCGGCGACGCCGAAAGAGCTCACGGGATCGAGAACTCCAGCTCGGGCCGGTCCCACGCCACCGCGGGCGGGTTCGCCGAGGCGGTCCCGGTGAGCAGCGCGCCCACCTTGCGGTAAAACCCCTCGGCCGGAGGATGGGACACCACACGGACGCGGTCCAGCCCTGCCGCCCGTGCCTCGGCCTTCATGTGCTCGACGAGCAGCCGCCCGATGCCACGGCCCTGCGTCCCGTCCGCGACGAAGAGCAGGTCCAGCTCCGGCGGCACGAGGACCAGCGAGTAGAAACCGAGCACCCGGCCCGCGGGGTCATCGGTGCCGACGGCCACGAAGACCTCATGGGCTTCGATGTAGTCGGGGCCGACCCGGTAGCCTGCGACCATCGCCGCATACCGGCCCTCGTAGGCGCGCGAGCCGCGCACGAGCCGTGTGAGCCGCTTGGCGTCCCGGGCGACGGCTCGTCGTACGGCGATCCCACCACACGCGGGCGTAATACTCGACTTCATGTGGAGAGTATTACGCATCCTTGATGTCCGTCCGAACCCGCCGCACCGGTGACGGGCCGTCCCACAGGAGACGTCCACATCGTGCTCGGGCATCCGCTCCCCCGCCTCACGGAAGCCGAGCGGGGGCGGAGGTGCGGCCGCACGCGGCGAGGGATCACCTCGGCCGGCCGGTGACTTCGGCGGCTCGCCGCCGGAGCCCGCGGGAAGACCCGCTTCCAGGACGGCGGCCCGCGGGCCCCTCCGCGGCGAGCACACGGTAGGCCGCGGCCTTCCCGGGTACTCGCCGCGACGTGAAAGGAGGCCTGCATATGAGCACGGTCAAGGAAGCAGTGGAAGTCGAGGTTCCGGTCCGCACCGCCTACAACCAGTGGACCCAGTTCGAGCAGTTCCCGAACTTCATGGAGGGCGTCGAGGAGATCACACAGATCGACGCCCGCCACAACCACTGGACCACCAAGATCGGCGGGGTGCGACGGGAGTTCGACACCGAGATCGTCGACCAGCTCCCCGACGAGCGGATCACCTGGCGCACCACCAGCGGTGACATCCAGCAGAAGGGCACAGTCCGCTTCCAGCCCATGGACGACGGCCACACCCGAGTGGAACTCGTGATGGACGTCGAACCCAGCGGAGTCGCGGAGAAGGCCGCGGACATGCTGGGGACGATCGACCGGCGCGTCAAGGGCGACATGCGGCGCTTCAAGGAGTACATCGAGCGGCGGGGGGACGAGTCCGGAGCCTGGCGCGGCCGTATCACCCCCGGCTGAGCGCCCCCGGCCCGACGACACCGCGGTGCGGACACCGGTCGCGTGCTGCCGCAACCGGCGCCATGACGCCCCCTCGGGCCCGCCCGCGGTGTCGGCCGCGGCTCGGGCCTGCCGCGGCGACCGTTCCCGGTCGTCGCCGGCCGGCCGCAGCGACCGTTCACCGTTCTCCGGAGATCCCGCTCCTATCGTTCGCCGCGCAGCGCCCGTCGGATGGCACGGCGCTGCGCGGCGGTCGTGGCACCCCAGATGCCCGCGTCCTCTCCGTGCCTGACGGCCCAGAGACGGCAGGCGAGCAGGACCGGGCAGCAGCGGCACACCGCACGGGCCCTCATCACCTGGGGATCGCCCTCCCGCTCGACCAGCGGGAAGAACAGCTCCGGGTCCTCGCCCGCGCACGCGGCCTCGCGCCGCCATTCCCGTGCGGCACCGAACGGGCCGGCGACGGCGTAGGGGAAGGGACGGTCGTATGTCATGGCGCACCTCCGCCTGCTGCCGGCCAAGCCGGCAGACGGCCACGGCACCAGGGTGCCGCAGGCCCGGCAGGGGTTGCACCGTCCACTGTACGCAGCGGTCGGCGGGCAGCGCTCGCGCTGCGCCGAGCCGTTCCCCGATGCCGTGCCGTCGGCTCGCGGGCCGGCGCCCGGGCAACGCTGCCTGCTGCGGGCGCTGCCCGCCCTGATCCGCCCGAGCCAGGCCCGTGCCCGTGCCTTCCTGGCCTGGGAGACGGCGGATACCCGCCCGGACGAAACCTGGCAGCGCCTCTACGCGTCGGCCACCACCGTCCCCGGCCGCAGGCTCGTCGTCGGCGCTCGCCCCCGGACCGCCGAGCTCCGCGTGCCGGTCCTGGTCCTGCTCGCAGAACACAGCCGCGCCCACCACGCCTCCGGGGTCGCCGTCAAAGCCCGCCGGACGCTCCCGCGGGGCGAGGTGACCCTGCTTCCCGGAGCCACCCACCACTCCCTGCCGCTCACCGCACCGGGACAGCTGAACGACCGGCTGACGGATTTCCTGGACCGGCGGCGCCGAACGGCACCGCCGACGTCCGCGTCCTCACCGGAGCGGACCGCATACGGGTCTTCGCCGACGGACGAAGCCCGTCCTGTCAGCGCGTGCGCGGGACCAGGCTTCGCCGCGGCCGGGTGAGGCGGCGTGCCGCGGCCACTCGCCCACCACGTCAGTGGACACGGCCCACCGGCGCACGGGCTCGGCCGTGCGCCGGTCCGTGCCGCTGTCCGGCGTCTCGATCGTGTCTCGTCGGACAGGGGCGCGGGGCGGGGAGGACGGGCCCGCTCGGTCGCCCGGAGACCGGTGGATAGGCTGGCGCCGTCAGCGAAGATCGCGGAAGGAAGACGCACATGGCGGACAGGGTGGAAAAGGCGGCGCGGAGTGTCTTCGAGCGCTACGACCTGGACGGTGACGGTCTGGTCACCGCGGAGGAGTACCGGCAGGTCGTGGCGGAACTGGAGGGCGGCGAGATCACCGAGGCGGAGGCCCGTGGACTGATCGACTCGCTCGACACCGACGGTGACCGCAGGATGTCCTTCGACGAGTTCTGGGCGGCCATGAACCGCTGACACCGCCGGCCGGGTCCGGGCCGATCGAGGAGCCGTTCCCCGGCCATCCGGGCCATCGGCAGGTGGGACAGCCGCTCGCCGGTCCGGCCCCGGACGGCCTCGAGCGCACGGAGCTCCCGGGGTCGGACGGGCGGTGCCCGCGCCTCGGGGTTCCGCGCCGGGGTGCGGGGCCGGTGGCAGGCCCACGTGCCGCCGGCGCCGCGCTCAGGCCGAGCGTACGAAGGCGGCGAACCGGTCGAGCGCCTCCTCGATGTCCTCCGGTCCGAGAGCGCTGCACGACAGGCGCAGACGACGCAACGGCCCGGCTCCGGTCCCCGAGGCCGCCGCGTCGTAGAAGTGGTGCAGCGGCGTCCACAGCACACGGTGGTCACGGGCCGAGCGCTCCAGCACCGCGTCGGTGACGTCGAACGGCACGTCGACGACGACGAAGAAGCCGCCCTCGGGGCTGTTCCAGCTCACCCCGGACGCCGACGGATCGGGGAAGCGGCGGGCCAGTCCGTCGACGATCCGGTCGAGGCCCTCCCGGTACACCTCGCGCTCCCGTTCGGTGGCCCGGACCAGGCTGCATCCGTGTTCCAGCAGCCTGCCCCCGGCCACGGCCTGGGCGATCGGCGAGGTGTTGACGGTGACCATGCTCTTGGCCCTGGCGAGCAGGTCCGCCAGGTACGGCCCCGGATCGACCGGTTGGTCGGCCACCGCGTAGCCGATCCGCACCCCCGGGAACACCGTCTTCGCCAGCGAACCGAGGTGGACGACACGGCGTGCGGTGTCCAGCGCCTTCAGGGTCGGGAGCCGGTGTCCCCGGCGCGGGAAGAGGCCGTACGGGTTGTCCTCCAGGAGGAGGACGTCCTCCTGTTCCGCGAGGTCGAGGAGGTCGCGGCGCAGCGGCTCCGGCATCCGGATGCCCGAGGGGTTGGCGTGGTCGGGGACGACGTACAGGGCGCGCGGGCGCAGTCCGGCGGCGCGGGCCTCGCCGACGCGCCGCCGCAGGTCGTCCAGGTCGACGCCGTCCGGTCCCTCGGCGACCGGGTGCACCGGCAGGTCCAGCAGGCGTGCCGCCCCGGTGACGCCGACGTAGGCGGGCGTGACGGCCAGCAGCACGTCACGGTCGTCGCGGCGCAGCAGCCGCAGGGTGAGGAACAGCGCCTCCTGGCAGCCCGTGGTGACGAGGACGGCCTCCGGGTCGACGTCGATGCCCTCGTCCACGGACAGCTGGCGGGCGATCAGCTCGTGGATGATGCCCTTGGTGCGTCCGTACTGGAGCAGGGTGCGCCGGACCCGCTCCTCACTGTAGCCCTGGTCGATGCGCAGGTGGTCGCTGAAGACCCGCAGCGCGCGGTGGACGTCCTCGACGTCGTGGAAACCCTCGTACGGTGTGCCGGCGGCGAGGGAGAGCGCGTCCGGGTGGCGGCCCGCGATCTCGTTGAGGAAGTTCATCGAGGAGAGCAGCGGGTCGCCCGCCGAGGTGTGCAGCGCGGTGAGGTCGAGGCCGTCCACGGCCGTGCTCGACTCGGTCATCGCGGTTCGCCTTCCGGGCCGGCGGCGGTGCGCAGCCGTGCCGCCGCGGCGAGGTCCGGGCAGCCGGCCAGGGCGAGGGCCGACTCCAGTTCCTCGCCGAGCAGGTGGAGGACCCTGAGCACGCCCTGGTGCCCGCCGGCCGCCAGGCCCCACAGCACGGGGCGGCCCAGCAGCACGCCGTCCGCGCCGAGGGCGAGGGCCTTCAGGACGTCCGTGCCGCTGCGGACACCGCTGTCGAGGAGCACCTCGCACCGTCCCGCGACGGCCTCGGCCACGGCGGGCAGGGCGTCGAGCGCGGGCAGGGCGCCGTCGAGTTGGCGTCCGCCGTGGTTGGAGACCACCAGCGCGTCCGCACCGCAGGCCACGGCGCGCTCGGCGTCGTCGGGGTCCAGCACGCCCTTGAGGATCAGTGGCAGCCGGGTGCGCGCGCGCAGCCAGTCCAGGTCGGCCCAGCCGAGGGACGGGTCGACGACGTCGGCGGTCTGCGCGGCGATGGCGCTCACGCCGCTGCTCGCAGTGCGGGGCACTCCGTCCGGACGGGGACCGAAGTGCACGGGCGACACCCCGTCGGGCAGGGCGAAGGCGCCTCGCATGTCGGCCGCCCGGCGTCCCATCCTCGGGGTGTCGACGGTCAGCATCAGGGCGCGGCAGCCGGCCGCCTCCGCGCGCTCCAGCAGTTCCCCGGTGTGGCCGCGGTCGCGCAGCCAGTACAGCTGGAACCAGGCGGTGGCGCCGGTGGCGGTGATGTCCTCCACGGTGGTGCTGCTGAAGGTGCAGGCGGTGAACGGGACGCCGGCGTCCCGGGCGGCGCGGGCGGCGGCCAGTTCGCCGTCGGGGTGCACTGCCTTCTGGTACGCCATCGGGGCCACGGCCACCGGGAGGGCGCTCTCCGTGCCGAGCAGGGTGCGGGCGGTGTCGACGGACGAGACGTCCGCGAGCACCCGGGGAACGAGGTGGAGCCGGTCGAACGCGGCGCGGTTGGCGCGGAGCGTGAGTTCCGCGCCCGCCGCCCCGCCGACGAAGCGCTCCACGGCGGCGGGCAGGACCGCCGCCGCCAGGGCCTCCGCGTCGGCGGGGGTGAACAGGCCGGCGAGTGCCGGGTCGGTCACGCGGTCTCCCCGTCGGCGTTCGCGGCGGTCTCGTGCTCGGCCTTCTCCGCCTGCACGGCCTCGTACAGGGCGCGGACGTTGCCGCCGCCGAAGCTGTCCGCGCCGGCGCGCTCGATGATCTCGTAGAAGAGCGTGCGCCTGGGGTGGACGGTCCGCGTGAAGATCTGGAAGAGCTGGCCGCCGTGGTCCTCGTCGGCGAGGATGCGGCCCTTGCGCAGCTCGGCGATCGAGTGGCGGTTCAGCTGGAGGCGCCGCTCCAGCCGGTCGTAGTACGTGTCGGGGGTGCCGAGGAAGACGATGCCGCGCTCGCGCATCCGGTCGACGGCGGTGACGATGTCGGTGGTGGCGAAGGCCAGGTGGTGCACGCCGCCGCTGCCGTGCCGCTCCAGGAAGTCGCCGATGTGACCGGCGTCGTGCTCCGGGCTCGGCGCGAGGACGGTGAAGGTGAGGTCCCCGGCGGGGCTGCGGACGGCCTTGGAGTCCATGGCCTCGGTGCCCTGGACCATCAGCTCCTCGTACACGGACGCGTAGCCGAAGACCCGCTCGTAGTAGCCGGTGCTCTCGGCCAGCCGGCCCATGGGGACGCTGACCGCGACGTGGTCGAGGACCGTCAGGCCCACCGGCGCCGGCCCCGCGGGGGCGGCGGAGGAGGCCACCGGCTCGAAGCCGGGCAGCGGGACGGCGGTGTCCGTGCGGTCGGCGGGCCGCTGGACCAGGGTGTGGCGCACGTCGTCGAAGCCGGCGGCGATGACGGCGGTGACCCAGCCCTCCCGCTCGGTGGGCTCGGCGAGGGGCACGGCGGAGCGGGAGACGGCGTCGGCGAAGGCCTCGCGGGCGTCGTGGGCGGTCAGCGCGATGTCGGCTATGCCGTCACCGTGCCGCGCCACGTAGGCGGCGGCCGGGTGGCTGTCGTCGAGCGCCTGGGTCACCACGAGGACGATGTCGCCCTGGCACAGGGCCAGGGATCGGGAAGCGCCCTCGGGGCCGCCGCGTTCGGCGGTGGCGCAGACCTGGAAGCCGTAGCCGTCGGTGAAGGCCGAAGCGGAGGCCTCGGCGTCGGCGACGTACAGCTCGACGTGGCCGACGCGCAGGGAGGTGGCGGGTGCGGTGTCCGTCATGTCGTTCTCCTCACGGGGTGTTCCGGGGCGGTCGAGGACAGGGAGCGGGGGCTCGGGGGCGGTCACTGTTCGGCCATGGCGTCGACCAGGCTCTTGGGCCGCATGTCCGTCCAGTTCCTCTCGACGTAATCGAGGCACTCCTGGCGGCTCGCGGCCGGGAGGGCGACGGTCCAGCCGGCGGGGACGTCGGCGAAGACCGGCCAGAGGGAGTGCTGCAGTTCGTCGTTGACGAGGACCAGGTACTGGGCGTCGTCGTTCTCGAAGGGGTTGGTCATGGGGTGCTCCGTACGGGGGTGGGCGGGGTCGTTCGGTCGGACAGGGGTCAGGTGGTGCGGGGGCGGTCGGCGCCCTCCAGGCGCTCCGCGACGGCACGGCCGATCTCCGTGACGGGGCCGGGCAGGGTCATCTCGTGGTGGCCGCAGGCGACGGGGTGCGGGTCGAGGCGTCCCCCGACGTACGGCGCCCAGGACGCGGGGGCCGGCGCGTCCGTCCCCGGGTCCGGTTCGGCGGTGAACAGCAGGACGTCACCGTCGAAGTACCGGGGGACGAACTCCCGTTGCAGCCGCGCGTGGTGGGCGGCGATGCCGGGCCACGCCCGCAGCGTCCGCGGCGGGATGTCGGTGAGGGGCGCGCCCCCGCGCCGCAGGACCTCGCGGGCCGCCTCCACGTCCACCGGGCCGCCGTCCGGGGGGCCGGGCACCTCGTGGCCGAGGAACCGCAGCAGCCGGGCGAGGACGTCGCCTTCCGTCCCTTCCCGCGGGGGCGGTCCGTCGGCCCCGGCGCGCTTGACGGCGGCGGTCGCGTCCGGCGGGAAGGCGTCGAGCAGGGCCAACAGCGCGACCTCCTCCCCCGCCTCGCGCAGCCGCACCGCCATCTCGTGGGCCACCAGGCCGCCGAAGGACCAGCCCAGCAGGTGGTACGGACCCTCGGGCCGGACCTCGCGGATCCGGGCCAGGTAGTCCTCGGCCATCTCGCCCACGGACGTGGGCGGTTCCTCGGCCCGGGCCAGCCCTCTGGCCTGGAGCCCGTACAGCGGGCGGTCCTCGCCGAGGGAGCGGAGCAGGCCGGCGTACGGCCAGCTCAGCCCGGCCCACGGGTGGACGCAGAACAAGGGCGGCCGGGTGCCCGTGGCCCGCAGTGGCAGCAGGACCTCCAGGGCCCGCGCGGCCTCCCCGGTCCCGGTCCCACGCCCGTCGGCGGAGCGCAGCAGCCGGGCCAGGGCCTCGGGGGTGGGCGCGTCGAACAGCGAGCGAACGCCCAGGGCGGAGCCGGTGGCCGAGCGGATGCGGCCCAGCAGCCGGACCGCGAGCAGCGAGTGCCCGCCCAGCTCGAAGAAGCTGTCCTCCGGGCCGACCCGGTCCACGCCGAGCACCTCGGCGAACAGCTCGCAGAGCAGCCTTTCCTCGGCGTCGCGCGGCGGGCGTCCGTCTCCGGAAGCGGTGTACGAGGGGTCGGGCAGCGCCCCCCGGTCCAGTTTGCCGTTCACGGTGAGAGGCAGGTCCGGGAGGGTGACGACGGCCGCGGGCACCATGTACTCCGGCAGGCGGTCCGCGACGTACCGCCGCAGCAGGGCCGGGTCGGCGGGGGCAGGGGCTGGAGCGGCGGCGGGCACGGCATAGGCGATCAGCCGGGCCTCGCCCTGCCCGTCGGCCCGTACGACGACGGTGGCGCGGGCGATGCCGGGGTGGGCGCGCAGGACCGCCTCGACCTCGCCCGGCTCGATCCGCACCCCGCGCACCTTCACCTGCTGGTCGGCGCGGCCCAGGTACTCCAGGACGCCGTCGGCGCGCCGTCGGGCCAGGTCGCCGGTGCGGTACAGGCGGGTGCCGGGCGGGCCGTACGGGTCGGCGACGAAGCGTTCGGCGGTCAGGGCGGGCCTGCCGTGGTAGCCGCGCGCCAGCTGCACCCCGGCGAGGTAGAGCTCGCCGGTGGCCCCGGGCGGCGCCGGACGCAGCGCCGCGTCCAGTACGTACGCCCGCGTGTTCCAGACCGGCCGGCCGATCGGCACGGGCCCCCGGGCATCCGGTTCGCACTCCCAGTGGGTGACGTCGACGGCCGCCTCCGTGGGGCCGTACAGGTTGTGCAGCGGTACCCCGGGCAGCACGGTGTGGAAGCGGGCCGCCAGGTCGGCGGGGAGTTCCTCGCCGCTGCACACCAC
This sequence comes from Streptomyces sp. 12E, assembly GCF_055633275.1. Classification (NCBI taxonomy): domain Bacteria; kingdom Bacillati; phylum Actinomycetota; class Actinomycetes; order Kitasatosporales; family Streptomycetaceae; genus Streptomyces; species Streptomyces sp. 12E. Next base: position 7,173,611 of record NZ_JBVNCJ010000001.1, on the reverse strand, counting down.
CCGGCGCAGTCCGGTGCACCCGGCCGCGGCGGGCTCGTCGAGGAACGCGCCGAGCATCGACGGCACGAAGTGCGCCGTCGTCACGTGTTCGGCGCGTATCAGCTCCGCGAGGTAGGCCGGGTCCCGGTGCCCGTCGGGACGGGCGACGACCAGGGCCGCGCCGGTGACGAGCGGCCAGAACAGCTCCCACACGGAGACGTCGAAGCCGGTCGGGGTCTTGTGCAGCACCCGGTCCTCGGCGGTGAGCCCGTACGTCTCCTGCATCCACAGCAGGCGGTTGACGACGGCCTCGTGCGAAACGGCGACGCCCTTGGGCCGGCCGGTGGAACCGGAGGTGTGGATGACGTAGGCGGGGTGGCGCGAGTCGAACGCGGCGCCCGCGCCGGAGGTGCGCGTCTCCTCGCCGGTGCCGGCGTCCACGACGAGGAGGGGCGTGTCACCGGCGGGCAGTGCGGACCGTGCCGCCATCGCCTCGGTGACCAGGATGCGGACCGGTGCGGTGTCCTCGAGGAGCAGGGCGACGCGCTCCGCCGGAAGACCCGGGTCGACGGGGACGTACGCGGCGCCCGCCTCGAGCACCGCCAGGAGGGCGACGACCAGGTCGGCGGAGCGGGGCACGGCGACGGCTACACGGGTCTCCGGTCCCGCACCGGCCCGGCGCAGGCGGCCGGCGAGGGCGGAGGCGCGGGCGGCCAGCTCGCCGTAGGTCAGCCGCTGCGTCCCGTGGACGACGGCCGGCGCGTCGGGCGTACGGGCGGCCTGGGCGGCGAACAGCCCGGGGAGGGTGGCCGGTGCGACGGGCACCGCCGTGTCGTTCCACCGGGTGAGGACCCGTTCGCGTTCCTCGTCCCGGAGCACGTCGACGACCGCCAGCCTCCGGCCGGGCTCCGCGGCGAACTCCCGCAGCAGCAGACCCAGCCGGTCCGCCAGCGCGGCCACGGCCGCGTGGTCGAAGTGCGCGGGCTGGTAGCCGAGGCGGAGGGTGAGGCTCCCGCCGGAGGGGTCCTGGGAGTCCTGGGGTCCCTGGGTGACGATCAGGCTCAGCGGGTAGTGGGTGGCGTCCCGGCCCCTGACTCCGGTGAGCCGTGGCCCGGGGGCGCCTGCGGGCGGGGCGAACGCCCTCCGGTCGACCGGGTAGTTCTCAAAGACCACGAGGGTGTCGAAGAGCGCGGGGTGACCGGACAGCCTCGTGACCTCGCTCAGACCGAGGTGCTGGTGGCTCATCAGGGACGACTGGCCGCTCTGGAGCGCGGTGAGCGTCTGGAGGAGGGTCGCCCCCGGGTCCAGCGTGACCCGGACGGGCAGCGTGTTGATGAAGAGGCCGACCATGGACTCGACGCCGACGACCTCGGGCGGGCGCCCCGCGACCGTGGCGCCGAAGACGACGTCGTCACGGCCCGTAGTGCGGGACAGCAGCACCGCCCAGGCGCCCTGCACCAGGGTGTTGACCGTCAGGCCCGCCTCCCGCGTCAGCCGGTGCAGGGCCGCGACCGTGCCGGAGGGAACCTCCAGGGTGACGTGGCCGGGTTCGGCCGTGGACGCGCCGGCCGCCGCGGGGGCGAGCAGCGTCGGCTCGTCCAGCCCGGTCAGCTCGGCGGTCCAGGCGGCCCTGGCGGCCTCCCGGTCCTGGGCCGCGAGCCAGGCGAGGTAGTCGCCGTACGGGGTGACGGCGGGCAGTTCGGCCGCCGAACCCCGCGCCGCGTACAGCGCGAACATCTCGCGGAGCAGCACGGGCATGGACCAGCCGTCGAGCAGGACGTGGTGCGGCGTCAGGACGAGGCTGTGGTGCTCCTCGTCGTGCTTGACCAGTGCGATCCTCAGCAGTGGGGGCCGCGCCAGGTCGAACCGCGCCGACCGTTCCTCCTCGGCGACGCGGTCACGCCGGGCGGTGTGCTCCGTCGCCGGTACGCCGGTCAGGTCCACGGTGCGCCAGGGCAGCCCGGGGTCGCGGACGATCACCTGGACGGGGACGTCGGCGGCGTCGTGGACGAACCCGGCGCGCAGGTTGGCGTGGCGGCGCAGCAGTGCCGTCCACGCCTCGCGCAAGGCCGCCTCGTCCAGGAGGCCTTCCAGGTCCAGTACGAGCTGGGCGGTGTAGACGTCGGTGTCCTGGGCGTCGTACAGCGCGTGGAACAGGAAGCCGTCCTGGAGCGGGGAGAGCGGGAGGACGTCCTCCAGGCCGGGGTACGCGGCCTCGAGGGACTCCACCTGCTCCTGGGTCAGGGACGGTACGAGCGGGAAGTCGGACGGCGTGTGGCCGCCTTTCTCCGCGCCCGTGCCCGCCAGGGTCTCCAGAGCCCGCAACCACCGCTCGGCCAGCTCCCGCACCTCCGCCTCGTCGAGCAGACCGCCCGCCCACGCGAACGTCGCCGACAGCACCGGACCGTCCGCCCCGTCGACCGCGACCGCGTTGACGTCCAAGGCGTGTGCGAGCGGGGTGGCCGGATCGGCGTCGGATCCGCCGGGCTGTGCGACCGGCGACCAGTCGGTACCGGACGGGGCGGCGGACATCGGTGTGCGTCCGAGGTAGTTGAAGCCGATCTGCGGCTCCGCGAGGGCCGCGAGGGCGGGCGCGGTGTCGGTGTTGAGGTGGCGCAGCAGGCCGTACCCCGCGCCGTCGCCGGGTACCGTCCGCAGCTGTTCCTTGACCCGCTTCACGGCGTCCACGGGGTCGTCCCCGAAGACGGCGACGTCGAGCCGTACGGGATGGACGCGGGTGAACCAGCCCACCGTGCGGGACAGGTCCACGTCCGGCCGGTCGGTGTCGCGGCCGTGGCCCTCCAGGTCGACCAGCACACCACCGCCGACGTCCACGCCCCGCGCCGCGCGCCACTGGCGCACCGCCAGGGCCAGCGCCCCCAGCAGCACGTCGTCGACCCCACCGTGGAACGCCGCCGGGACCGACGACAGCAACGGACCCGTGTACACCTCCGGCAACGTCACCGTCAGCCGCCGGGCGGTGGCGGTGGTGTCCTGCGACCGGTCCAGCGGGCGACGGCCGAGCGGGGGTTCGCCGGTGGCCAGCACCCCCTCCCAGTAGGGGAGTTCCTCCAGCAGCGCCGGGTCGTGCGCGCGCTCGGCGAGCAGGCCCGCCCAGCGCCGGAACGACGTGCCCACCGGGTCCAGGCACACCGGCTCGCCGGCCGCCACCGACTCCCACGCCTGCCGCAGGTCCGGCACCAGAATGCGCCACGACACCCCGTCCACCGCCAGGTGGTGCACCACCAGCAGCAGCCGGCCCGGCTCCTTGGAACCCGCGTCGAACCACACCACCTGCACCATCACGCCCGACTCCGGCGCCAGCCGCGCCACCGCAGCCCTCGCCTCCCCCGCCACGTCGGCACCGGCCAGGGACACCCGGCGCACGCACCCGGCGGCGTCCACCGCCCCGCGCCCGGCCACCTCCAGCGCCCCGTCCGCGAACACCCGCAGCCGCAGGGCGTCGTGGTGGTCCAGCAGCGCCCGCACCGCCGCCGTCAGCCGCTCCTCCCCCAGCCCGGCCGGCACCCGGAGCAGCACCGACTGCTGGAAGCCCTCCACCGTGCCCCGCCACTCCCGCAGCCAGCGCATCACCGGAGTCGGCTCCACCGGACCCGTACCGTCGTCCTCGACGCCGTCCACCGGCTCCCCGCCGACGGTGCCGCAGACCTCCGCGAGCGCGGCCGGCGTCCGGTGCTCGAAGACCTCACGCGGGGTGAGGACGAGTCCGGCCCGCCGCGCCCGGCTCACCAGCTGGATCGACATGATGCTGTCCCCGCCCAGCGCGAAGAACCCGTCGTCCGCGCCCACCCGCTCGACGCCCAACACCTCCGCGAACAGGGCGCAGAGGGTCCGCTCCACGGGAGTGCGCGGTACCCGGTCCGTGCCCGCGGTGCCGGTGAAGTCGGGCACGGGCAGGGCCGCGCGGTCGAGCTTGGCGTTCGCGGTGAGCGGCAGTGCGTCGAGCAGGAGGATGTCGGAGGGGACCATGTATTCCGGAAGTCGTTCGGCGAGGTTCGCCCGGAGCGTGGCGGGGTCGGGCGTGCGTCCCGGTTCGGGCACGACGTAACCGACGAGGTGCTTGCCGCCGGAAGGGGCCTTCCGCACGAGGACCACGGCGTCGGCAACCGCTTCCTGCTCGCCCAGCACGCCTTCGATCTCGCCGAGTTCGATGCGGAAGCCGCGGATCTTGACCTGGTGGTCGGCCCGCCCGAGGAACTCCAGCACCCCGTCCGGGGTCCAGCGCACCAGGTCGCCCGTGCGGTACATGCGGGTGCCGGCCGGACCGAACGGATCGGCGACGAAACGCTCCGCGGTCAGCGCGTACCGGCGCGCGTAGCCGCGTGCCAGCGCGTCACCCGCGATGTACAGCTCGCCCACCGCGCCGGGCGGCACCGGCCGCAGCCGGCCGTCGAGCACGTAGGCGCGCATGCCGTCGCGGGCCCGGCCGATCGGCACGCTGCCCGGTACCCGGGCCGCGTCACGCATGGCGTGCTGGGTCGCGAACAGGGTGATCTCGGTCGGGCCGTAGATGTCGGTGACGACCGTGTCCGGGCACGCGTTCAGGACGCGCCGCACGGACGCCGACGAGACCACGTCGCCGCCGGTGAGCACCTCGCGGACGCCCGCCAGGCAGCCGGGGTCCTCCTCGGCCACGACGCGGAAGAGTCCGGCCGTCAGCAGCAGCGAGGTCACACCGTGTGTGCGCAGGGCACGGGCGACAGCGGGGACGTCGAGGTCACCGGGCGGTGCGACGACGACCTCTCCGCCGCCGAGCAGGGGCATCCACAGCTCGTAGGTGGAGGGGTCGAAGCCGTACGGCGAGTGCAGCAGCACCCGGTGCGGACGCGCGTCGGCACCGGGGGCCCCGGCGTCGGCGTTCCAGCGGCGGTCGGTGGCCAGGCTCACCACACCGCGGTGGGTGATCTCCACGCCCTTCGGCTCGCCGGTGGAGCCGGACGTGAACATCACGTAGGCGGCGCTGTCCGGCAGGACGCGCGGGACGGGGGCCCGCACGGGGGTCTCCGCCCCCTCCGGACGGTCGTCGCCGCCGGCCACGACCTCGTGCTCGATCCCGGGCAGCCCGTCGGCGGCCGTGCTGCCGTCCGTGACCACGACACGGCATCCCGCCAGTCGTGTCATCGAGGTGAGCCGGGCCCTGGGCAGCTTCCCGTCGAGGGGCACGTAGGCCGCTCCGGCCTTCAGCACGCCGAGGACCGCCGTCACCACCTCCGGCGAGCGCTCCATCAGCAGCGCGACCCGCTCCTCCGGCTTCACCCCCAGGGACACCAGCCGCGCCGCGAGCCGGTCCGCCCGCTCGTCGAGCTCGCGGTACGTCCGTGACCCGCCGTCCCAGCGGACGGCCACGGCCTCCGGCGTACGCCCCACCCGCGCCGCGAACGCCTCGACGACGCTCGTCCCCGGCCTCGCCGAATCCGCGTCGACGTCGTTCCAGTCGGCGAGGATGCGGCGTCGCTCCTCGGCGGTGAGGACCTCGACCGTACCGGCCGGGCGGGCCGGGTCCTCCACGAACGCCCGCAGCACCCGCACGAACCGGTCGGCGAGCGTGCGCGCGGCCTCCTCGGTGAGGAGGTGCGGCATGTGGTGGAGCCGCAGCCAGAGTTCGTCGTCGCGGAGTCCGGCGGCGAGGGTCACCGGGTAGTGGGTCGCGTCGTGCACCTTCGAACCGCTGACGGCGAGCCCCGGGGACGGGGCGGCCCCTTCGTCGACCGGGTAGTTCTCGAAGACGACGAGGGTGTCGAAGAGCCGCGGCAGACCGGACAGCCGGTTGATCCGGCTCAGCCCCACGTGCTGGTGGGCCAGCAGCTCCGACTGGGCGGTCTGGAGGCGCAGCAGGAGGTCGGCCAGCCGCTCGGCCGGATCGAGGACGACCCGGACCGGGAGGGTGTTGATGAACAGGCCCGCCATGGTCTCGATGCCGGGTATCTCCGGCGGCCGGCCGGACACCGTCGTGCCGAAGACCACGTCGTCGCGGCCGGTCAGCCGGGACAGCAGCAGCGCCCAGGCGCCCTGCACCAGGGTGTTGACCGTCAGCCCCCGGTCCCGCGCCAGCCGGCGCAGTGCCGTCACGGCCGGCGCGGGGAGTTGCGCGCCGATCCTGGCGGGGACGCCCGGTGCCCCAGCGATGGCGGTCGGGACGTCCGGGACCAGCAGGGTCGGCTCCTCCACCCCGTCGAGCGCGTCCGCCCAGGCCCGCTCGGCCGCTTGCCCGTCCTGTGCGGCGAGCCAGGCGAGGTAGTCGCGGTACGGGGTGGGCGGCGGCAGATCCGCGCCGGCGCCACCGGCGTACAGGGTGAAGAGTTCCTTCGCCAGGACGGGGACCGACCAGCCGTCGAACAGGATGTGGTGGTTCGTCAGGACGAGGCGGTGGCGGGTGTCGCCCAGGTGGAGGAGGGCGAGGCGCATGAGCGGTGCCCGTGCCGGGTCGAGGCGCTTCGCGCGCTCCTCGGCGGCGGTCCGGCCGGCCTCCGCCTCCGCGTCCGCCTCGGACAGGGCCCGCAGGTCGACGGTGCGCCAGGGCAGCCCGGGGTCGCGGACGATCACCTGGACGGGGACGTCGGCGGCGTCGGGCACGAACGCGGCCCGCAGGTTGGCGTGGCGGCGCAGCAGTGCCGTCCACGCCTCGCGCAAGGCCGCCTCGTCGAGTCGTCCCTCCAGGTCGAGTTCGACCTGGGCGGTGTAGACGTCGGTGTCCTGGGCGTCGTACAGCGCGTGGAACAGGAAGCCGTCCTGGAGCGGGGAGAGCGGGAGGACGTCCTCCAGGCCGGGGTACGCGGCCTCGAGGGACTCCACCTGCTCCTGGGTCAGGGACGGTACGAGCGGGAAGTCGGACGGCGTGTGGCCGCCTTTCTCCGCGCCCGTGCCCGCCAGGGTCTCCAGAGCCCGCAACCACCGCTCGGCCAGCTCCCGCACCTCCGCCTCGTCGAGCAGACCGCCCGCCCACGCGAACGTCGCCGACAGCACCGGACCCCCGGGGCCGTCCTTCGCGATGGCGTTGATCTCGAGCGCGTGCGGCAGTGCCGTCACCGGGCCGTCGAGTCCGCCCGGCCGGTCGAGCGGAGTCCAGTCGGCCGAGGACACGGAGAGCGTGCGTCCGAGGTAGTTGAAGCCGATCTGCGGCTCCGCGAGGGCCGCGAGGGCGGGCGCGGTGTCGGTGTTGAGGTGGCGCAGCAGGCCGTACCCCGCGCCGTCGCCGGGTACCGTCCGCAGCTGTTCCTTGACCCGCTTCACGGCGTCCACGGGGTCGTCCCCGAAGACGGCGACGTCGAGCCGTACGGGATGGACGCGGGTGAACCAGCCCACCGTGCGGGACAGGTCCACGTCCGGCCGGTCGGTGTCGCGGCCGTGGCCCTCCAGGTCGACCAGCACACCACCGCCGACGTCCACGCCCCGCGCCGCGCGCCACTGGCGCACCGCCAGGGCCAGCGCCCCCAGCAGCACGTCGTCGACCCCACCGTGGAACGCCGCCGGGACCGACGACAGCAACGGACCCGTGTACACCTCCGGCAACGTCACCGTCAGCCGCCGGGCGGTGGCGGTGGTGTCCTGCGACCGGTCCAGCGGGCGACGGCCGAGCGGGGGTTCGCCGGTGGCCAGCACCCCCTCCCAGTAGGGGAGTTCCTCCAGCAGCGCCGGGTCGTGCGCGCGCTCGGCGAGCAGGCCCGCCCAGCGCCGGAACGACGTGCCCACCGGGTCCAGGCACACCGGCTCGCCGGCCGCCACCGACTCCCACGCCTGCCGCAGGTCCGGCACCAGAATGCGCCACGACACCCCGTCCACCGCCAGGTGGTGCACCACCAGCAGCAGCCGGCCCGGCTCCTTGGAACCCGCGTCGAACCACACCACCTGCACCATCACGCCCGACTCCGGCGCCAGCCGCGCCACCGCAGCCCTCGCCTCCCCCGCCACGTCGGCACCGGCCAGGGACACCCGGCGCACGCACCCGGCGGCGTCCACCGCCCCGCGCCCGGCCACCTCCAGCGCCCCGTCCGCGAACACCCGCAGCCGCAGGGCGTCGTGGTGGTCCAGCAGCGCCCGCACCGCCGCCGTCAGCCGCTCCTCCCCCAGCCCGGCCGGCACCCGGAGCAGCACCGACTGCTGGAAGCCCTCCACCGTGCCCCGCCACTCCCGCAGCCAGCGCATCACCGGAGTCGGCTCCACCGGACCCGTACCGTCGTCCTCGACGCCGTCCACCGGCTCCCCGCCGACGGTGCCGCAGACCTCCGCGAGCGCGGCCGGCGTCCGGTGCTCGAAGACCTCACGCGGGGTGAGGACGAGTCCGGCCCGCCGCGCCCGGCTCACCAGCTGGATCGACATGATGCTGTCCCCGCCCAGCGCGAAGAACCCGTCGTCCGCGCCCACCCGCTCGACGCCCAACACCTCCGCGAACAGGGCGCAGAGCAGCGCCTCCCGCTCCGTGCGGGGCTCCCTGCCCCCGCCCGCTTCCTCCGGATGCGGCGCCGGCAGGGCGGCGCGGTCCAGCTTTCCGTGCCGGGTCAGGGGGAGCTCGTCCAGGACGAGCAGGGTGCCCGGGAGCGCGTACTCCGGGAGCCGTTCGGCGGCCAGGGTCCTCAGACGTCCGGTGTCGAGGACGCGTCCCGGTTCGGGCACGACGTAGCCGGTGAGGTGCTTGGCCCCAGAGGGCGCCCGGTGCACCAGGACGACGGCGTCCGCCACCCCGTCCTGCTCGCCGAGGACCGCCTCGGTCTCGCCGAGTTCGATGCGGAAGCCGCGGATCTTGACCTGGTGGTCGGCCCGCCCGAGGAACTCCAGCACCCCGTCCGGGGTCCAGCGCACCAGGTCGCCCGTGCGGTACATGCGGGTGCCGGCCGGACCGAACGGATCGGCGACGAAACGCTCCGCGGTCTGCGCGAACCAGTTCAGGTAGCCGCGTGCCAGCGCGTCACCCGCGATGTACAGCTCGCCCACCGCGCCGGGCGGCACCGGCCGCAGCCGGCCGTCGAGCACGTAGGCGCGCATGCCGTCGCGGGCCCGGCCGATCGGCACGGCCGGCGGGACCGCGCTCCGGTCCTCCATGGTGTGGGCGGTGGCGTACACGGTGATCTCGGTCGGACCGTACGCGTCGGTGACGACGGTGCCGGGGCAGTGCTCCAGCACCCGGCGCACGGTGGCGGCCGTGACGACGTCGCCGCCGGCCATCACCTCGCGGACGCCCGCCAGGCAGCCGGGGTCCTCCTCGGCCACGACGCGGAAGAGTCCGGCCGTCAGCAGGAGCAGGGTCACGTCGTGCTCGCGGACCGCCCGCGCGACGGCCGCCACGTCCGGGTCGCCGGGCGGGGCCACCACGACCTCCCCTCCGTTCAGCAGCGGGGTCCACAGCTCGCAGGTGGAGGGGTCGAAGCCGTACGGCGAGTGCAGCAGCGTGCGGATCGGGCGGCCGGGGGCGAACACGGTCCTCCAGTGGCGGTCCGTGGCCAGGCTCACCACACCGCGGTGGGTGGCCGTCACGCCCTTCGGTTCGCCCGTGGAGCCGGACGTGAACATCACGTAGGCGGCGCTGTCCGGGTGGGGGCGCGTGTCGGGGCGTACCGCTCCCCCGCCCTGCAGCGGGTCCTCGTCGGTCACCGTGACGAAGTGGCCGGCCCGGGGCAGCAGGGCGGGTGCCGTGTCGCGGTGGGAGGCGTCCGTGACGACGACCGAAGCCCCGGTCTGCCGCAGCATCGTGTCCAGCCTGGCCGGGGGCAGGTCGGGGGCGAGGGGCACGTAGGCCGCTCCGGCCTTCAGCACGCCGAGGACCGCCGTCACCACCTCCGGCGAGCGCTCCATCAGCAGCGCGACCCGCTCCTCCGGCTTCACCCCCAGGGACACCAGCCGCGCCGCGAGCCGGTCCGCCCGCTCGTCGAGCTCGCGGTACGTCCGTGACCCGCCGTCCCAGCGGACGGCCACGGCCTCCGGCGTACGCCCCACCCGCGCCGCGAACGCCTCGACGACGCTCGTCCCCGGCCTCGCCGAATCCGCGTCGACGTCGTTCCAGTCGGCGAGGATGCGGCGTCGCTCCTCGGCGGTGAGGACCTCGACCGTACCGGCCGGGCGGGCCGGGTCCTCCACGAACGCCCGCAGCACCCGCACGAACCGGTCGGCGAGCGCACGGGCCTCTTCGTCCCCGAACGCGGCGGGCGCGTACTCGATGCGCAGGGACAGTCCCCGCTCGTGCGGTGCGGCCATCAGCATGAGCCGGTAGTGGGCCGCCTCACGGGTCCGTGCGCGGGTGAGGGTGAGGGACGTGCCGGTGAGGGACGTGGCCTTCTCGTCGACCGGGTAGTTCTCGTAGACCATGGCCGAGTCGAAGAGGTGCGGCAGTCCGGCCAGGCGGTGGATGTCGCTCAGACCCAGGTGCTGATGGGCCATCAGCTCCGCCTGCTCGCCCTGGAGCGCGTGCAGCAGTTCCTCGAGGGTCCGGTCCTGGTCCAGCCGCACCCTGACGGGCAGGGTGTTGATGAACAGGCCCGCCATGGTCTCGATGCCGGACACCTCCGGCGGCCGGCCGGACACCGTCGTGCCGAAGACCACGTCGTCGCGGCCGGTCAGCCGGGACAGCAGCAGCGCCCAGGCGCCCTGGAGGACGGTGTTGACGGTGAGCCCGCGGGACCTGGCCCACGTGACGAGGCGGGTGGCGAGGTCCTCGGGCAGTTCGGGGTGCACCCGTCCGGGGCGCGCGGCCGGCGCCGTCCGGTCGGAGGCGGCGGGGGCGACGAGCGTGGGCTCGTCCACCCCGTCCAGGGCCCGGGTCCAGGCGGCGTGTGCCTCGTCACGGTCCTGCGCGGCCAGCCAGCGCAGGTAGTCGCCGTAGGGGGTGACCCGAGGCAGCGTGGCCGCCGGTCCCCCGGCCGCGTACAGGGCGAACAGGTCCCGGGCCAGGACGGGCACCGACCAGCCGTCCAGGAGGATGTGGTGGTGCGTCAGGACCAGCCGGTGGCGCTTGTCGCCGAGGCGGAGCAGCGCGGCCCGCAGCAGGGGCGGGCGCGCCGGGTCGAAGCGTTCGGCGAGTTCCGCGTCCGCGATCCGGTCGCTCTCCGCGGCCCGCTCGGTGTCGGGCAGGCCGCTCAGGTCGGCCGTCCGCCACGGGAGTGCGGGGGTGCGGGCGATCACCTGGACGGGGGTGTCCGTGAGGTCGTGGACGAACGCGGCCCGCAGGTTGGCGTGGCGGGCCAGCAGCGCCGTGCAGGCGGTCCTGAGGGCGTCGGCGTCGAGCGGGCCTTCGAGGTCCAGGCAGAGCTGCGGGGTGTAGACGTCGCTCTCGCCGCCGTCGTAGACGGCGTGGAAGTGCAGGCCCTCCTGGAGCGGGGAGAGCGGGAGGACGTCCTCCAGGCCGGGGTACGCGGCCTCGAGGGACTCCACCTGCTCCTGGGTCAGGGACGGTACGAGCGGGAAGTCGGACGGCGTGTGGCCGCCTTTCTCCGCGCCCGTGCCCGCCAGGGTCTCCAGGGCCCGCAGCCACCGCTCGGCCAGCTCCCGCACCTCCGCCTCGTCGAGCAGACCGCCCGCCCACGCGAACGTCGCCGACAGCACCGGACCGTCCGCGCCGTCGACCGCGACCGCGTTGACGTCGAGCGCGTGCAGCAGTGGGGTGGCCGGATCGGCGCCGGCGTCCAGTGCGTGCGCGTCGTCGGCCACCGTCCAGTCGCCGCTCTGCGACGTGGACGACGACGCGGTCGTGCGGCCGAGGTAGTTGAAGCCGATCTGCGGCCGGGCGCAGTGCGTCAGGAGCGGGGCCGTCTGCGGGTTGAGGTAGCGCAGCAGGCCGTGGCCGGAGCCCCGGCCCGGCACCCGGCCGAGCTGCTCCTTGGCCTGCTTGGCGGCGTCCACGGGATCGTCGCCCGTGACGTCGAGCCGTACGGGGTGGACGCGGGTGAACCAGCCCACCGTGCGGGACAGGTCCACGTCCGGCCGGTCGGTGTCGCGGCCGTGGCCCTCCAGGTCGACCAGCACACCACCGCCGACGTCCACGCCCCGCGCCGCGCGCCACTGGCGCACCGCCAGGGCCAGCGCCCCCAGCAGCACGTCGTCGACCCCACCGTGGAACGCCGCCGGGACCGACGACAGCAACGGACCCGTGTACGTCCCCGGCAACGTCACCGTCAGCCGCCGTGCCGTGCCCACCGTGTCCTGTACGGGGTTCAGCGGTCGGGAACCGAGCGGCGGCTCCGGGGCCGCGAACGTGTCGGTCCAGTACGGGAGTTCCTCCAGCAGGGCCGGATCCTGCGCCCGCTCGCCGAGCAGGCCCGCCCAGCGCCGGAACGACGTGCCCACCGGGTCCAGGCACACCGGCTCGCCCGCCGCCACCGACTCCCACGCCTGCCGCAGGTCCGGCACCAGAATGCGCCACGACACCCCGTCCACCGCCAGGTGGTGCACCACCAGCAGCAGCCGGCCCGGCTCCTTGGAACCCGCGTCGAACCACACCACCTGCACCATCACGCCCGACTCCGGCGCCAGCCGCGCCACCGCAGCCCTCGCCTCCCCCGCCACGTCGGCACCGGCCAGGGACACCCGGCGCACGCACCCGGCGGCGTCCACCGCCCCGCGCCCGGCCACCTCCAGCGCCCAGACCAGTCCGCCCGCCGTCCGGGTCAGCCGCAGCCGCAGGGCGTCGTGGTGGTCCAGCAGCGCCCGCACCGCCGCCGTCAGCCGCTCCTCCCCCAGCCCGGCCGGCACCCGGAGCAGCACCGACTGCTGGAAGGCGTCGACGGGTCCGCGGCGCTCGCGCAACCGGTGGACGATCGGGGTGAGTTCGACGGGTCCGGTCCCGTCGTCCTCGGCGCGGGCGGCCGGCCGGTCGTCCGCGCGCCCGCTGATCCGCGCGAGTCGGGCCACCGTCTGGTGGGTGAAGACGTCGCGCGGGGTGAGGACGAGTCCGGCCCGCCGCGCCCGGCTGACCAACTGGATCGACATGATGCTGTCCCCGCCCAGCGCGAAGAACCCGTCGTCCGCGCCCACGCTCCCGGCGTCGACGCCGAGCAGTTCGGCGAAGATGCCGCGGAGGGTCTCCTCTGCCGGGGTGCCCGGCGTGCGTCCTCCGTCCGCCGTGCCGGCGGGTGCGGGCACGGGCAGGGCCGCGCGGTCCAGCTTGCCGTTGGGGGTGACGGGGAGGGCTTCGAGCACCATGATCTCGGCGGGGACCAGGTACTCGGGCAGGGTGTCGGCGGCCCGGCGGCGCACCTGCCCGCCGTCCAGGGAGCGGCCCCGCTCGGGCACGACGTAGCCGACCAGGCGCCGGCCGCCGGAGGGTGCGTCGTGGGCCACGACCGCGGCGGCGCCCACGCCCTCCTGCTCGCCGAGCGCGGCCTCGGCCTCGCCCGGCTCGACGCGCACGCCGCCGATCTTGACCTGGTCGTCGACGCGGCCCAGGTACTCCAGTTCGCCGCTGTCCGTCCAGCGGGCGAGGTCGCCGCTGCGGTACATCCGGGCGCCGGGCGGGCCGAAGGGGTCGGCGACGAAGCTCTCCGCCGTGGCGCCGGGGCGGCCCAGGTAGCCGCGGGCCAGCTGGGCACCGGCGATCCACAGCTCGCCGGGGGCGCCCGGCGGCACCGGCTCCAGGGCCGCGTCGAGGACGTACAGGCGGGTGTTGGCGACCGGCCGGCCGAGGGGCGGCGGGCCCTCGGGGTCGGCGGGGCAGCGCCACCAGGTGACGTCGACGGTGGCCTCGGTGGGACCGTACTGGTTGAACAGTGCCACGCCCGAGGCGCCGAGCACGTCGTGGAAGCGCCGTACGAGGCCGGCGGGCAGGGCCTCGCCGCCGGAGAACACCCGGCGCAGCCCGGTGCAGCCGGCGGCGGCCGGCTGGTCCAGGAAGGCGCGCAGGACGGTGGGCACGAAGTGCGCGGTGGTGACGGACCGGTCCCGTATCAGCCCGGCGAGCCGGGCGGGGTCACGGTGCGCCTCGGGCTCGGCGATCACCACGGCCGCGCCGGCGAGCACCGGCCAGAACAGCTCCCACACGGAGACGTCGAAGCCGGCGGAGGCCTTGTGCAGCACCCGGTCGTCGGACCGGAGGCCGTACTGCTCCTGCATGCCCCACAGACGGTTGACGACGGCCCGGTGCGGGACGGCGACGCCCTTGGGGCGCCCGGTCGAGCCGGAGGTGTGGATGACGTAGGCGGTGCTGTCGGGGTGCGGCGCCGCGAACCCGGCGGCGGGCCCGGAGGCGTCCTGCGGTCCGGGCGTCCCGTCGAGCGGCAGGACCGGGGTCCGCACGGCGGGGGGCAGCAGGTCGCGCGTCTCCCGGGTGGTCACCACGCACACCGGGTCGGTGTCGGCGAGCAGCAGGGCGATGCGCCCGGCCGGGAGGCCGGGGTCCACGGGCACGTACGCGGCACCGGTGCGCAGGACCGCGTGCAGGGCCACGGGCAGGCCGGCCGAGCGCGGGACGAGCACCGCGACGCGGCGCTCCGGCCTGGCCCCGAGCGCGCGCAGGCGGCGGGCGAGGGCGTCGACGCGGGTGTCCAGCTGCGCGTAGGTGAGCCGGTCGGCGCCGCAGACGACGGCCTCGGCGTGCGGAGTGCGCGCGGCGCGGTCGGTGAGGAGTTCGGGCACGGTGGCGGGCGGGACGTGCATGGCGGTGTCGTTCCAGTCGGTGAGTACGCGTCGGCGTTCGTCGTCGGCGGTGGTGGCGGCCCGGGTCACGGTGAGGTCCGGGTCGTCGGCGAAGGACTCCAGGAGCCGGGTCCAGCGCCGGGCGAGGAGCCGTACCGTCGCGGAGGTGAAGCGGTCCGCGCGGTACTCGACACGGCAGTCGATACCGTCCGGAGCGCCCTCGGGGGTGCGGTGTTCCGCCAGGTTGAAGGAGAGGTCGAAGCGGGCGGTGGCGGCGCCGACGCGGATCGGCTCGACGGTGAGGCCGGGGAGCTCGACGGCGTCGCGGGTGAGCTCGGGCTGGGCGGCCAGCATCACCTGGAACAGCGGGTTGCGGTCCAGGGAACGGGTCACGCCCAGGTGGTCGACGAGACGCTCGAAGGGCACGTCCTGGTGGGCGTAGGCGGTGAGGTCGGTCTCCCGCACCCGCCGCAGCAGCTCGCGGAAGTCCGGGTCGCCGCCGGTGTCGGTGCGCAGGACGAGCGTGTTGACGAAACAGCCGACGAGGTCCTCCAGCACCTCGTCGTCGCGCCCGGCCACGGCCGTGCCGAGCGGGATGTCCGTACCGGCGCCGAGGCGGGTCAGCAGCGCGGCGAGGGCGGCCTGGAGCGTCATGAAGACGGTGGCGGAGTGCTCGCGGGCCAGCTCCGCCAGGCGGGCGTGGAGCGGTGCGGGGATGCGGAAGAGGTACGAGCCGCCGGGTGCGGTGCCGGTGGTGTCACCGGGCGCGGCGGCGATGGGGTCCACGGGCAGGTCGATGCGGTCCGGCAGGTCCGCGAGCCTCTGCCGCCAGTGCGCGAGCTGACGGGCCGCGGCCCCGTCCGCGCCGTCGTCGGCGAGCAGGTCGCGCTGCCACAGGCTGTAGTCGGCGTACTGGACGGGCAGCGGGGCCCAGTCGGGCGCCCGCCCTCGCGTACGGCTGCGGTAGGCGGTGGACAGGTCGGCCGCCAGCGGTCCGAACGACCAGCCGTCGGCGGCGATGTGGTGCAGCACCAGGGCCAGGACGTGGTCGTCCTCCCCCAGTTCGAACAGGGCCGCCCGCAGCGGGATCTCGGCGGCCAGGTCGAAGGGCCGGCGGACGGTCCGCTCCAGCTCGGCGGTCAGGTCCGCCTCCGTGACGCGGACCGCCTCCGGTTCCGGGCGGGTCCGCTCGTCGCCGGCGTCCAGGATCTCCTGGCGGGGGCGGCCGTCGACGTCGGGGAAGACGGTGCGCAGCGCCTCGTGACGGGTGGTCAGGTCGGCGAGCGCGGCGCGCAGCGCGGGGAGGTCGAGGGGGCCGCGCAGCCGCAGCACCACCCGCATGTGGTAGCCGTCCGCGGCGCCCTCGGCGAACCGGTGCAGGAACCACAGGCGGCGCTGGGCGGAGGACAGCGGGATCTCGTCGGGCCTGACGCCGGCGGCGGGCCGGGGCCGGGGCGGGGCGCCGGCGGCGGTGGTGACGCGTTCGGCGAGTTCCGCGACCGTGGGGGCCTCGAAGACGGCGCGGACCGGCAGGTCGGCGCCGAGCGCGCTGCGCAGGTGGGCGACGAGGCGGGTGGCGAGCAGCGAGTGCCCGCCCAGGTCGAAGAAGCTGTCGTCGATGCCGATCCGGTCGGCGCCGAGGAGCCGTGCGTACAGGCCGCACAGCACTTCCTCGAGCGGTGTGCGCGCCTCGCGGCCGCCGTCCGCCGCGGAACCGTCCGCGGCGCCGGGGGCCGGCAGGGCGCGGCGGTCCACCTTGCCGTTGGGGGTGAGCGGCAGCCGGTCCAGGACGACGAACGCGGAGGGCACCATGTAGCCGGGCAGGCCGGCTGCGGCGTGGCGGCGCAGCCCGGCCGGGGCCGGGACGTCCTCGGGTCCTGTTCCTGTTCCGGTCTCCGGGACGACGTAGGCCACCAGTCGGAGGTCGCCCTCGGGCGTGTCCCGGCGTGCGTCCGCGACGGCGCGGGCGACCGCCTCATGGCTCTCCAGGACCGCCTCGATCTCGCCGAGTTCGACGCGGTGGCCGCGCACCTTGACCTGGTGGTCGGCGCGGCCGAGGTGGTCCAGGCGGCCGTCCGCGGTCCAGCGGGCCAGGTCGCCGGTGCGGTACATCCGGGTGCCGGGCCCGCCGTACGGGTCGGCGAGGAAGCGCTCGGCGGACGCGCCGGGGCGGCCCGCGTACCCCCGGGTGACGCCGGGGCCGGCCAGGTAGAGCTCGCCGGGCGTTCCGGCGGGGACCAGGCGCAGCCGGTGGTCCAGCACGTAGGCACGGACGCCCGGGCGGGGGCGGCCGATCAGGAAGCGCCCGCCGGACAGCCGGGCCCCGGGCTCGCCCACCGCCTGGAAGGTGCTGCTCATGGTCGCTTCGGTGGGCCCGTACTGGTTGACGACCAGCGGGTCCCCGAGGGCGGCCGTCCGCTGGAGGTGGCTTTCGGTGAGCGCTTCGCCGCAGGTCATCACCAGCCGCGGGGAGGGGCGTTCGCCGACGGGCAGCTGTGCCGCCTCCTCGTTCAGGGCGGTCAGCAGGGACGGCACGGCGGAGAGGAGCACGGTGACCCGGTGGCGGCGCACGGCCCGGACGAGGGCGCGTGCGTCGTTGGCCTCGGCGGACGGGACCATGACGACGCGCCCGCCGGCGGCCAGGGTGCCGAGGATGTCGCGCACCGAGGGGTCGAAGGAGACGGAGGCCAGGTTGAGCACGGCGTCGTCGGGGCCGAGCCGGGCGATCCCGGACGTCAGGTACGAGAAGTAGGCGGTGACCCCCCGGTGCGGCACCACGACCGCCTTGGGCCGCCCGGTGGAACCCGAGGTGTGGATGACGTAGGCCGGGTGACCGGGCCTCAGCGGCGCGGTGCGCTCGTCGTCGACGGGGTCGCCGTCCGGCAGGGCGCGCAGCGCGCGTCCGGTGTCAGGGCCGTCGAGCCGCACGACGCCGGGGCGGACGTCCTCGGGGAGCGACGCGGCTGCCCCGGAGGTGGTCAGCACCGTCACCGGCCTGGCGTCGTCGAGCATGTACGCGATGCGGTCCGCCGGGTAACCGGGGTCCACCGGGAGGTAGGCCGCGCCGGCCTTGAGGACCGCCAGCAGGGCCACCACCAGGTCCGGGGAGCGGGGCACCGCGACGGCGACGGTCCGTTCGGGCCCGGCGCCCCGGGCGATGAGCAGGCGGGCGAGGCGGTTGGCGCGGGCGTGCAGTTCGCGATGGGTGAGCCGTTCGTCCTCGAAGAGGACCGCCGGGGCGTCGGGGGCGGTGGCCGCCCGGTCCTCGAGGACGCCGGTGACGGTGCCGGCCGCCGCGGCCTCGTCCTGTGCTCCCTGCCAGGCGGTCAGCAGACGGCCGCGTTCGCGCGGGGTGAGGACTCCGGCGCGGCCCGCGGGCCGGTCCAGGCCGTCGCCGAGTTCCTCGAAGAGGCGCACCAGCCGCTCCATGAGCGCTTCGGCGGCGGTCCGGTCGTAGGCGGAGGTGTGGTAACCGAGGGTGAGGTGCAGTCGCTCGCCGGGGGTGGCGAGCAGCCGCAGCGGGTAGCTCGTGGCCACTCCGCCGTCGACGGCGGAGACACGGATGCCGTCCGCCGACCGGAACACGGCCGGGTCCAGCGGAAAGTTGAGGAACACCACCATCGTGTCGGCGAGCGCTCCGGCGCCGGACTGCCGCAGGATCTCCGGCAGTCCGAGGTGCTGGTGTGCGGCGAGACGGGACTGCTCGTCCTGCAGTCGGCGCAGGACGGCGGCCATCGGCCGCACCGGGTCGAGGCGCACCCGGACCGGGACGGTGCTGATGAACAGACCGATGACGGACTCCACGTCCTCGACGTCGGCCGGGCGGCCCGCGTGCGGGGCGTCGAGGACGACGTCGTCGCGGCCCGTCAGCGCGCCGATCAGGGTGGCCCACGCGCCCTGCACCAGGGTGGCCGGTGTCAGGCCGTGGCGGCGGCAGTGCGCGGTCAGGCGGGAGGTCAGGTCCGGGGACAGCAGGCGCTCCACGGTCCCGTGCCCCGGCTCGTGCGCCGGACCGCCGGTGCCGTCGTCCGCCCGGCTGCGGGTCACCGGCGCCACGAGGGACGGTTCGGCGCCGTCGAGCGCCTGCCGCCACGCCCGCCGTGCCGCGTCCTTGTCCTGGCGGGCGAGCCAGGACAGGTACCGCTCGAACTGGGGCGCCGGAGGGAGGGAGTCCGGCTCGGCGTAGGCGGTCAGCAGTTCGTTCAGCAGCAGCGGCTGCGACCAGCCGTCGAGCAGGATGTGGTGGTAGGTCACGATCATCGTGTGCCGGTGCGGGGACAGCCGGGCCAGCGCCACACGCAGCAGCGGCGGCCGTGCCGGGTCGAACGGGGTCTGCCGCTCCGCGGTCCGCAGCCCGGCGAGCCGCGCCTCCCGCTCCGGCCCGTCGGCCGTGGACAGGTCCGTCTCACGCCAGGGCGGTGCCGCCTCGCCGGAGACGATCTGCACCGGGCCCGCCTCCGCGTCGTGCACGAAGGCGGCCCGCAGGCTGCCGTGCCGGGCCAGCAGGCGGGTCCAGGCGGTGCGCATCCTGGCCGGGTCGAGGGGGCCGTCCAGCGTGAGCGACAGCTGGACGGTGTAGTCGTCCACCCGGGTCCTGCCGTCCTCCCCGGCCCGCGCGGCGGCCAGGGACTCGAAGAGCAGTCCTTCCTGCAGCGGTGTCAGCGGGAGGACCGGCATGTTCGCCGGGCCCGGGTACGGGGCGGTCAGCCGCTCGCGCACCGGCGCCGGTATCGGCAGCAGGGACTCCCCGAGTGCCACTCCCGACGGTTCGGCGGCGTCGGTGTCCTCGGGGTCCTCGGGGTCCTCGGGGTCCCGCGCCACGGAGGCGAGGGCCGCGACGGTGGGGTGCGCGAAGACGTCCCGGACGGCCAGGCCGATTCCCGCCCGGCGTGCGGCGCCCACCAGCCGCATCGCCAGCACGCTGTCGCCGCCCAGGACGAAGAAACTGTCGTCGATGCCCACGTGCGGGACGCCCAGCAGCCGGGCGAAGGCGGTGCACAGGGCCTGCTCGGTCGCGTCGCGCGGCGCCCGGCTGTCCGGTGCGGCCGCGAAGTCCGGCGCCGGCAGGGCGGCGCGGTCCAGTTTGCCGCTCGCGGTGAGCGGCAGCTCCGGGAGTACCACGAAGGCGGCGGGCACGAGGGCCTCGGGCAGGGTCCGTTCGGCCAGGGTCCGCAGTTCGGCCGGGAGCGCGGCGAGCCTGCGGGCGAGGCCCGGATCGTTGGTGCGCCGTGCCCGGGCCGGGACGGGTTCCGTCGCGGGACGGTGGGCGCACAGCGCTTCGCCGGCCGGGGAGTCCGGGGCGTCCGTGCGCCGGAAGACGGCGTCCACCGCGCCGGGGCCGGTCGCCGAAGGCGCCACGGCCACGTGGTAGCCCAGTTCCTCGGCGAGGGCGTACAGGTCCTCGGGGTCCACCGCGCCGGGCACCGGGACGTCGTCCGCGAGGAGGCGCGCGGCACGGGCGGGTTCGGCACCCTCGTCAAGTCGCCGGGCCGCCAGGACCTGCCGGGCGGTGCGGTCGTCGGGGAGTCCCGACACGCGCAGTCGTGCCGGGCGGGCCGTGGACAGGGTGTGCCGCAGTCCG
Source organism: Streptomyces sp. 12E (assembly GCF_055633275.1). Classification (NCBI taxonomy): domain Bacteria; kingdom Bacillati; phylum Actinomycetota; class Actinomycetes; order Kitasatosporales; family Streptomycetaceae; genus Streptomyces; species Streptomyces sp. 12E. The sequence goes on along the minus strand of NZ_JBVNCJ010000001.1, from coordinate 7,153,477 downwards.
TCCAGGTCCGTTCCGTCGCCGGCGTCGTGGCCGTCGGCCGGAGCCGCCGCGGCCTCCGGGGCCGTGTGCAGCACGACGTCGTAGCGGTAGCGGCTCAGTTCGTTGCGGTACCCGCCCCGCTTCACCTGGACGTCCGCGGCGGTGAAGGGGCCGTCGGGACCGGTCCGTCCGGTGAACCAGGCGGGGTCGACGAGGAGCTCGTTCTCGTTCAGCAGGGCCCGGCCCACGGACCGGCGCAGCGCCGCGGTGCCGGTGTGTCGGCCCGGAGGGAGCCGGAGCAGGTGCTTCTCCGTCTCGAAGACGCGGGCGGCCCGCAGGTCCCGTACGTCACCGACGAAGATCCGCCCGCCGGGTGCCAGCAGCGGCACGACGGCGCGGACCACCCGGTCCAGGTGGTCCGCGTCCGGGAAGTACTGGACCACCGAGTTCAGCACGACGGTGTCGAAGAACCCGGTGGGCAGGCCCCCGGTGTCGTCCGCCGCCTGGTGCCGCAGGGTGACGCGCCCGGCGAGGTGGCCGGGCAGCCGGTCGCGCAGCGTGCCGATCACCCCGGCGGAGAAGTCGGTCGCCCAGTAGGCCTCGGTGTCCCCTGCGAGCCGCGACAGCAGCAGGCCCGCGCCGACTCCGATCTCCAGCAGGCGTACGGGACGCAGGGCGCGGATCCGCTCCACGGTCGCGTCGCGCCAGCGGCTCATCTCCCGGTGCGGGAGGGGCCGGCCGTCGTAGCTGCTGTTCCAGCTGGAGAAGTCGTCGCCGAAGGCGGTGGATCCGCCGGTGGCGGACGGTTCCTGGGCGGCGGGCGCGTAGACCGACTCCCAGACGGCGTTCCACTCCCGCACCTGCGCCCGTTCGGCCCCGGACGCGTCCGGGTCGCGCCCGTGGAGGGCCGGCACCACATAGGCGGTGAGCTGCCGTCGGCCCGGCTCGTCCTCCCGGACGACCACCGCGGCCCGGCTCACCACCGGGTGCCCGGCGAGCACGGCCTCGATCTCGGCGGGTTCGGCGCGCACGCCCCGGATCTTGATCTGGTGGTCGGTCCGGCCCAGGTACTCCAGCGTGCCGTCGCCGCGCCACCGCGCCAGGTCGCCGGTGCGGTACATGCGGCTGCCCGCGGGGCCGAAAGGATCGGCCACGAAGCGGAGCGCGGTCGTCCCGGGCAGGGCCGGGTAACCGCGGGCGAGCTGGCGTCCCGCCAGGTACAGCTCGCCCGCGACGCCCGGGGCGACCGGCCGGAGCGCCGCGTCGAGCACGTAGACCCGGGTGTTGTCCACCGGACCGCCGATGGGGACCGTACCCGTCCCGGCGGACACCGCGGCGCCCGTCCGGGCGGGGACGCAGCTCCACCGGGTGACGTCGATGGCCGCCTCGGTCGGTCCGTAGAGGTTGAACAGCGGAACGCCGAGGATGCGGAGGCAGGTGTCGGCGAGTTCGGCCTCGAGCGCCTCGCCGCTGCAGATCACGCGCCGCAGCCCGGCTCCCGTCACGGCCGCGGCGGGCCCGTCGAGGGAGTCGAGGAACACCCGGAGCATGGACGGGACGAAGTGCACCGTCGTCACCCGGTGGGTCTCCATGGCCGCCGCCAGGTACTCCGGGTCGCGGTGTCCACCGGGGCGTGCCACGACCACCGCGGCTCCCGCGGTCAGCGGCCACAGCAGCTCCCACACGGACACGTCGAACCCGACGGGCGTCTTGTGCAGCACCCGGTCGTCGGCGGTCAGGGCGAACTCCCGCTGCATGCCCAGCACCCGGTTGGCGATGGCCTCGTGGGAGACGACGACGCCCTTCGGACGGCCGGTCGAGCCCGAAGTGAAGATCATGTACGCGGCCGAGCCGGGCGCCACGGGGACCGGCGAGGACAGGGCTCCACCGTCACCGGCGGGCTCGCCCTCCCCGAGGAGGACCGTGTCCGGGCCGCCCGGACGGGGGAACCTCTCGACGAGGCCGCGCGTGGTGAGGACGCAGACCGGGGCCGCGTCGTCCAGCAGCAGCCCGATCCGCTCGGCCGGCAGGTCCGGGTCCACCGGCACGTACACCGCGCCCGCGCGCAGCACGGCGTGGACGGCGACGAGCAGGTCCGCCGAACGTGGCACGGCGACGGCCACGCGGGTCTCGGGCACGGCCCCGCGCTCGCGCAGCAGCGCCGCGAGCGCCGCCACCCGGGCGTCGAACTGCGCGTACGTCAGCTCCTCGGTGCCGTCCCCGCCGTCCCCGTACACCACGGCGGTCGCGTCGGGTGTGGCCGCCGCCCGCGCCGCGACCAGCTCGGGCACGGTGACGGGCGGCACCGGCACGGCGGTGTCGTTCCACTCCGTCAGCGCCCGCCGCCGCTCCTCGGGGAGGAGCACGTCGACGGAGCCGACGGTCCGGGTGGGGTCGGCGACCGCCCCCTGGAGCAGCCGCACCAGCCGTTCGCCGACGAGGGCGACGTCCTCCGGCGAGAAGGCGCCGGTCCGGTAGCCGAACCGCAGGCTGAGCCCGTCGCTCTCCGGCACCACCAGCAGGGTCAGCGCGTAGTGGGTGCCCGCGTGGACGTGCGGATCGGTGATGCCGAGGCCGGGTCCCGGCCGGAAGGCAGCCGGGTCGACGGGGAAGTTCTCGAAGGTCAGGACGGTGTCGAAGAGCCGGTCGAGCCCGGTGGGGCGGGTGATGTCCGGCAGGCCCAGGTGCGCGGCGGCCGTGAGGCGCGACTGCCGGCGCTGCATCCCGCGCAGGACGCCGAGCAGGTCGTCCGCCGGACGCAGCCGCACGCGCACGGGGACGGTGTCGACGAACAGCCCGATCATGGACTCGGCCCCGTCGATCTCGGCGGGGCGGCTGGCGACCGTGGTGCCGAACACGACGTCGTCGCGCCCGGTCAGCCCGGCCAGGAGGAGGGCCCAGGCGCCCTGGACGACGGTGTTGAGGGTGAGGCCGTGCGCGGCGGCCAGGTCCCGCAGGGCGTCGGCGGTGCGGGCCGGCAGGCCGACGGTGTGCCGGCCCTGCGCCGGTCCCGCCGCTCCGGCGGTGTCCGGCACGAGGAGCGTCGGTGCGTCGAGCCCGTCGAGCAGGGCGCTCCACTCGGCGCGGGCCGCGTCACGGTCCTGCCGTCCGAGCCAGGACAGGTACGCGCGTGGCGGGGACACCGGCGGCAGGGGCTCGTCGTGGTACAGCGCGAACAGCTCACGGCCCAGCAGGGGCAGCGACCAGCCGTCGAGCAGCATGTGGTGGTGGGTGAAGAGCACGGTGTGCCGCTCGGGGGCGAGCCGCACCAGGGCGATCCGCAGCAGTGGGGGGCGTGACAGGTCGAAGCGTCCGGCCCGTTCCTCGGCGGCGACCTGCCGCAGCCGCCGGTCCCGCTCCCGGTCGTCGGTGTCGGAGGGCGGCCGTGTGAGGTCCACGTCGCGCCAGGGCAGCACGACGTCGTCGAGCACCACCTGTGCCGGTGCGTCGGCGGCGTCGGCGACGAACGCGGAGCGCAGGACGGGGTGCCGGCGCAGCAGGGCGCGCCAGGCCGCGCGCAGCCGGTGCCCGTCCAGCGGGCCCTCGACCGTGAAGCCGAGCTGCACGGTGTAGTCGTCGTCCCCGGCGGCCTGCGCGTCGTGCAGGGACTGGAACAGCAGGCCCTGTTGCACGGGGGTCAGGGGCAGGGCGTCGGAGAGCCTCGGGTAGCGGGCGCGCAGACGCCGGAGTTCCGCCTCGGTGAACAGGGCGGCGCCCGAGGGATCCGGTACCGAGGGGGCGTCGCCCGCGGCGTCCTCCCGCACGGCCGTGCGGCCGGCGAGGTCCGCCACGGTCGGGTGCTCGAACACGTCGCGCAGGGCGAGGATCAGTCCCTCGCGGCGTGCGGCGGCGACCAGGCGCATCGCCGAGACGCTGTCGCCGCCCAGGGCGAAGAAGTCGTCGTCGATGCCCGCGTCCGGTGCGTCGAGCAGATCGGCGCAGAGCCGGCGGAGGGTCTCCTCGACCGGGTTCCGCGGCGTCCGGCCGGCCCCGCGGACGGCCACCGTCGGCGCGGGCAGCGCGGCCCGGTCGAGCTTGCCGTTCGCCGTCAGGGGCAGCTCCGGGAGGGTCACGAAGGCGGCGGGCACCATGTACGGGGGGAGACTCCGCGCCAGCGCCGCGGCCAGCTCGTGTCCGTCCGCCGCCGGCTCCGTGCCCGGGACGAGGTACGCCGTGAGCTGCCGCCGGCCCGGCGTGTCCTCGCGGAGCACCACCGCGGCACGGTCCACGCCCGGCTGCCGCGCGAGCGCGGCCTCGATCTCGCCCGGTTCGATGCGGTGTCCGCGCACCTTGACCTGTTGGTCCGCCCGGCCCACGTAGGCGAGCCGGCCGTCCCGCGTCCACCGGACGAGGTCGCCGGTCCGGTACATGCGGGTGCCGGGCGCGCCGAAGGGATCGGCCACGAAGCGCTCGGCCGTCAGGCCGGGCCGCCCCTCGTACCCGCGCGCCAGTCCGGCGCCGGCGATGTACAGCTCGCCCACCGCACCGGGCGGCACGGGGTGCGCCGCCCCGTCCAGCACGTACACCGCGGTGCCGGCGATCGGCCGTCCGATGGTGACCGTCGCCGCTTCGGTGTCCTCGGCCGACAGGTCGGCCGCGGTCGACCAGACCGTCGTCTCCGTGGGTCCGTAGACGTTGGTCACCGACGCGGCGGACGCGACGAGTTCACTCGCCAGTGCGGCCGGCAGCGCCTCACCGCCGACGAGGACCCGGACGCCGCCGAGGACGGGGGCGACCTCCGCGGACACCGCCTGCCACAGGCTCGGCGTCGCCTGCATCACCGAGACGCCCTTGGTCAGCAGCAGTCGCCGCAGCCGTGCCGGGTCACGTGTCTCGTCGGGTCCGGCCACCACCACCGCGGCACCGGCCACCAAGGGCGCGAGCAGTTCGAGGTTGGCGATGTCGAAGCCCGGTGTGGTCACGGCGAGCAGGCGGTCGCCGCCGCCGAGGCCGGTCCGCCCGGCCATGTCCAGCAGCAGGTTGGCGAGGGCCGACCGGGGGACGACCACGCCCTTGGGCCGTCCGGTCGACCCCGAGGTGAAGATGACGTACGCCGCGGCCGCACCGGGCACCGCGGCAGGCGGCGCGGGAGCGTGAGCACGGCTACGGGCGTCGACGGGGGCGGCGTCCCACGGCCCGTCGGTCAGCACGCGCCGCGGGCCCCGCGGCACCCGCCCGGCCAGTTCGGCCGTCGTCAGGACCACGGCCGGCCGCGCCCCGGCCACCATGAGCTCCAGCCGCTCCACCGGGTGCGACAGGTCCAGCGGCAGATAGGCGGCGCCGGCACGCAGGCAGGCCAGCACACCGGTCACCAGGTCCACCGAGCGTGGCAGCGCCAGCGCCACGCGGTCCTCCGGCCCCACTCCGTGAGCGGCCAGGACGTCGGCCAGCCGGGCCGCCCGGCCGACCAGTCCGCCGTATGTCAGGGACGTTCCCCCGGCGGTCACCGCGACGGCGTCCGGAGTGCGGGCCGCCTGCGCCGCGACCAGCCGCCACGGGTCGCTCTCCCCGGCGGGGGCGACATCGCCGGCGGCCCCGACGCCACCGGACCAGCCGCCCAGCACGCGCCGGCGCTCGTCCTCGTCGAGCAGGTCGCCGTGGCCGATCGGCCGCGCGGCGGCGTCGTCCCCCGCGGTGAGCCGCTCCAGCAGTCGCAGGAACCGCTCGTGGTGTCCGGACAGTTCACCGGCCGAGTACAACTCGGGGTTCCCGTCGACGACGACCTCGATCGTGCCGCGCCGTCCCGGACGCCCGCCGTAGCAGGCGACCGACAGGTCGGCCACCGGTCCCACGGCCAGACTGCGCAGGGTGCCGTGGAGGCCGCCGAAGGTGAAGTCCTGGCCGAACGGCATGACGTTGACGACCGGCCCGTAGATCCGGCCCCCCGCGGAGAGACCGAGGTCGCGGGCGAGGTCCGCCTCCGGATAGCGCTGGTGCCGCACCGCGCTCTTCATCTCGGCCGCGACCCGGGCGGTCAGCTCGCCGTACGTCAGGCCGGGGTCCACGCTCAGGCGCAGCGGGACGACGTTGGACACCATGCCGGGGGCGGCCTCCGCGACGGAACCGACGCGCGCGGTGACCGGGAAGCCCAACACCAGGTCGTCGGCCCCGGTCATCCGGTGCAGATAGGCGGTGACGCCCGCGACGAAGGCGGCCGGCCAGCTCGACCGGCCGCTGCGCGCGACCTTCCGCATCCCCGACTCGGTCGCGGGGCTCAGCCATGAGGTCCGCCGGTGCACCGGGGCGGTGGGCGGAGCAGCGCGCTCCACCAGCCCGGCCGGTACGGGCCGGCCGGCCATCCGCTCCAGCCAGTACGCCCGGTCGGCGCGGAAGTCGTCCGAGGCCCGGTAGGCCGCCTGCTCGTCCAGCAGTTCCCGGAGCGGCCGCAGGGCGCCCCCCTCGGGGTCGCGCCCCTCGGCGAGCGCGGTGTAGAGGTCCGCCGCGCGCCGTACGGCGATCCCGGCGCCGAACCCGTCGCTGATCAGGTGGTGGATGCCCGAGTACCACCAGTGGCGCTGCCCGGCGACGCGGATCACCGCGCTCGTGAGGTTCGGCGGCTGGCCCAGGAGGCGCGGGCGCGCCATGTCAGCCTTCATCCAGGCGTGTGCCGCGGCCTCGGGGTCGGCCTCGGCCGACACGTCGACGAAGAGCTGTTCCCACGCGCCGGTCGGCTCGACCCACTGACGCAGTTCGCCCTCGTGCTCCCCGATCCGGACGCGGAACCCGTCGGCCTCGTCGAGGAAGCGGCGCGTCGCCTCGGCCAGCAGCGCGAGGTCGAGCGGACCGGCGATGTCGACGTAGACGCCGAGGTTGTAGGCGCGGCTCTGCGGTGCCAGTTGCTGGCCGAACCAGATGCCCGACTGTCCCGGGGTCAGCGGCAGGCCACGAGGGTGGTCGTCTAGCACGTGCGCAACTCCCAGGCATACGGATGAACGGCGAGCGTGGCCCGGTCCCGGCGGGGACCGGGAAACCCCGGCGACCACGGCGATCACCGCGCCGTCCGACCTCGGGCCTTGGTGATCACTTGTCACCTCGGTGTCTAGCACGGCGAGTTGACCGGCCGGGGTGCCCGCACGCGGAAAATGATCTTCAGGTGAACTGTCCCGCACCGGGCGGGACCCGCGCGGCGTCCGGCTCCGGGCCGGGAACTGCGCGTCGCGCCTGTGGCGCACGTCGGGCGTTCACCCCGGCATCACGTGCGGGCACCCCTGGTTCATCCGGCTGAACTTTCCCCCAACTGCGGTGACGTACACGGTCCGGGCCGGCATCCGCCGTCCGCGGCCGGCTGCCGTCGTCGAGTCGGCGCGGCGCCTCTCCGGTTCCGGGTCTCGGGGCCCCCGCCGGCGCTCGCCGCGCTCCTCCCGACTCCTTCCCGGTGTTTTCCCGGCCCTCCTTCCGCACCGTGCGGCCGCGGTCCCCGAGGATCCCCATGGCGCAGTCCGACACCTTCTGATGAACCCTGCCGAAATCCGCCGTGCCTTCCGCGCCCCGCTGCTCGGCCTCTTCGCCGACCCGCCGGCCGGCACCGTGGTCGTCACCGCACTGCCCCGCGTCGTCGCCGGCCTGGACGGCAGCCCGGCCGCCTCCGCCGGTGTCCGGCCGTTCTTCCGCTCCGGCGGAGCGGTCGGTCCCCGCCGTCCAGGCCGGTACCGGCTCCCCGGCTCCGGCCCGCCGGAACGGTGGACGGACCGCTCGTGCGGGGCGGTCGGTTCATTCGCCCGCGACCTGACGTCGGCGAGGTTCCCGCCCCTCACCACCCCGGCGATCGGCCGCCGGGACAACGGGGCCCGTCCGAGGGGCGCGTGGCAGGCCGGCCGGCGAGTCGTTCCGTGGGGGGCCGGGGAAGGGGAGAGGGCGGGACCGCTGGTGCGGGTCCCGCCCTCCGGGGTGCGGTCCGGGCCGGCCGGTGCGCGGGTCAGACCGGGACGGGGGACTCGTCGCGCGTCTCCGCGGCCAGCTGCCGGTTCAGCTTCTCGCCCTCGATGTCGAGGTCGGGCAGGGCCTTGTCGACGGGCCCCGGCAGCCACCAGGCGGCTCGGCCGAGCAGCGACATCACCGCCGGGACCAGCGCCATGCGGACGACGAAGGCGTCGATGACCACGCCGACGGCGAGGGCGAACCCGATGGACTTGATGATCGGGTCGTCCATCAGGACGAAGCCTCCGAACACGGACGTCATGATGAGCGCGGCGGCGGTGACGACTCGGGCGTTGTGGCCCATGCCGCTGACCATGGCCGCCTGCGGGTCGGCGCCGTGGACGAAGTCCTCGCGCATGCGGGAGACGAGGAAGACCTCGTAGTCCATGGCGAGGCCGAACAGGATGCCGATGAGCAGGATCGGCAGGAAGCTCACCAGCGGACCGGGGGTGTCGACGCCCACCAAGCCGGCGAGGTGGCCCTCCTGGAAGATGGCGACGGTGATGCCGAAGGTCGCGCCCACGGTGAGCAGGAAGCCCAGGGCCGCCTTCAGCGGCACCAGGACCGACCGGAAGACCAGCATGAGCAGCAGGATGGACAGGCCCACCACCAGGAGCAGATACACCGGCAGGGCGTCGGCGAGCTTCTCCGAGACGTCGATGCCCAGGGCGGTCGCGCCGGTGAGGGCGATGTCGGCGCCCTCGACGTCCGCGACCCGGTCGCGGATGTCGTGGACGGCGTCCTCGGTGGCGACGGCGGTCGGGCCGGCCTCGGGGATGATGGTCAGCAGGGCGGTGGTGCCCTGCTCGTTCAGCTGCGGCGGGGCCACGGCCAGGATGCCGTCGGTGTCCTTGATGAGGGCGGTGGCCTTCTCGGCGGCCGCCCCGGTGGACTGTGCGTCCTTACCGTTGACGACGGCTACGAGACGGCCGTTGAAGCCCTCGCCGAAGCCCTCGGACGTCAGGTCGTACGCCTCCCGTGCCGGGGTGCCCTCGGCGGCGGTGCCGGCGTCCGGCAGGGCTATGCGCATGTCCTGGGCGGGGAGGGTGAGCGCGCCCAGCCCGAGGACGCCGACGATCAGGACCGGCACGCGCAGTTTGGCGACGAGCCGGCCCCAGACGAAGCCGAAGCCTTCGGCGGCGGCGCCGTCCTCGGCGGTGTTCCCGTCCGCGTGGCGCTGCTTGCGCGGCAGGATCTTCTTGCCGGCGAAGGAGAGGAAGGCCGGCAGCAGGGTGAGGGCGACCAGCACGGCGACGGCGACGGTGCCCGCCGCGGCCAGGCCCATCACGCTCAGGAAGGGGATGCCGACGACGGAGAGGCCGGCCAGGGCGATGACGACGGTGGCGCCGGCGAAGACGACGGCGGAACCGGCGGTGCCGGTCGCGCGGCCGGCGGCCTCCTCGGGCCGGAGGCCCTCGGCGAGGTACTGGCGGTAGCGGGAGGTGATGAAGAGCGAGTAGTCGATGCCGACGGCCAGGCCCAGCATCAGCGCCAGGACGGGGGCGGTGGAGGTCAGTTCGATGACGCTGGTGAGAGAGAAGAGGCCGGCCATGCCGACCGCGACGCCGATCAGCGCGTTCAGCAGGGTCATGCCGGCGGCGACCAGCGAACCGAAGGTGATGACCAGGACCACCGCGGCGACCAGGACGCCGAGCGCCTCGGTGGAGCCGATCTCCACCTCGCCGCCCATGACCTCGCCGCCGTGCTCGACCCGCAGACCCTCGGCGTCGGCGCCGACGGCCTCGTAGGCCGACTTCTGCTCGTCGGTGACCTCGTCGGCGGCCTTGTCGAACTGCACCTGGATCAGGGCGTAGCGGCCGTCCTGGGAGACGGAGCCGGTCTGGAACGGGTCCATGGCGGCGGTGACGCCGTCGACCTCGGAGGCTTCCTTCACCACGGGCGCCACCGCGGCGGGATCCAGCTTCCCGCCCTCGGGCGCGGCGAGGACGATGGCGCCGGTGGCTCCGCCGGCCTGCGGGAACTGCCGGTCGAGGTCGTCCAGTGCCCGCTGGGACTCGGTGCCCGGCATGGAGAACTTGTCGCTGGTCGGTCCCATCAGGGTGGCGGCTCCGACACCCAGCAGGATCAGCAGGAGCAGCCAGACCGCGGCTATTCGGCCTCTTCTGCGGAAGGAGAACCGCCCGAGCCGGTACAGCAAAGTCGCCATGGAGGAAGAGTCTTTCCGTTGAGGGGTCAACTGGGGGTGTGGTCAAGCGTCCGCAGCGCACTGCGGATCATTTCGTCGCGCAGCACCTCGTCCGGCGCCACCTCGTCATCGGTGGCACTGGTGATGAAGACGGCGCCCAGCACCATCCACGCCGCCACCCGGGCCGGCGCCCGTTGCGAACGGCCGGCCAGCGCGTCCAGCAGTCCGTTCGCCAACTCCATGACGTTGAGGTCCTGGTGGCAGGACATTTCGGCGATGTCCTCGAAGAGGAGCCGGATCTCGCGGCGGAACCGCAGCGTCAGGTCGACGTATCCGGTGACGGTCTCCTCCACCAGCCGGTCGCCCTCCAGTCCGGCCACGCGGTCGAGCAGCGTGGCGAGGGCGTCCCGGGCCGGGGTCAGCAGCTCGGTGAGGATCTTCTCCTTGCCCGCGAAGTGGTAGAGGAGCGACGCCTTCGAGCAGCCCGCGTCGGAGGCGATGTCCTGCAACGAGGTACCGCGGAAGCCGCGCACGGCGAACAGTCGCAGTGCCGATTCCAGGATCTGACCGCGCATGGCGGAGGCGGAGCGTGCCATTCCTCAACCATAACTGTCCGATCGGTCAGAACTGACCGATCGGACAGTACGTCGCTGTGGCTTGCGTCACTCTTCCTGTCCGAAGGGCCAAGGAGCGCATCACGAGCGGGGCCGGGAAAAGGGGACGCCGAGAAACTCCCGCGCGTCGGCTCGCACACCTCTGCGATCATCCTCGGATGGCGCACCGTCTCGAATCGCTGGTCATCCGGCACACCCACCGCCTTCCCCTCCCTCAGGGCTCCACCGGCGAAGGAGCCGCCGCCGCACGGCAGTTCGACGTGGCCTTGGCGTCCGTGGGCTTCAAGCTCTCGGCGGAGCTGCTGGAGCGGCTGTCCGGGATGCCCGAGGCCGCTGTCGTGCACACCGCCAGGCGAACGCTGCGCACCGTGAGCGAGATGGTGGGCGACCACGTCCGGCACAACGCGTACTTCATCGACTTCCCGGAGAACGTGCCGGACACCGAGGAGTTCTGGATGCGGTGCGTGACGCAGGCGCTCGGCGACAGGACGGCGCGGGAGAACGTGCTGACACAGCTGGCGCACGGGGTCCTGAACCTGCTCAGTCTCCCCGCGTACGGCCGCTACCAGCACACCTACGAGGAGATGCTCGCGGCACAGGACGAGCTGATCGCCTCGGCCGGCGACCGGGTGACCGTCCTGCACCTCGGGCGGGACCTGGACGACGAACTCACGGACCTGTACCTGGCCCTGGCGGGCAGCACGACGCCGCTGGGCGAGGACCACCTGCGCGACCTGGAGATCCTCGCCGAACGGTGCGCGCCCGGCCCCCAGCCGGAGTCGATCCCGGTCAGGGAGAACCGGGCGGTCGTCAACAAGGCCCGTCTCGCTGTCGGCGCGGACCTCCTGCTGGACACCGTCACCGATGTGCTGCGGCTGGCCTGCGCGCTGTCGGGCGGCGACGTGACGCTGCAGGAGCCGACCCGGTTCCGGGCCCTCTCGCGGCCGGCCCGCCGTGCGCTGCTCGCGGGCCTCGACGCCGTGGTCGCGGCGAACCCCGCGAAACTGGCCGATGTGCACGCGCACCGAGAACCCTTCAAGCGGCTCGGCGAGCGTCTCCACCCGCACGAGTACCCCCGCTGGCCGCACGCCGCCGACGTGTTCGCCGTGGCGCGGGGCGAGAAGAAGGCACGGTCCTTCGACGGCCGCGTCGAGGAGCTGCTCGACGAGTTCGACGTCCTCGGTGCGCTACGACTGCTGCGGTCCGCTCCCGGCAGGCTGTTCCGCTCCCTGGACCTCCTGCTGCGCATCGCCGCCGACCAGGAGCAGCGGGACGCGGTGGTGGCCGCAGCGGCGCGGGTCGCCCCCGAGGTCTCCGGCCGGGTCGTGCTCTCGGTCCGCGAGCACTTCCAGAACCGGGAGCGGGAGACCGACGAACCCCGGATCTTCGTCAACCGCCGGGGCCGCGGCCGGGTCGCCCCCGACGTCCGGCCGCCGGTTCCCGCCGCCGACCGCGATCGTCTGATCGCCGCCCTCGACACCGAGATGCGCCGCAGGCTCCCGGCACCGGGCCGGCTGCTGGTCGACCCCGACGTCCTCGACGTGGCGCTCCCCCTCAGCGGCAGGGCGACCGCGGCCGGGCTCGGCGTACTGCCCCGAGGTTCGCTCTCGGCGGTCGACGGCGAGCGGCTGCGCTTCTTCGTGTACTGGAAGGAGACCGGGCGCCGGACCGACTACGACCTCTCGGCGCTGCTCCTCCACGCCGACTACAGCACCGATTCCTGGCTCTCCTACACATCCCTCACGGCCGTCGGGGGCAAGCACTCGGGCGATGTCACCGAGGCGCCCGAAGGGGCCTCGGAGTTCATCGACCTGTCCCTGGACCGGGTGCGCAGCGCATTCATCGTTCCGCAGGTCAACATCTACGCCGGCGAGGGCTTCGAGGAGGTCGAGGAGTCGTTCTTCGGGTTCATGCTGCGCGACGGCGAGCAGAAGGGCAGGCCGTTCGAACCGCGCACGGTACGCATGAAGTCGGAGCTTCGCGGGGTGGGCCGAGTGGCGCTGCCCCTGGTGTTCCGGCGGGAGGACGACGGCCGGTGGCGCGCGAAGTGGCTGCACCTGTATCTGAAGGGCATCTCGTCGGCCAACCGGGTCGAGGAGAACCAGGTGTCGGTGTCCAAGGTGGTGCGCGCCGTCGTGGAGCGCGAGCAGTTGACGGTGCGGTACCTGATCGACCTGATGTCGGGCGACACCACGGCCGTGGAACCGTGGGGCGGCGGGCCGGTCCCGGACGGACCCGTGACGTACATCGGTCTCGAACGTCCTGAGGGGCTGCACCCGGACTCCCGGATCATCACCCTCGAAAATCTGCGCGACGTGATCCCGGACTGAGTGCTAACGTTGCCTGCGGCGAGGCCATGAAGGGGCTTCCTTCTCAACTTCCTTTCTGAAACAAGTTCTTTCGCTTCCCTCGCCCTCGACGCCGCTCCGGGCGGCTCCCGCGCTCACCTGGCGGGAGCCGCCCGAGCCGTTTTCAGGCCTCCGCACGGGCGTGACCGACGGAGGGTGACCGCCCGTCGGCGATCCGCGCCGGCCTCCCCGGCTCATGGGCGGTCACGGACGGAACGGGCGGCGGTTCCCACGCACGGACGACAACGTGGGCACCGCCCGGACGGAGCACGGCACACCGCTCGTGCTCGCCGTCCCGCCTCGCATGCCCCTTGCCGGTGGGGCCGGCCGCGTCGAGGTCCTTCACCCGGCGGGGCGGGCGGTGCCGTACGGGCCGCACCGGCGTCAGCGGTTCCGAGGAGTCAGCACCTCCTGGAGCAGGGCGCCGTACCGTGACACCAGTTCCCTCCGGTCCATGCCGAGCGGTCCCTCGTCCCCGGCCACCCACAGTGCGTACAGCAGTCCCCCGCCAGGACGGCCGCCATGCGCGCGGACGTCGGCGTCGGGGCCGGACAGGCGGCGGCGCAGTGGCACGACGAAGAGGCGCTCGTGCGCATCGCGCAGACGCTCGTGGATGTGCGGTTCGCTGCTGCCGTGCACCAGGGCCAGGAAGACCCCCCGCACGGAACCGTCGAGGTCGACGAGGAGTTCGGCGAGTCGATCCCCCAGGTGTTCCAGTGGCACGTCGAGCAGTGGTGCGTCGTCGATCGTCAGGTGCACCGTCTCCAGGAACAGGAGTTCCTTGCCCCTGAAATGACGGATCACCAGTGCGGGGTCCGTGTCGGCCGCCGCCGCGATCTGGCGGACGGTGGCCCTGGAGAGTCCCTGGTCCCGGAAGACCCGGGCAGCGGCCGAGTGGACGGCCTCGCGGGTCGTGGCACTGGAGCCGGTCCGCAGCATGCGGGACAGGACAGGGGTCCGAACGCTTCGCACCTGCGGGTTCGCACATTCGCAGGGAGCGGCCGGGGGCTTTCGTGAGCATCTCGAGAAGTTCGGTCGACAATGTTGACTCGCCGTCGGGGGGCCTGCACATTACTTGACGGTAGAACCGTTCGGTAACCGCGCAGCCCGGCGCTCTCCCCTGTTCGAAGCACTCCGTTCCCGCCGACGGTGCACCTCCGCCGCCCCCACCGCCCCACCCGAGAAGAGGGATCACATGCCGAAGCACGCCCTGCGGAATGTCATGGCCGCATCATCCGCACTCGTCAGTGCGCTCGCCCTCGGCCTCACGGGCGGCACCGCCCACGCCTCCGCGTCGCTGGACTACGTCGCCCTCGGCGACAGCTACAGCGCCGGTTCGGGTGTGCTGCCCGTGGATCCCACCAACCTGCTGTGCCTGCGCTCCACCGCGAACTACCCCCATGTGATCGCCGCCCGGACGGGCGCCCACCTGAAGGACGTGACCTGCGGAGCCGCCCAGACGAAGGACTTCACCACGTCGCAGTACCCCGGGGTCGCGCCCCAGGTGAACGCGCTCGGCCCGGACACCGACCTGGTGACGCTGACGATCGGCGGCAACGACAACGGCACCTTCATCAACGCCCTGACGGCCTGCGGCACCGCGGGCGTCCTCAGCGGCGGCAAGGGCAGTCCCTGCAAGGAGAAGCACGGCACCTCCTTCACCGACCAGATCGACGCGAACACCTATCCCGCGCTGAAGAACGCCCTGCGGGCCGTACGCGCCGAGGCGCCCGACGCCCGCGTGGCGGTCCTGGGTTACCCGTGGATCACACCGGCCGAGGCCGACCCGACCTGCTTCGTGAAGCTGCCGGTCGCCGCCGGCGACGTGCCCTACCTGCGGGGCATCCAGGCACACCTCAACGCGGCGGTCGAACGCGCCAGCGAGGAGACCGGTGCCACCTATGTGGACTTCTCCCGTGTCTCCGAGGGCCACGACGCGTGCAAGCCCCGCGGCACCCGCTGGATCGAGCCCCTCCTCTTCGGCGGCAGCCTCGTCCCCGTCCATCCCAACGCCCTCGGGGAACGGCGCATGGCCGAGCACACCATGAGCGTCCTCGGCCTGAGCTGACGGCGGCGCGCCTCGCCCCTCGGCGGTCGGTCCGCCCGTGGCCTTCGCTCGCTCGGCGGCGTCACCCGATCCGGTCGCCGCCCGGCGGGGAACTCTTCGCCCGGTGGCGCCCCCTGCGGGGTGGAGAGGTCCCCGTCAGGGGGTGGCGGGCATCCGGCGCTTGTGGTCGGTACGGCGGTAGTGGCGGACGATCGTCTCGAAGGCCTGCGCGTCCACCGGCTCGCCCTCCAGGAAGTCGTCGATGACGTCGTAGGACACTCCGAGCGCGTCCTCGTCGGCCTTGCCCTCGTCGAGGCTCTCCAGATCGGCCGTCGGGACCTTCCGCACCAGATCGGCGGGGGCGCCCAGCGCGTCCGCGACGGCGCGCACCCTGCGCTTGGTCAGGCCGGCCAGCGGGACCAGGTCGGCGGCGCCGTCCCCGAACTTGGTGAAGAAGCCGGTGACCGCCTCGGCGGCCTGGTCCGTGCCGACGACCAGGCCGTCGTACGCGCCGGCCACCGCGTACTGGGCGATCATGCGCTGGCGCGCCTTGATGTTGCCGTGCACGAAGTCCTGGTGGCGGGCGTCGCGGAAGCTCACCCCGGCGGCCAGCGCGGCCTCGAGCGCGGCGTCTCCGGCGGGCTTGATGTCCACGGTCAGCACGTGGTCGGCCCGGATGAAGGAGAGCGCGCGCTGGGCGTCGTGTTCGTCGGCCTGGACCCCGTAGGGCAGACGCATCGCGTAGAACCGCGCTTCGTGTCCCCCGGCCCGCGCCCGTTCGACGGCGAGCTGGCACAGTCGGCCGGCGGCGGTGGAGTCGACGCCGCCGCTGATGCCGAGCACGAGGGCACGCCGGCCGGTGGAGGTCAGCCGCTCGGCGAGGAAGGCCACCCGGCGCTCGATCTCCCGCTCGGCTTCGAACGTCTCGGCGACACCCAGTTCCCGGGCGATCTCCTGCTGCAGGGCGATGGACGCCGACTCGCTCACGTCTGCTCCTCGTTCCGGCTCACGATGTGCTGTCGCCTCCCCTGCTACCCAGGACCTCCCCGGGGAATCCGGACCGGGAGGGACTGTGTCTCCACCTGCGAAGCGGCCCCGCACCGGGCGTGGGACCGCGACGGAAGCACGAGGAGAAGGAGGGGACGCCGCTGACGCGGGACGGGCGGCCGGAACGCTTCCTCGGGGCACCCGACGAGCCCATCCCCTCGATCGTCGGCCGCCGGGCCCCGCGGTCCGACCGGCTCGGGGGCCCGGCGGAAGGAGAACGTGTGGCGGTCGACCTGGCCGGTTTCCTCGGTGTGGTCCTGGTGGCGTACGCGGTCCCCGGCCCGGATTTCCTCGTGGTGGTGAGAGCGGCCACCGAGCACCCCTCCAAGGGCCGGGCCGCGGCGCTGGGTGCGCAGACCGGGCTGTGCGTGCACATGCTCGCCGCCGCCGTCGGGCTTTCGCTGATCGTCACCCGTTCGTCCGTGATCTACGACGCCGTCACACTGCTCGGTGCGCTCTACCTGGTCCATTTGGGCGTCCGGGCCGTGCTGGGCGCCCGGAAGACCGCTCGCGGGCGGCCGGCGGCCGATGCGCCGGAGACCGGGAAGGACGGCCCGGCCGACGGCCGGCGGCGGTCCGGCTTCGTCCAGGGTTTCCTCACCAACGTGCTCAATCCCAAGGCGGCGCTGTTCTTCATCAGCGTCCTGCCGCAGTTCGTCGACGGCAACGGCTCGGTGGCACGGCAGATCTTCTTCCTCGGCACCCTGGACGTCCTCATCGGTGTCGTCTACTGGTTCGCCCTCGTCACCGTCGCCACGCGGCTGCGCGTACTCCTCGCCCGTCCACGGGCCCGCCGCCACTGGGAACTGACGACCGGCTGGCTGTTCATCGCCATCGGCGTCGGGGCCGGGGTCGCCGCAGCGTCCTGAACGGACAGGTCGCCGTCCTTCCGGAGGCCGCTCCGCAAGGACGAGGAAGAGCGCGCCGGCAGTGACCGGTCCTTTCGGGCCCCGTGGTCTACGCCACTTCGGCGTTGTCCCGCTCCAGTGCCGCACGCAGCCAGTCGTCCGTGGAGCCCGGGGTCGGCTCCGGCCGGCCGCCCGGCGGCGTGAGCACCACGGCCGTCAGTTCCCAGTACCGGTCCAGACGCGGCCCGGCCGCGAGTCGCGCGGCCAGCAGGCGGCGGAACTCCCGGGTGTCCCGGCTGCCGTACGCGCTCGCGTACGCCGCCGCATAGGCGTCCAGCGCCTCACCCGGGCGCGGGTCCCGTGCCCGGCGCAGCTGCGGGCCCGCGAGCTCGTACGCCTCGGCGAGGCCCGCGTACAACGCGGCCGACCCGCGGGCCCCGGCCACCCGGTGCACCTCCGGCTGGGGCTGCCGGCCGCCCGGGCAGGGGGCCGTGGTCATCGCGTGCAGCCGGGCGAAGGCGAGCACCTGTGCCGGGGCCGGCTCGTCGGGCGGCTGCGGAACGGCTACTTCCAGAAACGCCGCCGTCGCCCTGGCCGGCATCCGCGGCGGCAGCCAGGCACTCCAGAACCGGGCCAGCGGCGCCGTGCTCGGCGGGGTGCTCATCGTACCGATCAGCCGCAGCCGGTCGGCCCGCTCCGCGGGCGGGCACTCCCGTACGAGCCGCAGCGCCGCCTCCCGCCAGCGCAGCGTCCTCAGCTCACCGCCCAGCTCGCGCAGGCGGAGCGCGACGGCGTCCTCCAGCGCACGGCCCGCCGGGTCCTCGTCGTCGAGGACCCGGCGCACCTCGGACAGCGGCAGGCCCAGGGTGCGCAGGGAGCGGATCAGACGCAGCCGCTCCAGCGCTTCGGGACCGTACCGGCGGTGTCCGCCGCCGCTGCGGGAGGCCTCGGGGAGCAGACTCCGGTCGGAGTAGAAGCGGACGGTCTTCACGGTGACGCCCGCACGCCCGGCGAGCTCGCCGATGCTCCAGAAGGCCTCGTGGGACGTGGACAGTTGAATCTCCCTCCGGGGGAGTTCCTACGGTACCGGCACACGCGGACCGGGCGGACGCCCCGGGCCGCGCACCACGGCGTACGCGACCGGCGCGACGTCCTGTGACGGACCCGAGGAGAGGGCCATGACCGTATTCATCATGGTGTCCGGCGTGTTCACCGGCGCCCATGTGTGGCAGGAGACGGCCGCGCGGCTGACCGCGGCGGGCGGCGAGGCGCACGCGGTCCCGCTCACCGGACTCGACGCGGACCGCCCCGCCGCGTCGGCCTCCGTCGATCTGGAGGCGCACATCGCGGACGTGCTCGCGGCGATCGACGCGGTGGACGCGGCGTCCGGCCGGGAGGTCGTGCTCGTCGGTCACGACTACGGCATCCACCCGGTGCTCGGCGCGGCCGACCGGCGGCCACTGCGCGTCGCCCGCGTCGTGTACCTGGACTGCGGGATGCCGCAGAACGGCGTCCCGGCCCTGGCCGCCGTACCGGACCAGGCCCTGCGTGCCCGGCTGGCCGAGCGGGCCCGGCGCGGTGAGCGAGCGGGCGGGCTGGCGCCGCCGTCCCGTGACGGGTGGCAGCGCTGGGGCAGCACCGCCGGCCTCTCCGCCGCGGCGCTGGACCGGCTCACCGCCCTCGCCGCACCGCAGCCGCTCGGCACCCTGCTCCAGCCGCTGCGGCTGACCGGAGCGGTGGCCGCGGTGCCCACCACCGGGGTGCTGTGCACCCGCAACGGCGTCGGCATCGACCTGGTGCAACGGCTCGTCGACTTCGGCGACCCCACGACGGCGGCCCTGACCGGCCCTCGGGTCACCTTCTTCGAACTGCCCACGGGACACTGGCCGATGCTGTCCTGCCCCGCCGAACTGACGGACGTCCTGCTGCGGGCCGCGGCCGGCGAGGGGCACCGCCTGCGACCGGCCGGCGCCGGCGCACCGCCCGCCCATCTGCGCCCGTTCCCCCTGGACGTGCCCGAGCTGCCCCGGGACCGCAAGGGGCAGGTCGACCTGTACGTTCCCGACGCCGAGGGCCCGCGACCGGCCGTGGTCCTCGTGCACGGCGGCCCGGTGCCCGCCGGGGCCCGGCCGGCCCCGCGCGACTGGCCGACCCTGGTGGGGTACGCCCGCCTGGCGGCCGCCGAGGGCATGGTCGGTGCGACCTTCGACCACCGGCTGCACGACGTCGCCGGCTACGAACGCGCCGCCGACGACGTCGCCGCCGCGGTGGAACGGGTACGGGCCGATCCCCGGGTGGACGCCGGCCGGATCGCCCTGTGGTTCTTCTCCGGCGGCGGCCTGCTCGCCGCGGACTGGCTGGCGAAGCCCCCGGCCTGGCTGCGCTGCCTGGCCGCCTCCTACCCGATCCTGGCACCGCTGCCCAACTGGGGACTGACCGGCGACCGGTTCCACCCGGCCCGGGCGGTCGCGCACGCGGGCACCCTGCCCGTCGTCCTCCTCCGTGCGGGACGGGAGACACCCGAGATCGCCGCCACCGTGGAGGCGTTCACTGCCGCGGCCGAGGACTGCGGGGCGCACCTGGAACTGATCGACGTCCCGAACGGCCACCACGGCTTCGAGACCCTCGACGCGCCCGAGGAGACCCGCCCCGCCCTGCTTCGCGCGATGCGCTCGGTGGTGACCCGCCTGACCGGATGACGCCCGGTGCGAGCGCGCCCCGACGCCGGTCGTCACCGGCTCCCCGCGCCGGCGAAGGGCACCTGCGCGCCGGGGACCGTCCGCTCGCCGGAGGGGTGCCGCCACAGCCCCTGCGCCCGGAGCCTGGGCAGGACGCCCTCGCCGAACCAGTACGCCTCCTCCAGGTGCGGGTAGCCGGAGAGGACGAACTCCTCGATGCCCAGGGCCGCGTACTCCTTGATCCGGTCGGCGACCTCGTCGTGGCTGCCGACCAGGGCGGTGCCCGCGCCGCCGCGCACCAGGCCGATGCCGGCCCACAGGTTGGGGTGGATCTCCAGGCGGTCGCGGCTGCCGCCGTCGTGCAGCGCGAGCATGCGCCGCTGGCCTTCGGACTCGCTGCGGGCGAGGCCGGCCTGCACCGAGGCGACGGTCTGCGGGTCGAAGCCGTCCAGGAGCCGGTCCGCCTCGGCCCATGCCTGCTCCGAGGTGTCGCGGGTGATGACGTGGAGCCGGATGCCGAAGCGGATGCCGCGGCCCTCCTCGGCCGCCAGCGTCCGGATCCAGGCGATCTTCTCGGCGACCTGCGCGGGCGGCTCGCCCCAGGTGAGGTAGACGTCGGCGTGCCGGGCGGCGACCTGACCGGCGATCGGCGAGGAGCCGCCGAAGTAGACCCGGGGAACGGGGTCGGGCACCCGCGCCAGACGCGCGTCCTCGACGCGGAGGTGCTCGCCGTGCAGGTCGACGGTCCTGCCGGCCCACAGTGCGCGCACCACCTGCAGGAACTCGCCGGTACGGCGGTAGCGGGCGTCCTTGTCGAGGAAGTCGCCGTAGGCGCGCTGCTCGTGGCTCTCGCCGCCGGTGACGACGTTGAGCAGGAGGCGTCCGTCCGTGTGCCGTTGGAAGGTGGAGGCCATCTGCGCGGCGAGCGTCGGTGAGACGAAGCCGGGCCGGAAGGCGACGAGGAACTTCAGCCGCTCGGTCCGCTGGCTGACCATGGCCGTGGTCAGCCAGGCGTCCTCGCACCAGGCGCCGGTCGGGGTGAGGGCGCCGACGAAGCCGAGGTCCTCGGCGGCGCGGGCGATCTGGCTCAGGTAGGCGACCGTGGGGGGCCGGTCGCGGCCGGTCTCGGTGGCCGGGGTGCCGTGGCCGCCGCCGACGACATGGCGGCTGTCGCCGTTGGTGGGCAGGAACCAGTGGAAGGTGAGGGACACGCGGGGCTCCGATCGGGTGCGCTGGGGTGTGTTTCGTCAGAGGAGTCCGTGCCGGGGCGGCCTGGTGCCGTTCAGCACGTAGCGGCCGATGTGCTGGACCTTCCAGCGAGCGGGGTCGTGCAGGGAGTGGGTGCGGGCGTCGCGCCAGTGGCGGTGCAGGCCGAGGGAGTGGAGCGCCGAGCGGGTCCCGGCGACCTCGAAGAGCGCACTGCCGATCTCCACCGCGGCCTCGGCCGCCGTCACCTTGGCGGTGGCCACCGCGACGGAGGCCGCGGCGGCCGAGTCGTCGGTGAGGCCGGCGCGGGCGGCGTCGACGGCGCGGGCGGCCTCGCGGAGCAGGGCCTCGGCCGCCCGTTGCCGGATCGCCAGTTCACCGAACCGCTGGATCAGCAGCGGGTCCTCCGCCGCGGTGGCGTGCCCCTCTCCGACGCTCTCGAACCAGGGGCGGCTCTTGGTACGGACGAACTCCACCGCCTCGGCCAGCGCGCCGGAGGCGATCCCGACGTCGATGGCCGCGTGCAGCAACTGGGCCACGGCTCCGTGGAGCTGGGGGCCCCGGAAGGTGAGGTGGTGCGGGACGACCCGGTCCGCGGGGACCGGCACCGATTCCAGGCGGACGGTTCCGCTGGCGGTGGTGCGCTGCCCCATGCCGTCCCAGTCGTCGATCACGGTGAGCCCCGGGGCGTCCCGCGGCACGTACGCCACGTGCAGGGTGTCGTCCTCGGCGCGGGCGAGGACGGGGATCCAGTCGGCGAACAGGGCTCCGGTGGAGTAGTGCTTGACGCCGTCGAGGACGTACGAACCGTCCGGGCGCGGCGCGAGCCGGGTGCGGATGTCCTGCACGTGCCCGGTCCCGGCCTCGGACTGGGCGTTGCCGAACCGCCGGCCGGCCAGCACCTGGCCGAAGAGGAACTTCCGCTGCTCGTACGTCCCCTGCCGGCGCAGCACGTTGACGTACACGAAGTGGCTCTGCGGGATCTGGGCGAGGCTGGCGTCGGCGGTGGCCAGCAGCCGGAAGATCTCGGCCAGCGTGGCCGCCCCGACGTCCGCCCCGCCGAACTCGGCCGGTACCGACACGGCGAGCAGCCCGGACGCCGAGAGCCGCTCCACCTCCGCGTGCGGAAGCCGGCGGTGGGCGTCCCGCCCGGCGGCGCCCTCGCGGAACTCCGCGGCGAGTCCCGCGGCGACGGCGAGGGCCTCGGCGTCGTCGGCGATCACGTGCGCGGCGCTCATCCGGTGGCCGCCAGCAGGGTCGTGCGGCCGCCGAGAGCGGCGGAGAACCGGTCCGTGACCTGCGCCAGGGCCTCCGCCGAGCCCGGCGCGACGGTCAGGGTGCCGTCGTCGCCCGCCGTGATGTCCTTGTCGAGGGTGAACCAGCCCGGGACGATGTGCGTCGCGCCCATGGAGCTCAGTACGGGGCGCAGCGCGTAGTCGATGGCCAGGACGTGGGCGGTGGAGCCGCCGGTGGCCAGCGGGAGGATCGTCTTGCCGGCCAGTGCGTACTGCGGGAGCAGGTCGAGCAGCGACTTCAGCAGCCCGGAGTAGGCGGCCTTGTAGACGGGGGTGCCGACCACGACCCCGTCCGCCTGCTCGACCAGCGCCGTGGCCCGGACGATCGCCGGGTGCCGGAAGTCCGCGCCGAGCAGGGCCTCGGCGGGGACGGTGCGGACGTCGAAGGGGATCACCTCGTGTCCCTGCGCGATGAGCCGCTGGTCCAGGTGGCGGAGGAGGCGCGCGGTGCGGGAGGTGGCGGAAGGGCTGCCGGAGACGGACAGGATCGTGGCCATGGGAGGGACCTTTCAGGAGTACCAGGTGGGCTGCGGCAGTTCGCCGGTGAGGACGTGGCGGCCGACCTCGCGGCGCTTGTAGGCGACGGGGTCGTGGAGCGTGTGCGTGCGGACGTTGCGCCAGAAGCGGTCGAGTCCCTCGGCGGAGGCGGTGGCGCGGGCGCCGGTCACCTCGAAGATGCGGTGGGTGATCTCCAGGGCGACGTCGGTGGCGCGGGCCTTCGCCGCGGCCACTCGCACCTCGAACTCGCCGCGGGCCTGCTCGGTGACCGCGTCCGGGTCGTCGTGCAGCTTCTGGCCCTCGGCGGCCACGGTGTCGGCCAGTGCCTCGGCGGCCCACAGCTTGGCGGTGAGGTCGCCGTAGATGTCGATGACGTACGGCTCGTCGACGGCGCGGTCGTGGCCGCCGTGCAGCCAGGGGCGGGACTTGGCGCGGGTGTAGGTGGCGGCGGTCTCCAGGGCGCCGGCCGCGATGCCGAGGTAGAAGCTGACGAAGACGAGCTGGATGGTCGGCACGTTGAGCGTGTTGTACACGCGGGGCCGGAACCGCTTGTCGACGTATCCTGCCGCGGCCTGCCAGGGGACGCGTACGGTGTCGAGGGTGACGCCGCCGCTCTCGGTGAGGCGCTGGCCGATGTTGTCCCAGTCGTCGTGGAAGGTCAGGCCCTCGCTGTCGGAGGGGACGATGGCGAAGACGTGGTCGTCGGTGCCCTCCAGGACGCCTTCGAGCACGGTGACGTCGGAGACCTTGCTGCCGGTGGAGAAGGACTTGCGTCCGGTGAAGGTGAGGGTGTCGCCCTCGTCGCGCACGACCACGTCCGCGTCGCGCGGGTTGACGGCGCCGCCGAAGAACCAGCGGCCCCGGGCGGCGTCGGCCTCCACCCGCTCCCATTGTTCTCGGGTGCCGACCAGGCGGGCGGCCCAGTTCCACAGGTAGTGGTAGCCGAGCAGCTGGCCGATGGAGCCGTCCGCCTTGGCGACCTCGCGGACGACGCGGTAGGCGGTGGTCCAGTCCTGGCCCCCTCCGCCGTGCTCGACGGGGCCGAGCAGGGTGACCAGGCCGGACTCCTTCAGCAGCCGGACCTCCTCGTGGGGAGTGGCGGCGGCCTCGTCCCGGGCCGCCGCGTCGGTGGCGAGGACGGCGGCGACCTCCGTGGCTCGGGTGATCCAGCCCTCCGGGTCCTTCGGGAGGGGGGCGGTCTGCCAGTCGGTCGGTGTGGCGGTGCTCATGAGGGGTCTCCTTTCGCAGGGGGTCAGGCGCGGGCGGCGGCGGGCTCCGGCTCGGGTCGCCGGGCCTCCAGTTCGCGCACCAGGGGCAGCACCCGCTTGCCGAAGTACTCGACCTCCTCCAGGTAGTGCAGGAAGCCGAGGAGGAGGAGGTCGACGCCGAGCCGCTTGTAGGCGACGATCCGTTCGGCGATCTGCTCGGGGGTGCCGATCAGACCCGTGCGGAAGCCGTCGTTGTACTGGACGAGGTCCTCGAAGCCCGAGTCCTGCCACATGCCCTTGCCGTCGGCGGTGGACCGCCCGGCCTGGCGGACGGCGTCGCGGAAGCCGTGGACGGCCGGTGTGTCGGCCTTGGCGACGATCTCGCGGAGGGTCTCGCGGGCCTCGGCCTCGGTGTCGCGGGCGATGAGGAAGCCGTTGAGCCCGAACTTCGGTGGTGTGCGTCCCGCTCGGGCGGCAGAGGCGCGGACGTCGGTGATCTGCTCGGTGACGCCGTCGAAGTCCTTGCCGTTGCTGAAGTACCAGTCGGAGACACGGCCCGCCATGGCCCGGGCGGCGGTGGAGTTGCCGCCCTGGAAGATCTCCGGGTGCGGGCGTCCGGGGGTGTTGAGCGGCTTGGGTTTGAGGGAGAAGTCGCGCAGGCGGTAGAAGTCACCGGCCAGTTCGGCGTGGTCCTCGGTCCAGATGCTGCGCAGGGCGGTGATGAACTCCTCGGCGCGGCGGTAGCGCTCGTCGTGCTCCAACCAGGGCTCGCCGAGGGCCGTGAACTCTCCCTTGAACCAGCCGCTGACGACGTTGACGGCGAAGCGGCCGCCCGACAGGTGGTCGGCGGTGGCGCCGAGTTTGGCGAGGACACCGGGGTGCCACAGTCCGGGGTGGACGGCGGCGATGACCTTGAGCCGCTGGGTGGCGAGGAGCAGGGCGAGGCTGAAGCTGGTCGACTCGTGCTGGTACTCGGCGCCGTAACTGGCCATGTAGCGGACCTGGCTGAGGGCGTAGTCGAAGCCGTTGTCCTCGGCGAGCCGGGCCAGTTCGCGGTTGTACTCGTAGCCCCAGTCGGTGCGCTGCTCGATGGTGCTGGTGACGAGGCCGCCGCTGACGTTCGGCACCCAGTAGGCGAAGCGGACGGGGTCGGTTCCGGGGAATTCGGGCATGGGAAACTCCTGGCCGGCGAATGCTGTGCGAAAGCGTGACGAAGGAACTTCCGGAATTCAGGTGCATGTGAGCGGCGTTCCCGGGAAATCCGCCGTCACGAGGGGACGCGGCCGGGACCGGAATTCACGGAAGGGGAGAACGGGCGACGCGACTGCGAGGGTTTCCCTCGGTGCGCTCAGGCCCCGCAGCGACAACAGGAGCTGCAGACACGGGCGAGGTCGACGTGGCGTCGCCGCGTGAGATCCTGTCGCTTCATGTCCTCGATCAAAGCATCGGCGCGTCCGGCCGGTCAAGGACGCCCTGCTCTGATTCCACATCCTGGGAGTCGGTATTCACGAGGTTGTGACAGGGATTCCCTTGAACCCGGAGCGCCGGGGTCGGCAGTCTCCTGTCGTGCGTATCGAACAGCTCGAATACATCGCCGCCGTCACCCGGTCGGGGTCGCTTCGGCGGGCCGCCGAGGAACTTCATCTGTCCCAGCCCGCACTCAGTGAGACCGTGCGCAATCTGGAGCGGGAACTCGGTGTGGAACTGCTGGAGCGCAAACGGTCCGGTGCGAAGATCAGCGATGAGGGGCGGGAGTTGCTGCCGCACATCATGAGCGTGCTGGACGCGGTCGACCGGTTGCGCGGCGCGGCCGACGACCAGCACCGCATCAGCCGCATGGTCCGGCTCGGCACGGTCAACACGGCCACCGTCCCGCTGGTCGTCCCGACCGTACGGGAGTTCCGGGCCGCGCACCCGGTGACACAGGTCGAGTTGGTGGGCGCGCAGCAGGCCGGGATCCACCGCGGGCTGCTGGAGGGCTCCTTCGACCTGGGGCTGGTGAACTATCTGGGAGGCGACGACATGCCGCCCGGCTTCGAGACCACCGAACTCCTGCGCGGCCGGCCCGTGGTGTGCGTGCGCCCAGACAGCCCGCTCGCCGCCATGGGCGCGGTGGACGTGGACAGCCTCCTGGCCGAGCCCCTGGTCGTCATGCGGTCCGGTTATGTCATGCATCGCTTCCTGCACCGTCTGCTCCGCGGCCGGACGCCGGTGTTCTCGTACTCCACCGACGGCGCGGAGATGGGCAAGCTGATGGTCGCCGAAGGACTGGGGGCCACGGTGCTGCCGGACTTCAGCGTCGTCGGGGACCCGCTCGAGCGGCACGGCACGATCACCGTGCGGCCGCTCACGGGGGACGGGACCGAGGTGCTGCTGGTTCTGCAGCGTCGGCACTCCGGTTCCGTCCCCCGGGCCGTCCGCGATCTGCACGAGCTCTTCGTGCGCAACGCCGCCGCGTACCGGGCCGCTTCGGGCGCGTGACCGTCGGCGTCACGGGCCGGAGCCGACGGCGGTCACCGACCGCGCTCCCGCGTGGCGCCGGACCGTGCCGGCGGGACGTGGCGGTTCCCGCGCGCTGCCGCCCACACCGGCGCAGCGGCCGCGGGGGCGGCTCTCCGCCGTATGCGCACGCCTGGGCGCGTACGACGGCCGTCGACGCCCGCCCTGATCGTCGGGGATGCCGTACGGGGCCGTCCCGTGATCGCACCGCTCGGGTGTCAGGAGGACCTGGAGGCGCCGGCCGGTGCCGACGTCCGGAGCGAGCCGGTTCCGTCCCCCCGCTCGTCACGCGCGCTCCGCCCGTCCTTCCTCCGGCGGCCGGTGTGGTCGGCGCGCTTCAGCGCGGGCATGAGCCGCCGTGCGTTGTCGCGGTAGACGCCCCGGCGCTGGTGCTCGGTGAACGCGTGGTCGGCCTCGACGGCCGGCACCGTGAAGTCGGCGACGACCTCGGCGGAGGCGGCCGGCCAGTCCGTGCCGAAGAGGATCCGGTCGGCGCCGACCGTCTCCACCAGGGTGCACGCCGGAGCGAGCGGGCCCGCCGTGTCGTAGTGGAAACGGCGGAGGCCCTCCCGCACACGGGCCGCGTCGAGGGGCGGGGTGCAGAAGTCGCCGAAGGCCTCGAGACGGGTGGCGATCTGGGGAAGGAATCCGCCGCCGTGCGGCAGGACGACGGACAGGCGGGGGTACCGGTCGAGCGTCCCCGTGCGGATCAGGTTCACGGCGGCGCGCGTGGTGTCCAGCATGAAGTCGCACAGGAAGTTCGGGACCCCGGGAACGGTGGGCTCCCCCGGCGGTTTCCCCGGAAGGTCGAGCGGGTGTGTGAAGAGGACGCCGGAACGTTCGTCGACTTCGGCGAGGAAGCGGTCGTACGAGGGATCGCCCAGGTACACGCCGTTGTGGTTCGCCTTCACGCTCACTCCGACGGCGCCGAGTTCGTCGAGGGCGCGGCGGAGCGCCCATGTGGTGACTTCGGGGTGGTCCAGGAGAGCGGGGCAGAGGAAGGCGAAACGGCCCGGGTGCTCGCGCATCAAGCCGGTCAGCGCCTCGAAGACGACGGACAGCCCCTCCCTGGCCTGCGCCGCGGAACGGTAGCGGCCCGGCATGGCGGGGTTGAGGACGGCGGTCGCGATTCCCGTCCGGTCCATGAGAGCGAGCGTGGAGTCCGCGTCCCAGTGCGACCACCACAGCAGCTCCTCCTGTCGCACCACCCCTTCGCGCTCCGCCCACTCCACCCACTGCGGAGCGGTGAAGTGGTGGTGCACGTCGATCTTCGCCCGCCAGGCGTCGTCACCTCCCCCGCTGTCACCCGGGCCGCTCCCTCCCCCGGCGAGGGCGCGGGACTTTCCGGCGGCACCGGCTGCGGAGGCCATGGCCCCACCGGCTATGAGCAGACCGCGCCGACTCAAGTCCGACATCCGCTCTTCCCTTCGTAGCGCCGACCTCTGCCGCACCACGCTGCCCCGTCCGCAGGAGCGCGGCCTCGTCGGGAGACCCGCTGGAGGGAAACATTCCGCCGTGTGGAGCAGTCGGCCGCCGCCGGACCGGCACGCTTCCACGCCACCGGTCGCGGCCCACCGGCTGCCGTGGTCACACCCGCCACCGGGTGATCATTCCGCTGTCCCCGGGCCCCGGCCGCCACGGAGTCCGCGGGCCGGAGGTGGCGACGTCGCCGGGCGGTCGCCGCAGGGGGCGGCCCGACGAGCCCGCCGGTGCAAGCGGGCGCTGCGCGGGGTGAACCGGCCCGCGCCCCGGTCGGAACGCTCCCGGGCGTCACCGCTCCCTCGGGCAGCGCCGCACGACTTCGACGGCCCCGCGGGAATCGGGCGGCGGACCGTGTCATCGGAACACGGGACGGACGGCGTTAGAAGGGGTGGAGAGGCGCCCTCCACCCTGTCCGATCGGAACGATCCGCAAGGAGTCCCCATCCATGACACGGATGACGGTAACGAACAAGTGCGCGGCCGCCGTCGCGGTCGCGGTCGCGCTGGCGGGAGCGCCGGGCGTGGCGCAGGCCGTCACGCCGGCGCAGGCGCCGGCCGCGGCGCCCGCCCATCACCGGATCGGCGAGTCGGCTTCGGACACGGCCGGGACGGTGCGGGTGGTGGCGCCGGGTGAGCGCGTCCGGGCCGGGGCGGGTGTCGAGCTGTGGCTGACGAAGGAGGGCAAGCACTGGTCGACACCGGAGATGGATTACCAGTTCCGGAGCGTGGTCGACGGCAACATCGACCTGCGCAGCCCCGGCATCGGCCTGATGGCGGAAACCGTGGGTGACCGTTACTTCCTTTCCGGCGTCCACGTGACCAAGCACAACTCGGTCCGAATCGTCGTCGACACGAGCGACGGCGCGGTCACCGCTTCCGTGCTGCGGCTTCCCGGTAGGCCCGGCTGGGGTGTCTGGTACGCCGACGTCCCCCTCCACGAAGACCTCACCGTCAACGGAGTCACCCTCTACGACAGGCGCGGGAAGGAGATCGCCTCACTGACCCCTTCCCGGCCGTAGCCTCCCTGACAGCCCCGGCGGCTCCCAGGAGGTGACCCTCACGGGCGTGGGCCGGACCTGTCCGGCCCACGCCCTCGTCCGCCCCCGCGCCTGTCGCCTTCCCCCGCCTTTGAACCCAAGGAATCCATGGTCGTGACGCACGAGAGCCACGCCGACTTCGCCGAGTTCGCCACCGTGGCCTGGCCCCGCTTGGTGCGTACGGCTCACATGCTCACCGGCGACTTCCACGAGGCCGAGGACCTCGTTCAGACCACGCTGGCCAAAACGTACGCGCGATGGCGGAGAATCCCGCGCCACGAGGTCGACCTCTACATACGCCGGGCCCTGGTCAACAACAACATCAGCCGGGTGCGCAAGAAGCGCATAGCCCACTTGCTCGTGCCGTTCCTGCCCGAGTCGGTGCACCGGACGCACGGCGGGCACGCCGAGGCCGTCGAGCGGAGCACCGTCCTCGTCGAGGCCCTTTCGGCCCTGTCCGCCCGCCAGCGCGCCGTCGTGGTGCTGCGCTACTGGGAGGACATGAGCGAGCAGGAGATCGCCGCGGCGCTGAACTGCTCCGTCGGCACGGTCAAGACGCACGCCCGGCGCGGCCTGGAGGCGCTGCGCGCCCATCCCCTCCTCACCTTCCGCCCCGTCGACCAGGAAGCGAAGCGCTGATGTCCCGGACCTCCCGGCCCTCCCCGCAGTCTCGGCATGAGAGCGAACGGCTGCGTGACGCATTCGGTGAGGTGGCCGACGGCCTCACGCCCTCCCCCGTTCCGCTGGCCGCCATCGAACGGGCAGGCCGTGCCCGACGGCGTCGGCGCACCGCCGGGCTGCTGATCGGCTGCGGCCTGCTGCTGGCTCCGCTGACCGTCGTCACGGTCCGCGCCGCCCTCCCGGACCACAGCCCCCCAAAGCGGAACGAGGTCGCGGCGACGCGTCCGACGCCGCCGGGCGCGCCGCACACGGCCGGGCCGGTGCGGGTGGTGGCGCCGGGTGAGCGCGTCCGGGCCGGGGCGGGTGTGGAGCTGTGGCTGACGGAGGAGGGCAAGCACTGGTCGACACCGGAGACGGACCACCAGTTCCGGAGCGTGGCCGACGGCAACGTCGACCGCCGCCGCCCCACCGTGGGCCTGATGACGGAGCCCGTGGGCGACCGCTTCTTCCTGTCCGGGTTGTACACGGGCACCGTCGACGTCGGCCGCGTCGTCGTCGACACCGGCGACGGCGAGGTCACCGCCTCGGTGGTGCGACTGCCCGGTGAGCCCGACTGGGGCGTCTGGTACGCCGACGTCCCCCTCCACGAGGACCTCACCGTCGACGGCGTCGCCCTCCACGACAGGCGCGGGAAGGAGATCGCCTCGCTGACCCCTCCCCGGCCCTGAGCCCGTGTCCCCCGTGGTGCCGCCCGGGCGGGCGGCCGGTTCCCGGAGGAGCCGCCGTCTCCCCTGGCTCTTGCGCGAGTCGACGGCGCGAGCGGAAGCCGGGGAGCGGCCACGGGCGCTTCCGCTCTCCGTCACGTCCGGAGTGCCGACGCCCGTGGACGTCGCGGCCGTCACCGCGGCCGGCGGACAGCGGGGCCGGCCCACGGTGGTGCCGGCCGGCCCGGCCTCGGGCCGGGCGTGACCGCGCCGAGCGGGCGCGACAGCCGGCTGGCGCCGTCGCGGTAGCCGCCGGCCGGAAGGACCGTGAGCGGACTGCCGTGCCCACCGGTGACGAGGCGGTGCTTCGAGTCGGGGCGACGCGCCGGCGCCAGTCGGCGCCGAAAGTATTGACAACGATGTCAGGTGCGTGATCTAGTCCGCTTCCGTCCAGCCGAGTGCCGCTGATCGCGCTACGGGGGGAGGCTCACCGCGATGACCTGCGCACTGCCGCCCTCCCCTTCCCGTCCGTCGTTCGGAGATCGCCTCTCATGTCGCGCAGCGCATGACGGGTGAGGAACAGGAGACCGCTTCCATGCACAGCCCCCTCCGCCGAGGGCGCCACCGCGCGTCGGCAGTCCTCGCCGCACTGCTCGTCGCCGGCGGCGCCCTGGGCCCGGCGCCGGCCGCCGCCCAGGCCCCTGCGGCCGCTTCCCGGCCGACCTCCCTGGTCAACCCGTTCATCGGCACACAGAACTTCGGCAACACCTTTCCCGGCGCGAGTGCCCCCTTCGGCATGGTCCAGGTCAGCCCGGACACCGGCGGCCAGGGAGGCTACGACTACCAGCAGGACGGGATCCACGGATTCAGCCAGACCCACCTCTCCGGCGTCGGCTGCTCGGTCATGGGCGAGCTGCCGCTCATGCCGACGACCGGAGCGGTCGACAGCGTCGACCCCGACACCTACCGCTCGGCCTACTCGCACGACGACGAGGACGCCGAACCCGGTTACTACCGCGTCGGGTTGAAGACGTACGGCATCGACGCCGAGCTGACCGCCACGCCCCGCACGGGATGGCAGCGCTACACCTTCCCCGCGACCGACCGCGCCAACGTCCTGTTCAACACGGGCAAGGCCAACCAGAAGGTGTACAGCTCGGAGGTGCACGTCGTCGGCGACCGGACGGTCGAGGGCCGTGTCGAGGCGGGCGACTTCTGCGCCGGCAAGGACCGGCACACCGTCTACTTCACGGCGACCTTCGACCGGCCGTTCGCCTCGCACGGCACCTGGCGGGGCGCCACCCCCGCCCCCGGCGGGCGGGACGCGGCCGGTGAGGGCGGGAACGGCGCCTGGGTGACCTTCGACGCCGGCGCCGACCGTGACGTCGTCGTCAAGGTGGGGCTCTCCTACACGGGCGTCGAGGGCGCCCGGAAGAACCTGAAGGCGGAGACCGACGACTCGTACGACTTCGACGCCACCCGCGCGGCGCTGCGCGCGACCTGGGAACGGCAGCTCGCCGCCGTCAGGATCGACGGCGGGTCCGCCGAGCGGCAACGCGCCTTCTACACGGCCCTCTACCACGCACAACTGCACCCGAACCTCGCCGGGGACGTCGACGGCCGGTACGCGGGATTCGACGGGAAGACCCGTACCGCGTCCGGATTCACGCCCTACCAGAACCTGTCGCTGTGGGACACCCACCGGCCGCAGAACCAACTGCTCCAGATGCTGCAGCCGAAGGTCGCCCGCGACGTCGCGCTGTCCGTCGTCGCGATCGGACGGGACGGCGGCTGGCTGCCGCGCTGGTCGCTCGCCAACAGCGAGACCAACATCATGACCGGCGACCCGGTGACCCCCTTCCTCGTCGAGGCGTGGTCCAAGGGCCTGCTCGCGGGTCACGAGAAGGAGGCGTACGCGCTCCTGCGGAAGAACGCCCTCGGCACGCCGCCGGACGACTCCCCCCACAACGGCCGTGCGGGAGTCGCCGCCTACCAGGAGCGCGGCTACATCCCCAGCGGGCTCGAACCGGGCGAGGACTGTGCGCACAAGGGCGGCGACAACGACTGCCGTCATCCCGCTTCGGCGACCCTGGAGTACGCGGCGGCGGACGCGTCACTGGCCCTGATGGCCGGGGGGCTGGGGCATACCGCGGACGCCCGCCTGTTCGCCGCCCGCGGCCAGTGGTACCGGAACCTGTGGGACTCCTCCATCGGGCAGTTCCGGCCCCGCACGACCGACGGCACCTGGCTGACGCCCTACGACCCCGTCGAGGCGGGCCACCAGTTCCACGAGGGCGGCGCCCACCAGTATCAGTGGCTGGTGCCCCAGGACCCGGCCGGGCTCGTGTCCCTGATGGGCGGCAAGCGGGAGACCGAGAAGCGGCTCGACGCCTTCTTCGCCTACGACGAACTCCTCGCGGACCCCGCCGGAACCGCCCGCGAGGACTGGATCTCGGCGCCGTACGACTACTACGGGAAGCCGACCTACAACCCGAACAACGAGCCCGACCTGCACTCCCCGTACATGTACGCGTGGGCCGGCGCGCCCGCCAAGACCGCCACCGTGGTCCGCGCCGCGATGACGCTCTTCACGGACGGGCCCGACGGCATGACCGGCAACGACGACCTGGGCACCATGTCGGCCTGGTACGTCTTCTCCAGCCTGGGCCTGTACCCGACGACGAACGGCGGCGGCTTCCTCGCCGTCTCCAGTCCGCAGTTCCCGTCGGCGGTCATCCGCATCGGCGCCCACGGGAACGAGCAGGGCGGGACTCTGACCGTCAGGGCACCGGGCACCAGCGACACGCGACGCTACGTGAAGCGGGCGGAGCTCGACGGGAGGAACCTGCGCGCCACCTGGCTGGACTGGGACGCGGTCGCCAAGGGCGGCAGCCTCGTCTTCGAGATGGCCGGAAAGCCGTCGGCATGGGGGACGGGCAAGGGCGCTGAGCCGCCGTCCGTGAACCGTGCGGCGGCCGATTCCCGCCGGCACCTCGACGCGTCGCTGCGCACCGGTTCCGACGTCCTGCCGACGGCGGACAGCACGCAGCACGTCCGTCTGGAGCTGGACGTGCTGGGCCAGTCCCCCGGCACGCTGCGGGTGGGTGTCGACGCGAAGGCTCCCGCCGGCTGGACCGTGAAGACCTCCGAGCCCTTCTCTCTGACGTCCCGTCGGCTCCCCGTCCAGCGGACCGCGGCGGTGGACGTGAGCGTGCCGGCCGGAACCGCGCCGGGTTCGTACACCGTGCGGGTCACGACGACCGCGAAGGGGGTGAAGAGCGTGGAACGGGTCGCGACCATCGAGGTGCGCGCCGCGGCCCGCTGCGTGGCGGACGACGGGGAGCAGTGCGCCGTGGACCTCGGCGAGGAGGTGAACCACGACGGCACCGCGACCGTCGCGGCTTCCGGCGAGGGCGACTTCGACGGAGCGGGATGGAGCTACGACGGTGACCTGCTGCCCGCGGCGGGTCCGGTCGCGTGGGACGGCGTGACCTACGACGCCCCCGACCCGTCCGGGACGGCTGCGAACTTCGTCGAGGCCCGCGGTCAGGCCATGCTGCTCCCGGCCGGGTCGTACGGCGCGCTGCGCCTGGTCGCCGCGGCCCATCACGGCCCAGTGGCGACCGTGCTCACCGTCCGTTACACCGACGGCACCACCACCGAGGCGCCGGTCACCGTGGGCGACTGGGCGGGAGCGGCACCGCAGGGCGGCTCCGTGGTGCTGGAGACGCCGCACCGGATCAAGCGCGGACAGGGCGTGGACGGCCCGCCGGTGCGTCTGTTCGGTTCCTCGGCGGACCTCGACGCCTCGAAGACGGTGCGTTCCCTCACCCTCCGGAACGATCCTCGGGTGCAGGTCTACGCGGTCACTCTCCGGTAGGGCTCCGTACGTCCAGGGTGCACCGGACGCCGATGACGACGCCGGGGCGGTACGGAATGCGTCAGCCCCGCGGCCTGGGCGCGACGCCCGGGCCGGGCCGGTTCACGTGGTGGCGGTCGCGTGGCCCGGCGTCGGGTCCCGTACGGCGGCCGGCGGCTCATCGCTGCGAGCCCTGTGCGGTGTCGTCCGGTCTTCGGCACTTGCCGTGCCAGTCCAGTATCAGAACGGTGGCGTCGTCCTTGAGGTTGCCGTGGCAGGCGTCGAGCACCGCGCCGGTCAGGCTCCGTACGGCTTCCCTCGGATGCAGCGCACGGGTGTCGCGGGCGAGCGCGGGCAGGTCGACGGCTGCGGCGCCGCGCTCCTGCATCCCGTCGGTGAGCAGGATCAGGCGGTCACCGGGCCGCAGTTGCAGCTCCTGCAGACGGTAGGGGGTCGGCGCCACCACGCCGAACGGCAGGTTGACGGCGAGCTCGACCTCCTCGACGGCGCCGTCGCGCAGCCGCAGCGGCCGGGGATGGCCGGCGTTGACCAGCTCGCAGAGGCCTGTCTCGAGGTCGACGCACAGCAGTTGTCCGGTGGCCAGGCCGCGGCTGTGGCTCAGCAGGGCCCGGTGGGCGTGCTCGGCCTGTCTGAGGGCGTCGCATCCGCTGCGGCGCGCCCGTCTCAGCGCGCCGACCAGCAAGGTGGCCAGCAGGGCCGAGTCCGTGTCGTGGCCCATGGCGTCGGTGACGGACAGGTGCAGGGTGTCGCGGTCGAGGGTGTAGTCGTAGGTGTCGCCGCCGATGTCGTCGGCCGGGACCAGCCCGGCGGCGAGGGTGAACTGGGCCGCTTCGCAACAGGGGGCCGAGGGGAGCAGCTGGTGCTGGATCTCCGCGGCCAGGCTGGTCTCGGTGGTGCGCCGGCCCAAGTGGTAGAGGTCGGTGAAGCGGCGGTCCGTGACGATGATGTAGGCCAGCGCGTGAGCCGCGTCGCGGACCTGCCGGAGCACGGCGGCGTCGGCGGACTGCAGGGTCGCCTCCAGCACACCGATGCAGTCGCCGCGGTTGGTGACCGGCGTGATGACGCGCAGCGCGCC
Organism: Streptomyces sp. 12E; assembly: GCF_055633275.1. Lineage (NCBI taxonomy): Bacteria > Bacillati > Actinomycetota > Actinomycetes > Kitasatosporales > Streptomycetaceae > Streptomyces > Streptomyces sp. 12E. The sequence goes on along the minus strand of NZ_JBVNCJ010000001.1, from coordinate 7,118,349 downwards.
CTGGCGGTCCTGTTCCACGTGCTGGCGCTGGCTCCGCAGTACGCGGTCGTAGACGCTGCCCCGCAGGTCGATCAGCCCCCCGGGGTCCGCGGCGGTGCCGTCGGCCGTGGTGAGCCGTACCAGCCGCTGACCGACGAGGTCGACGAACAGGAAGGACACACGCTCCGCACCGAACCGCTTCTGCAGATCGTGCGCCACCACGTCGACGGACGCACCGGGCGGCGCAGCCTCCGCGGCGGCCAGCAACTCGCCCAGTTCCACGTCTCCACCCTTCACAACAACCTCCCGTCGGCTGCCGAACTTTTTCCCCGAGTTTCCGCGACCTCACCCGGAGCGCCCGTCCTGCCTGTTCAGGGCGGTGAGCCGAGTCGCCGCGAGGAGACCCCGTTCCGTCGGGCGGCGTCCGCGGACGACCGGACGGCCGGTGCGACGGCACGGGGTGAGCGGGACCGCCGTCCTGGATCCTTCCCGTGCCGGCTCACGCCCCGGTCCCGCAACGCGCGCCGGAAGCGTTCCTGACGTGTCCCGAGGGGCCCGTGCGTCGTTGGCCGGTCGGAACCCGTGCACCCCACCGCTCCCGAGGAGGCCCCGTGGCCAGTTCGAGCCCGCCGTCCGCCGACCGGGACGAGGGCACGCCGCCCCTCCGGCGTCCGTTCGCCGAACGCGCGCACGCCCGGGCCGCCGTCCTCGACGAGGCCTTGCCGCGGTGGGCCGACGGGACCGCCCCGCACAACGGCCCCCCCTCCCCTCACCGGGGATCCGGCCGTTGCGGGGACCCGCGGGACCGGCGGTGCGCGGGCTCGGCCGTCCGGGTCCGGGCATGAGGCGCCGAGCGGCGGTGGTGCTGCGCGTCACGGCGGTCCGCAAGGCCTTCGGGTCCCGGCAGGTCCTGCGCGGTGTCGGCTTCGAGGCGCGGGCGGGGCAGCTGGTGGGCATCGTCGGGGAGAACGGCTCCGGGAAGACCACCCTGCTGCGCGTCCTCAGCGGAGACCTGCGCCCCGACGACGGGCGTGTGGAGCTGGTGGGCACATGGGGCTACTGCCCGCAGCACCCGGTCCTGGACGAGGAACTGACCGTGCGCCAGCACCTGCGTCTCTTCCAGGTCGCCTACCGTCTCCCGAGTGCCGACCGCGCGCTCCAGCTGATCGACGCGCTCTGCGCGGCCGACTATCTGGACGCGCCGGTGAAAGTCCTCAGCGGCGGCACCCTGCAGAAGCTGAACCTGGTCCTGGCCTTGATGCACGACCCGGAGGTCGTGCTGCTCGACGAGCCGTACCAGGGCTTCGACTGGGAGACCTACCTGCGGTTCTGGGACCTCGCCCAGAAGCTGAAGGACCGCGGACGCACCGTGATCATCGTCTCCCACCTCGCCCACGACACCGAGCGCCTGGACGTCCTGCACCATCTGCGCGACGGCCTCCTCGGCCCCTCCCCCACGGTGGGTCCCGCATGAGCGCCTACCTGGTCGCCTGCCGTTACGCCCTGCTGGCCATGGCGAAGAACCGGCTGGCCGCCGTGCTCCTGATCGCCTTCATCCCGATGTGGATCACCGTGGCGAAGACCCTCACCACACCGAAGACGTTCCCCTTCCGGCTGCGCGCCACCGGAACCTGGCTGCGCGCCGGCGGAGACGAGATCACGATGATCAGCGGCTCCCTGAACGCGGTGTCCCTCCTCGTGGGATTCCTGATGTTCAGCGCCGCACGCCGCACCAGGGCCTTCGACCGTCGCCTCACCGCGTCCGGCTATCCCCGGGCCGCCCTCGTCGGCGCCAAGCTCACCACGCTCCTGGTCGCGTCAGTACTGGTCAGCACCTACGCCACTGCCTGGATGCTGTTGTTCTGGTCCCCCCTCCAGCCCTTCCTCCTCGGCATCGCGGTCCTGGCGATCTGCCTGGTCTACGGGGCCATGGGCATGTGCCTGGCCCTCTTCCTGCGCGGCGAGGTCGAAGGACTGGTCACGATCATCATGACCAGCATCATCGACCTCGCGCCGCAGAATCCCGTCGCCAGCACCGCCGCCGACAGAACCCTGGTCGAGCTGCTTCCCGGCTACGGCTCCCTGCAGACCAGTCTCGCCGCGGGTTTCACCCGGAACGCCACCTTGAGTCCCCTGGTCCACAGCGCGGTCTGGCTGACCGCCACGATGACCACCGCGCTCGCCGCCTTCGCCCTCCGCACCCGCAACCACCGGCCGTCGCGCCGGCGCCGGCTCTCGTCGTAGTCGTGCGGCGGATCCTCGTGCCCGGGGCGGGAACCATCCGGCCGGGACGGCTCGTCACTGATCATTGCCGCCGCCCGGAGCGGCGGGAAACACCCTGGACGGAACGACAGCGGGGGACGTGATGAAGTGTGGGTCTGCGGCGAGAACGGGCCTGACCGCCGTGGCGGTACTGGCGATGCTGACGGTCGGCGGCTGCCGGGAGGACGACGCGGGGCTTCCCGCCGCCTCCCCGAGCGGGCGGGTCTCCGCGCCCGCGTCACCGACGCCTTCGGCGGAGCGAAGCGGTCCGCGCGCCTTGGTGGACGCTCCCAGGGCGGGTGGCCTGGACAAGCTGACCGGGGACAGAGCCCTGGTGGACGTCCCTGTCGACCCTGGTGAGATGCGGGACGGCATGACGCTGGTCACCGGCAACTACGGAAAGCCGGGCGGGCGGGGCGCGCCGGTGCTGTTCGAAGGCGTCGGTCATGTGCCCGAGGACACCAACGAGCGTCGTGAGCACCTGTTCCGGGGCATGCTCGAGTACATCCGGTGGGACCCGGAGCTGGGGCTCCCCGAGGCTCAGCCGGTGGAACCGGGACCGCTCGGCGGCTCGGTGGAGTGCCTGCTCGCCTCGCTGAGCGAGGACGGCAACGTCGTCTGCGGCTGGGCCGACGAGGGCACGGCGGCCGTCGCGCTCTTCGAGGACAGCACGCTCGCCGATGCGGGCAAGCTCTTCGTCGAGATGCGCGCGGACCTGGAGCGCTGACCGGCCGGCGAGCGAGAACGGCTTCACAGGCCGGGGCGGAGCGGAGGAAGGCGGCGCCGCACGGGGGGTCGGGGCGCGGACACGACGCCGCTCCGTCCTGGCCGGGCGACGCGCGGGACGCCGTGCCACGGCCCGGTACCACGTTCGCGGTACCGGGCCGTCCGGCCGGTGAGGCCGCTCGTCAGCCCTGGCGAGCCTTGAACCGCGGATTCTTCTTGTCGATCACGAACGTCGCGCCCCGCCGGCGCACCACCTGGGCGCCGGGCCTGAGCTTCAGCGAGCGCAGGGACGTGCGTCCCTTCATCACGGTCTCCTTCCTCGGGACCGGACGGGAATGCCGCTGTCGGCGGCGAGCCGCGGCGGTGCCGTAGCGCCGATCGAAGCGTTCCCCCCGGCCCGCGGTGCCGACGAGCCGCGAGGCGCCGGTGCGGAACGGGTGGCCGGCCGACGAGATCTCCACGTCGACGACCGGGCAGACGGCACCGTCCCCCGCTCCACCGTGTGCGGCGACTCGGTGGTGGAGCGGGTGAGCGGCTGAAAGCCGGACGCGCGGTCGCGGAAGTCGACCGGGCGGGAGACGGGACGGATGCCGTGCCTCCCGGGAGGTCCTTCCTCGGCCGCCTCCGCCGCCGGGGCGGCGGAGGCGGATCTCACCGTTCCTCGCGGAAGAGGACGTGTTCGCCGACGACCGCGTCGTACTTCCGCAGGACCAGCCGGTCGGGGTCGTTCCGACGGTTCTTGCGGGTCACGTAGGTGACCCCCGTACCGGCTGTCGACTTCAGCCTGACGACCGGCCTCGCGGTGCTGCGTGCCATGAGGTGCTCCTTCCGCCCTCACCCGAGCAGTTTGATTCGGGCATGCCATGCAAAACGTGCAACGGCATCGGCGGACGCCGTATTCCGGCGGTCCCGCGGAGCGATCCCCCTCGGGCACAGGCTCCGGTATCCATTCGGAACGTTGCCTGAGCTGGTCGGTTTCGTTGTTCCAGACATGGTGGAGACGGACGGGGCCGGCGCACGGGCCGGGGGGCCGGAGCCGGCGTGCGCGCGGGCTGCCGGCCGCGGTGGGGCGGAAGGGCGGTCGGCCGGAGCCGACCAAGGCCCGGTGCTCGGCCCTCCTCCCGGCACGTACGTGCCTCACCACCGCGCACACCTCGCGCTCGGCGCCGACGCCCGCTCGCGGACCGGCCGCGGAAGCGCTGCCCTCGCGGATGGTCCCCGCCTCACCGGACAGGCCTCTGTCCTGGGACCCTGCCTCGTCGCGCGGGCCTTGACCGCCCTCCCCGACGCCTTCACCGAGACGGAGCCGGCACAGGCCGGATTCACCACAACCACCCATCTTCGGAGGTCCCGCATGGAACTCGTCGAGCCCCGGCTCACCGACCACGTCCCCGCCCCCCACGAGCTGGAACTCGCCCGGCCCCTCTACCGGATCGATCCCCTCGGGGGCGACTTCCCCGGCGAGGGGCGCGCCCTCCAGGCACTCGGCCCGATCGTCCCGGTGGAGCTTCCCGACCCGGTGGTGGCGTGGGCGGTGACCCGGCGCTCCGAGGCCGATCAGCTCCTCACCCACCCGGACATGCGCAAGTCGCCCAGGTACTGGCGGGCGTACCAGGACGGCCTGGTGCCGAAGGACTGGCCGATGCTGAAGATCCTCACCGCGGAGACCATGCTCGTCCGGGACGGCGAGGACCACACGCGCCTGCGTCAGCCGATGCAGCGTGCCTTCACCGCCCGCCGGGTCGAGGCCCTGCGTGGGCGTGTCGAGGACATCACCCGCGAACTCCTCGATGTCCTCGCCGCCACTCCCCCCGGCGAGCAGATCGACCTGCGGGCCACGTTCGCGTTCCAGCTGCCGGTGCGCGTGATCTGTGAACTGTTCGGGGTCGACGATGACGACATGCGCCGGCAGCTGGCCGTCGACACCCGCCTCCTGATCAGCAGTACGGCGCCGCCCGGCGAGCGCCTCGGAGCCCAGGCCGGCATCTTCAGCACCATGGCCCGCTTGATCGCCTCCAAGCGCGCGGTGCCCGGGGCCGACCTCACCACCGCCCTCATCCGCGAGTTCGACGGCGGCCGGCTCAGCGAGGAGGAGCTGGCGGGAACCCTGTTCCTGATGCTGGTCGCGGGCCACGAAACGACCCAGAACCTGATCACCAACGCGATCCGGCGCCTGTTGCAGCACCCCGACCAGCTCGGCCTCCTCCTGGCCCCTGACCGCGACGGGGACCCCTGGCCGGGGGTGGTGGAGGAATCCCTGCGGTACGACGCTCCCGCCGCCACCACGATGTTCCTCTACGCGGCACGTGACGTGACGGTGGCGGGAGTCACCATCCGGAAGGGCGAGCCCGTCATGATCCACACCGCCGCGATCGGCCGCGACGACGAAACCTTCACTCACCCGCACGCGTTCGTCGCGGGCCGGACCGACGCCCACCGGCACCGCGCCTTCGGTCACGGCGCACACCACTGCCTGGGCGCTCCCCTGGCCCGTCTTGAGGCTCACATCGCGCTGCGCGCCCTGTTCGAGCGGTTCACGATCACTCCGGGGGAACCGCTGGACCGCATCGCCGAAGTGGACTCCCTCTCCAGCAATGCCCCCGTGCGGCTGCTCGCCCGCGTTCAGGAGCGATGACCGATGGAGTGCCGGGGTGCGGGAGAACGTCGAGGAACCGGTGGTCCACCGGCCGCTTTCCCGATGTGATCGAGCCTGGGGCCGGGAGCGGGGCGTGATCCTCATCCCGCGGAAGGATGCACCGTGTGGAACCGCGGGTGCAGCGTCTGCACCCCAGGTAAGGGAACGGGATCCGCCTGGAGCCCGAGGACGGCCCTCCACCCGCGGCCATAATCTTGATCCCTTATGAAGAGAACCGATGACCGGCTTCCGCCCCTCGTGCTGCTCGGCGCCCAGGCCCTCATGTGGCCGGGGGCGGACCTGGTCCGCGGGAACGTCCCGGCAGGGGTGGACCTTTTCGTGGCGGCCCTCGTCGCCGGGCTGGTGACGGCCGCGCTCTCCCTGCGCCGTTCGAAACCGGTGACCACCCTCCTCCTGGTGGCGGCCGCCTGTGCGCTGGGCGCCGCCCCCTTGCCCGTCGGGGCCACGGCCCTGCTGGGGACGGCGGGTGTGGCCCTGGCCCTGTTCACCGTGGCCGGCGAACGCGACACCTTCACCGCCCTGTTGTGCGTGACGACCCTCGCCGCCTGGCAGTCCCTGTACAACATCACCCTGCACGGGCTCAGCGACCGCGATGGGCTCGACATCGTCCTGACGACCGGGCTGTACGCCGCCGCCTCCGCCGCCGGGATGCTGGTACGACGGAGCCGGCTCGCACGACGGGCCGCCGAACAGCGCCTGAAACGGGCCGAGCTCGAGCGGCACCGGCTCCCTGCGGCCGAACGCCGGCGGATGGAAAGGGAGTTGCACGACGTCAGCGCCCACCACCTGACGGCCGTGGTCGTCACGGCGGGTGCGGCACTCGGGCTGCGCGACCGTCGCCCCGAACTGGCCGACGAGGCCCTTCGGTTCGCCGCCGAGACGGGCCGTGAGGTCACCCGGGCGCTCGGTGCGGTGAGGGCGCCGGCGCCCTCACGGGACCGGCAACCGTCACCGCGGGAGCGGCTGCTGGGTCTGGTCGCCGGGGTCTCCCGGCTGGGTCAGCAGGTGGAGTGGGAGATCGACGCGCTGCCGGACGGTACCGTCGGGGACGCGGTGTACGGCATCGTGCGCGAGGCGCTGACCAACGTGGCGCGGCACGCGCCCGGTGCGCTCACCACCGTGACGTGCCGGTACGGCGACGCCCGCACGGAGGTCGTCGTCACGAGCGCCGCGCCGCCGGCCGGCTCGCCGGCGTACGGCGTCGGCCTCGGCTCCGGGCGCGGGCAGGGCTTTCTGCGGTCGCGGGCCCGGGAGGCGGGCGGCACCCTGACCAGCGGCCCGACCGGGGAGGGCGGTTGGGAGGTGAGGGCGGTCCTGCCCGGCCGGGCCGCCGCCTCGGTGCGGCAGCCGGCCCCGTTGCAGTACCGCCTGGCGCAGGTGACGGCCGCCGTCGGCCTCGTCGTACAGCCGATGCTTCCCTTTCTGCTGGTACGGGCGGAATCCACGGCGACCGGTCCGGGGGTGTCGGCAGGTGCGCTCTTCGCGCTGCTGGCCGCGGGGCAGGCGCTCGCGCTGCTGTGGCGGCACCGGGCGCCCCGCACCGCCCAGGGCGTCGTGTTCGGCCTGGCTCCGCTCTGGCCGGTGGCGATGGCCGCAGGCGAGTACACCGGCTGGGTGCTCCTGCCGCCCTTGCTGGGCATGGCCGCCACCTGCGCCGTGATCGCCTCAGCCGCGGCCCGCGCGGCGGCCGCCGGTCCGTCCCTCACCGAAGGCCGTCCGGTCCCGTCCGGATGGGCCGGTCCGGTCCTGGCCGTGCTGGTGCACGCGGCGGCCACGACCGCCGCCCTTCTGCACCGGGACATGCCCTTCTCCGTCTGGGCACTGGCCGCGGGGGCGACGGCACAGGCTGCGCTGGTGGTCGGCGTGGCGTGGTGGGGCGGGACCCGGCGCGGGCGTCGCCGCCGGGCCGTCCACGGTGCGCGGGCGGAACATCTCGCGGCCTGGACCGAGGAGGCGGTGCGGGACGCGTGGGCCGAACGCCGTCGCATCGCCGCCGGGCTGGAGACCACCGTGCTGACGCGGACCGCCGACATGGTCGTGCAGGCCGAGGCGGGCCGGCTCGACGAGGTCGTCGAGCGTGCCCGCGAGGCCCTCGCCGCGATGCGCGCCCTGCTCGACACGGTCCGGGACTCCGAGGCCCCGCCCGCGCTGCGTCCGCAGCCCACTCTGCAGGCCCTCGACCTCCTCGGCCGTCAGCTCCGGGCCACCGGCCGCGACGTCGAGATACGACTGACCGACCGCATACCGAGACGGCTGCCCACCACCGTGGACCTGGCTGCCTACCATGCCTGCGAAACGGTACTCGCGGCCGGCGGCGAGGAGCCGATGGTGGTGGAACTCGACGCGGACGGATCCGCGTTGACGCTCACGGCGATCGGCGTTCCGGACCCCGTGCGTTCCGCCCTGTGCCGGCGGCTGTCGGCACGGGCGGCAGTGGCCGGCGGGACGGTCGCCACCGGCCCCGCGGGTCCGGTCCGCGTCCTGCTGCCGCTGACCGCGGCGCCGTCCGTGCAGCAGGATGACGAGGAGGGACAACCATGAGTCTCAGGGTGCTGGTCGTCGACGACCAGGGCATCGTACGGGCGGGGTTCGCCGCCGTGATCGACGCCGAGGAGGACATGACGGTCGTCGGCGAGGCCGCCGACGGCGCCGAGGCGGTACGCCTGGCCGGGGAACTGGCGCCCGACGTGGTCCTCATGGACGTCCGCATGCCGGAACTGGACGGCATCGCCGCCACCCGGATCATCACCGGGCGCCCCGACGCGCCCCGGGTCCTGGTACTGACCACCTTCGACCTGGACGCGTACGTGTTCGACGCGCTGCGCTCCGGCGCCTCCGGTTTCCTCCTCAAGGACGTGCACCCGGGCGAACTGTTGGACGGCATCCGGGTGGTGGCCGCGGGCGAGAGCGTTCTGGCCCCGTCCGCCACCCGTCGGCTGATCGGCCATTACGCCTCCGGACCGGGCGCCGGCATTCCGGGCGGCAGCGCTCCCCGGGAGCTGGACAGCCTGACCGGCCGTGAGCGCGGCGTCCTCGGCCTGATCGCCGCGGGGCTCACCAACACGGAGATCGCCGGGCAGCTCGGCATCACCGTCGGCACGGTGAAGTCCCACGTCAACGCATTGCTCCGCAAGCTCGAACTGCGCGACCGGGTCCAGGCGACGATCCTCGCCTACGACCTCGGCCTCGTCCACCCGAACCCGCCCCGCTCCCTCGCCTGACAGCCCCTCGGCCACCGGCCACCACGATCCAGGAGTCCACCACCATGACCGGTCCAGGTCTCTGCGTGCTGCGCGGTGTGCGCCGCGCCCTCGGCACCGCCGCCGCCCGCGTCTACCTGACGGTCTGCGTGCTGCTGCTCGGTTGGGCGCTGGTGGTCTCCTCCGACGGGTCCATGGCGGCTGTCGTCCCGTTGTTCGCCACCCTCCCGGCCAGTCTGGTGCTGCTGCTGGTCCTGCCCGAGGGCGGCATGACGTTCCTGCTCTCCATCGTTCTCGGAGCACTGGTCAACGCCATGATCATCGGCTGGTGCGTCCGGGTGCTGCGTCGTGGGAGCAGCCCGGACACGGCGTCCTGACGGCGGGGACGGGCCGGATGCCGTCGGTGACCGGCACGAAGTCGGAGGCACTCAAGTCGGCGGGAGCGGGCAAGCGGTAGTGGCACCACTTCCCACACATGAAGGAGTACGCGCCCCCATGGCCGAGACACAGGACGTCGTCGAGCTCATCCTCCAGGACCACCGGCGCATGGAGGACCTCTTTCGTGAGATGCGCAGCGTCGAGGCCGACCGGGCGGCCGCACTGCAGGAGTTCGCCGACCTGCTGATCGCACACGCGCTGGCCGAGGAGAGCAAGGTCTACCCCGCCCTCAAGCGGTACAAGAACATCGACGACGAAGAGGTCGAGCACGGCGAGCACGAGCACGACGAGGGCAACCAGGCCCTCCTGGAGCTCCTCGAGGTCCAGGACGTCGGCTCCGAGGAGTGGGACTCGAAGCTGGAGGCACTCGTGGAGGCCATCACCCACCACGCCGACGAGGAGGAGCGGACCATCCTGAACCAGGCGCGGGAGAACGTGGCGATGGGGCGGCGGGAGGAGCTCGGCGCGGCGTTCCGGGAGGAGCGTGAGCGCCTGCTGAAGGCCGGGTGCGGTTCCGTGGACAACGTGCGCCGGATCGTCGGGGACTGATCCGCCGGGACCCCGCACCGGCGGGCCGCCCGCCGTCCTCCGTGAGACCGTGGCGCATCGCCCCGTCACGCGGCCTCCGGTCCCGTCGAACGGGACCGGAGGCCGCGTGAGTCGTGTTTCCGGTGCACGTGGCCGAGAAAGGCCTTCGAGGCGTCCTGGGGACCGGGGAACAGCCGCCGGAGGGGGCCGAAGCCCGCGCCGGTCCGGCGTTCCCGTGGACCACCGTCAGGAGCGCCCTTCCGCCGGACATGAGTTCGGCCGTCGCCGCGACGGGGTCGGGGCGCGGGCGGTCGTCCTCGCCGTCCGCCGGGGAGGACACCGGCGGGGAACGTCCCGGTTCCCCACGGCGGGACGTGACGGACTCCCGCGACACGCCGCGGTACGGCGTCCGGGGCGGCTGCGGTCAGGGGCGGCGGCCGTGGTCAGGGGCGGTGAGGAAGTCCCTGATCTCCTCGACGACACGTCCGGGGGCGTCCTCCATGAGGAAGTGGCCGGCTTCGGGGACGGTGACGAGTTCGGCGTCCGGGATGGCGGCGCTGAGCCGCTTCGCGTAGTGGAGGGGCTGCCACTGGTCCTGCTCGCCCCACAGGATGCGCACGGGCATGGTCAGGCGTCCGAGCTCGTCGCTGATCTCCTCGGTGTACTTCGAGTCGTAGTGGCGCACTTGGTGCTCGAAGAACGAGACGCGGCCCAGGGCCGACCGGTGGGGCGCCAGGTACGCCTGGAGAACGTCTCCGGTCATGAGCGACTCGTCCGCGACGGTCATTTCGAGCTGGCGGGTCAGCAGGGCGTCGAACGCGTCCTGCGACATGCTCGTGAAGTCGTCCCGGTTCTCGTCGATGATCTTCCGCCAGGTCGGGGACGGCCACGAGTCGTAGCTGACCGAGTCGATGATCAGCAGCCGTCGCACGCGCTCGGGATGGGCGACGGCGAAGCGCAGGCCGATGGCCCCGCCGATGTCGTGCGCGACGATGTCGGCCCGGTCGACGGCCAGCGTGTCGAGAAGGTGTTCCAGGAGGCCGGTCTGGGCGGCGACCGATGTGTCGCGGTCGACCGGCCGCTCGGAGCGGCCGTATCCCAGCAGGTCGTAGGTGATGGTCCGGAAGCCGTCCGCCTCGATGCGCGGGACGACGTCACGCCATTCGTACGAGTGCGAGGGCGTGCCGTGGATGAAGACCACGGGCGTGCCCCGGCCGTGGTCCCGGCAGGCGAGGCGCACTCCGTCGACGATGAGGTGGTCGGTCAGGAAGGTCACGGCGGCTCCATGGCGGTGCTGACGGCACGGGGGCACGTCCGGCAGTGCTGCGGGACTGCCGACCCCCTCTTCATTAGGTAGATCAGTCTACCCACTGAAGAGGGGGTCAGGCGTGTTGTGGCGTCGGGGCCGGTCGTCAGCCCCTCGTCCTCCTCGCGCCGGTCATGGGCACCGCCCCGAACCGGGCGCGCGGGCAGGCGGAAGTGAGGCGTCCAAGCGCGGCGACGCGCTCGGGGCTCTCGTCGGTGGTCCCCGCGGCGTCGTGAGCGACGCCGGGCCGCGCGGTCCCCTCCCGCCCGCCGCGCGCACGAGGGCGAGGCACCTCCCCCGCCCGGGTTTGCCCCGTCCGCCGACGGGTGACACAGGTCCGTGTACGCAAGCCGACGAAGGAGCGCACCGTGAGGCGTGGCCTGCGCACGCTCCGGCACGGATGGGAGTGGCTGGGCGCCCACACCCTGATGCGGCGCGGCCGTGACATCGAACTGATGCACAGGGCCATGGGATTCGCCACGCTGGCGCTGGTCACGCTGGCGCCCCTGCTCATCGTGATCGCCGCCGCCGATCCGCTCGGGCGGGGCGGCTTCGCCGCCTGGCTGGCGGACGGTATGGGACTGTCCGGCCGGTCCGCGCGCGTCCTCACGGAGATCATCAGTCCGCCGCGCGAGGTGATCGGCACCACCAGCCTGTGGGGCGTGCTGGCACTCGCCGTGTTCGGCATCCCGTTCGGCGGGAGCGTCCAGAACGGGTACGAACGGATGTGGAACCTGCCGCCGGGGCCGTGGCACCGGATCTGGCGCCAGGCGACCTGGCTGTGCGTCCTGACCGTATACCTCTACCAGGAGGTGCTGACCCGCGACGCCATGCACGGGCCGGAGCGGATCACCCTCTCGCTGGTGACCGGCGTCCTGTTCTTCTGGTGGGGGCAACGCTTCCTGCTCGGCAGCCAGGTCGGCTGGTGGCATCTGTTGCCGGGCGCGATCGCCACCATGGCGGGCCTGATCGGCCTGCGGGCCTTCTCCTACTTCGTCTTCACCCCGCTGATCATCGACAACGCGATCAGTTACGGCACCGTCGGTGTCGTCCTCATCGTCGAGTCCTGGCTCATCGGCGTGGGGTTCGTCATCTTCGGCGGCGCCCTCTTCGGCCGCTGGCTCCTCCACCACCACGGGCACCGGTTCACCCCGGCCCTGCCCCCACCGCTGCGGACGGAACCGGCCGACGACGACTGACGGCGCCCGCTCCCCCGCCCATGGCCACGGCCCTGTGGGGGGGCGGGGCCCACCGCCCGCCGTGATCCGGCCGGGGGGAGGCGCGGCGGACCGCGGCACCGTCTCCTTCCGGCGGGTCACACGGGCGACACGCCGGCGAGTGCGGCCACCCGGGCCAGGGCGTCCCCCCGGAAGAGCTCCCGCCCGCGGGCGATCCTGTGCTCCCGGTAGGCGCCGTCCGCCGACAGCCGCCGCAGGGCGCGCAGCAGGGCGGCGGCGTCCGCGGCGGTCTCCGAGACGCCGAGCGCCGCCATCCGGCGCACGCCCTCCGCGCCGTGGCCGGGCAGCGGACGGTAGCCCACCACGGGCAGCCCGGAGGCCAGTGCCTGCACGGCGGTCTGGCCGGCGGCGTTGTCGACCAGGACGCGGGCCGCGCGCAGCAGACCGGGCATGTCGGTGACCCAGTCCGGCACGAGAGCGCCCGGCAGCCCGGCCAGGCGGGCGCGCAGCCGTTCGTTCCGGCCGCACAGCACGATCGGGAGGAAACCGGCGGCGGCGAGCAGTCGGGCGGTGCCGTCCAGCTCCGAAGCCACACCCCAGGCTCCGGCGGACAGCACGACGGGCGGGCGTCCAAAGGCGTACCGCTCGAAGCGCTGCCGCCACTCCGCCGCTCCGGCGGCCGGCGCGAAGAAGCCGGGCGCCACGACCGGTCCGGTCGTCTCGACGGGCGCCGCGATGCGCCGGGCCACGTCCCGCGCGGCGTCGTCGGTGAGGCACAGGTACAGGTCGTTGCCGGGGTGGAGCCACTGCCGGTGGACGGCGAAGTCGGTCATGAAGACGGCGCTCGGGGGCCGCAGCCGTCCGCGGGACCGCAGGTCACCGGTCAGCTGGGCGGCCAGGTGGAAGACGGGGACCACCACGTCGGCGCCCGTGCGCTCCGCGAGGTCCGTCAGACGGCGGCCCGCCAGCCGGGCGAGGGGGACACCGCTGGGGCGGTACCGCGGGCCGGGGCGCAGCAGCGCGCGGTACAGGCCCGCGTACGCCCAGGGGAAGTGCCGGACCGAGGACCGGTAGAAGAGGCGCAGCCCGGTTCCCAGACCGTACGGAAGCAGCCGCAGGAGGTCCACGACCTGTGTGTCGTGGCCCCGTTCCCGGGCTCGGCGGGCGAGTTCGCGGGCCACCGTGTCGTGTCCGGCCCCCATGCTCGCGCTGACGATCAGCAGTCGCGGCCTGCCGTCCGCCGGCGCGTTCCGGCGGGGTCCCGAAGGCGGTGAGTGCACGGGGTGGTGTGTCTCCATCCGCCGCACCGGTGAAACCCGCTTTCCCGCGTTTCGGCGGCCGCACCGGGGATACTCCGGGATGCCTCTCCCCGCCGAACGCCGGGAGCCGTCGCGGACGGCGGTCTCCCGGGCGTTCGCCCTCGCCACCGAGGTGCCGCCCATGTCCCACGCTTCCCCCGCCGGCCAGGCCGACGCGGTGCCCGGCCCGTACCGGCGGCTCGCCGTCGTGGCCGGCTGAACGGCGTCACGGCGTGCTGGTCGTCGTCCTGGCCCTGCTGGCGGCGCTGTCCAACGCCGCGGCCTCGGTACTGCAGCGGCGGGCCGCGGCGGACGAACCGGAGGGCGGCGCGGGCGTGCGTCAGGCCGTTCGCTGGCTCGGACGTGTGCTGCGGCGGCCCTACTGGCTCGCGGGTGCCGGGATGCTGGCGCTGTCGACCGTTCTGCAGGCGGCGGCTCTGGGGGTGGGAAGTCTCGCGCTGGTCCAGCCGCTGATGGCCGCCGAGCTGCTGTTCACCCTCGTCGTCGGCAGCGTGGTCTTCCACCGCCGTCCGGACCGCAGGACCTGGCTGGCGTTCGGCGCCCTGGCCGCCGGGCTGGCGGCGTTCCTGACCTCGGTCGCTCCGGCCGCCGGCCGGTCCACGGCCTCCGCGGAGCGGTGGATCGTGGCCGCGGGAGCGGTGCTGGGCGCCGTGGCGGTGCTGGTGTCGACGGCCCGCGCGGTGCGGGGCGCACCGCGCGCGGGGTTGCTGGGGCTGGCGTCCGCCGTGTCGTTCTCCCTGACGGCGGCGCTGCTCAAGGAAGTGACCGGCAGGATTCCGGACGGGGCGGGCGCCGTGCTGGGGACGTGGCCCCTGTACGCCACCGCCGTCGCCGGAGCCCTCGCCTTCCTGCTGCTCCAGAGCGCGTTCCGGGCCGGGACGCTGGCGGCGTCCCAGCCCGCCCTGACCCTCGGTGACGCGCTGACGAGCGTGGCGCTGGGATGGGCGCTGTTCGGGGAACAGGTCACGCTCGGCGTGCGGGTGGTGCCCGCGGTGGTCGGTGTGGCGCTCATCGGGGCGGGGACGGCGGGGCTGGCCCGTGCCCCGTCGGTCTCCGGGAGCTGGGACGCGGCGTCGCGGAGCGCGGACGGCGACTCGCCCCGGCCGGCGTCGTAAACGTCTGCGGCCGGGGCGGCCACCTCACGCGGAAAGGAGTCGGAAACCGATGCCCACGTCTCCCGCTCGTTCCCCCGCCCGGTGCGCGGCGGCCGTGCTGGCTCCGGTCGCCGCCGTCGCCGCGGCGCACATCGCCCCCGCCGCGACCTGGCTGCCCGTGGTGCGCCGCCGTTTCCCGCGTCTCGCCGGTGTCGGACACCCCGCCCATGTCGCCCTGACCTTCGACGACGGGCCCGACCCCGAGTCCACTCCGCGCTTCCTCGACGCGCTGGAGGAACTCGGGGTCCGGGCGACCTTCTTCGTCCTGGGCGACGGCGTCGTACGGCACCCCTCCGTGGTGCGCGAGACCGTCCGCCGCGGGCACGAACTGGCCGTGCACGGCTGGAGCCACGACCGTCCCTGGCGGCCCGCCCCGGCGGACGAGGCGCGCGCCCTGCTGCGGGCGGCCGGCGCGGTGCGGGAGCTGACGGGCCCGTGCCCTCGCTGGTACCGGCCGCCCTACGGCATCCTCACCTCCGGGCGCTGGGCCGCCGCCCGCACGGCGGGCCTGCGGCCGGTGCTGTGGACCGCCTGGGGCAGGGACTGGACGGCCGGGGCCACCCCGGCGTCGGTGCGGTCGGCCGTCGCGGCCGGGCTGCGCGGGGGCGGCACCGTCCTCCTGCACGACACGGACAGGATGTCGGCGCCGGGCTGCTGGCGGGCCACGCTGGACGCCCTGCCCGACATCGTGGACGGCTGCCGGGAGGCGGGCCTGTCCGTCGGTCCGCTCGCCGACCACGGGCTGCCCCCGGCGCCGGCCGGCCGCTCTGCCACACACCGGCGCGGTTGTCATATCGGCTGACCCATCGGAAGGAACAACGCGTCCCCCGGCGGTGAGCGGTGGCCGAAACCAGCCCATGGCGGACAAACTGCGGTAGCGGACAGGCACCCGCCGAACGCGGCGGGCATCCCGTCGGCACGCAAGTCCCCGCCCCCAGGAGGCCGCCCCATGACGTTCAATCCGCTCGAGCAGCGGGGCATCCCGCTCGACCGTCAGCTGCGCAGCTGGCGTGAGCTGAACGTGGATCCGATCGACCCCGACCACTGCGACCCGTACACCCGGTGCCGGATCATCACGATGAACGGGATCGAGGTGGAGGCGATCCTCTTCAGCCACCAGCTCGCCCGGCATACCGTGGACCCGGAGATCAAGCGGCAGCTGGCCCGGACCCGCTACATCGAGGCGCAGCAGCAGAAGGTCGTGAACTGGCTGCTTCCGGGTGTCTCCTCGGTGCTGGAGACGACGATCGCCTACGAGCAGGTGGCGGTGGACCTGACGGCGTGGGTGGCGCGGATGGAGCCGGACCCGTATCTGAAGCAGGCGTACCAGTTCGGGGTGCTGGAGGACTTCGACCATCTGTACCGGTACGCGAACCTGTACGAGATGATCGAGCACCGCAAGGCCGAGTCGATCGTCGACGACCTGACGGAGGTCATGCCGGGCCGGCCCACCAGGTTCCACCATCGCGATCCGGTCGACAACGTCCGCGACCCCTACGCCAGGGACGAGACGAACCCGCTGTCGAAGCTGCACGCGCTGACGATCATGTCGACGGAGCAGCAGACGATGAACTTCTACATGAACACCGGCCCCACCTACATGGAGCCGATCGCCCGCCAGCTGTACCAGGAGATCGGGCTGATCGAGGAGGAGCACGTCACCCACTACGAGTCCCTGGTGGACCCCGGTGAGACGTGGTGGGAGCAGCTGGTCAACCACGAGTACAACGAGTGCTACCTGTACCACTCCTTCATGGAGCAGGAGAGCGACCCGAAGGTGAAGGCCGTCTGGGAGCTGCACCTGAACATGGAGCTGGAGCACCTGCACGCCGCCTGCGACCTGATGCGCCGGCACGACGGCCGTGAGCCGCAGGAGATCCTGGCGCCCGAGCTGCCCAATGTCCTGACCTTCGAGCCGAACAAGCAGTACGTGCGCGAGCTGCTGGACACCCAGATGGACCTGACCACGCTCGGGGCGGGCTATGTGCGCGAGGCGCACGAGCGGTTCGAGCAGATGCAGGAGGCCATCCACGGCGGCGAGGCGCCGCCCAGCGACCGCGTCATGACCGAGCACGACGCCGTGTTCGGCCGCGAGTACCGCGTGCAGACCGAGGGCGAGCACCCCGATCCCGCGCAGCGCGAGAAGTGAGGGGGCCGCACATGTCCGAGCTGCACACTCCGCACGCCGGCGACGACCACGCCAGGGACGACGACGTCATCGCCCTGCTCAAGCGCCAGCACGGCGACATCCGCAACCTCTTCGACGAGGTCGAGGCCACCACCGGCGAGGAGCGCCGCGGCGCCTTCCGCCGCCTGGTGCGGCTGCTGGCCGTGCACGAGACCGCCGAGGAGGAGGTCGTCCACCCCTTCGCCCGGCGCGCGCTGCCGGGCGGCGAGCAGGTCGTCGAGGACCGCCTGGCCGAGGAGCGGGCCGCCAAGGAGACCCTCGCCGTCCTGGACGGGATGGACACCGACGACCCGGAGTTCATGCCCCAGCTGCTGAAGCTGCGCAAGGACGTCCAGGAGCACGCGCGGGCCGAGGAGCGCTACGAGTTCACCCACATCTACCGCAACGCCGACGCGGCCGGCCTCGCCGCCATGGCCAAGGCCGTCAAGGCCGCCGAGGCCATGGCACCCACCCGGCCCCATCCGGGCGTCGAGTCCGGGGCCGAGAACATGGCCCTCGGCCCGGTCGCCGCCCTCATGGACCGCACCAAGGACGCGGTCCGAAAGGCCATGGGCAAGGACTGATCCCGGCTCCGCTCCGGCACCTGACCGCCCTCGCGGTACATTGGTCACAATGTCCGTATATGTACGTTGTTCCATAGGGCTGGTGTGGTGCTCCCTCGTCGGGGTCGGTGGTGCGGGGCAGCCGTTACCGCGTGTCCGACACGTCGGCGGCCGGCCGGGAAGTCGGTGAGGTTCAGGTGGGCGGCTGATGGAAACCACGATGGCCGCCGTGGTGCGGGAGAGCGGCGCGTACGGCGGGCTGCTGTACGTGCTGCCGCCGGGCGACGACGCCCTGTGGCTGGTCCTGGTGGCGGGGGCCCCGCACGAGCTCGCCACTCCGTGGCGGCGGATCGCGCTGACCGATCCGATGCCGGTGGCGGACGCCGTGCGCGAGCGGCGCCTGGTGTGGATCGGCGGGCAGGAGGAGCTGGCACGTCGCTATCCGCGGCCGGCCCTGGTGCTGCCGTACGACTTCGCTCTCTCGGCCGCCCCGGTCATGTCGGGCACCGCGGTCCGGGGCGGACTGGTGCTGCTGTGGCCCGGAACCCGTGCCCCGCAGCTCAGCCCCGGCGAGCGCGACGCCATCGAGTCGGGCTGCCGCCGTCTGGGCGGCCTCCTCCAGGAGTCCGCGGACCGCGGTGATCCGGTGCTGCCCGCCGGCCGGCCGCGGACCCTGCCCCTGCCGAAGGGACGCACGGTTCCACCCGGCGAGGCGGACACGATCACGGCCTTCGTCGACCGCCTGCCCGGCGGGTCCTGCGCACTGGACATGAACGGCCGCATCACCTTCGTCACCCCCGCCGCCGCCGATCTCTTCGGGGCCGGTCCGGACGAGCTGGTGGGCGCCCTGCCGTGGGAAGCGCTGCCGTGGATGGACGTCCCCCAGGTCGAGGACCGCTACCGGGCCGCGCTGGTCAGCAACCAGCCGCAGGCGTTCACCGTCCTGCGCCCCCCGGACACGTGGCTGACGTTCGAGCTGTACCCGGACCCCTCCGGCATCAGTGTCCGCATCACCGGCGCCGATCCGTCGAAGGGCGCTCCCGTCTCGCCGTCCGCGCCGGCCACCGGTCCCAGCCGCGCCATCCTGCTGTACCAGCTGATGCAGCTGGCCGCCACCCTGACCGAGGCCATCGGCGTACAGGACGTGGCCGACCAGACCGCCGACCAGCTGCTGCCCGCCCTCGGCGCCCAGGGCATGGTGCTGATGGCCCCCGAGGACGGCAGGCTGAGGATCCTCGGCCACCGCGGCTACAGCGCCGAAATCATCGCCCGCTTCGACAACCTCCCCCTGGGCGAGGACATCCCCGCCGCCAGGGTCCTGACCACCGGCGTCCCGCACTTCTTCACGAGCTTCGCCGAGCTCCAGCACGACTACCCGGCGATGACGCACGACGACGGGATGGCCGCCTGGGCCATCCTGCCGCTGATCGCCTCCGGCCGCCCCAAGGGTTCCCTCCTCCTCTCCTACCGCCGGCCCCGCGCCTTCCCGCCCGGCGAACGCGCCGTCCTCACCTCGATGGCGGGTCTGGTGGGGCAGGCCCTGGACCGCGCCCGCCTCTACGACACCAAACACGATCTCGCCCACCGCCTGCAGTCCGCCCTGCTGCCGCACACGCTTCCCCACGTCCCCGGTCTGAAGGTCGCCGCACGCTACCTTCCGGCGGCCCGGGGCCTGGGCATCGGCGGCGACTTCTACGACCTCATCCGCCTGGACGAGCACGTCGTCGGCGCCACCATCGGCGACGTGCAGGGTCACAACGTGGACGCCGCGGCGCTCATGGGGCAGGTCCGCACCGCCGTCCACGCCCACGCCACCGTGGGCTCGGCCCCCGATCAGGTCCTGGCCGCCACCAACCGTCTGCTCACCGACCTCGAGCCGGGCCTGTTCACCAGCTGCGTCTACGTCCACCTCAACCTCGCCACCCGTCGCGCGTGCGTGGCCACCGCCGGCCATCCGCCGCCCCTGCTCCGTCACGCCGACGGACGCACCGAGGCCGTCCCGGTCCCCCCCGGTCTCCTCCTCGGCATCGAGCCGGACTCCCGCTACCCGGCCATGGAGGTCTCCCTGCCGCCCGGATGCGTGCTCGCCCTCTACACCGACGGGCTCGTCGAGGCTCCCGGAGTGGACTTCGACGACGCCACCGCGGCCCTCGCCGGGCTCCTCGAACACACGGACCCGGCCGACCTCGACGCCATGGCCGACACCCTCATCCGCCACTCCCCCACCCCCGGCGACGACATCGCCCTGCTCCTCATCAGTCCCTGTGGCTGACGCGGCGAGGAGACGGCCGCAGGCTTCGAGGCCCATGGACCCGGGTGTGACGGTGCGGCCCAGGACGCGCGGCGTGCCGCCGAAGTTCGCCTGCACCAGGCCGCCCGCTGTGAAACGTCGTCCTTCCAGGTCCACCGTGCGTGAGGCGGTCCCGATGCCGGCCTTGGAACCCAGGGCGACCGTGCCGGTTCCCGCGCCGACGCAGCCCTCGGCGACCGGTTCGTCGGACGCCGCGTCGAGGGCGGCCCGGACGTGCTCGGCACATCGGTGATCGCGTCGAAGGGCCCGGTGGCGGCGCGTCCGAGGGCGATGCCGAGGCCACGGGCCCGGCGCCGGGTGCCCGGCGCGGACGGTGAAGGAGCCGGGTCTTCCATGGGGGGTGGACGTCACTCGACCCGCCTCGCCCGGGGGGCGCCCCGGCCGGGTCGTCGCTCGCCGCCGCGGGGCGGAGGGTCAGGCGCAGGACCAGGCCGACATTCCCTGGATACGGGCCAGTCGTCTGGCCACGGCGATCTGTTCCTCGCGGGTCGCCAGGTCCGCGCGCGGGGCGTACTCGAGTCCGCCGGCCGCGACCCAGCTCGACTGCGTGAACTGCAGGCCGCCGTAGTGGCCGTTGCCGGTGTTCGCCTGCCAGTCGCCGCCGGACTCGCACGCGGCGATGGCGTCCCAGTCGGTCCCCCGGGGAGCCGACCGGGACGCCATCGCTTCGGTGGTCGTGCCCAGGGCGGTCGCGGCGATCAGGACGATCACGGCGGTCCTGATCCGGCTCACATGCGCGTTCCGCACGCCGGCCGTGGAGGTATCTCGTCTACAGGTCATAGAGAACTGTTACACCGAGCCACCGCGTGACGGCGCGCCGACGGTCCTCCCCTTGCCCCGGACGGGGTACGCGGTCCTCCGTCTCGCGGTGCCGCTCCGGCCGGGTGACGCCCGGAACACGGTCCGTCGCCGCCCCGCCGCCCCGCCGCCCCGCCGCCCCGCCGCCCCTCGGACCCTTTCGGGGACCCGCGCCTCTTCAGGCGGGAGGCCGGCGGACCTGGTGGCGCGCCCGCACGGGATCCGGCCGGGTCGCGCACCACTTCGACGCGGGGGTCGCCCCGGTGTCCCTGGGCGCACCGGGGCGGAGCAGACCCGTCAGGACGGGGCGCCCGGCCCGCAGAAGACCAGGAGCAGGAACCCCAGCAGAACGACGCCGGTGCCAGGCCGCCGTTCTGGAGAGGAGACAGGCCGTCCTCCTGGTGCTCGGTGGAGTAGGCGAAGGCCATGGCTCCCGAGCTGAGGAACGCCGCGCCTCGGGTCGCGACTCCGAGCAGGACGAGGGCGCCCCCGAACCGCAGGTCCGGACTGCCGCGGTGCCCTCGGGCACGAACCTGCTCGGGCTGCTCGGGCTGCTCGACCACCTCGCCCTCGTCGAACGGGCCACGTTCCCCGGGGAGCGGGTCACCGACTGGCGGGCCACCTTCCACGCCGCGCCCGCGGACAGCGTGGCCGACGTCGTCACCCGCTACCGGCAGGCGGTCGCCCGGGTGAACGACGTACTCGACGCGTGCGCCGACCTCGGTGCGCCGGTCCCCGCCCCCGGTCGAACGGCCCTGCCCCGGGCGTCCGCTGGGCGCTCGTCCACATGATCGAGGAGACCGGCCGCCACGCCGGACACGCGGACGTCCTCCGTGAACTGACCGACGGGGCGACCGGACGCCGACCGTTCGGGAGAACGGGCACCGTACCCTGGCGGCATGCGCATGCGCCCCACTCTGAGCTGGACCCCCGAAGAGGACCTGCCGCCGGGCTCCACGGACCCGGAGCCGGTCGCCGAGGCGCTGGGCGCCGGCGGGGTGCTGGTGCTCAGCGGGGCCGGCATCTCCACCGAGTCGGGCATCCCCGACTACCGGGGGGAGGGCGGGAGCCTGAGCCGTCACACACCGATGACCTACCAGGACTTCACCGGCAGCGACCGGGCCCGGCGCCGGTACTGGGCGCGCAGTCACCTCGGCTGGCGCACCTTCCACCGTGCCCTGCCCAACGCCGGGCACCGGGCCGTGGCCGCGTTCGGGCGGCACGGCCTGCTCTCGGGCGTGATCACGCAGAACGTCGACGGCCTGCACCAGGCCGCCGGCAGCGAGGGCGTCGTGGAGCTCCACGGCGGCCTGGACCGGGTCGTCTGCCTCTCCTGCGGCGCCCTCGGCCCGCGCCGCGAACTCGCCCGACGGCTGGAGGAGGCCAACGCGGGCTTCGCGCCGGTGGCCGCGGGCGTCAACCCCGACGGCGACGCCGACCTCACCGACGAACAGGTCGGGGACTTCCGGGTGGTGCCCTGTGCGCTCTGCGGCGGCGTCCTCAAACCGGACGTGGTGTTCTTCGGCGAGAACGTGCCGCCGCCGCGGGTCGAGCACTGCCGCGCGCTGGTCCGCGAGGCGTCCTCGCTGCTCGTCCTCGGGTCGTCGCTGACGGTGATGTCCGGGCTGCGGTTCGTCCGCCAGGCGGCCCGGGCCGGCACACCGGTACTGATCGTCAACCGGGACCCGACCCGGGGCGACCGGCACGCCGTCACCCGGGTCGCGCTCCCCCTGGGGACAGCCCTCACCGCCGTGGCCGACCGGCTGGGCATCCCGGTGGACGGCCGGACGGCGGCCTGAGCGGCCGCCTCCGTCCCGCCCGCGGTCCCCGAACGGGGGGGACGGGCCGGCCGGATCCCATGGGAGCACCGGGCCGGGAGGCGAGCGGACCGCGGGGCGGCGACCGGGCCCACGGTGCGGCGGAGGACCCGCCGGGGGTCCCTGATTCCGGTGCGGCGCGTGCGGCTCGTCAGTCGAGGACCTCGGTGGCCTCGGTCCCGACGAGATGCTCGGGGAGGTCGAGTGCCGCCACACCCGGAAGCGTGGCCGGCGGGACCGGGGTGACTCCCAGCCGCTCGGCCACCACGCGGCTCAAGGGCTCGCCGGAACCTGCGCCCGCTGCAGCGCGACGGTCCGGTCGAGCGGCGCGCGCACCCCGTCGTGCCGCCGGGAGCCGCCGGGCTCATCGCGGGCCGGGAGCGGGGGCGTCCCCGTCCACCGGGCTCTCGGAGCCGTCGGTCGGCGCCTGAGGGGTGGGGCGCGCTTCCGTCGGGGTGGAGTGGGCTTCGGCGGGCTCCGGTGACGCCGACGGGGTGGGCGTGGCGGAAGGGCTGCTCACCCGAGGCGGGGCGAGGGGGACCGTCGGGGACACCGGATCGCCGGAGGGCGACGACTGCGGGGGCAGCACGACGAGGGCGACGACGGCGCACGCCAGTCCGGCCCCGGCCCCGACCGCGGTACGGACCAGCCGGCGCCGCGCCGCGCCGCGGCGGATCTCCTCGAACCGGCCGGGGGGCGGGCAGAGGTAGTCGGAGCCGGGCCGCAGGACGGCGGTGAGGGGGTCGTCGGGTTCGAACTCCGGACCCTCGTCAGCGTGTGTGATCAAGGCTTCTCCTCAGGTGGGCGCGGAGCAGTTCGCGGGCCGCGTGGAGGTCTGCCTTGATGGTTCCTTCCTTGCGTCCGGTCACCGCGGACACCTCCCGGATCGGCATGTCAGCGTAGTAGTGCAGCAGGATCGGGACGCGCAGTCGTTCCGGCAGCGACTGCACGAGCAGACGGACGGACGGGTCGGACTGTTCGGCGGGCGGGCGGACGGCGGTCTCGGTGGTCACACGGCGCACGGTCTTGCGCTCGCGTTCGAGTGTGCGCCAGTGGTCCCGGACGAGGTTGGCCGCGGTGACGTAGAGGAAGCCCCGGGGCTCGGCCACGGACGTCCAGCGGGCCCACAGCCGGGTGAAGGCCTCCGAGGCGATCTCGTGGGCCGTCTCGTCGTCGTCGACCAGTCGGCGGCACCAGCCGGCGAGGCGCGGGTAGAGGGCGGCGAAGAGTTCGGACGCCGCCTGCTCTCGGGACCGTTTCAATGCTCTCCATGGTCGGGGTGGTACGGGTGTCGGAGGGGGAGCGGTCGCCGGGCCGGCGGGCGCACGGCCCGCCGGCCCGGGGGCCCGGTGGCGGTTCAGGGGCTCGCGAAGACGATCACGTTGTCGCGGTACTCGTCGCCGGTGCGCGGGCCACCGCACGTGATGAGTCGCAGCTCCGGACGGCCGACGTCACCGTAGACCGCGTCCGTCGGGAAGTCCGCCTTGGCGACCGTGCGGACCGAGTCGACGGCGAACACCGCCGCCGTACCGTTCTCCAGGCGCGCCACGATCCCGTCCCCCCGGCGCAGGCGTGCGAGGTGGCGGAAGACGCCGTCCCCGTGGCGGCCGACCGTGACGTGGCCGAGGATCACCGACGGGCCGATCTGGCCGGGCGTCGGCGAGTGCCGGTACCAGCCCGCCCGGTCATGGGCCGTGACCGGAGGTACCTCGACCGTGCGGTCCGGGGCGAGCCCCAGCCGTATGACCGGGGTGTCGACCCCGATGGCCGGTATCTCCAGTCCGACCGGGACCGAACGTGCGAGGACGCGCGCCGGCTTCGCGGAGGGACGTGCGGACGGTGCCGTGCTCCCGGGGCGTCCGGCCGTGGACCGGTCGTTCCCGTGGCCGCCGCAGCCGCCGAGGAGCGCGGCCGCCGCCGCGGTGGCGAAGGCACGCCTGGAGAGCGGCGTCATGCCGTGGTCGCCCGCCGGCGACGTACGAGAAGGACCGCCGCGCCGCCGGCGGCGAGCACCGCGGCGGCGCTCCCGCCGATCAGCGCGCCGTCGGCCCCGGACTCCGCGGACGCGACGCCGGTGTCGGGCGCGCCGCTCGGCACGACGGCGACCTCGCCGGGGGCCGCCGACTGGTCCGGCGCGTCGTCCTCGGCCGGTACCGGGCTCGGGTCCGTGGCGTCGGCCGGGACCGGCGACTCACTGGGGGCCACGGTGGTCGCGGGGATCGGGGAGGGCCCGTCGGCGAGCGCGGGCGTCGTGCTCGCCAGCACGGCGGTACAGGCAAGTGCTGTGGCGCTGAGGACAGTTCGGCGCATGGATCGCTCTCTTTCGTCGTTCCGCCCGCACGATGACCGGGCGGGCTGGGTCATGGATCGTGCGAAGAGACGGGACAGCGGCGGCACGGGTTGTAAAGAGAAGGCAAAGTCCGGCCACGGAAAGGCCGTTGCCGGACCGTTCACCACCCGTCGGCGCCGGGACCGCCCCGCCGCGCCTGCCGGGGCGCCCGGCGATCCGGCGGCGCCGAACGCGAGGCGAAGCAGTGACACGCGGTCCGGATCGGGGCGTGTTCATCCCCGGACGGGGCAAGCGGTCTCCTGCGGACCAACCGGTCCGGTGTTCACGTTCCCGACCCCGGAGGCCTCCATGATGGTCGTTGGCATCGTCGCCGTCTGCGTGGTGATCGCCGTCCTCGCCTTCCTCGTCCCACGTCTCTCCCGGCACCCGCAGAACGGAGCACAACGCACTCTCGGCGTCGGCTCCCGGGCCGGGTCCAAGGCACCGGGGCCGCTCGGGCGTCTCCTCAGCAAGCCCTTCCGCTCGAGCTCCCGCGCGGTCGGCCGCAGCGGGTCCGCGGGACGGCGGGCGCGCGGACGGCTCCCGTTCTGACGCCCGGGCCCGGGGCGCCGCCCCGGCACCACGGCGTGATCACGCCGGTGCGGAAGCGCCCCCGGCCGACGCGTCCTCGGTCACGGGCCGCCGTGTCGCGGCCCGTGACCGCCGCGCTCTCCTCCGGGACCCCGACGGCGCCGGCGAACGCGCCGCGGACCGGGACGGCGGGCGGGGCGCGCGCTCGGCGGGCGGGGGAGGCGCGCTCCGCGCCCGACGCCTTCCGGGGGCCGGCGACGCCGCTTCCACGGGCGCGCGGGCGCCGTCGGCGGGCCCGCGGGACGAAGACCGGTCAAAGGTGTCACACGTCGTGCCCCGGGCCGCTCACCGCCCGGGAAGGGGATGCCGGGGCGAGCGCAGTCCCGCGACGAGGAGTTCGACCAGTCGGCGCGCGTCGTAACGGGGGTCGCTCTCCGCGCCGATGCACAGGTTTCCGACGCCGCGCATGAGCGCGTAGGCGTCGATGCCGGAGCGGATCTCACCGGCCGCCCGGGCGGCTTCGAGCAGTTGGGCGCAGACCGGCACGAGACGGTCGAGGAAGTAGGCGTGCAGGGCCTCGAAGCCGGCCTCGTCGGAGTGCAGCACGGCGGCGAGACCGTGCTTGGTGACCAGGAAGTCGACGAAGAGAGCGACCCACTCCCCCAGTGCCGCGTGCGGAGTCGCACTGCTCGCCAGCAGGGCCGGACCGGCTTCGGCGCAGGCCTCGACCTGGTGCCGGTAGACGGCGATGATGAGGTCCGCCCGTGTCGGGAAGTGGCGGTAGATCGTCCCCACTCCGACTCCCGCCCGTGCCGCGATGTCGCGGACCGGCGCGTCCACGCCCGACGCGACGAAGACCGCGGCGGCGGCGTCGAGCAGGGCCTCCTTGTTGCGCCGGGCGTCCTTGCGCTGGGACGGCGCCGCGCGCCCGGCGCCCTCCTCACCGCTGCCGTCACTCACCGCTGCGCTCCTTTCCGCTCACCACCGCCCGCCAAAGCGGAACCCCGTTCCATATTGTTCCGGAACACGGTTCCGATTGCTCATGATGCCAGAGCGGGCGCCCGGCCACCAAGCCGTGCGTCGCCGGTCCCCCCGCACACGCCCCGTACCGAGGAGATACGAACATGCGGTACCGCACCTTGGGCCGCACGGTGTCCAGGTCAGCACCCTCGCGCTCGGCGCGATGAACTTCGGCAGGATCGGACGCACCACCCAGGAGGAGGCCACCGCCATCGTCGACGCCGCACTGGAGGCCGGCGTCGATCCCATCGACACCGCCGACTGGTACGGCGAGGACGAGTCGGAGGAGACGGTCGGCAAGGCCGTCGCGACGGCATCGTGCTGGCCACCGAGGCCACCATGCCCATGGGCGACGAACGGAACCACCGGAGGAGCTCGCGCCGCTGACGGATCTCCCGCCGCGTGCCCGAGGACCGGGAACCGGCATCCGCCGTCGAACACGGCACAACCCTTCGCCCGGCTCGCAAGTCTCACCGGACAGGAGCAACCGCTCCAAGAGCCGCAAGGGGGAAATATGAGATTCAGTCGTTCCGTCCTGGCCGTCTCCGCGTCGGCCGCCCTGTCGGTGGGGGCCACGATCGCCCTGGCGTCACCGGCCGCGGCCGCACCCGGCACCACCCCGCAGAAGGTGTGCGGAAGCGGTTACAAGACCGTGAACTCGGCGGCCGTCGGCTCGCTGGGCACCGTCTACCTGACGTACAACTCGGCAAACGGCCGCAACTGCGTCACGACCATCCGCAACAACCCCGGCACCGCACGGGACATGTCCGCGTGGGTCTACGTCCCCGACACCGAGACGGGCGACCAGGACGGCGGGTGGTACACGTCGTACGCGGGGCCGACCTACGTCTACGGCAAGGGCCACTGCGTGGACTGGGGCGGCAGCATCGACACCGTGCACGTACAGGTGTACGGCTCCAACTGCGGCGCCCTGAAGGAGCACCGGGTCACCTTCACCCGCTGATCCGCGCCTCCCGGAGAACCGCTCGAGCCCTGACGGGGCCTTAAGGCCCCGTCAGGGCTCGAGCGCGTCGAAGGGCGCGCCGCAGGAGGCGGCACCGGCCGTTCCGGTCCGCCCCGTGAGGACGCGGTCCACCGCGTCCACCACGGGCGGCGCGCTGCCGCACCCGTCAGCCGCGAGCACGCCACACGTCCGGGCCGCCGCCGCGCCACTCGACCATCGTGGACCGGCGCAGCCAGTCGTGGTCGACGCTCTCCAGGCCCTCGAGGCGCAGGAACTCCACCACGTCCAGCAGCCCGTACGCCATCCCGAGGAACCGCGCGCCGTCGCGGACGCGCCGGCCGCCGTCCGCGCCGGGCGGGTAGATCACGATGGGCCGGTCGTTCGCCATGGCACCAGCGTGCGGTGCCCGACGTCCGTCCGCACGCCGGGTGTCCATCCCCACGCCGGGCGCCCGGCCGGACACCCGGGCGCCGGCCGGACGGAGCCGCGCCTTCGCGGTCAGCCGACGGCGGGGCCGGCCTTCTCGGTGCCGGACAGCCGGGCCAGGTACCGGTGGCAGCGAGCCGCGCGTTCCGCGTCCTGTTCCATGACCTCCCTGAAGAAGTCGGCGATCTCCTTCTGTTCCGCGTTCTCCGCGTCGCGGACGTACTGGCCGTAGTCGTGGCCCGCCTTCAACGAGTGGTACTGCACGGAGATCAGGTCGTACACGACATCGCTGAAGCCCGTCTCGCCGGTTGCCATGAGTCCTCCCGCGCGTGTGGGAACGAGTCCGAGGGCCGGGTATCACCTCGCCGCCCGGTGAAACCGGTACCGCCCGCTACGGCTCCCCGGCCGGCGCCGTGCGTCCCCGTACGGCCAGCCCGCCCGCGATCGCGCCGGCCGTGCACCAGAACAGGTCCGGCGCGCTGAAGGTGGAGCCGAGGGCCAGACGGGCCACGGTGCTGTGCCGGAAGGGTTCCGCCGGCACCCCGGTGAGCTGCAGGGACTCGACCCCCCAGCTGACGGTGAGCGCGACTCCCGCGGCCCGCGGCGGTGTCACCCGCGGCGCCGCCAGGACGACCAGGGCGAGGATCAGCAGGGTGTGGAGGGCGTCGCCGCCGTACTCGGCCACGTCCCCCGCCGCCGTCGTCGTCGCGACCCATGACCGTCAGTTCCTGCGGGACCTCGCGGACTGGCCGCTCCTGCGGGTGGGCGGGCGGGCGGCGCCGGGTGTCCGCCCCGGTGCGCCGCGTCCGACCGCACGGGAGGAGCCCGCGCCGGGGACGCGCCGTACGCCGTCCTGACGCGGCGCGTCCGCCGGCGGGGGCGGCGCCGAGGAGGGGCACGTCCGCCGGCGGGCGCGCGAGGGCTCCTTTCCGGCCGTCTCGATCTGGTCGGAGGTACGCGGGACCGGCCGTCCCGGGCGCCCGGTGGCCGTAAGATCTAGTGATCTCGTGGGGGGTGGTCATGGGCAGGCGGCGTCCCGGCACACCGACGCTGGAGGAGGTGGCCGCGCTCGCCGGTGTGGGGCGGGGCACCGTCTCCCGGGTCATCAACGACGCGGCGGGCGTGAAGGATTCGACGCGCCGTGCCGTGCAGCGCGCCATCGCCGAACTGGGGTACGTGCCCAATCTGGCGGCCCGTTCGCTGGCGGGACGGCGGGCCGACGCCGTCGCGCTGGTCATGACGGAACCGGACTGGCGGCAGTTCGGCGAGCCGTTCTTCTCGGAGATCGTCCGGTCCGTCGGCGACGCGCTGACCGACACCAGGGTGCAGCTGCTGCTCACCTTGGTCCGTACGGACGCCGAACGCCAGCGCCTGGTGGAGTACGCGCGCGGCGGCCGGGTCGACGGCGTGATGCTGATGTCCGTGCACGCCGAGGACGCGCTGCCCGACATGCTGGCCGACGTGGGGCTGCCCACCGTCCTGCTGGGGCGGCGCTCGGGCGAGGAGAGCGTGACCTACGTCGACGCGGACAACACCGGCGGCGCCCGCGGCGCGGTGGCGCACCTCCTGGGCCTCGGACGCCGCTCGATCGCGACCATCACCGGACCGCTCGACATGTACGTGGCCCAGTGCCGGCTGCGCGGTTACCGCGAGGCGCTGGAGCGGGCGGGCGCCGAGAGCAGGCCGGCCTGGACGGCCGAGGGGGACTTCTCCGCGGACAGCGGGCGCCGGGCGATGGCCGGACTCATCGAGCGCGCCCCGGAGATCGACGGCGTGTTCGCCGCGTCGGACACCATGGCCGCGGGCGCGCTCGACGCCCTGCGCGCGGCGGGACGCCGGGTGCCGGAGGACGTCGCGGTGATCGGCTTCGACGACTTCCCGCTCGCCCAGCACACCGATCCGAAGCTGACGACGGTGCGTCAGCCGCTGGAGGAGATCGGCCGGACGATGGTGCGGCTGCTCCTGGAGGAGATGGAGGAGCCGGAGGTGGCCTGGCGGCACGTCATCCTCCGTACGGAGCTGGTGCTGCGCGACTCCGCCTGACCCGCCTTCCCCCTCTCCCCCGCCGTCTCACGGGGCACCGGGTCGTCGAATGTTTCGGGAGCGCTCCCGAGCCGGAAAGCCCTTCGGGAGCACCTCGCTGACCTGCGGCTTCGAAATGAATTCGACAGTTTCCCGCGCACAGCCTTGTCAGGGACATGTGTAGCTCCTACAGTCCCGTTCCGAAACACCACTGGGAGCGCTCCCATCAATGGGGAGAGGGGAGCGCTCCCGCCGGTTGCCCCCCCCACATCCTCTCGGAGAGGTCCCCGCATGCGACGGTTACCGCATCACACCCGGGCCCTGCGCGGCCTGTTCGCGACGCTCCTCACCGCTCTCGCCGTGGTCGCGGCGCTGGTGACCGGGACGGCGTCGGCCCAGGCCGACACCACGATCTGCGAACAGTACGGATCGACCACCGTCCAGGGGCGCTACGTCGTCCAGAACAACCGCTGGGGCACCAGCGCCACCCAGTGCGTCACCGCCACGGACACCGGTTTCCGCGTCACCCGGGCCGACGGCTCGGTGCCGACCAACGGGGCCCCGAAGTCGTACCCGTCGGTCTTCAACGGCTGCCACTACACCAACTGCTCGCCGGGAACCGCCCTGCCCGCGCGGATCAGCGGCATCTCCAGCGCTCCCAGCAGCATCTCGTACGGCTATGTCAACGACGCCGTGTACAACGCCTCGTACGACATCTGGCTGGACCCCGCGCCCCGGACCGACGGCGTGAACCGGACCGAGATCATGATCTGGCTGAACAAGGTGGGTCCGATCCAGCCGATCGGCTCCCAGGTCGGCACGGCCACCGTGGCCGGGCGCACCTGGCAGGTGTGGTCGGGCGGCAACGGCACCAACGACGTGCTGTCGTTCGTCGCACCGTCGGCGGTCAGCAGCTTCAGCTTCGACGTCATGGACTTCGTCCGGGAGACCGTCGCACGCGGAATGGCGCGGAACGACTGGTACCTGACGAGCGTCCAGGCGGGCTTCGAGCCCTGGCAGAACGGTGCGGGACTCGCGGTGAACTCCTTCTCCTCCACCGTCAACACCGGCGGCGGGGGCGAACCGGGCGGGCCCGGTGGCCCGGCCGCGTGCACGGTGTCGTACGCCACGAACGCCTGGCCGGGCGGCTTCACCGCGGACGTCACCGTGAGGAACACCGGTCCGTCCGCCGTGGACGGCTGGCGGCTCGCCTTCACCCTGCCCTCCGGCCAGCGCGTCACCCATTCCTGGAACGCGTCCGTCAGTCCTTCCTCCGGCGCGGTCACGGCGAGCGGTCTGGACGGCAGCGCGCGGATCGCACCCGGCGGGAGCCAGAACTTCGGCTTCCAGGGAACCTACAGCGGCTCCTTCGCCCGGCCGGACGGCTTCAGCCTGAACGGCACCGCCTGCACGACCGCGTGACGCGGCCGGCGGGCCGCGCACCCGCCGCGTCCCCGGCCCGGGGCCCCTCTTCCTTCCCGCTCCGGCGGGCCGGGCCCCGCCCCTCGAACCCCCCGCCCCTCCGGTTGACGCCGTTCCCCCGGACGGGCGGGGTCTCCACCTCCCGCCCCTGTCCGACCCTTCCACTACCGGCACAGGAGATCCCATGGCCTTACGACGGAGATTCGTCTCCCTGGCAGCAGTGCTGGCCACCCTTCTCGGAGGGCTCGGCCTGAGCTTCCTCTGGCAGAACGACGCGCGGGCGCACGGCGTGGCGATGATGCCCGGATCACGCACCTACCTCTGTCAGCTGGACGCCGTCACCGGCACCGGCGGACTGAACCCGACCAACCCGGCGTGCCGGGACGCGCTGAACCGGAGCGGCCCGTCGGCGCTGTACAACTGGTTCGCCGTCCTCGACTCCAGGGCCGCCGGGCGCGGAGCCGGCTACGTCCCGGACGGCACGCTCTGCAGCGCCGGCGACCGCTCCCCGTACGACTTCTCCGCCTACAACGCGGCCCGCGCGGACTGGCCCCGGACGCATCTGACGTCCGGAGCGACGGTCAAGGTGAAGTACAGCAACTGGGCCGCGCATCCGGGTGACTTCAAGGTCTACCTCACCAAACCCGGCTGGTCGCCCACGTCACAGCTGGGCTGGAACGACCTCGAGCTCATCCAGACCGTCACCAACCCGCCCCAGCAGGGCTCGCCGGGCACCAACGGCGGCCACTACAACTGGGACCTGAAGCTGCCCTCCGGGCGTTCCGGCGACGCGCTGATCTTCATGCAGTGGGTGCGTTCGGACAGCCAGGAGAACTTCTTCTCCTGCTCCGACGTCGTCTTCGACGGCGGCAACGGCGAGGTGACCGGCATCGGCGACTCCGGCGGCACGCCGCCCCCGGACCCGGACCCGACGGACCCGCCGCCGCACACCGGTTCCTGCATGGCCGTCTACACCGTGGCGAACTCCTGGAACGGCGGCTTCCAGGGCTCCGTCGAGGTGATGAACCACGGGACGTCGCCGCTCAACGGCTGGGCCGTGCAGTGGAAGCCCGGTTCCGGGACCACGATCGGCAGTGCGTGGAACGGCTCCCTGACCAAGGGATCCGACGGCACGGTGACCGTGCGGAACGTCGATCACAACCGGGTGATCAACCCCGACGGGAGTGTGACGTTCGGCTTCACCGCCACATCGTCGGGCAACGACTTCCCGGCGGGCACGATCGGCTGCGTGACGCCGTAGCCGCCCCGGACCGCGCGGCGCCGGCGGGAATTCCCCGCCGGTGCCGCCCGGAAGGGGCCGAGACTCCTCTCCTGACCGACAGGGAGTCGTGCGGACCTTCCCGAGCCGGGGCGCCCAGCGGGAACGAACCCGCAGCAGCGGTTGCGGCGCTTCCCCGGCACGGAGAAGGGCCGCACGGCCCACCACGGACGCGCATCTCGCCGAGGCCCTCCGCCCCGAGCGCGTACCCGCCCCGCTCGACGGCCTGCTCACCCCCTCCGGCCGGTGGACGACGGGTCGGGGAAGGACCGGTCGCCGAAGAGGACACGACCGGCCGCGGCCCGGCCGAACGGTGTGCGCAGCAAGGCGAACGCCGCCGTGGTCACGGCCGGTGTCCGGATGTGCGCCAGGCCCCTGCGCAGGGCGAGCCGTCCCCGGAAGTGCGCGCGCAGGGCGGCTCCGCTGTAGTGGGTCAGCGTGTCCGGTCGCCCCGACCGGAGCGCGTCGTCGAGGACGGCGGCGGCCGGCTCCGACAGGCGCAGACACGGATCCAGACCCCCGGCGGTGAGGGGCGAGACCGCGCCCGCCGCGTCGCCCACGAGGAGCCCCTCGGCGCAGGCGATGCGGCGCAGGGCCCCGCCGACGGGTACCGGGCCCCCGCGCCGCTCCACCGGTCCGGGCCGGTCCACGCCGGCCGGCCCGGGGGCCGAGGCGCCGAACCGCTCCATGGTCCGGCGCAGGCCCTGGGGGAAGCGGTCGGCGTACCCCGCGACCCCGACGTGGACGTGCCGCCCGTCAAGGACCTGTGGCTGCTGTTCGCCGCGGCCGCCGGCCAGACGCGCACCATTCGTCTGGGACCCGGCGTCTCCCCCGTGACCCTGCGTGAACCGACGCTGATCGCCCAGTCCCTGGCCACGCTCGACGAGCTCTCCGGCGGTCGTGCCGAGGCCGTGCTGTCCGGCGGCGACTTCGGCCTCCTGGCGCAGTACGGCATCGACTGGACCCGGACCCGGCCCCTGTCCCGCGTCAAGGAGGCGCTGCACGTCGTGCGGACGCCGCTGGGCGAGGGCGCCATCACCCACCGCGGCGAGTTCCACTCCTACGACGGGCTGTTCGCCTTCGCCCGCCCGGTCCAGCAGCGCGTGCCCCTGAAGCTCGGGGCGATGCGGGGGCCCAAGTCCTTCGAGGCGGCCGGTGAACTGTCCGACGGATGCCACCACGCACTGAGCCACACCGCGGAGGCCTACGAGTACGCGGTCCGCCACATCAAGGCCGGCGCGGAGCGGGCGGGCAAGGACTGGCGCTCCCTCGACATCGGCGCCTGGGTGGTGTTCGCCACCGGGCCCGACTCCCGGGCGGCGAAGGAGGCGGCCCGCAGCATGGTGGGGATCTACTCCTCCTCCATGCCCGAGGAACAACTGCGCCGCAACGGCGTGGAACCGGCCGAACTGAAACCGGTGATCGAGGCGATCGGCGCGGGTGACCTGGCGAGGGGCATCGCACTCACCACACCGGAGGTCGCCGAGCGGCTGTCCGTCGCGGGCGCTCCGGCCGAGTGCGCGGAGAAGATCCGTACCCAGATCGCGCCCAGCGGCGTGAACCACGTCATCTGCGCCCTCACCGACCGCCGGCTGGTGCGGGCCTTCACCGGCCGGGACCTGGACGAAGTGGCGGAGACCGACGAACAACTGCGCCTCGTGCACGACGAGATCATGTCCGTGCTGACGTGAGGCGGACACCGGGTCCGTGCCCCGGCGGCGGGACCGTGGTGATCGAGTGGTGGGCGTCGGGACGTGCGCGTACGGTCGAACGGTGGACTCCCGAAAGGGCGACCCGGCGTGACCGGAAGCGGTCCGCGATCGGCCCCCGCACCGCAGAACGCCGCCCAGGACACCGGCGGCGGTGGAAACGCGATGGCGCTGCTGGTCATCGCGTCGTGTCAGCTGATGGTCGTGCTGGACATCACCATCGTGAACATCGCGCTGCCGCACATCCAGCGCTCCCTCGACTTCTCCACCACCAGCCTGTCGTGGGTGGTCAACGCCTACACCCTCACCTTCGGCGGTCTGCTGCTGCTCGGCGGCCGGACCGGCGACATCCTCGGCAGACGGCGCGTCTTCGTCGTCGGCGTGCTGCTCTTCGCGCTGGCCTCGCTGCTCGGCGGGCTCGCCCAGAACTCCGGCCAGCTCCTCGCCGCCCGCGCCCTCCAGGGCGTGGGAGGCGCCATCGCCTCCCCGACGGCCCTCGCCCTGATCAGCACCATCTTCCGCGAAGGGCCGGAACGCAACCGGGCCTTCGGGGTCTTCGCCGCGGTGTCGGCGGGCGGCGGCGCGATCGGGCTGCTCGCCGGGGGCGTGCTCGTCGAGTGGCTGAACTGGCGGTGGGTGCTCTTCGTCAACGTCCCGATCGGGCTGCTCATCGCCCTCGCCGCACCGCGCTGGATCAGGAAGTCCGAACGCCACCCCGGCCACTTCGACGTCACCGGCGCGCTGACCTCCACCGTCGGCATGGTGCTGCTGGTCTACGGTTTCATCAGGGCCGCGCAGGACGGCTGGCGGGACCCGCTCACCCTGGCCTCGTTCGCCGCCGCCGTCCTCGTCCTCGCCGGGTTCGTCCTGGTCGAGAGGAGGTCGAGGCAGCCCATCACCCCCCTGCACATGTTCGCCGACCGCAACCGCGCGGGCACGTACGGCATCATGCTGTGCCTGGCCGCGGCGATGTTCGGCATGTTCTTCTTCCTGACGCTCTTCGTGCAGGACGTGCTGGACTTCAGTCCCCTGCGGGCCGGACTCGCCTTCCTGCCGGTCAGCGCGGTCATCGCGATCGGCGCCGGACTGGCCTCGCGGTTCCTGCCCGTCCACGGGCCCAAACCCTTCATGGTCGGGGGTGGTGTGCTCGCGGCGGCGGGCCTGGGCTGGCTGACGCTGACCGACGTCCACTCCACCTACGCGGGCAGCGTCCTCGGACCGATGCTGGTCTTCAGCCTCGGCATGGGCATGGAGTTCGTGTCGCTGACGCTGATGGCTCTGTCGAACGTGTCCGTGCAGGAGAGCGGTGCGGCCTCCGGCCTCCTCAACGCCACCCAGCAGGTCGGCGGTTCGCTCGGTCTGTCCATCCTGGTCACGGTGTTCGGCACGGCGAGCGGCAACGAGGCGGAGAAACAGGTTCCGCTCTTCCTGCGGCAGGCGACCCCCACCGAGCGTCTGCGCTTCCAGCGCACCGGGGAGCTGCCACCGCCCTGGAGCGACGAGGTCCTCACCTCCGGTGTCTCGGCGGCCTTCGTCATGGCGGCGGTCTTCGCCGTGCTCGCCGCGCTGATCGCCGTCGTGGCCATCCAGGTCCGCCCCTCCGACCTGCAACGCCTCCAGGGCGGGTGAGCGAGCCCGCCGGTGGCCGGTTCAGCGGCCTCGTCGGCGGACCTCCAGGTCCGCGACCACGGGCCGGTGATCGGACGCCTCCGTCGCCACCGTGCGGGCGCCGGTCACCCGGACGTCGGGTGAGACGGTGACCAGGTCGATGCGCTTGACCGGGTCGGCCGCCGGGTACGTCCCGCCGCCGTGGGGGGCGGCGTCCCGCAACCGCTCCCACAGCGGCGCGAGTTCGGGGTCCGTCGCCTCGGCGTTGAAGTCGCCGGTCAGGATCTTCGGTCCGCGGTCGGCGGCGAGCACGGCGAGCATGTCCCCCACCTGGGCCTCACGGACCGACGGGTCGGCCCGGTGGTCCAGGTGCGTGGTGTAGACGTGCACGTGCGCGCCCCGCACGTCGACCACCACCTCGGCGAAGCCGGGCGCCGGGGCCGGCACCGGATCGGGTGTCTGGGTGGAGAGCCGGGTGATCTCGTGGTTCTCGGCGGCGAGCACGGGGTGGCGGCTCAGTACGGCGACGCCGAACCGCCGCCGCTCGCCGTCCGGGCCGGCCGGGTCCAGGTCGTAGATCGGCGCGAGGAACACCCGCATGTCCAGCTTCCCGGCCAGTGCGCGCGCCTCGTCGACGAAGTCGCTGCGGGCGCCCCAGTGGACGTCGACCTCCTGGAGGCCGATCACGTCGGCCCGCAGGCCGCGCAGGGCCGCCGCGGTGCGGTCGAGGTCGAAGACCTGGTCCACGCCGGCCCCGGCGTGGATGTTGTACGTCGCCACCCGCAGCGGTACCGCGGGGGCGTGCGCTCCGGGAGCGCCGGCCGCCGTGGCCGGTGCGGCCGTGACCAGCAGGACGGCGGCGAGTGCGGCGGCACGGACGGGGCGACGAAAACCGGGCTTCATGCCTTCTCCGGATCGGGTGGGGGCGGGACCGGCACAGTACGTTCCGGCATGACTCCCGTCGGTCGTCCCAGCACCGTACAGCCGTCGTTGCGGTCCGCGGTGGAGCACGGCACAAGCCGGGCGGGCCGGCGGCACGACCGCGCCGGCCCGCCCGCGTCCGCGTGAGGGCTCCCTCGTCATGACCCGGCCGTCATGACCCGGCCGGATCCGCCGTGCCGGCCTTGAGGGAACGGCGGTTCCGGACCGGGTCAGACCTTTTCGTCGGCCCGCTCCGCGGATGCGGGCCGGCCCTCCGCCGCGGGGGCGGGCGCCGTGTCGAGTTCCGTGAGCATGGCTTTCGTGAAGCCGAGGCAGTAGGTGGCGAGAAAGCCCGTCACGTAACCGACGACCAGGCCGGCGGCGTAGACGGCGACCGTCCGCCCCAGGCCGTGGTTGCCGTCGAGAAGGGGGAACAGCGCCCATCCGGAGGGGCCGATCGCGGTCGAACCGACGTCCGTGCCCAGCTGGTTGAAGAAGCCGACGAACGCGCCGCCGAAGGCTCCTCCCGCGCAGGCGGTGACGAACGGACGCCCCAGGGGGAGGGACACCCCGTAGATGAGGGGCTCTCCGACGCCGAGGAAGCCGGGCCAGAGCGCGGATCTGACGGTCGCCCGGATCGAGGTGTTGTGCCGCAGCCGGCAGTAGACCGCGATCGCCGCACCGACCTGTCCCGCACCCGCCATCGCGAGGATCGGCAGCAGGACGGTGAAGCCGGCGCCCTCGATGAGGGTCGTGTGGATGGGGATCAGGGCCTGGTGCAGGCCCAGCATGACCAGCGGCAGGAAGAGGCCCCCGAGAAGGAACCCGGCGCCCGCGCCGCCGTGGGACAGCAGCCAGTCGGCGGCGTCCCCGACCCAGGTGGAGACCTCCCCGGCGAGGAACATCAGTCCGAACAGGGTCGTCGGTCCGGCCACGAGCACGGTGACGGTGGGCGTCACCAGGACGTCGAGGGCCTCGGGGACCCGGCGCCGACACCACTTCTCCACGCACACGCCGAGCCACGCGGCGCCCAGGGCACCGAGCACGCCGCCCTGTCCCGGCGAGAGGTGCCGGCCGAACACCTCGACGTCCGCCACTCCGGCGTAGACGATGACCGACGCGATGGCGCCGCCCAGGACCGGAGTGCCGCCGAACTCCTTGGCCGTGTCGTGGCCGACGAAGACGGCGATCAGCGCCATGAACCCGGACGCCGTGGCGGCCAGGGCCGGGGTGATCCCCGGCAGCCAGTCCAGGTTGACCAGCAGTCCGTTCAGACCGGCGATGACGCCGCAGCCGATGAGCGCGGGGATCAGCGGCACGAAGATGTTCGCGATCCGGCGCAGGAACAGCTTGAACGGCGTGGCGTTCCTCGCCTTCCACCGCGCCCTGAGCGCCGCTCCCCGCGCGGCGAGCGCCTCGGCCGCCACCGGTCCGTCCCCGCGGTCCGGGGCGGGGGACGCCGTCGCGGCCCCCTCCGCCTCGACCAGGGCCTCGAACTCCGGGGCGATACGCGCCACCGCTCCCGGCCCCAGCACGATCTGGTAGGTGTCGTCCTCGACGACGCCCATGACCGCGGGAAGCGCCTTGAGCTGCTCCTCCCGCACGAGGGAGCGGTCGTGCAGACCCAGTCTGAGACGGGTCATGCAGTGGGCCACCGACGTCACGTTCTGTGCACCTCCGACCAGGGGGAGGATGGCGGCGGCGGTGGCGGTGGCGTGATGCTTGTTCTCGTCGCTCATGGTGCGGTCGCGCCTCGCTGTGAGTGGGGGTGTGCGAGTCCTCGAAATTTTCTTCCGTGATGCTGCTGGGAGCCGAAAGGCATTTTCACCCCTCCGGAGCGTCAAGCTTCCGCAGGCGACGCCTCACGGCCCGGTGTTCACCCTCGGCGGGACCGAAGCGGGCGCGCGGGGGAGTCGCACGGATCACACCCCCTTAAACATGGAGGGGTCTGACCGATGTGGCCCGGCTGACGACGCTGCGGGAGGGCGTCAGCGCGTTCCTGTGCGGCCCGCTGCCCTTCATGCAGGCCGTCCGCGGCGACCTGCTCACCCGGGGGATCAGCCCGAAGGACGTCCACTACGAGGTGTTCGGCCCCGACCTCTGGCTCAGCAAGTAGGACCGGACGGGGGCGGACGGCCACTCGGCGGTCCGCCCCCGTCGCCACGCGCCGCGGTGGCCGGGTTCCTGACGCCCGGTCGGCGGCTGATGGTGGACTACGATGCCCCGGGTGCCGCGCCGGCCGCCGGTGGATCCTCCGACTTCCCTGCGGGCAAGGGAGGTTGGGAAGACCCGAGGTCGCGGGCACCCTCCGGTTCCCCACCATCAGAAAGATGCGGATGCGGATCAAAGATGTGAGCCTGGTGCTCGCCGGCTCCACCCTGATCGTCACTCTGGGGGCCTCCCCGGCCCTCGCGGACAGTCCCTCCCTCCCCTCCCCCGACCTCACCGCCGTGCGCACCGTGCACGACACCGCTCTCTCCCAGGGCGCTCCCGGAGCGCTCACCCGGATCGACGAGGGCTCCACCACCTACCACGTCGCCACCGGCGAGGCCGACACCGGCGCCCACAAAGCGATGGACACCGGCCGCCGGTTCCGCGTGGGCAGCGTCAGCAAGACCTTCACCGCGGTGGTGCTGCTGCAACTCGTCGCCGAGGGACGTGTCGACCTCGACGCCCCGGCCAACCGCTACCTGCCCCAGCCGCTGCCCGACGACCGCATCACCGTGCGGCACCTGCTCAGCCACCGCAGCGGCCTGTACGACTACACCAACGACATGTTCCACAACACCGTCCCGGGTTTCGAGGCGGTCCGGAACAAGGTCTTCAGCTACCAGGAGCTCATCGACCTGTCCACCGCGCGCCCCCTGAACAACGCGCCGGGCGCCGCCTACAGCTACTCCAACACCAACTTCGTCGTGCTGGGGCAGATCGTCGAGCACCTCACCGGCACCCCGGTCGCCACCCAGTACCAGCGGCGCATCTTCGCTCCCCTGCGGCTGCGGAACACCTCGTACGTCCATCCGCGGACGACCCTCTCCGGCTCCTACGCCCGCGGTTACCTCCGGCAGGACGACACCACGCTGCCGCTGGTCGACTCCACCGAACAGACCGTCTCCTGGGCCCAGTCCGCGGGCGCGGTCATCTCCAACGGCAAGGACCTCAACCGCTTCTTCTCCGCGCTGCTGTCCGGCAGGCTCCTGCCCGCCGAACAGCTGGAGGAGATGACCGCCATGGTCCCGGTCACCGCGGACGGGAAGCAGTCCTACGGACTGGGGCTGCGGGCGCGCAAGCTCTCCTGCGGCACCACCGTCTACGGCCACACCGGCACCGTCCAGGGCTACTACACCTACGCCTTCACCACCACTGACGGCGCCCGCAGCATGACCTCCCTGGCGAACACCTCCAACAACGGAACCGTGAACGCCACGCTCGGCGCCACGCTGGACGCCGCCTTCTGCGGCTCCGGCACGGCCGCCGCCGAGTCCACCGCCCCGGCCCGCGGTTACACCGAGGACATCGCTCCCCAGGTCGCCCGCGACTGACCCACCGGGTCGCCGCACGCCCGCGCCCCGGCCGGACGCACGTCCGGCCGGGGCGCGGGCCGGTCGCGGTCGTGCCGTCCTGTACCCGGTCCTGGAGAGCCACCGGCTGCTGCTGGCCGGCTGGTACGGCGTGGTCGTGCTGCTGGTCCTGACCCGTTTTCCGGACGTACTGGGGCAGTCTGCTGCAGCCGGCGTCAGCCGACCGTCGCCTCCCAGGTGTCGACGGCGTAGTGGACCGTCATGCCGTGGCGGTCGTACAACCGGGGCGCCCCCGTGGCGTTCTGCGTGTCCACGCCGAGCCCGACGGTGTCCCGCCCGCGCGCCGCGAACGCCGCGAACGCGTGCCGCAGCAGGAATCCGCCCAGTCCGCGGCCGCGGGCCGCGGGCAGCACACCGAGGCTGCGGATCCACCCCATGGCCTCGCGGTCGTCCCGTGCGAGCAGGAAGCCCGCGTCCCCCAGGTCCTCGGTGCCGACGATCCACACCAGGGACCAGTCCAGCCCCTCGGCGTCGATGTCGTGCAGCCACGTCTCGCAGGTGCGCGGCTGGAAGTCGAAGTGGTGGGCGAAGGACGCCTGGTACAGCTCGTGGACGCGCGACCGGTCCGCCTCGGCGGCGCAGTTGCGCACCCGCACGCCCGCGGGCGCCTCGGGAAACGGGTCCCGCGCCGGGTCCAGGGGGCGGCGCAGCACGTGGTAGCGGCGTACGATCCGCCAGTCGCGTGCCCGCAGGAGTCCGGTGTCGAGGGTGGGCGCCGTGTTGAGGTGCAGATGCACCACCGCCCGCTCCGCCCCGTTCTCGCGGGCCTTCTCCAGTGCCCTGGTCTCCATGGCCTCCAGCATCCGGGCGGCGGCCCCCTGGTGCTCGGGCAGGACGTACTGGTCGATGTCGATGCGTTCGCCGTCGGACTCGTCCCACAGCAGCCCGTACGCCACCAGGAGGTCCCCGTCCCAGGTGAGCCAGGAGTCCCGCTCCAGGTCGGTACCGGGATGCTTCAGATCGGCCTCGACGGTGTGCAGGTCCGTCTCGGGCCGGCCGATCTCGATCTCGTCCACCTTGTTGAGCAGTTCGGTGACGGCGGGCGCGTCGGTGAGCGCCGCGGGGCGCGTCGCGTAGGGCATGAGGCACAAGAATCCGGTCACGGGGACCGGGACGCAACGGTTTTTCGGTGCCGCGGGATGCCGGGCGTGGCGGGGCACGCCCGGCGTCCCGCGGGAGACGCCCGGGGTCAGCCGGGCCGGTGCTGCTGGGTGAGGACCGCCGCCATCAGTTCGGGGTCGAGGACCGCGGCGTCGGCGAGGCGAGTGGACGCGGTGAGGGAGTGCAGCAGCGCCTTGGTGACCCGCAGGGCGGGGGCCGGCCGCCGCAGGACGGGTTTGGCCCAGGCGGTGACGGCCGCGTCGAGTGCGTCGCCGGGGACGACCTTCTGCAGGACCGACAGGGAGTGGGCCTCGTGGGCGTCGAACACCCGCCCGGTGAGGACGATCTCGCGGACGCGGGCGGCCCCCGCCTCGCTGATGAGGCGCGGGAGCAGCCCGCCCCAGGCGGTGGGCAGGCCGAGGGCGAGTTCGGGCAGGCGGAAGGTGGCCGTGTCGGCGCCGACGCGCAGGTCGCAGGCGAGGGCGAGGGCGAGTCCGGCGCCGATGGCTCTGCCCTGGACACGGGCGATGGTGACGGCGGGGTTGGCGGTCAACGCCTCGCACACGCGCCGGGCGCGGGTCCCGGAGGCGCGGATGCCGCCGCCGGTGGGGTCGAGGGCGAGGTGCTCGGCGAACTCGCCGCGGTCGCCGCCGAGGCAGAAGTCGTCGCCGGCGGCGGCCAGCACCAGGACCCGTACCGCCGGGTCCTGGTCGTCGAG
The DNA here is from genome assembly GCF_055633275.1 of Streptomyces sp. 12E. Taxonomy (NCBI): domain Bacteria; kingdom Bacillati; phylum Actinomycetota; class Actinomycetes; order Kitasatosporales; family Streptomycetaceae; genus Streptomyces; species Streptomyces sp. 12E. The sequence continues at coordinate 7,076,316 of NZ_JBVNCJ010000001.1, read as the reverse complement.
GACGGTGAGGAGGTCGTCCAGCATGGCGTCGGTGACGGCGTTGCCCTGCTCGGGGACGTTCAGTTCGACGGTGAGGAGAGGTCCCTGACGCAGGGTGCGCAGGGTCTTGAGCGTCCGGTCGGGGGGAGGCCCGGAGGGGAGTCCGGCAGCCGGTTCGGCGAGGGGCAGGGTGTTCATGCGGTGACTTTCAGGGAGGTGATGCGGCGGAAGACGACCCGGGAGGTGTCGTAGGCGGGGGGTGCGAGGGGCCGCAGCGTGGGAAAACGTTCCAGCACCTGGGTGAGCAGTTCCCGGGCCTCCAGCCGGGCGAGCGCCGCTCCGAGGCAGTAGTGGGCGCCGCCGCCGAAGGTGAGGTGGCCGCCGCCGCGCCGGATGTCGAAGCGATGGGGGTCCGGGTTGCGTCGGGGGTCGTGGGCGGCCGCTCCGTACAGCACGTGGACGGTGGTGTCCTTGGCGATGGGTGTGCCGGCGAGGACGGTGTCGTCGGCGGCGACGCGGGAGTTGACGACCACCGGCGGGTCGTAGCGCAGTGTCTCCTCGACCGCGTCGTCGATGTGCTGCGGGTGCCGGCGCAGCCATGCGGCGCGGGAGGGGTCCCGGGTGAGGAACCACACGGTGTTGGCCAGCAGCACCGCGCTGGTCTCCAGCGAGGCGATGGTGACGAACATCGTCAGGTCGTAGATCACCTGGTCCGCGGCGGCCCGGTCGTCGGGGTACCGGGCGTCCCAGTGGTGGATCCAGCCGGTGAGGACATCGTTGCCGGGGCGGGCCCGCCGCTGCCGGATCAGCTCGGTGAAGTAGGCCCGCATCTCCAGCGTGGCCTGTGCCGACACGGCGAGTTCGCTCTTGGTGGGCAGCAGTTCCTGGGCGTAGACCTGCCGGTGGGTGAAGTCCAGGATGTGCGCGTGGTGCTCCGGGGGGATGCCGAGCCAGTCGCCCACGGTCAGCAGGGGGAGCTGCTCGGCGACGGTGGTGACGAAGTCGGCCTCCCCGTCGGCGCGCAGCCGCTCCTCGAGGCCGTCCAGGAGGCCGGCGGCGAGAGCGGCGATCCTGGGCCGGATGCTCTCCAGGGTGGTGCGGTCGAACGGGTTGCCCAGGGCGCGCCGCTGGCAGGTGTGCGCCGGGGCGTTGAGGCGGGGCAGGGTGCGGGTCATCTCGCGGGTGGCGAGGGCCTGCCAGCGCTCCGGATCGGGCTGCCGCTCCTGCCAGGCGAAGTCCGGCACCAGCCAGTTCCTGCCGCGCAGGACCTGGCTGCATGCCTCGAACCCGGTGACGAAGTAACCGCCCCAGGGGGCGCGTACGACGTCCCCCAGGGCGCGCATCCCCTCCCATATGGGAAGGGGGTCGGCCTGCCCCTCGCCGGAACGCAGGCGGCGGAGAAGGGAGATGACGGCTCGGCGGTCGTGGCTGGTGCCGCGTATGTCGCCAACGGCGGTCACGCAGAGCTCCTTTTGCTGGGCGCTACCGATCAACACCGCCGGAACCTACCCTTCCGTCCTCCGGTGTCATGCACCCCTGCGTGTTGCCCCTGTCACATGCCGTGCGTCAGACACGGAAGATGTCCAGGAAGCTGCTCCAGAATCCCTTTCTCCGTGCCGGCTCCTGCCCGACCGGCGCGGACGCCGCCGGGCGGGACTGCTGCGCACCCGGCGCCGGGGCCCGGTCCTGGAGCGCGGACGCCATCCGGGTGGCGGGTGTGGGACTGAAGGTCACGGGCAGCGTGACCAGGGCCCGGTGGAAGGGCCCCGGGCGCCACTGCAGGTCCTTCTCCGGCACGGCCAGGGTGAGGTCGGGCAGCGCGTTGAGGAGCCGTTCGATCGCGGTGGTCGCGATGACCTGCGCCGGGTCCTTGGCGGGGCAGGCGTGCGGGCCGGCTCCCCAGGCCAGGTGGGCGCCCTTGCTGTGCGTGCGGCGGGCCTCGGCGAGCGCGGGGTCGCTGTTGGCGCCCGCGAAGGAGATGACGACCGGGGTGTTCGCCTCCGCCACGTGGCCGCCGAGGTCGACGTCCTGGACCGGGTAGTGGGTGGCGTAGTTGGCGATGGGCGTCTGGTTCCACAGCACGTGCTCGAGGGCCTCCTCGATCAGCATGCCGCTCTGCCGGCCGCCCGCCCCGGACAGCAGCAGCACCAGGGCGTTGCCGATGAGGTTGCGTTCGGGTTCGACGCCGGCCCCCATCAGCATCACCAGCTGGTCCTTGAGTTCCTCGTCGGTCAGCCCGGCCGGGTGCTGGATCAGCCAGGAGGTGACGTCGTCACCGGGCCGGCGCCGTTTGAGCGCGATCAGCTCCATCAGGCAGGCGGTGAGGTCCTCGTCGGCGCGCAGCGCGTCCTTGCCGTCGAAGATCGCCGACATGGCGGTGGTGAGGGTGTCGCCGATGTCCGCGGGGCAGCCGAACAGCTTGTTGAACAGCAGCAGCGGGAGCAGCTTGGCGTAGTCGTTGAGCAGGTCGGCGCGGCCCCGCTCGCTGAACCGGTCGAGCAGGTAGTCGGCGATCGGCTCGACGTCACGCCGGATCCGGGTGATGTTGAGCCGGGCCAGGCTGTCCACCACGGCCTTGCGCAGCCGCAGGTGCACCGCCCCGTCGGTGAACAGGCAGTTGGGCCGGTACGCCATCATCGGCAGCACCGGGTTGTCCATGCCGATGCGGCCCTCGCCCAGCGCCTTCCAGCGGCGGGCGTCGCGGGCGAACAGCTCGGTGTTCTGCAGGACGCGCAGCGCCGTCTCGTAGCCGACGACCAGCGTGGCGTCCGCGCCGGGGGCGAGTTCGACGGGCCCGGCCGGGGCGTGGGCGCGCAGCCGGTCGTAGACCTGCTGGGGGTCGGCGGCGAACGCGGCGTCGTGCATGGGGCATCTGCCGGCGGTGACGGCGGACGGTGCTTGGGGGTCCATGGAGTCTTCCTTAGTGGTCGAAGAACCGCTGTTCCCGGTCCGGGCGGGCGCGGGGCGGTCAGGCCGCGCGGTCGAGCAGGTGTCGCACCAGGGCGATCAGCGCCCTGGCGGACGACCGCTGGTCGCGGGCGTCGCAGTAGACGACGGGGGTGTCCGGGAGCAGGTCGAGCGCCTCGCGCACCTCGGCCTCGGCGTAGGTGGCGGCGGGGTCGAAGCAGTTGACGGCGATGGCGTACTCCAGGCCGTACCGCTCGATGAGGTCGATGACCGGGAAGGTCTCCTCCAGACGTCCGGGGTCGACCAGGAGCAGTGCCCCGAGCGCGCCGCGGGCCATGTCCTCCCACAGCTGCATGAAGCGCTGCTGTCCCGGGGTGCCGAACAGGTACAGCACCAGGTCGTCGCTGAGGGTGAGGCGGCCGAAGTCCAGGGCGACCGTGGTGGTGGTCTTGTCCGCCACGCCCCGCAGGTCGTCGACGTGGACGGACGCCTGGGTCATCTTCTCCTCGGTGCGCAGCGGAGTGATCTCCGACAACGAGCCGATGAAGGTCGTCTTGCCCACGGCGAAGTGCCCGACGACGAGGATCTTGGCGGCGTTGGTCACCGCGCTGGAGACGTAGATGGACTTCTGGGCCGTCTCAGCCGATGAGGGATTGGAGTCCATTCAGAACCTTCTCGAGGGTCGCTCTGTCAACGTTCTGGGCCCGGGGCGGCTCGGCCCGGCGCAGCAGGTGCCCCTGTTCCGCTAAATCGGTGAGCAGCAGCCGGGCCACCCCGACGGGCAGGCCGAGGTGGCCCGCCACCTCGGCGACCGACAGGTAGCCGCCCGCGCACAGCTCCCAGATCGCCCTGACCTCGGGGCCGGCCCCCAGCGGAAGCGTCCGCTCGGGAGCCAGGGTGACCAAGGTGTGCAGCGCGAGTTCGTCCGAGGACGGCAGGCTCCGGCCGCCCGTGATGACGTAGGAGCGGACGAAGTCACTGGTGACGGGTACTTCCTCGCCGGGTGTCGTCATATGCCGACACCGTTGTCGGAGCGCGGCGCCACGCTCATCGCCTTGCTCAGCGCCGCCACCGTCTTCTGCATGCGGAACGACATGGCCTCCATGTCGACGTCCAGCGCGGCCGAGACGGCGAGGTAGGCGCCCTGCCCGGCCGCGATCAGGAAGATCCAGCCGCCGTCGTACTCCAGCAGCGTCTGCTTCCAGATGCCGTGCCCCGCCCCGACGAAACCGGCGACCGCCCGGCTCAGGGACTGCATGGAGCTCATCGCGGCGGCGTTCGTCTCCGCGTCGTCGCGTGAGATCTCGTCCGAACGCTGCAGCAGCAGGCCGTCACCCGAGACGAGGACCGCGTGGCGGGCGCCCCGCACCTCGAGCACGTCGTTCAGCACCCACGACAGGTCGGTGTTCACTGGTGGTCAGGTCCTTCCGTGGTGTTCGTGGTCCGCCCGAGCTGGGTGCCGCGCGCGAACGCCCCCAGGCGCGACGCGGTCACCTCACCGTCCGACTCGGACGTCTGCTGGCCGGTGCCGGCCGTGTCCTGCGGGGCCGGCACCACCGAGATGGGCCCCTGACGCCGGCGGCGCTTGGGCAGTCCGCCGGTCGTCGTGCCCACCACGTGCGAGGGGCCGACCGGAACGGGCGCCAGCCGCTGCGGAGCGCTCTCCCCGCCCCGGTCCGCGGGCTCCCGGACGGGCTCGGCGGGAGCGGCGGCCTCGGCCGCCAGAAGGCTTTCCGGCACTCGGATCACTGCGCGCACTCCGCCGTAGGGGGACACCGAACCGACGGAGACGGCGAAGCCGTACCGGGCGGCGAGCATGCCGCACACCGCGAACCCGAACCGGGGCGGGTCGCCGAGGCCGGTGATGTCGACGGGGCCGTCGGCGGACAGCAGCGCCGCCGCCCGGTCCTTGGTCTCCTGGTCCATGCCCAGACCGGCGTCGTCGACGATGAAGCACACGCCCGTCGGCACGGCCTGGATGTTGACCTCGACCGGTGTGCCCGGAGCGCTGTACGTGGTCGCGTTGTCCAGCAGCTCGGCGAGGACCACCGCCACCGGCTCGACGGCCTTGCTGGTGACGGCGACACTGGCCTGCGCGTGGATGCTCACCCGGTTGAAGTCCTTGATGCGGCCCTGCGCGCTGCGGGCCACGTCGTAGACGGTCGCCACGCCCTCGCGCCGGCCCAGCCATCCGCCGCACAGCACCGAGATGCCCTTGGCCCGGCGGCTGAACTGACTGCCGGTGTGGTCCACCGACATCAGGTCCGCCAGCACCTCGGTGTCGTTGCCGTACTTCTGCAACAGCCCGTCCAGCAGCAGTTGCTGCTCCTCGGCGAGCGACTGGAGCGTGCCCATCGCCGACTTCAGCACCGCCTTGGTCGACGACTCCGCGTCCGCGCGGACGTCCGCGAGGTCACCGCGGTGCCGGGTGTCCTGGGCGGCGACGTGTTCCTGGAGCTGGCCGATCCGGCCCTGGGCCTGGCCCAGCCGGGTCTCCAGGTCCTCCTTCGTTCTTCGGAGCGCCAGATTGGTTCTCCGGGCCCGCTGCACCGCGAACACCGCGGCAGCGAGCACCACAAGCAGGATCCACAGCAGCGGATCCCCGATCAATGACGTCATGAGACTCTCTTCAAGTCGCATCGCGCCGGGAGTTCGGCAGGCCCGCGCGCGCGGGACGGGTCCGGGCCGTGGAACGGCGCGGGCCTACGGCGGACCAAGCCTCAACTCCTCAGCGATGGGGCCTTAGAGACTGTCCCCCGTACGCGTTCATGACGCGCCGCCAGCCTGCTGAAAGTCCGATGATCTTAGCAGGCGGGCGGCCGTGACCTGCCTGCCCGGGAGGACGCTCGGCGACCCTCACGAGACCCACACACCCCTCCCTCCCCGGTGCCGGCGAGCCGGTGCCGCCGCTGCGGGATGTCCGTACGCGCCGCGGGAAACGGTGACACGGCCTTCGGCGCCGACGGCACCCCGCGGCCGCGTGAACACCACGTGAACGTGGCGTCGGCGCCGCGACGGGCAGGCGGTCCGGCCACGTCAGCACCTGAGGGCGGCGGCACCCGCGGACTCTCCGGTGACACCGGCCTCCGGACCCTCCGCGACGGGTGCGCCGCGGCCGCCCGCGCTCCCGGAGGTGTGCGACCGTCCCCTCGGCGGATCCGCCTCCGAGTGCGCCTCCCCACCGGTTCCGAGCGAGGGGACGAGCGGGCTTCCCGGGCCTGGCGGCAGGTGACGGAGTGGCCTTCGTCCGGTTCGGGCCCGCCGTGTCGCCCGGACGCACCCGCGCCCTCGCCGGTTGCGGTACGTCACGCCGGACGGCGCTTCGCGCGGCCCGCGACTCCGTCACCTGCTCGGTCATACGGGTCACCCGTCCATTCCCGGGATCCTGGGAGGCAAGGGCCCCTTCCAGCCCAGGTCGCCCGGTGCAGGGCCGCGAAGCGGACCGGTCCCGTGGAATCCGTGCGACACGACGCCCGAGGCAGGGACGGAGTCGCGCGGTGACGGTTCCGGCTCCCCGGCGGACGCGGCAGACCGCTCATCGAGCGGGTGCCGACGGCGGGTGGCGTGCTCCGGCTGCGGCGGCCCCGGCCGATCGGGCGGCTCCCACGCATCGGTTCGCCGCCGAGGGCGCGCTCGTCGTCGGCGGCCGGGACGGCGGCCGCACGAGCTTCCCCCGGCACGGCCGCCGCCGACTGCCGGCCACCGTCCACCAGTGCCCCGGCGGCCCGACCGCGCCCGTCCGGACGACTCGACGTCCACAGGTCCGCCGGCCTGTGAAGCGGACCGGAAAGCCGGGACCGCCGAACGCTCGCCGCCCGCCGCTCCACGCACCCGACCTGGGCCCCGCCGAAGGCATCCGGTCCGTCCCGCGGCACGCCCGGCCCTTTAACGTCGCCTTCAACACCCCGAACACCTCGCCCCCTGGGCCGGCTTGACCATCAAGTCCACCTGTCGCAACACGACATGACAAGTGATAACTCTCCGGTTACTGTTGGCCTGGATTCAGGGCCGGAGCTCACGCACTCTTTGACCCCGCGCGCGCCCTGAGCGATCATGGGCTGAAACGCACGATCAGGGGGGAGGAACGTGCCACAGCCAGCAGGCCCCTCAGGGTTACTCCTCCTCGGCTGGACCGTGCGGGCTTCCCTGCCCCGCTGCCGCGATCCGGGCTGGCACCGGCCCTCGCGCCGGCGCACGTACGCCCCGAGTCCGCTGTTCCCACGGATGTCACAGGGCCTTAACGCGCGTATCGAAACCTGGGTATCGGAAGTCCGCGACGATGGAACCGGCCTCGGAACGACTGTGCCGCGCACCGTGAATCCCGTTCCCCCAAGTTTATTTACGCGTCAGTAGGATCCGCCGGAAGAGGAGTGCATTCCGCCTGAATGCGCGATGACGTCCCGGCAGTAATGAGCAGTAATGCGGTCACGCGCCGAAGGGCGCGGTAATCCCACTTTCCCGCCGCCCCGGCGCCCGCATCGGGGCGGGCATCCGCCGGACGGGGAGGGCACCACCCTGAGAACGCAGTTCAGTACATTCATAACGTATCGAACGAAGACGCGGCATCAGCCGTCGCTGTCTGAGCACGAGGGGTTCTGGTATGGCAGAGAAGGGCAGACCCGGACTCCTGGTCCTGCACTCGTCGCCTTTGATACGCAAGGCGATTCTCGATCTGTTCCGGGGCGACCCGGGCGTCACCGTGCTGGGCGGCTGCCCGCATCCGACCGCCGTCGACAGCCTCCTCGGGCGCCGGCCGGACGTGGCACTGGTGGAGTACGAGCAGTGGCGGAGGGTGCGCGGCGATCTGACGCACTGGAGCGGCACCCGGCTCATCCTCTACAGCAGGGACAACACCCCTCGCAGCGTGGTGGACTGCATCAGGGGCGGGGCCGCCGGGTTCGTGCACGAGTCGTGCCCGCCCGAGTTCATCGTCAAGGGGCTGCACGACGTGCTGAGCGGGCGCGGCTTCTGGCACCTGGGGGCCGACGAGTCCGAGCGCGTACCGGTGACACAGAGCTTCGAGGCGGGCGGGCAGTGGCGGCTGACCGGACGCGAGGAGGAGATTCTCGGACTCCTGCTCCGCCGGCGCTCCAACGAGGAGATCGCCCATGAGCTCTGCCTCACCCAGCAGACCGTCAAGAACTACGCGAGCCGGGTCTTCCAGAAGGTGGGCGTGTCCGGGCGCAAGGAGCTGTTCAGGATGCTGAGGCCCTGCGGATGACCCCCCTGAAGACGGCGGCCGGCGCAGCGGACGGCCCTCTGCTGGTCGAGCGGCACGGGCGGGTGGTCACCCTCACGCTGAACCGGCCGCACCGCCGGAATGCGATGTCCACCGCGATGCTGGACCGACTCGCGCGTGAACTGGGAGCCCTGACGGCCCGGGACGGGAACGCACCGGGTGTGCTGGTGATCACCGGGGCCGGCGGGACCTTCTCCAGCGGTGCGGACACCCGCGAACCCGACTGGCGGGACCTGTCGCGCCGCGCGGTGCGACGCTCCCGTTTCCGTGCCGTGTTCTCGGCGTTGCACGAGGCCCCCTTCCCCGTGGTGGCGGCCGTCGAGGGGTACGCGCTCGGGGGCGGGCTCGAACTGGCCCTGGCCTGCGACCTGGTGGTGGCCGGTCAGGGCGCCCTGTTCGGTCTTCCGGAGCTGGGGGTCGGCGCCGTGCCGGGCGGCGGCGCGGTGCACTCGCTGGTACGGCGGGTCGGCCGCGGAGTGGCCGCCAGGATGCTGCTGATTCCCGAGGAGCGCGTACGGGCGGACGAGCTGTACCGGCTGGGCGCGGTGGAGCGCACCGTGCCCGACGGCGGGGCGCTCGCCGAGGCTCAGGCGCTGGCGGCCTCCGTGGCCGAGAGGGATCCGGCGCTGCTGGAGGCGGGGGTCAGGCTGGTGCGGGACTCCGGGCACCTGGACCGCACGGCGGCGCTCGGCGTGGAGAACGGCTACTGGTGGCAGGCCGCGTCCGCCGCGGGCCGCGACCCGTCGCACCCCGGTGACCAGAGCGTTTCGGGCCACGAGCGGTGAGTGCTTCGTTGCGGCGGGCGGGGCGCCCCGTTAGCCTTGTTCATGAGATTCAGTAACCAGTGAACGATCTGTGTGCGCCGCACACCAGGCGCTGACGCCCCCACCCCCGATGCCCTCGATGCTCGCCGGACGACCCGGGCCGACCGTGGACGCATGAGCCGTGGACGCAAGGGGAGAGAGCAGAAGAGACGTGACCCCTCTCATCGAATGCATCGACGTCACCAAGAAGTTCGGTGACTTCACCGCGCTGAACCGGCTGAACCTGACAGTTCCCCCGGGCGTGGTCCACGGATACCTGGGGCCCAACGGAGCGGGCAAGAGCACCACGATCCGCATGCTCATGGGCCTCTCCCGGCCCACCTCCGGCCGGGTCCGGGTGCTGGGCCAGGATCCGGCCGACCCCGAGGTCCGGCGGCGCATCGGCTACCTGCCCGGAGAACTGCGGCTGGACGACCGGCTGACCATCGGGCAGACACTGGTCTCCTGGGGGCGGCTGCGAGGGCTCACCGACACCGCCTACCGCGACGAGCTGGTCCAGCGGTTCGGCCTCGACCCGTCCCGGAAGGTGCGCGGGCTCTCCACCGGCAACCGCCGCAAGGTCGGCCTGGTCGGCGCCTTCATGGCCAGGCCGGAACTGCTGATCCTGGACGAACCGACCAACGGACTCGACCCGTTGATGCAGCAGGTGTTCCTCACCACCGTCGAGCAGGCCCGGGACAACGGGCAGAGCGTGCTCCTCTCCTCGCACGTCCTCTCCGAGGTCGAACGGGTGGCCGATCTGGTCGCGGTGCTCCAGGGCGGCGAGCTGGCCGCCTCCGGGCCGACCCGGGAACTGCGCCGCCGGGCCGCCCAGCGCTTCCACATCACCTTCGCGGAGGGCGAGGACGTCCCGCTCACCGCGCTGGCCGCCCTGGACGGGGCATCGGCCGTGGAGCGGCGGCGACCGGAGGGCCAGGAGGTCTCCCTCGCGTGGGCCGGCTCGCCCGACGCGCTGCTGAGATTGCTGGCGGGTCACCGGATCACGACGCTCACCGCGCCCGAACCGGACCTGGAGGACGCGTTCCTGGAGTACTACCGGCAGGACGTCCCCGGCAGCCGGAGCTCCACGGCCGAGGAGCCCTCCTCGGCCTCCGACCCGGTGCGGTAGCGACCGCCGGACGCCACCGCCACGGGTCTCAGCCACCAAGGCCGCTCCCCCGGGCCGGCCGGAAGGGAAACACATGTCATCGCCCAGTTCGGAGATCTTCCGGCGCGGAGTACAGATTCAGAAGCGCACGCTGATCGCCTGGTCGGCCGCGCTGGTCCTGCTCGCACTCTCCGTCGTCGGCGCCTGGCCCTCGATGGAGGACTCCGGCGCCCTGGAGGACTTCTCCTCCGGCGTGTCCCCGGAGGTGGCCGCGGCGTTCGGGATCGACCAGATCAGCAGCGCGAGCGGCTACCTCAAGGGGAACCTGTACGCGGTCCTGCTGCCGCTGCTCCTCGGCCTGATGGCCGTCACCGCCACCACCGCCCTGACCGGCGGGGACGAGGAGGCCGGACGGCTCGAACTGCTGCTCGCGCTGCCGGTCGCCCGCCGCCGGGTCTTTCTGGTGCGCTTCCTCTGCGTGGTCTTCGGCCTGGCCCTCACCAGCGTCCTGGTCTGGCTGTCGGTGTACGGCTCGGTCGTCTCCTTGGACATGGACGTCTCCGGGGGCGGGGTGGCGGCGGTGACGCTGACGGTCGCCCTGCTGGCCGTGCTGCACGCGGGGATCGCGTACGCCGTCGTCGGGTTCGGCTTCGGGCGCGGTCCCGCTCTGGGCGCGGCGGCGGGCGTGCTCGTCGTCGGGTACCTGCTGCACGCCATCGCGCCGATGTCCGACGGCCTGGAGCCGCTGGCGAACGTCTCCCCCTGGGAGTGGGCGCTGGGCAACGACCCGCTGCTCAACGGACTCCCCTGGGGCGGGACCGTGCTCCTGGCGGCCCTCTCGGTCGTGGTCGTCGCCGCCGGTACCTACGCCGTGGACCGTCGCGACATCAAGAACGCCTGAACCGCACGCCCGCAGCGGCCCGGCACCTCCCCGAGGGAGGTGCCGGGCCGTCGGCGCGTGTACGGGCGCGCCACGGGCTTCGGCGTCCGAGTCGCGAGCTGTCGACGTACGGACCCGGAAAACGAGTACCGGCAGTCATCACATATGGCGTACATGAGTACTTGACGGCCGTAGCAAGGCTCATGTAGGAGCAGTTAGCTTCGGTTCATGGACAGCAGCCGAGCCCATTCCCCGGACCTCTCCGATCCCGTCGTGCTGACCGGCATCGGGTGCGTGCTGCCCGGCACCACCGATGTCCATGACTTCTGGGACCATGTCTCCACAGGAACCCCACAGGTGAGCCGGCTGGAGAAGCCCGCGTTCGCCGCTGCCGGGCTGCCCGTCCACGCGGCCGCGCAGTTGGGCGAGTTCGACGCCGCGACCCGGCTGCCGCACCTCCTCCCGGCGCACGCCGCGAAGTACAACCGGGACATCCTGGCGACCATGGCCGCCGTCAGCGACGCGCTGAAGGACGCCGGGATCGCCCGGGGCCAGATCGCCCCGGAGCGCCTGAGCATCATCCAGTCCTCGTCCCGCGGCCCGCTGTCCTGGTGGACCGAGACCCTCGCGGCGGACTCGGGACAGGACCCGTACGGAGGCAAGGCGACGGCCATGTTCCGCGGTCTCGCCGGCTGCCCGGCCACGCTGGCCGCCATCGACGTCGGCGCGAGCGGCCTGGTCACCACCCTCAGCAGCGCCTGCGTCGGTGGCCACCACGCCATCGGCCTCGCCCTGCGCGAGCTGCGTTCCGGCAGCGCCGACGTGGTCCTCGCCGGAGGGCACGAGTTCCCGATCGTCCCCGAGGTCGCCCGCTGCTACCTGGCCCTCGGTGACGGAGTGCTCTCGCCGGAGAGCGACGATCCCGCCACCGCCGTACGCCCCTACGACAGGAACCGGCGTGGATTCGCCCTCGGCGAGGGCGCCATGACGCTCTGCCTGGAACGGGAGTCGTCCGCCCGGGAGCGCGGCGCACGGATCTACGCCCGGATCCTGGGCCACCGGGCCCTCAACGAGGCCGACCACGCCACCAGCATGGACCTGGTCGGTGACGTCACCGCCTCGGTCGTCGCGGGCGTGCTCGACGACGCCGGGCGCAAGCCCGAGGAGATCGGCTACGTCTGCGGCCACGGCACCGCCACCCGGTACAACGACATCGCCGAGAGCCGGGCCCTGCGCCGCCTGCTGCCGCGCCACGACGACGCCGACCTGCCGCCGCACGGCTCCAACAAGCCCATCTACGGCCACACGTTCGGCATGGCCGGGATCATCAACGTCGCCGCCACCTCGTTGATGCTCCACCACCAGCGACTGGCCCGGACCGCCAACCACCTCACGCCGGACCCCGAGTGCGACTACGACCACGTCGCCGAGGGGCCGCGTGACACCGAGATCGACCTCGCGGTCTCGCTGTCCTTCGCCTTCGGCTCGCAGACCTCCGTCATGGCCCTGGAGCACGCATGACCACAGCCCCCGCACGCCCCTCCGCCGCCGGCCACCGGCCCGCCCCCTACCTGGCCACCGGACCCGACGACCTGGTGCGCCGCTTCGTCCGCGAGGGCGACCACGTGCACGCGGCGGCAACGATGTCACGGCCCAACGCCCTGCTCAACGCGGTGTGCCGGGCCTTCGCCGGCAGCCACAGCCTGACGGTGAGCACCACCGCCGTGCACTCCAGCGCCCACGCGCTCGCCCTCTCCGGTGCGGTGCGCAAGGTGATCACGGGCTTCGTCGGTGACACCTTTCCCTCGCCGCGCCCCAACCGCCTCTACCGCGAACTCGCCGAGGGCAAGCCGTTCGAGGCGGAGATGTGGTCGCTGCTCAGCTACACCCAGCGGCTGATGGCCGCGGCGCTCGGCCAGCCCTTCGCCACCACCGGCTCGATGCTCGCCGAGACCGACCTGCGCAACGGCAAGGAGGGCAGCCTCCACCTGGTGCCCCACCCCGAGGACCCGGAGCGGTCCGTCACCCTGCTCAGCCCGTTGCGTCCGCGCTTCACCCTGTTCCACGGCGTCGCCGCCGACCGCCGGGGCAACGTGGTGGCCTGTCCCCCGCTGGGCGAGGGCGCGTGGGCCGCGTACGCCGCAACCGAGGGCGTGCTGGCCTCCGTGGAGGCGATCGTCGACGACGAGGTGATCGCGGCGATGCCGGACCGGGTGGTCGTCCCCGCCGGCCGTGTGCTGGGCCTGTGCCAGGCACCGCTCGGCGCCCACCCGCAGTCGCTGCGCACGGGCGGACTGGCCGGTGTCGACGGCTACGTGGACGACTACGCGTTCCTCACCGACATCGTGGCCGCCTGCAAGGACCCGCAGACGGCCGCCGCCTGGTACGAGGAGTGGGTCGGCGGGACGGGGAGCCACGCCGAGTACCTGGAGCGGCTGGGCGGGGAGCGCCGCGCCGCGCTGCTCTTCCCCGCTCCCCCGGGAACGCCGGAGAAGGACCGGAGCCCGGCGGACGGATCCGGCGCTCCCACCGAGCAGGAGCAGCTCATCGTGCTCGGCGCCCGCGCGGTCGCCGATCTGGTCCGGGAGCGCGGGTACGACACGCTGCTCGCCGGGATCGGCACCTCGCACATGTCCGCGTGGCTGGCGGCCCGGCTGCTGGCGAACGACGGCATCCAGGTGCACGTGGCCGCGGAGCTGGGCCTCCAGTCCATGGACCCCGAGCCGGGCGACGTCTTCCTCTTCAGCCAGCGGCACGCCGAGCGCTCGCAGATGCTCGCCGGTGTCGCGGAGACGCTGGGCGGGGCCGTGGCCGCCAACCCGCGCTGCCTGGGCGTGCTCTCGGCGGCGGAGATCGACCCGGACGCCAACATCAACACGACGCTGCTGCCGGACGGCCGCTGGATCACCGGCTCCGGCGGGGCCAACGACATCGCCTCGTCCGTGGACTGCGTGGTCGTCGCGGTCGCCTCGGCCCGCCGCTACGTACCGCGGCTGACCCACCTCACCAGTCCGGGCCTGCGGGTCCGCGATGTGGTCAGCCAGTTCGGACGCTTCACCCGCCCGGCGCCCGGCACGCCCTTCGAGCTGACGAGCTGGCTGCCGCCGGTGCCGGGCCGCGGACGCACCGATCAGGACCTCCCCGACGGGCCGCAGGCGGCGGTACGCGACCTCACCGGCTGGACCTTCCCCGAGGGCTCCACGGGGGTCAGCCGGTTCCTGGCCGACGAGAAGGCCGTCACCACCGAAGAACTGGCCCTGCTGCGCACCATGGACCCGGAAGGCTGCTACCGATGACCACCACCGCCCCCGACCCGGCGACGGCCCACCTCCGCCCCCTGCCGCCCACCGCGATCGCCCCGGTGCGGCTCGCCGGGATCGGCCACTACTTCCCCGGCGAGCCGGTCACCAACGCCCACTTCGAGCAGCTCGACGCGCTGGGCATCGACGACGCCTGGATCCGCGAGAACACCGGGATCGTCAGCCGTCACTGGCCGGCCGACGAGAAGGAGCGCGCCGTGGAGATGGCGGCCAGGGCGGTGGACGACGCCCTGACCGCCGCCGGACTGGCGCCCGACGACATCGACCTCGTCATCGGCACGACCTCCACCACCCGGCCGCGTACCAACCCCTCCAGCGCGACCAACAACTACATGGACATCTCGCTGCCGCTGCAGAAGCAGGCCGGACTGCGCCACGCCACCTGCTTCGACGTCACCTCGGTGGCCTGCGCCGGCTTCATGTACGGCACCGCGGCCGCCGCCGCGATGCTCCCGGCGCTCGGGATGCGCAACGCGCTGGTGGTCTGCGCGGAGAACCCGCGCCCGATCCTGAACTTCGACTACCGCTACTCGGCGCTGTTCGGCGCGGGAGCGGCGGCGGCCGTCTGGTCGGCCGACACCGAGGAGCGCGGGCTGCTGGACGTGGCGCTGCACGCGGACGGCTCGTACTTCGACGCGTTCGACATCGACGAGAACGACAAGATGCTGATGCGCGGCAGGGAGGTCGGCGCGGTCGGTCCGAAGCTGCTCTCCCACGTGGGCCAGGAGATCCTGGAGCGCAACGGGCTGACGGTGGACGACGTCGACTGGTTCGTCCCGCACCAGGGCAACCTGAACATGATCAATCAGGTGTGCCGGACGCTGGGGATCCCCGGCGAGAAGCTTCTCACCAACATCCGGGAGCGCGGCAACACCTCCAGCGCCTCCATCCCCAGCTGCCTTTCCGAGAACCTCCGCTCCGGGAAGATCCGCTCCGGCGACCTCGTCGCGACGATCGGCATCGGCCGCGGCTTCAGCTGGGGCGCGATGCTCCTGCGGATTCCGTGACCCCGGCGATCCCCCATCCGCCGGACGGCCCCCTGCAGCCACCGCACCGTACGGGAAGACGAGAGATGCACGACGAGACCCCCTTGTGGCGCGAGAGCGGTCTGCGCCTGTCCGGATTCGGGCACTACTACCCACGCCTCCTGGTCGAGAACGGGAACGCCGACGCCTCCGCGGGCAGCACCGTGGACGAGGCCGTCATCGGCCGGCTCGACGTCCGCAGCCGGCACGTGGCGGACGAGGAGGAGACCCCCGCGTACATGGGGGTGCGCGCCGCCCGTGCCGCGCTGGAACAGGCGGGCGTCACGGCCGCCGAGGTCGACCTGCTGGTCTTCAGCAACTGGACGGACCGCCAGTTCGTCCCCGAGTGGGGCCCGCACGCCGCGCACCTGCTGGGTGCGGACCGGGCGCTCGCCTTCGACGTGTGCGGCGCCTGTACGGGGTTCGTGCACGGGGTCCAGACGGCAGCGGCGCTCCTCGGGGCGCACACCGCCTGGCGCCATGCCCTGGTCGTCGCCAGTGAGCGGTTCTCGCGCCGGGTGCGCCCGGGCAGCAAGGGCGAGCTGATCGTGGGCGACGCGGCCGGTGCGGCCGTGCTGTCCCGCGGGGCCGAGGCGGACGGGGGGTTGTGGGACTCACTGCTGATCAGTGACGGCTCCGGCCGGGAGACGGTCACCGTCCTGCCGCCCAACGGATGGATCAAGAGCAGTCCCGAGCTGGTCTCCATCGCGGCCGACTCCCACGCCGACCTGGCGGCCCGGATGCTGGCCCGCTCGGGCACGAAGATGGAGGAGATCGACTGGGTGGTGCCGCACCCCGGGACGGGCCGGCTGCACACCGCCGTGCGGGAACGCCTCGGCATCCCGGAGGAGCGCTTCGTCACCAACTACGAGACACGGGCGAACACCGGCAGTGCCTCGGTGCCGATCGTGCTCTCCGAGATGTCGCGGGACGGCCGGCTGAAGCCCGGGGACCTCTGCTACACGCCGACCGTGGGCTCGGGCTGGTACTACGGAGGGCTGCTCTGCCGTGTCTGATCAGCCATCACGTGCTCCTCTGCACAGGGGGAACCGCGGCACCGCTCTGGTCACCGGCGGCAGCCGCGGCCTCGGCGCGGCCATCGCCCGCCATCTGGCCTCCGTCGGCTGGCACACCGTGATCTGCGGGCGCGCCCCGGAGAGCCTGGACGCGGCGGTCGAGGCGGGAGCCGACGACGGTCTCGTCCTGCACGCCGTACGGGCGGACGTCACCGACGAGGGTTCGGTGGCCGCCCTCTTCGAGCGGCTGGCCGGGGAAGCCCCGCCGCTGGGGCTCTGCGTCAACAACGCCGGGAACAACTTCTCCCGCCGCCTGGTGAGCGTCAAGGAGCGGCCCGGCGGCCCGCCGCTGCTCTCCCCGCACCCGCTGGAGGACTTCGAGCGGGTCGTGACGTCCCTGCTCACCGGCACCTTCCTGGTCGGCCGCCACGCGGCGCAGGCGATGCTGGCCGCCGGTACCCCCGGGGCCATCGTCAACATCTCCTCCACGGTCCGCCACGGCGCGTACGGGCAGTCGGCGTACTGCGCGGCCAAGTCCGGCGTGGAGGCGCTGACCCGCACCTGGGCGGTCGAGCTGGGCGAGTACGGCATCCGGGTCAGCGCGGTGGCGCCCGGCGTCGTCGACGGCGAGGCGCTGCGCCGCCGCTCGGCGGCGAGCGAGCGGCACGCGGCCTACATGGCCGATCTCCGGCGCCATGTGCCGCTGCGCCGCTGGTGCGACGAGCAGGACGTGGCGGAGGCGGTCGCCTTCGCCGCCGACAACCCCTCGGTGACCGGCACCGTGCTGGAGGTCGACGCGGGCGGACTGCCCGCCCGCGTCCTGCCCCCGGCCGGCCGGCCCCCGAGTCCGGCCCCTGCGGAACGGACCGCGGGGGCGAGCACGGCAACCGCGCGCGCGGACCTCCCCGAGAAAGCGGAGAAAACAGCATGACCAGCGGCTTCGCGCCCACTTTGCTCCAGGGCAGGACCACCTTTCTGACCGGAGCCAGCAGCGGGATAGGCGCCGTCCTGGCGACGATGCTCGCCGCCCACGGCTCCCGAGTGGCGCTGATGGCCCGCAGCGAGAAGGAGCTCCGCCTGCTGGCCGAGCGGATCGAGGCGGACGGCGGGCGGGCGGTGGCGGTCCCCGGGGACCTCACCGACGCCGACAGCGTGCGCGCCTCCGTCCGCGCGGCCGAGGAGCAGCTCGGCCCGGTCGACCGGCTGGTGCACTGTGCGGGTGAGGCCCGCAACCAGGCGTTCCTCTGCGACCAGGACGAGGACCAGTGGATGGCCACCCTCGACATCAACCTGCTCGGGGCCTTCCGGGTCGCCCGTGCGGTGGTGCCGGGAATGATGGAGCGCCGCGAGGGCAACATCGTGATGGTCTCCTCCATCGCCGGGAAGCGCGGGCTGCCCGCCAACACCTCCTACTGCGCCTCGAAGTTCGGGCTGAACGGAATGACGCAGGCGCTCGCCGCCGAGCTGGGCGCCTTCGGCGTGCGGGTCAACGCGGTCTGCCCCGGGCTCACCGACAGCCCGGCCGCCACGGACGGCGAACGGTACGGCGACCCCTTCATGGCCGCCATCGCCAAGCACCACGGCCCGCCGGACCTGACCTGGGAGCGGTACCTCAGGCGCGCGGTCAACAGCACCGTCCTGCGCCGCCTGGTCCGTCCGGAGGAGGTCGCCGCCCAGGTGCTGTTCCTGCTCTCCGACCTCTCCGGCGGGATGACCGGGCAGGCCGTCAACGTGGACGCGGGGGCTCTGTGAGCAAGGAGCACGGCCTGCGGCAGGGCGAGCCGCCCCTGCCGGAACAGCTGTCGGCCCCGGCGGCCCGGCCCTGGGTCCCCGGCCACCGGGACACCCTGGTCACCGGGATGGGCTTCTGCCTGCCCGGCGCGGGCGACGAGCCGGTGCGCGAGGCCGGGCAGGTCTGGGCGACCGCCTCCACCGGGGCCAGCCATGTCGAGCGCGACGGCTTCCACCACGGCACCGTGCGCGGTGCGCGCGAGGCGTTCGGTGAGCTGCTGCCGGAGATGCCGGCCCGTTATCTGCGCAGCTACGCCGACGTCCACCTCTACGGCCTCGTATCGCTGGCCGAGGCGTGCAAGGACGCCGGACTCGACCACCGTGCGGGCGAGTTGAGGGGCGCGGACGTACTGACCGCCCGGGCCGGGGTGGACAGCAACTACGACAGCTACCGCGCCTGGCACGACGCCGACCCGGCGACGATCAGCCCGGCGGACGCCAAGTCCCTCTTCGTGCGGCTGCTGGTGGCGGGCACCTCCAGCGATGTCGGTCCCGTCCAGGCGGCGCTGCTCGGCTCCACCGGCGCCAACTACACGGTGAGCTGCGGCTGCGCCTCCTCCTCCGTGCTGCTCGGCATCGCCCGCGTGATGATCGCCTCCGGCCAGAGCGACCTGGTCGTCGTCACCGGGGTCGACCGCTTCGACACCGAACGGGTGCTGCACGGGCATCGGTTGCGCGAGGTGGTGGAGCGCGAGGGGGTGACGGTGCGGCACAACGACGATCCGCCGGCCGCACCCCGGCACGACCGGTCGATGCGCCCGTACGACGCGGCGGGCGACTGCATGAACTACGGCGACGGCTCGGTGACCCTGATCCTGGAGAGCCGCGAGCACGCCGCCGCGCGCGGCGCCCGGGCACACGGGGCGATCCTCGGCCAGGCCACCACGCGCGGCGGGCTGAACAGCGCGGTCGCCATCGACACCAGTGGTACGGGGCTGGCCGAGGCGGCCCGCCGGGCCCTGGGCGACCACACCTCGCTGGGACGGATCCCGTACGTCAACGGCGGAGGCGAGGGCGACGCGCTGTTCACCCGGATCGAGTCCAACGCGGTGCGTGCGTTGTGGGGCGAGGAGTCCGAGCGCGTACTGGTGAGTTCGCAGGAGGCCTGCTTCGGCCACAGCGGGGCGCCGCTCGGCAATCTGGGCGCGGCGCTGACGCTGATGATGATGCGCGAGGGCCGGGTCTGTCCCACGGCCAACTGCGAAACCCCTTCGCCCGTCTGCACGTTCGACCCGGTGCCGGGGACGAGGACGCGTCCGCTGGAGTTCGACCGGGCGCTGAGTTTCAACTACCAGGTGGGCGGGGTCAACAGCGCGTTGCTGCTGGGTGGTGGCGATGTCTGCTGAGCTGCCCGCAGGGGCCGGGGTGTGCCGAGACGGACGGTGGTCGTGATGCCCGTTGGGATTCCCCTGCTGCGGCTGGCCGGTGCCGGACTCGTCCTGCCGGGGCCGGACGGCCGCGCCTGCACCGACCTGGACACCTTCTGGCGCGTGGTGCGCGACGGGGTGAGCTGCCTCTCCCCGTACTCGCATCCCGAACTGCCCCTGCGCATCGCCGGGACGGTCGACGGCTGGGATCCGGAGGCCGCCCTGCCCTTGTCGGAACGGCAGATCCGCCGCTCCTCACGGGCCGGGCTGATGGCCACCGGAGCGGTGCACCGGGCCCTGGAGCAGGCGGGGCTGAGCGCCGACGACCTCGATCCGGAACGCACCGCGCTGGTCGCCTGCTCGCTCCAGTTCGCCTTTCCGGAGACCGAGCGCTACTACGACCTGGTCCGGGACAAGGGAGTCGCCGCCCTCGGCATGGAGTACTGGCTCAACGGCACCCCGCCCAGCGTGGTGGGCACCGTGGCCTCCGGGCTCCGCCTTCCCTGCCAGACACTGAGCGTGGCGGGTTCGTGCAATGTGGCGCTGCGGACGCTGCACCTCGTCCAGCAGATGTTCCGGTGCGGAGACGTCGACCGCGCGATCGTCGTCGGCGTGGACACCACCGTGGACCCGGTCTTCGTCGCGGGCACCAGCCACACCGGGCGCAGCGGCTACCGCGCCTCCTCGCTCTCCGACGACCCCGCCGACGTCCGGCCGCACGACGAGTTCCAGACCGGCAACGCCACCGGGGAGGGTGCGCTCGCCGTCATCCTGGAGGACCCGGCGACGACCGGGGACCGCCCCGGACTGCTGCACCGCGCGCACCTGCGCACCTCGCGCTCCAACGGCCCCTCCACCGTCGCCACCGGCCCGCCCGCCAACGTGGTGGGCGATGTGCTGGCCACGCTGGCGTCGGCCGGGCGCGGTCTCGGCGATCTGGCGTTCGTCAACGACTACGCGGACGGCAACCGGTTCGTCGAGGACCACCTGTGCGAGGCGCTGGCCGGCGTACGGGAGGCCTCCGGGTACGGCGGCGAAGTACGGCTGACCAACCAGGAGGCGGTCTTCGGCCATGTCGCCGGGACCGGCGGCCTGGTCAAACTCCTCGGCAGCCTCCTCATGCTGCACCACGGCCGCATCGCGCCGAGCGCCAACACCCTTGTCCCGTACGCGGGTCTGCCCGGCGATCCGGTGCCGGCGGGCGGCCTGGCGACCGGCGGCGACAGTGCGCTGGTGCTCGCCTCCGGGGCGGGCGGCGACGCGACGAGCATGGTCATCGAATACGAAGGCGGCGACTTGCCATGACCCACGTTCACAGTACGGCGACGCGGCCCGGCACGGCCGCCGGGGGGGATCCGCTGCGGGCGCCGATCAGCACCCGCGTGGTCGTCGACGCCTCGGGGGCCGGGACGGGGGGCGCTGCCGCCGCGGCCCTCTCCGACGCGCTCACCGCGCTCGGCCTCGCGCCCGAAGCCCCTGACCGCGACGCCGACGCCCCGGCCGCGTACTGCGCGCTGCTGCTCGGCGAGGAGGCGTACGGCGCCGAGCGCTCGGCGGGCCTGGACCGCGAACGGGTACGGGCCGCCGCCCTGACGATGGCGTCGGCGGGCCGGGGACGCCTCGTCCTGGTGACCGACGCGACGGGCGAGACGCACACCGGGACCGACCCCGACCGGTACGCCCGGCTCGCCGCCGACCGGGCCTGGTGGCAGCACCTGGTCACCCAGGTGGCCGGGCACGGCGTCACCGGCAACACCGTGGTCACCGGCTACTCCCCCGACCTGGGTCACCGACTCTCCCCGGCCGCCGAGGCCGGGCTGCTGCGCTATCTCGTGCAGCGCCGCCCCACCTCGGCCGTCGATGTGGCGGCCACCGTCGCCTTCCTGGTCTCCGAGGGGTGTTCGTACCTCGTCGGCGAGACCCTGCCGGTGGACGGGGGCGCGAATCTCGGCCAGATCCCGTCCCTGCCCGCCGGCCCGCCTGCTCCCGCCGCTCCGCGCCGCGCCGCCCCGCAGGAGCAGCCGCCGCCGGAGCCGGTCAGCGGCCGGGACCTACGGGGACACAAGGTGCTGGTGGCGGGCGCCAGCAGCGGCATCGGCCGGGCCGCCGCCCTGCACCTGGCCGGGCGCGGGGCCGACGTGGTCCTGGCCGCCCGCCGGACGCGAGCGCTGGAGGAGCTCGCCGACGAGATCGCCGCACTGGGCGGGCGGGCCTGGGCCCTCCGCTGCGACCTCTCCGACGCCGAGGACGCCGCGACCCTGGGCGAACGCGCCTGGAAGACCGCGGACGGGGTCACCGCGCTGCTGTACGCGGCGGGGCACCTGGGTTTCAGCGCGGTCGGCGGCGACCGGCCGTCCGCCGCCCGGACCTTCGCGGTGAACCTGCACAGCTTCATCGCCGTCACCGAGTACCTGACGGCCCGTTGGCGGGACGAGAAGGTCTCCGGCGCGGTGGTCGGGGTCGCCTCGGTCAGCTCCACGCTCAGCCCGGTGTCGGGACTGGAGTACTACGGGGCGAGCAAGGCGGCGATGGCGCAGTACATCCGCTGCCTCGCGGTCACGGTGGCGCGCCACGGCATCCGCGCCAACTGTGTGGCTCCCGGCATCATCGAGACGCCGATGGGCGACGCGGCGGGGCCCGAGCACCGACGCGGCTGGCTCAGCCGGATCCCCGCCGGGCGGGTCGGTGACCCGCGCGAGGTGGCGGCGGTCCTCGGCCACCTCCTGAGCGGCTCGGCCTCCCGGGTGACCGGTGCGGTGCTGCGCGCGGACGGCGGCTTCGGCCTCGGGGACGTGGCTCCGCTGCGGCCGGGCTTCCCCGGGCCGGCCGGGGAGGGGGGCCGGTGAGCGCGGACCTGGGAACGGGCGGGACGCGAACGGGCGCGGAGGACGGACCGGCAGCGGACACGACGCCGGGGGCGGCGTCCGGCAGCCCTGTCACCGGCCCTCCGGTCGCCCTGGTCGCCGGGGCCTCGTCCGGGATCGGCGCCGCCGTCGCCCACAGGCTCGCGGCGCGCGGCAGCGCCGTGGCGCTGATCGGACGCCGCGAGGCCGAGCTGAAGGAGGTCGCGGAGTCGATCCGCGCGGCCGGGGGCACCGCACTGCCTCTCGCCCTGGACCTGGCCGAACCGGGCGCCCCCGCCGAGGCGGTCGCCGCCACCGCCGCCGGGCTGGGTCCGGTCGGGCTGCTGGTGTGCAGCGCGGGCGCGATCCGGCTGGCCGCCGTCCACGAGACCGAGGAGCGGCACTGGGAACGGCAGTTGCGGGTGAACCTCACGGTCCCGTTCCTGCTGGCGCGTGAGGTGCTGCCCGGGATGCGGGAACGCGGCTACGGCTGGATCGTGAACATCGGGTCGGGGGTGGGCTCGGAGGTGGTGCCGGGCAGCGGCGGTTACGGAGTCAGCAAGCACGCCGTGCACCGGCTCACCGAGCTGATCCACGAGGAGAACCGCGACCTCGGCATCCGTGCGGTCACCGTCGCCCCGGGCTGGGTCTCCACCCGGCTGGCGGCCCGGCCCGCCGATCTCGGCGTCCCCGAGGAGGAGGTGCTGGAGGCGGAGGACATCGCGGAGACCGTCGTGTGGCTGCTGGACCGTCCGGCCCGGATGAGCGTCGGCCCGCTGGTGCGCGTCGAGCCCTCGGCGAGCCGGGCCGCCGCCGGTGACGCCATGACCCGCCATCTGACCCGGTCCCGTGCCGAGGGCGCCGGACCGGCCGTGAAGGAGAACCCCTGATGGGCAGAAGCACCCTCGTCGAGCACGACGTGCCGGTGGAGATGCGCGACGGGACCGTGCTGCGGGCCGATGTGTGGCGCCCCGCCGACGGCCCGGCCTCACCCGCCGTGCTCTTCCGGACCCCGTACGGCAAGTCTCCGCTGGGGCTGACCTCGTTGACCCCGGCGCAGTGCGTCGACCGGGGGTACGCGGTCGTGGTGCAGGACACCCGGGGCCGGTTCGCCTCGGAGGGCGAGTGGGCGCCGCTGGACTGGTCGCAAGAGGGGCCGGACGGATACGACACCGTCGAGTGGACCGCCGCACAGCCCTGGTGCGACGGGAACGTGGCCATGGCGGGCTCCTCGTACCAGGCCATCGTGCAGTGGCTGACCGCCGTGGAGAAGCCCCCGCACCTGCGGGCCATCGCGCCCATGATGTCCACCTCGGCGCCCTTCGACGCCGAGCAGCTCGGCGGCTCCGTGCGGCTGGACCACCTCACGAGCTGGCTCGGCCTGACCGCGCTGGAGTGGGTGCAGCGCCGTGCGGCGGCGGGCGACCCGGTGGACGGGGCGATCGTGGCCGAGGTGACGCAACTGCTCACCACGCCCGACGTCCTGCTGCGGCGCTGGCCGTTGGCCGCCGTCCTCGACTTCGAGGGCTTCCCCGGCCGGCTCCGGGACGTCTTCGCCGGGCGCGTGGCGACGGTGGCCGACTACCGTCTCGAGGAGGTCGACGTGCCCACCTTCTCGGTGGGCGGCTGGTTCGACGTGTTCTCCCACGGCACCGTCGAGCTGTACCGCGCCATGCGCGCCCGGGACCCGGGGGCCGGGCGGCACGAGCTGGTGATCGGCCCCTGGGTGCACTCCGGCCAGCTCCCGCAGGTACAGGGCGAGGTGAACACCGGCCTGTACGGTTCGGCGCAGGGCGCACGCCTGGCCGATCTGCACCTGGACTTCTTCGACCGCCACCTGAAGCAGGCCGGGGGGACCACCGGTGAGGATCCCGGCGGGGACGTGCGGTACTTCCTCTTCGGTGACGACACCTGGCACCGGGCCGCGAGCTGGCCGCCGCCCGAGGCCGTCGACTCACCCTGGTACCTGGCGGGTCCGGCCGACGGCGGCGAGGGCGGCCGGCTGCTGCCCGCGCCGCCCCGGCAGGGCCCGGACCACGACACGTTCACCTACGACCCGGAGGATCCGGTCCCCTCGCACGGCGGGCGGGTGCTCCAGCTCGGCCGGCTGGTGGCGGGCCCGCTCAACCAGGCGCACCTCGAGAGCCGGCCGGACGTGCTCTGCTACACCTCCGAGCCGCTCGCCGAACCGCTGGACGTGGTCGGCCGACAGCGGCTGCGGCTCCGCTTCGGCTCGGACGCAGCCGCCACCGCCGTGGTCGCCAAGCTCACCGACGTACATCCGGACGGGCGTTCGCTGCTGGTGGCCGAGGCGAGCCTCCGGCTGGAGGCGGGAGGGGACGGGCCGCCGGACGAACCGTACGAGGCCGACCTGCTGCTCGGGGACACGGCGTGGCGCTTCGCCCCCGGGCACCGGCTGCGGGTCCACGTCACCAGCAGCAACTTCCCCCATCTGGACCGGCACCCCAATGTGCCGGGCCCGATCGGCGAGGCGGAGCACTGCCGCACCGCTCGGCAGTCGGTCTGGTACGGAGGTCCGTACCAGAGCGTGCTCCGGCTGCGGACCCTGCCCGCCCGGAGCACCGGGGAGGGGGCGTGAGCGCGGAGGCGGGCCGTTCCGGGGCGCGTCCTCAGGCACCGGCCGCCACGCGGCCCGCCTCCGCGCTCCCCGCTCCCCCGCGGATCCCGGCCGATGTGCTCGACCCGGCGTCGGCACAGGTGCCGACCGCCGAGCAGTGCGTGCTGGGTCCTCTGCTCCGGCGACGGGCCGCCGCCGCGCCCGAGGCACCGTACGCGCTGATGCCGGACGGCGACATCTGGACGTACGCGCGGACGCTCCGCGAGACCGAGGAGACGGCCGCCGCGCTCCAGGCGCTCGGCGTCACGCCGGGCGAACTGGTGCTCAGCTGGCTGCCGAACGGAGCGGACGCACTGCGCACCTGGTACGGCGTCAACCTGACGGGCGCGGTCCTGGTCCCGCTCAACACCGCCTACCGGGGCGCGGTCCTGAGCCAGGTGATCACCGACAGCGGGGCCGAGGTGCTGATCTGCCGGCCGTCGCTGGCGGCCCGGCTGGAGAAGGCGCCGGACGGGACGGGAGCGGTGCGTACGGTGGTCCTGCTGCCGGGGCCCGAGGACGTGCCCGAAGAAGTGGAGGCGCTCGCCGGGCGGCTCTCCCTGCGCTTCCGCGTGGAGACCGGACTGCGGGCGGAGCGGCAGGAGTTCACGGAACCGGTGCCCGCTCCGCAGCCGTGGGACGCGCAGACCGTCGTCTACACCTCGGGGACGACCGGCCCGTCCAAGGGGGTCGTCTCCTCCTACGCGCACCTGTACAGCAGTTGCACCGCCGCCTTCCACGACATGGCCGGACCCGAGGACCGCTACCTGCTGCAACTCCCGCTGTTCCACGCCGGCGGCACGATCGGCGCGTACGGGATGCTGGTGCACGGCGGTTCGGTGACGGTCGTGCCCGCTTTCACCACCAGCGAGTTCTGGCCGCTGATCCGGCGTACGGGGACGACCCTGTGCACGCTGCTCGGCGTGATGGCGACCTATCTGCTCAAGCAGCCGCCGCTGCCGCAGGACACCGGGCATCCGCTGCGGGCGGCCTACGTCATCCCGTTCACCGAGGGGGCGGCGGAGTTCTCCGAGCGGTTCGGGGTCTCGGTCCGCGCGCTGTTCAACATGACCGAGGTGTCGTGTCCGGTGCTCTCCGCCCCGGACCACCGCCCCGGCGTCCCGATGCACTGCGGCCGGCCCCGGCCCGGCATCACCGCCCGGGTCGTCGACGACCACGACCGCGAGGTGGCGGACGGCGAGGCGGGCGAACTGGTACTGCGTTCGGACCGTCCGTGGTCGTTCCTCAGCGGCTACCTCGGGCGGCCCGCCGAGACGGCCGCCGTCTGGCGCAACGGCTGGTTCCACACCGGGGACACCGTCCGGCGCGTCCCGGACGGCGGGCTGGTCTTCGTGGACCGCAAGAAGGACGCGATCCGCAGGCGCGGCGAGAACATCTCCTCCTTCGAGGTGGAGGCTCAGGCGGTGGCCCACCCGGCGGTGCTGGAGGCGGCGGCGGTGGCCGTGCCCGGTGACGAGGGCGAGGACGAGGTCCTGCTGGTGGTGGCGGGCCGCGCCCCGGCCGCACCGGTCGACCCGGCGGCGCTGCTGGGGTTCCTGCGGGAACGGCTGGCCCATTTCATGCTGCCGCGCTACATCCGGGTGCTGCCCGAGCTCCCGAAGACCCCCACCGGCAAACCGACCAAGCACACGCTGCGCGCGGAGGGCGTCACGGCGGGAACGTGGGACCGCGAGGCGGCGGGCATCCGGATACGCAGGGAGAAGATCGTATGAGCCAGGAAACATTCCGGACGGACCAGGAGCCCGTGGCCGAGTGGGCGGGCGCGGCCACCGAGTCGTTCGCGGTCTTCGCCGACCGGGTGGACGGCAAGGAGGACATACCGTTGCGCGCCTCGCTGGAGGGCGGGGTCGCCACGCTGACGCTGGACCGGCCGCACCGCCGCAACAGCCTGGATCTGACGCTCTCGCGCCATGTGCTGCTCGGCCTGATGTGCGCGGGCGACGACCCCCGGGTGCGCACGGTCGTGATCACCGGGAACGGCGGGGCGTTCTGCGCGGGCGACGACGTCGAGAGCGTACGGAGGTGGCGGCTGGGCGACCGGGTGGACACCCCCTTCGACCCGGTCACCTCGGACGCGCACTATCTGCGGATCTGCGAGGCGATCCTGCACCTGCCGAAGCCGGTGATCGTGGGGCTGACCGGTCCGGCGGCGGGCGCGGGGGCGGAGATCGCCTGCGCCGCCGACTTCCGGCTGGCCGACACCCGCGCCTCGATCGGCAGTTGCCTGGCCGGAGTCGGGCATGTGGGGAACGTGGTGCTGATGTCCCGGCTGACCGGCCCGGCGCGGGCGACGGAGATCTACCTCACCGGGCGGATGGTCTCGGGGGCCGAGGCGGTGCGCCTGGGGCTGTTCGACCGGCTCTGCGAACCCGAGGACTTCGGCCGCGACCTCGCCGAGCTGGCCGGCCGGTTCGCCGCGCTGCCGACCGCTTCGGTGGGGCTGTTCAAGGAGTTGCGGGAGCGGAGCTGGGGGCAGCCGGCCGAGTACGGACTCCGTCTCCAGGACGCGTACCACCTGAAGACGCACGCCACGGTGGCCGACGCCCGCGAGGGGATGGCCGCGTTCACGGAGAAGCGGCCGCCCCGCTTCACCGGCGGCTGACCGGGCGAGGGCTTCCCGTCACCGCCGACGCGGTCGGGCGGGCGGCCTCCTCCCTTTGCGGTCGTGACGGAGAGAGTATTCTGATTCTGATGAACGAAGTGCTGTGGCACCACCGTCCGGCGGCTCCGCCGCTCCTGTCCCCGTCCCCGTCCGCCCGGCTCGTCAGCGGCCTGGACGAGGAGTGCGCGCGATGACCTGGCGGGCCGGCGCCGGGTCCCGGGTCGAGGAGGTGGCGAGCAGTGTCGAGGCCTCGGGCGTCCGGTTGCACTACTGGACCGCCGGGGCGGCCGACCGTCCGGTGGTCGTCCTCACCCACGGCGCGGGGGCCGACCACCGCATGTTCGATCCACAGATCCCCGCGCTGGTCGACGCGGGCTACCGCACCCTGCGCTGGGATGTGCGCCACCACGGTGCGTCCGTCTCCGGCACCGGCGGATTCCGGCCCCGGGCCGCGGCACAGGACCTGGGAACGCTGCTGGACGCGGCCGAGGTACGCAGGCCCGTGGTGCTGCTGGGGCAATCGATGGGCGGCAACATCTCGCAGGAGTACCTGCGCCAACGGCCCGAGGAGGTCGCCGCGCTCGTGATCATCGGTTCCACGTCCAGCACCCTGCCCATCACACGGGGCGAACGGCGCCGCCTGGCGCTGTCCCGCGCTCTCATGCGGCTGATGCCCTACCGCCGTCTGACCCGGTGGATGGCCCGGGCATCGGCCGAGACCTCCGGGGCCCAGGAGTATCTGCGCGAGGTCTTCGCAGCGAACGGGCGGCGTTCTTTCCTCACCACCTGGGACGGCATGACGCGCGCGGTCGCCCCGTCCCCCGGCTACCTCGTCGAGAAGCCCGAGCTTCTGCTCTGCGGTGAACACGACAACACGGGTAACATCCGCTCGTCGATGGAACGGTGGAGCGCACGCGATCCGAACAGCGAGTTCCACGTGATCCCCGGCGCCGGACACGTCGCCCAGCTGGACCGTCCCGACGAGGTCAACCGGCTGACCATCGCCTTCCTGAAGGCCTGAGAAACCAACGAGACCATGACTGACCACGACATCACGGCCGACGCCGGATCCGCCCCGGCCCCCGGCACCGACAGGTTCAGCGCCCCGGAAGCCTCCTTCATCAACGAGATGGGTTCGCTGATGGAGCGCTGGGGACTCCCGCAAGCCACCGGCCGCCTCTTCGGCTACCTGCTGCTGCGCAACAAGCCCGTGGACCTCGACACCATGACGCGCGAACTCGGCCAGTCCAAGAGCGGACTGAGCGTGGCCGCGCGCCAGTTGGAGTCCTGGACCCTGGTGCGGCGCTCCACCCGGCCCGGCAGCCGGCGGATCGGCTACGAGGCGGTGGGCGACCTCCAGCACCTGCTGCTGGTGAACAACGCCCATATGCGCAAGTTCACCGAGACGCTGAGTTCGGGGGTTCCGGTGGCGCGCGGCGAGGCCCGGGACCGACTGGCCTCGCTCGCCGACCTGTTCAGCGGGTTCGTGCAGCAGACCGAGGCGCTGGTGGCCGAGTGGGAAGCTCGGCGCGCCGCCTCCTGAGACCCCACCGCTCCCGTACCCGGCCGCACCCCGGCGCCTCCCCGTACCGTCCCCCTTCCGAATCCCGACGGAGTGACCGTGAACGTCTCGTCCGCCCTCGCCCCGATCGACGGAACACCGGCGGGCCCTCGTGTCCGGGCCCGCCCGCCGGTCGTGGACGCCTGCTCGCTGGTGTACGACGACGCGGGCTGGCGGGCGTACCTGAACCGGCTGGGCCAGAGGGCCCCCGAGTACCTGGACGTCTTCTCCACCTCGTTCTGCCGGTACTTCGGCGCCGCGCACACCGCGTACCGCGAGGCGCTGGCCGTCCGCTGGCAGGACGCGGTCGATGTGCTCCTCCCCCCGGACCGGCCGCCCTTCGACCTGGCCGCACACCTCGCCGACCGACAACGGCAGGGTGTGACGGGCGAGTTCGCCATGGGTTCGCAGGAGCGGCTGCCGGACGGCCGTACCGTCAACGAATGGCTGCTGGAGACCGTACGGGACGCACGCGACCGCATCCACGTCTGGGCCGGTCTGTCGCTGCGCGACCCGGCCGCCGCGCTGCGCGAGCTGGAGCGGTCGCTGGCGGCGGGGGCGACCGGCCTGTGCGTGATCCCCTTCCTGGACGGCACCGACCCGGCCGATCCGTTGTTCGCCCCGGTCTGGGACGCGGCGGCCGGGGCGGGCCTGCCGGTCTGGCTGCACACCGGTCACCACTTCGCCCGCGGCTACCCCAGTGGCCTGGGCAGCTGGCGCGGGGTCGAGGCGCTGGCGGGCCGCCACCGCGAGCTGCTCCTCGTCGCCGGGCACGCGGGCTGGCCCGACGTGCAGGAGATGCTGCTCACCGCCGCCCGGCACCCCGGGGTCTTCCTGGAGTTCTCCTCGCACCGGCCCCGGCACATGGCCAAGCCCGGTTCCGGCTGGGAGCCGCTGCTCCACCACGCCCGGGGGATGGCCCGCGACCGGGTCCTGTTCGGCACCTCGACCTGGGTCAATCCGGGTCCGACCGGACCGCTGGCCGACGAGCTGGCGGCGCTCCCGCTGCCCGGCGAGGTGGTCACCGCCTGGCTCTCGGGCAATGCGGAGGCCCTGGTGGCCCGCACGGCCGCGACCCGACGGGACTGAGCCGCACGGAGGCCCTCCGGACGACCGCGCCGGTCCCGTCACCGACGCGCGGGCCGCTGCCGGGCGATGTCGCGACGGCCTCGCCGGAGCGGTCCCGCACCCCGACCACGGCGTCCGGCGCACCGGCGCCGCGTCCGTCGACGCCTGCCGCCGACCCGGCGTCGGCTTCGGTGGCGGCTCGCCGGCGGTGCGCGCATGCCGGGGCCGCTCGGGGGACCGGGTGCGCATCGTCGTTTCCGGAAGCGGCCGGGCCCGGGCCGCTCGGCGCGGGGTGCGGGGCGGGTGGTCCGACAGGGCTCGCGCTTTCCGGGGTCAGCGCGTCCTTTCCCGTGGCCTCGAGGGTCGCCGGACCATCACGACTCCGGCCGGCCGGGTGCGCAGACCGGTGGGCTGGGCTTCGTGGTCCAGGCGCGGCACCTTTCCCGGGGTGCCGCGGCAGACGGTGACGGTGGGCCGGGCCGCCCCCGACGTGCGGGCGGCCTTCCTGGTGCGGCGGCTCACTGCACGTCCTGCGCGGCGCGGTTCCAGGCGGCGTCGCGCAGCAGACGCAGCCCGTTGAGACCGACGATGACGGTCGATCCCTCGTGGCCGAGAACACCGAGCGGCAGCGGCAGGTGGCCTGCCAGGTCCCAGATGACCAGGCCGGAGATGAACACCGCGGCGATGACCAGGTTCTGTGTCACCAGGCGGCGGGCCGCCCGCGAGAGAGCGATCACGGTGGGGACGGCGGCGAGTTCGTCGCGGACGATGACGGCGTCGGCGGTCTCCAGGGCGAGGTCGGAGCCGGCCCGGCCCATGGCGACGCCGGTGTGGGCGGCGGCCAGAGCGGGGGCGTCGTTGACACCGTCGCCGAGGACCAGCACCTTGCGCCCTCGGGCCTCCAGGCGCCGCACGGTTTCGACCTTGTCCTGGGGCAGGAGACCGGCGTGGACCTCGTCGCCGGTGATGCCGACCTCGGCGCCCAGGCGGGCGGCGGCGCGGGGGTTGTCGCCCGTCACCAGCATCGGGGTACTGCCCGTCAGCGCGGTCAGGGCCGCGACGGTCGCGACCGCGTCGGGCCGCAGCCGGTCGGCGATGCCCAGCACCCCGACGGGGACGCTGTCGCGCAGGACCAGGACGGCCGTACGGCCGCCGTCCTCCAGGTCGGCCGCGACCCGGGCGGCGCGGGCCGCGTCGGTGTCGTCGTTGCCGCCGAGGAGGCGGGCGGGGGCGCCGACCGCGACCGTGTGGCAGTCGACGGTGGCGGTGACACCGACGCCGGGGGTGGAGGTGAAGTCCCGCGTGCCGGCGACAGTCAGGCCGCGGGTGCGCGCGGCATCGACGACGGCGCGGGCCAGGGGGTGCTCACTGGGGTGCTCGGCGGCGGCCGCGAGTGCCAGCAGGGCGTCCCGGTCCAGGCCGGAGCCGTCCAGGGGTCGGATGTCGGTGACGCGGGGGGTGCCCTCGGTCAGGGTGCCGGTCTTGTCCAGGGCGACCGCGTCGACCTGCCCGAGACGCTCCATCACCACGGCGGACTTCACCAGGACGCCGTGACGTCCGGCATTGGCGATCGCCGACAGCAGCGGCGGCATCGTCGCCAGGACCACCGCGCACGGCGAGGCCACGATCATGAAGGTCATCGCCCGCAGCAGCGAGCCGGTCAGGTCCGCACCGAACGCGAGGGGGACCAGGAAGACCGCCAGGGTCGCGACGACCATGCCCAGGCTGTAGCGCTGCTCGACCTTCTCGATGAACAGCTGGGTGGGCGCCTTCGTTTCCGAAGCCTCCTCGACCATGGCCACGATCCGGGCGATCACCGAGTCCGAGGCGTCCCGCTCGACCTTCACCCGCAGCGCGCCCGTGCCGTTGAGGGTGCCGGCGAAGACCTCGTCCCCCGCCTCCTTCGCGACCGGCAGCGGCTCCCCGGTGATGGTGGCCTGGTCCACCTCGCTGGCCCCGGTGAGGACGCGGCCGTCCGCGCCGACCCGCTCGCCAGGGCGGACCAGGATGGTGTCACCGACCACCAGGTCCTCGGTGGCGACCGTCGCCTCGCTCCCGTCGTCGGCCAACCGGGTGGCCGTGGTGGGTGCGAGGTCGAGCAGACCGCGCACCGCGTCCTGGGTACGGGCGGTGGCCAGGGCCTCCAGCGCACCGGAGGCGGCGAAGATGACGATCAGCAGCGCCCCGTCCATGACCTGCCCGATCGAGGCCGCGCCGATCGCGGCCACGATCATCAGCAGGTCCACATCCAGGGTCTTCTCCCGCAGCGCCGTCAGCCCGGCCCAGGCCGGTTCCCAGCCGCCGGTGAGGTAGGCGGCGGCGTAGAGAGGGCCCCACGACCAGGCGGGTGCGCCGGTCAGCTGGAGCGGCAGCGCGATCAGGAACAGCACCAGCGCCGCGGCGGCCCAGCGCGCCTCGGCCAGGGCGAACACCCGCGTGCGCCGCTTCGGCGCCGTACGCGGGGCGGCCGAAGCTGCCCGCTCGGGCCGCTGGATCAGATCGGAAGGCATGGCAGGGCAACCCTTCAGGGTGGAGGACGGCGAGACGCCCACCATACAGGAACACTTGAACAGCTTTTCATATGTGGTCGGTATGATGGACGGCATGGGTCACGGAGCCGACGACAAGCACCACGCCACCCCCCGCGAGCGCCTGGACGCGGCAGGGGCCACCGACGTCGCCGCCACCCTCCAGGCCCTGGCCACCCCTTCGCGGTTGTACATCCTGGCCCGCCTCCAGGAGGGCCCCTGCGCGGTCGGCGACCTCGCCGAGGCCGTGGGCATGGAAGCCTCCGCCTGCTCCCACCAACTCCGCCTGCTGCGCAATCTCGGGCTCGTCACCGGGGAACGCCGGGGCCGCTCCATCGTCTACGCCCTCCACGACAACCACGTCGCCGAGCTTTTGGAACAGGCCCTCTTCCACGTCGAGCACCTGCGACTCGGCCTGCGTGACGCCCCCGCCGCCACAGCTGCCCCAGCCCGTCGACAGCCGGTCGCGTTCCGCGACTCCCCCACATGACCAATCGCGAGAGTCCCGCGAACACCTCGGAACCGATCACGAATCCGCAGGTCACCGTTGGCGGAACCCCTCCCGGAACCGGCGAGTTGCGCGAGACGGTTCCGACGGACCACCCGGTGGATCCGGCACCCGGTCATGTCGCGAACACGGTAGTCGGCCGGGCCGGCCGCCGGGCGCCCACGTACCGGCATCGCACACGCCCACCGGCCTCCCCTGTCCCCTGGTCGGCGAACTGCCGGTTCCCTGCCGGGAGATGCCGTCCGTGCTCGCCGCACAGCGCCTCCCTCAGGCCGGGGGTCACCGGCTCGATCTCCTGCGCCTGCCCTGACGTCCTGGGCAGGTCCGGTGCGTGCGAGTTCCGTGCCGGCGAGCGGGGCGGCGTCGAGGCCGACCCGGCCCGCCCTCCGCGGGGAGCACACACGTCACCCGGCGACCGGCGGGTGACCGCGTCGAGCGGGACGCGTCGGACCACCACGGGGAGTTACGCATGCGACGCGAATACCGGGCTGCCGCGGGAACTCGGGAGAGGGTCACCGACCGGGCGCGGAGGGCGGCGCCGTCCGGAGGGGCTTATGTCCGTGACCTGACAGGTCACGGACATAAGCCCCTCCACCGCGGGAACGGGGCGATCGCCCGGACGACTTGGTGACCCCGGGAAGGAAGCCGGCGTGGGCCTGCTCACGCACGCGGACACGTGACAGGCCGAACTTCCGCAGGTGGCCTCGCGGCCGCCCGTCCACGCCGTCCCGGTTGCGCACCCGGGTCGCACCGGCGTCGCGAGGCTGTCGCCGGTGCTCCTCCACGGCCGCCCGGCGTTCGGCGTCGGTGGAGGACGGCCGACGGACGACCTCCTTCAGCTCCGCCCGCCGGGCCGCGTACCGCTCGACGGTCGCCTTTCGCTTCTGGTTCTGCGCGATCTTGCTCTTCTTGGCCATCAGGCCTTCACTCCCCGGGCGCGGATGCGGGCCACGGCGGCCTCGCTGCCGATGCTGCCGATGCTGCCGATGCTGTCGATGGTCTTGACCGCCTTCGCGCTGAGCGTCAGCCGGACGTACCGGCCCTCACTCGGCAGCCAGTAGCGCTTGCGCTGGATGCTGGGGTCGAAACGGCGTGACGTGCGCCGGTGCGAGTGGGAGACGGTGTTGCCGAAGCCCGGCTGGGCGCCGGTCAGTCGACAGTGGGCGGACAAGGTCTTACCTGCCTCTCGCCGGACGACCAGTTTTTGGTAATGGAAATCATTCCCATATAGTGCCCGTATGGCTCGCAACGAGGTACGCCCGATCATCAAGCTGCGCTCCACCGCGGGAACCGGCTACACGTACGTCACCCGCAAGAACCGCCGCAACGACCCCGATCGCATGGTCCTGCGCAAGTACGACCCGATCGCCCGGCGCCACGTCGACTTCCGCGAGGAACGCTGACCCGCCGACCGCACCCCCTGCCACCGGCCCGCCCCGACCCGAAGGAACCGCTCCATGAAGCCTGGAATCCACCCCGCGTACGGTCCCGTCGTCTTCCGCGACCGCGCCGCGAACTACGCGTTCCTCACCCGCTCCACCATGACCAGCGACAAGACGATCGACTGGGAGGACGGCAACACCTACCCGGTGGTCGACGTCGAGATCTCGCACGTGAGCCACCCCTTCTACACGGGAACCGCCCGAGTCCTGGACACCGCCGGGCGGGTCGAGCGGTTCGAGCGCCGCTACGGCCGACGGGAGGCGAACTGATGCGGGACGAGGCCCGCCTGCCGGTAGTGATCGTCGGCGGACTGCACTCGGATGCCCGCGGGAGGGTCGTGGACCGCCTCCTGCGTGCCGTCCCCGGCAGCGTCGCCCTCCACCACGACCTGTCCACGGCCGCCCGGGGCACCGTCCTGCGCCAGGTACGCGACGCCTCGGGCGAGCTGTCCCGCGGCGACGCCCCGCTCGTCAACGACTGCGCGTGCTGCTCGCTGCGCGAAGACCTGGTTCCCGAGCTGGAGCGGCTCGCCGACGCCGGCCTCACCCGGCTCGCCGTCGTCGAACTGTGGGACTCCGTCGAACCCAGGGCGATGGCCGAAGTCGTCGTCGCCCACGGCGCGGGGAAGGTCCGTCTCACCAACGTGATCACGGCGGTCGATCCCGCCCTCGTGCTCCCCTGCCTCGCCAACGGCGACGACCTGGCCGAAGCGGGACTCGCGGTCGGCGCGGGCGACCAGCGCACCGTCGCCGACACCTGGGCCCGGCAGCTGGAGTACGCCGCCGTCGTCGCCCTCGTGGAAAGCGAGGAAGCCGACAACGAGGACCGCGCGCTCCTCAGCCAGCTCCACCCCACCGCCCGCCAGGTGAACACCGAGTCCGCGGAACTCGCCCGGCTGGCCTTCGCCGGTTTCGATGTGGACGCGGCCGCCGCCGCTCAGCACCCGGCTTGCGCCCTGCTCCCCCAAGAGGCGGACGAAGCGGGAGTCGCCACCTTCGTCTGGCGCCGCCGTCGCCCCTTCCACCCCGAACGCCTCTACCAGGCACTGGAAGACCTCTGCTGCGCTGCCGCCCGGAGCCGTGGGCGGTTCTGGCTCGCCGACCGCCCCGACACCCTGCTCGCCTGGGACGCCGCCGGCGGAGCCCTGAGCGTGGAGAACGCCGGTCCCTGGCTGGCTTCCCTGCCCGACGCCGCCTGGGACCTGGTCCCTCCCGTACGCCGGACCGCAGCCGCACTGGACTGGCACCCGGAGCACGGCGACCGCTGCCAGCACCTCGTCTTCACCTCGCCCGGACTCGATCGCGACGGGCTCGCACGACTCCTCGAGTCATGTCTGCTCACCGATGCCGAGTACGCCGCGGGACCCGAGGCGTGGAAGCACCTGCCGGCCGCGTTCGACACCCTCCTCGCCCCCGTCCCCTAGCCCCCGGGCCGCGCAAGCCGATCCCTCCACCCCCAAGACAGAAGGACCGCCCATGGCCCGCCTCCAAGACCCCCGCAAACCCGTGAAGTCCCGTCCCAACCCGCTGGACGCGGCCGGGATCACCTACATCGACTACAAGGACACCGATCTGCTGCGGAAGTTCATCTCCGATCGCGGCAAGATCCGCAGCCGCCGGGTCACCCGCGTCACGGCCCAGCAGCAGCGGCAACTCGCCACGGCGATCAAGAACGCCCGCGAGATGGCACTGCTCCCGTACACGATCCGGTAGGGCTGAACACGGCTGCGCCACCGAAAGGTTTCCCAGTCCACTCGTCACAGGCGCTTTGAATTCGCGAAGCACCTTCACCGTGGGAGGAGTGGCAGCGCGCAAGAGAATGCACCCCCGTATCGGAGGTGCATTCTCTTCTCCCGGTTCGCCGTAAGGAGCGCTTAATGGTCGTCCCAGTGGCCATCGTGAGCCGCATGCCGGTGCCCGTCGTGCACGTAGTCCATGTGATCGCCATGGGGTACCGCCACATGCCCGCAGCCCTCGCCGTGCGTGTGGGCGTGACTGCTGTGCTCATGGTGCTCGCCGGCCTCGCACTCGTCCGTGTGACCCTGGTGGTCGCGGTGCAGATGACCGTCGTGCACGTAGTCCACGTGGTCACCGTGAGGTACTGCCACATGCCCGCAGCCCTCGCCGTGCGTGTGCTCGTGTCCGGGGTGCGACCGGTGTTCCAAGGCTGTCGCCACGCTGATCATCTCCGCGGGTTCATGCCGCCGCGCACCACGCACGGCGCGTCCGGAGCCATTTGCTGCCCGTGTACGCAACATTGCCACAGGAGACACGCGTCAGCAAAAACTCCCGCACCTTGAATCATAAAACGGTTTTCGATGCGAATGCCGGCATTGCGATTCCGGGTTCGCGGCGCACGTGAGAGTTCATGCCGTCCGGTCGATCACGCACGTAGCCGCACGGGGCGGTACGGTTCGGATCCATTCTCCGCGGCGCGTTTCGGCGGTCCTGTCGTCGGTCCGCGGTGAACCGCAGGTGCGGGGCGACGCCGCGGAGTTCCTCGCAGGTCTCCTCGATCTCCCGTTCGGGGCCGGTCCGAGCGGCGACTCACACCCGGCCTGCGGCGCACGGGCCGGCCCCACCAGTGCCTCGCCCCTCGTGACGGCCTCGCCGTGCATGCCGGACGGTCCTCGGCGCGCCTGATCCCAGCCCGATGGCGACACCGCGGCCGAGCGATGAGTCCGGCCCTCCGAAGCGGCTGTCCCCCCGCGGACTCATGTCCCGGCGGGAGCACGGACCCCGCGCGCGTCGCCCATGACCGCCACCAGTACGGCGCTGTCGCCGAACTGCCAGACCGGCGCGACATGGGCGAAGCCCGCCCGGCGCAGCAGTTCGGCGTGGCGGCGCACCGTCACCCGCTCGTCGCCCCCGCTGCCGGCGTGGACGGCCTGGCGCCGTCCGCGTTCGTCGAGCAGGTCGGCCAGTTCGGGGTCCCGGGCCGCGGCGTCCCACCAGGACCGCCAGTCCTCCCGTGCGCGGCCGCCCGTGCGCTCGGACCTGCGACGGCCCACATGGGCGGTGAGGCCCGAGCACTCCGGCGCGTCCGGCGGGAAGTGGTCTCCGTTGACGAGGACGCCGCCGGGGCGCAGCAGGGACGCCAGGGAGCGGTACGTGCGCAGCAGGGCCTGCTCGGGCAGGTAGTGCAGCGCGGTCGTCGAGACGGCGGCGTCCAGGGGGCGTTCCAGCCCGAGGGCATCGGTCCAGCCCTCCTCGCCGATGACGGTGTCGACGTAGCGGGCGGCGTCGGCGTGGTGGGTGCGCCCCAGTTCCAGCAGGAGGGGGTCCATGTCGGCGGCGACGATCTCGGCGTGCGGGAAACGGGCGGCGAGCCTGGCGGCCAGGGAACCGGGACCGCACCCCAGGTCGAGCAGATGGGGGCGGGCGCGGTCGGCGACGACGTGCTCGACGACGTCCGCGATCACGGTGAACCGCTCCTCGCGGTTCACCGCGTACTGCTCCTGCTGCCTTTCCCAGCGTTCCACCCACATCCTGGCCGCCGCCATGCTCACGCCCATCGCTTGCGCCACCTCATCCGTTCCTCGTCCGTCCGCGGGCACGGACGAATCTACAGGTGGAAACGGTTATCAGTTGCCATTCACTCCAGCGACGCGAGGACGGTCAGCAGACGGTCGATCTCCTCCACCGTGTTGTACACGTGCAGGCTCACCCGTACCGACCCGTCCCGCTCGTCGGCACCGGCCTGGCAGAGGCTGTCGGCACGGACCATGAAGCCGTGGCTGTAGAGGATGAACCCCAGGTCGTCGGAGGGGATGTCGCGGTGCCGGAAGGTGACGATGCCGTGGCGGCGCTGGGCCGCGGCGAGTGCGGAGTCGGCGGCCAGACTCGCCGGGCAGCCGAGGACCTCGTACGGGCCTAGGCGCCTGAGCCGGTCGGTCAGCCGGGTGGTGAGCGTGGTCGTCCAGCGCGCGATCCGTTCGACTCCGGCGGCGTCGAGCCAGTCGAGCGCGGCCCGCAGGGACACGATGCCCACCGTGTTGGGCGTGCCCTGCCATCCGTCCGGCCGGAACACGGGCCCTCGCGCGTTGCGCGCCCAGACGGCTCCCGTGCCGGGCAGAGCCATCGCCTTGTGCCCGGAGAAGACCACGAAGTCGACGTCCAGGACGGGATCGTCGAGGCGGACGGGCAGGTGGCCGACGCTCTGCGCCGCGTCCAGGCAGATCGGCACGTCCGGGCCGACGGCCTCGCGGATGCGGTGCACGTTCATGTCGCCGCCGTAGACGTGGTGGACGTGGGTGGCGGCCACGAAGCGGGTCCGGGGGCCGATGACCTCGCCGAGGGCCCGGTGGTCGTAGTCGCCGGATACCGCCTGGTACGGCAACGCCCGTACGCGGACGTCGACACCGCGCTCGGCCAGCAGTCGCCGGGCCTCGAGCCAGGGGTCCAGGTTGGCCCGGTGGTCGGCGTGCGGCACGAGGATCTCGTCGCCGTCGGTGAGGTACGGGACGAGCCAGTCGCGGGCGACGGTGCGCAGGCCCTCGGTGGTGCCGCTGGTGAAGTGGACGCCGGAGCGGCCCGGTTCGGGGTCGTGGAGGAACTCCTTGACCCGCTCCCGGGTCGATTCCACCAGTTCCGTGGTCCGGTTGGCCCAGGGGTAGGTGCCGCGGCCCGCGTTGGCGTTCGACGTGGTGAGGTAGGTCCGGACGGCCTCCAGGACGGCTCGCGGCTTCTGGGCGGTCGCCGCGCTGTCGAGGTAGGCCAGCTCCGGATGGGCGGTGACGATGGGGAACTGCTCCCTCAACTCCCTTTGCCAAGACGGGTCCTCGGGCTCCGCCGCGGGAAGCGGGTGCATCGCGCTCACTCGCGCACCAGCGGTGCGCCCGCGTCCCGCCAGGCGACGATCCCGCCGGCCAGGCTGCGGACGTCCGGGTGCCCCATCCGGGTCAGTACGGCGGCGTAGCGCAGCGACTTCTCCCCGACGGGACAGGCGAGCAGCACGGGCGTGCGCTTGCTGAAGGGGAGCCCGCCGCGGAGCAGGTCCTCGAACAGTTCGTCGACGATGTTGAGCGAGCCCTCGATGTGCAGGGCGGCGTAGGCGTGCGGGCTGCGCAGGTCGACGACGAGCGGCCGGGGATCACCCGTAGCGGTCCAGCGCCGGGCGTCGTCCACGCCGACGACGCGGGCCTCCGCACGGGCTTCGGCTTCCGTGACGGCCGAAGCCGAGCTCCCCCGGTCCGTCCGGCCCAGGAGTTCCGGGCGGCGTCGGCGCACGTAGCTCAGGTAGCTCTCGGCCCGGTCGCACACGATGAAGACAGCCGTCCGGCGCCGCCCCGTCCCGTCCAGCTCGGCGTCGGCGTTCCGCAGGTGCCGTACCGCTCCCTGGTAGGCGGCGCCGCCGGTCGGTCCGGACAGCAGTCCGCAGCGGCGGATGAGGGTGAGCATCCCGTCGATGGCCTCGTCGGAGGTGACCGACTCGATGGTGTCGTACGTCGCCGGGTCGAACAGGCCGACCTGGTGGACCTCGTCGATGGTGCGGATGCCGGGGATGAAGTCCGACTTGTGGGCGACCAGGCCGAGGACCCTCACCTGAGGGTCGTGCTCGCGCAGGACCCTGGCGACACCGGTCGACGAACCGGCCGTGCCCACGCAGGCGATGAACCAGTCCGGCACCCGGCCGTCCAGGTCCTTCACTATCTCGGGACCGGTGCCCGCCGCGTGCGCCTCGACGTTGCGCGGGTTGAAGTACTGGTCGGTGTGCAGGTAGGTGTTCCCCGGGTCGGAGAGCGCCCGGTGGAAGTGGGTCAGCGGGTCGTCGGTGTCGGTCGGGTCGAGGCACTCGCTGCGCCCGGGCAGTTCCTCGATCTCGGCACCGAGGAGCAGGAGGAGTTCCTTGATCTCGGGCACGCGCATGCGGTTGGTGACGCTCTTGAACCTCAGTCCGTGCATACCGGCCAGCAGGGCCAGGGCCTTGGCCGTGTTGCCGCTGGAGAGCTCCACGACCGTCCCGTCGCCGTCGGCGGCAGTCTCCAGGTGGGGCCGGGCCATGTGCCAGGCGGGCCGGTCCTTGACGGATCCGAACGGGTTGAGCATCTCCAGCTTGGCGTAGAGGTCGATGTGGCGCAGCCCGTGCACGGCGGGATCGATGCGCACCAGAGGTGTGTTGCCGATGGCCTCCGTGATGCTGTCGTACCTCATCCGGGTGTTCCCCCCAAGGGTGTGATCGGCCAGTAGTCCTCGTCCGGGCACCAGCGCCAGGAGTCGCCCCGCCGCTCCACCGCGACCGTCCGCGCGACCGGCTGCCGCTGTGCGTGGTGGGCGTGGAAGTCCATGGCGTATCCGGCGGTGTTGGCGAAGGCCAGCAGGTCGCCGACGCCCGGCAGCCGGGGCAGGAAGACCAGGCGGCGGGTGATGAGATCGCCTTCCAGGCACAGGTTGCCGGTGAGGTAGACGCCGACCGGTTCCTCGTCACCCGCCACCGCTTCGCCGCGCGGCAGCAGCACGGGGTCCACCAGGACCCCGTGCTCCTCGAGGCTCATGTCTCCCGCGTTCATGCCGAGGTGCACCAAGTACTGCCCGGAGTCCGTGTCCGCGGGGCGTACGTCCAGCACCCGGGCCAGCGACAGTCCGCACTGGTCGACCAGGGAGCGGCCGGGTTCGACGTACAGGTCGTGGAGGTGTTCCAGGAGGAGGGTGGCCGGCGGCCGGCCCAGTGCCGGTGCGGGCAGGGAGAGCAGCTCGTCGAGGTAGCCGGGCCCGGCGGTGGGACGGTGCGCGGGGTACAGCGCGGCCGTCCCGCGGACCGTGCCGCCCTCGTTGCGCAGCCCGTAACCGTGACCGCGCCAGGTCAACGGCGGGCGGACGCCGAGCACCGCCTCGGTCAGCGCGGTGGTCCACCGCTCCCACTCCCCCGCCTCGGCGACGTAACCGACGCCGAATCCGCCCCCGATGTCGAGGGCGCGCGGCGCGAGTCCCCGAGCCCGGCACTCGTCCATGAACAGCACGCACTGCTCCAGCGCCCGTGCCTTCTCCTCCACGCCGGTGGTGTCGAGGTGGTAGGCGGCGCCGGTGAACTCCACGGCGTCCGCGTTGTGTTCGAGCGCCGACAGCAGCGCCTCCGTGTCGCGCACCGGGGTGCCGAAGCGACTGCGCCGGGAGAGCAGCCGAGTGCCCGCTCCCCCGTGGCCGGCTGCGGATTCGAACCCGGACAGGCGCACCAGCACGGCGGCCCGGCCGAGACCGTGCGTGCGCACCAGGCCGCAGAGCCGTTCCAGCTCTCCGGGTGAGTCGAGGTTCACCGTCGCTCCCACGCGCGCCGCCAGCCAGAGGAACTCGGCGTCCTTGGGGCCGGTGGCCATGATGCGGTCCCCGGTGAACCCGCACCCCAGTGCGTGCCTCAGCTCCTCCAGGGAGGCGACGTCGACGCCGACGGCGGCCGGGTCCTCGGCCGCCAGTCTCCGCAGCAGGGCGCTGGACCGGTTCGCCTTGTGCGCGAAGTACACGCGCCCGGTCAGACGGTGACGCCGGTAGACCGCGCGGAAGCGGGCGGCGTTCTCGGCGACGGCCTCGGGGAGCAGCACGTTGAGCGGTGATCCCAGCGCGTCCACGAGCGAGTGCAGGAAGGGCCGGTCCGTCAGCAGTGAGGCGAGCGGCGGATCCACCCTCGGCCTCAGATACAAGGGCGCATCCACGTGAGACCCCTCCCCGTCCCTGCCGACCGCCGCTGCGGCGATCGTTCGGGAGTAGTCGTTTCCAGGTACACCCGTCCCTAAGCCTCACCGCCCCGGGTCCCTGGGCGGCCCGTGCTCAGGAGGGGGTGGTGGCGAGTATGCGGTTGAGCGCGCTGCCGGGACGGCTGGTGAGTTCCTCCCAGGTTCCCTCTTCCGTGACGCGGCCCCTCTCGAGGACGGCGATGCGGTCGGCACGGCGGATGGTCCCCGGCCGGTGTGCGATGACGATCGTGGTGCGGCCCTCCTCCTGCAGCGCGGTGGCGAGTTGTGCGTCGCCTGCGTTGTCCAGATGGGCGGTGGACTCGTCGAGGATGAGGACTCTCGGGCGGACGAGCAGTGCGCGGGCGAGGGCGACGCGGGCCCGCTGGCCTCCCGAGAGCGTCGCGCCGCGCTCGCCGACGAGGGTGTCCATCGGTGCGATCAGATCGACGCCGCACAGCCGTGCCGCTTCGGCGAGCCGGCCGTCGTCCGCGTCGGGTGCGGCGAGCCGAAGGTTTTCGGCGAGGGTGCCGTGGAAGAGGGGCGTCTCCTGTCCCACGAGGACGACCGCACTGCGCAGTTCCGCGTCGCTCACCTCCCGAACGTCCACGGGGTCGCCGTGGGCGGGGACCAGCCGGACCGTTCCCTCGGAGGGGTCCCAGAACCGGGCCAGCAGGTGGGCACAGGTGGACTTGCCGGCGCCCGAGGCTCCGACCAGCGCGAGCGTCTGCCCGGGGGGCACGGTCAGATCGACACCGTCCAGCACGGGCAGGCCACCGTAGTCGAACCTCACGCGGTGCAGCCGGACACCCAAGGGACCGGGTGGCAGGGCGCGGGGCTCGGCGGGCGGCGGGGCGAGGGCGGGAGCTTTGACGGCCGCGCCGACGCGGGAGGCGGCGGCGCGCAGTGCCACGGCCTGGCTCAGGGCGCGGGCCGATTCCGCGACCGGGCCGAGGACGGACAGGGCCAGGGCCATCGCCGCCGGGGCCCATGCGCCGTGCAGCCGTCCGGAGGTGACGGACTGCGCCGCCGCGGCGACCACGCCGAGGACCGCGACCACGATGAGGAGGTCGCGGACCGCGGCGGCGACGGCCTCCCACGTGACCTCGGCACGCTGGGCGTCGCCCACCTGCCGCCCCCGCTCGGCGAGCCCCCGGCGGCGTTCCGCCAAAGCTCCGAAGGCGAGCAGTTCGCGCAGTCCGTCGACGGTCTCCACCGTGTCGGCCGACAGCCTCGTCGCGGCCGTCCGGGTGCGGCTGCCGCGTTCCGCGCGTCCGCGCGCGTCGGCGAAGGGCGCCGCGGCGAGCAGGGCCGCGACCGGCAGCACGGCCGCCAGCAGCCACGGTTCCACCGTGGCGAGGACCGCGGAGCCACTGGTGAGGACCGTTCCTGCCGCCAGCAGTTGGGCGGTGGTGTGGGCGTAGAAGAACTCCAGCGCCTCCACGTCGGCCATGGCGGTGGCGGCCAGGTCACCGCTGCGCCGGCCCGCGACCCGGGCGGGTGCGCTGCGGGCGAGTCCGTCGAAGACGCGTACCCGCAGTACGGCCAGCACCCGGTAGGCCAGGTCGTGGGAGAGGTCCATCTCCCGCCAGGTCGTCAGGGCGCGGACGAGGACCAGGGC
The DNA here is from genome assembly GCF_055633275.1 of Streptomyces sp. 12E. NCBI lineage: Bacteria > Bacillati > Actinomycetota > Actinomycetes > Kitasatosporales > Streptomycetaceae > Streptomyces > Streptomyces sp. 12E. The sequence continues at coordinate 7,032,406 of NZ_JBVNCJ010000001.1, read as the reverse complement.
GACGAGCGCGGTGACGGTGGCGGCCGAGGGGGCGCGCCCTTCGATGACGGCGGTACCCACGGTGTGCGCGGCCAGGGTCAGCAGCGCGACGAGGGAACCCTGTTCGAGGAGGGCGGCGGCGCAGGTACGGGCCGTCATGGCGCGGTGGGCGGCGAGGGCGGGGAGGAGGGCCCGCAGTGCACCCCGTGCGGGTGCGTCCGCGTGGGTGGTGGCGGTGTCGGTGGTGGCGGCGGTGCTCATGCGGCGAGTTCTCCTCGGTGGGCGCGGCCCGCCTCGACGAGCCGCGCGTAGACGCCGTCGGCCTCGACCAGGCCGGCGTGCTCGCCGACGGCGTCCACCCGTCCCGCGTCGAGGACGACGATGCGGTCGGCGTGCCGGACGGCGGCCAGCCGGTGGGCGACCACCAGGACGGTCCGGCCGCTCACGGCGCTCAGCAGTTCCCGGACGATGTCCGCCTCCCGGCGTTCGTCGACCGCGCTCGTGGCCTCGTCGAGGACGAGGACCGGGGCGTCCGCCAGCAGGGCCCGCGCGAGGGCGAGCCGCTGCCGCTGGCCGCCCGAGAGGGTGGCACCGCGTTCGCCGAGGACGGTGGCGTAGCCGTCGGGAAGGGCGGTGATCTCGTCGTGGACGCCGGCGACGCGCGCTGCCCGGATCAGGTCGTCGTCCGTGGCGCCGGGCCGGGCCAGGCGCAGGTTGTCGGCGATGGTGGCGTGGAAGAGGTACGTCTCCTGTGAGACGACGGCGATGCCCTGCCGCAGCGAGTCGAGCGCGTACTCGGTCGTGGGGCGCCCGTCGAGCGTGATCCGGCCCTCCTGCGGGTCGTGGTGGCGCAGGAGGAGGGCCAGCAGCGTGGATTTTCCCGCGCCGGAGGGGCCGACGATCGCGGTCGTCCGTCCCGCCTGCGCGGTGAAGGAGACGCTGTCCAGGGCAGGCGCCGGTGCGCCGTCGTAGGCGAACAGGACGTTGTGGAAACGCACTTCGGGCGGGTTCGTCCAGTGGGCGGGGACCTCTCCCGTGTCGGGGACGGCCGGCTCGGCGGTGCGCAGGGCCGCGAGACCGTCCGCGGCCGACGCCCCCAGGTATCCGGCGTGCCATTCGCGGGCCAGGTCGCGGACCGGCCGGAAGCACTCGGAGGTCAGCAGCAGCACCAGGTAGGTGCCGGTCGCCGTGGTGGATCCGGTGACGGCCGACCAGCACGCCAGGAGCGCGGCGGCGACGGTGCCGCCCTGGATGGCGAGGTCGGTGATGCCGGTGTCGACCAGGGACACCCGCAGTTTGGCGACGGTCGCCCGGTGCAGCGCCGCGGACCGCTCCTCCAGACGTGCGCGGGTGCGCCCGACAGCGCCGGCGGCACGGAGGGCGGGCATGCCCTGGAGCGCCTCCAGGTAGTCGGCGCCCAGCCCTTCGTAGGTGTCCCAGTGTTCCTTGCCGCGTGCGGCGAGGAGCCGGTCCCAGGCGCGCGGCCCGGCCAGCGCCAGGAGCAGGGCGGGGACCAGGCCGAGGAGGGCCCACGGTTCGGCCGCGGCCAGGGCGGCCAGTACCAGGGGCGGCACGGTGAGGGTGACCAGGAGCTGGGGCAGGTAGCGGGAGACGTAGGCGTCGACGCCCTCCACCCCGTCGACGAGGGTGGTGCGGACGGCTCCGGCCCTCGCGGTGGTCAGGTGAGCGGGCCCCAACCGGCCCAGGTGAGCCAGGAGTCCGTCCCGGAGGGCCACCCTGACCCGGGCTCCGGCACGGTTGGCGGTGCGCCGCTGCCACACGGCGAGCCCGGCCCGGGCGGCGACGACGGCGAGCACCGCGGCCAGCAGCCAGGGGAGCCGGCCGGTGTCACCGCGGGCCAGGTGGGCGAGCGCGAGGGCCAGCAGTGCGGCCTGCGCCAGGTGGGTGAGGGTGACGGCGCCCTGCAGGAGGGTGGCCGCAAGCAGGGGGCGCCGTGCGCGTCGGGCGGCGCGGCGCAGCTCGGGGTGGACGATCACGTGGTGTTCTCCTCGTCGGCGTGGTGGGTGCCGAGGGCCAGCGCGTGCACGACCCAGTCCCGGCCCTTGGCGTCGCCGAGCGCGGCGCCGAGGTCCGCCTGCTGCCAGGAGCCGACGGGCCGGGCCGCCAGACCGTGACGCAGGGCGGTGACGTGAGCCAGGTGGACGGCGAATCCGGCCCTCAGATGGGCACGGCGGATGTGCGCGGCGTCGGCGTCCGCGGGGCAGCCGTGGGCGAGCAGGACGGCGCCCGCATCCGCGATCCACACCTGGCCCGCGGCCCACGCCGCGAGTGTCGGGCGGGCCTCGCCCGCCGCGTACCGCCGCAGGGTCGTGCCCTCGGGGGCCGGTTCCACCAGGCCGGGTCGTGGCGGGCCGACGGCGGCGCACCAGCGCAGGTCGCCGGTGCTCGCCCGTGCGGCGGTGGTGAGGACCGCCCGCAGCGCGTCCTGGGACGGGGCGCCCGGCATCGGCGGTGGGGTACTGCGGCGTGCCAGTAGTTCGGCGGGGGTGGGCGGGCCCCCCGGCGGGCCCGGGACGCGGGCGCTGTCAGCCGGGTGCATCGGGCTCCGCCCGTCGGGCGGCGGGATGTGCACGACGGCCAGAGGGTCTTCCGCGCGTCCGTCCAGCCGTACCCCGGGCTCGTCCGCACCCAGCGCGCGGGCCGCCAGGAACAGCGCCGCGGCGGCGTGTCCGGTGTCCAGCAGCAGCAGGGGCCAGGCCCGGTGGCCGTAGTGGGAGACCGTGCGCCGCGCGGTGACGGAGAGTTCGGCGGTCACGCCCGGCGGCGTGCCGTCGGGTCGCCGGCCGAGACGATGGACGCGGTGGCGCAGCGGGTCGTAGCCGTAGCGGCCGGGCGGCAGGGAGCAGCCGGTGCCCACGACCAGTTCGGTGTCCACCGGGTGCAGCGCGCCGGCGGACGGCGTGGGCCTGAGGCGTCCGGAGGTGTCCGCGGCCGCCAGGGACAGACGCAGCAGGGCCCGCAGGTCGAGGTCGGCCGGGCCGGCCTCCGGGACCGGGCGCGGCGGCCCCGGCCAGGCCCGGACGGCTGCCCCGGCGGGTGTGCCGGGGCCGGGGCGTTCCGGGGAGCGGGCACGGGCGAGGGCGGCGACGAGGTCCACCGGTCGGTCCTCGCGGAGGTGTTCCACGGTGGCCCTCACATGTGCGGCGGAGGCGCCAGCGTGAAGTCCTCCGGCGCGCTCGGCGGGGTGGTGCGCCATCCCCGCGCGACGGCGGCCTCGGCGAGGCGTCGGCAGCCGAAGTAGCCGAAGGCCGCGGGGGCGTTGGGCAGGAGTCCGGAGACGAGGACCCGGGCGACGCGCAGGGGCGTCTCGGCCACGTCCTCGGTGGTGAGGTCGAAGGTCATGACACGGTGACCGCCCGCGTGCAGCGCGCTCTCCAGCCGCTCCCGGCTGCCGGGCTCGACCTGGCCGACGGACACGGTTTTGAGCGCGGGCTCGGTGAACCGCCGGGCCTCGGCCGCCATCCGCTCGTCCAGCCACACCTGCACGTGCGCGCCCAGGTCCCGTACGTGCTCGAACCGCTCGCCGCACGCGTCGAGATAGCGGCCGTCGGCCCGATGGTCCAGGTACAGCCCGCGGGCGAGCAGTCCGGCCTCGACGGCCTGGAACACCCAGCCGTCGGGGTCGGTCAGGCCCTGGGTGAAGACCCAGGTGTGGACCGCTTCGAGGACGGCCTTGCGGACGGCCTCGGCCGGGTCGTACTTGCAGGCGAAGCCGGCCGCGTACAGGCCGAGGCGCGGGTCGTGCACGAGTGCGGCCATGCAGGGGGCGAACTCCGAGTGCATCTCGACGATGTGGACGTCGAACGCGGAGCCGGCGAGGTCGTCGGCGAGGCCGGGCACGCTCGACGGGTCGATGCCACGGGCCGGACCGTCCAGGTGCCACCACAGTTCCAGGGCGTCGCGTTCGACGGTCTCCAGCAGGCCGCGTTCGACGGCGTCGTCGAGACCCTGGCCGGTGGCGATGCCGGCGTAGTTGAGGTGGTGGGTGCGGGGCAGCTCGCGCAGTTCGCCCTGGCGCCAGTTGAGGTGGGTGAGCGCGACGGGTGCCCACACCTCCGCCGTCCGTCCGCCGGGCAGCAGTTCGGTGCCGCGCGTCCACAGGGCCGGGGTGCCGGGGGTGAGGGGGCGGTAGGGGAACTTCTCCCGGGCGTACTGCCAGTCGGCGTACGCGGGCAGATCCCCTGGACCGTACAGACGCAGGCCCTTCTCCAGCAGTTCGGCGGCGGTGGCGCGCACGGGGGCGTCGGGGTGGCCGGGCGGCGGTACGCGGTTGCCGCAGTACCGCTCTATCCCCTCGGCTATCGCGGCGACGCGGGCTTGCTCGGGATCGCCGAAGGTGGTGCCGAGGGAGACCCGGTCGGCGGGCCACAGGCCGTGTCTGCGGGCGTCGGAGACCTCGGCCGTGAGCGCGGTGTAGCGGGGTGGTGCGCCCGCGGGGTGCTCGACGGGCGCGACCTTGCGGACGATGCCGCAGACGGGGTCGACGAGTGCTTCCAGCGACAGCGTCGTCATCGGAGGATCTCCTCTGCGGGGTCGACGGGGGTGGGGCGGGACGGGAGCGCGGGCAGGCTCAGCACCACGCTGTCCGGATCGACCTCCCGCCGGGAGGCGAGCAGCCGGTCGGCCGTCATCGGGTCGTCGTCGGTGTGGGGATTGCGGGCGTGGGCCGGGAAGTGGTGTCCGGCGATCTCCAGGCGCAGCCGGGTGCCGACCCGCAGCCGGCGCGCGAGCCGGCCGAGGTCGACGGTGAACGCGGCCTCGCGGCCGACCGGTTCGGAGCGCCGGGCGACGCCGACGGCGAGCCGCTCGGCGGTTCCTTCCGGCGTGAGCGTGACGAGCCGGGCGGCCCAGTCGGCGGACGGCGTGTGGGCGGTGGCCCGCAGTCCGACCCGCACGGGTCCGACCACGTCGAGCGGACGCGGCAGCGGCGAGGTGACCAGCAGGCAGCGGTCGGGCGGGCCGTCGGGCGGGACGGTCAGGTCGTCGGAGCGGACGGGCCGGTCGGGGTCGGCGGTGAAGGCGGAGCCGTGCAGCGGCCGCAGCCGTGGTGTGCGCGGTTCGCCGTCCGTGCCGGCGGGCAGCCACAGGCCGGCGCCGCCGAGCGCCACCGCGCCGTGGCGGCCGGGGGCGAGTTCACCGGTCAGGGCGCGGCGGGCCCAGCGCACGTACAGCTCGCCGAGGTTCACCCGGTGGGCCGGGCCGGCGTCGGGTCCGGGCGCGGTGACGAGGCCGTGCCCCCATGGGCCCAGCAGCAGCCGGGCCGAGGGCCCGCCCCAGGCGTGCCACAGCGCGAGGGTGTCCTCGGTGAAGTGGTCGTGGTGGCCGCCCACCGCGAGCAGGGGCACGTCGGCGTGCGGCGCCCGCGAGAGGAGGCGGCCGCGCTCGCGGTGCCGCCACAGGCCCGCCCAGGAGGGCAGGTCGCGGCCCAGCCGTTCGGGGAGGCCGGTGAGCGGCAGGTGGGTGAGGAGTCCGGGGTCCGCGGCGAGGGCCTTGTCCAGCGCGCTCTCGTCGGAGTCCCGCCGGTCACCGTGGGCGGCCCACCATCCGGCGCGGGACAGCAGCCGCTCCACGCCGGACGCCTCGCGCGCCGTTTCGGCCGCGCCGAGGGCCGGCACGGCGGCGATGACGGCGTCGGGCCGGGCGTCTTCGGGAACGTCGAGGGCGAGGACGAGGGCGCAGTGGGCCGCGTAGGAGGCGCCGACGGCCACCAGTCGGCCGTCGCTCCACGGCTGCCGTCGGATCCAGCGGACGGCCGCCGTGCCGTCGGCGGCCTCGTTCTCGTACGGGTGCCACTCCCCCGGCGACGCGAACCGGCCGCGCACGTCCTGGACGACGGCGGCGAATCCGCGGCGGGCCCAGCCGCGCGCCTCGGCCCGGTGCCGGGTCCGGTCGTAGGGGGTACGTACCAGGACGGCCGGGAAGGGACCGTCGCCGGCCGGGAGCAGCACGTCGGTGGTGAGTTCCTCCACCGTCGCGTCGAACGCCGTCATCCGTCCTTCCTCGGCATCGGTGCGACGTCGGGCACCGGGAGGACGGGGTGCTCGGTGACGGTCAGCGTGCGCAGGTCCACGCGGCGGAGCCTGCGCCGGGCCGGCAGGCCGGCCGTGTCGGGGGCGCCGGTGGCCCACCGGCCGAGATCGTCCGCCAGCAGCGCCGCGAGCAGCGTGGCGGCGGGTGGGGCGAGCCGGACCGGCGCGCCGGAGGTACGGGGTCCGCTCCAGTACGCGGCCAGTTCGCGGTGGGCGGGGGTGGCCGCGAGCCGGCGGGACCGGACGTGCGCCGAGGTGACGTCTCCGGGAGCGGCGGCCACCGGCTCGACGTACGCCTGCCAGCCTTCGCGGTGGCAGCGCAGCCACGCGACGCCGTGGTCGGGCAACCGGTCGGCGGCGTCCCACAGCCCGTCCGGCACGGGTCCGTCGAGGCACCACACGACTGCGGAGGGGTCTCCGTCGAGCAGGTCCTCGACGCCCGCCGGCGGCCGGTCGGAGGCGGTCACGGCCGGAGTCGTGCGCGGCCGCGCGCCCAGGGCGGCCAGCTGCACGGCGAGCGGTTCGGTCAGTACCGGGTCACCCAGGAGCCGGATGTCCCGGCGAGCGGCGGGCCACTCCGAGTGCAGCGGTCCTTCCGCCAGATAGCCGGCCTTCTCGAACGCCCGCACCACACGGTCGAGTTCCTCGCCCCCCGAGCCTGTGGTCACGCCCGCGAGCCGGGAGAGCAGGACGTTCTCGTCGGCCTCCCCCCTCCTGACGCTGAAGAACTCCCCTTCGGGGGTACGGACGGCGAGTCCCCGCCCGGGCACGGCGACGACCTCGGCACCGGGGACGAGACGACTGCGGGACACGACGATCCTCCTGACGAAAGGGTGGGGAACGGGCGTGGGCCCGCCCGGAAGGCAACGGGCGGGCCCACGGTCGAGGGTGGGTGGCCCCTCGCTTACTCCTCGTCGTCGTCGAAGGGGTTCTCGACGAGCGCGTTGGAGTGGGAGGCCGAGGCGTGGGCCAGCTGCCCCTGGTCGGCGATGGGCGTGAAGATCTGCTCGTTGTCCATGAACTCTCCTTTTTCGCAAGGGAGATGCGGCGTTCGGATGAGCGCCGCAGTCACAATCTAATGAATCTGATTTTCATATTCTAGAGAGGGGAGAGGGTGATCTGGGTAACACACCGGCCAGCCCCCCTCGGGGTCCCGACCGACCCGGCCGGCCACCTTCAGCACGTCCGCCAGCAATGCCGGCGTCACGACCTCCTTCGGTGTTCCGTCGGCCACCACGCGGCCGTCGCGCAGGGCGACGATGCGTTCGGCGAACCGGGCGGCGTGGGCCAGATCGTGCAGCACCATCACCACGGTGAGTCCGCGCTCCTCGCGCAGGCGCACCACCGTCCGCAGCACGTCGAGCTGGTGGTGCAGGTCCAGGTAGGTGGTCGGTTCGTCGAGGAGCAGGACACGGGTGTCCTGGGCGAGCGCCATCGCGAGCCTGACCCGCTGCCGTTCGCCTCCGGACAGCGCGTCGACGTCGCGGTCGGCCCACTCCTCCACCCCGACATCGCGCAGCGCCCGGTGCACGACGGGGTCGTCGCCCTCGCGCAGCATGCCCAGCGGACCGCGTGCCGCGTACCGCCCCTGACGGACGAGGTGACTCACCGTCATGCCCGGGACGGACGGCGCGGACTGGTGCAGCAGCGCCACCCTCCGGGCCGTGGCGCGCCTCGACAGCCGGGCGAGGTCGTCCTCCCCCAGCAGCACGCGCCCTTCCAGAGGTCGCAGCAGTCCGGCGGCCAGCCGCAGCAGGGTCGACTTGCCGCAGCCGTTCAGGCCGATGAGAGCGGTCAGTTCACCCGGACGGACGGTCAGGTCGACGCCCCGCAGCACGGGTCGTCCCGGGTAACCGAAGTGGACCCCCTCGACGTGGATCCCCACGGACTCGGTCATGCTCTGTCCTTAAGTCGACTTCAGAACGTACGGCTCGGCGTGCGGCGCACGACGACCAGCAGCAGCGCGGCGCCGAGGCAGGTGGTGAGTGCGCCGACCGGCAGCGCGAGCCGTCCGGAATCCAGCGCCACCGCCAGCAGCCGCGAGGACAGCTGCGCCGCCGCGTCCGCCCCGCACACCACGACCGCACCCACCAGGGCGGCGCCGGGAAGACTCACCCGCAGGTCCGCGCCGAAAACGGCCACGGCCAGGTGCGGAGCGAGCAGCCCCACGAAGCCCAGCGCTCCTACGGCGGCCACCGCACCCGCCGTCAGCGCCACCGCGCACAACAGGGCCAGGGTCCGGGCCGGGCGGGCGGAGAGGCCGGCGGCGAGGGCGATGTCGTCCCCGCAGCGCAGCAGGGTCAGCGGCCCGGCCAGGAGCCAGGCCGCGATCCCCCAGGCGAGCGCCCACGGCCACAGCAGGTGCCAGTGCTGCCACACCCGGCCCTCCGTGGTGCCCACCAGCCACTGGACGACGCTGCCGAGTTCGCCCGGCTCCACGAGCAGCACCATGGCGGTGAGTCCACCGAGGACCGCGGACACCAGGACTCCGTGCACGGCGGTCTGCGCGGGATCGCCGCGCCCGCGACCGGCCAGCAGCCACAGCAGCAGCGCTCCGGCGCACCCTCCCGCGCAGGCTGCGAGGACCACGGCCAAGGGCGAGTCCCACCCGGCCAGTCCCAGGGCCGTGGCGGTGACGGCGCCGAGCACCGCCCCCGGGGTGACGCCCGTCACCTCCGGCCCGGCGAGGGGGTTGCGCAGGGCGGACTGCAGGACCAGTCCCGCCACGGCCAGGCAGGCGCCCGCGCAGAGGGCCACCAGGAGTCTGGGCAGGCGCAGTTGGAACAGGATGTGGCGTTCCGTCGCGTCACCGCCCCCGTTGAGGACGTCCCAGACCGTCCCCGGGGACATGCCGCGTCCGGCCACCACTTCCACTCCGGCGCACACGACGGCCAGCGCCGCGAGCGCCGTGAAACGCCGAGTCACCGTACGTCCTCCGTTCTGGTTGTCCTGGAAGGGGGCGGGCAGGCACCGCCGGGCCCGCAGCGCCCGGACTCGTCCCGGCGGGCGTTGTCCGACGCTCCGGCCCCGGGGACTTCGTCCGCCGCCCCGGGAGTCGCCCCCCGCGGTCCGGGCAGCGGTTCGCGCACAACGGCCGGGGCGGCCGGTCCGGGCCGGGCCGCCCGGCCGCGACCGCCCGACCGCATCAGCACGATCCCGGCCGGCACCCCCAGCAGGGCCGTCCAGGCGCCGGCCGGCGTCTCCACGGGCGCCAGCGCCAGCCTGGCCGGGACATCGGCGACCGTCACGACGACGGCGCCCCACGCGGCGGACCAGGGCAGCCAGCGCACCGCCCCCGCCGCGGGGCTGAACCGACGGGCGAGGTGCGGGGCGAGGAAACCCACCCACGCGACGGGCCCGCACACGGCCGTCACCGGGGCGATCAGCACCACGGCGACGGCCAGCGCGGCCAACCGTGCGCGATGGGCGCGCACGCCCAGCGCCTCGGCGTCCTCGTCGCCCAGCCGCATCACCGCCAGCACCGGCGCACACAGCACGAGGGCGGGGACCGCGACGAGCAGCCACGGCCACAGGCCCGTCACGTCGTCCCAGGTCCGGGCGGAGAGGGAGCCGAGCAGGTAGCGGTAGATCAGCTGGAGGTCGAGCTGGTCGGCCATGACCATCAGCACGAGCAGCGCGGCCTGCAAGGCGGCCGCCACCGCGGCACCGGTCAGCAGCACGGCGGACGGACTGCGCCCCAGCCCGGCGACGAGCAGCGTGAGCCCGCCGCCGAGCGCGGCCCCGCCGATGGCCAGCAGCGGCTGGACGGCGGCGGGCAGCGAAAGGGCCAGCACCAGCGGCGCGGCCACCCCCAGCGCGGCCCCGGACGACACGCCCAGCATCTCCGGCACCGCCAGGGGATTGCGCAGCGCCTCCTGGAGCACCAGTCCGGCCGCCCCCAGACAGGCTCCGGCGACGAGCGCCAGCACCAGACGGGGCACACGGAGTTCGACGACGACGATCCCGGCGAGCGTGGTGTCCCCCTCCAGCACCGCGGCGGCCAGCCGGTGCGGCGGCACGTAGGGGGTGCCGAGGCTGAGCGCGCAGACCGAGGAGACGGCCAGCAGTACGACCACCAGGAGCGGTTGCCACCGCCGTACGCCGTGCGACGGCCGCTGTCCGCCCGCCGCGGCGCGATCCGCCGCGGCGGGCGCCGAGAGGGGCGTCCTCACCGCAGTGCGGCCGTGGCCTCGTCGAGGACGAGGCCCAGCGAACGGGTGCCGCGCCCCTTGGCCCACACCTCTGAGTTCACCTCGTGGACATCGCCGTTCCTCACGGCCGGGATCTTGCCCCAGAGAGGGTTCTCGGCCAGCTTCTCCGAGAGCTTGCCGTCCGCGTCGCCGAAGCTCATCGTCTCGACGAACAGCACGTCGACGCCTTGGGCGAGGATCTCTTCGAGACTGTAACTGCCTTCCACACCGCGTGACTTCCACGGGTAGTCGGTGATCTTCGGGAACAGGCTGGCGGTCACGTCGCCCTCCGGGGTCGCGACGCCGAAGTTCTCGTCACTGCCGTAGATGATGAGAGCGGTCTTCCCGCTCGGGGCCTTCTCGGCCGCGGCGAGCTTGGCGCGGAAGGCCTTCTCGGCCTTCTCCCCCTCGGCGGTGCGGCCGGTGAGCGCGGCGACGTCGCGCAGGTACCCCACGCTGTCCTCCCACGTCTCGGGTTGCATCGCCCAGAACGTGGTGGCGCCCTTGAGCGCCGGGGCGAGTTTGCCGTGGGTGTCCCCCAGGCCGATCACGAGATCGGGCTTGTGGGAGAGGATCGCCTCCACCTCCGGGGCGATGAATCCGCCGGGGATGACGTCGACCTCCTCGGCCTTCTCCTCCCCCAGGAAGCCGGGGTGGGCGAGCAGTGCGCTGTTGGTGGCCGTCGGGACGACGCCCAGTTCGGTCAGGATGTCGTCGCAGAGCGCGAACAGGCAGACGATGCGCTCGGGTTCCTTCTCCAAGGAGACCTCGACGCCGTTCGTGTCGGTCAACTCCGTGGCCGCCTCGATGGGTGCGACGGTGACCTCGGTCCTCGCCGCGGGCTTGGCCTTGTCACCCGCGGGTTCTTCGGACAACGAGCCGCAGCCGACCAGGACGGAACCCACCACCGCTGCGGTGATCCAACTGCGGACGAATCTCGACGGTGAGCGCAGCATCGATGCCCTCGCTTCTTCTCAAGTACCGGGAACGCACTGAAGATACATGATAATCGTTTTCACCATCTCGGTTTCCGGAGGACCTCATGCCCGCTGCCACCCCCGTCCTGCTCGTCTCCGACCACGTGGACGGATCCGTCCACGTGCTGACCGTGCCGGACGGCGCCGTCGTGGGACGTCTCACCGGCCGTCATCTCTCCGAGCACGCCGGGTTCCTGGCGCTGCCGGGCGGGCGGGTGGCCTGCGTCGACGACCGTCGAGGGGAACTGCTGGTGCTCGATCCGTTCGCCGAGAAGCTCGTGGAACGCACGGTCCCGGTCGCGGTGCCGGCCGAGCACCTCGCCTGCGACCCGTCCGGTCGCCGGTTGGCCGTCACCACCGGTCTGGGCAGGAACACCGAACCGTGGTCGGACCTGCTGACGGTCATCGACCTGGCCACCGGAGAGACCGCGCGTGTACGCACGCGCGTCGGCGAACCGGGCGTGACGGTGCTGGGCGCCGGCGATCCGCTGGTCGTGCTGCGGCACAGGGAGCCCGGGGCGCTGGCCGTCCACCGGTTCGCGGACCTCCTCGCGGCTCCGCCCGGCTGCCCTGCGGCCGAACCCCACGCTCTCCTGCCGCTGCCGGACGACGGACACGGGGACGCACAGGCACCCGGCACGGGACACGTGTTCGCGGCCACGGGCGAGGGAGTGCACCGGGCCCGGAGAAAGGGCGACGCGCTCGCCGCCGAGACGACCATTCCATGGGGATCGCCCGCCCGGGGCTGGTACCTCCGGCTCGACACCCGCCGGCAGGCGCTGTGGTCCACGCTGCGCGGCGGTGACCCGGACCCCCTGCACTGGCCGGAATGGACCAACCAGGCTTGGCGCCACGACCTGGAGACGGGCCGGACGCTCCGCATGGAACTCGGTCCCGGACTCGTCTTCCGGCTGGCTCTCGCCCGGCGCCACACCGCTTTCACCCGCATCCACCCCGACGGCGACGAACTGGTCCTCCTGGGCACCGATGACGTCGTCCGTCGCCTTCCCCTGCCCGCCATGGACGGCGCTCCGCGTCGCGGCGGCACCCCCTGGGAGGGCGTCCAACGCCGAGCGGTGGCCGCCTCACCGGACTCCGACTGGATCGCGGTCACCCGGGGCGGCCACGGCGAGGTGCACATCGTCGACGCGCAGACGGGCCATGAGGCGACCCGTCTGCGGCTGGGTACACCGCTGCATCACGGTGGCCACATGACACTGCGCAGCCGGAACGACGGTGCCGACGGTGATCCCGTGGGCCGCTGACGGCACGGTCGGGCCGGCACGGTCCGCACGTCCGGAACAGCCGCCACCCGCAGGAGCGGATGTCCGGCATCGCGCCACGGTCCGGCCGGCGCAACCGGTCCGGCGTCCGGACGCCACGTCACTCGTCATGGCCGGCCGCTGGGTCCCGGCCCGCCGCGCGAGTGGTACGCGATGTGTCCTCGCCGCCGCAACCGGAAGGCCGCGGCGGCGAGGACACGGGGCGGGGTCAGTGTCCGGCGACGACGCCCGACAGCTCGTTGGTGCTCTCCGGCAGGGTGACGGAGGTGGTCTTCTTCCCCGTCTCCAGGTCGATGGCGTGCAGGGCCTTCTTGCCGGGCTCGGAGACGTACGCGGTGTGGTCGCGGACGAAGAGGGTGGGCCGGGCCCGCTGCCAGTCCAGTGGCTCCTGCCACTCGCCCACGGCGGGGATCTTCTTCTCGATCTTGCCGGTGTTCTGGTCGATGACGTGGATGGCGCCGTCGGTGCCGAGGACCAGGGCCTCGCCGTGCGGGCCGCGGGCCAGTGAGCGGAAGGAGTAGCTGGTGCCCAGCTCCACCAGGCGCAGCTTCTTCTTCTCGGTGTCGATGAGGGAGACGCGGGTGGGCCGCTCCAGCTCGGCCTCGGGGTCGGTCTTGTAGTCGCCCAGGAGGATCGGCGAGGTGTCGCTGCCGGCCTGGTTGCCGATGCGGCCGTAGTCGTCGGGGGCGTCGACCTTGGTGAACTCGCCGTCCTGGTAGATCAGGATGCCGTCCTCGCAGCCGACGGCGACGGCTTCGTTCTCGGCGGCCGCCTCACCGTGGACGCCGGGGCAGTCCTCGTTGCGCGCGATCTCCTTGTTGCTCTTGTCCAGCACCAGCGCGCCGGTGCGCTCCTCCTCGGTGCCCAGGGTGCTGAGGAGTTCGCCGTTGGCCAGTTCGATGGCGACGCCGTGGTGCGCCTCGGCGGAGGTGTAGGTGCGTCCTTCCGGCTTCTTGCCGCCGCTCAGGTCGGCGGGGTCGAAGACGTTGACCTCTCCGGTGCCGTCGGTGAAGAGCACCGTCCTGCCCGCGTGACGGACGACGTGTCCGGGCTTGGCGCCCTTGTACTCGATGTCGGTGAGGGCTCGGCCGGTGGCGTTCAGCACACGGAAGCCGCTGTCGGTGGAGACGACGACATGGTCCTCGTCGCCCGCGGGGTTGACCCGGTTGAAGCCGGGAAGCTCGATGGTCCCGGCGAGCTTCAGGCTCTCGCCGTCCAGGATGTACAGGCCGCCGTCGAAGGTGGCGACCAGCGGGTCCTTGACCTCTGCGGCGGGCGTGGCGCTCGCCGTGCCGTCGGCCTTGGCGTCGGCGGAGGAGGAGCCCTCCCCTCCGCAGGCGGTCAGGACCGTGGAGACCGCCAGGGCGAGTGCCGTGCCCGTAAGGGCTCTGTCGCGTATCGACTTGTTCATCGGTGTGTTCCTTTCCGCGCCGCCCGGTGGCGGCAGTGGGGTGTGGTGGTGCCGGCCCGTCGGCCGGTGTGCGGGGAGGCTCGGAAGGTCAGCCGCCGGTCAGGCCGTCGACCACGGCGGTGGTGTTGGCGCGCATCATCCGCAGGTAGGTGTCGGCGCCCTCGCCCTTGGCGGTCAGCGACTCCGAGTAGAGCTCGACGACCCGCACCTGGCCGCCCGTCTCCGTACGCAGCACCTCGGCGAGCCGTGCGGGCTGGGAGGAGTCGGCGAAGACGGTGCGTACGTCCGCCTTCTCCATCGCCTCGGTGAGTGAGCGCAGGTCCGAGGAGCTCGGTGAGGCCAGCGTGGTGCCGCTGGGGATGACCGCGCCGATCACCCGGAAGCCGAAGCGGTCGGCGAGGTAACCGAAGACGTGGTGGTTGGTCACCAGGGACCGCTCGTCCTCGGGAACGCGGTCGAAGGACTTCTCCATCCAGGCGGTGAGGCCGGTGAGTTCTCCGGCGTAGCGGTCGGCGTTGGCGCGTATCGTGTCGGCGTCCACGCCGCCGACGTGCTCGATGACCTGGTCGGCTATCAGGCCGGTGACCTTGCGCACCCGGTCGGGGTCGGTCCAGAAGTGCGGGTCGGGCTGCCCCTCGTCACCCTCGGGACCGCCGTCGTCGGCCGTGTGGAAGGTGAGCGGGTCGGCCGCCTCGCCGGCCGCGAAGGTGGCGACGCCGGACTCGCGGGCGGCGTCCACGTGCCGCAGGAGGTTCTCCTCGAGTCCCAGGCCGTTGTGGACGACCAGGTCGGCCCGTTCCAGCTCCGCGGCCTGCACCGCCGAGAGACCGAAGGAGTGCGGGTCGGCGTTGGGCTTCATCAGGACGGTGACGTCGGCCTCGTCACCGACGATCTCCCGGGTGACGTCGCCGAGGATGTTGGTCGTGACGACGATGCCGGGCTGATCGTCGTCGGTGGTGCAGGCGGTCGCGGCGGCAACCGTGACCAGGGCGAGCAGGCCCACGACCAGACTGCGCAGGCGTGCGATGCCCACCCTCGCGCGCTGCTTCGCCTCGGTCCCGCTCATCGGCCGGTCTCCGCCATGAGGACCGGCTTGACGTCCAGGTCGAAGGAGCGCGCGATGCGCAGGTCGTCGTTGTAGTCGATTTCGAACACCTTCTTGCCCTCGGGGTCGTTGACGTAGGCGCGGCTGCGGTCGACCTCGATGACGGGGGCGCTGCCGTCGGTGCCGGCCCGCTCTCCTCCCGTCAGGAGCGGCTTGGTCCGCGCGGTCCGCTTCCCGGTGGCGATGTCATAGCCGTGCAGCGAGCCGTCGGTCTCCAGGACGAGCAGCGGAGATCCCTCTCCGGCGGTGCCGACCGCGACGACCGGTCCGGTCGCCACCCGGGTCCAGGTCCGCTCGGTGACGTCGAGGACCCATACGGCGTCGTTCCCGGCCGGGGCGGTGAGGGTGTCGCTGCCGGATCGCCGGCGGAAGGAGGTGGCCCGTTCCTTCACCGGGACGTCCCTTCCGTAGGGGATCTCCTCGGCGGTGAAGGCGCCGTCCTGCGCACGGACGAGCAGGGCGCCGCCGGCGCAGCCCAGGACCACGCCGCGCCGGGTGACGGCATCACCTCGCGGCTCCTCGCACTCCACGTCCGGGGAGGCGACGCGCTCGCCCTCGCGGTCGAGGACGACGAGCTTGGCCGTGCCGCCCTCGTCCGCGAAGGCGAGCAGGTGCTCCTCGTACGGCACGACGGCGCCGGCGTAGGTGCCCGGCAGCGTCCGGGAGGACACGATCCTGCCCTTCTCCAGCTCGCTCCGCTCGTAGAGGACGGTGCGCCCGTCCTCGTCGGTCACCGCGGTCACGACGACGTCGCTGCGCACCTGCGCCCGGCTGCCCACGGGAAGCTCACCCACGTCCCTTGTCGCCGCGCTGTAGTAGTGGACGTGCTCCCCGTGGTCCACCATCCAGGCGCCGCTGTCGATCACGTGGGTGCCGCCGGTGGCGTGGAGGTAACCGAACCTGCCGTCCGTGCCCAGCCGGACGGCGCCTTTCACCCGGGCGGTCTTGTGCACCTTGCCGGTGATGAGGTCGAGAACCCTGCTGTTTCCGCTGTCGGGGTCGTTCAGGAGGAGCCGGGACTGCTGCTCGGCGGCCTCCTGGGCTCCCTCGACGTACCCGTGCGGAGCGGCGGAGGGGGAACCCGCCGCGGGACGGGGGGCGTCGCCCTTGTCTCCCGCGCAGCTCGTGGCGAGCAGCGCGGCGAGTACCAGTGCGGCCGAAGCCCACGGAGTGACGTTTCTGCGGACGGTCATGACGAGCGCCTCAGGCTTCTTTCAGTTGACTTCGAGTACGGGGGCGGGGACATGGCGCGCACGGCGGTGACGCAGCCCGGACAGCACGTGGGAGAGGAAGAACAGGCTCACCGCGAGGGCCGCGACGGTCGCGCCGGCGGCGGTGCTCAGGTGCCAGGACAGCAGCAGGCCGCCGAACGTGGCGCCGGCACCGAGCAGGGCGGCGAGCGCCATGACCCCGCGCACACTGCGGGCCCAGGGCAGAGCGGCCGCCGGCGGTGCGATGAGCAGCCCGAGGACGAGCAGCGTTCCCACGATGTGGAACGAGGCGACGATCGCCAGGCCGAGCAGGCCGAGCAGCACCGCGTGGGCCAGGCGCGGCCGCAGCCCCAGGGTCTGGGCCTTGCGCGAGTCGAACGCCAGGGCCAGGAACGCGCGGTGACCGAGGACCGACACCACCAGCGCCGCGAGCGACGCCGCCGCGAGCACGAGGAGGTCCTGCTGACGGACGGCGAGGACGTCACCGAAGAGGAAGCCGGTCAGGTCGACCGCGAAGGACTGCGAGCGCGACACGATGATCACGCCGAGCGAGAGCATACCGACGAACAACAGCCCGATGCCGGTGTCCTGGGACAGCCTCGCCGTACGGCCGAGCACGGTGACGCCGGCCGTCATGACGGCGGCGCTGGCCACCGCGCCCACCATCGGGTTCCCGCCGAACAGTGCGGCCAGCGCAACGCCCGGCAGCAGCCCGTGGGACATGGCGTCACCGAGGAAGGCCATCCCCCTCAGCACCACCCAGGTGCCCGCCAGCGCACAGATCGCGGACACGAGCATCCCGCCCCACAGGGCTCGCTGCACGAAGGTCACTTCGAAGGGGGCCGTCAACCATTCCATACCGAGGACACTACAATGAAAATCATGTTCAAAAAATCACGGCCCTCGCCCGCCCCGCCCCTGAAGCAAGCTGCTCGCATCCACTTCTCCGGGTTGTGCGCCGGCTATCCAGGCCGCCCAGTGCTCCGTGAAGTCAGCGCGGAAATACCCGAGTCGGCCGCAACGGCGCTCGTCGGGCCGAACGGCAGCGGCAAGTCGACCCTGCTCGGTGTGCTCGCCGGTGTGATCCATCCGACATCCGGAGACCTCCACCGCAACGGAGACCGGCCACCCGCGTTCGTACCGCAGCGCGGAGCCGTCGGCGACACCCTGCCGCTCACCGTCCGGCAGACCGTGGAGATGGGGCGCTGGGGCGAGCGCGGGCCGTGGCGCCGACTGACCCGTCAGGATCACGCGACCGTGGACGCGGCGCTCGACCGACTGGACATCCGGGACCTCGCCTCACGTCAACTGGGCGAGTTGTCGGGCGGGCAGCGTCAACGCGCGCTCATCGCGCAAGGGTTGGTGCAGGAGTCCGACCTGCTGCTCCTCGACGAGCCGACCACGGGTCTGGATCCGGAGGCGAGGGAGCGGATCGGAACGCTGCTGACCGCACTCGTCGCCGACGGGGTGACGGTCGTCCAGGCCACGCACGACCTGGAGGTCGCACGCGCGGCGGACGCCTGCCTCCTGCTCCAGGACGGCCGCCTCGCCGGACAAGGGCACCCGGACCGGGTTCTCACCACGTCGGCACTGGCCCGCGTCTGGCAACCACTCTGAAGAGCGGCAGCGCACCCAGCCGCAACGGCCTGGTCGAGATCGACGGCCGAGCGGAACTCCGACCCGGTCACCGAACGGGGATCACTGCGCCCTGGTGGCCCACTCCGCGCCCTGTCGCTTGCGCCGGCGCAGGCGTGGCAGTTCGTCGGGGCGTCACCGAGCCTGAACTCGTGACGGGCCGACCGTGAACTGCTCTGTGCCGTATCAGCGTTGGACGCAGTATCCACAAGGGAGCGGCCGACCGCCGAACGCCGGGCGATCCGGGAACGGTTACGGCTGGAGGCAGCCGGGCGACACGACTCCGCCAGACTCAGGACGCTCCGGAGTCCCTACCGAACCCGGGACGGTTCACTGCCCGGTCGTGGAGACGGTGACGCTTGGCCCCGGCCCCTGCGGAGAGCTTCTGCCAGGCCCCAGGCCCTCGAACGCCTCCTGCCGGCGGGCAGGGTCTACGCTGTGACCTGTGGTCACCGCGTGACCGTTCGTCTTCGCACACCGATGATCAACGGGTGGCCGCACCCGTCTCCGCAGCGCGCCGGGGTCGCACAGCGTCCGCCCGCCGTTCCTGTGTCAGGAGGGCATGTGCAACGTGGCGAAGTCTGGTGGGTGGAGTTCGACGAGCGGCGGCCGGTCGTGCTGCTGTCGGGAGACGAGGCGTCCGGGATCCGGGTGATGCAGGTCGTCGCACGGGCGGGTGTCGACATCACCGGTCTGGGCGTCGAAGTGGCAGTAGGCGCCGTGGAAGGACTGCCCTTTGAAGGCGTGCTGCGGTTCGCGTTGCCGCGTCCGGGCTTCACCCCTTGCACGTGGCTGACCACCGTGTCCCGGGACGACCTGATCGAGCGAGCGGGCGTTCTGCCCTCCGCGAAACTCAGCGAGATCGAGAACGCCCTCCGTCTCGGTGGACTCGGGTAGGCGGAGAAGGAACGGACGCCCGCGACGGCGTGGTCGGTCTCGTCCAGATGATCGACGCTGCCGGCCGTCTCCTCGGCGCCCCTCACGACCGAGATCACGGACTACGGCTGGAGCAGAGGGCCCGAGCGACGCATCGTTGCTTCCGAAGGGGAGGAGACCGGGGGCTCGGGCCGCTTGGCGCAAAGTCCGAATCGTGTACCCGCCCGCCGAGTACACCGCTTGTCGGATTCCCGCGAACAGCACACGTCTCCACGCCTGAGCGGCCGCCACGGGACAAGCCCGTCGGCTCCGGAGTCGGCATCAGCGAAGCGCTGTGGCGCCGAGGGCGCCTCATGAAGGGGCGAGTGGGGAGGGCACCGCCCCGCCACCTGCCTGACGATCCATCGGGAAAGCCGGTGAAAGGTCGGCACTGGTTCGACTGAAGCTGCCCGCAGATGCCCATGCATGGAGGACTGCGGACAGCATCAGAGGCGCCCGGAGGGCAGGAACCGAAGACCCGCGCCAGAGGGTGGCCACGTCACCGGGCAGGCTCAGCGGCGATCCTGCCCCCCTTGGTTCAGGACTCACGCTTCCACAGGTCAGCGCGCCCTCCCTCGTGGCTTCAAGGGCGCGTTCGGCAGCTCCGGCGCGGGCAGTGGAGCCCCTTCGTACCCGTGGACCTCGCCGAAACGGGTTCCCGTCATCCAGTCCTCGCGCGCCCGGACGATGTCGTCGTGCGACCGTCCGATGAAGTTCCACCACATAGCGAACTCCATCAGCGTTTCCGCACGTCAGCGGCGTTCCGGATGCCTGGCGGTCAGCAAACTGTCAGCATCAGTCGCGGGAGTCGGTCGGCCATGGGGCGGGATTCGCTGGTTCGTGGGATGGGGTCGTTCTTCAAGGAGTGTGAGCATCCGCGGTCGCGGTGGTCGAAGTGCCCGCACCCCTACAAGATCCGTTACCGGTCGGCGGCCGGGAAGCAGATGGAGGAGTCGGGGTTCGCGACCCAGGACGATGCCATCGAACGCTTGACGGATGTCTACAAGGCGAAGAAGGCCGCGCCGCGGGGGCGGGCGAAGGCGGAGCGGGTCTTGCTCTACGGGGCGATGCGCTTCCAGGAATACGCCGTGGAGTGGAAGGCCGGCCAGCGTGACCTGGGCCCGGCGTCGGTGCGACACCTGGACTCCCTGCTGGAGCATCACATGCTGCCGCTGCTGGGCAGCCGACGGATGAGCACCTTCGACCACAAGGTCGTCGAGCAGTTCTTGCGCGCCATGGAACGCGGCGGCGTCGGCCTGGCCACCCAGGCCAACGCCTTCGACAAGCTCCGGGCGATCCTGCTGGACGCCCACCGTCTCGGCCTGTACGAGGACAACCCCGTCACGGGGGTCAAGCCCCCGCAGTACGACCCGGGCCGCGCCGTCATCCCCTCACCTACGCAGCTGCAGCAGATACGGGCGGTCGGTGACGACCGGTTCCGGCTGATCGTGGACCTGATGAGCGGCTGCGGCCTGCGTAATGGCGAGGCCGCCGCGGTGAACCTGCGCAACATCGTCGCTGACGACGTCTACCGCATCACCGAACAGGTCAACCAGACCACCGGCCGCTACGCCCGGCTCAAGCATCGCAAGCCGGGCGACTACCGCGACGTGCCGCTGCCCGCTCACGTCCGCCACAGCATCGAGGCGTACGCCGCCACCCATGGCACTCACGACGGCTACCTCCTGCGGCACCCCCTCGACCCGTCACGGGCATTCCCGCACTACTGAACTTGAACTCGTGATGTCGGCTCAAGGGCTTGCTGTGCCGCAGGACGGCTGCTCTACGATCCCGTGCTTGCCAACCGTGAGGCGATGATCGCCACGAAGTGCTGCAAGACGGCGAACGGCAGTGTCTGCGTCTCGTCGAAGAAGACCTCTGCCGGCTTCTCCTCCTCGGGGGCGTAGGCAACCACTGTCACGGCTGCCGGTCCGGGAGCTGGTGAAGCAGGCATGGCAGGGGCTCTGCCCGGAACCATGCGGGCCTCGCTGAGCTCGAAATGGGTGGTCCGGCCCTCACCCGCACCAGTCTCGGTGGTGAGAGCGCAGTACGGATCACCGTCGTAGTCCCAGGTCAGCAAAGACATGGCGGTGATGCTGCCACACCTGCCGCCGCCAGCGACGGGCATAAAGACCACCGCATCCGTCAGCGGGCCGGATCGAAGCTCAGGCCGGTGCCGGCGAGGCAACCGTCGACCAGCTGCGGGCGGTACTGGATCTGCTTGAGTCGGTGTTTCACCGCCCGGGTGATCTGGCCGAGGTCGGCGGCGGCGAGGTTACCGATGTCGCGCTTGACCAGCGACCAGATGCCTTCCTGCGGATTCAGATCGGGAGCGTAGGCCGGCAGCTGGAACACAGTCAGCCACTCGGCGTTTGCGTCGATGAACTCCTTCATGCCTGCGGTCAGGTGGAGGCGGACGTTGTCCCAGACCAGCACGATTGGGCCGCCGAGCTGGATGCGGGCGCGGACGACCAGGTCGCGGAAGTCCCGCCAACCGAAGCCCTTCGGCTCATCCTTGCGGCCCTGGTACTCGCGGATCGCGTAAATGAGCCGGGACCGCTGACCCGGCTTGTAGCAGGCCATGCCTGCCATCGACACCCGTCCCGAGCCCCGCCTCCTGACCCGAACGACGGGCGTCCGGCCGATCCGGCCCCAGGTCCTGGCGCGCGGCGGAGTCATCGACTGGCCGGCTTCGTCCTCGAAAACGATCCAGGCCCCGCGCTCCGCCGCGATGCTCTTACCCGCGGCCAGGTCTCCTTCTTCCACACCTCGACCGCTGAGTCGTCCCGTTCAATTGCCCGCCGGGCGGGCTGCTGCCAGCTCCAGCCGTGCCGCTTCATCAGCCGCCAGGTGCCCTCAACCGTGTAGGAAACGTGGAACAGCCGGCTGATCAGCGTCTTGATCCGCGCGAGCGTCCACCGTTGGTCTGCCCAGCCATGGGCCAGCGGACCACGCTCCAACTCACTTTCCAGCCGCGCGATTTGTGCATCATTGAGCCGGGACCGCCCCGGGGAGCCCTTTGACAGGACCCCGGCCTCCCCAAGTTCGCGCCATGCCCGGCGCCACCGCTCCACTGACCGCTCGCTCACCCGCAGCGCGTCAGCAACCTCCGCGTTCTTCTGTCCCACCTGAAAACGCTCCACGGCCTGCTGCCGTACCCGTTCCCTTGCGGCCCTCCCCGCGTCGGTCAGACCACCGCCTTGCGCATATCTCACACCCCAGGGCTACCGGTACTGACGGCCGGCTGTCAGGCGAACAGCACCGACATCACCCAATCAAGTTCAGTACTACCTCAACAACCAGTGGCAGCGGGTCAAGACACAAGACGGAATCGACATCCCCGAGGGCATGGTCCTCTACAGCTTCCGGCACTTCTTCGCGTCCAACTGTCTCACCCACGGCATCGCCATCACCGACGTCGCCGAATGGATGGGACACAAGAACATCGACGTCACCTTCAAGATCTACCGCCACCTCATGCCCGGCTCCGTCAGCAAAGCCGCCAAACTCCTCGACCTCGACTTGACTTTTTCCGGCACTACGGGCCAGTAGCAGCAATGCTTGACCGCACATGACACCTAGTACTCAAGTGTGATTTTGCGATCTGTCCAATAGGTTCGTGGTCGGATCGTCGTCGGTAGTGGCTGTGTCGGTCTATTGCCTGGTGGGGTGATGCCGCCGCTGACCACGGTGCAGCACAGGAGAGGGATAGCGGTGAACCGAGACGGTCGGATTTCCGGTGCCCAGATGGATTGGCTGCGCGGAGTGCGGCCCTGGCTGATGCCGCCCACGATGTCTCGCTCGACAACCCGCTCGATCTTCCCCAAGGTGCACAGGTAATCGTACGGCCCGAGGTTGAGGGCGTAGGCGAGCGGCGGCCGAGACCGCCGCGGCTGTGGCAGGCGGCCCAACGGTCGGCCGATCCGTCGGGAAATCCTTTGGGGAACCTCCGGGTATCGCAAGGGCGGATCCGGGCAGCGGAGGGCAGCTCGGTCGGGCTCGTTGACGACCGCGGTGGCCGCCTTCCTTGGTCGAGGCGAACGGGCGCTCGCCATAAGAATCGCCCAAAATCTCCGGCTTCTTCTCGAATTTCGCGCACGCCATCTCACGCCTGTCATCGCCGTCCATGGTTTGGTGCAGCACGTTGCCGCCAATGAGACGCTTTTGACTGGGAGGTTGTGCTGTGCCCACCCACATTTAGTGGCTGCGGCGCCCCACTCGCTGATCGGAATTTCGAGAGCCGACTACTCCGAGGCAGTGCTTTCGACGCACCCGGTGCTGAGTCTGCCAAATGAACAACTCTACCCCACACAGGGTGGTGACGGTAAGTCATGAAGACGACGGACAGCCAATCGGTCATGAAACCGCAGACCTGCGCCCTGCATTCGACGTTCACCGGGAATCGACCGATGAACTTGGTGTCCGACCGTGAGAGTTCGACACGACAAGGCCGGCGACTCAGTGCGCTGTCTTCCATATCGAGACATCGAGGCCAGAACGCCAGCCGCACTTTCCCGCAAGGAAGAGATGCTCAACGTTCACGACCCGTCACCACCGAATGTGCGACAGAGCCGAACGATTTACAGTCCCTCATCACCGCGCCCAGGCAGGAACTGCAAGGGGATGCACCGATCGTTGCCTCCGGCCTGAGCCCGGCCTTCCTGTGCCCGCCCTCGCGGCCAGGGCGAAGAACGCCGAGGTGGCGCGCCGCCTGTGGCAGGTGTCCGAAGAACTGACAGGGATCACCTTTCCCCGCCGCTCTCTCGATGCGACGCAGAAGAGGAGAACGGACCCGTAAGCCCGGTACGCACCGAACGTGGTGTCGCCGTGTCCAGCAGATCGCTCAGGCCACCGGCCCGGACGCGCTGTCGTGGTGGATCGGGGTGCGGGCCCCGGTGAGGGGCACGCCGCTGCCGCCGCGCCGGCTCGCGACGATCTCCGCCGCGATGGACAGCGCCGTCTCCTCCGGGGTGCGGGCGCCCAGGTCCAGGCCGATCGGTGACCGCAGGCGGGCCAGCTCCGGTTCGGTCAGGCCGGCTTCGCGCAGGCGGGCGGTGCGGTCCAGGTGGGTGCGGCGGGAGCCCATCGCACCGACGTACGCCACCGGCAGCCGCAGCAGCGGCACGTCGAACTTCGCGTCGTGGGTCAGGACGCACAGCACCGTGCGCGCGTCGACCGGCGTGCGCTCCAGGTACTCGTGCGGCCACTCGACGACGATCTCGTCGGCCTCGGGGAAGCGGGCCTTCGTGGCGAAGACGGGCCGCGCGTCACACACCGTGACGTGGTGGCCGAGGAACTTGCCCACCCGGACCAGCGCCGACGCGAAGTCGACCGCACCGAAGACGATCATCCGGGGTGGGGGGACCGAGGACTCGACCAGCAGGGTGAGCGGTGCTCCGCAACGCGAACCCCCCTCCCCGATCTCCAGGGTGCCGGTGCGGCCGGCGTCCAGGAAGACGCCCGCCTCGGCGGCCACCGTGCGGTCCAGCTCCGGACGGTCGCCGAAGCCGCCCTCGTACGAGCCGTCCGGGCGGACCGTCAGTGCGCGGCCCGTCAGCTCCGCCGGTCCGCTCACGATCCGCGCCACCGCCACCGCCTCCCCTTGCGCGGCGGCGGCGAGCGCGGACGCGAGCAGCGGGCGGGCGGGATCCGCCGCCCGTACCGGGGCGACCAGGATGTCGATGACCCCGCCGCAGGTCAGACCCACGGCGAAGGCGTCCTCGTCGCTGTAGCCGAAGCGCTCCACGACGGTGTCGCCGTCCCTCAGCGCCTGCTCGCACAGCGCGTACACCGCGCCCTCCACGCAACCGCCCGAGACCGAGCCGATCGCCGCGCCGTCGGCGTCCACCGCGAGCGCGGCTCCGGGCCGGCGGGGCACGCTGCCGCCGACCGCCACCACGGTGGCCACCGCGAAGTCACGGCCCTGCCCGACCCACCGGTCCAGCTCCTCGGCGACGTCCAGCATCTTCCGGCCTCCTGGTCGGTTCAGGCCGACGACGCCCGACGAACAGCGGCCAGCCGTCCGGTGATCAGTTCCTCAGCCTCCGCCACGATGCGCCGCACGACGTCCCCGACGGTCGGAATGTCGTCGATGAGGCCCTGGGCCAGGCCGGCACTCCAGATGCCGGCGTCCAAGTCCCCGTCCTCGAACACCTTGCGCCCCCGAGCGCCGGCAACCAGGTCCCGTACGTCCGGGAACTCCCCTCCGTCGTGGAGTATGTCGACGACCTTCCGGCTGACGGAGTTGCTCGCGACCCGGGCGGTGTTGCGCAGGGGGCGGAAGATCAACTCGGTGTCGAGTTCACTGTTGGCGACGATCTGTTCCTTGACGCGCCGGTGCACGGGGGATTCCGCGGTGCACAGGAAGCGGGTGCCCATGTTGACGCCCTCGGCGCCCAGGGCGAGGGCGGCCACCAGACCGCGTCCGTCCGTGAAGCCGCCGGAGGCTATCACCGGAATGGACACCCGTTGCGTGGTCGCGGGAATGAGGACCAGGCCGGGGATGTCATCCTCACCTGGGTGGCCGGCGCACTCGAACCCGTCGATGCTCACCCCGTCGACGCCGATCTTCTCGGCCTTCACCGCGTGCCGGACGCTGGTGCACTTGTGCAGCACCTTCACCCCGTGGGCGCGGAACTCCGGGAGGTGTTCCGCGGGGTTGAAACCGGCGGTCTCGACGACTTTCACGCCGGATTCGATGATCGCGCGCCGGTACTCGTCGTACGGGGGCGGGTTGATCGACGGCAGGATGGTCAGGTTGACGCCGAACGGCTGGTGCTCAGCTTTGCCCGCGAGCAGACCCGCGGACTGAATGCCTCCTACCTCCACATCCTGGTCCAGATGTGCCCGTGGCCACACCATGCATCCGCCTACGCACAGATGGTGGAGGCCGATCATGCCCGCCGGGTACTACGCACCCACGCCCAGCGCCTCGCCCGGACCGCGACGGACCCCACCCTGCCCAACCCCGTCAACGCGACTCTGGCGGAAGCCGCCACCCTCTCCGACCTCCTGGAAGCACTCTCAGCCCGGTTCCGCCCCCACCCCGGTTCACTGCCGCGTACCCTCCGTCCCAGACCTACGGAGGCGCACCAGGTCTCCGAAGAAGCCCAGGACGAGGAGCGACTACTGCTCGCCACGGCGACCGCTCACCCCGCCGAAGTGGAGCAGATGCGATGGCTGACCGCGGACGACCTCACCCTCCCGCTGCACGCCGGCCTGTGGCAGTGCCTGACCACCCTGACCCGGCAGGCGGCCCCGGTCGACCCGGTCACCGTGCTGTGGGAGGCCCAGCAAAACGGTCTCCTCACCGCCGGAACAGAACCCGCCGACATCATCAGCCTCCTCTCTGCCGGAGCCGGCTGCCCGCGGTACTGGGGAGAGCGCATACTCCAACGCGCCCTCCTGACGACAGCCCACGAGACCGGACGCCGCATCGAGGCATACACCGACAGCTCGGCGACCACCCCATACCAGCTCGTCATCGGCAGCCGGCGTGCCCTGGCCAATCTCAACGCGCTCCGTACCCGCTGGGACCACGCCACCTCGCCAGCCCCTCCTAACAACCGTCCCCCGCGTACCAAAGTCGCGGCTCCGCCCCGAGCCGGACCGCCACGGGCCATCGCAGCGCCCACCGCTCGCATCTCCCGCTGACTCCGACCGTCGGCGGTCGGACTTCAGTCGCCGACTGCCGACAGAGAAAATTCTCGGCCGTCCCGGAAGACGACCGCTAGAAACCGTCATTTCTGCCAGTTACCTGCATCACCATGTTGCGGCCCTCAACCACCCCAGGAGGCGACCGCCAGCGCGATGGTTGCCACTCCACCCCGTAATCCTTTTGCGATCCTCGGTCCCCCGAAGGGTGGTGGATTCAACCGGTCACGGAAGTTCGTCGCCGCTCTCGTCCGTCACAGCATGGCCAGCTCGATGGGCCGGGTCGGTGCGGCGGGTGACAACCCCGCAATGAAGAGCTTCTTCGCGCTGTTGCAGAAGAACGTCCTCAACCGCCGTGCCCGGGCCACCCACCAGGAGCTGCGGCTCGCGATCGTGATTTGGATCAAGCGCATCTACCACCGGCGCCAGAAACGCTTGGCCCGATTGGCCCCCGTCAAGTACGAGACCATCATGACCCCACCCACAGCTCTGACTGCCTAGACCCCGCTGTCACCCGATCATGCAGCAGTCCCCATACCTAGCGAAAGAGGAACCCATCACTAGCCACAAGTCATATAGCGGGCCACCAAAAGGACACGGACAGCAGCTTGGCAAGAGCCGTAACCCAGCTGGCAGTAGCGCCCTGACGGTCTATGGCCCGTTAATTCTCAGCACTGCACTGAACTGCCTGGAACATCCGGATATGACGCCACGAGGCACCCGCGGCGGTCCTCGCGGAGCAGATATCGGTTCTCCGCGCCCGCAGCGCGATCCTGTCGCCCACGAGGCGGCATCCCGTCTCCGGCATCCGGGGCCAGGCCCGGTCGGGAAGGGTACGCACGAGGCTGGGGCCCGGCCCGGGGACATCCGCCTGCGCACACCACCGCCTCACGGGCAGCGACCGCCGGTGTGATCCGCGTCCGCCCACCGCCCGGCGTCAAGAAGCGGGCCACAAAGTTTCCACTTCTGCCGCTGATGCTGGAGCGGTGGCCGCAGTCGGCCCCTCATCGCACACGGCCCGCCAAGGAGAAGTCATGTCCCCCGTGACGCATCACACCGCGCCCACCCGGTTCGTCGAGGCGGACGGTGTCCGTTACGCCTACCGCAGGCTGGGTACCGGCGGCCCGGCGCCGCTGGTGATGCTCCAGCACTTCACCGGCAACCTCGACAACTGGGACCCCGCGCTCGTGGACGCCCTGGCGGCGGAGCGCGAGGTCATCCTCGTCGACTACCCCGGGGTGGGCTCCTCGACCGGGACACCGGCGCGCACCGTCGCCGAACTGGCACGGCAGATCATCGACTTCACCGTCGCCCTCGGCCTGGAGCGGATCGACCTCCTGGGCTTCTCCCTCGGTGGTTTCGCCGCCCAGGATATCGCGCTGGTGCGACCCCGCCTGATCCGGCGCCTGGTGCTGGCCGGCACCGGTCCGAAGGGCGCGCCGGGAATGCACGGCTGGCGCAAGGACATCGAGGACCGCGCCCGTGCGAAGGAGCCGACCGGCGAGGACCTGCTGTACATCTTCTTCGCGCACACCGAGACCAGCCAGGCCAAGGGGATCGAGTTCCTCGGCCGCTTCATGGCGCGCACCGAGGACCGGGACGTGCCCAGCAGTCTCACCTCGCGCGACGCCCAGTACGACGCCGTACTGGAGTGGGGCGTCCCCGACCACTCGGCCCTCCAGCGGCTGACCGGCATCCAGGCCCCCACCCTGATCGTCCAGGGCGACGACGACCTGATGATCCCGACGAAGGCCAGCCACCTAATGGCCGGTCTCATACCGGACGCGCGCATCCGCATCTACCCGGACGCAGCACACGCGTCGCTGTTCCAGTACCCGCACGACGTGGCCAAGGACGTCAACGCGTTCCTCGGCTGATTCCATCCCACACGCACCAGGAGCATCACCATGTCCGATCTGCTCAGCACCGTCCTCGACGCCCACGGAGGCCGCGCCCGCTGGGAGGAGGCGAACGAGATCCACGCCCGCCAGTTCTTCGGCGGCGCCCTGTGGGGGATGAAGGGCCATCCGGGAGCCCTTGACGATGTGGACGTCACCGTCGGGCTACGCCGCCAGTACGTCCGGCAGGACCCCTTCTTCCAGGACGGCCACCACACGTCGTTCACGGCGGACCGGGTCGCGGTGGAGGACACCGACGGCAGGGCCGTCGAGGAACTCCTCGATCCGCGCACCTCGTTCGCGGGCCACGACCTGATGACCCCGTGGAGCCGGCTCCAGCTCGCCTACTTCTCCGGCAGCGCGATGTGGACCTACCTGGCCGAGCCCCTCTCCCTCACCTTCCCGGGCGTGCGCACCGAGGAGATCGGCGCCTGGACCGAGGAGGGCGAGACCTTCCGCCGCCTGCACGTGGTCTTCCCCGACAGCATCGCCACGCTCAGCACCGAACAGACCCTGTACGTCGACGGCTCAGGGCTGATCAGACGGCGTGACTACAGCGTGGAGATCGCCGGCTCCACGCCCGCGGCCCACTACGTCTCCGGCCACCGGGAGGTCTCCGGACTGGTCATTCCGACCACCCGGATGATCTACAGCCGGGACGAGAGGGGACACAAGGTCCCCGACCCACTGGTCGTGTCGGTCCGGCTGGAGGACGTGACGGTCTCCTGACCGTCGCTTCCCGGTTTCCCGATCCTCAGAAAGGCAGCACCACCATGAACAGCATCTCAGCGACGTCCTCCGGGACGTTCGTCCTCGGCGGCGAGCTGGAGGTGAACCGGCTCGGTTACGGCACCATGCAGCTGACCGGTCCCGGTGTATGGGGTCCTTTCCCCGACCAGGAGCGGGGCGTGCGTGTGCTGCGTCGCGCCGTGGAACTCGGCGTGACGCTCTTCGACACGGCCGACTCCTACGGTCCCGGCGCGGCGGAGGAACTTCTCCACAAGGCTCTCTACCCATACCCGGAGAACCTGGTGATCGCCACGAAGGCCGGCCTGACCCGTCCAGGTCCCGGCCAGTGGCGGTCGAACGGGCGGCCCGAATACCTACGGCGGCAGGCGGAGTCCAGCCTGCGCCGACTCGGCCTGGAGCGCATCCCCCTCTTCCAGCTGCACCGCATCGACCCCGCCGTGCCCTTCGAGGAGCAGATCGGCGTCCTGCGGGAGTTGCGCGACGAAGGCAAAGTCGCCCATGTCGGGCTCTCCGAGGTGGGCGTCGAGGATCTGGACCGCGCCCAGGCGATCGTCCCCATCGCCTCCGTGCAGAACCTCTACAACGTGGCGCAACGCGACTCCGAGGAGGTCGTGCGGTACGCGGAGGCGAACGGCATCGCCTTCCTGCCTTGGTTCCCGCTGGCCACCGGGCAGCTCGCGAGTCCGGGCGGCCCGCTCACCCGGATCGCGGACCGGCTGGGCGCCTCGCCGTCCCAGGCGGCCCTGGCCTGGCTGCTGCGCCGCTCACCCGTCGTGCTGCCGATTCCCGGCACCTCGTCGGTGGCGCACCTGGAGGACAACGTGGCGGCCGCCGCGCTGGAGTTGTCACAGGCCGACTTCGAGGCCCTGAGCCACCCCTTCGCACGGGGCTGACCCGGTCGGCCACCAGGTCAGCCGGAGCGCCGCCGGACGGCATCCTCAAGGTGCCGGGCTGGACGGCGGCGTGACCCTGACCGGTTTCTGAAACCGTTCTGCCTCGCTTGGCCACTTGACCATTCTAAGACGACCGGTCATATTGAAGGGGCGGTGGTGCGCCACCGCTCCTGACCGGCCGGAACTCTTCACCCACCCTCTTTCTGTTCAAGGAGCTGCACCATGACCGCATCGACGACCCGCCCCACCGTCGCCGTCGCGTACCACTCCGGCTACGGACACACCGCGGTGCTGGCCGAAGCCGTACGGCGCGGCATCGCCGGAGCCGGGGCCGACGTGGCCTTCGTGAACGTCGACGACATCAGCGAGGAGCAGTGGCAGCAGCTGGACGACGCGGACGCGATCATCTTCGGCTCCCCCACGTACATGGGCGGCGCCTCGGCCGGCTTCCACGCCTTCGCCGAGGCCACCAGCCGTCGGTTCATCGAAGGACGCTGGGCTGACAAGCTCGCCGCCGGCTTCACCAACTCCGCGTCCAAGAGCGGCGACAAGAGCAACACCCTGGCCTTCTTCGCCGCCCTGGCGGCCCAGCACCAGATGCTCTGGGTCAGCCTGGGCCTGGCCCCCGGCTGGAACAGCACCACCGCATCGGAGAACGACCTGAACCGTCTCGGCTTCTGGGCCGGGGCCGGTGCCCAGACCCCGATGGACGGCGGAACCGACACCGTCCACGCCGCGGACATCGCCACCGCCGAGTACCTGGGCGCGCGGGTGGCCCGTCACGCCGCGACGATCAGCGCCGGCCGCCGCGCCCTCTCCGTCGCCGCCTGACCCCGGGTGGTGGCCTGCCGACCGCGGCAGGCCACCACCCGTTCCCTTCCGGAACGACGACCGCGAGGAGACGCCGTGAAGCTCCCTGCAGTGACGCCCATGACACCTCGGCCGGCACCGGTCGGACCGCGCACCTCCGCATCCGAGGGGCCCGACGGTCGGGGCAGCCCTCTGTCGACGTGGGGCGTCGTGGCCGCCTCTGTCGCCGTCGCCTTCGGAGCGGGGGCCGGCAGTCCCCTCTTCGTGCTCTACCAACGCCAGTGGGGTTTCTCCGACTGGGAGTTGACGGCGGCCTTCACCGTCTACGCGGTAACCCTCCTGGCCACCCTGCTGGTCGCCGGATCGGCCTCCGATCACATCGGCCGCCGTCCGGTGCTGGTCGTCGCCATGCTTCTGCTGCTGGTGACCAGTGGGCTGTTCCTCGCCGCCGACGGTATCGGCTGGATCATCGCGGCCCGCGCCGTCCAGGGCATGGCGACCGGCGCGGCCACGAGCACCTTCACCGCCGCGATCATCGAACTCGCCAGCCCTCACCGACTGCCCCTGATGACCGTGCTGACCAGCGCTGCCCCGGTCGGCGGTCTCGCCCTGGGGGCGCTCTTCGCAGGTTTGGCGGTGGAGTTCACCGACCACCCCACCGCGGTCGTCTTCCTTGGCCTCACCCTCGTCCTGCTCTACGGCATCGTCTCGGTGCTCACCGTTCCTGAGACAGCGGATCGCCGTCCAGGTGCCCTGGCCTCCCTGCGTCCACAGATCAACGTCGTCCGGCCGGCCCGCGGCTGGTTCTGGTCGCTGGCGCCGCTCGTCGCGGCCGGCTGGATGTTCTCCGGCCTCTTCCTGGGGTTGGCGCCCTCCTTCGACAGCCAGGTCTTCGGCATCCACAGCGGGGCGGTGAACGGCGTGATCGTCGCGCTGCAGCCCATGGCCGCGGCCGTCGCGGGCATCGCCTTCGGCCGTATGCCGGCCACGGCGGCCACCCGCGCAGGCGCGATGCTGCTCCTCACGGGCGCCGTACTGGCGGGCGCCGGCGTCGCGGCGTCCAGCCTCCCGCTCGTCATCGCCGGTGCCCTCACGGGCGGTTCGGGACAGGGCGCGGCGTTCGGCTCCTCTCTGCGCATCCTCGGCCCCACCGCCGGCAACGCCCACCGCGGCGGCCTCTTCGCCGCGGTCTACCTCATCGCGTACACCGCCTACGGGGTACCGGTCCTACTGGCCGGTCTCGCGACCGACTTCATTCCGTTGCCCACCACGGTGGTCGCCTACGGCGCCGCCGTCGCCCTGCTCGCCGCGACAGCCGCTCTCTCCCTCGCCCGGCGGGCGCGCCGGGCGGGCAGCCCGCACCTCGTCCAAGGAGGCTGACATGCCACGTGTGAGCGTGCGGGAACAACTGATCGAGCACGCCGAGGACGTGTTCCGCCGCAAGGGCTTCAACGCGGCCAGCGTGCGGGACATCACCGAGGCGGCGGGTGTGCCCAAGGGGTCGTTCTACAACCACTTCACCGGCAAGCAGGACCTGGCCGCGGAGATCGTGGCACGATACGCGAGGGCCACCGACTTCTCCACTCTGAGCGACGAAGGCCCCGCCCTGGAGCGGCTGCACCGGCACCTCACCGGACAGATCGACCGCGTCCGCGCCTCGGGCGTGGAGTTCGGATGCCTCCTCGGCACCCTCGCCGGCGACGGTGCCACCGCGGGGCGGCGCGTACGGGAGAGCGTGCGCGAGGCCCTGGACAGCTGGACGGAGGCGATGACGGGGACGATCGCCGAAGGGCAGGCCACTGGGGAGATCACGGCGGACCGGTCGCCCGCCGCTCTCGCGGTCTTCCTGCTCGACCTCCTGGAGGGCGCTACGCTGCGGGCTAAGGTGGTCGGGGACCAGTCCTCCGTCGCCGACGAGGTCGCCATCGCCCTGGACGCCCTGCGCGCCTGACACTCCGGCACCGGCGTGCGGCACACTCTTCACCCACACGTGTTCCCCGGGCGCCCGGTGCACGCACGGCCCGGCAGGTCCAGTCACCGTGGGGCAGGCCGGCACCAGGCACCACCGTGGTACTGCGCCCACCGTCCGTTGCGGACAGCCACGGGTTCGGTCGAATCGGCAGGCGCAGCGGTACGGCGGTGACGCCCGCAGCCGTAGCGTCGCGGCAGCAGCAGTCAGCGAAGCGCCGGCCTGACCCGCGGCAGCGCCGCCGGGGCGCGGCCGGAGCGCGCACGCCGTCCGGCGGATGGGATCACGACGCGTCCGGCACCGGCCCGTGCGGTCCGGGCGGCGCCCGTCCGCCGCCGGCTCTCGCGGGCCAGCTCCGCCGCGTACGCCAGGACCAGCGGATGCACGTCGTACCGGTCCGGCCGTACAGGCGTCAGCAGCCGGGCACGCACCAGTGCGGCGACGGCCTCGGCGGCCACATGGGCCGGCACGGGAACGAGACGCGTCAGCTCCGCGGTGCTCAGCCTCCCCCGCCCGTGCCGTGGCAGAGCGCGGAACAGCCGGGCCGCGTCGGATCCCAGGGGGCGGTACGACCAGGAGAAGGCGGCGCGGACCGGATTGTCCCGGTCGTTGTCGCTGAACGCTTCGAGGTTCTCCCCGGCCGCCGCCAGTTCGTCGGCGATCCGCCGCAGCGGCACGTCCGGGTAGGCCGTCGCCCTGGCGGCCACGATGCCCAGGGCCAGCGGCAGCCGGCCGCAGCGCTCGACGATGTCGGAGATTGCTGCGGCGTCCGTGACGGGGCCTCCGGTGCCCACCCGTTGGACGAAGCAGTCGGCCGCCTCCTGTGCGGAGGGAACGTCCAGCGACATCAGCCGGGCGCCGTTCATGGTGGCGAGGTCCGTGAGCCTGCGACGGCTCGTGATCAGGACCGCGCACCGGGCCGAGCCGGGCAGCAACGGCCTTACCTGGTCCGCGTCGTGGGCGTTGTCGAGCACCACCAGGACCCTTCGGGTGGCCAGCACGCTGCGGAACAGCGCGGCCCTGGCGTCCGTCCGAGCGGGGACACGGGTGCGGTCTACCCCCAGTGCCGCGAGGAAGCCGGTCAGTACCTCGCCCGCTTCGGCCGGGCCGTCGGCCGAAGCGAACCCGCCGAGGTCGGCGAAGAGCTGGCCGTCCGGGAAGCGGGCGGCGATCCGGTGCGCCAGGTGGACGGCGAGAGCGGTCTTGCCGACGCCGGCGATGCCGTCCACGGCCAGCACGCGCAGCGCGCCGTCGTCGGCCGCCGCGAAGCGCGCCGCCTGCTCCAGGAGTTCGGTACGTCCCGTGAAACAGGGCAGGTCAGCGGGGAGTTGGGCGAGCGCCGGATGGTGCGGTACCGGCGCTTCCGGACGGACCTGCCGGAGGGTGGCGGCGGGAGTCACCGGGCCGGCGTTCGCAGCCGGTGGCCCTGGCTCCCGGGGTTCGCGCAGGATCCGGTCGTAGGCGGCGCGCACGTCCCTTCCCGGTGACAGTCCCAGCGCCTCCTTCAGGTCGGCGCGGAAGCGGTGGTAGAGCGTGAGCGCCTCGGCCTGTTTGCCGTCGGCGGTGAGCAGGAGCATCGTCCGGGCCAGCACTTGCTCATTGAACGGCTGCCGTTCCACCGCCTGGCGTGCCGCCAGGAGGACGGCTCCGGGCCGGTCGCAGCCCAGGGCGACGGTCGCAGCCGCCGACACGGCGGCGACGTACTCGTGATCCACCGAGGAGAAGACCCGCGGCACCGGGTCCGCGGTCACGACGTCCGCCGCGCACCGGCCCCGCCACTGCTCCAACGCCGCGACGAACAGGTCCACCGCCTCGTCGGCGTCCGCGGCCGCACGGGCCCGCCGCACCAGGTGCCGGAAGGCCAGCAAGTCCAGTTCGTCCGGACCGACCCGCAGCAGATAACCGCCGGCCCGGCGGACCAACCACCGGCCCGGCGCACGGGCCGGGAGCCCCGGTTCGAGCAGGCGGCGCAGCGCACCGACGTACCGGTGCACGGCATTGGCCGCGCTGGCGGGCGGATCCTCCTCCCAGAGCAGAGCGACGAGTTCCTCCAGGGACACCGGGCGTCCGGCCCGTGCCAGCAGCGCCGCCAGGACGAGCCGTTGCTGCCGTGGCCCGGTGGGCAGTTCTACACCCTCCGCCCATACCCGTACCGGGCCGAGGACGGTGAAACGGACGCTGGGTCCGACGGCTCCCGGTTCCCCGGCCGGCCCGCCGGTCGTCGCGCCCCTCGGGTGCATGGTCATGACGGCCTCCGCTCGTTGCTCCCGTACCGCCCGCCGCATGCGGAACTCCGGCGGCCGGGCCAACGTAGGGCGCCGGACCGGGGGCCCGCATCGGTCGGATGACTCAACGCCGCCGCTCCTCGGCAGACCAGGGGAGACGAGTCATGTGACCGATGCGCGGCAGGCGGCGTCGGGGTGACGCTGGGACCTGACGGCCGTCGACCGGAACCACCGGGAGAGCCGTCCACTGTCCGTTCGTAACACCTCTGAGGGAGTGCACGCCGATGATCGGTACCGAGGACGTCGTGGAGGACGTCGACCTGCTGGTGGTGGGCGGGGGCAAGGCCGGCAAGACGCTGGCCATGGACACCGCCCGGGCCGGCCGCAAGGTGGTCATGGTCGAACGCGGCATGATCGGCGGCACCTGCATCAATGTGGCGTGCATCCCGACCAAGGCCCTGGTCACCAGCGCCCGACTGGCCCGCCGCGCGGCCACGGCCGAGTCGCTGGGGCTGAACCTGGGCAAGCTGGAGGTCGACCTGCGGCTCCTGCGCTCCCACAAGGAGGGCGTGGTCTCGGAGATGGTCGACCTCAACCACCGCCAGTTCCTCGACAGCGGAATGGACCTCGTTCTGGGGGAGGCCCGCTTCGTCGCAGAGCGGACGGTAGAGGTCCGCCTGAACGACGGCGGGCGCCGCTTCGTGCGGGGCGCGGACGTCGTGATCAACACCGGGACCGTGCCACACCTGCCACCAGTCCCCGGCCTGGCCGAGGCCGGAGCGCTGAACAGCGAGACGATCCAGCAGCTCGACCGCATACCGGAACGGCTGGTGGTGATCGGCGGCGGTTACGTTGGTCTAGAGTTCGCGCAGATGTTCGCCGCTTTCGGCAGTCGGGTGACCGTGCTCGACCGCAACCTCACCCTGCTCCCCCAGGAGGATCCGGACATCACAGAGGTGCTCGCCGAGTACCTGCGCGAGGACGGCGTGGAGATGGTCAGGGGTGTCACCGTCAAGGAGGTCGTCCGCGAGGAGGACGGCCTACGGCTGCTCCTGGACGACGGCCGGTCCCTGGTCGCGGACGACATTCTGGCGGCAACCGGCCGTGACCCGGTCACCGCCGGGCTGGGACTGGACGCGGCGGGCGTACGCACCGACGCACGCGGTTTCATCCGGGTGGACGACCGGCTGGCCACCGACGCGCCGCACACTTGGGCCGTGGGGGACGTGGCGGGCAGCCCGCAGTTCACCCACGTCTCCCTCGACGACTACCGCGTCGTGAAGGAGAACATCGCCGGCGGCACCCGCAGCACCTCACGGCGGCTGATCCCCTGGAACCTGTTCACCGATCCGGAGCTGGCCCGCGTGGGCCTCACGGAGGCCCAGGCCCGCGCCACCGGCCGGAACATACGGGTCGCGAAGCTGCCGGTCAAGGCCATTCCCCGGTCCCGGACCCTGCGCGACACCCGGGGCCTGTGGAAGGCGGTCGTGGACCGCGACACCGAGGAGATCCTCGGCGTGGCGCTGCTCGGTCCGGAGTCCTCCGAGGTCCTGACCGTGGTGCAGACGGCCATGTGGGCCGGGCTGCCGTACACTGCGCTGCGCGACGGCCTCATCGCCCATCCGACCATGGCCGAGGGACTGAACGCCCTCTTCACCACCTGGACGGACTAACGCCAGCAGCCCGAAGGGGCGGCCGCGAGCCGTGGGCTCGCGGCCGCCCCTTCGGACCGTCTGACCCTCGCCGGTCAGCCCACGGCCTGGGGTACGGCCGTGCCCGTGGTGTTCCACGCCATGAGCGCGGCTCTTCCGTGTTCCCTGCCGAGTCTGGACAGCGATCCGGTCCCCAGGACGAACAGACTGCCCGCGGAGGCCGGGAGACCGAGGTACCGGGCGGTGAGGACTCGCAGGAAGTGGGCGTGGGCGACGAGGACCACGTCCTGCGCGTCCGGGGCGGCCAGCCACGGCTCCACCCGAGCGAGCACCCGGTCGGCACGCGCGGCGACCGCGTCGGGGCCTTCCCCTTGACGGCCGTCCGAGGACTGCGGCACACCGTCGGTCCACAGGCTCCAGCCGGGACGACTGCGGTGGATGTCCACGGTGGTGACGCCCTCGTAGCCGCCGTAGTCCCACTCGCGGAGGTCGGTGTCTTCCGTCAGCCGTGTCAGACCCGCCAGCAACGCGGTGCGCACGGCACGCCGTGCCGGACTCACCAGCACCTCGCCGATCCGGTGACCAGCCAGCAGCGGCTCCAGCGCACGCGCCTGCGCCTCACCCGCCGCGGTGAGGGGGACGTCGGTGAAGCTGGTGTGCCTGCGCGAGCGCGTCCACTCGGTCTCACCGTGCCGGATCAGCAGCAGCTCTCCCACCGTCACTCACCCGGCCTGTTCGACGGCGTGCCCGCCGAACTGGTTCCGCAGTGCCGCGATGATCTTCATCTGCGGCGAGTCCTCCTGACGGGAGGCGAACCGCGCGAACAGCGAGGCGGTAATCGCCGGCAGCGGGACCGCGTTGTCAATGGCGGCCTCCACAGTCCAGCGTCCCTCACCGGAGTCCTGTGCAAAACCCCGGAGCCCGTCCAGGTGCTCGTCCTCGTCCAGGGCGTTGACCGCGAGGTCGAGCAGCCAGGAGCGGATGACGGTGCCCTCCTGCCAGGAGCGGAACACCTCCCGGACGTCGGTCACCGAGTCGACCTTCTCCAGCAGCTCCCAGCCCTCGGCGTATGCCTGCATCATGGCGTACTCGATGCCGTTGTGGACCATCTTCGCGAAGTGGCCCGCGCCGACCTTGCCCGCGTGCACCGAGCCGAAGTCGCCCTCCGGCTTGAGGGCGTCGAACGCCGGCTGCACCTTGGCGACGTTCTCGGCGTGCCCGCCGTACATCAGCGCATAGCCGTTCTCCAGGCCCCACACGCCGCCCGAGACACCGCAGTCGACGAAGCCAATGCCCTTGGCCGCCAGCTCCTCGGCGTGCTTCTCGTCGTCCGTCCAGCGGGAGTTCCCGCCGTCCACCACCACGTCCCCCGGCTCGAGCAGCTCGGCGAGCTCGTCGATCGTGGACTGGGTCGGCCCGCCCGCCGGAACCATCACCCACACCACACGGGGGCCGCTGAGCTTGTCCACAAGCTCCCGCAGGCTGTGGACATCGGCGAGGTCCGGGTTGCGGTCGTATCCAAGGACGGTGTGGCCCGCGCGGCGGATCCGCTCGCGCATGTTGCCGCCCATCTTGCCGAGGCCGACAATGCCTAGTTCCATGTCAGTGATCTTCCTTCAGCTCGCGGTAGGCGGCCACCAGCGCGGCAGTGGACGGGTCGAGGCCGGGGACATCGGCGCCGGTGGTGAGGGCGGGTTCGACGCGCTTGGCGAGGACCTTGCCGAGTTCGACGCCCCACTGGTCGAAGGAGTCGATGTTCCACACGGCGCCCTGCACGAACACCTTGTGCTCGTAGAGCGCGATCAGCTGGCCCAGCACCGACGGGTTCAGCTCAGTCGCCAGGATCGTGGTGGTGGGGTGGTTGCCTCGGAAGGTCTTGTGCAGTACCAGCTCCTTGGCACCGCCTTCGGCGCGGACCTCGTCGGGGGTCTTACCGAAGGCCAGGGCCTGGGTCTGGGCGAAGAAGTTGGCCATCAGCAGGTCGTGCTGGGCCTTGAGCCGCTCGTCCAGCTTGGCGACCGGGCGGGCGAAGCCGATGAAGTCCGCCGGGATCAGCTTCGTACCCTGGTGGATCAACTGGTAGTAGGCGTGCTGCCCGTTGGTGCCGGGCGTGCCCCACACCACCGGACCCGTCTGCCACCGCACTCGTTGCCCGTCCCGGGTAACGGACTTGCCGTTGGACTCCATGTCCAATTGCTGGAGGTAGGCGGTGAACTTCGACAGGTAGTGGGAGTAGGGCAGGACGGCCTGCGACTGGGCGTCCATGAAGTTGCCGTACCAGACTCCGAGCAGGCCCATCAGCAGCGGGGCGTTGGCCTCGGCGGGCGCCGTGCGGAAGTGGTCGTCGACGATACGGAAGCCGTCGAGCAACTCCCGGAAGGCGTCCGGGCCGACGGCGATCATCAGGGACAGACCGATCGCGGAGTCGAAGGAGTAGCGTCCGCCGACCCAGTCCCAGAAACCGAACATGTTGGCCGTGTCGACGCCGAAGCCGGCGACCTTCTCGGTGTCGGTCGACAGCGCCACGAAGTGCTTGGCGACCGATGTGTCGTCCTTGAGTGCGTCGAGCAGCCAGGCGCGGGCGGAGGTGGCGTTGGTGATCGTCTCGATCGTGGTAAACGTCTTGGACGCAACGATGAACAGCGTCTCGGCCGGGTCAAGGTCACAGGTGGCCTCGTGCAGGTCGGCGCCGTCGATGTTGGAGACGAAGCGGACGGTCAGGTCGCGGTCGGTGAAGGCGCGCAGCGCCTCGTAGGCCATGGCGGGACCGAGGTCGGAGCCGCCGATGCCGATGTTGACGACGTTGCGGATGCGCTTGCCGGTGTGGCCCGTCCACTCTCCGGAGCGGACCCGGTCGGCGAAGTCGGCCATCTTGTCGAGCACGGCGTGCACGGCCGGGACGACGTTCTCCCCGTCGACCTCAACCACCGCGTCCCGCGGGGCGCGCAGCGCGGTGTGCAGCACGGCCCGGTCTTCTGTGACGTTGATCCGCTCACCGCGGAACATGGCATCACGCAGGTCGAAGACACCGGTCGCGGTGGCCAGTTCCTGGAGCATGGCCAGGGTCTCGTCGGTGACGAGGTGCTTGGAGTAGTCGATGTGCAGGTCCCCGACGCGCACGACGTAGCGTTCCGCGCGCGAGGGATCGGCGTCGAACAGCTCACGCAGGTCCGGCCGAAGCGGAGCCTCGGCGCGGTGGTCCTCCAGGGCCGTCCACTCGGGGCGGCGGGTGAGCTCGGGGGCGTCAGACATGAACGGGGGTCTCCTCGGTGCCTTCGCCGCGCAGGGCGACGGCGTACATCTCGTCCGCGTCGAGGCGCCTGAGTTCCTCGGCGATGAGTTCTGCGGTGGAGCGGACCTTCAGCGCCAGCGTGCGCGGCGGCTGGTCAGGGAGCGTCAGCGTGGCCACCGGACCCTCGGGCCGGTCGACGACGAT
Source organism: Streptomyces sp. 12E (assembly GCF_055633275.1). NCBI lineage: Bacteria > Bacillati > Actinomycetota > Actinomycetes > Kitasatosporales > Streptomycetaceae > Streptomyces > Streptomyces sp. 12E. Next base: position 6,992,364 of record NZ_JBVNCJ010000001.1, on the reverse strand, counting down.
CTCGCCTGCGGCGGTGTCCAGCCGTACGGCGGTGACGGCCGGACCGTCGCTGACCGCACGCTCCACGCTGACGTGCAACCGGGCCTCCAGCCAGCGGGCCAGCAGCTCGGCGGCCGGGTTGCCAGCCTCGGCCTCCACGGTCGCCGAGGTGACCCTCATCCGTGCTTGGTCCAAGGCGGCGGCCAGCGTCGAGCGCCACAGCGTCAGCCGGGTCCAGGCGAGGTCGGTGTCACCGAGGGCGTAAGCGTTCACCCGCTTGCTCAGGGTCTCCATCGGGTTCTCGACCGCGTACAGGTCGGTGATCCGGCGCTGCGCGAGCGCGCCCAGTGGGTCCTTGGAGGGGTTGTCCGGGGCGTTGACCGGCCACCACACGACCACCGGCGCGTCGGGGAGCAGCAGCGGCAGGACGACCGATTCGGCGTGCTGCGCGACGTCGCCGTACATGCGCAGCACGACCGTCTCACCGGTGCCGGCCTCCGCGCCGAGGCGGACTTCCGCGTCCAGGCGGGGACGTGGGCAGTCATGGGTCCCCCGGGCTTGTCGTCTGATGACGACCAGCGTGCGCGAGGGGTGCTCGCGGGAGGCGTCGCCGGCCGCCTTCAGCGCGTCGTAGGCGTTCTCCTCGTCCGTGACGATGACCAGCGTGAGCACCATGCCGACGGCCGGTGTGCCGATGGCCCGGCGGGCCTTCACCAGCGCCTTGTTGATCTTGCTGGCCGTGGTGTCCGTGAGGTCTGTCTTCATGGCCGGCGCCAGCTCCGTCCGTCTCGCTCGAGCATTTCGTCCGCCTCGACGGGTCCCCACGTCCCGGCCGGGTACTGGGCCGGCCTGCCGTTGGTGTCCCAGTACTCCTCGATCGGGTCGAGGATCTTCCAGGACAGCTCGACCTCCTCCGTGCGCGGGAAGAGGTTGGAGTCGCCGAGCAGGACGTCCAGGATCAGGCGCTCGTACGCCTCCGGGCTGGACTCGGTGAACGACTCGCCGTAGGCGAAGTCCATCGACACGTCCCGGATCTCCATCGACGTGCCCGGCACCTTGGAGCCGAACCGGACCGTGACGCCCTCGTCCGGCTGGACGCGGATGACGATCGCGTTGGAGCCGAGCTCCTCGGTGGCCGTCGTGTCGAAGGGGGAGTGCGGAGCCCGCTGGAAGACCACCGCGATCTCGGTGACCCGGCGGCCCAGCCGCTTGCCGGTGCGCAGGTAGAAGGGGACGCCCGCCCAGCGGCGGTTGTCGATGCCCAGCTTGATCGCGGCGTAGGTGTCGGTCTTCGAGGAGGCGTCGATGCCGTCCTCCTCCAGGTACCCGACCGCCTTCGCGCCGCCCTGCCAGCCGGCCGCGTACTGCCCGCGCACGGTGTCCCGGCCCAGGTCCTTCGGCAGCCGCACGGCACCGAGCACCTTGGTCTTCTCCGCCGCCAGCGCGTCCGCGCCGAAGGAGGCCGGTTCCTCCATCGCGGTGAGCGCCATGAGCTGGAGGAGGTGGTTCTGGATGACGTCACGGGCGGCGCCGATGCCGTCGTAGTAACCGGCCCGGCCGCCGATGCCGATGTCCTCGGCCATGGTGATCTGCACGTGGTCGACGAACGACCGGTTCCATATCGGCTCGAACATCGTGTTGGCGAAGCGCAGCGCCAGGATGTTCTGGACCGTCTCCTTGCCCAGGTAGTGGTCGATGCGGAAGACCTGGTCCGGGGCGAAGACCTCGTGGACGATCGCGTTCAGTTCCTCGGCCGACTTCAAGTCGTGCCCGAACGGCTTCTCGATCACCGCACGGCGCCAGGAACCGTCCCTCTGGTCGGCCAGCCCGTGCTTCTTCAGCTGCTGGATGACCACCGGGAAGGAACGCGGCGGCACCGACAGGTAGAAGGCGAAGTTCCCGCCCGTGCCCTGCGCCTTGTCCAGCTCCTCGATCGTGGAGCGCAGCCGCTCGAACGACTCGTCGTCGTCGAACGTGCCCTGCACGAAGCGCATGCCCTGGACGAGCTGCTGCCAGACCTCCTCGCGGAAGGGGGTGCGGGCGTGCTCCTTGACCGCGTCGTGGACCTCCTGGGCGAAGTCCTCGTTCGCCCACTCCCGGCGGGCGAACCCCACCAGCGAGAAGCCCGGCGGCAGCAGGCCCCGGTTGGCGAGGTCGTACACGGCCGGCATCAGCTTCTTGCGGGACAGGTCGCCCGTCACACCGAAGATGACCAGGCCCGACGGCCCCGCGATACGCGGGAGCCGTCGGTCGGCGGGGTCACGCAGCGGATTGCCGCTCGCAGGTGTGGGGGCCGCGGTATGACCGGTCGATGAGGGATGCCTGCCCCTGGGGGGCATGTTCACAGTGGCTCCTGGGTGGTGTCGGTGGGCCGGGACGCAGGTGTGCCCGGTGCTCAGGACTCGTATCCCTCGATCACGGACTGGGGCCGGGTGTGGGCCTCGTCGGGGTCCTGCCCGAACTCCGTCTTGGCCCTGCGCTGCCGCAGCAGGTCCCAGCACTGGTCCAACTCGCGCTCCAGCTCGCCCAGTCGGCTCCGCTCTGCCGGTCCTCCGAAGCCGCGGGTGGCGAAGGAGTCGCGCAACCTGCGCTCCTCGTCCGCCATTTCGCTGATCCGGTGCAGGATCTCGGGGTTCTTCATGATTCCTCTCCTCGGGCAGCTCGTGCCGCCGGTTCAGCCTCGGTTCTCCGCCTGGAACATCCAGCTCTGCTTCTCGATCTCGGCCGTGAGCCCGATCAGCAGGTCCTGGGTGACTGGGTCGGCCGTCCCCGTGGCCTCGATCCGCGCACGCAGACGGTCGATGAGAACGGCGAAGGAACGGACCAGTGCCTCTACCGCGTCGTCGTCGGTGATCCACCCCTGCTGAAAGCCCGGGAGCCCACTGCCGGCCGCGACGGTCGCGGCCCGCCCGTCCGGGCTGATGCCCAGGGCCGCGGCCCGCTCGGCCACCTGGTCCGCGTAGTCGCGTGCGGTGGTGACCACCTCGTCCAGTTGCTGGTGGATGGTGCGGAAGCGCGGTCCGTAGAGGTTCCAGTGGGCCTGCTTGGCCACCAGGGAGAGGTCGAGCAGGTCGACCAGGATGCCTTGAAGGGCCGTTCCGGTCACTGCGCGCTCCGCGTCCGGCAGTGGACTGGAGATGATGCTCATGGTGGACTCCTCGCGATGTGTGTACCCGGCCTCCGGTGGTCGCCGGCCGGCCGAGCGTTGCCCGCCCATCCTTTCGGCGGGCCGTCCGGTGGCGATCCGTCGATTGACTTACGGTCCGCGTGAGCAGTCACGGGGAGGGGCCGAGGCACACGGAACGGCGGCTCTCACCTGTGGATGGAGAACGCCGAACGCCTGCTCCCTCGACCTACCCGGGGCCGCCGGCAGCACCGATGTCGGAGTTGGTGTTGTGCACGCCATAGACCTTCATCGACACGGTGGTGGCCGGGGCGCCCGACGTGCGACAGGCGCCCGCGGGGGCCAGGTCGTTGTCCTGGGTGCCGGTTCACGGTGCCCCACATGATGAAAGAATGGTTGTTGCCCTGCGAACGGAGCGTCACCCAGCCGGGAGTCGGCGGCCGAGACGGAGCCGGACGCACTGATCGCTGCTCCCGCCGCGAGGGCCGGAGTCGAGGCAGCCGCTCCCAGAGGGTTGAGCAGTGCACGCCTCTCACACACGTGTCTTGGAATCCTGCGGGTCGGGGTCGCTCGTCAACGCCGTGCGGCGAGGAAGCGGTCGGCCGCCTCCAGGGGGGTGAGACCGTCCACGTTGATGAGGCTGTCGATCTCCTCCACGCCCTCGTTGCTCAGGTGCAGGGCGTCCAGCTCGGCGACGGCGGCGGGGTCGATCCGGTCCAGCGCCTCGTGCGTGACGACGGGGGCGGCGCCGTCGACGGTGCCGAGCAGCCCCTTCGGTTCGGCGAGGGTCCGCAGTCCGTGCAGCCGGTTCAGGTACTGGGGCCGCCACAGCGGGACGACGAACCACTCCCGGTCGGCGACACCCCGGTCGACACGGGCGACGAAGTCGATCTCGGTGCCCGGCATGAACCCGTATCCCGCCCGGTCCAGGCCGTACTCGCGGACCATCCGGGCGGAGAAGCGGCTGATGCCGGCCCCCGGGTTGATGCCCTGGATGGTGGTCGTCATCCGTTCCGCCACCTCGGGCCGGAGCAGGTCCGCCACCTCGCCGACCGCCTCCTCGGGCACGTACGGCGGTACCGCCCAGACACAGTACGGCTCGTAGTGCGGCGTCAGTACGCGGACGCGGTCGGTGTACCGGGAGAGGTAGATGTCATGGCTGGACGGCAGCCAGGCCGACACCAGGACGTCCACCGCGTCTTCTTCCTGGAGGCGAAACATGCGCTCGTGCGGTGCCTCGACACTGTGCACCTGATGGCCGTGCTTCTCCAGTATGCGGCAGGTGACCGCGGCGGCCGCCCGGTGGAAGGAGAGCGCGATGTTGCCCACGGTGACGATGGCATCGTTTCGGTACTCGGACATGGCAACCCTTCGACGATCCGGTGAGCGCGGGTGTGCGCGGCGCCCACGATCCTGTGCCGTCCCCAACTCATAAGTCCAAGACATGTTTTTCATGCGACCCATATGCTGAACACATGGCGACTTTGCGACAACTAGAGTATCTGGTGGCGATCGTGGACGCTGGCTCGTTCACGCGGGCCGCAGAGCGGCTGAACGTGACGCAGCCGGGGCTCTCCCACCAGTTCCTGGCTCTGGAACGGGAGGTCGGCGGCCCCCTGCTGGAACGTCTGCCCCGCGGGGTGCGGCTGACGTCCGCCGGACGGTCCATGCTCCCGCACGCCCGCGCCGCCCTCGCCGAGGCCGGCCGGGCCACGCTCTCCGCACGCCGCGCGGCGGGTGTGTCCACGGGCGAACTCCATCTGGCCACGCTGTACTCCGTCAGCGCCGGCGTGCTGCCCGCCGTCCTCGGCCTCTGGCGCAAGCGGCACCCGGGCGTCCGGGTCCGCCTGTTCGAGTACCGGAGCTCGGACGAGCTGGCCCAGGCCATGGTGGCCGGCGTCGCCGATCTCGCCGTGGGTCCGCTGCCCGACCGGTGGGAGGGCACCGCCCGGCATCTCGGCACCGAGGAGTTCGTGGTGGTCACCGCCGCCGACGACCCCCTGACCGGTCCAGGGACCGCGGCGCGCGTACGGCTGGCGGACCTCGCCGACCGGGCGTGGGTGCACTTCACCCCGGACAGCGGGCTCGCGCGGTTCCTCGACGACGCCTGCGCGCGGGCGGGCTTCCGGCCCCATGCCGCGGTCCGCACCGAACAGGCGGCGGCCGCCGTCGGGTACGCCGCCGGCGGTCTGGGGCCCACGCTGGTGCCGGCCAGCAGCGTCCCCCGCCACTTCCCGGAGGCAGTGCTGCGTCCGGACCCGCCGGTCACCCGGGTCCTGACCGGATACACCCGCACCAGCCCGGACTCCGTCGCCGCCTCCTTCCTGGACATGCTGGAGGAACACGCGGCCCTGATGCCCCGGCACGTGGCGCGGCGGCTGGGTCTGCGGCCCCGGACCTCCTGAAGGCCGGCCCACCGGGCGCCGCCCGCGCGGGGGACGGCGCCCGCCGGGCTCAGCTCGCGGAGAAGCGCGCGGTGATGATGGCGCGGGCCAGGGTGTGGCCCGAGAGGTTGAAGCCGAGGAAGGCCGGCGTGGCGCCCCGGTCAAGTCCGAGGGTCTCGACGTCCACGGCGTGCACGGCGATGTAGTAGACGTGCTCGCCGTGGCCGGCCGGCGGCGCGGCACCCAGGTAGCGCTTGAGCCCGGCGTCGTTGGCGAGCTGCCACGCCTTCTCCGGCAGGCCCTCGGCCGGGTCGTCACCGGCGCCGGCCGGCAGCTCGGTCACCGTCGCCGGGATGTCGGCGACGGCCCAGTGCCAGAAGCCGCTGCCCGTCGGCGCGGTGGGGTCGTAGACGGTGACGACGAAGCTCTTGGTCTCCGCCGGGAACCCGGACCAGGCGAGCTGCGGGGAGACGTCCTCGCCGCCGGCTCCGAAGATGCCGCTGGCCTGGGCGAGGGGAAGGACGTCGCCGTCGGCGAAGTCGGCGCTGGTGACGGTGAACGACGGTACCGTCGCGATGAGGTCGTAGGGGGTGGACATGACTGTTCCTTTCAGTGGCTTGCACCGGCCATCCTTGCGGCGGCACGGCTTCGGGTGATCTGTCGACCGACTGACGTGTGCCGCACGGTCATTCGGCCGTGAGCACGAGCTTCCCGGTGGTGGTGCGCCGCTCTCCCCGCCGGTGCACGGTGGCGGCGTCGGACAGCGGGTAGGTGCGGTCGAGCACGGGGGCGAGGTGTCCGGTCGCCGCCAGCCGGGCCACTTCCTGCAGGGCGGTGCGGTCCGGCTTCACGAGCATGGTCGCCACCCGCAGCCCGGTGCCGCGGCCGAGGCCGCGCGGGGCGTGGTGGGCGATGTCGACGAGGACGCCTCCGGGGCGCAGCAGCCGCAGGGACCGGGCGGCGTTGTCTCCTCCGCCCAGTTCGAGGATCGCGTCGAAGCCACCGGTGAGCGTCTCGACCGGCGTGGTCCGGTGATCGACGACCTCGTCCGCCCCGAGGCCCTTGACGACGTCGTGCTTCTCCGCGCGGGCGGTGCCGGTGACATGGGCGCCGAGCGACTTGGCGATCTGCACGGCGAGGTGTCCCACTCCCCCGGCCGCGGCGTGGATCAGGACGCGGTCCCCCGCGCGCACGGCCGCCTTGGCGGTCAGCGCGGTCCACGCGGTGAGTCCGGCCAGGGGCAGGGCGGCGGCGTGGACGAGGCCGAGCCGGGCGGGCACCAGGGCCAGGTCCCAGCCGACGGTGAACGGCGGCGGGCCCAGCCGCGCGGCCACTCCCCCACCCGCCCGGGTCTGCCAGTCGACCGGGTTCACCCCGGCCGCCCGGACCCGGACGAGTGCCTCGGCACGACCCGGTCCGAGGACGGGACGCTCGACGAGGGTGAGCACCTCCGGCCCGCCGAAGGTGTGCTGCGTGATGGCGCGCACGGCTCAGATCCCTTCGTACTGGGCGACGTACAGACCGGCGTTGTAGTCGGTGAGGAAGACCAGCCCGGTGTCGGTGACCGTCACGTCGGCGGTCTGCACGACCCGGGGGCGGCCGGGGCGAGGGTCGACCAAACAGCCGGGCGCTCCGGGCACGAACGCCCCGACCTCCAGCGGCCGGTAGGGGTCGGTGATGTCGACCGCCCGCAGGCCCGCGTTCTGGTGGGTGGCGAAGACGAGGTACTCCGACACGAAGGTGCCGGGCCGGTTCTCATGCAGGTTGTGCGGGCCGAAGTGCCCGCCCTTGGTGCCGTAGTCCTCCTCGGCCGGCTGCGGGAAGGTGGCGATGCTGACCGGGTTCGCGGGCTCCCGGATGTCGAACATCCACACGTGTTTCGTGCCGTCGGCGAGCCGGTCGGCGACCGCCTCGTCGGCGACCACGAGCAGCTCCCGGCCGGGTAGCGGCAGGGCCGTGTGGGTGCCGCCGCCGTAGGGCGGGGACCAGGTGCGGTGGGCGATGAGTCGGGGCGCCTCCCGGTCGCTGATGTCCAAAGGCGTCAGGCCGCCGTCCCGCCAGGAGGCGTAGGCCGTGTCCCCGTGGACGATGGCGTGGTGGAGGGCGTAGCGCCACTTCGCCGCGTCCCGGCCGGGTGTCTCACCGCCCGCGGTGTGCATGCCCGGGAGGGTGCCAGCGGCCCGCCCAGCGCGGGCGGACCGGGTCGGCCAGGTCGATTACGGCGAAGACGTAGTCGGTGTAGCCGTCGGGCAGGACGGAGGCGTAGGCCCAGCGGCCGCCCGTGTACCAGAGCCGGTGCACGCCGATGCCGTCGACGGGGAGGAAGGAGACGCGCCGCGGCCGGGCGGGGTCGGCGATGTCGTAAACGGCCACGCCCGCGCTCCAGGTGCGGGCGGTGCCGACCAGCCTGCTGCCGACCGAGCCGGCGTAGTACTGGGACTCGTCGCGGAACTCGGCCCACAGGTCCTTGGCGTGGACGACCAGCAGCAGGTCGTCCGCGGCCTGGAGGTGGATGTTCCACGTGCCGGGCGGCGCGGGTTCGAAGCGGCGCACGGGCAGGTCGCGGGGGCTGCGCGCGTCGAGCACCGAGAACCCGCCGGAGAAGAGGTGGCCGACGTAGACGTGGTCGCAGTGGTACTGCACCTGCATGGCGTCCGGTCGCCCGCCCTGGTCGGATTGCCCGACCGGCACGAACCCCCGGCTGAGCACCGGTGCGGGAGTGGCGGCGGCCACGGTCACAGCACGGTCAGGGCGGCCGCGGCGACCTTGTGGTCCTCGTCCGGTGTGCCGCCGCCGACCCCGATGGCACCGACGACGACTCCGTCCTGGACCACCGGGACGCCGCCCGCGACGAAGGCGAGCGGGTGCCGGGTACCCGCCTCGATGCCGTACAGCGGGGCCCCCGGCTGGACTTCGGGCGCCAGGTCACGGGTGGCGCGGGCGAAGAGCACCGCCGTACGGGCCTTGCTCCGGCTGGTCTCGACGGCGGCGAGGGCCGCGCCGTCCATCCGCGCGGCGGCGATCAGGTGGGCTCCGGCGTCGACGACGGTGACGGTGACGGTGAACGGGACGCCCAGTTCGGCGGCCTTGTCCTTGCCGGCCTGGACGGCCCGTTCCGCGGCGGACAACGTGATCACTGGTGGCTCCTGGTGAGGTCGGGGCGGGACGCCGGTCGCCGTCCACGGCGCTGCTCCCTGGACGGCGGCCGGCGCATGCAGTGTGACCCGGAGCCGTGGACACACGTATCCGTCGGATGACTGCCCGGTGTGCCCCGGTGACCATGCGCCCGGAGGGTGCGGTCAGCCGTCCGCCGCAGTGCGGACGGCGGCTGCCACGGGTGTGCCACCCGCGACCAGGTCCAGCGTCAGGCCGGCGGTGCGCGGTTCGTCGAGCAGCGCCAGCAGGACGGCGGCCACGTCGTCCCGGGTCACGCTGCCCTCGGGGGTCGAGGGGCCCAGCGTCACGTGTCCGGTGCCCGGCTCGTCGGTGAGGCGTCCGGGCCGCAGGATCGTCCACCCCAGCGACGCGTGGGCCCGGACGTGGTCGTCGGCCTGCGCTTTGGCCCTCAGGTAGGCGGCGAACACCGGGTCGGTGCCGGCCGGAGGGCTGCTGCCCACCCCTTTCCCCGAGATCATCAGGAAGCGGCCAGTGCCGGCGGCCAGCGCGGCGTCGGCGAGGAGCACAGCCGCCCCGCGGTCGACGGTGTCCTTGCGTTCTGCTCCGCTGCCCGGCCCGGCGCCGGCGGCGAAGACCACTGCGTCGGCGTCGCGGAGACGGGCCGCGACCTCCGCCACCGACGCCGACTCCAGGTCGCAGAGCACGGGTTCCGCGCCGGCCGCCCGCAGGTCGCCCGTCTGCTCGGGACGGCGTACCAGCCCCACCACCGTGTCGCCGCGCTCCGCCAGGAGCCGTTCCAGCCGCAGGGCCACCTGCCCGTGCCCGCCCGCGATGACCACCCGCATGTCCTCTGTCCTTTCGTCTGTGGCGTCCGACGTCCGATGTCGGTGTGCCCGTGTGCCGGTGTGCGCGCCGCTCAGCGCAGGAAGTCCCGTACGTCCCGCGCGAACTCCTCGTGGTGCTGGAAGAGAAACCCGTGGCCCGAGTCCGGGTAGACCTTCACCCGGGCCCGGGGCAGCAGTCCGCCCAGCAGATGGGCCGCGCTCGACGGGATCACGCGGTCGTTGTCGCCACCGGCCACGAACGTGGGGTGGGTGACCGCCGAGAGCCGCTCCAGGGCGGCGGGGTCGGGGACGCCCCATTCGACCACCGCCTCGTACTGCGCCGCCCGGACCTCCGGCGGAACCGGCAGGTCCCGGTCCTCCTCACGCTCGATGTACCGGCCGACGAAGCCCAGGCCGCTGCGCTGGCTCGTCTCGGTGTGGTTGAAGAACGCGTACAGGTAGTCCTGGATGTTGAGTCGGTCGACGCCGGTGTGGGCCATGATGTCCTCGGGGTATCCCTCGATGCCGGGGCCCCCGCGTGGTGCGGTGGCCGCGAGGACCAGCCGGCGGACCGCGGACGGGCGCAGCAGCGCCACCTCCTGTGCGGTGAAGCCCCCCATGGAGTAGCCGAGGACGTCCGCCTGCCTCAGGCCGAGGGCGTCCATGAAGGCGAGGGTGTCCCGGGCCAGGTCGCGCACAGTGCGGCACGCCTGTCCGGTGCTGAGTCCCACCCCGGCGTTGTCCAGGGTGATGACGTCGCGTTCGGCGGCCAGCGCGTCGATGAGCGCCGGGTCCCAGCCGTCGAGTGTGCCCCGGTAGTGCTGGAGCAGGAGCAGCGGCGGCGACGGGGGACCGGCCGCGCCGGTGCGGCGGTAGGCGTACCGCACACCGCTCGCGGCTTCGATCACCTGGTTCGGGGCGTCGACATACATCTCGGATCCTCATCATGGGGGGGCGCGACGGCTCCGAGTGTGCCGTTGCCGGCTGCGGCGGCCATCGGGCATTTGACCGTAGACCGTCCGCGCCGGTGTCCCCAGCGACCGCGTCAGCGGGGCGGCAGCAGGCCGCAGGCCAGCGCGTCCCAGTCGACCAGCCGGCTCTCGCCGCCTCTGGGTACGAGGTCGTACGTCCGCTCCAGCCACGCCCGGATCGGAGCCAGCTCGGTCATGAACGCGGCCGAGGCGTCGGTCCGCTCCAGGCGCAGGTACAGGAACGGCGTGTCGTCGTGCCGCCGGGAGGGCCAGATCTTGACGTCCGCCTCGCCGCTGAGCCCTTCGGTCCCCTGCATCAGCAGCTCGCGCCCGACGACCCAGGAGATCCGCGGTGCCGACGGCGTCATGAGGTCGAGCCGCACGGAGAAGGGGGCCGCCGGGTCGAAGGTGAACCGGCAGGACACCGAGGCGTTCGCCGCCGGCGCGAACAGGTTGTGGAGGGTGACGTCGAGCGTCAGGGGGCCGGCCCCCTCGGTGCCGCGTGCCCACGACTGCTGACTCATAGGTCCGTTCCTTTGCGCTACTCATCGGAACCCCGTCTGCCGGGACAGCCTGCCCGGGGTGCCGCAACTCGGTGAGCCATCGGCCCACGAGAGTGTCCCTGAGCGCAGTGGAAAAAAAGTGGAAGCCCGGAATCAGGCTGCACGGGCGGACCGGCGGTACCTCCGCCGCGCGGCGGCACGGCGCATGACCCGGCGCTCCTGCTCGCTGAGACCTCCCCAGACACCGCTGTCCTCCCCTTCGCTCAGCGCCCACTCCCGGCAGGCCCGGGTCAGCGGGCACCGTCCGCAGATGCGCTTTGCCTGCGCGGTCTGGACGGCCGCGGATCCCGCCTCACCCACCGGGAAGAACAGCTCCGGGTCCACGGTGCGGCACAGCGCCTCCTCCCAGATCGGTCGCGCGAGCGCGCTCCTCACGGCAGCCGCCGCGCGAGCCGTGCCATGGTGGTCATCATCCGTCCTCCTCGGACGCCGGAATACGATCCTGTGCGGGCCCACTGTGCGGTGCGGGGGCCGGGTCGGCATCGGTCGTCCGACTGCCCCGTGACCCACGGGTGTCAGGTGTCGGGCGCACGACGACCGCCGGCGGCTACCCCGTCTCCTCTGGCCATACATGTGCAAAGAGGTAGGATGCGAGCCTGCCCGGCGCGGCAGTACTGATGGTGAGTGGCCACAGGCCACTGCACATCCAGAAGCTCCGAAGAGTAGGTACGTGTACGTGATCGGGCGCGAATCGCAAGTCGAGCGGCTGTCCGCTCTCCTCGAGGCGGCACGCGAAGGGCACGGGTCCTCGGCCCTGGTGTACGGCGAAGCGGGGATCGGCAAGAGCAGTCTCGTCTCCGCGGTCGTCGACACCGCGTCCGCGTCGGGCTTCCAGGTGCTCTCCTGCCACGGGGTCCGCGGCACCGGCACGGTGGGCTACGAGGGACTGCACGAACTGCTGCTGCCCCTCCTCGACCGCGTGGACGCCCTGTCACCGCGTCAGCGGACCGCCCTGAACGTGGCCTTCGGCGCCGAAGGGGAGCCGGCCGACCGGCTGGTCACGGGGCTCGCCGCGTTCGGGCTGCTGGAGGAGGCGGCGGCGCACGGACCCCTCGTGGTGCTGGTCGAGGATCTGCACTGGCTCGACGTGTCCACGGCCGACATCGTCACCTTCCTCGCCGCCCGCATGAGCGTCATGCCGGCGCTGCTGCTGGCCACCAGTCGCGCCGATCGCATCTACCCCGACCGCAGTCCCCGCTTCCGGCACCAGGTGCCGCTGGCCCCGCTCGGCCGGGAGGACTCCTTGCGGCTGCTCGCCCAGCACGCGCCCGCGCTGACGGAGCCGCAGCGGCAGCGGCTGGTCGAGCGGGCGATGGGCAACCCGCTCGCCCTGACCGAGTGGTCGGCCAGCCCGTCCCACCTCGACGGCGCGCCGAGCGCCGAGCGCGGCCGGGTACCGATGGGCAAACGCCTGGAGGACTCGTTCCTCGCGGAGGTCGCCCTGCTCCCGCCGGCCACGCGGCGAGCGCTCCTCGTCGCCGCCGCGGGGCAGGACTCCAGCAGCCACGAAGTGCTGACCGCGGCCCGCGGCCTGGGCCTGGAGCAGAGCGACTTCGCGCCGGCCGAGAAGTTCGGGCTGATCACGCTCAGCGACGGCTCCTTCCGGTTCCGCCACCCACTGGTGGGCTCGGCGGTGTACGACAACGCCGACTCCGACATGCGCTCCCGGGTGCACACCGAGCTGGCGGCGGTCGTCGTCGATCCGGCGCGTGCCGTCCAGCACCGGGCCGCGGCGGTCACCGGCTGGAATGAGAACGTCGCCGCCGAGCTGGAGCGGCTCGCCGTGGCGACCGGGCGGCGCGGTGCGCGGACCGAGGCGGCCGCCGCCTGGCGGCGCGCGGTCACGCTGACGCCGGTGCCGAGGGAACGGGCCCGGCGCACGGTGATGGCGGCGGAGGCCGCGCGGCAGGCGGGTGCCACGGCCGAGGCCGTCGCCCTGCTCGCCGAGGCGAGGCCGCCCGCCGAGGACGAGGCGTCGGTCATGCAGCTCGCCCGCACCGAGTGGATGCTCGCCAGCACCAGTACGACGCTCCCGGACCGGGGCGGTGACGAGCTGGTCGCACTGTCACGGGCCCTGAGCGACCCGGACGACCGGGTCGAGGTCCTCACCTGGGCAGCGGTACGCGGCTATACCCGGCAGGACCTCTCCGCCGAGGTCACGGCGGTGGTCACCGAGGAGCTGCGACGCCCCGGCATCGCCAGCACCGAGCGGCAGCGGCTGCTGCGGAGCATCGCGCTGGCCCTGGTCGGCTCGGCCGACCGGCTGCCCTCCGTGGAGGAGGCGCTGTCGGTGCTGCGGCCGCAGGTGCGCGAGACCGACGCGACGCTGATGAACTGTCTCGCGTTCGCCTTCGAGGACGCCCACGACCTCGAAGGCGCCGAACGCGTGTGGAGCGCCGAGGTCGACCTGTTCCACCGGTCGGCACGGACGAGCGACGAGACGGTGGCCCTGGCCGGGCGCGGCACGGTACGCATGAACGCCCAGGCGGTCGCCGCCGGCCTCGCCGACTGCGAGCAGGCCCTGCGGCTCAGCGGTGACCTCGGTCTGTCGGTCGTCGGGGCGATCTGTGCGGCGAGCATCGCCCTCGCGCGCGCGTGGCGCGGTGAGGACGCTCTCGCGGCCACCGCCCTCGCGACCTCCGCGGAGCTGTCCGGGCCCGCCCCCTTCGCCAGGGTCGCCGCCATCGCCTCCTGGGCCTCGGCCGAGCTGGCGGCGAACGAGGGCCGCCCCGAGGACGCGGTCGTCCACCTGCTGCGCAGCGTGGAGCACCCGCCCATCGGCCTGTGGGCGGGCGGTAGTCTGGCCGACGCGGCCGTACGGGCGGGGCGTCCGGAGGCCCTGGACGGCTGGCTCGGCATGGCAACGGCCGCCCTCGCGTCCGGCGGCTCCGACCACCTCGCGATGCTGGTCGAACGGACCCGGGCGCTGTTGTCACCCGACGGCGGGGCGCGCGACCACTTCGAGCGGGCCATAGCGCACGGCGAGCGCACCTCCGCGGTCCTGGACCTCGCCAGGACCCGGTTGTTCTTCGGTGAGTGGCTGCGGCGCGAACGCCACATCACGGAGGCCCGTGGCCACCTTGCCGCGGCCCTGCACGTCTTCGAGTCGCACCACACGACGCCACTCGCCCGGCGGACGGCACGGGAGCTGGGTGCCGCCGGCAGCGTCCGGCCGACCCGGTCGCCGCGCGCCGTCGCCGCCGACGCGGTGCTCACCGCCCAGGAACTGCACGTCGCCCGGCTGGCCGCCGAGGGGTACTCGAACAAGCAGATAGCCGACCAGTTGTACCTCTCGCACCGCACCGTCGGGGCACACCTGTACAGCGCCTACGCCAAGTTGCAGATCAACCGGCGGGCGCAGCTCCCGGCCGCCCTCGCGGGCACACCCGACTGACCGAGCCCGCTCCGGGGCGGGTCCTTCGGGGGCAAGGCGAATCACGGTCGAATTACCTAGGGCGCTTTTCAGCCTCCTTTCCTAGGTTGGGACACGTTCCGTCCCATGCGTCCGTCGGCCCACGGCGGGCCGCGCACGACACACGTGTGACCACGCGTGCGGGATCGGGCGGACAATCGTCTCGTTCCCGAGGAGGCTGACATGAGGCCAGTCGTATGCGCCGGCAGTGCGCCGCGTCCCGTCCGCGAGGTCGCGCTGCGGACGGCGGAACACCCGCGCGGCCGGGACCACGTGCTCACAGCGGTACGCGCGGCCCTGGCCGGCGCCGGTGACCGGCACGGCACGGCACTGGCCGTCCGAGGCGAGGGCGGCAGCGGCAGGAGCACGCTGCTGCGCTGGGCGGCCGGGGCCGCCGCCGACGCCGGTGGGCAGGTGCTGCGGGTTGCCCCCCGCGCCGAGGGCGGTACGTCGGCGTACTCCGCGCTCCGCTCGCTGACGGTCCCGCTGTCCGCCGCGTCCGGCGCCTTGCCGGGCTCGGTCCGCGCGGCGCTACCCGACGCGCTGCGCAGGCATGCCGGCGGCGGTGACGAGACGTCCGTCTGCTCGGCGTTGTGGCGGACGCTGGCCGCCGCCGCTCAGCGGCGTCCCGTGCTGCTCACCGTGGACGACTGGCAGTGGCTCGACCCCGCCTCCGCCAGGGCCCTGGCGTTCGTGGCCCGCCGGCTCGACGGGACCCGGGTGCTGCTGCTGGCCGCTTCCGACGGGCAGGGCCCGGTCCCGTCCGCGGACTGGGGCGCGGCCGAGCTGTCGCTGCCCGCGCTCGGTGAGGAGGCCGCCCGGGAGGTGCTGGCGGGCCGTCACCCGCGGCTGGCCGCCGACACCGTGGCCGCCGTCCTCGCCGTGGCGGAGGGCAACCCGCGTGCCCTGGTGGACCTGCCCACGGCGCTCACCCCCGACCAGCGGGCGGGCCGGGCGGCACTGCCGGACCCCCTGCTGCCGGGAGCGGCCCTGGAGCGCTGCCTCGGCCGGCGGTTCCGCGCGCTGCCCGACGGCACCCGTGCCCTGCTGGCCGCGCTGGCCCTCCTGGAGGAGGACGCCGAGGCCGGGGACGTCGCGTGGCTGGCCGGCACACTCGGGCACGACCTCGACGCCCTCGTCCCGGCCGAGGAGGCAGGGCTCGTCTCCTCGGACCGGACGCCCCGCTTCGTCCGCCGGGTCCACCGGTGCCTGGCCCACGCCACCGCGCCGGCCGCCGTGCGGCGGCGGGCGGGCCGCGCGTGGGCCGAGCTGGCCCTGACCCGGCTCGGCGGCGGACCGGCCGGCCCCCGCCCCGACGGCCCGACCACGCCCGACGAGGCGCCACCGGACCCCGGCGAGGCCGGACCGCACCACGAGGACGCGGCCCGGCTGGAGGCGCTCGGCCACGCGGCCGTGGCGGGCCGGCGCTGGTCCACGGCGATCAGGGCGTTCCGGATGGCCGGTGACCTCAGCCCGGCTTCTTGGGAGCGCTCCCGCCTGCACGCGGCCGCAGCGTCCGCCGCCCTGTGCGACGGCCGGCCGCGGCTGGCGCTGACCCTGACCCGGGGACCGGGCGCCCGCCCGGTCGGGACCACGGCGCAGGCAGTGCGCGCCGTCCGGGCCGCCGCGCTGTTCGACGCCGCCTTCCACGCGGACGACAGCTTCCGCGACCTCTCCGCCGCGCTGGAGGCGGGACCGGTCGCCGGCGCCGACGCGCGGGACCGGGCCGCGTTCCAGCTGTCGGCCCTGACGTCCCTCACCCACGACCCCGCCCCTGCCAGGACGGCGCTGGACGCGCTGCCGGATGACGCCGGCGATGCCCTGCGCATCGCCGTGACCGCCCGGTTGGACCCGGTGTCCCGGGCACAGGAGATCCGGGAGGGGCTCGCCGGCGCGGCCGAGCGGGCCCTGCGGACACCCGGCGCCGGGCCCCGGGAGCTGACCTGGCTCGCGGACGCCGCGTGGCAGGTCGATGACCCGGCGTCGAGCGGCCGGCTGCTGTCCGCCGCCCTGCAACGGTCGGGCACCGAGCGCGGACACCTCCCTCACTGCCGGGAGCTGCGGGCCGAACTCCTGACCGCCGAAGGGCGCTGGGAGGAACTGCGCGACCTGGTGACGCGGTGGTCGGCCGAGGGCGGTGCCGGCCTGCCCGACCGGCATGCCATCGCCCTGAAGTCCCAGCTGTTGCTGGTCTGCGCGTACCAGGGACGCCGGGAGGAGGCGTGGGAGCTGGCGCGGGAGGTCCGGCGATGGGCCCGTGACCGCCGCTCGGCCCACCACGCGGGCCTGGCCGCGTACGCCGCGCTCCTGCTGGCCCAGGCCGATGACACGGAGCCGGCGGACGGTGCCGACTGGCCGGCCGACGCCGATCCGTGCCGGGACGCGGTCACCCGGCAGGCCCATGCCGTCCTCGTGCGCGGTGCCCTGCTGCGGAACGACCCCGAGGCGGCCCGCACGCACCAGGCGCGCGCGCAGCGGGCCGGGCTGACGCGCTTCTCCGACGGTACGACCCTGCTGGTACGGCACGGCCGGGCGCTGCTGGCCGCGTACACCGACGAGCCCGACACCGCCGAGCTGTTCGGCCTGGCCGAGGACGCGGCGACGGCGTCGGCCCGCCCGTTCGACCGCGCGCTACTGGCCCTGGACCACGGCAGGTGGCTGCGCCGCCGGCGGCACCCCGCGGCGGCACGCACCCGCCTGCGCACCGCCTACGAGACCTTCGGCCGGCTCGGGGCGGCGCCCTGGCAGGACCGGGCCCGCACCGAACTGCGGGCCATCGGGGCTCCCCCGCCGGGCACGGCGCGGACCGCCACCGCGGCGGGCCAGGCGCTGTCGGCACACGAGCGGCGCATCGTCCGCATGGCGGCCTCCGGCCTGTCCAACCGGGAGATCGCGGAGCGGCTGCTGGTATCGCCGCGAACGGTCGCCTCACACCTGTACAAGGTCTTCCCCCGACTGGGCATCAGCTCGCGCCGGGAACTCCAGGACGCCCTGCTCGGCGGCGGTGACACTCTGTGACGCCGGACGACGCGGCGGTGCCGCACCCCTTGTTCGGCCGCGGTGCGGAACTCGCCGCGATCGGGGCGTTCCTGGAGCGGCCGGGTGAGTCGGGCGGCGTCCTCACGGTCCACGGCGAGCTGGGCAGCGGCAAGTCCGCGCTGCTCCGGGAGGTCCGGCGCGCTGCCGAGGCCCGGGGCCAAACCGTCGTCCCCCTCCAGGGACACCGCAGCGAGGCCGGGCTGCTCGGTGCCGGCCTCACCCAGCTCCTACCGGTCCCGGCCTGCGGTCCGGACGCGAGGAGCGTCGCCGCCGAGGCGCTCGGCCGGCACACCCGCGCCGGGCGGCCCCTGCTGGTGGTCCTGGACGACGCGCAGTGGTTCGACGGTCCCTCGCTCGATGCCCTGCTCACGGCCTGCCGCGGGACCGCCGGCACGGCGCTGCTCATGGCGAGCCGCCCGGTGCCGCACGGGGACGCGCGGCATGTGTCCGGGCCCGCGCCGGACCTGGTCCTCGGCCCGCTCGCCGGAACCGACGCCGAGCGGCTGCTGCGCCGGTACGGCCCGGACGTGCCGCCCCTGCTGGCGCGCCGGGTGCTCCGGGAGACCGGGGGCAATCCGGCCGGACTGGTCTCCGTCACCGAACTGCTCGCCTCCGCCGCCCCACAGGCCGAGGCGCTGCTCGCCCCGCGGCTCCCGCTCGGCGACGCCCTGCACACGCGGGTGACCAGCCTGCTGGCCGGCGTGCCGGAACCCGTGCGGGACGTCCTGCTGCTGGCCGCCGTGGCGGACACCGGTCGGCCGGAGTTGCTGCGGGAGGCCGCCCGCGCCGTGGACCCGGCAGGCCGCGCCCTGGACGCGGCCGAGGCTCGTGGCCTGCTCCTGACGGAGTCCGGAACGGTCCGCTTCGGCCATCCGCTGCTGCGCTCCGCGGTGTACTGGGAGGCGTCCCGGGCCCGGCGGCGGCGTGCGCACCTGGCGCTGGCCGGACGGGACGAACCGGGCGCGTACCAGCGAGCGCTGCACCGGGCCCTCGCCTACACCGCCCCGGACGAGGCCACGGCCCGCGAGCTGGAGGGCAGTGTGCCCGAGGATCTTCCCGAGGCCGCCGCGGCGCACGAACTGGCCGCCGACCTGAGTCCGCGGTCCGCGAACCGGGCCCGCGGACTGGTCCGGGCCGCCTGGGCGGCCCAGGTACGAGACCAGACGGGGGAAGTGCGGCGGCTCGTGGCCCGTATCACCGCCCTCTCCGCCGGCCGGTGCCCCGAGACCGCCGCGGCTGTCGCCGCGCTCGGCTCGCCGGGGACCGCCGGTGAACCAACCCTGCCCTGGCCGCCGTTCCCGCCGTCGGCCGCCGGACCCGCCCGCGGCGGCCCGTCCGCCCCGCGCGCGTCTGACGCCCGGCCGTCGGACCCGCTCACCGACCGGTGCCCCGTCCTGCTGTCCGCGCTGTGCTGGACCGACCGGACAGCCCACGCCGACCGGGGCAGGGCTCTGCTGGCGACGGCAGGTGCCGCGCTCGCGCGGGGGCGGTTCCCGCTGGAACCGCTCCGTGACGCCGCGCTGGTCTCGGTGGCGACGGCGCTGGACGACCCGCTCGCCGCCGAACGCCTGGGCGGGGCCGTGCTGGACTCGCTCACCGGCCCCGGGTTCTTCGGTACCGCCCGGGCTGTCCTGGCCCACCGCCAGCTCGCCCGGCTGCACCTCGGTGACCGGGAGGGTGTGCTGCGGGACGGCGACACCGGCGAGCGCTGGAGCCGAGCGGCGGACGATCCACACGCCGCCGCCGTCTTCCGGTGCGGTGTGGCGCAGGTGCGGGCGTGGGAGGGCGCGGAGAAAGGGCATGCGGCGCTCACCGACGGCATACTGGCCTTCGCGCTGCCCCGCGGTCTTCCCCTGCTAGCGTCCAGGGCCCGCTGGGCGAGGGGCTCGATGGCGCTCGCGCACGGCCGGCCGGAGGACGCCTACGAGGAGCTGCGGATGCTGTCCGACCCCGGCGGTGACGCGCGGCACCCGGTGGTGGCCGCCTGGGCGCTGGGCGATCTGGTCGCCGCCGCGGTCGCCTCCCGCAGGGGGGACGCCGTACGGGACCGGGTGCGGTGGGCGGCCGAGGTCAACCGGTCGCTGCGGTCGGCTCCGCTGGAGCATCTGCTGGCCCGGTCGCTGGCGCTGCTCGGCGAGGGCGACGCGCCCGAAAAGCACTTCACCCGGGCGCTGGCCGTACCGGGAACCGGTGCGCTGCGGTACGAACGGGCCCGTACGCGGCTGGCGTTCGGGGAGTGGCTGCGGCGACGGCGGCGGGTGCTGGAGGCGCGGGACCAGTTGCAGCGAGCCCGTGACGCCTTCGCGTCGGCCGGTGCGGCGGTGTGGGTGCGGCGGGCCGATTCCGAGCTGCTGGCCGCCGGGGACGCGACGGCGGGGGGCCCGCGGCGGGGCGCGGCCGGGTTGGGGCTGACGCCGCGTGAGGCGGAGGTCGCCTGGCTGGCCGCGCAGGGGCTGAGCAACCAGGGCATCGGGTGGCAGCTCGGGCTGACCCACCGGACGGTCGCCAGTCACCTGTCGCGCGTGTTCGCGAAAGCCGGGGTGACGTCCCGCAAGCAGCTCCCGGCAGTGCTGGGGATCTGACCCGGACCTCGGCGCACACGCGGGCCGGCGGCGGACCGGGTCGGTCCGCCGCCGGCGGGTCACCGACCACCTGACGTGTCCTCGGCTCCAGGGCCGGGGTCAGGCCGTCGCGGTGACTACTCCTTCCAGTCGGGAAGCGTCATGTGCGGTCACCTCCTTCCGGATCGACGTGCCCTCGGCAGGTGTCCGTCACGCGTCCGCGTGTCCCGCCTGGGGAAGTGCGCGGGCCAGCACGAAGTACTTGCGGTGCAGCTCCCGGTCGGCCTGTTCCGTCAGCTCTCCGTCGTACAGGCCGTAGATGTGCTCCACGGCGAAACCGTGGGCGGTGAGCAGTGTGAGCAGTTCCGTCACCCGCTGCGGCGTGAACCAGTGAAGCCGGGCCCGCTCCTGGACGCGGGACCACGTGTCCGCCCGCCGGTGGCCGTGAGGAGGTCCACGGTCCGCTCGGTCGTGTGCTCGGCCGGGTCGGCGGACCGGCCTCGCGTGAGGACCACCATCGCGTCCGTCTCGTCGATGGGCCGTGCCGCCGCGCGGTCCTGGAACCCCGCGGTCGGCAGGTCTGACAGGAACAGGCCACCGGTCCGCAGGGAGCGCCGTACGCCCGGGAAGACCCGCGCCAGTTCTTCCTCACCGGGCAGGTAGGCCAGCGGTTCGCCCATGGTGACGACCGCGTCGAAGGTGCCGAGCGCGGGCAGCGAACGGGCGTCGGCCGTCACGAAGACCACCTGGTCGGCGCCGTCCTTGTGCCGCGCGGCCCCGATCATCTCCGGCAACAGGTCGACCCCGGTGACGGTGAAGCCCAGCCGGGCCAGTTCGAGAGCGGACCTGCCCGTCCCGCACCCCACGTCGAGCAGTCGGCGGCCGGGCACGCCGTGCTTCTCCAGGAGGTCGCGGTAGAGCCGGGCCCACCTCGTGTAGTCCTGGACCTAGGTCATCGCGTCGTAGTGCGCGCCGATCGCGCGGTAGAGACTCTGGGCCGAGTCGTTGGAAGCATCCGAGTGCACGGCGTCCCTCGCACATCTGTCGTCCGGTGGGTGTCCCGTCGTCCGGGGCACCACTGTGCCGCGGCTGTGTGGAACGTCGATGGAACGCGTGTGGACGGGCCCGGCGCGGGAGCGGACGCCGGCGGGTTCAGCCGAGGCCGGCGCGGGCGGCCAGGCCGGCGGCCATGGTGCGGGCGGCCTGCGTGAGGCGGGGCAGGAAGTCGACCACCGCGTGGGCGAGACGTGGCTCCTCGGCGTACAGCCGGGCGAGGGCCTCTGGCGGGGTGGAGATCTGCCAGAGGGAGCCGGCGAGCAGGCTGACCGTGCTGACGAGGTCCCGGGTGGCGGCCTGGTCCAGGACCGGCTGGAAGGCGGAGCCGGTGTCCGCCATGTCGTCCAGGGCGCCGAGGGCGGCCAGCTTGTAGGTCAGGACCGCGTCGGCCGAGACATGCCGTTCCAGGTGGAGCGGGGCGTGGGCCAGGAGGTCGCAGAGCAGGGGCTGCTCCACGACCGTACGGGCGAGGGTCGCGGCCAGTTCGTCGGGGGTGCCGTCGGTGCGCCCGCCGAGCGCGTCCGCCAGCGCGGCGGCCCACCGGGTCCAGCACTCGGCGGTCAGGCGCAGGTAGATCTCCTCGCGGGTCTCGACGTAACGCAGTACCGCGGACTTGTTGATGCCGGCCCGGCCGGCGATGTCGGTGAGTGTCACCTCGCGAACGCCCTTCTCCAGGGCCAGCGAGCGCGCCGCGTCGACGATCGAGGCAAGCCGCAGTTCCTTGTGCTCCGGCCTGCGGGCGCGTCGTACGTGAGGAGGCAGCTTGTCCATGGCCCCAGATTAACAGAACAGCGTTCTCTTGACTTAGAGAACGCTGTTGCCTTAAGTTTTCGGCATGACCGATTACGAGAAGCTGTACATCGGCGGTCGCTGGACCGAGCCCGCCAAGAAGGAACTGTTGGAGGTCCGCTCCCCGCACGACCGGTCCCTGGTCGGCCGGGCCGCCGAGGCCACCGAACCCGACGTGGACCTCGCCGTGGCCACCGCCCGCGAGGCCTTCGACCACGGACCCTGGCCCCGGCTGGCCCCGGCCGCCCGGCAGGAGGTCATCGCCCGTTTCAACGCCCTGTACGCCGAGCGCGCCGAGGAGATAGCCGACCTCACCACCGCGGAGAACGGCAGCGCCCGCTGGTTCACCGGCTGGACCGCCGCCGCACTGCCCGAGCAGACCGACGCCTATCTGCGGGCCGCCGCGGCCCTGCCGTGGGAGGAGGAGCTGCCGCGGACCGAGGGCAGCACGGCCCGCACCCTGGTGCACCGCGAACCGGTGGGCGTGGTCGCGGCCGTCATCCCTTGGAACGCCCCGCACCAGTCGGCGCTCACCAAGCTCGTCCCCGCACTGCTGGCGGGCTGCACCGTGGTGCTGAAGACCTCACCGGAGAACGCGCTGGTCACCCTGCTGCTGGGGGAGATCTTCAGCGCGGCGGGTGTGCCGGAGGGCGTGGTCAGCATCCTGCCGGCCGACCGCCGCACCAGTGAGTACCTCATCTCCCACCCCGGCATCGACAAGATCGCCTTCACCGGATCCACGGGCGCCGGACGCACCATCGCGGCGATCGCCGGACGGCAGCTCAAGCGGGTCAGCCTCGAACTCGGCGGCAAGTCCGCCGCCATCGTCCTGGAGGACGCCGACCTCGACGCGATGGCGGAAGGGCTGAAGTTCCTCTCCTTCGCGAACAACGGCGAGGCCTGCGTCGCGCACACCCGGATCCTGGTGCACCGCAGCCGCTACGACGAGGCGGTGGCCCGGCTGAAGGAACTGGTCGAGTCGCTGACCGTCGGCGACCCGGCCGACCCGGACACCTTCATCGGGCCGATGGTCCGGGCCGACCAGCAGGAGCGCGTCCGGTCCTACATCGAGACCGGCATCCGCGAGGGCGCCCGGCTGGTCACCGGTGGCCCCGAGGTACCGGCCGGTCTGGAGGGCGGCTACTACGTCACCCCGACCCTCTTCGCCAACGTCGACAACTCCATGCGCATCGCCCAGGAGGAAATCTTCGGCCCGGTCCTCGTGGTCATCCCGTTCGAGGACGACGAGGACGCCGTTCGCATCGCCAACGACTCCCCGTACGGTCTCGGCGGCGGGGTCTGGACGGCCGACGCGGCACGGGCCCTGGCCATCGCCCGGCGCATCCGCACCGGCACCTTCTCCGTCAACGGAGCGCCGCCCTCCCTCGACGGCCCCTTCGGCGGGTTCAAGGACAGCGGCATCGGCCGGGAGTTCGGCACGGCCGGGCTGACCCAATACATCGAGTACAAGACGATCTCCGTCTGACCGGTCCCCCATACACACAGCGCGGCGGAGCCGGGCGTGCCCGATCGGGCACGCCCGGCTCCGCCGCGGCAGACGGGAGCAACACCGTGCACACCTCACACGTCACCCTCGGCGCCGGCGGCCTGCGCGTCGGCCCCATCGGCCTCGGCTGCATGGGCATGTCCCAGTTCTACGGACCCGCCGACCGCGCGGGATCGATCGCCACCGTGCGGCTCGCCCTCGACTTGGGCGTGAACCTCCTCGACACCGCCGACGTCTACGGTGCCGTCGGTGCGGCGGCGGACACCAACGGGTTCGGCCACAACGAGACACTGCTCGGCGAGGCGCTCCGGGGCCGCCGGGACCTGGCCGTGATCGCCACCAAGTTCGGCGCACGGCCCTCGGGCGACGGCCGGGTGGTCTACGACGGCACCCCCGCGTACGTCCGCTCGGCCTGCGAAGCCAGCCTGCGCCGGCTCGGCACCGACCACATCGACCTGTACTACTACCACCGGCTCGACCCGGCCGTCCCAGTCGAGGAGACCGTCGGCGCCATGGCCGAACTGGTCGCGGAGGGAAAGGTCACGGCGCTCGGGCTGAGCAACGCCGGCCCCGACGAGCTGCGCCGGGCGGCCCGTACCGCACCCATCTCCGCCCTGCAGAGCGAGTACTCCCTGTGGGAGAGGGGGGTGGAGGACGAAATCCTTCCGCTCTGCCGGAAACTGGGCATCGCACTGGTGCCGTACAGCCCGCTCGGCCGGGCCGCGCTGACCGGCCGGGTCGGTCCCGGCACCCGCCTGGACGGCGACGACTTCCGCAGCACCCTGCCGAAGTTCTCGCCCGGCAACCTGCCGCACAACCTGCGGCTGGTGGACGGACTGAAGCAGTTCGCCCGAGAGCGGGAGGTCACCCCCGGACAGGTCGCCCTGGCCTGGCTGCTGGCCCAGCCGTACGCCGTCGTACCGGTCCCGGGCACGAAACGGGCGGAGTTCCTGCGGGAGAACGCCGCGGCGGCGGACGTCACCCTGGAGGCTGGCGAGGTCGCCGCGCTCGGCGCGCTGTTCGCGCCGGGGCGCGTGCGCGGCGGCCAGTACGGCGAACTGCCCGTGTCCGGGCGGTAGGTCCACTCGGCGGGCGCCGGCTCACGCCTCCGGGTCCGGCGACGGGGCCAGCGCTCGTCCACCGACGGCCTTCCAGTGCAGGAAGGAACTGAGCCAGGCCGTGAGGAAGAGGGCGCCGATCAGGTAGCCGACGGTGTTGAGGTCGATGCCAACCAGCCAGGGCAGGGCCCGGCCTAGGGCGGGGACGCCGTCGGCCAGCAGCGTCACCAGGTTCACGGCGGCGACCAGGAGGGCCGCGGCGGCTGAGAGGCCGGTGGTGGTGAGGTTGTAGTGGATGCGGCGCAGCGGGTGGACGAACGCCCACCGGTACGCGGCCGACATGAAGGCGCCGTCGAGGGTGTCGAAGAGCGTCATCCCGCAGGTGAACAGGAGCGGGAGGAGCATCAGCGCCCACCAGGGGACGCCGGAGGCGGCACCCGCGCCGGACATGACGAGCAGGGACACTTCGGTGGCCGTGTCGAAGCCCAGGCCGAAGAGCAGGCCGAGCGGGAACAGGTGCCAGGGACGCGTGGTCGACGCGGTCAGCCGGCGCAGCAGGCGCGAGAGCAGTCCCCGGTCGTCCAGTACCTCGTCCAGGCGCGCCTCGTCGTGCTCGCCCCGGCGCGCGGACCGGTACAGGGCCGCTATGCGGCGCAGGGCCAGCAGGTTGAGGACGCCCAGCAGCAACAGGAAGGCCGTGGACACGGACGTGCCGAGCACGCCCAGGACCTGGTGGGCGGCGGAGGAGTCGTCGGTCAGCCGGGAGGCCATGCGGGCCCCCAGGGCGGTCAGCAGGCTGAGCAGCACGACCACCGAGGAGTGGCCCAGGGCGAACCAGAAGCCGAGGTGGGCCGAGGGCCGCCCCTCGGCCAGGAACCGGCGGGTGGTGTTGTCGATGGCCGCGATGTGGTCGGCGTCGAAGGCGTGCCGGACGCCGAGCATGTACGCCGTCAGGCCGAGGCCAGTGCCGAAGACTTGGGCGCCGACGGAGAAGCGGTGCCCGGACACGGCGCCGGCCAGCGCGGCGAAGGCGGCGACGGTGACGGCGACGATCGCGGAGACCAGCAGGATTGTGCTCCGGTGGGTCGTGGGCGTCCGGGCGGACCGGGTGGCCGTCTCAGTCCGTGGCACGGGACCCCCAGGGCTGGACCTGGACCGAGTAGGAGGCGCCCAACCGCTTGGCCCGGAAGCCCAAGGCCCGCATGATGTCCAGCAGCGCACACGTCATGAGGCCCTCGACGTGGGTGACGCGCGGGTCCAGCGGAGTGTACGCCGCCTCGTGCGGGGCCCAGCTGATGAGGAGTGACCCCGGCCCGTAGTGCTCGGGGCAGGAGCGGATCTCCACTCCTCCTGTCAGGGCGCCTCCGGTCGGGGTGTCGGCCTGGATGCCGAAGCCCGCGCGCAGCAGGGCGTGGACGAGGTCGGGTGCCAGTTCCACGTCGTGGAGGTCGAGGGTGGTGACGATGTGGCGCGCCTGCCGGCGCAGGGTTTCGTCGGTGTGGTCGGGGACGGCAGTCGCGGGGCTGTTAAGGGTGTGGGGCATGGGATCACCGGGAGGAAGTGGGAACGCGGTGCCGCGAGCGCGGCGGGCGCAGGTGGTAGCGGTGGATGTCGTGGGCGCAGCAAACCCGGTGGGTCCAGGCCCGGGGGGCGCCCAGGAGGGTCGGTACGGAGGCGGCCACTGCGGCTCCGGCCAGGGGCGCCAGCATGTAGGCCCAGAACAGGTGGTAGTCGCCCGAGACGACGTGTGGGCCGAAGTTGCGCACCGGGTTGAAGCTGGCCCCGGTTCGGGAGCCGGTGGACGTGATCAGCGCCGCGACGACGGCGCCGAGCACCCAGGGTGTGGAGCGCGGCCGGGGCCGGCTGGTCATGGCGGCCAGGACCCACAGCAGGACGGCGGTGCTGAGGAGTTCACCAAGGACCACCGCGACGGGGCCGTCCCAGCCAGTGCCGGGCTGGATCAGCCCGTAGCGCACCTCGGTGACCCGCTCTCCCCAGAGCGTCCGGGCAAGCAGCACCCCGAGGACGGAACCGGTCAACTGGAAGACGCCGTAGGCGATCAGGTCGGCGACGCCGAGAGCGCCGCGAAGGGCCATGAAGAGGGTGATCGCCGGGTTGAGGTGGGCGCCGGACTCCTTGCCGGGCGGGGTGAGGGCGAACACCGCCACCGCGCCGCCCACCGAGACGCCGACGACGGCCAGGCGCGGCAGGAGCGGCCACGAGGAGAGGTAGGCGCCGTCGGCCCGCATGGTGAGGGAGACCGCGGTGAGCGCCGCCAGCACGAGCCAGGCCGAGCCCAGCGCCTCCGCGAGGTACGAGGACAGCGGCCGGCCCCGGACCACCCACCGCGCGGCGGGCGAGGCGGGCGGGCCGTGGGTGTCCGCCGCCGTGGGGTCGTCCGGCCGCCGGCGGAACCCGGTCACGGCAGCCTGGGCGTGGTGACGCCGATCATCGTGTCCCGGGTGACGAGGGCGGCGAGTTCCTCCTCGCCCAGGCCCTCGGTCCCGGCGGGGCGCATCGGCAGGACCAGGTAGCGCATGTTGGCGTTGCTGTCGTGGACGCGGATGGTCACGTCCTGGGGCACGTCCGTGCCGAACTCCCGCAGCAACGAACGCGGTTCGCGGACGGCGCGGGCCCGGTAGGGGCGGCTCTTGTACCAGTCCGGGGGCAGACCGAGCACGGGACGCGGGTAACACGAGCAGAGGGTGCACACCACGAGGTTGTGCACCTCGGGTGTCTGCTCCAGCACGATCAGCCGGGTGCCGTCGTAGTTGTCGATGCCGAACTCCTCGATGGCGGCGGTGCCGTCGGCGAGCAGGCGTTCCTTGAAGTCGGGGTCGGTCCAGGCGCGGGCGACCAGGGCGGAGCCGAGGGCGGGCCGGTGCGCGTCGAGCTTCTCGACCATGGCGCGTACCTCGTCCGCGGTGATCAGGCCCTTGTCGACGAGGAGTTCGCGGATGGCCTGGTGCAGGACGTCGAAGTAGTCGGGTTCCTCGGCGGCCGTCTCGATGGGGGCGTGCGGGTCCGGGGCGCCGTGCGTGTGGTCGCCGTGGTCGACGATGCCGGTCTCGTGGGCGTTCGTCATCGACGTCATCGTCCTTCCGCGCCGGAGCGGTCGTCGACCTGCTCCAGCCAGTGCTCGTAGATCTCCAGTTCCAGGACGTCGTCCGCCGGCCCGTCGTAGTCGGGCCAGAGCGCCGACTGCTCGATGCGGACCCGGTACAGGCGGACCTCGCCGCCCTCGTTGACGCCGTACGCCTCCCGCTCGGGGTTGAGGAAGCGGGGCAGGACGCGCTCGATCCGGCCCTCCTTGCCGCGGACGTAGACCGGGGTGCGGACATGGCCCGGAGCGTCGCGATCGGCGATGCGGACCCTCTGGTCCGGCACGAAGCGGGTGCTCATGCGGCGGCCTCCGTGAGCCGGTCCCGGATCTCGTTCATCCTGGCGCCCAGTTCCTCCGAGGTGATGACGCCCTTCTCGATCAGCACCTTGGACGCGGAGACGGCCCACCGCTCGTAGTAGGTGAGTTCGCCGATGATCTCGGCCCCGAGGTCCTCCACTCCCCGGCGCTTCTCCTCGGTGTTGACGAGCTTGTGCGCGGCGAGGACGTTGAGCAGCGCGTGGCAGCTCTTCTCGAAGGGCGTCATCTCGTGGTCGGACGGGACGACCGGTCCGGCCGGCAGCCCGCCCAGATCGTGTGCGGGGCGCACGATCATGTCGCGTTTGGTGGCCACTGCTCCTCCTTGACGGGTGGGTTCTATCGTGTTTGCCGGGAATAGCTTGCGGGCGAGGGGTGTTGCCGGGCATCCGTCAAACGACTACCGATCCCGGACGAGACATGTGTGAGTGGGAGAGGTGTGCCGTTGCGCCGTCCCCGGACCGCCCGCCGCCGCCTGCCCGGTGGTGTCCGGCCGGGGGCGCGGACACCGGCCCGCGAGGCCGTACGTCGGGTGACGGATGGTCCCGCCGCCGGACCGCGTGATCCTGGCGGGGACCCACTCGGGTCCTTACGGAAAGGCATGTCATGACACAGGATCAGGTGGCCGGCCGGCACATCTTCGTCGATCTGGGACGGCTCACCCTGGAGATGCGGTTCCAGGCCGGCGGGCGGATGACCTTCACCGTCGTCGAGGGCGGGGATCTGGTACCGAACGGCCACACGGAGACCGTGGACATCACCTCCGCGGAGATCCGTCCCGAGGTGTTCCTGACCTCGTGGAAGGAGGAGTCCGGTGCCACCATCACGCACCTGGAGGACTTCGAACGCGGCCGGGTCCACTCTCGCATCACTCTGCCGGACGGCACCCCGCTCGCCCTGACCGGAACCATCGAGGTCCTGGTCTGAAGGCCGTACCGCAGCTTCCCCCGTCATCAACCAGCAGGAGGTTCCTGTCATGTCATCCGTCCGCGCGGTCCTGGTGGACCAGCCGGCCGGTGCCCTGCGCACCGGCCGGCGCGACCTCCCCGACCCCGGCCCCTTCGACGTACGTGTCACCGTCGAGGCGTGCGGGGTGTGCCACACCGATTCGCTGATGGTCGAGGGGCTGGTGCCCGGCCTGGCCCACCCGGTGACCCCGGGCCACGAGATAGCCGGCCGGATCGACGCCGTCGGCGCGTACGCGACCGGCTGGCAGGTCGGTGACCGGGTCGCCGTAGGCTGGTTCGGTGGCCACTGCGGCCACTGCGTGCCCTGCCGCCGGGGCGACTTCATCCACTGCACCGAACTCAAGGTCCCCGGCTGGGCCTACCCGGGCGGCTACGGCGAAGCCCTGAACGTCCCCGCCAACGCCCTGGCCCGGATTCCGGACGGGATCAGCGCGGTGGACGCGGCTCCCCTGGCCTGCGCGGGGGTGACCACCTTCAACGCCCTGCGCCGCTCGGGCGCGGGGCCGGGCGACCTGGTGGCGATCCTCGGGCTGGGCGGACTGGGGCACCTGGGTGTGCAGTTCGCGGTCCGGATGGGGTTCGAGACGGTGGTCATCGCGCGGGGCGCGGAGAAGCGGGCGCTCGCCGAGGAGCTGGGCGCGCACCACTACATCGACTCCACGGCCCAGGAGATGAGCCCCGCCCTGCAGGCGCTCGGCGGGGTGCGCGCGGTGCTCGCCACGGCGGGCAACTCGGAGACGATGTCGGCGGCCGTCGACGGTCTGGGGCCGGACGGTGAACTGGTCGTCCTGGGCGTCGACCCGGAACCGATGCGGATCGGCCCGCTGCAGCTGATCGACCTGTCGAAGAGAATCTCCGGCCTGCCCAGCGGCACCGCGGCCGACATCGAGGACACCCTGCGGTTCGCCGCGCTGACCGGGGTCAGGCCGCATGTCGAGGAGATGCCGCTGGAACGGGCGGCCGAGGCGTACGCGCGCATGATGGACAACCGGGCCCGTTTCCGCATGGTGCTCATCACCGGCGCCTGAGCACGGGACACACGCGACCGGCGGCCGTACCGGGCACCTGGGGGTGCCCGGTACGGCCGCCGGTCGTCATGCTGCCAGGTCGTCGTGCTGCCGGGTCGTCGTGCCGCCGGGTCAGCGGCGGGCGGGTCCGCTGCCGATGGGGAAGCGGTACAGCGCGTACGGCTTGACCCGCAGGTCCACGCCGCCGTTGTAGGCGGCCTGGCGGTTGAGCTGGTTGGCGACGACGTAGAGGTGCCGGTCATAGCCGACGGACAGGGTGTCGGGCCACACCAGGCGCTCGTCACGGATCAGGGTGCGGTAGGTGCCGTCGAGTTCACGGCGGACGATGGCGTTGTTCTCCAGGTCCCCGCCGTAGACGCGGCCGGCCCGGTCGGTCTCCAGACCGTCGGACATGCCCTTGGCGCCCAGATCGCGGACGGGGACGGAGGACGCGCCGTGGTCCGACCGC
Source organism: Streptomyces sp. 12E (assembly GCF_055633275.1). NCBI lineage: Bacteria > Bacillati > Actinomycetota > Actinomycetes > Kitasatosporales > Streptomycetaceae > Streptomyces > Streptomyces sp. 12E. The sequence goes on along the minus strand of NZ_JBVNCJ010000001.1, from coordinate 6,962,118 downwards.
GCGCGGATCAGGTCCCTGGTCCGCACCGCGTACAGGCGGCGGCTGGAGAGCGGGCAGTAGTACAGCCACTCACCGTCGGGGCTGAGCGCGATGCCGTCCGCGCCGATGTTCACGGGCGTGGCCGGTGTGGTGGCGTCCGGGCTGTTCGTCAGCGGGCGGCCCTCGACCACGGGGACGAACCCGGGCACCGGCCGGGTGGACGGCGCGTCGTCCAGGCACCGCCAGGAGGTGCCGCTCGCCAGGTGGACGACGATCAGGCCGTTGGGGCCATCCGGGGTGGCGTCGGTGAGGTAGGCGTAGCCGCGGCTCAGGTCGAAGCGGACGTCGTTGATGAAGCTGCGCGGACCGGCGACGGATCGGGGCAGCAGGATGGTGCGGACCACCCGGTTGGTGGCGAGGTCGATGGCGACCAGCTTCGGCCCACCGTAGGGTGCGTCGGCCCACTCGATGCGGCCGGTGTCCACGACCCACAGCCGTTCGGCGGCGTCGACGACCACGCTCTGCACGCCGAGGAAGTGCCGTTCTGGGCGCGAGGTGTCCGGCCGGTTGACGGCTCGGTCGGGGTAGGCAACGGCCTTGCCGTCCCGGATTTCGGCCACGGAGAACGGGACGTCGTCGCCCCAGCGCGGGAAGTTGACGAAGATCCGGCCCGAGCGGGACACCGTGACCCCGGTGGGCATCGCGCCGTCGAAGGTCGCGACCGTCTCCAGCCGGGGCTGGTGGCGGCCGCCGCCCGTGCCGGGGCGGGCCGCGGCCGGTGCGGCGCCGACCGCCAGGGCCCCTCCGACCACGAGGGACAGGCCGAGAACCGCCCTGCGGCCCGGGCCGGTGTGCGAGGTGGGGGAGGGTATGGACATGGGTGACTCCAGTGTTTCTCGTCGCCCTCGTGACCGCGGAGGTCGTGAGGTGCCGGTCGGTACCGGTCCAGTGGACCGCGGGCGGCCCCGGCGCGCTTCCGTCGAATGACTGAGTTCCAGGGCCCGTTGACCGCCGGGAGCTCACGGTCCCCGAACGGGACGGTCTAGAGCTCGATCTCGGCCAGCCGCTCGATCTCGATGCCGTTCACCGTGAGGGTCGCCGCCCGTTCGGCGAAGGCCCGCAGGTGGGCGCTGGCGGAATGGGCCCGCAGGTGCTCCTCGCTCTGCCACACCTCGTGCATGACGAGCAGGCCGGGGTCGTCCAGCCCTTCGTGCGGCACGTAGGTGAGGCAGCCGTCCTCCTGGCGGGTGGCGGACACCAGGGCGGGCAGCGCGTCCCACAGCTCCTGTTCCTTGCCTGGGCGCGCCTTCATGCGGGCGACGAGGACGATGGGCCCGGTGTGACGATCGGTCATGCGCTTCTCCTCAGTGGGGTGGTCCGTCGGAATGGGTCGGCCGGTGGGTCAGGCCAGGCGTCCGCCGCCGTCCACGTGCAGGACGGTGCCGGTGACGTACGGGTTGTCGATGACGAACAGCACCGCGGCGACGAGGTCGTCGGGGGTGCCGACCCGGCGGGCCGGGTTGCTCGCGGCCACCGACTCCAGGAACGCCCGCTTGTCCGCGCCGAGCTTGTCCCAGGCGCCGCTGTCGACGATACCCGGGGACACGGCGTTGACCCGAAGCGGAGCGATCTCCACGGCGAGGGCCTGGACCAGGAAGGCGAGGGCGCCGTTGGTGGTGGCCATCACGGTCCGCTCGGGGGCGGGGCGCCAGGCCGCCACACCGGAGAAGAAGGTGAGGGAGCCGCCTTCCCGGGCCTGTCCGGCCAGGTGCTTGGCGAGGAACAGGGGGCCGATCACCTTGGCCGCGAAGGCCCGCTGGACGTCCTCGGGGACGAGTTCGGACAGCGGCCCGTTGGCCGGCACGGCCGCCGTGGAGACGAAGTGGTCGAAAGCACCGACCTCCTCGGCCAGGTGCGCTATCGACTCCTCGTCGGTGATGTCGAAGCGGACGGTACGGGCCATGCCCGGCAGTTCGGCGGCCGTCTTCTCCAACTTGGCGAGGTCCGGGCCGGCGAGGACCAGGTCGGCCCCCTCGGCGGAGACGGTCCGGGCGAGGCGACGTCCGATGGCCGAGCCGGCCCCGACGACGACGAGACGCTGGCCGGCGCGCTTGAGGGTGGCGCCGGCGGGGGTGGTGGACGTGCTGCTCACGGGTTTCTCCTTCGACGGGACCGGCACCGGGCCGGCGTGCGGGGCGGGATCAACTCTCGCCGTGGTGCGGCGATGAGTCCAATGCTTGTTCTTGCGGATATCCATAAGCTGCACGCATGGCAGGCGTTACGTGTGAGTCGAACGGCAGGTGGGGCGCGGTGTGTGGTCAGCCGACGGCAACGGCGTTCAGCAGGGATGCCCCGTCCACGTAGCGCCGCAACTGCCTCACCAGGAAGGCCGCGGAGTCTTCCGCGAAGGCGTCGGTGAACGCGCCGACGTGCGGGGTGATCAGTGCCTCCGACTGCCGCCACAGCGGGTGCGCGCCGGGCAGTGGCTCGGGTGCCACCACGTCCAGCGCCGCCCGCAGCCGCCCGGAGGACACCTCACGGGTCAGGGCGTCGGTGTCGACCAGTTCGCCCCTGCCGACGTTCACCAGGATCGCGCCGTCCTTGAGCGAGGCCAGCCGGTGCGCGCCGAACATGCCGCGGGTCTCCTCGGTCAGCGGCGCGCACAGCACCACGGCGTCCGCCGCGGGCAGCAGGGACGGCAGTTCCCGTGCGGCGTGCACGGCGGGTGCGTCGCCGCCGGGCCGGGCGGAGCGGGCGACCCGGACGAGGTCGCAGCCGAAGGGTTCCAGCAGCCGCGCGACGGCGGTTCCGACGGCTCCGGCCCCCACGACGACCACACGCTTGCCGCGCAGCGTCAAACGGCCGGCCGGAGCCCAGGCGCCCGTCCGTTGCCCGTGCACGAAGCGGGGAATCCGGCCCGCCGAGGCCAGCAGCAGGGTCACCGCCAGCTCCGCGGTCGCCTCGGCGTGCACGCCGCGCCCGGTGCACAACAGGGCATCCGGCGGCAGCAAGCCCAGGTGCGGGGTCAGGTAGTCGTGGCCGGAGCTGAGGACCTGCAGCACTTCCAGACGCCTGGCGCGGGAGACCATCGCGACCAGCGTCTCGTAGCCGCCCGCCCCGGGGAAACCGGTGAGGAAGCGGACCTCCTCGGGCGGCGTGGGACAGGTGTCCGTGCCGTCCCAGTAATGGCAGTCGAGTCCGTCGGGCAGCGCCGGCAGGTCCTTCGGCTCGTACGGGATCCACACCACCGGCCTCATGGGAAGACTCCTCGACAGGTCGTCGCACCCGGCTCCTGGGCATCGGCTGCGTCGGGCTCCGTTCCCCAGAGCCCGAGATACATGTTCTACAGGGACCGCCAAAGTGAAACACATGTGTCCGACCGGGTGTGTACCTGCTCCACCGGCCCTGACCGTCCCTTGTGAGTCACGCCGCCCCGGCCCGTAAGTCGTTAGACGGATTCCCGCGCCGCCGAGCGCCGTGAAGCTGGACCCGTACTCGGCGCCGCGCCCGCGGCCCGACCACCGTGGAGGGAAAGAACCATGCCGTTCATCACCGTCGGCCAGGAGAACACCACCGACATCGAGCTGTACTACGAGGACCACGGCACCGGCCGTCCGGTCGTCCTGATCCACGGCTACCCGCTGGACGGGCACTCCTGGGAGAAGCAGACCGCCGCGCTGCTGGACGCCGGTTACCGGGTCATCACCTACGACCGCCGCGGTTTCGGCCGCTCCTCGCAGCCCACCACCGGCTACGACTACGACACCTTCGCCGCCGACCTCAACACCGTCCTGGAGACCCTCGACCTCCAGGGCGTGACCCTCGTCGGCTTTTCGATGGGCACCGGCGAGGTCGGCCGCTACCTCGGCACCTACGGCTCGGCCCGCGTCGCCAAGGCGGCCTTCCTCGCCTCCCTGGAGCCCTTCCTGCTGAAGACCGACGACAACCCCGGCGGCGCCGCCGACCAGGCGTTCTTCCAGGACATCTCCGACACGGTCAAGGACGACCGCTACGCCTACTACACCGCCTTCTACCGGGACTTCTACAACCTGGACGACAACCTCGGCACCCGGATCGGCGAGGAGGCCGTCCGCAACAGCTGGAACACGGCCGCCGCCGGTGGCTCCTACGCCGCCTCCGCCGCGCCCCTGACCTGGCCGACCGACTTCCGTGCCGACATCCCCAAGATCGACGTGCCGGCTCTGATCCTGCACGGCACCGCCGACAACATCCTGCCCATCGACTCGACCGCCCGCCCCTTCCACAAGGCCCTCCCGCACGCCGACTACGTCGAGATCGACGGCGCCCCGCACGGCCTGCTGTGGACCCACGCCGCCGAGGTCAACGAGGCACTCCTCGCCTTCCTCGCCAAGTGATCCGGCGCCGGCGGCCTTCCCCGGGAGGGGAACGCCGTCGGACGCCCGTCGCGAGAGCCCCCCGGGACACCTGCCCGGGGGGCTCTCGCGGTGTGCGCCCACGCCCGTGTCACACGGCGTCCAGGGCTGCGCGGGCGCGGGCGGCGCGCACGGCGGCCGACAGCGCGGCGATGTCGTAGGCACCGTCGTGCCTACGTCCGTCGACGAAGAAGGCGGGGGTGCCGGCCACGCCGCTCAGATCGGCGGAGTCCACGTCCTCAGCGACCCGCGCCGCACCCGTTCCCGCCCGTACGTCGGCCATGAACCGCTCCACGTCGAGCCCCGCCTCGACGGCGTATCCCCGCAGATCCCGCCCGCTCAACGCGCCCTGGTGCGCCATCAGCAGATCGTGCATCTCCCAGTACCGGCCCTGCGCCGCCGCGGCCTCGGCCGCCTCCGCCGCCGCCTGCGCGTGGGGGTGGACGTCCGTGAGCGGCAGGTGCCGCCACACGTAGCGCACGTCGCCGGAGTCCCCCAGCAGCTCGCGCACGACGGGCTCGGCCAGCCCGCAGTAGGGGCACTCGTAGTCGCCGTACTCCACCACCGTCACGGGCGCGTCCCGCGGGCCCCGTACGTGGTCGCGGGTGTCGTCGACCGGTACCGCGAGGTCGACGATGGCCTCGGCGCGGCCGATGACACTGCGCAGCCGCAGGCCGTGCGGGAGTCTCGCCAGGACCCCGTTGACTGCCCAGCTCAGGGCAACGGAGCACAGGACGGCGGTCAGGGTGCCGATCTTGGCCTGCTGGAGGGCCGCGCCGTCGAAGGCGAGGGTCGCGATCAGCAGGGAGACGGTGAAACCGACTCCGGCGACGGTCCCGCCGGCGGCGAGTGCGCCGACGCCGACGGGCAGCTTCACGCGGCCCCGCCCGATGGTGGTGACCAGCAGTGACGCTCCCATGATGCCGACGGGTTTGCCCACCACGTAGGCCAGCACGATGCCCAGGGTGACCGGTGAGGTGAAGGCGTCGGCGAGCTGGCCGGCGGTGATCGGGATGCCGGCGTTGGCCAGGGCGAAGAGCGGGACGATCACGTAGCTCGCCCAGGGGTGGAACACGCGCTGCAGACGGTCGTTGGGGGACAGCGCGGAGGCCAGCCCGAGGCGGACGGAGCGTTCCAGTTCGGCGGTGGGCTGCTCGCGGAAGAGCCGGAACAGTCCGCTGGCCCGCTCAAGTGCGGGACGCCCAGCGGGACGCGCGTACGTCAGCAGCCCCATGGCCAGGCCGAGGACCACGGGGTCCACTCCCGAGAAGAGCAGGGCGGGCCAGGCGACGGCCGCCGGCAGCGCGTACGCGACCCCGCGCCGCACGCCGAGGGACCGCAGCAGCAGGACGACACCGAAGGCGGCGACGGCGACGGCCAGGGCGGGCAGGCCGACGTCGTCGCTGTAGGCGACCGTGATGACGACCAGGGCGACGAAGTCGTCCACCACGGTCACCGTCAGCACCAGGACCCGCAGCGCGGCCGGCATCCGGCGCCCCACCAGGGCCAGCGCGCCGAGCGCGAAGGCGGTGTCGGTGGACATGGCGGCACCCCAGCCGCCCGCCGTCCCTTGGCCCGCGTTGACGGCCAGGTAGAGGAGTACGGGTACGAGCATGCCGGAGACACCCGCGGCCAGCGGCAGCGTCAGCCGGCTGCGTTCGCGCAGTTCCCCCATGTCGAACTCACGGCGTGCCTCCAGCCCGACGACGAAGAAGAAGACCGTCATCAGGCCGCTGTTCACCCACTCCCGCAGCGACAGGACGACGCCGTGGCCGCCGGCCGTCACGGACAGGTCCGTCCGCCAGAACGACTCGTACCCGCCCGGTGCCGCGTTCGCCCAGGCCAGAGCGGCGACCACCGCAACGGACAGGCCGGCGGCGCTGCCGGTCTCGGTGCGCAGGAAGTCGCGGAGCGGGAGCCGGGGGGAGTCGCTGCACTGCGTCCGCCCGGTGAGGGAGGACGGATCGATGGGCGTGCTCATACGGTTCTCCGGCGGCCGGACGCCTGCCTGCGGAGGCTGTTCACGTGTTCCCCTGACATCGGGTTGCGCGCGCGAGGGGCACGGCTCGGGCTGGGCCCCTGTCGCGCCGGTGCGGATCGGATCTCGCCGTCCGGGTGCCGGCCCGCGGGCCGCCGCAGTGGGCGGGCCGGGGCCCGGGAGCCGGACCGGCGGTCGCCTCCGTCGCCGCCACGGCGGGCGGGGCGGGACGACGGGCCGGGGCGTCACGGACGCCGCCGATGGCCAAGATTAGCCCCTTGCCCGCCGGCCCGGCCCGGCCCCCGCGTGCGTCACGGGACCGGTGTTCGCACCGATTCATCCGCAGTCGTTCTACCGATGCGCGGCCGGGCGGGGGTTGCCCAGGATGAAGGACGTGAACACGCGCACCTGACCGAAAAGCGCGCACCCGACGGGAGAGAGAGCACCCGATGAGCGACAGAAGTGCCTTCGCCGGCTCCGGGACCCGGGACGGCCGTGTTCCGCCGGTCCTCGTCACGGCGGTCCGGCGGCTGTTCGTCCCCACGGGTCCCGACACGTTGCGCTGCCGCCTGCGCTACACCCTGGACGACCCCTACGCCGTCGCCCTGGACCTCTTCGTGGACCCGGTGACCGACCTGCGCGTGACCTGGGTCGTGTCCCGGGAACTGCTGGACCGGGGAACGCGGGGCGCCAGCGGGGTCGGCGACTTCCGGGTCCGGCCGGTCGGCGACCGGTACGGGACGGCCGGTGCCCTCCGTCTCACCCTTCTGCGTCCCGAGGGCCGGGTGTGCCTGGAGACCAGGCTGAGCGGTGTTCGGCGGTGGCTGGATGCCACGTACGCCCTGGTACCGGCCGGCCACGAGAGCCGGCTGCTCGACTGGGACGCCCTGGAAGCCTCTCTCCTGGGGCGCGGCGGACGGTCGGCCTAGTTGTTGTGGACCACTCGGTAACTGACCACGGGCAGCGGGAACTCCGCGCTGTGCAGGCTGCCGACGATGAAGTACGAGTCGCCGCTCTGTCCCGGCAAGCCGGTACGGCAGCCCGGGTTGTAGTAGGCGTACAAGTCGGAGGCCGACACGTCCACGGCGGATAGGGCGGCGCGGAGAGGTTGTGGCACGAGGTGTCGTCGAGGTCCACGATGGTCTGCGTGCCCGTCAGGCCGGAGCTCGTGTAGAGGGAGATGCCCCAAGGGAAGGCGGCCGCCGAGGCCGACTGGCCGGTCGCGGTGAGACCGGCCAGGGTGGCCGCCCCGAGGGCGGCCTTCGCGAGGACGTGGCGGGTACGGCTTCGCGTCATGGGGCCACCTTGCTGTCGGGCTGCCAGGGAAGAAGGCGGCCTGGGCGTTCCGTGGACGTGTGCCCAGGCCGTGTCCATCGGGTCAACTCACACGTGTGTACATAAAGGGGATTGAGACATGTGCCCGTGCCGAGGGGCATGGGTCCGGTCCGGAACGTCGGTCGATCGACCGAAGCGCGGTGATTCGCCCCCCGGGTTCACTCGGTCCCTGATCACCGACGCGGCTGCCCCAGGTACGGGGTGGCCGACAGCCAGACGGGAGCCTTCCGTGCCCGCCCCCTCCGCCTTCTCCGCGCTGCCGCCCGACGGCCCCGGCCGCCGTGCCATCCCGCGCCGCTTCTCCACCGCCCGTCAGCAGCTCGCCGCCATGGGCGGCATCACCCTGCTCACGGTCCTCGCGGCCACGGCCAACGCCACGGCCCCGGCCGCCTCGACGGCTCCCCCGGCACAGCACCGGGCCCGCTTCCAGGTGTCGCGTGGTGCGGAGACGTACAGCGTGGGACCGGTCGGCAGTCAAACAACCGATGCCGCTCCCGCCGCCCGCTGACACGCTGGCGGCGGCAGGCCCCCAGGTCCGCCCGTCCGCACCGCCGCGGTGCGGCAGAACGAAAGGAACAGCCACATGACCAGTACATCCGCCCCGACCGGTCTCGTCCTGATCGACACCGTCAACGAGGTCTTCGCCGAAGGAGGCAAGGGCTACCCGGGCTTCAAGGCGGAGTTCGAGCGGATCGGCACCCTGGACAACCTCAGGCGGCTGCTGGCCGGCTTCCGGGACAAGGGCTACCCCGCCTTCTTCTCGCCGATGTCCTACACCGACGAGGAGTACGACAACTGGAAGCACCGCTCCGGCATCCACCACATGATGTTCGACAACCGCATGTTCGAGGCGGACAGCTGGGGCGCCGAGTTCCACCCCGACCTCCGGCCCGGCCCCGGTGACGTGACGATTGCCCCGCACAAGAACCTCGACGTCTTCGCCACCACCGACCTCGACATCCAGCTCAAGCGCCGCGGCATCGAGCACATCGCCGTGGCGGGCATGATCGGGACGATGTGTGTGGAGTCCACCGCCCGCAGCGCCATGGAGCGGGGCTACCGGGTGACCCTCGTCAAGGACGCCACCGCGCCCGACGGCGGCGCCGACTCCTACGAGCAGATGGTGAACCGTTACGCGCTCATCGCCCACGACGTGCTCACCACCGAGGAACTGCTGTCCCGCGCCGACTTCTGAGGCACGGACGCGTCCGTCCCCTGACCGGCCCCACCTCCCCGACAGCACGAGCAAGGCGCGCGACGCGCGTCGAAGGGATCACCTCCATGGCGACCTCCTTTCCCGAGATCGGCGACCGACCCGAGGACCTCGTCGGCCTGGCCTCGGTCCGGCTGACCGAGGAGCAGCTCGCCCGTGCGGTCCGGTACGCGGAGCCGGAGGAGGTCGCCGCCGGACAGGTGCTGTTCGACGTCGGGGACGACTGCGGTGACCTCCTCCTGTGCGGCAGCGCCCGGCTGGAGGCGGTGCGGCCGTCCCCGGCGCCGGGCCGGGACGAGGTCCTGCTGCGGTACGGTCCCGGTCAGTTCGTCGGTGAGCTCGGGCTACTCACCGGTCAGCGCCGGCACCTTCGGGTACGGGTGCGCAGGCCGGGCACCGTGCACCGGGTGGCCGCCGAGTCGTTCCGGCTGCTGATGGCGCGGGAGACCGAGCTGTCGGACCTGTTTCTGCGCTCCTTCCTGGCCCGGCGGCGGCTGCTGCGGCAGGCGACCGCCCAGACGCTGCGGATGGTGGGCGACCCGGATTCGGCCGCAGGCCTGCGGCTGCGCACCTTCCTGTCCCGCCAAGGCGTCGCTCACTCCTGGGTGCCGGACGGCTCGGCGGAGGGAACGGCCCTGCTCGGGGCCGCCGGACTGACCGCGGCCGACCTGCCGGTCGCCTCGATCGGGGCCGAGGTGCTGACGGGCGTCACCCCCGGCGCGCTCAGCGAGCGCCTGAACCTCTCCTTCCGCGACACCGGCGGCGGTACGGCCGACCTGACCGTGGTGGGCGCGGGGCCCGCCGGGCTGGCGGCCGCCGTGCACGGGGCCTCCGAGGGGCTGGAGACGTTGCTGCTCGACGCGGTCGCCACCGGCGGCCAGGCCGCCACCAGCGCGCGCATCGAGAACTACCTCGGCTTCCCGTTCGGGCTGAGCGGCGCGGACCTCACCGCGCGCGCCGCCGTGCAGGCCCTGAAGTTCGGCGCCAGGATCGCCAGTCCGTGCACGGTCGTCGCGCTGGAGCCGGGCACCCGGGAGCACGTGGTCACCCTTTCCGACGGGGCACGGATCCGGACCCGGGCCGTGGTCCTCGCCACCGGCGCCGCCTACCGCGCCCTGCCCGTCGACCGGTGGAGCGAGCTGACCGGGCGCGGCATCCACTACTCGGCCACGGACATGGAGGCGCAGATGGTGGCCGGAGCCCCGGTCGCCGTCGTCGGTGGGGCGAACTCGGCGGGACAGGCGGCGCTGCACCTCGCGCGCCACGCGCGGACGGTCACCCTGGTGGTGCGCGGTGCCGACCTGGGGTCCCGTATGTCCGCCTACCTGGTGGACCGCATCCTCGGAGACCCGCGCATCACGGTCCTGACGGGCACCGAGGTGTCGGCGCTGCACGGTGCCGAGCGGCTGGAGGCGGTGACGCTGGCCCGGCACGGCGGCCCGGTGCGCCGGATCTCCTGCGCCGGCCTGTTCTGCTTCATCGGCGCGGAGCCGGCCACCGACTGGCTGAGGGGGGTGGCGCTGGACGACAACGGGTTCGTCCGCACCGACCTCGCGCTGTCGAACACGGACCTGGGGCCCCGATGGCGGGACGCGGGGCGTGCGCCGCTGCCCTACGAGACGAGCGTGCCGGGTGTGTTCGCCGCGGGTGACGTGCGGACCGCGTCGCTGAAGCGGGTGGCCGCCGCCGCCGGCGACGGTGCGAGCGCCGTCCGGTCGGTGCACCAGTACCTGGCCCTGTCCGCCCGGGTCTGACCGGTCACCGGCGCGCCACCCCGGAGCGCCTGCGTGCCTCGCGCAGCAGGTTGTTGTGTACGGCGCAGGAACTTCGCGGCCTGGCACTCCCGTGCGTCGACCGCCTGGTCGAGGCGGTCCTCGGAGGAAGACATGGTGCTCCCGGTGAGAACCGTACTGCCATGGGTGGGCAGCGAGAAACGTGTTTCGCTTTGATCTTGTCACCGGAAGTATGGCAAGCTCCGGGCCTTTGATACATATGCTGATACATATGCGCCCTACGCACACGTGCCGGCTTTCCGGACCGCGTGCCCGCCGGCCGTGGTCGTGCGGTGTGCGTGCGGTGCGCCGACAGGAGGAGGGCTCATGCCCGACATCCCGCTCAGTGAGAGCATCGTCCGCGTCGACGACCGGGTGTTACTGGTTTTGGGGAGCAACACCAACTGGGTGATCGTCAAGGAGGGCGACGCGGCCCTTCTCATCGACACCGGTTATCCCGGTGACCACGACCGGGTCGTCGCCTCGCTCGGCGCCGTGGGCGTCCGGCCGGGCGGTCTCACGGCGATCCTCGTCACCCACGCGCACAACGACCACATCGGCGCGGCCGAGCGGCTGCGCACCGCGCACGGCGTCCCCGTCCTCATGCACGAGCGTGAAGTGCCTCACGCGCGGCGCGAGTTCCTGCGGCAGGTGTCGGTCGGCGCGGTGCTCGCCAACGCCTGGCGCCCCGGCGTGGTGCCGTGGGCGGTGCACGCCATCCGCTCGGGGGGTACGGCACACGTGCCGGTGGCCGAACCCCGGGCGTTCGGCACGACGGGCGCCCTCGACCTGCCCGGCGCGCCGGTGCCCGTGCACACACCGGGGCACACCGGCGGCCACTGCGCGTACCACCTCCCCTCGCTGGGCATCGTGGTCAGCGGGGACGCGCTGGTCACGGCCCATCCGACGTCCCGGAAGACCGGTCCGCAACTGCTGCCGGGCATGTTCCACGCCGATGTGCCCACCGCCCTCGACGCCCTGTCGGCGCTGGAGTCACTGGACGCCGACACAGTCCTGCCCGGCCACGGGCCCCTGCACCGTGGTTCCGTCCGCGACGCGGTGGCACGGGCCCGTGAGCAGGCCGGGCGGTAGGGACGTCCCCTCCTCAAGGCGCCGCCCACTAAGTGTCCACAAGGCGGCTCCATGCTGGTGGTACGGCCGGCGGGAGGGCGTTCTCCGCCCCGGCCCGGCCGTCCGCCGGCGCACCTGACCGCCCGGCCCCACGGCCGGGCACCACCCGAACCGACAGGAGATTCCGTGTCCGCCTACCTGGCCGATCAGGCCGAGACCCAGTACGTGACGGGGCCGCGCGGCGAACGCTTCGCCTACCGCCGCTTCGGACGGGCCGGCACCCGGCCGCTAATCCTGCACATGCGTCTGCGCGGGACGATCGACCACTGGGACCCGGCGCTGCTGGACCTGCTCGCGGCCGAGCGGGAGGTCGTCGTCTTCGACAACCGCGGCACCAACTTCTCCACCGGTGAGCCGCCGTCCACCGTGGAGGGCCTGGTCGACGGCTCCCTGGCCTTCATCGGCGCCCTGGGGCTGGAGGACATCGACGTCCTGGGCTGGTCGATGGGTGGCATCGTCGCCCAGGGCGTGGCCCTGACCGCGCCCGGTCTGGTGAACCGGCTCGTGGTGGCCGGCAGTTCGCCCGGCGGCGTGCCCGACCTGCCGACACCGCCGGCGCGCGTCGCGCAGATCACCGGCAAGGGAGCCAACGACGACGAGGACTTCCTCTACCTGTTCTACCCGGACACGGAGAAGGCGCGGGCTGCCGGACTGGCCTCCCTGCGCCGCCTGGACCGGCGGCTGAGGGAGTCGAAGGCCGTGGTGGGTCCCGAGGCGTTCCGCGGCCAGATCGCGGCCATCGGCGGTTTCCGCGGGTACTGGGACCGGCAGGCCGAGCTCACCCTCCCGGTGCTGGCCGCCAACGGCGCCCACGACGTGATGATCCACGCCTACGCCACGTACGCGATGTCCCAGCGGCTGCCGGACGCCAAGGTCGTCCTCTACAGCGACGCCGGGCACGGATTCCTCTTCCAGCACCCGGAGGACTTCGCCCGCGAGGTCAACGATTTCCTGGGCCGCTGACCGGCAGCCGGGTACCCGGGCCGCGGGCAGCCGTCAGGCGATCTCGTCCATGTGGTCCTCCACCCAGCCGCGCAGCTGCCCCAGGGGCTGCGCCACGCTGCGCCCGAGCGCGGTCAGTTCGTACTCGACGTGCAGGGGCACCGCGGGGTAGACGGTCCGCTTCACGAAGCCCCGGTCCTCCAGGCGGCGCAGCGTGGCGGTGAGCACCTTGGGGCTCACCCCTTCGAGTCGCTTCTGCAGGGCGCCGAAGCGCTGCGGCCCCTCCTCCATGGCGCCGATGGCCAGCGCCGACCACTTGTTGGCCAGGAGATCGAGGACCTCTCGGCACGGGCACTGGGCGGCGTACACGTCGTGATGGTCGTGCCGCTGGGACTCGCAGAGTGTCACCATAGGGTCCCCCTTTCCTGAATTACCTCTCCCACCAGCTTACTTCCCTTAGGGAAGTAGTATCCCTTGCAGGTTACTACCTCCTCAGAGCTACGTTACGGGCACAGCGGAAGTCCGCTGTGACATCACCAGGAGGAACAGTCATGAGCCAGCTCCCCGAGACCATGCCGGCCGTCGCCTACCGCAAGAGCCTGCCGGTGGACGACGCGGAGAGTCTCCTCGACACGACCCTGCCGGTGCCGCAGCCAGGGCCGCGCGACCTGCTCGTGCGGGTCGAGGCCGTCGCGGTCAACCCGGTCGACTACAAGATCCGGCAGAGCAACGACCCGGGCGGCGAGCCCAAGGTCCTCGGCTGGGACGCGGCGGGCACGGTCGTCGCCGTCGGCGCCGAGGTTGAGTCCTTCCAGGTCGGCGACGAGGTGTTCTACGCGGGCGCCCTCGACCGGCCCGGCGCCAACTCCCTGTTCCACACGGTGGACGAGCGCATCGTCGGTCACAAGCCCACCTCGCTCTCCTTCGCGGAGGCCGCCGCCCTGCCGCTGACCTCGCTGACCGCCTGGGAAGGCCTGTTCGAACACCTCGGGCTGCACACCGACGCCCTGAAGCAGTCGGGCACCCTGCTGGTCACCGCCGCCGCGGGCGGTGTCGGCGCCATGGTCTCCCAGCTGGCCCGCGCCCTGACCAGCCTGACGGTGATCGGCACGGCGTCCCGCCCCGAGACCGTCGAGTTCGCCCGGCGGATGGGCGCCGCGCACATCGTCGACCACCGCCGGCCCCTCGCCCCGCAGGTGCACGAAGTGGCCCCGGATGGCGTGGACTTCGTCTTCGGCACCACCGGTACGGAGCAGAACCTGGCCGCCTACGCCGACATCGTCAGGCCCTTCGGCCGGATCGTGGCCATCGACGACTTCGGCCCGGTCGAGATCGGACTGCTGAAGTCGAAGAGCATCTCCTTCCACTGGGAGTTCATGTTCACCCGCTCGCTGCACCGGACCGCCGACCAGGCCGAGCAGGGCCGCATCCTGGACCAGATCGCCCGGCTGGTGGACGCCGACATCCTCACCACCACGGCCACCACCGACCTCGGGAAGATCACCGCGGAGAATCTGCGGGAGGCGCACCGCGTCCTGGAGTCCGGCAGGGCCATCGGCAAGATCACGATGACCGGCTTCTGACCGTCCCGAGGCCGCCCTGGGCACCACGGGGAGGGCGAGGACTCGGGACTCCACAGTCCTTCCACTTCTGGTGCCTAGGGTGGCCGAGGCGGCGCACCCGCGCCGTATCCCCCCGACCGCCGCCCCGTGTGCGGCCGTCGGGGACGACCCGGTCACCGCACCGTGCGCCGTCGGCGGACCGGCACGCGCGGCCACGCCGGTCCGCTACGAACGGAGCCAACGCCATGCTGACGATCGACGTCTTCACCAGTGACTACAAGCCCATCGCCGCCACGGCACCGGGCTGGGACAGCGGCGTGGGCGCGACCTGGCCGGCCAGTACGGCGACGCTCGTCCACGGCCGGCGGGAGGCCGTGCTCGTCGACGCGCTCATCACCGTCGCCGAGGCACACCGCCTCACCGACTTCGTCCGCGCCACCGGCAAGGTCCTCACGACCGTCTACGTCACCCATGGCCACGCCGACCACTTCCTCGGCCTGCCGGTCGTGCTGGACGCCTTCCCGGAGGCCGTCGCGGTGGCGCTGCCCGAGGTCGTGCCGCACGCCGAGGAGCAGCTCACCGGGCCGGTCCTGGCGTACTGGGAGTCGCTGTTCCCCGGGGCTCTGCCGGCCGTGCCCGTGGCGCCCCGGGCGCTGACGGGGGACGTCATCGAGCTGGAAGGGCACGAGCTGAGGCCGGTACGGGTCGGGCAGAGCGACACCGATCCGTCGACCGTGCTGCACGTCCCGGACCTCGACGCCGTGGTGGGCGGCGACGTCGCCTACAACGGCATCCACATGTGGCTGGCGCAGACCGACAGCCGGGCGCGCGAGCGCTGGCTCGGGGCCCTGGACACGCTGGAGGCGCTCCGGCCGGCCCGGCTGGTCGCCGGCCACCAGCCCCCCGGCGCCGACGACCGGGACGCCGCCTCCGTCATCGCCTCCTCCCGCCGCTACCTGACCGACTTCGAGGCGGCGGTGGAAGCCGGCGCCGGTGCCCGCGACGTGGTCCGGGCGATGAACCGGGCGCATGGGGACCGCGGCAACCCGTACACCCTGTACGTCTCCGCGGCCGCCCAGTTCCCGTCGCGGGACTGACCTCCCGCGACGTCCTCAGGGCGTCCCCGTGTCACCGAGCGCGTCGCGCAGCTGCGCCCGGTTGGTGATGCCCAGTTTCGGATACGTCTGGTACAGGTGGAAGCCGATGGTGCGGGCGGAGAGCAGCAGCCGCTCCCCTATCTGCCGGTTGGTCAGGCCGGTGGCCGCCAGCCTGGCGATCTGCAACTGCTGGGGCGTGAGCCGATCGATCCCCCGCGAGGCACCGTCGCCCCCGCGGACGGTGACACCGCAGGCCCGCAGTTCGGCGGAGGCCCGCTCCTCCCACGGCCGCGCGTTCAGCTGTTCGAAGACGGTGAGTGCCCGGGACAGCTCCGTGCGGGCCTCTCCCGTACGCCGTCTGCGCCGCAGCCACTGCCCGTACTCCAGCTGGACGACCGCCCGCTCGAAGGGCCACTGCTCCGCGGCGGGGTCGCCGAGCGCGGCCTCGAACAGCTCCGCCGCCCGCTCGTCGTCGGCGAGGACGGCCTCGGCACGGCGGGTGAGCAGCAGCAGCCGCGGGGACATCCGGCCGTCCAGCCGCCGCCGCGCCGCGGCCAGCACCTCCGCCGCGTCCCGCCGCTTGCCGACCCGCACGGCCGCCGCGGCGAGATCGCCGAGCGCGTAGTAGGACGCGTGGTAGTGCACGGGGCTCGGTTCGGGTCCCACCGTGAACAGTCCGCGCAGCAGTTCGTACTCCAGTGGGTGGTTGCCCTCCACTCCGGCCACGAGCGCGCGGACCCAGCGGGCGCGGACCCAGAGGGCGCGGCCCTGGGCCGGGTCCACCCCGGCCACGGCCCGGTCGATCATCTCCCTGGCCTCGTCGGCCCGGCCGCGCAGCGCCAGCAGGGCCGAGGTGACGTACATCGCGGCGCGGCCCGCCATGTCGAGGCCGTTCTCGGCGGCGACCCGCCGGGCGTCCTCGGCGCAGGACCAGGCGGCCTCCCAGGCGCCGGCCTCGAACTGGGCCAGTGCCAGCGCCTGCCCGAGGGTGGCGTTGGACCCGGCCGTGGTCACGGCGTTGAGCCGTTCCATCGCCTCGCCGAGCAGCCGGACCGCGACGGTGGTGTCGTCCAGGATCCACGCGCCGGCGCCCAGCACGGTCAGTTGCTCGGCGTCCCGCTCGGACCGCGCCAGACAGTTCCGGAGGACCGCGAGCAGCCCCTCGCGGTCCCCGTGGGGGTCGCAGCAGGCGCGGGTCCAGAGCTGGTCGTGGTCGTTGCCCACGTCGACGGGGATGCGCGCCAGGAGCCGGAGCATGCGCTGCCGGTAGGTCTCGTCGCCGGTGTTGTAGGCGATGATGGCGGCGTGCCCGAGGGCGACCAGCGCCGCGTCCGGCGCCCGGTCCACCGTCTCGTCCGCCAGTGGCAGCAGGTGGGACAGCGCGGCCTTCTGCCGGGTGGTGGCGGCGAGCGCCCAGCCCGTCCACAGGGTGGCCGCCCGGAGCATCGCCTGGTCGTCGGTGGCCGCCGCGACCCCGCCCGCCAGCTTCTCCACCCACAGGGGCTCACCCGCGTTCATCGCCAGGTCGCAGGCGTCCAGCAGCCGCCGGGCCCGCGCCTGACCGTCCGGGCTCAGTTCCGCGGCCCGCTCCAGGGCCGCGGCGGCCACCCGGTAACCGCCGCGTCGCCGTGCGCGCCCCGCCGTCCGCACCAGCGCCGCCGCGATGTCCTCGTCGGGGACCAGGGTGGCGGCGGCCCGGTGCCAGGCCTGCCGGTCAGGATCGTCGCTCAGCAAGTCGGCGAGTGCCAGGTGCGCCTGCCGGCGTTCCCCGAAGGAGGCCGATCCGTAGACGGCCGACCGCACCAGCGGGTGCCGGAAGACGACCCGACCGCTCTCCACCCGCACCAGGCCGGCCTGCTCCGCCACCGACCACGCGTCCGGCCCTCCGGAGGCGGAGGCGGCCAGGAGGGCGGCCGGCATGTCCGGGGCGTCCGCGGCGGCCGCGTACAGCAGGAACCGGCGGGTCTGCGGCGGCAGCCCTGCCAGCCGCTCGGCGAACACGCTCTCCAGGCGTTCGGTGAGCGGGAGGGCGCCGGCCGGTCCGCCGGGCCGGGGCAACGGGGACCCGGCGCCGGCACGGGCCAGTTCCACCAGCGCCAGCGGATTGCCGTCGGCCTGCCGCAGGACGCGCTCGCGCAGCGGGCCGCGCGGGGCGTGGGGCTGGGCGTCGAGCACCCGCTCGGCCGCCCGGTCATCCAGTGGCCGTAGCGGCAGGCGCGCGAGGTCCGTCCCGAACTGCCGGGGCACGGTGTCGCCCCGTACGCCCATCAGCAGGGTCACCGGCTCACCGGTCACCCGGCGCGCGACGAAGGCCAGCGCGTCCAGGGAACAGGCATCGGTCCACTGCGCGTCGTCGGCGACGAGGAGCACCGGCCGCCGGGCGGCGGCATCGGACAGCAGGGTGAGCGCGGCGAGGTTGATCAGGAGCCGCTCGGGACGGTCGTCGGCCGCCGGCGGCGCGTTCTCGGCGCGTCCGAAGGCGCCCAGCAGCGCACGGCGCTGGGCGTCCGGCAGGCCGGCCGCCTCCGGCAGCAGGGGGGCCAGCATCTGGTGCAGCGCGGCGAAGGCGAGTTCCCGCTCGCCTTCGTGCCCAGTGCACCGCAGTACGCGTCTGCCGTGCGCCGCGGCCTCCTGGGCCGCCGCGTCGAGGAGGGTGCTCTTGCCGGTCCCGGCCTCCCCGAGGAGGACCAGGGACGGGGGCCCTTCCCGCCGGGGAGTGAGGACGAAGTCTCGCAGACGGGACAGTTCGGCGTCGCGGCCGAAGATCTCCGTCTTCGGCGGGGCCTGCTCGCCGCCGGTCACCATGGCTCCTCCCAGCCGCGTCCCGGAAGACTCGAAGATCGTTAAGGGCGCGACACTATCAAGTTGTTTCCTACGGTTCGCCACCACTCGACAACCTTCGATGCATACGCGAGGAACGTCCCCCCGCACCTCGGGCGGCCGGGAGCGCGGGGCCGGGACACGGCCGGAGAACCGGTGGGCCTCCCGGGCCGGCGGCAGACCAGTCAGGTTACTTATACAACCGCTGTCCGACCGACCTATGTTCGCACCTGAGGCCGGGGAAGCCGTGCGCCCGCCGGGCGCGGACGACGGGATCCGCGGCAGTGGCGGACCATTTGACACGAATCAAACTGACCGGCCATATTCGCATCACCACGCTCGCGTTCACAGCACTGCCCGGCACGGCCGTCTCCACCCGGTCGAACAGCGACTGTGCACCAGCCGACGTCCGAGGGGAGACCATCGTTGCCCAGGCCCCATCCCGTGACGGGCGATCCGCGTGTCCGCTTCTCGGTCCTCGGCCCGGTCCGGGTCTGGCGCGGCGACGACGAACTGCCGGTCCGCCCGAAGCAGCAACGGCTCGTCCTGGCGGCGCTGCTCGCGCGCGAGGGCCGGCCGGTCCCTCTGGCCGAGTTCATCGAGCTGCTGTGGGAGGGCCGGCCGCCGGTCAGTGCCGCGAACGCGGTGCACCGGTACATCGGTGCCCTGCGCCGGCTGCTGGAACCGGATCTCCCCGCCAGGTCGGCGGGGCAGTGGCTCACCCGGCAGGCCGGCGGCTACCGCCTCCGGGTCGACGCGGACAGCCTCGACCTGCTGCGGTTCAGGGACCTTGCCGACCGGGCCCGCAAGGCAGGCAGGGCCGGCGAACCGGCCGCGGCCGTGGACCTCTACGTCACCGCCCTCGGGCTGTGGCAGGACCGCTGCGCCGCGGGTCTCGAACCCGTCGGCCGGAGCCATCCCACGTTCGTGATGCTGGAGCACGAATACGTGTCCGTGGTCTGCGAGGCGGCCGAGACGGCCGTCCGCTGCGGGCGCGCGTCGGCCGTCCTGACCCCGCTGCGCCAAGCCGTGGAGCGCCATCCGCTGGACGAGGCCCTGGTCGTGCACCTGCTGCCCGCCCTCGCCGACGACGGAAAGCAGGCCGAGGCCGTCTCCCTCTACCAGGACGTCCGCCACCGTCTGGCGGAGGAACTGGGGGTCGACCCCGGCCGCGAACTGTCTGCGGCGTACGAACACCTCCTGCGGGGGCGGGCGGCCACGGAGGCCGGGGCGGGCGGTCACGACGACGGCACGGGCCGGAACGACCGGCCGGCACAACGGCCCGCCGCCGCTCCCCTGACTCCCTCGCAGCTCCCGGCCGACCTGGCCTGCTTCACCGGCCGCCGGGAGGCGGTGCGGCAGGCGGTCGCGATGGCGGGGGAACGCGGCGGTGCCCTGCGCGTCATCGCCATCGACGGCATCCCCGGCGTCGGCAAGACCGCTCTGGCCGTGCACGTGGCGCACCGCGCCGTGCCCGACTTCCCCGACGGACAGCTCTACGTCGACCTGCGGGGCTTCACCCCCAACGGTGATCCGGCCGACCCCCATGAGGTCCTCGCCGGGTTCCTGGGCGCCTTCGACGTCCCCCGGCAGCGGATGCCGGACACCCTGGACGCACGCGCCGCGCTGTACCGCAGCGTCCTGGCCGGTCGCCGGGTGCTGGTGGTCCTGGACAACGCCTGGAGCGCCGAGCAGATCGCACCGCTGCTGCCCGGCACGCCGGAGTGCATGGTCATCGTGACCAGCCGGGCCCGGCTGACCGGGCTGGCCGCCTCGCACGGCGCCCGGCTGACGACGCTGGAGGCGCTCTCCGCCGACGAGGCCGCGGCGGCCTTCGTCGAGCGAGTCAAGGGGGTCAGGACGGACGTGGACGACGCCTCGGTGCGGCGGATCGTCGACCGCTGCGGCAGGCTTCCCCTGGCCGTGGCCATCGTCGCCGCCCGCGCCGCCTCGTACCCGGAGCACCCGCTGCCGCAGATCGCGGCGGAACTGGCCCGCGCGGGCCGGAGCCTGGAGGGCTTCAGCGACGACCACCTCGACAACGACGTGCGCGCCGTCTTCTCGTGGTCCTACCGCACGCTGTCGGAACCGGCCGCCCGCCTCTTCCGGCTCCTGCCGCTGCACCCGGGCGACGATGCGAGCGTGAGCGCCCTGGCGAGCCTCGCGGGCACCACCCTGCCGGACACCGCCGCGGCCGCCGGCGAGCTGGTACGCGCTCGGCTGCTGACGGTACTACGACGCGACCGGTACCGGTTCCACGACCTGATCCTCGCCTACGCAAGCGAGCTGGGCGGATCCGACGGCGCGGCGCGCACGGCCGCGCTGTCCCGGCTGCACGACCACTACCGGCAGACGGTGAGCGCGGCCAACCGGCTGCTGCGGTCCAGGGTGTACGAGCCCGAGCCGCCCCCGCCGCTGGACGGCGTCCAGGTCGAGTCCCTGTCCGACGAGGCCGCCGCCATGGCCTGGTTCGGCGCCGAACGGCCGGTCCTCAACACCCTCGTGCAGGAGATGGCGGCACGTGGTGACGCCCGTGCCGCGTGGGAGACGGCCGTGTCGATGCAGCTCTTCCAGCAGCGGCTCGGCCTGTGGCAGGAGTGGGCGGCCGGCATGGGCGGCGCGTTGGTGGCGTCCCGGCGGGCGGGGGACACCGAGGGGATCGCGCGGACGTGCCGGGGGCTGGCGGGTGCCCTGCTCTTCCGGGGCGACACCGACGCCGCGCTACCCCTCCTGCACGAGGCGGAACGCGAGTTCGCGGGCCTCGGCATGACCCTCGAACTCGTGCACACCCTCCGCAACATCGGCTCCGTGTACATAGCCCGGGGCAGCTCCGCGCAGGCTCTCGCACACCTGAACCGGGCCCTGCGCCTGCTGCGCGTCCATCGCCATCCGTACCTGGAGGCGACCACCCTGGTGTGGGCGGGCGAGGCACACCTGGACCTGGGGAACGCGGACCGGGCCCTGGAGCTGGCCGAGGAATCGCTCGGCATCTCCCGGCCCCTACGCCTGGTCGACGGAGAGGGACCCGCTCTGGGCGTGGTGAGCAAGGTGCACCGGCGGCGCGGGGACCTCGGGGCGGCGATCGTGGCCCGGCTGCGCGCCATCGAACTCGCCCGCCGCCAGGGCCATGTGAGCGGAGCGGCGGAGGACCTGCTGCTCCTCGGGGACCTGCACCTGGAAGCCGGCGCCCCGGAGGCGGCACGCCGCGCGTGGCACGAGGTGCTGGAGCTGACGGACGATCCGGACTCGCCGGTCGCCGCCACGGCCCGGGAACGGCTGGCCCGGACGCCGCCCTGGCAGGGACCGCGGCCCCGTCCCGGGCCGGTCCGCACGGGTGGGCGGAGCACGGAACGGCCGGGGCCCGCCTCAGCCGCCGCCCAGCCTGGTGCCCTTGGTCTCGGTGACCGCGAAGGCCACGAAGAAGGCCGAGAGCAGGGCGAAGGCAGCGTAGATCACGTACCCGGCCGACAGGTTCCACTCGGAGAGCGCCGGGAACGACTCGCTCACCGCCCAGTTGGCGATCCAGTTGAAGGCCGTGGCCACCGAGATCGCCGCCGCGCGGATGCGCAGCGGGAACATCTCACCCACCATGACCCACAGCACCACACCCCAGGACGCCGCGAAGAAGAACACGAAGGTGTGCGCGGCGACGAGCGCGACGCCCGCCTGGAGGTCCGGAAGACCGATGTCGTCACCGCTGCCGGTGGTGCCGGAGAAGGCCCACGCCGCGAACGCCAGGGAGACGGCCATGCCCAGGGAGCCGGCCAGGGCCAGCGGCCGGCGGCCCACCCGGTCGATGAGCAGCATGGCGACGGCCGTGCCCACGATGTTGATGATGGACGTGGACAGGCTGATCAGCAGCGACCCGGACTGGTCGATGCCGACGGACTGCCACAGCACGGACGAGTAGTAGAAGATCACGTTGATACCGACCAGCTGCTGGAAAACCGCGAGGCCGATGCCCGCCCACACCACCGGCAGCAGCCCGGCGCGTCCGCCGAACAGGTCACGGACACGGGACTTGTGGGTGCCGCGGAGCGAGCAGGCGATCTCGGCCAGCCGGGCGTCCGCGTCGGTGTCCGGGCCCTCGATGTCCCGCACCGCCCGTCCGGCCTCCGTGAGCCGGCCCCGGGCCACGAGGTGGTGCGGGGACTCGGGGATGCGGGTGGACAGTACGAAGTACAGGACCGCGGGGACGAAGGCCGCGAGCAGCATCCACTGCCAGGCGTCGAGGGGGCCGAGCGCGCCCTCGCTGCGCCCGCCGGCGCTCTGGGCGATGGCCCAGTTGACGAGCTGGGAGGCGGTGATGCCGAGAACGATGGCGGCCTGCTGGAAGGAAGCGAGCCGGCCCCGGTACTCCAGTGGCGCGACCTCCGCGATGTAGGTGGGCCCGATCAGGGAGGCCAGGCCGATGGCGATGCCTCCCACGAAACGCCAGGCGCCCAGGTCCCAGGCGGAGAACGGCAGGGCGGAGCCGACGGCGGACACGGCGAAAAGGACGGCAGCCACCCGCATGACGCGGAGCCGTCCGACGCGCTCGGCCAGCCGGCCCGCGACGGCCGCGCCCAGTGCCGAGCCGAGGAGGGCCACGGCGACGATGGTGCCGGTCCGTCCCGCGCCCACGCCGAAGTGGTGCTGGATGCCGGTGACCGCGCCGTTGATGACGGCACTGTCGTAACCGAACAGGAAGCCGCCGAGGGCGGCCACGGCGGCGATGAACGTGACGCGGCCCAGTCGCGCGGCGGGCGGTACCGCGACCGGCGGCGGAGGAGAGGAGACCATGGGTGACGAGCCTTTCGCTCAGGAGGTGGGGAGCCGGCGTCGGCGGTGGGACGCGGACGGCGTCCGGCCTCCCAGCCTGGGCGACCCGCGGTTCGCCGTGATCCGTCACATGACTGCGAAGGGACCACCGCGTCCCGCCGGGGCACACACCCGGTACGCACCGCCCCCGGGACGACGCTTCACACGTGTGCCGGCAGCCCGGACGGGCAGTCTTTCAACCGATGCGCCCCCGGCCTGCGCACCGGAGGATGACGTCCGTCATCAGCACACCGAAGGGCGGAGACCGCATGGGCACACAGGAGTCGGGGAACGAGCGCGGAAGGACCGCCGGCGGTTTCCGCCCCGTCCACCGCATGCGGGTACGCCGCCTGTTCACGGAGAGCGGGCCGGCCTGGCAGACCTGTTCCCTGCGCTACGACCCGGACGCCCCGTACTCCGTGCTGGTCGCCCTGCACCAGCTGTGGCGGGCCCCGGTCCGGTGGGAACTGTCCCGGGACCTGCTGGCGCAGGCCGCCCATGGTCCCAGAGGGGCGGGGACCTACCGGATCTGGCCGTCGCGGCGCTCCTTCGCGTCCTCGCGGCCCAGGCTGTACTTCAGTTTCCAGACGCCGGCGGAGCTCGTCACTTTCGAGGCGGACCGGGCCGAGGTCTTGAACTGGCTGGACGGAACGTTCGCACGGGTGCCCAGGGGCACCGAGTCGGACCGGCTGGACTGGGACACGCTGGAGGGGAAGCTGCTGGGCCGGCCGTGAGCGAGGCGGCCTTGCAGACTCACACGTGTGATCCTCTCGGGACATGCCACATATCATCGGGGTGTTAGTCGTATGACAGATGGCTAGTGTGCATCGGTCGCCTAAGGTGCGATCGTCCGGAGACGCCACCGACACCGGTGCCCCCGGTCACGCGATCACTCGACTATGTCAACAACGCGGTGATGGGCAGATGAACACGAACTTGGCGCACCCCTGGGGGCCGGCGCACTCACGACCTGGTGACGCGTCGCCGCTGACACTCGCCTCGACGGGCGATGACACCGACGCCGCGGAGGATGCCGCGGCGTTCCTCTCCACGGTGGAGGGCGTGCGGCTGGTGGCTTGGGCGGACCGGGACGACGCACGCGTCGCCGTCGTGTTCGCCGACGCGGCCGGAGACCGGGCCCTGCACCTGGTCGGCGAGGCCGCTGGCGCCCCGGGCCGACCGGTCCTGCTGGTGGTGGGCTCCATCGACGAGGACACGCTCTGGCGAGCGGTCTCCCTCTGCGTCACCGGAGTGCTGCTGCGGGACCGGCTCCACCCCGCCCAACTGGTGCAGGCTGTGTGGAACGCGCTGCGCGGCGAGCCGCCGATGTCCCCCTCTCTCGTGTTCACGCTGCTGGATCGCATGCGGGCGGTCCGGGCACAGTGCGCGCGGGCCGCCGGGCTGTCCCCCCGTGAGGTGAGCGTGCTGCGCATCCTGGCGGAGGGCATGACCACGTCGGAGGTAGCCCAGCGGCTCAACTACTTGGAACGGACCATCAAAGGCGTGCTGCACGACGTCATCACGCGACTCGGCCTGCGCAACCGCACGCAGGCCGTGGCGTACGCGATCCGCAGCGGTGTGATCTGACATAGGGGGCCGCTCACCGGCGCGCACCGCCTTGCGCAGCGGCGGGGGGCTGGTCCCGTCCCCCGCCCCCGAGCGACTGGAGCACGACGTGTCCCCCTCCGCCCCCGTGACCTGTCAGGTACCGTCCGGCCGGGCCTTCACCTTCTCGACCCCCCGCGGTTCCGTCACCACACGCCCGGCCGCGATCAACGACCACGAGGCCGTCGGTGCCATGCACACGCGCTCCAGTCTGGAGTCCCGCTACAACCGTTACCAGAGCGCCCGTGGTGGCCCCAGCCGACGTGAGTGGTCCGCCCTCGTCCGCCCCGGCACCGGGGAGAGCTACGTCTCCCGGCCGGACACCGAGCCGCTGCGGGTCGTCTCCGTCTGCCACCTGCTGCACACGCCCACCGAGGGCGTCGGCGAACTCGGCATCCTCGTGGAGGACGCCTGGCAGGACCTCGGTCTGGGGACGGCCCTGGTACGGCACGTCCTGGACCGGTCCCGGTGCCTGGGCCTGCACACGGTGCTGGTGATGACCGACTGGTCCAACCACCGCATGCGGGCCATCTGCCGCACACTCGGCTCCCGCACCCTGCGCGTCGACGGGAACATCCTCGAACTGGCCCTGCCAGCGGCCCCGTCGACGACGGGGCCGTGCACGCGCGGACGCGGTCGCCGGGCTCGATGAGCCGTCCCGCCCCCCTGTGTCACCGACTGCGCTGCGGTGTCCCCCACGGCGTGCCGCAGGACTCGTCGTAGGCGTCCAGAGCGTCTCGGAGCGCGGCGCGCGAGGTGACGCCGAGCTTGGGGAAGACCCGGTAGAGATGCGCGCCGGCGGTGCGGGGCGAGATGTTGAGCTGGCGGCCGATCTCCTTGTTCGACAGCCCGCTGGCGGCGAGTTCGGCGATACGGCGTTCCTGCGCGCTCATCGCGACGCCGTTCCCCGAGTTGGGCATCCCGACACCCACACCGGCGGCCCGCAGTTCGTTGCGGGCCCGCTGGGCCCACAGCGGTGCCTTCAGCCGCTGCTCGAACAGTTCCATGGCGGTGCTCAGGTGGACCCGGGCAGCCGTGTACTCCCGGCGACGGCGCAGCCATTCGCCGTACAGCAGGCGCAGACGGGCGTAGTCGTACGTCCACAGGTCGGCGTCCGGCAGTGCCAGCGCGGCCTCGTAGAGGGGGCCCGCCTCGTCGTCGGGGGCGGCGACGGCGGTGGCCAGGGCGAGGATGACCGCCAAGTGGGGGGAGACGGTGTCCAGCCGGGCCCGCTGTCCCGCCGCCACGTGTGCCCGGGCCTCGGCAGTGCGGCCGGTCCGCATCGCGGACTCGACGAGGTCCACGAACACCCGCTGGTAGTGGGGGAAGTGGGAGGGCAGTTCGCCCGGCGGGGTGACGGCGACCGCCTGCTGATACGCCTCCTCGAAGTCGCCCCGGCCGATCGCGGCGCGGGCCCGCGTCTCCGGTACGGCCGCCAGCAGGAGCTGCATGCGCCGGGGCTGTGCCCAGGCGATGATGGTGTCACAGTGCTTGCGCAGCGCCTGCTCGTCGCCGCGCCCGGAGGCGACCATGGCCAGGGCGTAGGTGAGGATGACGTGGATGAGCTGGTAGTCGTGTTCCGTGGCGTCCGCGATGCCCCGGGAGGCGATGGCCTCGGTCTTGTCCCATTCGCCCCGCATGAACGCTTCGTGGGTCCGTGCCACCGGCCCGAAGCGCAGGCTGTCGTACCGGGCGGGCCCGATGCGCTCCCGCCACTGGGCGTCGTAGAAGGTGAAGCAGTCGATGTACATCGCCGTGTAGATGAGCCAGTTGACGCGCCACAGGGAGGTGGTGGGCGACAGGGTGCCGGCCACTCGTTCCAGTCGTTCGCGGACGCCGTGCGCGGTGCGCGCGGGGTCGGCCACGGCGTCGAAGCACATGCGGGCGGCCTCGGACATCCTGTCGCGCACCTCGTACACCCCGGGCCACAACTCCGCGCGCCCGCCCCAGACAGCGGCGTTGAGCAGGACGTAGAAGGCGTCGTCCGACACCTCCGGGTCCTCGGCGGACTCGCTCGTGGAGGCCGTCCGCATGAAGGGCAGCAGAATGCGGAAGACCGCGTCCACGTCACCCTCGCGGTGGAACTGCACGTACGCCGCGGTCGTGGCGGCCCGGAACGACTCCGTGCTGTGCGCGGTGGCCAGTTCGTGCGCCGTCTCCAGCAGGCCGCCGATGCCGGCCGCGAACGCGGCCTCGTCCACGCGGCGGGACCGTTCCGCGGGGTCCTGGCTCAGTTCGGCCGCCCGGCGGAAGGCCGCGGCGGCCTCCGCCGCACCGCCGCGGGCCAGGGCCCGCTGGGCGGCCCGGGTCAGCTCCACGGCGACGGCCTCGTCCGGTGCGTCGGCGGCGTGCGCCAGGTGCCACGCCCGGCGCTCCGGGTCGGTCTTGTGCGCCTCGGCCAGGGCCCGGTGCGCCGCCCGGCGCCGTCCTCCCGGCGACATGTGGACGACGCAGGAACGCGCCAGGGGGTGCCGGAAGGCGATCTGCTCGGCGAGGTGGTCGAGGCGGACCAGCCCGGCACGCACACAGGTCTCCAGCATGCCGTCGTCCCACTTCTCGCCGGCCTGGGTCGACGCGGCGAAGATGTCCCGCAGATTGCCCCGGCGCTCTCCGGCGAGGGCAGTCAGGAGCAGTGCGAAACGTGCCTGGGGGGTGAGCGCGCGGATACGGTCGGCGAAGACGCTCTCCAGCCTGCTGCTGAGCGGCAGCATCATCGGGAGGGACTCCTCGCCGTCCCGCTGCGCCTCGGTGAGCTGGGTCGGCAGTTCCACCAGGGCCAGCGGGTTGCCTTCCGCCTCGTCCAGCAGGCGTCGGCGGGTCGACTCCGCGAGGCCGGGGTGGTTGCTGTCCAGCAGCGTCAGGGCGTCCGCCGCCGGCAGCGGGCCAACGGGCAGGACACGCAGGCCCGTCGCGTCGAAGGCTCCGCCCGATCCGCTGCGGCCGGCCATGACGAAGGCCGCCCGGCAGCCGGTGAGCCTGCGGGTGATGAACGTCAGGACCTCGGCGCTGGAGCGGTCGATCCAGTGCACGTCGTCGACCACCACCGACAGGGGCCGGCGCCGGGCGGCAACCTGGATCAGCGCCAGGGCGGCCGCCGAGATGGCGAAACGTCCCGGCGCCGCCCCCTCCCGGACGGAAAGCACCTGCTCCAGCACGCCGCTCTGGAAGTCCGACAGTTCTGTCACGTGCTCGAACAGGGGGTGGAGCAGTTGGTGCAGAGACGAGAACGCCAGTTCCTGCTCGCTCTCGACGCCGACCACGTGCAACAGGCGCAGCCCGCGCTCTTTCGCCCTGTCCGCCACGGCTTCCAGCAAGGCGCTCTTGCCGACTCCGGGGTCGCCCTGGAGCAGTAGGGCCGCCCCCTCGTTCTCCGTGTCCGCCAGCACCGCTTCCAGCGCGCTGAGTTCGGACGCACGGCCTACCAAAGACACCGTTCCTCCCGCGCCGGCGGGCGTCTTCCCCGCCGACACGCCATTGTGGGAGGGCTCGGGATCACGGCGCATCTGTCAGTCGACTGGCGACTCCCACCGGTCCGGACGGTGGGGGGCACCTCGCGGTCACACGTACCCGCACGTTCCCAGGTTCAGCCGGAGTACGACCAGAAGCCGCCGAACGGTGCCCGATGGGGCAGTCGGCGGGGACTCAGCGTGTGAGGACGCCGAGAGCCAGGTCCAGTGACCGCATGGAGGCGTCGGCGTCCCCGGTGGCCTTGCCCCGCAGGGCACCGCCCTCGAAGGCGTCGATGAGGAAGGCCGCCAGGTCGCGGGCGGGCTCCGAGGAGGTGATCTCCCCTGCCTCGCGCCCTTGCTCGATGATGTCGGCCAAGGCGTCGGTCCATTCGCTGAGGCTGCCGCGAACGGCCGAGCCGACCTCGTCGCCCGCCGTCGGCGTCTCACTAGCCATGGTGACCAACAGGCAGCCGAACTCCACACCGGTACCCCTGGTCCGGGCCGCCTGCCCGGCGAAGTGGGTCCGCAGCCGCTCCACCGCCGGGCGGCCGTCGGCCGCCTCCAACATGGTGAAATCCGTACCGTCGCCGTAGCGGCGGACGATCTCCGCGGCCAGCTCCTGCTTGCTCTTGAAGTGGTTGTAAAACGATCCCTTCGGCACCCCTGCCGCGCTGGTGATGTCCTGCACGCTCGCGCCGTTGAAACCTTGGCGACGGAACACGGTCTCCGCGTGTTCGATCAGCTTTCCTTTAACGCTCACCTGGGGCATCTATTCAATATGGCCGGTCGGCTTGGCTTCGTCAAGACTCCCGTCGCCGAGCGGCGGGTGACACCCGCTTGACCACTAATACGACCGGTCATATTGTCTGATCATCGATCGGCCGAACGCTGTCGCCGCCACCCGGAAAGGACGTGATCATGGCCAGTGACACTTCCGCCCGCCCCAGACTTGCGCTGAACACCCTCGGTGTCGCGCTGGGTCTGGCCGGGCTGACGGGGACGTGAAGCGCGGCAGGCGATCTCCGCGGAGCGCCCGGCGCGGTCGGTGACGCGCTGTGGACGGCAGCGGCCGGGGCATGGCTCCTGATCCTCGCGCGTTACCTCGTGGCCGCCGGTCCCCACGGCGTCGCCGAGGACCTGCGCCACCCGGCCACCGGCCCGTTCGCCGTTCTGGCACCCGTCGTCGGTTCGCTCCTCGGCGCCCGGCTGGCGCAGGAGCAGCCCGCGCTGGGCCCTTCCTGGTTTGGTCCATGCTGGTGCTCAGCGCGGCGTTCGGCGCCTGGTTCGTGGCCACACTGCTCACCGTGCCGCGCGAGGCGAGGGCCTTGCACGGCGCCTATCTGCTGCCGACCGTGGCGGCGTCGTTGATCTCGGCGCAGTCGGTCGCCGCCACCGGCCACCGGAGGGTCGCCACCGCGCTGTTCGCCGCGGGTGTCCTCTTCCGGCTGCTGATCGGCGGGCTGCTGCTGGTGCGGTTCGCCACCGGGCCCGCCGTTCCGGAGCAGTTGCTGCCGACGCTCGCGATGTTCTCCGCGCCGCCCGCCGTCGCCGGCAACGCCTGGCGGGCGATCGCCGGTCCCGGCCGGGACGAGGGCCAGCTCACCCTGTTCGGCGCCCTGGCGGCCCTCCTGCTGCCGCACCTCTTCCTGCTCACCAGGTACCTGCGGATGAGGTTCACCCTCGGCTTCTGGGCGTTCACTTTCACCCTCGCCGCCAGCGCGACCTAGGGGGTGCGCATGCTGTCCCTGTCGCCGTCGACCTGGCACACCGCCCTGAGCTGGACGGTCGTCGGAACCGCCACCGCGCTGATCGGCGCCGTGGCCGCCCGCTCCCTCGCGTTCCTCCCCCGGCCGCGCCGTCTTGCCCGTCCCGGACGCGTCCAGCACACCTGACCGACCCGTGTCACCTACACGTGGGTGCGTCCCCCACGGACCGCTCCCTCTCGCAACAACCTGAGGCCACGACCTCCAGCCGGACCACGCGGCCTCCGCGCTACGGCGGCCCGGCCCGCACGGTCGTAGCCCGTCGCGTACCCCTGACATGTGACATGTGCGCCCACAGAAGGGCCCCGGCGGGCCATGATGGTCGTGACAGGTGAGCATGTCCGGAGTGTCACCCGCGCAGACACCTGCCCACGTGTGCTCCCGAGGTGGGTAGCATGCGCACCACCGTCCTTAACGAGGGAGTGAAACGTCGTGACCAGCCAGTCGACAGCCACCGTCCGATCGCGGCTGGTGGAGCAAGCCGCGTCGGACCTGGAGGAGAACCGCCGTCAGCAGCGTGAACTGACCGAGCGGATGGCGGTATTGCAGCAGGAGGAAGCCCTCCTGACGGACATCCTGGACCTCGCCCGGCGTTACGAGGGCATCGCGGACCGGTCCCCGCTCCCCGAGCAACTGCGGGACGAGTCGGTCACCGCGAAGACCAAGCGGACGACCGGAGGCACGGCTTCGCGACGCTCCGGCGGGGCCGCCGCTCCGGTGGGTGGGAGGACGAAGACCGGTGCGAAGAGGAAGACGCAGCGGCCCCTCCTCGGCGACCTGCTGCTGGAGCTGCTCGGCCGGCACGACGCCCCCTGCGCAGCCGCGGACCTGCGCGACGAGCTGCTGGAGGCGCACCCGGATCGCAACCCGACGCCGCAGGTGGTGCGGAACACCCTGGAGTCGCTGGTCGCCAAGGGCCGCATCCGCCGCCACAAGGAGCAGCGTTCCGTCATGTACACCGTCGTGCCGGAGGCGAAGAGCTGAGGAGCGGGCCACGGCTCCGGCGCATACCATGAACGGGATTCCCCACCAGGCGACCGGACCTCCCGCTCCACATGAGTAGAGGCGCGTCACTTGACCGCCACCGGATGGCCGGCTCGATAGGAAGAGTCGGGGCGGCCGGCGACAACGCGGCCTTGGAGTCCTTCTTCAGCCTGCTGCAGAAGAACGTCCTCGACCGCCGGACCTGGACCACTCGCGAGGAACTCCGGATCGCGATCGTGACCTGGATCGAGCGGACCTATCACCGCCGCCGCAGACAAGTCGCACTCGGCCGACTGACCCCCGTCGAATTCGAAACCGTCATGACCACACCGGCCCTCCACGCCGCGTGACCGAACCTGTCACCCAAACCTGCAGCAGACCCGAACTCGGGTACGGCAAGTCGCTCCATGACGTGATGGTGGAGGTACACAAGCGCGCCGTGAAGGGCGACATCGTCGATACGACGGAGGTGGAGGCGCTCGTTGACCGGCACCTGCACGTTCCGTTCGCACCGGAGCCGCTCAAGGAACAGCTGCGCAACGCAGCCATCCGCTCTGTCCACCGTTACCTCCGCGAGAACGGCTCGCGACTGTCCCTCACCGAGCACTCCGAGCAGCCCGTGGAGGTGCACCTCACGCCAGGGGTGACGGTCAGCGGGCGAATCGACCTGATCCGCCGGATCGCCACCGGTGAGCAGTCGATCGTGGACTTCAAGTCCAAGGAACGCGCCCAGGCTGACGCTGTCACCCGCGATCAACTACACATCTACGTCGCGGGGTACGAGGAACTGAGCGGCAAGCGCGCCGACCTCGTCGAGGTCCTGAACCTCGACGAGGGCAGCCGCAGCAGCCGCGAGGAGGTCAACGACACCCTGTTGAAGGAGATCTCCGGCAAGGTCGCCAAGGCCGGGGACCAACTCCGCCGCAACGACATGCCCCGCAAGACCTCCTGGTGCAGCACCTGCGCCGCCTGTGACTTCGCCGCGATCTGCCGGGACCGACCCGGCGCTCCATAGCGCCGCCCAGCCACATCAGCCCGTCGGACCGCGGCGTTGTGCGCTACCAGCGCCACGGTCCAACCTCCGCACCGCCAGTCCAACCAGTGAGATCGTCCCCACCATAACCTCAGCAAGACGCGGCCGAGGGCGCCGGGAGCTGGTCTGCGGTGCCGCCGCCGAAGGTGGAGCCGGAGATACCGGCGCAGGATACACAGCGCCTTCGTCCCATCGCCGTCCACGGCCTGGGCCAGGTCGGCGATGGAGGCGGGCGTGTCCTGACGGTATCTCCGCCGTCAGCCTCCACGACAGCCAGGCCCTCATCCCGCTGGTCCGCGGCGTCCCGCCCATCCGCTCCCGCCGTGGCCCGCGGCGCAGGCAGCCCGGGAAACTGCACGGTGAGAAGGGCTACAACTATCGCCACCTGCGCCGATGGCTCGCTTTCCGCGGCATCCGGCACCGCCTCGCCCGCAAGGACATCGAGTCATCCCGACGCCTGGGCCGGCACCGCTGAGTGGTAGAGCGGATCGTGTCCTGGCTGTCTGGCTGCCGACGCCTGCACCGCCGCACGAGCGCAAGCCGGAACACTTCCTCGCCTTCACAGCCATCGCCGCGACCCTCATATGTCACCGCAGACTCACCAAGTGAAATGACATCCAAGAACGGTATCGACCCAACGTGGAGATGACGTAGCCTCTTGTCCGTGAGCGACCGTCTTCCGAGCGACCCTGTTGCGGAGCAGTACAGCAGCCTACTGGTGGCGACCAACCTGCTGTCCGTCGGCGTCGATCGAAGCCGTGTGGGCCTTCTGCATTCAGCCGCCGTTCGTCTGCGCGAATTGATGGACGTGCCCTGGCTCATCGTCGGGCCGATGGCCAACTCCAGCCTGCCAGAAGGTCTGGACATGGCTCGCTTCCTTCTCCGTACCGCGGAAGAAGCCTCCGGCTTCCCGTGCAGCACTTCCGGCCTGCTACACAGACCGGAGTCAACGCTGGCCGCCAGCGCCTCGGCAATGGCCGGCGGCCACCACCGGCTCTCGGAACTGAAGTCCGTGATTCACCACGCCGCAGGCTCCGGTAAGACAGCAACGATAGCGCTGACGCTCGTCGACCTGCTGACTCAGCGGATGGGCCGCCTCAACGGCCACGGACACCGTCCCACAGCGGCTGAAGTCGGGGACATCGCCAACGCCGCACGGGCCATCTCAGATCTGTTGCTGGTTCTCACGCAACGCCTTCTCACCGGCTGCGTCGGGTTTCTCGGAGAAGTCGTCGCTGTCCCGCCCACCGCGTCTTCACCGTGCGGTCTCCTGCGACTGGCCGCCCCACGAGTACCCCGGGCTCCGGGATCGCCACAGGTTTCCGGCCCAACTGGATTCGCCCTCGCCGCATAGCCTTACGCGAGGGTGCCAAGACCCTCGTGAGGTTGATCGTGCAGTTGTCCCCCTGGCTAATTCTTTACCTGCTGCTGTTGCCTATTGCAATCTGGTGGTACGGCGTCCGTGCGCGTCGGCTCTCACGGTGCTTCAGGTCGTGGGTGTCGCGTTCGAAGTTGAGGTTCCTCGCCTCACTCCGGCGCAGGTTGTTGAGCCTGCTCACGGAGCCTTCGACGAGCGAGCCCAACGACGTGGAGGAAGCCCGGAAAATTCCAATTCGGCCGCGGTCTTGATCCGACAACGTCTCACCCATGGGAAAGGTGCCTCCTCCCGGGCGGAGGTACCTCTCCTCGCGCAATTGCTACTTCACCGGCCAGTCGCCGACAGGGCACTGGCATCTGCCCAGTGGCTTCGCGTACGGCCTCGTCATGAGTACAGGCAAAGACGTCGCGGTCGGTGCAGCCGAGAGCGCGCCGGCCGGTTACCAAGCGGATGGCGCAGCGGGTGTCTGGCACGGGGTCACGCCTCGGGGTGTTCGCGGGCGGACTTCAGGATCAGGTTCCAGACTGCGCGGGAGTACGTCTTCTCCGTCTGCGCCTGGAGGGCCTTGATGCGGTCGGGCTGCATCAACGTCCTCGCCCAGGTCGCCGCCGCCAACGCCGCACTCCAGTCCTGCGCTCTCGCTCTGCTGAAGGAGCACCTCAACAGCTGCTTCATAGAGGCAATGGTGGAGGGCAGCGAGCAGGCCCAGGCAAAGGTCAGCAAGGCGTCCCAGGCCATCGCCCGGCTCGTACGGGCCTGACCACCGAAGTTCCGGGCCCCGGCGGATCGACCGCCGGGGCTCGGACTATTGCCGTAGCCACCGCTGCACGAACTGTCGGAAGCGAGCGATGAGTGGCCAGCGCCTGCCCTCGGATTGTCCTTGGCCGGACTGGCCGGTGCCAGTGCGTGCCGCTTCGATCTGTCTCGGTGTCCACCGTTCGGCCCACTGGGCGGTGTTAGCGCGGATCCAGTAGTGCGATCGGCAAGGGTAGCTCCAGTTCCCAATGGAAGGGCTGAGGCTGATGGAATCACCGTCGAACGTGAGGCTCCAGTCGGTCGGGCTGAGCGGGGTCACGACCTTGTTGCCGCACCCGCAGCAGCACAGGTGAACCACCGTTGTGAAGGGAAGGGACACGTAGAGGACGCCGAGTTTCAGCTTTTCGGGGATGTAGTGGACGAACTCGTGGGTGAGCCGTACCACTCTCACGGGGTGTCCTCGTTGGTCAGGACGTTGCCGTCGATCTGGTACACGCTGTGGAACTCCTGCTCAAGGTCCAGGTAGAACCCGCACAGTTTTTTCCACTTGATCACGGCCAGCGTTGCGTTGAGGGCGTTGAGGTCGGCGATCTGGATGTTGTGCTGGTAGTCGTTGGGGCCGACACCGTCTGCCGCCGGGATGCGCTGGTGGTCGTGCGCGTGCTTACGCCTGGCCGGAGTGCTGGTGGTGACCCTTACCAGGCCGGACAGTTGTCCGTCAGTCTCGTACACGCCCATCCCCACGTCGATGAACGCCACCTGGTGCCGTTCGAGTTCCTCAACGATCCGTCGACGCGCGGTATTGTCGTCTACCGACAAAAAGACAAAGTCCGCTGTACGAAGCGTCTCGGCGTTGGTCTCGTCCACGTATACGGGGTGTGTGATGACGCCGGGGTGCATCCGACCGTAGACGGCAGCGAAGTGCTCGGCCTTGTTGGGGGTTTTTTCAAGTTCTTCGCGTGAGACAGCGCCAGGCGAGCGGAAGGCGTTATGCTGCAGGAACTTGTCACCGTCGTAGAGGTGGATCTCCGCCACGGGCGTCTTCGCGACAAGGTCGAGGATGTAGCTCCCGGTCCCTCCCAACCCCACGATGACAACACGCAGGCCGTGCAGGCGGCGTGAAACAGTTGCGATGCCGGCCCTACTGGAGGCGGTGTCCGTGTATCGGAACACCGAATCCTCGGCAGCGTCGTCGAGGACGGGGAATGTCGTCGCGGTGGCCTCGGGGTCCAGCTGCTGGGCCTCGGAGGCCAAGATGGCGGCGTAGGTCGTCATCTTGGCGTAGTAGTCCGGGTAACCGGACGCCGGCTTGCTCGAGAAGGTGAGGTCAACCTCGACCCCGAGCGCCGGGGTCTGCCGCCCGCGGCTGTTGATGAGGGCTTCGAGCGGCTGTCCCAGGTGGTTGCAGGGCTCGGCGCCGCTAAACATGACGACGTGCGTGCCCGGGGTCACGGTCACGTCACCCGCCAGAGACAGCTCCGAAACGAGAACTCCGTAGCGGACCCGTCGCTGGGTGTCCACGTATGGCACGTGGTGCATCAGCAGGAGTCCGGACCGGACCTCGATCTCGTATCCCTCTTCCTGCAGGCGGCGCAGGTCCGGGCTACGACTTGTCAGTTGCGGTGACACTGAAGACCGTCCTGTTCTTGATCTGCACGCTGGTGCCTGCTGTGAGCGTGCCCTCGGCCGGCTTCTGGTCGGCATGCCGGAAGCTGATCGTGACGAGGACGTAAGGGCCGGTGGGCACCGGGTTGAAGGCGAAAGCGACGACCTCCTCGAAGGAGAGGGTGTCCGTGGACACGGTCCGCTCCTGCCCGTTGACGATGATCTTGTAGGTGCGTGGGCGCGCCATCTCGCTCGGGGTGTCGGGGTGACTCACGGCCAGCTCCTTCCTCTTCGTTTTCATTGACGACAGTGAAAACGTAGCACGAGAGGGGCTGAAGGTACATGGTTCCGCCCGCGTAGGTGACCTCGCGCCAGATCCCTGCGACTGGCATGCTGTTCAGCCGTGCTACTGGAACTCGCCGGACGTCACCCGCTGCTGCGCGACAGCCTTGCCATTCACAGCACCGACGACGGCCGAATCGTCCTGGACGCCCGGCGCCTGCTGTTCGCCAGCCCGCTCGACCTGACAGCTACGGCCGCCGCCGCACACACCCATGTAGCCGTGGATGCACACGCGACCCTGCTGCTCCCCGACTCCAAGGACGTCACCGCCTACGTGCAGCGGATGGACCTGCTCAAAGCCCTGCCGCCAGGCACGCACGTCGAGGGGAAGGTCCCCGAGGACATTCGCAGCGACTGCTCGGCCACCCTGCTCGAAGTCGCGGCCCTGCGCCCCGACACCGCCGACACCATCAGCGAACGACTCGGACGAGTTGCCACCCAGCATCTCGGACCACGCGACGGACGCCGTGTCTTCAAAGGCATCGGCGAACTGATCGACAACGCCATCAGCCACGGCGCCAGCACCTGTGGTGCGTTCATCGCCGCGCAGGCATACAGCGGCAAAACCACCGGCTATCGGCGTCTGGAGATAGCCGTATGCGACACCGGCATCGGAGTCCTTACCCACCTGCGCCGTAACCCGGAACATGCCCATATGACGACCAGCGCCCAAGCCCTTGAGCACGCTGTGCGGCCCGGGGTCAGCGGCACCCGCGACATGCGCGGCAACGGCCTCCCCGACCTGCTGGCCGGCACGAGCGACACCGCCGCCACCCGCCTCATCCTGCGCAGCGGCGACGGCCTGCTGCGCGCCGGTCGCCTTCGCCGCGCAGCGGTCACTCGCGGCATCTCCACACGAACCCCTGTGCAGGGAACATGGTCCTGGCTGAGAGTCTCGTATCGCCCATGACCGACCTGTGCTTCAATGAATGAAATGAAACCGCAGAAACGCGAGACGCTGCTCGCCTACTCCGTGAAAGAGCACGGCACGTTTCTCGCCACCAGGGTGAAGGGTGCCGATGCTCGCCGAGCTCTGGAAGAGCAACTCACGGCCGCTACTCGCACCCCCCTGCTGACCATCGACTTCAGCGGCGTGGAAGCGATGACCAACAGCTTCGTGGACGAGTTCCTCGGCAAGTTCTATCTCCAGCTGGCTGCCGGAGACGTCAGTGCGGACGGCGTCCAGCTGGTCGGCCTGGACGAGGAGACCCGCGAGGGAGTCGCTGTCTGCCTGGCGCGCCGTAAACAGGTCGCTCTCGACGGCGACACCCACGAACTGCTGGGTGACGCTTCGATACTTGCTGGCACTTATGCCGAAGCACGCCGGTTGACTGACTTCCGGGCCACCGAGCTGGCTGAGGCGCTCGGCATCTCGTTGCCGAATGCCAACAACCGACTCAAACGCCTGGTCGAGGCAGGTGCCTTGTACCGGGAGCGTTCTGCTGGACCCGAGCGTGGCGGGAAGGAGTTTACCTACCGTCTACCCTCGGCCGGAGACGGGCGAGGGGACGCAAAGCGAGCCAAGAAGTAATTCAGGCAGCTCCCTGCTGGTCTGGTCCGCAGCGTCGGACCGCCGTCACAGACCCAGAGAGAACACGACCTGCCAAAAGAGACAACCGCTGCCCGGTCCAGGGCCGGGCAGCGGTCGTCTCTGTGGTCTTTTGCGCGTTGTGCTGCAGGCCGCGGGCCGGCTGAGCAACTACGCGCGGACCCGTTTGTCCTGCGCGATCGGATCTGCACCGGCGCCAGGGAGCGTGGAGGAGGCCGACGGTAACTGGCCACCGTCGCCGGAAAGGCCACAAGGCCCCAGGTCAACCCGGACCGTCGTGTGCATGGTCGGCGGCCAAGCCCGCGTGAATCTTGGGGTATTGTAACAGCAGCCGCAACACTTCCGGCGTACATGTCTTGAGCGGGCAGGTCTACTGCTGCCCGAGGCACGCGGCCTCGGACAGTCGGCAGGACTAAACTGCTATCGGTTGGCGCACCATGTCACCGTAGTAGCTGCCTGGCGTTTCACCGGGTTCAGGAACGTAAGTAAATCCGAGCTTGAGCCACACCTCGTACAGCTCCCGATCCCACGCAGACAAGATGATCTCCTGATCGGGCACCCGAGCAAACAACTCATCGATCAAGGCGCGTGCCACTCCCGTTCGTCGAAACTCGGGAGAAACGTGGAGCTCATAAAGCCTGACGTAGCCGGGATCGCCGCCTGTCGCGCGCCGCAAGCTGGAGTGCAGCCATCCCATACGCACGCCTTGGTCGGGATCCTCTGCGATCAGGGCGTGCAGCGCCTCCGCGAGGGAGGCGGCACTCTCCTGCTTCTCGACGGTGACCGTCCAGCCCTCGGTGTTGTTGCTCATCCATTCGACGTCGGCTGGATGAGCGTCACGAACCCTGATCTTCATGCGTCCTAGGGTCCGTCTTCAAAGATCATCAGATCGTGGATCATGGTGGGGTGGTACGTCGTCATGAACTCACTGACCAGGAGTGGGAGTTGCTCGCTCCGCTGATACCGCGGGCCGCGACGGGCCGGCCGCGGGTGTCGGACCGGCAGGTCATCAACGGGATGGTCTACAAGATCCGCACCGGCATCTCGTGGCGTGACCTGCCCGAACGCTACGGGCCTTGGCAGACGGTCTACACCCGCTTCCGCCGCTACGCGATCGACGGGGTGTTCACCCGGGCCCTGCAGCAGATCCAGGCCCGGGCCGACGCCGCCGGTGACATCGACTGGCTGGTCCAGATCGACTCCACCATCGTCCGCGCCCACCAGCACGCCGCCGCCACCGGCCGAAAAGGGGGAATCAGCGGCCGGACGAACCGGACGATCACGCCCTCGGCCGATCCCGGGGCGGACTGACCACCAAGGTCCACCTCGCCTGCGACGGCAAGGGCCGTCCTCTGGCCCTCCTCGTCACGCCGGGCCAGCGCCATGACAGTGTCTGCGCACGCATCCTGCTCGAACGCATCCGCGTTCCCCGCAGCAGCCTCGGCCGGCCACGCTGCCGACCCGACCAGGTCATCGCGGACAAGGCCTACAGCTCCCGTGGTTTCCGCGCCTACCTGCGGCGACGCGGCATCGCGCACACCATTCCCGAGAAGGCCGACCAGCGGCGACACCGACTGCGGCGCGGGAGCCGCGGCGGTCGACCGCCAGGGTTCGACCGGGAGACTTACCGCCGGCGCAACCTCGTCGAGCGCTGCTTCAACCGGCTCAAGGGCTTCCGCGGCATCGCGACCAGATACGACAAGACCGCCACCTCATACGAGGCAGCGGTCAGTCTCGCGTCGCTTCTGCTCTGGGCAAGATCCGTTTGAAGACGGACCCTAGTAGGGCTTGGTCAGGTTCGTATAGGTGTGGGTATTTCGCGGTGGCAGGTGGGGCAGGCGCCGGTCCAGGTGGCGAGGAGTGTCTGGAGCTCGCGGACGACTTGGTAGAGGCTCAGGCCGGCGCCGGATCTTTTGGGTCCCGCGTCAGTCGTTGCAGGGTGCAAAAGGCATGGGCGGTGGAGACGAGGGTGACGTGGTGGTGCCATCCGGCCCAGGTGCGACCCTCGAAGTGGGCCAGGCCCAAGGCCTGTTTCATCTCGCGGTAGTCATGTTCGATGCGCCAGCGGAGCTTGGCCAGCCGCACCAGGGTGGCCAGCGGCATGCCGGAGGGCAGGCTGGAGAGCCAGAACTGCACCGGTTCGCTCTCACCGGCGGGCCACTCGGCCAGCAGCCACCGCTCGGGCAGCTCCGGATCATCGACGGCCCTGCGGACGCCGCGTCCGGCCGGGCGGATGCGCAGGGCGACGAAGCGCGAGTACATGCGCTTGACGCCACTGCGGCCCTTGCCCGGCCGGGATCCCTCCCGCCAGGACACCGGCCGGGCCGCCGCCTTCCCGGCCGCGATGACCAGGTCCTTCACGGTCTGCGCAGGCTCGGGGTACTGCATCTTCGGCGGCCGGCCGGTGCCCGCATAGACCGGCTTCACGGGCCGGGCCTCGGCCGGATGCGCGGTGTGACGGAAGGAAATCCCGACCACGTAGGGCAGGGCCCGTTCCTCCAGGCCGAGGCGGAAGGCTGCCGCATCGCCGTAGCCGGCGTCCGCGACCACCAACGGAACGTCAAGGCCCCACGAGCGGGTCTCGTCGATCATGTCCAGAGCCAGCTGCCACTTCTCCACATGCCCCACATGATCGGGAATCCCGCAGCGAGTACGGCGGGCGACCTTGACCGCATCGGCCTCCGGCGAGGCCGGGTCCCAGGAGGCCGGCACGAACAGCCGCCAGTCGATCGCGGCCGAGGCACGGTCGGTGGCCAGGTGCACCGAGACGCCCACCTGGCAGTTGGTGACCTTGCCCGCGGTGCCGGTGTACTGCCGCGACACACACGCCGAGGCATCCCCGTCCTTCAGGAAACCGGTGTCGTCCACGATCAGTGCTTCCGGACCGATCACCTCGTGCATCCGCCAGGCCAGCCGGGCCCGCACATGCGCCGCATCCCACGGACTAGAGGTGATGAAGTGCGCCAGCGCCTGCCGGTTGCCGTCCTCACCGAGCCGGGCCGCCATCGGCTCCACCGACTTGCGTCTGCCGTCCAGCAGCAGCCCGCGCACATACGCCTGCCCCCACCGCCGCTGATCCGCCCGGAAGAACCCGTCGAACAACTCCGCCGCGAACGCCTCCAGGTCCTCCCGGACCCCGGCCAACTCCTCAGGTGTCACACCAGCCCAACGACACCGACGAACAAGCAGACACGCCACTTACGAGTGAAGATGACCAAGCCCTACTAGGGTCCGTCTTCAAAGATCATCCGGGTGGTAGATCATGGTGGGGTGGTACGTCGTC
Source organism: Streptomyces sp. 12E (assembly GCF_055633275.1). Lineage (NCBI taxonomy): Bacteria > Bacillati > Actinomycetota > Actinomycetes > Kitasatosporales > Streptomycetaceae > Streptomyces > Streptomyces sp. 12E. Next base: position 6,921,348 of record NZ_JBVNCJ010000001.1, on the reverse strand, counting down.
ATGAACTCACTGACCAGGAGTGGGAGTTGCTCGCTCCGCTGATACCGCGGGCCGCGACGGGGCGGCCGCGTGTGTCGGACCGGCAGGTCGTCAACGGGATGGTCTACAAGATCCGTACCGGGATCTCCTGGCGTGACCTGCCGGAACGCTACGGACCGTGGCAGACCGTGTAGACCCGCTTCCGCCGCTACGCCCTGGACGGGGTGTTCACTCAAGCCTTGCAGCAGATCCAGGCCCACGCCGACGCGGCCGGCGACATCGACTGGCTGGTCCAGATCGACTCCACCATCGTCCGCGCCCACCAGCACGCCGCCACCACCGGTCGAAAAGGGGGAATCAGCGGCCGGACAAACCGGACGATCACGCCCTCGGTCGATCCCGAGGCGGACTGACCACCAAAATCCACCTTGCCTGCGACGGCCGCGGCCGCCCCCTCGCGATCCTGCTGACCCCAGGCCAACGCCACGACAGCATCTGCGCACGCCCCCTCCTCGAACGCATTCACGTCCCGCGCACCGGTCCTGGCCGACCTCGCTGCAGACCCGACCAGGTCATCGCCGACAAGGCCTACAGCTCTCGCGGCTTCCGCGCCTACCTGCGCAAACGCGGCATCGCACACACCATCCCGGAAAAGACCGACCAGCAGCGCCACCGGCTGAACCGGGGCCGCCGTGGCGGCAGACCACCCGGGTTCGACCGGGAGGCCTACCGTCGGCGCAACATCGTCGAGCGCTGCTTCAACCGGCTCAAGGGCTTCCGCGGGATCGCGACCAGATACGACAAGACCGCCACCTCCTACGAGGCAGCGGTCAGTCTCGCGTCGTTTCTGCTCTGGGCAAGATCCATTTGAAGACGGACCCTAGTGGCGTTGTCGCCCGAACGTATAGGTTCACTCGATGGCAACTGCCGCGTACTCCACAACGAGAGGACTTGCGACCAGGCATCGGGAGGTGGTGTCAGTGCTGGGAAGAAGCCCTGTGACACGCGCATACCCGGTCATCACTGTGGATGTGTCGATGCCGGTGTCTTCCTCGTCCAGGGCATGCAGCAATGCCTGAACACCCCGCCTGTGCAGGTCGGCGGCTGTCGGCTGGTCCTCGGGCAGCGGCTCACGGTGCCTGGTGAGTTCCTGGACGACCTGTCCGGCTCGGGTGACGAAGGACGCGCCCAAACTGGATGCGGAGTTCACCACCTCGAGCTCGGGGCCGTCCACCGGCATCGGCGTCCAGCCCCGCAAATGCCGGGCCGATCCGTGCATCAGCAGTCGACAGTCCCCGGCTGTCGCGGGGTTCGCGTGCTGTTCCCGCGCCGAGTCCACGAACAGCACGAGGTCCTGGTGGGCGCCGCTGAGCGTCACGCACCGTAGCGGGGCTTCGAACTGTACCCACTGGCCGGGACGCAGCTCTGGTGCGGTGTACCACTCCGCAACGATCTCCAAGTGTCGGTACACCTGCTGCAGGTGCCGCTGCTGCCCGAGCTCACCGTCCGCAGATGGCGTGTCTATGTCGATGCCGCCGAGCGGTGTGGTCAGGCGAAGAGCACTCGTGCGCGGCACACGTCGGGGCGCAGCCACGAACTGCCGCAGTTTCCCCTTTGATAGGTAAGCGATCTCACGCAAGGCTCGTCCCCGTCCGTGTGCTGGCTTCGACGGGTCATACTGCCACTGCGCGCCCCTTCGTCACCGGCGGTCGGTAACCAATCAACGCACATTTTAGGCCAGTTGAGAGTGCAAAGTACGTACGCACTCAATAATGGGCGAGAACGTCAGGGCCGCGATGACCATGGGGGACGTCATGGAGGACCGGAGCGAGACGGGCTCAGCCCTGGACCGGATCACCGAACGGCTGGAGGGTGTAGGAGAAGAACAGGTTCGTCATGGCGGAAGGTTGAATGCCTTCGAGGTCGGTCTGCACGGCGTACGCGCCGATGTAGTCCAACTACGGGAAGGCATCACCGACGTCCAACAGAAGGTAACGGGACTCGAGAGCGCAGTCAGCGACACCCGACAGGTCTTGGACACCTTCATCGAGCAGTACGGCCGCGACCGCGAGGTAGCCCGGGCGCAAGCCGAGCTGGCCCGTCTGACCACCGTTTTTCACGCGGACTTCGCCCAGCGCAAGCAGACCCGCACCCTGAAGCGCTCCGGGATCGGTGGAGGCTCTATGCGTTGACTCCAGCGGCCGGTTGGGGCTGGTGTTGAGCGTAGTGGTTGGTCTCGTGTTCGTGGGGCGGGATGCTCCCGATGGCGGTATGGAGGCGCTGGTTGTTGAACCAGTCGACCCATTCCGCGGTGCCGAGCTCGACGTCGGCTAGGCCGTGCCAGGGCCTGCGGGGCTTGATCAGCTCCGTCTTGAACAGGCCGATCTGGGACTCCATGAGCGCGTTGTCCAGGGCGTCGCCGACGGTGCCGATCGAGGCATCGATGCCGGCCTCGAGCAGGTGGGCGGTGAACGCGAAGGACGTGTACTGACTACCCGCGTCCGAGTGATGAACGAGCCCGGGACCCGCGGGAGTTCCGGCCCGGTCGCGGCGCCATAAGGCCATGTCGAGGGCGTCGAGGACGAGCTTGGCCCGCTTGCTGGTGGCGGCCGACCAGCCGACGATCGCCCGGGAGAACACGTCCACGACGAAGGCGACGTAGACGATGCCGGACCAGGTGGCGACATAGGTGAAGTCGGCTACCCAGCGTTCGTTCGGACGGGACGCGGTGAAGTCACGTCTGAGCAGGTCACAGGCCCGCTCATGGCCGTCGTCGCGGATGGTGGTGCGGATCTTCTTTCCGCGTCGGGCACCTTCGAGACCGAGGTCGCGCATCAGCCGGGCGACCGTGCAGCGGGCCACGGATATGCCTTCGCGGTGCAGCTGCCGCCAAACCTTCCGCACTCCGTAAACGCCGAAGTTGTCGGCGTGGACGCGGCTGATCTGCGTTTTCAGCTCCGTATCGCGGAGCGACCGCGGGCTGGGGGTGCGGTTCTTGGCGGCGTAGTAGGTGCTCGTCGCGATCTTCAGTCCATGGCTGGTCAGGACTTTGCAGATCGGCTCGACTCCGAACACCTGCCGGTGGGCGTCGATGAACGCTACGAGCGCTTCGACGGCCGGTCGAGCTCGGCCGCGAAGAAAGCTGAGGCCGCCTTGAGAATCTCATTTGCCCGGCGCAGCTCGGCGTTCTCGGCCCGCAGCCGCTTGATCTCCGCGGCCTCCTCGGACGTCACTCCGGGACGCCGGCCGGTGTCGACTTCAGCCTTGCGGACCCACGTCCGCACCGTCTCAGGGGAACCGATGCCCAGCTTCGCGGCGACCGCCTTCATCGCGGCCCACTCAGTTGGGTAGTTGGGGCGGACCTCCGTGACCATGCGTACCGCACGCTCACGAAGCTCGGCAGGGTAAGGGGACGGACGGGCCATGACTCGATCCTCTCAGGGAATCGAGCCTCCATCAGACCCGGAGCGCTTCACCCTGGCCCGCGGGCTGGTACACACCCTTACCGCACACGCTGTGCGCAGGAACTTGGTCAACAAAAGCACGGTACGGTCCTGCGTCGAAGAACGGCTGCTCCTCGAACCGACCTACTGGCTCGCCCCGGCGATCATGGCGGTGGCTGCCAACTTCCGTGACGAAACCGCGCCGGGCGAGCGCGCCCAGGCGCACGCCTGCACCCTGGACGCGGCCAAAGCCAATCTGTTCTTCGCCCTGACTGCTTCCCGCCTCGGAAACGAGGCCGAGGCAGCTGCGTGGATGGACACCTACCTCCAGTCGCTCAATCCTGAGGAACTCGGTCAGGACTTCTGTGTCGTCCTGGACGCCATCGCAAGCAACGAGCTAGGGGAAGACGCGCTGAGTTACACCCGGCAGGCCATGGCGGGCTGGAACCAGAGCATGCACCACCCATTCGCCGGCGGCGCTCAATGGGGAACCCGGCTGCGCAACCTGCGCCGACAGATGTCCGACAAGGAGTACACGGCACTGCGTGAGACATGCACGGAGCAGTGGAACGACCTCAAGTACGGTTGGGAACTCGCTACCGTGCCCGACAGAGCCCTCGCCTACCTCCGCCTCACTTTCCCCGACGGCCCGGATGGAGTCGACCGGCCTGTCAGCGACGGCCGCCACGTCGAAACCGCCCTCGAACGCCTCATCAACCAGCTCGAACCCGACGAGGCACACCTGCATGAGCAAATGCGTCAGCTCGAACGCATCATCGAACACGGGGGAGACCTGGAAGCAGCCGCACAGGCACACGAGTCGCCGCTGGGCCCGGAAACCGAGCCGGTGCCCTTCATGACGCTCCTCGACCAGGCCATCTTCGCCCCGGACACCGCATCGCTGGGCACTCCGGCCCGCCACATGGCCCTCCGCGCCATCTGGCCGAGCCTGGAGAATGCCGCCGACCGAGTCGTCGCAGAATCACGGAATCACCTCCCCAACAAAATCACCCTGAGCATCGCGGGCTACTCGTGGACTCTGCCAACGCACCCACAGCAGACCGTGGAACCGGGCCCGCTCATTGACGACCTGGCCGCGCGCCTAGAGCAAGAGACGCAGGCGCGGTCGGACGCTGTGGTGCGCCGCTGGCCCCGTGTCTGCGTCGCCCTGCTGTTCGGAATCGTCACCGGGACGCTTGTAGTGCCGTTTCTCGACGGCACATCGCAGTATCTGTTCCTCCTTCTCACCTTCATTACTGTCGTATGGGTTTTATGGGAAGTATGCGGTGTTTCCATACGGAAGAGGCATGTGCGTGAGCAGGGTGACCAAATGCGCCATGCCGCCGTCGCAACGCTGGCAAGGGCACTGCGGCAACGGGAGGACTTCTTCACAAAATGGCACGAGGGCATGCAGGACCGGGAAGCCCTCACCCGCTGGGGCGGGCACTCCGAGCAGCACTGACCGCCGGCGAGGCGACCGGTCAAGCAGGAGGAGCGAGTAGTGAAAACTTCATCGCTGATCGGTGGGCGTTACAGGCGAAGGGGTGAGCCCACCAGTGGCGCCATGGGAGATGTGTGGATTGCTGAGGACACGAAGCTGGACCGCATCGTGGCCATGAAGTTCCTCGCTCACCGCCGTCTCATGCAACAGGGTGCCCCCACGGATTTTGCCGAGTCGACCGCGAAAATGTTCCAGCGGGAAGCCCGGGCCATGGCTCGGATAAATAATTCACGCGTCGCCCACCTCTACGACAGTGACGAACACGAGGGCGACGTCTACATCGTCATGGAGTATGTCGAGGGAGAATCTCTCGCCGAGCACCTCAGGACCGGGCCTAAGAGGGTGTCTCACGTGGTGTGAGGTGGATGCGGCATGATGTTTTGCCATGGGTGTTGGTTTGTCGCAGCGGTTGGTTCCTGACGAACTCTGGTCGCTCGTCGCACCGTTGCTGCCTCCCTTCGCTTCCCGTCCGCAGGGAGGCGGTACGGCTCCGGTTGATGAGCGGGCCGTGTTCACGGCTGTGGTGTACGTGCTGACCAGCGGCTGTGCCTGGCGGCATCTGCCGGAGACGTTCGGCGTCTCGCCGGCCACCGCGCACCGCCGGTTTTCCGCATGGACCAGGGACGGGCTGTGGCGGCGGCTGCACCAGGCCGTTCTGGACGAGCTCGGCGTCCGCGGCGAGGTGGACTGGACCTCGGCCATCGTGGACGCGGCCTCCGTCCGCGCGAAAAGGGGGGATCGCTGACCGGGCGCAATCCGGTCGACCGGGGCAAGAGGGGCAGCAAGCTCCACGTCCTGTCCGACGCCCAGGGCCTCCCTCTCGCTCTTGGCGTCTCCGGCGCGAACGTCCATGACAGCCAGGCGCTGCTGCCGCTGGTCCTGGGCATCCCCGCCATCCGCTCCCGGCGCGGTCCGCGAAGGCGCCGCCCCGGCAGACTCCGCGCGGACAAGGCGTACCACTCCGCCGACAGGCTGAAGTGGCTGCGCGAGCGGGGCATCGTCCCGCGCATCGCCAGGCCCGGCATCGAGTCCAGCGAACGGCTCGGCCGGCACCGCTGGAAGATCGAACGGTCGATCTCGTGGCTTTTCGGCTACCGCCGCCTGACCGTCCGATACGAGCGAAAGGGCAGCCACTTCCTGGCCTTCCTCGGACTCGCGGCGACCCTGACCTGCTACAAGAAGCTCGCAAAACTCACCACGTGAGACACCCTCTAAGCTTCCGCTCGAGCGCACCGTGCGCTGGACACGCCAGATCTGCGAAGGCCTCGGCGCTGCACACGATGCCAAAGTCATCCACCGCGACATCAAACCCGACAACATCATGATCACTCGAAAGGGAGACGTGAAGCTTGTCGACTTCGGGCTGGCCTATTTAGCCGGTATCACCCAGACTCACACCGTTGCTGGCACCCCCCTATACAAGGCACCCGAGCGGTGGCACGGCGACACCGGAAGCGAACGCAGCGACCTGTACTCCGTCGGCTGCGTCCTGTACGAGATGCTGACGGGGCACCCGCCCTTCGGCAGCCCTCACGACGACCCGATGACCGTGGGCCGGATGCACCAGGACGAGACGCCGGCGTTTCCGAGCGACCACCGCCCTGGCATTCCCGCCCAGTTCGACAGCCTCGTCCGGATTCTCTTGGCGAAGGACCCAGCCGACCGTCCCAAGAACGCCCGCGCGGCTGAACGCGCGGTGATCGAACTGTCGCATCTTTTGGACGCAACAGACGACACCATCGAACGCTCCGAAGTACCCGACACGCCCGGCAGTAGCACCAGCCTCTCGCAGCACATCGAGGCACTGGACTTGCGTATCTTCGAACTGGAAATCCTGCACGACCGTAGCGACCAACCGCTGATCGACGCTCGCACCGAACACGCCGAACTCACTGGCCAGTCAGGTGACATCCGCGGAGCAGCCGCTCTGTACGACCGACTCGCCCGTGACTGCCAGGAGTTCTTCGGCCCCTACGACGTCCGTACTCTAGACGCTTTCGAAGGACTCGCCCGGTGGAACGGCGCAACGCGAGCAAGTTGAGGAGCAGGATGTGGATCTTGGCGCCGGGTTCGCCCCGGTCGAGCCAATTCGACCATATGAGCTGCCCCCTTACCTTTTTTCTTGGCTCCGCGATGGGGCTACCGGCATGACTTCCTCCCTTGTTGTTCATGATCCGGCAGGTGGTGTCACCGGGTCCGGAGGCATCGACGGACCGCTGATGAGGGGCTTGAGTGCCGGCTTCACCCCGAGCCGGAAGAGCTCTCCGTAACGTGGATGTGGCAGCTCGGTGCCCTGGCAGGCCGGACGAAAGCGTGATGGAGGGGCCTGCACGTGATCGACACCGGCGACATCGACGTCTTCCTCAGCCCGGACGTAGGCAAGGGCGGACACCACGCCACCGCCGTCACCCCGTCCAGGAAGAAAGCCTTCGACAAGCAGCTGCCCAACACCGAACCGAAGCTCCGCGAGCTGTTCGCGAAGCTGCAGGCCAAGCACGGAACGGTGCTGGTCGTGGTCGACCAGCCGGCCTCGATCGGCGCCCTGCCACTGGCCATCGCGCGGGACATGGGCTGCCCGGTCGCCTATCTGCCGGGGCTGACGATGCGGCGGATCGCCGACCTCTATCCGGGCGAGGCGAAGACGGACGCGAAGGACGCGTTCATCATCGCGGACGCGGCCCGGGCGATGCCGCACACGCTGCGGGCGATCGACGGCGAGGACGAGACGATCACCGAGCTGGAGATGATCGTCGGCTTCGACGACGACCTGGCCGGCGAGGCGACGAGGGTCGCGAACCGGCTGCACGGCATGCTGACCCAGATCCATCCGTCGCTGGAACGGGTGCTGGGTCCGCGGCTGCAGCACCCGGCCGTCCTCACGCTGCTCGAACAGTTCGGCTCCCCTGCCCAGATCCGCACGGCCGGCCGGCGGCGCCTGGTAACCCTGCTGCGGCCGAAGGCGCCGAGGATGGCCGAGCGGCTGGTCGAGGAGATCTTCGCCGCGCTGGACGAGCAGACCGTGACGGTCCCGGGGACCGAGGCGGCCGCGTTGATAGTCCCGAGTCTGGCCGGATCGTCGACGGCCGTCCTTGACCAGCGGAAGCTGCTGGCCGGGCGGATAGAGGAACTGCTGGAGGCCCACCCTCTTGCGAAGGTCCTGGCGTCGATGCCGGGCGTCGGCGTCAGGACCGGAGCCCGGATGCTGATCGAGGTCGGCGACGGCAGCACCTTCCCGACCGCCGGCCACCTCGCCGCCTACGCCGGACTCGCCCCGGCAACCCGCAGCTCGGGATCCTCAATCCGGGTGAGCAACCGTCCCGGAGGGGAAACAAGCAGCTCAAGAGAGCTTTCTTCCTCTCCGCGTTCGCCGCCCTGGGCGACCAGGCCTCGCGGGCCTACTACGACAAGAAGATCACCCAGGGCAAACACCACACACAGGCCCTGCTCTGCCTCGCCAGACGCCGGGCCGACGTCCTCTTCGCCATGCTCCGCGACGGAACCTTCTACGAACCCCGGACATCCGGAGCGATGTGAAGGCAGCCAATCCCGTCAGCGAACGCCTACATCTGGTGGACCTCCGCGGAGAACCCTTCTGCCAGTACGGAGTTCAGGTGCTCCGCATGCGCACCCAGCCATTGGCGAGCGCCAGAGAACTGTGCCGTCAGTTCGACGAGCGCGTAGTCCTCGGAACCATCCGTCGACTCGCCACAGACACAGCAACGCAGGCGCTCGCTCACCACGCCCGTCCACTCCGGCTCGTCCCCGCCCACTGCCACCGCCTCATCAGCATCCACGGGGCACATCGTTCCAGACGGCCTGAAACAGCACCCATCCGCCTTGACCAAAGAGATAGGGGCACCCCCCTTCGCCTGCCCCAAGACACAGTCGACCAGAGCAGCGGACCAGTCGAGGCGCAACATCCCCTGCCCGGGCTCCATGCGCGCCGCGCCGGGGGACAAAGGAACTTCGCCCTGGAATCCGCCACCGACGAGGTGGCGCATGCCATCGGCATGCACCCGCTGAATTCCATCTGCGTAGCCCGCAGGTCTGCCTCCAAACGCCCCCGTACACGCGAGAGCGGCAGGCAGTCCGAGGCGCTGCCACGACAGCGGATGGACTTCCTGCTGCTGACGCCGGATTGCTCCCGCATCGTCCTTAGGTCGACGGGGTTCAACACTACGGCCGGTCGAACCGGCCCAACGAGAAGGGGCGGGTCACGCAAACCGTGGTGCCGCGCATGTATGGGAAGAGGGTCGCCAAGGACCGCCGACTCAGGCTCGGCGGGTACGGGGACTTCTCCATCCCCCTCCTTACACGACACCAGAAGGCGACGCTGTGACACGGGGACCTGCCCTGGCCCGACAGGTGGCAGCGCTGCCAAAACCCCGGTGGGTTTCGCAGGCGTGACACAGCGCTGGGTGGGATCACCAAGGGCAAGGTGCGAAGGCAGGGGCCTTTTGTGACGGTGGAGTTGGACCGGGTCGGGCAGACGGGGTTCGACAGGATCATCGCAGCGCTGGTGCACCGCTTGTATCTTGTATGACGTGTCCGCGTGCGGAGGTGGTTCACGGGTGCGGCGGGGACCAGGGCATCGGTATCAAGGCCACGCACGGGCCCGGGTGCGGATCTTCGTCCAGTTGCAGTACTACCTGAACGGTTCCCCTGCCACGGCGCACACTCACGTCAAGCATGCTTGGACAGTCCACCAGGGGTGACCTGCTCAACCAGCGACCTGCTGGCCAAGGCCCACAAGACGCCGACATCCGGCACAGCCCGTTTCGGGACCTGGGCACGCCCATGCCGGTCTCGCGCGTGACCTTCGCTGCCGCAAGGCCGATACTGCCGACAGCAGGGATCCCGACCAAGCCGCACCCGACCGTCCGACGGACCTGACGAGCCGTCACCGAAGTCAGCATCAGTACCGCCAGAACCCGCTCCAAGCCGTCACGGAGCGCCAAGATCGAAAACCGCTCCCACCCACTCTGACCAGCAAAGACGCAGGTCACTGACTGGCCTGCCAGGCTTCCCAGGAGGTACCCATGAGGATGCTGATCAACATCCTGCAGACGACTGACAGACGGCCTGCATAGAGTGCGCATGGACATGACGGCGCGCCACCGTCAGGCCATCTTGCCGCCTCACTGCCCAATCGAGAATCCTCGATGAGGATCCGCTCCCCCGAACCTGCTATGCAGTGAGTTGATAATTGAGGATGGTTGCGGCGGTGCTGAGGCTGCCGGGCATGAGGTGTCGATAGGTCTTGAAGGTGACGTCGATGTTCTTGTGGCCCATCCATTCGGCGACGTCGGTGATGGGAATGTTGTGGGTGAGGCAGTTGGAAGCGAAGAAGTGCCGCAGGCTGTAGATCACCATTCCCTCGGGGATGTCGGCGTCGCCGGCCATCTTGATGCGCCGCCATTGGTTGTTGAGGTAGTAGTACGGGAACGGCAGAGACGGGTTCTGGGGGTGGCGTAGGAGGTAGCCGTCGACGGTGCCGTGTGTGTCGGCGTACCACTCGATGGTGTTCTTGACGCGGGCGGGCAGGGGTACGTCGCGGTATTCGCCGGTCTTGCGGTGTTTGAGGCGGGCGTAGTGGCCGGTGGTCTGGTTGACCTGTTCGGTGATGCGGTAGACGTGGTCGGCGACGATGTTGCGCAGGTTGACGGCGGCGGCCTCGCCGTTGCGCATGCCGCAGCCGCTCATCAGGTCGGTGATCAGCCGGAAGCGGTCGTCACCCGCCACACGTATCTGCTGCAGTTGCTCAGGTGAGGGGATGACCGCGCGCTTCGGGTCGTACTGTGGCGGTTTCACGCCCGCCAAGGGGTGATCCTCGAAGAGGCCGAGGCGGTTGGCGTCCAGGAGGATCGCTTTGAGTTTGTCGAAGGCGTTGGCCTGGGTGGCCAGCCCGACTCCGGCGCGTTCCATGGACTGGATGAAGCTGTCGACGACCTTGTGGTCGAAGGTGTTCATCCGCCGGCTGCCCAGCAGCGGCAGCATGTGGTGCTCCAGGAGGGAGTCCAGGTGCCGCACCGAGGCCGGACCGAGGTCACGCTGGCCGGCCTTCCACTCGGCCGCATACTCAGAGAATCGCATCGCCCCGTAGGCCGAGATCCGCTCCGCCTTCGTCCGGCCCTGAGGGCCCGTCTGCTTCCGGGCGTTGTAGACCTCCGTCAAACGCCCGATGGCCCGCTCCTGGGTCGCGAACCCCGACTCCTCCACCTGTCGCCCCGCTGCCGACCGGTAGCGGATTTTGTAAGAGTGCGGACACTTCGACCACCGCGACCGCGGATGCTCACACTCCTTGAAAAACGAACCCATCCCACGAACCAACAAACGAGACACAGAAGAGAACGTCCGATCGTGCTGCGATAATGATCTAACGGCAAGTCGAGTCGTTTCCTAGACTCGGAATTCCTTATGAGGCACGCTGCTGTTTTACCCAGGCATCCACTTCAGACGCTCTAAAGCGAATCTTGGCATTCTCCCCTCCTCCGAAGCGATACGGAACGAGCCCCGAGCGGCTAGCGTTTCTGTAAACCCATGAAGCTGACACGTTCAGGTATTCAGCCACTTCCCGCACGCTCATGAACTGCATCGGAAAATATCCTCCTAAACCAGGTTGCACACTGCCGCTCTCGTTGTGCTTCGCGGCTCTCATGTGCTGCTGATGCAATTCTCCGGCGGATCGCCGGTTTGGCTAACCGGCGATCTCACGCTATGTTGCGCGTTCCGGAGGCACCCAGACCCAGTTGCGCTGTACTACGGCAAGGAGTGTCGGGCCCGGAGACTGTCGCCAGTCGACTTCTTGGGAACCGACTCGACACTGGCCGTGCAAGGTGGCAAGGCGGTCCCGGCGGGCGGCCCACCCGCAACAGGCGGCATCAAGCAAAGTCCGTGCTCAGCAGACCCCCGAACGGTGCAGTCCACCGGTGGCTCGTACCTCATGGGACGGGGTCGGCAACAACCAGAGGTGACACGGAACAGGCCCTTGAGACGATCCAGGCTGCCCATTGAGCGAGTCAGCCACTGGCTTCGCACCCGGCAGCGACTCGCTGATCGTATGCGAATGTTGCAGCCCATCGGGGACTGATGGACACCATCGCTTCCGAGGCAAGCCTGTAACTCAAGCGTCCTGACCCAGAAGTCAGGGTTGGGTGCCTACTCGCCCAGCACGCCGCTTGTCGGGTTTCCACAAGCGGCTACTCCCCCTACACACGTGGATGGCCTCACACGACGGATCCAACACTCCAGCGCCCGCGTCAGCGGAGAGTTACGGCGCCGAGAACGCCCCGTGAGGTACACAAGCAGAGAGCGCACCGCGTCAGCCGATAACTGATGAGCCGTCAGTAAAGTCAGCAAAAGGTCAGCAAGTGTTCGGCTAGAGCTGCCCACAGACGCCCATACATTGGGAATCGCAGGCAGCTTCAGAGGCACGTATGCGGCTGGAGCCGACGCGGGCGCCGCAGGATTCGCGCGTTGCCGGGCAGGCGCAGCAGCGATCCTGTCCTGTCGGCGTACGGAGCCCCGTATCCGCAGGTCAGCGCACCCTTCCTCGCGGCTTCAAGGGCGCGTTCGGCAGCTCCGGCGCGGGCAGTGGAGCCCCGTCGTACCCCTGTACCTCGCCGAAACGTGACCCCTTCATCCAGTCCTCGCGAGCCTGTACGATCTCGTCATGTGACCGTCCGATGAAGTTCCACCACATGACGATCTGCTCCTCGAAGGGCGGTCCGCCCAGGAGCAGCAGGCGGGCCGGCCCGCTCGCCCGGTTGGCCAGGGCGAGGGCGGTGCGCCCGGGGGGCGCGTAGCCGAGTTCGGCCGGCTTCAGGGGCGTGTCGGCGAGGAGGACGTCACCGGTGTCGACGAGGACCCCGTGTTCGAAGCCGGGGTCCACGTCGAGGGTCACCCGGGCGCCCGGTTCCAGGGTGATCTCGGCGCCGAGCAGCGGGGTGAAGGTGCGCACCGGTGAGGTGTCGCCGGCGAGCGTGCCCAGGAAGACGCGCGCCTCGCCGCCGTCCAGCGCGACCGGGGCGGGAACGTGGTGCTGGAAGTCCCTGGCCGCGTCGCGGTGTTCGCCGGGCAGCGCCACCCACAGCTGCGCGCCGTGCAGGATCCGGGTGCTGCTGGTGGAGACCTCGGAGTGACTGATGCCGTGGCCGCCGGTCATGAGGTTGAGTTCGCCGGGCCGGACGTGGGCGTGGCTGCCGAGGCTGTCGCGGTGCTCGATCTCGCCGCTGAACAGCCAGCTGACCGTCTGCAGGCCGGTGTGCGGGTGCGGGGGTACGCGCATGCCGCCGGACTCGGCGATGTCGTCGGGGCCGTAGTGGTCGGCGAAGCACCAGGCTCCGATGAGGGTGCGCGCCCGCTGGGGCAGCGTCCGCCGCACCCGCATGGCCCGGGGGCCGCCGAGGGGTACGTCCCTCGGGGTGAGGACCTCGACGCCCGGCGGGGGCGGCCCGTCGGCGTCCGCGCCGCAGACCGTCTCCGTCGGGTGCGTCTCCGTGTTGCTCATGCGCTGGTCCCTCCACCACCCATGAAAGCTCTGCTTTCAACTTCACTGCCGACGACAGGCCGGACATCCCAATGATCGCGCGAGAAGGACGAGGACGGGCCTCGTGGACCCGTCTGCGAGAATGAGGACCGGTCCCCGGCTTCCGCGGACGCGCGGAACCCCCCGCACGACTGGAGTACGCACGGTGTCGCCACAGCACGAAGCCCCCCTCTCGTCCGGGGGCCGCACGGACCTCCGGGCCGACTGCACCGCCTGCTTCGGCCTGTGCTGCGTGGCCCTGCCCTTCGCCCGCTCCGCCGACTTCGCCGTCGACAAACCGGCCGGCCGGCCGTGCTCGAACCTCCGGCAGGACTTCCGCTGCGGCATCCACACGCGGCTGCGCGACGAGGGCTACCCGGGCTGCACCGTCTTCGACTGCTTCGGCGCCGGGCAGAAGGTGTCACAGGTCACCTTCGGTGGCACCGACTGGCGCCGGGCGCCGGAGTCGGCGCGCTCCATGTTCGAGGTCTTCCCCGTGATGCGGCAGCTGCACGAGCTGCTCCACTACGTCACCGAGGCCCTCGGGCTGGCGGCGGCCCGTCCCGTCCACAAGGAGCTGCGCAAGGCGCTGGCCCGGATCGACGGCCTGACCCGCGGCAGCGCCGAGTCGATCACCGCCCTGGACGTGAACGCGCTGCGCGGCGAGGTCAACCCGCTGCTGCTGCGGGCGAGCGAACTCGCCCGCGCCCGGGTCCCGGGCCGCAGGAGGAACCACCGCGGAGCGGATCTGATCGGCGCGAACCTGTCCGGCGCCGACCTGCGCGGGGCGAGTCTGCGCGGCGCCCTCCTCGTCGCCGCCGACCTCGGCGGGGCGGACCTGCGCGACGCCGATCTGATCGGTGCCGACCTGCGTGACGCGAACCTGCGCGGCGCCGACCTCACCGGCTCGCTCTTCCTCACCCAGGCGCAGCTGACCGCGGCCCGGGGCGACGCGGCCACCGCACTGCCTCCCGCCCTCAGCCGTCCCGCCCACTGGTAGGCGCGGGCCCCGGTGCCGTGGACGCGGACGACGAAGGTCCCGTCCCCGGCCGCAGCCCCTCTCGGCCCCGGTGGGGCCGAGGCCTCGCGCAGGACGTCCCGCAGGACCCGCCGGGGGTCGAGGCGGAGGGTGTGCGGCCTTGCGTCGGCCCCGAGTGCGGTGTCCCAGCGGTGCCCGGGGGTGGGTTCACCGCTCATGGCGGGGTGGCCCCGGACGGGCGGTCGGTCAGCCGGCGGCGTTGTCGACGCGGAGCCGTACCTGTTCCTCCAGGCGCCGGAGGCTGGTGTCCAGGGCGTCGCCGACGGCCTTCTCGCCCGGGTCGTGGCTGTCGTCGAAGAAGGACAGGTGCACCGTGACCTCGCTGGCGCCGCTGCCGATGCCGGCGACCTGCAGCCAGCCGGCGTAGCCGCCCTGCTCGCGCGTGCCCCATTCGAGCCGCATCTGGTCCCGCTGGGCACGGAAGAGGGCGGAGGTGTCCTCGTCTGAGCTGTCCTCGTGCACGGTGACGGCGGGCAGTTCCTCGGCGCGCACGTGCAGGTCCTCGGGCAGCCAGTCGCCCATCTGGCCGATGTTGGCCGCCTGGTCGAAGACGTGCTCGGGCGAGGCGGGCATCGTGTGTGAACGCTCGTACTCGGTCATCTCGGTACCGTTCCTCGATTCGGTTGGCCGGCGGGGGCCGGGGCCGCCGTGCGGACGGCCCCGGGGCACGGTGCTATTCGTTGCCGAAGACCGCCTTCTGCACCTCGTCGGGTCCGTCGAACCGCTTGGCGCCGGTCCGCGTCAGCTTCTGGACGAGGTGGTCGTCCGCGCCGTTGTTCTTCGCCACCGAGACGAGGTCGTCCTGGCTGGCGGGGTAGTCGGCGCCCTTGAGGGCCTTCTGCAGGTCGATCGGGCTGAGGTCGGCCATGACAGCCTCCCGTGGTGGGGCGGCGCGGCGTGTCCGCGCGAGGACCTGGCGGGTACCCCGGGCGTCCGGAGGTGATTCAGCCGTGGTCCCGGCCCTGAACCGAGTAGGCGGCGCCGCCGGTCCGAGTACGCGTACTCAGGCGCGGGGAGCCCGCCGCACCCGAAGCTGACCGGCAGGAATTCCCGTCCGCCGGAAGGACCTCCCTTGCTCAGCCGTGCCGCCGCCGTCCTGCTGCCCTTGTTCGGGCGGCTCACCGTCACCCGTGAGACCGACGGGCCGTTCCCCGCGGGCAGCGTCTTCGTCGCCAACCACGATTCACCGGCCGATCCGGTGCTCGTGCTGGCCGCCCTGCGCGGGGTGGGCGTGACACCGGTCGTCCTGGCGACGGCGGGGCTGTGGCGGGTGCCGGTGCTGGGGCGCGTCCTGTCGAAGGGCGGGCACGTCCCCGTGCACCGGGGGTCGGCCCGTGCGGCGGACGCGCTGGAGGCCGCGGCGGAGGCGGTGCGGTCGGGGCGTCATGTGCTCATCTACGCGGAGGGGGGCCTGCCGTCGCGCCGGGACGCGGGGTGTGCCGCGCCCCGGCCGTTCCGTACCGGTCTGGCGCGGCTCTCGGCCGCCACCGGCGCCGCGGTCGTCCCCGTGGGGCAGGCGGGGGCCCGGCGGCTGTCCTCCGGGCCGGTCGCGAAGCAACTGGCCGGTGTGCTCACCGCTCCGGTGCGCCGTCCGCGTCTCCACGTCCACATCGGCCGTCCGGTGCACCTGCCGCCCGGGACGGCGCCCGGCACACGGACGGCGCACCGGGCGGTGAGCGCTGCCTGGCGGCGGGCCGCCCGGGCCGTGGGCGAGCCGGTCCACGAGGGCTGACGAACGGTCACCGGTCGTCCGCGTCGGTGCGGCCGGCCAGGCGTTCGTAGCGTTGCCGGGCGGCCTGCGGGCTGCGCAGGCCGAGGCCGAAGGCGATCTCGGGCCAGGTCATGCCGCGTCCGCGCGCCATCTGCAGGAGGCCGACCTCCAGTTCGTCCATCTCCGCGCGGGCGCGGGGTACGAGGCTCAGCGCGGCGGTGATGTCCGCGCGGTCCACCTCGGGTTCGCCGTCCTCGGGCAGCGCGGCGCCGCTGAGCAGGAAGGCCACGAGTCTGACCGCCTCGTGCGGGCCGATCACACCGGGGTGGACCTGGCGGCGGCGCTGTGCGTCCGTGGCCGCGTGCCGCTCGGCGATGCGGAACAGGGAGGCGTGCACCCGCTGCACGCGTGCCGCGTCGGAACTCGGCGGTGTGAAGGGGTCGTCGGGCTGTGCGGGGGTGTTCGAAGGCATGGCACGAGCATCACAGTATGAACATTATGTTGTCAACGAAAAATTCTTCCGAGGGGTGGCCGATGACTTCGCGCGCCCCCGTACGTCTGCCTGTCCGACGGACGCGCCCGACGGCCGGGACGCAAGACGGAGGGACCACGCCATGAGCACCGGGCGGACCACCACGGACAACGCCCTCCCCCACCGCCTGACCCGCACCCCGGACGCCCCCGCGGGCCGGGTGCGGCAGGCGTGGACCACTCCGGACCAGTACGCCCGGTGGGCGTACGCCGCCCCCGGCTCCGTCGAGACGGACGTACGGCCCGGCGGCGCCTGGAAGGCCGCCATGGTCACGCCGGGCGGCGAGGTCCCGCTGACCGGGTCCTGCCTCGAGGCCACCGAGACCCGCCTGCTGGTGGTGGGGACGGACACGCCCGGGAAGCCCGATCCGTCGGTGATGGCCGGGGAACTCGAGGAGGACGGCGGCCGGACGCGGACCGCGCTCCGCCGGACGTGCGACACGGCGGAGGAGCGCGACATGGCCGAACGGGGCAGCACCGTGCTCCTCGACAGCCTGACCGCCTTCCTGGCCGAGGACGCCCGACGGCGGGCCCGGCTCGCGTGGTCGGACTCGTCCACCGGTGCGACGCTGGGGTGGTCAGGTTCCCAGGACGAGAGCCCGGAGGGAGACCGATGGGACGGGACGTCCCGGCGCTCACCTTCACCCGCGAGGACCGCCGCCGCTACCGGATCAAGATGCAGGAGTGCCTCGACACGTTCGCGCAGATGCTGCGCGACTCGCGCTTCGAGGCCGAGCGGCCCCAGGTGGGGCTGGAGATCGAGCTGAACCTGGTCGACGACCGGGGCGAGCCCGCGATGCGCAACACCGATGTGCTGGAGGCGATCGCCGACCCGGCCTGGGCGACGGAGCTGGGCCGGTTCAACCTCGAGATCAACATCCCGCCGCGGCGGCTCACCGCGGGCGGCCCCGACTCCTGGGAGTCCGAGATCCGCGCCGCGCTGAACCACGCGGAGCAGCGCGGCGCGTCGATCGGCGCCCATCTGATCATGACGGGCATCCTGCCCACCCTGCGGCAGGAGGACGTCGGCGAGGGGGCGCTGTCGGAGAACCCGCGCTACCGGCTGCTCAACGACCAGATCTTCGCGGCACGCGGGGAGGACCTGTACATCGAGGTGACCGGCATCGACCGGCTGCGCGCCTACGCGGACACGATCACCCCGGAGGCCGCCTGCACCAGCACGCAGTTCCACCTCCAGGTGTCCCCGGAACAGTTCGCCGACTACTGGAACGCGGCGCAGGCGATCGCCGGGGTGCAGGTCGCGCTCGCGGCCAACTCGCCCTTCCTGTTCGGCAAGGAGCTGTGGCACGAGACCCGCATCCCGCTGTTCGAGCAGGCCACCGACACCCGTCCGCAGGAGATCAAGGTGCAGGGCGTGCGGCCCCGGGTGTGGTTCGGGGAGCGCTGGATCACCAGCGTCTTCGACCTCTTCGAGGAGAACCTGCGCTACTTCCCGGCCCTGCTCCCCCTGTGCGACGACCAGGACCCGGTGGAGACGCTGGAGCGGGGCGACGTCCCCGAGCTCGCCGAGCTGACCCTGCACAACGGGACCATCTACCGCTGGAACCGCCCGGTCTACGCCGTCGCCCACGACCGGCCGCACGTGCGGGTGGAGAACCGGGTGCTGCCCGCCGGCCCGACCGTGGCCGACACCCTCGCCAACGGCGCCTTCTACTACGGGCTGACCCGCGCCCTGGTGGAGGAGGACCGTCCGGTGTGGTCACGGATGTCCTTCTCCGCCGCCGAGGACAACCTGCGGACGGCGGCGCGGTACGGCATCGACGCCCGGCTGTACTGGCCCGGGATGGGCGAGGTGCCCGCGTCCGAACTGGTCCTGCGGCGGCTGCTGCCGCTGGCGCACCGCGGGCTGGAGCGCTCCGGCATGGACGACGCCTGGCGCGAGCCGCTGCTCGGCGTCATCGAGCAGCGCTGCGTCACGGGCCGCAACGGGGCGGTGTGGCAGAAGGAGATGTTCCATCACATCGAGGCCCTGGCGCACTGCGGCCGCCACGAGGCGCTGCGGCGCATGACGCAGCAGTACATCGACTACATGCACCTCAACGCCCCGGTCCACACCTGGCCCGTCGACTGATCCGGGCGGGCCTGCGTCAGCCCGGCCGGCGTCCGGTGTCGGAGTCGTCGGGGTCGACCCCGGTGAAGGCGGACTCGTCCTCGGTCCCGCCGGGGCGCCGGGAGCGGCCCCGGGGGCCCGTGTCCCGTTCGCCCTCCTCGTCCCGGCCCGCGTACCCCTCGCCCCGCCGGGCGTCACCGCGTGCGACGTCGCCCGGAACGGAGGTGCGCTCCTCCTCGGCGCGCGCGGCCCGCCCCGCGCGACGGCGCGTGATCCTCCGCGTGGCTCGTGGAGGCGATGCCGGCGGTCACCCCGGACCTGCACGTGCTGCGCGATCCGACCCGCGGCGGTCCGGCGGCCTCGCTCAACGGGATCGCCGTGACGTCGGAGTGCGGCGTCGTCGTCCGGGAGCGTGCCGTCCCGGTGCCGCAGCCGGTGGCCGGGGCCTGCGCGATGCTGGGTCTCGACCCGATGTACGCGGCCAACGAGGGGAAGCTCGCCGCCTTCGTGCCGCGGGAGCACGCGGACGCGGTCCTGGCCGCGATGAGGGCGCACCACCTGGGCGCCGACGCCGCCGTCGTCGGCGAAGCGGTCGCGGAGCACCCCGGCATGGTCGTCGCACGGACCGGGCTCGGGGGCGCCCGGGTGGTGGACCTGCCGATGGGCGAACAGCTTCCGCGGATCTGCTGAACGGCACGTCCGGTGCGCCACCCGGGGTGATCCGGGTGGCGCACCGCGGTCAGCGGCCGGCGGTGCGGTCCAGGACGGCGGTCACCTCGCGGCGCACCTCGTCCCGTGCCTCGGCGGGGAGCGATCCCAGGTCCGTGGCGTCCAGGGTGCGGAGCACCTCTTCGGCTCCGGTGCGACAGGGCACGGTCTCGCTGATCACCTCGTAGCCGTCCCGTACGGCGACGAGGAGGCGGCGGGCGCCGTCGCCGTCGGCGTGCACGGCGGTGGCGACGACGAGGGGCGGCGGCCCGCCCGCCTCGCCGGCCGCCTTGTAGTAGCCGCTGGCCACGGGGGCGCGCCAGCGGATGCCGAGCAGCAGAGGGCGCTTGGCCACGACTTCGGCCAGGTCGGTCTCGTAGGCGCCGTCCCGGTCCAGTACGGTCGCCCGCGCGTCCAGGACCAGCGCCGCGGGCAGCAGACAGCGCAGGGTGCTGCCCACGATGTTGCCGCCGACGGTGGCCGTCCGGCGCACCGCGCCGGTGCCCACGGTGGAGGCCGCGCGGCGCAGCGCGTCCGGCACCCGGTCGTCCACCTGGTGCAGCAGCACGGCGGCGCCCAGCGCCTCGCGTTCTATGAGGTTGGCCTGCGGGAGCCTGCGCAGGGACATGGCCTGCTCGGGGAAGCCGTCGCGTTGCCAGAGGGCCCACACGAGGGTGGCCCCGCCGACGGGCACCGCTCCTTCGGCCAGATACCGCTGAGCTTCGGACAGGGACGTGGGCAGACGCAACAGCACGACGGTCGACCTGCTTTCCTCGACGGGAGCGGGGAGCACCGCACTTCACGGAGCGATCGCGGGCACTGCATTGTCCTCGCCCGTGCGGGGGCGCACACAGGGCTCACGGGTTCGCCGAACGCGCCCGCCAAAGGTCACCGGAGCCGCCGGATCTCGCCGCGCACCCGGTAGAAGCCGCCGGCCGCCGGGTGCAGCGCGTCCACGACGTAGCGTGCGCCGGGCACCCGTATCGCCCGCGGGAACTGCACGTTCCAGGAGCCGTCGTAGCCGTCGGAGACGACGTGGACGCGCAGCCGGCCGTTGTGCTGGACGCATTCGACGACGACGGCGCCGGAGGGGGCCTGTGCGACGGTCGCCACCGCGGTCGCGGCCGTGGCCGGCGCGTAGGTCGGCAGGGCCGCGGCGAGCTTGACGTCCCGTGCGACCGGCACCGTGCCCTGCTGCGCCGCGGCGACGGCGGCCTCGCTCGCGTCCACGCACACCAGCGAGCCGTCCGTGGTCACCAGGTAGAGCCGCTCGTCGCGGTACTGCATGGACAGCGCCGATCCGCCTCCCGTGCCGAGCTTCCACAGGCGCGTGCCGTCCCGGTCGAAGCAGTAGACGGACGACGCGGCGTCGCCGGCGAAGACGAACCGTCCGCCCGGGGAGGTGGCGCAGGAGTACACGGCGCTGTCGCAGGCGTAGGTGGCCTCGACGGCGCCGGTCGTCTTCGACAGCCGCTGCACCACGCGGTGCGCCGTACCGGCGTAGACGGTGTCGTCCTCCTGCCAGCCGAACAGCACCCCGCCTCGGGTGGGGGTGTGCCACAACTCGCCGCCGCCGTCGGGCGCGTAGGCCGTGACGCCCCCGTGGTGGCCGTGGTAGACGGCCCGGTCGTCGGCGCGGACCATCCAGGCGTGCTCGCCCTGGCTGCGGCGGGTCCACTGGTGCTCGTCCTCGTGGTCGATGACGGTGAGGCGGCCGGCGCGGTCCGAGACGTTCAGCACGCCCTCGTGGATGTCCAGCCAGAAGATGTCGACGTCCGCGGCGATGTCGTAGGCGGCGAACGGCAGCTTCGAGGAGAGGTCGTAGACCCGGCCGTCGTCGCAGCCCGCGTAGATCCAGAAGTCGTCCGCGACCAGGCACTTCACACCGTCCGGCAGGCTGAAGCGGGCCAGTACCTCGCCCTCGTGGTCCAGGGTGAAGACGTCGCCGGACTGATTGCCGACCCAGCAGCGCTCGTCGTCGACGTGGATGCCGAACGCCGAGGAGCCGGTGCCGAACCGCCACAGCACGGGGGCCACGGCACGCGCGGTGGACGGGGCCGAGGCCACCTGACGGCGGGTCACCGCGCGCGGGGCCCGCTGTCCCCGCACCGCCGGCGCGTAGCCCTTGCGGACCTTCTCCCCCACCTTCCTGGCCGCGGCGGCCTGCGCCTTCGCGACCGTGGGGAACGTCGTCGTCTGGGTCTGTCCCGTCGCGCCGATCCTGCCGTAACGCACCGTCACCGTCCGGTCGTCGACCGTCACTTCGTAGAACTTGTGCGCGGCGCCGTCCTCCTGCGACAGCTCCAGATACGTCGTCGTCACCGTGGCACCAGCGGACATGGCGAAGCCCTTCCCGGACGGAACCCGCGGCCGTTCCGCCGGGTCCTACTGATCGAACCGTAGGCGCAGCCACTGACAATGGTGTCGGCCGTCGTCGCCGGCCAGTCGCCCCCGCACGAACGAACGGACCCATGAACGCCGCAACGCTGCTGGACGTCCTGCTGGACGCCGCCCTCCGCGCCCCCGACCAGGTGGTCGTCCACGTCCGGGGGGACGGCGGTGAAACACCCGTCACCTTCCGGCGGCTGCTGGAGGACTCCCTGCGCGTCGCGGGCGGTTACCGTGACGCGGGAGTCGTGCCGGGCACCTGCGTGCCGGTGGTCGCGGACCGCGGCGAGGACTTCCAGCCCCTGTTCTGGGGCGCGCTCGCGGCTGGTCTGGTGCCAGTGCCGCTGGCGCCCGACGTGCGGCGGGTCCGCCCCGTGTGGGAGCACCTCGGCCGTCCCCCGGTCGCGGTGGACGAGGCCTGCGCCGACGTGGCCGGCCGGCTCCCGGACGGCGCCCGCGTCCTGCGGCTGGAGGAGCTGCGGACGTCCCGCGCCGTGGAGTCGCCCGCCACCGCCGCCCCGGACGACCTGGCGTTCCTGCAGTTCTCCTCCGGCAGCACCGGGGCGCCCAAGGGCGTGGAGCTGACCCACGCCGCCGTGCTGGCCAACCTCCGCCAGCTGATCGGGGCCGCCGCGCTCACCGACCGGGACGTGGTGGTCAGCTGGATGCCGTACTTCCACGACATGGGGCTCATCGGCACCCATCTGGCGCCGCTCGCCGCGCGGGCCAAGCAGGTGCGGATCGCCCCGCTGTCGTTCGCGAAGAACCCCCGGCTGTGGTTCGACGTGGCCGCCGCGCACCGGGCCACCCTGCTGTCCGCCGCCAACTTCGCCCTGGCGCTGACCGTCCGCCGGGTCCCCGAGGAGGTGTTCGCCGGGCTCGATCTGAGCACGGTACGGCTGCTGCTGGTGGGTGCCGAGCCGATCTCGTCGACGGTGTGGCGGGACTTCACCGCCAGGACCCGGCCGTCCGGGCTCGACCCCCGGGCGGCGACGCCCGTGTACGGACTGGCCGAGGCGACCCTGGCCGTCACGTTCCCGCCGCCGGGCGAGGTGGCCGCGCCCGTGGCGCTGGAGCGTGCCGCGCTCAGCCGGGGACGGGCGGTGGAGTGCGAACCGGGCGGCGACGCCGTGGAGCTGATGGACGTGGGACTGCCGGTGCCGGGGTGCTCGGTACGGGTCACCGACGACCGCGGCCGTCCGCTGGGCGACCGGCGGGTGGGGCACGTCGAGGTGCGTGGTCCGCAGGTCGCCCGGGGGTACCACGGTCTGCCGGAGGCGACGGCGGCCGCCTTCGCCGACGGCTGGCTGCGCACCGGCGACCTCGGTTTCCTCCGGGACGGCCGGCTGTGCGTCAGCGGCCGGCACAAGGACGTGCTCTTCGTCAACGGCCGTACGTTCCACGCACCGGACATGGAGGAGGTGGCGGCGGCCACGCCCGGGGTGCCGTCCGGGACGACGGCGGTGATCGGGTCGACCGACCCGGTGACCGGCGGGGAGCGGGTGGTGGTGTTCGTGGCCTGGGCCCGGCCGCCGCACTCCGCGGCCGGGGTGCTGGACCGGGTCGCGGGGCGGGTGCGGGCGGCGCTGGGCCACGACGACGTGCGGGTGTTCGCGCTGCCGCCGTCCGCCTTCCCGCGCACGACCAGCGGCAAGGTGCAGCGGCAGCGGATGCGGTCGCGGTTCGAGGAGGGGACGTACCGGCCGACGGCCGCCTCCGGGGCGGCCCCGGCGCACCGGGAGCCTCGGCGGCCGTCCGGGGGCCCGGCGCCGGCGCCCCGCTCCCGCGCGCAGGTGCGGGGCGTGGTGCGGGAGGTCTGGGCGAAGGTGCTGGGGATACCGGAGCCCTCGTTCGGGGACCGGGACCGGTTCGCCGAGCTGGGCGGCGGCTCGCTCAAGGCGATGGAGGCGCTCGCCGAGCTGGAACGGGCGCTGGACGTGACGCTCGGACCGGCCGTGATGCGCGACGACACGGTGGCCGCTCTCACCGACCACCTCCTGGACGCGGCGGGACGAGAGGCCTGCGGACGCCGGGAGTCCGCGGACGGTGCGCCGGCCCGGAGCGCGCAGACCGCCGTGGTGGGACTGGCCTGCCGGTTCCCCGGCGCCGGTACGCCGGAGGAGTTCTGGGAGCTGCTCACCGCCGGCCGCGACGCCGTGACGACGGTGCCCGCGGGACGCTGGGGCACGGCCGGGACGGCGGAGGACGGACGGTGGGGCGCCTTCCTGGACGACCCCGCCGCCTTCGACGCCGGGCACTTCGGGATCGGCGCCGAGGAGGCGCGCGCGCTCGACCCGCAGGCCCGGATCTTCCTCGAACTCGCCCACGAGGCACTGGAACGCGCCGGATACGCCGGACCGCGCCGACGCGGCCTGCGGATCGGCGTCTTCGCCGCCGTCGGCGACAGCGGCTACCGGCAGGTCCTCGCCGAGGCCGGACCCGGCGCCGCGCCGCCGGCCGCGGCCGCCCTGACCGGCAACCTCCCCAATCTCGTCGCCGCCCGCGTGGCGCACTGTCTCGACCTGGACGGCCCGGCGCTGGCCGTGGACACCGCCTGCTCCTCGGGCCTGGTGGCCCTGCACCTGGCCCGGCGCAGCCTCGCGGACGGCGAGTGCGACATCGCGGTCGTCGGCGGCGTCAACCTGCATCTGACCCCGGACGCGCACCGGTCCCTGGAAGCGGCGCAGGCCCTGTCGCCGACCGGGCGCGGCCGCGCCTTCGGCGCGGCGGCCGACGGGTTCGTACCGGGCGAGGGCGGGGCGGCACTCGTCGTACGGCCTCTGGCGGAGGCCCACCGTGACGACGACACGGTGCTCGCCGTCGTCCGCGGCACCGCCGTCAACAACGACGGCACGTCGCTGAGCCTGCTGGCGCCCAATCCGCTGCGCCAGCGGGAGGTGATCACCCGCGCCTACCGGGACTGCGGCGTCGACCCGGCGTCGGTGACCTACGTCGAGGCGCACGGCACGGGCACGGCCGTCGGCGACCCGATCGAACTGCGGTCCCTGGCGCACGCCTTCCCGCCCCGCCCGGACGGCCGGCCCCGGCTGCTCGGCTCGGTGAAGACCAACATCGGGCACCTGCTGAACGCGGCCGCGCTGCCCTCGCTGGTGAAGGTCGTCCTGGCCCTCGGCCACGGCCGGCTGCCCGCCTCGCTGCACCACACCCCGCCCTCCCCCGCGGTGGAACGGGCCGGGTTCGCCCTGGTCACCGGGGGGACCGACTGGGAGTCGGACGGGCCGCGCAGGGCGGGCGTCAACGCCTTCGGCTTCGGCGGCACCAATGCGCACGCCGTCCTGGAGGAGGCCCCGCCCACGCCGGTGCGCACCGCGCGCCGGGCGGGCGGCGGGCCTCGTCTGCTGACCCTTTCGGCGGGCAGCGCGCAGGGGCTGGAGGCGTGGACGTCACGGCTCGCGGAGCACCTGCGCGACCACCCGGAACTCGACGAGGCCGACGTCTGCGCGACGGCCGGTGCGGCACGGGACGAGCGGTCCCACCGTCTCGCGCTCGTCGCCGACGGCGACCTGCCGGAACGGCTCACCGCGGCGTCCACGGGGCGAGAGGGCGCGATCACCGGGACGGTGACGCACCGGCCCCGTACCGTCTTCGTGCTGCCCGGTCAGGGCGGTCTGCGGCCGGGTCCGGGCGCGGCGCTGTACGCCACGGCACCGGTGTACCGCGCCACGCTCGACGAGGCGTCGGCGGTCGTCGGAGAGGTGTGCGGGCGGACGTTGGCGGACTGGTGCGCCGACGGCGACGTGACCGAGGACGACCTGGCCGCGACGGAGGTGGCACAGCCGCTGCTGGTCGCGCACGGCGTCGCCCTCGCCCGGCAGCTGACCGCCTGGGGCGTACGGCCCGACGCGGTCGTCGGGCACAGCGTCGGCGAACTCGCGGCCGCCTGCGCGGGCGGGATGCTGTCCCTGCGCGAGGCGGTCGCGTTCGCGGCGCGACGGGGCCGGCTCATGGGCGGGTCGACCGCACCGGGCGCCATGGCGGCCGTGCTGGGCGCCGAGGAGCGGGAGGTGTCCGCCCTGGTGGAGGCCTCCGGCGGCGAACTGGCGGTCGCGGCGTACAACGGGCCGGGCCGACTGGTGATCTCCGGCACCCCGGAGGCGGTCGGCCGGGCGTCGCGACGGCTCGCCGGACAGGGCGCGGCGGTCCGTCCGTTGCGGGTGTCGCGCGCTTTCCACTCCCCGCTGATGGAGCCGGTCGCGCAGGCCCTGGCGGACGCGGCCCGCGACCTGGGCCCGACGGCGCCCACGACACCGGTGATGAGCACGCTCACCGCCGCGTGGCAGCCGCCGATGACCCCGGACCACCTGCGCGAACACGCCCTGCGGCCGGTGCGGTTCGACCGGGCGGTGGCGCGTCTGGTGGAGGAGGGCTACGACACGTTCGTGGAACTCGGCCCGGACCGGACGGTCGCGGCGGACGGCGACGTCTTCGTGGTGTCCGTGCCGACGGGCGGGCCACGGGAGTTGCTGGAGGTCGTGGCGCGGCTGTGGACCCGAGGCGTACCACTGGACCGTACGGCCCTCGACGAGGGCCGCCGCCGGGTCCCGCTCCCGCCGTACCCGTACCGGCGGCGCAGGTACTGGCCCGAAGCCGCGACACAGGGCTTGCTGCACGACGTCGTGTGGCGAAGCGCGCGCCCCCGCCCCGCCCCGGCGCACCCCGGCGGCGCCGTCGCGGTGACCGGCGCGGATCCGGCGGCGGCACACCGGCTGGCGGACCGGCTCGCCGTCCACGGCGTGCGCGCGGTCACGGCGGCGGACGGCACCGAGTCCATAGAAACCGTGATCCTGCTCGCCGACACGGCTCGACCGCGAACGGCCGCGGACCTCGCCGCACACCAGCGCGACGCGATCACGGCGTTGAAGGACGCGCTCGTCCTGCTCGACCGCACCGGCGCCCACCGCCTGCTGGTGGTGACCCGGGACGCGCACGTCACGGGCCGCGGCCCGGAGCGCCCCGACCCCGCCCAGGCGATCCTCGGCGGACTCGCCCTGGCCGTCCCCGAGGAGTCGGAGGCGATCGCGAACTGGATCGACCTCTCCTCCCTCGACGACGAGGAACAGCACCTGCGGGCGCTGCTCGCCGAGACGTCGGCGCCGCAGGCGGAGGGGGCCGTGGCCTGGCGGGCCGGACACCGCTCGGTGCGGACCGTCGTGCCGCGCACCGGGGACCGCACCACCGCCGCGGCCCCCCTGCCCGCCGACGGCACGTTCCTGATCACCGGCGGCGCCGGCGGCCTCGGCTCCGCGCTCGCCCGGCAACTCGCCGGCCGGGCCCGTCCCGTCCTGGTACTGGCCGGCCGCTCCCCCCACCCGCCCCGGGGCCTGCTGGAAGAGCTCACCGCGCTCGGCGCCGACGCCCGCTACGCGACGGCCGACCTCGCCGTGCCCGAGGACGTCGAGCGGCTCGTCGCCGGCCTCCCCCCGCTGGACGCCGTCTTCCACGCGGCCGGAGTCGCCCGGCCCGGCAGCCTGCGCGGGACGGACGTGCGGGAGACGGCGGACGCGCTGGGCGCGAAGACGCTCGGCACCGTCCTGCTGGCCGAGGCGCTGGACCGGCACGGGCAGCGCCCCGGGGTGTGCGTCGCGTTCTCGTCGGTGTCGTCGGTGCTTCCTGGCCTGGCCGGCGCCCTGGGCGCGTACGCGGCGGCGAACGCCTTCCTCGACTCCTTCGCCGGCGCCGAGCGGCGGGCGGGCCGCCCGTGGCTGTCGGTGAACCTCGGGCCGTTCGACGGGACGGGCCTCGCCGCCGGGGGCGTCGGCGGCGGCGCGACCGCCGCGGGCCGGCCGCTGGCGACGGCGCCCGCCCTGGCGGCCCTGCGGTCGGTCTGCGGCACGGAGGCGGCACAGCTGGTCCTCGCCGATCTGACGCCCCTGACGCCCCTGGCGCCCCAGGCCGCCCCGGTTCCGCCGCCCACGGCCGGCAAGACGAGCGGGCGGCCCCCGGCCTCCTCCGGTACGGCCGCGGTCCTGCGGGAGCTGCTGGCGCGGACCCTCGAGGTCCCGGCGGCGGCGGTCGACGACGACACGCCGTTCCTGTCCCTGGGCCTGGACTCGCTGGGCGCCGTCGATCTCGTCAAACGGCTGGAGCGGGAGCTGGGGCGGTCCCTGCCCACCACGCTCTTCTTCGAGCACCGGACCGTACGCGAACTCGCCGCCCACCTCGACGACCGGTCCCCGGACCGCCCGGACGGCGAGCCCTTCGCGCTGACGCCCGTCCAGCTCGCGCTGCACACCAGCAGCCTGCTGCACCCGGACGTCCCGGCCCGCGGCCATCTGCGGCTGACGGTCCGCGGCCCGCTCGACACCGGCGTCCTCGGCCGGGCGCTGGCCCACCTGGCGCAGCGGCACGGCATGCTGCGGTTGCGGGTGGACACCTCGGGCGGACGGCCCGCGCAGCGGGTGGCGGCGCCGGTTCCGGTGACGGACTGGTACGAGGTGCTGGACTGCGCCGCCGAGGACGTGGCCGGCGTCGAGTCCGCCGTGTGCAACCGGCCCTTCGACCTGACGGCGGGTCCGCCGGTACGCGCCGTGCTGCTCCGCCAGGAGCCGGAACTCGCCCATCTGCTGCTGGTCGTGCACCACGCGGCCGTCGACGGGTACAGCCTCAACCTCCTCGCCGAGGAACTGTGGGCCGCGTACACCGCGCTGTGGCGCGGGGAGTCCGCACCGCGACAGGCGGACTCCGCGCCGGACTTCGCGCGGTACGCGGCGGGCGCCCGGCCCTCCGGCGTGCCGGATGCCGTCCGGCGCCACTGGGCTGAGCGTCTCGCCACGCGCGGCGCACCCCTGCGGCTGCCCTACGACGGTGATCCCGACGCTCCGGCGACCGGCCCGATCGTGCAGCACCACGGCGCGTTCGACGCGGAGCTGAGCACCGGTCTCGAACGGCTCGCCGCCGCGCACGGCGTGTCCCTGTTCCACCTGCTCCTCGCCGCGTACGCGCGCTGCCTCGCGCGGTGGACGGGGCGCCGGGACGTCGCCGTGAACGTGGCCAGGGCCGGCCGCGACGACCGCTTCGACGGTGTGGAGCGGCTCGTCGGTCCGCTCGCCGACACCCTGCCGCTGCTGTGCGAGGTGGACGGCGAGGAGCCGGTCGTGGCACTGGCGGAGCGGGTGCGCCGCCTGTGGCTGGAGAGCGAGCGGCACGCCGGGGTGAGCAGCCTGGACCTGGCCGCGTTGCTGCCCGGCGACGGCGCCGGGCCCCGCACGGTGAGCCCGGCGGGCTTCAGCTTCGCCCGGTTCCCGGCCGCGGCGGCCCCCGGCTGCCCGGTGGAGGTGACGGCGACCGCGGCCGGCACCGGGTCGGCGACGACCCGGCTGTCCCTGCTGTGCTGGGCGGACGGTCCGGTGCTGCGCGTGTCGTGGAACTTCCCGGCGCCGCTGTTCGAGCGGGCCACCGTGGCACGTCTGGACCGGGAGTTCCGCGAGGAGCTGGCGGCGCTCGTGCCCACGCCCGGACCGGCGCCGTCCGCGCTGCCCGACGGGCGTCTCCCCCTGGTCACCCGGCTGCTCGACCGGTTCCGTACGCACCCCGGCGCGACCGCCGTCGACGCCGGGGAGGCGTCCCTCACGTACGGGGAGCTCGACCGCGCCACCGCCGCCCTCGCGGCACGGCTGCGTGCCCACGGCGTGCGTCCGGGTGACCTGGTCGGGCTGCTCACCGAGCCGGGCGCGGACACGGTGGTGGGTGTGGTGGGCATCCTGCGGGCCGGGGCCGGCTGGGTCCCGCTGGATCCTGAGCACCCCCGGGCCAGGCTGGCCGATCAGCTGACCCGTACGGGCGCCTCCACGGTGGTGTGCCACTCCCCCACCCGGCGCCTCGCCGGGACCCTGGCCGGCGTGCGGACGGTGGCGGCCGGCGAACCGTCCGGCGACGACGGTCCCACCGTCGCCGCCGCTCCGGATCCCGGGGCGATCGCGTACGTCATCTTCACCTCCGGGTCGACGGGACGCCCGAAGGCGGTGCCGGTCACCCACCGGGCGATGGAGAACTACCTCGACTGGGCCGTCGACACCTTCGGCTACGGCCCCGGCGACCGGCTCGCGCAGACCGCGTCGCCGTGCTTCGACGCCTCGGTGCGCCAGTTGCTCGCCCCGCTGATGGCGGGCGGCACCGTGGTGACCGTGCCCAGGAGCCTGCTGCGGGACCCCGAGCTGTTGCTGGCGCACGTGGAGCGGGCGCGGGTGACCGTGTGGAGTTCCGTTCCGACGCTGTGGGAGCAGTTGCTGTCGGCCGCCGAGGCGCGGGCCGCGCGGGGCGTGGAGCCGGTGGACCTGTCGGCGCTGCGCTGGGTGCACGTCGGCGGTGAGGCGCTGCCCGTGGAGCACGTGCGGCGCTGGTTCGACCTGTTCGGGAGCGGCACGCGCATCGCGAACCTGTACGGGCCGACCGAGACGACCGTCAACGCCGCCTGCCACGTCATCGGGGCGCGTCCGGGGGACGAGGTGCGGCGGCTGCCGATCGGGCGGTCCGCGGCCGGCGCCCTGCTGGAGGTGGTCGACGCCGACGGCGCCGTGTGCGAGGCGGGCGAGGCCGGGGAGCTGCTCATCGCGGGCGTCGGTCTGACCCCCGGCTACCTGGGCGAACCGGAGCTGACCGCGCGGGCGTTCACGATGCGCGGGGGGAGGCGCTGGTACCGCAGCGGGGACCGGGTGCGCCGGTCGGCGGACGGCGTCCTGGAGTTCCTGGGGCGGCTCGACGACCAGGTGAAGATCCGCGGGAACCGGGTGGAGCCGGGGGAGGTGGAGGCGGCGCTGCAGACCTGTCCCGGTGTCGGACGGGCCGTGGTGCTCGCGCACGGGGGGCGGCTGCTCGCCTTCGTCACCACCCGGCGGGGGGCCGAACGGCCGGTCGCGGGTGAGGTGCGCCGGCATCTGGCCGGTCTGCTGCCGTCGTACATGGTCCCGGCGCGGATCACTCCCGTCGACGCGCTGCCGCTGACCGGAACCGGCAAGGTCGACCGGTCGGCGCTGCCGGCGACGGCTGCCGGGGCCGTCTCCGACGGTCCGGACACGTCGTCCGGTGACGGGCGGACTCCCCCGGTCACGGCGACCGAGCGCCGGCTGGCGGCGATCTGGTGCGCGGTGCTGCGGGTGACCGCCGTGTGCCGGGAGGACGACTTCTTCGAACTGGGCGGCGATTCACTGCTCGTCCTGGAGGTGTTCGCCCGGCTCGCGGAGCGGTCGGGACCGCTGCCCCGGCCGACCGTGGTCTACCGTCACCGCACCCTCGCCGCACTGGCGGGGGCCGTGGACGCCGCCGCGGAAGGGGACGCCGCGGAGGGCCACGCCGTGGCCGGGGACGCCGAGCCCGTCCCGGCCGGCGACCGGGAACCGGGGCCGTTCCCGGTCACCCCCGGTCAGCGCGGTTTCCTCCTCGCCGAGGCGCTCTCGCCGGGTGGCGGGACGTGGCTGGCGCGGCTCAGGCTGTCCGGGCCGCTGGACCCGGACCTCTTCCAGCGGGCGGTGGACGTGCTGGTGGAGCGCCACGGCATGCTGCGCACCGTCTTTCCCGCCGGGGCCCGGCCGCCCGTCCAGCAGGAGCTGCCCCGGTCGCTGCGGCTGCCGGTCGACTTCGAGACGGTCGCCGGCCCCGCCGAGGTGGACGAGCGGGCCGTGGCCGAGGCCGAACGGCGTCTGGAACCCTGGGCGTGGCCGCTGCTGCGGCTTCGGGTGCTCACCCTGGAGCGGGAGGAGCACGTCCTGCTGGTGCACGCGCACCATCTCATCGGCGACGGTTACAGCTCGGCGCTGCTGATACGGGAACTCACCGAGGTGTACGACCGGCTGGCGGACGGTGCGGAGCCGGGACCGCCCGCGCTGCGGGCCGGCTTCCGCCACCACGCCCTGGCGGTGGCCGGGTCCGGCACCGGTACACCGGTCCCGGCGGGACACCGGGCCCGGGCGGACCGGCTGAACGCCCCCTACCGGCCGCCGGTGCTGCGTACCGCGGCCGTGGACGGCGACCAGCGCTTCGAGTCGGCCGAGTTCACGCTCGACGCGACGCTGACGGCCGCCCTGCGCGAGGTCGCCTCGGCCGCGCGGACCACGCTGTACGCACCGCTGCTGACCGCCTACTACCAGGAGTTGACGGCGTTGACGAGCCGGCCGGACCTGGTCGTGGGCCTGGCGGTCAGCGGCCGGGACCGTGCGCTGCCCGACGCGCACCGCATCTTCGGGCCGTTCGCCACCGCCGTGCCCGTGCGGCCGGCCGGGGCGGCCGGGGCACCCCTGGCGGACGAGGAGTTCGGTGACGCGCTGCGCCGGATCGTGGCGGAGGCCGAGGAGGCGCGCGCCCACGAGGACGTGGTGCCCCGGCACGCCGACGGCCTGCCCGTGACGTCGCAGTTCTTCTTCACCCACCTCGACTTCGCCGCGCTGGCCCCGCGGGGCGGCGGCGCGCTGCGGGTGTCGTGGGAGGCGGGGGACAGCATGTTCCTGCCGCCTTCGTCGGCGACGGACCTGTTCATGGCGGTGCGGCCGGACGGTGACGGGCTGCGGGTCACGGTCCGGGGCTGTGCCGCCGCGTTCTCGCCGACCGCGCTCGACGGGTTCGTCCGCTCGGTGCGCGACCGTCTGGTGCGGGCGGCCGGGAACCGCCGGGTCGTGGTGCCCCCGCCGGGGAAGCGGCGGGGGACGATGGACGCGGCCCTGGTCGGCTACCTGCCGGCGCCGGGGCATCTCGCACGGCTGGCCGGCCTGCCCGAGGCGGCGCTGCCCCGGGCCGAGGTGCGCGACCTGCTGTTCCCCGACGGCGGCCCGAGGCTGCTGGAGACCGTGCGCACACCGCTGGGCAGGTCGGGTTTCGTGTGCGTGCCGCTGTTCGCCGACGAACTCGGGCGGGGGGCCGGTCTGGTGGACCACACCGCTCGCGCGGTGTCGCTGGCCGCCTCCCTGGGCGCGCGCTGCGTGTCCCTCGCCGGGATGATCCCGTCGCTGACCGGCTACGGCTTCGACGTGCTGCGGCACCGGCAGTACCCGTCGGCGGTGACGACGGGGCACGCGGCGACGGTGGTGTCGGTGGTCAGGACCGTGCACGCGGCGCTGGACGCGACCGGCCGGGATCTCGCGGACCTGGAGGTGGCGTTCGCCGGGCTGGGCTCGATCGGTGCGTCCTCGCTCGAGCTGCTGCTGTCCCTGGCCGCCCGCCCGCCCCGGCGTCTGCTGCTGTGCGACGTGCGCGGCAGCGGGCCACGGCTGGGGGAGCTCGGCCGTCGGCTGAGGGAACGCGGGCTGGCGGGCGAGGTGGAGGTCGTCGAGGCGGGGCGGATGCTGCCGGACGCCGTGCACGCCGCGGATCTGCTGGTGACGGCGGTGAGCGGGGCGACGGCGGTGCTCGACGTCGACCGGCTCCGGCCCGGTGCCGTCGTGGTCGACGATTCCTTCCCGCACTGCTTCGACACCGGGCGGGCCCTCGCCCGTATGCGGGAACGGAGCGACGTCCTGGTCCTGGGCGGCGGGCTGCTGCACGTCGGCCGCACCGGCCGGGAGGTCGCCGCCGACCTCCCGGCCGCGGTGGCGGCCGGCCACCTCGCCCAGCCCTGGATCGAGGGGACCCTGGCCTCCTGCCGCACCGAGTCCCTGCTGCGTGCCTCGGACGACCGGCTGCCGCTGGTGCACGGCCTGGTGGACGCGGCGGTGGCGCGGGCCCACTGGGACGCCATGGAGGAAGCCGGGGTCACGGCGGCGCCGCTGCACCTGCTCGGTCACCTCGTCGGCCCCGCACTGGGCGCGGGTCTTTCCGGGCCGACGTCAGACGCCGAACTCCGTCGGTGACAGGCCGAGGGCCGAGCAGGCGTCGCGCACGGCGTACTGCTCGGCCGGCTCGAAGCTGCCGTCGGCCCCGGCGACGACGAGGCCGGTCTGGACGACGGCCCGGGCCTCGACCGGCTTCTTCGCCGCCTTGGCGATGTCCTCCAGCGCCTTGGCCTTGCCCAGTTCGAAGTTGGCCGTGAGCCGGTCCACGTGCTCGTTGAACCGCTTGCGGAGCTGGTCCGCCGGGAAGTTCTGCAGCACCTCGTTGGAGGCGATGAGTTCCTCCACGCGCTGCCGCTCGGCCGGGTCGACCCGGCCGTCGGCCGCGGCGACCAGCGCGCACATCGCCATGCTGGCGTCCCGGTAGGCGCCGCTCTTGAGCTCCGCCTTGGCCGACGCGAGCTGGGACTTGAACAACCCCATCAGCTGGGCCTTGGAGCCGCCGCTCGAGGAGGAGCCGTGCCCGTGCTGCTGTCCGCCCCCCGTCCGTGCGCCCTGGGACTGCTGGAGTGCCTTGGCCTGTTCCTTGAGCCGGTCGAACATCGCCACTTGGTGCCACCTCTTCTGTCGCTGTCACGGTCCGTCCGGTCAAACGGACGCGGCCGCCACCATGTTCCCCGGCGGTAAAAGAAAAGCAAAGCCGACGGCGCCGGAAACGCGAGCGGCACCCGGGCGCCGTGGCGTGACGCCTTCTCCGGCAACGTCGAACACCTGGCGATCGTCCGGGGCGGCGCCGTGTTCACCTCGCGTCCGTGCCGGCCCGCCGTTCGTACCGGAGTGCGGCGCCCGTCGCGAGAGCGCCGAGGCCCTCCCACACCGCCACGCCGGCGAACGCCGCCGGCGCCCTGTCGCCGATCACGGCGACCGTGAACACCGTGCAGGTCAGCAGCCTGAAGGGCACCGTCCAGCGGAAGAAGGCCCGCCAGTCGGCGAGCGCGGCCAGCACGTAGTACACCCCCATGTTGAGCGCCGCCATCGACGACGCCGTCACGAACGCCGGCGTGTGGTCCCCGCTCCCCCGCTCACCGGGCGTGGCGAGGCCGAGCACCGACAGCTGCGCGGCCGGTGAGACCAGGCCCACCGCGCCGAGAACGGCGGCGAGCAGGCCGAACACCGCCATGGTCCAGCCCGGGGCCGAGCGGGGACGTTTCATGGCGTCAGCCCACCGTCCACTTCCGGTCGGCGGCGCCCGTGCAGGTCCAGATCTGCAGGCGGGTGGCGTCGGCGGGGTTGTCGCCGGTCACGTCCAGGCACTTGTCGGCCTGCGGGTTGACGATGTCGCGCGCCCCGGTGACGACCCACGTCTGGCGGCGGCGCCGTTGCAGTCCCACAGCTGCACGGGGGTGCCGTCGGCCGTGCCGCCCGAGGCGACGTCCAGGCACTTGCTCTCCCTTTCCGTACGGCGACCCGGATGCACGGGCACGCCGACCGAGGTCGTGGGGGAAAGGTGCGACCACTTGATTCAAGGAGCGAGATAAGAGGGCGTCAAGCCCCTGGTACGGACCAGGATGCGGTGGTACGGCATCCCGGCCGGTGCCGGGGGACCGTTCACGCCGTCATGCCCCACGAGGTCCGGTGCGCGCAGCCGGGGTCGTGCTCGGTCGCGCACGACGTCCACCAGCGTTCGCAGCACGCGGCCTCCACCTCGCTCCGGGCGAGCGCGGCGGCCGCCGCATCGCGCCACGCCGCCCGGCGCCCCTCCCGCTCCCGCAGGACGGCGACGGCACGCCGCTCGTCGGCGATGACGGTCTCCCGCACGACACCGATCACCGGGGCGAGCGAGGCGACCGTCATCGCGAGGGTGGTCCAGAGAGGGACGGCGCCCCAGGTGCGTACGGCGCAGAAGGAGAGCCAGAGGGCGACGACGACGTACAGGGCGATGAGAGTGCGGCTGCCCCTGCTCATGGCGGGTCCTCCTTCTCGGTCCGTCCGACGGACTTCTGATGCCCCGGATGCGCACGGGCATGACCCCTTGCCGACGGATCGAGCAAGTTCCTTTTCGCGCAGTCGAGTTGTCACCAGACTGCGCCACCGTGCACCACACTGCCCGCAAGGGGGCCGACCGTCGGGGAGCGGGAGCGGGACCTGGCCGCGCACGGACCGGTCGTGGCCGCGGTGGCGGGGACGCTGCCGCTGGTGGGCTGTACCGGCGGGCCGGAGGAGGGGGACGGCGGCGCCTTCCTCCACCGGGTCGGCGACGGGGCCGCCCGCTTCGTCGTCCGCGCGGACGGGATCGGCCGGAGGGCATGACAGGGCACCCGGCCGGGTGGGGGACGGGTGCGCTACATTTTGCTCGCCCTTGACCGCGATCACTCACGATCCCTCACGCTACGGAGCCGGCACCCCCATGAGCGACATCGTCAACGGACTCGGCCGGGCCACCGCCTACGGCGCACTCGGCCTGGTCCTGTTGGTCCTCGGCATCGTCCTGGTGGACGTGCTGACGCCCGGAAAGCTCGGCCGGCAGATCTGGCAGGAGCGCAACCGCAACGCCGCGGTGGTGCTGAGCTCCGCGCTGCTCGGCATCGGCGGGATCGTGTTCACGTCGATCTGGACCACGTACGAGGACTTCGGCAAGGGGCTGGCGTCGACCGCGGCGTTCGGCGTGCTGGGGCTGGTGATGATGGCCGTGGCGTTCCTGGCGGTGGATCTCATCACCCCGGGGCGGCTCGGTGCCACGCTGGTCGAGCCCGAACCCCACCCTGCGGTCTGGGTGACGGCGTCCTGCAACCTCGCGGTGTCCGCCGTCGTTTCGGCGTCCATAGCCTGACGCGGATTCCTCCGCCACCGCCCGGCCTGCGCGTTTCGGGACGCGCAGGCCGGGCGGTGGCGGTTCAGGAGCCGGCGCAGGTGAGCGTGTGCGGCGCCGTCGAGGAGCCGCCGGTGACCGTGAAGCCGAAGACGGTCGTGGAGCCCGGTGCCGCGAAGCCGTTCCAGCCGGTGCCGCGCACCGTGACCGCTCTGCCGGACGCGGGCGTCAGGCCGACGGTCCAGCCGTCGTCGCGAGGACCGCGGCCGTCCGGTCCGAGGAGCGGTGCCGGGGGCAGCGCATCAGTACCTCCGGGAGGGCGGAGCGCTCCCGGGCGGGAAGTTCTTCAGGGGCATGACAAAAATGCCGACGAGCCCGTTGGAGATCGACTCTCTCGGGACCCTGGCGAAAGCCGGAAGCCGCACCTGATCCGCCCCGACGCCGAAGAACTGACCCCGAGACACCACGTCCGGCCGGACCTCGGGAGCGCGACTCTCGCGTGACGTGCGACCGCACTGCCGTTGCGCCCGGCAGCGGGACACGGATCCGGTCGCGGACGGCACGCCGGTGGCACGGCCGAACCGCGGTGCCGCCGCCCCGGTCAGGCCACGCGGGCGCGCTCCCGCACCGGGCGTACCGGCTCCGGCCGGGCGCGGACGGCCGTCTCGGGGCGTGCGGCCGACTGGGCGCGGGCCGCCGACTGGGCGCGGGCGGCGGGGCGGACGCGGTACGTCGTGCGGTGGGGGTCCACCACGGGCTCGCCGAGGGTGATCCGCCCGGCCTCGTGCAACGCGTCGCACTCGGCGGTGGGCAGGGCCGCGTAACAGCCCCCCGCACCGGTGGCCGAGTCGAGCGGGCGCCAGTAGCTGTACCTGCGGCGGCCGTTGGCGTACTCGGTGACGTACGTGGGAGTGCGGGGGTCGGAGATGATGCGCAGCACGTCGGTGCGGGTGGTGTCGGCCGGGGGACGCGGCCGGGAGGGGGCGGCCGGGGTGCGCGGCCGGGAGGGGGCGGCCGGGAACTCGGTCGTTATCGGTGCGCCACGGCGCTGATCCGGTCGGCGGCGCGCGGTCGGCAGGGCGACGAGGGTGTTCGGGCGGTCGACGGTGGCGAGCATCAGCAGGACCTTTCCGGAGCCGGGATACGAGACCGTCTACCCAGCGCGGCGCCGGAGTTGATCTCCTTTTCCGATCATTGTGCAACCTCACACCGACAACGCGCAGGCGCCACGCCCGGTTCCGGACGGACGCGTTCGTCCCGGCCGGTCAGGCGCCCGGTCCCGGATCCGGGAGGACCGCCGCGTCGACACCGGCGCGCGCCGCCTCGAGCTGGGCCGCGAAGGCGATGCCGAGGAAGAGGGCGACAGCGGTGAGGTAGGCCCACAGCAGCAGCGCGATGAAGGCGGTGAGCGGCCCGTACAGGGCGCCGAACGCCCCGCTGCCCTCGACGTACAGGGCGAGCAGCCACGTGGCCGCGACCCACAGCAGCAGATGCACGGCCGAGCCGAAGGCCAGCCAGGTGTAACCGGGCTGGGTGCGCCGGGGGGACCAGCGGAAGATCACCGCCGAGGCGACCCACGCCAGCAGCAGCCCCACCGGCAGCTCCAGCGCGGTCCACCATCCCGCGCCGCCGGATCCCCCGGCCACCCGGACCACCGCGTCGCCCACCGCGTCGCCGGCGACGAGCACGACGAACCCGAGGACCAGCGGCAGGCCCGCGGTGAGCGCGAGGAGGACGGCCCTGCCGTACTTGCGGGGGAAGGGGCGGTCGCGTTCGATCCCGTAGATGCGGTTGGCGCCCCGCTCGATCTGGCCCATGGCGGAGGCGAGGTTCAGCAGGGCGAAGCCCAGGCCGAGCCAGAGCGCCAGCTCGCTCCCGAAGTCGTCGTGGGCGCTGCTCCGGGTCCCCTCGAAGGCGTCCTCGACGATGTCGGCGCTGGCGCCGGGCACGATCCGGCCGAGGGTGAGTTCGATGACCCGGCCCACCCCCTCGGTGTGCACGGAGGTCGCCAGCCCGACCAGCGCCACGGTGAACGGCACCATGCCGAGGACGAACTGGAAGGCGAGCGCCCGCGCGTTGGAGAAGCCGTCCGCGTAGCGGAAGCGGGCGAAGGAGTCGGTCAGCAGCCGCAGCCCCCCGTAGTGCCGCAGCGCGGCGAACGCCTCGTCCCCGGAGAGTTCCTCTCCGATCATGTCCCGGGTCTGCGGGACGTGGACCACGGTTCCCATACGCGGACGCTCCTCGCATCGAGTGGCTCTGCTCCACTCTTTGATGGCCCGTTTCTCCCCCGCCACACCTCTTGCCGCAAGCGGTCGGCGATGTGGTGCGGGTGGCGGGCGAGGGCCGGGCGGACCGGTTCCGCGGGGATGTCGTCGTTCCCCCTCGTCCGGCCCCGGGGTCCGCGAAGTGCCCGGGCACGGCCCCGTCCGCCGGCGAGGGAACCGCGGCCGTCGGGCCCGGTGCACTCGGCACGCGTCCGCCGGACCTCGCACAGGGCGTCCGCCCGCTCCTTCGCACGGCCGGGACGGATCCGGCACGGCCGTACGGCCTCGGAGCGCGTCGGGGCCGCGGTCTCAGGACGCGTCGCGGAGCGGGTCGTGGCCCCAGTTCATCAGGGAGTGGCGCCAGCGCGTGTCGCGTACGTCGCCGGACGGACGCTGGGCGAGATGGCGGCGGATGTAGCCGACGA
Organism: Streptomyces sp. 12E; assembly: GCF_055633275.1. Taxonomy (NCBI): domain Bacteria; kingdom Bacillati; phylum Actinomycetota; class Actinomycetes; order Kitasatosporales; family Streptomycetaceae; genus Streptomyces; species Streptomyces sp. 12E. The sequence goes on along the minus strand of NZ_JBVNCJ010000001.1, from coordinate 6,882,238 downwards.
CCTTGCGCATGTGCGCGTAGTCGTCGTCGGAGAGGTCCTTCCGGCCGGCGCGGAGGAGGGCGACGATACGGCGGCCGGACGCGTGGCCGGTCGACTCGCCGCCCTCCCCGTGCTGCCCCGCGCTGCGGGAGTCGTCGGTGGCCAGCCACTCCTCGAGGTCGGCCGGCCTCATGTTGACCAGTTCCCGGAACTCGTCCCAGGTCTCGTCCGCGCGGTCGGGTTCCATGGCTTCCACGGCGCTCACTTCCTCTTCCTGAGCGCGGAGGGCTTGTGGACCGCCGGCTTGCCCGACTTCTCGCTGCGCACCTCGTACTGCGGTTCCTCCTCGGAGGCGGCGACCGTGCGCCCGGCCGCCTCGGTGCGTCCGGTGATCTTCTTCTCGACCTTGCCCTTCGCCTCGCCGCCGTGGCTGCTCCAGGCGACCTCGTCGCCCTGGCGGAGATCCTTCCCGCGGTCGTCGCCCTTGCCCATCCCAGGCGCCTCCTTCACACGGTGGTCGGCTTGCTTCCACCCTGGCGGCACGGCGGCCCGAGCGCATCCCGGGGCCGGCCCTGAGCAGCGGGACGACGGAGGTCGGACGAGGTCGAACCGGTCGAGGTCCATGACCTCGTCCCACGCCCTGACGAAGCCCTTCACGAACTTCTCCCCGACGTCGTCGCTCGCGTGGACCTCGGCGAGCGCGCGCAGCTCGGAGTTCGATCCGGGCACGAGGTCGGCACGGGCGCCGGTCCACTCGACCTCGCCGGCGGATCCGTCCCGCCCCGGCGGCCGGGGGACCGAACGCCGACCGCGCGTGTCGGCCCTTCGAGCCCCGGCCGGAACCGCCTGGGAACTTCCGGCGCAGGACACTAGCGTGACGCGGCTTCGGTGTCGTCGTAGACCAGCAGCCCGTCGTCGCGCAGGCGTACGCCCGGTGTGGGGCGGTGCGGTGTGTGGCGTCCGTCGTGCATCAGGTGACGCACGGGGACGCCACGGGCCAGGACGGCGAAGTCGGCGATGAGCCGCCGGTGGCACCGCCACCACACGGATTCGCCGCACATCACCGCGGTCGGCTCGCGGGCGGCCTGATCCAGCAGGGTGTCCATCGCGGTGACGAACCCGGGGGTCCGGGTGTGGGCCGCGTAGCCGCGGAAGGAGGCGTTGCGCCAGACGGTGTCGGGCGAGTCGGGCGGGAGCCTGCGGAAGCCTCCCAGGTCCCGTTCCCAGCGGTAGGCGATGCCGGCCTCGGGGAGCCATGCGGCCAGCCGGGTCCGTCCCAGGTCGGGGTCGCGGCGGCTGCCGGGGCCGATCCGGACGTCCACGACGGCGGCGATCCCCGCCTCGCGCAGCAGCCGGGTCAGGGCGTCCCGGCCGACGGTGCCGTGGCCGAAGGTCGACAACTCGCGTGGCATCATGGCGCGCCTCCTCGTACCGGGTTCAGGCGACGGGCTCCAGGCGGACGCAGCACCGGCCCGGCTCCGGCGCCAGGCAGGCCCCGAACCCCGTTTCACCGAGCCCTTCGAGGACTCCGCGCACCAGGTGCAGGTTCATGCCGCACACCGTCCTCGTGTGCGCGCGGGCCAGCGCGTGGAAGGGGCAGTTGCCCAGGACGACGGACCCGTCCTCGTGGCGCGGCTCGAAGCCGTACCGCTCCAGCACGCGGACCGCCTCCTGCCCGCCGTCGTCCACCCCGAGCCGGACGCCCGTCTCGTGCGCCTTGCGGTGCAGCACCTCGCGCACGGGTTCCCCGCCGGCGGCGGATTCCTCCACGGCCTGGGCGAGCAGCCGGCCGGCGAGTTCGTAGCGCCGGTCCGGGAGGCTGACGGCGACCTGCGCGGCCGAACGGCGGTAGAGCTTGGCCGGGCGGCCCGCGCCCGGCCCGCTGCGTCCGCTGCGCCGGACGTGGAGCACGTCGAGCAGGTTCTCCGCGGCCAGGCGGTCCAGGTGGAAGGCCGCGGTCTGCCGGGCCAGCCCCAGCGCCTCGGCCGCCTCGTCCCGGCCGACCGGGTGGCGACGGCTCACCACGTAGTCGTAGAGCCGCCGGCGGGTGGGCTCGCCGAGAGCGGCAATGGCCGAGATCGCCGCGATGTCCTTGTCGCGTACTTCTTCCGTGTCGTCCACGAACACCAGTGTAAAAGCGATGGCCATTGACTAAAGAAAGGATCCGCGCTTCTATCGTTAATGAAAGTTGTCTTTAGAAGAAAGGTGCAGGCCATGGCCTCCACAACCACGAGCGGCCCGCCGGTCACGCCCCGGCGGGCCACGCTCACCGACCCCGGCTACCAGGCGTTCGTGATCCTGCGCACCGGTTTCACCGTGGCGCCTCTCCTGTTCGGTCTGGACAAGTTCGCGAACCTCCTCGTCGACTGGCCCGCCTATCTCGCGCCGTGGATCGACGGCATCGTCCCGGGCAGCGCGCAGGCCGCCATGTACGCGGTGGGAGTGACCGAGATCGCGGCCGGCGTCGTCGTGGGCGTCGCGCCGCGCTTCGGGGGCTGGCTGGTCGCCGGCTGGCTCGCGGGGATCATCGTCAACCTGCTCACCCTGTCCGGCCACTACGACATCGTGCTGCGCGACGTCGGCCTGCTGCTCGGCGCGGTCGCGCTGGCCCGCCTGGCCCGGCGCTACCACGACGTCCGGGCCTGACGGGTGGTCAGTACAGGACGCGCAGGGCCCCGGGCAGGACCCTGACCGTGACCGGAAGAGCGGCGTCGACCTCCCCGTCGGCGCCGTAGGGGAGGTCCCGGTCGGCCTCGATGCGGATCTCCTCGCCCCGCAGGATCCGCACCTGGGGCCGGCGGACGTGGGTGCCGGTCCTGAGCTCGTTCATCAGGGCGAAGACCAGCCTCCGGGGTGCGTGACGGATCATGACGACGTCCAGCAGGCCGTCGTCCACGCGGGCGTCGGGGGCGATGAGGCGGCCGGAGCCGTAGCAGCCGGAGTTGGCGGCCACCACCGTGTACCCGGCGTGCGGGTGTTCCTCGCCGTCGACGGTGACCCGGTAGCGGGCCGGCCGCCAGGCGGTGACAGCCCGCAGGCCGCCCGCGTAGTAGGAGGCGGAGCCGCGCAGCAGCCGGGACCGGTTGGCGTGGCGGTTGGCGAGCGCGACCACCCCGGCGTACACGCTGCCGAGGACGACGACCCGGTCGTGGACGGCCGAGCGCACCTCGATGGTGTCGACCGGACGCGGCTCGCCGTGGAGCAGGACGCGGGCCGGGGCCGCCGGGTCCTCGGGCAGCCCGAGCGCGCGGGCGAAGTCGTTGCCGCGGCCCGCGGGGACCAGGCCGAACGTCGCGCCGGTCCCGCTGAGCGCGCCGCCGACCCCGCCCGCGATGCCGTCCCCGCCGACGGCGAGGACCGCACGACCCCGCTGCCCGGCCTCGCGGGCCAGTTCTCGGGCGTGGGCCAGGCTGCGGCTGTAACTCGGTCCGCAGGTCGGCGCCCTCCTCGCGCAGGCGCCGGGCCAGGGCGAGCAGGGCCGCCGCTCCGGTGGCCGCGCCCGCGGCGGGGTTGACGACGGCGGTGAACTGTCGCATCGGGTGCCTTTCGGGGCGGGCTTGCGGCGAGGGGACGGAGGGCCGGGGCTCTCGATCAGTCGGCGGGCAGCAGGACGCCGGGGTTGAGCAGCCCCGCCGGGTCCAGGCGCCGCTTCACGGCACGCAGGGCGTCGACGCCGAGCGGACCCGCCTCGCGGACGTACCAGTCCCGGTGGTCGGTGCCCACCCCGTGGTGGTGGCTGATGGTGCCGCCGGCGGCGAGGATCGCCTCCCCCGCGGCGTGCTTGGCGCGCGCCCAGCGCGCCACGGGGTCCTCGCCCCGGGCGCAGACCACGGTGAAGTAGAGCGAGGCGCCGTTCTCGTAGACGTGCGAGATGTGGCACATGACCAGGGGCGGGGTGCCGGCCCCGGTGAGGGTGGCGGTGAGCGCGTCGCACACGGAGGCGTACAGCTCCGGGACGCGGGACCAGAACGCCGCGGTCTCCAGCGTCTCCGCGAAGGCCCCGGCGTCCAGGAGCGCGTCGCGCAGGTACGGGGCCGAGTAGCGTCCGTGCGCCCAGCGCCGGCCCGGCTCCTCGCCCAGGGGCGTGCCGCCGCACGCGCGCAGCACGGCCGCGGCGTGCTCCCTGCGGTACCCGGTGTCCTCCTCCGTGCCCTCGTATCCCGCGACGGCCGTGCAGCCGGCGCCCCGCCGTGCGCCGGAGCCGATCGCGTCCGGGTCCGCCAGGCCGATCAACGTCTCGGTCTCGTCGGACAGCCGCGGCCCGTCCTGGGCGAGTCGGCGCAGGGCGGTGGTCCCCTCCTCGAAGGAGGGGAAGCGCCAGCCCTCGTAGACCGCGGTGCGCGGAACGGGGCGGACGCGCACGGTCACGGAGGTGATGACGCCGAACGCGCCCTCCGAGCCGAGGACCAGCTGGCGCAGGTCGGGTCCGGCGGCCGAGCGGGGGCGCGGCCGGTCTCGAGGGCGCCCTCGGGGGTGGGGAGCGTGAGGGAGAGCACCATCTCGTCGAAGCGGCCGTACCCGGCGGAGGCCTGGCCGCTGGAGCGGGTGGCGGCGAAGCCGCCGACGGTGGCCCACTCGTGGGACTGGGGGAAGTGGCCGAGGGTGAAGCCGTGTCCGGCGAGGAGCTCCTCGGCCCGCGGGGCGCGCAGGCCGGGTTGCAGGGTGGCGGTGCGGGAGACCGGGTCGAGGTCGAGCAGGCCGTCCATGCGCCGCAGGTCGAGGGCGACGAAGGGGCCGTGCCGTTCGGGGGCGAGGCCGCCGACGACGGAGGTGCCGCCGCCGAACGGCACCAGCGGCAGGCCGTGTTCGGCGCACACCCGCAGGACGGCGAGCACCTCGTCGTGACCGCCGGGCAGGAGTACGGCGGCCGGGACCGCGGCGACGTCGCCCTCGCGGATGCGCAGCAGGTCGGGGGTGGACTTGCCGCGCGTGTGCCGGACGCGGGTCTCCGCGTCGGTGCGCACCTGGGCGGCGTCGCCCAGGGCCCCGGTCAGGGCGCGGTGCGCGGCCGGCGTCAGCGGACTCGGCGGGACGGCCAGGTCCTCGAGGGCGAGGGATCCGGCCCCGCGCGGCTCGACGCCGAGCAGATCGCGCAACAGCCCGGTCACCGTGTCGGGCAGCGGCGTCGCCTCGGCCGGGTCCCCCCAGCCGCTCCACAGCATGTCCATGGCTGTGGGCCCTGCGCCACGAGGGGGCCCTGGACGAGAGCGACCTCCTCGACCGCCGCACCCGCGTCGGGCTGGTGCCGGCCGACCGGGACGCCGCGCTGGACGCCGTACGCGAGCTGCTGGACGACACCCGGGGACCGCGCCCCCCGGCGGGACGTGTCTGACCGGCGTCCTCCTCCCGCAGCCCGGCCGGTGCGGTCGGCCCGCTCGTGACGCGGGGCCGTCGACGGCCCCGCGCCCCGTGGACGGCTCGCCCATGGGGCTCGGGTCACGCCGGCCCCGCGGACGAGGCGGTCGTCACCTGCCGTGGACGCCGACCTCGCGGAGCGAGTACCCCCACTCGGTCCCCCGGTCCAGGAACCGCACGCGCAGGTGGCGGGCGGGCACGGGGGTGAACACGGCCGTGTCCAGGCCGCCGTCGCCGGAGGTGGTGGACCAGACGGTGCGCCAGTTCACGCCGTCGGTGGAGAGGTCGATGCGGTACGACGTCCCGTACGCGCGCTCCCAGTCCAGGGTGACGCGCCCGACCTGGTGGGTGGCGCCGAGGTCGACGCGGAGCCACTGGTCGTCGCTCCAGTCGCTGGCCCAGCGGGTGCCCCGGTCGCCGTCCACGGCCCGGCCGGGCGCATGGCTGGTGACCGGGTTCCACTCCGCCGAACTGGCCGTGGCCGGTGCGCCGGCGGCGAGGTTCGCCCCGGCCCGGTGCCGTTCGGAGGCGCCCCAGGTGTCGAGGTAGGACTCGGCGCCCTCGAAGAGGTCGTCCACCACGTGCTGCCCGCCGACGCGCCGGATGTCCTCGATCCAGTCGGGGACCAGACCGTGGTGCGCGGCTCCGTCGGTGTTCAGGTCCCAGGTGCGTTCGCCGGTGGTCTGCCGGTCGAGCACGGAGCCCCCGTCGACGCTGCGGAAGGGGTAGGTGACCGCGTCGGGCGCGTCCGCGCCGCGCGGGGCCGGCCAGCCGCCGACGCCGTTCATGTCCGTGCCGTAGCCGTAGCCGACGCCGTACTCGTCGCGCAGCGCCCGGGTGCGGTCCGCCTCGGCGACGAAGTCCTCCGAGCCGTGCATGTACTGGGCGACGAACCCGCCGAGGCCGTAGACCCGCTCGGTCCAGTCCAGGTCCATCCAGCTGTGCGACGAGAGCACGCCGGGGTAGGAGGCGGACTCGAGGATGTCGAGCACCCGGCCGGTGGCCTTGACGCTCATGTGGTCGATCTCGAGCATCATGTTGCGTTCCATCATGCCGCGCACGGCGTACTCGCCGAGCTCGGTGAGCCCGCGCACGTTGCACCGGGCGTCCTCGTCGTACGACGGGACCTCGACGCCCGCGGGGAGCTTCTTCTCGGCGCCGGGCGCGGGGGCGAGCCCGATCGGGTTGTCGGCCTGCGGTCCTGTGCACTTCCCGGTCCGCCAGAAGGTGCCGGTGGACAGGAACTGCCCGACGTTGACCGCGGTGCCGATCGCGCCCTCGTCGAAGCGCACGCCGCACAGCGCGTTGTCGAACTTGTGGCACAGGAACATGCTGCGCACGCCGAGTGCGTACAGCTCGTCCAGCCCGGCGTCGATGTCCTCCTCGTCGCACTGCGCGATGTCCAGGACCTGCTTGCACCCGAACGGTTCGGAGGTCTCGACGCCGAGGACGACGGCGAGTTTGCCCTGCGCGACGACGTCACGGGCCTGCGCGCTGTCGGTGACGATCCGGAACCAGCCCTTTCCCGGTCCGCCGTACATCCCGTCGACGTAGTCCTGCAGGTCGTACGTCAGCTCGGCCTGCAGCCGGATGGACGTCATCTCGTCGCAGCTGCGGTCCTTGAAGAAGTACACGGAGCAGATCACGCCGTTGGTGACGAGGTCGTTGACCAGCACCCGCTGTCCGCCGCGCCAGGCGCGTTCGATCCAGGCGTAGTAGTTCTGCTGGTGGGTCAGGGAGTCGTGCGCGGGCCAGTCCGCGAAGGTGGGCCAGCCGACCGGATCGTGCTTGCCGTCGCCGCCGCCTGTGAGGAAGTCGAAGACGGCGAGCGAGCCGTCGGGGTAGTGCTCGGGGCAGTCCTTGAGCGCGTCGGCGATCCCCTTCGTGGAGAAGGCCTTGCCGCAGATGAGCCGGCCGCCGAACGCCTCGTTGGACATGAGGTGGTTGTGCGCGTCGACGAACCCGCGTACCTCGCCCGCGGCGTTCGTGCCCTTGAACGGCTCCCCGGTGACGCCGATCCCGGAGTCGGGCGCGGGCCGGGCGACCGGATCCCACCAGTCGCCGTCGGCGGCGGAACCGGGGGTGGGCGCGAGGGCCGCGGCCAGTATGAGGAGGAGAAGCGTGACGACCCCGAGGTGCCGTCGTGTGCGGTACGTGGTCATTACGCACGTCCCTCCGTCGCGGAGTTGTCATGACCGGCGCAAAGATATGGGGTGAGGATCGCTACTGACGCGTAGGGCGTCAAGGGGCCGCGTCGCCCGTCCTCCCCGGATCCCCGGCGGAGGTCGCGGGACCGCGGCGTCCCCCGTGACTCCCGACCCCTTCGCCGGCGCCCCGGTCGGCGGCCGCCCGGCTCCCCCGGCGCAGGGGCGAGCGGCACCCGGGCCGCGCGGGAGCCCGCGGAGCACCGTCCCGGGCACGCGGGTCACACCCCGCACACCGCCTTCGACGGCGGCTTCGACGACCGGGGCGCCCGGACCGCCGCGCGAGGGCTCGCCCCCGTACGGCGGGAGACCCGCGCGAACGGCGTCCGCAAGACCACGCGCCGGGACCCCGAGGGGGGCGGGGCCGGCTCCGGCGGGGCGCCCGCCCGAACGCCGTCCCCCGGCACGGGGCGGCCGGCCCGGACTACCCCTCGCCGCCCTTCTCGTAGTGCAGGGAGATGGAGCGCAGCACGTCGGCGGAGGAGACGTCGGTACGGCCCTCGTCGTGGATCTCGGCGAGCTGGACGAAGGCGAAGGCGAGCGTGGAGGTGATCTGCACGATGGCGGGACCCAGCTTCTCGGTGACGAGGACCGCCACCTCGCGCGCGTTCGCGTCGACCGGCACCTGGATCCGCGGCAGCATCTCCTCCAGGAGCTGGGCGATGGCTCCGCTCCCCGTCATGTCGGCGTCCGGGTCCGCACGGAGGCGCCGCCGCATCTCGAGGGCCTCGGTCAGGATCCCCACGCCCCGCTGCATGATTTCCCGCTGCTCCATGGGCACAGCCTAGACGTGGACTGGCCCGGCCGAACCGATTCCGATTACCATCCTTTACCTGTGTGAATGAGAGCTTTGTCCATCGAGGGCGGCTGCCGCACGCGCGAGTGCCCTCGCCCGAGTGAGTGATCCATGTCCCGCACCGGCTCCACGGACGACGGCGACGAGCTTCTGGTCAGGCTCAGGACGCTGACGGCACAGGCACGCGCGCAGGCGGAGGTGCAACGCTCCCGGGTCGAACTGGCCGTCGCCCTGCAGCGCGGCATGCTCCCGAGGGGACTGCCCGTCGCCGACGGTGTGCGGCTGGCCGTGCGGTACGCGCCCGCGTACCAGGGGCTCAACGTCGGCGGTGACTGGTACGACGCCTTCACCATGCCCGACGGCCGGATCGGTCTGTCGATCGGCGACGTCCAGGGTCACAACATCGAGGCGGCCGCCTTCATGGGGCAGGTCCGGGCCGGGCTGCGGGCGCTCGCCTCCGTCGACAGCGAGCCGGGCGCACTCCTCGCCCGGACCAATGAGCTGCTGTTGTCCCTCAGCCCGGATCTCTTCGCCACCTGCACCTTCATGCGGCTCGATCCGGTCACCCGGCTGCTGGAGAGCGCGCGGGCGGGACACCTGCCGTGCGTGTGGGCCACCGCGGACGGCCGGTCCGGGGTGACCGAGGACGAGGGGGGTCCCCCGCTGGGCGTCCAGCACGGGGTGGTCTATCCCGTCACCCGCCACCGGCTCGACACGGGCGGTGTCTTCGTGATGCTCACCGACGGGGTCGTGGAGGGCCCGTCCCTGCACCTCGACGAGGGGCTGGACCGGGTGGTGCGGCTCGCGGGCGTCGCGGCGGTCACGCGCATGGACGCGGACGCGCTCGCCGCCGCCGTGATCAAGCAGGCCGAACAGGTGGGGCACGACGACGACGCGGCGGTCCTGGTGATCGGGCACGAGGGACTGGGCGGTCGGCCATAGGGCCGACAGAGCCGCACCTCTCGCCTCGCCGCCGCTGCGGCCTCGGTGTGTGATGGCATGTGTGGTGGCTCGCCAGGATCTTCGTACACCGGCCGTCCTCGTGCTCGAGACGCTGGTCGTCGCCGCCTGCTGCTACGCGGGGGGACGGCTGGGGCTGCTGAGCGGACTGACCGTCGAGGGCGCGGTGGTCTCCCCCATCTGGCCGCCGACGGGAGTGGCCGTCGCCTTCCTGCTGCTGCTCGGGCCGCGCTGCTGGGCGGGGATCGCCCTGGGCGCCCTGCTCGTGCTCATGCACCTCACCTCGCTCCGGCTCGCGTCGGTGGGCGTGCTGGTGGGCAACACCGCCGCGCCCGTGTGCGGGTACTTCCTGTTGCGCGCAGCGGGTTTCCGCACCGATCTCGGCCGATTGCGGGACTGTCTCAGCCTCGTGTTCCTCGGCGCCTTCGGGGCCATGCTGATCAGCTCGGCCACCGGCGCCGCCCTCCTCGTCGGCACGGGCGACCTCCCGGCCCGGAGCGTGTGGAGGGTGTGGCTGGCCTGGTGGGTGGGCGACGCGATGGGCGTCCTGCTCATCACCCCGGTGCTGCTGCTGCTCCCCCGGGTGCGCGCCCCGGCGCATCTGGGGAGGTGGAAGGAGGCGGCGGGCCTGATGGTGGTGACGGGTTGTCTGGTGCCCCTCGCCACCTTCAGCCCGGCCAGCCTGCTGTTCGTCATCTACCCGCTGCTGATCCTGGCCGCGCTGCGGTTCGAGCTCCCCGGCAGCATGCTGTGCGCCCTGTTCTCCTCCGTTCTGGCCACCAGCGCGGCGACCGACCGCGCCGGGCCGTTCCAGCACCTGTCCGACGTGGAGGTCATGGTCAACCTCCAGGCCTTCAACGGGGCGATGGCCCTGACCTCCCTGCTGCTGTCCGCGGTGATCACCGAGCAGCACAACACCAGGCGTTCGGTGGAGCGTGCGTGCCAGGAACTGGTCGAGGTGCTGGAGCATCTGACGGCGGGAGAGGCGACGGCCCGGCCTCCGCGGGACGAGGACGACCGGCCGCGGGACGCGGACTGACTCCTCTGGCCCCCGCCCCCTTCCCGTCCCCAGGGGCGGCGGGGCGAACGGCATGGGCATGAGCCCGGCTCCCGCCGCCGTCACGGCCGTGCCGGGGAGCCGGCACCGCGCCCCGACCCCCGCGGCCGAACGCGCCGCTCACTCCCGCAGGGAGTCGGCGTCGCCCATGACGATCACCGGGTGCCGGTCCGGGTCGAGGGCGAGCAGGAGCTCCTCCATGTGGCGCTCCGAGAGGCTGACACAGCCCTGGGTCGGCCCCTCGTGGTCGACGTGCAGCCAGATGCCGCCGCCCCGGTCGGCGCCGAGCGGACGGGTCCGGTCCAGCGGGGACGTGCCCGGCTCGCGGTTGTAGTCGATGGCGATGACGTAGTCGAAGGAGCCCTCCAGCGGCTCCCCCTCGAAGCCGGTGCCGCTCACCGCGAATCCCTCCGACCGGTCGTACGGCAGCCGGGTGCCGGGATCGGGCAGCAGCCCCCCGGCGTCGGTGAGGGTGAACACGCCGACGGGCGAGCGGAGGTCGCCCGCCCAGTGGTCGTCGGTCCAGCCCTTGAGGGCGTTGTGCGCGGGCCATGCCGGGCCGCCCTCCCATCCGGAGCCGGTGTGCTCGTACAACACGACCCGGGAACGGTTGGCGTCCCTGCCCCGGCCGGTGACGACGACCACCTGGCGGGCGTTCGCGGGGATCCACGCCCGGGTCCTGGGCCCGAGGCCGGGGATCCGGGCGGGCGCCCGCGTCTCCGCTCCGGCCCGGCCCCGTGCGGTGCCGGGCTCGGCGTCGGCGGTGCCGGGCGCGACGCGGGCCGGATCCGGCGCCCCGCTCACCGGGACGTCCCGCACCACGGTTCCGGTGTCCGTCCCGCACCCGCTCAGCGCCGCCAGCACGACGAGGACGACGAGGACGACGGCCGCCGACGCCACCCGGCGGCGCACGCGGAGGGGGGCGCCGGCCTGCCGTCCGGCACGGTGACACGGACGGGGCGGGCAGTCGATCGATGAAGCCATGCACTCAGCCTGACCTCGACTTCCCGGAAACGCGTCAGCTCCTCGCGCGAGTCCGCCGAAGTCCCCCGTCTGCCCCGCCCGGAGAGGACGCGGCCAGGGAGCCGTCCGGGTGACGGAACCGTACCCCGGGAGGGGTGCGGTTCCGCCGGACGGAGCACCGCGCGGGAGTGGCGCCACCGGTGGACCACGAACGGCGAGCCGGGTTCGATCACCACGTCCCCTTCGGCCGGACGGGTGATGGCGACAGAAGAAACGGTCAACCGCGCTCGGCCGTACCATGGCTGGCCACCAGGGGAACCAACAGGAAGAAAGGGACACCGCCATGTCCGAGAATTCGACGGCAGCGACCGACCTCACGTCGCAGTACTCCGCTCAGGTCGCGGGCGACCTGGAACGCAACGTCAAGGAGCAGGAGCGGGTCACCGCGGAGATCGCCGCGCTGCAGGAGCGGTTGACCGCGCTTCAGCACGACCACGCCCTGCTGGTGAACATGCAGCAGGCGCTGGGCCTCGTCCGGGCGCCCGCCGGGACGGCGTCGGGCGACGCGACCGTGCCGGCGCCTCGTACGAAGGGCGGTGCCACGTCGGAGGCCGGGCCGGGCGCGGAGAAACCGAAGCGGACCGGGAAGACGACCGCGCGCGCCACGTCCGGAAAGCCCGGCGCGTCGGGGAAGTCCGTCACCTCGGGGAGGTCCACGCGCAAGCCGGCCGCCGCGAAGGCGGACGGCCCCAAGCTGGTCGAGCTCGTCCGCCGGCACCTGGGCGAGCAGAAGGAGCCCCGCTCGGCGGCGGAGGTCGCGAACGCGCTCCAGCAGGCCCACCCCGGGCGCGCCATCAGGACCACGGTCGTGCGCAGCACCCTGGAGGGCCTGGTCGCGCGCAACCAGGCCCAGCGCACCAAGCAGGGTTCGTCGGTCTTCTACACCACGCCCGACAGCACCGGGCAGGCCCCGAAGACCGAGGACGACGCGCGGTCCTGACGTCGTCCCCGCCGCTCACCGCCGCGTGTGACTCACTTCCACCGGCTCGAAGGTGATCCGGGTGCGGGCCGTGCCGCCGGTCCGGGCGGCCTCGACCGTCCCGTCGTCCACCCGGACCTCTTCGAGGGCCTCCGGCAGGGGCACGGCGTCCGCGTCCGCGGTGAGGGACGCCAGGGCGACGTGCACGGTGGTGCCTCCGCACGCGCCGGTGAGACGCGGGCCCAGCGGGTCCAGGCCGTGCCCTGCGGGGCGCGGACCGGCTCGGCGGACGGGTCGTCCCAGCCGTACGGACCGTACAGGGCGGAGGTCAGTGTCTCCTCGGGGCCCGTGGCCCAGCCGGTGAGGGTGAGACGGGCCCCCTCCGGCGCCCCCACCACCCGGTGCACCCGCAGTTCGTAGGGGCCGTGCGCCACCGTGACGCTCTCCACCCGCAGGCCCGGAACCATCGGCGGACCGCCGGCGAACACGGGCCGGTGCCATGAGGCGGCCCGGCCCCAGCCGTCTCCGTGGCCCGCGCCCACGGGGTGGATGCGGCGGCGCACACTGCGCCGGCCGCCGGTCTCCACCGGCAGGTGGTTGTCGGCGACGTTCCCGGGTGCGGTGGGGCCGGTGCGGGTGGAGCAGGCCTGGCGCCCGTAGTGCGGATCGTCCCCGTCCGCCGTCTCGCCCTCGTGCGGGCGCACATGGTCGCTGCCGGGGTTGTGCAGCCGTACGATCCCGTCGGCCCGCGTCGCCTGGACGAGCAGTCCCGGCGCCGGCAGCGCCAGCACACGGTCGGACTCCTCCACCGGTGCCGGCTCCTCGCGGGCCGTCCGGAACGCGTGCCCCGCGGGGGCGAGCAGCGCGACGAAGGCCTTCGGCGCCCAGTACGGTGACGCGGGGCCCGAGTAGCCCTGCAGACCGGCCTCGTGGGGGCCGTACCAGCCCAGGCCCGCCCCAGCCGGTGACCAGCAGGTCGACGTCGGCGAGCACGGCGCGGGGCGTGGTCAGGTCGTCCAGGACCGGGAGCGGTGCGAGGTCGCACAGCGCGGCGAGGGCCGCGAGCGACGCGTCGTCGAGGACCGCCGAGGCGGCGTCCTGGGACATGGCCAGTGCGGCGCGGGGGCGGGGGCCGGGCGTGGACTCGGTCATGGTGGCGGCGGAACTCCTTGTGCGGGCGGGGTCACTTCACTGCGCCGGCGGTCAGGCCGCTGCGCCAGAAGCGCTGGAGCAGGGTGAAGGCGAGGACGAGCGGCACTACGGCGAGCAGGGACCCCATGATGACGACGGGGTAGTACTCCGGCGAGACCGACGCGGAGCTGTTCCACTGGTACAGGCCGAGGCTGACGGGATACAGGTCCTGGTCGGACAGCATCACCATGGGCAGGAAGAAGTTGTTCCAGATCGCGGTCAGCCGGAAGAGGAAGACGGTGACCAGGCCGGGGCCGAGCATTCCGAGCGCCACCCGGGCGTAGGCGGTCAGCTCGCCGGCCCCGTCCACCCGCGCCGCCTCCAGCACCTCGTCGGGCACGTGTCCCCGGCTGAAGACACGGCCGAGGTGCACGCCGAACGGGTTGAACAGCACCGGGACGAACACCGCCCGGAAGGTGTTGACCAGGCCGGTCCCGGAGGCCGTCAGGTACAGCGGGTGAACTCCATGGCGGCCTCGGGGTGTCGGCTGTCCTTGGTGACCGCGAAGGTCGAACCGCCGTGCGTGCCGACGGAGGGACGGGCCGTGTTCCACTGCGGCAGCGGCGCGATCCGCCACTGCCCCTTCTGTCCGGGCCGCGCGTTCAGCTGGGCGCCGGCGTCCCAGGCGCCGCTGAGCCGGGTGAGGACCGGGCCGCCTCCGATCTGGGCGTCCGACCGCCGGCTCTCGACCGCGTTCACGAAGACGTCGCCGCGGTCGACGAGCCGCTGCCAGTAGCCGGCGACCTTCCGGGAGGGGGCGTCCGCGAGGGAGACGTTCCAGGCGCCGCGCGAGGTGTCGAACCACCGGGCGCCGGCCTGCCAGGCATAGGCGGCGAACCGGGTCATGCCGTCGGTGAGGAACAGCGCCAGCCGTCGGCCGGGCGCCTTGCGGCGGACGGTCGCGGCCTGCTCGGCGTACTCGTCCCAGGTGCGCGCGGCCCGCAGTCCGTACGCGTCGAACAGATCGGCGCGGTAGTGCATCACCATCTGCTCGACGTCCAGCGGCACGCTGAACACCCGGCCTTCGAAGGTGGTCAGTGCGAGCGCCTGCGGCAGCAGCCTGCGGCGCAGGCCGTCGCCGACCGGGTCGGTGATGTCGCGGGCGACGCCGTCGATGGCGTACCCGGAGACCTGCGGATACTCGATGGTGGCGACGTCGGGGGCGTTGCCGGCCCGGGCGGCGTTGCTCAGCTTGACGTAGCCGCCCTGCCCGCCGGAGGGGATCTGCCGGAACTCGACCTGGACGGTCCGGTGGGCGCGGTTGAACGCGTCGACGACCTCCTGGCTGCCGCGCAGGTCGGACCAGAAGGTGATGCGCGTGGGGGTGCCCGTGCGCGCCGACGAGGCGCCGTTCCGGGACACCGAGGAGACCGAGGACGACGACGGTGGGCCGAGCCACGAGCCGAGGACGATCGCGACCATGGTGGCGGCGAGCGCGGGGGCGCCCTCCTGGAAGACGGTGTCCGGGACACCGTTCCCGCCGGTGGGCGGTGCTCCGGCGAGGAGGGCGACGGCCGCGGTGAGGAGGACGACGACACCCGTGGATCAGTTCTCTCTTCCTGCGGGGCGGAGGCGGTCCGTGGCGGTGACCGCGCCGGCCGGCGCGGCGGTCAGCAGGAGCGGGCCGCGGCCGAGCCCGCAGGCGGTACGGGCGCGGACGTACGGCGTCAAAGTCCGTGATGCACCCGACGCCGCGTCAGACGGGAAGAGGGGCGGGACCGTTCAGCCGAGGGCGGTCACCTCGACGGCGAGGTCGTTGTCCACGGTGTAGTAGGGGCGCACCGCGGACCCGCCCACGGTGACCTGCGGGTAGACGAACACCGCCTTGCGGTCCGCCACGTCGTCGAGGAGCCGGCCGACCCGGGTCAGCGACGCGTCGGCGGCGGGACGGAGGAAGACGTCCCAGACCCGGCTGCCGGAAGCCGTGAGGTCCTGGCAGGCCACGGTGAAGGCGAAACCGCCGTCCTGGGCGGGCCGTACCGGGACGGCGTGCAGCGTGTCCCTGGTGCCCCGCAGCCGCAGCACCGCCTCCGCCGACGGGGAGGGTTCGGCGCCGTGCAGCCGGACGCGGACCGTCATCGTCCCGTCGGCGATGCCGACGGGGCCCGCCTCCGCGTGGACGGTGCGCAGCCAGGCGCGTACCGCGAGGAAGCCGTCCTTGGTGGCGTACGGCACCCGGACGGCCACCGGTGACGGCCGGTCGGGCAGGCCTCCGTCGACGAGCGCCCTCAGGTCCCGCAGGCCGGGGCGCAGCCGCTCCCGTCCGGCGTCCGGACCGGGCAGCAGATACGTGTCCCAGCGGCCCTCCGCGAGCCGGGGCAGCGGCTCGAGCACGGCGCGGAACTCGCCGTCGCCGCCGTGGGGTCGGAGGTCGAGGGTGTGGGTCGTCTCCTCGGGCCTGCCCTTCTTGGGACGCAGCACCAGCAGCAGCCGGGGCCGCGTGGCCGCCGGCGGGCGGAGCCGGAAGATGATCCGGCCGTCGGTGTCGATGGAACAGTGGGTGCGCGGGGCGGTGCTCATCGGCGTCCCTTCCGTACGGTGCGCAGCGCGGTCGACGCGGCGGTGTGGGCGAGGTCGCGGGCGGCGTGGCCCCGGCTGACGAGGGTGTGGTGCGTCCCGCGGCGCCCCGGGGCGCCGCGCTGTCCGTCGCTCCTGGCCTCGATCGCCTCCTGGAACAGGCGCTCGGCGTGGGCCACGACCGGACCGGGGGCGAACCGGCGCGCGTTGGCCACGGCCGCCTCGCCCATGCGGCGGCGGCGCTCGTCGTCGCGCACCAGGTCGAGGAGGGCCGCGCCGAAGGCGGCGCTGTCCCCGACCGGCACCAGCCGGCCGTCCTCGCCGTCCTTGATGATCTCGCCGGGCCCGTAGGGGCAGTCGGTGCTCACCACGGGCAGTCCGCAGCGCATCGCTTCGACGAGGGTCATGCCGAACGGCTCGAAGTTCGAGGCCGCCGCGCCGATCGAGCCCTTGACCCACTCGGCCTCCATGGGGGTCGCCGCCCCCATGAGGAAGACGTTGTTCCACAGGCCGAGCGACTCGATCAGGGCGCGCAGCCGGTCCTGTTCCTCGCCCTTGCCGTAGATGCGCAGCCGCCAGTCGGGATACTCGGCGACCACGCGGGCGAACGCCTCGATGATCAGGTCGAACCGCTTGACGGGAACCAGCCGGCCGGCCGCCACCACGATCTTGGCGGTGCCGTCGGCGGTGGGGAGCACGGGGTCGGGGACGCTGTTCGGGAGGGCCTCCACCCGTACCCCGGGCAGCAGCATCTTGCGCCGGTAGGAGTCGGCGTCCGCCTCGGTGACGGTGGTGAGCACGTCGAGCCGGCGGTAGGCGCGGCGCAGCGCGGTGCGCAGCGCGGGCGGATGGTTGTCGAGGGTGAGGTGCTCCTGGCCGACGCGTGCGACGTGGTCCGGGGCCTGGAGGGCGAGGTGCACGTTGAGCCCCGGCCGGGTGCCGACGACGACGTCGGCGTCGGTGTCCGCCAGGCACTCGGCGATCCGCTCGTCCGTCAGCTCGCTGTACTGGTGGTGGCGGTACTCGGCGGCGGGGAACACCTTGGCGGGTCTGCCGTGCAGCGGGTGTTCCTTCTCCCGCCGAAGATCCACCAGTGCCCGCAGCCGCACTCCGGGGTGCGGAGTGAGGTTGGGGTGCTCCCGGTGCCGCAGCACCGAGACGATCTCCACGTCGTGCCGTTCGGCCAGCGCGGCCGCCAGGTTGAACGTGGTGGTGATCGTGCCTCCGATCCCGTAGGCGTTGTGGATCAGGAAAGAGATCTTCATAGCGGTCCAGACCGCACGGGCCGTTCAGGAGTTGTCCGCTGTTATCAGTTTGTGGCCTCGGTGATCACTGTTGTCGAACTGCCGGATCCCCGCGCTGGATCCGCATGCCGGGGCGGCGGCGGTGGACGGTCAGGTAGGTCAGGCCCTCGGGGCCGGCGGTGAGGCTCCGGGTGGAGCCGTGCGGGAGCCAGGTCAGGGCGCCCGCGGAAAGGGGGTGGGGTCCGTCGGGGGCGGTGAGCGTGCCGTGGCCGGCGAGGACCAGCAGGAGGACGTCGAGGTCGGGCTCGCGGTGGGTGTCGACCCCGCGTCCGGGCGGGACGCGCACGACGTTGGCGTCGAGTTGGCGCCCCGGCTCGGCGAGCCGCCACAGGGCGCCGGCGGACGCGCCGTCGAGGGCGGCCAGGGCGGCCGTGTCGCACAGGACCCGCGGGAGCGGAACGTCCTCGCCGGGGGTGCCGCCGCTTCCTGACGTCATGAGGTGTCACCGTCCCGGGTGCGTGGACGCGTCGGCCGTCCGCGGTTCGCCTTTCAAATGCGAACCTAACATGCAGATTTGGGCGGCGCCGGTCACGGTCCGCCGTCCACCGTCCAGCCGAGCGGGTACGGCTGCGGTCCGGCGGCGGAGGGTTCGCCACCGGCCTCGTTGAACGCGGTGAGGGCGCCGACCAGCGCCGCCCGCTGCCCCGGGGCCAGCCGCTCGACGATCGCGGCGATCCCGGCACGGCGCCGTGCGGTGACGTCCTCGACCGTGCGCCGGCCCTCGTCGGTGAGCCGCAGCAGGGTCTCCCGGCGGTTGGCGGGATTGGTCTGCCGGTCGGCGAGGCCGGCCGCGATCAGCCGGTCGACCATGCGCATCGCGGTGGACGGGGCGACGTGGAGCAGGTCGGCGAGCGTGACCAGCTTGGTGGCGCCGCGGGTGGAGAGCACCACCAGCATCCGGAACTGCGGCAGCGTCACCCGGTCCTCGACCGCCGCGAGGGACCGCGCGGACACCGCCACCAGCAGTCGCGAGGCGGTCAGCACCGCACGGGTGACCGCCTCGACGTCGTCCCCGGCCCCGCCGGAGGGCTCGTCCCGGTGCATGTGTCCTTTGTACCTCGCGGTGATCGCCGCCCGCTCACCCGGTGGAGCGGGCTGCGCGTCCCGGGGGCGGTGGCGGCGCGGGAGGAGCGCCGCGGCGCCGGCCTTCGGGCCGTGCGAAGGCCGGCCGTTCCGGGTTCCCCGGGCGGGCCCTCGCCCGGCCGGGTCCGCACCCGGGCCGCACCGTCCCGGCCGCATGTCCGGTCCCGCGGGCCGTCGTTCATCCGTTCTCACGCTGTGCGATCATCCTGGCGGGATCCTCGAAAGGAACGAACGGACGTGACCGCGCCAAGGCCGGACGACGGCGGAACGCCAAAGGAGCGGGACGGTGCGCCGCCGCTGCCCGAGGACGTCTGGCAGCGGTTCCTCACCGACAACGAGCGCGCCATCCGGGCCACCGCCCCCAGGGAGCCCTCCGCGCTGCAGCGGACCCGGCCGCGCGCCGACGGCGGTGCGCCGCGGGAGGGCGCCGGCGTCGAGGCGGTCGGTGATCTGTGGCATCCGGACGATCCGTGGGACGGGCCGTCCTGGCGGGAGTCGGACGGGCTGCGCCGCGTCGGCCGCGCGGTGGGCACGGCCGCGGCGCTCGCCCTGGCGCTGGCCGCCTGGTCACAGCTGTCCACCGGTGCGGGCGCACCGGACGAGGGGCCCGGCGACACCGTCCTGCAGCAGTCGGAGGAGGCCCCGGCGGAGCTGCCCACGGCGGCGTCCCTGCCGCCGGAACCCGTCTCCCCGCCCCCGTCCGGCCCCGGCGTCCGGGCCGGCTGACACGCCCCGGCCGGCGTGGCCGGCGACCGGGGCGTGCCCTCGGGGGTGCGGCTCAGCCGCCCAGTGCCGCGAGGACCACGGACTTGGCCTCCTCCTGCACCCGGCGGAGGTGGTCGGGGCCCTGGAAGGACTCGGCGTAGATCTTGTAGACGTCCTCGGTGCCGGAGGGACGGGCGGCGAACCAGGCGCTGTCGGTGGTCACCTTGATGCCGCCGATGGACGCGCCGTTGCCCGGCGCCTCGGTGAGCACGGCGGTGACCGCCTCCCCGGCCAGGGTGTCCGCGGTGACCTGGGCGGGGGACAGCTTCGCGAGGCGGGCCTTCTCCTCACGGGTCGCCGGGGCGTCGATCCGCTCGTAGGCGGGCTCGCCGAAGCGGGAGGCGAGCGCGGCGTAGTGCGCGGAGGGCGTCTTGCCGGTGACGGCCGTGATCTCGGACGCGAGCAGCGCCAGGATGATGCCGTCCTTGTCGGTGGTCCACACCGAGCCGTCCCGGCGCAGGAAGGAGGCGCCGGCCGACTCCTCGCCGCCGAAACCGAGGGTGCCGCCGGCCAGTCCCTCCACGAACCACTTGAAACCGACGGGCACCTCGACGAGTTCCCGCTTCAGGTCGGCGGCGACGCGGTCGATCATCGCGGAGGACACCAGGGTCTTGCCGACGCCGGCGTCGGACGGCCACTGCTCGCGGTGCGCGTAGAGGTAGCCGATCGCCGTGGCGAGGTAGTGGTTGGGGTTCATCAGACCGGCGTCCGGGGTGACGATGCCGTGCCGGTCGGCGTCCGCGTCGTTGCCGGTGGCGATGTCGAAGCGGTCGCGTTGCCCGATGAGGGACGCCATGGCGTGCGGCGACGAGCAGTCCATGCGGATCCTGCCGTCCCAGTCCAGGGTCATGAACCGCCAGGTGGGATCGGTGAGCGGGTTGACCACGGTGAGGTCGAGGCGGTGCTGTTCGGCGATCCGGCCCCAGTAGGCGACGGACGCCCCGCCCAGCGGGTCGGCGCCGATCCGTACGCCGGCCTCACGGATCGCGTCCAGGTCCAGCACGCTGGGCAGGTCCGCGACATAGGTGCCGAGGAAGTCGTAGCGGCCGGTGCCGGGGGCGGTGAGGGCGCGGGTGTACGGGATGCGGCGGACGTCCTCGAGGCCGCCCCGGATGATCTCGTTGGCCCGGTCCTGGATCCAGCCGGTGGCGTCCGAACCCGCGGGGCCGCCACTCGGCGGGTTGTACTTGAACCCGCCGTCGCCGGGCGGGTTGTGGGACGGGGTGACCACGACGCCGTCCGCGAGGCCCGTGGTGCGGCCCCGGTTGTGGGTGAGGATCGCGTGCGAGACCGCCGGGGTCGGGGTGTAGCCGTCGGCGCTGTCGATGAGCACGGTGACCCCGTTGGCCGCGAACACCTCCAGTGCGGTGACCCGCGCGGGTTCGGACAGCGCGTGGGTGTCGGCGCCGAGGAAGAGGGGCCCGTCGGTCCCCCGGCCGGCCCGGTACTCGCAGATGGCCTGGCTGGTCGCGGCGATGTGGTCCTCGTTGAACGCGGCCGCCAGGGACGAGCCGCGGTGTCCCGACGTCCCGAACGTGACGCGCTGTCCCGGGTCCTCGGGGTCGGGGTGCAGTGCGTAGTACGCCGTGACCAGCCGAGCGACGTCGACGAGATCCTCGGGGCCGGCCGGGCCGCCCGCTCGCTCGTGCTGCATGTGCCCACTCCTCCGCATGGGTTGATTCTTCGCTTGCGGAGACATCTTTCCTCTTCGGGGCCGCACCGCGCGAGTGGGGCCCGGCTCCGCGCCGCCCCGCCCCGGCGCCCGGTGTCAGATCCGGCCGCCGGTCATCCGGGTGAGGGGGCCGTGGGTGTGGCGTTCGGCGCGCCGGCCCACCGCGTAGGAGGCGGCGGTCAGCGCGGTCAGGCCGGCCGCGGCGCCGGCGGCGACGAGCCTGCGGTTGGCGATGACGGTCCAGGCGGTCTTGGCGCCGGCGGCGACCTGACCCGAGGTGGCGACGAC
Organism: Streptomyces sp. 12E; assembly: GCF_055633275.1. Taxonomy (NCBI): domain Bacteria; kingdom Bacillati; phylum Actinomycetota; class Actinomycetes; order Kitasatosporales; family Streptomycetaceae; genus Streptomyces; species Streptomyces sp. 12E. The sequence goes on along the minus strand of NZ_JBVNCJ010000001.1, from coordinate 6,861,125 downwards.
CGCGCGGCGGCCCGCCTCGACCCCCTTGGCCGCGGTCTGCGCGGCGCCGCTCGCCGCCTGGGCCGCGCGCCCGGCACCCGACGCGGCCCCTGACGCCGCGTCACCCGCCTTGCCCGCGGCCTTGCCCGCCGCCCGCTCGGCGGGGGCGGTCGCCTTGTCCGCGGTCTCCCGTGCCTTGGTCGCGGTGGACCGGGTGGACGTGGTCTTCTGATGCGCGTTCTTGTTCTGTTCGCTCATGGACACCGATTTGCCGCTGACTCCCGCGGCAAACACACGTCCCCGCGCGTGGGCCGCCCCCCGGCCGCGACCGGTGTCCCTTCCGGCACACCGCCCGCGAACACGCCGTGCGGCGGCGGCGTTTCGAGGTGGACGCGGCCGATGGGCGGTCGCGGACGGCCAGGGGGCGTCCGGCGGCGGACCGTGCCCCGCCGACACCGGACCGGACGCCCGGGCGGTCCGGTTCACGGCACTTGGCCGGGAAGCGGCCGTAGGGCCGGACCGAATGGTACGTGCGCCACCGGCCCGGGCCGACGGCGTCGGAGCGGGCCGGGCCTCCGGGGACCAGGCGCGGGCGCGCGGCACCGGGACCGGTGGCCTCCGGACGGCCGCGGGCGCGGTGGGCGGCGAGGCCGGCGCCTTTCGCCCGGAGCGGGGAGCGCGGCGGGCGCCGGCGGCGCGACTCGTCGGTGTCGGTGCGGCGGCCGTACTCGGCGTGGGCGAACTCGTCCGGGAGCCGGGCCCCTTCGGGCCGTTCCCGCCGCGCCTGCCCGAGGGCCGGCTCCGGGTGGTCCGGCAGCGGGGCGGCACGGGCGCGCTCCGGCCTGTCGAACCGGCCGGCGACGAGCCGGTCGTCACGGCCTGGGTCCTCGGCTCCACGCCCGAGCCGGGCGGCCCGGAAGGGGGCGTGGGCGTCCGGCCCGGGAGCCGGGGTGGACGAGCCGCCGGAGGAGACGCGAGCTCCCGCCCGGCCGTCCGCAGGGCTGACTCCGCCCGCAGGGGGTAGGCGGAGGACGGCAAGGACGAACGGGACCCACGGAAGGGAGCAGCCATGCCGAGCATGGTCGAGCGCATCAAGCGGTTCGCCAGGAGCCCGCAGGGGCGGCGTACGGCCGAGCAGGTGCGGCGGGCGGCGGCCGACCCCCGGCGCCGGGCCCAGGCCCAGCGTCTGCTGGGCCGGCTCCGCGGCGGCCACCGTTGACCCCCTCCACCTCTGCTCCCACGCGGTCCGGCGCCCGTCCGTCCGGGCCGCGTGGCGACGACCGGGAAGGACCTCCATGAAGGAATCGTCGGTCCGGACGGTGGGCTGGGCACGCTCACTGCCGGTGGACCGCGGGGTGAAGACGGCCCGCGACTGGGCCCACGAGCACCTCGTCGCACTGGGCTGGGACACGGCCGCTCCCGAGACGGCGGACGCCGTGCTGCTGACCGTCTCGGAACTGGTCACCAACGCGCACGTCCACGCCCACAGCTCCGCACAGCTGGTCATGTCGTGGGACAGCCGTTGTCTGCACATCTCGGTGCACGACAGGTCCACCACCCTGCCGGCGCCCCGGGAACCGAGCACCGAACGCGTCGGCGGGCGCGGCATGCTCCTGGTCGACGCCCTGGCCGACACCTGGGAGGCCCGCCCCTGCCCCCACGGCAAGACCGTCACGGCCTGCTTCCGGCTGCCGGAGGACACGGAGCACTGACCCGCCCCCGTGCGCGGCGGGCGACAGCCCTAGGATCGGTCGGTCCGCCCTCTGCAAGGAGCCCCGCACGGTGACCGCCGTCCTCCCCCAGCCCCGTACCACCCCCGCCCTGCCGTCCCCGCGCCGCCTGACCCGGGCCGAGAACGGCGAACGGCTGCACGCGCTGCTGTGGACCGCGGGCCCCGGCCGGCGGATGATCAGCAGCGCGGTGCTGGGCGGAGGCATCGGCGAGCGGGCCTGGGTCCTCAACGCCCAGGTCTCCCACGGCTACCGGCGCACCGACCCCGACCGGCACCTCGCCGGCCTCGCCGCCGCCGCGGGCGCGCGTGGCCCGGGGGTGGGACTGATGACGGCCGCGGACGTCTCGGCGTACGCGCACGCGCGGGACGCCGGTGCGGAGGCCTACGTCACGGCGGGCGTCGACGTGCGCGGCTGGGCCGCCCGGCCCGGAGAGGGCACGGGCGGATCCCAGGCCCCCGGCACGATCAACATCGTCGCCGCCGTGCCCGTGCCGCTGAGCGACGCCGCACTGGTCAACGCGGTGACCACGGCCACGGAGGCGAAGGTGCAGGCCCTCCTGGAAGCGGGCCTCGACTGTTCGGGCACGCCCACCGACGCGGTGTGCGTCGCCGCCCGCACACCGGGCCCGGACGAGGAGGAGCACACCTTCGCCGGCCCTCGTTCCCTGTGGGGGGCACGGCTGGCGCGCGCCGTCCACCGCGCCGTGCGCGAGGCCGTGACCGCGGTCTGAGCGTCCCCGTCACCCGCGCGGACCGGCGCGGGCCCGGCGGGCGGCAGGCGCGGTCGCAGGGGCCAAGGGCGGGCGAGGAGTGGGAGTTCCGCCTCGGGGTACGCGGCCGCCCGGCCCACACGCCGTCACCCGGCCGGGTTGATTTCGCGGATGCGGATGGGAGACCGTGGCGACGAATCCGGTCTTCCCGGCAGAGAGGTGGTGGGGTGCGCACGACGCGTGCCTGCGCTTGTGATTCCTTCCCCCGGTTCATCCGCCCACCCGCACGGTACGGACGTCCGTACCGCTCCGACGTGGAAGGACGCCCCCTACCCGGTCGTGGTCCTCGACGCGAAGGGCACGGTCGTGGACCTCAACCCGCCCGCCCGGCTGGTGCTGGCGGGCCACCGCGACGGAGCCGGCCCGCGGGGCGCGGTGCCGGCCTGGCTGGCGGACGCGCACCGGAGCCTCACCGGCGAGACGGACGTCACACCGACGGTCGCGCCGGCCGCCGGAGAGATCGGTGACCGGTTCTTCGAGGCGCGTCCCGGCCCGCTCACGGGCGGGGACGTCGTGTGGTGGCTGGTGGACGGCACCGACCGCCGCCGGGCGGAAGCGTCCCTGCACCGCGCCCGGGAGCAGGCGGAGATCCGCGCCATGGTCTCCAGCACCCTGCTGGCGTCGTTGCACGTGCCGCGCTGCGCGGAGGTCGCGGCTCAGCTGGCGGCCGAGCACCTCGCCGACGCCGCGCTGCTCGTCCTGCCGCCCGTCGGACGCCGCCACACCGTGACCCACGCCCGGCGCGGCGGGTCCGCGGAGCACACCTCGCGCCAGTTCGACGCCCGGGACGTCCCCGGGCTGGCCGAGGCCCTCCAGGGTTTCCCGCCGGTGCCCGCGCGCTGGATCGACCCCGGCGCCCTCCCCGAGTGGATCGTCCCGGAGGGCTTCGGCGGGCCCGTCGGCTCCGTCATCGTCACGCCGCTTCCCGGCCACGGGGTGTCCGCCGGCGCGCTGATCCTGCTCCGCGCCGGCACGGAGCAGTCCTTCACCCCGGACGAGGAGGCGTTCGCCCGGCTCTTCGCCGCACGCGCGGGCGCCGCGCTGTCGGCCGCGCGCCTGTACAGCGAGCAGAGCGCGGTCACCACCACGCTCATGAGGGAGCTGCTGCCGCCGGCCCTGGAGAGCCTGCACGGGGTGGACTACGCGGGGCGCTACCGCGCCGCCAGCGACCACGAGCGGATCGGTGGCGACTTCTACGACGTCCACCCCGGTGCCGACGCCTCGCAGGAGACGTTCGTCGTCCTGGGCGACGTGGCCGGCAAGGGGCTGGACGCGGCGGTCCTGACCGGGAAGATCCGCAACACGCTGCACGCGCTGCTGCCCCTGGCCTCCGACCACCAGCAGGTCCTCACCCTGCTCAACGGAGCCCTGCTCAGTTCGCACCACACCCGCTTCGCCACCCTGGTGCTGGCTTCCGTCGGGCGCGAGGACCGCCGGGTGCGTCTGAGGCTGACCAGCGCCGGGCACATGCCCCCGCTCATCGTCCGCGCCGACGGCCGGGTCGAGGAGGCCGCCACCCACGGCACCCTCGTCGGAGCGCTTCCCTCCGTCACCGTGCGGACGGCCGAGGAGGTGCTCGCGCCCGGGGAGACGTGCCTGCTCTACACCGACGGCATCACCGAGGCCCGCGGCGGACCGCTGGGGGACGAACTGTTCGGGGAACGCCGTCTGCGGCGGGCACTGGCGGAGTGCGCCGGCCTGCCGGGGGAAGCGGTCGTGGAGCGGGTGCAGATGCTGGCCGCCCAGTGGCTGGGCGGCGGAGGTCACGACGACATGGCCGCCCTCGCCATCAGCGCGCCGCGCCCGGCGCCGCCCGCCGGCGAGGACCCGAGGAGGGACACGTGAGCACGGGCCGCCCCCCGGTGGCCGTTCTGCGCGACGAGCTCTGGCGGGCGGTGCTCGAGGGCAGCGAGTACGACGCCGTCGACGCGGTGCGCGCCGGTCTCGACGCGGGGTGGGAGGAGGAGGCCCTGCTGCTGGACGTCGTCGCGGCGGTGCAGGAGAGGATCGGCGCCGAATGGGCCGCCGACCGCATCACCGTCGCCCAGGAGCACGCCGCCACGGCCATCAACGAGCGGGTGATCGCCGCCCTCGTCCACCGTCCGGCGGCGGGCAGGCCCGTCCCCCCGTACCGCGGGCGGGTGACGGTCACCTGCGTCGACGGCGAGTGGCACGCCTTCCCGGCCCGGCTCGTCGCCGAGGTCCTGCGGCTGCGGGGCTGGCAGGTGGACTACCTGGGCGCCCAGACGCCCACGCCCCACCTGGTCGCCCACCAGCACCACACCGACTCCGACGCCGTCCTGCTCTCCGGGTCGATCCCCACCCACCTGCCGGCCGCGCACGCGGCCATCACCGCCTGCCAGGCCGTCGGGGTGCCCGTCCTCGCCGGAGGCAGGGCCTTCGGCGAGGACGGGCGGTTCGCACGGGCCCTGGGCGCCGACGGGTGGGCCCCGGACGCCCGCGGCGCGGCCGCCGCGCTGGAAGCCGGTCTGCCGCGTCCCACGGCGGTCCGGCAGGCGGTCGACGACCTGCCGCACCTGGTGGACCAGGAGTACACGATGGTGGTCCGGTCCCGCGGCCGCCTGGTCAAGCAGGTGCTGACGGAGCTGGAGACCCGGTTCCCGGCCATGCGCGGATACGACGACGCGCAACGGGAGCGGACCGCGGAGGACCTGGTCCACATCCTCGACTTCCTGGCCACCGCCCTGTACATGGACGACGCGGGGGTGTTCACCGCATTCCTGGGGTGGACCTCCGAGGTGCTCGCGGCACGGAGCGTTCCGGTGCACTCCCTGGTGACGGGGCTGGAGATCCTCGCGGAGCAGCTGCACGACTTCCCGCGCGGCCTGCGCTTCGTCCGCGCGGGCGCGGCCGCCCTGAGCGGCGGTGCCGCCGACGTCGCCGTCCGCGGCACCGCCGTATGAGCGCGCCGCACCACACCGGCGTCCGCCCCGGACCGGCCCCGGGGAGCGCCACGCCGGCCGTGCGCGTCAGCGGTGAGCTCGACGAGGCCGGCGGCGCGGGCCCGGCGGCCGGTCCCGACCGCCGCTCCTCCGTCAGTCGGTCGACCGCTTCCCCAGTCCCGCCAGGGACCGCAGCAGGGCGCCGCGTCCCCGGTCGGGCACCGTCCACAGGGTCTGTCCGCGCACCCCCCAGCGTTCCAGCAGGGCGTTGGCGGCGAGGAAGCCGGTCGTCGCGGCGCGTTCCATGAGCGCCACCGGCAGGCCGGTGCGCACCAGGTCGCCGGCCACCACGAGGCCGGGGTCCGGTGTGCGCACCGTGGGCCGGTCCGCGTACCCCCCGACGGGGAACAGCGGACAGTCGGACCGCCACAGGTGGCGGACGTCCACGATCCCGGCTCCGCCCGTCTCCGGGTAGACGCGGTGCAACTGGTCGATCAGCGTCTTCTGCACGGTCTCGCGGGAGTCCCCGGAGCGCACCGCGTACGCGTGGAGTTCGACCACGGAGCCCCCGGTGCGGGCGGCCCAGCGGGCCGCCTCGTCCTCGTAGCGGTCCAGCACGCTGATGTTGTCGAGGCCAGCGTACCCGCTCGTGCCCAGGAAGGCGGGCCGCTCGGGCGCGACGGGCCGGTCCAGCCACAGGCGGGTGACCAGGAACGGCGGGGCCTCGCGCAGGCGTGCGACGCGTTCCCGCCACGGGCCGTCGCCCAGCCGGTCGGAACGGGCGACCAGGGAACGCAGCCCCGCGGCGTCGAGGGCGAGCACGACGGTGTCGTGACGGCTCTCCTCCGCGGTGGTGGCGACCGTGTGGCCGCCGTCCCCGGTGGGGGCGACGTGCTCGACGGCCGTGGCGGTGCGGATGCGGGCGCCGTGCCGGCGCAGGTAGCCGGCCAGGGGTTCCCACAGGGCGGCGGGGAAGGGCGCGTCGGGCACGTCGAACAGCAGCCCCTCGGCGGAGCCGAGGAAGTAGATGTGGAACATCAGGACCATCTCGGCGGCCGACAGCCGCCGGGGGTCGGCGAAGAAGCTGCGGGAGAACACCTCGAAGGCCAGGTGGCGGGCGCTGGGCGGGAAACGGACGGCGTCGAGGAAGTCGTGGGCGCTGATGCCGTCCAGGCGTTCGTACACCTCGGGCACGCGCACGTCGAACAGTTCGAGAGCCGCGAGCGGTCTCATGCGGCGCACGTCGCGCACGCGGAAGGACGGGCTGAGGGCGACGAAGCCGAGCGCGCTCCACGGCGGGGTGCGCGGGACGTGGCGGAAGCCGTCCCGCAGCCCGTCGCTGTGCCGCAGCGGGTAGTCCGGCAGGCCGGTGAGCCGCTCCAGACCGGGGTCGGTGCGGCGCAGCAGACCGCGCAGGTTGTAGTACTGGCGGAAGAAGGCGTGGAAGCCCCGGCTCATGGTCACCCGGGTGCCGTCGGCCAGGTCGGCCGGCCAGCCGCCGACCCGTCCGCCCAGGAAGGGCTCGCGCTCGTAGAGCGTCACGGCCACGCCGCGCTCGGCCAGCGCGGTCGCCGCGGCCAGGCCGGCGATGCCGCCTCCGACGACGGCGGTGGTCGGGCGGACGCCCTCGATCCTGCGGGCCCCGGGCGGGGCCTCGAGGACGCGGGCGCGGCGGTCCCGGCCGTGCCGGCCGGCGTTCGGGTGGCGGAAGGGGGTCATCCCTCGTCCTCGCTCTCCGTGCGGGGCCGTCGGCCGACGAAGGTGTGGGTGATGCCCGTCTGCCACCCCGGCAGGGGCAGGGCGCGCACCGCTTCGAAGCCGGCCGCGCGCAGCCGGCCGGCGAAACGGCCCGCGGTGTCGAACTCCACGACGCTGCGCCACAGGTGGCGGTAGAGCCCGGCGTCCCCGAGCACGGCGGCCGCCGGCTGGACGATGCCGCGGCACACCAGGGTCCACACCGCGCGGTCCACGCGCCGTCCGCCGAGCGTGTACTCGTGCACGCCCAGCCTCCCGCCGGGGGCCAGCAGTGCGCGCACGGTGGCGAGCACGGCGTCGGGATCGGAGACGTTGCGGAAGAGGTAGGCCGCGAACACCGCGTCGAACGGCCCCTCCACCCCGGCCTCCGCCAGCCCTTCCGCCGGTGCCCGTACGAACGTCACCCCGTCCGGCCAGGCCTTGGCGGCGGCCCGTTCGAGCATGCCGGCGGAGGCGTCCACGCCGGTGATCCGCGCGTCCGGCAGCACGGCGGCGAGTGCGGCGGTCGACGCGCCGGTGCCGCAGCCCAGGTCCAGGACGCGCAGTCCCCCGCCCCGCCGCGGCAGTCCCAGACGGCGGACCGAGCGGCGGAGGTGGGCGTGGTAGCCGGGGTTGGCGGCCGCCAGGGCGTCGTAGCCGCGGGCGGCGTGGTCGAACGCGGCGGCGAGGTCCTCGTCGCGCAGCAGGGGCATGCGGTCTCCCGGGACGGATGGGTCGGGGCGAACGGGTCGGGGCGGGTGCGGGCGGTACGGGTCAGGGGCCGTCGAACGGGCGGCGGGGCAGCGTGGTCAGCTCCAGCGCCGAGCGGAGCATGGGGCCCGCCGGGGCGTGCAGGCCGACGGCGAGGTCCTCGTGGAGCCGGGTGCGGCCGTCCAGGAAGCGCAGCAGCCGCCGCATGGGCACGCGGGCGAAGAGGCGGGAGAACAGCGCGGGTCCGTCGACCCGGCCGCTGTCCAGGGCGCGCAGCAGGACGGCGTCCATGGCCCGGGAGCGGGCGGAGTGGGCGGGGGGCGGCACGGGGGTGCGGCCCCGGCGCAGGGCGGCGGCGACGGCGCCGGTCTGGCGCTGGATCCCGGCGAAGGTGTAGCCCGTCGAGGGGCGGGTGGCGCCGCCCGCCGCGCCGATGCGGAAGACGGAGGCGCCGACCTGACGGGGGATCGCGGCGTCGGTCATCGGGATGACGCCCGTCTCGGTGGACAGGATCCGCAGTTCCCCCAGCCGGAGCACCTCCTCGGTGTACTGCCGCACCGCCGACCCGTAGCCGTCGGCGGTGAGGGGGCGCCGGGAGAACTCGGTGTACTCCACCAGCGCGTCGTGGCGGCCGACGGGCAGGACGTAGCCGAAGGACAGTCCGTCGGCGGGCTGGGGTGTGCGGAAGTCCATCAGGTCCGCGGTCCGGCCGTCGAAGACCGGACGGGCGGCGCGCACGAACCAGCCGTGGAAGTGCTGCAGCAGCGTGGTGCGGGCGGCCGGCAGGCTGCCCGGGGGGCGTGAGTCGAACACCCAGCGGGCCCGCAGGACGCGTGTCCGGCCGTCGCCGTCCCGCAGGTGGACGAGCGCTCCCCCGGGCACGTCCTCCACGGCCTCGACGGTCGCCTCCAGGCGGCGTACGGCCGGGGCGGCGGCCAGGTCGTGGGCGACCAGCCGCTCGAAGTCGTCGGACCGGATCATCTTGTAGCGCAGCGGGGCGATGTCCCCCTCGAGCGCGGGGCCGGCGGGGGGACGCACCCGCAGGTGCCGCCAGGTCGCCGTGACGGCGGCGTCGAAGCGGCCCGCGCCCGCTTCCCAGAAGCACCACGTGCGGCGCGGGGGCCGCAGCGGACCGGGCGGGGCGTCCACCAGGACGACCGACGGCGCCCGGGACCCCGGCGCGGCCCGCGACAGACGGTGGGCCAGGGACAGTCCGGCGGCGCCCGCCCCGACGATCACCACCTCGGCGTCCAGCACGACGGCACCCTCCTCCCGCTCCTCGTCAGCATTCCTGCTTGTGTGCCCGATCGAATTCAGGTCACTCGAACGTGTGACAAACCGCTACCGGTGGGACCGGGCGCTCAGGGGGAAAGCACGCGGCGGCGGTTGGTCGGACCGTTCCTGCTCGTACCCCGTCCGCGCGTGGTGCGCGAGCGGAAGGACACCGGGCACGCGACGATCGGCGTTCAGGACGAGAGGAACCGGGATGGGCCCTACGCAGGCGGAGGATCACGACACGGCGGGGCCTCGGCTCGTCGGAGGCCCGGCGTCGCCACGGGCCCGGCCCGACGACGCGCCGCGCACGGCGCGCCCGCCGTGGAACGAGGACGCGTCCGCCGTGGACCGGGACGTGGCCGGTGCGGTCGGACGCGTGCTCGACCACGTGCTCGCCGACCGGCTGGACCGCGCGCGCGACCTGGACCCCCTGTTCGGCGACGACGTGGCCGGGCGCGTCGCCCACTTCACCCGGGCGGGCGGCAAGCGCACCCGCTCGCGCTTCCTGTGGTGGACGCTGCGCGCCTGCGGCGGGGAGGGCGCCGCCGAGGTCACGGCGGCCCTGCGGATCGGCGCGGCGCTCGAACTGCTGCAGACCTGCGCGCTCGTCCACGACGACGTGATGGACGGCTCCGTGCTGCGCCGTGCGCGGCCCGCCGTCCACGTCGACGTCGCCGCCCAGTACGCGGACGCGGCGCCGGCCGGGCGCGCCGAGCGCCTCGGCGCCGGGGCCGCCGTCCTCACCGGCGACCTGGCGCTCGCCTGGGCGGACGACCTCCTGGCCGAGGTCCCGCTGGACGGCGGCACCGCCCGGACGGTGCGCCGGCTCTGGGGCGACATGCGCACGGAGATGGTGGCCGGCCAGTACCTGGACCTGCACGGGCAGGCGACCGGGTCGCGGTCCCTGCCGCGCGCGCTGCGCACCGCCCGCCTCAAGAGCGCCCTGTACTCGGTCGAACGGCCGATCGCCCTCGGGGCCGCGCTCGCGGGCGCGGACGACGGCACCACGGCGGCCCTCTGCGCCGCCGGACGCTGTGTGGGCACGGCGTTCCAGCTCCGCGACGATCTCGGCGACGTGTTCGGTGACCCCCGGGACACCGGCAAGCCGGCGGGCGGGGACATCCGCGAGGGGAAACCGACCTGTCTGGTCGCGCTCGCCCACGCGCGTGCCGCGTCCGCCGGCGACCACCGTGCCCTGGACGTGCTCGAGCGCTCGCTCGGCCACGAGGCGCTCACCGGGGAAGGGCTGGAGGAGGTGCGGGAGGTCCTGGCCGGTACCGGGGCGCGGGCCGCGGTCGAGGCGATGATCGACCGTCTGGTGGCCCAAGGGCTGCGGCACGTCGACGGCGCCCTTCTCGATCCGCGCGGCGGGGAGCGGCTGCGGCTGCTGCTGGCCTCCGCGGCGGGTGAGGGGCCCGTGCGGGACACCCACGCCCGCGGCGCCCGGCCGGAACCCGCACGGGCGGCCGGCGGCCGGGAGGCCGGCCGGTGATCCGCACCGTGACGGGCCGTACGGACCACGTCGTCGTCGTGGGAGCCGGGCTGGCCGGGCTGTCGGCGGCGCTGCACCTGCTGGGCGCGGGCCGGCGGGTCACCGTCGTCGAGCGGGACGCGCTGCCGGGCGGGCGCGCCGGGCGCCTGGACCTCGACGGCTACCGGATCGACACCGGTCCCACCGTGCTGACCATGCCCGACCTGGCCGACGAGCCGTTCGCCGCCGTCGGCGACAGTCTGCGCGAGCGCGTGGAGCTGGTCCCGCTGCACCCGGCGTACCGGGCCCGCTTCGCCGACGGCAGCAGCCTCGACGTGCACACGGAGGCCGACGCGATGGCCGCGGAGGTCGAGCTGTTCGCCGGCGCCCGGGAGGCCGCGGGCTATCTGCGGCTGCGCGACTGGCTGGAGAGGCTGTACCGGGCGCAGATGCGCCGTTTCATCGACGCCAACTTCGACTCCCCCTGGGGCCTGCTCAACGCCGACCTGGCCCGGCTGGCGGCGCTGGGCGGTTTCGGGCGGCTGGACGCACGCGTCGGGCGGTTCCTGCGGGACGAGCGGCTGCGCCGGGTCTTCTCCTTCCAGGCCCTGTACGCGGGCGTCCCGCCGGCCAGGGCCCTGGCCGCCTACGCCGTCATCGCCTACATGGACACCGTCGCCGGGGTGTACTTCCCGCGCGGCGGGATGCACGCGCTGCCGCGCGCCATGGCGGACGCCGCCGCCGACGCGGGCGCCGACCTGCGGTTCGGCCACGAGGTGAGCCGCCTGGAGCGCTCCGGCGACCGGGTCACCGCCGTCGTCACCGACCAGGGCCGGATCCCCTGCGACGCGGTCGTCCTGACCCCCGACCTTCCCGTCGCCTACCGGCTCCTGGGCCGCTCGCCGCGGCGCCCCGTACGGCTGCGGCACTCCCCGTCCGCGGTCGTGCTGCACCTCGGCACCGACCGGACCTGGCCGCAGCTCGCCCACCACACCATCTCCTTCGGCGCCGCCTGGCGCAGCACGTTCGGCGAACTCACCCGCGACGGCCGGCTGATGAGCGATCCCTCGCTGCTCATCACGCGGCCCACCGCCACCGACCCGGACCTCGCCCCGCCGGGGCGCCATCTGCACTACGTCCTCGCTCCGTGCCCCAACACCGACATCGGCCCGGACACCGCCGCGTGGACGGACCTGACCCCCCGCTACCGGGACGACCTGCTGCGGGAGCTCGAGCGGCGCGGCCTGGCCGGCCTGGGGGCCGCCGTCGAGACGGAGTGCGTGGTCACGCCCGCGAGCTGGCACGCGCAGGGCCACGCGGCCGGTACTCCGTTCTCCGCGGCCCACACCTTCGCCCAGACGGGGCCGTTCCGCCCGCGCAACCTGGTCCGCGGCACCCGGAACGCCGTGCTGGCCGGCTGCGGCACCACCCCCGGCGTCGGCGTTCCGACCGTGCTGCTGTCCGGGAAGCTGGCCGCGGCACGGATCACCGGCGGTCCAGGGCGGCCGCGTGTCCCTCCCACCGCGTCCCAGGAGGCTTCCGCATGACCGACCGTGAACTGGACGCGGCGGGCGTCGCCGATCCGGCGCTGCGCGAGGCCTACCGCCGCTGCCGGGCGCTCAACGCCCGGCACGGCAGGACGTACTTCCTCGCCACCCGGCTGCTGCCCGCCGAGCGGCGCCCCGCCGTGCACGCCCTGTACGGCTTCGCCCGCTGGGCCGACGACATCGTCGACGCACTGGGCACCGGCGCGGACACCGCGCGCCGGGACGCCGAACTGTCCGCGCTCGCACGCGAACTGGACAAGGGCCTGCGGGACGGCGACAGCGCCGAACCGGTGGTGCGGGCCCTCGCCGACACGGCACGCCGCTACGGCATCGCCCACGCCCATTTCGCCGATTTCATGGCCGCCATGCGCGCCGACCTGGTGGTGACCGACTACGCCGACTACGCGGAGCTGCGCCGGTACATGCACGGCTCCGCCGCGGTCATCGGGCTGCAGATGCTGCCGGTCCTCGGCACAGCCGTCCCGCGCGCGGCGGCCGAGCCGCACGCGGCCGCCCTCGGGGTGGCCTTCCAGCTGACCAACTTCCTGCGCGACGTGGGCGAGGACCTCGACCGGGGACGCGTCTACCTGCCCGCGGACCTGCTCGCCGCGCACGGCGCCGACCGGGCGCTGCTGCGCTGGAGCCGGGACACGGGCCGCCATGACCGGCGTGTCACCTCGGCGCTGAGGGAGTTCGAGGCGCTGACCCGGGGCGTGTACCGGGAGGCCGCGCCGGGGCTCGCGATGCTGGAACCGGTGTCCCGGCCGTGCATCCGCACGGCGTTCGTGCTGTACGGCGGAATCCTGGACGCCGTGGCCCAGGGCGGCTGGTCGGTGCTGCACCGCCGGGCGGTGGTCCCCCGCCGGCGGCGCGCCGTGGTCGCCGCCGACGGGCTCGCCCGGGTGGTCACGGCCCGGCTGCGCGCCCGCGGCGGCGACGGGCCCCCGGACGTCCGTCCGCTCGGTCCGTACCCGGCTGTCTCCGAGGAGGTCGCATGAACACCGGATCCGCGGGCGGGCGCCGGCGCCTGCCGCTGTCCCTGCGCAGGCGTGCGGTGCCGTGGGACCGGCAGCGCCCCACCTGGCGCGAGGCGCGGCCGGCCGTCATCGCCGGGGCGCTGAAACGGGCCCAGGCGCGTCCGTCCGGCAACTGGTACGTGGTGGGCGCCTCCCGCGAGCTGCGCGCCGGCCGCCCGCTGGCGCGGACCGTGGCGGGACAGGAGGCGGTGCTCTGGCGGGACGCCCGGGGCCGTCCGGTGGCCGGGCCCGGGATCTGTCCGCACCTGGGCGCGCCGCTGCGGGACAGTCCCGTCCGCTGCGGGACGCTGGTGTGCCACTGGCACGGACTGGCCCTGGACGGCGGTCCCTTCGCGGGGTGGGAGCCGTTCCCGGTGCACGACGACGGCGTCCTGCTGTGGATCCGCCTGGACGCGGTGGGCGGCGAGGCGCCGCTGGACGCGCCGGTGGTGCCGGTGCGGCCGGACCGGGCCCTGACGGCCGTGTACACCGGGGTGGGCACCTGCGAACCCGAGGACGTCGTGGCCAACCGTCTCGATCCCTGGCACGGGGCCTGGTTCCACCCCTACTCGTTCGTCGACCTCACCGTGGCCGGCGCGCCGGACGGCTCGGACGGGAGCGGGGACGCCTTCACCGTGGACGTGTCCTTCAAGGTGGCGGGACGTCTGGTGGTGCCGGTGCGGGCCGAGTTCACCGCGCCCGAGCCGCGCACGGTCGTCATGCGCATCACGGAGGGGGAGGGAGCCGGCTCCGTGGTCGAGTCCCACGCCACTCCCCTGGGCACGGACGACCGGGGGCGGCCCCGTACGGCGGTCGTCGAGGCGGTGGCGGCCGGGTCCGACCGTCCGGGTTTCGCCCTGGCACGCGGTGCGGCGCCGCTGCTGCGCCCGCTGGTGCGGGCCGCCGCCGGGCGGCTGTGGCGCGACGACCTGGCCTACGCGGAGCGTCGCTGGTCGCTGCGTTCCACGGGGCGTTTCCCGGGCTGACCCGGCGGGGCCGGCCGGCCCCGCCGGGTCACGGGCGTGTTCGGCCCGCGGTCCGGTCGGCCTCGCCTCCGGCGCCGAGGAGCCCGGTGTGCCGCAGCGGGTCCTCGGCCTCCAGCCGGGCCAGTTCCCGGCGGGCCACCCGCAGCACGACCGGGGGCAGCGCGGCCCGTGCCGCCTGCGCCAGACGCAGCCAGCGGGGCACGTAGACGGCCGTGCTGCGGTGTTCCACCGCGGCTCCGAGCCGGGCGGCGACGTGCTCCGCCGGGTACAGGCGCCGGGCCGGCGGCGGCATGTGGCCGCGCAGCTCCCGCAGCACGGGATGACGGTCCGCGTCGCGGATCATGTCGGTGTCGGTCCAGTTCACGTAGCCGATGCCGACGGCGACACCGTGGTGCGCCACTTCGGCGCGCAGGGAGTGGGCGAAGGCCTCCACACCCGCCTTGGAGGCGCAGTAGGCGCTCATCATCGGGGCGGCGCCGATCGAGGCCAGCGAGGCGACCTGGAGGTAGTAGCCCCTCGTCGCCAGCAGATCCGGCAGGAAGGCGCGGGCCGTGGCCGCGCTGCCCGTCAGGTTGACGTCGATCACGCGGCGCCACAGGGCCGGGTCCGAGGTGACGAACGGGCCGCCCTCCGCGACGCCGGCGTTGGCCACCACGGCGGAGGGGGCGCCGAGGTGTGCCCCGACCCGTTCGGCGGCCCGTTCCAGCGCGGCCTCGTCGGTGACGTCGAGCTCGCACACCCAGGTCCGCGTGGGCAGGCTCTCCGCCACCGCTTCCAGTCCTGACCTCTCGTGACCGAGCAGCGCGATCCGGGCGCCGCGCCCGGCGAGGTCGCGGGCCAGGGCGGCGCCGATCCCGCGTGCGGCGCCCGTGACCACGACGGTGCGGTCGCGCAGCGGGCCGCCGTTCATCGTCCGTCCCCTTCACCGGGCGGCGGGCCGGTGTCGGGGCGGGCGGTGTGGTCGGGGTGGCCGGCGGTCCGGCGGGCCTCCTTCATCTCCGCCTCGTAGAGGTGGTCCCGGCCCTCGGCCAGTTCCTCGACGGCGGCCTGTTCGATCTCCCTGAACGGGCGGTGGTACGTGGCGTCGTAGGCCTCCACGATCTGGAACGTCCAGTGCCCGGGGATCACGTTGCGGCCCAGCACCTGGGTCCGTACCGTCTCCGCCCAGTCCGGGTGCCCGGCCTTGCGCAGCAGTTCGACCGCCCGGTCGAGTTCGAGGTCGGCGGTGCCGGTGAGCTGGTGGAAGCTGTAGAGGTGGCCGCGGGCCCGCTCGGTCGTCTCCAGCGCCTTCGAGAGCGAGCCGAGCGCCTCCACCGTCTCGTCGCTCACGCCTTCGGGGCGCCGGTGGGCGAGGTCGGGGCCGTCGTCGTGTCGGGTCATCGTCCCGTCTCCGTGGTTCGTGGTCGTCGGGGTCGTGCGCACCGGTCATCCACCGCCGCTGCCGCCCTTGCCGGGTTGCCGTCGGCCGGTGCGGTCGCGGCGGGCCAGCAGCCGCTGCGCCCCGGCCAGGCCCGGGGCGAAGGAGCGGCGCAGCGCGGCGCGTGCGGCGTTGGCGCCCGGCGCGCCGTGCACGCCGCCGCCCGGGTGGGCGCCGGCGGACGCCAGGTACAGGCCCTTGACGGGCGTCTCGGGGCGCCCGGTGCCGGGGGCGGGGCGGAAGAACAGCTGCTGGTGCATGGCTGCGGTACCGCCGTTGATGGCGCCGCCGTGCAGGTTCCGGTCGAGGGACTGCAGGGCGGGCGGGGCGAGGATCCGCCGGGCCCGGATCCGGGACCGGAAGCCGGGCGCGAAGCGTTCCACCTGGCGCTCCACGCGGTCGGCCATGCGTTCCTGCTCCCCGGCGTCCCAGGTACCGGTGAGCGCGTCCTCGCCCGCGTCGCCGGTGACGTCGTGGGGCACGTGGGTGTACGCCCACGCCGACTCGGTGCCCCGCGGGGAGCGGGACGGGTCCGACGTCGTCATCTGGCCGAACAGGCAGAAGGGGCGGTCGGGGACGCTGCCGGTGGCGAGCTGGGCGGCGAAGCGGGTGAGTTCGTCGATGCCGTCCGCGAGATGGACGGTGCCGGCGCCCGCGGCCTGCTCGCACCGCCACGGAACCGGCCCGTCCAGCGCCCAGTCGACCTTGAAGGTGGCGAAGTCCCACTGGAAGCGCCGCAGGTCGGACTGGAGCTGGGCGGGGACGTCCTCGGGGCCGAGGAGTTCGCGGTACAGGGCGGGCACGGCCACGTCCGCGAGGACGGCGCGGCCGGCCGCGACCGTCTCGCCGTCGGCCGTGCGCACCCCCGCCGCCCGGCCGTCGCGCACGAGGATCCGGTCGACGCGCCTGCCGCAGCGCAGCACCCCGCCGCGCGTCTCGAGACGGCGTGCCAGGGCCTCGGTGAGGGCTCCGGCGCCGCCGGCCGGCACGGGGAAGCCGTACGTCTGTCCGAGCATCGACATCAGCCAGCCGAAGCCGCCGCTGCCCGCGGCCTCCGGGGCCAGGTCGGCGTGGAGCGCGTTCCCGGCCAGCAGCAGCCCCCCGCCCTCGCCCCGGAACTCCTCCTGCGCCATGCGGCGCACCGGCAGGACCAGGGTGCGCGCCATGCGCAGCCCGCCCGTGCCGCGCAGCCTGACGGCCAGCCGGATCCCGGAGCGGACGGGCGGGAAGGGGGTGAACAAGGCGTCCAGGAGATCCGGCCGGAGCTCCTCCCACATGTCGTGCAGACGGCGCCAGGCGTCGCCGTCGCCCGGCGCGAAGGCCTCCAGCGAGTCGGCGGTGACGTCGACACGGCGGTCGAGGACCGCGCACCGGCCGTCGCTCAGGGGATGCGCGACCACGTGCGGGGCATGGCTCCAGCGCAGTCCGTGACGCTCCAGGTGCAGCCCGGAGACGACCGGGGAGGCGGCGGCGAGCGGGTAGAAGGAGCTGCAGAGGTCGCTGACGAACTCGGGGTCGGCGCCCCGGTCGTGGCGCACGGCCCCGCCGGGCTCCGGCTGCTCCTCCAGCACCTCGACGCTCCAGCCGGCGTCGGCGAGCAGGTTGGCCGCGACCAGCCCGTTGGGACCGGCCCCGATCACCACGGCGTCAGGCACGGGCGCCTCCCTCGCCCGGGGTCGGCGACACCACCTGGCCGAGGGACCGGTTCCGCTCCGCCCCGGCCGCGTCGGCCTCGCAGATCTTCGCCAGCCTGGCCAGCATGGCGCGGTGGCGGATCTGGATCAGGGCCTCCACGGCCGCGTTGTGCACCGTGCCGCCTGCGCCCTTCAGCGGGTGCTCGTCCACGATGACCAGGCAGTGGTCGCCCCAGGGCCGCAGTTCGATGGCGATGCGGGCCGTGCCGAGGGGGCCGGCCTTGGCCTCCAGCTCCAGCGTCTCGCCCGGCAGACAGCGCCGGACGACGGTCTCGTTGGACAGGCTCAGGGGTCCGAACCGCACCTCGTAGCCGATCGCCGAGCCGAGCTGCGGCCAGTGGCCGCGCACCGGTTTCGACGAGGAGGTGCCCACCACCCAGTCCGCGTACCGGGTCCCGTCCTCCAGGACGGCCCAGACGGACTGCGGGCTCGTTCTGACCAGATGATGGCGAACCGCCACTTCGACCTCCCGTGTCCGCGCGTGACGTCAGTCAGCGTCAGCACTGAGTGCCCCTTCTGGCCGGGGTCAACCGGCGACTCCGCGTCGGGGCGGGCCGGGGCCGCGCGGCCCGGCGCTTGCGGGGCGCCTCCCCCGCTCCCGGCTTCGCCCGAGCGGGGCCCCCACCACCGCCCGGAGGTCTTCAAGGCGCTGGGGAAGGCACGGCTGTCCGCCGAGGCGACCGCGGGTGAGGCCGGTGTACGGGGTGTCAGGCCGGGGTGTCGCGGGTGGGGGCCAGGGCCCAACGGATGACCGAGGTGACCGCGGTGCCCAGGGGGCGTACGCAGACGTCCTCGGCCGGGGGTACGCGGGGCAGCCACAGCGCGCGGGAGGCCCAGCCGGGCAGCAGGGAGACGGCGTTGGCGGCGAGGACGCCGTACGGCACCCGGGCGAGCAGCGGGACGGGCGGGTTGAGCAGCAGGAAGCGGGCGGTGGAGCGCGCCTCGGGGGTGGCGCGCAGCTCGGCGCGGTAGGCGGCCAGCCGCTCGGCGAGTCCGGCGCGGTCGACCGGCGGGTCGGGCACGCCGAGCGCGGTGGCGACGCGCGCCATGTCGGCGACGTACGCGTCGCAGCCCTCGGCGTCCAGGGGACGGGCGCCGTAGCGCTGGTGGGCGCGCAGGAACATGTCGACCTCGGCGATGTGCACCCAGCACAGCAGACGGGGGTCGGACGCCCGGTACTCCTCGCCGTCGACGGTGGTGCCGCGCACCGTCTCGTGGACGGCCCGCACCCGGTCGACGGCCCGCTGGGCGCTGTCGGCGGTGCCGTACGTGGTGGTGGCGAGGAAGGTGCTGGTGCGCTGGAGGCGCCCCCAGGGGTCACCGCGGAACCCGGAGTGCCCGGCGACGGCGGCCATGGCCAGCGGGTGCAGCGACTGCAGCAGCAGGGCCGACAGTCCGCCGATGAACATCGACGCGTCCCCGTGCACCCTTCTGACCGGCCGGTCGGGGCCGAACCAGCGCGGGCCGGGCGTGCCGTGGATGCGTGCGCGGTTGTCCGGGCCGTCCGGGCCGGCGACCCGGGAGAAGATCGCCCGGCCGATCCGGTCGCGCAGCACCGAGCCGCCTTCCGTCAGCAGTCCCATGGCTCGCCCCACTTCCTCGCGCGCTCCGACGACCCGTCGGCGTCCACGGCCACACCTGCCCCGTACCCGGCCGGACGGCTAGGGAACGTCGCCCCGCCAGTCGTACACCCGGGCGTCGGTGCCGCGGGGCACGTACACCGCGCGGCCGCCCGCGCCGTAGCGGCCTATCTCGGTGGGCAGGCCGACGCCGTGCCTCAGCTCCGTCTCGCCGCGGTCGGTGACGTCCAGCAGCAGGCCGTCCAGCGGGCCTCCGGCCAGCTCCACGTACGACCGACCGTCGCGCGGGCCCGGGTCGTCGTGGTCCGCCCCGTAGACCCGGCCGCGCATGAACTCCAGTTCGTCCATACCGGCAGGATGGCACCCGGCACTGACAACGAGGTCACGCCTGGGCCCCGTCCGCGCCGGCCGCCCAGGGTTCCGGTGCCCGCCCCTCGCTCCAGGCGAGCAGGGCGTCGCGGTTCACGCACACGATGCCGCACTGCTCGGCGTACTCGACGGCCGGCGCGGTGAAGTCGCTGGTGGTGACGATGAGGGCGACATCCGCCTCGTGGACGGTGAAGCAGGTGCCGCCGAAGCGCTGCAGGTCCTGGGAACCCACCTTGTTGTCCTCGCCGTAGCGCTTGCACTGGACGACGAGCCGGCGGCCGTCGGGGGTCAGGGCCGTCACGTCGGCGCCCAGGTCCCCCGCTCCCCCGACGACCTCCACCCGCGTGCAGCCGTCCCGTGCGCACAGGCCGGCTATCGCCGCCTCGAACTCCTCGGGGCTCAGGGCGTCGTGGCCGACGCCCGGGGCGACGGGCGCGACGACCGTGGGGAGGACGTCGTCGTACGCTGCGGCCGGTGCGGGGATCGCGGGCGGAAGCGGGGAGGGGACGGGGTCGTCCAGGGCGTCGAGCGCCGTCGACGTGCCCCGTTCCAGGGCCTCGCCCGCCCGGCGGGCGATCCCCGCCGCGGACAGCCGCCGTCTGCGCCCGTGGGCCAGCAGGACCGCGAGGACCACGCACAGCAGGACGACGGCCCACACCGGGCGCCGCTGCACGACCGAGGCCAGCGCGCGCACCGCGAAGCCGGCGACGATCAGGGCCGTGGCGAGCAGGCCGAAGAACATGGCCGTCGCCCGCAGGTCGAAGCGGCGCCCGCGGTGTCCCGGACGCGTACGGGGCCGGTGCGTGGTCACCCTGGTGTTCCTCTCTCGCGGCCGGCAGGACGTGCGCCCCGGGGTCCACGGGGCTTGCGGAGACCGCTTACGCCGTCTGCCCCGGATCCGGCCGTTCACCGGCGTGCCGCACATCGGTGCGGGGTAGGGGCGGTGTGTGCTGACCGCGGCACCAGGGAGGCGGACGGTGGACTGGCGGAACTTCGCGCGGCAGATGGCCTCCATGGCGCGTGACCTCCTGGCCGAGCACACCCTCGACTCGACCCTGGAGCAGATCACGCGCAAGGCGGTGGAGCTCGTCGACGGCTGCGACGCCTCCGGGATCCTCGTCCTGCGGGGGGACCGGGTGAGTTCGCTGGCGCCGACCGCGCAGCTCGTGGTCGACAGCGACCGCCTCCAGGAGCGCCTGCGCGAAGGGCCCTGCCTCGACGCGGCCCGGCCCGACCGGGCCGAACGCCTCTTCCGCATCCCCGACTTCACCGCGGACCCCGAACGCTGGACGTCCTTCGTGCCGCGCTGCCGGGAGCTCGGGGTGGGCAGCATGATGGGCTTCCTGCTGTACACCCGGGAGGAGGAGCTGGGGGCCCTCAACATGTACTCCCACAAGCCGGGCACGTTCACCGAGGACAGCGAGACGGCCGGCTGGCTGCTGGCCTCCCACGCGGCGGTCGCCTT
Source organism: Streptomyces sp. 12E (assembly GCF_055633275.1). Lineage (NCBI taxonomy): Bacteria > Bacillati > Actinomycetota > Actinomycetes > Kitasatosporales > Streptomycetaceae > Streptomyces > Streptomyces sp. 12E. Next base: position 6,840,476 of record NZ_JBVNCJ010000001.1, on the reverse strand, counting down.
CTCCACCGCCAGGACCGACGCCCAGTTGCAGGACGCCATCGCCACGCGGCATCTGATCGGCGAGGCGATGGGCATCCTGATGGGCCGCCACCGGGTGACGGAGGACCAGGCCTTCGACCTCCTGCGCGCCCGGTCCCAGCGCACCAACACCAAACTGCGCGAGGTGGCGCGCCGGGTCTGCGAGACGGGCGCCCTGGAGCAGTGACCGCCCGGCGGTCGCTCAGCGGTCGCCGGTCCAGCCGTGGGCGACGTCGATCACGAGGTGGCCGTCGAGCCGCAGCACCCGGAACGGCAGCCGCGCCCGCGTACCGAGTCCGATCTGGGTCCCGCCCTCGAAGCTGCCGGCGAACCGCGCGTCCCGGAACGTGCGGTACCCGGTGAGGTCGACGCCCGGCAGGGGACCTCCGGCGCGCGCGGGGTAGGTGGGCTCGCCGCTCCCGGGGTCGTACGAGGGCGCGGCCACCCGCACCTCGAGGACGGCGCCGCCGGCGACGGGCACGGGCCGGCCCGATCCGTCCTGGCGGAGCCGGTCGACGTACCGGACGGAGTAGCCGAGGCCGTCGCGCGCGGCGCCGGGCAGGTCGACGACCATGCGGTCGTGGCAGTCGTGCCGCCCGGTCCTGACGTCCCGCACCGGCGTGGCCGTGCCGCCGGGGCCGGACTCGGGCAGGCTGCCCCAGCCGGTCGGGCACGTCGTGGTCGGGGCCGCCGTCGCCGGGGCGGCGACGGCCGGGACCGCCGCCGTGGTCAGCGTGGCGCCCACGAGCACGAGGGTCGCGCAGATCATTCTCTTTCGTAGCATTTTCAGCCCCCTGGGCTCGCATCCTTCTGGTATCGGGTGGGACGACCGGGATGACCCGAAGGTTGCGGCTCCGCCGCGCCGGACCGTCCGGCATGGCACATCCTGGTGGGGAACGAACGGATGTCCCGTGCGTCCGCACCGGGAGGACGCGACATGGATGATGCAGCCGCCGCACCGCGCGGGGAGCGGCCGGCGGGCGCGGACGGCCGCGGCGCCGGGGAGAGCGCGGGCGCGGACGTGTCCCGGGCGGCGCATCCGGCGGCCCGGCTCGAGGACGCGCTCGCGGAGCCCGTGGTGGCGGCGGTCCAGGACGTCGGCGGGTACGGCGGGCTGGTGTACCTGCGCTCGCGTGACCGGCGCTCGCTGGTGCTGTGCGTGGTGGCCGGCGTCCCGCGGTCGCTGCTGATGACCTGGTGGCGGGTGCCCGTGGGCGGCGCGCTGCCCATGTCCGAGGCGTACCGCAGGAGCGAGAGCATGTGGCTGCCGGACGAGCGGGCCATGATGCTGCGCTTCCCGCAGTTCACCGCCGCGCTGCCGTACTCGTTCGGTTCCGCCTTCCACCCGGTGCACGTCGACGGCGAACCCGTGGGCGTCCTGTCCGTCCTGCGCTCGGCCGCCCGGGAGCAGATGGACGAGCGGACGGTGCGGGCGGCGCTGCACGCCGCGGGGCGGGACATGGAGGAGCGCCTCACCGAGTTCGCCCGCCGGATGCCCGGCCGGGAGGGCGCGGAGGCCGTGACGTACGGCATCGACTACGACGACCAGCCGGTCGGCGTGAAGCTGCCCGCCCCCTCCCTCGGGGCCGTGTCGGTCGGCATGGTCGAGTGGGACCTGGACAGCGACCGGTGGTCCGGGGACGACGACGCGCTGTCCCTGCTGGGTGTCGTCCGGGAGGAGTTCGGCGGCACCATGGCGGAGGTCGAGGACCGGGTGTCCCCCGACGACCTGTACGAACTGCGGGCGGGCCGGCGGGAGGCGGCGGACACCGGGCAGATCAGGGGCCGGCACTTCAGGGTGCTGGAGGAGGCCGGGGACGACGGGCGCATCCGCTACCGGCCGGTCGAACTGTGGGGGCACGTCGTACGGGTGGAGGGGGACGCCCGGCTGCTGGTGGGCGCCCTCGTCGACGCGGTCGGCGGGGTCACCGCGGCGGAGGCCGCCGAGCGGCTGCCCGACGGGGTGTTCTCCCTGGACCAGGACGGCCGGATCATCTACGCCAACCGCCGCTGCCAGGAACTGCTGGCCTGCGACCTGGAGCACATGCTCGGCCACTACCCGTGGGACGTTCTCCCCTGGCTGCGCGATCCGGCCTACGAGGACCGCTACCGGGCCGCGATGCTGTCGCAGGAACCGGTGTCGTACCTGGTGCACTCCCCGGACGGCGTCTGGCTGGGGTTCGTGCTCTATCCGGGGGTGCACGGGCTGACCGGACGCGTCTTCCTCACCAGCGCTCCCGCCGGGGCCGAGCCGGGCGGGTCCCTGGCGCCGGCCGGCCCGGACACCGCGGCGGCGCCGGAGCTGGTCGGGACGGCCCGCGCGGGAGCGCTCTACCACGTGGTGCAGATGGCCAGCGTGCTGACCGAGGCCGTCACCGTCAGGGACGTCTGCCTGGCCGTCGCCGAGCAGCTGCTGCCCGCGTTCGGCGCGCAGGAGATCGCCCTGTACACGATCCGCGACAGCCGGATGCACCTGCTGTGGGAGTCCGGTTATCCGGAGCACTTCCTCGACGACTTCGAGGGCGTGCCGCTCAACGCGAACCTGCCCGGCGTGCACGCCCTGACCACCCGGCTCCCGCTCTTCTTCGAGTCGCCGGAGGCACTGGTCAACGCCTACCCCCAGCTCCTCCTGGACACGATGGGCGCCTGGGCGTTCCTGCCGCTGATCGCCTCCGGCCATCCGGTCGGCTCCTGCATCCTCGGCTGGAACGCGCCGCACCGGTTCACCCCCGAGGAACGCACCGCGCTGACCGCGCTGGGCGGTCTGACCGCGCAGGCGATGGAGCGGGCCCGGCTGTACGACGCCGAGTCCGCCGTGGCGCGGGGGCTGCAGGAGGGGCTGCTGCCGCACCGGCTGCCCGCCATCGACGGACTGCTCACCACCGGCCGCTACCTGCCGGGCACCCAGGGCATGGCCATCGGGGGCGACTGGTACGACGTGATCAGGACGGGGCGGGGGGTGGCGCTGGTCATCGGCGACGTCGAGGGGCACAGCGTCGGTGCCGCCGCCGTCATGGGGCAGCTGCGCAGCGCGGTGCACGCCTTCGCCGCCAGCGGCCGGCCGCCGCAGGAGGTCATCACCCACACCAACCGGCTGCTGGCGGAGCTGGAGACGGATCTCTTCGCCACCTGCTGCTACGTCGAGCTCGACCCGGTCACCGGCCGTGCCCTGGCCGTCCGGGCGGGCCACCCCCCGCCCCTGCTGCGCCACCCCGACGGGCACACGGAGAGCCTGGACCTGCCCGGTGGCGTGCTGCTCGGGGTGCAGCCGGAGGCCGTCTACCCGGTCACGGCGCTCACCCTGGCTCCCGGCAGCGTCCTCGCGCTGTACACGGACGGGCTCGTCGAGACGCCCGGCGGTGACATCGAGACGGGCATCGAGGTGGTCCGGCGCTGTCTGGCGCGCAGCCGCACCGACTCGGTGGAGGAGCTCGCCGACCAGTTGGTCACAACGGCCCGCCGGACCGAGGACCGCCCGGACGACGTGGCGCTGCTGCTGGCGGCGTACGACCGGCGGCCCGCCCGCTGACCGCGGCCCGCCCGCCGGTCGCCGCACCGGCGTGCGCGCGTGGCGCGGAGCGGGCGTGGCGCGCGGTCGCCGCCCCGTCCGTCTCCTCGTGCGCGCGCACTGTCCCCTCGTCCACGGCGACTCCCCCCTCGCGGCCTCGACGTCAAGGGTCACGCACCGGTGGCCGGAAGCATGGCCTCCGTCACAGCCGGCCGCGACCAGAACTGGCCGGCTCCTCGTATGCGCAGCCGCTCCCTCTCTGCCGGGGCCCGTGCCGCACGGCACCGAGGGGATCGTCGAGGACGTGGCTCCGGACCGGAGGGCCGTGGGCGGGGTCGCGCCGAGCGGGTCGACGGCGGGCCCGCGGGAGGTGAGCCGGGTGCGGACCGCCGAGGTGCGCAGCGTGCCGGTCGACGAGGCGCCGCCCCCCGGTGGCCCGTGTCCGGACTGCGGTGTCCGCGGGTACGCGGACGAGGCGGATGCCGCCATGGGCCTGACGACGGGGAAGCCGGGCGTCGGCCCCCGGGGGAGGCGGGAGGAGCTGCGGGAAGGCCTCCCGGTCGGATTGGTCCCCGATGACGGGGCGGAAGTGGACCTCTCTGCGGACCGCCGTCCTTCCTAGCGTCGGTGCCATGAACGCCGTCACCACGCGCGGGACCCTGCTCGCCGCGCTCGCCTGTGTCCTCGTCGGAGGCTCCTTCACCGCCAACAGCGTCCTCGGCGACTACCCGTACGCGGGCGGTCAGTTCCTGCGGTACGCGCTGGCCTGTCTGCTGCTGGTCCCCCTGGCCGGCCGGGGCTCCACCGCGAAGCTGCGGTCGCTCCCGGCCCGCGGGTGGGCCCGGCTGGCGCTGCTCGCCGCGGTCGGCATGGTCGGGTTCAACCTGGCCGTCCTGGCCGCGGAGCGGACCGCGGAGCCGGCGGTGCCCGGCGTCTTCGTGGGCTGCGCGCCCGTGGTGGTCGCCGTCCTCGTCCCCCTGCTGGACGGCTGGCGGCCGAGGCGGGCGGTGCTGTACGGGGCGTCGGCGGTGGCCGTCGGCGCCTTCACCGTGCAGGGCTGGGGGCGTACGGACGGGGCGGGTCTCGCCTTCTCGCTGTGCGCGCTGGTCGGGGAGGTCGGGTTCGCCGTACTGGCCGTGCCCGTGCTGCGGCCCCTGGGCCCCCGGCTGCTGTCCGCCGCGGTGTGCGGCGTCGCCGCGGTCGAGTCGGCGGCGGCCGGGCTGCTGCTCGACGGATCCGCGTGGCTGCGCCGCCCGGACGGGGTCGAGGCGACGGCGCTGCTGTGGCAGGCGGTGGTGGTCACCGTCATCGGCTTCGTGTGCTGGTACATGGGCATGCAGCGGATCGGCGCCGAGCGGGCCACCCTGTTCTCCGGTCTGATCCCGGTGGCGGCGGCGTGCACCGCGCCGCTCGTCGGCACCGGGTCCTACGGCACGGCGCAGGCGGCGGGCAGTGTCCTGGTCGGCGCCGGGGTCGCCCTGGGGTCCGGCGCGCTGCGCGTGCCCGTACGACTGCGCCGGTCCCGTGCCCTGCCCGAGCGGGCCGGCGCCTCCCCGGGCGGGGAGCAGGACGTCCTCGCCGGGACCCCGCACCGGTGAGCCGGTCCGGCGCCCGCGGTCCGGGCCGGGATGCCGGAGGGATCCCGTGAACCTCTCATGAGGAGGGAGGGCCGGGGACCACCCGGCCGGGCAGTCGGCCCTCGGTGACGGCCGCCCCCACGGGCGGACGGCGCCGTACGGCCGCCGCTGGTGCCGTCCGTGATGACCCTGCTGGGGCGGCTCGCCTGGTGGACGCCACGATGGCCGGACCGGGCCGTGCCGCACATCGACGCGGAGGGGAGGGGAACACGGGACGGCAGGGCCCCTGAGGAGTCCTGCCGCCGCCGATGTGCCGCGGAATCAGGCCCCGCGCCGCACGCTCCGCAGGACGAGGAATCCGAAGATCACCAGCACTCCGCCCAGCGCGGCCGGCCAGAGCTGGGCCCCGGTCTCGGCGAGGCTTCCGGTCCCGCCCTGTGCCCGCGACCGGTCCTCGGCGCCGAGTTCGGGGAGGCTGCCGGGCACTTCGGCGGCCTGGGCCGCCTGGCCGCCGCCGTCCTGGCCGCCCTCGTCACCGTCCTGGTTCCCGGCGCCGGCGTCGTCGCCGTTCCCGGCCGGGGCCGAGGCTTTGACGTCGGGCTGCTCGGTGGCCGGGGTCTTTGACGGCTGCTCCCGCGCACCGTCGTTCTGGTTTCCGTCGTCGTTCTGGTTTCCGTCGTCGCCCTTGTCGCCGCCGTCGCCCTTGTCGCCGCCGTCGTTCCGACCCGGGTCGTCGGGTGTGGCCGTGGGCTCCTCCGGCTGCTGCGGCTCCTCGCTCGGCTCACCGCCGCTGTCACCGCCGCCGCTGTCACCGCCGCCGCTGTCACCGCCGCCGCTGTCACCGCCGCCGTTGCCGCCGTCACCGGCGCCCGCACCGCAGGTGCGGCCCTCGTTGATGCACTCGACGACCTCGTTCATCAGGTCCTCGTCGAAGACGTTGATGAAGTCGCCGTGGTCCGTGATCGGCTTGTGCAGCTGCTCCGGGAAGGAGTCCACCGCGAACAGCGGGGTCGTTCGGCCTCCGTCGTCCAGGCTCGGCGCGTCGACGTCGTAGACGATGCGCTGCACCAGCTGCGGCACCGGTTCGAAGCCGGACGGGCAGTTGCCGGCCGCGTCCGCGAACGCCATGTGCGTACGGTGGTTGGCGCTGTCGATGTTGCGGCCGTCCCAGCAGCTCTGGAAGTCGAAGCTGCGCACCACGTCACTGCCCTGCGGGCACAGCGGGTACTTGTCCGTCAGCTGCCGGTCCTCGAAACCGGTGCAGCTCCAGGAGGCGTTGGCGTTGGCGGGGCCGTTGACGAACGACTTGGCGTCGCCGGTGATGATGCGCAGCAGCCGCGGCATGGCCGTGACCTCGCCCTGCGGGTTGCCCACGAAGGTCAGCGTGACCTCCTTGGGCGTGACGATCTCACCGACGTTGCCCTCGATGCCGCCGCCCGGGGAGCCGGCGTCCTGCTCCTGGGCGCCGTTCTGCAGGCGCAGCACGGGCCAGTAGTACGACGACCTGTCGCCCTGGTCCACGCAGCTGGTGTCCGCCGCCGCCAGCTCCTCGTCGCTGGAGAAGGCGTCGGTGGACTGGTTGCCGATGTAGTCGTGGAAGTGGTGGGCGCCGTTGCCGACACCCGGTGCGGCGATCACGTTGTCCGAGTTGAACAGGCCGTTCTCGTTGACGCCGCACTCGCTGACGAAGGCGCCGCGGGAGGCGTTCTCCGTCTGCTCCGGCTCCGGGACATTGGGCTGGACGCTCTTGATGTCGACGTAGTCGCCGGCGACGGGCCCGTTGCCGGCCTGACCGCCGTTTCCGCCCTGGTCCTGGTCCTGCTCGCCTCCCCGGTCCTGTTCGCCTCCCTGACCTTGCTGGTCCTGGCCGTCGCCTCCGTCGCCCGCCTGCTCGCCGTCGCCCTCCTGTCCGGCGTCCGGCTGCGCGGGGGCGTTGCCGGACTCGCGCACGGCGCAGCCGGCGAGTCCCTCGAGGCCCTCGGGGCGCTCGCCGACCCGCTCGATGGCGGTCGCGATGCGGGCGAGGGCCGCGGAGCGCTTCTCCTCGAGCGGCCCGGCTATCGCGTTCTCCGCGAAGCCGGGGTCCTGGCGGAGGGCCTCGGCCGACTCCCCGAGCCGCTTGTAGGCCTCCGCGATCTGCGCGTCCAGGCCGGCGAGCTCCTTGTCCACCTCCGCCCGCGCCTCCCCCGGCACCGACGTCAGCTCGGTGGCCACGTCCGGGCAGTCGATCGTGGCGCCCGAGAAGACCTGCGCCCGGCCGTCGCCCTGCCCTCCCTCCTCCGTCGCGGAAGCGTAGACGTTGGCCGCCGTCATCCCGCCGCCGCCCAGGATCAAGGCGAATGCGGCGAGGGTCGCGCGCTGTTTGGGGCGTCTGCGTGTGTTGCGTGCCAAGGCAGTACTCCTACGCTTCTGGTGCGGGGGGTGGGCAGGGGATTCCCACGCCCCATACGCAGGCGGGCCACCGGGTGTTCAAAGGACTCGCGGTTTCTTCGCGGAATCCCGGAGCACCCCGGCTCCCCGTCAGAGCCCGTCGAGGTCGTGCGTCGTGCGGCCGAGGCAGACGACCGAGTCGTCCATCGGGACGTCGATCTCCTCGAAGCCCATGCGGTCGTAGAAGGCGCGGGCGGGCTTGTTGGCCGTCGCCATGACGAGGTGGACGGACGGCACTCCCGCGTCCCGCAGGGCCCCGAGGAAGGTCCGCATCAGCTGCCGGCCGTAGCCGCGCCCCTGCCACTCGGGCAGCAGGTCGATGTGCAGGTGGGCCGGCCAGGCGGCCAGCTCCGGGACGATCATCCGCTCCGGGTGGTGCAGGAGCCGGGCGATCGCCTCGTCCGGGGTGGCCGGCGGACCGGACGGCTCGGGGTGGCGGTCGGCGACCAGGGGCAGCCACGCGGCCCGGAAGGTCTTGGCGAAGCGGACGGTGTCGGCGGTGCCGACGATGTAGCCGACCGCCCGGCCCCGGCCGTCGTCCAGCACGAAGGCCAGCTCCGGCTCCAGATGGACGTAGGGCGCCGCGAAGGTGTCGGGGAAGACACTGGGGTCGGTGTAATGGGGGCGGCTGTCCTGGCCGTTGTGCGCGGTGCGGATGCAGATGTCGTCGAGGGCCGGCCGGTCCTCGCGGCGGTACGGGCGGATCATGGGTGCCTCGGTCATGCCTGGCATCCTGCCCATTTGGGAGCGCTCCCACAACCCCTTTCGGGCCGGGTCGGGGCCCGGGTCGCGGGCTTAGTCCGCCGGTCCCTGGTTACCCGGGAGGCATGAAGCTGCATATCCCGGGACGGAACGGTCCGCAGGTCGGCGAGGGTGCGACGGACGAGCCCCGTCCGGGTCACGGGGGCGACGCGACGCCGGACGACCCCGGACCCAGCGACGCGGTGGAACGGGCTGCGCCGGACTCGCCGACCAAGCTGCCGAAAGGGGCGTGGGGCGCGGCGCTGAAGGGCAGTCTGCGCGAGTTCAAGGACGACGAGCTCACCGACCGGGCCGCGGCGCTGACGTACTACGGTGTGCTGTCGCTCTTCCCGGCGCTGCTGGCCCTGGTGTCGATCCTGGGCCTCACCGGCAGGTCGACCACGGACAAGGTGGTGGACAACCTCCAGGAGCTCACCGCCCCGGGCGCGGCCCGCGACATCATGACCCAGGCGGTGGAGCAGCTGCAGGGCCGGGCGGGCATCGGGTCGGTCGTGGCGGTCGTCAGTCTGCTGCTGGCCGTCTGGTCGGCGTCGGGTTACGTGGCGGCCTTCATGCGCTCCTCGAACGCGGTCTACGACATGCCCGAGGGGCGTCCGGTCTGGAAGGTGCTGCCGGTACGGGTCGGGGTGACGGTCGCGCTCATGGTGATGGCCGTGATCAGTGCGCTGATCGTGGTGTTCACCGGCGGGATCGCCCGTCAGGCGGGCGACCTGCTCGGACTGGGCGACACCGCGCTGACCGTGTGGTCGATCGCCAAGTGGCCGGTGCTGGTCCTGCTGGTCACCATGATGATCGCGCTGCTGTACTGGGCGGCCCCGAACGCCAAGGTCAGGGGCTTCAGGTGGGTCACCCCGGGCAGTTTCCTGGCGCTGGTGATCTGGCTGGCCGCGTCCGCCGGGTTCGCCCTCTACGTCGCGAACTTCGGCTCGTACAACAAGACGTACGGCACGATGGCCGGTGTCATCGTGTTCCTGATCTGGCTGTGGATCTCCAACCTGGCCATTCTGCTGGGTCTGGAGTTCGACGCGGAGATCGCCCGGCAGCGGGCCATCGCCGGCGGCCATCCGCCCCAGGCGGAGCCGTACACGCAGCCCCGCGACACCCGGGCCTGGGACGAGCAGGACCGACGGCGCATGGACGAGGCCTGACGGCGCCCGCGGCGCGGCTCAGTCCATCAGGCCGGCGGCGACCGTGGCGCCCAGCTCCCGGCAGCGCTCGACGGCCGCCTTGTCCGGCTCGCCGGTGACGGTCACGCCGTCGGCGGCGTGACGCCGGCCGAGCCCCGTCGTGATCGACTCGATGCCCCGCACCGCGCCCGTGACGTCGTTCCCGCCGTGCACGTAGTACCCGAAGGGCCGGCCCCGGGTGGTGTCCAGGCACGGGTAGTACACCTGGTCGAAGAAGTGCTTGAGCGCCCCCGACATGTAGCCGAGGTTCGCCGGGGTGCCGAGGAGGTGGCCGTCGGCGTCCAGGACGTCGGCGGCGGTGGCGGACAGCGCCGCCCTGCGCACCACCCGGACGCCCTCGATCTCCGGCGCGCCCGCGCCGGAGAGGACGGCCTCGAACATCGCCTGGCAGTTCGGCGAGGGCGTGTGGTGGACGATCAGCAGGGTCGGCACACCCCGACCCTGCCGTGCCGGTCCGTGTGTCCGCAAGCCGCCACGGGCGGTGTCCCGTTGTGAGGGCGGGCCGGGGATGGCACGATGCCCGGCATCGGTACGCGGAGACGGGGTGTGTCTTGGTCGACGAGGGTCACGGGTCACCGGCGGCGGCGGTGTTCGACGCGCTGGGCGGCGCGTACGAGAAGGCGTTCGCCTCCTCCCCGGCGCACCGGGCGTCGCTGGAGCGGCTGCTCGAAGGGCTGGCGCCCGGCAGCAGGGTGCTGGACGTGGGCAGCGGGACGGGCCGGCCCACGGCCGCCGCGCTCGCCGGTGCGGGTCACCGGGTGCTGGGCGTCGACGTGTCCCCCGTGATGGTGGAGATCGCCTCCCGGCAGGTTCCGGAGGCCGGGTTCCGGTGCGCCGACATCCGCCGGATGCCGCTCGAGGAGGGTTCGCTCGACGCGGTCTGCGTGTACTTCGCGCTGCTGCAGATGTCCCGTGCGCAGCAGTCGGAGCTGGTGGGCCGGCTGGCGCGGGCGCTGCGGCCGGGCGGCCTGCTGGCGCTGGCCACCGTGCCGCTGGACGTCGAGGGACTCGAGGGCGTCTTCATGGGGCAGGACGTGCGCGTCACCAGCTTCGCGGCCGAGGACGTCGTCGCCCTGGTGCGCGCGGCGGGCCTGACGGTGGAGTCGCGGGAGAGCGTCATGTTCACCCCGGCCCACCCCGACGCCCGGCCGGAGCCGCAGCTCTTCCTGCACTGCCGCCGCGAGGAGGCGTGACCCCTCGGCGGCCCCTCGTGGTCCCGGCCCGCCCTGTGCGGCCTGGAGGTCGGCGAGCAGCTCGGCCTGCCCCGCGAGCACGCCGGACAGGATGGCGCGCGCCACCCGCAGCAGCTCCGCCACGTGCGGACCGGTCGGCGAGCAGTACACGGTCGAGCCCTCCCTGCGGCCGGCCACCGGGTTCGTCCGCCGCGGCACCGCCGGCTGCTGCGAGAGGTGCGCCGGCTCGATGCCCGCCTCGGGAGGCATCTCCCCCGCCGCGTGCTCGCGCTCGCTGAGCAGTTCCAGCACGCGGATGCGGGCGGGACGGCCCGGGGTCTTGAAGGATTCGGCTTTCATCCGGTACAGCGGCGTGGCCGTCGTGCCGTCCCCCTTCCGGCGCGGCAGCACGGCCCGCACGACCGGTCCTCGGTCCATCGCCTCATCTGTTCGTCGGCGTCGGCGTCGGGGCTTTCCGACATCAGCGACTCGCTCCATCCCCGCCGTCCGGCGGCCGGACCCCGTGAGCGCACAGGGGGAGCGTGATCCGGACGCTCTTCCCCGGCCGTCGGCGTCGCCATTGCTGAACTTCGCAGTTCAGCAGGTCACGGAGTGCCCGGTCGCCACGGCGCCCCGCCTCAGCCCGTCATACGCCTGCGCCACGACGGCTCGACCCGGCTCCATTCCTCCTCCCACTCGGCCAGGCGCCGCAAGCGCAGCCGGGCGCGGACCAGCCAGCCGCCGAGCAGGACCAGTCCCCCGGAGGCGACGGCGACCGTGGCGCCGGCCATGACGGTCTGGAACCGCGCCTCCGCGCCCTCGGGCGGCGCGGGGACCAGCCGGCCCGCGGGGTCCGTCCACACGGTGACCTCCGTGCCCGCCGGGCTCCCCGGGTCGACCTCCGCCCGGCCCGTGCGGTCGGTGCCGTCGGAAGCGGTCCACCGCACCTTCGCCCATACGCCGCCGTCCCCGTTCTCCGTGACCGGCGCGGACAGCCCGGCGGCGTCCTCGGCCAGTACGGCGGGGACGGGGGTGGTCCGCTCCCGGCGCTCGGCGAGCGACCCGTCCACGGCCGCGGCCGCCGTCAGGCCGGAGAACGCCCCGAGCAGCAGGGCGAGGACGAGTGCGGCGAGCACCAGCCAGGCCTCGGCCAGATCGCTGCGGCGGCGCAGCGGGTTCCTCCGCCACCGCCACAGCCGCACCCTCCGGGGCCTCGCACCCTGTGTCCTCGCCATCGGAGGTCACCTCCTCGCGTGGGTGACGAACGGCGCCTCGTTCCAGGGTGGACCCGGCCGTCCCGCTCCCGCACGGGCCGAACGGCCCGGTCCGCCGGTGCGCCCGTCAGACCGTCGGGTGCACGGGCACCACCTCGTGCTGCGGAACGCCGAGGACGACCTTGAGCGCCCCGGTCTCGGCGGCGTTGCCGAAGACGTCGTAGGCCTCCTGCATGTGGTCGAGCGGGAACGTGTGGGTGACCAGCCGGCGGGTGGGCAGCCGGCCGGCGGCCGCCATCCGCAGCAGGGCGGGGGTGGAGCGGGTGTCGACCAGTCCGGTGGTGATGGTGACGTTCCTGCTCCACAGGTCCTCGAGGTGCAGCGTGGCGGGGGCGCCGTGCACGCCGACGTTGGCCAGGCGCCCGCCGGGCCGCACCACGCGGGCGCACAGCTCGAAGGTCTCCGGGACGCCCACCGCCTCGACGGCCACGTCCGCGCCGAGCCCGCCGGTGAGGTCCGCGATCAGCTGCTCGGGACCCTCACCGGCGTCGGCGACGGCCTCGGCCCCGAACTCCTTCGCGGCCTGCAGCCGGGAGGCCGCCACGTCCACGGCGACGACGCGTTCGGGGCCGAACAGCCGGGCGGTGGCGATCGCGGCGAGCCCGACGGGCCCGGCGCCGACCACGACGACCGTGTCACCGGGACGCACCCGCCCGTTGAGCACGCCCACCTCGTAGGCGGTGGGGAAGACGTCGGCCAGCAGCACGGCGTCCTCGTTCGCGACCGCCCCGGGCAGCGGGTACACCGACAGGTCGGCGTACGGGACGCGCACGTATTCGGCCTGGGTGCCGTCGACGAGGTGGCCGAGGATCCAGCCCCCGCCGCCCCGGCACTGGCCGTACACGCCCTCGCGGCAGTACCCGCAGCGCCCGCAGGCGGAGATGCAGGAGACCAGGACGCGGTCCCCGGGGCGCACGGTGCGGACGTCGCCGCCGGTCTCGACGATCTCGCCGACCGCCTCGTGGCCGAGGACGGTGCCCGGGCGGACCTCGGGCACGTCTCCCTTGAGGATGTGCAGGTCCGTGCCGCAGACGGTGACGGCGTCGACGCGCACGATGGCGTCGCCGGGTTCCTCGACGGCCGGGTCGGGGACCTCCTCCCAGGCGGACTGCCCGGGGCCGTGGAAGACGTAGCCCTTCATGCCGATCCTCACCCTCTCGCTCTGCGGCGGGCCGCGGCACCGGGCGCACCGTCACCCGCCTGCGTCGGCGGTGCCCGGGTGGGTGCCGGGACCGCCCTCCCCTTCCAGTCTGGGCGCAGGACGCCGGATCCGCTCGGGCCGGACGGTCCCCCGCCGCGCCCACGCGGCAAAGCCGCGTGTCGGCACGGCCCCGCGCCCCCGGAGGATCAGGCCACCGGCCGGGCGATGCCGCTGCCCGGCAGGTGGCGGGTCCGCCTCACGGAGTCGCCGAGGCGCAGGGCGAGGCGGGACGCGAGGTCGTACAGGCGCCGTACCGCTTCGAGGCGTTCCAGGCGCGGGGCGAGGACCGACAGGGTGATGGCCAGGGCGACGCCGGCCCAGGCGACGGGACCGAGTGGGACGCAGCCGAAGAAGTGGCTGACGCCCGGGGTCTGGACGAGGGCGGCGAGCACGGCCGCCGAACCCAGGGCCGTCGTCCACACCAGAGGGCTGTGGCGGCGCCCGGAGAGGGTCTGCGCCAGCTGGGCGCCGACCACCCCGCACAGGGCCATCGTGGTGGAGCGGCGTTCGGTGCCGGGGGTGAGGCGGCCGATCAGGTAGGCGGTGACCGCGCCGAGGCAGGTGGTGACGCCCCGGCGCCGGATGGAGCGCAGCAGGGGCGCGCCCAGGACGTCGAGGCCCATCGGGCCGCTCGCGGCGTGCGCCGCCGTCGACGGGTCGTCGCTCGGTGTCACCGCCACCGCCATGGCGGGGAACATGTCGGTGAGCAGGTTGACCAGGAGCAGTTGACGGGTCGACAGCGGCGAGGCCCCGGCGAGCAGGGTGCCCAGCACGCTGAAGCCGACCTCGCCCGCGTTGCCGCCGATGAGGATGCTGACCGCGTCGGCGACGCTGCGCCACAGCGCGCGGCCCTCGCCGACGGCGTCCACCAGGACGGACAGGTCGCCGGTGGTGAGCACCAGGTCGGCGGCGTTGCGGGCGGCGGCGGAGCCGCGGGCCTCGATGCCGACGCCGACGTCGGCGGCGCGGATGGCCGCGGCGTCGTTGGCGCCGTCGCCGGCCATCGCCACCACCCGGCCGGCCTGTTGCAGGGCCTCCACGACGTGCAGTTTCTGTTCGGGGGCGACCCGGGCGACGACTCCCGCGCCGTGCAGCGCGCGCACCCGGTCCGAGCGGCCCATGGCGACCAGGTCGTCCCCGGTGACCACCTCCGTCTCCTCGGGCCAGCCCAGTTGCAGGGCGATGGCGCGGGCGGTCTCCGGGTGGTCGCCGGTGAGCATGACGGGCAGGATGCCGGCCCGGCGCAGCTCCGTGAGCAGCTCCCGCGAGGTGTCGCGGGGTGCGTCGGCGAGGGCGATCAGGCCGGCGAACTCCAGGTCCGCGAGGCCGGCGTCGAGGTCGGCGTCCGCATCGGTCCCCCGGCGGGGGCGACGGGCGACGGCGAGGACGCGCAGCCCCTGGCCCGCCAGGGTGTGGGCGGTGCCGGCCACCTCCTCGGGAAGGTCCCGGCAGGCGGGGAGCACCGTCTCGGGGGCGCCCTTGACGACGAGGAGTGCGGCGTCGCCGTCCCGGCCGACGGCCGCCGCGTAGCCGCGGCTGGCCTCGAAGGCCAGCTCGCCGTCGGCGGTCCAGTCGTCGTCGGGCGGGGCGGCGTCGAGGACGGCCTCGTCGGTGGCGTGGGCGACCCGGCGCCCCTCGCCGGTCTCCTCCTGCGGGCAGGCCCGCGCGGCGAGCCGTACGACCGCCGCGGCGCTCTCGGCGTCCGGGGCGAGGACGGTGCCGTCGGCGGTGGCCACCCGGACCAGGCGGAGCCGGTTCTCGGTGAGGGTGCCGGTCTTGTCGAAGCAGACGGTGTCGACCCGGCCGAGCGCCTCCAGGGTGCGCGGGGTGCGGACCAGCACGCCCCGCCGGGAGAGCCTGCGGGCGGCGGCCGTCTGGGCGACGGTCGCGACCAGCGGCAGCCCTTCGGGGACGGCGGCGACGGCCACGGCGACGCCGCCGCTGACGGCACGCCGGAGCGGGCTGCCGCGCAGCAGGGACAGGCCGGTCACCAGCACACCGCCGGTGAGGGTCACCGGGAGGGCCGTGCGGGTCAGTTCCTGCAGGCGCGCCTGGACGCCCGCGGGCGGCGGGGTGCGGGCGGCCAGGGCGACGGCGCGGCCCGCCTCGGTGCGGTCGCCGGTGTCCACGACGAGCGCGTCGGCGCGGCCGGCCACGACGGTGGTGCCCTCGAAGACCATGCAGGTCCGCCCGGCGACCGGCGCGCCCGGGGTCGGTTCCAGTGCCTTGGCCACGGGCAGCGACTCGCCGGTGAGCGACGACTCGTCGACCTCCAGCCCGTCCGCCTCCAGCAACCGGGCGTCCGCCGGTACGACGTCGCCGGCGCCGAGGCTGATCCGGTCCCCCGGCCGCAGCCGGGCGGCGTCGACGGCGACCGTGCGGCCGTGGGCGTCCCGTCGGCGGGCCTGGGGCCGCTGGTGGGCGGCGAGCCGGGCGAGCGCCCGTTCGGCGCGCAGCCGCTGGAGGCCGCCCGCGACCGCGTTGATGTCCATGGCCCCGACGACGAGCAGCGCGTCGACGAGCGAGCCGAGCAGCGCCGAGGCGACCGCCCCGGTGGCCAGGACGGGGGTGAGCGGGTCGTCGAGCTCGCGGAGGACGGCGCCGGCCGCCTGCCAGGTCCAGCGGGCGGGGGCCGCCGCGGGCGTGCGGGTGAGCCGCGCGGCCCGCTGCCGCGAGCGGTCGGCGACCAGGGCGAGTCCGCGGGGCTCGGCGTCGGCGTCGGGGGTGCTGAGCAGGTCGCGGGCCTCGTGCGGTTCCAGGGCGTGCCAGGGCACGTGCAGCCGGGGTTCGGGCGGCGTGGCGGTGGCCACGCGCACGGCCGCGGTCACGCCGGCGAGCAGGGCGGCGGCCGCCGCGATGTTCACCGGGGCGTGCCGGGTGAGCCGCCGCCACAGACGGCCGCCGGGCGTGCCGCCGCGGGCCACCATGAGTCCGGACAGGGCGGCGCCCGCCCGGGCCAGCGCCTGCGAGCGACGGCCCACCCGGCGTGCCGCCGGGATCGCGGTCAGCAGGCGCCACACGTCCCCGAGTCCGTTCGGGACGAGCGCGTCGGCGCCCCAGGCGACGGCCGATCCCGCGTCGGTGAGGGCGATGGCCACGTCGCCGGCGGGCAGTCCCTCCGCCGCGTCACCGCCCCCGCCCGCGGCCGCGCGGGCGACGCTCACCACGATGTGCCCGTCGTTCTGCAGCGCCCGGACGACGTCGGCGAACGGCAGGCCGGCCGGGGCGACCTCGTCGGCCAGGCGGGTGATGTCCTTCAGGTCGGAGCCGCCCGTGACCACCACGTGCAGTCCCGCCCTGCGGGCCGCGTCGAGGACGGCCTCGGCGCAGGGGTCGACCGGGTCCCGGAACGCGGCGGGAGCCTCGTCGGGGGCGGCGTCGCGGCGCGGGCGGCTGCGCAGGGCGTCGGCGTGCAGGACGAGGGAGTCGGCGATCTCCAGTTGTCCCAGCCGCTCCCTGCCGCGCACGAGGACACCGGTCCGGGCGAGATGGGTCCCGAGGGCCGCGCCGAAGGCGGCCGGACCGTAGCGCGCGGCCTTGGGCGATCCCGCCAGGAGGGCCTCGGCGGCCTCCTGGGTGTCGTGGGTGACGAGGAGGGCGGCGGCGGCGCCCGCGACGCTGCCGGTGCCGGCGTGGGCCGCGTAGGCCTGGGCGGGCGTCACCCGCAACGGCGGGCGGGTGCCGGCGGGGCAGGGGACGCTGGTGCGCTGTTCGAGGCAGACGTCGTCGCACAGGGTCTCGAAGGCGGCGGCCCTGGCGACCGCCTCGGTGAGCTGGCCGGTGCGCAGCAGCCCGTCGAGCACCAGCGAGACCGGGGACTGCCCGGCACCGTGCGCGGCGGCGTTGGCCGCGGTGAGGGCCAGTTCCATGCCGCTGCCGCCGAACCGCTGCCGCAACAGGGCGCGGAAGCGGGGGTTCTCGCGCAGCAGGGTGACGGCGGCGGTGACCGCCTTGGGGCTGCGCGGCAGGCGCAGTGACCGGCCGGCCAGGGCGCCGGCCACGCCGGCCGCGTCCAGCAGCAGCGCGGTGGCGGCGATCCGTATCTCGCGGGGGTCGCCGGGATGGGCGGCCTCGGCCTCCTCCTCCGGGCCGGCGTCCTCGGTCAGTCCGAGGCGGGCGGCGAGCGCCACGGCACGCTCGCTCACGCGGTCGCCGGCCGCGTCCGTCGCGGCGGTCACCACGAGCCGGGCCAGTCCCTCGTCCCAGTACGCGGTCAGCACGTCGGGGTGGTCGAGCAGTTCGGCGGCGACCTCGCGGGCGAGCGGGGCGGCGGCGCCGTCCGGGTGCCGCAGGGCCAGGTGGACGCGGTGTCCGGCGCGCCAGTGCCGGCCGCCGCCGAGGGCGTTGCGGGCGACGTGGCCGAGGCGGCGCGTGGTGCCGTGGGCGGACGTCATGCCCCGCGCGGTGGAGCGGGCGGCGCCTGCGGCGGCTCCCGCCACGGCCCCGGCGAGGGGGGCGACGTCGAAGCGTGTGAGCATCTGCGCGGATCCCGTCGGTCGTGGCTCAGCCGGTGTGCCGGGCGCCGCGCGGCTGCCCGGGGGCGGCGTCCGGGCCCGGTCGGGGGGCGGGGTGCGTGTCGTGGTGCCGGGTGGCGTCGGCGACCTGCCTGAGGGCCGAGGCGGTGGCGGTGTCGCCCACCTTGGCGGGCTGTTCGCGCACCGGCTGCTCCGCCCGGTCGTCACGGCCGCGGAAGGGGGTGAGCCGGTCGCCGGGGCCCGCGGGCGGCCGGTCGGCGGGTGCGCCGTCCCCGGCCGGTGTTCCGTGCCGTCCGGCCGCGCCGGCCTGCGGCTGCGCACCCGGTCCGTCGTCCGGCCGTGCGGGGCGCGGCCGGGTGAGCCAGGCGACGGCCGCGCCGGTCAGCGCCACCGGCCATTCCACGACGCCGGCCACGCCGAGCACCCCGGCTCCGGCGTAGACGGCCATCCTGCGCCCGCGCGGGGACACCGCGCCGACCGCGTCCAGGGCGCCGCCGGCCACCCTCCCCACCTGCTCGGCGCCCGGCAGTCGCCGCAGGCCCGAGGTGACGGCCCGCAGGGGCTGCGGAAGATCGGACGGACGAGACGTGCCCTGCTCCATGTCGGCCTCCACGAGCGAGTCCCTCACGGGCACTCATCACCTTCCCTGGCTTTTGCACCATATTCCGTCACTATCAATGGGAATGCGCATTTTGTAAGCCCGTGGCCTCGAGGCCGTCGCACGGCGCCCCGGCCCGGGGCTCCGCCTTTCGCCCGCGCCCGTGTCGGAACGGGCACGCCGGGTACTAGGTGCAGGCACACGACGGCCGTGCGGACCGTCCGGTCCGCGAAGGGAGGGGTCATGACGGAGAACGGCGAGGACACCACACTCGCCCGGCCCTCGGGGCCCCGGGAGCTCCGTCTGGCCACGGACCTCCCGGGACCTGTGCCGGCGCACGCCGCGCGGAGCGGCGCGCACGTCCAGGAGGACGACCCGGAGCTGCCCCGCGACCGCAATCAGGCGATCCTGGAGGCGGCCAAGCAGGTCGGCGCGGTGCTCAAGCGGGGCGGGTACCCGTTCGCGCTGGCCGGCAGCGTCGCCGTCCACGCGCACGGCGGCAGCGGGAACCTCCAGCACGACGTCGACTTCTGCATCCGGCCCGAGGACGCCGAGTCGGTGGCCGCCACGCTCCGCGAGGCCGGGCTGACGGTGTACGCCCCGCCCGAGGACTGGCTGATCAAGGCCACCTGCTTCGGCCAGGACGTCGACCTCATCTTCGAGCTGGCGCACCGGCCCGTCTCCACCGAGATGCTCCGGCGGGCGCGGGAACTCCCGGTGGAGTCGGTGCGCATGCCGGTCCTGGCGCCCACCGATCTGCTGGCCGCCCTGCTGGCCGCCTTCTCGGAGCACCACTGCGACTTCGGGGCCGTCCTGCCCATCGCCCGCGCCCTGCGCGAGAAGGTCGACTGGGAGCAGGTGCGGCGCGACTGCGGGGACGAGCCCATGCCGGCCGCCTTCTTCTTCCTCCTGGAACGCCTGAACGTCATCTGAACGTCCGCGGAAGGAACTCCCATGAACACCCACGACGCCGGACCGGCGGGCGGCGCACCGGCGGCGGCGAGCCCGGAGTACCGCATCGCCCACCTCCAGGACCGTCTCGCCTCCGGCGAGCTCGGCGAACTCGGTGTACGGGTCGAGGTCCGCGGCGGGGCCGTGCTGGTCACCGGGACCGTCCCCTCGGCCCACTGCCGCGAGGAGGTCCTCGGCACGGTGCGCGAGGAGCTCACCGGACTCGAGGTGCACTGCGACATCGTGGTCAGCGAGACCGCGTCGCCCGATCACGCGGAGGAACTGTCATGATCCGGATCGCCGCCGTCGGCGACATCCACATGGGACCCGACACCCGGGGCACGCTGCGCCCCGCGTTCGACACCCTGCCCGACTGCGCCGACCTGCTGCTGCTGGCCGGGGACCTCACCCGGCACGGCACCGTCGAGGAGGCCCGCGTGGTGGCCGACGAGATCCGGGACCTGGGCGTCCCCGTGGTCGCCGTGCTCGGCAACCACGACCACCACGACGACCGGCAGGACGAGGTCACGGACGTCCTGCGGGACGCCGGCGCCCATGTCCTGGAGGGCGGTTCGGCGGTGGTGCGGGCCGGTGACGCGCGCGTCGGGGTGGCCGGCACCAAGGGGTTCGGCGGCGGGTTCGTCGGGGCGAGCGCCGGGGAGTTCGGCGAGCCGGTGATGAAGGAGTTCGTCCGGGTCTCGCGCCGGTGCGCCGACGGGCTGCGGGCCTCGCTGGAGAAGCTGGACCAGGAGGGCTGCGACGTCCGGATCGCCCTCACCCACTACTCCCCCGTGCCGGAGACCCTGGCCGGGGAGCCGCTGGAGATCTATCCGTTCCTGGGCAGCTACCTGCTGGCCGAGGCGATCGACACGGCCGGCGCCGATCTCGCCGTGCACGGGCACGCGCACGCCGGCACCGAGCACGGCATGACGACGGGAGGCGTGAAGGTGCGCAACGTCGCCCAGCCGGTCATCGGCCGCGCCTTCCACGTCTACCACCTGCCGGTCCGCGACCGCGCGGGCGCCGGCACGGGAGCGGCGACCGCCTGACCCACCGCCCCAGCGCCCCAGCGCCGCCGGTCGTACCGGCGGCGCTTTTCCCCGTTCCGGGCCGGGTCCGCGTACCGCCTCCCGGGTGCACGCCCCCGTGAGGCGCGCGCACTTCGGGCATTTCGTCTGCTTAGCATGCAAGCTCCGCGTCCCGTGCTCCGGGTCGCCGCGCACACGCCGGGCACGGCCGCGCTCGCCCGTCCGCGCCGCAGTCGGCCTGCGCCCTCCGTCCACCCGCCCGCCCCGCACGAGAGGACGCCGGATGGCGCCGTCGAGCCGTACCGGACCGCGGTCCGAGCCCGTTCCCACCCCGCACGACGCCGAACTGCGCGCCGCCGCACGGCGGCCGGCCCGCCGTCGCTTCCTCACCGCCACCGCCGCGGCCGCCGCCCTCGCCTTCACCACCAACCTCCCCGCGCGCGGCGCCTTCGCCGCGCGCCGGCTCGACGCGGCCCGGATCACCGGGGACCCGTTCACGCTCGGCGTCGCCTCCGGGGACCCGCTGCCCGGGTCGGTGCTCATCTGGACCCGGCTGGCCCCGGCCCCCTTCGAACCGGACGGGGGCCTCGGACAGCAGCAGGTGGAGGTCTCCTGGGAAGTCGCCGCCGACGAGTCCTTCGCCCTGGTCGTGCAGCGGGGCACCGCCCTCGCCCACCCCGAGTACGGGCACAGCGTGCGCGTCGACGTCCGGGGCCTGGATCCGGGCGGCCACTACTACTACCGGTTCCGCACGGGCGCCTGGATCAGCCCCGTCGGCCGCACCCGCACCGCTCCCCCGGCCGGCGCGGACACCGCGAGCCTGAGACTGGCGGCGGTCGCCTGCCAGGCGTACCACGACGGCTACTACACGGCGCACCGGCACCTCGCGCGGGAGGACGTCGACGTGGTGTTCCACCTCGGCGACTACCTGTACGAGTACGCCGTCGACTCCGCGGGCGGCGCCCGCGGCTACACCGACGTCGCGCTGCCGTCCGTGTTCGACCGCGAGACGACGACGCTGGCGGACTACCGGATGCGCTACGCGCTCTACAAGAGCGACCCCGACCTGCGGGCCGCGCACGCCGCACACCCGTTCGTCGTCACCTGGGACGACCACGAGACCGAGAACAACTACGCGGGCGCGATCGACGAGAACGGCAGCGACCCGGCGCTGTTCCTGCCCCGCCGCGCCGCCGCCTACCGCGCCTACTGGGAGAACCAGCCGCTGCGCGCCGACCAGTTCCCCGAGGGCCCCGACGCCCGGTTGTTCCGCCGGCTGCACTGGGGCGGCCTCGCCCAGTTCGACGTCCTCGACACCCGCCAGTACCGCTCCGACCAGGCCTACGGCGACACCCCGCACGTCCCCGGCCCCGAGTCGGACGACCCGGCGCGCACCCTCACCGGGGACGCCCAGGAGCGCTGGCTGCTCGACGGGTGGGGCGCGTCGACGGCGCTGTGGAACGTGATGCCCCAGCAGGTGTGCTTCTCGCAGCGCAGGCTGGACCTGAACGCCGAGGCGAAGGTCTCGATGGACGCCTGGGACGGCTACCGCGCCGGCCGGGGCCGTCTGATCGCGGGCGCGAAGGCGGCCGGTGTCGCCAACTGGCTGGTCCTCACCGGCGACGTCCACGTCGCGTACGCCTTCGACATCAAGGACGACTTCGACGACCCCGACTCCGCCGTCCTGGGCACCGAACTGACCTGCACCTCCGTCACCAGCGGCCGTGACGGCGCGGAGCACCCGGCCAACCGGGACACCTATCTGCGGGCCAATCCCCACCTGAGGTTCTACGACGGCCGGCGCGGCTATGTGCGCATCGAACTGGGGCGGGAGAACGCCCGGGCCGACTACCGGATCGTCCCGGCCGTGACCACGCCCGGCGCCCCCGTCCTCACGGCCGCCTCCTTCGTCACCGAGGTGGGCTCGCCCGGTCTGACCCCGGTCTGACCCGTCCGGGTGTCCGAGGTCGCACACGTGTACTGCACTTGGCGTCCGCACGTGTCCCGAACGCGGTAATCCCGGCG
The DNA here is from genome assembly GCF_055633275.1 of Streptomyces sp. 12E. NCBI lineage: Bacteria > Bacillati > Actinomycetota > Actinomycetes > Kitasatosporales > Streptomycetaceae > Streptomyces > Streptomyces sp. 12E. The sequence goes on along the minus strand of NZ_JBVNCJ010000001.1, from coordinate 6,818,270 downwards.
TGTCCTGACATCGTGTCGGATTCCACGGGCAAGGACTGAGTCTCCTCCGCAGCTCCGCACCACGAACCAAGGAGACGTACCGAATGGTCCTCAGACACGCCCGGGCCGCACGCAGGTCGGCGTTCACGGCGCTCGGCGCCCTCGTCCTCGCCGGACTGCCCCACGTCGCGGCGGCCGACCCCACGCCCGCGGCGGGGCCGACGCCCGGCGCCGCCCGGACCCTCGGCGCCGACCGGCCGTCGCCCCACCTGCTCGCCGCCCTCCAGCGCGACCTGCGGCTGGACGAGGCCCAGGCCTCCGAGCGGCTGGTCAACGAGGCCGAGGCGGGCACCCGCGCGGGCCGGCTGCGCAACGCGCTCGGCGACCGGTTCGCCGGCGCCTGGGTGCAGGGCGCCACGTCCGAGGAGCTCACGGTCGCGACCACCGCCACCGAGGACGTGCCCGCCATCGAGGCCCAGGGCGCCACGGCCAAGGTGGTGCGGCGGACGCTGGCCGGCCTGGAGGCGGCCAAGGCGGAACTGGACGCGGCGGCCGAGCGCACCGGCTCCCTCGACACGCCCGTCTGGTACGTCGACGTGCCGAAGAACCGGGTCATGGTGCAGGCGACCAGCCAGGAGGCGGGCGCCGCCCTCGTCAGGGCCGCCGGGCTGGAGGGCGAGGACGTCGGCGTCCGGATGACGACGGAACGGCCGCGCCTGCTGCAGGACATCACCGGCGGCGACGCCTTCTACATCGAGGGTTCCGCGCGCTGCTCCGTCGGCTTCTCCGTCACCGAGGGCGAGCGGGGCGGGTTCGTCACCGCCGGTCACTGCGGCAGGGCCGGCGCGACCACCACCGGGTACGACCTCACCGCGCAGGGCTCCTTCCAGGCCTCCGTGTTCCCCGGCGAGGACATGGCGTGGGTGGCCACCGACGACCGGTGGACGCCCACGCCGGACGTCAAGGCGCAGGAGGGCCGGGAGGTGCAGGTCACCGGTTCGGCGCAGGCGCTCGTCGGGGCGTCGGTGTGCCGTTCCGGCTCGACCACCGGATGGCACTGCGGGGTCATCCAGCAGCACGGCGCCAGTGTCCGTTATCCGGAGGGCACGGTCGACGGGCTGACCAGGACGACGGTGTGCGCGGAACCGGGCGACTCCGGCGGGCCGTTCGTGACGGGCGCCCAGGCGCAGGGCGTCACCTCCGGCGGGACCGGCGACTGCGTCGGCGGCGGTACGACGTTCTACCAGCCGGTCAACCCGATCCTCGGCGGGTTCGGTCTCACCCTCACCACCGCCGCCGCGGCGGCGCAGACCGCACCGGGCGGCCAGGACGACGGCGCGCAGGCGTGGACCGCGGGCCGGGTCTACGAGGTGGGCGCCACGGTGACCCGTGACGGCGTGCGCTACCAGTGCCTGCAGTCCCACCAGGCGCAGGCCGCGTGGGCGCCCGCCGGCACTCCGGCGCTGTGGCAGCGGCTGTGACGGTCCGACCGGTGCGGCGCCGGCGGCTCCCGACCGGGTCGGGAGCCGCCGGCGCCGCGGATTCCGGAGGGGCGCGGCGTCACGAGGGAACGGCGGGCGGGCGTACGCCGGACAGGAGTACGCCGCTGTGCGGGCGGGTCGGGACCCGGTGCAGCGGAATCGTGAGGTTCTGCTCCGGCACCGTGTACTCCATGCGGGCGAGCCGCACCGCGAGCGCCTCCAGCACGCCGACGGTGACGCCCTCGCCGGGGCAGCGGTGGCCGGTGCCCGGGTCCCCGCCGCCCTGCGGGATCAGTTCGTCGCGCGCCACGGACCGTTCGAGGAAACGCTGCGGGCGGAAGGCGTACGGATCACCCCACAGCGACTCGTCGTGGTTCTGCCCGTACACGTCGAGCACCACCAGCCCGCCGGCCGGGACCCACTCGCCCCGCCAGTACAGGTCCCGGGCGGCCAGGCCGCCGAGGAACGGCACGAACGGGTAGAAGCGGCGCACCTCGTGGGCGAACGCGGCGGTGAACCGGAGGTCGCCGTCCGCCAGGGGCGCGCGGTGCTCGGGCCACTTGTGCAGGGCGTGCGCGGTGAAGGCGACGAACCAGGCGACGGCGGTCGTCGGGCGGACGACGTTGAGCAGCTCCACCCCGGCGGTCTTCTCGTCCAGCGGTTCGCCGTCCGCGTCGCGGTGCCGGCACACCAGGTCGAGGACGGAGCCCGCGGGGGCGGTGACCGTGCCGGACCGTACGTCCCGCACCAGCCGGCCCAGCCGTTCCTCCTGCCGGGAGCGGGCGCGCCGGGCCCGCAGGTGGCGCGGTCCGGCGGTGGCGAAGCCGTCGACCATGGCGATCATGTCGCGGGCCGTCGCCTCGGCGCCGGCGTCGTCCAGGGGTATGCCGGCCCACCGGTGGGCCCCGGTGGCCAGCACCGTGCTCGCCTCGTCGAAGAGCACGACCGAGCCGCGCCGGCTCCAGGCGGGTACGGCCTCGTCCCAGGCGGCGGTGACATGGCCGACGAGGCCGGCGATCCGGCCGGGTTCGAGCAGCGGCAGGAACAGGGACTTGCGGGCGCGGTGGGCGACGCCGTCCAGGGTGTGCACCGCCTCGTGGCCGAACAGGGTGGCGAGTACGGGTTCGGGGATGGCGCGGTGCCGGTGCACGTTCCGTTCGTCGTAGAAGAACCGCACCGCCTCGGGTCCGCGCAGGGCGAGTGCGGGCCGGCCCAGGATCCTGGTGCGGACCACGGGGCCGGGGGTGTCGCGCATCCGGTTGGGCAGCCAGGCGTAGCCCTCGGCCAGCAGCGGCAGGGTGCGGTCGAGCAAAGGGCGGCTGAGTACGTCCATGGCCGTCGGGTGCCCCCAGGGGGTGCCGGAACACTCCGGGGGGCGCCCGTCCGGATGTGGCCGAGGCCACGTGCCGAAGGAGGTCGGGGTCATATCGGGGCGGGCGGGGCGACGGCTAGCGTTCCGCGCGGTCCTTTCACCCCAGCAGCTCGGACGGCCCGGCAGTGCAAGCAGATCTCTCCCCGGTCATCGCGGCGACCGCGCAGTGGCTGACACGTTCCTTTCCCGCGCCCGGCGGGGCGCTGGCGGCCGCGCTGTGCGAGGTGCAGGCGCGGCAGGCGGTGACCGTCGCCGCGCGGCTGCGGTATCCGACGGAGATGGACGCCGCCCTGGTCGGGCTGGCGGGGCCGGGGGGTTCCGGGCGGCTCGACTGGGTCACCGGGGCGGATGCGGGGGACGGGGGCGAGGGGGAGGGCTGGCGCACGTGGGTCGACGAGGTCGTGGCGAGCTGGGCGGTGTGTCTGCTGGCCGACGCCCGGCTGGCGGCGGCCGCGGTGGCGGCGCTGGGCGGGGACGGGTGCGCCGAGTTCCGGCGGCTGCTCGCGCCCGATGAGTCGGACCGGGGTGCGGCGGCGCTGTTGCGGCATCCGGATCTGGTCGATCCGGTGGCGGGGCTGCACCGGTCGGCGCTTCTCGGGCGGCTCGATCCGGACACCACGCTCGTGACGTGACCCCGCGGCTTCCCGCCGGGCCGGCGTGCGCGGGCGGGCCGGAGGCGGGGTGCGCGGCCCGGCGCCTGCGGGGTGCCTCCCCCGGAGGGGGTGCCCCCCCAGCGCCCGCCCGTGCCGCCCTGGGGCGCCTTCCGGCCTTGAGGCACGGGGGGAGGCACGACCGACCGCGGTGGGCGGGGCGCCGGGCGGTGACGCCGGGTGGTTCACCGGAATGCAGTAGGCGGTCGTGCCGGGAGCGGGGGCGGGGGGCAGGGTGGTCGGCATGAGCACCGTCATATCCCGGAAGTGGGAGCACGCCGTCGTCACCGGTGGCGCGGGATTCGTCGGCTCCCATCTGTGCGCCGCCCTGCTCGACGCGGGCGCCGCCGTCACCTGCGTGGACGACCTGAGCACCGGCCGGCCGGAGAACATCGCCCCGCTGCTCGAACGGCCCGGGTTCACGCTGGTGCGGGCCAACGTGGCGCAGGAGCTGCCGGTCGACCGGCCGCCCGACCTGGTGCTGCACTTCGCCTCCCCCGCCTCCCCCGCGGACTATCTGCGACTGCCGCTGCACACCATGGAGACGGGCAGTCTCGGCACCCGCAACGCCCTGAGGCTCGCCCATGACGCCGAGGCCCGCTTCGTCCTCGCCTCCACCTCGGAGGTCTACGGCGACCCGCAGCAGAATCCGCAGGACGAGCGGTACTGGGGCCACGTCAACCCGGTCGGCCCGCGCAGTGTCTACGACGAGGCCAAGCGCTTCGGCGAGGCGCTGACCACCGCCCACGCGGAGACCCACGGCACGGACACCTGCATCGTGCGGCTGTTCAACACCTACGGCCCGCGGATGCGCGGCCACGACGGCCGCGCCGTGCCGACCTTCGTCCGGCAGGCCCTGGCCGGCGAACCCCTCACCGTGACCGGTGACGGTCTGCAGACCCGCTCGCTGTGCTACGTCGACGACACGGTGGCCGGCGTCCTCGCGGCGGCCGGCCACGGCATGCGCGGCCCCGTCAACATCGGCAACCCCGTCGAGATCACCATGCTCGCCCTGGCCCGTCTCGTGGTCGCACTCACCGGTTCCCGTTCGGAGATCCGTTACATCGAACGCCCGGTGGACGACCCGGCCGTGCGCTGCCCGGACATCACGCTGGCCCGCGACAAGCTGGGCTGGGAGCCCCTGGTCGGCGCCGAGGAAGGGCTGCGCCGCACGATCGACTGGTTCCGCGCCGGAGCACGCCGCTGAGCGCGGCCGTCCCCGCCGGCCCAGGACACCGCGGCCCCACCCGGCCGCCCGATCCGCGAAAGGCCCCTCCGCCCATGCGCATCCTCGGTATCAACGCCCTCTTCCACGACCCCGCGGCCGCCCTGGTGATCGACGGACGGACCGTCGCCGCCGCGGAGGAGGAGAGGTTCTCCCGGCGCAAGCACGGCAAGCGTCCGCTGCCGTTCTCCGCCTGGGAGCTGCCCGAGCAGGCCGCCGCCTGGTGTCTGAAGCGGGCCGGGCTGCGCCCGGAGGACCTCGACGCGGTCGCCTACTCCTTCGACCCCGCGCTGGCCCGCCCCGCCGACGCGATGGGCCTGGACGACCCGTGGGACCACCTGCGGCTCACCTACGCGCGGGAGGCCCCCGGCTTCCTGCGGACCGCCCTGCCCGGACTCGATCCCGGCCTCGTCCGCTTCGTACCCCACCACATGGCGCACGCCGCCTCCGGCGCCTTCGCCGCACCGGACGCCGGGGACTGCTGCGTCCTCGTGCTGGACGGCCGCGGCGAACGCGCCTCGCACCTCGCCGCCCGCCGGGTGGGCGACCGGCTCGAACCCCTGCGCGCACAGGACCTCCCCCACTCGCTCGGCCTGGTCTACGAGGAACTCACCGAGCACCTCGGCTTCCTGCGCTCCTGTGACGAGTTCAAGGTGATGGCCCTCGCCTCCCACGGCACCCCGCGCATGCTGCCCGAGCTGCGCCGGTACGTGTACCCGACCGGCGACGGCGGCTTCCACGCCACCGGCGTGCCCTGGGCCGGACTGTGCGCGCCGCGCGGCCCGGACGAACCGTGGACCCGGGACCACGCCGACGTCGCCGCGAGCGCGCAGGCGGTACTGGAGGAGACCCTGCTGGACCTGGTGCGCTGGCTGCACGGCCGTACCCGCGGCTCCGTGCTCGCCCTCGCCGGGGGCGTCGCCCTGAACTGCGTCGCCAACTCCCGCATCGCCCGCGAGGGTCCGTTCTCCCGGGTGTGGGTGCAGCCCGCGGCCGGGGACGCGGGGACCGCGCTGGGCGGCGCCCTGCTGCTGTCGGCCGGCGCCGGTGACGAACCGGAGCCCATGACCGGCGCCGACCTCGGCCGGGACTGGTCGGACGCGGAGCTGGGGGCGTGGCTGAAGACCGCCGCCGTGCCCTTCGCACGGCCCCCCGACATCGCCTCCACCGTGGCCCGGGCGCTGGCCGACAACGGCATCGTCGCCTGGTTCCAGGGACGCGGCGAGTACGGCCCCCGGGCGCTGGGCCACCGCTCCCTGCTGGCCCATCCCGGGCACGCGGGCAACCTGGAGCGGCTCAACGACGTCAAGGGGCGCGAGCAGTTCCGCCCGGTCGCGCCGATGGTGCTCGCCGACCGGGCCGCCGGGATCTTCGACGGGCCGCTGCCCAGCCCGTACATGCTGTTCGTGCACGACGTGGCGCCCGCCTGGCGGGACCGCATCCCGGCCGTGGTGCACGTCGACGGCACCGCCCGCATCCAGACGGTCGATCCGGCGCGCGAGCCCCTGGTGGCGCGCATGCTGAGCGAGTTCGAGCGGCTGACCGGGCTGCCCGTGGTCGTCAACACCAGCCTCAACACGGCGGGCCGGCCGATGGTGGACGACCCGCGCGACGCCCTGGAGTGCTTCGGCTCCTCCCCCGTCGACCTCCTGGCCATCGGTCCGTACGCGATCCGGCGCGGCGATCTGTTCCGCTCCGGCGACGACGGCGAGGGCGTGCGGTGACCGGGCCGGTCGCCCCGGCCGGGGAGTACGCGGTGGTGGTGCCGACGCTCGGCCGGCCCTGCCTCGGGCGGTGTCTGCGGGCGCTGGCCGAGGCGGACGGGCCCGGCCCGGCGCGGGTCGTGGTGGTCGACGACCGCCCGGACCCGGCCGGTGCGCCGCTGACCGCCGCCGTTCCGCCGTCGCTGCGCTCGCGCACCCTCGTCGTGCCCGGCGGGGCGCGAGGCCCGGCCGCCGCCCGCAACACCGGGTGGCGGGCCGCCGGGGACGCGCCGTGGATCGTCTTCCTCGACGACGACGTGGTGCCCGGCCCCACCTGGGCCGACGACCTCGCGCTCGACCTCGCAGGGGCGAGCGTCGCGACCGCCGGGATCACCGCCCTGATCGAGGTGCCCCTGCCACCGGACCGGCCGCCCACCGACTGGGAGCGGGTCACCGCCGGGCTCGCCCGGGCCCGCTGGATCACCGCCGACATGGTGTACCGCCGCCGGGCACTGGAGGCCGTCGGCGGTTTCGACGAACGGTTCCACAGGGCCTTCCGGGAGGACGCGGACCTGGCGCTGCGCGTGCTCGACGCCGGCTGGACGCTGTCCGAGGGCCGCCGCACCACCGCCCATCCGGTACGGCCCGCCGGGCGCTGGGTCTCCGTGCGGCTCCAGGCGGGCAACGCCGACGACGTGCTGATGACCAGGCTGCACGGGCGCGGCTGGTGGCGGCGGGCACAGGCTCCCCGGGGCCGTCTGCCGCTGCACCTGGCGGTGACCGCGGCGGGGCTGACGGCAGCGGGGTGCGCGCTGGCCGGCCGGCTGTGCGCGGCGGTGGCGTGTGCCACCGGGTGGCTGGCGGGAACTGCGGAGTTCGCCCTCGCCCGGATCCTGCCCGGTCCGCGTACCCGGGACGAGGTCATCACCATGGCCTTGACCAGCGTGCTCATCCCGCCTGCCGCGACCTGGCACTGGTTGCGCGGCCATGTCGTGCACCGCACGGCACGGTCCCGTACGCACCGGGCCGGGCCGCCCGCGCCGGCGCACCGTCCGGGGGCCGGCGAACGGCAGCCCTCGTGATCCGCCCGGCCGGAGCCGCCCCCCGCCGGCGCGGCGGACCCGTGGTGTCCGGTGCGGGGGCGGAAGGAGCGGACCGCCCGGGGAGCGGCCCTATGAACATTCCGCCGCGGCCCGTGCCGCGGCCGATCACGGAGGTGCGCTCATGATCCCCGCTTCCGGCCCTCTCCCCCCGGGCGTGCTGTCCATCGCCCTGGTCTCGGAGCACGCGAGTCCGCTCGCCGCCCTCGGCGGGGTGGACGCCGGCGGGCAGAACGTCCATGTCGCCGCCCTGGCCGGGGCGCTCGCCGACCGCGGCCACCGCGTCACCGTGCACACCCGCCGTGACGCGCCCGACCTGCCCGACCGGGTGACGCTGCGCGAGGGGGTCGAGGTGCACCACGTCCCGGCGGGCCCCGCGCGGCCGGTGCCCAAGGACCGGCTGCTGCCGTACATGGACGGGTTCGGGCGCTGTCTGGCCCGGGTGTGGCGGGCGCGCACCCCGGACGTGGCGCACTCGCACTACTGGATGTCGGGGCTGGCCTCGCTGGGGGCGGCCCGGGAACTGGGGCTGCCGCTGCTGCACACGTACCACGCGCTGGGCACGGTGAAGCGCCGGCACCAGCGGCTCGCCGACACCAGTCCGCCGGAGCGGATCGGCTGCGAGATCGAGGTGGGGCTGGGCTGCGACCGTGTCATCGCCACCTGCCGGGACGAGGTCGCCGAGCTGGTCCGGATGGGTGTCCCGGCGCACCGGATCGGCGTCGTGCCGTGCGGCGTCGACACGGACCGGTTCTCGCCGGTGGGCCCGGTCGCGCCGCGCGGCCCGTTCCGGTACCGGCTGGTGCAGCTCGGGCGGCTGGTGCCCCGCAAGGGCGCCGCGGTGTCGGTGGCCGCGCTGGCCCGGCTGCCCGACACCGAGCTGCTGGTGGTCGGCGGTCCCCCCGCGGACCGCCTCGACGCCGACCCGGAGGTGCGCCGGCTGCGCGGCGTCGCGCGGGACGCCGGGGTCGCCGGCCGGGTGCGGTTCACCGGCGGGGTGGCCCCAGGGCGGGTGCCGGCGCTGCTGCGCTCCGCCGACGTGGTGCTGTGCCCCGCCGACTACGAGCCCTTCGGGATCGTCCCGCTGGAGGCCATGGCCTGCGGCCGTCCGGTGGTGGCCAGCGCGGTCGGCGGTCAGCTCGACACGGTCGCCGATCCCGGCACCGGCCGGCTGGTGCCGCCCGGCGACCCCGAGGCGCTGGCCCGGACCGTGGCCGGCCTGCTCGCCGACCCGGCGGCCCGTCGGGCGTGCGGGGCGGCCGGCCGCCGCCGGGTGCTCAGCCGCTACGGCTGGGCGCGGATCGCCGCCGCCACCGAGGCTGCGTACTGCGAGGTCCTCGACGCCGAGCCCGCCACGACCGGGACCGGCTGACCGCCGGCGTCCGCTGCTGGAAGGAGGTGCGGGCCTCGCCGCCGACGAGGCGGTGCGCCCGGAACACCATGACCGAACATCCCTCGCTCGACGCCGCCCGGCTGCACTGCCGGTCGCTCCAGGAGGCCCTCGACGGCCTCTGCCGGGGCGGCCTGCCCCGGATCGCGGACTGGGGCGGACGCCTCGCCGCCGTCCTCACCGACGGCGGACGGCTGCTGGCCGCCGGCAACGGCGGCAGCGCCGCCCAGGCCCAGCACCTGACCGCCGAACTGGTCGGCCGCTACCGCAGGGAGCGGCGCGCCTACTCGGCGCTCGCCCTGCACGCGGAGACCTCCAGCGTCACCGCCATCGGCAACGACTACGGCTTCGACCACGTCTACGCCCGCCAGGTGACCGCCCACGGGCGTCCCGGCGACGTGCTGATGCTGCTGTCCACCTCGGGCCGCAGCGCCAATCTGATCGCGGCGGCGGTGACCGCCCGGCAGGCCGGGCTGCGGGTCTGGGCGCTCACCGGACCCGGCCCGAACCCGCTGGCGGAGGCCGCGGACGAGGCGCTGTGCGTGGCGGCGGGCAGCACCGCGACCGTCCAGGAGACGCATCTGGTCGCCGTGCACCTGCTCTGCGAGTGTTTCGACGCCGCCGTGGCCGCGCCCCTCGCACGGAGTGCGGCGGCCGTCCCCGGGAGGGTGTCATGACCGGTCCGAAGCCGCTGGTGGTCGTGGGGGACGTCCTGCTCGACGAGGACATCGAAGGGGTCGCGACCCGGCTGGCCCCGGACGCGCCCGCCCCGGTCGTCGACGTCACCGGTGACCGCCGGCATCCGGGCGGGGCCGGGCTGGCCGCCGCGCTCGCGGCCCGCGGCGGCCGGGACGTGGTGCTGGTGACCGCGCTCGGCGACGACCCGGCCAGCGAGGCCGTGCGCCGGGAGCTCGACGGCCGGGTCCGGCTCCTCGAGCTGCCGCTGCACGGCACGCTGCCGGTGAAGACGCGGGTGCTGGCGGGCGGACGGCCCGTGGTCCGCATCGACCGGGGCGGCGGGACGCCGGGCGAGCCGGACGACGCGGTGCGCGAGGCGCTCGCGGGCGCGCACGCCGTCCTCGTCGCGGACTACGGACGGCACACCGCGGGGGCCGTGCGCCCGCATCTGGCGGACGCGGCGCGGCGCACGCCCCTGGTGTGGGACCCGCATCCCAAGGGGGACTCCCCGGTGCCGGGGGCGCGCCTCGTCACGCCCAACGCGGCGGAGGCGGTCGCCCTGTGCGCGGACACGCCGGGGGTGTCCGGCGCGTCGCTGGGCGCCTTCGCCGAGCGCGGGGCGGTGCTGGCGGAGCGCTGGCGGGCGGCGGGGGTCGCGGTGACGCTCGGGGACCGCGGGGTGCTGCTGACCCGGCCCGGCGGGGGGACGCCGATGCTGATCCCGGCGCCGTTCCGGGCGGACGGGGACCCGTGCGGCGCGGGCGACTGCTTCGCGGCGACGACGGTCGCGGCGCTGGCCGACGGGCTGCTGCCGGAGGAGGCGCTGCAGCGGGCGGTCGCCGACGCGGCGGCGTTCGTCGCGGCGGGCGGGGCGGGGAATCCGGACCTGTGGCACGCGCCGGCCGTGCCGGGCCCCGCGCACGATCCGGCCGCCGACGCGTTCGAGCTGGCGGAGAGGGTGCGGGCGCGTGGGGGGACGGTGGTCGCCACGGGGGGCTGCTTCGATCTGGTGCACGCGGGGCACGTCGGGCTGCTGGAGAGCGCGCGGCGGGTCGGCGACTGTCTGATCGTGTGCCTGAACTCCGATGCGTCGGTCACGCGCCGGAAGGGGACGGGGCGGCCGCTGACGCCGGTGGCGGACCGGATGAGGGTGCTGGCGGCGCTGGGGAGCGTGGACGCTGTGGTGGTCTTCGAGGAGGACACGCCCGAGGCGGTGCTGGGGCGGTTGCGGCCCGACGTGTGGGTGAAGGGCGGGGACTACTCCGTGCAGGAGTTGCCGGAGGCGGAGGTGTTGCGGTCCTGGGGCGGACAGGCGGTGGTGCTGCCGTATCTGGACGGGCGGTCCACGACCGCGCTGGCCCGGCGGGCGGCCGAGGCGGCGGCGGTGGCCCTGCGGGCGTCGGACGGGTGAGCCCGGGGGCGGGGCGGGGAGGTCTCCTCGCCCCCGCCGCCCCTTCCCGGACCCCCCTGTCGGCCCTGCGGGCCTCGTCCTCGAGCGCCGGACGGGCCGGGAGTCACGCCGCTGTCTCCAGGGTGGCCCGCTGGAGGACGGGCGAGGCCGTGGTGCGGCGGGTGTGGAGGAGGTGGCCGGCCGTGATCGACACGGCGATGATCAGGCCGCCGGTGATCAGGGCGCCGCGGGGGCCGGCGAGTTCCATCAGGAGGCCCAGGGCGGGCGGACCGCCCAGGCTCCACACGGTGCCGACGCTGCCCCAGACGCCGAGCACGCGTCCGCGCAGGTGGGCGGGCGGGTCGGTCTGCAGGACGGCCGTCCCGGCGGTGTCGGAGACGGACTCGACGACGGCCATGGGCAGCACCAGCACGAGCAGCACGGCCAGCGACGGGGACATCCCCGCCACCACCTGCAGCAGCGCACCCGTCGCCGCGAGGGCCCCGACCAGCCGCACGGAGGGTCGGCGCAGCCGCGCGCCGAGCACCGCGCCGAGGATGCCGCCGACCGCGAGGACGGTGGACACCGTGCCGAACGCCCCGGCGCCGCCCGCGAGCGGCCCGGTGACCAGGACGGCGAGCGTGAGCCCGTAGTTGCGGCCGAAGACCGCGCTGACACCGGTCACCCCGGCGAGCGCGAGCAGTCGGGGCCGGCGGACGAAGAAGGCGAGCCCCTCGCGGACGGTCATGGCGCTGCCCGGACGCGCGCCCTTCTCGGCGACGTGCCGGACCGCTCCCGCCGCCGGGCGCAGGAACGGGATGACCGCGGTCACGAACAGGAAGGAGAAACCGTTGGCGAAGTAGGCGGCGGCCGTGCCGAGGAACCCGACGGTCACGCCGGCGAGCGCGGCGCCCGCGAGCCGGCCCGCGTTGAACACCAGCGCGCCCACGCCGATGGCGGAGGGCACGTCCTCGGCGGGGACCAGGTCGTTGCCCAGCAGGGCGCACGCCGGGTTGTCGACGGTGGCGACGACGCCGGTGACGGCGGCCAGCACCATCAGGGACGTCATGTCGAGCCGGCCGAGCGCCACCAGGGTGGCCGTGGTGAACGCGATCAGGGCCAGCAGCGCCTGGCTGACGGCGGCCGTCAGCTTCCGCGGCCAGCGGTCGACCGCCGCGCCGCCGAGGACGCTCATGAGCAGGGCCGGGGCGGCCTGCACGGACATGGACAGGCCGGTGGCCGCGGCGGACCCGGTGATCTGCAGGACCAGCAGGTTCTGCACCGTGAGCTGCATCCACGTACCGGCGTTGGACACGAAGTTCGCGACGGACCACCAGCGCATGCTGCGGTGCCGCAGGGAACGCCAGGGCGAGCGGGACTCGGGCTGGGCGGGGGCGGGCGGGGAAGACACAGGGGCGCCACTCGGAAGGACGAGTCGGAGGACTCAGCGGAGGGGTGCGGGAGGCAGAACGCCGGCTGCGCTGCGCGGCGGCTCCCGTCACCCGGACAGGGCGCGGCCCATCGTGGCAGAAGGGACGGCCGAGTCGTTTCCGAGTGGCCGGGGATCACGGGGGTGCGGGCGTCAAAGGGGCGGTACGGGAGGGGACTTGGGCCGTGAGTGCGGTTGCTCACAGCGACCGGGGACGGGCAGGGACGGGGGAGGGCCCGGCGCCTGGGCGCCGGGCCCTCCCCCGTCCTCGTATGCCCTTGCCGGCTCCCGGGTCAGTCGTGCTTCCCGCGTCCGCTCAGCGCGTCGCGGATCCGGTCCACCATCCCCGCGCCCGGTGCCAGCAGCTTGTTCGCCGGGGGCTTGTCCGGGGCGGCCGGGTGCGGCCGGGTCGGGGCCGTCTTCTTCGCCTGCCGGACCTTGTCGCCGAGCCGGTCGAGCTGCTCCGGGGTGCAGGAGGCGCGCAGCATCGGGAACAGGTTCTGCTCCTCGTCGGCGATGTGTTCGCGGATCTCGCTCATCAGCGCGCCGATGAGCCGGTCGAACTCGGGATCGCCCGCGTCGCAGCCCTCCAGGTCCTTCATCGTCCGCTCGGCCGTGGCGTGGTCCTCGAGCTCACGGTCGGCCAGCGCGTCCCCGTTCTCCACGTGTTCCCGCACGGCCGGGTAGAGGTACGCCTCCTCGGCCACCGAGTGCCGGACCAGCTCGATGGTGGCCTGGTCGGCGTACACCTTGCGGTCCTTGTGGCCGGGCGGCAGCGCCTCGATCCTGCCGAAGAGCTCCTCGACCTCCCGGTGATCGGTCACCAGCTCGTCGATGACGTCGCCTCCGTGTCCCATGTCCTTCACCTCCGGTTCGTGGTGGCACCCGGCCGGGTCCACCCGCCGACGGGTCCCCCCGTCCCCGGGGAGCTAACGCGGCCCTGCGGATCAGCGGGACAGCCTGGCCCTGACCCGGCCGGCCGCCGCGGCGGGGCCGGCCCCGGCCCGGACGGAGCGGCGTACGAGGTGGGCGTCGCGGCGCAGGTCATGGGCGGCGTGCCGGCTCCGCCAGAGCAGCGAGGGGGCGGCGCCGGTGTCGTCGGCGGCGATCAGCAGACCGCCGAGCATGGACAGGTTCTTCAGGAAGTGGATGCGCTGCTGCATGCGCTGACCGGGTTCCTCCTCCTCCCAGAAGCGGTGGGCGGCCAGCGTCGTGGGCACGAGCGTGACGGCGAGGGCGAGCGCCGCCGGACGGGACAGGCGCCCCGTGGCCAGCAGCAGCCCGCCCACGACCTGGACGGCGCCGCTGAGGCGTACGGCGTCCTCGGTGCGGTCCGGCAGCACCGCGATGCGATCGGTGACGGGCTTGACGACGGACTCGGCGGCCGGGGCGACGTTCTGGGGGCTGCGGACGGAATCCAGTCCGCCCGCGACGAACATCGACGCCAGCATCGGCCGGCCGAGGACGCGCAACAGACTCATGCCTTCTCCTGGAGATGTGGGTCGGTGGAGGTGCGCCGGGTTCCCCGCCTGGCGGGGACCATTCGGCGCGCCCTCACCAGAAGCGGGTGGTGAGGACGGGCCGGTGGACGGCCTGCACGGCGTCGCGCAGGCACAGGGCGACGCCGATGGTGGTGCGCAGGACCGAGGGGCGTACGGTCTGGGCGGTCTCCGTGGCCAGGACCAGCAGGCAGCCGGCCGCCTGTTCCACCACGGACACCGGGAGGGTGTAGTCGCTGTCGGCGGCCGCGCGGAACGCCTTCAGCGGGATCCCGGCGCCGTCGACGGTCCGCCGGGCGGCCTGCTCCAGATGCTGTGCGGCCTGTTCGCACAGCGTGGCGGGCAGGGTGAGGGTGCGCTGGAACGATGAACTCGTCATGCTCCGAGTGCTCCCCCGGCGCGGTTTCCTTCGATCGGCGGCGGCCGGGATTTCACCGTCCCGCGTGACCGGCCGACGGCGAACGCGGGCGTGCGCGGGGCTCGTATCCTGGGCACCCCCGCTCGCCCGCGCACCCGCACGTGAGGAGTCCGCCCATGAGCCTCCCTCCCGGTCCGTCCGCCCGGGACGGTGACGGTCCGGGGGCCGTGGCGGCCCGGTTCACCGGGCGGGCGGTGACCGGTGTGCGTCCGCTGTCCGCCTCACTCGCCGAGGTCGCCCTCGACGACGGCCGGGTGGTGGTCGTCAAGAGCACCGCGGGAGCGGAGGCCGCGCGCGCCGAGGCGGCGGGGCTGCGCTGGCTGGCCGAGGCCGGGGCGGTGCGGGTAGCGGCGGTGCACGGTCACGACGCGCACCGGCTGGTCGTCGACCGGGTGGCGCAGGGCCCGCCCGGGCGGGGGGCGGCGCTGCGGTTCGGGCGGGAGCTGGCCGCGCTGCACGCGGCCGGCGCGCCGGCCTTCGGGGCGCCGCCGCCGGGCGGCCCGGTGGAGGCGTTCATCGGGCTCGCCCCGATGCGCAACGTCACCGGCGACGACTGGCCCGGCTGGTACGCCGCGCACCGGGTCCTGCCGTATCTACGCCGGGCGGTCGACGACGGCACCGTCACCACCGGTGAGGCGGGCGTCGTCGAGCGGGTCTGCGAGCGGCTGCCGGAACTCGCCGGGCCCGCCGAGCCGCCCGCGCGGCTGCACGGCGACCTGTGGAACGGCAACGTTCTGTGGGGCGCCGACGGACACGTCCGGCTGATCGATCCGGCCGCCCACGGCGGGCACCGGGAGACCGATCTGGCGATGCTCGCCCTCTTCGGCTGTCCCCGGCTGGACGCGGTGCTGGACGGCTACCGGGAGGCGGCGCCGCTCGCCGACGGGTGGCGAACACGCGTCGGCGTGCACCAGCTGTTCCCGCTGCTGGTGCACGCCGTGCTGTTCGGACGCGGCTACGCCGAGCAGGCGCTCGCGGTGGCGCGGTCGGCGGTCCGTCTCTAGCGGGTCACCACGTGCCGTTCGTCGGGGACGCAGTGGGTCATGGTGAGTCCCTCCACGTCGCGCGGCGGGTTGTCACCGAGGTTGGCCAGCCGCTTGCGGTCCTCGTCGGTGAGGTCCTGGCTCGCCAGGGGCTCGAGGTGGGCGACGTCCTCCGGCATGATCCCGAGGCCCTCGCCGACCCTGCGGCCGAGGTCGTTCTCGACCAGCAGGAAGTGCCACACCATGCGCTCCTGCACCTCCCGGTCGCACTGGGAGATCAGGGTGACGAAGTTCTTCACCAGGTCGTCGCGCTCCCAGTCCTCCATCAGGCAGTACCGCTGGCCCGCCTGGAGGTAGTCGTTGGTGCGCTCGATGCGCTTGCGGGTAAGCCGGCCCACGATCTCGGGGCCCTGGTCGTCGTGCGTCGGGTACTGGGCCTCGCGCAGACCGCCGGTGATCGACGGCTCGTAGTTGACGTGCGGGTTCTCCCCGCCGTTGTCCTGGAAGTACGCCATCTGGCCGTCGCGCTGGTTGGTGCGCACGTCGGCGTGCTTGGCCTGGTTGACGGGCAGCTGCAGGTAGTTCGGGCCGACCCGGTGGCGCTGGGTGTCGCTGTAGGAGAAGGTCCGGCCGACGAGCATCTTGTCGTCGGAGAAGTCCAGACCGTCGACGAGGACGCCGGTGCCGAAGGAGATCTGCTCGTTCTCGGCGAAGAAGTTGTCCGGCATCCGGTTCAGCACCATCCGGCCCACCGGCTTCGGCGGGAAGTCCTGCTCCGGCCAGGTCTTGGTGTCGTCCAGCGGGTCGAAGTCCAGTTCCGGGTGGTCGTGGTCGTCCATCATCTGGACCAGCAGTTCCCACTCCGGGTACTCGCCGCGTTCCACCGCCTCGTACAGGTCCTTGGTGGCGTGGCCGAGCGCCTCGGCCTGGACGTTCGCCGCGTCCTCGACGGTCATGCTGCGCACGCCCTGCTTGGGCATCCAGTGGTACTTGACCAGCTTGGTGTCGCCCTTGGCGTCGACCCACTTGTAGGTGTTCACGCCGAAGCCCTGCATGTGGCGGTAGTCCGCCGGGATGCCACGCGGGCTGAACAGGTTGACCAGCATGTGCATGCACTCGGGCGTCTGCGACATGAAGTCGAAGATGCGGCGCGGCTGCTGCTCGAAGGTGACCGGGTCGGGCTTGAGGGCGTGGATGACGTCCG
Source organism: Streptomyces sp. 12E (assembly GCF_055633275.1). Classification (NCBI taxonomy): domain Bacteria; kingdom Bacillati; phylum Actinomycetota; class Actinomycetes; order Kitasatosporales; family Streptomycetaceae; genus Streptomyces; species Streptomyces sp. 12E. Next base: position 6,801,769 of record NZ_JBVNCJ010000001.1, on the reverse strand, counting down.
GGAACTTGATCGCGTCCCGGATGAAGAAGACGCCCAGGTTGTTGCCGACGAGGTCCCAGTTGCCGTCCTCGGTGTAGAACTTCACCGCGAAGCCGCGGGGGTCGCGGGCGGCCTCGGAGGAGTCGCGTCCGCCGATGACGGTGGAGAAGCGGACGGCCACGTCGGTGCGCTTGCCCTCCTCCTGGAAGAGCTTGGCGCGGGTGTAGCGGGAGACCGGTTCGTCGCCCCACTTCCCGTACGCCTCGAAGTAGCCGTACGCGGTGACGCCGCGGGCGTGCACCACGCGTTCGGGGATGCGTTCCCGGTCGAAGTGGCTGATCTTCTCCAGGAACTGGTAGTTCTCCAGCGTGGCCGGGCCGCGGGAGCCGACGGTCCGCTGGTTCTGGTTGTCGTAGACCGGATGGCCCTGCCGGTTGGTGAGTACCTTTCGGTCGTCGCCCGGAGCGGGGCCCCGGCTCGAAACGTCCGTCATGATCGTGGGCTCCTTGAACTGCTCGACCCCCCGCGGTGGCGCGTACGAGGGTCATGCTGCCGCGCATCACCGCGGTCGGCGACTCGGGGAGCCGCCGGTTGCGTCAGACCGTGCGCGGGATGCGGTCCGCGACGGCACGGGCCCGGCCGCCGCGGCGGTGCGCGGCGGCCGAGTCCGGCACAGCGGTGTGCTCAGCCGCCGTTCAGGCGTGCGCGCAGCAGCTCCTTGCCGAGTTCCGCGCCCTTGCGGCTGTCCGCCTGGGCCTTGCGGAACAGGTCGGCGACCTCGGTGTCCTTGGCGCGTTCGGCGTCCTGGATGTAGCCCTCCAGGCGCAGTGCGTTGCTCAGGCACGCCTCGACGTACCAGATCAGGTTGTAGTCCTTGTCCTGCGTGCCGGTGGCGCCACCGGTCTCCGTCTCACTGGTCATCCGGATCTCCTCGTCGCGGTGCTCGTCACGGGCCCGTCCGCCCCGGCGTGCCGGGGCGGGGGCCTCCACAGCGGCGGACGGGTACCCGTCACCGCCGGAGGCACACAGCGACGAAAGGGCGGGGCGCGACCGGTCCCCCGTTCCGGTCGCGCCCCCGCGCTGTGCCGAAACTATGCGCAGCGGGGCGGGTCTGTGTACCGCGTCGGTGCCCGCTGCGGCCGCCGGAGGGCTCATCCGTGCACAACTGAGTCCGAAAGGCCCGGTTCACCCGCCCGCGAGGACCGGCTGCTCCAGGTCGCCCACCGCCAGATGGGCCAGCACGACCTCGTACAGGTCGGCCCCGGCGGCCAGCAACTGGCGTTCCAGGACCGGTTCGGCGCTGCGCACGTGCTCGCGCACGGTCTGGGCGTGCACGCCCAGGCTCTGCGCGGCCCGCTCGGCGTTGCCGCCGGCGGCGATCCAGGCGCACAGGGTCCGGCGCACGTTCCGGGCGTCCCCCTCCAGCCGCCCCAGCAGCTCCCGCGCCCAGCCGCCGAGGGCGGGGCCGCCCAGCAGGTCGGCGAGGCCCGGGAAGGGCGCCGTGCCGTCGCCGTCCGTCTGTCCGTCCAGAAGGTTGATCTGGGTCTGGAGCGCCAGGTGCACCACGGCCCGGACGGTGACGTCGTCGAAGTCGACGCCGAGCATGGTCTCCACGCGTTCCATGCGGGCCCGCACGGTGTTGCGGCTGACTCCGAGGACCTTGGCCGCGCTGACGGCGGTGAACTCCAGGCCCAGGCGGGTGGTGGCGAGGAGCTCGGCGCGGGTGTGGTGCGGCAGCGCGTCCAGCGGGCGCAGCACCCGGGCCGCCCAGCCGCGCAGTGCGGCGGGGTCCATCAGCCGCTCCGGGTGGGTGCGTTCGGCGTACACGGCCGTCTTGTCGGCGCGGAAGCGCGCCACCGCCAGGGCGCTGACGGCCTGCCCGTACGCGGTGGCGGTGCGGGCGAGGCTCTGCCACACACTGCCGCCGAGGAAGGTGTCCGGGTGCCGTTCGACCAGCGACCGCAGCTCGCCGGCGGTGGTCTCGCGGGGACTGACGACGATCACGTGCCCGTCCATCGCCGGGCAGCGCACGACCAGCGCCTCCTCCCGCGTGGTGTCCAGGCACTCCTCGGCGAGCCGGTCGCGCAGGGCGGGCGCGGACTCGACGACGTAGACGCAGGCCGTGTCGGCGTCGAGCAGGCCGGGCCAGAACCCGGCGGCGACCCGGCGGGCGGCGACGGTGTCCTCGACCATCAGCAGCTGCAGGATCGCCAGCCGCAGATCGGCGGCGGCCCGCCGCAGCCGGTGTCCGGCGGCGGTGGTCTCGTGGGCGGTCAGCAGGAGTTCGATCACCTGGGCGGTGTGTGTGACGACGTCGGAGGTGTGCCGGTCGAAGGGGGCCTCGCGGGAGACGGCCAGCACACGGGTCTCCCAGGGGTGCCCGATCCTCACCAGGCGCACGTGGCGCCCCTCCCCCTCCCAGGCGGCGGAGGCGATCCGGCCGGAGCCGAGGTCGGCGACGAGGGCCTCGTCCAGCGACAGCCGGGAACCGGCGAGCGGCGTGCCGACGGCGTCCTGGAGGGACACCTCCGCGTGCGCGGCGGCGGCCAGCCAGTCGACGACCCTGCCGATGTCCCGCCCGCCCGGACGCAGGTGTTCGAGCAGCTCCCGCTCCCACGCCGGATGCTCCCCGGCCGTCACCGGCGTCCGCCGGATTCCGTCCCCACGGCCTGCCACCTCGGTCTTCTCCTCGTTCTCTCGTCGTTCCCGGCCCAGGCCGGGGACGTTACCCCACCCGTGCGCGCGGCTCACCCCGCGCGTCCGCGCCCTGCCCCGGAACGGCGTGTGCGGCCCTCGGCCCCCCGGCGGCATAAGCTCGGTGAATGGCGAAGTACTTCGACGTGCACCCCGACAACCCCCAGCCGCGCACCATCGCGCAGGTCGCAGAGAGCATCCGCTCCGACGCCCTCGTCGCGTACCCCACTGACTCCTGCTACGCACTCGGCTGCCGTCTGGGCAGCCGCTCCGGCATCGACCGGATCCGCACGATCCGCAAGCTGGACGACCGGCACCACTTCACCCTGATGTGCCGGGACTTCGCGCAGCTCGGCCAGTTCGTGCGGATCGACAACGACGTGTTCCGCGCGGTGAAGGCATCGACCCCTGGCAGCTACACGTTCATCCTGCCCGCGACGAAGGAGGTGCCGCGCATGCTGATGCACCCCAAGAAGAAGACGGTCGGCGTGCGCATCCCGGACCACGTCGTCACCCAGGCCCTGCTGGCCGAACTCGGTGAGCCGCTCCTGTCCAGCACCCTGCTGCTGCCCGGCGAGGACGAGCCGATGACCCAGGGCTGGGAGATCAAGGACCTGCTCGACCACCAGGTGGACGCGGTGCTCGACTCCGGCGACTGCGGCACCGAGCCGACCACGGTGATCGACTTCTCGGGCGGGGAGGCGGAGATCGTGCGCAGGGGCGCCGGCGACGTCTCGCGGTTCGAGTGAATCCGGGTGAGGGGAAGGGGCCGGTGATGACCGCCGTACGGGGAACCGACGTCGACATCCGCACCGAGGACGGGACCGTCGACGCGTACCTGACGCACCCCGTGGAGGGGGGCGCCCGTCCCGCGGTCCTGTTCTTCATGGACGCCTACGGCCTGCGTCCGCGGCTGCGGGAGATGGCCGACCGGCTGGCGCGGGCCGGCCACACCGTCCTGGTGCCGAACGTCTTCCACCGGCGCGGGCGCGCCCCGGTGGTCGAGCTGCCGGAGTTCATCGACGCGGGGGCACGGCCGGGGATCTTCCGGCGGCTCCGTCCGACCATGCGGGCGCTGACGCCCGAGCGGGCGATGCGGGACGCCGGGGCGTATCTGCGGTGGCTCGCCGAGTGCCCGGCGGCGGCCGGCGGCCCGGTGGCGGTGACCGGCTACTGCATGGGCGCGGCCCTGGCCCTGCGCACCGCCGGCGCCTACCCGGACCGGGTGGCCGCCGTGGCCGGGTTCCACGGGGGCCGGCTGGCGACGGACGCGCCGGACAGTCCGCACCTGGTGGCCGGCCGGATCACCGCCGAGGTGTACTTCGGCCACGCCGACCGGGACCGCTCGCTGCCCCCGGAGCAGATCGAACGCCTGGAGCGGGCCCTGACGGACGCCGGTGTCCGGCACCGCTGCGAGGTGTACGCCGGGGCCGGGCACGGTTACACCCAGGCCGACACGGCCGCGTACGACAAGGATGCGGACGAGCGTCACTGGGCGGCGCTGCTCGACCTGTTGGCACGCACCTTCTGACCACTGCCCCCAACTCGGTCCCGTGCAAAGGGGGTTCACCGGCACCCCGCTCTCCGGCCGCCCCCCGCACCGTTGTTACGGTGCACCGGTGTCCGAATCCTCACGCGATACCGCCGAGGGCGCCGGCTGGGGCGCCGCCGAACGCGGTGCCTACCGGCGGCTGATGCCGCACAAGGCCGAGAAGATCTCCTGGTTCGACCCGAGAATGCTGTGGGCCGCCCGCAACGGGGTGCTGGCCTCCTGGCTCGGCGATCCCACGGGAGACACCCGCGCCCGCTGGGTGGCCCAGCGGGCCGCGGCCGGCGCACCCGCCGACAAGGTGATCCGGCGCGACGATCCGGACCGGTTCTCGTTCCTGGTGGTCGGCGACACCGGCGAGGGCGGCGAGCCCCAGTACGCGGTGGTGCCCGGGCTGCTGGAGGAGGGCCGGGACACCGCCTTCGCCGTGCTCGCCAGTGATGTGATCTACCCGGTGGGCAGCGCCGACGACTACGCCGACAAGTTCTTCCGCCCGTACCGGGACTACCGGGGACCGGTCTACGCCATACCGGGCAACCACGACTGGTACGAGGACCTCGGCGGCTTCATGCGGGTCTTCTGCGGCGACGCCCCGCCGCTGCCGCCCGGTCCTGCGCCGCGCCCGCTCAGCCGGGCCCGGCTGCGCTCCCTGCTGTGGCACCGGCCGCGCGCCGGGGACGGCGGGCGCCTGGACGAGGCACGCGCGATGCGGTCCGCGCCCTCCCAGCAGGCGGTGCAGCCGGGACCGTACTGGGCGATCGACGCCGGTCCGGTGCGGATCGTCGGCATCGACACGGGACTGCTGGGCACCGTCGACGCCGAACAGGGCGCGTGGCTGCGGGAGGTCTCCCGCGGCCCGCGCCCGAAGATCCTCGTCACGGGCTCGCCCCTGTACGTGGACGGCGAGCACCACCCGTGCCCGATCGAGGGCGGCGGCACCGTCGACGACGTCGTCCGCGACCCCGCCCACCACTACGTGGCCGCGATAGGCGGCGACATCCACAACTACCAGCGCTACCCGGTACGGCTGGAGGACGGGCGCACCCTGCAGTACGTGGTGGCGGGCGGCGGCGGCGCCTTCACCCACGCCACCCACACCATCCCCCGGGTGGACGTCGCCGGTGTCACCGAGCGGGACTTCCGCTGCTATCCGCTGCGCGGCGACTCCCTGGCCTTCTACAGCGCCCTGTACGGGCGCCGGCTGCGGCTGCGCCGCTTCTTCGCCCTCACCGATGCCGAGGCGATGGCCGTGATCGCCGAACGCCTCGGCATCGGGCCCACCCGGGCCCCGGGCGCGCCGGCACGGGTCACCCGCAGGATGCGGCTGGTCGCCGGGCTGCTCGGCACCGGACGCCGGCCCGACCGGCGCAAGCGGCTGCGACTGCCCGTGCGCAAGGCCTACACGTCGCTGTTCTCACCGGGTTCGGCCACCTACAGCCCGCCGTTCTTCAAGTGCTTCCTGCGGCTGGACGTGAGCCCGGAGGCGATCCGGCTGCGCTGTCACGCGGCCACCGGCCACCGCGCGCAGGAGGTCGCCCCGCCGGTCGAGGACGAGGTGGTCATCCCCCTCGGCTGAGCTACCAGCGGCCGGGGGCGGTACCGGTGACCGGCTGCGAGGGCCGGCCGTCCACGCCGACCGGACGCACCTCCACCGTCGTGTCCTCCCCCGTGCCGTCCCCGTGCGTCGTCATGCGTTCCCCACTCCGTCGGCCGTCCCCACCGGTCTCCCTACCCGCCCGGTTGATCACCGGCCCCTCGTCCCCGAGGCTGGGGGGACGACACTGTCCACGGGAAGGCACCCTGATGAGCGGCATCCCGAGCCACACCCTCAACGACGGCACGACGATCCCCGCCCTGGGCCTGGGCACCTGGCCGATGGACGACGCCGAGGCGGAGCGGGCGGTGGCCGAGGCCCTCCGGACGGGCTACCGCCTCGTCGACACGGCGGCCAACTACCGCAACGAGAACGGCGTCGGCCGTGCCGTGGCCCGGTCCGGCGTCCCGCGCGAGGAGGTCGTCGTGACGACGAAGCTCCCGGGACGGCACCACGGCTACGAGGAGACCCTCGCCTCCTTCGAGGAGTCCCGCGCCCGGCTCGGCCTGGAGTACGTCGACCTCTACCTGATCCACTGGCCGCTCCCCCGCGTCGACCGGTACGCCGAATCCTGGAGGGCCATGGTCAAGCTGCGTGAGGACGGGCTCGTCCGGTCGATCGGCGTCTCCAACTTCACGCCCGCCCACATCGAGCGGCTGGAGGAGGAGACCGGGGTGCTGCCCTCGGTCAACCAGATCGAGCTGCACCCCTTCTTCCCGCAGGAGGAACTGCGCGCGTACCACGCCGGCAAGGGCGTGCTGATCGAGAGCTGGAGCCCGCTCGGCCGCGGCTCGACGCTCCTGGACGACCTGGCCGTGGCCGCCGTCGCCGAGGCGCACGGGGTCACCCCGGCCCAGGCGGTGCTGCGCTGGCACGTCCAGCTGGGCGTGCTCCCCGTCCCCAAGTCGTCCGATCCCGGGCGGCAGCGCGCGAACCTCGACGTCTTCGGCTTCGAACTGGACGCCGCCCAGATGCGGACGATCGCCGACCGCGCCCACCGGCGGATCGGCGGGGATCCGGAGGTCCACGAGGAGTTCTGACCGGGCGCCCGGGCCGGTGCGTGCGGCGGTGGGGTACGGGAAGGAGCGGCGGATCACTCCTGCGGCAGCGGCTGCTCCGCCCAGATCGTCTTGCCGCCGTCCGTCTGGCGGCTGCCCCAGCGCTGGGTGAGCTGGGCCACCAGCAGCAGTCCGCGGCCGCCCTCGTCGTAGGCGTGGGCGCGGCGCAGATGCGGTGAGGTGGAGCTGGCGTCGGCGACCTCGCAGATGAGGGTGCGGTCGCGGATCAGCCGCAGCTGGACGGGCGGCACGCCGTACCGGATGGCGTTGGTGACCAGTTCGCTGACGACGAGTTCGGTGACGAAGGCGATCTCGTCCAGCCCCCACGCGGCCAGCCGTTCGCCGGCCCACTCCCGGGCGGCGGCCACCTCCCCGGGGTCCGGCGGCACGTCCTTCGTGGCGACCTGATCGGCGCCCAGGGCCCGGGTGCGGGCCAGGAGCAGCGCCACGTCGTCGCCGGGCTCCTCGGGCAGTACGTCCTTCAGCACGCCGTCGCACAGGGACTCCAGCGAGTCGGCGGGCGCCTCCAGGGCGCGGCACAGCGCGTCGGTGGCGCGGTCGATGTCACGGTCGCGGTCCTCGATCAGACCGTCGGTGTAGAGGGCGACGACGGCGCCCTCGGGCAGCTGGAGCTCCGTCGCCTCGAACGGCAGCCCCCCGACGCCCAGCGGGGGCCCCGCGTTCACTCGGATGAGCCGGCACGTCCCGTCGGGCAGCAGGAGGGCGGGCGCGGGGTGCCCGGCGGCGGCCACGGCCAGGCGGCGGGAGACGGGGTCGTAGACGGCGTACAGGCAGGTGGAGCCCAGTTCGCCGACGTCCTCGCGGTCGTCGGCGGCGAGATGGATGACCAGGTCGTCGAGGTGGGTGAGGAGTTCGTCGGGCGGGAGGTCCACGTCGGCGAGGGTGCGCACGGCCGTGCACAGCCGGCCCATGGTGGCCGTGGAGGGGATGCCGTGGCCGACGACGTCGCCCACGACCAGGGCGACCCGGCTGCCGGCCAGCGGGATCACGTCGAACCAGTCGCCGCCGATGCCGGCCGCCGACGAGGAGGGCAGATAGCGGTGGGCGACCTCGACGGCGGCCTGTCCGGGCAGCCCCTTCGGCAGCAGGCTGTGCTGGAGGGTGAGCGCGGTGGCGCGTTCGCGGGCGAAGCGGCGGGCGTTGTCGACGCAGACGGCGGCGCGGCTGGCGAGTTCCTCGGCGAGCACGGCGTCGTCGACGGCGTACCCCTCGGGGTGGAGGCTGCGGACGGCCACCGCGACGCCGAGGACGGTGCCGCGGGCGCGCAGCGGCACGGCCAGCAGCGAGTGGATGCCGGCCAGGCGCGCGGGGACGCCGCGCCCGGCCAGCCACCGGTCGAAGTCCGGCTCGCCGGCGCGGGCGAGCACCGCCCTGCACTCGCGCAGCGCCCGCGCGGGCGGGGAGGAGGACGGGTAGACGTCCGTCTGGCCGAGGCGCACCGCCGCCTCGGGGGCGCCCTCGGCGGCGGAGCCGTGCGCCACCCGGCGCAGTACGACCCCGGTGTCCGGCCGGACCGGGGGTTCGTCGACGCCGAGGACCCAGTCGTGCAGGTCGACGGCGGCGAAGTCGGCGACCGCCGGGACCATGAGCGCCACGAGCTCCTCGGCCGTGCGTACGACGTCCAGGGTGGTGCCGATGGCGGTCGCGGCCTCGTTCAGCAGGGCCAGCCGCTGCCGGGCCCGGTGCTGCTCGGTGTTGTCGAACGCCGCGAGGGCGGTGCCCACCGGCTCGCCGGAGGGTCCGGCGACCGGCCACATCTCCATGTTCCAGGCGTGCGGGCGGGGCTGGGCGGGGGCCCGGCTGTACATCTCGTAGTGCAGGGCCTCGCCGGTCTCGGCGACCCGGCGCAGATGCCGGTCCAGACCGAGGGTGTACTCGTCCTCCACGGGTTCCAGGCAGGACCGTCCGACGAGGTTCTCCTGCGGCTCGCCCAGCAGCCGGCAGGCGGTGTCGTTGACCAGGAGGTAGCGCTGGTCGGGGCCGACGACCGAGATCGCCAGGGACGCCTGCTGGAACGCCCGCGCGGCCAGGGAGGTCCGCGCCGAGTCGGCCGGCTCGGCGGTGATCAGGTGCCCGGCCGGGGCGCCCCGGGCGCCCAGCAGCGGCCGGACCGTGAGCCGGGCCGGCACGGGGTGACCGTCGCGGTGACGCAGGGTGACCGGGCCCGAGGGGAGGGGCGTGGTGCCGGGCGGCGCGTCCTCGGCGAGCAGCGCCCGTACGGCCCGTCCCACGGCCTCCTCGGCCGGGTGTCCGGTCAGCCGCCGGGCGCCCTCGCTCCACCCCGTCACGATGCCGCGGGCATCGACGACCATCGCGGCGGAGGCGTCATCCATTCGTCCAGGATCATCCCATTGCGTCCCCGCATCAACCGCGACGGTCCGCCCGGGGCCGTGCTACGCGCGGAGCGCGGCGAGCGCCCGGTCCGCGTGGGCGTTCATCCGCAGTTCGCTGCGCACGACCTCCAGGACGGCGCGGTCCCGGCCGATGACGAAGGCGGCCCGTTCCGTCGGCGCCGGGGCGGCCCGCCGCTTCACTCCGAACCGCTCACGGACCGCGCCGTCGGCGTCGGAGAGCAGGGGCGTGCCGAGGGAGTGCCGTTCGACGGCGTCCGCGCTGATGCCCGCCGGCCGCGCGCCGGCCGCACGTCGGCCGCGGCGAATTCGGCGGCGAGGTCACGGAAGCGGCAGGCCTCCCGGCCGGATCCGGCGAGCTCGACGCGCTGGGCGCGGCGGTCGTCAGGGCCCGGGACCCGGGTGACACGACCGGACTTCTGCAGCTGCCGCACCGTGCGGGTGACGTGCGGGGCCTCCACGCCCAGCCGGGCGGCCGGCTCCCCGGCCGCGTCGGCCCGGTGTCCGCCATCTGCCGCAGCAGTGCGACGGCGGCCCGGTCCAGCGGCACACCCGCCGGCGCCGTCAGCCGCTCGTGCCGGCGCGCGCCTGTGCTCAGGCGGGTGAGGCGGTGCAGCGCGCGCTCGCCCCCGGCCACTTCCGGAGGAGCGGGAACGCCAGGTGCGGACATGTACCGCACTTCACCATCTCATTGCGTGACTCGACCAGTCACCCATGTCCACTCCCTCCGCCCCACGCCCGAGGGACGGCGGCAGACGTTGCGGATGAAACAGGGCGATCCGGGACGGTCCGAGAGCCCGGCACCACGCGCGTCAGGCCACGCTTCACCAGCGGTACACCTGCATCCCCTTGGCATGTATACGACCAACCGGGATGCTGAACTCCCCATTCCCCCACAGCCGTTGGCTGCGCCCGGACCATGAGGAGGACGCAGTGCCGTCGAGCACGTCCCGAACGCACCGCAGGAGATGGCTGACCGGCCTGGCCGGCGCGGCCGCGCTCGTCATCGCCTTCCCCGCCACCGCCTTCGCCGCACCCCCTCCCGCCCTGCCGGCCGACGCGGACGCCCTGGAGCGGACGTACCAGCCCGCGTACGACTACGACACCGACGGCTGCTACCCCACGGCGGCGATCGGCCCGGACGGCTCCGTCAACACCGGCCTCAAACCGACCGGCGCCCTCAACGGCAACTGCCGTGACGCCTCGGACCTGGACGACACCAACGGCTACTCCCGCGCCCTGTGCAACAACGGCTGGTGCGCGATCGTCTACGGACTGTACTTCGAGAAGGACCAGGCCCTGCCGGGCACCGGCCTCGGGGGGCACCGCCACGACTGGGAGCACGTCGTGGTCTGGGTGCAGAACGACACCGTGCGGTACGTCTCGACGTCCAGCCACGGGTCGTTCACGGTCCACGCCCGCTCGGCGGTCCGCTTCGACGGCACGCACCCGAAGATCGTGTACCACAAGGACGGCATCGGCACCCACTGCTTCCGCCTCGCGGGGCCGGGCGACGAGCCGCCGGAGAACCACGAGGGCAGATGGCAGTACCCGGCGCTGGTCGGCTGGAACGGCTACCCGGCGGGACTGCGGGACAAGCTCAGCTCGTACGACTTCGGCAGCGCCCACTTCGGCCTGAAGGACGGCAGCTTCGCCTCCCACCTCGCCGCGGCCAAGCCCTCCGGCATCCCCTTCGACCCGAACGCCTGAGCGCACACGGCCCGTTGACGCCGGGGCGCCGTTCGGCGCCCCGGTACGGGCGGGACTCCGAGGGACTATCGTGTCGGCATGCCGCTGCCCGGACCGATCCGTGTCGTCTCCCGTGACTCACCCATGGCGCTCGCCCAAGTGGAGCGGGTCCGCGCCGAGTTGGCCGCCGCCCGTCCCGGAGTGCGCACCGAGGTCGTACCCGTGCGGACGACCGGGGACAAGTGGCTCGGCGATCTGTCGAAGGTGGAGGGCAAGGGCGCGTTCACCAAGGAGGTGGACGCCGCGCTGCTCGCCGGCGAGGCGGACGTCGCCGTGCACTGCGTCAAGGACGTGCCCGCCGACCGGCCGCTCCCCGCGGGCACGGTGTTCGCCGCGTTCCTGGAGCGGGACGACATCCGCGACGCCCTCGTCCACCCGGACAACCTCACCCTGGACGAGCTCCCGCCCGGCGCCCGGATCGGCACCTCCTCGGTGCGCCGGGTCGCCCAGCTGGCCGCCACCCACCCGCACCTGACGTGCGTACCGCTGCGCGGCAACGCCAACCGGCGGCTGGAGAAGCTCGCGGCCGGGGAGGCGGACGCCCTGCTGCTGGCGGTCTCCGGCCTGGAACGGATCGGCCGCACCGACGTGATCAGTGAGGTGCTCTCCCCCGAGGCCATGATGCCGCCCATCGGCGCGGGCGTCCTCGCGCTGCAGTGCCGTGAGGGCGACACCGACCTGATCGACGCGGTCGGCGCCCTCGGCCACCCGGACACCCGTCGCGAGGCCACCGCCGAACGCATGTTCCTGCATGTGCTGCAGGGACACTGCAACAGCCCGATCGCCGGCTACGCACGGGTGGACCGCGGCGGTGAACTGTCCCTGCGGGCGTGTGTCTTCACCCCGGACGGCAAGACCCGGCTGAACGCGCACGAGTGGGCGGGGCGGCTCGACCCGGCCACACTCGGCACCTCGGTCGCCGTGGCGCTGCTGCGCCAGGGCGCCCGAGAGATCATCGACGGCATCCCGCACTGACGCGACGCTCAGGCGGTGCCTTCCTCCGCCTGTTCCTGCAGGAAGACGCTCACCTGCTGGGCGAGGCTGTCCCGGCCCGTGCCCGCGGGCGCCCCCGCGGACCCCTCGTGCACGCCGACGCCGCCCGCCCACAGCCGGCGTCCGGCCCACTCCTCGTCGACGCGCAGCTGGACCTGGACGTCGACGAGGCTCAGGGCCGCCTCGGGGCCGGCCGCGTAGAGGACGGCGGTGGCACGGCGCAGCGGGTAGACGTCGAAGCCCTCGATGAACTGCGAATTGCGCCAGTCGATGAACGCGCTCTCGCCGTCGGGGCCGGTCCGTACGTCGATCTGACCGTCCTCCACGTGAATACAGAAAGGCCGGTCGCCGCGATTCTCCACGGTCACGCGGACACTGAAGTACGTCAGCCCTTCGGCGGCGTCGTCCCGTCCCCTCGGCGGTTCGCCGGATTCCAGACGGTGGACGCGGACCCGCAGACCGGCATGCTCGTCGTACTCCTGCCAGTCCCCGACCACGTTCGGCTCGTACACAGTGCACCTCTCGACTTCTGTCCGATGCTTCCTATCCGCGGCCTCGGCACACTGTCAAATGAGCGGAATGCGCCGTGGTCAGGCGGTTCGCCCCGGCTGACCGGCGATCAAGCGCTGCGCTGGAGGAATCCCCCCGGCCGGCCGGCCGGGGCCGGGGAGGGCGTGCCGTACGTCACGTCCGGCGCCATGATCACCGGCGCACCGTCCGAAGGTCCGCGACGGCGGGGACGGGCCGGCCCAAAGCCGCCCGCTCCGGCGCGGGGAATTTCACGCCGCGAATGCACTTGATTTCCCACCGTGCACCCTCCGGCTATTTCCCCTCGCCGAATTCCGGGAAAAGTTTTGGAATGACGGGCCGCGGGGAAGGGGATTCTCAGTGCTTCGGACAGGAGGCACGTCCGTGGGAGCCGCTTCGCGGGCCGCGGTCCTGTCGTGGTCCGAACCGCCGCTTCCCACGGTTTCTGTCCATCCGGCACCCCGCTCAGGGAGGTGCGCGTGATGCGTACCGTCAGTCCCAGGAAGCAGCATCCCCACGACGACGCCCCCGACACCGCCGGGGACTTCGCACGGCTGGCCCGGCTGCCCGACGGGCCCGAGCGCAGGATGCTGCGCGACGCGCTGGTCACGGCCTGGCTGCCCATGGCCGAGCGCATCGCCGTCCGTTTCCGGGGCCGCGGTGAGGCCCTGGAGGATCTGTACCAGGTGGCGGCTCTCGGCCTGGTCAAGGCCGTGGACCACTACGACCCGGCACGCGGCAACGCCTTCGAGGCGTACGCCGTGCCGACCGTCACCGGTGAGATCAAGCGCCACTTCCGCGACCACATGTGGACGCTGCACGTGCCGCGCCGGGTACAGGACCTGCGCAACCGTGTGCGGCACGCGGCGAAGGAGCTGGCGCAGACCACTCCGGGCCGCTCCCCCACGGTCGCCGAGATCGCCGCGCACACCCGCTTGTCCGAGAGCGAGGTGCGTACCGGGATGGAGGCCCTGGAGTGCTTCTCCGCACTGTCGCTGGAGGCGGAGATGCCGGGCACCGACGGTTACGCCCTGGGCGACGCGATCGGCGGCCCGGACCCGGCCTACGACACCGTCGTCGACCGGGTGGCGGTACGACCCTGTCTGGAGGCGCTGCCGGAGCGCGAGCGGCTCATCCTCTACCTGCGGTTCTTCCGGGGGATGACGCAGAGCGGCATCGCCGAGCAGCTCGGCATCTCGCAGATGCACGTCTCCCGGCTGCTCAGCGGCTGCTTCGCCCAGCTGCGCGAGGAACTCCTCGCCGAGACCGGCTGAGCGGGGCGGGCTCCGCCGGGCGCGTCAGCCCTCCGGCGGCGCGCCCGGGATCTGGGTGGGGCCGAGCCGGTCCAGGACCTCCTCCAGCACGGCGCGCACCTCCTCGGGCAGGAGCCCGGTGCGCCCCCAGACGAGGATCAGGTCGGCCACGGTGCGCAGCTTGATGTTCGTGCGCTGGGAGACCTCCTTCAGCACGGTCCAGCCCTGGTCGGGCGAGACCCGCCCGAGCGCGACGACCATGCCGATCGCCTGGTCCACCACCGCGTGCGAGACGACCGCGTCCTTCAGCTGCTGCACTTCTTCCTCCAGCTGGAGGATACGGTCCGCGCCTCCGTCCGTGGGCATGGTCACCTCCGGGTCCGGTGTGCCGCTCTGCTGATGCCTTCGCACAGTGCTTGAGTGCCTTCACCCAGTGTCCGATCCCTCCATCGTCACCACTGGGGCCGCCCTGCGCCACCGGGGTGGCCCGGAGGCGGCGGGGCCTTCCGTTTCGGTGCCGCCGTCGGGGTACTCGGCAGGCGCCCGGAGGGGTCCCGGCGGACACTGGTGCCATCCGGGTGGCTGCCGGGCCGACGAGATCAGGACGCGACTGCCATGAACCACGACATGCCCTCCCCCGCCGGCACGACGGACGTCGTCTCGACGCACTCCGTGTTCGGGGCGCCCTGCTGGGTGAGCCTGACCAGCCGCGACATAGAGACGACCGAGGAGTTCTACGGGGCCGTGCTGGGCTGGGAGTGGCGTCCGGTGCGCCTCGGCGACCGGTTCCGCATCGCCCTGTCCGAGGGCCGGCCGGTGGCCGGGGTCGCCGGGGTCGCCGGCATGTGGCGGATGGCGGTGGCGTGGACGCCGTACTTCGCGGTGCGCAGCGCCGACGAGGCCGCGGCGCGGGTGCAGGAGCGCGGCGGCACCCTGGCGGTCGGCCCGATCTCCCTGCCCCCCGGGCGCGCGGCGCTGCTGGCCGACCGGGACGGGGCGACGTTCGGGGTCTGGGAGGGCGAGCTGTTCAGCGACTGGCCCACCTGGCGCCGCGCACAGCTCGCGTTCGTCCGGCTGCACACCCGTGACGCCTTCGACGCCGCGATCTTCTACGGCGGGGTCTTCGACTGGGCGTCCGACAAGCCGGGCTGTGTCGAGGTGCGGTACGAGGGCGAGGAAGTGGTGCTGCGCAGCGAAGGGGACGTGGTGGCGCGGATCGAGTCGGGGGCGGCGGAGGCGGCTCCCGACCCGGCGGTCCGGCCGCACTGGCAGGTGCACTTCGCGGTGCAGGACGTCGCCGCCTGCGCCCGCGCCGCCGAGCTGCACGGCGGCAGCGTCCTGTCCCTGGGCGCCGACGAGGCCGTGCTCCGCGACAACGAGGGCGCCCAGTTCACGGTGGTGTCACGCCACGGGCGCTGACACCGGGTGCGTCCCGCCGGTCATCGGGCCGTGCGGGACGGGCGGGACAGCAGGACCAGGCTGCGGGGGCCCGCGGTGAGGGTGGTGGCCGCCTTGTGCTCCGCCTCGTCGGGGGTGCCCTCCGGGTCGGCGGTGTCGATCAGGGCCGTCCAGCGCTCCCCGTAGGCGGCGTCCGGCAGACGGAAGCGGACGGGTTCCCAGTGGCCGTTGAGCAGCAGCAGGAAGGAGTCGTCGACCAGGCGCCGGCCGCGCGGACCGGGTTCGGCGATGGCGTCGCCGTTGAGGAACACCCCGACCGAGTGGGCGTCGGAGCGCCGCCAGTCGTCGTCGCCCATCTCCCGTCCGTCCGGCAGCAGCCACACCAGGTCGGGCAGCGGCTGGCCGGCGTGGCGCACGGTCTCGCCCCGGAAGAAGCGACGGCGGCGCAGCACGGGGTGGGCGAGGCGCAGGGAGATCAGCCCGCGGGTGAAGTCCAGCAGCTCGCGCTGTTCGCCGGTGAGCCGCCAGTCGATCCAGCCGATCTCGTTGTCCTGGCAGTAGGCGTTGTTGTTGCCGCGCTGGGTGCGGCCCAGTTCGTCGCCGTGGGAGAGCATCGGGATGCCCTGGGAGAGCAGCAGGGTGGCGAGGAAGTTGCGCTGCTGGCGGGCGCGCAGCTCCAGCACGGCCGGGTCGCGGGTGGGGCCCTCCGCGCCGCAGTTCCAGGAGCGGTTGGCGCTCTCGCCGTCCCGGTTGCCCTCCCCGTTGGCCTCGTTGTGCTTGTCGTTGTACGAGACGAGGTCGTACAGGGTGAAGCCGTCGTGCGCGGTGACGAAGTTGACGCTGGCGCGCGGGCGGCGTCCGTTGTGCGCGTACAGGTCGGAGGAGCCGGTCAGCCGGGAGGCGAACTCGCCGAGGATGTGCTCCTCGCCGCGCCAGAAGTCCCGTACGGCGTCCCGGTACAGGCCGTTCCACTCCGACCACAGCGGGGGGAAGTTGCCCACCTGGTAGCCGCCCTCGCCCACGTCCCAGGGTTCGGCGATCAGCTTGACGCGGCTGATCACGGGGTCCTGCTGGATGAGGTCGAAGAACGCCGACAGCCGGTCGACTTCGTGGAACTGCCGGGCCAGGGTGGCCGCGAGGTCGAAGCGGAAGCCGTCGACGTGCATCTCGGTGACCCAGTACCTGAGCGAGTCCATGATCAGCTGGAGGACGTAGGGGTGGCGCATCAGCAGGCTGTTGCCGGTGCCGGTGGTGTCGTAGTAGTGCGACCAGTCGCCGTCCACCAGGCGGTAGTACGCGGAGTTGTCGATGCCCCGGAAGGAGAGGGTGGGGCCCAGGTGGTTGCCCTCGGCGGTGTGGTTGTAGACGACGTCGAGGATCACCTCGAGTCCGGCCGCGTGCAGGGCCTTCACCATCTCCTTGAACTCGGTGACCTGCTGCCCGCGGGTGCCGCGGGCGGCGTAGGCGTTGTGCGGGGCGAAGAAGCCGATGGTGTTGTAGCCCCAGTAGTTGGCCAGGCCCCGGCTCTGCAGCACGCCGTCCTGGACGAACTGGTGGACCGGCATCAGCTCCACGGCGGTGACGCCCAGCGAGGTGAGGTGTCCGACCACCGCGGGGTGCGCCAGTCCCGCGTAGGTGCCGCGGAGTTCCGCGGGGACGTCGGGGTGGGTGCGGGTGAGGCCCTTGACGTGGGCCTCGTAGATCACGGTGTCGGAGTAGGGGCGGCCGGGCCGGGTGTCGTCGCCCCAGTCGAAGGCCGGATCGGTGACCACGCCGAGCACGGTGTGCCCGGCGCTGTCGGCCCGGTCGGGCCCGTGCGGGTCGCGCTCGTACAGCGAGGGGTGGTTGTCGATCTGGCCGTCCACCGCGGTGGCGTAGGGGTCGAGGAGGAGTTTCGCCGGGTTGCAGCGGTCGCCGGCCGTCGGTGCCCAGGGACCGTGCACCCGGTAGCCGTAGCGCTGCCCCGGGCCGACGCCGGGGAGGTAGCCGTGCCAGACGAAGCCGTCGACCTCGGTGAGCCGCACGGTGGTGTGCCGGCCGTCGTCGTCGGCCAGGACCAGGTCGACGCGTTCGGCGACCTCGCTGAAGAGCGCGAAGTTGGTGCCCTCGCCGTCGTAGGACGCACCCAGCGGGTAGGGGCGCCCGCTCCAGGCGGGCGCCCCTTTCCGGTTCTGTCGCCGGGTCACCGGGCCTCCTCCAGGAGGCCGCCCGGCGTTCGCACCCGCCCGGTGAGCGTGGCGACGCTCACCTCGCGGGGCAGGTCCAGCCCTTCGCTCTCGCGCGGGTCGGGCGCGGTCGGCACGAGCGGGACGCGTTCGCCGGCGCGGGCGCGCTGCGAGAACCAGATGACCTTGCTGCCGTTCTCGGTGGCGCAGCAGCCCCAGCCGTCACTGCTCGCCGCGATGTGCTCGAGGCAGCCGCGCAGCTCCTGGTCGGGACGCAGGGCACGGTTGTTGTCCCCGATGGCGGTGATGAGGTGCTGGCCGTTCCACCACATCTCGATCGACGTGTTCTTGTCGGCGGCGTGCTCGTCGATGGCCCGCAGCAGCATCTCGGCGCCGCCGCAGACGGGCTCCATCAGGTTCTCCAGGTCCCAGAACCGGAGGTGGGCGGCCAGTATGCGGCTGACCTGTCCCACCCTCTCGGGGCTGACTTCCACGTCGAGGTGGTAGTAGCAGGGCACTGCGGTCTTCATGGTCGTTGGCTCCTCACGCGAAGCTCTCGTCCCTCCTCGCCCCCGCGGGGCGAGCCCCCGAACACGGAACGTGAGCGGGTATCGCTTCTGAGTCACCTTCAGGGTGGGGCGGTTGGGCCGTTCGTGCAACACGAGCGCACTCCGCGACCCCCGGGGCGGCATCCGGGCGGAGGCGGCCCGGCGCACCACCCGAGTGATTGAAAAGCCAACAAGACGATGCGTCATCACCCGTGCACCATGTGTGAAGACCTCGATCGCCGTTACGGATCCGTGCGGCTCCGCGCACGGCCGCCGCCCGACCGTCGGGACGACGCGCCTCGAATCGAGCCCCGGAAAGGTGAACGGCGCCATGCTGCTACCCGCCAAAGCCGAAGTCGCCCGGCAGTTGCGCCGGTACCGGGCCTGGGAACGCGTGATGCTGGCGGCCCCGGCCGATCACACGGTGCGGGCCACCTTCGAGGACGCCGGCCACACCCTCTGCGGGCTGATGGGCAAGCGCTGCGCCCGGGAGGCGGCGGACGCCGCCGAACGGTATCTGCGCACCCCCCTCGTCACCCGTCTGCGGGAACAGAACGACACGCCCCGTCCGGCGGCCGCGGTCCGACGGCGGCCTCCGGCCGTCGAGCGGCGCTCCCCGGCGGGAAGGCAGTGACCTTCCCGCCCCTGTCTGGTCCCACGCCCGGGCGTCCGCCCGGGCGTCGAGCACGGCGGAGGTGCACACACCCATGAAGACGACCCGGAGCGTCGGCCGTGTCCCGGTGAGGGACGTCCGGCCGGCCGTCGACTGCGGCCGGCGGCCGGCCAAGGCCGTCGTGGGCGAGGCGTTCGAGGTCACGGCGACCGTGTTCCGCGAGGGGCACGACGCGGTGGCCGCCGATGTGGTGCTGAGGGATCCCGAGGGGCGTCGGGGGCCGTTCACGCCGATGCGGGAGCTCGCGCCGGGCAGTGACCGGTGGGGCGCGGAGGTCGTCGCGGACAGCCCGGGCCGGTGGACCTACCGCGTCGAGGCCTGGGGCGACCCCGTGACCACCTGGCGCAGGACCGCCGGCATCAAGGTTCCGGCGGGCATCGACACCGGACTGGTGCTGGAGGAAGGCGCCGACCTGTACGAGCGGGCGGCGGCCGGGGTCCCGCGGGAGGACGGACAGGCCCTGGTCCTCGCCGCGGCCGAGATCCTGCGCGACGACTCCCTGCCCTGCGCCACCCGGCTGGCGGCGGCGTTGACGCCGGAGGTGGATGCGGTGCTTTCCCGGCATCCGCTGCGGGAGCTGGTCACCAGCAGCGACCCGCTGCCGCTGCTGGTGGAACGCGAGCGGGCCCTGTACGGCGCCTGGTACGAGTTCTTCCCCCGCTCCGAGGGCACCCCCTCCCGCCCGCACGGCACCTTCGACACCGCCGCCCGCCGCCTGCCCGCGATCGCCGCGATGGGCTTCGACGTCGTCTACCTCCCGCCCATCCACCCCATCGGCACCACCCACCGCAAGGGCCCCAACAACACCCTCGACGCCGGCCCCGGCGACGTCGGCGTGCCCTGGGCCATCGGCTCCCCCGAGGGCGGCCACGACGCCGTCCACCCCGACCTGGGCACCCTGGAGGACTTCACCCGCTTCGTCGCCCGGGCCGGCGACCTCGGCCTGGAGGTGGCCCTCGACTTCGCCCTGCAGTGCTCCCCCGACCACCCCTGGGTCCACAAACACCCCGAGTGGTTCCACCACCGCCCCGACGGCTCCATCGCCCACGCCGAGAACCCGCCCAAGAAGTACCAGGACATCTACCCCATCGCCTTCGACGCCGACTTCGAGGGCCTGGTCGCCGAGACGTGCCGCATCCTGCGGCACTGGACGGCCACCGGGGTGCGGATCTTCCGGGTCGACAACCCGCACACCAAACCCGTGCTCTTCTGGGAACGGGTGATCGGCGAGATCAACGCCACCGACCCCGACGTGATCTTCCTGGCGGAGGCCTTCACCCGCCCCGCGATGATGCACACCCTGGCCCAGATCGGCTTCCAGCAGTCCTACACCTACTTCACCTGGCGCACCACCAAGCGGGAACTGACCGAGTACCTGACCGAACTGACCGGGGAGGCCGCCTCCTACATGCGGCCCAACCTCTTCCCCAACACCCCCGACATCCTGCACGCCTACCTCCAGCACGGCGGCCGGCCCGCCTTCGAGGTCCGCGCCGTCCTGGCCGCCACCCTCTCCCCCGCCTGGGGCATCTACAGCGGCTACGAACTGTGCGAGAACACCCCCCTGCGCGAGGGAAGCGAGGAGTACCTCGACAGCGAGAAGTACCAGCTCACACCCCGCGACTGGCAGACCGCCGAACACCAGGGCCGCACCATCACCCCCCTGATCACCAAGCTCAACACCATCCGGCGCGCACACCCCGCGCTCCACCGGCTCAGGAACCTCCGCTTCCACCGGACGGACAACGACTCCGTCATCGCGTACAGCAAGCGCAGCGGCTCCGACGTCGTGCTCGTGGTCGCCAACCTCGACCCCCACCACACCCAGGAGGCCACGGTCTCGTTGGACATGCCGCACCTCGGCCTGGACTGGCACGAGTCGGCACCGGTGCGCGACGAGCTCACCGGCGAGACCTACCACTGGGGCAGGGCCAACTACGTGCGGCTGGAGCCGGGGCGGGCTCCCGCGCATGTCCTGCACGTACCGAGACCGCCCGCCGCACAGCGAAACGGAGGGCCAGGAACGTCATGACCGTGAACGAGCCGGTGCCGGACACCTTCGAGGACACCCCCGCCAAGGACCGGGACCCCGACTGGTTCAAACGAGCCGTCTTCTACGAGGTCCTCGTCCGCTCCTTCCAGGACAGCAACGGTGACGGCATCGGCGACCTGAAGGGCCTCACCGCCAAACTGGACTACCTGCAATGGCTGGGCGTCGACTGCCTCTGGCTGCCGCCCTTCTTCAAGTCGCCCCTGCGCGACGGCGGTTACGACGTCGCCGACTACACCGCCGTCCTCCCCGACTTCGGCGACCTCGCCGACTTCGTGGAGTTCGTCGACGCGGCGCACCAGCGCGGGATGCGCGTGATCATCGACTTCGTCATGAACCACACCAGCGACCAGCACCCGTGGTTCCAGGAGTCGAGGAAGGACCCCGACGGCCCCTACGGCGACTTCTACGTGTGGGCGGACGACGACAAGGGCTATCCGGACGCGCGGATCATCTTCGTCGACACCGAGGCGTCCAACTGGACGTACGACCCGGTGCGGGGCCGGTACTACTTCCACCGCTTCTTCTCCCACCAGCCGGACCTCAACTACGAGAACCCGCGCGTGCAGGAGGAGATCCTGGCGGCCCTGCGCTTCTGGCTGGACCTGGGGATCGACGGCTTCCGCCTCGACGCGGTGCCGTACCTCTACGCGGCCGAGGGCACCAACTGCGAGAACCTCCCGGAGACGCACGCGTTCCTGAAGCGGGTGCGCAAGGAGATCGACACGCAGTACCCCGACACCGTGCTGCTGGCCGAGGCCAACCAGTGGCCGGAGGACGTCGTCGACTACTTCGGCGACTACGCCGCCGGCGGCGACGAGTGCCACATGGCGTTCCACTTCCCCGTCATGCCGCGCATCTTCATGGCCGTGCGCCGCGAGTCGCGCTACCCCGTCTCCGAGATCCTCGCCAAGACACCGGCCATCCCCTCGGGCTGCCAGTGGGGCATCTTCCTGCGCAACCACGACGAGCTGACCCTGGAGATGGTCACCGACGAGGAACGCGACTACATGTGGGCGGAGTACGCCAAGGACCCCCGCATGCGCGCCAACATCGGCATCCGCCGCCGGCTCGCCCCCCTGCTGGACAACGACCGCAACCAGATCGAACTCTTCACCGCCCTGCTGCTCTCCCTGCCCGGCAGCCCGATCATCTACTACGGCGACGAGATCGGCATGGGCGACAACATCTGGCTCGGCGACCGCGACGCCGTCCGCACCCCGATGCAGTGGACCCCCGACCGCAACGCCGGATTCTCCTCCTCCGATCCCGGCCGGCTGTTCCTGCCGACCATCATGGACCCCGTCTACGGCTACCAGGTCACCAACGTCGAGGCCTCCATGGCCTCCCCCTCCTCACTGCTGCACTGGACCCGCCGGATGATCGAGATCCGCAAACAGAACCCGGCCTTCGGCCTCGGCTCCTACACCGAGCTGCCCTCCTCCAACCCGGCCGTCCTCGCCTTCCTGCGCGAGGCCCCCCCGAACGGGGAGGACGGGGACGACCTGGTGCTCTGCGTGAACAACTTCTCCCGCTTCGCCCAGCCCACCGAGCTCGACCTCAGCGCCTTCGAGGGACGCCACCCGGTCGAACTGTTCGGCGGGGTGCGCTTCCCGGCCGTCGGCGAACTGCCCTACCTGCTGACCCTCGGGGGCCACGGCTTCTACTGGTTCCGGCTCACCCGAGTCGCGTCCCGCATCGGCCGACGACTGTGAGCGTGTGCCGGGGAGAGGAGGCGTCACCATGACGAAGACCGCGTTCCTGCGGCCGCGAACCGCGCCCGCCGAGCCCACGGAATCGCTCACCGGGCTGCTGCGCGAGTGGCTGCCGCTGCAGCGCTGGTTCGCCGGCAAGGACCGGCCCGTCACCGACCTCGGTGTGCTGTCGATGACGGAGCTGTTCCCGGGCTGTCTGCACGTACTGGTGCACGCCGGTCACGGAGGCGTGCCCGCTCCCGGTGGCACGTCCCCGGCCGGTGACTGCTACCAGCTCCTCCTGGGTGTACGGGAACATCCCTCGCCGCGGCTCGGCAAGGCGCTCATCGGCAGGGTGCTGGACGGCCGGCTGGCCGGGCTGACGGTCTACGACGCCCTGCACGACCCGCGCGCCGCCCAGCTGTTCCTGGAACGGCTGCGTCGTCCCGGCGCGGCGGGCCCGTTGCGCTTCGAGTGCGACGGGTCCCAGCAGGTGCCCGCCGGACTGGTGCCGCGCCTGATGACCGCCGAGCAGTCCAACTCCTCGCTGGTGTACGGCGACGAGTACATCCTGAAGGTGTTCCGGCGCATCCAGCCCGGTGTCAACCCGGACCTGGAGGTGCCCGGGGCGCTGGCCCGGCAGGGCTGTCACCGGGTGCCCG
This sequence comes from Streptomyces sp. 12E, assembly GCF_055633275.1. Taxonomy (NCBI): domain Bacteria; kingdom Bacillati; phylum Actinomycetota; class Actinomycetes; order Kitasatosporales; family Streptomycetaceae; genus Streptomyces; species Streptomyces sp. 12E. The sequence continues at coordinate 6,778,810 of NZ_JBVNCJ010000001.1, read as the reverse complement.
CCCCGGTGGCCTGGTTCCGCACCACGGATCCGTTCAAGGCGACGCTCGGCGTGCTCCAGCCGTACCTGCGCAACGCCTCCGACGGCTGGACGCTGGCCCTGGACGCGCTCGCCGCCCATGACGACTTCACCGCGCAGTCGCACGCGCTGGGCCGGGCCACGGCGGACGTCCACCTGGCGCTGTCCTCGGCGTTCCCCATCGGCGCGCCGGGCGAGAACGGGCGGACGGCGGTGGCGATGACCGAGCGGCTGACCGCCGCGGCGCACGCCGTCCCCGCGCTCCAGCCGTTCGTGCCGGGGCTGCGGGCAGCCTTCGCCGCGCTGGCCACCTGCGACGCCGGGCCGCCCGCCCAGCGCATCCACGGCGACCTGCACCTGGGGCAGGTGCTGCGGGCGGGGCGTGAGTGGTTCGTCATCGACTTCGAGGGCGAGCCGTCCCGGCCGCTCTCCGAACGGCGCAGCGCCCACTCCCCCGTGCGGGACATCGCCGGGATGCTGCGCTCCTTCGACTACGCCGCCCGCCAGCGCCGCCCCTGGCGCCCGGAGTGGGCGCGCCGCTGCCGTGAGGCCTACTGCGCGGGCTACGCCGCCCGCGCCGGCTGGGACCCGCGCAAGAAGCACGGTCTGCTCCGCGCCTACGAGACCGACCGTGCCGTGTACGAGGTGCTGTACGAGGCCCGGCACCGACCCGACTGGCTGCCCGTACCCATGGCGGCGATCGAGCGCCTCGCCGTGAGAGGAGACTGAAGCCGTGGCCCTGCGTGACACCCCGCTTCCCGAGCCGGCCGGGTCCGTCCCGTCCGCCGCCGCGCCCCCCGGCGCCGCACCCGCCCTCGATCCGGCCGACCGGGGGCGCCTGCTGGCGGGCGCCCACCACGATCCGCACGCGCTGCTCGGCGCCCATCCGGTGCCCGGCGGGATCGCCTTCCGGGCGCTGCGCCCCTTCGCACGGGAGGTGAGCGTGATCGTCGACGGCGGGCGCACCCCGCTCGTCTCGGAGGGCGACGGCCTCTTCTCCGGCGTACTGCCGCTGGACGCGATCCCCGCGTACACGCTGACGGTGGCCTACGGCGACGAGGAGGCGGTGCCGACGCACGACCCGTACCGGTTCCTGCCCGCACTCGGCGAGTTCGACCTGCATCTGATCGGCGAGGGCCGGCACGAGGAGCTGTGGACCGCTCTCGGCGCGCACCCCATGACCCACCAGGGTGTCGCCGGCACCCGCTTCACGGTGTGGGCGCCGAACGCGCAAGGGGTGCGGGTCGCCGCCGACTTCACCCACTGGGACGGCACGGCGTTCCCGATGCGCTCGCTGGGCTCGTCCGGGGTGTGGGAGCTGTTCCTGCCCGGCGTCGGCGAGGGCACCTGCTACAAGTTCGAGATCCACTCCCGCCACGGCCACCGGTTCCTCAAGGCCGACCCGATGGCGCGGCGCACGGAGGCGCCGCCGAACACGGCGTCCGTGGTGACGGCCTCGCACTACGAGTGGGGCGATGCCGACTGGTTCGCGCGGCGGGCGGCGACGCCCGTGCACGAGGCGCCGTTCTCGGTGTACGAGGTGCACCTGCCGTCCTGGCGGCCGGGGCTGGGCTACCGCGAGCTCGCCGAGGAGCTGCCCGCGTACGTCGAGGACCTCGGCTTCACCCACGTGGAGCTGATGCCGGTCGCCGAGCACCCCTTCGGGCCGTCCTGGGGTTACCAGGTCACCGGGTTCTACGCGCCCACCGCCCGCCTGGGCACCCCGGACGACTTCCGGTACCTGGTCGACGCCCTGCACCGGGCCGGCATCGGCGTGATCATGGACTGGGTGCCGGCGCACTTCCCGAAGGACGACTGGGCGCTGGCCCGCTTCGACGGGGAGCCGCTCTACGAGCCGGGTGACTCGCGGCGCGCGGAGCACCCCGACTGGGGGACGTACACCTTCGACTACGCCCGCACCGAGGTGCGCAACTTCCTGGTCGCGAACGCCGTGTACTGGTGCCAGGAGTTCCACATCGACGGGCTGCGGGTGGACGCGGTCGCCTCGATGCTCTACCTGGACTACTCGCGCGAGGACGGCGGCTGGGAGCCGAACGCGTACGGCGGCCGGGAGGACCTGGCGGCGATGGCGTTCCTGCAGGAGATGAACGCGACCGTGTACCGGCGCTGCCCCGGGGTGGTGACCATCGCGGAGGAGTCCACGGCGTGGGGCGGGGTGACCCGGCCCACCGACACCGGCGGGCTCGGGTTCGGGCTGAAGTGGAACATGGGCTGGATGCACGACTCGCTGGAGTACGTCTCCCGCGAGCCGGTGCACCGCACGTACCACCACCACGAGATGACGTTCGCGATGGTGTACGCCTACAGCGAGAACTACGTGCTGCCCATCTCGCACGACGAGGTGGTGCACGGCAAGCAGGCGCTGGTGTCGAAGATGCCGGGCGACTGGTGGCAGCGGCGCGCCAACGTCCGTGCCTACCTCGGATTCATGTGGGCCCACCCCGGCAAGCAGCTGCTGTTCATGGGGCAGGAGTTCGCCCAGGGCGCCGAGTGGTCCGAGAAGCAGGGTCCGGAGTGGTGGCTGCTGGACGACGGGTACCACTCCGCGGGCGACCACCGCGGGGTGCGGGACCTGGTGCGCGACCTCAACACCGTGTACCGGGACACCCCGGCGCTGTGGCGGCGCGACACCGACCCGTCCGGCTTCCGGTGGGTGTCGGTGGACGCGGTCGACGACAACGTCTTCGCGTTCCTGCGGTACGACGCCGACGGCTCCCCGCTGCTCGCGGTGTCGAACTTCTCCCCCGTGGTCCGGCACGACTACCCGCTCGCCGTCGGCGACGACGTGATCGCCTGGCAGGAGGTCCTCAACACCGACGCCGCGCGCTACGGCGGCGGGGACGTCACCGACCCGGACCCGGTCAAGCCCGAGGACGGCACCGTCCGGCTCACGCTGCCTCCGCTCGCGACGATGTGGCTGGCCCCGACCGGCCCGTGAGAGTCCGGCGGCGCCGCCAGGTGTCCGACGCTCCGGCCGGGGCATCCGGGGTCGTACGACCGAGGGCTTCTCGGCGTCGTCACGGCAGGTCAAGGAAGGGCGGCATCAGGTGCGCACCGTCGGAGTGGAGGAGGAGCTCCTCCTGGTCGATCCGGAGAGCGGAGAACCGCGGGCGATGTCCGCGGCGGTACTCGCCCGCGCCGCCCGGGACGGCGCGGAACAGGACGTCTTCGAGAGGGAACTGCACGAGCAGATGCTGGAGTTCGCCACGCATCCGCAGTCCTCGATGGAGAGCCTGCACGCGGAGATCGTCCGCTGCCGCGAGGAGGCCGCCGGGCACGCGGGGGAGATCGGCTGCGCCGTCGCCGCCCTCGCCACCTCGCCGCTGCCGGTGAGCCCGGCCATCGGCGTCAACCGGCGGTACCGGTGGATGGAGGAGCAGTACGGCATCGCCACCCGGGAACAGCTCGTCATGGGCTGCCACGTCCATGTGTCCGTCGAGTCCGACGAGGAGGGCGTCGGGGTCGTGGACCGGCTGCGGCCCTGGCTGTCGGTGCTGTCGGCGCTGAGCGCGAACTCGCCGTTCTGGCAGGGCAAGGAGACGGGCTACAGCAGCTACCGCAGCCGGGTCTGGCAGCGCTGGCCCTCGGCCGGTCCGACCGAGCCGTTCGGCTCGGCCGAGCGCTACCACCGGCGGGTCGCCGACATGGTGGCCACCGGCGTCATCCTCGACGAGAAGATGGCCTACTTCGACGCCCGGCTGTCCCAGCAGTACCCGACGGTGGAGATCCGCGTCTCCGACGTCTGTCTGCACGCGGAGACGGCGGCGCTGATCGCCACCCTCGTCCGCGGGCTGGTGGAGACCGCGGCCCGCGAGTGGCGGGCCGGCCGGGCGCCGGTGGACCCGGGCGTCAGCCTGCTCCGGCTGGCCGCCTGGCAGGCGGCCCGGTCGGGGCTGACGGGCGAACTGCTCCACCCGCAGACCATGCGCCGCATGCCGGCCGAGGCGGTCGTCCGCGGCCTCCTCGACCACGTCGCCGAGGCCCTGGAGGCCACCGGCGACCTGGAGCGCGCCCGCGAGGGCTGCGCACGCCTGTTGCGCGACGGCAACGGGGCGCAGGTGCAGCGCGCCCTGCTGGAACGCACGGGGAGTCTGCGGGACGTCGTCACGGAGTGCGTACGGCACACCCAGGGGGCGGGCCGTGCGGAGGCCGCTCCTCGCGGGTAGGGGGCGTCAGAGGATGAGGATGAGGGCGTAGGCCAGGAAGAACGCCGCGATCAGCACCACGAGGACGAGGATCGCGGCCAGCGGGCCCTTGGCCCAGCCCTTGGTCGGGTTGTGCGTCTCCCGGGGGCCCGCCTCGGGCATGCTGCTCTCCGCGGGCGGGGTCTCGCCCGGGGGCACGCCGCCTCCCGGTTCGAGGCCGGTGGTGCGTTCCGGTTCGGGATCTGGATTGACGTAGCTCATGCCGTCCGGGTCCCCCGAAAGCGCCGAGATCATCAGTGCGGACACACTTGTCGCGATCCCGGCGCGGGGGCGCTCCCGCTCGGCTACATTCAGGCACCGCCGATGACGGTGCTCACCGGCCGAGTCACACCCCGTACACGTCAGGAGCAGTGCATGCGCGACCTCGCTCTCGCTCCCCGCTCCGCCCCGCCCCTGACCGGCGGCCTCGCCGACAGCCTCTTCGAGACGGCGGCCGAGAGCCCCGGCCTGCCGATGCTCGCCCACCGCGCCCGTCCGGCCTCCGCCGGCTGGGAGCGGATCACCGCCCTCGAGTTCCGCGACCAGGTGGTCGCCCTGGCCAAGGGCCTGGTGGCGTCCGGCATCTCGCCCGGCACACGGGTGGCGATCATGGCGCGCACCCGCTACGAGTGGACCCTCCTGGGCCACGCCCTGTGGACGGTGGGCGCCGAGATCGTCCCCGTCTACCCGACCTCCTCGCGCGAACAGGTGGAGTGGATCCTGCGGGACTCCGGCTGTGTGGGCGTGCTGGTGGAGGACGAACAGGGCGTGATGACCGTCGGGTCCGTGTGCGCCGCGCTGCCACGGCTGCGGCACGTCTGGCAACTGGACGCGGGCGCGCTGGACCAGCTGGTGGCGCGCGGCGCGTTCCTCCCGGCGGCCACGGTCGACTCGATGCGCCGCATCGTCCTGCCGGACTCCACGGCCGTCGTCGCCTACACCTCCGGCACGTCCGGCCACCCCATGGGCTGCGCGCTGAGCCACCGCGGCCTGGCCTTCATGAGCGACACCCTGCTGGCGGGCTGGCGCCACGTCACGGCGTCCCCCGGCGAGCAGGCCGCCGTCCTCGCCTTCCTGCCCTTCTCCCACGTCTACGGTCTGATGATCCAGGTGCTGTGCGTGCGCGGCGGGCTGCTGATGGGACACGAACCCGACATCGGCGGGGAGTCCCTGTCCTCGGCCCTGCGCACCTTCCGGCCCACCTATCTGTACGCCGTCCCCTCGCTGCTGGAGAAGATCTACAAGAACTTCCTGCGCGCGGCACGGTCGTCGGGCCGCGGCGCCCTGTTCGAGCGGGCGGCCGGCACGGCGCGGGACTTCGCCGCCGCGCTGGAGCGGCAGCGGCTGGGCCACGGTGCGGGGCCCGGCTTCGACCTGCGGCTCCAGCACGCCCTGTACGAGCGCACGGTCTACCGCAGGCTGCGGGCCGCGCTGGGCGGCCGGGTGCTGCGGGCCACCTCGGGCGGTTCGACGCTCAGCCGTGACCTGTCCCTCTTCTACGAGGGGATCGGCGTCTACGTCCACGACGGCTACGGGCTCACCGAGACCAGCGGCGGGGTGACGATGCAGCCGTTCGGGCGGGAGAAGTCCGGCACCGTCGGGCAGGCGCTCCCGGGCACCGAGATCCAGGTGGCCGACGACGGGGAGATCCTGGTGCGCGGGCCGTCGGTGTTCCAGGGGTACGTGGGCGACGAGGCCGCCACCCGGGCTGTGCTGCGCGACGGCTGGCTGGCCACGGGCGATCTGGGACGGCTGGACGCCGAGGGCTACCTCACGATCACCGGCCGCAAGAAGGACGTCATCGTCACGAGCAGCGGCAAGAGCGTGGCGCCGACGGCCCTGGAGCAGCGGCTGCGGATGCACCCGCTGGTCCACCAGGCCGTCGTCGTGGGCGACAACCGGCCGTGTGTGGGCGCCCTGATCACGTTGGACCCGGAGTTCCTCGACGACTGGCGGGCGGCGCTGTCCCTGTCGGGCGACACGCCGGCCCGGGAGGCCCGGGAGGAGAACGCGCTGCGGGAGGAGATCACGCGGGCGGTCGCCGCGGCCAACAGCAGTGTGTCGCGCTCGGAGTCGATCCGGGTGTTCCGGGTGCTGCCCGAACCGTTCGACGTCGCCAACGGGTTGCTGACGCCTTCGATGAAGCTGCGCCGGGACGCGATCGTGCGGCACCACGCGCTGGAGATCGACGCGATGTACCAGTCGCGGACGCGTCCGGGGCGGACGCCTGCCGTGGACGAGTCCTACGGCTGGGACGACTCGGACGACGTCTTCCGCTGACCGCCCGGGAAGGCGGGGGTCCGCCGCCGGCCGGCGACGGGTTTGTCACCGGCCGGGCCCGGGCATGCGGGCGCGTAGGCTCCGCCCGCGCGGGAACCCACAGTTCGAGAGGGCGCAGACGCAACGACGACTGCCCCGCGACGACGGGGCCTGGAAGGCGAGATGGCACGCGAGCCGCGTAGGGACAGGACACTGGCTGCCGAGGACATCACGAGCCGCAGCGTCAGCTTCCCGGGGAAGCTGCACGATGTGACGGACGCACGCCTGGTCGCGGAGGAGTTCCTCTTCGACCTGGCCCGTGTGTCGGCGCCGTCGGCCCCGGAGCACTGGGACGACATCCTCCTGGTGGTGACGGAGCTGGCCGCCAACGCGGTGCAGTACGCGCCGGGCCCGTTCCAGCTGCGTCTGCGCAGGACGTTCGACGGGGTGCACGTGGTGATGCACGACACCAGCACCACCGAGCCGACCCCGCGGCCCTTCCACCCCCACCGCGGCGGCGGGGGCATCGGCTGGCACCTGATCCACACGCTGTGCGATCAGGTCAGCGTCGTCAGCGACGACCAGGGCAAGGACATCCACGTCTTCCTGCCCTGGTGAGGCTAGGGCGGCGCGTCGCGCAGGGGGACGAACACGCTGACGGTCTTGCCTCCGCCCGGACGCCTGCGGACGTCGATGTCCCGCGCCAGCCGGATCACCAGGGGCCATCCGTAGCCGCTGCCCCGGTGCACGTCCGGCAGGGCGCCGGTTCCGCGGGCTGCCTCGGGGATGACGTCGCTGTGGTCGTGGACGTCGATCCGCACCCCCTCCCCGGTCGTCCGCACGTCGAAGCCGGCCAGTCCGGCGCCGTGCCGGATGGCGTTGGTGACCAGCTCCGACACGACGAGCGAGAGGTCGATCATGTCCTGGGGGTGCGGAGCGCGGCCCTCCGAGTCCCAGCGCGCCCGCACCGTCGCCTCGGCGTGCGCCCGTGCGCCGGCGGCACTGCGCACCCCCGTGCCGTCGGCCGGACGCGTCTGTCGTGCGGTGCTCACCCGGTGGGACTCTCGCGCGGCGGCAGCCGGTGATAGTAGTCGCCGACCGCGGTGAGGTAGGCGGGGTCCATGGTCTCGCTGTCGGTCCGGAACCGGGGCGCTTCCTTGACCTCGGCCCTGGTGCAGTCCAACGTCACCTGGCGTTCCCCCGCGTGGACGTCCGTGACGACGCCGACCGGCACCAGGACGCTGCGGCCGAACACCCACACGCCGGTGTCGACGACGAGGTGCCGCATGCCGTGGTGGTCGGCCTGCCGGTCCACATGGCCGATGGTGCCGTCGCTCGCGACGACGGTGTAGTCCGTGAGGTCCTGCTCCTGGACGTGGTCCAGGCCTGGCGCGTACGACCAGATGCTGTCGATGGACACTGCTCCTTGCCTCCCCGATGACGACGGATCCCCTGGGCGGCGCCCAGCTCCACAGCAGCAAATACCCGTCTGGAGCGCGCGCATTCGAAAGGCATGGACCAAAAGCGCGCACCGGCGGCCCGCCGCTCCGCGCCCCCGTGAAATCCGGCCGAGTACCCATCAGGGGCCGGTGCATGCACGCGTCCCGGGACTTTCCCGGACCGTCTCCCCCGAGGGCGCCACGCTTTGTTCCGCACCCGCGATCTGGGTTAGCCTTCGGCGTATTTTCTCATCGCGCACATCCGTGAACTGCGGAAACGCGCTCTGACTCTGGCCGGAACGAGGGTGCGCATGACCAGCAAGAGCACCGAGGGGACCGAGGTGGCACCGGGGGATCAGGAGCTGAGGCGGCTCCTGGCGGGACTGACGGCCGTACGGGACGGGGACTTCGGCACCCGGCTGCCGGACGACGCGGACGGCCTCATGGGGGACATCGCCAAGGTCTTCAACGGGATGGTGGACCAGCTGTCGGTGTTCACCTCCGAGGTCACCCGGGTGGCCCGCGAGGTCGGCACCGAGGGGGCGCTGGGCGGCCAGGCGCAGGTGCCGGGGGTCTCGGGCACCTGGGCCGACCTGACGGACTCGGTGAACGCGATGGCGGGCAACCTCACCGCGCAGGTCCGCTCCATCGCCCAGGTGACGACGGCGGTCGCCAAGGGCGATCTGTCGCAGAAGATCACCGTGGACGCCCGCGGCGAGATCCTCGAACTCAAGAACACCATCAACACGATGGTCGACCAGCTCTCCGCCTTCGCCGACGAGGTCACCCGCGTCGCCCGCGAGGTCGGCACCGAGGGCCGCCTCGGCGGCCAGGCCGACGTGCAGGGCGTGAAGGGCACCTGGCGCGATCTCACCCACTCGGTGAACTTCATGGCGGGCAACCTCACCGGCCAGGTCCGCAACATCGCGCTGGTGGCGACGGCGGTCGCCAAGGGCGATCTGTCGCAGAAGATCACCGTGGACGCCCGCGGCGAGATCCTCGAACTCAAGAACACCATCAACACGATGGTCGACCAGCTCTCCGCCTTCGCCGACGAGGTCACCCGCGTCGCCCGCGAGGTCGGCACCGAGGGCCGCCTCGGCGGCCAGGCACAGGTGCGCGGCGTCTCCGGCACCTGGAAGGACCTCACCGACAACGTCAACGTGATGGCGTCCAACCTGACCGGTCAGGTCCGCTCCATCGCCCAGGTCGCCTCCGCGGTGGGCCGGGGTGACCTGTCGCAGCGGATCAGGGTCGAGGCGGCCGGGGAGGTCGGGGCGCTGGCCGACGTCATCAACACCATGGTCGACACGCTGTCCGCCTTCGCCGACGAGGTCACCCGCGTCGCCCGCGAGGTCGGCACCGAGGGCCGCCTCGGCGGCCAGGCGCACGTGCCCCATGTCGCGGGCACCTGGAAGGACCTCACCGACAACGTCAACTCCATGGCGAACAACCTCACCGGTCAGGTGCGCAACATCGCGCTGGTGACGACCGCCGTGGCCCGCGGCGACCTGTCGAAGAAGATCGACGTCGACGCCCGCGGCGAGATCCTCGAGCTGAAGACGACCATCAACACGATGGTCGACCAGCTCTCCGCCTTCGCCCAGGAGGTCACCCGCGTCGCCCGCGAGGTCGGCACCGAGGGCCGCCTCGGCGGCCAGGCGGAGGTCGAGGGCGTCTCCGGCACCTGGAAGCGGCTCACGGAGAACGTCAACGAGCTGGCGGGCAACCTCACCCGGCAGGTCCGGGCGATCGCCGAGGTCACGAGCGCGGTCGCCGAGGGCGACCTGACCCGCTCCGTCAACGTGGAGGCCTCCGGCGAGGTCGCCGAACTCAAGGACAACATCAACTCGATGGTGGAGTCCCTGCGCGAGACCACCCGGGCCAACAAGGAGCAGGACTGGCTCAAGACCAACCTCGCCCGGGTCTCCGGCCTGATGCAGGGCCACCGCGACCTGCCCGTGGTCGCCGAGCTGATCATGGACGAGCTGGTGCCGCTGGTGTCGGCCCAGTACGGCGCCTTCTACCTCGCGGAGGACGGCGACGACGGTCCCGAGCTGCGGCTCGTCGGTTCCTACGGCTACCCCGACGACGACGGCCGGCCCACCCGGATCGCCTTCGGCCGCACCCTGGTCGGCCAGGCCGCGCGCAGCCGCCGCACCATCACGGTGGACGAGCTGCCGCCGGACTACGTCACCATCTCCTCCGGGCTGGGGCAGGTGGTGCCGACCACGCTGGTGCTGCTGCCCATCGTGGTCGAGGGCCAGGTCCTCGGCGTGATCGAGCTGGCGTCGGTGACCCCGTTCACCCAGATCCACCAGGACTTCCTGACCCAGCTGATGGAGACCATCGGCGTCAACGTCAACACCATCGTGGCCAACGCCCGCACCGACGAGCTGCTCGTCGAGTCGCAGCGGCTCACCGCCGAACTGCAGGAGCGCTCGGCGGAGTTGCAGACCCAGCAGGAGGAACTCCAGCACTCCAACGCCGAACTGGAGGACAAGGCCGCGCTGCTGGCCGCGCAGAACCGGGACATCGAGGCGAAGAACCTGCAGATCGAGCAGGCCCGGCAGGAGCTGGAGGCACGCGCCCAGCAGCTGTCGCTGGCCTCGAAGTACAAGTCGGAGTTCCTGGCGAACATGAGCCACGAGCTGCGCACTCCGCTCAACAGCCTGCTGATCCTGGCCCAGTTGCTCGCCCAGAACCCCTCGCGCAATCTCAGCCCGAAGCAGGTCGAGTACGCGCAGATCATCCACTCGGCCGGTTCGGACCTGCTGCAGCTGATCAACGACATCCTCGACCTGTCCAAGGTCGAGGCCGGGAAGATGGACGTCAGCCCCGAGCGGGTGGAGCTGCGCCGGCTCATCGAGTACGTCGAGGCCACCTTCCGGCCGATGACGATGCAGAAGAGCCTGGACTTCACCGTGACGACGGCGCCGGGCGCGCCGGCCGACCTGCTCACCGACGACTCGCGGCTGCGGCAGGTGCTGCGCAACCTGCTGTCCAACGCGGTCAAGTTCACCGAGCGGGGCGGCGTGGAGCTGCGGATCGAGCCCGCGCCGGACGACGAGGTGCCCGGCGATGTGCTGCGGGGCGGGTCCGTGGTGGCCTTCCGGGTGCAGGACACCGGTGTGGGCATTCCCGAGCAGCACCTGGAGGCGATCTTCGGCGCCTTCCAGCAGGCCGACGGCACGACGAGCCGCAAGTACGGCGGCACCGGGCTCGGTCTGTCCATCACCCGGGAGATCGCGCACCTGCTGGGCGGCGCGGTGACGGTGGACAGCGTCGCGGGCCAGGGCAGCACGTTCACCCTGTTCCTGCCCGTGGCCCGGCCGGACTTCGAGGAGCTGCTGCGGCCCTCGCCGTTCCCGGACGGGGAGCAGGGCCAGGCCCTGCCGGAGGTGCCGGCCCGGCAGCCGGCGGCGATCGAGACGGGGGCACCGTCCGGCCGGCGTCCGCGGCGGCTGCTCGTCGTGGAGGAGCGGCCCCGGGGCCTGCTGACCCTGGTCGCGGAGAGCGTGGTCCAGGACGTCGCGCACGGCGACGGCGCCTCCCGGCCCTCGGTCGACATCCTCACCGCCGTCGGCGCCCAGGAGGCGGCCGGTGCGCTGGCCGCCGATCCGTGCCACTGCGTGGTGCTGGAGCTCGGCACGGCCCAGGAGGAGGTCACCCGGTTCCTGGAGGCGCTGCGGGGCGACTCCGCCCTGGCGAGCGTGCCGGTGCTGGTGCACAGCGGCCACCGTGTGGACGCGGCGGTCGAGGAGGACCTGCGCTCCCGTGCCGAGGGCACCGCGCTGGAGTTCCTGTCCAGCCTCGACGAGCTGCGCGAACGCATCGCCCTGCACCTCTCCGCGGAGGAGCCCGGCGACGTGCTGTCGCTGGTGCGGCCCGACGAGCCGCAGCGGTCGGCGCCGCAGACCGTGGTGGACGACTCGTTCTCCGGCCGCACCATCCTCGTCGTCGACGACGACGCGCGCAATCTCTTCGCGCTCAGCGGGATCCTGGAGCTGCACGGCTTCCGGGTGCTGCACGCGGAGAACGGCCGCAAGGGCATCGAGAGACTGGTGGACAACCCCGACGTGGCGCTCGTGCTGATGGACGTGATGATGCCCGAGCTGGACGGCTACGCCGCCACGGCCGAGATCCGCACCATGCCGCAGTACGCCGAGCTGCCCATCATCGCCGTCACCGCGAAGGCGATGCCCGGGGACCGGGAGAAGAGCCTCGCCTCGGGGGCCAGCGACTACGTCACCAAACCGGTCGACACCCAGGACCTGATCGCCTGCGTCCGCCGCTGGCTGCCGGCATGAGCCCCGCCGCGGGATCCCCCCTCCGAGGAGCGTGCGCACAGTGAGCATCAGCGAGCACCAGGGCGAGCCGCAGAGCGGTGGGGCCCGGCTCGAGCGGCCGTCGGCCGGACCTGTCGGGCTGTCCGCGGACTCGCCCGTGGGCAGACTGGCGGCCACCGTGGACCGGCTCAGCCGGGAGGTGCGGGCGGCGCAGGCCGAGGCCGAGGGCCGGGCACTGATCGAACTCGCCAAGGGCATCCTCGTCGAACGGCTGGGATGCGGTCCCTCGCAGGCCGCCCGCCAGCTCGCCGAGCTGACCGAGCAGGCCGGGACGACCCAGCTGGAGTTCGCGGTCGAGGTCATCAACCAGGCCGCCCGGGACCGGATGTCCGAGGTGACGAACGCCTTCCTGGCCGCCACCCGGGCCGCCGAGGAGGCGGGGCGGGACCCCGCCGCCGTACGGCTGCGCGCGGCCGAGAGCGGGGCGCTGGCCGCGGACGACACCCAGGCCGTGGCCGAGTCCCTGCTCGCGCAGGCGCTGCGTCCGCTGGGCGCGGTGGCCGTGGCGATCTGGGCGGCCGGCGCCGACGGGTCGCTCACCCTGGCGGGCAGCGCCGGGTTCTCCCCCGCGGAGGCGGCGCGCTGGTACTACGTGCCGCCGGACGTGGCGACGGTCGCCCGGTGCGGCCTCGCGGAGCGCGACGGCCTGTGGATCACGTCGCTGGCCGACCGGGGCCTGCCCAGTGTCGGCCGGCACCACCACCCGGACGGCGGCCGGGCGGCCCTGCCCGCCGGTACGGGGGGCCGTGTGTACGGCGTGCTGGAGATCGTCTGGCCGGATCCGCTGCCCGAGCAGCCGCCGCAGATCGTGCGCCAGGTGGAGGCCCTGGCGGAGCTGTGCGCGCACACCCTGGAGACGTACACGGCGCCCGGCGGCCCGGCCCCCCAGCCCCGGGTGCTGCCGGACGCCGCGGAGCTGATGGACCTGGCAGACGGGCTGTACGACCCGGCTCTCGTCCTGGTGCCGCACCTGGACGACCAGGGCAATCTGCTGGACTTCCGCATCCAGCACGTCAACGGCCGCTTCCTGGACCCGGCGGGCCGGCCGCGCGCCATGGTCAGCGGCGCGCTGCTCCTGGAGGCCTACCCGATGGCCGCCGGGAACAGCGAGCTGTTCCAGCGGATCGAACGGGTGTACGCCACGGGGGAGCCGTTCCGCGCCCGGCGCATGAACCTGACCGCCCTGGTCGACCAGGTGCCGCTGGCGTCGGTCGCCGACATCAGTGTCAGCCGGCACGGCTCCGGCATCCTGTTCATCTGGCGGATCGAGGACGAGACGGCCCGCCTGGCGAGCCTGCTCCAGCACGCCCAGCGGCTCGGCCGGATCGGCGGTTTCGAGGAGAACCTGCTGACCGGGGAGATCACCTGGAACGGGCAGCTCTTCGACCTGTACGGGCGTCCCGAGTCCAGCCCGCCGGTGCCGCTGGAGGAGCTGCCGGCGCACGCCCACCCGGACGACGCCGTCACCATCGGCCGCTTCCTGCGCACGCTGCTGCACCACCGCCGTCCGGCGTCGGCCGCCTTCCGGCTGCAACGGCCGGACGGGGTGACCCGGCACATCCGGGTCGTCGCCGAGCCGGTCCTGGACACCGACGGTCGGCTGCTCACCACCCGCGGCGCCTACCAGGACATCTCCGCCCAGCACTGGACGGAGGTGGCACTGGCGGCCACCCGCGACCAGCTGGCGCACACCGAGCAGCACGCCAGCGAGCGCGACCGGCTGGCGCTGCAGTTGCAGCGTGCCATCATGCCGCCCACCCAGGCGCCGCTGCAGGTGCCCGACCTCGACGTGGCCGTCCGCTACCGGCCCGCGGAGGCCGAGCAGCTGGTGGGCGGCGACTGGTACGACGCCGTGGTGCTGCCGTCCCGGCTGGTGCTGCTGTGCGTGGGCGACGTCGCCGGCCACGGCATAGAGGCGGCGACCAGCATGGTCGTCCTGCGCAACGCGCTGCGCGGCCTCGCGGTCACCGGGGCGGGCCCCGGCCAGCTGCTGTCCTGGCTGAACATCGTGACGCACCATCTGACGGGCGGCGTCACCGCCACCGCGGTGTGCGCTCTGTACGACCCGGAGTCCCGCACCCTGCGGTGGGCCCGGGCGGGCCATCTGCCGCCGGTGCTGGTGCGCGGCTCCGAGGCCGCCCCGCTGCCGCTGGTGCGGGGACTGCTGCTCGGCGCCGTACCGGAGGCGGTGTACGAGGAGTCGGAGGTGCAGCTGGCCGCCGAGGACAACCTGCTGATGTACACGGACGGTCTGATCGAGCGCCGGGACCGCAGTGTGGAGGAGTCCCTGACCCATCTGCTCACCGCCGCCGCCTCCGCCCCGGACACGCTCGACCAGCGGCTGGACCGGCTGCTCACGTACAGCAGGTCGGACACGGACGACGACACCTGCATCGTGGGCATCCGGGTCGGCTGAGGAGGGTGCCTCGGCCGGGCGGGCGGGCCGAGGCATGACCGGACGATTCGGGGGTACGCGCGGCTGCGCGACGAACGGCTTGATCACTTTGCTGGAGGTACTCGTGCCCATTGCCCAGGAACCGTTGTCCGTCGAGGTGACCCTGCCCCGGGAGGACGTGGCGCTGCTCACGGTGGAGGGGTACTTGGACGTCGACACGGCGACCGAGTTCCAGCACCACCTGGCGAACCAGCTCCATCACGGCCGCCGGCACTTCCTGCTCGACCTGACGGCCGTCCCCTTCATGGACTCGTCCGGCATGAACATCATCCTCCGGGTCTATCAGGAGGCCCGTGAGCTGCCGGGGAGCGTGCACATCATCTCCCCCGTCCCCGCGGTGCGCCGCATCCTGGACCTGACGGGCGTGAGCATCACCGTGCCCGTGTCGGAGAGCGTCGACGAGGCGCTGGAGCGTGTGGACGCGCTGCCGGAGGCCCCGGTCGAACCGGAGGTCTGAGCGCGGTTCGCGGGGTCCGGCGCGGACGGCGCCGGAGCCTGGTTAGAGTGGCCATCCGGCCAAGGTCGCACCTGGGCCCCGGCGTTGGGGCGCGGTGCGACGCGACGACGACGAGGAGAAGAAGCAGGTGCCGGAGCACGAAGCGGGCGGAGCACTCGGAACACCGGCGCACGAGGTCAGGGACTTCCTGCGGCGCCGACGCGAGCAGATCGCCCAGCGGTGGGCGGACGAGCCCCTGTTCCGTACGGTGTTCACGGCCTCGCGCGACGAGGCGGTGGAGGCGGGGAAGGCGGTCGTCGACGCGCTGGCCCAGGTCGCCGACGCGCAGCAGGTCGAGGACCCGGACGCCGCGGGCTTCTCGGCGGTGCGCGAGCAGCTGGCCCGGATGGGGGCGGCCCGCTCCCGCGCGGGCCTGTCCAACACGCAGGTGTCGAGCGAGCTGGCGGCGCTGTGGCCGCCGGCCGAGAATCTCCTGGTCGCCGAATCGGGCCAGGCGTCGCCGGAGGAACTGCGGGCGTGGTCGAACACGCTCAGCATGCTCCTGGGCACGCTGCGTCTGGTGGCCATGCAGACGGCGCTGAGCGAGACGCAGTCCCTCATCGACCGGCAGCGGCTGCAGCTGCTGGAGGTGGCGACGCCGGTGATCAAGCTCTGGGACGGCATCGTGGCGGTCCCGCTGATCGGGACGCTGGACAGCGCCCGCAGCCAGGGGGTGATGGAGACCCTGCTGAACGCGGTCGTCGACCAGCACGCCCGGTTCGCGATCCTCGACATCACCGGTGTGCCGACGGTCGACTCGCTGGTGGCGCAGCACCTGATGAAGACGGTCGCCGCGGCCCGGCTGATGGGCGCGGAGTGCGTGGTGTCCGGCATCCGTCCGGCGATCGCGCAGACCATCGTCCACCTGGGTCTGGACCTCGGCACGGTGAAGACGCGGGCGAGCCTCGCCGACGCGCTCGGGTACTGCCTGCACGAGCTGGGGACGAACATCGTGAACGCGGCGCCCGACGGTGCGGGCCTGCGGTGAGCGAGGGGTTCTCCCGCCCGGTCGCGGGACATGTGCCGGTCCTCAGGCTCGGCGACGTTCTGCTGGTCACCCTACAGGGGGACCTGTACGACAGCACGGCGCACCGGCTCCAGCAGGACCTCTCCGAGACGATCGCCCGCAGCGGGGTCAGGGGGGTGGTCATCGACATCTCCGGCGTGGAGATCGTCGACTCCTTCCTCGGGCGGGTGCTGGCCGAGATCGCGGCGCAGACCGAGCTGCTGGCCGCGCGCACCGTGGTGGCCGGCATGCGGCCCGCGGTCGCCATCACCCTGGTGGAACTGGGTCTGACGCTGCCGGGGCTGCGGACCGCGCTCACCACCGAGGCGGCGATGGAACTCCTCGCGCAGCCCGTCGTGACATCCCGTTCCGGCGGCATGCGCGAGGGGAGTCCGTGATGCACACCGCCGCGGGCGTCGAGGCCCGCCTGCCCATCCGGTCGGACATGGACCTGGTGTGGGTGCGTCAGCACGTGCGGCAGGCCGCCGCCCGGCTCGGCTTCGGCCTGGTGGACCAGACGAAACTGGTGACCGCCGCCAGCGAGCTGGCCCGCAACACCCTGGTGCACGGCGGGGGCGGCCTGATGGAGGCGACGCACGTCAGCGTCGGCGGGGCCGACGGGCTGCGGCTGTCCTTCAGCGACTCGGGTCCCGGCATCCCCGACCTCGAGCGGGCGCTCAGCGACGGCTACACCTCCGGCGGCGGGCTGGGGATGGGGCTGGGCGGCTCCCGGCGCCTGGTGCACGACTTCGAGGTGAAGAGCACGCCGGGGTCGGGGACCACGGTACGGGTGACGTCGTGGGTGACCCGGCCGCCGCGTCAGCGTGAGGACGTCTGATGCCCCGCGTCCGGTACGTGCCGGTGCAGGACTCGACCCGGGTGCGTGACGTCCGGGTCGCGGCGGAGGAGGCCGCGGCGGAGGCCGGGCTCGACGAGCGGCGCACCGCCGACGCGGCGCTGGTGGCGACCGAGCTCGCCACCAATCTCCTCAAGCACGCGCAGGCGGGAGAGGTGATCGTCGACCTCGTGGACCCGCCGGTACCGGGTGAGGGCCGACCGGAACGGGTCGTGCAGATCACCGCGCTCGATCACGGGCCGGGCATCGCCGATGTGGACCGTGCGCTGCGGGACGGTTTCTCCACCACCCGCTCGCTCGGCGCGGGTCTCGGCACCTGCCGGCGTCTGGCCGACGGCTTCGGCCTGCACAGCGCGCTCGGCCGGGGCACCGTGGCGGTGGCGCGGCTCGGCTCCGCCGGCGGCGAGGACTCCGCCGGGGCTCCCGGTGTGCGCGCCGGCGGTGTGAACGTCCCGTTCGCCGGGGCGGACTTCTCGGGGGACGCCTGGGCCTGGGCCAGGTCCGGCGACCGGCTGACCCTGATGCTGGCCGACGGGCTGGGCCACGGGAGCGAGGCGGCGCGTGCCTCGACCGCGGCCGTCGAGGAGCTGCGCCGCTGGGCCCGGCTCCCGCCCGCCGAGTGTCTGCCCAAGCTCCACACGGCGTTGGCCGGCACCCGGGGCGCGGCCGTCGCCGTGGCGCAGCTCGACACCTGGGCCGGCCGGCTGCGCTTCGCGGGGATCGGCAACGTGACGGCCCGGCTGCGGGAGGGCGACCGCTGGCGCTCCCTGCTGTCCCGGCCCGGCATCGTCGGGGTGCACCGGCCGCTCACCGTGCGCGAGGACGAGGTCGACTGGACCCCGGAGAGCCTGCTGATCCTGCACACCGACGGTCTGCCCAGCCGCTGGTCCCCCGCCCCGGACACGGGACCGCCGACGGCCGACCCGGCCGTGACGGCCGCCGTCGCCGTCCGCGACGCCGGCAGTCCCGCGCGTCCGGCGCGGGACGACACCGCCGTGGCCGTGCTGGCCCCCGTACCGCCGGACCGCCCATGACGCACACCTGGCGGATCCGCACCGTCACGGACGCGGCACGCGCCCGTATCGCCGTGGCCCGGCTGGCCGCGGCGCACGGGGTGCCCACCGTCGAACGCGCCCGGCTGGCCGCGGAGCTCAGCGGCCGGCTGCGGCAGTGCCTCACCAAGGGCGGCGTCTGGGTGCTCACCCTGGACGTCCCCGGCCCGGCCGCCGGGGACGGGGCGCTGCACGCCTCGGTGGTGCCGGCGCCGGGCGCGGGCGCCGCGGGCCGCGCCCCGTGGACGGTGACCGTGCCGTGCCCCGAGCCCGGCCGGGTGGCCGGCGTCGGCACGGTGACGGAGGACCCGGCCGTCCTGTCCGAGGCGCTGCTGGGCGCCGACGAGGACACGGCCGCGGTGCTGGACAAGCTCGCCGAGCAGGAGGAGCTGGTCGCCTTCCACCGGGAGGAACTGCACCAGACCAACCAGGGCGTCCTGGCGCTGCACGCCGAACTGGACGCGGCGGGGCGCGCGCAGCGGGAGGCGTTCGCCGCCGAGCGCCGGGCGCGCAACGAGGCGGAGAACGCGCGCCGCAGGCTGACGTTCCTGGCGGACGCGAGCGCCGTGCTGAACGCCTCGCTCAACCACGACGAGATCGTGCGCCGGCTGCCCGAGCTGCTGGTGCCGCGGTACGCCCGCCACGTCGACGTATGGCTGTTCGACCAGGAGGACGACCGGCATCCGCCCACGTCCCATCCGCCCACGTCCCATCCGCGGGCGGCGATCCGCGCCGCCCGCACCGGACGCCCGCAGTACGCCGCCGCCCACCCCGGTGGTCTGCCCGGGGTGGACGACCAGCCCGCGTCGGCCCTGGACCCCGACCGGCCGCTGCTGTGCATCCCGCTGCTGACCCGCCGGGCGCCGCTGGGCGTGCTGACGCTGTCGTCGCCCGGTGAGCGCTGGGACCCGGACGACGCCGTGATGCTGCTCGAGCTCGCCCGGCGGGCCGGCACGGCCATCGACAACGCCCGCCGCTTCGAGCACAACCGGGACATCGCCGAGACGCTGCAGCGCGCCCTGCTCACCGAGCTGCCGACGACGCCGGCCCTGAGCCTGGCCGCGCGCTATCTGCCGGCCACGCACGGGCTGAACATCGGCGGCGACTGGTACGACGCCTTCCGGCAGCGCGACGGCGGTCTGATCACCGTGATCGGGGACGTGACCGGGCACGGGCTGCACGCTGCGGTGATGATGAGCCAGCTGCGCACCGCGCTGCGCGCCTACGCCGTCGACGGCGACAGCCCCGGCCGGCTGCTGACCCGGCTGCACGAGTACCTGCGCCACCTCCAGCCCGATCTGTTCGCCACGGCGGTCATCGCGCGGTTCCATCCGGACGGGCGCACGCTGACGTGGGCCGCCGCCGGTCATCCGCCGCCGGTGCTGCGGCTGCCCGACGGGCGGGTGCGCACCCTGGACGCCAAGCCCGGCGCGATGCTCGGCATCCCGCTGCGGCAGGACATCGCCGACCACACCGAGCGGCTGGCGCCGGGTTCGACGCTCGCGCTCTACACGGACGGGCTGGTGGAGCGGCGCGCCCGGGGCATCGACCCGGGCATCGAGCGGCTCGCGGCGGCCCTGGGTTCGTTCGGTTCCCCGGAGCTGGACGCGGATCTGGAGAACTCGGCGGACCGGCTCCTGCGCCCGCTGCTGAGCGATTCCGAGCGCGACGACGACGTCTGTCTGCTCCTGTGCCACCTGCGCGGCTGAACCGGCCGCGGCTGTCTTCCCGGTGCGTTCGCGCGAAGGTGCGGGCATCGTGGTGCTGAACAGGGGCACGCGTCAGTTGTCGATGTTCGAGGCAGAGCGCCTGGAGCCGCAGGAAGGGATGGACACCGTGACACGACCCAGGATCCTGGTGGTGGGCGCAGGTTTCGCCGGCGTGGAGTGCGTGCGGCGGCTGGAGCGCAGGCTCGCCCCGAACGAGGCCGACCTCACGCTGGTGACGCCGTTCTCCTACCAGCTCTATCTGCCGCTGCTCCCCCAGGTGGCCTCCGGCGTGCTGACCCCGCAGTCGGTCGCGCTCTCCCTGCGCCGGAGCGAGAAGTACCGCACCCGGATCATCCCGGGCGGGGCCATCGGCGTGGACCTGAAGTCCAAGGTCTGCGTCATCCGCATCGTCAACGGCGAGATCGTCAACGAGCCGTACGACTACATCGTGCTGGCCCCCGGCAGCGTCACCCGCACCTTCGACATCCCGGGGCTGACGGACCACGCCTTCGGGCTCAAGTCGCTCGCCGAGGCCGCCTACCTCCGCGACCACGTCATCTCCCAGCTCGACCTGGCCGACGCGAGCCACGACCCGGCCGAGCGGGCCTCGCGGCTGCAGTTCGTGGTCGTCGGCGGCGGTTACGCGGGCACCGAGACCGCGGCCTGCCTCCAGCGGCTGACGCACGCCGCCGTCAAGCGCTACCCGCGGCTGGACCCGGGCCTGATCAAGTGGCATCTCATCGACATCGCGCCGAAGCTGATGCCCGAGCTGGGCGAGAAGCTCGGGCGCAGCGCGCAGGAGATCCTGACCCGGCGCGGCATCGAGATCTCGCTGGGCGTCTCCATCGCGAAGGCGGGCGCCGAGGAGGTCACCTTCACCGACGGCCGGGTGGTGCCCACCCGCACCCTGATCTGGACCGCCGGTGTCGTCGCCAGCCCGCTCATCGCCACGCTCGACGCGGAGACCGTCCGGGGGCGGCTCGCGGTCAACGCGGACATGTGCCTGCCGGGCCACGACGGGGTGTTCGCGCTCGGCGACTCGGCCGCGGTGCCCGACATGGCCAAGGGCGACGACGCCGTGTGCCCGCCGACCGCGCAGCACGCCCTGCGGCAGGGCAGGCACGTCGCCGAGAACGTCATCGCGACGCTGCGGGGGCAGCCGACACGGCCGTACGTCCACAAGGACCTCGGGCTGGTGGTGGACCTCGGCGGCACCGACGCGGTCTCCAAGCCGCTCGGCTTCGAGATGCACGGTCTGCCCGCCCAGGCGGTGGCCCGCGGCTACCACTGGTCGGCGCTGCGCACCGGTGTCGCCAAGACGCGGGTCATGACCAACTGGCTGTTGAACGCGGTCGCCGGCGACGACTTCGTCCGTACCGGGTTCCAGGCGCACAAGCCGGGCAACCTGCGGGACTTCGAGTACCTGGACGCCTACCTGACGCCGGAGCAGGTGCGGCAGCACGTCGCGGAGGCGGGCCGGGCGGCACGGTGACCCGGGGGACGGGAGACGGTTCGCGCCCGGCGCCGCCGGGATCCGGGTGTGCGTGCGTGACGGGAGAGAGTGCGGCGGAGTGAAGGCGGCGGGACGCTCGGTGCGGGCACGGCTGCGGGACCGTCTGGCGGCGTCCGACCCCGGTCTGCTGCGGCTGACGGCCGGGCTGCGGACGGTGGGCGCGGTCGCGCTGACGCTGGCCGTGCTCGCTCCGGCGGGGTCGGACGTCACCCATTCGGTGGCGGGCGCGATGGCGGCGATGGTCGCCACCTTCTCCATTCGTGAGCGGCGGCGCGGCGCCCAGGCCGTCACGCTGGCCGTCGGCCTGCCGGTCGCGCTGGTGTCCGTGTCGCTGGGCGCGGTGCTCAACGCCCGGGTCGTCGCCGGGGACGTCTTCTTCGTCGTCCTCATCTTCTGCGCGGTCTACGGCCGCCGGTTCGGCGACCGCGGGACCGCGCTCGGGCTGATCGGCTTCCAGATCTACTTCCTGTCCCTGTTCGTCGGCGCCTCCGCCTCCGGGCTGCCGGAGCTGTGGGCCGCCCTGACCGTCGCGTTCGCGTGCAGCGCGCTGGTACGGTTCGCCGTCGTCCCCGTGACGCCCGCGGGGACGCTCGCACGGCTGCGCCAGGCCTTCCGGGCCCGGCTGGGCCGGCTGGTCTCCGCGTACCTGGCGCTGCTGGACGCCGGGCCGGACGGGATGGACAAGGCGCTGGAGGACGTGCGGGAGGGCAACGCCCGGCTGCACGAGACGGCCCTGATGATCCAGAGCCGGCTGGAGGAGGGCACGCCGGACGAGTCGGCGGCGCGGCTGGTGCAACGCCGGATCGCGGACGCGGAGATCGCCGCCGAGCGGCTCGGTCTGCTCCTGCTGTCGGCGCGCAGCGCCGAGCGGGCGGACACCCTCACCCTGCACCTGCCCGGCGCGCCCGCCCCGGAGGTGGGCCGGCTGCCCGGCCCGGACGAGTCCACGGCCGTACTGCGGCGGGACCTGCTCGCGCTGCGGGCGCTGGTGGTGCGCACCGGGACCGGTGGAACGGGCGTGGCCCAGCTGCGCAACCGACTGCTCGGTTACCGGGACGAGGAGAACCTGCCGGCCGCCACCCCGGCCGTGCGGGACGTGTTCCGGGCCGTCGGCGAGACCGCCCGCGCCGTCATGGGGCTGCGCGTCGCCCTGGAGGGTCCGCAGGACGAGTCGGACGACAGCCCGGCGACAGCACGCTCACGGGAGGAGCTGGACGCCGAGGACGCCGCCATCGACGCCGGTGAGGAGGACGAGCCGGCCGAGCGGCAGAAGGGGCTGCAACGGCCCACCACACGCGCCGCCGTGCAGGTCGCCGTGGGCTCGACGCTGGCCATCGCCGGCGGCGAGCTGCTCTCCACGGACCGCTGGTACTGGGCGGTGCTCACCTGCTGGATCGTGTTCATCAACACGGCCTCGACCGGCGAGATCCTGGTCAAGGGCTACCGGCGGCTGCTGGGCACGGTGTTCGGCGTCGTCGCCGGCATCGTGCTGGCCGGCCTGGTGGGCTCCCACACCTGGACGGCCTTCGCCCTGGTGCTGGTGCTGATCTTCGCCATGTTCTACACGGCGCCGCTGTCCTACACGCTGATGTCCTTCTTCGTGACGGCGATGCTGGGACTGCTCTACACCCTGTTGCACACCTACAGCTGGGAGGTGCTGGTGCTGCGGGTGGAGGAGACGGCGCTGGGCGCGGCCTGCGGGGTGGTCGCGGCGGCGCTGGTCCTGCCGGTGCGCACCGACCGGCGCACCGACGAGCTGCTGGTCACGGTGCTGGAGCGGCTCGCCGAGGTGACCGAGGCCGCCCTCGGTCAGCTCAGCGGCGGGCCCGCCGGCGACCTGCTGGACAAGGCACGGCGGCTGGACCAGGCACTGGGCGACCTGCGCTCCGCCACCCAGCCGCTGACGCATCCGGTCACCCCGTTGCGGGCCCGGCGCGCCACCGCGCGCTACGTGGTGGCGCTCCTCGAGACGTGCGCGTACCACGCGCGTTCGCTGGCCGCCACGGCGGAGTTGCTGCCGACCCACCCGTCGATCGCGGCGGACCCCCGGCTGCGCGGGGCGGCGGGGCGCACGGTGCGCAACATCGTGACGATCGCGGACCGTGTCGCCGGCGAGGACGTCACCACGCCGGTCGGGACCGGGCCGAGCATCGCGTCCCTCCTGGGCGGCGACGGCGGCGCCCGCTACGGCCGCGTCACCGGCCGGGTGCTGCGCCACCTGGAGCGCCTGGACGAGGCCGTGGTGGGTCTCGCCCGTCCCCTGGGCGTCCCGGTGAGGACGCCCGAGCGCTGAGGAGGCCGGCGCGGACGCAGCCGTGTCCCCCCTCGTTCGGTGTCCGGACGGCGTCGTCGAGGCCGTCCGGACCGGCCGGCGGTCCGCCCGTCCCGCCTCCGCCGCCCGTCGCGGCGCGCGCGTACGGCCCCGGCGGTCGCCGGGGCCGTACGCGCGGGCGCGGTTCAGAAGTCGGTCGGGAGGCCGCTGGCCTCCGCGATGCCTCGTAGCTCCTCGTTCTGGCGGTGGCGGTCCCTGATGTAGTCGGCGATCTCGTCCAGGCGGGAGGGGTCGGCGGCGGTCGCCGCGTCGGTGACCACCCGGACCGGTCCGGTGTCGTCGACCTCCAGCTCGACCACCTCGTTGTCCAGGCGGCCGGTGACGGCGGTGGCGATGACGAGGGCGGCCTCGTCGCGGACCTCCTGCGGCAGTTCCTCGTCCCCGCCGTCCAGCGCGAGGTCCATGCCGGACAGCCGGTGTTCCTCGATCGCCTGGAGGACCGGCTCCACCACATGGAGCAGAAGCCGGTAGTCCTCGGTGTCCATCCGGACCCGCAGGAGGTCGAGATAGACGTCCACAGCCCTGCCTTCCGGGGGAATCTCGGATTCGCTCATCCGCTTCGGGTTCCCCGCACGCCGCGGGTCATACGGAGGCCGGGGCGCCGGCCCCGCGCGTGTCCTGCCCGGCCGTGGCCAGCCAGCCGCGCGCGGTGGTGAGTGCGTGGCGTACGTCGCGGGTGCCGGTCGACACGCACAGGGTGTACGCCAGGTCGCCGGTCCGCGGGTCCGGGCCGGCCGGTCCGCCTCCGGCCGCCGTCAGGGTCTCGTACTCCTCGACGAGCCGGCGCAGCACGGTGGGGTGGGGCTTCAGCATGTGTCTCGCTTCCTGGTGGGGCGGGCGCCGCTCACGCCGTCGCCGAGTGTCCGCCGGTACCGCGGCGGCCGGTGCGCTGTCCCATCACGTCGGCGCGCACTCGGGCGCAGCTGCGGCTGATGAGACGGGAGACGTGCATCTGGGAGATGCCCAGCCGGTCGGCGATGCGGCTCTGGGTCATGTCCTCGAAGAAGCGCATGTAGAGGATGGCGCGCTCGCGCTCCGGCAGCTTGCGCAGGCCCTCCTTGGCGGACTCGCGGTCGACGACGATGTCGTAGGAGGCGTCCGCGGCGCCGAGGGTGTCGGCGAGGCTGTAGCCGTCGTCGTCGGACGACAGTTCCGCGTCCAGGGAGAGGGTGCTGAAGCTCTCCAGGGCCTCCATCCCGGCACCTACCTCCTCCTCGGTCAGCCCGGTGTGGGCGGCGATGTCCGCCACGGACGGCTCGGGGCTGCCGGGGTTCTGGGTGAGCTCGCGCCGGGCCACCCGCACCTTGTTGCGCAGTTCCTGCACCCGGCGGGGCACGCGCAGGGCCCACATCCGGTCACGGAAGTGCCGCTTGACCTCGCCGGTGATGGTGGGGACGGCGTAGCTCTCGAAGGCCCCGCGGCTCGGGTCGAAGCGGTCGATGGCCTTCACCAGGCCCAGGGCGGCCACCTGGCGCAGGTCCTCGACGGACTCGCCGCGGTCGCGGAAGCGGCCGGCGATGCGGTGGGCCATGGGCAGCCACGCGGTGACGAGCTCGTCACGGACGGCGTCCCGCTCGGGGCCGTCCTCGAGGGAGGCCAGCCGACTGAAGAGGGCGGCGGTGTCGGGGGCGTCGTCGTGCCGCCTGCGGGGCGCGGCGGTCGTCGTGTCGGAGGGGCCGGAAGGGTGGGCGGTCGTGTCAATGAGCATGCGGTTCGCTCCCGAACGGTGGTTTCAGGGATCTACCGCGGGAGGGCCGACGCCGGGACGCCCGGAGGGGTCCACAGCAGTCGTACCACTCCCGCTGGCGCGCCTCCGGTCCGAAGCACGAACCTCCGATTGCCCCCTCGCCGGTGGAACAAACTCCGCTTCTTCGCACGATGTGCCGGGGCCTGTTCCGGCCGGTCAGAGCAGGGGTACCACGGCAGTGATGCACTTGCCTCCGGCGGGCAGGTCGGACACCCGGACGTCGCGGGACAGCCGGCACACGATGGGCCAGCCGTGACCGCCCGGACGGCGGCGTCCCTGCCGGTCGGCCGGCGGCACGACGACGGGCAGTTCGTCGCTGCGGTCGCTCACCGACAGACGTACTCCGGGGCCGCTCACGTCGACCTGGAAGTCGGTGATCCCGCCGCCGTGCAGCATGGCGTTGGTGGTGAGTTCGGAGGCGACGAGCAGGGCGTCCTCCAGGGCTTCGGCGTCGCAGGGGGTGCGGGTGGCCCGGCACCGTTCGGACACCGCCCGTATGACGGCCTCGCGGACCTCGGCCGGACGGCACGGGCAGGGGGATCCGGCCCGGCGCGCGCCGGGTGCTTCGAGGGGTTCGGTCGTGTGCTCCTCGTACATCGTGCGGCTCCCCGATCTGTGACGGAATGGGCGGGTAAGGCATCAGACCTCCCTTTTCGGCTCACCTGTCCCGGTAACGGCAAACCTCCCGGACGTTCTCCGTACACCTGTCGTCATGCCTGTCGTCCGATCGGCGCACGGGGGTACGCGGACGGTATGACCGACGTGGTGGATTCGGACGAACTGATGCGGCGCATCCAGCGGGCACGGGCCTGCGCGGCGCAGGAGGAACGGACCTGGCGGGCCCGGGGCGACGAACTGGGGCGGGCGGGCGCCGGTGATCCCGGCGCGGCACGCGACGCCGAGGTGCGCAAGGTGGCCTACGGGGTGGTGCTGCGGGTGCTGGACGAGATCCTGACGCCGGGCAGGCACGCGGCGGAGGGCTGAAGGGGACGCCGGACGGCACCGTGCGCACCCGCCGTCGGTCGGCGACTTCGGCCGGCCTTCGACGCCCGCCCGGACGCGCGCGGCGCGCCGGTGACCGGTCCGGCGCCGTGCGTCGCCGAGGTGTGCCGACGGCGCTCGCGCCCGCTGGTCGTGGACGAGCGCGCGGGCCGAGGGCGGTGAAACAGGTCACCCGCCCCGGTTACCCGAGCGCCCTCGAAATGGTTTATCGTTCACTCATACGTGGTGGCGGAGTCGACCCCCGTCCTCCGGACATCACCGCTTGCGGCCCTGGCTGGCTTCCCCCGTCCAGCCAGGGCTCTTTCATGCCCGGTCGGGCCCGGCGGACAGGAATCGGACTTCTCGTGTCCGCCGAGGTGCCCCGAACGGCCGCAGCGGCTGAAATGAACGTAGGGAAAGCACCGGAACCGAACGCCCGGCGAGGAGCCCCGCGCCATGACCAAAGCGATCAAACTCCTGACCGCCCTTCCCCCGCCGCAGCGCGAGCGCCTGATGGCGCTGGCACGGGAGGTGTCCTTCCCCGAGGACACCCGGATCTTCGAGTCGGGAGGCGTCGCCGACCGGTTCTGGGTGATCCGCTCCGGCGCGGTCTCGCTGGACCAGCGGGTGAGCGACCTGCACCGGGTGACCGTCGCCGGCCTCGGCACGGGTGATCTGCTGGGCTGGTCCTGGCTGTTCCCGCCCTACCGGTGGGACTTCGGCGCCGTGGCCTTCAGCCAGGTGCGCGCCTACGAGTTCGACGCGGCGGCCGTCCTCCGGCTCTGCGAGGAGGACCCGCCGCTCGGGATGGCCCTGGTGCGCAGTGTCGCCGAGGTGCTCGCCCACCGGCTGGAGACGACGCGCGGCCAGCTGATGGAGCAGTACGCGATGCACCGGCGCACCGGGGCGCTGTAGAGCGGCCCCGCACCCGGTGGCGGAGCGGCGCGGGCACCGCGGCGGCCGGGCGGCGTCAGGCTCCGGCGATCAGTGTGAGGCCGAGGACGGCCATGGTGGCGGCGACCAGGCCGTCCAGGACCCGCCAGGCGGTGGGACGGGCCAGGAAGCGGCTCAGCAGACGGGCGCCGAAGCCGAGCGCCGCGAACCAGCAGACGCTGGCCAGTACCGCGCCCAGACCGAAGGTCCAGCGCAGCGGGCCGTGGTCGGCGGCGACCGAGCCCAGCAGGAACACCGTGTCGAGGTAGACGTGCGGGTTGAGCCAGGTCATCGCGAGGCAGGTGAGCACCGCGCGGCGCCGTGAGGTCGCCGCCTCGCCCTCGGTCTCCAGTCCGGCGGCGGCCGGGCGCAGCACCCGGCGGGCGGCCAGGGCGCCGTAGCCGAGCAGGAACGCGCCGCCGATCCAGCCGACCGCCGTCAGCGCGCCGGGCCAGGCCACGACCACCGCGCCGACCCCGCCGACCCCGAGGGCGATGAGGGCCGCGTCGGACAGGGCGCAGATGCCGACGACGGCGAGTACGGCGTCGCGGCGGACGCCCTGGCGCAGGACGAAGGCGTTCTGGGCGCCGATGGCGACGATGAGGGAGAGGCCGGTGCCGAATCCGGCGGCGGCGGTGGTGAGGGCGCTGGTCATGCGAAGGACGCTACGGTCGGGAGGACCCTGCAGTACAGCTAAGGATTCTTACGTACCCTTAGCCTTCGTGATGACGGATCTCCCGCTGGACCAGGTACGGACCCTGCTCGCCGTGGTGGACGAGGGGACGTTCGACGCGGCGGCGGCCGCGCTGCACGTCACGCCCTCGGCGGTGAGCCAGCGGGTGAAGGCGCTGGAGCAGCGCACGGGGCGGGTGCTGCTGCTGCGCACCAAGCCGGTACGGCCGACCGAGTCGGGCGAGGTGCTGGTCAGGCTCGCCCGGCAGGTGGGCCGGCTGGAGCGGGACGCGTACGCCGAGCTGGGGCTGAGCGGGGCCGGAGAGCCGACCCGGGTGCCGGTGGCGGTGAACGCGGACTCGCTGGCGACCTGGTTCCTGGGGGCCCTCACCCGCCTGCCGGCCGATTCGCGGCTCCGTTTCGAGCTGCGCCGGGAGGACGAGGCCCATACGGCGGCGCTGCTGCGGGAGGGGACGGTGATGGCCGCGGTGACCTCGTCACCGGACGCGGTGCCGGGCTGCTCCGTGCGGCATCTGGGGCGGATGCGCTACCTCCCGGTGGCGAACCCGGAGTTCGCCACACGGCATCTCGCGGGACCGTTGCGGGAGGCGCTGCCCGGGGCGCCCGTGGTGGTGTTCGACCGGAAGGACGACTTCCAGGACGGCTTCGTGCGCCGGCTCACGCGCGGGCGCGCCGAGGCGAGCGCACTGCGCCACCACGTGCCGACCTCGGAGGGCTTCGTCGAGGCGGTGGCCGCGGGCCTGGGCTGGGGCATGGTCCCCGAGGCCCAGGCCGGCCCCCTGCTCCGGGCCGGCCGCCTCACGGTGTTCGCCCCGGGCCGGGAGGTCGACATCTCCCTGTACTGGCAGCAGTGGAAGCTGGACTCCCCCGCACTGGCGGCGGTGGCCGACGCGGTCACGGAAGCGGCCGCGCGGGCCCTGCGGCGTTAGGGGCGCCGTTCGGACCCCGCCACCGCGCCAGGCCGTTCTCCGCGCTCTCCAGGAGCATGTCCAGCGCCGTCGGGTAGGCGCTGGTGACCATGCGGGTGGCCAGCAGGGGCGCGGCCTCGGCGAGTCGGGGGTGGGTGGCGGCGGGCAGGCGGGCGTAGGTGGAGCGCCACATCTCCTCGTCGGCGCGGCGCGCGGCGCCGGGCAGCGCCAGGGAGGCGGCGTCGAGGGCGGCGAAGGCCAGTGCGGTGTCGATGAAGGCGTGGTAGACGCGGACCGCCTCCGGCAGCGGGAAGCCCGCGGTGCGCAGCACGTCCAGCACCGTCTCGTCGGCCGCCAGTTCGTTCGCCCGGCCGGAGACCCGGCTCGCCGTGAGGACGGCGGCCTGCGGGTGCGAGACATAGGCGGCGTGGATGCGCAGCCCGAGGGCCCGCAGGTCGGCGCGCCACTGTCCCGTGGGGCGCCAGCCGTGCAGCGCCCGGCCGATCAGCGCGTCCCCGATGGCGAGGGTCAGCTCGTCCATGCCGCGGAAGTAGCGGTAGAGGGTGCTCGGATCGCAGTCCAGGGCGAGGCCGAGCCGGCGGGCCGTCAGGCCCGCACCGCCGTGCTCGCGCAGCAGGCGGAGCGCCGTCTCGACGATCAGCGTCTCGGACAGCACGTGGCCGCTCCTGGTCGGCCTGCGGCGGCGTCGCCGTTCCTCGGGGACCACGCGTTTCGGCATCACCGTCTCCTCGCGCTCTTATGCCAACACCATTGACCTTATGCCGTCGCGAGGCGTTGTATCTCCGGCCGGGGCCCCGTGCACACACCCCGGATCCATGAGGATCCACGAGGCAGAAAGGGAGTGCTCCGTCATGCGTGTACTGCTCGTGGGAGCCGGCGGCGTGGGTACCGCCGTCACCCGGATCGCGGCCCGGCGGCCGTTCCTCGACCGGATGGTCGTCGCCGACCACGACCCGGCCCGGGCCGAGGCGGCGGTCGCCGCGCTCGGCGCGGAGGGCGCCCGGTTCCGCGCCGAGCGGGTGGACGCCGGCGACGAGGACGGGGTGGCCGCGCTGCTCGGACGGCACGGCTGCGACGTCCTGCTCAACGCCACCGACCCCCGGTTCGTGATGCCGCTGTTCCGTGCCGCGCGCCGCGCCGGCGCCACCTATGTCGACATGGCGATGTCGCTGTCCCGGCCGCACGCCGAGCGGCCGTACGAGGAGTGCGGTGTCAAGCTCGGCGACGAGCAGTTCGCGCGGTCCGAGGAGTGGGCGCGGGCCGGGGCGCTGGCCCTGGTCGGCATGGGGGTGGAGCCGGGTCTCTCGGACGTGTTCGCCCGGTACGCCGCCGACGAGCTCTTCGACGTGATCGAGGAGATCGGCGTCCGCGACGGCGCGAACCTCACGGTGGACGGCTACGGCTTCGCGCCGTCCTTCAGCATCTGGACCACCATCGAGGAGTGCCTCAACCCGCCCGTGGTCTACGAGAAGGAGCGCGGCTGGTTCACCACCGAACCCTTCAGCGAGCCGGAGGTGTTCGACTTCCCCGAGGGCATCGGCCCGGTGGAGTGCGTGAACGTCGAGCACGAGGAGGTGCTGCTCGTCCCGCGCTGGGTCGACGCCCGCCGGGTGACCTTCAAGTACGGCCTGGGCCGTGAGTTCGTCGACACGCTCAGGACGCTGCACCTGCTGGGCCTGGACCGCACCGAGCCGGTGACCGTGCCCGGCCCGGAGGGCCCGGTGCGGGTCTCCCCCAGGGACGTGGTGGCCGCCTGTCTGCCCGACCCGGCGACCCTGGGCGAGCGGATGCGGGGCAAGACCTGCGCCGGCACCTGGGTGCGGGGCGTGAAGGGCGGGGCTCCGCGCGAGGTGTATCTGTACCACGTGGTCGACAACCAGTGGTCCATGGCCGAGTACGGCTGCCAGGCCGTGGTGTGGCAGACCGCCGTCAACCCGGTCGTCGCCCTCGAACTCCTCGCCACCGGAGTCTGGTCGGGCACGGGTGTGCTCGGTCCCGAGGCGTTCCCCGCGGGACCGTTCCTGGAGCTGCTGACCGCGTACGGCTCGCCCTGGGGGCTGCGCGAACAGTGACCGCTCGCACCGCGTCACGTTGTTTCACCGCCCGTCGACAGGTCACCCGAAAGGAGCAAGGCGCCCAAAAGGGTGCCTGTCCGTACCCACACCGATCGCAGGTGACTCTCGATGGACAACTGGCGCAGCCGTGCGGCCTGCAGGACCGAGGACCCCGACCTCTTCTTCCCGATCGGCACCACCGGCCCCGCCCTGATGCAGACGGAACAGGCCAAGGCCGTGTGCCGACGCTGCCCCGTGCAGGAGCAGTGCCTTCAGTGGGCGCTGGACACCGGGCAGACCATCGGGGTGTGGGGCGGTACGAGCGAGACGGAACGCCGCGCCCTGAAGCGCCGTATCGCCGCCCGGCGCTCCTCCGGCTAGGGGGTGTCCGGCCGGCCCGTCGCGGCCCAGCGCGGCGTTCAGCGGCCGGTGCGGCGCAGTGGTCCCCAGGGGTTCTCCTGGCGGGCCACTTCCGTACGCGCCTCGTCGATCACACCGTCGTCGATCCAGCACCGCGGACGGACCTCCGTGACCAGCGGCTCGTTGTCGGGGCCGCGGGCGACCTCCCGTCCCCCGAGCACCCAGGGCCGGGTGCCCGGCCCCTTCTCCCGCGGCAGGTGCCCGTAGTCGTACAGCCTGCGCGCCACCCACAGCTCCACCGGCCGGTCCCGCCACCACTCCTCGACGTCGAGCGGGTTCGCGGACAGTCCGGGCATGGCGACGCCCGTGAGGTCGTCGGTGCTGGACACGGCGCGCAGATCGGCCGCCGGACCGCGGGACCAGCGGACGTACAGGCCCCGCTCGCGCTCGACCAGCGCGGTGAGTTCGGCGAGTGTGCCGACGACCGGCAGATCGTCCGGTGCCTCCATGAACGGCCTCCCGACATGCCACGGGCTCAGGCGGTCCGTAGTACCCGCCCCGCGCGGACGGAACCGGGGCCGGCGCCCTTCGGGGGACCGTCCCGCCGTGCCCGGTCCCGTGCGCCGCGGTACGCTCGCGGGACGTCGCCGGAAGGGACCGACCATGAGCGTGCGCGTGCGCCGTGTCCACGAACCGCCCGAGCCGGACGACGGCGTCCGGGTCCTGGTCGACCGGCTGTGGCCGCGCGGTCTGACGAAGGACGCCGCGCGGGTGGACGAGTGGCCCAAGGGCCTGACCCCGTCCACGGAGCTGCGCCGCTGGTACCACGCGGCCGACCGGCCGTACGAGGAGTTCCGGGAGCGCTACGAGGCGGAACTCGCCGCTCCGGAGGCCGCCGGTCTCCTGGACCACGTCCGTGAACTCGCCGGGAAGGGCCCGGTCACCCTGCTGACCGCCGCCAGGAACCCCGAGACCGGTCACGCGCAGGTGCTGGCCCGCCTCCTGGAGGACTGAAGGGGCGGGCCGCGTGCCCTACGCCGTCCGTTCGGCCGCCGCCCGTCCGGCCGCCCGTCCGGAGAACAGGCAGCCGCCGAGGAAGGTGCCCTCCAGGGCGTTGTAGCCGTGGAGACCGCCGCCTCCGAAGCCCGCCACCTCGCCGGCCGCGTACAGCCCTTCGATCGGCCGGCCGTCGGCTCCCAGCGCGCGGGAGTCCAGGTCGGTCTGGATGCCGCCGAGGGTCTTGCGGGTGAGGATGTGCAGCTTGACGCCGATCAGCGGGCCGGCCGCGGGGTCGAGGATGCGGTGCGGGGTGGCGACGCGGCCGAGGCGGTCGCCGATGTAGCGGCGGGCGTTGCGGATGCCCTGCACCTGGGCGTCCTTGCTGTACGCGTTGTCCATCTGCAGGTCGCGGGCCTCGATCTGGCGGCGTACGAGGGCCGCGTCGAGCAGGGGTTCGTCGGTGAGGGCGTTCATCTTCTCGACGAGCTGTTCGACGGTCGGGGCGGTCACGAAGTCGGCGCCCTTGCGCAGGAACGCGTCCACCGGCCCGGGGGCGCCCTTGCCGAGCAGGCGGGTGCGCAGGAAGCCGGCCCGGTCCTTGGCGGTGATGTCGGGGTTCTGCTCGGAGCCCGACAGCGCGAACTCCTTCTCGATGATCCGCCGGGTGAGGACGAACCAGGAGTGGTCGTGTCCGGCGAGGTCCTCGGTGGTGCGCAGGTGCCGCAGCGTGCCGAGGGTGTCGTAGCCGGGCAGGCAGGGCTCGGGCAGGCGGCGGCCGAGGGCGTCGAACCACATCGAGGACGGTCCTGGCAGGATGCGGATGCCGTGTCCGGGCCAGACCGGGTCCCAGTTCCGCAGTCCCTCGGTGTAGTGCCACATGCGGTCTTGGTTGACCAGGCGCACGCCCGCGCGGGCGCTGATGTCGAGCATCCGCCCATCGACGTAGGCCGGCACTCCGGTGACCATCTCGCGGGGCGGGGTGCCCAGCCGCCCGGGCCAGTGGCGGCGGACCATGTCGTGCTCGGCGCCGATGCCGCCGCTGGTGACGATCACGGCCTGGGCGGTGAGTTCGAACTCGCCGATGGCCTCGCGGCTGGAGGCGACCCCGCGCGGCGCGTCGTCCCCGGCCAGCACGGTGCCGCGCACCCCGCTCGCGGTGCCGTTGCCGACGACGAGTTCGTCGACCCGGTGGCGGTGGTGGAAGGTGAGCAGTCCGCCGGCCGCGGCCTGCCGGGCGTACCGGGCGAAGGGGGCGACGACGCCGGTCCCGGTGCCCCAGGCGATGTGGAAGCGGGGCACGGTGTTGCCGTGACCGTCCGCGCGGAGGTCGCCGCGCTCGGCCCAGCCGACCGTGGGCAGGAAGGTGATGCCGTGGCCGTCCAGCCAGGACCGCTTCTCCCCCGCCGCCCACTCGACGTAGGCCCTCGCCCAGCGCACCGCCCAGCTGTCCTCGTCGTCGAGCCGGTCGAAGCCCGCGCTGCCCCGCCAGTCGTTCCAGGCGAGGTCGAAGGTGTCCTTGATGCCCAGGCGCCGCTGCTCCGGCGAGCCGACGAGGAACAGCCCGCCGAAGGACCAGAAGGCCTGGCCGCCGAGGTTGGCGGCGTTCTCCTGGTCGACCAGGGCGACCCTGCGGCCCCTGCTGGTCAGCTCGTGGGCCGCGACGAGGCCCGCGAGTCCGGCTCCGACGACGATGACGTCGGCGTCCATGGCGACCGTCCCTTCCTGTCATCCGGTGAGCAGCGCGGTCAGCAGTTGTTTCAGCCAGGTCCGGGCGCCCGCGACGTCCCGGTCCAGCAGCAGTCGGGTGGTGACGCCGTCGTAGGCGGCGATCACGGCGTGCGCGGCGCCCTCGGCGTCGCCGAGCACGGCGGGCAGTCCGGTGCGGCCGCGGGCCCGGGCGAGCCGGTCCGCGACGGCCCGCCGCAACCGCGCCCGGTGCTCCAGCAGGGCGCGCGCCACCTCCGGGTCGCGGGCGGCGTGCACCAGGAAGTCGGTCTTCACCAGCAGCCAGTCGCGGTCGAGGAGCAGGACCTCGGTGACGCGGTCCACGGCGGCGGGCACGTCGAGGTCGGGTCCGTCCTGGGCGAGGGCCCCGGCGACCTGCTCGGCGATCAGTTCGGCGCGCTGCGTGTACAGGGCGAAGAACAGTTCGTCCAGACCGGCGAAGTTGGAGTAGAACGCGCCCCTGGTGTAGCCGGCGGCCTCGCAGACCTCCTCGATCGAGACGTGCCCGAAGCCCTTGGCGGCGAAGACGGAGAACGCGGCTTCGAGCAGGTTCGCGCGCGTGCGCAGCCGGCGCCTGGTGACGCGTCCCGCCGTGCCCTCCACCGTCATGGCCGCCCCTTCGTCCGATACGGGAACGTATCCGATGCACCGCTGTATCGGAAGGCCCGGGAGCGGCGGAGTCCGCACCACGGTCCTGCCGGGTCCGGCACGCCGGGAGCCGGTCCTCCCCGCCCCGCTCCCCCGCACTGGGCCGCACCCGGACGGGGAGGGCCGACGGACGCGGACACGGGGCGGGGGGACGGTCCGGCCGACGCGGCGGACCGGGCGGGCCGGTCGCCCTGTCCGGGAGGCGTCCGGGCGCGTCCGTCACGGACACGCCGTCGCGGCCGGGCCCCCCGCCCGCGTCCGCGCCGTGATCTGCTTTCCTTCTCCCGTCCGGCAGGAACGGCCCGAACGACTGGAGCGCGGAGCGACCATGCGAGCAACCGTCCGGCACGTCGCGGAGGGCACCTATCTGGTGCACGGCACGAACACCAACTGGGTGATCCTGACCGAGGGGGACGCCCTCACCCTGATCGACACCGGCTACCCCGGCGACCGTGAGGGGCTGCTCGCCTCCCTGGCCGAGGTGGGGGGTTCGCCGGAGGCGGTGACGGCCGTGCTGCTCACGCACGCCCACAGCGATCACCTGGGATCCGCCGAGTACCTGAGCGCCGCGTACGGCACCCCCGTCTACACCCACAAGGACGAAGTCCCGCACGCCCGCCGGGACTTCCTGCACCAGGTGACCGTCGGACAGGTGCTGCGCAACGGCTGGCGGCCGGGCGTGCTGCCCTGGGCGGCGCACGCCCTGCGCTCCGGCGGGACGGCGGACGTGGCGGTCACCGCGCCCGAGCCGTTCCCGGAGTCCGGTCCCGGTCCGCTCGACCTGCCGGGCCGGCCCGTGCCCGTGCACACGCCCGGCCACACCGCCGGGCACTGCGCCTTCCACCTCCCGCACACCGGGGTGGTGGTGTCGGGCGACGCCCTGGTGAGCGGCCATCCCACCTCGCGGACCGAGGGACCGCAGATGCTGACGGACATGTTCCACCACGAGCGGGCCACCGCCGTGGCCTCGCTGGACGTCCTGGCCGGGCTGGACGGCGGCCTGCTGCTGCCCGGGCACGGCCCGCTGCACGAGGGGTCCGTACGGGACGCCGCCCGGCTGGCCCGGGAACGCGCGCAATAGGGTGAGGTGACGACCGCCCACGAGACGAGGACATCCCCGCCATGGCACTGCAGATCAACGCCACCAACCCGGAGCACCCCGCGCTCCTGTTGGAACTGCCGTGGCACCTGCCGCTGGAGGAGTGGCCGGAGGAGTACCTGGTGCCGCTGCCGCGCGGCATCTCCCGGCACGTGGTGCGCTACGCGCGCGCCGGCGACGAGGTGATCGCGGTGAAGGAGCTCGCCCGGCGGCCCGCGCTGCGCGAGTACGAACTGCTGCGCGACCTGGACCGGATCGGCATTCCGGCGGTGGACCCGCTCGCCGTGGTCACCGGCCGCACCGACCCCGCCGGGGAGCCGCTGGAGAGCGTCCTGATCACCCGTCACCTCGGCGGCTCGATGCCGTACCGGTCGATGTTCGAGACGACGCTGCGCCCGGCGACCATGCACCGGCTGATGGACGCGCTCGCCGTGCTCCTGGTGCGGCTGCACCTGGCCGGGTTCGCGTGGGGCGACTGCTCGCTGTCCAACACCCTGTTCCGGCGCGACGCGGGCGCCTACGCCGCCTACCTGGTGGACGCCGAGACCGGGGACCTGCACCCGGAACTGAGCACCGGCCAGCGCGAGTACGACCTCGATCTCGCGCGGGTCAACATCAGCGGCGAACTGCTCGACCTGGAGGCGTCCGGGGCGCTGCACCCCTCCGTCGACCCGATCGAGTTCGGCACCGAGATCTGCTCCCGCTACCAGGGCCTGTGGCAGGAGCTGACCCGCACCTCCGTCTACCCGGCGGGAAAGCACCACTACATCGAGCGCCGCATCCGCCGGCTGAACGACCTCGGTTTCGACGTGGCCGAGATGCAGATCGAACACGCCTCCAACGGCGACACGGTCACCTTCGTGCCCAAGGTCGTCGACGCCGGCCACCACCAGCGGCAGCTGCTGCGCCTGACCGGCCTGGACGCCGAGGAGAACCAGGCCAGGCGGTTGCTGAACGACCTGGAGAGCTGGATGGCCACCCAGGACGACTACGCCCCGGGCGACCCCCTCGGCGCCCGCCCTGAGGTCCTCGCCCACCGCTGGGTGCGCGAGGTCTTCCGGCCCACGGTGCGGTCCGTGCCGCCGGAGCTGCGCGGACAGATGGACGCCGCGGAGATCTACCACGAACTCCTGGAGCACCGCTGGTACCTGTCCGAGCGGGCGCAGCACGACATCGGTCTCGACACGGCCGTCGAGGACTACATCAGGAACATCCTGCCGAAGGCGCGGGAGACGCTCCAGCCGACGGCCGACTGACCCGGGCGGTCTCGCCGCGTCAGGCCGGCGGCACCACCGCCACCGGGCAGTCCGCGTGGTGCAGGACGCCGTGCGCCACCGAGCCGATCCGGGCGCCCACGGCCGTGCGACGGGCACGGCGGCCGACCACCATCAGCTGGGCGGTGCCCGCCACCGACAGCAGCACCTGTCCGGCGCTGCCCATCTCGACGTGCTCGACCACGTGCACGTCGGGGTAGCGCTCCCGCCACGGCGCGAGGGCCGCCGCCAGCGCCTTGCGCTCGTAGGGCTCCAGACCGCCGGCCTCGTCGAGGAGCCGGAGCGAGGCGGGGCTGTAGGCGAACACCGGCGGCAGGGTCCAGGCCCGTACGGCGCGCACCGTGGCCCCGCGCCGGTCCGCGGTCTCGAAGGCGAGACCGAGCGCGGCGGCGCTGTCCTCCGGATCGCCCTGCTGGCCGACCACGATCTCGTGCCCGGCGACCTCGTTCGACGCCTGGTCCCCGGCCCGTACGAACACCACAGGACGCTCGGCGTCGACGATCACCTGCTGGCCGACCGAACCGACCAGGAAGCCCACGATCCGCCCGTGGCCGCGCGAGCCGAGCACCAGCATCTCCGCGTCCGCGGCGGCGCCGGTCAGCGTCCGCACGGCGTCGCCCTCCAGGACGTCCGTCGTCACGGTGAGGCCGGGGTGGTGTTCGCCGACGGCGCGGACCGCCTCGTCCACCGACGCGCGGACCCACTGCTCCTGTGCCGCCCGGTCGCCCGTGTCCACCGCGTCGTGCGCCTCGAACCGCCAGGCGTGCACCACCCTGAGCGGCAGTCCCCGGCGGACCGCCTCCCGCGCCGCCCAGGCCAGCGCGGCGAGGCTCTCCCCGGTTCCGTCGATCCCTGCCGTGATCGGGCGCGTCATGCGGTTCCCTCCCGGTGTCGTATCCGAATTCGCGTGGTCCAGTCTTCCCTACGCCGCCTTCCCCACCGCACACGGTCGCGCCGCACGGGGAGCTCACCCGTACCCGAGCGGTCCGGCGTGCTCGGACCCACGAGGGACGGTGCCGGTCCCGCCCGTGCACGATCTTGGCGGAGGGAGAGGGTCCGGGCGAAGATGCCTCCATGAAGGGTGATCTGTTTTCCAGTCAGCACATGGTGCGGCCGGCCACGGCCGCGGGCATGTCCGTCGAGAACGCCAAGTGCGTCCGCTACACGGTCGACGGCGAGATGCTCGCCCGGCAGGGCGCGATGATCGCCTACCGCGGAAACCTCCAGTTCGAGCGCAGGGGCCAGGGCGTCGGCGGCATGCTCAAGCGGGCGGTGACCGGCGAGGGTCTGCCGCTGATGACGGTCCGCGGACAGGGCGAGGCCTGGTTCGCGCACGAGGCGCAGAACTGTTTCATCGTCGAGGTCGATCCCGGCGACGAGTTCACCGTCAACGGCCGCAACGTCCTGTGCTTCGACTCCTCGCTGTCGTACCGGATCGCGACCGTGAAGGGCGCCGGGATCACCGGGGGCGGCCTGTTCAACAGCGTCTTCACCGGACACGGCCGGCTGGGGCTGGTGTGCGAGGGGAATCCGCTGGTGATCCCGGTGTCGCCGCAGTACCCGGTGTACGTGGACACGGACGCGATCGTCGGCTGGACCGCCGGCCTGGCCACCTCGCTGCACCGTTCGCAGTCGCTGGGCTCGATGCTGCGCGGCGGGTCCGGCGAGGCCGTGCAGCTGATGCTGCAGGGTGAGGGGTACGTCGTCGTCCGGCCCAGTGAGGCGACCCCGCAGAAGGCACAGCAGCACTGAGCGTTGTTGACCCCGGCCGCCGCGCGGGTCAGGGTGGATCACGGCGCGGATCACCCCCCGGGCCGGAAAGGTGGCAGTCGTGATCGGGATCGCCGACATCGAGACCGCGGCCGGGCGGATCGCCGGACACGTGGTGCGGACCCCGACCGTGCCGAGCCCCGGGCTGTCGGCACTGCTCGGGGCCCCGGTCACCACGAAGCTGGAGCTGTTGCAGCGCACCGGTTCGTTCAAGGTGCGGGGCGCGGCGGCGAAGCTGCTGTCGCTGAGCGAGGCCGAGCGGGCCGCCGGGGTCGTGGCGGTGAGCGGCGGCAACCACGGGATCGCCCTCGCGGTGACGGCCGCCGCCCTCGATGTGAAGGCCACGGTGGTGATGCCGCGTTCGGCGCCCGTGCGGGCCGTGGAGATCGCGGAGTCCGCGGGCGCCTCGGTGCGGGTGACCGACGACATGGACGGCGCGTTCGCGCTCATGACGCGGCTCCAGCAGGAGGGGCTGACCCTGGTCCACCCGTTCGACGACCCGGTGGTGATCGCCGGGCAGGGCACGGTGGGCCTGGAGTTCGCCGAGGACGCCGAGGACCTCACGGACGTCCTGGTGAGCATCGGGGGCGGCGGGCTGATCGCCGGGGTCGCGGCGGCGCTGCGGGCGCGGCGGCCCGGGGTACGGGTCTGGGGCGTGGAGACCGAGGGCGCGCAGGCGATGTCCGAGGCGCTGGCGGCGGGCGGCCCGGTGCCGGTGCGGCTGACGTCGATCGTCTCCACGCTCAGCGCCCCGGCCGTGTCCCAACTGACGTACGAGCATGTGTCGGAGCTGGTCACCGAGGTGCTGGTGGTGCCGGACCGGGAGGCGGTACGGGGCTCGCTGGAGCTCGCGGACCACGCCAAGGTGTGGGCCGAGCCGGCCGCCGGCTGTCTGCTGCCGGCCGCGCGGCGGGTGCTGGAGCGGGTCGGCGAGGGGGCCAGACTCGGTCTCGTGGTGTGCGGCGGCAACGCCACCACCGGCGACATGATCGCCTGGACGGAGCACTTCGAGCTTCGCTGAGCCTCCCGTTGAACGGATCCCGCCCCCGGCCCGTCGTCCCCGTCGGACGGCGCGGGCGGTCTCCCGCCCGGCCACCGGACCCACCACGCCCCGGAGGGCTTCTCCGTCGCGCTGCCCGAGGGCTGGGAGCGGCTGGACACCTCGCGCGGCGCCGGCCGGGGCTACCGTGTCACCTTCGGCGCCGACGGGGACCCGCGCACGCTCGCCGTCACCTGCGGCACGCGTGCGGGGCCGGACGCGGCGGCCGTGTGGCGCGACGACGTGGAGCCCCTCCTGGAGCGGTCCGGCGACGGCTACGAGCGGGTCGGCAAGATCCGCGCGACGACGCACCAGGGGCGCGAGGCCGCCGACGTGGAGTGGTACGCCACGGTGGGCGGCACGCGGGTGCGCACCTTCGGCCGGGGCTTCCTCCTGGGCGGCGGGCGGGCTTCTCGCCGCGCTGGACGACCCCGGCCGCCGGCTGGGAGGAACCCGCGAGCCGGGAGGCACCGCGGACCTTCCTACGGACGTTCCGGCCCGCCGCGGACTGGACCGCGCGGGGCGCGCAGCTTGCGCAGGGGCCACGGGTGCAGCGGGCGGGTGAGCCAGCGGGCGGTGAAGGTCCGGTCGGTGAGGGAGCAGGTGACCCGCAGGCGGTGCGGCGTCTCCAGGAACACCAGGTCCACGGCGAGGGTCTCGCCGTCGGTCCAGCCTCCGCTCGCGGCGGTCGGGACGGGCTGCTCGGCGGTGGTCCAGCCCCGCCCGCCGGAGAACCGCGCGTCGAACCGCTCCCCGTCCTCGGTGAGGCCCAGGGTCCAGCCGCCGTCGGCGTCCGCCGTGACCTCGGCCGCGGTCAGCTTCGGCTGGTCGGCGCAGCCCCCGCCCTCCGGGGTGAGGACGGCGCCGGACCAGTCCCCGGCCCGCCCCGGCGGTACGGGCCCGCCCCCGGCCGGGGGCAGGGAGAGCCGTTCGAGTCGCTCGCGCAGGGCGCCGTCCGCGGCCTGACGGCCGGTCAGCGGCTCCGGGTGGAAGGCGGGCAGGAGGTGCCGCCAGACCAGGTCGAGGTACTCCTGCGTCCGCTCGGTCGCCGTCGTCACGGCGACCACCGCGTCGTGCCCGGGCAGGACGAGGCAGAACTGCCCGTAGGCCCCGTCGCCCCGGAATCCGTGCCGGGAGATCCAGAACTGGTACCCGTAGCCGCGGTTCGAGTCCTGCCGGTCCCCCACCAGCGCGGTTCCGGCGGTCGGTATGTGCGGGTGCGAGGCGCGGGCGACCCATCCCTCGGGCAGCAGCCGTTCGCCCCGCCGGAGGCCGTCGTCCAGGTACAGCTGGCCGAGCCGGGCCACGGCGTCGGTGGCGGCGTGCAGTCCGCTGAAGCCGATCTCGCGGCCGGTGCGGTCCCGCTGCCACAGCGCCTCGTCGATGCCCAGCGGGTCGAACAGCCGGGGCCGCAGGTACTCGGTGAGCGTTTGTCCGGTGACCCGCTGCACGATCGCGCCGAGGGTGTAGGTGCACGGCTGGTTGTAGGCGAAGACGGTGCCCGGGTCGTGCTGCGGCGGCTGGAGCAGGAATCCGCGCACGGGTTCGGCGGGGTCGGCGGCGAACGCCGCGTCGACGGTCTCGTCCTCGTGGCCGCTGGCCATGGACGCCACGTGCCGGACCAGCATCGCCCGGCTGCGCGGGTGGGTGATGTCTGCCTCGAACTCCGGGAAGTACGACAGCACCGGGGCGTCGAAGTCGAGCAGCCCCTCGGCCTCGGCGAGGGCGGCGGCGGTCGCGGTGAAGCTCTTGCTGAGCGAGTACAGCAGGTGCGGGCGCCGCGCGGTGTACGGCGCCCACCAGCCGGCGGCCACGAGGTGTCCGTGGCGCAGGATCATCAGGCTGTGCGGCTCGATGTC
Source organism: Streptomyces sp. 12E (assembly GCF_055633275.1). Lineage (NCBI taxonomy): Bacteria > Bacillati > Actinomycetota > Actinomycetes > Kitasatosporales > Streptomycetaceae > Streptomyces > Streptomyces sp. 12E. The sequence goes on along the minus strand of NZ_JBVNCJ010000001.1, from coordinate 6,737,012 downwards.
CGGGGCGGCTTCGAGGGCGTCGAGGAAGGCGTGGACGCCGGACGCGTCGACGCCCTGGGCGGCGGGGTCGGCGGTGGGGAGCGGGTGGGCTGTCATGACAGGCATCCTGCCCGGCGCGCCAATGGGTGATCCACCGTTTCCCCCGCCCCGGGCCGGGGGACCCGGCCGGCATGGTGCGAATCGGATACACGATGATGACCGAGCAGGCCGGCCCCCGTGAGCTGGTCGACCACGTGGTGCGGGCCGAGGCGGCCGGCTTCGACTTCTCGGTGACCTCGGACCACTACTTCCCCTGGCTGGCGTCGCAGGGGCACGCGCCGTACGCCTGGAGCGTGCTGGGCGCCGCCGCGCAGGCCACCTCGCGCATCCCGCTGATGACGTACGTGACGTGTCCGACGTTCCGCTACCACCCGGCGGTGGTGGCGCAGAAGGCCGCGACGGTGCAGCTGCTGTCCGAGGGCCGGTTCCGGCTGGGGCTCGGCTCCGGCGAGAACCTCAACGAGCACGTGGTGGGCGACGGCTGGCCGTCCGTGGACGTGCGGCACGAGATGCTCGAGGAGGCGCTGGAGATCATCCGTGCCCTGTTCGAGGGCGGTCACGTCAACCACCGGGGCACCCACTTCGACGTCGAGTCGGCCAAGCTGTGGGACCTGCCGGACCAGCCGCCGCCGATCGGCGTCGCGGTCTCCGGGAAGCGGTCCTGCGCCCTCGCGGGCCGGCTCGCCGACCTGGTGATCGCCACCGAGCCGAAGGCGGACCTGCTGGAGGAGTTCGACCGGCACGGCGGACAGGGCAAACCCCGGGTGGGGCAGCTGCCGGTGTGCTACGACCCCGACCGGGACGCGGCCGTCGAACGCGCCCACGACCAGTTCCGCTGGTTCGGCAACGGCTGGAAGGTCAACTCCGAGCTGCCGCACCCGGACTCCTTCGCGTCGGCGACGCAGTTCGTCCGGCCCGAGGACGTCGCCGCGTCGATTCCGTGCGGGAGCGACCCGGCGGACTTCGTCGAGGCCGTCCGCCCCTACGCCGAGGCGGGTTTCACCGAGATCGCCCTGGTGCAGATCGGCGGGGAGTCCCAGCCGGCGTACCTGGACTGGTCGGAGAAGACGCTGCTGCCGGCGCTGCGGGACGCGTTCGGCTGACGCCCCGGCGGCCCCGCGGCCGGTCGTTCACCCGCGGAGCTGAGCATCTTGCGCGGATGCGGGGTACTAGAGGGCTCTACGTCAGTACTTCCCGGAGGCCCTCTCGTGAACTCGTTCGTGCACAAGACCCTGGTGGTGGAGCTCCAGGCGGGCGCCGCGGACCGTTTTCCCGTACTCGCCCACCTGAGTTACGAGCCGTCCGACCCGTTCGCCGTCACCGTCGTCTTCAGCCACGACGGCCGGGTCCTCGCCCGCTGGCAGCTGGACCGTGAGATGGTCGCCGAGGGCCTCACCCGCCCGGTGGGCATCGGCGACGTGCGGCTGCGGCCGGAGTCCCGGGGTGTGGAGCGGGAGCTGCGGATGGAGTTCCTCGGCGAGGCCCACGCCGACGGCGGCCGGCACCACGCGGTGGTGTTCGCCTGGGCCGAGACGGTCGGCGAGTTCCTGCACGAGACCCGGCTGATGGTCCCGCCGGGGTGCGAGGAGGTCCGTGTGGACGACTTCCTCGCGGACCTCCTCACCGGGAACTGATCAGCGCGCGGTGTGGCGGTGCCGGGCCCACATCGGCAGGCCGAACCAGCACAGCAGGTACCAGCCCACCACTCCGGCCACCAGGTACGGGACGAAGTCGTCGTGGGTGGCCACGCGCAGGATGAGCAGCAGGGAGCAGCTGGTGGTGGCCAGCAGCAGCAGGAGGCCGAGCAGGGTGAGCCGGGAGGCCCACCGCACCGCGTGCGCCTTGATGCGCCGCCCCGAGACGAGCCGGTGCAGGGAGACCGGCCCGATGAGGGCGCCGGTGGCGCAGGCGCCCAGCACCACCGTGATGAGGTAGATCATCTGGTCGGTGTCGGACAGCTCGGGGTAGGTCGGGGTGAACACGACGGTCAGCAGGAAGCCGAACAGGATCTGCACCCCCATCTGGGCGACACGGACCTCCTGGATGAGCTCCGTCCACATCCGGTCCGCTCTCTCGTCCTCCGTCTCGTTCCGTCCCCGGCGCCTGTCCGTGCCCCGCTCCGCGTCCGACACGGTGCCTCCTTCCGTAGGCCTCCTTCTCCGGATGCCCCGAAAGCCGCCGTCCTCCCCGGGCCGATCACCGGTTTGGGGGCGCGGGCCCCGGTTACACGGACGGCTGATGACACCGAGGCCAGGAGGTCGTGGGACGTATGTCGGACACCCAGCTCACCGTGACGCTCAGCGGCGGGGACGTCGACGACGCCCGGGCGGTCGTCCGGGTCCTGGAGGGCGCGTTCGGGGCGGCGGACCAGCTCCCCTCCGAGGAGCACGCGACGGTCCGCGTGGCGACGTTCACCGGTGGGGGACAAAGTGCGGCGACCGGGGCCGCGGACGCGGGGCCGCTGTCGGCGCCGGTGACCGTCACCGTGCAGGGCGCCCCGGAGGCGGTGCGCCGGGCGGGCGACACCCTCACCCGTTCCTTCACGGCACGCGAGGAGGGCACCGTCGCCGGCGACCAGGAGCAGGAACGGCAGCTGCTCCTGGAGCCGTGACGTCCGCCGCCGCTACCAGCGGGCTTCGACCTGGTCCTTGATCCGCCGGTCGTAGAGGTCCCGGATCGCCGTGAGCGTCTCCCCGGACAGCTCCGGGAGCCGGGCGGCGGCCGCGTTGGCGCGCGCCTGCTCGGGCGAGCGGGCGCCGGGGATGACGGTGGTGACGCCGGGCTGCCCGGCGATCCAGCGCAGGGCCAGCTGGGCCGGGGTGTACCCCTCGGGGGCGAGCGCGGCGAACTCGGCGGCGGCCTCGACACCGGTCGCGTAGTCGACGCCGGAGAAGGTCTCGCCCTGGTCGAAGGCCTCGCCGTGCCGGTTGAAGGCACGGTGGTCGTTCTCGGCGAAGACGGTGTCCCGGGTGTACTTGCCGGACAGCAGTCCGGAGGCGAGCGGGACCCGGGCGATGATGCCGACGCCCGCCTCGCGGGCCGCCGGGAGCACCTCGCGCAGCGGCTTCATCCGGAACGGGTTGAGGATGATCTGCACGCTCGCCACGTTCGGCCGGGCGATCGCGGTGAGCGCCTCCGCGCAGGTCTCCACGCTGACGCCGTAGGCGGCGATCCGCTCCTCCGCCACCAGCGTGTCGAGGGCGTCGAACACCTCGTCGGTGGAGTAGACGGGGGTCGGCGGGCAGTGCAGCTGCACCAGGTCGATGCGGTCGACGCCCAGGTTGCGCCGCGAACGGTCGTTCCAGGCGCGGAAGTTGTCCAGAACGTAGTTCTCGGGGATCTGGTCGACCCGGCGGCCCATCTTGGTGGCGACCAGTACGTGCAGATCGGGCCGCCCGCTGAGGAACGACGCGATGGTCTGCTCGCTGCGTCCGTCGCCGTACACGTCGGCGGTGTCGAAGAAGGTGACGCCCGACTCGGCGGCGGCCTCCAGCACCGCGAGGGCTTCCTTGTCGTCGACGTCGCCCCAGTCCGCCCCGAGTTGCCATGTGCCGAGACCGATCACGGAGGCGTGCTGTCCCGACCTGTCGAATGTGCGCTCTTCCATGGGGTCAGTCTGTCATCCGTGCCGCCCGGCCGGCAGGCGGCACCGTCCTCGTCACGCTCCCGCTCAGACGCTCCGGGCCGCCGTCCGGCACTCGGGGTGGCCCCAGCCCTTGTCGTTCTTGGCGATCGGCTCACCGGCCGCGTAGGGCCGCCCGCACGGGCAGCGGCCGGGGAACTTGGCCTTGATCGTGCGGGACGACGAGCCGCCGCGCTGCCGGGGCGTCTTCGCCCCGCCGGACCCGCGCTTGCCGGCCGCGCCGCCCGCCGGGCGGTCCGGGACGGGCGGCGGCTCGGGCGAGCCCAGCTCGCTGCCGGCGTCCTCCTGGTCGGCGGCCGCCCGGCTGGCCGCGCGGTCGGCGAAGTCGTTGAGCCGGTCGCCGTCGACCTGGTGGGCGGGGACGTAGCGGAACTCGACCGAGCGGTCCTGGAGGAGCGCGTCGATGCGGACGACGAGTTCCTGGTTGGCGACCGGCTTGCCGGCCGCGGTGCGCCAGCCGTTGCGCTTCCAGCCGGGGAGCCAGGTGGTGACGGCCTTCATGGCGTACTGCGAGTCCATCCGGACCTCGAGCGGCACGGCGGGGTCGGTCGCCGCAAGCAGCCGCTCCAGCGCGGTGAGTTCGGCGACGTTGTTGGTGGCCCTGCCGAGCGCGCCCGCCTCCCAGCGGACCGGCCTCTCGGCGTCGTCGGCGACCACCCAGGCCCAGCCGGCGGGTCCCGGGTTTCCCTTCGAAGCCCCGTCGCACGCGGCCACAACTCGTTCACGCATGCGCTCGATCATGCCATGTCCGAACGGGCGGCCCGGGCCCGCTCGCTCCGCGCCGGCGGTCACCGGCGGGAACCGCCGTACGCGCACGCCGTGGACCGCGTCCGCGGTACGCGCCGCCGCCCTGCCCGGCGCGTGCACGGATCCGACGGCGGGACCCGTGGCGGCCCCGCCGTCGGCCGGGGTCTCACTCGCCCGCGTACGCCTTCTCCAGGGCGGCGATGTCGAGCTTGCCCATCGTCATCATGGCCTTCAGGGCGCGGTCCGCCTTCCGCCGGTCCGGGTCGCCGATCATCTCGGTCAGCCGCACCGCGTTGACCTGCCAGGAGACGCCGAACCGGTCCTTGAGCCAGCCGCAGGGGCCGTGCTCGCCGCCGCCCTCGACGAGCTTCTCCCAGTAGTGGTCGATCTCCGCCTGGTCCGCGCAGTCGAGCTGGAAGGAGATCGCCTCGTTGAACGTGAACTCGGGTCCGCCGTTCAGCGCGACGAACTTCTGGCCGTTGGCCGTGAACTCGACGGTGAGCACGGAGCCCTCGGCGCCGGGCGTGGCCGGGGTGTTGCGGACGATGTCGCCGAGGCTCGAGTCCTTGAAGACCGAGACGTAGAAGTTCGCGGCCTCCTCGGCCTGGCCGTCGTACCAGAGACAGGTGGTGAATCCGTCGGTGCTCATGGATACCTCCGGGGCGTGGAACACGGTCGTGAGGGTTGACCCGGCCCGGCCCCAAAACTCATCGGCGCGGCCCCGACCCGGTTCGACGACCGCCTCGCCGCCCGGTTGCTCGCGCAGCGCATCGTCGCCGGCCCGGCACACGCACCACGACGTGGCGGCCCTGCGGGCGGACATGGCCCGCGACAAGGTGTTCACCGCCGAGGAGGCCGTGGCGTACGGCCCGGTGGACGAGGTGCCGGCCCGGCGCCGGGCGGCGGGGGTGTGGGGCGCCGGGCGCCGGTCACGCGGCCAGGCAGAGCCCGCCGTGCGCGGAGCCGGAGACGCCCCGGGGCGTGGCGGCGGTCCGTCGGCCGGTGACGCGGACCAGCTCTCCGTGGGCCCGGGCCAGCAGGTCGCCGAGGCCGAGACCGAGCGCCCGGGCGGCGGCCGCGAGGACCTCCGAGGAGGCCTCCTTGCGGCCCCGCTCCACCTCCGAGAGGTAGGGCATGGAGATCCGGGCCGCGTCGGCGACGTCCTTCAGCGTCCGTTCCTGGGCGAGCCGCTCGCTGCGCAGCACGTCCCCGACCAGGTCGCGCAGCAGCGGCTCCCTGGGCACGGGGTCCGGCTCCGGCCGCGGCGGGCCGGGGCGCAGGGGGATGACGCGGGCACGGTCCGGCGCCTGGCCGGTCACCTCTTGGCTGGTCACCTCCTCAGCCTAGGAATTCCGGCCCCGAAAGGAAGGCACCGGAATTCCGCCCTGAGTGAAGGCGCTTCCGGGTACGGCCCGGGCTGCCGCGCGGGCCGCGCCCCCGTACCATCGGACGTACGAGTGACGACCGGTGCCCACCGTGGTTTCGAGCCCCTCGAACAGGTGGGCATGGGCCCGCACGACCTGGGTACCCGCAGGGCTCAGGCATATGTCAGCCGTGATGTTCGTGGGGAGAGGCAATGAGGACCGCCGTGATCCGGTCGCAGGCGCAGGGAGCGGAGCAGCACACCGGGGCCGGGACGGGTGACGGAGGTCTGCGGGGAGTGGCGGATCCGCGCGCCGTCGCACCGCGCGACGCCAGGGAGCTGTCCCGCCAGTTCTTCCGCCGCCTGGCGGAGCTGGAGGAGGGCACGCACGAGTACCAGTACGCGCGCAACACCCTCATCGAGATGAACATGTCCCTCGTCCGGTTCGCGGCCGGACGGTTCCGCGGCCGCGGCGACGACATGGACGACATCGTGCAGACCGGCATGATCGGCCTGATCAAGGCCATCGACCGGTTCGAGCTGTCCCGCGAGGTCGAGTTCACCTCCTTCGCGCTGCCGTACATCGTCGGTGAGATCAAGCGTTTCTTCCGAGACACCACGTGGGCCGTGCACGTGCCGCGCCGGCTCCAGGAACTGCGGGTCGAGCTGGCGAAGGCCCGCGAGGAGCTCGCCAGCCGGCTGGACCGGGAGCCCACGGTCGCCGAACTCGCCACGCTGATGAACATCACCGAGCAGCAGGTCGTCGAGGGGCAGATCGCCGCGAACGGGTACAACTCGTCGTCGCTGGACGCCGCCCTCACCGGTGACGGCCCGGAGAGCGGCGAGGCCGTCCTGGCCGACTTCATCGGCATCGAGGAGGAGGGGCTGCGCCTCGTCGAGGACTTCCACTCGCTCGCTCCGCTCATGGCCGAGCTCAGCGAACGCGACCGGGAGATCATCCACATGCGGTTCGTGGAGGAGGCCACCCAGGCGGAGATCGGCGAGCGTCTCGGCTGCTCCCAGATGCACGTGTCCCGCCTGATCAAGCGGATCATCGGCCGACTGCGCGAGGGCATGCTCGGCGAGCTCGGCTGCGCCTGACCGGGCGGGACGCCGTGGCCGGTCAGGCGGCGCCGAGGTCCAGCACCGCGCGCACGCGCTTGCCGACCGGCACACGTTCCACCCGGACGTCCCGCGCCAGCGCGCGGACGATCTCCAGACCGTGCCGGCCGACGCGCTCGGGGTTGCGCGGGAAGACCCGGGGCAGGCTGGCACTGCTGTCGTAGACCGCCACCGTGAGCGAGCTGTCCGTGCCCTCCAGCTCCAGGATGTACGGTCCCTCGCTGTGCCGGTCCGCGTTGGTGACCAGTTCGCTCACCACCAGCAGCACCGCGCCGTCGGCGCGCTCGTCGACCGTGGCGCACCACTCGGTCCTGAGCTGCTGGAGGAAGTGCGCGGCGAACCTCCGCGCCTCGGCGATGCATCCCGGCTCGCCGGTGAAGTGTGCCGACCGCCGCAGCGGTTCCACGGGCACGTCGAAACCAGTCGGTATCACTGCCCCGTCCAGGTGAGAGGTCATGCTTGTTTCTTTCCGCGTAGCCGGGTCGGCCGGACGAATCTGCACCGGTCCTGGTACCCCGACTCCCGCGGTACAGTCCACCTGATCCACGCGGCCTCCCGCGGGGCGGGAGGCCGGGTTCCGCCGGGGTGCGGCGCGGGGGGCGCCGTGAACGGACCGACGGCGGTGCGGAGCCTGACGACACCGCCCGTGGTGACGCCGGGCGGCGACGCCGTGGCGCACGTCGAGGGCACGGTCCCCGACCCGGCGGCCGAGCGGATCGCGGGCTCGCCCCGCACCGGCCGGACCCTGATGCCGGGGACGCCGCCGCAGGACCTGCCCGGGCCGTCACGCGGTGAGGGTCCGCGACGAGGGGGCGCCGTGCGACCCGCCCCGGTCGGTGGCGCGCCGTGACGCCCTGCGCGGGCGGCTGCCCGGGGCGCACGCGCTGACCGGCGACGGTGCTCTGGTGGGCACGGTGCCCGGCGTACCGGCCGGGGGCGGCGCCGACGGCCGGCTCGTCGTGTTCCGGATCGCCGGGAGCCGGCGCACGGCTCCCGGCGCCGTGCTCGACGCGGCCTTCGATCCGGTCACCGCCCGCGTCGAGGCGTTCCTGACGACTCTCGGCGAGCCGCCGGCCGACGCCTGCCGGGCTCCGGCGAGCACGCCCCGGCGATCCGGACGGACGACGGGCGCCGCCGGGAGGGCGCGCCGCGCGGACGGACCTCCCGGCGGGCGGGGGCGGGCGGGGCTGCTTAGCGTGCAGACGTGAGTGCGCGTACCCCTTCCGGCCGTCCGGCCGCCCGTCACGGCTGGGCGCAGGCCCTCGCCACGGTGCTCGGCGCGCTGATCGCCATGGGCGCGGTGGCCGCGCTGGGCCTGTGGGCGGCCGGCGCCACCGGTCTGCCGGGCGGTTCCTTCCCCCAGGTGGTCGCGGCGACCGTGGTCACGGCCGTCGGCGGGACGGTGGAGCTCTCCGGTGACGCCGGCGACCTGGCCGGCACGGAGGGCGGTCTGACGGTCATACCGCTGTCCGTCACCCTCACCGGGGCACTGGTCGTCGGCCTGGGTTTCCTGCGCCCGCTTCGGCACCGCGCGGTCGCCGGGGCGCCCGAGCTGGCCGGGTGGGCCGCGCGGATCGCCGCGCTGTGGCTGCTCGCGGTCCTCGGTCTCGCGCTCGCCGCGCGGCACACCTACGAGCTCTCCCTCGGGGACGGCCCGCTCGGCGACCTCGGTGACCTGTTCGGGATCAGGCCGGTGGTGGGTTTCTCCGCCGACGTGCCGCCGACCGTCCTCATCGGCCTGCTCTGGCTGGCGGGGGTACTGGCGGTGGCGCTGTCGGTGTCCCGGGGCGCCCCGTTGCCGGCCGGGCTGCTGCGCTTCCAGACCTCGGTGCGTCCCGCGGCGCGCGCGATGGTGCGGCTGCTGCTGGCCGCCGTCGCCATCGGCCTCGTCGTCGCGCTGGTCGTCGCCGCCACCCGGGGGCATGCGGCCGAGACGTTCGCCGTGATCCTGCTGGGGCTGCCCAACGTGGCCTGGCTGGCGCTGACGGTCGGGCTCGGCGCCACCTGGGACGGCAGGGTGGAGGGGCCCTTCGGGCTGCCCATGCCGCGGGTGCTCGACGAGGTGCTGCGCACCCCGGACGTCTCCGCCCTGAACCTGCGCACGCTCACCGAGCACGACGGCGGGAGGTGGTGGTGGCTGCCGGTGGTGGTCGCGGTGCTGCTGGTGGCCACCGCGTCCGTGACGGCGGCCCGCTCCCCCGCCCGGGTCCGGGCCTGGCGGCACGCCGTACGCACGGCGGTGGCGCTGGCGCTGACCGTGCTGATGATCTGTCTCACGGTCCGGATCTCCGCGCGGTTCGGCCTGTCCGTGCTCGGCATCGGTGATCCGGGCGAGGGCTTCTCCGGCCGGGTGCTGCTGAGGCCGCGGCTGTGGGGCGCCCTGGGCCTGGCCCTGCTGTGGGGCCTGGTCACCGGCTTCGCCGGAGCGCTGCTGGCACGGGCGCCGCGCCGCCGCCCCGGCGCCGGGGCGTCCCGGTGACTCCGGCGCGCCCCCGTCGGCGGCGGCCGTCGGGGCCGGGGAGGTGCTCCCGTACGTCCGGCCGGGCGGGGACGGTGGGATCAGGCGACCGGGACTCCGAGGACGCGGGCGGCGCGCTGCATGCGCAGGGCGTCCACGGACTCGGCCAGCAGTTCGTACTCGGTGGTGTCGTCGCCGGTGGCGACGCGTACCATCCGTCCGGCGGCGAGCGCCTCGGCCACTTCCTCCTGCCGGGCGACGTCGCCGCACCAGGTGCGCAGGACGGCGGGCACGTCGGGCACGCCTTCGGCGACGGGGACGAGCGCCCCCGGCGGTAAGTGCTCGGCGTCGGGCTGCGGGTCGAGGCGCTGGGCGATCCACAGGGCACGGTCGCGCAGCCACCACAGGGCGAGGGCGAGGGTGGGCGCCCGGTAGGTGCCGAGCGGTACGCCGATGCGCCGGCCGTCGCAGACCCCGTACGCGGTGACATGGCACAGGAATTCGTCGTGCACGTTCCCTCCCCCGCTGCGTCGCTCGCCCGCCGGGCCGGGCCGGCTGCCCGCCTCGTGGCTCGCATGCTGTGCGTGAGGGCGCCGTCGCGCGGTGTGAAGCGCTCTCGTTGTCGAGTATGTTCACCACTGAAACACTGTCACCATGTGTTTCCGGCCAGTCTCCTGGCATATTCACCGCTGCCGTTGGCCGAAACGGTACGGGTGCGGCCGACGGACCGCACATGACCTCGGGGTGGCCGGCCACGTCCCGGGGGGCGGGGCGAGGGGGCCGGTCACCGCGACCGGGTTGCGCCGTCCGGCCCGCGGACACGCCCCCGGGGAGATGGCCCATGACCATGGCCGCCCGCCGCTACGACGCCGTCGTCGCCCGCTGCTCCGGGCCTGGAGCGCCGACGCCGACGAGGCACGCGCCGAGGCGGGCGCCGCGACGCGCGAGCGGTTCCCCGGCTCCGTCCTCCGGCTCGCGGGGAGCCTCGACGGCCGCCACGGCACCGCGCGCTTCTCCCGGGAGCCGGTGAACCCGGTGGACGGCCCGGCCCCCGCGGCCGGCTCCGACGTGATCACGCCCGGTGCCGAGGACCGCGTCCGCGCCGTGCACGGGTTCCCGGACCGGCTGCCCGAGCGGGCGTGGGCCGGCGGGCCGGGCGGCTTCACCGCGCCCGGCCCGCACCGGCGCCCCTACTGCTTCACGACCGCGTCGATGCGGGCCAGCTCGTCCTCGGTGAAGTCGAGGTTGCGAGTGGCCGCGACGCTGTCCTCCAGCTGCTGCGGGCTGCTCGCGCCGACCAGCGCGGAGGTGAGGCGGCCCCCGCGCAGCACCCAGGACAGCGCCATCTGCGCCAGGGTCTGGCCGCGCGAGCCGGCGATCTCGTCGAGCGCGCGCAGCCGGGCCACCAGTTCCCCGGTGACGGCGTCGGTGTTCAGGAAGGGGCTGTCGCTCGCGGCCCGGGAGCCCTCGGGGATGCCGTCGAGGTAGCGGGCGGTCAGCAGCCCCTGCTCCAGCGGGGAGTAGGCGATGGAGCCGACCTGGAGCTCGTCCAGGGCGTCCATCAGCCCCTCGTCCTCCGGGCGGCGGTCGAGCATCGAGTAGCGCGGCTGGTTGATCAGCAGCGGGGTGCCCAGCTCACCGAGGATGCGGGCGGCCTCGCGGGTCTGCTCGGCCGAGTAGTTGGACACGCCGACGTACAGCGCCTTGCCCTGCTGGACCGCCGAGTGCAGCGCGCCCATCGTCTCCTCCAGCGGAGTCTCCGGGTCGAAGCGGTGCGAGTAGAAGATGTCGACGTGATCCAGGCCCATCCGGCTCAGGCTCTGGTCCAGCGAGGACAGCAGGTACTTGCGCGAGCCCCACTCGCCGTACGGTCCGGGCCACATCAGATAGCCGGCCTTGGTGGAGATCACCAGTTCGTCGCGGTACGGCGCGAAGTCCGCCCGCAGCGCCTCGCCGAGGGCGGACTCGGCCGCGCCCGGCGGGGGCCCGTAGTTGTTGGCGAGGTCGAAGTGGGTGACGCCCAGGTCGAAGGCGCGGCGCAGGATGGCGCGCTGGGTCCCGGCCGCGCGGTCGGGACCGAAGTTGTGCCACAGGCCGAGCGAGAGCGCGGGGAGCTTCAGGCCGCTGCGCCCGGTGCGCCGGTAGGGCATGTCCGCGTAACGGTCGGGGTGTGCGGTGTACAACACGACTCCAGGGGGTTGGCACACGTCTCGGCGGTTCCGTCGAACCGCCCGTCCACTCTGTCGTGACCTGCGGGCAGTGGTCCAACAGAAGAATCCGATGGGATTCAGCGGATACGCTTCTCAATCATGGAACTGCGCCACCTCCAGCACTTCGTCGCCGTGGCCGAGGACCGGCATTTCACCCGCGCGGCGGAGCGGCTGATGGTCTCCCAGTCGGGCCTGTCCGCGTCCATCCGCGCCCTGGAGCGCGAGCTGCAGACCCCGCTGTTCGTCCGCACGACCCGCAGGGTGACGCTCACCGAGGCCGGCCGGGCGCTGCTGGCGGAGGCCGAGCGGATCCTCGCCCAGGTGCGGGCCGCGCACGAGGCGGTGGCCGCGGTGCAGGGCGTGCTGCGCGGCACCCTCGCGCTGGGCGCCGAACAGTGCATCGCCGGAGTGAACGTGGCGGAGCTGCTCGCCGCGTTCCGGCGGCTCCACCCGGACGTGGAGATCCGGCTGCGCCAGTGGGGCTCGGCCGCGCTGGCGGAGGAGGTCGCGGCGGGACGGCTGGACCTGGCCTTCGCCTACCGGACGGAGGCGGATCCGGAGCAGCTGCGGTCGGTGCCGCTGACCGGCGAGCCGATGACCGTGCTGTGCCATCCGGACCACCGGCTCGCGCGGGGCGGGGCGCCGCTCACCCCGCACGACCTGGCCGACGAGGTCTTCGTCGACTTCCATCCGGACTGGGGCCCGCGCCGCGCCACCGACGCCGCCTTCGCCGCCGCCGGCGCACGGCGCACGGTGGCGCTGGAGGTGAACGACGTGCACAGCCTGCTCGACCTGGTCGACGAGAACCTGGGCGTCGCCGTCGTGCCGCGGCACTTCCGGTACAAGCGGGCCGCCCTCACCGCGCTTCCGCTGAAGGACACGGGTGAGGCGGTGTACGAGACGGTCGCCCTGGTCCCGTCACCACGGGCGACGAGCCCGGCCGCGCGGGCGCTGATGGCCCTGTTGGACGACGGGGGCGCGTGAGGCGCGCGGATGCGCGAGGGTGGGGGCATGCATGCCAAGGACATCCTCATCGACGGCTACGGCCGCATCCGGGAAGAAGTCCACGCCGCCGTCGAAGGGCTCGGCCCCGACGAGCTGAACGCCCGGCCCGGCCCCGACGCGAACTCCGTCGCCTGGCTGGTCTGGCACCTCACCCGGGTGCAGGACGACCACGTCGCGGACGCCTTCGGTCTCGAACAGGTGTGGTTCTCCCAGGACTGGGAGAAGCGCTTCGGCCTGGTCCTGCCCCGCCGCGACACGGGATACGGCCACACCTCGGCGCAGGTCGCCGAGGTGCGGGTCGGCTCCGGTGACCTGCTGACCGGCTACTACGACGCGGTGCACGAGCAGACGCTCGAGGTCCTGCGCGGGCTGACCGCGGCGGACCTGGAGCGCGTCGTGGACGAACGCTGGGACCCGCCGGTCGGCCTGGGCGTACGGCTGGTCAGCGTCCTGTCCGACGACCTGCAGCACGTCGGGCAGGCCGCGTACGCGCGGGGGCTGCTTCAGAGCACCGCGTCGTAGCCGGGCAGTACGACGTCCCGGATGAGCGCGTTGCGCTCGTCGAACGGCAGGAACGCGCTCTTCACCGCGTTCACCGTGACCGTGCGCAGGTCCTCGGCCGTCCAGCCGGCCTGCTCGACCAGCAGGGACATCTCGCGGGTCATGGTGGTGCCCGACACCAGACGGTTGTCGGTGTTGAGGGTGACCCGGAAGCCGAGGTCCTTCAGCGCGGTGATCGGGTGCTCGGCGATCGAGGCGGCGGCGCCGGTCTGGAGGTTGGAGGTCGGGCACATCTCCAGGGCGACGCGGCGGTCGCGGATCCAGGACGCGAGACGGCCGACCTTGCCGTCCACGATGTCGTCGGTGATCCGCACCCCGTGCCCGATGCGCTGGGCGCCGCACACCTGGAGCGCCTGGTGGATGCTGGGCAGGCCGTGGGCCTCGCCGGCGTGGATGGTGAAGGGCACGTTCTCGCGGCGCAGGTGCGCGAAGGCGTCGAGGTGGTCGGCGGGCGGGAAGCCGTCCTCGGCGCCGGCGATGTCGAAGCCGACGACGCCGGCGTCCCGGAAGGCGACGGCCAGGTCGGCGGCCTCGCGGACGCGGTCGAACATCCGCATGCCGCAGAGCAGGGTGCCGATCCGGACGGGCGTCCCGGCGGCGGCGGCCTTGGCCGTGCCGGCGGCGAGGCCCTCCTGGACGGTCTCCACGACCTCGCCCATCGTCAGCCCGCCCCTGGTGTTCAGCTCGGGGGCGTAGCGCACCTCGCCGTAGACGACGCCGTCGGCGGCCAGGTCGAGGACGTACTCCTCGGCGGTGCGCAGCAGGCCCTCGCGGGTCTGCATGACGGCGAGGGTGTGCTCGAAGGTGGCTATGTAGCGGACCAGGTCACCGGAGTTCGCGGCCTCGACGTACCAGGCGGTCGAGCTCGTCGGGGTCGGTGGTGGGCAGGGTGTGGCCGACGGCCTCCGCCAGTTCCACGACGGTCGCGGGGCGCAGGGCGCCGTCGAGGTGGTCGTGCAGCACCGCCTTGGGGAGGCGGCGGAGGGTCTCTGTGTCTATGCGCGTAGATTCCATGTGCGGTCGTTCCTCAGCGGGTCGTTCGGCAAGAAGGCGAAGCGGATCAGGGGGCGGCGGGCTGGAGCAGGTCCCAGCGGTTGCCGTACAGGTCCCGGAAGACGGCGACCGAGCCGTACGGCTCGTGGCGCGGCTCCTCCAGGAAGGCCACGCCGGCGGCGGTCATGCGCGCGTGGTCGGGGGCGAAGTCGTCGGTGCACAGGAAGAAGCCCACGCGTCCGCCGGTCTGGTCACCGACCCTGGCCCGCTGGGCCTCCCCCTCGGCACGGGCGAGCAGCAGCCCCGTGCCGGTGTGCCCGGCGTCCGGTTCGACGACGACCCAGCGGCCGCCGTCCGGCCGGGGCGTGTCCTCGGCGAGCCGGAAACCGAGCGCCCCGGTGTAGAAGCGGATCGCCTCGTCGTAGTCGTCGACGACGAGGGCGACCAGGGGGATGCGTCTCATCGCGGCCTCTCGAAGGGGGACTGACCGGAGAGGTTATACGTAAAACCGCCGGGCGCGCCAATCCCGCCCCGAGGAGGCGCCGGAGCGGGACCGGCCGGGCGGCTACGGATACGCGTAGGTGTTGAGGGCCGCGACGGCGGCCGCCGGGTCACCGAGGTCGTAGCGGTCCACGGCGAGGTAGTTGGGCTTCTTGCGGGCGGCCGGCTGGCAGAACCGGCGGGCGCGGTCGGCGAGCTTGGAGTTGTCCGTGCCGGCCGTGGAGGTGAGCGTGACGTCCCGGAAGTGGTTCATGACGAACAGGGGACGGAAGCCGGGTTCGGTGCGGGTCAGCGGGATGCCGGAGCCCGCGTCGTACCACCGGCTGTAGCAGGACCAGTCGGAGACGCCGACGCCCGGACCCATGGACCAGTGGTTCTCCACGGTCCACTCGCGCTGGTACATCACGCCGAAGGCGTCCCGGGTCGTTCCGGCGGCCCGGTCGGCGGCGCGGCTGCGGTCGGTGAAGATCAGCAGCTGGTGTCCGGCGGCGGTCAGCTGCCCCATGGTCGGCCAGCCGTTCTCCCGGACGCCGGTGCGGTCGGGCCGGTAGAGCACGTCCGGCAGCCCCTGGACGCGGGCGAGTTCGGAGCGCAGGACGCCCGGGTCGACGTAGTCCTCCAGGAAGACGGTGACGAACTGGTCGGGGTGGGCGCGCAGGAAGTCGACGATGCGCTGGAGGTCCACCCACAGGGCGACGGGCCTGCTGACCAGGGTGCAGCTGTTGTGGCAGAGGATCGCGCCGTCCGGGGTCTGGTGGATGTCCAGCATGAACCCGCGGACGCCGTCGGCGAGCTGGCGCTCGACGCCCCGGTTCTGGTTGGGGAAGAGGCCGACGAAGGGCGGGGCGAATCCGCCGTCGACGCCGTTGGCGTAGGCGTTGTGGGCGGTGAGGAAGGTGACCTGGTCCAGGGTGCGCCGGTCCCGCGCCGGCAGGGGGCGGGTCACCGGATCGACCGGGGTCAGGTACCAGGTGGCGAGATCGCCCGTGCCGCTGCCGACGGCGAGCGGGGCGGGACGGTCCGTTCCGGAGGGGCCCGGGGCGACGGTGAGGCGGCGGTCGGTGCCGGGGGCGGTGAGCGTGAACCGGTCCGCGCCCACGGAGGCGATCTCCCAGCGCGCCTCCGGGCTCGCGCAGGCCACGGTCCGGGCCCGGTCGCCGGCGCGGCCGAGGCAGGCGCCGGGGCTGTCGGCGTTCTCCAGGGTGCCGTCGGCGCCCAGGTTCCACCGCTGGTGGTCCTCGTCGCCGCGTGGTCTGTGCTGCTCGACCGCTCCGGATGCGGCGGCGGCGTTCAGTCCGGTCGTCGCGCTCTGGACGTAGTAGGCGCCGGGTGACGGAGCCGCCGCGGCGGGTGCGGGCACCACGGCCGCCGCGGCCAGCGCGGCGGCCGTGACGGTCGTGGCGAACAGGGCGTGGGGGGTGCGCATGGTGGCTGCCCTTCGTCCGGGCCGCGGCCCGCGCACGCGCGGCGCGCGGGCCGCGGCCCGAGGATTGTAGGTCAGGTGCATGACACCACGTCGAGCGGCCGGGCGTCAGCAGTACAGGTTGCCGCCGGGCGACGTTCCGAGGATCTGGGTGAACTGCTGGTACGCGCTCACCCTGCTCTGCACCTGCGCCGGGTTGCGGCCGTCGCACTCGAGGGAGCCGTTGATGCTGCGGATCGTCTGGCCGAAACCGGCCTGGGCGACCATGGCGTTGTGCGGGGTCATGCTGCCCGGGCCGGACTGGGTGTTCCAGTACCACAGGGCCGTCTTCCAGGCCACGGCCGCGTCGTTCTGCACCAGCCAGGGGTTGCCCAGGAGGTCGATGCCGAGCGCGTCGCCCGCGGCCTTGTAGTTGAAGTTCCAGCTCAGCTGGATCGGCCCGCGCCCGTAGTACGCGGCCTGCCCGGCCGGGCAGCCGTACGGCTGCCCCCAGTCGCAGTAGTGCGGGTAGTTGGCGGTGTTCTGCTCCACCACGTGCACCAGACCGCCGGTCTCGTGGCTGACGTTGGCGAGGAAGGCGGCGGCCTCCTGCTTCTTCACCGTGTCGCCGCCGGTGTTGGCGAAACCGGGGTAGGCGCTCAGCGCCGCGGTGAGCCCGCTGTAGGTGTAGAAGGGATTGCGGTTCGGGAACATCCGGTTGAACTGCGCCTCGGTCACGACGAAGTCGCCGACCGGCGTTCCGGGGCCGTTGTCACAGGCGTACGGCTCCCAGTACCAGGTGCTGACGACCGGGTCGTAACCCGGATTGGCGTGCTCGGCGATGTACGCCCGGCCGTCGGTGTAGCGCACGATGTCACCGGCGTTGTACCACCTTCCGGCCACCCAGTTCGGGTAACCGGAGCACGAGGCGGCGGAGGCGGTGGCGGTGGCGGCGGGGAGCAGCACCGGCACGCCGCCGGCGAGGACGAGGGCGGCGGTCACGGCGGCGATGCGTCTTCTCGACAAGGGGACGACTCCTTCGCGGGACGCGGCCGCTCCCGGACGAGGACATGCCTGAGCGGGGCCTCGCCCGCACCTGCCGGCGGGGCCGGTCACGGCGGTGGGGGCGGCCGTGGTGGGGGGTGTGGGACCACACTCAACCGCTTTGGTCTGTACCAGTCAAGGGTTTAGACCAGTCACCGTGACGGGGACGTGTCGGCCGGGGCGGGGCCCGGAGGCACGGGACGCCCGCGCCGGGGCACGGACACACGCCGCCGCTTGCTCCGAAGGGGAGCGGACCCGTGCGGAACCGTCGTTCCGGGGAAGTGATCGCCCGACACCGCACGCGACACGAGGAGGACACCGTGACGACACCTCAGGACGGCGCCGGACCGGGACCGCTCTGCCTGGTCACCGGGGCGACGGGGTACATCGGCGGGCGGCTCGTGCCCGAACTCCTCGACGCCGGGTACCGGGTGCGCTGTCTGGCCCGTTCGCCGGACCGGCTGCGCGACCATCCGTGGGCGGGCCGTGCGGAGGTGGTCCGCGGCGACGTCACCGACTCCGCGTCCGTGGCCGCGGCGCTGGACGGCGTGGACGTGGCGTACTACCTGGTGCACGCACTGGGGACGGGCCGCGACTTCGAGGAGACGGACCGCCGGGCGGCGCGGATCTTCGGCGGCCGGGCCCGGGAGGCCGGCGTACGGCGCATCGTCTACCTCGGCGGTCTCACCCCTGCGGGCGTTCCCGAGCGGGAGTTGTCCCCGCACCTGCGGTCGCGGGCCGAGGTGGGCCGGATCCTGCTGGACTCGGGCGTGCCCACGACCGTGCTGCGGGCCGCGGTGGTGATCGGCTCGGGGTCGGCCTCCTTCGAGATGCTGCGCCATCTCACCGAGCGGCTGCCGGTGATGGTCACCCCCACCTGGGTGCACACCCGGATCCAGCCGGTGGCGGTGCGCGACGTGCTGCGCGCCCTGGCGGGCAGCGCGGCCATGCCCGAGGAGGTCAGCCGGGCCTTCGACATCGGCGGTCCTGACGTGCTGACCTACCGGGACATGATGGTCCGGTACGCGGCCGTCGCCCGGCTTCCGCGCCGTGCGATCGTGCCGGTGCCGGTGCTCACGCCCGGTCTGTCCAGCCACTGGGTGGGCCTGGTCACGCCGGTGCCCGCGTCCGTCGCCCGGCCGCTCACCGAGTCGCTGCGGCACGAGGTGGTCTGCCGGGAGCACGACATCGCGCGGTACGTGCCCGACCCGCCCGGTCATCCGCTCGGCTTCGAGGAGGCGGTGCGCCTCGCCCTGAAGCGCGTGCGCGAGGCCGACGTGGCGACCCGGTGGTCGTCGGCCTCGGTGCCCGGCGCGCCCAGCGACCCGCTGCCCACCGACCCCGACTGGGCCGGCGGCAGCCTGTACACGGACCTCCGGGAACGGGCCGTGGACGCCTCGCGGGAGTCCCTGTGGCGGGTGATCGAGGGCATCGGCGGGGAGAACGGCTGGTACTCCTTCCCGCTCGCCTGGGCGGCGCGCGGGCTGCTGGACCGGCTGGCCGGGGGCGTGGGTCTGCGCCGGGGGCGCCGGGACGCGGCACGGCTGCGGGCCGGCGACTCGCTGGACTTCTGGCGGGTGGAGGAGATCGAGCCGGACCACCTGCTCCGGCTGCGGGCCGAGATGCGGCTGCCGGGGCTGGCCTGGCTGGAGATGTACGCCGAGACGGACGACGCCGGCCGCACCCGGTACCGCCAGCGGGCCCTGTTCCATCCGCACGGGCTGCTCGGGCACCTGTACTGGTGGGCCGTCTCCCCCTTCCACGCCGTCGTGTTCGGCGGCATGGCCCGCAACATCGCGCGGACCGCGGCGAGGACCGCGACCGGATCCGGCTCCCCCGCGAACCCTACACATAAAGGTGAAATAAGGGCAGAATGAACTTACGCGACCCTTACCGCGTACCGCACCGGACGCGGTCAGGCCTGCTAGTCAAAGGAGACGACTCATGGCCAACGTCTCGCACCCGCGCGGTGACATCACGAGCCACCCCGACGCTCCCGAGATGCGGGCACGGTACGACCGCATGCTCGGCGGTCGTGATGTGGCCCTCGTGGACGGACCGGTGTTCCTGCTCGGCCTCTACTGCGCGGCCTCCCCGTGGATACTCCACTACACGACGAGCCAGCCCGCGCTCGTGCCCCACAACCTGATCATGGGCATCGCGATCAGCCTGCTCGCCCTGGGCTTCACCGCGTCCCCGGCCCGCATGTACGGCCTCAGCGGGGCCATGTGCGCCCTGGGTCTGTGGATGATCGTCTCGCCGTGGATCGTCGGCAACGACCCCGACGCCGGGGTCGCCTGGAACAACATCGTCATCGGCGCCCTCACCCTGATGCTGGGCACGGCCTGCCTCGCCACGGCCGCCAAGAGCGCCCGCCGTCGGTAGGAAGGCCACGAAAGGAGCCGAGCGCCGGTCCGCGTCGGCCGCGGGCCGGCCCTTTCGCGTCCGGGCGGGACCGCCCCGGCGGCCGGGGGCACGAGCGGTGCGGCGGAGGCCTCGGGAAGAGGGGCGGGACGGGATCGACGGCGCCGTCGGCGGTGCGGGCGCGGACGGCGGTGCGGGCGTCCGCGGCGTACCGCCGCACCCCCGCTCCCGGGCCCGTCCCCCTTCCGGTCGACGGGCCGGACGGCGTGACCCCGCCGGACGA
The DNA here is from genome assembly GCF_055633275.1 of Streptomyces sp. 12E. Taxonomy (NCBI): domain Bacteria; kingdom Bacillati; phylum Actinomycetota; class Actinomycetes; order Kitasatosporales; family Streptomycetaceae; genus Streptomyces; species Streptomyces sp. 12E. The sequence continues at coordinate 6,717,277 of NZ_JBVNCJ010000001.1, read as the reverse complement.
GCTCCCGCGCGAGGGCGGTTCCGGCCGGGCCGGATCCCGGCACGACGTGGAGGGGGCGGGAGGCGTGGGCGGCAGCGGACATGGCGGTCTCCTCGGCGGACGGCGCGAGGGATCACTTGCCGACTCCCATGACCGTTGCAGCCCGTAACGATGACGCCGGTCATGGGCGATGAGTGGTGGTCACCCCCGCCGGTCGTGCCGCTCCCCGTCCGCGGCCGCGGCGGCCGCGTGGACGTACGGCGTGGTCGTGGTCAGAGGGGTGAGGCCGAGGCGTTCGAGGATGGGCCGGCTCTGGCTGGAGGCGTCGACCTGGAGGTAGCGGTAGCCCCGGTCCGCGGCGACCCTGGCCCGGTGGGCCACCAGCGCGCGGTAGACGCCCCGCCCGCGCCAGTGCCGTACGGTGCCGCCGCCCCACAGCCCGGCGAACGGGGTGCCCGGTACCAGCTCCATGCGGGCCGCGCTCACCGGTTCGTCACCGGCCAGGGCCACGACGGCGACGACGGTGTCGGGGTCGGCGGCGAGCCGGTCGCCCAGCTGTCGGCGGAGGCCGGACGCGTCGGCGCCGAACGCCCTCTCGTGCACGTCGGCCACCAGGTCGGCCCCCGCCCGGTCGGTGACCGGCACGATGCGGACGCCCGCGGGCGGCTCCGCGTCCAGGGTGAGGCCGGCGACCTCGCCGACCATGAGCGTCTCGACCGGTCCGGGGGTGAACCCGGCCGCCACGAGCCGCTGCCCGAGGTCGACCGGCAGGTCGTGTCCGTACAGCTTCCACTCGAAGTCGCGGCCGAGCCCGGTGAAGTGCGCGATCTGCTCCGCGATCGCCGCGTCCGCGTCCACCGCCTCCAGGGCGGACCAGACGACGCCGTTCCAGCCGTGCGCGGGGCCCGTGTGGCGCACCACGGCGCCGACGCGCTCCACGTCCGCGCCGGGGCCGTCGGGCCGCGCCCCCCGGCGCATCTCGCGGTCGAACAGGGTGAGTACAGCGGTGTGATCCATACCCCGGACCCCACCACGGGGCGGCACCCGGGGCAACGGGATTAGGGTTGCCGTCGGTCGGACATCGCGAGGAGGCCGGTCCGTGGTCGTGCGGGACGAGGAACTGCCGTATCTGCGGCGCTGCGTGGAGCTGGCGGCCGAGGCGCTGGAGGCCGGTGACGAGCCGTTCGGTTCGGTGCTCGTGGCCGGGGACGGCACCGTGCTCGCCGAGGACCACAACCGCGTGGCCTCCGGGGACCGCACCCGGCACCCCGAGTTCGAGCTGGCCCGCTGGTCGGCCGCCCGGATGACCCCCGCCGAACGGGCCGCGGCCACCGTGTACACCTCCGGCGAGCACTGCCCGATGTGCGCCGCCGCCCACGCCTGGGTGGGCCTCGGACGCATCGTGTACGTCGCCTCCTCCGAGCAGCTGGCGTCCTGGCTCACCGAGCTGGGGGTGCCCGCCCCGCCGGTGCGGACGCTGCCCGTCGCCGAGATCGCCCCCGGCGTGGCCGTGGCCGGCCCCGTCCCCCGACTGGCGGAAGAGGTCAAGGAGTTGCACCGGCGGTTCCACCGCGGACGCGGCTGACCCACGGGACCGGTCGTCTCTCCCGGCGGTTCAGCCGTGCGTCCGCGGGCGGACGCGACGGTACAGGGCGACCCCGCCCGGGAGGAGCGCGGCGCCGGCGCCGCGGACCGGGAGCCTCCGGTCGGCGCCCGTGCCGGCGAGGGCGGCGGGGCCGCGTGCGGCGCCGCGCCGGGCAGAACGCGGCCGCGGCATCCGGGGCACGGCTCATCCGTGTGCCGCGGCCGGTTCACCCAGTCGGGCGTCCCGCCGTGCGCCCCCCGGGCGAAGGCCGTCGAACCCGTGGCGGCCGGACACCGGACCGGGGCGCCCGGCGCGCCGCCACGGGGCCGACGGGCGGGAGTTCCGGGGCCCGCTTATGGTGGGCGAGGGCGCCGGTCGGGGCGTCCCTGGAGGCATCGATGCTGGCCAAGCTGTCCAAGCGACTCTCGGTCCGGCGCTGTGCGGTGCGGCCCTCGGTCCGGCGCTGCGCGGCCACCGGGGCGGTCGGGCTGGCCCTGCTGGGTACGGGGCTGACGGCCGCCGGCCGGGCGGAATCCGGCCTCGACCGGTTCTACGACCAGAAGATCACGTGGACGGCCTGCGAGGGCATGGACCTGCCGAAGGACATGCAGTGCGGGGCGGTCACCGTGCCGCTCGACTACGGGAAGCCCGACGAGGGCACCCTCGAGCTGGCCCTGGCCCGCTATCGCGGCTCCGGCGACCCGCGGGGCTCGGTGCTGCTGAACTTCGGCGGCCCGGGCGGTTCGGGGGTGATGGGACTCGCCCAGAGCCGTGAGGACTTCCTGGGCCTGACCGAGGACTACGACGTGGTCTCCTTCGACCCGCGGGGCGTCGGCCGTTCCGCGCCGGTCAGCTGCGGCGCCGACGCCACCGGCCGGGCGCTGGAGGCCACCGGCGGCGAGGAGACGGCGGATCCGCGCGACACGCTGCGCAAGCTGCGCGAGGTGGTCGCCGAGTGCGTCGAGCACTCGGGTCCGGTCCTCGAGCACATCGGCACCGTGAACGTCGCACGCGACCTGGACGTGATGCGTCAGGTGCTCGGCGACGAGAAGCTCAACTACCTGGGGTTCTCGTACGGCACCCGGCTCGGCGCGGTGTACGCCGCCGAGTTCCCCGAGAAGGTCGGCCGCATGGCGCTGGACGGCGTGGACACGCTGACCGAGCCACTGGCCGAGCAGGGGCTGTCCGGCGCCAGGGGGCAGCAGACCGCGCTGGACAACTTCCTCACATGGTGCACCGAGGAGCTCGCCTGCCCGTTCGGGCAGGACGCGCGCGGCGCCCGCACGCTGGTCGTGGAGCTGGTCGACTCGCTCGACGAGAACCCGGTGCCGACCGACTTCGGTGGCGAGTTCACCGGCCAGGACCTGGCCGTGGCCATCGGGCAGGGCCTCTACACCAAGGAGCGGTGGCCGCTGCTGCAGCGGGCGCTCGCCCAGCTGATGGAGGACGGGGACACGCGCGGGGTGGAGGCCCTCGCGACCGGAGGGATGGCGCCGCCCGTGCCGCAGCGGGCCGACCACCCCCTCGTCGACGAGGAGGACGTGCCCCTGGACAACCTGCCGGCGGCGCTGATGGCGGTGAACTGCGCGGACGACCCCGACCGTCCGGACGCCGAACGGCTGACCCGGGACCTGGCCCGGCTGCGCAGCGCCTACACGGAGGCCTCGCCGGTCTTCGGGCCGTACCGGCTCGCCCAGGTGGTGCTGTGCTACGGCCGCCCCAAGGGGACCGACTACATCCGCGAGCGGGTCAAGGACCTCGACACGCCGAAGATGCTGCTGGTCGGCACCCGGGGCGACCCGGCCACGCCGTACCGCTGGACGGTGGAGACGGCCGAGCGGCTCGGTCCTTCGGCCGTGGTGCTGGACAACCGGGCCGAGGGACACACCGGCTACGGGACGTCCGAGTGCGTCCACCGCACGATCGACGACTTCCTGCTCTACGGCTCCCTGCCGCGCAGCGGCAGCTCCTGCGGATCCGAGGACGACGGCCGCTTCTGAGCGGCCGGCCGGGTCCGGGGAGGCGCAGGGGACTTCGCCCCGAATGCCCTGTCGGTGGATCCGCCCTATGGTGCTGTCATGGAGCACGATCTGAGTCCCGCGACCCTTGCCGAGCTTCGCCGACCGCGCCCCTACCCCGCGGTGTCCCTGCTGACGCCGACGCACCGGCGCGATCCCCTCAACGCCCAGGACGCCGTCCGGCTGCGCAACGCGGTGGCCGAGGCCAAGAAGAAGCTGGAGGCCGACCCCGCGGTCACCCGGGACCGGCGCGCCGACGTGGCCCTGCAGCTCGACCGGGCCCTGGCCGAGGTCGATCTGACGCACTCCGAGGACGGCCTGGTCATCTTCGCCGCGCCGGGCGAGCACCAGGTGTGGTCGCTCGCCCGCACCGTGCCCGAGCGCATCGTCCTCTCCGACACCTTCCTGACCCGCAACCTCGTCTCCGCGCACACGGCGGAGCGGCCGTTCTGGGTGCTGTCCGTCTCCGCCGACCGGGCCACCCTGTGGAGCGGCGGTGTGGACCGGGTCGTGGAGGAGCGTGCCGGCGGCTTCCCGCTGATCCGGGAGGAGCCGAACTTCGACCCCGAGCGGCAGGAGTGGATCGGCGACCAGCCGAGCAACTTCCGGGACGAGGACACCCGCCGGTTCCTGCGCGACACGGACACCGCGATGGGCAGACTGCTGCGCGCCCACCCGCGGCCGCTGTACGTCACCGGCGAGCCCGCCGCCCTGACCCTGCTGGGCGAGGCCGGCAGTGCGACCAAGGACGCCGTGCACGTCCCGCACGGCGGGCTGGCGCACGGCACGCCCGAGGCGGTGTGGCAGGCCGTGAAGCCGGCGCTCGAGGCCGAGGCCCGCAGGGGCGCCGAGGACGTGGCCCGGTCGCTGGAGTCGGCCCGGGGGCGCAAGGAGTTCGCGGCCGGCGTCGACGAGCTGTGGCAGAGCGCCCGGGAGGGCCGGGTCCGGCTGCTGGCCGTGGAGGAGAACTACCGGATCGCGGTGCGTGACACCGGCGAGCACCTGGTCGTCGCCGAGGACGGCGACCTGGACACCCGCGCGGACATCGTGGACGAGATCGTCGAGCAGTGCCTGGAGACCGGCGCCGAGGTCCGCTTCGTCCCGGACGGCGTGCTCGGGGACGCGGACGGGATGGCGGCGGTGCTGCGCTACTGAGCACGGGGCGACCCCCCGGTCACCCGCATGCGAACGTCTGTCCGTCGAACCTGCGAGTGAGTGGTGACGGTTTCCCGACGGTCCGTCATGTCACGTGCGTACCATGGGAGTTGAGACGCCGATAGCACCTCTGACGTATTCCCGCGGGTAACCCGGTGAAGACTGTGGCATATGCCTTCGGCACCGCCTTATCGTGTGTCGCCGAATCCCTCACAGGCCGTCGCGGGCTGTGCCACAGTCGTGACGGTCCCCTCCTCCGCCTGAAGGCCGTACCGTCCCCGCATCGGAGCGCGTCATGCCGTCCCCCCTCTCCGCGGACCGCCCAGCCGCCCAGCCGCCAGGACGCGGCCCGGTCGACGCGCTCATCTCGCAGACCCGGCGGCTCAAGGGCGAGGTGGACGCCGTACGCCGTGACGCCCCGGCCGACGCGGCGGACCCCCGGGAACGCTGGCGGCGCGCGCTGTACGACCTGGCATCGCATCAACTGGAGGATCTCGGAAGCCACTTGGCACAGCTGCGGGACGACCCGCTGCCCGCGTCGCGGCCCGACCCACCGGTCGGCCCGGTCGGCAGCGCGGAGTGGGACCTGCTCACGGACGAGGTGCGCTGGTCCGGGGAGCTGTACCGGATCCTGGGCCGCGACCCGGCCGCCGCGCCGCTCACCCTCGACGAACTGCCCTCGCTGGTCCTCGAGGAGGACCGGCCCAGGCTGACCGCGATGGTCACGGACTGTCTCGTCGACGCCCGGCCCATCGACGGGGAGTTCCGCGTCGTGCACCCGGACGACGGCGTGCGGACCGTGCACATGATGGGCGAACCGGTACTCGGCGCCGACGGCGGCACGGCCTCGATGTGGGCGGTGCTGCGCGACGTCAGCGAACTGCGCCGCTGCCGAAGGGCGGTGAACGAGACCCGTGACTCGCTGCACCGCCGGCGGCACGCCGCCGCGCGGACCGAGCACCGGCTCGCGGTCGAGCTGCAGGAGGCCGTGCTGCCGGCGTGGCACGGCCCCCTGCGGCTCCCGCAGGCCGGCCCGGGAACCCTCGATCTCGCCGCCGCCCGGCTGCCGTCGGCGCACGCGCGGATCGGCGGTGCCTGGTACGACGCCCTGGAACTGCCCGACGGGACGGCCCTGCTCGGCGCCGGCGACCTGCCCGGGCACGGCGTCGGCGCGGCCTCGGACAGGGCGATGCTGCTCGGCGCCGTGCGCGGCATGGCGATGGCCGGCACCGAGCCGGGCCTCCTGCTGGCCTGCCTCAGCCGATTACTGGACACCACCGCGCAGCCGGCCCTGGGCAGTGCCGCCTGCCTGCGTTACCGGCCCGGGACCCGCTCACTGCTGTGGGCGCGGGCCGGACACCCCGCCCCGCTGCTGTTCCGCGGCGGGACGGGGCGGGCGCTGGAGGCGCCGGACGGGGTACTGCTCGGCGCCGTCCCGGGCGCCTCCTACGGACAGGCCGAGGAGACCCTCGAGGCCGGCGACGTACTGCTGCTGCACACCGACGGGCTGGTGCCCGGACACGCCGGAACCACGGCCGCCCACCGTCTCCTCGAACTGGCCCCGCGCTTCGCCGCCGCCCGCACCGCGCGGGACTGCGTCCGTGCGGTCGTGGAGGAGCTCGGCGAGCGGGAGCGCGACGCCGCCTGTGTGCTCGTCGCCCGGGTCGCCCCGTAGCGGGGCCCGCGGGCCGGACCGCCCCTCACGCCTGGGCGCTGCCGCCCCTGCCCCGGGGCCTGGGCAGCACCAGTTCGATCTCCTCCCTGAGTTCCTGGATCCTCGGGTACGAGGCGTACTCGGCGGTGAGCCGGTACATCTGGCGCAGCCGGTCCCAGGTGCGGCGTGAGGAGTTCTGCCCCATCGACACCAGGGCGAGGCGCGCGAACCGGTCCGCCTGTTCGGGATCGTCGGCGATGAAGCACGCGGAGGCCATGGACAGGAAGTCGAAGATCTTCGACCGCTGCTGTGCGTCGACCCGCAGCGCCAGGGCCTTGTCCGCGTAGTGCTGGGCGTGCGCGGCCGCGTCCGGCTCGAACTCCGCGAGCGTCCGGTAGGCCAGGGCCTGCATGCCGTACAGGTCCGCCTCGTTGAACAGCTGCATCCAGTTCGGCGGGGGCACGTCCCCCCTGTCGGAGACGAAGAGGTCCTCCGCCCGGCCCAGGGTGCGGCGCATCGCCTGGCCCTTGCCCATGGAGGCCTGCGCCCACGCCTCGATGGTGTGGAACATGGCGCGGGTGCGCGGCAGGACCTCCTCGCCCGAGCCCGACTGGGCGAGTTTCATCAGATCCATCGCCTCGTCGGGCCGGCCCAGGTGCACCATCTGCCGGGCCGCCCGGGAGAGCGCCTCGCCCGCGCGCGGCCGGTCGCCGCCCTCCCGGGCCGCGTGGGCGGCGATCACGAAGTACTTCTGGGCCGTGGGTTCCATGCCGACGTCGTGCGACATCCAGCCGGCGAGGACGGCGAGGTTGGCGGCGACGCCCCACAGGCGCCGCTGGAGATGGGGTGGGTGGTGGTAGGCGAGGATGCCGCCCACCTCGTTGAGCTGGCCGACCACCGCCTTGCGCTGGAGACCGCCGCCCCGGGCGGCGTCCCAGGCGCGGAACACCTCCACGGAGCGCTCCAGTTCCTCGATCTCCTGCGAGCCGATCGGGGCGGCCTCGTAGCGGTCGGACCCGGCGGGTTCCGCGCGCAGGGGGTCGTCGAGTCGGGGAGCGTCGGCGGTCAGGGCCGGATCGGTGTGCAGCCAGTCGTGCATGGCGCTGCTGAGTGCGGAGCCCGCGGTGAGCGCGGCACCCGCGCCCACCAAGCCGCGTCGGTTGAGCATGAGGTCCATTCCCGTGAATTCGGTGAGGACCTCGGCTGTCCGCTCGGGCGCCCACGGCACTCCGTCGGGATGTTCCGCACTCCCGGGGCGTGGCCGTTTCCCCGTACGCCCGTGCCGGACCAGACCGAGATCCTCGATGGTCACGACACGGCCGAGACGCTCGGTGAACAGGGCCGCCAGCACCCGCGGCACGGGATCGCGCGGGATCTCTCCCATGTCGATCCACCGCCGCACCCGGGAGGTGTCGGTCGCCAGCTGGGGGTGGCCCATGGCCGCCGCCTGCCGGTTGACCAGCCTCGCGAGTTCGCCCTTGGACCAGCCGGCCAGGCCGAACAGGTCCGAGAGCCGGGTGTTGGGTTGTCCGCTCACGTCAAGCCCCCAGGTTCTCGGCTGAGTTGACAGTAGCCCGGTGCGGGTTGCCGGGCGACTATTCGCCAGGGTTCGCCAGGGTGCGCCAGATGGTGTGCCAGGGGCCATCGGGTGTCGAGTAGGAACGCGCCACCACGACCCCGTCGCCGCAGGGGCATTCCCCCAGGGTGCGTCCGGGCGGCCGGGCCGGGTGGTGCGCTGACGTCGCAGGCACACGAAGGGATCTGTATCACCCATGTACGCAGCATCGTCCTCCGTGTCCGCCCCGCCCCGGCCGCTGCGCCCCCGTCCGTCGGACAGCGGCCCCTACCTCGCCCCCGCGCGCCCGGCGAACCCCGTGCTGGGCGCGGGCAACGTACGGCGTACCGCGGGACCGGGCACCCAGCCGCTCAGCGGGCGGCTCGACCTGTCCGGCCCGCAGGGCGCCCAACTGCGCACGGCGATCGCGTCGGTGCACCGCATCTGCCCGGAGTTCGCGCCGGTCCAGGTGCTGCGCCGCACCGGCCGGTCCGTCCTGCTGGTCGGCGCCACCGGCCGGAGCACCGCGGTCGCCAAGTGCTTACTGGACCACTCCCCCTCGTGGAGCGAGCGGATCCGCCATGAAATAGCGGCATACCGCTCGTTCGTCCGGCACCGCCCGCCCGTGCGGGTGCCCCGGCTGATCGCGGCGGATCCGGACAACGGCACGCTGGTGATCGAGCGGCTGCCCGGCCGGGTGGCGGCGCTCCAGCGGCACCCCGTGGAGGCGCCGCCGCGGGCGGACATCAGGGCGGCACTCGGCGCGATCTGCCGGCTGAACTCCTGGCGGCCGCCGGCCGGGACGTTCGACGCGCCGCTGGACTACGCGGCGCGTATCTCCCGGTACCACGAACTGGGCCTGCTCACCGACCGGGACCTGAGCGACCTGCAGAAGCTGCTGCACGGCATCGCGCTGGCGACCGGGCGGCAGGGCATGGGCCAGTTCTGCCACGGCGACGCCCTGCTGTCGAACATCCTGATCTCACCGGCCGGTCCGGTGCTGGTGGACTGGGAGCACGCGGGCTGGTACCTGCCGGGCTACGACCTGGCGACGCTGTGGTCGGTGCTGGCGGACGCGCCGGCGGCGCGGCGTCAGATCAGCCAGATCGCCCAGTCGGCCGGCCCCGCCTCACGGGACGCCTTCCTGGTGAACCTGATGCTGGTGCTGACCCGGGAGATCCGCACGTACGAGGCGGCCGTACAGCGCTCGATGCAGGACACGTCCCCCGCGGCCCCGACCGGCGAGGAACACCGTCTGCTCCTCCGCCGCCTCCACGACGACTGTCAGCTCGCCCGCCGAGCAGTACGCGCGGCGGTGGGCACCCGCTGACCCGCCGAACCGCCCGTGGTGGGGGGAGGAGCGCGGGCTGCCCGCGCCCCTCCCCCCACCACGGGCAATCGTGCCGCTGGGGGGTGCCCCTCCGGGGGAGGCGCCCCGCAAGCGCCGGGCCGCGCAACACCCCGCCCCGCGCCCTTGGCGTACACCACTGACGCACCGCAGGCCCCGGCCCCGCCGCCACGGAATTCCCGCACACCCTGATTGACAAGGCGATCCGCGCCTCTCTGGGCATGATTGACGGATCATCGGCCGACCGGTACGACTGACGCACCGCTCGGCCCCGTCCGGCGCACTGTGTCCGATCGTCCCAGGAGGCTGCATTGCGAGAACCCTCCGTCGAGCCCCGCCACGCGGCCGGGCCGCCGAGACGCGCCGCCCGCGGTGCCCTCCGCGCCCTCGCCGCGGCCGCGCTGACGCTGCCGCTGCTGGGCGCGACGCCCACCCCGGCCCCTCCGGACGACACCCGGCTGCAGCACGCGTTCGCCACCGCCGCCGCCCGGTACGACGTACCGCGGAGCGTGCTGCTCGGTGTCTCCTACCTCCAGTCCCGCTGGGACGCCCACGGCGGCGCCCCGAGCGTGACCGGCGGCTACGGACCGATGCACCTCACGGACGCCCGCGCCGCGCTCGCCGCCTCCGACCACCACGCCTCCGGCACGGAGGATCCGCGCGGCGACGAGGCGCGCCCGCCGAAGCGTCCCGGGACACGAGCGGCACGGACCGGGAAGCTGCCGGACCGGCTCACCACACTGCCGGAAGCCGCCCGCCTGACCGGCCTCGACCCCGAACGCCTGCGTGAGGACCCGGCCGCGAACGTGGCGGGCGGCGCCGCCCTGCTGGCCGAGGCCCAGCGCCGGCTGGGCGGGCCGAGGAGCGACGACCCCGCGGACTGGTACGCGGCGGTCGCCCTCTTCTCCGGCGCGGACGACACCGCGTCGGCGGCGGCGTACGCCCATGACGTGTACGAGGTGATCCGCGCCGGCGAGGCACGGGTCACGGACGCCGGACAGCGGGTGGCGCTGGACGCCCGCCCGGACCTCGCACCCGACACCGCGGCGCTGGAGCGCGCCGGTCTGCGCACCGCCTCCGCCGCCGGGACGGAGTGCCCGAGGACGGTGTCGTGCGAGTGGATCCCGGCGCCGTACGAGGAGTTCGGCGACGGCGACTACGGCAACCACGACCTGGGGAACCGGCCCGCCTCGCAGCGCATCCGGTACATCGTCGTCCATGACACGGAGGGCGCCTGGGAGGGCGTCCTCGACATGGTGCAGGACCCCGCCTATGTGTCCTGGCAGTACAGTCTGCGCTCCACGGACGGCCACATCGCCCAGCATGTGAAGGCGAAGGACGTCGCCTGGCACGCGGGCAACTGGTACGTCAACGCGGGGTCGATCGGTCTGGAGCACGAGGGTTTCCTGGCGCAGCCCGACGCCTGGTACACGGAGGCGATGTACCGGTCCTCGGCCCGGCTGGTGAAGTACCTCGCCGAGAAGTACGACATCCCGCTGGACCGGCAGCACATCCTCGGCCACGACACGGTGCCGGGGACCACCGCCGCCACCATCCCCGGCATGCACACCGACCCCGGCCCCTACTGGGACTGGCGGCACTACTTCGAACTGCTGGGCAGGCCCCTGAAGGCCACGGCCGGCAAGCACGCGGGCATCGTCACGATCCGGCCCGACCACTCCGCCAACCGACCGGTCTTCACTGGCTGCGAGACCGCGGGCGAGCCGTGCGCCGCCCACGGGTCGAGCGCGGTGCGGCTGTACTCCGACCACGACGAGGACTCCCCGCTGATCAGGGACATCGGCCTCGGCTCCGCCCCGACCACCGGGGTGAACGACCTGTCCTCGCGGGTCTCCACGGGTCAGCAGTACGCGGTCGCCGACCGCTGGGGCGACTGGACCGCGATCTGGTACCTCGGCCAGAAGGCCTGGTTCGAGAATCCGCGGAAGCAGCCCACCGCGGTGCCTGCGAAGGGCACGGTCGTCACCCCGCGGAAGGGCCTCGGCCCGGTTCCGGTGTACGGGAGGGCGTACCCGGAGAAGGCCGCCTACCCGGAGGGCGTGCCGGCCCAGGCGGTGTCGCCGCTGCCGTACACGGTGCTCGAGGGCCAGAAGTACGTGACCGGGGGCAAGGTGCCCGGCGAGTACTACTACGCGGTGACCTTCGACGCGGCGTCCCACCGGGTGGTGCGGGGCGAGGACCTGTACTACGAGATCCAGTTCGGCCACCGGGTCGGCTTCGTCCGGGCGGCGGACGTGACGGTGACGTCGTCGTGAGGACGGGGAGGACGTAGCGGGAGGGCCGGGTTCCCGCGGAACCCGGCCCCTTGTGTTCAGCCCTGCTGGAACAGCTCCGCGGGCAGCGGCTTGAGGAGGGCGTACAGGTCGTCGGTGATCGGGCGGTCCCAGGCGGCGATGGTCACCAGGACGTTGTCGCTGCGGTCGAACTGCACGCAGGAGATCCGGCCTTCGGAGAGCTTGACGCGGCGCACGATCAGCAGGTTGTCGCCCTGCATCACCGGCACGTCCTCGGTGCCGACGACGGTGATCTCCTCGTCGTTCTCCAGCGCCAGCAGCAACTGCCCGACCTCGAAGGGGACCTCCCCCTCCGGGAGGTCCCGGGCCGGGGAGCCCTCGGGCAGATTGCCGATGACCATCGCGGGGCCGCGGCCGCCGAACAGGTCGTAGCGCAGGAAGACGCCCTGACAGCTTCCGTCGGGGGCGGGCAGCAGCCCGGCGCCCAGGTTGCCGGGCCAGTCGCCCGGGTCCATGGCCAGTACGTCGAAGTCGGGCCCGGCGGGCGTGGCACTGCGGCGGCGGAGGAACGACATGCCGCCATGGTACGTGCCCGGCCCCGGGTCCGGACGGTCGGGCGAGACCCTCCCCGGCTACCCGGACCGCCGGTGCCGCTCGTGGTGGCGGGCCACCCGGGCGCGGTTGCCGCAGGAGGGCTTGCACCACTCCTGGCGCGGGTGTTCCTTCAGGAAGTAGCGCACGCAGCGGGGGGCGTGGCAGGCGCGCAGGCGCTCGCGGTCGGGACCGGCGAGGAAGGCGATCGCGGCCTGGGCGAGTACGGCGGTCAGGTCCTGCCCGCCGTCCGGGACGGGGCGCCGGCGTACGGCGGGGCCGTGTCCGTCGGACCACTCCAGGACCGGGACGGTGGGGGTGCGGGCGGCGGCGGCGTTCAGGCGCCGCAGCGCCTCGGGAAGGGGCAGCAGACGGGTCGCGTCCGCGGGGCTCGGGTCGGCCGGGCGGACGGCGTGCGCGAAGAGGGTGCGGACAGCGGTGCGCAGGTCGCGGACACCGGCGAGACCATCGGCGTCGGCGACGTAGCGTTCCGCACCGGCCAGCGCCTCCGGGCGCGCCCGTACCCAGCCGGTGAGCCCGGCGGGATCGGCCAGGTCGTCGGCGACTCCGCCGTTGCCGTCATGACGGATGGTGAGGGCGAGGTCCAGAACGAGGTGGGCGTCCGCGATGATCGAGTCCCGCATGCGGCTAATGATAGACCCATATGCACCCATTAGCCGCCTCGGCTGCGGGCAGCCGCGCCTCCCCGGAGCCTCGAAGCCCTGGGAGGTGCCCTCCCGGGGAGGCGCCCCGCGGGCGCCTAGCGGCGCGACGCCTGCCCCGCCCCGGCTCGACCGGCCCCTCCGGGCTACTCCTCCGGTGCCGCCGGGGGGATCACCGCGACCGGACTCACCGCGTGGAGCAGCACCGCCTGCGTCACCGACCCCATCATGCGGGCCGGCGCCAGCAGCCGACGGCGATGACGGCCCACGACGACCAGCTCGGCGTCCCGCGACGCCTCGACCAGCCGGCCTGCCGCGTCCCCGGGCAGCACGTCGACGCCGGCGGCGACCCCGGGATGCCGCTCCCGGTGCGGGGCGAGGAAGCCGTCGGCCAGAAGACGGGTCTCGTGCTCGACGGCGTCCTGGTCGATCTGCGGCGGGGGCGTCTCCCCGGGCAGCATCCAGGTCTGCAGGGGCCACGGATAGGCGGCGAGGACCCGCAGCCGGGCATCGCGCGACGCCGCCTCCGCGAAGGCGAACGCGAGCGTCGCCTCGTCGGGGCTGTCGGCGTTCAGGCCGACCACCACGGGCCGGTCGGGCCCGGCCGGCGCCCCCTGCCCGCCCCCGTGTCCGGGCCGGGGCACGACGACGACCGGGCACTCGGCGTCACGGGCCGCGGCCAGGGAGTTGGAGCCGAGCAGCAGACTGGCGAAGCCCCCGCGGCCCCGGGAGCCGAGCACCAGCAGCCGGGCCGTGGCACCCGCCTCGGGCAGCAGCGCTCCCGGCGCGCCCTCCAGCGCGACGTACTCGACGTCGGGAAGGCCGCCGCTCCACCGTGCCAGATGGTCGCGGACCTGGTCGAGGACCGGGTCCTCGTCCGGGTCGGGCGGCCCGGCCGCCAGTACCTCGGGCTGCGTCCAGGGCGCGTACTGGCGCACGTGCACGATCCGCAGCGGGGCCTCGCGCCGGCGTGCGGCGTCGAGGGCCCATTCCAGGGCGCGCAGACTGCCGTCCGATCCGTCGACCGCCGCGATGACCGGCTGGGTGTCCATGGTTCCTCGCCTCCGGGATACGACCTTCGCCCTTCGCCTTCCCCGCTCGGCCCGGCTCAGGTGCGGGCCGGGGGAGGCACTTCGGATCGCGTGTCCGGAAAACCGCGCGGAACACCCGCTGCGGCGACGCCGCTCAGGTCAGGTCGAACTCCCCCTCCCGGGCTCCCGACACGAACGCGCCCCACTCGGCGGGGGTGAAGATCAGGGAAGGGCTCTGCGGACTGCCACTGTTGCGCATGGCGATGAAGCCCTCGACGAAGGCGATCTGGACATCGCCCAGGCCACGGCTGCTGGACTGCCACTGCGCGTTGCTGAGGTCCAGCTCCGGCTTGTCCCAGCCCGCGAGCGGGCGCTGCTGGGTGGTGCTCTCGGCCACGTCCGTGCTCCTCCCGATGACGTCGTCCGCGGGCCAGCCTAGCGATCGGTTCCCGCCCCCGACAGGCCGCGACGAGTACCTTTCCGCGAGGACCCGGGGCAAACGGAGCGGACCGGGACGGGACCCGGCCGCACCCGGGGAGACCGCCGGGGGGCGCACCGCCGGGCCGGTCCGGCCTGCGGCGCCGGTGGCCGCGCACGACGCGCGGAACGCCGGCGCGGGAAGGAGCGCAGGCCGTGCTCCTGCCCGGCGGGGCGTGGCCCGACCTGTCTGCCGCCGGGGACCGCCCGGGTGTTCCGGCCGGTGGAGAAGGCGACCGGCCGCAGCGACGACATGGTGATCCCGCGCGGGGTGAACCTCTTCCCACGCGGATCGAGGAGATCGTGCCGCGCACGCCGGGCGTGGCACCCCGCCTCCGGCTCCGCCTCACCGCCGAGGGCCGGATGGACTCCCTCACCGTCCGCGCGGAGGCCCGTCCCGGCACGGACTCCGCGACGCGGGACGCGGCCGCCCGGTCGGTCGTGGCGGCGGTGAAGGACGGCATCGGGGTTTCGGTGGACGCGGGGATCGTCGCCCCGAAGACGCTGGAGCGCTCGGTGGGCAGGATCCGGCGGATCGTGGACCTGCGCGGGAAGCCGGACCGACGGCCCGTCGCGGCTACTCGGCGGCGACGATCCGCTCGACCGCGGCCGTCACCAGCCGCTCGCGCTCGTCCGGGCCGAGGACGTCCGGCAGGGTGAGTTGCTCGACGATCAGCCAGTTCAGCGCCAGGTACAGCAGTCTGACGGCCGTGGCGTCGCCGGGCAGGCCCGACCCCTCGTGATAGCGGACGTTGGCCTCGACGTCGGCCCGGACCCGCTCGGTGAGCACCTCGCGCAGCCCGGGACGGCGGGTGGCCTCCAGCCGGAGTTCGAGCAGGGCGAGGTATCCGGTGCGGAAGGCGGCGACACGGCCGACCGCTTCCCGCATCAGCCTCGCGTAGGCCTCCCTGTCGCGCCCGGCGGCCCGCTGCCGGGCGATGAGCTCCTCGTCGGGCTGCAGCCGCTCGTAGACCCGGGCGCCGGCCTGGGTGAGCAGGTCGTCGCGCGAGGAGAAGTAGTTCGACGCGGTGCCGACGGGCACGGCGGCCTCGGTGTCCACCGCCCGGAACGTCAGCCCCCGGGCGCCCTCGCGGGCCAGCACCTCGATCGCGGCGTCCACCAGGGCGGCCCGCCGCTGCTCGTTCCGTCTGACCACTGCCACCACTCCGCCCGCAGCACTACCGGATACCACTTCATTCAGAGTACTGCACTCGGAGTTCTCCGTCGGCGCGTCACGCCTCCCCTGACTCCAGCACCGCCATCGCCGCGTTGTGTCCCGGTACTCCGCTCACCCCGCCGCCGCGCACGGCGCCCGCGCCGCACAGCAGGACGTTGGCGTGCCGGGTCTCCACGCCCCAGCGGCCGGTGCCCTCCTGGACGTAGGGCCAGGACAGTTCGCGGTGGAAGATGTTGCCGCCGGGCAGTGCGAGGTCGCGTTCCAGGTCCAGCGGGGACCGGGCCTCCAGACACGGGCGGCCGTCGGCGTCGGTGGCCAGGCAGTCCGCGAGGGGTTCGGCCAGGTGGGCGTCGAGCTGCGCGAGCGTCGACTCCAGGAGTTCCTCGCGTACGGCGTCGTTGTCCCGCTCGAACAGCCGCGCGGGGGTGTGCAGTCCGAACAGGGTGAGGGTCTGGTAGCCCCGGGCGGCCAGGTCCGGACCGAGGATCGTGGGGTCGGTGAGCGAGTGGCAGTAGATCTCGGAGGGCGGGGCGGCGGGCAGCTCACCGGCGGCGGCCCGGTCGTACGCGGCGGCCAACTGCCCGTACCCCTCGGCGATGTGGAAGGTGCCGGCGAACGCCTCGCGCGGGTCGACGGAGGTGTCGCGCAGCCCGGGCAGGCGCGTGAGGAGCATGTTCACCTTGAGCTGGGCGCCCTCGGCGGGCGGCGGGGGCGTGTCTTTGGTGAGCCTCGCGAGTTCCTGCGGGGAGGCGTTCACCAGGACGTGCCGCGCGGCGGCGACGCCCTCGCCGTCGGCCGTGCGGTGGGTGACCTCGGCGGTGCGGCCGTCCGTGTCGACGCGCACCGCCTCGTGACCGGTGGCGATGACCGCGCCGGCGGCGCGGGCGGCGTCGGCCAGGGCGTCGGTGAGGGCGCCCATGCCGCCGACGGGGACGTCCCAGGCGCCGGTGCCGCCGCCGATGACGTGGTAGAGGAAGCAGCGGTTCTGTTTCAGCGAGGGATCGTGGGCGTCGGCGAAGGTGCCGATGAGGGCGTCGGTGAGGACCACGCCGCGCACCAGGTCGTCGGCGAAGCGCTCCTCGACGGCGACGCCGAGGGGTTCCTCGAAGAGGGTCCGCCAGGCCTCCTCGTCGCCGACCGTGCGGCGCAGCTCCTCGCGGGTGGGCAGCGGTTCGGTGAGGGTGGGGAAGACGCTGCGGGCGACGCGGCCGGTCATGTCGTAGAAGCGCCGCCAGGCCCGGTACTCGCTCTCGGAGCCGGTGAGCCGGGCGAACGCCTCGCGGGTGCGCCGCTCTCCGCCGCCGACGAGCAGCCCGGTGGGCCGTCCGCCGCGTTCGGCGGGGGTGTACGAGGAGATGGTGCGGGTGCGCAGCCGGAAGTCGAGCCCCAGCTCCCGGACGATCTTCCGGGGCAGCAGGCTGACCAGGTACGAGTACCGGGACAGCCGTGCGTCGACGCCGGTGAACGGGCGGGTGGACACCGCCGCCCCGCCGGTGTGGTCCAGCCGCTCCAGCACCAGCACGGAGCGCCCGGCCCGGGCGAGGTAGGCCGCGGCGACGAGGCCGTTGTGACCTCCGCCGACGATGACGGCGTCGTACGTCCGGGTTCCCTCGGATGCGGTCATGGTTCTTCGTAGCACATCCCGGCCGCACCGGCCGGGGTCTCAGGTCCCGTCGGCCGCCCACCGCCGCCGCGGCGCCGCCCGGCGGTACAGCTCGACCGGCCCCGCGCCGCGGCCCGGCCGCTCCGGGCAGTGGGCCTCGCCGTCGCGGGCGGCGAGGGTGTCGGCGTGGTCGGCGCCGAGGACGCGTTCCCGGGTCTCGGCGACCCGCCGGTACTCGGTCAGCGCGTCCGCCCAGCGGCCCGGCCGGCCCAGGCCCGCGGCCACCTCGCGGCGGCTGACCAGGGTGTCCGGGTGGTCGGGGCCGAGGACTCACTCGCGCCCGCCACACCTCCCCCGTGCCGCCGCGTCCGATCCGGTCGAGCAACCGGCAACGGCCGTGGATCAGCCTGCTCTCCCCCATTTGCGGTGCCCGCCCCCGTCGCAGTCCGCCCCGCCCTCCCCCGGCCCGTCCGGTACGGCGACGACCCGCCCGAGTGTGCACGGTGCCGCGACGCCCGGTCCGCGTCGCTCACCGGCGGGTCAGTTCAGGGTGGCGAGGAACTCCGTGCAGGCCCGTGCGCAGGCGCGGCACGCCTGTGCCGTCTCCTCCGCCCCGGAGTAACCGTCGAACACCTGCGCGCTCTCCAGGCACACCTGACGGCACCACTCCACCTGGACGCGGATGGTCGCCTCGTCCACCTGGTTCTGTTCGGACAGCACCCGGCAGGTCGCGTCGCAGACCTCCGCGCACATGATGCCCTTGCGTCGTACGAGTTCCTGGTTCTCGGTGCCGTCCGGGTCCACGAGGCTCGCCCGCGTCGCGCAGGACCGCGCGCACTCAGTGCATGCCTGGGCGCACGCGAAACGGTCCTCCAGGAACCGGAACAGCTCTTCCTGGGATGTCGTCGTCACACTGCGCGGGTAGCCGCCGCCGGGGGCGGTCAAACCCGGTGCCCGCAAGGGTTCCCGCGGTTTCCGGGGGTTCGCGCCGGACGCCCGCGCGGCACGGGGAGGCGAACGGGTTGGCGGCCGGGACCGGGGGTACCCGCGAGCCATGATGAACACCGCGTGGATGGAAACGGCCGACCTCGCCGTGGGCCGCGGCGCCCTCGGTGCGGGGCTCGTGGTGGCGGGTGTGGTGGTCGTGGCGCTGCTGATCGGCATGTTCGCCCTCGGCAGCCGCCGGGTCAGGAAGGGCGAGGTGCACCGGCCCGGCCCGGAGGAGCAGCCCCGGATGCCCGAGGGCGGCCCGGTCCGGGAGACACGGGAGCGGCGGGAGCCGGACGAGGTGCCCAGGAGCGACGAGCGGCTGCTGCCGCACGAGCTGAAGGGCCACGGCAACGCCGGCAGCCGCACGAGCGCTTCGCAGGAGCGGCCCCGCTGGGACGGGGACAGCAGCGGGGCGTTCGGCAGCGGCGGACCCGGCGGCCGCTGACCGGCCACGGACCGTCCCGCGCCCCGTCGGCCCGACGACGGCGGGCCGGCACCGTCGTACACAGGGAAGTGAGAACCATGGCAGATCCCGCCCGCAACACCCTGCCGCTGCCCGATTACGACCATCTGCCCATCGGCGGGCTGGAGAGCCGGATCCGCTCGCTGTCCGCCGGCGAGGTCGAGGAGCTGCTGGCCTACGAGCGGTCGCACGCCGACCGGATCCAGGCGACCCAGCTGCTGACGGCCCGGCTGGAGCAGCTGGACGCGGGTGCCGAGCCGACGTCGGGCGACCCCGGCGCGCTGCGCCCCGAGCAGGGCGCCGGCCGGGGCGGGTCCCCCGTCTCGCCCGCCACCTCGCCGCAGCCGTCCAGCCCGCCGCCGCACGGCACCCCGGACCAGCGGGGCAAGCCGAAGGGTGACCGTACGTAGGCAGGACCGGTCGCCGCCCCCGGGGGCGGGCCGTACGTCCGTCGATCGCCGTGAGGCGGTCTCGGGCGTACGGCCCGCCCTTTCGCGTGTCCGGGGCGGGCGCGTGCGAGGTGAGGTGGATCACAGTGCTCGGGTGCATCGTTTCGCCGGGTCATGAGTCTTTGTCTCAGGTGTAAGGGGTTGTTCGGACACGGGGCGGTGGGGATGGAGCGGTTTCGGGTGGACGGCTTCGACGAGTTCGTGGCTGCCCGCTGGTCGGCGCTGCTCCATGTCGCGCGGCTGCTCGCCGGCGGCGACCGGCAGCGCGCCGAGGACCTCGTCCAGGAGGCCCTGGTGAAGCTGTGGTTCGTCTGGCCGAGGGTCGCCGAGCAGGCCCCGGAGGCGTACGTGCGCCAGGTGCTGGTGCGGATGGCGGCCCGTTCGGCCCGCCGGCGCTGGTGGGGGGAGCGTCCGGTGGGCGAACTGCCCGACCGGGCCGGGCCCGGCGACGTGTCGTCGGCGGTCGCGGAGCGCTCGCGGCTGGAGGCCGCGCTGGCGCTGCTGCCGCCCCGGCAACGGGCCGCGGTGGTGCTGCGTTACTGCGAGGACCTGCCCGAGGGCCAGGTGGCGCAGGCCCTCGGGTGCCCGGTGGGCACCGCTCGCTCCCACGCGTCGCGCGGTGTGGCGCGGCTGCGGCAGATCCTGTCCGACTCCGTCAGGCCCGTGGGATGAGGGGAGAAGCGATGGACGACTTCGAGCGTGAGCTGTCGCGCATGATGCGCGACAGCCGGCAGCCGGCTCCCTTCCGGTCCGAGCACCAGGAGCGGCTGTACGAGGGCATCCGGGTCCGCCGCCGGTCCCGGATGCTGTGGCGGGCCGGCGGTTCGGCCCTCGCGGTGGCCGGACTGAGCGTCGGGCTGGCCCTGCTGCCCGGCGCCGACTCCCGGTCGCTGCCCGCCGACCGCGGGCCGCTGCCGGCGACCGTTCCGACGCCGCCCCCGGGATCCACGGCACCCGCGACGTCCGCACCCAGTGCGGACCCGAGCGTGTCGCGGCCGCCGACGAGCACGTCCGGGACCGCGGACGCCGGTACCACGCCGCCCGGGCACGGCGGCACGCCGGCCCCTCCCCCGCCGTCCGCCACGCCGGGCGCGACCGGGCGGGACCCGACGGCGCCACCGCCGGTCACCACCGTGCCGGCCACCGCCGCGTCGCCCACTCCGCCGACGCGGCCGCCCTCCGCCACGGCCGACGGGGAGCCGCCCGGCAGCGGTTAGACCGCACCGCCGTCCCCGCCCGCGGGCGAAAGCCGCCCCGGGCCGTGTCCCCGACCATCACCCGGGCGCATCCGGCCTGCCCGCACCAGGGCCCCCGTCATGCCGTACGCCGGAGAGAGACCGTGAACCCGCCATGAGAACCGCGAGGCGGCCGGCACCGGCCGGCCGCCGCTCATCCGCCGCGTCCGCTGCGCAGGCGGCGCTGGAGCGCCGGGCGCCGCTGCCGGCGCACCATCCGGAACCCGTCCTGGACGTGGTCGTGCCCGTGCACAACGAGGAGAACGACCTGGAGCCCTGTGTCCGGCGGCTCCACGCGCACCTCGCGGAGACCTTCCCCTACGCCTTCCGGATCACCGTCGCCGACAACGCCAGCACGGACCGCACCCCGGCGATCGCCGCGCGGCTGGCCCGGGAGCTGCCGGGGACGGAGTGGATACGGCTGGCCGAGAAGGGCCGCGGCCGGGCCCTGCACACCGCCTGGTCCAGGTCGTCCGCACCGGTGCTCGCCTATCTGGACGTGGACCTGTCCACCGATCTCGCGGCCCTGCTGCCGCTGGTGGCCCCGCTGATCTCCGGGCACTCGGACATCGCGATCGGCACCCGTCTGGCCCGCGGTTCCCGGGTGGTGCGCGGACCGCAGCGGGAGATCATCTCCCGCTGCTACAACGGGCTGCTGCGCGGCACCCTCGCCGTGCGGTTCTCCGACGCCCAGTGCGGTTTCAAGGCGGTCCGGCGGGACGTCGCCGAGCGGCTGCTGCCGCTGGTGGAGGACCGGGGATGGTTCTTCGACACCGAACTGCTGGTGATCGCCGAACGCGCCGGGCTGCGCATCCACGAGGTGCCGGTGGACTGGGTGGACGACCCCGACAGCCGGGTCGACCTCCTGCCCACGGCGCTGGCGGACCTGCGCGGCATGGCCCGGCTGGGGCGTGCGCTGGCCGGCGGCCGGCTGCCGCTGGACGTGCTGCGCCGCCCCGGGGAACTCGACGGGGCCGCCGGGCTGCCGCCCGCGCTGGTCCCGCAGCTGGTCCGCTTCGCCGCCGTCGGGGTGGCCAGCACCCTGTTCCACCTGCTGCTGTACAGCCTGCTCCGGCCCGTCGCGGGCGCCCAGGCGGCCAACGCGCTCGCCCTGCTGGCCAGCGCCATCGCCAACACCGCCGCGAACCGGCGGCTCACCTTCGGGGTGCGGGGCCGGGCCGGGGTGCTGCGCCATCAGCTCAAGGGGCTGGCGGCGTTCCTGGTCGGCCTCGCCCTCACCAGCGGTTCGCTGGCCGTGCTGCACCGCACGGCGCCCGGGGCCGGGCCCCGGGTGGAGCTGCTGACGCTGGTCACCGCCAACCTCGCCGCGACCCTGCTGCGCTTCCTCCTCCTGCGGGCCTGGGTGTTCCCCGGCCGTCGCTCCCGCCGTACGACAGGATCCCCGACCTCATGACCACCGCCCCGGCCGGCCCGGCCCTGTCCCCCGTGCCCCGGTCCGAGACCGTTCCGCCGGCCACCCCGGACCCGCGCGAGCGGCTGCGCCGCGCCGTCGCGCACCACGGACCCGTCCTCGCGCTGTACGGCGTGCTGAAGCTGGCGGGCTTCGCCGTCTTCATGTTCCTGCTGGACTCGGCCGGCGACTTCCGTGAGAAGCATCCGCGCTTCGGCGGCGGCGCCCGCCCCTGGGACGTCCTGGGCAGCTGGGACGGCTGGTGGTACCAGCAGATCGCCCTGCACGGCTACGACCCGGCGCTGGAGCCGATACCCGGCGCCACCGGACTGATCACCCTCGAGGGCAACTCGGCCGCGTTCTTCCCGTTGTACCCGGCGTTGATGCGGCTGGTCTCGGAGGTCACCGGGCTCGGCCCGTACGGCGCCGGCATGACCGTGTCGGTCGTGTTCTCCTTCGTCGCGGCGCTCGGCATCCACGCCGTCACGGCCCGGCTGGGCGGGCGCAGGGCCGGTCTGGTCGCCGTGGGGCTGTGGGCCGTGTGGCCCGGCTCCGGCGCGGAGTGGGCGGTGTACTCCGAGTCCGTGTACACGGCGCTGGCCGCCTGGGCCTGCTACGCCGTGATGACCCGCCACTGGCTCACCGCCGGGGTGCTGACCTTCGCCGCCGGGCTCGCCCGGCCCACCGCCGTCACCCTGGTCGCCGCCCTCGCCGTCGCCGGACTGCTCGCGGTGCGGCGCCGCGAGGAGGGCGTCCGCCGTCCGCTGGTCGCGGTGGTGATCGCCCCGCTGGGCGCGGCCGGCTATCTGGGCTGGGTCGGGTACCGGATGGGCGACTGGGGCGGTTACAACAAGCTCCAGGACGGCGCCTGGGCCCACAAGTTCGACTGGGGCCGGCACAGTCTCGACGTGCTGACCTCGGTGCCCGTCGGGCACTTCGACTACCGGTTCGCGATGCCGATGGAGGACGTGATCGGGGTCGGGGTGGTGCTGCTGGTGCCGGTGCTGACGGTGCTGCTGGTACGGCTGCGCCCACCCGCCGTCCTCGTCGTGTACACGGTGCTGTCGTACCTGATGGTGATGGCCACCCAGCAGTACTTCGGCAACGTCTCCCGCTATCTGCTCCCCCTGTTCCCGCTGTTCGTCCCGCTCGCCCTGGCGATGCGCCGGCTGAAGTGGCCCTCGCTGGCCGCGGTGCTGGGCACGGCGGCCCTGGCCTCCGGCTCGTACGCGGGGTACGTCCTGTTCGAACTGGGCGTGCCGTAGCCCTACGGTGGAGTCATGGGCGCCGGGACGGTGACGCTGTTCCTGTGCGGGGACGTGATGCTCGGACGCGGGGTCGACCAGGTCCTCCCGCACCCGGGTGATCCCGCGCTGCGGGAGGACTGGATCCGGGACGCCCGCGGCTACGTGGAGCTGGCCCGGGCCGTGAACGGCCCGGTTCCCCGGCCGGCCCCGTTCCCGTGGCCGTGGGGCCGGGCGCTGGAGGTGCTGGCGGGGGCCGCCCCGGACGTGCGGATCGTCAATCTGGAGACCTCGGTGACGCGGAGCGACGCGTTCGCGCCGGGGAAGGCCGTCCACTACCGGATGAGCCCGGCCAATGTGCCCGCCGTGACGGTCGCGCGGCCCGACGTGTGCGTCCTGGCCAACAACCACGTGCTCGACTTCGGACGCCCGGGGCTCCGGGAGACGCTGGACGTGCTGCACGGCGCGGGCCTGAGAACGGCGGGCGCGGGACGGGACGCCGACGAGGCGTACGCGCCGGCGGTGGTGCCCGTCGACGGCGGCCGGGTGCTGGTGTTCGCCCTGGGGGCGATGTCGAGCGGCATCCCGCCGAGCTGGGCGGCGACGGCGGAGCGGTCCGGAGTGGCGTACCTCGCGGAACCTTCGGCCGCGGCGGCGGAGGCGGTCGTCCGGCGGGTACGGCGCGTGAAGCGTCCCGGCGACGTCGCGGTGGTGTCCGTGCACTGGGGCTCGAACTGGGGCCACCATGTGCCGCGGAGCCATGTGGGCTTCGCCCACGCGCTGGTCGACGGGGGTGTCGACGTCGTCCACGGCCACTCCTCGCACCACCCCCGCCCGGTCGAGGCGTACCGCGGCCGGCTGGTCCTGTACGGCTGCGGCGACTTCGTCGACGACTACGAGGGGATCACCGGGTACGAGGAGTACCGCGACGACCTGCGGCTCGCCTGTCTGCTGTCGGTCGCCCCGGACGGCGGGCGGCCGTCCGGGCTGCGCATGGTGCCGCTGCGGGCGCGGCGGATGCGGCTGGAACCCGCCGCGGAGGACGAGCGTGCCTGGCTGCGGGAGACCCTCGACCGGATCAGCGGCGTGGGCATCGTCCTCGGCGCCGACGGTGCGCTCGCCCTCGCCCCCCGGTGACCGGTCCGGCCGCGCCCGGCGGGGAGGCCCGCGGGTCCGTCCGCGGACGCCCCGGTGCGCGTCGGCCGTACGGCGTGCGCAGCCGCGGGGGCGGCCGGTGCCGAGACGCGTCCGGGCGGTGAGGCGGCGGCCGCCGTGCCCGGCCGGCACGACGGACGACGCCGCCGGACGGCCGGGTGACGGCCCGGCCGGGGACCGCCGTCACACCGTCACGCCGTCCACGGCTGCGGCTGCGGCTGCGGCTGCAGGAAGCGGGCCAGCAGGTCGTCCAGGCTCACCATGCCGGTGAGCCGCCCGGAGCCGTCGCGGACCACGGCCAGCGAGGCCCGGCGGCGGCGCAGCAGGTCGATCGCGTCGGCGACCGTGGCGTCCCCGGTCAGCTCGGGCACCGGGCGGGCCAGGGCGCGGGCGCCGGCCGCCCGCCCCCGGGCGCGCGCCACCACGGCGTCACGGGCGTGCACCGAGCCGAGCACCAGGCCGCGCTCACGGACCAGCAGGCGGGTGCGGTCACGGGCCGCGGCGACGCGCAGGATCTCGTCGACGCCGGCGCCGCCGTCCACCGAGACGATCTCGGAGGCCGGCACCTGCAGCTCCCGCACCGGGGTCTGCGGTTCGGTCAGCGAACGCGTCAGCAGCTCCGAGTCCGTCTCGCTGATCAGGCCGAGCCGCTCGGACTCCGCCACCAGGTGGGTGAGCTGCTCCCGGTTGTGGACCGAGGCCAGCTCGTCGCGCGGGGTGACCCGGCACAGCCGTACCAGGACGTTGCTGACCGCATTGAGCAGCCGGATCAGCGGCCGGACGGCCTTCACCACGGCCCGGAAGGGCGGCGACAGCAGCATCGCGGACCGCTCGGGGTGGGCGATGGCCCACGACTTGGGGGCCATCTCGCCGACCACCATGTGCAGGAACACGACCACGATCATGGCGACGGCGAAGGCGACGCCGTAGCTGACCGCGCTCGGCAGGCCCAGCTCGTGCAGCAGCGGGTCGAGCTCGTGGGAGATCGCGGGCTTGGACACCGAGCCCAGGCCCAGGGTGCACACGGTGATGCCCAGCTGGGCCCCGGCCAGCATCAGGGACAGCTCGCGCATACCCGCCAGAGCCGCTCCGGCACCGCGCCGGCCCTCGGCCGCGGCCTTCTCCATGCGGTGCCGCTTGGCGGCGACCAGCGCGAACTCGGCGGCCACGAAGAATCCGCTGCCGATCAGCAGCAGCACGGTGACGAAGAGTGCCATCGGGAAACTCATGCCTGCTCCTCCGTCCTACGGGCCGTCCGCTCGAGGCGCACGCGGTCGGGCACGTGCCGGTCGAGGGTGCGCACGTCGATCACGGCGGCGGCGCCGTCGGGCAGCTCGACCGTGAGCCGGTCCCCGACGGCGGGAAAGCGGCCGAGCCGGTCGACGATCAGGCCGGCCACGGTGTCGTAGTCCTCCTCCTCGGGCAGTTCGACGCCGGTGGCCTCGGCCACCTCGTCCAGCCGGCGGCCCGCGTCCACCAGCCAGCCGTCGCCGTCCGCGACGGCGACCGCGGTGACGGTGTCGGTCTCGTCGGCGATGTCGCCGACCAGTTCCTCGGCGATGTCCTCGTAGGTGACGATGCCGGCCACGCCGCCGTGCTCGTCCAGGACGACCGCGAACTCGTCGCCCCGCTCCCGCATCTGGGTCACGGCGTCGGGCAGCGGGAGGGTGTCCGGCAGCAGCAGGGGGCGCCGGGCGAGAGCGCCGGCCGTGGTGCTCTCCAGGCGGTCCGAGGGGAGGTGCATCAGCTCGGCGACCCCAAGGACACCGTTGACGTCGTCGGGGTGGTCGCCCAGCACCGGGTAGTTGGAGTGGCCGTACTCGGCGATGAGGTCGACCGCTTCGGCGGCGGTGGCGTCCTGGCGGACGAAGACGGCGTCCACGCGGGGCACCATCACCTCGTCCAGCGTCCGGTCGGAGAACTCCAGGGCGTGGTCGAGCAGCGCGGCGGTGTCCTTCGGCAACGCGCCCTGCTCGTGGGACTCGCCGATCAGATGGCCCAGCTCCTCCAGGGTGGCGCCGTGGTGCAGCTCCTCCACCGGTTCGATGCCGACCCGGCGCAGCAGCCCGTTCGCCGCCGTGTCGAAGATCCGCACGATCGGGCCGACGACCTTCAGATAGGCCAGCGTGGAGCCGGCCAGCGCCTTCGCCAGCCGTTCCGGCACGGCGATGGCGAGGTTCTTCGGGGCCAGCTCGCCCAGCACCATCTGCACGACCGTGGCCAGCACGAAGGCCAGCACGACCGCGATGCCGCTCACGGCCGCGTCGGGAAGGCCGATGCCGGACAGCGCGGGCCGCAGCAGCGCGGAGACCGACGGCTCGGCGATGAAGCCGACGACCAGTCCGGTCACGGTGATGCCGAGCTGGGCGCCCGACAGCATGAAGGACAGCCGCTCCAGCACCTTCAGGGCGCGGGCGGCCCTGCGGTCGCCGCCCTCGGCCTCACGGGCCAGGGCGAGGCGGTCGGCGGAGACGTAGGCGAACTCCTGGGCGACGAAGTAACCGGTGCCGGCGGTCAGGACGAAGACGGCCAGCAGGCCCAGGAGGGCGTTCGCGGCACTCACCGGCGTGCTGACCGCGAGGGGTCGTCCCGCCGCGTGCCGTGGTCAGGTGCCGCTGGGCGGGATGGTCGGGGACCGTGCCCCGGGGGGTCCGTCGGTCTGGCGGACAAGGACGTGCTCCTTCTGTGGGTGTGCGGTGTGTCAACGATTCCGGCCGGCGTGTTGTTCCCGGCCGGGGCGGGTCAGGCGGTGGCGGGGGCCGCCGGTCCGACCAGTTCGGACAGTACGTCCTCCATGGTCACGAAGCCGAGGACCGTGCCGCTCTCCCCCACGACGGCGGCGAGGTGGCTGCCCTCGGCGCGCAGCGTGGTGAGGGTGTCGTCCAGCGGGGTGTCGATGCGCACCCGGGTGACCTTGTGCAGCGCGCCGCGCGGGAAGGGCCGGTCGCGGTCGGCGGCTCCGAGGGTGTCCTTGATGTGCAGGTAGCCCAGGACCGCGCCGTCGGGGCCGGTGACCGGGAAGCGGGAGAAACCCGCCTCGGCGGCGAGGCGTTCCAGTCCGGCGGGGGTGATCGTGTGCGCGGCGGTGCGCATCCGCGGCGCGGGGACGAGGATCTCGCCCACCGGGCGGGTGCCCAGCTCCAGCGCGTCGCGCAGCCGCTCCCCGTCGGCGGGGCCGAGCAGTCCGGCCTCACTGGAGTCGACGACCATCCGGGCGAGCTGGTCGTCGGTGAAGACGGAGCCGACCTCGTCCTTCGGCTCGACGCGCAGCAGTTTCAGCAGGGCGTTGGCGAAGGCGTTGACGCCGAAGACGAACGGCTTGAGGGCCCGGGTGAGCGCCACCAGCGGCGGGCCCAGCAGCAGGGCGCTCGGCACGGGCGCGGCGAGCGCGATGTTCTTGGGCACCATCTCGCCGATCAGCATGTGCAGATAGGTGGCGAGGGTCAGCGCGATGACGAAGGCGATCGGGTGCACCAGGCCGTGGGGGATGTGGGCCGCCTCGAAGACGGGCTCCAGCAGACGGGCGATGGCGGGTTCGGCGACCGCGCCGAGCACCAGGGAGGAGACGGTGATGCCGAGCTGAGCGGTGGCCATCATGGCGGACAGGTGCTCCAGCGCCCACAGCGTCAGCCGGGCCCGTTTGTCGCCTGTCCGGGCGCGCGGTTCGATCTGGCTGCGGCGTACCGAGATCAGGGCGAACTCGGCTCCGACGAAGAACGCGTTGGTCAGCAGGGTCAGGGCGCCGATGGCGAGCTGCAGTGCGGTCATCGGGCTTCCTCCAGGAGCCGGCCGGCGGGCGCCGCGGCCGGTGCGGTGATGCGTATCCGGTCGGCACGGTGGTGCTCGACCTCCAGCACCTCGAGCCGCCAGCCGTCGAGGTCCAGCACGTCCCCCGGGACGGGGATGCGGGCCAGGCGGGTGGCGATCAGTCCGGCCGCGGTCTCGTAGGGGCCCTCGGGCGCGGTGAGTCCCACGTCCGTGAGCCGGTCGAGGCGGACGCTGCCGTCGGCCTGCCACACCGCGCGCCCGTCGGCCGTCGCCGGGGCGGACGCCAGGTCGGGCGCCTCCAGGGGGTCGTGCTCGTCGCGGACCTCGCCGACGACCTCCTCGACGATGTCCTCCACGGTGGCCACGCCCGCCGTGCCGCCGTACTCGTCGATGACCACGGCCATGGTGCGGTGCGCGCGCATCCGCTCCAGCAGCCGGTCGGCGGTGAGGCTGTCCGGGACCAGCAGGGGCGGGGCGGTCAGGTCGGTGACGGGCGTGCCGGCGCGCTTCTCCGGGGCCAGGGCGAGCACGTCGCGGATGTGGACGGTGCCGACCACCGCGTCGAGGCTGTCGCGGTAGACCGGGAAGAGGGACAGGCCGGTGGCGTGGCTGAGGGCGGCGGCGTCGGCGGCGGTGGCGTGCGCCTCCAGGGCCTTGACGTCGACCCTCGGCGTCATCACGTTCTCGGCGGTCAGCTCGCTCAGGTGCAGGGTGCGGACGAAGAGTTCGGCGGAGTCCGCCTCCAGGACGCCCTCGGCGGCCGAGTGCCGGGCCAGTGCGCCCAGTTCCTCGGCGGTGCGGGCGGAGGCCAGCTCCTCGGCGGGCTCCAGGCCGAGACGCCGTACGAAACGGTTCGCGGTGCTGTTCAGATGGCCGATGAACGGGCCGAACGCGGCGGTGAAGACGCGCTGCGGACCGGCGACCACCTTCGCGACCGCGGCCGGCCGGGAGATCGCCCAGTTCTTGGGCACCAGCTCGCCGACGACCATCAGCACCACCGTGGAGGCCAGTACGCCGAGCAGGGTGGCCGCCGTCGGGGCGGCGCCGCCCAGGCCGGCCGCGCGCAGCGGTCCGCGCAGCAGCGCCGCGAGGGACGGCTCCGCCAGCATGCCGATCACCAGCGAGGTGACGGTGATGCCCAGCTGGGCGCCGGACAGCTGCAGCGTCAGCTGCCGTACGGCCTTCAGCGCGCCGTCGGCGCCGCGCTCACCGGCCTCGGCGGCACGCTCCAGGTCACCGCGCTCGACGGTGGTCAGGGAGAACTCGGCCGCGACGAACACCGCGCACGCCAGGGTCAGCAGCAGGGCGAGCAGGAGCAGCAGGATCTCGGTCACCGCGTCACCCCCGCTCCCTCGGGGACCGCGGGGCCCGGACGGCAGGAGGTGGCACGGCTGCTACTGGGGGGATCACCCATCGGGAGATCGTCGCTCCTTCTCAAACGCGTGGGACGACATGCGGGGAAGCAGGATGTCCCGGCTCCGCACCAACTGTAAAGGAGACGCAAAGTCTCTCCTGATCGATCCCCTGTGATTCTACTCGATTGTAGAAGACGTATCGCGCGCCGCCGTGTGCGCGACACCCGCCTTCCACGGATCACACGCACGTTCAAGGAGCGGACGCCGCCATGGCGTTCAAACGACCGCTCGGCTCGCTCGGCGTGGGCGGCCCCACCGTCGACAGGGTGCTCGAACCCGGTCCGGTCAGACCCGGCGGCGCGCTCACCGGCCAGGTCCACCTCAAGGGCGGCCAGGCCGGTTTGGACATCGAGGGCATCACCCCGGAGCTGGTGGCGCGGGTCGAGGCCGAGCACGAGGAAGGCGAGCGGGAGGGCACCGTCGCCTTCGGCCGGTTCCCGGTCGGGGCATGGTCGCGGCGGAGGCCGTGGACGAGGTCGGGGACTTCTTCGAGGGCGAGGAGGAGGGGGGATGACTTCTACATTAGTGTAGAAATAAATGGGCGCCCGGAGCTCGTCGGTCCGGGCGCCCTCCCGACCACGTACGGAGTGCTCATGGCCCTGTGGGACCGCCTCAAGGAGTCCGCATCCCAGATGCAGACCCAGCTGACCGCCAGGAAGAACGACCTGAAGAGCGGCGCCTTCCGCGACGCGAGCATGGCGATGTGCGCTCTGGTGGCGGCCGCCGACGGGACGGTCGACCCGTCCGAGCGGCAGCGCGTGACCCAGCTCATCGTCACCAACGAGGTGCTGCAGAACTTCGACGCCGACAACCTGCGCCGCCGTTTCGAGGACAACATCGGCAAGCTGACCGCCGACTTCGCCTTCGGCAAGGTGAGCGTCCTGCAGGAGATCGCCAAGGCCGGGAAGAAGCCCGCCGAGGCGCGGGCGGTCATCCAGATCGGCATCGTCATCGGCGGCGCCGACGGCGACTTCGACAAGGACGAGCGGGCCGTGGTCCGCGAGGCGTGCTACGCCCTCGACCTGCCGCCGCACGAGTTCGACCTCTGAGCGGCCCCGGCCCCGCGGCGGGCGGCCCGCCGCGGGGTCACAGGGGGGTGGCCGCGTAGAGGATGAGGACCATCGTCACGGTGGAGTTCGCGGACGACATCGCGGAGGCGGCAGTCCCCGCGGCGGCGCCCCACGCCGCCAGGCCCACCGAGGTGAACACCGACGGCCAGCGGCGCGCCGCCGGAGCGGGTCCGAGCAGGGCCGCCACCCGGCGCGGCACCGGGCCCGCCGCCGCGAGGCCCGCCAGCGTGGCCACCGGAGCACCCCGGGAGACCAGGGCCGCCCTGCCGATCGCATACGCCACGGTGCGGCGGCTGCCGACCGTCCGGGCCGCGTCCTCGTCCGCCCACCGCTCCGCCGTGTACGCCACCGCCGTGCGCAGCGGACGCAGGAAGGGGTTGGCCCGCGCGGCCAGCTGGACGGCGAGCAGGAAACGGTGGTGACGGGCGGCCAGATGGGCCCGTTCGTGGGCGAACAACGCCCGCCGCTCGGCCGGCTCGAGACGCTCCAGCAGCGCCGTGCTCACCACGATGCGGCCCCGCCGGCCGCCCGGCAGCGCGTAGGCGTAGGGGACCTCGTCCGGCAGTACCGCCGCCTCCGTCCCGCGCAGCCCGGCCAGCGCCCGGTGGGCACGGCGGCGCACCCGGCCGTGCCGCCACAGCGTCCGCGCGCACGCCACGAGCACCGCGCACAGGGCGGGGATCGCGGCCTTGCCGGCCACCTCGTCGTACGGCACCGCCGCGCGCACCTCGGGATCGGACCAGCCGTCGGGCAGCGGATTCCCGGGCAGCTGGGCGGTGCCGACCACCATGACCAGTCCGAGACACACCGTGCTGCACACCGCCATCGTCGCCGCCACCGCGGTCAGCAACCGGGTCGCCGTGCGCGGGTGCAGATGCTGCTCGGCCAGGCGCGCGACCGGCCACGCCGTCAGCGGCAGCACCAGCGGCAGAAAGACGAACACCCCCATGAGGTCTCAGTCTTCCCCTTCGCCCACCGGCCGGCCCAGCAGTTCCCGCAACAGCCGTTCGTCGTCCGGCCCGAGACCGGTGACGAAGCTGGCCAGCACCGCCTCCCGGTCGCTCTCGGCGTCCAGCACCCGGCGCATCTTGTGAGCGGCCAGACCGGCATGATCGGAAGCCGGGGTCCAGGCGAAGGACCGGCCCGCCCGCTCCCGGGTGACCACGCCCTTGGCCAGCAACCGGGTCAGAATCGTGATGACCGTCGTATAAGCCAGGTCCCCGCCCAGGCGCTCCTGCACCCAGCCGGCCGTCGCCGGTCCGTCCGCCTCCCTCAGCACCGACAGGACCAGCGCCTCCAGCTCACCCTGCCCCCGCCGCCGAGGGCTCTGCCGTTCAACCACACCCCGCCTCCCTTCCACCACCGCCTGTTTCCCGAGCGGACATCGTATAGACGCCCTCGGCCCCCGCACGCCACCCCACTCACATCTACAGTGATGTAGATTCCGTCTGGGCCGCCCGTGCCACGGAGAAGGAGCATTGCACCCATGTTCGGACTGAGCGAGCTGGCCGTCATCCTCATCGTGGTCATAGCCCTCCTCGCCGCCAGAAGGCTCCCGGACCTCGTCCGCTCCGCGGGCAAGTCGGCCCGCATCCTCAAGGCCGAGGCCCGCGCGATGAAGGAGCAGGAGGACACGGCGCCCGCGGCCCCCCGGATCATCCAGGGGGAGACGCTGCCGCCGCCCACCACCGGAGCCGGGCGGCCCGGACACACGGGTGACACGCCGCCCGAAGGCCGGCCGGCCCGCTGACGGGAGCCCCGCCCGCCGATGGGCCGAAGGTCCCTCGGCCGGGGCCGGACGGCCCGTGGCTCCTCCCGCCGTCCGGGCACACGCTGGTCCCGGGGCACCGAAGCCGCCGTCCGGCTGCGGCGGCCGGCACGAGAGGAGACCGGGCGATGACATCCACCACCACTCTGACCGCGGGTCTCCCGGCCGCGTACCGCGACGTGCTGATGCGGCACGCCCACGAGGTCTCCTTCGCGGCCGGGGCTCGCCTGTTCGAGGAGGGACGGCGCGCCGACCGGTTCTGGATCGTCCGGACCGGAACCGTCGCCCTCGACCTGCAGGTCCCCGGTCACCGCGCGGTCGTGATCGAGTCGCTGGGCCACGGCGAGCTGATCGGCTGGTCCTGGCACCACCCGCCGCGCATGTGGCACCTGGGCGCCGGGACCACGAGCCCGGTACGGGCCTGGGAGTTCGACGCGGAGGCCGTACGGGCGCTGTGCGACGAGGACCCGGAGTTCGGCCGCGTGATCGCCGTGTGGGTCGGCCGGGTGGTCGCCCAGCGACTGCACACCACCCGGGTCCGGCTGCTCGACCTGTACGCCCCCTACGGCAGCGGAAGCAGGTGACGACCGTGAACGGCGGACCGTACACCGGGAGCGACGTCATGACGCGCGCCGTCGTGGCCGTCGGCCGCGACACCCCGTTCGAGGACGTCGCCCGGCTCATCGAGGAGTGGAAGGCCAGCGCGCTGCCCGTGCTGGAGGGCGAGGGGCGGGTCGTCGGCGACGGGGGCCCGCTCGAGGGCGTCGTCAGCCGGGTCGACCTGCTGAAGGTCTTCCTGCGGACGGACGAGGAGATCGCCGGGGAGGTCCGCCGGGAGATCGTCGCCCGCCGCTTCCCGGCCCCGTCCGGACCGGTGGGGGTGGAGGTGGCCGACGGGGTGGTCACCCTCACCGGCCGCGTCCGGGACACCTCCCTGGCACCGGTCGCCGCCCGCGCGGTGCGCGCCGTCGAGGGGGTGGTCGACGTCGGGTTCCGTCCCACGGACGGCGCGCCGGGACCGCGGCGCGCCGGGACCGCCGGCTGAGGGACGGGGGCCCGACCGGGTGCCGTTCCCCTCGTACGGGGAACCTCGCACTCATCGGACCGCGTGGAAGGAGCGGCGATCATGCGAGCTCACCTCGGCGACCACCTCGTCATCGAGAGTCCGGAGACCGGCGCCGCCCGGCGCGACGGCGAGATCGTCGGACTGCGCCACGAGGACGGCACACCCCCGTACGACGTGCGCTGGTCGGACACGCACGAGGTGTCGCTGGTGTTCCCCGGGCCCGACGCCCGCGTCAGGCCCCCCGGGCACGAGCCCGACCCCGGTGACATCGGCCGGCGGGTGGCCGCCGAACGCGAGCGGCGGGGCCTGAGCCGGGAGGAGACGGCCCGCCGCGCCCGGATGTCGCCGGACTACCTGGCCTACCTCGAGGAGCACCCGGGCGATCCGAGTCAGGCGACCCTCGTCCGGCTGGCCGGGGCGCTGGACACCAGTGTCCGGGCGTTGCGCGGCGGCGGAGTCGATCTGCCGCCCGGCCGGGGCGCTGCGCTGCTGCACCCGGAGCTCCACGACCTCGCGCCGGAGGAGTGCCGCGCCCTGCTCTCCACGCACGGTGTGGGGCGCGTCGCGGTGACGACGT
This sequence comes from Streptomyces sp. 12E, assembly GCF_055633275.1. Taxonomy (NCBI): domain Bacteria; kingdom Bacillati; phylum Actinomycetota; class Actinomycetes; order Kitasatosporales; family Streptomycetaceae; genus Streptomyces; species Streptomyces sp. 12E. The sequence goes on along the minus strand of NZ_JBVNCJ010000001.1, from coordinate 6,683,576 downwards.
CCGAGGGGCCCGCGGTGGTCCCGGTGAACTACGAGGTCGTCGACGGCGCGATCGTGTTCCGGACCGCCCCCGGCTCGGTGCCCGCGGCGGCCGTGGGATCGGAGGTCGCCTTCGAGGTCGACCACCTGGACGAGGCCATGAGCCGGGGCTGGAGCGTGCTGGCCGTCGGCCCCGCGCGGGAGGTCACGGAGCCCGACGAGACACGACGGCTGGCCGAAGGCGCCCACACCCTGCCGTGGGCCGGGGGCGAGCGGGAGATGTGGGTGTCGATCCGGCCCGCCCGGCTCACGGGACGACGCATCACGCCCGCCGGTCACTGAGCGGACAGGGCCCGCCGGGCGGGCGGCGCCCGGCGGGCCCTGCCCGCGGTCCTGCCCGGACACGGGTACGGTCGGCGCGGCTCGGCGCGTGCCGTCAGCGGCCCTCCTGCCGCAGCCGGTCCTGGACCTGGGTGGCGATGACGGCGGCCTGGATGCGGCGCTCCACGCCGAGCTTGGCGAGCAGCCGGGAGATGTGGTTCTTGACCGTCTTCTCGGCCAGGTACAACCGCTGGCCGATCTGGCGGTTGGTCAGTCCCTCGCCGATCAGGGCCAGGATCTCGCGCTCCCGTTCGGTCAGCCCGGGCAGCGCGTCCGGCTGCTCCTCCTTGCGCGGTCCGCCGCGCAGCCGGGCCATCAGCCGGGTGGTGGCGCTCGGGTCGAGCAGCGACTGGCCGCGGGCCACCGTACGGACGGCGGTCACCAGGTCGGAGCCGCGGATCTGCTTCAGCACGTACCCGGCCGCGCCGGCCATGATCGAGTCGAGCAGGGCCTCCTCGTCGTCGAACGAGGTCAGCATCAGACAGGCCAGGTCGGGCATGGCCGAGCGCAGTTCGCGGCACACGCTCACCCCGTCCCCGTCCGGCAGCCGTACGTCCAGGACCGCGACCCGGGGGCGCAGGGCGGGGACGCGGACCAGGGCCTGCTCCGCGGTGGCGGCCTCGCCGACCACGGTGATGTCCGGTTCGTCGTTCAGCAGGTCGTGCACTCCGCGCCGGACCACCTCGTGGTCGTCCAGCAGGAAGACCCGGATCGGGCTGCCGGGTCCCGGCTGCTCGCCGTCCGCCATCGACTGCTCCTCGTTCCGCGCTGTGTGATCGTCCACGCCGTCGGGATCCCCCGGCCCTCACATCTTGCGCAACGCGGGGACGGGAGACCAGGGCCGATCGGCCCCACTGCCCCGGACCGGACCCGCGGCGGCGAGCACCGGGGGCCGGCCGGCGGACCGGTCCACGGCGCGTCAGGCGCCCGGTCCGGCGGGAGGACGCGCCCGTCGGCGGGCGGGGCGGCGGACACGGGCGGGAGCCGGCCCGGCGCGGGGACGCGGAACCCGCCCTCCCGGACGACGGGACCGACCGCCGCGCCCCGGTGGCGGCCGTCATCCGTCCGCGACCGCCAGGCTCACCCCGTACAGGGAACGTCCGCCGACGAGCTCGCGCCCGGTGACCAGTTCGGCCTCGACCCGGACGAAGACCTCCCGCGCCGAGGGCGCCCAGGAGACCGGTCCGGTGCGGACCAGACGGCGGTGCTCGGCGGGATCGGTCACCACCGCGGCCGGGCCCGTGACCACCACGCTCCAGCCGGCGTGCCGGGCGGCGTCGACGTCGTCGGCCTCGAAGGCGACCACCGCGCCGTCGACCGCGCGGACCAGTTCGGAACCGGCGGCGGCACGCAGCAGGACCGCCCCGTCGGCGTCCAGGCGGAAGTCGACCGGCAGCACGGCGGGCAGGGCCCGGCGCGTGAAGACGATGCGGCCGACGGGCGCCCCGGCCATCAGCCGCAGGCACTCCTGCCGTCCGAGTTCACGGAAACCGTCATCGGGGTACATCCCAGCCCGTCCTTCGCCTGGTGCAGCGGTCCTGCGCCCTTCCACCTTGTGCCGGGCACGGCCGGAAGGCGAGGGCCGACGGTCCCGTTCCTCCCGGCGAACGGCCCGGCCGCCGTCGCGCCCGCTTCACACCGCGGGAGTCACGAGGCCTTCGGGAGCGCGGTGTCCGCCCCGCGGACGGCCGCGGCGAGGACGTCTCCGATCGCCCGGGCCCCCGAGGCGTTGGGATGCAGGGGCGCGGCCGGACGTGCGGGGACCAGGCCCTCGATGTGGCGGTCGGCGGGGGCGGCGCAGATGTCGTGTCCGATCCCCGGGGTGTAGGTGTCGACGAAGGCGGCGCCGTGTTCCTCGGCCGTGCGCCTCAGTACGTCGCTGAGGTGGTCGATCACGCCCTGGAGGTAGTCGGCGTCCTGCTTCCAGAAGGGCTGGGCGGGATGGCAGCCGCCGGGACGGAGGTAGTTGCCGTAACCGACGACGAAGACCCCGGCGTTCGGCGCGCGCCGGGCGATCTCGTCCAGCACGGTGCCGAAGACCGGTGCCCAGGCGTCGATGCGGGCCCTGACCTCGTCGGCGCCGCCCGCGGTGTTCTCCTCCGCACAGCTGGTGCCGTAGGGCTCGGGCAGGATGTTGACGCAGCCCAGCGCTTCGCCGAAGACGTCGGTGTCGTTGCCGCCGATGGTGACGCTGACGATGTCGGTGGCGGGCGTCAGCGCGTCGTACTGGGGTGCGGTGCCCGGGTACTGGGACGTGCTCAGATGGTCGGCGGTGGCGGCGGAGCAGGTGACGTCGGTGAGCCGCGCGCCGAGCTTCTCGGCCGCGACGTGCGGGTAGCCGGACAGGGAGCGCAGGCACATCGGGTCGGCCGGATCGGGCGGCGGCACCAGTGGGGCGGCCGCGTAGGAGTCGCCGAGCGCGACGTACCGGGGTGGTTCGGCCGTGGTCGACGCGGCCGTGACCGGTGGCACGGCCGACAGGGCGCCGGTGGCCAGCGCGGTGGCCAGGACCATGCGCAGGGTCGTCTTCAAGGACGCCTCCGTCCGACGGGTCGGGATGTACGGGTCTGCCCCGCGATGAGCATGCCCGAACGGGCATGCCGTCGCACGGCGGACCACGGCCGACTACTCCCGCTGGATGACGGTGCGGGGTCCGCCGGTCGGCGCCCGGGAGCGCCTTCGGTTCCGGACGCCTGTCACGGCCGGTACGGCCGACGGCGCGGTCCGGTGCGGCGGGGCGGGACTCTCCTGCCGCCCGGCGCGCGGACCCGGCCGGCAGGCCGGTCGTCCCTTTGCCGCAACGCCGTTCGAAAGCCCGCCACCGCACGCGCCGGGAAGCCCCGGAGGATCCCGTGCGGGAGAGGTCCGCCCCGCCGCCCCACGCAGGCCGGCCCCCGGCCGTGGACGACGGGCGGGGCCGCTCCGCGGCCGACGGGCGCCTCCCCGGCTCCCGTACGGGCCGCCGAGGCCGTCCTCGGCGGGAGGGTCTCGCTCCCGGTGGGTCAGTGACGGGGCACGACGGCCACGGGACAGCCGGTGTGCCGGATCACGGCGTGGGTGACCGGGCCGGTGCGCGGCGTCCGCGGGCGGTCGGTGAGCCGGCGCCCGACGACCAGCAGTTCCGCACCGGACGCCGCCTTCACCAGGGCCCTGGCGGGCCTGCCCTCGGCCACGGTCTCGAGAACCTCCACGTCGGGGTACTTGTCGCGCCACACCTGGAGCACGGCGGACAGGAAACGCAGCCATTCCTCGGCCCGCTGCGGACCGCCCACCAGGCCGACCTCACCCGGTCCCGGGGTGAGCGGGTCGGGCGCGCGCCAGGCGTACAGCGCCCTCAGCCGTGCCCGGCGCCGGCGGGCCGCCTCGAAGGCGAACGCGATCACCTCGTCGCACGGCTCCGCGACGTCGACGCCGAGCACCACGTCCCGGCGGCCGGCGCCGGACGCTTCCCCCGCCGTGCCGGCCCGTACGAGGACGACGGGACGGGTGGCCCGCGCCACGACTCCGAGCGCGACCGGGCCCACGAGCAGCCCGGTGACGCGGCCCGGCCCGCGCGAGCCCAGCACCAGCGCCTCGGCGTCGCCCGCCGCCTTCACCAGGGCGGCGGTCGCCGGTCCCTCGACCTGCTCGTCGTAGGGCCGTGCCTCGGGGCAGGCGGCCAGGACGCGTTCCTCCGCCGCCCGCAGGACTCGCCGCGCCCGGTGCCTCTCGGCCGCACGGGCGATCTCCGTCCCGTCCTGGCGCGGGTGTCGGTTCCGCACGTGCAGCAGCCGTAGCGGCCGCCCGCTGCGGACGGCCTCGCGGGCCGCCCACTCGGCGGCGGCGAGGCTCCCGGGTGAACCGTCGACCCCGACGGCGACAGGTGAGAACATCACGTACACCTCCGGAAAAGGCCTTCTCTCCCGATGACAGGGTCACGCGGGCGGCGGCGACCGGGACAGGGGCCGCCCGGGCCCGCACGGGGGGCCATCGGGCCCGTGCCCCCCGTGCGCCGGGGTCCGGCGGGCCCGAACGCCCCGGAGACCGGCGGCGGGCCGGCCAGATCCCCGTCCGGCCGGCGGGTGCCCGGTGCGTCCGCGTTCCGCGCCTCGGCCGGGGGCTTCGGCGTGCGGACCCGTGACCCGCACCTCGTCCCGCACGCCTCTAGGGGTGCTCCGCGTACTCCTGGGGCCGGGTTTCGGCGAAGGAGTACGGAGGCCAGGGGCCCAGGAAGCGGATGCGGAGGGCCGGCTGACCGGCTCGCGCGTCGCTCAGAACGGCGCCGACGGCGTCGATGTCCTCGCCCCGGACGAGCAGGGCCGCGGACAGGACGTCCGTCTCGTCGTCGGCGCGCCGGGTGAACGCGCGGTCGCGGAGGTCCTCGGCGACCGACAGCAGGCGGCGGCGTATCCCGGCGTGCAGTGCGTCGGCGAGTTCCCCGGCCGCCTCCCGTGCGCGCTGCTCCCGCTGCTTGGCGAGCAGCCTCCGCATGCCGGGGGACCTGCCGCCGCTCCCGTCCTCCGGCGTGTCCCTCACCGGGTCGCCGGCGGTCACGGCCGCGCGGTCCAGGGTGATCTCCACCCTCAGTTCGCAGCGGCCCGCCAGCGCCTCGAGCCGGCCGGTGAGGTCGTCCTCCTGCTCCCTGATCCAGTCGGCCAGGCACTGCTCGGCGCTCCGGCCGGAGGCGGGGTCGTCGGCGACCAGGACGTTGAAGGTCATCGGCAGGAGGCCGCCGGTGCGCTCCCAGACGGTGGTGACCGCCCGGCTCTGTTCCGCCACCCAGCGGCGCACCTGCTCGTCGCCGCCCTGGAAAGGGGCCGGTGCGGCGTCGTGCACCAGTGCGGCGACGCCGGTGCCGGGGACGCCGACCACGCGCACCGGGCGCCCGTCGAGCCCCGTGACGCCGTCGGCGGCGTCCCGCCGGTCCGGGATCACGGCGTACACGTACAGCGCGGTGTGCTCCGTCATCGGCCGGCCTCCTCCGCCCAGCGCCGGGGGTTGATCAGCTTGTCCACGACGTCGTCGACCACGTCGTCCAGGCCTCGGTGCAGGTCGGCGACCGAGGAGACGATGCCGTGGTCCTCCTTGATCTGCTCCATCGCCTCGTCCAGCTCCAGCAGGGCGTCCGCCAGGCGCTCGGCCTCCTCGGGGCTCAGGTCACCGCCTTCGATGCGGCGCAGGGCCTGCCGGTCCAGCGCCTCCTGGATGACCTCCACCAAGGTGACCACGAGGGAGAGCACCCCGTGTTTCAGGCTTTTCTCGTCGACGGTCAACGGCATGCCGTTCTCCCACCCTTCCTGTGCTGTGCCGAGTTCGTCATCCGACGGCCGCCACGGGGGAGACGGCGTTCAGCCGCTGCTCCCAGGCGACCGGATCGTCCGCCGCGAGCCGCACCTCGCCGTCCGCGGTGGTGCCGACCACCAGGACGTCGCCCCCGCCGGCGGGGGCGTGCCCGGGCAGCCGTCGCACCCCGGTGATGTCGGCCGTGGACAGCACCAGCGCCGGCCTGGAGTCCACGGGCGACTTCCAGACCAGCCGGTCGGCGGTCAGCCGCGCCTGCCCACCGCGCCACACCGGACCCGAGCGGCGCGGTTCCTGGAACCACAGATGCCCCTGGGCGAGCGGAGGCTCCTCGTCCGGGGCGGGCCCGCGCGGGAGGGCGGGCGCCAGGCGCCCGGCGCAGGCCCGGGTGAGCAGGTCGTGCAGTTCCTCGGGCGCCCGCGCGGAGAGCAGTTCCCGCCGGCCGTCGGCCGACGTCACCTCCACGCGCAGGCGTTCCTCGCCCCCGACGGTCCGCTCCGGCACCAGCCGCACGGCGCGCACCGCGGTCAGCTCCGTCTGCCAGAGGATCTCGCGCGGTTCGTCGCGCAGGACGACGAGACGCTGATCGGTGAGGTGGACGGTGCCGGGCCGCCACCCCTTGTAGACGTCCCCCCTCAGCAAGTGGCCGCCGCTCATCGTGCGGACGACGCTCTCGCCCTCCCGCAGCCCGAGGGCGCGGCGCGCGACGGACCGCTCGGCCCAGGCGCGGGTGGCCTCGTCCCAGTGGCGCATCATGCCGTACTCGAGCATCGTCTCCATCCCCGCGACGGCGGCCCGGACCGAGACGCCGATCAAGGGGATGTCGGCCACTGCGACGATGAGGTCCAGGTGCAGCACCGCGCCCTTGTTCAGCAGGACCTCCACCAGGTCGTCCAGGGTCACCCGCGGGTCCCGGACGGGCCGCATCGGAGGCCGGTCAGCCATCACGCCGCTCCGGCTCCCGTTCCGCGCGGGAGGGCGGGCCGGTTTCGGCGGTCCCGCTCCCGTCGACGGCGGCGGCGCGGTCCTCACCGGCCGTCAGGACTCCCGGGGTCCGTCCGGTGTCCTCCTCCGCCATCCGGGCCTGGGCGCTGCGCCAGCCGCACCAAGGGCACCACTGGTTCAGCAGCTGCTCCACGGGAGCGCGCTTGCCGCAGGCCGGGCAGGTCTCCTTCTCCTCACGGGACTGCCGCCACGCGGCGGTCTCCGTGTCCGTGCCGGAGGGGAACTCCAGCCCGTAACGGGCGGCGGTCTCGAACGAGGCCAGCGCCGCACGCAGCCGGATGCCCAGCAGCTCCACCCCGGCCACCGAGACCATGATGTCGGCGTTGAGGACGAGCCCCTTGTCCAGCAGGGTCTCGACCACGTGCGCCAGGCTGCCCTCACCGTCCCGCCGGGGCTGCATCGGAGCGACGCCCCCTCCCGGCAGCCCGCTGGCGGACGAAGACGGGGGGACCCCGGACGGACGCCCGCCGTCACTCGACGTCAACCTCTCGGGATAGCTGCTCATTGCAAGCGTTTAACCGCGCTCCCGCTCCTCACACCCCGCGGGACGACGGGAGTCGCCCCCGAACGGACCCACCGGCACCACGGGAGCGATGACACCGGTCGGGAGCGGACGCCGGGAACCGTGTCGCCCCACCCTCATCGTCTTTCGAGGCATGCCTCCGGAGCGCATTCCACCTGCGGGAACCGACAGGAGGAGGACAAAGCGAGCGGGCCCGCCCACACCAAGGCGCGAGGTGTGCGCGGGCCCTCCCCGGCCTTCGGCCGGGAACGCCCTCGAGGAGCCGGGCCGCAGGGGGTGCGGTCAGACGGTGCTCTTCATCGACTCCCGGTCTTCGCCGGACTCGTCGTCCGCGATCTCGCCGGCCTTGCGGGCTCGGACGTGTTCCAGGAAGGAGGCGAGCTCGCGCTTGACGACCGGGGCGAGGAGGTAGAGGCCGATGATGTTGATGACGGCGAGCATGAACAGCACGGCGTCGGCCAGGTCGATCAGGGTCTGCAGGGTCAGCAGGGAGCCGGCGACCGCGAACACGGTGTAGACGACCTTGTACGTCACCTCGCTGGCCCGGCTGCGGCCGAAGAGGTACGTCCACGCCTTGAGGCCGTAGTAGCCCCAGGTCAGCACCGTGGAGATGGCGAACAGCAGCACCGCGACGGTGAGGACGTACGGGAACCAGGGCAGGACGGTCTCGAAGGCGTCGGAGGTGATGGTGACGCCGCCGATGTCCTCGCCAGCGCGCGCCTCGCCCCAGCTGGCGGGGTTGGCGATGACGATGGTCAGCGCGGTCATCGTGCAGATGACGACGGTGTCGATGAACGGCTCCAGCAGGGCGACCAGGCCCTCGCTGGCGGGGTGCTTGGTCTTGACCGCGGAGTGGGCGATGGGGGCGGAGCCGAGGCCGGCCTCGTTGGAGAACGCGGCCCGCTTGAAGCCGATGATCAGCGCGCCGAGCACACCGCCGGCGACGCCCTCGGGGTTGAAGGCGCCCTCGATGATCGTGGCGATCGCGTCCGGGACGGCGGTGACGTTGACCAGGATCACGGCCAGGCACGCGGCGATGTAGATGCCGGCCATGGCGGGCACGAGCCTGCTGGTGACGTTGGCTATGGAGCGGATGCCGCCGAGCAGCACGATGCCGACGAGCGCGGCGACGAGGACGCCGAAGAACAGCGCGCCGGCGGAGGAGCCGAGTGCGCCGTCCTCGCCGCCGGTGACGGAGACCAGCTGCGCGTAGGACTGGTTGACCTGGAAGAGGTTGCCGCCGAAGAGGCCGAAGAACAGGATCATGAAGGAGGCCAGGACCGCGAGGACCTTGCCGAGCTTCTTGCCGCCCGCGCCGAAGCGGTCGGCCAGGCCCTTCGGGAGGTAGTGCATGGGGCCGCCGGAGACGGTGCCGTCGGCGTGCACCTCCCGGTACTTCACACCGAGGGTGACCTCGACGAACTTGGTGGCCATGCCCAGCAGGCCGCACAGGATCATCCAGAACGTGGCGCCGGGGCCGCCGATGGAGACGGCGACGGCCACGCCGGCGATGTTGCCGAGACCGACCGTGCCGGAGACGGCGGCGGTCAGCGCCTGGAAGTGGTTGACCTCGCCGGCCGACCCCTTCTCGTCGTACTTTCCGCGCACCACGTCGAGGGCGAGCCCGAACTTGCGCAGCTGGACGAGACCGAACCAGCCGGTGAACACCAGACCGGCGACCACCAGCCAGGCGACGATGAGCGGAAGGTCCGTACCCCCGACGGGAACGGCATAGAAGACGACTTCCCCGAGCCAGGTGGCTATGGGCTCGAAGAATCCGCTGACGGCCTCGTCGACGGACCGGGTGATGGAGTCGAGTGACACTATGGCTACCTCGATGGCGCAGGACCGGCGCACAGCGAACTGTGCCGGGACGGTGTGCTGTCGTTGAGCGAACGCCGCTGTCCGATCGGCGATCCCGGGGCCTGCTCCGCGGACTCGGAGCGTGATCACCCTGGTCATGCAGTCGGCGCGTGTGCCGACGCCCCGTGTGATGGCGAGGGGTGGTGCCACCTGCGGAGTTGCGCAGTTCTACCACGGTCTTCACGAGATGTTTAGTGACGCATCCCACATGACCATGAGTAATCGGCGAAAGCGCCAGGAAGCGATGCGAGACCGTTATGCGGACGGCTCGACCTCTTCACCGGACACCGCTCTGCCGAGTCCGGGGCGGTGAACCGAAAATGTCCCCGGTCGGACAGGGGATCGGTGCGTCGATCGAGGCCGGCCGGCTCCGGTTCGAGGGCTTGCGGTACGGCGGCGGGCCCGGTGCCCTGCCGTGCGTGGAACGCTCCGGCCGCCCGTCTTGCGGTGCGTGGAGGGACGAAAGGCACCGCGGTACCGGGCGCCGGTGAGTGTCCGGTCCGGAGTGGGGCGGACTCGCTCGGAGATCGTCCGACGGACTCGTCGAGGGCTACGGCCGAGGGGCCGGCGGCCCGGTGCGCGATGCGCCGCACATCCTTCTCGCTTCTCGGCCGCCGGGCGGCGTGCCGTCCGCCGCCGTGGCGGCACGCGTCCCATAGTGGATCTTCATGAGCATGGAACCGATCGACCGGACTCCGTCGGGATCCGCGCCCGCCCCTCCCGCCACCGGTGCGCCCGACCGCGTCCTCGTGGGCGTCGGGATGGCCGCCGTCGTCGCCTTGGTTCTGTGGGCCTGGCTCGGCGAGGAGTCCTTCGACGGCGCCTCCTCCACGAGTCTGGCGTGGGTCCTGGACAACTTCGGCTGGTTGTTCGTGGTCGCCGCGGACGTGTTCCTGGTCCTGTGCCTGGTGATCGCCTTCAGCCGGTTCGGCCGGATCAGGCTGGGCGAGGACGACTCCGCGCCGGAGTTCGGGAACCTCGCCTGGATCGCGATGATGTTCAGCGCCGGCATGGGCATCGGCCTGATGTTCTACGGCGTCGGCGAACCGCTCACGCACTACCTGGTGCCGCCCCCGGCGAGCGGCGTGCGCCCCGGATCCGGCGCGGCGGCGCGCACGGCTCTGGAGTACTCGTTCTTCCACTGGACGCTCACCCCGTGGGCGATCTACGGGATCGTGGGGCTCGCCCTGGCGTACGCCGTGTTCCGCAAGGGCCGCGGCAATCGGCTCAGCGCCGCGTTCGTACCGCTCATCGGGGCCCGGCGGGCCGAGTCGTGGCAGGGCAGGGCGATCGACCTGCTCGCCGTGTTCGCGACCGTCTTCGGCACGGCGACGAGCCTGGGGCTGGGCGCGCTGCAGGTGGCCGAGGGTCTCGACCTCACGGTGGGGGTGAGCGTCTCCCGGACCACGGAGCTGGTCATCATCGCGGCGCTGTCGGCGGCGTTCGTCGTCTCGGCCTTCTCCGGACTGCACCGGGGCATCAAGTGGCTGTCGACGTTGAACATCGTGCTCGTGGCGGCGGTGATGGTGTTCGTCTTCCTGCTCGGGCCGACCGTCTACATTCTGGACACGATCCCGGCGTCCGTCGGCGGCTACCTGCAGAACCTGCTGCCCATGGCCACGCGGACCGGCGCCTTCTCCGACCACGCCTGGCTGGGCGCCTGGACGATCTTCTACTGGGCCTGGTGGCTGTCGTGGGCGCCGTTCGTGGGGACGTTCATCGCCCGCATCTCGCACGGCCGGACCATCCGTGAGTTCCTCGTCGGCGTGCTGCTGGTGCCGAGCGGGGCGACCGTCGTCTGGTTCTGCGTGATGGGCGGCACGGCGCTCCGCGTCGAATCGACCGGGCAGGCGGACCTCGCGGGCGCGATGGAGGACGGTGTCGAGGCGTCGCTGTTCGCGATGCTGGACGCGCTGCCGATCGGCACGGTCACGTCGTTCGTCGCGATGGTCCTGGTCATGACCTACTTCATCACGAGCGCCGACTCGGCGTCGCTGGTGATGGGCTCCCTGACCAGCCGCGGGGCGCTGCACCCGCCGTCGTGGCTGGTCGTGGCGTGGGGCGTGCTGATGGCGGCGGTGGCGGCGGTGCTGCTGGTGGTGGGCGGGCTGGACTCGCTGCAGACGGCGACGATCCTGGTGGCGCTGCCGTTCGTGGTCGTCATGCTGCTGCTGTGCTGGGCGCTGTTGAGGGAACTGCGGCAGGACCCCGCCGCGGGCCCCTCCCGCCACCACGCGCTGCACGGGCTGCGGGACGTCGTGCGGACGATGGTCGGCGACGTCGTCGCGGAGCGGGACCGGGCACGCCACCACCGGCTGCGACGGGCGGCGAAGGCCCGCACGGAGTCCGACGACGGGGCGTGACGCGCCCTCGCGACATCCGAACGGGTCATCCAGGGTGATGGCCGGCTTGGTCGGCGCCGCCCAAGACCCGTGCGAACGGGAACTGGTCACGGCGGACACCCACGTCGAGCAAGGGCCGGTCCTGCGGGAGCGACCCGCGTCGTCTGTCTGGTCGCCGTCCTGGCGTCCTTCGGGCTGTTGCCCTGGCTGTCCGGCAGGGACCCGGCACTGACCGTGCTGCGCGCCCGGTCCGCCGAGCAGGAGCCGGCACGAGGGCCCTGGACGCCGTACCGCGGGACCTCGGTCTGGAGGCCGGCCCCCTGTCCCTGCTGGGGACATGGGTGTCCGGCCTGCTCCACGGCGATCTCGGCACCCCCTGGGTGCCGGGGGCCGAGGTCCTGCCCTCCGTGATCACGGGCTCCGGGTGTCGCTGGCCCTGACTGCCTGCTCGTCGGACGTGGCGCTCCTGCTGGCGTCCGCCCTGGTCGCACCCGTGCTGATACGGGACCGGGGGTCGGCCGGGGCCGTCGCCGCGATGCCGGCCGCCGTACCGGAGTTCCTGCTGCCGCCCGTCGCCCGCCGCACCCTGCTGCGGCCGCCCGGCTTCGCCCTCGCCCTGGCCTTCCCGGGGTTCCTGCGGGGCTGAGCTCCCCCGCCCGGCGACCGGACTGCCCAAGGAGGAACGGCACTCCCGATGAACGGTGTTCTGTTGGACGTCCGTGGTCTCGTCGTCCGTCACGGCAAGGCCGCCGCCGTCGACGGCGTCTCCTTCACCCTGGCCGTGCTCCAGCTGCGCCGCCCGGGGCCACCGGGCAGGTATGCGATCTCGAGCACGGCCACCGGAGTCCGACGGCGGTCGCCCGACCGGATCACGAGGGCGTCCGGATGCGACGGGAGGCACACTCATGTACGGAACGGCCCGCAGCGAGTGGCGCACGAACCCGCGGCGAGCCGCGGTCCTCGGGGCCCCGCACGCCTGCGACGGTTTCGTCCCGGCGCAGACCCTGCATGCCGCTCCGGTCAGGGACGGCGTGGCGGTGGGGCTGGCCACCGTCTGCCGCACGCTCCGGTTGCCGGAGGCGGCCGGGCACGTCGACGTGGTGCGTGATGGTGACGGTGACGGTGACGGTGAACGTCTCTACCGGCCCAGGCCGGACGACGGCCACCGCCGCTACGCTCGCGCCATTCAGGCCCGGCCCCCGGAAAAGAGAGCAGGACACTCGTGTTCGGACTGAGCGAACTCGCCATCGTCCTCATCGTCGCCATAGCTGTTCTCGTCGCCGAGAAGGGCCCTGGACTGGCCCGATCCGCAGGCAGGCCGGCCCGCATCCTCAAGGCCGAGGCCCGCGCCATGAAGGAGGAAAGCGGGGCAGCGGATGGACTCCCCGGATCATCCAAGGCGGAGCCACCGCATCGGGCCCCGGTGCGACTGACCCTGACGCGGAACGGCAGCCCGCCTCCGCGTCCGGACAGACCGAGCGGACAGCCGGAACGCCGCCACAGGGGAGCAGGCCGTAGGCCTCTGCTCTCCCGGCGAAGTGGTAGTACCTCGCGCCCTTCGGCGGCAGGTCGTGCAAGAGGCGGCCCCCGGGCAGATACGCCGGCCCTGGTAGAGGGCCGCGTCCACGATCTCCCGCATCGAGTACCTGCCGGTGACCGCTGGCCGAACGATGCCGGTCCTTCCGCGCGGTGATCGCCGGTCAACGAATCACGAACCACCCTTTCAGCGGTAGCCCGCACGAGGAGTCAGCGGCCGTTTGCATTACCCGGGTAGGGCAGGAGAGCCATCTCCCGGGCGTTCTTGATAGCAGTGGCGATCTGGCGCTGCTGCTGGGCGGTGACGCGGGTGACGCGGCGGCTGCGGATCTTGCCGCGGTCGGAGATGAACTTGCGCAGCAGGTCGGTGTCCTTGTAGTCGATGTAGGTGATCTTGGCAGCGTCGAGCGGGTTGGGGCGAGGCTTGACGGGCTTACGGGATTCCTGGCGGCGGGCCATGGGCGTTGCTCCTTGAGCATGGAGAGTCGTCGGAGGGGTCAGGCGGAGTCGAGGAGGCTGTTGAAGACGGCGGGCAGGTGCTTCCACGCCTCGCGCCCGGCGGCGTACTCGGCGTCCGTCAGCAGGCAGGATTCGAGGATTTGCTCGAGTCCCTCCCGGTCCAGGTCCGGGGAGGTGAAGACGAGATGCTGGCAGCGGTCGCCGTGTTCGGGGTGCCAGTCCAGTGACGCGGCGGCCCGCCGCATGGGCGGAACCATTTCCCACGCGGCGTCGGGCAGAGAGGCCAGCCACGGACCGGCGTTCTCCACGCACAGCGCGCCTCCCGCGGCGTCCCAGGCGAGCAGGGTGTCGGGGCGGTCGGCGAGCCAGAACCGGCCGCGACTGCGCGCGGCCGCGCAGCACAGGTCCTCCAACGCCTCGTAAAGACGCCCGGGGTGGAAGGGCCTGCGACGACGCCATACGAGCGTGGCCACACCGGCCTCGTCGGCTTCCTGGGGCAGTAGTGCGCACGCCGGATGCTGGGCGGCGGCCGCCGACTCGACGTCGAAGCCGGCGAAGGCGACCTCGGCGAGTTCGCCGGAGCCCGCCGCCACCTGACGGGCGGTGGGGTGCAGTTGCGTGAGGAGCGCCCGGTCCTCGCTGTCCGCCTCCTCGTTGTCGACCAGGGCGAGGACGGGCGCGTACTCCAACTGCCGGGCCCAGGTGTCGCCGACGGTGCGCTGGTCGGCGGGGGCGGCCTCCAGGCCGACTTCGGACAGATCGTCGCCGTTGGCCAGGTAGGGCAGTACGAGTGCTGGGTCCACAGCGGTGATCACGTTGGTGAGGACCAGGTCGTCCCCCTCGTGCGCCGCGACGACCTCCGCCATCGCCTTCGGTTCGACCGAGTCCCACAGTTCGACGACGGCGAGCCGGGTCAGGCCGCCGCCTGCCAGCCGTTCCAGCTCGGGGACGAGGTCCTCGCGCAGTGCGCAGCACGCACAGTCGTTGATCAGCGGGGTCTCCCCCCGGGACAGGTCGCCTGAGGCGTCGCGGATCAGGCGGCGTACGGTCCCACTGCCCGCGCCGGTCAGGTCGTGGTACAGGGCGACGCTGCCGGGCACGGCCTTCAGAAGCCAGTCGACGACCTCCCTGCGTGCGTCCGCATGGAGTCCGGCGACGAGTACGACGGGCAGTCGAGGCTCCTGCCCCATCACCGGGCCCCGTAGCGGCGCTCGAAGCGTTCGACCCGGCCGGCGGTGTCCAGGACGCGGGCGGTGCCGGTGTAGAAGGGGTGACTCACCGAGGAGATCTCGACATCGACGAGCGGGTAGGTATGGCCGTCCTCCCACTCGATCGTCTTGTCGCTGGTCATCGTGGAGCGGGTGAGGAAAGCGTGGTTCGAGGCGGTGTCACGGAAGACGACAGGGCCGTAGGCGGGGTGGATGCCGGGCTTCATGGCTGAGGAGAACCTCTCGGAGGGGCGGGACGGAGGGGGATTTCAGCGTTCTTCGCGGAAGTCGACATGGCGGCCGACGACGGGGTCGTACTTGCGCAGCACCATCCGGTCGGGGTTGTTGCGCCGGTTCTTGCGGGTGACGTAGGTGAAGCCGGTGCCCGCGGTGGAGCGCAGCTTGATGACCGGGCGAAGTTCGTTGCGTGCCATGAGGCTAGTATATGAGAATGATTGCCATTACCAATAGCCAGTGGCTGCAGAGAGGCAGGTAACACCCATGTCCGCCCACTGCCAACTGACCGGCGCCAAACCGGGCTTCGGCAACAAGATCTCCCACTCGCACCGGCGCACCTCGCGCCGTTTCGACCCGAACATCCAGCACAAGCGCTACTGGCTCCCCAGCGAGGGCCGCCATGTCCGTCTGACGCTGAGCGCCAAGGCGATCAAGACGGTGGACGCCATCGGCATCGAGGCGGCCGTGGCACGGATCCGGGCACGCGGAGGGAAGGTCTGATGGCGAAGAAGAGCAAGATCGCACAGAACGAGAAGCGCAGGGAAACCGTCGAGCGGTACGCCGCCCGGCGGGCCGAACTCAAGGAGATCGTCCGCCGCCCCTCGTCGACCGAGGACGAGCGTCGGAGCGCACTGGCGGAGCTGCGCCGGCAACCACGCAACGCCAGCGCCACTCGAGTGCGCAACCGCGACAGCGTGGACGGCCGCCCCCGCGGCTACCTTCGCAAGTTCGGTCTGTCCCGGGTCCGCACCCGGGAACAGGCACACGCCGGTTTCCTGCCCGGAGTGACCAAGTCCTCCTGGTGACCGGACTCCGCTGACGCCAAGGCCGCGTCCGTGCCCTGCCGACGGACGCCGGCCGGTGTCCACGCCGCCCGTCGGCCCGTCATACCCGGCGGGCCGACGAGACGCACCGAGGGCGTATGTCCTCACCCCGGGCCGCCCGCCGGTCATCAGCAGCATCGCGCCTCACAAGGACCACACCGTCGACGATGCCCTCGGCCTGGCCGTCCCCGGCGAACCGCACGCCCACCACCCGCCGGATCCGAGGCCGTGGTCACCCGCCCCGAGTAACAGGGCCTCACACATCCCCTCCACCACACCTGCGGAGTCGTCCCGGCACAGGCATGCGCCCGGGCTTGGAGGCACCCGCCATCTGACCGGCAGCCCTGCCCTGATGTGCCGGCACGGACTCACCCGCTCCGCCACCAGTGGGCCGAACAATCGCGTCGTCAGGACGATCGGACCTGCACCGAACTCGGCATCACGCCGAAGAGGAACCGGCCCTACCGGCCACAGACGAACGGCGAAGTCGAACGCTTCCACCGCACCCTGGCCGACGGCTGGGCTTTCGCACGCTTCTGCTCCAGCGAATCAGCCCGCCGCAAAGCCCTGCCGGCCTGGCTCCATCACTGCAATCACCACCGCCCCCACACCGCAACCGGCGGCAAACCGCCCGTCACCAGACTGACCAACGTCCCTGGGCAGTACAGCTAGGCCATCAGCCCCAGCTCGCCGGTACACGTACGGACTCGCCCTGCCCTCCCGGCCACGGTCGCCACCGTGACGCCCGGCACCCGGCACCCGGCACCCGGCACCCGGCACCCGGCACCCGGCACCCGGCACAGCATCTCGTACGACCCGACCGCATCGAGTGCGGTCAAACCGTCGTAACAGTAGCGCAGCCCGTACTTTTCCCTCTCCGTCTCCGGCAAGTCCCTGCCATCCCGCCGGTTCTGCCCGTACCGGGAGCACCCGCCCTCACGGCCCCGAGCAACCGGCGACGGCTACGGTCCATCACGGTGCAGGGGGACGGCCCCGTCGGTACGGCGGACGATGCGGCGACCGGTGCGGGCGTACTCGACGTGCCGGGCGGCACGTGGGGTGGAGGGAAGTCCGCGCAGTCCCGCCCACTTGCCGTACAGGTCGATATCGGTGCCGGTGAGGAAGTCCAGGAGAGCGGGGTCGGTCGACGCGAGGCCGTCGACGAAGCCGTACGCGTCGACCACGAAGGAGTCGCCCCCGGAGCGAGCGGGCCGGACATACCGGATCAGGACGTGGTCCTCATCCGGGTGGCGCCGCCTGCTGGGCACACCACCGACGTCGACGACGAGGTCGAAGCTGTCGGCGTGGAGGTGGACGGGACCGGCGTCCTGCGAGGTGCGCACGCGATGCGGGTACGGCTCGCGCAGGCGGCTGCCGAGGACGCGGGCCGCGGCGACCACGAGGGCGTCGGCACTGTTCTCGTAACCGGTGAGGACGACGGCTCCGTCCCGTGACAGGCGCGCATGCGGTCGACGTGCGCGGACGTGACCGACACCGCGGTCCGGCGCCCTGGACCCAAACGCTCGCCGTCGGTGCGCAACCGCTTGTCCGCCTCCTGCTGCGACATACCGTCCGACGACAACTATCAGATATGAAAACCGTTATCGTATGCTGTCGATGTCTCTCCGGTGCGGTGTCGTGGTCGAAGCTCTCCGCCCCGATCGAGGCGATCCCCTTCCTGACCGAGAGGAACCACCATGGCCGTGCCCAAGCGCAAGATGTCGCGCAGCAACACCCGTCACCGCCGCGCCCAGTGGAAGGCGAGCACGCCGAACCTGGTGTCCGTGACGGTGGACGGCGTGACCCACCGGGTGCCCCAGCACCTCGTGCCCGCCTACCGGCGCGGTCTGCTGCGTCCGGAGGACTGACGCCGATGTCCTCACAGCGCCTGCCCGTCACCGTGTTGTCGGGCTTCCTCGGCGCCGGCAAGACGACCCTCCTCAACCACGTCCTCACCAACCGCGAGGGCCTGCGCGTCGCGGTGATCGTCAACGACATGAGCGAGGTCAACATCGACGCCGCCCTCGTGCGCGGGGGCGAGGCGGCGCTCTCCCGCACCGAGGAGCGGCTGGTGGAGATGACCAACGGCTGCATCTGCTGCACGCTGCGGGACGACCTGCTGGAGGAGGTCGACCGCCTCGCCCAAGAAGGCCGCTTCGACTACCTGCTCATCGAGTCCAGCGGCATCTCCGAGCCGATGCCGGTCGCCGCCACCTTCGCCTTCGCCCGCGACGACGGCGCCGTGCTGGGGGACGTGGCCCGGCTGGACACCATGGTCACCGTCGTGGACACCGCCAACTTCCTCACCGAGCTGGACACCGGGGACGACCTCGCCGAACGGGGGCTGGCTCCCTACGAGGACGACGAACGCACGGTGAGCGACCTGCTGGTCGACCAGGTGGAGTTCGCCGACGTGCTGGTGCTCAACAAGCTGGATCTGGTCGACGACATGGACGCCGACCGGTTGCGCGGGGTGCTCGCGCGGTTGAATCCGAGGGCCCGGTTGATCAACTCGGTGCACGGCCGCATCGACGCCCGCGACATCCTGGCAACCGGACGCTTCGACCTGGAACACGCCCAGCAGGCACCGGGCTGGGTGCGGGAGCTGAACGGCGACCACGTCCCGGAGACCGAGGAGTACGGCATCTCCTCCCTCGTCTTCCGGTCGGCGGCGCCCTTCCATCCGGCACGGCTCTGGGACTTCGTCACCCGGGACATGGACAGCGGCATGTACGGCCGGGTCCTGCGGTCCAAGGGCTTCTTCACCCTCGCCGGCCGAAACGGCGTGACCGGCTTGTGGTCCCAGGCCGGTTCCGTCGCCCGTTTCGAACCCTCCGGGATCCGCGATGCCGACGCACCGCACGCCCAGGAGCTGGTCTTCATCGGTATCGGCCTGCAGGCCGATCGTCTTCGTGCCGCTCTGGCCGGCTGCCTCATGGCCGTGGGAGAACCGGCGCCCACGACCGACCCCTTCCCCGGCTGGGAAACCGGAGAAGTCTGCACGCACGAAGACGAACATGAAACCTCGTCCCTGACAGCGGCCGTGTGACCGGACTCGGGGCGGTCGAGCGCGTTCGGCCGTCCCGGCCGTCCCCACCGTTACGGAGGCACACACATGCACGGAACGACCCTCGGCGAGTGGCGGCCCACCCCGCAACGGGCCGCGGTCCTGCAGGCGTTGACCGCCTGCGACGGCTTCACCTCCGCCCAGACCCTGCACGCGGCGCTCACGGCGGACGGTGTCGTGGTCGGCCTGACCACCGTCTACCGCACCCTCCGCCTGCTGGAGGCGTCGGGCCGGGTGGACATGGTGCGCGACAGCGACGGTGAACGCCTCTACCGTCACCGGCCCGCCGACGGCCACCGGCACTACCTTCTGTGCCGACGCTGCGGCCTCAGTCTCGCCGTGGACTCCGAGGAAGTCGAGCGGTGGGCGGTCGAGGTGGCGCGCGTCACCGGGTTCCACGACGTGGACCACACACTCGAACTGACCGGGATGTGCGACGACTGCCACGCCGGACGCGACGGCGGCCGAACGGACGCCTGACACAGCAGGCCGGTGAGGTGGCCACGGGCTTGCCGACACCCCGACCACGGGCGCACGACCGCACCATTCGACAGCGGGTGCCGTGACAAGCTTTTCCACGTGACAGCATTCGAAGTCGCCGCCCCCACGTTCACCCAGTTCACTCGGTCGTCTTTGCTCCCCGGCGTCCTCAGGCGGGAACTCGCCGCCTGTTGGGCCACGGTGGTCAACTCCGGCGGAGCGGTCATTCCAGCGGACTGTCCGCCGCCACCCCTGACACCGGCGGACCTCGAAGCCGCCGTCGACCGTATCGCGGAGCATCTGGCGCCCGATCGCTGCAGATTGCTGACGGCCACATTCGACGGCGCCCTCGGGGGCTGGCTGCTCCTCCGCCGCGAGGCGCACCCGCTCGAAGCGCACTGCGGTGTGGTGAACCACGTGCAGACGCAGGTGCACCTCAGGGGACTGGGTATCGGGGCCGCGCTGATGCGTCGCGTCCACCACGTCGCACGGGAGGAGATGGGCCTGGAGCGACTCAAACTGACGGTGCGGGCCGGGCTGGGGCTCGAGCACTTCTACCGCAAGGCCGGCTGGACCGAGGTCGGCCGGTGGCCGGGTGCGCTGCGTCTGGCACCTGGTGACGACCGCGACGAGATCCTCATGAGCCTCGCACTGTGACGACGGCGTCGGCACACCCCGGCGACAGCGCCTCCCGACGGAGCGCCGAGGCGGGGGCCGACTCAGGCTCCAGAGCCCGTCAGTCCTTCAACGCCGCGAGCACGCAACTGCTCCCCCACCTGCCACACCGGTGTGACGCGGCTGAATCCCGACTGGTGCAGCAGTTCGGCGTGGCGGCCCACGGAGAGGTGCCGGTTGCCGCCGCCGGACGACGGACGGCTTCTCTCCCGCTGCTCGAACAGGTCGGCCGGCTCGGGGTCCAGGGCGGCCTCCCGCCGCCAGTCCTCCCAGACCTCGCTGCCGTGATCACCCGCCCGCTCGGCCCGGCAGCGCCCCACATGAGCGGTCAGGTCCGCGCAGGACCGCACGTCCGGAGGGAAGTGGTCCCCGTTGACCAGCGTCCCGCCAGGGCGGAGCAGAGCCGCGAGAGAGCGGTAGGTCTCCAGCAGGACGCGGGCGGGGAGGTAGTGCAGGGCCGTCGTCGAGACGGCGACGTCCAGGCCGCGGGGCAGCTCCAGGGCATCGGCCCAGCCGTCCTCACCGATCACCGCGTGCGCATAGCGGGCGGCGTCCGCGTGGTGGGTTCGTCCCAGCTCCGGCAGTACGGGGTCCATGTCGACCGCGATGGTCTCCGCGCCCGGCAGGCGGCCGACGAACCTGTCGGCCCGGACCGTGAAGCCGTGACTGCAGAGGATGAACCCGAGGTCGTCGGACGGGATGTCACGGTGCCGCAAGGTGACGATGCCCTCCGCCAGGCTGCGGACGTCCGGATGCCCCATGCGGGTCAGCAACGCGGCGTAGCGCAGCGACTCCTCCCCCCACGGGACAGGCCAGTCCGCAGCTCAATGCATGCCGTAGCTCCTCCGGAGAGGCCACGTCGATCCCGACGGCGTCCGGAGATCCGGTGCGGGTCCGGGCCCAGCCGCCGGGCTGGACAGCGGCGGACATCGGGCAGGATCGAGCAGGTCGGTCACCAACCGGTGGCCCGCGGCTGGGCCGATCACCGGGTCGTCTCCGTCGTGCCGGCCGGTACCAGGCGCCAGCCGCGGCTGCGGCGGCGCCGTTCCCAGAAGCGGGCGTAGAGGCCGTCGACGGCGAGCAGTTCTTCGTGGGTGCCGCGTTCGCTGATCCGGCCCTCGTCCAGGACGAGGATCTGGTCGGCGGCCACGACGGTGGACAGCTGGTGGGCGATCACCAGCAGGGTGGAGTCACGCATCAGGGTCCGCAGGGCCTGCTGCACGTACTTCTCGTTCTCCGGGTCGAGGGCGGCGGTGGCCTCGTCGAGCAGGACGACGGGGGCGCGCTTGAGGACGGCGCGGGCGACGGAGACACGTTGCCGTTCACCGCCGGACAGGGAGGTTCCGCCCTCACCGACGCGAGTGGCCAGGCCCTCCGGCAGCCGCTCGACGATCTCGTCGACGCCGGCGATCCGGGCCGCCTCGCGCACCTCCTCGTCGGTGGCGTCGGGCCGGCCGACGCGGATGTTGCCCTCCAGAGTGTCGTCGAAGAGGTACACGTCCTGCTGGACCACGGAGATCTGGGCCATCAACTGTTCCACGGGCATCTCGCGCACGTCGGTGCCGCCGACGCGGACCGATCCGGCGTCCACGTCGAAGAAGCGGGCGATGAGCCGGACCAAGGTGGTCTTGCCGGCACCGGAGGCGCCGACCACCGCGGTCATGGTGCGCGGCGGAACACGCAGGGAGACGTCCCGCAACACCGGGTTCCCGTCGTCGTAGCCGAAGGCGACGTCCTCGAAGACGATCTCGCCGGGGTGGTCGAGGACGGCGCTGCTGCCGGTGTCGGGCAGGGGCGGCTCGTCCAGCAGGGCGGCGAGCCTGCCGAGGTCGTTGCCGGCCACGCGCAGCATGCCGCTCATGCCGGCCGCCTCCGACAGCGGGCCGACGAACCGGGCGGCGAGCGCGAGGAGCGCGACCAGGGCGGCGGGCTCCACGGCGTCGTTCAGGGCCAGGATCACGCCGGTGGCCACCAGGGCGGCGAAGCACAGCTGGACGGCGAGGCCGCCCGCGAGCAGCCGGGGCATGGTCTCGGCGAGCATCCGGCCGGCCGCCTTGCTGCGTTCCTCCACCGCGGCCTCCAGCGGGGCGTAGCCCTCGCGATCGCGGCCGAAGGCCCGCAGGGTCTTCTGCACCCGCGCGAACTCCACCACCCGGTTGCCGGCGAGGGCGTCGGCGGCGTCCCGCTGCCGTTCGCTGCGGCCGATCCAGGAGGCGGACCAGCGATGGGTGGCGTACAGCAGCGGGGCGCAGGCCACCAGAACCAGACCGAGGCGCCAGTCCAGGACGAGCAGGGCGAGGGCGACGGTGGCGGGGGTGACGATGCCGCTGACGAGGGGGGTGAGCTGGTGGGCGAAGACGTTGGTGACGGTGAGGGTGCCGGTGGTGGCGCTCCGCGCGACGCGGCCCACCTTCTCGGAGGTGAACCAGCCCAGCGGCAGCCGGACCAGGTGATCACCGAGCCGGTCGTGCAGGGTGGTGAGGGTGACGACGGCCAGTCCGAAGCCCCGCATGGCCTGCTGGTAGCGGGCGACGCAGGTGACCACGACGAGGACCGTGAGTACCGCCAGGTGCCGCAGGGCTCCGGCGGCGTCGCCGTCGAAGACCGAGCGCAGCACGGGCACCAGGAAGGCCATGGCGACGCCTTCGAGGACCGCGTAGGCGACCAGCCAGGCGAAGTAGCGGCGCAGGGCACCCTGGTGGTCGGGCCCCAGGACGGTGGCCAGGTGGCGGATCATCAGGCGGTCTCCTCGGTGCCCTCGGTCGGCTCGGTGCCGGGCGCGTCGGCGGGGTGGTGGGCCCTCCACATGCGGGCGTAGCGGCCCCCGGCGGCGAGCAGTTCGGTGTGCGCGCCTTGCTCGACGACCCTGCCCTCCTCCAGGACGACGATGCGGTCGGCGCCGGTGATGGCGGACAGGCGGTGGGCGACCACCAGGACGGTGCGGCCCCGTACCAGGGTGGACAGGGCGTCCTGGATCTCCGCCTCGGACTCCGGATCGGCGTAGGCGGTGGCCTCGTCGAGGACGAGGACGGGCGCGTCGGCGAGCAGGGCGCGGGCGATGGTGAGGCGCTGCGCCTCACCTCCGGAGAAGCGGGCGTCCTCGCCGACGACCGAGTCGTAGCCGCGCGGCAACCGCGTGACGCGCTCGTGGATGCGGGCGGCGGTCGCGGCGGCGACGAGGTCGTCGTCGGTGGCGTCGGGACGGCCCAGGCGCAGGTTGTCGGCGACCGTGCCGTGCAGCAGCTGCACGTCCTGCAGGACGAACCCGACGTGCCGGTACAGCTCCTCGGGGGCGATGTCGCGGACGTCGGTGCCGCCGATGCGGACCGCGCCGGCGTCCACGTCGTGGAACCTGGGGACGAGGCCCGCGAGGGTGGACTTGCCCGCGCCTGAGCCGCCGACCAGGGCGGTGACGGTGCCGGCCCGGCAGGTCAGGTCGATGCCGTGGAGCACGGGCCGGCCGGAGGCATAGCCGAAGACGACCCCGTCGAGCACGACGTCGTTGCCGTCCGGCTTCTGCGGCCTGTCGGTGACGGGGAGTTCGGGGATGTCCAGCAGCGCGGCGATGCGTCCGGCGGCGGCCACGGCCTTGCGCTGTGCGGTCAGGCCCTGGTTGAGGGTGAGCAGGGTGGTGGGCAGGACGGCGGCGACGAGCACCTCGGCGAGGACGTCGGCGGGGGTGACCCAGCCCTCGTGCGTGAACCAGATGCCGCCGGCCAGTCCGACGACGGAGATCACCGGCACGGACAGGGCCATGGAGGTGTACGCGTCCAGTTTCAGCACCGGCCGGACCCAGCCCGCGTACTGGTCGCCGTAGGCGTGCACGGCCTCCCGGTACCCGGCGTGGACGCGGCGGGTACCGCCGAACACCTTGACGACGCCGATGCCGTGCACGAACTCCACGACGGCGGCGCCGACGCGGCCGAAGGCGGTGTCCACCGCGGTCATCTTCTCGGTGAAGCCGCGCATCATGAAGGCGTACGCGGTGAAGTAGACAGGCAGGGTGGCGAGCGCCAGCAGGGCGAGCCGCCAGTCGACCCACACCAGGTAGCCGAGTCCGGCCGGCGGCAGCGCGATCGCGCCGGCCAGTTCGACGTCGTGGTGGGCGGTCAGATGGTGCAGGTCGTCGATGTCCTCCTGGGCGGCCTTGCGGACCTGCCCGGAGGTGGTGGACGAGTACCAGCCCAGCGGCACCCGGCCGAGCTTGGCCACCATACGGCGCCGCAGATCGGCCTGGAGACGGCCGTCCGCCAGGTGGGTGATCCACAGGGCGGCGCCGGTGCAGCTCCAGCCGACGACCAGGGCCACGGTGACGACGACGGCCGCGGTGGCCACCCGATCGCGGTCCAGGAGACCCTCGGCGAGCAGGACCCGGCCGATCTCGGCGATGCCGACGAAGGGCACCAGGGTGGTGACGGCGCCGACCGCGCCCAGCACGATGCCGAGCCTCGTCATCCGGGCGACGGGCCGGCGCAGTTCACGCAGGGCGTCGGCGGTGCGCCGCCGTTCGTCGCGGTCGGCGGTGGCCGACGGGGGTTCGGACTGCTGCTCGGGGGCGGTCGCGGGTTCGGTGGTGGTCATCGGGGTGTCTTCTCCCTTGCTGCTCCCGGCCCGGCCGCGGCGGTGCCGACGCCAGGTGCTCGGCGGCCGTGCGGACGTGCGGCGGTCCGATGACGCCGAAGTGGTCGGTGGGCACATCGGTCACGGTGAACCGGCCCGGGCAGCCGCCGCCGTCGCGGGCCTTCCCCGGGTTGTCGGCGTGGCTCGGGCGGCGCTCTTGCAGGACATGCGCGCCGCGGTGCGGCGTCGCGCGGACGGTGCCGCAGTCACCGGAACCTCCGGCGGCGCCGGAGCGGACGACCGTACGGACGATGCCGGTGTGGTCGGGCGCCTGCACGGCCTCGTCGGTGACGATGGCACCCTGGCATGCTCGGCGAAGGCGGACCCTGCCGGGGCATGACGGACGGCGCCGACGTGGCCCCGGCCTGTTCCTGCGATCACCATGCGCGCAGGCGCCCGACCCGGCTCAGGTAGCCGTCACGGAGGTGGTCACGGGCGCCGGGATGCCGTCGCCCGCGCCCGTGACCGGGGTGGAGGGCACCAGATGGCCACTCACCGCCCGGAGCTTCTCCCTGGTCTCCTCCAGCTCCCGTTCCGGGTTGGAGCCCGCCACGATGCCGGCTCCGGCGCGCAGCCAGGTCCGGTCGCCTCGGCGCAGGACGGTGCGCAGCACCAACGCCGCGTCCAAGGTGCCGTCGGCCTCCAGCCGCACGACCGCGCCGCTGTACAGCCCGCGCTCCTGTTCCTCGGCACGGCTGATCGCCGCGAGCGCGGGCCCCTTGGGTATGCCGGAAGCGGTCACCGCGGGGAACAGCGCGGCGAGCGCGTCCCATCGGTCGTGGCCGGGCGTGAGCCGGCCCCGCAGCCGGGAGGCGAGGTGCTGCACGCTGCCCCGCTCCTCCACGGCCATGAACTCCTCGGTGCGCACCGACTCCGGCAGGCACACCGTGTTCAGCTCCTCCTGCACCAGGCGTACGGAGACGGCGTGCTCGTACACCTCCTTGGCGTCGCGGTGGAGTTCGGCGCGACGGGCGGCGTCCGCGTCGGAGTCGCCGGTCAGCGCGCGGGTGCCGGCCAGCGGCTGGGCCGTGACGAGGCCGTCGGCCTCGATCCGGGCCACGATCTCGGGGCTGAAGCCGGCGGCCTCCCACCCGCCGTGCCGCAACAGGAAGGAACGGGCCGGCAGGTGGCTGCGCCGTCCCGCCACATAGGTGGCCGGAAGGTCGATCTCGTCCGGCACGGACACGGTGCGGGAGACGATGGCCTTGTCCAGCTCCCCCGCGCGGATGGCGCGTACGACGTCGGCGACGGCGGTGCGGTACCGGTCGGCACGCTCCTCCAGGTCGACCGCGACGCGCGCGGCGGCGGGCTCGCCGGCCGAGGTCGTGGCGGTGTGCAGCCGTCTTTCCAGAGCGTCGAGGGCGTCCGGTCCGTCGGCCCGCAGTACGGCCGCGGTGGGCGTCAGTTCGATCTCGCGTTCCGGGACGACGAACCGGGCGAGGGCCCGACCGCCGGTCGTACCGCCCCCGTGGTAGGCGTGGGCGAGTTCGAAGGAGATCCAGCCGTGCGCCGATCCGACGCCGTCGGTCCGTGTCCGGAGGAGTTCCCCGGCGGTGGCCAACGGGTGAGCGCCCGCGGGTAGTTCCGTGGTTTCGACGTCCGTGCCGTGCAGCCTGACGGAGGTCTCGTCCACCTCGATCACGACGGACTCGCCCTCACTCCATGTGACGGAGCCGCCCTGCTCGTAGAGGAGGTGGGGTGCGTCGGTGCTCGCGGACAGAGCCGCGGCGACGGCGACGGGATCGCCGGTGAAGGTGAGTTTGCGCTCAGGGAAGGATTCCCGGTGGGTCACGGGAGGTTCTCGCTTTCCGGTTGGCAGCGGGCGTCGGCGGCTGTGACGGCACGGCCGACGCCCCATGAGGGGGCGCGGCACCGTCTCGCGGCGGTGGTGAGGGAAGTGGGTGGCCGGGAGGTGTCCGGGCGGCCGGGCTCCGCGCGGTCCCGCGGGTGACGATGACGCCGTGACCACGCCCGAGGAGCCCGTCTCCGGGTGAGCCCGGCGCCCGGGCCGCGTACCGGCCTGTCGTGCTGACGGCGGCCGGCCGGCGGACCTTTCGCGCGGCGGGGCGGGACCGGCCGGCACGTTCGGCGGCGCATCGCTGCCTCCGTCACGTGCGGTCACTCCCTTCGACGGAACGTACCCGGCGGGGGAAAGGCCGGCCCGGCACCGCACTCGCAGGAGCACGGCCCCACAAGACGGATCGAGCGCCACCCATGTAAGCGCTATTGAAAACGATTGTCAATACATTTGGTTGGGTGTCGACCCTCCGGGAGCCCATGGGCCGCCCTCGCGCGAGGGCGGTGGCCTGCCCGTGACACGACAGCAACGGAGGACGCCCTGGTCACCGCCACGTCACCGGATCAGCTTGCCGATCTCCGGCGAGCCCGGAACACCCCCGGCGCTCACCAGACTGCTGCTCATTCCGGCCTCCTGCGCGAGCTGCTCGAGGCTGAGGTTCTCCCAGTCGTAGGTGTCGGAGTTGGTGCGCACCAGCTCACCCCGGCGGAAGACCTTCCAGGACGTCCGCCAGCGCATCACTTCACCCTCGAGGGGCTCGGCCTCCGTCCACCACTCGTAGGTCTGCTCGCCGATCGCCTCGCGCAGCATCCTGAACGGCGGTACACGACGGGCGGTGCCGACTCCCATCAACTCCACGATGATCGGTCCGCCCTCGGGCAGCCTGCCGCGCAGGTTCCGCCACAGGTCGACGCGTTCGGCCTTGGTGAGGTGGCCGACCACACCGAAGATCACCACTGCGCTGACGGTGTCGGGCAGGGTGAGCTCCTGAGCGGGTTCCGCCACGACCGTCACCCGCTTCCGTAGGTCCTCGTCCCCGAACACCCGGCTCGTGAGCATCGCCCGCATCGGAACGGA
The DNA here is from genome assembly GCF_055633275.1 of Streptomyces sp. 12E. Lineage (NCBI taxonomy): Bacteria > Bacillati > Actinomycetota > Actinomycetes > Kitasatosporales > Streptomycetaceae > Streptomyces > Streptomyces sp. 12E. The sequence continues at coordinate 6,656,223 of NZ_JBVNCJ010000001.1, read as the reverse complement.
TGGCTCCGCAGCGATGATCGGGACGCCCGGCAGTGCTTGGGCGATGACTGCGGTGATCCGCCCCGTGCCCGCACCGATCTCGACGACGGGGCCGCGAGTGGTGTCGACTCCTGCCAGGGCGGCAGTGAGGGGCCCGGCACTCGTCTGCACGTGGCGCGCGGCCACCATCTCGTAGAACTCCGCGGAGGCGGTGTAGTAGTCCGCGACCATGACAGTGACGTCCTTTCAGGTCTCAGGGGGTGCTGGGCCACGTGTGCGCGGGTCGGCGGAGGTCGAGACCCAGGTCCCGGCCGATGGTCTCGGCCAGCAGGGCGCGGTGGGGGACGAGGAAGAAGTGGCCGCCGTCGAAGGCCGTGACGGTCAGGGGATGCCGTGTGGTGCTCGACCACGTCTCGGCGTCCTGCGCTCCGCACTCGGGGTCCCTGGAGCCGAAGAAGACGCTGACCGGACAGTCCAACGGCTCGGCGGAGGACGGCTGGTACGTCTCGATCAGCCGGTAGTCGCTGCGGACGTATCCCAGGATGGCGGCACGCAACTCCGGGTCCGCGAGCACCTCCTGAGGTGTCCCGCCGTAACGCGCCAGTTCATCGATCAGCGCGCTGTCGTCCTGGTGGTGGATGTCGCCCACCACCGCGTGGTGCGGTGACGCCCGGCCGGCGGCCAGCAGCCGGACCGGCGCCTGAAGGCCCCGGCGCCGCAGCTCCAGAGCCACCTCGTAGGCGACCGCGCTGCCCATGCTGTGGCCGAAGAGGGCACAGGGCCGGTCGAGCAGCGACTGGAGGGCGTCGACGACCTCGCGGACCAGGACGTCCATTGAGTCGACCGGACCGTCGGCGAAGCGGTCCTCCCTGCCCGGGTACTGCACGGTCACGTGCTCGATCTCGTCCGGCAGCAGGCGCTGCCAGGGGCGGAACGAGGAGGCCGCACCGCCGGCGTGCGGGAAACACACGAGGCGCAGACGCGCTTCGGGCCGAACCACCGGCCTGCGCAGCCAAGGTCCGAGAACCGACTGATTCACCATTTTCTCCTACCGCGAGCCGCAGCTCGTACCGCGAGTTGCACAAGGCAGTCGTACTGCCACCGCTCCAGCCACTTCATCATCAATCTCCGGTTCCGTCCAGCCCCACCCGAACTTCGCCCGAGTAAATGCATTACTTTTCTGTAGCAACCGAAGGTTGCGATGGTTAGGATACCGATGTCTCCGTACAAAGGATTTAACAGCCATGACTGAAACCGACGCGGCCGGCGCCGCTTCCCGCTCCTTTCCGATGGTCCGCGGATGCCCGTTCGCCCCACCGGAGGAGTACGCGGAACTCCGCAGGCGGGGCCCGGTGTCCCGGGTGACCCTGCCCACCGGCCGTCAGGCCTGGATCGTGACGGGCTACCAGGAGGTCCGCGCGGTACTGGCCGACCCCCGGGTCAGCGCGGACATCCGCCACCCGAACTTCCCGGCGCTCGTCGACGGCGAGCAGGAGGTGGGCGCCAGGACGAGGCCGTTCATCAGAATGGACCCGCCCGAGCACACACGGTTCCGGCGGATGCTGCTCGCCGAGATGACCGTCCGCAAGGCGCGCCGCATGCGCAGGGACATCCAGCGCATCGTCGACGAGCGCATCGACGAACTGCTCGCCGGCGGCCCCCCGGTCGACCTGGTCACCCACTTCGCCCACACCGTGTCCAGCACGGTCATGTGCGAGCTCATCGGAGTACGACGCACCGATCCGTGGTTCCGGCGCGTCACGGGGACCCTGGGATCCCAGGTCTTCGGTGGCGGCGCCAGCACCGCGGAAGGCGCGGCGGAGGGCATCGGCGCCCTGTCCGCCGTGGTGGACGGGATCATCGCGGAACGCGAGACGAACCTCGGTGACGACCTGCTCAGCAGACTGATAGCCGAGCGGCTGCACACCGGCGAGGTGAGCCGTGAGGAGCTGATCACGACCATCGCGATTCTCGTCGTGGCCGGCTGGGAGACCACGACGAACCAGATCGCCCTGAGCGTGCTGGCGCTGCTGGAGAACCCGGACCTGATCGCGGAGCTGCGCGCGGACCACACCAAGTTCCCGGCCGCCGTCGAAGAACTCCTCCGAGTTCTTTCGGTCGGAGACTCCATCGCCCTTCGCACCGCCACCGAGGACATTCGCTTCGGGGAGCATGTGATTCGAAAGGGCGATGGAGTTATTCCTCTCTTGGCTTCAGCAAATCACGATGAGAGTGTCTTCGAGACGCCCGAAAAGATTGATTTCGAGAGGAAAGGAAAACAGCATGTAGCGTTCAGCTACGGAATTCACCAATGCGTCGGCCAGAACATCGCCCGCCTGGAACTGGTGACCGCTGTCAGCACCCTCCTGGACCGCATCCCCACGCTCCGGGCGGCGGCTCCCCTGCACGCGGTCCGGTTCCGGCACGAAGGCATCGCCTTCGGGCCGGAACAGGTACTCGTCACCTGGTGACCGCCGGCCGTTCCGCACCGCGCAGCACGCCCAGGTGCGGAACGGCCGCTCCATGGGGCGACGGCGGGGGCTCGAGGGTCAGTCCCGCCTCCTCCGCGATCCGGTCCAGGGTCACCGTGTGCCAGTGGTACGCGTCCCGCACCTCCCGCACCATCCGCGTCCCGTCGAAGACGCGCCAGGTCGTCTCCAGCCGCATCAGCTCCTCACCGGCGGGTTCACCGGCCATCCACCACTCGTAGCGCAAGCCGCCGAGGACGGCCTGGCGCAACCGGGTCGCCGGCATCGACACCGGGGTGTACAGCCCCATGAGCTCGACGACGAGCGGCGCGCCCGGCGCGAGACGGTCGGCCAGGTCCCGCAGCAGCGCACGGCGCCGGTCCGGGTCCAGGTGCCCGAGCATCCCGCAGGCGACGGCGCCGCAGATCCGGTCGGGCAGGACGAGGTCGTTCGCGGCGTCGGGCAGCACCGTCACCCGCTCCCCGATCCCGGGGTCCTCCGCGAGCCGGCTGGTGAGGATGGCGCGCATACCCGGCGAGGGCTCGGCCGCGACGATCCGGCAGTCCGGGTAGGCGGCGGCTATCTGACGGGTCACCAGGCCGCTTCCCGCGCCGATGTCCAGCAGCGGACCGGCTTTCGGGTCGATGCCCGCGAGCGAGGCGACCACCGCGGGGCCGGTCCGGTCCGTGTGCTCCCGGGCCCCGAGGTCGAAGAACTCGGCCGGCTGGGTGTACCCGGCGCCGGGGGTGTCACCCTCGGCGCCGGACGGCTCCTGCACGGCCGGCCTCGGTTCGGCCGACGCGGGTGACGCGCCCCTCTGGATCGGCCCGTGGCCACGACGCTCCCTCGAACCACCGGTGCCGGAAACGGTCAGGTCGGCCACGGCCAGCGGAGTGGGCGCGGGCGGGCGGATCAGTTCGGGGGGACCGAGGCGGGCCATCAGGTCCCGCCAGACTTGGAAGACGGTCAGGTCGTGCTGCGCGGTACGCAGGACGTCCGTGCCCTCCCCGATCGCATCGCGCAACGCACTGAGCGCATCGGTCACCGCCGACGGCCACAGGTCGGAGAAGACCCCGTCGAAGCTGTGCGGACCCTGCGCGGGATCACCGACGACGGAGTGCGTCGGCAGCTCCAGCCATTCTGCGCCGGGACCGGACCGGAAGACGAGCCGGTGCCCGTCGTCGCGCGGCGAGTGCATCCGGGGGTGCCAGAGCACCGGTCCGTGGGTGTCCGCGAGCGTCAGCACCCCGCCCTCGGTGGCGATGGCCACGCGATGCCAGAAGAGCGCGTGGTTGTCCCGGTCCCCCGGATGGATCTGGTTCTGCACGCGCAGCGTCAGAGGCGCTCCGGCCAGGGCGCCGTGCAGCGTCCGCACCGGAATCCGTCCGTCGGACGCGGCGAGCACCTCGTCCCCGACGGCCGCGACGTCCCCGAGGTGCCACGGGCGCAGGCCGCCGAGCGCCCTGCCCAGGATGTCTATCAAGGGGGCCAGTACGTGCACCGGGGACGCCGCGTCGACGTACAACACCTTCTGTCGGGCGCGGAGTCGGCGTGCCGCTTCGAGGAAGACGCGCACGGGCTTCACGTGGACGTAGTGGGTGTTGACGCGGTACTGCAGCTTCCGTTTCCTGGCGATGCGCAGGGTGTCCGACAGCTCGTCCGGATGCAGGGGGTGTTCCTGGAGCACATGCACCCCCCGGTGCAGGAGCGCCTGGCTCAGTTCGGTCCCGGACCCTCCCATCACGGCTGACGGGACGACGACGCAGGCCACGTCGATGTCGTCGGGCAGCTCGTCGATGCCGGTCCAGCAGGGCACGCCGAGCCGTTCGGCGGTCTGCCGGGACTGGCTGCTCCCCTTGGCGAGGATGCCCGCCAGCTCGAAGTCCGGGTGCTCGCGTACGGCGTCGATGTAGAACCGGCCGAAGTTGGTGCCGGCCACCACCGTCCGCAGCGGCCGGCCGGGGGAGGCGTTCACAGCTCACCGTCCTCGAAGTCGTCGCCCGCCTGCTCGCCGGTGTGGCCTCCGCCTTCGTAGACCGAGAAGTCCGCCGCCCCGGTGCGGGTCAGTTCGTCGATCGCCTCGGCGGGTTCCAGGACGTCCCCCGCGAAGTGCAGACCGGGTGGGACGCGGCCGTTGCCGAGGGCGCGGACGGTGTGTGCGGCCACGGCCGCCGTCAGCCGGTAGCTGTCGTCCGTGCGCACGACGGCGGTGCGGCGCCGGTCCGGCCCCGACAGGGTGAGCACCAGGCGGTAGTAGGGTTCGGCGCCCGCCAGGTCGATCTCGCCCGCCCGGATGATGCGCTGGACCAGTTCCTCCCGCTGCTCGGGCGTGTCGACGGGCAGGGTCGGAAGCGCGGTGAACAGGGCGCGCACCTGGCTGCCCGGGAAGACGTTGTACCACTCGGCCTCGGCCAGGCCGGTGGCGCGCGCGCCGCGTTCCATCTCCGCGGTCAGCAGCGGCTGCAGGGCGACGCGTTGCGGGTAGTGCGGCACCTCGGCGTTCTCGTTCACGCGCAACGCGCGCGGGACGCGCCGGCCGTTGCGCCAGGCCGCCAGCGGATGCCCGTAGGGCTCGCCGCCCGCGCCGCCGACATCCAGCGAGAGCAGGATGTCGGCGGCGACGGTCGCGGTGGCGCGTTCCAGTCCGCCGGCGTAGGCGACCAGGCGCGTCGCACGCGTCGCGTCCCGCTCGGCCAGTTCCGTCAGCCGTCGGTGGACCAGGAGGGAGAGGCCGGGCACGGTGCCGGCCGACAGCACGACGGTACGGCCGGCCGGCACCGCGCCGGTGGCGGTCAGCGCCTCGTGCACCGGGTCGTCGCCGAGGACGTCGACGTAGTCGGCATCCGCTGCGAGGGCGGCCCGGGCCACCGTGTCCTTCAGCGCGTAGCTGGGCCCGGCGCAGTTCACGACCACACGGCAGCCCGCACAGAACTCGGCGAGCGAGGCGGCGTCCAGCGCGTCCACCGCACGGGTCTCCACGCCGGTCCGGTCCGCCTCCACGCGGATCGCCTCGGGCCTGCGGGCGCCCAGACGCAGCGGCCCGTCGCCCGCTCGCGCCAGGGCGGCGGCGGCGTGGCGCCCCACCGCCCCGGACGCTCCCAGGATGCCGATCACGCTTCCATCCCTTCGATGATCTCGCGCAGATGTCCGAAGACGGTCGGCACGTTGTCGCCTGTCATGCAGGTGAAGTGCTCGCCCGGAATCTCGCGGCTCTCCAGGTCGCCGAGGCAGATCTTCGCCCAGTGGTCGGTGATGGTGTCCGCGCTGCCGGGGAAGGGGTACGCGCCGTTGTGCCGCAGGAAGGTGATGTCACCCGCGTACGGTTCGGCCCGGTGCCGGCTCAGCGCGTACGTGCTCTGCTGGTAGGTGCGCAGCGCGCGCAGCAGTCCCTCCGGCTGGTAGGTGCCCTCCAGGGCGGGAGGCAGCGCCTCGCACATCCTGGTGACGCGGGCCATGCGCGGCAGCGACTCGAGGTTGGTGAACGCCTCGGCGATGTCCGCGTACTCCCCGTCGAGGTCGGCGAGCGCACCGTCGACGATCGCGTCGGGCGAGCGTTCGAGTACGGCGCCGACCGCGGCGCCCACCCGGTCGGAGTCGGCCGGGAACCCGATGTGGGCGTGGTCCATGCCCATCATCAGGGAGAAGGAGTACTCGGAGAGCAGTTCGTCGTCGATTCGGAAGGTCGGGCTGTGACTGCTGATGACGGTGAGGCTGCGTACCTCCGCACCGGCCTCCGTCAGTCCGCGCGCCACCTCGGTGGCGATGACGCCGCCCACGCAGTAGCCGACGACGTCGAAGGACGTGTGTCCGGCGTCGAGCAGGGCACGCACGTACCGTGCGGCCAGCCGGTCGATCAGTCCGTTCGGGTCGGCGTTGAGGAACGTGTCCAGCTCCGGGATCTCCAGGCCGACCAGTCCGTTGCGGCCGGCCGCCCTGTTGCGGATCTCGGTGACGAGCGGCCGGTAGGGAAGGAGCGTGCCGGTGCCCGCGTGCACCAGGACGGTCACCGGCCGCGAAGGGGGCGTCTCGACCAGCGTGACGATCGGGGAGGCCTCGCTCCCCTCGCTCTGCTGGTCCGCCGAGACGTCACGCAGGTAATCGGCCAGTCCGGCGACCGTGGGCCGGCGCAGCAGGTGCCGGAGGACGACCTCCCACTCCAGGTCCCACTCGAGGCCGTCCAGGCCGTCGAGTCCGTCCCTGAGCCTGCCGACGATGCGTGCCACGAGCAGGGAGTCCCCGCCGAGATCGAACAGGTCGTCGTCGCGGCCGACCTCGTCCAGCTCCAGCAGTTCGGCCCACAGGGCAGCGATGGCCCGTTCCAGTTCGTCCCGGGGCCGGCTCGAGGTGGGCGCGTCGGCCTGCCGGTCGGTCTGCGCGGCCCAGGTCTCGAGCCTGGCGCGGTCCAGCTTGCCGTTCGCGGTCTTCGGCAGCTGATCGAGTATCTGCCACCGGGTCGGCACCGAGTACTCGGGCAGCAGTTCCGCGCAGCGGCTGCTCAGTTCCGCCACCGCGACCGGTGCCCGTGTCGGCTTGGGCTGCACGAAGTACAGCCGCTGGCCGTAGGCGGCGGCCTCCTGCGGCCCGGCGGGGAACTCGGCCGCGATGCGGCCGTCCTGCTCACCGAGCAGCGCGGTCCACTGCTGCGCGGTCAGGAAGGACTGCTCGTCCGCCGCGCGGACGTCGGTGAACGGTCCCGCGTGTTCGGGGAGGAATTCGGTGGAGATCCGCAGGGCGTGGTCGTCGTCGCCGGCGTTCTGCAGCAGGACGAGCCAGCCGCCCGCAGTGACCAGTGAAGCCAGCCGGGCGAGGGCCGCCCCGGCGTCCGGGACGTTGTCCAGCACCCCGACGCAGATCAGCACGTCCACGGAGTGGGGCAGGAAGCCCTGGTCGCGGGGCTCCTCCGCCGGGTCGAAGGAGGCGCACCGGACCCGCGGGTCGTCCGCGAAGCGCTGTTCGACCTGGGAGCGGTGCCGGGAGGACGGATCGGTGGCCAGATAGTCGAAGGTCGCGTCTCCCAGGGCGGGCACGAGCTCGGTCACGGCGCCACCGCCGCGCAGACCGACCTCCATCACGCGCAGGGGAGTGCCCTCCGGATGGTTACGGGCCATCTCCGTGACACCGGCCACGAGCACCTGGTGCAGCGCGTGGGCCGCGGGGTTGTTCTTGTAGGCGGCGTCGAGCGCGTCGGCCGAGGCTCCGGAGAACGGCAGGTCCGCCGGGTCGGCCCGACCGGTGAGCAGGGACGGCAGGACGCGCGCGCAGTTGCGGACCATGGCGAACAGCTCGGGGCTCCACTCCGCCTCGCGTTCGCGTGCGGCCGCGTCCTCCCACGCCTGCTCGGTGGCCCCGGGGGCGGGGACGGTCAGGTCCCGGTAACCACCGGCGTCCTCCTTGAGCCTGCCTGCCGCCACCAGACCGCGCAGCCAACGGCGGACCAGACGGTGGTGCGCCGGGTCGACCTCCAGCGTCTCGCAGATCCGGTCGGCCGTCCGGGGCTCTTCCGATCCGGCGAACGCGGGGGCGAGCGTCTCGCACATGGCGGACAGCGCGGCGGCGTTCAGTGCCGTACGGAAGGCCGTGAGCGCGGGCAGGTCGACGCCCTCGGCCGCGTCCTGCACGGCCCGCTCGAAGGCGGCCCCGAGCGGGGCCGGCACCGGCAGCGGTTCGCTGAGGTGGGCGGGCTCGACGAAGGCGGCGAGCGTACGGGGGGTCGTCTGGCCGGCGTCGCCGCGACCGCCCGCCACGACGACGGCCGCCGCGCCGACGGAGGGGAGTGATTCGACGGCCGCCTGGATCTCACCGAGTTCGATCCGGTAGCCGCGGATCTTCACCTGGGTGTCCGCCCGGCCCTGGAACTCGATCACGCCGTCCGGGTGGTAGCGCCCGAGGTCGCCGGTGCGGTAGAGCCGCTCGCCGGTGACCGGGTGCTGGACGAACGCCGCCGCGGTGCGCTCCGCGTCGCCGAAGTACCCCTGGGCCAGGCCGATTCCGCCGATGTACAGGTCGCCGGTGACCAGGTCCGGGCGGGGTCGCAGTGCGGAGTCGAGGACGTGGAAGGTCTGGTTGGCCAGTGGCTTGCCGTACGGAATGCTGCGCCGGCCGCGGTCGGTGTCGGAGACCGGGTGGTGGATGGACCAGATGGATGCCTCGGTGGCGCCGCCCAGACTGTGCACCTCGGCGGCGGGGGCCCAGCGCCGGACCGCGTCCGGGAGGCTGACGGGGATCCAGTCCCCGGAGAGCATCATGAGCCGGACGGAGGGCAGCGGCGGGTCGTCGGACCGCAGGTAGTCGTGGAGCATCTGGAGCTGCCCGGGCACCGAGTTCCAGACGGTGACGTTCTCCCGCCTGACCGTCTCGGCCCAGCTGGAGGGGTCGCCCCGGCGTTCGGGGTGGGGCATCACCACGGTCGCGCCCACGGACAGCGGGCCGAACAGGTCGTAGACGGACAGGTCGAAGCCGAGTTGGGCCAGGGCGAAGACACGGTCGTGTTCCGTGACCGCGAACCGGCGGTTGATGTCGACGACGGTGTTCAGCGCGGCGGCGTGGCTGATCATCACGCCCTTCGGCGCGCCCGTCGAACCCGAGGTGTAGATGACGTAGGCCAGGGAGTCGGGGTCGGCCTGTGCCTCGGGGACGGCGGCCTCGCTGTCGGGGAGGACGTCCACCGCGATGACCGGGATGCCGTCCGGCCGGTCGCCGTCGGCCAGCCAGGACTGGGTGAGGACGGCCCGCGCCTTGGCGTCGGCCAGGATCGCGTCGCGGCGCCGGGGCGGCTGCGTGGTGTCCAGCGGCAGGTAGGCGGCACCGGCCATGAGCGCACCGAGGACGCCGGCCGCCTGCTCCCAGCCCTTGTCCATCGTGATCGCCACGATCTGCCCGGGGGTGACGCCTCTCGTCGTCAGGGCCCGGGCCACGCCGGTGGCCCGCGCGACCAGCTCGCGGTAGGTGACCTCGCGGTCCTGGTCGAGGACGGCCACGCGGTCCGGGGTGCGGCGCGCGGTGTCGAGCACGGCCTCGTGCAGCAGGGCACGGGGAACCGGAGCGCTGGTGTCGTTCACGCGTGCGCGTACGGCACGGGTGTGCTCGGGAAGGTCGATCTCCGCGGGCGCCGACCAACTGTCGGCGTCCTGGGCCAGGCGGTGCATGAGGGCGGTGAAGGCGCCGAACAGGTCGTCGGCGGTGCCCTCCGCGAGGACGCCTTCCCGTACGTCCCAGCTCAGCGCGAGACCGTCGCCGCGCTCCATCACCTGACAGTCGATCCAGACCTGCGGCGTCTGCGTCTGGGCGTGCCGGACCACGGCCTCCGGCTGCCGCATGGTGGCGGAGCCGAGGGTGCTGGTGAACACGACCGGCATGAGGAGGGTCTGGGCCTCGCGGAGCCGGGCCATCTCGGTCAGCACCTGGCTGCCCGTGAACAGCGAGTGGGCCAGGTCCTCCAGCAGGTTGGAGCTCACGGTGCGGACGCGGTCGGCGAAGGCCTGCGGCTCCCGCAGGTCAACGGCGAGCAGTTCGACGGAGGTGAAGTCGCCCACCAGCCGGTCGACGTCCTCGTGCAGCGGAAGCCGGGTGAAGGTGGGGAGGTTGAGCATGAACTCGGGGTTGCGGCTCCACCGGCCGATCACTTCGGCGAAGGCGGTCAGGGCCGCGGCGGACATGGGAATCCCCAGCGCCGCGGCGTTGGCTTCGAACGCCTTGCGCTGCTCGGCGCTCATCACGGTCTCGTACCGGCGGAAGGGGCCGAGGGCTCCGGTGCCGTCCGCGAGCGGCAGCTCCGGGGGGCCGGGCAGGTCGGGAAGGCGCCGCAGCCAGTAGTCGCGGTGCCGGTTGTACTCGCTGGTGAGCGTCTGGCGGCGGCGCGCCAGCACGTAGTCGCGGAACCGGGCGTTCAGCGGCACCAGTCGCCGGCCGTGGTACACGTCCTCCAGCTCCGCGAGGACGATCAGGAGGCTGGCGTAGTCCACGATGAGCTGGTCGATGGACAGGTGCAGCAGCAGCGCGTCGTCACATCGGGTCATCCGGAGCTCGAAGAGCGGCGGCCGGTCGGTGGGGGGTACCCGTGCGGCCAGTTCGTCCCGGACGTCCGCCACTCGGCGCTCCACGTCCGCCACCGAGGCCCCCCTCATGTCCTCGACGGGGATCGGTGTCGCGGGGATGCCGGGCAGCACCTCCTGGGAACCGTCCGGGTGCACGACCGCCCGCAGCATGTCGTGCCGTTCCACGATCGCCCACCATGCCTCGTTCAGCCGGTCCGGATCGGTGTCGGCGGGGTAGGCGAGCTCGGTGTAGACGTGGCAGGCGACACCGCCGTAGCCGTAGGCACTGCCGCGGCCGACCAGGTACGCGCCCTGGATGTCGGTCAGCGGGAACGGCTGGTGTGCGGCGCCGGGGTCGGGAACGAGGCGGGTGGCCTGCGCCCGTTCGGACAGATGGGCCAGCACGTCCTCACGACGCGAACGCAGCAGCGCGCGCCGCTCCTCGGTGAGTGCGCCCTGGGGGGCGCGGAAGCGCAGCTTGCCGTCCTCCTCCCAGAGCCGGATGCCGTGCCGCTCCAGGTCCGCGACGATGTCCTGCGCTTTCATATCTCTCCACTCTCTTCGAACTCATCGGTGACCTGCATGCTCTCGATGCGCGCTGCCAGGTCTGCCAGGGTCGACGCCGCCAGGAAGGCACGTACGGGTACGTCCGTGCCGAAGGACTCGTTGACGGCTCCGACGAGGCGCAGCGCCGTGAGGCTGTCGCCGCCCTCACTGAAGAAGTTGGCGTTGCGGTCGTGTACTCCGGTGCCGAGAAGGTCGGACCAGATGGCCGCGATACGGCGCTCGACCTCGCCCTTCGGCGGCCCCCCGGCCTCGGTCTCCGAAGCCACCGAAGCCGCGAGCGCGGTCCGGTCGATGTCTCCGTCGTCGGCGGCGGGCAACCGGTCGAGCCCGTCGACGAACGTGAAGCGGCCGGGTGTGGCATGCGCCGGAAGGAGTCTCTCCAGGTGCTCGGGGACACCCGTCGGCCGCTCGCCCACCGGTACGACCACCGCGTGCAGCCTGCGGTCGTCCTCCGCTCCGGTGACGAGGACCACCGCGCGGGCGATTCCCGGGTGCGTCTCGAGGGCTGTCTCGACCTCGTCCGGTTCGACGCGCCGACCGCCGATCCGGACCGGTTGCCCGGAGCGTCCGAGCAGGTCGAGCGTTCCGTCCGGCCGGTGGCGCGCCCGGCTTCCGGTGCGGTACCAGCGTGTCCCGTCCTGTTCGACGATCCGGCTGAGGTGTCCGCCCCCGGCCCGCTCCGTGATTCCCTCGTCGCTGATCCACAGTTCGCCGCCGACCCAGTCCGGACAGTCCCGTCCGGCGGTGTCGACCACGCGGTGCCGTCGGCCGGCGAGCGGCAGGCCGGACGGCATGGGCGTCGCATCGGCGGGATCCGTTGCGGGCGGCTCGTACGCGCCGGCCCACAGGGCCGTGCCGGGCACGCCGCTGAGCGAGAGGAACCGGCATCCCCGGCCTGCCAGGTCGCGCAGTCTGCGCGGCAGGTCGTGGCCCACTCGGCCGCCCGAGACCATCACCAGGCGGAGCCGGGCGGGAATGCGGGCTTCGGCCGCCGGCGATTCCGCTTCGGTGAGGAGCCGGTCCAGCAGGAACGGAGTGCTGTTCCACACCGTGACGTCGTGTCGGACCGCGAGCCGCGCCAGCGCGGCGATGTCGGCGCGATCGGTGGTGTCGGGCAGTACGAGTGTCGCGCCGGCGCCGAGCAGACCGAAGACGTCGAACACGGAACGTACGGTGTCAGGTTCGGACAGCGCGATCCCCCGGTCCCCCTCACCTACCGAGTACCGCGCCCGGATGTCCGTCAGCGTGCCCTGGACCGCCGCGTGGCTGAAGGTCAGGGGGCCGTGCTCGGTGAGGCGGACGTGAGCGGGAGTGTCGGGATCACCGCGGAACGGTGCGGCCGGAGCGGCTGACGCCATGACGTCGGAGACGGTGACCGTCCGTACTCCGCCGATGTCGGTGCCGGGGGTGCCGGTGACGACGAGGGTGGCCCCCGCCGACTCGCAGTGCTCCGCCGCGACGTCGACGTCGGCTGCGGGCCGCAGCGGCAGGCAGGCGGCGCCCGCGGCCAGGGTTCCGAGGGCCGCGACGATCTGGTCGACTCCGCCGGGCAGCAGGAGTGCGACCGTGTCGCCGGGGCGGACACCGTGGTGGGACAGCCCTCCTGCCATCAGGGCGGCGCGCTCCGCGAGTCGGCCGTACGTGAGGGTGCCGCCGTCCGGCAGGAGGAGCGCCGTACGGTCCGGGTCGGCCTCGGCCCGTCGGAACACGTCCTCGTGCAGGAGGCCGGCGGGGACGGGCCCGGGAGCACCGGTGATCCGCTCCCGCGCTTCCTTCTGCTCGGGCGGCAGCGCGGCGGGGAGCGGACCGTGCTCCCAGTCCTCGTCGGCCAACCGGTCGAGCATGCGGCAGTAGGAGTCGAACATGGCGTCCAGCACGCCCGGGCGGAACAGTTCCTCGACGGCGTCCCAGCTCACCAGGATGCCGCCGGAGGACTCCGTCACCTGGTTGTCGAGCATGACCTGCGGCGTCTGCGAGATGCCGAAGACCTTGGCCGGGAAGGCCCCGCTCAGGTCCTTGGTCGCCCGGTCGCCCACGCCCACCGTGCTGCTGAAGACCACGGGCATGGCGGCCTCCACCGTGCCCGTGCGCCGGGCGAGCTCCTGCATGAGCCAGATCGCGGACGCCTCCCTGTGGTCCAGGTCCTCGCCCATGACCTGCTGGAGGCGGTGCGCGGCGTCGAGCCAGCTCTCGCCGGGCCGGGGCTTGTGGCCGATCAGCGACACCGACGTGAAGTCGCCGACCAGGCGGTTGATGTGGGGGTGCACCGGCAGCCTGTTGAACAGGGTCAGGTTGACGGTGACTCCGTCCTGGTCGCTCCAGGCCGCCAGGACCTCCACATAAGCGATCAGCAGCACCACCGAGGGCGTCAGCCCGTGCTGCCGGGCCCGCTCCCTCAGCGTCTCCCACCGGCCGGCCGCCAGCGGCCGGCTGCGACGGGTGAACCAGGGGCGGGCCACCGCGGCCGGGTCGCCGGCGAGCGGCAGCTCGGGGGCGGGCGGCAGGTCGTCCAGCCTGCGCAGCCAGTACTCACGGGCCCGCTCGACGTCGTCCTTCTCCGGGACGACGTCGAGGACGTAGTCCCGGAAGGAGATGTCGATGGCGGGCAGTTCGGTGTCCGGGTCGGCGTGGAGTGCGTCCAGTTCGGCGTAGAGGGCCATGATGGAGGCACCGTCGAGGACGATGTAGTCGAGTCCGACGGCCAGCCGGGTCCGCGTGCGGCCGCCGCTCGGGTAGCGCACGGCCCGGATGTCGAAGAGGGGCCACCGGGTGGGGTCCAGGCGCCGGTGGGACGACTCGGCGCGCAGTCCGTCCAGCACGGCGGGCGCCTCGTCCTCCGTGCCGACCTCGGTGACCGGGATGGTGAAGCGGGGCACGTCGCGCAGGATCCGTTGCCGGCCTTCGTGGTCGAAGACCGCGCGGAGCATCTCGTGGCGCTGGATCAGCGTCTGCCAGGCACGTTCGATGCGGGCCAGGTCGACGTCGACGCCGTCGAACTCGCTGTAGTGGTAGGTGCCCACACCGCCGAGCGGCAACCGGTCGTCGCGGCCGATCCAGAAGGCGCGCTGCACGTCGGTGGGCGGGAACGGCTCGTGCCGGTTGGCGATGTCGCCGGTGCCCAGGGTCGTGGCACGGTGTTTCTGCCGGGTGAGGGTCGCGGCGAAGTCGGCCAGCTTGGGGCGGGTGAACAGCTGGGCGACGCGCGCCCCTCCGACATCGCGTGCCCGCAGAGCGGCGATCACGCGGGTGGCCAGGAGGGAGTCCCCGCCGAGTGCGAAGAAGTCGTCGTCGCGTCCGATGTCAAAGGCGCCGAGGAGCTCGGACCAGACCTGGGCGAGGGTGGTCTCCGCCCAGCCCACGGGCGGCTCGCCGCGTCCGTGTCCTGAAGCCGCCGCTCCCGCCTCCACCAGTGCCGCGGCCTTCTTGCGGTCGGGCTTGCCGTTGGCCGTCAGCGGGAGGGCGTCGACGATCTCGATGCGGGAGGGGACCATGTAGGCGGGAAGCCGCTGCGTGAGGCTGGCCCGCAGGTCGGTCCCGGTGGGCTTCTCCGTCGGGGTGCCGGCGGCGACGAGGGCCAGCTGGGCCGGCTGACCGGTCACCAGGGCCACGCAGCCGGAGACGTCGGGCCGGCCGGCGGCCGCGGCTTCCACCTCACCGAGTTCGATGCGGTGTCCGCGCAGCTTGATCTGGTGGTCCACGCGGCCGAGGAACTCCAGTACGCCGTCGGAGCGGTACCGGGCGCGGTCACCGGTCCGGTACCAGCGCCTGCCCTCGTGCAGGACGAACTTCTCGGCGGTGCGGTCGGGGTCGCCGCGATAGCCCTCGGCCAGCCCGGCGCCGCTCACCCACAGCTCTCCCGCGACCCAGTCCGGGCAGTCCCTGCCCCGTGCGTCGACCACGCGGGCCCGCATGTTGGGCAGGGGGACGCCCCAGGGGATGGAAGCCCAGCCCGGGTCGACCTCCTCGACCTCGAAGACCGTCGAGTGCACCGCCGCCTCGGTCATGCCGCCCAGCGCGACGAACCGCGCGGCCGGTACCAGGGCGTGCAGGCGTCCCGGGAGGTCCATGCCCACCCAGTCACCACCGAGCAGGACAAGCCGGAGCGTGTCGCCCAGCCCCTCGGGGTCGGCCTCGGCCGCGGTGAGGGTCATGTCGAGCAGGGCGGGGACGCAGTTGACCAGAGTGATCCGGTGCTCACGCATCAGTCGGATCCAGTGCTGCGGGTCGCGTTGGGCCGCCTCGTCGATCAGGACCACCGAGCCACCCGCCGACAGCGGTCCGAACAGGTCGTAGACCGCCATGTCGAAGTCCAGCTCGGCCAGGGCCAGTCCGCGATCGGACGCCTGTACCCCGAAGCGCGCGTTGATCGCGGCGAGGGTGTTCATCGCGGCGCCGTGGGAGACGTCCACTCCCTTCGGGGTGCCCGTGGACCCGGAGGTGAAGATCGTGTAGGCGACCGACGAAACGGGCTGGTCCAGCACCGGAGGCGCGGGCTGCAGGGCGTCGGCCGCGTCGAGGGTAAGGACGCGGGGCGAACCGCCGTCGGCCCGGGCGGGCAGCTCCACCGCGCCGGGCGCGTCGGTCAGCACCGCCGTCACCGCGGCGGCCTGAAGGACGCGCGCCGCGCGCTCGGCGGGCTGGTGCACACCGACGGGAACGTAGGTCGCGCCGGCTCCCAGTACGCCGAGTACCGCCGCGACCTGTCCGGCCCCCCTGGTGAGGCGCACCGCGACCGAGTCGCCCCGCCGGACACCGGCGTCGGTGAGCAGCGCGGTGACGCGCCCGGCCCAGGTCCGCAGTTCCTGGTAGGTGAGGGGGCGGCCCGTCTCGTCGATCAGCGCCACCCGTTCGGGCTGCTCGGACGCGGCCCGGTGGAACCCCTCGTGCAGGCGCTCGGTCACCGCGGGCGCGTCGGTGTCGTTGACGCGCTCGCGGACACGGGCCTGGTCGGCAGGAAGCCGGGTACCCACGGGGCGGGCCCACGCGTCCTCGTCGTCCAGCAGGGTCTCCAGCAGGTTCCGGTAGGCGTCGAAGGCCGCGGCGGGCACGCCGGGCGCGAACAGCTCCTCCCTGACGTCCCAGTTGAGCAGGAGGCCGCCGTCCAGCTCGGTCACCTGTGCGTCCAGCCACACCTGGGGGCCCTGGGAGATGATCCAGGAGGGCTCGCCGAAGGTCTTCCGCACGGCGCGGCCGTAGACCTCCCCGAGGCCGAGGGCGCTGGTGTACACGACGGGCGCGAGGACGGGCGTGCCCCCCGCGGCACGGGAGAGGTCCCGCAGGACCTCGACGCCCGAGTACGAGCCGCGCGCGATGGTTCTGCGCAGCTCCGCCTGGATGCCTCGTGCCGAGTCGGCGAACGGCTGCTCGGTGGCGAGGTCGACGTCCAGCAGGACGGAGCTGCTGAAGTCACCGATCAGCAGTTCGGTGCCGGGCCGGCTCAGGTCCCGGTCGAACAGGGGGAGGTTGAGCAGGAACCTCGGCTCGGCGCTCCAGGCGGCGAGCACCTCGGCGAACGCAGCGGCCAGTACCGCTGTCGGAGTCACTCGGTGCTGCCTGGCCCGCTCGAGCAGGACACGCTTGCGCCGGGACGTCAGGTGGTGGTGCAGGCGAACGGTCCGGTGGTAGCGCGGCGCGGCGGATTCCGGGCTGAGCGGGTCGACGACCGTGGGCAGTTGGGGCGGGGCGCTCAGTCCGTCCAGCCGCTCGCGCCACCAGTCGCGCGCCGCGGCCACTTCGGCCTTCCGGCGCACCCGGCTCTCCCGCAGATAGTCCCGGTAGCTGTGGCCGATGTCCGGCAGCGGGGTGTCCGGATCGTCGTAGAGGTGCTGGAGGTCCGCCAGCAGGACACGCATGCTGGCGGCGTCGGCGCCGACCATGTCGAGATCGATGTGGAGGCGGGTCCGGTTGTCGGGCAGCAGACTGAGCGCGACGTCGAACACCTCACCCTGCTCGACGTCCATGCGGCGGTGGGTGTAGCGGTCCCGCAGCCGGTCGAGCCCCTCGGCGCGGCCGTCGGCCGGTTCCTGGGTGAAGTCGTGCACCGTGACGGCCGGTTGCACGGGCTCGGCGAGGATCCGCTGCCGGCCGTCGTCGAGCACCTCGACCCGCAGCATCTCGTGGCGTCGGCGCAGTTCGGTCACGGCGGCCGCGAGGCGTTCGGGGTCGAGGCCGGTTCCGTCGAGTTCGGCGTAGAAGTGCGCTCCGACGCCGCCGAGGGGCTGGTCGTCCTGGCGTCCGATCCAATAGGCGTGCTGCATGACGGCCAAGGGGAACGCGCCGTCCGAGGGCTCCTCGTCCCGCCGCTGTGCGTCCGCTTCGGGCAGGTCGGCCCGCGTCGGCTCCGGGGTGTCCGGCTCGTCCGACAGCACTGTGGCCGGGGCGGCGCTCAGAATGGCCAGCCATTCCCGCAGCGTCGCCGCCTCGGCGAGCTGCTCGTAACCGACCCCGATGCCCTGACGGCGCCAGTCGGCCGTGAGCCGGATGAGCCCCAGGGAGTCGAGCCCGAGCTCGAACGGGTCGGCGTCGAGTGTCACTTCCGTGCGGGGGACGTCCACGGCGGCGGCCACCGCCGCGAGCACCTCCGATTCCCCCAGCTCCGCTCGTCCCGGTGCAGGCGCTTCGCTCACGAGTTCCGGTTCCTCCCTCATCACACCGCCACACTTTCAAATGACAATCATATTCACTTGGCCTAGCCTAGACGCTTGTTGACGTTTGCACCAGCCACAACTTCCGTACCTTGGAGGACATATGGGCACGACTTCGGCCCACCGAGCACCGGCCGGCACACCGGACTGGCCCGGCTGGCCACCCGAGGCCGCGCAGCGCTACCGCGACGCCGGCCACTGGCGGGACGAGGTCTTCGGTGACCTCCCGGCCCGGCAGGCATCGGCACGCCCGCAGGCCGTGGCCCTGGTCGACGGCGACCGTCGCTGGACCTACTCGGCGTTCGAGGCCGACGTCGAGGTCCTGCACCGGTCCTTGCACCGTCTCGGACTGCGCCGGGGCGACCGGGTCATCGTGCAGCTGCCCAACCGCGCGGAGTTCGTTCTGCTGTGGTTCGCCCTGCAGCGGCTCGGCGCCGTGCCGGTCCACGCCCTGCCCGGACACCGTCGCCACGAAATCGCCCACCTCGCCCGGATCACCGAGGCGGTCGCCTACGCGGTCCCCGACCGGCATGCCCGCTTCGACTACCGGCCGCTGGCCGCGGACCTGGGCGCCGACCATCCGTCGCTGCGGCACACGATCGTCGTCGGTGACACGGGAGGCCACACCGGCTTCGTCCCCTACGAGACGTTGCTCGATCCGCAGGCGCCCGCCGTCACGCCCCCGGAGCCGCCCGTCGCTCCCGGGGACCTGGCGCTCCTCCTGCTGTCCGGAGGCACCACCGGCACGCCCAAGCTCATCCCGCGGACGCATCAGGACTACGCCTACAACGCGCGGGCCGCGGCCGAGGCGTGCCGGCTCGATGCGGACTCGGTCTACCTCGCCGTCCTGCCGATCGCCTTCAACTTCACGATGAGCTGCCCCGGTGTCCTGGGCACACTGCAGGCCGGCGGAACCGTGGTGCTCTCCCCCAGCCCGAGCCCCGGCACCGCTCTCGAGCTGATCGAGCGCGAGAAGGTCACCATCACCGCCATCAACCCGCCACTCGTGCCGTACTGGCTGCGTGAGTCCGAGGACGGCCGTCACGACCTCTCCAGCCTCGCCGTCCTGCAGGTCGGCGCCGCACGACTGGCCGACGACCTCGCGCGCCGCATCGAGCCCACACTCGGATGCCGGCTCCAACAGGTGTTCGGGATGGCGGAAGGCCTGCTCAACCTGACCGCCCTCGACGACCCGGACGAGATCGTCTGCTCCACCCAGGGCCGCCCGGTCTCGCCGGCGGACGAGGTCCTCGTCGTCGGTCAGGACGGTGCGGCCGTACCCGACGGCCACGTCGGCGAGCTGCTGACGCGAGGCCCGTACACACTGCGCGGGTACTACCGCTCCCCCGAGCTGGCTCGGACGCACTTCACCGAGGACGGCTTCTACCGCACCGGCGATCTCGTCCGGCGGCTCCCCACCGGACACCTCAGCGTGGTCGGCCGTGTCAAGGAGCAGATCAACCGAGGCGGCGAGAAGATCGACGCCACCGAGGTCGAGGAGCACCTGCTCGCCCACCCCGACATCGACTCCGCGGCACTCGTGGCCGCGCCGGACCCCGAACTCGGGGAACGTTCGGTGGCGTTCGTCGTGTGCTCGGGCCCGGCTCCCGGCACCCGGGAACTGGCCTCCTTCCTCCGTGAACGCGGACTGGCGGCCTACAAGGCACCGGACCGGGTGGAGGCGATCGAGCGGATGCCCTTGACCCCTGTGGGAAAGACGGACAAGAACGCGCTGAGGGAGATGGCACGACGCGCGGACGGACGGGCTTGATGGCGAGCGCCACGCTGCCCGGTCCGACGGCGCCCGGTCCGGCGGTGCTTGGTTTGACGATGTCCGGTCCGGCGGCGCCCGGACGGGCGGGAGAGGAGTATCGGTGCGCGTATCCGTCGACCGCGATCTCTGCGTAGGTGCCGGGCAGTGCGTGCTGTCCGCCGAGGGCGTGTTCGACCAGGACCTGCACGACGGGCTCGTCGTGCTCCGGACATCCGATCCCTCGCTTGCGGAGCTGGACGCCGTCCGCGACGCGGTGGACCGGTGTCCCGCAGGGGCCATCACGCTACACGAGGGGTGACCTGATCCGGGGCGAACAGCGCGGCGGGGAAGAGGTGGCAACCGGCGCCACGCCGCGCTGCTCCTCCCGTAGATCCCGGCTCCCGGTCCGGACCGGACCGGGAGCCGCTCCCCGCGCCGTACGCAGCCCCGTCCGCAGGCGCCCCTGTATGGTTCAACTCCCGGGCATACCCGCATCCTCCTCCTGCCGGCACCCCGATGGACGCAGGTGCGTGGCCGGAGGCCCCAGAGTGCCGTCCACCAACGCGAGGCATCGGTCCGCCGTGGCGGCGACGGCCCCGCTGTGCGTGATGAGGAGCACGGCAAGGCCCCGTTCCTCCCGCAGTGTCGCCAGCATGTCGAGCACTTCCCGCTCAGTGGCGTCGTCGAGGGACGCGGTCACTTCGTCGCACAGCAGCACGCGCGGCCCGGCAGCGACGGCTCGCGCCAGGTTCGCCCGCTGGCGTTCCCCTCCACTCAGCTCGCCCGGGCGGCGGCCCGCCGCGTTCCGGGGAAGGGCGACCGCGCTGAGGAGCTCCGCGACCGGGGGCGGGGTGAGACCACCGCGGGCGGCTGCGCGACAGGCTCTCTCGAGGGCCTTGCCGACGGTTTCGCGTGGGTTGAGGGCGGCACGGCTGTCCTGGTCCACATGAGCCACCGAGAGCCGGTCGGCCGCCGATCTGCGGGCGACGGACCACGGCTGGGGCGTGCCGTTCAGCCAGAGGCGGCCGCCGCTCGGTTCCAGCGTGCCCGCCAACACCCGTGCCAGCGTGGTCTTGCCTGCTCCGGAGGCGCCCATGACGGCCACACACTCGCCGGCGCCCAGTGTCAGGTTCACATCCCTCAGGACGTGTTCCCCGCCTGGTCCTCCCCGGACGCCCTCAGCCCTCAGCACGCATGCCCTCTCCCCCGCAGCACGTGCGTCGGGTATCCCCTCGACCGGTCGCCGGGGGACGCTCGGGCCCCCGGCGGCACTGCGGTCGGGGACGTCGGCATCGGTGAGTGCGCCGTGGGCCATGGCGAAGCGACGGTGGGTGAGACGGTTGACCACGTCCATGTCATGACTCACCACCAGCATGGCGGCATGGCCGGCGGCTGTGCGCAGGAGGTGGATCAGATCCTCCGTCGTGCTCGGGTCGAGGCCGCTCGTCGGCTCGTCCAGGACGAGCAGCTCCGCGCCGGCTGCCAGAGCCGAGGCCAGGGCCACTCGTTGAGCCTGGCCTCCGGAGATCTGGTGGGGGAAGGCTCGCGCCAGGTCCGCGGGCAGTCCCATCCGTTCGAGTGCGTTCCTGCGGAAGGACGCGAGCTGCGCACGTGCCGCTCCGGACCGGCGGGCCGCGCGGTCCAGCACCCATCCGACCCGATGCTCGGCGGGCAGCGCGCTGGCACAGTCCTGCGGCAGGTACGCGGCCAGGCGCCCACGCACCCGCCGTGCGCCGACGGGTGAGAACGGGTCGTGGCCCGCGACCCGGACCGTCCCGCCGACGTGTGTCAGTCCCTGTCTCGTATAGCCCAGCAGGGCGTGTGCCAGTGCCGTCTTGCCCGACCCCGACCGGCCGACCAGTCCGACCCGCTCCCCCGGCCGTATCGTCAGCGAGCAGTCCGAAAGCACCCTCCGCTCGGCGGACGACAGGCTCAGGCTCGCAACCTCCACCAGGTTCATGGCGCGGTCTTCCGTTCGTTTCGTGGCTGTCTGTCGGGAGACGTGAGGCGGTCCGCGGTCAGGGTCATCCCGAGTGCGAGAACGACCAGCAGCAGGGCCGGAGCCAGCACCGGCCACGGCTGGGCTCCCGCGCCCACCGCGTTCTCCCGGACCAGCCGGCCCCAGTTGGCGGCCGGCGCCGGCGCGCCGAGGCCCAGGAAGCCGGCTGTCGCGCAGAGCTGCGTGGCGGCGATGAAACGGAGGCCGGCCTCGGCCCACGCTTCGGAGGCGATGTTCGGGAGGATGTCGTGGCGGATGACCGCGAACCTGCTGTCCCCCCGTGCCAGCGCGGTGCGTACGTAAGCCAGGTCGGCCAGCCGGGCGGTGGCCGCGCCGATGACACGCACGGAGAACGGCAGACTCACCAGGGTGACGGCCACGAGTACGGCGAAGTCGCTGCCCGGTCTGCCGGCCGCGATCAACAGCGTGATCAGGAGCGGGGGCACGGCCGCCAGGCCGTCCACGACGCGCAGCACGCCTTTGAGGGGTCCGCCCCGGGCCAGGCCCGCACACGTACCGACGACCAGCCCGACGATGCTGCCCAACACGGTCGCCGCCAGGGCCTGGAGGACGAGGGTCCGCCCGCCGTGCACCGTTCTGGCCAGCGCGTCGCGCCCCAGCACATCGGTACCGAAGGGCCTCGACCAGCTCGCCGGTTCGAAAGGCGTGCCCACCCGTTCGGTCGGTGAGGGCAACGGCAGCCACGGTCCGGCCAGTGCGACCAGCATCGTCAGGAGCAGAGCTGCCGTCAGCAATCGTCCGAGGATCGCACGTGTCACGGCGCACCCCGTCCGGCCCGACGCCACGACGCGGGGCGGGACCGGACATTCAGCAGTCCGGCCAGCAGGTCGCCCACGAACAGGATCAGCAGCGCGGAACCTGCCAGGGCCAGCCCGAGTCCTTGCACCATCGCGGCGTCCCGATAGGTGACGGCACGGGCCAACTCGCTTCCCACACCTGGATAGTTGAACAGCGTCTCCACGACGAGGCCGCCACCGAGCAGCCCTGCCGCCATCACCGCCAGTCCTTGGATCCCGGGAGCGGCGGCCGCCGGCAACACGTAGGACCATGCCAACCGCACTCCCGACTCCCCGTCCAGCCGGGCCTGCTCGATCGCGGGGCTCTCGGCGACGCTGACCACAGCGGCGCGGACCAGACGGGTCGCCACCCCGAGGCCCCCCAGAACCAGGCCGGTCACGGGCAGCACCAGCATGTCCGGATGCTGCCAGGGAGAATCCCCCGGCGGGAACAGCGACACCGCCGGAAACAGCCCACCCTGGTGTGCCAGCACCACGACCAGCCCGGTGGCCAGGAGGAACTCCGGCAGCGCGATCAGCGCCACCGTCATCGACGACAGCAGCCGGTCCCCGAGCCGACCGGCCCGGAGACCGGCGACCAGCCCGAACGTCGTGGCGAGCACGGCGATGCCGGCCACCGCGAGCCCGACCAGCACCACCGAATTGCCGAACCTCGAGGCGAGCACCTCGGCCACCGGCCTGCCGGCGGCCGAGGAGCGGCCGAGGTCACCGGTCAGCGCGTCGCCCAGCCACGTCACGTAGCGTGCCACCGCCGACTCGTTCAGACCCAGGCGCTCCCGGATCTCCGCCCGTTCGCTCTCAGTGGCGTCCGCGCCGGCGACGACCCCTGCCGCGTCCCCGGGCAACGCCTCGGTCGAGAAGAAGAGCACCGCCGACAACAACAGCATCATCGCGGAGGCCGTCACGCCACGGGTCAGCCCGAACCGGATCACGCGATCAGGCCGAAGCGAGTTCGGCGGCCGAAAGGTCCGGGAACTGGAGCGATCGCACACCGCTCACCTTGTCGGTGTGGGCGTCCACGGTGGGCACGAAGACCGGGATGATCTCGTTCCCCTTCTCCCACAGCAGGCCTTGCGCCTTGTGCGAGGCCGCCTCCCGGTCGCTTTCGGCCGGCGCGCTGCGCGCAGTGGCCACCAGTTTGTCGACGTCGGGGAAGGTTCCGGGGGTGTGATTGGCCTCGAAGGGTGCCGACGGGTTGTATCCGGCGGCGAACGGGAGGCGCTGGTAGGCCTCGTAGTCGGCGAAGAGCTGCCCGGCCGGCAGCTCGTTCAGGCTGGCCTTCACTCCGATGGCCCGGAGGTTCTCCACTATCAGCGTGGCCGTCTCAACCATGCCGGTCAGTTCGGGACCGGCGGTCAGTTCGATCGACATCCCTTCGTGACCGGCCTCGCGCAGCAGCGCCTTCGCCTCGTCGGGGTCGTGGGGCCGCTGCTCCAGGCCCTTGTCATAGCTGGGGAAGCCGAGCGCCGGGACGTCGTTGCCGATCTCGGCGCGGCCGAAGTACACCGTGTCCACGATGGCCTGGCGGTCGACCGCGAGGCGGAACGCCCTGCGCACGCGCTCGTCCTTGAACGGCGCATGCGACATGTTCATCTCGAACCGCAGGTTCGACACGTACGGCGGCTCACCGGCACTCACGGTGAGACCGCGGGTCTTCGCCAGGTCCCGCGCATTGAAGGGCGAAACCCCACTGACGAAGTCGGCCTGTCCCTCCCGAAGCGCGTTCACTCTCGCCTCGGCGTCACCTATGGACAGCAGGTGGATCTCGTCCAGGTGCACGTCGTCGCCGAAGTAGTCGGGGTTGCGGCGCAGCACCGTCTGTTGCCCGGGCTCGAACGCCTCGATCACGAACGGCCCGCAGGAGGGTGTCTTCGGAGTGAACTCGGTGGTGCCGTCCTTGATGACCAGCATGCTCTGGCACAGCAGAAGGCGTCCGTCCGCGATCGGCTGCGTGGTGGGCAGGCGGAGGGTGCGCCGGTCGAGCTTGCGGGCGGAGGCGAGGTCGAAGTTGCGCCCGACGAGGCGGGTGAACGGCAGACCCTCCAACTCGTCCGGTGCGCGCAGCGAGTGGAGCAGGTCGGAGGCGGTCACCGGGGATCCGTCGGTGAAGGTGACGGAGTCACGCAGCCGCAGGGTGTACGACGTGAGATCGTCACTGATCTCGATCGACTCCAGGATCCCGTAGCTGACGCCGTCCGGCTGCCCCGCGTCGATGGCCCCGAGAGGGGCGTGGACGAGTCTTGCCCGGACGAAGTCGAGAGCCGTCGGGCCGACGAAGTAGTTCAACGTCTCGCTCGACCCGCCTCCGGCGAAGGCCGCGCGCAACGTCGCACCCGCGTCGTCGCCACCGCCGTCCGAGGACGAGGAGCAGGCGGTCAGCAAACCTGAGACGCCTGCGGCGGTCAAGGCACCGTACCCGAGGAAGGCGCGACGGGAGAGATTACTCACAGTATGTCCTTGCTTGCGAAGAGAAGAGACAGGGGGTCGGACACAGGCTCATCACTGCCTGGGCGCAGCGCAGATGACACCCGAGCGAGCACGCCGGGCAGCCAGAGCCCGGCCCCGACCAACTCGGCACGTGACCGTGGCGCCTCACGCCCCATCATATGGAAACAATAATCGTTCTCAATAACGTTTACATGAAAACGATTTCCAACTAGGCTGTCGGCCATGGCGAATGTCGACGAGGCAGGACTGATCACGTACCTGAGGACCAACCGGGCGTTCATGGCGCCGGTTGTCGAGCAGGCCGTCGGCCTGCTCGATCTGAAAGGCCGTCACCGCATCCTCGATGTGGGCACAGGCGCGGGCGGCGGCCTGGTCGCTCTCGCCCGTGCCGCCGGTGGACAAGCACGAGTCCTGGGCGTGGACCGCAACGAGAGCGCGCTCGCGCTGGCCCTCCGGCACGCGGAGGAGGAGAACGTCCTCGGTCAGGTACACACCGAGAGCGCGGACCTGCTCCAGGTTGCCGCAAGGACCTCCCGAGAGGACCGTTTCGACGCGATCTGGGCGAGCGACGTCATCTGGCCGGGGAATGTCGAGGATCCCGCAACGGCGGTCGCACGGCTGGCCGGAGCCCTGTCACCGGACGGCGTGCTCGCGCTCTTCACGAGCAACTACTACAGCTCGACGTTCCTCCCCGGCCACGCCCGCCTGGAGCGGCAGCTCCTCACCGCCTCGGAACTGGACTGGGGAATCCCCGCCGACGGCCCGGAGCACTACGCGCGGCACGTGCACTGGATGACCGCGGCCGGCCTGCGCGACGTGCAGCTCCACGTGCTGCCCCGGGTCGGTTTCCCCGCGGACGCGGACCCGACAGTCCGTCCCTACCTGGAGAAGGTCGTGTGGCCTCAACTACTGGCGGGGGCTCGGGCGCGGGGCAAGGACGCGGGGATGACGAAGGAGGACATCGCACGGGCTGAGGCCCTGCTGACCCCCGGACGTCCTGAGTACGTGGTCGACGAGCCGGGCTACTACCTGATCCATCCCACCCTGCTGGTGACCGGACGTCGTTGACGCCCTCGGCGTGTCCACCCCCGGCACGCCTTCCGCCGCTGACGTGGCGAAGCAGCCGCTCTCATCGACCTTGCACGGGAAGGCACTCTTACGCATGCCCAGGGCCACGGACAGCCCCGCCGAAGGCCTGCACACGCATATCGCGGAGCTGGACGCGGCCATCATCGAACTGGTCCGTCGGCGTACCGAAATCTGTGCACAACTGACCACTCAGCGCCGGGCCGCCGGAAAACCGACGATCGAACTCGCCCGTGAGAACGACGTCCTGCAGCGATACAGCGAGGCACTCGGGCGCCCCGGCACCTCACTGGCGATGCTTCTGACGGAACTGGGGCGACGGTAGCTTCCCGGCCGCAGGCCGGACCTCCAGGCCCTCAAGACCTCCGCCGACGCTCCCCCGGCCGACCGGGGGCACCGATGTCGGGAGACCACGACACGGGCGCCGACGGCCGGAAACGGTGTGACCGCGCACAGCACCAGCCCGGTCAGGACCTCGGTGGCGGCCGGTCACCCGTCCGTCCCACGTCCCTGTCAGCTCCTGTGCATCAGCACCACCCACGGATCCCGGCCTCGACCGGGCCGGCCTGCCGACCGCGTGGAGGACAGGGAAGTACGGACGAACGACGGTCCGCGCCGCGTCGAAGAGCATGCCGTGTCCGTCCCTGCGGGACGTATGCGCCTACGCGCAGGCCGAGGACATCGAATACGACTGGACGCCACCGAAATCCAGGTCCGTCGGCCGGCGGTCGAGCAGGGCAGGGCAGGAAGCGGGTGGTCCTCCCCGACGAGAAGCAGAACGCCATGAAGGTCACCGTCATCGCCGATCGACACAGTCGCACCTTGTGGCCCGACACTCTGCGGACCAGGACGGTGCACGACGGCACCGCGGGCATCAGTGACTGTTCCGGCCGCTTCGGCGCCGTCGAGGTCGCCCTGGACGACGACCACCTCGGACCGGGCCGAAACCAGCCGGGCCGGTCCGCCGCAGATCCAAGTCAGCTCTGAACAGGCCAGACACATCACCTCCCGCTGTCACACACCGCGACTGGCAAGGAGCCGCTCCGCCGGACGGAGCGGGAGGAAGGCCGAAAGAATCCAGACTTATGAAAATGATTGTCATCGTGTTACGGTCATCGTCCATCCGATCTTGACCGAGCACTGCCCCGGAGTGTCCCCGTGCGTCTCCCCGCCCGTCTCCTCCCCCTCACCGCGGCCACCACAGCCTCCTTCCTGCTCACCGGCTGCTTCTCCGCGACGTCGGACGCCGGGGGCTCCTCCGGGGGCGAGAGCCGCCGCATACGCGTCGCGATGATGCAGCCGCCGCGCTCGGGGCTCTCCCCGCTCTCCGACGACGCGTTCAAGCTGTCCCGCTGGTCGACCGCCGAGACCCTGGTGAAGCTGGACGCGGACGGCGACGCCGAGCCCGCCCTCGCCACCGAGTGGAAGCAGGCCGGGCGCGATTGGACCTTCACCGTCCGGGACGGTGTCACCTTCCACGACGGCACCGACCTCACCGCCGAGGCCGTGGTCGACTCCCTCACCCGCGCCGCCACCGCGTCCCCCAAGCCGCGCATCCTCGACGGCGTCGACATGACCGTGAAGGCCGACGGGAACAAGGTCACCGTCACCACCGCCGAGGAGGACCCGCTCGTCCCGCAGCGCCTCAGCTCCCCGCAGCTCGCGATCCTCGCGGCCAAGGCGTACATGGGGAAGACCGTGAACCCGGTCGGCGCCGGCACCGGCCCCTTCGAGCTGACCAAGGTGAACGGCACCTCCTCGGCGACCCTCGACCGCTACGACGACTACTGGGGCGGCGCGGCCAAGGCCCCCGGCATCGACGTCCGCTTCGTGCCCGACGGCACCGCCAGGGCCGCCGCCCTGCGCAGCGGCGAGGCCGACATCGTCGAGGCGGTCCCCGTCTCGCAGGCCGCCGTGCTCGACCAGGACCTGATCACCGAGGTCCCCATGCCGCGCACCAACACCCTGTACCTGAACACGGAGAAGGGCGTCTTCAAGGACGCCTCGCTGCGCGCGGCGGCGCGGGAGGCGATCGACGCGAAGTCCCTCGTGGACGGCGTGTACGAGGGACGCGCCGACGTCGCCGAGGGCCTGCTGGGCCCGGCGCTCCCGTGGGCGACCGGACTGCGCGAGCCGGTCGAGGGACGGGCGAAGGCAGGGGATCCGGCCGGGAAGACCGTCACCATCGGCACCTTCACCGACCGCGCCGAACTCCCCGAGGTCGCCGCCACCCTGCAACAGCAGCTGCAGAAGGCCGGCTTCAGGGTGAAGCTGGACATCCGCGAGTACGCGAACATCGAGTCCGACGCGCTGGCCGGCCGGTTCGACGCGTTCATCCTGTCCCGGGCCACCGTCCTCGACTCCGGCGACCCGGCCGCCTACCTCTACAGCGACTTCGCGTCCGAGGGGTCCTTCAACATCTCCCAGCTGACCGACCCGGCAGTCGACAAGGCGCTTCAGAAGGCGTCCACGGCGCCGACCGGTGACGCGCGGCGCAAGGCGATCATCGAGGCCGAGGCCGCCGTGCTCGCCACGGACGCCGCGGTGCCCATGCTGCACGAGCGCGTCATCCAGGGCGACGCGGCCGGGGTCGCGGGCGCCGCCCACGACCCGCGCGAGCGGGAGCTCGTCACGATCGACACCCGGGTCAAGTGAGGTCCCGCACACGTGGGCAGGCTGGTGCGGCCACGCTGACCCGCCTCGTCTGCCTCACCGCCGTACTGGCCGCCGTCGGCCTGCTGCCCTGGCTCTCCGGCCGCGACCCCGCGCTGACCGTGCTGCGGGCGCGGTCGGCCGAGCAGGAGCCCACCCGGGAGGCCCTGGACGCGGTGCGTCGTGATCTCGGCCTGGACGCGGGTCCCCTGTCCCTGCTGGGTGACTGGCTCGCCGGGCTGGTCCGCGGCGACCTCGGCACGTCGTGGGTCTCGGGCACCGACGTGCTGCCGTCCGTGCTCTCCGGTCTCCAGGTGTCGCTGGGCCTCATGGCCGCCGCCCTCGCGGTCGCGGTCCTGCTCGCCTGCGCGCTGGTCGCGCCGGTACTGGTGCGCGGCCGGGGGTCGGCGGGCGCGTTCGGCGCCATGCTCGCCGCGGTGCCCGAGTTCCTGCTCGCCACGGTCGCGCTGCTGGTGTGCGGGGTGTGGTTCGGCGTGCTGCCGACCTCCGGCTGGCAGGGCCCGGAGTACATGGTTCTGCCCGCCGTCGCCCTCGGCGTCCCGGCGGGCGGACTCCTCGGCCGCCTGGTCGCGGACGCGCTGCCGGCCGTGCTGGACGAGCGCTGGGTGGAGCTGTGGCGGGAGACCGGGGTGAGCCGGGCGCGGATCGCGGCGGCCGCCCTGCGGCGCGTCCTGCCGCCGCTGGTCCCGCAGTTCGGCATGGTGGCCGTCGGCCTGACCGGCGGGGCGGTCGCCGTGGAGACGGTGTTCGCGGTACCCGGCAGCGGCCGTACGGCGCTCGGTGCGGCGAAGTCCCAGGACCTGCCATTGCTCCAGGGCTCCGTCCTCGCCCTGCTGGTGCTGGGACTGGCCGCGGGCGCGCTGGCCGCACTCGTACGGCGCCGTCTGCTCGGCCCGGCGCTGCGCGACGCGGGCCTGACGCTGCCCGCGCCGCGCCCGGTGCGCGCGCACCCGGCGGTCCCCGCGGCACTGGGCGCCGTCCTGGTGGCCGCCATCGGCTGGGGACTGCTGCGCGACCCGTACACCGTGGACACGACGGCCCGCCTGCTGTCCCCGTCGTGGACGCATCCGCTCGGCACCGACGGGCTCGGCCGGGACGTCCTGGCCCGCCTCGGGCACGGCGCGACCACGACGGTCGGCACGGCAGTCGCCGTGTGCCTCGCGAGCCTGCTGCTCGCGCTGGCCCTCGGATTCCTGCCGCGGGTGGCCGCCGGGGCCTCCGACATCGCCAACGCGCTGCCACCGGTGATCGTCGGCATCCTGGTCGCGGCGGCCGTGGGCCCCGGTACGGGCGGCGCCGCCCTCGCGGTCGCGCTGGTCTCCTGGCCCCCGTTGTCCGCACACGCGGCGGCCCTGGTGCAGGAGGTGCGCGCCTCGGCGTTCCTGACCGCCCAGCGTGCCATCGGCGCCACCCCGTGGTGGATCCTGACCCGCCACGTCCTGCCGTCGGTGGCCGGCCCCGTCGCCCGGCACGCGGTCCTCCGCCTCCCCGGCATCGCCCTCGCCCTCGCCTCCCTTGGCTTCCTGGGACTCGGCGCCCAGCCACCCGCCCCCGAATGGGGCCTGCTGCTCGAGGAGTCCCGCGCGTACGTGGAGCGGGCCCCGTGGGCGGCGCTCTCCCCGGCGGTCGCCCTCGCTCTGCTGGCCGGTCTCGCCGTGGCGGGCGCGGCGTACACACAGGGGCGCACCGTCCCGCGCACCCGCCGTACGGCAACCGGCCGCACCACCCGGCCCGCTCCCCACCCCTCCCGGAAGGAGGACTCCCTTGACGGCAGCACCACCTGACACCGACGCCCTCCTCTCGGTACGCGGTCTCGGCATCTCCCTGCACGGGGTCCCGGTCGTCAGCGGACTGACCTTCGACGTCCACGCCCGTGAGGTCCTCGCCGTGGTCGGCGAGTCGGGCGCGGGCAAGTCCCTCACGGCACGCGCGCTGCTGGGCGCGGCCCCCCGGGACGCCCGCGTGACGGGGAGTGTGCGGCTGTGCCGCAGCCCGGGCTCGTACGACGAACTCGTGGGCGCCCCGGCCGCGGCCCGCACCGCCCTGCGCGGCCGCCGCACGGCCCTCGTTCCGCAGGACGCGCTCTCCGCGCTCTCCCCCGTGCATCCCGTGGGCGACCAACTCGCCGCCGCCGTACGGTCGGTGGCACGGGTCTCGCGCACGGAGGCCCGTGCGCGGGCGGTCGCCGCGCTCGACCGCGTGGGCATCGCGGACGCCGCACGCAAGGCGCGGGCGTATCCGCACGAGTACTCCGGTGGGATGCGCCAGCGCGCCGTCATCGCCATGGCCACGATCAACGAGCCGGACCTGCTGATCGCCGACGAGCCGACGACCGCGCTGGACCCGGACCTCCAGGAGCAGGTGCTGCGGGTCCTCGGCGAGCAGCGCGAGGCGGTGGGCGCCGCCCTCGTCCTGGTCACGCACGACCTGGGAACGGTCCGCGACCACGCCGACCGCGTACTCGTGATGTACGCCGGACGCCAGGTCGAACAGGGCCCGGCCCGACGCGTGCTGGACCGCCCCGCGGCGCCGTACACGGCGGGGCTGCTGGCGTCGCTGCCGCCGGACGGACCCGGTGGGCACGGCGGCCGTCGGCGTCTTCCCACCATCCCCGGCGCCCCGCCCGCCTTCGACCGCCTCCCGCCCGGCTGCGCCTTCGCGCCCCGCTGCCCGCTGGCCGACGACCGCTGCCGGCGCGAGGAGCCTCGGCCCCGGACGGCCGGCGACGGCCGTGAGGTCTCCTGTCACCGCCGGGAGGACGTACCCCACCCGGCGACCGAGTTGTTCCTGGAGCGGTCCGCATGAGCACCCCCGTGATCCCCGCGCCGCGCCGCGCCGCGGACGACCCCCTGCTGGACGTCCGCGACCTGGTCGTCCGCTACGGCCAGGTCACCGCCGTGGACCACGTCTCCTTCACCCTGGAGACGGGCGAGACCCTCGCCCTCAACGGCCCGTCGGGCTGCGGCAAGTCCTCCACGGCCACCGCCGTGCTCCAGCTGCGACGCCCGGACGCCGGCGAGGTCCGTTTCGAGGGACGGGAGCTGACCGCGCTCACCGAACGCGAACTGCGCCCGCTCCGCCCCCGGCTGCAGCCGGTCTTCCAGGACCCGTACGGCTCGCTCAGCCCCCGCCACCGCATCCGGGACGCGGTGGCGGAACCCCTGCGCGTCCAGGGCCGCTGGGACGACGCGGCCGGCCCCGCCCGGGTCGCCGAGCTCCTGGACCGGGTCGGCCTGGACACCGCCCACGGAGACCGCTTCCCGCACGAGCTGTCCGGCGGACAGTGCCAACGCGCGGGCATCGCACGGGCGCTGGCGTCCGAACCCCGGCTCCTCGTCCTCGACGAACCGGTCTCCGCCCTCGACCCGTCCGTCCGGGCCGGCGTCCTCAACCTGCTCGCCGACCTCCAGGAGGAACTGGGGCTCGCATACCTGTTCATCTGCCACGACCAGGCGGTCGTGCGCCACTTCGCGGACCGGACGATCGACATGCGCGACGGCCGCCTCGTAGGGAGGTGACCGTCCGCGTCCCCTGCCAGGCCGTCACTCTCCCGGCTGCGCCGCCACCGACACCCGGAACAGCCCCTCGGAACCGGTCTGCCACTCACAAGCACAGTAGGGCCGGAAGCGCGCGGCCTCACGGGTCTGCCGCCACGTGGCGGTCTCCGTGTCCACGCCGGAGGGAAACTCCAGTCCGTGACGGACGGCAGTCTCGAACGAGGTCGGCGCCGCACGCAGCCGGATGCCCAGCAGCTCCATCCCGGCCACCGAGACCTGATGTCGGCATTGAGCACCAGCTCCTTGTGCCGGCAGGGGCTCGATCACGTGCGCCAGGCCGCCTTCACCGTCCCGCCGGAGCTGCATCGGAGCGACGCCCTCTCCCGGGAGCCCACCGGCGGACGAGTGCGGGAAGAGCCGGGACAGGCGCTCGCCGTCAACCTCTCGGGGTAGCTGCTCATCGCAAGCGTCCAGCCGACTCTCGTCCTTCACACCCTCCACAGAACAACAGGTGGCCTCCACGGACAGGCGTACCGGCGGCACAGGACCGATGACACCGGTCAGGAACGGGTGCCGAAAACCGTTCCCGGACACATGCAGGGACCAGGGCGCGCCCGAGACGTTCCCGCACGTGACCTTCGCTGCCGCAAGGCCGATACTGCCGACAGCGGCACTCCGTCCCCGTCCCGCCCGACCATCCGACCCACCCGACGCCCCATCACCTAAATCAGCATCGAGTCAGCATCAGTACCGCCGGAACCCGCTTCAGGCCGCTGCGAACCGTCAAGATCGAAAACTTTCTTCACCTACTTTGACCAGCGAAAACACAGGTTGAAGCACTACCTGCTAACCTTCCCAGGAGGTACCCATGAGGATGCTCATCAACGTCCCGGAGACCGTGGTCGCGGACGCGTTGCGGGGAATGGCGGCAGCCCATCCCGAGCTTGCGGTGGACGTGGAGAACCGGGTGATCGTACGCAAGGACGCGCCCGTGGCCGGGAAGGTGGGCCTGGTGTCCGGCGGGGGGTCGGGGCACGAGCCGCTGCACGGCGGGTTCGTGGGGCCGGGGATGCTGTCGGCGGCCTGTCCCGGCGAGGTGTTCACCTCCCCGGTGCCCGACCAGATGGTGCGGGCCGCGGCGGCCGTGGACAGCGGGGCCGGGGTGCTGTTCATCGTGAAGAACTACACCGGTGACGTGCTCAACTTCGACATGGCCGCCGAGCTGGCCGAGGACGAGGGCATCCAGGTCGCGAAGGTGCTGGTCGACGACGACGTGGCGGTGACCGACAGCCTGTACACGGCCGGCCGGCGGGGCACGGGGGCGACCCTGTTCGTGGAGAAGATCGCGGGCGCGGCGGCGGACGAGGGACAGCCGCTGGAGCGGGTGGAGGCGATCGCCCGGCAGGTGAACGAGAACTCCCGCAGCTTCGGTGTGGCGCTGAGCGCCTGCACCACGCCGGCCAAGGGCAGCCCCACCTTCGACCTTCCCTCCGGTGAGCTGGAGCTGGGCATCGGCATCCACGGCGAGCCGGGCCGGGAGCGGCGGCCGATGATGACGTCCGCCGAGATCGCCGAGGTCGCCCTCGACGCGATCCTGGAGGACCTCACACCGCGCAACCCCGTCCTGGTCCTGGTCAACGGCATGGGCGCCACCCCGCTGCTGGAGCTGTACGGCTTCAACGCCGAGGTGCAGCGGGTGCTCGGCGAACGCGGGGTCCCCGTGGCCCGTGTCCTGGTCGGCAACTACGTCACCTCCCTCGACATGGCGGGCGCCTCGGTCACCCTGTGCCAGATCGACGAGGAGCTGCTGCGGCTGTGGGACGCGCCGGTGCGGACTCCGGGACTGCGCTGGGGCATGTGAGGCACGCCGGTGCCATGGTTCGGTTCAGGAGTACCTACCACGCAAGGAGTTCCCGTGCTCGACGCCGACTTCTTCCGCCGTTGGATGACGGCCACCGCCGCGTCCGTGGACCGCGAGGCGGAGCGGCTCACCGCCCTCGACTCGCCGATCGGGGACGCGGACCACGGCAGTAATCTCCAGCGCGGGTTCCGGGCGGTGAGGGACGCGCTGGAGAAGGAGCCGCCCACCACGCCCGGGGCGGTGCTGGTCCAGGCCGGACGGCTGCTCGTCTCGACGGTGGGCGGTGCGTCCGGTCCGCTGTACGGGACGCTGCTGCGCCGCACCGGCAAGGCGCTCGGGGACGCCGCCGAGGTGGACGAGCGGCAACTGGCCGAGGCGCTGCGCGCCGGGGTGGACGCGGTGCGACAGCTCGGCGGTGCCGCACCGGGCGACAAGACGATGATCGACGCGCTGACGCCCGCGGTGGACGCCCTCGGCGACTCCTTCGCCGCCGCGCGCGACGCCGCCGAGGAGGGCGCCGTGGCGACGACGCCGTTGCGGGCGCGCAAGGGCAGGGCCAGTTATCTGGGCGAGCGCAGCATCGGGCACCAGGATCCGGGAGCCACGTCGGCGGCACTGCTGATCGCCGGACTCGTGGCGGCCGCGGCGGACACGGAGGCCGGCGGTGAGTGACGAGAAGCTGGTGGGGATCGTGCTGGTGTCGCACAGCGCGGCGGTGGCCGCGTCGGTGGCGGAGCTGGCGCAGGGTCTGGCGGGCGCCGGCGGAGCGGTTCCCGTCGCGCCGGCGGGCGGCACCGAGGGCGGTGGGCTCGGCACGAGCGCCGAGCTGATCGCCGCGGCGGCCGCGTCCGTCGACCGCGGGGCGGGGGTGGCCGTGCTGACCGATCTGGGCAGCGCGGTGCTCACCGTGAAGGCTCTGCTCGCCGAGGGCGACGAACTCCCCGAGCGGACCAGACTGGTGGACGCGCCGTTCGTGGAGGGCGCGGTGGCCGCGGTGGTCACGGCCTCCACGGGGGCGGACCTGGCCGCGGTGGAGGCGGCGGCCGTCGAGGCGTACACGTACCGGAAGGTGTGAGGAGGGCGGCGCCCGGCCGGTTCAGTCGTCGGCGTCCACGAACCGCCGGGCCAGCCGCTCCCCCGCCGTCACCGCGGCCCGGTGGTCCTCGATGGGGGTCACCCGGCTGTTCTTGAACACGATGTAGGTGACGCCGGAGGGCGTGCCGCCGACGAGCGGGTCGGGGTCGATGCCGAGCGACTCGGCCGTGGCGTAGGAGGCCTCGCCGATGATGTCGGCGGGGCCGGTGTCGCCGACGACCGCGTACCGCACCCGGTCGCGGTACACCACCGCCACCACCGATCCGCCGCGCACGCCGTGGGACCGGTGGTTCCACACGGCGCTGGGCGCGGGCACCACCACGTAGGGGGTCTCCTCGGAGCTCAGCGGGCGGCCGTCGGACTGGGTGAAGGCCGTGGAGGCGGAGAAGTACGGGTCGGTGCGGGCGTTGCAGCGCGGGCCGGGGCGGCCGTCGCAGTCGATGTCCATGTCGGCCTTCCAGAACACGGCGTCGTGGGTTGCGCACACCGGGACGGTGGCCTCGGCGCCGCGGTCCTCGCGGTAGCGGCCGTGGGAGACGGGTGCGCAGGCGCGCACCTTGGCCAGCAGGTCGGCGGCGGAGACGGGGTCCGTGCGCCGTACGGGCGGTTCGGTGCGCACCTCGGCCGACGGAACGGCGGGAACCGGGTCCGTGCGCCGTACGGGCGGTTCGGTGCGCACCTCGGCCGACGGGGCGGCGGGAACCGGGTCCGTGCGCCGTACGGGCGGTTCGGTGCGCACCTCGGCCGACGGAACGGCGGGGACCGGGTCCGTGCGCCGTACGACCGGTTCGGTACGGAGCTGGGGTGCGATGGTGGAGGGAGGCGAGGGGGTCAGCAGGGCGACACCGGCCATGGCCAGGGTGAGCGACTGGACACGGGACACGATCAAGGGGAGCCTCTCGTCGGGGTCACGGGCGCACACTCAGCGGAACTTTGCACCATTTCGTCCCGATTCAGCGGCGTAACGGCCCCGACAGGGCCGGACAGCGCACGATCGCACCAGCGGCCACGACCCGGGGGCCGGGGCCCGGGTCCGGGTCGACCCGGGCCGTCCGGCCGCCCGCGCCGGCGCGGGACCCGCGACGACGGCGATCCGCGCCACGGGCCCGGACTCCCCTTCTTCGAGGGGAGGTTCGGCCCGTCCGGGCTTCAGCACACGTGACGCACACGCTCCCCCGCCCTCTTGATGCGACCCGCCACCCCGACCATATTGGTACGGACCATTGTCCTTGTTCCCGTGTGCCGCCCCGGGAGGCAGAGTCGTGCGTGGCGTTCCCCCAGCCGTGTCCCCGCGCCGCCTTCTCGCGCTCGGCGGGGCTCTCCTGCTGCTCGCCTCCTGCCGATGGGGAGAACCGGACGACGGCGCCGGTGACGAACGGCCGCCCGGAGCACCGACCGGTGTGACGGCCGAGGCGGGCAGCGCCACCAGCGTGCACGTCATGTGGAACACGGTCGCCGGCACCGAGGTGAGCCGCTATGAGGTGTACCGGGGCACCACAAGGGTGAAGGAAGTACCCGGTGCCGAACACATGGTGGACGTCACCGGACTCCGGCCCGCGACCACCCATGTGTTCACGGTGCGGGTCCGGGACACGGACGGACGGCTCGGGCCGCGCAGCCGGGAGGTCAGGGCGACGACGCCCGGGGCGACCACGGCCGACGACACCGCCCCCACCCGTCCGGCGGAACTTCACGGACGGGCTGCCGGGAGCCGCGCCGCCCAGTTGTCGTGGTCCGCCGCGAAGGACGACCGGGGTGTGGTGTCGTACGACGTCCACCAGGGCGGAACGAAGATCCACAGTGTGGGCGGGAACCAGACGGCCACCGTGGTGACGGGGCTGCGGCCGGGCACCCGCTACTCCTTCACGGTCCGGGCCCGGGACGCGGCCGGCAACCTCTCCCCCGCCGGCGCCGCCGTCCGCCTCACCACCGCGGGCGGCGCGGACGGCCCGGCCGGCGCTCCCACCGGTTTCCGGGCCACGAGTGAGTGGTCCGACGGCGCGCACCACATCGTCCTCCACTGGGTGCCGCCGCGCGTCGACGGGGTGGTCACCGAGTACGAGGTGCACCTGGACGGCCGTGTCGCCACCTCGCTCGTCCAGGGCGGTGACGCACCGCGCGACCGGGCGACGTACCGCTTCTACGCCGGCCGGGAGGCCGGGGTCGCCCACCGGGTGCGGATCCGGGCGATGCTGCCGGACGGGACCTGGGGCGGCTTCTCGGCGGAGCGCACGGTGACGACGGGCGCCGGACGCTGACCCGACGCCCGGGGTCGGCCGCCCGGAGGAAGCCGTCACCTGCCCGGATGCCGCCGGAGTGCGCGCCGGTCCGGCGGCCCGTTGGCTTGCCTCGTGGCAGCACGGGCGCTCCCCGACCCAGGCGGAACAAGGGATGTACCGCCGGCCGTGCCGCCGGAAGGCAGCCGACATGCGCAACTCGAAGCCACTGCTCCGTTCCGGTCCGACCGCGGCCGCCGCCGCCGTGCTCGCGCTGACCCTGGCCGGGCCGGCCGCCGCGGCCGGGATCTCCGTCAGCACCACCGGGTCGACGGTCTCGGTGAGCACCGGTGCGTGCACCCAGGTCAACGGCCACTGGGGCACCGCCTCGCTGCTCACCAGCAGCCAGACGAGCTTCTCGCAGGGCCGTCAGGTGGCGCTCGCGGGAAGCGCTTCGGGACAGTCCGCCGCCTGGTCCAACGTCGGTCCGGGCACCTACACGGTGATCGTGATCTGCTCGAACGGCAGCACTGCGGGCACGCAGTCCGTCGTCGTCTCCACGGCTCCCGCCCCGTCGGCCTCCCCGTCCCTCGGGGTGATGGGCGGCATCGGCGGCAGCTCGACGGACTACGGCACGCTCACGCTGGTGGCGGGCAGCGCACTGGTCGGCACGGGGATCGCCGCCACGGCCTGGTACCTGCGCCGCCGCAACGCCCCGCGCCACTTCTAGGGGTGCCGTCCGGATCGGGCCGGCGCCGGGCGGTGCCGGACCCCGCGCCCCCGGCCCGATCCGGACGACGCCCCCCTGGACCCGGCGCCGGCCGCGGGCACGCCCGAAGCGCCCCGGGCGGGCGGCCGGCGCCGACCCCTCGCGGTGTCACGCCTTCCGTACGGTGGGGTCCTCAGGTCCGCCGGCATCCGGCAGCCGGGCGAACTCCGCCAGCGCGTGGTCGAGCCACCGGGTCCAGAAGGTCTCCAGGTCGATGCCGGCGCGCAGCACCAGATGCCGCAGCCGGTCCTCCGGTCCGTCCCTGCCCGGCGGGAAGTCGCGCCGCTCGATCTCCCGGTACTCCGCCAGCTGACGCTCGTGCAGCTCCCGGTGGCGCCGCAGATCGGCCGCCAGGCCCGCGGTGCCGACCACGGCCGCCGCCCTCAGCCGCAGCAGCATCGCGTCGCGGTGCGGCTTGGGGTCCTGGGACGCGGAGGTCCAGCGGGCCAGTTCCGCGCGCCCCGCCGGCAGGACCTCGTACGCCTTCTTCTGCCCCCGGGCCGGCTGCTCGGAGGGGAGGACCCGGATCAGGCCCTCGGCCTCCAGCTTCCCCAGCTCGCGATAGATCTGCTGGTGCGTCGCGGACCAGAAGTAGCCGATCGACCGGTCGAACCGGCGGGTCAGCTCCAGCCCCGAGGACGGCTTCTCGAGCAGGGCGGTGAGGATCGCGTGCGGGAGTGACATGAGCTCATCCTAGGGACGGGCCGCGCCCGGCCTACAGCGCCGCCGCCAGCTCGGTGCCCTGCTTGATGGCGCGCTTGGCGTCCAGCTCGGCGGCCACGTCGGCGCCGCCGATCAGGTGGACGGGCCGTCCGGCGGCGACCAGTTCCTCGTACAGGTCGCGACGCGGCTCCTGGCCGGTGCACAGGACGACCGTGTCGACCTCCAGGACGGTGCTCTCGCCGTCGACGGTGACGTGCAGTCCGGCGTCGTCGATCCGGTCGTAGCGCACGCCCGGGACCATGGTGACGCCGCGGTGCTTGAGTTCGGTGCGGTGGATCCAGCCGGTGGTCCTGCCGAGGCCGGCGCCGACCTTGGAGGTCTTGCGCTGCAGCAGGTGGACGGTGCGCGGCGGGGCGGGGCGCTGGGGTGCGGCGAGGCCGCCGGGGGCGCGGTAGTCGAGGTCGACGCCCCACTGGCGGAAGTACGCCTCGGGGTTCTCGTGCGCCTTGTCGCCGCCGTCGGTGAGGAACTCGGCGACGTCGAAGCCGATGCCGCCCGCGCCGAGGATCGCGACCCGGTCTCCGACGGGGGCGCCGTCGCGGAGCACGTCGAGGTAGCCGAGGACGCTCCTGTGGTCGACGCCGGGGATGTCGGGGACGCGCGGGATGACACCGGTGGCGACGACGACCTCGTCGTGGCCGGCCACGTCGTCGGCGGTGGCGCGCGTGTCGAGGCGTACGTCGACGGCCAGTTCGGCGAGTCGGGTGCGGAAGTAGCGCAGGGTCTCGTCGAACTCCTGCTTGCCGGGGACCTTGCGGGCCACGTTGAGCTGGCCGCCGATCTCGCTCGCGGCGTCGAACAGGGTGACGTGGTGGCCGCGTTCGGCGGCGCTCACCGCGCAGGCGAGGCCGGCCGGGCCGGCGCCGACGACCGCGACGCGCTTGCGGCGGCGGGTCGGGGACAGCACGAGCTCGGTCTCGTGGCAGGCGCGCGGGTTGACCAGGCAGGAGGTGATCTGCCCGCTGAAGGTGTGGTCGAGACAGGCCTGGTTGCAGCCGATGCAGGTGTTGATCGCCTCGGGGCGGCCGTCGGCGGCCTTGGCGACGAAGTCGGGGTCGGCGAGCATCGGGCGGGCCATCGACACCATGTCCGCGCAGCCCTCCGCGAGCAACTGCTCGGCGAGTTCGGGGGTGTTGATGCGGTTGGTGGTGACCAGCGGGACCGTCACCTCGCCCATGAGGCGCCTGGTCACCCAGGTGTACGCGCCGCGGGGGACGGAGGTGGCGATGGTGGGGATGCGGGCCTCGTGCCAGCCGATGCCGGTGTTGATGATCGTCGCCCCGGCGGCCTCGACGGCCTTGGCGAGGGTGATCACCTCGTCCAGGGTGGAGCCGCCGGGCACCAGGTCGAGCATGGAGAGCCGGTAGACGACGATGAAGTCCTCGCCGACCGCCTCACGCACCCGGCGGACGATCTCGACGGGGAAGCGCATGCGGTTCTCGTAGGAGCCGCCCCAGCGGTCGGTGCGGTGGTTGGTCCGCGTGACGATGAACTCGTTGATCAGGTAGCCCTCGGAGCCCATGATCTCGACACCGTCGTAGCCGGCCCGCCGGGCGAGGCGGGCGGCGCGGGCGTAGTCGTCGACGGTGCGCTCGACCTCGGCGTCGGTCAGCTCGCGGGGCGGGAAGGGGCTGATCGGCGCCTGGACGGGGCTGGGGGCGACCAGGTCCCGGTGGTAGGCGTACCGGCCGAAGTGCAGGATCTGCATCGCGATGCGCCCGCCCTCGCGGTGCACCGCGTCGGTGACGGTCCGGTGCTGCTCGGCCTCGGCCTCGGTGGTGAGCTTCGCTCCGCCCTCGTAGGGCCGCCCCTCGTCGTTGGGGGCGATGCCGCCGGTGACGATGAGGCCGACCCCGCCGCGGGCGCGGGCGGCGTAGAACTCGGCCATGCGGGAGAAGCCGCCCTCGGCCTCCTCCAGGCCCACGTGCATGGAGCCCATGAGGACCCGGTTGGGCAGGGTGGTGAAGCCCAGGTCGAGGGGGGTCAGCAGGTGGGGGTAACGGCTCATCGGGCCCTCCGTGCGCGGTGTGGTGCCTGTAGTTGTAAGGCACGCGCACCGCCTTATGCAACTAGTTGCATAAGAGACGGAGGGCACACGGGGCCGGGGGCGTCACCGGCTTTCGATGCGTACGTGCAGCTCCTTCTCCTGGTCGCCGGGGACCGTGCTCAGGTCGTGCACCGTGAACAGGGAGCCCAGGGTCGTGCGGAACCGGTCGATCGCCCAGTAGCCGCCGTGCGCGTCGGCGTCGACCGACGAGGCCAGCCGGGCATCGGGCCGGGCGCCCTCGTGCGCGTCGGCGACGTCGAAGGTGCCGAGCCACACCGTCGGGCGGGTCTCGGAGAACTCCTCCGGTACGTCGTCGGAGCACCGGTCGGACGTGAAGCACGCGCACAGCGTGTCGAACACGATCCGGGCGTCGTCCTTGCTGCATCCGCTGATCTCGACCGAGACGGACTCCGGGTGCGGTCGCTCGCTGCCCATCGTGATCGCTCCTCTCGTGGCCCACGCCGTCCCCGCCCTCCACCCAGCAAAGCACCGCCCGTCGAAGAGCACTACTCGCGCGCCCTGCCGCGGTGACGGTTTCGCGGGGCGCTCGGCCCGAGAGTGGGAGAAGCTGGCACCGGACGGCAGGAGCGGCGGAAAATGGGCCTCGCGCGGTAGAACAAGGGGTGTCGGCGCGGTGCGGACGTGCCGTGGGAATCGGTGAAGGCGGGGCGTGCGATGAGTGCAGCGGGGTCACCCCCGGCCGACGGCGACGGGCCGGTGCGCCCCAGCGGGCTGCTCGACGTGCTGCGGGTGGCCTCGGTGGTGCTGGACACCGAGGGGCGGATCGTGCTGTGGAGCCCTCAGGCCGAGGAGTTGTTCGGGTACGGAGCCCAGGAGGCGCTGGGCCAGTACGCCGCCCGGATCATGGTGCACGAGCAGCACCTGGACCTCGTGGTGAAGCTGTTCGCCGACGTCATGCGCACCGGACGGAGCTGGGCCGGGGCCTTCCCCATCCGGCGCAAGGACGGCGCCACCCGGTTGGTGGAGTTCCGCAACATGCGGCTGCTGGACGACCGGGGGGACGTCTACGCCCTCGGTCTCGCGGTGGACCAGTCGACGGCGCGCCGGCTGGAGCAGGACGTGGCCCTGTCCACCCGGATCGTCGCCCAGTCCCCCCTGGGACTGGCCGTGCTGGACACCGGTCTGCGCTACGTCTCGGTGAATCCGGCGCTGGAGCGGATGAACGGCGTCCCGGCCGAGGAGCACCTGGGCCGCAGGGTCCGGGACGTGCTGCCGCTGGTCGGCACCGAGGCGCTCGAGGCCGCCGCGCGCGAGGTCCTCGACACCGGCCGGCCCGTCGTCGACCGGTCCATGACCGGCCGCACCCCGGCCGATCCGGACGAGGACCACATCTGGTCGTTCTCGCTGTACCGCCTGGAGAACGCGCTCGGCACGGTACTGGGCGTGGCCGTGTCGGTGGTGGACGTCA
Organism: Streptomyces sp. 12E; assembly: GCF_055633275.1. Lineage (NCBI taxonomy): Bacteria > Bacillati > Actinomycetota > Actinomycetes > Kitasatosporales > Streptomycetaceae > Streptomyces > Streptomyces sp. 12E. The sequence continues at coordinate 6,614,118 of NZ_JBVNCJ010000001.1, read as the reverse complement.
CCGAGCAGTACCGGGCGAACGCCGAGGCCGAGACCGCGCGGCGGCGACTCGCCGTGATCGCCGACGCCACCACCCGGATCGGCACCACCCTGGACCTGGACCGTACGACCGGCGAGCTCGCCGACGTGGCCGTGCCGGAGCTGGCCGACGCGGCGGCGGTGGATCTGCTGGACGCGGTGGTGCGCGGCCGCCGCAGCACCCTCGGCCCCACCGAGCCGGCGGTGATCCGGGCGCTGGCGGTGCGCGGGGTGGACGCGGCCGAGGTACTGGCGGCGGCCGATCCGCCGGGCCGGGTGACCCGGTACGCGCCGGACCGAATGATCACCGAGTGCGTGCGCACCGGGCTGCCGGTGATGGTGCCGCGGGTGAAGGACGAGGACCTGGCGCGGATCGCCCGTTCCCCGGAGGCGGCCGCGCTGCTGGCCCGGGCGGGTGTCCACTCGTACCTGGCCGTGCCGCTGATCGCGCGCGGGGAGGTGCTGGGCGCCCTCGACCTCATGCGCATGCGCAATCCCGCGCCGTTCGACGAGGACGATCTGCTGCTCGCACGAGAGCTGGCCTCCCGCGCGGCCGTGCAGATCGACAACGCCCGCTGGTACCAGAACGCCCGCGACACCGCCCTCACCCTGCAGCGCAGCCTGCTGCCGAGCCATCCACCCGTCACGGGCGGCCTCGAGGTCGCCTCCCGCTACCAGCCGGCGGGCGCCACCAGCGAGGTCGGCGGCGACTGGTTCGACGTGATCCCGCTGGAGGACGGCAGGACGGCCCTCGTCGTGGGGGACGTGATGGGCAGCGGCATCCCCGCGGCGGCCGCCATGGGCCGGCTGCGCACGGCGACCCACACCCTCGCCTCCCTCGGCCTCGATCCGGCCGTCCTCCTGGAGCACCTGGACCGGATCACCGGCGGCCTGGACCAGGCGATCGCCACCTGTGTCTACGCCGTCCACGATCCCCACGAGCGGCGGTGCGCAATCGCCAACGCCGGGCACCTGCCGCCGGCGAGGGTACGGGCCGGTCACGCCCCCGAACTGCTCGACCTGCCCACCGGCGTGCCGCTGGGGGTGGGCGGGGTCGCCTTCTCCACGACCACCGTCGAACTGGAGCCGGACGACCTGCTGGTGCTCTACACCGACGGTCTCGTCGAGACGCGCCGGGATCCGCTGGACGAGCGCCTGGACCGGCTGCTGGCCCTGCTGGACCGTCCCGGCGACTCCCTGGAGGAGCTCTGCGACCTGCTCCTGCGCACCCTGCACGAGCCCGACAACTTCGACGACGTGGCCCTGCTCATCGCCCGTGCGACGGCGCCGGCCCGCTGAGCGGCCCTACGACGGCAGCGTCCCGATCACGACATGGGCGTACCACTCGTCGGAGGCGGCCAGGCGCGTCCGCAGGCCGGCGGCGGTGAAGGCGTCGACGGCGGCGGGGGCCTGCCGGCTGCTGGTCTCCACCAGCAGGCAGCCGCCCGGCGCGAGCCATCCGGACGCCCCGGCGGCGACCCTGCGCAGCACGTCGAGGCCGTCCGCGCCGCCGTCGAGCGCGACGAGGGGCTCGTGGTCGCGGGCCTCCGGGGGCAGCAGACCGATCTCGTCGCTGGGCACGTACGGCACATTGGCCGCGAGGACGTCGACGCGGCCCCGCAGCGCGCCGGGGAGCGCCTCGAACAGGTCGCCGGTGTGGACCCGTCCGCCGAGTGCGGCGACGTTGCGGCGGGCGCAGCGCACGGCGGCCGGGTCGATGTCGGCGGCGTGCAGTTCGACCGCGCCGAGCGCGGTGGCCAGGGCCGCGCCGACGGCGCCGGAGCCGCAGCACAGGTCCACGACGACGGACGCGTCCGGCGCCTGGGCGATCGCCTGTTCGACGAGGAACTCGGTGCGGCGGCGGGGCACGAAGACACCGGGTTCCACGCTGATGCGCCGGCCGTGGAACTCGGCCCAGCCGACGACGAGTTCGAGGGGCAGTCCGGCCGCCCGGCGCTCGACCATCGGGGCGATGTCCTGGGGGGTGGGCGCGGCGGCGAGAATCAACTCGGCCTCGTCCTCGGCGAAGACGCAACCGGCGGTGCGGAGGGCGGTCACGACGGCATCCCGGGACGGGGGCGGCGGGACGGCGGAGGAAGAGGGGGACGGGGACGGCGTGTGCGACAAGAGCCTGGGCCTTTCGGGAACCGAAGGGCGCTCTCGCGGCCACCTACTGCCGGTGGTCCGCGTCGCTTCGAGGTGAGAGCACCCGACCTGACACAGCGGTAATGGGTCTCACCTCCTGGATGTCCTACGGCTGGAGGGGTTCGCAGCCGGGAGGCCACATTACCCGACGATCACCGCCGCCGTACGGCGCTTTCGGGATCCGGGACCGCGCGGGAAAGCGCGCGGGCGAACGCGGCGGGGGCCGGGGACCGGCCGGCCCGGGACGACGGTCCTCACCCGCCGTGCCCGCGTGCCGGCCGGGCGTACCCACCCCGAGCCGGCGCCGGCGACGCGCACACCGCCCGGGCGGCCGGCGACGAACGGAGGCCGTCAGGCCGTCGCCCCGGTCGCCCACCGCGCGCCGGACGGGACGGCGGTAAGCCGCCGGGCGACCGGAGCACCGCAACGCGTGGTCCGGCTCCCGCGCGGACCGGCCCACGGGGGCCGTGACCGGCCCGGGACCGCGTCGGCTGCGGACACCACGTACGGTTGAGCACGGAAAAGCTCGAGCACCAGTCGCAACGGAATCGCCGATCACGTGAACATCACCCGAGGCTTCACCGGCCGCCCTCGCGTGCACGACCCCGGCCTGCCGCCGGGGCAGTACGACGCGGGCGACGAATGGCCAGTCCTGTCCGCCGAGGTCACGCCCGACCTCACGCCCGCCGACTGGACCTTCCGGATCGACGGGCTGGTGGCGGAGCCCCGCACCTGGGACTGGGAGCAGGCGCACGCGCTGCCGCCCTCGGCGTACGAGGGGGCCATCCACTGTGTGACGAGCTGGTCGAAGTTCGGGGTGCGGTTCGGCGGCGTCTCGCTGGACGCGTTCCTCCACATGGTCCGGCCCCGTGAATCAGCCACACACGTGGTCGCCTATGCGCACACCGGCTACACCACCAGCCTGCCGCTCGCGGACGTGACCGGCGGCCGGGCCTGGATCGCCTGGGAGTACGACGGGCGTCCGCTGCCTCCCGAGCACGGCGGTCCGGCGCGGCTGATCGTGCCGCACCTGTACTTCTGGAAGAGCGCCAAGTGGATCGCGGGACTGCGGCTCCTCGACCACGACGAGCCGGGTTTCTGGGAGGGCAACGGCTACCACGCGCGCGGCAATCCCTGGGAGGAGCAGCGGTACTCCGGTGACTGAGCGAACGACACCTGTGGCACGGACGTCACCGGACGCACCGGAGCGCTTCACCCCGCCGACGCGGTTCGCGGTGCCCGGACGGATCGGCGTGAGCGAACGGACCGCGTCCGTGTGGCGGACGGCGACCCTGACGGAGATCCGCCGCGAGACCCCGCGGGCGACGACCTTCCGGTTCGCGGTGCCCGGCTGGCCGGGCCATGTGCCCGGCCAGCATCTGCTGCTGCGGCTGACCGCCGAGGACGGTTACGTGGCCCAGCGCCACTACTCGATCGCGTCGGCGCCGGACGACTCCGGGCACATCGAGCTGACCCTGGACCGTGTCGAGGGCGGCGAGGTCTCGGGCTGGTTCCACACGGTGGCCCGCCCCGGCGACCGGGTCGAGCTGCGCGGCCCGCTCAGCGGTTTCTTCGCCTGGCCGGGCGACCGGCCCGCGCTGCTGGTGGGCGCCGGCTCCGGCGTGGTCCCGCTGATGTCGATGGTGCGGCACCACCGGGCCCGGGGCATGAGACTGCCGCTGCGCCTGCTGGTGTCGGCGCGCGGGCCCGAGGACCTGATCTACGCACGCGAGTACGGCGCGGAGACCACTCCGGTGTTCACGCGCAGCGCCCCGAAGGGGGTGCCCGTGGGACGTATGGCGGCCGCACATGTGGCGCCGCTCCTGGCGGAGCAGCCTCCTGGTGGGTGGGAGGCCTATGTGTGCGGTTCCAACTCCTTCGCGGAGCACGCCTCCAGGCTGCTGGTGGCGGCCGGTCAGCCCGTGGAGCGGATCCGCATCGAGCGCTTCGGCTGACCGGGGCGCCCCCGCTCGCCCGGTCCTGAACGCCGCCGGGCCGACGACGACCCGCCGCCCGGGCCCCGTCGTCGAGCGGTTTCGGGACCTGTCCGCCGACCGGCGCGAGCACGGCGTCCCGGACGAGGACGCCGCCCAGCCCTCCCCGCCGCCGAGCCCGACGGTCTCCGGGCCGCTACGGCTTCCTCGCCCCTGTCCCCGCGGACGGGGCCCCGCGCACCGCGCGCCCCGGAGACCGTCGGGCTCGGCGGCGGGGAAGGACGGAGGGCCGACCGCGGACGCTGAGGCGGCGGTCCCGGCCCGCCCGCGCCGCGGGTGAACCCCTCGCGGGGCGCGGGCCCGGCGGGCTCAGCCGGTCAGGGCGGCGAGGGTGGCGTCCAGATCGGCGGCCCCGGGCCGGTTGTGGGGGAGCTTGGCGAGAACCCTGGCCATGCCGCAGGTGTCGGTCAGGGCGGAGAGGACCAGGCCGCCGGCGACGCCTGCGGACAGCAGGCGCGCCGCGCTCCGGCGCCGTCCGGCCAGCAGCCCGGCCAGGACGAGGGATCCGGCGGTGAGGCGGACCTGACGGTCCATCGCCCAGGGGGTGCGGACGCCGGCCGGACGGTGGGTGTCGTGGCCGAGCCGGGTCCACTCGGTGGTGCCGCCGGTGAGGGTGGCGGCGTGAACGCCCTGCTCGGCCAGGCGTCGGCAGGCGGTGGCGGAGCGGGCGCCGGAGGCGCACACGACGAGCAGCTCGCCGCGGCCGGCGACGGTCCTCAGGGCGGGCAGGGCCGCGTCCAGGTGGTCGAGAGGGATGTTGTGGGCGCCGGGCAGGTGACCGGAGGCGTATTCGCCGGGGGTGCGGACGTCGATGACGGTCAGCTCGTCGAGGCGGGCGTCGGCCTGTTCGGCGGTGAGGGCCGTGAGGGTGGTGCTGGATACCACGGGGGACTTTCCTCTGCTCTGTTGGGGTCGTCCCTTCGGTAGGATACCGGGCGGGGTATACCGACGAGGGAGCGTGGGGTTGTGGAGCTGACGATGGCGGCCGAGGAACTGAAGACGGTGGTCAACCGGCTGCGCCGGGCACAGGGCCAGATCGCGGGGATCATCAAAATGATCGAGGAGGGACGGGACTGCGAGGACGTGGTCACGCAGCTGGCCGCGGCGTCCCGGGCCCTGGACAAGGCGGGTTTCGCGATCATCGCCACCGGGTTGCAGCACTGCCTGACCGACGCGGACATGGCCGCTTCCGGAGACCGGGAGCAGATGCGCGCCCGGCTGGAGAAGCTGTTCCTGTCGCTGGCCTGAGCGCCGCCCCCGGCCCGAGGAGCCGTCCCACGTCACCGCGTCGGCGAGCACGAGGGCGGCCACGGCCGGCAGGACGACGGCGAAGACGCGTTGCAGGCGGGGCCGGAGACCTCCGCGGCGAGGCGTTCGCCGTCCCAGGCGCCCAGCACGGCGGCGGCGACGAAGGGGCCGCCGCACCGCTCCCGTCCTCCTCCAGGACGTAGGAGGTGTGGGGCGGGGTGTGCCCGGGGGTGGCGAGCGCGCACAGCACCAGGCCCTCGTCCACCGTCACGGTGTCGCCGTCGGCGACCGGGGTGCGGGCGAAGGACAGGTGGGCCGCGGCCGGCACCAGGCAGGAGGCGCCGGCCACCCGGGCGAGCTCCAGGCCGCCGGTGACGTATGCCAGGGTGTCGACGAAGAACACGACTGCGACTCCTCTTGAACGGTGCACCCCCCGGGGTATGGAACACCCACCTTGACAGCAATACCCAGGGGGGTATTGCTGTCAAGGGAGGGCACCTGCCCGAGGCGTCGTCCGACGCTCCACGCCCCCGCGCCCCGCGGCCGCGCCGTCCACCCCCGCCCCACCGCCGGACGCGCTGCGGCGCCCGGGCCGGAGCTCCCTGCGGACGCCCTTGACAGCAATCGCTTTCCACGCTCGTCACCTGGGACTTTCCCCGAAACCCCTGGCGATGGCGCCGGTGATCCACGTACGGTGTCATCGCTTCGCACTGTCTCTTCACGAAGGCGGTCCCTGATGGCCCTGTTCGACCTCCCCCTCGACGAACTGCGCGCGTACCGCAGCGCGTCCACCGCGCCCGAGGATTTCGACGCGTTCTGGTCCAAGACGCTCGAGGAGGCACGCGCGTACGACCTGGACGCCCGTTTCGAGCCGGTCGACACGGGACTGTCCACGGTGCGGGTCCTCGACGTGACGTTCGCCGGGTTCGGCGGCCACCCCGTCAAGGGCTGGCTGACCCTGCCCGCCGACGCCGAGGCCCCGCTGCCGCTGGTGGTGGAGTTCATCGGGTACGGCGGTGGCCGCGGACTGCCGCACGAGCACCTGCTGTGGGCGTCCACGGGCCGGGCCCACTTCGTGATGGACACCCGGGGCCAGGGCAGTGCCTGGGGCGCCGGCGGCGGTACGGCGGACCCGGTGGGCGGCGCTCCCGCCTACCCCGGTTTCATGACGCGCGGCATCGACGCCCCCGAGAACTACTACTACCGCCGGGTGTTCACGGACGCCGTGCGCGCGGTGGAGGCGGCGCGATCGCACCCGCTGACCGACGCGAGCCGCACGGTCGCCGTGGGCGCCAGCCAGGGCGGGGGCATCACCATCGCGGTCGGCGGCCTGGTCCCGGACCTGGCCGGCATCGCGCCGGACGTGCCGTTCCTCTGCGACTTCCCCCGCGCGACCACGCTCACCGACCGGCAGCCGTACCGGGAGATCGGCTCCTACCTCAAGACGCACCGCGGCCGCTACGAGGACGCGCTGCGCACACTGTCCTACTTCGACGGCGTGCACTTCGCCGCCCGCGGCAACGCGCCCGCGCTGTTCTCGGCGGCCCTGGAGGACCAGACCTGCCCGCCCTCGACGGTGTTCGGGGCCTTCAACGCCTGGGCGCACGACGACAAGGCGATCGAGGTGTACGACTTCAACGACCACGAGGGCGGAGGCGCGTTCCAGGAGGCGGCCAAGCTGCGCTGGATGCGCTCGCACATCTGAGGGGACCGCACGGTTCCGGCCGAACCGCCGGACCCCTCTTCCCTGCTGGTGTAGACCAATGCTAGATGTGGTGGCGCAACGAGCCCGCACGGCCACGGACCGTCATCAACAGGAGGCGCGGCATGGCCCGCACCACCCCGCACGACCACCCTTCCACCGAAGGGGAGCCGCTCTACCGGAGGATCGCGACGGAGCTGCTCGGTGAACTGCGCGACAGAACGATTCCGCCGGGCGAACGCCTCCCCGGCGAGCGGCGGTTGGCCGAGCACTTCGAGGTCAGCAGGGAGACCGTACGGCAGGCGCTGCAACTGCTGCGCCGGGCCGGACTGGTCGTCACCGACCGGCGGGGCAGCCACGCCACGCTGCCCGGCCCGCCGGTGGAGACGCCGGCGTCGTCCGGCTTCCCGCTCGGCGCGCGGTGCTCCGGCCGGGGCGCGGCGGCCAGGGCCACCCTGGCCTGGGAGGCCCCGCCACCCGGGCACGCCGAGGTCCTGGGGGCGGCCCCCGCCCGGCCGACGCTGGTGCACCGCTACTGGTCCGCGTCGGCCGACGGGCGGGAACTGCGGGCGGTGACATCGTTTTCCGCGGTGGCGCTCGCGGAGGTCGAGGAACTGGGCCGCTACCGCGACCGGGCCGTCGGCGTCGGATCCGGCGCGGCGGAACTGGGGCGGGCCTACGACTGGATGCGCCGGGCGGGCCTGACCCTGCACCACCGCGACGCCATCACGCCGGTCGCGGGAAAGCCGTCGGTCCGGGTCACCCGTCGGGTGCACGACCAGTACGCCCGCCCGCTGGAGATCACCGAACTCGTCATGGAGGCCCAGGAGGGCGCCCTGGTCTACGAGTTCACGGTGCCGGCCGCCCTCTGACCGGCTCCGGGGCCGACCAGCCCCGTCCCGTAGGCGGCGACGACGGCCTGGACGCGGTCGGCTGTCCGGGGGAGACGTCCTTGAGGAGGAAGCCGCCGGCCCCGGCGGTCAGTGCCGCGCGGACGTGCCGGTCGAGGTCGAAGGCGGCCGGGACGATGACGCGCGGTTCGTCCGGGGCGCCCGTGCGGATGCGGCGGGTGGTCTCCAGGCCGTCCGTCCGGGGCGGCCGTCCGCCGGCCGTCCCCGGCCCGTCACGCCTCCGTCCGCTCGGCGACGACCAGCCGGACCTTCGGGCTGCCGTCCCGGCGCCGTCCGAACTCGGTCAGTGCCCACAGCTCCACCCGGAATCCGGCGCGGGTCAGTTCGCGCCGCGCGTCACCGAAGCGGAAGGTGCGGTAGTACATGACGAACGGCGGGCGCCGGACGGCGTTGCGCACCCGCATCACGGCGTCGAACCCCAGCAGCATCCCGTAGGTGAGGGAACCCGGCCGGGGCGGCGCGACCACGGGGAAGACGAAGCGTCCGCCCGGCCGCAGCACCGAGTGGACCTGCGCGAACAGCGTCGGCACCTCACGGGGCAGGAAGTGCCCGAACGCGCCGAAGCTGACCACGAGGTCGAACACCGGCCCGAACGGCAGCGCCCGCGCGTCCGCCCGCACCCAGCCCACCGGCGGCCCCGGCGGCCGGACGCGCTGCCGCGCGACGGAGAGCATGCCCGCGCTGAAGTCGACCCCGGTGACGCTCCCCCTGCACACCTGGCTCAGTACGTCGACGCCCGCGCCGGTGCCGCAGCACAGATCGAGGCCGGTGTCGAAGGGCCCCGTCCGCCGCAGTGCGGAGGCGGTGGCGTCGAGCACCGAGTCGGGCGTGCGGAAGGGGGTGTGGTCGAACTTCGGTGCGAGGAGGTCGTAGCCGCGCTCCACGGACGACAGCGCCTGGACGGCGAGTTCACGCAGGCGGGGGCCTTCGGGGCTGAACATCGGGTCAGCCTAGAGGAGACCCCGACCACACGGCGGCTCCGCACACCGTCCGCCGGGTGGTGCAGTGCGATCAGCACATCCAGCAGGGCCTCTTTCGGGCGTCGGCGCCCTTTCCTCCCCGCGTTTCGCGTTCTCCTCGGCTCGCCGATCCGCCCGTCGTGTCCGACCGGCGCACGGCGTTCCCGCACCACCTCGCCGACGGGGTCCGGCGGCCGCGCCCTCCGCGAGGAACCGCCGCTCGCTCCGGACGAGTCGACGGCCGCCCGGGGACTGCGGCGCGTGCCGCGGTCGCGGGAGGGGCCGGCCGATCCGGAGACGCTGCCGCGCCGGATGCGCGAGCCCCCGGCGACACGACGTTCCCGCGGCGCGTCCGGCCGGGCGGCCGGCACGGCGCCGGCGTGCGGCATCCGGGTGCTCGCGGGCGGTCCCCGGCCGGGGCAGCGCGGTGTTCCGGGGAGGCCGTTCCTACGTTTGCGATATGACTATCGGATTTACTTCGCGGGCTGCCGTGTCGACCTGTGTGCTCTGCACGGCGCATCTGCTGGCGTCCGCACCCGCCGTGGCGATCGCCGGCGTGGATCCCGGCCCGCGGGCGGCGGCCGCGGCCGCGGCGCTGCTGTACCGGCCCGGCACGCACGTCCGCCCGCACCCCGGGGCTCCCGAGGTCCCGGACCCGTCCGCCCTCTCGTGGCTGGTCGCCGACGCCCGCACCGGCGACGTCCTGGCGGCGCACGACGCGCACCGCCGGCTGCCGCCGGCCAGCACGCTCAAGACGCTGTTCGCACTCACCGTGCTGCCGGTCCTGCCGGCCGGCATCCGGCACCGGGTCAGCGAGGAGGAGCTGGCGGGCATCGGCCCCGGCAGCAGCCTCGTCGGGGTCGCCGAGGACCGTGCGTACCGGGTGTCCGACCTGTGGAACGGGGTCTTCCTCAGCTCCGGCAACGACGCCGTGCGGGTCCTGGCCGCGCTCAGCGGGGGCTGGCGGGCCACGGCCGAGCGGATGCAGGCCAAGGCCCGCGCCCTGGGCGCCCGCGACACCCGGGTGAAGTCGCCCGACGGCTACGACGCACCCGGCCAGGTGTCGTCGGCGTACGACCTGGCGGTGTTCGGCCGCGCCGGGCTGCGCAACCGCGAGTTCGCGCGGTACTGCGCCAGACACGAGGCGCGGTTCCCGGCCCGCGACGGCGGTTCCTACGGGATCGTGAACACCAACCGGCTGCTCACCGGCGCGGACGGCGTCGCACCCTACCGAGGGCTGATCGGCGTCAAGAACGGCTACACCAGCAACGCCGGTCACACGCTCGTGGCCGCGGCGCGCCGGGACGGCCGCACCCTCGTGGTGACGGTCATGCACCCCCGGTCGGGCGGCGGCCTCGCGGTGTACGAGGAGGCCCGCGCACTGCTGGACTGGGGCTTCGAGGCGTCCGGGCACGTGACTCCGGTGGGCTCCCTGGACGCCCTGCGGCCCGCCCCGCCGCACGGCCCGGAAGCGGATGCCGCCCCCGTCCCGGCGGCCCGGGGGGAGGACGCCCCGGCCCGCTCCGTCCCCTGGACCGTCGCCGGCGCCGCCCTCCTGGGAGCCGCTGCGGTCTCCCTCTACCTGCGCCTGCGCTGGGGTCCGGTACCGACGGGCCGGCAGTGACGGGAGCTCCCCCGAAGGGCGCGGGACGGTGTCCGGCGTGCGGCCCCGCCGCATGGGCGCGACAGCCCCTGAGGGCCCGCGGCGGACCCCGGAGGGACGCGGGGAACCGCGCGCGTCACACCCGGGCCGGCACGGGCTCCGAGGACAGCGCGGGGACCGGCCGCACCTCCCCCACCGGCCGGCCGCCCCCGAGCAGCACCTCTCCCCCGAACCCCGCGAGCGACGACGGGTCCACTCCCGCCCGCGCGAGCGCCTCCGCGGCCACCGGGACACGCGCCCGCCCCGCTCCGTCGGCGATCTTCACGGCGACCGCCCGTCCGTCCGGCAGCGCGGCGACCTGCACGCCCTCGAACCCGTCCTTGGCGAGCAGCCCGGGGACCGCCCGCATCAGCGCGGCGACGTCCCGGCCGGATCCGGAGGCCAGCTCCGCGTGCTCCCGCATCGCGTCGGCGACGCGCGCCTCCGGCGTACCGGGCGCGGCGGTGGTGATCCGCGCGGCGGCGCGGGCGAGACCGTGCAGGGAGACCGCGAACAACGGCGCGCCGCAGCCGTCGACGGTGACCGTGGCGACGCGCTGCCCGGTGAGGTCCTCGACGATCTCGGCGATCGCCTGCTGGAGGGGGTGGGCGGGGTCGAGGTAGTCGTCGAGGGACCAGCCGTTCAGCCTGGCCGTGTACAGCATGGCGGCGTGCTTGCCGGAGCAGTTCTGGGCGAGCCGGGACGGCGGGCGGCCCTCGCGCACCCAGGTGTCCCGGACGACCGGGTCGAACGGCAGGTCGGGGACGTTGCGGAGGTCGTCCTCCGTCAGTCCGGCGAGTTCCAGGACGCGCCGGACGCCGGCGAGGTGGCGTTCCTCGCCGGAGTGGCTGGCCGCGGCGAGCGACAGCAGCCCGCCGTCGAGCGGGAGCCCCGCGCGGACCATCGCCACCGCCTGGACGGGCTTGAGCGCGGAGCGCGGATAGCAGGCGGCCTCGATGTCGCCGAGCCGGCACCGGACCTCGCCGTCGGGGCCGAGGACGACGACGGAGCCGTAGTGGACGCCTTCGACGACCCCGCCGCGTATCAGGTGGGCGACGGGGGCGTGGAGGGGTTCGCGGATCGGGGGTGCGTCCGCGGGGAGACTGCTGTACATCACACTGCCTGGGGGGAGTCGTGGGCGGGCGTGCGCGCGGAGCGCACGATGGCGGTGAGGGTCGTCTCGACGCGGTCGAGGTGGTGGGTCATGGCCTCGACGGCGTCGCGCTCGGAGCCGTCGATCAGAGCCCGGACGATCGCCCGGTGCTCGCGGTCGGACTGCTCACGGCGTCCGCCGAGTTCGTTCAGGAAGGCGGACTGGCGGGCCAGCGCGTCCCGGATCTCCTCGATGACCCGACGGAACACCGGATTCCGGGCCGCCTCGGCCACGGTGAGGTGGAAGAGGGTGTCCATCGCGGCCCATGCCGCCGTGTCGGTCTCCCGCTCCATCCGGTCCAGCAGACTGGTCAGCCGGTCCAGGTCGTCCGGGGTGCGGCGCCGGGCCGCGTAGCCGGCGACCGGGACCTCGACGTGCCGGCGCACCTCGAGCAGGTCGCCGGCCGCGTAGTCGCCGAAGGTGGGGTCCCCCACGGTGTCGGCGACGACGAAGGTGCCCTTGCCGGTCCTGGAGACGGTCAGACCCATGGTCTGCAGGGCCCGCAGCGCCTCGCGCAGCACGGGCCGGGAGACCTCGAGGGTGCGGCACAGCTCCGCCTCGGAGGGCAGCTTGCCGCCGATCGCGTACTCGCCGCGCTCGATGGCGCCGCGGAGGTGGGAGAGCACCGCTTCCATCGCGCTGACGCGCCGCGGGCCCGCTCCACCTGTCTGGCTGTCTGACAGGTTCACGGGGCCGATGGTGCGGGGGCGGCACGGACGCTGTCAAGCGGAGGGCCGGTGCGGGGAGGCGGGGCGGGCGTCCCGTACCGCCGGACGGGGCTGATCGTCTCGCCCCGTGAGGCCCTGCGCCGTCTCGGGCGGGTCGGGGAACCACTGCGCGGGAAGCGCTAACCCCACACGGCACGGGCGAGGGCCGTGCCCGCGAAGGCCGCACCCAGGCCGGCCGCCACGCTCGCCACGACGTTCACGGCGGCGTAGCCGCGGGCGCCGGCCTCGGCCAGGCGCAACGTCTCGTAGGAGAAGGTGGAGTAGGTGGTCAGGGCGCCGCACAGGCCCGTTCCGAGGAGCAGCTGGATGCGGGAGTCCGCCGCGCCCGCCACCGCCGCGCCGGTGAGCAGGCCGAGGACCAGGCTGCCGGTGACGTTGACCGTGAAGGTCCCCCAGGGGAACACCGAGTCGTGCCGGGACCGCACCGCGCGGTCGGTGAGGTGGCGCAGCGGGGCGCCGACCATGGCCCCCAGCACCACGTACAGCCAGTTCACCGCGGCTCCTCGGTGCCGGCCACGACGACCGCCGCCGGGAGGTCCTCGCTCGGGGACGGCAGCCGGGAGGCGGGGACGGCGGAGGAGGCGCCGAAGCCCTCGGCGCCGCGGAAGACGCTCGCTCCCGCGGGCCCGGCCGCACGGGCCCGGTGGACGATCCCCGAGGAGAGGGGCCGGCGGTGCCACGTGTCGTTCCCGCCGACGTACGCGGTCAGGCGGAGGAGGCTGCCGGTCGGCCGTGTCATGGCTGCCTCCCGGTCAGCGCGCGGCGGGTCGCCGCGGCGGCCGTCCACACGGCGGCGAGGGCCGCGAGCGGGGTCGCCGCGAGGTACCCGAGTGCGGCGCCCGCCCCGCCGCCGTCGAGCAGGTTCCGGACGTCGACGGCGTACGTCGAGAAGGTGGTGAAGCCGCCGAGGACGCCGGTGCCGAAGAACGGGCGGACGAGGGGGTGGGCGGTGCGGACCTCGGTGATGATCACCATGAACACGCCGATGACGGCGCAGCCGGCGACATTGACCCAGAGGATCGTCCAGGGGAACCCGTGCGCCGGTGTCGGCCACCGCAGGGACGCCGCGTACCGGGCCGCCGCCCCCGCTCCCCCGCCGAGCGCGACCGCGACGACGACGGGGACCTGGGTACGGAAGGCGGGGCGGACCCGCGGGCCCTCGGTCTCCGGGGCTGTCACCGTCGTACGTCTCCCACTCGCTCGGGACCAGCGTAACGTCCCGGAGCGCGGCGGCCTGCGTCGCGGTCCCGGTGGGCTACCAGTCCTTCTCGAACAGCTGCGCCACCTCGGCGATCCGCACCTCGTCGCGCCGGTAGCGCACGCACCCGGCGAAGCGGCCGGTCCGCGGCAGGCCGAGGGCCGTGAGCAGCCGCAGAGGGGTGAGCGCGACGGGGCGGGGCGGGGCAGGCCGATCCGTGCGGCGACGGCCTCCCCGGTCGGACCGCCGGCCGCCGCGCCCCGTTCCCTCAGCAGCGTCAGGATGCGCAGTCGCGTCCCGTCGACGGGGGTCCTCGGCATCTCGTACACCTCCGCTCCGGGCCTCGCGCTCCGGAGCCCTTCCGCTGTGCCGCGCGCGAGGGCTCCGTGTCCCGGGCCCGAGGCGCCCTGCCCGGGACCCGGCCGGCCCGGAAACGAGGACCGTCCGGCCCCGCGCCGCCGGCCGGCGGCGCGGGGCCGGCGGGCTCACCGGTGGCGGAACCAGGCCGTCGCGGGCAGCGCGCGGTCGTCGTAGCCGAACAGCGCCTGGTTCTCCCAGCCGTTGCCGGAGGACGGGTCGGCGGGGTCCCAGCCGTTGCCGCTGCGGGCGGTCCAGGTCGCCTCCCAGTAGAAGACGCCGAGGCCCCGGCCGTTCGGGACGGCCTCCACGATGCTCGCCACGTCGTTCATCCAGCGGGTCTGGCCGGTGGTGGTCGCCGGGTAGCCGGGGACGAGTTCACTCTCGAGGTCGATGATGTTCTCGAGTCCGTCCTCGCTGTCGAGCCGGAACGGGTAGGCCGTCTCGGCGACGAAGACGGGCTTGCCGTAGCGGCCGGCCGCGTCGTCCAGGGTCGTCTGGAAGTCGTGCAGCGTGCCGTGCCAGTAGCCGTAGTACGACAGGCCGATGGCGTCGAACTTCACTCCGTGGGAGACCGCGTTGTCGAACCACCAGCGGGTGCCCTCGAGGTCGCCGCCCTCGGCGAGGTGCAGGGCGGCCACCGTGGAGGGACTGACCGCCTTGACCGCGTCGTAGCCGGAGTTGAGCAGTCCGGCGAGCCGGGTCCAGTTGCCCGTGGAGCCCTCGTCCCAGAGCATGCCGCCGTTGATCTCGTTGCCCACCTGCACCATGTCGGCGGTGGTGCCCTGCTTCCTGAGGGCGTCGAGGACGTCGTACGTGTGGTCGTAGACGTCCTTCTTCAGCTGCCCGTAGCCGTGTCCGGCCCAGGCGGCGGGCTTGTACTGCTTGCCCGGGTCGGCCCAGGTGTCCGAGTAGTGGAAGTCGACCAGCAGCTTCATGCCCTGCGCCTTGATCCGCTTGGCCAGGGCGAGGACGTGCGCCTTGTCGTTGTAGCCGTCGGCCGGGTCCACCCAGACCTTCAGGCGGGCGTAGTTCATGCCGGCGGACTTCAGGATCGCGACCGGGTCGCCGGTGGCTCCGGACGCGGTCCGGTAGATTCCGCCGCTGGCCTCGCTCTTGGGCAGGGAGGAGATGTCGGCGCCCTTGACCGGCAGGCCCGAGGTGCCGCGGGTGAAGGTCAGGTCGTCGACGTTGATCCAGCTCCCGGCGCGTCCGTCGCTGTTGACGCTGATGGTGCACCGGTTGTTCGTCACCCTGACCGGCACGACGATCCGTATCCATCCGGAGTCGGAGACCGGCAGGTCGGTGCGCTGCTCGGCGCCGCCGCAGTTCCTCAGGGCGAGGTACGCGGCGTTCTGGCCGCCGCCGGAGCGGACCCAGGCGGTGAGCTTGTAGTCGCCGTTGGCCAGGCCCGACAGGTACTGGTACGTCTCCACCTTGTAGGCCGAGGACGACCAGTGGGACAGACGGTGACCGCCGTCGCGGCCGCCGGCCTCCGTGTACGAGGCGGCCGTGTCGCCGTGCTCGGACCAGCCGGCCGGGGTGGCGGCGCCCGAACCGCCGGTCTCGAAGCCGCCGTTGGCGAGGGTGCTCGCGGCCGTCGCGGTCTGGGCGGGCAGGGCGGTGAGGGCGAGCCCGGCCACGAGCGGCGGCAACAGGGCGCGGAGGGTGCGTCTGGGATGGAACATGGGCGTTCGTCGTCCCTTCGACGTGGGGAGGGGGGATGCCCCGCGCCCCGGAGGGCGCGGGTGAGGGCCCCCTCCGCCCGCGGCCGGTGTGCTCACGCGGGCGGAGGGGAGTCGTGGCTCAGCCGTCGAGCCGGACGACCCGGACGGCTCCGGCCGGGACCGCGAGGCGGCCTGCGGCGCGTTCACCGGTCAGCAGCTCGGTGCCGGGGGTGTCCAGCGGCACCTCGGCATCGGTGGCGGTGTGGTTGATCGCGAACAGGAAGGTGCCCGACTCGCCCGCGCGGCGCACCACTTCGACGTCGCGGGGCAGGTCGGCGCGCGGGGCGATGCGGGCGTCCTCGGCGGCCCGGCCGAGCAGGGCGGCGAGGCCATCGGCGCCGAGCCGGGTGGAGACGTACCAGGCGGTGCCCTCGCCGAGGCGGTGCCGGGTGACGGCCGGACGTCCCCCGGTCAGGCCGTCGGCGTAGGTCCACACCGTCTCGGCGCCCCGCGGCACCACGAACTCCGTCCAGACGTCGGCGTCGAGTTCCACGCCGTCGGGGCCGGTCAGACGGACCCGTTCGCCCTGGAGCAGGGGGGAGAACTCCTCGACGGTCAGGCCGAGGACGTCGCGCAGGGCGCCCGGGTAGGGGCCCTCGTGCACGGCGTCGTGCTCGTCGACGATGCCGGAGAAGTACGACACCACGAGGGTGCCGCCGTTCTCGACGTACTCCCTGAGGTTGTCCCCGGCCCGTTCCGTCATCAGGTACAGGGCCGGTACGACGACGAGGGGGTACCTCGACACGTCGGCTTCGGGGTGGGCGAAGTCGACGGTGAGGTGGTGGTCGTAGAGGGCCTCGTACCAGGCGTCGGCGCGTTCGCGGGCGTCGTGGTCCTCGCTGGGGCGCCAGTCGAGGTTCTGCGCCCACCAGGACTGCCAGTCCCACAGCACGGCGACGTCGGCCTCCGTGCGGGTGCCCCGGATCGGCGCCAACGACTGGACGCAGGCGCCGAGTTCGGTCACCTCGCGGAAGACACGGGTTTCGGTGCCGCCGTGCGGCAGCATCGCGGAGTGGAACTTCTCGGCGCCGCGGCGGGACTGGCGCCACTGGAAGAACATCGCGCCCTCGGAGCCGCGGGCCACGTGGGCGAGGGAGTTGCGTGCCATCTGGCCGGGGGCCTTGGCGGGGTTGCGGGGCTGCCAGTTGACGCCCGAGGTGGAGTGCTCGAGCAGCAGCCAGGGGGCGCCGCCGGCGACGGAGCGGGTGAGGTCGGCGGCCATGGCGAGGTTGACATGGGTGCGGCGGCCGTCGGTGATGAGGTAGTGGTCGTTGGTGACGAGGTCCACCTCGCGGCCCCAGGCCCAGTAGTCGACGGAGTCGCACTGGCTGAGGGCGGTCATGAAGTTGGTGGTGACCGGGACGCCGGGTGAGAGGCGGTGCAGGATGTCCCGCTCGGCGGTGAAGTTCTCGCGCATCGTGGCGTCGGCGAACCGCCGGTAGTCCAGCGCCTGGGCCGGGTTGCCGACCGTGGGGGCCGCGCGCGGCGGGTTGATCTCCTCAAGCGAGGCGTAGCGCTGTCCCCAGAAGGCCGTTCCCCAGGCCTCGTTGACGGCCTCGACGGTGCCGTACACCGTCGCCAGCCAGCGGCGGAAGTGCACGGCGCAGGAGTCGCAGTAGCAGGCGGAGACGGGGACGCCGTACTCGTTGTGGACGTGCCACATCGCGAGCGCGGGGTGGTCGCCGTAGCGCTCGGCGAGCCGGGTGGTGATGTTCGCGGCGGCCGCGCGGTAGTCGGCGTTGCTGTGGCAGATGGCGCCGCGGGAGCCGAACTCCAGGCGCACGCCGTCCGCGGTGACCGGCAGCGCGTCGGGGTGGGCGCGGTAGAACCAGGCGGGGGGCACCACGGTGGGCGTGCCGAGGTCGACGCGGACGCCGCCTTCGTGCAGCAGGTCCAGGTTGCGGTCGAGCCAGCCGAAGTCGTACACGCCGGGCGAGGGTTCCAGCAGGGCCCAGGAGAAGATCCCGACGCTCACCATGGTGACGCCGGCCTCCCGCATCAGCCGGACGTCCTCGTCCCAGACGCTTTCCGGCCACTGCTCGGGGTTGTAGTCCCCACCGAAGGCGAGCCCGGTGAGGCCCCTGGGGGTGGTCTCCGGCATGGATTCTCTCCCGATGTGTCGATCTTTTGGGAACGTGCACACACATTTTCGGCGGTGCTGGGCCAACATAACCGCACAGCAACAACCATTGACAAGTGTCCGGGATGTTTCTCTACTGTGAACGCTCACAGAAGCAGCGCGAGCGAACCGAAGGGCGAGCCGCGCACGGAGTGCAGCAGGTTCTCGCAACAGGCGAGGACCCGGGTCAGGGGAGAATTCCATGCCGTACACGAAGCACCGTCGCCTCGTGACTTCCGCCGTCGCCGTCGCGCTCGGCGCCACCGCGCTCACCGCCTGCGGCTCGTCGTCCGACGACGGCGAGGCGCAGGCGGGCCCGGTCTCACTGACGTACTGGACCTGGGCCCCCGGCATGGACAAGGTCGTGGACCTGTGGAACAAGGGGCCGGGCAAGAAGGAGCAGATCACCGTCACGGTGAAGAAGCAGGCGTCCGGCGACACGCTGGTCACCAAGATCCTCACCGCGCACAAGGCCGGCAAGGCGCCCGACCTGGTGCAGGCCGAGTACCAGGCGCTGCCCACACTGGTCAGCAATGACGCGCTCGCCGACATAGCGGACAGCGTGGACGACGCGAAGGGCAAGTTCGCCGAGGGCGTCTGGCAGCAGACCACGCTCGGCACGGACGCCGTCTACGCGGTCCCGCAGGACATCGGGCCGATGATGTTCTACTACCGCGAGGACCTGTTCAAGGAGTACGGGCTCTCCGTGCCGGCCACCTGGGAGGAGTTCGCCGAGACCGCGCGCAAGCTGAAGAAGGCGGCCCCCGACAAGGACCTGACCACCTTCTCCGCCAACGACTCCGGCCTGTTCGCGGGCCTCGCCCAGCAGGCCGGCGCGAAGTGGTGGACCACCTCCGGCGACAAGTGGAAGGTCGGCGTCAACGACGATGCGACCAGGAAGGTCGCCGAGTTCTGGGGCGGCCTGGTCGAGGAGGGCGCCGTCGACAACCAGCCGATGTACACCCCGTCCTGGAACAAGGCGCTCAACACCGGCAAGCAGATCGCGTGGGTGAGCGCCGTGTGGGCGCCGGGCACGCTGACCACGGCCGCGCCCGACACCAAGGGCAAGTGGGCGATGGCCCCGCTCCCCCAGTGGAACGAGGGCGAGAGCAGCACCGGCAGCTGGGGCGGCTCCTCCACCGCCGTGACCACGGACTCCGAGAACAAGGAGGCCGCCGCGAAGTTCGCCGCCTGGCTGAACACCGACGCCGACGCGCTGAACGCGCTGGCGAAGGAGAGCGGCATCTACCCGGCCTCCACCTCGGCCCAGCTCAGCGGCGCCTTCACCAGCCCGCCGGAGTACTTCTCCAACCAGCCCGACTTCTACGAGAAGGCCGCCCAGATCGCGAAGACCACCGCCCCGTCCGCCTGGGGCCCGAACGTCAACGTCGCCTACACGGCGTTCAAGGACGCCTTCGGCGCCGCCGCGAAGAACAAGTCGGACTTCACCGCCGCCCTGGACACCATGCAGCAGGAGACGGTCGCCGACCTGAAGAAGCAGGGCTTCGGGGTCGCGGAGTGAAGTCCCCGGCCCGCCGGACGTCGTACGGGGTCAAGGGAGCCCCGTACGCGTTCCTGATTCCCGCGACCTTCCTGTTCCTCCTGTTCTTCGCGCTGCCCATCGGGTACGCCGTCTGGCTCAGCTTCCGCAAGGTGCAGGTGTCCGGCCTCGGGCTGGGGGCCGGCGCCCGCGAGGAGGTCTGGGCCGGCCTGGAGAACTACACCGGCGCCCTGTCCGACAGCGAACTGCTGGACGGCGCGCTGCGCGTGCTCGGTTACGGCTGCATCGTGGTGCCGGTCATGCTGGGTCTCGCGCTGCTGTTCGCGCTGATGCTCGACTCCGAGAGGGTGCGGCTCGCTCCCTTCACCCGGCTCGCGATCTTCCTGCCGTACGCGGTCCCCGGTGTGGTGGCGGCCCTGCTGTGGGGCTTCCTGTACCTGCCGGACGTGAGCCCCTTCTACTTCGTGCTCGACCGGCTCGGTCTGCCGCAGCCGGACCTGCTGGACGGCGGTCCGCTGTACCTGGCGTTGTCGAACATCGCGGTCTGGGGCGGCACCGGCTTCAACATGATCGTCATCTACACCGCGCTGCGGGCCATCCCCGCCGAGGTGTACGAGGCGGCGAAGCTGGACGGCGCCACGCCGCTGCAGATCGCGCTGCGGATCAAGATCCCGATGGTGGCGCCCTCGCTGGTGCTGACCTTCTTCTTCTCCATCATCGCGACGCTCCAGGTGTTCAGCGAACCGACCACCCTCAAGCCCCTCACCAACTCCGTCTCCACCACCTGGAGTCCGCTGATGAAGGTGTACCAGGACGCCTTCGGCAACGGCGACATCCACGCGGCCGCCGCCCAGGCGACCCTCATCGCGCTCGCCACCCTGGCGCTGTCCTTCGGGTTCCTGCGGGCGACGAACCGGCGCGACAAGCAGGAGGCCGCACGATGAGCTCCCTCACCCTGCACAAGGCCGAGCCCGCGGCCGGCGCCGCCCGCGGTCCGGCGCGCCGCCGCCGGATCGCGCTGGTGCCGACCGTGACGCTGCTGCTCGGCGCGCTGTACTGCCTGCTGCCGGTCGCCTGGGTGGTCATCGCGTCCACCAAGTCCGGCTCGGAGCTGTTCTCCACCTTCACGTTCTGGCCGGGCACCGGCT
This sequence comes from Streptomyces sp. 12E, assembly GCF_055633275.1. Taxonomy (NCBI): domain Bacteria; kingdom Bacillati; phylum Actinomycetota; class Actinomycetes; order Kitasatosporales; family Streptomycetaceae; genus Streptomyces; species Streptomyces sp. 12E. The sequence continues at coordinate 6,593,569 of NZ_JBVNCJ010000001.1, read as the reverse complement.
TCGCCGACAACCTCTCCGACCTCAGCGCCTACCGCGACGGCGTCTACTGGCAGTGGATGGGCAACTCCGCCCTCTACGCCGGACTGGGCGCGCTGCTGTCGACGTGCGTGTCGGCGGTCAGCGGCTACGCGCTGGCGGTCTACCGCTTCCGGGGCCGCGAGACGCTGTTCAACGTGCTGCTCGCGGGTGTGCTGATGCCGCCGGTGATCCTCGCCGTCCCCCAGTACCTGCTGCTGGCGAAGGCGGACCTCACCGACTCCTACCTGTCGGTGCTGCTGCCGCAGATCCTCTCCCCGTACGGCGTCTACCTCGCGCGGATCTACGCCGCGGCGGCGGTGCCGGCCGATGTGGTGGAGGCCGGGCGGATGGACGGCGCGGGCGAGTGGCGGATCTTCACCAGGGTCGCGCTGCCGATGATGGTGCCCGGTCTGGTGACGGTCTTCCTGTTCCAGTTCGTGGCGGTCTGGAACAACTTCCTGCTGCCGTACATCATGCTCAGCGACGACGAGAAGTTCCCGATCACCCTCGGTCTGCACACGCTGCTCGAGCAGGGCGCCAACACCCCGGCGCTGTACACCCTGGTGATCACGGGCGCGTTCCTCGCGGTGTTCCCGCTGGTCGCGCTGTTCCTGGTCGTCCAGCGGTTCTGGAGCCTGGATCTGCTCTCCGGGGCCGTAAAGTCATGACCATGAGCAACACGGGGGGCAGGCGCAAGCCGCCGACGATCCACGACGTGGCGCGCGAGGCCGGTGTCTCGCGCGGCACCGTCTCACGGGTGCTCAACGGCGGCCACTACGTCAGCCCCGCCGCCGCGGACGCGGTCAACGCCGCGATACGCAAGACGGGTTACGTCGTCAACCGGCACGCCCGCTCGCTGATCACCGGCCGCTCCGACTCGGTGGGCTTCCTGCTCACGGAGCCCCAGGAGCGGTTCTTCGAGGACCCCAACTTCAACGTCCTGCTGCGTGGTTGCACCCAGGCGCTGGCCGCGCACGACGTGCCGCTGCTGCTGATGCTGGCCGGTACGGACGACGAACGGCGGCGCATCACGCGGTACATCACCGCCGGTCACGTCGACGGGGTGCTGCTGGTGTCCAACCACTCAGGCGACCCGGTGGCGGAGGAGCTGCGGGCGGCGGGCGTGCCGCTGGTCGCGTGCGGGAAGCCGATCGGGCTGGGCTCGAAGGTGAGTTACGTGGCCGCCGACGACCGGGACGGCGCGCGGGACATGGTGCGGCACCTGCTGGCGCTCGGCCGGCGCCGGATCGGCGTGGTGACCGGTCCGCTGGACACCCCGGGCGGTGTGGAGCGCCTGGCCGGCTACCGGGAGGTGCTCGCCGAGGCGGGTGTCGAGGCCGACGAGCGGCTGGTCGTCTCCGGTGACTACAGCCGGGCCAGCGGCGAGGCCGGCGCCGAGCGACTGCTCGCGCAGGCCCCGGACGTGGACGCGGTGTTCGTCGCCTCCGACCTGATGGCCCAGGGGGTGCTGACGGCGCTGCACCGTGCCGGGCGCCGGGTCCCGGAGGACGTCGCGGTCGGCGGTTTCGACGACTCCCCCGCGGCCGTCGCCGCGAGCCCCGGGCTCACCACGATCCGCCAGCCGTGGGACCGCATCAGCACCGAGATGGTGCGGGTGCTCCTGGCCCAGATCGGCGGCGAGGACCCGGCGGCGGTGATCCTGCCGACGGAGCTGGTGAAACGGGACTCGACGTAGGCCCTCCGGACGGGTCAGGTGGTCAGGATCGGAGAAGCCGTGCGCTCCTCCTCCGGCCTAGCGTGAGGGGACCGGCGCACCTCAGACGCCGGGCCCGCTGCGAGGAGGAGTACGTCATGATCGACGGCCTGAAGACGATCGTCTATCCCGTCAAGGACCTCGGCCCGGCGAAGGCGCTGTTCCGCGCCCTGCTCGGGGTGGAGCCGTACGCGGACGAGCCGTACTACGTCGGTTTCCGGACCGAGACGCACGAGATCGGCCTCGACCCGCACGGTCACGCCAAGGGCATGACCGGGCCGGTTCCCCACTGGAGGGTGGCCGACATCCGGGAGAGTCTCGCCGCTCTGCTGGAGGCCGGGGCGAAGCCCGTTCAGGACGTGCAGGACGTCGGCGGCGGGACGCTGATCGCGTCCGTGCAGGACCCGGACGGCAACCTCGTCGGCCTGTTCCAGGACGCGCCCGCCTGACCTGCCGTGAGGCGACGTCACTGCGCGTTCATTGAATGTCGAACAAGTGTTACCGTTCGAGTATGGCAGCGGAGACGGCCGGCACGAGGCTCGAGGAACGGTGGCGTGACATCCTCGCGGTGCACGCGCGCACCCTGGGCGAGATCGACCGCGCGCTGCACCCGTACGGTCTGGGCGCCTCCGACTTCGAGGTGCTCGATCTGCTGGCGACCGCCGCGCCCACGGACGGCGAGCAGTACCGGGTGCAGAACCTGGCGGACCGGGTCCACCTCAGCCAGAGCGCGCTGTCCCGCCTCATCGCCCGGCTGGAGAAGGACGGCCTGGTGGAGCGCTCCGTGTGCCTGGAGGACCGGCGCGGCGTGTACGTGCGGCTCACGCCGAAGGGGCGCGAGCGGCACGCGGAGGCGCTGCCGGTGCAGCGCGCCGCCCTGGCCCGCGCGCTGGGCGAGTAGCGCGGGGCCCGGCCGGCTCAGGGCCGGGCCAGCAGCGTGCGCACCCCTTCCGAGGTGAGCGTCAGACGGTGCTCGGAGCTGCCGTCGATGGTGAGCGACAGGTCCTCGGCCGGCCACTGGGCGGCGAGCGCGCCGAGCGGGACGAGCCGGTAGCGGGAGACGAACGGCAGCAGCCCGGCCATCTCCAGTTCGGACGTGAACACGGGCACCACCTGGGTGCCGCCCGGCTGCTCCAGCACCGGAAGGGCGACCGCGCCGGGGTCGGCGGCCTCCCCGTCGCCGGCGTCGTCCGGCACCGGGATCAGTACGTCGCTGTTCGCGAGGGCGTCCAGCGCCCTCGCGTCCTCGGTGTTCTCCGACAGTGTGTCCAGGGCCCGCTGCGCGGGCGTGGGGGCGTTGTTCTCGTGCGCGGGTGTTTCCATGACAGATCCCTGGTAGCGGCGGTCGTACGGCCCGTCCGGGACGAGATCCGGCCCGGGCACAGTGCTGCACGCGTACCCGTCCGCATGCCGCGCAACCCTGCGCGTCCCGGTGTGTCCGGGAGCCTTCCGGCACCCCCTCCGGACGCGACAACCCGCATGGCTATCATATGAGCACCCTCTAGCTCGAAAGATGGACCTGTGACTGTCAACGAAGACTCGTTCACCCATTGGAAGCACCGCGAGGAGATCGCGGAGTCGATGATCCCGATCATCGGGAAGCTGCACCGGGAGCGGGACGTGACCGTCCTGCTGCACAGCCGCTCCTTGGTGAACAAGTCGGTGGTCAGCATCCTCAAGACCCACCGCTTCGCCCGGCAGATCGCCGGCGAGGAGCTCTCGGTCACCGAGACGCTGCCCTTCCTGCAGGCGCTCACCGCACTCGACCTCGGCCCGTCCCAGATCGACATCGGTCTGCTCGCCGAGGCCTACCGCGCCGACGACCGGGGCCAGTCGGTGGCCGAGTTCACCGCCGAGGCCGTCGCCGGCGCGACCGGCGCCGACAAGATCGACCGCCGCGAACCGCGCGACGTCGTCCTCTACGGCTTCGGCCGCATCGGCCGCCTCCTGGCCCGGCTGCTCATCGAGAAGTCGGGGTCCGGCAACGGGCTGCGCCTGCGCGCGATCGTGGTCCGCCGGGGCGGCGAGCAGGACATCGTCAAGCGGGCCTCGCTGCTGCGCCGCGACTCCGTGCACGGCCAGTTCCAGGGCACCATCACCGTCGACGAGGCGAACAGCACGATCGTCGCCAACGGCAACACCATCAAGGTGATCTACGCGGGCGACCCGACGGAGATCGACTACACGGCGTACGGCGTCAAGAACGCCATCCTCATCGACAACACCGGCAAGTGGCGCGACCGCGAAGGGCTTTCGCTGCACCTGCGTCCCGGCATCGACAAGGTGGTGCTGACCGCTCCCGGCAAGGGCGACGTGCCCAACATCGTGCACGGCGTCAACCACGACACCCTCAAGCCGGACGAGCGGATCCTGTCCTGCGCGTCCTGCACCACCAACGCGATCGTGCCGCCGCTGAAGGCGATGGCGGACGAGTACGGCGTGCTGCGCGGACACGTGGAGACGGTGCACTCGTTCACCAACGACCAGAACCTGCTGGACAACTACCACAAGTCGGAGCGCCGCGGCCGTTCGGCGCCGCTGAACATGGTGATCACCGAGACGGGCGCCGCCTCGGCCGTCGCCAAGGCGCTGCCCGACCTCGACGCGACCATCACCGGCAGCTCGATCCGGGTCCCCGTGCCGGACGTCTCGATCGCGATCCTCAACCTCCAGCTGGGCCGCGCGACCGACCGCCAGGAGGTCCTGGACCACCTGCGCAACGTGTCGCTGACCTCGCCGCTCAAGCGCCAGATCGACTTCATCAGCGCCCCCGACGCGGTCTCCAGCGACTTCATCGGCTCGCGCCACGCCTCGATCGTCGACGCCGGCGCGCTGAAGGTCGAGGGCGACAACGCCATCCTCTACCTCTGGTACGACAACGAGTTCGGATACTCCTGCCAGGTCGTCCGGGTCGTCCAGTACGTCTCCGGGGTGGAGTACCCGACGTACCCGGCCCCGGCGGTCTGACCCGGGGAGCCGGCAAGCGGAAGGTACGCGACGACGGGGCGGGGCGGGCGGGATGCCCGGCCCCGCCGCGGTCTGCCCGCTGTACCGGCGGTAGGGGGCAGATCGGTAACGATCATCCCGTCCGGGTTGCCGGGGCCCGTGGAATTCCTAGTCTTCCGGCATGGCCCTCTTCAGCAGTCGTACCAGCAGACGCCCCCGTATCGTGCCCGCCCTGGACGACGCCGAACTGGCGCGCGTCCTGGGGCGGCTGAGCAAGCGGAACGGAGGCGGCAAGGCCGCGGACATCACCCTCGTCTCCTCCTTGCTGGAGGAGACCGGGGACGACTGGGACCGCCGCGGTCACCGGGTGTCCGTCCTGGCCGAGGCGACGGCCGACGCGGGGATCGCGGCGGCGTGGCTGGACAAGGAGCCGCAGAGCGCGGACGCCCTGGTCTTCCACTCCTGGTCCGCGCTGGCGCGCGGGCTGCGGGACGGGCGTCTGGAGGACGCCGGACAGCTGGTCTCCCGGTGCCACCAGGCCGCCGAGCGAAGGCCGGAGGACCCGCTGCCGTGGGTGGTCCTGCTCGGTGTGTCACGGATCGAGCGCTACGGCCAGAACGACGTCAACGCCATCTGGCGGGAGGCCACCGGACGCGACCGCTGGCACCGTGAGGCGTATCTGCAGATGCTCGCGTACCTGTCGCCGGAGGAGGGGGGGTCCAGCGCGGCCGTCCTCGACTTCGTCGACGTGGTGCGCACCCGCATCCCGGCCAACGCGCCGTGCGCGGCGGTCGAGCTGACCGCGGCCGTGCGGCAGTACCAGGGACTGCTGGCGCAGGGCGGGGTGCGGGCCATGACGGCCGGTCAGCTGTGGGAGGGCGGGCAGATCGCCGCCGCGCTGGAGCAGGCCGCCGCGTTGTGGGCGAAGCCGGGCTTCTTCCAGCACGCGGCGGCGCAGGCCGATCTGAACGTACTGGCGTACGCGCTGTGCGCGGCCGGACGCGCCGTCGACGCACATCACGTCTTCCAGGTGCTGCAGGGCGTGGTCACGCCCTGGCCGTGGAACACCGACGGACCCGCCGTCCAGCGGTTCGAGCAGCACCAGGCCAAGGCGGAGCGGGGACGGCAGGGCGGCGTCGGCGGAACGTGACGCCCGCCGGCCGCCCCTCCCCCGTCAGTCCCGCGCCAGGACGGCGGCGACGGCCTCCCGCAGCACCGCCGCCGGGTCCGGTACGGGCCCTTCGGAGCGCCAGGCGACGAAGCCGTCGGGACGGACCAGGACCGCACCGTCCGCGGTGATCCCGTGCGCCCGGGCCCAGTCGGCGCCGTCCTCGGGAGTCAGTTCCGCGTCGGGTCCCTCGCCCACCCGGTACGCGTCGAGCGGCACGGACAGGTCCTTCGCGGCCTTCGCCGCCGCGGTGTGCCAGTCGCAGGCGCCGTTCGCGGCGCTCAGCAGCACGCACGACCGCTCGTAGAGGTCGAGCGTGGAGATCCGGGTGCCGGAGCGGTCCAGCCACACGTGCGGGGCGCGGCTGCCGGGCTCGCCGGTCAGCATCACCCCGTCGGGGATGACCGGCGCCGTCGGGTCGGTGCCCAGGACCGCGCCGCGCGGATAGCGGTAGCAGAGCGCCACGTTGAGGATGCCGCCTCCCTTCATGCCGGGACCACCGGGACCACCGGGGCCACCGGGACCACCGGGACCACCGGGACCACCGGGGGCGGGGGCGCCGAGGGCGGGGGCGCCCGGGGCGGGCGTGTACCCGGGGTGGCTGTGCTCGCTCGAACGGGAGGAGGCACGGGAGCTGGTCGCCTCCGCGACGGGCCGGCGTTCGGCGTCGTAGGACTCCAGCAGGCCGGGCGCGGCCCAGCCGCCGAGCACGGCGGCCAGCTTCCAGGCGAGGTTGTGGGCGTCCTGGATGCCGGTGTTGGAGCCGAACGCCCCGGTGGGCGACATCTCGTGGGCGGAGTCGCCGGCCAGGAACACCCGGCCGTCCGCGTACCGTTCGGCGACCCGCTCGGCGGCGTGCCAGGCGGCCCGGCCGGTGATCTCCACGTCGAGGTCCGGCACGCCGACGGCCTCGCGGATGTGGGCGACGCACCGCTCGTCGGTGAACTCCTCGAGGGTTTCGCCGTGTTCGGGGTGCCAGGGGGCGTGGAACACCCAGTGCTCCCGGTTGTCGACCGGCAGCAGGGCTCCGTCGGCCTCCGGGTTGGTCAGGTAGCAGACGATGAACCGCCGGTCCCCGACGATGCCGGCGAGGTCGCGGGAGGTGAACGTGAGGCTCACGTTGTGGAACAGGTCGCCCGGGCCGTTCCGCCCGATGCCCAGCGCCTCGCGGACGGGGCTGCGCGGGCCGTCGGCGGCGACCAGGTAGTCCGCCCGGATCCTGGTGTGCTCGCCGGTCTCCCGGCTCTTGACCAGCACCGTCACCCCCTCGGCGTCCTGGTCGAAGGACATCATCTCCGTCCCGAAGCGCAGGTCCCCGCCGAGTTCGCGGGCCCCCTCGAGGAGCACCGGCTCCAGGTCGTTCTGGCTGCACAGGCACCACCCGCTGGGGCTGAAGCGGGCGATCCCGCCGCCGGGGTCGATCTCCTGGAGCAGCCACTCGCCCTCGTCGCCCACCAGGCTCGAGGTCTGCAGGATGCCGTGGTTGTCCGCCAGGACCGACGCGGCCCGGGCGATGCGCTGCTCGAGCCCGGCCGTCCGGAACAGCTCCATGGTGCGTACGTTGTTCCCCCGCCCGCGCGGGTGGATCGAGGTGCCCGCGTGGCGTTCGACGAGCGTGTGCGGCACGCCGAGGCGCCCCAGGAACAGCGACATGGACAGGCCCACCAGAGAGCCGCCGACGATGAGGACCGGCGTGCGGTGATCCGCCGCCCGGCCGGCCGTATCCGATCGATTCATTGAAACGCCTCCAGCGTCGCCCTCGACGGGCTGTGGATACAGGACGCACCTTTCATGCCCGGTGCGGGCCGGTCCGCGTCCCGGCGGCACCCGGATGACACGCGGTTCACCCGCCTGCCCCGCGTCGCTCGCGCACACCGGAAAGTCGCGGCAACGATCGACTCATGGCGACCCCGGCCCTTCGGACACGGCGGTCGTTCCCGACCTTCCGACGAAGAGGAGAGGTGCGCCGGATGACCATGTCGGCACGCGTATCGCAGTCGGCGTTCGACGGCTCGAGGCTGCGGGTGATCCTGCTGCTCGACCTGTACGAGGGGGCCCAGGAGCAGTTCCTCGACGCGTACGAGCACATGCGCAACAAGGTCGCGTCCGTTCCCGGCCACATCAGTGACCAACTGTGCCAGTCGATCGAGAACCCCTCGCAGTGGCTCATCACCAGCGAGTGGGAGAGCGCCCTGCCGTTCCTCGCGTGGGTGAACAGCGAGGAGCACATCGAGATCGTCCGGCCGATGCACAGCTGCGTCCGGGACACCCGGTCGATGCGCTACAGCGTCCTGCGCGAGACCCGCCCGGACCAGCCGCTCACCACCGAGGCCGCGCGGGCGAGCCTGCAGAAGGCGGCCCGCGTGGGCACCGGGGTGACCCGCCACGCCATCACCTTCACCGTGAAACCCGGTTCCGAGTCCAAGGTCGTGGACATCCTGGCCAACTACGAGGCGCCCGAGGCCCGGATCAACGACACCACGCGCCTGCACCGCACCTCGCTCTTCATGCACGGCAACCGCGTCGTACGGGCCGTGGAGGTGGAGGGCGACCTGCTGGCCACCCTGTGCCACGTGGCCGGTCAGCCCCAGGTGCAGGCCGTGGAAGAGGCCATCAACCCCTACCTGGAGCAGGACCGGAACCTGAGCGACTCCGAGTCCGCCCGGGTGTTCTTCACCCGGGCGGCCCTCCCCGCCATGCAGCACGTGGCGGCCGGCCGCCCGGAGCCCGGCCGTCTGCGGCGGCACATGCTGTACTACCCGGCCGTGGCGGGCCGCGGCCTGGAGCTGGCCCGGTTCCTCGCCCGTCAGGACGAGGCCGCGGCGAGCGACCCGGACAGCCCGGTGTACGCGAGCACCGTCTTCCAGCGCGACGACATCGTGACCCGCATGATCGACGTCACGGGCGAACTCGATCTCGACCCGCTCTCCGCCCTCGGCGTCAAGGGCCCGGGCAGGGCCGCCGAGCTGGAGCGTCTCCTGGACGGCGCCGCGATCGGCGTCGAGGGCTCCCTGGACTCGGAGCGCACCCTGCACCGGCTCCTGGCGCACGCCGACATGGTGCCCGTCACCGACCGCACCTGTGTGCATTCCTGAAGGCCGACCGCGGTGACGTCCACGGCGGTGCCCGCCCTGACGTCACCGGCACACCCGGAGGTAACACCCTATGTCCAAGCAGCATCCACGCATCGTGGACCTGAGCGAGACAGAACCCAACCGACGGCGCGGAGGTGATCTCAGGACCCTGCTCACACCGACCAGCGTGGGCTCCACCAGCGGCTTCATGGGCCTGGCGATCATCAAGCCGGGCGAGCGCATCGGCGAGCACTACCACCCGTACTCCGAGGAGTTCGTGTACGTGGTCAGCGGCGCGCTCGAAGTGGACCTGGACGGCGAGCCGTTCGCGCTCCGCGCCGAGCAGGGGCTGATGATCCCGATCGACATGCGGCACCGCTTCCGCAACGTCGGCGACCAGGAGGCCCGCATGGTGTTCCACCTGGGCCCGCTCGCCCCGCACCCGAGCCTCGGCCACGTCGACACCGAGGAGAACGAAAGCGCCGTCTCCGGGCCGCAGCTGAAGGTCGGCGGCCCCGAGCCCGCCCGGCCGGCCGAGCCGAGCGAGGCCATGAAATGACCCGCCGAGTGGCCGTGACCGGTATAGGCGTGGTCGCTCCCGGCGGCATCGGAGCGACGGCGTTCTGGGATCTTCTGGCGGCCGGCCGCACCGCGACCCGCGGCATCTCCCTGTTCGATCCGGCGGGCCTGCGCTCGCGCATAGCCGCCGAGTGCGACTTCGACCCGTTCGAGCACGGCCTGGACGCGGACCTGTGCCAGCACGCGGACCGCTACATCCAGTTCGCCGCGGTCGCCGCCGCCGAAGCCGTGCGTCACTCCGGGCTCGACGCCGGGGCCGCGGACCCCTGGCGCACCGCGGTCTCGCTGGGCAGCGCGGTCGGCGGCACCACCCGGCTGGAACACGACTACGTGCTGGTCAGCGAGGGCGGCCGGCGCTGGGACGTGGACCACCGGCGGGCGGAGCCGAAGCTGCACCTGGCCTTCTCGCCGAGCACGCTCGCCTCGGCCGTCGCCGAGCGGTTCGACGCCCGGGGCCCGGTGCAGACCGTCTCCACCGGCTGCACCTCCGGTCTCGACGCGGTCGGCTACGCCTTCCACACCATCGCCGAGGGCCGGGCCGACGTCTGCATCGCGGGGGCGTCGGACTCGCCGATCTCACCGATCACGATGGCCTGCTTCGACGCCATCAAGGCGACGTCGCCCAACAACGACGACCCCGAGCACGCCTCCCGGCCCTTCGACGCCCACCGCGACGGCTTCGTGATGGGCGAGGGCGCGGCCGTGCTCGTCCTCGAGGAGTACGAGCACGCACGGGCCCGCGACGCGGAGATCCTCTGCGAGATCAGCGGCTACGCCACCTACGGCAACGCCTACCACATGACCGGTCTGACCAGTGAGGGACTGGAGATGGCCCGGGCGATCGACACCACGCTCGACCAGGCCCGTATCGACCCCACGCTGATCGACTACGTCAACGCGCACGGCTCCGGCACCCGGCAGAACGACCGGCACGAGACGGCCGCCGTGAAGCGGTCCCTGGGCGCGCACGCGCGCGAGACGCCCATGAGCTCCATCAAGTCGATGGTGGGGCACTCGCTGGGCGCGATCGGCGCGATCGAGGTGGTCGCCTGCGTCCTGGCGCTGAAGCACCAGGTGGTGCCGCCCACGGCGAACTACGAGACCCCCGACCCCGAGTGCGACCTGGACTACGTACCGCGCACCGCCCGCCCGCGGAAGCTGAACCACGTGCTCTCCGTCGGCAGCGGATTCGGCGGCTTCCAGTCCGCGGTGCTGCTGTCCGGGACGGGTGGGAGGACACGATGAGCAATCGGCGCCCCGGGCGCGCGGCCGTCACCGGCATCGGTGTGATCGCGCCCAACGGACTGCGGACCGACGCCTACTGGAAGTCCGTCCGCGAAGGCCTCAGCGTGCTGGACCTGATCAGCCGCGAGGGCTGTGACCATCTGCCGCTCCGTGTGGCGGGCGAGGTCCGGGCCTTCGACCCGGCTGCCCTGATCGAGGACCGCTTCCTGGTGCAGACCGACCGGTTCAGCCACTTCGCGATGGCCGCCGCCGCCCTCGCCCTCGACGACGCCGGACTCGGCGGCGAACCCGCCGATCCGTTCTCCGTCGGCGTGGTCACCGCCGCCGGGTCGGGCGGCGGCGAGTTCGGCCAGCGCGAGCTGCAGAAACTGTGGGGGAAGGGATCCAAGTTCGTCGGCCCCTACCAGTCGATCGCCTGGTTCTACGCCGCGAGCACCGGCCAGATCTCCATCCGCGGCGGCCTCAAGGGGCCGTGCGGGGTGGTGGCGAGCGACGAGGCGGGCGGCCTGGACTGCCTCGCGCACGCGAGCCGGGCCGTGGGCCGCGGGACCGACGTCATGGTCGTGGGCGCCACGGAGGCGCCGCTGGCCCCGTACTCGATGGTGTGCCAGCTCGGCTACCCCGAGCTCAGCACCCTCGACGACCCCGCCCGCGCCTACCGCCCGTTCACCGAGAAGGCGTGCGGTTTCGTGCCCGCCGAGGGCGGCGCGCTGCTCGTCGTCGAGGACGAGGACCGGGCCCGCGAGCGCGGGGCGCCCGTCCGGGCCGTCGTGGCCGGCCACGCCGCCACGTTCACCGGGGCCTCCCGCTGGGCGGAGTCCCGGGAGGGTCTGGCCCGCGCGATCCGCGGCGCCCTCGACGAGGCGGGCTGCGCGCCGGAGGAGATCGACGTCGTGTTCGCCGACGCCCTGGGCGTCCCCGAGGCGGACCGCGCCGAGGCGCTGGCGATCGCCGACGCCCTGGGCGCGCACGGCACCCGCGTCCCGGTCACGGCGCCCAAGACGGGCATCGGCCGCGCCCACTGCGCGGCGCCCGTGCTGGACACGGTGGCCGCGGTGCTCGCCATGGAACACGGCTCGGTGCCCCCGACGCCCAACGTGTTCGACATCTGCCACGACCTCGACCTGGTGATGTCGCGCGCCCGCCCCGCCGAACTGCGCACCGCCCTGGTCCTCAGCAGGGGACTGATGGGCTCCAACGCGGCGCTGGTCGTGCGCCGCGGTGACGATGCCGCCCGTTAGGACCGGGCGGGAAAGGAGCAGGCACCCATGATCACCTCCGAAGTGACCTTCGACGAGCTGGCCTCGCTGATGAAGCAGGCGGCCGGCATCACCGTCGACCCCCAGGAACTGAAGCGGTCGGCCGAGTCCCCCTTCGACGTCTTCGGTCTCGACTCGCTCGGCCTGCTCGGCATCGTCGGCGAGCTGGAGAACCGGTACGGCACGCCGCTTCCCCCCGACTCGGAGCGCTGCCGGACGCCCCGGGAGTTCCTGAACCTCGTCAACAGCACCCTCACGGCTGGAGCCTGAAAGTGGCCGGACACACCGAGAACAGCATCACCATCGACGCTCCCTTCGACCTCGTGTGGGAGATGACCAACGACCTGGAGAACTGGCCGCGGCTGTTCAGCGAGTACGCGTCCGTGGAGATCCTCTCCCGTGAGGGGGCCACGACGAGGTTCCGGCTGACCATGCACCCGGACGAGAACGGCAAGGTGTGGAGCTGGGTGTCGGAGCGCACCCCGGACCGCGAGAAGCGGACCGTCCGCGCCCGCCGTGTCGAGACGGGCCCGTTCGCCCACATGGACATCGTGTGGGAGTACGCGGAACTGCCGGGCGGGGTGCAGATGCGCTGGACGCAGGACTTCGCGATGAAGCCCGACGCCCCGGTCGACGACGACTGGATGACGGACAACATCAACCGCAACTCCCGTACGCAGCTGGCCCTCATCCGGGACCGGATCGAGCAGGTCGCCCGCGACAGCGAGAGCGCGTCCGTCGCGTCCTCGCGCTGAACACCGGTCCAGGGAAGGAAACCCGATGCACCACGCCCTCATCGTCGCCCGGATGAAGCCCGGCTCGGCGCCGGACATCGCCGACGTGTTCGCCGACTCCGACCGGGGTGAACTCCCCCGTCTGGTCGGTGTCAGCCGGCGCAGCCTCTTCCAGTTCGGCGACGACGTGTACCTGCACCTCATCGAGTCGGAGCAGGACCCGGCCCCGGCGATCGCGAAGGTCGCCGGACACCCCGAGTTCCGCAGCGTCAGCGAGCGGCTGGAGGCGTACGTCAGCCCGTACGACCCGGCCACGTGGCGCAGCCCCAAGGACGCCATGGCGCAGTGCTTCTACCGCTGGGAGCGGAGCGCCGGCTCCTGAGCGAGCGGCGTCCGCCACCCGAGGCCGCCGACCCCGCGTCAGTCGCGGAGCCGGCGGCCTCGGGTGGCGGGCGCGCCTGCGGTCAGCCGGGGACGGTGCACTCGAAGGCGTGGAGGTAGGCGTTGACCGGGCTGACCCCGCCGATCACGAGGCCCGCGCCGGTCAGCCGGTCGACCATGCTCTGCCGGGTGTGCTTGGCCCCGCCGACGTTGAGGAGCAGCAGCAGGTCCATGGCGGTGGTGAACGGCATCGACGGGGTGTCGTCGACGAGGTTCTCGATGACGACGACCCGGGCCCCGGGCCGTGCCGCCGCGCGGACGTTGGCGAGCACCCGGCGGGTGCTGTCGTCGTCCCACTCCAGGACGTTCTTGATGATGTACACGTCGGCCCGGACGGGGACGTCCTCGCGGCAGTCCCGGGCCACGATCTCGGCCCGGCCGGCGAGTGCGCCGCCCTCGCACAGCCGGGGGTCGGCGTTCTCGACGACGCCCGGCAGGTCGAGCAGGGTGCCGCGGAGGTGGGGGTGCCTCTCCAGGAGGCCGGCCAGGACGCGCCCCTGGCCGCCCCCGATGTCCACGACGGAGGAGGCGTCGTCCAGGTCGAGCAGCCGGACCACGTCGCGCGCGGACTGCTCGCTGGAGGTCGTCATGGCCCGGTTGAACACATGGGCGGACTCGGGGGCGGACTCGTTGAGGTGGGTGAAGAACTCCTGGCCGTAGACGTGCTCGAAGACGCTCCCGCCCGAGCGCACCGCCTCGTCGAGCAGCGGCCAGACGTTCCAGGTCCACGGCTCGGTGCACCACAGGGCGATGTACCGCAGGCTGTGCGGGTCGTCCTCGCGCAGCAGCCGGGACATCTCGGTGTGCCCGAAGGTGCCGTCGGGGTTCTCGGCGAAGACGCCCTGACAGGTCAGGGCGCGCAGCAGCCGCCGCAGGGTGTGCGGCGGGGTCTTCACCTCCGTCGCCAGGTCGTCGACGCTCATGGGGGTGTCGTCCAGCGCGTCCGCCACGCCCAGGCGGACGGCCGCGCGTACGGAGGCGGCGCACGCCGCCCCGAAAACGAGCTCCCTCAGCCGCATGGGCGGCGGGGGAGCCGGATCAACGGTGGTCATCCGTTGCCTCGCTTCTGCTGTCGTGCGGTCGGTGGGGGGCGATGGGCGGGCCGGTCAGCACATGCCCGCGGGTTCGGAGAGCGTGCAGGTGTTGCGGCTGAACGTGCTGGTCCCTGCGGTGTCCCGATCGGCCAGATCGGCCGGGCTGTTGCCGGTCACCAGGTTGTCGCGGATGTCGTTGCGCTCGCCCGGGGCGCCGACGAGGCTCTTGAAGAGCACGATGCCGCCGGACAGCGGGGAGGTGCCCTTGTTGTCCTCGACCCGGTTGTAGGCGACCAGGGTCTGCTCGGTGCCGGTGAGGACGATGCCCGAACCCTGCAGGAAGGGCAGCCGGGGCGTCTTGGGACAGTGCTTGTTGTTGGCGTGGACGTAGTTGCGCGTCACGCTCAGGTCGCCGGCGCGCGGCTTGGTCTCGTCGCCCACCACGAACACGGCGGCGCAGTTGCCGGTGGCCTCGTTGCGGTCGACGGTCAGGTTCCGCAGTCGGCGCACGGTGACGCCGATCCGGTTGCCGGTCGTCCGGTTGTACCGGATCACGGTCCGCTCCGCGTCCCGGGCGCCCTCCTCGGTGTCGGCGGTGTTGGACACGAACAGTCCGGCGTCGCCGTTCTCACGGGCGAGGTTGTGGCTGAGCGTGCTGTGCACGGAGCGTTCCGCGGCGATGCCCCACCGGCCGTTCTTCTCCGCCGCCACCCGCGTGACCCTCAGCCCGTCGGTGCCGGTGGCCCACAGCCCGTTCCCGGCGAACCCCCGCACCGTCAGCGACCGTACGGTGACGCCCTGGAGCGGTCTCTTGTCGGCGCCGGTGACGCAGACGCCGTTGCCGGCCTCGGCGCAGGCGCTCTTGCTCCCGCTCCCGCCGGCGTCCGCGGCGGGCGTCAGCACGGTGCGGCCGGCGCCGTGGCCGCGCAGAGTCAGGTCCGGCACCTTGATGTCGACGCTCTGCCGGTAGGTGCCGGGCGCGAGGAGGACGACGTCCCCCGGCTCCGCGGCGTCCACGGCCTTCTGGATCGACTGGCCGGGCTGTACGCGGTGCACGGTCGGATGGTGCGCCGACGGGGCGGCCCCCAGCCCCGCGGCCACGGCGGCGGCGGTACAGGCGAGGGCGATGTGTCGTTTGTTCATGGCCCGAAGCTATGAGCGGGGGTCGGGCCCCGCCACCGGTGATCACCCAGGTGGGCCGCGGCCCGCGCCCGACGGGTGACCACCCGTCGGCCCGCCTCCCGTGGACGACGGCGACCTCCCCCCGGCGGCAGCACGGACCGTCCGCCGGCCTCCCGGTCGTGCAGCGGTTCGCGGCCCCGGGCCGGTACCCCGGCGGTGCGGCGGACGAGGAAGACGAGGAAGACGAGGAAGACGAGGAAGGGGAAGCGGCAGCCGCCGTCGGCGTGCTCCTTCCCCGCACGGGCCCCGAGCGTTCCGGGGGAAGGCGGGCGATGGGGGTCAAGCGGTACGGGGACGGGCCGCCCACCGTGCGGTGGGCGGCCCGTCCCCGTGGTGCGTGTCCCGCCGGTCCGGTCCCGGGTCAGGCGACCGGGGTCGTCCGCTCCCTGTCCGGCGCGGTGCCCGCGGCGGCGGCCTCCTCCGCGAGGCGTTCCATGCCGCTGGTGGTCTTCAGCGGCTTCTCCTTCAGGAACACGACGGCGACCAGGGCCAGCAGCGCGAACGGCGTGGCGATGAGGAACAGCTCGGCGGTGGCGACACCGTAGGCGTGCTCCACGATCTCCCGCATCGGGGCGGGCAGCGTGCTCATGTCCGGGACGCTGTGTCCGCCGCCCGAGCCGCCCTCGGCCCCTCCGGCGGCGCCCGCCTTCTCCAGTCCCTTGGCCGTCTCGTCGGCGACCCGGTTGGCGAGGATCGCGCCGAGGACGCTGGTGCCGATCGTGCCGCCCATGCTGCGGAAGAAGGACAGCACCGAGGTGGCGGCGCCCAGCTCGGCCGCGGGGACGTCGTTCTGCGCGGCGAGCACCAGGTTCTGCATCAGCATGCCCACGCCGACGCCGAGGATGGCCATGTACAGGCTGAGCAGTCCGAAGTGCGTGTCCGCGTCGATCAGGGAGAGCAGCGCGAGGCCGACGGTCATGATGACCGCGCCCGCCACCAGGTAGCCCTTCCACTTGCCGGTCCGGCTGATCAGCTGCCCCGCGACGGTGGACGACACCAGCAGGCCCAGGATCATCGGCAGGCTCATCAGACCGGCGACGGTCGGCGACTTGCCCAGGGACACCTGGAAGTACTGCGAGAGGAAGACGGTCCCGCCGAACATGGCGACACCGACCAGGAGGCTGGCCACCGTGGTCAGGGTGACCGTGCGGTTCCTGAAGATGTCGAGCGGGATGACCGGCTCGTCGGTACGGGCCTCGACGAGGACCGCCAGGACCAGCAGCAGCACGCCGCCGGTCACGAGCGCGGCGGTCTGCCACGACGCCCAGTCGAACCGGTTGCCCGCCAGCGAGACCCAGATGAGCAGCGCGCAGACACCGGCGACGATCAGGAAGGCGCCGAGCCAGTCGATCTTCACCTGGCGCTTGACGGTGGGCAGCTTCAGCGTGCGCTGCAACAGGGCGATGGCCAGCAGGGCGAACGGCACGCCAATGAAGAAGCACCAGCGCCAGCCCAGCCAGTCGGTGTCCACCAGCACGCCGCCGATCAGCGGTCCGGCCACGGTGCCGACGGCGAACACGGCGCCGAAGATGCCGGAGTACTTGCCCAGTTCCCGGGGCGGGATGACGGCGGCCATGACGACCTGCGCGAGCGCGGTCAGACCGCCCGCGCCGATGCCCTGCACGACCCGGCTGAAGATCAGCAGCGTCGTGTCGTGGGAGAAGCCCGCCAGCAGCGAACCGATCACGAACATCAGCAGGGAGAGCTGGAGCAGCAGCTTCTTGTTGAACAGGTCGGACAGCTTGCCCCACAGGGGGACCGTCGCGGTCATGGCCAGCAGCTCGGCGGTGACGACCCAGGTGTAGGAGGACTGGCTGGCCTCCAGGTCGGCGATGATCGTCGGCAGCGCGTTGGAGACGACGGTGCCCGCCAGGATGGCGACGAACATGCCGGCCATCAGGCCGGACATGGCCTGGAGTATCTGCCGTTGGGTCATGGAGGTGGGAGGCGCGTCGGCGGGCGCCGGGGGTGAGCTCACGGGATCTCTTTCGGACGATGGTCGAACGGTCACGCGCGGAGCGGGCGCCGGCGGGTGCCGGCGCGCTCGTGGGCGCGGAACGGACAGCGGGGGCGGCGGCCGCGGCGGGGGCCGGGCGGCCGGGCGTGGGGACTTACGCGGGAGGTGCCGGGAGACCGGCGGCCAGGAGGGCGAACACCTCCCGGAAGACGTCGGGGAAGGCGGCTTCCTCCTGGCGGGCGCACCAGTGCTCCACGCTGATGCGCATCGCGGTGCCCGCCACCGCGGCCAGCAGCCGCGGGTAGAGGTCGAGCGCAGCGCGCCGTTCCTCGTCGGTCGCGTGGGCGGGCGGGGGCACGGACGCCGTCGGCCCGCCGGCGCGGATGCGCGCGGCGATGACCTCGGCCAGTTCGGTCTCGTCCGCCATGTGCGCGCCGATCGTGCGGACCAGCAGGTGCGGCGAGGCGTGCACCACCCGGGCGTGCAGCCGCCACAGCTCGTGCTGCTGCTCGGCCTCGGCGAGTTCCGCCGCCATGGCCTCGCGCAGGGCCTGGAGCGGGGAGAGCTCGGCCGGCGCGTCGAGCACGGCCTGCCGCATCCGCGCGCCCGCCTCCGCGTCGATCACGACGAAGGCGTCGTCGCGGGTGTCGAAGTAGTTGAAGAAGGTCCGTACGGACACCCCGGCCGCCGCGCTGATCGCCTCGACGGTGACCTTCTCCGCACCGTGCTCGGCGGCCAGCCGCACGGCGGCCTCGGCGAGAGCGGCACGCGTCGCCCGCTTCTTCCGCTCCCGCAGCCCGCCCTGCGCGGCACTTTTCTCCGACATGCCGTGCATGCTATGCAAAGATGCACACTCTGCAAAATTGCCTCCGCACGGCCCTGTCGGGTGAGGCGGTCCTCGACGTCCGGGGCGTGGGCGGCTGCGGGCTCACCGCGCACGACGGCGCGGAGTCCGTCCCGGACGCCCTGCGCGAGGGGCCGGCCCCGATACCCGACACGGCGGCAGCCCGGCCGCCCGCGCGCCGCCGATGAGCGGGGAAGGACGGACGATGGCGAACTCACGGTCCGGGGAGACGGTCACCGAGCGGATCGTCCGCCTCCTCGAGACGTTCGACGCCGACCGGACCGTGCAGACGGCGGCGGAGATCGGACGGCGCGCGAGGCTGCCGTCGTCCACGGCGCACCGGCTCGTGGCCGATCTCGTGAGTGCGGGCTGCCGGAGCGGGACATCGTCGTCAACAGGGGCGGACCGGCGTCGGACTCCCTGCCGCCCCCTCGGCCGCCGAAGGAGACGACATGCCCGTACGCACCCGAGTCGCCGTCATCGGAGCAGGCCCCGCCGGTCTGCTGCTGTCCCATCTGCTCGGTCGCCACGGCCTCGAGTCGATCGTCGTCGACTCCCGCGGCCGCGAGGAGATCGAGACCACCATCCGGGCCGGCGTCCTGGAGCAGGGCACCGTCGAGATCCTCGGCGAGACGGGGGCCTCGGACCGGGTACTCACGGCCGGGCAGAAGCACGAGGGCATAGAGCTGCGCTTCGACGGCGAGGGCCACCGGATCGACTTCGCCGCGACCGTCGGCCGGGCGGTGTGGCTCTATCCGCAGCACGAGGTGCTGAAGGACCTGATCGCCGCGCGCCTCGCCGCCGGCCAGGACCTCCGCTTCGGGGTGACCGCCGAACGCGTGGAGGACGCGGAGACGAACCGGCCGCGCGTCGTGGCCAGGGACGCCGGGGGCGGCACCGTGGAGATCGAGGCCGACGTCGTCATCGGCGCGGACGGCTCCCGCAGCGTGGCCCGTGAGGCCGTCACGGGCACGTACGGCGGCTGCTTCCGGGAGTACCCGTTCGCCTGGTTCGGCATCCTGTGCGAGGCGCCGCCCAGCGCCGAGGAACTGATCTACAGCAACTCGCCGGACGGCTTCGCCCTCATCAGCCAACGCGGCCCCGGTGTGCAGCGCATGTACTTCCAGTGCGACCCGACGACGGATCCCGGGGCGTACAGCGAGGAACAGCTGTGGGAGATCCTGCGGTCGCGCGTCCCCGGCACCACCCTCAACGAGGGCCCCGTCTTCCAGCGGGACGTGCTCCGCTTCCGCAGCTTCGTCGCGCACGAGATGCGCCGGGGCCGGGTGGTGCTCGTCGGCGACGCGGCCCACACCGTGCCGCCCACCGGCGCCAAGGGCATGAACCTCGCCGTCGCCGACGTCACGGTCCTCGCCGAGGCGCTGCGCGCGCTGCTGCTCGACGGGGACGAGTCCCTGTTCGACGCCTTCCCCGACACCGCCCGGAAGCGCGTCTGGAAGGCGCAGCACTTCTCCTGGTGGATGACGAGCATGCTGCACCTGCAGCCGGGGGCGAGCGACTTCGACCGCATGCGCCAGATCGGCGAGCTGCGCTCGGTCGTCGAGTCGGAGGCCGGCCGCGCGTACCTCGCCGAGGGCTACACCGGCCGGCCGCTCGGGTGACCGCCGGGGCGGTCGGCGCGGGCGGGTGACGAGGACCCGCCGGCCGCCGGCGGCGGCCTGTTCCTCGCCCCGGACGCGGCGGGCGACGCCGACGGGGCGGTCCTGCCGGTGGACGACGGCCGGTCGGCGGTGTGACGCCGCGCCGGCCTACGCCTCCCCGGCCACCGCGCAAAGGGCGTCGAGGACCGGGCGGATCAGCGGGTGCTCCTCGGCGCCGCGGCGTACGGCGGCGAAGACGCGGCGGGTCGGGGCCACCCCGTCGACCGGGCGGACGACGACGCCCGTGAGGTCCGTGCCGCGCAGGGCCGAGCGGGGCACCAGGGCGACGCCGACGTCCGCCGAGGCGAGGGCGACCACCGCGCGGAAGTCGTCCGAGGAGTGCTCCATGCGGGGCTGGAACCCGGCGCTCTCACAGGCCAGTACGACCACGTCGTGGCACGGGTTGCCGGGGTACGGGCCGATCCACGCGTCCTTGGCCAGCTCGGCGAGCGGCACCTCGGCGGCGTCGGCCAGACGGTGGGTGACGGGGACGACCGCGTCGAAGGGCTCGGCGTACAGCGGTACGTGGGCCAGTCGCGGGTCGTCGGCGGGCGGCGCCCCGCGGTACTCGACCGCCACGGCGACGTCGACCTGCCGGTCGAGGACCATCGGCAGGCTGGCGTCCCCCTCGGCGTCCTGGACCCGGATGCGGATGCCGGGCGCCGACCCGGCGAGGCGGGCCACCGCGGGCGCGACGACCTGGGCGATCCCGGTGGCGAACGCGGCGACCGTGACCGTGCCGGCCTCCCCCGATCCGTAGGCGGCCAGCTCGGCCTCGGCCCGCTCCAGCTGGGCGAGGACGGCGTGGGTGTGACCGAGCAGGATCTCGCCGGCGGGGGTGAGCCGTACGCCCTTGGCGCCGCGCTCGACGAGGCGGTGGCCGGTCTCCTGCTCGAGGGCGGCGAGCTGCTGGGAGACGGCCGAGGGAGTCAGGTACAGCGCGGCGGCCGCCGCCGTGACCGTGCGGTGGTCCGCCACCGCACGGAGGATGTGGAGCCGCCGCGCTTCGATCATGGATGCGATTGTCTCAAACCGCTCGGTGTGCTCCGCTCAGGCGTCGAGCTCCGCCCGGGCCGCCACGAAGGCGTCCACCGCGCGGTCGACGTCCTCGGCGGAGTGCGCGGCGGACAACTGGACGCGGATGCGGGCCTGCCCCTGCGGGACGACGGGGTAGGAGAAGCCGATCACGTACACCCCGCGCTCCAGCAGCAGCTCCGCCATGCGGCCCGCCTTCGACGCGTCCCCGATCATCACCGGGGCGATGGCGTGGTCGCCGGGCAGGATGTCGAAGCCCTCCTCGGTCATCCGGCGGCGGAACAGGGCGGTGTTCCCGGCCAGCCGGACGCGCAGGTCGTCGGCCGACTCCAGCAGGTCCAGGACCTTCAGCGAGGCGGCGGCGATCACCGGGGCGAGCGTGTTGGAGAACAGG
The DNA here is from genome assembly GCF_055633275.1 of Streptomyces sp. 12E. Taxonomy (NCBI): domain Bacteria; kingdom Bacillati; phylum Actinomycetota; class Actinomycetes; order Kitasatosporales; family Streptomycetaceae; genus Streptomyces; species Streptomyces sp. 12E. The sequence goes on along the minus strand of NZ_JBVNCJ010000001.1, from coordinate 6,572,284 downwards.
TACGGGCGGGAACGCTGGCGCAGCAGGGCGACGATCTCCGCGCGGGCGGCGACGTAGCCGCCGGAGGCGCCGCCGAGGGCCTTGCCGAGGGTGCCGGTGACGATGTCGACCCGGTCCATGACGCCGTGCAGCTCGGGGGTGCCGCGTCCGCCGGGGCCGACGAAGCCGACGGCGTGCGAGTCGTCGACCATGACCATGGCGCCGTGCCGGTCGGCGAGGTCGCAGATCTCGTCCAGCGGGGCGACGTAGCCGTCCATGGAGAAGACGCCGTCGGTGACGATCAGCGTGCGGCGCGCACCGCCCTCGGCGGCCTCCTTGAGCTGCCGCTCCAGGTCGGCCATGTCCCGGTTGGCGTAGCGGAATCGGCGGGCCTTGGAGAGCCGGATGCCGTCGATGATCGACGCGTGGTTCAGCGCGTCGGAGATCACCGCGTCCTCGGGGCCGAGCAGCGTCTCGAAGACACCGCCGTTGGCGTCGAAGCAGGAGGAGTAGAGGATGGTGTCCTCCTGGCCGAGGAACGCCGACAGCCGCGCCTCGAGCTCCTTGTGCACCTCCTGGGTGCCGCAGATGAAGCGTACGGACGCCATGCCGTAGCCCCAGCGGTCCAGGGCCTCGTGGGCGGCGGCGATCACCTCGGGGTGGTCGGCGAGGCCGAGGTAGTTGTTGGCGCAGAAGTTGAGGACCTCGCCGGGACGGCCGCCGGCGGTGACGTTCACGGTGGCGGACTGGGGGGTGCCGATGACGCGCTCGGGCTTGTGCAGTCCGGCGGCGCGGATCTCGTCGAGGGTGGTGCGCAGATCGTCACGGACGGATTCGAACATCGAGGCTCCTGGGGTGCGTGGTGGGCGAGTGAGCCGAAGGGGCGCGACTGCGTCGGGGCGGGTGGGGAGCGGGGAGACCCGAAGGGCCGAGCACGGCCGCCGCCCCGACACGGACTTCCGCGCCCCGGCGGTGGACCGCGCCATGATCAGTCGGTCCAGTCGAGGATGACCTTGCCGCCCTTGCCGCCGGCCGCGTCCTCGAAGGCGGCGTCGAAGTCGCGGTAGGAGTAACGGCCGGTGATCACCGGGGCGAGGTCCAGGCCGCCCTCCAGCAGCACCGACATGGCGTACCAGGTCTCGAACATCTCGCGGCCGTAGATGCCCTTGATGGTGATCATCGAGGTGACGACGCGGGCCCAGTCGACGGGGAACTCCTCGGCCGGCAGACCGAGCATCGCGATCCGGCCGCCGTGCGTCATGTTGGCGATCATGTCCCGCATCGCCTCGGGGCGGCCGGACATCTCCAGGCCGATGTCGAAGCCCTCGCGCAGGCCGAGGGCCTGCTGCCCGTCGGCGATGGTCGACTCGGCCACGTTCAGCGCCAGGGTGGCGCCGATCTTGCGGGCGAGTTCCAGGCGCTCCTCGCTGACGTCGGTGATCACGACGTTGCGCGCACCGGCGTGCCGGGCCACGGCGGCGGCCATCAGGCCGATCGGTCCCGCGCCGGTGATGAGGACGTCCTCGCCGACGAGCGGGAAGGAGAGCGCGGTGTGCACGGCGTTGCCGAACGGGTCGAAGATCGCGGCGATGTCGAGGTCGACGGGTACCCGGTGCACCCACACGTTGGTGGCGGGGAGCACGACGTACTCGGCGAATGCGCCGTCGCGTCCGACGCCGAGGCCGACCGTGGCCCGGCACAGGTGGCGGCGGCCGGCCAGACAGTTGCGGCACTTGCCGCACACCAGGTGGCCCTCGCCGCTGACCCGGTCACCGGTCCGGACGTCGGTGACGTCCCGGCCGGTCTCCACGACCTCGCCGACGAACTCGTGCCCGAGGACCAGCGGGGTGCTGATCGTCTGCCGCGCCCAGCCGTCCCAGGACCGGATGTGCAGGTCGGTGCCGCAGATACCGGTGCGCAGCACCTTGATCAGCACGTCGCCGGGTCCGACGGCGGGCTCCGGGACGTCCGCGAGCCACAGCCCGGGCTCCGCCTTCTCCTTGACCAGCGCCTTCAACGCTTTGGCTCCTGAGGGTGAGTCCCGGCCCCCGGGCACGCCGAAGCGGCCCCGGTCCGGGAGAAGGAGTGGAATCGCACTGCAATCTGCCGTACAACACCCTCACCGGTCCATCGAGGTTTTCTTAAGCGCGGCCACAGCTTTCCTTCACGCCGTCACCCGTCCGGCCCCGCGCCGCGCGACGTCACGGCGGCAGCCCGGCGTCCTCCCGGCGCTCCAGCCGCTCGACGAGATCCGCGGCCTGCGCCTTGATGGCGGCGAGCCCCGGCTGCCCCCAGGCACGTGGCCGGATGTCGGTGACCGACACGGTGCCGAGCACCATGCCGGTGCGGTCGATGAGCGGTGCGCCCAGGTAGGAGCGGATGCCGAACTCGTCCACCACCGGGTTGCCCGCGAACCGCGGGTAGTCGCTCACGTCCTCCAGGACCAGCGCCTTGCGGCGGGCCACCACATGGGGACAGAAGCCGTGGTCGCGGGGCAGCACCCGGCCCAGCAGGGCGCCGGTGCCGTCGCCCCGGACGACGGGTGCGACGGGCGGGGTGTGCAGGCCGGCGAAGAACTGTCCTTTCTCACCGGGCAGGTTGACCATGGCGTAGGGCGCTCCGGCGAGTTCGGCGAGGCCGTACGCGAAGGCGTCGAGCGCGGGCTCGGGGTGCTCCCCCAGTCCGAGCCGGCGCAGTCTGCGGGCACGCTCCGGCGCCTGGCCGTCCTCGGGGGTGAGCAGCAGACGACCTGCCGGGCGGGGCGGGTCGTAGCTCATGGGCGGGCTCCGGGGTGGTGGAGGAAGGGCATACAGGGACTCCGAGGGTGTGCGGGGGTCACATGTGGGCGCCGTGACCGGTCGCGGCGACCGGGGCGTGGGCGATGAGGTGGCGGACCAGGGTGAGCAGGGTCTGGACGCCGGAGCTGGAGATACGGGCGTCGCAGCGGACGACGGGGACCTCAGTGGGGAGGTCGAGGGCGGCGCGCACCTCCCCGGGGTCGTAGCGGAGGGCGCCGTCGAACTCGTTGACGGCGACGACGAATCCGAGACCGCGTTGTTCGAAGAAGTCGACCGCCGCGAAGCACTCCTCCAGGCGCCGGGTGTCGGCGAGGACGACCGCGCCGAGCGCGCCCTCGCAGAGCTCGTCCCACATGAACCAGAACCGTTCCTGGCCGGGAGTGCCGAACAGGTACAGCACGTGTTCCGCGTCGAGGGTGATGCGGCCGAAGTCCATGGCCACGGTCGTCTCGACCTTGTTCTCGATGCCGTCGAGGTTGTCGGTGGCGGCGCCGGCCGTGGTGAGGAGTTCCTCCGTGCTGAGGGGCGCGATCTCGCTGACCGCGCCGACGAAGGTCGTCTTGCCCACGCCGAACCCGCCCGCCACCAGGATCTTGAGTGCGGTGGGGAACGGGTCGTCGCCGCGGCCCGCGCCGTCGACGTGGTCAGAGCTGTCGTCGTAGTCCATCGAGCACTGCCTCCAGAAGGGCCCGGTCCGTCGGGTTGTGGTGGAACGCGGGGGGCTTGTCGGTCAGCGCCCCGCATTCGACGAGGTCCGCCAGCAGCACCTTGGTGACGGCCACCGGCAGCCTGAGATGGGCGGCGACCTCGGCGACCGGGACGGGGTCGCGGCACAGGTCGAGGGCCTGTGCGTGCTCGGGGCCGAGATGGCCCAGAGGGGTGGCGCCAGTGGCTCTGACCTGCGACATGAGGTCGAGGGCGACGGTGGGACGGGTGCGGCCGTTGCTGATCGTGAAGGGACGCACCAGCCGTCCGGCCGCGTCGTCGAGCCAGGGTCCGTCACCGGCCGCCGTCACGCTCAAGGCCTCATCGCCGACGGTTCGACGCCCTGCTGGCGGGGAGCGGTCACCAGGTACGGCCGTACGGACTTGACCAGCATCGCCATCTCGTAGCCGAGCACCGCCGCGTCGGCCTCGCGGCCGGCCATGACGGCGAGGCAGGTGCCGGAGCCGGCGGTGGTGACGAACAACAGGGTCGAGTCGAGCTCGACGACGACCTGCCGCACGTCACCGCCGTCGCCGAAGCGGACACCGGCGCTGCGGCCGAGGGAGTACAGGCCGGAGGCCAGGGCCGCCATGTGGTCGGCGGCGTCCGGGTCGAGGCCGTGCACGGACTTCACCAGCCCGTCGCAGGACAGCAGGACGGCGCTGTTGGTGTGCGGTACGCGTTGCACGAGGCCGCTCATCAGCCAGTCGAGGTCGGATACCTGGACGGTCGGCGCATCGCTCGCCATGGTGGATCGACTCCTTGGGGTACGAAGGTCTGCGGGAGCGCCGGGGGTGATGCCGGTCATCCTGTGGGGGCGCTCCCGTCATGCCGGGCGGGGTGGTCGGTGGGGGGTGCGGCGGGGGGATCCTGCCGGGACTCCGCGAGGCTGACGCCGCGCTGGAAGGCGGCCATCAGGCCGGGGTCGTGCCCGGCGGCGTACTCGGCGTCCTGGCGGGGCGCGGGGCCGTCGCGGAGCTGCGGGACGAGGTGCTCCTGGGCGCGGCGGCGGGGCAGCCGGGGTCTGTCCATGGTGCCGCGCACCGTGCCGCCGCGCGGGGTGAGGGGCGTGCTTCCGCGGTCCGCGAGGGCGCTCCGGTCGCCGGGTACGGCCTCGGTGGGACGGGGGTGCACCTCGTGGGCGCCGCGCAGGAGCAGCGGCGGGGCGGGCGCGTCGCCGGGCGGGGCCGGGGTGTGGGGGCGGAGCGGTGGGGGCGCGGGGGTGAGGGGTGCGACGGGTGCGGGCGGCGTGTCCGCGGGGGCCGGGACGGCGGGCGTGCGACGGACCGCCGGAACGACGCCGGCGCCGCGGTCGTACGGCTGCGGCACCGCGCCCGGTGCGCCGGCCCCGGGCTCCGTGCCGAGCAGTGCCTGCGGCACGACGAGCACGGCCTGGACCCCGCCGTAGATGTTGCTCCGGAGCCGGACGTGGATGCCGTGCCGCCTGGCGAGCTGGGAGACCACGAACAGGCCGATCCGGCCGTCGGCCAGCAGGCTGGCGACCTGCACCTGGTCGGGGTCGGTGAGCAGCGCGTTCATCCGGTCCTGCTCGTCGACGGGCATGCCGAGTCCGCGGTCCTCGACCTCGACGGCGAGCCCGGAGGTGACGAGGTCGGCCCGCAGCAGCACCTGGGTGTGCGGGGCGGAGAACACCGTGGCGTTCTCGACGAGTTCGGCGAGCAGGTGGATGACGTCGGCGACGGCGTGTCCGCGCAGGGTGCCGTCGATCGGCGGTACGAGCTTGACCCGTGAGTACTGTTCGACCTCGGCGATCGCCGAGCGCAGCACCTCGGTCATGGGGACGGGGTTGCTCCACTGCCGCCGGGAGACGGCCCCGCCGAGCACGGCGAGGTTCTCGGCGTGGCGGCGGATGCGGGTGGCGAGGTGGTCGACGTGAAAGAGCCCCTTGAGCAGGTCGGGGTCCTCCATCTCGTTCTCCAGCTCGTCGAGGAGGGAGATCTCGCGGTGCACCAGGGACTGCAGGCGCCGGGCGAGGTTGACGAACACCTCGAGCTTCTGTTCGCTGCCGGTCTGGCTGGAGAGCTGGGACGCCTGCACGACGGCGTGGACGGCTCCGTCGTGCGCGCGGGCGAGGTCGGCGGCGAGCAGGTCGAAGTCGGCGTCGTCGCCGGGGTCGCCGGGGTCGCCGGCCTGTTCGCCCCGCCGCCCGCGCGGGGGCGGGGCGTCGCCGCGGCGCAGCGCCTCGACGAGGGCGCGCAGGTCGGCCTCGCGCCGGGCGGTGCTCCGGCGCAGCGCGCCGATGCGCTCGTGCACGGACCGGGCGGCGCGGTCGGCGGCCACGGCGGCGATGACGACGCCGGCGCACGTCACCGAGGTGGCGCCGCCGAGGACGGCCCACAGGGTGAGGCTCGGCCGGACCCCGGTGGAGCGGACGGTGAAGAGCACGGCCGCGCAGGCGCTGAGGGCCACCGCCACGGGCGGGAGCACGGCGAGGCGCAGCAGTTGGGGCCGTAGCGGCGTCTCGGGCAGCGCGGGAGCGGTCCGCCCGGCCGGCCGGCCGTGCCGCCCGCCCTCGCGGCGGTCCGCCCGGCCCGCCGGACCGGTCCGGCGGGCCCGGGTGCCGGCGGAATGCGCGTCGGTGCGGTCCGGCTCGCGGGCCATGACCGTGGCGCCGACGTCGCTCCGCACCCCTGCCGCGCCCGGGGCGCCGACCGGGCCCGGGCGCCGGGGCTCCTCGCCCCGTCCGCTCCCTCGTCCGCCTTGTGGCTGCACGTACCGGTCCCCGCTCCCTGATCCGACTGCTGGACGCGGCCCTCCGACGCAGAAGCGCCCTACGGCGTGAGGTGCCGCGGTGCCGCCCGACCGACACTCACCGTAGTCACCACCGCATCATGTGTGGTGGGCAGTTGACAAACTCATACGGACAGCATCGCGCTCTGGTATGAGGCTTCGTACGACAGACCGATAACCCGCTCGAGCAAGGGGACAAGAGCGGGAAATAATCGATCAACGCTGGTCACGAGCGGTCAACTCGACATCGGCCCGACGTCGCGAGGAGCAGGACGGCCCGGCCTCCCCGGCACGCCTTCGGCCGTCCGAAGCCGGCGGTCCGGGCGTGCCGGGCCGGACCCGGAGCACCTCAACCCGAACCCCAGAGAATCACTCACCGTAACAGTCAGACCAGGAAGGAGCGGGCGCCCCGTTCCCCACGCCGTTCAGATAGTGATCGCCGATGGCCCGCATGGTGGGACCGGTGGGGCCCCGGTCCACCAGCGTCAGGACGTTGCGCCAGAACCGGTCGACGCCGTCGGCGTCGGTGAGCGCCAGCACCCGCTCGCCGGCGAGGAGGGCGGCCCTGGCGGTGACCGCGCCGGCCATCGCCACCTGGGCGGCCGTGTCCGCGCACCGCTCGTGGTCGAGCCCCCGCCCCGCCGCGAGGGCGTCCGTCATGGCCGTCGTCGCCCGGTCGGCCACCGCCGAGGCGGTGTGCAGGGCGAGGGCGAGCTCCCCGTAGGCCAGCAGGAGGTCGGCGTCGTCGTACGGGGGCCGGGTGCGGCGCGCCGGGCGGCTGAGGTCCCTGGCCTCCGCCAGCGCCCCCTCGGCCACGCCCAGCGCGACCTGGGTCAGCATGAGCCCGAGCGCGTGCGGGGCGAGCGCGGCGTGGGGCGGGGTCATGTCCTCGTCGCGGCCGGCGGGGCCCAGCACGTCGGACGCGTCGACCGGCACGCCGTCGAAGTGGACGGTGCCGGCGCCGGCGAGCCGCTGGCCGAGCCGGTCGTGCGCCAGGCCGCGGCCGACTCGCGGATGCCGCGCGTCCACGACCACGACGACCGGTTCGTGCGTGACGGCGCAGACGGCGTCGAGCACCAGCCGGTCGGCCTCGTCCACCGCGGTGGGCAGGGCACGGTGCCCGTCGAGGACGAGGCGGCCGTCGTCGGCCGGGGTGAGCGCGGGGCCCGGCAGGTCGCCGTGGGGAAGCGGTCGGGATGCGGCGGTGTCCCCCGCCCACAGCCACTGCTCCCGTACCGCGCGCGCCTCCAGTTCGGCGGCGTGCTCCGGAGCGGCGAAGAAGCGGGCGCTCCAGGACAGCACGTAGTGGCGGCCGAGCAGTTCACCGATCGAGCCGTCGGCGGCGGCGATGCGGCGGACGACGGCGGAGGCGTCGCGCCAGCCCATCCCGCGGCCGTCCGGCACGGGCGGGGCGAGAACGGCCGGCAGTCCGGACTCCCGCAGCCTCGCGACCTCGTCGGAGGGCGGCTTGCCGGCCCGCTCGCGGTCGATCGCGTCCACGGCGAGATCGTCGGCGACCTCGTCGGTGACGCGCCGCCAGAAGTCCCCGGCGGTGGTGATCACCTCCATCTCCCCCACGATTCCCCATTTCCCTATTGGATTGATAGGGAATCATCCTGTGGGAGTGACCGGCCCGGGGCAAGGGAGCATTCAGCCATCGGACGTGCCCGTCCCAGGAAGCGGGACGGCTAGGGGTTGGTCCAGGCGGCGGGGGCGTCCGTCAGCCGCATAACGCCGTCGGGCAGCCGACCGGAGACGACGTCCGCGAGGGACACGCCCTCCAGGATCTGTCGCACATTGGCGCGCAGGGCGATCCACAGCGGGAGCAGGGCGGTAGCCGGGCCGGTGTACGACAGATCGGGGGGACGCACCCCCTGTACCGACACCAGCGGCCCGTCGACGGCCCGGATGACGTCCGCGATGCTGATGCCGTCCGCCGGCGCGGCCAGCCGGTAACCGCCGTTGGCGCCGCGCCGGCTCGTCACCAGGCCCTCCCGGCGCATGTCGTTGAGGATGCCCTCCAGGAACTTGTGCGGGATCTCCTGGGCGTCGGCGATCGACTCCGCGGTGAGCGGACAGGCCCCCGGGGCGGCGGCGAGCTGCAGCGCGGCACGCACCGCATAGTCCGCCCTGGCCGAGATCCGCATGCCCACATTATCCAGCACGGCCGTACGGCGCCGGACGGGGCGCGACAGCGGGCTCTCCCGTGTTAACGAAAATGTCGGACTTTATTAAATAACGGGTCGTCAGATCAGTCTTACCATGATCAAGGCGCGGAGATTCCGCCATGGTCATGAGCTTCCCCTCCACCCGGCCTGCACATGAGCCACGCATTCCGTTCATGCCGTGGACAAGGTGCTCTCCGCGCTCGGCAGTACCTCATCCGTTCGCCGGCAGCCGCGCCACCGCGCTACTCGACAGGGCCTCAATGAAACGTCAGGGCTGGTCCATCCGCCGCAAGTTCACGGCGCTTCTCCTGCTTCCACTGGTGTCACTGGCCGCACTCTGCGGCTACGCCGCCCACCTGGCTCTCGGCAACGCGCTGACCCTCTCGCGCGTCGACACCATCGGCAACCACCTCGCCGCCCCCCTCGGCCGGGCCGTGGTGGCCCTCCAGAGCGAACGGCGCGACGCGGTCGTGGCGGCCACCGCACCGGACGGCGACCCCGCGTCGCTGGCCGCCGGGCGTGCGGCCAGCGACGCGGCGATAGCGGCGTTCCTGAAGGAGGCGCACGACGAGGAGGTCCGCAGCGCGGAGAGCGACTCGGTGCGTGAGGGCGTCGACCGCGCCGAGAAGTCCCTCGCCACCCTGAGCGACATCCGGCGCGGAACCGACGCGGGCACCAGTTCGCCGGACCAGATCATGGCCGCCTACACCGGCATCAACGAGGACATCGCCGAGGCGCTGCGCGCCATGACGATCCTCCCCGACCAGGACGCCCAGGAGTTCGGCCAGGCCCTCTACACCCAGGTGCCCGCGGGCGACCTCCTCTCCCGGGAGGACGCGCTGATCTCGGCCGCCGCCGCCACTCCCGACCGCCGGCTGAGCGCCACCGCCTACCGCACCCTCGTCCAGACCATCGGCGCCCGACGGCTGCTGAGCGCCGAGGTGCTCGCCCGGCTTCCCGCCGCCCAGCGCAAGCCGTTCCTGGAACTCGCCGCCCCCGGCGGGGCCATGACCGAAGTAACCGCCCTGGAGGACAGCCTCATCGACGCGGGCCCGACCGCCCGCGCGCTCCCCTTCACCATCGCGCAGTGGCGTGCCGCCTACGACACGGCGGCCAAGGTGAACAGCACGACCGCCCTCGACTACATCGACCTGGTCTTCACCCGCACCGGCCCCCCGGCTCACCGCGCCTTCGTCGAACTCGTCGTCGCGGGAACGCTCAGCCTCGTCTCGCTGATCACCTCCGTCGTGATGTCGGTCCGGATGGCGCGCTCCCTCGTCGGCGACATCAACCGCCTCAACACCTCCTCACGCAACCTCACCGACGACAAGCTCCGTGACGTCGTGGGCCGATTGCGCCGCGGCGAGACGGTGGACGTCCGCACCGGCATGAAGAGCCCCGTCTTCGTCAACCGGGAGATGGCGGAACTCGGGGCCGCCTTCGACGCGCTGCAGCGCACCGCCGTGGAACTCGCCCAGGAGGACGTCCGCCTGCACCAGGGCATCAACCAGCTCTTCGTCAATCTCGCCCGCCGCAGCCAGGTCCTCATCCACCGGCAGCTCAGTCTGCTCGACGTGATGGAACGCCACGAGGAGGACGCCAACACCCTGGACCGGCTCTTCGAACTCGACCAGCTCGCCACCCGCATGCGGCGCTACGCCGAAGGCCTGCTGATCGTCTCCGGTTCCGCGCCGGGCCGGCTCTGGCGCCGGGCGGTCCCCGCGGTGGACGTCGTCCGCGCCGGCATCGCGGAGACCGAACAGTACGCGCGGGTCGTCGTACTGCCCGTGCCGACGGTGGGCATCCAGGGCCGTGCCGCCGCCGACGTCATCCACCTGCTCGCCGAACTCGTCGAGAACGCGGAGGTGTTCTCGCCCTCCGACAGCGAGGTCCGGGTCAGCGTGGGCAAGGCGGCCAGCGGTCTGGTCATCGAGATCGACGACCGCGGCCTCGGCATGCCGCCGGAGGAACTGGAGGCGGCCAACCGGCGCCTCGGCGCACCGCTGGACGTCACCACCCTGGACAGCACCCGCCTCGGCCTGGTCACCGTGGGCCGCCTGGCCCACCGCCACGGCATCGAGGTGACCCTGCGCCGCTCGCCCTACGGCGGCGTCAACGCGGTGGTCCTCATCCCGGACGACCTGCTGGAGTGGCCCCAGCCCTCGTCGGAGCCCCCGGCCCCCGAGGCCCTGGCCCCGGCGCCCGCAGACCCACCGGCGCCGGCGCCCACGGCCCCACCGGCCCACGCGGCTCCGGCACCGGCCCACGCGGCCCCGGCCCACGCGGCTCCGGCCCCGGTGACGGCTCCGTCCCGCCCGGCGCCGGCTCCGGCCCCGTTCCACCCGGCACCGGCACGCCCCCACCCGGCCCCCGCGCCGGAACCGGCGCAGGGCGGCATGATCGACGGCCTCCCGGTCCGCGTACCCCAGGCGAACCTCTCGGACCAGGCCACCTCCAGCGGCGACGCCGACGGTCGCGGACAGCTCATGAACTGGGGCCGCACCGACTACGAGCGGCGTGTCGGCCCACCGGCACCGGCCAGAACCGCGGCACGCGGCCCCGCCGTCCCCCAGCCCCACCCGGACGGACGGCTCCGCCACCCCGTGGCCGAACGCCCCGACCAGGTCCGCTCGATGATGTCCGCCCTCCAGGCGGGCGCGGCCCGCGCCCGGGTCGAGCAGTACGCGGCCCCCGGCGACCCGGCCGGCCGGCCGCGCGGCCACGACGCGCACGCCGCCTTCCCGGCCCACACCCCCACCCCCACCCCCAGAAAGCGTGGTTGACACCGTGGCTGACATGACCCACGTCGGCCCGTCCGAGACGGGCTCCTCCCTCGACTGGCTGCTGAGCGACATGGTGCGCAACGTGCCGGAGATCGGTCACGCCGTCCTGCTGTCCACGGACGGGCTGCTGCTCGGCGCCTCCGAGGCACTCGACCGCGACCAGGCCGAACGGCTCTCCGCGGTCGCCTCCGGGTTCCACAGCCTCGCCAAGGGCGCCGGGCGCCACTTCGGCGGCGGCGCGGTGCTCCAGACCATGGTGGAGATGGAGGGCGGCTTCCTGTTCGTGTGCGCGGCGGGCGACAACTCCTGTCTGACGGCGCTGACCCGCCGGGACGCGGACATCGGCGTCGTCGCCTACGAGATGGCCATGCTGGTCAAGCGCCTCGGCTTCCACATGTCGGTCGAGCCACGATGACCCACGCGCAATGGGTGGACGAGGCGGCCGGTCCGGTCGTCCGCCCGTACGCCATGGTGCGGGGACGGACCCGCAACGAGGGCTACTTCTTCGACCTGGTGGCCTTCGTGGTCGCGACGGTCGACACCCTCCAGTACGAGGTGGAGATGCAGCCCGAACACCGCGCGATCCTCGCCCTCTGCCGCAGCCCGCGCCCGGTGGGCGAGGTGGCGGCGCGCATGAACCTGCCGGTGGGAGTCGTACGCGTGCTGCTCGGAGACCTCTTCAACGCCCGGGCCATCCGGGTGCGGCAGCCCGCCGACCCGGCGGCACGGCCCAGCGTCCGGATGATCAGAGAAGTACTCGAAGGACTGCGCGCACTGTGAGCACGAAACCGAAAGGCAAGCCCGCCATGCCACAGACAGAGCTGCCGGACGCCGCGAAGATCCTGGTGGCAGGGGGCTTCGGGGTGGGAAAGAGCACCCTGGTCTCCACGGTCAGCGAGATCCTCCCCTTCCACACGGAGGAGACGCTGACCCGGTCCGGCATCGACGTGGACGACCTGTCGGGTGTCGAACGGAAGGGCACGACCACGGTGGCCCTGGACTTCGGCCGGATCACCATCCACAACCGTCTCGCGCTCTTCCTGTTCGGCACCCCCGGCCAGGACCGCTTCTGGTTCATGTGGGAGGAACTGGCCGCCGGTGCGCTCTGCGCGATCGTCCTGGCCGACACCCGGCGGCTGCCCGACTGCTTCCCGGCCGTCGACTACTTCGAACGCAGCGGCCTGCCGTTCGTGGTCGCCGTCAACTGTTTCGAGGGCGCCCGCCGGTACCCGGCGGAGACGGTACGCCAGGCGCTGGCGCTGGGCCCGCACGTACCGGTCCTGCTCTGCGACGCCCGCCTGCGCACCTCGGTCAAGGAGACGTTGATCCAGGCGGTCGAACACGTCCTGGCGGTGGAGACCCGGCGCGGGGCGGCGCTGTAGGTCCCGCCCCGCGCATCACGGACGTGGACGGCCCGGTGGCCCCGGCGGGTCGATGTTCCGGCCGCGCGCCGCCCTGTGGAGCGCGGGTCCGGAGCAGCCGCCCGGGCGGCTGCTCCGGACCCGCGGGCCGGTCAGTTGACGGCCAGGACCGCCGTGTTGTTCGTGAGATCCGGGTCGAAGCCGAGGGGGTACGCGCCGAACTCGCCGTACGGGGGGTAGATGCTCACGGCGCCGGTCGCGCCGGGCACCACGGTGTCGACGCGCACGGAGAACGCGAACGTGCGCCGGGTGTCCTCCAGCACCCAGTACCGCAGATCGCAGTCGTAGCGCGGGGCGCCCGTCCGCTTCGGGTGGTAGCCGCCCCCGAGGGTGCGCGGGGAGCAGCCGGACGGCACGCCGGTGACCGTGGTGCCCTCGGGCACGACCAGCCGGACCTCGGCGACGGGGTCGCCGGAGCCGAGGTTGCCGAGCCAGGCCGGCCCGTCGTTCCGGAACGTGAGCTCGGCCGTGACCGTCTCGCCCGCCACCGCGGAGACGGCGTCACCGGTCACGGAGAAGTCCGCGGTGTTCTCCGCGCCGAGCTGGAGGGCCAGGTAGTCGTTCTGGTGGTCGATGTCCTGGGCGCCGCCGCCCGGCTCCACGTCGATGTCGAGCCGCTCGTTCAGGGCGTGCGGGGCGAGTCGCACCGTCAGCGGCTCGGGCGGCTCGAAGGAGTCGCCCGGCGCCAGCACCTGGTCGAACGTGCAGTTCACCCTGGTCGACGGTGCGTAGTCGTCGCCGTCCGTCGTGGTGTGGGTGCAGGCGTCGTACCGGGTCAGCTCCGTCAGGCCGTACGAGGCGTACAGCTGGACGGTGAACCCGTTCGCGCTCTCGTTGCCGTTGTTGGTGACCTTGAACGGGATCGTCCGCTCGTCGCCGGGCAGCCCCTTCCCGACGTCGGCGACGGGGTCGATGGCGAGGTCGGGTCCGGAGCCGACGGTGAGCGTGGTGTCGAAGCTCTCGTGCGGCGCGGTGAGCGTCCCCTCGGGGCCGCCGGTGGCCGTCGCCTCGTAGGTGATCCTGCCCCGCGCGCCGACTTCGGCGCCGTCGGCCGCGCGCACCGTCAGGAACACCTGGTCCTCGTAGTCGCTCCCGATCGTGGGGACCACGGGGATGTCGCACACCGCACCGGCGCCGCCCGGCGTGCAGTTGTCGGACCAGGTCACCTCGGCGACCCCGGCGAGACCGGAGACGTCGATGACAAGTCTGCCGTCGGTCACCGTGAAGTTGTCGTTGTCGTGGTAGATGCCGACGCCGAGGGTGCGGGACTCCGGTTGACCGCCGTCGGTGCCGATCGGCAGTGTCTGCTCGTACGGCGGGTTGATCCACAGCTGGTCGGTCTGCGGCGGGTCGTCCGCGGCGAACGCGGGCGCGGCGAGGCCGGCCGTCAGCAGACCGGCCGCCACCGCCACGGCGGCTCCGGATCTGAGACGTACCGGGCGTCCAGCGGATAACAGGCTCATTGCTGCCCCCGAGGGTGTGGTGGGTCGATCGACGCGCCGGAAGCCCTGGCGCACCGAAAGGATCATCACATGACGGGGGAGCCCGCCGCGCCCGGTTTCCGGCCCCGCCGAAGAACGCTCAGCACCTCGCCACCCGTCCCGTGGCCGGCGCCCGGGGGCGCCCCGTACCGCCGGCACTCCGGCAGCGCTTTGGTGTTCCCCTGTCCAGGGAGGGCCTGGACGAGTGCGGCGGTCCGGGTCCCGGCCCGTGTTCCCCTTCCCGCGCCTTCCCGCGCCGCCTCCCCGCAGGTCGAGGGGGCCCGCGTTCCCTGGGCAGGCGTCAGGAGGTCGGGCGTCCTGCGAGGCGCCGGCGTCAGCCGTTCCTACCCGGGTTCATCGGCGCCGTCCTTCGCCGACGCCAGGTCGGCCAGAGCGCGTAGCGTCGCCTCCGCCTCGGTGATCAGCCGGTGGACGAGTTCGGCGGCCGGGGCGATGTCGTGGACGAGGCCGGCGGTCTGGCCCGTCAACGGGATCAGTTCGTGCGCCGTGCCGTCGCGCATCGACGTCATCACCTCGCTGCGCAACACCTCGGCCCGGGCGGCGGCCGCTTCGGGGCCGGCGTTCCCCTCCTCGACGAACCGGGTGCCCAGCGACCGGGGGACGGTCGTGTACCCGCCCTCGGTCGGCGGGGGCAGGATGTGCTCGGCGAACGCCACTTTGACGGCGTCCTGACTGGCGGCGGAGACGACGGCCGCCTTCCAGTCGTCGCTGACCCCGCATTCGACCGAGGCCAGGAATCGGGTGCCGATGTTCACGCCCTGCGCCCCCAGGGCCAGTGCCGCGGCGATGCCCCGCCCGTCGGCGACACCGCCGGAGGCGAGTACCGGCAGCGGCCGGACGACGTCGACGACCTGCGGCACCAGCGCCATCGTGCTGACATCGCCGCAGAACCCGCCGGATTCGGTGCCCTGCGCGCTGATCACGTCGACGCCGACATCGGCCGCGCGCACCGCCTGCTCGACCGTCGTCACCTGCTGCAGGAAGACCGCGCCGGCATCGTGGACACGGGCCACCAGGCCGTCCGGCTCGCCGAGCGCGAAGGAGAACACCGGTGGGGCCTCGGCGATCACCGCGTCGAAGACCTCGGGGTCGAACGGCCGCCGGGTCATGTTCAGGGCGAACGGCCGGTCGGTGAGGTCTCGCAGCCGGCGCACGTCGTCACGGACCTGCGCCGGCGTGCGCAGCGTGGTGGGGACACTGCCCAGCGCCCCGGCACCGCTGACCGCCGCGGCAAGCCGCACGCCCTGCTGCCAGGGCCCTCCGAGCGGTCCCTGCACGATCGGCACCTCGACGCCCAGTACTCCGCACACCCGTGTCCGCAGCATCGCGCCTCCATCCCACAGGACTCGAGACAGGGAGCTTCCGGACATCAAGCCTAGGCGTGAAGGTTCCCGGCCACCTGCCGGACGGTACGGACGGCCATCGCACCGGTCTGGGGGACTCGTCTTCCGGATCATGCCGGGTCCCGGTCAGGGCGCTTGGACTCCGGACCGAGGGAGAGCGTGACGGGCCGCCGGCGCGTGCTTCCGTGCACGGGTGCGCGTCCCGGACCGTCCCCCTACGATGCGGATATGCCGGACCTGGAACTGGTGTCGCGGCGACTCGGCAGCGGGCCGCCCCTGGTGGTCGTCCTCCAACTCGACCGGGACGGCTGGGCGCCCGTCCTGGAGCGTCTCGCCCGCGCACACGAGGTGGTGGCCGTCGACCTTCCGGGCTTCGGCGACAGCCCCCCGCTCCCTGAAGGGACCGCACCCACCGTCGAGGCTCTGGCAGCCGCCGTCGCCGAGTGGCTCCCCGGTGCCGGCCTCACCCGCCCGCCCGTCACGGGGAACTCCCTCGGTGGGGCCGTCACCCTGGAACTGGCCCGCAGCGGCGCGGTCGGCAGCGCCGTCACGCTGTCCCCCATCGGGCTGTGGACCCGCCCCGAGGCCGCCTACGCCCTCGGATCGCTCCGCGCCGCCCACGCGATGGCACGAGCCTGCGCCGGGCGCCCCGACTGGATCGCCGGACACCCCGTCGGGCGCACCATGGCCTTCTGGCAGCTCACCGCCCGGCCCTGGCGGATCCCGGAGGCGGCGGCCGCCGACGCGCTGCGCAACCTGGCCCGCTCTCCCGGCTTCGAGCCGACGCGGCGCGCTGCGCGCGCCTACCGGCTGCGGGGCTTCACCCCCGGGGTCCCGGTCACGGTCGGCTGGGGCACACGGGACCTGATGACCCCACCCCACCAGGGACTCAGGGCAGCACGGCTGCTTCCAGGCGCCCGGTACGTCTCGCTCAAGGGCTGCGGGCACTCACCGATGTCCGACGACCCCGAGCGGGTCACCCAGGTGGTGCTCGACGCCATCAGCGGCTGACTGTCGGAGGGCGCCGGACCGCCAGGGGCGGCAGCATCCGGACAGGACCGTCCGGACCCCGCCGCCCAGCCAGGCCCCTCCCGCATGCTCAGCGCTCCACGACGCGTGTTCGGACGACGACCCGGGGCTCCCCGTCCAGGGCCCGCGGCGCACGATCCTGCTCTTCGGCCGGAAGAAGCTCCCGTGTCCAAGCCGTCTCGCCGGGCTCGTCCCGAGCCGGCGTCACCGCTCGCCGGCGAGGTCGAGATCCCCCTTGCTCGTCCCGGCCGCCCCCTCGACGATCCGGGGACGCCGCCAGGGGTGCGCGATCGGACCGGAGACCGCCCGCCACCACGGCTCCACCGGCAGCCTCCCCGCCGGCTCGAACGGCTCGCCCGGCCGCGGGAACGCCACCGCCTGCCCGGCCTCCTCGGCCGCGTCCTTCATCCACTCCCCCGGCTCCGCCCACGCGTGCGGCGCCAGGTTGAACGTCCCCCAGTGGATGGGCAGCAGCACGCCGGCCGCCTCTGCGCCCTGCAGGTCGAGATGGGCCCGGACGCCCTCCTCGGGCGTCATGTGGATGTCGGGCCAGAAGTCCGAGTACGCGCCGACCTGGATCATCGTGGCGTCGAACGGGCCGTGGCCGGCGCCGATGTCCTTGAAGCCCTCGAAGTAGCCGGTGTCACCGCTGTGGTAGATCCGGTGCTTCTCACCCGCGACCGCCCAGGAGGCCCACAGGGTGTGCTGGGTGTTGCGCAGGCCCCGGCCGCAGAAGTGGCGGGCCGGGGTGGCGGTGAGGGTGAGGCCGCCCACCTGCGTCGCCTCGTGCCAGTCCAGCTCGCGCAGCCGCCCGGCGGACACGCCCCAGCGCTCCAGGTGGGCGCCGACGCCGAGGGGCACGGCGAACAGGGTGTCCGTGCCGGCCAGCGCCCTGATCGTGGGCAGGTCCAGGTGGTCGTAGTGGTCGTGGGAGATCACGACGACGTCGACCGGGCCGAGCGCGGCCAGCGGCAGCGGCACGGGGTGCAGTCGCCTGGGCCCGGCGAAGGGGAACGGCGAGCAGCGCTCACCCCACACGGGGTCGAACAGGACCCGGTGGCCGTCGATCTCCGCGAGCACGCTGGAATGGCCCGTCCAGGTCAGGCGCAGCCCGGTGGCCGGCGGACGGGAGATGTCGGCCAGGGTGGTCGGGTGCACCGGGACGGCGCCCTTCGGGGCGCGGCGGGAGCGGGAGTCCCTGTCGAAGTAGGTCTTCGCCAGGTCCCGCGTCGACCCCGACGGGCGGATCCGGGCGGCGCCCCCGGGGTTCTGGAACACGCCGTCCCTGAAGTGCGGGGATCTGCGGATGCGTGCCATGCGCTCGCCGCTCGGGTCCGCGCCGAAGGCCACGGGCCGCAGGGCGCGCGGCCCGGAGCTCTGGGAACGGGAACCGGCCACGGTGCCTCCAGGGAGAGTCGGTCAGACATTCCATTATGTGCGGCCGTCCCCGGCACCGCGGTGCCGGGGACGGCCGCGACCGGCGGAACGGCTCTCACGCCACCGCGGCGATCCGCCCCTTGATGTCGTCCGGCGACAGCGTCCCCTTGGCGATCACGTGATCGCCCGACGACTCCCCGCGCAGCCGGCGGCCGATCCACGGCACCAGGTACTCGCGGGCCCACTGGACGTCGTCCCGGCGGATCTCGAACGCGCCGCGGGGCGGCAGGGGCGGCCAGGGCTGTTCGGGATCGGCGGGGATCTCCAGGCCCAGGGCCTGCCCGGCGCGGAGCGCGACACGGGTGTGCCCCTCCGGCGACAGGTGCAGCCGGTCGGCGTCCCAGGCCCTGCGGTCCTGGACGCTCCTGAGGGACCACAGGTCGAGCACCGGGCAGCCGTAGCGGTCGGCGACGGCCCGCACATGCCCGTTGTACGTGGCGATCTTGCCGCGCAGATGCTTCAGCAAGGGCACGCCACGGGTGTCGAACCCGGTCGTCACCATCACCGTGCCGGACACGGCCGTGAGCGCGGCGACCGCCCTCTCGAACCGCTCGGCCACCTCGTCCGGATCACTGCCCGGGCGGAGGATGTCGTTGCCGCCCGCGCAGAACGAGACCAGGTCGGGGGCGAGTTCGACCGCCCTCGGCAGCTGGTCGGCCACGATCTGGTCCAGCAGCTTTCCGCGCACGGCGAGATTGGTGTACTCGAAGTCGCCCTCGGGCCGGAGGTCGGCGAGAAGCACGGCGAACCGGTCGGCCCAGCCGACGAACGCCCCGTCGGGGCCGGGGTCGCCGACGCCCTCGGTGAAGCTGTCCCCCACCGCCACGTACGACCCGATCACTGCTCTGTCGTCACTCTTCGAATCGTCTGCCACAACCGCTCATGATTCACCTTCGAATGTGACCTACGCGACCGTAAGGAAGGGTTGACGTGTGGTGAGATAAGCCACTCTCAACATGTCGGCCGATTCCGGAATACGCCGGAGGCCGGACCCGGGGATCGGGGTCCGGCCTCCGGCGCGCGCGTCGGGAAGGTCGCCGCGGGGGTCAGCCGATGGAGACGCCCTTCGAGCTGAGGTAGGCGACCGGGTCCACGTCCGAGCCGTAGTTCGGGGTGGTGCGGATCTCGAAGTGCAGGTGCGGGCCGGTCGAGTTGCCGGTCGAGCCGGAGAGACCGACCTGCTGGCCGCCCGTCACGGTCTGGCCGGCCGAGACGGAGAGCGAGGACAGGTGGGCGTACTGGGCGTAGTAGCCGTCGTCGAGCTTGACGACGACCTGGTTGCCGTACGCGCCGGCCCAGCCCGCGGAGACGACGGTGCCCGCGCCGACGGCCTTCAGTGAGGTGCCGGTCGGGACGGCGAAGTCGACGCCGGTGTGGTAGCCGCTGGACCACATGCTGCCGGCCACCTTGTAGGCGGTGCCGAGACCACCGGCGCCGGGCACCGGGGAGCTGTGACCGGAGGCGCTCGCGGCCTGGCCGGTGTTCGCGGTCTGGGCGGAGGCGTCCGGGGAGGACTGCTCGGCGGGCTGCTCGACGGGCTGCTCCGCCGGCTGCTCGGTCCTCCGCTCCGGGGCCTGCGGGACCTCGACGGAGGACGGCTCCTGCGGCGCGCCCGTGGCGGCCTCGCCGTCGACGGAGAGCTCCAGACCGGGGTGGATGAGTGACGGGTCGTCACCGATGGCCCCGCGGTTGTCCGCGTAGAGCTTCTTCCAGCCGCCGTCGACGTTCTCCGCCTCGGCGATCTTCGCGAGGTAGTCGCCGGCCTTCACGGTGTACGTGCGGGCCTCGTCGCCCTTCTCGGCGACGGCCGTCCGGCCGGCGGAAAGGGACTGGACGGCCTTCTCGGGGGCGGTCTGCGGGGTGGCGGCGTGCGCGCCGGCGGCGCCGAGAAGCGGCAGGGCGAGTGCGGCGCCACCGGTTCCGGCGATGGCGATGGAGCGGGTGAAACGCTGGGCCTTGGTACGGCGGTGCTTACCCTTCGCGGGCATGTCGAATTCCTCTCCGGCGCCTACGAGGTGAGCTGTCGGGTGCGGGCTGGAGATGCCCGGCCGCGCTGTCGCGCGGCTTAACCCCGAGCCGTTCCGGGAACCGGAACAGGCGGTCGTACCTGTGGGTCCCCCGTTCCTGCCGTGGACGGGTCAGTGTGTGCGGGCTCCGGGCGGCGGCAGGACTAGGCGTCCGTCCGGATCGGTGGCGAACGTAAGCGACCCGGACGCGGAGGGACAAGCGCGAGGTTCACCGCGAACGCGATTTTTCGTGATCGACATGCGGAAAAGAGGTCACCGAGCGTCAGCCGGGACCCCCTTCCCCGCGCGAACTCCCTTGCCGCTCCACGAAATTACGTGAACATGGCGACAACGCATCGTCACGGGTATGACGATGCTCACGCACCCTCCCCCATCTCCTTTCTTTCCAGGTCAGGTTGTGGCGAAGTGCACCAATCGGACAGAACGCTCTAATCGTGCGATCACAGGCGCCGCAGCCGGAACACCGCGGCGTCCAGATCTCCCCGCAGGCCTGTGTGCAGCCCGTGGTGCAGCAGGACGGCACCCCGGTGCGTTTCGCCGGTTTCGCGGCATTCGTACGACGCCTCCGGGTCGAGGCCGCGCAGCCGGAGGGCCGGGACGGGCTCCCCGTGGTGCTGGGCCTGGAGGCAGGCGAGAACGACGGTCTCGTCACCGAGGACGTACTGCACCGCGCTCAGCCCGCCCTCCGGAGGGCGCAGCCGGTACAGGTCGCCGCGTTGCACGAGGGGCCGGATCTCCTTGTAGAGCGCGACCCACTCCCGCGCCTCGGCGAGCTCCTCCTCGGTCCACCGCGCGAGGTCGCCGCCGACGCCGAGCACCCCGGCCATGGCGCTGACGAACCGGAAGCGCAGTGAACTGACCCGTCCGTTGAGCATCGCGTTGGGGCTGTCGGTGACCCAGGCGGCCATCACCCGGGCCGGATGGATCTGGCTGAAGCCGTGCTGGATGGCGAGCCGGTCGAGCGGGTCGGTGTTGTCCGAGGTCCACACCTGGTCGGTACGGGAGAGGATCCCCAGGTCGATCCGCCCGCCGCCGCCCGAGCAGGACTCGAAGGCCACGCCCGGATGGGCCGCCCGCAACCGGTCCAGCAGGGCGTACAGGCCGCGCACGTGGTCGGTCCACAGCCGCTGCGGATACGGGTCGCCCGGCCAGCCGGCGTCGCTGAAGCAGCGGTTGAAGTCCCATTTCACATAGTCGACGGGGGCGCCGGAGAGCAGCCCGTCCAGCCGCTCCCAGAGGTACTCCCGGACGTCGTCGCGCGCGAGGTTGAGCACCAGCTGGTTGCGGAACTCCGTGCGCCGCCGGTCCGGCTGGAACTGCACCCAGTCGGGGTGCGCGCGGTACAGGTCGCTGTCGGGGTTGACCATCTCCGGCTCGACCCAGATGCCGAACTCCATCCCGAGCCCGTGCACGTGGTCGGCGAGGGGTTTCAGGCCGCCGGGGAAGCGGTCGGGGTTGGGCGTCCAGTCACCGAGCCCGGCCCGGTCGCTCGTCCGCGCCCCGAACCAGCCGTCGTCGACCACGAACAGTTCGACGCCCATCGCGGCGGCCCGCTGCGCGAGCGTCCGCTGCTGCTCCTCGGAGATGTCGAACCCGGTGGCCTCCCAGGAGTTGAACAGCACGGGCCGGTCCCGGTCCGCGTCCGGGACGACGTACGTCCGCTGGTAGGCGTGCCAGGCGCGGCTGGCGCCGCCGAAGCCGCCGTCGCTCCACAGACCGGCGAAGACCGGCGTGACGTACGTCTCCTCCGTGCCCAGCATCAGCAGGCCGGAGTCGTCGTGTCCCGCGCCTCCGGTGATCTGCACGCGCGCGTCGGGGAGCTGGGCGACGCAGATGCGCCAGGACCCGGACCAGCCGAGGGCGCAGCCGTAGACCTCGCCGCGCTCCTCGGTCGCGTCGGTGTCGAGCGCGACCCAGGGCAGGTGCTGGTGTCCGGTGTGTCCGCGGCGGCTGCCGATGACCTTCTCGCCGTGGCCGATCGGGGCGCGGGTCAGCCGGGACTCGGCGGCCCAGCGGCCGTGCAGCTGGGACAGCCGCCAGTGCTCCCGCTCGGGCAGGGTCCAGGTGGCGGAGTCGGCGCGCAGGAGCTCGACCGCGGGGCCCCGGTTGTGCAGGGTCACCCGGCGTTCGATCACGTCGTCGCACATCCGGTAGTGCAGGGTGACGGTCAGATCGCCGTCGCGGAAGCGGAGGCGGAGTTCGCCGTCGTCGCTCTCGTGGCCCTCGAAGGTCCACTCCGTGCCGCGCCGCCCGTCGGCGGTGCGTACGGACAGGGCGGGCCGGACGAAGCGGGGTCCGCCCTCGACGGGGTACTCCTCGCGCCCGTCCAGGCGGGACTCGAACGGCCAGTCGTCCGGCAGCGGGCGCGCGGCGAGGGCTTCCGCGTCGGCGAGCGCGATCCGCGCGCCCCAGTGCAGGTGCACCAGCTCGTCGCGGTCCGTGACATGGACCGCGTAGCTGCTGGCAGGCCCCGACAGGAGCCATGTACGACCGTCTTGGGAGACCTGCGTCACCGAACCTCCAACAGACCCGAACAGATGCGATCAGACACCAACATCATCGGGGGTGCGGGGACGGCCGGGCAATGCCTGTGGAGAACTCATTGCCCCAGGCAGGCATGTCGTATCGTCGAGTGACGCCCGTCGACGAGACCCGCCGGCGGCGCCGAGTGGGAGGAGTCCTTCGTGACGCAGCAGGTGCCGTCGACCGAACCCGAGCTGGCCGGAGTGCGCAACTTCCGCGACGTGGGCGGACTGCCGACCGTCGACGGCCGGCGGGTACGCCACGGGGTGCTGTTCCGCAGCGGCCACCTCGCCCACGCGACCGCGGAGGACGCCGCCTTTCTGTCCTCGCTCGGACTGCACACGGTCTTCGACTTCCGCAACGCGGCCGACCAGAAGCTGGAGGGCCCGGACGTCGTGCTGCCGGGGGTGCGCAATGTGAACCTGCCGCTCAGCGACCCGGCGGACGGCGCCGAATTCTGGAAGATGGTCCGCGACGGCGATCTGGAGCAGCTCCGCTCGATCCTCGCGGACGGCAAGGGCGCGGACCGGATGATCAGCTCCTATCGGATGATCATCAAGGAGCGCACCGCCGAGCACGCCCAGGTGCTGCGCTCGCTCGTCGAGGACAGCGTTCCGGCGCTGATGCACTGCGCGGCGGGCAAGGACCGCGCGGGACTCTCGGTGGCGGTGACGCTGCTCGCGGTGGGCGTCGAACGCGACGCGATCCTCGACGACTACCTGAAGTCCAACGCCAAGCACCGCCGCTACAAGGTGCGCCGCAGCGGCAGCTCCGCCTCGGCCTACTCCCCCGAGGTCATGGAGCTGCTCGACCCGCTGTTCGACGCGCGCGCGGAGTACCTGTCGGCGGCCTTCGAGACCGTCGAGGAGACCTGGGGCGGCGTGGACCCGTATCTGGAGCAGGCGCTCGGGCTCACTCCCGAGGACCGGGAGCGGCTGCGCGAGCGCCTGCTCGACTGAGACGGGCGCCCGGGGCGCCTACTTCTTCGGCGCCATCTCGAACAGGAAGTAGATGAAGGCCGCGAAGAGGTGCCCCACCACCACGTAGACGAACAGCCGCACCCACAGGGCCCGGGGGAGCTTCTCTTCCATGTCTTTGCCGGTCATGTCGCTTCTCCGTGGATCGGGCCCAGGCACAGCGCGGCCGTGGGACTCTGCAGCAGGGTGTGGACGAACAGCAGCTCGACCCCGTCGGGGTCGGCGGCGGCGATGCGGTGCGGGGTCAGCGAGTCGAAGTGCGCGCTGTCGCCCGGGGCGAGCCGGTGCAGGGCGTCCCCGAGGCGCAGCCGCAGCCGTCCCTTGAGGACGTACAGCCACTCCTCGCCGGGGTGGACGCGCACGATGTCGCCCTGGGAGCCGTACGGCACCTGGACCCGCAGCGCCTGCATGCCGCGCCCGGCGGCGCCGGCCTGCCAGTACGTCCAGCCGCCCGCCGCCGTGGACTCCATGTCGGCGGCGCGCACCACGGCGTCCCGGTCGGCGGCCGACTCACCGAGCAGCTCGGAGACCGTCGTACCGTAGGTGCGGGCGAGGGAGAGCAGCATCGGCAGCGAGGGCTGGCGCTGTCCGGTCTCCAGTCGGGAGAGGTGGGCGGGCGACAGGCCCGCGTCGTGGGCGGCGGCCTCGAGGGTGAGGGAGGCCCGTCGCCGCAGGGCGCGCAGCTGCGGCGCGACCGCGGGGAGCGCACCGGCCGCGGCCGGTTCGGCCGGTGGCCCGGTCTCGGAGGAGCTCATGCCTCCATTGAGCCCCGGATTTGCCTCAGGGGCAATTTTCTTGTCTCTGAGGCAAATCCGGGACGGGTGCGGGGCTCAGCGGTCGGCGACGGCCTGTTTCATCAGCGTCCTGCCGAACTCCCACACCAGGCCGCCGTCGTGCGCGTCGTCCATCACCGCGGTGAAGGCGTCCACGAACCGGTGCACGTCCCGCTCGTCGACGACGAGCGGCGGGATCAGTTTGATCACCTCCAGGCGGTCGCCGGAGACCTGGGTGAGGATGCGGTGCCGCTGCAGCAGCGGGACGACCACCATCTGCGCGAAGAGTCCCTTGCGGGCCGCCTGGAGCATGGTCCAGCGCGAGCGCAGTCTCAGCGACCGGGGACGGCCGAACTCGATGCCGATCATCAGGCCCCGGCCGCGGACGTCGGCGAGCAGCTCGTACTTCTCGGTCAGCGCGGCCAGCCGGCTCCGCAGCAGTTCGCCGGTGCTCCGGACGCGGTCGACGATCCGCTCGTCCTCCATGACCGACAGCACCGCGAGGCCCGCCGCCATGGCCTGGGCGTTGGCCCCGAAGCTGGCCGAGTGGACCAGCACCCGGTCCATCGACGAGTAGACCTTCCTGAAGATCCAGTCCCTGCCGATCGTGGCGCCCACCGGTACGTAGCCGCCGGAGAGCGCCTTGGCCACGCACACCAGGTCCGGCTCGACCCCCGCCTCGTGCTGGTAGGCGTAGAAGTCCCCGGTCCGGCCCAGCCCGGTCTGCACCTCGTCGGCGATCAGCAGCGCCTTGTGCCGGTGCAGCAGTTCCTGCGCGGCCCGCAGGTAGCCGGGCGGGGCCTCGTGCACGCCCTTGCCCTGGATCGGCTCCACGATCAGGGCGGCCACGTCCCCCTTGCGCAGCTCCCGCGCCAGCGCGTCGAGGTCGCCGAGCGGTACGGCCGTGTCGGGCAGCAGCGGGGCGAAGCCGTCCCGGAAGCCGGACTCGCCGTTGACGGAGAGCGAGCCGGCGGTCAGGCCGTGGAAGGCGTGCTCGCAGTACAGGACGCGCGGTCTGCCGGTCGCGTACCGGGCGAACTTCAGGGCGCCCTCCACGGCTTCCGTGCCGCTGTTGCCGAAGAACACCCGGTCCAGGTGGGGGCTGTGCGCGAGCAGCTTCTCGGCCAGCAGGCCGGGCAGCGGCTGGCAGTCGAAGCGGGTGAGGTCGGCGAGGGAGGCGTCCAGGACGTCGTGCAGCGCCTTGCGGACCACGGGGTGGTGGCGGCCCAGGCCCATCACCCCGAAGCCCGCGAGCATGTCCAGGTAGTCGTTGCCTTCCGCGTCGAAGAAGTGCGCCCCCTCCGCGCGCTCGTAGACCTTGTCGAAGCCGATGGTGCGCAGCATGCGCGGCAGCTGGTGGTTGAGGTACCGGGTGTGCAGCTCGTAGCGCTCGGCTCCGCGCTCGGCCAGCAGTGCGCCGAGGTCGAACTCCCCGGTCTGCGAGGACTCCGCGGTGGTCATGCCTGGGGCTCCTGTGGGTCCGGTGACTGTTCCGCCGGCTCTTCGCCGACGGCGAGGCCCGCGCTGATCCGGCCGGCGATCTCGACCGGGGTGAGGCCGATGTCGGCGAGCACCTCACCGCGTTTGGCGTGGGCGAGGAACTGCTCCGGGATGCCGAACCGCCGTACGGGCACGTCGGTCCCGGCGTCGCCCAGCGCCAGCGCCACCGCCGAACCGACCCCGGCCGCACGGCTGTTGTCCTCCACGACGGCCACCATGCGGTGCCCGGCGGCCAGTCGCGGGAGGGCCGGGTCGACGGGCTTGACCCAGCGGGGGTCGACCACGGTGCAGCCGGTGCCGCGGGATTCGAGCAGTTCGGCGGCCTTCAGACAGACCGGCGCCATCACGCCCACGGCCACGAGGAGCACCTCGGGGGCGTCCGCCCGGTGGAGTACGTCCATGCCGCCGACGCGGTCCAGCGCGGGGACGGCCGGGCCCACGGACTCCTTGGGGAACCTGATCAGGGTGGGGGCGTCGTCGACGGCGACCGCCTCGCGCAGCTGGGCGCGGAGCTGGTCGGCGTCGCGGGGCGCGGCGATGCGCAGGCCCGGGACGACCTGGAGGACGGACAGGTCCCACATGCCGTTGTGCGAGGGTCCGTCGACGCCGGTGACGCCTGCCCGGTCCAGGACGAAGGTCACACCGCACTTGTGCAGGGCCACGTCCATCAACAGCTGGTCGAAGGCGCGGTTGAGGAAGGTGGCGTAGACGGCGACGACCGGGTGCAGTCCGCCGGTCGCCAGGCCCGCCGCGGACACGGCCGCGTGCTGCTCGGCGATGCCGACGTCCCACACCCGGTCCGGGAACCGCTCGGCGAAGGCGCCGAGGCCGACCGGGTGCAGCATGGCGGCGGTGATCGCCACCACGTCCTCGCGTTCCTCGCCGATCCGGACGATCTCCTCGCCGAAGACGGAGGTCCAGGACGGGCCGCCGGACGGGGCGAGGGGCGCGCAGGTGAGCGGGTCCATCACGCCGACGGTGTGGAAGCGGTCCTCCTCGTGGGCGAGGGCGGGTTCGTAGCCGCGTCCCTTCTCGGTGAGGCAGTGGACCAGGACGGGCCCGTGGAAGCGTCTGGCGCGGCGCAGCGCGGACTCCACGGCCTTGATGTCGTGGCCGTCGATCGGGCCGAGGTACTTCAGGCCCAGGTCCTCGAAGAGGCCCTGCGGGGCGAAGGCGTCCTTGAAGCCCTTCTTCGCGCCGTGCAGCGCCTCGTAGAGGGGTGCTCCGATCACGGGGGTGCGCTGGAGCACGTCCTTGCCCCAGGCCAGCACCCGTTCGTAGCCGTCGGTGGTGCGCAGGGTGGCGAGGTGGTCGGCGAGCCCGCCGATGGTAGGGGCGTAGGAGCGTTCGTTGTCGTTGACGACGATGATCAGCGGCCGGTCCCTGGCCGCGGCGATGTTGTTCAGCGCCTCCCAGGCCATGCCGCCGGTGAGGGCGCCGTCGCCGACCACCGCGACGACGTGCCCCTTCTCCCCCCTCACCTGGCGGGCCTTGGCGAGCCCGTCGGCCCAGCCGAGGGCCGTGGAGGCGTGGCTGTTCTCGACGACGTCGTGCTCGGACTCCTCGCGGCAGGGGTAGCCGGACAGACCGCCCTTGCCGCGCAGCTTGGAGAAGTCCTGACGCCCGGTCAGGAGCTTGTGGACGTAGCTCTGGTGGCCGGTGTCCCATAGGATGCGGTCCACGGGCGACTCGAAGACCCGGTGCAGGGCGACGGTGAGCTCCACCACCCCGAGGTTGGGTCCGAGGTGCCCGCCGGTCCTGGCGACCGCGTGCACCAGGAACTCCCTGATCTCGTGGGACAGCGCGCCGAGTTCCGCCCCGGACAGCGCCTTCAGGTCACATGGTTGCCGGATGTTCTCCAGGATCGTCACGCTCGGTCCCCCTTCGGATTCCGTGCTGCTCAGCTCACGGTGACGGCCGGTTCCCCCGGCGCGGTGCCGTCCTTCTCCATCCGCTCGGCGATCTTCATCGCCTCCTCGATCAGCGTCTGAACGATCCTCGACTCGGGCACGGTCCTGATGACCTCGCCCTTCACGAAGATCTGGCCCTTGCCGTTGCCGGAGGCGACGCCGAGGTCGGCCTCGCGGGCCTCGCCGGGGCCGTTGACCACACAGCCCATGACGGCCACCCGCAGCGGCACCTCCATGCCCTCCAGGCCCGCGGTGACCTCGTCGGCGAGCTTGTAGACGTCGACCTGGGCACGGCCGCAGGAGGGACAGGACACGATCTCCAGCCGCCGCTCCCTGAGCCCCAGCGCCTGGAGGATCTGGATGCCGACCTTGACCTCCTCGACCGGCGGGGCCGACAGCGAGACGCGGATGGTGTCGCCGATGCCCTGGGAGAGCAGCGCGCCGAAGGCGACGGCCGACTTGACGGTGCCCTGGAAGGCGGGGCCGGCCTCGGTGACGCCGAGGTGGAGGGGGTAGTCGCACCGCTCGGCGAGCAACCGGTAGGCGTTGATCATCACCACCGGGTCGTTGTGCTTGACGGAGATCTTGATGTCCCGGAAGTCGTGCTCCTCGAAGAGGGACGCCTCCCACAGGGCGGACTCGACGAGCGCCTCGGGGGTCGCCTTGCCGTACTTCTGGAGCAGGCGCCGGTCCAGCGAGCCGGCGTTCACGCCGATGCGGATCGGGGTGCCGTGGTCCTTGGCCGCCTCGGCGATCTCCTTGACCTTGTCGTCGAACCGCTTGATGTTGCCGGGGTTGACGCGGACCGCCGCGCAGCCGGCCTCGATGGCCGCGAAGACGTACTTGGGCTGGAAGTGGATGTCGGCGATCACCGGGATCTGCGACTTCTTCGCGATCACCGGGAGGGCGTCGGCGTCGTCCTGCGTGGGGCAGGCCACACGCACGATCTGGCAGCCGGACGCGGTGAGCTCGGCGATCTGCTGGAGGGTCGCGCCGATGTCGGACGTGCGGGTCGTCGTCATCGACTGCACGGACACCGGGGCGCCGCCGCCGACCGCCACCGGGCCGACCTGGATGCGGCGCGACGCGCGCCGCTCGGCGAGCGGCGGCGCGGGCACCTCGGGGATCCCGAGCGGGACAGCCGTCACGGCCTCACTCCCTGTTCCCGGAGTTCCCGGAGACCGTCTCGCGCAGGGCGCGCAGCGACTCCTTCAGGGATCCCATGGTGGCGAGGACGGCGGTGGGCTCGTAGCCGCAGTGCGCCATGCAGTTGGCGCAGCGCGGGTCCTTGCCGCGGCCGTACCGGTCCCAGTCCGTGTCCTCGATCAGCTCCCGGTACGTCGGCACGTAGCCGTCGCTCATCAGGTAGCAGGGGCGCTGCCAGCCGAAGAGCGAGTAGTTCGGGATCGCCCACGCGGTGCACGGGAAGTCGACCCTGCCCTCGAGGAAGTCCAGGAACAGCGGGGAGTGGTTCAGCCGCCAGCGGCGCCGGTTGCCGCCCGCGAAGGCCTTCCTGAACAGCTCCCGGGTCTGCTCCACTCCCAGGAAGTGCTCCTGGTCGGGGGCCTTCTCGTAGGCGTAGGCGGGCGAGATCATCATCTCGTCGACCTCGAGCTCGTCGTTGAGGTAGTCGAGCACCTCGACGACCGTCTGCGGGGTGTCGGTGTTGAAGAAGGTCGAGTTGGTGGTGACCCGGAAGCCGCGCCGTTTGGCCTCCTTGATGGCCGCCACGGCCTCGTCGAACACGCCCTCCTTCGCCACCGACTCGTCGTGACGCTCGCGCAGCCCGTCGATGTGCACGGCGAACGCGAAGTAGGGCGAGGGGGTGAACCTGTCCATCTTCTTGCGCAGCAGCATGGCGTTGGTGCACAGGAAGACGTACTTGCGCCTGGCCACCAGCTGGCGCACGATCTCGTCGATCTGCGGGTGCATCAGGGGTTCGCCGCCGGCGATCGACACCATGGGCGCCCCGGACTCCAGGACCGCGCCGACGGCCTGGGCGACGGGCATCCGCTGCTTGAGCACCCCGGCCGGGTGCTGGATCTTGCCGCACCCCTCGCACTTGAGATTGCAGGCGAAGAGCGGTTCCAGTTCGACGATCAGCGGGAACTTGTCCCGCCCGCGGAGCTTCTGTTCGGCCAAGTATGTAGCGACCTTGACGGACTGACGCAGCGGCATGGCCATCTGGCTCACCTCCTGGGGAGCAGCAAGGAACGGTGCCATTCATGGAAAGCCGGGAACAGGGACCGGAGAACGCGGAAAGCCGATATTCCACCGCGCACCGTGCCGATCCGGACGAGCTCGTGTTCAGGAGCGTCCACGACCACCCGGACGGCCGCAACCGGGCGCTCGCCCGCCCGGACGGCGCTCAGGAGCGTGGCGGCGGATTCCATGTCGACCGCGATCGCGCCGGTCGCGAGCAGATCGGACCGCTCGTGGCCGCGGACGACGTGGTCGGATCCGGTGAGCGGACCGGTGTGGACGGCGCGTCCGGGCGCCACCCGTCCCAGCTCCTTCACCAGCAGTTCGGTCCCCACGCACGGGACGCTGCCGCGCGGGTCCCGGGTCTCCCCGGCGACGACCAGGTCGCCGGGGTGCATCCCGGGGGCGAGCCCGGCACAGAAGCCCGTGGCGAGGACGGCCGCCCGGTCCAGGCCCGGGTCGGCGAGCATCCGGGTGACGGAGCGCTCGGCCGCCGCCGGCCCCATGCCCGTGCGCAGGACGGTGACCGGCCCGCCCGAAGCGCCCCGTTCGCGCCTGCGCAGGGCGAACTGCTCGATGCCGAGCGCGCAGGCGATCAGCAGCGGGACCGGGGCGGGCCGGGGGCTCATCAGCTTCCCTTCGCCTCGGCGAGCGGCTGCCCCGGCCCGGTCCTCGCCACGGCCGGTTTCCCGCCGGCCGGCTCCCCGTGCACGTACCGGCCGAGCGCGGTGAGCGGGAAGACCTGCCGGTAGAGGTGGTAGTTGATGGAGAAGTCCCAGGGGAAGCCGGTGCCGGTGAAGTACGGCTCGTCCCAGGAGCCGTCCTCGCGCTGGGTGGCCGCCAGCCACTCGATGCCGCGCTCGACGGCCCTGGAGCCCCGCTCTCCCGCCGCCAGCAGGGCCATGAGCGCCCAGGCGGTCTGTGAGGCGGTGGAGGCGCCGCGGCCGGCCCACTCCCGGACGTGGCGGTAGGAGCGCAGGTCCTCGCCCCAGCCGCCGTCGTCGTTCTGCACCTTCTCCAGCCAGGCCACGGCCCGCCGGATCGCCGGGTGCGAGACGGGGAGCCCGGCCGCGGTCAGCGCGGGGACGACCGAGCCGGTGCCGTAGAGGTAGTTGACGCCCCAGCGTCCGAACCAGGAGCCGTTCGGCTCCTGTTCGGCGAGCAGCCACTGGATGCCGCGCCGGGTGCGCGGGTCGTGGGCGAGGCCCTCCACGGCGAGCATCTCCACGACGTGCGCGGTGACGTCGGCCGACGGCGGGTCGATGACCTCGCCGAAGTCGCAGAAGGGCAGCCGGTTGGGGAACGGGCTGGTGTTGTCGACGTCGAACGCGCCCCAGGCGCCGTTCCTCGACTGCATGCCGAGGTTCCAGCGCACCCCGCGCCCGACGGCGTTGTCCAGCCGCTCGGGGTCGTGGTGCTTGACCCGGCGCAGCGCGAGGACCACCTCGGCGGTGTCGTCGATGTCCGGGTAGTTGTCGTTGTGGAACTCGAACGCCCAGCCCCCGGGCGGCAGGTGGGGCCGGCGCACGGACCAGTCGCCGGGCCGCACGACCTGCTCGCCGAGCATCCAGTCGGCGGCCTTGACCAGTTGCGGGTGGTCGGCGGGCAGGCCCGCGTCGGCCAGCGCGATGGTGGCGAGGCAGGTGTCCCACACCGGGGACTGGCAGGCCTCGATCATCCGGGCCCCGTCCTCGCGCCACACGGCGAACCGGTCCAGCGACTCCAGGCCCGCGCGCATCACCGGGTGGTTCAGGTCGTACCCGAGCAGGTGCAGCGCGATGATCGAGTACACCGCCGGGGGCTGGATGCCGCCCCAGCAGCCGTCGTTCTCCTGCCGTTCGATGATCCAGCGGGCGGCGGTGTTCATGGCCGCTCTGCGCAGCCGGCGCGGGACGGCTCTGCGCAGCGTGTGCAGGGCCCTGTCCAGCCGCTGGAAGGCGCCGTCCCAGCTGTTCGCCGGGGCGAGCGGCCGGGGAGGACTGGGGCGGTGCGGGTCGGTGTGCAGCTCGTCCAGCGGGAACGGGGCGGGGCGCACCGGCCGCTCGGCGGAGACGATGGTCAGTGGCACGATGGTCTGCCGGGCCCAGCAGCCGAAGTCGTAGATGTTGAGCGGCGCCCAGGACGGGAACCAGATCAGCTCGGGCGGGAGTTCGGGCAGGTCCTCCCACTTCCACCAGCCGAACAGGGCCAGCCAGATCCGGGTGAAGACGCGGGAGGCGGCGATGCCGCCCCGCCCGCGGATCCATGCGGAGGCCCTCGCCATGTGCGGGGCGTCGGGCGGATCGCCGGCCAGCCGCAGCGCGACGTACGCCTCGATGGTGGCGGAGAGGTCGCCGGGGCCGCCGTGGAAGGTGGCCCAGGTGCCGTCCTCGCGCTGCTCCCCGCGGACGAACAGGGCGGCGGCGCGGGTGATGTCCTCGTCGCGGATGCCGAGGAACTGCCGCAGCAGCAGGTCCTCGGCGTCCATCGTGACGTTGGTCTCGAGGTCGCCCTTCCACCAGCCCTGGTCGTCCTGCCGGGACAGCAGGAAGTCGGCGGCGCGCCGCATGGCACGGGCGGCGATGTCGGGAACCCCGGCCGCCTCGGGGATGTCGGTGTCGTTTTCGCTGGC
Organism: Streptomyces sp. 12E; assembly: GCF_055633275.1. NCBI lineage: Bacteria > Bacillati > Actinomycetota > Actinomycetes > Kitasatosporales > Streptomycetaceae > Streptomyces > Streptomyces sp. 12E. Next base: position 6,539,845 of record NZ_JBVNCJ010000001.1, on the reverse strand, counting down.
CGCGGCCACCGCGGGCGGCAGGGCCGCCCCGGTGCTTCCGTCGGTCGTCGCTGTCATGGCTTCCCCTTCGTGCAGTCCTGCGAGTGGTGTCTGCTGTGGGTCCGCCGTCGGCCGGTGCCGCTCTCCCCTGGGGCGCCGGCCGGCGACTACGCGAGGGCTATTCGACCGATAGTGATCATCTCTTTCGTACGACGACGAAGTCCGCGAGCGCCGTGAACCGTTCCCGCACCGGGTCGGGCATGTTCACGGCGTGCAGGGCCTCGATGGCGATGGTGTGCTGACGGCGTGCCTCCTCGGCGGTCCAGTCGCGGCCGCCGGCCTCCTCGATGAGGGCGGCACGGGCCGCGAACTCCTCCTCGGAGAAGTTCGCGAAGTCGCTGCTCTTGGCGTCGGCGGCGAGGATCTCGCCGAGCCGCTCGGAGGCGGGGCCGCCCGCCGCGAGCGCGGCCACGACCGGGAGGGACTTCTTGCGCTGGCGCAGGTCGCTCCAGGTCTGCTTGCCGGTGGACTCCGGGTCGCCCCAGATGCCGAGGAGGTCGTCGACGGCCTGGAAGGCCAGGCCGAGGTGGTAGCCGTACGTCTCCAGCGCGTCGGCGGTGCGGTCGTCGGCGCCGCCGAGCACCGCGCCGATGGAGCTGGCGCAGGCGAGCAGGGCGCCGGTCTTGTTGCCCTCCATCTCCAGGCACTCCTCGACGCTCACGCGGTCGCGGTGCTCGTAGGAGATGTCCTGGGCCTGGCCGTCGATGAGCGAGCGGCTGGCGGTGGTCAGCCGGCGCGTGGCGCGGCCCGCCTCGACGGTGCCGAGTTCCAGCAGCACCTCGTTGGCCAGGGCGAACAGGGCGTCCCCGACCAGGATGGCCTGGGCGGGGCCGTGCACCTTCCAGACGGTGTCGCGGTGCCGGCGCTGTTCGTCGCCGTCCATCAGGTCGTCGTGCAGGAGCGAGAAGTTGTGGACCAGTTCGACGGCGACCGCGCCGGGCACGCCGGTCTCCGGGGCGGCCCCGGTGACCTCGGCGGACAGCACGGCGAGGGCGGGACGCACGGCCTTGCCGCCGTCGCCGTCCGCGGGCCGGCCGAGGGCGTCGATCCAGCCGAAGTGGTAGGCGGCGACCGTGTCCATGGGAGGCGCCAGGCGGTCGACGGCCGCCCGCAGTACCGGCGTGGCCAGGGTCCGCCCGCGCTCCAGGAGCGCGGACACGTCCACCGCGGTCCTTCGAGCGGCCTGCGAGGCCGGGGGCACAGTGGGCACAGTCTCTCCTCTTGTTGCGGTACCGGAAGTGCGGAGGTCCTCCGCGCCGCGTTCGTCAACCCTCACCGAGCCCACCTCGCAGTGCGACGCCGGTCTCCTCCGGATGGTGGCCGGAGGTCCGGGAGGTGTCCCCCGGGAAGGCGGGGTGCGCCGCCTCCTCCAGGGCGAAGAGACGGCGGGGGCGGGGCCGGCCGAGGGCGCTCAGCGCGGCGTCCGCCGCGCCGACGCCGCTGCGGACCGCACTCTCCATGGTCGCGGGCCACCCGGTGGCGGTCCACGCTCCGGCCAGGTACAGGCCGGGGGCCTTGGTGCGGGCGCCGGGCCTGAGGCGTCCGACGCCGGGTGCGGGAACGAACGTGGCGGTGCGCTCCCTGGTGACGAAGAAGTCCTCGACCCGGGCGTCGCGGGTGCGCGGCAGCAGCCGCCGCAGTTCGGGCAGGTAGCGCTCGCGCAGCGCGGCGACCGGCTCGTCGATGTCGTCCTGGGCGACCGACTGGGACAGCGCCAGGTACTGGCCGCGCTTCAGACCGGAGGCGTCGGTGCGGTCGAAGACCCACTGCACGGGGGTGCCGAGGGCGGCGAGGAAGGGCCGGGCGAGCACCTTGCGGTCGTAGACGACGTGCACGTTGAGGATCGGGGCGGTGCCGATGGCGAGCAGCCGTTCGGGGGCGTCGAGCGCGCCCGCGGGCAGCAGGTCGTACGCCTCGCGCTGCGGTACGGCCAGGACGACCGTGTCGGCGTGGATCGTCTCGCCCGGGACCCGGACGCTCCATCCCCCGTCCCCGCGCGCGGAGACGGAGGCGACCCGGGTACGGACCTCGGTGCGCACGCCCGCGGAGTCGAGCGCCCTGCGGGCGAGCCGGTCGTGCAGTTCGCCCAGCGGCACCCGGGCCCAGCCGATGTCGGCCGCCGAAGGGTCGGACAGCAGACCGGTCTTGAACACCATCGCGGCGAGCGACAGGGACGTGTCGCCCGCGACCGCGTTGAGGGTGGCGACCCCGACCAGGTCCCACAGGGCCTCGACGGCGCGCGCCGACTGGCCGTGCGCGGCCAGCCAGCTGCCGAAGTCCTGGGCGTCCAGGGCCGGATCGGTGAGGTCGAGTCCCTTCAGCGCGAGTGCGGCCCGGACCGTCCGGGCCCGGTCGGCGAGCGAGAGGTGCGGATACGTGGCGAGGCTGCGTCCCAGGTGCAGGGGGACCGGCAGCGCGTCGCGCCGCAGCCTGCCGAGCCGCCGCCCCTCGGGGCGCGCGACGTCGAGCACGGGCACGTCGAGGCGGTCCTGCAGCGGCGCCAGCGCCGCGCCGTCGATCCGGTCGAGGAACCAGCGGTAGGCGGTGCAGCAGCGCAGGTACACGTGCTGGCCGTTGTCGACGGTCAGGTCGCCGCGCCGGAAGGAGAAGGCGAGCCCGCCCAGGCGCGGCCGGCCTTCGAGCAGGGTGACGCCCACCCCGGCGTCGGCGAGCGCCAGCGCGGCGGTGACACCGGCCAGCCCGCCGCCGACGACGACGGCGTGCCGTCCCGCCGGGACGGGGCCGTCCGTGAGCGGCTCCCCGGAGCGTGTGCCGTGGCTCATGCGCCCTCCCCTGCCCGGCCGGCGCTCCGCTCGGACGGTGCGGGGCCGGTCGTCTCGGTAGGGGACGCGGCGTCGTGGCGGAGGGTTGCCCGCCGCTTTCCGCCGGGGTGCGGGGTGTCCATCAGGCGCGCCTCCTGACGGTGCGCCGGCTCAGGTGCCGGGTGTCCAGGCCGGACAGGCCGCGCACCGCGACGTAGGCCTTCTCGCGTCCGGGCAGGGAGACCCGGCCGCGCAGCACCGCCCCGGGGTCGCGCTCGATGCGGTCCAGGAGCCGGCGGTAGATCCCGGCCATGGCGGCGACGCAGGCGCCGCTGCGCCGGTCGAGCATGGGGAGCAGCCGGTAGCCCTCGGCGAAGAGGGCGCGGGCCCTGCGCACTTCGAAGTGGACCAGGCCCGCGAAGTCGGCGCCCTGCGGTGGGGTCGGCCCGCCGAACCCGGCCGAGCAGCCGAACTTGGCGAGGTCGTCGGCGGGCAGGTAGGTGCGTCCGCCCTCGGCGTCCTCGCGGACGTCGCGGAGGATGTTGGTGAGCTGGAGGGCGAGGCCGAGGGTGTCGGCGTACTCGGGCGCGCGTTCGACGCCGCGCGCGCCCGGTTCGGTGCCGAACACGCCGAGCGAGAGCCGTCCGATGGCGCCCGCGACACAACGGCAGTAGGCCTTGAGGTCGTCCCAGGTCTCGTAGGTCTCGCCGCGTACGTCCATCTGGACGCCGTCGATGAGTTCGTCCAGACCGCCGAGCGGGATCGGGAAGTGCTCGGCGGCGTGGGCGAGGGCGACCGCGACCGGGTCGGTGTCGTCCTCGTCGACCGCGCCGTCGCGGACCCGGGTGAGCAGCGCCCGGGTGTCCTCCAGCCGGGCCACCTTGACGTCGTTCGCCAGCGGGCCGTCGCCGATGTCGTCGACGCGCCGGGAGAACGCGTACAGCGCCGACATCGCGCGCCGCTTGGGCGTCGGCAGCAGCCGGATGCCGTAGGCGAAGTTGCGCGCCTGCTGTCCGGTGACGGCCTCGCAGTAGCTGTAGGCGGCGAGTACCGGTGCGGACGCGGGTGGTTGCGACTCCACGGTCCGGATCACTCCTTTTTTCCTCGCAGAGTCACGCCCGCCTCGCGCAGCAACTGGACCTTGCCGGGCTTGGGCGGGCCGGGAAGTACGTCGTACCCGGCGGCGGCGATCGCGTGGAGGGCCGCCCTTCCTCCCGCCACGAAGCCCGCGAGCAGCAGCCGGAGCCTGCCCTGGACGCTGCCCACGAGGGGGGCTCCCTCATCCAGCAGGTCCCGGGCGCGTTGCGCCTGGTACGCGACCAGCGCGCGCACCGATGCGCCGGCGGTGGGCACGGCGAGGTCCGCCTCCTGGACGTGGAAGCGCTTCATGTCCGTGGCGGGCAGGTAGACGCGGTCACGGCCGAGGTCCTCGGCGACGTCCTGGAGGTGCTCGACGATCTGGAGGGCGGTGCAGACCGCGTCGGAGCGGCGGACGCGCTCGGGCGTCGAGGTGCCGGTGACGGCGAGGACGAGGCGGCCGACGGGGTTGGCCGACAGTTCGCAGTAGGCGAGCAGGTCGTCGTAGGTCTCGTAGCGCTTGACGAGCTGGTCCTGACGGTTGGCGGCGATCAGGCCGCGGAAGGGCTCGGGGGTGAGCCCGTGGCGGCGGACCGTCGGCCGGAGCCGGCGCAGCAGTGGATGGCGCGGCGCGGGGCCGACCGGATCGAACACCCGGTTCAGGTCCGCCTCGAAGGCGTCCAGCAGCGTCAGCCGGTCCTCGGCCGCCTCTTCGGACACCCCGAGGAGGCGGGCGTCGGCGCCGCCGGGGGCCAGGTCACCGTCGCCGATGTCGTCGACCAGACGGGCGAACCCGTACACCGCCATGAGGTCGTCGCGCCAGGGCCGGGGCAGGAAGAAGGGGGCCACGGGGAAGTTCTCGGCGGCGGCCTTGTCGAGGGTGGCGCGCTCGGGGTCGACGGCACGTGCCGCGGCCGGGGGCGTCATCGCGGACTGCCATGGGCGGGGACGGCACACGCTGCGCCCAGCCGGGGAGTCTCCGTAGCCATTGCCGTCACATCTCCCGTTCTACACTGCTGACCCAATGCACACTATTTCGGACACGCCGCCCAGGCTTCCGCCCCGCGGCATCGCTGGATGATGTCGGGCATTATGGCCCTGATTGCCGCCTTTCGGGACCGGTACAGCTTACGTTGCACAACGCGGCGTGCGACCGCGGGGGTCTGCGCACACCACGACAACTCACCGGCCGGCGTCAGGGTTCCGCGCGGCGGCCGGAGTTGACGCCTCCTTCGCGGACGCCGGGCCCCGCCGGACGGTTCCGGCGGGGCCCGGCCCGCATCGGGCTACTTCCCCGTGAACTTCTCGTACTCCCTGAGCACCTCGTCGGTGGGCCCGTCCATGCGCAGCTCACCGCGTTCCAGCCAGAGCACGCGGTCGCAGGTGTCGCGGATCGACTTGTTGTTGTGGCTGACCAGGAACACCGTGCCGGCCTGCTTGCGCAGCTCCCGGATGCGCGCCTCGGAGCGCTTCTGGAACTTGCGGTCGCCGGTGGCCAGCGCCTCGTCGATCATCAGGACGTCGTGGTCCTTGGCGGCGGCGATGGAGAAGCGCAGCCGGGCCGCCATGCCGGAGGAGTAGGTGCGCATCGGCAGGGTGATGAAGTCGCCCTTCTCGTTGATCCCGGAGAAGTCGACGATCTCCTGGTAGCGGGCCTTGATCTGTTCGCGGGACATACCCATGGCGAGCCCGCCCAATATGACGTTCCGCTCGCCGGTCAGGTCGTTCATCAGGGCGGCGTTGACGCCGAGCAGGGAGGGCTGGCCGTCGGTGTAGACCTTGCCCCGCTCGGCGGGCAGCAGTCCGGCGATGGCCCGCAGCAGGGTCGACTTGCCCGAGCCGTTGGAGCCGATCAGGCCGATGGCCTCGCCCCGGTAGGCGACGAAGGAGACTCCGCGCACGGCGTGCACCTTGCGCACGCCCCGCTCCTCGCCCCGCCTCACGATGCGGCTGAGCGCCGCCGTGGCGCTGCCCTTGCCGGTCCTCGCGCCGTTGACGCGGTAGACGATGTGCAGATCGTCGGCGATGACCGTGGGGATCTTCTCGTCGGTGGTGTCAGCCACGGCCGTACCTCTCCTCAGCCTTCCAGAAGTAGACGAACCCGATCACGCCGGCCAGCAGCGCCCAGCCCAGCGCGAACGCCCACACGTGCGGGGGCAGGTACGAGGAGCCGTAGTCGTCGATCAGCGCGAAACGGACCAGGTCCATGTAGACCGCGGCCGGGTTCCACTGCAGCACGTCGGCCAGCCAGCCGGGCACGTCCTTGTCCCGCAGCATCGCCGGGATGCTGAACATCACGCCGGAGGCGTACATCCAGGTGCGCAGCACGAACGGCATCAGCTGGGCCAGGTCGGGCGTCTTGCTGCCCATCCGCGCGAAGACCAGCGCGAGCCCGGTGTTGAACACGAACTGCAGCAGCAGCGCCGGGACCACCAGCAGCCACGACCACGCGGGCAGACTGCCGAAGGCCATCACCACGGCGACCAGCACGATCATCGAGAACAGCAGCTGCTGCAGCTGCTGCAGCGCGAACGAGACGGGCAGCGAGGCGCGCGGGAAGTGCAGCGCCCGCACCAGCCCCAGGTTCCCCGAGATCGCCCGCACCCCCGCCAGCACCGAGCTCTGGGTGAAGGTGAACACGAACACGCCCGTCACCAGGAACGGCACGTACACGTCCTTCGGAATGCCCCGGTTGGCGCCCAGCAGCAGGCCGAAGATGAAGAAGTACACCGCCGCGTTCAGCAACGGGGTCGCCACCTGCCACAGCTGGCCCAGCTTGGCCTGGCTGTACTGGGCGGTCAGCTTCGCCCGGGAGAAGGCGACGATGAAGTGCCGCCGGTCCCAGAGCTGACGGACGTACTCGACGAGGGACGGCCGGGCACCGCTGACGGACAGCCCGTACTTGGCGGCGAGCCGGTCCGCCGTCAGGCCCTCGTCGGGCGGCACGGACGCGGTGGCCGCGGCCGTGCCGTCGTGCGTGGTCTCACTCACTGGTGGAAAACTTTCGTCCTCGAGATGCGCGGCCCGCGAAGGGCCTGGCCTGAGCCGGGGAGCCTGGTACGGCCCCGATGTTCCCGGATACGAGCTTGTCAGATGACAGGGGGCCGGCCCAGTCGGGTCAGCCGCCACACCGTACGCCACTTCATGGGCCGGCGGGGTCCGCAGGGGGTGGCCCAGCCCTCCCTGAATCCACCGAACCACGCCTTCAGGGCGGAGCGCGAGGGCCTGCGCAGGAGGGTGAGGAGCATCCAGACGCCCAGATAGGCCGGGATCAGGAGCGCGGGAAGGTTGCGACGGGCCAGCCAGACCCGGTTGCGGGCGACCATGCGGTGGTAGACCGCGTGCCGGGAGGGGGCGGTGGTCGGGTGGTACAGCACCATGTCGGACCGGTAGTCGATCATCCAGCCGGCGTCGAGGGCCCGCCAGGCGAGGTCGGTCTCCTCATGGGCGTAGAAGAACTCGTCCGGCAGTCCGCCGACCTCGGCGAAGACCTTGGTGCGCACGGCGTTGGCACCGCCGAGGAAGGTGGTCACCCGGGAGGAGCGCATCGGGTCGGAGGCGCGCAGCCGGGGCACGTGGCGGCGCTGGGTGAGCCCGGTCTCCGGGTCGGCGATGCGGAAGCTGATGATGCCGAGCGCCGGGTCGGCCGCGAAGGCCTCGCGGCACAGCTCGGCGGTGTCGTGGCCGGCGAGCAGGCCGTCGTCGTCCAGGAACAGCAGGACGTCGACGTCGGTGCCGCCGGGGCCGAAGGCCTCGATGCCGACGTTGCGGCCGCCGGGGATGCCGAGGTTCTCCGGCAGTTCGACGGTGCGTACGCCCTCGGGGACCTCGGGGACGGGCGAGCCGTTGCCGACGACCACGACCTGGACCGGGTCGCCGTCCTGCTTGGCGACCGAGTCCAGCAGGGCACGCAGCTCGTCGGGGCGGTTGCCCATGGTGATGATCACCGCGCCGACCTTCATGCCCGCGCTCACTTCAGCCTGCTGGAGGCGAGGACGGACACCAGGTGCAGCAGGGTCTGCAGCAGGGCGATGCCGGCCAGGACGGCGGTGCCCAGGCGGGTGAAGAACAGGTCGCCCCAGGCCGCGTCCGCGATCGCGAGGACCAGGATCAGCAGGGACGCCTCGATGCCGAGGATGAGGCGGTGGAACTTGAACGCGGCGGCGGCCCGGCGGGCCAGCGCCATGCCGGAGGAGCGCATCTCGGAGGCGGCCTCCTTCACCGGCGGCAGCCCGTTCTGGTGGCGGGCGACGCCGACGAGGTCGGTCTCGGCCTTGATCAGGACCGCGCCGAGGGCGGCCAGGGTGCCGAGGAAGGCCCAGAGCCAGTCGATCCGTCCGGGACCCCACGGGTCGGCGGCGCGCAGGCCGAGACCGACCAGGACGGCCGCGTCGGTGAGATAGGCGCCGACCCGGTCCAGGTAGACCCCGCCGAGCGAGTACTGCTTCCGCCAGCGCGCTATCTCGCCGTCGACACAGTCCAGCAGCAGGTACATCTGGACGGCGACCACGCCGAGGACGGCCCCCGTGATCCCCGGCACCAGCAGCGCCGGGGCCGCGAGGACGCCGAAGACGGTCATCAGGTACGTGAGCTGGTTGGGGGTGATCCTGGTGTTCACCAGGTAGCGGTCCACCCGCAGGGACACCTCGCGCATGTAGAGGCGCCCCATCCAGTGCTCACCGCTGCGCCGGTCCTTGACCCCCGGGGGGTGCACGACCGGACGGAGTTCAGCTACCGATGGCCTTGACATAGTCGGCGTAGACGTCCTTGATCTGTTCGGTCTTCAGGTCGAGATGTTCGAGGATGGTGAAGCGTCCGGGGCGGGTCTCCGGGGCGAACTCCACGGCCCGGACGAATTCGTCCGGCGTGAACCCGATCTCCTCCGGCAGCACCGGAAGCCCGTGCCGGCGCAGCACCTCGGCCATGTGGGCCGATTCCTCGTGGGCGCCGCGCAGGTACATCGCGAAGGCGGCGCCCAGTCCGCACTGCTCTCCGTGGGCGGCGGCCCGTTTGGGGTAGAGCAGGTCGAAGGCGTGGTTGATCTCGTGGCAGGCGCCGGAGGAGGGACGGGAGTCGCCCGACACGGACATGGCGATGCCGGTGAGGACCAGTGCCTCGGCCAGCACCTGCAGGAAGCCGTCGTCGCCGGCCCCGCCCGGATGCCGCAGCACCGCCTCGCCGGCCTGCCGGGCCATGGCGGCGGCCAGGCCGTCGATCTTCTCCCCGTTGATCCGATGGGCCAGTTCCCAGTCGGCGACCGCGGAGATGTTGGAGATGGCGTCGCCGATGCCGGACCGCACGAAACGGATCGGGGCCTCACGGATGACGTTGAGGTCGATGACGACCGCGATCGGGTTCGGCACGCCGTACGAGCCGCGGCCGGCGTCGTTGTCGAGGGTGGCGACCGGCGAGCAGAGGCCGTCGTGCGCGAGGTTGGTGGCGACGGCGACCAGGGGCAGGCCGACGCGCGCCGCCGCGAACTTGGCGCAGTCGATGATCTTCCCGCCGCCGAGGCCCACGACCGCGTCGTAGTGGCCGGCCTTTATGTCGCCCGCCAGCCGGACCGCGTCGTCGATGGTGCCGCCGCCGACCTCGTACCACTCGGCGCCGGGCAGCGAGGGCGCGATCCGCTCGCGCAGCCGGGCGCCCGAGCCGCTGCTGACGGCGATGGCCAGCCGGCCGGACTGCGAGATGCGCTCGTCGGCGAGGACGCAGCCCAGATCGTCGAGGGCGCCCGGGCGGATGTCCACGACGACCGGTGAGGGGATCAGCCGGGTCAGTACTGGCACGCGATCTCCCGTCCGCGGGCGAGGTCGTCGTGGTTGTCGATCTCCACCCACTTGACGTCGCCGATCGGTGCCACATCGATCCGGAAGCCGCGGTTCACCAGTTCCTGGTAGCCGTGCTCGTAGAACTGCTGCGGGTCGGTCTCCCACACGGTCCTCAGCGCGTCGGCGAGCTCGTCGGCGGCGTCGCCCTCGATGAGGGTGACGCCGATGTACTCGCCGGTGGCCTCGGCGGGGTCCATCAGCTTGGTGATCTTCGTCATGCCCTTGGCGGGGTCGACGACGACCTTCATCTCCTCGTCGGCGAGCTGCTTGACCGTGTCGAGGGCGAGGATGATCCGCTTGCCCTCGCCGCGGGCGGCGAGCAGGGTCCGCTCGACGGAGACCGGGTGCACGGTGTCGCCGTTGGCGAGGATCACGCCGTCCTTGAGGGCGTCACGGCCGCACCACAGGGAGTAGGCGTTGTTCCACTCCTCGGCCTTGTCGTTGTCGATGAGGGTGAGCTTGAGGCCGTACTTCGCCTCCAGGGCCGCCTTGCGCTCGTACACGGCCTCCTTGCGGTAGCCGACGATCACCCCGACCTCGGTCAGACCGATCTCGGCGAAGTTGCCGAGGGTGAGGTCCAGGACCGTCGGTTCGCCCTCTATGCCCGCGGGCCCCACCGGCACCAGCGCCTTGGGAAGGCTGTCGGTGTAGGGGCGCAGACGCCGTCCGGCGCCGGCCGCCAGCACGAGGCCGATCATGCGGTTTCTCCTTCATCGTGTACGGCGGGCGCCCCTGAGGACGCCCAGAAGCGGATGCTCTCGACGAGCACCACCAGGGCCACGGCCACGGCGAGGACCGTGAGCGCGACCGTGAACTGCGAGGCGGTGAGCAGGGCCGCCAGGACGGCGACCACCAGGGTGCGGCCCTCGTGCCCCCCGATCGCCCGCACCAGCCAGCGCGGGGACGCGCCCGCGTTGCCGCGGATGCGGTAGACCGTGTCGTAGTGATGGTAGGCGACCGCGGCCACCAGCCCGTAGGCCGCGGGCAGGGCTCCGTTCACGTCCGCGTCGGCCGCCAGTGCCAGGACGGTGCCGTACTCGGCGGCCCGGAGGAACGGCGGGACCAGCCAGTCGAGGGCGCCCTTGAGGGGACGGGCGACGGCGAGGGCGGAGGTCAGGACGTAACCGCAGGCGGCGACGGTCGTCCAGGGACCGCCGAAGCCGGTGAGCACGGCCGTGGCGACGACCGCGAGACCGCCCAGCAGGGCGACGGCGGGGGCGGTGAAGCCGGGCAGGTGCCGCGCGGGGTTCTTCAGCGGGCCGGTGAGGACCTGGGCGAGCGGGCCGGAGTCGGCGAGGTCCGCCAGCGCCCGCGCCGCCCGGTCGGTGCGGCGGGCCTTGCGGGTCAGCGAGCGCAGGACGCGGCCCGCCGTGGTGTACGCCGCGGCGAAGGCGCAGCCGACGAGAAGGGCGTAGAAGGTGATCCGGGGGGTGGTGACGGCCGTGAGGACGGCGATCATCGCCCAGCGTTCGCCGATGGGCAGGACGATCATGCGGCGCACCCAGACCGTCCAGCCGACGCTGTCGAGCCTGTCGGAGAGGGCGGCGGTGGGGCTGGTGTTGGCGGTGGCGTCAGCGCCCACGACGTGCGCCTCGTTGAAGGAGAAGTCCACGACGTGCCGGCAGGTCTGCAGGACCATCGCGCCGAGGGCGAGGGCCCACACGTCGTCGCCGCCGCGGGCGGCTCCGAGGGCGAGGCCCGCGTAGTAGGCGTACTCCTTGGCGCGGTCGAAGGTGGCGTCGAGCCAGGCGCCGAGGGTGGAGTACTGCAGGGAGTAGCGGGCGAGCTGGCCGTCGGCGCAGTCCAGCACGAAGGAGGCGATGAGCAGCGCGCCGGCGGCGGCGAAGCCGCCTCGGGTGCCGGTGGCGGCGCAGGCCGCGGCTATGAGCGCGGTGAGCAGGGAGGCGGTGGTGACCTGGTTGGGGGTCAGTCCGCGGCGGGCGCACCAGCGGGCGATGTAGCGCGAGTACGGGCTGATGAAGTGGGTGGTGAAGAAGCCGTCGCGGGCCTTGACGGCCGACTTCAGGCGTACGGCCTCGTCGTCGACGGCGGCGACGGCCTGCCGGGCCTCGTTGCGGGTCTGGGGGTCGCCGGGGACGGTGGCGACGAGGCTGCCGAGCTCGGGCCGGTGCACGTCGGCGCCGTCGGCGTCGAGGGCGGCGACGACCCGGTCGGCGAGGCCGTCGACCGGGGTGGTGCCGCCGGCCGGCCCGGCGGGGGCCGCGGAGCGCTCGCGGGCCAGCGCGCGGCTCAGGGCCTGGCGGCCGGCCGGCTGGGCGGTGACGGCGCCGGGGACCGCGGAGAGCGGGAAGCGGGGGTCGGTGAGACCGAGGCGCAGCGCGTGCGCGTGGCCCACGAAACGGGCGTCGACCACGGCGACCCGCTGCCCCGCGGGCACCCCCGCGAGCAGGGTCTCGGCCTCGGCGGCGCCGGCTGCGGTCCGTACGTCGAATCCGAGGGAGCGCAGATCGCCCTCGAGTGACGAACCGGGGACCGGCTGGCCGGTGAGGATGGCGGTCGACAACCGAATCTCACTCCCTGGGTGCCGACGCGTCGACGCCGGTCATGTACACGATGAGGCGCCCGTGCGGGTCCCCGGGCGGCATGTCGGCAGAGGTTATCGGATGCCCGGAAGTCCGCGTTCACCGCCCGTTCGACGACTGGATCGGCATGGTTCGCCCGCGCGCCGCTGCCGTGATCATCATCGGTGATGCGGGGCCCCGCCCACAAACCGTCGCACCACAGCGGGCATTCGCCCCATATCAGCACATGGGGGACCACCGAGTCCGCTCGGCATAGGGTGGGCCACCATGACATGGCTGATCACCGGCGGAGCCGGTTACATCGGGGCACATGTGGCGCGGGCCATGACCGGTGCCGGGGAGCGGGTCGTGGCGCTGGACGACCTCTCGGCCGGGGTGCCGGCGCGGCTGCCCGCCGACGTCCCGCTGGTCGAGGGCTCGACGCTGGACGGCGAGCTGCTGAAGCGGGTGTGCGCGGAGCACGGGGTGACGGGGGTGGTGCACCTCGCCGCGCGCAAGCAGGCCGGCGAGTCCGTGACGCAGCCGACCCGCTACTACCGGGAGAACGTGGGCGGCCTCGCGACGCTCCTGGACGCCGTGGCCGGCGCCGGGATCGAGCGCTTCGTCTTCTCCTCGTCCGCGGCCGTGTACGGCGACCCCGGTGTGGACCTCATCACGGAGGACGCCCCCTGCGCCCCGGCGAACCCCTACGGCGAGACCAAGCTCGCCGGTGAGTGGCTGGTCCGGGCGGCGGGCCGGGCGCACGGCATCGACACGGTGTGCCTGCGCTACTTCAACGTGGCGGGGGCGGCGGCGCCGGAGCTGGCCGACACCGGCGTCTTCAACATCGTGCCGATGGTCTTCGACCGGCTCACCCGCGACGAGGCCCCGCGCGTCTTCGGCGACGACTATCCGACGCCGGACGGCACGTGCGTCCGCGACTACATCCACGTGGCCGACCTGGCGGAGGCGCACCTGGCGGCGGCCCGCAGGCTGTCCGGGGGCGACGTCACGGGAGACCTGACGGTGAACATCGGCCGCGGCGAGGGCGTCTCGGTGCGCGAGCTGATCACGGTCATCGGCGAGGTCACCGGCGACACCCGGGCCCCGGTCGTCGAGGGCCGCCGCCCCGGCGACGCGCCCCGCGCGGTGGCCTCGGCCGCCCGCGCGGCCGAGCGGCTCGGCTGGACCGCCCGGCGCTCGGTGCCCGAGATGATCGACTCGGCGTGGCGGGGGTGGCGGCTGCACCACGGCCGCTGAGCGGCGCGCGGCACCCGTCCACCACCTGACCTGCACATCGTTTACGCAGGTCAGGGCAGATGACAACGGTGTTCAGTGCCGCGTTGCGGATACCCCCTCCCCGTAGTTCACTGTGCCCCGGACCGGGTCACAGGAAGGAATTCTCATGGGGGCTGGGCACGATCACGGACATGCTCACGGCGCGCCCGCCGGCGGTACCGCGAGCGCGGCGTACCGCGGCAGGCTGCGGGTGGCGCTGGCGATCACGCTCGGGGTCATGGTGATCCAGATCGTCGGCGGCCTGCTGGCGGACTCGCTCGCCCTGGTCGCGGACGCGGCCCACATGGCGACGGACGCCGTGGGCCTGGGCATGGCGCTGCTCGCGATCCACTTCGCGAACCGCCCGGCGAACGAGCACCGTACCTTCGGCTACGCCCGCGCGGAGATCCTGGCGGCGCTGGCCAACTGTCTGCTCCTGCTCAGCGTCGGCGGCTACGTGCTGTACGAGGCGGTCGAACGGTTCGTCACCCCGGCCGGCACCGACGGCGGCCTGGCGATGGCGTTCGGTGTGATCGGTCTGGTCGCCAACCTGGTGTCGCTGGCCCTGCTGATGCGCGGGCAGCGGGAGAGCCTGAACGTGCGCGGCGCCTTCCTGGAAGTGGCGGCGGACGCGCTCGGCTCCGTCACGGTGATCCTCGCCTCGCTGGTGATCCTGACCACCGGCTGGACGGCCGCCGACCCGATCGCCTCCCTGGTGATCGCGGTGATGATCGTGCCCCGGACCTGGAAGCTGCTGCGCGAGACCCTGGACGTGCTGCTGGAGGCCGCGCCCAAGGGCGTCGACATGCGGCAGGTGCGGGAGCACATCCTGGCCACCGACGGCGTGGAGGACGTGCACGACCTGCACGCCTGGACGATCACCTCGGGGATGCCGGTGCTCTCCGCGCACGTGGTCGTCAGCTCCGACGTCCTGAACGCCATCGGGCACGAGAAGATGCTGCACGAGCTGCAGAACTGTCTGGGCACCCACTTCGACGTGGAGCACTGCACCTTCCAGCTGGAGCCCGGCGGGCACGCGGAGCACGAGGCGCGCCTCTGCCATTAGGACGGGCCGGACGCGCCGCCGCGCGCCGGTGCGCCGGGGAACACGGCCTTCCGCCCCCGTGGGGACGGCCCTGGGACATGCGGGCATGTCAAGGAGTGCCGGGAGTGCCGGATCGGTGCGGCAGACTGGGGGCGCGAAGACCGAGTGAAGGATGGGTATGCCGATCACACCTGCCACCGCGACGAACAGCCCGTCGAGCGGTGCCGCCGAGCCGATTTTGCTGGAACTGGTCGACGAGGACGGCGTGACGATCGGCACCGCGGAGAAGCTCGCCGCCCACCAGCCGCCGGGGCGGCTGCACCGGGCGTTCTCGGTGTTCCTGTTCGACGAGCGCGGGCGGCTGCTGATCCAGCAGCGGGCACTGGGCAAGTACCACTCCCCCGGCGTGTGGTCCAACACCTGCTGCGGCCACCCCTACCCCGGTGAGGCGCCGTTCGCGGCGGCGGCCCGGCGGACCTTCGAGGAGCTGGGCGTGTCCCCGTCGCTGCTCGCCGAGGCCGGCACGGTCCGCTACAACCACCCGGACCCGGCCTCGGGCCTGGTCGAGCAGGAGTACAACCACCTCTACGTCGGCATGGTGCAGTCGCCACCGCGACCGGATCCGCAGGAGGTGGCGTCCACGGCCTTCGTGACCCCGGCGGAGCTGGCGGAACGGCACGCCGAGGACACCTTCTCGGCCTGGTTCCCGACCGTCCTGGACGCGGCCCGCCCGGCGGTCCGCGAACTGACGGGCCCCTCGGCGGGCTGGTGAGCCGGTGACGTGCGCCACTAGGGGACCCGCGAGGGCTTGAGCGGCAGGACGGCCCAGATCACCTTGCCGCCGGTGGCGGTGTGCTCGACCTCGCAGGTTCCGCCCGCCTCGCGGGTGATCTCCCGCACCAGGAGCAGTCCGCGGCCGCCGGTGCGACCGTGGTCGGTCTCCAGCGCGGTGGGCCGGTAGGGGTGGTTGTCCTCCACGGAGACCCGGACCCACTCGGCACCGACGGCGAGCTCGACGGCGAGCGTCGGGGACAGCAGCGCCGCGTGCCGTACGGCGTTGGTGACCAGCTCGGAGACGATCAGCAGCAGTCCCTGCACGACCTCGTCCGCGACCGGTACGCCCTGGCGCAGCAGCAGGTCCCGCACGGCGTGGCGGGCCTGCGGGACCGAGGCGTCGACGGCCGGGGCGGTGAACCGCCAGACACCTTCGTACGGCAGCGGATCGCCGCTGTCACGCTCGATTGTCACCACACGTCGAATGTTGGTACCGGTCGGCTCCGCACCTCGACCCTGAACAGAAGTCAGCGGATATCGAGCGTTTCCGACCGCCCGTGCACGGCCAGGTCCCCCGCGGGACCGTTCCGGTCCGCCCTGTGCCGGATCGGCGGACTATTCGGGTTGTACGGGTTTGGCGGACCGGTGGTCGCCGCCGTGCGGCCCCTCCTCCGGCGACCGCGCGGTCCCCTCACCGGCCAGCCGGTCGGAGACCATGCCGACGATCCGGCGTCCGCCGTAGCCGGTGGCGATCAGACCGAGCCCGTCGAAGAGCAGGGAGAGGGAGAAGAACGTACCGATGACGTACTGACTGCTGCTGGGCCAGGTGGCCAGCACCAGGACGCCGAGGAGCAGTCCGAAGGCGCCCTGCACCAGCGTCCAGCCGAACTGCGGCCCGCGCACCACCAGGCTGCCGACCAGACGGAACACCCCGCCGGTGAGGAACAGCAGCGCGGCGAACATGGTGAGCGCCTCGGCCGCGGCCTCGGGTGTCTTCAGGACGACCACACCGGCCGCGATGTTCAGGGCCGCGACGACCACCCCGAGCCAGAAGAAGTTGGTGTGCCGCGCCTGGACGGCGTGCAGCAGTCCGACCAGGCCGCCGATCAGCAGCAGCCAGCCGAACAGCACCATCGTGGTCAGGGTGGCGAGGGCGGTGTGGATCAGGCCGACCAGTCCCGCGACGACCAGGATCACGCCGAGCACGGCGAGCCAGTCGAAGCCGCGGCTCAGTTTCGCGGCCTCGCCCTGAGGCGTGGTGGACTTGGCCATGGCTGCCTCCTCGCTCCCGTTCCCCCTCCTTCCAGTCTCCGCCGTCCGCCCGTCCCCCGCCGGGTGGAGTCCCCGCCGGCCGGGGCGCCGACCGGGGCGGATAGCATCCGGCGCATGGAGCCCCAGCTGCTGCACGGCGTCACCGAGCACATCGCCACGGTCGTCATCCGCAATCCGGCGAAGCGCAACGCCATGACGGCCGCGATGTGGGGTTCCCTGCCGCCGCTGCTGGAAGAGCTGGCGGCCGACCCGGACGTACGGGTGCTGGTGCTCACCGGTGAGGGCGGGACGTTCTGCGCCGGCGCCGACATCTCCACGCTCCGGGGGTCGCCGCTCGAGGCGCAGCGGCTGGCCGTGGCGGCGGAGGAGGCCCTCGCCGCCTTCCCCAAGCCGACCCTGGCGGCGGTCCGCGGGCACTGCGTGGGCGGCGGGGCCCAACTGGCGGCCGCCTGCGACCTGCGGTTCGCCGAGGAGGGGGCGCGGTTCGGGGTGACCCCGGCGAAGCTCGGCATCGTCTACCCGTCCTCCGCGACCCGGCGGCTGGTGTCCCTGGTCGGTCCGGCCACCGCCAAGTACCTGTTGTTCTCGGGCGAGCTGATCGAGGCCGGACGGGCGCTGCGCACCGGTCTGGTGGACGAGGTGCTGCCCGGGGACGCACTGGAGAAGCGGGTCGCGGAGTTCACCCGCACCCTGGCGTCCCGCTCACAGCTGACGCAGGCGGCGGCGAAGGAGTTCGCGCACGGCCGCACCGACCGGGACGCGTACTGGGACGGGCGGGCCCGGGAGAGCGGCGACACCGCGGAGGGCGTCGCCGCGTTCCTGGAGCGCAGGCCGCCGCGCTTCACGTGGAGCGTGTCTACGTCAGGGTGAAACGGCTCTTCGCCCGGAACTCCTCGACGAGGTGCGCGGGCGCCTTGTGCGGGGAGCCCGCGTCGTAGGGCGGCTGCGGGTCGTACTCGGTGAGCAGCTGGACGGCCCGGGCGTGCTCGTCGCCGGCGATCCGGCCGAGCAGGGTGAGTCCCATGTCGATCCCGGAGGAGACGCCGGCCGCGGTGACGTACTTGCCGTCGGTCACCACCCGCTCCCCGGTCGGCTCGGCGCCGTACCGCTTCAGGTGGTCGAGCGCGAGCCAGTGGGAGGTGGCCCGGCGCCCCCGCAGGAGCCCGGCCGCGGCCAGCAGCAGGGACCCGGTGCACACGGACGTCGTCCAGGTGCTGGACGCGTCGGCTCCGCGCAGCCACTCCAGCAGGGCCTCGTTCTCCATCTGGGGCGTCTGGCCGCCATGCCCGGACGGCGTGCATGACGAAGCGTCCCCGAGGTATACGCAGTACTTCCGGCCGGAGAGGCCGGCCGACGAAAGGGGAGACACATGTTCCGTGCCATCGCGGATGTCCTGCGCCAGATCGGCGGGGCCGTCGCCACCGTCGTGACGCTGCCGTTCCGGGCGCTCGCCCGGCTGTTCGGCGGGGCCTCGTCCACCGCCCGGGGCCGTCGCGCCTGACGCCGCCCGTACGGTCCCCGGGCGAGTCGCCGCCCTGATCCCCGATTGTCGGCGCCACCTGCCACAATTGCCGCGCAACCTCAGTGGAGAAGGCGGTACGGGAACGTGACGACACCCCTCGCAGGGTCCATCGAAGGCAGGATCGCCGAAGAGCTCGGCGTACGGGAGCGGCAGGTCAGGGCCGCCGTCGAACTGCTCGACGGCGGTTCGACGGTGCCCTTCATCGCCCGCTACCGCAAGGAAGCGACCGAGATGCTCGACGACGCGCAGCTGCGCACGCTCGAGGAGCGGCTGCGCTATCTGCGGGAGCTGGAGGAGCGCCGGACGGCGATCCTGGAGTCGGTGCGCGAGCAGGGCAAGCTGACCGAGGAGCTCGAGGCCCGGATCCGGGGCGCGGAGACCAAGGCGCGCCTGGAGGACGTCTACCTGCCGTACAAGCCCAAGCGGCGCACCAAGGCGCAGATCGCGCGCGAGGCGGGGCTCGAACCGCTGGCGGAGGGGCTGCTCGGCGATCCGGGCGTCGAGCCCCTCGCCGCGGCCGCCGCGTTCGTGGACGCCGACAAGGGTGTCGCCGATCCGCAGGCCGCCCTGGACGGTGCGCGGGCGATCCTCACCGAGCGGTTCTCCGAGGACGCCGACCTGATCGGCGAGCTGCGCGAGCGCATGTGGGTGCGCGGGCGGCTGGCCGCGAAGGTGCGCGACGGCAAGGAGGAGGCGGGTGCGAAGTTCTCCGACTACTTCGACTTCGCCGAGCCGTTCACCGAACTGCCCTCGCACCGGATCCTGGCCATGCTGCGCGGCGAGAAGGAGGAGGTCCTCGACCTCGCCCTGGAGCCGGAGGAGCCCGCCGACGGGCCGTCGTCGTACGAGGGGATCATCGCGGGCCGGTTCGGGATCGCCGACAAGGGGCGGCCGGCCGACAAGTGGCTGGGCGACACGGTCCGCTGGGCCTGGCGCACCCGCATCCTGGTGCACCTCGGCATCGACCTGAGACTGCGGCTGCGCACGGCGGCCGAGGACGAGGCGGTGCGGGTCTTCGCGGCGAACCTGCGCGACCTGCTGCTCGCCGCCCCCGCCGGCACGCGCGCGACGCTCGGCCTGGACCCCGGCTTCCGTACGGGCGTGAAGGTCGCCGTGGTGGACGCGACCGGCAAGGTCGTCGCCACGGACGTGATCCATCCGCACGTCCCGGCCAACCGGTGGGACGAGGCGATCGTGAAGCTGGCGCGGCTGGCGAAGGAGCACGCGGTCGAGCTGATCGCGATCGGCAACGGCACGGCGTCCCGCGAGACCGACAAGCTCGCCGGTGAACTCATCGCCAGGCACCCCGAGTTGAAGCTGACCAAGGTGATGGTGTCCGAGGCGGGCGCTTCCGTGTACTCGGCCTCCGCCTTCGCCTCCCAGGAGCTGCCCGACATGGACGTGTCGCTGCGCGGCGCGGTGTCGATCGCACGCCGGCTCCAGGACCCGCTGGCCGAGCTGGTGAAGATCGACCCGAAGTCGATCGGGGTCGGCCAGTACCAGCACGACCTGTCCGAGGTGAAGCTGTCGCGTTCGCTGGACGCGGTGGTGGAGGACTGTGTGAACGGCGTGGGTGTGGACGTCAACACCGCGTCGGCGCCGCTGCTCGCGCGGGTCTCCGGCATCACCTCCGGGCTCGCCGAGAACATCGTGGCGTACCGGGACTCCAACGGTCCGTTCCGGTCGCGGGGCGAGCTGAAGAAGGTGTCGCGGCTCGGTCCGAAGGCGTACGAACAGTGCGCGGGCTTCCTGCGGATCCGCGGCGGTGACGATCCGCTGGACGCGTCCAGCGTGCACCCGGAGGCGTATCCGGTGGTGCGGCGGATGGTGAAGTCCTCCGGGACCGAGGTCGCCGCGCTGATCGGGAACACGGCGGTGCTGCGGTCGCTGCGGCCGCAGGAGTTCGTGGACGAGACGTTCGGTCTGCCCACCGTGAGCGACATCCTGAAGGAGTTGGAGAAGCCGGGGCGGGACCCGCGTCCGGCGTTCAGGACCGCCGTCTTCAAGGAGGGGGTGGAGAAGATCTCCGACCTGACCTCCGGGATGGTGCTCGAGGGTGTGGTGACCAACGTGGCCGCGTTCGGCGCGTTCGTCGACGTCGGTGTTCACCAGGACGGTCTGGTGCACGTGTCGGCCATGTCGAAGACGTTCGTCAAGGATCCGCGGGACGTGGTGAAGCCGGGGGACATCGTCAGGGTGAAGGTGCTCGACGTGGACATCCCGCGGAAGCGGATCTCGCTGACGCTGCGGCTGGACGACGAGGCCGCGCCCCAGGGGGAGCAGCGGGGGCAGCGCGGGGAGCAGCGGCAGGGGGGCCGGCCTCCCAAGCAGCGGCAGCAGCAGGGGCGGTCCGGTTCCGGCGGGAAGGGGCGGTCCGCGGCCGCGCCCGCTCCGGCGAACGGGGCGATGGCCGACGCGTTGCGGCGGGCCGGGCTGGCGTAGGCGCCAGGCGTCGTGGCTGGGCGGGGGTGGTGCGCGCGGGCCGGTGCCCGCCGGGTGCCTCCCCCGGCGGGGGCGCCCCCAGCGCCCGTCCGTGCCGCCCCGGGGGCCTCCCCCGGTCCTCGAGGCACGGGGGAGGCACGACAGGCCCGCGGTCAGGTACGGCTCTCCGTCACCCTGCCGTCGGCGACCTCCAGGCGTCTGGTCACCTTGACCGCGTCGAGCATGCGGCGGTCGTGGGTGATCAGCAGGAGGGTGCCCTGGTAGGTGTTCAGGGCTGATTCGAGCTGCTCGATGGCCGGCAGGTCCAGGTGGTTGGTCGGCTCGTCGAGGACCAGGAGGTTGACGCCCCTGCCCTGGAGGAGGGCCAGCGCGGCCCTCGTGCGTTCGCCCGGGGAGAGGCCGGCCGCGGGGCGCATGACGTGGTCCGCCTTGAGGCCGAACTTGGCCAGGAGCGTGCGGATGTCGGCCGGCTCCAGGTCCGGTACCGCCGGGCGGAACGCGTCGAGCAGGGTCTGCGGACCGTGGAACAGCGCGCGGGCCTGGTCCACCTCGCCGAGGAGCACGCCCGAGCCCAGCGCGGCGTGCCCGGCGTCGAGCGGGACGCGGCCCAGCAGGGCGCCGAGCAGCGTGGACTTGCCCGCGCCGTTGGCGCCCGTGACGGCCACCCGGTCCGCCCAGTCGATCTGCAGGGAGACCGGGCCGAGGGTGAAGTCGCCGCGGCGGACCTCGGCGTCCCGGAGGGTGGCGACGACCGCGCCCGAGCGGGGGGCCGACGCGATCTCCATGCGCAGCTCCCACTCCTTGCGCGGCTCCTCGACCACGTCGAGGCGTTCGATCATGCGCTGGGTCTGACGCGCCTTCGCGGCCTGCTTCTCGCTGGCCTCGCTGCGGAACTTGCGGCCGATCTTGTCGTTGTCGTCGCCCGCCTTGCGGCGCGCGTTCTTCACGCCCTTGTCCATCCAGGCGCGCTGCGTCTGCGCCCGGTCCTGGAGGGCGGCCCTCTTGTCGGCGTACTCCTCGTACTCGTCGCGGGCGTGCCGACGGGCCACCTCCCGCTCCTCCAAGTAGGCCTCGTAGCCACCGCCGTAGAGGTTGATCTGCCGCTGGGCGAGGTCGAGTTCGAGGACCTTGGTGACCGTGCGGGTGAGGAACTCGCGGTCGTGACTGACGACGACCGTGCCGGCGCGCAGGCCGGTCACGAAGCGTTCGAGGCGTTCCAGGCCGTCCAGGTCGAGGTCGTTGGTCGGCTCGTCGAGGAGGAAGACGTCGTAGCGGGCGAGGAGCAGGGAGGCGAGCCCCGCGCGGGCCGCCTGGCCGCCGGACAGCGAGGTCATCGGCTGGTCCAGGCCGACGGCCAGGCCGAGGGAGCCGGCGACCTCCTCGGCGCGCTCGTCGAGGTCGGCGCCGCCCAGGGACAGCCAGCGCTCCAGGCTCGTGGCGTACGCGTCGTCCGCGCCCGGCGCGCCGTCGACCAGGGCCCCGGTCGCCTCGTCCAGGCTCCGCTGGGCCTCGGCGACACCGGTGCGGCGGGCCAGGAACGCCCGTACGCTCTCGCCGGGCCTGCGCTCCGGCTCCTGCGGGAGGTGTCCGACGGTCGCGGTGGGCGGGGAGAGGCGCAGCTCGCCCTGTTCCGGCGCGGTGAGGCCGGCGAGCAGGCGCAGCAGCGTGGACTTGCCCGCGCCGTTGGCACCGACCAGACCGATCACGTCGCCGGGCGCGACGACGAGGTCGAGGCCGGTGAACAGGGAGCGGTCGCCGTGCCCGGCGGCGAGGTTCTTGGCGACGAGGGTGGCAGTCATCAGACCGCCGATCCTAATGGCCGCGCGCGCGGCCGGGCCCCGCAGGGGCGCGGCCGCCGGGGTTCCGTCAGTGTTTGCCGATGGGGTCGCCCTCCACGTCCGGGCCGCGGCCCGGGCCCACGCGGATCTCGAATTCGCCGTCGTACTTCTTGTGGCCCTCGATGACCGCGAGCTCCACCGCCTCGGAGCCCATCTCGCCCCGCACGATGAGCGGGTCGCCGCGCAGGTCGCGCATGAGCGCCACGCACATGAAGAGCATCACGACGACGAACGGGGCCGCCGCGAGGATCGTGAGGTTCTGCAGGCCGGTCAGCGCGTCGCCCTGTCCGCTGCCGACCAGCAGCATGATCGCCGCCACCGCGCCGGTGACCACGCCCCAGAACACCACCACCCAGCGGCTGGGCTCGAGCGCGCCCTTCTGCGAGAGCGTGCCCATCACGATGGAGGCGGCGTCGGCGCCCGAGACGAAGAAGATGCCGACGAGGGTCATCACCAGCAGGCTGGTGGCGGTGGCGACGGGATACTCCTGCAGCACGGCGAAGAGCCGGCCCTCGGGGGTCGTCTCGTCGCCGAGCCGGTTCTGCTCCTGCAGCTTCATCGCCGAGCCGCCGAAGACCGCGAACCAGACCAGGCTGACCGTGCTGGGGACCAGGATGACCCCGCCGATGAACTGGCGGATGGTCCGGCCCCGGCTGATGCGGGCGATGAACATGCCCACGAAGGGCGTCCAGGAGATCCACCAGGCCCAGTAGAAGACGGTCCAGCTGCCCAGCCACGCGGGGACGTCCTCGCCGCCGCTGATCTCGGTGCGGCCGGCCAGCTGGGGCAGGTCGCCGAGGTAGCCGAAGACCGAGGTCGGCAGCAGGTCGAGGACGAGGATGGTGGGGCCCGCGACGAACACGAACACGGCGAGGATCAGGGCCAGCACCATGTTGGTGTTCGACAGCCACTGGATGCCCTTCTCCACACCGGAGACCGCGGAGGCCACGAACGCCACGGTCAGCACCGCGATGATGCCGACCAGCAGCCCGGTGCCGGCCTCGTCCAGCCAGTCGAGCTTCTCCACACCGGAGCCGATCTGCAGCGCGCCGAGGCCGAGCGAGGCCGCGGAGCCGAAGACGGTCGCGATGATGGCGAGCACGTCGATGACCCGGCCGCCGACGCCGCCCGCGTTCCTCTCGCCGATGAGCGGGGTGAACACGGCGCTGACGGTCTGCCGGCGGCGCCGGCGGAAGGTGCTGTAGGCGATGGCGAGGCCGACCACCGCGTAGATCGCCCACGGGTGGAGCGTCCAGTGGAACAGGGTGGTGGCCATGGCCGTCTCCATGCGAGCGCCCGAGTCGGCCGGGTGGGTGCCCGGCGGGGGCGTCGTGTAGTGCGCCAGCGGCTCGCTCACGCCCCAGAACATCAGGCCGATGCCCATGCCCGCGCTGAACATCATGGCGATCCACGAGACCGTGCGGAACTCCGGCTTCTCGCCCTCGGCGCCGAGGTGGATCCGGCCGTAGCGGCTGGCCGCGAGCCAGAGGGCGAAGACCACGAAGCCGGAGGCGGCCAGCATGAACGCCCAGCCGCCGTTGTGCATCAGTCCGCCGAGCGCGCTGCTGGAGACGTCCTCGAGCGAGTCCGTCCCGATGGCGCCCCACAGCACGAACGCGAGGGTGAGCACGGCGGTGACGCCGAACACCACCCGGTCGGTCCGCGGGCGCTCCCGGCCCGGCAGGCCCGCTTCGGAACCCGGCAGCGGGCCCGCCGTGTCGTCTCTGTCGCGGTGCTGGTCGTGCGTCACAGGCGGCGCCTTTCCTCAGAGCCGTGGGGCGGAGAGCACTCCTCCCGTTACGCCCTTACCACCTTTGGCGCAAAACTCACCTCGGCGGCGGGAAGTAACGGCCCCTCCACCAGGTGAGACGCCGCGAGGACGCGTCTCACCGGGTCCCGGGGACGCGGTGGGCGGTGATTTCCGGCCGGTCCACGCCGTCCAGGAAGGTGTCCGGGGCCGTGGTGTGCGGGCCCGCCGTGGCGCGGGCGAAGGCGGCCGTTCCGCCGACGAACGGCACCCGTGCGGAGGTGCGGGCCAGGTCGAGGGTGAGCGTCGGGGTGTCGGCCGGGGGATCGATCAGGCCCCGGTCGGTGCCGGCGACGATCAGCGCCAGGCGGTGGCCCCGGGGGACGACGTGGTCGGTGGCCGCCAGGTCGAGGGTGAGGGTGTACCGCTCGCCGGGGGTGAGCGGCTCGCCCTTGCCGTCGTCGGCGTGGTCGCCGAGGTCGGCCCAGCCCCGGCTGACGATCGTGTGCTCCACGTCGGTGGTCGTGGCGCGGGTCTCCTGGAAGCAGGAGCTGTCTCCGGTGGTGCTCGCGCCCCAGCAGGTGCGTTCGGGGAGGGTGGTGATGCCTTCTCCGTCGGCGGCGTAGTCGCGGACGGTGTCGGGGCCGAGGTCCACGAGTACGGCGGAGAGGTGGGCCGTGGGCGTGCTGGGGGTGGCGGTGACGGTGACCCGGGAGGCGCCGGACAGGCGCAGGTCGCGGGTGAGCGGGCCGGTGACGAAGCCGGCCTTGTCCGGGGTCGGGGCGTCGACGCGGGCGGCCCAGTCGGTCTCGCTCAGCCGTGGGTCGTCGGTGAAGGCTTCGGTTCCCCCGCCCTTGCGCAGGCCGAGGGTGCCGACGCCGGCCTCGGCGCCCTGTGCGGGGCGCAGGGTCGCGGTCCGCGTGCCGCGCGGCGGCCAGCTCTCCGAGGTCACCCACCGGTCGGGCCGGCGTTCGATGTCGGCCATGGGTTCGCGGTCGATGCCGTTGTCGTAGCCGAGGAGTTCGTGGTCGAACCAGCGGTGCAGGGTGTCGACCCACTCGGCGCGGCGGAAGTCGAAGGGGTCGACGTGACCGGTCTGGGAGAGCCATATCTTGCGCTCGACGCCGTTTCGCGCGAGGGCGTCCCACCACGGACCGACGTGCTGCATCCGCACGTTGAGGTCCTGCATGCCGTGCACCAGGAAGACGCTGGCCCTCACCTTCTTCGCGGCGCGCACGTAGTCGCGTTCGGTCCACAGCGGGGTCAGGTCGCCGGTGCGCGGGGCGCCTTCGACGAGTTCGCGCTGGACCTCGGCGCACTGTGCGCGGGCCTCGGGGCTCTCGACGTACTGGGACAGCCAGTCGGGGCCGGAGTCGTAGAGCGGGGCGCCCCGGGTGAAGTAGTAGTCGTACCAGGAGGAGATGGCGGCGATCGGGACGATGGTCTCCAGGCCCTCGACGCCGGTGGCGGCGACCCCGTTGGCGATGGTGCCGTCCCAGCTCTTGCCGATCATCCCGGTGCGGCCGTCGGTCCAGTCGGCCCTCGCCCGCTCGGTGCCGGTGCGGGTGGTGTAGGCCTTGCCGCGGCCGTTCAGCCAGTCGACGACCGCCTTGGCGGACTGGACGTCGGAGCGGCCCCCGACGTCCACACAGCCGTCGGACCGGTTGGTTCCGGCCAGGTCGACGCCGACGACGGCGTAGCCGCGCGGCACGAAGTAGTTGTCGTAGAACAGCGGCATCTGGACGATGTCGCCGTTCGCGTCGTAGGTCTTCCTCTGGCTCTCGTTGCCGCGCCCGCAGCAGGAGTAGTACGGGCTGGCGTCCATGATGACGGGGACCTTCCGGCCCCGCTGTGCGGGTTCGCGGGGCCGGACGATGTCGACGGCGACCCGGTCGGTGCGTCCGTCCCGGTCCTCGTCGAGTCCGGTGTCCACCCAGACGGCCTCACGGACGGCGTCGTCGTAGGAGTGGACGGGCAGGCTCTCGCGCGGCGGCGCGGCGTGCGCCGCCGCGGGGGTGAGGAGCGTGGCCGTCAGGGCGGCGGTGGCCGCCGTCGCGAGCGGTCTCCGGATCGTGAAGCGCGTGCGTTTCGGCATGCGCGGGACGGTACAGGTGCCGACTCCACCGCATAAGAGGGCGCTTGACGGCCTGTGGGCACTTCGGTGGCCGGGAGCGCGCCCGGGACCGGTGGGTGACCGGTCCGCTCAGTCGCCGTGGTCGTACACCGTCACCGGTATCCCGCGCTTCACCAGCCGCTCGGTGATGAGCGGCTCGATCCGGGACCACGTGCCGCCGGCCAGTCCGCAGCCGATGCGGGGCATGTGGACCGAGGCGCCGAGGGTCCTCGCGTGGCCGGCGAGGCGGTCGAGGGCGGTGTCGATCGCCTCGTAGCGGACGGGGACGCCCTTGCTGCCCGTCCTGATTCCGCGCTGGCCGATCATGTTGGCCACCCAGACGTACCGCTCGACCCGGACCAGCTGGACCGCGCCCGGACCGAAGTCGTTCGCGGCGCGGTCCCGGTGCCAGGCCCGGTAGGCGGCCTCCGGTTCGGGCCAGCGGCGCGACACGGCCAGGACGAAACCCTTCCCCCACCCGCCGATGTCGTTGCAGACGTGGGCGATGACCTTGACGCCCTTCACCGACGGAACGGTGGCGTCACCCCGGACGTAAGTGATCCCCGACATGACGCCACCGTAGACGTTGCCACCGACAGCGGCTCCGGCCGCTACTTCGTCAGCCGCGAGAGCTCCTGGCCGGCGTTCCGCGCCACCCGGCGGCGGACGCCGTACCAGCCGCCGACCAGCATCACGGCGATCACCGGGACGAGCAGCAGCGTCCTGCGGCCGACCTCCGGGTCGTTCCACATCAGGCCGAGGACGGAGACCAGGAAGACGATGGTCGCGATCTCGGTGACCGGGGAGCCGGGGAGCCGGAAGGACGGGCGGGCGAGAAGTCCGGCGCGGGCGCGGCGGACGAAGACCAGGTGGCAGATCATGATGATCACCCAGGTGCTGATGATGCCGAGGGAGGCGACGTTCAGCACGATCTCGAAGGCCTGGGCCGGCATGAGGAAGTTCAGGCCGACGCCGAGGACGCACACGCCGCAGGTCAGCAGGATGCCGCCGTAGGGCACCTGGCTGCGGTTCATGCGGGCGGTGAACCTCGGGGCGGAGCCCGCCATGGCCATGGAGCGCAGGATGCGGCCGGTGGAGTACAGGCCGGAGTTCAGGGACGACATCGCGGCCGTGAGGACGACGAGGTTCATCACGTCGCCGGCGGCCGGGACGCCGATCTTCGACAGGACCGTGACGAAGGGGCTCTCGTCGGCCGAGTACGTCGAGCCGGGCAGCAGCAGGGCGAGCAGGACGACGGAGCCGACGTAGAAGAGGCCCACGCGCCACATGATGGAGTTCACCGCGCGGGGGACGACCTTCTCCGGCTCGGCGGTCTCGCCCGCGGCGACACCGACCAGTTCCAGCGCCGCGTACGCGAAGATCACGCCCTGCATGACGAGGACGACGGGCAGCACGCCGTGCGGGAGGATGCCGCCGTTGTCGGTGATCATGTTCAGGCCGGGGGTGCCGCCGCCCACCTCGTGCTGCGTGGCGAGCAGGAAGACGCCGACGAGCATGAAGGCGACGAGGGTGGCGACCTTGACGATCGCGAACCAGAACTCCATCTCGCCGAAGATCTTCACGGAGATGAGGTTCACCGCGAGGACCACGGCGAGGGCGATCAGCGCGAGCACCCACTGCGGGATGTCGGTGAACGCGCTCCAGTAGTGCGTGTAGAGGGCGATCGCGGTGATGTCGGCGATGCCGGTGGTCGACCAGTTGAGGAAGTACATCCAGCCGGCGACGTACGCGCCCTTCTCGCCGAGGAACTCGCGCGCGTACGACACGAAGGAGCCGGACGAGGGCCGGTAAAGGACCAGCTCGCCCAGGGCGCGGACGACGAAGAAGGCGAAGACACCGCAGACCAGGTAGGCCAGGGCGAGCGCCGGGCCGGCGTCGTGGAGGCGTCCTCCGGCGCCCAGGAAGAGGCCGGTGCCGATGGCGCCGCCGATGGCGATCATGTTGACGTGGCGGGCCTTGAGGTCCTTGCTGTAGCCGGCGTCGCCCGCGTCCGCGGGCGTCGGGGCCGCCGCGGCGGGTGCTGCGGCCGTTGCCGTGGGGACGGCGTCCTTGCTCACGGGTGGTTCCACTCTCTGGTGCGTCCGGGCGGGTCGCGCCCGGCTGTTCCGGATTGCCTCGGCCGGCGTGCTCGGATCACGGCACGGACCGGGGGGCAGCTTTCCGGAAGCGCGCTTCCTCATGCGATGGCGCACGTCACACCGCGGAACATCTCACATGCCCGCGCGGGACGAGGGCCGAGGTGTCACAGCGGTGGTGGGACAGCGATACTGCTGCACATGACGACCGAGACCGAGCAGCCGCTCACGATCGACGAACTGGCGGCCCGGGCCGGTGTCACCGTGCGCACGGTCCGTTTCTACGGCACCAAGGGGCTGCTGCCGCCGCCGGTGATCGGTCCCCGGCGGGTCGGCCACTACGGGCGGGAGCACCTGGCCCGGCTGGAGCTCATCGAGGAGTTGCAGCACCGGGGCATGACGCTGGCGGCGATCGAGCGGTACCTGGGACAGCTGCCGCCGGATCTGAGCGCCCGGGATCTGGCGGTCCAGCGGGCGGTGGTGGCCTCCTGGGCGCCCGAGGCGGTGGAGACGGTGTCGCGCGGGGAGCTGGAGCGCCGGGCGGGGAAGGCGCTGAGCGAGGAGGACCTGGAGCGGCTGGCGGCGATGGGCGTCGTCGAGCCGGCCGGCGGAGCACCGGACGGCGAGGCCTTCCGGGTCGACGCCGGGCTGCTGCGGCTCGGCGTCGAGCTGCTGGACGTACCGCTGTCGCACGAGACGGTCCTCGCCGCCCGTACCGCGCTCATCGAGCACTCCCGCACGGCGGCCCGCGAACTGTCGCGGCTGCTGCGTGACGCGGTGGCGGACAAGGACGCGCGGGATGTGCGGTCCCTGTCCGCCCGGATGCATCCGCTCGTGGTGCAGGCGCTGCTCACGACCTTCCAGCGGTCGCTGCGGGAGGAGCTGCGGGAGTGGCTCGACGAGGAGGGCGAACCGCGCTGAACGCCGTCAGCGCGCGTCCTTGAAGACCTCTCCCCTCTCCGCCTTCTCCACCAGCAGGGCGGGCGGGGTGAAGCGCTCGCCGTAGCGCTCGGCGAGTTCCCGCGCGCGGGCCGTGAATCCGGGCAGGCCGCCCTCGTAGCCGTTGATGTACTGCAGGACGCCACCGGTCCAGCCGGGGAAGCCGATGCCGAGGATCGACCCGATGTTGGCGTCGGCGACGGACGTCAGCACGCCCTCCTCGAGCAGCCGGACCGTGTCCAGCGCCTCGGAGAACAGCATGCGTTCCTGCATGTCCCGGAACGGGATCTCGTGGCCCGGCACGGTGAAGTGCTCGCGCAGTCCCGGCCACAGGCGGCCCCTCCTGCCGTCCTCGTCGTACTCGTAGAAGCCGGCGCCGCCGCTGCGGCCGGGACGCCCGAACTCGTCGACCATGCGGTCGACGACCGCTTCGGCGGGGTGCGCGGTCCAGGTGCCGCCGGCCTCCTCGACGGCCCGCTTCGTCTCGCTGCGGATCTTGCGCGGCAGGGTGAGGGTGAGTTCGTCCACCAGGGAGAGCACCTTGGCCGGGTAGCCCGCCTGGGCGGCGGCCTGCTCGACCGAGGCGGGCTCGATGCCCTCGCCGACCATGGCGACGCCCTCGTCGATGAAGTGGCCGATCACGCGTGAGGTGAAGAAGCCGCGCGAGTCGTTGACGACGATGGGGGTCTTGTTGATCTGCCGGACCAGGTCGAAGGCGCGGGCCAGGGCCTCGTCGCCGGTGCGCCCGCCCTTGACGATCTCGACCAGCGGCATCTTGTCGACGGGCGAGAAGAAGTGCAGTCCGATGAAG
Source organism: Streptomyces sp. 12E (assembly GCF_055633275.1). Classification (NCBI taxonomy): domain Bacteria; kingdom Bacillati; phylum Actinomycetota; class Actinomycetes; order Kitasatosporales; family Streptomycetaceae; genus Streptomyces; species Streptomyces sp. 12E. The sequence continues at coordinate 6,509,737 of NZ_JBVNCJ010000001.1, read as the reverse complement.
TCGGCCTGGCGCTCGACGCCCTCGGCGAGGGCGGTGACGGGCAGGGTGGAGGTGTTGGAGCACAGCAGCGCGTCGGGGGCGACGACGCCCTGGACCTCCTGGAACACCTTGTGCTTGAGGGAGGTGTCCTCGAAGACGGCCTCGATGACCGCGTCGCAGCCGGCGAGGTCGGCGGTCTCGGCGGTGGGCGTGATCCGGGCGAGCAGCGCGTCGGCCTTCTCCTGGCTGGTGCGGCCCTTGGCGACGGCCTTGGCGCACAGCTTCTCGGAGTAGCCCTTGCCCTTGACGGCGGCTTCCAGGGAGACGTCCTTGAGGACGACGTCGATGCCCGCGCGGGCGCACGAGTAGGCGATGCCGGCGCCCATCATCCCGGCGCCGAGGACGGCGACCCTGGTGACCTTGCGCGGTGCGACGCCCTTCGGACGGCCGGCGCCGGAGTTGACGGCCTGGAGGTCGAAGAAGAACGCCTGGATCATGTTCTTCGCGGTCTGTCCGGTGGCCAGCTCGACGAAGTAGCGGGCCTCGATGACCTGGGCGGTCTCGAAGTCGACCTGGGAGCCTTCGACGGCGGCGGCCATGATGCCGCGCGGGGCCGGGTAGGGCGCGCCGCCCGTCTGCTTGCGCAGGTTGGCCGGGAAGGCCGGCAGGTTGGCGGCGAACTTCGGGTGAGCGGGGGTGCCGCCGGGGATGCGGTGGCCGGGCCTGTCCCAGGGCTGGGCGGATTCGGGGTTGGCCTCGATGAAGGCACGGGCCCGGGCGAGCATCTCCTCGCGCGTGTCGGCGATCTCGTCGACCAGACCGTTCTCCAGGGCGCGGCGCGGGCTGTACTGGGTGCCCTGGAGGAGCACCTTCAGCAGCGCGTCGGTGATGCCGAGCATGCGGACGGTGCGGACGACGCCGCCGCCTCCGGGGAGCAGGCCGAGGGTGACCTCGGGACAGCCGATCCTGGAGCCGGGGGCGTCGAGGGCGATCCGGTGGTGGCAGGCGAGGGCGAGTTCGTAGCCGCCGCCGAGGGCGGCGCCGTTGATCGCGGCGACGACCGGCTTGCCGAGGGTCTCGATGCGGCGCAGGTGCCGCTTGACGGCCATGCCGCCGTCGAAGAGGTCCTGCGCCGTCTCGGGGGTGACCCGGACCAGGTCGCGCAGGTCGCCGCCGGCGAAGAAGGTCTTCTTGGCGGAGGTGATGATGACGCCGCGGATGGAGTCCTTCTCCGCCTCCAGGCGGTCGGTGATCACGGCGAGGGAGTCGCGGAACGCCTGGTTCATGGTGTTCGCGGACTGGTCGGGATCGTCGATGACGAGGGTGACGACGCCGGTGCGGTCCTGTTCCCAGCGGATGGTGGTGCTCTGGGTCATGTGGAGGTCTCCGTGAGTGAGGTGGCGGGTCGCCGGGGTTCAGAGGCGTTCGACGACGGTGGCGATGCCCATGCCGCCGCCCACGCACAGCGTGGCGAGGCCGTAGCGCTTGTCCTGGCGCTCGAGTTCGTCGACGAGGGTGCCGAGGATCATCGCACCGGTGGCGCCGAGCGGGTGGCCCAGCGCGATGGCGCCGCCGTTGACGTTGACCTTGTCCAGGGACAGCCCCATGTCCCGCGCGTAGCGCAGGACGACCGCGGCGAACGCCTCGTTGATCTCGACGAGGTCGATGTCGTCGACGGTCAGTCCTGCCTTGGCGAGCGCCTTGCGGGAGGCGGGGGCGGGGCCGGTGAGCATGATGGTGGGCTCGGAGCCGGACACGGCGGCGGAGACGATCCTGGCGCGCGGCCGCAGTCCGTGGCGCTCGCCGACCTCCCTGGAGCCGATGGCGACGAGCGCGGCGCCGTCGACGATCCCGGAGGAGTTGCCCGCGTGGTGGACGTGGTCGATCCCCTCCACCCAGTGGTACTTCTGCAGGGCCACGGCGTCGAAGCCGCCCAGCTCGCCGATGTCGGCGAAGGAGGGCTTCAGCTTGGCCAGCGAGTCGGCGGTGGTGCCGGGGCGCAGGTGCTCGTCGCGGTCGAGGACGGTGAGGCCGCTGCGGTCCCTCACCGGGACGACGGACCGCTCGAAGCGGTTCTCCTTCCAGGCGGTGGCCGCGCGCTCCTGCGACAGGGCGGCGTACTCGTCTACGTCCCGGCGGGAGAAGCCCTCGATGGTGGCGATCAGGTCGGCGCCGATGCCCTGCGGGACGAAGTCGGTGGCGAGGTTGGTCATCGGGTCGTTGAACCAGGCGCCCCCGTCGGAGGCCATCGGCACCCGGGACATCGACTCGACGCCGCCCGCGAGGACGAGGTCCTCCCAGCCGGAACGGACCTTGGCGGCGGCCAGGTTGACGGCCTCCAGACCCGAGGCGCAGAAGCGGTTCTCCTGGACGCCCGCCACCGTGTCCGGCAGTCCGGCGGCGAGGGCGGCGATGCGTGCGATGTCGGAGCCCTGGTCGCCGACCGGGCTGACGACGCCGAGCACGATGTCGTCGACGGCGGCCGGGTCGAGGCCGGGGAAGCGGTCGCGGATCTCGTGGATGAGGCCGACGACCAGGTCGACGGGCTTGGTGCCGTGCAGGGCGCCATTGGCCTTGCCGCGCCCGCGCGGGGTGCGGATCGCGTCGTACACGTACGCTTCGGTGCTCACGAGGGGGCCTTTCACTGAGGGTTCGGGGGCTACGGGGCTACGAGGGCTCCGGGGACGGGGACAGCAGTCGGGGCACGTCCCAGTCGCGGGCCACGTCGTCGGTGTCGGCGCCCGGCCGGGCGGGCCCGGTGCGGACGGTGGTGGGGGTCGCGGAGAACCGCGGGGCCGGTGCGGGCTGGGTGATGCCGGCGTGGTCCGTGAACGTGGAGCGGGCGGCGAGGTGCGGGTGGTGCGGGGCCTCGCGCAGGGAGAGCACGGGCGCCACGCACGCGTCGGAGCCGTCGAACCGGGCCGTCCACTCGTCGCGGGTGCGGGTCCTGAAGCGGGCGGCGACCCGTGCGCGCAGCTCCGGCCAGCGGGTGACGTCGGCGTGGGCCTCGGCCTGGTCGTCCAGGCCGAGCAGGCGCAGGAACTCGGTGCAGAACCGCGGCTCCAGCGCGCCGACCGCCATGTGCTTGCCGTCGGCGGTCTCGTAGGCGCCGTAGTAGGGGCAGCCGCCGTCGAGGAGGTTGGCGCCGCGCCGGTCCTGCCAGGCGCCGGCGGCGAGCATGCCGTGGATCATCGCGGAGAGGTGGGCGGTGCCGTCCACGATGGCGGCGTCGACGACCTGTCCGGCGCCGGTCGCGCGGGCGTGGTGCAGCGCGGCGAGGACGCCGACGACGAGGTAGAGGGAGCCGCCCGCGTAGTCGCCGAGCAGGTTGGCCGGGACGGCGGGGGGCCCGTCCGGGTCGCCGATCATGCCGAGGGCGCCGGTGAGGGCGATGTAGGCGATGTCGTGGCCGGCGCGGTCGGCGAGGGGGCCTTGCTGACCCCAGCCGGTCATCCGGCCGTAGACCAGGCGCGGGTTGCGGGCGTGGCAGTCCCCGGGGCCCACGCCGAGCCGCTCGGCGACTTTGGGACGGTAGCCCTCGATGAGGACGTCGGCGCGTTCGGCGAGGTCGAGGACGCGGGCGGGGCCGTCGGGGGCCTTCAGGTCGACGATCACGGAGCGCTTGTTGCGGTTGGTCACGTCGAGGGCGGGGTCGATCCCTGGTCCGGGGCCGCCCGGACGGTCCACGCGCACGACGTCGGCGCCCAGGTCGGCGAGGAGCATGGCGGCGAACGGACCGGGCCCGATCCCGGCCAGTTCGATCACGCGCACGCCGTCGAGCGGTCCGTGTCCCGGCGCCTTCGCCTCCGTCATCGAGCCCCCATCGGCTGTGACACTACTGGTGTAACACCTACGATGCTAGGAACGTGCCCCGCCCGGCACAAGACCGGGCGAGCAAGCGCTTGGCCACTCTACGGCGCGGCGCTGTTCCCCGCGCCGGTCCGCGCACCCGTCCGGCGTGCGCCGGACTCCGGGCCGCCTCCCCCGGAGCGCGGCCGTACGCTTTTTCCCGCTTCTTCGGGGCGTTCGGGGGCACGGTCACCGGTTTCCTCCGGGCTCGTCGTCGGGCGCCGTCCCCCCTCACGCTAGCCTCGGCCACCGACAGCGGCGCGGCTGCACGACCAAGGGGTGTCATGAGCAGGCTGAACAGGGCGGACCGTCCGTACGACGTCGTGCTCTTCGGAGCGACCGGCTTCGTCGGCGCGCTGACCGCGGAGTACCTCGCCGACCGCGCCCCCGCCGGGCTGCGCTGGGCGATCGCCGGCCGCAGCGCGCAGAAGCTGGAGCGGCTGCGGGAACGGCTGCCCGGCGGCGCGGGGGTCGGGCTGCTGCGGGCGGACGTGTCCGACCCGGCCTCGCTGCGCGCCCTCGCCGAGCACGCGCGGGTGGTCGCCACCACCGTCGGCCCCTACGTGGAGTACGGCGAGGAACTCGTCGCCGCCTGCGCGGACACCGGGGCGGACTACGTCGACCTCACGGGTGAGCCGGAGTTCGTGGACCTGACCTACGTCCGGCACGACGCACGCGCGCGGGAGACCGGGGCGCGGCTGGTGCACGCCTGCGGCTTCGACTCGGTGCCGCACGACCTGGGCGTGTACTTCACCGTGCGGCAGCTTCCGGAGGGGGTGCCGCTGACCGTGGACGGCTTCGTGCACGTCGACGCGGCCTTCTCGGGCGGGACCTTCGCCTCGGCGCTGAACCAGTTCGCCCGGCACCGCGGACTGCGCGCGGCGGCCCTGGACCGCCGGCGCCACGAACCGCGGCTGGTGGGCCGCCGGGCGTCGGCCTCGCCGGGCGCGCCGCGCTACGCGCCGGAGGTCGGCGCCTGGGCCCTGCCCCTGCCCACCGTCGACGCGCAGATCGTGCGCCGTTCGGCCAGGACACTGGACCGGTACGGCCCCGACTTCCGCTACCGGCACCACGCGGCCGTGCGGCGGCTCCCGGTGGCGGTGGGCGGGGTGGTGGCCGTGGGGGCGCTGGTGACGGCTGCCCAGTTCCCGCCCCTGCGGCGCCGGCTCTCCGACCGGCTCGGGCCCGGCGACGGGCCGGGCCCCGAGAAGCGCGCCCGGAGCCGGTTCACCGTCCGCTTCGTCGGCGGGGGCGGCGGGCGCCGGGTGTACACGGAGGTCTCGGGCGGCGACCCCGGCTACGACGAGACGGCGAAGATGTTGGCCGAGGGAGCCCTCTGCCTGGCCTTCGACGACCTCCCGCCGACGGCCGGCCAGGTCACGACGGCGGTGGCGATGGGCGACGCGCTGATCGGCCGCCTCCGCGCGGCGGGCATCCGCTTCCGCGTCGCCGCGACCCGGCCGGCCCTGAGCTAGAGCGGCCGTCCGGCCGGCGTGCGGGCCATCGCGACGATCCGGCCCAGCCCGGCCGGCACGGCGAGAGCGGCGGTCACGGGCCGTGGGGCCGCGGCGGCGGGCTCGGGCGCACGGTGCGTCGTCATGCGCGCCAGCCTGCCGGGGCGGGCGACGGCATCCGTACGGGTGCTCAGGAGCGGTACTCGGACCGCAGGGGCACGTCCCACGCCGGATTGACCCGCGCTTGAGACTTCCGCGCCTCGCACCCCGGAGAACACGATGAGAGCGCGGCCGAAAAAGCGACCGACTCTCAAAGGGAAGTTCAATGAAACACTTGAAGGCATGCGATTTCTCCTTGAAGTGGCCATGGACGACGACGCGTTGACGAGGGACCCGGCGGGTGAACTGGGCCGGATCCTGCGGTACTGGGGCGGGAACCTGCGGCACTACGCGATGGAGCCCGGGGACGGATCGGTGATCCACGACTCGGAGTACCGCGAGGTGGGGCGGTGGAGTGTCGAGGACGTCTCCTAGAGGGGGGCGGCCTCGGCGAGTGCGCGACGGCACAGGGCGTCGGCCCTGCGGGTGGTCTCCGGGAGGCGGTAGGCGGGGGTCAGGGCCAGGGTGTGGGCGCAGGCGTTGTCCAGGTCCACGCGGTGGCCGACGGAGACGAAGACCGGCTTGACGGCGTCCCTGGTGCGCAGGGCGCGGCCGACCTCCTCGCGGCCGGCGAGCAGCGGGGAGGCGCTGCCGCGCGGGGCGCCCGGTTCGTCGTGGGTGAAGGTGAAGGGGTTCTTGGCGACGCCGATCGTCGGCAGGCCGGTGAGGACACCGAGGTGGCTGGCCAGGCCGAAGCGACGGGGGTGGGCGAGGCCGTAGCCGTCGCAGACCACCAGCCCGGGCGGGCACGGCAGGGCGTCGAGGGCGGCCAGCACGGTGGGGATCTCGCGGAAGGCGAGCAGTCCGGGGACGTACGGGAAGGAGATCCGGCCGACGGCCGTGGACTCGGCGACGACGTCGAGGGTCGCCGCGTCGAGGACGACGGCCGCGGCGACGACGACGTCCCGCTCGTCGTCGTACGCCACGTCGACCCCGGTGACGTGGCCCGTGCCGGGCGACGGGCCCGGTTCGTCGAGCACCACCCGCGCGCGGAGCGCGTCCTGGACCGCGCGGGCCTCTTCCTCGGTCACGGGCCAGTCGGCCGGTGTGCGTACGGTCGTCATGGTGCCCCGAGCCTACGGGGCGCGTGCGCTCCGCGCGGAGGGCGCCCCGGGGTCCGTGCCCTCCGCGCGGAGCGGGCTCACTTGCCGAGCGCCCGCTGGAGCTGTCCCTTGTTCATGTGCGAACGGCCTTCGACACCACGCTTCTTGGCCTCCTCGTACAGCTGGTCGCGCGTGGGCCCCCGAGAGCCCTTGCCGGAGCGCTGGCCGCCGCGCTTCCCGGACGACATGTCCTGCGTGGAGGTGCGACTGGCCGTCTTCGACTCGCCGGACCGGGCGCGCTCCTTGTTCACCGTCCGGGCGGCGATCTCCTTGGCGCGCCCGGTGCTCTCGCCCCGGTCCTCGGCGCTGTCCTTGATGTGCTCGTACTGACGCTCCCGTTTGGGGCTGGAACCGCGTGGCATGTCCGCTCACTTCCTCTCGGGTACGGCGGACGGGTACCCACGTCGGCGGCGATCAGGGCACGCCGCACGCATCGATGCTCCGGCCGGGCGCGCGGTCGACCGTGTCGTACGAGCCGGTGTCGACGGTCCGCCGGGCGCGGCCCGCGCCGGTCGTCGGGTCGGTGCCGGTGGGGCCGGCCGCGAGGGCGGCGGTGCGGCTGTGCGGGCGGCGGGCGGCGCCGGAGCGGCAGGCCGGCGGCGGGGTGCCGGCCGGGCGCCGGGTGCGGTGCGCGCGACCGCTCGGGGAGAGCCGTGTCACTCGGGTGCATGAAGGCGGTGACAGAGGTCACTCGCTTTTCGTGTGCACGGATTGGCCGATTCCGTCGTCTCATCCCGTAGCCGACCCGATCCGCCCCGGAAGCCTGTCCAGCCGTCACGAGGGAGCAAGGCGTTGTCCACCGTCATCGAGCAGACCGTCGAGGCCCGTCTCGTCGCCGCCGCGCCGCGGATGCCGAGCATTCCCGCCACCCTGCACTACGACCGCGACGACCCGTTCGCCGTCCGCATGACCTTCCCCGCGCCCGCCACCCTGGAGGGCGTCGATGTCTGCTGGACCTTCGCCCGCGACCTGCTCGCCGCGGGGATGCAGGAGCCCGAGGGCGACGGCGACGTACGGGTGCGGCCGTACGGCTACGACCGCACCGTGCTGGAGTTCCACGCCCCCGAGGGGACCGCCGTCGTGCACGTCCGCTCGGGCGAGCTGCGCCGGTTCCTGGAGGCCACCGGCGAGCTGGTGCCGGTCGGTCTGGAGCACCTCCGGCTCGACCTGGACCACGATCTCGCGGAGCTGATGCGCGACGCCTGACGCGCACGGCCGGCGCCCGCCGCTCGACGGGGCGTCGCGCGTGGCGTGCGGGTGGCCGTCGTCCCGTGCGTCCCCGTGCCGGGCGGTTCCCGCACGGCGGACCGGGGCGGGCGGGGCCGGGCTTCAACGGCGGCGGGCGCGTGGTGCGCGTCGGCGGGATCCTCGCCCTTCCGGGTCGACGGCCCCGGGCTCCGGGCAGCGGGTCCGTGCGGGACGTGGTCCGCTCGCACCGGGGCGTGGCGCCGGCCGACAGTGCGGGGCGGGGGAGCACATGGCGTGCGCCCATGGGGCGCGTCCACATGCGGGAGCACCCCAGGGGCGGGCCCTCACCGAGCGAGGTCTCATCGCCCCCTGGTGAGCGAGGCCAGCGGCGCCTCGTCCCTCAGCCCCGCGCACAACTCGCGCAGGACGGCGGCGAACGCGGGCGTCGCCGCTCCGGCGCGGCGGGCCAGGGTCTCCGCGCGCCCGTCGCGCAGGGGACCGCCCGGGGCGGGCGGCAGGTCCGCGGCGGCGGCGAGGGCGAGTACGGTCGCGGTCGGCCCGGGAACGTCCTCCACCGGTGCGGATCCGGCCAGGATCCGGTGGGCCTCCCGGCGCAGGGCGTCCGCGCGGGCGGTGTCGGCCAGGACGTGCTCCACCGACGGGAACACCCCGAGGACCCGGTGCTTCTCGGCGCGCAGCACTCCCTCGGCCACCAGTTGCTCCCGGACCGCGTCCAGGGTGTACCGCGCGCGCAGCGTCACCCAGACGCGCCAGCGGTGCGGGCAGGACTCGCTGACCAGCTCCAGAAGACCGTCCAGGACCGGGTCACCGGTCCTGGAGTCGAGGTCGCGGGGGGTGGCGATGCCATCGTCGTCGATCAGCAGGCCCCGCCGGGCCAGCTCGGCGAGGGCCCCGGCCCGCACCGCGGGGGCCTGCCGGGACGGGTCGGCGTCCCAGGCCAGCAGGGACAGACGGGCCGGCAGCGAGAGCGGGCCGTTGGGCACGGGGCCTCCTCGGGGGCGGTGACGTCGTGACCGGAAAAGCCGTTGACAGCCGTTCCGGGCACTCCTACGGTGTACAGCGGTCCTGTTGCCGTCGATGGGAGAAGGACGTTGCTCGTCTGAGGTTCTGAGACACCGCGTCACACCGCTCAGGTGTGTACGTCGCGTGCGACCTCGGCGTTCGAGCCGTCCTTGCGGAACAGGGCTTTCTCATGCCCAGGCCTTCCCTCCCGGCTGCCGGTCCTCGTCCCGCGGTGTCTCGATACGCGTGTGCCCCTGATCGCCCCGAGCAACCGCGGAGGCCCGTATGACACCATCCATCACCTGTACGTCCCTCGTCTTCACCTGGCCCGACGGCACCACCGTCTTCGAGGACCTCGACGTCGCCTTCGGCCCCGGCCGCACCGGTCTCGTCGGCGTCAACGGGTCCGGGAAGTCCACCCTGCTGAAGCTGATCGCCGGTGAGCTCCGGCCGGCCGACGGCGCCGTCCGGGTCGTCGGCGAGGTGGGTTACCTGCCGCAGAACGTGACGCTCGACACCGCGCTGAGGGTCGACGAGGCCCTCGGCATCGCCGCCCGGCGGACCGCGCTGCACGCCATCGAGGCGGGCGACGCGGCCGAGGAGCACTTCGAGATCGTCGGCGACGAATGGGACGTCGAGGAACGCGCCCTGGCCACGCTCGGCGAACTCGGCCTCGGGCACATCGGTCTCGACCGCACCGTCGGCGAGGTGTCCGGCGGCGAGTCGGTGCTGCTGCGGCTGGCCGCGCTGCTGCTGCGCCGCCCGGAGGTGCTGCTGCTCGACGAGCCCACCAACAACCTCGACCTGTACGCCCGCAGACGGCTGTACGCGGCCGTCGCGAACTGGCCGGGCGTCATGGTCGTGGTCGGCCACGACCGTGAACTGCTGGACCTGGTCGACCAGATCGCGGATCTGCGCTCGGGGGAGGTCTCCTGGTACGGCGGCAACTTCTCGGCGTACGAGGAGGCCCTGGCCGTCGAACAGGAGGCCGCCGAGCGGATGATGCGCGTCGCCGAGGCGGACTTCCGCAAACAGAAGCGCGAACTGGTCGACGCCCAGGTCAAGTTGGCCCGTCGCAAGCGGTACGGACAGAAGATGTGGGACCAGAAGCGTGAGCCGAAGATCGTCATGGGGGCGCGCAAGCGCGCGGCGCAGGAGTCCGCGGGCAAGCACCGCATCATGCACGAGGAGAAGCTCGCCGAGGCCAGGGAACGCCTCGACGACGCGGTGGAGGCCGTACGGGACGACGACGAGATCCGCGTCGACCTGCCGTACACGGCCGTGCCGCCGGGTCGCGGGGTCCTCAACCTCATGGACCTGGAACTGGAGTACGGCGCCCGGGTGAACGGCGGCCTCGATCTGCGCGGCCCCGAGCGGGTGGCGCTGATCGGACGCAACGGCGCGGGCAAGACGACGCTGCTGCGCACGATCGCCGGGGAGCTGGAGCCGGTGTCGGGCGAGGCGGACGTCCATGTGCCCCTGCGGTTCCTGCCGCAGCGGCTCGACGTCCTCGACCCGGGGCTGACCGTCGCCGAGAACGTGGCCCGGTTCGCCCCGGGCGCCACCAACAACCGGGTCCGGGCCCGGCTCGCCCGCTTCCTGTTCCGGGGCGCCCGCGCCGACCAGAAGGCGGAAACGCTCTCCGGCGGCGAGCGGTTCCGGGCGGCGCTGGCGGCGCTGATGCTGGCGGAGCCCGCGCCGCAGCTGCTGATGCTGGACGAGCCGACCAACAACCTCGACATGGCGAGCGTCCGGCAGCTGACCACGGCGCTGGAGTCGTACGAGGGAGCCCTGATCGTGGCCAGTCACGACCTGCCGTTCCTGGAGTCGATCGGCATCACCCGGTGGCTGCTGATGGAGGAGGGGGAGCTGAAGGAAATCACGACAGAAGCTGTCGGGTATTCCGCCTAGCGTCGGCGGTATGAACCAGTCCAGCGAGTTCATCACCATCACCGGAGCCGGGGAGAACAACCTCAAGGACGTGTCGCTGCGCATCCCGAAGGGCCGGCTGACCGTGTTCACCGGCGTTTCGGGATCGGGGAAGTCGTCGGTCGTCTTCGACACGATCGCGGTCGAGTCGCAGCGCCAGCTCAACGAGACGTTCACCTGGTTCGTGCGCAACCGGCTGCCGAAGTACGAGCGGCCGCACGCGGAGGCCCTGGAGGATCTGACGCCCGCGATCGTCGTCGACCAGCGGCCCGTCGGCGGCCACTCCCGGTCGACGGTCGGCACGATGACGGACGTGTACTCGGTGCTGCGGGTGCTGTTCTCACGGCACGGCACGCCGAGCGCCGGACCGGCGACGGCGTACTCGTTCAACGACCCGTCGGGCATGTGCCGCGCGTGCGACGGCCTGGGCCGGACCGTACGGCCGGACTGGGACCGCATCCTCGACGCGGACCGCTCCCTCGCCGAGGGGGCGGTCCGCTTCCCGCCGTTCGCCGCGGGGACCTGGCAGGGTCAGGCGTACACCAACAGCGACGAGCTTGACCCGCACAAACCGGTGCGTGAATTCACCGCGGCGGAGCGGGAGTTCCTGATGCGGGGGCGCCCCGGCAGCAAGGTCACCGTGAACGGCACGGGCGGCACCTGGACCACCGAGTACGAAGGGCTCGCCGACCGCTTCGAACGGCTGTACCTGAAGCGGGACCTGGCGGGGATGAGCCAGAAGACCCGTGACACGGTGCGGGAGTTCCTGGCCGAGGGCGTCTGTCCCGCCTGCCGGGGCGCGAGGCTGAACGAGGCGGCGCTGGCGTCCCGGATCGGGGGCCGGTCCATCGCCGACTGCGCGGCCATGCAGGTCACCGACCTCATCGCCGCGCTGCGGGAGATCGACGATCCGGTGGCCGGCGCGGTCGCCGGGGCCGCCGTCGCCGCACTGGAACGGATCGAGACGATCGGGCTCGGCTATCTGAGCCTGGACCGGGAGACGAGCACGCTCTCCGGCGGCGAGGGGCAGCGGCTGAAGACCGTACGGCACCTCGGATCGAGCCTGACCGGGATGACGTACATCTTCGACGAGCCCAGCGTCGGACTGCATCCGCGGGACGTGCACCGCCTCGGCGAACTGCTGCTGCGGCTGCGCGACAAGGGCAACACCGTGCTGGTGGTCGAGCACGACCCGGACGTCATCGCGCTGGCCGACCACGTGGTCGACATGGGCCCGGGCGCGGGAGCCGGGGGCGGCCGGGTGGTGTTCGAGGGGACCCCGCGGGAGCTGGCCGCCTCGGGCACCCTGACGGGGCGGTGTCTCGGACGGCGCACGACGGTCAAGGACGCGGTGCGGGAGGCGACGGGCGGACTGTGGGTGAAGGGGGCCGACCGGCACAACCTGCGGGAGGTCACCGTGCGGTTCCCGACCGGGGTGCTCACCGCCGTGACCGGGGTGGCCGGTTCGGGCAAGAGCACACTGGTCGCCGAGTTCGCCGCCGTGCACCGGGACACCGTGGTGGTCGACCAGTCCTCGATCGGCATCTCGGCGCGGTCCACCCCGGCGACGTACCTCGGGATCATGGACACGGTACGGAAGGTCTTCGCGCGGGAGACGGGGGCGGAGCCGGGGATGTTCAGCTTCAACTCCGGCGGCGCCTGCGGCGCCTGCGAGGGCCGCGGGATCATGTACACCGACCTGGCCTTCATGGACCCGGTGACCACGACCTGCCCCGCCTGCGAGGGGCGGCGGTTCAAGGACGAGGTGCTGCGGCTGACCGTCGGCGGCCGCTCCGTCGCCGACGTGCTCGGGATGACCGCCGAGGAGGCGCTGGACTTCTTCCAGGAGACGGGCGTGCGGCGCCGGCTGCGCGCCCTGCGGGACGTGGGCCTCACCTACCTCACGCTGGGACAGCCGCTGTCCACCCTTTCGGGAGGTGAACGGCAGCGGATCAAGCTGGCCACCCGGTTGCACCGCAAGGGCGTGGTGTACGTGCTCGACGAACCGACGACCGGGCTGCACATGGCGGACGTGGACGGTCTCGTCGGACTTCTGGACCGGCTGGTGGACGCGGGCAACAGCGTGATCGTGGTCGAGCACAACCTCGACGTCGTCGCCCGTGCGGACTGGGTGATCGATCTCGGTCCGGACGGCGGGAGGGACGGCGGCCGGGTGGTGTTCGAGGGCACGCCGGCCGAGTTGCTCCACGCCGACGGGTCCTTCACGGCGGAGCATCTGCGGCGGGCCGGGCGCTGAGGCCGTCACCGGTGGTACACCCCCTCGCGGCCGGGGGTGGTCCTGTCCGGATCCGCCCCGCATGATGGTTGCGCCGGCGTCCGTGGGAGGCCGGCCGTCCTCGGGCTCCCGCAGTCCGGCCGAGCCGTGCCCGTCCCGTCCGAAAGGCGCACCCGTGCCCAGCAAGAAGGCCCTCGTCCGCCGTCCCTCTCCCCGCCTGGCCGAAGGGCCGGTGACGCACGTCGAACGGGAGGGCGTCGACGTCGGCCGCGCGGTGGAGCAGTGGGAGGCGTACACGGAGGCACTGCGCGCCCACGGCTGGGAGACGATCGACGTGGACCCGGCCGACGACTGCCCGGCCTCGGTGTTCGTGGAGGACACGGTCGTCATGTTCCGGAACGTGGCGCTGATCGCCCGCCCCGGTGCGGAGTCCCGGCGCGCGGAGACGCCCGGGGTCGAGGAGGCCGTGGCGTCGCTGGGCTGCTCGGTGAACCGGGTCCGGGAGCCGGGCACGCTGGACGGCGGCGACGTGCTGAAGGTCGGCGACACGGTGTACGTGGGCCGCGGCCGGAGGACCGACGCGGCCGGGGTGCGACAGGTGCGGGCCGCGTTCGAGCCGCTGGGGGCGCGGGTGGTCGCCGTGCCGGTCGCGAAGGTGCTGCATCTGAAGTCGGCGGTCACGGCACTGCCGGACGGGACGGTCGTCGGGCACGTACCGCACATGGACGCGCCGTCGCTGTTCCCGCGCTTCCTGCCCGTTCCGGAGGCGACCGGGGCGCACGTGGTGCTGCTCGGCGGGGACAGGCTGCTGATGGCGGCGAGCGCGCCGAGGACCGCGGAACTGTTCGCGGACCTCGGCTACGAGCCGGTCCCGGTGGACATCGGCGAGTTCGAGAAGCTCGAGGGGTGTGTGACGTGTCTCTCGGTGCGCCTTCGAGAGCTGCACGCCTGACCGGCGACCGTGTCACCCGTACGGCGTAGTGGCCTGCGGCTCCGGGGCAGGACGACACCCGGAGGAACCCCCGCTGATCAGCCTTCTTTACGACACCCTTAACCTACGGCTACGTAACCTACGGCTACGTAGCCTACGATTCCGTAGGTTCCCGGCGCCGCTCGCCGGACCTCCGCACGTCACCGTCCCCCTGGAGTCACCCGTGTCGCTCACTTCTCCCCACCTCGGCAGCCCCTCGGTCTGGACCGACGCCCGGCTGTTGTACGCGCTGGAGGAAGTGGTCGAGAAGGAGCTCAACCGGCACCTGAAGGTCACCAAGGACTGGATGCCGCACGAGTACGTGCCGTGGAGCGACGGCCGCAACTTCCCCGGCTTCTTCGAGGACGGCGAGGCCTGGGACAAGGAGCAGTCGAAGGTCACCGAGGTCGGCCGGATCGCGCTGGTGGTGAACCTGCTGACCGAGGACAACCTCCCCAGCTACCACCACGAGATCGCCACGCTGTTCGGCCGGGACGGCGCCTGGGGCACCTGGGTGCACCGCTGGACGGCCGAGGAGGGCCGGCACGGCATCGTGATGCGGGACTACCTGCTCGCCTCGCGGGCGGTGGACCCGGACAAGCTGGAGCAGTTCCGCATGGCGCACATGAGCGAGGGCTTCGAGTCGGACAACCGGCACTCGATGCTCCACTCGATCGCCTACGTCGCCTTCCAGGAGCTGGCCACCCGCATCTCGCACCGCAACACCGGCCACCAGTCCGGCGACCCGGTCTGCGACCGCATGCTGGCCCGCATCGCGACCGACGAGAACCTGCACATGGTCTTCTACCGCAATCTGCTCAAGTCGGCGTTCGAACTGGCTCCGGACCTCACGATGCAGGCGGTGCGCGATGTCGTGGTGAACTTCCGGATGCCCGGCCACGGCATCCCCGGGTTCGAGCGGGCGGCCGCGCAGATGGCCATCGGCGAGGTCTACAACCTGCGCATCCACCACGACGACGTGCTCCAGCCGGTGCTCCGCTTCCTGAAGGTCATGGAGATCGACGGACTGGGTCCCGAGGGCCTCAAGGCCCAGGAGGAACTGGGCATGTTCATGGGAGGCCTGGACGCGGAGGCCGCGAAGTTCGACGAGAAGCTGGCGGCCCGCAAGGCCCGGATGGCGGCCCGCGCAGGCAGCTGAGGCCCGGCCCGGGGCGCGAGGGGGCGGGCGGCGCGTCCGCCCGGGCAAGGCGGTGCGTCCGCCTCCGCGCGGCCGGACCGGTTCTCCGCGGACCGGCGACCGGCGACCGGCGACCGGCGACCGGCGACCGGCGACCGGCGACCGGCGACCGGCGACCGGCGACCGGCGACCGGCGGGGACTACCGTCCGGTGCGCCGCAGTTCCAGGCGCTCCTTCTCCGACATGCCGCCCCAGACACCGAAGCGCATGTCGTTGGCCAGGGCGTACTCGAGGCAGGCGGCCCGGATCGGGCAGAGACCGCAGATGCGCTTGGCCTCGCGGACCGAGCTGCCGGGCTCGGGGAAGAAGAAGTCTCCCCCCGTCTGCGCGCACAACGCCTCCTCCTGCCAGGCGAGGTCGGGCGACGGGATCGTTTCGGTGTGCATGCCCGAGAGCGTGCCGTGCGGCGAAAAACGTCCGATCAACGCGGAATCAACGGAGGGCCCTCGGGGCCTTCCGTGACCGCATGATGATGACTTCGGCGCGCACGGCGCGCACGGCGGCGCGCCGGGTGTGTCAGGTCTCGCGCGGATCGCCCTCGAGGACGGCGAACCGCGCGCCGTACGGGCCCTCCGGGCGGGCGGGCCGGCCGACGCGGGTGACGGAGGCGGCGGACATCCGCACCCCGCCGCCCGGTTCGACGGCCCTGGCGACGACGGTGTCCGTGTCGTCCACCCCGAAGCCGGGCGGCCAGGACCCGCCCCCCCCCAGGCCTTTGAGTCACCGGGGAGGCACGACTGCCCGCGGACGGCGGGGGCCTAGGCGGACGCCCGTCGGATCAGGGTCGTCGGGAAGATCACGGCGGACGGGGTGCCGTCGGCGTTCCCGTCGGACGTGGTGGTGCCGTCCAGGTCGCGCAGGAGGAGGCGGGCCATCAGCCGGCCCATCTCCTCGATGTCCTGGCGGACCGTGGTCAGCGGCGGTTCGGTCTGCTCGGCGATCGGCAGCATGTCGTCGAAGCCGACGACCGCCACGTCGTCCGGCACCCGCCGCCCGTGCTCGCGCAGCACGCGCAGGGCGCCCGCCGCCATGAGGTCGTTGCCGGCGAACACCCCGTCCAGGTCCGGGCAGCGCCCGAGGAGCCGCCGCATCGCCCGCTCGCCCCCGGCCGGGGTGAAGTCGCCCTCCACGACCAGGCGCGGATCGGCGTCGGCCATGACGTCCCGGAAGCCGTCGAGCCGGTCCACCGCCGCGGTCTGGTCCAGGGCGCCGGTGATGTGGGCGACACGGCTGCGGCCGAGGCCGAGCAGATGCCGCACGGCGTCGCGGGCGCCGCCCCGGTTGTCGCTGTCGACGTAGACGACGTCGCGCCGGCCGCCGTTCCCGTCGGGCCGGCCGCCGTACACGGTCGGCAGGCCGGCCCGCTGGATCAGTTCGGGCAGGGGGTCGTCGATGTGGAGGGAGAACACCAGCGCGCCGTCGACATGACCGCCGGCCAGGTAGCGGCCGACGCGGGCGTGGTCGTCGCGGTCCTCGGTGAGCAGCAGCACGAGCTGGTTGTCGTGGGCCGTCAGCTCCTTGCTGATGCCGCGCAGCTGCCGGGCGAAGAAGGGGTCGGCGAAGACCCGGGTCTCCGGTTCGGCCACGATGACGGCGACGGCGTCGTGGCGCTTGGTCACCAGGCTGCGGGCGGCCTGGTTCGGCACGTACCCGAGTTCCTCCACCGCCCGCCTCACCCGTTCGGCCAGCGGTTCGCGCACCCCGTCGGAGCCGTTGACCACGCGGGAGACCGTGGCCCGGGAGACCCCGGCCCGCGCGGCCACCGCCTCCAGCGTGGGGCGCGGCACTGTCTCGGTCACTTCGGGGCTCCTCACCTGCGGCTGCGGGAAAGGATAGCCCCGGCCCGGCCACGGGCGAGAGCGCTCCCGGATCACGTCCGGTGCGTCAGTGTCCGTGCTCGTGGTCCTCCCCGGCTGCCGCCCCGTGGGCGTGCTCGTGCGGGTCGTAGCCCGGGATGGTGCCGTCCGGCTTCTTCACCAGGAACAGGCCGACCATGCCCATGTCCGAGTGGCTCTGGACGTGGCAGTGGTACATCCAGGCGCCCGCCCCGACGCCCTCCCCCGCGATGATCTGGAAGCCGAAGGAGTCGGCCGGGCCGCAGATCTTGTTGTCGATGACCTGACTCGGGTCGTCGGGTCCGGTGAGCATGCCGGTGCGGTTGTCGGCCCAGCGGTGACCGTGCATGTGGAACGTGTGGTAGTACTCGCCGTGCGTGATCATGACGATCTCGACGCGGTCGCCCACGGTGGCCTCGAAGTCCGGGCCGGTGTGCGCCGGCCTGTTGTTGATCGACATGTCGTTGAAGACGATGGTGTGGGTCGCGTCGGGCAGGACGTCGCCCTTGCGGCGCACGATCACCGGGCCGTACAGCCCGCCCCGGATGCCGCCGGTGCCGTGCACCGTGCCGACGACGTGGTCGTGGTAGTGCCAGTAGCCCGCGCTGCCCTCCCGCCAGGTGCCGTCGGCGCGCCGGCCGGGCTTGTGGGTGCGCCAGGTGTAGGTGCGGGTGCCGCCGGGTTCGACGTCGCTCCTGTTCTGCTTGGTGCCGTCGCTGGAGATCTCGTAGTCCAGTCCGTGGACGTGCAGGCTCACGGGCACGTCCATGGTGTTCTCGAACTCGACGTGCAGGGTGTCGCCCTCGTTGAGCTCGATCAGCGGGCCGGGGATCGACGCCCTGCCCTTCTCGAAGCCGTAGCCCATCTGTCCGCCGGCCAGCCGCTCGGCGTACATCTTGACGCGCCGCACCTCGCCCCCGGCGGGGGCGGTCCTCGCCGGTGCGGCCGCGCTCACGGCCTCGGGCGCGACGGACAACGATGTCGCAACGGCAGCGCCGCCCAGCAGTACCCGCCGGTTGAAGCCGCGTCTGTCCATGCCGAACTCCCCACGTGGCTGTCATGAACCTGTGAAACCGTACTGGCCGCTCCTTCGTTTATCCACACTCAGGACAAAGTTCGTTTCATTGCTGCGATAGGTATTGGCGTGTGACGCAAAGAGGTCTAGCTTCCTTGACGCTGTTGCTGCGACCGAGGAGGGGTGGGTGGCCACGTGCGGTCCACATCGCATCACGAACCCGTGCGCTTACGGGGATTGAGCACGAGAAGCACGACGGGCGCGCCAAGGGCGGGAACGAGACGGCGCCTCTGGGCGGCCACCGTGACCGCCGGCGTCGTCGCCGGACTGCTGTCGGGTCCCGCCGCCGGCGCGCACCCGGCCCCGGAACCGTCCCTGACAACGATGTCGATCAAGTCGCCCCCGGGCGGCGCGAGCGTACGGGTGCTGCTGTTCCACGGCTCCGCGGCCGACGGTGACGAGTCACCCCTGGTGAACGCCGGGATCGCGGCGATCGAGAGGATCGGCCTGTCCGGCCCGGAGGACCAGCGGTTCACGGTCACCGCCACCGGCAACGCCTCGGTCTTCACCAACGCCGACAGGCTGAGCCGTTTCAACACCATCGTGTTCCTGACCGGCGGCGGGGACGTCCTCGATCCGGACCAGGAGGCGGGCCTGGAGGCGTACATGGAGGCCGGCGGCGGTTTCGTCGGCCTGCACGACGCGGCCCGCGCGGAGCCGTACTCGGACTGGTTCACCGGTCTGATCGGCGCCCGTCCGGCCGCGTCGAGCCCCGCCGCGGTGCAGCGGGCGACCGTCGAGGTCGGTGACCGCGCGCATCCGGCGACCAGGAACCTGCCCGCCCAGTGGAAGCGGCCCGACAAGTGGCTGAACTGGGTGAAGAATCCCTCCGGCGACGTGCACACGGTCGCCAGGGTCCGTGAGTCGACGTACGCGCCCGGCGCGGGTGCCAACGGCTGGGACCACCCGGTCAGCTGGTGCCGCGACTACGACGGCGGCCGGTCCTTCTACACCGGCATGGGCGGCACGGTGTCGTCGTACGACGAGACCGACTTCCGTGACCACCTGCGCGGCGCCCTGCTGTGGACGACCCGGCTGGTGCGGGCCGACTGCAAGGCGACCATCACCGGCAACTACGAGGCCGAGCGGCTGACCCGGCCCAACCAGCCGGGCCTCAACGACCAGATCGGTGAGCCGCACGGGCTGGTCACCGCGCCCGACGGCCGCGTCTTCTACATCGGCAGGGGCGGCGCCGACGCCTCGCAGCCCGTCGTCACGGACTGGAACGACCCGGACATCGGCAAGGGCACGGGCGAGATCCACGTCTACGACCCCAGGACCAAGCAGGTCACCCTCGCCGGGGCGCTCACCGTCTTCGGCAACAAGGGCGGCGGCGACGAGCTGAGGAAGGTCGAGGAGGGCCTGCTCGGCATCGAACTGGATCCGGCGTTCGAGCGGAACGGGTGGGTGTACCTGCACTACACCCCGCACTCCGGGATCGACCGGGACACCCGCATGGCCGAGCGGCGGGTCTCCCGCTTCACCTACGACGGGGCCACCGGAAAGCTGGACCTCGGCAGCGAGAAGGTGCTGCTGAAGTGGCCGGTGCAGATCCACAGCTGCTGCCACGCCGGCGGCGGGATGGCCTGGGACTCCAAGGGCAACCTGTACATCGCCACCGGCGACAACAACTCCAGTGGATTCAGCGACGGTTACTCGGGCAACAACCCCCAGCCCAACTTCAAGGGCGTGTCCTTCGCCGACGCCCGCCGCACCGCCGGCAACACCAACAACCTCAACGGCAAGATCCTGCGCATCCACCCGGAGCCGGACGGCACGTACACCCTTCCCGAGGGCAACCTGTTCACCGGGAAGGAGACGGCCGAGGGCGGCGGCAAGACGCGCGGCGAGATCTACGTGATGGGCGTGCGCAACCCGGCGCGCATCTCCGTGGACCGGAGGACCGACACCCTCTACGCGGGCTGGGTCGGCCCGGACGCCGGCGCCCCGTCGACGACCTGGGGCCCGGCGAAGTACGACACGTTCGCCGTGATCACCGAGGCGTCCAACCGGGGCTGGCCGTACTGCATGGGCAACAAGCAGCCCTACCGGGACCGCAATCTGCCGGACCCGTCGAAGCCGCTCGGCTGGTACGACTGCGACGCCCCGAAGAACGAGTCGCCGAACAACGACGGTCTGGTCAACCTGCCGCCGGTGACCGGCAACAACATCTGGTACTCGCCGCAGGGCGGCGGTCCGGACTTCCCGCGCGACGCGAACGGCGTCCCGTCGTACGAGCAGGACGAGGCCGCCTACCGGCTGCCCTGGCTCAAGGGCGGCGGCCAGGCCGCGATGAACGGCCCGGTCTACCGCTACGACGACGCGAACTCCAGTGACGTCAAGTGGCCGGCGTACTGGGACGGCAAGTGGTTCGTCGGTGACTTCTACGACGCCGACCAGCCGCGCAACGCGGTGCTGATGGACCCGAAGACGCAAGGGGACGGCGGTCTCCCGGTGCACTCGGAGTCCCTGAAGAAGATCGTGCCCGTCGGCAACGACGGCATCAGGAACCTGATGGGCTGGACGTTCGGCCCGGACGGCGCGCTGTACGTCCTCGACTACGGCCGCGGATTCTTCACCTCCGACACCAAGTCCGCGCTGTGGCGGGTCACCTACACGGGCGGCGGTCCCACCCCGGCCGCCGGCCAGTTGGCGAGGAAGGCCGGATGAGACCAGTGACACGGCGACGAAGAGCGTGGGCCGGCCTGCTGGCCGCCCTGCTGATGACGCTCGGCCTGCAGACGACGTCCGCGGCCGGCGAGTCCGGATCCACGGCGGCCGAGGCGGCGGAGCAGGTGCTCACCTGGACCGCCGGCGACAGCATCACCGAGTACACCTCCGCCCCGACGACCGCGGTGGCCGGTACGGCGACGATCGTCTTCGAGAACAGCGCGGCCACCGGCAACACCACCGGGATGCCGCACACGCTGACGTTCGTGACCTCCGACCCCGAGTTCAACGACGACGTCCAGCTGAACATCCTCGCCAACCCGGCCGACGCCCGGGGCGGCCGGCACACCGCCGAGGTGACGCTCACCCCGGGCCGCTACTTCTACCACTGCACCATCCCCGGCCACGGTGAGATGCAGGGCATCCTGACGGTGACCGAGGGCGGCGGCGACGACACCACGGCGCCCGAGGCCACGGCCGAGGTGACCGGCTCGCGGAACGACGAGGGCGCGTACGTCGGTTCGGCGAGCGTCGCGGTCGAGGCCACCGACTCCGGTTCGGGCGTGGACCGGATCGAGTACGCGATCGGGACCGACGGCGCCTGGCAGCCGTACACCGCCCCGGTCGTCGTCGACCAGGTCGGTGCGCACACGGTGCGCTACCGCGCGCTGGACAAGGCGGGCAACGTCTCGGCGGAGCAGCGCGTCGCGTTCACGGTCGTCCCGCCGCCGACGGACGACTCGACCCCGCCGGAGACCTCCGCGACGGTGGACGGCGAGAGGAACGGCGACGGGGCCTACATCGACATGGCGACGGTGACCGTCACCGCGTCCGACACCGGCTCCGGCGTCAACACCATCGAGTACGCGGTCGGCGCCGACGGCGCCTGGACGGCCTACGCCGGCCCGGTGATGGTGCACCGGGCGGGCGCCCACACGGTGCGCTACCGCGCCACCGACAGGGCGGGCAACACGGCGGCGGAGAAGAGCGTGGAGTTCACGGTCGTCTCCGCTCCCCCGCAGGACACCACCCCGCCCGTGACCGGCGTGACCCTCGGCGGCGTCAGGAACTCCGACGGCGCCTACGTCGGCAGGGCCGCGGTGACGGTCAGCGCCAGCGACGGGCACGACGGATCCGGCGTGGCCGCCGTCCAGTACTCGCTCGACGGCGGACCGTACCTGGCCTACACCGCGCCCGTGGTGGTCGACCGTGCGGGCCGGCACACCGTGGCCTACCGGGCGAGCGACAAGGCGGGCAACACCTCCCAGCCGCTGACGGTGAGCTTCACGGTCGTCGCGGACGGCGGGGTGCCCTCGCCCGGCTGCCCGGAGTACGACGAGCGGCGGACGGTGATCGTCGGCACGGTCGACTCGGGTGTGCCGAACCGGGTCACCGACAACCGGTGCCGGGTCGGCGAGCTGATCGAGGACGAGAAGCAGTGGACCTCGCAGGCGCTGTTCCTGAAGCACGTCGGCACCGTCCTGGACGGACTGAGGAAGGAAGGGGTCATCGACGAGCGGGAGCGTCGGGCCATCAACCGGGCGGCCCGCGAGTCCGGCATCGGCGCGCCCGGCCAGACCGACGGCTACCGGACGATCCTCGACGGCACCGAGGCCTCGTTCGCCAAGTGGGAACAGGTGGGCGGCGGTTCGTTCGCGCTGAATCCGGACGGGTCGATCACCTCCGGCACCACGAGGAGCGGGCTCGGCATGCTGTGGTTCCCCGAGCGCACGTACGGCGACTTCTCGCTGAAGCTCCAGTGGCGTGACGACGCCCCGGGCACCGGCAACGCCAACTCCGGTGTGTTCGTACGGTTCCCGCAGATCCACGACCACCCGGAAGAACCCCGGCCGGAGTGGGCCGCCATCAAGTTCGGGCACGAGATCCAGGTGTTCGACTCGCCCACCGGCGACATGTACAAGACGGGCTCGGTCTACGGCTTCGACCGGGTCGGCCTGGCCGGCGCGGGCGTGACGCAGAAGGGCACCTGGAACGACTACGAGATCCGGGTCGTGGACCAGCACTACTCGGTCTACCGCAACGGTGTGCTGATCAACGAGTTCGACAACACCGGCGGCCAGGACTTCACCCCGCCCCGCTCGGACGACCCGGGCACGGACGGGCGGCGGTTCGCCTCCGGCTACATCGGACTGCAGGTGCACGGCACGACGGACGTCGTCTCCTACCGGGACGTCCGGATCAAGGAGCTGTAGTCCTCACGGGCCAGCCCTCACGGGCCGGGAAGCCGGGGCTCCGGCTTCCCGGCCCGGTCCGGCCGCCCCGGCCGGATCCCCGGCTCCCGGGTCAGGGCTTGATCAGCACCTTGACCGCGCCGTCCTGCTTCTTCTGGAACATGTCGTAGGCCTGCGGCGCCTCGTCGAGCGGCACGCGGTGGGTGGCGAAGTCGTCGACGCCCAGGGGGTCCTCGTCGGTGAGGTAGGGGATGATCTCGTCGCTCCAGCGGCGTACGTTCGCCTGGCCCATGCGCATCTGGATCTGCTTGTCGAACAGGGTGAGCATGGGCAGCGGGTCGGCCATGCCGCCGTAGACGCCGCTGATCGAGATGGTGCCGCCGCGGCGCACCAGTTCGATCGCGGTGTACAGGGCGGCGAGCCGGTCGACGCTGAAGCGTTCCGCCATCGGGCCGCTGAGCTTGCGGGGCAGCAGAGCCGAGGCGTTCTGCACCATGCGGGCCGCCGCGCTGCCGTGCGCCTCGGTGCCGACGGCGTCGATCACGGCGTCGGGGCCGCGGCCGTCGGTCTGGTCGCGGATCGCGGCGACGAGTTCCTTCTCGTCGTCGAAGGAGCGCAGGTCGAAGGTCTCCACGCCCCGCTGCTTCGCCCGGTTCAGCCGTTCCGGGACCAGATCCACGCCGAACACCCGTCCCGCGCCCTGGACCTGGGCGATCCGGCAGGCCATGTCGCCGATGGGGCCGAGTCCGAGCACGGCGACGCTGCCCCCCTTCGGGACACCGGCGTAGGCGACCGCCTGCCAGGCGGTGGGCAGGACGTCGGAGAGGTAGACGAACCGGTCGTCGGACGGGCCCTCGGGCACCTTGATCGGGCCGTACTGGGCCTGCGGGACCCGCAGGTACTCGGCCTGGGCGCCCGGGACCGCGCCGTACAGCCGGGTGTAGCCGAACAGGGCCGCGCCCATGTTCTCGGCGCTGACCTGGGTGGTCTCGCACTGGGTGGGCAGTCCGGTCAGGCACATCCAGCAGTTGCCGCAGGCGATCTGGAATGGCACCACGACCCGGTCGCCGACCTGGAGGTCGGGCACGGCCGCGCCGACCTCCTCGACGATGCCCATCGGCTCGTGGCCGAGGATGTCGCCCGGGGTCATGAACGGGGTGAGGACCTCGTACAGGTGCAGATCGGATCCGCACAGTCCGGTGGAGGTGACGCGGATGATCGCGTCCGTCGGCTCCTCGATCCGGGGATCGGGCACGTTCTCCACCCTCACGTCCCGCTTTCCCTGCCAGGTCAGTGCCCTCATCGCCGTCCGCTCCCTCCGTGGTGGCCGGTGTGTCGCTCATGCGGTGGGCGTCCGGGTACCCGAGCCGCCGTGCGCCGAACCGCCGGCCACCGGGCCGGTCGGCAGAGGCCGCCGCGGGGAGGGCGGGCGGACGGGCACCGCGCGCGGTCGGGCGCGGGCGGTGTACGCGCGGGCCACCTGGTCGCCCCGGCCGGTCCGGTCAGCGCGGGGCGGACAGGGAGGGGGCCGGGTCGCGCAGCCCTTCGGCCGCGTCCGCCACCCGCCGGATGAGGTCGATGAAGAGCGCCTGCTCGCCGGCGTCGAGCGGGGCCAGGAGGACCTGGTTCATCCGCGCGGTGCGCACCGTCAGCCGGCGGTGGGTGCGCACGCCGTCGCCGGTGAGGCGCAGCAGGAAGCGGCGGCCGTCCTGCGGATCGCGGACCTTGTCCAGCAGCCCGCGCCGGGTGAGCCGGCCGATCACCTCGGCGATGGTGGACCGGTCGAGGCCGACCCGCTCCCCCACGGTGCGCTGGTCCAGGCCCGGCTCGGCGACGAGCGCGTTGAGGACCGCGAACTGCGGCGAGGTGATCTCCTCGGAGACCATCGTGTTCCACAGCAGGTGGTGCGCCTGCTGGAGCCGCCGGGCGAGGTGCCCGGGGTGGGTGGTGAGGTCCACCGCGACCATGCGCGCTCCCCAGTCGTTTTCGTTGGTGTACTGAACAATACCCGCACGGTGCGTCTTTCTCGTGACCTCATGTTCCGTTCGGTACGGACGTGAACAGGGTATTGACGCTCCACCCTCCTCGCTGGCAGCGTGTGGCCGACCTCGCGGAAATAATCAGTGTCCTGACTAACCCGGTCGGGTCGCCCGGAAAGGACGGGATCCCTCGGATGGACAAGGTGGTCGCCTCGGCTGCGGAGGCGGTGGCTGACGTGCCGGACGGCGCGTCACTGGCGGTGGGCGGCTTCGGCCTCAGCGGTGTGCCGAACGTGCTGATCCAGGCGCTGCACGAGCGGGGGGCCGACGGTCTGTCGGTCGTCTCGAACAACTGCGGGGCGATGGAGTCCGGGCTCGCGGTGCTGCTGGCGGCGGGCCGGATCGCCCGGGTGACCGGTTCCTACATCGGCGCGAACAAGGAGTTCGCCCGGCAGTACCTGGCCGGTGAGCTGGAGGTGGAGCTGATCCCTCAGGGCACGCTCGCGGAGCGGCTGCGCGCCGGGGGCGCCGGCATCCCGGCGTTCTACACCCCGGCCGGAGTGGGCACGCAGGTCGCCGAGGGCGGACTGCCCTGGCGCTACGACGGCTCCGGCGGGGTGGCGCTCGCCTCGCCCGCGAAGGAGGTCCGGGAGTTCGACGGCGCCCGGTACGTGCTGGAGCGCGGCATCCGCACCGACTACGCGCTGGTGCGGGCGGCCAAGGGCGACCGGCACGGCAACCTCGTGTTCAACAAGTCCGCCCGCAACTTCAACCCCCTCGCCGCGATGGCGGGCCGGGTGACGGTCGCGGAGGTGGAGGAGCTGGTCGAACCCGGCGCCCTCGACCCGGACGCGGTGCACCTGCCGGGCGTCTTCGTGCAGCGGGTGGTCGCCCTCACGCCCGAGCAGGCGGCGGACAAGAGGATCGAGCGGCGGACGGTGAGCGGCTGATGGCCTGGACGCGGGAGGAGATGGCCGCGCGGGCGGCCCGGGAACTGCGCGACGGCCAGTACGTCAATCTCGGCATCGGCCTGCCCACACTGATCCCCGACCACCTCCCGGCCGGGGTCGAGGTGGTGCTGGAGAGCGAGAACGGCATCCTGGGCACCGGCCCGTACCCCGCCGAGGAAGCCGTCGACCCGGATCTGATCAACGCCGGGAAGGAGACCGTCACGGTCCTTCCGGGCGCCTCCTTCTTCGACTCGGCGCTGTCGTTCTCGATGATCCGCGGCGGGCACATCGACGTCGCCGTCCTCGGCGCCATGCAGGTGTCGGACCGCGGTGACCTGGCCAACTGGGCGGTGCCCGGCAAGCTCGTCACCGGCATCGGCGGCGCGATGGACCTGGTCCACGGCGCCCGCACGGTGATCGTGGTGATGACCCACACCGCGAAGGACGGCTCGCCGAAGATCGTGACGGAGTGCTCGCTGCCGCTGACCGGCAAGGAGTGCGTGGACCGGATCGTCACCGACCTCGGCGTCCTCGACGTCACCGACGACGGACTCGTCCTCGTCGAAACCGCCCCCGGCGTGACCGCCGGGGAGATCACCGCCAAGACCGGAGCCGAACTCACCCTCGGGGAGGGCCTGTCGTGACCGACGTACTCACTCAAGCCGGCATCGACCGGGAGATCGCGGCCGAGCACGCCGCGTACGGGAAGCGGGTCGCCGGCGGCGCGCCCGTCGAGCACCACCCGCGCCGCGACTACGCGCCGTACCGCTCCTCGGTGCTGCGCCACCCGAAGCGGCCCCCGGTCGCCATCGACGTCACCAAGGACCCCGAGCTGGTGGAGCTGTACTCCCCCGCGTTCGGGGAACGGGACATCACCGGGATCGACCACGACCTCACCCGGCAGCACGCCGGCGAGCCGATCGGCGAGCGCATCACCGTCTCCGGCCGGCTGCTGGACCGCGACGGGCGGCCGGTGCGCGGCCAGCTCGTGGAGATCTGGCAGGCCAACTCGGCCGGCCGGTACGCCCACCAGCGCGAGCAGCACGACGCCCCGCTGGACCCGAACTTCACCGGCGTGGGCCGCACCCTCAGCGACGACGAGGGCCGCTACCACTTCACCACCGTCCGGCCGGGCCCCTACCCCTGGCGCCAGCACGTGAACGCCTGGCGGCCCGCCCACATCCACTTCTCCGTCTTCGGCTCGGCGTTCACCCAGCGACTGGTGACGCAGATGTACTTCCCCGGCGATCCGCTCCTCCTGTACGACCCGATCATCCAGTCGGTGACCGACGACGCCGCACGGCAGCGCCTGATCGCGACGTACGACCACAGCCTGTCGGAGCCGGAGTCCTCGATGGGCTACCACTGGGACATCGTGCTCGACGGGCCGCGGGCCACCTGGACGGAAGAGGGGCGCTGACCCGCCATGACGAAGATCGACACCACGCGTCCGGAGACCGTGCTGCCCACCCCGTCGCACACGGTGGGCCCCTTCTACGGCCACGCCCTGCCCTTCCCCGGCGGTGAGGACATCGCGCCCGTCGGGCATCCGGACACCGTCACCGTGCACGGGTACGTGTACGACGGCGAGGGCCGGCCGCTGCCGGACGCGCTGCTGGAGCTGTGGGGGCCGGACCCCGAGGGAAACCTGCCGACGGCGGACGGCTCGATGCGCCGGGACCCGGCGAGCGGCGGCTTCCTCGGCCGCAACGGGGTGGAGTTCACCGGCTTCGGGCGGATCCAGACCGACGCGGACGGCCACTGGTACGCCCGTACGCTCCGCCCCGGGGCCCGTGGCGGGAACGCGCCCTACCTCAGTGTGTGCGTGTTCGCGCGGGGTCTGCTGGTGCACCTGTTCACCCGGATCTACCTGCCGGGCGACGGGGCGGCGCTGGCGGCGGACCCGCTGCTGTCCCGGCTCGACGCCGGGCGCCGCGACACGCTGGTCGCGGGCGAGGAGGGCGCGGGCACGTACCGTTTCGACATCCGCCTTCAGGGCGAGGGCGAGACGGTCTTCCTGGAGTTCCAGTGACATCAGCCGATTCCGACACCGGCCTGCTCGCCCCCGGGTGGGCCGGTTCCCCGGCCGCCGCCGAGACGGCGGACGCGGCGTTCCTGCGGGCGCTGCTCGACGCGGAGGCCGCGCTGACCCGCGCCCAGGCCGCGCTGGGGCTCGCCCCGGCCCGGGCGGCGACGGCGGTGACGGCGGCGGCCGACCCGGCCGGCTTCGATGTCGCGTCCCTCGCCGTGCGGGCGCGGGGCGGCGGGAATCCGGTGATCCCGCTGGTCGCGGAGCTGACCCGGGCGGTCGGCCCGGAGCACGGCCCGTACGTGCACCGGGGGGCGACCAGCCAGGACGTGATGGACACGGCCATGATGCTGGTCGCCCACCGCGCCCTGGGCCCGGTCCTCGCCGACCTCGACCGCTGCCGGCGGGCCCTGGCCCGGCTGGCCGCCGAGCACCGTGACACGCCGATGCCGGGCCGGACGCTGACCCAGCACGCCGTACCGACGACGTTCGGGCTGAAGGCGGCCGGGTGGCGGTCGCTGGTGCTGGACGCGCGGGACCGGGTGACGGCGGTGCGCGGCTCACTGCCCGCCCAGCTCGGCGGTGCGGCCGGGACGCTGGCGGCCTTCTCCGCGTACGGGGCCGAGGACGCCACCGCGCTGCCGGGCGCGTACGCCCGTGAACTCGGCCTCGCCGAACCCCTGCTGCCCTGGCACACGCTCCGCACGCCGGTCGCCGATCTCGCCGGGTGCCTGGCCCTGACGGCCGGGGCCCTCGGCAAGCTCGCCGTGGACGTCCTCACCCTCTCGCGCACGGAGATCTCCGAGGTCGCCGAGGGCAGCGGCGGCGGCTCCTCGGCCATGCCGCACAAGGCGAACCCGGTGCGCTCGACACTGATCGTCGCTGCGGCGCGGCGCGCCCCGCAGCTCGCGGCGACGCTGTACGGCTCGCTGGTGGCCGAGGACGAGCGGCCGGCCGGCGCCTGGCACGCCGAGTGGGAACCGCTGAGGGACCTGCTCCGTCTGGTGGGCGGCGCCGCCCGGGACGCGGCCGAACTGACCGAGGGGTTGCGGGTGCGTCCGGAGGCCATGCGCGACCACCTCCGGCTCACCCACGGACTGATCGTCTCCGAGCGGCTGTCCGCCGAACTGGCGCCGGTCCTCGGTCGCGCCCGCGCGAAGGAGCTGCTCACGAAGCTGGCCCGGCGGGCGTACCAGGAGGGCCGCGACCTCGGCGAACTGCTCGCCGAGGAAAACGGGTCGGAGGAGATCGACGTCTCCTCGCTCGTCGACCCCGCCCGTGACACCGGCTCCGCCGGAACCCTCACCGACCGCGCTCTGGAGCGACGTTGACCTATACCCTCCTCAACCACCGTACGGAAGGCCCCGCTTCCGCTCCCCCGCTGCTGCTGGGCCCCTCGCTCGGCACCTCGTACGCCCTGTGGGACCAGGTGGCGCCCGAGCTGTCGGCCGCGCACCGCGTGGTCCGCTGGGACCTGCCGGGGCACGGCGGTTCGGCGGCGGGGCTGATCGGTGCCGGTGCGACCGTCGGCGACCTCGCCGGTCTGGTGCTCGCGCTCGCCGACGCGCTCGGCATCGAGCGGTTCGCGTACGCGGGCGTCTCGCTGGGCGGCGCGGTGGGGCTGCATCTGGCCGTGCACCATCCGGACCGGCTGTCGTCACTGGCCGTGATCTGTTCCTCGGCGCACTTCAACGGCGCGAGGCCGTGGGAGGAACGGGCGGCGCTGGTGCGCCGCGAAGGGCTCGCCGGCCTCGCGGAGGGCGCGGACGCCCGGTGGTTCACGTCCGGGTTCACCGTGCCGGGGCTGGTCCGGGACCACCGGGAGGCCGATCCTGAGGCGTACGCCGCCTGCTGCGACGCGCTGGCCGCGTTCGACCTGCGGGACCGGCTGGCGGAGGTGTCCGTGCCGACGCTGCTGGTGGCCGGCCGGGAGGACCCGGCGACGCCGCCCGAGCACCTGCGGGAGATCGCGGACGCGGTGCCGGACGCCGCGCTGGTGGAGATCCCGGGCGCCTCGCACCTGGCGCCGGCCCAGCGCCCGGAGGCGGTGCTGGCCGCGTTGCGCACGCACTTCGACGGGTCCGCCCGGCGCGGTACGGAGGTGCGCCGGGAGGTGCTGGGCGACGCGCACGTGGACCGGGCGCAGGCCCGGCAGACGCCGTTCACCGCACGCTTCCAGGACTTCGTCTCGCGCTACGCCTGGGGCGAGATCTGGACCGACCCGACCCTCTCCCGCCGCGAGCGCAGCATGATCACGCTCACGGCGCTGGTCGCGCACGGCCACCACGACGAGCTCGCCATGCACGTCCGCGCGGCGCGGCGGGGTGGGCTCGCCCCCGAGGAGATCGGGGCGGTGCTGCTCCAGACGGCCGTGTACTGCGGGGTTCCGGCGGCGAACTCGGCGTTCGCGACGGCCCAGCGGGTGCTGGCGGAGGAGGAGTAGCCGGGGACCTCCGCGGACGGAACGGCTAGCGCGGTCCCGCGCCCGCCCCGAGCTCCTCCCCGGCCCGCTTCACCAGGCCGTCCGCGCCGCAGGAGCGGGCCAGGGCGAGGCCGCGTTCGAGGTCGGGGACGGAGCGGGCGAGGATGCCGTACTCGACGCGGGCCGCGGCGTGTTCGTACTGGCAGGGGGAGGACTCCAGGTAGGTGACCGCCTGGGCGGCGAGCCGGACCGCGCGCTGGCCGGTCTCGAGGGCGGCGGCGACGCGCAGGGCCTCTCCCACGGCGGTGTCCGTGCCGAAGCGCTCGGCCTGCCGGCGGACGTCGACGGCGAGCCGGGCGGCGCGTGCGGGGTCCTCGGTGGCGAGGGCGCGGGCGAGGTCGGCGGCCCAGAAGACGTGCACCGGATTGTGGTGGCCGCGCGCGTCCGCCGCCTTCTGCGCCGCCTCCAGTTCGTTGACGCCCTCCTGGACGCGGCCCACGGAGAGCAGCAGCCGGCCGCGCACGGAGCGCGGGTCGGGCAGCACGATGGTGGACGGGTAGGGCGGTGCGAAGTCGTACCGTTCGGCCACCTTCCAGGCCTCGTCGACATGACCGCGCGCGAGCAGGGTGTCGACCAGGTTGCAGGTCGCCGTCCAGTACAGGGGCAGTCCGCGGCCGACGCGTTCGGCCAGGCGCAGGGACTCGCGCAGTGCCGCCTCCGCCGCCGCCAGCCGGCCCCGCCTGCGGTGCCCGAGTCCCACGTAGGCGTGGGCCAGGGCCAGGTGACCGCCGCTCCAGCCCGCCGTGTCGTAGGCCTGCAGGGCCTCGTTGTAGAGGCTCTCGGCGCGGTCGAGGCGGTCGGTGTACGCGTAGGTGTCGGCCAGCATCAGCAGCAGCTCGACACCCCACTCGGAGTCGGTCCAGCCGAGGCCGGGGGCGAGGCGGCCGTTGACGAGGGCGCGGTCGCAGATCTCGACGATCTCCTCGGCGTTCTCGCCGCGCATCATGGCGTCGAAGCCGCGCACGATGAGCAGCGCGCGCTCGGAGTTGTCCCGGCCGGTGCAGGTGGCGGCGAGTTCGGCCAGCCGTTCGGAGCGGCCGGGGGAGGCGGCCTCGCCGGCGTGGATGCCCTCCCACATGAACTGCACGGTCCGCAGCCGCATCTGCGCGGGGCCGGGTTCCAGCCGGGAGGCCTCCGCCTCGACGGTGCGCACGGCCTCCTCCATCTGGTCGTTGTGCAGCAGCGCCTGGGAGAGGCGGACCACGGCGTCCACCCGCCGGTCGCCGTCGAGGCCGGGCATGCCGAGGGCGGCCCGCAGGTGGCCGATGGTGCGGGCGGGTGCGGTGAGGAAGGTGGCGCAGCCCAGCTCGTAGAGGACCTGCGCGTGGACCTCGGGGCGGGGCGGTTCCTCCAGGGCGCGTTCCAGGCAGCGGCGGGCGGCGTCCGGGGCGCCGACGGCGAGGTGCTCGCGGGCGGCCTCGCGCAGTTGCCAGACGAGTTCCTCGTCGTCGTCCGGGTGCACTTCCAGGAGGTGGCGGGCCGCCGCGGCGGCGCCGCGTCCGGAGTCGGTGACGATCCGGGCGGCTATGCCGTGCATGGCGCGGCGCAGGGCGTCGGGGATGGAGTTGTAGACGGCGGTGGCGATCAGGGGGTGGACGAACTCGAGGTCGGCGGGGGCGGTGCGGCCCGCGGCGGACGGAGCGGGGACGGTGAGTATGCGGGCGCCGCGCAGGCGTTCGGCGCAGCGGGCGGCGTCGTCGGCCTTCAGGGTGGCGAGCCGGGCCACCAGGTCGACGGTGATGTCGTTGCCGAGGATGGCGGCGGCCCAGGCGAACCGGGTGGCGTCTACGCCGAGTTGTTCCAGGCGGGCGACGAGTCCGCCGCCGCGGGCGGAGCGGTTCAGGTCGCGCAGTTCGCCGGCGTGGGCCTCGACGGGTTCGAGTCCGGTGTCCTGGACCTTGGCGAGGAGTTCGACGGTCTCGTAGGGGTTGCCGCCGGTGACGGCCCAGACCTCGCGGCAGAACGCGGCGTCGGCGTTCTCGCCCAGGGTGGCGCGGGTGAGTCCGGCCGCGGCCTGAGGGGTGAGGGCGCTGAGGGTGGTGACGGGCCGGTCGGCGGCGACGGCGTCCAGGTGCCGGGCGCCGGGTCCGGA
Source organism: Streptomyces sp. 12E (assembly GCF_055633275.1). Lineage (NCBI taxonomy): Bacteria > Bacillati > Actinomycetota > Actinomycetes > Kitasatosporales > Streptomycetaceae > Streptomyces > Streptomyces sp. 12E. Next base: position 6,477,345 of record NZ_JBVNCJ010000001.1, on the reverse strand, counting down.
GATCCCGCCGGGCCTGCGGGCGACCACCACGAGGACGGAGACGTCCGCCAGGCGTTCGGCGAAGGAGGCGAGCCAGTGGAGGGTCTCCTGGTCGGCCCAGTGCGCGTCGTCGATCAGCAGGACCAGCGGCCAGTCCCGGCGGGCCAGTCGGCGCACGGCGACGACCAGTCCCTCGCACACGCCCTGCGGGTCGGCGTGGCGTTCGCCGGGGTCGGCTATGCCGAGGGCGGGGCCGGCGATGTCGTACCAGTCGCCGAGGTACTCGCGCGCCTCCTCCGGCAGCATCGACACCAGTGCGGGCTGGAGGAGTTGACGCACGACGTGGAAGGGGACGGAGCGCAGGGTCTCGCCGCCGCGGGCCGACCACACGGTGCAGCCGCGCTGTTCGGCGATGCGGCGGGTCTCGGCCAGCAGCGCGGTCTTGCCGAGTCCGGCCTCGCCCCGGAACACCAGCAGGCCGCCCGGTGAGGAGCGGTCCGCGCACAGGGCGTCGACGGCCTGTGCGATCACGGCGACTTCCTCGTCGCGCTCCCACAGCACGGCCGAGGGGACGGCCGGGGGCCGTACCTCCGTCATCCCGCTACCTCCCCGAGTCGCCCGAATGACGTACAGACCTCGAGCGTAGTCCTCCTGCCGCCCGGGCGGTGCCCGCTCGCGCCACGTGTTGCCGTGACGGGTGACACGGACGCGGGAAGTCGACGCGCGTCGCCCCTCACCAGGGGTCCTGATGGTCAACTGCTGTCAAGGGGAGGGGAGATGGAAATCGCCGGACGGCCCGTGCGGGGGTGTGACCGGGCTCTCTCATCCGGCTTTCACCGAGGCCTCATACGGTGGGGGCATGACGCAGGTGACTCCTCCCGGGTGGTACCCCGACCCCGGGCAGACGAATGAGGGGCCGGCCGCCGAGCGCTGGTGGGACGGCAAGGCCTGGACCGAGCAGGTCCGTCCGGTGGGGCCGGCCGCCGCCTGGGGTCCCCCGGCGCCGGACGGCACGGGTGGGCCGGCGTGTCCGGCCTACCCGGCGTACCCCGCTCCGGCGCCGCCCGGACGGAAGCACAGGCTGCGGAACGGGATAGCGGTGGCGGCGGCCGTCGCCGTCCTGACGAGCATCGGTGTGGGCGTGTACACGCTGACGGACGACGACGGGGGCGGCTCCACCAGGACCTCTCGGGGGCCGGGCGGGCCGTTCGGTGACCCGGACGGACAGGACGGGGGCTCCGGCGGTTCCGGTGGCGAGGAGCCCGCGCCAGACGGGTCCGGGGCTCCGAGGATCGAGAGCGGGTCGGTGACCGACGCGCTGAGCGGCATCAGCCTGCCCGTCCCGGACGGCTGGTACGGCCAGGAGTCGCGGGTGGGCGCCTCGGTGACGTCGGAGGACACGTACGACTGTCCCGGCGACACCTCCAGGACCTGCACCAAGGGCGGGGCGTACTCGGCGCCGGCCCTGGCGTTCGGCACCCGCGGGTCCACCGCCGAGGAGGTCGCCAAGGCGGACATCTCCGCCAACGCGGAGGAGAGTTACGGCGGTGCGGCGTACGGGAGGATCACCTCGCACGACGTCCTCGCGTCCAAGGCCGTGACCGTGGCCGGGCAGAAGGGCTATCTGGTGCGCTGGAAGGCGGTCACCAGCAAGGGCTCCGACGGGTACGTCCAGTCGCTGGCCTTCCCGTCGCCCGCGCAGCCGCAGCGGATCGTCGTGGTCCGCTTCGGGGTGGACACCGATCAGAAGCAGTCCCTCCTCGACGAGATCGCCGAGGGCATCGAGGTGTCGTCGGGCGGCGGCAGCGGCCAGGACGTCTGACACCGCGCGGTCGACGGCCGGGTGGGGCGCCCCTCCGCTCACGAGGTGCCCCACCCGGCCGGGGTGAGCGCCGCCCCCGTCCCCACGGTGCGGCGCCGTCAGGCCACCGTACGGTCGTCCCGTCGACGGCGGCCTGCGTTTCACTCGAGACCGAGGGCCGGCAGCACGGAGGCCTCCACGAAGCGGATCAGGTACTCCGCATCCGCGGTGCGGCCGTCCAGGACGGGCCGGACCCGCAGCGGACCGAAGATCCGGGTCCCCCTCCGGAGGAGGCGCCCCGCGATCGCCGGGCTGCGTGATCACCCCCGCCCGGCGCCGCCCCTCCGGCCCGCGGTCGGTCCGTGACGATCGCCGGGTCGCCGACGCCCGGCCGGCCGGCCGTTCCCGGCGTGCCCCGCGAAGCGGCGCGGGCAGACCGGCTCGGCCGGGAAGGTGACCGTCGGGTCGTACCAGCGGTGGCCCGCGCGCAGGCCGACGGTACGGCGCACGGCGGCGCCGGAGCCCTCGTCGACGGACGTCCGGTGGCGTCCGCGGGCTGAAGGAGTCGGCGCCGGTCGGCTTCGGGCCTGGGTGAGGGTCTCTCGTACGGTGCCGGACAAGGAGCGTTCCAGGAGCGGTGAACACCGCGGAAGGGCGCGGTGGCGCGGGTACGGAGGCCGCCGGTACGTGAGATGCGGCGACGCGTCGTGGACCGTCCCGGATCACCGCGCGGACCCGGCCGGCCCCGGGAATCCGCCGTGCCAGTGGTCCCGGCGCAGCGCCGCTTCGGTGCCGGTGAGGTACACGGCCGTGGCGAGCCACTGGGCCGCGTACCGGTCGAGATCGGCCGCGTCGAGGCGGCCGAACACGTCGCGGGTGCGGTCGGCGGCCACCGCGCCGAGCGCGGTGACCAGGGCCGCGCCGGTGACGAACCCTCCGCGGCGCAGCGCGGCGGCGTGGCCGCGCGGGCCGTCGCCGCGCGCGGGTTCGGCGGCGGCCCGGCGTCCTCCGGCGACGGCCAGTTCGACCAGCCGGCGGACGCGCCAGAGCGGCGGGTCGTCCGCGGGAGCGGCGGGGAGGGGCCCGGGCCCGGAGGGCGGGCCCGCCGGGAAGTGGTCGTCCAGGAGGCGGTCGTAGCCGAGATCGGCGCGGCCCTGCCAGTCGTCCGGCAGGCGCAGGGTCGCCTCCGCGCCGGGCAGCGGGGCGACGGCGAGCGGGCGGAGGGTGGTGACCCGGTCGGGGTCGAGGCGTCCGACGACCCGGAACCGCAGTCCGGGGTGCTCGCCCAGGCGCCGTAGGTTCGTGGTGTGGGCGAGGGAGGGATGGCGGTGCGCGGGGGCCAGCCGGACCGGTCCGTCCCCCCGCGCCGGCAGTACGCGGACCAGCAGGTCCTCGCCGTCGGTGGCGGCGACCTCCACGTCGCGGACGGTCAGGGGGCCGGTGTGCCCGGCCGCGCCGGGATCCGGCGGGATCCAGGGCCGTCCGGCGGCGGAGGTGGCGCGGACGCCCGGTTCCGGCAGCAGGCGGCCGTCCGGGGCGACGACCGCTCCGGTGACGATCAGGCCGCCGCGCGACACCCGGAAGTGGTCGCTCAGGAAGGACCGGAGGGCGACGTGGGCGGTACCGGCCCGGCGGGCGCGGGCGGGGCCGCCGGGCTTGACGTCGGGGAGCGTGTACGCGTGGCCGTCGTCGTCGACGAGGTGGGTGACCACGCCGCCGAGGCCGTCCGGTCCGATCACCGGTTCGCGGCAGACGCCGTACAGCCGCAGCGGCCCGTCGGGGCGGTGGTGGCGGCGGACGGCGCCGATGAGCGCCGGGTCGGGGTCGGCGGACCTCAGGCGGTGGGTGACGAGGAGGAGTTCGCGCAGGGCGTCGACCAGTGCGGCGAGGGCACGGGGACGGTGCGGGTCGCGCTCGTCGCGCAGATGGCGCACGACCTCCAGGGCGGCGGCCTCCGCACGGTGGAGACCCGCGAGGCGGGCGGTGTGGGCGGCACGCAGCACCTCTGCCTGGAGGACCGCTCCGGCCCCGGCGGTCCCGGCGGACAGCACGGCCGCCGCCGCCGTCCAGAGCCCGGAGGCCGCCCGTGTCCGGTCGGCGGAGGGGGCGCGGACGGACCGGCGCCCCGTCCCGGCGAGCGGCGTCTTCCGCGCGCCGGGACGGCCGGGGGCGGCCCGGCGGCCTTCGTCGGCGGGACGGTCGGCATCAGCCGGCTCCGGAGCCGGCGTCCGACCCGCATCCACGGGCCGGACCGGAACCGCCGGACGGTCCGCGTCGGCCGCGGGCGTCGCGTCGGCGACCGGGCAGGCGCCCAGGACCGCCGCCAGGTGCAGGCAGCGTGGGGCCAGGAGGCAGGTGCAGTGGGTCTGGCCGGGGTCGGTGACGGTGCCGGACGGGCCGGGGGCCAGGGTCACCCGGGCGTCCTCGCCGCAGCGGACGCGGACGGTGCCGTCCTCGGTGGTGACCGGTGTGCCGGCCAGGGCCTCGACGGCCGCGTCCAGTCTGCCGCGGAGCCTCGTGGTGAGGCTCTCCACCGCGGAGGCGAACACCTCCGCTGCGACGGGTGGAAGTGAGGAACGGCTCATCGGGCCGCTCCGCGGAGGCGCTCGCCCACCCAACGGGCGAGCGAGAGGGGGCTGAGGGCGGCCACCGGCATTCCGGCCGCGACGAGTCGCCGCGCGACCGGTACCGAGTAGCGGGGGGCTCCGTCGTCGTTCAGGGCGGCGCAGCCCAGCAGGTGGACGCCGGAGGAGACCAGGGACCCGACCTCGGTCAGCAGACCGTCGGCCGCACCGCCCTCCTCGAAGTCGCTGACGACCACCATCAGGGTGCGGTTCGGCACCGTCACCAGGGTGCGGGCGTGCGCGAGACCGGCCGCGATGCGGGTGCCGCCGCCAACCTTCACCTCCAGCAGCAGGGAGAGCGGGTCGTCGATCCGGTCGGTGAGGTCGACGACCCGCGTGCTGAAGGTGAGGAAGTGGGTGGAGAGCACGGGCACGCCACCGAGTACGGCGGCGGTCAGCGCCGACCAGACGACCGAGGACTCCATGGATCCGGACACGTCGACGACGAGGATCAGCCGCCAGTCGCTCTGCTGGGCGGTGCGGGTCCTGAAGACCGGCCGTTCGGGGACGATCCGGACGGTGCCGTCCTCCAGGCGGCGGCTGTGGACGAGGTTGGCCCGCAGGGTACGGGGCAGGTCGAGCCGGCCGCCGGGGCGCCGGGAGGGGCGTGGTGTGGTGAGGCCGGTCAGCGCGGGGCGCAGCCGGGTGGCGAGTTCCCGGGCGAGTTGCTCGACCAGCCGTTCGACCAGCGGTCGGAGGCGGGCGACCCGCTGTTCGGGCATTCCCCTGGCGAGCGACAGCACGGCGGACAGCAGTTCCACGGAAGGGCGTACCGCGTCCGGGTCGAGGTGGTCGATCACGTCCGTACGGCCCCTGGCCGCGGCGCGTCCCAGGACTTCCTCCCGGATGTCCGCGCCGAAGAGCGCTTCGAGGTCCTCGGCCCAGTGCCGAACGCTGGGGCGGCTCCGGCCGTGGCCGGAGGTGAGCTCGTCCGGGCCGCCGCCGGCCGGATCCGTGCCCTCCGCCCGGTCCACCGTGTCGCCGTCCGCGTCCTCGGCCCCCGTCCGCCCGTCCCGTTCGAACAGTTCGTCGAGGACCAGGGCGTAGGGCACCAGCTCCGGGGGGAGTTCCGCCGTGCCGCGGCCGAGCAGCAGCCGCCAGCGGTCGGCGGGGCCGAGGCGTGGGACACCGGGCTCCGTGCCCCGGGCGGGACGCCGGCCGCTCGCCGCGGACGTCCGCCCGTCCGGGACGGGGGCGTCCGGGACCGGACCGTCCGGGGGCAGAGGGCTCGCCAGGTCCGCCAGGCCCAGTTCCCTCAGCAGGGCCAGCCCTTCGTGGTCGGCCTCGGCCCACCGGCCGGCCGTCTCGGCGGGCACGGGGAGCCGGAGGCCGGGCCGGTCGCCGAGCCGGTCGGTCACGGCCGCCAGCAATCGCCCGCGTCCGTCCGGGGTGAGGGTCTGGAAACCGCCGCGCAGCGCGGGGAGCCGGTCGAGGAAGTCCCGGTCGTCCAGGGTCTCGACGCGCTCCAGCAGCGGGGCGAGGGAGGCGGGCAGGGACGCGATCAACGGTCCGGCGGCGACGAGCAGACCGGCGAGCCGGCGCTCCAGCCGGTGCCGGGTGTCCGGTGCCGTGGCCGAGTCGACCCAGTCGGCGAGTCTTCTGCCCAGCAGCTCCGAGCCGTCGAGGTCGAGCAGGACCCGGGCGGCCAGGGCCGCTCCCTGGACGAGCGGCGAACCGGTGTGCGCGAGCGCGTGCAACTCGCCGTCCAGGCGCAGCCCGAGCCGTTCCTCACCGCTGCGGACGGCCAGGGTCACGAGCGCGATGGCGTCCTCCGTCTCGTCACTGCCGGCCAGCCCGGGCAGGGCGCGGACGGCGGCTTCCAGCAGGAGGTCGCGGAGTGCCGTCGCCCGGAGGCGTGTCCGCCCGGTCGTGCCGGGCAGGTGCTCCCGGCGTATCGACTCCAACAGGTCCATGCACCGCAGCAGTTCGGGAAGCGTGGCGGCAGCGGGCAGGACCCGTGCGGCCTGCGTGAGACAGTCGCCGACCAGGTCCGGCAGGGCGCACCGGGCCGCGGCCCCCAGCAGGCCGACGACCTGCTCGGGGGTGGCTCCGCCGGACTCCGCCGCCCGGCGGTGGTGCTCGCGCAGGGTGCCCTCGGCCGCCTGGGCGGCGGTGACCCCTCTGACGCCCACCAGGTCGAGCCGGGCCGCGACCGACGGGGTCCAGGCCGCCCGCCAGCGTGTGGTGAGGGCGCTCCCCTCCCCCGCGGCGGACACCTCGACCGGCTCCGCGTAGCCCACTCCGCACTCCTTGAGCCGCTGGAGCAGGATCTCGCGCCGGGCGTCGAGGGCGGAGCGCAGCGGCGAGAGCCTGACCTCCCGGTGACCGGCGCCGCCCGGCCCCGGCAGCCGGAGCGAGGCGAGTTCCGCCTCCACCCAGGGGCCGAGACCGGACCGGGGTGTGCCGGGGGCGAGCCGGCCGCGGTCCGTGCCGACCAGCACCGTCTCCAGGGCCCGGCCGGGTGGTGGTCCCCCCTGGCCCAGTACGGACGTCACCGCCTCCAGCAGCTCGTCCCGGCCGGGTGCCGCCAGACCGCGCAGGGTGCCGAGGTCGCAGGCCAGTCGCAGGGTCTCGATCGCCTCGCCGGTGCCCGCGGGGTGGCCGGCCGCGCGGATCTCCCGGCACACCTCGGTGACGACGCGGGCGGCGGCGTCGCGTATCCGGCCGGGGGCGCCGCCCGCGCCGAGCACCGCCTGCCGCCAGCGCGGGTCGCGGATGCCGGCCGGGTATCCGGAGCGGGAGTCCAGCAGGGCGAAGGCGTACGGCACGAGGGAGGTGACGACCGGAGAGCCCGCGCCGGCCGCCTCCCCCTCGGCCGTGGCCCCGTCCTCGCCGGTCAGTCCGGGCGCGTGGAAGGCGCCGACCACCGCCGCGACCCGGCGCTTGCCGGCCCCGGCCGCGGCGACGGCCCGGCGCATGTGCGCCTCCCGGGCGAGGTCGACGGCCGCGATGCCGCCGCGGGCCGCCCGGTCCCGGCGCACGGCCAGGCCGAAGCCGAGGGCGGCGCGGCGCACGGCGTCGGGAGCGCTGCCGGGTGCGAGCGCTTCCACGGTGCGGTCCCACAGCTCGTCCGCGTCCGCCCCGGCCACCGGGGCGGGCGTCCGCTCCGGCGCCGTGAGGGGCAGGTCGCAGCAGATCACCTCCGCGCCCCGGTCCCGCGCCCAGCGGATCGCCGCCAGTTCCGGGGAGAAGTCGGCGAGGGGGTACAGGCTCAGCCGTCCGTCCTCGTACGCGCCGGCCAGGGCCACCGGCGCCGTGGTGCGCGGATCGGAGAGATACGGCAGCCAGGGCTGGAAGTCGGCCGGCAGCTCGACGCAGAGGACCTCGGCGCCCGCGGCGTCCAGCAGCCGGGGCACGGCGACGGCCAGTGCGGGACTGTGGTGCCGTACACCGATCAGATACGGCTCCGTGCGGGCCGCCGGCGCGGCCACCTCTGCTCTCGCGGTCATGGGTCCAGGTGGGCGGTTCGGCGGGGACGGCCGTACGGAACGGCCGTCCCCCTTCGTGACGGAACTCAGCGACGGCGCTTCCGCGGTCGCGGCACCTCCAGTTCCTCCAGCTGGGGCTCGTCCCCGTCCTGGATCCGCCGCCAGGCCTCGCGGTAGAGAGCGGCGACGGGCCGAAGGGGCACCACGACGCCCAGGGCGGGCCCCTCGCCGTCCAGCAGTCCGTACATCGGCAGCTTCCACCGCTCCAGCGGGAGGTGCGGATTGGCGAGCTGGGTCCAGCCGCCGGGCAGGAACAGGGAGCGTCCGGCCTTGGAGCGGTCGCCCTCGATGACGAGGCCGGTGGCGGCGAGTTCGGCGCGGGCCGCCCGCAGCCTGGCCGTCCCGCCGCGCTGCTTGCCCCAGCCGGTCCAGCGGGCGGTGTTGCGGTCGGTGGGGTCCGGCAGGGTGAGCAGCATCAGGTGGAGGACGGCGGCGTCCTCGCCGATGCCGTACCGCTCGGCGACCTCCGTGACGAGGTCGGGTACGGACCGGGCGGGGTCCTGCGGCCACCACGTCCCGTCCGCGTCGCGTTCGCCCGCCACCGGGTTGCCGGGATCGGCGAGCAGCTCGGCGAACCGCCGGTCGTGGACCAGGCGCAGCGCCGTTTCCTGGGCGTTGGGCCGCTCCCCGGTGAACAGGGCCGTCAGGTGCGGGTCGTTGCCGGTCGCGTCCAGCAGCGCGGGACGGATGGCGGGGACGGGTTCGGGCCTCCCGGTGCCCAGCACGACCGCGCCGTGGCACACGAAGTCGTCGCCGGTCCCGGTGGGCTCTCCGGCGGCCCGCCGGAAGGCCTCCCAGTCGGTCCGCCGGTCCACCTCGAGCAGCAGGCCCGGGTGGGCCAGCCGGTCGCGCAGCGCGGTGAGCACGCCGGGCAGGGTGGCGCGGATCGGGTCGCCGGCCGGGAGGCGGTGGGCGAGCCACGCGGCCAGGGCCACCGAGCCCTTCAGGACCGCGCCGTCGAAGCCGGGCGTCCGCTCGGTGCTCTCCGGGCGGTAGGCGCCGATCCTCCAGGTGAGGTCCCGGGACAGCCGGGGCTCGGCGGTCACGTCGAGGAAGCCGCGCAGCGCCTCGGCCGGCGCCCAGCCCGGGGAGACCACGCCGCGGACCGCGTCGTGAAGCACTTCCTCGGGCAGGGGCGCGCGCCGGCCGAACCGCTCGTTCCACACCTCGGCCGCGCGGGCGGCGTCGGGGCCGTCCGTCCACAGCCGGGACGGATCGGCGGGCAGCAGCGCCGCGACCACGGCCTGCCGGGCGTCCGCGTCGAGCTTCCTCAGCTCGTCCTTGGCCACGCGCGCGTCGGCCGACTTCACGCCGATCGTCCTCAGCGTCGCCGAGGGCACCGCCACGCGCTCGTCGTCGATCATGGGCAGTCCTGCGACCACCAGCCGGGCCATGGTCGGGATGACGCCGGTGAGCCGCGCGAACTCCTCGGCGGCCGCCGGGAACCAGGGCGCCGGACCGCGTTCGGCGAGTTCGGCGCGGAACGCCGTGGCCCAGCCGGGCGGCCGCGTCGGCTCCGCCACCAGTGGTCCGGAGGCGACCAGGGTGTACGGCGCGGGTGTCTCGAACCGGCCGGACGGGTCGTGGAAGAGCGCCCCGTAGTGCCGGCCGGCGGACTCGCCGCCGGGGTCCCGGTCCTGGAGGAAGCGGAACGCGTGCTCGGGGAAGACCAGGAACGCGCCGTCGCCGAGGTCGAGCACGGCCGCGCCCCGGTGCCCCTGGATGGCGCCGGGCCCCTCGAACAGGCTCTGGTCCAGCCGCAGCCGGACCCCCCGCCAGTGCCCGGGGTCCAGGTCCGTGAGCCCTTGCGCGTCGAACTCCTCGAGGTACGCGTCCAGCGCCTTCCGGTGTTCCTCCACGACGGCCTCCGAGCCGGCCCGCAGCGCCAGGATCGCGGGCAGCACGGGCAGCGCCGGGACGTGCAGGCACTCCAGGGACTCCTGCCTGGCCGCATCGAGGTGGGTCCGGCCCGTGGGAGCCGGCTCGGCCAGGCCCCGCAGGGAGCGGCCCAGCAGGGCCGGCAGGTCGTGGAGGTGGTGGTGGAAGTCGTAGAAGCGGCGGCGCCAGCCGATGGTGAGTCCGACGCCGTTCAGCGCCGCCCCGAGCACGGCGTCGCCCACCTTGGGCCGTGGCTCCCGCAACGTCTCTCCGGCGATCGCGGAGTCGAGCCGGGCCAGCGCCGCGTCCAGGACGCGCTGTTGTTCGGCGGCGTACCGCACGACGCCGGTGATGCCCGCCCGCAGCGCCTCGTGGCCGACCTCCGGCAGCAGCTTGCGGACCAGCCGGGGCACCAGGTCCCGGTCGTCCCCGACCGGCTCGTCCGGGTTCCCGGTGTTCCGCGGTCGCTCCGCCACGGCCCCGGCCAGCAGTGCCCGTGCGGTGTCCTCGCCGAGCCCGCGGAGCGCCGCCGAGCCCTGTGGGTCGCGGGGCCGGAGCAGATGCCAGTGGGGCAGGGGCGGCAGCAGCGCGGTGCCCGCGCTGAAGTGCCCGTGCGTCCGGTCCTCCGGGACCTCGGCGAGCACCGTGCCGTCCGGGTCGAGCAGCCGGACGCCGGCCCAGTCCCCGATCACGGCCAACGTCCGTTCGGCGCCGGGGAACCGCAGCGCGTGCCGGAGGAACGTCTCCCTGCCGGCCGGTACGACGACCGAGCGTCCGGCGAGGTCCTCGCCCCGCAGCCGGCCGTCCGGCAGCCTCGTCAGGCGCCAGCCGAGGAGTCCGTCCACGGGGGCGCACACCGGACCCGGTACGGCGGTGGGGGCCGGCCGCAGCCAGGAGTTCTCCAGGACGTGGTCCTCGGAGCCGGTGCCCGGTCCCCCGCCGAACCAGTCCGGCGTTCCGGGTTCGCCCACGGTGTCGCCGACCGGGTCGTACGCGCGCCAGGTGTGCCGCCTGTCCTCGGTTCCGCGGGCGGCCCACACCCAGTACGACGTCCCGTCGCCGATCACCCGCCGCCTCGCCCGGACCACCGTGTCCCCCCGGCGCAGCACGCCGTGGCCGGCGGTGCGTCCGCCCCCGGGCAGCGGGAGGGAGACGAGGAGCCGGTCCGCGTCGCGTCCGCCCGCCTTGGTGCTGGCGTTGGGGCGGCCTCCGACGGGCACCGGTGACGGGTCCGGAGCGTGGCTCCAGTAGCCCTCGGTGCCGGTGTGGTACGAGTCCCACGCGACGAACAGTGCGCCGTCCACGTACTGGCAGTCGACCCGCCACAGATGGTTCTTCATGTCCGGCGGGAGCCGCAGCTCATGGGTGAGCACGGTGCCTTCCGCGCCGATCACCCGGGCCTGGGTGCCGGCCATGACGACGAGGTACGGCCAGGCGTCGACGACCCGGACCTCCGGGGCGCGCTCCCCCGGTGCACAGGGCGGGAGTGCCTCCTCCCAGGCGGGCCAGCCCAGTTCGTCGAGGATGCCGGTGCGCAGCGCGCGGGCGAGCGCGGGGGCGATCCCGGTCCTCAGTGCGTCCCGTACCGCCTCCTCGGCGACCGCCAGCACCTCTCCGGGCAGCCGGTCCAGCGGGCGCAGCACGCCGGAGTAGCCGGAGAGCGCGGGCAGTTCGGCGGTGAGATACCTCCGGCTGACCTCGCCCACCCATTCGGCGAGCATGGGCCGCCCGCCGGGGGACTTCGCCAGGGTGAGGACGGTCTCCTTGTGGTTCGGCCGGCCGTCCTCGGGACAACCGCGCCGGAACGCGGGGCGGAAGCGGTGGTCGGCCGCCAGCGCGACGAGATCGCGCCGGGTGTCGCGGGCGGCCCAGTCGGTCAGGCCGAGCTGCTGGCCGTCCTGCGGTTCCGCCACCGGTATGCGCAGCGACAGGAGCTGGTCGAGGAGGTCCACGTCGCTGACCGGGGGCGGCAACGTGTCTCCGGCGGCGTGCAGTTCGGCGCGCAGCGTGTCGGCCATGCGGTCGACGAGCAGAGCGAGCTCCGGCGGGGCGAGGCGCCGGCGGTCGACCCGGCACAGGGAGAAGAACCTGCGCGTCCACCCGGCCGTGCCGTCGGGGGGCCGTACCTCGGCGGGCAGCTCGGCGTCGCACAGTCCGGCGGTGGCGCCGGACTTCTCCAACAGGTCCAGCCACTGGGACAGGTCCGCGCCCTCCCAGTCCTCGGGCATGAGGCCCAGCAGGGTGCCGCGGACGGCGGGCTCCCGCCGGGTCAGTTCCAGCAGGGCCTGCCGGTGCGTCTTCCACCAGGCGGGCGGCGCCTTGCGGGTGCCGGGCAGCGTCAGCATCTCGCGCAGGTGGGCCATCTCCTGCGCCTGCGCGTCCTTGCCCGCGACCGCCTTCGTCAGTTTGCGCAGTTCGGCCGCGCCCGGGCTCGACGGAGGCAGCCCGTGCGCCGCCAGCCGGGCGAACAGTCCGCGCAGGTGCCGGAGTGCCGTCGCGGCCGGTACCCGGGAGCTCAGCCCCTTGGCGTAGCTGGAGAGGACCTTCGTCGGCATGGCGTCAGCGAGGGCGAACTCCAGGAACACGGCGTCCATGCGCGCCTCGTCGAACGGCAGCGCGTGGGCCGTCTCGGCCTTGCGCGCGTTGACGAACATCTGGGACGCGTACGCCTTCTCGTCGGCGGCCAGGAAGACCCGGCCGGCCTGCTCGTAGAAGGTCGGCAGGAAGTGCGGTACGGACCCCGCGAGCCGTTCGCCGACCGACTCGTAGGCGGCGCGGGCCCGCTTCGGGCTCGATCTCGCCTTCCGCGCCACCTTGTTCATCTCCTCGACCAGGGACATGGCGAGGTGACCGTCCGAGGGGTGGTGGACCAGCACCCAGTCGGGGAAGCCCAGGGCCCGGGGCCGGCCGAGACCGACCTCCACCGGCTCGCCCTCGGGTTCGAGGCCGAGGAAACCGGTGGGCGGGCCCTCGGTCCGCCCGCCGGTGGTGAGGCGTACGACGGTCCGGCCGTCCAGGCCCGGATGGCGGTAGGCCTGGGTGTACACGGGCACGGCCCGGTCGCCCGCCCCGCTGGTGCCCGGCGGCAGCACCGCACCGGCGCGCAGCAGTTCCTCCGGGTCCGCCGGCGCGGTGTGCCGTGTCGCCGGGTCGTTCATGAGCGTGTGCCCTTCCTGGGTGTGCGCCGCCGTCGTGTCGTTCACGCGGCGCCGTCCTCGGTCACGGTGCGGCCCGCGTGCAGGGCCGCGGCCATGCGCATGCCCTCGGACCAGGCGACGGGGCCGACTTCGGTCAGCGGCAGGCTGCGGTGGCCGTCCTCGTCGCTCCAGCTGAGGTCTCCGGTCCAGGCCTTCTCCTCGGTGTAGGGATCGCTCATGCCGACCGATGCGGTGACGACGCGCCCGCCGTCCAGGATCCGGTCGACGGCGCTGCTGCCGGAGACCTTGTAGCCGAGGGACGTGATGCGGGAGGAGAGGTGGAACCACGAGCGGTACTCGGCGCCGGCGAACTCGCGGACCGAGTCGGCGGACCCGTCGAGGTCGGCGGGCTTGTGCCAGGTGGCGCGGTGGATCTGCTCGACGCCCTGCGTCACGCCCAGCTCGGCGGCGAACGTCCGCAGTTCCTCCAGGTCCGGGAGGAGGACGGGATGGGGCATGGTCACCGTGCGGGGTGCCAGGCGGACGGTCTCGCCGTCGAGGTCGACCACCCGCAGCTCACCCGAGCCGTCCGCGTCCCGCAGGAAGCCGGTCTCACCGGGGCCGTCGCCGACGACGACGATGTCGCGCAGCGCGGACCGCCATGCCTCGTCGGGCCAGAGCCGGGCCAGCAGACCGGTCGGCACCGGCAGCGAGGACACCATCCAGGCGTCGACCTGTGCGGCGCACTCGGCCGCGTGCCGCTCCAGCCACTCGGCGAACCGCTGCAGTTCCCGTACTTCGGGACGGTCCCGTATCTCCTCCGGCAGGGTCCTCGTCCGCCCTGCCGGGGACGCCCCGGCCGAGGGCTCCGCCGCGGCGGACCGGGGCCGGGCCACCACCCCGCCCTCCACCAGAGCGACCTCGTACGTGTCGCCCGCTGCCAGCCAACCCATGGGGTACTCGCCTCTCCCACCACTCGGAATTCGGCACAGCCCGTCCGGCAACGGCCTGATCGGCGTGCCTCGCTGTGACGACGGTCGAAAGACTAGGGGCCCCCACCGACAATCCACCGTCCCCTGCTCCGGGCCGAGTTGGCGGGGAAGCGGTGGGCAGCGCGGTCCGGGCGGACGGGTGGTGGGATTCGCGCCAGATTGGGCGACGGCTGTTTTCGGCCGCGTCCCGGACGGTGCGGGCCCGCCGTCCGGCGCCTCTCGTCCGGCGCGGTACGGCCGCCCGGACCGGCGATGTGCCGCCGTAACCAGGACAACGGGTCCGCCGGCGTGGGCGCGGGGGCCGGCTGCCGCGTTCCGCGCGGGCGGGCGCCGCCCCCCGGAGGACGTGCGGCTCCGCCGTTTTCGGCCGGGCGGGCGCGGCCGTTCCCGTTCCCCGAGGGGCGCCGGGAGCGGCGGATTGCGTCCGGTGCGGTTCGCACGTGCGTACGTGTTGTGTTCTTCCGGGACGGATCAGGGCACACGCCCCCTGGCTTGGGGGAAGTGTGTGGCCGGTCACCCTGGACGCAGCCACTGACATGAGGTGGGGGAGATGGTTCGTACTGTCGTGGTGCACGACGAGGAACTGTTGCGATCGGCACTGGTGCAACTGCTCAGATCCGATGCCGCGCTGGAGGTCTCGTCCATGTCACCCGGCGCCGGCCTGCCGGATCACGACGCGTTGCCGACGGACGTGTGGGTCGTGGACGGTGACTGCCTGTGGGGGCCTGGGCAGACGCACGGCGCCTCCTTCCGGGCGCGGTGCGGAGACCGGCTCGTCGTCCTGACGACCGCCAAGCGGCCGGGGATCCTCCGTCGAGCGTTCGACGGCGGTGCGCTCGGGCTGGTCGACAAGAACGCCCCGGCGCGCGGGCTGATCACGGCGGTGCACACGGTCGCCAAGGGGGAACGTTTCCTCGACCAGACGCTCACGGTCGCCCTGCTGGAGGGTGCGGAGATGCCGTTGACCACCCGCGAGCTGAGCGTGCTGTCCCTCGCCTCCCAGGGGGCGCCGATGGCCGAGATCGCGGCCCGTCTGCACCTGTCCCGGGGGACCGTCCGCAACTACATGGCCACGGCGATACGGAAGGTGGGCGCCCGCAACCGGGTCGACGCGATACGCATCGTCCAGAACGCCGGATGGACGTGACGGACCTGCGGTGAACCCGCCCCGGAGGGCCGGCCCCGGTCAGGGCCTCCGGGGCGGGCCGCCGTTCCAGTGGCCCGTCAGGTCGCGGTAGAGCGGTGAGCGTTCCAGCACCTCCTCGTGCGTGCCGCACACCGCCCGCGTCCCGTCCAGCACCAGGACCCGGTCGGCGCGGACGGCCGACGACAGGCGGTGCGCCACCACCAGCAGCGTTCCCCGGCGCCGCGCGAGGGCCTCCTCCGCGCGCGCCTCGGACGCCGGGTCGAGATGGCAGGTGGCCTCGTCGAGCAGCAGCAGGGGCGCGGGGGACAGGTAGGCGCGTGCGAGTGCGACGAGCTGCCGCTCGCCCGGGGACAGGTCGGCGGGCCGCACCAGGGCGTCGAGCCCGCCCAGGCGGTCGACCAGCGGCCGCAGGCCGAGGGCCCCGACGGCGGCGTCGAGGTCCGCGCGGTCCGCGTCCGGACGCAGGTACGCGAGGTTGTCCCCCACGGTCCCGGAGAAGACGTACGCCTCCTGGGGCACCAGCACCCGTAGCGCGGCGAGTTCGGCGGGGGCGCGCCCGGTCACCTCCCGTCCGGCCACCCGCACCTCGCCGCCGCTCGGCGCGAGCGTCCCCGCGACCAGGCGGGTGAGCGTCGACTTGCCGATGCCGCTCGGTCCGACGACGGCGAGGCGCTCGCCCGGGGCGACGCGCAGGTCGAGTGAGTCGAGGACCGGCTGCGCGCGGGCGCCGTAGGCCAGGGTCACGGACCGCAGCTCCACCGCCGCGGCCGGTCCCCCGCGCACCGGTGACCGGGCGCCGACGCCGGTGGTGCCGGCGCCCGGACGGCGCGCGGCCGGGTACGCGGGCTTCGGCCCCGCGTGGTGCCCGACCGCCTTCGCCTTCACCGGCTCCGGCTCCGGCTCCGGGCCGATGATCCGGTCGAGGACGACCAGCAGCCGGGCCCCCGCCGCGCCGAGCGCTGTCATCAGCGTGTGCAGGGCGGGCAGCAGCGACTGGACGAGGTAGGTGAAAGCCCCCAGCAGCGCGCCCGCCGTCACTCCCCGCCCGCGCAGCCACGGCACCGCCAGCAGCAGCGCCAGGACGGGCAGCTGACCCGCGACGCCGAGCGCCGCCGTGCGCACCGCCGCCCAGCCGGCCAGGGCACGGGCCGCCGCGGCGGCCCCCTCGACCAGCTCCGCGCCGCGCCGCGCCGCGCCGGGCCCGGTTCCGCAGGCCGTCAGGTCCCGGAGCGCCGCCCGTGACCGGGCCGCGTGGTCGCCCAGCGCCTCGTCGGCCGCCAGGGCGCGCCGCTGGGCCGCCGCCATGGGCCGCAGCGTCGCCAGGAACAGCAGCAGACCGCCCGTCAGCGGTGGCAGCACCACCACCAGGAGGGCGGGGTGCAGCGACAGCAGGCCCAGCAGCGCTCCGGCGGCGGTGAAGACGAAGGACCGCAGGGTCAGGACGAGGCCGGCGAAGCTGTCCCGGGCGATCTCGACCTGATTCGTCAGCCGGGAGACGGCCGCCCGGTCCGTCCCGCCGGCCCCGCCCCGAAGGGCCCCGGCCAGGGACCGGTCGACCGCGCGCCGCGCCAGGCCGTCGCGCAGCGGCTCCGTCAGCCCGGCCAGCTGGGTGAACACGCCCCGGATCACCGGGGCGCCGAACAGTACGGCGACCAGCGCGATCGCGAGCCACAGCAGCCCCCGGCGCACGTCACCTGCGAGGAACCCCCGGTCGACGGCCCGGGCGACGCCGTAGCCCACGAGGAACGCCTGTCCGGTCTCGGCCAGCGACCAGAGCGCGAGCCGCGCCAGCACCCCTGTGCGGCGGGCGAGGAACCGACGGGCGGGCGGCGCGACGCGACGCAGCGCCCCGGACCCGTCGTCCGTCTCCGCGGCGCGCGTCACGGCCGTGCCTCCTCGGGCTCGGCCCGGCGCGCGGTGCCCGCGCCCGGCGCCGAGGCCCCGGTGCCACCGGCCCCGAAGACCGCCCGGTAATCGGCCGTCTCCCACAGCTCGCGATGGGGCGCCACGGCCCGCACTCCCCCGTCCTCCAGCCAGATCACCAGGTCCGCCCGGGCCGCCACCGACGGGCGGTGCGCCACGATCAGCCTGGTTCCGGGCCGCACCGAGTGGCGCAGCGCCCGGTCCACCTCGTGCTCCGTGGCGGTGTCCAGGCTGGACGTCGCGTCGTCCATGATCAGCAGCCGTCCGGCGTGCGCGAACGCCCGGGCGAGCCCGAGGCGCTGGTACTCGCCGCCCGAGAGCGGCGCCGCGGACAGCGGGGTGTCGTAACCGCTCGGCAGCCGGCGGACGAAGCCGTCGGCGCCCGCGGCCCGGCAGGCCTCCCTGATCTGCTCGGGCGACACCTTCCGGGGGCCGGCGGCGACCATCTGGGCGACCGTGCCCGCGGTCGGCGCCGGACGCTCGAAGGCGTAGGCGACCTCGGTGCGCAGCGCCTGTCGGGTCAGCCGGTCGAGGGGGACGCCGTCCAGCAGCACCTGTCCCTCGTCGGGGTCGGTCAGCCGCCCCGCCACGGCGGCCAGGACGGACTTTCCCGCTCCGCTGCGGCCGACCACCGCGGCGGTGGCGCCGCCCGGCACCCGCACACCGTCGGCGCGCAGGACCTGCCTGCCGTCGCGCACCACCCGCACGCCGCGCAGTTCGAGTTCACCCGGTCCGGCCGGGGGAAGCCGCCGCGTCCCGTGGGCCAGCGCGGGCACGCGCGCCAGGGCCAGGGTCCGGTTCCGCGCCTCGCGGCCCCGCACCACCGCGCCCAGCAGGGACGCGGCGCCGCCGACGCCGGCCGTCAGCTGCGCGTACCGGCACACGGCGAGCAACTCGCCCACGCTCAGGGCGCCCGACGCGAGGCGCAGACCGCCGACGGCCGTGGCGGCCAGGGTGAGCAGGGGGACCAGGACACCGCTGCGGCCCAGGGCCCGTCCGTGCAGCGCCCACATGTGCCGGCCCAGGGCGGCGAGTCGCGTCAACGGGTCCAGCACGCGCGCTCGCTCCCGGGCTCCGGTCCCCGCGGCGGCGATCGTCGCCGCGCCCTCCAGGGCCTCCAGCAGCCGGGACGCGATCTGTGCCTGCGCGTCCTGGTAGGCGGCCACCGAGGCGCCGGTGTCGCGGGCGAAGGTCCGCAGCACCAGCGCCAGGGCGGGCAGTCCGGCCAGCACGCAGGCCGCCACCCACACGTCGACGAGGGCCAGCGCCGCGAGCGCGCCCAGCGGCGTGACCATCGACGCCGCCAGCGCCGCCCGGGCCGCCGGGGCGCCGCCCGCGTCGGCGGCGTTGAGGGTCAGGCGGGTCCCGACGTCCCCCGGGGTGAAGGGCCGCGCGCGGTCCGGTACGGCGCGCAGCAGACCGTCGAAGGCACGGGTGCGGAGGGACGCCGTCCACACGGCGTTGCAGCGGCCGGTGAACAGGGAGGTGAGGCTGTCGAGCAGCAGTTCGCCGACGAGCAGCGCGGCGCTCAGCGCCAGCCAGCGTCCCGCGGCGCCGCCGGTCCCGCCGTCGCGCAGGAGCAGATCCAGTGCGCGGCCGAGGGCGAAGGGCTGGGCCACCGTCGCCACGGCCGCCCCGACCGAGCACAGCAGCACCAGTACTTCGGGCGCGCGCCCCGGCTCCGCGCCGTCGGCTCCGCCCCGCGTCCTGCCCGCCCGCCGTGCCCGGGACCCGGTCGTCAGCACCGGCCGGCCTCCTTCCGTCCGTCCACCGTGACCGCGTACCGTCCGGCCCGCCGGGCGCCCGCCGGAACGTGCTCCGGCGCCCCGGGCCGGAACCCGGGGCGCCGGAGCCGGGCGACGTGACTCAGCACGCCGCCCCGGCGATCAGCACCGGTGTCAGTTGCAGGTGGTGATGCTCAGGCTGCTGTCGCCGCAGAGCAGCAGGCTCGCGCGGCTGCCGGTCTCGACGTCCCCCATGGCCTCTTCCTTCGGGGTCTCCATCGACTGCAGGTCGAACAGGTTCATGACATCTTCCCTTCGTAGGACAACGGGTTCTCTTGCATCACGACCCCGGAAGGGGCCGAGTCATGGGGCCGCGCCCGCGTGCGCGGCGGCGGGAGGAACGGCAGCCCTGCGGACCGGGCGCCGTGGACGGAGGCGACGGCCAGCAGGCACCCCGCCGTTCCGGTGGAGAGGTCCATGGACAGGCGCATCATCTGCTCACCGGGGAAGGCGAGCCGGTCGCGGTAGGACATGGCGTGCCAGGACAGCGCGTCCAGCTGGCGCCGGACGGCCCGCGGACCGGTGCCGGGCACGTCGGCCGTCGTGCGGCCGAGGTACAGCACCATCCCGGCCACGCCCCGGTACAGGCCCGGCTGGGCGTAGAACATGGCCTGCGCCGCGGCCACGATCTCGCCTCTCGCCCGCGCGAACTCCTCGTCCTCCCGGTGCGCCAGGTAGTCGTCGAGCACCATGCCGATGCCCACGCTGCCCGCGCCCAGGTAGGGCATGGTCCGCCAGCCCTCGTCGACCTGCAGCGCGCCGCCCGCGCCGCGGACGCAGCGGGAGAGGTCCTGGCGCAGCGCGTCCCGCGCGAGGTCGAGCAGGGCGGGGTCCCGGTCGCGTTCGTACAGCCGCAGGAAGAGCAGGGCGCGTCCCGCCGCGCCGTGCAGCAGCCCCGCGCGGCCCCGGCCGGTGCTCCCGTCCCCGGCCGTCGGCCCGCCCCGGGCGGTCAGCTCGGCGCAGCGCCGGGCCGCCGCGCGCAGGGCGGTCTCCCCGGTGGCCGCGGCCAGCGAGTCCAGGGCCAGGCCCACTCCGGCGGTGCCGCTGTGCAGGTCCGGGGCCAGCCGGTCGAAGGACTGGTCGAGGAGCAGCTCCGCGAGGTCGAGGGCGCGGTCGCGGTGGCCGAGGTGCTCCAGCGTCCAGGCGAGGCCGGCGAGACCGTCGTGGAAACCGGGCGGCATGCCCGAGGGCGGTTGCTTGGTCCGCTCCAGCAGCCACTGCTCCCCGTCCTCGTCCCGTCCCGCCCCGCTCTCGGCCAGGGCGTACAGCACTCCCGCCGCGCCGTGGCCGAAGGCCAGTCCGCCGCCGGCGGTGGCGAACTGCGCGATGTCGCCGGGGAAGAGGCGGTCGGTACGGGACGGTGTCGCCGACGCGCGGATGGCCGCGGCCATCGAGTCCCGGCTGCGGGGCCAGTCGTCCGGACGGACCGGCACCACCGGCCCGTCCGCCCGTCGCGCCGTCGGGGCGCCGGTGGAGACGGTGGCCGCGCCCGTGATCTCGTCGACCGCCGCGTCCAGGAAGGCCCGGTCCACCGGGAAGTGCCGGGCCACCACATCGGCGAGATGGGCCGCCTTGCGCCGGTCCAGCGCCAGCAGACTGGTGAGCGGGAGGAACAGCGCGAGCCGCAGACAGGCCAGTGCGTACCGGTCCACCGCGACGCCCCGCCGGTCGGGCGGCGCCACGAACCCCGGGTTGGCGACGGTCTGCCGGCCGGCCTCGTCGACCCGGTGGGCCGCCTCGAAGTCCAGCAGGGCGACGCTGTCGTCCTCACGGATCATGATGTTGAACAGGTGCAGGTCGTTGAAGACCACGCCGCGGGCGTGGACGGCCTCGACGGCGCGTTCCACCCGCGCGTGGACGTCGAGCGCCCAGGCGGTGTACTCGGCCAGCCGCTCCTCGCTCGGGTCGGCCTCGATGAGCGGGTGACGACGGGCGAAGAACGTGTTGAGCGGCTTGCCGTCGATGTGCTCCAGCACCAGGAAGTGGTGCTCCCCGACCGTCAGGTGGTCGAGCACCTCGGGTGTGCAGTCGAGGCCGGACAGCAGTTCCAGCGCCCGGCGTTCGCGGTGCAGCCTGGTCACCGCGTCCGCGCCGTCGGCCGCCAGACCGGCGTGCGGACGGGCCTCCTTGAGGACCACCCGCTCCCCGGTGCGGGAGTCGCGGGCGAGGTAGACACCGCCGCCGTTGGAGAAGTGCAGTGCCGACTCGACGGTGTAGGGCAGGTCGCCCACGGTCAGCGCTTCCCGGGCCTTCAGGTGCGGGCGCAGGAAGGCGGGCGGATCCACCCAGTCCGGTATGCGGAAGACGGGACCGCGCAGGTCGGGCACCAGCACGCCGTCGGGACCGGTCACGGCCGGCCGCAACTCCCCTTGCGCGTCGTAGCAGTCGCGCCGGGTGAAGCCGCCGTACCGGACGTGCACGGGTCCCTCGCCGAGCCGCAGATCGCTCAGGATGTACGGTCCGGGCTCGCCCGCCAGCAGCTCCGACAGCTCGCCCGTGAGCCGTTCGAACCGCGCCTCGTCCGCCGGGTACACGGTGATGAACTTGCCGCTGCCCGCCCGGTCCGCGTACTTGGCGTTGCGCTGGTGCAGCAGGTAGCGGCTGGGGACGAACTTGAAGGCCGTGCCGCCGGCGACACAGTGCCGCCACACGCGCTCGAGCACCGACTCGGCGTTGTCGAGACAGGCGGAGACGTGGATCTTCCACCCCTGGTCGGGCAGTTCGGCGTCGACCGGACGCAGGGCGAGCCAGTCCCCGCTCTCGTTGCGCCGCCACCCCTGCGGGACGGGCCACGAGGCCGCGGCGTACCGGGAGTTCCCGGCGCCGGCCGGGGAGACGGTGCGGTGCGGAGCGTCGTAGAAACACGGGTCCGCGTCGCAGTACACGGCATAGCCCTTGTTCACGCCGTCTCCCTCCCACCGATTGCTGACGGGGACGACAGTGTCACGCGGCGTACCGCCCGGCACAGTCACCGCTGTCATCACTCCGATGTGCGGAACGCACGGGTAACCTCGCGGGGGTTCCGTCCGGCGGAAGCGCCGTTGCCGGGACGGACGCGGCGTCGTCATGGTGGTGGCGACATGACGTCGAGGGATGGTCGAGGGATGACGGGAGCCGCACCGATGCCGCACCTCACCGCCTTCGCCAGGAACCAGTGGTACGTCGCCGCCCACAGTCACGAGGTGGGCCGGGAGCTGCTCGGCCGGACGGTGCTCGGGGAGCCGCTCGTGCTCCACCGGACCGAGGGCGACGGGACTCCGGTCGTGCTCGACGGCCGGTGCGTGCACCGCCGTTACCCGCTCCCCGAGGCGCCGACGCGGCTCGACGGGGACCGGGGGGAACAGCGGGCCTGCGGCAGGCGCTGTCGAGCGGCATCATCCTGATGGTGATCAGCGAGATGTTCGCCGCCGGCAACGGCCTCGGCTTCGCCGTCGCGCAGTTCCAGCGTTCCTTCGCGATCCCCGGCATGTGGACCGGGATCCTGCTGCTCGGTCCGCTCGGCTTCGTCCTCCCGGTCCTCTTCCGGCTGGTCGAGCGGCGGGTCGGGTGAGGCGTTCTTGTCGACCATGCAGCCGTCGCCGCCGATGGGGGTGCCTTCGCCGCCGGGCCGGGAACGGTCTCGGCGACGACGAGTCCGCCCTTGGCCTCGTACTCGGCCGGCCCGCCCAGCTCCTGTCCACCCGCGCCCACAGCCGGTGGGACCAGCAGGGCGAGGCCGGGGCCGGGCGCCTTGTCGGAGACGAGGAGGTTCCCCTCGCCCGCGCCGGTCGTGCCGCCGGCCGCGGGGCCCCGGTCCACCACGGTCACGGCGAGGCCCGCCCGGGCCGCGTACAGAGCGCAGGCGGCGCCCGTCATCCCGGCGCCCGCCACCACGGCGTCGCAGGTCAGCGGCTCGCTCACGCCAGTACCGTGTCCCACGTCACTGGCGCGGGGAAGAGTGCCGACCTCGTCGGCGAAGGGCCGCCTCAGTCGGCCGAGTGGACCACCCGCAGGTGGGAGGCGGCGCGTCGGGACCCGCGTCCCCCGGACGGGGTGCGGCGTGCCTCGCGCAGGACCAGCGTCAGCCGGGTGCAGTCCATGTCCCGGAGGGCCGGGGTCGTCTCCGCGACGATCCGGCAGTCCGTGGCGCCCCAGCGCGGGTCGGGGTGGAGCAGCGGCCGTACGGCGCCGTCGGGTTCGGCGGCCCGCTCGCCGACGGCCCGCAGCCAGTGCGGCAGTCCGTGCCGGTAGGCGGCGTCCATGAGGGGATCCTGGGCGATGTCGCGGCGGATGGCCTGCAGCCCGTGGTCGTGGCCGTACCGCTCGACGGTCTCGGCGAAGTGGGCCAGCATCGGCAGGCACCAGCTCGACTCGTGGTCGCCGAGCAGTGTGGCCGCGTCCGGGTGGAAGAGGACGAACCGGAGGAAGTTGTCGGAGGGCAGGGCCGTGGGGTGCGGTTCGACGCCCTGGAAAAGTGTCCGGAAAGCGGTGTTGGCGAGCAGCACGTCCCAGCGGTGGTCGACCACCAGGGAGGGGAAGGGGACCGCCTCCAGGAGTACGGCGTAGTCCTGGAGGTAGGCCTGGGCCTCGGGAGTCCCGGGGACGGGCCGCGGTGCCGGCCGCTGCCCTCCTGCCTGATGTGCCATCGGGAGGTCACCCCTCTTGCCTGTGCGGCCCTGACGCGGCGCCCCGATCCTGCTGCCCGCACACGAGGTATGTCAACTATCGTGGCATTCCATGCCGGTTGACGGCTGAAATTGGCCACAGTTGTGGCGAGACCTGGATGTGGGTTCGAGGCAACGGCTAGTCTCCGTGAAGTTCACGGCAATCGTCTGTGAGAAGCCTGTGAGAGACCTAGGAGATCTTTCGGTGACGGGTGGCTTCGAGGGTCCGGACGCCGTGCCGACGACCGCGCTGCCGGCCGTCGTCGCCCGCGTCACCGCACTCGCCGACCGGCTCGGCGTGGCGCACGCCGAGGTCTTCGACGTCGGCCGGCTGTCCGCCGCCTCCGGGGTCCCGGAGTCCGTGGTCAAGGCGCTGCTGGCCGGCCGGCCCGCGGGCGAGCCCGATGTGCAGGCACGGTTCGTGCAGCGGCTGGACCTGCTGCGCCGCACCCGGTTGAAGCCGAACGGCCGCAAGTACACGCAACAGGAGATCGCCGACGGCGCGGGCATGTCCCGGCAGCAGGCCGGCGCGCTGATCAACGGCGACCGGCGGCCGACCATGGAGCACTGCGACGCCATCCAGCGGTTCTTCCGGGTGCACGCCGGTTTCCTCACCGCCGAGGACCCCGAGGCACTCGCGGGCGCGCTCCAGCACACCGAGCAGGAGCTGCTGCAGAAACTCGCGGACCGGGAGCGGGCGGCGGGCGCGCCGGCCGACGACCCTCTGGAGCGGCTGCTGCAGGACCACGGGGTGCGCGGGATCGCCTGGCGGGCCGCCCAGCTGCCCACCGACCAGCACCGCGACAAGGTGGCGGAGTGGCTGGACATGCTCCTGGAGAGTGTCCAGCGGCCCAAGGCCTGACCCGGGGAGAACAGTGGGCATCGGCAGGGAGATGCGCCGCCTGTGCGGCGAGTTGTTGGCGGAGCTGACGCTTCCCGTCCCGGCGCGGCCCGCCGATCTGTACGCGGCTCTGTGCGAGGCGACGAGCAGGCGCCGCGGCCGTCCCGTGCTGTTCCGCACGGCGGTCTTCCCGCCCGGCACGGCGAGCGGGCTGTGGCTCGACATGGCGGACCAGGACCTCGTCGTGATCGAGGAACGCACGGCGCCGGACCACCAGCTGGTGATCCTGGGGCACGAGTTGTGGCACATGCAGGCCGGCCACCGCGGTCGCCACCACGTCCGAGGGGCCGAGGTGGCGACGCGCCTGCTGGGTCACGCCCTCGACGAGGACACCCTGCGGGCGACCGTCCTGAAGGTCGCCGCGCGCACCCGGTTCGACTTCGCCGAGGAGAAGGAGGCCGAGGCCTTCGGCCTGTTGCTGGCCAGCAAGTGCCGCACCCGGCTGGCCGGTTCGTCGCTGCGCGGGCCGGTGCGGCGGGACCGGCTGGCGGGGCGGATCGAGGCGTCCCTGGGGTATCTGGGGCCGCAGGGCTGAGGCGCGTGGGTCCGCCGTGCGGACGGACCGCACCGGGGCGACGTCCGATTGTCAGTGGGTGGCGGCAAGCTGGAGGTGAACCGTCACCGACCGCGACACGGGGAGAACCGAGCGATGTCCGCCGCCGTACTGACCGACCGCGAGCGCACCGCCGTCCAGGCCTACCTGCGACTGCTGCACACGGTGCGCGCCGCCCTCGACACCCGGCCGGGTCCGCCGGGGCCTCCCGGACCCCCGATGGTGCCGCCCTCCGTGCTCGCCGAAGCGGAGGCCGCCCTGGCCCGGGCGGGCCTGACCGGCAACGAGGAGGCGTTCTTCCGGATGCTGCGCGACTGGCACCCCGAGCCGTAGCCGGCGGTGTCCCGCCCGCGACGGCGGTCGCCGTCCCGCTCAGCCGTGCGGGACGGCGACCGCCGTCGCGACCAGGCCTCCCCCGGTGGTCCAGCGTCCGGTGAAGTGGCCGACCTCCTGGCCGCCCACGCGTGGGCCGGGGACGAGGAGGGTGGCCCGGAAGCCGCCGCGGGTGTGCTCGCCGGGGTCGGCGAAGAGGTCGAGGTCGGCCTCCAGGAAGTCCAGCCACTTCCCGGTGAGCGGGAACCACGCCTTGTAGACGGACTCCTTGGCGCTGAACAGCAGCCGGTCCCAGTGCACGGCGGGCAGCTCCTCGGCCAGTCCGCCGATCCGCGCCGCCTCCTGCGGCAGCGCCACGGAGGACAGGACGCCCCCGGGCAGCGGAGCGTGGGGCTCCGCGTCGATGCCGAGGGACGCCAGGTCGGCGGCGCGCACCAGGGCGGCGGCGCAGTAGCCCTGGCAGTGGGTCATGCTGCCGGCCAGCCCGTCCGGCCAGACGGGGGCGCCCCGCTCGCCGGGCAGCACCGGCCGCGCGGGCACGCCCAGCTTGTCCATGGCGCGGCGGGCGCAGGAGCGTACGGCGGTGAACTCCCGGCGGCGCTTGGGGACGGCGCGCTCGAGCAGCGCCTCCTCCTCGGGATACAGCGGAGCGTCCACGCCCTCGTCGCCGTAGGCCTCGACGGCGACCACCGTCTGCGGCAGCAACTCCTCGATCATCGTCCCTCGTCCTCCCCCGGCACGATCCGGCGCAGCCGCCCCGGCGGCTGCGCCCGCTTGCGCCATTCTCGCGGATAGCCCACCGACACCTCCTCGAAGCGGACACCGTCCTGCCGGGTGGTCCGGGGGATGTGCAGATGGCCGTAGACCATGGTGTGGACGGGGAACCGCCGGTGCCAGTCGTCGGTGAGCGCGGTGCCGCACCACATGGCGAACTCGGGGTACCACAGCACGTCCGTCGGATGGCGGTGCAGCGGCCAGTGGTTGACCAGGACCAGCGGCGGTCCGTCCGGCACCTCGGCCAGCCGGCGTTCGGTCTCGGCGACCCGGGCCCGGCACCAGGCCTCCCGGCTCGGGTACGGGTCGGGGTGCAGCAGCTGCTCGTCGGTGCAGACGACCCCGGTGCCGTGCGCGTACTCCAGCCCTTCGTCCTTGGTGGCGCACCCGGGAGGCAGGAACGAGTAGTCGTACAGCAGGAACAGCGGCGCGACGACGACCGGGCCGCCGGGGCCGTCCCAGACGGGGTAGGGGTCCTCGGGCGTGATCACCCCGAGGTCGCGGCACCGTTCGACCAGGTGGTCGTAGCGGGCGACGCCGCGCAGGGTGACCGGGTCGCTCGGGTGGGTCCACAGCTCGTGGTTGCCGGGCACCCAGACGACCTTGGCGAACCGGCCGGCCAGGGTCTTGAGGGCCCAGTGGACGTCCTCCACGGTCTCCGCGACGTC
This sequence comes from Streptomyces sp. 12E, assembly GCF_055633275.1. Taxonomy (NCBI): domain Bacteria; kingdom Bacillati; phylum Actinomycetota; class Actinomycetes; order Kitasatosporales; family Streptomycetaceae; genus Streptomyces; species Streptomyces sp. 12E. The sequence continues at coordinate 6,450,720 of NZ_JBVNCJ010000001.1, read as the reverse complement.
ACCGGCCACGAGCAGCCAGTCCCCGTCCGACTCGGGCCGCATGCCGTCGACCAGGGCACGGTTCTCGGCGTAGCCGATGTGCAGGTCGCTGATGGCCCACAGCTGTCCGCCGCCTGTCCCCGACATCACCCGTCGCTCCTTCGGCCGTCGCACCCGCCATCACGAGATCACATCGGCTTCGCCAGGGCAAGCGTGGCCCGCCCTCCGCGTGTGGTACGGGAACAACCCGCGAAGCCGTATGATCTGCCCCGACACCACCGCCGTGAAACATCCTTCCGCAGGGCGGTTCGGTGACCCTCCGCACTCCTGCCCGGGCAACGGGCCGCCGAGCCCTGCCCGCGAACCCCGAAAGGCGGCCCGCATGCTCTCTCGCGTACGCGTCTGGCTCAACCGCACGTACGCGGAGAACGTGTTCTTCATGGATCAGCTGCGCAGGAATCCCGACGGCCGGGCCGTCGAGATCCACGCCACCCACGGCGACCCCGACTCCCCCGTGCCGGCCGCCGCCGACACCGCCGAACCGGAACCCGAGGGGCTGTCCCCGGCGGCGTACGTCGAGTACGCGCTCGCCCAGTGCGAGCGGCGCGGCATCGACGTGTTCGTGCCCCGGCTGCACCAGGCCGCGATCGTCGCGCACCGCGCCGAGTTCGAGGCGGTCGGTACGGCGCTGCTGGCGCCGCCGCCCGAGGCGGTGGCCGTGTTCCACGACAAGGTGATCGCCTACGAGGCGGTCCAGGCGGTCGGGGTGCCCGTGCCGCCGTGGTGGCGGGTCCGTACCGCGGACGAACTCGTCACGGCGGTGGAGGAGTTGGAGGCGCGCGGGTACCGGGCCTGCTTCAAGCCCGCCTCCGGCGCGGGCGGGGTGGGCTTCCGCGTGATCACCCGCGCGCCCTTCTCGCTCGCCCAGCTGAGCGGCTTCCCGAGCCCGTACGTGCCGCTCGGCACGGTGCTGGACGCCCTGCGGGAGGCCGACCAGCCGGTGGACTGGCTGGTGATGCCCCGGCTGGAGCAGCCCGAGGTGTCGGTGGACTGCCTCACCGGCACCGACAACCGGGTCCGGCTGGCGGTGGGACGCACCAAGAACGGCCGGCGCAGGGGCTTCACGCTGCACGAGCAGTGGCTGGAGCCGGCCCGGCTGATCGCGGAGGGCTTCGGACTGCACCACCTGTCCAACATCCAGTTCCGGATGCTGGACGGGCGGCCCGTGCTCATGGACGTCAACACCCGTCCGGCGGGCGGGCTGCACCAGCTGGCGCTGTGCGGGGTGAACGTCCCGTGGGCCGCCGTCCGGCTGGCGCTCGGCGAGGACCCCGGCGAGCTGACGCCGCCGTTCCTGGGCCGGGACTACACGGTGGTGTCGGGCCCGCGTCCGCTGCTGCCGGTGCCCCTGCCGCCGCAGCGGGCCGACGCGGACACGCTGGGGGCCGTACCGGCTCCGGCGCCGTCCGTGGAGCCGCGGACGGCGACCGGAGCCCCCGCGTAGGAATTCTCCGGAAGAAATTTCCGCCGGGGGTGTATCAGGGGCCGGGGTGCGTGCTCTTGATGGTGAGGGCGGCTTGGGGAAGCCGCCGGGGGAAGCACGGGGGAACGGGGGGCTCGGGTCGGCCGGCCGCTGTCACGGGGGGCGACCGGCCGGCCCGAAGCCGTGCCCGCCCGCTATCCGAGGTAGGCGAGGCCGGGGTGGACGGCGGTGTAGCCGTCGACGAGACGGCGGGCCACGTTCACGGAGTCGACGAGCGGATGCAGCGCGAACGCCTTGACGGCCGTCGCGCGGGAACCCGACCGGGCGGCGTCGAGCACCTCGCGCTCGACAGCCTTCACGGCGCAGACCAGACCGGTGGCGTGGCCGGGCAGCGGGTCGACGGAGACGGGGTGCGCGCCACTGGCGTCCACCAGACAGGGAACCTCGATGACGGCGTCCCCGTCCAGGGGTGACAGGGTGCCGCGGTTGCGGACGTTGAGGATCAGTGTGGCGCGTTCGTCGCGGGCGATCGCCCGCATCAGGGCGAGCGCCACGTCCTCGTAGCCGCCGGACAGGTCCTCCTCCTCCCGTTCGCCCGCTCCCGCCGTCTGCCGGTTCTCGGCCATGTAGGTGGCCTCGCGTTCGGCGCGGGTGCGGTTCCACAGCTCCAGGGCGGGGACGCCGGGCTCGGCCACCCCGGCGTAGAACCGTGCCTGCTGGTCGTGGAGGAACGCGCCCCGGGTCCGGTCCGCCTGCTGGTAGGCCCGCACGGCCTCACGGCTGAAGTAGTAGTAGTGCAGGTACTCGTTGGGGATCGCGCCCAGGGAGCGCAGCCAGTCGGCGCCGAAGAGCCTGCCCTCCTCGAAGGAGCCGAGCAGGACGGGGTCGGCGAGCAGGCGCGGGAGTTCGTCGCGGCCGGCGACCCGCAGACCGCGGACCCAGCCGAGGTGGTTGAGGCCGACGTAGTCGACCCACGCCTCCCCTGGCCGCGCGCCGAGCACCCGGGCGACGCGGCGGCCGAGGCCGACCGGTGAGTCGCAGATGCCGATGACGCGGTCGCCGAGGTGGCGGGACATGGCCTCGGTGACCAGTCCGGCGGGGTTGGTGAAGTTGATGACCCAGGCGTCGGGGGCGAGGCGGGCCACCCGCCGGGCGATGTCGACGGCGACGGGCACGGTGCGCAGACCGTAGGCGATGCCGCCCGCGCCGACCGTCTCCTGGCCGAGCACGCCCTCGGCGAGGGCGACCCGTTCGTCGTGCGCCCTGCCTTCGAGGCCGCCCACACGGATCGCGGAGAAGACGAACGCCGCGCCGCGCAGCGCCTCGTCGAGGTCGGTGGTGACGGTCACCTCGGGCGCGTCGGGCGCCCCGGCGGCCTGTTCGGCCAGCACCCGGGCGATCGCGCGCAACCGCCCGGCGTCCACGTCGTGCAGGACGACACGGGTCACCCGGCCCTCGGCGTGGTCCCCGAGCAGCGCCCCGTACACCAGCGGCACACGGAATCCCCCGCCGCCCAGAATCGTCAGTTTCACACCCGCACCTTCCCACCACGACGAACCGGGACGACCCTACTCGCGGCGCGACCGCGCCGGCTCCTCCCCGCCCGCCACCCGCGGATCAGCGACCGCCACGGGCCGGCAGGTGAACCCTGGCAGCGGAGGACGACGTCCACGAATCCCCTTGCCCGCATTCGCCTCGATCCGAGAACTGAACTCTCCACCTCTGCAAGTACTTTCCCGGTTACACCTCTTGACGGCGCCGGTGCCGCGGAGCACATTGGCGTCACTGTGAGAGCGCTCTCACGTGAGGTTCCGGGCTCTCGAGCACACCTCCCGCCACAGGCATCCGAACCCGAGAGGGCATCCCCACATGAGTGACACCTCCGGCACCCCCCGCACGCCCCGCAGACCCCGCCCGCTGCGGCGGGCGCTCCTCGCCGTCGCCGGCACGCTCGCCCTCGCGGCGGGCGCCGTCACCGCGGCCGGCTCGTCCGCGAACGCCTCCGCGCCGCCTCCGCCGTCGGGCTGGACCCAGCTCTTCGCCGACGACTTCGACGGTCCCGCGGGCAGCGGGGTCAACACCTCCAACTGGCGGTACGCGACCGGCAAGGGCTACCCGGGCGGCCCCGCCAACTGGGGCACCGGCGAGATCGAGACGATGACGTCCAACGCGGAGAACGTCTCCCTCGACGGCAACGGCAACCTGCGCATCACCCCGCGCCGCGACGCCTCCGGCAACTGGACCTCCGGCCGCATCGAGACCAACCGCACCGACTTCCAGCCCCCGGCCGGCGGCAAGCTCCGCGTCGAGGGCCGCATCCAGGTGCCGAACGTCACGGGGGCCGCCGCCAAGGGCTACTGGCCGGCGTTCTGGATGCTGGGCTCCCCCTACCGGGGCAACCACTGGAACTGGCCCGCCGTCGGCGAGCTGGACATCATGGAGAACACGCAGGGCAACAACACCGTGTTCGCCACCATGCACTGCGGCACCTCGCCGGGCGGCCCGTGCAACGAGACCAGCGGCATCGGCGGTTCGACCACCTGTCAGGGCACGACCTGTCAGGCCGGCTTCCACACGTACCGGATGGAGTGGGACCGCTCGACGAGCGTCGAGGAGATCCGCTTCTTCCTCGACGGCAACAACTTCCACACCGTACGGGAGAACCAGGTCGACGCGACGACCTGGGCGAACGCGACGAACCACGGCTACTTCATCATCCTGAACGTGGCGATGGGCGGCGGCTTCCCCGACGCCTTCGGCGGCGGTCCGGACGCGGGCACCCGGCCCGGGCACTCGATGCTCGTCGACTACGTGCAGGTGTTGGCCTCCGGCGGCGGAGAAGACCCGGGCGGCCCCGGCGCCCCCGGCAACCGCGACGCCTACGGCACCATCCAGGCCGAGTCCTACGACGGCCAGGGCGGCGTGATGACGGAGAACACCTCGGACTCCGGCGGCGGCCGGAACGTGGGCGCGCTGGCAGGCGGTGACTGGCTGCAGTTCAAGGGGGTCGCCTTCGGCTCGAACCCGGCCCGGCAGTTCTCCGCACGGGTGGCGAGCGGCGCCGGCGCCGGCGTCAGCGGGCTGGTCGAGGTGCGTCTGGACAGCCGGAGCAACGCGCCCGTCGGCAGCTTCGCCGTGGGCAACACGGGCGGCTGGCAGTCCTGGCGGACCGTCCCGGCGAACATCGGCGGCGTGACGGGCACCCACGACGTCTACCTGACCTTCACCAGCGGTCAGCCGTCGGACTTCGTGAACGTCAACTGGTTCACCTTCGGGCACTGATCCCACCCCCCACACCGGCCCTTCCGGCCGGGCAGGAGGGCTCCGCGCGCGCGTGGGGCCCTCTTTCGCATGCCCCGGCCGGAGATCGCATGGTCATGACGGTTCCGCGGTACCCGATGCCACGGGAGGAGGGCCGGACCGCCGGCTCCGAGGACACCCCGTCTGCCGGGAGTGGACCCGACACAGGAAAGGTCATACTTTTAAACATGAACACATGAAGGCATCGACGTTGCTTGAGCCGAGAACTTCTTGAAGTGATGCGGCGGGCCACCCGCCTCGCGCGGCGCCGTCCCGGCGACGCGGCCGCCGGGGAATCACCGGCCGCCGCGCACGGTTGCCATGACCACGAGAAAGAAGATGAGCACTGTGAGTGAAGCAACCGTGAGGGTCTTCTCCGGTGAGCGCCGGACGTCCGCCGAGGTGAAGGACCCGGCGGACAAGGACACCCTGGGTGGGGAGGCACCGGCCGCATCCGGCTCCGTACGCGGGGCGTCACCCTGCGACGAGGTGGTGCGGCAGCCGGCGAACGAGGGCGCCGCGACGTGCGAGGACGCCCGGCGCGAGCTGCTCGACGCGGTGACGAAGTCGCTCGACAGCAAGGGAGTTGACGCGGAATGACCGACGAGACGACCGAACCGACGACGGACGCCCCGGAGGAACGGGAGGAGACCCTCACCGCCCTCCCCGCGCCCCCGGCCGACTGGGCCAACCCGCTGCGCGACCCCCGGGACCGGCGCCTGCCCCGGGTGGCGGGCCCCTCCGGTCTCGTCATCTTCGGGGTCACCGGCGACCTGTCCCGCAAGAAGCTGATGCCGGCCGTGTACGACCTGGCCAACCGGGGCCTGCTGCCACCGGGCTTCTCGCTGGTGGGGTTCGCCCGCCGGGACTGGGAGGACCAGGACTTCGCCCAGGTGGTGCACGACGCCGTCAAGGAACACGCGCGGACCCCGTTCCGCGAGGAGGTCTGGCAGCAGCTCTCCGAGGGCATGCGGTTCGTGCCCGGCGACTTCGACGACGACCACGCGTTCGAACAACTGCGCAAGGCCGTCGACGAGCTGGACGCCTCCCGGGGCACCAGCGGCAACTACGCCTTCTACCTCTCCGTACCGCCGCGGTTCTTCCCGAAGGTCGTCCAGCAGCTGAGGAAGCACGGGCTGGCCGACGCCCCCGAGGGATCCTGGCGGCGCGCGGTGATCGAGAAACCGTTCGGGCACGACCTGAGGTCGGCCCGGGAGCTCAACGCGATCGTGCACGAGGTGTTCGAGCCGGAACAGGTCTTCCGCATCGACCACTACCTCGGCAAGGAGACCGTCCAGAACATCCTGGCGCTGCGCTTCGCCAACCAGATGTTCGAACCGGTCTGGAACCGGTCCTTCGTGGACCACGTGCAGATCACCATGGCGGAGGACATCGGCATCGGTGGCCGCGCGGGCTACTACGACGGCATCGGCGCAGCCCGTGACGTCATCCAGAACCACCTCCTGCAGCTGATGGCGCTCACCGCGATGGAGGAACCGGCCTCCTTCGACGCGGCCTCGCTGCTGACCGAGAAGCTGAAGGTGTTCCGGGCCGTGCGGCTCCCGGACGACCTGGGCCGGCACACGGTGCGCGGACAGTACGAGGGAGCCTGGCAGGGCGGCGCGAAGGTGCGCGGCTATCTGGAGGAGGAGGGCATCGACGCCTCCTCGAGGACCGACACCTACGCCGCGATCAAGCTCGGGGTGGACAACCGGCGCTGGGCGGGCGTCCCCTTCTACCTGCGCACCGGCAAGCGGCTCGGCCGCCGGGTCACCGAGATCGCGGTGGTCTTCCAGCGGGCTCCGCACTCCCCCTTCGACTCCACCGCCACCGAGGAGCTGGGGCAGAACGCGGTCGTCATCCGGGTCCAGCCGGACGAGGGCATGACGGTCCGGTTCGGCTCCAAGGTGCCGGGGACCTCGATGGAGCTGAGGGACGTGACCATGGACTTCGCCTACGGCGAGTCGTTCACCGAGTCCAGCCCGGAGGCGTACGAGCGGCTCATCCTGGACGTCCTGCTGGGGGACGCCAACCTGTTCCCCCGTCACCAGGAAGTGGAAGAGTCCTGGAGGATCCTCGACCCGATCGAGGAGTACTGGGCGGCGCACGGCCGGCCGGCGCGGTACACCTCGGGCAGCTGGGGGCCCGCGGAAGCCGACGAGATGCTCGCACGAGACGGACGGAGCTGGCGCAGGCCATGAAGATCGACCTGACCGACACCACGGCAAGCAAGGTCAACAAGGCGCTGGTGCGGGGCCGCCGTGCCCTCGGCACACCGGCCGTGGGCATGGTCCTGACGATGGTGATCGTCACGGACGAGGAGAACGCCTACGACTCGGTCAAGGCGGCCGAGGAGGCCTCGCACGAGCACCCCTCGCGCACCCTGGTCGTGATCAAGCGGCACGCCCGCAATCCGCGCGAGCGCACCCGCTCCCGGCTGGACGCCGAGGTCCGGGTCGGCTCGGAGGCGGGCACCGGGGAGACGGTGGTGCTGCGGACCTACGGCGAGGTGTCCGAGCACGCCGACTCGGTGGTGCTGCCGCTGCTGCTGCCGGACGCGCCGGTGGTGGTGTGGTGGCCGGCGGACGCGCCCGAGAACCCGGCGAAGGACCCGCTGGGCGCGCTGGGCCAGCGCAGGATCACCGACCTGTACGCGGTCGAGAACCCCATGGAGGTGCTCGAGGCCCACAGGCGCACCTACGCGCCCGGCGACACCGACCTCGCCTGGACCAGGCTGACGCTGTGGCGCTCCATGCTCGCGGCGGCGCTGGACCAGGCGCGGGCGACGGTGACCTCGGCGACCGTGGAGGCCGAGGCCGACAACCCGGCCGCCGAGCTGCTGGCGCGCTGGCTGGAGGCACGGCTGCGGGTCACCGTCGACCGGGTGGTGACCGCGGGGCCCGCCGTCACGGCGGTCCGGCTGGGCACCGCGGACGGCGAGGTCGTCATCGACCGTCCCGAGGGTCCGCTGGCCACGCTGACCCTGCCGGGGCAGCCCGCGCGCCGGCTGGCGCTGAAGGTCCGCGCCACCTCCGAACTCATCGCCGAGGAGCTCAGGCGCCTCGACGCGGACGAGATGTACGCCGTCGCCCTGCGCGGCGAGGCCACCGAGGAGATCCCCGCCCATGTCTGACGTCCCCGAGCCGACCCGGCGCTCCGAGTGGACCGCCCTGGAGAACCACCGCGCGGACGCGCTGCCGCAGCCGGACCTGCGCGAACTGTTCGCCGCCGACCCGTCCCGCGCGCAGCGGTACGTCGTGCGCGTGGGGGACCTGCGCATCGACTACTCCAAGCACCTCGTCAACGACGAGACGCTCGCCCTGCTGATCGAACTGGCCGAGGCCACCGATGTGTTCGGCCTGCGTGACGCCATGTTCCGTGGGGAGCGGATCAACACCACCGAGGACCGGGCCGTGCTGCACACCGCGCTCCGGGCGCCGCGGGACGCGGTGGTCGAGGCCGACGGGGAGAACGTCGTCCCGGCCGTGCACGCCGTCCTCGACAGGATGGCCGACTTCGCCGGCCGGATCCGCTCCGGCGAGTGGACCGGTCACACCGGCAAGCGCATCCGCAACGTCGTCAACATCGGCATCGGCGGCTCCGACCTCGGCCCCGCCATGGCGTACGAGGCGCTGCGCGCCTTCACCGACCGCGGCCTCACCGTCCGGTTCGTGTCGAACGTGGACGGCGCCGACCTGCACGAGGCCACCCGGGACCTGGACCCGGCCGAGACGCTGTTCATCGTCGCGTCCAAGACCTTCACCACCATCGAGACGGTCACCAACGCCACCTCGGCGCGCACCTGGCTGCTCGACGCCCTCGGTGACGAGAAGGCGGTCGCCAAGCACTTCGTCGCCCTGTCGACCAACGCCGGGAAGGTCGCCGAGTTCGGCATCGACACGGCGAACATGTTCGAGTTCTGGGACTGGGTCGGCGGCCGCTACTCCTACGACTCCGCGATCGGCCTGTCACTGATGATCGCCATCGGCCCGGACCGCTTCCGGGAGATGCTCGACGGGTTCCGGATCGTCGACGAGCACTTCGTCAACGCCCCCGCGGAGGCCAACGCCCCCTTGCTGATGGGCTTGCTGGGAGTCTGGTACAACAACTTCCTCGGCGCCCAGTCGCACGCCGTGCTGCCGTACTCGCACTACCTGTCGAAGTTCACCGCCTACCTCCAGCAGCTCGACATGGAGTCCAACGGCAAGTCGGTGGACCGCCAGGGCCGCCCCGTCACCTGGCAGACCGGGCCGGTGGTGTGGGGCACGCCGGGCACCAACGGGCAGCACGCCTACTACCAGTTGATCCACCAGGGGACGAAGCTCATCCCGGCCGACCTGATCGGCTTCGCCCGCCCGGCCGCCGAACTGAGCGACGCGCTCCGGGCGCAGCACGACCTGCTGATGGCCAATCTGTTCGCGCAGGGCCAGGCCCTCGCGTTCGGCAAGACCGCGGAGGAGGTGCGGGCGGAGGGCGTGCCCGAGGAGCAGGTGCCGCACCGCACCTTCCCGGGCAACCGTCCCACCACCACGATCCTGGCCACCGAGCTGACCCCCTCGGTGCTCGGCCAGCTGATCGCGCTGTACGAGCACAAGGTGTTCGTGCAGGGTGCGATCTGGAACATCGACTCCTTCGACCAGTGGGGCGTCGAACTCGGCAAGGTCCTCGCCAAACGGGTCGAGCCCGCCCTCAGCACAGGCGTCGACGTCCCCGGCCTCGACCCGTCCACGGCCGCGCTGGTGGCCGCCTACCGCGAACGCAGGAAGTGAACTGACATGCAGATCGGTCTCGTTGGGCTCGGCAAGATGGGCGGCAACATGCGCGAGCGCATCCGCAACGCCGGCCACACCGTCATCGGGTACGACACCAATCCCGAACTCTCCGACGTCGACCACCTGTCCGACCTGGTCGACCGGCTCGAGAGGCCGCGCGCGGTGTGGGTGATGGTGCCGGCCGGCGCCGTCACCCAGCACGTCGTCGACGAACTGGGGAGCCTGCTCGAGCCGGGTGACGTGGTCGTGGACGGCGGCAACTCCCGCTGGACGGACGACGAGAAGCACGCCGGGGAGCTGGCGGCCAAGGGCATCGGCTTCGTCGACGCGGGCGTCTCGGGCGGGGTGTGGGGCCTGAAGAACGGGTACGCCCTGATGGTCGGCGGCGACGAGGAGCACGTGGAGCGGCTGAAGCCGGTCTTCGACGCGCTCAAGCCGGAGGGTCCGTACGGCTACGTCCACGCGGGCAAGGTCGGCGCCGGGCACTTCGCGAAGATGGTCCACAACGGCATCGAGTACGCCATGATGCAGGCCTACGCCGAGGGCTGGGAGCTGCTGGAGAAGGTCGACTCGGTGGACAACGTCCGTGAGGTGTTCCGCTCCTGGCAGGAGGGCACCGTCATCCGCTCCTGGCTGCTCGACCTCGCGGTGCACGCCCTGGACGAGGACGAGCACCTGGACGGGCTCCGGGGTTTCGCGCAGGACTCCGGTGAGGGACGCTGGACCGTGGAGGCCGCCATCGACAACGCGGTCCCGCTGCCGGCGATCACCGCCTCGCTGTTCGCGCGGTTCGCCTCGCGCCAGGAGGACTCCCCGCAGATGAAGATGATCGCCGCGCTGCGCAAGCAGTTCGGCGGCCACGCCGTCGAGGCGGCGGAGAAGGCGTAACACCGGTGGGAGACCTGCTGCTGGCGCGGCACGGCGAGACGGAGTGGAGCAGAGCGGGCCGGCACACCGGCCGGACCGACCTCCCGCTGACTCCGGCCGGTGAGGCCCAGGCCGAATCCCTCGCTCCGCTCCTGGCGGGGCGGACCTTCGGGCTGGTCCTCACCAGCCCGCTGGTCCGCGCCCGGCGCACCGCCGGGCTGGCGGGGCTGACCGGGGCCGTGGAGGAGCCGGACCTTCGGGAGTGGGACTACGGCGGCTACGAGGGGATCACCACCGCGGACATCCGTCGCACCCGGCCGGGATGGGACCTGTGGACCGACGGGGTGCCGCCCGGCCGGGAGTTCCCCGGCGAGTCCCCGGAGCAGGTCGGCGAGCGCGCGGACCGGGTGCTGTCCCGGGTGGCCGGGGCGCTCGACGAGGGGGACGTGATGCTGGTGGCGCACGGCCATCTGCTCCGCGTCCTGACGGCCCGCCGACTGGGCCTGCCGCCGGCCGCCGGCCGGCTGTTCCGGCTGGAGACGGGCACCTTGAGCCGGCTGTCGCTGGAGCACGGCAACCCGGTCGTCGCGGAGTGGAACACCCGGCCGTGACCCGTGGGCCGGCCCTCCGGTGGGCCGCCGTCCCGTCCGCCCGGCCGGGGCCGTCGGCAGCGCGGTGACGGTGCTCCTCCGCCCGTGCGCGATGTCCACGGGCGGCCACCCGCCCTGCTCCCCGGGATCGCCGCGTCCGCCGTGGTCCACAGCGGACGCGAACGGTGTGCGGCCGTCCTTCCAGGGTGAGACGTCCCGACCAGGGGCCGGCTCCCGGGCGTGGCGATCGGCACGCGGACCGGCTCCGCGGCGGCCGGGTCCGCGGTCACGTCCGCCGCGCGGACCGCCGGGCCCGACGGCGACGACCGGACGGCGGTGGCCCTCTTCACGGCCGCGCCGTGCGCGCCCCCGGTCATCGCGGCGGTCACCGCCCGCGAGACCCGTCGCGTCCCCGCCGAACGGCTCGGGGGCCGCGCCGTCGAGGAGGGCGCGCGGCGGCCGGGGAAAACGACGGCCCGATCCGCTCGGAGGGCGTCCCCGACCGGTCAGGAATCGAGAAGCGCAGGTGAACACGGGCCGCCTAGCCTAGCCTTGCCGCGATGGGGACGCCGGCGGGAACCGCGCACGCGGTCCCCGCCCGACGGAGGAGAACGATGAGCATGGCCACGAGGACAGAGCAGCAGCCGGTCGAGCCGCACGCCGCCGACAGCCACGATCTGATCCGCGTGCACGGGGCGCGTGAGAACAACCTCAAGGACGTCAGCATCGAGATACCCAAGCGCCGGCTGACGGTGTTCACCGGCGTCTCCGGCTCGGGCAAGAGCTCCCTGGTGTTCGACACGATCGCCGCCGAGTCGCAGCGGCTGATCAACGAGACGTACAGCGCCTTCCTGCAGGGCTTCATGCCGAACCTGGCCCGCCCCGAGGTCGACGTCCTCGACGGTCTGACCACCGCCATCACCGTCGACCAGCAGCGGATGGGCTCCGATCCCCGCTCCACCGTCGGCACCGCCACCGACGCCAACGCGATGCTGCGCATCCTCTTCAGCCGGCTCGGCACGCCGCACATCGGCCCGCCCGCCGCGTACTCCTTCAACGTCGCCTCGGTCTCGGCGAGCGGCGGCTTCACCGTCGACCGCGGTACCGACAAGACCCGGACCGAGAAGGTCAGCTTCAGCCGCACCGGTGGCATGTGCACGCACTGCGAGGGCCGGGGCACCGTCTCCGACATCGACCTCACGCAGCTCTTCGACGACTCCAAATCGCTCTCCGAGGACCCCTTCACCATCCCCACCTACACCGGCGACGGCTGGGTGGTGCGGGTCATCACCGAGTCGGGCTTCTTCGACAAGGACAAGCCGATCCGCGAGTACACCAAGAAGGAGCGGCACGACTTCCTCCACCGCGAGCCGACCAAGGTGAAGATCAACGGGGTCAACCTCACCTACGAGGGACTGATCCCGAAGATCCAGAAGTCGTTCCTGTCCAAGGACCGCGAGTCGATGCAGCCGCACATCCGGGCCTTCGTGGACCGGGCGGTCACCTTCACCGAGTGCCCCGAGTGCGACGGCACCCGGCTCAGCGAACTGGCCCGCTCCTCGCGGATCGGCGAGCTGAACATCGCCGACGCCTGCGCCATGGAGATCCGCGACCTGGCCGAATGGGTCCGCGGGCTCGAGGAGCCGTCGGTGGCGCCGCTGCTGGCCAAGCTCCTGCACACCCTCGACTCGTTCGTGGAGATCGGCCTCGGCTACCTCTCGCTCGACCGGGCCTCGGGCACGCTCTCCGGCGGTGAGGCGCAGCGCACCAAGATGATCCGCCACCTCGGCTCCTCGCTCACCGACGTCACCTACGTCTTCGACGAACCCTCGATCGGCCTGCACCCGCACGACATCCAGCGGATGAACAACCTGCTGCTGCGGCTGCGGGACAAGGGCAACACGGTGCTGGTGGTGGAGCACAAGCCGGAGACGATCGCCATCGCCGACCACGTCGTGGACCTCGGCCCCGGCGCCGGCACGGCGGGCGGCACCGTCTGCTTCGAGGGCACCGTCGACGGCCTGCGGGCGAGCGACACCGTCACCGGCCGCCACCTCGACGACCGGGCCAGGCTCAAGGAGACGGTCCGCGAGGCCACCGGTGCGCTGGAGATCCGCGGCGCGAACGCCAACAACCTCCAGGACGTCGACGTCGACATACCGCTCGGCGTGCTCTGCGTCGTCACCGGCGTCGCCGGCTCCGGCAAGAGCTCCCTCGTCCACGGCTCCGTCCGGGCCGAGGGCGTGGTCTCGGTGGACCAGGCCCCGATCCGCGGCTCGCGCCGCAGCAACCCGGCGACGTACACGGGACTGCTCGACCCGATCCGCAAGGCGTTCGCCAAGGCCAACGGCGTCAAGCCGGCCCTGTTCAGCGCCAACTCCGAGGGCGCCTGCCCCGCCTGCAACGGCGCCGGCGTCATCTACACCGACCTGGCGATCATGCAGAGCGTGGCCACGGCCTGCGAGGACTGCGGGGGCAAGCGGTTCGACGCCTCGGTGCTCGAGTACCGCTTCGGCGGCCGGGACATCAGCGAGGTGCTCGCGATGTCGGTGACCGAGGCCGAGGAGTTCTTCCGCGAGGGCGAGGCGCGGCTTCCGGCCGCGCACCGGATCGTGGAGCGGATGGCGGACGTCGGGCTCGGCTACCTCACCCTCGGCCAGCCGCTCACCACGCTGTCCGGCGGCGAGCGGCAGCGACTGAAGCTGGCCGTCCACATGGCCGACAAGGGCGGGGTCTACGTCCTCGACGAGCCGACCACCGGTCTGCACCTCGCCGACGTGGAACAGCTGCTCGGTCTGCTCGACCGGCTCGTGGACTCCGGGAAGTCGGTCATCGTCATCGAGCACCACCAGGCGGTCATGGCGCACGCCGACTGGATCGTCGACCTCGGCCCCGGCGCCGGTCACGACGGCGGCCGGGTCGTCTTCGAGGGCACCCCCGCCGACCTGGTCGCCGCCCGCTCCACCCTCACGGGTGAGCACCTCGCCCAGTACGTCGGCGCCTGAGGCGCTCGCCGTGCGCGCCGGGGCGCCGTCCTACGCCCCGGCGCGGCGCGGGATGCCGTACGCCCGTTCCACCCGCAGTCGCAGCACCAGGCGCCGGTCGCGGACCATCGCGGCGCGGTAGGCGTCCCAGTCGGCGTGCTCGCCGTTGACGTCGCGGTACAGCCGGATCAGTTCCTCGACCGTCCCGTCGTACGGGTCACCGGCGACGGGCGACAGGTCGGCGGTGCCCTCGGCGACCGTGTAGGCCCACCGGTCGTCACTGGTGACGTGGTAGGAGGCGCGGGGGTCGCGCCGCAGGTTGCGGGTCTTGGCCCGGTCGTCGGTGAGCGAGACGCGGATGACCCGCTCGTCGGGGTAGTAAGCGTGCATGACGTTCGACAGCTGGGGCCGTCCGTCACGTTTCAGGGTGACGAGCACCCCGCCGTGCCGCTCGGAGAGCAGGGCGAGCAGTGCGTTCTGTTCGGCGTCCTGGGTCATGACTCGTTCAACGGCCCGCACCGGGCCGGCGTTCCCCGGAGGAGAGCGATGGCAGTGCTGCGGCAAGAGGCCGATCCCGCCGAGGCCGGGCTGGACGCGGGGGCGCTGGAGCGCCTGGACCGGCACTTCGCCCGTCTGGTCGACGAGGGGAGGCTGCCCGGGTTCCTGGTGGCCGTCGCCCGGGGCGGGCGCGTCGCGCACCTCACGGCGTACGGGGCGCGGGACGTGGCGGCGGGGCTGCCCGTGGAGGGCGACACGCTGTGGCGGATCTACTCCATGACCAAGCCGGTGACGGCCGTCGCCGCGCTCATGCTGATGGAGGAGGGCCGCCTGTCGCTGGACGACCCGGTCGGCCGCCACCTGCCGGCGTTCGCGCGCCCACGCGTGTACGAGAGCGGGTCGGGCGACGGGGTGCGGACCCGCCCTCCCGCCGGCCCCCTCCTCGTACGGCACCTGATGACGCACACCGCCGGTCTGACGTTCGCCTTCTACCACTCCCACCCCGTCGACGCGCTGTACCGCGCGGCCGGTCTCGATTCGTCGGTGGCGCCCGGCGCGGACCTCGCGGGGACGACGGAGGTGTACGCGCGGCTGCCGCTGCAGTTCGATCCGGGCACGCAGTGGAACTACTCGGTCGCCTCGAACGTGCTGGGGCGGATCGTCGAGGTCGTGTCGGGCCGGCCGCTCGACGTGTTCCTCGCCGAGCGGATCTTCCGTCCGCTCGGAATGACGGACGCCGGGTTCGAGGTCACCGACGAGCAGGCGGAGCGGCTCGCGGAGATGTACGGGGAGTCCGACGACGGCGGCATCGAGCCGATCGCGGGACTCCCGCTGCGGGGCCGGCCCCGGTTCCTGTCCGGCAGCGGCGGCATGGTGGCCTCCGCCCACGACTACCACCGCTTCATGGAGCTGCTGCGCCGGCGCGGCGAACTCGACGGCATACGCCTGCTCTCCCCGGCGACCGTGGACCTGATGACCCGCAACCACCTCCCCGGCGGCGCCGACCTGCGCGCCTTCGGCAGCCGCCCCGCACACGACGTGCCCGGCAACGACGGCGTCGGCTTCGGCCTCGGCGTCTCCGTCGTCGTCGACCCGTCGCGCACGCAGGCCCCGTCCGCTGCCGGCAGCTACGGCTGGAGCGGGGTGGCCACGACCACGTTCTGGGTCGACCCGGGCCGCGACCTGACCGTGCAGTTCCACACGCAGGTGCGGCCCAGGTCGTCCCACACCGTCTTCCGGGACCTCAAGCGGCTGGTGCACGAGGCGGTGACGGGCTGACCGGCGTCAGGACAGGTGGGCGACCGCGTCCAGGTGGGGCAGGTGGTGGTCGAGGCGTTCCCGCTTGGTCCGCAGGTAGGTGATGTTGTTCTCGCACGGCGGTATCAGCAGCGGCACCTGCTCGGCGACCCGGACGCCGTGCCGGACCAACGCCTCGTGCTTGCGCGGGTTGTTGGACATCAGCCGCACCGAGCGTACGCCCAGGTCCTGGAGGATCCCGGCGGCGACGCCGTAGTCGCGGGCGTCCACCGGGAACCCGAGCGCCAGGTTCGCCTCGACGGTGTCCAGCCCCTCCGCCTGCAGGGCCATCGCCCGCAGCTTGCCGAGGAGCCCGATGCCGCGGCCCTCGTGTCCCCTCAAGTAGACGATCACGCCCGCCCCTTCGGCGACGACCGCGCGCAGCGCCGACGCCAGCTGGTCGCCGCACTCGCAGTGCCGGGACCCGAAGGCGTCCCCGGTCAGGCACTCCGAGTGCAGCCGGGTGAGGACGCCGTCCGCGCCGATGTCGCCGTACACCAGGGCGACCTGCTCGTCACCGCGGTCGTGGTCCAGGTATCCGACCGCCTGGAACGTGCCGTACACGGTGGGCAGCGGCGCGTTCACGACGCGTTCCACGCCGGTCCGCCGCGAGGGCTTCTCGCCGAGTACGCCTACTTTTTCTGTCATGATTCCCGAGTTCCTAAGCAGAGACGAAAGGCCGTGACGATATGGGTGGTTCGCAAAAGCGGTCGGCGGCATACGGCCCGGTGCACGGTCTGTTGCCGGCGGATACACATGAGGATGTACGCAAGCGGGGAGCCGGCGTCTCACGGCAGATCGCGGTACTTCCGGTCGGAAGTTTCGAACAGCACGGCCCGTTCCTGCCGTTGGCGACCGACACGCTGGTCGCCTGTGCGATCGCGCGGGAGATCGCCGACGCCCACCCGGTGCACCTCCTCCCCCCGGTGACGATCTCCTGCTCCCACGAGCACGCGGCCTGGCCGGGGACCGTCTCCCTCTCCTCCGTCACGCTTCACGCGGTGATACGGGACATCGCCGACTCGCTCCGCAGGTCGGGCGTGGACACCCTGGTGCTGGTCAACGGGCACGGCGGGAACTACGTCCTGGGCAACGTCGTTCAGGAGGCCTCCGCCCGCGGCGAGCGGATGGCGCTGTTCCCGGCCCCGGAGGACTGGGAGACGGCGCGGGTGCGGGCCGGCGTCGCCACGTCCCTCCTCACCGACATGCACGCGGGCGAGATCGAGACCTCCGTTCTTCTCCACACCCATCCCGAATCGCTCCGTCCCGGTTACGAGACCTCCGATCACGTCGCGGACGACCGCCGTCATCTCCTCACCACCGGTATGTCCGCCTACACCGATTCCGGCGTCATCGGCCGCCCTTCCCTGGGCACGGCGGAAAAGGGCAGGGAAATCCTGGCGAGCCTGGCGGATTCGTTCGCCGCGTATTTCTCGCTGCTGACGTCGACGGACGGCGCCCCTTCCGGCCCGTCCGGACCTTCCAGCCCGTCCGGCGTCTGAGGACGAGGCCGAAGGCCGGCCGGGGGTCCGGGGGCTTTGCCCCCGGGGACGGGAAGGGAAGGGGCGGCGGGGGCGAAAGCACCACGTCCGCCACCCCGCACCCCCGCGTACCACCGGCCGACCAGCACCACCACACCCGGCAGGCTGGCCACCAGACTGAGCACCCCGTAGACGACCGCGACGGTCAGCCCTCTCCCCGCCCCGAGCCCCGCCGCCCCGAACGCCCAGGCGGTGACCCCCTCCCGGGGCCCCCACCCGCCCACGTTCAACGGCAGCCCCATGGCCAGCAGCGCCAGCACGGCCAGCGGCAGCAGCTCCGCCACGGACGCGCCCGCTCCGGCGACACGGGCGGCGAGGACGAACATGGCGACGTACCCGGCCAGTACGACCACGGACGAGACGAGGACGCCGGGCGCGTTGTGACGCGAGAACACCCCCTCACGCGCCTCGGCCGGCATCCCGCGCCCGGCCCTCCGCCGCCCCGGCGCCCGATTCATCCGCACCGCCAGCACCACCGCACAGGCCCCCACCGCGCCGAGCCCGGCCACCGGTGCGGCCTGCCGCACTTCGTCGAGCACCGGCGACGGCATGCTCACCAGCACCACCGCCCCCGCGGCGAACAGCGCGAGCTGCCCGGCGGTCCGCTCCAGCACCACCGCCCGCACCCCCCGTCCCAGGTCCCCGGCGCTCTGCCCGTGCCGTACGGCCCGGTGGACGTCGCCCCACACGCCCCCGGGCAGCGCCGCGTTGAGGAACAGGGCACGGTAGTAGTCCGCGACGGCCGCCCCCAGCGGCAGCCGGATCCCGATCCCCCGGGCGACCAGCGCCCAGCGCCACGCGCTGAACACGGTGGTCACCAGTCCGATCCCGAGTCCCGCGAGCAGCGCCGGCCCGTCGATGCGGCGCAGTCCCTCCAGCAGGACCCCGGTGTCGAGGCGCCACAGCAAGGCCGCGAGGATCGCGACGCCGCCGAGCGTGCCGAGCCGGGTGCGCACGGCAGGGGTGCCGAGCCGGGCGAGAGCGCCGCGCGGCCGCGTGCTCATGCGGCCCCGTCCATCGGCCGGCACAGCGCGAGCAGGTCACTGTGGTGGACGACGACCCGCAGCTCCCCCGCCGCGCACGCCTCCAGCCGCTCGGTCAGGTAACCGTCGGCACGCGAGGCCAGTTCCGGCCGCTCCTCCACCGCCGCGCCGACCCAGCCCCGCAGCCACTGCTCGGTCAGCGCGGCCTGCCCGGGGCCGAGCCGCCAGGGGCTCGGGGCGATCCGTACGGTCGCGCCGTGCTCGGCGAAGACCTCGGCGGCGACCGTGACCGCGTCCGGGCCGAGCAGCCCGTCCCGGCGCTGATGGGCGTCGAAGGCCTCCGCGATCTCCCGGTCCAGCGGGTGCGGTCCGGTCAGCTCCACCCGTCCGGCCACCGACAGCGTCAGCAGGGCCGGGCAGCCGGCTCCCGTGCAGGCGGCGGCGAGGGCGGCGACCTCCTCGCGGGTGAGGACGTCGAGCAGCGCGGACGCCGTCACCAGGGAGGCGCCGTCCAGCGCGTCCGGGGTGAGCCGGGCGACGTCGCCGCGCCGGGTCTCGGCGGTGACGTGGCTGCCGTCGGCGGCGGAGCGCGGGGAGGCGGCGGCCGCGAAGTGCAGGAGGTAGGGGTCCCGGTCGTGCAGGACCCAGTGCTGGGCGCCGTCGAGGCGGGGGGCGAGCCAGCGGCCCATCGAGCCGGTGCCGCAGCCGATGTCGTGGACGACGAGTCCGTCGGCCCGGCGCGGCGCATCGGCGAGCCGGATGCGCAGCGGGTCGAGCAGGTCGTACGAGCGGGCGGCGGCGTCGGCCGGTTCGCGCAGCTGGAGCCACTCGGGGGCGTAGCGGGCGGGTTCGTCGTCGCCGGTGTCCCGCAGCCGCAGGGTGGCCCGCTCGCCGGGGCGGGGCGCGGGGCCTGCGCCGGGGATGACGTCCCGGTGGCCGGACCGGTCCGGGACCGTCCCGCCGTGCCGGGTGGTGCCCGCCGGGACCGTCCCGCCCTGCCGGGTGGTGGCTGCCGGTTTCGTCATGCGGCCCTCCGGGGCTCGGTGGGAAGCCGGCGCAGTACCGCCGCCAGGCTCTGCGCGGTGCTCGCCCAGCCGCCGAGCGCGGCCCGCCGGCTGCGTGCGGCGGCCTTGAGCCGGCGCCGCACGTCCGCCTCGCCGAACCAGCCGCGCAGTTCGGCGGCGATGGCGGCGGGGTCCTCCGGCGGGACGAGGATGCCGGGCACTCCCCCGTCGGGGGCGCGGCCGACCGCCTCGGGCAGCCCGCCGACGTCGGTCGCCAGCACCGGGATGCCGCGCGCCAGCGCCTCGGTGACCGCCATGCCGTACGTCTCCGCGTACGAGGTGAGCACCATGAGGTCGGCGGCGGCGTAGCTCGCGTCGAGTGCGGCGCCGGACTGCGGGCCGGTCAGGTCCACCCTGTCCTCGAGGCCGTGTTCGCTGATGAGCCCGCGCAGGTGGGCGACGTACTCGGGGTCCTGCCCGAGCCCGCCGACGAGTGCGCAGCTCCACGGCAGGTCGGCCACCGCGGCCAGTGCCTCCACGAGCCTGTGCTGTCCCTTGCGCGGGGTCACGGCGGCCACGCACAACAGCCGCGAGACGCCGTCGGTGCCGGGCGCGAGGGGCGCGATGTCGGCGCCGGGGGCGGCGGCGTGGACGCGGTCGGGGGCCAGGCCGTGGTGGGACACCAGGCGCCGTACGGCCCAGTCGCTGGTGGCGATCACGGCGGGCACCGCCCGCAGCACCGCGCGCTCGCGGGCGTCCAGTCCGGCGGCGACGGCCGCGTCGAGCCCGGTCTCGTCACCGAGCGGCAGGTGCACCAGGACGGCCATGCGCAACCGCCCCTCCTCCGCCTGGGGGACGACGATCTCGGGCACCCCGCAGGCGACCAGTCCGTCGAGCAGGACGACGGCGCCGTCCGGCAGTTCGCGCAGGGTGCGGGCGAGTTCCGCGCGGGCGGCGGCGTCCGGCCGGGGCCAGTCACCGGCCACGGCGTGCCGGTGCGCCTGCCAGCCGAAGCCGGGCAGGTCCAGGCAGACGCGCCGGTCGTAGGCGTTGCCGCCACTGGGCGCGGCCGGGTCGTCGACGCCTCCCGGCATCACGAAGTGCACGGAGCGCAGCGACATGGGGATGATCCCGCCCTTCCTCGGAAAGGCCGCCTGCGCCGGAACGTAGTCCAGGCGGGTGGTGCCGGCCCGGCCGTCGGTCCCGTCGGTCCCGTCGATGACCGTGCCGGGCATGTCGATCGTCGTGTCGGTCACAGCGCACGCTCGTAACCCGCCCAGGCGATGTGCGACTCGTGCAGGGTGACGGCTATCTTCGCGATGCCCTTGGCGCCCTCTCCCAGGGCGCCCCTGTGGATGCGTTCGGCGAGCCGGTCGGCGATGACCTTGGCCAGGTACTCCGTGGAGGTGTTGACCCCCGCGAAGTCGGGTTCGTTGTCGAGGTTGCGGTAGTTCAGCTCCCCGACGACGGCCCCGAGTTCCTGCGTGGCCAGGCCGATGTCGACGACGATGTTGTCCTCGTCCAGCTGTTCGCGCCGGAAGGTGGCGTCCACGAGGAACGTGGCCCCGTGCAGGCGCTGGGCCGGTCCGAAGACCTCGCCGTGGAAGCTGTGGGCGATCATGATGTGATCGCGGACGGTGATGCTGAACAACGGACGACCCTCCAGGTGCGGCGCGTCTGTTCCCCGGCCGATCTTTGACGGGGATGCCGTGTAGTACGGCCGGCTTCCTTCCCCTGTTCAGGGTCCGCCACGTCTTTTCTCGGGTCAGGCGTGCGTGTTCCGCTACGGGGTGTCGTAGCGCACCCGGTGGCACAGCGCCGGGAGGTCCCCGGAGGCGAGGCGGGGCAGGACGTCGGGCAGGTCCTCGAAGGCGGACTCGCCGGTGACGAGGGCGTCGAGGGCGGGGTCGGCGAGCAGGTCGAGGGCGAGGGCGAGCCGGTCGGCGTAACCGCGGTGCGCGCGGGCCGGGGAGACGGTGCCGACCTGGCTGCCGCGGACGGTCAGTCGCCGGGAGTGGAAGGCCTCGCCCAGCGAGAGGCTCACCCTCCGGTCGCCGTACCAGCTCAGTTCGACGACGGTGCCCTCGGCGCGGAGCAGTTCGAGTGCCCGGCCGAGTCCCTGCTCGGTGGCGCTGGCGTGCACGACCAGGTCGCACTCGCCGAGGGCGTCCCCGGGCAGCGCGAAGCCGACGCCGAGCGCCGCCGCGGTCTTCGCGCGTGCCGGGTCGGTGTCGACGAGCTGCACCCGTACGCCGGGGAACCGGGCCAGCAGCGCGGCCACCGAGCAGCCGACCATCCCGCCGCCGACGACGGCGATCCGGTCGCCGACCAGCGGCGCGGCGTCCCACAACGCGTTGACGGCGGTCTCCACGGTGCCGGCGAGTACGGCCCGCCCGGCGGGCACGCCGTCGGGCACGGGCGTGACGGCGTTCGCCGGGACGACGTACCGCGTCTGGTGCGGGTACAGGCAGAACACGGTGCGCCCGGCGAGCGCCTTTGGTCCCTCCTCCACCACGCCCACGTTGAGGTAGCCGTACTTCACCGGGGCCGGGAAGTCGCCTTCCTGGAACGGCGCCCGCATGGCGGCGTGCTGACTTCGGGGCACCCCGCCCCGGAAGACGAGCGTCTCCGTGCCCCGGCTCACCCCGGAGTACAGCGAGCGCACCAGCACCTCGTCCGTGCCGGGCGCTGGCAGGCCGACCTCACGGATCGCCCCCCGGCCGGGCGAGTCGAGCCAGAACGCACGTGCGGTGCGGTTCATCGGAGTCCTCCTGAACGATCGGGAAGCCGCGCGCGTACCGAGTGGTGCACAGGCCGCGCACAAGGTAGCGGCGTTGATCGACTCTGTCACACGGCCGGAGGATGCTCGGTGGCCCTGAACAACGGTTACGACGCGAGGCTCGTACAGCAGGAGACCGCCGTGGGGGCGGGCGTACAGGTCCTGTTGCTGGCTCTGATCGGTACGGCGATCGGCATGGGCCCCGCGGGCTGGCTGACCGGCCTCGCGTTCGCGATCGCCACCTGGGCGGTGCTCTCCCGGGCCCTGTACCGGTCCCGGCTGCGCTCCTTCGGCGCGGCCAACCGGGTCACGCTCGGCCGGGCCGTCCTCGTCGGCGGGGTCACCGCGCTGGTCGCCGACTCGTTCCAGGACTCACCGCCCGTCCCCCTCCTCGTCGGCCTGACCGCCGTGGCCCTGATCCTGGACGGCGTGGACGGCGAGGTGGCGCGCAGGACCGGTACGTCGACGCCGCTGGGCGCCCGCTTCGACATGGAGGTGGACGCGTTCCTCATCCTGGTGCTGAGCGTGTACGTGTCGATGGCGATGGGCCCGTGGGTGCTCCTCATCGGCGGTATGCGGTACGCCTTCGTGGCCGCCGCCCGCGTCCGGCCCTGGCTGACCGCCCCGCTCCCGCCGAGCACGGCCCGCAGGACGGTGGCCGCGCTCCAGGGTGTGCTGCTGCTGACGGCGGGCGCGGCGCTGCTGCCGCACGCGGTCAACGTCGGTGTGGTGGTGCTGGCGCTGGGGCTGCTGGTGTGGTCGTTCGGCCGGGACGTGCTGTGGCTGTGGCGGACGTCCCGGGCGGGGACGGCTCCGGCCGGGCCCGGGGTGCGGCGGGAACCGGTCGCGGACTGACGACCGGCCGGGGGCACGGCGCACCGCCGCCGGCGGGGTGGACGGGTGGCCGGCCGGCACGGGCACGGCGCCGCCGTCCCACGGCTCGCGGCGCTCCGCCGGCCGCCTTCGGGGACACGGTACGGGGCGACCGTCGGTCTCCCCCGGGCGGCCGGTGCGGAGGAGGCGCCGGGCCTTCCGGGACCGCGTGCCGCCCGGTCGGGTGCGTCCGGGCCGGGAACGGACGGGCGGGCGCACCGCTCCCGTCACGCTCTTCGCGGCAGCAGCAGCACCGCCGCCCCCGTCGCAGCGGCCAGTGCCAGCCACGGCACCGCCGGCGGCAGCCCCGCGTCCAGCAGCAGGCCGGTCGCCGAGCTGCCGAGCAGGACGATCAGGCCGGAGACCGAGGAGAGCGCCCCGGTGTAGAGGCCGAGGCGGCCCTCCTCGGCGAGGTCGGGCACCCAGGCGCGGGCCACCGGCACGACCAGCATCTGGCCGAGGGTGAGCAGGACGACGAACCCGGCCGCGGGCACCAGACCCGCGGTCCCCGACCACCCGGCGGGACGTGCCGCCGCCACCGCGGCGAAACCGGCCGCGACGAGCAGCAGGCCGGCCGCCATCGACCGGCGCATCGCCAGCCGCTCCCCCACCCAGCGGGTGACCGGCAGCTGCGCGGTCACCACCAGCAGCGAGGACAGGGCGAACAGCCAGGCCAGCGCCGTCTGGGAGCCGGTGACGCGCTCCACCTCCACGGGGAGGGTGAGATACAGCTGGTTGTAGGCGAGCAGGTAGGCGCCGAAGGCGCAGCACAGGCCGAGGAAGGGCCGGTTGCGCAGCAGCGCCCGCAGTCCGCCCTTGACCGGCGTGCGGTCCCGCCCGGGTATGCGCTGCGGCAGCAGCCGGGCGTGACCGGCGAGCACGAGCACGAAGACCCCGGCGCCCGCCAGGCAGGCGGTGCGGAAGTCCACCGCCAGCAGCAGTGCGCCCAGCAACGGCCCGACGAACGCGCCGGCCTGCCCCGCCACGGTGAACAGCGCCAGCACGCGGGTGCGGGATCCCCCGCCCGCCTCCTCCCACACGACCGCCTGCCGGGCCACCTCCGATTCGACGGCCGGGGAGAACAGCGCGGCGGCGAACCCGATCAGCACCACCGCGCAGATCACCGCCCAGGTCCGCCCGGCGTACCCCAGCCACACGAAACCGGCGATCCGCAACGCGCACCCCGCGAGCACCACCGGCCGGATGCCGTACCGGTCGGCCAGCGCCCCGCCGACCACGAACAGCCCCTGCTGGCTGAACGTCCGCAGTCCCAGCACCAGTCCGACCAGCCAGCCCGCCATTCCCATGGCCTGCCCCAGATGGGCGGCCAGGAAGGGCAGTACGGCGTAGAACCCGAGGTTGAAGGCGAGTTGGGTGACGATCAGCAGCCGCAGCAGCGGGGAGAGCCGGGCCCGGCCCGTCTCCTTTCGCGCACTGGTGGACAGGACGGTTCTCATGCTTTCACCAGTTCTTCCGAGGGTTCCGAGGGCTCCGGGGGCGTCGACGGGCGTGTGGACAGGGCGCCGCGCGGCCGGCCGCCCGGTCCGCGCCGCCGCCCCGGCCACCGCACTCCGCCGGCCGCGGTCACCGCGAGCGCCCCGAGCAGGGCGAGGACGGCGGCCGGGGCGAGCACGGCCCAGGGCGCGCGTTCGGCGTAGGGCTGGTTCTCGGCGAGGAGCAGCCCCCATTCCGGCGACGGCGGCTGGGCGCCGAGGCCGAGGAAGCCGAGGGAGGCGAGGGCGAGGGCGATGCCGGGCAGGCGCACCAGCGCGTGGCGGGTGACGGGCGGCAGCACCGCGGGCAGCAGCTCGCGCCGCAGCAGGTACCAGGGGCCCGCCCCGAACAGCCGGGCGGCCGCGAAGTGTTCGGTGGCGCGTTCCTGGACCAGCAGCGCCGAGGTGTGCGCGGCGAGCG
This sequence comes from Streptomyces sp. 12E, assembly GCF_055633275.1. Taxonomy (NCBI): domain Bacteria; kingdom Bacillati; phylum Actinomycetota; class Actinomycetes; order Kitasatosporales; family Streptomycetaceae; genus Streptomyces; species Streptomyces sp. 12E. Next base: position 6,425,857 of record NZ_JBVNCJ010000001.1, on the reverse strand, counting down.
GGGTCCAGGCGACGGCGGTCACGGCGATCGCGGGCGTGGTGGCACCGCCCCCGACGGCGGCGGTGGCGAGCAGCGCGCCGAGTACCGGCGGTACGGCGTTCACCGTGTCGGCGAGCGGCCCGGACAGCCGGGGCAGCAGCCCGAGCGCCACTCCGGCGCACAGGGCCACGGCGCTGATCCCGAGGGCGAGCAGCAGGGTGTCGAGGGCGCCGTGCCCGACCCTGGCGAGCAGGTCCCGGCCGAGGGCGTCGGTACCGAACGGGTGCGTCAGGGACGGGGCCTGGAGCCGCTCCCCGGTGTCCAGCGCGAGCGGGTCGCGGGGCAGCCCGAACGCGACGACGGCGACCAGGAGGGCGCCGTGGACGAAGGGCTGGATGCGGCGGGCGGGCGGCGCCGGCCGGTGCAGCGTCGTCAGGGCGCCGTCCCTCAGCGCCGGCCCGGCGAGCAGCCGGGCCGCGAGCCGGCACGCCCCGGTGGCCGCGGCCGCGAGCAGGACCAGGGCGAGGGCGCCCGCCTGGAGCACGGGCAGGTCCTGGGCGAGGGCGGCCTGGAGGGTGGTGCGGCCGAGCCCGGGGATGTCGAAGACCTGCTCCACGGCGACGGCCCCGCCGGTCAGCCCGACGACGAACAGGCCGAGGTTGGGAAGCAGCGCGGGCACACAGCGGCGTACCGCCCGGCGGGCGATGCGCCGTGCGGGCAGTCCCTGGGAGGCGGTGGCCAGCGCCCAGGGCTCGGCGAAGGCGCCGGGCAGCAGGTCGTCAAGCAGCCGTCCCAGCACGGCCCCGGCGGGCAGGCCGAGGGCGAGCGCGGGCAGTACGGTCCACTGCGGCCCGTACCAGCCGAGGGCGGGCAGCCAGCCGAGGTGCACTCCGACGACGGTGGCGAGCACGGAGGCGACCAGGAACTCGGGCAGCGCGGCGAGCACCGCCGACCCGCCGCCCCCGGCCCGCCGGCCGTCGAGCAGCCGCCGGGATCCGAGGCGGAGGGTACGGGCGCAGACCAGCGCGGCGGTGACGAGGGCGAAGAGGAGGGCCACCGACATCAGCAGCAGGGAGGCACCCAGCGCCTGGAGCACGACGGGCAGGACCTCGTCGCCGGAGATCCACGACCGTCCGGCGTCCCCGCGCCACAGCCCGCCCAGCCACTGTCCGAGCAGGGGGAGCGGGCCTGCGTCCAGGCCCAGTTGGTCGCGGATGTCCGCCAGCGCCTCGGGCGTGGGGTCACGCTCGGCCGACCGTGCCTTGAGGACCGTCAGCGCCGGGTCGGTGCGCGAGAGCCAGGGCAGCAGGCCGATTCCGCACACGAGGGCGGCCGCGAGGGCCGCGCGCCACAGGAGCGCGGCCAGGGACTGTCGCACGGGGGTCAGCGCCGCGTTCCCGTACCGACGAGGGTGCGCTCGTAAGGGTCGAGCAGCACGCCCCGCACGGAGGCGCCGACACCGGTGATGATCCGCTGGTGCACCAGCGGCACCACGGCGTCGCTGCCGAGGACGGCCGCCTCGGCGGCCATGGAGGCGTCCTGCCGCTTGCCGGGATCGGCGGTCCGCTCGGCCTCGGCGATCGCACGGTCGACGTCCTTGTCGCACAGCTGGGCGATGTTGTAGCCACCGTCGCAGGTGTAGTCACTGGCGAGGACGGCGACCGGGTCGCCGGTGTCGAGGAGGGTGTTGCGGGCGAGTACGAACGCGTCGAACTCCCCGTCCAGCGCGTCGCCCTCGAGCCGCGAGTACTCCCGTGTCTCGAGCTTCACCGTGAAGCCGGCCTTCTCCAGCTGCTGCTTCACCACCTGCGCGACTTCGGGGAGTTCGGGCCGGTTGTCGTACGTCGCGAGGGTGATCGTGGCCCCCTTCGCGCTGCCGGCCTCCGCCCGTCCGACGGGCTCGACCCGCTTGCCCTCGGCCCAGGTCACGGCGGGCCCGTAGATCCCGGCGCCCGGGTCGGCGTATCCCTCGTACACCCCCTCGGCGAGCGCGGGGGTGTCGACGGCCGCGCGGGCGGCGGCGCGCAGCTCCGGGTCCTTGAGGGGCCCGGTGGCAGAGTTGAGCAGCAGGCTCGTGGTGCGGGTGGTGGCGGTGTCGCGCCGGGTCTCCCGGTCGAGGGTGGCCGCCTGCGCGACGGGCACCGCCTCGGCGATGTCGACCTCACCGGTGCGCAGGGCGTTGGCGCGTGCGGTGCCGTCGGCGATGAACCGGGCGTCGATGCCGGAGGCCTGGGCACGGCCGCCCCAGTAGTCGTCGAAGCGGTCGAGGGCGGCGGACGAGGCTCCGTCGGCCTCGGTGAGTTCGAAGGGCCCGGTGGCGGTGCCGACGGGGTCGACGCGGCCCTTCGCGTCGTACGCCCTGCCGGAGAACACGGCGAGGTTCGGGCTGGACAGCCGCAGCGGGAGAACGGGATCGGGCTCGGCGGTGCGGACGGTGACCTCGCGGCTGCCGTCGGCCTCGGCGGTCAGGTCGACGCCGGAGAGGGCGGCGGGCTCGGGCTCGGCCTCGGCGGCGTGCGCGAGCGCGTCGGCGACGGCGGACGCGGTGACGTCCGTCCCGTCCTGGAAACGGGCCTCGCGCAGCGTGAACACCCAGGTCCTGTGGTCCTTCTGACGCCAGGACCGGGCGAGCCCGGGCGCGGCGGCGCCGTTGGCGTCCATGGCGGTCAGGCCCTCGGAGACGCCGAGGCGACTGAGGAGCGTGGCGTCGGCGCCGTACGGCGAGAACCGCTCGGCGGGCGGGAAGGCGAGCGCGACCCGCAGCCGGGACCCCGCGCTCCCGCCGTCCGCCGGCTCACCTCCCCCGGAGGCGAAGCAGCCGGCCAGCAGCGGGGTGAGCACCAGGGCGGCGAGAAGCCGCGAACGAAGCGGGCGCACAGGTCACCGTCCCATCGGTATCTCGAAGTGGACGACGCCGTTGCCGCCGTCCGCGTCCTCTCGTTCGTCGTGCACGACCTTTCCGAGCGACCGCCAGAAGGCCTCCGCCCCCGGGACGGACGGATCGGTGTGCAGATACACGGACCGGTAACCTCCGTCGGCTGCCGCGAAGTCGAGCAGTTCGCCGACCATCCGTCGCGCCAGTCCGCGTCTGCGGTGGTCCGGCCGTACGTACACCCGCCGCAACTGGGCGGTCCCGCCGGAGGGGTAACGCTCGGCGAGCTCGCGCGGGTTCGGCGGATGGGCGGGCCCCCGGGAGTCGAGGGCCCCGGTGGCGACGACCTCGCCGCCGTCCGGATCGATCGCGACGAGCAGGGTGTGCCGGGGCGGGGCGAGGTAGGCGGTACCCGGATCGATGATGTCGCCGTGCCAGCGCGGCACGTACCCGGTGCCGAAATCGCGGTACACGGTGTCGAGCATCACGGCTCGCGCACGGTCGAGGTCTGCCGGGCCCGCGGCCCTGATGCTGTAGTCGCGCACCTGCAAAGCATAGGCAAGTAGCCTTTCGAGTCGATCAAGGGGGTGAGGGCCGGCCGGCACGCCCGAAAGTCGAACATATGATATTCATTTTCATCCCCGTCCGACCGGGCGCCCCGCCTCACCTGCTCGCCTACTCGACACCCGCCGCGTCGAGCAGCCGGACCAGGTCCTTGCGTCCGTAGCCGAGCCGACGGGCCCGGTCGGCCGCCATCAGCACCAGGTGCGCCACGGTCTCCGCCGCGCATCCGTTCTTGTGGTCGGCGTCGAACCACTCCTGGGGCTTCTCGACCCCCAGGCTGTTCACCACCAGCCCGTGCTCACGGCGGACCTCCGCGACGGTCCCGGCGACCGCGTCCAGGAGCGTCTTCCCCGGCCGCTCGCACTCCAGGGCGAAACGGCCCCGGTCGACCGGCACGCACCCCTCCGGCGGACGCGCCCGCAGCCCCGCGTACCGCTCGTCCGCGAGCCCCTCGTCGTCGAACTCCTCGTGCACCAGCGCGAACCGGTGGAACCCGGGTGGCGCCGGAGGCGGTGGCGGCGTGTACGCCCACCCCGCGTCCTCGTACAACTGCCGCTTCACCTCCTCCTCTTCGGCGTGCGTCACGGTGAAGCCGGTGGCCTCGTTCCGCCCGGTCGTCGTGCCGTCGGGGTTGTGGTGGAAGTGCAGGCTCATGATGCGCTCCGGTCGTCCGTGTCCTGGAAGGACGGGAGGTGTCCCGTCACCGGATCGAACGGGCCGCCCGTCCCGCACGTGCCCGCATCGCACAGCACCACCCGATCGTGTGAAGCCGCCCGCCCACGACGGCGCCACCGGCCACGGCTCACCGCCCCGACGGACCGCCGTGGCACCGGGGACGGTTGTCAGGGGTGGGAGTTATCCTCACAAGGCGCTTGCGACACATGTGTCTTACGACCACGGGGGGTGTCCATGCACGGCCGTGACCAGATTTTCCCTCAGGACTGCCCGGGCGATCACCCGGGCATGTCGACCGAGGCGGGGATCGACGTCCAGCGACAGCTGGAGTCCCTGATCCAGGACTTCCGGACCAGTGATCCCCCGATGCCGGTGATCGTGCTGCACGCCGAGGACCCCGCCGACGACGACCGGGTCACCGGACTCGTCGACGAGCTGAGCGAGGGGCAGCAGCGTCACGGCACCCGCCTGGCCGTCGCCCCGACCGAGCCGCAGCCCGGGGAGCTCGATCCCACCGCCCGGGCCGCGCGGCTCCTGGCCGACCTCGGCGACTCCAGGAAGTGGGGCGACCGGTCCGCCTCCTACCGCCCCTACTCCTTCCCCCGCCTCAACCTGGTGCGCGCTCTCCAGGAGGCCACCGACGATCCGGAGATGCGCGAGCACTGGCCGACCGCCCCCGGCGGCACTCCGGACGGGAACGCCCAGCGGGAGCGGGCCCAGACACATCTGCTGCGCATCCTGGCCCGGCAGCGCTGGCGCCCCCGCAGACCCTCGCGCCACAACCGGCAGGTGCTGCTCAACGACGTGCAGCAGTTCCTCCCCATGGGCGTCCTGGGCGCCTTCACCGCGCTGCTCACCCGCCCCGAGTGGTACATCGCCGTCCTGGCGGGCATCGGGCTGATGGTCCTCCTCGCCGGACTGAACCACGTCCCCGGGCGCGCTCCCCTCTTCCTGTGGCTGCGCAGGGAGAGCCGGTGGTTCCTGACCACGACGTTCCTCCAGTCCGCCGCCCGCCGTCAGTCGACCAGCGTGCGGCTGCTGCGGCCCGTCCGCTCCTGGCGGGCCATCGCGGCCCGCGCCTACGACGTGGCCGAGGCCATGCGCGAGGGCGGCCCGTTCCCCCTCCAGCTGTACGTGCTGGCACTCTTCGAGGACCTGCGGGACAACCACCGGCGCGGCAGCTGGGACCTGCGCGGATTCAAGCGGACACGGCCGCCGGTGCTGTTCCTGCGCCGGACAGGCCGGGAGAACGGCGGCATAGAGCTGATCCGGGCGGTCAGCGACGTCCGCAGCCGGCGCAGCGAACTCGACCCGCTGCTGATCGTGGCAGGCGTGGCGGCGGACGACGCGGCGCTGCTCGACCGGGGCGCGGACGCGCATCCCGCGCCCGACCGGCCGCAGCAGCCCCCGTCCCCGCCCTCGCGCCTCCCGCAGCGGTTGCGGCACTGGTACGACGAATGGGCCGGGAATCTCCGCGCCGACCAGTCGCCGAGCAGGACGAACGCCCTGCCCTGGGTGCTCAGGATCCCGCTGCCCCACGACGAGCTGGTCCAGCTGCGGCAGGCGGACTGGCGGTGCGTCAGGGCCAGGCACCGGCCGCCCCTGGCCCGCGTGGCGTGGTCGGCCCACAGCCTGCTCCTCGTCCTCGCCCTGGTCGTCACCGCGGGCGTCGTCCACGCCCGTGAACTGCACCGGACGTACTGTTCGGCGGGCCTGCTGACCGCCGACCGCGACACCGAGCGGCGTCCCGCGCCCGGCGGCGGCACGGAGTGCGTCGGCATAGCCACCGGGGACGTCCGGTTCGGCGCGCAGCTGGGCGGCGGGACCACCGGGGAGGGCAAGCGGCTGCAGGAGCTGGAGAGGCTGGTGAACGCCGAGAACACCGAGGTCCTGCGCGACCACCCCGACGCCTACGTCACCGTGGTGTACGCGGGTCCGCTGAGCTCCTCCTCGGTGGACCCGTCCCTGGTCAAGGGCGCCGAGGAGCTGACCGGCGTGTACCTCGCCCAGCGGGTGGTCAACGAGAACTACACGGTGAAGCTGCGGGTGCTGCTCGCCAACGGCGGTGCGGACATGGGGCACCAGCGCGTCACGGCCGACGCGATCGCCGAGTACGCCGACCGCGACCCGACCGTCGTCGGCGTGGTCGGCTTCGGCCGCGACCTGCAGAGCAGCCCCGACGTCACGCGCCGGCTCCACGCGGCGGGGCTGCCCGTGGTCTCCGGCACCAACTCGGCGACCTACCTGCCGAAGGAGTTCTCCAACTGGTTCAGCCTCGCGGCCCCCGACGAGCACCAGGCCGAGGCGCTCGGTCTCGTGGCCCGGCAGCTGCGCGCCGGGGGCGGGTCCCCGCACGCCCTGGTACTGGCCCGCGACACCAAGGAGTCGCAGGACCGCTACACCAGCGAACAGGCCCTGTACGGCGGCGAGATGCTGAAGCGAGAGGGCTTCCGGCTGCTGCCCGCGCAGCGCTACCGGGTGGCGAACGGCAAGCCCGAACTGCGGCTGCACGCCGAGAGCATCTGCCGGGGCGAGGACATCCCCTCGGTGATCTACTTCGCCGGACGGGTCGAGGACGTCGGACCGCTGATGACGCAGCTGACCACCGAACCGGGCTGCGCCGACCGGCAGATCTCGATCCTCACGGGCGACGACCTGAGCAAGGCCAGGTTCTCCGGAACCGGCGGCCGCGACGGTGTGGCCCCGCGGATCACGCTGTACCACGCGGCCCTGGCCGAGCTGAAGGAGGCCGCCTCCAGGACCGCCTTCTACGAGGACGCCGCCCACTACCTCCCCTGGCTGGAGGACGGGAAGGCCACGTACGACGCCGCCGACTTCGCGAGCGGGCAGACGGCCCTCTCCCACGACGCCACGCGCGCCCTGTACTGGGCGGCCAGCCTCGGGGACGTACGCCAGAGCCGCGCGGCGACCTGGGTCAACCTCAGACACGTCAGGCTCGACGGCATGGCCACCGGGACGATCGACTTCACCGACGCGCCCCTGTACGAGGAACGCCACGGTCACAGCATCGTCCTCAAGCGGGTCCGCAGGACCCCGGAGGGCCTCTCGGAGGCGGAGGTCCTGTGCAGCAGACCGGCCGGCAGCACCCGGCCGCTCACCGTACGGGAGTGCTCGATCGAGTGAGCGGGAGCCGGGCGGGTGCGGGCGACGACGGTTGTTACGCTCCCCGTGTGAGGATTCCGGGTCCCGAAGAGATACGCGCGCTGCACGAGAAGCACGCACCCAGCGCCGAGGCGTTCGCGCTCGTCCACACGCACTGCGAGGTCGTCTGGAGCATCGCCGAGCGGCTCATCCCGGCCTCACGCCTCGACGTCGACGCCGAACTGGTCCGCGCCGGCTGCCTCCTGCACGACATCGGCGTCTACCGCCTCTACGGGGACGACGGCCGGCTGGACCACGGGAACTACATCCGGCACGGGCTGCTCGGTCACGGGATCCTCCGGGACGAAGGGTTCCCGGAGCCCTTGCGCCGGTTCTGCTCCCACCACACCGGGGTGGGGGTCACGAAGGACGACGTACTGCGCCAGGGCCTCCCGATCCCTCCCGCCGACTACCTCGCGGTGACGCGGGAGGAGCGGCTGGTGATGTACGCGGACAAGTTCCACAGCAAGTCCCGGCCGTCGGCGTTCCTCTCCCCCGACGCGTACGCCGCCCACGTCCGCCGCTTCGGCGAGGAGAAGGTCGCCGCCTTCCAGGCCCTGCGCGCGGAGTTCGGCGACCCGGACCTCGACCGGCCGGTGCCGGGGGGCGGTGCGTCCGCCCGCCCGTGAGCGTCGCCGGACGCCGACCGCACCGCCGTCGCCACCGCCCGTACGCTCACCCGGCGGACGGGCTTTCCCCTTCCGCCCGCGCGGGCGGAGCCGGCCGACGCGGCCCGCGTGATGTGTGGACCGCGTGACGGGAGCGCGAGCCGCGTGTGAATCTTCCGCGACTTCGGATGGCGTTCGCCACAGCACCGGAGCAAAGCACCACGGTCGACGGGCACGGCACGGCCCGCCGAATGACCGGGATGGCGGCGGTTCACGCCAATTCTGCACACGAGCAGGGTGCGACGCGCGTCGACCCCGGCAACAGAACTCCCCCTCTCGTCTGCCCTATGATCGTTTAACAGTTGACTTCATCGCGCCTGCAACCCCTCCCCGGCGGTTCTCGGCGACCGCGGACACGTCCATCGGTGTGGGTCCCGCGGTGGTGACACGCAGGAAGAAAGGTGAACCGCATGGCCCTCGGACTGCTCCGGCGTCGGCGTTCCCGCAGCGCCCCCGGCGCCGCACCGGACCTCTCACTGCCCCTGCCGGCCGGCGCCGGCGCGTACGGCTGCGAGGTCGTCGATCCCATGGGACAGCCCCTGGGCGGCGCCGAGGTCACGGTGACCGCCCTGGACAGCCACCGGGTCGCCGCCCACGGCACCACCGATCCGTACGGTCTGTTCATGGCGGCGCTCCCGCCCGGCTCCTACAGCGTGATGGTCGCGGCGGAGGGCCTCACCCCGGCCCGCAACAACGTCGACATAGCCGCCGGCGCCGCCCTTCCCCCGGACCGCGTCGCGCTGCTGCCCGCGCGCCAGCTGGAACTGCCGCCGCCCGGCACCTGGCTGTTCGATCCGCCGCACACCGCGATCCGCTTCATCGCCAAGCACGTGGGCATGGCCCACGTCCACGGACGCTTCACCCGCTTCACCGGCGGCATCCACATCACGCCGGACATGGGCGACTCCCAGGTCTCGGTGCGCATCGACGCCGCCAGCATCACCACGGGCAACAGGACCCGTGACAACCACCTGCGCTCCGCCGACTTCCTCGACGTCGAGCACTATCCGTACATCGACTTCACCAGCACCCGGTTCGTCTACCGGGGCGGCTCCCGGTGGACGCTGAACGGCACGCTCACCATGCACGGCACCAGCCGCTCCGTGGGCCTGGACACGACGTACCTCGGCACGGTGAACGGCGGTTACGAACAGGAGCTGCGCTGCGCGGCCCTGGCCAAGGCGGAGCTGCACCGCGAGGACTTCACCCTCAACTGGCGCTCGATGCTGGCCCGCGGCATCGCGGTCGTCGGCCCGACCGTGCAACTGGAGCTGGACGTCCAGGCGATGTACCGCACCCCCGAGACCCCCACGCCCCCGGAGTAGACCGGCGCGGAGGGGGGGGCTCCCGAGCGGCCCCGGTTCACGCGTGGGGGCCGGGGATCACCTCGGTCGCCGACTCGAGGACCTTCTCCACCCTCAGCACCGCGCTGCGGACGGCTCCCTCCTCCGCGACCAGCACGTCGGGGACGTGGGACTCGTGGAAGCGGAGGTACCCGACGGTCCCCGCGGTCGTCGTGCGCGCGCCGAGCCACAGCACCATCCGGCGCAGGTCGTCGAACTCGTCGGGATGCGTCTCCTGCCGCACGGTCAGCGCCCACTGCGGCCCGTCGGAGCACAGTTCCCCGACCAGCGCGCCCCCGATCCGCAGCGCCGGCCCCCGGTCCGCCCAGAGGGGGTACGCGTAACCGTCGTCCTGCCGGCCGCCCTCCTCCCCCAGGTGCCAGCGGAGCAGGGCGAGGTCCTGCGGCGGGAACGAGCCCGGCAGGTCGAGCGTGAGCTGGAGTTCGTAGACGTCGGCCATGATCAGAAGGCTACGAGTCCGGGTGCCGGTGTCCTTCACGACAACCCGGCGAAGACCCCGAATCGTCACATCCGTTGATCTACTGTGACCGCATGACGAAGAAGTCCCTTCCCAGCCTCACCCCGACCGGCACCTGCTGGTGCGGCTGCGCCAAGAAGGTCGGAGCCGGATCGTTCTTCGCCCCCGGCCACGACAAGGTGGCGGAGGCCGCACTGCTCGCGGCCGAGTACGGTTCCTCCGTCGCCCAGTTGCTGCACGGACACGGATACGGCCCCGGCCACTCGGTGAGCGCGCGTGCCGTGGCCGAGGGCATGTGGCGGAAGTGCCCGGCCTGCGACTACGTCGGTGCGCCGGCGAGCATCGCCCACCACACGAAGAAGGCGCACGCAGCCGCCATCGGCGAGCAGGCACAGGGGGTGGAGCGTTGACCGACCCGACCTCCAGTCAGCGTGCCGACCTCGAGAGGGCGGTACGCACGTACGGCGGCCACTGGGACACCGAACGCGGCCTGCGCGCGCTCCGCGACGCGGGGCACGACCCGCAGGACAAGCACACCCGCCAGATCCTCCGCGACCTCGCGAGCGAGGGTCTGCTGGTGAAGGTGGAGGACTGGCCGGTCCGCTACCGCGTGGTGCGGGCCGGCTGAGGCGCAGCCGGCCCGCACCACGGTGCCTGCCGTCATCCCGGTCAGGGCGTCTTCAATGGCGACGCCCTGCGGATCCGGCGACGTTGGGTCTGCGTGGGTTGAACACCCAGACCCCCTGGGACTGGGTGGCGCCCAGCACCCTGCCGACGTCCAGAAGCCAGGGGCTGGCCTTCTGGAAGGGCGCGAAGTTGTCGTTGGAGACGATCACTCCGCCTACCTCTTCGGCGATGCTGATGACGAGGGCGTCTCCCCGGCCCTCGGTGCCCGCCGGCGGCTGCACCACGGTGCCGGCGGCGATCGCCTCCTCGACCGACGGACGCTCGTCGGCGGCGACGTCGTGCCGCAGTGTCGCGTCGACGACGACGTGGACGTCCCGGTCGGGATTCTTGAACCGCAGCGACTTGATCGCGGCCTGCAGCGCCTGGAAGCTCGGCCTTCCACCTGCGGAGCGTGGCGGACGGCCGTTCCACGCGAGGTTCGAACCGTCCACCACTAGGGCCGCCGCAGGCTGCTTGGCGGCCCTGCCCGACTGGGCCATCGACGCGGGAGTGGGCCGGACCGTCGTCCCCGCCGCTGCCGCGCCGTTCGGTCGATCCTGCGCCGGGACCGTCGGTGCGGACTGGGGATGTGTCGGCCGGGGTGCCTCGCGGCCGGTCGTGCGCAGCGAGAGGAGGTCGTTGAGCTCCTTCTCGATCTCCGGCGGGACGGTGCTGTCGCCGAAGACCCGGACCTCGCCCTCGAGGACGGGCTGCCCGGTCTTCTGCAGGGTGGCCCTGACCGCCAGCAGACCTTCCTTGCTGTAGGTGTACTCCAGGTCGAACGCGCCGTCCTCGGCCGCCCGGGAGTGGTGGGGCGGGTAGGTGAGGACGAGTTCGGTGAGCTTGACGTTGTCGGGGTGGTCGACGGGCCGGTCGGGGTCGCCTTCCCACACCTCTACGGTCAGTCTGGACACGCCGTCCCTGGACGGCTGGTAGGACTTCTTCCGCTGCTGGGGGAGGCGTTGGTTGCGGTCGATCAGCGCACTGAACTCACGCTTGCCGTACTGGTCCTTGGTGACCGTGCCGAGAGCGTGCGTGTTGACGACGCGGATGATGCTCTTCAGTTCGCCGTCCATGGCGGCCGCGCAGATCGCGGCGCCCTCGGCGACCGCGGTCATCGGGTGGCAAAGGTCCGCGCCGACGAGTTCGCAGTCCAGCGCTTCGGCCACGGCGTCGCGCACGGCGGGAATCTGGCTGCTGCCGCCGATCATCAACACGGCCTTAAGCTCGCTCGGATCGAGACGGGCCTGGGCGAGGCACTCCTCGACGGGGTCGAGAGCACGGCTGATCAGGTCCTGGATCGCGGCGGAGAACTCGTCCTGGCCGACCTCCACGGCGACGCCGTCCGGCGTGGTGATCCGCACGGACTCCTGGGAGGACAGCAGGATCTTGCTGCGCTCGATGTCGAGGGCGAACTGCCGCTGTTCGGACTCGGACCACTTCCTGCGCGCGGGTGCCCGGTCGAGCACCATGCGACGCAGTCGCGTGTCGATCTCCAGACCGCCGAGCTTGTTGACGCCGCGGCTGGCCTTTTCGTCGAAGAATCCGTCGTCGTGCAGGAGCAGGGTGGCGTCCATGGTCCCGCCGCCCCAGTCGAAGACGAGGAACTCCCCGTCCTCTTCCATGGTGTGCGCATAGGCGATGGCGGCGGCCGTCGGTTCGTTCAGCAGCGTCTTGACGGCGATGCCCGCCGCCCGCGCCGCCTCCCGGGTACGGAAGCGGGCCGCTCCCGTGGCGTTGGCCGGCACGGTGATCACGGCCTCGCCGATCTCCGTCGCGGCTTCCTCCTCGGCTGCGGTGGCCATGGAGCGGAACACCCCGGCGGCCGCGGTGGTGGCCGCGAACCGTCGCCCGCCGACCGTCACGAGGGGCTCTTCGCGCAGCAGCCGCTTGCACGCCTCGACAGCCTGCTCGGACCGCAGTTTGGCCTCCCAGCCGAACAGTGCTCCGGTGCGGAGGGAACTGGTGCCTACCACCGAGGGGTAGAGTTTCTCGAAGCCGGGCCGCTCCCAGTCCGCGTCGAGTCCCTGGCCACCGAGTTCCAGGATCTCGACGTACTCGCCGTTCCACTGGGCGGCCACCGAGTTGGTGGTGCCGAAGTCGATGCCCGTCGTCATGCTTCCTCCCCCAGTGCGGGACCGGGCACCCGCCGGAGGTGTCCGGCCAGAATGACCTTTCCGGTCACTTCGTCGACGTATGCCGGGCGCAGCACCTCGAACGCCTCGCCTTCGCCCTCGGTGACGACGAATCGGTCGCTCTCCTCGGGTTCGGCCACCCGAAGGATGCGCAGTGCCCGCAGGTGTTCCCGCATCGCCCCGCCCAGCAGGTCGCCACCGTGCGCCGTCTGCGCCCACACGAGGGCGTCGATCTCCGCGAGGCGTCCCGCGAACTGGGTACGGGTGCGGAACTCGTCGAGGACCGCCTTGCGCACCGCCACGTTCAAAGCGGTGGACGGCGGGGCCTCGCCGGCGTTCGCGTCCGCCAGGGCGGCGGGTACCCGCTCGACGACTCCCTGGATGATCGTCTTGGCGTCGATGGGCTCCGGCGCTTCGGGCGCGGCCTGTCCTCGTGCGACGACGGGCTGCTCCGCCGATTCCTGCCGCTTCTCCCTACGGCGCTTCAGTCCGCCGGGTTTGTGCGGCGCGTCCGCGGGACTCTTGCCCGGCTGTATCTGCCCGCAGTGCGGACAGGGACGATGAGCACGCTCGTTCTTGGGGATCTTCTCCCCACGGCGTGCCGTGGTCTTCTTCTTTGCGTCCATGGACTGGTTGCGCCTCGCTCACCGTCGTGCGTTCTGTCGGGATGGACCGTCAGCGGGTGAACCCGTGCCGGTCGAGATGCGGTGGTGTGCTGCGGAAGTCGTCGAGCAGTTCGACGGCCGCCAGAGCGCGGATGGACTCGAGGTCCGCGCCGCTCGTGAGGGCGGTCCGGCGTGCCATCGGCTCCAGCGGCGGCACCAGTCGCCTGGGCACGGTGTCGGGCAGGTCGTACCGGTACCGGTCGAGGGGCACCCGGAAGAAGACGTCGAACCCGGCCTCGTGACGCGCGGCCTCGTCGATCCGGCCTTCCGCCAGGTTGAGCCGGGCCTGGGCCGCCTGGTCCCCCTCCTGCTCGTACTCGCGGAAGAGGTCACGGCAGTGCCGCTCCCAGCCTTCCTCCCCGTGATCCAGGCCGAGCTCGAGGAACGGGTTCGTCATCATCCCCCGTTTGTTCTTCGTCGTGGCCCTCCAGGTGCGCACCTGCGTGAGATTGCGCTGGGCGACGGGGTCGCCGTTCTCCGCGGCCTTCTCGGCATAGGTCTCGGCGAGGGCCAGCTGCTCCCTCGCGGCACGGTCGTTGTCGGCCTCGGGTGAGGTGACGGCGGCGACGTACGCGGCGATGGTGTACGCCTCGTCCATGAGGTCGGCGGGCGGGGAAGGGGCGTTCCTGCGTTCCCGCACGAAGGACTCGGCCTGACGGCCCGCCCCTTCCAGGTCGCCGGACCTCAGCAGGTCGTAGGCCCGGTTGAGGGCGACCAGGGCGTAGAACTCGCTGCGTCGGGGATCGACGGGGACGGTAGGCCGCCACAGCGCGGCCATCAGTTTCCACAGCCCTCGGTCGCGGACGGTGTCGCCGTCCCACTGTCCGACGAGCGCCCCGGACCTGAGGTCGCGCAACTGGATCTGCTGGGCGCGCGGCAGCGCCGCGTCCAGAGCGTCCAGGGACGACAGCTGCCCGTCCCTGACGACGTCGTACAGCAGGTCCCACACGTCCTCGGGTTCCTGCCTCATGATCGTCTCGTCGGCCAGGAACGCCCTGCGGCGCAGCATGGCCTGCCATCCGAGCCTCTCGGCCTCCTGCGGGCCGATCGAGTTCGGGGCGAGGCGGGCCCGCAGGTAGAGCGCTTCCTCCTCGTCGCGCGCCTGCCAGGGTTCGTCCTCGGCCAGCAGGCCCCCGTGGTCCACGAGGTCGTCGAGGACGGACAGCGGAGCCCAGGGGAGGACGTGGGCCAGGACCGTGTTCGGCACGGGGATCGCGCCCCGGGTGGCCGCGGTGGCGAACAGGGAGAAGGCGGGCCCGCCCGAGACCGCGCGGGACCTCGTGCCGACCAGTTCGAGGCCGGGGGCGGTCGAGCACAGGATCCGGCAGCGTTCCGTTCCGGGCTCGTTGAGCCAGCGCACCTCGGCGGTCCACAGGCTTCGCAGGTGGCCGAGAACGCTCTGCGGCTCCAGAGCGGCGAGTCCCGCCCGGACCGCCGGGAGCAGGGTCTCGCGGTCCGGCGTCCCCGCGACGGCCCGGTCCAGCGTCTCCCGCTGGTCGTCCGTCAGCGTGGGCGCCTCCACGATGTCCCGCAGTACCGCCAGCACCGCGTCGACGGCCTCGCCGCCGTTGACGCCGAGCCAGCGCCACTTCCGCTGGGCGAAGCCGGTCGCGCCGGCCTGGCCCTGGCTAGACCGGCGCTCGCGCGCTCTGGCCAGGCGCTCCTTCTCAGCGGCTATCGCCGCGCGGCGGGCGGCGACCGGGTCCGTCATGTCGTACACGCCGACACTGTAACCGTGCACGAGAACTTCACCCACCCCTCCCCTGAACAGCGAATTCGCAGGTAGCATGCCCGCCGGGGCCCGGAGTGCGGCACCGGACGGAAGCACGCCCCGCACTGGCTCAGCCGACCCTCCTCCACTTCGTACGAACCGCGCTTTGGTCGGTCTCCCTTCGTGATAGCGAGGGAGCAGGCGTTCGAGGCGCTGATGAAGTGAGTCGGTCATGCGGGACTGATCCGGCTGCTGCGCGAGCAGCTCGACATCCCCGTGGAGGAGGCCGCCGTCACCGATCTGAGCGAGGTGGACAACGACACCTCCCTCGCCCGGCGTGCGACGGAGCGGTCGGTCCAGTCGGTGAGGGTGATCAGGGACAGGTCCCCGATGACGTCCTGGGAGCTGGCCTGCTGGCGAAGTGGTCCGCCCAGTAGCGGAACAGCTCGAAGTACGCCTCCTTCTGCTGTCCGAGACGCAGCGGCCCGGCGATGCGCTGCATGAGCTTGCGGTCGGCGGCCGGGACCTCGATCCGCCCGTCGCGGGCCTCGGCGGCGGCCCGGACGTGGGTGAACACCTTCTTGGTGTCGGCGGGCTTGACGGCGGTGCCGGTGGCGTCGGGGTCGAGGTCGGGGTGGGCCGGGTACTGGTGGGCAAGCAGCTTGCCCGCGACGTGCCGGATGCCGTCGTGCAGGCTCTGCCCGAAGGCCAGGGTGAGGCCGTCGACGTCGGGCAGCGCGACGAGATGGCCGTCGAAGTCGGGCACGACGTCGGCGGCCTGCTTCTGGGCAAGGCCGTACGCCTGCTTGAAGGCGCCCTTGACCTGCTTCAGCAGGGCCTCGCGCTGGGTCTCCAGGAGGCCCTTGGCGCGGCTGCGGTTGTCGGCGTTGAGGTGGCCGGCGTACTGGGTGTCGAAGCGGTGCTCGTCGGCGAGGGCCTTGTCGATGACGACCAGGCACCGGAAGTCGGCGGAGCGCGTCGCGGACAGGTGCGCGGGCAGCCAGGCGACGGTGCGGGACCGTTCGCCCTGCTGGCGTTCACGCAGCCGCCGGATGCGGTTGACGTCCTCGACCGGGCTCCACTCGCCCTCGTCGAAGGGGAGGTCTATGGCGATGCGCCAGCGGCCCTCCTCCTGCGGCATCAGGTCGTGGTCGGGCAGCTCGTCCTCGTCGGCGACGTTGCCGAAGACGATCTCGGCGGTGCGGGCGGTGCCGCGCCAGGTGAAGCCGAGCTGGTCGTTCAACTGGCCGTGCTTGACGCCCAGTTCCTCGAAGAGCAGGCGGCGGGCGAGCGCGACGCGGTTGCCGGGGTTGTCATTGGCCTGGGCGTTGGCGATGACGGAGTCCACGTCGACGCCGGAGAGTTAGAGGCGAACGCCGGAGTTGGCGTCGGTGCCGGGCTCCTTGATCGCGGGGAACCTGGCCGCCCACTCGGCGACCTTGTCCTTTTCGTAGCGGTCTTCTCCACCATGACGGGAGACAGGTCGACCCCCCGGGCGACGATGCCACGCTCGGCAAGGTGGGCGAGGGCGCAACCTGTGCCGCAGCCGATCTCCAGCACGCGGCGCGGGTCGCCCAGCAGCTCAGGGCCGGGGCCGTGCCCGGCGTACTGGGTCCAGCAGAAGCCCGGCTCCGCGTCTTCCTTGAAGGCGGAAGCGGCGAACGTGTCCCACAGCTCCGTCTCGGCGGCGATGTCGTGTCGTGCGGGCAAGGCGATTCCTCCTCGCAGGGGCCGGCCCCTCCGATGGGCCCGAGGACAGGGAGGTGGCATATTGATCAGAAACTCATTGGGTTCACTCGTCGAGGATGTAGCGGACGTGCGGGGCTTTGAAGTAGCCGGTAACGATGTGGGGCTGGCGTTGTCGACGGTGGAAGAACCTGCGGGTTTCGGCGGCGAGTTCGGCCTGGTTCCTGGCCCGGTGGGTGTGGGGCAGGCTGCGTTTGAGGTCGGCGTTGACCAGCTCGTCGGGGTTCAGCTCGGGTGAGTACGACGGCAGGAAGTGCAGCTCGACCTGGTCCTTGTGGTCGGCGAGCCACGCCCGTACCGCCTTCGAGCGGTGGGCCGAGTGCCGGTCGACGATCAGGTGGACCTTGCGGTCGAAGTGGCCGACGAGCCGGGCGAGGAAGCGGCACATGACCTTCGCGTCGAAGGTCCCGGTGAAGACCATGAAGTGCATCCGGCCGCGGGTGCTGATTGCGGACATCGCGTTCACGGAGAACCGGTTGCCGGTGCGACGGACCACCGGCGTCGCGCCTTTGGCGCCCCAGGTTCGGCCGGTGACCTGGTCCGAGCGGATCCCGACCTGGTCGCCGAAGAGGATTTCGGCGTTGTCGGCCTTCGCCCTGGCCCGGATCGCCGGCCAGGTCTCCTCGCACCAGACGCGGACGGCCTCCGGGTCCTGTTCGACAGCCCGCTTGTCCGGCCGCTGGAACGTCAGTCCCCAGCGTTTGAGGTACTTGCCCACGCCGGGCTCGGTGAACCGGACCCGGTACAGCTTGAAGATCAGTTCACCTATCAGCCCCCGCGTCCACAGCTGACCAGAAAGCCCCAGCTCGCAGGGGATGTGATCGAGGACCGCCTGCCGCACGGCAGCCTGCTCGGCCTCGGACAGCACCTGGTGCTCGCCTGTGCGGCGGCCTCGCGGCCGGGACAGCAGCGCGTCCCGGCCACCCGTCTGCCACCTCGCCCACCAGTTGTCCACGGCCCTGACCGACACCTTGAACAGGGCCGCGACCTCCGCCCTGTCCCGGCCCTCCACCAGCGCGGACACCGCCAGCAGCCGCACGGCCTCCTGCGCGTCCGGCGACCACGTCCGCGCATCCCCGACCAGATCACTCACACACCGACCAACGAACCCGAACCCAAAGCGTTTCGGATCAATAGGGCCGTCGGGGTGCCCGATGCCTGGGCTCCGGACATCGGCGCCTCAGCGTGCGGGACAGGGGTGAATCCGCTGAGGTGGACCATGGCGCGCGGGCTGTCGGCCGGTGCCCGGGGTCGACTCCTCTCAGACTGCGATGGCCTGCTGGGCCAGCAGCAGTGCCAGCGGTCCCCCTTGGAGCAGGAAGCGTCCCTCGGTGGCCGCCCGAATCGCGTCGGGTATCGGCCACCCCATGAGCCTGAAGCCCGACCGATTCACCGGACCAGCGGGACCAGGTCGAGCAGAAGATCTACGACGCGGTGAAGAAAGGCGAGATCGTCCGGTACAGCATCAAACCGAAATACGAAGGAACGAATCCCATTCCGGTCAGCGTCGAGTTCACCGCCTTCGGAAATCGCGGATTCACCTTCACGCACAGCCTCGAGAACCCCGCTTCCGGGGTTCGAACAGGCGTGTAGCATCCGCGTTGACCGGAAAGCGGGAGGGCCAAGTGACGCGCACCACGCCCGAGCGGCCCGTCGATGTGGAGGCGCTGTTCCCCGAACTCCGGGAACACCGTCGCACGAGCACTCGGCTGCACCCCCGGCAGGGTTCCCCGGAATCCGGGCACAGTTCGGTCGCGGGCCCGTTCCTGTGGCCGGCGAACGAGCCGTGGCCCGTGTGCGCCGTGCGGCACGACAAGCGCACCGGGCACCGGCTGGCCGATGTGCGCCTGGAGCGTCGGATCCTCGACGCGGCGTGGCGGCGGGACCCCCGGCGCGGACCCTCGGACACGGAACGCGCGACCCTGGCGGGGCTCGAACCGGGCCCGCACGCCTCCGGGATCCACGACGAGGATCCGATTCCGCTGCTGGCCGCCGCCCAGTTGTACACCCGTGACATCCCTGACCTGACGGGTCCCGGCGACTGCGACCTCCTTCAGGTCCTCTGGTGCCCGTTCGAGGCCCACGGCCCGGATCGCACGATCGACGTGGTCCTGAAATGGCGCCGTTCACAGGATGTGACGGAGACGTTGGCGGACATTCCCGAGCCGGTGGTCGTCGGCCGCGAGGAATGCGTGCCCAATCCCTGCGTGCTCGACCCCGAACAAGTGGTGGAGCACGAGTATGTCGGCCTGCTCGACCCCGAACTGCAGGAAAGGATCGAGCTCTGGGAAGAGGAACTCCTCGACGCGGAGGACGCCTCCGCCGGCCCCGGAAACCACGACAGCTACGACAGCTACGACAGCTACGAGGAGTACGAAGCGGCCATGGGCGGCGGTGGACCGGAGGGGGACGAGCTCACGTACCAGCACGACCTGTCCATCCCGCCGGGATGGAAGGTCGGCGGGTTCGCCTCTTGGCACCTGACCGACCCCGCTCCCGTCGTCTGCTCCTGCGGCGCCGGCATGCGGCCCCTGTTGACCGTCCACGACCGGAAGTGGGACAACGGCACACTCAGCTGGGTCCCCCTGGAGGACCGCGACGCACTGCACCTCCCGGGCGCGAACGTGCCGACCGGCGTGTATCTCGGGCGCGGTCTGATGCGTGTCTTCGTCTGCCCCGCGGACCCCGCACACCCGCACCGGCTCAGCTTCCAATGACACACGGGCCTTCTGTGTCGTACCGGGCGTACGCGTCGCGGCACTCACGAGGAATCCCGGCCCCGGCGCCGGCCCGTCACGGTGTCGGCGGCACCGTCGTCCCGCAGTCGGGCACGCCGTCGAGCCACGCCGGTCCCTTGATGTAGATGTTGGTCACCCACGCCCTGTAGTCCGGCAGGTACGACCACACGTCGTTGGTGTACCCCTCGGCGGTGACCGTCTCGGCGTGCTTCTGGCACTGGACGCGGATGGTGGTGGAGTGCGGGAAGGCGTAGACGCGGGCGGCGCCGAGGGAGGGCTCCGCCTTGGTCCACACGCCGGTGCCCCACGTCTGGTGGAGGTGGCCGGTGACGGGCCCGGTGTCGACGCGGACGGCGCCGAAGTAGCCGTTGAGGCGGACGTCGCTGACCATGAGCCTGGTGCCGGACTCCTTGGCCTCGACCATCTTGCCCGCGCCCAGGTAGATGGCGATGTGGTGCAGGTCCTTCGAGGTGCCCCAGGCGAGCAGGTCGCCCGGGACCAGCGGGGCCAGGCCCTGGGCGGCGGTGAAGCGGGCGGCGGCGCGGTGCGTGTAGTACTGCTGGCCGGCGACGCCGTCGAGGATGTCGGAGCCCGCCGCCTCGGCGTACGCGTGGCGGACCAGGCCCGAGCAGTCGAAGCCGAGCCGTTCTGGGTCGTGCTCGCTGTCCGGGTCGGTCGGGTCGACCTGGCCGTACGTGGGACCCGGCCGGGCGCCGTGCCCGCCGCCCCACGTGTACCAGGTGCCGGCCGCGACCTCGGCGCAGGCGGCGGCGATCGCGCGTTCGGCCGCCGCGGAGGCTCCGGGTGCGAGGACGCCGCACGCGTCGGCGGCCGAACGCTGGGCGGGCGCCGCGGTGTTCGCGGCGGCGGCGGACACCGGCGCCCAGAGGAGGAAGGCGAGTAACGCGATCAGTGTGCGGATGAGACCGGTCCGGCGGACCATGCCAGGACCCCCGTTTCCTGTGGCTGTGGGAAGAAGTGGTCGCACAGGAGCCTGCTGGCCGTGTCCCGCGCTTGTCGAGATCCGGGTGTCGCCCTCCGCCGATGGGCAACGGGAAACACCCGGGAAACACCCTCCGAGCAGGTGAGCCGCTCTCACCTCCGGCCGTCGCAGGCCGCCCCGTCGCGGGTGAGGCGGACACCGGGCAGGAGCTTCGCGCGCTCGTCCTCACCGACGCTCTCGTGCAGCCGGCAGATCCGCGCCAGCCGGGCCCCGGGATCGAGGTCCCACAGCCGTACGGTGCCGTCCGTGCCGGCGCTGGCCACCGTGCGCCCGCCGGGAGCGAAGGCCACGCTCCACACCGCGTCGGTGTGACCCGTCAGCGTCGCCCACGGGCGCCGTCCGGCGACGTCCCACAGGCGCACCGTGCGGTCGTTGCCGCTGCTGGCGAGCGTGCGGCCGTCGGGGGCGAAGGCGAGGCCCCGGACGGAACCGGCGTGGCCGGTCAGGACGGCCTCGGCGCGGCGTTCGCGGACGTTCCACAGCCGTACGGTGCCGTCGTTGCCGCTGCTGGCCAGCGTGCGGCCGTCGGGGGCGAAGGTCACGCCGCGCACCGCGCCGGTGTGGCCTTCCAGCGTGCCGAGCGGGCGGTGCGAGGAGACGTCCCAGAGGCGTACGGTCAGGTCGTCGGCGGCACTGGCCAGGACCCGGCCGTCGGGGCTGAAGGCGACGCCGTTGGCATAGTCCCGGTGGCCGGTCAGCGTCGCCAGCGGCGCGCGCCTCGCCACGTCCCACAGGCGCACCGTGCGGTCGGCGCCGGCCGAGGCGAGACTCCGGCCGTCGGGCGCGAAGGCGAGGGAGTAGACCTGCCCGGTGTGGCCGGTCAGGGTCGCCAGCGGTCCTCGTGCGGTCACGTCCCACAGCCGGATCGTGCCGTCGGAGCCCGCCGACGCCAGGGTCCGCCCGTCGGGGGCGAAGGCCACCGAGAAGACCGCCTCGGTGTGTCCCCGGAGCGTCGTCAGGAGCCGGCGCCGCCCCGCCTCCCACAGCCGTACCGTGTGGTCGGCGTCGGCGGTGGCCAGCAGCCGGCCGTCGGGGCTGTACCGGGCCTGCCAGACCTGCGAGAACGGACGGGCCGTCAGCACCGGGCCGCCGAGGTTCCACAGGACCACGGACCGGTCGAAACCGGCCGTGGCGAGCAGGGTGCCGTCGGAGGTCGCGGCCGCCCCCATCACGTAGTCGGTGTGACCGGCGAGCACGGCGGTCTGCCGGCCGCTGCGGACGTCCCACAGTCTGGTCGTCCCGTCGCCGACCGCGCCGACGACCGTGGCGCCGTCGTGCGTGTACGCGACGGCGTTGATGTCGTCGTTGCTCCCGGAGAGCGTCGCGCCGAGCCGGCCGGCGCGCACGTCCCACAGCCGTACGGTCCGGTCGACGCCTCCGGAGGCCACCTCCCGGCCGTCCGGGGAGAACGCCGCGCCCAGCACTTCGTCGGTGTGCCCCCGGAGCGCGGCGAGGGGCCGGGACCGGTCGGTGTCCCACAGCCGCACGGTCCGGTCGGCCCCGGCGGAGACCAGGGTCCGGCCGTCCCGGGAGTGGTCCAGGGCGTTGACCGCTCCCTCGTGTCCGCGGAGGGAGGCGGTGACGCGGGGCGTGCCCGCGGTGTCCCACACCTGGACCGGTCCCCGCACGGTCGCGACGGCGAGCCGGTGCCCGCGGGGGGCGAAGGACAGCGCCCGGGCGCCCTCCGTGCTGTCGTCGAGCACGGCCTTCCTGCGGCGCTCGGCGATGTCCCAGAGACTCACCGGTCCGCGCGCCGACGTCGCCGCGAGGGTAAGGCCGTCGGGGCTGAAGGCGATCGAGCGGACGGGCCCGGACACGGTGAACACGGCGGTCGTGCGGCGGTCCGACACCCGTCGCAGGGTCACCGTCCCGTCGGAGCTGGCCGTCGCCAGGGACCGGTCGTCCGGCGCGAAGACCACCGCGTTGACCGGCCCCCGGTGGCCGCCCAGCCGACCGGAGAAGGGCTGGGACTGCGTGCTCAGTAGCGCGCCGCGCGCCTCGACGGTGATGCGGGCCCGGTAGGCCTCCCCGGCCAGCAGCATCGACGCCTCCGGCCGGCCTCCGGCGAGCGACGCGGACAGCACGGCCAGCGCCTGGGAACGCGCGACGCGTTCCTGGTCGAGGGCGCTCTCGCGCTGCTGGTGGGCGAGGCCCCCGGCGGTCAGGGCGAGCCCCAGCAGGACGACGAGCGTGGCGAGCATCGACTGCCGGAGCCGGACCTGGCGTCTGGCCTGCCTCTCATGGCCCTCCTGCTCGGCCAGGCTCGCCCGGAGGAACGCTTCCTCGCCGGGGCCGAGCCGGCTCCAGCCGTCGAGTTCGTCGGCCCAGGAGCGCACGGTGCTCAGCCGGGTGCCGCGGTACAGCGCGGACGGGTCGCGGCCTTCGCGCTCCCATTCGGCGACGGCGTGCGCGAGCTGCTGGTGCAGGAGCAGTCCGGCGCGGTCGGCGTGGATCCAGTCCCGCAGCCGCGGCCAGGCGTGCAGCAGGGCCTCGTGGGTGATCTCGACGGTGTCGCTGTCCATGGTGATCAGCCGGGCCCGGACGAAGGCGTCGAGCGCGGCGGCCGCGCCGTCCGCGTCGGCGAGCTGCTCCCTCAGGGCGGCCCCGCTCGCCCGGCGGCGGGTCGCCCCGCCGCCGTCCGCGACGTACACCAGACGGGACAGGACGCGGCGGATCGTCTTCTGCTCGGCCGGGTACAGCCGGGCGAAGACGTTCTCGGCGGTCCGCGCGACCGCGCCCCGGATCCCGCCGGCCCGCTCGTACCCGGCGACGGTCAGCACGGACCCCTCGCGCCGCTGCCAGGTGGCCAGCAGGGCGTGGGAGACGAGGGGAAGCACGCCGGAGGGGGTCACGTCGGCTCCGGAACCGGCGCCCGGACCGCCGCCCGGCGGTGGGCCGTCCTGCTCGTCGCGCAGTCCCGCGTCGCGCAGGAGCAGGGACACCAGGCCCGGTTGGAGCGTCAGTCCGGCGAGCTGTGCCGGCCGGACGATGGACTCCCGCAGCTCCGCCACGGACATGGGCGGCAGGACGAACAGCCCGTCGGTGAGGACCGGGGCCAGTTCGGGAAGGTCCAGGCAATGGCCGGTGAAGTCGGCCCGGACGCCGAGCACCACGACGGCGGGGCCGTGGGCACTCTCCTCCGGCCGGGGGGCCGCCAGCCCGCGGAGCACCCGGACGAAGGAGCGCCGCTCGTCGTCGTCCGCGCAGAGGGTGAAGAGTTCCTCGAACTGGTCGACGATCAGCACCGGTCGGCAGGGCGGGGGCCGTCGTTCCCCGGGCGGTGTCGGCGGGGCGTCCACCACCGCGCGTACGGCGTCCAGCACCGCGCCGGGGTGGTCGCGCGCCTCCTCGACGGTGACGGCCAGGTCGCCGCCCACCGCCTTCGCGGTGCGTTCCAGGAGTTCGTCCAGGGGCCGTGAGGTGGGGGTGAACGTCACCACCGGCCACCGGTCGGCGCCCGGCATGGGGAGGTCGCCGCGCCGCAGGGCCGGCACCAGTCCGGCGTTGAGCAGGGACGACTTGCCCGCGCCCGAGGGGGCGACGAGCATCAGCGGGCCGCTTCCCGCCCGTTCGAAGACCCGTTCCACCAGTGCGGCCGTCGCGCGCTCACGGCCGAAGAACCAGTCCGCGTCCTGCGGGGTGAACGCCGACAGGCCGCGGTACGGACACGCCTCGTCGGACCGCCGTTCGGGAGCGGCGGCCTGGGCGCCGCTCCCGCTGCCGGCGGGCGGTCCCTCCCGCACGAGCCTGAGCAACTCCCCCTCGGCGTCCAGGACTCGGTCACAGATACGGGCGATGTCGGCGGTCGCCCGTTTCGCGCCGGTCTCGATCTTGCTGAGGTAGCCCTTGCTGTAGTGCGTCCGCCGCGCCAGATCGGTCAGCGACAGGCCGCGCGCCTGTCTGAGTCGTCTTAGTTCCGCGGGGAAGGAGGGCGTGGTCGGCGCGTCCCGGTCCCGCTCGTTCCCCTGGTCGGCTTCGTGCGCGTGCTGCGGATCTCCCACGGAGTCCCCCATGCGGTGCGGCCGTGAGACGGTGGACTCCCAGGCTACTGCCGGGGTGGTAAGGGCATCCAAAGCTTTCACCCGGTCCGGCGAAAACACGAACGTCCGGAACCATGGGGCGGTTCCGGACGTTCGCTTCTCCTTCGCGCGGACAGGGCGGACCGGATCAGGTCAGGAAGCCCCCGCAGGCGCTGCGGGCCACCCACTTGTGCGAGGAGATGGTGTCGTTCGCGCTGACACCGCTGGTGAGCCGGTTGTCGGTCAGGTTGTCGGCGTAGAGCTCGCCCGGTGCGAGGCAGCCGTGGCCGCCGCCGTAGTTGGCGTGCTCGTAGAACGCGACGTGGTCGAGGCCACCGGTGTAGCCGCGGTTCATGACGGACGTCGCCCTGTCCTGCGCGCCGCCCCACCAGCTGCTGTTGCCCGCGGTGCTGATCAGCTGGGCGCCCGAGCAGTCCAGGTTCTCCCAGGCGTACACGTTGCCGTTGCGCGGCCCCCACTTGCTGTCGCAGCCCGGTCCGGCGACGGTGCTCCCGGCCGCCTGCGAGGTGGCGGCGGGTACGACGACGCCCAGGGCGGTGAGCCCGAGGAGGGCGGCCGTGACGGTGAACTTGCGCATGCTGTTTCCCCTCGTTTTCTCTGATGATGCGGTGCGTTGGCGGTGGTGCGTCGGTGCCGGCGCACCGGGCCGGTGGCCCGGCGTGCCCTCACCGGGGGCGGGGCCCGCCCCGGAGCGGGAGGTGGTCAGCCTCGCTCCGGGACGATGCGCACCGCCCGGTCGTAGGCCCGCCGACCGAGGTGCCGGTAGGTGTCGATGTCCTTGCCGAACCGGTCGCGCAGGCGGTCCAGGTAGTACGTCTCCCGCGCCGTGGCCACGGCGCGCAGGGAGGTCTCGCGGGCACAGGTCGCGTCGGCGACGGCGGTCCTCCGCTCGGCGGCGAACGCCTCGTCGGCGCGGGCCGCGCCCAGCCGGGCGGTGTCGGCCCGGACGGCTTCGCGGGCGGCCCGGGGGTCCGCGTAGGCCCGGCCCGCCTTCTTCATGCACCGGGACCAGGCCCGTACCGCAGCGGTCAGCTGACGGTCCTTCATCAGCTCCTCGCCGTAGAGGGCGCTGAGGCCATTGGCGATCCTGCCGGTGCGGTACCACTCGGCCGGGTCGCCGTAGAGGGCGCGCTCGGCCTCCTCCGTGCAGCCGCCGACGCGTTTGCGCGTCTGCCCGCCGCCCGGCAGCGACGCCGTGAGCATGCGGGCGCCGGCGCCGCCGTCGAGCGCGGTGTCGAAGGCGGCGCGCCGGGACGGGGAGAGGCTCCGGCGGTAGGTTCCGTTGGGGTTGCGTTCGTGGACGCGCAGGCTCTTCGCCTCGATCCGGCCGCCGTACCCGTACGCACGGGCCCAGGCCACGTCGTCCTGCACGTAGCGCACCGGGCGGCTCTCCCGGAGCGTCAGGCCGCGGTCCTCCCGGTAGGCGAAGCCCTGGCGGTTCATGCACTGCTTGGTCAGGCGTTGCTGCGCGTCGGCGACGCGCAGTTCCTGTTGCCAGGTCAGTGCCGGGGGACGCGGACGCGGGTCCTGCCGCGCCCGGCCGTCGCCGCCGTCGCCGCATCCGGTCGTGACGGCCGCCACGACCGCGCACAAGGACACGAGCACCCGTCTCATGGACCCGACCTCCCTTCGCTGCCGCTCGCTGACGGATTCAGAGTCGCCCCGCTGCCGGCGGAGGTCGACGGGTTTCCCGTTGCCCGCCGGGCGGCCGACCGGGAAACAAGGCGTGAGCAGGGGGAGCGCGGGGAGGGAGGCAACCCGGTGGCCCCGGGGGAGCGGCCCTCCCCTCCCGTCCACACGGGCGCGCCGGTACGGGGGCCGCCCGTACGGCACGCGATCCGCGCCGTCCGTCGGCCCCGGGCGAGACGCGAAGACCTGACGGATCACGGGCCCGGAACGTACCCGCCGTGTTCAATCCATTGACACGTGCATTACATGGGCTTTACGTTCCGGCCATCTGAGAGCGCTCTCAGAACCTCCCCCCTGTCACGACTCGAGGTGACGCATGCCATCCCCACGCACCAGACCGGCAACCGTTCTGCTGCTGGCCTCAGCCCTCGCCGCCGTCGGCCTGGGCCCGGCCGCCGCACCGGCGGCCGCCGCCACCGTTCCGGTGGGCTCCGGCAGTTACTCCGACACCCGGCCCCCCGGCGCGTCGGGCCCCACCACCAACACGGGAACGCCAGTCGCGCCCAAGGTGACCGCGGCCGCCAAGGACCGGCCCGTGCCCACCAACGACTGGTGGTCCTCCCTGGCCTTCCAGCGCTACGGCGACAACCCGTACTCGACCCCCATGTACGGACACCCCCTCACCTACCAGGCCACGGCCGGCGGGCTGGACGTCGGTTATCCGACGACCCCCACGATCACCGGTGACGGCCGCCAGTACGAGTACGCCCACAAGCGCGACCTCACCATCGGACTGACCGGCCTCAACTCCCCCGACACCAAGGCCGACGACTGGTCCGACTGGACGGTCACCCCCTACTGGTCCGACGGCGCCCGCACCCTGCGCACCACCATCGGCCACGGCTCCCCGTTCGTGTACGCCAAGGGCTCCGGCGGCAACGCCCAGATCACCACCGCCGGCGCGCCCACCGTCTTCGCCGACCAGGGCAACGTCCTCGGCATCACCGTCGCCGGGCACCACTACGCCCTCTTCGCGCCGACCGGCAGTGACTGGAACGTCGCCGGGTCCACCGTCACCGCGGGCCTCGGCTCGAAGGACTACTTCTCCGTCGCCGTGCTGCCGTCCACCGGCGCGCTGGCGACGTTCAAGAAGTACGCCTACAGCTTCGTCACCGGCTCCAAGGTGACCTGGAGCTACACCGGGGGCACCGTCGGGGCCACCTACACGCTCACCACCGAGGCGAAGGAAGGCACCGAGCGCGGCACGCTCCAGGCCCTCTACCGCCACCAGTGGCTGCACACCACGGACCCCCTGACCTCCTACACCTACGTCTCACCGCGCGGCACCATGAAGGTCCGCGAGTCGGCCTCCTTCACCACGCGCCAGAAGGCGGCGGCGGTGCTGCCCGCGCTGCCCAGGTCGAACGGCGTGGACGCCGCCCGGCTGCGCGGTTACCTGAACGAGGTCGTGAACGCCTCCGACCCCTTCTCCGGAGCCGCCGACACCTACTGGACCGGCAAGGCCCTCGGCCGCCTCGCCCAGCTCGTCCCGGTGGCCGACCAGATCGGTGAGACCGCCGTCCGCGACCGGATGCTCGGCCTGATGAAGGGCAGGCTCCAGGACTGGTTCACGGCGGGAGGCGCGAACGAGTTCAGCTACGACAAGGGCTGGAAGACGCTCACCGGCTACCCCGCCTCCTACGGCAGCGACACCGAGCTGAACGACCACCACTTCCACTACGGCTACTACGTCTACGCGGCGGCGATCGTCGCCCAGTACGACCCGGCGTGGGCCGCCGACTCCGCCTGGGGCGGCATGGTCGAGACCCTCGTACGGGACACCGCCAACCCCAGCCGCACCGACACCGCCTTCCCCTTCCTGCGCGGCTTCGACGTCTACGCGGGCCACGGCTGGGCCTCCGGCCACCAGGGCTTCGCCGCCGGCAACAACCAGGAGTCCTCCTCCGAGTCCACCAACCTCAGCGCGGCCCTCGTCCTGTGGGGATCCGCCACCGGCGACACCTCGCTGCGCGACCTCGGCACCTTCCTGCTGACCACCGAGTCGGAGTCGATCGCCCAGTACTGGTTCGACGCCGACGAGCAGGTCTTCCCGTCCTCGTTCGGCCACGACACGGCCGGCATGGTGTGGGGCAGCGGCGCCGCCTACTCCACCTGGTGGACCGCCAACCCCGAGGAGATCCACGGCATCAACGTCCTGCCGGTGACCGGTGGTTCGCTCCACCTCGGCGGGGAGAAGGCCGCGATCCGGCGCAACATCGCCGAGATGGAACGGGAGAACGGCGGCCCGGCCGTCGAATGGCGCGACCTCCTCTGGGAGTTCCAGTCCTTCGCCGACCCCGGTGCGGCCAGGGCGAAGTGGGACGCGGGCCACGCCGGCTACACCCCGGAGGAGGGGGAGTCGAAGGCGCACACCTACCACTGGATCACCACCCTCGACACCCTCGGCGCCCCGGACGCCACCGTGACCGGCGACATCCCCACCTCCGCCGTCTTCACCAAGGGGACGACCCGCACCTACGCGGCCCACAACCACGGACCGACGGCCCGCACCGTCACCTTCTCCGACGGCAAGACCCTCTCCGTACCGGCCCGTTCCACCGCGACCGGCACGGGAACCGGTTCGGGGGAGCCCGACCCCGACCCGGAGCCGCCGACCGGCAACACCTTCCAGCTGCGCAGCGGCGGCGCCCTGACCACGGCGAGCGGCGGCACGGCGGGCAGCGACACCATCGCCTCCGCCGGCGGCGCCAACCACGACGGAACCCCGTACCAGCCCCTCGTCTACGAGGTCCGCGGCGTGAACGGCACGCTCACCCCGGGCGCGCAGACCGCCTTCCGGCTCCAGGTGGACGCGGGCACCACGGTCGGACTGGGCCAGCAGGCCCGGATCAGCTACGACCTCACCGGCGACGGCAGCTTCGACCGGACCGAGACATACCACTACTTCGCGACCGACCCGGTCACCGGATGGGAGGAGTACACGCAGGCACGCGGCCTCAAGGCGGCCACGGGCACGCCGGGCGACCTCAAGGGAGGCACCGTACGCCTCGAGGTGTGGAGCGCCATCGGGAACGGCGCCTCGAAGCTCCAGACGGGCACGGACAAGTCCGTGCTGGTGATCCCGTACGGCTGAACCGCTGAAGGCCGACGGCGGGCACACCCGGCACGAGCCGGCATGGTCGAGGGAGGACTCGCCGTCGTTCGCACCCGGGCCCTGCCCGCCCGGGGCACCCGGACCCCATCACCGACGGGCCGCGCGCCGGCGCAGTACGGTACGGAACGGGTGCCCCGGCGCCGGACCGGCGTGAACCGCGCCATGCACCTCGAACGGCGCTGTGAGGACTCCTGCGCGGATACCGGACGAAAGGTGAACCGACCACAACAGGCCGACGTCCCGTCACGCCCTCCTGTCCACTGCTCGCCCGCCCCCTCCGCGTCCACCAGCGCCCATGACGCGTCACGACGCTCACGCGCGACGGCGATTTCTCGCCAACCGGATGATCCACCCCACTCGATCCGGACCGAGTATTCATACTCGGTCCGGATCGAGTGGGTGCGCGGACGTCACACAGCACTCCCGCCCCCTACCGTCCGAAGCGCCGGCCTCGCAGGAAGCAGCTGGACACCGGTCGGTGATCTCCCGGGCGAACCGCCCGGGCCACGGGGAAGGACGACACATGGCGTGGGACGAGTGGGAACAGCTCAAACAGGACGCCGCACAGCGGCACGGCACGCAGATGCAGCTCGACCGGCTTCCGCCGGGTGACGGGCCGGGCCCGGCCACCAGCGGCGTCACCAAGGGACTCGTCTCCAGCAAGCGGGCGTGGAACAAGGCCGGAGAGGACGTCGGCGGGCTGAGGGACGACATCGGCAAGGCCCTGAACAGGTTGCGGGACGGACAAAAGGGGTTGGGTGACGAGGCCGGGTGCCTGTCGGCGGAGGCGCAGAAGGAGGTCTACGGTTCCTGGGCCTCCTATCTCGAAGGCGTCGACGAGCGCTGCGGCAGCATCAAAAGGGTCTTCGAGCGGATCGGGCACGACCTGCTGATGACGGACGAGGCCGTGCGGTCCGCGCTCGGCGCCATCGACACCCGGTTCGCGGACACGCCCGCCCTCGGCGGCCAGGGCACGGGGCGGTGACGGCTCGCCATGGACCTCGCGACGCTCAGAAGGCTGGAGCCCTCGGAATTCGAGCAGGCCGCCGACGGCTACCGTGCCGCCGGTGACATGGCCGACACGGCCAAGGACCACATCGACCGTGTCGTCATCACGGGCATGCGCAAGTCCCTCGAGGGCGAGGCTCTGGAGGCGGCCGTCGGAGAGCTGAGGAAGCTCTCGGCCAACTTCCAGTACACGCAGATCGAATGCGGCCTGGTCGGCACGGCGCTCAACGGATTCGCCCACGACCTGGACGCCGCCCGGAAGAAACTCCTGTCCGCGCTCGACGCCGCGGAGGCATCGGGGTTCACCGTCAACGCGGACGGCAGCGTCACCTACCCGGCGGGACGGGCGCGGGACGGATCCGAGTCGCCGGCCGAGGGCGGCACGGTCGGCGGCCCCACCGACCCGACGGCCCGGGCCGTGGCCCGCCAGGCCGCGAACGCCGATCCCAACCCCCACCACGCCGAGGCCCTGGCCATCGCGGACCGCATCGCCCACGCCCTCGAGGAGGCGACGGATGCGGACGCCAAGTGGGCGCCGAAGATCCGCGCCCTGAAGGCCGACGACGACCTGACCGTGTCCCACGAGGACCTGAGGGACGCCCACTCGGACATGGACGGGGTCCGCGAGGCGGGCAAGGAGTACCTGGCGTCCATCGGGGGACCGCCGAAGGACGCCACCCCCCAGCAGAACGCGGACTGGTGGAAGGGGCTCGCCCCCGAAGAGCGCGAGGCGTACCTCGCCACCCGTCCCGAGCTCGTGGGAAGCCTGGACGGTCTGCCCGCCGAGATCAGGGACGAGGCGAACCGGGTGGTGTTCGAGGAGAAACGCTCCGAGTACCGGCTCAGGCTCGACTCGATCCCGAAACCGCCCGCCAACGAGTGGACGTGGCTCACGGCGGGCCCGTACCCGGCCAAGGTCCACACGGACGAATGGATGGCGTGGGACAGGAAGCACGGTGACGAGTACCGCCGTCTCACGGCCTCCCTCAAGGGCATGAACGCCATCCAGAACCGCTTCGACGACACCGGCAAGGAGGGGCTTCCCGAGGCCTACCTGCTCGGCTTCAGCCCGGAGGGGAACGGCAGGGCCATCGTCGCGACCGGCAACCCCGACACCGCCCGGCACCAGGCGGTGTACGTACCGGGCACCACCTCGAACCTGGAGAAGATCGGAGGCGACATCAACCGGATGACCGAACTGTGGCGCCAGACCAACCAGACGTCACCCGACGCCTCCGTCTCGACCATCACCTGGCTCGGTTACGACGCGCCCCAGTCGATCGTCAAGGACGCCCCCTTCGAACACTACGCCTACGACGGCGCACCCGCCTACCGGCGGTTCATGGACGGCCTCGACGCTTCCCACTCCGGCCCCGGGGAACCGCACCGCACCGCCATCGGTCACTCGTACGGCACCACTCTCATCGGAGCCGCCGCCGAGACCGGAACCCTCAACGCCGACGACGTGATCTTCGCCGGAAGCCCCGGTGTCAAGGTCGGCCACGCCGACGAGATGGACGTCCCGAAGGGACACGTCTGGAACCAGGAGGCCGACGACGACCCCGTGCCCGACATCGGCCGCTGGGGCCACGGCGGCAGCAACTGGAGTCTCGGCGGCGGCGTCTTCCTCATTCCCAGCGACGAGGAGGCCTTCGGCGCGAACCAGATGAACACCGGCCCGGAGGGGGGCGGTCCCACGGGAACCACCGGGGCCACGGGCCACAGCCAGTACTGGGACCGGGGCACGACGGCGTTGAAGAACCAGGCGCTGGTCGTGGTCGGCAAGTACGGCTACGTGACCACTCCCGAGTAAGCGGCGGGACGGTGCCGAGCGCCGTTCCGCCACCGCCCCTTCCCCGAGGATCCTGGAATTCCATGTTCTGCGCACCACGCCCCGTACCGGCCCCGCACCACCGGGGCGGCTTCCCCCGGACCCTGACCCTGGCCCTCGTCCTGACCGGACTTCTCCTCAGCGGATGTGGCATGACCGACAACGACGGCAACGACTCCCCCGGCAGCACCGCCGGCGACTCCCAGGAGGCCCGTACGAGCCTTCCCGACGCGGGCACGGCGACGACCGAGGAGGCGGTCGCCGCCGTGAAGAAGGTGTCCAGCGAGCTCTACCGGTTCGCCGGCGTCCCCGGCAAGGCGTCCGAGCCCGGCCCCGGCGTCAAGGAGTGCGAGGGCAAGGACCCGGACACGTACTTCACCGTCCACCACCCCTGGAACTTCGCACCGGCCGAGCCCGGCGACCTCGAGGTGGCGATGGACAACCTGAGGAAGAGGCTGGACACGGGCGGCTGGGTGACCAAGCGGCTGTACCGCGACAACAGTCCCAACAAGGCGCTCAACCTGATCGCCGACAACGACGCGAGGAAGGTCAGCGTCTGGATCGTCCAGTACTCCGAGGACGCGGCGCCGAGTCTGGGGATCAACGTCACGTCCGGTTGCTACCGGGTGCCCGAGGGAGAGACGGTCGACCACTTCTGACCCCGGGGAACGGGCGGCGAAGGGCCGCGCGGAGCCCCCCACGCGCTCCGGGTGCTTCTCCGCGCCGTCGGCGCGGGCCCGGTCCCGGGGATCCGGCACGGCCCGGGTCACCGGCGCGGACGTCGGACGTCCGGTCCTCGGGGCGGGGGCGGGGGCGAGGGCGGGCCCGTGGTGACGCGCGCGTCGCGTGTCAGCCCCGTTGCAGGTCCGTCCGGTTGATCCGGGCCAGGAGCGGTGGCTCCGACTGCCCTTCGTGGCCGAGGCGGAGCTCCTGCCGTGCGCAGCGCGAGCGCCCGCACACTCTCGATGAAGACGTGCTCCGGGACGACACCGTCCACGGCCGCACGCCGCAGCCGCGCCAGCACCTCACCGAGCGCCGCACGCAGACCGGACGTTCCGGCGTCGACCGCAGACCACCGCACCATTAGTTCACCTATAAACTTCCCTCGACCACCCACGCCAAGTCTCGTTCGTTGATAATGTCAACACACTGCCGCCTATCACTTTGGTCGCCCTTCGTGTACGATCTCGCCTGCCGCCGCTTCCCCTCTGTCACGACGGGTGGGCGCAGCGACACATGAGGGGGTTCCCGTCCACCCGGGCAGGGCAGGACGCGGGGACGTGCGCGAGGGACGAAGGGGCGAGGGGCAGTGAGCCAGGAGCTGGTCGGCAACGCCTGTTCCCTCCACGACATGAGCCCCTCGCCCGCGACCTGGGCGACGAGGGCGAGCCGTTCCGCTGGGACGGGCCGCGTCCGACGCGGCCACGCGCCGAGCCGGATGCCTACTTCTTCCACCTGTACGGCATCTCCGCCAAGGACACGGACTGCATCCTGGAGACCTTCCAGCCGAAGTCGGGCGTCCTCAAGAACACCGAGACCGCCGAGTACGGCGAGTACCGCACCAAACGCATGGTCCTCGCCGAGTACCACCGCATGGCACAGGCCGGACTCGTCCTGGAGTTCCCCTCGTGGGCAGCGAGGCCTACGCTTCGCCTCTCACCCCACCTCCCGGCCACGGCTCCGCCACAGCACTTGACCACACACCACCATCGACATCCCAGGGGGGACCATGAGCAACCCGCACCAGCCCGATCCGATGCCCTCGAAGTACGAACTCGAGGCATGGAACTCCATCCAGCAGTTCAAGGGCCGCCCCCTGTCACAGGCGATGCAGAACGCCGGCGAGCACGTGGCCAACGGCGTCACACAACTCGGCAAGCACGTGGCGAAGCAGTTGGAGAAGCACCCGCGCGCCGCGTCGGCCGTGTCACGGGGGCAGGAGTTCGTCGCCAAGGGCGCGTCCAAGGCCGGAGCGAAGGCACGCAGCGCCGCCGAGGCCATGCCGGAATGGGGCGGCACCGCCGTGCAGTCCGTACGGAAGACGGTGGGGAAGGTCTCGCGCGCGGGACTCTCCCCCAAGCGGGTGGTGGCGCTCCACAACAAGCGCGGGCACGGCATCACCTCGCTCTCCGACGTGCGCCAACTCGACCTCGAACTGGTCGAAAAGGTCCGCGGTCGGGCTGCGAGCTGGTACTACCCCGCAGCGGCGGCGCTCTCGGGAGCGGGTGCGGGGCTTGCGATCACCGGGGGGCAGCTTGCCATCACCGTCTCCGCCGGCGCCGCGGCAGCGCCTTCGGCCGGTGCGATCGCGGGCGCGTTCACCGCCGATACCGCAGTCGTTCTCGGACTCTCCTCCCGGGCCGTCGGCCAGATCGCCCTGTCCTACGGATACGACCCCGAAGAGCCGTCCGAGAAGCTCTTCATCATGTCTGTCGTCAACTTGGGGACCGCGAGTTCGGCCGCTGCCAAGAACGCGGCGATGGCCGACATCTCGAAGCTCACCCAGGCGCTCTTCCGCGGCAAGACGTGGGACGTCCTCAACAACGCCTTCGTCACCAAGGTCGCCGAGAAATTCACGAATGCGTTCGGCGTCCGCCTCACCAAGATGGGTCTCGGTAAGGTCGTACCCGCGTTCGGCATCGTCGTCGGCTCCACCCTGAACTGGGCGACGCTGGAGGGGGTCGTCGACGCGGCCGAGATGGCGTACCGGCGCCGGTTCCTCCTGGAGAAGTACCCGCACCTCGCCGCCGAGGAGGCACCCGAACCGTTCACCGACATCGACACGGACGTCCCGGAAGACGCCGACGAGAAGATCAGTGTGCTCGACGAGATCGTCGAGGAGGGCGGCCCCGACCTCCGCTGACGTGGCGCCCCGGCGGTGCGCGTCACCACGCGGCCGCCGGGATGCCGGATCTCAGAACCCCGCCGCGAAGCCCACGAAGTGAGCCCAGCCCTCACGCCCCACGGCGAACGGCCGCCGTACCACGTCCTTGGAGTCTCGTACGTGGACCGTCTGCTCCGTGACGGCGACCTCCGCGCAGTCGTCTCCCTGTGCGCTGCTGCAGCTGGACTTGAACCAACCGAGTTCGGACGTGTCCACAGTGCTCCTCGAAGGACGCGTCCGGCATCCGCCGCCCCAACTCCACCGTGTGCTTGGAGTACCGGACCAGCTCCCCGAACTGCATCCTGCTCAGCCCCGCGTGCTCCCGCAGCGCCTGGACGACGACCCCGAACGTCCGCAGGCTGTCCGACGGATCCGGCTCCCGCTCGCACTCCCCGCCCGGCACCACCGACGCGCCGACCGCCTCACGGCAAGGGCATTTCCTGCTCGATCCAGTGCGTGATCGAGGGGCGCGAGGGGCGCCAGCCGAGGTCGTGAGCCCGGGTGGCACGTACGCGGCTGTTGGCGCCGAGGGCGTACCGGGAGAAACCCTCCCCCCACGCGGCCGCAGCGGAATCCAGGTCCCACGGCTCCACCGGCCCCAGGCCCAGCCGACGGGCGATCGCCTCCCCGATCTCGGCGAACGAGGCGTCCTCGCCGCCCTCCACGAAGTAGAAGCCCGTGGCCGCGGGGTCGGTGAGCGCCAGGTGATACAGGTCGGCCATGTCATCGAGGTGCACCGTCGACCAGCGGTTCAGGCCGCGTCCGACGACGCGGACGGTCTTGCCGGCCTGGGCCTGTGTGACCAGCGGCGGGATCAGCACGGTCTGCGGGCGCGGTCCCGTGCCGTTGCCGTAGATCAGTGAGTTGCACAGCACCACCGAACGCACTCCCGCCGCAGCGGCATCGACGACGGAGCGGTCGATGGCGTACCGGGCCCGCCGGATCTCGTGGTCCCCCGGGCCGAAGGGCTTCGCGTCGTCGAAGACCACCTCGGATGCGTACCGGCCCTGGGCGTCGTCACCGATGACGCTGGTCCCGCTGGTGTGGATCAACACCTTGCCCGAACCCCGCAGGGCGTCGACAAAGACGGCCACAGCGCCGCGGTGGTCACTGTGAGCGGCATTGACGACCGCGTCGGCGCGGTCGGCCTCCCGTTTGAGCAGCGCCGCGTCGTCGAGGTCCCCGACGACCGGTGTGATGCCGGCGGCGGCGAGAGCACCGACCACGCCGGGCGTGCGCGTCAAGCCGCGCACCGTGTGCCCCTCGCGGATCAGACGGCGGGCCACGGCTCCGCCGATATAGCCGCCGGCACCTGTGAGAAAGACGTCCATGATGACTCCTGGCAATGTCGGGGTGGTGGGGGTGTCAGCTACGGAAGCGGCCTGCGGCGCGCAGGGCTTCATCCAGCGGCAGGCGCTGCTGTCGGTCGCCGAACTCGCAGATGCGAGTGATGCGCCCCTCGTGGACCGTCACCTGGAGGCAGCGTGAAATGCGCACCGGGGTGCCGTTCTCCAGTTCGCCCGAAGCGGTGGCGGCCAGAGCGAAGCCGTGGTGGTCGACGTGGAGGGACCAGATGCGGTCAACGTGGTTTCTCACGAGGTCGGCGGTCGCACGGAGCATCCGCAGCATCGCACCCGCGAACTCCTCGCCGGGAAGTGACACGGTCTCGTGATCGAAGCTGTGCCAGACCTCCACGGTCTCGGCGAAGAGCAGACCGAACTCGGGGTCGACCCGCGTCAGGCCGTACGTCCCGGTGAACCGACTGGCGACCTGGCGCACAGCGGCCAAGCAGGCGGACGGCTCGGAGTCCTGCTCGTCGGGCCGGCCCGCAGCGGCTGCGGCTATGTCACTGCTGATCATCGATTGCCCTCTCGTACCTGCCCCCATGCGGTCAGGGGCGCTCGAGAACCAGCGTCCGCGCAACCGTGCCGATTCACGAAGGCGCCTTGCTGCTATGGCAAAAATTGCCGCGGTGGCCACCGCCATCGGCCTCTCCGTCTCCGCCCGGCTGCACGGGCGGGCAGCGAGTAGCCGTCAGGACGTGCGGTCCGGGTGACGCGTGGTCACGCGACGGCGATCTGCGGACGCTCGGCCAGGACGCCGCTTTCGAACTCCGCCCCGGCCCGCACCAGCGCCACCCGGGACGCACCGGTGACAGCCCGCCACCGCTGCCGGGCAGACTCGACGAGCTTCAACGTCATCACCAGTGCCGCCGCCGGGCTCCCCGCGCCGTGGGTGACCCGGGCTCGGAGTGACACTCAGGCCGGCAGCCGCCGACAAGGCCCGTCCGGGTCACCCAGCCGGACGACCTGATTCCATTTGGTGACCGTCATACCCGACGCGGACCGGTCGCGGCCCCCTCTCTTTCGCGCGCGTGGAGGGGGGAGCCGTCCACGCACGCGCGGGTCGTCAGCGGTGCGTACGCCCCGAAGGCACGGTGTCCTTCGGGGCGCGTGGCAGGGGTTCGGGTTCAGGCGTTGTAGCCGCCGTGGGCGTCCAGCACCGCGCCCGTGACGTACGAAGCGGCGGGGCTCGCGAGGAAGACGATCGCCGCGGCGATTTCGTCGGGGTGCCCCATGCGCTGCAGGGACAGCGAGCCGACCAGGACCTTGAGGGTCTCAGGGTCCGGCGGCTCCATACCGCCCTCCATCAGTCCGGCCTCCACGACGTTGGTCGTGATGTTCCGGGGCCCGAGGTCGCGTGCGACGCCCATGGTGTACCTCTCGATCCCGGACCTGGTCGCCGCGTAGTCGGCAAGGCCGGGGGCGCCGACCCGGGAGCCCGGTCCGGAACTCACCGTGCCGAAGACGGTTGCGCCATCTCCCGCTCCGGGGCCGGCTTGTCGGTCCGCGCTCACCATGACCGGGCGGCCTTCCAGGATCCGGTGCATGCCGGATCCCGAGCGATCGCCGACAAGGCGATCGCCGGCGCGGTCAACGAGCTGCGCATCGGCCAGGAGCACTCCACCACCCTGCACGTCCTGCTGGTACCGACCGATGCCCGCGTCCGCGAGCGCGTCGTGTTCAGCGTGGGGGACGGCGGTCTGTTCGTGCTGCGGGAGGGCCGGTGGGAACAGGGCAGTCCGGTGGACGACGGAAGTCTCCTGGGCACCCGTACCGAGGCCCTTCCGCACGCCTACCGCAGCGTCAAGGCCAAGCTGCTGCGCACCGGACCGGGCGAGGTCCTCCTCCTGGGCACCGACGGCATCACCAACCCGCTCGCCCAGCGGGATCCCGAGTTCGCCCAGCGTCTCGCGCACGCGTGGGGCGGGCCCGAGGTGCCTTCGCTGTCCGACTTCCTGTGGCAGGCGCGGACGCGGGCCAAGTCCTACGACGACGACCGGACCGTCATCTGCGTGTGGGAGAGGCCGGAATGAGCGCGGAGGACGGGACCGACGTCGCACGGTCGTCGCTCGCCCTGGGTGAACGGGTCGGCAGCGGCGGCCAGGGGGACGTGTACGCGATCACGGGCGGCCCGCTCCTGTTCGAGGAGTACAAGGACCCGTCCAAGGTCAACGGCACCGCCCTGGTCGACCTGGCCGGGCTGCGGCAGGGCCTCGTCCAGGCGGACCGGAGCCGCCTGGACGCCCTTGCCGCCTGGCCCCTGTGCCGTGTGGTCGAGGGCGGCCGGACGCTCGGCTTCCTCATGAGGCGGGCCCCCGCCCCCATGACGTGGCGCACCGCGACGGGGGCGACGAAGCTCCTCGAGCTGCAATACCTGGTCAGGCCGCCCAAGGCGGCCTGGCAGGACGTGGCCCAGCCGACCCCAAAGCAGCGCAGGGCCCTCGCGCTGGCCTGTGTCGAGGCCATCGGCTGGTTCCACGACGCCGGACTCGTGATCGGCGACATCTCGCAGGCCAACGTCCTGTGGTCGCTCTCCCCCGAGCCCGCCGTCCACTTCCTGGACTGCGACGGCTTCCGCCGGGTGGGACGCGCGGCGGTCCAGGACCGGGCCGCCGCAGTCCGGTGGCCGCGCCCACCGCCTGCTGGAGGTCAACGGCCCGCAGGGCATGCTCGCCACGCTCCACGTCGTCGGTGTCGACACCGACGCACACCCCGAGCAGGCGTGTGCGTGGATCGGGGACATGCTCTTCCGAGTCGGCGAGGTCACCTGTCCGGTCACAGCGCGCCACCGCCTCCGCGACGGAGCTTG
Source organism: Streptomyces sp. 12E (assembly GCF_055633275.1). Lineage (NCBI taxonomy): Bacteria > Bacillati > Actinomycetota > Actinomycetes > Kitasatosporales > Streptomycetaceae > Streptomyces > Streptomyces sp. 12E. The sequence goes on along the minus strand of NZ_JBVNCJ010000001.1, from coordinate 6,386,733 downwards.
GACTGCCGCTGCCGGAGGTGGAGAGAGGCGTGGCGAGCCCGGGTCGCACCGACTCTCGCGGACGCCGGCGCGTGCCGAAGGGTGCCTGTTCGACATGAACAAGCTCTTCGAGGACTTCGTGACCGCCGCCCCGCGGGAGGCACTGCGTGGGTCGGGTCCGCCCGCATCCGGGACGGCGGTCACCTCGACGAGATGTGACCGGACCCCGCGCGGTACGGGCCGGACGGCATCCCGTGCATCGTCGCGGACGCGAAGTGCAAGGCGGAGAAACGGGGCGGTCGCCCCGACGCCGATCCGTGTCAGATGCCGGCGTACTGCACCGCCCTCGGCCTGAGCGCGGGACACCTGGTCCACGCGAAGGGCAACGCCTCGCATGCGGAACGGCTGACGCGGCCTCCTGGTGCGGCTCCTGCCGGAAGGCTCGGGAAGAGCCTGCCGAGCCCTCCGTGCGTTACCGCAGCTTCCACTCGCCGGTCTTGTCGGCGAAGCCGGAGTCCATGGTGAACTGCACGGTGTCGATCTTCGCCGCCTCGGGAACCTCGAAGACGATCCAGCCGAGGCCCTTGGCGCCGGGCTTGAGCTTCAGGCTGGAGGCCATGGACGGCCCGGCCGTGATGTCCCCGAAGGTGGCGGCGAACTGCTGGCCCTCACTGTCCGCGACCTGCGCGCCGTTGGACGGGCTGTCGCTGTAGGCCACCTCACCGGTGTTGACCAGTTGGAACTGGACGCCGACGAGCCGCTTGCCGGAAGCGGGCTGCATGAACTCGTCGGCCGACTTGGCGGGATCGGCGACCTTGACGACGGTGACGTCGAGCTCGCTGCCCTCCTCGAAGCCCTCCAGGGTGAGGGTGTCCCCGACCTTGGCGGCCTTGGCGGCCTCAGGAGCGTCGGACTTCTCCTTCGCGGTGCCCTTGGCGCCGTCCGCCGGGGCGGCGGCGTTGTCCTTCGGCTGGTCGACGACGGTGCTGCCGGTGTCACAGGCGGCGAGGGTGAGCGCGCCGAGGGCGGCGGCTACGGCGGCGGCGGTTCTGATACGGGCGTGCATGGTTCCCCCAAGGGCAGTGCTGGGCGTTCACGGGCACACCCCGCCACCTCAGTCACGGCGGGGTGCATGCGTGAACCGTAGATGCAGTATGTTGATGATGTCAACGCGTATCGGACGTTGTTCACACGATGGGGTGACAGTCGGTCGGTGCGCATCCGTTGCGTGCGGCGCGGGTCCAGGAGTGGGTGGCGCGGGGCGTCCGCCCGTCGGAGACCGGCGTGTGCGCCCGGTTCGACGTCCTGCCCGACAAGGTCCGCGACAGGCTCGGTGCGAGCGCCGGTGCGATGCCGTTCGGCCGGGAGGCGACGCCGGCCTCGGTGGACGCCCTGCGGCACGAGTCGGATCCGCCGCGGGAGCGGTGCCCGCCGTTCGTGGTGTGCACGAGGGTGCGGGAGGCGCTCGCGGCGGCGTGGAGCGGGACGGCCGGCCCGTTCCCGGCACCGTGGGTCCTGGGCGTCCGGGCGCCCCCGTCACGTCGGTCGCTGCGGCCGGTCACCGGTCGGCCTCGTGAACAACTCTGCGGGACAGCATGCCTGGCGCAGGAGCGACTCCGGCTCCCGCGGGGCGTGCCACAGTCCCACCGCGAGCGGTACGGGTCAGGGCGGAGAAGACCCGGAACAGGAACTCGGCGCCGGGCGCGAGGTCGTGGACGGTGCCGTCCTCCCACTGGCAGCAGGCCCACGGCGGGAACGGGGTGGAGACTCCCCTGACCTCCCCGTCCCCGAGGACGCCCTCCCGCATCGGCTCCCCGGGGCAGGATGCGGTCTCCGGGAACAGGAAGGGGTCGTCCGCCGTCATGATCACGACCCAGGTCACGGCGCCGAGCGGCACCGCCCGGAACACCACGGTCCGCACCCGCAGCGGCAGCAGCGGATGCGCCGGCAGCCCGCGCAGCGCGACCCGGCCGACCACGAGCCCGACGGAGACCGGGAGCAACGTCATGACACCACCGCGGTCCTACGGGCGCGTGACCCGCGCCGACGGCGCGAACCGCGGCCAGGACCGGACCCAACGGCACTGCCGCCACTCCCCCTCCGGGCTCCGTGTCACGAAGACCCTAGTCCCGCGGGACGTCCCTGACGTACACCAGCCCGTCGGTCCGGGGCAGGTGGGCCGGGTCGAGCGGGGCGTAGCCGAAGTACGGGGACACCCGGGGAACGGGGCGCGCACCGGCGAGGGCGGCGGCCAGCCGGGACGCGTCCATGACGCAGCGGTCCTCGGGAAGGGTGTACAGGAGCCCTTCGAGGGTGTCCGGGGGCGGGGTGTCCACTCCGTGGTGCCGGAGCGTGCCGAGGGCCGTGGCCAGGAAGGCGTACCGCTCGCCGAGCCGGGCGCTCACGAGGGCGCCGGCGCTCCACCACTCCAGCGGCGGGTGGTCCCACATGCGCACCGTGCTCCTGTCCCGCTGGAGGTGGCTGTTGTGGGCGTGGACGAGTACCGGGCTCCGGTCGGCGAGGGCGAGGAGGTTGCCGGCCATCATCGCGTCCCGCGTGGCCAGCAGGCGGGTCATGCGGGCCGGTGAGGTGTCGGCCATCCAGGAGTGGTAGCGCAGCAGGCCGGTGGCGGTGCGGCCGTACAGGCGCGCGCGGTCCCGCTCGTCCCGCGAGGCCGCGGTGATCAGGTGCGGGGCCTGGGTGTCGAGCAGCGCCACCAGGTCGTCGGCGAGCAGCCGCAGTTCCCGGGCCTCGGCCGAGCGGCCCACGGACCGGGACGGGTCCGTCATGGCCGCCCGGTCCGTCCACGGCTCGTCGGGGCCGAGCAGGCGGTCGAGGGTCTCCGCGGTGCAGGGCAGCAGGTCCGCGTCGACGTGGGCCGCGAGGTGGTCGTGGAGCGCGGTGAGGGAGTGCCTCGGGCTCTCGGCTCCGGTGATCTCCAGCGGGCCGTCGAAGCCGGCGAAGCGGAGCCGCTCCGGCTCGGGGCGGCCCTGGTTGTACGCCCGCATCCAGCGCACGAGTTCGCGGTTGCCCGGGAACGCTCCCCACCCGTGGCTGAAGCCGTGTTCCATGACCTCGTCGAGGGTGCCCGTGCCCGAGGTGACGTAGGCGTCCACGACCAGGCCCCTCAGGCAGTCGATCTCGAGGGCGATCGTCCGGTAGCCCTCCTGCTCGACGAGCTGCCGGAAGAGTTCGTTGCGCAGGCCGAGCAGGGTGTCCTCGCCGTGGGTGGGCTCGCCCAGGGCGAGGACGCGCGGGCGGCCCTGAAGCAGCTCCATGACGGCCGCGGCCTCGACGGCGTGGGCGATGTCCGTGGTGTCGGTTGCCATGGCTTCAACGGTATCGTTGAACTTTCGGTGGAGACTTGGACGCGCTATCGTCCGGCAGGTGGGGCGAAACCTTCAAAACGGTGAGAAGCTCAGGCCGGTCGACCTGGCACGACGGCACGGTCTGTCCACCCAGGCGGTCAGGAACTACGAGGGGGCCGGCATCCTCCCCGCCGCCGACCGCACGGCGACCGGCTACCGCGCTTACACCCCACTGCACGCGCGGGCTCTGCGCGCCTTCCTCGCCCTGGTGCCCGGTCACGGTCACCCGACGGCGACGGCGATCATGCAGGCGGTGAACCGGGGCGCCGACGACGAGGCGTTCCGCCTGGTCGACGAGAGCCACGCCCGGTTGCTCGACGACCGGCGCACGCTCCAGGCCGTCGAGGGGGCCCTGCGCGGCCTCTCCCGCCGTACGGGCGCCGCACCCGACGCCGCGCCGCCCCGGCCCGGCCGTACGTTCATCGGGTCCCTGGCCGGGGAGCTCGGGATCCGGCCGGCGACGCTGCGCAAGTGGGAGGAGGCCGGGCTCGTACGGCCGCGCCGGGATCCGGTGACCGGGTACCGGGTCTACGACGAGTCCGACGTGCGCGACGCCCGGCTGGCGCACCAGCTCAGGCGCGGCGGCTACCGGCTGGAGCAGATCGCGCCCCTGCTCCGGCAGGTGCGGGCAGCGGGCGGGCTGGAGCCCCTGGAGGGCGCGCTGCGCGACTGGCGGGGCCGGCTGTCCGCCCGCTCGCGCGCGATGCTGACCGGGGCGGCGGAGCTGGAGGCGTACCTGCGCGCACGCGCGTGAAGACCCCCGGCGTCCCGGTGCCCGACGCGCACCGCGCGGGCGCGGGTGGTCCGACGCGGCCCGGCGGGTCGGGAAGAGCCCGCGGAGTCGTGCAGAGTTCAGCCCATGGCCCTCGTCCTCCTCCCCGTCCTCCTGCCCCTCCTGGTCTGTCTGTGGTTCTGGAGCCGCCCGCTGCTCTCCGGCACGTGGCGGCACAGTCCCGCGTGGTTCACCTGGAGCGCGGTGCTCCTCCTGCTGGGAGCCGGTGCCGGTTACCTCGCCGGCTCCCTCGCCGGGGCCTCCCTGGACCCGGAGGAGGCCTGCCACAGGGCGGGCCAGACCTACGACCGGGCGTACCGCAGGGCGAACTTCGAGGAGTACACGCGGTGGTTCCCGCTGCACGACAGGTGTCATGCGGGGTACGACCTGGTCCCGGCATGGGTGAACCCGGTGCTGGTCGTGCTCCCGGTCCTGGCGCTGCTCTGCCTGGTCCGTGCCGTGGGCCTGGCCGTCGTCCGGCTCCGTGCCGGCGGGAAGGGCGCTTCGTGACCGCTTCGGGCGGGCGCCGTGTGCCCGGTGCCACCGGGAGCCCGGCCGGGCCGGATGGCGCACGGGCGCGTCGGGACCACCCTCCCGGGGACGGTCACGACGAAGCGTCCGGGCCCGCCCCGCACGGCGGCGACCGGGAGCGCCGACGCGGAGAAGCCGGGTCCCCTGCGCGTCACGGGCGGTCGTGCCGCCCGGCTCCCCTGACGGGCGCCGGCGCGTCGCCTACAGCCCCGCCCGTGCCAGCAGCACCGGCAGGGCCTCCGGCTTCACCTTCTGCACCGAGCGCACCTGGCCCAGGCCCAGTTCCTCCCGGCTCACCGGGGCCCGGTACAGCTCCTTCGTCGCCTCGGTCAGCAGGGTGACGGGGACCAGGAAGGGGACGGCGGGGTCCTCGTCGTCCGGGCGGGGTTCCTCGTCGACCTCGGCCACCGCGGCGACCGCCGCCTCGGGCCGCGCGAAGTAGAACCAGAGGCGGTCGCCCGGCCCCATGCGGTTGCGGCGGCTGAGCCAGAGCTCCAGCTCCGGCTCCTCTTCGGCCAGTTGGAGCATCGTCTCCTTGTCGGACGGTTCACCGTCCAGCGTGTCCTTGCGCGGATCGAGGATGTAGATCCAGTCCGCCATGGAATCCCCTTCGGTCAGGACGCTCGGCCCGCGTGAAGACACTTCGACGCAGCGTCTCATCGTGCCAGACGTCCGGGGGGCGCGCGTACATGTTTTCGACGCGAAGGTGTCAGGCGCCGGGTCTCAGGGCCCCGTTGCCGAGTCCGTCCCGTGCCAGTGCCGTGATCTGCCGGCTGAGTTCCGCCACCCTCCTCGACCGCTCCTCGAACTCGCGCAGCGCGTGGAAGGCGGCCCCGTACCCGCGCTGTGCGGTGATGTCCATCTGCGGGATGCGGGCGCCCTTGCCGTCGAGCCGGAAGGTGCCGCTGGCGGTGGTGGAGCGGCGGCTGTTGGCGGCGCTGTGCAGGAAGCCCTGGAGGAAGTCCGTGTCGAGCTGGTCGCTGACCGAGACCGGTTCCGGGTCCGCGTGCTCGACCAGTCCGGCCCTGATCAGGTCGGCGACGCTGACGCTGGGACCGTCCAGGGCTCCGGCGCCCTCGCCGGCGATCAGGATGGGGAGCAGTTCGGCCAGGCACCGCACCTGTTCGGTCAGTTCCTGGCGCAGGGTGTCGTACTCGGTCGCGTAGTCGCGGTGGGACTCCTCGACGTGACGGCTCGGGGTGAGGTCGACCAGGTCGTCGAGCAGGTCGATCCGGGGGACTTCGGTGATCTGCTGGGGCCGCGGCTCCAGGGGGTCGTCCGGGTCGTTGGACGTGAGGTCCACCATGCGTACGGCGGTGGCCGCGTCGTCCGGGGTCCGCGGGCGGCGCAGGTGCCACAGGTGCACGGGGAGGGAGTGCGCGGCGGCCGTGCCCGGGGGCAGCGCGGTGACCTGGGTGAGGATGCCCCGGCGGACCAGCTCGGCCCGGATGCGGCGGCCGGCCTTGCGGTAGGCCACCGACGCGGGCATGACCATGATGAGACGTCCACCGGGCGCGGTGTGGGCGTAGGCGTGCTGGAGCCAGGCGAGTTCGCCCTCCGCGCGGGAGGGCGTGCCGAGCTCCCAGCGGGGGTCGAGGAGGAGGTCCCCCCGCCCCCAGTCGGTGTCGCTGACCGGCGGATCGCAGACGACGAGGTCGGCCCTGAGGTCGGGCCACCGGTCCGCGCGCAGGGAGTCGCCCTGTTCGACCTCCGTACGGGGAAGTCCGGCCAGGCCGGCCCGTGACTGCGCGAACCGGGCGCTGCGGGCGTCCGCTTCCTGGCCGTACCGCCGCACGTCCTGTCCGGTGCCGACGGTGAGCAGGAGCGTACCGATCCCGCAGGCCGGATCGAACAGCACCGCGTCGGCCGCCACGTCACCCGCGAAGTGCCGTACGGCCCGGACCACCCGGGGCGAGGTCACCTGGTCCGAACCCGCTCGCCGCACGGACTCCGTGAAGCGCTCGGCGAGGCCGTTCACCACGTCCGCGGCGGAGCCGCCGTCCGCCATGCGGCGGGCGAGCCGGACCGCCTGGTCGGGCAGCACGGTGGGCGCCTTCCCGCCGGGGGCGGCGAGGACGTCCGCGATGTCCGCGAGCCCGCCGAGGATGTCGTCGCCGTAGGTCCCCCGCAGCACCTGCCACAACTGGACCTCGTCGGTGACGTCCTGCCCCTTGCTCTGCTTGTCCAGCCAGGCCTGGACCTCGGCCAGGTCGAAGAGCGGGCTGTTGGCGCCGCCCCCGACCGGTGTCGGGAAGTCGTCGTACCGCCGTCGCCAGTTCGACACGGCTGCACGGGTGACACCCGCGATACGGGCGATCTCGGAACCGGTGACCAACGGGTTCGTCGGCGTGGCCGGGGTCTGTGGCATACCGACTACGGTACACAGCGCCCCGGCCGCGTATCAATGAAAGGCGGCCGTTGACGACGTCAACGGCGGCCGGTCCGTCCGCCGCCCCGTGCCCGATCCGCGTCGAGGGCGTTGTCAGTGGCCGCCGATAGCTTGATCCCGTCGCGCCGCTCTGGCGTCGACATCCCCTTTCGCATGCATGGGAGTGGTGTGTTGTCGGTCCGGGAGAAGTCGAGCACGGCACGGGTGGTGCCGTCCGCGCGGCCGCGGAAGCTCGCGAAGGTGCCGTTCGTGGAGCTGGCCGACGGCCGGTTGCAGGGTGTGGTGTCCAGCGGGTCGGACATCGGGCGGGTGTACGTGTCGTCGATCGAGGCGGGGACGTACGCGTTCGCGTGCAGCACCAACAACAACCGGCCCTGCGGCGGGGCGCGCGGGGGGTTCTGCAATCACATACGTGCCCTCGTCGACGAGGCGGTGCTGCAGTACGGCGTCGAGCGCGTGGCGCGGTATCTGAGGGTCGAGGTCTCCGGCGAGGACCCGGATTCCCACACCGTCTTCAGTGCCATGAGCTGCACGCGGCCCGCACAGGGCGACGGTTCGGCGGCGGCGCAGGTGTTCAGCCGGTTCCTGCGGCACCTGGCCTACCTCGAATTCGAGCCGACCACCGCTCCGTTGCCCGAGATGCAGTGGTTCCCGACGACGAGGGCGGTGGCGTGATGCGTGCCGATCTGCTGACCGACACCGTCGACGGGCTCGACGAGGCCCTCGCGGCCGTGGACGGGTTCGACGGGGTCCTCGTGGACGGCCTGCTCCGTCCGGGGCCCGTCCAGGCCGCCGGTCTTGCCGGGCTCGCCGGCGCCGTCGCCGGGTCACCGCTGGCCGGGCGGGTCGCCGAGGCTGCGGAGAAGACGGCCGCGGGGGCGGCCGGCGAGGACCACTTCACGGCGCTCGCCGCCGCGCGCACCGCGCTGCTCGGCTCCGTGCACGACGCGCTCGTCGCACGGGTCGGGGAGGCCCTCGGGCGGCCGGTGGCCGGGGAGAGCGGCACCGCGGCGGCCGGCGGTACGGATGACGCGGCCAACCTGCACGCCGCCGCCCGGAGTTGGCTGTGCGACCTGGCGCGGGCCGGGTGGCGCGGCATCGACCACGAACTGGTCGCCGGTGCCGCGCCCGTCGTGTCCGCGATGCTGCCCGACCCGGGCCTGCGCCGCCTGGCCGCGCTGCTCGACGGCTTCGCCGCCGAACTCGCCGCCTCCTGCCCCGGCGCGACCCTGGAGGACGTTCCCGTACGGCGGTGGGCCGACCTGTGGTCGCGCGCCGTGCTGCTGACCCTGCCCGGCGCGGCGTCCGCCCCCGTGGCCGACGAGGCGAGCGGTCGTCTGCTGCCGCTCGGGGTCGACGTGCAGGAGCACGCCACCGCCGTACAGGCGCAGGTGCACGCGGTGTTCGAGCCGGCGGACGGTGGCACGCCGCGGCTGGTGCGGGCCTCGGTGTCCGCGCCGAAGCCCGACACCGTCGTCGGGGCGGGGCTGTGGCAGCTGCTCCGGCCGCACCTGTCCCTGCTGGCCGCCGTGAGCGAGGGGCGGGCCATGGAGCTCGACGCGATGCCCGTCACCGGTGAGGGCGACCTGCTCTGGGACGACGCGCGGGCCCGTACGGGCGAGCCCGCCGAGGTCTTCGCCACCGCGCGGGTGGCGCTGCCCGCCGCCACGGCCTTCGCGACCGCTCCGCTCGACCGGCATCCGGCCCGGATCGCCGTGCCCGTCCTGGTGGAGGGGTACGCCGTGGAGGAGGACGGGGACGGGGTGGCGTTCCAGATCGCCGGGGAGCGGCTGGCCGTCGACACCGAACGGGTTCCGGTCGCCGGTCCGCTCACCTCCGAGGTCGTCGCCTCGTCCGGTGCGTGTGTCGGGCTGCTGCGGTGGGACGCCGGGGAGTTCCTGCTCCAGCCGCTCGCCGTGGAGAGGACGGTGCGGAAGAAGAGCGTCGCCGTGCACGCCGGGGCCTGGGCCGGGGGCACGACCGACAAGGCCGGCGTGCGCGCCGAGAAGGCCGCCACCGACGCCGTGAAGGTGCTGCGCGAGCGCGCCGGAAAGCTGCTGCGGAAATGAGCGGGCCGACCATCGCGGGGACCCCCGCGCCCGATCCGGACGAGAACCGGCGGCAGGTGCTGTACTGGCGCCTGCTGGCCCGGCTCTTCGACCCCGAGGAGCAGGCCGGCCTGGAATCGGCGAGCCTGGCCGTGGTCGAGGACGTCGGTCTGCCGGCCGCGCTGCTGGATCCACAGGCGTCCGTCGACTCCGTGGTGCAGCGGCACCCGGAGCTGGCCGCCGAGTTCGACGGGCTGATGACGCCCGAGCCGGACGAGGACGGTGCGCGTGACCGGGCCGCCGAGGTGCGGCGCGCGGCGCTCGTGTCGAAGGTGCTGCTGAACGTCTTCGCCTCCGGCTCCGGCACCGTCACCGCCGAGCAGCTGGCGCGCTGGCAGGCGGACGCGGGCTGGCTGGAGCGGGCACTGGGCTGCCGGCCCGGTGAGCTGCGCGGCGGACGCGGCGGTGGCAACCGCGCGGGAGGCGGGCAGGGCGTCAGTCCGACCGGCACCGGCTTCGGCGGCCCCGCGCCCGATCTCAGTCGTCTGATCCCCGAGATCGGGCCGGAACTGGGCTCCATCGAGGCCGGTCTCGTCAAGCGCATGCACCTGCGCGAGGTGCTCGCCGATCAGGCGCTGGCCTCCCGGCTGACGCCGAGCATGTCGCTGATCGAGCAGTTGCTGCGCGACAAGGACAACCTCTCCGGTGTCGCCCTCGCCAACGCCAAGGCATTGATTCGGCGTTACGTCGACGAGGTCACCGAGGTGCTGCGCACCCAGGTGGAGAAGGCCACGGTCGGTGAGCTCGACCGGTCCGTCCCGCCCAAGCGCGTCTACCGCAACCTCGACCTCGACCGCACCATCTGGAAGAACCTCACCAACTGGGACCCGGAGGAGGAGCGGCTCTACGTCGACCGGCTCTACTACCGGCACACCAGCCGCAGGACGACACCGCAGCGGCTCATCGTGGTCGTGGACCAGTCGGGCTCGATGGTCGACTCGATGGTCAACTGCACCATCCTGGCGTCCATCTTCGCCGGACTGCCGAAGGTGGACGTCCACCTGATCGCGTACGACACGCAGGCGCTGGACCTCACGCCCTGGGCGCACGACCCGTTCGAGACGCTGCTGCGGACCAAGCTCGGCGGCGGCACCGACGGCACCGTCGCCATGGCGCTCGCCCGGCCGAAGATCGCCGAGCCGCGCGACACCGTCGTGGTGTGGATCTCCGACTTCTACGAATGGCGCACCGACGAGCTGTTCGAGAGCATGGCCGCCGTTCACCGCTCGGGGGCGAAGTTCATCCCGGTGGGTTCGGTGACCAGCTCCGGGCGCGGCAGCGTCAACCCGTGGTTCCGGGAGAAGTTCAAGGACCTCGGCACGCCGGTGATCTCCGGCCACATCAAGAAGCTCGTGCACGAACTCAAGACGTTCCTGACCTGATCACCGGACGCACCCCGTCGTGATCACCACCGTACGGAAAGGCCTTCCCTCATGTCCGACCTGCTGCGCGCCCCCGCCGAGATCAAGTACGCCGAGGAGCTCGACTGGCTGGAGTCGATCGACGACAACCCCAAGCCGTTCTCGTGGCGGCTGTCCCCGAAGATGGTCCGGCTGTTCATCCTCGGCTCCGAGCGGGCCGACGGGCTGGACCGGGAGGTGGCGCAGAAGTGGTTCGGCGACCGCAGCTTCGTGGAGCGGTCGATCGTCACGCTCGCCTCCGACCGCGGTCTGCTGCTCATCGGCGACCCCGGCACCGGTAAGAGCTGGCTGGCCGAGCTGCTGTCCGCGGCGATCTGCCGCAACTCCACGCTGGTGGTGCAGGGCACGGCCGGCACCACCGAGGACCACATCAAGTACTCGTGGAACGTGTCGATGGTCATCGCCAAGGGCCAGTCGCGGGAGTCGATGATCCCCTCGCCGATCATGACCGCGATGGAGGCCGGCGCCATCGGCCGTTTCGAGGAGCTGACCCGGTCCACGAGCGACGTCCAGGACGCGCTGATCTCGATCCTGTCCGAGAAGTACATCTCCGTCCCCGAGCTGGAGAGCGGCGGCGGTGACGACAACATCGTCTTCGCCAAGCCCGGCTTCTCGATCATCGCCACGGCCAACAGCCGCGACCGGGGCGTCAACGACCTCTCCTCCGCGCTCAAGCGCCGCTTCAACTTCGTGCGCATCCCCGTGGTGACGAACAAGAAGAGCGAGGCGGAGATCGTCCGCTTCCGCACCGAGGAGCTGCTGCGCCGGCACTCGATCGACCTGGACGTGCCGCCGACCCTGCTGGACGTGCTGCTGCAGAGCTTCGCCGACCTGCGGGCGTCCGCCGCGGCGGCCGGCAGCGACGACGAGAAGCTGGAGTCCGCGCTGTCGACGGCCGAGCAGATCGGTGTGCTGGAGGACGCCGTGCTGCACGGCAACTTCTTCGGTGAGCGCACCCTGACCGCCCGCGCCCTCGCCTCCTCGCTGGTCGGCTCGCTCACCCGGCGCGAGCCCGAGGACCTGGCCATCCTCAACAAGTACCTGCACGGTGTCGTCGAGCCGCGCAGCAAGGAGGAGGGCGGCTCCTGGCCCGAGTTCCTCGAGGGCGGCCGCGACGCGATCGCCACCCTGTCATGAGCGGGCCTCGGGAGAACACGTCGTTCGCCGCGCTGCGCGGTCAGCTCCAGGAGGCGGCAGCCGAGTTCGCGGGCGGGCCGGACGCCCTGGAGGGCATCCTGCTCGGCATGGTCGACGACGTCGACCGGGCGGTGCGCGAGCCGCTGGAGATCTTCCCCGTCTGCCACCACTCCCCCGCCTCGGCGCTCGCCATGGCCCGCCGGCTGCGCGAGAAGCAGCCCAAGGTGGTGTACCTGGAGCTGTGCGAGGACATGGCGCCGCTCCTGACCGAGCTGCGCAACTGCCGGCTGCCGGTGGCGGTGCAGGCGTTCGCCGGCGACGTCGACGGCTTCCCGGCCGACTGGGCCCCGCTGTCGGTGGTGGCGCCGATCACGGAGGCGTCCGCCGAGTACCAGGCGATCGCGTACGCCCTGGACACGCCGGGCGTGGAGCTGGTCCTCGTCGACCGGTCCTCGGACCACGTGTTCCAGTGGGACAGGAGGGACGAGCCGGCCGAGGAGGCGACCGGGGCTCCGCAGGAGGACGGGACCGCGCTGCACGGTGAGGCCGTCGGCGTCGGGATCGGCGACCTGCGGCCCCGGTTCGCCGATCTGGAGGAGCACCTGCTGCGCCACGGCAAGGTGCGGCACTGGTCGGAGTGGTGGCACCAGTACGTCGAGGTCCCGCTCGGGGACAGCGACCACGACACCTACCGCCAGGTCATGTTCCTCATCGGCAGCCTGTTCCGGCGGCTCGCCCCCGGAGAGGGGTCCCGGCTCCGGGTGGACGAGGACCGCGAGCGGTACATGTGGACCCGGATGCGCGAGCACCTGGCGGCGAGCGGCACGGACCCGGAGGACTGCCTGTACGTGTGCGGGGCGTTCCACGCGGCCAGCCGGGTCGAGGAGTTCGGCGTGCACGGCAGCGCGGACACCTTCACCGTCTCCCCGCGCACCGCCACCACCTGGCAGTACGGGCTGATCCCGTCCAGCCACGCGGCGATCGAGGCGCAGTTCGGCCTCGCCGCGGGCTCGGTGTCGATCGCGGCGACGGAGTGGGCGAAGGGCCTGAGGCGGACCCGGGTGAAGCCGTACGTACTGGAGGGGCAGGCCGGAAAGAGGAAGCCCGCCGGCAGGCAGGCGGCCGTCGTCCCGGCCGCGCCGCCCGGGGCCGCCGCGGACAAGCTGTCCGGCTTCCTGCGCCGGCCGCCCGTGCTCGACGGGCTCGACGAGGCCGAGCTGCTCGGCTGGTCGGTGGAGATCGTGCGCGCGGCCCGGCGAGGCGGCTACCTCGCCTCCACCGCCGACGCCATCGCCGTCTTCGAGACGTCGATCCTGCTCGCCGGCATGCGGGACCGGGCCAAGCCGACGCCGTACGACTTCCAGGACGCGGCGGTCACCTGCATCGAGAAGGACAGCGTCCCGGGGCGGCGGGACGTGCGGCGCCTCGTCGAGATCATGATGGGCGGCGACCGGATCGGCCGGGTCGGGTACGACTCGCTGCCGCCGCTCGCCCGCGACGTGTACGACCGGCTCGCCCCGCTGGAGCTGAAGCTCGAGCAGCGCGGGGTGCGCCGGGCGCTGCTGGACATGGCCTCCCGGCCGGAACTGCGGGCGTGCTCCGACGTGCTGTGGATGCTGCGGCGCCTGCTGCCGCAGGGCGCGGCGCGGCCGATCATGGGTGAGCGGCGGCTCGGCGAGCGGTCGATCCAGGAGTCGTGGGACCTGGCGCTCGGGACGCACCAGCGGGCGCTGATCGAGCTGGGCTACGAGGGCGTGAGCCTGGAGCAGGTCCTGGAGCAGCGGCTGCGGCGCGAGGCGTACGGGCCGCAGGCGACCACGGCGACGGTGCTGGCGGCGGTCGAGGACACGCTCCTGTACCTGGGCGGCCGCCGGCTCGCCGACGAGCTCGGCACGCACGCGCTGAAGGTGCTCGCCGCCGAGCGCAGTGTCGACGGGGCGCCGGAGGTGCTGCGCCGGGTGCGTGCGCTGCTGGCTTACCACCGCACCAACGAGCCGGTGCTGCCGGGATGGATCGAGTCGTTCGTCAAGACCGGCTACGCCCACTACTGCACGCTGCTGCCGACGGCGTTCCGGGACGAGGACGCGACGGTGGGGCAGGTCGCGGCGATGCTCGGCTTCCTGTTCTCCATGGAGAGCCTGGCGCTGTCGCTGGGCTGCGACCGGACCCAGCTGGAGCTCGCGGTCGCCCAGTCCCACCCCGACGACCCGGCGAAGACGGCGCTGCTGTGGGCGGCGCAGGTGCAGCTGGGCACCCTGTCCCGGGCCGAGCTGCGGGTGCGGTGCGACGAGCTGCTGGACAACCCGCTGGTGGTGCCCGCCTACCCGCGCTACCTGAGCGGCTTCGTGCACGCGCTGGAGCCCGTGCCGGGGCTGGCGGACGTGGTCGTGGAGGCGGTGTCGAACGCGTTCGGCCGGCTCCCGGACCCGGTGCTGCTGCCGTGGCTGCCGCTGTTGATCACCACCCTGCGCTCCGGCGCGGCGGACCTCGCCCCGCTGATGGTCCGCGAGGCGGGACGGATCTTCCCGGGCCGGCTGGCAAAGCTGGACACGTGGGTGCCGCCGTGGCGGATGCCGGAGACGGATCCGTTCGCCGCCAGGCCCGTGGCCGCCGTCCCCCGCGGCGCGGCACTGCTCACGGCGCACCCGGCGACGTGCGACGCGGTGGCCGACCTGCTGGGCTGCACGCAGGGGTGGGCGCGATCCGGTACCCCGTTGCCGTCGGGTGCGGCGCTGCTGGCCGCGCACCCGGCGACGTGCGACGCGGTCGCGGGGCTGCTGGGCTGCGACGGCGGCTGGGTGACGGCGGCCGGTCCGTCTCCGGCGGGCACCGTGCTGACGGCCCGGCACCCGGCGACGGCCGGGGCCCTGGAGTCGCTGCTCGCCGCCAAGTGACGGCGGTGGCCGGGTCCCCGTCCGGGACCCGGCCATCCGGGCGCGTCACCCGTTCGCCGGCCCCTCAGCGAGGGGCGGGGGCCTGTGCGGTGCGCCGTACGCCGACGGCGGCGAGCACGGCGCCCACCACGCACAGCACGCCGGTGACGAGCACGGCGCTGTGGACCCCGTTCATGAAGGCCTGGCCGCTGCCCTCGACGACCGCGGCCCCCAGCCGGCCGGGCATGTCCGCGGAGACCGGGGAGACGCCCATCGCCACCGCGTCCTTGGCCTCCGCCAGGCCCTGCGCCACGGGGGCGGGCACTCCGGCGGCGGTCAGTTCCGCGTGGAGCGTCGAGCCGACACGGCTGCTGATCAGTGAGACGAGGACGGAGGTGCCGAGCGCGCCGCCGATCTGCAGCGAGGTGGCCTGCAGACCGCCGGCGACGCCGGCGTCCTTGACGGGGGCGTTGCCGACGATGGCGTCGGAGGAGGCCGCCATCACCATGCCGACGCCCAGGCCGAGGGCGATGAACGGCGGCCACAGCGCACCGTAGGAGGAGTGCGCGTCCCAGGTGAGCATCCAGAAGGACGCGGCGGCCTGGAGGGCCATGCCCAGCGGCATCGACAGCCGCGCGCCGAAGCGCTCGGTGAGCGCGGCGCCGATCGGCGAGGCGACGACGGAGGCGAGGCTGAGCGGCAGGGTGCGCACACCGGCCTCGACGGGGGTGAAGCCGCGGACGTTCTGCAGGTACAACATCACGAAGAAGATCACGCCGAGCAGGACGAAGAAGTTGACGGCGGTGATGACCGTGCCGATCGTCAGCGCGGGGCTGCGGAACATGCGCATGGGAAGCAGCGGGTGCTCGACGCGCGTCTCGTACCAGCCGAAGGCCAGCAGGATCACGATGCCCGCGGTGATGGTGCCCAGGGTGCCGGCGGAGGTCCAGCCCCAGGTCTCGCCCTTGACCACGCCGAAGACGACCGCGAGCAGTCCGAGTGCCAGCAGGACGACGCCGGGGATGTCGAAGCGGTGGTGACCGGCGGGGTTCTTGCTCTGCGGCAGGACGAGCGCGCTGAACACGAGCGCGGCGACGCCGATGGGGGCGTTGATGTAGAAGACCGACTCCCAGTTGACGTGTTCGACGAGCAGGCCGCCGACGATGGGGCCGAGCGCGGTCGACACGGACGACACCATCGCCCAGATGCCCACGGCCATGCCGAACTTCTTCGGCGGGAAGACCGCCCGCAGCATTCCCAGGGTGTTGGGCATGAGCAGGGCTCCGAAGAAGCCCTGCAGGGCGCGGAAGGCGATGACGCCCTCGATCGAGCCGGCCAGGCCGATCGCCACGGAGGCCACCGTGAAGCCGGCGACGCCGATCAGGTAGTACGTGCGCCGGCCGAAGCGGTCGCCCAGCTTGCCGCCGAGGATCAGCGCGGCGGCCAGGGCGAGGAGATAGGAGTTGGTGACCCACTGCAGATCGGCGGTGGACGCGTCGAGGTCGCGTCCGATCTCGGGGTTGGCGATGGACACGACGCTGCCGTCGAGCCCGACCATGAACAGGCCGAAGGCGACGGCGATCAGGGTCAGCCACGGATTGCTCCGGCGGCCGCGCCGGACGCCGTCGGGGGTGTCGGCGGACAGGGGTGAGTGATCCACGGCGGTGGAGGACATGAAGGTGATTCCCGGGTGCTCGGAGAACAGGTGACGGCGCCCGCCGGGCCGGATCGGCCGGGCGGGTTCCGCGGTGTTGCCGTCAGTGGGCGGGGTGGAGACGCCTCGCGAGGTTGCTCAGAGCGGCGAGAGCCGATCCGATGGCGTCGAGATCCCCGTCGGTGAGGGTGTGCAGCGCCTCGATGACGTAACCGTGCCTGAGGTCGTCCACCCGGGCCAGGTCCTGCCGTGCCCGTACCGTCAGGTGCAGGTGCGCCACCCGCTTGTCGCGGGTGTCCTGCCGGCGTTCCAGCAGTCCCTGCCGGGTCATCTGTGAGACCAGGGCACTGACGTTGTTCGGCTTCATCAGCATCATGTCGGCGGCTTCGCGTACGGCGATGCCGTCGCGCTCCGCGACGAGCCGCAGCAGCGCCAGCTGCCCCTCGGGGGGCCTGGGGATCGCGGCGTCCTGGGCGAGGCGCCGGTCCACCGCCCGGTTCAGCGTCGGCAGGAGCGCCGTCAGCGCACGGGCTACGTGGCTGAGGTCCTGGTCGGACGCGCGGGAACCGGGCATCCCCTCACCTTAGTACGTCTTCATACCTATGACCAAATATCCTTCCTGTCCGCCCGGACGGGGCGGCGCCCCGACCTGGACCGGCCCGCTCGACGAACCCCAGCCGTAACAGGCGGGCAGGGGCTCCGGACCGGAAGGACGGCGACGAGCGTCGAGCGCGTCCTCTTCGAGATGTCCGCGTCGTTCCGCCCTCCGCGGCGGGACGTGCCGTACCACCCCCGGTTCCGGGGCCGGGCGACGCGGGCCTCCGTGACGACGGCCGCGGACGCGCCGCGCCACCGGCGCCCGCGCGGTCCGGCCGGGAGCCGGACCGGCGTCTCCGGAGGGAACGCCTAGCCGACCCGCTGCATCGCCTTCCGGTGCCGCTGCGCCATCGTGGCCCCGGACTCCCGGCGGGCCATCCTGCGCAGGACGGACGGCGCGAGGAGCAACCCGGCGGCCGTCCAGGCGCCCAGCACGCCCACCGTCTCCAGATACCGCCAGGACGCGCCGACCTCGGCGGCGACCGCCTCGGCCGGCAGCAGTGCGGCCCGCAGGCCGAGGCCGAGCCAGTACACGGGGAAGACCTGCCCCACGATCTGCAGCCACTCGGGCAGCTCCGTCAGCGGGAAGTAGACGCCGGAGATCACGATCAGCCCCATCACCGGAAGCATCATCAGGTTGACGGTGCGCGGGCTGTCGACGAGCGAGCCGATGACGGCGCCCATGGGCAGGGTCGCCAGGAGGCCCAGCGGCACCACCCACACCAGCGTCAGCAGCGCTCCGCCGCCCTGCCGGGCGACCCCGTCCACCAGGAACACGCCGACGACGAAGGGGAGCGCCATGGAGACGAGGGCCGTGCCCGACACCATGACGATCTTGCCGACCAGGTGGCCGACCATGCCGTGGGGCACGGCCTTGGCCCGCAGCAGCGTGCCGTCCTCGCGCTCGGTCGCGAGCAGCTGTGCCATGGTCATCACCCCGGTGAACGCGAGCGTCATGCCCACCATGCTCGGCAGCATGAACGCGCCGGCCGAGATGCCCGCGCCCTCCAGCCGGTCGTCCCCGGCCAGGAACAGCGGCACCATGAGCAGGACCGTCCAGAGCACGTACCCGAACACGTCCTGGCCCGAGGTGAAGGTCTGCCGGAGTTCCGTCCCGCCGCGCCGCACCCCCAGCCTCGCCGCGTACCACACCGGACTCATCGCGGTCCCTCCTCGAAAGCCCGTGCCGCCCGCTCGCCGGGGCCGCTTCCCGTCTCCAGCTCCCGCACCATCGTCAGGTAGGTGTCCTCCAGGCTCGCCCGGCGCACCTCGAGACCGCCGATCGCCTCACCGTGCTCCTCGAACAACCGGCGGACGAACCGGGTGGGTTCGGCCGTGGCCCGCTCGAAGGGCCGCCCGTCCCGGGTCCAGCGCACGGTGGCCTCCCCCGACACCTGCCGGGACAGCTCCTCGGCCGAGCCGTCGGCGACGATCCGGCCACCGGCCAGGATGAGGATCCGGTCGGCGAGCTTCTCCGCCTCGGCGAGGTCGTGCGTGGTCAGCAGGACGGTGGTCCGCTCGTCCGCGAGCCCGCGCACCAGGCCGTGGAACTCGTTCCTGGCCTCCGGGTCCAGGCCGGCGGTCGGCTCGTCCAGGAACAGCGTCTCGGGCTTGCCCACGATGCCGACGGCCACGTCGAGACGTCTGCGCTGGCCGCCCGACAGGGTGCCGATCCGCTTGTCCGCCTGCGCGGTCAGTCCCACCGCGGCGATGAGTTCGTCGGTGTCCCACGGCCGTTGGACGAGGGCGGTGGAGTACGGCGCGTAGTACGAGCCGAGGTGGGCCAGCAGCTCCCGCACCCGCCACTTGCCGTGGTCGCGCCAGGACTGCAGCACGATGCCCAGGCGCGCACGCCACCGCTCGCCCCCGCGGGCCGGGTCCGTGCCGAGGACGGTCACGTCACCGGCCGATCGCATCCGGAAGCCTTCCAGGACCTCGATCGTGGTGGTCTTGCCCGCCCCGTTCGGGCCGAGCAGCACGAGGACCTCGCCCCGCCGGGCCGTGAAGTCCACGCCCTTCAGCACCTCGTGGTCGCGGTAACGCATCCGCAGGCCCCGTACGTCGATGACCGTGTCGCTCTCCGGCGGCGGACTGCTCCCCGCTCCGGACGAAGCGTGAGCGGTCGTCATCGGTGTTCCCCCGTCCGTCTCGTGAACCGTCCCCCGGAACCGGGGACCGGAGGCCCGGCCGGCGTCCCCGGTCATGGGACGTGTCCACGGCCGTGACCGGCCGTCACCGCCCGGCAGCGGCCCTTCCGGCCTCCTCTTGACGAACACATTACCGAACGGCTCGAGCGCCTCGTGCGCTCCCACCGGCCCGGCGAACCCTCCCTGCCACCGCACTGGTTCGAGTTCCCGCCCCGGCGGACGGGCCACCGGTGCTCCACGGGGCGGGAAGGGCGGGGCCGGGGTTTCAGCGCTTCCGGTCCCCCAGGGCCGCGGCGACCGTCAGCACGGTGCCGGCGAGAAGCGGCGTCGTCATCGCGGCGAACAGCCATCCGGGCACGTCCGGGTCGGACGTGGAACGCCACAGCACTCCGCAGCCCGTGAGCATGGTGAGGCCGATGCACGTGTTGAACAGCAACAGGGTCCGAGCGATCCGGCGTGCCGACGCACGGCTGCCGGGCCTGTTGAGCACGGACGAGGGCGACCCGGTGGCGAACGACGGCCCGTCCGCGTCCGGCAGTTCGTCGCGCGGCGTCATGCGCAGGGTCAGCTCGGCGCAGCCGGCCATCAGCACCGTCATGCCCGCGTACACGAAGACCAGGACGAACGCGCTGCCGATCGACCGGTCCGTCCAGGCGTCCACTCCGCCGGCGCCGATGTGCTCCGGTATCCGCTCCGGCAGGTGGGGGTAGCGGACCGCACCCCAGACGCCCATGGCGGCGAGGAGGACGACGTTGGGGAGCAGCCAGAACCGGAGCGGGAGGGAAAGCACCATGGCGCCGGTCATCCGGCGGGACGCGAGAAGGCGGGCACGGCAAAAGCCTCGCAGCGTCCCGGCTCGTGGGCAACCGGGTTCCCGGCCGGCGCCCTACCCGCCGTGGGCGATCTGGATCAGGTTGCCGCAGGTGTCGTCCAGCACCGCGGTGGTGACCGGGCCCATCTCCAGCGGCTCCTGGGTGAAGCGCACCCCGAGTCCGCGCAGCCGGCCGAACTCCGCCCGTACGTCGTCCACGGCGAAGGACGCGGCCGGGATGCCGTCCTGGACCAGCGCCGCCCTGTACGGCCGCACGGCGGGATGGCCGGAGGGCTCGAGCAGCAGTTCCGTCCCGTCGGGGTCCTCCGGCGAGACCACGGTCAGCCACCGGTCCGCGCCCATCGGGACGTCGTTCTTCTTCACGAAGCCCAGCACGTCGGTGTAGAAGCGCAGGGCCTTCTCCTGGTCGTCGACGAAGACGCTGGTGAGGTGGATCCTCATGGGGTGCCCTCCGGGGGGTCGGGCCTGAGCCATCGGGTGACGATGTGCTCGAGGGGTTCGGTGTTCAGGTCGTGGAACTTGTAGCGGCCCTGGCGCCTGGAGACGACCAGACCCGCGGATTCCAGCACGGCCAGGTGCTGGCTGATCGCCTGGCGGGACAGCCCCAGGCCGTACTTGGTCACCAGCCGCGCGCATATCTCGAACAGGGTCTGGCCGTCCCGTTCCACCAGCTCGTCGAGGATGCGGCGGCGGGTGGGGTCGGCCAACGCCTTGAAGACGTCCTCCTCCACGGCCACCAGCATAGGCAAGTGATGACTTGCCTATCAAGGCGAGGGCCGCCCCGGCCCGGAAGGGATCGCACGCGCACCGCGTTTGAAAGCGATCTGACGGTAAAGACGGTGCACTGACAGAAGCTTTATACGACGAGGTAGGAGACCTTTTTCATGGGCATCATCGCTTGGATCCTCATCGGCCTGCTCGCGGGCTTCATCGCCAAGGCTCTGATGCCGGGCAAGGACCCCGGCGGCGTCATCATCACGATGCTCATCGGCATCGCGGGCGGTCTCCTCGGCGGCTGGCTCGGCAAGGTGATCTTCAACGTCGACTCCATCGACGGCTTCTTCGACCTGTCCACCTGGATCGCCGCCATCGTCGGCTCCGTCATCCTCCTCTTCCTCTACCGCCTGATCACCGGCAACCGCCACTCCCACCGTCACGCCTGACCCGGCGCCCGCACCGCACGGAACGGCTCCTCGCCCCACGGGGCGAGGAGCCGTTCGCCTTCCGCTCCGGGAAAGCGGCCGGCACCGCTACGGCCGGTGCTTCGGCAGGCGCGCCGCCACCGGCAGCGCCAGTGCCATCAGGCCCGCCCCGCACAGCAGCGTCGCGCGGAACGCGTCCGTCGCCGTCAGCAGCGAAGCCACCAGCGCCGTGCCGGCGGAGGCCGCCACCTGGGAGACGATGTTCAGCGCCGTACTGCCGGCGGCCACCTCGGCGCCCACCAGGCCGCGTGTGGCGAAGGCCATGACGGGCATGTTCGTCATGCCGACCCCGGTGCCCATGACGGCGAGGGAGGCGACCAGGCTCCAGTACGGGGCGTCGGAGCCGGCCTGGACGGCGAAGGCGAGGAAGCCCGCGACGGCGACCAGGACGCCGGGGACGACGATCGCGCGCGGCGCCACCCGGTCCGAGATCCGGCTGGAGATCTGCATCACCGTGCCGCTGCACAGGAACTGGGGAACCATCAGCAGTCCGGTCTGGGTGGCGGACAGGCCGCGCTCCTGCTGCCAGTACAGCGGTACGAGCACCATCGAGCCGAAGTACGCGGCCGAGAACGGCACCATGGTCGCCACCGCACGGCCGACCGGCCCCCTCCGCAGCAGTCTCAGGTCGAGCAGGGGGTGGTCCGCCCGCAGCGCCCGCACGGCGAAGACGGCCACCAGCGCCGCACCGGCGACGACCGGGACGGCCGCCCCCGGAGTGCCGAAGCCGCCGCGTTCGCCGCCCAGCGTCAGCCCGTACAGCAGGGCGGCCAGGCCCGGGGAGAGGGTCAGCAGTCCGGCCAGGTCCAGCGGGCGGCCGGTCCGCTCGTCGTCGTCGCGCATGACCCGGGCGCCGAGCAGCAGGGCGAGGGCGCCGACCGGAACGTTGACGAAGAAGATCCAGCGCCAGGACAGCGCGTCGGTGAGGACGCCGCCGAGGACCGGACCCGCCATCGGACCGACGAGGACCGGGATGCCGAGGACGCCCATCATCGTGCCCTTGCGTTCCGGCGGGGCGGCGCGCAGGACGACCGTCATCGCGACGGGCACGATCATGCCGCCGCCGAGCCCCTGCAGCACGCGGAACACGATCAGCGAACCCGCGTTCCAGGCCAGCCCGGTGAGCCCCGAGCCGAGCGTGAAGAGCGCGACGGCGGTGAGGAAGACCCGCTTGGCGCCGTACCGGCCCACCGCCCACGCGGTGACCGGGATGACGGTCGCCAGCGCCAGCGAGTAGCCGGTCACCGTCCACTGGACGACGGACAGGGGCGCGTCGAAGGCGTGCGCCAGGTGGTCCAGGGCGACGTTGACGATGGTCATGTCGAGCACCGTCATGAACGAACCGAGCACCATGACGCCCGCGAGGGCCAGGACGTGCCGGGGGACGGCGGGCAGGGGCGGTCCCCCGCTGCCGCCGCTCTCCCCGGTCCGCGCCGGGAGGGCGGTGCTCATCGCTCCCCGTACGGGGCACGCTCGCGCCCCGCCCGCAGCGTCCGCCCCCACCAGACCAGCTGGTCCAGCATCGCCTTGCCCGCTCCTTCGGGTATCCCGGGCCGCAGCAGCGAGCCGTCCTCGGCGAAGTTCTCCCACGCGTTGTGGAAGCTCACCGTGTCCCGCACCGTGACGGCGTGCAGTTCGGCGAAGACCAGCCGCAGTTGCTCGACCGCGCGCAGACCGCCGGCCAGGCCCCCGTAGGAGACGAAGCCGACCGGCTTGGCCTGCCACTGGGTGTAGTGCAGGTCGATGGCGTTCTTCAGGGGCGCGGGAAAGCTGTGGTTGTACTCGGGGGTGATCACGACGAAGGCGTCGGCCGCCGCCAGGCGCTCCGTGACCTCGGCGGCCTCCGGGTGGGCCTGGGGGGAGACGACGTCGGGCAGGCGGTGCTCGGCCAGGTCGACGGGGTCCAGGTCGAGGTCGTCGTACTGGGCGGCGAACCGCAGGAACCAGTCGGCGACGACGGGGGCGAAGCGGCCCTCGCGGGTCGAGCCGATCAGGACGGCGACGCGCAGGGGGTCGTCCGCCCGGAGACCGCTCGAGGGGACACCGGCCGTGCGGGAGGCGTGCGAACGCGCGGAGGACGCTGATGAGTTGGTCATGCCGAGAAAGTACAACGCTCATGGCAATGAATGCAACGACCGTTGTACTTCTCCTGGTCCGGATACCGTGACCGGTGACAGGAAGGGGCAGGACGCGTGAGACAAGGGCTGGCGGAGAAGCGGCAGGCGATCGTGCGGGGAGCGCGCCGCGTCTTCGGGCGCGACGGCTACACCCGCGCCGGCATGGACTCCATCGCCAAGGAGGCCGGGGTCTCCACCCGCACGATCTACAACCACTTCCCGGAGGGGAAGGCGCAGCTCTTCCGCGTCGTCGTGGTGGAGGGCTCGGAGGAGGTCGTGCGGTCCCACCTGGACGCCGTGGACCGGCGGCTCCACAAGGTCACGGACCTGGAGGCCGACCTCGTCGGCTTCGCGCACGCCTGGATGTCGCCGATGCACCGGTACCACGACCACTTCGCCGTCGTACGGCAGCTGCGGGCCGAGGTCGGCCACATCCCGCGGGAGTTCCTGGACGCCTGGCGCGCCGCCGGCCCCGACCGCGCCCTCAAGGGGGTGGCGGACCGCTTCCGCGAACTGGCCGAGGACGGGCTGCTCGACGCCCCGGACCCGGAGCGCGCCGCGAGCCACTTCCTGCAGCTGACCGCCGGCGAGATCGGCGACCGCACCTACCAGGGGGGCCTGCCCCTTCCGGACGAGGAGCGGGACGAGCTGATCGCGTCCGGGGTGCGCGCGTTCCTGCGGGGGTACGAACGGCGCTGAGACCGCACGCGTACGGCGGTGCCGGGACCGCGACGCCGGACCGGACGGGCCGCGCCGGTGCTGCCGGCGGCGATGCGGGGGCGGGGCAGGCCGTGGACGCGTCCGCCGGGCAGCACCGGCGGCTGAGGTCAGGGACGCGGACGGCGGCCACTCGTCGGCCTCCGTCACGACTGCCCGCCCCGGGTGGGTGCGCGTCACCGCCCGTACCCACCCGGGGCGGCGACGGTCAGGCCGTCCGCCGGCCCCGCTCCGCGTGGCCGCGGATGATGTCCGCGTACCGGTGGCCGGCGCCCTTGACGGTGCGGGCCTGGGTGGCGTGGTCGACGTGGACGAGGCCGAAGCGCTTGTCGTAGCCGTAGGCCCACTCGAAGTTGTCCAGCAGGGACCAGGCGAAGTAGCCGGCCAGCGGGGCGCCCTTGCGGGCCGCGGACGCGCAGGCGGCCAGGTGCCGGGTGAGGTAGTCCTGGCGTTCCGGGTCGTCGATCGTGCCGTCGGGGCGGACGACGTCCGGGAAGGCGGAGCCGTTCTCGGTGACGTGGAGCCTGCGGGCGCCGTACTCGTTCGTCAGGCGCAGCAGCAGGGTCTCGATGCCGCTCGCGTCGATCTCCCAGTCCATGCCTCCAAGGTGGTGTCCTACCCCTGATCCCGGCGCCCGGGGGCGCGCCCCCGACCGACGCCGACGGTCGGGGCGTGCCCGTACGGCGGCGGTGGCGGCCCCTCCCGGCTTCGTCCGCGGGAGGGGCCGCCGTTCACGCCCTGCCGTTCACGCCCTGCCGCTCACCGCGCGGACGCGGGGGCCGGCGCGGGGGCGTGGCCGGCGGGCCGGGCGGTGAAGGTGCCGCGGCCCTGGGTGCGGCTGCGCAACCGCGTGGCGTAGCCGAACAATTCGGCCAGCGGCACGGTGGCGGTGACGACCGTCGCGCCGGTCCGGACGGCCGAACCGGTCACCCGGCCGCGCCGCGCGGCCAGATCGCCGAGCACCCCGCCCACCGCGTCCTCGGGCACGGTGACCGTGACCTCGGCGACCGGCTCCAGCAGCACCATCGCGCAGGCCCGCAGGGCGTCCCGCAGTCCGAGCCGGCCGGCGGTGCGGAACGCGGTGTCCGAGGAGTCCTTCACATGGGTCGACCCGTCGGTGAGCGTGACGCGGAGCCCGGTCACCGGGTGACCGCCCAACGGCCCCTCGGCCAGGGCGTCCCGGCAGCCGGCCTCGACCGCGCGGACGTACTCCTGCGGCACGCGTCCGCCGGTGACCGCCGAGCGGAACTCGAAGCCGGGCGCCTCCAGCGGCTCGACGTCCAGCACGACGTGGGCGAACTGGCCCGCCCCGCCGTCCTGTTTGACGTGCCGGTACACGAACCCGGACACCCCGCGCCCGACGGTCTCCCGGTGACTGACCCGGGGGCGGCCCACGTTGACGCCCAGTCCCCGCTCACTCCGGATCTTCTCCACCGCGACCTCCAGGTGCAGCTCGCCCATGCCGGACAGCACCGTCTGCCCGGTCTCCGGGTCGGTGCGCACGACCAGCGAGGGGTCCTCCTCGGCGAGCCGCGCGAGCGCCGACGCCAGGCGTCCGGTGTCCGTGCCCCTCAGCGCCTCGACCGCCACGGAGACGACCGGCTCGGCGATCCCCGGGGGTTCCAGGACCAGCGGGGCGTCCGGTGCGCACAGGGTGGAGCCGGGGCGGGCGGACTTGAGCCCGACCACGGCGACGATGTCCCCGGCGACGGCACGGTCCAGCGGGGCGTGCCGGTCGGCCTGGACGCGCAGGATGCGGCCGATGCGCTCGGAGCGGCGCGCGGTGGCGTCCCACACCGTGTCCCCCTTCCCGATCGTTCCCGCGTACAGGCGCAGGTAGGTCAGCCGCCCGGTGGCGGTGGCGTTCACCTTGAACGCGAGGGCGGCCAGCGGTGCCGCCGGGTCGGCGGGCCGCCGCCGTCCGGTGCCGTCGCCCTCGTGCGTGCCGCGCACCGGCGGCACGTCGAGGGGGGACGGCAGGTAGGCGACCACGGCGTCCAGCAGGGGTTCGACGCCGCGGTTGCGGTAGGCGGAGCCGCACAGGACGACGACGGCGTCACCGTCGCGGGTCAGGTCCCGCAGGGCGGCGGTGAGCGTGCCGGTGCCGAGCGCGCCCGTGGCGCAGAACTCCTCCAGCGCGCCCGGGTGCAGTTCGGCGACGGCCTCCTCCAGCAGCCGGCGCCGCCGGTGCGCCTCCTCCCGCAGGTCCTCCGGCACCGGTGCCGGCTCGCGGGCCTCTCCCTCGTCGGTCCAGGTCAGGGCCCGCATGCGCAGCAGGTCGACGACGCCGGTGAAGGCGTCCTCCGCGCCGATGGGCAGCTGCACCGCCAGGGGTGCGGGGTGCAGCCGCTCCCGGACGGAGGAGACGGCGGCGTCCAGGTCGGCGCCGGCCCGGTCCATCTTGTTGACGAAGGCGAGGCGCGGCACACCGTGCCGGTCCGCCTGCCGCCACACCGACTCGCTCTGCGGCTCCACGCCGGCGACCGCGTCGAACACGGCGACCGCGCCGTCGAGGACGCGCAGGGAGCGTTCCACCTCGTCGGCGAAGTCGACGTGGCCCGGGGTGTCGATGAGGTTGATCCGGTGGCCGTCCCAGGCGCAGCTGACGGCGGCGGCGAAGATGGTGATGCCCCGGTCGCGTTCCTGCGGGTCGAAGTCGGTGACGGTGGTGCCGTCGTGCACCTCGCCGCGCTTGTGCGTGGTGCCGGTGGCGAACAGGATCCGCTCGGTGACGGTGGTCTTGCCGGCGTCGACGTGGGCGAGGATGCCCAGGTTGCGGACGGTGGCGAGGGGGTTGGCTTTCATCGGGTCGCGCATGGCCCGTGGCCTTTCGGGTGTTCCGGGAAAGGACGGCGCGATTCCCCTGGCGCACGGCGTCGGACGCCCCGGTGCACGAGGCGTCGGCGATCGGACGGTCAGATGTGCGTCAGGGGCGTCCGGTGCCGGCCGCGCAGCGGGCACCGGGCGGACCGGGACACCAGGATCACCACGGACCGACGGGACCGGGAACGGGGAGCGGCAGCGGTGGCGTGGTCACGCACGGCGGTCTCCCCTCACTGGTCATGGATGCGCGGCCCGACGGCGGGCGGCGTCTGTGCGGTGAGTGTAGGGAGGAAGGAGCGGGCCGGGCCACGCAATATCGGTGTCTCACATAGTGGTACGAGATTTCTGGCCAGTGAGATGTCTGAGATCGTTGCATGGCCCACACGGTTCGCGCGGCCTCCCGCGAGGGGGGACGGGTGGCGCCGTGCGGGCGGCCGGCGTACGCCGCCGGTGACCGCTCCTCCCCGGAAAGACCGTGAAATGCCCGCACCAACCACCAGCCAGGCCCCGGTTCCCGTCAACTCCCGGTCCCGGGTCCTCGTCGCGAGCCTCATCGGCACGACGATCGAGTTCTACGACTTCTACATCTACGCGACCGCCGCCGTCCTGGTCTTCCCCAAGCTCTTCTTCCCGAGCAGCGACCCGACGACGGCGCTGCTGTCGTCCTTCGCGGTGTTCGGCGCCGCGATGGTCGCCCGCCCGATCGGCGCCGTGGTCTTCGGGCACCTCGGCGACCGGCTCGGCCGCAAGGGCACGCTGGTGGCGTCGCTCCTCACCATGGGCATCGCCACCTTCCTCATCGGCGTGCTGCCCACCTACGCGCAGGCCGGCTGGGTCGCCACCGCGCTGCTGGTGCTGATGCGGCTCGCGCAGGGCTTCGCGCTCGGCGGCGAGTGGAGCGGCGCGGCCCTGGTCGCCACCGAGAACGCCCCGAAGCACAAGCGCGCCCTCTACGGCACGTTCCCGCAGCTGGGCGCCCCGCTCGGCTTCATCATCGGCAACGGGCTCTTCCTGATCATCGGCGCGCTGCTGCCGTCCGCGGCGGGCGCCGACCCGTCCCAGCCCTCGGACGCCTTCCTGAGCTGGGGCTGGCGCATCCCGTTCCTGTTCTCCGCGGTGATGGTCGCGATCGGCCTGTGGGTGCGCATGCGCCTGGTGGAGGCGCCGGTCTTCTCGAAGACCCGCGAGGCCGGGCTGGTGCGCAAGCTGCCGCTGGCCACCGTCTTCCGCAGCCACTGGAAGCAGCTGGTCCTCGGCACCTTCTTCATGCTGGCGACGTACGTGCTCTTCTACCTGATGACCACGTTCTCGCTGAGCTACGGCCGTACGCCCGAGGACGACGCCGTGCCGGGCCTGGGGTACAGCTACACCACCTTCGTCCTGATGATGATCTTCGGGGTGCTGTTCTTCGCCGTGTTCACCCTGGTCTCAGGACCGCTCGCCGACAAGTACGGCCGGCGCTCCACGCTGATCGCGGTCACCGCCGGGATCCTGGTCTTCGGACTGGTGTGGGTGCCGCTGATCGGCCTGGGCACGCTGGGCGTGGTGCTGTGGCTGGTGCTCGGCTTCACGCTGATGGGCATGACGTTCGGCCCGATGGGCGCGCTGCTGCCGGAGCTCTTCCCGACGAGCGTGCGCTACACGGGCTCCGGGATCTCCTACAACGTCAGCTCGATCCTCGGCGCGGCCGTCGCCCCGTTCATAGCGGTGGCCCTGTGGGAAGCCGGCGACGGCTCGCCGTGGCTGGTCGGCGTCTACCTCTCCTCGATGGCGCTGCTGACCCTGGTCGCGCTGCTGCTGGGCAAGGAGACCAAGGACGTCGGCCTCGACGAGGGCGAGACCCCCGCCGCCCCCGAGCACGACGAGGCCCCCGCCGCCACCGCGGCCCCCTGAGGAGCCGTCCGGCGGCCACTCCGAGGCCCTCCGCCCCCGTGCAGCGGGCGCGGAGGGCCTCGGCGTCTTCGGCCCGGCCGGCCTGCCTCCCGCCGGACGGCACGGAAGCGTCCACGATCACCCGTCGACGAGCGGCGGAGGGAGCTTGATTCGGCGCCGGCGCTCACCGGCCGGGGCAGCTCGGTCCGCACCGACCCCGGCTTGCGCACGGCCGGGGTCGGCACGTCGAGCGCCTTGGCGAGCTGGGGCACGAGGCGGAAGCGGGCCGTGTGGTACTGGAACGCCGCCTTGCCTTCGCCGGTCCGGCACGGGGAGCCCGCCGGGACGGCGCAGGTGGACATCGGGCAGGCGTGCGCTTCCGCGCGCTTGAAGTCGTCGCTCACGACCCCGGGCTGCTTCATGAGGGCGTTTCAAATGCCCAGTCGTTTGCAACAACTCATGAAACATGATCGCCGCAGGTGGACCGTCGGGCGGGGCGCTGTCTCACAGACGACCACCTATGAAACGCGGGCGCTGCGCCTGGCCGCGGTCGGCGTCGGGTCACCACTGGGTGATGAGCGACGTGTCCGGTCCGTGCTGCCGCCAGGCTTCGGTGAGGCGGACGAGGCGGGCGGGGCGGCGATGCCGCGCACGGTTGCGATCTTGCCGCCTGTGATGTCGAACGTCACCGAGCCGACGACACGGTCGCCGACCACCGCGACGATGGCGGGGGTGCCGTTGAGGAGCGCGTAGTGGATGGCGGGAGCCCCACCGGCGAATCGCCGCTTCGCGGACGTGGGCTTGAAGCCGGCCCGCGCGATGGCGGCGATGCGCTGCGGAGTGCCGAACCGCAGCAGCTTCTCCGTCAGGCCGGCGCCGTCGGAGATCGCGGTCGCGTCGTCGGTGAGCAGCGTCACCAGCCGTTCGGTGCGGCCCGAGGAGGCAGCGGCGAGGAATTCCTCGACGATCCTGCGGGCGGATGCCGGGTCGGCTTCGCCGCCGCGGCGGCGCGCGGCGATGCGGCGCCGGGCCCGGACGGCTTCGACGCTGGTGTGCTCCAGGACGGTGATGCCCAGCCGGTCGCACGCCCGGCGCAGGTGGCTGCGGGCTCCGGCGGAGAGCCGGCTGCCCAGCTCGCCGCGGGCGATCAGCGCCACCGACAGGCCGGGCCGGGCTTCGGCGATCTCGGTGGCGGTCTCGATGCCGGTCAGCCCGTCGCCGACGACCACCACCCGCCTCCGCCCCGCCCGCCCAGGCCGTCCAGGCGCTCACGCAGACGCAGCGCCGAGGGCCTGGCGGCGACGTCGAAGGCGTGCTCGGCCACGCCGGGGACGGCGTGCTCGGCCACGCCGGGGACGGCGTGGTCGGCCACGCCGGGGACGGCGTGGTCGTCGCCGTGGCTGCCGAGCGCGTGCACGAGCGTGTCGTAGCCGAGGTCGCCGCCACCGTCGGCGTCGGCCACCGCAACGACCCGGCGCTCGGGGTCGACAGCGGTCACCAGGGCCACGCGCAGCCGGATCCCCGTGCCCGCGAAGACATCGGCGAGCTGCGGAGCCTCGATGTCCCGGCCGGCCGCCAGCTGGTTCAGCCGCAGCCGCTGGACGAAGTCCGGCACGGCGTTGACCACGGTGATCTCGGTGTCCGCCGAGGACAGCCGACGGGCCAGGTTCCCGGCCACGTAGGCCCCGGCATAGCCGGCGCCGAGCACGACGATGCGGTGCTTCATGTGATGCTCCTGTCGGTTCGCTTGCTCCCGGTGACTTGAGCGGAGCAGCGCCCCGATTGCTGACAGGAACCGCATGCGACACGGGTCACAGAGTGACAGGAGCGTCGCTCAACGATGCTCGCGACGCCGAGGCGGCGCAGATGCCGGCCGAGCTGAACGAGGTGATCTGACGCCGGTGACGGCACAAAAGCCGTCCGAACCTTCTGCCTGACGGCTCCTCAGCGACTTCCCGTATTCAGGTCTTCCCGGAATTCACTTGCCTAGTAGGGAAGTTGCTGCCGGACCTTGTGCACTCGGGTAGGGAAACAGTGGAAGTCTCACCATGGGGACGGGCCGTGAAAAGCGTCGTCCGCTTTCCCCGCAGAGCGGGTGAGGGCTGGCGGCGGCGGTGCGGACGGTGGCCGTGCCGGCCGGCACGGCGTCGTGGGACGCCGCGGGGGCTTCCGCCCGCGAGTGGCGCACGGCCACGGTGGCGTACCTGGCCGAGTTCGAGGCGCTGGCCGAGGCGTACGGCCGCATCAACGGGCCGACCGACGAGGCCGCCCGCGACTGCCGCGCCCAGGCCGCCCGCTGCCGCGGCGAACTCGGCCAGGTGACCGAGGCACTGGCGGAGCTCCGAGCCGTCCTCGAGGTGGAACGGGCCGTCGAAAGCGACCTCAGCGACGCGGCCGTGGAGCTGCGCCGTGACATCGGCGTGCTGCTGATCGGCCAGGGCGACCCGCAGGAGGCCCTGGCCTGCCTGGAGGCCCTGTACGAGGACGTCGTGCTCGTCCACGGCCCGCACCACGACGTGGCCGTCGAGGCCGCGGAGGTCCTGGACATGCTCCGCCGGGAACTCGACGGCGCGTGACCGGGCCCCGGAGCCGCGCCGGGAAGGCCGATCGGCGGAACCACCGCGGCGAACACCGCCGTCACAGCCTGCACTTCCTCGCTCCGGCCGAAGAACTGCCGCCTCGGGGAAGCCGTGTGGTGCCGGCCGACGTGGATCGGTGCGCCCGTTGTCAGAGGCTGCTGGCAGTATCACCGCCGTGAACGCCACCTTCACCACCCCGCCGCGGCCGGTCGACGTGACCGCGCTCTTCCCTCAACTGGCTCCGCTGGCACGCACGGCGACCCGGCTGCACCCGCGCCCCGGAGCGCCGACCGTGCACGACAGTTCCGTCGGCGGACCGTTGCTGTGGCCCGCCGACGAGCCGTGGCCGTACTGCGACGAGCCGCACGACAGGCACGCGACGCGGACGGTCCGCTCCCCGGACGACATCCGGCTCCTCCGCCGCGTCCATGCCGCAGCGGCCGAGCGGCTGCGCCTCGACCCCGAAGCACCCGAGCGGACCCCCGAGGAACTGGCGACCTGGGAGCGGATCAGGGTGGGCCGCCCGTGGTTCGACGGCCCGATCCCCCTCCTGCCCGTCGCCCAGCTCTACGCCCGCGACATCCCCTTCCCCCGCCCGACCGACGCCGACCTCCTCCAGGTCCTGTGGTGCCCCTTCGACCACGCGGAACACCCCCACCCCAGGACCGCGCTCTTCTGGCGCTCCTCCGCCACCGTCACCGACGTCCTCGACGCACCGCCCCAGCCGCCGGTCATCCAGGACGGCTCCTACCTCCCGGAACCGTGCCTGTTCTCCCCGGAGCAGGTCACCGACTTCCCCCACCCCAGGGAGCTGGACGAGGAGCTTCGGGCCGAGCTGGAAGACGCGAGCCGCTGGGGGACGATCGACCCCGCGCGGTACGGCATGGACGATCTGGGCGAGCTCTATCTGGGCGGCCTCTCCACCGCCCCCGGCTGGAAGACCGGCGGCTGGACCGGCTGGGGCGACATCGACCCCGTCGACCGCCCCTGCCCCGAGTGCGGCACCGAGGCGGTCCCGCTCCTCACCATCGCCTCCTCGGAATGGGACGGCATCGGCGCGTCCTGGATCGCCGAGGAGGAACCGGCGAACCCGGCCCCGCCTCCCCTGGGCGCCCGGGACGGCAACTTCACCCTGATCGACATCGTCGGCGGCTACCACCTCCAGCTCCACGCCTGCCCGGCCGACCCCTCCCACCCCCACATCGAACTGGTCCAGTGAGCCCTCGGGGAATCCCTCCGCGCCGCCGCGTGCGCCACGACCGGCACCGCGACCGACTCTTCCGCCGGCGGCCCCGGCCAACCACCAGACGGCCCAAAGACGCCTCCGGGCAGCCGGGAACTCGGCGGTGGGTGACCGGGGAACCCGGACGGCAGCCGCTGAACGAACGCCCGCGGCCCGAGGCCACGCCGGGACGGCCTGAAATCCCGGCATGCCGCACCTCGCCCTCGGCAAGGCCTTCTGCCAGCAGTTGGAGAAGCTCGAGAAGCACGTCAGGAACGGCGTCTTCGACGCCTGGGAGAAGTTCGAGCAGCTCACCCTCGACCAGCTCTTCAGGGACCCCGGCCGGAAGCCGGAATCCCTCAAGGGCGCCAGGGACCGCCAGATCCGGACCATCCGGATCACCCAGGGATACCGCGGCGTGGTCCTCGCGCCCGAGACCGGCGACATCTTCGTGCTGCTCCGGGTCGGCAGCGAGCGCACCTTCAGGAGGTCTTCTCGTGCCCCCGCTCCATGACTTCGCCACCTGACAACCCCTGCTGCGCCTGTTGCACGCCGCCCGCACGGAAACCCTCTCCGCTCCCGGCGGTGTCCGGCCGCATCTGATCGGTCCGGACCCCTCCGCGGAGCCGGGTGTCGCGACCGCGCACCGGGGCACGCTCCTCCTCGTGGACGGGGCACTGCCCGAGCCGGTGCGCCGCCTGCCCGATCCGATGCCGGGCGCGGTGCCGGCTCCGTCCGCGGACGGGGAGCTGCTGCAGCGCACTCTTCGCGAACGGCTCCCGGACGCGGTGGGCGCCTGTGCGGGGGCCGTGCCCACCGGACTTCTCGCCGCGGGCGTCGAGGCCCACCGGCAGCGGGACAACCCGTTGGAGACCATCGCCCTCGCCAACGAGGTCCCCGCCCCGTACGGCCGGCCGCCGATCACCGGCATCACGGTGCTGGAGGGAGCGGCGCGTACCGGAAACCGGAGCCCGTCTCCGGACTCCCGAGGGGCCTGGGGCGGTGAGGGGCACGGGGCGGCGGGGGCGCCCCGGGACCTACAGGATCTCGACGGCGCCCGGCGGGACCGGGCCCTCGCCCGCGTAGGAGTCGCCGCGTGGTGCGGACGGGGCGTCGTCCTCCGCGACGGTCAGCGTGGGCCAGGGGGCGGCCAGGGTCGCGTCGTCCAGGGGGAGGCCGAGGTGGTCGAGGACGAGGGCGACCACGGGGGCGATGCCGAAGCCCTCGTGCTCGGCCAGGACTTCCTGGACCCTGTCCCACCAAGGGCCAAAGTGTTCGGGCCGGGGTTGTCCCGGGCCGGGTTCGAAGTTCTCCAGGCACCGGCCGTCGCGCCAGTACTGGAAGACGGCGAGGCCCTCGGTGGACAGGACGCCGTAGGTCTCGGTACCGCGGGACAGCGCGGCGAGGACTTCGGGCCACGAGCCGATGACGCCGTCCTCCTCGACGCAGAACGTCCAGTCGCCGAGCTGTCCTGCCCGCAGGAGCGACACCGCTCCGTCGGCGAACTGACCTGTGGACAGGTCGGACGCGGCGTCCGCGTCGAGCAGGCGGGAGCGGTCCGGGTCGGCGCCGTAGCGGGTGAACACCTCGACGGGGTCCAGGCCCCGGGTGAAGGTGACGCACACCTGGTCGCCCGCCCAGTCGAGCGCGTCCGCTGCCATGTTCCGTCCCGTCTGCCGGCTCTGCCCACCGGATCGTGTCCACCGGGCCCCGGTCCGTCAAGCGAACGGCTCCGTCCCGTCATCGGTGGCAGCTGATGACCTGCGGCAGTTCCTCGAGCTGCTGGAGCGACCCCTGGCACGGCTCGTCGCCAACGGCGAGCAGGGACGCCTTTGACCAGTGCCTCAGCAGTTCATCGTGTCAGCCGCCACGACTCCGCAGCTGACAGCCCGGGAAATGGGGTGCCGTCGAATGAGCCGGGTGACAGGTAAGCGATATGACGGAGAGTCTTGAGTATTCCGCCCTGCTGCGACTGATCGACGAGCGGTCGGCCGCGTTCCGGAGTGCGGTCGCCGCCGCGCCCGGCCTTGACGCGCCGGTGCCGTCCTGCCCCGAGTGGACGTTGTCCGATCTGGTGCAGCACCTGGGCACGGGCCAGCGCTGGTGGGCCGCGATCGTCGCCGCGGGCCCGGCCGAGGCTCCGCCGGCCAAGGACGCCACGGAGGCGCCGCGCGAGCTCGAGGCGCTGCTGGCCTGGTACGCCGAGTCGAGCGAGCTGCTGCTGCGTACATTGCGTGAGGTCGGCCCGGAACGCGAGTGCTGGACGTGGTGGAGCGCCGGCGTGTCACCGGCGAACGCCCGGGGCGTAGCCCGGCGCCGGGTGCACGAGGTGCTGGTGCACACCTACGACGCCCAGCTCGCCGCAGGCGCCGTGCAGCCGATGCCGGCGGACGTCGCGCTCGACGGCGTGGCCGAGTTCCTCGACACCTGCAACTCCACCCCGGTGGCCTGGCCGCACGAGGCCGCCACCATCCACTACCACGCCACCGAGGGCCGCTCCTGGCTCCTCACGCTGGACGGCACCGGCGCCTGGCCCGCACCCCTCACGGACGACGCCGCACCCGCCTCCGCTTCGGCCACGGGCACGGCCGAGCAGCTGCTCCTCTTCGTCTGGGGCCGCCTCACGCTGAGCGATCTGAAGATCGAGGGCGACCAGCGGGTGTTCGAGCAGCTGATCGCCTGGGAGCCCGAGGAGTAGCCGGTCGATACCGCCGGCGGACGGCCTGCACAACCCGTTGAGCCGGTAGCGCAGTCGGAGCCGGCGGAGCAGTCGCCTCCGGCCCGAACGGAGCCCACTCCCAGAGCACGTTCTCCGACTCGCCAGGCCGACACGACGGGAGCAACTACGACAACCTCTCGCCAGAGGGGCAAGAGGCGCACGACACGCTGAACTGCGCCGATGTACCAGGCCACAAGAAGGGCAGCTGCGACGAACCCCACCGGAGGTGCAACCTGGACGGTGCTCAGATGGTCTCGTCCGGAGGGATCCGGTTGGCTTGTCAGATGGCCGACGACGCACGGTTGCGCTGGCTTCCTTGAGACCCCGTGAGCCCATGGTTCACGAAGTCGGCGCTTCTTCGGGAGAACTGTCGGCCTCGTGAACCGCCCTACGCCTTGACTCGACCAGCCGTGAGACGGCCGGCTCACGGAGGCACCGCACTCACGTGGCCTCGGGCAACGCCGACCATGCCTCCGAGCCGACCTCCAGCACAGACCCGCCCTGCGCCACGCGCCTGGAGTCACGCACATGCACACCGACAGCCGTGAGGGCCCTGACGGAGCCGGTGGATGATCTCGACGAGCTCCGGTCTCAGCCGCATCCAGGCACGGGAGGTACGGATCTCCTCATCGACCTGGTGCATGAACCAGCGCATGACCTCGTACGGGACGTCCTCGTGCCCTGCGTGCGGGTTGAAGCACACCGTCGGTTCCCGTGCCGGATCCTCGTCGGGGACGATCGCGGTCACGAGAGCCCGTCGCCCGGCCACGAGATCCAGTTCCAGATACCAGGCGTCGTCGGGCACGGAGTACATCGCGGTGATCGCGTAGTCGCCGGCGGGGTGTCGAAAGACCATTGCCGCATGCTGCCACGCCGGGCCGAGGAGGTGCCTCCCTGAAATATGCGGCCCGACGCCTCTACGCCCGGGCCGGGCAAGACCCTGAGGCCATGACGGACACCGCAACCGCACGGTCCGGCCGGGATGGCGTCCGACCCCGCCGACGCGACCACGTCCTCACCGTGGAGAAGACCGCGACGCGCTACGCGGACTCGGCACAAGCTCTGCTGGAGCACGCCGCCGAACAGCGTCTTCATCGAAACCGATCGACCGGGACGCACCGTGAAGGAAATCATGGGCGAGTGACGACGCCCGGAGCGGCGGCCGGCAGACACCAGGAGGCGCCATGACCACCGGGAAGCGGACGGGCACATGCCGAGGTTGTCACCAGGAGCGCGTGCTCACGGAAGACGGCACGGTCGTACACCACGAGCTCGCCCCCCTCGGGGCCTGCGACGGCTCCGATCACCACCCTCTCGGTCCCAACCCCCTCGGCTGCACCTGGGCCGCGAAGTACCGCGTGGATGGACGTGACCACTCACGCATCCCCTACTACGCGGATGAGGGCACCTACGCCCTGCGCGGAACCCTCTCCGAGGCACACGCCGAGGCCGAGCCCCACATCCGGGCTCGTCTCGCCGAGTTGAACAACACCACACCCGACAGGATTCACAGCCTGAGCTTCAGCATCCGCCCAGTCGCCCATCAGGAGGGGCCGAAAGACCCCTACGGTGTGTACACCAAGCCGGTTCCCGAGTACACGATCCGCAAAGGCTCCCGCGGCGACAACGGGATTGCGGCCCACTATTTCTGAACCGCGCTGAACCGTCGCGGCTCACGTCTACGACACGGGCCCGGGCTGTCCGTGCGCACACCGTGAACGGCGACGTCGAACGGGCGATGAGGCCCCGGAACAGTCCGGCGGCGCCCTCGGCGAGGCACCGGAGGGTCACGCGGGCGACCGCCCGGATGCTTCTGAAACCGTGACTCGGTCGAGGCTGCGGCCGAAGCCCTCCGTCTCGCGGCCCGGCCGTTTCCTCGGCGGTGACCACTTCCAGCTTCGTCGGGACCTCACGGGCTGGGCCTGACCGCCGGTACCCCGCCCCCGGTACGGGGAAGCCCGGGCCGGATCAGACGCCGGACAGGGTTGTCGCCACCGACTGGAACCAGGCTCCGTAGGAGAACGGCTCCGGCGGGCCGACCTCCATGCCGAGTTCCGCGGCCGCCAAGGCGTAGTCCGCTTCGTCCAAGGGGAGGGCGAGCAGCTCGTGGAGTTCGCCCACGAGGCGTGCGACCAGGTGGGGGTCGGTGGTGGCGGCGTAGTCGGCGACGGCGGCGTCATGGTCGGGGAACTCGTCGGCGATGTCCTGCGAGAACCAGCCGCCCAGCAGTTGCGCCGTTTCCGGGAAGCGCGCGTGCCACTCCCAGTGGGTCGCGGGCACGGCCGGGGACGGGACCGCTCCCTCGGTGACGCTGTGCTTGATGTGGTCGGCGAGACAGCGGAGCCACTGCTGGATGTCGCTCTCGGGCAGTCCCACGTCAGGGACCGCGTAGAACTCCCCCAGACTCAGGCGCAGCCGTCCGGGCGGGTGCTCCGCGTACTCGCGCAACTGCCGTTCGGCGACGGCCAGCGCCCACGGGCGGGTGTGCCAGGTGTGCCGTAGGTAAGCGGTCAGGGCCAGACTCGCTCGCTCCGGTGTGTCGTCGGCCTGCTGTCCGGCGTAGGCGCGGATCACCTGGTCCAGCTCGCCGTAGCGGCGGTCATGCTCGAGAGGGGTCAGGGGCATGGGTGTTCAGCCTCTACTGGGTCACAGATAGATGGGGAACGTGGAGTGCACCACGAATCCGTGGGGACGGGACGCGTCGCGTCTAAGGATCACTCGCGCGGCCCGCACGTCGACGGGATCCCGCCCTGCCAGCATCATCGCCTGGAGGAGTACCTGACCGACGGGCTCGGGACGGGAGGGCCAGGAAGCCTCGATGGTCAGTCGTGACCTCGTGGATCGCGCCAGCCAACGGTGAATGACCTGCTCATTCGCAGTGACGACCCGCTGGGTGGCCCACTGAGCCGTTTCGCGGTCGGGGTAGGTCGCGCTTCGGGTACGCATCACAGTGGGCCCCTCACCTGGCATCGAACGACCAGAAGACGCCGACCTCTTCCGATGAGACGACGACGAACCCGAAGTCGCCGATGAACTCGGTGAGAGGGTTCCAGCCGGTAACCCCGTTCGTGAGATCCGGTGACGGGGTTTTCCGCGCTTCGGAGACGTTGCTGTAGCAGGAGATTTGGTCTCCGTACCGGTCGAGCACGGTTCGGGCGTCAGCGAGTGCCGCCCTGGTCTGTTCCTCCGTTCCGGCCGGCCCCCATTCATATGTCATCTCGACCAAGAGGCGAACGGCTGTCTCGGCCGTTACCGAGTACAGCCGACTGCCCAGCCCCTCCTCGGACAGAGGGACGAAGGGATAACAGGGTCGGCTCCCGGTCCGTTCCTCTTTTTGCTTGTCCCAGTCCAAGGTGATCCATCCGCGAGGATCGTCGACCTCCCGGTTCATCACCGCCAGCGCGTCCCTTTGCCAGCCGGCGAGGGTCCTCGGGCCGGTTGCAGCGAAGGTGTACACGTCATCCAGCAGCCGCAGGACGGCGTCCTCCCATGTGGCTTGGGTCATGGTGCGCATTCTCTTTTCGAACGGATCGGTCATAGCGCCGGCATGGACGTGACGACAACGAACGGCGGATCAAGGTTGGGATCGTACTTCAGGCGCGTATCGATGTTCTTCACCTCAATGGATTTGACGTTCATTCCTCCCTCCTTGAAACCCGTCATGGGATCGGACGGGTCGTACGGCTGCTTCCTCACACTGATACCCGTGACTTCTCCGTTGGGTCCTGGGCCGACGAATTTCTTGTACGGACTACTGGGGTCGGGTGGACCGTCCAGCCACGCCTTGATCTCGGCGGAATGGGCGTCGATGTTGTACTGCGTGTACCGTTGCGCACTCTTCAGATCGGTGAAGCTCGAAGCCCCCCCGATGCTTGGTTTCCCGTGCACCCAGGTCCCGCCCGGAGGGTCGCCCTGGTCACGAAGGCGCTGAGCGAGTTGCTCCGAGCTCTTTCCGACGTGCCTGTCCAGGGTGTGTCCGTTCTCAAGCCATTCGCTGCTCGCCAGATCAATGCGGTAGACGCCGTTCTTGGTGTCCTCCGGTTCGGTCCAGCGATGTTCGGTCTTGAATTCGTTGAGCGCCCTCATGCCGAAGCCCTGTGCCCGCGCCTCCTGGGCCTCGAACTTCGGGGCGCTCCGGTGTGCCTCGTCCAGGGGGCCCATGAGCGCGTCGAGTTTCGGGACGAGCGCGTCGACCCGTCGGTTGTACTCGGTGACGATCGCGTTCAGCTTGGCGGTGTCCATGTTCAGGACGATGCCCTGGCCCAACTGGGACGCACCCTTCGCAATACTCTTGCCCAGGCCTGTGACCAGGCCCTTGACGTCGTCCATGCCGACGCCGTCCTTGAGGTTGACCTCGACCTTCGGTATCGCGTCGCGCACGGCCTCGATATAGACGTCCCACACCTCGCCGTTGAGGTAGACGGCCGCCTCGGCGAATTCGTAGAGGAGATCGCCGACTTTGCGGGCCGTGTCGAACAGCACGGTCATCACAGGGTGGGTGGCGGTCTGCGAGGAGGAGCTGTCGTGTTTCCACTCGTAGTTCTCGCGGTTTTGGCCCCAGGACGTCGTGCCCCACAGCGAACTGCAGAAGTGGCGCATCGCGTCGTACCACTCGCTGTGGCTCTGCCGCGTGATGCTGCCGACGTTCCCGGTCAGACCCTGCTCCGCCGTCGAGAGCGGAACGGTCGCCGCCATCCACGCCTGGGACAGCGAGTTCAGGTAGTGCTGCTGCGGAAACGGGTAGACCTCGGCGACCTTGCCCATCCGGAAGGCGTGTTTCACCACCGGTCTCAGTACGTCCCGGACCGGCTCGGGCACCCACTCGAGGACCCTGCGGATGAAGTCGTCGCCGCCGTCGTCGTCGCCCCACTTCAGGTTCGTCACGGGCCCGTAGACGGGTGCCTTCTCGATGACCTTCGGCGGCGGCTGGACGGCCGGTTTCGCCTTCCCCTTGGGGTCGTTGGCCGCCTCGGCCTTCGCATAGGTGTTGGCCGTCGTGGCGAAGCCGACCGCCGCGCCCCCGATGCTGACGACGCTCCTGGCCCACACTTCGAGGAAGCGGTTGCCCACCTTGACGTACGACGTCGCGAACGCCTGGGGCGAGGTGCCGTAACCGCCGGCGTCCGGGTACTTGCGCAGATCCTCGAGCAGACTCTTGGCGCCCCTGTCCATCACCGTCTGCTGGCTCGCCACACCGCCGGAGACGCGGTGGAGGTCGGTCGGCCTGACGTCGATGGTGCCGTTCTGGCCCGCCGGTGACGGTGTCCCCATCAGCCGGCTCCCCAGCCGCGCAGCACCGCCTGGTGTGCCGCCGCGTAGTTGACGTGGCTCGTGGTCACGCACTCGTGCAGCCACTTCTGGGCCGCCTGGAGGTCCTCGGCCGAGCGGTCCCACTCGTCGAGTTTGTCGACGAAGACCTCGCGGGCCTCCCCCTTCCAGGACAGTACGACCGGCAGGACCCGGTCGTGGAGGTCGTCCAGACTGCCGTTGAGTTTCTTGAGGATGTCCTCCAGTTCGGCGGCGAGCTCGCGGAGGGTGGCGAAGGAGACGGTTATGTGGCCGTCGTCCGCACTCCCGGTCGGCATGGTTCCCCGTTTCGTAGGTGTCGTCGCGGTCGCGGCAGGGAGCCTCGGAGGGGCGTCGGAATCAGAACGAGTCGAGGCTGCTGCGCGGGTGGGCGGGAGCAGTCGTCTCCGGGTTCGGTGTGGACAGTTTGTCGACCTCGCTGCCGATGTCCACCGGGATGCTCCGCAGCCGGGCCATCACGTCCAGTTCCCGCTCCGTGAATCCGTCCCGGCTCAGGCGTACGGCCTGCTCGAGGTGCCGGATCACTTCTCGGATGCGCACGGCGTCCTCGGCCGCCGCCCGGTGGAACTCCCGGTACGCCGTCGCCGCCGGGCCCCGCCAGCCCGCCTCGATGCTGTCGACGATCGCGTCCATGCGTTTGACCTGCTTGTTCAGGTAGTCCTGCATGTCGTCGAGGTCGTCAGCAAGTTTGGTGAGGTCCTGGCTCGACACCGCCAGGTCGACGCCGCCCTCCTGACCCGCGCCTCCCCCCTGCACGCCCATGCTCCGTCCCTCCGCCTCCGTGACCTCAGCATGACAATGCCGCGTGTACGCGGTGATCCTAACCATGCGCTTCCCCGGGGCCGGAGTCCGGGATCCGACCAGGTGGGCACCGTTGTCCGAGGTGGGCGGTACTTCTGATGCCGATCGTCACGGTGCCCTAGCCGGCTGTCACGGCGTCGCGTGCCCGGGGGGCGCGGTAACCGTCCTGTCCGAAAGGTCCTCGTGAAACCCACCCTGACCGCCGCGCAGCTGCGCGGCAGTCCGACGCAGTACCTCACGACGACGTACGCCCTGGCCCGTCCGGCGACAGATGTGTGCAGTCGCGCCAGCCGGGCAGGCCGATCACGAGCTCCAGGGCCTCGTCGACGCTGGAGCCGATGATCCCCGCGGCGCCCTCCGAGTCGGCGTAGGGCACCGAGCCGTCCGCACACACGAAGTACGTGCCGCCGGTGTCGTCCCCGGCCACAGGCTCCAGCGGCCCGCCCGAGGCGAGGCGGACCTCCTCGACATGGCCGTGCGCGGCACGGTCCAGGTCGAAGACGAAGGGAATGCCGGCCAGTTCGACCAGGCGGCGGTCCCGCCGCAGCAGCCGTAGCGCGCGATCGGTCATGTCACGGAAAGCAACACCGTCCACCGACCGCGGACTCGCGGCCTCTGCGGGAGGCCACGCGTACAGGCGTCATCGGGCACGGAGTGCATCGCGCGGACGAGGGTGCGGGCGGCGATGTCGGTCGCGCCCGTTCAGCCGGCCGAAGCGTGCTGTGTCGCCTCGCGTGCTTCGGTGAGGGCTCGCTGCCGGATGTCGCCGAACAACTGGATCGTGGTGGCGGCCAGGATGTCGTCCCCGCCGATGGTCCGCCCGTCCCCCCTGCGGGTGGACAGGGCCAGGAGGGGATCCTTGAGGGGCGGGGGCGGGACCGGTTCGCCCGGCATCACCAGGACGACCGTACCGAAACGTTTGACCCCGCCCTCACGGACGACCATGGCCGCGTCCCGGGCGAGGTCCGTCAGGAACACGCTCGCGATTCCGTCCAGGTCGCGGACCATCGCCGGAACGGCCGTCACCCCCCGGCCCCGCAGCAGCTTCCTGACCCCCGCCTCGAACCTGTGGGCGCCGACCACAGCACTCGGTCTGCGCGACCTGCTGCGCCTGGGAGGAAGCACGACGACACCCTCGGCGTCGTACCGGACACCGGTCAGGCCGCGGAACGTCGGGCTGTGGTCGTACCACTCGCTCCCCACCTCGACCTCGACGTTCCGGTCGATCGCCGAGAGGAGGTCGCCGGGAACCAGCTTCTTCCGGGCCTCCTCCGCCGCCGCTCCCCTCGCGCCGTCGATGATCTCCGTCAGCACCGTCCGCGTCACCGACGCGGCGGCCCACGCCGCCGACCGGGAGACGTGCATCGAGGTCACGTCCCTGAACACCGCTTTGACGAGAGGAGGCTTGAACGGCGGGACGTCCATGACCGAGCCGGTCCCGGGACCGCCGCGCTCAGGGCGTGCCGGCTGTGGTGTCATCGGAAGAACGCTCCCTGCCGTCGGAGTTGTCGCAGGCCCACACTTCACCACACGGGCCCGCCCTCTTCCCCCGTCCTCCGTCGAAGCGGCACCCGGTCCAGGGCCGTGTGTCCCGCGCATCCGATCGGCATGACCTGAATGACCACGTTCCGCTGTCGTGGCTGATCAAGGCCGGCCAGTTCAGGACCCCGGACCACACCGTGCTTCGCGCGGGCCTCGATCGTGCCGTTCCCGCCCCGGAGCTGGAGGTTGATCACGGTCGGACCCTGTGGTCTCGCGAACCGGCCCCGATGGCAACACCGCCACCCGGCACGTGCCCGGCGCCGTCACCGCACGCGGCGCGGACACCCGTTGGCGGGACCGTCGGCCCAAGGCCGTCCCGCACATGCCGAACCCCCACTGCACTCCCCATCGCCAGACCGTTGACCAGGACGCATACAGAAGTCCTGCTGGAGTATCAACCCGGCCGCACAATAAAATTCCAGGCAGTGAAGCCGGAACTTCACCTTTTGTTAAAACATCAAATTTAAGCCACCTTCTTAGGCTTAGTTGGCCATGGCATTCACTGGCCGGAAGTGATCGTTGACATCAAAATTTCCTCATGATTCCCTATCCGCTGTCATGTGCACGAACACGCATTGAGCGGAGCATCGTGAATCACAGACGTAGATGGTCCCTGGCGCTCGCGGGAGCGTTATCGCTCCTACTCCTGCATAATCCGGCGGCTGCCGGTATGCAAACACACAACGAATCTTCAGCACTCCCAGCGAGGACCAGCCCTGGCGATACAGGGACGCAACAAGCTCCCGTAGGGTCGGAAACCCTCAAGGTCAAACCAGTAGAGGAGACGTGCTCCCCGGTGACTCCGGAGTCACCGGATGCGCGCGCCGGGGCGGTGGAAGCCTGCACGGCCATCACGCCCGCCGCCTTGCCGACTCCCTCTGCCGCCAAGGCGCCCGGAATTGCGGCCACGCAAACGGACGGGGACGAGGGAGGGTCCTGCTCGGTCTCGAGACCTGGGTACTGGGCTTTCGAGCGGTTGACCAACTGCCTCCGTGAAATACAGATCACGTTCACCCTTCGTGGGGAGCAGCAGGAATTCCTGGGAACGGCATTCCTTTATGTCAGCTCGCACGCCGAGCTGAACCCTCGCTCGGGTACTTGGAGTGAGACCATATCGGTTGAGTTCGCCGAGCCCAAGGGGGAGGTCCAGAGCCTCAATGTGGTGGCTGATGTGACGTGTACCTCGCTGTGTGAAGCAACGCAGAAGCATCCGTGGCAAGGCGCAAAAACCTAGTTGACAACGGGGTGCTGGCCATCGGGTCGGTGACGTACCGAGATGTCCCCGCAGTCGATAAGGTCGACTTCACGACCACCAAGTACCACCTGTACATCACACACACCGGATCCACACCCACGAAGCC
Source organism: Streptomyces sp. 12E (assembly GCF_055633275.1). NCBI lineage: Bacteria > Bacillati > Actinomycetota > Actinomycetes > Kitasatosporales > Streptomycetaceae > Streptomyces > Streptomyces sp. 12E. The sequence continues at coordinate 6,342,663 of NZ_JBVNCJ010000001.1, read as the reverse complement.
CAACGTGAACTGGGACCATCCGAAGCAGGTCCGCTGCAACACCCATCTCACGGAACTCGGAAATGAGAGCGCCGGGTGCGTGGACAACACCGCCCCGGAACAGCCGGCCCTCGAACTTCCGATCAGCGAGTGGGGCGCCGCGGCCGCCACATACGGGTGGGCACAGCACAACCTCCCGGGCAAAAAGGGCCTCGTTGGCGGCAACCCGCTGCACCAGACCAAGGACGGCGATGACAGGCGCAAGATAACGTGCGCGAAATTCGAGAAAAAGCCGGAGATTCCTGACGACTCCTGTGACGAGTACCCGTTCGCCTCGACCAAGGAAGGCGGACAAGAGGCAGTCTTGTGCGCCGAGATCCAGCCTGTGCGCCAGGAGGACGGCAAGTACAAATTTTTCGAGGCGTGGAATGACAGGACGGTAGCTTATACCGAACCCTGCGTGCGCAGCCACGTCAATCTTCTCGAGAACACGAATGCTGGTGGCGAGTACGGCCGGTATGTGTCAAAATGGCGCCTGATCGAGGGAGACGCATTCCACCTCGACATACCGGACTACTTCGACATGGTGGTCGACGCCACGTAACACCGCGTCCACACCGGACCGCTTCAACAGGGTTGAGAACCATGCCGGTCTCGCCTTTCATGAAAGGCGAGACCGGCAATCGCAATGAAAGGAAGAATGATGCCCAGTTCTTGGCGCCTTTCAGATTCTGAAAACTTCTGCCTGAGCCTGACCTTACACAAGAGCCCCGAAGAAGTGATGGAAATCTATGGGGCCGACTTGAACAGCGCTCGCTTGATGCACGCAAAAAACATTCCCGATGCCCCGCCGCTGGGTACCGTAATTTGCGCCGGACAGTTGGGTGAATGGTCCTTCTGCATCGAGTTCGAGGACTTCATTGGCTCCACAAACAAAGTCATGCGCGACCTGTCACATAAGACCGAATCGATAATATTGTTTCGGACCGCGAAGGCCCTGAAATCCTTCCAATACGTGACGGACGGAAGAATCGTCGAGCAGTTCGAGCCGGGATTCCCGTCCAGCGTTCACGGCGAGAGTTCTCATGCATTCGCGGAACAAGTGCACGCACTTACCGCCGCAAGTACGCGCCCGATAGCGGCCTCTCTAGAGGTCATTGCCCGGTATACTGGACACGAACTCACTGCGGAGCAGCTTCACGGACCGCTGCTCACCACGGTCATTGAAGAGCCTGACCGAGTTGCCCTCCGCTACCCGGATCCGCCCTTGCAATATCCGGAGGTTCCCCAAAGGAGTTCCCGACGGACCGGCCGACCGTTGGGCCGCCTGCCGTAGCCGTGGCGGTCCCGGCCCGCCGCTCGCCTACGCCCTCAGCCTCGGACCGTATGACTATCTGTGCGCCTTGGGGAAGAACGAGCGGGTTACCGAGCGAGACATCGTGGGCGGCATCAGGCAAGGCCGCACTCCACGCAGCCAATCTATCTGTGGTACCGGATCCCCACCGGAAATCCGGCCGGCTCGGTCCACTGCTATCCCTTTCCTGCGCTACACCGTGGTCAGCGGTGACGTCCACTCCATCACCAGGCAACAGCCCGACACAGCCACTACCGACGACGATCCGACCACGAACCTGCTGGATAGATCACGAAGTGACACTGGAGTACTAGGACCAAAGGCCGGTGGCGGTTCCGGCCGCGGGGGCAGGCAGGCCGGGACGGTGCGTCCGTACCGTGGAGGTATGCCTGAGATCGCACCGACGAAGTCATTCGACCTCGACGCCTACCTGAAGCGGATCGGGTGGGAGGGCGAGCGGCGGGCCGACCTCGCGACGCTGCGGGGCATCCACACGGCCCACGCGCTGACCGTCCCGTTCGAGAACCTGGACCCCGTGCGGGGTGTGGTCCCCTCCCTCGACCCGGCCGACCTGACGGCCAAGCTCGTGCACGGTCGCCGCGGGGGCTACTGCTACGAGCACAACACGCTGTTCGCGGACGCCCTGGAGGCGCTGGGCTTCCGGGTGACCCTGCTGGTCGCGCGAGTCGTGGTCGGCACCGACCGCTTCGAGAGCCGCCCGCGCACGCACATGGCGCTGCTCGTCGAGGTCCCCGGCGAGCAGCGGCCCCACCTCGCGGATGTGGGATTCGGCACGGTCGACGCCCTGCTGGAGCCGGTGCCGCTGGTGGCCGGCACGGAGTTCCACGACGCGGGCCGCCGGCACCGGCTGGTGCACGCACCGCATGACGGCCCACTGGAGATGTGGGTGCTGGAGGCGTACGGCACGACCGGGACAGACGGAGCGGACGGCTGGGAGGCGCAGTACGCCTTCACGGTGGAGCCCTTCAAGCAGCCCGACCTCGAGGTCGTCAACTGGCACATCGCCACCCACCCCCGCTCCCCGTTCAGCCGCCGTCCCTACGTCCAGCGCCTCACCCCCGGTCGCCACCTGCTCCTCGACGGCCGCCACCTCACCGAGACCCGCGCCGACGGCACGGTCACGGAGCGGGAGTTGACCGACGAGAGGGAGGCACGACGCCTCCTCGACGAGGAGTTCGGGATCGACGTACCGGATGGCGTCCGGCTGCTGGGCCGGCCTCGCGCTTCACGAGGCGGGGTGTCCGCGGCCTGATCGAACAAGCGGGGAGTGCTCCCGACCCGCAACCGTGGGACGTGTCGAGGGCCCTGTCGGCTGCGCGGAAGGAAGCACTCTCCAGGTGAAACACCGTGTCGGGTCGTACCCGCGTGTCCGCATCGAGGGCGGCGGCCGGGCAGTGGTCCCCCAGGCCGGGGGCGTGCTGCTGGTCGAGGCCGTCCGCGGGGCCGCCGAGACGTCGTTCCCGTCGGTGCTGACGGCCCCCGCCGGGGACTGCCCGGCCATCCGTCGGTCACGGGTGGGATGAGCCCGCACGGCTCAACCGACACCGGGCGCTTGGCTTTCCGGCAGTACAGGCAGTACACGTCTCGGCTGTCGCGGAGGCCCGCACGCGTCCTCAGTCGGCCTCCCGCACGCGGGCGGCGGTCCGCTCGGCGAGCTCGCGGACACCCTTGGCGGCGTTGTCCGAGAGCTCGCCGAGTACGGCGTCGGCGGCGGCGAGGAGGGCGCGGGCTTCCTCGGGGCGGCCCGCGTCGGCCAGGGCGAGGGTGAGCCGGTAGTGCTCCTCGGCGATGAAGCGGCCGAGGTTGACCCGTTGCCAGTGGCGCAGTGAGTCGTCGCCCGGAGTGGCCAGGGCGTCGCGCACGGCGGCCAGGCTGTCCACCGCCTGCGGCAGCCGGCCCGCCTCCCGCTCCAGGCGGGCGAGGGTGCGCCGGGCCGAAGCCCGGTCCCACGCCGTCTCCTGGAGGGCGGCGTACAGGCGCTGGGCGCGCAGCGCCTGGGGAAGGTCGCCGAGTTCCTCGAAGTCCTGGGCGAGCCCGCTCAGCGGAGCCGTGGCCAGGGTGTGGGGCGCCCCGGGGCGGCGCAGTCTGCTCTGGTCCATGACGATGTCGTCGAGTTCGCGGATCAGCGTCACCCGCGCGAGTTCCGTCATCCCCTGGTCCCGCGCCAGGTCGGTCCAGGTGGAGACCGGCTCGTCCGACGGGTCGGTCCCGAACATCGACTCGTCGAGCTCCCGCGCCCACTGTCGCAGCTCGTCCGCGCTCGCACCCGGTTCCGGCACACCGCCCAGGCCGCACGCCGTGTCGAAGTCCGTCTCCCGGACCTCGAGCAGCAGCGGCAGGTCTGCGGTGTCCCCGTGCAGCCCCACCAGCACGGCCGCGAGCCGCAGTTCGTCCGTCATCGAGGACCGTGTCTCGTGCCGCAGCAGGTGCCGCAGCAGCTCCAGGTCGCCCTCGGCGCGGTCGAACTGCGCGGCCCGCAGGGTGATCCGGCGCCGGACCGGGTCCTCGGCGATTTCACGCCATGCCGTGCGGTCGCCCTCGCGCAGGCGGGCGAGATCGGCGCGGCCCGCCGCGAGCACGGGCTCCCACAGCGGGGGCCCGGCCGGGCCCAACCGGTCGTACGCGCATCCCTCGTCCGCGTTGAGCAGGACGAAGTCCGGCTCGGTGCGCAGCAGGGCGGCACGCAGTCCGCCCACCAGCTCGACCGGGGAGCGCTCCGGGAAGCCCAGCGCCGCACGGAGCCCGGCCCGCTCCTCGTCGATTCCGTAGTACTCACGGATCTCGTCCTCGGTCTCCGCGACGCGCGCCAGGATCCTCTCCTCGCCGTCGTCCGGCGACAGACGTGTGCAGTCGCGCCAGCCGGGCAGGCCGATCACGAGCTCCAGGGCCTCGTCGACGCTGGAGCCGATGATCCCCGCGGCGCCCTCCGAGTCGGCGTAGAGCACCGAGCCGTCCGCGCACACGAAGTACGTGCCGCCGGTGTCGTCCCCGGCCACAGGCTCCAGCGGCCCGCCCGAGGCGAGGCGGACCTCCTCGACATGGCCGTGGGCGGCGCGGTCCAGGTCGAAGTCGAAGGGGAAGGCGGCCAGTTCGGCCAGGCGGCGGTCCTGCCGCAGCAGTCGTAGCGCGTGATCGGTCATGTCACGGAAAGTAACACCATCCGCTGACCACGGACTCGCGGCCCTTGCGGGAGGCCATGGAGTCGCCGCCCTCCCCCCAGCGGCGCGGACCGTCCTCCACCGAACCGGCGCGTGGGGCGGGTCGCGGAAGTGCCGGCCCCCGCCGCACCACGATGTCCGATTGCCGCCGGCACGATCCCGTCGCGGTGCGCAGGCTGGTGCCATGACGATGCCATCCACCACGGAGTCGGCGACGGTCCTCGCCGGCATGTATGCGGCTGAGGCGGAGTACCTGGCGGCGGGAGGCCCCGGCGAGGCCTCGTTCGATCTGCTCGCGCCCTTCTTCGCGCCGGACGTCGAACTGCACCAGGCGGACGCGCTGCCCTACGGGGGCACGTGGCGCGGGCACGACGGCCTGGCGCGGTTCTTCCTCAGGATGGGAGAGGTGTGGGAGGCGTTCGACATGGTGGAGCAGGAGTTCCTCGCCACCGGTGAGACCGCGGTCGTGCTCACCCAGGTCCGTGCCCGCGCTCGCGCGACCGGCCGCGAACTCGGCTTCCCCATCCTGCAGACGATCACGGTCAGGGACGGGCGGATCACCGAGGTCCGTCCGTTCTACTGGGACACGCGGGCCGTCGCCGAGGCCTGCGCCGCGCCGGCGCCCACGGACTGAGGCCGGCACCGCGTTCACGGCCAGGGCGGCCGGCGCGAGCGGGGCGAGGCCCCGGACGCCGGCCCAGGGGCCTCGCCCTGGCCGGTTCCGGCGTAGGTCCGCAGGTCGGGGAGGGCGGTCGGCACCTTCCACCGGCGCAGGGCGTCCATGGGACCGGACAGCCGGACGACCTCGTCCTGGTCGACGGCGAAGCGCACGACACGCTGCTGCACGGTGCTCAGGTCACCGAAGGACCGCGGCGGTTCGGCGGGATCGCCGGGGAAGACCAGCGTGAACAGCGTGTGCGCTGTGTAGTACCGGTCGTAGAACCCTTCGACGCCCGTGCGGTCGGCCAGCCCGGCCAGCATGGCGTCGACCGTCCGGAGCGCCGTGGCCTCGGACGTCCCGGCCAGGGCCATCGCCGCGAGGCCGCTGTAGGAGCCGCTCAGGAACGACATCGTCCCGGTCTTCCCGGGCGGCCGGGCGACGACCTGCGTCAGTGTCTCGACGACGGCCGGTCCGGCGATGCCGAACCGCGTCAACGCGAAGGCGGAGGCCCAGCGCAGTTCGACGACCGGGCTCTCCAGGCAGTGCTCGACGAAGGGGACGGCCGCCGGATCGCCGAGCAGGCCGAGGGCGACCACTCCCGTCGCCGCGGCGCCGGGCGAGACCTCATCGGCGACGAACGCCTGCAACAGCGGAACCGACGTCGCCGCGGACTCGGGGAACCACGCCAGCAGGTTCGCCGTTCCGGCCCGCAGTTCGGGGCTGCCGGAGGTCAGCAGGGTGGCGAGCGCGGGGAGCGCTTCCCGGACGGCGTCGTAGGAACGCACCACCGCCTCGGCGTCGATCAGCACCTGCGCCCAGCTCTCCTCGCGCTGTCCGCGCTGCTCGTTGTCCGCCGCTTCGGCGATCCACCGGGCCCAGTCGTCGGCTTCGCCGCGCAGCCGTGTCAGGTAGGCGCGGTCTTCCTCGGGGTCGTAGCCGTTCGGCAGGTGGTTGGCGTCCAGCCCGATCGCGATGGCGGCCAGCAGCCTGACGCACCCGTGCCTGTCGGCCGTTCCCGGGTCGAGTGCCATCCGCACGAGGAACGGGACGGTGTACACCGCGGCCTGCGATCGCGTGCCCTGGTGCACGATGTGGTTCCCGAGCCGCGCACCCGGCGAATGCCGGCCCTCCCGGATCCCCGCCCGCATCGCCCGGAGGTGTCCGGGGACGTCGTCGGCCATGCCGTAGGAGTGCCGCAGCCGGGCCCAGGGCACGTCGTCCAGGCCGGCGAGGGGGTCGTCATCCGTCACGGCAGCAGATCCTGGCACACCGGGACTCCGGTTCCGTCCCGAGGTCCGCTGTCCGGTCGGACGAGGGGGCCGCCATCCGCGCCACCCCCTCCGCACGGCCGTCGCCCCTCGGCAACGGCCGACCGAACTCCCGGTCGGCATCCGGCCGTTCAGGGAGACGCATCACGACATCATGATCCACCGACGCTGATCGGTTCGAGGATCCTGCCCAGGGGGGCGTGCTTCGCCCGCCGCACCGCGCCGGTCCCTCCGCCTCGCGGGAGGCGGGGATCGTCCGATGCCCCATCGTGATCCGCGGGCGCGCAACCCCGTGTGGATGCCGGCCGTCTGTAAGGCGCTGGGGGGACGAGCCTCCGGTGCCTTTCCGTACAAGATTGGGGATCAGGTGGGGAAGCAGGTCTGGAGAGTCGCCGTGGCCGGTGGCGCGGCGGCGGTGTTCACGGCCGTGGCCGCGGTGCCGGCCGGGGCGGCCGAGGGCGGGGTCTCGTTCTCCCGTGTCCAGGTGAACGGCGGCAAGCCGATCGTGATCGGGGTGTCGGGGGAGGTCGCGGTGCCCGCCTCCTTCCGGATGACGACCACGCGCAAGTGGAAGTGGCCGGCGGTGTTCCTGTACCGCAAGGGGGCCGACCGGCTGTGGCACGCCATCGAGACGAGCGACTGCACCAAGGTGAAGTCGGGCGTCTGCGACTTCGACGAGACGATGTACTTCGACCCGAGCGTGTGGGACATGCGCAACAGCGAGGCCGGGGCCTGGAGGGTCGGAGCCGAGGTGTACTTCAAGGGCGGCGGTGGTGACGTCGACGACAAGGGTCTGACGGTCCACGTCAAGCGCAACTCCCGCCTCACCGTCAACGCCTCGCCCGAACCCGTGGCCAAGGGCAGGACCATCACCGTGACCGGAAAGGTCACCCGGGCCAACTGGGAGACCAGGAAGTACGCCTCCTACGGAGGACGCCAGGTGAGCCTGCAGTTCAAGCCCGCCGGCACCGCCTCCTACACCACGGTGAAGAAGGTGCACGCGAACGGCTCGGGCAATCTCAGGACGACCGTGAAGGCCTCCAGGACGGGTACGTGGCGCTGGGTGTACTACGGCAACACCACCACCGGGCCGTCGAAGTCGTCCGGGGACAGCGTCGTGGTGAAGTGATGTCCGCGGTCCCGGCGGGCCGGTGGGGGCCGGGTCGGCGGTAACGGCTGCGACGGTCGGGGCGTCGGGTCCGTCGCGAGCGCGGCGGACCCGGCGCCTTGCGTCCTGGCCCCGGATCGCCCCGCCCCGTGCCCGTACCGACGTCCTGGACGTGGCACAGCCGCATGATCCATCGGACAGGTCCCGGGAGGTGAGCCGGATCATCCGGTGTCAGTGGACTGGGGCAGGATGACGGCATGTCACATACGAAGAGGTTCCGGGAACACGCCCGCCGGCACGGCGTCTCCGACGACGCCGTCACCCGCATCCTGTGGTCCGTGCAGCCATCGGTCAAGATGAGCGTCAAGTCGCCCGGAAGCGTCCGGCCGGAGGACCGGGTGGTCGGTTGTGTCGGGGGGCTCCCCGACATGCCCGTGCACTCCACCTGGAAGCCCGGCGACCATTTCGTCGCCTGTCTCGATCTGGCGGCCATACCGAAACAGCCACTGGACGACCTGATCCCCCGGCAGGGACGGCTCCTGCTGTTCGCCGCCCCGGGCTACCGCGACACGTACCCGGAGAACTGGTCCGCCCCGGTGATCTTCGTGCCCCCGGGCACCGAGACGGCGGTGGCCGACGCACCCGTGGACTTCAGCTACTACACCATGCGCGAGGAGTCCCAGGAACTCCTGGAACGCAAGGTGCTCACCCTCCTGGAGCCCGCCGCATGGGACGTCCTCGGCTGGCCCGAGAGCGACCCCCCGCTCGAGGCCGCGATCGAGGAGTACGCCTCCCTGGTTCCCGACGCACCGGTCGTCAACCGGGAGGCGGGCGGCTCGCTGGACCTGCGCGGGACGCAGCTGAACCACCACGACTGGCTGGCCCTCTACGAGGAGGAGTTCCGGGAGAAGAGGGAGCAGGCGGTCTCCCTGGTCAGGGACGCCCCGGAGAGGTTCGACGAACTGCACGCCCGCGCCCTCAGGGAAGCGGCGGAAGCCTCCGAGGACAACACCGAACCGTATCTGTGCCTCGCGGAGGTCGCCGAGGCCAACGTCTTCGGTCCCGGTGACGGAGAGGTGGGCTGGGTGATTCCCCACGACGACCTCCTCGCCCAGCGGTTCGACCGCGTCGAGCATTCCTACTTCTCCTGATCCCACCTGCTGCCGCGGAAGCGGGCGCCGGCGGCCGGTACCCGCCACGGCGAACGCGGCCACGTCTTCCCCGGGACCGCGACGGCGGCCGCCGCTGCCACGCACAACCGGCCGGACGAGGAGAAGACAGGCAACCCTGCGCGCAGTGCGGTGCGCCGATGGATCCGCGGTCCCGCGACGACTTGTGCCCCGCCTCGCTCGCGTCGGACCATTCACGGCAGGCGTCATGGGGACCGTTGCACGGCGTTTCGGTCTCCTGTTCCTCACGCGCCCTCCGCAGCCGCCCGCGTCGCCGGGGCGTCCGTGCGGACGTCCCGTCCTTCCGCGTACAGCACTCCCCTGTACACGTCCCCGCGTCAACAGCCTCCCCGTACGCCCGTTCACAGGATGCCCCCGACCAGGCGGCGAGAAGGCCGTCGTCCCGCGCGGGCTACGGCTCGAGGAGTAGGCCGATGGTCCCTCTCCCCTTCCCGGGGATCACGGGCGATGATTCAACGGTGATCGGTCTGCACCAGTTGGCTGCCTTCTGCTCGATGTCCCTGCTGCTGTCCGCGATCCCGGGGCCCAGCGTGCTGTTCGTCGTCGGCCGGGCCCTTGCGCACGGGCGCCGGGCGGCGCTGGCCTCCGTACTCGGCAACGCCCTCGGCGGCTACGCCCTTGTCGTCGCCGTGGCGTTCGGGGTGGGGAACGTGGTGGCGAGGTCGGCCCTCGCCTTCGGCGTGATCAAGATCGCCGGGGCCACGTATCTGGTCTTCCTCGGCGTCCAGGCGATCCGGCACAGCCGCACGCCTTCCCCGGAGCCCGGCGCCGCGCGGGCCGTCGCCCGCGGAACGCTCCGGCAGACGTGGGAGGGGTTCACCGTCGGAGTGACGAACCCCAAGAGCATCGTCTTCCTGACGGCCGTGCTCCCGCAGTTCGTCGACCGGGACGCGGGCCACGTCGTCGGGCAGATACTGCTCCTGGGGCTGGCCGGGGCGCTGCTCCAACTGGCGTCCGACAGCGTCTGGGGACTGACGGCCTCCGCCGCGCGGGCCTGGTTCGGCCGTTCCCCGCGCCGGATGTCACTCGTGGGCGGCGCCGGCGGCCTGGCCATGATCGGACTCGGCGTCACGGTCGCCGCCACCGGCCGCGCGGACTAGGTGTGTTGACCACGAGCGTTGGCGACAGGGGGCGGGAACGCCTTCCGCCTCCGCGATCGTGGTCGGGGTGGTTCCGTGCTGACGCGAGCTGAACCGCGCGCATCACCTCACCCACCGCGAGAGGCCGCCGACCACGGGTCGGCGGCCTCTCGCCCGTTCCCTGTCGAGTACAGCGTGGTAACCGCCGGAGGGCGCGGGTGTAGGCAGGGGCGCCGGGGAGTCGCGGCGGCTGCCTTCCTGCGCTTCCGGTCCCGGGCAGGGCGGGGGCGGTTCGACCTCAGCGGCTCACCGGCCCCGGTGAGCGGTCGGCGGACGCGGTGTTCGCGGAGTGGTCCGCTGGGGCCCGGCTCGTGCGCGGTCAGCCGGCGCTTGGGTTCTAACGGTCCTCGCAACACCCGCGATCTGTGGGAGTTGCGAGGACCGTGGTCGTTGGGCGCGATGATCTTGCGGGGCTGCGGGAGCGTTTTCTTGCGCGGCTGGATGCCGTGGGGAACGTGACCGTGGTGGCGCGTGAGCTGGGGGTGAACCGGAACACTGCTTTCAGCTGGGCCCGGAAAGCTGGACGGAGCTCGGTTCGTCTGCCGCGCCGGCATCCCGGGCGGGACGAGTACGAGCGGCTTCGGGCCGCCGGTGTCGCACGCCGGGTCGCGGCCCGGCAGGTCGGCGTGAACGAGCGCACGGCCAAGGACTGGGACTGGGGCGTCAAGAAGAGCGGCACCACACGCACCTACGCCGACGGCCGCCGCGTCGACTACGCGGCGGGGACCGTCACGATGTCCGTTGTGACCACGCCACCGGTGGGCCTGACGGCCCTGGAAAAGCAGCTCCACCCGCGGTTCCTGACGCTCGCCGAGCGCGAGAAGATCCGCGATCTCCATGCGGCGGGCCACTCGCTGCGGGCGATCGGACGAGCCCTGGGACGGCCGGCGAGCACGGTCAAGCGGGAGATCGACGCGAACTCGGGCAGCGAGGGCTACCAGCCCTACGCCGCCCACCGCGCGGCCGCCGCCCGCAGGCCCCGGCCCAAGGAACGCAAACTGCTGCGCGAGGGACGGCTGCGCCGCTTCGTCCAGGACGGACTGCGCAGGCGGTGGTCACCGGAGCAGATCTGCCACGCTCTACTGAGAGAACATCCCGACGACGAGAGCATGCGGGTGAGCGTGGAGACGGTCTACCAGGCGCTGTATTTCCAGGCCCGTGGCGGCCTGAAACGGGAGGTGCAGGCGGCCGTCCGTTCCGGGCGGACCCGCCGCAAACCACGCCGGGACCCCCAGCGGCGCACCCCACGGTTCACCGACCCGATGGTGATGATCAGCGACCGCCCCGCCGACATCGAGGACCGGGCCGTGCCCGGTCACTGGGAAGGCGACCTGATCATCGGCCAGGGCGGCCGCTCCGCGATCGCCACCCTGGTCGAGCGCAGCACCCGCTACACCATGCTGGTCCACCTGCCGGGCGGAGCCCACGACGCCGAGACCGTCCGCGACGGCCTCGTCGCCACGATCCAGACCCTGCCCGCCCACCTGCGCGGTTCCCTCACCTGGGACCAGGGCAGCGAGATGGCACGCCACAAGCAGTTCAGCATGGCCACCGGCATGCCCGTCTACTTCTGCGACCCCGCATCGCCCTGGCAACGCGGCTCGAACGAGAACACCAACGGACTGCTGCGGCAGTACTTCCCCAAGGGCACCGACCTGAGCGTCCACAGCCCCGAAGACCTCGAACACGTCGCCCAGGAACTCAACGGCCGCCCACGCAAGACGCTCGGCTGGGATACCCCAGCCGAGCGTCTACGTGATCTACTCACCACCTAAAACCAAGTGGTGTTGCGACGATCCCTTGAACCCAAGGCGGAGACGGTCTCGGCGGGGTCCGTCTCGTCCGCGACCGCGGAGGGTGTGTTCCCGGGGCCGCGGAGGGCGATGTGCACGAACAGGGCGCCCATGAGGAGGGCGCCCGCCCACATGGCCTGCTGCCAGCCGTCGACGAAGGACCGCTGCGCCGCGTGGAGCAGGTCCGGTGCGTACGGTCCGGCGCCGCCCGCCGCCTCGACGGCGTTGGCGACGCCTTCCCGGGCGGTGTCCGCGGCGCCCTGGGGGATGCCGCGCAGCCTGTCGTCGATGGCGTCGCGGTAGCCCGCGGACACGAGCGCGCCGAGCAGGGCGACGCCGAGTGCGGTGCCGAACTCGCGGGTGACGTCGTTGAGGGCGGAGGCGACGCCCTGCTTCTCGCGCGGCAGGGCGGCGGTGACGGCTTCCGTGGACGGTGTCATCGACAGGCCCATGCCGACGCCCATGGCGAGCAGGCCGGGCAGGACGGACGGGTAGCCGCCGCCGACGGAGACGAGGAGCGCCATGAGCGCCATGCCGGCTCCGGCCAGTGCGACGCCCGCCATCACGGTCGAGCGGGCGCCGATCCCCGCGGCCAGCTTGGGGGCCAGGCCGGAGGCCGTCATCATCGCGAGGGCCATGGGCATCATCGCGACCGTGGACAGCAGTCCCGACCAGCCGAGTACGGCCTGGAAGAACGGGAAGAGGACCACGCCGATGCCCGCCTGGACACCGAAGACCACCAGCAGCGTGATCGAGCCGCCCGACAGTCCGCGCTCCCGGAACAGCCGTACGTCCAGCAGGGAGGCGTCGCGGCGGTGCAGCTCCCAGGCCACGAACCCGGCCGTGGCGACGAGGCCGGCCGTCAGGCCGATCAGCGTCGCGGGCGCGGTCCAGCCGCGTTCGGGGCCTTCCTGCAGGACGAAGATGAGACCGGTCACGGCGATCGCGGAGAGCAGGGCGCCGACGGTGTCGAACCGGTGGGCCGAGGTCTCGCGGGAGTCGGGGACCGACCGCAAGGTCATGGCCAGGGCCACGAGGACCAGGACCGCCGGCAGGACGAACAGCAGGCGCCAGTCGGCGACGTCGACCAGGAGCGCGGAGAGGAACATGCCCAGGATCCCGCCGCCTCCGGCGATTCCGGTCCACACGCCGATCGCCTTGCCGCGCTGTTCCTCGGGGAAGGTGGAGGTGATGACGGAGAGCGTGACCGGCATGATCATGGCGGCGCCGATGCCGCCGGCCACGCGGGCGGCGAGCATCGCTTCGGCCGTCGGGGCCAGGCCCGCGATCACGGTGGCGATGCCGAAGACCCCCAGGCCCGCGACGAGCACGGGCTTGCGGCCCAGGCGGTCGCCCAGGGCGCCGAGCGGCAGCAGCAGCGCGGCCAGGGCGAGGGTGTAGACGTTGATGATCCACAGGACCGTGCTCTGGGAGGCGCCGAATTCCACGGCCATGTGGGTCTGCGCGACGTTCAGCCCGGTCACCGAGGCGATGACCGCCATCAGGGCGAGGGAGACGGTGATCAGGATCATGCGCAGCCGGCGCGCGTCGGGGGTGTCCCGGCCGCCGTCCTGCGTGGCCGGTACGGGCTGGTTCGTCCTCATGGATTCCTCTCGGAAGGGCGTGCCGGGCCGGCGCCGGGGCAGGACCGGTCGCCGGCCGGGTGAAGGGGCGCGGGCGGCGCCGCGTCACACGACGCTAAGCCGGTCTTGCCTTGAAGGCATACACTGTTGCGCATGACGCAAGAAGATGAGGATCTGGACAGCCTCGTGCGCAAACGCATCCGCGCCCTGCGGGTGGCGCAGGGCTGGTCCCTGGAGGAACTGGCCTCCCGTGCCCACCTCAGCCAGTCCTCACTGAGCCGCATCGAGAACGGCCGGCGCCGCCTCGCGCTGGATCAGCTGGTCACCCTCGCCCGCGCCCTGGACACCACGCTCGACCAGCTCGTGGAGACCGCCACCGAGGACGTCGTCATCAGCCCGACGATCGACGGCGCCCACGGCCGGATGCGCTGGACCGTCAAGGCGGACCCCGGGATGAGCGTGGTGCGCCAGCGGATGACCGAACCGCCCCCCGAGAACCCGGCGCGCATGCGCGCCCACCCGGGGCGCGAATGGCTGGTCGTCCTGTCCGGCACGGCGATCCTCATGCTCGGCCACCGCCGCTTCCGCCTCGAGACCCATCAGGCCGCCGAGTTCCCCACGATGATGCCGCACGCGATCGGCGCCGACGGCGGACCCTGCGAGATCCTGGGCATCTTCGACCGCGACGCCCGCCGCGGCCACCAGAACGACAGCGGCGACGACGCCCAGGGCGCTCCCGGGTGACGGAGAGGCCGCGCGACGGGCCTCCCCGGCGGCGGTCTCTTGCGCGTCGGGCAACGCTCTCGACCATCGTCTTGCGCGGGCCGGGATGCTTCGTGCCGCAGGCGCATGTCCGTCCTAGCGTGAGAAGCATGAACCACGCCCACACCCACACCCACGCTCCCCGCCACGGCGCTCCGCACGGTCACCACCACGAGTGCGCGACGGACGGCCAGGCGGAGATCCTCGACCTGGACGCCGAGGTCCTCGCCGAGCACACCGCCTCCCTCACCGCGTGGCTGCCGCTGCAGGCCGCCCCGCACCACATCGTGGACCTGGGCTGCGGTACGGGCGCGGGCACCTTCGCCCTCCTCGACCGCTTCCCCGACGCGCACGTCACCGCCGTCGACGCCTCCGCCGAACACCTGCACCGTCTGCGCGCCAAGGCGCGCACCCGCGGCGTCCAGGAGCGCGTGCGCACGGTGCGGGCCGACCTCGACGAAGCGGCCTGGCCCGGCCTCGGCTCACCGGACCTGGTCTGGGCGTCGGCCTCGATGCACCACATGGCCCGTCCCGACCGTGCCCTGCGCACCGTCCACGCCGCGCTCGCACCCGGCGGCCTGTTCGCCGTCGTCGAACTGGCCGGCCATCCCCGCTTCCTGCCCGAGGACGCCCCCGAGGACCGGCCCGGTCTGGAAGAGCGCGTCCACGCCGCGGCCGACCGCCGCCAGGCCGCGCACCTGCCCCACCGGGGCGCCGACTGGGGCCCCATGCTGACCGCCGCCGGATTCACCGTCGAGGGCGAGCGCACCGTCGCCGTGAACCTCGAAGGCTCGCGCAGTGAAGCGATCGGCCGCTACGCCACCGGCGTCCTGCGGCGCATCCGCGGCGCCGTCGCGGACGGACTCTCCCCCGAGGACCTCACCGCGCTCGACCGGCTCCTCGACACCGACGGCCCGCACAGCATCCTGCGCCGCGACGACCTGACGGTACGCACCGAACGCACCGTCTGGGCCGCCCGCCGCACCTGACCACGGACGGCTCCTGCCGCCGGGGCGGGCCCGCCTCCGGGCCCGCGTACAGCACGCCTCCGTACAGGCGTCGTCGCTGGCGGCGTGCCGGTCGCGGCCGTCACGCTCGCCGCAGCACCACGCGCGCCGCGCGGACGTCGACGGGCCCGCGCCCCGCCGGCAGGTCGCCCTCCAGCTGGACCCGGCCCACGGGCTCCTCCCGGGAGGGCCGGGCGGCCTCGATGGTGAGGCGGGCCCGGGCCCCCCGGGCGAGCCGGCGGTGGATGACCTGCTCGTTGGCGGTCACCACCTGCCGGGTGGCCCAGTGGGCGGTCCCCCGGTCGGGGTAGGAGGTCGACCGGAACTCTCTGACCTTGCCCTCGTCCGGCGGCGGACCCTTGATCCACGCCTCGATGGCGGTCTTGTTCTGGTTGAGGTTGTGCTCGGCCAGCTCCTCCGCCCGCCGGCAGTCCGGGAAGGCCGAAGAGGCGCGGGGGTACGGCTTGCCGTGCGGCCATGCCTGCGTCGGGCCGTTCGTCTGCTGGTCGCGCAGGCGCTGCGCGAGTTGCTCGTCCGTCTTGCCGACGCGCCTGTCCAGGATGTGACCGTGCTCCAGGTACTCGTCGGCGGCGAGATCGAGGTCGTGCCTGTCGGCCGAGTCGGCCTTCAGCGTGAGTCCCAGCGGGGTGTCAGCCTCGGTGGAACGAGAACGACCGATGGCCCCGACCGTGTCGGTCGGGGCCATCGGTGGAGCGGTGTGTCCGAGGGGGGACTTGAACCCCCACGCCCGATAAAGGGCACTAGCACCTCAAGCTAGCGCGTCTGCCATTCCGCCACCCGGACAAGGTGTCCGTCGCCTTCGCGGGGTGTTCCCCGGGCGGCGACAGGGACAACCATACCAAGGTTTCGCAGCGCCTTTCACCTGCGTTTTCCGTGCCTCCGGGCGGTGGTGGGCGGGGTGCACGGTGTGTGTCCGGGCGGTGGTGGGCGGGGTGCACGGTGTGTGTCCGGGCGGTCACGTGCGCCCGGACCCGAGCCGGTGCGCGGCGGCCCTTCCCGCGGGTGGCGCGGGAGGGGCCGCCGTTCGGCCGGGCGGGGCGGTCAGCGGCGCCGCTTGCGCAGGGCCGCCAGGTTGTCGTAGCTGATCTTGGCCTCGCGCAGCGACTGCGCGGGGTCGGTGGCGCTCGGGGAGTTGTCGTCCTCGACCATCGGGTTGTGGTAGTTCCGCTCGCCGACGCGGGAGAAGAACGCCGTGTAGTCGATGACGCCCGT
Source organism: Streptomyces sp. 12E (assembly GCF_055633275.1). NCBI lineage: Bacteria > Bacillati > Actinomycetota > Actinomycetes > Kitasatosporales > Streptomycetaceae > Streptomyces > Streptomyces sp. 12E. Next base: position 6,326,407 of record NZ_JBVNCJ010000001.1, on the reverse strand, counting down.
TCCGAAGGGCACCATGTCGTAGCCCATGCCGTTGGTCGTGCTGACGACGCCGTCCTTGGCGTGGAACAGCGGGTAGCGCTTGTTGTGGCGGGCGACCAGGCCGGCCGGGTCGAAGACGTTCTTCCTGGTCGAGCCGTCGTGGGCGGTGTACGTGTGGAACTTGTACTGGGCGACGTGCGCCCAGAAGACGTCCATCTCCAGCCAGACGAGCCGGGGGTCGGTGATCTTCAGGAAGTACTCCAGCTTGCGGATGCCGGAGCTGCGGGTCGGCCGGCCCTGGTCGTCCAGCGGGCCGCCGTCGAGCAGGAAGCCGTAGGCGCTGTCGTGGTTGTGGGTGTAGAGCTTGATGCCCTGACGGCGGGCGATCTCACCGAGGGCGTTCCACTTGTCGGCGGCCACGTCCCAGTCGGCGCGGTAGGAGCTGCCGGTGGGGTCGCCGCCGGTGCCCATGTGGTCCATGCCGAGGATGTTGGCGATCTCCAGGTGCTTCTTGAAGGTGTCCTTGTCCGCCGTGGTGAGCGGCCAGGAGGACGGGATGAAGCCGTGGTTGCCCTGGGCGCGCAGCCCGTAGTCGTCGAGCCAGCGGCGCAGCAGCCTGGCGCCCTGGACGGATTCCAGGTCGTCGCCGCCGGGGGCGTTCGCGTGCTGGCGGTAACCGGCGAACTCCACCTGGCGGTAGCCGTGGCGGGCCAGCTGCCTGAACACCTCGCGGAAGCCGGAGGGCAGGTCGCTCGCGAGGGGGTCGCGGGCGATGGCGTCACGGACGGTGTAGAGGATGATGCCGCGCTTGTGCGGCGGGACGAGCACCTGCCCGCGCCCGTGTCCGTGGTCGTGTCGGTGGTCTCCGCCCCGGTCGTGGGCCACGGCGGGGGCGGCGCCGAAGACGGGGGCGGCGACGGCTCCGGCCGCCACGGCGGTGCAGGTGCTGAGGAACCGGCGCCGGTCCACACCGAGGGTGCGGCGCAGCCCCTCGTCCGGGGTGTCGGCGGCTTCGGTGCGTGAGGGGTCGGAGTACGGGGTCACGAGTGGCCTGCCTTCTCGGTCGTGGCCGGCTCCGGTCCCGCCGGGACCGGCCGTTGTCAGTGCCGTGTGTTTCACTCTCGGTAGTCGGATGTCGGCGGCCGTGCGTGGTGCGGTGTCAGCCGAGTCCGGCGAGCCGGAGCAGGAGTTGTTTCACATCGGTGGCCGCGACGCGGTCGCCGAGGGCGCGGGGGGTGGAGCAGATGAGGAGCGGACCGTCGTCGTCGCTCGCGGGGAGGCGGCCGTGGCTGCCGCGGATGGGCGAGGGGTCCAGGGGCACGACCGCCATGCGGTAGCGCATGCCGAGCTTCTTGCGCGCCAGCGCGCCGGCCGCCTTGACCTTGACGTAGGGGTCGAGGGGGTCCATGAAGAGCTCGACCGGGTCGTAGCCGGGTTTGCGGTGGATCTCGACGAGCTGCGCGAAGTCGGGCGCGCGGTCGTCGTCGAGCCAGTAGTAGTACGTGAACCAGGCGTCGGTTTCGGCGACGGCGACCAGTTCGCCGGCGCGCGGGTGGTCGAGGTGGTGGGCCTTCTTGCCCTCGTCGTCGAGGAGCTGCTCGATGCCGGGCAGTCCCTCGAGGGCGGCGCGGGTGGCGTCGAGGTCCTCGGGGCGGCGCACGTAGACGTGGGCGAGCTGGTGGTCGGCGACCGCGAAGGCGCGGGAGGCCATCGGGTCGAGGTACTCCATGCCGTCCTGGGTGTGGACCTCGAGGAGGCCGGCGCGGCGCAGGGCGCGGTTGATGTCCACGGGCCGGTTCACGCGGGTGATGCCGTACTCGGACAGGGCGACGACGGTACGGCCCTCGGCGCGGGCGTCGTCGAGGAGCGGGGCCACGGCGGCGTCGAGGTCGGCGGCGGCCTTCAGGGAGCGCGGGTCGTCGGGGCCGAAGCGCTGCAGGTCGTAGTCGAGGTGAGGGAGGTAGCACAGGGTCAGGTCGGGGTGGCGGGTGCGCATGACGTGGCGGGTGGCGTCGATGATCCACCGGCTGGAGACCAGGTCGGCGCCGGGGCCCCAGAAGTGGAACAGGGGGAACGTGCCGAACTTCTCGGTCAGTTCGTCGTGCAGGGCGGGCGGCCGGGTGTAGCAGTCGGGTTCCTTGCGGCCGTCGGCGTAGTAGACCGGGCGGGGGGTGACGGTGATGTCGGTGTCGGCGCCCATGGCGTACCACCAGCAGATGTTGGCGACGGTGTAGCCGGGGTGGGCGCGGCGGGCGGCGTCCCAGAGCTTGTCGCCGGCGACGAGGCCGTTGTGCTGCCGCCACAGCAGGACGTCGCCGAGCTCGCGGAAGTACCAGCCGTTGCCGACGATGCCGTGCTCGGAGGGTGTGGTGCCGGTGAGGAAGGTGGACTGGGCGGCGCAGGTGACGGCGGGCAGGACGGTGCCGAGCGGGGCGCGGGAGCCGGACTGGCCGAGCGACTTGAGGTGGGGCATGTGGTCGAGGAGCCGGGGGGTGAGGCCCACGACGTCGAGGACGAGCAGGGGGGTGGGGCCGGTCATGGGAGCTCCTTCAGGCCGAGGTCCGTCAGGAGGTCGCGGGCCAGGGCGAGTTCGGCGGCGATGCCGTCGGCGAGCTGGGTGCGGCCGCGGGGGCGCAGCTCGGGCGGGAGGGCCTGCCAGGTGTAGGTCTCGACCTCGAGGTGGCGGGTGAGGGGGTGCGGGCCGCCGACGAGCCGGGTCAGGACGGACTTCAGGACGGGCAGCGTGGAGGTGAGGGGCGCGGCGGGAGCCGCGTGCAGCGGGACGTGGAAGTGGGAGCGCCAGGGAGCCGTGTCGGGCAGGGCGTCGCCGGCCAGGGCCTCGTCGAGGTCGTCGGTGCCGCGCAGGCCGACGGGGGTGGAGGTGCGGGTCTGGTGCAGGAAGCGGGGTTCGGCGAAGGCGGCCAGGGCCTCGCGGACCTCGGGGAGGTGGGGCTGCTCGGCGTGCAGGGCGGCGGAGAGCTGCGACTTGACCACGGGCACGCCGGCCCGGGTGAGGTCGTCCAGGGCGGTGTGCGGGTCTTCGAAGGAGGTGGCGAGGTGGCAGGTGTCGACGCAGATGCCGACGCGGTCGTGGGCGATCGCGGTGAGCGGTGCGATGGCGTCCCGGGTGGTCTCGACGACGCAGCCGGGTTCCGGTTCCAGGGCGACGCGGACGGAGCGTCCGGTCAGCTCCTCGAGGGCGTCGAGGCGTTCGGCGAGGGTGCGCAGGGCGGTGCGGGCCGTCTCCGCCCGCTGCTCGTCATGGGCGGTGCGCCAGGCGAGGGGCAGGGTGGAGATGCTGCCGTCGGTGACGTCGTCGGGGAGGAGTCCGGCGAGGACGCGGGCCAGGGAGGTGGTGTGCTCCAGGCGCTCGGGGTCGGCCCAGTCCGGTGTGTAGACGCGGTACTTGACCTCTTCGGCGCCGAAGCCCTCGTAGGGGAAGCCGTTGAGGGTGACGACCTCCAGGCCGCGCCGGTCGAGTTCGCAGCGCAGTCCGCGCAGGGCGGCGGGGTCGGTGACGAGGGCGTGCGCGGCGTCCCTGGCGAGCCACAGGCCGATGCCGAGCCTGTCCCGGCCGAGGCGGCGGCGGACCGGCTCGCAGTGGTCGCGGAGCTGGGCGAGGACGCCGTCCAGGGTTTCGGCGGGGTGCACGTTGGTGCAGTAGGCGAGGTGGACGGTGGAGCCGTCGGGGTGGCGGAAGCGCATGGCTCACGCCTCCGTGGCGGGGGCGCCGGCCGGCTGGGGCTCGTCCTTCGGTGCGCCGCGCAGGACGGAGTTGCCCTCGTGGGTGGCGCCGGTGGCGCCGACGTCGAGGTTCAGGCGGCCGCTGAGCCCGTAGAAGGCGACGGGGTTGCGCCACAGCACCCGGTCGACGTCGTCCTCGGTGAAGCCCTCGGCGAGCATCAGGTCGGCCACCTTGCGGGTCTTGAGGGGGTCGCTCCTGCCCCAGTCGGCGGCGGAGTTCACCAGGACCTGCTCGGGGCCGTGGGCGCGCAGGATCGCGACCATCCGTTCCTCGTCCATCTTGGTGTCCGGGTAGACGGAGAAGCCGAGCCAGGCGCCGCTGTCCTTGGCCTCCTTGACGGTGGTCTCGTTGAGGTGGTCGACCAGGACCCGGTCGGTGGGCAGGGCGGACTCGCGGACGACGTCCAGGGTGCGGCGCAGCCCGGCGAGCTTGTCGCGGTGCGGGGTGTGCACCAGCGCGGGCAGGCCGTGGTCGGCGGCGAGCTGGAGCTGGGCGGCGAGGGCGGTGTCCTCGGCGGGGGTCATGGAGTCGTAGCCGATCTCGCCGACGGCCACCACGTTGTCCTTGACGAGATACCGGGGCAGCGCGTCGAGGACGGGCGTGCAGCGCGGGTCGTTGGCCTCTTTCGGGTTGAGGGCGAGGGTGCAGTGGTGGGCGATGCCGTACTGGGCGGCGCGGAAGGGTTCCCAGCCGAGGAGGGCGTCGAAGTAGTCGAGGAAGGAGGCCGGGGAGGTGCGGGGCTGGCCGAGCCAGAAGGAGGGCTCGACGACGGCGCGGACGCCCGCTGCGTACATGGCCTCGTAGTCGTCGGTGGTGCGCGACGTCATGTGGATGTGGGGGTCGAAGATGCGCATCAGGACTCCTTGCCGTGGGGGTCGTCCGTGCCGTGCGGCGGGGTGGCGGGGGCGGAGCCGGTCAGGGCCAGGACGCGGTGCAGGTCCTCGGGGACGGGGCGGCCGGCGGCGGTGCGTTCCGCGGCGTAGTCGCCGAGCATGCGGGCGAGTTCGCCGTCGCCCCGGGCGCGCCGGTCCAGGTCCGCCACCTGGTCGAGGCCGACGCCGGTGAACAGGCACTTCAGGACCGCGTGCCGCCAGGCGTGGGCGTCGAGGTGCCGGGCGGCGTAGGGGCCGAGGGCGGCGGCGACGAGCCGGGTGTCGTTGGTGCGCAGGGCGTCCTCGACGAGCGGGAGGGCGCCGGGGCCGTCGGGCACCAGGTGCGGCAGGGCGTGCAGGACGGCGCGGCGTTCGTCGGCGGTGCCCTGGAAGTAGACCCGGCTCAGCGCGTCGGCGTCGGCGCGGGCCGCGTGCAGGATGAGGACGCGGGCGGCGTCGGCGTGGGCGGGGCCGCAGCGGCGGCCGGCCTCGGCCAGGCGCAGCTCCCACACGGAGACGGGCCCGTGGGCGCCGGGGTGGGCGGCGGCCTCGTCCAGGGCCTGGTCGAGCCAGGCGCGGGCGGCTCCGCCCAGCCGGTCGTCGAGGCGTCGGCGCAGTTCGGCGGGCGGGGTGAGGGCGGGGGTGGCGCCGTCACCGGGGGTCGCCGGTCCGCCGGTGGTGTCCGCCTCCGGGGTGGCCGGTGCGGCATGCGGGCGGGTCATGGGGTGCTGCTCCCTTCGGGGGTGGCGGAGGGATCGCCGTGCGGTGGGACGGGGACGGGAGGGGCGGCCTGGCGGAGGAACGGGAGGGAGTGGGCGGCGAAGTGGGGGCCCGCGTGGGAGTGGCGGGGCAGTTCGACGACCGTCAGGCCCTGGTAGCCGGTGGCGGCGAGGGCCGCGAGGACGGGCGGGAAGTCGATCTCGCCGTCGCCGAAGGGGAGGTGCTCGTGGACGCCTCGGCGCATGTCCTCGATCTGGACGTGGCGCAGCCAGGGGGCGGCGTCGCGTACGCAGTCGGCGGGCGGGAGGGGCTCGAGGCACTGGCAGTGGCCGAGGTCCAGGGTGAGGCCGAGGGGCCCGGGGTCGCCGAGCGTGCGGCGCAGGTGGTGGAAGTCGGCGAGGGTGGCGAGGAGGTGGCCGGGCTCGGGTTCGACGGCGAGGGGGACGCCGGCGGTGGCGGCGGCGTCCAGGACGGGGGTGAGGGTCTCGGCGAGGCGTTTCCAGGCGGTGTCCTCGTCGGTGCCGGCGGGGACGGTGCCGCTGAAGCAGTGCACGGCGTGCGCGCCGAGGTCGGCGGCGACGCGGACCGCCCGCAGGAGGAGGTCGGCGCGGCGGGCGCGGTCGTCCGGGTCGGGGTCCAGCAGCGAGGGGCCGTGCTTGCGGCGGGGGTCGAGCACGTAGCGGGCGCCGGTCTCCACGGTCACGCCGAGCCCGAGCTCGTCCAGCCGGTGCGCCACCCGGCGGGTGCGGGCGGCGAGGTCCGGGGCGAGCGGGTCGAGGTGCATGTGGTCGAGGGTCAGGCCCACGCCGTCGTAGCCGAGGTCGGCGAGGAGGGCGAGGGCGTCGTCGAGGCGGAGGTCGGCGAGGCCGTTGGTGCCGTAGCCGAAGCGGAGGGGGGTGCCGGCGTGCCGGTTCGCGTCCCGGGCCCCGTCCGCGCGTGCGGCCCGGCTCGTGTCCGGGGCCGTGTTCCCGCCCGGGCCGTGACCGTCCCCGGCCGCCTCCCGGCTCGCGCCCTGGTTCGGGTTCCGGCTCATGTGATGCTCACCTTCCTCATGCCGGCCCTCCTCGCGAACATCCGGCCGGCCGGGGCCAGGGCCGCGACCAGGAGGGACGTGGCGGTCGCGCCGGAGCGGGCGGCGAGTGCGGCCTGGAGCGGGATCGTGGCGCGGATGCCGCCGCCGACGGCGCGCTGGGTGAGCGGGGGTGAGGGGTTGAGCGCGGCGTGGACGTAGGGCCGGGCGGCCGTGACGGCGTAGGCGGCGCCCAGGACGGTGGCGAGGACGCCGGTGGCCCGGGGCGTGCCCCCGGTCGGGCCGGGACCCGGCAGGCCGGGGGCGGCTGCTGCCCGCCGGCCTGCCGGGGGTCGGGTGCGGCGGTGGGCGACCAGCCGGGTCAGCGCCCCCGTCGTCGCGAGGGCCGCCAGCGGGGCCAGGGCCGAGCCGCCGGTGGTCTCCCGGCGGGAGACGGCCGTGACCGCGAGGGTGTGGCCGCCGAGCAGCGCGGCGGAGGGCAGTGCGGCGCGGGCGCCGCCGCCGGTGGCCGCGGCGCCCAGGAGCAGGTCGAGTCCGCGGGCGGCGGCCATGGCCGCGGGACCGGCGGGCGTGTGCTTCAGGGCGAGGTCGTAGGCCCAGACGGTCGCCGCCAGGGGGGCGGCCACCGCGAGGGCGGGCCGTCCCGCGCCGGCGGCGAGCGCCAGTCCGGCGCCGGTGAGGGCACCGGCGGCGGTGAGGGCGGCGGCCGGGCGGATGCGGCCGGACGGCAGCGGGCGGTGCGGACGCTCCACGGCGTCCTCGGCGCGGTCCGCCCAGTCGTTCAGGGCCATGCCGGCCTCGTACAGGCACACGGAGGAGCCGATCGCGAGCAGGGTCCGCGGCCCGGGGCGCGCACCGGCCGCCGCCGCACCGGCCAGGGCGTCGCCGGGGACGGTGAAGAGGGCGGGCAGCCGCAGCAGTTCGGCCCAGGCGGCCGCGCGGGCCGGGCCGGCCGTCGCTCCGGCCGGGGCGGTCGTGCGGCTCATCGGTGTGCCTCGCGGTCGTCGGCGCCGGCGCCGTCCCGCAGCCGTTCGGCGAAGCGCCTCAGCTCCGTGTACTGCTCGGCCAGGGACGACGGGCCGTCGCCGACCGGATCCTTGAAGTAGAAGCCCAGTTCGCCCAGCGGGCCGGTCAGGCCCTTCTGCCGGGCGCGGGCGGTCAGCCGGGCCAGGTCGAGGACGAGGGGGGCGGCGAGGGCCGAGTCGCAGCCCTGCCAGGTGGTCTGGAGGACCATCCGGGCGCCGAGGAAGCCGTCGAAGGCGATGTGGTCCCAGGCCGTCTTCCAGTCGCCGAGCGCGGGCACGTCGTCGATGTGGACCTCGCCCTCGGGGGTGGTGCCGAGGGTGTCGGCGAGGACGCGTTCCTTGCCGGCGTTCTTGGCCGCGGCGGCAGCGGGGTCGGCGAGGGCGGCGCCGTCGCCGCCGCCCAGGAGGTTGGTGCCGGACCAGGCGCGCACGGCGAGGGCGCGCTGGAGGAACATCGGGCCGAGCACGGAGCGCAGCAGGGTCTGCCCGGTCTTGCCGTCGCGGCCCGCGTACGGCAGGCCCGAGGAGGCGGCGAGCGGAGCCAGCGCGGGGTGGTGCAGGCCCGTGGAGGGGGTGAAGTTGACGTAGGGGCAGCCGGCGCGCAGGGCGGCCGCCGCGTAGAGGGAGCTGGGCGGCAGGGTGCCGTCGGTGGGGGCCGGCTCGGTGGAGGCGACGTTGATCACGACGGCGCCCGCGAGGTCCTGGCGGCGCACGAAGTCGCGGATGTCGGCCGCGAACACGTCGATCCACTGGTCCTGGGTGCGGCCGGTGTCACCGGGCAACGGACCGCCGGGCCTGATCTCCCGGTCGGCGGCGACGAGTTCGGCGTGCACCGCGGACGGCAGGCCGTGCGGCAGGACGCCGCCGTCGGCGAGGTGCTCGGCACGCTTGGGCAGCGGGCAGTCGACGGTGTCGTGTCCGCCGAAGACGAGGGACGACACCGGGGGCAGACCGCAGGAGATGAAGTCGGGGGTCTCGGTGACCATGCCGGTCGGCGGGTGGAGCCCGGCGGCGACGGCGGCGCAGCCCGCGATCGCGGTCGTGGCGACGGATCCGCGTGCGCCGATGAGCCAGACGCCGCAGCGGGGGGCCGGGGTGGGGGCGGGGAGGAGCGGTTCGGCGGACATGGGCAGCCTCCTTGTCGTACGCGAACCTGGTGCGAGCGCCGGAAGGGGGGACGAGCGGGGTGCCGGGCGCGGGGCCCGGCGGGACGGCGGGCGGAGGTCCGGCGTCCTCCGCCCGCCGCCGTTCCGGTTGCCCCGGGGGGCGGTTCGCCCTAGGAGGGCAGTTCCTTCAGCTGGATGTTCCGGAAGGAGACCTGGTCGCCGGCGCCGTGGTTCTGCAGGCCGATGTGGCCGTCGGTCAGGCTCCGCTCGGGGTCCTTGTTGGTGAAGTCGTTGATCTTGACTCCGTTGAGGAACACCTGGAGGCGTTCGCCCTGGACCTTGATCTCGTAGGAGTTCCACTGGCCGGGCGGGCGCAGGACCTGGTCACGGGCCTTGATGTTCGCCGACTTGAACGAGTAGACGGAGCCCGTGGTGCGGTCGGCCGCGTCCGTGGCGTCGATCTGGATCTCGTAGCCCTTGTTCACCGCGGACCAGGGGTCGTCGGAGGCCGGGAAGCCCACGAAGATCCCGGAGTTGTCGTCGCCCCGCATCCTCCAGTCGAGCTTGAGCGAGTACGACTTCAGCTCCTTGGCCTGGTACCAGAGCAGCCCCATGCCGCCCTCGGACTCCAGGGTGCCGTCCTTGACGTTGAACTTTCCGGGGCCGGCCTGCTTCCAGCCGTCGAGGGTCTGGCCGTTGAAGATCTCCCGGTGGCCCTTGTCCGGCCTGCAGTCCGCCTTCACCTGGCCGGTGGCGTACTGCAGGCCGCCGAGCAGGTGGGCGCGGAAGGCCTCGTCGGCGTACGACTCCTTGGTGTGGCCGCCGCCGGTGTAGAAGGAGCGGCCGCCGCCGTAGCTCTGGCACCAGGCGATCGGGTGGTCGCCCTTCATGGTGCCGCCCTGGTAGGTGGTCTCGTCGAGGGTGGCGAGGATCTTGGCCTGCTCGCGCGGGTTGGTGCGGTAGTTGTACCACTCGTCGGTGCGCTCCCAGGTGTCGCCCAGGTGCGTGGTGGACGGGTGGTCGTGGTCGTGGACGCGCACGGTGGCCTTCTGGATGGCCGGGTGCGAGTCGAAGTGGGCGCCGACGAGGCCGCCGTAGAACTCCCAGTCGTACTCGGTGTCGGCGGCGGCGTGGACGCCCATGTAGCCGCCGCCGTTCCTGACGTAGTTCTCGAACGCCTTCTGCTGATCGGCGTCGAGGACGTCACCGGTGGTGGACAGGAAGGCGACCGCGTCGTACTTGGCGAGGTTGGCGGTGGTGAACTGCCGGGCCTCCTCGGTCGCCGTGACCGAGATGCCGGCCGGGGCGCCCAGTTCCTTCAGCGCGGCGACGCCCTCCGGGATGGAGTCGTGCCGGAAGCCGGCGGTCTTGGAGAAGACCAGGACCTTCTTGCCGGCCTTGAACGGCTCCTTGGAGAACTCGAAGTCGTCGATGTCGTACAGCGCGCCCTCGCCGCCCTTGAAGACCAGGTAGATCTCCGTGGTCTTCTTCGGCAGGGACCGCAGCGGCACGTCGACGTCCTGGAACGTCTCCCAGCCGCCGGTCGGCGGGATGTACGCCGAGCCGTGCAGCGTGCCGGTGGGCGAGCCGGTGCGCAGCTCGACGAAGCCGCCGGCACCGCCGGAGGAGGCCCGTACGGTCATCTTCTTCTGCCCGTCGAACTTGTAGGGGCTGAAGGAGATCCAGTCGCCGTCGTGGATGTCGCCGACGGTCTTGCCGCCGTTGGCGCCGGTCTTGTCGATGACCGACACGCCCTGCTGGGCGCCGAAGTGCTCGGCCTGGCGGTGCAGCGGCTGGAGCACGGTGCGGGCGGTGCCGGTCAGCGCCTCCTGGCCGTTCGCCCCGCCGTCGGTGTAACTGGCGCCGACGACGCCGTAGATGTTGGCGTTGGGGTCGTGACCGCCGTCGCCGGGGGGCGGGTTGAGGGTGCCCTCACAGCCCATTTCGCTGGTCAGCTCGTGGGCGTGGGAGTCGTGGCCGAGGCTGTAGGCGACCTTGACCTTGGAGCAGTCGATCGTCTCCTCGGGGTCGGTGACGGTCACCTTGAACGGCACGGGCTCGCCGAAGGCGGCCAGGCTTCCGTTGCCCGGAACGGTGATCTTCACCGTGGGCTCGGTGTTGCCGACCACGATCCGGACGCTGGCGTTTCCGGTGTTGCCCTCGGGGTCCTTCGCGGTGAAGGTCGCGGTGTAGGTGCCGGCCTTCTTGTAGCGGTGGGTGGGGGTGAGGCCCTCGCCCCTGGTGCCGTCGCCGAAGTCCCAGCTGTAGGTGAGGTCCGGGGAGTCGGCGTCCTTGGCGCTGCCGGTGAACCTGACCCTCAGCCCGGCCGCGCCGGACGTCCTGTCCGCGCTGACCTCGGCGATCGGGGAGAAGCCGTCCTCGGCGTTCTCGATCCGGTACAGGGCGGAGTCCTTGTCGCCCTGGAACCAGGACAGACCGTAGTCCAGGACGTAGAGCGCGCCGTCGGGGCCGAACTCCATGTCCATGATCTGGGTGCCGGTCCACGGGAAGTCGTTGATCTTCGCGACCGTGCCGTCTTCGGTCTGCTCGATCCGCTTGATCCAGCGGCGGCCGAATTCGCCGGCGAAGAAGTCGCCGTCGTACGCCTCGGGGAACTTCACCGAGGACTCGAGGTCGGGGTCGTAGCGGTAGACCGGGCCGCCCATCGGGGACTCGGAGCCGCTGCCGAACTCGGGGAGGGAGCCGCCGTCGTAGGGGATCCAGGCGGGCTGCGCGGGCGGCAGGTCGACGAGGCCGGTGTTGTGGCGCGAGGTGTTCTTCGGGGCGGCGCAGTCGAACTTCTCGCCGGAGGCGCCGGTGGCGAAGTCGTAGTCGTTGTAGGCGTCGTTGTCGCCGGTGCAGAACGGCCAGCCGAAGTTGGCGGGCTTGGTGACCTTGGCGAACTCGACCTGTCCCGCCGGGCCCCGGTTCGGGTCGGCGGCGCCGGCGTCGGGGCCGTAGTCGCCCACGTAGATGGTGCCGGTCTTCTTGTCGATGTTCATCCGGAACGGATTGCGGAAGCCCATCGCGTAGATCTCGGGGCGGGTCTTCTCGGTGCCGGGGGCGAAGAGGTTGCCCTCCGGGATCGTGTACGAGCCGTCCTCGGCGACCTTGATGCGGAGGATCTTGCCGCGCAGGTCGTTGGTGTTGCCGGAGCTGCGGCGGGCGTCGAAGGCCGGGTTGCGGTCCGCCCGCTCGTCGATCGGCGTGAAGCCGTCGGAGGAGAACGGGTTGGTGTCGTCGCCGGTGGACAGGTAGAGGTTGCCCTCGGCGTCGAAGGCGATGTCGCCGCCGACGTGGCAGCAGGTGCCGCGGGAGGCCGCGACGTCCAGGACCTTCTTCTCGCTGGCCAGGTCCAGGGTGCCGTTGGGGTTGAGGACGAACCGGGAGAGGCGGTTGACGCCGTCGAACTTCTTGAAGTCCTCGGCGGTGCCGTTCTCCGGGGCGTCGCCCGCGGGGGTGTCGAGCGGCGGGGCGTAGTAGAGGTAGATCGCCCGGTTGTTCTCGAAGTCCGGGTCGATGCCGACGCCCTGCAGGCCCTCCTCGTCGTGGCTGTAGACGTCGAGCTTGCCGGCGACCTTGGTGACGCCGCCCTGGTCGGTGAGGCGCAGCGTGCCGTCGCGCGAGGTGTGCAGGACGCTGCGGTCCGGGAGCACGGCGAGCGACATCGGCTCGCCCGTCTCGGGCTCGCCCTTGGCGAGCGGCACCTGCTGGAACTGCCCCTCGGCGGCTGCCGGTTCGTCGTGCTCCGGGTGGCCGGGGTGGGCGCCGGCGACGGTCGCCGGGGTGCCCACGGCCAGCAGCAGGCCGGTGAACAGGGCGAGACCGGTGCGAAGTCCGGAACGACGCCTCGTGGTGCGGGTGGATGTGAGTCTGCTTCTGTGCACGAAGTCCCTCCGGGAACGGGATGGGGCCGTACGGAACAGCTGCGAAGACGTGCGGTGCGTGCGGGCGCCGGGGTGCGCCGTCACCCCGGAGGCGTGAGTGTCCTGAACACTTCAGGGACGGTAACCGCGTTCCTCCGGGGCGAACACCCCTGGGAGCGGAACCTGTTGAACTTTTTCCCGACACAGGACAAAGCGGGATCCGGGCAGGCCGGGCCGGGGGCCGGCGGATGTGCCGGTCCCCGTCCCCGACCTGCCGTCGGGCGCCCGGGTCAGCTGTTGAACGCGGCGTCGAAGGACGCGCTGGGCGGCTCGAAGTCGAAGGCCTTGAGGCGGGTGAGCGCCTCGGGGGCGCCCTGGAGCCGGTCCATGCCGGCGTCCTCCCACTCGACGGAGACGGGCCCCCGGTAGTCGATGGAGCGCAGCATCCGGAAGACGTCCTCCCAGGGCACGTCCCCGTGGCCGGCGGAGACGAAGTCCCAGCCGCGCCGGGGGTCGCCCCAGGGCAGGTGGGAACCGAGGCGGCCGTTGCGGCCGTCGAGGCGCCTGCGGGCCTCCTTGCAGTCGACGTGGTAGATCCGGTCGCGGAAGTCCCACAGGAAGCCGACCGGGTCGAGGTCCTGCCAGACGAAGTGGGAGGGGTCGAAGTTGAGGCCGAAGGCCGGCCGGCGGCCGACCGCGTCCAGGGCGCGTACGGTCGTCCAGTAGTCGTAGGCGATCTCGCTGGGGTGGACCTCGTGCGCGAACCGCACGCCCTCGGCGTCGAAGACGTCCAGGATCGGGTTCCACCGCTCGGCGAAGTCCTCGTAGCCGCGCTCGATCATCGACTCGGGGGCGGGCGGGAACATGGCGACCAGGTGCCAGATGGCGGAACCGGTGAAGCCGATGACGGTGTCGACGCCGAGGAGGGCCGCGGCGCGCGCGGTGTCCTTGATCTCGGCGGCGGCCCGCTGCCGTACGCCCTCGGCCTCGCCGTCGCCCCAGATGCGGGCGGGCAGGATCGCCCGGTGGCGTTCGTCGATGATGGCGTCGCACACCGCCTGCCCCACCAGGTGGTTGGAGACGGCCCAGCACTTCAGCCCGTACTTCTCCAGGAGCTGGTGGCGGCCGGCGACGTAGGACGGGTCGGCGAGCGCCTTTTCCACCTCGAAGTGGTCGCCCCAGCAAGCGAGTTCGAGTCCGTCGTAGCCGAAGTCGCGGGCGAGTCGGCAGACCTCCTCCAGGGGCAGGTCCGCCCACTGGCCGGTGAACAGCGTGAAGTCGCGAGGCATCTGTGTCCGTCCTCCTCAGGCGGCGATCGGTGTGTAGACGGAGTTCTTCTCGGCGCTCTCCTCCACCGCCGCCAGGACGCGCTGCACCTGGAGCCCGTCGGCGAAGGAGGGGTCGGGGCCGCGGCCCTCGGCGACCGCGTGGACCAGGTCGCGGGCCTGGTGCACGAAGGTGTGCTCGTAGCCGAGGCCGTGGCCCGGCGGCCACCAGCCCTCGAGGTAGGGGTGGTCGGATTCGGTGACGAGGATGCGGCGGAAGCCGGCGTGCGCGCCGGGCTCGGTGCCGTCGTGGTACGACAGCTCGTTGAGCCGTTCCAGGTCGAAGGCGAGCGAGCCGCGCTCGCCGTTGAGTTCGATGCGCAGGGCGTTCTTGCGTCCGGTGGCGTACCGGGTGGCCTCGAAGGAGGCGAGGGCGCCGGAGGCGAAGCGGCCGGTGAACAGGGCGGCGTCGTCGACGGTGACCTGGCCGGTGCCGGCGGCGGAGACGGCGGCCAGACCGGCGCTGGGGGCGGTGGGCAGCGGACGCTCCCGTACGAACGTCTCGGTGAGCGCGGAGACGCCCGTCAGCCGCTCGCCGGCCAGGTACTGCGCCAGGTCGACGATGTGCGCGCCGAGGTCGCCGAGCGAACCGGAGCCAGCCTGCTCGCGGCGCAGCCGCCAGGTCAGCGGGAACTGCGGGTCCACCAGCCAGTCCTGCAGGTACACGACCCGTACGTGCCGCAGCGTGCCGATCCGGCCCTCGGCCACCATCCGCCGGGCCAGCGCGGTCGCGGGAACGCGGCGGTAGTTGAAGCCGACCATCGCCAACTGGCCCCGGGCCTGGGCCTCCTCGGCGGCGCGGGCCATCGCCTCGGCCTCCGCGACGGTGTTGGCGAGGGGTTTCTCGCACAGCACGTGCTTGCCCGCGGCGAGTGCGGCGAGCGCGATCTCGGCGTGGCTGTCGCCGGGGGTGCAGATGTCGACGAGGTCGACGTCGTCCCGTTGGACGAGGGCGCGCCAGTCGGTCTCGGTCTCCGCCCAGCCGTGCCGGTCGGCCGCCGCGCGCACGGCGTCGGCGTCCCGGCCGCAGATCACGGCCATCTCGGGGCTCAGCGGCAGGTCGAAGACGCGGCCCGCGGTGCGCCAGCCCTGGGAGTGGGCGGCGCCCATGAAGGCGTAACCGACCATGCCGATGCGCAGCGGTGGCTTCCCCGCCCGATCCCCGTCGGACGCTTGCGGCTGTGCCATTCGGATGTCCTCCTCGTCGTCGTGGCGGGCGGGGGTGGGCCCCGCCCGGGGGCTGGTCAGGCCCGTGGAGCGGGGCTCCTCACTTGAAGCCGGTGGGCATGTACTGGTCCACGTTCTCCTTGTCGACGACGGCCGAGTAGCAGGTCAACGACGAGGGGATCTCGAACTCCGCGAGACCGCCGACGCCCTTGCCCTGGCCGAGGGCGCGGGCCAGGTCGATCGCGGAGGCGGCCATCGTCGGCGGGTACAGGACGGTGGCCTTCAAAACGCCCCTGTCGGCCTTGATGGCCTCGAAGGCGGCGAGCGCGCCCGCGCCGCCCACCATCAGGAACTCGTCGCGCCCGGCCTGCTCGATGGCGCGCAGCGCGCCCACGCCCTGGTCGTCGTCGTGGTTCCACAGCGCGTCGATCCGCGACTGCGCCTGGAGCAGCTGGGACATCTTGGCCTGGCCGGACTCGACGGTGAACTCGGCGGCCTGGCGGGCCACCTTCTTGATGTTGGGGTAGTTCTTGAGAGCGTCGTCGAAGCCCTGGGTGCGCTGCTTGGTCAGCTCCAGGTTGTCCAGGCCGGCCAGCTCGACGACCTTGGCGTCCGCCTTGCCCTTGAGCTTCTCGCCGATGTAGTGGCCGGCGTTGAGGCCCATGCCGTAGTTGTCGCCGCCGACCCAGCAGCGGTACGCCTGCGGGGTGTTGAAGATCCGGTCGAGGTTGACGACCGGGATGCCGGCGCGCATCGCCTTCAGTCCGACCTGGGTGAGCGCCTTGCCGTCGGCGGGCAGGATCACCAGGACGTCGACCTTCTTGTTGATGAGGGTCTCGATCTGGCCGATCTGCTGGGCGGTGTCGTTGGAGCCCTCGGTGATCTCCAGGGTGACGTCGGAGTACTTCTCCGCCCGCTTCTTGGCGTTGTCGTTGATGGCGTTGAGCCAGCCGTGGTCGGCCTGCGGTCCGGCGAAGCCGATGGTGACCGGCTTGCCGGGCTTGTCGTCGGCGGCGGGCTGGTCGTTCGCGGCCGGCTCGTCGTCGCTGGACTCGTTGCTGGTGCAGCCGGTGACGAGGGCGCCGGCGGACACGGCGGCCGCTCCGAAGAGCAGCCCTCTGCGGCTGGTGAACTCTGGCATGGCGGTGAACCCCTTCTTCAGGTCGTGCTCGCGGTACGGCGCTGGACCAGCACGGCGGCGACGATGATCGCGCCCTTGGCGATCTGCTGGACGTCGCTCTGCAGGTTGTTCAGGGCGAAGATGTTGGTGATCGTGGTGAAGATCAGGACGCCGAGGACGGAGCCGACGATGGTGCCGCGGCCTCCGGTGAGCAGGGTGCCGCCGATGATCGCGGCGGCGATGGCGTCGAGTTCGTAGAGGTTGCCGTTGGTGTTCTGGCCGGAGCCGGCCAGCACGATCAGCAGGAAGGCGGCGATGCCGCAGCACAGCCCGGACAGCAGGTACAGGTAGAGCCGCTGGCGGCGTACGTCGATGCCGGCGAGCCGGGCGGCCTCCGCGTTGCCGCCGACGGCGACGGTGCGGCGGCCGAAGGTGGTCCGGTTGAGGACCAGCCAGCCGATGACGGTGACCGCCGCGAACACGAGGACCAGCGGCGGGACGCCGAGCACGTAGGAGTCGCGTTCGCCGAGGTCGAGGACGCCGTCGACGGTGACGATCTGCGTCCGGCCGTCGGTGATCTGCAGGGCGAGGCCGCGGGCCGAGGCGAGCATGGCGAGGGTGGCGATGAACGGGACCATTCCGCCGTACGCGATGAGCACCCCGTTGACCAGCCCGCATCCGAGTCCCACGAGGACGGCGGTGAAGAGGATGCCGCCGAAGCCGTACTCCTGGGTGGCGACCGTGGTGGCCCACACCGAGGCGAGGGCGACGATCGCGCCGACCGACAGGTCGATGCCGCCGGAGATGATGACGAAGGTCATGCCGACCGTGACGACGCCGATGACGGAGGCCTGGGTGAGGACGAGCTGGAGGTTGCGGGTGTCCAGGAACTCGTCCGGTTTGGTGATGCCGCCGATGAGGACCAGTACGGCGAGCACGCCGAGCAGCGACAGCGTGCGGACGTCGGCGCGGAACAACACGGCGCGCCAGGCGGGTGTTTCGCCGGCCGACGGCGCCTTGGGGGCGCTGTCCCGCGGCGGGGAGACGGGCTGCGTCATGACGCCGGGCTTCCTTCCATGACGAGGTCGAGTACACGGTGTTCGTCGAGTTCGCGGGCGGGCGCCGTGTGGACGACGCTGCCCTCGCGCAGCACCAGGACGCGGTCGGCGAGGCCGAGCACCTCGGGCACCTCGCTGGAGACCAGCAGCACGGCGAGGCCCTCGTCCGCCAGTCGGCGGACGACCGCGTAGAGCTCGGCGCGGGCGCCGACGTCGACGCCCCGGGTGGGTTCGTCGAGCAGCAGCACCCGGCAGCCGCGCAGCAGCCAGCGGGCGAGCACGGCCTTCTGCTGGTTGCCGCCGGACAGGGTGCGCACGGGCACGTTCGGGTTGTCGGGCCGCAGGGAGAGTTCGCGGACCGCCGCGCGCGCCGCCCCCAGTTCGGCGCCGCGGTCGATCCAGCCGGCCCTGGCGAAGCGGGACATGGAGGAGACCGACACGTTGCGGGTGACGGACTCCAGCATCAGCAGGGCCTGCGCCTTGCGTTCCTCGGGGGCGAGCCCGAGTCCGGCGCGCACGGCGGCCCGTACGCTCCCCGGCTTCAGGGGGCGTCCGTCGACGAGGACCCGGCCGGTGTCGGGCTTGCGGGCGCCGTAGACCGTCTCCAGGATCTCGGAGCGTCCCGAGCCGACGAGCCCGGCGAGCCCGACGATCTCCCCGGGGCGCACCTGGAGGTCGAGCGGGGCGAACTCGCCCTCGCGGGACAGCCCTTCGACGGTGAGCACCGGTTCGCCCCGCGGGGCGGCGACGGGCCGCTCCGGGAAGACGTACTCCACGTTGCGTCCGGTCATCAGCGCGACGACCTCGCGGGTCGGCGTCGACTTCGCGGGCAGCCCGCCGGCGACGGCGCGGCCGTCCTTCAGCACGGTCACCCGGTCGCCGATGCGGCGGATCTCCTCCAGGCGGTGCGAGATGTAGACGACGGCGACCCCGTCGGCGGTGAGGTCGCCGACGATGCGGAAGAGGTTGTCGACCTCGTCCGGGTCGAGGGCGGCGGACGGCTCGTCCATCACGATGAGCCGTACGTCGTGGGAGAGCGCCCGTGCCATGGACACGATCTGCTGCTGCGCCGCCGGGAGTTCGCCGACCAGCCGGGCGGGGTCGATCTCGGGGTGGCCGAGCCGCTTCAGCAGCCGGGCCGTCGACGCCCTGGCCGCTTTCGGGCGGACGACGAAGCCGGCCGTGGTCGGCTCATGGCCCAGGTGGACGTTCTCGGCGACCGACAGGTGTTCCACCAGGTCGAGTTCCTGGTAGATGGTGGCGATGCCGAGGCGCATGGCGGCGATCGGCGAACGCAGGGTGACGTCCTCGCCGCGCCAGCGGATGGCGCCGGTGTCGGGCTGGTGGGCGCCGGCCAGCACTTTGATCAGGGTGGACTTCCCGGCGCCGTTCTGGCCGAGCAGGCAGTGCACCTCGCCGGCCTGGACGTCGAGGTCGACGCCGTCCAGGGCCCGGACTCCGGGGAACGACTTGGTGATGCCGGACATGCTGAGCAGCGGTGATTCTGGTGCCATGCGGATTCCCCTCGGCGGGCGTACGGGCCGGTGTCAGGGCGATCCCCTCGCGGGGCAGGCGTTTTCGGGCAGGACGGGGCAAGGCGGTGGCGGTGCCTGGTACGGGTGGGCTGTTCCGGTGCGGAGGGCGTGCGTGGAGGCCGGTGCGGTGGAGCGGGTGCCGTGGCGCGGATGCGGTGGGGCCGGAAACAGGTGCGACGAAGGTGCGGTGAGGCTGTTTACGCGGGTGAGAACAGGTGGTCGCTGATGAGCCGGGCCGCGCCGATGACTCCGGCGGTGGGTCCCAGCTCCCCCAGCACGATCGGCAGGTTGCCGGTGGCCAGGGGCAGCGAGCCGCGGTAGACCTGGGTGCGGATCGCGGCGAGCAGGGTGTGGCCGAGGCCGGTCACCCCGCCGCCGATCACCACCAGGCCGGGGTTGAAGAAGCTGACCAGGCCGGCGATGACCTGGCCGGTGCGGTTGCCGCCCTCGCGGATCAGATCGAGGGCGGTGGCGTCACCGGCCGCGGCCGCGGCGGCGACGTCGACGGCGCTGAGCGCGCCGTTCGCCTCCAGCCGGGCGGCGAGTTCGGCGGAGAGCCGCTGTTCGGCGGCCTCCATGGCGTCCCGGGCGAGGGCCGCGCCGGAGAAGTGGGCCTCCAGGCAGCCCCGGTTGCCGCAGGCGCACGGACGGCCGTCGGGCACGGCCTGGATGTGCCCGATGTCGCCCGCGCTGCCCGTCGTACCGCGGTAGACCTCACCGCCGACGACGATGCCGCAGCCGATGCCGGTGCCGATCTTGACGCAGAGGAAGTCGGCGACGGTGCGGGCGACGCCCGCGTGCTGCTCCCCCATCGCCATCAGGTTCACGTCGTTGTCGACCATGACCGGGCAGCCGAGGTCCTGGCTGAGCGCCTCCCGCACGGGGAAGCCGTCCCAGCCCGGCATGATCGGCGGAGCCACCGGGATGCCCTCGGGGAAGCGGACCGGGCCCGGGACGCCGATGCCGGCGCCGTCGAACCCCTCCGCGAGCCCCGAGGCCCTCAACTTCGCGGCCATGGCGAGCACGTGCTCGAAGACCGCGACCGGCCCCTCGCGTACGTCCATGGGCTGGTTGATGTGCCCGAGGATCTCCAGCTCGGCGTTGGTGACGGCGACGTCGACCGAGGTCGCGCCGATGTCGACGCCGAGGAACCGAAGGTGCGGGTTGAGCCGGATGTTGTGGGAGCGCCGGCCGCCGCGCGAGGCGGCGAGTCCGTCGGCCACGACGAGCTCCGTCTCCAGCAGCCGGTCCACCTCCACGGCCAGTTTCGACCGGGAGAGGTCGACCTGGTCGCCCAGCTGGGCACGGGAGTTGGGTCCGCCGTCGCGCAGCAGCCTGAGCAGTCGGGCCTGGTGGGCGTTGGCGGGTCGCGCTGTCATACGTCTCACGGACCCCTCCCCGACTCGACCGGCCTGTGCGCGCCGGCTCCGGCCACGTGTGTGGCGTGCTTTCGGATGGGAAAGTAGCAGCGCCTGCCGGAGGTGGGAAGAAGTCGCGCAGGAATTGCCCCCTACTTTTTCCACTCACAGGACAAAGAGGTCCGTGAGGGTACCGGGAGGCAGCTCGCAAAGGGGCTGAAAAGGCGCTCACGGATCGCCCGGGAATCGACGCGCGCGTGGCCGGCCGGGGCTGGAGGACGCGGGTGGTGATGGGTTCGAGCAGCGCCTCGTGGACCCGGCCATGCGGCGGTCCGGGCCGTTCGAGCCTGGGCCCCCCCCCGGGGCAGTCCGGTCGACGGCATCGCCGTCCCCTCCGCGGCGGCGCCGTGCGCCCCCGCGGACGCCGGTGCGCCACCACCGCCCGTGGTGATCGTCCTCCGTCCACGGACCACGGCGCGCGCCTGCCGGGGCGCCGGGCCGGCCCGGGTTCAGGGGCAGCGCACGACCTGCCCCGCGTACGACAGGTTCCCGCCGAAGCCGAAGAGCAGCACCGGGTCGCCGGTCGACACCTCGCCCCGTTCGACGAGCTTGGAGAAGGCGAGCGGGATGCTGGCGGCCGAGGTGTTGCCGGACTCGGTGACGTCGCGGGCCACGACGGCGTTGACGGCGCCGAGCCGGCGGGCGAGGGGTTCGATGATCCGCAGGTTGGCCTGGTGCAGGACGACCCCGGCGAGGTCCTCGGGCGCCAGCCCCGCCTTCTCGCAGGCCTGGCGGGCGACGACCGGCAGTCGGGTGGCGGCCCAGCGGTAGACGCTCTGGCCCTCCTGCGCGAACCGCGGCGGCGTCCCCTCGATCCGCACCGCGTGCCCCATCTCGGGCACCGAGCCCCACAGCACCGGCCCGATCCCCGCCTCCCCGCCCGGCGCGCAGGCCTCCACCACGGCGGCGCCCGCCCCGTCGCCGACGAGCACGCAGGTGGTGCGGTCGGTCCAGTCGGTCACGTCGGTCATCTTGTCGGCGCCGACGACCAGCACCCGGCTCGCGCCGCCGGCCCGCACGGCGTGGTCGGCGGTGGCGAGGGCGTGGGTGAATCCGGCGCACACCACGTTGAGGTCCATGACCGCGGGTCCGGGCATGCCGAGGCGGGCCGCGACCCGGGCGGCCATGTTGGGCGAGCGGTCGATGGCGGTGGAGGTGGCGACCAGGACCAGGTCGATCTCGGCGGGTGTCCGGCCGGCCGCCGCCAGCGCCTTGGCGGCGGCGTGCGCGGCCAGCTCGTCGACCGGCTCCTCGGGGCCGGCGACGTGGCGGGTGCGGATGCCCACCCGGCTCGTGATCCACTCGTCGCTGGTGTCGACCATGCCCGCCAGGTCCTCGTTGGTGAGCACCCGGGCGGGCTGGTAGTGGCCGACGGCGACGATGCGCGAGCCGATCATGGATGGGTCCCCCTCGGTGGGTCGGGTGCGGGATGCACCAGTCTGATCAGTGACTCACCGGTACGAAGGCAGGTGAAGCGACAGGAAACGGGGGCGCGGCTTGTCGGCTTCCGTCAGGCCCCGGGCGGCTCGGCGCCGCCCGGGAGCCGCGGTCGCCCGGTGAACAACCGGGTCGCCTTCCGCACGAGCCCGTACAGCCCGTGGGCGAGCGGCGCCCCACCCACGGCCGGGCGAAGGCGATCGGCCCGCGGCGGCCGGGGTCAGGCGGACTCCGGCCGCCGTCGCCGGTCATCGGCGCCTCCTTCGGCGCCCCGTGACCGGGGACGTGGTGACGGGGGCGGACGGGCCGGCGGCTCCGGCCCGGCGGTGCGACGGGGGACTCGTGATTCCCCCCATTCCTCCCACCGCAGGAACGGCGGGGGCCGTTGAGAAGGCGGTCGAGCAGACGGCCACCGGTACCGCGCAAAGCCTCGCCGGGGGCCTCCTCCCTACCGCGGACACCGACTCGCCGGCGGAGATCCGGCGGTTTCCGCGGCGGAGTGCGGCATGCGGGCGGCGGGTACCCGGGACGGGCCGGGGCAGTCGGGACAACGACCGTGCGCGCGTACCGCGGCGTGGGATGCGGCCTCGCACTCCGTGTGCAGGACAATGGGACCGTGAAGGTCACCTCGCCGCACGACGATCCGGTGACCCTCGGCGACCTGTGCGTCGAGGGGCGCTTCGGCCATCAGCACGTACGGGACCGGGACTGAGCGGGAACGGGTGGGAACATGGGACGAGTCACGGAACGACGCAAGGTGCTCCGCATCCGCGACGGGGCGGTCTCCAGCCGCCCCGACACGCTCGTCGCCGAGGAACCCCTGGAGATCAGGCTGAACGGCAGGCCCCTCGCCGTCACCATGCGCACACCGGGCGACGACTTCGCGCTGGCGGCCGGTTTCCTGGTGAGCGAGGGAGTGCTCGCGACCGCCTCCGACCTGCAGAACATCGTCTACTGCGCGGGGGCTACGGCCGACGGTTCCAACACCTACAACGTGGTGGACGTGAAGACCTCCCCCGGCGTGGTGATCCCGGACCTCACGCTGGAACGCAACGTCTACACCACGTCCTCCTGCGGTCTGTGCGGCAAGGCCAGCCTGGACGCGGTGCGCACCACGGCCCGCCACCCCATCGCGGACGCTCCCGCGCTGCGCGTGGAGCCGGAGCTGCTGGCGGGCCTGCCCGACCGGCTGCGCGCGGCCCAGCGGGTCTTCGACCGCACGGGCGGCCTGCACGCGGCGGCCCTGTTCGACGAGGGCGGCGAGCTGCTCGACGTGCGGGAGGACGTGGGCCGGCACAACGCGGTCGACAAGCTGGTCGGCCGTGCCCTGCAGAGCGGAGCCCTGCCGCTGTCCCGGACGATCCTGCTGGTCTCCGGCCGGGCCTCCTTCGAGCTGGCGCAGAAGGCGGTCATGGCCGGCATCCCGATGCTGGCGGCGGTCTCCGCGCCGTCCTCGCTGGCCGTGGACCTGGCGGCGGAGACGGGCCTGACCCTGGTGGGCTTCCTGCGCGGCGGTTCCATGAACGTGTACGCGGGTGAGGAGCGCATCGCCCTGCGGGCCGCGGCCGCCCGGGGCTGACCGGTCCCCTTCCCGCACGGCGCCGGGGAGCGCCCCCCGCGCCGCGGGGCCCGCCTCGGTCCCGTACGGCGCCGCGCCCTCACGTCTCCCGCCCGGACGGCTGATCAGTTGCCACCGAAGAACGACGATCAGTAGGTTCGGGGCGTCGAACATCGAACGGCACGCTGTTCCGGTGTGTCAGGGGGCAGGGGGCTCGCGGATGCGTACGCGGTTTCGGGACTCGGGTCGCTCGGCCCGGTCTTTCCGTACGGGGGCGGACGGGTCCGGTGGTCCCTCGCGGTGCGCCGCGGTGCGCGCCGCCGCGCCCCGCCGCGCCGCCGCGGGCCTGCTCGCCCTCGCCGTCGTGTTCGTGGTGGCCGCGGGGGCCGGGTGCGATGTCGTCGGAGGCTCGGGCTCGGGTCCGTCCGCGTCCTCCGAGGACGGCGAGGCGCCCCGCCGGGACGAGCGCAAGGCGACGAACCCGCCCCCGGGGCTGCCCGCGGCTTTCACCGCCGGCCAGCGGCTCGACTGGTCGGCCTGCCCGGCACCGTCCGGGGCACAGGGGGACGGTGACGCCCCGGGCGACGGCTGGGAGTGCGCCACGATGAAGGCGCCGCTGGACTACGGGCGGCCCGTCCGCGACACGATCGACGTCGCCATGATCCGGAAGAGGGCCACCGGACCGGAGCGGAAGCGGATCGGATCGCTCCTCCTCAACTTCGGCGGCCCCGGCCAGTCCGGCGTCGTGGGGCTCCCCGAGTTCGCGAGCGACTACGCCGCGCTGGGCGAGCAGTACGACCTGGTCAGTTTCGATCCGCGAGGCGTCGGCGGGACGGCCCCCGTGATCTGCGGAGAGAGGGAGTACGAGGGCGGTGCCGCCTGCGGGAAGCACTCCGGTGAGCTGCTGCCGTACGTCGGCACCTCCCACACGGCGCGCGACATGGACCTGATGCGCTATCTCCTCGGTGACGAGGAGCTGCACTACTTCGGCGTCTCCTACGGCACCAGGCTGGGCGGCGTCTACGCCCACCTGTTCCCGGGAAACGTGGGCCGGCTCGTGCTCGAAGCCCCGGTCGACCCGACGCTGGACCGCCTGCAGGGCGAGCTCAGCCAGGTCAAGGCCGTCCAGCTCGCCTTCGACCGCTTCGCCGAGCACTGCGCGAAGGCCTACGACGACTGCCCCACCGGCAACGGTCCCGAGCAGGCCGGACAACGCGTCACCGAGCTGCTGGACGAGCTCGAGGAGAAACCCGCGCCCACCGACGGCGACGGGGAACTCGACGGCAGTCTCGCCGCCCATGCCATCGCGAACCACCTGGACAGCGGCGAGGAAGGCTGGAGGCCGCTGGCGAAGGCGCTCCGCGAGGTCATGGGGCGGGGCACCGGCAACGCGTTGCTGGGGGAGGCGTACGACCACGGCCCGGACACCCAGGCACGCGGCGCCCGGGCCGGCGCCGGAGCCCGCGGCGGGACCTCGGGCGGCAACGGCACGTCCGCCTTCGCAGCGATCACCTGCGCCGACTCCGACCTGCGCCCCGACTTCACCGAAGCCGAGGCGATGACGAAGCGGTTCGAGACGGCCTCCCCCGTCTTCGGCGAGACCTGGGCCACCGGCGTCCACCTCTGCTACGAGTGGCCGTTCGGCGGCGAGAGCGCCACCCCCGACGTCAGCGCGGACGGTGCCGCCCCGATCCTCGTCGTCGCCAACACCGGCGACCCGACGACGCCGTACGAGGGCGCCGAGCGGATGGCGGCCGAGCTGGGCGAGGGGGTCGGCGTGCTGCTGACGGTGCGGGACGAGGGTCACGGGTCGTACCCCTTCAACCGCTGCGCGACCGAGGCCGTCGACACGTACCTCCTTCACGGTACGACCCCCCGGGCCGGCACGGCGTGCCCGGCGCCGGGCGGCGCACCGACGTAGGCAGCGCGTTCCCGGTGACGCGGGACGAGCGGACGTACGTCCTGTCCACCATGGCGGCGGGTGCCGGGGTGCTGACCACGGTGGCGTCGTACCAGGCCTGCTCCCCGACCGGACCGTGGCACGGACCGGCGCGGGAGTTCACCCCGGTCCCGCCCCGGGGCGGGACCGCCGCCCACGGCCCGCGGACGCACCCGGAGCCGAGCGACGACGGGCGGCTGGTGCGCGGCTACGACGTGAACCGGCTCAAGAGGCCCGAAGCGGCCGGGATGCTCAGCCGGAACGTGTCCCTGTACCGGCCTCGGTCCGTGAGCGTCCGGCTCGGTCCGGGACGGTGCTCTCCTCGGCGTCCGTCTCGGCCGGGTCGTGCGAGCGCCGCTTGGCGATCACCGCGCACACCATCAGCTGCATCTGGTGGAACAGCATCAGCGGCAGCACCGCCAGCGAGGCCTGCGCCCCGAACAGCACGCTCGCCATGGGCAGCCCGGCGGCCAGCGACTTCTTCGAACCGGCGAACTGGATCGCGATCCGGTCCTCCCGGCCGAACCGCAGCGCCTTGGCGCCGTACCAGGTCAACAGCAGCATCACGGCGAGCAGGACGGCCTCGACGGCGAGCAGCCCGCCGAGCCGGGCCGGGCCCACCTGGTGCCAGACGCCCCGCACCATGCCCTCGCTGAACGCGGTGTAGACGACGAGCAGGATCGAGCCGCGGTCGACCAGCCCCAGCACCTTGCGGTGGCGGGAGACGAAGGAGCCGATCCAGCGGCGCAGCAGCTGCCCGGCGACGAACGGCACCAGCAGCTGGAGCACGATCCGCACCACCGACCCGGCGGAGAACCCGCCCCCGCTGTCACCCAGCAGCCCCGCCGCGAGCAGCGGGGTGACGACGATGCCGACCAGTGAGGAGAAGGACCCGGCGCAGATCGCGGCGGGCACGTTGCCGCGGGCGATCGAGGTGAACGCGATCGACGACTGGATGGTGGAGGGGACCAGGGTGAGGAAGAGCAGGCCCTGGTGGAGCGGGTCGGTCAGGAGGACCGGGACGAGTCCGCGGGCGGCCAGGCCCAGCACCGGGAAGACGACGAAGGTACAGGCCAGCACGGTGACGTGGAGCCGCCAGTGCTTCAGCCCGTCCAGGGCCTCGCGGGTGGAGAGCCGGGCGCCGTAGAGGAAGAACAGGAAGGCGATCGCGGTCGTGGAGGCGCCGGAGGCGATGTCGGCGCCGGTCCCCCGGGCGGGCAGCAGCGCGGCGAGGCCCACCGTCCCGAGCAGCAGCAGGATGTACGGGTCGATCGGCGGCCGACTCGGCCGGCGCAGGCATTTCACGGTGCTCCACTTGCTCGGGTGTTCGGTGCTCAGGGGGTACGGGCGCCCCTCCCCATCCTGCTCCCTCCCGCCCTTGACCAGGAATCCGGTGCACCGCCACGAGGACCACGCGCCAAGGAGATCCTGGTGGCCTCCGGCGGCAAGAGCGTCCCGCCGGAGGTGCTGGAGGAGCGGGTGCGGGCCATCCGCCGGTCAGCCGGTGCGTCGTCGTCGGCAACGACCGCCCGTGCGTCGCCGCGCCGGTCACCCTGGACCAGGAGGCCGTCGAACACTGGCTGGCGATGCGCGGCAGACCGCGGACGTCACCGGCCGAGCCGGTGCGCGACGCGGACCCGGAGACGGAGGTGCGGCGGGCCGTGGTCGCGGCGGACACCCTGGTCCCGCAGGCCGGGTCGATCCGCACGTTCGCATCCTGGCGCAGCCGTTCACCGAGGAGCACGGGCTGCTCACGCCGTCGCTCAAGCCGAAGCGGCGAGCGATCGAAGAAGCGTACGAGAACGGGGTCGAGGCGCTCCACCGGGCATGAATTTCCCGGTCAGGAATGCATCCCCGGCCGTGATCGTTGACGATGTGGGTAATACCTGTAGTACCTGACCACAACCGAAGGATCGAGAGCTCGTGAGCAAGGTCCCCCCGATCATCCTGAACAACGGCGTCGAGATGCCCCAGCTGGGCTTCGGCGTCTGGCAGGTTCCGGACGCGGAGGCCGAGACGGCCGTGACGACGGCGCTGGAGGCCGGCTACCGCAGCATCGACACCGCGGCGATCTACGGCAACGAGGAGGGCACCGGACGGGCCCTCGCGAAGTCGGGCGTCCCGCGCGAGGAGCTCTTCGTCACCACCAAGCTCTGGAACAGCGACCAGGGGTACGACTCCACCCTGCGGGCGTTCGACGCGTCCCTGTCGAAGCTCGGCCTCGAGTACGTGGACCTCTACCTGATCCACTGGCCGACGCCGGCCCGGGACCGGTACGTCGACACGTACAAGGCGTTCGAGAAGCTGCTCGGCGACGGCCGGGTCCGCGCCATCGGCGTGTCCAACTTCCTGCCGGAGCACCTGGACCGCCTGACCGCCGAGACGTCCGTCGTCCCCGCGGTCAACCAGATCGAGCTGCACCCGCACCTGCAGCAGCGCGCCGCGCGCGAGTACCACGCGGAGCGGGGCATCGCGACCGAGGCGTGGTCGCCGCTCGGTTCCGGCAAGGGGATCCTGGAGATCCCGGCGATCGTGGCGATCGCGCGGAAGCACGGACGCACGCCGGCGCAGGTGGTGCTGCGCTGGCACCTCCAGCTGGGCAACGTCGTCATCCCGAAGTCGGTGACGCCGTCCCGGATCGAGGAGAACATCGACGTCTTCGGGTTCAGCCTGGACGCGGAGGACCTCGCCGCGATCAGCGCACTGAACGAGGACCGGCGCATCGGGCCGGACCCGGCGGAGCTCAACGACTGACCTCGCGCACCCGACGGCCTCCCCCTCGGCCGGGGGAGGCCGTCGTGCGTCCGCGGGACGGTGTTCAGCTGGGCTGCCCGACGGGCCGTACGACGACGGTGTTGACGTCGACACCGGCCGGCTGCGCCATGGCCCACACGACGGAGTCGGCGATCTGGTCGGCGGTGAGCAGACGGCCGGGCGGGAGGCTGCCGTGGGAGTCCCAGAACGGCGTCTCCGTCCGGCCGGGCGCGATCAGGGTCACGCCCACGCCCCACTCGGTGACCTGCCGCCGGGTGTTCTCGGCGAGCCCCGTCACCGCCCACTTGGTGGCCCCGTAGAGGTTCCCGGGCCCGTGCACGAACCCGGCGACGCTGCCGACCAGCACGATCCGCCCGCGGGTCTCCTTCAGGGCGTCGACGGAGGCCCTGATCAGCAGGGCGGGACCCAGGACGTTGGTCAGCACCATCTCGGTCCATCCGGCGGGGTCCCCTTCGGCCACCGTGTCGTGGGTTGCGAAACCGGCGTTGGCGACGACGGTGTCCAGGCGGCCGAACCGCGTCAGCACGGTGTCCACCGCCGCTCGTACGTCGTCGTACTCTGCCGCGTTCCCGGTGATCGTCAACAGGTCCTCGGGCTCCCCGAGTTCCTTCGCGAAACCGCGCAGCCGCTCCTCGCCCCGCCCGGTGACGGCCACTCGCTGCCCCGCGTCCAGCAGTTGCCGGGCGACGGCGGCGCCGATGCCACTGCCGCCGCCGGTGATGAGCGTGACCGGAGAGTCGGTCATGGAAACCCCCTGGGTGTCGTCGTGTGCCGGGGAGTCCATCACTTGGAGAGCTCTCCAAGTCAAGCCGTCACACCGGCCGCACCGCCGCGTGGACCGTGTGGGCCGCCAGGACGAACACGTCCGGGCGGTGGTGGACGCTCGCCTTGTCGTCGGGGTCGAGGAGGCGGTCGAGGGTGGCGCGGTCGCCGGCGTCCAGGTCCTCGCCGACGACCTCGCGGGTGCGGGTGAGGGCGGTGACCACATGGGCGCGGGTACGGTCCGCGACCGGAGCGGGGAGGTCGAGGAGGAAGGTGCGTGAGCGGGCGTGGTGCAGGCCCGCCGAGGTGAGCAGGGCCGGCCAGTCCTCGACGACGGCCACCGAGCCCGGCAGCTCGGCCCGCATCCGGCCGAACCGCTCCTCCTCCACCACGTTGATGCGCGCCTGGAGACCGGGCCGGCCGAACCCGATGTCGCGGGGCAGGAACCGGGCGGGCAGTCCGCCCTCCATCACGGCCAGCGTGCCGCCGGGCGCCAGCCGCGCCGCGCAGGCGGCCAGCGCGGCGGCCTGGTCCCCCAGGTGGTGCACGCTGCGGCTGGCCCACAGCAGGTCGGCCGGATAGTCCAGCTCGCCGAGCACGTCGGGCAGTTCGCCGGCGAGGGTGTCGAAGCGGTCGCCGACGCCCTGGCGCCCGGCCCGGTCCCCGGCCCGCTCCAGCAGCGGCTGGGAACCGTCGACGGCCACGATCCGCGCGCCCGGGAAGATCTCGGCGAACAGGCACGAGATGACGCCGGGGCCACTGCCCGCGTCCACGATCAGCCCCGGTTCCGTCACCTCCTTCGCCAGCCAGTTCAGGGCCCGCTCGTAGAGCGGTGTGAACAGCTCCGCCTCGGATTCGAGCAGGGGGGCCAGCTCGGCCCAGTCGTGGTCGTGGTCGTGCTTGTGGTCGTGGTCGTGGTCGTGCGCCATGGTGTTCAGCCTCTCCGCTCGGATGCCGTCAGGGTGCGACGACGCACCGGGAGGGAGCAACCGTTGTTGCCGCTTCCGCAAAGGGATGCCGTGCGGAGAGGCGCGGCGGTCCGCCGGGGCAGGACCCGGCGGGTCCTGCCCCGGCGGACCGGTGGTCAGCCCGTCACGACAGCGGCGGGTACGCGTTCCTCATCAGCTCCTGGAACTGGGCGGAGAACCAGTGCCCGGAGATCGGGGCGTCCGCCAGCGCGCCCGACATGTTGTTGTCGTTGCGCGGGTTGCCGGTGTACGTCGGGTCGCACATCCGGTCGAAGCCCTTGCCCTCGTCGTTGTTGATGACCTTGCTCGCCCCGTCGGACTCGCCCGGGGGCTTCATCCACACGTAGGCGTCGATCCCGGGCTCAGGGGAGGCCTGCGGACGCTCACCGAGTCCGGCTCCCGACTGGTTGCACCAGTTGCCCGTGTTGAACCGGCGGTCGTAGCGGCCGCCGTCGACGTAGGTGTCCACGCTGGTCGTGGCGCCGGGCCCGGTGGGCCGGTTCGCACCGCCCCAGCCGTTGCGGGAGGTGTCGATCAGCATGCCGATGTTCGAGTCGAAGCCGATCGAGACCAGCTGGTTGCGCAGCGCCTGGGCGTACGACAGCTCGTCGACGTAGCGGTTCCAGCTGACCCACTTCGACTCGCGCACCGACTTGCCGGCCACGTTGTCGCCGATGGAGAAGTGGTCCTCCTTCAGCGCGCTGTAGTTGGCCGTGTTGGCGATGAAGCCGTGCACGTCGGCGACGGTCGCGCCCTCGGCGGTCGCGGCCTGCTTGAACATGTCGGCGGAGGCGCCGAAGTTGTCGTCCCAGCCCAGCCAGCCGTGGTGGCCGGCGTCCACGTAGTTGTAGACGTTGGGCACGTCGCCCAGCTTGTTCAGGGCGTAGCCGACGCCCTTGACGTAGTTGCCGTTGGCCTTCATCACGTCGCAGTTGGGCGTGGCGGTGGGCCGCGGGGAGACGTTGGTGACCAGGTTCGGCAGGGAGTCGATCTCGACCGTGGTGACGATCCGCAGGTCGGCGTACTTCGAGTCGGCGAGGATGGCCTTGATCGGGTCGATGTACTGCGTCTTGTACTTGTCGATCTCCGTCGGGCCGAGCTCGCCGTTGGAGGCGAGGGCGGCGCAGTCACGGCCGGGCAGGTTGTAGATGACCAGCTGGATGACGAGCTCGCCGGAACCCTTCTGCCGCAAGGCCTCGTCGAGGTGGTCGCGCAGGCCCATCTTGCCGTTGGCGCCGTTGATGGCGGCGGTGCGGTCCAGCCAGACACCGGTGGGCTGGTTCGCGATGCGGCTGCCGCCCGGCTCGGCGGCGGCGTTCGCGGACCACTCGGGGTTCACGTACACCTTGGCGCCGTCGTAGGGGTTGTTCACCCGGCCGGTCGGGTCCGGCGGCGGGTCGGTGGGGCCGCCGCCGGAGTCGACGTTGCAGGTCACCCCGTCGAGGGTGAAGGTGGCGGGGACGGCGTTGCTGCCGCTGTAGGTGCCCTGGAAGCCGAAGGAGGTCGAGCCCCCGGTGGCGAGGGTGCCGTTGTAGGACTCGTTGGCGGCGGTGACGTTGGCTCCGGACTGGCTCACCTTGGCGTTCCAGCCGCTGGCGATCCTCTGGTTGCCGGCGTAGGACCACTTCAGCGACCACGACGACTTGGCGGCGCTGTTGTTGGTGATCGTCACGGACGCGGTGAAGCCGGAGCCCCAGTCGTTCTGCACCTTGTAGTCCACGGTGCAGGGGACGGCGGCAGCCGCGCCGGCGGCGCCGGGGACGGCGGCGATCGCCGTCCCGGTGGCGCCGGCGACCAGCGCCATGGCGGCGAGAAGCGCGGTTCTGGTGCGACTCATCGTGCGGGTTTCCTATCCGTAGGGGGCTGTCCTTCTCGAGCGCGCGCGGACGATCGCGCGGCCTGGTGCCTTACGGGTGGGAGTGCCGTCCGGGCCCGGTCCGAACAGGCCTGTGACGCCGGCCGGGGATTCCGGGCAGCACGGACGGCAGGTGGATCCCACGGAACGAGCGACCCCGCGTCAGGTGCTCCACACGTGCACGGGGATGGCTAAAAGTACTGAACGCGGGGGGTGGCGCATGAGCGACTCCTTGCAGCTCGGACACGCCGGGACGGACGCGTCGACTGGTGGAACCGCTCCCACTGGTGCACATGAAGCTAGCGCCAAGTGACGGCAAAGAACAGGGGGCCGTCGACTTTCCCCCCAGCTCGATCCGTCGAATATTTTCGATTCGACCCGAGGCTTGACCGCCCCCTACCCCGTCTTCACTATGGGAGCGCTCCCACTGGTTCAAGGCTTGACATGTCCGAGTCGCAGGAGGAACCAGCACCATGCATCCCCCACCCAGGAGACGCAGAGGCTTACGACGGTTACTGACGGCCGTCGCGGCCGCTCTCGCCCTTCCCCTGACGATGCTCTCGACCGGCTCGACCCCCGCCCGGGCGGCCGCCGTCCAGTGCAGCGTCGACTACAAGACGAACGACTGGGGCTCCGGATTCACCACGGAGCTG
This sequence comes from Streptomyces sp. 12E, assembly GCF_055633275.1. Taxonomy (NCBI): domain Bacteria; kingdom Bacillati; phylum Actinomycetota; class Actinomycetes; order Kitasatosporales; family Streptomycetaceae; genus Streptomyces; species Streptomyces sp. 12E. The sequence goes on along the minus strand of NZ_JBVNCJ010000001.1, from coordinate 6,294,494 downwards.
ACCCTCACCAACCGCGGTACGGACGCCATCGACGGCTGGACCCTGACGTACGGCTACGCGGGCAACCAGAAGCTGGTGAACGGCTGGAACGGCAGCTGGACGCAGTCCGGCACGACCGTGACCGTGAAGAACGCCGGGTACAACGCCCGGATCGCCGCCGGCGCCGCCGTCACGACCGGCGGCCAGTTCACCTACAGCGGCAGCAACGCCGCACCCACCTCCTTCGCGATCAACGGCACCCCCTGCGTCGGCGCCCACCAGCCGCCGATCACCGTACTGACCAGCCCCCAGGCCGGCGCCGTCTACACCCAGGGCGAGACGGTCCCGCTCGCCGCCACCGCGGCGGCGGCCGACCAGGCCACCATCACCAAGGTGGAGTTCTACGACGACACCGAGCTGCTGGGCTCGGACAGCAGCGCGCCCTTCACGCTCTCCGTCGGCGGCTTGACCGTGGGCAGTCATTCACTGGTGGCGAAGGCGTACGACAGCATGGGCGCCTCCGCCGAATCGACCCCGGTCGGCATCACGGTCGCCTCGGGTCCCGCCGTGGTGGCCACGCCGTCCCAGCTCGGCGTCCAGCAGGGCGAGTCGGGCACGTACGAGGTGAAGCTGTCCAAGCAGCCGAGCTCGAACGTGACCGTCACGACGGCACGGGCGAGCGGCAACTCGGGGCTGTCGGTCTCCGGCGGCGCGTCGCTCACCTTCACGCCGGCGAACTGGAACACCGCGCAGAAGGTGACGATCGCCGCCGACTCCTCGGGCAGCGGCTCGGCGGTCTTCGAGTCCTCGGCGCCGGGTCACGCCAAGGCGGCGGTCACGGTGACCCAGCTGGGCGCCCAGAAGACGTACGACGCGCGTTTCCTGGAGCTGTACGGGAAGATCACCGATCCGGCGAACGGATACTTCTCGCCGGAGGGCATCCCGTACCACTCGGTCGAGACGCTGATCGTCGAGGCGCCGGACCACGGCCACGAGACCACCTCGGAGGCGTACAGCTACCTGCTGTGGCTGCAGGCGATGTACGGCAAGGTGACCGGTGACTGGTCGAAGTTCAACGAGGCCTGGGACATCATGGAGAAGTTCATGATCCCGACCCACGCCGACCAGCCGACCAACTCCTTCTACAACCCCTCGAAGCCGGCGACGTACGCGCCCGAGTACGACACCCCGAACGAGTACCCGTCCGCGCTGGACACGGGCGTCCCGGTCGGCCCCGACCCGATCGCGGCCGAGCTGAAGTCCGCCTACGGCACGGACGACGTCTACGGCATGCACTGGATCCAGGACGTCGACAACGTGTACGGCTACGGCAACTCGCCCGGCAAGTGCGAGGCGGGTCCGGCGGACACCGGTCCTTCGTACATCAACACCTTCCAGCGCGGCCCGCAGGAGTCGGTCTGGGAGACCGTCCCGCAGCCCACCTGCGACGCCTTCAAGTACGGCGGGAAGAACGGCTACCTGGACCTGTTCACCAAGGACGCGTCCTACGCCAAGCAGTGGAAGTTCACCAACGCCCCGGACGCCGACGCGCGTGCCGTGCAGGCCGCGTACTGGGCGGACCTGTGGGCCAAGGACCAGGGCAAGGGCTCCCAGGTCTCCGCGACGGTCGCCAAGGCCGCGAAGATGGGCGACTACCTGCGCTACGCCATGTTCGACAAGTACTTCAAGAAGGTCGGCAACTGCACCAGCCCGTCCTGCCCGGCCGGCACCGGCAAGGACGCCTCGCACTACCTGCTGTCCTGGTACTACGCCTGGGGCGGCGCCACCGACACCTCGGCCGGCTGGGCCTGGCGCATCGGCTCCAGCCACGCGCACGGCGGCTACCAGAACCCCCTCGCCGCGTACGCGCTGAGCCAGTACGCGCCGCTGAAGCCGAAGTCGGCGACGGGCGCGGGCGACTGGGCGAAGTCGATGCAGCGCCAGCTGGAGTTCTACCGCTGGCTGCAGTCCGACGAGGGCGGCATCGCGGGCGGCGCGACCAACAGCTGGGCGGGCCGGTACACGACCCCGCCGTCCGGCACCCCGACCTTCTACGGCATGCACTACGACGAGAAGCCGGTCTACCACGACCCGCCGTCCAACCAGTGGTTCGGCTTCCAGGCGTGGTCGATGGAGCGGGTCGCCGAGCTGTACCAGCAGACCGGCAACGCGCTCGCCAAGTCGGTCCTCGACAAGTGGGTGGACTGGGCGCTGTCCGAGACCACGGTCAACCCGGACGGCTCCTTCCGGATCCCGTCGACGCTGCAGTGGTCGGGCAAGCCCGACACCTGGAACGCGTCGTCGCCCGGCGCCAACAGCGGACTGCACGTCACCGTCGCCGACTACACCAACGACGTCGGTGTGGCCGCGGCGTACGCCAAGACGCTGACGTACTACGCCGACCGCTCCGGTGACACGGAGGCGGCGGCCACGGCGAAGGCGCTGCTCGACGGCATGTGGGAGAACAACCAGGACGCGCTCGGCATCGCCGTCCCGGAGACCCGCGCCGACTACAACCGCTTCGACGACCCGGTCCACGTCCCGAGCGGCTGGAGCGGCACCATGCCCAACGGCGACGTGATCAACTCGTCGTCGACGTTCGAGTCGATCCGCTCCTTCTACCAGGACGACCCGGCGTGGTCGAAGATCGAATCCTATCTGGCGGGCGGCGCCGCGCCCACCTTCACGTACCACCGGTTCTGGGCCCAGGCCGACATCGCCCTGGCCATGGGCTCGTACGCGGAGCTTCTCGAATAGCCCCCGCCGACGCTCCGCGGACCGGTCCCGGCACCTGACGCCGGGGCCACACACGGCCGGGCGGTCCCACTCGCGCACGGTGGGGCCGCCCGGCCCTCGCACGCTCTCCCCGCTCCCCCTCCCCCCAAGAGGAAGGAACCCCCGTGCGAAGAACCCGTGTCCTGACGACCGTGCTCGCGCTGGCGGCCGGTCTGCTCGCGGGCGGCCCGCCCGCCCTGGCCGCCGGCGCCCCGGAGCCGGCCACCGCGCTCGCCGCCGACACCTACACCTGGAAGAACGCGCGCATCGACGGCGGCGGGTTCGTGCCCGGCATCGTCTTCAACCGCAGTGAGAAGGACCTGGCCTACGCCCGCACCGACATCGGCGGCGCCTACCGCTGGCAGGAGTCCACGAAGACCTGGACCCCGCTGCTCGACTCGGTCGGCTGGGACGACTGGGGGCACACCGGTGTGGTGAGCCTCGCCTCCGACTCCGCCGACCCCGACCGGGTGTACGCGGCGGTCGGCACGTACACCAACGACTGGGACCCGGCGAACGGCGCGGTGCTGCGCTCCACGGACCGGGGCGCGAGCTGGCGGAAGGCGGACCTGCCGTTCAAGCTGGGCGGGAACATGCCGGGACGGGGCATGGGGGAACGGCTGGCGGTCGACCCGAACCGCAACAGCGTGTTGTACCTGGGCGCGCCCAGCGGCAACGGGCTGTGGCGGTCGACCGACGCGGGAGCGAGCTGGTCGGAGGTCACGTCCTTCCCCAACCCCGGGAACTACGCGCAGGATCCGAGTGACACCTCCGGGTACGCCTCCGACAACCAGGGCGTCGTCTGGGTCACCTTCGACGAGTCGACGGGCGGCGCGGGGACGGCGACGAGGACGATCTACGTCGGCGTCGCCGACAAGGAGAACGCGGTCTACCGGTCGACGGACGCCGGCGCGACCTGGCAGCGGATCGCCGGACAGCCGACGGGACACCTCGCCCACAAGGGCGTCCTCGACGCCGAGAACGGCTACCTGTACCTCGCGTACAGCGACACGGGCGGCCCCTACGACGGCGGCAAGGGCCGGCTGTACCGGTACGCGACGGCGACCGGTGCCTGGACGGACATCAGCCCGGTGGCGGAGGCCGACACCTACTACGGCTTCAGCGGACTGACCGTGGACCGGCAGAACCCCGGCACGGTGATGGCGACGGCGTACAGCTCCTGGTGGCCGGACACGCAGATCTTCCGCTCGACGGACAGCGGCGGCACGTGGACGCAGGCGTGGAGCTACACGTCGTACCCCGAGCGGCGGAACCGCTACACGATGGACGTCTCGTCGTCGCCGTGGCTGACCTGGGGCGCGAACCCGTCACCGCCCGAACAGTCCCCGAAACTGGGGTGGATGACGGAGGCGCTGGAGATCGACCCGTTCGACTCCGACCGGATGATGTACGGGACGGGCGCGACGGTCTACGGCACGGAGAACCTGACCAACTGGGACGACGACAGATCGTTCACCATCACCCCGATGGTGCGGGGCCTGGAGGAGACGGCCGTCAACGACCTGGTCTCTCCCCCCTCGGGCGCCCCGCTGATCAGCGCGCTCGGTGACGTCGGCGGCTTCCGGCACACGGACCTCACCAAGGTGCCGTCGATGATGTTCACCCAGCCGAACTTCACGTCGACGACCAGTCTGGACTTCGCCGAGTCCGACCCGAACACGGTGGTCCGGACCGGCAACCTGGACTCCGGGCCGCACATCGCGTTCTCGACCGACAACGGCGCCGACTGGTTCGCGGGAACGGACCCCTCGGGCGTGAGCGGCGGCGGCACGGTCGCGGCGGCGGCCGACGGCAGCCGGTTCGTGTGGAGCCCGCAGGGCGCGGGCGTGCACCACACGACCGGGTTCGGCACGTCCTGGTCGGCGTCGAGCGGCATCCCGGCGGGGGCGGTCGTCGAGTCCGACCGGGTGGACCCGAAGAGGTTCTACGGCTTCAAGTCCGGCAGGTTCTACGTCAGCACGGACGGCGGTGCGACGTTCACGGCGTCGGCGGCGGCGGGGCTTCCGGCCGGCGACAGCGTGCGCTTCAAGGCGCTCCCGGGCGCGAAGGGCGACATCTGGCTGGCGGGCGGGGCGAGCGACGGCCCGTACGGCCTCTGGCACTCCACCGACTCGGGCGCGACCTTCACCAAGCTGGTGAACGTCGACGAGGCCGACACCGTCGGCTTCGGCAGGGCGGCGCCGGGCGCCTCGTACCAGACCCTCTTCACCAGCGCGGAGATCGACGGCGTGCGCGGCATCTTCCGCTCCACGGACCGGGGCGCGACCTGGACCCGCGTCAACGACGACGCCCACCAGTGGGGTTGGACCGGCGCGGCCATCACCGGTGACCCGCGGGTCTACGGCCGGGTGTACGTGGCGACCAACGGCCGGGGCGTCGTCTACGGCGACACCTCGGACACCGGCGGCACGGATCCCGAGGAGCCCGAGGAGCCGGAGGAACCCGATCCGACCGGCGCCTGCGCGGTGACCTACAAGATCACCAACCAGTGGACCGACGGCTTCCAGGCCGACGTCCGGCTGACCAACACGGGCTCGGCCGCCTGGAACGGCTGGTCCCTGACCTGGTCCTTCGCGGACGGCCAGAAGATCTCCCAGCTCTGGAACGGGTCCCACACCCAGTCGGGTGCGGCCGTGACGGTCCGCAACACCGGCTGGAACGGCACGGTGGCGGCGGGCTCTTCGGCGGCCTTCGGCTTCACGGCGACCAGATCGACGGCCAACAGCAGGCCCACGGCCTTCCAGGTGGGCGGGGAGACCTGCACGGTAGGTTGATCGCAGTGCACCCCGGCCCGCCCGTACCCGGTACGGGCGGGCCGGGGTCGTGAGACCCCTGGGAAGGACATGATCACCATGAAGCTCTTGAGACCCGCCCTCGCCGTCGCGGTGCTGATGTCGGTCGCCGCCTGTGGCGGGTCGTCCGAGCCGGAGGCGTCGGCGGGCGCGACGAGCGGTGCGGAGTCCCGGGGGGCCGGGGCCGTGGAGACGAGCCCTTCGGCGGACGCCGCGCCGGTCGCCGCCGTCATGCCCGACGTCATCGGCGGCAATGCCGGACGCGCGCACGAACAGATGGGTTCCGACCTCGACATGGTCTTCGAGGACGCGAGCGGGCGGGGCCGTCCGGTGGACGACCCCGCCGCGTGGAAGATCTGCAGCTCACGGCCGGGCCCCAACCAGCAGATCACCGGATATCCGGTGGTCCTCGACGTGGTGAGGACCACCGAGAACTGCGCTTAGGTCACGGCGTGTAGACCGTCGGCCTGGGCGGGGTGGGCATGCCGACGCCGATGAAGAAGCCGGTGTGCGGGGGCTGGTTGTAGGCGGTGTTCTGCCAGGCCAGGGACGTGCGGTACAGGGTGTCGTGGAGGAGGGTGGTGATGCGCCGGTCCGTGTCGTGGGGGGTGGAGTAGATGCGCAGGTTCCTGTTGTCGCCGGTGCGCCAGACGACCTCCTCGCGCCAGTCGCCCAGGATGTCACCGGACAGGACCGGGGTGGCCTTGGTGCCGTTGTTCGAGGACACGCCCGAACCGGTCAGCAGGCGGGTGTCGGAGGACGTGCCGTACTTGTCGATGCGGGTGCCGTCGAGGAGTTCGCGGACCGGATCGCCGTCCCACCAGGAGAGGAAGTTGGCGGAGGAGGGCTTGCGGCCCTTGGTGGCGCCGCCCTCGTCGCGGACCGAACCGTCGGAGGAGGACCACATCTCCGGGCCGGAGTTGCCCGGCCAGACGTCCGCCGCGACCCCGCGGCCGTTGTCGCAGCAGGCGCCGAGCTTCCAGCGGACCGCGCCGTTCGCCGGGTCGATGTACAGCGCGGCGGGCTGGCTCGTGGACTCGGAGACCTTGTAGTACTCCAGGCCGGAGGTCGACGGGTCGAGGTCGCCGAGGTGCTGGGCGTCGCCGTGGCCGGTCCTGGTGGTCCACAGGCCGTCACCGTCGTCGTCGACGGCCATCGAGCCGTAGACGATCTCGTCCCGGCCGTCGTTGTCGACGTCACCGACGGAGAGGGCGTGGGAGCCCTGACCGTCGTACCCCTTGCCGCTGTTGGTGGAGGAGTTGGTGTCGAAGGTCCAGCGGCGGGTGAACCGGCCGTCCCGCCAGTCCCAGGCCGCGATCACCGTGCGCGTGTAGTAGCCGCGCGCCATGATCAGGGAGGGACGGGCGCCGTCCAGGTACGCGGTGCCGGCGAGGAAACGGTCGACGCGGTTGCCGTAGGAGTCGCCCCAGGAGGAGACCGTGCCGCGGGCCGGGACGTAGTCGACGGTGCCCATCGCCCTGCCGGTCTGCCCGTTGAACATCGTCAGGTACTCGGGGCCGGACAGGACGTACCCGCCGGAGTTGCGGTGGTCGGCGGAGGAACTGCCGATGACCGTCCCGGTGCCGTCCTTGGTGCCGTCGGCGGTCTTCATGGCGACCTCGGCCTTGCCGTCGCCGTCGTAGTCGTACACCTGGAACTGCGTGTAGTGGGCGCCGGAACGGATGTTGCGGCCCAGGTCGACGCGCCACAGCCGGGTGCCGTCCAGCCTGACGCCGTCGACGATCGTGTTGCCGGTGTAGCCGGACTGGGAGTTGTCCTTGGCGTTGGTGGGCTGCCACTTGAGCACGATGTCGAGGGCGCCGTCGCCGTCGAGGTCCCCGACGGAGGCGTCGTTGGCCTCGTAGGTGTAGGAGACGCCGTCGGGGGTGGTGCCGCCGGACGGCGGACTGATCGGCACGTCCTTGTAGCCGGCGCGGAACTGTACGGCGTGCACGGAGTCGCCCTGCTCGGCGCCGTTCACCACCGCGCGGACGGTGTAGTCGGCGTGGGAGGGCGCGCCGGAGTGGAAGTAGGTGGTGGAGCCGGTGATCGGACTGGAGTTGACCTTGGTGCCGGCCCGGTAGACGTTGAACGCGACGTTGTCCGGGTCGGTGCCGAGCCAGCGCCAGCTGACCAGGTTCCCGCTGCCGGTGTGCACGCTGACGACGCCGCGGTCCAGCTTCTCGACCTGCCGTGCGGTGGCGGCCTCGGCGGGCGCGTCCGACAGCGCGGTCAGGCCGGCGCCGGCCAGCGCCGCCACGGCGAGCGCCGCGGGCAGGACGACACGGCGTCTGCGGTGCCTGTGGGGGTGGGTCACGGGAGGGACCTCCTGGGAGGACGGATGGGTTCCGCCTACCGGTCGCCGCCGGAACCCTCCAGGTTGCCGTCCGACGGTTTCCGGTACGCCCTGAGCCGGAACACGGGGTCGGCGCGGGGCCGGTCCTGGTCGGGGAGCTCGGCCAGCCGGGCGGCGAACTCCTCGGCGATCGGCGCACCGGGCGGCAGGGTGACGAACCAGCCGCGCCGCAGGTCCGCGATGGTGCGGCGGGGACTGCGGCCCTGGCCGCACCCCCGGAAGCGGGCCTCCCCCGCGGGGAGCAGACCGTGCCCGGCGGCGCAGGCGTCGACGGCGTCGAGGGCGTCGGGGACCGGGCTGCGCGGGCGCGCGGCGAGGACCGCGTCGATGTCGCTGCCCACGTTGTGCGAGGCGCCCTTGTGGACGGTGGTGACGTACACCCCGCCGGGCCGCAGCACGCGGGCGCACTCGGCGACGACCGCCCGTACGTCCTCGGGTCCTGACATCAGGTGCAGCAGCCACACGCTGACGACGGCGTCGAACCGGGCGTCGCCGAAGGGCAGCCGGCGGCTGTCGGCGCGGACCACGGAGCCCGGCAGACGGGCGACGGCCGTCCGGGTCATCGCCGTGGAGAGGTCGACGCCCGTCACCCGCAGACCGGGGCGGGCGGCGGCCAGCCGCCGGGTCACGATGCCGGTGCCGCACGCCACGTCCAGCAGGTCCCGCGCGCCGCCCGGTACGAGGCCCATCACCGCGTCGGCGGCGGCCGCCGCCCGCGGTTCACCGCCGCGTGAGGCGTCGTACCGTTCCGCTTCCTCGTCGTAGTCCAGCACGCGCCTCAGTGTGCACCGTGTCCGGGCGCCAGGTCCTCCACCCTGCGGGCGAGCTCGAGGTCCTTCTCGGTGACGACGCCGCCCGCGCTGTGGGTGTGCACGGACAGGACCACGGTGTCGTAGCCGAGGGTGAGGTCGGAGTGGTGGTCGAGCTCCTCCTGCACCTGGGCGATGTGGACGACCATCGCCGTCGCCGCGAAGTGCGAGCCGAGCCGGTAGGAGCGGGTGATCCGGTCGCCGTCGAGCGACCAGCCCGGCAGCTCGGCCAGCCGCTCCTCGATCTCCTTCTGCGACAGCGGTTCGACGGGCATGGGCTGCGCTCCTTCACCGGTCCGGATCTCGTGCCAGGGCCTCCAGACTGCCACAGAGGACCCCCGGGCCCCCGGTCGGAAACGGGCCGCTCCCCGGTGCTGCCGTTTCTCGATTACCGTCCTGGCATGACCACTGTCACGTCCGGTACCGCTTCCCGCACCGGAGGCGTGGGCCCGCTGCTGCGCGCCTGGCGGGAGCAGCGTCGGGTCAGCCAACTGGAGCTGGCCCTGCGCGCCGGCTCCTCCGCCCGGCACATCAGCTTCGTCGAGACCGGCCGCTCCCGGCCCAGTGAGGAGATGGTGCTGCGGCTGGCCGAGCACCTGGAGGTGCCCGTGCGGGAGCGCAACGCGCTGCTGCTGGCGGCCGGTTACGCGCCCCACTACCCGGAGACCCCGCTGGACGATCCCGCGCTGGAGGTGGTGCGCGAGGGCATCGAGCGGCTGATCAGCGGCTTCGAGCCGTATCCGGCGCTGGTGGTGGACGCGATGTACGACGTCGTGGCGGCCAACCGGGGGATCATGGCGCTGTTCGACGGCGTCCCTCAGGCGCTGCTGACGCCGCCGCTGAACGCGGTGCGGCTCACCCTGCACCCGCGGGGGCTGGCGCCGCGGATCCGGAATCTGCGGGAGTGGCGCGGCCACCTGCTGGAGCAGATGCGACGGCACATCGCCCTGCACCGCTCACAGCGGCTGCGGGCGCTGTACGACGAGGTGGCGGCGTTCCCCGTACCGGACTCCGCCGGCCAGGAGGAACCGGCCGATCCGGTGGCGTACTTCGCGCTGCCGATGGTGATCGAGCACAAGGGCCGGACGCTGTCGTTCGTGTCGTCGATCTCCACCTTCAACACCCCGATGGACGTGACCGTCGCCGAGCTGGCCGTGGAGACCCTGCTCCCGGCGGACCCGGCGACGGCCGAGTACCTTCAGTCCTGGCTGAGCTGACGCTCCTTCAGCGCCATGTGCTGGAGCAGGGCGAAGCCCGCCACGGTGAGCGCCTGGAGGACCGTCCACACCGCGCCCGCCGCGGTCGGGGTGAGCCACAGCGCGAGGGCGACGAGACTCACCGCCGTCCAGGCGAGGTTGGCCTCGACGACGATCCGCACGCCGGACGCCGGCGGGTGCGGCCGGGCGGCCAGCAGGCCCACGCCGGCCGCGTAGACCGCGAGGAACGCGCCGATCCCGAGCAGCAGGCCGGAACCGGCTCCGAGGAACCGGCCGAGCGGTCCGGAGAGGGCGAGGTAGGCGGCGGCGTTGGCGCCGGTCACCACGGCGTCGAGGGCCAGGAAGCGGCGCAGCATCCGCTGCGGCTCCACGGTCCGGGCGAGCACGGCGAGCTGGGTCGTGGACATGACGCATCATCCTCCGTCGGGATCGGTTGCCGGGTCCCGGGCCGGAGTGCGCCGGCCCGGGACCCGGTGCGTCCACGATCCCGTGCGGGCGGGGCCGGGTCGATTACCTCCCGGGTCATGCGGCGGGAACCAGGGAAACAGGGCGGTCGCCCGCGGCTCGTGAGAGTCTCTGAGGGACATGACAGACTGGGCGCGTACCCGGGCGCGTTGGGGAGGCGTGGCGTGAGTGAGCGGCGGGCCGCACCCACCGTGGGCCAGGTGGTCCTGGGAAGGCGGCTGCAGGAACTGAGGGAGGCCGCGGGCCTGTCACGGGAGGAGGCCGCCCGCATCCTGCGGGTGGCGCCCGCGACCGTACGGCGGATGGAGACCGCCGAGGTCGCGCTGAAGATCCCGTACGTCCAGCTGCTGCTGAGCGCCTACGGGGTGCCCGAGGGCGAGTCCGCCGCGTTCGTCGAGCTCACCGAGGAGGCGAACCGGCCGGGCTGGTGGCAGAGGTACGGCGACGTGCTGCCCGACTGGTTCAGCATGTACGTGAGCCTGGAGGGCGCCGCCCGTATCATCCGCTCCTACGAGCCGCACTTCGTGCCGGGGCTGCTGCAGACCGAGGGGTACGCGCGTGCCGTGCTGGAGGCCGGGACGATCGGGAACATCGGGCCCGAGGCGGTCGAGCGGCACGTGGCGCTGCGCATGGAGCGCCAGCGGCTGCTGGAGCGTCCCGACCCGCCGCACCTGTGGGTGCTGATGGAGGAGACGGTGCTGCGCCGTCCGGTGAGCGCCGACGGCCGGGTGATGCGCGACCAGCTCGACAAGCTCCTCGAGTACTCCGCGCGGGACCGGATCACGCTGCAGATCGCCGAGTTCGCCGACGGACCGCACCCGGGGACGTACGCGCCCTTCTCCCTGTTCCGGTTCGCCGAGCCGGAGCTGCCGGACATGGTGTTCACCGAGTACCTGACCGGCGCCCTGTACCTGGACTCCCGCAAGGAGGTGTCGGCGCATCTGGAGGTCCTGGACCACATGACGGCGCGGGCGGCCTCGGCACAGCGCACCGAGAAACTGCTGCGGGAATGCCGCGAGCACCACTGAGCCGCGCCCCCGGGCAGGCCTTTCGCGTCCACGAGGAATCCACGAGGAGAAGAACGCCCATGACCGGATCCGGCACCGCGCACGTCCGCATCGACACCAGCCGGCCGCATCCGGCCCGGGTCTACGACTGGTGGCTCGGCGGCAAGGACAACTACCCGGTGGACGAGGAGCTGGCACGCAGGATCCTCGCGGCGGACGGCACGGTGTTACGCGGGGCGCGGGCCAACCGCCGGTTCATGCACCGGGCCGTGCGCACCGTCGCCGAGGCGGGGGTACGCCAGTTCCTGGACATCGGCACGGGCATCCCCACGGAGCCCAATCTGCACCAGGTGGCGCAGGGCGTCGCCGCGGAGTCCCGCGTGGTGTACGCGGACAACGACCCGATCGTGCTGCGGCACGCCGAGGCGCTGCTGCACGGCACCGCCGAGGGCAGCACGCGGTACGTGCACGCCGACGTGCGGGACGCGGACACGCTGTTGCGCCGGGCGGCCGAGTCGCTGGACCTCGGCCGGCCGGTGGCGCTGTCGCTGGTCGCGCTGACCCACTACCTGGACGACGACCCGGACGGCGACGACGTGTACGGCCTGCTGGAGCGGTACACGGCCGCGCTGGCGCCGGGCAGCTACCTGATCCTCTCCCAGGTCACGCCCGATCTGAGCCCCGAGGCCGTGGAGCGGGCGGCGGACCTCTTCGGGCGCAGCGGCACGCCCTTCCACCCCCGCTCGCTGGCCGCGTTCTCCCGCTTCTTCACCGGCCTCGAACTGCTGGGCCCGGGGGTCATCCCGGTGCACGGGTGGCGTCCGGCGGAGGAGGACGTGGCGGCGCAGGCGGAGGGCATCGTGCCGGTCTACGCGGGGGTCGCCCGCAAGCCGTGACCGGTGCGGCGGGTCAGGCGGCGCCGTCCTCCCGCCGGCCGGTGTCCCGGTCGTCGTCGACGATCTCCGCGTCGACGACGCCGTCGTCGTCCTGCGGGGCGGTGTGCTGTTCGCCTTCCCCGGCCGGGGTCTGCTGGGCCTGCGCGTACATCGCCTGGCCCATCTTCTGGCTGACGGAGGCGAGTTTCTCGACGGCGGCACGCAGTTCGGCGGTGTCGGAGGACTCCTGCTCCAGCAGCCGCTTCACCTCCGTGAGGGCCGACTCGACCTCCGTCCTGGTCCCGCCGGGCACCTTGTCACCGTTGTCGCGCAGGAACCGTTCGGTCTGGTAGGCGAGTTGTTCGGCCTGGTTGCGGGTCTCGGCGGCCTCGCGGCGTTTGCGGTCCTCCTCGGCGTAGTTCTCGGCGTCGCGCATCATGCGGTCGATGTCGTCCTTGGGGAGGGCCGATCCGCCGGTGACGGTCATCTTCTGTTCGCGGCCGGTGGCGAGGTCCTTGGCGGAGACGTGCATGATGCCGTTGGCGTCGATGTCGAAGGCCACCTCGATCTGGGGGACGCCGCGCGGGGCCGGGGGCAGGCCGGTGAGGTCGAAGACGCCGAGCTTCTTGTTGTAGGCGGCGATCTCGCGTTCGCCCTGGTAGACCTGGATGCCGACCGAGGGCTGGTTGTCGGTGGCGGTGGTGAAGATCTCCGAACGCCGGGTGGGGATCGTGGTGTTGCGTTCGATCAGTTTGGTCATGATGCCGCCCTTGGTCTCGATGCCCAGGGACAGCGGGGTGACGTCGAGGAGCAGCACGTCCTTGACGTCGCCGCGCAGGACGCCCGCCTGGAGGGCCGCGCCGAGGGCCACGACCTCGTCGGGGTTGACGCCCTTGTGCGGTTCCTTGCCGGTGAGTTCGCGGACCAGGTCGGTGACGGCGGGCATCCGGGTGGAGCCGCCGACCAGGATGACGTGGTCGATCGCGGAGAGCTCCACGCCGGCGTCCTTGACGGCCTGGTGGAAGGGCTTCTTGCAGCGCTCGAGGAGGTCCGCGGTGAGCTCCTGGAACTGGGCGCGGGTGAGCTTCTCGTCGAGGTGCAGGGGGCCTTCGGCGGAGGCGGTGACGTAGGGCAGGTTGATCGTGGTCTCGGTGGACGAGGACAGCTCGATCTTCGCCTTCTCGGCGGCCTCCCGCAGCCGCTGCACCGCCATCTTGTCCTGCGCCAGGTCGACGCCGTACTGCCCCTTGAAGCGCTTGGCGAGGTACTCCACGACGCGCTGGTCCCAGTCGTCGCCGCCGAGGTGGGTGTCGCCGTTGGTGGCCTTCACCTCGATGACGCCCTCGCCGATGTCGAGCAGCGACACGTCGAAGGTGCCGCCGCCCAGGTCGAACACCAGGACGGTGTGGTCGTTCTCCTTGTCCAGGCCGTACGCCAGGGCCGCCGCCGTGGGCTCGTTGATGATCCTGAGCACCTTCAGGCCGGCGACCTCCCCGGCCTCCTTGGTGGCCTGCCGCTGGGTGTCGTCGAAGTACGCCGGCACGGTGATGACCGCGTCGGTGACGTCCTCGCCGAGGTAGGCCTCGGCGTCCCGGCGCAGCTTCTGCAGCACCCGGGCGGACAGTTCCTGCGCCCGGTAGCGGGTGCCGTCGACGGAGCCCTGCTCGGGGAACCGCCAGTGCGCGTCGCCCATGTACCGCTTGACCGAGCGGGCGGTGCGTTCGACGTTCGTCACGGCCTGCCGTTTGGCGACCTCGCCGACCAGCACCTCGCCGTTCTTGGCGAAGGCCACCACCGAGGGGGTGGTGCGGGCGCCCTCCGCGTTGGCGATGACGGTGGGCTCGCCGGCCTCCAGCACGGCCACCACCGAGTTCGTGGTTCCCAGATCGATTCCGACCGCACGTCCCATCGCCGTCCCCTTCCGCCAGGGCACCTCTCCGGAGTTCCAGCACAAAACTTGAGCGGATGTTTGTCAATAGGTTGAGCGGGTGATTGTCAACAAGACGTACGGTCGCGCAGGGCCACGGCGCGGCGAGGCCGGTCGGTGATCAGCACGTCCACGCGCGGGTCGTCGAGGAAGCCGCGCAGCGCCGCGTCCTCGTTGACCGTCCACACCATGGTGAACAGTCCGCCCCGCGCCGCCTCGCGCAGCACGCCGGCGCGGGCCAGCCGCCAGTGCGCGGCGACGCCGTGGGCGCCGCAGGCGCGGACCCGGCGCAGGGGCAGCAGCTCGCCGATCCGGGTCCGCACCAGCCGGCCCCGGCGGATCTCCCCGCCGTCCCGGCCGAGGGACAGCACGGTGCGCACCCGCGGGCGGGCGGCGGTGAGGGCGGCGACGGAGCTGTCCTCGAGGGTGGTGGCGACGAGTCCGTCCTCGCCGAGCAGGGCGACCGCGCGGTCGATCAGCTCCCTCTCGTAGCCGGTCTCCTTGAGGTCCAGATGGGCGACGAGCTTCCCGGCGACCAGCCCCATCACCTCGTCCACGACGGGCACGGGGTAGCCGGCGCGCTCGTTCAGCTCGGCCTGGCTGAGCGTGGACAGCGGCGGACCGGTACGGCGTACGCGGGGGTCGTGGTGGACGACGAAGACCCCGTCCGCGGTGCGCCGTACGTCGAGCTCGACGTACTCCGCGCCGGACACGAGCGCGTCCTCGTACGCCTCCCGGGTCGCCGGGGCGGCGCGCTCGGAGCCGCCCCGGTGGGCGGAGACGGCGGGGTGTGGCGTCATGGCGGTCGGCTCCGGGTGGGACGTGCCGCAGGCCGCCCCGGAAGGGAGCGGCCTGCGGTGGTGCGGTGCGGCGAGCGGGTCAGGCGAGCTTCGCCGTCAGGGTGATGTCCGTGCCCTTCAGCGCCTGGCTGACGGGGCAGTTCACCTTGGCGTCCTCGGCGGCGGCGACGAAACCGGCCTCGTCCAGGCCGGGGACGGTGCCCTCGACCGTGAGGTGGATGCCGGTGATGCCCTCGCCGGGCACGAAGGTGACGTCGGCGGAGGTGGTCAGCCGGGTCGGCGGGGTGCCGGCCTTGTCGAGACCGTTGGAGAGGGCCATCGAGAAGCAGCTGGAGTGCGCGGCGGCGATCAGCTCCTCCGGGCTGGTCTTCCCGTTCGCCTCCTCGGCCCGCGACGCCCAGGTGACCGGCTGTTCGGCGATGGCGCCGGAGGAGTCGAAGGCGACGACCCCGCTGCCCTTGAAGAGACTGCCTTCCCAAACGGTGTGTGCGGAGCGCGTGGCTGCCATGACGCATCCTTTCGAAATGTCCGGCCGTGTGTCCGGCGGTGCTCGGTCAGGGCGCCGGGTCACCGGGCGCCCTCCCCCATCCGATCACATCACAGCTCAACTCACCCGGAAGACGGGCCCCCTCGCGGTGAACGGCGGCCGTGCGCCCCGCGGGACGAGGTACGCGTGCTCCCGCCGGACCCGCGACACGTCGCACCGGCCGTCGGTGATGACGGGGAGCGGCGCGATGGCGCGGGCCGGAGCACGACGGGCGCCGGGTCCGGTGAACTGCCTCCCGCGGAGACGGGGCGACGCGTTCTCAGCAAAGCCGGGCGCGGTCGAGGGTCTCGGGCACCCAGTCGTGGAACACCAGCCGCGGGAAGAGCCGGCCCTCGGTGTCGAAGGGGAACGAGAAGCCGGGCGCCATCCGCAGGTCCCGGTGCGCCACCTGGACGTGGACGCGGCTGTCCGGGAGGAAGCGGGGCGCCCCGAAGGGGCCGATCCGGTTGATCCTCGCGTGGATGCGGTCGCCGTGCACCAGGGCGGCGCAGCCGTGCTCCTCCGCCTTCTCCGCCGGGACCCCGCGGACCCAGCGGTGGAACTCGTCGAGGAACCCGTGCCGGGCCAGCTCCCGCAGGCCGGTCCGCTCCGTCCGGGCGTCCCCGTGGCCGTCGAGGAACACCATGAGCTGGGGCACCCCCGCGCGGCGGCTCCAGTGGGCGGGGAGGTCCCGGACGACGCGGTCCAGGACGCACAGGACGTCCGTGCGCACCGCCGGGTCCAGTTTCCGGAGCTCGTCCAGCGTGTACGCGGCTTCCTGGTCCATCGCGCCATCATCCGCGACCGCCGCCGGCGGATCAACGGTCGCTCAGGCCGCGCGCTCCCGGTCCGGGACCGCGGACAGGTCCGCCCCGTCCGACTCGGTCAGCCAGCGGCGCAGCACCTGGTGGACCTGTTCGGCGCCGGCGAGCTCCGTGCCGTCGGGGACGGGTGGGGACAGGGCGAGCGGGGACAGCAGGAAGGGGCGGGACTGGGCGCCGCCGAGGCCGCCGTGGGAGCCGATCTGCTCCTCGAAGGCGAGGACCTCGCCGTCGGCGGGGTCGTGGAAGGAGTTGACCATGATGTCGGCGGTGTGCGGGAAGGTGTGGGTGCGGCGCACGACGTCGGCGGCGCCGGGGCCGAAGGCGGCCAGCGGGCCGGGGTCGTCGTCCAGCTCGTCCAGGGGGATCTCCGCGCCGTACGCGCCGAGGACGACCCCGCCGTGGCGTTCGCTGCGGACGAGGAGGAAGCCGATGCCGGGGTGGTTGGCGAGGGTCGCCAGCAGTGCGGGGTGGCGGGCGTCGATCTCCTCCTTGGTCATCCGGTGCGGCACGTCCGGGAAGGAGACCAGGCCGAGGTTGCCGGAGGCGAGCACGACGGGTTCGGAGCCGCGGGAGGGGCGGTAGTGCTCGGCGCCCTCCTCGACGGGCCGGCGCAGCGCCGCGCGGACGGCGGCGCGGGCCTCGGCGCCGCTGTGGGTGCGCTGGGCGCGGCGCGGCACGGGCAGTCCGCAGCCGGCCCGCACCAGGTCGCCGAGGGTGAGGCCGTAGCGGGAGCGGAAGGTCTCGCCGGGGCTCTGCCCGTGGTCGGAGAGGACGACGATCCGGTACGGGCGGGGGGCGTGCTCGGCGACGTTCTCGATCAGGGCGAGGGCGCGGTCGAGGCGCTGGAGGACCTTCTCGGTGTCCCGGCCGACGGGCCCGGAGTGGTGGGCGACCTCGTCGTAGGCCACCAGGTCCGCGTAGACGGCGGTGCGGCCGGCCAGCAGGTCGCCCGTCACGGCGGCGACCACGACGTCCCGTTCGACGACGGTCGCGAAGGCCCGCACGAACGGGTAGAGCCCGCCGCGCGAGACGCGCGGGCGCTGCCCGCGGAACCGGGCCCGGGTGGACTGGCCGATCTCCCGGCCCACCTCGGCGACGAAGGACAGCGCGGTGCGGACGGCGTTGGCGGGGTCGGAGAAGTAGGCGAAGTAGCCCGCGCGGGAGCGGGCCGCCGGGCCGCGCCGGCGGGTGGCGATGGAGAGCACCAGGGCCTGTTCGTCGGCGCCGCCGCTGAAGAGGTTGCCGCGGCTGGCGCCGTCGACGGCGAGCAGTCCGGCGTGGCCGGAGTATTCGATGGCGCGGGCCTGGAGTTCGGCGGCGCTGGTGGGCCGGTTGCAGACCATGACCTCGCGGCGGGCCTTCTCGTACCAGCGGAAGGCGGGGACGTCGTGGTTGCTGCCGTGCAGGATGCCGAGCTGGCTGGCGCCGGTCTGGCTGGACCAGTCGGTGCGCCAGGGGGTGAGGCGGTGGGAGGGGCGGTCGCCGCCGGTGCCGGTGCCGAGCCAGCGGGCGACGGTGGGCATCAGTCCCTTGCCGACGGCGTGCAGCAGGATGTCGTGGCCGACGCCGTCGAGTTGCAGGAAGACGGTGCCGGGGGTGGCGGGGCAGGGCGGGGCGGAGCCCCGTCTGCGATGGGCGAGGCGGTAGAGGCGGCGGCGGTAGGCGTCGTCGTCGCGCACCGCGAGGGCGGCGCCGGTGGCGGAGGCGACCGCGGACATGACGGCGGCGACCACGACCGCCGTCTCCGGTGCGGCGGCGCCCCGTTCGACCGGTGTGACGTGCAGGGCCAGCCACAGCAGGGCGCCGTTGAGGAAGAACACCAGCAGGCCCAGGACGAGCGCCGGCACGAGCAGCAGCAGGCGCACCAGCGGCGGCCAGACCAGGGCGGAGAGCAGACCGAAGGCGCCGGCGCCGAAGGCGGCGGTGACCGCGATGTCCGTGGCGCTGTCGCCGTCGGCCGAGCGCAGCCGGAAGTCGGGCAGGATGCCGGCGAGCAGCAGCATGGTGAGCGTGGAGACCGCCCACACGGCGACGCTCCGCCCGATCTGACTGGCGACCCGTCGCCACCGCCCGCCATCCACGCCCGCACACCTCACGTCCCGGCCGACCTGGCCCGTCTCCCACCCTGTCACAACGGCCGAACGAGGCGTTCCGTCCCCGTCGTACGGGCCGGCGGCTGCTCGGCTGCCGCCCGCCCAGGCCGTCGGCGGCGAAGGCCGCCGGAGCACACGGGCCTTCGTCGCCGCGCCGTACGACGGTTCCGCACGGCCCACCGCCTCCCCCGCGCCACGGACGGGCCGGTCCCGGACCGCACTCCGTCCCGCGGCACGCGGTGGTCGGGGCGCGGTGCCCGTACCCCGTGCGAGGAGTTCGCGGGCCACCACGCGGCCGTGTCCGGCGGCCCGGCGGGCGCACCCGGCGTGCCGGCCGCGGGAGTCCGCCGGGAAGGGACCGGCGCCCGGTTCCCCCAGCGGCGTCGTACTCGCGGTCCCCGTCCCCCGCACCGGCCCCGCGGCGCCCCTCGCCCCCGGTTCTCGCCGCCGACCCTACTCCTGCGCGTAGGCTTCGGGGAGTCGCACGAGGGAGGCGCGAAGGTGGCGGTGGAGGTCACGTGGTGGGGGCACGCCACCTGCACGGTCGAGGACTCGCACACGCGGGTGCTCACCGACCCCCTGTTCGCCCGCCGGTTCGCCCACCTGCGGCGCCGACGCGGCGCGGTGCCGCCGGCCGAGGCCCGGCAGGCGGACGTGGCCCTGGTCTCCCATCTGCACGCCGACCATCTGCACCTGCCGTCGCTGGCCCGGCTCGCGCCGGGCACGCGCCTGCTCGTGCCCCGGGGCGCGCGGCGCGCCGTGCCGGGGCTGCGCCGGCTCGCCCACCTCGAGATGAGCGAGGTGGCGCCCGGCGATGTGACGAGGGTCGGCGGCCTGGTCGTACGGGCCGTGCCCGCGCGCCACGACGGGCGGCGGCTGCCGGTCGGGCCGCACCGCTCCCCCGCCCTCGGCTACGTCCTGGAGGGCGAGGCGCGGACGTACTTCGCCGGGGACACCGGTCTGTTCGACGAGATGGCCAAGGAGGTCGGGCCGGTCGACGTGGCGCTGCTCCCGGTGGGCGGCTGGGGGCCGTACCTGGGCGAGGGGCACCTGGACGCGGGACGCGCGGCCGAGGCGCTGGCCCGGCTGGGGGCGTCCAGCGCGGTGCCGGTGCACTACGGCACGTACTGGCCGATCGGGATGGACGCCGTGCGCCCGCACGAGTTCCACGCGCCGGGGCACGAGTTCGAGCGGCAGGCGGCCCGGCACGCGCCCGGAGCGTCGGTGCACCGGCTGGGGCACGGGGAGCGCGTGCGCCTGGAGGTCGCGCGGTGATACTTCCCGCCGCCCCGGGCCAGGCGGCCGGCGCGTCGCTGTCGTCGGCGGCCCTGCCCGCCGTGGCGCCCGAGTTCACCCAGCAGGCCGTCGGCTACCCCTCGCTGTTCCTGCTGGTGCTGATCGGTGCGCTGGTGCCGGTGGTACCGACGGGCGCGCTGGTCAGTTCGGCGGCCGTGGTCGCCTTCCACCGGGCGGCGCCGTTCTCGATGGCGCTGGTGTTCGTGACGGCGTCGCTGGCGGCGTTCCTCGGGGACGTGGCGCTGTACTGGCTGGGGCGGCGCGGGATGAGGTCGAGGAACGGCTCGCGCTGGCTGGAGGCGATCCGGGAGCGCGCCCCGGAGGACCGGCTGGCCCAGGCGCAGGAGAAGCTCGCCGACCACGGGGTGGCGGTGCTGGTGCTGTCCCGGCTGGTCCCGGCCGGGCGGCTGCCGGTGATGCTGGCCTGTCTGGTCGCGAAGTGGCCGGTGCGGCGCTTCGTGCGGGGCAATCTGCCGGCCTGTCTGGCCTGGGCGGCGACGTACCAGTTGATCGGTGTGCTCGGCGGTTCGCTGTTCGCCGAGCCGTGGCAGGGCGTGCTGGCGGCGATCGTGCTGACGGTGCTGATCAGCGTGGCGCCGGGCCTGTGGCGGCGGATGCGGGGGACGGCGGCGGGGTGAGCAGGCCCCGGCGACGACGGTCCCGGCGACGGCGGGATCCGGTCACGTCAGGACCCGGGAACCGGATCCGGGGCGGCCGTCCTCACGGCCGGTCCGGGGTGCCGCGTCACCGGGGGGACTCCCGTCGCCGGCCGGCGCCGTCACGGAGCTCGTCGAGGACCGCTGTCAGCCGGGACAGCGCGCTTCGCACCTGCGGCAGTTCCAGGGGCGCGGGTGAGCTCAGGCCTTCCGCGCGCAGTTCGGCGGTGTCGCCCAGCAAGGGGGCGGTGGACAGCCGTACGCGCGGTGCTTCGAGATCGTCGCCGAAGCGGTGGCCACCCGGTGCGGGCATGCCGAGCCGGATGGTGAGGAAGTCCTCCAGCTCCTGGGCGTCGCCGATGCCGTGCGCGTCGAGCGCGGGGGCCAGGGGGGTGAGGTCGACGTACAGGTGCCGGCCGCAGCAGGGGGGCCGGGCGAGGGCGCCCGCGGCGACGACGGCGTGGTGCGCGGCGGCGGCGACGCGCGCGTGCAGGCGTACGGTGCCGGCGACGCGCGCGGTGACCGGTTCCGGCTCGGACAGCGCGTAGGCCGCCGCGGCGGCGACGGGTGCGGCGACGCACGCGTCGAGCGCGGTGAGCACGTCGAGCACGCGCGCGTGGAGCGCGTTCCCCTCCTCCCCCGCCGGGAAGCGGGCCACCGCCGCCGGCCAGCCCGGCGGGAGCAGGGCGCCGGCCAGGTCGGTGACGACGGTGACCCGGTCGGGCAGCATCTCGGCGGGGCTGAGCAGCACGGTGTCGTGCGGGTCGTGCAGGGTGTCGCGCCAGGTCTCGTCGCTGACCAGGTGGAGCCCCTCGGCGACGGCGGCCTCCAGGGTCTCGTGGAGCAGCTCGGGCGGGGTGACGCCGGCGGTGGGGTCGTCGGCGACGGAGAGCACCAGCAGGCGCGGGTCGCCGCCCTCGGCCCGCAGCCGGCGCACGGTCTCCAGCAGGGCGTACGGGTCGGGGACGCCACCGTTCTCTGTCGGGGTCGGCACGGGGAAGGCGGGGCGGCCGAGCAGGCGGGCGTAGGGGACCCACCAGGCGGCGCAGGGCCGGGGCACCAGGACGTCGCCGCCGAGGGCGGCGGTCAGCGCCACCAGCAGGGCGGGCGCGCCGGGGGCGACGGCCACCCGGTCGGGGGCGGCCGGCAGTCCGCGCCGGTCGCCGTAGCCGCAGGCCGCGTCCAGCAGGGCGGGCCCGCCGCCGACCGGTTCGGCGGCGGCGCGGGAGGCCGCGGCGGCGAGCACGGCGGACAGCTCGGGCAGGACGGGGAGCCCGTCCTCGGGGAGCACCGGCCCGAACCGGACGGGGCCGTGACCTTCCGGGTCCGTCCGCCGCATCCCTACCTCCGCGCAGTCCCTGGTGCCGGTGCCGTGGCGTCCGCCCGCGCCCCGGACGGCATCCCTTGGGCCAGTCAGTACCCAGCGTGCCGCGTGCCATGGGTGCCGGGGCGGGGCGCGCCGCGCACGGCGCGGGCGTCCGACGTCAACCGTCCGTGCCGGTGGTCCGGTCCCGGTGCACACGGTGCGCGGCGGCGGCGAGCGCGCCCGCGATCAGCAGCCCGCCGGCGACCAGCGCGGGCACGGAGTCGGTGAAGGCGCCACCCCCGCCCGCGTGGACGCCCTGGTACGCGGGGGCACTGGCGCAGGGGGTGGTTTTCGGCCCGGTGGGCTCGGGGGCGGGCGGTCTGTACGCGGAGGGCTCGTATGCGGTGGGCCCGGGCTTCAGGGCCTTCGGTCCGACGGCCCCGGGTTCGGCGGGGTCGCTCTCCTCGGGGTCGCTTTCCTCGGAGTCCTCGGAGTCCTCGGAGTCCTCGGAGTCCTCGGGGCCCTTGAGTTCCCCGGGTTCCCCGGGGGCGGGGATCTCCGCCTCGAGCCCCTCGAAACCCTCGAGGCCCTCGGGACCGAGGCCGGCGTCGGATTCGGCGTCGGGTCCGTCCGGGGCCGCGCGCTTCGGTGCGGCCGCCTCCGGCCCGGCGGGTTCGAGGGCGTCCGCCTCCCACGCGCCTTCCTCCGGTTCCGGGCATGGGGTGTGGGAGGCGGTGCCCCAGGAGGCCTCCTCGTCCAGAGAGGTGCCCGCGAACACGGCCGGTGCGAGCGCCACGAGGGCGGCACCGGTGACGGTGGCGAGGGACAGGGCACGGGCGGTGCGGCGCATGGTGCGGGCTCCTTCGAGCGACGGCGGGGCACGGCGTGCGGTCACGCCCCACAGCCATCACAGCCCCGTCACCGCCGCGCCGCCCGCCGCCGGACACCATTGGCGGGACCGGGCTCGCCCGTGCGGGTGAAGGACCGCTACGTCTCGTCGTCGTCCCGCATGACCTGCTCCCGCACCCGGCCGCAGCAGCGGCTGATCAGGCGGGAGACGTGCATCTGCGAGATGCCCAGCTCCTCGGCGATGCTGCGCTGCGTCATGTCGCCGAAGAACCGCATGTAGAGGATGGTCCGCTCCCGCTCGGGCAGCGCGGCCAGCCGTTCCTTGACGGCCTCGCGGTCGACCACGGTGTCCAGCGCCGGGTCGGGCGCGCCGAGCGCGTCGCCCAGCGAGTAGCCGTCGTCGCTGCCGGGCAGTTCGGCGTCCAGGGACAGCGCGGCGAAGCTCTCCAGCGCCTCCTGTCCGGTCCGGACCTCCTCCTCGCTCAGACCGGTGTGCTCGGCGATCTCGGCCACGGTCGCCCGGCGGCCGGGGGTGGTCCGGGACAGGTCCTGGGAAGCGTGCCGGACGCGGTTGCGCAGCTCCTGGACCCGGCGCGGTACGTGCAGGGCCCACATGTGATCGCGGAAGTGCCGCTTGATCTCGCCGGTGACGGTCGGCACGGCGTAGCTCTCGAACGCGTTGCCGAGTTCGGGGTCGTACCGGTCGACGGCCTTGACCAGGCCGAGCGCGGCCACCTGGTACAGGTCGTCGTAGTTCTCGCCGCGGCTGCGGAAGCGTCCGGCGAGGCGACCGGCCATGGGCAGCCAGGCCTCGACGATCTCGTCGCGGAGCGCGTCCCGCTCCGGCCCGGGAGGCAGTGCGGCGAGCCTGCGGAAGGCGTCCGCGGTGTCGGGGGCGTCGTCGTGCGGGTGTTTCGCGGTCGCTCGGATCGGCATGGCGCGTCGCAGCTCCCTCGGGGGTGCTCGGGTACGGACGGTCACCGTGGCGAGCGCACCGGCGGGAGCGGGTACGCCCGGAGCGGCGCGACACCGCCTCCACGGACGTGCCTCCTGTCCGAAGCACTGGGGCTGCGCCTGCCCCCGTTTCACCGCCCCAAACTCCCCAGCGGGGCTTCGGCCGGGTCTGCCTCGGGCGGTGCGGGCGGCAGCACGAAATCCTCGTAGCGGCCCAGCATCAGGATCGCGCCGAGCATGAGGGGCGGGATGAGCACGGCGAGCACCGCCATGGCCTGTCCTTTCCGGGAGGCGCGTGGGGGCGTGCGGGTGCGGGTGCGGGTCTCCCGCTCTCCGGCGGCCAAACCCCGGGCCGCGGCGATCCGGCGCACGAACCCCGTGTCGCCCTCCGCTCCTCGGGTACGCGGTGCGGACCCCGAAGGATCTGGAGGGAGACATGCAGCGAGGCAGCGACCGGCTCAGCGTCCACCGCGACGACGAGATGAAGCACGAACTGCAGGGTCTGCTGCGGTCCGGGCACCCCACCCGCACCGAGGAGTGGCACGACCCGGAGCCGTTCGCCGACGACGACCCCGAGGTCGCGCGCGGCCCGGTGACGCCGGGCCGCGGTCCGACGTCACTGGAGTCGGTGCGGCTGGAACTGGCCAGGATCCTGGGCCGCGGGGCGTTCCCCGCGGGACCGCGCGAGTTGACGCGCGCCCTGGACCGGCGGTACGCGCCCGACGCGCTCATCGAGGCGTTGGAGCGGCTGCCGCACAAGGACCGCTACGGCAGCGTCCAGGAGCTGGCCGAGGCGCTGACCCGGGCCCGGCAGACGGAGACCGCGTGAGCCGGGCCGCCGGGGCGCCGAGGCCGGCCCTCGGCGCCCCGGCGGCCGGGATCGGAGGGAGGGCCCCGGTCATGGCCGAGTCCGTCAAGGACGTGATGACCCCGGGCGTGGTCGCCGTGCGCCCGGACGCCTCGATCGTCGAGGCGGCGCAGCTGATGCGCACCCAGAACATCGGAGACGTGGTGGTGGCCGACGGACAGCGGGTCGTCGGCGTGCTCACCGACCGCGACATCACCGTCCGCGCGGTCGCCCGGGGCGCGGACCCGCTCGGGGTGAGCGTGGGATCGGTGTGCACGCCGGACCCGTTGACGCTCGCCCCGGACGATCCGGTGTCCTCAGCCGTCGCCCTGATGCGTGAGCACGCGGTCCGCCGGATCCCGGTGGTCGAGGGCGGTCTGCCGGTCGGCCTTGTGAGCCTCGGCGACCTGGCCGAGGCACGGGAGTCCGGCTCGGCGTCGGCCGACATCAGCCGTGCGCGGCCGGACGGGAACAACTGAACGAAAGGACGTGAGGGCATCATGCGCATCGCATTCCTGACCGCGCCCGAGGGCGTGGAGCAGGTGGAACTGACCGAGCCGTGGCAGGCGGCCGTGGACGCCGGTCACGAACCCGTGCTCGTGTCGACGAGTCCGGGGAAGATCCAGGCGTTCGACCATCTCGACAAGGCGGACACCTTCCCCGTGCAGGAGGTCGTCGGCGAGACGTCCGCGGACTCCTTCGGCGGGCTGGTGCTGCCGGGCGGGGTGGCCAACCCCGACTTCCTGCGCATGGACGACAAGGCCGTCGCGTTCGTGCGGGACTTCTTCGAACAGGGCCGGCCGGTCGCCGCGATCTGCCACGCCCCCTGGACCCTGGTCGAGGCCGACGTGGTCCGCGGCCGGGTGCTGACCAGCTGGCCCAGCCTGCGGACGGACCTCCGCAACGCCGGCGCCACCTGGGTCGACGAGCAGGTGAAGGTGTGCGACCACGGGTCGAACAAGCTGGTCACCAGCCGCAAGCCGGACGACCTCGAGGCCTTCTGCGAGACCTACCTGAAGGTGTTCGAGGCGGAGACGGACTCGTAGGCCGAAGGCCGGTCAGGTGCCCGGGGTCGTGGGTGTCGCGGTGTCCGCGGCGCCCCGTTCCCGGGCGCCTTCGCGTGTGCGGCCGGGGGCCACCGGGCGGTGCGGGTTGCGGCGCAGGTACTCGCCCTCCAGCTGCGCCATCCGCTCGTTGTGGGCGCGCAGCGCGCCGTTGGAGCCGTACAGCAGTGTGTCGTGGCGCGTGCGGTGGATGGTCTCCAGCTCCTTCATGAGCTGCTGGTCGTCCAGGCGGTCCGGCTCGACTCCGGTCATCGTGGCACCCCGCTCGTCGTGTGCGTTCATGTGGTCCGGGTACCCGCCCGGCCGGCACAAGCACTACCCCGAACGGCAACCGGGAGGGAGCCATGGAACTCGCTTTCCTGCATCCACTCTACGAACGTCCCGGCCCCTGGGCCTCCGTCTACGTCGACACCTCCCGGCACACGGAGCACACCCCCCAGGAACGACGGCTGAAGGCCCAGGCGCTGGCCGGCGAGCTGGCCGAACAGGGGGCGGACGAGGCGACCTGCCGGGCGGTGCGCCGGGCGCTGGAGGATCTGCGGCACTCCAGCGAACCGCACGGCCGCGCGCTGTTCGCCCGGGACGGCGAGGTGGTGCTCGACCCGCCGCTGGCCCGGTCCCCGCAGCGCGACCGGGCCGAGTGGGCGCCGCTGCCCAGGGTCGCGCCCCTGCTGGAGCTGGCCGGCGAGGACCCGGTGTGCATCGTCGCCTACGTCGACCGCAGGGGCGCGGACTTCGAGCTGCGCAGCGCGCTCGGCCGGGACGACGTCGGCGGTGTCACCGGGCGGCAGTGGCCGCTGCACCGGACCGGTTCCGTCGACTGGTCGGAGCGCCATTTCCAGCTGCGGGTGGAGAACACCTGGGAGCACAACGCCGCGGAGATCGCCGACGCGCTCGCCGTCTGCCACGAGGAGACCGGCGCCGATCTGCTGATCCTCGTCGGTGACGACCGTGAGCAGCGCTCCGTGCGGGAACGGCTGCCGCAGCGGCTGCACGGCCTGGTGGTCGAGGCCTCGCACGGGGCCGGCAGCAGGCTGCTCGACGAGGACGTGGAGCGGATCCGCGCGGATCACGTCCGGGACCGGGCCGCGGCGGAGCTGGAGCGGTTCCTCGCCGCCCGCAGCCCCGACGACGAGGGCCGCACGGGCGCCGTGGAGGGCGTGCCGGCGCTGGTCGAGGCCGCGCGCGAGCACCGGATCGACGAGCTGCTGATCCGGCCGGACTCGGCCGACGCGCACCGCGAGGTGTGGATCGGTGAGGATCCGGACCAGCTGGCGGTGCGGCGTACGGACCTGAAGGTGCTCGGCGAGCAGAACTCCTGGGCGGCGCGGGCGGACGACGCGCTGATCCGGTCCGCGGTCGCGACGGACGCGCCCGCGCTGTCGGTGGCCGCCGCCCCGGCCGCGCGGGACGACGCGCCGACCGGCGGACTGGGCGCGCTGCTGCGCTGGAAGTGACCCGCGGTCCCCTAGCGCACTCGCTCCACCCGGCGTTCGTCCCAGACCGGTTCGGAGGTCTCCCTGACACGGCCGTCGCTGCCGAAGACCAGGAAGCGGTCGAAGGAACGGGCGAACCAGCGGTCGTGGGTGACGGCGAGGACCGTGCCCTCGAAGCCCTCCAGGCCTTCCTGGAGGGCTTCGGCCGATTCCAGGTCGAGGTTGTCGGTGGGCTCGTCGAGGAGCAGGGCCGTGACGCCCTGGAGTTCCAGGAGCAGGATCTGGAAGCGGGCCTGCTGGCCGCCGGAGAGGCGGTCGAAGGTCTGCTCGGCCTGCTGGGTCAGTTCGTACCGGCGCAGGCGTGACATGGCGGCGCCCCGGTCCTGGGAGTGTTCGGCCCACAGGATGTCCAGGAGGGTGCGGCCCAGCAGTTCGGGGTGGGCGTGGGTCTGCGCGAAGTGGCCTGGCAGCACGCGCGCGCCGAGTCTCCAGTTCCCGGTGTGGGCCACGTCGTCGCCGGCGAGCAGGCGCAGGAAGTGGGACTTGCCGGAGCCGTTGGAGCCGAGCACCGCGACCCGTTCGCCGTAGAAGACCTCCAGGTCGAAGGGTTTCATCAGACCGGTGAGTTCGAGCCGCTCACAGGTGACGGCGCGCACTCCGGTGCGGCCGCCCTTGAGGCGCATCCTGATGTCCTGCTCGCGCGGGGGCTCCGGCGGCGGTCCCGCCTCCTCGAACTTGCGCAGCCTGGTCTGGGCGGCGCGGTAGCGGGACGCCATGTCCGGGCTGTTCTCGGCGGCCTGACGCAGCGTCAGGACCAGCTTCTTCAGCTGGGCGTGCTTCTCGTCCCAGCGGCGGCGCAGTTCCTCGAAGCGGGCGAAGCGTTCCCGCCGGGCCTGGTGGAAGGTGGCGAAGCCGCCGCCGTGCACCCATGCGTCGGCGCCCGCGGGACCCGGTTCCAGGGAGACGATCTTCTGGGCGGCGCGGGCGAGGAGTTCGCGGTCGTGGGAGACGAAGAGGACGGTCTTGCGGGTCTCGGCGAGCCGTTCCTCCAGCCAGCGCTTGCCGGGCACGTCGAGGTAGTTGTCCGGCTCGTCGAGCAGCAGCACCTCGTCGGCGCCGCGCAGCAGCGCCTCGAGGACCAGGCGCTTCTGTTCGCCCCCGGAGAGGGTGCGGACCTCGCGCCACTGCGCCTTCTCGTACGGCACGCCCAGCGCGGCCGTGGTGCAGATGTCCCACAGCGTCTCGGCCTCGTACCCGCGCGCCTCGGCCCAGTCGGCGAGGGCCTGCGCGTACGCCAGCTGGGCGGCCTCGTCGTCGACCGTCATGATCGCGTGCTCTGCGGCGTCGACGGCGCGGGCGGCCTCGCGGATCCTGGGCTGCGCCACGGAGACCAGCAGGTCGCGCACGGTCGTCCCGTCCCGTACGGAGCCGACGAACTGGCGCATGACGCCGAGGCCGCCGGTGACGGTGACGGAACCGCCGTGCGGCTTCAGCTCGCCGGAGAGGAGGCGCAGCAGGGTGGTCTTGCCCGCGCCGTTGGGGCCGACGAGGGCCACGACGGCCCCCTCCCCCACCCGGAAGGAGACATCGCCCAGCAGCGCCCTCCCGTCGGGGAGGTGGTACTCGAGGTGCGCGGCTTCCAGATGACCCATGACGGGATTGTGCGGGGTCGTCGGCGCAGGCGGCAAACGGTTTCCGGCAAGGCTGTACCAGAATGCGAGACGCATATCTCACGATGCGGCCGGGGGGCGTAGCGTGAGCGCCCTCCTACGAGAGTGGAAGGGGTGGGCTCGTCATGCCGGAAACGCGGGAGACCGCCGTCTACACGCACGGCCACCACGAATCGGTGCTGCGCTCGCACACCTGGCGGACCGCCGAGAACTCGGCGGCGTACCTCCTCGGGGTCCTCGAGCCCCGCATGCGGATCCTCGACGTCGGGTGCGGGCCCGGCACCGTCACCGCCGACCTGGCGGGGCTCGTCCCCGACGGGCACGTCACCGGTCTCGACCGGGATCCGGGGATCCTGGAGCGGGCCCGGGCGGCGGCCGGCGAGCGGGGGCTGGCGAACACCGACTTCCTGGTGGGGGACGTGCACGCGCTGGACTTCCCGGACGACACGTTCTGCGTGGTCCACGCCCATCAGGTGCTCCAGCACGTGGGCGATCCGGTGGGGGCGCTGCGCGAGATGCGGCGGGTGACCAGGCCGGGCGGGTTCGTCGCCGTACGGGACTCGGACTACGCGGCGATGACCTGGTACCCCCCGTCGGCGGGCATGGACGACTGGCTCGGCCTCTACCGGCGGGTGGCCCGGGCCAACGGGGGCGAGCCGGACGCCGGACGGCGGCTGAAGTCCTGGGCGCTCGCCGCGGGCTTCACGGACGTCACCGCGACCTCGGGCACCTGGACCTTCTCGACCGCCGGGGAGCGGGCCTGGTGGAGCGGCCTGTGGGCGGACCGCACGGTGGCGTCGGCCTATGCCCGGCGGGCGGTCGACGGCGGCCACGCCACCCGGCAGCGGCTGCGGGACGTGGCCGGGGCGTGGCGGGAATGGGGCGCCCGGGACGACGGCTGGTTCAGCGTGCTGCACGGGGAGGTCCTCTGCCGCGTGGAGGCGCGGACCACGCCGGTGAGGTGACGGCGGGGTCCCCGGGACCGGTCCCCGGGGACCGGTCCCGGGGTCAGTCCCGGGGAAGCAGCGGTCCGAGCGGTCCGAGGTCCAGGTTCAGGTCCTCGGGCCGCAGTCCGTAGCGGTTCCGCAGTTCCGCCATGCGGTCCTCGAGCAGCATGAGGGTGAGCCCGATCCGCTCCTCCTGCTCCTCGCTCAGGTCCCCCTCGTCGAACCGGCGCACCGCCTGCCGCTCCATGAGCTGGCGCAGCAGTTCCACGACGGTGAGCACCAGCTTGATCAGGTCGCGTTCGACCGTGTCCGGCTCCAGGTCCAGGCTCCTGCGGCGGCTGTCGTGCGGCTCGACGTGCCGCTCGCCGTCGGGCGCGGCCGTCACGGCGAGTCCTCGAAGGGCGAGGGGACCCGCGCGTTCACGGAGCTGATGAGCGCGTTGAGGTCGATGCGGACCAGGTCGACGTCCGCGATGCGCAGCGTGATGTCCCCCTTGATGACGACCCCGCCGGCCAGCAGCCGATCGAGCAGGTCCACCAGGGCTATCTCGCGGCGTTCGACGACGGTCACGGGCCCTCCTCCCCGGCGCTCTCCTCACCGGCGAACGAGTAGGCCGCCCACGGACCGGTGAGCTCGACCCGTATTCCGGGCTCGCCGTCCTTGGTGCGGTCCACCTTCTCCACGAACTCCTCGGACTCCGTGCGGGGCACCAGGTAGGCGGCGTTGAGCACGTTGCGCCCGGAGGCGCCGGAGAGCGCGGGATTCTGCGGTGCGTGCAGCCGGGAGTCCTCGGCGGCCCCGGAGAGGGTCTCGTGCAGCCGGGTCGCGAACGCCTCGGCCCGTTGCCACAGATCGTCCTGCGACTTCGTCCGCATGCGCCGCTGACGCAGGTACTCCCGGCCGGACGCCGGTTTCGGCACGGGCGCGGCGGAGGCCTCCGGCGTCCGGTCCGGCTCGACGTAGACCTTGACGCCCCACTCGACCCGGCCCTCCAGCCGGTCCAGGACGCGCAGGAAGCTCTCCTCGCGCTCCTCCATCATGGTCCGTACGCCGCTGTCGTCGCGGAACACGGTGCCGAGCCGCAGCGGCAGCGGGGTCGTGACGGTGGTGAGCGCGTCGATCACGCCCTGGTGGGCGCGGGCGACCGCGGTCAGCCAGTCGAGGTCCTCCAGGTGCGCGCGCAGCGGTTCCTCGGCGAAGTCCGCCTCGGGCACGTGGCTGACGACCGCCACCAGACCGTGGTGGGGCAGCGGCCGGGGCGGATCGCCTCCGACCCCGGTCAGCTGTGCCTGGAGCGGTGTGCCGTAGGGGCGGCAGACCGCGTAGACGTACCGCAGTCCGGTCACGGACCCTCCTCCTGTGCGCGGCGGGGCTCCAGCCCCAGTTCCTCCAGCCGGGCCAGCCGTTCACGCAACTCCGCGTTCTCCCTGGCCAGTTCGTCGCGCCGGGCGCGCGAGGACAGCGCCGGGTCGGACTCCCACCAGTCGATCCCCATCTCCTTCGCCTTGTCGACGGAGGCGACGACGAGCCGCAGTTTGATGGTGAGGAGTTCGATGTCCAGCAGGTTGATGCGGATGTCACCCGCGATCACGACGCCCTTGTCGAGCACCCTTTCCAGGATGTCGGCGAGATTGGCGCCGCTGCCCTGGCCGTACGGCTCGGGAAGCCGGCTGGGGGTCGTCATCGGCGGCTCCGGCCTTCGGGCTGCTCGTCCTCGTCCTCGTACTCAGCCTCGTCCTCGTCCTCCGGGTACTCGTCCTCCGGGTACTCGTCCTCCTCGTACCCGTCCTCGGACCCCTCGGGCTCTTCGGTTTCCTCGGCTCCTTCGTCCTCGGTCCCCTCGGCTCCTTCCTCCTCGGACTCCGGCTCGTACTCCTCCTCGGGTTCCGTGCCGGCTTCGTCCTCGGCCTCGTACTCGTCCTCGGGCTCTTCCTCGGCCTCGTACTCGTCCTCGGGCTCCTCCTCGGCCTCGTCCGAGGGAGCCTCGTTCTCCTCCTCGGAGGGGCCCTCGTCTTCCTCCTCGGCGAGGGCGTCCTCGTGGCTGCGGACGACCTCGCCGTCGCGGATCTCGCCCCGCCAGCCGTCCTGGGCCTCGCCCTTGAGGGTGATGAAGCGGGCGAAGTTCTTCAGGTCGAGCCGGGCGCGGCGGCCCTGGGCGCGCCAGATGTTGCCCGTCTTCTCGAAGAGGCCCGAGGGGTAGTACTCGATGACCAGCAGGACCCGGGTGAGGTTGTCGGCGAGACGGTGGAAGGAGACGACGCCTCTCGTCGTGCCCTTGGCGCCCTCCGAGGACCAGGCGATGCGGTCGTCGGGGACCTGCTCGGTGGTCTTCGCCTTCCAGCTGCGGTTGGACCACCAGATCTTCGCCTGCCAGTCCGAGGTGGTCTCGTCGGACTTGTTGGCGCTCTTGACGCCCTTGGCGAAGGTGCTGAAGTCCTGGTACTGGGTCCACTGGTCGTACGCCGTGCGCAGCGGGACCCCGACATCGATGTACTCCATGATGACGGTGGGCTTCTGGCCGGCGGACTTCTTGCGCTTGCCCTTGTCCTTGCCTCCGCCCAGCCCCTTCAGCGCGCCCATCACGTTGTCCTTGGCCCGTGAGGCTCCGAGTTCGACGGCGCTGCGCAGCGGGCCCTTGCCCTCCGCGATCTTGCGGCCGCCGTCGAGGGCGAGCTTGGCGAAGCCCGGGCTGTTGCCCTCGGCGATGTCGTTGAGCTTGTTCGTGGTCTCGCCGAGCTTGTGGCCGAGGCCGGTCAGCAGCCGGGTGGCCTGGGCCGCGAGGTAGTCCTGCAGTTCGGCCTTGAGCCGGTCGGCGGCCTCGCTGTGGGCCACGTCGGCGAGCGGGTTCTTCGACGCGCCGTTCCGTGCGGCGGAGCCGGCCCTTCCGAGGGTCTCGGCCATCACTCACCGCCTCCCTTCGCGGTGCGGGAGCGGGCGCCGCGGGCCGCGGCGGCGGTCTTCTTCGCCGCCGTCTTCCTCGCGGGGGCCGTCTTCTTCGCCGCCGTCTTCTTCGCGGAGGCGGCCTTCTTCCCCGGCGCCTTCTTGGCCGCCGCCTTCTTGGCCGGCCGCTCGGGGGCCGGCTCGTCCTCGTCCGGCGCCTCCCGGTCCTCCGCCTCGGCCGCCTCGGCGTCCTCGGCGTCCTCCCCGTCGGCGTCGTCCTTCGGACCCCGGCCCGCCAGCCGGTCGCGCATGTCGGCGGTACGGCCGTGCAGCCGGCCGGCGAGGGAGTCGAGCTGCCGCTCGACCAGCGCGCCGGAAGCGGCCTTGCCGACGCCCCGCAGCTCACCGCGGAGCTGGTCGCCGATCTCCTTGAACTGCGGATTGTCCCGCAGTTGCTGGGACACCAGGTCGGCGACCATGCGCGGGCTGAGGTTCAGCTTCTTGCCCGCCACCAAGCCGCCGACGGCGAGTGCCATCTTCAGCTTCTTGGTCCGTCCGAGGAGATATCCGGCCCCGATCGCGAGGCCCAGTCCCGTTCGATTCACTGTCCTGCCGTCCCATCCCCCGCACCCGCGCCCGTGCGCGTCGCGGTCTCCAGCCGGTCGAGGAGTTCGTCCTCCTGACGGTCGAACTCCTCCTCGCTGATCTCCCCGGCTTCCAGCCGCTCCTCCAGCCGGGCCAGTTCGGCACGGATCGTGGCGGGGTCGTAGTAGATGCGTTCCGCTTCCTTCAGCACCTGCCTGATGGCCCAGCCGCTGCCGCGTACCGGCGCGAACGGCAGCAGCAGCACCTCCGAGATCAGGCCCATGTCCTCACCCCACTTCGGTGTCCGTTCCGCCGGCCGCGGTGCCCGCCGGCTCGGCCGGGCCGGGCTCGACGAAGCTGTACGGCGGCAGCGGGCCGTTCAGACGCACCTCGAGGTGGGGCATGTCCTTGCGGACCCGCTCCACCGCGGACAGGAATTCCTCCGCCGTCTCCCGCTTCACCAGGTAGGAGACGTTGGCGAGCCAGCCCGTGGACTCGGGGCCCACGCTGACGGCGTCGGCCACCCCTTCCAGCGCGCTCTCCAGCGCGGCGCCGTCCTCGGACTCCTTGGCCTTGACCGCCGCGGCGACCATCTCGCCGAGCCGGATCTTGTCCTCGTAACTACCGCCACCGGACTTGCGGTTGGCCTCCGCGAGACCGCGGATCTCCGGATTTCCGGCCATCACGTGGTGCAGGACGGCGTCCTCCACGTGGTTGGCCTTGACGTTGTACTCGACCCGGCCGTCCAGCGCGCGCAGCCGCTCCAGGTAGTGCTCGGCGCGCTCGGCGAGGACGCCGGTGACGGAGTCGTCGTCCGGGGCGACGCTCCCGAAGCGCATGGGCAGCACGCACCCGGCCGCGCCGATCTCGCTGAGCACGTTCTGATGGGCGAGCAGTTCCCTGCGCTTGGGACGCAGCCCCTCGGGCGCGTCGCTGACGACGGCCGCCAGTTCTCCCGCCCGCAGAATGCGCACCGGGCGCGACGGATCACCGACGCCGCCCATGCCCTCGGGCAGTGACGGGTGCGACGCCGCCGTGATGCCGTAGACGTACGTGCTCACTCCTGCTCCTCCTTGCGACGGGCGGCGGTGCTCTTGCGGGTGCGCGGACGCGACTCGGTCTCACGCTCGGATCCACCCTCGCGCGCCTGCTTGAAGGCGTCGGAGATGGTGTCGGCGGCGCCGGACAGCGCCCCCTTCGACTTGCCGCGGGCGCCGGACTCGGTGACCTCCCCGACGATCTCGGGCAGCCCCGGGCTCTTGCGGGGCCCGGCCTCCAGGTCGAGGCGGTTGCACGCCTCGGCGAAGCGGAGATAGGTGTCGACGCTCGCGACGACGACACGGACGTCAATCTTGAGAATCTCGATGCCGACCAAGGACACGCGCACGAAGGCGTCGATGACGAGCCCCCTGTCCAGGACGAGCTCGAGCACGTCGTAGAGGCCGCTGCTGCCGCCTCCACCGCCGGTCTGCTGTGCCGGTACGACTGTCATTCCGGCTATCCCTTCTTGTCCGTGAGTGTGGGTGTGGTTGTGGGTCCGGCCGGGCGGCCTAGTGGCCGCCGGACCTGCGCGCGTCGGCGCGTCCCCGCTCGTAGCGGCGGACCCGCCGGTAGCCGGTGAGCTGCCCGTCCCGGTCCAGCTCGACCTGGTAACTCGCCATCAGGCTCATCGTGTCGGGCACCCGCTCGAGTTCGAGGACCTCGACCTCGAGCGCCCAGCCCTCCTC
This sequence comes from Streptomyces sp. 12E, assembly GCF_055633275.1. Taxonomy (NCBI): domain Bacteria; kingdom Bacillati; phylum Actinomycetota; class Actinomycetes; order Kitasatosporales; family Streptomycetaceae; genus Streptomyces; species Streptomyces sp. 12E. The sequence goes on along the minus strand of NZ_JBVNCJ010000001.1, from coordinate 6,259,811 downwards.
CGTCTGCTCGAAGGACGACACGGACTCGGCTTCCATCCCGGTGAGCTCCGCGAGCTGGCCGCGCGCCTGGCGCAGCACCTCCATCGGACCCGGCCGTTTGGCGCTTGTGCTGTTCTCCGTCGACTTGTGGGTTTCCTGTGAGTCCTGGGTTTCCTGTGAATCCTGTGACTCTTCGGTGTTTTTCGTGTTCGACATGGCCACCTCCCCCTTCGTGTGGCCGCAAGTGTGTTCGCCAAACCTCCGTGCGCCCGGCCGATCTCCACGGCCGGGCATCGTGCCCGGTCGAAGGGGTGCGAGCGCCGTTCAGCCCCGCAGGGCCGCCAGCCGGCGGCGGGCGGGGCCCAGGACGCGTCCCCGGCGCGGCAGGTCCGACCACGGGTCGGTGCGGACCTGCTCGACGGCGTCGGCGACGGTCCAGCGACGGGCGTGCAGGCCCGGATCGTCCAGCTGGTCCCAGGAGACGGGCGTGGCGACGGGAGCGCCGGGCAGGGCGCGGACGGTGCAGGGGGCCACGGCGGTCTGCGCGTAGGCGTTGCGCTGCACGTCGAGGTAGAGCCGGTCGCCGCGGTCCTTCTTGCGGGCGGCGGTGGTGAGCCGGTCGGGGTGGGCGGCGGCGAGGGTGTCGGCGACCTCGCGGGCGAAGGCGCGTACGTCGTCGAAGTCGTGGTCACCGGTCAGCGGCACGATCACGTGCAGTCCCCGGGACCCGGTGGTCATCAGCGCCGAGGGCAGGTCCAGCTCGTCGAGCAGCTCCCCCAGCAGCCGGGCGGCCTTCCGCACCGCCTCGAAGTCGTCGCCGGAGGGGTCGAGGTCGAAGACCAGCCGGTCCGGCCGGTCGATCCGGCCGGTGCGGGACAGCCACCGGTGCAGGGTGATGACCGCCTGGTCGACGAGGTGGAGGAGGGTGGCGGTGTCGTCGCACACGGTGTGCGTGACGGTGCCGCCCTCCTTGGCGACCTCGGCCCGGGTGATCCAGTCCGGATAGCCGTCCGGGGTGTTCTTCTGCATGAACGCCGGGCCGTCGATGCCGTCCGGGCGCCGGTCCAGCATCAGCGGGCGGCCCCGCAGGTGCGGCAGCATGAACGGGGCGACGGCCCGGTGGTAGTCGACGAGGTCGTCCTTGGTGTACTCCCCGGTGTCCCCGTCGCCGGGGAAGAGCACCTTCCCCGGCCGGTGGATCTCCACCCGGCGACGGCCGGCCCGTACGGTGCGCGACCCGTCGTCGCTCACGAGACGACCGCCTCCCCCACCAGCAGCCGGCCGGCCGCCGCGATCGACTCGGCGTCGATCCCGGCGGCGTGCAGCTGCTCGTCCGGGGAGGCCGACCCCGGCATGGTGCGCACGCCCAGCCGTACCAGGCGCGGTACCGGACGCCCGTCGGCGAAGGCCTCCGCGACCGCGTCCCCGAGGCCGCCCTCCGGGTGGTGGTCCTCCACCGTCATCAGGCAGCCGGTCTCCTCGGCGGCCGTGTGCAGCGTCTCCCGGTCGACCGGCTTCACCGAGTACAGGTCGATCACCCGTACGGCGATGTCCTCCTCCGCCAGGGCCTCCGCGGCGGCCAGCGCCTCGGGCACGGTGACGCCCGCCGCGACGAGGGTGAGCCGGTCGCGGCCGGAGGAGCGCAGCACCTTGCTGCCGCCGACCGGGAACTCCTCGTCGGGGCCGTAGATCACCGGGCCCGCACCACGCGAGGTGCGCAGGTAGCGGATGCCGTCCAGGTCGGCCATCGCGGCGACCAGCCGTGCGGTCTGGTTGGCGTCGCACGGGTACAGCACGGTCGAGCCGTGCACCGCCCGCATCATCGCCAGGTCCTCCAGGCCCATCTGGCTGGGACCGTCCTGGCCGATGGCGACGCCCGCGTGCGAGCCGACGAGGTTGATCCCGGAGCCGCTGACCGACGCCATGCGGATGAAGTCGTGGGCGCGGGTGAGGAAGGCCGCGAAGGTGGCGGCGTACGGCACGCGGCCGCGGGTCGCCATGCCGACCGCCGCGGCGACCATCTGCTGCTCGGCGATGTAGCACTCGACGTAACGCTCGGGGTGCTCCTTGGCGAAGGCCTCCGCGCGGGTGGAGTCGCCGACCTCCCCGTCGAGGACGACGACGTCGCCGCGCGCGGTGCCGAGGGCGGTCAGCGCCTCGCCGAAGGCGTTCCGGGTGGCCACCTCCTCGCCCTTGTCCCAGCGCGGCAGTTCCAGCCGGCCGGTGTGCGGGGCGGGCGGCGTTCCGTCGGCGGGCGGCTGCGCCACCCGGATGCGCAGGTCGCGGGGGCCGCCGAGCTCGGCGATGGCCTCCTCGGCCTCGGGCAGCGGTTTGCCGTGCAGGCCCTCGCGGTCCTGGACCGCCTCGACGCCCTTGCCCTTGAGGGTGCGGGCGAGGATCGCGGTGGGCTGGCCCTTGGTGGACAGGGCCTCTCCGTAGGCGCGGTCGACGGCGTCCACGTCGTGGCCGTCCACTTCGACGGTGTGCCAGCCGAAGGCCTGGAAGCGGCGGGCGTAGGCGTCCAGGTCGTGGCCGTGCCGGGTGGGGCCGCGCTGCCCGAGCCGGTTGACGTCCACGATCGCCGTGAGGTTGTCCAGGTGCTCGTAGGCGGCCTGCTCGGCCGCCTCCCAGACGGAGCCCTCGGCCAGTTCGCTGTCACCGCACAGCACCCACACGCGGTGGTCGGCGCGGGCCGGCCGCTTCCCCGCCAGCGCGATGCCGACGCCGACCGGGAGGCCCTGGCCGAGGGAGCCGGTGGCCGTCTCGACCCAGGGCAGCCGGCGCGGGGTGGGGTGGCCTTCGAGGCGGCTGCCGTTCTCGCGGAAGGTGAGCAGTTCCTCGTCGTCGATGGCGCCGACCGCCTTGTAAAGGGCGTACATCAAGGGTGAGGCGTGCCCCTTGGAGAGGACGAAGCGGTCGTTGGCCGGGTGGTCGGGGCGGTCGAAGTCGTAGCGGAAGTGGCGGGCGAACAGCACGGCCGTCAGGTCCGCCGCGGACATCGACGACGTGGGGTGCCCGGAGCCCGCGGCGGCCGCGGCGCGGACGCTGTCCACCCGCAACTGCTGGCCGAGCTCGACGAGTTCACCGGTGTTCATGAGTCTCCTTCGGTGGGGCGGTCGGTTCGCTTGACGGGGCCGGGCGCGACGCCGGGACCGGGCGGCGGCTGGTCGGGGGGCGGAGCGACGGCGGGCCGGTCCCCGGGCTGGCCCTTCGCGGGCTCACCGCCCGGCTGGCCCTTCGCGGGCTCACCGCCCGGCTGGCTCCTCGCCGGCTCACCGCCGGACCGCTCCTTCGCAGGCTCCGAACCCGGCCGCCCCTGATCGCCCGGTACCCGCGGCAGTTCCGGCGACGCCGTGTCCAGCGGCACCGACCAGGACCGGACGAGCCCCAACTGGACGGCCTGGCGCGGCAGCACGGCGTCCAGAAGCCAGTCGGCGGCCACCCGGACCCGGTTCCCCGGCATCGCCGCGAGGTGGTAGCCGCGGGTGACCGCGCCCGCCACCGGCCCGGACAGGTTCACGCCGAGCGGGTTGGCGGCGGCCTTGACGCCGCCCAGGTCCACCACGAACCCCATGTCCTTGTGCCGGTAGGCGCGTCGCTCGCCGTCGCCGAACGACGCGGCGACGTTGTGCGCGCACACCTTGCCCTGCCGCCAGGCGTGCTGCGCGGTCATCGGGGTGTACGAGCCGGGCTTCTCCAGGTCGGGCACGGCGGCGGCGTCCCCGCAGGCGAACACCTCGGGCCGGCCCGGCACCTGCAGGTGCGGGTCGACGAGCAGCCGGCCGCGTTCCATGGGCAGTCCGAGGGATTCGGCGAGCGGGTCGGGACGCACGCCCACGCACCACACCAGGGTGCGGGTGTCGACGAACTCCCCGTCCGTCAGCAGCACTCCGTCGTGCGTGGCCTCCTTCACGGAGGTGCCCATCCGTACGTCCACGCCCCGTTCGCGCAGGACCGCGTCGGCCGTGCGGGAGAGCCGTTCGTCCAGCTCGGGCAGGACCCGGTCGGCGATGTCCAGCAGCATCCAGCGCGGCCGCAGCCCGGTCCGCATGGGGTGCCTGGCGACCTGCGCGTCGGTGAACAGCTGCCCGTGCGCGGCGACTTCGGTGCCGGTGTAGCCGGCGCCGACCACGACGAAGGTGCAGCGGGAGGCGCACTTCTCGGCATCGTCGGTGGCGGCGGCGAGTTCCACCTGGCGGGTGACGTGGTCGCGCAGGTACAGGGCTTCGGGCAGGCCGCGGAAGCCGTGGGCGTGCTCGGCGACCCCGGGGATCGGCAGCAGCTTGTTGACGCTGCCGGCCGCGAGGACCAGCCGGTCGTAGTCGAGGGTGCCGCTCTCGCCCTCGGGGCCGGTGTAGTGCACCTGTCGTGCGTCGAGGTCGATGCGGTCGGACCCCCCCAGCACCAGCTTCACGTGCGGCAGCGTGCCGGAGAGGGAGACGGTGACCCGGCGCGGCTCCAGGACGCCGGCGGCGACCTGGGGCAGCAGGGGCAGGTACAGGAAGTAGTCGGTGGGGTTGAGCAGGACGATCTCGGCGCGCCCCCTGGCCAGCCGGGACAGGGTCCGGGCCGTGCGGTACCCGGCGAAGCCGGCACCGACGATCACAATGCGGGGTCGACTCACGGTTCGCCTCCGGCGCTGTCGCGTACGTCGGGAGACTTCCGCGTCCCCCCGGCGGGGTCCGCCAAACGTCCGGCCGGTTTCCGCCCGGCCCCCCGGGTACCCGGCCCGGGACCCGAACGCCCACGTCGCGGAGGCGCCCCCCATGCCCGAGTACGGCTATTTCCTCTCGTGCGAGCAGTACGGCCCCGCAGAGCTGATCGAGCAGGCGCGGATGGCCGAGCAGGCCGGATTCCAGGCCCTGTGGATCTCCGACCACTACCACCCGTGGAACGACGAACAGGGGCAGAGCCCGTTCGTGTGGTCGGTGATCGGCGCGCTGTCCGAGGCGGTGTCCCTGCCGGTGGGGACGGCGGTGACCTGCCCGACCGTGCGGACGCACCCCGCGGTGGTGGCGCAGGCGGCGGCCACGGCCGCGGTCATGTCACCGGGGGAGTTCCGGTTCGGCGTGGGCACCGGCGAGGCGCTGAACGAGCACATCCTCGGGGACCCCTGGCCGCCCGCGCACGTGCGCCTGGAGATGCTGGAGGAGGCGATCCAGGTGATGCGCCGGCTGTTCACCGGCGAGGAGGTCAACCACCACGGCACGCACTACACGGTGGAGAACGCCCGGCTGTACACCGTGCCGGACGAGCCCGTCCCGATCGACATATCGGGCTTCGGCCCGGCGGCCACCAAGCTCGCCGCCCGGGTCGGCGACGGCTACATCACGATGATGCCGGACGCCTCGATGGTGGAGCAGTACCGCAAGGGCGGGGGCGGCGGGAAGCCGGTCAGCGGCGGCACCAAGGTCTGTTACGGCACCGACCGTGACGAGTGCGTGCGCACCGTGCACCGGCTGTGGGCGAACGAGCAGCTGCCCGGCGAACTGGGTCAGGTACTGCCGTCGCCGAAGCACTTCGAGCAGGCGCAGACCCTGGTCACCGAGGACATGGTGCGGCAGAACCGGGTGTGCGGCGACGACGTGGACGAGCACGTCGCCGAGCTCCGGCGGTTCGCCGACGCGGGCTTCGACCGGATCTACGTCAACCAGATCGGCCCCGACCTGCGCGGCTTCTTCGACTTCTACCGCACCAAGGTGCTGCCGCAGCTCCAGCGGACCGCCTGAGCCGGGAGGACCCGGGCCGTGGAACCGTGCCGGCCCGGGACTCCACGACGGCGGTGACCGCCGAGGCGCCGCCGGTCGGCGGCTTCCCGGGCGGGGGCCCGTGCTGCTCGTGGAGGGCGGGAGCGCGCAGGACGCGCCGGGCATCGCGCTGTGGGACTTCGGGGTGCTGCCGCCGGAGCTTCCGCCGGTGCGGCTGCCGAGGGGCGTGCCGGGAAGTCCTCGACGGCGCCCCGGACCCCACGGGAGGCGCGTCCGGCCTCACCCCGGGACATCGGTCAGGGCCCGGCGCCGCGGACGCGAGGCGTTGCGCGGCACAGGGCGGGCCGGGCGGCCCGCTCCGCTTCCCGCAGCGGGTCAGGCCCGGCGGTGGGGCGTGTCGGGGTCGGATTCCGGCCGCGGCGGCACGACACCGGCGGTGGGGGGCGCGGACGGCGCCGGCGGGACGGGAACCGACCGGCCGGCGGGCGCGGCGGCCTGCGCGGGAAGGGTCGCGGACGCCGTGGGCCGGGCCGCGCCGCGCAAGGCGTAGGCCAGCGCGCCCAGGACCACGGCCGTGATCAGTGCGGCGGCCCAGTCCGGCAGGACCAGGTCGAGGGCGAGACCCACGGCCAGTGACACGGCCGCGCCCGCGTACAGGGCGGCGGCCCCGGATCCGGCGTACAGGGCGGCCCTGCGGCGCTGTCCCCGCGCCTGTTCGCGCAGTTCGTCGCGCACGGCTTCGCGGGCCACCCGCGCCAGCTCGTCGACCAGGTGCTTGTCCGGATGCTCCAAGCGCTGCATGAGCGTCGGGTACCCGTGCCCGCGGGCGCGTAACGCCCGCGGGCACGGAGCGTGAAGACCGCCTGCGCCGGGCGCCGGGCCGGCGTCGCCCCAACTAGGCTCGTCCCCATGGAGATTCTGGGTGCCACACTGCGCGTCTGCGTCGACGACATCGAGACCGCCATCCCCTTCTACGAGCGGCTGGCGGGCGGCAGGGCCCTCCGGTTCGAACGGGGCGGCGTGCAGGTCGCCGCGGTCGGCTGCTTCCTGCTGATGAGCGGTCCCCCGGCCGAACTGGACGTGCTGCGCAGGGTCGCGGCGACCCTCGCGGTCAAGGACGTCGAGGAGACCCGGCAGGTGCTCGCGGAGATGGGAGCCGACATCCTGGCGGGCCCGCTCCCCACGCCCGTGGGCCGCAACCTCATCGCACGGCACCCGGACGGGGCGGTCTACGAGTACGCGGACCGCCGCTCCTGACGCGGCCGGTCACGGCGTGGGCCGCGTCCGGGAGCCGTACCGGTCCGGCGGCGGCCCGCCCGGCCGGCGACCGCGTGAGCGGGGTCCGCACGCGGCGGGCCGGACGTCAACGCCCCTTCGTCATCTCGCTGGTGAGCGCCCAGCGTTGATGGTCGCGCCAGGCGCCGTCGATGAAGAGCATCTTCGGCGAGAAGCCCTCCAGGCGGAACCCGCAGGCGCGGGCGAGGGCGATGGAGGCCGCGTTGCCGGGCTGTACGTTGATCTCCAGACGGTGCAGCCGCATCGGGCCGAAGGCGTACCGCACCACGAGGTCCAGGCCCTCCCGCATCAACCCGCGCCCGGCCGCGTGCGCGAAGGCGCCGTAGCCCAGCGCACCGCACAGGAAGCCGCCCTCGACGATGTTGTTGATGTTGATGAACCCGGCGAGGGCGCCGTCCGCCCCCTTCTCGCAGACCAGGAAACCCGCCTTGGTGGGGTCCGCGATCAGCCGCCCCGCGTACGCGGCGTACTCGCCCCGGCTGTCCGGCGGGAACAGCCAGGGGTGGTGGAGGTCCTTGCTCTCCCGGGCGCGGGCGGTGAATTCGGCTCCGTCCGCCCGAGTGAAGTGGCGGATCCCCACGCGGTGGCCCTCGGCGAGGTAGCGGGAAGCGGTGTGCGGCACCCTGCCACCCTACGACGGGCCCGCGCGCGGCGCGGGCCCGTCAGCTCAGCGCCGGTTCGTCCAGGGTCAGCGTGCCCGCGTCGGCGTCGAGTTCCGCCGTGACGCCGAACGGGACGGTGAGCGCGTCGTCGCAGTGCCCGAATCCGAACTGCTCGGCCACCGGCACCCCGAGGCCGCCGAGCCGGTCGGCGAGCAGCGCCCGCACCCCGTCGTACGGCTCGCAGCGGGCCCAGGAGCCGAGCAGCAGTCCGCGGACCCCGTCCAGCCAGCCGGACCGCAGCAGTTGGGTGAGGTAGCGGTCGAGGCGGTACGTCTCCTCCCCCACGTCCTCCAGGCACAGCAGTCCGCCGCGCGCGGAGGGTCTGGCGTGCGCGGTGCCCAGCTCGGCGGCGAGCAGGCAGAGGCAACCGCCGAGGGTGACTCCGCGCGCCCGCCCCGGGACGAGCGCGGTGCCGTCGGAGCGGACGGTGCGGACCGTCTCGGGGGAGAACAGCGTGGCCCTGAGGTGGTCCTGCGCCCGCGCGCTCTTCACGAAGTCGGCGCCGGCGGCCATCGGACCGTGCAGGGTGACGAGGCCGAGCCGGACCGCGAACGCCTCGTGCAGCGCGGTGATGTCGCTGAACCCGACGAACACCTTCGGGCCCGCGGCCCGCATCGCCTCCCAGTCGAGCAGGTCGACCATGCGCTGTACGCCGTAGCCGCCGCGGGCGCAGATCACCGCGTCGACGGCCGGGTCGCACCAGGCGGACTGCAGGTCGGCGGCCCGGTCGGCGTCGCCGCCCGCGAGGTAGCCGAACTCGCCGTGCCGGTCCGGGACGTGGCGGCCCACCACGGGGTCGAGGTCCCAGCCGCGCAGCACGTCGAGCCCGGCCTGGAGCCGCTCCTCGGGCACCGGACCGCTGGGCGCGACCACGGCCACCCGGGCGCCGGGAGCCAGGCGGGCCGGCCGGCGCAGCGGCTCGACCCGGCTCACGTGCCCAGCTCCAGGGCCGGCACGCCGGGTGGTTCCATGCCGAACACCTGGGCGTACAGGGACAGCTCCGCCTCCAGGGCGCGCACCATGGTCTCCGCCCGCCGGAAGCCGTGCCCCTCGCCCTCGAAGGCGAGGTAGGCGTGCGGCACGCCGCGGCCGGCCAGCCGGGCCAGGAAGCGCTCGCACTGCGCCGGCGGGCAGATCACGTCGTCCAGTCCCTGGAGCATCAGGAACGGCACGGTGAGCCGGTCGGCGTGCGTGACGGGCGAGCGTTCGGTGTACCTACCGGGCACCTCGGCGCGCGGGCCGATCAGGCTCTCCAGGTACTGGGACTCGAAGTCGTGGGTCCCCCCCGTGCCCCAGCCGGCGAGGTCGAGCACGGGGTAGCTGATGGTGCCGCAGGCGTAGACGTCGGTCGTGGTGAGCGAGGCGGCGGCGGTCCAGCCGCCGGCGCTGCCGCCGCGGACGGCGAGCCGGTCGCGGTCGGCGGTGCCCTCGTCGGCGAGGGCCAGCGCGACGGCGGCGCAGTCCTCGACGTCGACCACGCCCCACTGGCCGTGCAGCCGGTTGCGGTACTCCCGCCCGTATCCGGTGGAGCCGCCGTAGTTGACCTCGGCGACGCCGATGCCGCGCGAGGTGAAGTAGGCGATCTCCAGGTCGAGCACGAGCGGCGCCCGGCCGGTGGGACCGCCGTGCGCCCAGATCACGTACGGGGGCAGTTCGTCCGCGGGGCCGGTGTGACCGGGGTGGTGCGGGGGATGGACGTGGGCGTGGATCTCGCGGCCGTCCGGTCCGGTGAACGTGCGGGCCTGCGACTCGGGGTAGTACGCGGGGTCCACGGCGTCCTCGTGGGCGGCGCCGATCACACGGGCCCGCCCCGTCCTGGTGTCCAGCTCCACCACCTCGTGGGAGCCGCGCGGTCCGGCCCCGACGGCGACGACCCGCTCGCCGTGTGCCGCGAGGGTGGGCGCGAACTCGCTCCACGGGCCGGCGGCGTCGACGACCTCGCAGGTCTCGGGGTCGAGCACGCCCAGCACGGGTGCGCCCCGGCCGTGCAGGACGGCGACCAGACCGCCCTCCAGCGGCGCGAACCAGCGCAGGCCCAGCTTCCACAGCGGTCCGCCGAACTCCTCCTCGCGCGGGCAGACCGGCGTCCCGTCCCGGTAGAGGTTCCACCAGCCGGTGCGGTCGCTCGCGTACAGCAGCCGGCCGTCGGGGGTCCAGTCGACCTGGGCGACGGACTCCTCGGGTCCGCCGGCCACCGTACGGGCGTCGCGCAGGGTGCCGTCGGCGGCGACGTCGGCGACGAGCAGTTCGGTGCCGTCCCACGGCATGCGCGGGTGGTCCCAGCCGAGCCAGGCGGCGCGCCGTCCGTCCGGCGCGAGGCGCGGCCCGGTGACGAACCGGTGCCGGCCGTCGCTCAGTTCCCGCACGGCACCCCGGTCGCCGGCGGCGGAGCCGTCCAGCGGCACGGCGGCCAGGACCCGGCGCACGTCGCCGGGGCCGTCGCCGGTGAACTCCTCCAGCACGCACCACACCTCGCCGCGCTCCGGCAGCAGCACCGGCTCGGCCCAGCGCAGCCCCTGCCCGACCGGGGACACGGGGGTGAGCGGGCGGGGCTCGCCGCCCGGCTCGTACCGGTAGAGGCGCTGGTCGGCGAAGTTCACGAACACCACGAGCGGGACACCGCCGCGCACGGTGCCGGCCCAGGGCCGGCCGCCGTACTCGATGACCCGGCTCCGCACGTTCCACGGCGCGGGCAGGACGGACTCCTCGGTGCCGTCGGCGTGCCGCCGCACCAGGCCGCGCCGGCCGGCCTCGGCGGGCCGGGGCTCGGTCCACCACACCTCCTCGCCGACGAAACCCACGAACTCGGGGCTGCCGTCGTGGGCCGCCGCCGTGGCCGCGTCGATGGGCGAGGGCCATTCGCCGTACGCCAGGGTCCGCACCGTCTCCCCCACTCGCTCAGGCCGTCCGCAGGAACCGGTCGAGGACGCGGACGCCGAAGTGGAGCGCCTCGACCGGGACGCGCTCGTCCACCCCGTGGAAGAGAGCCTGGTAGTCGAAGCCCTCCGGCAGCTTCAGCGGCGCGAATCCGTAGCCGGTGATGCCCAGCCGGGAGAACTGCTTGGCGTCCGTGCCGCCCGACATGCAGTACGGCACCACGTGCCCCTCGGGCGCGAACTCCTGGACGGCGGCCCGCATCCGGGCGTACGTCGGCGAGTCCAGCGGCGCCTGGAGCGCCACCTCGTGGTGCTCGAACTCCCAGTCGACGTCCGGCCCGGTGAGCCGGTCCATGGTCGCGCGGAACTCGTCCTCGGCGCCCGACAGATACCGTCCGTCCACGTGCGCCACGGCCTCCCCCGGAATCACGTTGACCTTGTAGCCGGCGTTCAGCATCGTCGGGTTGGCGCTGTTGCGGACGGTGGCCTCGACGAGTCTGCCCGCCGTGCCGAGCTTGTCCAGCAGGGCTTCCACGTCCGTCAGGTCCGTGTCGATGCCGTACACCGCGGCGATCTCGGTGAGCGCGGCCCGCACGGTCGGGGTGAGCCGCAGCGGCCACTGGTACTCGCCGATGCGGGTGACGGCGGCGGCCAGACGGGTCACCGCGTTCTCCCCGTTGACCTTGGAGCCGTGCCCGGCCCGGCCGCGCGCGGTGAGCCTCATCCAGGCCGTGCCGCGCTCGCCGGCCGCGATCGGGTAGAACTGCCGCCCTTCGCCGTCGTGGAAGGTGAACGCGCCCGACTCGCTGACGCCTTCGGTGCAGCCCTCGAAGAGGTGGGCGTGCCGGTCGGCGAGGAATCCGGAGCCGTCCTCGGCGCTGGCCTCCTCGTCGGCGGTGAACGCGACGACGACGTCCCGCCGGGGCCGCACGCCCTCGCGCGCCCAGGCCCGCACCACGGCGAGGATCATCGCGTCCATGTTCTTCATGTCGACCGCGCCGCGGCCCCAGACGACCCCGTCGCGGACCTCACCGGAGAACGGGTGCACGCTCCAGTCGGCGGCCTCGGCCGGGACGACGTCCAGATGCCCGTGGACGAGCAGCGCGTCGGCCGACGGGTCGGTGCCCTCCAGTCGGGCGACGACGTTGGTGCGGCCCGGCGCGCGCTCCAGGAGCACCGGCTCGAGCCCCGCCTCGGCGAGCCGCGCGGCGGCGTACTCGGCGGCGGGCCGCTCCCTGCAGTCCCCCCCGCCCCTGTTGGTCGTGTCGATCCTGATCAGGTCGGACGTGAACGTCACGACCTCGTCGAGGGCCCGCTCGTCAGCCATACTGCTCCTCCACCGCGGCCGAGGCGATCGTGGTGACCGCCTTGAAGGTGCGGATCCCGTCGTACATGGTCCCGCTGGTGTACGCCACCTTCCGCTCGCCGGTGCGGGTCACGCCCGGCACGACGGTGGCGGCCATCGCCAGGTGCTCGGCGTCGAACTCCACCGCGACGGTGAACGGCCCGGCGTCGACCGGCTCCCGGCGCACCGCCAGCGCGACCGCCTCCTCGGCGGCCGCGCGGATGTCGGCGGCCGTGCGGACCGGGGTGCGGCACACCGCCGCGTACCGGGACACATGGTCCTTGACGGCGACCTTCAGCGCCTCGGGCGCGTAGCCGAGCGCGTCCTCGCAGGCGACGTCGTCACCGGTCACCAGGATCACCGGCACCCCGTACTCGGCGACCACGTGCGCGTTGAGCAGGCCCTCGCTGGCCCGTACGTCGTTGACCCAGACCCCGGTGATGGAGTTGGCGAGGAAGGTGTGCGCGAGCACGCCCTCCATGCCGGCGCCGGCGTGGTAGCCGATGAACGCGATGCCGTCCACGTCGCCGTGCTGCACGCCCTCGACCATGGACAGCGCCTTGTGCCGCCCGGTGAGCATCTGCGCCCGCTCGTCCAGCTGCTCGAGCAGCAGGTTGCGCATGGTCCAGTGCGCCTCGTTGATCAGCACCTCGTCGGCGCCGCCGGCGAAGAATCCCTGCACGGCGGCGTTGACGTCCGAGGTGAACATGGACCGGCACCGCTCCCACTGGGGAGTCCCCGGCAGCACGTCGGCCGGCCAGGTGACACCGGTGGCGCCCTCCATGTCGGCGCTGATGAGGATCTTCATGCGGCACACGCTACGTGGTTCCGCCGGATCCCGGCCAGCCTGTGGATATTCCTCACCGGACCGGCGACGGAGGTCTCCTCGCCCCTCTCCGGCGTCGCCCTGCGCGGACTCGTCCACGACGTGCGGGAAGCGGTCGGCGAGGAAGCGGGTCCGGGTGCCGTTGCCGCGCCCCAGGTCGATCAGGGGCAGGGCGGGGCCGGTCGGGTGCGGTCCGGACAGGGCGAGACGGCGGGCCGCGGTGAGGGCGGGCTCCGCGTCCCGGAACACGGCCCCCGGCCCCTTCGGCGCCTCACGCCGGAAGCCCTCCCAGGCCTCCCGGTACCGACTGGCCGCCCCGAAGTGCGCCGTGCACCACCGCAGGTCGACCGCCGGGCGGCCGAGCGCGTCCTCCTCGGTGAGGGAGAACAGACGTCGCGCCCCCTGCTCCAGCGGGAGACGAGCCCGTCGCGGTCGACCACGGCCACGGCCGGCGGGATGCGGCCGGCGCCGCCCCGCCCGGCCGTCCCCCGCCCGGCGATCCGGAGGTGCGTCCCGCCCGGTGCCACGGTCCACGGCCCAGGCCCTCTCTCCCCCGGCTGTGCGGGATCTGCACCGCCGTCACCACCGTACGGCCACGGTCGGACGCGATGTGCGCCGACGCGGGAACTGCCCGCCGGCGCTCGCACCGGCGTGCGTTCCCGCGTGTCACGGGCCGTTTCAGTCCTCGTGCCCCAGCTGGAGGTCGCGTTCCGTGCGCCCTCCGCCGGCCACCTGGAGCACGGTCGCGACCGGCGGGTAACCGGCGGCGATGACGGTGTACTCGCCCGACGCCAGGTCGACGAACCGGAAGGTGCCGTCGGGTCCGGTGGTGAGGGTGTCGACGACGTTGCCCGCCGCGTCCAGCAGGGTCACGCGCGCCTCCTCGACCGGCCGCCCGCCGCCGGCCCGCACCGTGCCGCGCAGCATCGCGCCGCCGGCCAGCTCGACGTCCTGACGGGTCTCGCGGGCGGCCTGGACGGTGACGGGGAGGGCGGCCGGGCGGAAGGCGGGCGCGCTCGCGGCGAGCGTGTACTCGCCCGCCACCAGCTCGCTGATGACATAGCCGCCCTCCCGGCCGCTGCGGGTGCTCGCGACGACCTCCCCATGGACGTTGGTGAGCGTGACGGCCGCGTCCCGCACCGGTGTGCCGTCGGCGGTGACGACGGTGCCGGCCAGCCTGCCCGCGCCGCCGAGGACGACGTCGAGTTCGACGGGCCGCTCGCCGACGGTCACGGAGACCGCCTGCGGCTGGTGGCCGCCCGCGGCGGCGATCAGGACGTACGCGCCCGGGCCGGGGGTGGCCAGCGCGTACCGCCCGTCCTCGCCGCTCGCGCCCCGTCCGGTCTGCTGTCCGGAGACGTCGATGAGGGTCAGTGCCGCGCGCGGTACGACGGTCCCGTCGGGGTGCTGCACGGTCCCGCAGACGGGAACGCCGCCGGTGTGGGCCGACCGGGCGTACGGCACCCGTGCGGTGGAGCGGGGTGCTTCCTGCACCGGGTCGGCGGTGGGGGCGTGGTGGGACACCAGTGGTCTCTCCTTGAGGAAGAAGGCGATGAGCAGGCCGAGGACGAGCACCGGCACCAGGTGGAGGAAGACGCGCGGCATGGCGTCGGCGTAGGCCTGCACGTAGGCGTCGCGCAGCTCGGGCGGCAGCGCGTGCACCAGCTCGGGGGTGATCGACTCGGCGTCGGGCGGGGTTCCCGCGCCGGCGGGCGGGCGGTCTTCGAGCGCGTCGGTGAGCCGGCCCGCGAAGAGGGTGCCGAAGGCGGCGGCGCCGACGCTGCCGCCGATCTGCCGGAAGTAGTTGTGGGCGCTGGTGGCGGTGCCGAGATCGGCGGGGCGCACGGAGTTCTGCACGGCGAGGATCAGCACCGGCATCACCATGCCGACACCGGCGCCGAGGACGGCCGTCCAGATGCCGTAGTACAGCCGGGGGGTGCCGGTCTCCAGGCGGGACAGCAGCCACATCCCGACGACGGAGAGTGCGGTGCCGACGACGGGGTGCCACCGGTAGCGGCCGGAGCGGCTGACGAGGTGTCCGGAGACGATCGAGGCGCCGACGATCCCGCCCGTCATGGGCAGCATCAGCAGTCCGGATTCGGTGGCGGAGACCCCGTCGACCATCTGCAGGTACGTCGGCAGGTAGCCGGCGGCGCCGAACAGGGCGACGCCGGTCACCAGGCCCACCAGGCCGGTGACGTTGAAGACGGAGTCCCGGAACAGCCGCAGCGGGACGAGGGGTTCGGCGGCGAAGCGCTCGGCCACGAGGAAGAGGACGCCGGCCGCGACGGCACCCGCGCCGAGTCCCAGGACGAGGCGGGAGTCCCAGGCGTGTGCGGTGCCGCCCCAGCTGGTCAGCAGCACCAGACAGGTGGAGGCGGCGGCCAGCAGCAGGGTGCCGAGGACGTCGAAGCGGCCCCGGGCGGCCGGCTTGGGGAGTTTGAGCACCAGGGCGACGACGGCCATGGTGACGACGCCGAACGGCACGTTGACGTAGAAGCACCAGCGCCACGAGAGGTGATCGGTGAGGTAACCGCCGAGCAGCGGCCCGGCGACGGACGCGAGGCCGAAGGCGGCGCCGGTCAGCCCCATGTACCGGCCGCGCCGGCGCGCGGGCACGATGTCCGCGATGATCGCCTGGACGCCGATCATCAGGCCGCCCGCGCCGACTCCCTGCACCGCGCGGTAGGCGATCAGCTGGTCCATGGTCGACGCGCGGCCCGCCAGCGCGGAGCCGACGACGAACACGAGGAGCGCGAACTGGAAGACGCTCTTGCGGCCGAGCAGGTCGCCGAGCTTTCCGTAGACCGGCAGTCCGACGGTGGCGGTGAGCAGGTAGGCGGTGATCGCCCAGGACATCCGGTCCAGGCCGTGCAGCTCGCCGACGATCCGGGGGAGCGCGGTGGCGACGATCATCTGCTCCAGGGCGGCGAGCAGCAGCGCCGGGATCAGCGCGAGGAAGACCAGCCGGACCCGGCGCGGGCTCAGGTCCGGCTCGACGACCCGTGCCGGGGGCGGCGGGCCCCCGGCCGACGGTGCCGTGGCCGGCTCGTCCTGCGTCAGAGTGATCCCGCCCACGTGCCGCTCCCCTCGTCGCACCGCCGGACAATTCCCGCGTGAAAGCGACAACTACGGGCAAGCACGGCGAGTTACGGGACAGGGAAGGGTCGTCACGAGATCACTCGAAACGGTGAGGAGCCAACTCCGCGGGCTTTACGAGGGGTTGCCACCCCTCACTTCTCGACCTCCGCGGCCAGCCTGGCCAGCAGGGCGTCGTGGATGCGGGCGAGGCCCTTGGGCGCGAAGGTCTTCTCGAAGAAGCCGCCGATGCCGCCGGCGCCGTCCCAGACGGTGGTCACGACGACGCGGGAGCGGCCGTCACCGGCCGGGGTGACCCGCCAGGTGGTGACCATGGAGGAGTTGCGGTCCTTCTCGACCAGTTCGCCGTCGGTCGGCTCGGTGACCTCCAGGAGGCAGTCGCGGACGCGCTTGCTGGTGGCCTGGAGCTTCCAGTGCACCAGGGTGCCCTCGCCGTCGCCGCCCTCGCGGACCTCGTACTCGCTGTACTGCTCGGGCAGCACTTTCGCGCGGGTGCCGCTGTAGTCGGCGAGGGCGTCGAACACCGTCTCCGCGTCCGCCTCGACGATCCGCTCCGTAGTGGCTTCGACCTGCGCCATCGCTTACCTCCAGGGCATGGGTTCTCAGGGCCGGGGCAAGCCAATCACCCCCGCGCCCGGCCGCCCAAATCGGGGCTTCGGATGTGATCGGGAGGGTGACCGAAGATGTCGTCCGCCCGATCATGGGAACATATGTTCTATTCTGTGGCGCGGCGACACCGAGGAGGCGACATGCGCTGGGAGAACCTCTCACCGGGCTCCGCACACAGCCGGGCCGACGCCGCGCTGTTCGGCGCGGAGGCGGTCACGACCCGCACCTTCGACACGCCGGAGTTCCGTGGCGTCACCTTCCACGAGGTCCGGGCCCGCTCGATCGTCGACCGGGTGCCGGGAGCCTCCCGCATGCCGTTCGAGTGGACGGTGAACCCCTACCGGGGCTGCGCACACGCGTGCGTCTACTGTTTCGCGCGCAGCACCCACGGTCATCTGGACCTCGACACCGGCCTCGGCTTCGACAGCCAGATCGTGGTCAAGGTGAACGCGCCCGAGCTGCTGCGCCACCGGCTGGCCTCCCGCGACTGGCGGGGCGAGCACATCGCGATGGGCACGAACGTCGACTGCTACCAGCGGGCGGAGGGCCGCTACCGGCTGATGCCGGGCATCCTCGCCGCCCTGCGCGACCACGCCAACCCGTTCTCGATCCTCACCAAGGGCACGCTGATCCTGCGGGACCTCCCGCTGCTGAGGGAGGCCGCCCGGGTGACCGACGTGGGCGTCTCGGTCTCGGTGGGGTTCACCGACGAGGAGCTGTGGCGGACGGTCGAACCGGGCGCTCCGGCCCCGGAGCGGCGGCTGGACGTGGTCCGGACGTTCACCGGGCACGGCATCGACTGCGGGGTCCTGATGGCGCCGGTGATCCCGTTCCTGAGCGACCGTCCGGACCGGCTCCGGGCGGCCGTACGGGCCGTCGCGGCCGCGGGCGCCGCCTCCGTCACCCCCCTGGTGCTGCATCTGCGGCCGGGCGCCCGCGAATGGTTCATGTCCTGGCTCGGGCGGCACCATCCGCACCTGGTGGCCCGCTACGAACGGCTGTACGCGGACGGCGCCTACGCCCCGAAGTGGTACCAGCGCCGCATCACCCGCCAGGTGCACGAGCTGGCCGAGGAGTACGGCATCGGTCCCACCCGGGCGGGGACGCCCCGCCGGATCCGCGCCGCCGGAACCCCGGCGGTCGGACCGGACCGGCTGACGCTCTTTTGAGAGCGTTCGAGCGCATCCTGCGACCCGATCGGGTCAAGAATCAGCGGAACGTGTTCGGACGGGGTCCCGCATCGGGACGATGCCGCGTGAACCGTGAGCCCCGCGGTCCGCCGCACCTCCGTCCTGGGAGGACCCCACCATGAGAAAACGCGCAGCCGTGCTGTGCGGTGCCGTCGTCGTCCTGGCCGGAAGCCTCACGGCCGCGCCCGCCGAGGCCGGCTCGCCGCGCGCCGCGAGGACCCCGCACGCCGCGAAGCCCGGCTGGAAGGAGTGCGGCACCGACGACTACCCGAGGCTGCAGTGCGCGTCCGTCGAGGTGCCGCTCGACCACACCGACCCCGCCGGGCGGAGGATCACGCTCGCGCTGTCCCGCGTGCCGCACACCGCGGAGCGGTACCAGGGCCCCCTGCTGGTGAACCCGGGCGGCCCCGGCGGCAGCGGTCTGACGCTCGCCGGGTTCGTCGCGGCGGCGCTGCCGAAGCACGTGGCCGCCCAGTACGACGTCATCGGCTTCGACCCGCGCGGAGTGGGCGCGAGCGAGCCGGCGCTGGACTGCGCGCCGGGTCACTTCGACCCGGTGCGCCCTGACCCGGTGCCGGCCTCGCCCGAGGCCGAACGGGCGAACCTCGCGCGCGTGCGGTCGTTCGCCGCGGCCTGCGGACGCAAGTACGCCGATCTGCTGCCGCACATCGACACGAACAGCACGGTGCGCGACCTGGACGTGATCCGGCGGGCGCTGGGCGCGGAGAAGCTCAACTACTTCGGGTACTCCTACGGCACCTACCTGGGAGCCGTCTACGCCAAGCTGTTCCCGGAGCGGGTGCGGCGCCTGGTCCTGGACTCGGTCGTCGACCCCACCGGGGTCTGGTACGACGCCAACCTCGACCAGGACCACGCCTTCGACGACCGCCACCGCGCCTTCATGGCCTGGGTCGCCGAGCACGATCCGGCGTACGGGCTGGGCACCGACCCGGAGGAGGTCGAGGCCACGTGGTACGCGATGCGCGCGGCGCTGAGGAAGGACCCGGCCGGCGGGAAGGTGGGCGCCGCCGAGCTGGAGGACACCTATCTCCCGGGCGGCTACTACAACGGCTACTGGCCCCACCTCGCGGAGGCGTTCTCGGCGTACGTGAACGAGCGGGACGCCGGGCCGCTGATCGAGGCGTACGAGAACTTCGGCGCGAGCGACGCCGCCGCCGCCAACGGTTACAGCGTCTACACCGCGGTGCAGTGCCGGGACGCCGCCTGGCCGCGTGACTGGCGGCAGTGGCGCAAGGACAACTGGGAGGTGTACGAGCGGGCTCCCTTCCTCGCCTGGAACAACGCCTGGTACAACGCGCCGTGCGCCTTCTGGCCGACCGGGTCGCTGCGGCCGGAGCGCGTCCGCAACGACAAGCTGCCGCCCGCGCTGCTGTTCCAGGCGACGCACGACGCGGCGACCCCGTACCAGGGCGGTGCCACCGTCCACCGGCTGCTGGCCCGCTCCAGCCTGGTGGTCGAGTCGGGCGGCGGCAACCACGGCATCACGCTGAGCGGGAACGCCTGCCTGGACCGGCATCTGACGGCCTACCTGGCCGACGGGACCGTGCCTCGCGGGGACGGTCGCGAGGCCGACGCGGTGTGCGCGGCGCTGCCCGCCCCCGAGCCGCTGACGTCGAAGGCGGCGCCGGCGTCGGCGCGCGGTTCGACGCTGCACGGTCTGCTCGGCTTCCGGAGCTGAAGGCCTGACGACCCGTCGGGGACGGACTGTCGTACCCGTGGTCCATCATGAACGCATGAGTGACCTGACCCGCATCCCCGCCCCCGACGGCGTGGCCCCCGCGGCCCAGTACACCCACGTGGTGTCGGGCACCGGCCGCTTCGTCGCCGTCTCCGGCCAGCTCGCCCTGGACGAGGACGGCGAGCTCGTCGGCGAGGGCGACGCCGGGGCCCAGGCCCGCCAGGTGTTCGAGAACCTGCGGCGCTGCCTGGCCGCCGCCGGGGCGACCTTCGACGACGTCGTGAAACTCACTTTCTTCGTGACGGACATGGCGCACATGCCGGCCATCCGCGCGGCCCGCGCCGAACACATACCGGACGACCGGCTGCCGGCCGCGTCCGCCGTACGGGTCGCCGGGCTGGTCCGCCCGGAGTTCCTGATGGAGATCGAGGCCTTCGCCGTGGTGGGTGCGTGAGCGGGCTCGTGCTGCGGTCCATGACCGCCGACGACTGCGAGGGCGTCGCCGGGATCCGGATACGCGGGTGGCGGCACGCGTACCGGGGTCTCGTCCCGCAGTCGTACCTCGACGGCCTCGACGTCGGGGCCGACGCCGAGCGGCACCGCGCCCGCCTGACCGGCGGTGACGGCGGCGTGGTGAACCTGGTCGCCGAGGCCGACGGCGGCGAGCTCGCGGGATGGGCCGCGTTCGGCCCGTACCGGGACGCCGGCGGGCGCACCGGGGACGCGGAGCTGTACGCCCTCTACCTGCTTCCCGAGCGCATCGGCCAGGGCGTGGGACGGACCCTGCTGACCGAGGTGACCCGCCGCTGCGCCGCCGTCGGCCACCCGCGCGTGCGCCTGTGGGTCCTCGAGGGCAACGCCCGCGCCCGCCGTTTCTACGAGCGGGCGGGGTTCGGCGCGGACGGGGCCGAGGAGCCCTTCGAGGTGGACGGGGTGGTGGTGCCCGAGGTGCGGTACACGAAGGAGCTCACCGGGCGGCCCTAACGCGGTCGGGGGATCCGGGCCAGCGCGTGCACGGCCGCCTCGGCCAGCGCCGGATGGGCGAGGGCGTCGTTGAGCACCGGCTCGGCGCGCGGGTCGCCGAGTTCGCCCAGCCCTTCCACGCAGGCCAGCGCGACCCGGCGGTACGGGTCGTGGGGGCGCAGACGCCGCCGCAGGGTGGTGATCAGGGCCGGGACCGCCTCGGGGGCGCGCAGTGCGGTCAGCAGGCGGACGGGGTGCAGGGCGTAGGCGACGCGGAGTTCGTTGGTGGCGAGGGCGGCGGCGGCGCGGGCGGTGCGCGGGTCGCCGAGGCGGGCGAGGGCGTGGGCGGCCGCGGCGCAGCGCGGCGGGTCGCGGTGGTTGAGGAGCAGCACCAGCGCCTCGAAGGCCCGCCGGTCCCCCGCCACCCCCAGCCGGAACGCGGCCAGTTCCCGCGCCCACAGCGGCTGCCCGGCTTCGGTGAGGACGCCGGCCAGGGTGTCGGGCTCGTCCGTGGCCAGGAGGCGGTCGTACGCCGCCGATCCGCCCGCCTCCGCCCGTAAGCGCTCCGTGAGCGATCGCAACTCTTCGTCCATGGTGCAGAGGTTAGGGGGTGCACGGGGCCGCTCGGGACGTACCTCACAAAGCCGGGGGGCTGGCGCGCTCGTTACCCGCCGGTTAAGCTCAGACGAGCGAGTTACCCGCTCGCGATCCTCCTCATGGCGGTCTGGTGACGCGGCCGTCCTGAGTGGCAGTCGGTTCGGTGCCCCGTGTACCGCAGTACGGCCCGGCCCCGGGACAGGGCCGGCCGGACCGTCGTTCGCCGACGGCGCCGGGCGTGTGCGCTCGCAGCCCGGTTCACACCCGCATCCCGCACGTACCCGGTGCGCCCTTCGGCGCACCCGGGCGTGTTCTCCGTCGTCACCCTCATTCCTGGAGTCCCGCGATGGCCGCTCCCCTCTCCGACACCCCTCTGTCCCCGCTCCGGACCGTCGCCGTGGTCGGCCTCGGCACGATGGGCACCGGCATCGCCGAGGTCCTGGCCGGCGCCGGCCGCGACGTCATCGGCATCGACATCAGCGAGGCCCAGGCCGCCCGGTGCGTCGCCGCCCTGGAGGCCTCCACCGCCCGAGCCGTTCGGCGCGGCCGACTGACCGAGGAGCGGCGCGCGGACCTCCTCGCCCGCGTGACCACCTCCGCCGACCTCACGGCGGCGGCCGACGCCGATCTGGTGATCGAGGTGGCGCCGGAGTCGTACGAGATCAAGCAGCAGATCCTCCGTGAACTCGACGGGATCGTGCGGCCGGACACCCTTCTGGCGACCGGCACCAACGCACTGTCCGTCACGCGTCTCGCCGCCGACTCGGCCCGCCCCGAGCGGGTGCTGGGCATGCACTTCTTCAACCCGGCGCCGGTGATGAAGCTGGTGGAGGTCGTCTCCTGCGTGCTGACCGCCCCCGCGGCCGTCGCCGCGGTCACCGACCTCGCGCTGGACCTGGGCAAGGAGCCCGTGGCGGTCGGCGACCGGCCCGGATTCGTCGCCGACGGGCTGCTGTTCGGCTACCTCAACCAGGCCGCCGCGATGTACGAGGCCAACTACGCCTCCCGCGAGGACATCGACGCCGCGATGCGGCTGGGCTGCGGGCTGCCCATGGGCCCGCTGGCGCTGCTCGACCTGATCGGCGTCGACACGGCGCGCACGGTCCTGGAGGCCATGTACGCCGAGTCCCGTGACCGGCTGCACGCCCCGGCCCCGGTCCTCAAGCAGCTCAGCGAGGCGGGCCTGACGGGCCGCAAGGCGGGGCGCGGTTTCTACACGTACGAGGCTCCGGGCAGCGGCGCCGTCGTGCGGGACGCCCTGACCCCGCCGGAGGGCGGCTCCCCCGCCACCGGCCGTCCGGTGCGTTCGGTGGGCGTCGCGGGCTCCGGCACCATGGCCTCCGGCATCGCCGAGGTCTTCGCCAAGGCCGGCTACGAGGTGGTCCTGGCCGCCCGCGGCGCGGAGAAGGCGCAGGGCGCCAAGGCCCGGATCGGGAAGAACCTGGCGCGCTCGGTCGACAAGGGCCGGATGACCGCCGAGGCCGCCGCCCGGGCCCTGGAGCGGGTGCGCCCGACGGGCACGTACGACGACTTCGCCGACGTCGATCTCGCGGTCGAGGCGGTCGCCGAGGACCTGGAGGTCAAGCGGCAGCTGTTCGCGGCGCTGGACAAGGTCTGCAAGCCGGGCGCGGTCCTCGCCACCACCACCTCCTCGCTCCCGGTCGTCGCCTGCGCCCGTGCCACCTCGCGCCCGCAGGACGTGATCGGCATGCACTTCTTCAACCCCGCGCCGGCCATGAAGCTGGTCGAGGTGGTGCGTACGGTGCTGACCGCCGACGACGTGCACGCCACCGTGCGCGAGGTCTGCGGCACGATCCGCAAGCACCCCGTGGACTGCGGCGACCGGGCCGGGTTCATCGTGAACGCGCTGCTGTTCCCCTACCTCAACAACGCGATCAAGATGGTGCAGGAGCACTACGCGTCCCTCGACGACATCGACGCCGCGATGAAGCTGGGCGGCGGCTACCCGATGGGGCCGTTCGAACTGCTCGACGTCGTCGGCCTGGACGTCTCGCTCGCCATCGAGAAGGTGCTGCACCGCGAGTTCCGCGACCCGGGGCTCGCGCCGGCGCCGCTGCTGGAGCACCTGGTGGCCGCGGGCTGCCTCGGCCGCAAGACCGGCCGTGGCTTCCGCGAATATGCCAAGCGCTGAGCGGCGCCCCGGCGACTGGTCCGAGGGCGGCGCGGAGTGGGGCGGACTGCTGGACCCCGACCGGTTCCCGCCGCCGGCCCGCGGCGCCCCTCCCCCGCCCGGCGAGGGCGGGGGAGCCCCCGGTCATGCGCACCGAGCTGCGCACATGCAGTACGTTCAGGGCATGTCCCAGCCCGCCAAGTCCGCACGTACACCAGCCACGACCGAGCAGCCGGAAAGCGCCGCAGGCTCCCGTGCCGCCGCCCAGCGGCTCAAAATGCGCCGGGAACTGGCGGCCGCCGCGATGGAACTGTTCGCGACCAAGGGGTACGAGGCGACCACCGTCGACGAGATCGCCGCCGCCGCCGGGGTCGCCCGCCGCACCTTCTTCCGTCACTTCCGTTCCAAGGAAGAGGCGATCTTCCCCGACCACGACGACACCCTGGTCCGCGCCGAGGCGGTGCTCAACGCCGCCCCCGCGCACGAGCATCCGCTCGACACGGTGTGCCGCGGCATCAAGGAGGTCATGAGGATGTACGCGGCGCGGCCGGAGATCTCGGTCGCCCGCTACCGGCTGACCCGCGAGGTGCCCACCCTGCGCGAGGCGGAGATCGCGTCGGTGGCCCGCTACGAGCGCCTGTTCACCCGCTATCTGCTCGGTCACTTCGACGAGCACGCGCACGACGACGACGCGGGCGACGACCCGCTGCTGGCGGAGGTCGCCGCGTCCGCCGTGGTCACCGCGCACAACCACGTGCTGCGGCGCTGGCTGCGGGCCGACGGGCAGGGCGACGTGGAGGCCGAGCTGGACCACGCCTTCGCGATCGTCCGCAGGACCTTCGGCAACGGGATCATGGCGGGCCGGCGCACCGCGCCGCCGAAGCCGCCGGCCGCCTCGGCGTCCGCGCACGGCGAGGTCCTGGTGACGGTCGCCCACGTGGACGCCCCGCTGGACGAGGTGATGCGGACCATCGAGCAGGCGCTCAAGGAGCGCTGAACCGCCCCGAGGAGCACGGAGCGATCCGCTCGCCGCTGTGATGACGGCCACCCCGCCGGGTGGCCGTTTTGCCATGTCAGGGGCGCTTTTCACACCCGCTTCCGGGCCGGTTCGATCGATCATCGCTCATCTGATGGGTAAAGATTTCACCTGAGCCGAGGTTCTGGCACGCAGTGCCTTGCCGGATGACACGGCGTGCCATACGTTGAAGATGTCCGGGCGAGTCCCGGCGGGCCCACCGCCCGCACGTCCGGACGCCTGCGTCACAGGCAACCTCCCGCGCACACCAAGCGCTGCCGAAGCACCACCCGCCGGACCGACGGCGCCCCTCGCCCCCTCAGCAGCACACCGACGTAACCCTCAGCGCCCCTCCCTCAGGGCGCTCATCGCCGGAGGCAACACCGTGACCGTCAAGGACATCCTGGCCGCGATCCAGTCGCCCGACTCCACGTCGGAGGACTTCGCCGCCCTGCCGCTCCCCGAGTCGTACCGCGCGATCACCGTGCACAAGGACGAGACGGAGATGTTCGCGGGCCTCGAGACCCGCGACAAGGACCCCCGCAAGTCGATCCACCTGGACGACGTGCCGCTGCCCGAACTCGGCCCGGGCGAGGCCCTGGTGGCCGTCATGGCCTCCTCGGTCAACTACAACTCGGTGTGGACCTCGATCTTCGAGCCGCTGCCGACCTTCGGCTTCCTGGAGCGCTACGGCAAGCTCAGCGAGCTCGCCAGGCGCCACGACCTGCCGTACCACATCATCGGCTCCGACCTCGCGGGCGTGGTGCTGCGCACCGGCCCCGGCGTCAACGCCTGGCGCCCCGGCGACGAGGTCGTCGCCCACTGCCTCTCCGTCGAGCTGGAGTCGTCCGACGGCCACAACGACACCATGCTCGACCCCGAGCAGCGCATCTGGGGCTTCGAGACCAACTTCGGCGGCCTGGCGGAGATCGCGCTGGTGAAGTCCAACCAGCTGATGCCGAAGCCGGACCACCTCAGCTGGGAGGAGGCCGCCGCGCCGGGCCTGGTCAACTCCACCGCCTACCGGCAGCTGGTGTCCCGCAACGGCGCCGGCATGAAGCAGGGCGACAACGTCCTCATCTGGGGCGCGAGCGGCGGACTCGGCAGCTATGCCACCCAGTTCGCGCTGGCCGGCGGCGCCAACCCGATCTGCGTCGTCTCCAGCGACCAGAAGGCGGACATCTGCCGGTCGATGGGCGCCGAGGCGATCATCGACCGCACCGCCGAGAACTACAGGTTCTGGAAGGACGAGAACACCCAGGACCCCAAGGAGTGGAAGCGCTTCGGCAAGCGCATCCGCGAACTCACCGGTGGCGAGGACATCGACATCGTCTTCGAGCACCCCGGCCGCGAGACCTTCGGCGCCTCGGTCTTCGTCACCCGCAAGGGCGGCACCATCACCACCTGCGCGTCGACCTCGGGCTACATGCACGAGTACGACAACCGCTACCTGTGGATGTCCCTGAAGCGCATCATCGGCTCCCACTTCGCCAACTACCGCGAGGCCTGGGAGGCCAACCGCCTGATCTCCAAGGGCAGGATCCACCCGACGCTCTCCAGGACGTACTCCCTGGAGGACACCGGGCAGGCGGCGTACGACGTCCACCGCAACCTGCACCAGGGCAAGGTCGGCGTGCTGTGCCTGGCGCCCGAGGAGGGCCTGGGCGTGCGCGACCACGAGAAGCGCGCGCGGCACATCGACGCCATCAACCGCTTCCGGAACATCTGAGGGCCGGGCCATGGCAGAGCGTCCCGCGCCGCAGGCGCAAAGGGAGAAGGACCGTCCGTGGCTCATGCGGACGTACGCCGGTCACTCGACGGCCGAGGCGTCCAACGAGCTGTACCGGCGCAACCTCGCCAAGGGCCAGACCGGCCTGTCGGTCGCCTTCGACCTGCCGACCCAGACCGGGTACGACCCCGACCACGTCCTCGCCCGCGGCGAGGTCGGCCGGGTCGGCGTGCCGGTCGCGCACCTCGGTGACATGCGCCGGCTGTTCCAGGACATCCCCCTGGAGCGGATGAACACCTCGATGACGATCAACGCCACCGCCATGTGGCTGCTGGCGCTCTACCAGGTCGTCGCCGAGGAGCAGGGCGCGGACATCACCAGGCTCCAGGGGACGACCCAGAACGACATCGTGAAGGAGTACCTGTCCCGGGGGACGCACGTCTTCCCGCCGGGCCCGTCGCTCCGCCTCACGACGGACATGATCGCGTACACGGTCTCCCACCTCCCGAAGTGGAACCCGATCAACATCTGCAGCTACCACCTGCAGGAGGCCGGGGCCACGCCGGTGCAGGAGATCGCGTACGCGATGTCCACCGCGATCGCCGTGCTCGACGCGGTGCGCGACAGCGGCCAGGTGCCGCGGGAACGCATGGGCGACGTGGTCGGCCGCATCTCCTTCTTCGTCAACGCGGGCGTCCGCTTCGTCGAGGAGATGTGCAAGATGCGCGCCTTCGGCCGCATCTGGGACCAGGTCACCCGCGAGCGGTACGGCATCGAGAACCCCAAGCACCGCCGCTTCCGCTACGGCGTCCAGGTCAACTCCCTCGGTCTGACCGAGGCGCAGCCGGAGAACAACGTCCAGCGGATCGTGCTGGAGATGCTGGCCGTCACCCTCTCCAAGGACGCCCGCGCGCGCGCCGTGCAGCTGCCGGCCTGGAACGAGGCCCTCGGCCTGCCCCGCCCCTGGGACCAGCAGTGGTCGCTGCGCATCCAGCAGGTCCTGGCGTACGAGAGCGACCTGCTGGAGTACGACGACATCTTCGAGGGGTCGAAGGTGATCGAGGCGAAGGTGGAGCAGCTGGTCGCGGACTCGCTGGCGGAGATGGAGCGGATCGAGGGGATGGGCGGCGCGATGGCCGCCGTCGAGTCCGGCTACCTCAAGTCCCAGCTGGTCTCCTCGCACGCCGAGCGACGGGCCCGGATCGAGTCGGGCGAGGAGAAGATCATCGGTGTCAACGCCTTCGAGGGCACCGAGCCCAACCCGCTGACCGCCGACCTGGACACCGCGATCCAGACGGTCGACCCCGCGGTGGAGGCCCGGGTCGTCGCCTCGCTGCGGAACTGGCGCGACACCCGCTACCAGCCGCCCTTCAACCACCCGCGCCCCTGCAAGGCGCTGGAGAGGCTGAAGGAGGCCGCGAAGGGCACCGCCAACCTCATGGAGGCCACCCTGGAGTGCGCCCGGGCCGGCGTCACGACCGGCGAGTGGGCCGGGGCGCTGCGCGAGGTGTTCGGCGAGTTCCGGGCGCCGACCGGTGTCTCCTCCGCCCCGGTGGCGGTGGCCGCCGAGGAGGGCTCGGCCCTGTCGGCGGTCCGCCGCAAGGTGGAACTGACGGCGAAGGACCTGGGCGTGGGCAAGCTGCGCTTCCTGGTCGGCAAGCCGGGCCTGGACGGCCACTCCAACGGCGCCGAGCAGATCGCCGTGCGGGCCCGCGACGCCGGGTTCGAGGTGGTCTACCAGGGCATCCGGCTCACCCCGGAGCAGATCGTGGACGCCGCCCTCGCCGAGGACGTGCACGCGGTGGGCCTGTCCGTCCTCTCCGGCTCGCACGCCCAGCTGGTGCCGGACGTGCTCGAACGGCTCCGTGTGGCCGGTGCCACGGACATACCGGTGATCGCCGGTGGCATCATCCCCAGCGGTGACGCCGAACAGCTGCGGGCCGCCGGAGTGGCCGCGGTCTTCACCCCGAAGGACTTCGACATCACCGGGATCATCGGCCGCATCGTCGACGAGATCCGCAACGCGAACAAGCTCGACCCCTTGGAGGTCCCCGCATGACGACCGTCAACCGCCTTCGCCCCCGCCGCTCCTGTCTGGCGGTCCCGGGAAGCAACCCGCGCTTCCTGGAGAAGGCGCAGGGCCTCCCCGCGGACCAGGTCTTCCTCGACCTGGAGGACGCCTGCGCGCCGCTCGCCAAGCCCGAGGCGCGGCACACCGTCGTGAAGTTCCTCAACGAGGGCGACTGGACCGGCAAGACCCGCGTCGTGCGGGTCAACGACTGGACGACGGAGTGGACGTACCGGGACGTCGTGACGGTCGTCGAGGGCGCCGGCCCGAACCTCGACTGCATCATGCTGCCGAAGGTCCAGGACGCCCAGCAGATCGTGGCGCTGGACCTGCTGCTGACCCAGATCGAGAAGACCATGGGCTTCGAGGTCGGCCGGATCGGCATCGAGGCGCAGATCGAGAACGCCCGCGGCCTGAACAACGTCAACGAGATCGCGCAGGCCTCCCCGCGCGTCGAGACCATCATCTTCGGCCCGGCCGACTTCATGGCGTCCATCAACATGAAGTCGCTGGTCGTGGGCGAGCAGCCGCCCGGCTACCCGGCGGACGCCTACCACTACATCCTGATGAAGATCCTGATGGCCGCCCGCGCCAACGACCTCCAGGCGATCGACGGCCCCTACCTGCAGATCCGCAACGTGGACGGCTACCGCGAGGTCGCCCGACGGGCCGCCGCGCTCGGCTTCGACGGCAAGTGGGTGCTGCACCCGGGCCAGGTCGAGGCGTCCAACGAGATCTTCTCGCCGTCGCAGGAGGACTACGACCACGCCGAGCTGATCCTGGACGCGTACGACTACTACACGTCCGAGGCGGGCGGCAAGAAGGGCTCGGCGATGCTCGGCGACGAGATGATCGACGAGGCCAGCCGCAAGATGGCCCTGGTCATCTCGGGCAAGGGACGCGCCGCCGGCATGCGGCGCACGTCGAAGTTCGAGATCCCGGAGGCCTGAGCGCGATGCAGTTCGGACGCACCTACGAGGAGTTCGAGGTCGGCGCGGTGTACAAGCACTGGCCGGGAAAGACGGTCACCGAGTACGACGACCACCTGTTCTGTCTCCTCACGATGAACCACCACCCGCTCCACATGGACACCAACTACGCCGAGAAGGCGACGGACTTCGGCAGGAACGTGGTGGTCGGCAACTACGTCTACTCGCTCCTGCTCGGCATGTCGGTGCCCGACGTCTCCGGCAAGGCGATCGCCAACCTGGAGATCGAGTCGCTCAGGCACGTGGCGCCGACCTTCCACGGCGACACCGTCTACGGCCAGACGACCGTGCTCGACAAGTGGCCGTCGAAGTCGAAGGACGACCGCGGCATCGTCCACGTCGAGACCAGGGGCTACAAGCAGGACGGCACGCTGGTGTGCGTGTTCCGCCGCAAGGTGATGGTGCCCACCCGGACGTACATCGAGGCGCGCGGCGGCGAGCAGCCCGGCCGCCCGCCCGTCTCCCACCACCACCCTCAAGGGACGCCCCCGCGGGGCGACACCCCTGGTTCGGAACCCAGCGAGCAGGAGAAGTAGGCCATGGCCCGTCTCGCCCAGACCGCCGGTCTGACCGACGTCCAGCAGGAGATCCTCTCCACCGTCCGCGACTTCGTGGACAAGGAGATCATCCCGGTCGCCACCGAGCTGGAGCACCGCGACGAGTACCCGCAGCAGATCGTCGACGGCCTCAGGGAGCTCGGCCTCTTCGGCCTGATGATCCCCGAGGAGTACGGGGGCCTGGGCGAGTCGCTCCTCACCTACGCCCTGTGCGTGGAGGAGATCGCCCGCGGCTGGATGTCGGTGTCCGGCATCATCAACACGCACTTCATCGTGGCGTACATGCTCAAGCAGCACGGCACGCAGGAGCAGAGGGACCACTTCCTGCCGAGGATGGCGGCCGGCGACGTCCGGGGCGCCTTCTCGATGTCGGAGCCGGGTCTGGGCTCCGACGTGTCGGCGATCACGTCGAAGGCGGTGAAGGACGGCGAGGAGTACGTCCTGAACGGCCAGAAGATGTGGCTGACGAACGGCGGCACGTCGTCACTGGTGGCCGTTCTGGTGCGGAGTGACGAAGGACACCCCGAGGGCACCGCGCCCCACAGGTCGATGACCACCTTCCTGGTGGAGAAGGAACCGGGCTTCGGCGAGGTCCGTCCGGGCCTGACCATCCCCGGCAAGATCGACAAGATGGGCTACAAGGGGGTCGACACGACCGAGCTCATCATGGACGACCTGCGGATTCCCGCCGATCGGGTGCTCGGCGGGACCACCGGCCGAGGTTTTTACCAGATGATGGACGGGGTCGAGGTGGGCCGCGTCAATGTGGCGGCGCGTGGCTGCGGGGTCGCTCAGCGTGCCTTCGAGCTCGGCGTCCGGTACGCCCAGCAGCGTCACACTTTCGGCAAGCCGATCGCCCAGCACCAGGCCGTTCAGTTCAAGCTGGCCGAGATGGCTACCAAGGTGGAGGCCGCGCATGCCATGATGGTGAACGCAGCGCGCAAAAAGGACTCCGGGGAGCGAAACGACCTCGAGGCAGGGATGGCGAAGTACCTCGCCTCCGAATACTGCAAGGAAGTCGTGGAGGACGCCTTCCGGATCCACGGCGGCTACGGCTTCTCCAAGGAGTACGAGATCGAGCGCCTCTACCGGGAGGCACCGATGCTGCTGATCGGTGAAGGCACCGCCGAGATCCAGAAAATGATCATCGGCCGCCGACTGCTCGAAGAGTATCGATTCCAGGGCTAGATGTCCGGATACGGGGTGTTTTCTTGGAGAAGATGATCACACCCCGTACGCACTCCTCGACCGCCGACTCGGCTGACTGCCTTACCCAGTTACGGCTCGGAACCGCTACGATCGCCGGAAAGCCGCCGTCCCCCGCAAGTGCGCGGCATCATCCGCTACGAAGGTCATCCATGTCCCACAGCCAAACCTCTGCACACCGCGACAGCCTCGCCGGCGTACGCCTCGCGCGCGGAGCATCGCCGTGGCTTCTGCCGACCGTCGCCACCGCAGCCGTCAGTCTGCTCCGCTCCCGCCGCTCGGGCGCCGCCAAGGCCGTCGCCGTCCCCGCCACCGCCCTGGCGGCGGGGATGCTGTGGTTCTTCCGCGACCCCGAGCGTGAGATCGCCCAGGGCAGGGTCATCTCGCCCGCCGACGGTGTGGTGCAGAGCATCATGCCGTGGAAGGACGGCCGTACCCGCGTCGCGATCTTCATGAGCCCGCTCAACGTCCACGTGAACCGGGCCCCGCTGTCCGGCACGGTGACGTCGGTCGAACACATCCCCGGTGGCTTCGTTCCCGCCTTCAACAAGGAGAGCGAGAACAACGAGCGCGTCGTGTGGCACTTCGACACCGAGCTCGGCGACATCGAGATGATCCAGATCGCCGGCGCGGTGGCCCGCCGCATCGTCCCCTACGTGCCCCGGGGCACCAAGGTCGAGCAGGGCGAGCGCATCGGTCTGATCCGCTTCGGCTCGCGCGTCGACGTCTACCTGCCCGAGGGCGTGGAGGTCGCCGTCGAGGTCGGTCAGAAGACCGTGGCTGGGGTGACTCGCATTGACCGTGGTTGATCCCGAAACACAGGCCGGCTGGGTGCCCGAGGCCGACGAGGCGGACGACGACGAGGAGATGCCCCTCTCGCTCCGCCTGTCGATAGCGGACACCCTCACCCTCGGCAACGCCACCTGCGGCTTCATGGCGGTGTACTTCACCACCACCGGCATCCTGATCCCGCACCTCCAGGGCAGCCAGGAGACCGGCATGGCCCGCCACAGCGCGGCCACCGCCGTCATCCTGATGCTGTGCGCGGCGGTCTTCGACCTGTTCGACGGCCTGGTGGCGCGCAAGCTGCGCTCCTCACCGATGGGCGCGGAGCTGGACAACCTGTCCGACCTGATCAGCTTCGGCCTGGCGCCGGCGTACTTCGTCCTCGTCTACGGCATGGTCGCCAACGACGCGCACCAGAGAGTGGCCGCGGTCGGCGCGATCACGGTGCTGCTCGCGGTGGTGCTGAGGCTGGCGAGATTCTCCTGCGTCACGGTCAAGGACGGCACGTTCCAGGGGATGCCGTCACCGTTCGGGGCGCTGACGGTCGTGTCGATCGTGCTGCTCGAGCTGCCGTTCGAGGCGACGCTGCTGGCGATCCTGGGGACGGCGTGGCTGATGGTGAGCCGTGTGGAGTACCCGAAGCCGCGGGGGCGGCTCGCGGTGGCGATGCTGTCGTGGATCGTGCTCAGCATGGGGCTGCTGGCCGCGTGGGCGTTCGACGCGCCGGGCGGTCAGCTGCTGCTGCAGACGGGCTGCGCACTGCAGCTGGTGATGGGTGCGGTGATTCCGCTGTTCGCCACGGCCCGCCGGGTGAACACCTTCCGTGACAACCGGCGCGAGAGCCGCGAGGCGCGGGCGGCGCAGATCCCGTAACCCGGCTCGTACGTCGCCCGAGGGCCCGGACCGAATCGCGATTCGGTCCGGGCCCTCGGGTTTTCCCGCCGCGCTCCGGACGTCCTGCCGGGCCGGTCGGAGCCGCTCGTACGGCGCCGCCCTCCGCCCGCGGACCCGCTCGTCCGCCACCACGGCGAGGAACCCCTTCAGGTCGGGTCGGCGGTCTTCGCCCGGGGCCCCTTCCGCCGGCGCCGGCCGGGCCGCCTCGGACACATCGGTGATCAGCACGATCCGCCGGTACGCCGCACGGGCGCCCGGACGAGCGGGCCGGCCCGCTGCGCGAGCGCACGGGCCGAGA
Organism: Streptomyces sp. 12E; assembly: GCF_055633275.1. Taxonomy (NCBI): domain Bacteria; kingdom Bacillati; phylum Actinomycetota; class Actinomycetes; order Kitasatosporales; family Streptomycetaceae; genus Streptomyces; species Streptomyces sp. 12E. The sequence goes on along the minus strand of NZ_JBVNCJ010000001.1, from coordinate 6,227,289 downwards.
CGGTCCGGGGCGAGCGTCCGGTGCGCGCCGGACGCCCGTGCACGGTCCACGCCGACCGTGCGGTCGGCCTCCTGCGGTGCACCCGGGCAAGCCTCCGGGGGCGGTCTCGGGCCTGCGGGCCCACGGCGGGGTGGGGTCCGGCGCCGGGCGTGCCCCTGCCCGGCGCAGGGAGCGGTTAGGACCGGTCCGGCCGGAGGCGGAGCGGGGCCCGGGTCCGGCGGGACCCGGCTCAGGCCAGGAAGTCCCGGGCGATCCGCTCGGCGGTGCGCTCCAGGACCGGTCCCGCGTCCGCGATGCACTTCGCCACGTCCGGTTCGAGGTCCGTCAGGGCGTACGCCCGCCGGATCCCCGCCCGCCCCAGGACCTCCGGCGGCAGCGCGAGGCGTCCGCACACCGCGACCACCTCCTTGCCCGCCGCGCGCGCCGCCGCGGCGACACCCGCGGGGGCCTTCCCGTGCAGCGTCTGCTCGTCCAGGGAACCTTCCCCCGTGATCACGAGATCCGCCCGCTCCAGCGCCGGGGCGAACCCGAGCACGTCCAGCATGACCTCGATGCCGGGGCGGAACCCGGCGCCCAGCAGCAGCGCGCCGAACCCGATGCCGCCCGCCGCGCCGGCCCCCGGGGACGCGGCGTACGCGGCGGCCCTCGCGCCCACCGCTCCCTCCAGCACCTTCACGAAGTGCGCGAGCGCCGCGTCCAGCGTCTCCACGTCCTCCGGCGAGGCCCCCTTCTGCGGGCCGTACACCGCGGGCGCCCCCTTGGGGCCGGTCAGCGGATTGTCGACGTCGCTGGCGAGCACGAACTCCACCGACGACAGTCGCGGGTCCAGTCCGGACAGATCCGCCGACGCCAGCTCGGCGAGGCCTCCGCCCCCCGGCGCCACCGGCTCGCCGTCCGCCCTCACGAACCGGGCGCCCAGCGCGGACAGCATGCCCGCACCGCCATCGGTGGTGGCGCTTCCGCCCACCCCGAACACGATGGTCCGCGCCCCCGCGTCCAGCGCGGCCCGCAGCAGCTCCCCCGAGCCGTACGTCGACGCCGTGAGCGGCGCGGACACCCCGGCCGGCAGCCGCTGCAGCCCGCTCGCCTCCGCCATCTCCACGACGGCCGTGTCCCCGCGCAGCGCGTACGCCGCGGTCACCTCGTCCCCGAGGGGGCCGGCGACCCGCGCCTCCCGCCGCTCGAACCCGGCCGCGACCGCCGCGGCCACGGTGCCGTCGCCGCCGTCGGCCACCGGCAGCGCCTCGACCTCCAGGTCCGGTACGACCCGGCGCAGCCCGGCCGTCACCCGCCCGGCGACCTCGGCGGCCGTCAGCGACCCCTTGAACTTGTCCGCGGCGACGAGCACCCGCTGTGCCGATCGCGTCGTACGAGTGCCGCTCCCTGCAGCGTCCGCCACTTGCATTCCCCTCGTTCTCCGGGCCTCGCGCACATGTCAAGGCCAGTCGCGCCGCTGTGACCTTAACCGGCGGGCACGGTGGCCGCCATGCCCTGCCCAGCCCGTGGAACGGCCCGTGGAACGGCCCGTGAAACCGCCCCGGACCGGGTAGACCTGGTTCCATGAGCACTGTGCACACGGGGCCGGGACTCGCCGACCGCGTCCTCGGGGGCTGGCTGGGCCGGATCGCGGGCAACATGCTCGGCAAGCCGGTGGAGCAGGGCGAGGTGTGGACGCGTGAGCGCATCGACCGCTACCTGCGGCGGGCGGACGCCCTCCCCCTGACCGACTACCTCCCCGGGCCGCCGACCGAGAGCGAGGGCCTCGACCTGCGCCCCGAGTGGCGGTCCTGCGTCCGTGGCCGCGTCCACGGCAGCTGCCGGGACGACGACGTCGACTACGCGATCCTCGGCCTCGACCTGCTGGAGACCCACGGCTTCGCCTTCAGCACCGAGCAGGTGGGCGACCTGTGGCTGCTGCGGCTGCCTTACCTGCAGACCTTCACGGCGGAACGGGCGGCCTACCGCAACCTCGCGAACGGCCTCAAGCCCCCGCTCACGGCCACCTACGACAACCCCTTCCAGGAGTGGATCGGCGCCCTCATCCGCGCGGACATCCACGGCTGGACCTCCCCGGGCGCCCCGCGCCGCGCCGCCTCGCTGGCCCGCAGGGACGCGGTGCTGTCCCACACGGGGAACGGGGTGTACGGCGCGATGTGGGCGGCGGCGCTGGTCTCGGCCGCGTTCACGGCGCCCACGGTGCGGCACGCGGTGGACGAGGCGCTGACGGTGATCCCGGTGAGCAGCCGCCTGGCCCGCACCGTGCGCCGGGTGGCGTCCCTGCACGAGGCCGGGCTGGCCTGGGAGGACACGCTCACGACGCTCGCCCGGGAGACGGCGGGCCTCGGCTGGATCCACACGGTCCCGAACGCGGCCGTGCTCACCGCCGGTCTGCTGTACGGCGACGGCGACTTCACCTCGACCATCGCCCTGACCGTGCGCGGCGGCCTGGACACCGACTCCAACGGCGCCACGGCGGGGTCGGTGGCCGGGGTGCTGTGCGGCGCCTCCGCCGTCCCCGACCAGTGGAAGGAGCCCCTCCAGGACACGGTCCGCAGCGCGGTCTTCGGCTTCGACGGGGTACGCATCAGCGAGCTGGCGGAACGCACGCTGCGCCTGGCCCGAACCGAGTAGCCGTACTCAGGCGCGCCGCCGTCCGTCCGTTCCAGCATGGTGCCCATGGTGCGGTGGGTCGTGGACGTGGGGTCGGCGGTCCTGTTGTCGGGGCTCGAGGTGGCCGCGCTGGTCGCCTTCTGGTTCGTCGAGGGCCTGAAGAAGTGGGCTGCCGAGCAAGGGCCCGTCCCCGGTGCGAGGGGCCGGTTGTTCCTGGTCCTGAGCGTGGGGCCGGCTTGCCTGGCGGCGACCGGTTACGGCCTCTGCCGGGCCGGCCTGCGGGTGTCCTGCGCGTCCCAGGCGGTGTTGGCCGCACTTCTCGTTTCGCTGCTGGTCCTGGGCGCGGGAAGCGAGTGCCGCGGGTGGATCGTCCGTCACCGGATGCGGCGCCGTCTTCGCCGAGGGCGTCGGCGTCCGCGTGCAGGCGGTTGACGGGCGCCGGTCCGGACCGCCGCTCCGGCCGGCTTCGCGCCCGCGCGGAAGCACGCAGCGATGTGCCCCGGCGCGTGCGCCTCCGGCGTCGGTCACGGGACCGGCGTGTGCTGCCGTGCGCCCCGCGGGCCCGGCTCCGTTCCCGCGGCGGTGCCCGGCGCCGCGGTTACCCTTCCGGGCATGACCACCACCGAGCCCGTCCAGGACTACGCCGCCTACATCGCCTCCCTCCCCCGTGTCCTCGCCGGCGCCGCCGTCCTCCTCCGGGACGCGGAGGGGCGGGTGCTGCTCGTCGAGCCGAACTACCGGGAGGGGTGGGTGCTGCCCGGCGGGACGGTCGAGTCGGACGACGGGGAGAGCCCGCGCGAGGGGGCGCGGCGGGAGACGGCCGAGGAGATCGGGCTGGACCGGGAGCCGGGGCGGCTGCTGGCGGTGGACTGGGTGCGCGGGCCGGGCCGGCCGCCGGTGGTGGCGTACCTGTACGACGGTGGCGTGCTCGGCGCGGACGATCTCGCGGCGATCCGGCTGCAGGAGTCGGAGCTGCTGTCCTGGCGGCTGGTGCCGCGCGGCGAACTCGCCGAGTACCTCCACGGCTCCCTGGGCCGCCGGGTGTCGGCCGCGCTGGACGTCCTCGCCGACGGTTCGGGGACCGCGGAGCTGGAGGACGGGTACCGGGTGCGCTGAGCCGGCCCGGGGCGATATCCGCTCGCCGGACCGGCGCCCCGCGACCTACCCTCGGCCGCATGAGCAAGCCCCTCGTCGCCCTTCTCACCGGTGCCGGTGTCAGCACGGACTCCGGCATCCCGGACTACCGCGGGCCGAACGGACTGTGGCGCCGCGACCCGGGTGCCGAGAAGCTCGTGACGTACGAGTACTACATGGGCGACCCGGAGATCCGCCGCCGCTCCTGGCGGATGCGGCGCGCGAACTTCGCGCTCGCCGCCGAGCCGAACGCCGCGCACCTCGCCGTGGTCGAGCTGGAGCGCTCGGGCGTGCCGGTGCGGGTGATCACGCAGAACGTGGACGGGCTGCACCAGCTCGCCGGGATGCCGGACCGCAAGGTGCTCGAACTCCACGGCTCGGTACGGAGCGTGGTGTGCGTCACGTGCCGGGCGCGCGGCCCGATGGTGGACGCCCTCGCCCGCGTCGGGGCCGGTGAGGACGATCCGCCGTGTCTGGACTGCGGCGGCGTCCTCAAGCCGGCGACGGTGATGTTCGGCGAGCACCTCGATCCCGTGGTGCTCGGCGAGGCGGCGGCGGTCAGCAAGGCGTGCACGGTCTTCATCGCCGCCGGGACCAGCCTCCGGGTCCACCCCGCCGCCGGACTCGCGGAGGTGGCCGCCGGCCACGGGGCCCGCCTGATCGTCGTCAACGCGGAGCCCACCCCGTACGACGGCCTCGCCGACGAGGTGATCCGCGAGCCGATCGGCACCTCGCTGCCGGCGCTGCTGCGCCGGATCGCCGCCTAGAACAGGGCGGCTGAGCGCTCGAGGTCCAGCAGGCGCCGCTTCCGCTCCAGGCCGCCGCCGTAGCCGGTGAGGCCGCCGCCCGCGCCGATGACGCGGTGGCAGGGGACGACGATGCCGATCGGGTTGCGGCCGTTGGCGAGGCCCACCGCGCGTGCGGCCCTGGGATTGCCGAGGACGTCGGCGAGCCGGCCGTAGGTGCGGGTCTCGCCGTACGGGATGCGGGTCAGCTGCTCCCAGACGCGGCGCTGGAACGGGGTGCCGTGCAGGCGCAGTTCGAGGGTGAACTCCTTCAACTCGCCCGCGAAGTAGGCCGCGAGCTGCTCCCGCGCCTCGGCGAAGGGGGTGTCGTCGGGGGAACCGAAGGTCTCCTCGGGCGGGCGGTGGCGCTGGCCGGTCATGTAGAGGCCGCACAGGACGCCGTCGTCGGCGACGAGCGTCAGCGGGCCGTAGGGGCTGTCGGTCACGGTGTGCTGCTTCATCGGCTGGGATTCCCTGGTTCCTTCAGGTCGGCAGGAAGTTGACGGGGTGGCTGTCCGTCGCCCACAGGTACTGGACCGCGTACGCCCGCCAGGGCCGCCAGGCCGCCGCGCGTGCGGTGAGGGCGGCCGGGGTGGAGGGCAGGCCCAGTCCGCGGGCGGCGCGGCGGACGCCGAGGTCGGTGGGGAGGAAGGCGTCGGGGTCGCCGAGCGCCCGCATGGCGATGACGTCGGCCGTCCAGGGGCCGAAGCCGGGGAGGGCGAGGAGCAGGGCACGGGTCTCGGACCAGTCGCTGTCGGCGCCCAGCCGGAGGTCCCCGTCGGCGAGCCGGCGTACGAGGGTGGTGAGCGTGGTGCGGCGGGCGCGGGGCAGGGCGAGGGTTTCGGGGTCGAGCGCGGCCAGCGCTCCGGGGGACGGGAAGAGGTGGGTGAGGCCGCCCTCGGGGTCGTCCACGGGTGTGCCGTGCGCGGTGACCAGGCGGTCCGCGTGGGTGCGGGCGGCGGCCGTGGAGACCTGCTGGCCGAGGACGGCCCGGACGGCGAACTCCGCCGCGTCGACCGTGCGCGGCACGCGGCGGCCGGGCGCCTTGTCGACGAGGGGCGCGAGGACCGGGTCCGTGCGCAGCTGCTCGTCGACGGCGACCGGGTCGGCGTCCAGGTCCAGCAGGCGGCGGCAGCGGCTGATGGCGACGGTGAGGTCGCGGGGGTCGCCGAGGGTGAGGCGGCAGGCGATGTGGTCGGAGCGCGGGGTGAGCGCCACGATGCCGTGTCCGTACGGCAGGCGCAGGGTGCGTCGGTAGGCGCCGTCCCGCCACTCCTCCACGCCGGGCACGGCGGTGGCGGCGAGGTGGCCGAAGAGGTTGTCGGGGTTGAGCGGGGCGCGGAACGGCAGGCGCAGGGAGAGCGTTCCGGGGGCGCCGCGGGAGACCTGCCCCGGCGCCCGGGAGCGCAGCTCGCCCGGGGCGAGCGCGTAGACCTCGCGGACGGTGTCGTTGAAGGTGCGGACGGAGGAGAAGCCGGCCGCGAAGGCGATCTGCGCCATCGGCAGGCCCGTGGTCTCGATGAGCAGCCGCGCGGTCCGGGCGCGCTGGGCGCGGGCGAGTGCGAGGGGGCCCGCGCCCAGCTCGGCGAGGAGCTGGCGTTCGACCTGCCGGGTGCTGTAGCCGAGCCGGGCGGCGAGGCCGGGGACGCCCTCGCGGTCCACGACGCCGTCGGCGATCAGCCGCATGGCGCGGGCCACCGCGTCGGCGCGGTGGTTCCACTCCGGTGAGCCGGGGCTGGTGTCGGGCCGGCAGCGTTTGCAGGCCCGGAATCCGGCCTGCTGGCAGGCCGCCGCGCTCGGGTGGAAGACCATGTTCCCGGGCTTGGGCGGGACCACCGGGCAGCTGGGCCGGCAGTAGATGCCGGTGGTCAGGACGGCGGTGAAGAACCAGCCGTCGAACCGCGCGTCCTTGGACCGCACGGCGCGCACGCAGCGCTCGGTGTCGGTGTGCATCCCCTTCTGCATGCCTCAAGGATCGGGCACGGCCGGGCCCCGGTCCGGCGGGAATCCGACATCGACGTCACGTGTGCTGCGGCTGTCCGGATCACCGTGCCGACGCGCGCAGCGGTCACGGCCCGTTCGGACCGGCCCGCACGGGGGCGCGGGGTCCGCTGCCGGTGGCGGAGGCGGGCACGGAGCGGTCGGCCTGCTCGCACCGGCCGCGGCTGCTGCGCCGTCCGGGCCCGGTGGCCGGTGAGCGCCGGGGCGTTCCGTGCCGCGCGCCGCACGACGACCGTGCCGCCGGACCGCCCGGCCGGGCCGTACACCACGGGCAGCGGCTGCGGCCGGGGTTCAGTGACGCCTCGTGGCGAGCAGCTCCCGCATGGTCTCGGCGGCGCGTACGGCGGCGTCCGCGCAGCAGTTGTTGAACAGCACGTGCAGCTCGTCCGTCCGCCGCGCCGCGCGGCGCAGCCGGGGGACCCAGGCGGCGAGCTCGGCCGCGTCGTAGTCGTGGCGGAAGCGGTCCTCCTTGCCGCCCCTCCCCCACGCCCTGCTGCGGCCGTGGAACCGTACGACGCCGAGGGCGGGACGGCTGACGGGCGCGACGGGCGGGAGGGAGCCGGTGAGCCCCTGGGCCATGTCCACGCCGACGGCCGTCGCGTCCAGCGCGGACAGCAGCGCGAGGGTGTCCTCGGCACGCCCCGCCTCCCACCACGCGGGATGCCGGAACTCGACGGCGAGCGGCCAGCCGGCCGTGCGCCGCGCGCACTCCTCCAGCGTCCGCTCGGCCGAAGCTCCGGGCGCGAGCCAGGGCGGGAACTGGAACAGCACGGCGCCCAGCCGCCCGGCCGCGCGCAGCGGCTCCACCGCCTCCGCGAACCTCCTCCACACCTCGTCGAGGAGGGCGCCGTCCACCGGCCGGTCCCGCAGGTCGGCGGGGAGCGCCTGCGGCCGGGTGGGGTGGCCGGTCAGCAGCGAGAACGCCTTGACGTCGAAGCGGAAGCCCTCCGGTGTGCGCTCCACCCACAGCTCGCTGTTGCGGCGGCGGGGCAGCGCGTAGTAGCCGGAGTCCACCTCGACGACGGGCAGCCTGGAGGCGTAGTGCCGCAGCCGGCCCTCGGCGTCCCGCCGGCCGGGCGGATACCAGCCGCTCGTCACGAGCATGCGGTCCGTCCACGAACAGGCCCCGACCAGAATGTCACCCATGGGAGCCCGGTTACCCCGGGCTCCCGGGAGTGTGTCCCCCTACTCGGTCGCCGTGGGCCGGCGCGAGGCCGCCGTCGCCCCGTCCACGTCCGGCAGCGGGCGCAGGCGGTAGGTGTACGCGTAGTCGCGGTCGGCGAAGAGCTTGAACTCGTCGTGGGTGTGCGCGCCCCAGCTGTTGTCGCCGCCGACGCCCATCTGGCGGTGGTTGACCCGCAGGACGACCGCGTCCCGCGGGGTCAGCTGGTAGTCGTGCCGGACGCCGGCCGACAGGTCCTCCGGGGTGAAGTGCGAGGCGTTGATCTCCAGGAGGGGCTCGCCCGACACCAGCAGGCCGCGGCCCCTGCCGTCGGTCAGGGCGGCCCAGCGGACGTCGGTCCTGTTGCCGTTCTCCTGCGGGCGGATGTAGGGGGTCCACTGGCCGGCCACGGTCGACGTGTGACGGCCCACGTCGGTGCCGGTGTTGCGGTCCCAGTGGTTCTCCTCGGGGCCGCGGCCGTAGTAGTGCAGGCGGTCCAGGCGGCGCGGCAGGAACAGCAGCGTGCCGACCTCCGGGATGTACGGCAGGTCCGCCGCGCCCGGGTGCAGGGTGTTGTCGACCTTGATCTCGCCGTTGCCGAACACCGTGTAGGCGGTGGTGTACGCCGATTCCACGGTGGTGGGCAGCGTGCCGCGGACCGTGATCCCGACGGCCCGCCCGCCGAGGGCCCGCACGGTGACGTCGGTGACCTTCCGCCGGGTGCCGGCGTCGCGCCAGGTCCGGTTGCGGAGGTGCTGGCCGTTGCCGTGGTCGTTGTCGGTGGGCGCCCGCCAGAAGTTGGGCACGGGGCCGGAGGTGATCAGGCGGGCGCCCATCGCCTCGTAGGAGGTGATGGTGCCGCTGCCCTTGTCGACGGTGACCGAGAAGCCCCTGCCGGTGATCCGGACGTCCTTCTCCCGTTCCTCGTGGCGCAGGGCCGGGACGCGTGACAGGGGTACGGGGGTCACGGCCGGGCTCGCGGCGTCGAGCGGGAGCTGTTGCCGGGCCACCTCGAAGCCCGCCCCGGCCCACTTCGTGGACTCCCGTGTGGTGAAGGAGAGGTTGAGGAAGTACTCCGTGCCGGGGCCGGGGTCCTTCGGCAGGCGTACGGGCAGGGTGACGTCCTTCCCGGACAGCGGCGGCACGTCCAGCTGGTCCCGGGTCAGCCGCCCTGCCGTCCGTCCCGGCCGTCAGCGACGGGCGAAGGACAGCACCGCGAGGAGCGTGACCGGTTGACGGGTGGAGAGGTAGAGGTAGGGCTCGGGAGCGTCCGGGTCGTCTATCTCGATGCGCACGGCCGTCGGGACGTAGCTGCGCAACAGCATCGCCGCACGGCCGTCCGACCGTCGGGTGCGCCAGAGGAACGCCTCCTCGGCGTCCAGGATCTCGGTCATCCCCAGGGAGGTGACGGGCAGTCGCATCGAGCCCGCCGTGAGGTGACTGCCCGTCACGACGATGCGGGCGGCTCCGTAGGCGCGCAGCCCCAGCGCGGTGAGGACCACCACGGCCGTCAGTCCGCCGGCGGCGGCCAGGGGTCCCAGGGGCAACAGGACGAGGGCGGCCATCACACCCGGCAGGGCGGCGAGCCAGAACCACGTGCGCGGCACGCCGAGTCGTTCTTCGTACAGACGCATGGCCCCACCCTGTCATCCCCCGTGTCACGGCTCGCGGCCGGAGGGTGCCTCACGGTGTCCCGTACGACGCCGGCCCTCGGCCGCGTCGGCCGACCCGGTGGACGGGCCCCGGGCGCTCGCGCGGGAGCGCCCGGAGGGCGGCATCAGCCGCGCCGCCAGGTCTGGTTGGCGGTGCCGGTGCAGGGCCACAGCTTGACCGGCGTGCCGTTGGCCTCCTTGCCCCACCACACGTCGACGCACTTGTCGCCGGCCTTGAGCGACACCAGGTCCTCGGTGCTGTTGATCTTGAACTTCTGTCCGCTCGACCCGTCGCACCGCTGCAGCAGGACGGCCGTCTCCTTCTCCACCGACCCGCCGTCCAGCCCCATGCACAGGTCCTCGCCGATGCGCAGGGTCCTGTCGGCGTCGTGGAAGGACCAGGTCTGGGCGCCCGTCGAGGCCCCACAGGGCTGGATGACCAGTTCCGCCCCGGCTCCCCGGTGACTCGCGGTCAGGCACTTGCCGGTGTCGGCGCTGACGATCCGGGCGGTGGCCACGGTGGCCGTCGTGTCCGCCCTCTTCTCGGCCTGCCGGGCCGGTTCCTCCGCCGTGTCCTCCTCCTTCCTCCTCTCCGTGGCGGCCTGCGGGCCCGCGCCGGCGACGGGGCCGGAGCCGTCCGGGGACGCCTCGCCGCCGCCCTTCGTCTCCGCCTTCCCGTCCTCCGTCCGCTTCCCGTCCTCCGTCCGTTTCCCGTCCTCCGTCTTCTTCCCGTCCTTCTCGTCGTCGCCTTCCCCGCCCTTCGCCGAGTCCGCCGGAGCACCGCCCTTCGAGGGCTCCGCGGCATAGACGCCCGGCTGCTGCTGTTCCTCCCGGCCGTCGAGCAGCGCCCGGGAGTCGGCAGCCGCGTCGGCCCGGCTCCCGGGCCGCTCGTCCCGGTCGTCACCGGCCATGATCAGCAGCGGTACGGCGAGCAGGATCACCCCGGCGATCCCCGCGGCGGCCAGCATGGGGGCCTTCGGCCGCCCCGGCGCACCGTCGCCGTCACCGTCGCCGCTCCCCCTGCCGGCCCCGCGGGCGCCACCGAGCGCGGCAGCCAGTCCGGACCGGGAGGCCGCGGTACGGGCCGGTGTGGCGGTGCCCGCCGCCGTCTCCGGCCGTTCCCCGCGGTCCGTACCCGGTTCCGCGGCCTCTTCCCGTGCCTCCGGCTCGTTCGCGGCCGAGGCCGTCCCGGATCCGGCCGTGGCGGCGGAGGGGGTTTCCGTCCCGCCCCGGCCGCTCTCGCCGGCCCTGGCGGCGCCTTCGGCTGCGGCGGCGTCGGCGCTCGCGGTGGCCGCGCCGCGGCGCGGGGCGGGCCGCAGCACGGCCTGCTCCACGTCGTCGCCCACCGGGGACAGCACCACCGCGCGACGGACCGGTGGCCCGCCGTCGGCGCCGGCCGGGCGGGCGGACTCGCCGCCGACCGGCCTGTTCTGCCGTGACATCGTTCGTTCTCCTTCGGTCTCACGGTTGTCTGCCGCACGCTCGCGGTGCCCCGCGGCCGGGGCGCGGTGCCGGGCCCGGAACACCACCGGCTTCCGCCGGGGAGGACGGGCACGAAGCGGTCCGGGGCGACCGCCGCCGGCGGCCGGCTGTCCGTCCGGCCGGAAGGTACGGCTTGCGGCGCGGGGGAAGGGGCCGGCCTCGCGCCGTCCCCCGCGCTCGCCGAGCACCACACCGCGTACGGGGTGCCGTGTCCTCGCCTCCACGACGGCGGAATCGGATCGGTTCACGGCCACTGCGGCACCGTAGTGGGGGCAGATGACCGGCAGGACGTCCGCGACGTCACCTCACCGGCCCCCGCGCGTTCCCTCCCGGTCACCTTCTCTCCGTCCCGCGGCGCGCCGGCGGGACCCGCCGGCGCCGTGACCGGGGCGGTGGCGGGTCCCGGCGCCCGTCAGGCGGTACCGGCGACGGCCGGGACGACGACCGGGACGACGAGGGCGGCGCGGTACCGGTGTGCTGACCGCGCGGTGCGCGGGTCCTCCTCGGACACGGGCGACTCGTGGTGGGGCGGCTCCGCCGCCGCTGGGGACGTGCGGCAGGGGCACCGGGTCACCGGCGGGCCGGCCATCGGGGGCGTCCGCTCCCGGGAGCGGCGCGGCGACCGCGCCCCCGCGGGTGGCCCTCCGCGGGCTCGTCCTGGTTCCCGTCAGCCGAGCCGCCGGGCGAACGCTCCGTACGCCCGGTCGTCGAAGAGGACGAACCTCACCTCTTCGACGGCGGTCGGCGTGCTCCGCACCGTCTCCACCGCGATGCGGGCCGCGTCGTCCATCGGCCACCGGTACACGCCGGTGGAGATCGCCGGGAACGCGACCGTCCGGGCGCCCAGTTCGTCGGCCACGCGGAGCGACTCCCGGTAGCAGGAGGCGAGCGGCTCGGGATCGCTGTCCGGGCCCTGGTGCACCGGACCGACGGTGTGGATCACCCAGCGGGCGTCGAGGCGGCCCGCGGTGGTGGCGACCGCCTGCCCGGTGGGCAGGCCCCTGCCGTACCGGGAGGCGCGCAGGGCGCGGCATTCGGCCAGGATCCCCGGTCCGCCCCGGCGGTGGATCGCGCCGTCCACGCCTCCCCCGCCGAGCAGGGAGGAGTTGGCCGCGTTGACGATCGCGTCGGCGCTCTGGCGGGTGATGTCGCCCTGGACGAGCGTGATCGTGGTGGTCATGTCCGGCGCAGCCTCCTCCAGACGGCCTTCGCCGCGTTGTGTCCCGACATGCCGTGCACGCCGGGGCCGGGCGGGGTGGCCGACGAGCAGATGAAGACGGCCGGGTGCGGGGTCGTGTAGGGGGAGAGGGAGAGTGTGGGACGCAGCAGGAGCTGGAGTCCGGAGGCCGCGCCGGAGGCGATGTCGCCGCCGACGTAGTTGGCGTTGCGGGCGGCGAGTTCGGGCGGTCCCGCGGTGGCGCGGGCCAGGACGCGGTCGCGGAAACCCGGGGCGTAGCGCTCCAGTTGGCGCTCGATGGCGTCGGTGAGGTCGCCGGTCCAGCCGTTCGGCACATGGCCGTACGCCCAGAAGACCTGCTTGCCGGCCGGGGCCCGGGTGGGGTCGGCGACGCCGGGCTGCACGGTGATGAGGAAGGGCGCGTCGGGGGCGCGGCCCTCGCGGGAGGCGGCGCGCAGGGCGGCGGCGATCTCGCCGCTGTCCGCGCCGATCTGCACGGTGCCGGCGGTGCGGGCCTGGGGCGCGGTCCAGGGGACGGGGCCGTCCAGCGCGTAGTCGATCTTGAAGACGCCGGGGCCGTAGCGGTAGTTCGCGTAGTGGTCGCCGAAACCCGCGATGCGGGCCAGGGCGGTGGGCGAGGTGTCGAAGACGTACGCCCGGGCCGGCGGCAGGTCGTCGAGGCGCTTGACCTCGTAGTCGGTGTGGATGCCGCCGCCGAGGTCCTCGAGATACGCGGCGAGGGCGTCGGAGATCGCCTGGGAGCCGCCGCGGGCGACGGGCCAGCCGCGGGCGTGCGCGGCGAGGGCGAAGACCAGCCCGACGGCGCCGGTGGCGAAGCCGTCGAGGGGGGCCATGACATGGGCGACGAGGCCGGCGAACAGGGTGCGGGCCCGTTGGTCGCGGAAGCGGCGCGTGAGCCACGTCGACGGGGGCAGGCCGGCCAGGCCGAAGCGGGCGAGGGTGACCGGGTCGCGGGGCAGCGCGGTCAGCGGCAGCGACATGAAGTCGCGGGCCAGGGTGTCCCACTTGGACAGGAAGGGTGCGACGAGGCGCCGGTAGGCGCCGGCGTCGCGCGGTCCGAAGGAGGCGGCCGTCTCCCCGACCGACCGGGACAGCACGGCCGCCGTGCCGTCCGGGAAGGGGTGCGCCATGGGGAGGTCCGGGTGCAGCCACTGAAGTCCGTAGCGCTCCAGGGGCAGTGCGCGGAACGCGGGCGAGTTGACGGCGAGGGGGTGGGCTGCGGAGCACGGGTCGTGGCGGAAGCCGGGGAGGGTGAGTTCCTCGGTGCGGGCGCCGCCGCCGACGGTGTCCTTCGCCTCGAACAGGGCCACCGAGAAGCCGCGCCGGGCCAACTCGACGGCAGCGGTCAGCCCGTTCGGCCCCGCACCCACCACGACCGCATCGAGCATCGACGGCACCTTCGGACTCCTTCGTCAGCCGACGGCCACTGGGGGATCAGGATATGCCGGGCCGCCGGCGTGCTCCCGGGGCCGTGGGCGAGGCATGCGGTGTCAGGCTCCGCCCGCCAGCAGTTCCACCACCCGGCGGGCCGTGGCCGCGTCGCGGGCCGCGGTGAAGGGCAGGGTGTTGCCGCCCCTGATGCCGAAGGGCTCGCCCGCACGGGTGAGGTGGGCGCCGCCCGCCTCCTCCACGAGGAGCAGACCGGCCGCGTGGTCCCACGCGGCCTCCCAGGAGAAGGCGACCGCGTCGGACTCGCCGCGGGCGACGGCCAGGTATTCCAGGCCGGCCGAGCCGCAGGCGCGGGGGGCCACGCCGTCCGTCCACAGGCCGAGCAGGGCGCGCTTCTGCTCGTCCGTGGTGTAGTCCGGGTGGGAGGTGGCCACGCGGAGCTCGCGGCCGGGTTCCGGGGAGCCCGCGCGCAGCCGCTCGCCGTCGAGGTGCGCGCCCCGTCCCCGCACGGCCGTGGCGAACTGGTCGCGGGCGGGGGCGTAGGTCCAGGAGGCGTGCACGACTCCGCCCCGGGCGAGGGCGACCAGGGTGCAGAAGCCGGTGTCGCCGTGCACGAACTGGCGGGTGCCGTCGACGGGGTCGATGATCCACACCGGCGCCTCGTCCTGTATCGCCTCGTACGACGCCGGGTTGGCGTGCACCGCCTCCTCGCCGACCACGGCCGAACCGGGCAGCAGGGCGGCGAGCGCGTCCGTGAGGTACAGCTCGGCGTTGCGGTCGGCGTCCGTCACCAGGTCGTGCGGGCCGGCCTTGAGGTCCACCTCGTGGTCGGCGAGCCGCCGCCAGCGCGGCACGATCTCCTTCGCCGCGGCCTTGCGGACCAGTTCCTCCACGTCGGAGGTGTGCCGGGCGAGAAACTCGTCGATGGTTTCGTTGGTCTCGATCATGCCTCCATGAGAGCACGCGCCACTGACAATCCCCACCCGCCCGGTGCACTCCCGGTGGAATCGGGAGGAAAATGGGGTGCCCGCCCTCGGTGTCGTGGGCTCAGCGACCCACCGCGTAGCCCTGCATGCCGCGCGGGTTGGCCGCCGCGGAGAGGACGCCGGTGGCCGGGTCCCGGGCGACGGCGCAGAGCCTGCCCTCCGACCAGGCGTCGCCGACGGTCACCGCGTGGCCGCGGCGGCGCAGCTCCGCCACCACCGCCGGGTCCGTGCGGGACTCGACGGTGACGCTGCCGGGGCGCATGCCCCGCGGGTAGAAGGAGCCGGGGAAACTGTCGTTGTGCCAGTTGGGGGCGTCGACGGCGCCCTGGAGGTCGAGTCCGCCGCGCACCCGCTCGCGCAGGGCGACCGCGAGGAAGAAGTGCAGCTGCCACTGGTCCTGCTGGTCCCCGCCGGGCGTGCCGAACGCCATGACGGGCACCCCGTCGCGCAGGGCCATGGACGGGGTGAGGGTGGTGCGGGGGCGGCGGCCGGGGGTGAGGGTGTTGGGGAGACCCTCCTCCAGCCACGTCATCTGCAGCCGGGTGCCGAGCGGGAAGCCCAGTTCGGGCACGACGGGGTTGGACTGGAGCCAGCCGCCGCTGGGGGTGGCCGCGATCATGTTGCCCCAGCGGTCGACGACGTCCAGGTGGCAGGTGTCGCCGCGGGTGCCCCCGTCGGCGAAGACGTCGGGTTCGCCGGACACGGGGGACGTGGGGCTCTTGGCGACGGTGGGCTCGCCGACGCCCATCGGGCTGGAGCCGGGCGGCTCGGTGGCCACCACGCACGCGTGGGCGCTCAGCCGGGGGGTGCGCCCGCCGGGGCTGCCGGGCCGCAGGCCGTGGGAGGCGCGGGGGCCGATCCCGGCCCGCCGCTCGGCGTTGTACTCGGCCGACAGCAGGTCGTCCAGCGGCACCTCGGCCGCGTCCCCGTACCAGGCCTCGCGGTCGGCCATGGCGAGCTTGCAGCCCTCGATCAGCAGGTGCGCGTAGTCGGCGGAGCCGTAGCGGGGCAGTTCCGGCGGGAGCAGGGCGAGTTGCTGGAGCAGGACCGGGCCCTGGCTCCAGGGACCGGCCTTGCACACGGTCCAGCCGTTCCAGTCGTACGTCACCGGGGTCTCGTAGGTGGCGGACCAGCCGGCGAGGTCGGCGGCGGTCAGCGTGCCGGTGCGGCGCTCCCCGCTGGTGTCCAGGGTCGGGCGCCCGGCCTGCCGGACCAGCGCCTCGGCGATGAACCCGGTCCGCCACACCTCCCGCGCGGCGTCGATCTGCGCCTCCCGGTCGCCGGCCCCGGCGACCTCGGCGAGCAGCCGCTTCCAGGTGGCGGCGAGGACGGGGTTGCGCAGCAGCTCGCCGGGGCGCGGGGCCCGGCCGCCGGGCAGGTACACCTCGGCCGAGGAGGTCCACTCCGTCTCGAACAGCTCGCGTACGGTCTCGACGGTCTCGCCGACGCGCTCCACGGGCGGGTGTCCGTCCTCGGCGTACCCGATGGCGTGCTTCAGGACGTCGGCGAGGGCCTTGGTGCCGTGGTCGCGCAGCAGGAGCATCCAGGCGTCGAAGGCGCCGGGCACGGCCGCGGCGAGCGGTCCGGTGCCGGGGACGAGGTCCAGGCCGAGCCCCTTGTAGTGGGCGACGGTCGCCCCGGCCGGGGCGACGCCCTGCCCGCACAGCACCCGTACCTCACCGCCGGCCGGCGCGAGCAGGATCGGCACCTCGCCGGCCGGGCCGTTGAGGTGCGGTTCGACGACGTGCAGCACGAAGGCTCCGGCCACGGCGGCGTCGTAGGCGTTGCCGCCGTCCTCCAGCACGGCCATCGCCGACTGCGAGGCCAGCCAGTGGGTGGAGGACACCATGCCGAAGGTGCCCTGAAGGGTGGGGCGGGTGGTGAACTGCATCTCTCACCTCGGTGTGCGCG
Source organism: Streptomyces sp. 12E (assembly GCF_055633275.1). Taxonomy (NCBI): domain Bacteria; kingdom Bacillati; phylum Actinomycetota; class Actinomycetes; order Kitasatosporales; family Streptomycetaceae; genus Streptomyces; species Streptomyces sp. 12E. The sequence continues at coordinate 6,210,979 of NZ_JBVNCJ010000001.1, read as the reverse complement.
GGCGCCGGTCGGCCCATCCAACCGTGAAGGGCGGGTGCGGCGCGACGGCACCCGTGACTCCGTGGCCGAACGGCGACCGGACTCCGGTCACGAAGAGGGCGGTGACGGTTCTTCCGGCTTCACGGGCCGTGCGGCGGGAGCGCTCCGGGGCAGCGGCGCGGCGGAAGCGCGCCGAGCCGGTCCCCCGGGGCGCGCGAGTGAAGCCCCTCGAAGGGCTGCGGGCTACCGGTCGGCGCCGGCGTCCTCACGGTCCGGTGCGGATCCGGCGCTCTCGTCGGCGCGGCGGCGGGCGTCCTCGTCGGTGCGGGCGTCGTAGCTGATGAGCCTGGGCAGCGCGGCGGCGAGCAGACCCACCGCGGCGACGCAGGCGAGGCCGCCGGTCCAGATCGCCGGTCGGGCGCCGGTCCAGCCGGCCATCGCCCCGGCGCGGACCTGACCTAGCTGGGGGCCGACGCTGTAGGAGAGGACCTCGATGCCCGCGAGCCGGCCGCGCAGCCGGTCGGGGATGGTCTGGTTCCAGATGGTCGAGCGGCCGAGCCCGCTCAGCATGTCCCCCGCTCCCGCCAGGCCGAGGAACACCAGCACCAGCCAGACGTTCGACGTCCAGCCGGCCGCCGCCATGGCCAGGCCCCAGCCGGCGGCGCCGAACACCACCAGCAGGCCGTGCCGCTGCGTCCGGGAGACCCAGCCGCTGGTCAGGCTCAGCAGCAGCGACCCGACGGCGCCCGCCGAGTACATCAGGCCCAGCGCCCAGTCGGCGTCGAGCTCGTCGGCGAGGAAGGGGAAGATGGTGTTGGGGAAGGCGAAGAACATCGCCGCCAGGTCCACCGCGTACGTGCCGAGGAGCACCGGCCGCGACCAGGCGTACCTGGCCCCTTCGGCGATGCCGCGCAACGACGGCTTGGCGGCGTGCTCGACGGGCGGCACGGGGGAGAGCCGGCGGCACATCAGGACCGACGCGAAGAAGCAGACCACGGTGGTGGCGTAGGCGGGGACGTTGCCCGCGTACGCCACCACGAGGCCGGCCAGCGCGGGTCCGCCGATCGCGCCCGCCTGCCAGCGCAGGGCGTTCAGCGCGGCCGCGGCGGCGAGCTGCTCGTGCGGGACGATCCGGGCCAGCAGTGAGTCCAGGGCGGGGCGCTGGAGTCCGGCGAGCGCCGCCACCGCGGCCGCCACCACGTACAGCGGCCACAGCATGGGATGCGGCAGCAGCGCGTTCAGCAGCAGGACGACGGCCAGCAGTCCCAGCCCCGCCTCGGTGAGCACGATGACCTTGCGCCGGTCGACCGCGTCCGCGAGTGCCCCGCCGTACAGGCCGAAGACCACCAGCGGCACCAGTTCGACGGCGCCCATCGCGCCCACCGCGAGCGGTGAGCCGGTCAGTTCCTTGATCTGGAGCGGCAGCGCGATCAGCGCCATCACGCTGCCGAGGTAGGTGACCAGGCCCTGCACCCACAGGAGGCGGAAGTCGCGGGAGGAGCGCCAGGGCGTGAGGTCGGGGAGTACTGCGACAAGCTTCTTGATCATGGTTCAGCGGCTCCCGGCCGCGCGCTGCGGGGATACGGCTCGGGGCTCCGCGGCCGTCGAGTGGTGGCGTCCGATCGGCAGGACGAGGGGCTTGCCCGAGACCGGGTCCTCGATGACGCGGCTCTCCATGCCGTACACGGCCCGGACCGTGTCCTCGGTCATCACGTCCTCGGGTGTTCCGGCGGCGTGCAGTCGCCCGGACGCCAGGGCTATCAGCCGATCAGCATAGCGGGCGGCCAGGTTGAGGTCGTGCAGGACCATGACGATCGTGGTGCCGCGGGTCCGGTTCAGGTCGGTCAGCAGGTCGAGGACCTCGATCTGGTGACTGATGTCGAGGAACGTGGTGGGCTCGTCGAGCAGCAGCAGGTCGGTCTGCTGGGCCAGCGCCATGGCGATCCACACGCGCTGGCGCTGGCCGCCGGAGAGCTCGTCGACGGCCCGGTCCATCAGGTCGGTCGTGTGGGTGGCCTCCAGCGCGGCGGCGACCGCGGCGTCGTCCTCGGCCGTCCAGCGGGAGAAGGCGCGCTGGTGGGGGTGGCGGCCCCGGCCGACCAGGTCGAGGACGGTGATGCCCTCGGGGGTGACCGGTGCCTGCGGCAACAGGCCGAGGGTGCGGGCGAGTTCCTTGGCGGGGGTGCGGTGGACCTCCTTGCCGTCCAGGAGGACCCTGCCCGCGCGCGGGACCAGCAGCCGGGACATCGCGCGCAGCAGCGTCGACTTGCCGCAGGCGTTGGCGCCGACGATCACCGTGATCCGCCCGGCCGCGAGGGCCAGGTCCAGGCCCTCGATGACGGCGCGGTCGCCGTAGCCGAGCGCGAGGTTCTCGGTGACGAGGGTGTGGGACGCGGTCACAGTGAGCCTCCGGCCCGGTTGGTGCGGACGATCAGGTAGACGAGGTAGGGCGCGCCGAGGACGCCGGTGACGATGCCCACGGGGTAGCGGGTGTCGAAGGCGTACTGGCCGGTGAAGTCGGCGACCAGGACGAGCAGGGAGCCGACCAGTCCCGCCGGGACCAGCAGGGAGCCGCCGGTTCCGGTGAGCCGGGCGGCGATCGGGCCGGAGAGGAACGCGACGAAGGCGATCGGTCCGGCCGCCGCCGTGGCGAACGCGATCAGCCCGACGGCCGCGACGATCACCGTGACGCGGGTGCGTTCGACGCGGACGCCGAGCGCGGCGGCCGTGTCGTCGCCCAGGCTCAGCGCGTTCAGGTCGCGGGCCCGGGACAGCAGCACCGGACCGCACACGAGCACGGCGAAGACGGCGGGCACGGTCTCCCCCCAGGTGGTCCCGTTGAGGCTGCCGGTGAGCCAGCGCATCGCCTCCTGGAGGTCCCACTCGCCGGCCTCCGACAGGACGTAGGAGGTGACGCTGTCGAGCAGGGCGGCGACGCCGATGCCGATCAGGATGAGCCGGGTGCCGGCGACCCCGTCCCGGAAGGCGAGGGTGTACATGAGCAGCGCCACGCCGAGGGCCGCGGCTATCGCCACGGCCGACACCCCGGTCCCGCTCATCGAGAAGGTCACGATGGCGAGGGCCGCCGCCGCGCTCGCTCCCGCGGTGATGCCGATGACGTCGGGGCTGGCGAGCGGGTTGCGGAGCATGGTCTGGAAGGTGACGCCGGCCATGCCGAAGCCGAAGCCGGCGGTCAGGGCCAGCACCGCCCGCGGCAGCCGCAGCGTGCCGACGGTGAAGGACGCTCCCGGCACCTGCTCGCCCATGACCACGCGCAGCACGTCGCCGGCCGGGTAGAAGGTGTGTCCCGCCATGAGGGACGTGGCGAACGCTCCGGCGACGAGGACCAGCAGCGTGAGGACGAGGAGCCGGCGCCGGTGCGCGCCGCGGACCCGTGCCCGGGTGACGGCCGGCAGTGTGGACGACGGGGCGCGGACTGCTGGTGCGCTCACAGGGACCTGACCTTTTGGCGTCGGACGATGTGGATGAAGAAGGGGGCGCCGATGATCCCGGTCAGGATCCCCACGTCGATCTCGGCCGGGCGGGCCACGACCCGACCCACCACGTCCGCGGCCGTCAGGAGGACCGCGCCGCCCAGCGCGGAGAACGGCAGCAGCCAGCGGTGGTCCACGCCCACCAGGAGCCGGCAGACGTGCGGTACGACGAGACCGACGAAGAGGATCGGTCCGGCGACGGCGGTGGAGGCGCCGCACAGCACCACCGCGCCGAGCGCCGCGCCGGCCCGGACGAGGGCCACCCGCTCGCCGAGCCCGGCGGCCAGGTCGTCGCCCAGGGCCAGCGAGTTCAGGGCGCGGGCGGAGGCCAGGCAGATGACGAAACCGGCGCCGAGGAACGGCAGGACGCTGCCGAGCTGCCCGTAGGAGGCGCCGCCGACGCCGCCGATCTGCCACAGCCGGAAGGTGTCGGAGATGTCGTTGCGCGGCAGGACGACGGCGCTCACCAGGGAGGTCAGCGCGGCCGTGATGGCGGCGCCGGCGAGGGCCAGTTTCAGGGGAGTGGCGCCGCCGCGGCCCAGCGAGCCGACGGCGTACACGAAGGCGGCGGTCAGCGCCGCCCCGAGCATCGCCACCCAGATGTACCCGTCCGCCGACGCGAGCCCGAAGTAGGCGATGGCGGTGACCACGGCCAGTGAGGCGCCCATGTTGACGCCGAGGATGCCGGGGTCGGCCAGCGGGTTGCGGGTCACTCCCTGCATGACCGCGCCGGAGAGTCCGAGGGCGGCGCCCACGACGACGGCGAGGAGGGTGCGCGGTATGCGCCTGGTGACCGCCGCCTCCTCCAGGGTGGCCTCCGCGCCGCCGAGTGCCGCCCATACGTCGGACCAGGCGACGGCACGGGAGCCGAGGGCGAGGGAGGCCACCGTGACGGCGGCCAGGACGGCGGCGACCGTGAGGAGCCACAGGACGCGGACGCGCGCCGGACGCCGTGTCGGTACGGCGTCCGGCGTGATCGGGGTGGGGGCGACGGTCACTTGACCTTGTCCGCGGCCTCGGCGAGCGCCTTCACGTAGTCCTCAAGGACGTACGGGATGGACAGCGGGGTGGGGTTGGCCGCGGTGGCCAGCGGGGTGCTGCCGGGCAGCAGGTAGACGGAGCCCCGCTCGACGGCTGCCAGCTTCGAGGTGAGCGGGTCGTCCTCGAGGGCCTTGAGCAGTTCGCCCGTGTCGTCGCCGTAGCCGGTGATGACGTCGACGTCGTTGAAGTCGTCGATGCGCTCGGCGCTCTTGGTGAGCACGAACTTCTTCGTCGACTCGGACGGCCCCGAGACGCTGGCGGGGATCTTCATGCCGAGGTCGGTGAAGAACTGGGTGCGGGTGTCGTGGGTCGTGTAGAAGCCGACCTGGCTGACATCCTTGGAGGAGACGTGCGTCATGAACATCGCCGTCTTGCCCTTGAGCTGGGGGTACTTGGCGGCGGTCTTGCCGATCTGCCCCTCGAGGTCGCCGATGAGCTTGTCGCCCTCGTCGGCGAGTCCGATGGCCTTGCTGTTCTGACGGATGATGTCGCGCCACGGGGTCGCCCAGGCGGCCTCGGGGTAGGCCACCACGGGGGCGATCCGGCTGAGGGTCTCGTAGTCCTGCTCGGTCAGCCCGGAGTACGCGGCGAGGATGACGTCGGGCTTGGTGTCGGCGACGGCCTCGAAGTCGATGCCGTCGGTCTCGTCGAACAGGACGGGTGTCTCGGCGTCGAGTTCCTCGAGCCGCTTCTCGGTCCAGGGCAGTACGCCGTCTCCGTCGTCGTCGCCGAAGTTGGCCTTGGCCATGCCGACGGGGACGACGCCGAGGGCGAGCGGCACCTCCTCGTTGGCCCAGTTCACGGTGGCGACGCGCTTCGGCTTGTCGGGGACGACCGTGGTGCCGAGGGCGTGCTCGATCGTCACCGGGAACCGGCCGGAGGCCTTGGCGTCGGCACCGGCGGCGCTGCTGTCGTCGTTGGTGTCGCCGGACTCGCCGCCGCAGGCGGTGAGTCCGGACAGGAGGGCCACCGCGAGGGCGAGCGCGCGCAGGCGTGGGGTTCTCATCGGCCCGTGTTCCACTTTCAGTCAAGTTAGGTAAGGCTTGCCTGAACAATGTATGGAGCCGGGGCTCATGGATCAATCGAGTCTTTTCGACAGCCCTTGTAGCGATCGGGACACGTGACGGTGCGGGCCCTCCGGTGCGACGGGCCCTTCAGCGCGCCCGGAACCTGCCGGGAGTCATACCGGTCGTCCGCCGGAAGGCGGCTCCGAAGGCGCTCGCCGAGCGGTAGCCGACCGCGTCGGCCACCACGTCGACCTCGAAGCCGAGGGACAGCAGGTGCACGGCGTGCTGGGCCCGCACCGAGGCGACCCAGCGGGCGAAGCTCGTGCCCGTCTCGCTCCGGAACGCGCGGGTGATCGTGCGGACGCTGCACCCGAGGGCGGCCGCCCAGCCGGTGAGCGTGCGCTGGTCGGCGGGATCGGCCCGTACGGCGTCCACGATGGGCCGCAGCAGCGCGGAGGTGGGCAGTTGCACCAGCAGCGCCCGAGAGGACGGACGCAGCACGTCGAGCACCATCGCCTCGGCCACGGCCCTGGAGCGCGGCGGCAGGCCGGGCTCCTCGAGCCGCTCCAGGAGCAGCCGGAGCAGCGGGGTGATCTCCACGGCCACCGGCGCGTCAGGCAGCGCCGACTGCGTGCCGTACCGGAAGAAGTGGGCGCGGTAGGAGGTTCCGGCGACCGCGGAGGCGGAGTGCAGCTGCCCCGCCGGCATCCACAGCCCCAGCGTCGGCGTGATGCACCACACCCGGGAGCCGACCACGGCGGTGGAGGTGCCGTACACGTTCCAGAGGAGTTCGTGCCAGGGGTGCGAGTGTTCGTTCCACGTCGTGTCGGCGGCGACGACCTCCTCGTACCCCTGGATCACGAAGGGCACGTCCCCCTCGCCGGCGGCGAGTGCCGGCAGGTCCCTGATGACACGCATGCGCTCAGGCTAACCGGCGCCCGTGCCGCTCCGGCCGCCGGTCAGGGACGCATCCGACGGCGCCGACGGACACCGCCGGTACTGTGTGCACCCGCAGCCGGGGGACGGGGCCGCCGTGGTGGCCGCCGCCGTCTGACCGGCCGCGGGGCGGGGCGGATCCGGCGGGGGCGGGGAACATCCCCGCCCCCGCCGGTGTTGGTTCCGGCGGCGGAACGAAAGGCGGAGCCGTGCACGGTGAGTACAAGGTTCCCGGCGGCAAGCTGGTCGTCGTGGACGTGGACGTGGAGGACGGCGTGCTACGGCACGTGCGGGTGGCGGGCGACTTCTTCCTGGAACCCGACGAGGCGCTGGACGCCGTGAACCGCGCCCTGGACGGCGCCCCCGCCGACACCGACGCCGCCGGTCTGGCCGCGCGGATCGACGCGGCCCTCCCCGAGGGGACCGTGATGTACGGACTCACCCCCGAGGGCGTCGGCATCGCGGTGCGCCGCGCGCTCGCGCACGCCACCGACTGGACCGACTACGACTGGCAGGTGATCCACGAGGGCCCGCAGTCCCCCGCCCTGCACATGGCGCTGGACGAGGTGCTGACCGCCGAGGTCGCCGCGGGCCGGCGTCCACCGACGCTGCGGGTGTGGGAGTGGGGCGCCCCGGCGGTGATCATCGGAAGCTTCCAGTCCCTGCGCAACGAGGTCGACGCGGAGGGCGCCCGGCGGCACGGCATCGAGGTGGTGCGCCGGATCTCCGGCGGCGGCGCGATGTTCGTGGAACCCGGCAACACCATCACGTACTCGCTGTCGGTGCCGGAGGCGCTGGTGCAGGGGCTGTCGTTCCAGGACAGCTACGCCTACCTCGACGACTGGGTGCTGGGCGCGCTCGGCGAGATGGGGATCAGGGCCTGGTACCAGCCGCTGAACGACATCGCCACCGACCAGGGGAAGATCGCGGGCGCCGCCCAGAAGCGGATCGTGGGCCCGGACGGCGGCCCCGGCGCGGTGCTGCACCACGTGACCATGTCCTACGACATCGACGCCGACAAGATGCTCGACGTGCTGCGCATCGGACGCGAGAAGCTGTCCGACAAGGGCACGAAGAGCGCGAAGAAGCGGGTGGACCCGCTGCGCCGGCAGACCGGTCTGCCGCGCGGGGCCGTCATCGAGCGGATGATCGACTCGTTCCGCGCCCGGTACGGGGCGGCGGACGGCAAGGCGACGGACGAGGAACTGGCCCTCGCGGAGGAACTGGCGCGGACGAAGTTCACCACGCCGGACTGGACCGCCCGCGTGCCCTGACAGACGCAAATCCCCTCTTCGCGGGGAGAATTGAGGCAAGACGGCACCCCGGGCGGTACGCCCCTGTCACCGCTCCCCTACGGAGCGAGTTGGCCCTTTCCGCACCACGGCGATGCGTGTGACACTGGCGTCCCGTCCGCTGTGCGGACTCCGTCCGCTGTGCGGACCCCCTCCGCACCGTCCCCACGAAGAGTGCGCCGTGCGTTCCTTTCCTCTGCCGGTCGCCCTGACCGCGCGCCTGTCCCCGGTCATCGTCCTCGCCGCGGCCGGCTGGGCACTGTCCTCCGGCCCGACGGACGCGCCGCAGGAGGCGGCCGACCGACCGACCGGGAAGACGGAGACCCGGTCCCCCTCCGCCCCTTCGCAGACGCAGGCGGTGAAGACGTACGCCGCCGCGCCGGCGCCGTGCGACAGCATCGCCGAGAAGACCGTCAAGTCCCTCGTGCCGGGCGCCAAGACGGCCGGCAAGGAGATACCGTCCACGGACCCGGATCTGCGCCGCACCTGTTCCTGGAACGCGCTCAAGGGCTACGAGTACCGCTGGCTCGACGTCTCCTTCGAGGTGCTGGAGTCGGACGAGGCGGCACAGCGGTCGTACCAGGGGCGGGTGGAGGACAGGAGCGGCGGGGGCGCGGTCCCGGGCCTCGGGGGCGAGGCGTACTCCGTCGTGAACCTCACCACCGAGGACAAGCAGCAGACACGCGAGGGCGTGGTGGTGGTCCGCGCCGCCAACGCCCTGGTGGTCGTGACGTACAACGGCAGCGACTTCGAGTCGAAGAAGGCGCCGGGCACGGACGAGATCAACAAGGGCGCCATCAAGGCCGCGAAAGAGGCGGTGGCGGCGCTGGAGAAGAACCGGAATTGACGGTTCCGTGACATCTGTCACAGCTGTCGACGATCTGCGCGGGCCGCTTAGTAGGAACCGCCCTGCCGACATGAGGGACTTGTCCGTCTTGCCGTTAATGCGGAAGGGGGCGGGACGAAGGGCGTCCGGGCGGGAAGCCGGCGACCGCCGCTTCTTCGCCGCATGACGCTTTCTGACAGGGCGGCAGGCGTCCCGAAGGGCCCGCCGCGGGTGGGTCGGCACGCCCTCCCGTCCGCCGCAAGCCCCTCGTGGGCCTACGAAGCGCGGTAGTAAGAAGGCCCTTTGCGCCCGGTGCCGGGGCGTCCCGAGAATGACCAGCCTCCGGACAGCAGAGGTGAGGTCACGCATGGGAAAGCATCGTCATCAGAAGCAGTACCGGCGGACGGTCGTCGCGGCGCTCGCCATGGGGGTCATAGGCATACCCTCGGTCGCCATGGCCTGTACGGACTGGTCCGACGAGGGGCAGCGGCAGAGCCGGGACACGGCGGCCGGCGCCGGGGACAGGTGGGGCGGCCCCGACTGGTACAGCCGGTGGGACGGCCGGCAGCACGGCGAGTCCACGGCCCTCCCGTCGGACACGCCGACCGCCACCGCGAGCGCCTCGAAGTCCGGCACGCCGAAGGACAGCGGTGCGAAGCCGTCGCACGAGCCGAAGACGAAGACCCCCGAGGCAGCCACCTCCAAGCCCTCTTCCAAGCCCACGACCGCGGCCCCGAAGCCCACGACCACTACCGCGGCCCCGAAGCCCACGACCCCGGCTCCGAAGCCCACCACGACGGCTCCGAGCCCGGCCGCGACGGGCGGCGCCGGTGTCTCCGGTGCCGTCGCCAAGGTCGTGGAACTCGTCAACGCCGAACGGAGCAAGGCCGGTTGCTCTCCGGTGAAGACGAACTCCACCCTGGCCAAGGCCGCACAGGACCACAGCGAGGACATGGCCGCGAGCGGCACCATGTCGCACACCGGGTCGGACGGCTCCTCGCCCGGTGACCGCATCACCCGCGCCGGCTACGGCTGGAGCACCTACGGCGAGAACGTCGCCCACGGCTACTCCACCCCCGAGCAGGTGATGACCGGCTGGATGAACAGTCCCGGCCACAAGGAGAACATCCTGAACTGCGCGTTCAAGGAGATCGGCGTCGGTCTCGCCCAGCCCGGCTCCTACTGGACCCAGGACTTCGGCACGGCACGGTAGGAGCCGTACGCCCACGCGCGCCGCCCGCCCGGCCAGGAGGACGGCGACGGCCCGCGGGTTCGGCCGGAGGTGTGCCAGGAGCGTCCGCCGGATGTGTACGGGCCGGGCACGGGCCGGCCGGAGGGCGTGGGCGGGACGGTCGCGGTCATGGGCGCGCCCCTTCGGAAAGGGGATGCCGGTCAGCGGCCGAGCGCCGGGATGATCTCCGCTCCGTACGCGTCGATCGTCGTCTCCTGCGCGTCGTGCATGTCGTACACGGCGAACTGGTCCACGCCCAGTTCGCGCAGCGCCCGCAGCTTCTCGATGTGCGCCTCGACCGGACCGAGCAGGCAGAACCGGTCGACGACCTCGTCGGGGACGAAGTCCGTGGACGGGTTGCCGGCCCGCCCGTGGTGGCTGTAGTCGTAGCCGTGCCGTCCCTTGACGTACGAGGTCAGCGCCTCGGGGACCAGGCCGGAGTGCTCGCCGTAGCGGGCGACCAGGTCGGCGACGTGGTTGCCGACCATGCCGCCGAACCAGCGGCACTGCTCGCGGGCGTGCGCCAGGTCGTCGCCGACGTACGCCGGGGCGGCGACGCAGACGGTGACGGACGCCGGGTCGCGTCCCGCCTCCACGGCCGCGGCGCGTACGGCCTTCACCATCCACTCGGTCAGGTACGGGTCGGCGAGCTGGAGGATGAAGCCGTCGGCCTTCCGCCCGGCGAGGGCGAGCGCCCTGGGCCCGTACGCGGCCATCCAGACGGGCAGCTTCCCGTCGCTCACCCACGGGATCCGCAGCGGCTGCCCGTCGACCTCGGCCTCGCGTCCTTCGGCGAGGTCGCGGATCGCGTCGATCGCCTCACCGAGGCGGGCCAGGGTTCCCGGCCTGCGTCCGGCGACGCGCATCGCGGAGTCGCCGCGGCCGATGCCGCAGACGGTGCGGTTGCCGAACATGTCGTTGAGGGTGGCGAAGGTGGAGGCGGTGACCTCCCAGGTGCGGGTGCCCGGGTTGGTGACCATCGGGCCGACCTTCAGCGTGGTGGTGCCGGCCAGGATCTGGCTGTAGATCACGAAGGGCTCCTGCCACAGCACGGCGGAGTCGAAGGTCCAGCCGTGGGTGAAGCCGCTCCGCTCGGCGCGCTTCATCAGGCTGACTACCCTCGAGGCCGGCGGGTCGGTCTGCAGGACGAGTCCGAAGTCCATGCGCGGCTCTCCTAGGTGAGGTACTGACAGGTGGACCGCGGGGTGTAGACGCCGTGTCCGGCGCGCCCGGTGTACTCCCGGTCGGTGATGACGGGGACACCGCGCGAGAGGACGGTCTCGACGCGGCCGGTGACCCGCTTGCCCTCGTAGGCCGAGTAGTCGACGTTCATGTGGTGGGTGTCGGCGGAGACGACCTGCTCGGCGTGCGGGTCGTAGACGACGACGTCGGCGTCGGCGCCGGGCGCGATGGTGCCCTTCTTCGGGTACAGGCCGAACATCCGGGCCGGGGTGGCGCAGGCGATCTCGATCCAGCGGCGGCGGGAGACGTGCCCGTCGAGGACGGCCTGGTGGAGCAGGTCCATGCGGTTCTCCACGCCGGGGAGACCGTTGGGGATCCTGGAGAAGTCGCCCCGGCCGAGCTCCTTCTGGCCCGCGAAGCAGAAGGGGCAGTGGTCGGTGGAGACCACCTGGAGGTCGTTGGTGCGCAGGCCCCGCCACAGCGCGGCCTGGTGCTCCTTCGGCCTCAGCGGGGTGCTGCACACGTACTTGGCGCCCTCGAAGCCGGGCTCCGCGAGGTTGTCGGCGGACAGGAACAGGTACTGCGGGCAGGTCTCGCCGAAGACGTTCAGCCCTTCGTCGCGGGCCCGCGCCAGCTCGGCGACCGCCTCCGTCGCGGAGACGTGCACGACGTACAGCGGGGCGCCCGCGACCTGGGCGAGCCGGATGGCGCGGTGGGTGGCCTCGGCCTCCAGGAGGGCCTTGCGGACCTCCCCGTGGAAGCGCGGGTCGGTCTCGCCGCGGGCGAGGGCCTGTTCCACGAGCACGTCGATGGCGATGCCGTTCTCGGCGTGCATCATGATCAGCCCGCCGTTCCCGGCGGAGCGCTGCATGGCGCGCAGGATCTGGCCGTCGTCGGAGTAGAAGACCCCCGGATACGCCATGAACTGCTTGAACGAGGTGATCCCCTCCTCCACGAGGAGGTCCATCTCCTTCAGCGTCCCGGCGTTGACGTCCGAGACGATCATGTGGAAGCCGTAGTCGACGGCGCAGTTCCCCTCGGCCTTGGCGTGCCAGGCGTCCAGGCCCTGACGCAGGGTCTGGCCGACGCTCTGCACGGCGAAGTCGACGACGGTGGTCGTCCCGCCCCAGGCGGCGGCCCGGGTGCCGGTCTCGAAGGTGTCGGAGGCGGAGGTGCCGCCGAACGGCAGCTCCATGTGGGTGTGGGCGTCGACCCCGCCCGGGATGACGTACTTGCCGGTGGCGTCGACGGTCCGGTCGGCGGTGAAGGCGTCGGCGGCCGGGGTGCCGGAGGCGGCGAGGGCGGCGATGCGGCCGTCCTCGATCAGGACGTCGGCGTGGATCTCGTCGGAGGCGGTGATGACCAGGCCACCACGGATGACGGTACGGCTGCTCATGGTGCTCCCTCTCTACGAGCTCTGCGAGCCGGTGCTACGACGTGCTCCTCAGGGCGCGCTCGAGGATCGCGGCCCCCTCCTCGGCCTCCGCGACGTTGAGGGACAGCGGCGGGGCGATGCGCAGGGCGCTGGTGTCGTGGCCGCCGCCCTTGCCGATGAGCAGACCGCCCGCGCGGGCCGCCTCCAGGACGGCGGACGCGGCCGCCGGGTCGGCCTCGTCGGTGCCGGGCTTCGTCAGCTCGATGCCGATCATCAGCCCGCGTCCGCGCACCTCGCGTACGGCGGGGACCTGGGCGGCGGCGGCCCGCAGCCGCTCGATGAGCATGCCGCCGACCCGGCGGGCGTTGCCCTGGAGGTCGTGCTCCAGGAGGTAGGTGAGGTTGGCCAGGCCGGCCGCCATGGTGATCTGGGTGCCGCCGAACGTCGAGATGCTGTTGGCGTCCAGACAGTTCATGATCTCGGCGCGGGCCACCACCCCGCCGATGGACATGCCGTTGCCGATGCCCTTGGCGAAGGTCAGCATGTCGGGCGGTCCGCTGCGGCCGTGCGCCTGCCAGCCCCAGAAGTGCTCGCCGGTGCGGCCCCAGCCGGTCTGCACCTCGTCGGAGATCCACAGCACGCCCCGCTCGTGCAGCACCTCGCGGAAGGCCGCGTACAGTCCGTCGGGCGGCGAGGTGAAGCCGCCGACGCCCTGGATCGGCTCGGCGATCAGCGCGGCGGGCGGGCGGATGTGGCCGAGGACGTCCTTGAGGTCGTCGACGCAGGCCGCGACGTAATCGTAGTCGTCGAGCGCGGCGAACGGGCCCCGGGTGCGCACGCCGCCGTGGACGTAGTGCGTCTGGAGCGGGGAGAGCGAGGTCGGGGACCAGCCGCGGTTGCCGGTGACGCCGACCGCGCTGAAGGAGCGGCCGTGGTAGCTGTTGCGCATGGCCAGGACCGTGTTGCTGCGCCGGTGGGCGGTGGCGAGCAGCAGGGCGGTGTCGTTGGCCTCGGTGCCGGAGGTGGTGAAGAACACCCGGGCGTCCGGGATGCCGCTCAACCGGGCGATCCGCTCGGCGAGTTCCACCATCTGCCGGTTGAGGTAGAGGGTGGAGGAGTGGACGATCCGCCCGGCCTGCTCGCTCACCGCCTTGGTGACCTCGGGCAGGGCGTGGGCGGTCATGGTGGTGAGGATGCCGCCGAAGAAGTCCAGGTAGCGGTTGCCGTGGGAGTCCCAGACGTGGCGTCCCTCGCCGTGGGTGATCTCGATGGGCTCCTCGTAGTAGAGGGCGAGCCAGTCGGGGAGCACGGACCGGTGGCGGCCCAGCAGATCGTCGCTCACGGCCGCACCAGCCCCTCGTAGGCGTCGGGGCGGCGGTCGCGGTAGAAGGCCCACTGCCGGCGCACCTCCTCGATGAGGTCGAAGTCCAGGTCGCGGACCACGAGTTCCTCCTTGCTGTCGCTGGCGACGTCGCCGACGAACTGCCCGCGCGGGTCGACGAAGTACGAGGTGCCGTAGAAGTCGTTGTCGCCGTACTCCTCCTGGCCCACGCGGTTGATGGCGGCGACGAAGTACTCGTTCGCGACGGCCGCGGCCGGCTGCTCCAGCCGCCACAGGTGGGACGAGAGGCCGCGGTGCGTGGCGGACGGGTTGTAGACCAACTGGGCGCCGTTGATGCCGAGTTGCCGCCAGCCCTCCGGGAAGTGACGGTCGTAGCAGATGTAGACGCCGACCTTGCCGACGGCGGTGTCGAAGACCGGCCAGCCGAGGTTGCCGGGCCGGAAGTAGAACTTCTCCCAGAAACCCTCGACCTGCGGGATGTGGTGCTTGCGGTACTTGCCGAGGACGGTGCCGTCGGCGTCGATCACGGCGGCGGTGTTGTAGTAGAAGCCCGACTGCTCGACCTCGAACACCGGCACGACGATCACCATGCCGGTCTCGCGGGCCAGCTCCCGCATCCGGTGGACGGTCGGCCCGTCGGGCACGGGTTCGGCCCAGCGGTAGTGCTCGGGGTCCTGGACCTGGCAGAAGTAGGGGGCGTTGAACACCTCCTGGAACCCGATGACCTTCGCGCCCCGCCGGGCCGCCTCCCGGGCGTGCTCCTCGTGTTTCGCCAGCATGGACTCGGTGTCCCCGGTCCAGGTGGCCTGGACCAGAGCGGCACGTACGACGTTGGCCATGAGCTGCTCCTTCGACGCGACGTCAGAGCCTCTACGCCCGTAGAACCCGTAGAACCCGTAGAACCCGTAGAAACGGTCGCAGAGGGACGAACGTAAGCCTCTCGGGCGGCCTTGCCAAGACCATCGTCGCGAACCCGCCGGGCCGGTCGCTTTTCAGCACTCCGGTGGGTGAGCCCACCGGAGTCAGGCGGCGACCGGCGCCTCGGGCGTCGCCGGGGCGCAGCGCCCCACCAGGTCGTCCATCGACAGGCCGAGCGCGCCGGCCAGCGCGGCCACCGTGAAGAACGCGGGGGTCGGGGCGCGCCCCGTCTCGATCTTGCGGAGGGTCTCCGCGGAGATGCCGGCGTCCGCCGCGACGTCGGCCATGCTGCGGCCGCCGCGCGCCTCGCGCAGCAGCCTGCCGAGCCGCTCGCCGCGTTCGCGCTCTTCCGGGGTCAAGGGGGTGCGCACCATGACGCCCATTCTAATACCGGTATAGTAATTGGCATGATGGAACTGAAGACCGACACATCGATCGATGCCATGTACGAGGCGAGCCAGGTCGTCGCGAGCGCGCTGACGGCCGTACGGAACGCCGCCGACGTGGGCGTTTCCCTGCTGGAGCTGGACGAGGTGGCACGGGACGTGCTGCGGGCGGCGGGGGCGTCCTCGCCCTTCCTGGGCTACCGCCCCTCCTTCGCGCCGACCCCGTTCCCGGCCGTGATCTGCGCGTCCGTCAACGACGCGATCGTGCACGGCATCCCGGACGGCTACCGGCTCCGCGACGGGGACCTCGTCTCGATCGACTGCGGCGCCCTGCTGGGCGGCTGGGCCGGGGACTCGGCGATCAGCTTCGTCGTGGGCACCCCGCGTCCGGCCGACGTGACGCTGATCGGGACCGCCGAGCGGGCGCTCGCGGCGGGCATCGAGGCGGCCGTCGTCGGCAACCGCATCGGCGACATCGCGCACGCGATCGGCACGGTGTGCCGCGCCGGGGGGTACGGCATCATGGAGGACTTCGGCGGCCACGGCATCGGACGCCGCATGCACGAGGACCCGGGCGTACCGAACGAGGGCCGACCGGGGCGGGGCATGCCGCTGCGGCACGGCATGGTGTTCGCGATCGAGCCCATGCTGATCGCGGGCGGCACCGACACGTACCACACGGCGCCGGACGGCTGGACCCTGCGCACCAACGACGGCACCCGAGCGGCCCACGTGGAACACACGGTGGCGATCACGGAAGCGGGCCCCCGCATCCTGACAGCCCGCCACTGACCCCGGCCGCTCGTGCCTCCCCAGCGCCCAAGGGCCCGGGAGGCACCCCGCCACCGCGGACGATCGCACCGCAGGGCGGCACGGGTGGGCGCGACGGCACCCCGCAAGCGCCGGGCTGCGCAAACACCCCCCGGCCCGCGCCCGCGCCGCGCCCCGCACCACAAAGCTGGACATGCCCACCCGAACGGATCGTGTCATCGTGGGCATGAGCGAGCCCCGACCGGGTTACCCGGCCCCGGCACGTCGACCCAGCGAAGGAACGGATGACGATGACGAGTGGTTTCGTCGGCCCGGAGGGCGACCCCTTCGCGGAATTCCTCGCCCGCTTCTTCGGCGGGCCGCGCCCCCGCCAGATCGACATCGGCCGGCTCCTCAGCCAGCCCGCGCGGGAACTGGTGCGCGGCGCCGCCCAGTACGCCGCCGAGCACGGCAGCCGCGACCTGGACACCCAGCACCTGCTGCGCGCCGCCCTCTCCGCCGAACCGACCCGGAGCCTGCTCAGCCGGGCGGGCGCGAACCCCGACTCCCTGGCGTCCCAGATCGACGACCGTCAGGGCCCCGTCCAGCACAGTCCGGGCGAGGCCCCGCCGCCGACCTCCCTGTCCCTGACGCCCGCCGTCAAGCGGGCCCTGCTGGACGCCCACGAGATGGCCCGGGCGTCCGGCGCCGGCTACATCGGCCCGGAGCACGTGCTCACCGCCCTCGCCGCCAACCCCGACTCGGCCGCCGGTCACATCCTCAACGCGGCCCGGTTCTCCCCCTCCGGCCCGCCGGAGGCGCCGGAGGCCCCGCCCGCCCGCGCCGAGCGCCCCCGCCCCGCGACCGGCACGCCGACCCTCGACAAGTACGGCCGTGACCTCACCGAGTTCGCCCGCGAGGGCCGTGTCGACCCGGTGATCGGACGCGACGACGAGATCGAGCAGACCGTCGAGGTGCTCTCCCGGCGCGGCAAGAACAACCCGGTGCTGATCGGCGACGCGGGCGTCGGCAAGACCGCCGTCGTAGAGGGGCTGGCCCAGCGGATCGCCGAGGGGGACGTGCCCGACGTGCTCCTCGGACGGCGCGTGGTCGCCCTGGACCTGACGGCGGTCGTCGCCGGGACCCGCTACCGGGGCGACTTCGAGGAGCGGATGAACAACATCGTCGAGGAGATCCGCTCCCACTCCGACCGGCTGATCATCTTCATCGACGAACTGCACACCGTCGTCGGCGCCGGGGGCGGCGGCGAGGGCGGCTCGATGGACGCCGGCAACATCCTCAAGCCGGCCCTCGCCCGCGGCGAGCTGCACATCGTGGGCGCGACCACGCTGGAGGAGTACCGCCGGATCGAGAAGGACGCGGCGCTGGCCCGCCGCTTCCAGCCGATCATGGTGCCGGAGCCGACGCCCGCGGACGCGATCGAGATCCTGCGCGGCCTGCGGGACCGGTACGAGGCCCACCACCAGGTCCGCTACACCGACGAGGCGCTGGTGGCGGCCGTGGAGCTGTCCGACCGCTATCTGAGCGACCGCCGGCTGCCGGACAAAGCCATCGACCTGATCGACCAGGCCGGCGCGCGGGTGCGGCTGCGGGCCCGGACCAAGGGCACGGACGTACGGGCCCTGGAGCGCGAGGTCGAGCAGCTGACCTGCGACAAGGACCAGGCGGTCGCCGACGAGCAGTACGAGCGGGCCACGCAGCTGCGGGACCGCATCGTGGAGCTGAAGCAGCGGATCGCGGACACCGGCGGCGACGGCGAGGTCGACGAGGGGCAGAGCCTGTGGGTGGACGCCGAGGCGATCGCCGAGGTGGTGGCCCGGCAGACGGGCATCCCGGTCAGCCGTCTCACCGAGGAGGAGAAGGACCGGCTGCTGGGTCTGGAGCGGCACCTGCACCAGCGGGTCGTCGGCCAGGAGGAGGCGGTGCGCGTCGTGTCGGACGCGGTGCTGCGCTCCCGCGCGGGGCTCGCCAGCCCCGACCGGCCGATCGGCAGCTTCCTGTTCCTCGGGCCGACGGGCGTCGGCAAGACGGAGCTGGCGCGGGCGCTCGCCGAGGCGCTGTTCGGCAGCGAGGACCGGATGGTGCGGCTCGACATGAGCGAGTACCAGGAGCGGCACACGGTCAGCAGGCTGGTGGGCGCCCCGCCCGGCTACGTGGGGCACGAGGAGGCCGGGCAGCTCACCGAGGTGGTGCGCCGGCACCCGTACTCGCTGCTGCTGCTCGACGAGGTGGAGAAGGCGCATCCGGACGTCTTCAACATCCTGCTCCAGGTCCTCGACGACGGCCGGCTGACCGACTCGCAGGGCCGGACGGTGGACTTCGCCAACACCGTGATCGTGATGACCAGCAATCTCGGTTCCGAGGCGATCACCCGGCGCGGCGCGACCCTGGGGTTCGCGTCCGGCGACGCGGACGCGGACCAGGAGGCGCGGCGCGAGCAGATCCTGCGGCCGCTGCGGGAGCACTTCCGGCCCGAGTTCCTCAACCGGATCGACGAGATCGTGGTGTTCCGCCGGCTGACCCCCGAGGAGCTGCGGCGGATCACCGACCTGCTGCTGGAGAGCACCCGGCGCGGGCTCAAGGGGCAGAACATCTCGGTCGACTTCACCGACGCGGCCGTGGACTGGCTGGCCGAGCGCGGCTACCAGCCCGAGTACGGCGCCCGGCCGCTGCGCCGCACCATCCAGCGGGAGGTCGACAACCAGCTGTCGCGGCTGCTGCTGGACGGCCGGGTCCGGGAGGGCGGCCGGGTGACGGTGGACACGGAGGACGGACGTCTGGCGTTCCGCACGCAGGAGACACCGGCACCCGAGCTGTGAGCGGGAAGGGGCGCCCCGGGCGGGACGCCCCTCCGTGTGTCTAGCGCGCCGGGCGGACCACCATCGCCGAGCCGCCGCCCCTGCGGACCTTCTCGGCCGCCGCGAGCCATCGGCCGTCCGGCAGCCGCTGGACGGCCGTGGCCGCGCCGATCTCCGGGTTCTCCCTGAAGGAGTGCCCGATGGCCTCCAGACGCTGCCTGACCTCACTGTCGTACAGGCCGGGTTCGAGTTCGGTCTGTGCGGCGTTGCGCTGGCTGGCGCGCGGCGCGGCGATGGCGTCGGCCAGGGGCAGCCCGCGGTCGAGGAAGCCGGTGAGGGTCTGCAGCACGGTGGTGATGATGGTGGAGCCGCCGGGCGAGCCGAGCGCCACCACGGGCCGGTCGTACCGGTCGAGCACGATCGTCGGCGAGATGGACGAGCGGGGCCGCTTGCCGGGGCCGGGCAGGTTCGGGTCGTGGACGGCCGGGTTCGCGGGGGCGAAGGAGAAGTCCGTCAGCTCGTTGTTGAGCAGGAACCCGCGGCCGGGCACGGTGATGCCGCTGCCGCCGGTCTGCTCGATGGTGAGGGTGTAGGCGACGACGTTGCCCCACCGGTCGGCGGTGGTGAGGTGCGTGGTGTTCTCGCCCTCGTACGTCGTCGGGGCGGCCTCGCCGCCCGTCGCGCAGGGCTCGGGGTCCCGGGGGTCGCCGGGGGCGAGGGGGCTGGTGAGGACGGCGTCGTCCTTGATCAGGCAGGCGCGGGAGTCCGCGAACCGCTGGGAGAGCAGTTCCTCGGTGGGCACGTCCTCGAAGGCGGGGTCGCCGACCCAGCGCCCCCGGTCGGCGAACGCGATGCGGCTCGCCTCGATGAAGCGGTGCAGGTACTGCGCGTCGCTCGCCTCGGAGAGGTCGGTGCGCTCCAGGATGTTGAGCGCCTCGCCGACCGTGGTCCCGCCGGAGGAGGAGGGCGCGACGGAGTAGACGTCCAGGCCGCGGTAGGAGGTCTTCGTGGGCGCCTGGGACTTGACGCGGTAGGCGGCGAGGTCGCGTTCGGACAGCTCGCCGGGCCGGGCGTTCCAGCCGGAATCCGGGTCCACCGGCGGCTTGCCGACCGTCCTCACGATGTCCCGGCCGATGTCGCCCCGGTACAGGGCGTCGACGCCCTCGCGGCGCAACTCCTTGTAGGTGCGGGCCAGATCGGGGTTCTTGAAGGTGGAGCCGACGACCGGGAGTCCGCCGCCCGGGAGGAACAGCTCGGCCGTGTCGGGGAAGTGGCGGAAGCGGGTCTCGTTGGCGGCGGTCTGTGCGCGGAAGGTCTCGTCGACGGTGAAGCCTTCGCGGGCGAGGCGTTCGGCGGGCTTGAGGACGGTGCCAAGGCCGCGCTCGCCCCACTTGTCGAGCGCCCGCTGCCAGGTGGCGGGTGTGCCGGGGGTGCCGACCCCGAGTCCGCTGCTGACCGCTTCGGCGAACGGGACCGGCTCGCCGTTCTCCAGGAACAGTCCGGAGTCGGCGGTCAGCGGGGCCGTCTCGCGGCCGTCGAGGGTGTGCACGGTGCGCGAGCGGGCGTCGTAGTAGACGAAGTAGCCGCCCCCGCCGACGCCGGCCGAGTAGGGCTCGGTGACGCCGAGCGCGGCGGCCGTGGCGACGGCCGCGTCGACGGCGTTGCCGCCCTTCCTCAGAATCTCGATCCCGGCGGCGGAGGCGTCGGCGTCGACGCTGGAGACCGCGCCGCCGTGGCCGACGGCCACCGGGACCTTGGGCATGTGCCGGGAGGGCGCCTGGTGCTGGGTGGGCGGTGGGGCCGCCCCCACCGACAGGACGGCGGCACCGGCCGCCAGGACTGCGAGACTCCGTGCGACAGGACGACGCATCCGTACCTCCGGTGAACGGCTGTCCGCGCAGCCTAGTTCGTCACCGGGCTCCCGTCAGGAAGGCCGGGGGCGTGCCGCCCCGCCGTTCGGCGGCCCTCGTGGCCCGCTTCTCGAACACGGGTTTGCGCGGTCCCGCTAGCATGCGCGCCCATGACTGACGACGTGCGCAACATCGTTCTGGGCGTGGTGGCCGCCGGCCTCAGCGCCGCGCTGGGCTGGATCGCCCGTACCTGTCTGTGGAAGCGCAGGCTCCGGCGCAAGCAGGCGTTCTTCGGCCTGCCGGAGAACGCCGAGTCCCTGCTCGTCGTCAACCGCGATCCGGCGGCGGCGGAACCGGCGGTGCACCGCTTCGACGTGTTCGCGCTGCTGGAGCTCTCCGCGCTGATCAAGGACTGCGGGGCGCACGTCCAGATGGTCACCCAGGACGCCGTCCACCAGGGCTTCGGCGAGCGGACCGAGTTCTGCGTGGGCGGGCCGGGATCCAACAGACGGATGGTGGCCCACATGGCGGCCATGCTGCCGGGGGTGCGGGTCAACGTCGATCCGGAGCCGGGCCCGGACCGGGGCGCCTTCCAGATAGGCTCCGAGCGCTACCGCATGGACCCGGGCGTCACCGAGTACGTGCTGCTGGCGCGGCTGACCGTCGGCGAACGGCGCGAGACGCGGCCGGTGTTCCTGTTCTGCGGCCAGCGCGCGATCACCAACCAGGCCGCGACCCGCTACCTCGCCCGCAACCACGAGCGGCTGGCCCGCAAGTACGGCTCGCACTCGTTCGTCCTGCTGCTGAAGGTGATCAACTCACAGGCGTACGGCCCCGACGTGGTCGAACTGGTCGCGGATGTGACGAGGGCCGCGCAGACCGCGCTGCCGGCTGCCGCGCCGCGCACCGGTCACCGGGCGAACTGACCCCGCTCAGCACCACCCGTCCGGCGCGCAGCTGACCTTCTCCCCGTCGGCGGACGACCCGTCGAGGTCGCGTCCGCCGCGCGAGCAGTGATCTCCGGCTGCCGCCGGACGGGACTGGCCGATGTGATCCGCCGCCCCGTGGACGCGGGGCGGTGGGCCCCTCCCGATGACGGTGCCCCCGCTCCTGCCGCGAAGACCCCTCCCCCACCGGGATGAAGGAACCATCGTAGTCGAGGTCCGGACGGGCGGGTCCAGGGGCGTCACCGCGGTCGATGTCCGAGGGCGACGGGGAGGGGGCCGTCGGCGCGGTCGCCGCTGGGACCGCCGGGGATCCCGCCGGGCGCGCGGTCCCCCACGATCCGGCCGTGGTCCTCGGGACCGCGCCGGACCCGACGGGCCCCGGCCGGCCGATCGCCCCCTGCCGCGCCGGACTCCCCTGCCCCGGCGGGCCGATGACGGCGGCCGCCTCCCCTCGCCGCGACGAGCCCGATGCCCCGCGGGACACGGAGATCCCGGAGCGCTCGCCGACGTCACGCGGCTCGCTCGGCGGATCGGCGGGAGCGCCCGCCCCCCTGCTCGTCCTCAGCCGTACGCACACCGGGCCGCGGACGGGGGCCTCACGCCTCCGCGACCTCCGCGTACAGCTGGGACAGCTCGGGCACGCCGTCGGCCGCCCACTCGTGTCCGGCGTCCACGACGTCGAACTCCCGGCCGGAGGTGAGCCGTACGACCGGCTGGCCGTCGGCCCGGATCTCCCAGGCGGCTCCCGGCACGGTGCGCACGATGACGGTGCCGAGGTACAGCCCGGCGTCGTTGCCCAGCCAGGCCGAGGCCTCCTCGTCGTCCCGCCAGCGCGGCACCAGCTGGTCCAGCGCCTCCAACGAGGCCGGGGAGTCGTCGAGTCGGACCCCCGCCCGGTCGGCCTGGGAGCGGAGGAGTTCGCACTCGGCGAGGAGTTCCGCGATGCCCTCGGGATCGGGAACCCCCGTCTTCCGGCGCCGGTTGCCCAGGAAAGGGATGTCCATACCGCCAGCCTGTCATTCGTACCGTGTCGCACACCACAGGCGCGCGGGGTCGGAGGAGGGCCGGCCGGCGCCTCGCTACACGTCGAGGTCGACCACGACCGGCGCGTGGTCCGAGGCGCCCTTGCCCTTGCGCTCCTCACGGTCGACGTAGGAGTCCGTGACCGCCTTCGTGAAGGGCTCGTTGCCGTACACCAGGTCGATGCGCATGCCGCGGTTCTTGGGGAAGGCGAGCTGGCGGTAGTCCCAGTACGTGAAGGGGTGGTCGTACTTGAGGGGGCGCGGGACGACGTCGGAGAGGCCGGCCTCGCGCAGGGAGGCGAGGGCGGCGCGCTCGGCGGCGGTGACGTGGGTGGAGCCCTCGAAGACGGCCCGGTCGAAGACGTCGTCGTCGGTCGGGGCCACGTTGTAGTCGCCCAGGACCGCGAACGGCCGGCCGCCCGCCGCGTCGCCGGCCACGGCGGCCCTGAGCGCCTCGAACCACTGGAGCTTGTACGCGTAGTGGGGGTGGTCCACCTCGCGGCCGTTGGGCACGTACACCGACCAGACGCGGACCGGGCCGCAGGTCGCGGAGACGGCGCGGGGTTCGACGGAGCCGTCGTAGCCGGGGTCGCCCGGCAAGCCCTTGACGACGTCCTCGAGACCGACGCGGGAGAGCACCGCCACGCCGTTCCACCGGCCGGTGGCGTTCACCGCCGACTCGTAACCCAGCTCGCGCAGCTCCTCCACCGGGAACCTCTCCTCGGCGACCTTGGCCTCCTGGAGGCACAGCACGTCCGTGCCGCTGCTCTCCAGCCAGGCCAGGAGCCTCGGCAGGCGGGCGGTGATCGAGTTCACGTTCCAGGTCGCGATGCGCATGCTCCCCAACCTACCCGGCGCCTGTGACAACGCCCGCCCGCCGCCCGCGGGGTCACAGCTCGGCGGAGCCTCCCGGTGCGAGCCGCAGGTGCTCCGTGCCGCCGAGGGCGCCGATCTGGCGGTCGTAGATCGGGCGGGCGAGGTCGGTGAGGAGGGCGTCGTGGATGTCGTAGGCGCGCCGCGGCCTCACCTCGCGGACGTAGTCGATGACCTCGGAGATCTTGTTCCAGGGGGCCATGACCGGCAGCATCAGCGTCTCCACCGGCCGGTCGGGGACGGTGAGCGCGTCGCCGGGGTGGAAGAGCTTCCCGCCGTCGACGAGGTAGCCGACGTTGGTGACGCGCGGGATGTCAGGGTGGATCACCGCGTGGAGCTCGCCGTGGACCTGGACGTCGAAGCCCGCGGCGGTGAAGGCGTCGCCGTGGCCGACGGTGTGCACACGGCCCGGGAAGGCCGCCGAGAGCTGCTCCGCGACCGACTTCAGGGTCCAGACCGCGGCGGCCGGATTCGCCTCCAGGACGGCCCGCAGCCGGCCCTCGTCGAAGTGGTCGGGGTGCTCGTGCGTGACCAGGACGGCGTCCGCGCCCAGGGTCGCGTCCTCCTCGCTGAACATCCCGGGGTCGAGGACGAGGACGCGGCCGTCCTTCTCCAGGCGGACGCAGGCGTGCGACTTCTTCGTGAGCTTCACGATCCCATCCTGCCCCCGTGCCGCCCGCGGCCGCGCACAGCACCCCCGGAGGGCTCACTCCTGGGGCGTGGTCTCCTCGCGGATGACCTGCTGGGCCACCCGGAAGGCACTGTTCGCCGCCGGGACGCCGCAGTAGACGGCCGTCTGGAGCAGCACCTCCTTGATCTCGTCCGGGGTGAGCCCGTTGCGCAGGGCGGCCCGGGTGTGGAAGGCGAGCTCCTCCAGGTGGCCGCCGGCGACGAGGGCGGTGAGGGTGACGCAGCTGCGGGTGCGCCGGTCGAGTCCGGGCCGGTTCCAGACCTCGCCCCAGGCGTAGCGGGTGACGAGCTCCTGGAAGTCGCCCGAGAACGCGTCGGTCCCGGCCAGCACCCCGTCGACGTGCGCGTCGCCCAGCACTTCCCGGCGGGCCTTGAGCCCGGCGTCGTAGGGGTCCGGCCTGCCCTGCGGCTGCTGCGGTGCGGCGGGCGGCGGGGCGATCTCGGCGACGGGGGCCTGCTGCGGCGGGACGACGGCCGGCGCCGGCCGCACCGCCGCCGCGGGCATGGCGACGTGGCCGGTGGCGGTGTCGAAGCCGGGCTGCCAGGCGGTGGAGAAGTGCCGCACCAGCAGATCGGTGACGGCGGCCGGCTGCTCCACCGGCACCAGGTGGGAGGCGCCGGGGACGACGGCGAGCCGGGCGTCCGGGATCCCGGCGACCAGCGTACGGGCCTCGGCGGGGCCGGTGACCTGGTCCTCGGAGCCGACCAGCACCAGGGTCGGCACGCCGACGCTGCCGAGCCCGGCCCGCGCGTCGAACGAGGCGAGGGCCTCGCAGGCGGCGATGTAGCAGCCGGGGTCGGTGGTGCGCACCATCTGCACGGCCCACTCGGTGATCGCGGGCTGGGCGGCGGCGAACCCGCCGGTGAACCAGCGCTCCGGCGCGGAGCGGGCGATGGGGTCGAGGCCGTTGGTCCGCACGATCACCCCGCGCCGGCGGAACTCGTCCGCCGTGCCGAAGCGGGGCGAGGCGGCGATCAGCGCGAGGGAGGCGAGGCGCTCGGGGTGGCGCAGGGCCAGCTCGATCCCCACGGCGCCGCCGAGCGCGCAGCCCGCGTAGCCGAAGCGCTGCACGCCCAGCCCTTCGAGAGTGGCGAGCAGCCGCGTGGTGAGATCGGCGACCGAGCCCGCGGGATGTGCGGGGGCGCCCCCGTGTCCCGGCAGATCGAACCGGAACACACGCCACTGCTTCGTCAGCTCGGGGACCTGCCGGTCCCACATGTGCCATGTGGTACCCAGTGAGGGACCCAGGATCAGAACCGGAGCGTCTTCTGGCCCGTCGAAGCGGTATTGCAGGGTGTTGGGTGGTGTCTCGCTCACGCCCCAGACCCTCTCACGTCTCACGGACGCCCCTATAACGCAGGGGTGCGGGGAACCGCTTGAGGCATCGGATGATCTCACGGCGGATCTTGCCCTCCTGGGTGCGGCGTTCGTAGTACGCCTGGGCACGCGGGTCATGGCGCAGCCGGGTGAAGACGATGCGATGCGGGGCGGCGTTCGCCTGGCGGTCGCCGCCGTAGTTGAGCCGATGTGTGCACCGCCGCCCCGAGGAGTACTCGATGGGGCTGACTCCGCAAAGGGCAGCAAAGGACTCCTCGCTGTTCAGCCGCTCGGGGTTGTCTCCCATGGCGATCAGGAGAGTGACGGCGCTGTCCGGGCCGATGCCCACCGGTTCGAGCAGTTGGGGGACGTGGTGTTCGACGAGCCGGGTCAGGCGTTGGTTGAGCTCATTGATCTGCCCGGTGAGCTGTTCGATGCGCTCGGCGGGCATGCGCAACGTCATGTGGGTGGCCTGGGCCACCGCGTCCTCGTCTCCCCCACGACCGGGTGGGCCGAGGCGCGCGCAGGTGCGGAACAGCTCGGCATTGCCCAGGCTCGACAACCGTTCCCGCAGGGCGGGGTCGGCGCCGACCAGGACGGCCTTGAGCTGGTTGGTCGCCTGGGTGCGGGCCTTGACCGCGGCCAGGCCCGCGACGACGTCCTGGACGACTTCCACCTCCAGGCGAGCACCCAGATCGACGAACTGCGCCACCGTCGCGCCTCCGGACACGGCTTCTACAACGGTGTCCCCGACGAGGACATCACCCCGCGCAGCCCACGCCTGGGCGTCCAGCTGTGGGCCGAGACTCCGCTGGCCGGGCGAGGACTGTTCATCGACATCGACGGCCTGCTGCGCGACCGCGGCACCCCGCTCGACCACGCCTGCGGCCCCGCCCTCACGCCGGACCTGCTCGACGCGGCACTGGACGCACAGGGTTCCCGTGTCGAAGACGGCGACCTCGTCCTCGTCCACACAGGCTGGGCCCAGTGGTACCTCACCACCGATCCCGACACCCGCGCCGAAACGAGACAGTCGCGGCGCGCCACCGGTTTCGCCCAGTCCCGCGACTTCGCCGCCTGGTGCTGGGACCACCGCATCGCCCTGATGGCCACCGACGCCTTCGCCGTGGAGGTCCTGCCCGTCCTGCCGGGCAGCGACTTCCTGCACAGCGCTCCCGAGGACGACGGCATGATGCACCAAGAACTGATCGCCAAACTCGGGCTCCCCCTGGGCGAGTTGTGGAACCTGACAGCCCTGGCCGCCGACTGCCGGGCCATCGGCCGCTGGGACAGTCTCCTGACGGTCAAACCACTGCACCTCACGGGCGGAGTCGGCTCACCCGCCAACGCCACGGCACTGCGGTAGCAGAGGACGAGACCTCCTTGACCGACTTCCGGCCCGTAGCTTCGGGATGGGAGTTCCAGGTCGCCGGCCTGCTGGTCACTGTCTTCTCGCGGTGCCCGTTGCGCCAGGTGGCGGGAATGTCGGTGTGTTCGCCCAACTCGGCGCGCCGATCTTTACGGTGGCCTCGGCCTCGATCAGCTCCTGCAGCAGCGGTCGGCGCCGTCGCGGACGAGTTCCAGACCATCGGCCGAACGTGGTGACTCAAGCAGGCGAAGCAGTTCGGGCTGGGACAAGGCCGTCGCGCACCCTCTGGGGTCGAACTGCCCGTTCACTCCGGCCAGTTGTACGGCGGCCCGTCAGTTGAGCAGGGGGCGGACACCGGCAGACGGCGCACCCTAGGGAGCAGAACCCGCGCACTCAACCGTGGATATCCCCTATGCCACGCCGCGGGAAGCCATCGCATGGGATGCGGCGCGGGCAGAGTTGGTTCGAACGGACGAAAGCTCCGGTGTGGTCAGCCTCCTTCACCCTTGCTCCTCGCAGCGGCGACCGCCGGCAGTCGCTGGGACGAGTCACGTGCGATGAGTTCGCACGGGACTGTCACGCGGCCTCGGTCTCGTTCCGTACGGCTGCCGAACAGTTGGTGAGCGGCTCTCCTGCCCAGTTCCTCGAGCCGCATGTCGACGCTACTGAGGGGAGGGCGGGAGCCCAGGGTGAATGCGTCCCAGTCGTCGAATCCGACGATGCCGAGGTCGTCGGGGACCCTGCGGCCCATGTCTCGGGCCGCGTCGACGGCTCCGCGTGCGAGCTGGTCGTTGCCGCAGAAGATCGCGTCGATGGACGGGTCCTCGGTGAGCAGCATGATCGTCGCGGACATGCCCCACTGTTCGCTCCACTCGCCGACGTAGGGGCGAGAACCCGCGAGTGTCAGACCGTGCTCGGCGAGTGTCTCCTTGACGCTTTCGAGGCGAACCCGTGTGGCGTGGAAGGTGCTCGGTCCGGTGATGTGGGCGATGCGGCGACAGCCCTGCTGGACCAGATGCTCGATCGCCTGCCGTGCGCCGTCGGCCTCGTCGGGAACCACCGAGCAGTCACGCGGATCGGAGGAAGGAGCGTAGGCGTACACGATCGGCATGCGGGCGGCATGGGAGACCGGCGGGCGCGCGTCAGTGTGCTGCCCCAGCATGATCACGCCGTCGGCCTGGTGCTTGACCAACGCGTCCAGATTGCGGCGTTCCAGTTCGGGATCGCCGTGGGAGTCGTACAGCAGGACTGCCATCTGCTCGGACCCGAACGCGTGGGACGCGCCCATGAGGACGGGCAGGGTGAACCTTCCGACGCCGTCGGCGGCGACGATGCCGACGGTTCGGCTCCTGCCGGTGCGCAGGTTCTGCGCGAAGGCATTGGGCGCGTAGTCGAGGTCGCGGGCGGCCGCGAGCACTCGCCGGCGGGTGGCTTCGCTGACCTGAGCCCGTCCGTTGAGCGCCTTGGATGCGGTCGAAGGGGACACCTGCGCACGCCGCGCCACGTCGGAAATGGTCACCGGGTGCTCCATGAAGCCTCCTGTCCGGGTGGGCAATGTCACCCAAGGTACTTGACATGACAAGCGGCCCTGCTGGCTAATAGCGGGCAGACAACGATTTCGGTCAGCCGCTTACAGGCGCCACGTAATGCCACTTTACCTGCGTGGATAGCGTCGAAATCGTTGTTGGAGCCGACTGCTGCATGGAGGCAGATGTGCGCAATGACAGGAACAGGTGGTGCGCCGTCGCCGCCGCGGCCCTCGCGGCACTGCTGGCGGGATGCCAGGCCGCTCCCCAGGCGAGCCAGGAGACCGCGGCGGGGGATGTGTCGGCCGTGGACGACGGCGCCGACCTGACGCTCTGGACCCGGCTGGCCGCCGACTCCTCACTCGGGCAACTGGTGAATCGTTACAACGCCACGCACCGCAACCAGGTGAAGCTGACGTCCGTCCCAGGCGACTCGTATCTGCAGAAAGTGGGTATCGCCGCCGGCAGCAAGGCTCTGCCCGACCTGCTGGCCACCGACGTCACCCACGCGTCCGGCCTCGCCTCGAAGAACGTGCTGCTCGACCTCACCAGACGGGTCAACTCACTGCCGTACAAGGACAAGCCGGCGTCCGGCCCCCTCACGGCCTCGACCGTCGACCGGAAGTTCTACGCCGTACCCACCGTGGTGGACGTGTCGGCGCTGTTCTACAACAAGGTCCTCTACGAGAAGGCCGGCCTCGATCCCGACCGGCCGCCCACCACTCTCGCCGAAGAAGTTCAGCAGGCCACGGAGATTCACGCCCTCGGCGAGGGCATCGCCGGCTCCTACTTCGCGGGCAACTGCCCGGGCTGCAACATGTTCGCCGGCTGGCCCTCGATATGGGCCGACGGCGAGGAACCGCTGAGCGGGGACGGCACCACCGCACAGCTGGAATCCGCCTCCAGCCGCGCTTGGATGGACGCCTGGCAGCGGATGTACGCCGACGGAGTCGTGCCGAAGAAGGCGCGCGAGGAGACCGGGGCGACCTGGACCGTGGGGTTCCAGGACGGCACTGTCGGCCTGCAGCGGTTCGGCGCCCTCGGCTATGCCACTCTCAAGCAGAACGACAAACTCCGTATCGGGGTGACCGCCATCCCCGGAGCGGAGGGCGAGCAGTCCTCCTTCGTCGGCGGTGACGTCCTGGGAATCTCCGCCACGTCCGCCAAAGCGCGTCAGGCATGGGACTTCGTGAAGTAGGCCATGTCGCAGAAGGCGCAGGTCGACGTCGTGGCCAAGAGCGGCGCGCTCCCGGTGCGCACCGATCTGGCGGACAACCGCTACTCGGCGACCGACCCCAACATCGTGGCGCTGAACAAGCTGGTCGCCACCGGTCACACCCCGTCCTCGCCGGCGTTCGGCCAGGTCTTCACCGACGCCAACGGGCCATGGCACAAGCTGTTCCGCGACGCCGTCTTCTCCGGTGCGGACGCCGCGGCGCTGGCCGAGGACAACTCAGCGATCACGGCCGCTCTGCAGATCGGCGGCTGACCGACATGGCCACTGCCCTTCCGCTGCGCCCGAAGGTGTCCGCGCACACCCGCAACCGGTCCCGGGCCGGCATGCTCTTCGCCCTGCCCACCACCCTCGTCGTCGGCGTCTTCTTCGTCGTTCCGCTCGGCCTGCTGGTGTGGATGTCCTTCAACGACTGGCCACTCATCGGCGCCTCCCGCCCCAACGGTCTGACGGACTACGAGGCGGTCACGGATCCGCTGTTCACCCGGGCCATCACGTTCACCATCGTGTGGACGGTTCTGTCCACCGCGGTGCTGCTGGTCGTCTCGCTCGCACTCGCCCTGCTCGTGCAGGAGGCACGGCGCGGCGTGGGTGTCTTCCGCACCTTGTTCCTGCTGCCCGTCGCGGTCGGCATGGCGGCCGCGACGCTGATGTTCTACTCGTTCTTCATGGATCCGGGCAGCCCGCTCAACGGGGCACTCACGGTCCTGGGAATCGGCCCCGTCGACTGGATCGGCTCCCGCGACCACGTCATCGCCTCCACGCTTCTGCTGGTCACCTGGCGCTTCGCCGGCTTCTACATGCTGATCCTGCTCACCGGCCGCCTGCAGGCCATCCCCGCGCCGCTGTACGAGGCGGCACGTGTGGACGGTGCGGGCGCGTGGACGACCTTCAAGTCGGTCACGCTGCCGCTGCTGCGGCCCTCGCTCTCGCTGGCCCTGTTGCTCTCGGCCACCGGCGGCCTGCTGTCCTTCGAGCAGTTCTTCATCATGACGGCCGGCGGCCCCGACAACTCCACCGTCACCCTCGTGCTCGCCGTCTACCGGCAGGCGTTCACGCTGTTCGACCTGGGACGTGCCGCCGCGATGTCCGTGGTCCTGCTGATCGTCCTGCTCGGACTGAACACGGGCCAGTTCGTCCTGATGCGCCGCGGCGCGGAAGACCAGAGGCACCCGTAGTGACCCACCCCGTGACCAAGAAGCCAACCGCACGCACAGCCGCGTACTACAACCCTGACCACCGCTCTGGCCGCCCTGTTCGCCCTCCCCCTGCTCTTCCTGCTGGGCCAGTCCTTCCACGGAGCGGACGGCTTCGGACTCATCAACTACCGCGAGGTGATCGACTACGGCGAAGGGCTGGGGACGTACGTCGGGAACACCTTCCAGCTCGCCGCCCTGACCGTGGCGTTCACCGTCGTCATCAGCACCACGGGCGGTTACGCCTTCGCCCGGCTGCCCCTCCGCGGACGGCACATCCTCTTCGGCGTCACTCTGGCGATCCTGATGGTGCCCTACGCCTCGCTCCTCCTGCCCCTGTCCATCCTGCTGGGCTGGCTGGGACTGCAGAACACCATCGTCGGCGTCGCGCTCGTGATGACCACCCTCCAGCTCCCCTTCAGTCTCTTCATGATGCGCAACTCCTTCTCCGCCCTGCCGCGTGAGATGGAAGAGGCCGCCATGGTCGACGGCTGCGGCTGGACCGGCACCTTCTTCCGCATGCTGCTGCCCGGAGTCCTGCCCGGCATCGTCACGGTCACGCTCTACGCGTTCCTCGCCGGCTGGAACGAGTTCATCGGGCCGCTGATCTTCCTGTCCGACGGCGACAAGGCAACGCTGCCGGTCGCCCTGGTCTCCCAGCGTCCCGGCACCCTCGGGCACATCGACTTCGGCTCCCTCCAGGCAGGCGTCATCATCGCCGCCGTCCCCTGTGCCCTGCTGTTCCTCCTGCTCCAGCGCTACTACGTGAAGGGATTCTCCTCCGGTGCCCTCAAGGGATGACCACACCACCTGGACGTTCGGCCCAGGCAGCGTCCACCTGTGCTCCGGCGCACCACGGCAGTTCACCGACCCCGACCAGCCGGACCGCCGCTTCCTGCTGGACGCGCGCACCCCCTGGCACTCCACCGAGCACACCTGGGGGTCGGGGCACCTGGTGACGGACGCCGGCGCCGGTCGCTGGAACGCCCCCGAGAGCATCGACGCGAAACCGGACCGCGTCCGGGTCAGGCACGCCCCGATCACCGGCATCACCGTGGAGACGACCCGCTGGATCCAGGGCGACGACTACCTGGAGCGGTACACCTTCACCAACACCGGCGGGGCCACGCGAAGCATCCGTGCCCTGGGCATCCAGACACCCTTCGCCGACCTCTACGAGAACGCCGCAGCCGCCCTGCGCACCGCCGTGCACGCCCACGTCTTCACCGGCGGCAGCCGGTCCTGGGTCCTGGCCCAGCCGATCTCCGGGACCGGCCGCTGCCTCGGCCTCGTGGTCCGCACCGGCCGACTCGCCGGCTACTCCATCGAGAGTCGCAACGCCAACACACTGTCGAACGCCCGCGGCCACCTCGTCCTCAACGTGACCGATCACGCCGCCCACCCGTCCGCCTTCGGCGGACAGCCCGTCATCGAGCTGGCCCACGGCCAGACCTACACCATCGAATGGGTCCTGACCTGGTACGCCTCTCCTGACGACTTCGAGCGGCACAATCCCGGTCCTGTCGACGTCACTTCACTGGCCACCGAGGTCGGCCACGAACTGACCATCCCGGCCACGGACGTCACCCCCCTGTCCGAGCACGTCGACGTCCGCCGCGACGGCGAGGCCACCGTCCTCACCTCCACCGACCACGGCCCCGTCACCGTACGCGTCGGTGACGCCTTCACCGAGGTCCTCTTCCACCTGTCGCCGCCCGAACTCGTACGGCGACGCGTCACCTACATCGTGACCCGCCAGCGCTCACCCGAACGGCCCGGCCTGCTGCGCCACGCGTTCGTACCCGTGGACACCACTACCGGCCTGTCCGTCCTGACCAACGGATGGTCCGACTGGAGCGACGGCTCGGAACGGATCGCCATGCCGCTCCTGGTGCTGCTGGCCAGACAACAGGGCTGGATCGATCCGCAGATCGCCGACCCCCTGGTGGAGGGATGGGCCGAGTTCGCCCTCGGCCACCTGCTCGACGACACCCTGGCCCCCCGCCGCGGCTCCCAGGACCAGCACACCGGGATCCGGCTCTACGACGCTCCGTGGCTGGCCTCCTTCTTCCTCGAGCACCACCGAGTCCACCGTCACCCCGAGCAACTGGAAACGGCCGCGCGCATTCTCGAACGGGCCTACGAGCTGGGCGCCGGACGCCACCTGGCGATCGGTCTGTCCGAGACCGTCGCCGAAGCCGCCGACGCGCTGGACACCGCTGGGCAGGAAGAACGGGCGGCGCGACTGCGCGAGGAGATCGTGCGCTCCGCGCGGCACTTCATCAACCTGGGCGAGCAGCTCCCCGAGCACGAAGTCGCCTACGAACACGCCATCGTCGCTCCGTTGCTGAACCTGCTCATCGAC
The DNA here is from genome assembly GCF_055633275.1 of Streptomyces sp. 12E. Classification (NCBI taxonomy): domain Bacteria; kingdom Bacillati; phylum Actinomycetota; class Actinomycetes; order Kitasatosporales; family Streptomycetaceae; genus Streptomyces; species Streptomyces sp. 12E. Next base: position 6,178,011 of record NZ_JBVNCJ010000001.1, on the reverse strand, counting down.
GCGTGGCGGATCAGCGCCGACCCCGTCCTGGAGAAGGAGATCGCCGAACGGCTGCCCTGGCTGCTCGCCTTCAGCGGACGCCAGCCGCACGTTCGGCTGAACGGGGTCAGTATCCGGCACTGGGACGGCTACTGGTTCGGCCAGGACCGGCTCTTCGGCGATGTCTTCCCGCACTACTGGAGCGTGCTGACCGCGACCGTCCTGTACCGGCTCCCCCCGCGTCTGCGTACCCCGCACACCGAGCACGTGGCCCGCTCGTCCCTGCTGGCCAACCTCATCAACTACCGCTCCGACGGCTCCGCCACCTGCGCCTTCGTCATGCCCAGCACGGTCGACGGGCGGCAGGCACACAGAGCCGACCCACTCGCCAACGACCAGGACTGGCACCTGGTCACCTGGCTCAGACTCGCCCGCAGTGAGAACGTCCCTCTCTCCTGACGCCATGGGTCACTCGTCATTTCCCCAACGGAAGGTGGTTGTGTCTCCCACAGGCCCGTGGGCCCTCCCCCGGACGCTGATGCTGGTCGCGGGGCCCGTGCTCGGTCCTTCCCCGACAGCCGAGGGCCTTGCCGAAACCGCCGGCCGGATCGTCATCCATAGCGACTCCAGGGCACCTCGAAGGACGACACACGGTTCGGCGATGTCCGTGATGTACGGCGCGGCCGGCGCACGAGGCGAAGCACCTGCGGGCTTCCCCCACGTGCGCCGTGCCCTGAAGGAACTGGCCGCACCCGGATGGTAGGCGTCACCGAGGCCCAAGCCCGCATCGGCGCCCTCCTGACCGTCACGTCGACCCTCCGCGACAGCGAACGGCCTCACGTCACTGAGCCACTCGGCTCGCGCCACATCCACGTCGGAGCACGCACCGTCCCGCTCGCCACCGGCACGCCTCGATGGCGCGGCGCAGAACCGTTGTTCGCAAGAGCGCGTCGTCGGACGACGATTCACTTCGCGACGTCCCCGAGCCGTCCACTGACAAGCCTGGCCCGCCGCGGCTGCTCACGCTGAAACAGACACCTGAGGGCCCTGACCGGCCGGGAGCAGTACCACCCCGTCCTCATCGGCATGCAGGACATCACCGACGGCGAACGTGACCCCGCCGAAGGAAACGGGCACGTCCACCGCTCCCCGCCCCGTCTTGTCCGCTCTGCGCGGATTGGTGCCCAGCGCCTGCACACCAAGCCGTATGCCGCCCAGTGCGACGCTGTCGCGGACGGCACCGTACACGACGACCCCTGCCCATCCATTGTCCCGGGCCCTCGCCGCCATTCGATCACCGAAAAGCGTGGTGTCGAGGGAACCGCCACCATCGACCACCACGACGGCCCCGTCACCAGGTGAATGGAGCAATTCGTGCAGCAAGGCGTTGTCCTCGCGACAGGAGACGGTCCGCACCGGGCCGGCGAAGGAGCGCAGTCCCCCGTAGGTGGTGAACTGCACGCCGCAGACACGCAGTCGGTGGCCGTACTGGTCGGCCAGGTCGGCGGTGGGGACGGGAATCGACTGCATCGTTGTAGGGCTGCCTCTCATTGCTCCTGGCTTCACAGAGGCGCGAATCAGCACCCCGGCCAAACTTTGCACCATCATGACGATAGATACAATCCCTTGACGAGAGAGAGTCCAGCGACCGCGCCCGCCATACCCGGACTCATAAGATGGGGCGTCCCCCATCCCCTTCCGAAGAGCGCAGACTGATGTCGCGGCCCAACCTGACCACCTCCATCGCCACCCGCCTGGTCGATCTCCTGCGCCGCAGCGGTCTGAAGGAGGGCGCGCACATCACCGAGCAGTGGGCGGCGGACGAGCTGGACGTCTCCCGCACCCCGGCCCGGAAGGCGATGCTCTTCCTCGCCGAGGTCGGCATTCTGAGGCGGGAACCGAATCGGGGTTTCTTCCTGGACCGTGACGCCGCCACCCTGACCGGGACGGATCTCGCGGCGGGCGCCGACATCGAGGAGGACGCGTACTTCCGGATCGCCGACGACTACATCGGGGGACGGTTCACCGGCCCGTTCACCGCGGCCGACATCAGCCGCGGCTACGGCCTGTCGGCACGCCAGGCCGACCGGGTACTGGCCCGCATGGAGTCCGAGGACCTGGTGCGCCGTAAGGCCGGTGGACGCGGCTGGGAGTTCCAGCAGGTGCTCTCGACCGTCGAGGCGCACGACCAGAGCTACCGCTTCCGCATGATCATCGAGCCGAACGCCCTGCTGGAGCCCGGCTTCACGATCGACCCCGAGGCCGCGGCCCTGCACCGCAAGCAGCAGGAGGCCCTGCTGCGCGGAGACATCCTGCTGCTGCCCCGGGCGGAGTTGTTCCACGTCAACGCCTCGTTCCACGAGATGCTCGTGAGCTTCTCGGGCAACCAGTTCCTCCTGGACGCCGCCCGCCGGCAGCACCGGCTGCGCCGCCTCATCGAGTACCGCCACCAGGTCGACCGCTCCCGCCTGGCCGGCCAGGCCCGCGAGCACCTGCACATGCTCGACCTGGTCGAGGACGGGAAGCTCGAGGAGGCGGCCGCCTTCCTGCGCCGCCACCTGGACAAGGTCCGCGTCATCAAGACGCAGCGCTGAGCACCTCACTCCCCGAGCACCCTTCCCCGCCATCGGGCCTTTTCGAGAATCCGACGCTCCAACGGTTGTATCAATCAGCGGCTTGAGACAATATGGGCCGCGCCCGGCGCCATGCGCCCGTGGGCTCCTCTTCCCGGAACGACAGCAGGGACCATGAGCACAGACCCTCGCACGGACCCCACCGCCACCGCCGTCCTGACCGTCGCAGGGCACTCGTACCGGTACCAGCCGCTGGCCGGGCTGCTGCCCGCCGAGCGGCTGGCCGAACTGCCGTACGCGGTCCGGGTGCTGCTGGAGAACGTCGCCCGCCGTTCCCCCGCCGCGCTCGGCGACGTACTCGCCCGTGCCCGCTCGGGCCACGGTGACTGCGAGCTCCCGGTGCACCCGAACCGGATCATGCTGCACGACACCACGTGTCTGCCCGCCCTCGCCGACTTCGCCGCCCTGCGCGACAGCGTCGCCGAACTCGGCGGTGACCCGGGGCGGCTGCAACCGGCCGTCCCCGTGGACCTGACCGTCGACCACTCGGTCATCGTCGAGGAGTACGGGCACCCCGACGCCGTCGAGCGCAACCTGCTCATCGACTTCCGCCGCAACAGCGAGCGCTACGCGTTCGTGAAGTGGGCCGAGCGCAGCCTGCGCGGCTTCCGGGTCGTGCCGCCCGGCACCGGCATCATCCACCAGGTCAACATGGAGGTCCTGGCCCGCGTGGTCTGGCGCGACGAGGACCCGGCCGAGGGCGGCCTGCCCTGGCTGCACCCGGACGTGCTCGTCGCCACCGACAGCCACACCCCGATGATCAACGCCCTGGGCGTCGTCGGCTGGGGCGTGGGCGGCCTGGAGGGGCAGGCCGCCATGCTGGGCGAGGCGGTCACCATCCCGTACCCGCGCGTGGTGGGCGTGCGTCTGACCGGGCGGCTGCGGCCGGGCGTCGGCGCCACCGACCTGGCGCTCACCCTCACCGAGCTGCTGCGCGCCAAGGGCGTGGTGGACCGGTTCGTGGAGTTCTGCGGCCCCGGTGCGACCACCCTCGGGTGGGCGGAGCGTGCCGCGGTCTCCAACATGGCGCCCGAGTACGGGGCGACCTGCGTCTACTTCCCGTACGACGACGAGACCGCCGCCTACCTGCGGCTGACCGGCCGCGACGAGGCACACGTACGACTGGTCGACGCCTACCTGACCGCGCAGGGCCTCAAGCGCACCACCGACCGGCCCGAGCCGCGCTACGACGACGTCATCGACCTCGATCTGGCGACGGTGGAGCCGAGCGTGGCCGGCCCCGATCTGCCCCATCAGCGGCTTCCGCTGTCCCGAGTGCCCGAGTCCTTCCGGTCCACCACCGCCGGTCGGCCTGCGCACACGACGGAGTTCGCGGAGCGGCTCCCCGAGGGGCCGGTCGCCATAGCGGCCATCACCAGTTGCACCAACACCGCCAATCCGACGCTGGTCGTGCAGGCGGCACTCCTCGCCGAACGGGCACGGCGGGCCGGGCTCACGGCGAAGCCGTGGGTGAAGACATCCCTGTCACCCGGCTCGCGGGTGGTCGAGGACTACCTGCGCGAGGCCGGACTCCTGGGCCCCTTGGCGGAAACCGGCTTCCACATCGTCGGCTTCGGCTGCATGACCTGCATCGGCAACTCGGGCCCGCTCCACCCCGAGCTGGAGCGGCTCGCCGCCGACGCCCACATCGATCCGGTGGCCGTCCTGTCCGGCAACCGCAACTTCGCCGGCCGCGTCAACCCGCGCGTCGCCCAGTCCTACCTCGCCTCGCCACCGCTGGTCGTGGCGTACGCGCTGGCCGGCTCGATCCTGCACGACTTCGAGCGCGACCCGCTCGGTACCGGCGCGGACGGCACCCCCGTGTTCCTGAAGGACCTGTGGCCCACCGATGAGGAGGTCGCCGCGCGCGTCGCCGCCTCCGTACGGCCCGAGATGTTCCGGACCAACGCCACCCGGCTGCGCGAGGGCACCCGGGCGTGGCACGAGATCGAGGCGCCCGACGGCGTCCGCTTCTCCTGGGATCCGGACTCCACCTACATCCGCCGCCCCCCGCACCTCACGGGCCTGTCCGCCTCACCGCCCGACCGACTGCGCGTCGAGCGGGCCAAGGTGCTGATGGTGCTGGGCGACGACGTCACCACGGACCACATCTCACCGGCCGGCGCGATTCCGGCGCGCAGCGCCGCCGGGCGCTGGCTGACGGACCGCGGTGTCGCCCGCCGCGACCTCAACCAGTACTCGACCCGCCGCAGCAATCACGAGGTCATGCTGCGCGGGGCCTTCACCAATGCGGCCGTCCGCAACCTGCTCCTCCCGTCGGCAGACGCCTTCACGGGCGGTCACGCCCACACCGCCGACCGCTCCGCCGTCCTGCCCGTCCACGAAGCCGCCGCGACCTACCGTGCCGCGGGCCATGATCTGGTCGTCGTCGCGGGCCGCAACTACGGTGCCGGGTCCAGCCGCGACTGGGCCGCCAAGGCACAGGCACTGCTGGGAGTGCGGGCGGTGATCGCCGAGTCGTACGAGCGCATCCACCGCAACAACCTGATCGGCATGGGCGTGCTGCCCCTGGAGTTCGAGAACGGCGACACGGCATCGGCCCACGCCTTCACCGGAGAGGAGGAACTCACCTTCGACGGCCTCGCCGACCTGCGCGTCGGCACGAACCGCGTCACCCTGTCCCTCACCCGGCCCGACGCCTCCCGCACCACGGTCCGCCTCCGGCTGCGCCTCCACTCACGCCAGGAACTCGCCTACCTCCGGCACGGCGGAATCCTGCCGTACGTAGTGCGCCGCGCCATCGCGGCGTCGTAACCGGACGGCACCGCGCCCGCCTCTTGCCCCCCCCCACGCCCACCGGCGTCACCCGACCCCGCCGGTCTCTCGAAGCAGCTGACAGCGTCGTCGCGCCCCCTACGAGAAGAGCCGCCATGTCCACCATCCCCCGCACACCCGCACCGGGACCATCGTCCAGCGCCTGCCCCTCCCGCCGTCACCTCCTACGGGGCGCCGCGGCCGTCGGAAGCCTCACCGCCCTGGGCGGCACACTCTCCGCCTGCACGGCCGACGAGGCGAACGCCGCCGCCCCACAAGCCCCCGCGTACTACCCCGCCTCCTACGACACGATCGTCGACGCCTCACGGCGGGAGCGGAAGCTCCTCATCTACTCGAACACCTCGCAGACCAACTGGCAGCCGGTCTTCGACGCGTTCGCCCGGCGCTACCCCTGGCTGTCGGACATCCGCGCCACCAACCTCGGCGGCTCCGCCGTCTACGAGCGCTACTACAGCGAATCCGCCGCCGGAACCTCCCCCGCCGACGTGCTGGCCAACAACGCGGGCCCCCTGTGGGGCGACTACGCGACCCGGAACACCGCCGCCGACTACCGCTCGCCGGAGAAGGACCACTTGCCGGACTGGGCCGAGCTGCTGCCCGGCGTATGGACCATGTCGACGGACCCGGTCGCCCTCATCTACAACCGCAAGACCCTCGCTCCGGACCAGTTCCCCGACGGTCTCCGGTCGCTGGCGGCGATCGTAGAAGCGCAGCCGTCCCGCTTCCGCGGGAAGATCGGCGTCTACGACCCGACCAACGCCTACGGCTACGCCAGCAACCATGGCTACACCTCGAACGTCGCGGGCGGCTGGGACACGTTCCGACGGCTGCTGCCTTTCGCCCACGCCGACCACTCCTCCGGCACGCTCGTGGAGAAGGTCGTCTCCGGCGAGTACGACTTCTCCATCAACCTCAGCGGTGGCGTCGCGATCCCGGCCGCCGAGCACAGCGGGGGCCTGCTGGGGTGGAGCTACTACGCGGAGGGCACCGTCGTCATGCCACGTGGAGTGTCCATCGTGAAGACCGCCCCACACCCCAATGCGGCCCGTCTCTTCCTGGACTTCCTGCTCTCCGCCGAAGGGCAGGCGGCGGTCGCCGAGGGCGGCCTGGTGCCGTACCGGCCGGACGTGCGCCAGGACGCCATGGACAGCTTGCAGGACATGCGGCGCAAGCTCGGCGCGGAGCGCGTCCATCTGTACCGGCCCGTGCAGGTCCCCGAGCGCGTGCAGGAGGCATACGTCGCGCGCTGGGAGAAGGCAGCCGGCTGAGCCGACCGCGCCCGCCCCAACGCCTCCCTGCCCCCGCCCCGTCCGTACGGAGTCGCCATGGCCATCCAGACACCCCAGGCGCCACCCGCCCCGTCCCGCACCCCGCGCGCGGGCGAGCTGGGCACGCCCCAGTACCGGCGCCTGTTCGGCGCCGGACGTGAAGTCACCATCCACTGGCTGACGTTCCTCGTCACCGCCGTGCTCGTCCTCGCCCCCGTCGTACCGATCCTCTACCAGTCGGTCCGCAACCAGCCCCTGTACGCGGCCGGCGGCGCCTTCACCCTCTCGAACTACACCCACCTGTTCACGTCGGCGGGCTTCGGTTCGATCATCCTCGACACGCTCCTCTTCGCCGTCCTGACGACCGTGTTCGCGCTCGCCATCGCGGTGCCCATGGCGATCCTGCTGGAGCGCACCCGCTTCCCCGCCGCCCGCCTGTTCGGCCAGGTGCTGCGCTGGCCCATCTACATCTCCCCGCTCGTCCTGGCCTTCGGCTGGATCGTCGTCTACGGGCCGGCCGGTTTCCTGACCAGCGCGGTGCGCGAGGGCCTCGGCTGGGTGCCCTGGAACCTTTACTCGCTGCCCGGCATGGCGTTCGTCGAGGCCGTCGCCCAGGTCCCCATCGCCTATCTGTTCTGCGCCAACGCGCTGGCCGCCTCGGACACCTCGCTGGAGAACGCGGCCCGGAGCGTCGGCGCGGGACCTCTGCGCATCCTGCGCTCGGTCGTGGTGCCGATGCTGCGTCCACCGATGCTCTACGCGGGCCTGCTGATCTTCGGCACGGCGATCGAGACACTGTCCATCCCACTCATCCTTGGCGAGCCCGCCGGCATCACCCTCTTCTCCAACTTCCTCTACGAGCAGGGCATCGACTCGATCAACCCGGACTACGGCCTGCTGGGCGCGGCGTCCACCTTCATGCTGCTCACCACCATCGGCCTGGTCGTGTTCCAGACGCGGCTGCTCAAGCACGCCCAGCGGTTCGTGTCGGTGCGCGGCAAGGCCACCCGCTCCGACCTGCTCGACATCGGTGCCTGGAAGTGGCTGGGCTTCGCCTTCGTCGGTCTGTACGTCGTCTTCGGCGCGCTGCTGCCGATGCTCGCGCTGATCCTGCGCGCGTTCACCTCGCTGCTCACTCCGCTGGTGAATCCGTTCGACCTGCTCACCCTGGACAACTTCCGTCTGATCTTCGACTACGCGCCCTACACCGAGTCGATCGTGAACAGCATCACCGTGGCCTTCGTGGGGGCGGTGGCCGTGACCCTGTTCGGCACGGTGGTGGTCCTCGTGGCACGCCGTTCCGACTTCCGCTTCGCCCGGCTCCTGGAGACGACCGCGCAGTCGCCGCACGCGGTCCCGGGCCTGATCGTCGGCATCGGCCTGTTCTGGGCCTTCACGTGGATGCCCGGCGGCGACCTGGTGCGCGGCACGCTCTTCGCGCTGATCATCGCCTTCGGCATCCGGGCACTCCCGTCGGCGTACGGCGCGATCTCCCCGGCGACCATGCAGCTCGGAGCCGAACTCGACAACGCCGCACGCGTCGCCGGCGCCGACTGGTGGCGCACGGTGTCCCGGATCATGCTCCGTCTCCTCGTGCCCGCGATGCTCGCCTCGTTCCTGCTCATCTGGACCCAGATGATCCGCGAGTACGCCCCTGCCATGTTCCTCGCCGGAGCCGAGTCACAGGTCATCGGCACCACTGCCATCGACCTGTGGACCCAGGGTGAGACCGGCTCCGTCGCCGCCCTCGCCACCCTGCAGATCGCCGTCACCGCCGTCGTCGCCGGCCTCGCCGGTCTCCTCCTGAAGGGGAAGAAGCATGCCTGAGCTGGTCGTCGAGAACATCAAGAAGTCCTTCCACGGGACCGCAGTCCTGGAGGACATCAACTTCACCGTCGCCGACGGGGAGTTCTTCACGCTGCTCGGCCCGTCGGGCTGCGGCAAGTCCACCACCTTGTCGTGCGTCGCGGGTCTGGAGACCCCGGACTCGGGCACCATCCGCGTCGGCGACCAGGTCTTCTTCGACGGCACCCCGCGCCACACGGTGCCCCCCGAGGGCCGCAATCTCGGCTTGGTCTTCCAGTCGTACGCGCTCTGGCCGCACATGACGATCGCCGACAACCTCGCACTGCCGCTGAAGCTCCGCAAGGTCGCCAAGGACGAGCGACGGCGCCTCATCGACGACGCCCTCACCAAGGTCGACATGGCCCACCTGCGCGACCGCTACCCCCACCAGCTCTCCGGCGGACAGCAGCAGCGCGTCGCCCTCGCCCGAGGCATCGTCTACTCCCCCGGCGTCCTGCTCCTGGACGAACCGCTCTCCAACCTGGACGCCAAGATGCGCGACCAAGCCCGCGTCTGGCTCAAAGACCTCCAACGCGAGGTCGGCATCACCACCGTGTACGTCACCCACGACCAGGTCGAGGCGATGTCCCTGTCAGACCGCATCGCCGTGTTCATGCACGGCCGCCTCCAGCAGGTGGGCACACCGACCGAGATCTACGAGACCCCTGCCACCCCCGAGGTCGCCGGCTTCATCGGCCGCTGCAATCTCCTGGAGGGGCGCGTGGATTCCACCGAGGGCGAAACCGTACAGGTCGAACTGGGTGAGACGGGCCAGCGCTTGAGGGTGGCCGGGGTCTGCTCCGCGGGGTCGTCCGCCACCGTGGGCCTGCGCTCCGAACGCATCACGCTCACCGACCGCGCGGACGCCCCGCACGACGGTGCCGTCAATGTGCTCCGGGCGAGGATCGAACAGTGTTCTTACACCGGAGCACGATTCGAGTACGAACTCAGCGTCGGCGACCTGCGCGTCCACGCCGAGAGCCCCGTCCGGCACACGGACGCCGAGATCAACCTGGTCATCCGCCCGGACGACTGCCTGCTGTTCCCGGCACAGGTCTGATCCGGAGCGCAGCACGCGGCCGGTCCCGGCGGGCATCGGCCTCGCACGACGCCTACCGGGACCGGGCTGCCCGCACTCCTGCGGCACGGGCCGTCAGAACGCTGCACGTCAGCGTCGCGGACGTCATGTGTCAGTGGTCGGTCTCCAGGTGGAGCTTGAGCAGGTCCACGCCGTAGTCACCGCCGTTGGGTGTGCGGATGATGGTGTGGATGTGCTGCTGGGTGGGGGTGCCGCCGCCCATGCCGCCACCGGCCGGGCCGCCGCTCGGCATACCGGTGGGCTGCCCGCTCGGCATGCCGGACGGCTGGCCGCTGGGGGCGCCACCGCCGCCGCCCATCTGGGCGTTCTCGCCGTAGGCCAGCGGGGACTGGGCGTCGTACTCGATGAGCACGACCGGGCTGTGCACCCGGTAGTAGAAGGCGGAGGAGTCCTCGCTCTCGCCGATCCAGTAGAAGTACGTGTCGTCGAGGTGGTCCTGCACCTCCTTCATCTTCACCGCGGCGTGGCCGTCGTCCATGTAGCCGACGTAGACGCCGACCAGGTCGAGCAGTTTCTGGCGCTGGACGGAGGTGAACTCCTTGGCGGCGAGTCCCTGGTAGGCCAGCTCCAGGTTGTCCTGGCCGGCCCCGGCGACCATGTTCGTGCCGCCCTTCTCGTCGGCGGAGATCACCTTCTTGCGCTGCGTCGAGGTCAGGGACCGCAGCAGGGCCAGACCGGCCTTGGTCTCCGGCTTGAAGAGGGTGATCTTCTCGCCGTTGTAGGTGGCCGAGGTCGGCTCCGAGCCCATGAAGGTCGGGGACATGACGACCTGGTCGCCGAGGACGAAGTAGTTGACGGCCAGGTGGTGGCCCTCGTACTGGAAGCCCCAGGGCTTGGTCGTGGAGGGGGTGCCCATGAAGGTGAAGTAGTAGTGCCCCTCGGTCAGCGTCTCCCTGCCGCCGCCGTTGTAGTCACCGAGGAAGGCGTTGAGCTTCATGATGTTGCGGGTCTGGGTCAGCCCGTCGGCCGACAGGGCCTTGCCGAGCAGGGCGTATCCGAGGCTCTGCTGCTTCTCGGTCAGATCGCCCATGCGGGCGCCCTCGCGTTCGTAGCCGTCGACGTTGCTCCAGGCCAGCCACTCGTCGTCGTCCACGTCGAACACGCACGCCCGGCGCACCGTGGCGCTGAGCCCGTCCAGGAACGCCTGCGCGGCCTTCACCACCGCATCCGTCGAGACACCGGTGGAGTGGATGGAGAACAGGTCGTCGACGACCTTGCCGTCGGTGGTGACACCCGTGAAGTCGGCGTACTTCACCTCGGTGGCGCCGGGGCCCATGCCCCCGGCGCCACCGGGCCCACCGGACGGCAACCCGCTCTGGGCGCCGCCTGACGCAGAGCCGCTCGTGTCGGACACTCCGGCGGAACAGCCAGTCATGGTCGCCACGGCGGCGGCACCGCCGAGCAGCAGGGAACGGTTCATGAACCAGCGGCGCGTGCGCTCGGTGGCGGGGGTACGGGGACGGTGTGCGTGCATGGACGTGACACTCGCCCAGGACCCTGATTTTTCCGTGAGGTCTTCCTGTCAGACGCCTATGAGATCGCGACGGTGACAGCAGTCGACGACTCCCTCAGCGCGGACCTCGCCCGCTCAGCGCGGTGGCACAGCACGCGCGTCATGAAGCTGCGGTTCATACACTCCCCCTACCTGGAAGGAACCGGAGCCGGCGGTCCGCTCCCGCGGCACGGGGATGGTGACCGGCTGGGAGGCGTCCGCGGCCAGGGCGGCGGACGCGGTAGAGCCGCTGAGGGACGCCGCGTGTGGCGGAGCCTGAACACGGCCATGCGGTCCCAGCCGTTCGCCCAACTGGCGAGGCCACGGGGTGTGCGCGGTATCGAGGTGGGCCCCGGACACGCACCGCTTCTCTCACCTGGAGGAGTTCGTCGAAGTCGGCCGCAGGAGAGTGTACCCAAGCCGGTCCCACCCCGCCGGGCACACCGTCAGTCGACGGTACCCGCCCTGCGGCGCGTCTTCTCCTGGCTCACGGACGACAGGTGTTCGCGCAGATAGGCCGACGCCTCGGTGCGTTCACCGGCCGGGAGAAGGTCGGCGATGCGCACGTGCTCGGCGCAGCGCAGGGCCGCGCGGTCGCGTTGGAGGGAGAGCCTGTATTCGATGAGGCGGCGCAGCCGGTCGACGCGGCGCAGGGAGTCGATGAAGAACGTGTTGTTGCTGCACGCCATGACGGCCTCGTGGAAGCGGCTGTTGAGGTCGTACAGCCGGGCGTTGCCGATGGTGTGAATCTCTCCGTCGACCAGTCGCTGCTGGGCACGGGTGGTTTCGAGGGCGTCGCGGTCCAGGACGAAGCCAGGTTCGAGCGGCGGGTTCAATGGCGAGCCGGAAGCGCTAGCTGTCCTGGTAAGCGTCCATCGAGGTGAGCATGGGCTGGAACTCCTAGCCGTAGCCGGGGAGCCGTTCGATCCAGCCTTCCACCCGCTACGTGGCGCAGGACGTGGGCGAGTTATCCGGGTGGGACGTCATAGCGGCGGGCGAGGGCGTTCTCCGTGATCCGGTCGGGGAGCCGGCCGTCGAGCCGGTCGGCCGCGATGCGCAGGTAGACGTCCTCGGTGGCGTCCGCGACCGGCGGGAGCGGGACGCCTCGGTCAAGGCCGGACCGGTGAGAACGACGGTGCAACCGCCCCGTTCGGCGGCGGCCACCACTCCATCGTCACCAGCAGATGCAGGGCCTGGCGGACCGGTGAGCGCGAGACCTTCAGCTGTTCGGCCGGGGCCCGTTCGACCAGGCGCGCGCCGACGGGCATGTCGCTCGACGCGCTGTACTCCACGATGCGGGCGGCCGTCCGCCGGGTGAGCGGGGTGGGGCCGTGGGCCCTGGGCGCTGTCATCCTCTGATGCCTCCGCGTGGGCCGAGACCCGGTCGGTCCCGGCCGCCGACGTCATGGTGCAAGGACGGAGCGTACGTGTTCGACCTGCGGCGGAGTCGCGAAGTGCGGTCCGGCCAGGGTCCGCCACTTGGCGAAGCCCTCGGAGGCGCGGAAGGCGACGGTGTGATGCTCGACGGTCTCCCAGCGGACCATCAGCCGGTAGCGCGAGGGGTGTTCGACGCTGCGGTGCAGGTCGACCCCGTCACAGCCGTCGGCCGCGAGGAAGTAGGGAAGGGCCTTGGCGACGGCCTCTTCGAACTGTTGCTCCTGGCCGGGGTGAATCTCGATCTGGGCGATCTCGGTGATCAATGGGTGCTTCTTTCTTGGTCTCAGCCGTTGTTCTGGGCGGCGGCCTTGGCGTGCTCGGCGTCTACCCGTGCGGTGACGCCGGTCTCGACGATGGTGCGGGTGGCGTCGACGGTGGCGTAGATCCACAGGATGCGCATCGGCTCGGTGGCGGAGGCGTTGCGGAAGCGGTGGGGCATGCCGGCGGGGACGTAGGTGGTGTCGAAGCGGGTGACGTGGTGTTCGGTGCCGTCGATCTCCACGATGGCGTCGCCTTCGAGGATGGTGACGCTCTCCGGGCAGTTGTGGGTGTGCAGGGCGATGCCCGCGCCGCCGTCGAAGAGGGTCTGTCCGGTGAGGAAGACTTCGGCTCCGGTCGCCTTGGTCACCAGGGGGATCGTTCGGGCGCCGCCACCGCGGCTGAAAGCGGTCAGTTCGGCCGGTCGCAGCACGGCGGGCGGGAAGGAGCTGAAGCAGGGCTGGTCGCATGGGTGGTCGTGCACGGTGTTACTCCGGGTGGGGGTGGTCAGGCGGCGGGGCCGATCCAGACAGTCTTGGTGTTGGTGAACTCGCGAATGCCCTCGGCGCCGAGTTCGCGGCCGTAGCCGGACTTCTTGATACCGCCGAAGGGCAGCCGGGGGTCGGAGGCAACCATGCCGTTGACGAAGACGGCACCGGCGTCGATGACGCGGGTGAGCCGGCGGGCGCGCTCCAGGTCGGTGGTCCACAGAGCGGCGCCGAGGCCGTACTCGGTCCGGTTGGCCAGCGTGATCGCCTCGTCGGCGTCGGCGACGCGGGTAATGGCGGCGACCGGGCCGAAGGTCTCCTCGTCGAAGGCGGCCATGCCGGGGCGGACGTGGTCGAGGACGGTGGGCGGGTAGTAGCAGCCCGGGCCGTCAGGGACCTCGCCGCCGAGGACGAGAACAGCGCCGGCGTCGACGGTGCGACGGACCTGGTCGTGCAGGATGTCGCGGAGATTGGCGCGGGCCATCGGGCCGATCGCCGTCTCGGGGTCGGTGGGGTCGCCGACCTTCAGTTCCGCGGCGGCGGCCGTGAAGGCGGCGACGAACGCGTCGGCCACGGCCTCCTCGACGATGAACCGCTTGGCGTTGACGCAGGACTGGCCGACGTTGACGTACCGGGCCTTGACGGCAGTGGCGGCGGCGGCCTCGACGTCGGCGTCGGCGAGCACGACGAAGGGGTCCGAGCCGCCGAGTTCGAGGACCTGCTTCTTCAGCACGGCCGCGGCCTGGGCCGCGACGATCGCACCGACCTCGGTGGACCCGGTGAGCGTGACCGCCGCGACGCGCGGATCGGCGATGATCCCGGCGACCTGGTCGACCTCGATGAGCAGGGTGCGGCACAGGCCCTCGGGGGCGCCGGCCTTGCGGACGACCTCCTCGACGGCGAGGGCGCACTGCGGGACGTTGTTGGCGTGCTTGAGCAGGGTGCCGTTGCCGGCGGCGAGGGCGGGGGCGGCGAAGCGGAAGAACTGCCAGAAGGGGTAGTTCCACGGCATGACGGCGAGGACGACGCCGAGCGGGTCGTAGACGACGGCGCTCTCGGTGGCGTTGGAGGCGACGGGTCGGTCGGCGAGCTGCTCGGGGGCGTGCTCGGCGTAGTACTCGCAGGTCATCGCGCACTTCTCGATCTCGGCGCGTGCTTCGGTGATCGGCTTGCCCATCTCGGCGGTGATGAGCGTCGCGTAGTGGTCCTTGCCGTCGCGCAGGACGCGGGCCATCTCCCGCAGCAGGGGGGTGCGGTCGGTGATGTCTCGTCGGCGCCAGGCGGCTTGGGCGTCGGCCACCGCGTCGAGGATGCCGTCGACCTCCTCGGCGGACTGCGGGGTGTAGCGGGCGAGCTCGGTGCCGTTGGCCGGGTCGGTGGAAACGATCATCAGGCGGTCTCTCCGGTGTGCTCGATGGTGCGGCGGATCTCGGCGGCGAAGTCGGCGGTGCCGAGGGTGCCGCCGATGTCGCGGGTGCGGGTGGCGGGGTTGTCCAGCACGGTGCTGACCGCGCCGGTGATCAGGGCGGCGGCCCGCTGGAGGCGGTCGTCGCCGTCGCGTCGGCCGCGCCAGTCCAGCGGCATCGCGGCGGACAGGATCAGAGAGGTGGGGTTGGCGACGCCCTGGCCGGCGATGCCGGGGGCGGAGCCGTGCTGGGCCTGGGCCACGCACAGGGTGTCGGAGGCGTTGGCCGAGCCGCCCAGGCCGCTGTGCGTCGCGGTGACCGGGGCGGTCTCGGCGGGGCGCAGTCCGACCCGGCGGCGACGAAGGAACCCGTAACGACCCTCGCACGGACCGTCAGGACGCAGGTGAGCGGGGCACCGGCGAGAAGCCTTCGACCAGGGTCTGCCAGGGGGTCTGGGGGACGAAGGACACGCACACGGCTCAGGTGATACTGATGGCGCCGGTGAGAAGGGCGAAGGCGATGTAAGCGAAGGAGACCAGGACACCCCAGCGCAGGGCGTGCTTCTGGAAGTCGCCCAGTTCCGCCTTGACCAGGCCGAGGAGGACCCACAGGGGCGCGCTGGTGGGGCCCATCATGTGGAGGATCTGGCCGATGGCTCCGGCGCGGGCGATCTCATTGGCCGGGATGCCGTAGTGGGCTGCGGATTCGGCGAGGACGGGGACCACACCGAACCAGTAGCCGTCGTTCGACATGAAGAAGCCGAGGGGAAGCGCGAGGACCGCAGTGAACAGCGGTATGACGTTGCCCCAGCTGTCGGGGACGATCGACAGCGCCGCGTCGGCCATCGCCTTGATCATGCCGGAGTCGGTCATGATGCCGGTGAAGACGCCGGCGGCCAGGACGAGGATCATCACCGGGACCGCGTTCGCGGCCTGGCGCTTGATGAGGTCCTGCTGGTCGCCGATGGAGCGGATGTTGACGAGCAGGGCGATGACGAAGGCGACCATGAACAGCACCAGGAGGTCGGCGACCTCGGCGATGAGCAGGACCATCAGGAGCAGGGTGAGCGCGGCGTTGAACCACAGGCGCCAGTCCACCTTGATCGGCTCGAACGCCTCGCCGGAGGCGATCTCCAACTTGTAGGCGGCCAGCTTCTCGGCGTCGATCTTGTGGCGTTCACGCAGGCCGAGCCAGTAGGCGACGGCGATGATGGCCAGGCTGGTGAGGGCCATGGGGCCGATCATGTGGACGAAGTACTCGCTCGCGTTCAGGTGCAGGACGCTGATGCCGCGGGTGGCCGCGCCGCCCCAGGGGGTGGTGCCGGAGATGGTGCCCAGCGCCATGGCGGCCAAGGTCGCCAGGATGAGGGGGTTCATCCCCAGGCGTCGGTAGATCGGCAGGAACGCCGAGCAGACGATCATGTAGCTGGTGGTGCCGTCGCCGTCGAGGGCGACCAGGAGGGCGAGCACGGCGGTGCCGACCACGATGCGGACCGGGTCACCCTTGGAGGCGCGGACGATGGCCTGGACGATCGGCTCGAAGAGTTTCACCTCCATCATCAGGCCGAAGTAGAGGACGGCGAACAGCAGGAGGGCGGCGGTCGGCGCGACCGTGTCCAGCCCGTTCATGATCATGTCGCCGAGTTGGCCCCCCTTGCCCGCGATGACGGCGGCGACGAGGGGGGTGAGCATGATGGCGGTGAAGGCGGAAAGGTACTTCCGCATCACGAGCAGCATGAAGCTGCCCAGGGTGGCGAAGCCGAGGACGGCGAGCATCGTTGCTCCTTGCTCCTTGGGGCAGGACTGAGGGCCGCCGGTCGGGCGGCGGCGCGGAACGGCGCGTGAGGTCAGTGCGTGTCGGTTCGGGTGGCGACCGGCAGCGCACGCAAGGCCGTACTCGGCTCGTGCGTCGGGTCGGTCATGGTACGTGCGGCTCCTGTACGGCGGGCTGGGCGGGCGCACGGTCGTGGCGGGGCTGGGCCCGGTGGGGAGGTCAGGAGTGCGCCTGGCATGGCTGGGACGTCCGGGGTGGCCGACACGGGGAAGGACGGGTGACTCGGACCCGTCGACTTCCGGACAACCGGTTTACCGGATTGCCGGTAGGTAACTAGAATCCGGCCATCGCGTCAATACCGAAGTGAGGAAATCGATGGCCGAACTCGCCAGAATCACGGTCGAGCCGCGCGAGCCGCTGGCCGCCGAGGTCTCCCGCCGCCTAATCGACTACCTGATGTCCGGCGAGGTCCAGCCCGGCGACCGCATCCCCTCAGAGCGACAGCTCACCGAGATGCTCGGGGTGAACCGGCCCACCGTGCGCGAGGCGATCAAGTCGCTCGGCTTCCTCGGCCTGCTGGAGATCCGGCAGTCCAGCGGCACCTACTTCCGCGGCACCGACTCGGACGTGCTCTACCGGCTCTTCGAACTGGGGCTGGTGCTCGGCGAGCGGGGCGCCCGGGACATGGTGCAGGCCCGTGCAGAGCTGGAGGTGATCGTCGCGGGACTGGCCGCGCAGGCCCGCGACGAGGCGGGCGTCGAACTGCTCCGGACCCGACTGACGGCGATGCGGGAGTGCCCGGACGCGGAGTTCCCGGAGGCGGACACCGCCTTCCACGCCGCCCTGGGCGAACTGGCCGGCAACACCGTGCTGCGGGACATGCTCAAGGGGATGCGGGCGATGATCCAGCGCGGCTGGGTGGAGCGCACGGGGGCGGTCCGCTCCCGCAAGGTGGCCTACGACGACCACGTACCGATCTTCGAGGCGGTCGCGAACGGTGACGCGGAGGCCGCCCGCGCGGCGATGGCCCGGCACATGGACGGCGCCTCCCGGCGCCTGATGAAGGCGCTCGAACAGCGCGAGGGGTAGGGGCCACGGGGGGGCTGCCGGACCTCTTCCGGCAGCCGGAGGCCCAGCCCTACGCACAACCGGTTGACCGGTTGACCGGTTGGACCTAGAGTGGCGGCGCGGCACCGATACACCACGCTGCCGCCCCCATCTCGGGCCCGTGTTCTCCGCCGTCGGGAAACATTTCCCGCGTCGTCCGGAGGCCGGTCCTCGGTCGGGACCCTTGCCGGTCCCCGCCTACCGGAAGAGGTAAGAACCCGGTGATCGAATCCCCTCCCCTGGTCGCCATGATCCACGCCGTGCCGGCCGCCCACCGCATCGCCCAGGACGCGTTCGCCCAGGAGTTTCCGCAGGCCACTGTCTGGAACGTGCTGGACGACCGCCTGCTGGACGACGCCAACGCGACCGGCGGCCTCACCGACGCACTGCGTCGCCGCATGCTCCGGCTGATCGCACACGTCATGGACGGTGGCGCCCAGGGTCTGCTGCTGACCTGCTCCTCCTACGGGGAGGTGGTGGACACCGCCCGCGTGCTGTGGGACGTGCCGGTGCTGAAGTCGGACGAGTCGATGTTCAAGGCCGCCCTGGCCGGCCCGTACCGGCGGATCGCCGTCGTCGCTTCCACCCCGCCGGCCGTACCGGCGGCAGTCGCCCAGCTGGAAGCGCTCGTCCCGGCCGTCCGCCCGGGCCGCCCGGTCGACATCGTGACCGCGCTGAGCGAGGCTGCCGCCGGCGCCGGCCCCGAGGAGGCGGCCCGACTCCTGGCGGACGCCCTCCGTACGGTCGGAGGCACAGACGCCGACGCGGTGCTCCTGGCGCAGTACTCGCTCACGCCGGTCCGCGACGCCCTGGCGGCCCTGCTCGGTGTGCCGGTACTGGACGGCGCCGGTGCCGCCGCCCGTGAGCTGCGCGGCCTGCTCGTCCCGGTCGGGGCGCAGGTGGTCACGCCATGAGCGCAGTACTGCCCTGGCCGGTGGCCTACACGGTCTCCGGGAACGACTGCGTCTCATCCATGCCGCTCGGCCACTCGGCGCCGCTCGCCGAGGCCGTCCGCGATCTGGCCGAACTCGGTTACGACGGGGTGGAGGTACAGGTCCGGGAGACCGGCGCGCACGACGCCGAGACGCTGGCCCGGACCGTCGAGGCCGCCGGCCTGAAGGTCCTGGGCATCGGCACCGGACCGGTGGCGGCGCAGGACCGGCTGACCCTGACCGACCCGTCCCCCGACGTCCGCCGGCATGCGCTGTTCCGGCTGCTTGGCGCGGCCCGGCTGGCCGGGGAACTGGGCGTGCCGGTCTCGCTCGGCCAGACCCGGGGCACCTTCCTGCCCGGCCTCGCGGACATGCAGCGCGTGTGGGCCGAGCGTGCCGTGGAGCAACTGGCCGAGGAGGCCGCCACGCGCGGAAGCCGGCTGCTGCTGGAGCCGCAGTCGCGGGCCAACACCTCGCTGTGGCACACCCCGGCCGAGGCCCTCGCCGTCCTCGACTCGCTCGACGCCCCGACCGGCCTGGTGCTGGACACCCACCACCTCGACGCCGAGGGCGTCGACGTGGTCCGGGCCGTCACCGACCACGCCGCCGTCACCGGCTGCCTGCAACTCGCCGCCGCCCCGACCCGGGGGCCCCTGACGGTCGGTGATCCCCGGCTCCCCGAGCTCCTCACCGCACTGCACGCCGGCGGCTTCACCGGCTGGCTGACTCTGGAGCACACCCAGGACGGCGACAGCACCAAGGCCGCCGCCCGTTCCTGGACCGCGCTCACCGACGCCGCCTCGGCACTGTCCTGACCATTTCTTGTTCTGAGAGGAACCCGCACCATGAGCAGCAAGACCTACCGCCTCGGCGTCCTCGACGGCGACGGCATCGGCCCCGAGATCGTCCCGTCCTCCGTCGAGATCGCCACCGCCGCCGCCGAGGCCGCCGGCGTCTCCGTCGACTGGGTGACGCTGCCGCTGGGCGCCTCCGCCATCGAGACCCACGGCACCCCCGTCCCCGAGGAGACCAAGGACGCCCTCGCCGGCCTCGACGGCTGGTACCTCGGCCCGCACGACTCGGTCAGCTACCCCGAGCCGCACAAGTCCGCCCTCAATCCCTCGGGCACCCTGCGCAAGCACTTCCAGCTCTTCGCCAACATCCGCCCCGCCAAGTCCTTCCCCGGCGCGAAGGCCGTCTGCGACAACGCCGACCTGGTCATCGTCCGCGAGAACACCGAGGGCTTCTACGCCGACCGCAACACCTACGCGGGCACCGGCGAGTTCATGCCCACCCCGGACACCGCGATCATGCTGGGCATCATCACCCGCGAGGCCACCGAGCGCGTCGCCCGCGTCGCCTTCGACCTGGCCCGCTCGCGCCGCAAGAAGCTCACGATCGTCCACAAGGCCAACGTCCTCAAGCTCACCACCGGCCTGTTCCGCACGGTGTGCCAGGAAGTGGCGAAGGACTACCCGGACGTCGCCGTGGACGACTTCCACATCGACGCCATGACCGTCCACCTGGTGCGCCGCGCCCAGGACTTCGACGTCATCGTCACCGAAAACATGTTCGGCGACATCCTCTCCGACCTGGCCGGCGAGATCTCCGGCTCGCTCGGCACCGCCCCGTCCATCAACTCGTCCGCCACCACCGCCATGGCCCAGGCGTCCCACGGCTCCGCCCCGGACATCGCCGGGCAGAACGTCGCCAACCCGGTCGCGATGATCCTTTCCGGCGCCATGCTCTTCGAGTGGCTCGCCGCCAAGCACGGCGACGAGAAGCTCGCCACCGTCGCCGAGATCATCGAGAAGGGCGTGGCCGACGCGATCGCCGCCGGCACCTCCACCCGCGACCTCGGCGGCTCCGCCTCCACCACCGAGTTCACCGCCGCCGTCATCAAGGCCATCGGCGCCGGCCAGCACTGACCGTCCACTCCGGGGCGGGTGACTCCGCCGCCCGCCCCGGCCCCCTGCTCCGCCCGCGCGCCTGAGGAGAGACCACGACCATGACCCTGCGCATCGGCTGCATAGCCGACGACTTCACCGGCGGCACCGATGTCGCCGCGGCCTTCCGGCGTGCCGGCCTGCGCACCGCCCTGGTCTTCGGCACCCCGGACGACACCACCGCGCTCCCGGCCGACTGCGATGCCGCCGTGGTCGCCCTCAAGTCGCGTTCGACGCCTGCCGACGAGGCCGTCGCCGACTCCCTCGCCGCCCAGCGCTGGCTGTGGTCCAAGGGCGCCGCGCAGGTGTACTTCAAGTACTGCTCGACCTTCGACTCCACCCCGCAGGGCAACATCGGTCCGGTCACCGACGCCCTGATGGACGCCGCCGGCGCCGGCGTCACCCTGCACTGCCCGGCCTCCCCTCCCAACGGCCGCACGGTCTACCAGGGCCACCTCTTCGTCCACGGCCAGCTGCTGTCCGACTCACCGCTACGCCACCACCCCCTCAACCCCATGACAGACTCCGCGCTGGTGCGCCTGCTGTCCGCGCAGGCCCGCCACCAGGTGGCACTGATCGACTGGACCACCGTCCGCCGCGGAGTCGAAGCCGTCCGGGACGCCGTCGTAGCCCACCAGCAGGCCGGCGTCCGGCACCTCATCGCCGACGCCCTCACCGACGAGGACCTCGCCGTCCTGGGCGCCGCCACGCTCGAACTGCCGGTCGTCGCCGGGGCCGCCGGCCTCGCCGAAGGACTCGGACACGCCTACCCGGCCGCCGGTCCAGCCACCGCCGAACCCTGGCCGCGCGACGGGCGGGCGGCTGTCCTTGCCGGCAGCTGCTCGGCCCGCACCCTGGAACAGATCGCCCAGTTCCACGCCGCCGATCTGCCCTCCCTCCACCTCGACGTCCTCGCCGCCGCCTCCGACCGCGACGTCACCGGCGAGGCCCTCGCCTGGTACGACGGACAGGACCCCGACCTGCCCGTCCTGATCTACGCCTCCGCGTCACCGGAGGAACTGGCTGCCGTGCAAGCCCAATTGGGTGTCGCCGAGGCAGCCGCGCAGGTCGAAGAACTGCTCGGCACCCTCGCCACTCACCTGGTCGAACGCGGCGTACGCCGTCTTCTGGTGGCCGGAGGGGAGACGTCAGGCGCCGTCACCACCGCCCTCGGTGTCCGCGCCGTCCTCGTCGGCGAGGAGGCCGACCCGGGTGTGCCCTGGACCTACGCCACCACCAAGAGCGGCGACCTCGCCCTCATGCTGAAGTCCGGCAACTTCGGCGCCCCCGACCTGTTCACCCGCGCCCTCACGGAGGCCGAGTGACCGCCTACGCCGACGAGTCGGCCGCCCGGACGCTCATCGTCCGTACCGCTCGCTCGCTCTTCACCCGCGGTCTGACACACGGCTCGACCGGCAACCTGTCCCTCCGTCTGGCCGACGGTACCCTGCTCCTCACCCCCACCGGTTCCAGCCTCGGCACCGTCGAGGAAGCCGAGCTGTCCCGCACCGACCTGCACGGCAAGCACCTGGACGGCCCTCGGCCCACGAAGGAGGCGTTCCTGCACGCCGCCTTCTACCGGGCCCGCCCCGGCGCCCGGGCAGTCGTCCACCTGCACTCCACCCACGCCGCCGCCGTCTCCTGCCTCGACGACGTGAACCCTGCCGACGCGCTGCCCCCGCTCACCGCCTACTACGCCATGCGCGTCGGAAAGCTCCCCCTCCTCCCCTACCACGCCCCAGGTGACAACAGCCTCGAACCGCTCGCCGAACGGACGGCCCGCACCCACCACGCCCTTCTCCTCGCCAACCACGGGCCCGTCATCGCCGGCACGTCGATGGAACAGGCCGCCGACGCGATCGAGGAGCTGGAGGAAACCGCCAAGTTGCACCTCCTCCTGCGAGGACACGCCACCCGCCCCCTCACCCCCGAGCAGGCTGCCGCGCTCGCGCCCCCATCCTCCTGACGGCCGGATGAGAAACGGGCGCGGCAGCCCCGAACGAAGAGGAGCATCACCATGCCCGAGACAGTCACCCCCGTCCCCACGGCCGACCTCGTCGACCAGTACGGCACCGACCTGCGCGTCTGCGACATGCAGTTCCGCCAGTTCGGCGCCCACCGGAGCTTCGCCGGCCGCGTCCGGACCGTCTCCTGCCACGAGGACAACGGCCTCCTGCGCGACCTGCTGCGCACCCCGGGCGAAGGCGCCGTCCTCGTCGTCGACGGAGGCGGCTCCCTGCGCACCGCCCTGGTCGGCGACCTCATCGCCGGTGCCGCCCAGGACAACGGCTGGGCCGGCCTCGTCCTGCACGGCGCCGTCCGCGACAGCGCCACCCTGGCCGGCCTCCGGCTCGGCATCAAAGCGCTGGGCTCCATCCCCCGCAAGAGCGCCAAGGACTCCGCCGGAGCCATCGACGTGCCCGTCACCATCGGCGGAGTCACCTTCCGCCCCGGCGACATCCTGCACGCCGACGACGACGGCATCGCCCTCCTCCCCGAAGGCACGGTGAACTGACCGGTGATCCTGAAGACCTTCGGGTGGTCGTTCGCGGTCACCGCGCTCGGCCTGGTGGCCGCGATCTTCTACGGGGGGTGGGCCGC
This sequence comes from Streptomyces sp. 12E, assembly GCF_055633275.1. NCBI lineage: Bacteria > Bacillati > Actinomycetota > Actinomycetes > Kitasatosporales > Streptomycetaceae > Streptomyces > Streptomyces sp. 12E. The sequence goes on along the minus strand of NZ_JBVNCJ010000001.1, from coordinate 6,154,951 downwards.
CTTCGGCGTGGTGGCGATCCTGTCCGTCCTGGAGATATCGCTGTCCTTCGACAACGCGGTGGTCAACGCCGGGATCCTGAAGAAGATGAATGCCTTCTGGCAGAAGATCTTCCTCACCATCGGCATCCTGATCGCCGTCTTCGGCATGCGCCTGGTCTTCCCGGTCGTCATCGTCGCCGTCAGCGCGTCGCTCGGGCCGATCGAGGCCGTCGACCTCGCCCTCACCGACAAGGACCGCTACCAGGAGCTGGTGACCGACGCCCATCCGTCGATCGCCGCCTTCGGTGGCATGTTCCTCCTCATGATCTTCCTGGACTTCGTCTTCGAGGACCGGGACATCAAGTGGCTGGGCCGGCTGGAGCGCCCGCTGGCCAAGCTGGGCAAGGTCGACATGCTGTCGGTCTGCATCGCCCTGATCGTGCTGCTGGTCTCGGCGATCACCTTCGGTGCCCATGCCCACCAGCACGGTGGCACCCACGCCGACAAGGCGGAGACGGTCCTGCTCTCCGGCATCGCCGGTCTGATCACCTACCTGGTCGTCGGCGGCCTCTCCGGCTTCTTCGAGGACAAGCTCGAAGCGGAGGAGGAACGGGAGCACAAGGAGGAGGGAGCCGCGCGCACCGGCAAGCCCAAGTCGGCCGTCAAACTCGCGGGCAAGGCCGCGTTCTTCATGTTCCTCTACCTGGAGGTCCTGGATGCTTCCTTCTCCTTCGACGGCGTCATCGGCGCCTTCGCCATCACCAACGACATCGTCCTGATGGCCCTTGGCCTCGGCATCGGCGCCATGTACGTGCGGTCCCTGACCGTCTACCTGGTCCGCGAGGGCACCCTCGACGACTACGTCTACCTGGAGCACGGCGCCCACTACGCCATCGGCGCCCTCGCCGCCGTCCTCCTGGTGACCATCCAGTACGAGATCAACGAGTTCATCACCGGCATGATCGGTGTGGTCCTGATCGGCGCCTCCTTCTGGTCCTCCGTCCGCCGCAACAAGCGCCTCCCCGTGGCCGAGGGTGAAGGCGAAAAGGACGAAACCGAAGCGGTTTTCACGCCATAAGCGCCATTGACGCGCCGAACTCTGGTAACCGACCTGTGAGTAGACGATGCGGCTGGGTCCACACGGGGCCCAGCCGCTGGATCGTTCATGGCGACGAGACTCAGAGGGTGTCTCACGTGGTGTGAGGTGGATGCGGCATGATGTTTTGCCATGGGTGTTGGTTTGTCGCAGCGGTTGGTTCCTGACGAACTCTGGTCGCTCGTCGCACCGTTGCTGCCTCCCTTCGCTTCCCGTCCGCAGGGAGGCGGTACGGCTCCGGTTGATGAGCGGGCCGTGTTCACGGCTGTGGTGTACGTGCTGACCAGCGGCTGTGCCTGGCGGCATCTGCCGGAGACGTTCGGCGTCTCGCCGGCCACCGCGCACCGCCGGTTTTCCGCATGGACCAGGGACGGGCTGTGGCGGCGGCTGCACCAGGCCGTTCTGGACGAGCTCGGCGTCCGCGGCGAGGTGGACTGGACCTCGGCCATCGTGGACGCGGCCTCCGTCCGCGCGAAAAGGGGGGATCGCTGACCGGGCGCAATCCGGTCGACCGGGGCAAGAGGGGCAGCAAGCTCCACGTCCTGTCCGACGCCCAGGGCCTCCCTCTCGCTCTTGGCGTCTCCGGCGCGAACGTCCATGACAGCCAGGCGCTGCTGCCGCTGGTCCTGGGCATCCCCGCCATCCGCTCCCGGCGCGGTCCGCGAAGGCGCCGCCCCGGCAGACTCCGCGCGGACAAGGCGTACCACTCCGCCGACAGGCTGAAGTGGCTGCGCGAGCGGGGCATCGTCCCGCGCATCGCCAGGCCCGGCATCGAGTCCAGCGAACGGCTCGGCCGGCACCGCTGGAAGATCGAACGGTCGATCTCGTGGCTTTTCGGCTACCGCCGCCTGACCGTCCGATACGAGCGAAAGGGCAGCCACTTCCTGGCCTTCCTCGGACTCGCGGCGACCCTGACCTGCTACAAGAAGCTCGCAAAACTCACCACGTGAGACACCCTCTCAGAACAGATTGATGGCGTGACGCCCCGACCGGGTGACGCTATTCAGCTAAGAAGGTCAGTGGACGTGCCGACCCGTCCGCTGGAGTATGCCTCGCCAGCCGATCTTGTGCCGGTGGCCTCACCACACACATGGAGGTACGCGCCCTGGTCGATGGATTCGAGAACGGTGTCGCGGTGGCGCCAGAGCCTGTGCAGCACACAGCGAGATTTCCCGAGCGGTGCGACCGCGAATCAGGCGTCCGAGAGTCACAGGCACACGGACCACACGAGGAACCGACCACATCGCGCGCGCCGGCTCATGCCGTCTCACGGCGAAGCCGCACCGGAGTAGTCTGGTGCGGCTTCGTCGTCTCGCAGATCCGCTGAGAAATCCCGCCAAGGGGACGGACCTCGGTGGGGCCTCGCCGTATCACCCTCGTGTCACACCGCAATCACCAACTGGGTGGGCCCTTTCGGACCAAAAGGTCCTGACCTACAATTTCATGCCCTGGCTGGACTGGCGTGGACGCCCCTGGACGGTCTCTACAACCTGTGCCAGGTGGTACCCAGTGAGGGACCGAGGATCAGGACCGGAGCGTCTTCCAGCCCGTCGAAGCGGTATTGCAGGGTGTTCGGCGGTGTCTCGCTCACGCCCCAGACCCTCTCACGTCGCACGAAATCTCACACAGCCCGGGGAAGCCGGCGGTCCGATGCACCCGCGGCTCGGCCCGTCGGGCACTGTCGACGGCCTCGTCGATCGGGTCCTGGCCTTTCGGCGTGTACGCGCGCCCCTGACGCAGCGTGGCCTGTCGGCCGCGCTCTCGCCCGGTCCTCCCGTCGACGCACTGCTTCCTCCATCGGCACGGCTGTCGGCTGCTCCGAGTTTGCAGCACAGCATGTGGTGCCGTCCCGGAGGCCGGGATGACGTGGCTGGAGACCTTTCGGGCCGCTCAGATCAGCCCCCTGACAGTCACCCCTTGGGATACGCCGCCGAACTCACGCACGCCCCTCCGCCTCACCGTGCAGGCCGTCCCATGTGGCGTATGACCTCCGTCGGCGGGACCACCCGCCGGAACGGCGTCCACAACTCGTCCGGCACCAACCGCTCAACCAGATCGCCATGTACTGCTCAACGAACGATCACGCCATCAGAAACGGCGTCTCAGTACAGCAGTGCAGGCAGCGATGACCGGCCCCACACCGCACCTCGGCACACGGCCGCATGCGGAGTTCGCCCTCGGTTGAAACCTCCAGCCCGTTGGCAACTGCGTCCCTCACGAAGAACCCACTCGTCGGCCCTGGGGACGGCGATCAGGGAGTCCTGGAGGTCATGTCACGGTCAACGACAGCGAGGCTCTGCGCTCGGCACGGTCCGTTCCCTTTCCCCTTCGCCTCCGAACGGCCCGACCTGGGCGGCAAGGTCTCGTTCCAGCTCGTCCAGGGCCCTGCGAGCCGCCTCGATACGCCGGCGCAGGTGTTGTTGATCCGTCTGATGCGAAGCCGGGGGGCGCGCTGTCGGCGCTTCTCCTTCCCCCTCCCCCATGTCCCGGGCCTCCTCAAGGGAGGTGAGAACGACACCGATGAGGACGTTCACCAGGACGAAGGAGGCGAGCAGGACGTAGGAGGCGTAGTAGAGGAGGCTCCAGCGTGAGATCTCCAGGCCCGCGTGGATCGCGTCGCCGATGCCGTCGAGCATCATCAGGAGGAAGAGGGTGAGGACAGCGCGGCCGATGGAGCCGTAGTGCTCGGGGTCGTGGTGGCCGAAGAAGACCCAGCCGACCATGGCGTACACGTACAGAAGCAGGGCGCCGACGAGCAGAAAGCTCAAAGTGCCGGGCAGGCTGCGGGCGACCGCGACGAGCACGATGCGCAACTGGGGCAGGAAGCGGGCGGTCCGTAGGACCCTGGCCAGCCTGAGAAGCCGCAGCACAGTGGTGTTCTCGCGGACGGCGGGCAGGAAGGCGCACAGGACCACGGCCAGGTCGAAGAGGTTCCACGGGTCTTTGCAGAAGTCCCGGGGGCGGTCGGCGTGGGCAGCCATGCGCAGCAGGATCTCGACGGTGAACGCGGCCAGACAGGTGTGCTCGGCGAGCCGTAACCAGCGGTGCCACTCCTCGACGACTCCGGAGTACGTCTCCAGACCCAGCAACGCGGCGTTGGCGAGGATCAAGGCGAAGACGGTGAGGGCGAACCAGCGGGTCTCCGTGATGTCACGGCAGTAGTGTGCGAGTCGCCGGCGCCCGGACGGGGCGGTGGACTCGGCCACGTGGTCTTGGTGCTGCGGCATCCTGCTGCCTTGTCTCCTCTGTGCCTCCAACGCTCCCGCCCCGGCCGAGCCGGCCGGACACGGGATCGTTGAGTGAGCATGCTCCAGAAGAGACTTCTACAGCACTGTAGTTATTGATGCGCGAGCGCCCCGGGAGAAGGCCGGGGCGCTCGGACTCCGTCACCAGGCGGGTGAGCTGCTCCCGGTCGTGGACCGAGGCCGGCTGGATCGACGATCCGGCCGGCCGGCCGCTCCTCGTCCACCAACCACCCGGGCGCTCTCGCGGACCTGGGCCTCCGGCACTGCGGACGCCGGAAGACCCGCAGCGCTCACCGGCGCCGGCAGTATCGGGGTGAGGCGCCGACGGTCAGGCATCACGCCTCCGCAGGACCAGCGCCGCTCCGGCCAGGGCGAGGACGGTGCACCCGGTGACCAGCGCCAGGGACGGCCGGGCCGCCAGGCTGCCGACCGTCTCCGGGCTCGCGCCGGACGTCCGCGTGAGCTTCTCCAGCGCAGCGGTCGGGGCGGCTCCGGCGACCCATCGCCGCGGGCCGCCGAGGAGCGGCCCGGACAGGGACGGCAGCAGCACGGAGACCACGGCGGCGACCACGCCGGCCGTACGGCGTACGGACGTTCCGATCGCCAGGCCGAGCACGCCGACGGCGGAGAACAGAGCCGCGGTGCCGAACAGCGCGGGCAGCGGCTCCCCCCGGGCGTACGAACCGTCGAGGACGGCGTCGCCCAGCAGGTACGCCACCGTGCACGAGGCGAGTCCGACAGCGGGGGTACGCGCCGCACTCCGAGACGCCGGCACCTGGCCGGCGCAGGAATCTGTTTTCGGTCTTTCCCGGCGCGCCCGCCCCGACCGTGTCCCTCCTCGCCTCCGATCGCCTTATGCTTCTACTCGCTTGTAGAAGACCCGCGCAAGCCGGGTCTCGCGCCTCTGGAGACGACACGCATGGCTTCGATCGACCTGGACAAGGTGCTGGACAAGACATGGGCGGACAAGAGCCTGCCCGAGATCCTGGCCGCCCCGGTGGCCGCACTGAAGGGGGTCTCCGACCGCGACGGTGAACTGCTGCAGGAGGCGTTCGGGGTCAAGACCATAGCCGACCTGGCGGAATTGAAGTACTCCCGCTGGGCGCAGGCGCTCGCCGCCCTCGACGCGGCCGAGTAACCAGCCCCCGCGCACCGCCGTGGTGCCGCGCGCCGTCGGGCGGGCGGCACCGCCCTCATGGAACACACGCACGTTTAAGGAGTGGACGCCACCATGGTGTTCAAACGACTGCTCGGCTCACTCGGCGTCGGCGGCCCCACCGTCGACACGGTCCTCGACCCGGGCTCCGCCCGGCCCGGTGGCACGCTCACCGGCCAGGTCCACCTCAAGGGCGGCAACGCCGACTTCGACATCGAGCACATCGCCCTGGAACTCGTCGCCCGGGTCGAGGTCGAGCACGAGGAGGGCGAGAGCGAGGGCGGCATCGCCTTCGACCGGTTCACCGTCGGCGGCGGCTTCCGGCTCGCCGAGGGCGAGCAGCGCAGCGTGCCGTTCAGCGTGACGCTGCCGTGGGAGACCCCGGTCACCGAGCTGTACGGACAGCCACTGGGCATCGTGCTCGGCGTGCGCACCGAACTGTCGGTGGTGGGCGCCAAGGACAAAGGTGACATCGATCCGCTGACCGTCGGTCCGCTGCCCGTCCAGGAGGCGATCCTCGAAGCGTTCGGCCGACTCGGCTTCGGCTTCAAGTCGGCCGACCTGGAGTACGGGCGCATCGGCGGCACGGGGCAGCAACTGCCCTTCTACCAGGAGATCGAGATCACTCCGTCGCCGCAGTACGCACACCAGGTGAACGAGATCGAGGTGACGTTCCTCGCCCACCCGGGCGGTATGGAGGTCGTGCTGGAGGCGGACAAGCGCGGAGGCTTCTTCTCCGGCGGCCACGACGCGCTGACCAGGTTCACCGTCGGCCACCACGACTCCCGCGACTGGACCGCCGAGGTCGACGGCTGGGTGCGCCAGTTGGTCGAGCACAGGGCCTCACACGGTGCCTACGGCCACGGCGACCCGTACGCCGGGGGACACGGCGGGCACTACGGTCACGGCGACCATCACCACGACGACCACCACCGATCCGGTCCCGGCATGGGAACCGTCGTCGCCGCGGGCGCCGCCGGCCTGGCGGTCGGCGTCGTCGGCGGCATGGTCGCGGCCGAAGTCGTCGACGAGGTCGGTGACTTCTTCGAAGGCGACGAGGAGGACGAGGGCTGACGGCAGGCCCCGGTAAGCGGTAGAGGACGCGCGAGCAGGGGGCGGGCAGGCGCTTCTCCCCGTCCCCTGCCGATGACTTCCACTCAGTTGCGGAAGAACCGCGGACCGGAGCGCCTGGGGCCGGGCCCCCTCCCGACGCGTACGGAGTTCTCATGATCCTGCGAGACCGCCTCGAGGAGTCCGCGTCGACACCGGCGAACCCTCCAGCCCACCACCGGGACATCTACATGACTGTAGAAGTTACGCTGTTCCCGGACCTGCCCGCACACAAGAAGGACCACTGGAAGGAGTGCTGGAGAGATGGGTGTCATCGCATGGCTGGTACTGGGGCTTCTCGCCGGAGCGATCGCCAAGGCCATCCTGCCCGGACGCGATCCGGGCGGCTGCATCGGCACGACGCTCATCGGCGTCGCCGGCGCCTTCGTGGGCGGCTGGCTGTCGGCGGAGCTCCTCGACCGGCCGGTACAGCGGGAATTCTTCGACGCCGCGACCTGGGGATCGGCCATCGCGGGTGCACTCGCACTGCTGATCGCCTATCGCCTGCTGTTCGGCAACTCACGGAACTGACCAGGGACTTCGACGAGGAACGCCGACTCGGGAGGCGGCCGCACACCCCTCCCACTTCTTCTACAGTGATGTAGATTCTTGACTCGGGCCCGCGCCGCGGACCCCGACCGCACCCGTCGAGAAGGAGTACGCAGTGGGAGTTTCCCTGTCCAAGGGCGGCAACGTCTCGCTCAGCAAGGAGGCGCCGGGCCTGACCGCCGTCCTGGTCGGCCTCGGCTGGGACGTACGCACGACCACCGGCACCGACTACGACCTCGACGCCTCCGCACTGCTCCTCGACGCCTCCGGCAAGGTGCCGTCGGACCAGCACTTCGTCTTCTACAACAACCTCAAGAGCCCTGACGGTTCGGTGGAGCACACCGGCGACAACCTCACCGGTGAGGGCGAGGGCGACGACGAGGTCGTCAAGGTGAACCTCGCGGCCGTACCCGCCGAGATCGGCAGGATCGTGTTCCCGGTGTCCATCCACGACGCCGAGAACCGCGGCCAGAGCTTCGGCCAGGTCCGCAACGCCTTCATCCGCGTCGTCAACCAGGCGGACAACCAGGAACTCGCCCGCTACGACCTGTCCGAGGACGCCGCCACCGAGACCGCGATGATCTTCGGCGAGCTGTACCGCAACGGTGCGGAGTGGAAGTTCCGTGCGGTCGGGCAGGGCTACGCCTCAGGACTGTCCGGGATCGCCGCCGACTTCGGCGTAGGCGTCTGACGCTCCCACGACGACGCCGGACCGGCCCTCCCGAGGGGCCGGGTCCGGCGCGTCGACGCGCAGCTCCGACCGTGACACCGAAACATCCCACCCGCAGGAGACCACGTGGCCGACCCACTGCGCCTTCGCCCGGAGGACAGGCCGGACTTCGAGGCGGTACTGCGCCTGGCGTTCACCACCGCGGACATACAGAAGGCGCTGAGCGCCGACTCCACCGGCCGAGCCGCCGGACGCCTGCGTCTACGGGCTCTCGGCGACGCCGACGAGATAGCCGCCGCGGCACGCGAGGAATACGGCACGTACCTCGCCCTGCGCACCTCGGCACGGCCCGACCCACCGCAACGCCCCACCGCCGGCACCCTGCTGCCCGCCCTGGCGGTACTCACCCCGCTCGTGGCCACCACATCCGCCGCGGTCCTGCTCGTCCTCGGCTACCTGCTCCGACTGACCGATACGGAAGGCGCGCTGCCCGGCTCGCTGGTCACCGCCGGATGGGTCCTGACTCTGATCGCGGGCACCAGCGCCCTCCTCGCCTTCGCCGCACTGCTGAGAACGGCCATACGCGGCGGTGACGAGCCCGCGCACGTGACACGTCCGCAGCAGTCACGACTGAACTGGCGACAAGCCCTTCTGGACCGAGGCGTCCTGCCTCATCTGCGCCGATACATCCATGAGGATCCAGCCCTCCGCAACGCATCCCCCCTGGTCGTCCACACCACTGAGTCCCACGGCTCCCACACCACCACGGACTCGAAGGAACACCCCTCTCCCGCCGGTCAGCATGAGTGAGGGCCGTCAGGTGAAAGCCGCCGGCGCGCCGACCGCCGGCCGAACTTCCGGCACCTGCTTCCGGCCGTCGTGCCCCGCCTGCGAACGTCACCGCCGCTACGCTCGCGCCGTTCAGGCCCGGTCCCCGGAAAAGGGAGCGGGACACTCATGCTCGGGCTGAGCGAACTCGTCATCGTCCTCATCGCCGCCACAGCCGTCCTCGTCGCCGAGGAGGGCCCTGAACCGGCCCGATCCGCAGGCAGGTCGGCCCGCGTCCTCGAGGCCGAGGCCCGCGCCATGAAAGGGGAGAGCGGGTCGGCCGCCGCTCCCTGGCCCGCCCCGCGCTGGTCGCCCTCGCGGTGGCCTCCTTCGCTGCGCTCGCCCTGTTCGCGGTGCCGTTCCCCGTGGTCATCGCCGCCGCAGCCGTCGTCGGCCGTCGGCCGGCTGCTGGCCCGGCTCGCCCGCACCCCCTGAAGTCGCCGGCCGCGCACGCGGCCGGCGACGGGCCCGCCCCCATCCCTCGACCGCTGCGACCGCCGTTCCGGCACCCTGCGTCAAGAGTGCGGTGGGAGCGCTGCGCCGACGGTCGCGGGCCTCTCGACGACGCACTGCCTCACCGCGTCGGGAACCACGGTGGCGGGCACGGCGTCCTGAGCCGGGACCGTGTCCGCCCGGGAGATCTCCCGGGCGGACACGGCGCTCAGCCGCAGGCGGTGCCGTGCACGGCGTGGGTGCTCGGCGGGAGGGTGTTGCCGGTGTGGGTGGCCGGCCCGGAAGCCGATGTACCGACGCCCGGGGTCCCGCCGCAGCCGGGGGCGGCCGTGCCGGCGGATGCGGCAGCCGTGCGGGAAGCCGTGGCCGGGGTGTTGTCCCTCTGGCCATGACCCAGTGCCGTGTCGCTCACGCGCGGGTCCACTTCTGGTTGGCCTGGCCGTTGCAGGTCCACAGCACCAGCGGGGTCCCGTTGGCGGTGCCGGCCCCGTTGGCGTCGAGGCACAGTCCGGAGCGGACGTTGCGGATCGAACCGTCGGAGCCGACGGTCCACTTCTGGTTGTTCTGGCCGTTGCAGGGCCAGGTGATGACACGGGTGCCGTTGGTGGTGCCCTGGTCGTAGGCGTCCAGGCACTTGTCGCCGTAGACGCGGATCTCGCCGCCCGCCCACGTGGTCCACAGTTGGTTGGCGGCCGTGTGGCAGTCCCACAGCAGAGTCGCGGCGCCGGCGGCCGTGGAGGCGTTGTCCACGTCCACGCAGCGGCCGGAGGCGTTGCCCCGCAGGCGTGAGGTGGTGGCGGCCAGCGGGCTGCCGCCGCTCACCCGGTACGCGGCGACACCGTGCGCGGGGACGCTCGCCGAGAGCTGCCCGGACGTGCTCGACGTGCCGCCGGTCCACAGGTCGGTGACGGTGAACGGCCCTCCGCCCAGGCCGATCTGGGCGGCCGTCGTGGTGACCGTCGCCGCGCTCCCGCCCCGGTTGAACAGCCCCACCGCGACCGAACCGTCCGCCAGGGGCTTGGCGAACACCTCGAGGTTGCCGTCGTCGCGCACCCTGCGTCCGCCCGCGCCCAGGGAGTCCTGGTTCACCGCCAGCAGGCGCGGGTTGCGCAGGATCGCGCTGACGTCGGCGGACATCGTCCGGATGTCGTTGCCGGCCATCAGCGGGGCACTCATCAGAGCCCACAGGGCGAAGTGGGAGCGGGACTCGGTCAGCGACAGGCCGGGGCGGCCGACGACCAGCATGTCGGGGTCGTTCCAGTGCCCCGGGCCGGCCTGTGCGGCCAGCGGCGCATTGACGTCCAGGACGTTGCCGACGCCCATCGGGTAGCTGTTGGTGTTGCCGTTCTGCCAGATGTCGAGCAGGTCCTCGGTCGTCCGCCACAGGTCGGCGACCTCGCCCCAGTTGTACGTGGACCCCGTGATGGCGTGGAAGCTGTTGGGGTTGATGCTGTAGACGATCGGCCGACCGGTGGCGCGCAGGGCATCACGCATCAGCTTGAACCGCGCGACCTGCTCGTCACGCGTGCCGCTCGAGGAACACCAGTCGTACTTGAGGTAGTCGACCCCCCACGAGGCGAACGTGGCGGCGTCCTGGACCTCGTGGCCCCTGCTGCCCGTGGAGCCCGGGTACGTGCCCACGGTCTGCGCGCAGGTGCGCTCGCCCGGCACCTGGTAGATGCCGAACTTCAGGCCCTTGCCGTGGATGTAGTCCCCGAGGGCCTTCATCCCGCTCGGGAACTTCGTCGGGTTGGCCCGCAGGTTGCCCTGCGCGTCACGCTGCGGGTCGAACCAGCAGTCGTCGACCACCACGTACCGGTAGCCGGCGTCCCGCATGCCCGAGGACACCATCGCGTCGGCGGCCTGACGGACCTGGGCCTCGGTAATCCCGCACCCGAAGCTGTTCCAGCTGTTCCACCCCAGCGGTGGGGTGAGCGCCGGACTGCCCGGCGCGGCCGTGGCGGTGGACTGCGCTGAGGCCGTCACGGACGCGGCCACCGTCAGCGCGGCGGCCGTGAGGAGGCGGAACAGTCGTCCGCCTGATCGTCTGGGCACCGGGACTCCTTCGGCAGGGAGGAGAGAGGAGAGGAGAGGAGAGGAGAGGAGAGGAGAGGGTTCGAAATTTCGATTGCCGTTCGGAAACTTCGGATGCCCCACGGATACTAGAGAGGCGACCGGTCATGTCAACACCTCCCCGAGGGGCAGGATTTGTCGCTTGATCAGCAAGGAGGCAAGGGCGAGGCGCACCGGCTCCGCGCCAGGCGCTTCGAACGTTTCGAAGCGGCGCACGACTTGCGCGAGAGGGGTTGACGGGGTACGCCAGCCTCCTATCATCCAGAATGCTCGACACGTCGCACCATGTTCGACATCTCGAAAGCGACGGAGCCACTCCGACCGATGGGCCCGAGGTGAACACCTCCATGAATATGTCATGTTCGCATCAATTTTTTACTCGCCGCCGCATGCTCGCGGCCGCCACCGGCCTGGCCGCCGGCGCCCTCATCCCCCCTGGGCCCGCCCTCGCGACCGCGGCGCAGTACACGAACCCGGTGATCTGGCAGGACTTCGCGGACATCGACGTCCTTCGCGTCGGCGACACCTACTACGCCTCGGCCTCGACGATGCACTACTCGCCGGGCGCGCCCGTCCTGCGCTCGTACGACCTGGTGAACTGGGAGATCGCCGGCCATGCGGTATCCGTCCTCGACTTCGGCGCCAAGTACGACCTGAACGGCGCCCGCGGCTACGTCAGAGGAGTCTGGGCATCGTCACTGGCCTACCGGCCCAGCAACAGGACCTTCTACTGGCTCGGCCAGATCGACTTCGCCCGGACGTACCTCTACACCGCCACCGCGGTGGAGGGGCCGTGGAACAGGCTGACGACGATCAGCACCCCCTACTACGACGCCGGGCTGCTCGTCGACACCGACGACACCCTCTACGTGGCGTACGGCAACACCACCATCAGCGTGGCCCAGCTCTCTCCCGACGGCCGCAGCCAGGTCCGTACGCAGGAGGTCTTCAGGACACCGTCCAGCGTCGGCACCTTGGAGGGCGCCCGGTTCTACAAGATCAACGGGCGGTACTACATCTTCCTGACCCGCCCCGCGAACGGCCAGTACATCCTCAAGTCCTCGAGCGGCCCCTTCGGCCCGTACACGATGCGGCAGGTCCTCCTCGACCTGCGCGGACCGATCCCCGGCGGCGGCGTCCCCCACCAGGGCGGGCTGGTGCGGACGCAGAGCGGCGCCTGGTACTACATGGCCTTCGTCGACGCCTACCCCGGCGGCCGCATGCCCGCCCTGGCGCCGGTCACCTGGACCGCGGACGGCTGGCCCGTCGTACAGCTCGTCAACGGCGCGTGGGGCACCACGTATCCCAGTCCGGCCGTACCCGCTCCGCCCCGCCAGGTCACCCCGATGACCGGCGTCGACACCTTCGACGGTACGACCCTGAAACCGAGATGGGAGTGGAACCACAACCCCGACGACACCAAGTGGTCGGTCGGCAACGGCCTGACGCTGCGGACCTCGACCGTCACCCACGACCTCTACTGGGCCCGCAACACCCTCACGCACCGGATCCAGGGCCCCACCTCCACCGCCACGGTCCAGCTCGACCACTCCGCGATGCGGGACGGCGACCGGGCCGGGCTCGCGCTGCTGCGTGACTCCTCCGCCTGGATCGGCCTCAAGCGCGACGGCGGTGCGACACGGGTGGCGATGGTCACCGGGCTGACCATGGACAGCAACTGGAACACCACCGGCACCGGCACCGAGACCGCGAGCGCGCCCGTCTCCGGCGGCCGCGTCTGGCTGCGCGCGAACGCGGACATCCGCCCCGGCGCACCGCGCCCCGGGACCTTCTCCTACAGCACCGACGGCATCACGTTCACCCGTCTCGGCCCCGCCTTCTCCATGGGCAACGACTGGCGGTTCTTCATGGGCTACCGGTTCGCCCTCTTCAACCACGCCACTCAGGCCCTCGGCGGCGAGGTCCGCGTCACGCGGTTCGAGCTGTCCACACCCTGAACCGATCCATCGACCGCACGGCCCGGCCCGGCCCCGACCCGCCCCGACCCGTCCCGTCCCGACCAGGAGGACCATGAACCCGGCGCCGCGACCGGCATCAGCGGAAAAAGGGGCAGGCTGCAACCAGTACCCAAGCCGTCGGACCGGACGGCAGCCGCTGCTTCCGCCGCTGGACCCCGGCCACCCTGGCCGGCTCCCTGGGCGCCCCGCGCCGCGCCCGAGGGCAACCCGTTCGGACCGGGGCCCGCCCCTCCCGGACAGTGAGGAGTCAGGCGCTGGCCCGGACGGCCAAGCGGGTGGGGAGGACCAGCGGGGTGGGGTCCTGCCCGTTGACGAGCGCGACGAGCATGCGCGCCATCTCCCGTCCGAGAGCCTCTATGGGCTGATGGACGGTGGTGAGCGGCGGATCGGCGATCCGGGCGACCGTCAGGTCGTCGAAGCCGACCACGGCGACGTCGGCGGGGACCCGCCGGCCGGCCTCCCGCACGGTGCGCAGCGCTCCCGCCGCCATGTTGTCGTTGGCGGCGAACACCCCGTCCACATCGGGGTGTTCCGCCAGCAGCGCGGCCATGGCGGCGGCTCCGCTGGGCTCGGTGAAGTCCCCCTCCAGTGGCGGGAACGGATCGAGACCGGCGCCCAGCATGGCGTCCCGGTAGCCGCGGTACCGGGCGCGCCCGGCCCCGGTGTCCAGACGCCCGCAGATCACGGCCACGCGTCTCCGGCCGAGTGAGACCAGATGCTCGGTCGCCTCGCGCGCTCCGCCGACGTTGTCCACGTCCACGTACCACCGGGGAGCCGGACCGACCGGGCGCCCGCCGAACACGACGGGCATCTGCGCCTCGTCGGCCATCCGGGTCAGCGGATCGTCCTCGCGCAGCGCCATCAGCATCACACCGTCCGCGCCCCTGGACCGCAGGAGCTCCTCGACCCGCTTGCGGCCCCGGTCGGAAGCGGCCAGGCACAGCATCAGATGCAGGTCCGCCTCGTCCAGGGCGGCCGACGCCCCCACGATCACCCGGGCGAAGAACGGATCGGCGAAGATCGACGGGTCCTCTCCCGAGACGACCAGGGCGGCAGCTCCCGTCTGACGGGTGGCCAGCGCGCGGGCGGTCGGATTGGGTACGTAACCGAGTTGCCGCACGGCCCGTTCGACGGCCTCGCGCTTGGCCCGGCTGACGTGCGGGGCATTGTTGAGGGCGCGGGAGGCCACGGAGCGGGAAACACCGGCGCGTTCGGCCACCTCGTCGAGCGTCGGATGCCGACGCGGCGCTGCTTCTGCCATGGCTCGTGAGTCTTCCACAGGCGGGGAGCGCTCAGGGACACAGATATGGGACCGCTTCCAGTGCGGTGACCCACAGAACCTACGTCCTGCTGTGAAAGTGGCGTGCTGCGCCGACTATTGACAGCTCATTCCCTCACCTCCACGATTGGGACCGCTTCCAGTGGGAGCGCTCCCAAAGCGCACCTCCTCTGAAACCGAGGTACTGTTGTGAGCCGCAGAATCCGCACCCTGATGGCAGCGCTCTGTGCTCTGCCGCTGGCGTTCGCCGCCGCACCCTCCGCCCACGCGGCCGACCCCACCACGATGACCAACGGGTTCTACGTGGACCCCGACTCGAGCGCGAAGCGGTGGGCGGCCGCCAATCCCGGTGACGGCCGGGCCGCCGCGATCAACGCCTCCATCGCCAACACACCGATGGCCCGCTGGTTCGGCTCCTGGAGCGGCACCATCGGCACCGCGACAGGCGCCTACGTCGGAGCGGCGGACCACCGGGACAAGCTGCCCGTCCTCGTCGCCTACAACATCTACCACCGTGACCACTGCGGCGGGCACTCCGCCGGCGGAGCCGCCTCGCCGTCCGCCTACGCCAGTTGGATCGCTCAGTTCGCCGGAGGCATCGCGGCCCGCCCGGCCGTCGTCATCCTCGAACCGGACTCCCTCGGAGACTACGGCTGCATGACCCAGGCCCAGATCGACGAACGCGAGGCCATGCTCACCGGCGCCCTCGCCGAGTTCAACCGCCAAGCCCCCAACACCTGGGTCTACATGGACGCCGGCAACCCGCGCTGGGCCGACGCGGCGACCATGGCCCGGCGCCTCCACGAAGCCGGCCTCCGACAGGCCCACGGCTTCTCGCTCAACGTCTCCAACTACGTCACCACCGCCGAGAACACCGCCTACGGCAACGCCGTCAACAACGAACTGGCCGCCCGCTACGGCTACACCAAGCCGTTCGTCGTGGACACCAGCCGCAACGGCAACGGCTCCAACGGCCAGTGGTGCAACCCCTCCGGCCGCCGCATCGGTACGCCCACCCAGAGGGGCGGAGGCGCCGAGATGCTCCTGTGGATCAAGACCCCGGGCGAGTCCGACGGCAACTGCGGTGTCGGAACCGGCTCCACGGCCGGCCAGTTCCTCCCCGAAGTCGCCTACAAGATGATCTACGGCTACTGATCCGGGACTCCCGCCGCCCGCACAGGCGACCGGCAGCCCGCCGGGGCGGCGGGCACTCCCCCGACCACCTCACCGGAGAGGGGCCGACGCGGTTTCCCCTTCGAGGGCCTGGACGTGCGATCCGTCCATGGAGCAGTCGTCCAGTTCCAGCAGGTCGGCGCGGCGCACCTCGGTCAGCAGGGCTGAATGCAGGCACGGCCGGACTCCGGCCACGGTCCAGTCCCGCAGTCGGCGCCAGGCCGTCACCCCGGACCGGCCCACTGCTTCCCTTGGCGCGTCGCACCAGGCCACGCCCTTGCGCAGGACGTGAACGATGCCCGCCGGTGCGCCCCCGCCCGGCACCGGGAGCCGCCCGGGACGGCGGTGCCGCCGTGGGCGCTCGTGGGAATCGGCGGACTGACCGGGTGGCGTCGGACGGCTGTGGCCCCCGATGCCGCGACGGTCGTCAATGGCGGGAACCTGAGGTTCGGCCCTGGAGGCGGCGGCGTGACCAGGGGATACGGAGGCATCCTCTACAGGACCCCGGTCACGGAGCAGCTGAGAGCACTGGTGAACCCCCAACGCGGTGAGACGAACTGCCGCGCCTGTGCGGTGGCAGTCGACCGTCTGCTGGCCGAGGGCCCCCTCCTCGGCGCCCGGAGGCCTCAGGGAGGGTCTCCACAGCACCCGTCGAAGCGTTGTACGGCGGACGGCAATTCAAAGCGTCCACCGTCTCGGGCATCGTCAACGAGATCAAGAAGGGGGAGATGGCGCCCGAGGTATCGTGAGGGGCCGGAAGGGGCGGCGAGCCCGTGTCTTCAACGCGGTGAACACCAAGGGGGACGTGGTGTTCCCGGATGGTCGACCGGGGCATGCCGATCTCTCACCATGGCGAAACTTCCCCTCCTGAGGACAGACTGATGCTGGACATGGAAGAGGCGACCAGACTGGCCAAGAAGTTCCTGGACGAGAAGGTCAGCCACGAGGGCATGGCCTTCGCGCTTGTCGAGGGAGAGCGCGCCCGGGTGGGAAGCACCTTCTACTTCGACTGCCAATCAATCGCTCACCTCCGTACCGGGGAACTGCGGGACATGGCCGTCGGCACGGGCTACGTCAGCGTCGACGGGGAAACAGGGGAGTGCCGCATGCTGGGAGCGACCGAGTCCGCCCGGCTCGACCTCTTCTGACCCGCCTCGTCACGCCCTTTGATGTGCCCCATGGGGAAACGGGCCGGTGGCATGCGCGACATCCGGCGCATGCCACCGGCCCGGTAGCGTCACCCGTCCACGTACCCCTCGGTCCACTCGTCCTTGTCCATGGCGAACTCCTCCACGTAGAAGCAGTCCGGTTCGTCGCTGAAGCCCGGGAGCCGGCGGGCTCGTCGGATCCGGGCCCGTGCGGCGTCTCGGCTCGAGTAGGTGCCGAGCAGTTTCACGTCGTCCCCTGCCTCCTCATCGGCCCAGAAGTCGTCGGGAGCCTTGAAGTGCTCGGCTTCCGTTCCTTCCGGCGCGTGGTGGTGTACGTGCCAGAGCAGGTGGACCATCTGCGGATCGGCCACGGTGATCTTCCGACCTTCCTTGCTGGGCTCAGTTGCGCGACAGGTACTTGCGCACCTTGTGGTGGACGGAGCCGGGGCCCTTCTTGTGGGGCGGCCGGTGGCCGCCCCCCTTCATGACCCGGTCCGTCGCCCGGTCGAGGGATCCGCCGGCCTTCCGTCGTCGGTGTCGGGGAACGCGAGCGTTCCTGTCACACTGCCCTGAAGGGTCAGGTCCTCGGAGCCGACGACGGCGACCGCGGTGCCGGAGATCTTGCGGATGCGGGAGTAGCCGGACTCTGTCATACCGGGTGGCCGCCGGTACACCACTCCAGCGGACGTGGCCGGGCCGATGCCGCCGGGACCCCTGCCGGCTCACCGCGCACGGCGGTGCGGCCGGTCCCGCGTTCGACGCCCGGCTCCACCTCGTTGCCGTGAACTCCCGGACGACGACGCCTGCCTGGTCGCAGACGTCCAGGCAGGCAAACACCCGTACCGGGACCTGAGCGCGCGGACGTGCCGTCCGTCCCGCCAGCCCGCCCGGTGCCGGCCGTCAGTCCGTCTCCTGGGCGTGGGGGGCCGTCGCGGGCGGATGGGCCGGACGGTCCCGTCCGCCGTCGCGGCCGGACACCACCACGACGACGATCCCGACGACGACGGCTGCGACGGCGACCCGCCCCGCCGCCCGCACCCACCATCCCGGCCGGGCCGCTCCCCCGCCGGGGGAGCCCAGCCGTTCGGCCCGCCGGGCCGGTCTCAGCAGGCGCGTCAACAGCAGTACCGCGACCGGCAGTTGCAGCAGCCACAGCACGGTGCGCGGCCACTGTCCGTACCAGACGTTGGTTCCGTACAGCAGGGTGTGCCACACGCTCAGCACGTAGACGACGATCACGAACCGGTGCAGCCGCCGCCAGGTGTTCGCTCCGATGCGGTGCCGGACGTAGAACAGCAGCCCCAGCGGAATCGCCAGGTACAGGGCGCCCTGGCCGATCGGGATGGCGACCCTTCCGGTTCCGGAGTCGTACCAGCCGGGAACGAAGCTGTCGGCGAAGGCCACCCACAGCCGCTCGGCCCAGTCCACCTTCGTCTCGTAGCGCACGAGTTCCGCCGCGAACATCAGCGCGTGCGCGAACATCAGCGCCATGGTCGTCAGGCTCGTGGTGCGGTGCCAGCGCTCCAGCACCTGCCGGGAGACCGGCAGCCGGGCGGGGCGCGGCCCCGACAGCAGCAGACCGAGCATGACCGTGCCCCAGGCCCACAGCAGCCCCGACCAGCCGAACGCCTGGCTGAGCAGGTACATCCAGTAGGTGCCGGGATCGTCCATGAACGGCATGACCGCGACGGTGTCCGAAGCACCCGACTCCATGCGCGCCCACAAGAGCGCGAAGACCAGCGCCGTGACCACCACCGCCGTGGTGGCGTCGGGCAGCGCGGACCGCAGGTCGCCGCGGAGCGCGACGCGGTCGCCGGGAGGCCGTCGCCGTCCGGGCGGGGTCACCGCCCCGTCCTCGTCCGGCCTCACGTCTGACGTCATCAGGGGCCTCCCGGGCGCGGGCCACCGCAGCAACGGTGCGCATGTGGTGTGAGACGACAAGTCTGGCTGAGGAGGCAGCGATCCCCAGAGGCGTTATCCGGCCAGAGCCACCACGAGAACTGCACGGGGCACACCTGGTTTCTGCCTCCCCTCCACATTCAAGACAACCGCCGAAGCCCCACTGTCGCAGGGATACGAGCGCCTCTACGCTGGTACACGCAGTCGGTTCGCGCCTCCCGTCCGCCCGGACGCCCGGTGGCGCGACGCAAGAGGGAACCCGGTGCGAATCCGGGGCTGTCCCGCAGCGGTGAGTGGGAACGAAAGCCGTCGATGTCACTGGGCCCGCGTCAGGGCCGGGGAAGAGACGGCCGGTAGGTGTACGCCCTTTCGGCGGACGTGCCCGCGAGTCCGAAGACCTGCCACTGCGCCCGTGTCCCGCGCGGGCTGTGCGCGTGACCTCGTGGACTGGGTCGGCGGTATGGGCGGTCCTACGTCGTGCGTGTGGCCGCGCTTCCTTCCCTGTCGGTGTGCAAGGCCCGGTACGGAGGAGGATGCTGTGCGGGACCCAGCCTGTTCGCGTCGGCCGTACCGACCCCGGGTCGGCGTGTCGTCCGACGGACCGGGGCCGACCATGCCCGGACCCGTCGCGGGTGTCCTCCAGGAACCGGGCGTGTCCGGCGGCACGGTGTCCGGTGTCTGCCACGGCACTCTGGGCGAGCTGTACCAGGGCCCGTTGCGAGCGGGCACCGATCCTGAGATCGCGGTGGTGTCCTTTCCCGTGGACCGTCACTCCTGGGTGTACTTCACACCGAGGACGACGGTCGGCTCGCCGCGTCCGCCGGCACTGGGTGAGAAGTCGGCGACAGCGGTTCGGCTCTTCCTCGACCACTACGGCCTCACCCTGCCACCGGGCGACTGGCACACCCACTCCGAACTGCCGGTGGGCGTGGGGATGGCCAGTTCCACGGCGGACATCGTGGCGACGCTGCGCTGCCTGTTCCGCGTCTTCTCCCTGCCGTACGACACGGACGTGGTCCTCGGCGTCCTGGCGGGCATCGAGCGCGCCGACAGCGTCTTCCTCGACGAGTTCGCCCTGTACCTCAGCGGCCGGCACCGGGTGGTACGGCGACTGGGCCCGGACATCGGCTTCCACGCCGCCTTCGTCACGGAACCCGGCACGGTGGACACCGCCGCCGTCACTCCCCTGCTGCTGGACCACTACCGGCGCCGCGGCGAGGAGTACCAGCGGTGCCTGACCGATCTGCTGAAGGGCTTCGACTCGGGCGACCCGGGCGCCGTCGCCCGCGCCGCGACGACCAGCGCCGCGTTGTCCCAGGAGGTGCTGCCCAAGGCGACCTTCGGCAGCCTGCAGGCCCATCGTGAGCGGTTCGGCGCCGACGGCGTCTTCGTCGCCCACACCGGCTGCCTGGCCGGCTATCTCTTCGCCTCACGCCCACGGGCCGAGGTCAAGTCCGAACTCTCCGCGTTCTTCCACTCGCTCGGCCACCAGTGCACCTTCGCCCAAGGAGGCTACGGGTGATCCACCCCCACATCGCCGACGCCCTCAAAGTCCCGGACCTCGTCCGGCTCACCGACGGCCTGGTCCTGCTGCGGTTCGAGTCGATGAAGATCTACTCGGCTCTGGCCGCCGTCCGTCGTCTGCTGGAGCGGGGCACGGTCCGTCCGGGACAGACCCTGATCGACAGCTCCAGCGGCATCTACGCCTACGCCCTCGCCCTGGCCTGCCACCGGTACGGCATGCGGTGCCACATCGTCGCGTCCACCACCGTCGACGCCACCACCCTCGCTCAACTGGAGATCCTCGGCGCCACGGTGGAACAGGTCAGACCGTCGCGGAACCTCAAGCTCGACCAGGAACTGAGGGTGCGGCGGGTGCGCGAGATACTCGCCGAGCGCCCTGGCCACCACTGGATGCGCCAGTACCACGACGACGTCCACTACCTCGGCTACCGAGAGGTCGCCGACCGGATCGCGGCGGAGTTCCCGGCCGTACCGCTGACCGTCGTCGGCGGGGTGGGTTCCGGAGCTTCGACCGGCGGCATCGTGGAACACCTGCGCGTTGCGGACCCCTCGGTGCGCCTGGTCGGCGTCCAGCCCTTCGGCAGCGTCACCTTCGGCAGCCAGGACCATCACGATCCCGAGGCGATCATCGCCGGCATCGGCTCGTCGATCGTCTTCGACAACGTCCGCCACCACCTCTACGACACCGTGCACTGGCTGGACTTCACCCACGCCATGTCCGGCGCGGTCGCCCTGCTGCGCGAACACGCGGTGTTCGCCGGGCTGTCCACCGGCGCCGGCTACCTGACGGCGACGTACGAGGCCCGCCGTCACCCCGACCGACTGCACCTGGTGGTAGGGGCCGACACCGGACACCGTTACGTGGAGCGCGTGTTCGCCCGGCACGCCGAGGCCCTGGACCCGGCCGCGCTGAAACCCCTCGAGGTCCGCACTCCGGAGGAGATGGCCATGCCCTGGTCGAGGATGACGTGGCAACGCACTCCCCGTCCGGCCCGCTGGAAGGAGCAGGCGGCATGACCGTGGCCTGCCTGGAGTCACTGACCTTCGGCCTCGGCCGTCTGGTCCGCGCCGCCGACCGGCTCGGCGAGCGCCTGCTGCTCCTCACCCGGGCCCCCGCCTACTACGCCTACGAACTGGACCGGCTGCCCGCCGGCGCCCTCGACGTCGTCGTGACCGACACCTTCGACGTGGAACGAACCGCCGATCTGCTCCGGCGCACCCCGGGGCTGCGCGGCCTGATCAGTTCCACCGACACCTGGACTCTCACCGGCGCCGCCCTCACCGAACGCCTCGGCCTGCCCGGTCTCGATCCAGCCGTCCTGCGACTGACCCGGGACAAGGCCGCCGTACGCAACAGACTGCACGACGCGGGTCTCACCCGCGGAAGGGCCGTCGAGAACGCCGAGCCGGACCGCGAGGCACGCGGACTGCTGCTCAAGGAGGCGGGACTGCCGCTCGTGCTCAAGGACACGGCGGGCACCGGAAGCCAGAACGTGTGGCTGGTCCGGGACGAGGGCGAACTCGACGCGGCGCTGGCGGAGGCGTCCGGTCGGGACCTGAAAGGACGGTTGTTCGCCGAGCCCTATTTCAGCGGCCCGGTGTACAGCGCCGAGACGCTCACCTGGGACGGCCGCACCCGGCTGCTGGGCGTCTCCAGTCGGCTCATGTCACCGGAGCCGCACTTCCGGGAGGAGATCACCGCCTTTCCCGTCGCTTTTCCGGGCCCGCAGCGGACATCGCTGGAGCGCTGGCTCGACCGGGTGCTCGCCGCCGTCGGCTACACCGACCGGTTCTCGCACGTGGAGTTCGTGCTGACCGCCGACGGCCCGGAGGTGGTGGAGGTCAATCCCCGGATCGGGGGCGCGCTGGTCGGGGAGGGCATGTGCCGGGCGCTCGGCGTCAACATGTACGAGGCGATGATCGAGGCCGCGCTCGGCCGCCGCCCTCGTCTCATGGATGCGGACCTGCCCGGTGGTCCGGCCGTCGCCTTCGTTCTGGGCTATCCGGCCGCGCCCGGCGTGTTCGCCGGGGTCGCCGGGCTCGACCGGCTCACCGACATGCCGGGAACGCCCGCCTGGTACCCGGTCAAGCAGACCGGCGACCTCATCGAGCACCTCGGCGACAGCCGCGGCTACGCGGGCATCGTGTACGCCGAGGCGGAGACCGCCGAACTCGCCACCCACCGCGCGGTGGCCGCCGCGGGCGCCCTGCGGGTACTCACCGACCCGGCCGGCCGGGAGGCGCCCGGTGGGTGAGCGCACCACTCGGGGACCTGGTCTGCGGGCCTCGCTGTTTCCGCTCACCGGCCCGCTGCGGTTCCTCCTGCTCAGCTCGTTCCTCATTCCGCTCGGCAGCTTCATGGTCCTGCCGTTCATGTCGGTGTTCCTGCACGAACGGCTCGGGATGGGGCTCGGCACGGTCGGCGTCGTCCTGGCCGTGGCATCGCTCGTGCAGTTCTCCGGCGGCATCGTCGGCGGAGCCCTCGCGGACCGGATCGGACTGCGCCGCACGATGCTGTGGGCACTCGTCGTGCGCACCGTCGGTTTCGCCGGACTCCTGCTGGCCCTGCGCTGGCCGACCCTCGCGGTCTGGGCGCTGGTCCTGACGTGCTGCGGTGCCGCGCTCTACCTGCCCGCGAACAAGGCGTACCTGGTGCACGGCGTCGACGACGAGCGCCGCCCGGCGTTCCTGTCGGCGGGCAACGCGGCACTCAACGCGGGCATGGCCGTGGGCCCGCTGATCGCCGGGCCGTTCGTCCTCTCGTCACCCGGCTGGCTGTTCGCGGCCGTGACGACGCTGTTCCTCGCGATCACGGCGGGACACGCACGACTGCCAGGGACAACCACGGAGCACCCCGCCGGGCCGGAGGACACTGCCCCCTCGGGGCTCCTGGCCGGCGTGGCACTCCTGCCGTTCGCCGCCAACGCGCTCGCCTTCTACCTCTACTTCCACTTCCAGCACTTCCTGGCGGTGTACGCCGTCGAGCGCGCCTCCAGCGCGTTCTACAGCGTGGTGCTGCTGCTCTGCTTCACGCTGGTCATCGTCGTACAGCCACTCGCGTCCGGCCTGATCCGGCGCATGCCGTACGCCCTCGCCCTCGCGGTCGGCTTCACGGGGCTGGCGGCGGGCCTGGCCGTGCTGGCGGCCGGTACCCGGACGGCACTGCTGGCGGGCGGGGCGCTGATCACGCTGGGCGACATCGTGCTGTTCCTCAAGAACGACCTGGAGGCGCTGCGCCGCAGCCCCCGCTCCGACGCCGTGGTCTTCGGCCAGCAGCGGCTGGCCGCGGGCCTGGGCGCCTGCGCGAGCGGCGTGCTGGGCGGGCAGTTGTACGGCCTCGGCGAACGGGCCGGGCACACCGGCTGGTTCTGGCTGCTGGCAGCCGCCCAGTGTCTGCTGCTTCCCCCTCTGCTGCTCACGCTGCGCCGTCACACGGCGCAGCGCCCTGTCCCCGACGGCGACCATGAAGGAGCACTGACGCGCGATGACACGGACGGGCGGATTCCAGGACGATGACTTCTGGACCGAGTTCCACGACTTCCTCTTCTCCGAGCAGCGCCACGAGCAGGCCGAGGAATTGCTGGACACCTCTCCCCTGCTGGCCTTCCCGCAGGGGTCGCGCGTGCTGGACCTGTGCTGCGGGCCGGGGGTGTTCACCGTGCCGCTCGCCCGCCGCGGTCACCGCGTGACCGGAGTGGACCTGAGCCCGGCCATGCTGGACCGGGCACACAAGCGGACGGCCGACGCCGGTGCCGAGGTGACCTACGTACGGGCCGACGCCCGCGAGTACGAGGCACCGGGCGGCTTCGACGTCGTCCTCAACATGTTCACCTCCTTCGGGTACTTCGAGGATCCCGCGGACAACGCGCGCGTGCTGCGCACCATGCACACCTGCCTGGCTCCCGGCGGCACGCTCGTCCTGGACCTCGCCGGGAAGGAGCTCCTGGCCCGCAGGGTCACCCCGCCCAAGGTGGTGCGGCGGGGCGACGACCTGATGGTGCAGACCGACACCGTGCTGGACGAGTGGGCGCGGCTGCGCAGCGAGTGGGTGCTGGTCCGGGGTGAGCGGGTGACGCGGGCCACCTTGACGTGGTTCGTGTACAGCGCGGTGGAGCTGCGGCGGATGGTCGAGGAGGCGGGGTTCGGCCACGTGGAGGTCTTCGGCGGGTTCGACGGGCGCCCCTACGACGAGAGTGCCGAGCGGCTCGTCCTTCGGGCGGTCCGCGAAGCGTGAGGAAGGCGGGGCGTGCGGCCGGGTCCGCGCGCCCTTTGGCCATCGGCTCGAGCAAACGTAGGATCACCTGGTCATCGCCGCGACGGGAGACAGGAAGCCGGTGTGAATCCGGCACGGTCCCGCCACTGTGACCGGGGAGCGCCCCTCCGACACGCCACTGCGCACCGCGCGGGAAGGCGGAGGGAACGTCGATCCGGGAGTCAGGACACTGGTCCGTCGCGGGCCCGATCCGAGGAGCGCGGACTCCAGGAGGCTTCACGTGTCCCAGCTGTTCACCCCTGCCCGCACGCACGGGTTCCTTCGTGCCACGGCCGCTGCCGTGGCTCTTTCGTCAGTGCTGCTGACCACCGGCTGCGGTTCGTCCGACGGGAGCGGCGGGGACGCGAAGGCCACCGCGGCCGTGCCCGAGGGCTTCCCGGTCACCGTCGACAACTGCGGCGTGAGGACGACGTACGACGAGCCGCCGGCGCGGGTGGTCACCATCCACCAGCACCCGGCGGAGCTCATGCTCGCGCTCGGTCTGAAGGACCGCATGGTCGGCACGGCCTTCCCCGACTCCGCCGTCCTGCCCGAGCTGAAGAAGGACTACGAGGCGATCCCCGAGCTGGCGGAGAGGGAGCCGTCCTTCGAGAAGGTCCTGGACGCCGAGCCGGACCTCGTCTACGGAGGCTACGGCAGCGCCTTCGCCGAGAACGAGGGCCGCTCCCGCAAGGCGTTCGCCGACGCAGGCATCGACACCTACCTCAACCGCGAGTACTGCGGCGAGAAGCGGGTGACGATGAAGGACACCTACGACGAGATCCGCACCATCGGCAGGATCTTCGGTGTCCCGGACCGGGCCGACGAGCTGGTCGCCGACCTCGAGGGCCGCGTCGGCAAGGCCGCCGGCAAGGTCGGGGGCGAGCCCGGGGTGTCCGTCTTCGTCTACGACAGCGGTGACAAGAGCGCCTTCACCGCGGGCGGCAAGAGCCTGGGCACCGAGCTGATCCGGCTGGCCGGCGGCGAGAACGTCTTCGCCGACCTCGACGACGTCTTCGGCGACGTCTCCTGGGAGCAGGTCGTCGAGCGCAGGCCCGAGGTCATCGCCGTCTACGACTACGCCGGCGCCGGAAGCGTGGAGGAGAAGAAGAAGTTCCTGCTCTCCCAGCCCGCGCTCGCCGACGTGCCCGCCGTCAGGAACAAGCGGTTCGTCGTCCTGCCGCTGACCGCCACCCTGGTCGGCATCCGCTCGGCCTACGCGGTCGAGGACCTGGCCCGCGGACTGCACCCCGAGAGCTTCCGGTGACCCGGGCCGCCACCGACTCCTCCACCGAGCGGGCGGTTCCACGGCGGAAGGCCGACGAGCCGGGAGCGGGCCGTACGAGGTCGGCCGTCACGCTGCTCGTCCTCACCGCCCTGCTCGTCGTCTCCGCCACGGCGGGCCTCGCGATCGGCTCCGTCCAGGTGCCGCCCGGCCAGGTGTGGGGCATCGTGACGCACGCGCTGGGCGCCGACTGGCAGGATCCGGACTGGTCGCGGGCCCGGGAGACCATCGTGGTGGACGTACGGGCGCCGCGGGTGCTGCTCGGTGCGGTCACCGGCGCCGGCCTGGCGGTGATCGGCACCGCGCTGCAGGCCCTGGTGCGCAACCCGCTCGCCGAGCCGTACCTGCTCGGCGTCTCCTCGGGGGCGTCGCTCGGCGCGGTCTCCGTGATCGTGTTCGGGGTCGCCCTCTTCGGGCCGGCCTCCCTGCCGGCGGCCGCCTTCCTGGGCGCCCTGGGCGCGCTCCTGCTCGTGTACGCCACCGCCCGCACCGGCGGACGCATCACCTCGGCGCGGCTGGTGCTGTCCGGGGTGGCGGTCGCGGCGGTGCTCACCGCGGTCCTCGACCTGCTGCTGCTCACCACCGGCCGGGGCAACGAGGCCCGCGCGGTCCTCGCCTGGACCCTCGGCGGCCTCGGCGGGGTCGGCTGGGGCACCCTGTGGCTGCCGAGCACGGTCCTGCTGCTCGGTGTCGGCGTCCTCATGGCGCAGGCCCGCAACCTCAACCTGCTGCTGGCCGGCGAGGAGGCGGCCACCACGATGGGGCTGGACGTGGCCCGGTTCCGCGCCCGGCTGTTCGTGCTGCTCTCCCTCGTCACGGGCGTGCTGGTCGCGGCGGCCGGACCGATCGGCTTCGTCGGCCTGATGACGCCCCACATCGTGCGCCTGTTCGTCGGCGGCGACCACCGCCGGGTCCTGCCGACGGCGGCACTCGGCGGAGCGGTCTTCCTCGTCTGGGCCGACATCGCCGCACGGACGGTCGCCGCGCCGACGGAGATACCCGTCGGCGTGCTCACGGCCCTGTGCGGCGGGCCGTTCTTCCTATGGCTGATGCGCCGGGACGCCCGGCGCGGCACCGACCGAGGAGCGGCATGACCGCGACCGAACTGAGCGTCGACGGCGTCACGCTCACCGCCGGAGCCCGCCGCCTGGTGCACGACGTCTCCCTGACCGCCCGCCCGGGCGAGACCATCGGGCTCGTCGGCCCCAACGGCAGCGGCAAGTCCAGCCTCCTGCGCACCGTCTACCGCGTCCTGCGCCCCGACACCGGCCGGGTACGCGTCGACGGGGACGACGCCTGGGCGCTGCCGGTGCGGCGACTGGCCCGCACCGTGGCGGCGGTGGTCCAGGACTCGGCGGCCGACTTCGACCTCGCCGTCCGCGAGGTCGTCGCCATGGGCCGCACCCCGCACAAACGGCTCCTCGCCGGCGACACCGCCGAGGACGCCGAGATCATCGACTCCGCGCTCCTGGCGGCCGACGCCGTCCACCTGGCCGACCGCCCCTTCGACCGGCTCTCCGGCGGCGAGCGCCAGCGCGTCCTCATCGCGCGCGCCCTCGCCCAGCAGCCCACCCTCCTCGTCCTCGACGAACCCACCAACCACCTCGACATCCGCCACCAGCTGTCCGTGCTCGCCGCCCTGCGCCGCCTGCCCGCCACCGTGCTGCTCGCCCTGCACGACCTCAACCTGGCCGCCTACTACTGCGACCGCCTCTACGTCCTGCACGACGGCGAAGTCACCGCCTCCGGCCCGCCCGCCGAGATCCTCACCCCGCAGCTTCTGGCCGAGGTCTACGGAGTGGCGGCGGAAGTCGCCACCCATCCGCGCACGGGCGCCCCGCAGGTGACGTTCCTCCCCGGGGAACCACGCGGCTGAAGGGCCCGCCCGTGCCCCTGCCCGCCCGCGCCGCCTGGGCATGAGCGGGCGCGGGCCCGGAAAAGGCGGTCGGGGACCCCGGCCTCCGGGTGGCTCCCGCCCGGTGGTCGTCGGGCCGGCCGTCCGGGAGAGATCGCGATGCCGCGGGAGCGAAGCTTTGCGAACCGCTCACGATCACAGGGCAGTTCATGACGCACACCTTCGATCGTCGGATGGTCATACCGGAAAACACGTCCTCCCGGGCCGGTGCCGCCTGCCTACGGTGCCACCACCGGCCAGGGCGGGAGGCGCCGCCCCGTGCAGGCCGACGCAACCCACGAGAAGACCGAAGAGGGAGACGTCCATGGCAACTGTGGAAGTGTCGTTGAAGGAAGTCATGACCGTCGTCGAAGGGGCCCTCGGAGCGGCCCTCGTCGACTACTCCAGCGGCATGGCCCTGGGGACGCTGGGCGGGGGCAAGGACCTGGACCTGACCGTCGCGGCCGCCGGCAACACGGACGTCATCCGGGCCAAGGTGCGCACCATGGAACTGCTGGGGCTGACCAGCCAGATCGAGGACATCCTCATCACCCTCGACAGCCAGTACCACCTCATCCGGCTGGTCACCGGCCGCAGCGGCAACGGTCTGTTCCTGTACCTCGTGCTCGACAAGTCACGGTCGAACCTGGCGATGGCCCGCCACCAGCTCAAGCGGACCGAGCAACAGCTGGAAGTCTGAACGCCTCCGGGTCCCGGCCGACGCGCGCCCACGATGTGAAGAATTCTTCAAGTCACCACATCGACATGATCCCCATCCGCGGATGCGCGCCGCGCCGGGCGAGAAGGACCGGCGCGGAAGGGCCGGTCCGGAAAGACGGCACATCGTGCGGCGGCGCGTTCGCGGGGCGTCGCCGCACGGTGGAGAACATCCCCGACGCGGCAGGGAGTGCGCGCCCATGCGAGTCCCCCTCTACCAGGCCAAGGCGGAGTTCTTCCGCATGCTGGGACACCCTGTGCGCATCAGGGTCCTGGAGCTGCTGCAGCACGGGCCCGTGCCGGTGCGGGACCTGCTCGCCGACATCGACATCGAGCCGTCCAGCCTCTCGCAGCAACTGGCCGTGCTCAGGAGGTCCGGCATCGTCGTCTCGGTCCGGGAGGGATCCACCGTCCGGTACGCCCTCGCCGGTGGCGACGTCGCCGAACTGCTCCGCGCGGCCCGCCGAATCCTCACCGAACTGCTGGCCGGGCAGAGCGAGCTCCTGGCCGAACTCCGGCAGAGCGACGCGCCCTTGCCGCCGGCGCCCCGGAGCGGGCGGGGCTGAGGCCCCGGGGCCGTCACAGGTCGCCCGGCGCGTCCAGACCGGTCAGAGCGCCCACGGGGTCCGGGTCGGGGGTGCCGCGGGGCCACCAGTCGTCGTGGCCCGGCTCGGACTCGTAGGCGTACCAGAGGTGGTCGCGGCCGAGGCGGAGCTGGACGTGGCCCCGGGGGTGGGTCAGGTGGTTGCGCCAGGGGCGGAAGGCGGGGAGGTCGGCGGCGAGGAGGAGCGGGCGGGCGCGGTCGAAGCGGCCGGCCGGCGGGTCCCAGGGCTCCTCGAGGACGGCGAGGCCCGCCGGCCCGCCCTGACGCCAGGCGGCGACCGCGCGCGCCAGCTCGGCGGGGGTGCGGCCGGCCGCTCTGGCGAGGGAGGAGTACAGCGCGCGCGTCGCCCCGGTCAGACCGGAGCCGGGGCGGACGGCGGCGAGCCGCACCGCGTCCTGCCAGAGGGTGAGCCGGCCGACCGGGTCGCGGCCTGTGGTGAGCAGGGCGTGTGCGCGGGCGGCGGCGTCGGTGGCCAGCTGGTCCAGCGCGAACGGGTCCGGTCCGCCCGGGGACGCGGGGTACGCGGGCGGCTGCTCGGGGTGCGGCGGCGGGGGCAGCGGGGCCGGGAGCGGGGGGAGGGCGCGGTCCCGTCGGGCGAGGACCTCGGCCGCCCGGAGGCCGGGCAGGGGTTCCGGTTCCTTGTCCTGGGCGGCGCGGGCCGCGCGGGCGGCGCTGAGCCGGGACAGCGCGTCGACCACCTCGCGCTCACCGCGTCCGCGCAGCAGGAGCAGCACGAACGGGTCGGCGTCGAGCAGCCGGGCCGTCTGGTAGCAGAGGGCGGCGGCGTGCTTGCAGGGGTGGCCGGCATCGGGACAGCTGCACTGCGGGGCGAGGTCGCCGGGACCGGGCAGCAGCGGGACCCCGCAGTCGGCGAGGGACGGGGGCATCTCCTTGTCCAGCAGCGCCGCGATGTGGCCGGGGCGGTCGGCGGCGGCGTCCAGGAACCGCTCCCAGTCGGCGTCCGTGAACGTCCGCAGCCGCACCTGTACGCGGTACGGCCGCGGGCGGCTGCCCCGCACGTACGCGAGCACGAGTCCCGGCGTGACGGTGACGGCGTCGACGTGTCCCTGCCCGGCGTACCCGCGTCCGCGGGCGAGTCGGGCGGCGTCCAGCGCCCCCTCCTCCAGCGCCGTGACCCATGCGTCGCCCCACCAGGTCCCGGCGAAGCCCTCGCCGTCCGAGGCACGGGGCGGGAACGCCGGGAAGGTGCGGCGCAGATCGCCGTCGCGGGCGGGGGCGGCCATGGAGCGGGGGGCGACGGGTGCGGGCGGTGCGGTGTCCCGCGGGGTGCGGGACGGACGTGTGCCGGCGTCCTCCGCGGCCCCGTCCCGGGCGCGGGGGGCCGGAAGGCCGCCGGGCGGGCGCGCGTCGTCAGGCGTCGCGGGGGCGCCGCCCCGGCCGGGGGCGGCGTCGGTCCGCGGGTCCGGTCCGGGCATGCGGAAGGCGTCCGCGAGCGACTCCCGTACCTCACGGGCCCGGGCGTCGGCGGCCCGGTCGCCGCGGGTCGTGCGCGGGACCAGGGGCGCGGGGGCGCGTCGTGCACGGGGCTCGGCGTCCGTCGCACGGCCGCCGGGTGCCGGGCGCGCCCGCAGCGCCTCCTCACGCGCGGAGCGCAGCGCCTCCCGCGCGATGTCCCCGGGGCGCGGGAGCGCGTGCTCTCCGGCGGCAGCGACCGCTGTGTCCCCGGGGTTTCCGGGGTTCCCGGGGTTCCCGGACGACGGGTCGGCAGGGGGCGGAGCGTCGCCGTGGGGCTCCTCTCCGAAAGGCGCCCCGCCCTCCGCCGGTGCGCCCGGGTCCTCGTGGTCCGGTTCCGCCGCACCGGCGGGCTCCTGCGCACCGCGCCGGGCCCGCACCGCCTGCCGCAGCGCCTCGCGGGCCGCGTCGCCCGGGCGGGATCCGCGGCCGGGGTGAGGGGGGCCGTCGGGCCGTCCGGGGGCCGGGGCGGCCGGCCGGTCCGGAGCGGGCCGGTGCTCCGGTGCGTCCGGGGCCGCCGGTTCGCGGGTGGTCCGGGCGCGGGCGGCGCGCAGGGCCTCGCGGACCTCGTCGGAGGGGCGGGGGGTCATGCCGGCCTCCGCAGGGACACCAGGTCGGACAGGTCGCGGTCGGACAGCTCGGTGAGGGCCGACTCGCCGGCGCCGAGGATCGCGTCGGCGAGGGCGCGCTTGGACTCCAGCATCTCGGCGATGCGGTCCTCGACCGTGCCCTCGGTGACCAGGCGGTGAACCTGGACCGGCTGGGTCTGGCCGATGCGGTAGGCGCGGTCGGTGGCCTGTTCCTCCACCGCGGGGTTCCACCAGCGGTCGACGTGGACGACGTGGCCCGCGCGGGTGAGGTTCAGGCCGGTGCCGGCGGCCTTGAGGGAGAGCACCAGGACCGGGGTCGCGCCGCTCTGGAAGCGGTCCACCATGCGCTCCCGCTCCGCCACCGGCGTACCGCCGTGGAGGAGGTCGACGGGGACCGCGCGCCCGGCGAGGTGCGCGGTGATCAGGCGGGCCATCCCGACGTACTGCGTGAAGACCAGGGCGGAGCCGTCCTCGGCGAGCAGGGTGTCCAGCAGCTCGTCCAGCAGGGCGAGTTTCCCGGAACGGGCCGCGAGCCGGTCGCCTCCGGCGTGCGCGTGCTCCTCCTTGAGGTAGAGCGCCGGGTGGTCGCAGATCTGCTTGAGCGAGGTCAGCAGCTTCAGCACCAGTCCGCGCCGGCCCATGCCCCGCGCGCTCTCGATGGCGTGCATCGACTCGCGCACCACGGCCTCGTACAGCGCGGCCTGCTCGCGGGTGAGCGGTACGGGGTGGTCCGTCTCGGTCTTGGGCGGCAGCTCGGGGACGATTCCGGGGTCGGACTTCCTGCGCCGCAGCAGGAAGGGGCGGACCAGGCGGGCGAGGCGCTCGGCGGCCTCCTCGTCCTCGCCGGTCTCCACGGCGCGCGCGTGCCGGGCCCGGAAGGACTGCAGCGGGCCGAGGAGTCCGGGGGTCGTCCAGTCCAGGAGGGCCCACAGCTCGGAGAGGTTGTTCTCCACGGGGGTGCCGGTGAGCGCCACCCGCGCGGGGGCCGGGATCGTGCGCAGCGCCTTCGCGGTCGCGGAGTGGGGGTTCTTGACGTGCTGCGCCTCGTCGGCGACGACCATGCCCCAGGCCCGCCCGGCCAGCTCCGGGGCGGCGGAGCGCATGGTGCCGTAGGTGGTGAGGACGAAACCGCCGTCGAGGCCGTCCAGGGTGCGGTCCGGGCCGTGGAAGCGGCGCACGGGGACGCCGGGTGCGAACCGGGTGATCTCCCGCTGCCAGTTGCCGAGCAGCGAGGCCGGGCAGATCACCAGGGTCGGCTCGGTGCGGGCCCGCTTCAGGTGCAGCGCGATGAGGGTGACGGTCTTGCCCAGGCCCATGTCGTCGGCGAGGCAGCCGCCGAGGCCGAGGGAGGTCATGAGGTCCAGCCAGGCCAGGCCCCGCAGCTGGTAGTCGCGCAGGGTGGCGTCGAGGCCGGGCGGAGGCTCGGCGGGCCGCACCCCGGCGGTCAGGCGGTCGCGGAGGGCGGCGAGGGCGCCGGCCGGCACCGCCTCGACCGTCTCCCCGTCGATCTCCGCGTGGCCGGTGAGGGCGACGGACAGCGCGTCGACCGGGTCGAGCAGCCCCAGGTCCCGCTTGCGGGCCTTGCGGACGAGGCCGGGGTCGACCAGCACCCACCGGTCGCGCAGCCGTACGACCGGACGGTGGGCCTCGGCCAGGGCGTCCATCTCGGTCTCGGTGAGCGGGTCGCCGCCGAGGGCGAGCTGCCAGCCGAACCGCAGCAGGTCCCCGCTCTCGAAGAAACCGGTGCCGTCGGTCGCCGAGCCGGGGGCCGGGCGGACCACCGCCGTGGCGGTCAGGTCCTGGGCGAGGTCCCGGGGCCAGTGCACGGCGACCCCGGCCGCGGCGAGCCGGGCGGCCGCCACGCCCAGCAGGTCGTTCAGCTCCTCCTCGGACAGGGCCAGTACGTCCGGCACGTCCTGGTCGGAGAGCCGGTCCAGCGGCGGCCAGACCCGGGCCGCGCG
The DNA here is from genome assembly GCF_055633275.1 of Streptomyces sp. 12E. Lineage (NCBI taxonomy): Bacteria > Bacillati > Actinomycetota > Actinomycetes > Kitasatosporales > Streptomycetaceae > Streptomyces > Streptomyces sp. 12E. The sequence goes on along the minus strand of NZ_JBVNCJ010000001.1, from coordinate 6,122,014 downwards.
GCGCACCGCGAGGGCGGCGTCCACCCGCGCGCGGGGGCCGAAGGCGTCGTCCGCCGCGCCCGCCCACAGCGCCGTCGCGTCGGCCACCAGGGTCGGGTCGGCGAGGCTGTGCACCTGCACGATCGCGGCTCCCGCGCTCCGTGCGGCGCTCCCGTCCCCGCCGGCTCCCCCGCCGCCGTCGAAGAGGTCGTACGCGGACAGGTCCAGACGGAGCGAGATCCGTACGCCGGCGTCCATGCCGGCGGCGACCTCGGCGGCCCAGTCGCGGGCGTCGGGCAGCCGCTGCGCCTTCCGCGCGGCGAACGGGAGCCCCGCGGCGTACGGCGCGGCCGGGGTGCGGGGCAGGGTGTCGGCGACCGCGTCCAGGAAGGCGCGCACCAGCGACTCCGGCCGGGGCAGCCGGAGGGGGCCGGGGCCGGGCAGCGGGACGGCGTGGCCCTCGTACGGCAGGGCGGCGGCCACCGCGCGCAGGTGCGCCACGTCGTCGGGGTCGAGCGGGCCGGCGCGCCAGGCGTCGTGGCCGGCGGCGGTCAGGCCGGGCAGCAGCCGGCCGCGGGCGGTGAGCCGCAGGGCGTGCAGGGCGGCGGCGCCCCAGCAGGCGGTGGCGGGGTGGGCCGCGGGATCGTGCCGGGCGCGGACCAGCAGCGGGAGGGCCTCGTCGACGGGGAGGGAGAGCGCCGGGACCGTCCGCCGCCGCACCCCCGTGCCGTGCGGGCGGACGACGGTGAGGTCGGTGCGCGGCGCGGAGGCGCCGGGCGGCCCTTCGCCGTCGGGCGGCCCTTCGCCGTCGGGGCCGCCCTGGGGGTCGTAGAAGGCGACGCGTCCCTCGCGCGGGAGGGACGCCGGGAGGAAGACGGCCGCGAGCCGGACGGGGACGTCCGTCCCGCCCGCACCGCCGGATCCGGCGGTCTCCCGCCCGGCGGCCGTCATGGTCCTCTCGGCCATACGTCCTGTCGCCTCCCGCCCGTCCGTCTGATCAGCCGTCCCCGACTCTACGGGCGGGGTCCGACAATCGGTCCCAGCGGCCGGCGCGCGCGGGGTCAGGGCACGGTGCGGGAGACCACGTACACCCTCGGGTAGCCCGGCTTGTGGTGGTTGACGACGACGTCGTGCGTGGGCGCCGGGTCCTTCTGCTCGTGGACGAGGCCGGACCAGGTGCCGGGGCCGTCGAACGTCCAGCCGGTGACGTCCCGGTCGCGCTCGCCGATGGGGATGTCGTCCTGTTCCAGGTCGTCCTCCCGCACGCCCATGCTGGTGAGGAAGGCGCTCAGGCCCGCGTCGGTGGTCTCGAACTCGACGTAGAGGCGGCTGGTCTTCCAGTTGTTGGTCTCGTAGGAGGCCACCCACCAGGCGGGGTGCGGCACGGGCACCTGGTAGAGGCGGCGCTGCACCTTCGACGGCCAGCCCTCGGTGAGGCCGGTCGCGGAGTACTTCGCCTCCTTGTCCTTGCCGCTGGCCCTGCTCTGGTTCGCGGAGATCACCAGGTATCCGGCCGGGACGCCGATGAGCAGCACGATGATCAGCAGGGTGAGCGCCCTGCGGCGGATCATGTGCCACCGGCTCTCGGCCGGGCGGGGCGTGTCCGGAAGGTCCGTGTGCCGGGGGGACGCGTCGCTCACAGCGACTCCTGGGTGGTGCGACGGGCCTCCGCGTACCGCTCGTAGCGCTCGTAGCGCTCGACCCGGCGGCGCTTGGCGCGGCGGAAGCGACGGGCGACCAGCCGGGCGAGGTCGGCGGCGCCGACCATGCCGGCCTCGGGGCCGAGCTGGGCGCGGACGATGCGGGCCTCGGGGCGGTAGCCGCGGCCGGTGAGGTGCCGCTTGAAGGCGTCCCGCGCGGGGCCGATCAGCAGGTCGTCGGCGGCGGAGACGCCGCCGCCGATGACGAAGCAGGAGGGGTCGAGGGCGGCGGCGAGGTTGGCGATGCCGACGCCGAGCCACTGCCCGATGTCCTGGAGCAGTTCGATGCACATGGCGTCGCCCTCGCGGGCCAGCTCGGTGATCATCGGGCCGCTGATGTCGCCGATGCTGCCCTTGACGTGCTCGATGATCCCGTAGGCGACCGGCGAGTCGGCGGCGGCCAGCTCGCGGGCCTCGCGGACCAGCGCGTTGCCGGAGCTGTACTGCTCCCAGCAGCCGCGGTTGCCGCAGGGGCAGCGGTGGCCGCCGGGGACGACCTGCATGTGGCCGAACTCGCCGGCGACTCCGTACTTGCCCCGCTTGACCTGCCCGTCCTCCAGGATCGCGCCGCCGATGCCGGTGCCGAGCGTGATCATGACGAGGTGGTCCTCGCCGCGGCCGGCGCCGAAGCGCCACTCGGCCCAGGCCGCGGAGTTGGCGTCGTTGTCCACCAGGACGGGGACGGCGAGGCGGTCGGCGAGGCGGTCGCGCAGCGGCTCGTTGCGCCAGGACAGGTGGGGGGCGAACAGCACGCGGTTGCGGTCGGCGTCGACCCAGCCGGCCGCGCCGATGCCGACCGCGTGCACGTCGTGCCGGTCGGACAGGTCCAGCACCAGTTCGACGATGGTGTCCTCGACGACCTTGGGGCTCTTGGACTTGTCCGGGGTCTCGGTGCGCAGCCGCTCCAGGATGTTGCCGTCGGCGTCGACGACGCCCGCCATGACCTTGGTGCCGCCGATGTCGATGCCGACCGTCGGGACCCGGGGCGCCGTCAGGTGGGAACGGCGCTCCCGGGTGCCGACGGTTCTCAGGACCGGGGCGCGGCGGGAGCCGATGGGGGCGGTGAAGTCGCGGTAGGTGCTCATCGTGTGCGATTGTGCCGCACGGCTCCGCCGGGTGCCGAATGGATCCCGGGTGCGTGGTGCGGATCATTGTCGGGTGCGGGTGCGCCGGAGTTGATCGCGCCCACGCGGCGGAGCCGCACGTCTATACAGCTATACAGCCCCGCGCCCCCGGGGGCGTTGCAGTTCATGGCGTAGGTCGTCCAGCTCCGTGCCGCCGGCCATCTGCCTTGTCAGCTCGTCCAGCGTGAGGGAGTCACGGGTGTGGCTTCCCGCCATCGTGCCGCGTTTCAGCAGGACGAACCGGTCGCCCACCAGGTGGGCGTGGTGCGGGTTGTGGGTGATGAAGACGACGCCCAGGCCCTGGTCGCGTGCCGCGGTCACGTATTTCAGGACCCCGCCCGACTGCTTCACGCCCAGGGCCGCCGTGGGCTCGTCCAGGACGAGGACCTTCGCCCCGAAGTGCACCGCGCGGGCGATGGCCACGCACTGGCGCTCGCCGCCGGAGAGGGTGCCGATGGGCTGGTCGACGTCGCGGAGGTCGATGCCCATGCGGAGGAGTTCCGCGCGGGTGGTGCGACGCATGCGGTCGACGTCCATGCGCTTGAAGGGGCCGGTGCCCTTGCGGGGCTCGGAGCCGAGGAAGAAGTTCCGCCACACCGGCATCAGCGGGACGACGGCCAGGTCCTGGTGGACGGTGGCGATGCCCCGGTCCAGGGCCTCGCGCGGCGAGGCCAGGCGGGTCTCCTCGCCGTCGAGGGCGAGCGTGCCGCCGTCGTGCCCGTGCAGTCCTGAGATGATCTTGATCAGGGTGGACTTGCCGGCGCCGTTGTCGCCCAGCACGCAGGTGATCTCGCCCGCGTGCACCTCCAGCGACACGTCCTCGAGGGCGCGGACGTTGCCGTAGCGCTTGCTGACGCCGGACAGCTCCACCAGGGCCGTGCGGGAGCCGGTCCGGGTCATGCCGAGGCCTCCGCGCGGCGGCGCACCCAGGCGTTGAGCAGGGTGGCGAGGAGCAGCATCGCCCCGAGGAAGAACTTGAACCAGTCGGGGTTCCACTCGGCGAAGACGATGCCCTTGCTGGTCATGCCGAAGATCAGTGCGCCGACCGCCGAGCCGACGGCGCTGCCGTGGCCGCCGGTGATCAGGCAGCCGCCGATGACGGCCGCGATGATGTAGATCAGCTCGTTGCCGACGCCTTCGCCGGACTGGACGACGTCGTAGCTGAAGAGCAGGTGCTGGCCGCAGATCCAGGCGCCGAGGGCGACGCCCATGTAGAGGGCGGTCTTGGTCCGGGTCACGGGGACGCCCACCGCACGGGCGGCCTGTTCGTTGCCGCCGACCGCGAAGATCCAGTTGCCGGCGCGGGTACGCAGCAGGATCCAGCTGCCGAGGGCGACCAGGGCGAGCCACCACAGCACGGTGACCTTGATGTGCATGCCGCCGACGGTGAGCGTCGACGCGAAGAGCGCCCGCGCGGCGGGGAAGCCCTCCATGTCGGCGATGGTCCGGGTGGAGACGGTGCCGCCGATCAGCTTGGTGAAGCCGAGGTTCATGCCGGTCAGCATCAGGAAGGTGCCGAGCGTGACGATGAAGCTGGGCAGCTTCGTGCGGGCCAGCACGATCCCGTTGAAGGCGCCGACGGCGAGCGTGACCAGCAGGGACACGCCGACGCCGACCCAGACGTTGGCGGTCATCTGGTAGCTGAACATCGACGACACCAGTGCCGACGACGTGACCAGGACCCCGGCCGACAGGTCGAACTCGCCGCCGATCATCAGCAGGGCGACCGGGACGGCCATGATGCCGATGGTGGAGGAGGCGTAGAGGACGGTGCCGAGGCTGGGGGCGCGCAGGAAGCTGTCGGCGGCGAGGGCGAAGCAGCAGAAGACGGCGATCGCGCCGACGAGGGAGCCGAGCTCGGGTCTGGTCAGCAGCCGCTGGAGCGGCGAAGAGCTGCGCAGAAACCTTTCATCAGAGACGTCGGGAGTCGTCGCGCTCATCGGGTGCCCCGCCGCGTGTACTCCTCGAGGGCGACGGCGTCGTCCTCGGTGATGACCTGCGGTCCGGTGAGCACGGGCCGGCCGCCGCCGAGGACGTCGGCGTTGTACCGGTACAGCCACAGCAGGTCGACCGCCTCGTAGCCCTGGAGGTAGGGCTGCTGGTCGACGGCGAAGCCGAGGCTGCCGTCCTTCAGGCCGGCGGCGACCTTGGCGTTGAGGTCGAAGGTGTCGACCTCGGCGTCGCTGCCCGCCCCCTCGCGGGCCTTGACGGCGGTGTCGGCGTAGGGGGCGCCCAGGGTGACGATGGCGTCCACGGCGGCGTCGGACTGCAGCCGGGCCTCGATCGCCGACTGCACGTCGGGCATGTTCGTGCCGTTGACGTGGAGGCGGACCAGCGTGCCGTCGAAGGTCTCCTCCACCCCGTCGCAGCGCTGCTCGTGACCGACGTTGCCCTGCTCGTGCAGGACGCACAGGGCCTTCTTCCGGCCCCGCCCGTTCAGCTCCTCGCCGACCGCCTCGCCGGCGATCGTCTCGTCCTGGCCGATGTGGGTGAGCGCGCCGAACTCCTTCGACTCGGCCGAGCCGCTGTTCACGGTGACGACCGGGATGCCGGCCTTGCGGGCGCGCGCGAGGGAGGCCTTCATCGCGTCCGGCTTGGCGAGGGTGACGATGATGCCGTCCACCTTCTTGTCGACGGCCGCGTCCACGAGCTGCGCCTGCTGCTGGGCCTCGTCGTCGTGCGAGTAGAGGAAGCGGACGTTGTCCTTCAGCGCGGCCTGCTCCGCACCGCTCTGCACGATGTCCCAGAAGGTGTCGCCGTCTCCCGCGTGGGTGATCATCGCGAAGGTCCAGCGGGGGGTGTTCACCGCCGCCCCGCCCCGGGCCGCCGCGGCCGCGCGGGCGTCCTCCGCCCGTTTGCCGCCGGTACTGCTGCATCCGGCGAGCGAGAGACTCAGCGCCCCCGCCAGCGCGATGCCCACCCAGGTCGAAAACCGTGACACGAGGACTTGCCCTTCTTGCTGTGCTCTTGCGTATGCAAGGGGCCGATGACCGCACCGGCCCCAAACGCCCCATTCTCGAACACGGGCATCGGGCGTCCCCTCGCGGGGACCGGTAGCCGGTCACATTGTCCGGACATGAGGACCGCACGGGGTGCGCGTCACGTCGGATTGTCAGGACCGTACAAGCAACTGGAACTCGAACGAGTAGCGGGAGGGCCGGTACGTGTGGGTGCCGAACTCCACCGCGCGACCGGTGTCGTCGAAGGTCACGCGCTCCATGGTGAGCAGCGGGGCGCCGGTCTCCTCGCCCAGCCGCTCGGCCTCCCCGGCGGTGGCGGCACGGGCGCCGATGGTCTGGCGGGCGCTGTGCAGGGTGATCCCGGCGGCCCGCATCAGCCGGTACAGGCCGGTGGCCTCCAGCCGGCCGGTGTCCAGGTCGAGCAGGCCGGGCGGCAGGTAGTTGCACAGGTACGCCATCGGCTCCCCGTGGGTGAGCCGCAGCCGTTCGATCCGGTGCACCTCGCCGCCCTCGGCCACGCCGAGCGCGCCCGCGACCTCGGCGGACGCCGCCACCACAGTGTTGACCAGCACTTTCGTCCCGGGGCGCTGACCGGCCGCCTCCAGGTCGTCGTAGAGACTGCTGAGTTCCAGCGGGCGCTTGACCCGGCTGTGCACCACCTGGGTGCCGACCCCGCGGCGGCGCACCAGCAGACCCTTGTCGACGAGGGACTGGATGGCCTGGCGGACGGTCGGCCGGGACAGACCGAGCCGCGCGGCGAGCTCGATCTCGTTGCCCAGCAGGGTGCCGGGGGTCAGCACGCCGTGCTCGATGGCGGACTCCAGCTGCTGGGACAGCTGGAAGTACAACGGCACGGGGGAGCCGCGGTCCACGCTCAGCTCCAGCTGTACGGTCGGGTCCACTTCTGGTTTCGGCACGGGCCGAGCGTAGCCCCGTGCGCTGTTGACGGGAAGTCGTGTAGTTCGGTTGTCCGGACATACGCATTGACAGGGAGCGGCGCGGGCCCCACTTTGTTTCCATGCGCATCGGGGTCATCGGTACGGGCCGCATCGGCACCCTTCACGCCCACACACTCAGCAGACACCGCGACGTCGGCTCCCTGATCCTCACGGACGTCGATCCGGCACGGGCCCAGGCCCTCGCCCACCGGCTCGGCGAGACGGCGGCGCCCGGGGTGGACGAGATCTACACCTGGGGAGTGGACGCCGTGGTGATCACGACGGCCACGTCCGCCCACGCCGAGCTGATCGGCCGGGCGGCACGCGCGGGGCTGCCGGTGTTCTGCGAGAAGCCCATCGCCCTGGACCTGACGGGCACGTTACAGGCGATCACGGAGGTCGAGACCGCCGGAACCGTCCTGCAGATGGGGTTCCAGCGCCGTTTCGACACCGGTTACACGGGCGCGCGGGAGGCGGTGCGCTCGGGCAGGCTCGGACGGCTGCACACCGTACGGGCGACGAGCAGCGACGCGGAGCCGCCGCCGGCCGGGTTCCTGGCGCAGTCCGGCGGGCTGTACCGGGACACCCTGATCCACGACTTCGACATCCTGCGCTGGGTGACCGGCCGGGAGGTCACGGAGGTCTACGCGGCCGGGTCCGATGCCGGTCCCGCGATGTTCCGCGAGGCCGGCGACGTCGACACCGGCGCGGCGCTCCTCACCCTCGACGACGGCACGCTCGCCACGGTCACCGCGACCCGGCTGAACGGCGCCGGCTACGACGTGCGCATGGAGCTCGCCGGGGAGCGGGACCAGATCGTCGTCGGCCTGGACGACCGCACGCCGATCGCGTCCACCGAACCGACCGGGCCGCCGGCCGCGGACAAGCCGTGGACCGGGTTCCTGGAGCGGTTCGGACCCGCGTACGAGGCCGAGCTGATCGCGTTCGTCGAGGTGGTGCGGGGCGAGCGGGCCAACCCGTGCGACGGACGGGAGGCCCTCCAGGCGCTGCTGGTCGCGGAGGCGTGCGAGCTGTCCCGGCGGGAGCGCAGACCGGTCCGGCCGACGGAGCTGGTGAGCGGGGCGACCGCGGCGTACACCTGAGGTCAGCGGTCCCCGGTCTCCTCCAGGAGGCCGGCGTCATGGGCGAGCAGGGCGATCTGCACGCGGTTGTTGAGGCCCAGCTTGGCCAGGATGCGGGAGACGTGGGTCTTGACGGTGGCCACGCTCATGTAGAGCTCGGCGGCGATCTCGGCGTTGGCCAGGCCCCGGCCGACCGCGACGGCGACCTCGCGTTCACGGTCGTTGAGGTCCGCCACGCGCTCGCGTGCGCGCGTGCGCCGCGTGTCGGCGGCGGCGCCGGCCGCGTGTGCCATCAACTGCCGGGTGACCGTGGGCGACAGCACGGGATCACCGGCCGCGACCCGGCGCACCGCGTCGACGATCTCGGCGGGCGGGGTGTCCTTGAGGACGAACCCGGCGGCGCCCGCGCGGAGCGCGCGCAGCACCTGCTCGTCGGCGTGGAAGGTGGTGAGCACCACGACCTGCGGGGCGTCCTCGCGCCGGCGCAGCGACTCGGTGGCGGTGAGACCGTCCACCGCCGGCATCCGGATGTCCATGAGCACGACGTCCGGCCGGGTGCGGTCGACGAGCGCCTCGACCTCGCCGCCGTCGGCGGCCTCGCCGACGATCTCGATGTCGTCCGCGCCGCCCATCATGAAGGACAGCCCGGCCCGCACCAGCGGGTCGTCGTCGACGAGGAGCACTCTGATCGCAGTCATGGCGCGTACGTAATCACGGTCCCACGGAGCGGGGAAACACGGACCAGATGATTCCGGTTCACCCCCACGGCAACCGTGCCCGCACCCCGAACCCGCCGTCGGGCGTGGGCCCGTGCTCCAGGGTCCCGCCCGCCAGGGTCGCCCGTTCGGCGAGGCCGATCAGCCCCTGCCCGGCGCCGGGCACGTGCGGCACGTCCCCCTCCGGCGCGGGGTTGCGCACGGTCACGGCGAGGCCCTCCCCCGGGCCGCCGGTGACCGACACGGTGACCTCCGCGCCGGGGGCGTGCTTGCGGGCGTTGGTCAGGCCCTCCTGGGCGATCCGGTAGGCGGTGCGGCCCACGGAGGCGGGGACGGCGGCCGGGTCGGCGACCCGCTGCTCCAGGACGACCTTCATACCGGCCTGCCGGGACTCGGCGACCAGGGTGTCGAGCGCCGCGAGCGTCGGCTGCGGCCGGCCCGCGTCGTCGGCGTCGCCGGTCCGCAGCACGCCGATGATCTCCCGCAGGTCCTGCAACGCCTCGTGCGCGCTCTCCCGGATGACGCCGGCCGCCCGCGCGATGTCCTCGCGCGGGGCGTCGGGCCGGAACTCCAGGGCGCCCGCGTGCACGCTCAGCAGCGTCAGCCGGTGCGCGAGCACGTCGTGCATCTCCCGCGCGATGGCCTCGCGCGCGAGCCGCTGCGCCTGCTCGGCCCGCAGCCGCGCCTCGGTCTCGGCCCGCCGCGCCCGGTCCCGCAGGCTCAGCATGAGCTGCCGCTTGGACCGTACGAACATGCCCCAGCCGACGACCGCGCCCAGCAGCACCGCGAGGAGGACCAGCGAGGCGAGGTACGGCAGGTCGGGATCGGGCCGCCACCAGAAGTACAGCGGGACGGAGACCGCGTGGGCGCCGCCCACCCACGCCACGTACCGGAAGGGGCGGTGCACGGCGAGCGTGAACAGGGCGATGACCGCCACACCGCCGGAGGTCTCCGAGACGAAGCTGACCGGGACCATCGCGGCGGCCAGGGCGAACGGCCACCGCCTGCGCAGCCAGATCACGGCGCAGGACAGCGCGCCGAGCACCTGGTCGGCGGTGACCAGCGCGGGAGGGAGGACGTGGCTGCTCCTGAGCGTCTCGGCGCCCAGCAGGCCCACCAGGACGGCCAGCAGGAAGCAGGCGAAGTCGACGACCCAGTCCCGCGCGGTGCGCCGGGGCCGCCCGGAACGGGCCGTGTCGGGGTCGAGTTCGTGGATGAGGGCGGACGGGAAGAACCATCGGCGCCCCGTGAACACCGGAGCGGTCTGCGCCGCCTTGTCACCAGTCACGGTCGACGAATCTACGCGGGGAGCGCCTCCCGGCACCGCCCGGCGAGCGGATCCCCTACCGAAGTCGCGGCGCCGCAGACTTTCGGCGCCCCGGCCGGCGCGGATCACGGTCTTCCGTCGGAACGGGCTCGCCCCGCGGCCGATGCGGGCGGGGGTCCGCGGGGCGAGGGTCGGGACATGAAGCAATTGCTGGAGTTTCTGGGTTTCCTCGCCCTGGTGCAGGGGGTGGCGGGTCTGGTGACCCGGTTCACCGACTGGAACTGGGGACTGGTGCAGCGGATCGGGTTCCTCGACGGCTACGAGATCTACGCGAGCGTCGCCCTGCTGGTGCTGGGCGGCGCCCTGTTCGCCGCCGCGGAGAGCCGGAAGCCCGGCTGAAGCGCCGGCCGCACCGGCGGCGTCCGCCGGTGCGGCCGAGGTCAGGCGTTCTCCGGGAGCTCGTACGAGCCGTACGCGGGGCGGCCGGAGAAGTCGTAGGTCTGGACGGACACGCCCGCGGCGGTGATCTCTCCGCCGGTGTGCCGGAAGGCGCCCGGCATCGAGCCCTCCGGGAACAGGCGGCGCCCGGCGCCGAGGACGACCGGGAACGTCAGCAGGTGCAGGGTGTCCACGAGGTCGAGCGCGAACAGGGACCGGGCGAGGGCCCCGCTGCCGTGCAGCTGGAGCTCGCCGTCGGTGCGCTCCTTGAGGGCGGTGACCTCCTTGGCGAGGTCGCCGCGGATCACGGTGGTGCCGGCCCACCCGGGGTCGGTGAGGCCGGCGGAGGCGACGTACTTCGGCAGCGCGTTCAGTTTGCCGGCGACCGGGTCGGCGGGGTCGGTCATCTTCGGCCAGTACGAGGCGAAGATGTCGTACGTACGACGGCCGAGGAGGAAGGCGCCCGCACGGGAGAAGACCCCGTTGACGAACCGGCCGAAGTCCTCGTCGCCGTAGGGGACGCTCCAGCCTCCCTGGTCGAAGCCGTCCCTGGTGTCCTCCTGGGGGCCGCCGGGGGCCTGGTAGACGCCGTCGAGGGTGACGAAGGTGGTGACTACGAGCTTGCCCATGACGGGTTCCTGCCTTCCGGTGCGGGGGTCTGTCGTCATCAGCTCAGACTCCGGCGGGAGCCGCGACTCATCGGCGGGGCGGCAGGTCGACGTCCGTTCGCCGCCAGCGCGCCGGGGGCGCGGGCGCTGGGATGGACGCATGACGACGAACACATCGATCAGGACCCACGAGAAGACCCTGCTCGGCAAGGTGGCGCTGGTGACCGGCGGCAGCCGCGGGATCGGCGCGGCGACGGCGCTGCGGCTGGCGCGGGAGGGCGCGGACGTCGCGGTGACGTACGTGAACGGCAAGGAGGCGGCCGAGGGCGTCGTACGGGCCGTGGAGGCGCTGGGGCGCCGCGCGGTGGCCCTGCGCGCGGACGCCGGTGACCCGCGGGAGGCGGCCGGGGCGGTGGACGCCGCCGCGCGGGAGCTGGGCCGGCTCGACGTCCTGGTGAACAACGCGGGGGTCGGTGTGCTCGGGCCGGTGGAGACGCTGTCCCCCGCCGACGTCGACCGGGTGCTCGCGGTGAACGTGCGGGGGGTCTTCCTGGCCTCTCGGGCGGCCGTCGCCCACATGACGGACGGGGGCCGGATCATCACCGTCGGCACCTGCATGACCCAGCGCGTGCCCGGTCCCGGCGGCACGCTCTACGCGATGAGCAAGTCGGCGCTGGTGGGTCTGACCAAGGCCCTGGCACGGGAGCTGGGCGGGCGTGGGATCACGGCGAACATCGTGCACCCGGGCCCGGTCGACACGGAGATGAACCCGGCGGACGGACCCCACGCGCCCGGCCAGGCGGCGATGACCGCGCTGGGGCGCTTCGGCGCGGCGGAGGAGGTGGCGCACACGATCGCCCACCTGGCGGGGGCCGCGTACGTCACCGGCGCGGAGTTCTCGGTGGACGGCGGACACGCGGCGTGACGCCCGCCCGCGGGTCGACCGGTCGGGCCAGTCTGTTCCGTAAAGTTCCCCGCCCCGGCGATCGCGACGGCACGACGCCGGGGGCACGGTGTGACGCAGCGTGAGGCCCGCCCGCGCAACGGCCCGCCGGGCCAGTCTGTTCCGTAAAGTTCCCCGCTTCGATGGTCACTGCGGCGGGGCGTCCGGGACACGACGGCACGCGGTGTGATCCCCCGCGCGTTCCCGGCGGGTCAGCCGCCCGGTTCGCGGTGGCGGGCCGTCAGGGCGGTCGCCCCCGCTCGGCCAGGGAGCCGAACAGGCGCAGCCGGGAGATGCCGCCGTCGGGGAAGACCTCCGCGCGCGCGTGCGTGCCGACCGCCGGTTCCGGGAGGACGAAGCGGATCGTGCCGTCGGCGACCGTGACGGACGCGACGCGCGTTCCCTCGGGAGTGATGACGCGCGTGGAGCGCGGCACCGGCGCGGCGTCGGGCACGCGGATCCTCCCTGGCCTTCCGCCGGGATGGAATTCGACGTTCTGTCGAAGGAGCCTTCCCCCGCGCCTCCGGGCCGTCAAGGGTACGCGCCCCGCACGGCCCGGACCCGCGGGCGCCTCCGGGCGATTCCGCACGACGGAGCAAAGCTTTCGCCCAGCAGAACACCGCCCTGCGCAAGCGGGCGGCCGACCGGCTGCCGGGTAGGCTTCTGCCCTTCCTGCCAGGCCTCGAAAGGAACGCGCCGTGCCGACGTCCAGCGCCAGCACCACCGACTCCGCCCGGTCCGCCGCCAGTGGCGGCGTGCAGTCCCTCGAGCGCGCCTTCGACCTGCTCGAACGGATGGCGGACGCGGGCGGCGTGGTCGGCCTGAGCGAGCTGTCCGCGAGCAGCGGGCTGCCCCTGCCGACCATCCACCGCCTGATGCGCACGCTGGTCTCCTGCGGCTACGTGCGCCAGCAGCCCAACCGTCGCTACGCGCTGGGCCCGCGGCTGATCCGGCTCGGCGAGTCCGCCTCCCGGCTGCTGGGCGCCTGGGCGCGCCCGCATCTGGCCCGCCTGGTGGAGGAGACCGGCGAGACGGCGAACATGGCGCTGCTCGACGGGGACGAGGTCGTGTACGTGGCGCAGGTGCCATCGAAGCACTCGATGCGGATGTTCACCGAGGTCGGACGGCGCGTCCTGCCGCACTCCACCGGCGTGGGCAAGGCCCTGCTGGCCGGTTTCCCGCCGGAGGAGGTGCGGGCCCTGCTCGGCCGTACCGGCATGCCCGCCGCGACGGACAGGACCATCACCACGCCGGACGGCTTCCTCGCGACCCTGGAGGACGTACGGCGCCTCGGCTACGCGATGGACGACAACGAGCAGGAGATCGGCGTCCGTTGCCTCGCCGTGCCGGTGCCGGACTCCCCCACGGCGGCGGCGATCTCCATCTCGGGCCCGGCGGGGCGGGTCACGGAGGCGGCGACGGAGTGGATCGTGCCGGTGCTCCAGCAGGTCGCGGTGGAGCTCTCCGAGGCGCTCACCACGCCGGGCGCCGCCCCCACCGCCTGAGCGGGGCGCGCGTCAGACGCGTGGCGCCGGGCCGAACAGGTCCACCGCCTCGCGCAGTTCGCGCACGCCCTGCCCCAGCGCGCTCACCGAGCCGATCGCGCCCGCGATCAGCAGCAGGGAGCGGCGCAGCCGGGGAACCTCGACGTCGCCGGCGACGGCCATGCCGGCCAGCGCGGCGAGTTCCTCCTCCGCGATGCTCCGGTCCCGGAAGTCCCCGGGATGGGCGGCGAGTTGACGGCGCAGCCGGGACACGGCGGAGCGCAGCCCCGCCACCCGTGGGTCCACCTGACTGCCGGGCACACACCTCTGCTCCACGCTGTGCGACACAGTCCTCCCCCTGGCACGTCGTCGTGCGCCTCCCCGGCCGGCCGCGGCGCCCCGCCGACCGGTCGCGCCAGTAAACGCCACCCCGACCCCCTCGCGCCAGTCCGCTGCGTCATCGAGTTGCTCCACAGCGTGACGATGCGGCCACGGGCGCCCGTCCGGCGCCGTCCCGATACCCCGCGACGGATGCGGTATGCAGGAGGCATGACGGAAAACGGGGACCGGACCGTGGGACTGCTGCTGGCCGCGGGCGGCGGGCGACGGCTCGGCGGGCGGCCCAAGGCGCTGCTCGGGCACCGGGGGCGGCCCCTCGTGGAGCACGCGGCGGGGGTGCTCCGCGCGGGCGGCTGTGCGCGGGTGCACGTGGTGCTCGGCGCGCGGGCGGACGAGGTGCGCGCCCGCGCCCTCCTGCCGGACTGCGTCCTCGTCGACAACCCCGCGTGGGAGCAGGGCATGGGCACCTCCCTGCGGGCCGGTCTCGACTCGCTGGCCGGGACGGGCGCACCGGCCGTGCTGGTCTCGCTGGTCGACCAGCCCGGGATCGGCCCGGAGGCGGTCGCCCGGGTGCTCGGCGCCCTCCGCTCCCCCGAGTCTCTCGCCTCGGCCGCCTACGACGGCGTGCGCGGCCACCCGGTGCTGCTCGGCGCCGCGCACTGGGCCGGGGTCGCCGCGACCGCGACCGGCGACCGGGGGGCGCGCGCCTACCTGAGGGAGCACGCGGAAGGGCTCACACTCGTCGAGTGCGGCGACGTGGCCGAGGCGTACGACATCGACACCGAGGCGGATCTGGCGCACCTTGAACGAGCCGGGACGACGAAGGACGAGCGGTGAGGACGGCGAGCGCCGCCCTCCCCCGACCGGAGGACTCCGGCGCCAACGGAACATCGAGCTTCCGCATGAGGAAATCACCATCCACCGAACGGAAACGCCCGGCTTCCCCGCGGGCGTCCACCGTCATCCCGGGCCGACCGTCGTCGACGCCGAGCCCCTGCCCCGGCAGGGCATCCGGTACATCGAGGCGTGGCTGCGCGGGCTCGGCGCGGTCGCCGTCTTCGACCTGATGGAGGAGGCCGCCACCGCCGAGATCTCCCGCTCCCGGATCCGGCAGCGGATCGACGCGGGCGTCGTCCCCGACAGCGGCCGGCGGGTCGCCGCCGAGCCGGCCCGCGAGGTCGCGGCCGGGGAACCGGCGGCCGTCCGCGCGGGGACCGGCGAGGAGGCGTTCGCGGGCGGCACCTGGCAGCAGGCGCACGACCTGCTGCTGAAGGTCTCCCTCGACGAGGACCACGCCGGCTTCCCCACCCTGCCGGCGCACGAGCGGCTCAAGGGCTGACCCCTACGTGTCCGGGCGGCCCAGGTGCACCGACCAGTCCTGGGCCGCCGCCGGCTTGCCGTGCAGGTCGGGGACCCGCTTCAGCCAGTCGGGCCGCCCCCTCCGCGTCCTGGCCGCCCGCCGGGCGTTCTCCTCGGCGAGCTCGTCCGGGCCGGGGAAGTCGGTGGGCAGCCACGCCCGGGACGTCCGCACGCGCGCGTGCAGGTACGCCACGTACGCCTCGCGGACCTCGTCGGGCGTGGCGAAGCGGGGGTCGCCGGCCAGCCAGTCGTCGGGGACCGCGGCGGTGACGGACCGCAGCAGCTCCTCGGTCACCTTCGGCGCGAGTTCGGCGTCCGCCGCACGGACGTCGGGTCCGTAACGGCCGAGGGCGTGATGACGGAAGTCGTACGCCTTGCCGGGGTCCGAGCCCTCCCAGCGGTGGTGGAAGACGAGCGCGGCCCCGTGGTCGATGAGCCACAGCCGCGGCGGCGCGACGCCCAGCGTCGGCCACACCACCAGGTTGGAACTGTGGACGGTGCGGTCCACGTTCACGGTGAGGGCGTCGAGCCAGACGACCCGGCCGGCCTCCAGCGGATCGACGGGGAAGGCCCGGGCGGTCTCGGGGGTGAAGTCCCGCGCGCCCGGCAGGTAGTCCATGCCGAGATTGACGCCGGCGCTGGCGGCGTGCAGCTCCCGCACCTCCTGGTGCGGCTCGCCGTCCGCCACCGCCGGATCGAAGTGCACCAGCACCAGCTCCGGGAACCGCAGCCCGAGGGCGCGGGCCAGCTCCCCCACGATCACCTCGGCGACCAGCGCCTTGCGCCCCTGGGCGGAGCCGGTGAACTTGACGACGTACGTGCCGAGGTCGTCGGCCTCGAAGACGCCGGGCACGGAGCCGCCCTGCGGCAGCGGCGTGACGTAACGGGTGGCGGTGACCTCGGTCAGCATGTCCCGAACCCTACCCGCGGCCCTGCGTCAGCCCGCGCGCTGCCGCAGGAGGGCGAGTTCACGGTTCATCTCCCTGAGGAACCGCACGATCACCGTCAGCTCCTCGGGGGTGAAACGGCCGCGCGCCGTGTCGGTGCTGTGCGCCAGCGGCCGGAAGTACTCCCTGGCCAGACTCCTGGCCCGCGCCGCGTACTCCAGGTGCACCACACGGCGGTCGCCGGCCGCCCGGACGCGCCGGATGTGGCCCGCCCGCTCCAGGCGGTCCAGGCACGCGGTCACCGCTCCGGACGTGAGGTTGAGCTGTTTGCGCAGGCGGCCGGGTGTCATCGGCTCGTCCGGCGCGTCGGCGTCCGCGCCGGCGTCCAGGATCGCGATCAGGGCCTGCATGTCGGTGGGGTGCAGGCCCTGCGCGTGCGCGAACTCCTGGGCGATCCGGTTGAACTCGCCGTTCATCCGGCGGAGCTGGACGGCGAAGGACTGCAGCCCTGTCGGGTCGTCCGCCTGAGAAGGGGGCGAGGGGGTACCGGAACCGCTCATGTCGGCCAGTATAGAATCACTCAATGATTGAGATACTTAATCATTGACTTACTCCTTCGGCTCCTGGGGATCCACATGAAGAACGCACCGAGCCGGGTCCGGTGGCTCGTCCCGCTCGCCCTGCTGATCGTCTGGCTGGGCGTGGGCGGGACGCTCGGGCCGTACGCGGGCAAGCTGGGCGAGGTGGCCACCAACGACCAGGCCTCCTTCCTCCCGCAGAGCGCCGAGTCCACCCGGGTGCTCGACGCCCAGAAGGCGTTCGACCGGTCCGAGACCATGCCGGCCGTCGTGGTGTGGACGACGGACGGCGGCCGGGTCACCGGGGCCCAGCAGGCCGCCGCCTCGGACGCGGTCGGCGCCCTCGCCGGCGGCGCCGGTGTCGTCGGCCGGCCCTCCCCGGCGCTGGTCTCCGAGGACCGGGAGGCCCTGCAGGCCGTCGTGCAGCTCGAACCCGACCTGGGCGACGAGCTGCCCGAGGTGCTGGACGAGGTGCGCCGGGCGGCGGACGGCGTGTCCGGGACCACGGCGCGGATCGCCGGCCCGGCGGCGAGCCAGGCCGATCTGTCGGACGCGTTCGCGGGCATCGACGGACTGCTGCTGGGCGTGGCGCTCGGCGCCGTCCTGCTGATCCTGCTGCTGGTCTACCGGAGCGTCCTGCTGCCGTTGCTGATCATCCTCGGCTCCGTCTTCGCCCTGGGGCTCGCCTGCGCCGTCGTCTACGCGCTGGCGGACCGGGACGTGGTGCGGGTCGACGGCCAGGTGCAGGGCATCCTCTCGATCCTCGTGATCGGCGCGGCCACCGACTACGCCCTGCTCCTGTCGGCCCGGTTCCGCGAGGAGCTCGCCGGGCACGGCGACCGGTACGCGGCCGCGCTGACGGCCGTGCGCAGGTCCTTCGGCGCCATCACGGCGAGCGCCGCCACCGTGGCGCTCGCGCTGCTGGCCCTGCTCGCCAGCGACCTCACGAACAACCGCGCCCTGGGGCCGGTCGGCGCCATCGGCATCGTGTGCGCGGTGCTCTCCACGCTCACCTTCCTGCCGGCCGTGCTGGCCCTGCTGGGCCGGGCCGCGTACTGGCCCGCCCGGCCGAAGGCGTCGGACGCGTCCGTGGAGGGGCACGGCGTGTGGCGCCGGGTCGCCGCGGCCGTGGACCGCCGGCCGCGCCGGGTGTGGCTGCTGACCGCGCTGGTCCTCGCCGTCTTCGCCGCCTTCGCCCCCTCCCTGTCCGCCAAGGGGGTGCCGCTCGACGAGATCTTCGTGAACGACGCGCCCTCGGTCACCGCCCAGAAGACGCTCGGCGAGCACTTCCCCGGCGGGTCCGGGAACCCGGCCGTCGTCATCGCCGACGCCGACCGCGGCGACGCGGTGACGGAAGCGGCGCAGAGGACGGAGGGCGTGGACTCGGCCGGCGCCGTCTCCGCCTCGGGGCGGCCGGGGGCCGGTGAGCCGCTGGTCGTCGACGGGCGCGTCCGCATCGACGTCACCCTCGAGGACGCGGCGGACAGCGACGCCGCGAAGGAGACCGTCGAGCGGCTGCGCGAGAACGTGCACGCGGTCTCCGGAGCCGACGCGCTGGTCGGCGGCCACACGGCCCAGCAGTACGACACCCAGCAGACCGCCGCCCACGACCGCACCCTGATCGTCCCGGTCGTGCTCGTCATCATCCTGCTGATCCTCGTCCTGCTGCTGCGCTCCCTGCTCGTGCCCGTGCTGCTGGTCGCGACCGTCGCGCTCAACTTCCTGGCGACCCTCGGCGTCTCGACGCTCGTCTTCGAGCACCTGCTCGGCTTCAGCGGCACGGACGCGTCGGTCCCGCTGTACGGGTTCGTGTTCCTGGTGGCCCTCGGCGTCGACTACAACATCTTCCTGATGTCCCGGGTGCGGGAGGAGGCGCTCGCGCACGGCACCCGGCGGGGCGTGCTGCGCGGGCTGACCACGACCGGCGGGGTGATCACCTCGGCCGGTGTGGTGCTCGCCGCGACGTTCGCCGCGCTGATGGTCATCCCCCTGGCCTTCCTGGTGCAGATCGCCTTCATCGTGGCGTTCGGCGTCCTGCTCGACACGCTCGTGGTCCGCTCGCTGCTGGTCCCCGCGCTGGTGATCGACATCGGGCCCCGGGCGTG
Source organism: Streptomyces sp. 12E (assembly GCF_055633275.1). NCBI lineage: Bacteria > Bacillati > Actinomycetota > Actinomycetes > Kitasatosporales > Streptomycetaceae > Streptomyces > Streptomyces sp. 12E. The sequence goes on along the minus strand of NZ_JBVNCJ010000001.1, from coordinate 6,103,507 downwards.
GTGGCCCGGAGCCCTGGCCCGCGACGGCGCGGGACGCGCGCCGCGGGCGGAGCGGAGCTGAGTCACCCGCCGGCCAGCGGACTGGGCAGCGGACGGTAGCGGGCGTCCGCGCCGTCCGCCGCGGTCCAGCGCAGCAGGAGGTTGGTCTTGGCCGGGAGGGTGGGGGCGGCGAGGAGGGCGGGGATCTCGGGGAGGTCGTGCCGGGCCAGTTCGCGGCGGAGGGCGGGCCAGGGGTCGAGGCCGGGGTGGTGGTCGGCGAGGGCGGCGGCGACCTCCATGAGGTGGTTGACGACCAGGCAGTAGACCAGGCGTTCCCAGCCCGCCTCCCGGGAGACCTCGGACAGGAGCTTCACGCCCTCGGCGTCCCGGTACAGGGCCCGTACCGGCGTGCCGTCGGCGTCCATGGCGACGAGCGTGTTCTGCAGGTGGGCCTCCAGGACGACGCCGTGTCCGCCGAAGGCCGTCAGGGCCGGGGGGACCACCCGCGACAGGTAGGCCTCCCACCAGGCCGCCGGCCGCTCGGCGGCGGCCAGCGGGTTGCCGTCGAAGCCCTCCACCAGGGCGGCGGCCAGGTACGGGGTCGCGCCGGGCGGGAGGTGGCCGCGCAGACCGTCGCGGACGACCACGGCCAGCTGCTCGTGGGCGAAGTCCGCGGTGCGGTGCCCGCGGTCGCTCTGCCAGGCCGCGTCCGACCCGGCGAAGGCGTCGCGTACGGCCGTGTCGGTCGCACGGAGCCTCAGCAGGTCGTGGCGCCACAGCCGGCGGACGTCGTTGGTGATGCGCACGTCCAGGCTGAACTTCAGGAACAGGTCGCGCTCGGGCGCGTACACCGTGCGGACCGCCGCCGTGGGCCACACCGGGAAGGCGGTCGTGCCCAGCCGGACCAGGCGGCCGTCGGCGAAGGCGGGGGCGAGGTCCCGGGCCGCGAGGTCCAGTTGCCAGGGGTGCGCGGGCAGCAGGCGGTAGCCGGGCGGCGCGGCGCCCAGGCCGTCGAGGGCCGCGGTGTCGCCCTCCTCCACCACCGTGTCCTCGCGCAGCCCCAGCAGGGCCAGCGGGAAGCGGGCGTGCGCCTCGGGCGCGTACGGCAGCCAGGCCGCCGCCGGGCCGCCGCCCCGCGCCTTGGGGGCGGGATGGTGGGTGTGGCCGGTGACGAGGGCCTGCTCGGAGCGCAGGTACGGGTCGTCGGGCGGCGTGGCCCGGGCGCGTGCGGCGAGCAGCGCGGCCACCGCCTCCCGGCTGGCGAGCATCTCGGCGGGCAGTTCGCGGTTGGACAGACCGGTGTGCCGGCGCAGTTCCTCGGCGACGAGTTTCACCAGCTCCGTGTGGCCGACGCGGCGCCAGGCGCCCGCGGCGTGGACCTCGGGTGCGCTGGGACGCCGGGTGCCGCGCACCCGCAGCAGGCGGCCCGTGCCGGGCAGCCGGTACGTCGCGTGCGCCCCCGGTCCCGGTACCGGCCGCGCCACTTCGCGCAGCAGGCAGTTCAGCAGCGGCACCGCCGCGTACGCGTCGGCGCGGCGGGCCGCGTCGTCGTCCGAGGGCGGGGTGATGAGGTCCACGCGTTCCTCTGGTTCCTTGCGGTCTGTCCGGACGGAGACGATCAGTATGTCTGTCGTCGTCCACTCCCACGTCCCGTCCCGCGCGTCACCGAGGAGCCCGCCCGTGCACCGTCCCCCCGCCGCCGAGACCGAGGTCGCCGACGAGCTGGCCGTCGTACGGCCCGGTCTCGTGCCCCGGTACGCCGACGAGCTGCCCGGCGCCCGCGCGGCCGTGCTGACCCGGCTGTGGCGCGGTCTCGCGCACGAGCCGCTGCCGTGGATCGTCCGCCGGGAAGCGGGCCGCGAGGGGCTCACCCTGCGGCTGGCGGACGGCCGGCGGCTGCGCGGCCCGCACGCGGATCCGTACGCGACCGGCGCGTACGTCACCGCCGTACGGCTGGACGGGGCGGCGCACGCCGATCCGGCGCGGCTGACGACGGAGCTGGCGGTACCGCACTCGGCGGCGTTCGCCGCCGAACTCGGGCACAGCGCGGCGTCGTTGGCGCTGTCCCGGGCGGCACGGAACGATCACCCGGCACGGTGGCCCACCGAGGGCTGGCAGTGGGAGCAGCGGGTGGTCGACGGGCATCCGTTCCATCCGGGCTGCCGCTCCCGGCCGGGTTTCTCGGTGGCCGAGCAGCTCGCCTACGGGCCCGAGCACGGGCCGGTCGTGGAGCTGGCACTGGTGTCCGTGCCGGAGGCCGGCTGCCTGGTGGCGGGGGTATGGCCCGAGTGGCTGCGGGAGCCGGGGCGGGTGGTGGTGCCGGTGCATCCCTGGCAGGCGGCGCACGTGCTGAGGCGGACGGGCGGGCGGCGCCTCGCGGCGCGTCCGCTGATGGCGCTGCGCACCCTCGCGCTGCCAAAGGGGCCGCACGTCAAGACGGCGCTGAGCGCCCGGCTGACGTCCTCGGTGCGGGACATCTCGCTCGGCTCGGTGGCCGCGTCGGCGGCGCTGTCGGACTTCGGGCAGGCGGTGGCGGCGCGCACGGACGGGCTGCTGCACATCACCCGCACGCTGGGCGCGGTGGCGGCCGGGTCGCCCGATCTGGCGGCGCTGCTGCGCGAGCCGCCGGAGGAGTACGCGGCGGCCGGGGAGCGGGTCGTCCCGGTGGCGGCGCTGGCGACCACCGGACTGCCCCGCTCCCCCGCCTGGGCGGGCCGGTTCGCACGGCTCGCGCTCACGGTCGGACTGCGGCTGCTGGAGCTGGGGGTGGCGCTGGAGGCGCACGGCCAGAACCTGCTGGTGGTGCTGGAACCGGACGGGGACCCGGTGCGGCTGGTCTACCGCGATCTGGCCGATCTGCGGGTCAGCCCCGCCCGCCTCGCCCGGCACGGCGTCCCGCTCCCCGACCGGCTGCCCGCGCGCATGGTCACGGACGACGAACGCACCCTGCGGCGCAAGCTGTTCGGCTCGCTGGTGGCCGGCGCACTGGCGGGCACGACGGGGTCGGGACCGGCGCTGCGGGCGGCCCTGGAGAGCGCCGTACGGGATCTGCCGCGCACCCCGGACCTGACCGCCCTGCTCGACGGGCCGCTGCCGGCGAAGGCGCTGACGCTGATGCGGCTGTCGCCGCGGACGGCGGGGGACCAATGGACGGAACTGCCCAATCCGCTGCGCTGGGGGTCCAGGTGACGGCCCGTTTTGGAGCACAGCGCCCCTGATCAATAGGATCCGCCGATGATCAGAAGAAAACGGCCGGTGGCAGGCGCCTGTGCCCTGCTCGCCGCACTGACGGCCGGGCTCGCCTTCCCGGCCGGGGCGGCCGCCGACGAGCCCACGGGCCAGGACGCGCCGAAGGTGAACCTCCTCCTCGACGTGAGCGGCTCGATGCGGGCCGAGGACATCGACGGGCGGTCCCGGATGGCGGCGGCGAAGCAGGCGTTCAACGAGGTGCTGGACGCGACGCCGGAGGAGGTCGAGCTGGGCATCCGCACGCTGGGCGCGAACTACCCCGGCGACGACCGCGAGGAGGGCTGCAAGGACACCGCGCAGCTCTACCCGGTCGGCCCGCTGGACCGCACCGAGGCCAAGACGGCGGTGGCCACGCTCACCCCGACGGGCTGGACCCCGATCGGCCCCGCCCTGCTGAAGGCGGCCGACGACCTCGAGGGCGGCGACGGCTCCAAGCGGATCGTGCTGATCAGCGACGGCGAGGACACCTGCGCCCCGCTCGACCCGTGCGAGGTGGCCCGGGAGATCGCCGCCAAGGGCATCGGCCTGACCATCGACACCCTGGGCCTGGTGCCGAACGCGAAGCTGAGCCGGCAGCTCAGCTGCATCGCCGAGGCGACCGGCGGGACGTACACCTCGGTCGAGCACCAGGACGAGCTCACCGACCGGGTGAACGAGCTGGTGGACCGCGCGGCCGAGCCCGTGGTGACGCCGGTGGCCGTCCGGGGCGCCGGCTCGTGCGACGAGGCGCCGGTGCTCGAGTCCGGTCTCTATACCGACCGCCAGGAGTTCGGGCAGCAGCGCTGGTACCGCGTGGAACTGTTCTCCGGACAGGAGCTGCGCGCCTCGGTGAGCGTGGCGGCGGACCGCGCCGTGCGCCCGGACCACGGCGTGCTGCTGCGGGCCGTCACCGTGCACGACCGGGAGATCGTGCGCGGCGAGGCGACCGGCACCGGCCGTACGGACGTGCTGTCCACCGGGCTGCGGTACCCCAAGCCCGAGCGGGACGACGACGACAGCGGCAAGCCCGCGGCCGAGACCGTGTGCCTGGCGGTGACCACCTCCTTCTCGGCGGACTCCGGGGTGAAGACCACGCCCGGTCTTCCGCTGGAGCTGACGGTCGACGTCGTGGACGGCCCGGACGGCGCGGACGACGTGGCCTCCTTCGGCCTCGGCCGGGGCTGGTGGCTGCTCGGCGCGCTGGTCCTCACCGGCTTCCTCGCCGGTCTCGTCTGGGGCTGGCTGTCACGCTGGCGGGTCGCCGTCTGGAGGACCAACTGATGCGCTCCCTTCGTGCCCTGAGTGCCGCCCTGCTGACGCTCGGGCTGGCCGCCGCCCCCGCCGCGGCCGACTCCTCCCCCTCCCCCGGCGCATCCGGGGACGACGGGGCGCCCACCCGCGCGGGCACCTCCTTCCGCACGGCGACGGAGGTCGAGCAGGGGCGGACCGCCACCGCGCGCGCCTCCACGGGCGACTACCTGTACTGGTCGTTCCCGGCGGACGCCGGGCAGCGCCCCACCGTCCGCGCGACGGTGAAGCTGCCGGAGAGCCACGCGGCCGAGACCTGGCAGATCGACGTGTACGACGGTCTGCGCCGCCGCCAGGCCTGCCAGTACGGCGCGCAGACCCGCACCGCCGGGGCGGACAGGCCCTCGGTGGAGCTGGAGTGCGTGCTGCGCACGGTCCGCGCCTGGTCGGAGCCGTGGGCGAACGACCCGCTGCCGGGCACGTACTACGTCCGCCTCACGGCTCTGCGGCTGTCCACGGCCGACCTGGGCCAGCCGGTGGAGACCGAACTGCGGGTCGAGTCCAAGGAGATGGGCGGCGCGGCGGCCGTGGACGGCGCGCTGTCCGAACCGCTGGTGCCGGGCATCGCGACGCGCGCCGAGTCGGACGAGGCGGAGGACGACGACTCGCCCACCGCCGTCCTGGCCGGCCTGGAGCCCGAGGACGGCTGGGCCTCCGGCTGGTGGTCCGACCGCTGGGTGTGGACGGCGGCGGGCGGCATCCTGGCCGCCCTCGCGGGCGTCGCCGGCCACCGGCTGACGCGGGGGTCCGGGCGTCCGCCCGGGGTGCCGCCGACCGCGTGACGTCCTCCCGGAAGGCCCGCCCCGTGCGGGCCTTCCGCCTTTCGTGTCACGGCTCCCGCAGCGTCTTGGCGAGGGTGCCGTCGCCGGTCACCCCGACCCGTCCCGCGCGGACCGCGTCGGCCAGGGTCAGTTCGCCGCGGCCGATCGCCGTACAGGTGGCGGTGTCCAGGCGGAGCAGGGCGTCGGGCTGCCCGGGGGCGGGTCCGTCGCCGTACACGGGGCCGTCCTCGGCTCCGACGCGCAGGTGAAACCTGCCCTCGTCCAGGCGGACTTCGACGAGCCCCTCGCCCTCCAGGGCACGCAGCAGGGGCAGCGCGAACCAGTGGGCCCGCACCGCGTCCGTGGGGCGCCGCTCGCCCAGTTCGGCCTCGCCCCAGGCGCCGAGGGACTGGAGCACGGGCAGCAACGCGCTTCCGCGCGCGGTGAGTTCGTACACGTACGCCGCTCCGGGCGGGGGCAGCCTGCGGCGGGTGGCGAGGCCGTCGCGCTCCATGTCCTTGAGCCGGGAGGCCAGTACGTCCGTGCTGACGCCGGGCAGATCCGCGTGCAGGTCGGTGTAGCGGCGCGGTCCCGCGAGGAGCTCGCGGACGATCAGCAGGGTCCAGCGGTCGCCGACGACGTCGAGCGCGCGGGCGGCGGAACAGTACTGGTCGTAGCTTCGGCGTGGTGACATGCGACGCAGTCTAGACATGTTGTTGGACTTTCCAAGCTCTCACTTGGTAAAACCAAGCAACACGACGTGAGGGGAAGCGGCGCATGGAGTTCCGGCAGTCGAGCAAGCTCAGCGAGGTCTGTTACGAGATCCGCGGCCCGGTGATCGAGCACGCCAACGCACTGGAGGAGGCGGGGCACAGCGTGCTGCGCCTGAACACCGGCAACCCGGCCCTGTTCGGTTTCGAGGCGCCGGAGGAGATCGTCCAGGACATGATCCGGATGCTCCCCAAAGCACACGGCTACACCGACTCCCGGGGCGTCCTCCCCGCCCGCCGCGCGGTGGCCCAGCGCTACCAGACCCTGGGCCTGGAGGTCGACGTCGACGACGTCTTCCTCGGCAACGGCGTCTCCGAGCTGATCTCCATGGCCGTACAGGCCCTGCTGGAGGACGGCGACGAAGTCCTCATTCCCGCGCCGGACTTCCCCCTGTGGACCGCGGTGACGAACCTCGCGGGCGGCAAGGCGGTCCACTACCTGTGCGACGAACAGGCCGACTGGTACCCGGACCTGGACGACATGGCCGCGAAGATCACGGACCGCACCAGGGCCGTGGTCGTCATCAACCCCAACAACCCCACCGGCGCGGTCTATCCGAAGGAGATCGTCGAGGGCATCCTCGACCTGGCCCGCAGGCACGGCCTGATGGTCCTCGCCGACGAGATCTACGACCAGATCCTCTACGACGACGCCGTGCACCACTCGGCCGCCGCGCTCGCCCCCGACCTGGTCGTCCTCACCTTCTGCGGCCTGTCCAAGACCTACCGCGTGGCGGGCTTCCGCTCCGGCTGGCTGGTGGTCACCGGCCCCAAGCAGCACGCGAAGGACTACCTGGAGGGCCTGACCATGCTGGCCTCCATGCGGCTGTGCGCCAACGCGCCCGCCCAGTACGCCATCCAGGCCGCCCTCGGCGGCCGGCAGTCCATCCACGAGCTCACCGCGCCCGGCGGACGGCTGCGCGAACAGCGGGACGTGGCCTGGGAGAAGCTGAACGAGATCCCCGGCGTGAGCTGCGTGAAGCCGAAGGGCGCGCTGTACGCGTTCGCGCGGCTGGACCCCGCGGTGCACAGGATCCACGACGACGAGAAGTTCGTCCTCGACCTGCTGCTGCGGGAGAAGATCCAGGTCGTCCAGGGAACCGGCTTCAACTGGCCCTCCCCCGACCACTTCCGCATCCTCACCCTCCCCCACGCGGACGTCCTGGAGACGGCGATCGGCCGGATCGGGCGGTTCCTGAGCGGATACCGGCAGTAGCGGCCGGGAACCACCGCCGGGACGATCGCGTCGGATCAAGGTGTGCGGGAAGAGAGACTGGGCTGTGCGGGCATCCTCCTGGCGGCGTTCGGCGCGGTGGTCGCGGTGCTCGCCTGGGCGCCGCGGGCGCGCGTCAGCGTCCACGGCGGCTTCGAGGGCATGCACCGGGACCTGAGCGTCCTCTACGTCGACCTCCCCTTCGTCGCCGCCGGCGGCGCGCTCGTCCCGCTCGTCGCCTGGCTGCTCGCCCTGCGCGTGCTGCGCCGCCCGTGGCTCGCGGCCGTGGTCGCGGCGGGCGCGCTCGCGCTCGGGATCTGGGGGCTGCTGAGCTGGTGGACGCCCTACCAGCGGCCCGAGTTCACGGGTTAGGTCCCGCGCCCTTGCCGATGCCGCAGGCCTGTTGCAGCACCGTCAGCGCCGCGGAGGATGCGGACGCGGGCTCCGCGGTGAGGGTGACGAGGGACTGGTGCGGTTCCTGCGGGACCTGGAACGCCTGCTGCGTGACGGTGAGGTCCCCGACGACCGGGTGTGCCAGGGCGTGGACGTCACGGCCGCAGGGGTCGACGGTGTGTTCGTCCCACAGGGCGGCGAACTCGGGGCTGTGCTCCGTCAGTTCGCCGACCAACGCGGTGAGGCCGGCGTCTTCGGGGTTGCGGGCCGTCAGGGTGCGCAGGTTGCCGACCACGGCGCGGGCCTTGGCGGGCCAGTCGCGGTAGAGGGCGCGGGTGGGCGCGTCCAGGAAGACCAGCCGGGACAGGTTGGGCCGGGTGCCGGGGTCGTCGGGCGCGGCGGGGTCCAGGTGCCCGGCGAGCAGGGCGTGCCCGGCGCGGTTCCAGGCCAGCACGTCGTTGCGGCGGCCGACTACGAGGGCGGGCACGTGGTCCATGGTGGTCAGCAGCATGCGCAGATCGCCGGAGACGTGCTCCGTGCGGGGCGTCGCCCGCCGGGTCCGGTGGCTCGTCGCCGACAGGACGTGCAGGTGTTCCCGCTCGGCCCGGGTCAGTCGGAGGGCGGTCGCGATCGCGTCGAGGACTTCCGCCGAGGCGTTGACCGGCTGTCCCTGTTCGAGCCGCGTGTAGTAGCCGGCGCTGACCCTCGCGAGCAGCGCGACTTCCTCCCGGCGCAGCCCGGACACCCTGCGCCGGTCCCCGTACCGGGGCAGGCCGACGTCGTCCGGGCTCAACCGCGCCCGCCGCGCCCTCAGGAACGCGCCGAGCGGTGATCTGCGGTCCATGGGCCCAGTATGCGCGGCGGCGACGCCCGTAGCCTGCACCTGTCAGGGGTAGGCAGGGGCGGGGCTGGTCGCCCCGGCCGGGGGCCCGCAGAGTCGATGGCACGACCTGTGGCGAAAGCCGCGTCACAGCCCCCGCTCCGAACGAGGGAGACACATGCCCACCACCCCGACCGCGCCCCGGGTCACCACGATGAGACTGGGAGACGTCGAGATCACGCGCGTCATCGAGTTCTCCGACGTCTCGCCGATGACGACCGACGTGTTCTTCCCCGGCAGCAGTCCGGAGGAATGGCAGCGGCACGCCGCCCTGCTGGACCCGGACCACTGGGACGCCCGCACCGACCTGACGCGCGTCGCCACCCAGTCCTGGGTGCTGCGCAGCGAGGGCAGGGTCATCCTGATCGACACCGGCGCGGGCAACGGCAAGTACCGTCCGCTGCAACCGATCTGGTCCTACTTGAACACGAACTACCTGGAGAACCTCGCCGCGGCCGGCATCGAGCCGGAGGACGTCGACCTCGTCGTCAACACGCACCTGCACGACGACCACGTCGGCTGGAACACCCGCCTCGACGGACGCGACTGGGTGCCCACCTTCCCGAACGCGACGTATCTGATGCCGCGGACCGACGTCACGTACTGGCACCCCGACAACCTGCACCGCACCCGGTTCGGCCGGGGGAACCAGAACGTCTACGAGGACAGCGTCCAGCCGGTGATCGACGCCGGGCTCGTCACGACCTGGGACGACTCCTACGTCATCGACGCCGACCTCCGGCTCGAGCCCGCACCCGGGCACACTCCGGGCTCCTCGGTCGTCCACCTCGAGTCCGGGGGCGACCGGGCGGTTCTCGCCGGTGACCTGCTGCACGGCGCGATCCAGATCCACGAGCCGCACCTCAACAGCTGCTTCGAGGAGGACGAGGACGGCGCCCGCGCCAGCCGGGCACGGATGTTCGCCTACGCGGCCGACCACAACGCCCTCGTGCTCCCCGCCCACCTGCCCGGCCACGGCGCCTTCGAGATCCGCCGCGAGGGCAGCGGCTTCGGGCTCTCCCGCTGGGCGCCGTTCTCCCGTACGTAGAACGGAAGTCGGTCCTCGTGGTGCTCCCGTGAAGCATCGGACGGGGGCACCGGGGCGTCGTCGGTGTGCCGCGCGCTCCCGGTCCGGGCAGGACCAGGCCCGCGAGCACGGCGGTGGGCTTCCGGGCCGCGGCGAACGGCACGGCCACCATGAGTGGATCACGCCGTGCGGACCACCGAGGCGAGGCCACCGCCCCGAGGAATCACTCCAGCCACGTTCCGTCACGCATGACGACTCTTCCGCGCAGTTCCGGCTCGCCGCGCCAGGCGCGCACGGTGCTCGGGACCACGCGTATGTACAGATAGGGATCCTCTTCCGTGCGTGGATCCCACCCGAACCTGTCGGCGAACGCCTCCGCCGCGTCGTCGGGCACCTCCCGGTCCGGGAAGCACTCCGCCTCGCCCTGGAGGAGCACCACGTCGAAGGAGTCCGGCAGCGCCAGACGTACGCGCGGCTCCGTGCGGACGTTCCGCGCCGTCACGGAGGTGGCGCCGGTGCACATCCACATCGCACGCCCGTCCCACAGGAACCACAACGGCACCTGGTGCGGACCGTGATCAGGGTGAGCCGTCGACAGCCATACGTCCCGCTCGGTACCGAGCCGCTCGAGAACGTCGCGCACCCGCTCCGCCGTGCCGCGATGAACAGTCTCCGTGGTTCCCATGATGATCGACCCTAGCCAGCGGCGCCGCACCACGCCTGAGGCGCAGGACCTACTCCCGGAGACCGAGGGAACCCTTCGCCTCCCGGCTCGGGCTCTGTCCCGACTGCGTTGTCGGTAGGAGGCGCGACCGCTTCCACGCAGACGGGCGCGGTGAGCAGGGAGATTGCCGGAGCCGCGGTCGTGGAGTTCCTGGAGACGACGACCGGGATCCCGGACGACGGCACCGAACCGGAGAGCCACCTCGTCGTGACCGACGGAACCCTCGTCAGGAGCGTCAGAAGTCGAACACCGAGCCGAGGGGCCTCAGCGGGTGGACGCATCTGCTCGCTTCCATGGTGTGCAGGTGGTCACGACCAGACGAGGCGGCCCTCGGACACCCGGCACACCGGGTAACTCCCGTCGACGATTCTGGTCAGTGTCCGCGCCAGGGAGTCGAAGTAGTCGGCCAGGTTCTCGTACTCGCCCGTGATCGTGATCTCACCCACGAACCATCTGCCGATGCGGCCGTCCCGCGCGTCGATGAACTTCCCCGACCAGCCGTCCTGGTCGGACAGGAACGGGATCCACTCGTTGCGCCAGAAGGGGTTGTCCGGCTGGTCCGGAGGGTCGAAGCCCACGGGCGTCACGCGGTTCGCGTACAGCCTCTCCATCGCACGGACACCCAGGAAGAAGCTCCCCTCGTCCGGGAACCCGGCGAAGCCGCAGCACTGCACGTCGTCGTCCACGTCCTCCTCGGGGAGATCCAGGTTGTTCCGCAGCAGCCACGCCCGCAAGTCCTGGGGGAAGGAGAGACCCATCCGCTCCTCCGCGGACGCGAGCACCTCCTCAGTGGCGGGCCCGGGCAGATCCGCGTGGTCGGCCGGGGCGTGCTCCCGGAGCAGACTCATCACGCGGGACCAGCTCTCCACCACGCCCATTGCCCGCTGCCCCTTCGACCGGCTCCTCAGCAGCCGTCACCCTAGCGGGACTTCGCACCACACCGTCTTGGTGTACGGGTCCCCGGCGGTCGCGCCCCAGTGGGTGGACAGGGCCTCGACGAGGAGGAGGCCGCGGCCGGACTCCGTGTCGGGGTCGACCGGGGTGAGCGTGCCGGGGACCGGCGGGCGACGGTCCGGGCGGGCGTCCGTGACCTCGATGCGGAGCGTGGCGTCCTCCGCGTACAGGGTCAGGCGCAGGACGAAGTCGCGGCCCCGTGCCCGCCCGTGCCGCACGGCGTTCGTGGCGAGCTCGGCCACCAGCAGTGACGCCGTGCGGTTGCCCTCGGAGTCGTACGGCCGGCCCCATGAAGCGAGTTGTCCGGCCGTCAGGTGGCGGGCGAGCCGGGCCCCCCGGGCGGTGGCCGAGAGGCGGATGCGGAAGTGGCGGATGGGGCCGGTGTGTTCGTCCACGGGGGCGATCTCGACGTTCATGTCGCTCAGCGTGGTCACCCGGCTCCGTCGTGAACAGCCCGGGCGGCCGTACCCGGGAGCGTCGTACGGAAGGTGTCCGGGCCTGTCCGGGTCGTGACGCGTGACGTCCCGCACCTGCCGTGTGTTGGACCCACGGAGGTGTGGGGACATGAGCGTGGAACCTTACGGGGCGGACGAGGAGTCGGCGGCCGTCCTGCGGACCGTCGGGCGGGTCATCAAGATGTGCCGGGAGCGGGCGGGGCTGACCCAGGCCGCCCTCGGCACGCACATCGGGTACAGCGAGGAACAGGTCTCGTCCGTCGAGCGCGGACGCCGGGCCCCGATGGAGGAATTCCTCGACGCGGCGGACCGGGTCCTCGGAGCGGACGGGCTGATCTCGGGGCTGAAGAACGATGTGGCGAAGGCCCGGTTCCCGAAGAAGGTCCGGGACTTGGCCAAACTGGAGGAAGATGCGGTCGAGTTGTGCGCCTACGCCAATCACGTCGTGCACGGCCTGCTTCAGACACCGGAGTACTCACGGGCCATCTACGGCATGCGGCGGCCTCCGTACACGGAGGAGCAGGTGGACGAGCTGGTCGAGGCCCGCTTGGCGCGTCAGAGGGTCTTCGACCAGCAGCCCGCTCCCGTCTTCGGTTTCGTCCAGGAAGAGGTGACGCTGCGCCGCCCGCTCGGGGGCAGAATGGTGATGCGGAAACAGCTCGAACGCTTGTTGGAGGTCGGTCAGCGGCGGAACGTGGAGATCCAGGTGCTGCCCACGGACCGCGAGGACCACGCGGGGCTTGCTGGGGCGCTTCAACTGCTGCGGCTGAAGGAGGGGGCCACTGTGGGCCACGTCGAGGTCCAGCTGGTCAATCGGCTGATCTCCGACCCCAAGGAGATCCAACTCCTCGAGATCCGCTATGGCATCATCCGGGCCCAGGCCCTCACACCGCGTGAGTCGCTGGCCTTTATCGAGAAAGTGCTGGGAGAGACATGATGACCAACCGCCCGTCCGGGAACGGTCCCGCGCTGGAGTGGTTCAAGAGCAGCTACAGCACGAACGACGGCCCGGAGTGCGTAGAGGTCGCCTTCGCCCCCGAAACCATCCACGTCCGCGACTCGAAGCACATACAAGGCCCCCGCCTCACCTTCGCCCCCCACCAGTGGACCGCCTTCCTCCCCTACGCCTCGGGACGACGATGACCCGACCGCTCACCGCCGCTCACCGCCGCGCAGCGCCGCCTCGTCGACGCCGCCGATCCCGGCACGGGGCGGCTGAGGGGTACGCCGGCGCAGCTCGCCGCGCTGGTGAAGCGCGGGCTCGCGTTCCGGCATCCGAGGCCGCCGCACGACCACTTCCTGACCCCGGCGGGGCACCGGATACGGGAGGCGGAGCCGGAACCGGAGCCCGCCCCGGCGGAAACGGGCGGACCGGCCGCGACCGGGGTGTTCGCCGCACGCGTCGGCGGCGAACACCCCGCTCCGGAGTCGGGCCCCGCCCGGCTGCGGGAGGTGCGCGGTGCCTGGCAGGGCATGCTGGAGCTGCGCCGGATGACCAATCCCGACGGCGCCACCGACCGGCCGTGCGGCTGGGAGCGTACGCATCTGGTGCAGGCCGCCGCGCTCGCCCTGGAGGCCGCCGGGCATCGCCCGGCCGGTGACGGCGAGGGCGGTTACCGGGTGCGGGAGACCCCGCAGCCGGAGGCGGTCGCCGTGTACGAGCCGGACGGCACCGCGCTGTGGGCCTGCGCGGCCACGCTGGAGGGGGCCGGCTGGCAGGTCGGGGAGTACACGGAGCCGAGGACCCGGGCGCGCTATCTGCTGGCCTCCCCGCGCCGGGTGTGAGGTGCGTGCCAGGATCGGTGGGTGATGCACCGGACCGAGCAGACGTGAAGGGGACAGACGCGATGAGCGAGCCGTTTTCCGTCCGGGTGACCGTGCGCGGATACGAGACCGACGTGCAGGGGCACCTCAACCAGGCCGTGTACCTCAACTACGCCGAGCACGCCCGCTGGTCGCTGCTCCAGGAGGCGGGGATCAGCCAGTCCGGGCTCATCTCCCAGGGCGTGGGGCCGGTCGCCCTGGAGACCACCATCCGTTACAAGCGGGAGTTGCTCGCCGGTGACGAGGCCGACGTGAGCTGTACCTTCACCTGGAGCGGCGGCAAGGTCTTCACCATCGAGCAGACGATCACCAAGGCGGACGGCACCGTGGCCGCCGAGATCACGGCCGTCGGCGGCCTGCTGGACCTCGAGCGGCGCAAGCTCGTACCGGACCCGCGGGGCGTCTTCCGGGACCTGGCGAAGGACCCGGGCCCGCTAGGGCTGTAGAACCTACGCGTCGGCGGGTTCGCGGGCGTGCTCGGTGTCGTAGGCCGCCCGCGACTCGGCGATGTGGACCCGGTGGCGCTCGGCCCAGTCCGTCAGCCGCAGCAGCGTCTCGTGCAGTTCGCGGGCCACCGGTGTGAGTTCGTACTCCACCTTCGGCGGCACCGTCGCGTGGACCGTACGGCTGACCAGACCGTCGCGTTCCAGGTTGCGCAGGGTGAGGGTCAGCATGCGCCGGCTGATGCCCTCGATGCCGCGTTCCAGTTCGGTGAAGCGGATGGGGCCGTGCGCCGCCGCCACCAGGATCTGCACACTCCATTTTCCGGAGACCCTGTCAAGAACTTCCCGCACCGGGCACGCGTGCGCGTTCACCACCTGCGGAGTAACACCGGTGTTCCTCTGGGACATCGAACTGCCTCCTTACAGCCACCCCGATGGTCACCCACGATGTCCCCCGTTACAAGTCGTGCACCCATGGGGTCCAGGCAGCAGCAGACGGAGGCTTCCCACCATGTCCACCTCGACCGCGTCACCGGCACCGTCGGCACCGCCACGAACGTACTCCCGCTGGGCGTCTCTCGCCGTGCTGTGTGCGGGGACGCTGATGACGATTCTGGACGGCAACATCGTCACGGTCGCCATGCCGGCGATCCAGGGCGACCTCGGCTTCAGCGCGCCGGGGCTGGCCTGGGTCGTCAACGCCTGTCTCATCCCGTTCGGCGGCCTGCTGCTGCTCGTCGGCCGGCTCGGCGACCTGATCGGCCGGAAGCGGATGTTCACGGCAGGGCTCGCCGTGTTCACCGCGGCCTCCGTGCTGTGCGGGGTGGCGAACGACCAGGGCGTACTGATCGCGGCACGCGCCGTCCAGGGCGTCGGCGGGGCCATGACGTCGGCGGTGGTGCTGGGGATGCTGGTGGCGCTCTTCCCCGAGGGGCGCGAGCAGGCCAGGGCCATCGCGGTGTTCAGCGCCGTGGGAGCGGCGGGCGGAGCGCTCGGCACGTTCCTCGGCGGGGCGCTGACGCAGGCACTGGGCTGGCACTGGATCTTCCTGATCAACCTGCCGATCGGTGTCGTCGCGCTGGTGGCGGCGGTCCGCGTACTGGCCCCCGACCGCCCGGACCCCGGTACGGGGGCCGGGCGGGGCGCCGACCATCCGGGGGCCGCACTGATCACCGGCGCGCTGATGCTCACCGTGTACGTCATCGTCGGCACCGGTCAGCGGAGCCCGGTCCACACCCTGCTCCTGTCCGCCCTCGCCCTGGCGCTGTTCGTGGCGTTCACCCTCCGCCAGGCCCGCGCCGCGCGTCCGCTGCTGCGGCTCGGCCTGTTCCGTTCCCGGTTGCTGAGCGGGGCGAACGCCGTGCAAGTACTGATGATCGCGACGATGTACGGCTTCCAGTTCATCGGCGCGCTGTATCTGCAACGGGTGCTCGGGTACGGCGAGCTGGCCACCGGCCTCGCCTTCCTGCCCGTGCCGGTCGCGATCGGCGTGCTGATGCTGGGTCTGTCCGCGCGGGTCGTGGGCCGGTTCGGCGCCTACCGTGTGCTGCTGTCCGGGCTGGTGCTGATCACCGCCGGAATGGCGCTGCTGAGCCGGGCGCCCGTGGGCGGCGTGTACGTGACGGACGTACTGCCGCCGATGCTGCTGCTCGCCGTGGGGTTCGCCGCCGCGATGCCCGCACTGACCGGGCTCGCCATGTCGGGGGCGCGGGAGGAGGACGCGGGGCTCGCCTCCGGACTGTTCAACACCACTCAGGTGGTGGGCGGTTCGCTGGGCCTCGCCGCGCTTTCGGTGCTCGCGTCGAGCCGGACGGACGGGCTGCTCGCCGAGGGCACCGGGGTGGTGCCGGCGACGGCCGAGGGGTACCAGCTGGCCTTCCGCGTGGCAACCGCGATCGCCGCGGGTGCGCTGGGGCTGGCCGCGCTGACGCTCGGGGCGCGCCGGCAGGAGCGAAGGAACTGAGTTCCGGGCCGGGCTCCGGGGAACCGGGGCCCGGTTCTGTTTTCATCCGATGAAAGTTTCCTCCTTTCGGCTCCCGAGTTTCCTGGCTCTCCACTCCTACAGTGGGCCAGACCACCGGAGAGGACAGGAAACTCTTCAAGGCCGTGCATCCACGTGCGTAATTAATGACGCGCGCACATCAAAAAAGTACGGAACTGCCCAGGTGGCAGCGGCCGACGTCACCTCCTTCTCATCCCCACGTGTGCCAGGAGGCAAGTCCCATGCAGGTTCTCCCCCACGTCCCCCGCCCCGGAAGACGGGCGGCCACCGCGCTCGGCGTCCTCGGCGCCGCGCTGACGCTCACGGCCACCGCCGTCGGCGGCGCGAACGCCGCGCCGCAGCCCGACCCGCGCCCCCTCGACATCAAGCCCGGCCAGGCCTACATGGGCGTCGGCGCCCGCATCCACGAGGGCGTTCCCGCCGAGGTCCCGACGCGGGACCCGCTCGCCTCCACCGGCGGCGTGCAGGGCATCGACGTCTCGAACTGGCAGGGCGGCATCGACTGGACCTCGGTGCGCAACGCCGGCATCCAGTTCGCCTGGATGAAGGCGACCGAGGGCACCGGTTACACGGACCCCCGCTTCAACACCAACTACCCCGCCGCGCACGCCGCGGGCGTGATCCGCGGCGCGTACCACTTCGCGCTCCCCAACACTTCCAGCGGCGCCGCCCAGGCGACCTACTTCGCCGCCAACGGCGGCGCCTGGTCGCGCGACAACCTCACCCTGCCGGGCGTCCTGGACATCGAGCACAACCCGTACGGGGCGATGTGCTACGGCCTGTCCACGACGCAGATGCGCACCTGGATCAACGACTTCCACACCACGTACAAGGCGCGCACGAGCCGGGACGTCGTCATCTACACGACGGCGAGCTGGTGGAACACCTGCACCGGCAACTGGACCGGCATGTCGGCCAAGAGCCCGCTGTGGGTGGCGCACTGGACCTCGGCGGCGTCGCCGACCATCCCGAGCGGTTTCCCCACCTGGACGGTGTGGCAGTACACCAGCACCGGCTCGGTCCCCGGCGTCTCGGGCAACGTGGACCGCGACAAGTTCAACGGCTCCCGCGACCGGCTGCTGGCGCTCGCCAACAACACGTGAGGTCATGGGCCCCGACGCACACGCGATCACACGGTGGGGCCGGCGGTCGTCCGCCGCCGCCCTCTCCCCTCCCCTCCTCACGAGGAGTGACGTGCATCCTCACAGCGCCCTCCGGCGTCGTCTCCTGCTCTCCGGCGCGGCCGCTCTGGCCGCCGCCGCCGCCCTGCCGGGCACCGCGCACGCACGCGACGCCGACGCCATGGAGCCGGACGTCGACTCCACCGCGGCCTGGGGCGCCCGTCCCCCGCGGGGGGCCGTCGGCCTCCTGCCCTACCGGCCGAGCCGGATCGTCGTCCACCACACGGTGAGCGCCAACAGCTCCGACTTCTCCCGCGCCCGGGCGCACGCCCACGCCCACTGGGTGCAGGACCTGCACCTGGACAAGAACGACTGGGTCGACACCGGCTACCACTTCCTGGTCAGCCGGGGCGGCTGGATCACCGAGGGCCGGCACGGCAGCCTCCGGGCGCTCACCGGAGGCCGGGACTTCGTGCTCGGCTCCCACACCTCCGGGCAGAACGAGCAGGCCGTCGGCATCGCCTGCGAGGGCGCCTACCACGCGGGCGCGGTGCCGCCGGAGGCGCAGTGGGACGTCCTGGTGAGGCTGTGCGCGTACGTGTGCGCGCGGTACGGCATCCCCTCCGCGCGGCTCCACGGCCACAAGGACTACGGCGGGACCCTGTGCCCGGGTGTGTACCACGAGCTGCTGCCCCGGCTGCGGGCGGAGGTGGCGGCGGCCCGGGCGGCCTGACCGGCGGCGGATCTCGGATGCGGCAGCACGTCCCGGCCTGCGATCCTTGCGTTCCATGGCCCCACGACGCGTCAAACCCAGTCTGTACGTTTCCGTCGACATCGAGGCCGACGGGCCCATTCCCGGACCGTACTCCATGCTGAGCCTGGGCGCGTCCGTCGCCGGGGTGCAGGACGCCGACGGGTTCCGGGCGGCCGACCCCGAGGAACGGACGTTCTACCGGGAACTGCGGCCGATCAGCGCCGAGTTCGTGCCCGAGGCACTGGCGGTGAGCGGCCTCGACCGGGACCGGCTCGGTGCCGAGGGTGTCGAGCCGGCCCTGGCGATGCGGGAGTTCGCCGACTGGGTGCGTGAGGCGGCGGTGGGCTCCCAGCCGGTGATGTGTGGTTACCCGGCGTCGTACGACTGGACGTTCCTGTACTGGTACCTGATCCGCTTCACCGGTTCCAGTCCCTTCGGGCACTCGGGCTGTCTGGACATGAAGACCCTGTACGCCACCAAGGCGGGGCTGCCGCTGCGGGCCGTGGCGAAGGGCGCCATGCCCCGTGAGCTGCTGTCCCGGCGCCGGCACACCCACCACGCGCTGGACGACGCGATCGAACAGGCCGAACTGTTCGCCAACCTCATGGCGTGGCCGGGTCCTTCCCGTCCTTGATGGCCGTCCCTCCCGGCCCCGGACCCCGGCCCGCTCCCGAGCCCCGCACCCCGTGCCCCCGGGGCGTCCGGGGTGCGGATCCGTCCGGTGCGCAGCAGCCTGGGGGCATGGCACATTCCACGGAGCATCCGCACATCGTGGTGCACGCCCCGGCCCTGGACGGCTCCCGGCGGGTCACCTCCGGCGACGACACGCTGGGCATCGCCACGCACGCCGACGACGTGGGCGAGATCCTGCGGCTGGCCGACCTGTACGTCACCGACGTCGAGGGGACGGACCTGATCGAGTGGCAGGGCGGCGGCCCCGACGACTGGCCGGGGCTGTCCGAGCACCACGAGACGACCTGAGCGCCGGTACGGCATCGGCCGTAGCCCGGCTACGGAACCCTCAAGCGAACCTCTGAAGACGGCCCCGGAAGGCTTCGACCGCCCCCTGGCGCGGGCACACTCCCGGCACACGGGGCCCGCCGGCACGGGGGCGGCGGGCCCCTGCCGAAGGGGGGTCCCGCCATGACCGACACCGGGCGCGTCCGGGGGACGCCGCACGAGATCGCCCTGCTGGTCGGCGGTCCGCGCGCCGCGGTCACGGTGGCCCTCGTCGCCCTGCACCTGCGGGGCGCCGTCGAGGCGGGCGCGCCGGGCACGGTACGGGCGGTCGACGGGGAGGCGGGACGGGCCCTGCCGCCGCTTCCGCCGCCGGGGGTCTCCCTCGACGTGGCGGCCGAGGTCGCCGTGGGGCGGGCGGACGCCCTCACGGGCGAGGTGCGCGCGCTGTACCTGGAGAGCGCGGTCCACCACTGCCTGGAGGAGCCCTCCGAGATACGGGAGCTGCTCCGGCACCCGGACGTCCGCTGGGCGCTGGCCGAGGTGCGGGTCGGGCTGGCGGAGGCGGGGATGCTGCGCGCCACGCTGCTCAGGCCGACCAGGGCCGCCCGCCGGCGGGTGAGCGTCCTGCGGAAGGCGTTCCCGGTCCCGTCGAGCCGGCACGCCCTGCCCGACGACCGGAAACTGCTCGCCGTCGCCCTGCACGGCAAACCCGCCCTGAGAGTCCTCGTACCGCGCTTCGCCCTCCGGGCGGGGCTGACCGAACGGGTGAACCTGCGGGAGAAGCGCCTGCTCCGCCCCTCGCTGCGCGGTGGCGGCAGCGGCGGTCACCTCTACTGCGGAGGAGGAGACGGAGGGGGCGGCGGAGGCAGCGACGGAGGCGGAGGCGGCGGTTCGGACTGAGCACGGGGCCGGAAGCCGGTCCACGGAACCGGGCCCACGGCGACCGGTGCGGGCGGGCGTGTGCGACCGCTCCCCGGGACGGTACGGCGAGGGGCGGTCCGTCAGGAGAGGACCGAGTGCCGGACACGCGGCGGGCCGGTGGAGGACGATGGACGCCGTCCTCGGACCACGGGAGGGGTGCCATGCCCGAGAGCCTGCCGGTGCGCTGTCCCGGCTGCCGGCGTTCGCACCGTTACACGGCGCCGTCGTATCCCTGCGCGTGCGGCGCGCCCGTCGCCCCGGCCCTGGATCCGGACGGGGTGCCCGGCCCGGTCGGGCACCGTGCCTGGGACGAGGAGTGGGTCACCGTGCGGTGCGGGCGCTGCGGGTTCCGGGGCGAGTGGCCGCGGCCGGAACTGGGGTGCCCGTGCGGGACGGTGCTGCGGATCCCGGTGGCCGGACCGCGGGGGTCCGTCCCGGCGGAGCGGCCCGGGGCCCCCGTCGTCCCCACCGCGCGGGACGCGGTCACGGCCGCCGTGCTGCACCTGCGCCGGCTCGGCCACGAGGACGTCCGCCGCACCGGCCGGCACTCCCCGCCCGGTGTCGAGCTGGCGGGCCGCGGCGTCCTCGCCCGGGTCGCCCCGTCGGCCCGTCCGGCGACCCCGCGGGACGTGGAGTGCCTGTGGCTGACGGCACTGACGGAATCCGCCGCGTGCCTGTACTTCTCCGCCGCCGGCTACACCGAGGAGGCCCGCGCCCGCGCCGACGCCCTGGACGTCCCGCTGTTCCTGCTCGACCTCACCGGCGCCCCGCAGCCGGTGAACGCTCCCGCCGAGGCCCTGGACACCGACGGGGCCTGAAATCCCGGCGACGCGCCCGCCACCGGTCGCCGATACTCGGCGGATGCGCATCCGCCCCGCCGAACCCGGTGAACTGCCCGCCCTCCAGGACGTCGAACGGGCCGCCGGCGCCCCGTTCCGCGACCTCGGCATGCCGGACGTCGCCGACGACGAGCCGCCCGCCCTGGACGTGCTGGAACGCCACCGCCGGGCGGGCCGCTGCTGGGTGGCGACCGACGAACGGGGCCGGCCCGTGGCGTACTTGATCGCCGACCCCGTGGACGACGCGCTCCACGTGGAGCAGGTCTCCGTCCACCCGCGCGCCGCCCGCCGGGGCGTGGGCCGCGCCCTGCTCGCCCACGCCGCCGCCCACGCCCGCGAGCGGGGCCTGACCGCGCTGACGCTGACCACGTTCGCCGGCGTGCCGTGGAACGCCCCGTACTACGCGCGCCTCGGCTTCCGCACCCTGAGCGAGCCCGAACTCACTCCCGGACTGCGCCGGATCCGCGCCGAGGAGGCCGCGCACGGGCTCGACCGGTGGCCGCGCGTGTGCATGCGCGCGGACGTTCCGCGCACCGCCGGGACGGCCGGCACACTGCCCGGCTGACGATCGGACCGGCAGAGGGGCAGGACTTCCCCGGCTGCCACGACGCCGTGCGCGAGCACGTCGCCGGCCTCCCGCGGCGCCCGTCGCCGAGGGCCTCGCGGTCGGGCCACGCGGCGACCGCCCGGCCGGGGCCGGCGCCGAGGGCGCCGCCGAGCAGCGGGGTCCCGCCGGTCCCGGGCGCCCGGGAGGGCCCGGTCACCGGAAGTCCTCCTCGCGGTACTCGTCGGTGGAGCCCGCGGCCGTGGCCTCGCGCAGCTCGATGCGGCGGATCTTGCCGGAGACGGTCTTGGGCAGCTCGCCGAACTCCAGGCGGCGGACGCGCTTGTAGGGGGCGAGCGCCTCCCGGGAGTGCTCGAAGAGCACCTTCGCGGTGTCCGGGCCGGGCCGCCAGCCCTCCGCGAGCACGATGTACGCCTTGGGGACGGCCAGCCGCAGCTCGTCCGGGGCGGGCACGACGGCCGCCTCGGCGACCGCCTCGTGCTCCAGCAGGGCGCTCTCCAGCTCGAAGGGGCTGATCTTGTAGTCGCTCGCCTTGAAGACGTCGTCCGCGCGCCCGACGTAGGTGATGTACCCGTCCTCGTCGCGGGAGCCGATGTCGCCCGTCCGGTAGTAGCCGCCGGCCATCGCCTCGGCCGTGCGGTCCGGGTCGCCGTGGTAGCCGGTCATCAGGCCCACCGGGCGGTCGGAGAGGTCGAGCGCGATCTCGCCCTCGGCGGCGCCGGGGGCGCCGGAGACCGGGTCGAGGAGCTCGACGCGGTAGCCGGGACCGGGACGGCCCATGGAACCGGCCTTGAGGACCTGGCCGGGGCTGTTGGAGATCTGGACGGCGGTCTCGGTCTGGCCGAAGCCGTCCCGGACGGTGACGCCCCAGGCGCGCCGGACCTGCTCGACGACCTCGGGGTTGAGGGGCTCGCCGGCGGCGACGACCTCGCGCGGCGGGGTGCGCAGCTGTGCCAGGTCGGCCTGGATGAGCATGCGCCACACGGTGGGCGGGGCGCAGAACGTGGTGACGCCGGCCTTGTCCATCTCGGCCATCAGGCGGGACGCGTCGAAGCGGGTGTAGTTGTGCAGGAAGACGGTCGCCTCGGCGTTCCACGGGGCGAACAGGTTGGACCAGGCGTGCTTGGCCCAGCCGGGCGAGGAGATGTTGAGGTGCACGTCGCCGGGTTTCAGGCCGATCCAGTACATGGTCGCCAGATGCCCGATCGGGTACGAGGTGTGGGTGTGCTCGACCAGCTTGGGGCGGGCGGTGGTGCCGGAGGTGAAGTACAGCATCAGCGGGTCGTCGGGGAGGGTGGGCCCGTCGGGCGCGAAGTGCTCGGCGGCGCCGTGGGTGTCCTCGTAGGGGAGCCAGTCGTCGGCGGCCCCCGCCCCCACCGCGGTCCGGGTGTAGTCGCCGGGCACCTCGTCGAACTTCGCGGTGTCGGCGGCGCGCGCGATCACGTGGCGGACGCGGCCCCGCTCGACGCGGTCGCGCAGGTCGGCGGGGCCGAGCAGCGGGGTGGCCGGGACGACCACGGCGCGCAGCTTCATCGCGGCCAGGGCGGTCTCCCACAGCTCGGCCTGGTTGCCGAGCATCACCAGCATCCGGTCCTCGGCGGCCACGCCCCGCTGCCGGAACCAGTTGGCCACCTGGTCGGAGCGGCGGGCGAGGGCCGCGAAGGACAGCCGGGTCTCGCCCCCGTCCTCCTCGACGAGGTGCAGCGCGGTGCGGTCGTTGCCGTCCGCGATCACGTCGAACCAGTCGAGGGCCCAGTTGAACCGCTCGGGCCGGGGCCAGACGAAGTCCCGGTGGGCGGTGGCGTAGTCCTCGCGGTGTTCCAGCAGGAAGTCCCGGGCCCTGCGGAACTCCTCCGTCGCCGTCGTCATGTCTCCTCCTCGTGCCGGACCATTGCCGGGCGGCTCCCCGCCATCGTGTAATCCGTGATGCGGGTCTCACCACCCCCCGGACGGGGGTGTGCGTCCGCACGGGGGCCGCGGAGGGAGGCCGGGGTGACGGCCGGAACCGTCGAAGCGTACCCGCGGCCGGCGATGCGGGAGCCGGGGTGCGGACCCGGGGACGGGCCGTGGTCGCGGCCCGCCGGACGGGTGGTTGCCATGGGTTTGCGGTGTTTTCCCAGGACGGGTATTACCAGCGGTACGACTTTGGATTTCACCGCGGCCCGGACCGCTGTAATTTGCCTCACTACCCGGTCCGTCCGGAATTAAGGAGCCTGTTGCCTAATATTGGCCAGGACACGCCACACGGAGGGAGCGGTGACCGTGCGACGGGACTTCAAGGAGTCTGCCAGGTGCCGCCCCGACCTGGTCATAGGCCGGGAGGAGCTGTACTCCGAGGCCCGGGAGCAGCTGGCCCGTGGGGGCAGCGTGCTGCTGCACGGCCCCGCGGGAATAGGAAAGTCGACCGTGCTGCGGGCACTTGCGGCGGAAAACGCCGGTGCGACGGGGACGGTGTTGCGCTGCTCGGCCACGGAGTCCGAATCCCATCTTCCGTTCCTGGCGCTGGCCGATCTGTTCGGTCTGGTCCTCGACAGGGTCTCCGCCCGGCTGCCCGCCGCCCAGCGCACCGCCCTGGAGTCGGCGCTCACCGGGCGCGGCGAGTCCAGCCTCCAGCGGGACGGCCTGGCGCTGCGCCTCGCGGTGCTGTCGACGCTGCGGGCGCTGGCCGCCGAGGGGCCGGTCCTCGTCGTCGCCGACGACCTCCAGTGGCTGGATTCCGCCAGCGCCGAACTCCTCGGCTTCGCCGCCCGGCGGCTCGGCGACAGCCCCGTGCGGGTGCTGTGCGCGGTGCGCACGGACGGCGAGGAGTACGACCGTCATCTGCGCGCCTGCCCGCCGGACACGCTCGCCGTGCGGCTGGGCCCGTTCTCCCGGACCCAGGTGTCCGCGCTGCTCGACCACCGCGGCTACACCGGTCTGTCCCGCTCCACGACCCGTGACATCCACCGCACCAGCGGCGGCAACCCGCTGTTCGCCCTCGAACTGGGCCGCGCCCTCGCCGAGAGCCCCGCCCGGCCCAGACCGGGCGAGCCGCTGCCGGTGCCGACCTCGCTGCGGGCCCTGGTGCTGAGCCGTCTGGAGATGCTGTCGGACGAGGCGCGCCGCACCCTGCTGGTGGCCAGCGCGGGCGCCCGTCCCACCCTGGCGCTGCTGCACGCGGCCGGCCGGGAGAACGCCGAGGCGGAAACGGCGCAGGCCGCCGCGCTGGGGCTGCTGGCGACGGACCCGGAGGAGCCGGCGCTGCGGTTCGCGCATCCGCTGATCTCGGCCGCCCTGTACGCGGAGGCCCCGGCGGGGGAACGGCGGGCGGTGCACACGGCGCTGTCCACGGCGGCCTCCGACCCCATCGAGCGGGCCCGGCACCTGGCGCTGGCCGCCACCGGCCCCGATCCGCAGGTGGCGGCCCGGCTCGCCGAGGCCGCCGCGCTGGCCCGGGACCGCGGGGCGCCCTCGGTCGCCGCCTCGCTCGGGCTGCTCGCCGCCCGGCACACCCCGGCCGACGGCGAGCCGGGCCCCGACGAGCGGCGGCTCCAGGCCGCCGAGGACGCGATCACGGCCGGCGAGGCCGACCTGGCCCGGGACATAGCGCGCGAGGTGCTGACCCGGGCGACGGTGCCGGCGGAGCGGGTGCGGGCGTGGATGGTGGTCATCGAGGCGGCCGGGCAGGCGCTCGGCGAGGTCGACGCCGTGTTCCCGCAGGTGCTGGCCGACGCCGGTGACGACCCCCGGCTGCTGGCACTGGTCCACTACCAGCTGGCCTGGCGGGAGGTGGTGGTGGACGGCGACTTCGCCACGTCCCGTCAGGAGGCCGCGCACGCCGCGGAGCTGGCCGCGCGGGGCGGCGACCGGCGCACCGAGCTGATGGCGCTCGCCTTCCAGTCGTCCACCGAGACCCTGATGGGCCACCCCGACGCCCCCGCCACCATCCGGCGGGCGCTCCAGGAGCCCCAGGATCCCGATGTGGCCTGCCACCACAACGGCGCCGCCATGGCGAGGTTCCGCTGGCTGCTGATGAGCGACCAGCTGCCCGAGGCCCGTACGGCCATCACCGCGCTGCTGCGGGAGGCGCGGCGGCGCGGCATGGTGGAGAGCGAGGTGCACTTCTCGCGGCTGCTCGCCGACACCGAACTGCGCTTCGGGCACTGCGGCCGGGCCCTGGACCTGGCCCGCGAGAGCCTGCGGCTGGCGCGGGACTCCGGGATCGGCGAGAGCGCCTCGGCCATGCTCGCCTCGCTCGCGGAGGCATCGGGCGGGGACGTGGACCGGGCGCTGACGCTGGCCCGCGAGGCGGCGGACCACGCCGAGGTGGACGGCGACCAGTTGTACCTCTCCCTCGCCCTGGCCGCCCTCGGTTACGCCCAGTTGGTGGCGGGGGACGCGCAGGCCGCGGTCCGTTCGCTGCGCCGGGTGCGGGAGCTGGAGCACGGCATGGGCGTCAGCGACCCGGCGCGGGGCCGCTGGCAGGGCGACCTCGCCGAGGCGCTGGTGCGGATCGGCGAGCCCGGCGAGGCGCAGGAGCTCATCGACGTCACACGGGTGCACGCGCTGCGACTGAACCGCGCGAGCGTCCTCGCGGTGCTGGACCGCGCCGAGGCGCTGGTGCGCGCGGCGCGCGGTGAACACCAGGCGGCGCACGCACGGTTGGCGTCGGCGCAGGAGCGGCTCGCCAAGCTGGGGTACGGCCTGGAGGAGGCGCGGGCCGCCTTCGCGCTGGCCCGGCTGCGCGGGCCGGCGCCGGGGGCGTACGACGAGGCCGCCCGGCTGTTCCGGCGCTGCCGCGCGCTGCCGTGGCTGCGCCAGGTGGAGCGGGCCGTGGCCGCCGGTCCCACGGAGCCGGAGACCGTGCCCGCCGCCGCGCCGAGCGCCCTGGACGGGCTGGCCGCGATGGAACGCCAGGTCGCCGCACTGGTGATGGAGGGCGCCACCAACCGGGAGATCGCCGGCCGGCTGTTCATCAGCGTGAAGACCGTCGAGGCGACCCTCACCCGGGTCTACCGCAAGCTGGGCATCCGCTCCCGGGTCGACATCGTCCGCCTGGCGGCGGGCCGTCGCACCCCGTAGCCCCGCGGGGCGCCATCGGGGCGACCGAGGGTTTTCCCTGCCCCAAGTCCCCTAGGGGGTTCCCTCATTGGGACGGCCGCGCTCAGGGTCGTAGCGTGACGGCGTGCCGCTCGCCGGGCACACGGGGGCCGGTCCCGAGGCCCTCGTGCTCACCCCCACCCCGCGCGATCCCCACCGGCAACCCGTGAGGAGACCCATGTCCGGGCTCACCCGTGCCAAGAAGGCCGCCGCCGCCGCCGCGGCGACCGCCGCGGCCGCGGCGGCGCTGATCGCCGCCCCCTCCGCCGTCGCCGCCCCGCAGCCGATCGTCGGCGGTACGACGACCACGACGTCCGCGTACCCGTTCATGATGCAGATCACCGACGCCTCGCAGGACCAGTTCTGCGGCGGCACCCTCGTCTCGCCCACCAAGGTGGTCACGGCCGCGCACTGCATGGTCGGCGAGACCACGAGCAGCGTGCGCGTGGTCGGCGGGCGCACCTACCGCAACGGCACCGACGGCACGGTCGCCAGAGTCAGCCGGATATGGATCCACCCCAGCTACAGAAGCGTCACCCGGGGCGACGACGTGGCCGTGCTGACCCTGTCGACGTCGATGCCGTACACCACGGCGCCTTACGTCTCCTCCTCCGACACCTCGGTGTACGCGGCCGGCACGACCGCCCGCATCATCGGCTGGGGCACCACCTCCTCCAACGGCAGCTCCTCCAACCAGCTGCGCACCGCGACCGTGCCGACCGTCTCCGACACCAGCTGCCGCGGCTCCTACGGCAGCCGGTACGTGCAGGGCGACATGGTGTGCGCCGGCTACTCCTCCGGCGGTGTGGACACCTGTCAGGGCGACAGCGGCGGGCCGCTGCTGATCGGCGGCCGGCTGGCGGGGATCACCTCCTGGGGCGACGGCTGCGCGGCGGCCGGCTACCCGGGCGTCTACACCCGGCTGACCACGTTCTCCGCGGACGTGACGGCACAGGTCAACGGGTGACGGACACCCCGATGGACTCCTGAGTACCCCTCGGGTGACAGACCAGGGGGCGTTGCGGGCTTCCACGAGCAGCCCGCAACGCCCCCTCTCCATGCCCGCGTTCACTCCCGCACGGTCCCGAAGCGGATGTCGTGCGCCGTCCCCGGGTGCATCACGCGGAGCATCCGCTCCCCCTCGGCGACGACCTCCGCCCGCTGTCGCCCGTCGAGCCGGCCGAACGGCTCGACGACGAGGACGTGTTCGTCCAGCCGCCACAGCCCCGCCAGGAACCCGTCGACGAGGAGGGTGCGGTAGGCGGTGTTGCCCCGCCAGTGGCGGCCCCGGTGCTCGGGCGGTACGACGCGGGTGCGGTCGGCGTGGGAGAGGAGCAGGTTGTCGAACTCGGGCAGGAACCGCGGCGGGGCCGGGGTGTCCGGGCCGGGGCGGGGCGCGTCCGGGAGGTCGAAGAGCTCGACGCCGGCTTCGTCGCGGAAGGTGACGAGGTCCGGGCGGAGGCGTTCGAAGGCCTCGCGCAGCCGGGTCAGGCCGGCCCAGGTCTGCATGTCCTTCACGGAGGCCGGTCCGAAGGCGGCGAGGTAGCGCAGCACGGTGCCGTCGGGCGCCGGCGCGGGCCCGGCGGGCCCGCCCAGCCAGTGCTCGGCCGTGGTGAGCGTGACCTGGCCGCTGCGGCCCCACAGCCCGCGCGGGGTGATCTGCACGAGGGGGAGCCTGCAGCGGGCGGCGACGGAGAGGGACTGCGGGTCGGCGTCGGGCCACTCCTTCAGCAGGGCCTCGCGCAGCTGCTTCATGGTGCGCGGTTCGGCCTCGACGAGTTCCCGGGCGAGGACGGCGAGCCGGTCCAGGTCGACGCCCGCGAGTCCGCTGCGGAACTGGTGCAGCTCGCGCTCGCGGGCGGGCTGCACCAGCGGCCGCAGGGTGAGGCAGTCGCGGGCGGTGTGGGTGTGGATGGTCGAGCGCAGGGTGACGAGGCGGGCGACCGCCCGGTCGGCCATCGGCCGGGACAGCGCCTCGGGGGTGAAGCCGTCGAGGCGGGCGGCGAGCGCGTAGTAGGGCGGCTTGACGTTCTGCGCCTGGAGTCCGACCAGGTGCCCGACCGCGGCCCCGGCGGACATCGGCGAGCGCTCCAGCAGCAACTGCCGTGCGAGGGTGGCCCGGTTCAGCGCCCGTGCGCCGAGCACCTGCTTCGTCGTCGTCATGCCCGCACGCTAGCGGCCGGCGCGGACAGGTGCCGTCCTCGACGGCCACCGGTGCGCGGTGCCGATTGCGCCCCGCCGGAGCGGGCACTCGGTGCGCGCTGTGGACGCACGAGGGCGACCGGGACCGCGCAGGGTCCTGCTGACCGGGTGGTTCAGCTTCCGCGACGGGGAGGCGACCGCCGGGGACGTGCTGGCGCTGCGCCGCGTGGAGGAGGTGCTGCGGGGCGCCGGGATGGCGTACGACGTCGTGTGGAGCCCCGGTTTCCGGCCGGAGGCGCTGCACTTCGACGACGTGCGCCCCGGCGACTACTCGCACCTGGTGTTCGTGTGCGGGCCGCTGCACGGGCCGCAGGTCGAGGAGTTGCACCGGCGCTTCGCGCACTGTGTGCGGATCGCCGTGGGGACGTCGGTGATCGACCCGGACGGAGCGGCCGTGACCGGTTTCCACCGCGTCCTCGCGCGGGACGCCCCCGGCGGCGAGCCGTCCGAGGACCTGGCGGCCCGCGCCCCGGCGGTGCCCGCGCGGCCCGTGGTCGGGGTGATCCTCACCCAGGGGCAGCGGGAGTACGGGGGGCGGCGGCGGCACGAGCGGGTCGCGGAGCTGGTGACGCGCTGGCTGGCCGGGAAGGACTGTGCCCGGCTGGAGCTGGAGACCCGGCTGGACACCCGGGACTGGCATCTGAGCGCGACGCCGGCGCAGGTGCAGTCGGTGCTGGCCCGGCTCGACCTCGTCGTCACCGACCGGCTGCACGGGCTGGTGCTGGCGCTGCGGGCGGGCACGCCGGTGCTGGCGGTCGACCCGGTGGCCGGCGGCGCCAAGGTGACCGCGCAGGCCCGCGCCTGCGGCTGGCCCGCGCTGCTGGCCGCCGAGCGGCTGGACGCGCGCCGGCTGGAGCGGTGGTGGGACTGGTGTCTGACCTCGGGCCGGGTGGCCGCCCGGCAGGTGCGCGACGCGTTCCGCGAGGGGCGGGTGCCGGACGGGGCGGATCGGCTGGTGGAGGTGCTGGCGCCGCGCGCCGGCGCCGGTTAGGCGGGGCGCGCGGCGGGCACCCGGGCGCCTCTGCCCCAGCGGTCGCCGGAGGAGGAACGGTGTCCATCGGTCGGCTTCCCGAGCACGAGCAGCACGTCCTCGACGAGATCGAACGGGCGCTCCGCCGCGACCGCCGCCTGGACCGGCGGCTGCGCACCTTCCGGCTCCGCCGGGGTCCCGGCCTGACGCGTCCGCCGGCGCGGACCGCCTTCCGGCGGCCGCACGGCCGGACCGTGGCGGTCCTGCTCGCGGTGTCCGTCGCGCTGATGGTGACCGGCGTCGTCACCTCGGCCCCGTGGGCGATCTGGGCCTTCGCGGCGGTGTGGCCGCTCACGCTCTTCGCGGCGTTCCGGCTGCTGTGCCGGTGGTGCGGCGGCTGAGCGTCCCCCTCGCGGGCGGCGGGGAACCGGCGCGGCAAGGTGGGCGTCGTGCCCGAACCCGGAGGCGGGAGGTCCGGAGGCGAGAAGCACGGCACCCGCCGGGCCCGGCTCCGCGAGGACGCCGAGAACACCGAGAACACCGAGGACGCCGGGGGCTTCGGCCGGGACGCCGGCACGGCCGCCGACGAGGAGCCGCGGGAGGGCGAAGGCCCGGGAAGCACGGACCGGGCCCACGCGCGCCGGGGTTCAGCCGATGTAGCGGCGGGCCGTGGAGGTGCGCTGGGCGGGGTCCAGGAGGCGCAGGCGGGACTCGACCTCGCGGGGCAGGACCCGGCGTTCGCGCAGTACCCAGGGCAGGGCCGCGGCGGCCTCGGCGAAGGCGCGCAGGGAGGCGGTGTCGCGGGGGACGGTGCGGGCCAGGTCCAGGGTGCGGCGCAGGGCGGGGCGGACCGGGCGGCGCAGCCAGGTGAACCACAGGGTGTTGCGGATGCCGTGCGTCCGGCGCAGGGTGGCGTCCCGCGCGGCCGACGCCTGGTGGTGGACCGTCAGGTGGTCGGCGTAGGTGAGCCACCAGCCGTCGGCCGCCAGGTCGGCTGCGAGCAGCTCCTCCTCGCCGCCGAGCCACAGACGCGGGCTGAAGCCGCCGGCGGTGCGGAAGGCGTCGGTGCGCAGGACGGTCGCGGCGGCCAGGAAGGAGCCGAGGGCCGGGCCGGGCAGCCAGGGCGGGCCGGGGACGGGCGAGTCGCGCAGCTCGCGGACGATCGGGTCGTCGGTGCCGTCCGGCTCGACGATGATCCGCGCCGTGACCGAGCCGAGCGCGGGGTGCCGGTCGAGCAGGTCGGCGGCGCCGGCCAGGGAGCCGGGCGACCACCAGGAGTCGTCGTCGCAGAAGGCGACGTACGGCGTGCGGACGTCCCGTACGGCGAGGTTGCGGCCGACGGCGCCGAGGTTGCGGCCGGGGCGCAGCAGGCGGACGTCCGGGTGGCGGCGGGCGACGGCTTCCGCGGTGCCGTCGGTGGAGCCGTTGTCGGTGACGACCACCGGGGGCCCCTCGGGGAGCCCGGCGAGTTCGCCGAGAGTGCGCAGCAGTTCGGGGCGCCGGTTGTGGGTGATGACGACGACGGTCGTACGGGGGTCGGTCATACGGTCGTCCTTTCCGGTTCCAGCAGGCGGGCGGCCCGTTCCACGTACGGGGGCAGCGGCCTGCGCTCGCGCAGCGCCGCCGGCAGGCGGGCGAGGGCCTCCCGCAGGGCGCGCCGGGCCTGGTCGTCGTCGCGCGCCTCGGCCGCGAGGGCCCCGGTGCGGGCGAGGGCGTACGGGACGGGGCGGCGCAGCCAGGCGGTCAGGACCGCGTTGCGGCGCTGGAGCGCCGGGCGGCCGGGGCGGGCCGCGGGGGCCGGGTGGTGGTGGGCGACGACGTCGGGGCAGTGGGTGACGCCCCAGCCGCGCGCCGCCAGGTCGTAGGCGAGCAGGGTCTCCTCGCCGCCGAAGAACAGCAGCCGGTGGAAGCCGCCCGCGTCGAGGTGGGCGTCGCGGCGGACGACGGCGCCGCAGGCGAGGAAGCCGAGCACCTGGGTGCCGGGGAGATCGGTGGCCGGGCCGAGGGGGGAGCCGGCCAGGACGTCGTTGAGCGGGTCGGGGGCCGCGCCGGGGCCGACGAGGGTGCGGGCGGCGATCAGACCGAGCCGGGGATGGGCGTCGAACAGCTCGGCCGCCCGGCCGAGGGCCCCCGGCGCCCACCAGGAGTCGTCGTCGCTGAACGCCACGTACGGGGTGTCGAGGGCGCGGACCCCGTGGTTGCGGGCGAGGGCGCCGTGGTTGACGGGCAGTGCCAGTGTCCGCACCCCGGGGAAGTCCCGGGCGACCATGGCGCGGGTGCCGTCGGTGGAGGCGTTGTCGGCGACGAGGATCTCGGGCCGCTCGGGCAGCCGGAGCAGCTGCCGGAGGGTGACGGCGAGCCGGTCGCGGCGGTCGCGGGTGGCGATGACGACGCCGAGGCGCGGGTGATCGGTCATGGTGCGTCCTCCTTTGCGCCGGCCGCCCCGTGGCCGCCGGGGCGGGCCCCGGCAGCGCGCGTCCGGGCCGGTGACGGCGGCCCGTGGGCGGGGCGGTCACGGCGGGATCTCCCTCTCCGGGAGCCGGTCGAAGGCGCGCAGGACCTCGTCGGGGGTGATGCGCAGCAGGGCCGGGTCGGGGCGGCGGCCGTGGGGGTCGCCCTCCGGGCCGTGCCAGAGGGCGAGGTGGCGGGGGTGTGCGGGCGGGCCCCACCGGGCGGGCGGGACCGGGCCGAAGAGGGTGACCGTCGCGGTGGCGTGGGCGACCGCCAGGTGGGCGATGCCGGTGTCGCCGCTGACGACGGCGCGGGCGCCGGCGACGAGGGCGCGGAGCCGGTCGAGGGGCAGGCCTCCGGCGAGGACGTCGGTGCCGGGCAGCCGGGCCTCCTCGGCGAGCCGCGCCACCAGGTCCTCCTCGTCCGCTCCCCCGGTGACCACCACCCGCAGCCCGCGCTCGCGCAGGACCCCCGCGACGGTCGCGTACCGCTCCACGGGCCAGCGGCGCGCGGGCGCTCCCGCGCCGGGGTGCAGGACGACCGCGCCGGGGGCGGGGGACGCGGTGGGCGGGCGGGGCAGCAGCAGATCGGCGGGGTCGGCGTCGACGCCGTACCAGCGGAGCAGCCGGCACCAGCGGTCCCGTTCGTGTTCGTCCGCGTACCAGGGCGGGCCCTCGACCTCCGGGGCGCCGGGATGCGCGAACGCGAGCAGCCGCACAGGGCGCAGGTCCTGCAGCAGGCGGTGGCTGGGCGGCCCGTTGCCGTGCAGGTCCACGGCGACGTCCGGGGGCGCTCCTGTCCAGTCCAGGGCGCGGGGCACGGCCCGTCCGGGGGCGGAGGCGGGCAGCACCCGGTCGACCGCTCCCGTGGCCCCGGCGAGCGGTGCGAGCCCGGCGGGCGCCGCCAGGACGATTTCGTGGCCGGGGAACCCCCGCCGCAGCGCCCGCAGCGCGGGAACCCCGGCGAGCAGATCGCCGAGCCCGAGGGCGCGCAGCACCAGGAGCCGCGGCCGCGGGCCGGCGGTGTCCCGTCGTGCGGACGGTGCGGGCCCGGCCCCGCTCCCCGCGTCCATGGGCACCCGCTCCTCACCCGGCCCGGACGGCCCGGCCGTGCCCCTCGCGGCGGACCGGCCGGGGGCGGGCGCGGGGCGGGGGTGCGGCGCGGGGGCCCGTGTGCCCGGACACCGTGGTGGCCCTCATCGGGTCACCTCCTTCAGCAGCCGTTCCCAGTCGTCCAGGAAGCGGGACAGCCCGTAGCGGGCGAGCGCCGCCGCGCGGGCGCGCTCACCGGTGCGGCGGGCGTGCGCCGGGTCGGCGGCGAAGTCCCGTACGGCGTCGGTCAGTACGTCGACGCGGTTGGACACCACACCGGCGCCGGGCGGTACGGCCTCGGTGACCTCGGTGGTGGCGAGGGCGACGACGGGCATGCCGAGGTGCATCGCCTCCAGCAGGGACAGGCCGAGGGAGGTCCAGCGCACGGGGTGGACGTAGACGCGGCGGCGGGCCAGCGCCCCGTGCAGTTCCGCCTGTGTCAGTTCGTGCGAGCGGCAGCGGTCGGGAGGCAGGCCGAGGTGGCCGGCGAGGCCCTCGGTCCGCATGCCGAAGACATCGAGGGGCGCGGCGTCGGCGAAGGCCGGCAGCAGGTCGGTGCCGGTGGTGCGACCGCGCCGCACCGGTTCGTTGACGACGACGGCGGCGCGCGGGAGTTCGCCGGTCCACAGCGGGCCGGGGTCGACGATGCCGTGCTCGACGACGGTGGTGGGAACGCCCCGGTCGTCCCACATCAGACGGTTGAAGTGGGTGACGTGGACGAGGGTGACGCCGGGGATGTCCGCGGCGGGGTGCCGGGTGTCGGGCACGTCCCCGTGCGGGGCGTTGTGCTCCAGGTAGACCAGGGGCGGGCGGCGTCCCAGCCACCGGTCGACCAGGGCGAGTTCGT
This sequence comes from Streptomyces sp. 12E, assembly GCF_055633275.1. Taxonomy (NCBI): domain Bacteria; kingdom Bacillati; phylum Actinomycetota; class Actinomycetes; order Kitasatosporales; family Streptomycetaceae; genus Streptomyces; species Streptomyces sp. 12E. Next base: position 6,069,746 of record NZ_JBVNCJ010000001.1, on the reverse strand, counting down.
GCGGTCGTTGCAGGACGACGACGTCGATGTCCTCCTCGCGAAGGCGCTCCGGGGGCACCTCGACGACGGAGTCGGGCCAGTCGAAGGTGCGGGCGCGGCCGAGTCCGTCGGGTCCGCGGTCCGGGGTGACGGGGACGACGTAGGTGTGCGGGCCCCGCACGAAGGCCGTGGTCCACGAGCCGTGCACGTGCCACAGCAGGATCCTCATGTCGCCTCCACGAGCTTGTCGACCGCCGCGAGGACGTCGAGCGCGGTCACGGTGTCCAGGCAGGGGTGCCCGGGTACGGGGCAGCTCCGGGCGCGCGTCCCGGCGCAGGGTGCGTCCTGGTCGCCGAGCAGCACGTGCGGCACCCCGTACGGCCGCCAGCGCTCGGCGGGGACGACCGGCGCGAACAGGGACACCACCGGGGTGCCGACGGCGGCGGCGAGATGGGCGGGGCCGGTGTTGCCGGTGACCACGCAGGCGGCCCCGGCGAGCACGCCGGCGAGTTCGGCGGCTCCGGTGCGGCCGCCGAGGTCGACGGCCCGGTCGCCGGCGACGTACGCGGTCAGCTCCCGCTCCCCCGCGCCGCCGGTGACGGCCACCCGGCGTCCGGCCGCGGTGAGTTCGCGCACCGCCTGCGCGCACCGGTCGGGGCTCCAGGCGCGGGCGGGCACGCTGGCGCCCGGGTGGACGACGACGTACTCCCCTTCCCCGAAGCCGGTGAGCGCTCCGGTCGCGGGCGGCGGGAGCACCCGCAGCCGTCCGTCGTCGACCCGGGGGAAGCCGGCGGCCTCGGCGAGGTCGAGCGCGGCCTCCGCCTCGTGGGCGCGGGGGGCGCGGTGGTGGCGCACGTCGAGGAGGGAGCCGGGGTGGTCCTCGCTGTCGGCGGCGAGGAAGCGGACGCCGGCCAGGCGCAGGAGGAGGGCGGTGGGCAGCGGGGACTGGTGGAAGGAGGTGAGGATCAGCGCGGTGTCGGCGTCGACGGCGTCGACGAGTGCGTCGATCTCCTCCCGGCTGACCTCGGGCGGCTGGAACCCGGTCCACGGCGAGTCCCAGACGAGCACCTCGTCGACCCCGGGCAACAGCCGCGCGGCGGGCGCCCCGTGCGGCCCGCACAGCAGGGTCACGGTGTCGGCCCGGGCGGCGACGGCCCGCACGGCGGGCCCGGCGAGCAGCACGTCGCCGAAGCTGTCGAGCCGGGTGACGAGGGCTTTCACGCGGGCCTCCCGCACGGCGGGCGCTCCGCGCCGGGAGCGGGGCCGGCGGGGCGTCCTTCCGCGGCCGCCCCGCCGGCGGCCCCGGTGCCGGACCTCGGCGACCGGCGCCGGACGCGCCCCGCTTCGCCCGGCGGGACGTCCGGCCCCGGACCGTGACCGGGGCGCCGCACGCCGGCCGCGCGGACGTCCGGTGCCCGGCTGCGCACCGGCCCGCCGTCGGCGCCGCCCGCGGCCGGCGTCGGATCCGCCGGGCCCCCGTCCGTCGGGGGCCCGGTCCGGCGGGCGTGCGCTTCGGGGGCCGGGGCGCCCGGTGCGCCGTCCGGTGGCGGTGCGTCCACGGGGGCGGTGGCGGCCGGACCCGCGCCCTCCGGCGGCGCCTCCTCCGCCGGGCCGGCGGGCGCAGGCGCGTACGCGGGCTCGTGCCACGGCGGGGTGGTCAGGATCAGGCGCACCGCGGCCGGGAGGTCCGGGGCCACCCGGGGCGCGGCGGCGGTCTCCGCGGGGCGGGTCTGAGGCGTGGGGACGAGGACGGCGCGGGCTCCGGCGCGTCGCGCGGCCTCCACGTCGGCGCCGATGTCGCCGACGACGACGCAGTCGGCCGGGCGCACCCGGATGCGGCCGGCCGCCCGCAGGATCATGCCCGGCCGGGGTTTGCGGCAGGGACAGCCGTCGTCGGGGCCGTGCGGGCACACGGCCCAGACGTCGAAGGGGCCGAGGAGTTCGTCGACGCGCCGGTTGACGCGGCGGACGTCGGCCTCGGTGAGCAGTCCGCGCGCGATGCCGGACTGGTTGGTGACGACGCCGGTGCGGATGCCGCGGGCGCGGAGCGCGTCGAGCGCCTCGCGGGCGCCGTCGACGGGCCGCACCAGGCGGGGGTCGGCGTTGTAGGGGACGTCGTGGACCAGTGTGCCGTCGCGGTCGAACAGCACCGCCCGCACCGGGCTCATCGGTCCGCCTCCCGCCAGGCGGGGGTGTTGCGGTGGCGCCAGGCCCCGGCCAGCCGGTGCCAGGTCGCGGCGGGCGGGATGACGACGCTGGTGGCCAGTACGGTGGTCACCTCGTCGCGGGTGCGCGGTCCCGGCGCGATGCGGGCGCGGGCGAACTCCGCGGTCCCGGCGGCCCAGCCGAGCGCGCAGGCGGTGGCCGCCCGGCGGTGCCCGGCGACGGCGAGGGCGCAGGCGGCGGCGCCGGCGGTGGTGATCGCGGCGTGCCGGCGGATCCGGCCGCGCGGCGCGACCGCCTTGTCCCACCAGTCGGGGCCGTGCAGTCGCCGCATCAGCGCGTCGTCGGCGTTGCCGCGCTGCTGCCCCACCGACGCCCAGCGGGAGGCGGAGCGCACCGGGTGCAGTGTGGTGCGGCGGCCCCTGCGGATGCGCCAGCCGGCGTCGAGGAGGCGCAGCGCGAGGTCGGCGTCCTCGCGGAAGGCGCGGGGGAAGCGTTCGTCGAAGCCGCCGGTCTGCCGGACGGCCTCGGTGCGGTAGGCCATGTCGGCGGTGATCCAGCGGGCCCGGGCGAGTCCGGCGGTGCCGCGTTCCCAGTCGGTGGGGCGGCGTCCGCGGGGCAGCGGCACGGTGATGACGCCCTGGATCCCGGCGGTGTCGGGGGACGCCTCCTCGAGGTCCTGGACGAGCTGGGCGCACCAGTGCGGTCCCACCTGGACGTCGTCGTCGAGGAAGACGGTCCAGGGCGCGGTGACGGCGCGCAGTCCGGTGTTGCGCGCGGCGGCGGGTCCCCGGCCGCCGGTGGCGGTGGTGGTGGTGCGTTCCCGCAGGTCGCCGAGGACGGCGAGGGCGTGGGCCAGCGCGTCGGGCGCGGGGTCGGGATCGGGCCGGTCGTCCACGAGGACGATCTCGTCGGGGCGCGGTCCGTGCGCGGCGGCCAGCGCGGCGAGGCAGTCGGCGAGGGTGTCCCGCAGCAGGGTGGGGATCACGACGGCGTACGACGTCATCCGAACGCCCTCCCCCGGAAGGGGGCTCTGGTACGAAGGATGCGCATCGGGGCTGTGCTCCGTCCCTGGGAGGCGTGGGTTTCTACCGGAACGCGGGTGCCGCGTTCGCGGTCGCCTCAAACACTTGATGACAGCTTGCCCCGTTCGGTGCGGTTCCGGTGCTTTTTGGGCGTCCCTTCAGGTCACGGCCGTCCGGGGAGTGACGACCCTCACACACGCCGCCCCACCGGCACGAGGGCACGCGAAACGGACTATACATATCGTGTATAGACAATATGTACAGTCCGGTCATGCCTTCTCCGACCAAGAAGATGAAAAGACCGGCGGTCGCGTTCCGGGCGGCGGCGACCACGGCCACGGCGCTGGCGCTGGCGCTGGTCCTGAGCGGCTGCACCCGGCTGGAGACGACCGCTCCCAGCGCCGTCCGCAGCGCCGACGTCCAGGCCCGCTTCGGCGCCGTCGACTGCCGCGAGGTCAAGTGCATCGCGCTCACCTTCGACGCGGGCCCCAGCGAGCACTCCGCGCGGCTGCTGGACATCCTGAAGGAGGAACAGGTCCCGGCGACCTTCTTCCTGATGGGCAGGCGGCACATCGAGCGGTACCCGGAGCTGGTCCGGCGGATGGCCGACGAGGGGCACGAGGTGGCCAACCACACCTGGACCCACCGCCGCCTGACGGAGCTGGAACCGGACGAGATACGCCGGGAGCTCGAGCGCACCGACGAGGAGATAGAACGCCTCACCGGCCGCCGCCCCACCCTGATGCGCCCGCCGCAGGGCCGCACCGACGACACCGTGCACCGGATCAGCCGGGAGCTGGGCCTCTCGGAGGTCCTGTGGAGCGTGACCGCGAAGGACTACACGACGACCGACTCCGCCCTCATCACCCGTCGCGTCCTCGACCAGTCCTCACGCGACGGCATCATCCTGCTCCACGACCTCTACGACGGCACGGTGCCGGCCGTCCCCGGCATCATCACCGAGCTGAAGAAGCGGGGCTACGTGTTCGTGACGGTCCCCCAGCTGCTGGCGCCGGGGAAGGCGGAGCCCGGGGAGGTGTACCGGTAGCACCGGCGCCACCGGGGACCGGGCCGGGCGGGTGGCCCGTGCCCGGGCGTGCCGACGGGCGAACCGTACTTCCCGGGATTCCCCCGACTTCCCGGGATTCCTCCGTGACCGCCTTCGGCAGCCGCGGCAGCGGTGCGCCGGACTTCGCGTCCCGGGGCTGCGGTTCCGCCCTCACGACCCCTCCCGTCTCGAGGGCCACCCACGGAGCGCCGTCGGGACCCAGGGTGATTCCGTGCGGCTCGGACGACGGTGACGGCAGGCCGTACCCGGTGATCCCGCCGCCGTCGGTGATGCGGCCGACGCGGTTGGCCCCCCATTCGGTGAACCAGCACTCCCCGGTGGAGGCGGCGACGACGGCACGCACCTCGTCGCGCCGCGAGGCGCGGGCGTGACGATCGGACCAGGGGCCGGACCCGGGAGCGGGAGCACCTCGCGCGCGCCACGCGCCCGGGTGGTGCTTCCGTCCGCCCCGCCGCCGTCGTCCACCGCGGCGGTCGAGCGCCACCTCACCGGTGCGGGCGTCGCGGAGTTCTCCGCCGCTAGACCGGAAATCCCCGTCGGCCTCCGCCCCGGGGGCCGGCGGTCGTCGCGCCCGCCGGGTCGTGACGGCCTCGCGGACCCCTTCGCCGCCTTCCGGCGGACCCCGGTTCGACCCGTGTCGCGCATCACATCCGATCCATGTCACGTCCGGGCCGCCCGCTCCCATCTGGTGGGCGTCGACAAGCGAACCGAGGAGGACGGAACCATGAGCGCACGACAGGAGACCGGCACGGCGACCGCGCACCGCGTGGTGATCCTGGGGGCCGGGTACGCGGGCATGGCCGCAGCCGTTCAGCTCGCGGCCCGGGTGAAGCGGCGCGAAGAGGTGCGGGTGACCGTGGTGAACGCGCACGAGCGGTTCACCGAGCGCATGCGGCTGCACATGACGGCGACCGGGCAGCGGCTCGCCGAGCTGAGCGTCCCGGAGCTGCTGGAGGGCACGGGCGCGCGGTTCGTGCGGGGCTGGGTGACGGCGGTGGACGCGGACGCGAGGACCGTGCGGATCGACGACGACCGGGTGCTGCCCTACGACACGCTGGTGTACGGGCTGGGCGGCGTCGCCGACACCTCGGCGGTGCCGGGGGCCGAGGACCACGCCTACACCCTGAGCAGCGTCCAGGACGCCGAGCTGCTGGCCGACCGGCTGGCGCGGCTCGGCAGCGGCACGGTGGCGGTCGCGGGCAGCGGACTGACCGGCGTCGAGTCGGCCGCGGAGATCGCCGAGCGGCACCCGGAGTTGAACGTCGTGCTGCTGGGCGGGCAGGAGCCCGGCGCGGCCATGAATCCGAAGGCCAAGGCGTATCTGCACGCCGCGCTCGACCGGTTGGGCGTCCAGGTGCGCGCCGGCGTCGAGGTGGTGAAGGTGCTGCCCGACGCGGTGGAACTGGCGGGCGGGGAGAGCGTCGTCGCCGACGCGGTCCTGTGGACGGGCGGCACGCGGGTGTCGCCGCTGGCGGCCGCCGCCGGGCTGAGCGTCGACGAGCGCGGACGCGTCGTCACCGACGCCGCGCTGCGGTCGGTGTCCCACCCCGAGGTGTACGCGATCGGCGACGCGGCCGCGATCCGACAGGGGTACGGCGTCATGCACGGCACCTGCCAGGGCGGCATGCCGACCGGGGTGCACGCCGCGCTGTCGATCGACCGGGTGCTCAGGGGCAGGCGGCCCAAGCCGTTCCGCTTCGGCTACTACCACACACCGGTGAGCCTGGGACGCGGCGACGCCGTGGTGCAGTTCACACGGCCCGACGACAGCCCGCGCCGGTTCTGTCTGACCGGCCGCACGGCCGTCCGGTACAAGGAGACGGTGACCGCCTCGCCCTGGCCGACGTACGGCCGTATGAAGAAGATGCCCGCCTCGGGCGCGTTCTGGCCCCGCGGGGGCCGCTTCACCCGGACCCGGGGGACCACGTGACCGACCTGCCCGCCCACCCCGACCAGCAGGTCTTCCACGAGCACCGGCGGCTGTTGTTCTCCGTGGCCTACCGCCTCCTCGGCAGCGCCGCCGACGCCGAGGACGCGGTCCAGGACGCCTGGATCAAGTGGTCCGCCGCGGACCGCTCGCGGGTGGCCGATCCCAAGGCGTACCTGACGCGGATCGTCTCGAACCTGGCGCTGGAACGGCTGCGCTCCACCCGGCACAAGCGGGAGACCTATGTGGGGCCGTGGCTGCCGGAGCCCGTCCTCACCGGAGGTGACGCCTCCGAGGTCGTCACGGACGCCGAGTCGGTGTCGATGGCCATGCTGGTGGTGCTGGAGACGCTCAGCCCGCTGGAGCGCGCGGTGTTCGTGCTGAAGGAGGCCTTCGACTTCAGCCACGCCGAGATCGCCGAGGCGGTGGGGCGTTCCGAAGCCGCGGTGCGGCAGGCCGCGCACCGGGCCCGCGAGCACGTGCGGGCCCGGCGGCCGCGCTTCGCCGCCGACCGGTCGCGGCAGCGCGAGGCCACCGAGCGGTTCTTCGCCGCCGCGACCGGCGGGGACGTCAACGCCCTGATGGAACTGCTCTCCCCGGACGTCACCCTGTGGACCGACGGCGGCGGCAAGGTCCGCCAGGCCCTGCGCCCGGTGGTGGGCGCGGCCACGGTGGCCTCCTGGTTCGCGGCCATCGGCACCGTCACCTACCAGGGCGTCGAGCCCGCCGACATGAAGGCCGAACTCGTCGGGATCAACGGTGGGCCGGGCATCGTGTTCAGCGGGCCGGAACGCGTGATCGCCACCGTCACCTTCGACTTCGACGCCGACGATCGCATCACCGCCATCCACAACGTGGCCAACCCGGACAAGCTCCGGGCCGTCGCCGACGGCACCGCTCACGACCTCGGCACGCGGTGAGCGTCGTCACCGCATGCTGCCACCGGGCGCGAGCAGGCCGGTACCACCGGGGACTGGGCCGGGCGGGTGGCCCCTGCCCGGACGCGCCGACGGGCCGGGCGGATTTCCTAGGATTCACCCGTGGCCACCTTCCAGTTCCAGCGCACGGCGCCCCTCTCCCCCGACGAGGCCTGGCGCCGACTCACGACGTGGCCCCGCCACGGGGAGGCGGTCCCGCTGACCCGGACGACGGTGCGCACTCCCCCGCCCACCGGCGCGGGCACGAGGATCGTCGCCCGCACGGGCCTGGGTCCGCTCTCCTTCGACGACCCGATGGACGTGACGGTGTGGCGGCCCCCCGGGGACGGCTCCCCGGGGTACTGCCGGCTGGAGAAGCGCGGCCGGGTCGTCACCGGCTGGGCGGAGATCGAGGTACGGCCGGGGCCGGGCGGCCGGGCGCGGGTGGTGTGGCGGGAGGAGATCGGCGTCCGCTTCCTGCCCTCCTTCTGCGACGCGGTCCTGGCACGGACGGGCCGGCTGGTGTTCGGACGGGCGGTGAACCGGCTGCTGCGGCAGGCGTGACGGCCCCGGGCGCTCAGACCACCGAGCCGGTCCGGCCCGCCGGTCCGTCCCTGTGGGCGTGGTGGATCGGGGTGCGGGCCCCGGTGAGGGGCGCGCCGCTGCCGCCGCACCGGTTCGCGACGATCTCCGCCGCGATGGACAGGGCGGTCTCCTCCGGTGTGCGGGCGCCCAGGTCGAGGCCGATCGGCGACCTGAGGCGGGCCAGCTGCGGGCCGGTCACGCCGGCCTCGCGCAGGCGGGCCTCGCGGTCCAGGTGGGTGCGGCGGGAGCCCATCGCGCCGACGTAGGCCACCGGCAGACGCAGGGCCAGTTCCAGCAGGGGCACGTCGAACCTGGGATCGTGGGTGAGGACGCACAGGACCGTGCGCGCGTCGACGGGCGTGCGTTCCAGGTAGGCGTGCGGCCACTCGACGACGATCTCGTCGGCCTCCGGGAAGCGGGCGCGCGTGGCGAACACGGGGCGGGCGTCGCACACCGTGACGTGGTGGCCGAGGAACTTGCCGGCCCGGACCAGTGCCGACGCGAAGTCGACCGCCCCGAAGACGATCATCCGGGGCGGGGGGACGGAGGACTCGATCAGCAGCGTGAGCGGTGCTCCGCGACGCGAGCCCCGCTCACCGATCTCCAGGGTGCCGGTGCGGCCGGCGTCCAGGAAGGCGACCGCCTCGGCGGCGACCGTGCGGTCCAGCTCCGGACGGCCGCCGAGGCCGCCCTGGTGCGAACCGTCCGGGCGGACCGTCAGCGCGCGGCCCCTCAGCTCCGCCGGGCCGTTCACGATCCGCGCCACCGCCGCCGCCTCCCCGCGCGCGGCGGCGGCGAGCGCGGCGGCGAGCACCGGGCGGGCGGGATCCGCCGCCCGTACCGGTGCGACCAGGACGTCGATGACCCCGCCGCAGGTCAGCCCCGCGGCGAAGGCGTCCTCGTCGCTGTGGCCGAAGCGTTCCAGGACGGTGACGCCGTCCCTCAGCGCCTGCTCGCACAGCTCGTACACCGCGCTCTCCACGCACCCCCCGGAGACCGAGCCGACGGCCGTCCCCGCGGCGTCGACCGCGAGCGCTGCGCCGGGCCCGCGGGGCGCGCTGCCGCCGGCCGCCACCACGGTGGCGACCGCGAAGTCACGGCCCTGCTCGACCCACCGGTCCAGCTCCTCGGCGATGTCCAGCATCTCTCGCTCTCCTCGGCTGCGGTCGGGCGGACGGTGGAGGCACGGCCGCCCGCAGCGGCGGCGGGGTCACACGGCCCCGGTGGTGAGGTGTTCCGGGCGGACCGGGGTTCTCCTGAGTTCCAGGCCCGTCGCGGCGCGGACGGCCGCGAGGACCGCCGGGGTCGAGGAGAGGGTGGGGGCCTCACCGACGCCGCGCAGGCCGTACGGGGCGTGGTCGTCGGCGAGTTCGAGCACGTCGACGGGGATGGCCGGGGTGTCGAGGATGGTGGGGACGAGGTAGTCCGTGAAGGACGGGTTGCGCACCTTCGCGGTCCTCGGGTCGACGACGATCTCCTCCATGACCGCCATGCCCAGGCCCTGGACGGTGCCGCCCTGGATCTGACCGGTCACGGACAGCGGGTTGAGCGCCTTGCCGACGTCCTGCGCGCAGGCCAGCTCGACGACCTTCACCAGGCCGAGTTCGGTGTCGACCTCGACGACGGCGCGGTGCGCGGCGAAGGAGTACTGGACGTGTCCGTTGCCCTGGCCGGTGCGGGGGTCGAAGGGTTCGGTCGGCCGGTGCCGCCACTCCTCCTCCGCCTCGACGGCCTCGTCGCCGAGGACGTCCACCAGGTCGGCGAGCACCTCGCCGTCGTCGGTGACGACCTTGCCGTCCTCCAGCAGGAGTCCGGCGTCCGCCCAGGCCGGGTGGTACGGGCCCAGCTTGCGCCGGCCCAGCTCCAGGACCTTCCCGCGCACCAGCTCGCAGGCGTTCCTGACCGCGCCGCCGGTGACGTACGTCTGCCGGGAGGCGGACGTCGAACCCGCCGAGCCGACCCGGGTGTCGGCCGGGTGGACGGTCACCCGGGCGACGCCCAGTTCGGTGCGGGCGATCTGGGCGTGCACGGTGACGCCGCCCTGGCCGACCTCCGCCATCGCGGTGTGCACGGCGGCGACCGGCTCACCGCCGGCCACCTCCAGGCGGACCCGGGCGGTGGAGTAGTCGTCGAAGCCCTCGGAGAAACCGACGTTCTTGATGCCGACCGCGTAGCCGACCCCGCGGACGACGCCTTCGCCGTGCGTGGTGTTGGACAGGCCGCCCGGCAGCCGGCGCACGTCGACGCCTTCGCCGGACTCCCACCGGCGCTCCGGGGGCATGGGCATCGCCTTGACGCGGCGCAGGAGTTCGGCGACCGGCGCCGGGGAGTCGACGGGCTGCCCGGTGGGCATGAGCGTGCCCTGCTCCATGGCGTTGAGCTGTCTGAACTCCACCGGGTCCATGCCGAGCCGCGCCGCCAGCCTGTCCATCTGCGCCTCGTACGCGAAGCACGCCTGGACCGCGCCGAAGCCGCGCATGGCGCCGCAGGGCGGGTTGTTGGTGTAGAGGGCGAGGGCCTCGATGTCGACGTCGTCGACGGCGTACGGGCCGACGCCGAGCGAGGCGGCGTTGCCGACCACGGCCGGGGAGGAGGAGGCGTACGCGCCGCCGTCGAGGACGATGCGGGCCTTGACGTGGGTGAGCCTGCCGTCCGCGGTGGCGCCGTGCTCGTAGGACAGCTTGGCCGGGTGGCGGTGGACATGGCCGAAGAAGGACTCGAAGCGGTTGTAGACGATCTTGACGGGCTTGCCGGTGCGCAGGGCGAGCAGACAGGCGTGGATCTGCATCGACAGGTCCTCCCGGCCGCCGAACGCGCCGCCGACGCCGGCCAGCGTCATCCGCACCTTGTCCTCGGGCAGGCCGAGCACGGGCGCGATCTGGCGCAGGTCGGAGTGGAGCCACTGGGTGGCGATGTGGAGGTGGACGCCGCCGTCCTCCTCGGGGACCGCGAGACCGGACTCGGGTCCGAGGAAGGCCTGGTCCTGCATGCCGAAGGTGTACTCGCCCTCGACGATCACGTCCGCGCGGCGCCGGGCGGCGTCCACGTCGCCGCGCACGACGGGCTGGCGGTGGACGATGTTGGGGTGCGGGACGCGGCCGGCGTGGTGGTCGGCGCGGTTCTCGTGCACCAGCACCGCGTCCGGGGCGGTGGCGGAGGCCTCGTCGGTGACGACGGGGAGTTCGCGGTAGTCGACCTCGATCCTGGCGGCGGCGCGGCGGGCGGTCTCGGGGTGGTCGGCGGCGACGATCGCGACCGGTTCGCCGTGGTGGCGGACCTTGCCGTGCGCGAGGACGGGGGTGTCCTGGATCTCCAGGCCGTAGTTCTTCACGCCGGCCGGCAGGTCGTCGTACGTCATCACGGCGTACACGCCGGGGGTGGCGAGGGCCGCACCGGTGTCGATGGACACGATCTCGGCGTGGGCGACGGTGGAGCGCAGGATGTGGCCCCACACCATGTCCTCGTGCCACATGTCGGAGGAGTACGCGAACTCGCCGGTGACCTTGAGGGCGCCGTCCGGGCGGAGGGTGGACTCACCGATGCCGCCCTTGGTCCCCGAGCCCTGCGTGAGGGCGGTGGGAGTCCCGTTCGTCGGCATGCTCAGACCTCCTCGGACCGGCGGGCGGCCGCCAGGCGGACCGCGTCCATGATCTTCTCGTAACCGGTGCAGCGGCACAGGTTGCCCGACAGGGCCTCGCGGATGTCCTCGTCGGTCGGGTCGGGGTCGCGCTCCAGCATCTCGTCGGCGGCGACCAGCAGACCCGGCGTGCAGAAGCCGCACTGGACGGCGCCGGCGTCGATGAACGCCTGCTGGACCGGGGAGAGCCCGGCGCCCCGGCCGGTCCGCGCGCCGGTCCCGCGGGAGCGCCGCCCGGCGAGGTCCGCCAGGCCCTCCACGGTGACGACCTCGCGGCCCTGGACCTGGCCCGCGGCGACGAGGCAGGAGCACACGGGCACGCCGTCGAGACGCACGGTGCACGATCCGCACTCGCCCTGTTCGCAGGCGTTCTTGGAACCGGGCAGGCCGAGCCGTTCGCGCAGCACGTACAGCAGGGACTCGCCCTCCCAGACGTCGTCGGCCCGGCGGGGGCGTCCGTTGACGGTGAGGTCGATGCGCATCACGCGGCCCCCTCCGTGGTGCGGCGGGCGCCGCGGTACGACTCCCAGGTCCAGGTCAGGGTGCGGCGGGCCAGGACACCGACGGCGTGGCGGCGGTAGGCCGCGGTGCCGCGCACGTCGTCGACGGGGGCGCAGGCGGCGGCGCACAGGTCGGCGAACCGCCTGACGAGGGACGGGGCGACGGCCTTCCCGTTGTCCCAGAGGCCGCCCTCCTCCAGGGCCGCGTTCAGGAACTCCTCGGCGGTCCGCGCCCGGACCGGTGTCGGGGCGGCCGAGCCGATCCCCGTCCGTACCGTCCGGGTCCGCGGGTGCAGCGCGAGACCGAAGGCGCACACGGCGATGACCATGGCGTTGCGGGTGCCGACCTTGGAGTACTGCTGCGGGCCGTCGGCCCTCTTGACGTGGACGGCCCGGATCAGCTCGTCGGGCGCCAGCGCGTTGCGCTTCACGCCGGTGTAGAACGCGTCGATCGGGATGCGGCGCGATCCGCGCACCGACTCGGCCTCGACCTCGGCCCCTGCGGCGAGCAGCGCCGGGTGGGCGTCGCCGGCCGGTGAGGCGGTGCCGAGGTTGCCGCCGACGCCGCCGCGGTTGCGGATCTGCGGGGAGGCGACCGTGCGGGAGGCGAGGGCGAGGCCCGGCAGCTCGGCGCGCAGGTGCTCCACGATCCGGGCGTACGGGACGGAGGCGCCGAGCCGTACGCCGTCCTCGCCGACCTCCCACTCGTACAGGTCGCCGACGCGGTTCAGGTCCATGAGGTACTCGGGCCGGCGGTGGTCGAAGTTGATCCCGACCATCACGTCGGTGCCACCCGCGATCGGCACGGCGGCGGGGTGCTCGGCCTTCGCGGCGAGCGCCTCCTCCCAGCTGGCGGGGCGAAGGAAGTCCATGACCGGCTCTCTTCTTCGTCTCGTGGGGCGTACGGATCAAGCCAATCCGGGTGCGGCGGGGCCGGCTCGTCCCGGTGCGGTTCGCTCGGGGTGCGGCCAGTACACCGCCGTGCGCTCCGTGGGGTCAGTCACGGAAGCCATGAAGGAGTTGGCTGGCCAGCGAGGTCATCTTGTAGATTCATATGAACGGAGGTCGCCTGTGATCTCCCCACTTTCCTCCGGAAACAGGGGACACGGTCCAGGACACGGCCGACACCCCTGATCGGCCACCCGAGGGGCCCTCTCCGGGAGGTCCCTCCACGGTCCATCGCAGGTATCGAGACAAGAAACGACGGAGACGAGAATGCGGCTGCGCGCACTGCTGGACACCGACGCGCTGGGCCTGAGGCTGCTCGGCGGCGAGGACGAGCTGGAACGCGGTGTGCGCGGGGTGATGACCACCGACCTGAGGGACCCGAGCCGCTACCTCTCCGGCGGGGAACTGGTGCTCACGGGCCTGGCCTGGCGCCGGGACGCGGCGGACTCCGAGCCGTTCGTGCGGATCCTGGCGCAGGCCGGGGTGGCCGCCGTCGCGGCCGGCACGGCGGAGCTGGGCGACGTGCCGGACGACCTGGTCGTGGCCTGTGCGCGGCACCGGCTGCCGCTGTTCGCGGTGCACGAGTCGGTGGCCTTCGCGACCATCACCGAGCACGTCGTGCGGCAGGTGTCGGGCGAGCGCGCCGGTGACCTGGCGGCCGTGGTGGACCGGCACCGGCGGATGATGACCTCCGGGCCGGCGGGCGGCGGCCCGGAGGTCGTGCTCGACCTGCTGGGCTCGGACCTGGACCTGCGGGCGTGGGTGCTCTCGCCCACCGGCCGGCTGGTCGCCGGGGCGAAGACGGCGGGCCCGGCGCTGCCCGCCGACGTGTGCGCGGGGCTCGCCGCGGAGCATCTGGCGGCCGCCCGCACCGGCCGGCGCGGCCCGCACCGGGTCACGCGGGACCAGACGACGTACAGCCTCTTCCCGGTGCACGGCAGCGGACGCTCCGCGTCGGCGCCGCACGACGTGCGCGAGACGGTGCTGTCGGACTGGGTGCTGGTGGTCGAGGCGGACGCCGGGGACTGGGCCGAGGAGCGGCTGGACCTGCTGCACGGCGTCACCCAGCTGATCGCCGTCGAGCGGGACCGCAGGGACGCGGCGCGCACGGTGCGGCGCCGGCTCGCGCAGGAGGTGCTGGAGCTGGTGCAGACGGGCGCAGCGCCCGCGGAGATCGCGGCGCGGCTGCGGGTGGCCGCGCCGGTGCTGCTGCCCGGGCTCGGGACCGCGCCGCACTGGCAGGTCGTGGTGGCCCGCGTCGACTGGGACGGCGGGCAGGGCGACGACGGGCCGGCGGCCCGGGCCCTGCTGGAGGAGATCCTGGTCGACCCGGCGTCGACGGGGCCCGAGCACTCCGACCGCGTCGCGGTGGCCCACACCGGCGACGAGGCGGTCGCCCTCGTCCCCCTGTCCTCGGTGACCGGCGAGCACGACGACTCCGGCGCCGGCGTCCTCGCCGACACGCTCCTCTCGTCCGTGCGCGACCCGCTCACGGCCGGGCTCGCCGGCGACGGCCGGCTCACCCTCGGCGTCTCCGCCGCCGTGCACTCGGCGGAGGGGCTGCGCGGGGCGCTGGAGGAGGCGCGGCACGCCCGGCGCGTGGCCGCGGCCCGCCAGGGCCGGGTCTGCGCGGCCGGACACCAGGAGCTCGCCTCGCACGTCCTGCTGCTCCCCTTCGTCCCCGACGACGTGCGGCGCGCCTTCACCGCCCGCCTCCTCGACCCGCTGCGGGACTACGACCGCCGGCACCGCGCCGAGCTGATCCCCACCCTGGAGGCGTTCCTCGACTGCGACGGCTCCTGGACCCGCTGCGCGTCCCGCCTCCACCTGCACGTCAACACGCTGCGCTACCGCGTCGGCCGCATCGAACAGCTGACGGGCCGTGACCTGTCCCGCCTGGAGGACAAGCTGGACTTCTTCCTCGCGCTGCGGATGATCTGAACCGGTCGGGGGCGCGCGATTCAGGCCCGTGATCCGGGACTTTGTGAAATCCTTCACCCACCCTCTTGGCCGGGCCCGGTGGTTCGTGCTGAGATGCGGCCACCACTCAACAGCTCGATGGCGTGCTCGGGGAGGGCAACGTGGCGCATACCGCCATGTCCGGTGACGGAACGACCGCCGACGACGATCCCCTCCAGACGACGGTGTGGCGGCTGCGCTCCCGCGCCTGCTGGGCCGACGCCGCCGCCCTGCTCGAACCGGCCGGCCCGGACGCGGCGCTGCAGCGGGCGTCGTTACTGGTGGAGCGGTGTCTGTACACCGAGGCGGGATGGGAGGAGGCCGAGGACGCGCTGCGCACGGCCGAGGCGCTGGCGCACAGCGACGACGAGCGGGGGGCCGCCGCTTGCGAACGCGGGTACCTGGCCTATGCCGCCACGCTGTTCCAGGTCCGCGACCGGGCCGACGAGGCGCGGGCCGCGCTGGGCCGGGCGGCGGCGCTGATCGCGCCGGGCGCGGCGGGGCGGGCGCTGCTGGACTTCCGGCGCGGGCTGATCGCCGAGAACCTCACCCGGTCGCCGCAGGCGGCGCGGGCCGCGTACCGGCGTGCCCACGCGGGCGCCACCGCGCACGCCGACCCGCTGCTGCTCTCGGCCACCTGGCGCCACCTGGCCGGACTCGCCCTGCGCGACGGCGAGTTGGCGGAGGCCCGACGCGGTTTCGCCGAATCCCTGCGGATCCGCGAGGAGTTGGGCTACCTCGTCGGCACGGCCCCGGCTCTGGTCTCCCTGGCCGAGACGGAGACCGAGCCGGAGGCGTCCCGCCTCCGCGAGGAGGCCCGCCGCCTCTTCCGCCTCCTGGGCGGCGTCCCCACCTGGCTGGCCCGTCACCTCACCCCGCCGGCCCCGGACACGGCGACGGCGTGACCGGCCCGGCCCGCTCCCGGTCCGTCCGGGGGCGGGCCGGGCCGAAGAGGGGGTCCGGGGGCGCAGCCCCCGGGGAAGGGAAGGGGCGGCGGGGGCGGGAAGACCCGGCAGCGGCCCCACGGACCGCCCCGCTCAGACCGCCCCGTCGAAGTGCTCCCCCACCAGCGACCGCACCACGTCCAGATCACCCGCGATCAACGCGTCCAGCAGCGCCGTGTGCTCATGGGCGTCGGCCACCAGCTCCGCCCGCCCACGGGCGCCGGGCACACCCCCGACCGGAGGCCACTGCGCACGCCGGTGCAGATCCTCGGCGATCCGGACCAGCTGCTCGTTGCCGGCGAGCTCGAGCACCGCCCGGTGAAAGGCGCGGTCCGCCTCCGCGTACGTCGCTCGGCACCCGGAGGACGCCGCGCGGACCGTCGCCTCGGCGAGCGGCCGCAGCTCGGCCCACCGCTCGACGGCCACCGTCCGCGCCAGCCGCATCATCACCGGAACCTCGATCAGCGCCCGGATCTCGGCGAGCTCGGCCAGTTCCCGCGCGCCCCGCTCGACGACCCGGAACCCCCGGTTGGGCACGACCTCCACCGCGCCCTCCAGCGCGAGCTGCTGCATGGCCTCCCGCACCGGCGTGGCGGAGACGCCGAACCGTTCCGCCAGCACGGGCGCGGAGTACACCTCGCCGGGCCGCAGGTCACCCGTCACCAGCGCGGTGCGCAGGGCGTCGAGGACCTGTCCGCGCACGGAGGGCCGCTGGACGACGGGCCGGGGAAGGACGGGTTCGCCGTGCGTGTGCTCGCCGCGCGCGGCACCGCCCTCGGCACGCTTCGGCCGGTCGCGCCGGTCACGCTCCCGGCCGGCGTCCGGACCCGCCGGCTGGGCGGGCACCCGGAACCGGCCCGCGGCGGCCGGGCCGGTCGCCGCGTCCCCCGTCGCTGCGGAGCCCTGCGTGCCCTGCTTCACCAGGTCCTCCTGCGGACGTTTCGGTACTTGAGGTCATTACGGCGGGTTGTCGCCTGTGCGTCAAGCACCATAAACGCACGGGGGCACCGGCTTCACATCGCCACGATGTTCGGTAAGGTGAGCCTTACCTTTATTGCCCTGCTCCTCGAGACGTGAAGGGTGGCCCCATGCCCGTGCCCGGTTCGGCCGTCGCGGACGCTTACGCCCGCCTGGCGGAGGCGTTCCCCGCCCTGGGCGTCACCGAGCTCGCCGCCGGCGAGGCGGCCCCCACGGGCGGCGGCTGGGTCTCCGCGTCGGAGCTCGCGCGGGGCGGGGCCGAGCTGGAGCGGTTCCTCGCCTGGGACGACACCCAGGTGCTGCGGGACTACGGGCAGCAGGGCCGTCCGGACGTGATCGCCGGCTTCGGCCTGCACCGTTACGCCTGGCCCGCCTGCCT
The DNA here is from genome assembly GCF_055633275.1 of Streptomyces sp. 12E. NCBI lineage: Bacteria > Bacillati > Actinomycetota > Actinomycetes > Kitasatosporales > Streptomycetaceae > Streptomyces > Streptomyces sp. 12E. Next base: position 6,052,736 of record NZ_JBVNCJ010000001.1, on the reverse strand, counting down.
GCTGATCACCGTGCCGTGGTTCCTGCACCGCCGCGTGCCGCGCTACCCCGTGACGCACGTCTCGTTCGACCGCACCGCCGCCGGTCTCGCCGTGGGCCGCATGGCGGTGCGGCCCGACGGCTTCGCCTGCCTGCCCGGCGATCCCGCCGCCGCGCTGCCCGGCGCCCGCGTGGTGCCCGACGAGGAGGCGCTGCGAGCGGAGGTGCGCGCGGCCGTCGCCCAGCACCTCGAGCCCGTGCTGGCCGGTTTCGGCCCCCGGATGCGGCGTCGCGGCCGGGCCCTGTGGGCGATGGCGACCGACGAGATCGTCGAGAGCCTGCGGTACGTCTCCCAGCTGCTCGGCGAGGAGGAGCGGGGGCTGCGGGAGCTGGAGCTGCTGCTGCCGGGCGCGACCGCGCCGTACGTCGGCGCGGCGGCCTTCCGCCGGCCGACCGGGCCCGACGGGGAGCCGGCGCCCGCCACCCGGGACCGGGTCAGCTGCTGCATGTTCTACACCCTGCGCCCGGCGGACATCTGCGCCACCTGCCCGCGCACCTGCGCCACCGGGCGGACGGCCGGGCGGGCCGACGCCCTGGTCGCGCAGGCCGGCTGACACCGCGCCGGACGAGGACGCCGCCGTCCGGCGCGCGGGACCGTCCGCCGAGCGCGCCGCGGAGGTCACAGGGGCTTCGCGATTCCCTCACCCGTCACGGGAACTTTCCGTGGAACCACACCCACGGGTAGTTCTGCTCGAACTCAATTCCCTCCCCTCACGCGGCAGTTCGAGAAGAATGCCGCCCCGTGCACCCCCTCGCACCCCCTTGGCGGCCTCTTGCCCCGAAACCCCCTGAGGGCCGCCGGGACTGGGCCACTATGGCGGGCGTCACGCCCTATCCCAATGCGAGGGACCCCTAGATGAGACTGACCGACATATCGCTGAACTGGCTGCTTCCGGGCGCCGTACTGCTCCTGGGCATGCTGGCGGCGGTGGCGGTGCTGGCGCGCGGGAAGCGCTCCTCGGTCAAGAGCACGAGCGCGGACGACTCGTGGGAGCGCAGCGAGGAGCGCCGCAGGCGCAAGGAGGCCGTCTACGGCACCGTCTCCTACCTCCTGCTGTTCTGCTGTGCGGCGGTGGCCGCCGCGCTCTCCTTCCACGGCCTGGTCGGCTTCGGCGAGCAGAACCTCGGCCTGTCCGGCGGCTGGCAGTACCTCGTCCCCTTCGGTCTGGACGGCGCGGCGATGTTCTGCTCGGTGCTCGCCGTGCGCGAGGCCAGCCACGGCGACGCGGCCCTCGGCTCGCGGATACTCGTGTGGACGTTCGCCTTCGCCGCGGCCTGGTTCAACTGGGTGCACGCGCCCCGGGGCGTCGGACACGCGGGCGCCCCGCACTTCTTCGCGGGCATGTCCCTGTCGGCGGCGGTCCTGTTCGACCGCGCGCTGAAGCAGACCCGCCGGGCCGCCCTGCGCGAACAGGGCCTGGTGCCCCGCCCGTTGCCGCAGATCCGTATCGTCCGCTGGCTGCGCGCTCCCCGGGAGACCTACCGGGCCTGGTCGCTGATGCTGCTGGAGGGCGTGCGCAGCCTCGACGAGGCGGTCGAGGAAGTGCGCGAGGACAAGATCCGCAAGGACGAGGCGAAGCAGCGCAGGCGGGACCAGCAGCGCATGGAGCGGGCCCGGCTGAAGGCGATCAGCCGGGGCCACCGCGGTTTCACGGGCCGGGGCGGTGGGCGCGAGCTGGAGCCGCCCACGGTGGAGCGCGACTCCGACGCGGTCTCCGCGGAGCCCGCCATACCGGCGGCGGAGTCCCTGCCCGCCCGCGCGCGTCCCTCCCTGCAGCCGGTGCGTACCGGCGCTGGCCCGAGGACCGTCGACCTCACCGCCGAGGACGACACCCAGGCCCTGCCGCGCCTGGATTCCCTGGAGCGCAAGCTCAAGGACCTGGAGCAGCAGTTCGGCTGACGCCCCGCCGCGGCCCGAGGGGGGCGGTCCGCACCCCTCAGGCCGCGTCCGCGTCGAGTTCGAACCAGACGGACTTGCCCACCCCGTGCTTCCTGACGCCCCATCCGTCGGCGAGGGACTCGACCAGCACCAGGCCCCTTCCGTGCGTGCCGTCGTCGATGCTCGGTAATCGCGGCCGGGGCTCCCGGTCCACGAAGTCACGTACCTCGACCCGTAGTCCACGGGGTCCGAGGGTGGCCGTCAGGACCGCCTCGTGGTCGGTGTGGACGAGCGCGTTGGTGACGAGCTCGCTGGTGAGCAACTCCGCGACCGCGGAGCGCTCCGACGTCCCCCAGTGTCTGAGCAGTTCCCGCAGCGCCCTGCGGGACTCGGGCACCGCCCGCAGATCCGCCCGCCCCAGCGTGCGCCTCAGCCGGTCCGCCGAAGCCTGACTCTTCATGACCCCCGCCCGCGTGCCGATGTCGCTTCCCCCTGTACTCGAACACCTCCACGGGAATGCTTGCCCGGTCACCCACGCGCCAGTCATGCCGGACGGCCACGATCCGTGGTTGGCCGAAGTGCGATGGCCACCCAACCGCGCGGGGCCCGGCGCCGGGTGGCCCGCGTCACGGCCGGGGCACGTTGCGCAGGTTGGAGCGGGCCATCTGGAGCATCCGGCCGACGCCTCCGTCCAGCACGATCTTGGAGGCGGACAGCGCGAAACCGGTCACCATCTCCTTGCTGATCTTCGGCGGGATGGAGAGCGCGTTGGGGTCGGTGACGATGTCGACGAGTGCCGGGCCCTTGTGCCTGAACGCGGACTTCAGCGCCCCGGCGAGCTCCTTCGGCTTCTCCACCCGCACCCCGTGGGCGCCGCACGCGCGGGCCACGGCGGCGAAGTCGGGGTTCTTCATGGCGGTGCCGTGCGAGGGCAGTCCGGCGACCAGCATCTCCAACTCGACCATGCTCAGCGAGGAGTTGTTGAACAGGACCACCTTCACCGGCAGGTCGTACTGCACCAGGGTGAGGAAGTCCCCCATCATCATGGTGAACCCGCCGTCGCCGGACATCGACACGACCTGCCGGCCGCGGTCGGTGAACTGCGCCCCGATCGCCATCGGCAGCGCGTTCGCCATCGAACCGTGGGTGAACGAACCGATGATCCGGCGGCGGCCGTTGGGCGAGACGTAGCGGGCGGCCCAGACGTTGCACATGCCGGTGTCGACGGTGAACACCGCGTCGTCGTCGGCGATCTCGTCCAGGACGGCGGCCGCGTACTCGGGGTGGATCGGCACGTGCTTGTCCACCTTCCGGGTGTACGCCTTCACCACCCCCTCCAGCGCGTCCGCGTGCTTCTTCAGCATCCGGTCGAGGAACTTCCGGTTCTCCTTGGTGCGGACCCGCGGTGTCAGACAGCGCAGGGTCTCCTTCACGTCGCCCCACACCGCGAGGTCCAGCTTCGAGCGCCGGCCGAGGTTCTCGGGCCGCACGTCGACCTGGACGATCCGCACGTCGTCGGGGAGGAAGGCGTTGTACGGGAAGTCGGTGCCGAGCAGGATCAGCAGATCGCACTCGTGGGTGGCCTCGTAGGCGGCGCCGTAGCCGAGCAGTCCGCTCATGCCGACGTCGTACGGGTTGTCGTACTGGATCCACTCCTTGCCGCGCAGGGCGTGCCCGACCGGCGACTTGATCTTGCTCGCGAACTCCATGACCTCGGCATGCGCGCCCTTGGTGCCCGCGCCGCAGAACAACGTGACCTTCTCGGCCTCGTCGATCATGTCGACGAGGCGGTCGATCTCGGCGTCGCCGGGACGGACCGTGGGCCGGGAGGTGACGAGGGCGGTCTCGAGGGGCTTCTCGGGGGCGGCATGGTCGGCGATATCACCCGGGAGGGTGACGACGCTGACGCCCGAGCGGCCGACGGCGTGCTGGACGGCCGTCTGGAGCAGCCGGGGCATCTGCTGCGGGCTGGAGATCATCTCGCTGTAGTGGCTGCACTCGCGGAAGAGCTGCTCGGGATGGGTCTCCTGGAAGTAGGAGAGACCGATCTCGCTGGACGGGATGTGGGAGGCGAGGGCGAGGACCGGGGCCATGGAACGGTGGGCGTCGTACAGCCCGTTGATGAGGTGGAGGTTGCCGGGTCCGCAGGAGCCGGCGCAGGCGCCCAGCCGGCCGGTGATCTGGGCCTCGGCGCCTGCGGCGAAGGCTGCGGTCTCCTCGTGCCGGACGTGGATCCAGTCGATGGCGGAGTTGCGGCGCACGGCGTCCACGATGGGGTTGAGGCTGTCTCCGACGACGCCGTAGAGGCGTTTGACCCCCGCGCGGGTGAGGATGTCGACGAACTGTTCCGCGATGCTCTGCTTGGCCATGGCTTCCGTCTGCCCCTCGGGTGTCGAAGATGCCTGACGGGTTCCATGAATTCACACGACGCGCGCTCACGCCTCCCAAACGGCGACGGCCGTACGGTCGTCCGCGTACCCCTTGACCCGTACCTGGGTGTCGGCGAGGAAGGCGGCGAGGCCGGGCGGTTCGGGGCGGGACCACCGGTCGGCGAGGTGCGCGCGGAGCTCCCGCTCGCCGCGCAAGGGGTCGGCGAGGCCGGTGCCGCACATCAGCAGGGTGTCGCCCGGGCGGGCCACGGAGGTGCGGAAGCGGAAGGGCTCGCGAGGTGGTCCGGGGGCGGGCTCGTACGGGCTCGGGGGTGTGGGGATGCCCAGGTCCATGGTGAGCCGGTCGCCCTCGGCCGTCCCGGAGGGCGGCGAGCCGAAACCGACCACGGGCTCGCCCTTGGCCTCGGCGCCCTCGGGCTCGATGTCCTGCCACGCGCCGTCCCGCAGCCGGAACAGTCCGCCGGGGCCGACGCCGAAGAAGACCCGGGTGCGGCATGCGGGGTCGGCGGGCAGCAGGAGGCAGCGCAGGGTGGCCGTGCGGGCGTCGGCTTCGAGGCCCCGGTCGGCCGCGGCGGCGCGGAGTCTGCCGAGGCTGCGGTCGGTGAGGCGGTGCAGGCCCGACTTGAGGTCGCCGCGCCGGGCGGCCCTGATGTCCTCGGCGAGGCGGGCGTGGCTGCGGCCCACCGCCGCGCCGATCCACCGGCAGGCTTCGGCGGCGGCCCGGTGCGCTCCGGGAGCGGTCCGGGCGCCGGTCGCCAGCGCCACGAGGACGAGGGCCTGCTCCCCCGTCCCGAACCGGGCGGTCAGCAGCGCGTCGCGGCGGGGTTCGCCCCGGTAGCGCGCGGAGTCCCCGCGCACGGAGGCGGCGCGCAGGGTGCAGGCGCCGTAGCGGGCCCCGTCCAGCACGGTGTCCGGGACCAGGCCGTCCAGTTCGTCGGGGTCGGCCGGCGGGAGTGCGGTGGGCTCGGGGTCGTAGGTGGGCGGCCGGGGTCCCACGTGGGCGCGGGACGGGGGCGGGCCCGGGAGCGGTTCGAGGCGGGAAGGGCGGGGGGCGGGACCGTCCGCGGGCTCCGCGGCCGGTGGGGCCGTGGGGGGCGGGGCCGTGGGGGGCGGCGGGGGCGCGGTGGCGGGGGTCCAGGGGCCGAAGGCCGTGCCGGGAGCGGCGGGCGGCGGTGACGGTCGCCGCCGGGGCGGGCGGGCGGCCCCCGGGGGAGGGGCCGGCGGATCCCCGGCCACGGCTGGCGGGGGTTCCCAGGGGGCGCGGGGCGGGGGTTCGACGTGTCGCGGCGGGAGGTCCGCCGGCGCGGCGGGACCGGCCGCACGGGGGCCCGGGACCGTCGGTGCGGGGGGTGGGCCGGCCGGGGCGGGCCCGTCCGCGTCCAGCGTGCCGGACGCCGAGGCGAAGCGGTCGTCCAGGGAGTCGGGCGTCGGTGCGGGGCCCGTGTCACCGGTGGCATCGTCGTACAGCTGTTCCCACCAGTCGTCCTCGGGACCGGTGGGCCTTCCCCCCTGCTGGCTCATGCCACCGATTCTCCACCGCGCGGGCCGGATGGAAACGGGGCATCGGGAAAATCCCCGCTCGCGGCGCGCCCCGGGCGGCCGGCCGGGTGAACGGTGGGGCGGCCGTGCGGGGCGGGGCTGCCGGGACCGTTCCGTTCTGCGCCGTTCCCCGGCCTCCTGCACCCTGGACTGATGGGAGCGTGGGACCTCCTGCTCGCCGGACTGGTGCTCCTGCTCGGGCTGTGGGGAGTGCTGCTGCCGGGGGTGCCCGGGTCGTGGCTGGTGTGGGCCGGGGTCCTGTGGTGGGCGCTGAAGGATCCCCGGCCCGTCGCGTGGTGGGTGTGCGTGGGGGCGACCGTGGTGCTGTTCCTGTCCCAGGTGGTGCGCTGGGCGCTGCCGCCCCGCCGGCTGCGGGCGGGCGACGACGCCGCCCGGACGCTGGCGTACGCGGGCGGCGGATCGCTCCTCGGTTTCGTGCTGCTGCCCGTGGTGGGCGCGGTCCCGGGCTTCCTCGCCGGGATCTACCTCGGCGAGCGGCTCCGGCCGGCCCGCCACCGCGAGGCGGTGGCGGCGCTGTGGGCGGCGATGCGCTCGGGCGGCTGGAGCGTGCTGACGGAGCTGTTCACCTGCCAGCTGATCACGGCGGCGTGGCTGGGCGCGGTCTTCTGGGGCTGAGTCCTCGGCTCACGGCCGCAGCACGCCCTCGTGGGTGAGCAGCCGCACCTTGCGCTCCAGTCCGCCCGCGTATCCGGTCAGCGAGCCGTCGGCGCCGATCACCCGGTGGCAGGGGCGGACGATGAGCAGCGGGTTCGCGCCGATCGCGCCGCCGACGGCCCGCACGGCGGCGCGGGGCGCGCCGATCCGGGCCGCGATCTCGCCGTAGGAGACGGTCGCCCCGTAGGGGACGTCGTCGAGCGCGGCCCACACCTTCTCCCGGAACGGGGTGCCGACGGCGCTCATGGCCAGCCGGAACTCCTTGAGGTCGCCGGCGAAGTACGCGGTGAGCTGCCGCTCGGCCTCGCGGAACGGTCCGGGATCGTGCCGCCAGCCGTCGAGCACGGTGCGCCCGCCCTTCTGGCCGGGAACGGAGAGCGAGGTCAGCTCGCCGGTCGGGGCCGCGGTGAGCAGCAGCGGTCCGACGGGGCTGTCCACACCGGTCCAGTACGTCGTGGTCGTCACGGTTACTCCAACTCCCCTGCTGCGCGCAGGTGGTTCAGGGCGTACGAGCGCCAGGGGCGCCAGGTGTCGGGAACGCCGGGTCCGGGCGGGGCCACGTCGGGGTCACCGAGCGCGCGGGTGCGGATCTCGGCGATCGTACGGGCGTCGAGGCCGGGGACGGCGGCCAGGGCGCCGTGGGCGTCGTCCCGGTCGGCGCCGGGTCCGAGGCGTACGGCGCCGTCGGCGAGGGCGGCGGTGAGCGCGCCCAGGGCGCCGCCGGGCTCGGCCCCGGCGAGGACGGCGGCTTCGGGGAACAGGTGGGTGAGGGTGCCGCAGGGGGCGTCGAGCCGCTTGCCGTACCGCTGGACCAGCCGTGCGGCCTCGTCGCGGCCCACCAGCGCCCGCACCGCCAGTTCGTTCGGGTCGGCGGCGCCCGGTGAGCGCAGTCCGGGCCGGGCGGCGACCAGCGGGGCGAGGCGGGCGTCGGCCCCGAGCCGTTCGTCGACGGCGTACGGGTCGGCGTCCAGGTCGAACAGCCGCCGCAGTCGTTGGACGGCGGTGGTCAGGTCGCGGAGGTCGGTGAGGTGGACGCGGGCGTCGAGCCAGCCGCCGGGGCGGTTGCCCGGCCCGCTGTGGGGGCGTTCCTCCACGGCGGCGATGCCGGTGCCGTGGGGCAGGCGCAGGGTGCGCCGGTAGGTGCGGGTGCCCGGGGCGCCGCTCACGTCCTCGACCCCGGGGACGGCCTCGCGTGCCAGCAGGTCGAAGACGGGGCCGGCCCGGTAGGGGCCGCGGTGGGCGAGCCGCAGGGGGATTCCGGCGGACGGGGCGGCGGTGCGTGCCGCGGCCCGTCCCCGGCGGGGCGCGGCGGCGCGCAGTCCGCTGGGAGTGGTGGCGTACACGGCCCGTACGGTGTCGTTGAACTGCCGCACGCTGGCGAATCCGGCGGCGAAGGCGATCTCGGTGACCGGCAGCCCGGTGGTCTGCAGGAGCACGCGCGCGGCGTGCGCCCGCTGGGCGCGGGCGAGCGCGACGGGCCCGGCGCCGAGCTCGTCGGTGAGCTGGCGCCGCACCTGGCGGGCGCTGTAGCCGAGCCGTGCGGCGAGTCCGGCGACGCCCTCGCGGTCGACGACGCCGTCGGCGATCAGCCGCATGGCCCGGCCGACGACGTCGGCCCGCACGTTCCACTCGGCGGAGCCGGGCACGGCGTCCGGGCGGCAGCGCCGGCAGGCGCGGAAGCCGGAGCCCTGCGCGGCGGCGGCGGTCTCGAAGAACCGCACGTTGTGCCGCTTCGGGGTGACGGCGGGACAGCTGGGCCGGCAGTAGACGCCGGTCGTCACCACGGCGAAGAAGAACGCCCCGTCGAACCGGGCGTCCCGGCTGCGCACCGCCTCGTACCTGCTGTTCTCGTCCTTCACACCGTCCAGTCTCCGCCGGCCGGGGAGCCCCGGCTGGCGGAAATCGGACATGAAGGTGTGCGCTACCGCAGGCGGCCCCGCTTGGCCTCCATCGCCGCCCTGCCGATGGCGTTCTTGCGCTTCCAGTCCTTGCGGATCTCCGCGCGGAGCCTGGCGTCGGTCTTGGCGACGATGTACTGGTTCTCCCGGAGCAGCTTGCGGTAGCTGTCCAGGCGGCGCTGCGGCAGCTCGCCGGTCCCGACGGCGTCGAGGACCGCGCAGCCCGGCTCGCTCTCGTGGGCGCAGTCGTGGAACCGGCAGTCCTCGGCGAGCTCCTCGATCTCGGCGAACACCTGGCCGACGCCGGCGGAGGCGTCCCACAGGCCGACGCCCCGCAGTCCCGGTGTGTCGATGAGGACTCCCCCGCCGGGCAGTGCCAGCAGGTTGCGGGTGGTCGTGGTGTGGCGGCCCTTGCCGTCGACGTCCCGGACGGCCCGCACGTCCATCACGTCCTCGCCGAGGAGCGCGTTGGCCAGGGTGGACTTGCCCGCGCCGGACTGCCCGAGCAGCACCGACGTACCGCCGGACGTGATCGCGGCGAGGACGTCGAGTCCGTCCCCGTCCCGCGCGCTGACGGGGAGCACCGGCACGCCGGGCGCACTGGTCTCCACGTCCTGGACGAGGTGTGCCCGGGTCACCGCGTCCGGCACCAGGTCGGCCTTGGTGAGGACGACCACCGGCTGCGCCCCGGACTCCCAGGCGAGCGCGAGGAAGCGCTCGATCCGGGCCAGGTCGAGTTCGGCGGCGAGGGAGACGGCGACGACGGCGTGGTCGACGTTGGCGGCGAGGACCTGTCCCTCGGACCGCTTGGAGGAGGCGGAGCGCACGAACGCCGTCCGTCGCGGCAGCAGCGTCCGCACGTAACGGGGGTCGGAGCCCTCCGGGTCGACGACGGCCCAGTCCCCCGTGCACACGACCTTCATCGGGTCACGGGGGACGACGAACTCGGTGTCCGCACGGACCGTCCCGTCCGCGGTGGCCACGTCGCACTGCCCCCGGTCGACCCGGACCACCCGGCCCGGCACCAGACCCTGCGCGGCGTACGGGGAGGACTCGGCCTCCCACCCCTCGTCCCAGCCGAGGCGGGCGAGAGGGTGCGACGAGAACGGAAGAGAGGAGAGATTCAAGGGAAACCCTTCGAAGGGCGGCCCCGGCACGGCGCGTCCACCGACGCGCGAGGAAGAGGTGAGGTCAGCCGGAGGCCACGGAGGTGAACGGAACGGATGACTGGAAGCGGGCAGCACCCATCACAGAGACAGCCATCGGTCACACCTCCCACGATCCTCGACCCGAACGAACAGCACTCATCGAGCGCTTCGCCAACACGGCACAGCCTAGGGTCACCGACGACCGCGCGCCATTCCTTTTCCGGGTTCCTCCGGCGCGAGCACAGCGCTCGGGGGAACCCCGTCCGGCGTGCACGCCGGACGGGGAGGAGGAACCGGCCCGCATCGACGGCATCCGGTGACCGGCACACGTCGCGCACGGCCACCGTGTGATCCGTGGTCACGGCGGCCCGCCGCCGGCCCGGTCCGGCACCTTGTTCCTCCGGACCTCCGCGTCACGCGATCGTGCAGGTGCGGCCGTTGAGCGTGAAGCCGGACGGTGGGTGGTTGGCGCCGTCGTGGGACGCGAGGAAGCCGAAGGCGAGTTTCCCGCCGGCGGCGACCGACTTGTCGTAGTCGGCGGCGGTGGCGGTGACCTGCGGGCCGTCCTGGCCGGGCGAGGCGTCCCACATCCGGGTGATCCGCTGGCCGTCGGGGAAGGTGAAGCCGACGCGCCAGGTGTCGAGGGGTTCGCGGGTGGTGACGGTGACGGTGGCCTGGAAGCCGTCGGGCCACTGGTTGACCAGGTCGTAGTCGGCCCGGCAGGCGGCCGGCTCGCCGGAGGCGGTGGTGGAGGAGGTGCCCTGCGGTCCGGGGTCGGGGTCCTCCCGGTCCGGGGAGCGTTCGGGGGTGCGCTCGGCGGACGGCTCCGGGGACGGGAAGGCCGTGGGGGCGGGGGGCAGGGAGGGGCCGGGGTCGGCCGCCGGCTGCCGGTCGGCGTCGGAGCGCGCGGCGCCCTCGTCGGCCGTGTCGCCGAACGGCATCAGGGAGACCGCGAGCGCGAGCAGGGAGACCAGGAGGGCGGCGACCAGCAGTCCGTGCCGGGCGAGGCGTGTCCTGTCCGTGCCGTCCGCCGGGCCGCCCGCGTCCGGGTCGGCCCGGTCCGGGCGGCCGGCCCCGAGCCGTACCTCGGCGGCGCGGCGGCGGCGCTCCAGATAGGCGAGGCCGCCCCAGCCGATCACCCCGCCGGCCAGCGCGCCGGGCAGTCCCCCGCCGTGCAGCCGCAGGCAGGCGGCGGCCTCGGCGCACCGGTGGCAGGTGGCGAGGTGCCGGGAGAGGTCGTCGGGGGTGTCCGCGGCGGGCGAGCGGGTGACGGCGTCGAGCAGCCGGGCGTAGCTGCGGCACTCGGCGTCCAGGGGCGAGTCGAGGTGGTTGCGGTGGCAGCGGTCCCGGAACAGGCGGCCGACCTGGGCGAGTTCGTCGGCCGCGGTGGCGGGGTCGAGGCCGAGCCGGCGGGCCACCAGGGGCAGCGGCAGGGCCTCCGCCTCGGCCAGCCAGAGCAGTTCGGCGTCCGCGGGCTGCAGGTCGCGCAGTCCGCGCAGGGCGACCGGGCGGTCCAGTGGCGGGCCGGTGTGGCGGGCGGCCTGCTCGGAGTGGAGCCACAGCCGCAGATCGGGGTCGAGCTTGTGTCCCTGTCCCGCGTCCTCCCAGGCGGCCGCCGTGCTGCGGACCGCCGTCAGCAGCAGGGGTATCCGGGGCAGCCGAAAGGGGCGGCGGCCGTGGCCGCGGACGGTGCCCGACTCCGCCTCGCGCAGCTCCCGTATGCCCTGCGCGAAGGCCTCGCGGGCCAGTTCCGCCGCGGCGGCGGATCCGGCCGTGCACAGGTCGGCGTAGGAGAGCGCGGCGTCCCAGCACTCGGTGAACAGCGCCGCCTCGGTGGCGTCCTGGGGGCTCGGCAGGTCGGGCATGGGACTCCCGCATCACGAACGAGGTCAACTCGCCATAGGGGCAGTGGAGTTGGGGAAACCTCGCGGCAGTGGCAGAGCTTTTCACGTCCCCGACACAACTGACAAGCGCTTCCCTCACTTTCCGTGGCGGCACCGCGACCCCCCGCAGGGACCGTACGCGCGGAAGGCCGGAACGTCCCGGTTCCGGCCTTCCGCGTCCGACGGGGCGGCGACGCCCCGGGCGCCTCAGACCGCCTCGGCGGACTCCTGCGCCGGGAGGCTGTCCATGAAGGAGCTGACGGAGAAGACCGCGTTGCCGGGTCCGGGCGGGCCGTAGCCGGGGGGCGAGGAGAGTCCGAAGTCCTCCATGGTCTGCCGGTACGCCTGGAGCAGCCGGATGTGGTACTCCAGCGGGGCGCCCTGCGGGTTGGCCTTGCCGAGCGGGGTGGTCGGCTCCGGGCACCAGGTGGTGAAGCGGGGCGTGATGCCGTGCGACATGAAGAAGCGCAGGCCCTCGGTGGTGGAGGCGATGGCCTCGTCGACCGTCTTGAAGCCGAAGGGCTCGGCCATCTCGACGCCCGCCACGAAGTTGGGGATCACGTTGCGCGCGCCGAAGACCTCCGCCGAGTCGAGGATCCGCCTGTGCCACTCGTCACGGCCGACGTAACGCTCCTTGCCGGGGCAGTACATCTTGAACAGGTACTCGTCCCACACCTCGTAGTTGGGGTGGTAGATCTGCACGCCGTAGTCCTTGAAGCGCTGCACGTCGTCCCTGGGCAGCGCCTGGGCGACGACCTTGCCGATCCAGCGGCCGGGGAAGCGCTCCTCGATGGCCTTGGCGTAGTGGCCGTAGAAGTCGGCCTCGTCGCGTCCGGAGACGGTCCTGGTGATGGCGCCGCCGGTGAGGGTGTAGGCCGTGGACGCCTTCGCGGTGTCGTACCGGTCGATGATCTCGAGGGCCTCCAGGACCTCCTCGACGTCCTTCACCCCGGTGTAGGGCCGGCCGGCCGCCTTGTGCTGGCGCCAGTTGTGATTGATGTCGCAGTACTGGCACTCCTCCTTGGCGCCGAAGTACTGGCAGACCCGGAAGACGGTCAGGTAGATCAGGTAGCCCCACTGGATGGTGGGGGCGACCTCCATGACCGACTTCCCGTTGGAGAGCTTGTGCCGGTAGTACTCGGGCATCGGCGGCACGCCGACGTCCGAGATCCGCCTGCCGTCGAGGTAGAGGCCGAGCACGCCGTGCTCGTCGGCGGCGACGCGGTAGGGGGAGGCCGGGTTCACGCGCACGGACACGACCGTGCGGCGCAGGTCGTACGGGCCGCCGGTGAGGATGATCTCCTCCGGCGGGCGGCGCAGCGCGGCCTCGCCCAGCTCGGGCAGGGTGCCGTGGTCGAAGGAGAAGATGAAGTACGACTTCGGTTTGACCTCACCGCCCTCGTTGTCGCTGAGCGCGGACGGATCGAAGGCCACACCGCCGCGCAGCAGGTCCTCCTTGAAGACGGCCTCGCGCGGCACGTGCGGGAACCGCTCCATCAGATCCTCGACCAGCGCGGTGCGGCTGCCCATCGAAGTGTCTCCTCCCGGTTCGGACGTACGACTCCTCACGGTATGCCCCCGCCCGGACGTCCGGGGTGGCGGGTCCCCCCACAGGGCGTGGACCGCTCACGGGATAGGTTCCGGCGGGGGACCTTTCCGGTCCCGGGCGTCAGGAGGGACGAGCGATGGCCGAGACCGTGACCAACTGGGCGGGCAACATCACGTACGCCGCCAAGGAGCTGCACCGCCCGCGGAGCCTGGACGCGCTGCGGGACCTGGTCGCCGGGAGCCCGCGCGTGCGGGTCCTGGGCAGCGGGCACTCCTTCAACGAGATCGCCGAGCCCGGCGAGGACGGCGTCCTGCTCTCCCTCGACGCGCTGCCCGCCGAGATCGACGTGGACACGACCGTCCGGACGGTACGGGTCGGGGGCGGCGTGCGGTACGCCGAGCTGGCGCGGGAGGTGCACCGGCACGGGCTGGCGCTGGCGAACATGGCGTCGCTGCCGCACATCTCGGTGGCCGGTTCGGTCGCCACCGGCACGCACGGCTCCGGTGTCGGCAACGGGCCGCTCGCCTCCTCCGTGCGTGCGGTGGAGCTGGTCACGGCGGGCGGCGCCACGGTGACCGTGGAGCGTGGCGAAGAGCGGTTCGGCGGCGCGGTCACCTCGCTGGGCGCGCTCGGTGTCGTCACCGCGCTCACCCTGGACCTGGAGCCGGCCTTCGAGGTCGAGCAGCACGTGTTCACCGAGATGCCGCTGGAAGGGCTGGATCCCGCCGCGTTCGAGAAGGTGATGTCGGCGGCGTACAGCGTGAGCCTGTTCACCGACTGGCGGGCGCCCGGCTTCCGCCAGGTGTGGGTGAAGCGGCGCACCGACCAGCCGCTGCCGGACTTCCCCTGGGCGCCCGCGGCGACCGGGAAGATGCACCCGGTGCCGGGGATGCCGGCGGTGAACTGCACCGAGCAGTTCGGCGTGGCCGGTCCCTGGCACGAGCGGCTGCCGCACTTCCGGGCGGAGTTCACCCCGAGCAGCGGGGCGGAGCTGCAGTCGGAGTACCTGATGCCACGGGAGTCGGCGGTCGCCGTGCTGCACGCGCTGGACGGGATCCGGGAGACGGTCGCCCCCGTGCTGCAGACCTGCGAGGTGCGCACCGTCGCCGCCGACGACCAGTGGATCGGCCCCTCCCACGGCCGGGACACGGTGGCCGTCCACTTCACCTGGATCGAGGACACGGCGGCGGTGCTGCCCGTGGTGGCGCGGGTGGAGGAGGCGCTGGCGCCGTTCGGGGCGCGGCCGCACTGGGGGAAGGTGTTCACCACGCCGGCGGCGGAGCTGCGCGCCCGCTACCCGCGCCTGCACGACTTCCGGGCCCTCGTCCGCGACCTGGACCCGGCCGGCGCGTTCACCAACGCGTTCGTCCGGGACGTCCTGGGCGACTGACCCGCGCCGGCCCCGCCCGGGCTTCGTCGGGCCCCTTTCCCAACCCCTTGTCGAAGGGTCCGCCTCCCCCATAGCCTTGCCGCGCGCCGGTGCCCGGTCGGCCCGGTCCGGCAGGGAGGGGCAGCCCGGTGAGACGCACGTCACGGGACATCCGTACGGCCAACCGCTACCAGGTGCTGCGCCAGATCATCGCCGCGTCGCCCACCTCCCGGCAGGAGCTGGCGGCCGCCACGGGCCTGAGCCTCGCCACCGTCGCCACCCTGGTCGGGGAGCTGCTCGGCCTCGGCATGATCACCGAGGTCGGTTTCGAGGACTCGGCCGGCGGCCGTCCCCGGGGCCTGGTGGCCGTCAACGCGCCGGGGGGCGCGCTGATCGGTGTGGATCTCGCCGAGACCTACGTCCGGGCCGAGCTGTTCGACCTCGCGCTGAACGTGCTGGCCCGCGCCGAGGAGGAGGTGCGCCCCGGGGAGAGCCGGCCCGAGCAGGTCGTGGGGCACGTGGCCGCGGCGGTGGGGTCGGTGGTGGCGCGGGCCGGGGTGGAGGGCGCGCGGGTGCTCGGGGCCGGGGTGAGCGTGCCGGGCCAGGTGGACCGGGACACCGGTGTCTGCGCGTACGCCCCGAACTGGGACTGGCACGACGTGCCGCTGCTCGACCTGCTCACCGAGCACCTCGCCCACCCCCTGTACCTGGACAACCCGTTGCGGGCCTGCGCGGTGGCCGAGCTGTGGTTCGGGGCGGCGCGCGGGCACGGGGACGCGGTGGTGGTGAACCTCGGGACCGGGGTGGGCGCCGGGCTGGTGCTGGGCGGCGCGGTGCACCGGGGAGTGAGCGACAGCGCGGGCGAGTGGGGGCACACCACCCTCGTCCTGGACGGCCGCCCCTGCCACTGCGGCGACCGGGGCTGTGTGGAGACGTACACCGGCGCGCCCGGGATCATGCTGAACCTGCGGGAGCTGAGCCCGGACAGCCCGCTGCTGCGGCCCGGCGACCAGACGGCGACCATCGACGCGCTGGCCCGGGGGGTGAGGGCGGGCGATCCGGTGGCGGTGGAGGTGCTCGGGCGCACCGCCCGCCACCTCGGCGCCGGGATCGCCGATCTGGTCAACCTCTTCAACCCGGAGGTGGTCGTGCTCAGCAGCTGGGTCGCGGCCGCGTTCGGCGAGCCGCTGCTCGACGAGGTACGGACGGCCGTCGCCCGGCACGCGCTGCGCCGCCCGCTGGCCGCCGCCCGGATCGTCCTCTCCCCGATCCCCACCGACCCGGTGTGCCTGGGAGCGGCGACGTTCGCGCTGGAGGGGGCGTTGCGGTCGGCGGGGAAGGGCGCCGGGAAGCGCGCCGACGGCAACCGCCGGTAGGTCCGGGCCCGTTCGCCATCACGAACGGGCCGCAACGCTTCGCACGGACTTCGTCCGACCCCTTGCCGAAGTGTTGTCCGAAGGTTAACGTCCCGCGCACCGCAAGCCTTGAGCGCCACCCGCCGACAGCCGCACTCGAGACAAGGACGTCGTCATGCCGGCATCGGGCGACAGCACGTGGGACCGTCCGGCGCCGGCTGGTGCGGGGCATCGCGCGGACCGGGATCGAGGGCCGAAGCCAGACCGACCTAGGAGACCCATGTCATCGCACACCCCGGCGACCGGCTACGTCGAGGACGTCTCACCCGGCCGCGGGACCCTGCCCCCGCGCGCCTGGTACGCGTCCTCCGACGCGGCGTCCCTGTCCCTGAACGGCGGCTGGCGCCTGCGGGTGTCCGCCACCGCGGACGCCGAGGACGACTCGTTCGCCGCGCCCGGATACGACGCCGGCCACTGGGCGGAGGTGACCGTGCCCGGCCACTGGGTGCTCCAGGGCCACGGCGCGCCGATCTACACCAACCACCTCTACCCCTTCCCCGTCGATCCGCCGCACGTCCCCACCGAGAACCCGACCGGCGACCATCTGCGCGTCTTCGACCTGCCGGGCGACTGGCCGGCCGGCGGCGGGGCCGTGCTCCGCTTCGACGGGGTGGAGTCCTGCGCCCGGGTGTGGCTGAACGGCACGGAGATCGGGGATTTCAAGGGATCGCGGCTGCCGCACGAGTTCGCGGTCGGGCACCTGCTGGAGCCGTCCGGGAACGTCCTCGCGGTCCGGGTCCACCAGTGGTCGGCGGGCTCGTACCTGGAGGACCAGGACCAGTGGTGGCTGCCCGGCGTCTTCCGCGACGTGACCCTGCTGCACCGTCCGGCCGGCGCCGTCGGCGACTTCTTCGTGCACGCCTCCTACGACCACGTCACCGGCGCGGGCACCCTGCGCGTCGACTCCGCCGTCGAGGGCCGGGTGACCGTGGCGGAGCTCGGCGTCGACGTGGCGGCCGGCGAGCCGGTGACGCTCCCGGTCGAGCCGTGGACGGCGGAGACGCCCCGGCTGTACGACGGGGTGCTGGCCACGGCGGGCGAACGCGTCCCGCTGCGCATCGGCTTCCGCACGGTCGTCGTCGAGGACGGCCTGCTCAAGGTGAACGGGACCCCCCTGCTGTTCAAGGGCGTCAACCGGCACGAGTGGCACCCGCGCGAGGGCCGCGCGCTGGACCTCGCCACCATGCGCGAGGACGTGCTGCTGATGAAGCGGCACAACGTCAACGCGGTCCGCACCTCGCACTACCCGCCGCACCCGGCCTTCCTCGGCCTGTGCGACGAGTACGGGCTGTGGGTGATCGACGAGTGCGACCTGGAGACCCACGGCTTCGTCGAACAGGAGTGGCGGGACAACCCCGTCGACGACGAACGCTGGACGCCGGCCCTGCTGGACCGGGCCGCGCGCATGGTCGAGCGGGACAAGAACCACCCGTCGGTGGTCATGTGGTCGCTCGGCAACGAGGCCGGCACCGGACGCGGGCTGACCGCGATGGCCGACTGGATCCACGACCGGGACCCGTCCCGCCCGGTGCACTACGAGGGCGACCCCGGCTGCCGCGACACGGACGTGTACTCGCGGATGTACCCGCCGCACGAGGAGGTCGAGCGGATCGCCCGGGGCCTGGACGGCGGCACCCGCCGCAGGCGCGAACTGCCGCTGATCCTCTGCGAGTACGCACACGCCATGGGCAACGGCCCCGGCGGGCTCACCGAGTACCAGGAGCTGTTCGAGCGGTACGACCGGCTCCAGGGCGGCTTCGTCTGGGAGTGGATCGACCACGGCGTCGAGCACCCGGAGCTGGGCCACGCCTACGGCGGTGACTTCGGGGAGGAGCTGCACGACGCCAACTTCGTCTGCGACGGACTGGTCTTCCCGGACCGCACGCCGTCACCGGGCCTGATCGAGTACAAGAAGGTGATCGAGCCGGTCCGGATCGGGGCGGGCGACGCGGACGGCACCGTACGGGTGACCAACCGGTACGACTTCACGGACCTGTCCCATCTGGAGTTCTCGTTCTCCTACCAGGTGAACGGCCGGCCGGCGGGGGCCCGCCGGCTCACCGTGCCGCCGCTCGGCCCCGGGGAGTCGGCGGAGGTCAAGCTGCCCGCGGCCCCGGACGGCGGCGGCGAGGAGGTGCAGTGGACGGTGGAGGCGCGGCTCGCCGAGGACACGCCCTGGGCCGGCAAGGGCCACGAAGTGGCCTGGGCACAGGGAACGGCGGCCCGCCGCGCCCCGCTGTCCGCGGCGACCGGCGTACGCCCCGCCGTCGACGGGGACCGCATCACCCTGGGACCCGCGGTCTTCGACGCCCGCACCGGCGCGCCGCGCACCCTCGCCGGTGTCCCGGTGAGCGGTCTGCGGCTGGACGTGTGGCGGGCGACCACCGACAACGACGACGGGGCGGCCTGGCAGACGGACACCCGGTACGGGCCGCTCTGGCGCGAGCTGGGCCTGCACCGGATGCGGCACCGCGTCGAGGCCGTCGAGACGGACGGCGACGCGCTGACCGTACGGACCCGGGTGGCGCCCGCCGGGCGGGAGACGGGCCTGCGGACGGCGTACCGCTGGACCTCCGACGGCACGCGCGTACGGCTGACCGTCTCGGTCGTGCCGGAGGGCGAGTGGCGGGTTCCGCTGCCCCGGCTCGGCATCCGCTTCGGCCTCCCCGGGGCCACCCCCGAGGACGCCGTCGTCTGGTTCGGCGGCGGGGGCGAGTCGTACCCGGACACCCGGGCCGCCTCCCGGGACCTGCGGTGGAGCGCGAGCGTGCGGGAGCTCCAGACGCCTTACGTCCGCCCTCAGGAGAACGGCGCCCGCGCCGGCGTGCGGTGGGCGGAGATCGGCGGTCTGCGGGTCGACGGCGAACCGGAGTTCTGGTTCACGGCCAGGCCCTGGACCACCGAGCAGCTGGACGCCGCCCGGCACCGCACCGACCTCGTCCCCGGCGACACGGTCTGGGTCCACCTGGACCACCGGCTGCACGGCATCGGCTCCCAGTCCTGCGGCCCGGGCCCGCTCCCCCGGTACTACCTGTGGCCCGAGCCCGCGGAGTTCTCCTTCGTCTTCTCGGAGCCGCGCGACTGAGGGGGCTCAGTGGTCCGCGCAGCAGGGCGTGGGGTCCGGGGCCTCGAACGGCACCAGGGTGCCGCCCAGGGCCGGGGTGGCGGCGAGGACGAGTTCGTCCCGCCGCCACTGCGGCCGCACGTGGTCACGGGTCACGAGGCGCGTGTCCGGGCCGGGCGGCTCGGGCGTGCCCAGGACCGTCACGCGGGTGATCGCGGAGCCGGCGAGCAGTTCCGCGACGGTCGTCGTGCCGGTGAGCGCGGAGACGCCCGGGTAGAGCACCGCGCGTCCCACCTCGTCGGGCAGGCCCGGGGAGACCGTTCCGTACCCCGCGAGCCGCTCCCGGAGGGTGTCCGGGAGCGGCCGCGCGGGCAGGGACAGCGACACGACGACGCGCGGACGGTCGTCGCGCACCAGGTGGGTGCAGCCGAACACGTCCTCGGGGAGGTCGAGTCCGGCCGCCATCCGGTGCAGCAGGCGGTCGGCGTCGAGCAGGTCCCCGGTGCCCGCGTCCACGGTGAGGGCGTAGGGCGTCACGACGGCAGGACCCACACCGGGTTGGAGTAGAACCACAGGTCGCGCCACGGGTCGGCGTCGCCCACGACGTCGAGGGCGGGGCCCGCCGGGTCGACCTTGGCTCCCATGGCGCCGACGGCGGTCCGGTTGCCGTCGGTGCCGCGCAGCCGGAGGTACACCGGGCGGTCGACGCGGCCGAGGTCGAAGGTGACGCGGACGGTGCCGGCCGACTTGTCGATCTCGTAGGACCGGGCGACCTTCGCCGTGGGCGCGGTGAACGTGTCCTTGTCGGCGACCGGGCCGGTCACGTCGCCCTGGATGACGTCGACGCGGGCGAGCTTGGGGGTGAACCCGGCCCAGTTGTTGCCGCCGGCGAGGGCGATGTCGGCGGTCAGCGTGACCTTGGTGCCCTTGCGCACGTGCAGGGCGCCGCCGAGGGTGGCCCAGCGGGCGCCGCCGGCGACGCGGACGTCGAGGCCGCTGATGAGCTGGCCGTGGTCGACCCAGATGCGGCCGGCGCGGATGCCGTCCATGACGGCGGCGTAGGAGAAGCCGTCGGCGCCGACGTGGGTGCGGCTGTACTGGCCGGGCCAGTAGTCGCCCTCGGTGACGTCGATCTGTCCGGCGTAGACCGGGTCGTCGTAGCGGCCGTTGGCGTTGAAGTCGCCGCCGCCGCGGGCGGCGGTGTCGCCGTACACCTGGTGGGAGTCGGAGTTGGCGGTGATCCACCAGGGGCGGCCCTCGGCCAGGAGGCTGTCCCACAGGCCGCCGACGGTGGCGGTCATCCAGTCGAAGCCGCCCCAGGTGCGGTAGCTCTCCAGCGGGTAGCCGGGGAAGGAGTTGGCGCCGGGGCTGCCGTCGTAGATGCCGCGGGCGCGGCCCATGCCGAGCGGCTTGGGCAGGCCGGCGGCCTGGTGTCCGGGGGCGCCCTCGAAGCCGACGGCGATCTGCCGGTCGCCGGCGCCGGTCGCGTCGCGCCAGGCGCGGATCTCGTGCGGGGAGTCGATGCCCTTGCGCGCGGGGTGGTTGGCGAGCATCAGGGCGTCCTTGACCTTGCGCCGCCTGACCTGGTCGGCGAGGAAGTTCAGCCCGGCGACGGCGAGCGCCTCGTTGGCCGGGGTGGAGGCGGTGGCGCCCTTGACGCCGCCGTCGTAGTCGGTCTCGAACTGCTTGAGGACGGAGACCTCGTTGCGGCCCGGGTGGACGAAGACGGTGCCGTGCTCGGCGGCCGGGATGTTCCACTCCAGGCCCTGGAAGACGAGGGTGTCCTGGTGGGCGTCGCGGGCCTCGAGGATGTCCGGGTTGACCCTGTCCACGCCGATCCTGGCGTGGGTGGCGCCTCCGTGGTCGGTGATGACCAGCCAGTCCATGCCGTGCCGGGCGCCCTGGCGGACCTGGTCGGCGACGCGGTACTTGCCGTCGCTGCTGTACTGGGTGTGGATGTGGTGGTCGCCCGCCAGCCACAGGAAGCCCTTGCTCCTTCCCCTGCCGCGACCGCTGTCACCCGCCGCGTGCGCGGGCGTGGCGGCGCCGGCGCCGGCGGAGAGCACGGTGCCGGCCGCGAGGCCCGCGCCGAGCAGCCCGGCCCGGCGCAGCAGCGTACGGCGGGACCTCTGCTCGGGGTTCAGCGCCTCGTCGGGCACGGAGGTGTCGAAGGCCGCGGGCAGGGGAGCCGTCGTCTCGTGCCGGTGGTCGTGTCCGTGATGGTGGTGATGGTGTCCGTGTGCGTGTGCGTGCCCGTGACCCATGGAGTGCCTCCTCGATACCGCGGCGCGAGGACGCCGCGTGTGGAGGATCAAGGAGACGCGTGAACGTTGAACGACATACGGATGAGCGGTACATGCCCTGGACGCGGCGGCTCGCGCACATCTGATCGGTAGGCTGGGCGCTTCCTGTCGGGTTTGCTTCGGAGGCCTCCATTCCCCGCGCCGGACTCACCGCCGACCGTCTCGTCGCGGCCGCCGCCGACCTCGCCGACGAGGCGGGCTACGAGAACGTCACCCTGTCCGCGCTGGCCCGGCGTTTCGGCGTGAAGGACGCGAGCCTGTACGCGCACGTGCGCGGGCTGCGGGACCTGCACGTCCGGATGGCCCTGCTCGCGGGCGGGGAGATGATCGACCGGATCGCGACGGCGGTCGCCGGACGGACCGGGAGGGAGGCGCTGGCCGCCTTCGCGAACGCCTACCGGGAGTACGCCCTGACCCACCCGGGCCGTTACGCGGCCGCCCAGCTCCCCCTGGGCCGGTTCCCGGTGACCGGCTCCCCCGTCCTGCGCCGCACCGCCGAGATCACCTACGGCCTGCTCCGGGCGTACGGACTGCGGGAGCCCGACCTCACCGACGCCGTGCGCCTGCTGCGCAGCACCTTCCACGGCTACTGCGCCCTGGAGTCCGCCGGCGCCTTCGGCGACCCCCGGGACGTGCGGGCCTCCTGGGACGCGGCGGTCGGGGCCCTGCACGTCGCCCTGGTGAACTGGCCGCGGTCTCCGGAGGGTCGACCGTCGTAGGCGCGTGCCGGGGTCACCCGGGGGAAGCCGCGCCGTCGCTCCCGCCACGGCCCCGCCGGCTCAGCGACTCGACCTCCTCGTACGACGGCGTCGTGCCTTGCGGCCTGCGGCCCGCCCGGACGGCGGCCGCCGCCTCCACCGCGGCGCCCAGCGCCCGCCGGTACAGCAGCGAGCCGAGGCTGACGCGGCGGACGCCGAGGTCGGCGAGGCGGGGCACGGACGGGCCGGCGGGCGAGTGGAGGACGTTGAGGGGGACGCCGTCCAGGCCGCGCACCAGGGCGGCGATCTCCCGGGGGTCGGTGAGGCCGGGCACGAACACGCCGTGCGCGCCCGCTTCGACGTAGGCGTCGAGGCGGCGGGTGGTGTCCTCGCCGTCACCGAGCCAGTGCGTGTCGGTGCGGGCGTTGACGAAGAGGCCGGGGGCCGCCGCCCGGACGGCGGCGATCTTCGCCGCGTGCCGGTCGGCGGGCCCGAGTCCGTCCTCCAGGTTGATGCCGGCGGCGCCCAGCGCGTACAGCTCCCGGGCGAACTCGGCCACCTCGTCCGGGTCGTCGCCGAAGCCGCCCTCCGCGTCCACGGAGAGCAGGAACGGTCCCGGGCCGAGGGCGCGGGCGAGCCGCAGCGTCTCCTCGCGGGTGGCCGCGGCTCCGTCGGGCAGCCCGGCCGCCGCGGCGACGGCGAGGCTGGTGGTGCCGACGGCCGGGAAGCCGTGCGCGGCCAGGAGGTGCGCGGAGGCGTGGTCCCAGGCGTTGGGCAGCAGCAGGGGTTCGTCCGCGTGGTGGAGGTCGGCGAAGGCTCTCACGACAGGTCTCCGACGGCGTCCGCGTAGTAGACGGACTCGGTGAGGTGGCGGGCGAGTTCGCGGAAGCTCCAGCCCTCGCCGGGCGAGTCGTCGAGCTGTTCGTCGGTGAGCGCGTCGAGGCGGTCGGCCCAGATGCGGGCGAGCCTGGTGAGGCGGCTGCGGGCCTCGTCGAGGTCCTGCGGGGTGAAGGGGGCGAGATCGGCCTCGGTGGTGATCAGGGAGGCGTGCCAGTGGTCGGGCTGCGGTTCCTCGCCGGCGAGCCGGGCCTCCATCTCCGCGAGGTGGTCGACGAGGTGGTCGGCGACGCGGCGGATCGCCTTGTGCGGGGTGTAGAGGCGGTCGTCGACGTGGGCGGGTTCGCCGTTCCAGCGGGTCCAGGTGGCGGCCAGGGCGAGGACGTGGTCGACCATGCCGGTGACGGTCGCGGAAGGGGTGGCGGTCTGCGGGTGCTCGTGCATGCGGCCACGCTAGGAGCGGGACGCTTCGGCGCCGGCCGAACTGTCCGGGCGCACGGGGGCGGCGGGCCCGGGGCGCCCCGGTTCCGGCCGGGGCGCCCCGGGGTTTCACCCCGTCCTGACCTTGCTCCGGGGCACCAGACGCAGGTTCAGCAGTTCCTCGCGGACCAGGTCCGCGTACACGGTGGCGCCGTGCACGGAGGTGTGCGTGTTGTCCCGTTTCCCGTCGGTGAGGTACAGCGCCTTGGAGCCCTCCACACCGAGGGACTCCACCAGCGCCCTGGTCCGCGCCGTGAGGTCGATCAGCGGGACCCCCCGGTCGGCGGCGACGGAGCGGATGACGGCCGGGTGGTCGACGCCGAGTCCGTTGACCAGCAGGGCGGTGGCGTTGTCCAGGGTGCCGTCGGCGTTGAACCGGCGCCGCACGACCGGGGTCACCAGGACCGGCTCCCCGCCCCGCTCCCGCACGCCCGCCACCAGTGCCTCGAGGCCTGCCCGGTAGGTCGCCCCGTCGGTGGTCTTGTCGTTGTGGGCGAGCTGGATCAGGACGAGGTCGCCGCGCCGGACCAGTGGCCGGACGGTGTCCCACAGGAGCGGGTTGCCGAGGTAGCTGACCGTGCTCTCCCCGGAGTCCGCGTAGTTGGCCACGGACAGCCCCTCGCGCAGGTACTGGGGCAGCCGCTGGCCCCAGCCGGCGTACGGGTCGCCGGGCTGGTCGCAGACCGTGGAGTCGCCGACCAGGAGGATCTGCCGGGCGTGCCGGGCCGGGGTGACCCGGATGCCGGCGAGCGCGGGCGCGCTTCCGCCGACGGCGAGGTCGAGTCCGGGGGTGCCCTCGGCGCCGAGGGGTTCGCCCTCGGGGGTGCGGACGTTCACGGTGAAGCTCCGCACGACGCGTTTCCCGGCCGGGGCGGCGGTCTCCGGGAGCAGGGCGCGCCGGCTCTCGCCGCCGAGGGCGGTGCTGGACGCCCGGTCGCCGCCGAGGGTGACCCGCACGTCGTAGGTGCCGGGCGGCAGGTCGAAATGGCAGGCGGTGGCCGTGCAGTTCTCGATGCCGGGGGCGGGCGGACGCTCCTCGTGCGGCTGCTGCGCCTGGGCCGGTACGGCCGACAGGACGGCGCCCAGCGCCACGGCCGTCGTCACGGCGGCCCGGCCGAGCGTGCTGCTGCGTCTCATGTCACGCCCCCTCCCCCGCCGCGGTGTCGGCCACGGGGACGCCGAAGTCGGGGGTGCCGTCCGCCTTCCAGCCGAGCCTCTGGATCCGGGTGTGCCGGTTGGGATCGTCCAGCGGGTCGCCGGTGATCTCCTTGTACTGGCGGGCGTGGTAGACGAGGACGTCGGTGCGGCCGTCCTCGGCGACGGTGAAGCAGTTGTGGCCGGGCCCGTACTGCCCGGTGCTGTCGTTGCCGGTGAAGACGGGGACGGGCGACTTGGCCCAGCTCGCCGGGTCCATGAGGTCGCTGTCCTCGTCGGCGGTCAGCAGGCCCACGCAGTAGTGGTGGTCGGTGGCGCTGGCCGAGTAGGTCATGAACAGCCGGCCGTTGCGGTGCAGGACGTAGGGCCCCTCGTTGACGGCGAAGCCGATGCGCTCCCATTCGTACTCGGGCGTGGTCAACCGTACTTGGGGCCCGGTCAGGGTCCAGGGGTTCGCCATCTCGGAGA
This sequence comes from Streptomyces sp. 12E, assembly GCF_055633275.1. NCBI lineage: Bacteria > Bacillati > Actinomycetota > Actinomycetes > Kitasatosporales > Streptomycetaceae > Streptomyces > Streptomyces sp. 12E. Next base: position 6,027,948 of record NZ_JBVNCJ010000001.1, on the reverse strand, counting down.
GCCAGACGGCGGTGTTGTTGTCCATGCCGGGTTCGTGCTGGGCCCAGGCGAGGTAGCGGGTGCCGCGGTGGGCGAAGGTGGTGGCGTCCAGGGAGAAGGTCTCCCACGCGGTCTTGAGCTGCCCCTTCTCGACCCAGGTGCCCTTGAAGGGGTCGGGGTGGGCGTTCTCGAGCACCCAGATGCGGATCGCCCACACGTCCTCAGCGGGCGCGGCGGCGAAGTAGACGTACCACTTGCCGGCGACGCGGTGCATCTCCGGCGCCCAGATGTGGGCGCCCATGTCGCCGGTGGGGTGCGCCCGCCAGATCACCGACTCGGCGGCCCGGCCGAGTCCGCCCAGGGTGCGGGAGCGGCGCAGGACGATCCGGTCGTACTCGGGGACGGTGGCGGTGAAGTAGTAGAAGCCGTCGGTGTGCCGGGTGATGTGCGGGTCGGCGCGGTGGGGGACGAGCGGGTTCACGTACGGGGCCGCCTTCGCCGGCGGGGCGGCGTGGGCGGCGGGGGCCGCCGCGGCCAGGGCGCCCGCGGCGAGGGCGCCCTTCAGCAGGAGCCTGCGGGCGGGGGGCGGGTGGGGCAGGTCGTCGGCGGCGCGGCTCACGTGGTCTGCCTCTCGTGGGGGAGGACGATGACGTTCGTGGTTTCGAACGACATCTGACATGACGAACGCCGCCAAGGTAAGGGTGTGTCAGGGGGAGGTCAACGGGTCCGGCGCGACGCGGAGGTGCCGGCCCTCACGCAGCGGGCGCGAAGGAGTGCATCTCGTCCCCCTCGGGCCCCACCACGCCGTACGTGCCCTCGGGGACGGCGTTCCAGGCGCCGGGCAGGTCGCCCAGGGGTTCGGAGACGATGAGGCGGGCGTCGCCGGAGATCTCGCGCAGGAACGCCACGTCCGGGTGGAGGGAGCGCAGCGTCTCCACGCGGGTGCTGTAGAAGAGCGAACGCGACTCCTTCTGGCTGGAGTAGCGGAACGCCCACAGACGCACGCCGTCGGTCACCGAGACGGTCATCTGCAGCGGGAACTCCACTCCGTGCTCGTGGCCGACGCGTTCCACCAGGCCGGCCATCCGGGCGACGGCGCCGGGCGGGTCCTCCTCCAGACCGAGGGTCAGCGCCAGGTAGAACATCATCTCCGAGTCCGTGGACCCCTCGACGTACGGGAACAGCTCCGGCGCGACGGACAGCGCGAGGTCGCGCCTGACCAGGTGGAACTCGGCGATCGCCCCGTTGTGCATCCACATCCAGCGGCCGTGCCGGAAGGGGTGGCAGTTGGTCTGCTGCACCGCCGTGCCGGTCGAGGCCCGGATGTGGGCGAAGAAGAGCGGCGAGACGACGTGCTCGGCGATCTCCCGCAGGTTGCGGTCGCTCCACGCCGGGCCGATGTCCCGGACGACGGCGGGGCTGTCCTTGTGCGAGGCGTACCAGCCCACGCCGAACCCGTCGCCGTTGGTCGTCTCGACGCCCATCCTGGCGTGCAGGCTCTGGTCGATCAGTGAGTGGACCGGTTTGTAGAGGATGCTCTCCAGCAGGATGGGGGTGCCCGAATAGGCGAGCCAACGGCACATGTCCACCGCCTTCCCGGCCGCGACCGCGGCCGTCGTGTCACGGGCCGTCCTCCCGCCGTCCCAGGGCGAGCCGTATCACCCGCGGCCAGTCGGGTGCCCCGCTCCCCCGCCGGGTACGCACCGCGCCGCGCGGGACGCGCACGCGCAGCGCTCCGGGGACGGTCCGGCACACCACGGGGGCCGGCAGCAGCACGTGCTCCCCGTCCACCCCGGCCGCGACGGCCGGGGTGTCCGCCTCCACGACGACCTCCCCGGCGGCGAGCCGCAGCGGACCGGCCGCGCGCCGTGCGCGCCCGGTCCGCCAGGTGGAAGCGGTCCGCCTTGCCGCCGCCGGAGCGCGGGTTCATCAGCGCCCAGGGACGGCGCGGCGGCGACGCGGGCCCACAGGACCCCCCGGGCCGGGCCGAGGCTGACGAGCCCTCCGATGGCGCCGAGCACCAGGCGGGTCCAGCCCCACGCGCTGAGGTCGAACTGGAAGACGTAGTCCTGCGTCGTGCTTCAGCGTGTGCCACGGGGGGGCCGCCGCCTCACCCGGGGCGGGTGAAGTCCCGCTCCCGGCTGGACGGCTCAGCCGGTTTCCGGGGGACGGCGGGGCGTCCCCGCGGGGCCCGACCCGCGCAGCGCGGCCCGCCAGGCCAGGGCGACGGCGGCCTCGGCCAGTCCGAGGAGGACGAGCCACAGGCCGAGGAGCCGGGTCAGCGCCCGGGCCGATTCCGCGGGCAGGACCAGGACGACGATCCCCGCGACGACGGCGAGCAGCGCCGCGCCGAGGTGCGGCAGGTCCCGCGAGGCGACGGCCGTGAAGAGGACGAGCATCCCCGACACCAGCCAGACCACTCCGACGATCAGGGAGAGGGCGGCGACGGTCTGCAGCGGGTTGCGCAGGCAGAGCACCCCGGCCAGGACGTACAGCACCGCCAGCAGGAGTTCGGGCAGCCGTGCGCCCTGCTCCTCCCGCCCCAGGACGCCGACGAACCGGAACGCCCCGGCCACCAGCAGGTACAGGCCGACGAGCACCGCGAGGACGTGCAGCGTGGCGTCCGGCCACACCAGCACGACGACGCCCGGTACGAGGGTGGCGACGGCGGAGGCGAGGATCCACTGCCACGAACGCCCGAGCGCTCCCAGGACCTCGGCGGGGCCGTCCGGCGGTCCGGGGGGCGCGCCGCCGGGCGTGTGCGTCCGTCCGGGGCCGGGCGCCGGACCGGGTGTCGTGCTCATGGCTCCTCCTCCCGCGCAGCGCGCCCGGACCGCGGCGCGGGCGCGGGCGCGGGACCAGCCTTCCCCCCCGGCCGCCGTCGCCGGGTCACCCACCGCGGGTGATCCGGCCGGGGCGCGGGCGCGGTGGGATGGCGGCGAACAGTCGTCGTTCGGCGGGCAGTCGTCGTTCGCGGCGCAGGCGGGAGACAGCGATGGCCGTACCGAATCCGTTCAGCGCCTTCCTCTCCCCGGCCGAGCGGGCCGCGTACGGCAAGGAGGCGCGCGGCCGTGCGCCGCGCTCGTCCCACGGCCGGTTCGAGGCGGCCCGGGACCGGCCCGACCCCGTCGACGTGATCGAGCGGCAGTCGGCGACCCGGCTGCCCGAGCTGGTGCCGGTCCGCTACGGCCGCATGCTCGAGTCCCCCTTCCGGTTCTACCGGGGAGCGGCGGCGGTCATGGCGGCGGACCTCGGCCCGGCCCCGCACACCGGTCTGACCGTGCAGCTGTGCGGCGACGCCCACCTGCTCAACTTCCGCCTGCTGGCCTCCCCGGAGCGCCGTCTCGTCTTCGACGTCAACGACTTCGACGAGACGCACACCGGTCCCTTCGAATGGGACGTCAAGCGGCTGGCGGCGAGCCTCGCCGTCGCCTCCCGGGCGAACGGCTTCCCGGCCGAGGCGCAGGACGAGGCCGTGCGGGCCTGTGTGAAGGCCTACCGCAGGCGCATGCGGGAGTTCGCCGGCATGCGCACCCTCGACGTCTGGTACGCGCAGGACGACGCCGACCGGCTGCGGGAGCTGATGACGTCGTCGACGGACCGCGAGGCCCGGCGACGCGCCGCCCGGGCGGCACGCGCCCGGACCCGCACCCACCTGCAGGCCTTCGCGAAGCTCACCCGGGTCGAGGACGGGGAACGGCGCATCGCCCCGGACCCGCCGCTGATCACGCCCCTGCGCGATCTGCCGGACGCCCCCTCCGCCGAGGAGAAGGCCCTGCGCGAGGTCCTGGACGGGTACGTCCGCTCGCTGTCGTCGGAGCACCGGCACCTGCTGGGGCGCTACCGCCTGGTCGACGTGGCCCGGAAGGTGGTGGGCGTCGGCAGTGTCGGCACCCGCTGCTGGATCGTGCTGCTGCTCGGCTGGACGCACGCCACGGGCCTCGACGGACGCCCCCGGGACTTCTACGTGCGGCAGCTGCGCGACTGGAAGGGCATCGCCCGCCCGGAGACCATGGACCCGGCGCTGCTGCGGCTGTTCGCACGGCTGTGCGGGGCGAGCCTGGCGCGCGCCCACGCCCGTTCCGGCGACCCGGTCGCCATCGCCGCCTACCTGGGGCGCGGCGACCGCTTCGACCGGGCGCTCGCCGGATTCGCGCAGGCCTACGCGGACCGCAACGAACGGGACTTCGAGGCGCTGCGCGGGGCCGTGCGGTCCGGCAGGGTGCGCGCCGAGCGCCCGTGAGCCGTCGGCCCGGGGCGCTGCTCCGGCGCCTGGCGCATCTCCAGGACCCGCAGGCCCAGTGACTGGCAGCGGGCCAGCAGCCCGTACAGGTGCGCCTCGTCGACGACGTGCCCGAACAGCAGGGCCTGGCCGGACATCGTCGCGTGGTCGAGCTCCGGAGAAACCTTGATCAGCGGTTCCGAAAGATGCCCGTCGACACGGATCTCGTAGCGCATGAGCCGCTCGACGGGACCGTCGTGGGGTTCCCCTCCTCACAACAGGCCCAGTTCGCGGGCGCGGCGCACCGCCTCGTTGCGGCGGTTGACGGACAGCTTCCGGTAGACGTTCTTGAGGTGGGTCTTGACCGTGTTCACCGACACGTACAGCTCGGCCGCGATCTCCTCGGTGGACATGGCCAGGGCCAGCCGCCGCAGCACGTCGCGCTCGCGCCCGCTCAGCTCCTCCACGACCGGTGGCGGCTCGTACGGGCGTGGGGGCGGTCCGGTGCCGGACGTGCGCCGGCCGGCCGGCGGCGGGGCCGCGTCCAGGTAGCGCCGGATCCACGGCCCGGCCTCGGTGAAGGGGCGGCGCAGCCTCTCCCGACGCGCCTCCGCCAGCGCCCGCGCCACGAGCCTGCGCGCGGTCACGCCGTCCCCCGCCTCGTCGGCGGCCTGGGCCCGCACCAGCGTGGCCCGGACGGTCACGGCGGGTCCGGCGCGCCTCTCCGGACGCGCCCGGTCGAGCAGTCGGACGGCCGCGTCGGCCCCGTCGTGCTCCGCCAGCCCGTGCCGCGCGCGGTGCGGGTGGGTCAGCCCGGCGTCCGTCTCGCGCCGGGCCAGCCGTTCGGCCGCCCGCACCAGCTCCGGGGCGGGTCCGGTGCCCTCCCGCCCCGTGCGGGAGAACAGTGCGGCCAGCGCGTCGGAGTGCGGCCCGGTGAGGAACTGGCCGATGGCGAGGTCGTCGACCAGGGCGTCGGCGGTGAACTCCCAGTCGCCGGCGGCGGCCCCGTGCCCAAGCGCCTCGGCGAGGCGTCCGGACCTCCGCAGCCACGCGGCGGCCCGCCGGTGCAGCTCGGGTTCCAGACCGGGCAGGCGCACCCGCAGGTGGGCGCGGAGGATCTCGGCGAACAGGGGGTGGAGGCGGTACAGGCCGTGCCCGAGGTGCTCGACGAAGGCGTCGTCCCTGCTCAGCCGGGCCAGGACGGCCCCGGCGTCGTCGCGCCCCGTGAGCGCGTCCGTCAGGCCGGGGCAGAACCGGTCGAGCACGCTCACCCGCAGCAGCAGGTCCTGGGTGTCGGCGTCCTGCCGCTTGAGCACCTCCGCCAGCAGGAAGTCGGCGATCGCGCTGCGGTCCGCCTCGAACTCCTCCAGGTACCCCTCCGGGTCCCGGCTCTCCCTCGCCGCCAGCGCGCACAGCCGCAGCCCGGCAGCCCATCCCCGGGTGCGCTCCACGAGCGCGCGCACCGCGGCCGGGGGCAGCCGCAGCCCGTGCAGCTCCATCAGCTCGGCGGCCTCGTCCGGGGTGAAGGCCAGCTCGGCGCCTCTGATCTCCGTCAGCTCGCCCGCGGCCCGGTAGCGGTGCAGGGGCAGCAGCGGCTCGGTACGGGTGACGAGGACCAGCCGCAGTCCCGGCCCGGCGTGGTGGAGAACGAACTCCAGCTGCTCGGCGATCTCCGGGGCGGTGACCCGGTCGAACTCGTCGAGCACCAGGACCACGGGCCGCTCCCGGCCGCTCAGCGTGGCGGCGAGCCGGGCCTGGAGGGCGGGGCTCACCCGGTTGGCGTCCGCCGGGAGCCCGATGCCGTCGGGCAGCGGTACACCGACGGCGTGCAGGGCGCGCAGCACGTACGCCCAGAACATCCCGGGCCCGTCCCCTGCCGCCTCGGTGGTGAACCAGGCGACCGGCGGACCGCCCCCCAGCCGCTCCGCCCACTCCGCCCACTCCGCGACGAGCAGGGTCTTCCCGGCCCCCGCTGCGCCGTTCACCATGGTCAGCGGGGTCCGCAGCCCCTGGTCGAGGTGCCTGGTCAGCCGCTCCCGCCGCACGTACGTCACCGGGCGCGCGGGCACGGCGAACCGGGTCCGCAGGAAGGGGTCCCCGTGGGGATCGGCGAGGGGTTCCGCGGCGGACGAGCCGTCGTCCTCAAGCCCGGTCATGGCGCTCACCGCCCTTGTTCGGCCGTGCCCCTCCCAGCATCCCAGCACCGTGCCCGGAGGGCACGCCGTGACCGGCGCCCCGGCTGCCGCGCCGGTTCCCCCGGGAGCCGCTCCGCGGCGGTGTCCCCGCAACCGCTGCGCGAGGGGCGGGGGCGGAGCTGGACACCTCGGCGCCCGGCGGGTAGACAAGCACGCGGAGCCTCCGGCGGAGACGGTCCTCTCGGCTGAGCACCGTCTCCGCCAGGGGCTTCACCCGCCTGCCGGCCGAACCGCTCCACTCGCCCGCCGGGCCGGGAGGGCCGGTGTGCGGGCACGTCGAGGAGTCGGGTTGTTACGGTGCGAGGCGGTCGGCAAACGGTACGGCGGAGGACGGTGGATCCTCCGCGACGTGGACATGGAAGTCACGGCCGGTGACGTCCTCGCGGTGGTGGGCGGCAACGGTTCGGGGAAGTCGACCCTGCTGAGGATCCTCGCCGGACTGTCGCGGCCCACCACCGGCAGCGTGTCGGGGCGACCGCCGCGCATCGGTTACGTACCGGACCGCTTCACCGCCCACGACCGCATCCCGGCGCTCTCCTACCTCACCCACATGGGGCGCATCCGCGGCATGCCGGCCTCCGCCGCCCGCGCCCGGGGCGATCACCTGCTGGAGCGGCTGGCCCTGGCGGGCGGGCGGAACGCGCCGCTGCGCACGCTGTCGAAGGGCAACGCGCAGAAGGTGGCGCTCGCCCAGGCCCTGCTCGTCCGGCCCGACCTGCTGGTCCTCGACGAACCCTGGTCGGGTCTGGACGCCTCGGCCCACGGTGTCCTCGCCGAGCTCGTCGACGAGGTGGCCGCGCAGGGCGGCGCGGTGGTCTTCACCGACCACCGCGAGGCGCTCACCGGAGCGCGCGCCGACGGCACCTACGTCGTCCACGACGGCCTGGTCACCCGGCGCGGCGGCCGGCGTGCCGGAAGCCGCGCCCCGACGGTCGAGCTGGCCCTGACCGCACCGGCCGCCGGCGTCGTGCCGGACGAGGTGGACTGGCCCGCGCTGCCGGGTGTGCTGGACACCTCCCGGCGAGGCGGAGAGGTCGTCCTGCGGGTGGCGCGGGAGCACTCGGACGCCGTACTGCTGACGGCGTTGCGGCACCGGTGGTCGGTGGCCGGCCTGACCGGGACCGCGGACGGACCCGGTTCCCGGGCGGGCGGGCGGAGGTCCGCTCCGTGATCGCCCTGATCCGCTACCTTTCCACGGTCCTGCTGCTCTCCCAGCGCTACCTCGCTCCGCTGCTGCTGTTCCTCGGCCTGGTGGCCGTGCTGACCAGCGGCGACACCGGGCCGCTCACCGCGACCTACGCCTCGGTGGCCGGGGCCATGCTGCCGTGCTCGCTCTGGCTGACCGTGGCACTGGCCGGTCTCGAGGACCCGGCGCACCGCTCGGTCGTCGCCGTCGGCGCCGGCGGTCATCTGCGCGTCCTGCTCGCGACGGTCGCAGCGGCGGCCGTGTGGTGCCTGCCGCTCACGGCCACCGGCCTGGTGCTGCCGTTGGTGTTCGGGGCCCGCACCCCCGGCCTCGCGGACCTGGTCCTGGGGACCGTGGCCCAGCTCGTCTGCGCTTTCAGCGGCATGGCCGTCGGGCTGGTCTGCTCGCGGCTGGTGTTCCGGCGCCAGGGCTACGCGCTCGCCCTCGCCCTGGCGCTCCTGCTGGCCCTCCTGCTGGGCAGGGGCGTCTCCCCGGTCAACATCCTGCTCACCCGCCTGCAGGACGCGCCGGACCCGTCGGCCGCCCTGGCGCCCGTGAGCGTCCTGCTGACCGCCGCCGCGGGCTTGCCGGCGGCCGCGGTCGCCCTCACCCATGCGATCACCCGCAGAAAGGCATGAGCCCCGTGACCGCCCGCAGAAAGGCATGAGCCCCCATGGCGGTGCACCCGCGCCGGTGATCGCCGGAAGTGTGGCCGACATCCGGAGCCGTCCGCACGGACGGGTCCTACCAGCGGCTCGGCTCCCTGTAGGTGAGTCCCAGCCTCTCCGCCCCGTCCTTGCTTCCGCCGATCATCTCCGCGACGGACTTCGGGTCCGTGTCCCTCATCGACTCGACGATCTCGGCCGCGAGGGCCTCCGGGGCCCGGCCGCGTACGTCGACCACCAGACCGAACTGTACGGAGGGAGCCTCGAAGGAGCCCCTGCGAGCCGGGTGGGTGAAGGTCAGGCGCACGGTGTCGAACTCCTTCAGCCAGGACGTGCACCATCCAGGCGCGCAGTCCCACCGGCCCAGGATGGCCGGATCCGCGTGGAGCCGGTCGGCCACCAGCCGGGCCACCGTCCGGGCCGGCCACTCCCAACCGTGGTCCTGCTCGGCTCGGGCGACCTCCCGGTCGTACTCCGCCGCGTCGAACCGGACCTCCTGTGGCGGATCGCCCGGCATCGAGGAGCGCCAGTCCTTCCAGACCACCTCCGCCCCGTCACGCACGATCGTGACGTGGAGCCCGCCGCAGCACCCTTCGGTGCAGTACGCCTCGGCGAGCATGACTTCCCTCGGTTCGCCCGTGGCCCTGAGCCGCCCGCTGTGGACCAGCCGCTCGGGGCTTTCGGCGGGACCCTTGTCGAACGCGGCCGCGACGACCGGCACACCGTCGATCACGATCCTGGCCTCCACTCGGGGGAAGCCGGCCGGGTTCGGATCGGGTACCACGACCCGGATCGCGAACTTTCCTTCCGGTATGTCGTTCCGGGGCGCCTCGCCGAGGACCCAAGCGGCGCGCCGGGCCTCGACCGGATCGTCGGAACGCGTACCGCGGCGCAGCGTCTCGACCCACGGCCGGGAGGACAGCACGTGGTTGATCCGCTCGACGAGACCTCGGCGGAGTCCGCCCACCACCGGGGCGGCCGGCCCTGTGCACAGGTCCTGGGCGACCATGGTCAGCACGGCGGCCCGCTGCAACGTCGCAGGCCGTCGGTCGGCGAGAGCGACCCACCGTCGATAGACGACCGCGGCTTCCTGATACCGGCTGATCTCGGACCGGTAGTTACGCGTACTGGTCATCGCGAGCAGGAGGTTGCCGACTTGGTCCCAGAGGGCGTCGTCCGCCGTCGGACGGCCGAGCAGCTCCGCCAGACCGTGCTCCTCGGCGATCCGCCGCGCGTGGTCGCTGGACAGCAGGTCCCCGGGTGTCGACCGCACCCACCGGCGCACGACCGGATCCGCGTGCGCGGTCAGCGCCCGGACGGCGAGAGTCCGCGGATGGCCTCGTGATCGCTCGGCGAGCCGGATGAGGTCGTGCGCCGCGCCGGGTACCTTCGCGAGCGTCTCCACAGCGAGCTGGTCGGCGAAGCACAACAGCCCGACCGTCCTGACGGCCGGGACGTCGTGCGGTTCGGCATGGCCGCAGAGCAGCCCCAGTCCGACGAGGACCGCGCGCCGGTCCCAGCCGTTCCTGATGAGCCACCGGGCCGCATCGAGGAGCCGTTGCGAAGCTTCGGGCGCGAACTCGCGCGGGACTCCGGTCACGTACCTGGTGTCGGCCGCCAGACGAGTGCACCGGTCGTGAAGGTCCGCGGGTGACAGGGCCGGATCACCGACGAACTCCCGCAGCACGGTGGCGAGGGCGAGCCCGCGTCCTGGAGAGGGACCACCTGGACGGTCTCCTCCACCGGGCCAGGGACGGCCGCCGTCCGGGAGCGGCCCGTCCGGGTACAGCCGGGACAGTCGCCGCGCATGCTCGAACAAGGAAACCGGGCGGTCGAGCGCACCGCGCTCGTGGACCACGCTCACCGGCCGGAGGAAAACTCGATTCTCTTCGTCATGCGCGGAACAGTACACGCCCGACGACGCCGCTCGCGACGGATATCACCGCGCGGATCAGCACGCCCTCCCGGCCCACGGACCTCGGCACACGGAACCACCTCGGCTAGCGTCGTCGGTATGAGCACCCCTCCCGCCCTCGCCGGGGCACTCGCGCACGGCACGGTCGTCCTCGACGGCGGCATGTCCAACCAGCTCGCGGCGGCCGGACACGACCTGAGCGACGAGCTGTGGTCGGCCCGGCTGCTGGCCGAGGCCCCGGAAGCGGTGACGGCGGCCCACCTCGCGTACTTCGAGGCGGGGGCGGACGTGGCGATCACGGCGAGCTACCAGGCCACGTTCGAGGGCTTCGCGCGGCGCGGGATCGGGCGGGAGGAGGCGGGCCGGCTGCTGGCCCTGAGCGTGGGGTGCGCCCGTGAGGCGGCCCGGCGGGCCCGGGCGTCCCGCCCCCTGTGGGTGGCGGCGTCGGTCGGCCCGTACGGCGCGATGCTCGCGGACGGCTCGGAGTACCGGGGCCGGTACGGGCTGGGCGTGGCGGAACTGGAGCGCTTCCACCGCCCGCGCATGGAGGTCCTGGCGGGGGCCGCCCCGGACGTCCTCGCCCTGGAGACGATCCCCGACACGGACGAGGCCCGGGCCCTGCTGCGCGCGCTGCGCGGTCTCGGAGTGCCGGCCTGGCTGTCGTACTCGGTGTCCGGCGACCGCACCCGCGCCGGCCAGCCGCTGGAGGAGGCCTTCGCCCTGGCGGCGCGGGCGGACGAGGTGATCGCGGTCGGCGTGAACTGCTGCACGCCACAGGACGCGGACCGCGCGGTGACCCTCGCGGCCCGGGTCACCGGCAAACCGGTCGTGGTCTACCCCAACAGCGGTGAGGCCTGGGACGCCGGGGCGCGGGCGTGGACCGGCCGGTCGACGTTCAGCGCCGGGCAGGTGACGGGCTGGCGTGCGTCGGGGGCCCGGCTGATCGGAGGGTGCTGCCGGGTGGGACCGGAGACGATCGCGTCGGTGGCGTCGGCGCTGCGGACCCCGTAGCGAACTCGCACCACACGACCTTCCCGGGCTCCCGCTCCCCCACGCCCCACCTGTCCGCCAGCCCGGCCACGAGCAGCAGCCCGCGCCCGCCCTCGTCGGGCTCACCCTGCGGTACGGCGGGCACACCGCCCCCGCTGTCGTGTACCTCGACGCGTACGCCGTCGGCGTACGGCAGGAGACGCAGGAGGAATCCACGGCCGGGCGGCACGCCGTGCAGCAGCGCGTTGGTCGCCAATTCACTGACGCACAGCAGCACATCGTCCGTGCGCCCGCGCACACCCCAGTCCTCCAGCGCCCGGCGCGCGAACGCCCGTGCACCGGGCACGGAACGACGCTCACGACCGAAGAAACGCTCACGTGGGGAGGGGGCCGGGGTCGGGGGTGAAGTTTCCTGATTCACGGGACGAGAGTGACGCTCCGTACCCACCATGGAACAGTCCGCGCACCCGTACGGCTCGACCGTACGCGTACGCGACGGTGAACGTACGCGCACGGGTGGGGAGTTCGACCTCATGAGCACCACGACACGGCGGAACGCCTCGGCGATGAAGATGGTGGGCGCGCTGCTCGCCCTGTACCGCCAGGCCGCCGGCCACACACAGAGGTCACTGGGCGAGCGGTTCGTCATCAGCGAGCAGCAGATCGCGTCGATCGAACAGGGCAGACGCCCGTTGAAGCCGGACCTCGCCGAGCAGCTCGACGAACTCCTCTGCACCAAGGGCGCGTTGTCGGTCGCCCTGAGCAGGATGCCGGAGGTGGATCTGATTCCGCTGTGGGCGGAGGAGTACCTGGACCGGGAGCGGGAGGCGATCGCGATCTCGTGGTACGAGGCCTCAGCAGTACCTGGCCTACTCCAGACCGAGGAATACGCCCGAGCGGTCTTCCAGAGCCGCGTACCGGTGTACGACGAAGACCACATCGAGCAGTTGGTGACAGCGCGCATCGAGCGTCAAGAGATCCTTCACCGCAAGATGCCGCCAACCACGAGTTTCGTCATCTGGGAAGCCGCATTGCGTGATCGGTTGGGCGGCAAGGCCGTGCACGCCGAACAGCTGCGAAAGCTACTCGAGTGGTCCGGCGTCCCCGGAGTCGCGCTCCAGGTCCTGCCACTCGGCCGCACTTCGCACGCCGGTCTTGACGGCCCGTTCATCCTGCTGGAAACCCCCGAGCATCAACGGCTCGCATACATGGAGACCCAGCGTGGCAGTCAGCTGATCGCCGATCCCGGAGAGGTAGGGATCCTGACCCAGAAGTATGCGATGCTGCGGACGCAGGCCCTGAACACCGAGGACTCAAGGGCCATCTTGGATCTTCTCCTGGGAGAACAATGACTGGCACCGCACTTGAGTGGTTCAAGTCCAGCTATAGCGGCAGCGAAGGCGGCGCCTGCCTCGAAGTAGCCTACGCTTGGCGCAAGTCAAGCCACAGCGGCAGCGAGGGCGGCAACTGCCTCGAAGTCGCCCCTCACCCCACCGCCATCCACATCCGCGACTCCAAGACCCCGGGCGCCCCCCATCTCACGGTCACCCCGAAGGCGTGGACGGCCTTCCTGTCCGTACCGTCGAAGGACACCAGCGCGGCAACGGCGTAGAGCGCCCCTGAACGGCGCCACCCTATAGCCCGTCATCACACGCCAGGCGCGGGTCCGTACCGCGTCTCCGGCCTCTCGTCCGGAGTCATGGGCAGGTTCCGGAGCGCCACGGGGCCGGGGTAACAGGCGGAACCGCCCGGCCCCGTGACCTCTTCGCCGTTGAGCCAGCGCCACAGCCACTCGGCGAACCCCATGGAGTACTCGAAGAACTCACCTTCCCCATTCTCGACGAACAGGGTTCCCGCCCCCTGCCCGCCCTTGGGCGCATAGAAGATCGTCTCTCCTTGATTGGTGGAGGCGATCGGAATCAATCCGTCCGCATCACCGAAGCGCATCTCGGACACTCCAAGAGACTCACGGGGGTCCCCTTCGGGTTCGTCCTCGTCCCATTCGACCTGAGACCAAGCCTCCGACGTGCTGCGGATCTTCTCCGCGAGGTTCCATCGCCCCGTCGCCGGGTGCATCAGATACAGGTGCCCGTTGATCTCCACGGGCGCATAGCCGTCGACGATCTCCTTTTACTTCGCCGGGAGGGCTACCCCGAGGTCGCGCTCCAACCGACTCCAGGCCACCACATTGCGGTAGCGCATCGGCGGCTCGCCCAGCATGCCCCAAACGCGTTCCATACAGTGCCGTTTCACCCTGTCACCCAAACATTCCGGTGTAGGGGTCGACTTCACCGGTCCACGGGTCGAGTCCCACAGCACGTAGACGCGCCTGCTCACGCGCGTGCAGGAATGTGGGTGCCGAGCTTCCCCACAGGGTGACCGCACCAAGTGGGCACTCGTCGAATTCCGCGCGGAAGATGCGAACCAGGAATTCGATCATTCCGCACGGAAACTCCGACCACCTCGCGTCATCCTGGTTCCAGACCAGCACCGGCCAGCTGTCGGCGTCGCCGTTTGTGACACGCCAGCAGAGGATGTCAGCACTGCCATCCACCCCCCAGGCAATAAGACGCGGTGGTACCTCGTGCTCGGCCCCTGTAGTCCAGAGGGATTCGGCGTTCCGTGTCTCCGCCTCCATCCCCTGGTAGGTGGGCTCACCGCTCGCCGCACGTGGTTCGGGTAGGAAGAAGGACAGGTAGTCCTCCACTCCGCCTTCACCGTAAACGCCGAAGAACGCCTTGTAGTCCTGAGGGAAGCTGGTGCCCCAGCTGCCTTCCACGGCCTTCCAGTCGACGGCGTCGCCGGCCCCTTGATGGGGAGACATCAAGCCGCCGAGGGCATCAATCCACATGGTGCTGCCACTTCATCTTTGTCGAGTCTTGTCACTTCATTGGCCCTGTCGGTACCGGAATACCGGTGCGGCTATCGGTGACCGTACCAAGGTTCTTCCACTGGCCCTGCCTGGGGCTGTAGATGGAGTTCGGAACAACCTGGTTGAAAGACACTCCTGGAGAACCGTCGGGCCTGATACCACGGGCCGTCATTTCGAAGGAGACCGGAACAGTTCTGGAGCCCACATAACGCGGAGTTACCGTATAACGCACAACCTGCCCCCCGTATATAGCGTCCTTTACTTGTTCCTCGTAGTGATACATGTGCTCGTCGATCCGTCCGACACCTGTGACATTGGTATTCGCCTGTCGCGAGCAGGTCGCCAGGTTCTTGAGATCCGTACCGGAACCGCTGAGATCCTTGCCCAGCAAGTGGCAGATGTTGATGGACTTCGAAGAATCAAGACCCAAGTATCCAGCATATGCCTTGCCCCAGAGATATCCGGGCGGTGCCACCTTGCTCGGTTCCGTCTTCGTGCCTTCATGCGTCGCAAGATAGGCGCTGTCGAGGCACGCGTCTACGCCCGTCGCCCGGTTGCCGTACGCGGTGTCCAAGTCACCGGAGTCGACCCACCCCTCACCGTCACGTCGGCAGTCAGACCCGCGCTGGGCGTCCGTCCTACTGGCTGGTCCGCCACCGAGAAGCGCGTTGGGCATCAGCGACTCAAGAGGAACGTAATACTCAGTGATGTCGAGGACCGCGTGGATGACTGCTCTTTGGTCAATGGCCACAGCTCGGTCAAGGGACCATTCTTGTACTCGGGCGACGTCGACCCGCGGCTTCGGGGCCGGCCGTGCAGGAGCTGGTCTCGGGCTGCTGCCGCGGTTGGGGTTCTGGGGTGTGGGCGGCTTGGGGGGCTTGGTCGTGCTGGTGCGCTGGATCCCGCTACTGCGGACGGGGCTCCTGGGGTGCGCCCTGGAAGTCGACGAGCAGCCGTAGGTGCATCCCCGGGGCGTGGTCGGGCGACTCGGGGATGTGGTGGGTTTGGTGGGATTGAACCGCATCTCCCAGCGGTACAGCTCGATGGCGTTCTTCCGGGCCTGGGCTCGGCTGCTGGTGTGACTACGACTTGTGTTGCCGGACGTGCGGGTCTGCCTTGGCTTGCTCGTGCGCACAGTCCCGTTCTTCGGGGCAACGCCATAACCGCGACCATTTCCCACGCCCCCGAATTTGCCGCCCCCCACTCGGAAAGTGAAGGTGCCGCCACCGCAGATGCACGCATGCCCTGTCGGGTCCGTGCCGTTCAGCGGATCCGCGTTCGCGTAGCCGTACCGGTTGGCCTGAGCTGACGGGCTGGCATCGAGCTGCCAGGTGTCGCGGGAGGCGAAGCCGCCCGTGCCCGGCTGGTACCAGCGGGCCGCCATGTTGACGTCGCCGCTGTCCGGGTCGGTCCAGGCGGACTGGTAGCCGACGGCGGGCATGTCGCCCTCGGTGGCGGTCTTCGTGCCGAAGGGGTCGTAGGTGGTGGAGCCGGTGACCTCGGTGCCGTCGACGGACAGGCCCGCGACGAGGTCGGTGTGCTGGTCGGTGACGGACCACTGGGCGGTGGTGCCGTCAGTGCTGGCGAGCAGGGAGCCGCCCGGTGTGCGGCTGTAGTCCGTGGTGCCGTCACCGAGGAGGTTGTTGGAGCCGCCGTCGTAGCGGAACGCGGCGGAGCCGTTCCCGGCGACACGGTCGAGTGAGTCGTAGGTGTACGTCGACGCCCCGTCCGTCACCTTGCGCTCGAAGGCGTCGAAGGCGAGCGATCGGGAGTCGGTTCCCGTCCCGACCTCGCTGAGCGTGCCGCGCGGGGTGTGGCGGTACGTCGAAGTACCGTCGTCGAGCAGGCGGTTGCGTTCGTCGTACGTCGCCGTGGCCGATCCGGCCTTGACCCGGTTGCCGGCCGCGTCCCACTCGTAGTGGGTGGTCCGGTCCCCGCCGGTCCAGTACGACAGGCGTCCAGCCTCGTCGTAACCGTAGACGTGCTCGCCGGCTCCGGCCGTGCCGGCGGTTCCCTTCCAGGTCAGCCGGTCGTCCAGGTCGTAGGCGTAGGTGGTGGTCGCGACGCCGGTCGACTCGTCGGGGGTGGTGATGATGTCGTCGGTGAGACGCCCCAGACTGTCGTAGCCGTAGCTCCGCCGGGCCGATTCCACCCACTCGGTGGACCCCTCCGGCTGGATCGCGTACTGCTCCATGACCGGTCGGCCGACGGCGTCCCACTCGTACCAGATGTCCGCGCCGGTCATCCGGTTCCAGAGCCACTCCAGCCGGCCTGCCGAGTCATAGCCGTAGCTGGTCACGTTCTTGGCGTCCGACCGCTCGGTCATGTTGCCGTCGGCGTCGTAGGTGTAGCTCACAGCGCCGCCGGGGCCGTCCGCGGTCAGGAGCTGTCCGCGGTCGTTGTAGGTGTAGGTGTTCGGGTTGAGCGGCTCGGAAGAACCGACGGAGGTGAGGCGGCCCGCGAGGTCGTAGCCCAGGGTGCGGTCGGTGGTGGCCGCTTCGGCACCGGTGCCGGTCTCGTGGGTGAGGCGGCCCAGGCCATCATAAGTGCGCTCGCGCTTGACTCCTCCGGGCAGCAGTTCGGTGACGGCCTGGCCGGCCTTGTCGTAGACGGTCGTCCAGGTGCGGTCCACGGCGTTCGGGTGCGCGGTGGTGGCCGGCTCGATCGTGGATTCGGGCAGGCCCCAGCTGTTGAAGGTGTAGACGGTGGTGTTCCCCCGTCCGTCCGTCAGCCGGGTGCGGTTGCCCGCCGCGTCGTAGCCGAAGGTGGTGGTGATCGACTCGCTGTCGGAGACCGGTTCGACCTGCTTGGTCGTACGGCCGAGCGCGTCGTAGGTGTAGGTCGTGCGGGCCTTGGTCTCGGCGGAGATCACGGCGGTGCGGTTGCCGTCCGCGTCGAACTCGGCCTCCACGGTGCGCAGTGCCGTGCTGCCGGTGCCGTAGTCGGTGACGGCGGTCGTGTTGCCGAGGGTGTCGTACGCGGTCCTGGTGGTGCGGTTGGTCGCGTCGGTGGTGGAGGTCCGGCGGCCGAGTCCGTCGTAGGCGAACCGGGTGGTGCCCGCCGCGTCGGTCACCGACAGGACCTCGCCCGCCGGGTTGTAGGTGGCGGACGTGACGCGGTCGGCGGGGCTGGTCGACGTGGTCTGGTTGCCCGCGTCGTCCCAGGTGTAGCGGCTGGTGAGGTTCTGTGGATCGGGAAAACGTTCGACGGTGGTCGCGGTGAGCTGTCGGCCGAGTTCGTCGTAGGTGGCCTCGGTGCGGGCGCCGGTGGGGTCGGTGACCGACAGTTGGAGTCCGGTGGGGGTCCAGGTGTGACGGGTCACGCCGCCGCCGTCCACGCTCGGGGAGACGAGCGACCGCCCCGACGCGCCGGGTCCTCCAGGGCGCGCCGCCGTCCACGCTCGGGGAGACGAGCAGGTCCGGATCGCCGCTCTCCATGGCCGCCAGGGCGGCAGCCGCGTCGGCGACGGGGTCCGTTCGGCTGGTGAGTTGACCGAGCTGGTCGTAGCCGTAGCGGGTGACGCGGCCCAGTGGATCGGTGACGGACTGCGGCAGGCCGAGCGGGTTGTAGGTGGTACGGGTGGTGGCGGTCAGGGGTGCCGCGACGCCGGGCGGGCTGTAGTCGGGCAGGGTCACGGCGGTCGTGCGGCCGAGGAGGTCGACTTCGGTACGGGTGATCCGGCCGTGGGCGTCCTTGACCTCGGTGGCCTCTCCGAAGGTGTTGTACCCGGTCAGGACGGTGGGTCTCACCATGACGGGGGCCTGGCCGTTCTCCTCGGCCTTCACCTCCGGGGCGGATTCCGCCACCAGGCGGCCCAGTTCGTCGTACCGGTAGGTGGTGGTGTGTGCCGCGGGATCCGCGTCGGCGGTGTTGCCGCGCGGGCTCACGGAGGTCAGCGGCAGGCCGCGGTCGTCATAGGTGTGCGTGGTCGTGTGGGTGCTCGTGCCGTCGGTGACCGTTTCCTTCGTCACGTTGCCGGCGGGGTCGTACTCCGCTGTCGTCGTGAGCTTCTTGTCACCGGTGATCGACTGCGTCTGTTCCGTGATCCGGTCGTCCCCGTCGTAGGCGTACGTGCTGGTGCGGTTCAGGCCGCCCGGGTCGAGGATGCTGGCCTTGGTGCGGCCCAGGGCGTCCACGGTGAACGTCTCTGTGGTAGTGCCGCCGCCGGTGACCTGCTTGGTGAGGTTGCCGGCCGGGTCGTAGGTGTTGGCTTCCAGGATGATGTCGTGTCGGCCGGCGTCGGACTGTGTGACCTGCTTGGCAATGGTGGTGGCGGGCAGACCGTCGTCGAAGTAGGTGTAGGCGGTGGTGGCGCCCATCGCGTCCGTGGCCGAAGCCAGGCGGCCGGCCGGGTCGTAGGCGTTGGAGACCACGGTCAGGTCCCGTACGGTGCCCGAGGGATCACCGGTCCAGTCGTCCAGGACTGTGGTGGCGTGCTGACCACGGGCGGTGTAGGTGTACGTCATGTGCGTACCCGCCGGGTCGGTGGTGCCGGTGACACGGCCGAAGGCGTCGTGCTCGAACAGAGTGGTGTTCTGCTCGGCGTCGGTGACGCTGTCGTTCAAGCCGTGCGGGTTGTAGTGGTAGGCCGTGGTACGGGCGGGGTCTCCTCCCGTGGTGTCCTCAACCGTCTCGGACAGCAGGTTGCCGTCCTCGTCGTAGGTGCGGCTGATCTTCGCGGTGTGGGTGGTTCCGGTGATCTCGTTCTTCACGCCCGCGCCGGTCTCGGTGACGACGCGTGAGGCCGCGTCGTAGCCGTACGACGTGGTGACACCGGTCGGGTGCGCGTCGGAGACCTGCCGCTCGGAGGTCTTCCGCCCCAGCCCGTCGTACGTGTACGCCGTGACGAGCCCGGACGGGGAGGTCACCTCGGCCAGGTCACCGTTGGCGTGGTACCGGTAGGACGTCTGTGCGCCGCCCGGGGTGGTCTGCTCGAGCACCAGACCGGCCGGGGCCGTGCCGCCGCCCACCGCGGCTTCGCTGCCGGTGGTGTAGGCGGTGGAGGCGCTGGTGTCGTCCGGGCGTTTCGTGGTGGTGGGAAGCCCCAGGGAGTTGTAGGTGTACTCGGTGCGGTAGCGGTTGTCCTTGTGGTCGGTCGAACGCGGATCGCGGTAGGCCAGCGGCTTGTCGTTGCGCGGGTCGAGCGGGTCGCTCGCGTTGTGGTGGTACGACGAGAAGCTCGTCCAGCACGAGTCGGCGTCCCGGCAGGTCGTGGTCGACACGACGTTGCCGCGCGCGTCGTGGCCGGTGACCGTGGCGTGTCCGTTGGCGTCGGTGACCGTGTGCAGGTTGCCGGCGGTGTCGTAGGCGTACGCCGTGACCGCGCCCGTGGCGTCCTTGCTCGACACCGTGCGCTGTCCGCGCAGGGAGTCGTAACTGATGGTGCTGGTGTGCTGCTCGGGGTCCGTGACCGTGACGGTGGTGGTCAGGCCCGACGCCGCTGCCTCGGACTGGGCCCGGTAGTGCGCGGAGACCTGGTCGGCGGTCAGCGCGCTGCGGTACAGGGCGACCTCGTCCACCTGTCCGTCCAGGTAGTAGGTGCCCCCGGCCAGGCCCATCCAGCCCGAGCTGCCGTAGCCGCCGCCGACGTACACATAGGGGCGCGACTGGTCGGTGATGGTGCCGTCGAGCGAGCCCACCTTGACGCCGTCCAGGTAGAGGGTCTGGGTGGTGCCGGAACCGGAGAGCACGACGTGGTGCCAGTCGCCGTCGGTGACCGTCTGGGAGGAGACGATGGGCGTCGCTCCTGAGACGCCGGAGAGGTAGAACTCGCCGCGCAGCTTGCCGGAGCCGTCGATGTTGAGGGCCGGCCGCCATGAGGTCGGGGTCTGTCCGACGGGGGCGTTCTGGAAGCCCAGCAGTACCGCCGACGGTTTTGTGGTGCGGAACCACATCTCGGCGGACAGATCGGTGGTTCCGGCGAGGATCGAGCCAGGTATCTCGACGGTTCCGCCCTTGCCGAGGGTCACCGCCCGGTCGTCTCCCGCACCGAATATCCCGGACTGGTCGAGCTTGGACGCGTCGGTCGTGTCGGGGTGGAAGATGGCGTACATGCCGGGGCCGCCGACCTCGCTGGGCAGTGCGGTGCCGTCGTCTTCGCCGAGCCGCCAGTACGCGGCGGGGGCGTCCGCGACCGTGACGCCGCCGTACTGGTCTCCCCTGCCCGCGATGAGACTCCGGCGGGCCTGGATGTGCTGGCTGGGTGTGTCGGTCTGGCCGGGGGCGGGCGGGGTGTAGGACCACGTGGTGGAACCCGCCTTCTTGGTGAACGTCACCAACGCCTTGTCATAGAAAGCGACTTCGTCAATCTGTCCCGTGAAGTTGCGGTAGCCCTCGTCCTTGCCGTCCCAGCTGACCGAGGAGTAGCCGCCACCGATGAGTACGTGGGGGTACCGGCCCCCGACGACTCCCGTCGCCAGGCTGCCCTGATGGCTGCCGTCCACGAACAGCGCCTGCATGCCCTCGTTGCCGGTGAGCAGCACGTGGTGCCACTTGTTGTCCGTGACGGCCTGCTTGGACAGCAGGCTCTGTCCCGTGCCCCAGAACCGGCCGCGCAGTTTCCCGTCGTCGTCGATGAGCAGCATGGGCCGCCAGCCGGTCGGGGTGTCTCCGAACTCGGTGTCCTGGTTGGTGACCAGGACACCCGGGCCGGAGGTCTTGAACCACAGTTCCAGGGACATCGCCGTCGTCGTACCGATGGTTTCGGAAGGTACTTCGACCGCGCCGTCGCCGGTGAAGCTTGCCGCGGTGTCGTCGCCGTCGGCGAAGATGCCCGCGCTGCCCAGGCGTACGCCGTCCAGGTAGCTGCCGGCCAGTTCGTCACCGAGAGGGCTGGTGGCCGCCGCGCCGCCGCGCTCGCCCAGACGCCAGTAGCCGATGGGTCCACTTCGCTGGATCGATTCCGCGTAGGAGGACGAGGAGGACGAGTAGGCGGGCGCCGATACCTTCCAGGTGCCGCCGTTCTCGTCGGTGTGCTGGGTGAGTCGGCCACTGACCTGGTCATATCCGGCGGTCGCGTGCACCCGGCCGGACGGCAGAAGGACCTTCGTCATCTGCCCGATCGCGGATCGCTCCGCGTAGTGGTCGGCGACCGTGGCGGCGTCCAGAGTGTGATCGTAGAAGGCCACTTCGTCCATCTGACCCGTGAAGCGGTACTCGCCGCTCGCCAGGCCCATCCAGCCGGAACTGCCGTACCCGGCCCCGAGGTAGGCGTAGTCGCGGGACTGCTCGGTGAGTGCGCCTGCCAGCGAGCCGACCTTCGCTCCGTCCAGATAGAGAGTCTGGGTGTTCGCGCCGGCCGTGAGCACCGCATGGTGCCACTGGCCGTCGGTCACGGTCCGCGTCGACACGATGGGCGTGGCTCCCGGGCTTCCGGTGAGATAGAACTCGCCGCGCAGCTTGCCTTCACCGTCGATGTTCAGCACGGGCCGCCACGAGGTCGGCTTCTCGCCCAGCTCGGTGTCCTGGAAACCGACCAGGACACCGGACGGCGTACTCGTCCTGAACCACAGCTCGATGGTCGGGAAGGCCGCGTTCTTCAGCGTGTCGGCCGGCAGTTCGACCACCGAGTCGACGCCATCGAAGCCGGTTGAGGTGTCGGCCGTGCCCGCGATCGCCGACCCCGTGCCCAGTTGCGTGTCACGGTGGACGGCGTCGTTCAGGCCTGTGCGCGAGACGGCCTCGCTGGCGGCCACGGAGCCCTCGCTCTCGCCGAGCCTCCAGTACGACGTGGGAGCGGCGTCGAGCACACCGCTGCGGTAGACCGAACCGGTGCCGTACTCGTACACCGTGCACTTGGTCGTCGACGACGGCGGGCACACCTTCGTCAGCAGGTCGCCGTCGTAGTGGTACGTCCACTTCAGGCCGGGCGTGCTCGCATCGATCGCGTTCGTGGTCACCGACTCGACGCGTCCGCCCGACCAGGCGAAGGAGAGAGAGCGACCCGACAGGTCGTCGGTCACCTTCTTCACCGGGCCGCCGGTGGCCGTCTCGTGCGTGACGGTCTGTCCGCGTCCCGCGACGTCCGCGATCCGGGTGAGCACACCGCTGGAAAGGAAGTGGTAGGTGGCGCCGGACCGTTCCCGCAGTACCCAGTCGGTCGACTGACGGGCCAGGGTGAGCGAGCCTCTCGGAGGACCGGTGTAGGTACCGTCGGCGTTCTTGCCGAACCGCACCTGCGAGCCGTCGGACAGGGTCACGAGGACCGTGGCCATGGCCGGCTCCTCGCGCAGTCGCATGTCCCAGCGAGTGGACCAGCCACTGCCGAAGGCGTTGTCGCGGCGCGGATCGAGGGAGTTGTAGGTACGGGTGACCGCCAGTTCGGGACCGACCGTGGTGAGTGCCGCGTCGGTCGCGGCGGTGACGTAGTTGCCCGCACGCGTGCCGATCTCCTTGCCGTCGTCGGCGCCGCCGAGGTGGCTGGTGACCGTGGGCTGGGGCACCTGCGTGGTCAGCAGCGCCGGGCCGGGCCGGACGGAGGTCGCGGCGCCGTCGTAGGCATACGCGTACCAGGCGTAGGTCTTGCTTCAGGAGAGCCAGCCGGAGGGCACCGCCCACTGCTGCTCACTGGTGCGGGATCCTGTTCTGCAGTTCCTGCGCAGATTGCTGCCCTCGACCTCGCACACCTCGAAGGAGTACTGCAGTTCCGCCTTCGGATAGCGGTCGGCGTCCGCGCCCTTGGCCCACAAGGTGGGGGTCAGCGAGTCGACCGTGGCACCGCTGCCGGGCGACGCCGCCGTCAGTTGCGGCGGGATGTTGACCGAGGACAGTCTGATGGCCGGGCCGGGTACCCCTGCTGAGGTGAAGCGGCTGACGCCGACATCATCCATGGTCCACTGCACGGTGTACGTGGCCGGTGTCAACGGGGCGATCTTCGCGTCCAGCGTCACGCTCTCGCCCGGCGAGATGTCCTGGGGCATCGCGGTCCAGCGGATCTTCGCCGAGTCGGTGATCTCCTTGCCGGCGGAGTCGAACAGGTTGTACCGCAGCTTGTAATTGCCGCCCTTCGGCCAGGTCGCCTGGCCCTGGTTGGTGACCGTCACCTTCTGGACGCCCTCGGTCGTGGCGGTCACCGGCGCGGTGAAGTCACCGAGCTTGTACGTGGCGCCGTACTTCGTCCAGGTCACGTCCAGGCTGGGCTTGCCGCCCGGGTAGTCGTCGGACCCGAACTGCTTCCAGCCCTTGGAATCGGAGGTGGAGGCCTTCACCGCGAGGCCGTAGTTCTTCTTCCGGCCGTGGGTCCAGTCGTCCACCAGCTTGCGGCCGGCCGAACCGAGTTTGATGCTCTCCCAGGCCGGTCCGCACGACCACGTCGTCGTGCCCGAGGGCCGCCAGCCGTGCGCGAAGCTCTTCGACGCCAGCGACGAACCGGTGGACGGTCCCGGGTACTTGGTGGTCGTGGACTCCGACCAGTTGGACGTGATGGGGTGCACGGTCACGGGGCGCGCGGTGCACGACAGGGACCAGGTGTTGTAGAGGGCCAGGTTGGCACCGAGCACCCAGGCGTTCTTGAGCGTGCTCTCGACACCGGTGAACCGGATGAAGGCCGCGGCCTTGTGGTCACCACCGTCGTACGTGCCGACCTTCAGGACGGTGTCCGAGGCGAAGTTCTGGTTGTACGGGTACTGGACGTAGGTACCGGAGGTGGCATCGATGGACTTGACGGAGGGGTCGACCCGCACGGGGAAGACACGGTCCGGATCGCTGAGCCATTCCTTGTCGAGCTTCACTACGAGAACCTGACGACCGGCCTCTTCGGTGAGGCTGTACGTCACTCCGGAGGAGATCGCGCCTTCGTTGGCGTTCTCGGCGAAGGCGGAGTCCTCCATCCATCCGGCGGGGGTCCACGCCCGCTGGGCGCCCTCCTCGTCGACGAAGAGCAGTCCTCCGTGGCCGTCAAGACGAACAGTGAGTCCCTGGAGATCCAGTGGGAAGCGCCACTCGGTGGGCGCTTCCTCGTCCTTCAGGATCAGCGTCTCCTTCACCGAGTCACTGCCCGCGAGGAACTCGATGTCCGAGTACGGACGCACGTCCTGATAGGTGACCTTGCTGCCGTCGGCCAGGCCCGGCGAGGGGCTTGCCTCGTCGACTCCATAACCGATCGAGAGTCCATCGCCGAGTTGCATCCGCAGGACGGCATCCGCGTCGGCGGACCCGGCGAACGAGATCGCCTTCTCGGTGGAGTTGGTCTCCCACCCCGGCTCACTCGCACTCATCGTGCGCGGACCGGAATCGTCCTGGCGTGCCAGCGTGGTGTCGACGGCGATCCAGTCACCGTCTTTGTTCCGGTAGTTGACGGGCTCTGTGTAGAACCGGGTCGTATGTGTACCGTCCGGGTTCCGGAAGGTCCGCTGACGCTCCTCGCGCTCGCTCTTGATCTCGGTGCTTCGTCGGCTGTCGAACCCCTGCGGCACGGGCGCCCCGGGCACATCGGTCGGCGTCGCCGGCCCGGGCTCAGGCATGCTCGGAACGTTGGGCAATCGAGTGACGCCTGGTCCCTGGTCCGGGGACAACTCTCCGCGGCCGGTCAGCGCCCCTGCGCGTCCGCCCGTGGCCGAGGCATCCGTGGCATCGGCCGGTGCCTTGTGACTGCGACCGGTGGCCGAACCCCACCCCTGCTCCGGGGCGCTCTCACCGGAACTGTCACCTGGCCACTGTCCGATCGCCAACGCGGCCTGCTCCGTGCCGGCAAGCCCGGCGAGCACGAAAGCAACGACAACAGCGAACGAACGCGTCGAACGACGCACAGACGCCCCCACTTGATCAACCCAAAAGTCGGGAAAACGTAAGCGCCTCACAGGTTGATTCACAAGATGATCACAACTTCTCGTGATCACAGCGTGATGATCCTCGACCGATATATTCGATAAATGATCACTGGTCCGGCAGGGAAGGGCCCAGCACGCTGCAAGACTCATCGGATCGAGCACCGGGGCAGTCGCCGATCGGCGGACAGGACGGAAACGCCACCATGGCCAACGCTGCCGAGCTGACGCACTGCCCGGTCAAGGGCCGTGCCGGGACATCGGTACGCGAGGCGCCGCTCACCTCCGCCGGGCTCGCGCACCACACGACCTTCCCGGGCTCCCGCTCCCCCACTCCCCACGTGTCCGCCGGCCCGGCCCCGAGCAACATCCCGCGCACGCCGTCGACGTACGGCAGGAGGCGCGGGAGGAGGCCACGGCCGGGCGGCACGCCCAGGACGACCGTCAAGAGGCGTGCCCTGCGAAGGGGATGCGGTAGTACGTGGCCTCCGGTTCGCGCTCTTCGGGGTGCGCGACGAATGGGCCGCCTTGCCTCGCCGCCATCCCCCGAAGGGGATACGGGCGATATCTGACGCAAACTCCGTTTAGGTTCCCCTGTGGGCCCAACGCACCGGAATGCAACCGTCAGTTGATCTTCGACACCATGACGGGGGACACTACCCGTCAGATGCGCGTTCCCGACCGAGTGGCACTTGCTTCAGCGCCCTCCCGCGCAGGTCGTCGGAGGCCATCCACCCATGTATCACTGGGCAGTTGACCTCGGGGTTTCGTGGTAGCGTCCTCGCCCGGAGGGACAGCGCAACCTGAAAGGGCAATCGTGAACACGGAGAAGATCACCGCTCGCCGCCTCTCGCTGGAAGAGGTGACGAAGCTCGGCGTGAAGGACAGGATCTTCGTTTCCGCCGACACGGCAGAACTCAAGCTTCCCGACTGCCATGTCCCTGCTTTCCTGACCAAGCCCGGTGAGAATTTCGAGGGCGGCTCGATCACGGCGAGGACCATCTTCCAGGAAGAGGTCTCCTGCCTTCCCGACGACGAGAACGAAGCGGGAATCTACCTGGCCGACGAGAACGGCCCGGTGACCATCGAGGTCCTCCAGTCCGCCGGTGTCGTGCTGGACCTGGCGCTCTTCGTCCCCGGCGGGGACAAGGGATCCCTCACGGCCCTCTACGCCGCGGCCCGGCAGGCGTTCGGCGCCGACATCGTGCAGATCTGGCGCCAGGGCCTCAAGGAGGTCCCCGACGTGAAGGTCGACATCTTCGAGGAGCAGATCCCCCGGGGACGCAAGGCGAGCGACAGCCCCAAGCGTGACCGTCGCGCGATCGACACCTACCCCACCCGCGCGGACTTCATCGACTTCTCCGCGGGGTGGAAGCCGGTCATCGAGATCCACAAGCCGGTGGTCGACGACACCCCGACTATCTGAGGCGGCGCCACCTCTCGTCCCGGCCCGGGAGAACACACCGATCGGTATTCTCGGCACGTGCTCACCGGCCCGGTGAGCACCAGGGCGGTCGCCGACCGGCGGAACAGGACGGAAACGCCACCATGGCCAGCGTCGCCGAGCTGACGTACTACCCGGTCAAGGGCTGTGCCGGGACATCGGTGCGCGAGGCTCCGCTCACCCCCGCCGGGCTCGCGCACGACCGCAGCTTCATGGTCGTCGGCGAGGAGGGGGTGGGGCGGACGCAGCGCAGGGACCCCCGGCTGGCCCTGATCCGGCCGACGGTCAGCGCCGACGGCGGCCGGCTCACCCTCCACGCACCGGAGTTCGAGACGCTGGAGCTCCGCGTGGACACGGCCGCCGTCCGGCGGAAGGTGGACCTGTTCGGGACGGTCCACCAGGGCGTCGACCAGGGCGACACGGCCGCCGAATGGTTCACGGAGGTGCTCGGCGTGCCGAGCCGGCTCGTGCGCGTGCCGCCGGAGCACGACCGGGTGACCGACGGCAGGACCCCCGGCACCTCCGCCTACGCCGACAGCTGCGCCCTGCACGTCCTCTCACGCGCCACGCTCGACCTGCTCAACCGCAAGCTGGCCGAACGCGGCCTCCCGCCACTGCCGATGAACCGCTTCCGCCCCAACATCGTGGTCGACGGCTGGGACGAACCGCACACCGAGGACCGCGCCCACCGCATCCGCGTCGGCGACACCGAACTGGGCTACGCCAAGCTCGCCGTCCGCTGCGCGGTCACCATGGTCGAACAGGACACCGGGGCGAAGGCGGGCCCGGAGCCGCTGCGCACCCTCGCCGGCTACCGCCGCGCCACCGGGGGCGGCATCGCCTACGGGACCAAGTACGCCGTGCTCCGCACCGGCACCCTGTCCGTCGGCGACGACGTGCACGTCACCTCGTGGGGAGACAGCGAACTGTAGGACGGTTCAGCCGTCCGGCCCGGCGCAGAGGATGCTCATCCCGCCGGCCGGCGGCGGCCCCGCCGACCGGTGACCGGAAGGCCCGCCCCGCCGCACGCCCGCGTCAGTCGCGGCGGAGGGCGCCGGCGCGGCGCAGGCGGCGCACGACCGAGCGGAGTTCGGGGGGTGGGGCGGGCGCCGGGTCCTCGGCGGCGGGCGTGGCCCACAGGGCGAGTTCGCGGTCCCGGAGGCCGTGTTCGACGTGCGGGTCGCCGTCGCCGTAGACCTGCACGGGATGCCCCGCGTCCCAGCGCTCCCAGCCCGGCGAGCCGTCGGTGACGAAGCGCACCCACGCCCCGTGCATCGCGTCGGCCAGGTCCCGCGGCGCGCCCTCGCCCGCGAGCTTGCGGGCGTCGGGCTCGTCGCCGCTGTCGAAGACGAAGCCGAGTTCCAGGGCGTGGCAGGCGCCCAGGCCGGGGCGGCGGGAGGGCCAGGCGAACTCGTAGACGTACGAGGGGTCCCGGCGGCCGTCGGCCAGGCGGTGCAGGGGGACGCGGAGCAGGTGGTCGGTGACCAGCTGGCCGACGAGTTCCGCGGGGCCGGCGTCCGGGCGCAGGGCGCGGTAGCCGCGCGGGACCTCGCCGCCGCAGCGGCAGCGGGCCATCGCGCCGGCGAGGGCGAGGGCGCCGAGGCGGTCGACGCGTTCCACCAGGCCGCCGGGGACGAGCCAGAGGCGGTACTCGTCGCGGGTCCAGCCGGTCAGCAGCTCCACGCCGGGGGCGGCGCCGTCGGTGAGCGCCTCCAGGGGGTCGCGCGGGACCAGGTCGCCGTCGGTGACGATGCCGAAGGCGGGGCCGCCGAGTATCGGGCTGCCGAGGCGGCCGACGTCGGCCTGGACGCGGAGCAGCCGGCCGCGGTCGACGGCGGCGAAGGCCTCGGCGGTGGCGGGGACCTTCAGGCGGTTCGCCATGCGGCGGACCATGCGGCGCACCTTGTCGCGGTCGGCGGTCTCGGGCGGGCCGCTCTGCAGGACGGCGCGGCGGACCAGTCCCCGGGTCTGCGGGGCGGCGAGGAGAGCGCCCGTGCTGATCGCTCCGGCGGACTGGCCGCCGAGGGTGATGCGGTCCGGGTCGCCGCCGAAGGCCCGGACCGCCGTGTGGACCCAGTGCAGCGCGGCGAGCTGGTCGCGCAGGCCGGGGTTGGCGGGGGCGTCCGGGAAGAGGCCGTAGCCCTCGACGCCGAGGCGGTAGTTGACCGACACGAACACCACGCCGTCGCGGGCGAAGGTGTGCCCGTCGTAGACGGGGACGGCCGAGGAGCCCCTGGTCAGGGCGCCGCCGTGGAGCCAGACGAGGACGGGGAGGCGGGCTCCGGGGGCGGGGTCGGGGGTCCACACGTTGAGGTTGAGGCAGTCGTCGCCGGGGACGGACGGGTCGGACAGGTACCGGGCGAAGGCCTGCGAGTACGGGGGTTTGGGGGCCGTCGGCCCGAAGGCGGCGGCCTCCCGCACGCCGTCCCAGCGGTCGGGCGGGGCCGGTGGACGGAAGCGGCGGGGGCCGAAGGGGGGCGCCGCGTAGGGGATGCCCCGGAAGACGGCCACGCCCCGCTCCCAGCGACCGCGCACGGCCCCGTACGGGGTTCCGGTCACGGGGTGCTCCCGGTCTGCCGTCATGTGCCCACCGCCCCTTCGCCGCACCGCGCCGCGTCGCGCACCGGACGGGCCCGCCGGTGACATGAGAGCCCCACGACGCCCTTCGGTATTCCCGCGTCCGTGTGGGAGTTCTTCCCGCCCCGGTGCGCCGGACCTACAGTAGGAAGCGCTTTCTATTCGGAGGGGTGGATGCTCGATGGTCCGTGCGGGGGGTGCCGGCGTGACGGCCGGGCCGACGCTGGCGGTGGTGGCCCGCGAGGCGGGGGTGTCCGTGCCGACCGCGTCCAAGGTGGTCAACGGCCGCGAGGACGTGGCCCCCGAGACCCGCCGCCGCGTCACCGAGGCACTGGACCGGCTCGGGTACATCAGGAGACCCCGGTTCGACGGCGGGAGGGCGCCGCGCCTGGTGGACCTCGTGGTGCACTCGCTGGAGACCTCCGGGTCGGGCGCGGTGCTGCACGGCGCGGAGGAGGCGGCGCACGACGCGGGCCTCGAGCTCGTCGTCTCGGCGGCCCTGACGCGCAGCCGTGCGGAGCGGCCGGAGCGGGGCTGGCTGGACAAGCTCGTCCTGCGGGGTTCGTCGGGGGTGCTGTTCCACCTGGCCGAGCTGAGCGAGCCGCAGTACGCGTGGCTCGAGCAGCACCGCATCCCGTTCGTGATGATCGACCCGGTGCTCGAACCGCCGGCGGGCGTGGTCTCGGTGGGCGCGGCGAACTGGCGGGGCGGGGTGACGGCGACCGAGCACCTGCTGGCGCTGGGGCACGAGCGCATCGCGGTCGTCGCCGGACAGCGGCGCACGCTGTGCGCCGACGCGCGGATCGCCGGTTACCGCTCGGCCCTCGCCGCGGCGGGCGTGCGGCACCGCCCCGAGTACGTCCGGCACGCCGGCTCCGGGGAGGACGCGGCCGGCCGCCGGCTGCGCGAGCTCCTCGATCTGCCCGAGCCGCCCACGGCCGTCTTCGTCTGCTCGGACCGGATGGCGCTGGGCGTCTACGAGGCCCTGGCCGAGCGCGGTCTGCGCGTACCGGACGACATGAGCGTGGTCGGCTACGACGACCTGCCCGAGGCCCGCTGGCTCACCCCGGCCCTGACGACGGTCCGCCAGCCGCTGTCCGAGATGGCGGCGACGTCCCTGCGGCTGCTGCTGCGCATGATGGACGGCCACCGCCCGGAGAGCACCCGCACGGA
Source organism: Streptomyces sp. 12E (assembly GCF_055633275.1). Lineage (NCBI taxonomy): Bacteria > Bacillati > Actinomycetota > Actinomycetes > Kitasatosporales > Streptomycetaceae > Streptomyces > Streptomyces sp. 12E. Next base: position 5,997,967 of record NZ_JBVNCJ010000001.1, on the reverse strand, counting down.
ACTGTCGACCCGGCTGGTGGAACGCGCGAGCACGGCGCCTCCCGGCCCCCGTGCGGGCGGTCACGGCTGACGGACGGCGCCGTGCTCCCGCCCGGCCGCGCCCCGGCGTCCGGCCGGGCGGGACCGGAGGCCGGGAGACGGCGTCCCCGCCCGGTACGGCGTGACCGTGACACAGCTCACGGCGGTGTGCGGCCCGATCGTGGAATGCGCGGCCCGCCGTCCTTGCTCCACTCCTTATGGGCTTGCTCCGTCCAAGGGCCTGCCCTCTCCCGGAGTGCGCCGTGCAAGGGTGCTCAGCGCGACCGGCCACGAGAGCCGGGGACGGCCTCGGTCCTTCCCTCCCTCACTCCGGCCCGCTGTCTTCGAAAGGTTTCCCCGCACCATGCCCCTGGCTCTGCTGGCCCTGGCCGTCGTCGCGTTCGGCCTCGGCACGACCGAGTTCGCCACCATGGGGCTGCTGCCCCAGATCGCCGACGGGGTCGGCGTCTCCGTGCCGGACGCCGGCAACCTCGTCTCGGCCTACGCGCTCGGCGTCGTCGTCGGCGCCCCCGTGCTGACCGGCATCGGCGCGCGCGTGCCCCACAAGCGGCTGCTGCTGCTCCTGTCCGGGCTGTTCGTGGTCGGCAACGTCGCGTCCGCGCTCGCCCCCACCTACGGCCTGCTCTTCGGCGCGCGCTTCCTGACGGGGCTGCCGCACGGGGCGCTGTTCGGCGTGGGCGCCGTCGTGGCCTCCCGGCTGGTCGCCCCCGACCGGGCCGCGCGCGCCGTCTCGAAGATGTTCCTCGGCCTCACCGTCGCGAACATCGTCGGCGTCCCGGCCGGCACGGCCCTCGGCCAGCAGCTGGGCTGGCGGTCCGCCTTCCTCGCGATCGCCGTCATCGGCCTCGCCGCCCTCGCCGCGCTGGCCCTGTTCGTCCCCCACCAGCCCCGCGGCGGGCAGACCGGCATCCGGCACGAGCTGCGGGCGATGGGCAACCGGCAGGTCGCGATCGGTCTGGCCGTCGCGGTGGTGGGATTCGGCGGCTTCTTCGCCGTCTACAGCTACCTGGTGCCCATCCTGACCAACGTGACGGGCATCTCCGAGTCCTCGACCACCCTGGTCCTCGCGCTCTACGGCGTCGGGATGACGCTCGGCACGCTGGTCGCGGGCCCGCTCACGGACCGCGCCCTGCGCCCGACGCTGTACGCGGGGCTCGCCCTGCTCGCCGCGGCGCTGGTGACGTTCTCCTTCACCGTCCACAGCACCTGGCCCGCCCTGGTGACGATCACCTTCATCGGCGCGCTGGGGTCCCTCATCACCACGCCGGTCCAGATGCTGCTCATGGCCAAGGCGAAGGACGCCCCGACGATGGCGGCGGCCTCCAACCACTCCGCCTTCAACCTGGCCAACGCGGGCGGCGCCTGGCTCGGCGGGCTGGCCCTCTCGGCGGGCTGGGGCTGGACCTCCCCCGCCCTGGTCGGCGCCGTCCTCGCCGTGGCCGGCCTCGGCCTCGCCCTCACCGGCGGCCTGCTGAACCGGGACGGCCGCCGCTCCGAGGTGATCACCTCGTCCTCCGCCGGGGCCCCGGCGCGGGCCGGTCAGGTCACGGCCTCCCACCGCCCGGACTGACCCGCTCGCCCGCCCAGGCGATCCCGCCGCGCAGGTGGGCGCGGAAGGCGGGGTCGTCGTAGGCCTCGGCGGCATGCCCGAGCGCGGTGTAGAAGACCCGCCCGGCGCCCTGGTCGCGGCACCACGCCAGGGGGTGTCCGGGCCCCGTCCCGGCTCCCTCGTACGACGACTCGTCGGCGCGGAGCAGGACCCGCACGCCGGCGGCGCGCGGGTCGGTGCGGAAGTCGTACCACTCGTCCGTGAAGTCCCAGACGGCGGGCAGGTGCCGGGTCGCCGGGTGGCCGTGGTCCTCGGTCACGACCCGGCCCGGCTGGAAGGCGGGGTGCCGGTCGAAGCGGGCGCCGAGGAGTTCGCCGTAGTACGGCCAGTCGTACTCCGTGCAGGCGGCGGCGTGCACCCCCACGAACCCGCCGCCCGCCTCGACGTACGCCCTGAGCCGCTCGCGTCCGGCCGGGGTGAGCACCTCACCGCTGGTGGAGAGGAAGACGACGGCGGCGTACCGGCCGAGCGGTCCCTCGAGGGCGGCCGGGTCCTCGGTCGCGTCGACGGCGAAGCCCCCGAGGGCGCGCAGGGCGGCGACACCGGCGGGGATGGAGTCGTGCCGGTAGTCGGTGGTGCGGGTGTACACGAGGAGTGCGGGGGCGGGCATGGGCGAGAGCCTATGCGGCGGGCGCCGGGAACTCGTCGCCGGGCGGCCGGCGCGGTGCTCCAGAATGTGCGGATGACCAGTAACCGGATCACCCACCGCACGGCGGACGGCGTGCGCGTCCCCGGAACGTGGCGGCACGTCTTCATCCGCAACAGGGGCTATCACCTGACCGACCTGTTCGTCTACGCGGACGGGCTCGTCGACTGCTGGGGACTGGTCACCCTGGAGGAGTTCGAGGAGGAGCTGCGCAGCGGCCGGGTCGCGACCGAACTCCCCGAGGGCGGTCGGGCGTCCGCCCACGGGCTGGCCGAATGGGAGTTCGGCGAGCCGCGCACGTGGCTCACCCCCGAGGCGCTGCTGGCCGAGGTGCGCGACACCGTCGACCGGCTCAACGGGCGTCCGGACTCGACGGACCGCTGTCTGGCCGCCGTCGACGCGTTCCTGGCCGACCGGACCGAGGAGAAGCGGGCCCTCGCCCGTGACGCCTACTTCGCGATCCCCGAGACACAGCGCCACTACGCGCTGGGCGACATGCACGAGAAGGACCGGCCGTTGTGGATCCTGGTGACCGGCCCCGACGGGTCCGGCGGCCACCGGCCGGACGAGGGGATCACACAGGAGGAGTACGAGGAGGCGCTCGCCTACTTCGAGGACGGGGCGGAGGAGAGGGCCGAACGGCGCGCACACGTCCCGGCCGACGGACCGGCGACCGCCTTCGCCCCCGCGGTCCACCTCCACCAGGGCCACACGCCCGAGCCGCTGGACGCCCCCGGCACGAAAGTCCTGCGCAACGACTACCCGGCCCCCGTCACCGTCGGCGGGACCACCTTCCCCACGGTCGCCCACGCCTACTGGGCCCTGTCCGCCGCCGACCCCGCCGTCCGGGAAGCGGTCGCCGGGGCGGGCAACGCCTTCGCCGCACGCGGTCTAGCGGCCGCCGCCGGCCGGCGCGAGGGCTGGGAGCAGGCCCGCACGGCCGTGATGACCGGCCTGTTGCGGGCCAAGTACGCCCAGCACCCGGACCTGGCCCGCGTCCTCCTGGCCACGGACGACGCGACGCTCGTCTACGACGACGTCGAGTCGGACTTCTGGGGCGACAACGGCGGGCGCGGCCGGAACTGGACGGGCCGCCTTCTGGAGCTGGTCCGCTCCGAACTGCACGCAGAGCGGGCGGGCTGCCCGCCCGGGGCGTGAACGTCGCGCGGCCGGTGTCCGATTCCTTCAAGACCGGGCCGGCGCGCCGGCCCTACCGTGGGCGGCATGAGCGCACGATTCGATGCCATCGGAATGGTCGTCTCGGACATGGCCGCCTCCGTCGCCTTCTACCGGCGGCTCGGGTTCGCCTTCCCCGAGGGGGCGGAGACGCAGGGACACGTGGAGGCGGAACTGCCGGGCGGGCTGCGGTTGTTGCTGGACACGGAGGAGGTGATCCGGTCCTTCCACACGGAATGGGAGCCGCCGACGGGCGGGGGCAGGACCTCCCTGGCGCTGCGGTGCGACGGTCCCGCCGAGGTCGACGCCCTGTTCGCGGAGATGGCCGAGGCCGGGAGCCGTGTCGAGCTGAAGCCGTGGGACGCGGTGTGGGGGCAGCGGTACGCCGTCCTCCTCGACCCGGACGGCAACGGGGTGGACCTGTTCGCCCCGCTACCCGCGGGCGACTAGCTCGCCCAGCGCCAGTCCCGTCAGGTGCCGTACGTCGCGCGCCAGATGGGGCTGGTCGGCATAGCCGGCGCGGGTCGCCGTCTCCGCGAAGGGGACGCCCGCCCGCGCCAGGGCCAGCGCGCGGCGCATCCGGAGGATGCGGGCCAGGGTCTTCGGTCCGTAGCCGAACGCGGCCAGCGAGCGACGGTGCAACTGGCGGGCTCCCACGCCCAGTTCGTCGGCGGTCGCGGCGACCGGGCGGCCCGCCTCGAGGGCGGCCACGAGAAGGCCGAGCGAGGGGTCCGGCCGGGTGGTCTCCGCCGCCCGGCGCAGGGCCAGGTCCTCCAGGGCGCGCGCCGGGTCGTCCGCCGCGTTCACCCGGGCCGTCATGCGGCGCACGTCCGCCGGCGGCCACAGGTCGGCCAGGTCGACGCGGCGGTCGCGCAGTTCGTGGGCGGGCACGCCGAGCAGGGCGGGCGCGGTGCCGGGGCGGAAGCGGACGCCCGCCCAGGCGCTCGGCCGGCCTTCGGTGAGGTGGGCGCGGGTGTCGGGGCCCGCGACCAGCAGGCGTCCCTCGTTCCACAGCAGGTCCATGCAGCCGTCGGGAAGCACCCGGCTCTCCCCGCCCGGGGACGGGGTGCTGGTCCACACGACCGCTCCCGTCAGCCGCGACGCCCGTTCCCTGTACACGCCCTCAGGTTACGCCGCCCGGTTCCGCCACTCCTGCGGGCTGACCCCGTAGGCCCGTTTGAAGGCGGTGGACAGGGCGAAGGCGCTGCCGTAGCCGACCTGGCGGGCGATCGCGCCGATGGTGTCGTCGGTGTCGCGCAGGCGGTCCGCGGCGAGGGCGAGGCGCCGGCCGGTGAGGTAGGCCATCGGGGGTTCGCCGACGAGCCGGGTGAAGCGGCGGGCGAGGGCGGCGCGGGAGACCCCGGCCTCGGCGGCGAGTCCGGCGACCGTCCACGGGTGGGCGGGATCGTCCTGGAGCAGGCGTACGGCCGGGCCGACGACCGGGTCGGCCCGGGCCCGGTACCAGGTGGGCGGTTCCGCCTCCGGGCGGGCGAGCCAGGCGCGCAGCGCGGTGATGACCAGCAGGTCGAGCAACCGGTCCAGGACGACCTCCTGGCCGGGGGCGTCGCGCACGATCTCGTCCATGAGGAAGGGGGTGAGCGGGCAGTCCCACGCGTCGGCGGTGAGGGAGAGCAGCGGCGGCAGCGCGTCGAGGAGCCGGCCGCCGGTCTCGCCCCGCATCCGGTAGGCGCCGATCAGCATCACCGTCCCGCCGTCCGGCCGGTGGCCCCAGGTGCGGACGCCCAGGTCCATGACGCCGTTCAGGGGGCGTCCGTCGGGGTAGGAGCACTCGCCGCCGGGCAGGATCAGCGCCTGCGGGGCCGTGGCCGGGTCGTCGGCGCAGGTGTACGGGCCGGGGCCGCGCGCGATGGCCAGGTCGCCGGGGCGCAGTCGGAGGCGTTCCCCTCCGTCCGGCACGACCCACGCCTCGCCGCGGACGAGCAGCATCACCGTCAGGGGGGCGCGGTCCTCCACGCGGATCGCCCACGGCGGTTCGAGACAGGCCCTGATCATGAACGCCCCCCGTGCTCGGGGGCCCTCGAGCAGACCGGTGAGTGCGTCCATGGGAGCAGCGTAGACGCGGGCTCATGGGAGCGAGCCGTTCGGCGATGGTTCCCCGCGGCGGGGGCGGAGCCCCGGGCCGGGAGGAACGGCTCACTTCTCCTCGTGCCCCGGGTCCTCGTCGTGCCCCGGGCCCTCGTCGTGCCTCGGGTGGGTGGACTTCGCATGGGCGCGCAGCCGGGCCGTGACGTCCTCCGGGGGCAGGAAGCGGGACCAGCGTTCGGGGAACTCGGAGGGCATGTCGGGGTCGGCCTCGCCGGCCGCGGCGGTGCGGGCGACGTACTCGGCGACCTGCGCCTGCCGCAGCCGCTCGTTGGCCTCGCGGGCCGCGGCCGTCGCGGCGGCCGGCCAGACCCGGTCGATGGCCGCGTTGACCGCGGCGCCGACGAGCACGGCGAACGCGGACACGCCGATCCACAGCAGTACGGCGACGGGGGCGGCGAGGGAGCCGTAGATGGTGGGGCCCTCGACGGTGTTCGTCAGGTAGAGGCGCAGCAGGAAGCTGCCGAGCACCCACATGGCGAGGGCGACCAGCGCGCCGGGCACGTCCTCGATCCACGGGGAGCGCACGGGCACGGAGACGTGGTAGAGCGTGGTCAGGAAGGCGACGGAGAGCAGGATCACGACCGGCCAGTAGAGGATCTGGACGAGCGTCGTCGACCAGGGCACCACCTGGACGACCGCGTCCGGTCCCGCCACCATCAGCGGCAGCGCGACGGAGCCGATCAGCAGGGCCACGATGAACAGCAGGAAGGCCAGCAGCCGGGTCCTGACGATGCCCCGCACGCCGTCGAGGCCGTACATGACGGTGATGGTGTCGATGAAGACGTTCACCGCGCGGGAGCCCGACCACACGGCGATCAGGAAGCCGAGGGAGATCACGTCGGGGCGGCCGCCCTTGGTGACGTCCCGCAGGATCGGCTCGGCGACCTCCGTCACGCCCCGGTCGGACAGCACCGTCCGGGAGGCCTCCAGGAGGTTGCGCTGCACGCTCTGGATGGTGTCGGCGCCGGTCCAGGCGTCGACGTAGCCGAGCAGGCCGATCAGGCTGAGCAGCAGCGGGGGCACCGACAGCAGCGTGAAGAACGCCGCCTCGGCCGCCAGGCCCAGGATGCGGTACTCCATGCACGAGTTGACGGTGTCCTTCAGCAGCAGCCAGGCGGTCCTGCGCTTGGAGACGTTCCGGTAGAGGGCCCGGGCCCGGTGGAGGCGGCCGGAGGGCGCGTCGGGGGGTTCACTTGCTGGCTGCACGCCCTAAAGGTATCCGTCGTACCAGGTCGCACTCACCCACAGGCCGGATCGGCGGGTGAGGCCCGGGTGCCAGGGGGTACGTTCGTGGGCATGGCAGGCACCACGCACACCGTGACCAATCAGGCTCCCCCGCTGGTGCAGTACGACGTGTTCGGCGCCGACCGGGCGCTGGTGGAGGCGGTCGAGCGGCATCTGGATCCCGGCGTGCGGGACGAGGGCCTCTCCGAGCTGTCGGGGTTCGGGCGGACCGCCGGATCCGCGCAGGTGCAGGAGTGGGGGGCGCTGGCGAACGAGAACCCGCCGCGGCTGCGCACCCACGACCGCTACGGTCACCGGATCGACGAGGTCGACTTCCACCCGTCCTGGCACCGGCTGCTCGGCAAGGGCGTCTCGGCGGGGCTGACGGCGGCCTGGGGGCGGCCGGGCGGGCACGTGCGGCGGGCGGCGGCGTTCCTGGTGTGGACGCAGGTGGAGGCCGGCAACGGCTGCCCGCTGTCGATGACCCACGCGGCGGTCCCCGCGCTGCGCACGGACCCGGAGCTGGCGGCGGAGTGGGAGCCGCGGCTGACGTCGACGGTCTACGACCGCGCCCTGCGGCCCGCGGGGCACAAGCCCGGCGTCCTGTTCGGGATGGGCATGACGGAGAAGCAGGGCGGCAGCGACGTGCGGGCGAACACGACGGCGGCCCGGCCGCTGGCCGGGGACGGCGCGTACGAGCTGACCGGGCACAAGTGGTTCTGCTCGGCGCCGATGTCGGACGCCTTCCTGGTGCTGGCGCAGGCGCCCGGGGGGCTCACGTGTTTCCTGGTGCCGCGGGTGCTGGAGGACGGCACGCGCAACGTGTTCCTCATCCAGCGGCTCAAGGAGAAGCTGGGCAACCGGTCCAACGCGTCCGCCGAGGTCGAGTTCGACGGGACGTGGGCGCGCCGGGTCGGGGACGAGGGGGCCGGGGTGCGCACCGTCATCGGGATGGTGGCGGCGACCCGGCTGGACTGTGTGCTGGGCTCGGCGGGGCTGATGCGGCAGGCGGTGGCGCAGGCGGTGCACCACTGCGCGTACCGGGAGGCGTTCGGCGGGAAGCTCGTCGACAAGCCGCTGATGCGCAATGTGCTGGCCGATCTGGCGCTGGAGTCGGAGGCGGCCACCACGCTGGCGCTGCGGCTGGCGGCGGCGTACGACGACGGCGGCGAGCGGGAGCGGGCGTTGCTGCGGATCGCGGTGCCGGCGGCGAAGTACTGGGTGACCAAGCGGTGCGCGCCGCTCGCGGTGGAGGCGGCGGAGTGCCTGGGCGGGAACGGGTACGTCGAGGAGTCGGGGATGCCGCGGCTGGTGCGGGAGTCGCCGCTGAACTCGATCTGGGAGGGCGCGGGCAACATTCAGGCGCTGGACGTGCTGCGGGCGCTGCGGCGGGAGCCGGCGGCGCTGGACGCGTACCTGCGGGAGGTGGGGCGGGCGCGCGGGGCGGATCACCGGCTGGACGCCGCGATCAAGGACCTGCTGACCGACCTGGCGGACCTGGAGGGCGTCGAAGGGCGGGCGCGGCGGCTGACGGAGCGGCTGGCGCTGGTGCTGCAGGGGTCGCTGCTGGTGCGGTACGCGCCGCCCGAGGTGGCGGACGCGTTCTGCGCGGCGCGGCTGGGCGGGGACGGGGGCGCGGCGTTCGGGACGCTGCCGCACGCACTGGACCTGGCGTCGGTGGTGGAGCGGGCCCGGCCGGTGTGCTGAGCGGCGGCGGGCGCGACGCGGGGGTGGTGCTGCGCCGACACGGCACCACCCCCGCCGCACGGGCCCTTGCGAGCCGTGGACGCCGCTCGGGACGGCGTCGCCCAAGTCTCGGTCGGACGGGAGACCTCCACCAGGGTTGCAAGGGGTTGCAACGTGTCGTCCCCGTGGCCGTGGCGGGCGTTCGCGCCGGGGGACGGACGGCAGTATGGGACCGACAGTTCTTCTTCCGGGAGGGGACCGGTGGCGCTCTCGCCGATGGACGTGACGCAGCTGGCCGCCGTCGACGCGGCGCGGGCGGCGCGGGTGCTCGACGAGGTCCGCTCCGCCACGCTCTCCGGGCGGCGCACGCCCGTGGCGCCCCGTCCGGTGATCGGGCAGTCCTGGGAGCGGATGCTGCGCAGCGGGGTGGACCCGGACCACGACTTCCGCAGCCGTCCGCTGTCCCGGGAGGAGGTGCAGCGGCGGCGGGAGACCTCGGCGCTGCGGCGGATACTGCCGGTGCTGCGGGAGGGGCTGCTGCCGGTCGCGGACGTCGCCCACCACATCATGGTGGTGGCCGACGAGGAGGGCCGGGTGCTGTGGCGGGAGGGCAGCGCGCCGGTGCTGCGCAAGGCCGACGGGCTGGGCTTCGAGGTCGGCGCGGACTGGCGCGAGGAGGTCGTCGGCACCAACGGGGTGGGCACGCCGGCGGTGGCACGGCGTCCGGTGCAGGTGTTCGCCGCCGAGCACTTCGTGCGGTCGCACGCAGCCTGGACGTGTGCCGGGGCGCCGATCACGGACCCCCGTGACGGGCGGCTGATCGGTGTGGTGGACGTGAGCGGGCCGCTGGAGACGATGCACCCGGCCACGCTGGCGTGGGTCGCCTCGGTGGCCAAGCTCGCCGAGGCGCGGTTGCGGGAGACGCACCTGCGGTCGCTGGAGCGGCTGCGCGCGGTGGCGGCGCCGGTGCTGGCCCGGATCGACGGGCGTGCGCTGGTCGTGGACCGGCAGGGGTGGACGGCGGCGGTGACGGGGATGCCGTACACGGAGCGGCTGACGCTGCCCGCGTCGGTGTCGGCGGGCATGCGGTGGCTGCCGACGCTGGGCCGCTGCTCGCTGGAGCCGCTGGCCGGGGGCTGGCTGGTGCGGGCGGCGGACGAACCGGTGGCGCGCGCCGCGACCCGGATCGTGCTGGATCTGAGGGAGCCGCGCCGCCGGTCGGTGGAGGTGTCCGGCACGTCGGGCTCCTGGACCCGGGAACTGAGCCCCCGGCACGCCGAGTTGTTGTACCTGCTGGCCGTGCACCGCACGGGGCGCAGTGCCGCGGACCTCGCCCGGGACGTCTTCGGCGACCCGGCCCGCACGGTGACGGTACGCGCGGAGATGTCCCGCGTGCGCCGCTACCTGGGGCCCCTCCTGGACCACCGCCCCTACCGCTTCACGGAGAGCGCGCAGGTGGAGGTCGTCCTCCCGGACGGCCCCCACGACCCGTTCCCCCGCCCGGCGGCCCCGGTCCCGGGCGGTCCACGGCGACCGGTGCGCAAAGCCTGACCGGCCCTTCGCCGTCAGGACCGCGCGGGGGCGCACAGGCGTGCCCGCCGACTCCTCGGAAGGCCGCTGTTTCGCGTATTTGCGGGGTCTCCCCCTCCCGGACCGGCCGCCTGCCGTAGCATCCCGGTACGGGCCACCCCAGCTGTTCCACGGTCAACGCTCGGACCACCGGAAACAGTTGGCTCGTCTCGGGAGGACGTCATGAAGCATCGCGGCAGACACCGCCGGCGCAGGCGGAGCAGGGCGCTGCGGGCGGCGCTGGCCGGGACCGCCCTCGCGCTGACCGCTGCCGCCACCATGATCAGCGCCTCCCAGGCCACCGACGCCGACGACCCCGGGGCGCTGAAGCCGCTCACCGCGTCCGCCGAGACCGCGCCGCTGCGGCTGACCGAGCACCAGGTGCCGCGCGACGCGCTGGAGCGGCTCTCGGACGGAATGGGCCGGCCGGTCGGCGTCGGTTCCGTGCTCGCCGATCCCGACGGCGCCCTGGGCGACGCCGGGGACTGTACGGCCGACGACCGGCGGGCCCTGCCGGTCGAGCCCGCCGCGACCCGCGCGTACTGCTGGCCGGCGGCCGACACCGACGGCTGGCGGTCCGGCGCGGTCACCACCTCGGGGGACGCGGACGACGACGGCCGCTGGGGCGAGCACCGGGTGATCCTGGCCGGGTGGAGCCGCAGCACCGGCACGCCGTCCGAGGACGGTCTCGCCCGCGTCGCCTTCGTGGACGCCGGCGACCCGGACGGCCTCCGCTACACCTGGGTCCTGCTGGCCGTTCCGGTGGACGGCGGCCGCGACTACCGCGGGCTCGGCTCCGCCGTCTCCGGCATGGTCTGGTACCAGGACAAGCTGCTGGTCACCGCGGGCCCGGCGGACGACAGCACGCTGTACGTGTACGACGTCGAACGGATCCAGCGGGCCACCGTGGGCGGCACGTCGGTCGGCCGGGTGCCCGGCGGCTGGTCGGCGGCGGGAGCGCGGTACGTGCTGCCGGCCGTCGCCTCCTACCGGACGGACGGGGCTAGCGCGCCCCGGCCGGGCGGCATCTCCCTGGACCGCAGCACCGCACCCGCCAGCATGGTCGCGCACGAGGCGGCGCCCGCGGACGAGGACGGGCCGACCCGGCTGTGGCGGTACGCGTTCAGCGCCGGGCCGGAGCGCGCGGGACTGCTCGACCCCGACCCGGTCGGGGTGTACGAGACGGAGCTGACCGATGTGCGCGGCGTGCTCTCGTACCGGTCGGGCTGGTACCTGGGCCGGATGACCGGGACGCCGGACGAGCGCGGCACGCTGTGGCGGCAGGACACGGACGGGGCGCGCCCCACCCGGTGCGGCGCGGACGAGACGCACCGCTGCTGGAGCGGCCGGGTGACGGCCCTGTCCCACTGGGAGGAGACCGGCGACGTGTGGTCCCAGTCCGGCCGGATGCTGTTCGCCCTGCCGCTGGCCTCGGTCGACCGTTCCCTGGACTAGGACCGTCCACGTCCTGGTCGGGCGTTCGACAGGAGTTCGGGCCGGATGGTTCCCTTTCGGGCATGACGACCATCTCCGTGACCACCTGGTCCCTGGAGCAGACCGCGCCCACCGATCTCCTTCCGGCCGCCGTGCCCGAGGGGGACGTGCGCATCGTCCGCTCCGAGGTGCCCTCCCCCGAGTTCAGCCGCTTCCTGTACGCCTCGGTCGGCGGGGACATCCGCTGGACCGACCGGCTGGGCTGGACGTACGCGCGGTGGCTGGAGCACCTGGACCGGCCCGAGGTGGAGACGTGGGTCGCCCACGACCGGGGGACGCCCGCCGGGTACGTGGAGCTGGAGGCCCAGGAGGACGGGGTCGTCGAGATCGTCTACTTCGGGCTGCTGCCCGCCTTCCGGGGGCGGCGCATCGGCGGACACCTGCTGTCGTACGGCACGGCCCGCGCCTGGGACCTGGCGGAGCGCCGGCCGGGGCTGAAGCCGACCACGCGGGTGTGGCTGCACACCTGCAGCAAGGACGGCGAGCACGCCCTGGACAACTACCGGCGCCGCGGCTTCACCCTGTTCGACACCAAGGTCGAGGAGGAACCGGAAGTGCCGACTCCGGGCCCGTGGGCCGGTGCCTACCCCGCCTGACCAGCACGGACAAGACCGCCTGCGGCACTTGTGACCAAGGACACCCTTGTCTCTCACTCCGAGACAAGGGCGTCCGCATCTTGGACGAAGCTGGACTGTGTCCAGATCGCCGTGCCACGCTTCCGTCATGCCTGGAACTGGGATCGCCTTGGTGAGTCGGCGGCACGTCGACCTCGGCCGCATGTCCAGCGCCATCTGTCCGGCGCGCTGAGAGCACCCGGCGCCGCCCGGCACCCCCTCCTCGCCCCACTCCCCGCGCAATGACGCGCACATGGACCCGTGCGTACGCATGCGCAGGTCAGAGCCTCTCGCCGCCCCTCACCGACGGCGCCGCGCGCCGACACCATCCACCGCTGTCCCGAAGGACGTATCAACCATGGCCGCCACCCCGCAGAAGCCTGCCGCGACCTCCCGCCGCAAGGTGAGCCGTCACCGCGGAGAGGGACAGTGGGCTGTGGGGCACCACACCCCACTGAACGGCAACGAGCAGTTCAAGAAGGACGACGACGGTCTCAATGTGCGGACACGCATTGAGACGATCTACTCCAAGCGCGGTTTCGACTCGATCGACCCCAACGACCTGCGCGGCCGGATGCGGTGGTGGGGTCTGTACACCCAGCGCAAGCCCGGGATCGACGGCGGCAAGACCGCGATCCTGGCGCCGGAGGAGCTGGACGACAAGTACTTCATGCTGCGGGTGCGCATCGACGGCGGGGCGCTGACGACCCGGCAACTGCGGGTGATCGGCGAGATCTCGCAGGAGTTCGCGCGCGGCACCGCCGACATCACCGACCGGCAGAACGTCCAGTACCACTGGATCCGGGTCGAGGACGTGCCCGAGATCTGGGAGCGTCTGGAGGGCGTCGGTCTGTCCACGGTCACCGCCTGCGGCGACACCCCCCGCGTGATGATCGCCTCCCCCGTCGCCGGCATCGCCGAGGACGAGATCATCGACGGCACCCCGGCGCTGGAGGAGATGAAGCGCCGCGTCCTGGGCAACAAGGCGTACTCGAACCTGCCCCGCAAGTTCAAGACGGCCATCTCCGGTTCGCCGCTGCTCGACGTGGTGCACGAGATCAACGACGTCGCGTTCGTCGGCGTCCGCCACCCCGAGCACGGACCGGGCTTCGACCTGTGGGTCGGCGGAGGTCTGTCCACCAATCCCAAGCTGGGCGTGCGGCTGGGCGCCTGGGTGCCGATCGAGGACGTCCCCGACGTCTACGAGGGGGTCCTGTCCATCTTCCGCGACTACGGCTACCGCCGGCTGCGCAACCGCGCCCGGCTGAAGTTCCTGGTCGCCGACTGGGGCGCGGAGAAGTTCCGCCAGGTGCTGGAGGACGAGTACCTGGGCGGGCGCAAGCTGATCGACGGACCCGCTCCCGAGCAGCCGGTGCAGCAGTGGCGCGACCACGTCGGTGTGCACCGGCAGAAGGACGGCCGCTACTACGTCGGTTTCGCCCCCCGGGTCGGCCGCGTCGACGGCACCACGCTCACCAAGGTCGCGGACCTCGCGGAGGCGCACGGATCCGGCCGGATCCGTACCACCGTCGAACAGAAGATGATCATCCTCGACGTCGAGGAGGACCGGGTCGACTCCCTCGTGGAGTCCCTGGAGGCGCTGGACCTCAGCGCCCGGCCCTCCTCGTTCCGGCGCGGCACCATGGCCTGCACCGGCATCGAGTTCTGCAAGATCGCCATCGTCGAGACCAAGGCACGCGGCGCCTCGCTGATCGACGAACTCGAGCGCCGCATCCCGGACTTCGACGAGCCGATCACCATCAACCTCAACGGCTGCCCCAACGCCTGCGCCCGTATCCAGGTGGCGGACATCGGTCTCAAGGGCCAGCTGATGACCAACGAGAAGGGCGAGCAGGTCGAGGGCTACCAGGTGCACCTGGGCGGCGCGCTCGGTCTGGAGCCGTCCTTCGGGCGCAAGGTCCGCGGCCTGAAGGTGACCTCCGACGAGCTGCCCGACTACATCGAGCGGGTCCTCAAGCGCTTCCAGGAGGAGCGCGAGGACGGCGAGCGGTTCGCGGCCTGGGTCGGCCGCGCGTCGGACGAGGCCCTGTCGTGAGCGAGCGTGCGGCGCCGTTCCACTGCCCCTACTGCGGCGACGAGGACCTGCGTCCGGGAGAGCAGGGCCACGGGGCCTGGGAGTGCGGCGCGTGCAACCGAGCCTTTCAGCTGAAGTTCCTCGGGCTGCTCGCCCGGGGACCCCGGCGATCCGACACGGGAGGGGACCGGACATGACGGCTGTTCAGGAAGAGCGCACCACCGAGGACCTGAAGGCCCTGGCCGAGCAGGCGGGCCGGGACCTGGAGGACGCCTCCGCCCCGGAGATCCTCCAGTGGGCCGCCGAGACCTTCGGCAAGCGGTTCTGCGTGACCTCCTCGATGGAGGACGCGGTGGTCGCCCACCTCGCCTCCCGCGCGCTGCCCGGCGTCGACGTGGTGTTCCTCGACACCGGCTACCACTTCCCGGAGACCATCGGCACCCGCGACGCGGTGGAGGCCGTGATGGACGTGAACGTCATCACGCTGACCCCGCGGCAGACGGTCGCCGAGCAGGACGCGGAGTACGGCCCGAGGCTGCACGACCGCGACCCCGACCTGTGCTGCAAGCTGCGCAAGGTCCGGCCGCTGGAGGAGGGTCTGAAGGGCTATGTGGCCTGGGCGACCGGCCTGCGCCGCGACGAGTCCCCGACCCGGGCGAACACCCCGGTCGTCGGCTGGGACGAGAAGCGGCGGAAGGTGAAGATCTCCCCCATCGCGAAGTGGTCGCAGGAAGACGTGCAGGCGTACGTCGACGAGCACGGCGTCCTCACGAATCCGCTGCTGACGGACGGCTACGCCTCCGTGGGCTGCGCGCCCTGCACCCGTCGGGTGCTTCAGGGCGAGGACGCGCGCGCCGGCCGCTGGGCGGGGCGCTCCAAGACCGAGTGCGGGCTGCACGGCTGACATGACGACGACCACCGAGATCCAGGAGAACCACGTGACGACCGGAGCCACCGTCTGGCTCACGGGTCTGCCGAGTGCGGGCAAGACCACCATCGCCCACGAGCTGGCGGGCCGGCTGCGCGAGCAGGGCCGCCGGGTCGAGGTGCTCGACGGCGACGAGATCCGCGAGTTCCTCTCCGCGGGCCTCGGCTTCACCCGTGAGGACCGGCACACCAACGTGCAGCGCATCGGCTTCGTCGCCGAACTGCTCGCCCGCAACGGCGTCCTCGCGCTCGTCCCGGTCATCGCGCCGTACGCGGACAGCCGGGACGCGGTCCGGGGGCGGCACGGGGCGAACGGCACGCCGTACGTCGAGGTGCACGTGGCGACCCCGGTCGAGGTGTGCTCCGTACGCGACGTGAAGGGCCTGTACGCCAAGCAGGCCGCGGGCGAACTCACCGGACTGACCGGTGTGGACGACCCCTACGAGGAGCCCGAGAAGCCCGATCTGCGGATCGAGTCCCAGAACCAGACCGTGCAGGAGTCCGCGGCGTCGGTGCACGCCCTGCTCAGCGAAAGGGGACTGGCATGACGACCGTCGCCACCGTCGAAGAGGGGACGGACAACCCGTACGCCCTCTCCCACCTGGACGCCCTCGAGTCCGAGGCGGTGCACATCTTCCGCGAGGTGGCGGGCGAGTTCGAGAAGCCGGTGATCCTGTTCTCCGGCGGCAAGGACTCCATCCTCATGCTGCACCTGGCGCTGAAGGCGTTCGCCCCGGCGCCGGTGCCGTTCTCGCTGCTGCACGTCGACACCGGGCACAACTTCCCCGAGGTCCTGGACTACCGCGACCGCACGGTCGCCAAGCACGGGCTGCGGCTGCACGTCGCCTCCGTGCAGGACTACATCGACCGCGGGGTGCTCAAGGAGCGCCCGGACGGCACCCGCAACCCGCTGCAGACCCTGCCGCTCACCGAGAAGATCCAGAGCGAGAGGTTCGACGCCGTGTTCGGCGGCGGACGCCGCGACGAGGAGAAGGCCCGCGCCAAGGAGCGGGTGTTCTCGCTGCGCGACGAGTTCTCCCAGTGGGACCCGCGCCGCCAGCGCCCCGAACTGTGGAACCTGTACAACGGCCGGCACGCCCCCGGTGAACACGTCCGCGTGTTCCCGTTGTCCAACTGGACCGAGCTGGACGTGTGGCAGTACATCGCCCGCGAGAACATCGAGCTGCCGGAGATCTACTACGCGCACGAGCGCGAGGTGTTCCGCCGCGGCGGCATGTGGCTGACCGCCGGTGGGTGGGGCGGCCCCAAGGACGGCGAGAGGGTCGAGAAGCGGCTCGTGCGCTACCGCACCGTGGGCGACATGTCCTGCACCGGCGCGGTGGACTCCGACGCCGACACCATCGAGAAGGTGATCACCGAGATCGCCGCCTCCCGGCTCACCGAGCGCGGTGCCACCCGCGCCGACGACAAGCTCTCCGAGGCAGCGATGGAAGACCGCAAGCGCGAGGGGTACTTCTAGAGATGAGCACCATCACCACCGAGGAGCTCGCGGCCACCACGCTGCTGCGGTTCGCCACCGCCGGCTCCGTCGACGACGGCAAGTCCACCCTGGTGGGCCGGCTGCTGCACGACTCCAAGTCGGTCCTCACCGACCAGCTGGAGGCCGTGGAGCGCGCGTCGGCAAGCCGCGGCCAGGAGGCGCCCGACCTCGCGCTGCTCACCGACGGCCTGCGGGCCGAGCGGGAGCAGGGCATCACCATCGACGTGGCCTACCGCTACTTCGCCACGGCCCGCCGCCGGTTCATCCTCGCCGACACCCCGGGCCACGTGCAGTACACGCGGAACATGGTCACCGGCGCCTCCACGGCCGAACTGACGGTGATCCTGGTCGACGCCCGCAACGGTGTCGTCGAGCAGACCCGCCGGCACGCCGCCATCGCCGCCCTGCTGCGCGTCCCGCACGTCGTCCTCGCCGTGAACAAGATGGACCTGGTGGACTACCGGGAGTCCGTGTTCGCGGGCATAGCCGAGGAGTTCACGGCGTACGCGACCGAGCTGGGCGTCCCCGAGGTCACCGCGATCCCGATCTCGGCCCTCGTCGGCGACAACGTGGTGGAGCCGTCCGCGCACATGGACTGGTACGGCGGCCCGACCGTGCTGGAGCACCTGGAGACCGTCCCGGTCAGCCACGACCTGGCGCACTGCCACGCGCGGCTGCCCGTGCAGTACGTGATCCGGCCGCAGAGCGCCGAACACCCCGACTACCGGGGCTACGCGGGGCAGATCGCGGCGGGCACCTTCCGGGTGGGCGACGAGGTGACCGTGCTGCCGTCCGGGCGGACCACGACGGTCACCGGGATCGACCTGCTGGGCGAGCCCGTCGACGTCGCCTGGACGCCGCAGTCGGTGACGCTGCTGCTGGCCGACGACATCGACATCTCCCGCGGTGACCTGATCGTCCCCAGCAAGGACGCGCCGGCCACCTCGCAGGACGTCGAGGCCACCGTGTGCCACGTCGCCGACCAGCCGCTGACCGTCGGTCACCGGGTGCTGCTCAAGCACGGCACCCGCACCGTCAAGGCGATCGTGAAGGACATCCCGTCCCGGCTGACGCTGGACGACCTGTCGCTGCACCCGCACCCCGGACAGCTCACCGCCAACGACATCGGCCGGGTGAAGATCCGCACCGCCGAGCCGCTGCCCGCCGACTCCTACGCGGACTCGCGGCGCACCGGCTCGTTCATCCTCATCGACCCCAGCGACGGCACCACGCTCACCGCCGGCATGGTCGGTGAGTCCTTCGCCGCACCGGAGCCCGTCAAGGACGAGGCCGAGGACGACGGGTGGGACTTCTGAGCATGAACTCCACGGATTTCTACTCCGGGTTCGCGAAGGAGGGCGGCCGCGTCGGCAGCGGTGCTCTCGGCAGCGGGCAGGGCGGGGTCGACCGATGTGTGCGCTGACGTACGCGCACCGCTCGCGCGCCCTCACCCCCCACCGCCGTAGACGAAAACCCGCCGACTTCCCGGCCACGGCCTGAGAGACCAGGACCGTGACCGCCGGGCCCTGCGAGAGGAACACCTCCCGTGCCTGCCACGAACGCCCTGCGCCGTACCCTCGCGGTGATAGCCGCGCTTCCGCTGCTCACCCTGGCCGCCTGCGGCTACGGGTCCCAGGCCGAGGACGACGACTCCGCGAAGGTCGCCGCCGGGGCGAAGAAGATCGACGGTCTGGACTCCGTCAGGATCGGTTACTTCGGCAACCTCACCCACGGCACCGCGCTGGTGGGGAACAAGAAGGGCCTGTTCCAGAAGGAACTCGGCGCCACGGAGGCGAAGTACGCGATCTTCAACGCGGGTCCTTCGGAGATCGAGGCGCTCAACTCCGGTTCCATCGACATCGGTTTCATCGGCCCCTCCCCGGCCGTCAACGGCTACACCAAGTCCGGCGGCAGGAACCTGCGCATCATCGGCGGTTCGGCGTCCGGCGGGGTCAAGCTCGTGGTGAACCCGGACAAGGTGAAGTCCCTGAAGGACGTCGGGGGCAAGCGGATCGCGACCCCCCAGCTCGGCAACACCCAGGACGTGGCGTTCCTCAACTGGGCGGCCGAGCAGGGCTGGAAGGTCGACGCCCAGAGCGGCAAGGGCGACGTCACGGTCGTCCGCAGCGACAACAAGGTCACCCCTGACGCGTTCAAGGCCGGGTCGATCGACGGCGCCTGGGTGCCGGAGCCGACCGCGTCGAAGCTGGTCGCGCAGGGCGGCGAGGTGCTGCTGGACGAGGCGTCCCTGTGGCCGGACGAGAAGTTCGTGATCACGAACATCATCGTGCGCCAGGAGTTCCTGGAGAAGCACCCGAAGGCCGTCGAGGCGGTGCTGAGGGCGTCCGTCGAGACCAACCGGTGGATCAACGCCAACCCGGACGAGGCGAAGACCGTCGCCAACGAGCAGTTGGCGGCCGACTCCGGCAAGGCGCTGCCCGCCGAGGTGCTGGACCCGGCGTGGGAGTCGATCACGTTCATCGACGACCCGCTGGCCGCCACGCTCGACGCCCAGGCGGAGCACGCCGTCAAGGCGGGTCTGCTGGAACAGCCGGACCTGGACGGCATCTACGACCTCACGCTGCTCAACGAGGTCCTGAAGGCCGCCGGTGAACCGGCCGTCGACGACGCCGGACTCGGCGCCGAGTAAGCCCGGACCACGAAGAGTTCCCAGGAGGTGACGACCATGGCCACGACCCTCGCCAAGGCCGCCGACGGCATCGGGGCGGCCACGCACGCCGCCCGCATCGAGCACGTCTCGAAGTCGTTCGCGGGCCCCGCCGGACAGCAGCTGGTGCTGGACGACATCAGCCTCGATGTCGCACCCGGTGAGTTCGTCACCCTCCTGGGTGCCTCGGGCTGCGGCAAGTCCACGCTGCTCAACCTGGTCGCGGGGCTCGACCGCCCCACGGCCGGCACGATCA
Organism: Streptomyces sp. 12E; assembly: GCF_055633275.1. Lineage (NCBI taxonomy): Bacteria > Bacillati > Actinomycetota > Actinomycetes > Kitasatosporales > Streptomycetaceae > Streptomyces > Streptomyces sp. 12E. The sequence goes on along the minus strand of NZ_JBVNCJ010000001.1, from coordinate 5,978,417 downwards.
GCACGGACGGGCGGCCGGCCCTGATGTTCCAGGAGCACGCCCTCTTCCCGTGGCTGACCGCGGGCAAGAACATCGAACTCGCCCTGAAGCTGCGGGGCGTGCAGAAGAACGAGCGCCGCGAACGGGCCGAGGAGCTGCTGGAGCTCGTCCGGCTGAAGGGCGCGCACGGCAAGCGGGTGCACGAGCTGTCCGGCGGTATGCGCCAGCGCGTGGCGCTGGCCCGGGCGATCGCCCAGGACAGCCGGCTGCTGCTGATGGACGAGCCGTTCGCGGCGCTGGACGCCATCACGCGGGACGTGCTGCACGACGAGCTGACCAGGATCTGGAACGAGACCCGGCTGTCCGTCCTGTTCGTCACGCACAACGTGCGCGAGGCCGTGCGGCTCGCGCAGCGGGTGGTGCTGCTGTCCTCCCGTCCGGGCCGGATCGCCCGCGAGTGGACGGTGGGCATCCCGCATCCGCGCCGCATCGAGGACACCGCCGTGGCGGAACTGTCCGTCGAGATCACCGAAGAACTCCGTGGGGAGATCCGCCGTCATGGCCAGCACTGAGACGACCGCGAAGGACAAGGACGGGGGCGATCTCGCCGGTCTGGAGGCGGGGCTCGACGCACTGGAGACGGTGCAGACCGGACGCAAGCCGCTGCGCCAGACCTTCGTGGAGAAGATCCTGCCGCCGGTCACCGCCATCGTGCTGGTGCTGGCGGTGTGGCAGGCCCTGGTCTCGTTCGAGATCGTCGACGATCCGACCAAGCTGCCCTCGCCGGGCGCGGTGTGGGGCGTCCTGCGTGAGGCGTGGCTCCAGGGCGAGCTGCTCGGCTACATCTGGACCAGCGTCTCGCGCGGTCTGCTCGGCTTCTTCTTCGCGCTGCTGATCGGCACCCCGCTGGGGCTGCTGGTGGCGCGGGTGAAGTTCGTGCGCGCGGCGATCGGGCCGATCCTGTCCGGGCTGCAGTCGCTGCCGTCGGTGGCGTGGGTGCCGCCGGCGGTGATCTGGCTGGGTCTGAACAACCAGATGATGTACGCCGTCATCCTGCTCGGCGCGGTCCCCTCGATCGCCAACGGTCTGGTCTCCGGAGTCGACCAGGTGCCCCCGCTGTTCCTGCGGGCCGGCCGCACCCTGGGCGCGACCGGGCTGAAGGGCACCTGGCACATCGTGCTGCCGGCCGCGCTGCCGGGTTATGTGGCGGGCCTGAAGCAGGGCTGGGCGTTCTCCTGGCGTTCGCTGATGGCCGCGGAGATCATCGCGTCCTTCCCCGACCTCGGCGTGGGCCTCGGCCAGCTCCTGGAGAACGGCCGCAACGCCAGCGACATGGCCATGGTCTTCGAGGCCATCCTGCTGATCCTGACCGTCGGCATCGCCATCGACCTGCTGATCTTCAGTCCGCTGGAGCGGTGGGTGCTGCGCAGCCGCGGTCTGCTGGTGAAGGGCTGAGGAACACCATGCGCCGTCCGGTACTTCTCGTCGTCGCCCACGGCAGCCGCGATCCGCGGCACGCCGCGACCGTGCACGAACTGGTGCGGCGGGTGCGGTCGCTGCGGCCGGGGCTGCGGGTGGAGACCGGGTTCCTGGACTTCAACGTCCCTGGCGTCCAGGGGGTGCTGGAGTCCCTGGACGCGGAGGGCGTCCGCGACGTGGTCGCCCTTCCGCTGCTGCTGACCCGCGCCTTCCACGCCAAGTCGGACATCCCGGCGGTGCTGGCCCAGGCGCCGCCGCGGCTGCGGATCCGCCAGGCCGAGGTGCTGGGCCCGTCCCCGCTCCTGACGTCGGCGCTGGAGCGCCGGCTGTACGAGGCGGGCCTGACGCCCGCCGACAAGTCCTCGACCGGGGTCGTGCTGGCCTCGGCGGGGTCCTCCGACCCGGAGGCGATCGCAGTGATCGCAGCAATCGCGCGGGAGTGGCGGCACACCGGTTGGTGCGCCGTGCGGCCTGCGTTCGCCTCCGCATCCCTGCCCCGCACCGAGCAGGCGGTACGCGAACTGCGCGCCCTCGGCTGCGCTCGCGTCGCCGTCGCGCCGTACGTCCTGGCCCCCGGCTTTCTCCCGGACCGGATCGCCCGGGGCGCGGCCGGTGCGGACGTCCTCGCGGACGTGCTGGGTCCCGCGCCGGAGGTGGCGCGGGTCCTGCTGGAGCGGTACGACGAGGCGCGGGTACCGCTGCTCGCGGCGGTCGGCGCCTGAACCGTCGGCTCCGCCCCTCAGTCGAAGGACAGGCCGCCCGTCCGGGTCCGCTTCAGCTCGAAGAAGTCGGGGTCGCCGGCCAGCACCCGGAAGCTGTCGAAGAGTTCGGCCGCCCGCTCGCCGCGGGGGATGGCCCGCAGCACGGGTCCGAACCACACCGTGCCGTCGACGTGGAGGGTGGGCGTTCCCACGTAGGCGCCGGTGTCCGCCTCGGCGCCCGCCTCGTGGCTGCGGCGCACGGCGTCGTCGTGCGCCGGGTCGTGCGCGGCGGCGGCCAGGTCGGCGGGCAGGCCGAGTTCGGCGAGGGACTCGGCGATCACGGTGTCGAAGTCCTTGACGCCACGGTCGTGGATGCGGGTGCCGAAGGCGGTGTACAGGTCCCGCAGCACCTCCTCGCCGTGCCGTTCGGCGGCGGCCACCGCCACCCGGACCGGGCCGATCGAGCGGTCGACCAGGTCCCGGTACCAGTCGGGCAGTTCGTTGCCGAGGTTGTGCAGGTAGAGGCTCATCACGCGGAAGCGCAGGTCGAGGGGGCGTTCGCGGTCGACCTCCAGCAGCCAGCGGGAGGTGATCCAGGCGAAGGGACAGGCGGGGTCGAACCAGCAGTCGACGCGGGTGGGTGATCGGTCGCTCATGCCGTCGACCGTACGTGCGGCGGGGAGCGGACGCCTGGTCCACTTCGGCGCCTCGCCACTGGTCCACTTCCGTCGGCGCTCCGGCACGTCAGTCCCCGGTGAGCTCCACGAGCTTCGTCACCGTGTTCCAGTTGCGGCTGGTGGCGACGACGCCCCTGGTGAGGCGCGGCCTGGAGAGGTGCTCGGCGAGTTTGGAGCGGCCCAGGCCGTTCGGGGCGCAGAGGTAGAGCGCGCGGTCGCCGAGGCTGAACTCCTCGGGCCGGTAGGCGTCCGGGTCGATCTCGGCGAAGCGGTCGGGGGTGACGGGCGCGGAGAAGTACGTGACGTGGAGCTGCTTGGGCTCCAGTTCGCCGGCCGGATACGGGCAGGCCTCCACGATCCCCCTCAGATAGGCGTGGTCGCGCACGATCACGTCCACGGCGAAGCCGAAGTGCCGCTCGATCGCCTCCGACACTCCTGCGGCCAGCGACTCCTCGTCGCCGTGCGCGGCGGTGAACACCGCCTGGCCGCTCTGCAGGTGGGTGCGCACCCCGTCGTGGCCGAGCCCTTCCATGAGGGTCCGCAGTTCGGCCATCGGCACTTTCCTGCCGCCGCCCACGTTGATCCCGCGCAGCAGTGCCGCGTATCTCGTCGCCATGCCGCACAGCCTAGGACGGCCGCTCCGCGGGAAGGGGCGCGACGGCGGACCCGCACCCTGATCACCGGCCCCGACATCCCGGGGTGGGTGTAAGGGGCCACTGTCCTCCTCAATGAGGAAGAGGCGGGCGCCGATGGGATGACCCGGGGCCCTCGGGCTTCACCGGACAGCACGACGAGACGGGCTTATCCGGCCCCTACCTTCGAAAGGGTCAGGTGGCGGCAGGGGGCCGCTGCCGAACACGAGGGAGCGAGCCCGTCATGGGGACCGGAGAATCACGGGTGCGGGGCCTCGCCGCCCGGGCCGGCGGCTGGAGCGCCCGGCACCGCTGGGCGGCCGTCGGCATCTGGGTGCTGTTCGTCGTGCTGGCGATGGGACTCGGTTCGGCCGCGGGCCGGGTCGACGTCGGCGACAGCGATCAGCTCAAAGGAGAGACCAGTACGGCCGCCCGCATCATCGAGGACGCCGGCATCGAGGAGCCGGCCGGTGAGACCGTGCTCGTCCAGGCGAAGGACGACGGCCTCACGGCCACGGACGAGGAGTTCCGGTCGGCGGTCACCGCGGTCGTCACGGCCGTCGGGAGGACCGGCGAGGTGACCGCGGTGACCTCGCCGTACGAGAGCGGCACCATCTCGAAGGACGGGCGCAGCGCGCTGGTCCAGTTCGACATGCGGGGCGACTCGGACACCGCCGGTGAGCGGGTCGAGCCGGTGCTGAACGCCGTGGAGGAGGTCCAGCGGGACCACGAGTCGCTGCGGATCGAGGAGATCGGCGGCGCCAGCATGATGAAGACGTTCGACGACGCGTTCGGCGACGACTTCAAGAAGGCCGAGTACTCCGCGGTGCCGGTGGCCCTCGGCATCCTGCTGATCGCGTTCGGCGCGCTGGTGGCGGCGCTGCTGCCGGTGGCGCTGGCGATCACCGCGATCATGGCGACGATGGGTCTGATGGGCCTGGTCAGCCATCTGCAGCCGATGAGCGAGACCGCGAACTCGGTGATGCTGCTGGTGGGCCTGGCCGTCGGGGTCGACTACTGCCTGTTCTACCTGCGTCGTGAGCGTGAGGAGCGGGCGGCCGGACGGGACGCGCAGACCGCGCTGCGGATCGCCGCCGCCACCAGCGGCCGCGCGATCGTCGTCTCCGGTGTCACGGTGTGCGTGGCCATGGCGGGCATGCTGTTCACCGGGCTCGCCGAGTTCGAGGCGATGGGCCTGGCCTCGCTGATGGTCGTGGCGGTCGCGATGGTCGGCTCCGTCACCGTGCTGCCCGCGCTGCTCTCGCTGCTGGGCGAGCGGGTGGAGAAGGGCAGGGTTCCGTTCCTGCGCAGGCGGCGGGCCGGCAAGGGCGACGACAGCCGGTTCTGGTCGGCCGTACTGAAGCGGGTGCTCGCCAAGCCGGTGCTGTCGGTCGTGGTGGCGACCGGTGCGCTGCTGGCGGTGGCCGCCCCGGCCATCGGGATGAAGACGCAGAACCTCACGCTCGACCAGGAGTTCGGCGACTCGCTGCCGATCGTGCAGACGTACAACCGGGTCAACGACGCCTTCCCGGGCGGCACCGAGCCGGCCGAGGTGGTCGTCAAGGCGGACGACATCAACGCACCCGAGGTGAAGTCCGCGCTCGCCGCCTTCCGTGAGCAGGCGATCAGTTCGGGGGCCTCGCGCGGCCCGGTCGAGATCAAGCTGCACGACCAGCGGAACGTCGCCTTCGTCTACGTGCCCCTGGTGGGCGGCTCCGACCAGGACAAGGCGGGCGAGAGCCTGGACAGGCTGCGCGACGAGGTACGGCCCGCCACGCTCGGCGAGGTCGACGGCGTCGAGGCGCCGATCACCGGGCAGGTCGCCGGGAACAAGGACTTCAACGACCAGCTGGTCGGCTCCGTCGTCCCGGTCTTCGCCTTCGTGGTGGTCTTCGCCTTCCTGGTGATGCTGCTGTCGTTCCGCTCGCTGACGGTCGCGCTCACCTCGATCGTGCTGAACCTGCTGTCGGTGGGCGCCGCGTACGGCATCCTCGTGGCGGTCTTCCAGCACGGCTGGGGCGCGTCCCTGGTGGGCGCGGAGGGCGTCGGCGCGATCATCACGTGGCTGCCGCTGTTCCTCTTCGTGATCCTGTTCGGCCTGTCGACGGACTACCACGTGTTCGTGGTCTCCCGGATCCGCGAGGCCCGGCTGCGGGGCCGTACGACGCGGGACGCGGTGCAGCACGGGGTGGTCACCACGGCCGGCGTGGTCACCAGTGCCGCGGTCATCATGGTCGCCGTGTTCGGGATCTTCGGAACGCTGTCCATGCAGTCCATGAAGCAGATGGGCGTGGGCCTGGCGGCGGCGGTGCTGATCGACGCGACGGTCATCCGGGGTGTGCTGCTGCCCGCGGTGATGACGCTGCTCGGCGAGCGCAACTGGTACCTGCCGAAGTGGCTGCACCGGATGCCCGACCTGACCCACGACGAGTCGCCGGAGGCGGTGGCGCCGCCGACGTCGCGGGACGACGAGGGCGAGCGGGTGCCGGTGTGATCCGGTAGGCGCGGCGAGGCCCGGCGGTTTTCCGCCGGGCCCTTCTTCGTGCGCAGGGGCGGAGGTCACGCTGCCCGGCGTTTTCGGGGTGCCTCCCCCGCTCTCGGCCGCGCTCGAGCGGGAGGTACCCCCACCGCCCGCCCGTGCCGCCCTGCGGCACGACTGTCCGCAGTCAGGCGGGCAGCTCCGCCTCGATGAGGTCGGCCGCCCGGCGCGTACCGCCCTCCTCCGCCATCTCCGCCTGGATGTCCTTCAGCCGCCGGGCGACCTGCGGGTCGTCGACGAGGTCGAGGGCCGCCGCCCTCAGCACCTCGGCGTTCGCCCCGTCCGCCGGAACGTGCCGGGCCACCCCGAGCCCCTGGAGCATGTCCGCGTTGCCGAACTGGTCCACGGCCTGCGGTACGGCGATCATCGGCGTGGCCGTGGCCAGCCCCTCCTGGCTGCCGCCGGCCCCGGCGTGGGTGACGAACAGGTCGGCCTGCTTCAGGATCGCGAGCTGCGGCACCCAGGACCGCACCTCGACGTTCTCCGGCACGTCCCCCAGTTCGGCGGGGTCGACGTGCCGGCCGACCTGGAGCACCAGGTGCCAGCCGGGCAGGTCCGCGAACGCCTTGACGCACTCCCGGTAGAAGGCCGGCTGCTTGGTGAAGGACGATCCGAGCGACACCAGCACGACCTTCTCGGCCCCGGCGGGCCGCTGCCAGTCACCCTCGGCGCTCCGGTCGCCCTGGCAGGCCCCGACGAAGGAGTACACGCTCCCGTCGACCCGGTCGGCGTTCGGCTGGAGCGCCCTGGGGATCAGGACGATCGAGCGGGCGGGGCGGCCCACGAAGTCGTCCGGGTGCACGGTGATCCCGTTCTCCTCCAGCCAGGCGTGGAAGCGGGCATAGTACGCCTGCCCCCGTTCGGTCTTCCTCGGCTCCTCCCACATCGGCTCGGCGACCTCCTTCTCGTACCCGTCCCAGGCGACGAGGTTCGGCGAGAGGGAGACCGCGGGCACGCCCCAGCGGTGGGCGAGCACGCGGGCCGGGTAGGAGGTGATGTCGTGCAGGACGAGGTCGGGGGTGTCGCCCTCGTAGGCCTCGACGAGCTGCGGGAGCGCCTGGATCGCGTCGTTCAGGAACGGCTCCACGTTGTCCAGCAGCGTGGAGCCCCAGGCCTCCGGGTCGTCGTCGGGGCCGGGCAGCGTGCTGTTCCACGGCTTGGGTTCGGCGCCCGTCTCCGCGACCTTCTCGGCGAACAGCGGCGGGATCGCGTACGTGACCCGGTGGCCGCGCGCCACGAGCTCGCGGATCACCTCGAGGCTCGGGTTCACGTGGCCGTGGGCGGCGATGGAGAACATGGCGATGTGCGCGGGAGTGGTCATGCCGGAACCATAGGCGAGACGATACGTCTCGTGCAACACGTGTGCGATCACGGGGCCAGCGCCTCGTGCAGCCGCAGCCACCGCTCGGGCGCCACCTCGCCCACCAGCACCCCGGAGTCCAGCCGCGCCGCCCGGAACGCGGCGTCCACCCTCCGCCGGGGATGCGCCCGGCGCAGAGAGGCGTGCAGCGAGCCGCCGGCCCCGGAGAAGCCCAGCTCCACCAGGCTCCGCCAGCCGTCGGTCGCGGTGGCGTCGAGCAACGGGGTCCGACGGCGTTCGATGCGGACGACACCGGCGTCGACCCGGGGCACGGGCCGGAAGGAACGCCGGCCGACCCGGGCGAGCAGCCGCCACTCGTAGCGGGGCCAGGTCAGCACCGTGAGACGGGTCCACCTGCCGTAGTCGCCTGTGCGCTTGCGGGCGTACTCGAGCTGGGTCAGGAGGGTGGCGTCGGTGAGCCGGGGTGCGCGCAGGCACCAGTCGACGACGGCCGCGGTGCGGGAGAACGGCACGTTCCCGGCGACGGAGAACGGTGTGCGCGGCGGGCGCGCGGCGAGGAAGTCGGCGCCGACGACGCGGACGTGGGGCGCGGCGGAGAAACGGCCGCGCAGCGCGGGCACGAGCCGAGGGTCGATCTCGTAGGCGTGCAGCTCCCGGCAGAGCGGGGCGAGGGCGTCGGTCAACGCGCCCTTTCCCGCGCCGACTTCGAGCAGCAGCGGGGCGGACCCGCCGTGCGGGACGGCGAGGCGGGCGAAGCGCCGGGCGGTGGCGCGATCGGTGAGGAAGTTCTGCGAGAGCGCGCGGGATGCGGAGGTGGTGCGGGCCATGGCCTGCGGTCCTTGTCTTCCGTGAAGGGGAAAAGGGCAGACGAACGCCCTGACCGGAAGACGGAGGAGGGAAGGGGGAGGCGTGCGAACCGCGGCCGCGCCGGCTCAGCGGGCGTGGCTCCCCGGACCGGTCAGGGCTCCGGGGCCACGACGCATCCGGGTGGAATACGTGCAGCCCCGGCCGGGACCGGAGTCGAAGATCGCGTTGAACGCTGCCACGGAGTGCACGCTAGGCGGCGCGCGCGACGGCGTGCAACGGGTTTTCGGACGGCCGCGCTCAGCGCTGGTAGCGGGCCAGGACCAGGTTGCCGTCCTCCTCCAGCCGCTCACGCAGCTCGTCGAGGCCGATCGCGCCGCTGTAGTACTCCTGGAACGCCGGGGTGGCGACCTTGTCCTTCCATTCGGGGTAGCCCCGTACGGTCTGTGCGGGGGCCGGGCGCAGCTGGGCGGCGAGGGCCGTGCCGGTGGCCCAGCCGTGTTCGGCGGTGTGCAGGGCGGGGTCGGCGAGAGCCCGGCTGCCGGTGGGCAGCATCCAGTCGCCGAGGGCGAGCCGGACCATGTTCTCCGGCCGGAGCAGGAAGTCGAGGAAGGCCACGGCCTCCTTCTTGTGCGGGCAGTCCTCGGCGACGGAGAGGGTCTGCGGGCTGACGCCCTGGGTGAGTCCGCCGGTTCCGGCCGGGGCGGGCAGCACCTGCCAGTCGAAGCCCTCCGGCGCCTGCTGGACGATCTGCTGGCGGTAGGAGAAGCCGAGCGGCACCATCGCGTACGTGCCGGCGAAGAAGCCGGGCAGGGTGTCGGAGCCGCCGCTGCCGAGCGTGGTGGGCGAGGCGCTGCGATCGGTGTTCACCTGCTCGTGGACGGTGCGCGGGACGGTCTCGTCGCCCTCCTCGAACCGCACGGTCACCCTGCCGTCGTCGCCCCGGTGGAACAGCCGTCCGCCTGCGGAGAGGGAGAGGTTGAGCGTGGCGGACACGGGCTCCTTGAGCGGCCAGGCCACCCCGTATGTCCCGTCGCCGCTGAGCCGCTTCGTGATGTGACGAAACTCGTCCCAGCTCCAGGGGTGTTCGGGGGTCGGTACGCGGACACCGGACTCCTTCAGCCAGGTGGCGTTGGCGACGAGCACGCGCGGTTCCTGGAGGAAGGGCACGCCGTAGACACCGTCGCCGAAGGTGACGGTCTCCCAACTGCGGGGCGGGATGTCGGACTTCAGCCGCCCGGGCAGCAGGTCCGTCAGATCGGCCAGGTAGCCGCCGTAGGCGAAGTCGGCCAGGTCGTCGGAGGCGTCGTGGATGACGTCGGGGGCCTCGCCGCCCTCGAAGGAGGTGAGGAGCTGGTCGTGGACGCTGTCCCAGCTGCCCTGGACGTACTCCACCCGGACGCCCGGGTGGGAGGCGTTCCACTCCTCGACGAGTTCCTCGGTGGCCTCGACGGACTCCTCCTGCCAGGCCAGGGACTGGAACCGCAGGGTGATCCGGCCGTCGTCGCGGGTGCCGCCGGAGGAGCAGCCCGCGAGGAGCAGGGCGAGGGCGAGCGCCGCCCCCAGGATTCTGGCCCGCATCAGCTCTTCACCGCCCCGGCGAGCATGCCGCCCGTGATCCGCCGCTGGATGATCGCGAAGACGACCAGGGAGGGCAGCGTCGCGAGGAACGCGGCGGCCGCCAGCGGGCCGAGGTCGGCGACTCCCTCGGCGCCGATGAAGTGGGTGAGGACGACCGGCAGGGTCTGTTTCTCCGGGGTCTTGAGCAGGACGAGGGCGAAGAAGAACTCGTTCCACGCGCTGACGAAGGCGAACAGCGCGGTCGCCACGATCCCCGGCGCGAGCAGCGGTGCGGTCACCGACACCAGGGTCCGCAGCCGCCCGGCGCCGTCGACGGCCGCCGCCTCCTCCAGCTCGGCCGGCACGGCGCGGACGTAGCCGGTGAGCATCCACAGGGCGAAGGGCAGCGCCCAGACCACGTAGACCAGCACCAGACCGGGCACGGAGTCGATCAGTCGCAGGTTCTTCAGCACCAGGAACAGCGGGATGATCAGCAGCACGAACGGAAACGCCTGGCTGACCACCACCCAGCCGGTGGCGGCCCGGGCGAGCGCGGTACGGTGACGCGCCATCACGTAGGCCATGGGGGTAGCGATGACGACGGCGACCACGGCCGCCGCGAGCGCGGCGAGCAGGGAGTTGAGGGCGGCCCGCGGCAGTGGCTGTTCCTCGAAGGCCTGACGGAAGTTGGCGAGGGTGGGGTCCTGGGGAATCCAGGTCGGATGCAGACCGGCCAGCTCCGCCGGCGGCTTGAACGCCGTCGAGACCAGCCAGAGGAACGGGAAGGCGAGGAAGACGAGATACGCGAGCAGCGCGGCGTACTGGCCGGCGCGGGCGCCGGTGGAGGTCCTCATCTCTCGTCACCTCCCCGGAGCCGGCCGGCGAGGAAGACGGCCAGCGCGATCGAGACGGCGGCGACCATGACGCAGCCCATCGCCGCCGCGTAGCCGAACTGCCCGTAGCGGAAGGCCTCTTCGTAGGCGAAGAGCATGGGCAGCCGGGTGCGTCCGCCGGGACCGCCGTTGGTCAGCACGTAGACCAGGGCGAAGGAGTTGAAGTTCCAGATCAGGTTGAGTGCCGTGACGGCGAGGGCGACGGGGCGGAGGGCGGGCCAGGTGACCGTCCGGAAGCGGCGCCAGGCGCCGGCGCCGTCGACCGCCGCCGCCTCGTGCAGCTCGCGCGGGGTGTTCTGGAGCCCGGCGAGCAGCGCGACCGTGGTCTGGGGCATTCCGGCCCACACCCCGACGACGATCACCGCGGGCAGGGCGGTGGCGAGCCCGCTGAGCCAGTCCCGGCCGTCACCGAGGCCGAGGTCGCGCAGCGTCTCGTTGAGGATGCCGGCGTCGGGGTTGTAGACGATCCGCCACATGATGCCGACGACGACCTCGGGCATCGCCCAGGGGACGATCGCCAGGGCGCGGGCGAGCCAGCGCAGCTTCAGGTCCTGGTTCAGCAGCAGGGCGAGGCCGAGCGCGAGCAGGAACTGCGGCACCGTCACCCCGACGGCCCAGACCAGGCCGATACGGAACGACTCCCAGAACAGGGTGTCCTGCAGCAGGTCCTGGAAGTTGAGGGTGCCGATCCACCGCGTGGGCTCGGTGCGCCCGGACTGGGCGTCGGTGAAGGCCAGCAGGACGCCGTGGAGCAGCGGGCCGACGCTGAGGAGGAGGATCGGGAGCAGCGCGGGCAGCACCAGGAACCAGGGGCCGTGGTCGACGGCCCGCCCGGTTCTGCGGCCCGGGCCGGGTGCGCGGGGCGCCGGTCTCCTCACCTCGGTCACCGGTGTCACGGAATCAGCCCCTTCGCGCGGCGCGGGCGGCCCAGGTCATGGTCGTGAAGGTGGTCCGCCTCGTCAAGACACCGCGCACACCGCCGTCACCTGTGCGAATGCGACACTGGCCGACGGACCGCCGGATCCCGGCGGTCGGACGGGACCGGTGATCGGGCGTGGACGGACACGGAGGCGGACGGATGGACGAGGCACGGGCGCGGGACGTGCTGGCGGCGGCCGGGGTGCTGCCCGGTGCGGCGGCGGACGCGCGGCTGCTCGCCCTCGGGGAGAACGCGGTGTTCACCGCCGGCGGCCTGGCCGTCAAGGTGGGCCGGGACGCCGAGCTGCTGGAGCGGGCCCGCCGGGAGCTGGCCGTCGCGGGGTGGCTGGCGGAGGAGGGCGTGCCGGCGGTGCGGGCGGCCGAGCCGGAGGCGCTGCTGGTCGACGGGCACCCGGTGACCGTGTGGCACCGGCTGCCGGAGGCGGTGCGGCCCGCCGAACCCCGGGATCTGGCCGAACTGCTGCGACTGGTCCACGCACTGCCCGCTCCCCCCTTCGCACTGCCGCCCCGCGAGCTGCTGGGCGGTGTGGAGCGCTGGCTGCGGCTGGCGGGCGACGCGATCGCCCCCGCGGACGCGGCGTACCTGCGCGAGCGGCGTGACGGCTTCGCGGCGGCCGCGGCGGCGCTGACGCCCGAGCTGCCGCGGGGGCCCATCCACGGGGACGCGCTGCCCCGGAACGTGTACATCGGGCCGGATGGGCCGGTCCTGACCGACCTGGAGACCTTCTCCACCGATCTGCGCGAGCACGACCTGGTGGTCATGGCCCTCTCCCACGACCGCTACGGGCTGCCGGACGAGGCGTACGCGTCCTTCACCGCCGCCTACGGCTGGGACGTGCGCGCCTGGGAGGGCTGCTCGGTGCTGCGCGGCGCGCGGGAGACCGCCAGCTGCGCCTGGGTCGCCCAGCACGCCCCGGGCAACCCCGGGGCGCTGGCCGAGTTCGAACGCCGGGTGGCGTCCCTGCGCGACGGGGACGAGAGCGTGCGCTGGTATCCCTTCTGACCCGGACCGCGCGGCGCGCCGGACCCGCTCGCCCGCCGGCTCCCGCGGCGGCCACAGGGATCGACCGTTTGGCCGTTCGCGAGCCACGGATACCCGGCCTTGCCCACTTCGGCCCGGAGCCGGCCGTGGAAGGCCACGGCCTGGGCGGGCTCTTCCCGCCCGGTCCCAGCGGATTCCACGACGGCGCGGGGATTCCCCCGTCGTCACCGTCGGACAGGAGATCTCGGCCGAGATCCTCGACGTCGATCCCACCCGGCGGCGCATCACTCTCTCCCACCTGCAGGCCCTCACACGCGGAAGGGCTTGACCAGCCCGGGCTAACGGCTGCGCGGGACGACCGGCCAGGCCGGCTCGACGACCGCCGCCGGGTTCGTGGTCCGTCTCAGGTACGCCTGCAGAGAGGCCGACTGCTCGGCCGCCGCTCGTACCTGGAGGTCGTGCAGGTCCGCCAGGGGCATCGTCCCGACGGGCTGGTGCTTCTCCCCCAGGCGTCGCACCACACGGGCCGCGGCCACCGCGTCCGCCCTCGCGTCGTGCGCGTCGTCGAGCGACACGCCGTAGTGCGCGCACAACGCGTGGAGGGCACGCTTGCCCCTCCGGTACTTGTCGATGTGCTTGTCGATCACCAGGGGATCGATGACCGGGGAGGGAAGGGCGCCCAGCCGCTCGCTGAGCGACTCCAGCCCGTACCGCCGGCACTCACGGTCCAGCAGCGACAGGTCGTAGCGCGCGTTCATCACGACCAGGGGAGTCCCTGCCCGCAGGACCTCGGCGACGGCCTGTGTGATCTCCTCGACGGCGAACGGGGCCGGGGCCCCCTGCTCGCGGGCCTGCTCCGTCGAGATGCCGTGGATCGCCGCGGCCTCTTCCGGTATCGCCACCCCGGGATCGAGCAGCCAGGTCCGTTCCGTCGAGATGGTCCCGTCCGGCTCCAGGCGTACGACCGCCGCGGTGACGATGCGGTCGGTCTCGATGTCCGTGCCCGTGGTTTCCAGGTCGAAGGCCACCAAAGGCCCCGTGGTCCAGCTCATCACGCGGCCTCCGCTCCGGCGCAGGCCGCAAACCGGCACGCCGCTGCCGGACGAGACGTCCGGGACGCGCCCGAAGCGCGTGGGTGGAAGGCGACGACCGGGGCGCCCGGCCCCTCCCGGCGGCCCGCCGCCTCCCCCGCTCCGACCTCGCTCACGGCCCCCGTGACGATCCGTGCCTCGTGCGGGTCGGTACCCGTCGTCTCCAGGTCGAAGCCGATCAGCAGCTCCCGGTGCCAGCCCATGGCTGCCCCCTTCCGTGTGGTGCGTTCCCCCAGTGGTTCCCACCTTCGCACGCACCACTGACAATCAGAGGATCGCGTTCCGCTCACCGGCCCCTCCCCGGGGCGTTCAGGACACCGGCCGCGAATCCGCCCACATCAGCTCGAACTCCTCGCGGTAGGTGGGGAACAGCCCGCCTTCCTCGACTTCGCCCGGCTTGACCACTCTGGCGCCGTTGCGCAGGACCAGCACCGGCGCCTCCATCCCCCGGGCCCGGCGCAGGTGGTTCTGGACGACCGCGACGCCGTCCGACCCGTCCCCGTCCACCAGGTAGGCGGTGCAGCGGGGCGTCTCGTCGTAGACCTGGATCTCGAAGGCTCCGGGGTCGCGCAGCCGGGACCGGACCCGGCGCATGTGCAGGATGTTCATCTCGACGCTGCGGCCGAGCTCGCCGCGCTTGAGGCCGAGTTCGCGCTCGCGGCGCTTGACCGCGCTGGAGGCCGGGTTCAGGAACAGCAGCCGCACCCGGCAGCCGGACTCCGCCAGCCGCACCAGACGCCGCCCGGAGAAGTTCTGCACCAGCAGGTTGAGGCCGATGCCGAGGGCGTCGAGCCGGCGGGCCCCGCCGAAGATGTCCTCGGCCGGGAACTGGCGCAGCAGCCGCACCCGGTCCGGGTGGACGGCGACCACGTCGGCGTACCGGTCGCCGACCAGGTCCTCGACCGCGTCGACGGGCAGCCGGCGCGCGGACGGCACGTCGCCGCCGGCGCCGAGCATCTCGAGCAGCCGCGCGGAGGCCCGCTCGGCCTGGCCGAGCACCGCCTCGGACAGCGCGCGGTTGCGGGAGACGACGTTCCGGGTGACCTCCAGCTCGTCCAGGGCGAGTTCGACGTCCCGGCGGTCGTCGAAGTACGGCTCGAAGCAGGGCCAGTGCGCCACCATCAGCTCGCGCAGCTGCGGCAGCGTGAGGAAGGACAGGACGTTGTCGTCGGCCGGGTCGAGCAGATAGCCCTTGCGGCGGCTGACCTCGCGCACCGCGACCGCGCGCTGCACCCACTCCTGCCCGGCGGGCCCGGCGGCGGCGACCACCCAGTCGTCGCCGTGCACGGGCTCGTAGATGGGGCGCAGGACGGCGGCCACGACCGCGCGCAGCCGCTGCTCGACGAGGTTCAGCCAGATGTAGGCGCGGCCGGCCCGCTGGGCGCGGGTGCGCACCTCGCGCCAGGCGTCGGCGCCCCAGTCCAGCTCCGGCCCGATCGAGCCCGCGTCCATCGGCCGTGCCAGGGACACCGCACCGGGCGGGACGTCCGGGGAACCGCTCCCCTCGTGACCATCGTCACCAGGGGGCAGTTCCAGCCCTCCCGCGCCCACCCGCGTACCGCCTTCCGCTCCCCCGAGCACTCCGTCCCGACGATCAAGGAGAGTACTCCGCCGACGGCGCGCGGTGCAGCCCGATGGACAGGGTCGTTTCCCAACTTCCCGCGATCACGGGACCGTTCCGCCCCGAAGACTCCCGGGAGTGAGCGGATTCATAACGGGATCGGCGGCGGATACGGGTCATCGGAGCCGGGTGGTCCGGGTAGAAGGTGGTTCCCGTCCTTTCGGGGAGACACGGAAACACTCGGAGCCAAGGCGCCCCACCGGCGCCGTACACCTGAAAGAGTCCTATCCATGCAGGTCTGGCCTGGCGAGGCGTATCCGCTCGGTGCCGCGTACGACGGCGCCGGAACGAATTTCGCGGTCTTCACGGAGGCCGCGGACCGAGTGGAGCTGTGTCTGCTGCACGACGACGGCTCCGAGACCGCGGTCGAACTGCGCGAGAGCGACGCGTTCGTGCGGCACGCGTACCTGCCCGGAATCATGCCCGGGCAGCGGTACGGCTTCCGTGTGCACGGGCCGTACGCCCCCGAGCGGGGGCTGCGCTGCAATTCGGCGAAGCTGCTGCTCGACCCGTACGCGCGTGCGATCAGCGGCTCGGTCCAGTGGGGCGAGGAGGTGTACGGCTACCACTTCGACGACCCCGACCGGCGCAACGACCTCGACTCGGCGCCGCACACGATGACGTCGGTCGTGGTCAACCCGTACTTCGACTGGGGCGACGACCGGCCCCCCCGTACGGAGTACCACCACACGGTGATCTACGAGGCCCACGTCAAGGGCCTCACCATGCGCCACCCGGGGCTGCCGGAGGAGCTGCGCGGCACCTACGCGGGCCTGGCGCACCCGGCGGTGATCGAGCACCTGACCGAGCTGGGGGTGACGGCGCTGGAACTGATGCCGGTGCACCAGTTCGTCAACGACCACCGCCTGGTGGACATGGGCCTGAACAACTACTGGGGCTACAACACGATCGGTTTCTTCGCCCCGCACAACGCCTACGCGTCCTGGGGCGACCGTGGCCAGCAGGTGCTGGAGTTCAAGTCGGCGGTGAAGGCGCTGCACGAGGCCGGCATCGAGGTGATCCTCGACGTGGTCTACAACCACACCGCCGAGGGCAACCACCTGGGCCCCACGCTGTCCCTCAAGGGCATCGACAACCCGTCGTACTACCGGCTGACCGACGACCCCCGGTACTACATGGACACCACAGGCACGGGGAACTCCCTGCTCATGCGGTCCCCGCACGTACTGCAGATGATCATGGACTCGCTGCGGTACTGGGTCACCGAGATGCACGTCGACGGGTTCCGCTTCGACCTGGCGGCGACCCTCGCGCGGCAGTTCCACGAGGTGGACCGGCTGTCGTCGTTCTTCGACCTGGTCCAGCAGGACCCGGTGGTCTCCCAGGTGAAGCTGATCGCCGAGCCGTGGGACGTGGGCGAGGGCGGCTACCAGGTGGGCAACTTCCCGCCGCTGTGGACCGAGTGGAACGGCAAGTACCGCGACACCGTACGGGACCTGTGGCGGGGCGAGCCGCGCGCGCTCGCGGAGTTCGCCTCCCGGCTGACCGGCTCCTCCGACCTGTACCAGGACGACGGGCGGCGCCCTCTGGCCTCGATCAACTTCGTCACCTGCCACGACGGTTTCACGCTGCACGACCTGGTGGCGTACAACGACAAGCACAACGAGGCCAACGGCGAGGACAACCGGGACGGCGAGAGCCACAACCGGTCCTGGAACTGCGGGGTCGAGGGCGAGACCGACGACCCGGGCGTGCTGCGGCTGCGGACGAGGCAGATGCGCAACTTCATCGCCACGCTGATGCTCTCCCAGGGCGTGCCGATGATCAGCCACGGCGACGAGGTGGCCCGCACCCAGCGCGGCAACAACAACGCCTACTGCCAGGACAACGAGCTGGCCTGGCTGGACTGGCCCGCGCCCGGCGGGGCGGAGGAGGGCGAGGAGGACCCGCGCCGGCGGCTGCTGGAGTTCACCCGCGCGATGGTGTGGCTGCGCAGGGACCATCCGGTGTTCCGGCGGCGCCGCTTCTTCCACGGCCGGCCGGTGGAGGGCACCCACGACGACCTCTCCGACATCGCCTGGTTCACCCCCGAGGGCGCGGAGATGACCCAGCGGGACTGGGACTCCGCGCGGGCGTCGGCACTGACGGTGTTCCTCAACGGCAACGCGATCTCCGAGCCCGGGCCGCGCGGGGAGCGCATCACGGACGACTCGTTCCTGCTGATGTTCAACGCCTCCCCCAAGCCGCTGGACTTCGTCGTGCCGGTCGGCCACGGCCGGCAGTGGCAGGTGGTCGTCGACACCGCCCGCGCGGACGGCGTACCGCCGGGGACCGGTCCGAAGGCGGCGGCCGGCGCCCGGCTGACGCTGACCGACCGCAGCATGACGGTGCTGCGGCGGCCGGCGTAGGCGGGGGCGCGGCCCCCGGGGAGTACGGCCCCCTCCCCTTCCCGTCCCCCGGAGAAGCGGGTCCGGGGCGGAGCCCCGGGTTCGGGCGGGAAGGGGCGGCGGGGGAGAAAAACGTCCCGATCGCACCCCGAACGGAGGAGCGATGGCACGAGAGGCGGCTACGCGGGTACGTACGTTCCCATGACCCCTGAGCGACCTGACCCGGCGGTGCCCACGGCCACCTACCGGCTGCAGCTGCAGCCCGGCTTCCCGTTCGGGGCGGCGGCGGACGCCGTGCCGTACGTGGCCTCGCTCGGCGTGTCCCACCTGCATCTGTCGCCCGTCCTGGAGGCCGTGCCCGGCTCGCGGCACGGCTACGACGTGGTGGACCACACGCGCGTGCGCGAGGAGCTGGGCGGCGAGGAGGGCCTGCGGGAGCTGGCGCGCACCGCGCGGGAGCACGGTCTCGGCCTGGTCCTGGACATCGTCCCGAACCACATGGCGATGTCCCCGCGCCACAACCGGGCCCTGTGGGAGGTGCTGCGCGACGGCCCCGCCTCGCGCCACGCGCGGTGGTTCGACATCGACTGGGAGGCGCAGGGCGGCCAGGTGCTGCTGCCGGTGCTCGGAGGACCGCTCGGCCGGGAGGCCGAGCACCTGAGGACGGACGGCGACGTGCTGCGCTACCACGACCACGCGTTCCCGCTGCGTGAGGGGACGGCCGGGCTGCCGCTGCCGCGGCTGCTGGACGCGCAGTGGTACCGCCCCGTGTGGTGGCGCCTGGCGCGGACCGAGCTGAACTACCGGCGGTTCTTCAGCATCTCCGAGCTGATCGGGGTGCGGGTGGAGGACCCGGAGGTGTTCGACGCCACCCACGCCAAGATCCTTCAGCTGCTCCGGGAGGGCGTGATCGACGGGCTGCGCGTCGACCACCCCGACGGGCTCGCCGACCCCGACGGCTATCTGCGGCGGCTGCACGAGGCCACGGGCGGCCGGTGGACGGTGGTGGAGAAGATCCTCGCCGACGGCGAGTCGCTGCCCGCCTCCTGGCCGGTCGCCGGCACCACCGGCTACGACGCCCTGCGGCACGTGGACGGGCTGTTCACGGACCCGGCGGGGTTCGGGGAGCTGCTCGGCCGGTACCGGCGGTTCGCGGCCCCGCGGACGGACCGGGGCGGCGACTGGGACGCCACGGTGCGGCGGGCCGCGTACGAGGTGCTCACGCACGAGCTGGCCGCCGAGGTGGACCGGCTGGTCCGGGTGGCGGCCCGGCTGTGCTCGACCGCTCCGGAGACCGGGCTGCGCGACCGCGCGCCCTGGGCGCTGCGCACCGCCCTGCGGGAGCTGCTGGTGCGGCTGGAGGTGTACCGCCCGTACGCCTCCGTGGACGCGTCCGCGGTGGTCACCGAGGAGGCCGCCGCCGAGGCCCGGCTCGCCTTCGCCGTCCCCGAGGAGGCCGGGGCGGTGGACGTCGTACGGGACCTGGTGCTCGGGCGGTACGGGGACGGCGCGGAGTACGTGGAGTTCCGTACGCGGTTCGCGCAGACCGCGTCGGCGCTGCGGGCCAAGTCCGTGGAGGACACGGCGTTCTACCGCTACGTGCCGCTGCTGTCGGCGACGGAGGTGGGCGGCGACCCCGGTGACCCGGCGGTGTCCCCGGAGCGGTTCCACGCGTACTGCGCGCGCGTGCAGCGCGACTGGCCGTCGACCGGGACGGTCGTCTCGACGCACGACACCAAGCGCAGTGCCGACGTGCGGGCGGCGCTGCAGGTGCTCACCGAGTGCCCGGAGCGCTGGGCGGAGGTCCTGGCGGAGGTCACCGGCGCGGGCGAGGGCGTGCCGGACGCGCAGCTGGCGTGGGCGGCCTGGCAGACGGTGTTCGGGCTCGGGCCCGCGGAGGAGGAGCGGGTGCGGGGGGCGCTGCTGAAGCACGTGCGGGAGGCGGGCCTGTACACGAGCTGGACGGAGCAGGAACCGCCGTACGAGGAGGCGGTGGCGCGGTTCGTGGCGGCGGGGCCGTGCGGGGCGCCGGGCGAGCGGGTGGCGGCGCTGCGCGCCTCGCTGGAGGCACACATCCGGGCGAACGTGCTGGGCACGGCGCTGGTCCACCTGACGATGCCGGGGGTGCCCGACCTCTACCAGGGCACCGAGCGCGAGTACCGGGCGCTGGTCGACCCGGACAACCGGCGGACCGTGCGGTTCGCGGACGACGCGGACGACGGGAGCGGCAAGGATGCGGTGACGCGGGCGGCGCTGCGGCTGCGGGCGCGGCGGCCGGACGTCTTCGGTGACACGGCCGCCTACGAACCGTTGTCCGCCGAGGGGCCCGCGGCGCCGCACTGCCTGGCCTTCGTTCGCTCCGGCGAGGTGCTCACCGTCGTCACCCGGCTGTCGCTCCGGCTGGCGGAGGCGGGCGGCTGGCGCGGCACCCGGCTGTCCCTGCCGCCGGGGCGGTGGGCCGACGCGCTGGGAACGGGACGGGAGTTCAGCGGGCACGCGCGCCTGGAGGAGCTGCTCGGACGCTCCCCCGTGGCGTTGCTGGAGCGGCTCACGGACTGAACGCCTTGACACCGCCTCCCCGCCGTGGGGTACTGCGCAATGCGGGTGCGGGTGGTGACGGGGGGTGGGTCCGCTGCTGGAGCTGCGCTATCCGACGGTGGCCGAACTGGTCTCCGCCGCCCGTGTGTTGGCGGCCGGGGCGCCCGGTCTGTGCGTCCTGCGGCAGGTGGGGGTCTCCCGCGCGGGCCGGCCGCTGCACCTGCTGTCCGTCGGACACGCGCGGCGGGCCGTGCTGGTGGTGGCCGGCGCCCACGCCAACGAGCCGGCCGGCGGGGGCACGCTGCTCGCGCTGGCCCGGCGGACGGTCCGGGAGCGGGAGCTGCGCGACGGCGTCTCGTGGCACTTCCTGCTGTGCGCGGACCCCGACGGGGCGAGCCTCCACGTGACGCCGGCGCCGCGCAGTCTGTACGACTACCACCTGGGCTTCTTCCGCCCGGCGGGACCGGAGCAGCCGGAGTGGGCGCCGTCGGTGCTGCCGCCCGGCCGGCTGCCGCCCGAGACCCGGGCGCTGACCGGGGTCATCGACGAGGTGCGGCCCTATCTGCAGGTGTCCCTGCACGGCACCGATCTGGGCGGCACCTGGGTGCAGTTGACGAGGGACGTGCCCGGGCTGGCGGAGCCGTTCGCCAAGTCGGCGGCGCAGCTGCACATTCCGGTGGAGACGGGCGCCTCGGACGCGGCGGGCTGGCCGGCGTCCGGCCCCGGGGTGCACGTGATGCCGGCGCCGGAGGCCGCGCCGGCCTATCCGAGCCTGACCGACGACGCGCGGCACAGCACCTGGTACCACGCCCACCGGTACGGCGGCCTGACGGCGGTGATCGAGGTGCCGATGTGGGCCGGCGACCTGGTGGGCGACCCGGCGCCGCATCCGGACCCGGACGCGGCGCTGCGCCGGCTCGCGGACCGGCTGCTGCGGGAGGCGGACGAGGTGCGGCGGGTGCTGGAGGGGACGCGTCCGCGGCACGGGGACGGGCCGCTGCTGCGGGCGGCCGCCTGGGGACTGGAGCTGGTGCCGGGACTGGCCGCCGACCTGGTCCGCACGCCGCCCGTGGGCGGCACGCGGGCGTACGTGGGCAGCGTGGACGCGTTCACGCGCCGGGTGCCGCTCAGGGCGGCGGCGATGCTGCGGCGGGCGCTGCGGGAGAGCGACACGGGGGCGGCGGACCGGCTGGAGGGGCTGGTCGCGCGCTGGAGCGCCGCGTTCGCCGGGCGCTTCCGCGCCCGGTGGGTGCCGGTGGACCATCAGGTCGAGCACCAGTCCCGCACGGTGCTGGTGGCTGCCCGCCAGGCCCGCGAGCAGGCCCGGTGACGAGGCGCTCGCGGGCGGGGCGTCGGTGCCGGGCGGCAGGGGCGGTGCGCAGCCCGGCGCCGACGGGGCGCCTGCCCCTACCGCCCTCCCGTGCCGCCCCGGGGGCACCTTCCGGGCCCGTGAGGCACTGGGGCGGCACGACTGCCCGCGGCCGGGTCGGTCATCGGGGGTCCAGGGCGAAGACCGAGCCCGTCCGGGCGGTCAGCATGCAGGTGTTCGAGAAGGTCTCGGTGTAGTCGACGGGGTGGCCGCGCCACCTTCCGCTCGCGTGCGCCGTCACCGGGGCGAAGACCATCGGACAGACGGCGTCCTTCGCCGGGAGGTCGGCGATGCGCCCGTCCACCGCGTCCAGCTCCGCGCAGGCCTCGGCGGCGCGCCGGTGGCCCCGGGGCGGGTCGCACCGCAGCATGGTGCCGCCCTCCGCGGTGGACGGCGTCTCTCCGCGGCTGACCGTGAGCATCAGCCACCTGTCCTCGGCGAAGTGCCCGCCGCCGGCCCGCGCGGGCGCCGCGCACGCGAGCAGGACGAGGGCGGCGACCAGTCCCGCCCGTACCGCTTTCACTGAGATGTGCGTCATTCCCGATGCATCGGCACGACGGCGCCCGGACCCCACTCAGCTCACCCGAACGGAAGGTTCCGCGGCCGGCCACGGCTTCGGGGGGACGGTCGGCGCCTCGACGGCCGTGAGGGCTTCGCGGAGGATCAGTGCGCCGCGAGCCGGTAGGTGATCTGCCCGAAGCCGATCTGGTCGCCCTCGCGGACGACGGCCGCGCCGACCACCCGACGCCCGTTCACCGTGGTGCCGTTGGTGGAGCCGAGGTCCCGCAGCACCCAGAGGCCGCCCTGGTGGCGGAGTTCGGCGTGCACGCGGGAGACCGTCTCGTGGCTGAGCCGCAGTCCGCTGCCGGGGTCGCGGCCTATGCGCAGGGGGTGGCCGGTCGCCGGATGCGGCAGCAGCAGCTTGGGGAGCTTCTCGGCCCGCCAGGCCCGGCGCAGCCGTACGGTGAACCCGGAGACGGCCTCCACGGTGCCGAACACCAGGCGGGAGACGCGGTTCTCCCGCGGGAGGTCGGCGGTGAGCGCGGCGAGCTCGTCGGAACGGCGGGCCACGAGCGCGAGTTCCATGCGCCGGACGAACGTGTCGTGGGAGAGGCGGCCCGCGGCGACGCCGTCCCGCAGCACGCTCAGCGCCTTGTCGCGCTCCGCGTCGGAGAGCCGCGCGGGATACGTGTGGAACTCGAAGGACGACGTCACGTCGCCGATTGTCGGTCAGTGACGGCCGGGCTGTCCAGGAAGCGGGGGAACGGCCGCACCCGCGCGCGGGTGCGGCGACACCCGCCGCAAAAGGGAGGATCCCCCGGCGAATTGATCTCCGATGGAGCACGATGGAGGGGCTACATCACGGTGAGCAGACGAAGGGGAACCGTCCGTGCAGTTCGAGGTGTGGGCACCGCAGGCCGACCGAGTGACGCTCCAGTGCGACGGCGTCGGGCACGCGTTGGAGCGCGATCCGGAGCGGGAGGGGTGGTGGCGGGGGGAGGCCGGGGCGCACGACGGCTCCCGGTACGGCTTCGCGCTGGACGACGGGCCCGTCCTGCCCGATCCGCGCTCGCGCCGGCAGCCCGACGGGCCGGACGGGCTGAGCGCCGTCGTCGACCACGACCGGTTCGCCTGGCGCACGGAGTGGACGGGACGCCCGCTGCCCGGCGCGGTGCTGTACGAGCTGCACGTGGGCACGTACACGCGCGAGGGCACCTTCGACGCCGCCGCCGAGCGGCTCGGCCACCTCGCGGAGCTGGGTGTGACACATGTCGAGCTGATGCCGGTCTGCCCGTTCCCGGGCCGGCACGGGTGGGGGTACGAGGGTGTCTCGCTGTGGGCGGTGCACGAGCCGTACGGCGGACCCGAGGGACTGAAACGGTTCGTCGACCGTGCGCACGCGCTCGGCCTCGGCGTCGTGCTGGACGTCGTGCACAACCACCTGGGACCGTCCGGGAATCATCTGCCCGAGTTCGGGCCGTACTTCACGGACACCCATCACACCCCGTGGGGGGCGGCGGTCAATCTGGACGCGCCCGGCTCCGACGAGGTGCGCGCGTTCCTCGTGGACAGCGCGCTGGCGTGGCTGCGGGACTACCGGTTGGACGGGCTGCGGCTCGACGCGGTGCACGCGCTGGCGGACACGCGCGCGTGCCACTTCCTGGAGGAGCTGTCCGGGGCCGTGGACGCCCTCGCCGCCGACACCGGCCGGCCCCTGTTCCTGATCGCCGAGTCGGACCTGAACGATCCCAGGGTCGTCCGGCCCCGCGCGGAGGGCGGCTTCGGGCTGCACGCGCAGTGGAACGACGACTTCCACCACGCCCTGCACACCGCGCTGACGGGTGAGGCCCAGGGGTACTACGCCGACTTCGCGCGCGCACCCTTCGCGGCCCTCGCCAAGACGCTCACCGGCGGGTTCTTCCACGACGGGACGTACTCCAGCTTCCGGGGCAGGCGTCACGGCCGCCCCCTGGACCGCAACCGGGTGGCCGGGCACCGGCTCCTCGGCTACAGCCAGACCCACGACCAGATCGGCAACCGCGCCCGGGGGGACCGTCTGGCCGCCCTGGTCTCCCCCGGGCTGCTGGCCTGCGCGGCGGCCCTCACGCTGACCGCTCCCTTCACGCCCATGCTGTTCATGGGCGAGGAGTGGGCGGCGGGCACGCCCTGGCAGTTCTTCACCGACCACACCGACCCGGAGCTCGCCAAGGCGGTGAGCGCGGGCAGGCGGCGGGAGTTCGCGGCGCACGGCTGGGCCGAGCAGGACGTGCCAGACCCGCAGGACCCCGCCACCCGCGACCGCTCCTGCCTCGACTGGTCGGAACCGGAACGCGAGCCCCACGCGCGCGTGCTGTCCTGGTACCGGCTCCTCCTCGCCCTGCGTCACGAGCACCCGGACCTCACCGACCCCGACCTCGGCGACACCAAGGTGGCCTACGACGAGGAGCACCGCTGGCTGGCCTTCAGGCGGGGGGACGTCCGGGTCGCGGTGAACCTCGGCGCCGAGCGGGCGGCGATCCCCCTGGGCGTCCCCGGCGCACGCGTCCTGGCGGCGTGGGAGCCGGTGCGGACCCCGGGCCCGGACGGGGTGCTGCACCTGCCCGCGGAGTCGGCGGTGGTGCTGCAGGAGTGACCGCCGCGGCTACGGGACTTCGTCGCCGCCGAGGTCGGTCACGCGTTCCAGCATGATCGGTTCCCAGGCGCGGCGCAGCCTGGTGCGCGAAGGGCGCGGCGACGGGGCGGTGGCGGGGCCGGCGAGCGCCTCGTCGAGCCGGACGAGGGCGTCGCAGCGGGCCAGCCACAGGCCGCGCAGGCAGGGGCGGGCGCCGTAGCCGGCGAGGGTGGCGGCGCGCACGGCGGCCGGGGCGCCGACGGCGAGGGCGAGACCCGCGATGTCCTCGGCGGGATCGCCGACCACCGCCGCGTCCCAGCCGAGGACGCCCCGGACCCGGCCGTCCGCGCTCACCACGAGGTGCCCGCCGGTGAGGGCGTGGTGGACGAGGACGGCCGTGCCGGGCTGGGCGGCGAGCTGGACGGCGGCGGGCGGGGTGAGCCGGTCCAGCCGCCCCGGGTCGAACTCGTCGGCCGCGGCGAGCCGTCCGGCGGCCTCCGCGGCGACCCGGCGCAGGGCTTCCAGGGAACGCGGGGGGACGCGCGGCACGCCGAGCGTCTCCGCCTGCCGCACCGGCACCTCCCGCAGCCCCGAGAGCAGCCCGGCCAGGTCGGCCTCGCCGACGGCGGACACGCGGTGCTCCTCCCCCGTGCCGCCGGTCAGCCTGGTGTCCAGGCTGCAGAGCAGACCGGGCGCCCACTCGCCGTGCGCCACGGCGGACGGCAGCGCGACCGGGACGTGCGGGCGGACGAGGTCACGCAGCCGCAGTTCGCGGCGGCGGCGCACGCTCGCCCCACGGTCCGGGGCGAGGCGCAGCACATGGCGGGTGCCGACCCACCAGGCGGCGGGCTCGGCACCCGCGGCGACGGGCCGGACGTCGGGTCCGGCGGCGGACTCCGCGCCGCCTCCGCCGCCGTCCCTCAGCAGGGAACGGGCCAGTCGGCGGACGGTGTCCGCGGTGGGTGTCGGTGTCTGGGTCATGGTCGCGCCCTTGCCGTTCGGGGAGGCGGGGAGGGGACGGAAGGGCCTTCAGTCCACTGTGACCATCTCCCGCTCGGTGTTGTTCAGCCGCCGTCCGCCGTCCTCGGTCACGGTCACGATGTCCTCGATCCGCACGCCGAACCGGCCGGGCAGATAGACGCCGGGTTCGACGGAGAAGCACATGCCGGGGACGAGGGGCCGCTCCTCGCCCTCGATCATGTACGGGGGTTCGTGCGTGGTGACGCCGATGCCGTGCCCGGTGCGGTGGATGAAGTACTCCCCGTACCCCGCGTCGGCGATGACCGCGCGGGCGGCCCGGTCGACGTCCTGGCAGGCGGCTCCGGGCCGTACCGCGCGGAAACCCGCCTCCTGGGCCTCGCGCACCAGGTCGTGCACCCGGCGCTCCTCGTCGGTGGGTTCGCCGACGTGGACGGTGCGGGAGGTGTCCGAGCCGTAGCCGTCCTTGAGGCCGCCGAAGTCGAGGACGACCATGTCGCCGCGTTCGATGACGCGGTCGCCGGTCTCGTGGTGGGGGTTGGCGCCGTTGGGACCGGAGGCGACGATCGTGAAGTCGACCCGGGAGTGCCCGAACCGGCGCAGCAGGACGGCCAGATCGGAGGCGACGTCGGTCTCGCGGCGGCCGGCGAAGGCGACCTGCCTGATCTCCTCGAAGGCCGCGTCCGCCGCGGCACCGGCGGCGGTCAGGAGCTCCAGCTCCGCCGCGTCCTTGACGGCGCGCAGCATCGGCAGGGCCTCGGTGAGGGAGGCGTACGAGGTGCCGGGCAGCGCCTTCTGCAGGCCGAGCAGGTGCATGGCCCAGGCGTTGTCGCTGATGCCGAACCGCCCGTCCGCGTCCAGCAGGGCGGCGGCGGTTGCGTAGGGGTCCTTGCCGTCGGTCCAGTCGCGCAGGGTGAAGGCGCCGGCGCCGGGGGCGCGCTCGGCGTCCGGGGCCTCCAGGGTCGGGACGACGAGCACGGGGTCCCGGCCGGCCGCCAGCACCAGCAGGGTGAGCCGCTCGGTGACGGCGGTGGGGGTGTAGCCGGTGAGCCACACCAGGTCGGGGCCGGGCGCCACGAGCAGCCCGGCGAGGCCGGCGTCGGCGGCCTGCCGCGCCGCACGCTCCATACGGGCCTCGTAGTCGTCGGCGGTGAAGGACGCGGGCGCGGCGCCGGTCATCTCGGGGGCCTCCCAGGGCGACAGCAGGTTACGGGCAGCATCCTGCCCGGCGGGCAGGGCCGACGCGAGCCGGTTCGCGGTGTTCGCCCCGCCACCCTCCTCGGCCAATGGCAGGGCATTGCTCTTCCATTACATCTAATGATGAGATCGCACTGAACCGTTAACAGGAACATCGGGGAGGCGTACGACCGTGCTCGTACTCGCGCACATCAGCGATCTGCACCTGGACGGAACCACGCGGGCGACGGAGCGCGCCCGGCGGGTGCGGGACCGGCTGTGGGAGCTGCCGGTCCGGCCGGACGCGCTGCTGGTGACCGGGGACATCGCGGACCACGGCGCCGAGGCCGAGTACGAGGAGGCCGCCCGCCTGCTGGGGCTGCGCGACGGGAGCGCCCCGTTCCCGGTGCTGACCTGCCCGGGCAACCACGACAGCCGGGCGCCGTACCGCAAGGCGCTGCTGGGCCGGCCGGCCGGCGACGGACCGGTCAACAGCGCGCACGTACTGGACGGCGGCGCGGTGCTGATGTGCGACTCGAGCATCCCGGGCCGCGATGACGGGGAACTGGACGCGCAGACCTGTGCCTGGATCGAGTCGACGCTCGACGGACTCGACGACGGCCTCCCGGCCCTGCTCGCCTTCCACCACCCGCCGGTGCCGCTGCACCATCCCCTGCCCGACTCCTGCCCGCTGCGCGCGCCGGAGCGGCTGGCCGCTCTGCTGGCACGCCGCCCCGAGGTCGCCGGGCTGATCACCGGCCACGCCCACACCCCGGCCGCCACCACCTTCGCGGGCCGCCCGGTCCTGGTGGGACCGGGCGTGACCTGGACGCTGGGGCTGCCCTGGGAGGGCGAGCGGATCGCGGACCGGGACGCCCCGGTCGGGCTCGCCTTCCACGTGCTGGACGACGAGGGCCGGCTCACCAGCCACTTCCGCGTGGTCACGTGACGATGCCGGGGACCGCCGTCAACTGCTGGTAGCCGCCGTCGCGGCGGCGCACGGTCAGTGTCACCTCGTCGCCCGGGCGGGCCCGGGCGACGGCGCGCGCCAGGCCGGCGGCCGAGTCGACACGGGTGGTCCCGAAGACGAGGAGGACATCGCCGCGCGCGAGACCGGCCGAGGCCCCGGGGCCGGGCACGTGCACGCCGACGACCAGCGCCCCGGGTCTTTCGTCGTCGGCCACCTCCACCCCGAGCCGGGCGACCGGCGCGGACGGAGCGGACCGCGGCGACGCGGCCGGGACGGCGGACCCCACCCCCGCCTGCCGCTTCAGCCCGGTGAGCCCGCCCGCGCCGGCGATCGTGGCCCCCACCGCCCCCAGCCCGGCCCCGGAGAGCACCAGGACCGCTCCGGTCAGCGCCCCGAGCACCGCGGTCACCACCCGGCGCCCGCGCCGCCGCCCGGGACGCCGGCCGGACGGACCGGAGCCCGGCCCGCCCCCGAAACCGCCGCCCCCGCCCCCGTCGCCGGGCATCGGTCTGGGCCGTAACGCGGTCTGTTCCATGGTTCGCCTCCGGCGGCGGTGCTGGGGGTGCAGGCGGTGCTGGGGTGCGGGCGGGGACGGGTCAGACGAGGACCGGTGGCGCCGGTGCGCGGCCCGGGAGGAAGCCGTGGACCCGGCCGGACAGGTACTCGTCCTTGTACCGGTCGACGTTCCGGTGCCAGTTGAGGATGCCCGCCATCCAGTTCCGCAGGTCCGTCACATAGCCCCGCATGATCGTCCGCGCTTCGTCCGACAGCTGGAAGTCGTCGTAGACGACGGGCAGTTCGTGCTCCACGACATGCTCGAACTGGCGCATCCGCTGGTTCATCAGGTCCTGCACCACGGGCAGCGCGGTCGGATAGTCGACGCCGAAGAAGTTCTGCACCACGAGGACCGCGTTGTGCATCTCGCCCTCGAACTCGATCTCCTTCTGGTACGAGAAGATGTCGTTGAGCAGGCACGCGTAGTCGATCGCCGCGTTCTCCAGGGAGCGGACGGGACCGCTGCGGTAGACCTCCGGCGGCACCGCCGGTCCGTGTCCGGCGCGGCAGAGCCCCAGAGTGAGGTCGGAGCCGAAGGTGGCGCGGCGCATCTCCAGATAGTCCACGGGGTCCGGGACGCGGTTCTGGATCTGGTTGGACAGCTCCCACACCCAGGCCTCGGTCATCGTGTCGACGGCCGACTTCAGGGGGCGGCGCTCATCGGGCGTCATACCGGCCGTGGTACGCCTCCACAGGTCGATCAGCGCCCTCTCCATGGCGTTGACCGGCGGCGGGACCTCCTCGGGACCGAGGGGCATGCAGGCCGACAGGCGGGCCGTGGTCAGCCGCGCGGCGGCCAGGTCGCGGCGGTGGCCGTAGACGAGCGGGTAGTAGTCGTCGCCGTAGGTGCCGAAGGCCAGCCAGCCGGAGGCGAGGTCGAGCTGCTCCTGGGTGGCGTCCGGGTCGAGGCCCGCCGCGCACAGCGGGAGGTCGCAGCTGGCGAGCTTGTCCTCGTCCCAGACGCCCTCCCCGAGGAAGCCGATCTCGCGCGACCACTCCAGCAGGTGCCGTCGCGCGCCGTCGAGGGCGGGGCTGAGGCGCAGCGGGAACGGCATGCGGATGTCGGGGATGATCGACGGGCCGACCTTCCGGAACGGCACGTGCGTGTAGGCGCGCAGCCTCTCGGCCCCCGCGCCGGCGAGCAGGGCGCCGACGTCGGCGGCGGACGTCCCGGGGCCGGACGGAAACCGCCAGGGGGCACCGGACCGCGCGCCCCCGTTCATGTAACGGCTGGAGCGCAGGTGCCATTCGTGGCCGCCGGACTGCCAGTCCTGCAGACCCTTCGCGTACGCCCCGACGGCCGCGGTCTCGGCCGGGGCGAGTCCGTTCTCCAGCGCCACGGCGGGGACTTCGGTGAACGCGGTGTGCTCGAACTGGTGGAGCCGCGAGGTGAGGACGTCGTTGACCATGTCGGCGGCCTCCTGGGTGGTGCAGCCGAAGAAGGTCTCCAGGACGAGCACGCCGTTGCTGAGCTCGCCCTCGTCCTCGACCTCCCGCTGGTAGGAGAACAGGTCGTTGCGCAGGTGCACGGCGTCGGAGAAGGTCTCCATCAGCACCCTGAGCGGCCTGGTCCCGGCGACGGCGGGGGGCACTTCGGCGGTGGCGTACTCCACGAGCCCGGCGGACCAGGGCGCGCCGCCCACCTTGCGGCGCATCTCGATGTACTCGACGGGGTTGGCGATCCGCCCCTCGTTGATGTTGGACAGCTCCCACAGGGACTCGTTGAGGAGGTGCTCGGTGGCGAGGGCGAACCGGCGGCGCCAGCCGGCGGACATCGCCGGCACCGTGCGCGCCCACAGGTCGGCGAGGCCGGCCTCGACCGGGTTCTCCGGCTCGGGGACGCCGGCCGTCGGGTCGAGCGGCATGAACAGCGGCAGCCGGTCCAGATGGGCCTTGCCGGCGGCGCGGTCCTGGGTGCGCTTGAACTTCTCCAGGAAGTGGTCGTCGAAGAAGAAGACCCACACGTACCAGTCGGTGATGAGCGAGAGGGCGGGCCCGTCGCAGTCGGGATGGGTGTAGGCGCAGAGCAGGCCGTAGTCGTGCGCGTCGAGGTCGGCCTGCTCCCAGACCCCGCTGCCCTCCAGCATGCCCATCTCGCGCGCCCACCCGGTCGAGTGGGCGCGGGCCTCGTCGACGTGCGGGTTGAGCCGCGCGGGGTGCGGCAGGTAGAAGTGCGGGAGTTCGAACGGCTGCGTCATGGCCGGGAGCTACCCGCGGCCCGGTGGCGGCATCCACCGGCCCGAGCATGATCACACCATCGCGTGAACCGTGCCCCGTACGGGAGTTGCGGTTCCTCCAGGGTGTTGCAGAAGGCTGTGATTACGCCGGTTGAAGCGATATCTGGGCGCGTTCGGTCACCCGCCGAGGGCAAGGTTGCGCAGGTGGGCGGCGGCCTGGACGGTGTGGGGGAGGCTGCCGCCGCGTTCCCGCACCACTCTCAGCAGTCGGCCCAACGGCCCCTCCCGCAGGCTCGTGAACGTCTCCACCCACACCCGTCCCGTCCTCGACACTTCAGCCGTGCCACGGAGATGAGAAACTTACAACCTTCTGCGACACCCTTTGGCCTGACCACTTGCTCACGCGCCGTAAGTCCGCCGCGCGAAAGGAAGGGCGTGCCCGTGCAGACCCTGCACGAGGATGACCCAGTACACGTGACGGACTACCGACCGCCCGGCCGGCCGGCCGGCCCGGTGAGCGTGGGACGGGCGTGGTGCGTCTCGTCCCCTCATCCCGGATCCGCATGGTGGCAGTCAAGTCGGTCCGCCTCGTCCTGGCGGCGTTGCCGGACTTCCACCTCCGGTTCACCGAGGAAGTCTCCGTAACCCAGCGGGCGGGCGCTGGGCCGTGGTCGTGTCGAGGCCGACCCACACGCCGGACGGCCTGGGACACCGCCCGTCACACCCCCGGCCCGAGGCCGGCGGCTTCGCAGTTCGCCAGCGTGGGTTCACCCGGGCTTCCGGTGTCACAGCCGGACCGTCTCATAGAGAGATGATCTCGACCGGGTACCGGTTCCCCCGCACAACGACGCGCTCACCAAGGACGGTCCTCTCTCCGTCATGAGCACGAAGGAGATCGTCTCTCCTTGTCGGTCGACGCGAGAGCACCCGATCACCCACGCCCGGGAGGGCGCGGATGCGGGGCGGGAAGGCGTAGGTGCGGCCTGGAACGCACCGGATGTGCAGAAAAGGAAGCACTTCAGCCTGCTCTGACGCCGTGTCTGCCGGATGCATCCCACGTCCGCGACAGCACCAGCCGAGCGATATCCCTTTCCCGTCGAGAAAAATCAAGCACCACTTCCCTTCATCTCATTCCCTGATGGCGACCTGAAACATCCGCCACACATCTGATTGCACACGCGAGGTAGCGTTGACGCACCCGCCTTGGCTCGCCAGAAAGAGCTTGGTCCGGTTGACCATCACAGGAGGACGTCCATGCTTGCCACTTTCGCGCGGATTCTTCTCGGGGTTGCGCTTGGCGCCAAGGCAGCCGAGAAGGCGATCGAATACTCGCTCGAAAGAAAAGCGTCGGGCGGCGAAGCGGACGGGCCCGGGTGGACAGTGACCGCCCTCTCACAGGGCCCTGTGGAGTTCGTACTCGATGCCGCCGAGCATCACGGCGTCTTCACCAACAGCTCCAAGGCCGCAGTCAAGATCGAACGGATCGTGACCCACGAATGGAGCCACTCGATCACGTGGAACATAGGCGGGGAGATCGAAGCGACCACCGGCCTCGAATTGAAAAAACTGATCGAGGCGAAAATCAAATCCTCGTTCGACGCTCACCGCACCTCCGAGACATCGGACCACTATGTTTCGTCCCAGAAGATCGAATTTTCGGTAGCTCCGGGCGCACAGGTTCAAGCTGCGGTGTATTGGTACCGCGAAGAGCATACCGGGGAACTCACCGTGAGCGGGCCGGGCTCGTCCGGAGCCCTTGAGTGCCTGACAGTGCCCTACCGCGTCGTTCTCGGGATGACCTCACAAGTGCACACGACCGATGTTCCTCCCGCAAAAAAGACTTCCCGGGGGCCCTCGTACTCCAAGTGGCTGTCGTTTCGACGCGAGTAACCGCCCTCCGGAAAAAGCCGTCACTGCGTTCGGGTCGCCTCGAACGGGATCTCCCACCCTGGCCAAGGCCATCCGCGAGGACCAGCCCGCAGTCATGCAGGGCATCGCCGCCCCGTTCGGTTCCGGCATCGACGAAGGCCGCATCACCGATCCGAAACTCCACAAGCGGGTCATGGCCGAACGCGTGGGTCCCCTGCTCCGCTACCGCGTCGTCCTCAGACTGTGCGACACCGTTCCCCATGACGGAGCGTCACAGGCGCACGGTGGGACACCGTAGCTTTACGGAAATCCTGCCGGGGGTCGTGAACATGCCCAGTCGCATGCGGATGAAGGTGCCCGCCTTCTGACCGCACCGAAGATGAGTGGTGGGCGGCCTGTTGCCGGTCCGATCGAGTTGCTGGAGGATCTCAGCCGTGGGGGTGGGCCGCGTCGCAGAGCAATACCAAGGGAAGGACGGCCCCGCACCAGACGGCACGCGCCTCCTCCGCCCACGGCGTTTCACCCACCTATAAAGTGTCTGGTTCCCCCGGTTGCCGCCGATCGCGTTGTTCGGGCGGGACGGGAGGGACAGCCAAGTCGGACAAGTACGCGTCCACCGCGCGCTCGCCTTCTGTGTTACCGGTCAGCCGGAACGCCTCACGTGCCTGTCGAAGCCGTAGAACCGCACGTTCGATGTCGTCGGCGGCCAAGTACAGGCGAGCCGCCAGCAAAGCGCTGTCTCCCTGCCCCCGGTTGCCGCCCAACCTGCCATAGATGTCGGCAGCGACCTCTGCACTGGCCAGCGCGTCGGTCGGTCTGCTGAGCCGGTCCAGACAGACGGCACGCCAGTGAAGGGCGTCGGCCTCACCCAGGGGGTTACCGACCTGCCGGTACTGGTCGAGAGCTCGTGCGAACAGGGGTTCTGCGTCGGACACCCGGCCTTCGTCAAGTGCGACTCGGGCCAGGAGCTGCACCGCGTGCGTCGCACCGAGAGGGTTGCCGACCTCCTCATACAGTTCGAGCGCGCTGTGAGCCGTATCCGCCGCATCACCGGTCCGTCCGGCGGCTAGGTGGACGGTGCCCAGCAGATGCAGAGCATTGGCCTGGCCGAGCCGGTTGCCCGTGCGTTGGTGTACGGCCATCTCGACGCGCGCGTCGCTCTCCGCCCCCGGCAGGTCACCCGCCGCCAGCCGAACCTTGCCGAAGATGTGCACTGCGCCGGCCTCGCGGAACGCGTCACCGGTCTGCCGATAAATGCTCCGGGCCCGGTCGGCGGCCTCCGCGGCTTCCGTCACGTACCCCTGGAGCAGCGAGATGTCCGCGACCAGCCCCAGGGTGGAGGCGAGTCCACGCAGGTCGTCCTCACAGTCGTACAGTGCGAGCGAGTTCTTGACGTGTTCCTTGGCACCCGCGAGGTCGGCCTGCCCCAGCCGGATGTGTCCCAACAGTTCCAGGGCTCGGGCCTGGCCCAGTGGGTCGCCCTGGGCACGGAACAGCGACAGGCTCTCGGCGGCTGCTCGGCCGGCGCCGGTCACGTCCATGTGCGCCAGCCGGAGATGTCCCAATCGGTGCAGGCTCTCGGCACGTCCTCGCACGTGGTGCTCCCGCTCGAAGAGGACCAACGCATCGCTGACCGCCGTGGCCGCCGCCGACACGTCGAGTCTGCGGTGGCACAGTTCGGCCAGGTGCAGTAGAGCCGTTGCCGCCCCCACACGGTCAGCCCGCTCGCTGGCGATCTCCCGGGCGCGGCGGTAGCTGGTCTCGGCATCGTCGAGGCGCATCTGGAAGAAGGCGATCCGTCCCGCCGCAATGTGTGCCTCGACCAGGAGTTGTGCCCGGTCAGCCGTTGCCGGGCCCGCTTCCTCGGAGATGACGAGTTCCACCAAGCGCAGCGAGTTACTGAAGTCGTAGCGGGACAGAGCCAGGTCGAGCTCTTCCTTCCAGGTAGCCATCGCCGCTTCCGCTCCGATCGACAGGGCATGGAACAGCGCGTCCAGACGATTGCCTCTGGCCTGGTGGTGGCGGGCCGCCGCTGTGTGCAACGTCCTGAGAAGACCGGGCTGTTCGCGCTCGAGGTAGGAAAGGATCGCCCCACGCACCAAGGGGTGCATGCGGTGTTCGAACCCGGCGGTGGGAGTACGTCGGCTGTGGACGAAACTGTAAGAGCACAGGTCCTCGAACCACTTGCCGGGAAGGACTCCGTCGGCCTGCGGCTCGCTCCCTCGGCTCTCGACGGGTTCCTCACCGGGGACGGCGCACCAGGACAGCGCTGCGTGAGTCGGCCCGGCGGCCTTGAGCAGCACCGCGAGCGCGTCCCGTTCGATGCGGCGCAGGACGGACGCGGTGGCCACCACCCGGCGGCGCTGCTCCGGCAGCCGGGACAGCAGAACCCGGGAGGTCCACAGCGGATCTGGCTCGTAGGCGGACACCGGCGGCATGAGGTGGCCGGCCGGCTGCCCGGCTGTTGCGTGGATCTCTGCGAGCACGTTGGCCCAGAGGGGCAGACCGCTGGAAAACCGGTGCACGGAGCGGACCGTCTCGGGAGCTGTGATGCCGTGAGCCGTCAGATAGGTGCGGGTGTGGTGCTCCCGCCATGCCTCCAGCCGGACCTGCTCGACGGGGCGTCCCGGCGGTGGGTCCAGAGGCTCACGACCAGCCAGTACGACGGCCAGTCCGGGCCACGCGTCGAGAAGATTGCCGAGCACGTCGGAGACCAACCAGTGACGTACACCGCTGACGCCGTCGGCCCGATCGGCGGCGTTTCCGTCGAGGAAGTGCAGCCGCTCGGACGTGTCGAAGCACAGCACATGGCGATCACCGCACGGCAGCCTGGTTCGGTGGGCGGCCACGTCGCGTAGCAGCGCCTCGGTCATGCGGCCGAGTTCGTTGTCCCGCAGCAGGGCCAGACGCCGGCCGTCGCTATGCCCGTCCCAGGAGACGGACACATGGGAGATCGAGCTGTTGCGGGACGCCTTTTGCCGTAGTCGCAGTCGGGGAACGGAGGTCAGGAAGCTGCGCACCGTGTCCGCTGCGACGCCGCGGCTGCGATGGTAGTCCTTGAGGACGGTGCCGCAGCGTACCTCGAAGCAACGGGCCACGGCATCCAGCGTGCGCCCGGCAAAGGCGATGCCGTCGGCCGCAGTCGCCTCGAAGTCGGTGAGCTGTTCCAGGTCGAGGAGGTCTCCCGTGTGGCCATAAGCGGGCACAATGGTGTTCACCAGGTGCAAGAGCAGAGTGGTCTTGCCCTGCCCGGCCATGCCGCACACGAACAGCAGCCGCTCGCGCGGGTCCCGGCAGAGACGGTGCATCGCGGCCAGTGCCTCCTCCCTGTCGACGAGAACGTCCCCGTCGGACCGACCGGGCGCGGTCACCCGCGGGCGTCCGTCTGCTGGCCGTCGATGGTGCCGTCCTTGGCATCGCGGACTACCCGCGCGTCGCGGACATGTGCGGTGGAGCGAGTGATGCGCCCGTTGCGTCGGGCCCGTTCGGTGACGACGGCCGCTCCATGCGCGGTGACACGGCCGTCGACGATCGAGCCGCCACTGCGCACAGTCTGCCGGACCTCGGTCCGGCCGGCCGCCGATGTGCCGTGCGTCTGAGTCCAGGCGAGTACGGCGGAAGCGAGGACGAGCACCGCGAGGCCGACGCCGAGCCCCCAGGACACCTCGTCGGTCAATAGGTTGGTCAGAAGACCAATTGCGGCGGAGAGGACGACTGACAGCGACGCAGAAACTTTGACGGACAGGTGAGGCACGGGGCACACGCTCCTCCCGAGGCCGGGCACGGCCTCTGTACCTTCAGGGTAGAGCTGCGGCACCGACCCTCGCGGGATTCTGGCCGGACACGTCCGTCACGTGCTCGCCAAGCGGTGGCGCCGGCATGGCGCGCCCGACAACGGGAAGTGTGAAAGGGCCGCCGCCCAGGCCTCGCGGCCGGACCGTCGGCGACGTCACGGAGTGCGACGCGAGGGTGGGGAATGGTCCGATTACTGGTGGACGGCCAGATCACCGGAGCCGACGGGATCGGGCGTTATACGAGATGTCTGACTGCAGCCTTGCGCCGGGTCGGTGGCGGAGACCTGGACATACACGTGGCGCCTGCCTCCGCACCACGATACACACCGGCGGAGGGCGCACACCTTCTGGACCTGGTGCGTCGCCACCACGCCGATCTGCTCCATCTGCCGGATTACCGGGTGCCGTTCGAGCATGCACCGGTGCCCATGCTGGTGACCGTGCATGATGTGCTGCGGCTGCGCGCCCCGCAGTACTGCTACTCGGATGCCCTCTTCGCCCACCGCTACGGCAGGGACACTCTCGCGGGGCTCACCGCGTTCGTCGAGAAGCTGCGGACGGTGGCGAAGTGGCCGTCGGGTGCGACGCGTGAACCTCTCTCCCTGCATGAGGAGTTCTACGGCCGAATGCTGTGGCTTGCGGGAGCGCGGGCAGCCCGGACGATCGTCCCTACCCAGACCGTTGCTCGTCACCTGGACGAGGCGCTGGGACGTGCCACGCACGCTCTCGTCGCTCCTTTCGGCGCCGACCACTTGCGCTCGCCCGGATCGCCGCCACCGCTGCCTGGCCCGCTGCGCCCCGGGCGCTACCTTCTCTACGTCGGACAGAGCCGCGCGCACAAGGGGTTACCGACCGCGGTGCGCGGCTATCTGCGTTCCTCGGCTCCGCTGAGCGACGTTCCGCTCGTGCTTGTGGGGCGCGGTTTCGAGCCCGGTTGTCAGGCGGCGGCCGAGGTGACGGAGGTCGCGGGACCGCACGCGGTGTCCCTGGGCCGAGTGAGTGACGCCCTACTCGTGTCGTTGTACGCGGGAGCCGCTGGGCTGCTGCATCTGTCCCATCACGAAGGTTTCGGCTTCACCCCGCTG
This sequence comes from Streptomyces sp. 12E, assembly GCF_055633275.1. Classification (NCBI taxonomy): domain Bacteria; kingdom Bacillati; phylum Actinomycetota; class Actinomycetes; order Kitasatosporales; family Streptomycetaceae; genus Streptomyces; species Streptomyces sp. 12E. The sequence continues at coordinate 5,941,228 of NZ_JBVNCJ010000001.1, read as the reverse complement.
GAGGCGCTCGCCACTGGCTGTCCGGTGATCGTCTCCGATCTGCCGGTGCTGCGCGAAACGCTGGGCTCGCACGGCACGTTCGTCCCTCCTGGAGACGCCGAACGGCTCGCCCGGGCCATTGACGAGCTGCTCGCCGGACCGTCGAGTTCCACCGAACGGGACCGGCGAATCGCGTGGGTGGCCCGGTACCGGTGGGACGAACACGCACGGCGACTCCTGCACTGCTACGCCGAAGTGTGCCTTTGAAACGTGGCTGCAGGCACCACGAAAGAGATGAACCTGGGGCATGCGTCGGCTGGTGCCGCATGAGGAGGAAGGACCGAGAATGCCGATCGTCGCCATGGATCTCAGGAGCACCCACGACACCGGAGTCGCCCGCTATGGCAGGTCGCTGCTGGCCGCCTCGGCCGCACCCGCCCGGGCCCGCGGTATCCGCCTTCTCGTCATCGTCCGGGACGGCGCCCAAGAAGCGGCCCGTGACATGCTCGCCGTACAGGGCTGCACCGACACGCACGAGGTGATCGGCATCCCGGGCGACACCGGCTTCATGCGTGATTCTGCAGAACTGCGAGCTCTGCTGACGCAGCGTCGCGTCGACCTCTACCACAGCACCCACTACGTCGTGGACCGAGCCTGCCCCATTCCTTATGTTTTCACCATTCACGACCTGCTGCGGTGGCGTTTTCCCCACCTCACCGCCACGGACCAGGACTTCGTGGAGAAGTTCGGCAAGAAGCACCTCGATGACATGCGGGCCAGCCTGCTCGACCCGGTAGGCCACTCGTCCTCCGGTGCTGCGCGGACCGCCCCAGCCGAACAGAACAGCTCTTGCGGTGTGTTCGCACGCGGCTTCGCGGCTCTCACCCGGATGCTGGTCGATTCCGCACGTCATGTCGTCACCGTCTCCCATGCCACCGCGCGTGACGTAGCCGAATCACTGCCGCCGCCGGGTGGAATCACCATCGTTCCCGGTGCGGTGGCCACAGACGTGTTCCGGCCACGTGGCCAAGCCGAGATCGACGCGGCACGGACCATGCACGGACTGGCCGGACCCTATCTGTTGTATGTCGGGCAGGCCCATCCCGGCAAGCGGCTGCCCTGGCTGATCCGGGAACTGGTCCGCGCACGCCCGGCGGTGCCGTCGGGCACGCGGTTCGTCGTGGTGGGCGGACACGCCGAACTCGACGAGGAGACGCGCCGCACGGTCGAGACGCTCGACGCCGTCGACTTCATACGGTTCACAGGCCGCGTCGATGACGACGAGCTGGCCGCCCTCTACACGGGCGCAGCCGCCTGCGTGTCGGCCTCTGTGGGCGAAGGCAGTCATCTGCCGTCGCAGGAGGCCCTGGCCTGCGGTTGCGAGGTCGTCGCACCAGATCTGCCCGCGCTGCGGGAAACCACGGCAGGCCACGCCCACCTCTATCCGCCCGGCCGCACCGGAATGCCTGGCGCACTGGTGACCGGCCTGCTCGACGGTACTGTCCTGCCGCGAGCCCAGGACTACACCCCGCGCTCCTGGTACGACTCCGCCATGCGCCTGCTCACTTGTTGGGAGGCCGTCCTGGGTGACGGACAGAAGACATCCTCGCTGTCCGAGCGGCCGACGCGGCCCTGACCTACGGACGCTTGTCGAACGCGCCGGCTGTAAGGCTCCGGAAGCACAGCCCTGCGAGGACCTCTGCCTGAACCGGCCGTCCTGCTCCGACGGCCACGGCCGCACACCACCTGCGCCGCCGCGTCTGCTGGCGTTGTCCGCCTACGCGACCTCACCCGCACCGGACAGCCAAGAAACAATGCCGGTCACGGGCACACCGTGGATCACTCACGGGATAACGCTCAGGTCCGGACCTGGATCAGCGCGTGGGTGCCGCCGGTGCGCCAGCGCCGCCCCTCCGCCGCGACCAGTGCCGCCTCGGTGTCGGCGGTCAGTCCGGTGATCACGTCGGACTTCAGGGTGCGCAGGGCGGCGACCGGACCCGGGAAGCAGGCGGTGACCTCCGCGAAGGGCGTGGTCGGGGGCCAGTGCCGGTCGCCCACGAGGCGACGGTAGTTGAGGTCGCCCTTGACGACGGTGAGCGCGGCGGCGGCGAAGTCCGCGCGGAGGTCGTCCGGCATGTCCGCGTACGGCAGCGGCGCGCAGGAGAACGGGTGGGCGCGGAGGGTGAGCCGGCCGTCGGTGAGCGCGGCCCACAGGCCGCGGCCGTACTCGGCCGCGGCGCCCTCGGCGCCGGTGAGCCGGCGTACCGCGTCGACGACGTCGGCGGTGGTGGCGTCGGAGACGTAGTACGGGTACGGCTTGACGTGCAGTACCGCCCGGGCGACACGGCCGTGCGCCAGCAGGTGGGCGATGAGCAGCAGGTCCGGGACGAGTTCGCGGCCCGCGTTGTCGGCGACCAGGCACAAGGTGCCGGTGCCGGGGGCGTCGAGCAGCGGCCACAGCCGTTCGCTGTCGTCGGCCACCAGGGCGGGGACGGCGGGCGTCTCCTCGGCGCCCTCGGCGGACAGCCGGAAGCCGAGGTCGGCGCGGTTGCCCCACAGGGAGCCGTGCAGCAGGGCGCGGGCCCGCTCGTCCTCCGGCCGCCGGGCGAGGTCGTCGAGCGCGGCCAGTTCCTCGTCCGCGGCGGGCGAGGCGAGTTCGGCGAGCTTGGAGGGGCGGAACGGATCGATGCCCTGCCAGGGACCGGGGGCGAAGTAGCCCACCGCGTGCAGCAGCCGGCGGTAGAACCAGCTCTCGGACCACAGCCACGGCACGTCGTACCAGGAGCGGCCGGCGTAGGCGTCCATGCCCCAGGACTCCCAGTGCCGCCGGTCGTGCGCGTCGGCGGGGAGGGGTTCGATCGTGCCCCCGGTGCAGTCGGCGAGCAGGGTGTCGAGCGCGCGGTGCTGTTCGGGCCCGTACGGGAAGGCCTCGCGCACCTGCCGGATGATCGCCGGGTGCCGCTCGGCCAGCACGCCGTGGGGGAAGGTGCCGGGCTGGTCGCCGAGGATCACGGGCGCGGTGGGGTGGTCGGACATGCGCTCACCGTAACGCGCGCCGCGGGTCACACCGGCGCGATCTCCCGCTCCAGCCGCGCGGCCAGGCTGAGGTAGCGGGCGCGTCGGGTGACGGGGACCAGGCCCCGGATGAGGATCTGCCACATCTCGGCCGTACGGCGGGGCTGCCGGGTGACGGGTTCGCGGGAGCGGCCGACGACGCGGGTGCCGACGAAGAAGCAGACCAGGGAGTGCGCCACGACGTCGATGTCGACGTCCGGGTGGACGTCGGACTCCTTGACGGCGCCCAGGAGCCGGGCCGTGACGATGTCCAGCCACTCGGTGAAGGGATGGCTCAGCGGGGGGCGCGGCCGGGCGCCGCCGGTGGTGAGCCGCAGTCCGGCCCGCAGGACGGGGTCCTCGGCCGACATCCTGGCTATGCAGAAGGTGAGGCGCATCAGCGCCTCCAGGGAGGTGTGCCCCCGGAGTTCGGTGTCCCTGGCCAGTCGGCGGCTGGTGGCGGACTGGAGTTCCAGGATGGCGTGGGCGAGGTCCTCCTTCGCGGCGAAGTGGAAGTAGAGGGCCCCTTTGGTGACTCGGGCGTGCTCGACGATGTCGCTGAGACTGGTCGATTCGTAGCCCTGCCGGTCGAACAGCTCTGCGGCGGCCGTGATGATCGTCGCGCGGGTCTGCTCGGCGCGTACCTGCCTCGCCATCGCCTGAACTCCTGAGCCGGAAAGGAACGGGTCATGCTGTTTGTTTTCACGCCGGGTACACGATATATCACGCTGCGGCAGCGTTCATCACGCGGGCGCCGCACCGTACTTGAGAATACCGGGCAAAGCGGACGTGCCTCCTGAAAGAAAACAGCACGCCCGGTATCTGAGTGTGTCAGGTGCGGGGGCAAAAGAGAACGGCGGGGCGCAGGCGGCGGACCGTCCCGATCACCGGAGCACCGGTGGGCCGACCGCGGCCGGACGACGGCCGGCGCCGACGCCGGCCCGGCGTTCGCGGTGAACGCGCCGGGCGTTCGCCCCGTACGGCACGGAAGAGTTCCCCGTGTCCGCCCGGTTCGGTGGCGGGAGACGGCCGTGTCCCGCTCACGGTTCATCACGATGCGGCAGCATCGCCTCACTTCGCGTGGCTGTTCACTTGACGACCAGTGGTCCCACAGGGTTGGCTCCGGCCCAGCGAGAGTCACCCGTTCGGCGCACGCCCCCGTGGTTCCGTCGGTGCTCTCCCCCTGCTCTTGCTCGGCCGCACAGCGAGGTCCGCACCCCTCATGAACACTCGTCCCCCGTCCCGCCGTCTTTCGAGACACCGTCTGGCGGCGCTGGCAGCCGCCGTCGGTCTGCTGGCGACCGGCTGCTCCGCCTTCGGTCCGGCCGACGACTCCTCGGGCTCCGACGACGCGAGCGGCTCCGGCACCGGACGGATCAAGGTCACGATGGTGACCCACGGCGACGAGGGCGACGCCTTCTGGGACCGGGTGAAGAGGGGCGCCGAGGCGGCGGCCGCCAAGGACGGCATCGAGCTGACGTACGTGAGCGACCCGGACCCGGCGGAGCAGGCCGAACTGGTCCGCGAGGCGGTCCGCGAGGGTGTCGACGGCATCGCGCTGACGCTGGCCAAGCCGGCGGCCATGAGGGGCCCGGTCAACGAGGCGCGGGCCGCGGACATCCCCGTGGTGGGGCTCAACTCCGGTATCGACGCCTGGAAGTCGGCGGGGCTGCTGGGGTTCTTCGGCCAGGACGAGAGCGTGGCGGGCCGGGCCGTCGGCGACAAGCTGGACGAGCTGAAGGCCGAGCACGCCCTGTGCGTCGTCCACGAGCGTGGCAACGTTGCCCTGGAGGCCCGCTGCGCCGGCGTGAAGAAGGCGTTCGGCGGGACGACCGAGAACCTCTACGTGGACGGCACCGACACGCGCGCCGTCTCCGGCATCATCACCGCCCGGCTGCGGCAGGACCTGACCGTCGACCAAGTGATCACCAACGGGGCGGACTTCGCGCTCACCGCGGTCGAGGCCGTCGCGGAGGCGGACAGCGAGGCCGACGTCGCCACCTTCGACCTCAACGAGGACCTGGTGGACGCCGTACGCGGGGGCAACGTCCAGTTCGCCGTCGACCAGCAGCCCTACCTGCAGGGCTACCTCGCCGTCGACGCGCTGTGGCTGTACCGGACCAACGGCAACGTCAGCGGCGGCGGGGTCGCGCCCGTGCTCACCGGACCGGCGTTCGTCACGAAGGCCGACGCGGACTCGGTCGCCGGGTTCGCCGCCGACGGAACCCGCTGACGGGACCGCCCGTGCGTACCCCTCCCACCATCCGACCGCTCTAGGACCACGATGTCTCCACGGACAGGTGCCCGGCGCCGCCTCGGCTCCATACGTCTCTCGCTGTTCCTCCTCGCCCTGGTGCCCAGCGTCACCCTCGCCGGCATGTGGGGCCTGACGACGATCCAGATGTTCTCCGAGGGGCTGCAGTTGCGTTCCCAGACGGAACTGAGCCGGTCGACCGGCGCGATGGGCACGCACGCCACGCTGGCGTTGCAGCAGGAGCGCCGGCTGACCGCCGCGTGGCTGGCCGAGCCGGACACCCCCCGGACCGCCCTGGAGGCCCAGCGCAAGAAGACCGACGACGCGGTGGCGAAGCTGGTCGGGCAGGCGGACGCGATCGCCGAGGCGCCGGCGCGCATCTCGGACCGCATGTACGGGGTGCTCGGCTCGGTGGGCAGCCTGGAGTACTACCGGGACCAGGTGGACGCGCCCAGCGACATCACCGCCGAGCAGGCACTCGACCAGTACACCTCGATCATCGACGACCAGATCCACGCCTTCCAGGAACTCTCCCAGGTCGACGACGGGGACCTGACCTCGCAGGCCGGCCCCCTGGTCTCGCTGGAGCACGCGGCGGAGCTGGTCTCCGAGGAGGACGCGCGGCTCACCCTCGCCTGGCCCTCCGGGCGTCTGGACACGGAGGGCTGGAGGGAGTTCGCGGAGCTGGTGCACACCCGCCGCTGGCTGGTCGACGACCAGATCATGCCCTCCCTGCGCGGCGAGACCAGGACCCAGACCGAGCGGATTCTGCAGAGCCCCGAGTGGCGTGCCCTGGAGGCGGTCGAGGACCAGGTGCTGGCGACCGCGCCCACCGGCGAGAAGCGCACCGTCGAACTGCCGGACCTGCGGGAACGGTGGGACGAGGCCATGGACCGGGTCTCCCCGCAGTACGCCGCCATGATCCGGCAGCAGACCGACGCGCTGCTCGTCCGCAGCGCCGACGAGGCCCGCAGCCTGCTGCTGACGGCCGCCTCCCTGAGCGCCGCCGGACTGCTCGCGCTGCTGCTGTGCGTCGGCCTGTCCTGGCGCATCACCCGCTCGCTGTCCCGCCGGCTGCGCGGTCTGCGGATGGCCACCCTCGGCCTGGCCGAGGAGCGGCTGCCCGATGTGGTGGCCCGGCTGGAGCGGGGCGAGAAGGTCGACGCGGAGTCGGCGACGACCCCGCTGGACTACGGCCACGACGAACTGGGGCAGGTCGCGCAGGCGTTCAACACCGCACAGCGCACGGCCGTGCACACCGCGATCGAACTCGCCGACACCCGGCGCGGTTTCCAGAAGGTCATCCTCGGCATCGCGCGGCAGAGCCAGAACCTGGTCAACCTCCAGCTCAGCAAGCTCGACGCGCTGGAGCGCCGGCACACCGACCCCGAGGTCCTCAAGGGTCTGTACGAACTGGACTCCACGGCCAGCCAGTTGCGCCGCTACGAAGAGAACCTGGTGATCGTCAGCGGCGAGCGCCCGGGCCGCACCTGGAGCGAGCCGGTCGCTCTGATCGACATCGTGCGCAGCGCCGTCGGGGAGGTCGCCGAGTACCAGCGGGTGGAGGTGCTCACCGAGGAGGAGGTGTCGCTCGCCCCGCCCGCGGTGGCCGACGTCATCCACCTGCTGGCCGAGCTGATCGACAACGCGACGGCGTACTCGCCGGCGCCGAGCCCCGTCACGGTGCGGGCGGCGCTGGTGGCCAAGGGCCTCGCCGTCGAGATCGAGGACCGGGGCCTCGGCATGTCGGACGACGACTACGCCTCCCTGAACGCCCAGTTGGCCAAGGCGCCGCAGTTCGACGTGGTGGCGCTCGCCGACGACCTCCGGCTCGGCGTGTTCGTGATCTCCCAGCTCGCGCACCGGCACGGCATCTCCGTGACCCTGCGCTCCTCGCCGTACGGCGGGACGACGGCGATCGTGCTGATCCCGCACGAGATCGTGGTGCGGGACGCGCCGTCCGGCTCCGGCCCGCGGGAGACGCGCGCCGGCGCCGCGAGGGACCGGGCGGACGAGGAGCGGGGGGAGACCGCGGCCGCCGGTGCGAAGCGGGCCGCGGCGTCCCGGTCGGCGACCGTCGTCCGGACCGCCCCCGCACCGGCCGCACCGGAGCCCGCGCCCCGCCGGGACGGGCTCACCCCGCTCCCCCGCCGGGTGCCGCAGACCAGCCTGGCCGCCGAACTCCGCGAGGAGTCCGTCCCGGACGCCGAGGACGACTCCGGTGACTTCACCGCGGAGCACGCCGCATCCTCCCTCGCCGGCTTCCAGCGCGGCACGTCCCTGGCGCGGGACGACGACACCGACGAGGCCGGACCACAGGACGACGCGGACGAGGCGGACGAGGCGGACGAGGCGGCGCACGTGCCCGCCGCTCCCGCCGAGTCCCCGGCTCCGCCCGCCGACCGCTGACCGCCGACCGCCGACCGTTTACGAAGGAACACCGTCATGACACGCCCCATCCCCGCCACCCACACCCAGCTGGACCAGCTCCTGACCGGACTCGTCGAGCGGGTCGCCGACGTGAACCAGGCCGTGGTGCTCTCCGAGGACGGGCTGGTGGTGAGCAAGTCCACCGGCTTCCTGCGGGACGACGCGGAACGCCTGGCGGCGACCGCGTCCGGTCTGATGAGCCTCAGCAAGGGCGTCAGCATGGACTTCCGCGGCGGCCCGGTGCGCCAGGCGCTCATCGAGATGGCGCACAGCTACCTGATCCTCACCTCGGCCGGTCCCGGCGCCCATCTGGTGGTGCTGACCGGTCCGGGCGCGGACGTCGGCGTGGTGGCGTACCAGATGAACATGCTGGTGAAGAAGATAGGCGAGCACCTCAGCGCGGCCCCGCGGGACACCGCGGGGCCGGCCGTCGACCCCGGCGCGTGAGGTGGGCGGAAGCGACTCGGCGGGCCGGCTCGTACGACCGTTCACCCTGACCGGTGGCCGGACCCGGCCCAGCCGTGCCGACTTCACGCTCATCACGACGGTGACGGCGGTGGATCCGCAGCCCGAGGGGGCGCCCCGGCCGCAGCCCGAGCACTCCCGGATCCTGCGGCTGTGCGCCGAGCCGATGGCGGTCGCCGAGCTCGCCGCGCGTCTCGACCTGCCCATGAGCGTGGTCGTCATCATGCTGTGCGACCTGCTGGAGGCGGGCCGGATCACCGCCCGTCCGCCGCGTCCCGTCGACCGCACCGCCGTGGACCTGGATCTGCTGCAGAAAGTGAGGGAGGGCCTTGGCCGGCTCTGACACCACCGCGCGGGCGTCCGCCGGGCGCCCGGCACCCGACACGGTCAAGATCCTGATCGCCGGTGGCTTCGGCGTGGGCAAGACGACCATGGTCGGTTCGGTCAGCGAGATCGTCCCGCTGCGCACCGAGGAACCGCTGACCATGGCGGGTCTGGGCGTCGACGACCTGAACGGCGTCGAGGAGAAGCGCGCCACCACGGTCGCCCTGGACTTCGGCCGGATCAGCGTCTCGGACGACCTCGTGCTGTACCTCTTCGGCACGCCGGGGCAGCAGCGGTTCTGGTTCATGTGGAACGACCTGGCCGTCGGCGCCCTGGGCGCGGTGGTCCTGGTGGACGTGCGCAGGCCCAAGACCAGTTTCGCCGCGATCGACTTCTTCGAGCGCCGGGGCATCCCGTTCGTGATCGCCGTCAACGGCTTCCACGGGGAGCACCCGTACCCGGTCGAGGACATCCGGGACGCGCTGACGCTGCCGGACGGCGTGCCCGTGCTGCTGTGCGACGCGCGGGAGCGGGAGTCGTGCCGGGACGTGCTGATCGCGCTGATCGACCGGCTGATCGCGCAGGCGGCCCCGGCGCGGTGAACGGCCTCCGGGGTGCGGCCGGCCGGCCGCACCCCGGGCGGGCTCAGTCCAGGCCGGCCGACTTCAGCCAGGCCTTCGCCACGTCCAGCGGGTCCTTCTTCTCCAGCTGCACCTGGGCGTCCAGGCCGAGGAGGGTCTCGGTGTCCAGCTTCGCGGAGACCGCGTTCAGCGCCTCCACTCCTTCCTGGGGCAGCCCCTCCTTGGAGACCAGCGGGGTGACGTTGGCGAAGCCGAAGAGGTTCTCCGGGTCCTTCAGGACGACGAACTCCTCCTTGACGATGGTCGGGTCGGTGGTGAAGACGTCCGCGGCCTGGACCTCGTTCTGGCTGAGGGCCGCCTGGGTGAGCGGGCCGCCCGCGTCGAGCGCCTTGAACGACTTGAACTTCAGGCCGTAGACGGTCTCCAGGCCCTTCAGCCCCTGCTGCCGGGTCTGGAACTCGGGCGAGCCGCCGATCACCAGCTCCGGCGCGATGTCCTTGAGGTCGGCGAGGGTCGACCCGTCGGTCAGGCCGTGCTTCTTCGCCGTCTCGGCGTTGACGCTGACGGAGTCCTTGTTCTCGGCGGGCGAGGACTCCAGCAGGGTCAGGGACTTGTCCAGCTTCGCTTTGACGGCCTCGTTCACGGCCTGGGCGGACTCCTGCCCGGCCTCGGGGTCGAGGTAGGCGAGGAGGGAGCCGTTGTACTCCGGCAGGACGGTGACGGAGCCGTTCTTCATCAGGCCGTACGTCGTCTCACGGCTGCCGATGTTGTGCTTGTAGTCGACCTCGAGGCCGGCGGCGCGGAGGGCCTCGCCGTAGATGTCGGCGAGCAGGGTGGACTCGGCGAAGTTGTTGGAGCCGACGACGACGGTGCCGGCTTCGGCCTTCTCCCCGTCGAGGGGGTTGTCCGAGGTGTCGCCGGAGGAGGAACAGCCCGCGAGCAGCGCCGCCGCGGCGGCGAGCGCGGTGGCCGCCGCGCCGGTGTGCCTCGTCCTGTACCTGCTGCTTTTCGCGGTGGAAGTCATTCGCCGATCCAATCCAGCCGCTCACGGTGAGTCAAGGACGTCCGGATCACGTTTGCCGCACGACCGGCCGTACGTCAGCGTCTGCGCACTCCGGGCGACACGGCCAGCCGTCCGGCCGCCCAGAACACCGCGAGGGTGAGCAGCGCCAGGACGGCCACCAGGGTGGCGCCGCCGACCACCTTCTCGTAGTCGCGCTGGTAGAGCCCGTCGATGATGTACCGGCCGAGCCCGCCGAGACTGACGTACGCGGCGATGGTGGCCGTCGACACGATCTGGATGGCCGCGGAGCGCAGGCCGCTGAGGATCAGCGGGAGCGCCACGGGCACCTCGACCCGGAAGAGGATCCGCGACTCGTGCATGCCCATGCCCCGCGCGGCGTCCACGGGGGCGGGGTCGACGGAGCGGACCGCCTCGTAGGTGGTCACCAGGATCGGGGGGACGGCCAGCACGACCAGCGGGATCATGACGGGCAGCAGGCCGAAGCCGATCAGCAGGACGGCGAGCACCAGCAGGCCGAAACTGGGCAGCGCGCGGGCGGCGTTGGCGAGGAAGGCGAGCGCGTTGCCGCCGCGTCCGGTGTGGCCGGTGAGCAGGCCGACGGGCAGCCCGACGGCGGCGGCGACGGCGAGGGCCAGCAGGGAGTACTGGAGGTGTTCCCAGAAGCGCTGCGGGATGCCGTCGTAGCCGTGCCAGTGGGCGCTGTCGCTGAAGAAGGCGTTGACGAAGTTCAGGACGTTCACCGGGCCGCCCCCTCCGGGGTGATCTCCACCCGCCGCGCGGCGGGTTCCGGACGGGTGCCGCGCGGCATCCACGGCGTCAGCAGCAGCCGCAGCGCGACCAGCAGGACGTCGCACAGGATCGCCAGGGCGGCCATCGTGACCACGGCGTTCACCGCGAGTTCGGGGCGGTCGTACTTCTGCGCGGCGGCGAGCAGGTTGCCGAGGGCGCCCTGGTTGCCGATCAGGGCGCCGACGCTGACCAGGGAGATGCTGGACGCGGTGGCGACCCGGAGTCCGGCGATGACGGCGGGCGCGGCGATCGGCAACTGCACCTGGAGGTAACGGCGTACGGAGCCGAAGCCCATGGCGGTGGCCGCGGCGAGGGTCTCGTCCGGCACCGAGCGCACGCCGTCGACGATGGCCGGGACCAGGACGACCAGGCTGTACAGGGCCAGCGGGATCATCACGGTGAGTTCGGTCTGGCCGGTGTAGTCGATGAGGACGACGAAGAACGCCAGGGAGGGGACGGCGTACAGCACGGTCGTCAGGCCGAGCACGGGCGGGTACAGCCAGCGGAAGCGCCCGCACAGCTGCGCGATCGGCAGGGCGAGGAGCAGCCCGGCGGCCACCGGCAGCAGGGCCTCCCTCACGTGCAGGCCGATCAGCCCGGCCCAGCTGTGCTGGAGGTCGCTGGGGATGTCGAAGAAGCCGGTCATCCCGCGACCTTCTCCTCGTCGGCGCGGCCGGCCGTGTGGGCGGCGCGGATGGCCTCGCCGATGGTCTGCTGGGAGACGACGCCGGTCACCCGGCCGTGGCCGTCCACGGCGACCGCCCGGCCGACGGGTGAGAGCACGGCGCAGTCGAGGGCGACCCGCAGGGAGTCGGCGCCGGGCACGAACGGCCGTCCGTACGGCAGCAGTCGGTCCGTGCGGATGTCGCCTGCGGCCAGTTCGTCGCGCTCCGCCCAGCCGAGCGGGCGGCCGTCGGCGTCGGTGACCAGGAGGTGGGAGGCCTCGGCGGCGGCGATCCGTACGGCGGTGGCGTCGGCCGGGATCACGGCGTCGGTGGTCAACTCCAGGGCGGCGGAGGGGAAGAAGGACAGCCGCCGGATGCCGCGGTCGGCGCCGAGGAAGTCCTCGACGAAGCCGTCCGCGGGGTTCGACAGCAGTTCGGCGGGCGGCGCGTACTGGGCGAGCCGGCCGCCCTCGCGCAGCACGGCGACCATGGTGCCGAGTTTGATCGCCTCGTCGATGTCGTGGGTGACGAAGACGATGGTCTTGCCCAGCTCGTCCTGGATGCGCAGGAGTTCGTCCTGCAGTCCCTTGCGCACCACGGGGTCGACGGCGGAGAACGGCTCGTCCATCAGCAGCACCGGCGGGTCCGCGGCGAGCGCCCGCGCCACGCCGACGCGCTGCTGCTGCCCGCCGGAGAGCTGGTACGGGTACCGCTTGGCCAGCGAGGGGTCCAGGCCCACCCGCTCCATCAGCTCCGCCGCCCGCTCCCGGGCCCGCTGCTTGCCCCAGCCGAGCAGGCGGGGCACGGTGGCGATGTTGTCGACGATCGTGCGGTGCTGGAAGAGCCCGGCGTTCTGGATGACGTAGCCCATGGACCGGCGCAGGGTGGTGACCGGCTGCCGCTGGATGTCCTCGCCGTCGAGCAGGATCGTTCCCTCGGTGGGTTCGACCATCCGGTTGATCATGCGGAGGGTGGTCGTCTTGCCGCACCCCGAGGGCCCGACGAGGACGGTGATCGAGCGGTCGGGGATCTCCAGCGACAGCCGGTCGACCGCCACCGTGCCGTCCGGGTACCGCTTCGTGACTGAATCGATCCGTATCAAGACGCGGAACACCCTTCCGGTGGGCGGACGGTTCTGGCCTGGGCCTGACGCCGGTCGAGTCTAGACGGTGCCCCTGATAAGCGCCTCGAAGCACCGGACGCCCGTGTCGCCACCGGGACGGGCGCCGGGGCGCGTTCGGGAAGCGCCGCGGGTCAGCGCTCGACCTCCTTGATCTTCGGTATGTACACGGCAATCTTGTCGAGCTCACCCGCCTCGGCGTCCGCCCGTACGAGCGGGTCATCCCGATGCCCACCGAGCTGTCCCCCTTCCAGCGACAGCCGGGCACCGTCCGGGGCGTCATCGCCCCGGCCACGGTCCTCGACATGGTCGGACGCCGCTGCGAAGAGATCACCGAGACGAACCCGGCCTTCGCGGGCACCAGGTTCGCTCCCCACGACTTCCGCCGGCTCTTCGCCACTGACAATCGCCGACGGCGGCCTGCCGGTCCCCATCGGCGCGGCCCTGCCCGGACACCCGAATCCATAGACCGCTCAGGGCTGCGTCGCGGTCTTCGCCGCGGATGTCGTCAAGCACCACCGGGAGTTCCTCGACCACCGCCGAGCCCTGCGTCCCGAGGACGAGCACACCGACGTCACACCCGGGACGGGCGGAGTCCGAGAGCACGTCGACAAGCGCAAGGCCGAACTCGGCAACTGCGCTCGCCCCTGCGGATCACCCTGCCGGCACGAGCACGCCCGCATCCGGTGCCCCGTGTTCCACGCTCCAGGTCGGCACAAAGATGTTGCCCAGGCTCGCCGGGTCGGAGAAGAATCGCTTGCCGAGACGCAGGAGGGCCCACGAGGAGCAGTGGCTCGGTGAGACCGAAGGAATCGACATGCCGCCCACCTTCCTCCGGACCAAGCAGGCAGATGCCGCACGACTCACACGCCGGGTCCCCGTGGGCCCGGGCGTCCCACGGCTGCGCAACCAGGAAAAACGCACCAGAACGCCTGTCGTCCCCGGGCGAGTACGCGTACACAACGATGAGGGAGGACCGCATGGAGCCGTCAGAACTCCGCCGAGCAGTCGAGGCAGCACGGGCGACCGCTTCGGAGCTGGGCCTTCAGGCCGACGATGTGGCCGTCATCCACAACTCGGACCGCGTCGCGCTGCGCCTGGCCCCTTGCGATGTTCTGGCTCGGGTCGCACCTTCGGGGCATCTGGCTGATTCCGCGTTCGAAGTAGAGGTGGCTCGCCGTCTCGCCGACGTCGACGCTCCGGTGGCCGAGCTCGACCCTCGTGTCGCCCCCCGGGTCCATTCGCGTGATGCCTTCGCCATCTCGCTCTGGACCTACTACGAACCCGTGGCGTCAGGGATCGCGCCGGCCGACTACGCGGACGCGTTCACGCGGCATCACGCCGCCCTGCGGCAGATCGATCTGGACGCACCGCATTTCACCGATCGAGTCGCCACGGCACTGAGAGAGGTGAACGACCGGGACCGGTCCCCCGAACTGTCCGGTTCCGACCGGGAACTCCTCAGCAACGCTCTCACCGGTCTGAGCGCCGCGATCAGCGTCGGCAAAGCCGACGACCAGCTGTTGCACGGCGAGCCGCATCCGGGCAACCTCCTGAACACAAGGAGGGGGCCGCTCTTCGTGGACCTCGCCACGTGCTGCCGTGGACCGATCGAGTTCGACCTCGCCCACGCACCCGAAGAAGTGGCAAAGCACTACGCGGGGGTCGACCACGACCTGATCCACCGATGCCGCGCCCTGAACTGGGCGATGTTCTCCGCCTGGCGCTGGCGCCGAGACGACCAGATGCCCGACCGGGACCACTGGAGAGCCGAAGGACTCAACCAAGTTCGTGCCGCACTCGATCGTTGCGGACTGGGCTGAACCGGAGACGGAGGGGCCGTCGGGCCGGCCCCGATCCGCCGCGCCGGGTGCGGCGTCCCGAAGCCAGGAGTCGTCACGGGCCCGGCCACGGCGCACAGTTGCTTGACCGTCCGTTCCAGATACGCCTATGGTCTTCGACGTGGCCAGGACCAAGGAATTCGATCCGGACGCCGCGCTGCAGTCGGCCCTTGAGCTGTTCTGGCGGCGCGGCTACGAAGCGACGTCGATAACGGACCTCGTCGAGCACCTCGGCATCGGCCGCGCCAGCATCTACGCGACCTTCGGCAGCAAGCACGAGTTGTATTTGAAGGCCTTGGACCGGTACTCCGAGACGCGCGACCCGGCTCTCCTCGCCGAGTTGTCCCAGCCGGGCCCCGCACTGCCCGCGGTGCGGGCGGTGGTGCGTCGCTTCGCCGCAGAGGCCGCCTCCCCGGAAGGCCGTCTGAACGGCTGCTTCGTCACCAACACGGCAGCCGAGCTGGCCCCGCACGACCCCGCGGCGGCCCGACGGGTCGAGATCAGCTGGGAGCACGTCGAGACCCTGCTGCACTCCGCGCTCGTACGGGCCCGGGCTCAGGGCGAGCTGCCCGAGGGCCGTGATCCGCACGCGCTGGCCCGCATGCTGCTCGTCCTGCTGCAGGGGGTACGGATCGTCGGCAAGGCGTCGAACGATCCCGCCCGGGTGCGGGACGCGGCCGAACAGGCCCTGGCCCTGCTGGACTGACTCGCACCCGTCAAAACCACCGGGCCCCTTTCGCATGCCCAAATAATGAACCGATCGGTCAAATATCAGGAGGCCGGCATGACCGCCACGGGCACTGCCCGCGTCGCCACCGTGCAGCAGCGGTACGCCTTCGTCCTCCTCGGCAGCGTCCAGACCACGCTGATCTTCACGCTCGCTGCGCTCGCCATACCGCTTCCCCTCATCGGGCGCGAATTAGACCTGCACCGCGCCGACTTGATCCTGCTCAGCGCCGCCTACGGACTGACCTTCGCCGGGCTGCTGCTCTTCGGCGGACGCCTCGCGGACCGCTATGGCGGGCGGCGTGCCCTCACCTCAGGCCTGGTCCTCTTCGCCGCCGCCTCGGCCGCCGCCCCGCTCGCCTCCGGCATGGGGACACTGCTCGCAGCGCGCTTCACGCAGGGCACGGGGGCAGCTCTGATCGCGCCCGCCGCCATGGCCTTGCTGCGGACCGTCTTCCCCTCCCCACCCGCGTACGGCAGGGCGATGGCCACCTGGGGCGGGCTCTCGGTACTCGGCGCGACCACGGGCAATCTGCTCTCCGGCGTCATCTCAGCTCTGCTGTCCTGGCGTTGGACCTTCGCCGTACCACTCGTGGTGGCCCTCGCAGCCCTCACCCTCACGTTCCGGCTGCTGCCGGACATCACTCCGAGCCGGGGCAGGGCTCTCGACCTGCCGGGCGCCCTGCTCGCCACCGCCGGGATCACCCTCGCCAGTTACGGACTCGTCGTCACCGACGCCCTCCCCTGGTCGTCGGCCGGCGTGCTCGTGCCGCTGCTCTGCGGGGCCGCGCTGCTGGCCGCCTTCTGGTATGCCGAGCGCCGCGCCCGCGACCCGCTGCTGCCGCCCCGCTTCCTGCGCGGCCGGCGGCGGGTCCTCGCTCTCGCGGCCATCGCACTGAGCGCTTGCGGGACCGCGCTGACCTTCGTGGTCCTCTCGCTCCACCTCCAGCAGGCGCGCGACTGGTCACAGCTGCAGACCTCGGCGGCGTTCGTACCGTTCGCTGTCGCGCTGATCGCCTCGGGCCGGGCGGCAGGGCCGCTCATCGGCCGGTACGGGGCCCGAACCGTCACAGCGGCCGGGCTCTGCACAGGCGCGGGCGGGCTCGCCCTCCTCGCGCTCACCGGGATCGACGCGCACATCTCATACGGGTATGGACTGCTGCCGGGCCTCGTGCTGCTGCCGGCCGGCACGGCGGCCTCCTTCGCGGGAGCCGCCGTGCTCGCCACCGAAGGCGTGCCGCAGCAGCAGACCGGGCTCGCGGGCGGCGTGCTGAACACCGCGATGGAATTCGGCCCGACCGTCCTGCTCGCGATCCTGCTCACGCTCGGCAGCGACGCATGGTCGCTCGCCGCGACGGGGGCCGGCCTGGCCCTCCTGACCCTCCTGACCCACCGCACCAAGTAATCCACCACTCGAGGGAGCCACCGAAATGAACCGCTTCACCGGCAAGACCGTCCTCGTCACCGGCGCAGGCTCCGGCCTCGGCCGCGCGATCGCGCTCGCCTTCGCCGCCGAGGGCGCGTCCGTGGTCGCCGCGGGACGCACCGCGGCCTCCCTGGACGAGACGGTCGGTCTCATCGAGGCCACCGGCGGCACGGCCGCCGCCGTCACCGCCGATGTCACCGACTCCGACCAACTCCGGAACCTCGTACGTGAGAGCGTCACCCGCTTCGGCGGACTGGACATCGCGGTCAACAACGCCGGAATACTCCGCGGCACCGTACCCGTCGGCGAGGTGAGCGAGGAGGACTGGGACGCGGTGCTGCGAACCAATGTCACCGGCGTCTGGCTGGCCATGAAGCACGAGATCGCGCACATGAGGGAGAACGGTGGCGGCGCCATCGTCAACATCTCCTCCAACCTGGGCGCACACCTGCGGATCCCGAACGCCGCCGCCTACATCACGTCCAAGGCGGCGGTCTCCGCGCTGACCCGCGCCGCCGCTCTCGACCACATCCACCAGGGCATCCGCATCAACGCCGTCAGCCCCGGCGCCTCCGCCGCCCCCATGTCGTTGCGGCCCGGCGAGACCGAGGCCGACCGCGCCGAGCGAGTGAAGACGGAGAACCCGCTCGGCCGGGTCGCGGAAGCCGAAGAAGTGGCGGCCGCGGTGCTCTACCTCGCCTCGCCCGCGGCCGGCGCGGCGGTCGGCGCCGACCTGGTCCTCGACAGTGGGTCCTCGGCCTGACGGTTCGCAGGCTTCGGCGGCACCCTTCCCCGGCAAGGAACTCCGCCACGACGGGCCGGAACGCGAGCCGCGTCCCCACCGGAGCGGCCGCACCACGGCGCCGCGGCGGGCGGCTGCGCCGCCTCCCCCGTCGCGCCCGTCGCCGGGAAGCCCGGGGACCGCACGACCCGGCGGTCCGCCCTCACGGCGAAGACCTCGCAGCCGGGGCGGGCCGCGGCCCACGGGATGCCCTCCGGGCCCAGGGCGAAGGCCGCCGTGGCGACCGCGTCCGCCTCCGTCAGGGTGGGGGCGGTGACGGTCAGGGCGAGCAGGCCGGTCGCCGGGCGGCCGGTGCGGCCGTCGACGATGTGGTCGCCGCGTTCATAGCGCGCGGAGGTCGCGACCGCGCCGTCGGTGAGCTCCACGACGGTGCACAGCCGGTCGGCGTGTTCCGGGTGCCGTACGCCCACGCGCCACGGCCCGCCGGCGGCGACCACGTCCCCGCCGGCGTTGAGGCAGAACCGGCGGGCTCCCGCCGCCCGCAGCAGCTCGGCGCCCCTCTGCACCGACCAGCCCTTCACCACCGCGCACGGATCGAGGCGCCGGCCCGGCAGCCGTGCGTCGAACGCGCCCCCGGTGGCGGTCCGGTACCGCTCGCAGAGGGCGAGGACCTCGGTGAGGTCGGTGCTGAGCCGGTCCGGGTCCAGTTCGCCCCGGTCCAGGCGGGAGACCTCGCTGTCCTCGCGGAACGGGCTGAAGCGGGCGTCGGTCTCGCGCAGCCAGGCGAAGAGGTCGTCCGCCGCGGATTCCTCGAACCCCTCGTCGTCGACGCGCAGCGACACCGGGAAGCCCATGACGTGTTCGACGCGCCGCACGTCAGGAGCCCTGTGCGTCGAGGGCGGCCTGCAGGGACTCCCGGTAGCCGTCGCTGGTGACGGTGGCGCCGGAGACCGTGTCGACGTCGGCGCTCTGGGCTTCCAGGGTCTCCTCGATCAGCACCGGCACGGCGGCCGTGGTCTGCGGGTGGTCCGGCTGCCGGAGCATCCGCACGGCGCTGATGCGGTCGCCGTCGAAGGTGACCTCGACCTGCACGGGGCCCTTCTCGGTGTCGACGGTGGGACCGGCCACGACCCGGGTGGTGCCGCCCGGGGAGGTGGACACCGAAGGGGCGGGCGCGGGTTCGGCGACCGCCGGCTCCGGGGCCGACGGGGTGTGGCGCCAGACCGGGATCAGTCCGGCGACGCTCAGGACCAGGACGGGCAGTGCTCGTTTCACGGTGTCCTCCTCGTTCCCTTCGTTTCCCTCGTTCGTCCCGCGTCCGTCATCCGGCCAGGCTGAAGCGCTCGTGGTGGATCTGCCGCTTCGGTACGCCCAGTTCGCGCAGGGTGCGCAGGACCGCGGCGGTCATGCCGGGCGGGCCGCAGACGTAGACGTCCCGGCCGGCGAGGTCGGGGACCAGGCGGGACAGTTCGCCGGGGGCGAGCCGGTCGGGTACGGGCGGGCCGGTGACCAGGTGCAGCTCGGCGCCCTTGGCGAGGGCCAGTTCGCGCAGCTCGTCGTGGAGGACGGCGTCGGCCTCCGTGTTCACCCGGTAGAGGACGACGGCGTGGCCGTGGAGTTCCTCCAGCAGGGCGCGAATCGGGGTGACGCCGACGCCGCCGGCGATGAGCAGGGCGTCCGGGTGGGTGCGGTGCAGGGTGGTGAAGGCGCCGTAGGGGCCCTCGGCGAAGACGCGGGTGCCGGGCTTCAGATGGCGCAGGGCCGCGCTGCCGTCGCCGGCCGCCTTGACGGTGAGCCGCAGGGTGCGGCCGTCGGGTGCGGCGGACAGGGAGAACGGGTTCGCCTGCCACCAGCGGTCCTTCGTCAGGAACCGCCACAGGAAGAACTGGCCGGCGCGGGCGGGCAGCCGGTCCAGGTCGCGGCCGGTGATGTGGACGGAGACCACGTGGTCGTTCTCGGGGACGACGGCCGTGACCCGCAGCCGGTGGCGCCGGTTCCGCCACAGCGGCAGGGCCAGCCGGCCGGCGAACACGGCGGCGAGGGCGGCGCCCCACAGCCCGTACCAGTAGGCGGTGGCGGCGGACGAGGCGGTGAAGGTGGAGCCGACGGCGACCTGGTGGGTGAAGGCGAGGACCACGGCGACGTAGGTGTAGAGGTGGATGAAGTGCCAGGTCTCGTAGGCGAGCCGGCGCCGCGCGCGGCGGGCGGAGACCGCGCCGACGACCAGGATCAGCGCCAGCGCGACGACCGCGCGCAGCACGCCCTCGACGGTCTCCGCGAGGTCGACGAGCTGGTCCACCGGATCCATGGAGGACATCTCGGCGTAGCCGAAGGTGATGAAGACCGCGTGGCCGAGGAGCGTCCACAGCAGTCCGAAGCCGGTCCAGCGGTGCCACAGGGTCAGCCGGTCCATGCCGATCCGGCGGTCCAGCCAGGGCAGCCGGGCCACCAGCAGCAGCTGGAACGCCATCAGCAGGGCGGCGTACAGGCCGGTGAGGCGGCCCAGCAGGAGGAGGGCGTTGGCGCCGAAGCCCGCCTGGACGAAGAAGACGGCCACCACCGCCGCGTTCGCGGCGAGCAGGCCGTACAGGCCGATGCGCGCCACCGTCTTGGGGCTTCGCCTCGCGGCGGGGGGTGCGGGAGGCGCTTGGACAGCTGTCACGCCGGAAACTCCTTGATCGGGTCCTGGGTCTCCGAGCTTGGTCACGGGCGCTGTCGATTCCCTGTCGGTCAACTTTCAAGTTTTTATCGATCAGGACGCGGTGGGGTTCCGCCTCTGGCGCCGGGAGCGGTGTGCCGCAGTATGGGCGGGTGGAAAAAGTACGACTCCTCGTCGTGGACGACGACCCGCCGATAGCCGACCTGGTGGCGACGGTCGCCCGTTACGAGGGCTGGGAGGCGGTCACCGCCAACTCGGGTGAGGAGGCGCTGCGCCGCGCCGCCGAGTTCCGCCCGGACATCGTGGTGCTCGACCTGATGCTGCCGGACGTCGACGGTTTCGGCGTCCTGGACCGGCTGCGGCGCTCCGGGACGATGGTGCCGGTGGTGTTCCTCACCGCGCGGGACGGGGTCGCCGACCGGGTGGCGGGGCTGACCCGGGGCGGGGACGACTACCTGGTCAAGCCGTTCGCGGTGGAGGAGCTGATGGCCCGGCTGCGGACCGTGCTGCGGCGCAGCGCGGGGCCGGGGTACCGGCGGTCGGTGCTGCGGGTGGCGGACCTGACGATGGACGAGGACACCCGCGAGGTGCGGCGCGGCGGGCGGCTGCTGTCGCTGACGCCGACCGAGTACGAGGTGCTGCGCTACCTGATGCGCCGCTCGCCGGCCGTGCTGACCAAGGCGCAGATCCTGGACCACGTGTGGGAGTACGGCTTCGGGGGCCGCTCCAACGTGGTGGAGCTGGTGGTGAGCCGGCTGCGGCGCAAGCTGGACGACACCGGTGCGCCGCTGATCCAGACGGTGCGGGGCTTCGGGTACGTGATCCGGCAGGCCGCCGAGTGAGGGCGCGGGTCCGGCGGCTGCGGGACACCTACCGGAGGGTGCGCCTCGGCACCCGGCTGGCGCTGGGCCTCGGAGTGCTGTCGCTCGCGGTGTTCGCGGTCGTCGGCACCGCGCTCACCACGTACATGCACGACTACCTGGAGCGGCAGCTGGGCGACCAGCTGAAGCTGATCCAGACCGTGCAGGCCAAGGACGCGGCGGCGCACGGCACGGTCAGGCGCAAGCCGTACTACGGCTGGTACACGGCGGTGTACGACGTCTCCGGCGACGCGGTCAGCCTGCGCAGGCCCTCCGACGTGCCCGAGGACACCCGTGCCCTGGCCGACCTCGCGCGGGCGATGGCGCACTCCGACGCCGATCTGACCCGCACCGCGCGCATCCGCGGGGAGGGCACCTACCGGCTGCGCGGCTGCGAGGTCGAGCCGGGGGTGGTGCTGGTGAGCGCCGCGCCCGTGGAGGACATCGAGAAGACCGTCGGGCAGCTGGTCACCGTGCAGGTCGTGGTGTTCGCGCTCGCGCTGCTGGCCCTGGTGGTGTTCGGACGGCGGATGCTGCGGCGCGGACTGCAGCCGCTGAGCGACATGGCGCACACCGCGCACGGCATCGCCTCGCACGACCTGACCGAGTCGGCGGCCCGGCTGCCGCTGCGCGCGGACGGGCGGGACGGCGGCCGGGAGGTGGCGGAGCTGCGCACCGCGTTCAACACGATGCTGGAGCACATCGACGACTCCCTGGCGGTGCGCGCGGAGGCGGAGCTGCGGCTGCGCCGCTTCGTCGCGGACGCCTCGCACGAACTGCGCACCCCGCTGATGTCTGTGCGCGGCTACGCGGACCTGTTCCAGTACGCCGCCGCCAACGAGCCCGCCGAACGCGACCGGCACCTGGCCCGGCTGCGGGCGGAGGCCGCCCGGATGGGGGTGCTGCTGGACGATCTGCTGCTTCTCGCCCGGCTGGACGCGGCGGAGGTGGAGGCGCCGCTGCGGACGGCGGACACGGACCTGGTGGAGCTGGTCCAGCAGGCCGCCGACGCGTTCCGGGCGAGCCACCCGGACCACCCGCTGGCGGTGACGGCCGGTGCCGGTCCGCTGGTGCTGCGGCTCGATCCGCAGCGCGTGCGGCAGGTGCTCGACAACCTGCTCACCAACGCCGCCGTGCACACCCCGGCCGGCACCCGGGTGTCCGTGGCGGTCTCCGTCGCCGCCGGGGCGGCGCTGGTGCGGGTCGCCGACGCGGGCCCCGGTGTCCCGGCGGAGGACCGGGAGCGGGTCTTCGACCGGTTCTACCGGGTCGACAAGGCCCGCAGCCGGGACCGGGGCGGCAGCGGGCTGGGCCTCGCGGTCGCCCGGTCGCTGGTGCGGGCGCACGGCGGCGACATCGGGCTGAGCGGCGAGCCGGGGGCGACGGTGTTCACCGTACGGCTGCCGCTGGGCGGTGCGGACGGGGCGCACCGCGAGGAGCCCTGACGGATCAGGTCAGCCCTCGGTGGGCTGCAGCGTCAGCGAGATGCTGTTGATGCAGTACCGCTGGTCCGTGGGCGTCGGATACCCCTCGCCCTCGAACACGTGCCCGAGGTGGGAGCCGCAGCGGGCGCAGCGGACCTCGGTGCGCACCATGCCGTGCGAGCGGTCCTCGACCAGCTCCACGGCGTCGGTGTCCTTCGGGTCGTAGAAGGACGGCCAGCCGCAGTGCGACTCGAACTTGGTGGTCGAGGTGAACAGCTCGGCGCCGCAGGCGCGACAGGAGTAGACGCCCGCGGTCCTGGTGTCGGTGTACTCGCCGGTGAAGGCGGGTTCCGTGGCCGCCTGGCGCAGGACGGCGTACTCGGACGGGGACAGCTCCGCGCGCCACTGCTCGTCCGGCTTCTCCACGTCGTACGGCATGAGCTTCCAGCCCCTTACTTCGGCAGACGGTCCAGGATGAGCGGGCCGAGGTCGGTGACGTCGCCCGCTCCCATGGTGAGAACGAGATCACCGGGCTTCGCCATTCCCGCGATCACCTCGGGGATCTCCGCCTTGTCGTGGACGGCGGCGACGTCCGCGCCGGCCGCCCGGGCCGCCTCGATGATCAGCTCGCTGGTGACGCCGGGGATCGGGTCCTCGCGGGCCGGGTAGATGTCCAGCACCACCGAGGCGTCGGCCAGGGACAGGGCCCGGCCCATCTCCCCGCCCAGCTCGCGGGTGCGGGAGAACAGGTGCGGCTGGAAGACGACGAGGATGCGGGCGTCACCGGCGGCGGCGCGCATGGCCTCCAGGTCGGCGGTCATCTCGGTCGGGTGGTGCGCGTAGGAGTCGATCACCTGTACGCCGGCCGCTTCGCCCTTGAGCTGGAGGCGCCGCTTCACCCCGGTGTACGCGGCCAGCGCCGGGGCCAGCTCGGCGGCCGGGACGCCGAGCGCCACGCCGGCGGCGAGCGCGGCGACCGCGTTGTGCGCGTAGTGCCGGCCGGGGACCGACACGGTGAAGGTGAGGGGGGCTCCGTCGAGTTCGACGGTCACCTCGCTCCTCAGCCCCTGCGGGACGACCGACAGCACCCGCACGTCGGCGTCGTCCGACTCCCCGTACGTCACGGTCCGCACCGAGCCGTCCAGCCGCCGGGTCAGCTCGCGGGCGCCCTCGTGGTCCGCGGAGATCACCAGCGTGCCGCCGGGCACGATCCGGCCGACGAACGTCTCGAAGGACTCGTGGATCTCCTCCATGGACGCGTAGTTGGCGTGGTGGTCCAGCTCCACGTTGAGGATGATCGCGACCTCGGGCGCGTACGTGTGGAAGCTGCGGTCGGACTCGTCGGCCTCGGCGACGAAGATCTCACCCGTGCCGTGCAGCGCGTTGGAGCCGGGGACGTCCAGGTCGCCGCCGATCGCGTACGACGGCTCGCGGCCCAGCGCGGTGAGGGAGACGGCCAGCATGGAGGTGGTGGTGGTCTTGCCGTGGGTGCCGGCCACCGCGATCGGGCGCAGGCCGTCCATCAGGGCGGCGAGGGCGTGGGAGCGGTGCACCACCGGGACGCCCAGCTCGGCCGCCCGGACCAGCTCGGGGTTGTCCTCGCGGATCGCGGAGGAGACGACGACGCAGCTGGCGTCGTCGGCGAGGTGCGCGGCGGCGTGGCCGATGTGCACGGTGGCGCCGAGGGCGCGCAGGGCGTCGGCGGTGGCGGAGTCCTTGGCGTCGCTGCCGGCCACCTTCGCGCCTCGCTGGGCGAGGATCTTGGCGATGCCCGACATCCCGGCGCCGCCGATGCCGATGAAGTGCGGTCGGTCCATGGCGGTGGGAAGGCCGGGTGCCATGCGTGTTCTCCCAGTGGTGCGACGAGCGGGACGGCGGTCTTCGCGCCCTCTCGGGAGAACCGGGAGAGCGCCGCCCCAGCCTATGCCTTGCTGTGGGAGAAGAGTTTCAGCACCGGCACCCCGACCTTGTGCCGGGCCCGGGAGGCCCAGTCGCGGTGGAAGAACTCCTCCACGTAGTGCGGGTCGGTCAGGACGATCACCTCGTCCGCCCCGACCTCCTCCACCATGGCCCTCAGCACGTCCAGGGGGTGGTCCTCGACGAGGCGGCCGTCCGCCGTGTCGCCGGTGGCGCGCAGGGCCTGCAGGGACACCTCCAGGGCCCGCTCCCCCATGCTCCGGGCCTCCTCGCCCTCGGGCGTCTCGTCCTCGCGGACGGCCTCGTCGAACTCGCCGAGCGCGACGTCGTCGATGGCTCTCAGCAGCCGGTCGGCCTGTTCGCCGCGCGGCTGGAGCAGCACGTGGAAGGAGACCGGCTCGTCGCCGTGCAAGGTGGTGACGAACTCCACGTCTTCGGACGTCAGGGCCTTCTCGATCATCAGTACGCTGGTGAACACCAGGCTCCCCTTCTCCTCGGAGGACCCCAGGGCCCCCTCTCCGCTCCGTGGGCCGGGCCCGGCCCCGCGGAAACCATCCCGTCCCGTGTGCGCACGGGTACCGCCGGATTCAGTGTCGCCCCTTTCCGCACCGGTCGGACCGATGCGTTCCGCCGATCGCCGGACCCGCGGTCACCGTCCGGCGCCCCGGCCGCGACCGGTCAGGTCCGCTGGTACCGGGTGAACAGGAATCCGTCCTCCTCCAGCATCGACTTCAGCGCGAAACGCCGCGGAAGTGTCACGGGCGGTCCACCGGCGATGCGCTGCGCGTCACCGGCGGTGAGCATCGGCGAGACGGTCAGGCAGAGCTCGTCCAGCACTCCGGCCGCCACCAGCAGGCCCAGCAGTCGCGGCCCGCCCTCGGTCAGCAGCCGGGTGTGTCCGAGGTCCGCGAGGACCCGCACCGCCCGCGCGGGGTCCACCGCTTCCCCCTCCCCGGCGGTGACCACCCGGGCGCCCGCCCGCTCGGCGGCGGCCACGCGGTCCGGGGCGGCCCCGGCGCCGGTCAGCAGCAGCGTGGGCACCAGGGGGGAGGTGAACAGCGGCAGCGAGAAGTCCAGGTCCAGGCTCGCCGTCACCACCGCGATCACGGGCGCGGGCCCCTGTCCGGCCGCCTCCCGCGCGGCCGCGAACTCCGCGCGTGCGCGCGCCGGACGGTAGCCCTCCTGCCGTACCGTCTGGGCGCCGACGACCACGACGTCGGCGAGCGCCCGCAGCGTGCCGAAGACGCGCATGTCGGCCGGGCAGGAGATGGGCTGCGAGCGGCCGTCGTGCTGGGCGGCCCCGTCGAGGGTGGACACCATGTTGGCGCGCAGCCACGGCTCCCTGCCCCGTGGTCCCGGCTCCGGGTAGGCGTACGCTGCGGCGAGCTCGGCGAGGCTCCACTCGCGAGCCGCGGTCTCGTCGGTCACGTCGGTCTCGTCGGTCACGTCGGTCACGGGGAACAGGCGTCGCATGCCGAGCAGTGTTCCACGGCCCGTAGCATGGTGAATCGTGTCGTCCTCCTCCGCTCCCCGTCCCGGTCCGATAGCCGACGTGGCCCCGCTGTCGCTGTGCGCCCGTGAGCCGCACGTGCCCGCGGACCGGCTCGTCGCCGAGATGGTGCCGCCGCCGCGGTTCGACTCGGTCCGCTTCTCCACCTACCTCCCGGACCCGGACCAGCCGAGCCAGACCGAGGCCGTCCGCGTCCTCGAGGGCTTCGCGGCCGGTCTCGACGGGGCGGCGGCCGGCGACTCGGGCCGGCGCGGGCTGTTCGGCTTCGGCAGGGCGCGGAAGAAGGCCCCGGCGGGCCCGCGCGGCGTCTACCTCGACGGCGGCTACGGCGTCGGCAAGACCCACCTGCTGGCCTCCCTGTGGCACGCCACCCCGGCCGAGCCCTCCCGCAAGGCGTTCGGCACCTTCGTGGAGCTGACCAACCTGGTCGGCGCCCTCGGCTTCCAGCAGACCGTGAAGACCCTCTCCGGCCACCGCCTGCTGTGCATCGACGAGTTCGAGCTGGACGACCCCGGCGACACCGTGCTCGTCTCCACCCTGCTCGGAAAGCTGGTCGAGGCCGGCGTGGCGCTCGCCGCCACCTCGAACACGCTGCCGGGCAAGCTCGGCGAGGGCCGGTTCGCGGCGGCGGACTTCCTGCGCGAGATCCAGGGCCTGTCGGCCCACTTCCGCGCCCTGCGCATCGACGGCGAGGACTACCGCCACCGGGGTCTGCCCGAGGCGCCGGCGCCGCACTCCGACGAACTGGTGACGCGTACGGCGCACGCCACCGAGGGCGCCTCGCTCGACGCCTTCCCCGACCTGCTGGACCATCTCGCGCGGGTCCACCCCAGCCGCTACGGCGCCCTGACCGACGGACTCCGCGCGGTGTGCCTCACCGGTGTGCGTCCGGTGCCGGACCAGTCGACCGCGCTCCGGCTCGTCGTCCTCGCGGACCGGCTCTACGACCGTGAGGTGCCCGTGCTCGCCTCGGGGCTGCCGTTCGACCGGCTGTTCGGCGAGGAGATGCTGAAGGGCGGCTACCGCAAGAAGTACTTCCGGGCGATCTCGCGGCTCACCGCGCTGGCCCGCGACGCGGGACGGCTCGCCGCGGCCCGCTGAGCCGCATGTCGGACACCTGATCGGACCGTCGCCGATCAGGGGCGCATTCGCGTCAACCCACCCTTTCTTTTCGGGCTCTCTCCGCCACGAAACATTGAGTTAACCCTGCAAACGACTTTGCAGGGTTATTGTGCTTCTTGACCGACCGTTGACCATGCCTTGGCGCGCGGAAGAGGTGCGAACCGCCTTGCGAAGCACGCATGTACCGAGGTCCGACGACCGTGACCCCACCCCGGCCCCTTGTCGTGACTTTACCTGCACTTCACTTCTCCGCATTTCCTTCACACTTCACACCCGCGCATACGCCTCGTAAGGCAAAGGCCATGGGTCAGCGGAGTCCGACCTTTGTCATGCCCGTCCGACGCGTCCCCACGCGCGCCAGGAGGAATCACCAGATGCAGCCCCTCATCGACAACGCCCGCACGTTCGGACAGCGCCCTGAGGAGTTCGCCCGCCTCGCCGAGGGTCAATCCCCCGACGTCCTGTTCATCACCTGTTCCGACTCCAGGGTCGTACCGGCCCTGATCACGGGCGCCCGGCCCGGCGAGCTCTTCGAGCTGCGCACCGCGGGCAACATCGTCCCGCCCTACACCCCGGGACGCCCCACCTCCGAGGCGGCCACCGTCGAGTACGCGGTGGAGGTCCTCGGCGTGACGGACATCGTGGTCTGCGGCCACTCCCACTGCGGGGCCATCGGCGCGCTGGTGCGCGGCGACGACCTGGACGCCGTGCCCGCCGTGCGCGACTGGCTGGCGCACGCCGCCGACGAGCCGGCGTCGGCCGACGCGACGGACCCGGCCTGCGCGGAGGCGGTCCAGCACCACGTCCTGGCCCAGCTGCTGCGGCTGCGCTCGTACCCGTGCGTCGAGCAGCGGCTGGCCTCGGGCCGGCTCCGGCTGCGCGGCTGGTACTACGAGGTGCACACCGGAGCCGTACGCGAACACCGCGCGGACACCGACGCCTTCGAGGCGCTGTGAGCACGGCCGTGTCCAAGTTCCCCCATCTGCGGCAGGACTTCGCCGCCTCACTCGTCGTGTTCCTCGTCGCGCTCCCGCTCTGCGTGGGCGTCGCCGTCGCCTCCGGTGTCCCGGCCGAACTCGGCCTGGTCACCGGCATCGTGGGCGGGCTGGTCACCGGTCTGCTGCCGGGCAGCAGCCTGCAGGTGTCCGGTCCGGCCGCCGGGCTGACCGTGCTGGTCTTCGAGGCCGTCGACACCTACGGGCTGCCCGCGCTCGGCGTGATCGTGCTGGCCACCGGGCTGCTCCAGCTGGCCATGGGCGCGCTGCGGCTCGGCCGCTGGTTCCGCGCGATATCCCTCTCGGTGGTCGAGGGCATGCTGGCCGGCATCGGTCTCGTGCTCATCGCGGGCCAGCTCTACGCGGCTGCCGGCCTGTCGGCGCCCGCCTCCGGCGTCGACAAGATCCTCGGACTGCCGGGGGCCGCCGCGGACGCGCTCGGCAGCGCCGAGGCGCTCGCCTCGCTCGCGGTCGGCGCGGGCACCGTCGCCGTGATGGTGCTGTGGCGCCGGATGCCGGGCCCCGCCGGCGCCGTACCGGGCGCGCTGGCGGCGGTCCTGCTGGCGACGGCGGTCACCCTCGCGTTCGGCGTGCCCGTCGCGACGGTCGAGGTGCAGGGCCTGTTCGACGCCGTCCAGCCGCCCGGCGCGGACGTCTTCGGCGGGCTGGAGGTCGGCATCCTCGGCACGATCGTCGCCTTCACCCTGATCGCCTCCGCCGAGAGCCTGTTCAGCGCCGCCGCGGTGGACCGGCTGCACGACGGTCCGCGCACCCAGTACAACAAGGAGCTGATGGCGCAGGGCGCGGGCAACGCGGTCTGCGGAGTCCTCGGCGCGCTGCCGATGACCGCGGTCATCGTGCGCAGCTCGGCCAACGTCCGGGCGGGCGCCAGGACCAAGGCGTCCCGGGTGCTGCACGGCGTGTGGCTGCTGCTGTTCGCCGCGCTGCTGCCGTCCGCGCTGGCGCTGATCCCGCTGCCCGCGCTGGCCGGCATCCTGGTCCACGCCGGCTGGAAGCTGATCCCGTTCCGGGCCGTGGCCGCGCTCTGGCGGGGCCACCGGGGCGAGGCGCTGATCCTGGTGGTCACCGCCGTGTCGATCGTCGTGGTCAACATGTTCGAGGGCGTGCTGATCGGCCTGGCCCTGTCGGTCGTCAAGACGGCCTGGGAGGCCTCGCAGGCGAAACTGGAGGTCATAGACAAGGGCGCGGGCCCCATACAGGTGTACCTGTCGGGCAACGCGACCTTCCTGCGCCTCCCGAAGATCCTGGACACCCTGGAGTCCCTCCCCCAGGACCGTCCCGTCGAGCTGGACCTCACCGGCCTCCACCACCTGGACCACGCCTGTCACACGGCCCTGAGGAACTGGTCCGAACGCCACAGCACACCGGGCACGGTCCCGGTGAAGCTCACGGAGACACCGGTCGCGACACCTTAGGGGCGCTTCCCAGGGGCGCGGGGCCGTACCGGCATGCGGCCCCGCGCCCCTTCCCGTCCCGCCCCCACCGCCCACCCGGCATGGCCCCGCACCGGACACCGGGCATATCGTTGCAGCAGCGGACGAAGGCACAGCGGACCTCTGAACCGGGAGGTCACCATGGTCGAGGAACTGCTCACCGCGGCCGCCGGCACCACCGCGGCCGCGGCCGCCTACCTCCTCGCGGCGGCCCGGGTCGTCAAGCAGTACGAGCG
Source organism: Streptomyces sp. 12E (assembly GCF_055633275.1). Lineage (NCBI taxonomy): Bacteria > Bacillati > Actinomycetota > Actinomycetes > Kitasatosporales > Streptomycetaceae > Streptomyces > Streptomyces sp. 12E. Next base: position 5,911,631 of record NZ_JBVNCJ010000001.1, on the reverse strand, counting down.
CGGCGTCGTCTTCCGCCTCGGCCGCCTGCACGGCACCGCGCGCCCGCCCGGCTTCACCCTCGTCGTCCCCGGCGTGGACCGGCTGCGCAAGGTCAACCTCCAGATCGTCACGATGCCGGTGCCCGCCCAGGAGGGCATCACCCGGGACAACGTCACCGTCCGGGTCGACGCGGTCGTCTACTTCAAGGTCGTCGACGCGCCGGCGGCCGTCGTCAACGTCGAGGACTACCGCTTCGCGGTCTCCCAGATGGCCCAGACCTCACTGCGGTCGATCATCGGCAAGAGCGACCTCGACGACCTGCTGTCCAACCGCGAGAAACTGAACCAGGGCCTGGAGCTGATGATCGACAGCCCCGCCGTCGGCTGGGGCGTGCAGATCGACCGCGTCGAGATCAAGGACGTCTCCCTGCCCGACACCATGAAGCGGTCCATGGCCCGCCAGGCCGAGGCCGACCGCGAACGCCGGGCCCGCGTCATCAACGCCGACGCCGAACTCCAGGCCTCCAGGAAACTCGCCGAGGCCGCCCAGGAGATGTCGGACACCCCCTCCGCCCTCCAACTCCGTCTGCTGCAGACCATCGTGGCCGTCGCCGCCGAGAAGAACTCCACCCTCGTCCTGCCCTTCCCCGTCGAGCTCCTCCGCTTCCTCGAACGCGCCCAGCAGCCCGCACCGCCGGACCGGGCGGCGGAGCCCCGCCCGGAGCCCGACGGCCACCGCCCCGGCCCGTGACACGAGCGACACGCGTGGTTCCCGTGACCCGCACCAGGTGATAGACACGGCGGGTCACAGTTCCTGTCCGCCAGCAGGAAGGTTTCCTCATGTCAGAAACCGGGTCCACCACCGGCTCCCCCGCGACACGGCGTCAGGTGCTCGTCCGTTCCGGCGCGCTCGGCGTCGGCATCGCCTTCACCGGCGCCCTCTCCGAGCTCTTCACCGGCACCGCCGCCGCCCACGGCCTCGGCCACAGCGGTTACGGTCCGCTGGTCCCCGACCCCGACGGACTGCTCGACCTGCCGAAGGGCTTCCGCTACGAGGTCCTCTCCCGCGAGGGCGAGCCGCTGCGCTCCGGCGAGGGCCCGGTCCCCTCCCACCACGACGGCATGGCCGCCTTCGCCGGCCGCCACGGCCGTGTCCACCTGGTCCGCAACCACGAGAACCGCGCCACCGGCAGGATCCCCGTCCCGGTGGTCGACGGCCTGACCTACGACCCGGAGGGCAAGGGCGGCTGTACGGCGCTCACCCTGGACCACCGCAACCGGGTGCTGTCCGAACGGGTCGCGATCGCCGGTACGGCGGTGAACTGCGCGGGCGGGCCGACCCCCTGGGGCACCTGGCTGACCTGCGAGGAGACCGAGGACAAGGCCGGCACGGGCGGCTACGCCAAGGACCACGGCTACGTCTTCGAGGTCGACGGCGCCGACCCGCGCCGCACGGGCGCCGTACCGCTGACCGCGATGGGCCGCTTCCAGCACGAGGCGGTCGCCGTGGACCCGAAGCGGGGCGTGGTCTACGAGACCGAGGACGCCTTCGAACGGCCCTTCGGCCTCTTCTACCGCTTCCTGCCCCGAAAGCCCCTGGGAGGCACCGGTTCGCTGCGCGCGGGCGGCCGGCTCCAGGCCATGCGGGTGCCCGAAGTGCCCGACCTGTCCTCGATCCAGGACATCGGCGCCCGCTTCGACGGTATCGAGTGGGTGGACGTACCGGACCCGCTGGCCGTCGGAACCCCCATCCGGCACCAGGACTTCGGTCCGCGGGGCATCACCCACGCGCAGAAGCTGGAGGGCTGCTACTGGGGCGGGCGCTCGGTCTACTTCGTGTCGTCCTTCGCCCGCAGCACCGAGGGGTCGGCGGCCGACCACTACGGCCAGATCTGGCGCTACGACCCGGACCGGCGCCGCCTCACCCTGGTGATCGTCTTCGGTCCGGACACCGGCGTCCGGCTGCCCGGCGAGTCGCCGGACAACATCTGCCTCGCGCCGGGCGGCGGCCTGATGGTGTGCGAGGACGGCGGAGGCGCCCAGCACGTCTACGGCGTCACACGCCGGGGCGAGGTCTACGCGATGGCCCGCAACCGCCAGAACGTGGGCACCCCGGAGGAACCGGAGTGGGGCGAGTTCGCCGGGGTCGCCTTCTCCCCGGACGGCCGCACCATGTACGTCAACTGCTACGCGCCCGGCACGACGTTCGCCGTGACGGGCCCCTGGCGCGGGTAGCCGTGCCGCGAGCGGGACGGAGGGGGCGCGGGTCCGCCGCCTCCGTCCCGCCGCGGGGGGCGGCCCGGACGGTGAACCGGCCGCACCGGGGTACCCGACGCCGTATGACGGAGAAGCAGCAGGCAGGCGGCTCGTACTGGCTCCAGACCGCACCGGGCGGCCGGCACACCCCACTGACCGAGGACCTGGACGTCGACGTGGCCGTGATCGGGGCGGGCATCGCCGGCCTGTGCACGGCCCGGGAGCTGGCGCGGGCGGGCAAAAGCGTCGCGGTGCTGGAGGCCGGGCGGGTCGCGGCCGGCGTCACCGGGCACACCACGGCCAAGATCTCCGCCCTGCACACGCTGGTCTACGACAAGCTGCGCCGCACCCGGGGCGCCGAGGGCGCGCGCCTGTACGCCCGTTCGCAGTCCGAGGCGATCGAACACACCGCCCGGGTCGTGGAGGAGCTCGGGGTCGACTGCGAGTGGGAGCGCCGCAGCTCGTACACCTACGTCCGGGACGCGGACCGGGTGGAGGAACTGCGCGCGGAGGCCCGGGCGGCGCGGGAGGCGGGGCTGCCGGCCTCCTTCGTGACGGAGACCGGGCTGCCGTTCCCGGTGGCGGGCGCCGTCGAGGTGAGGGACCAGGCGCAGTTCCATCCGCGCAAGTACCTGCTGGCCCTCGCGGACGACATCGTCGCGCACGGCGGGCGCGTCCACGAGGACACCACCGTCCTCGGCCTGGAGGAGGGCGCGCCGAACCGGCTGTCCACGGCGACCGGGGCGACGGTGACGGCCCGGGACGTCGTGGTCGCCACCCACTACCCGGTCTTCGACCGGGCGCTGCTGTTCACCCGTCTCTCCCCGCGCCGCGAACTGGTCGTCGCCGGGCCGGTCCCGGCCGATCAGGATCCGGGCGGGATGTACATCACCCCGGAGGAGAACACCCGCTCGGTGCGCACGGCTCCCTACGGCGAGGACGGCGCCCGTCGCTTCCTCGTGATCACCGGGGAGCACTTCACGCCGGGCACGGGCGACACGCGGGCCCGCTTCGACCGCCTCTCCGACTGGGCCCGCGCGCACTTCCCCGGCGTGGAGCTCACCCACTCCTGGGCCACCCAGGACAACGACCCCACCGACACCGTGCCGCTGGTCGGCCCGCTGCACCCGGGCGCCCGGCACACCTACGTCGCCACCGGCTTCGGCGGCTGGGGCATGAGCGGCGGCATGATGGCGGGCCTGCTGCTCACCGCGCAGATCACCGGCGGAGAGTGCGCGTGGAGCGAGCTGTACGACCCGCGCCGGCTGGCCTCCGCCGTGCGCGAGGCGCCGTCCTTCCTCAAGCACCAGGCGCAGGTGGCCAAGCACTTCGTCGGCGACCGGCTGCGCCCGGCGCCGCCGGCCGAGGCGCTGCCGCCGGGCGAGGGCGCCGTGGTCCGCACGGAGGGCGGCCGGCTCGCGGTCTACCGCGACGAGGAGGGCGTCCTGCACGCCGTCTCCGCGCGGTGCACCCACATGGGCTGCCTGGTGGACTTCAACGCCGCCGAACGCGCCTGGGAGTGCCCCTGCCACGGCTCCCGCTTCGACACGGACGGCAAGGTCGTCCAGGGCCCGGCGACACGGCCGCTGGAACGGCGCGACATCTGAGGCGGCAGGGGCGGGCACCCACCCGGGTGACGCGGGAACCGGCTCTCCGGCACAACGGCGGGAATGCCATAAAGCTGATCATATCGTCATACGGTGATCACTCTCGTACGCCGAGCAGCCGCCGTATGCGTGCTGGCCACCGCGCTCGCCGCCTGCGCCGCTCCCCGCCCCGCCCCGCAGGCGCCCCGCCCCGCGCCCTCCGCGCCCCCCGCGCCCCCCGCGCCCTCGTCTCCTCCCACCCTCGCCCCCGGCCCCTCCGGCCTGACCCCGGTCTTCCACCACGGGCCGCGCGCCGGCGAGCGGGCGGTCGCCCTCACCTTCGACGCCGACATGACCGCCGACCAGGGTCCGAGGGCGGCGGCGGGCGAGCGCTTCGACCACCCGCGGCTCATCGCCGCCCTGCGCGCGCTGAAGGTGCCGGCCACGGTGTTCATGACGGGCCGCTGGGCCGAGGAGTACCCGGACCAGGCCCGCTCCCTCGGCCGGGACCCGCTCTTCGAGGTCGCCAACCACTCCTACAGCCACTACGCGTTCACCGGTGACTGCTACGGCCTGCCGACCGTCTCCGCCGACCGGATGCGGGCGGACGTGGAGCGGGCGTACGCGGTGTTCCGGAAGACCGGCGTGCCCGATCCGAAGCCGTACTTCCGCTTCCCCGGCGGCTGCTACGACCGCGCGGCGCTCAAGGCGCTCACCCCGGCCGGGGTGACGGCCGTGCAGTGGGACGTGGTGGGCGGCGACGCGTTCGCCACGGACGCGGAGGCGGTGGCCCGGCAGGTGCTGGACGGTGTGCGTCCCGGATCGGTGGTCGTCCTGCACTGCACCCGCAGCGCGGCCCCGGCCACGGAACGGGCCGTACGGGAGATCGTCCCGGAACTGCGCCGCCGGGGCTACCGCTTCGTCAAGGTCTCCGAACTGATCGCGGCGGCGAACGGCCGGGGCTGAACCGCCCTACGCTGGAGTCATGAGCGACACCGACGACGACTACTGCCTGATCGACGCCGCCCGGCCGCCCAGGGCCGACGGCCCCCCGTACGCGGCATGCGTGCTGTGCCGGGAGCCGACGGAGTACCCGGAGTCGTACAAGGGCGTCACGCTGTGTCCGGTCTGCGAGTGGCGGGAGGCCGAGCGCACCTCCTGCTCCGGCTGACGGCACCCCCGCGCGGGTTGGCAGACTGTCCCCGTGAGCGACGACCGCACCCCTTCCGCCGACAGCCCCTTCCGACCCGACCCGGGCGCCCGCGACGCGGCACCCCAGTTCGTCCTGCCCCTGGTGGTCCGCATCGAGCGGGCGGCGCCCCCGGCCCGTACCGACGCCCTGGAGACTGCGGCCCGCGCGGTGCTCGTGATGCTGACCGACGAGCGCTCGGCCGGCGAGGGGGAGTGGGCGCGGGCGATCCGTGACTGGCAGGACGCCCGCATCCGCAAGGTGGTGCGCCGGGCACGCGGCGCGGAGTGGCGCCGCGCGGAGGCCCTCCCCGGGATCACGGTCGCCGGCGAGTCGGCGGAGGTCCGCGTCTTCCCGCCCGTCCCCCTGGACGGCTGGCCCAAGGACCTGGCCCGCCTCCAGGTCTCCGGCACCGACCTCGACGACCCCGATCCCGCGCCCCCGGCGGACCCGGCGGCCCCCGTCCTGTGGCTGAACCCCGGCCTCGGCATGTCGGCCGGCAAGGCCATGGCCCAGGCGGGCCACGCCGCCCAACTGGCCTGGTGGGAACTGACCGACGAGGCCCGCGCGGCCTGGCACGCCACCGGTTTCCCCCTCGCCGTCCGCACCGCCGACCCCGCCCGCTGGCCCGCCCTGACGGCCGGCGGCCTCCCCACGGTCCGCGACGCGGGCTTCACGGAGATCGCCCCGGGCTCCTGCACGGTGGTGGCGGACCACCCGGCGCTGCGGTGACGGGGGCGGAGGAGGTGTGACCGAGCCGATCACCGGTTGGATCGTGGACCGCAACCTGCGGGGCTTCCTCGAGCTGCTGTCCCGCTACACCGGATACTCCTTCGACGAAACCGACTGGGAGACCGTCGAAGCCGGCGTTCGGGACACCGACGACGAGGCTCCCGACGGCTGGTACTCGTATCCCCTCGCCGGCACGGACGCCACCCTGCGGGTCTCCCTCGCCCGGGCCGTCGGCGGCGAGGAAGTGTCCGTGCGCGTCACGGGCGCCGGGACACCGGAGCTCCGGGTCCGCACCGACACGCTCCTGTCCGCCTTCGCCGCCGCCTGACCACCGTCCCGTCCGGCCGGATCCGCCTCCGTCCTCCCCGCCTACCTCCTCCCGCCCCACCGCCGGGCCCCCAGCACCCCGCCGACGACCACCACCGTTCCCACCACCACGCCGGCCGCGATCACCCGTCCCGCCCCGGACCCCGGACCGGACACCGGAACCGCCGCGGCGGCCGTCACGACCCCGGCCCCCGCGCACGCGGCGGCGGCTTCTCCCCACACCCGCGCGGCCCCGCGCCCCCACCTCCACGGCCATGCCTCGCTCGTCACCAGGTACGCGACCGACAGCACCACCACACCGGCCGCCTCCCACCACGCCGGATCCCCGGACGCCGCGATCACCACCACACCGCCCGCCAGCACGGTCGTCCGGTGCCGCAGCAGAACGTGGGACCAGCGCACCGAATCCAGCGACGGCCGCCGGTCCACCGCCGGCGCCGCCCACACCGCGAAGACGACCGCGCATCCGAACAGCACCGCCCCGCGCGCCCCGCTCACCGTCGCCCACGGACGCCACGCCACCACGACGGCCGCCGCGCCGAGCGCCCGCACCGGCACGGTCCGGGCCCGGTACCGCGCGTACTCCCAAAAGGCCGCCCGCGCGCCGGGCGCCGTCGTCGCGCTCATCCCCGCCCCCCGATCCGCCCCGACAGCAACGGCGCCAACGCCAGGTCCAGCGGCTCGCCCACGACGTGCCGCAGCACCGGAACCCCGCTGTCCCGCAGGGCGAACCGCATCGCTTCCCGGTCCGCACGCCACAGCCGCAGCCCCAACTCGCCCGCCGCGTCCCCGGGTTCGACGTACGGGTCCCCGCTCGGGATCTCCACGACGACCGGCCGGCGCCCCCGCCCCTGAAGATCCCGCAGCACCTTCAACACCCGTGCGTCGCTCAGCGGGGTGAACACGTACACCAGAGCCCCCTGCGGCAGCGCGGGCGGCGGTACCCGCTCGAGTCCCGGCCCGTCGAACCGCCGGTCCTTGCGGACGTCGAGGACGCTCTCGACGATGCGGTAGAACGCCGCGTCCCCGGTCCCCGGCGCCAGCCACCGCGTGGTGCCCCCGGTCGAGACGACCCCCACCCGGTCGTGGGTGCGCAGATACGCCCGGGCGAGCCCGGCGGCGGCCCGCACCGTCTCGTCCAGGGACGAGACCCCGGTCGCCGGGTCGACGACGTCCCCGAACGCGTCGAGCAGCATCACCGTGTCGGCAGCCCGTTCGGCCGCGAACCGGTGCAGTTGCACGGCCCCGCGCCGGGTCGTCGACGGCCAGTGGATGCGCCGCTGCCGCTCCCCGGGCGCCCACGGCCCCACCCCGATGACCTCGACGCCCTCTCCGGCCTGCGGGGATGCGTGCTCGCCGAGCCGCTGCGGCAACCGCGCCGGGATCGGCGTGAACCGGGCCTGCGCGGCGTGCGGGAACACGGACACCTCGGCCGCCTCGACCCGCACGGTGCGGCGCACGGTGCCCCCGGCGTCGTACACGTCGAGGTCCACCGGGCCGAGCGACCAGCGCCCCCAGCGCAACGCGGTGTGGCGCAGCGTCACCGTGGACGGGCCGACGACGACCTCGTCGAGCCGCAGGCCCGGGCCGAGGGTGACGCCGGGGTCGAGGCGGACGGCGTCGCCGTCGTGCGCCACCGAGACGCGGAGGGTGACGGTGTCGCCCTCGAAGCAGCGCTTCGGTCCGACGCTCACCGCCGTCTCGATCCGGCGGGCGCGGGCGCGCGGCAGCGCGAGCGCCAGCAGCACCAACGGCGCCGCCGCGAGTGCGAGCAGCCACGCCCGGCCGGTGAGCAGGGCGGCGGACAGGGCGACGACGGCGACGGTCAGCAGGCGCAGGGTCCGCTCGCCCGGGCGCGGTCCGCCGGGCGGCGGGGGCGGCGGCTGCGCCGGAGAGGCGCGCCCCTCCAGGGCGCGGACCACCGCGGCGCTCGGCCGCGGCGCGGGCGCGGGTGCGGGCGGGGTCACGACGGCAGGGCGGCCGTACGCCGCGTGGACGGCGTGCCGACGCTGTCGACGATCTCCCGCAGCACGTCGTCCGTGGACATCTCGCGCACCCACAGCTCCGGCCGCAACGACACCCGGTGGGCCAGGGCGGGCACCGCGAGGTGCTTGACGTCCTCCGGGACGACATAGTCCCGGCCGTCCAGCACGGCGCGTGCGCGGGCGAGTTGCACCAGGGCGAGACCACCGCGCGGCGAGGCGCCGATGCTGATGTGGGGGTGGTCGCGGGTCGCGCCGACGAGTGCGACGGCGTACTCCAGCAGGTCGTCGTCGATCTCCACGCGCTCCACCACGGCCCGCCACGCCACGACGTCGGCCGGTCCCGCGAGCGTGTCGAGCACGGCCTCGGGCGCGGCCCGGTCGATCCGGGCCCGCAGCATCGCCAGCTCCTCCCCCGCGGTCAGGTACCCCATCCGCACCCGCAGCTGGAACCGGTCGAGCTGGGCCTCGGGCAGGGAGTAGGTGCCCTCGTACTCCACCGGGTTGGCGGTCGCGATCACCAGGAACGGGTCGGCGAGCGGCCGGGTCTCGCCGTCCACGGTCACCTGCGACTCGGCCATCGCCTCGAGCAGTGCGGCCTGTGTCTTGGGCGGCGTCCGGTTGATCTCGTCGGCGAGCAGGAGGTGCGTGAAGACCGGGCCGGGGTGGAACACCATCTCGCCGGTGCGCCGGTCGTACAGCGGCGTTCCGGTGACGTCCGACGGCAGCAGGTCGGGGGTGAACTGGATCCGGCGGAAGTCCAGGCCGAGCGTGGTGGCGAAGGACCGTGCGAGGAGCGTCTTGCCGAGCCCCGGCAGGTCCTCGACGAGGACGTGCCCGCCGGCCAGCACGGCCAGCATCACGAGTTCGAGGGCGTCCGACTTGCCGACGACGGCACGGCCGATCTCGCGCAGTACGGCACCGGCCTGCTCGCCGACCTGCTCCGCGGTGCGGGGCCGGGGCGTGGAGGGACTCGTCACGTGGTTTCTTCCTTACGGGTGCGGAGGGTGCGTGTGCGGGGTGCGCCGAGCGCCTCGAGCCGGTCGACGAGACGGCGCAGCACGTCCAGGGGGACGTCGCCGTCGGGTCCGGTCCGGGGCGGCTCGTGCCCCAGCCACGGCCACAGCTCGGGCCCGATCAGCTCGGCGGCGCGCTGAGGCTGGTGCTCGAGGGAGACATGGTGGTGCTCGGCGAGCGCGGCGGCGAACAGGCGGCGCAGTTCGGGCCGGAGCACCGCGCGGTAGTAGAGGGCGCCGTCGGAGCCCGTGGCGGTCCGTACGTTCCGTCGCCACTCGCCCATGCCCGGCGCCCGCGTCCGCAACAGCCGCACCTCGCCCCGTCGTCCGGAGTCGAAGGCGTCCGCCCCTGCGACGTACCGGGCGAGGGCCAGCGCCGCGACGACGAGCACGGTCACCACGGCGCCGGCCGCCCCGGGCCCGTCGAGGAGCAGGACGAGCAGGACGCCGGACCCGGCGACCGCGCCGCCGAGCAGCCCGAGCCGGCGCAGCGTGAGCGCGTCCCGCCCCGAAGTCGGGTCCGTGGGCCGGTTCACCGCGCGGCCTCCCGGTCCTGGAGCAGCGCGGCGATCTCCTCCAGGGCGTCGGCCGCGGCCTCGCGGTGCGGGGCGCCCATCGGGTGGGAGGAGTAACGGGCCTCGTGGAACAGCCCGGTGAGACGCGGCGCGGCCGGAGTCGGGGCGAGGCCGGCGCCGGCGGCGCGGGTGAGCAGGTCGGAGGGGCTGTCGGAGGCGCGCCGCGGCACGCCGGACGCGACGAGGGCCTCCTCCATCGCGGCGTAACAGGCGATGACGGCCGCCCGGGCGTCACCGGTGTCGGCCAGGGCGCGCCGGCCCGAGCGTACGGCGGACAGGAGCAGACGCGCGTCGTCCTCCTCCGCCGGGGCGTCCGCGGGGCCGGGGCGCGACGGCACCGCAAGCCCGGGCCGTCGCAGTCGCCGTACGACGGCCACCGTGACGACCACGAGGACGACCGCGGCCAGCAGGCCGAGCAGGAGGTGCAGCGGCACGGACGGTCCGCTCCCCGCCCCCTCGCCGGGCGTCGGTCCGCCGAGGACCGGCGGTGTGGGGGGCGGCTGCGACCGCAGGCCCTCCGGCGGGTCCGCCGACGGGTCCGCCGGTGTGCTGTCCTGGTCGAACCGGTGCAGGACCAGGGCCAGGACGCCGATGACGCCCGGCCCGGCGAGCAGCAGCGGCACGGCGGCCCGCCGCAGCCGCTCCTCGCCCGGCGGCAGCCCGGTGAGGTCGGCGCCGACCCGGCGGCGAAGGTGCCCGACGGCGTACATGACCCCCACCGTCCAGGTGAGGGACGCCCCGATCGTGACGAAGCCCCAGTGGCCGAGCGGCCCCTTGCCGGAGTGCAGCAGCCCTTCGGCGGGCCGCAGCACGAGGGCGGCCAGGGCCAGCGCCCCGACGACCCCGGCGGCGACCGCCGCCCCGGGCACCGCCCGGCGCCCCTCCCGCTCCCCTTGCTCCATGCCGTCCCCCGCCGAACGCTTCTCCCCCGAACGTCAGTTCACCGCATCCTGACACACGTCGGGCCGCCCGGCGGGTCCGGTCGGGGGCGGAGCCGAACGGGCGGAGAGGCGGTGGCGGCATCGGCGATACGGAGCAGGGAACTGCTCGTGAAATCAGGCCGGAGAGGCACCCCGCCGGGCACGTCACGCTCAGGGTGCCGGTGGAGCGGGGGCCGGCTGTCGTCGCGCCGGCGGCCGTTGCGCGTGTGGCTCGAGCCGGAGCACGGGCCGGCTCTCCTCCGGCTCGGGTACGAGCTGTGCTGGGCGACGACCTGGATGGGGGACGCCAACCGGTGGATCGGACCCCGGCCCGGGCTGCCCGCGCTGTCCTTCGTCGCCTTCGGCGACGCCCTGCTCCGGGAGCGGCCCGACGGAGTGCGCTGGAAGACCGGTCCGCTCGTGGAGTACGCCGACGGGCGCCCGTTCGCCTGGGTGGACGACGAGCGGAGCGAGCTCGACCGGGCGTGCGTGGCCGCCCACCACCCCGGGGCCGGTCTGCTGCACCATGTCGATCCGCGGACCGGACTCCGGGAGGACGGCTTCCGGGTGCTCGCCGGCTTCGCCCGGCCGGCGCGCGCCCAACCTCAAATGTTCCTCTGAAGGTGGCCGGGGCGCGGTTCGGGGGTGTGCCGGGGGGCCATATCCCCCTCACCTACGGGGGCCGGACACACCGGTGGAGGAGGGGACGATGGTGCGGTTGGGGACGGGGATCGGGTGGCGGCCGGAGATCGCGGAGGCCGTCGAGGGCATGCCGGGGATCGACTGGGTCGAGGTCGTGGCCGAGAACGTCTGCCCGGGGCATCTGCCCGAGTCGCTGGTGCGGTTGCGGGAGCGCGGGGTGACCGTCGTGCCGCACGGGGTCTCGCTGGGTCTGGGCGGGGCCGAGCGGCCCGACGAGGGGCGGCTGGCCGCCCTCGCCGAGCGGGTGGGGGCGCTCGGGTCGCCGCTCGTCACCGAGCACATCGCGTTCGTCCGGGCGGGCGGGGCGCTGACCGCCTCGTCGCCGGTCGAGGCCGGGCACCTGCTGCCCGTGCCGCGCACCCGTGACGCCCTCGACGTGCTGTGCGAGAACGTCCGCATCGCACAGGAGGCGCTGCCCGTGCCGCTCGCCGTGGAGAACATCGCCGCGCTGTTCTCGTGGCCGGGCGAGGAGATGACCGAGGGGCAGTTCCTGTACGAGCTGGCCGACCGGACCGGCGTACGGCTCCTCGTCGACGTCGCCAACCTGCACACCAACCACGTCAACCGGGGCGAGGACCCGGCCGAGGCGCTCGCCGGACTGCCCCTGGAGGCCATCGCGTACGTCCATGTCGCGGGCGGGTTCGAGCGGGACGGCGTGTGGCACGACAGCCACGCCCACCCCGTTCCGCGGCCCGTGCTCGACGTCCTCACCGACCTCGCCTCCCGGGTCTCCCCTCCCGGCGTGCTGCTGGAGCGGGACGAGAACTTCCCGGAAGCGGAGGAGATGGAGCGGGAGTTGGGCGCGATCCGGCACGCGGTCGAGGAGGGGGCGCGGCGCCGGGGCGCGGGCGCGGCGCCGGTCACGGGCGTCCGCCCCGAGCCGCGGCGGGGCTCCCTCGGCGCCGCCCGGGAGCGGCTCGCGCTCGCGCAGACGGCGGTGCTGTCCGCGCTGGTGGCCCAGGCGCCCGTACCGGAGGGGTTCGACCGGGTGCGGATGGGCGTGCAGGCGCGGGCGCTCGCCGCCAAGCGGGCCGACGTCGTCGCCAAGGTCGCGCCCGAACTGCCGGTGATCCTCGGGGACGGGTACCGGGCCGCCTTCCTCGCGTACGCGCGGACGCGGCCGATGACCGGCGGCTACCGGCGGGACGCGCTGGACTTCGCCGAGCACGTGCTGGCCGGGCGGCCGCGGGACGCGTCGGCGCGGCGCGCGCTGCGGGAGTGGTGGCTGGAGCGGTCCGGACCGGAGCCGCGGTCGCACCGGCCTGCGGTGCGGCTGGCGCGGGCCACCCGGCGGGTGCTGCTGCGGCGTTGACCGCCGGTGCCCGACAATCCGAGCGGAACGTCACATACGCACAACACTCCGTCCCGGATCGTGAACAAGGCATGGTGTTGTCGCGAGCACGCGTTTACAAACGACTCATGTTCTGGGTCCCCCTTCTGCTCCTGGCCTGGGCCGTCGCCGGTGTGACGTGTCTGCGGCTGTGTCTGGCCGCCGTGCGCGGCGCCGCCGCGGCCGGCCCCGACGCGGGGGCGGGGCGCGGTCTGACGCTGTACGAGGCCGCGTTCCTCTCCGGTGGTCCCGGGCGGGTCGCCGACCTCACGCTCGTCTCGATGGCCCGTCAGCGGCGGTTGCTGCTGGCGCACACCGGCTGGGCCACGGTCGTCGATCCGTGCGGGCGGGACGAGATGGAGCGGTCGGTGATAGGGGCGATAGGGCCTCAGGGGCAGTCGCCGATCGCGCCGGTGCGGGCCGCCGCGGCGACCGCGGACGCCGTGCGCGGGATCGCCGAACGGCTGGTCGGCGCCGGGCTGGCGGTACCCGACGGCGGTGGGACGACCGTCGCCGGGGCGGTGCGGCAGGTACGGCTCGCCGTGCCGGCCGTGGCGGGACTGGCGACGGCCGCCCTGCTCATGCCCGTCCCGTCGGAGATGCCGCGCCTGCTGGTCGCGCTGTGGTTCGCGCTGCCGCTGCTCCTCACGCTGGGCTGTCTGGCCATCGCGCGGTTCGAGGTCCACCCGTACTCGCCGTGGGCCTCCCCGGCCGGTCAGCGTCTGCTGGGCGCGCTGCCCCGCGACGCCGGAGACGCCGGTGACGACCGTGCGTACCTCACCTCCGTCGCGGTGCACGGCATCCGCGCGGTGGGCGAGCCGGAACTGCGCGCGGCCTTCGCCCACCGGGTGCCTCCTGGGGGGCATTGACGCCGACACCCCGGCGTGCGGTGCTTGCCTCAGGCCAACGCCGGGCGAAACATCCCTTTTGTCGCCACCGTGCACCGAAGGGATCGTCCGTCGATGAGAACTGCCGCCGCCGTCCACGTGGCCGCCGGGTCCTTGCTGCTCACCACCCTGGCCGCCGCGCCGGCCGGCGCGGGACCCGCCGACGCCGAGCTGCGCGGCACCGCGACGGCCGCCGCGCGGGCCGCGGCCCGGGGCATCGACTTCGGCGCCTGCCCCGCCGGGCAGGAACTGCCGGACACCGTCCGGTGCGGCACGCTGCGCGTCCCGCTCGACTACGCCCGCCCCGACGGCGAGCAGATCGAACTCACCGTCAGCCGCGCCCGGGCCACCGGGAAGGACCCCGGGGACAGCGAGCGCGAGGTGCCCCGGCAGGGGGCCCTGGTCCACAACCCGGGCGGACCGGGCGCCACCGGCATGTACTTCCCCATGATGGGCGCACTGCCCGGGTGGAAGCGCCTCGCCGCGGCGTACGACCTCGTCGGCTACGCCCCGCGCGGAGTGGGCCGTTCGGCGCCGCTGTCCTGCACGGACCCGGCGACGTTCTTCAAGGGCCCCTCGAAGGCTCCGGTCCACCCCTCGCCGGCGGACAAGCGGGAGCGCGTCGCGCGGGCCGAGGCGTACGCGCGGGGCTGCGCCGAGCGCAACGGCGACGCGCTGCGGCACTACAACTCGCTCAACAACGCCCGCGACCTGGACGTCCTGCGCGCCGCGCTCGGCGAGGACCGGCTGACGTTCCTGGGCTCGTCGTACGGCACGTACTTCGGGGCGCTGTACGCCACGCTGTTCCCCTCGCACGTACGGCGGATGGTGTTCGACTCGGCGGTGAACCCGGACCCGGAGCGGATCTGGTACCGCAACAACCTCGACCAGTCGGCGGCGTTCGAGGACCGCTGGGCGGACTTCCGGGCCTGGGTCGCCCGGCACGACGGCGTGTACGGGCTGGGGGACACGGCACGCGAGGTGCAGGCCGGTTACGACAGGGCCCGTGCGCGGCTGGCGGAGGAACCGGCCGGCGGGAAGGTCGGTCCTGAGCAGTTGCAGGCGGCGTTCCTGAAGGCCGGGTACTACGACGACCACTGGCCGCACCGGGCGCACGCGCTGTCGGCGTACCTGAAGGGCGATCCCGCGCCGCTGGTCGAACAGGCCCAGGAGTACCCGGAGGCGGCGGCGGAGGCGGAGAACGCGCGGGCGGTGTACCTCGCCGTGGAGTGCAACGACGCGCCCTGGCCGACGGACTGGGCGGTGTGGGACCGGGACAACACCCGGCTCGCGCGCCGCGCGCCCTTCGAGACCTGGGGCAATGTGTGGACCAACCTGCCGTGCGCCTACTGGCGGGCGCCCCGGCAGCGGCCGCTGGACGTGCGCGCGGGCGGCGGTGAGCTGCCGCCGACGCTGATCCTGGCGGCGGAGCGGGACGCGGCCACCCCGTACGACGGCGCCCTGGAGCTGCACCGGCGGCTGGCGGGATCGGCGCTGGTGACCGAGCGGGACGCCGGCAGCCACGGCCTCGTGGGCGGGGCCAACGCCTGTGTGCACGGCCATCTGGAGGCGTACCTGCTGGACGGCCGCGTCCCGGGGCGGCGCGCCTCGTGCGCACCGCACCCGGAACCGGAGCCGGCGCCGGAGGAGCGGCGGGCCGGGGAGGACCGGCCCGCCGTCTGATCAGGCCAGGCCCGCGACCAGTTCCGCGACGTCCTTGCGGCGGCCCGTGAAGAACGGGACCTCCTCGCGGACGTGCATCCGGGCCTCCGAGCCGCGCAGGTGGCGCATGAGGTCGACGATCCGGTCCAGCTCGTCGGCCTCGAAGGCGAGGATCCACTCGTAGTCGCCCAGCGAGAACGAGGCGACCGTGTTGGCGCGCACGTCCGGGTAGCCGCGGGCCATCTTGCCGTGGTCGGCGAGCATGCGCCGGCGGTCCTCGTCGGGCAGCAGGTACCAGTCGTAGGAGCGCACGAAGGGGTAGACGCTCACGTAGGCGCGGGGCGTCTCGTCGGCGAGGAACGCCGGGATGTGCGAGCGGTTGAACTCGGCGGGCCGGTGCAGCGCCATGTTCGACCAGACCGGCTCCAGGGCGCGGCCCAGCCTGGTGCGGCGGAAGAGGTTGTAGGCCGCCTGGAGCTGGTCGGCGGTCTCGGCGTGCCACCAGATCATGAGGTCGGCGTCCGCGCGCAGGCCCGACAGGTCGTAGGTGCCGCGGACGGTGACGTCCTTGGCGGCGAGCTGGTCGAACAGCTCCTGGACCTCGTCGGCGTACCCGGTGCGGTCCTCCGGCAGGACGTCCTTCAGCCTGAAGACGGACCAGAGGGTGTAGCGGATGACCTCGTTGAGGTCCTTGGCCAGCTTGCCCTTGTTCGGGATCCGGTCGGGTGCGGGGGTGGTGTCGTCGCTCATGTCCCTCATTCTCCTGCTCCTCCGTGGAGGCTTTGCACCGGGTGGGCGGTGAGCCGCTGTACCGCGCGCAGGTCACCGTGGATCTGGTCGGCGGCGGCGTGCGCGCTCGCGATGCACGCGGGGACGCCGACGCCGTCGTAGGCCGCGCCGCACACGGCGAGCCCGGCGAGGCCCGCGAGGTGCTCGCGGACGCGGGCCACGCGCGCATGGTGGCCGACGGGGTACTGGGGCAGTCCGTCCTGCCAGCGGGTGACGCGGGTGGCGACCGGAGTGGCGTCCAGGCCGACGGCGGCCTTCAGGTCGTGCCGGGAGACCTCCACGAGGCCGTCGTCGTCGCGGCGGAGGATCTCCGTCTCGCCGTGGCGGCCCACGGAGGTGCGCAGGACGACCAGGTCCGGGTTCTCCTCGGCGATCCAGCCCCATTTGGCGGAGGCGAAGGTGGACGCCTTGATGGTGTGCCCGTCGACGGGCGGCACCAGGAACCCGCTGCCCTCGGGCAGAGCGGTCTCCGCGCGGCGGTAGGCGAGGGTGATCAGCGCCATGGAGGCGTACTCGACGCCGGAGAGCTCGGCGGCGGCGCCGGGCGCCTCGGCGCGCAGCAGGCCGGCGGCGGCCGGGGCGGGGACGGCGACGACGACCGCGTCGGCGTGCAGGACGCGGTCCCCGGCGACGACCCGCCAGCCGTCCCGCGTCTCCCGGCGCAGCTCCGTGGCCGGCGTGCCGGTGAGGATCTCCGCGCCGCCCGCCCGCAGCGCGTCGGCGACCGCGAGCGGGAGGGTGCCCACTCCGCCGGCGATGCCCGTGAAGACGGGGCCGGTCCGCGCCGAGGCGGCGGACCTGGCCTGGATGTCGCGGACCGCCTCGGTGAGGGAGGTGTGGGTGCGGGCGGCCTCGAAGAGCTGCGGGACCGCCGAGCGCATCGAGATGCGGTACGCGTCGCCCGCGTACACCCCGCCGAGCAGGGGCTCCACCAGGCGGTCGACGACCTCGCGGCCGACGCGCGCGGACACGTACTCACCGACGGCCACGTCGTCGCCGACCTCGGTGCGGGGCAGGTCGGCGTCGCGCCCGATGCGGGCCAGCCCCTCCTCGGACAGGACGCCGGCGAGGGCTTCGGCGGTACCGGGCACGCCCATGACGTGGCCCTTGGGCATGGGACGCAGGGCGCCGCGGGTCCACAGCGAGGCGGTGGCGGTGGCCGGCGGCCGGAGCCGGTCGGCGAGGCCCACCGCGCGGGCGAGCTCCACCGCCTCGGGGCGGCGGGCCAGCAGCGACTCGGCGCCGAGGTCGACGCGCGCGCCCGCGATCTCTCCCGGCAGCAGCTTGCCGCCGACCCGGTCCGAGGCCTCCAGCACGGTGACCCGCGCCCCGTGCTCCCGCAGCCGGTGGGCGGCGGCCAGCCCGGCGATTCCGGCCCCGACGACGACGACGTGCCGCCCGGGGCCCGTGTGTGATCCGCTCATGCCTCCCACCTTCTCAAACGCCGCCGGCACGTCCGCCAGGGCCATGTGGCCCTGTCGAGTCCCTACCGTGACCGCATCGGGACCGTCCGGCGCCAACGTCCCGCTCCCCTCCCGCGTCGAAGGAACGTCGGTCATCACCACCCGGGGGAGCCCCACATGCGCACACGACGATCCGTACGACCCGTCCACGCCCTGTCCGGAGTGCTGCTGGCGGCGGCCCTCGCCGTCGGCGGGTGCAGCGGCGCGAGCGACGACTCCGCCGGGTCCGGGGCCGCCGACAAGGCCGCCGCGCCGGCGTACGGGCAGGAGGCGGCCCGGGGGGACGCGGAGCAGGGCGCCCCGGGCGGTTCGGCGGACGGCGCGAGGGCGACCGCGCCGCCGAAGGCCACCGCGCACCACATCATCCGCACCGCCTCCCTGACCGTGCGGGTGAAGGACGTCCCGAAGGCGCTGGAGGAGGCCCGGGCGACGGCCGGGGACGCGGGCGGCTACGTCGGCGACGAGACCACCGACCGGGACGAGGAGGGCCACGAGCACACGCGTGTGGTGCTGCGCGTGCCCGTCGGGAAGTACGACGAGGTCCTCGCCGACCTGGCGGGCACGGGCGAGCTCCTCGAGCGCAGCGCCAAGGCGCGGGACGTCACCGACCAGGTGGTCGACGTGGAGAGCCGGATCACGACCCAGCGGGCCAGCGTGGCCCGCATCCGCGAGCTGATGGACCGGGCCGGCAAGCTCAGTGACGTGGTCACCCTGGAGGGCGAGCTGAGCAGCCGCCAGGCCGACCTGGAGGCCCTGCTCGCCCAGCAGGCGTCCCTGAAGGACCGCACGGGTCTGGCCACCATCACCCTGTCCCTGTCCGGGACGCCGGTGGAGGCCGCGCGGGACGACGACGGTCCCGGCTTCACGGACGCCCTCGCGGGCGGCTGGGACGCGTTCGTGACGATGCTGCGCTGGCTGGCGGTGGCGTTCGGCGCGGTGCTGCCGTTCGCGGTGGTGGCGGCGCTCCTCGCCCTGCTGTGGCAGAAGGCCGTACGCCCCCGGCTGCCGCGGCGGCCGGAGCCGGCGCCCGTGACGGGCGCCCCGGGCCCGCTGCCGGCGGCCCCGCCGGCGCCGTCGTCGACGTCCCGCCGGGCGTCCGACGGGGGCGGGGAGGGCTGAAGGACCCTCGGGCGGGCCCTGCGTCCCCCCGCCGCCGTAGCGTGTGCGCATGAACACGAGCGATGCGCGCGGTGCGCGGGAACGCCTGGTGGTGATCGGCGGTGACGCCGCGGGGATGTCCGCGGCGTCACAGGCCCGTCGGCTGAAGGGCCCGGACGAACTGGGGATCGTGGCGTTCGAACGCGGTCACTTCACCTCCTTCTCGGCGTGCGGCATCCCCTACTGGGTGGGCGGCGACGTCCCCGACCGGGACCGGCTGATCGCGCGCACCGCCGAGGAGCACCGCGCGCGGGACATCGACCTGCGGCTGCGCACCGAGGTCACGGAGATCGACCTCGACCGCGGACGGGTACGCGCGCGGGACGTCGGCTCCGGCGCCGAGTCCTGGACGTCGTACGACAAACTGGTGATCGCGACCGGCGCGCGGCCGATCCGCCCGGAGCTGCCCGGCATGGACGCCCCCGGGGTGCACGGCGTGCAGACCCTCGACGACGGACAGGCCCTCCTCGACACGCTGTCCCGCACGCGCGGGCGCCGCGCGGTGGTCGTCGGAGCGGGTTACATCGGCGTGGAGATGGCCGAGGCGATGATCAAACGCGGCTACGAGGTGACGGTCGTCAACCGCGGCGAGGAGCCCATGGCGACCCTCGACCCCGACATGGGGCGCCTGGTGCGCGAGGCCATGGAGGGCATGGGCATCACCATGGTGAACGACGCCGAGGTCACCGGGCTGCTCACGGGGGACGACGGCGGGGTGAGGGCGGTCGTCACCGGGGACGCCGAGTATCCGGCGGACGTCGTCGTGCTCGGCATCGGGGTGCGCCCCGAGACGGCCCTCGCGCGGGCCGCCGGACTCCCCCTCGGAGAACACGGCGGACTGCTCACCGACCGGTCGATGCGGGTGCGCGGACACGAGAACGTCTGGGCCGGCGGCGACTGCGTGGAGGTCCTCGACCTGGTCTCCGGACAGCAGCGGCACATCCCGCTGGGCACGCACGCCAACAAGCACGGCCAGATCATCGGCGCGGGCGTCGGCGGCGGCTACGCCACCTTCCCGGGCGTGGTCGGCACGGCGGTCAGCAAGGTGTGCGACCTGGAGATCGCGCGCACCGGGCTGCGGGAGAAGGACGCCCGCCGCGTGGGCCTGCGGTTCGAGGCGGTCACCATCGAGTCGACCAGCCGCGCGGGCTACTACCCGGACGCCTCCCCCATGACGGTGAAGATGCTCGCCGAACTGCGCACCGGCCGGCTCCTCGGCGTCCAGATCGTCGGCCGGGAGGGCGCGGGCAAACGCGTCGACATCGCGGCGGTCGCCCTCACGGCTGGCATGACGGTGGAACGGATGACGGCCCTGGACCTGGGCTACGCCCCGCCCTTCTCCCCGGTCTGGGACCCGGTCCTGGTGGCGGCCCGCAAGGCGACGGCGAAGATCGGGCCCGCCTGGTGACGAGGGGCGCGGGGCCGAGCCGGTGCGCGGCCCCGCCGCGTGGGCGCGGCCGGCCGCGGCGGACGCGCACTCCGCACACGGCCCCGCGCCCACGGCGCCGCCGCAACAGCCCTCACGCCGTCCCGTTGATCCTCTCGACCGCCTGCCGCGCCTGCTCCGCCGGGGGGCGCGACGGCAGCGACGACACCGACGCGCCGGCGTCCGGAACCGGCGCCTGCGCCGTCGGCTTCGCGTGCGCGGCCCCCCGCACGGAACGCAACCGGTGGCTCACCGCCTCGTCCAGCGTCACCGGCCGCCGCGTCTGCGAGGCGAGCCGCCCCGCCTCCTGGCCGAGCCGGGCGACGTCCTCCCACGGGAGGCGCACCACGAGCGTGAGCTCGGCCTCGCCGTCGGGCAGGGCGTGCATCGCGGGAGTCGCTCGGTCGTTCATCGCCAGT
The DNA here is from genome assembly GCF_055633275.1 of Streptomyces sp. 12E. Lineage (NCBI taxonomy): Bacteria > Bacillati > Actinomycetota > Actinomycetes > Kitasatosporales > Streptomycetaceae > Streptomyces > Streptomyces sp. 12E. The sequence goes on along the minus strand of NZ_JBVNCJ010000001.1, from coordinate 5,891,233 downwards.
CTCCTCACGTCGGCCCCGCGGCCCCTTCCCCGGGCCGCGGGCGGTCGACGAGTCATACGCACGGCCGGACGGCGGTGTTCAGCGGCGTCGCGGATTCACCGACCGCCGTCCGGGCACTAGTGGGGACGTGGTCATCCCCGTCCATGACGTGAACCCGGCGCGGCGCACCCCCTGGGTGACGTACGCGCTCCTCGCCGCCGACGTCGTCGTCTTCGTCGCCCTCACACCGGGGGTCGTCGGTTCGCTGACCGGCGGGAGCGATCTGGCCGACCTGTGCCGTCTCCAGGCGTTCCTGGACCGCTACGCGGTGGTGCCGCGGGAGCTGATCCACCACCGGATGCCGGACCTGGTGCCCACGGGCGGCACCGGGGTGGGACCGCAGGGGCCCGGGTGCGTGATCGGCCCGCCGGGCTACGACAAGTCGCCGGAGCTGAGCGTCCTGACGGCGATGTTCCTGCACGGCGGCTGGCTGCATCTGCTGGGCAACATGCTCTTCCTGTGGATCTTCGGCAACAACGTCGAGGACCGCATGGGGCACGTGCGCTTCCTGCTCTTCTACCTCGTCTGCGGTTACGCCGCCTCGTACGGCTTCGCCCTGCTCGACGCCGGCTCGGGCGAGCCCCTGATCGGCGCCTCCGGGGCCGTCGCCGGGGTACTGGGCGCCTATCTGGTGCTGTATCCGAAGGCGCGGGTCTGGGTGCTGGTGCCGTTCCTGATCTTCCTGCCGCTGCGGCTGCCGGCCTGGATCGTGCTGGGCCTGTGGTTCGTGCTCCAGGCGGTGTACTCGTCGGGCCGGGGCGTCGCCGACGCCGGGACGGTGGCGTACGCGGCGCACGTCGTCGGCTTCGTGGCCGGCATGCTGCTCGCCTGGCCGCTCAAGCCCGGCACTCCCCCGCCGCCCGAGCCGCGCGGCGTCCTCTTCGGCCGGCGGGCCCGGTAGGCGCCCGCCGCGCCCGGGAAGCGCCGTTCCGCGGTGCGCCGGGCCGTTCCGCCTCGCCGATCCGGGCGCCGATTGATAGAATTCCGCCGCCCTCCACGGAAAGGCCTCGTGGAACAAGCCGCGCTTTTCCGGTTTCCCCGCGACCGGCGAGGGGGTTTCCCTGTTCCTCGCATTTAAACGGGCCTACCCGTCTGGTCTTCCGCAGCCTCACGGACGTAGCATCGGTCCGGTGGCGTTCGACCTGCGTTCCCACACGGACAGCCGGGACATGGGCGCTCCCCGCGGGGCAGGCGCCCCACCGGAGCGGGAAATCCCGGCGGACACGGAAGACACGCGAGTCAATCCGGGCGCAATCAACCGCAGAGGTCGGTTCGCACGGGGAGAGCGGGGTGTGTTTCATGGACACACTGGTCATGACAGCTCCCACGGTCGAGAACGGGTCCGCGGCATGGCGCATCGCCCGCGATTCCGGGGTGCTCGACGTGAACTCCTCCTACAGTTACCTGCTGTGGTTCAGGGAATTCGCCCGCACGTCCGCGGTGGCTTTGCAGAACGGTGGCGCGCCGGTCGGGTTCGTCACGGGGTTCCACCGCCCCGAGCAGCCCGGCACCCTCGCCGTCTGGCAGATCGCCGTGGATCGGGAGCGACGGGGACACGGCGTCGCCAGTGCCCTGCTGGACCACCTCGCCGCCCGGTTGGCGGCCGGCGGCGCCCTCCGGTACCTGGAGACGACCATCAGCGCGGACAACACCGCGTCGGACCGGCTGTTCCGGTCGTTCGCCGAGCGGCACGCGGCGCCGCTCGAAAGGAATGTGCTGTTCCCCGCGGAGCTTTTTCCCGACGCCCATGAGACCGAGTTCCTGTACCGCATCGGCCCGCTGCGCCGGCAGTGGGCGTGACCGACGAAACCGGTATTCCCCTTCCCTCCCTTTCCCTCCCCTTCTCCCCCTTCCTTCCCCTTTCCCCTCCGGAGGAGCGAGTCCCCATGGCATTCGTCGATTCCGACCGGGACGTCTTCGAAACGCTCGAGTCCGAAGTGCGCAGTTATCTCCGCAACTGGCCCGTCATATTCGACCGCGCCAGCGGAAGCCGGCTGTACGACGAGAACGGCCGACCGTACCTGGACTTCTTCTCCGGTGCGGGCGCACTGAACTACGGGCACAACAATCCGGTCCTCAAACGGGCACTCCTCGACTATCTCGACAAGGACGGCGTCACTCACGCCCTCGACATGTCGACGGTCGCCAAGCGGACTTTCCTCGAGACTTTCCAGGAGATCGTGCTCGAGCCGCGCGAACTGCCGTACAAGGTGATGTTCCCGGGGCCCGCCGGAACCAATGCCGTCGAGGCGGCCCTGAAGCTGGCCCGCAAGGTGAAGGGCCGGGAATCCGTCGTCTTCTTCACCAACGCCTTCCACGGCATGTCGCTGGGCTCCCTCGCCGTCACCGGCAACGCCTTCAAGCGGGCGGGCGCGGGCGTTCCGCTGGTGCACGCCACCCCCATGCCCTTCGACGACCCGCTGGACGACCGGACGTCCGGCTTCTCGTGGCTCGAGCGGTCGCTGGAGGGCGGGGGTTCCGGCCTGGACACCCCCGCGGCCGTGATCGTGGAGGCGGTGCAGGGCGAGGGCGGGATCAACGTGGCGCGGGCCGAGTGGCTGCGTGATCTCGCCGAGCTGTGCCGGCGCCACGACATGCTCCTGATCGTCGACGACATCCAGATGGGCTGCGGCCGCACCGGAGCGTTCTTCTCCTTCGAGGAGTCCGGCATCACGCCGGACGTCGTCACCCTGTCGAAGTCCATCAGCGGCTACGGGCTGCCGATGGCGCTGACCCTGTTCCGGCCCGAACTGGACGTCTGGGAACCCGGGGAGCACAACGGCACCTTCCGCGGCTTCAACCCGGCCTTCGTGACGGCCACCGCCGCGCTGGAGGAGTACTGGCGCGACGGCGGGCTGGAGAAGCAGACCCTGGCCCGCGGCGAGGAGATCGGGCAGGCCCTGGACGCCGTCGCCGCCGAGGGGCAGGTCCGCGCCTCCGGCGTGCGCGGCCGTGGCCTGGCGTGGGGTGTGGAGTTCGCCGACGCCGCACGCGCCTCCCGCGTCTGCGCCCGCGCCTTCGAACTGGGGCTGCTCCTGGAGACGTCGGGCCCCGAGGACGAAGTCGCGAAACTCTTCCCGCCGTTGACCGTCGGCGACGAGGAACTCGAGGAGGGGATCGCACTGTTCGCCCGGGCGGTGCGGGAGACCGGTCCTTCGCCGCGGGCCCCTCGCCACTGAGCGCGCACGGCGCCACGGGTCGCGCGGGCGATCGGTCCCGCCCGCGGAAGAAGGAAGAAAGGTGACACCACCGTGATCGTGCGTTCGTTCAAGGAGATCGAAGGCACCGACCGGCACGTGAAATCGGCGTCCGGCACCTGGGAGAGCAAGCGCATCGTCCTCGCCAAGGAGAAGGTCGGCTTCTCCCTGCACGAGACGATCCTGTACGCGGGCACGGAGACGTCGATGTGGTACGCCAACCACATCGAGGCCGTCGTCTGCACCCGGGGCGAGGCCGAACTGACCGACCACGAGACCGGCAAGACCCACACCATCACCCCCGGGACCATGTACCTCCTCGACGGCCACGAGCGGCACACGCTCAAGGTCAAGGAGGACTTCCACTGCATCTGCGTCTTCAACCCGCCCGTCACCGGACGCGAGGACCACGACGAGAACGGCGTCTACCCCCTGCTCACCGAGGAGGTGTGAGTCACCGTGACCACGACCACCGCCCCGCACGTCACCGACCTCTACCCCACCCGCGGCGCCACCGAGGTGGCCACCCCCCGCAAGGACCCGGTCGTCTGGGCCTCCCCCGACACCCCCGGCCCCGTCCCGGCCGCCGACCTGCGGGCCCTGGAGCGCGACGGCTTCCTCGCCGTCGACCAGCTCATCGCACCGGACGAGGTCGACGAGTACCGGCGCGAGCTGGAGCGGCTGACCGGCGACCCGAAGATCCGCGCCGACGAGCGCTCCATCGTCGAGCCGAAGTCCAAGGAGATCCGCTCCGTCTTCGAAGTGCACAAGATCAGCGAGGTCTTCGCGAAGCTGGTGCGCGACGAGCGGGTCGTCGGCCGCGCCCGGCAGATCCTCGGCTCCGACGTCTACGTCCACCAGTCCCGGATCAACGTCAAGCCCGGCTTCGGCGCCAGCGGCTTCTACTGGCACTCCGACTTCGAGACCTGGCACGCCGAGGACGGCCTGCCGCGCATGCGCACCGTCTCGGTCTCGATCGCGCTCACCGAGAACCACGACACCAACGGCGGCCTCATGATCATGCCGGGATCGCACAAGACGTTCCTCGGCTGCGCGGGGGCCACGCCGAAGGACAACTACAAGAAGTCCCTGCAGATGCAGGACGCCGGCACCCCCTCCGACGAGGCGCTGACGAAGATGGCCGCGGAGTACGGCATCAGGCTGTTCACCGGCAAGGCCGGCTCGGCCACCTGGTTCGACTGCAACGCCATGCACGGCTCCGGCGACAACATCACCCCCTTCCCCCGCAGCAACGTCTTCATCGTCTTCAACAGCGTCGAGAACACGGCCGTCGAGCCCTTCGCGGCGCCGGTCCGGCGACCGGAGTTCATCGGAGCGCGGGACTTCACGCCGGTGAGGTGAAGCGTGACGGATCCCCGAAACGGCCCCGGGGCCGCGCCCGACGTGCCGGACGGTCCGCTGTACGTACCCGTCCGTCCGGAACGCGGCTACCTCGTGACCTGCTTCTTCCGCACTCCCTCCGGGCGCCGTACGGCCGTCGCCTTCACCACCTCCGTACGGCTGCTGGCGGCCCTCGGCCGGGACCACCCCTGGATCAGGCTCTCCGCCGCCGCGCTGCGCTCCCTCGTCTCACCCCTGGGATGCGCCCTCACCGTCGACCCGCGGTCGACGGCCCGCCCGCTCCGGCCACCACGCGCGGCGGGTCCCCCGCGGGGGCCGCACGAGGACGCGCAGCGGCGACGGTGACCGGGACGCGGGCCGGCCCGTGCCGGCACACCGCTCACCCGGCCGGGAGGGACGCGGGCAGGCGCAGGGCCAGCATGGCCACGTCGTCGTCGTTGTCCACGGTCAGCTGGTCGGCGAGCAGCGCGTCGCAGAAGGCCTCCAGCGGGCTGTGGACGGCCGCCGTCGCGTGCCGGCGCAGCCGCTCCAGGCCGGCCGTGAGGTCCTCGTCGCGGCGCTCCACCAGCCCGTCGGTGTACAGCAGCAGGGTCGCGCCGGGCCGCAGCGGCTCCACGGCGCCGGTGTGCTCGGCCCGGGGGTCCAGCCCGAGCATCGGGGAGCGGGCCCCGGTCAGGAAGCGCGCGGCGCCGTCCGCCCCGACCAGCAGCGGCGGCGGGTGTCCCGCCACGGAGTAGGCGAGCTGGAAACGGCCGGGGGCGGGGCGTTCGACCCGGGCCAGGACGCAGGTCGCGGTGCACTCCAGGTAGAGGGTCTGCACGGAGACGTCCAGCCGGCTCAGAATCGTGCCGGTCGGTTCCTGGCGGTCCAGGGTGAGTCCGCGGAGCATGTTGCGCAGCTGGCTCATGGTGACGGCGGCGGGCAGGTCGTGGCCGGAGACGTCGCCGATGGTGAGGACGGTGGCGCCGTCGCGCAGCACGAACGAGTCGTACCAGTCGCCGCCGACCTCGGCGGCGGCGGTGCTGGGCCGGTAGCGGACGGCGATGTCGAGGCCGGGCACGTCGGGCGGATCGGTGAGCAGGCTGCGCTGGAGGGCCAGCGCCACCTGCCGGGTGCGCTGGTACTCCAGGGCGTTGCGGAGGGGGACGTGGGCCCGCTCCAGGAGCGTGCCCAGCAGCTCGATCTCGGTCCGGCCCAGGGGCGGGCGGTCGCCGCTGACGGACACGGTGACCAGGGCGGCGGTGGTGCCGTCGACCACGACGGGGAGCAGGACGACGCTGTTGGCGTCCTCGGCCAGCCAGGTCTCGCCGTCGGACGGAGCGAGTCCTGGCGGGGGCTCACCGGGCGGGAAGACGGCGTGCAGCGGGCTGCGCCGGTCGGCGGCGCGGGCCAGCGGGCTGCCGGGCTCCAGGTGCTCCTCGCGGTGCGGGGGCGGGTCCGGCAGCCCCGGACGGGTGAGGGCGGCGACCCGTTCGGCGGTGAGCGGGGTGCCCGGCGGGCGGTGCAGGACGTGCGGCAGCAGGTAGACGATGCAGGTGTCGGTGATGTCGGGCACGATCACACCGGCGAGGGCGGTGAGCATCTCCTCCAGCCGCACGATGCCGGCCGTGGCGGTGGCGGCCCGCACCAGCAGTTCCTCACGGCGGATCTCCCGCCACTCCTGCTCGACGTCCGCGCAGGTGCCCACCCACTCGATCACCGTGTCCCCGTCGCGCACCGGCGCGGCGTCGACGGCGAAGTGCCGGTAGCCGCCGGCGGCCAGCCGCAGCCGGTAGGTGTGGGTCCAGCGGGACGCCTGCTCGTCCAGCGCCCGCTGCCACGACTCGACGGCGGCGGCCCGGTCGTCGGGGTGGACGGCGTCGATCCACCCGTCGCCGCGGAACTCCTCCCAGCTCTGCCCGGTCACCCGCTGCCAGCCGGGACTCGGCTCGGTCACCCCGCCCTTGGGGCCGGTCACCCACACCACCTGGGACCCGGCGTCCACCAGACTGCGGTAGCGCTGCAGCGCGCGGCGGCGCTCCTCGGACAGGACGCGGATCCGTTCCGCGCCGGTCACCTGCTCGGTGACCTCCACGATCACGCCGAGCACGCCCTGCCGGCCGTCGCTCATCGTGGCGCGGGAGATGCTGAAGGTGAAGTAGCGCGGGCCCTCGTGCGAGGCGTCGGGGAAGGCCAGGTCGACGGGCACGGCGGTGAGGACTTCGGCCGCGCCCGTGGCGAGGACCCGGTCGAAGAGGTCGAAGTAGCCGGACTGCGCGAGGTCGGGGAAGGCCTCGCGGACCGTCCGGCCGAGCGGACGGTCGCCGAAGATCCGCCGGTGGAGGGCGTTGGTGTACGCGAGCCGGTGCTCCGGCCCCTGGGTGAAGATCACGCCGATCGGGGCGGGGTCGAACATCTCGAGCCTCATGAGGCCTCCACCTGCCCGTGCCCGGGAGCGGACGTGGCGGGCACCGGGTGCCCAGTACCCCGCTCCCGGGTTCCGACGCGCGTGCGGCGCGCACGCGGTGGGTCAGCGCGCGGTCCGCGTGTGGACGTACTCCACGAGGTGGGTCAGGGCGTCCGGGTCGGTGGACGGCATGACGCCGTGGCCGAGGTTGAAGACATGGCCCTCCAGGCCGGCGGCCGCCTCCAGGACCTCCCGCGCCTTCGTCTCGACGGCCTCCCGGCCGGCGAACAGCACGGTCGGGTCCAGGTTGCCCTGGAGCGCCTTGCCGGGGCCGACCCGGCGGGCGGCCTCGTCCATCGGGACGCGCCAGTCGACGCCGACGACGTCCGCGCCGGCCTCGCCCATGAGCCCCAGCAGCTCGCCGGTGCCGACGCCGAAGTGGATGCGCGGGACGCCGTGGCCGGCGACCTTGCGGAACACCTTCGCCGAGGCGGGCAGCACCGAGCGCCGGTAGTCGGAGGGGGCGAGCGCGCCGGCCCAGGAGTCGAAGAGCTGGACGGCGGAGGCGCCGGCCGCGATCTGCACCTCGAGGAACGCGGCCGTGATGTCGGCGAGGCGGTCGAGCAGGTCGGCCCAGAGCCCGGGGTCGCCGTACATCATCGCCTTGGCGTTCTCGTACGTGCGGGACGGGCCGCCCTCGACGAGGTAGCTCGCGAGGGTGAACGGGGCGCCCGCGAAGCCGATCAGCGGGGTGGACCCGAGCTCACGGGTCAGCATGCCGATCGCCTCGGTGACGTAGGAGACGTCCTCAGGGGTGAGGTCGCGCAGCCGGGCGAGGTCGGCGCGGGTGCGCACGGGCCGCTCGACGACCGGGCCGATGCCGGGCTTGATGTCGAGGTCGATGCCGATGGCCTTGAGCGGGACGACGATGTCGCTGAAGTAGATCGCCGCGTCGACCCGGTGGCGGCGCACCGGCTGGAGCGTGATCTCGGTGACCAGCTCGGGGCGCATGCAGGAGTCGAGCATCCCGATGCCCTCGCGGACCTTGCGGTACTCCGGCAGTGAGCGCCCGGCCTGCCGCATGAACCACACCGGCGTGTGCGGCACGGGCTCGCGCCGGCACGCCTTGAGGAAGGCCGATTCCTGGACTGCTTCGTTCCTGGCGGGCTCGGGGGTCGCGGTCGGCGTCTGGCCCGTCGGGCTTGCGTTGGCACTCACACCGGCAAGTCTCGCACGACCCGCCGGGGCGCCCGGCCCCCAGGGCCCGTGGGACGGGATCCGGACACCGCCGGGCGGCTCGGGTGTCCCTCCCTGCGCCGGGGGCCCGTTCCGCTTAATCTTCCCCGCATGGCTGCGGCTCAGGGACGACTGTCGGACGGCGCTGGCGGAATGGACGACCGGAAGGAGACCGGAGGGGACTCCGGGCAGGGGGGAGCGGGGGGCGCGCCCCCGGCGCCCTTCCGGGCCGCTGTCGAGGCGCTGCGCGGCGCGCGGCTGCGGCCGCAGATCGAGGTGGATCCCGCGCCCGCCCCGAAGCGGCTCGCCCCGTACGCGCATGCGCTGGAGGCGGCGGTCGTCGACGGCGAGCAGGATCTGGCCGACGGCCGGCTGGTGCTGCTGCACGACCCGGCCGGACACGACGCCTGGCGGGGCGCCTTCCGCCTGGTGACGCTGGTGCGCGCGGAGCTGGAGCCGGAGATGGCGGCGGATCCGCTGCTGCCGGAGGTGTGCTGGTCCTGGCTGACCGGCGCGCTGGCGGCGCGCGGGCTGGCGTACGGCGAGCCGAGCGGCACGGTGACGCGCGCGAGCTCCCACTACTTCGGCGGGCTGTCCGCGCGGCCCGCCGCCTCGCAGATCGAGATCCGGGCCTCCTGGACGCCCCGGGAGGGCCTGGGCGGGGTGCCGGACACGGCCGCCCACCTCGTCGCCTGGTCCGATCTGCTGGCGCAGGTCGCGGGGCTGCCGCCGGCCGCTCCGGGGGACGCGTCCGTGGTGACGCTGCCGCAGCGGAGGGGGCCGCAGTCGCGCTGAGCCCCCGCCGGGGGCTCCCGGCCGCCGCCCACGCCCGTCTCTTTGTCGACACGGCCACTTTCGGAAGTGTTGCGACGCCGATCGAAACCGTTCGGTCTTCGAATGATCGCTCGCGCGTCCGAATTGTTCGGATTCTTACTCATCACTTCGTGATCATTCGTTAAAGGACATCAGGTTTATTGCCGAAGACGACTATGACCTTGAAAGCACGGTTCGTCCCGGCTCCACCCCCCACGAGCCGCCCCCGTCCCCCAACCCCAGGAGGCCTGGTGTCCGTTCTCCTCGAGCAGCCCGCAAGCCTGGTCGCCTACCGCCCGAACAAGCCGACCGCCATGGTGGTCGTGGCCGACCCGCGCGTCCGTTCCACCGTCACCCGCCATCTGTGGGCGCTCGGTGTGCGCGACGTCATCGAGGCCTCGTCCGTCGCGGAGGCTCGTCCCCGCATCGGCAACCCCCGCGACATCTGCGTCGCCGAAGTCCACCTGCCGGACGGTTCCGGCCTCACCCTCCTCTCCGAGACCCGCGCCGCCGGCTGGCCCAACGGCCTCGCCCTCTCCGCCGCCGACGACATCGGCGCCGTGCGCAACGCCCTCGCCGGCGGAGTGAAGGGTTACGTCGTCACCGGCACCCGCACCAACCTCGGGCTCCCCACCCGCCCCGGTGCCGCACCCATCGGCGCCGCCGCCGCCCGCCTGCACCGCCGCCCCCCGGGTGCCCCGAGCCACCCGGGCGGCTACCGGGAACTGTCAGGCCGCGAGGTCGAGGTGCTGCGACTGGTGGCGGAGGGCCAGTCGAACAAGGCGATCGGCGTCTCGATGGGCCTGTCCGCACTGACCGTCAAGAGCCACCTCGCCCGCATCGCCCGCAAGCTCGGCACGGGCGACCGCGCCGGCATGGTGGCGGTGGCCCTGCGCACCGGCATCATCCACTGACCACCCCCGCCCGCCCTCCTCCGCCCCGCCCACGGACTCACGCACACCGCCTTCCGCCCTCCTGACCGGAATACGACCTGCCGGCGCCCGTCACGGAACACGACCGTCGACGGGCGCCCTTGTGGCACGGATACCCTTGACAGGTGACCGACGCCCACGACACCGCAGCAGGCCCTTCACTGCGCACCACCGGAGGCGCCCCTCCGGACGACGGCGGATCTTCTGCTACGGAGGCGCCGATCCCCCTGCTCGAACCGCGCGAGGGCATTCCGCCCGTGATCGCGGACGAGGCCGCCCTCGCCGAAGTGGTCGCCGCCTTCGCCGCGGGCAGCGGACCCGTCGCCGTGGACGCCGAGCGTGCCTCCGGCTACCGCTACGGCCAGCGCGCCTACCTCGTCCAGCTGCGCCGCGAGGGCGCCGGGAGCGCGTTGATCGACCCCGTCGCCTGCCCCGACCTGTCCGGTCTCGGCGAGGCGCTGTCCGGCGCCGAGTGGGTGCTGCACGCCGCCACCCAGGACCTGCCCTGCCTCCGCGAGATAGGCATGGTGCCCACCCGTCTCTTCGACACCGAACTGGCCGGACGCCTCGCCGGGTTCCCCCGGGTCGGGCTCGGCGCGATGGTCGAGAACGTGCTCGGCTTCGTCCTGGAGAAGGGCCACTCCGCCGTCGACTGGTCCACCCGTCCGCTGCCCGAGCCCTGGCTGCGCTACGCCGCCCTCGACGTCGAGCTCCTGGTCGACCTGCGCGACGCGCTGGAGAAGGAGCTGGAGCGGCAGGGCAAGCTGGACTGGGCCCGGCAGGAGTTCGACGCGATCGCCTCGGCGCCGCCGCCCGAGCCCCGCAAGGACCCCTGGCGGCGCACCTCCGGCATGCACAAGGTGCGCCGGCGCCGGCAGATGGCCGTCGTGCGGGAGCTGTGGCAGACCCGCGACCGGATCGCGCAGCGCCGGGACGTCTCCCCGGGCAAGGTGCTCTCGGACGCGGCGATCGTGGAGGCCGCGCTCGCCCTCCCGGCCAACCTCCACGCCCTCGCCGCGCTCAACGGGTTCGGGCAGCGCGTGGGGCGGCGCCAGCTGGAGCAGTGGCAGGCGGCCGTCGACCGGGCGAAGGCGCTGGGCGAGGACCGGCTGCCCCAGCCCGGCCAGCCGGTGACCGGTCCCCCGCCGCCGCGCGCGTGGGCCGACAAGGACCCGGCGGCGGCGGCGCGGCTGTCCGCGGCGCGGGCGGGCGTCGCCGCGCTCGCCGAGCGGCTGAACATGCCGCCGGAGAACCTGATCACGCCGGACACCGTGCGGCGGGTGTGCTGGGAGCCGCCGAAGCCGGCCGACTCCCCGGCGGTCGCCGCGGCGCTGACCGGGTACGGTGCGCGGGCCTGGCAGGTGGAACAGGTGACACCGGTGCTGGTCACCGCACTGGCCTCCGGCGCCGACCGGGGTGCCTGAGCACCGTCCCGGCGGCCGGGAGCCGAGCCCGCCGCAGGCGCCGGCCGCGGTGCCGACGGCGTGGGGGCGGCCGGGCCGCCCGTCGTAGCGGACGGGACACGGTGCCCCGCCCCGGCGGCCCGCGCGTCCCGCCCCCTGCCTCCCGCCGCACCGCGTCCGGCCCGCGGTGGCGGACCGGCCGCCGGGGCGCCTTCCGACCGTCCGTGCCTCGGGGTTCCGCCTCCGGGAAGGAACGGCCCCGGACCACGACGGCATCCGGCGCTCCCCGGCCGGGGAGGGACGCACCGGGCGCGGTCGAGCCGGGCGTGCCGCCGGCCGTCGTCCCACGTCCCGCCGCGAGGCGCACGGGGCGCCGGGGCGGTGCGGTGCCGGGCGGACGCCCGGTCCGCGTGCCACGATGCTGGCATGCGGGTCGTCGTGGTGGGTGCGGGCCAGGTCGGTCACACCGTGGTCAAGTCGCTCGCCGAGGCGCACGAGTGCACGGTGATCGACATCGACCGGACGCGTCTGGAGGCCGTGTCGCACGCCTACGACGTGCGCATCACGCACGGCAGCGGCACCCGCCGCGAGACGCTCCTGGAGGCCGGCGTGGCCGACGCCGAGCTCGTCCTGGCGTGCACCTCGCGCGACGAGGTCAACCTGGTGACCGCCATGCTCGCCCGCCGGCTGTCGTCGGCGCGGACGGTCGTGCGGGCCACCGGGACGGACTACCTGGAGGCCTGGCGGGCGGGCGACCTCGATGTGGACCTCCTGGTCTCGACGGCGTTCGAGACCGCGAGCGCCGTCGAGCGCGTCCTGCACGTGCCGGGCGCCCGGCACGTGGACTTCTTCGCCCGCGGCGAGGTGGTCGTGCTCGGCGTCGACGTCCGCGGAGCGACGTCGCCGCGGCTCGCCGGCCGCCCCCTGCGCGACGCGGGACTGCCCGCGGCGTCGCGGGTGGTCGCCCTCGTGCGCGAGGGGAACTGGACCGTGCCGGCCGCGCACGAGGTGGTGCGGCCCGACGACTGGATCATCGCGATGGCCTCCCCCGCGGCGGCGCGCGCCTGGAGCCGTCTGGTCACCGGGGCCGACCCCGTCGACGACGTCGTGCTCTTCGGCGCCGGACGCATGGGGACGGCCATCGCCCGGGTGCTGCTCGACCGGGGCCTCCTGGTGCGGATCGTCGAACCGGACGCGGCACGGGCACGCGCGGCCGCCGTCGCGCTCGACCGGGCGCGGGTCTTCCACGCGACGGGGCTCGACCCGGCGTTCCTGAGCCGTGAGCGCATCGGCACGGCGGGGGCGGCGGTGTGCGCCGGCGGGGACGACTCGCGCAACCTGCACGCGGCGGTGCTCGCGAAGCTGCACGGGGTCGGGCTGACGCTGACGGTCCTCGACGACCCCGCCGCCGCCGAGGTCTTCGAGGCCGCCGGCGCCGACGTGACGATCGACCCGGGTGACGAGACCGCCGAGAAGATGGCCCGCTTCACGTTCGACGAGCGCACCCACCAGATGGCGATGCTGGGGGACGACCGCTTCGAGGTGCTCGACGTCACCGTCCGGCCCGACAGCCGGTTCGCGCACCGTCCGGTCGACGCGCTCCCCGGAGCCGGTGTGGGCGCGATCGTCCGCGGCGGCGCCGTGCTCTTCCCCGACGGGAAGGACGAACTGCGGCCCGGGGACCGGGTCGTCGTCCTCACCGAGCCCGACCGCGTCCCCGCGATCGAGCACGACCTGTGAGGCCGCCGCACGCGCCGCCGCGCCGGCGCCGGTGGGGTCCGCGCGGACGGGCCGGCGTCGACGTGCGGACCGCGCTGGGCGTCGTCGGCGCCCTGCTCGCCTGGTTCGCGACCGCGTTCGCCGCGCCGGCGGCCGTCGCGCTCGCGGCCGGCGAACCCCCCTGGCCCTTCCTCGTCACCGGGCTCGCCGTGGCCCTGACGGGCCTGGCGCTCAAGCGCCTGACCGGCGGGCGGCCCCCGCTGGGCGTCCGGGAGGGGTTCCTCGTCGTCGCCGCCGTCTGGCTGCTGGTGCCCGCGTTCGGCGCGCTGCCGTTCCTGCTCGGCCGCGTCCCGCAGCTCGACCGCCCGGTCGACGCCTGGTTCGAGGCGATGTCGGGGTTCACCGCCACCGGTGCGACGGTCCTGACCGACGTCGACGCGCTCGGGACCGACATGCTGTTCTGGCGCCAGTTCACCCACTGGCTGGGCGGCCTGGGGATCATCGTGCTCGCGCTCGCGGTGCTGCCCCGGCTGCGCATCGGGGGCCGCGAGCTGCTGCGCTCCGAACTGCCGGGCCCCGTCGAGATGGAGTCGCTCGGCGAGACCGTCCGCGGGACCGCCCGACGCCTCTGGAAGGTCTACCTCGCGGTGACGGCGACCGGCGTCCTGGTCCTGGCCGCCCTGGGATGGGCCGGGCTGGACCGGCGGATGGACCTCTTCGACGCGTTCTCCTACGCGACGTCCGCCGTGGCCCTCGGCGGGTTCGCCCCGGAGGCCGACTCGGCCCGGGGTCTCGCGCCGGTGACGCAGTGGGTGCTGTGCGGGCTGATGGCGGTGGCCGGGGTGAACCTGCTGCGGCTGTACCGCCTCGCCGCGTTGCGCCGGATCCGGGCCGTGTCACGCGACGAGGAACTGCGCCTGTACCTCGGCCTGCTCCTCGTGAGCACGTCCGTCCTGGCGGTCGAGCTGTTCGCCGCCGGCACCGTGGCCGGGCCCGGCGTCGTCCGGCACGCGGCCTTCCAGGCGGTCTCGGTGATGACCACCACCGGCTTCGCGACGCTGGACTGGTCGGACTGGGGGACCCTCGCGACGCTCACCCTCCTGGCGCTGATGTTCGTCGGGGCCTGTGCCGGGTCGGCGAGCGGCTCGATCAAGGTCGTCCGCCATCTCGTCCTCTTCCGCTTCACCCGCCACGAGCTGGCGCAGGCCGTCCACCCCGACGCCGTCCTCCCGGTGCGGGTGAGCGGCCGGGTGGTCGACACCCCCGCGCTCCGCTCGGTGCTCGTGTTCGCCCTCCTCTACCTGCTCGTCCTCGCGTTCGGGACGCTCGGCCTCGCCCTCGACGACGGGGCGGACACGGCCGGAAGCGGCGCGTTCACCGCGCTCGGCGCCGCCGCGGCCTGCCTCGGCAACGTCGGCCCCGCCTTCGGCGAGCTCGGCCCGTTCGGTTCCTACGCAGCGCTCGGGCAGGCGTCGAAGGCGATCCTGACCGCCCTCATGCTCCTCGGCCGCATCGAGATCGTCCCCCTGGCGGTGCTGCTCCGCCGCGGCTACTGGCGCGCGTAGGCGGTCACGGCCGTCCGTGGTGATCCCCGGGACCCCGCGCCCTCACTTCGTCGCGCCCCTCATGAAGCCGTTGTAGATGAAGCGCTGGAGGAAGAGGAAGACGAGCAGGGTGGGGAGGATGACCAGGACCGCGCCCGCCGAGATCGTCTCCCAGTGCGCCCCGAACGGGCCCTTGAAGCGGAACAGGGACGTCGAGATCACGCCGAGGTCCTCGGAGGGCATGTAGAGGAAGGGGATGTAGAAGTCGTTGTAGACGTTGATGCCCTTCACGATCACCACCGTCGCGATCGCCGGTTTGAGCAGCGGGAGGATCACCTTGCGGTAGACGGTGAAGGCGCCCGCCCCGTCCAGGCGGGCCGCCTCGTCCAGGGAGACCGGGATGGAGCGGATGAACTGCAGGAAGATGTAGATCGACACGATGTCCGTGCCCATGTAGAGCGCGATCGGCGCCCACAGGCTGTCGAACATGCCGAGGCTGTCGACGATCTGGAAGGTCGCCACCTGGGTGGTCACGCCGGGGACCAGCGCGGCGAGCAGGAACAGGGCGACGACCAGCTTCCTGAAGCGGAAGTGGAAGCGGTCGATCGCGTACGCGGTCATCGAGCCGATGAGGATGGTGCCGCCGACGGCGACGACCAGGATGACCGCCGTGTTGCCGAAGGCGGACAGCATCTGGCCGTCCCGGAACGCCGTCACGTAGTTGTCGAAGTTCAGCGGGTCGTCGGGCAGCGCCAGCGCCCCGCTGCCGTTCGCCATCTCGCGGGACGACTTCAGCGAGGTCAGGAAGACCACGGTGAGCGGCAGCAGCACGACGAGCACGGCGAGGATCAGGGACGCGTACACGAGGGCGCGGGCCACGGTGCGGCGGGTCATACCAGGTCCACCTTCTCGTCGGGGACGATGCGCCGCTGCACCCAGGTGACCGCCAGGACGATCAGCAGCAGGACGACGGCGGCCGCCGAGGCGAGCCCCGTCTTGTTGAACTGGAAGGCCAGCTTCACCGTCTGGATCACGAAGGTCTCGGTGCCGGTCGCGCCGCCGGTCATGATGTAGGGGATCTCGAAGACCGAGAGCGAGCCGGAGACGGAGAGGATCACGCTCAGGCCCAGGACGGGTTTGATGCCGGGCGCGATGATGTGCCGGAACTGCTGCCAGCGGTTCGCCCCGTCGATCTCGGCCGCCTCGTACAGCTCGCCCGGGATGGACTGGATCGCGCCGAGGAAGAGCACGAAGTTCAGGCCCAGGTAGCGCCAGACGGAGACGCCGGCCAGTGAGGTGTTCGCGGAGAACGGCGTGCCCAGCCAGGCGTGGTCGGTCTCGACGCCGAACAGGCGCAGTACGGAGTCGAGGGTGCCGCCGTCCTGGAAGAAGTAGAGGAAGACGAAGCCGATCGCCACCCCGTTGATCAGGTACGGGAAGAACAGCACGCCCTTGAAGAAGTTCCGGAAGCGGACGTCGAAGCTGAGGACCGTGGCGAAGTAGAGGGCGAGGCCGATCTGCACCACGGAGGCGACGAGGTAGTAGCCGCTGACGAAGAAGACCTCGAACAGCTCGGAGCGGGTGAGGAGTTCGGTGTAGTTCTCGGTGCCGGTCCAGTTCAGTTCGGGGCTGACGCCGTCCCAGTCGGTGAAGCTGTACGCGATCATGTTGGCGATCGGCGCGTAGGTGAAGGCCAGCAGCAGGGCCAGCGGGGCGGTCAGGAAGAGCCACGGGGTGAGGCGGCGCGTCAGCCGGGTGCGGCGCGGGGCGGGTGCGGCCCGCCCCGGCCCGGCGGGCGCGGCCGGGGCGACCGGCCGCGCCGCCTTGCGGGTGGTGTCCGTCATCAGGACCCCAGGGACTTCCGCGCCTCGGCCCACCGCTCGCCGAGTCCTTCGAGGTAGTCGTCCAGGCTGCCCTCGCGGGCGCCGCGGGCGAGGTCGACGAGTTCCTGGCGGTAGTCGGGCTTGTAGATGCCGACCTCGGACCGGTTGTCGAGGGACTTCACCTCGGCGCCCTTGCCGTCGTCGAGGTCGATGAGCTTGACGCCCTTCTCCTCGTACGGCTTGAGGACGTCGGGCAGCGGGGCGTCCTTCAGCGGGGACAGGGCGAGGTTGGCCGCCGCGTAGCCGGACTTGTCGGTGAACCAGTCGATCCAGGCGCGGGCGGCCTCCTTGTGGTCGGAGTTGACGTTGACGGCCTGCTGGTAGTCCGGGGAGGTCACCGCGCAGAAGGCGCCGTCCTTCTGGACGGGGAAGGGCATCAGGCCGATGTCGGCGGGGTCGGCGCCGGCCTGCTTCGCGGCGTCCTGCATCTGGACGACGGCCCAGGAGCCGAGCCACATGGTGGCGATCTCGCCCTTGGCCAGCTTGGGCTTGGAGCCCTCCCAGTTGGTGGTGGTCGGGTCCTTCTCCGCCAGTCCGCCCTCGACGATGTCGTGGAGCAGGGTGTCGCCGACGCGCAGGTCGGCGCCCTCGGCCCACGGGTCGCCCTCGGCGAGCTTCGTGGTGGCGTTCGTGTCGCAGCCGACGGAGCCGTTGACGTTGGTCCACTGGGTCAGCGGCCACATGTCCTTGAAGTTGGTGTAGTACGGCACCGCGTCGGTCTTCGACCTGATCGCCCTGAGGTCGTCGAGGAACTCGGCCGGGGTGGTGGGCCAGTCGGTGACGCCGGCCTCCCTCCACACCCTCTTGTTGTAGAGGAAGCCGGGGACGACGCCGACCGGGCTCTGCCCGTAGACCTTGCCGTCGACGGTGGAGTAGTCGGTGAAGCGATACTCGGCGTCGCGTTCCGCCTCGGTGCCGAGGGAGGCGAAGAACCTGGGGTAGTCCTTCTTCTCGATGACCGCCGGGATCATCAGGACGTCGCCGTAGTTCTCCGTGTTCATACGGATCTTGACCTCGCCCTCGTAGTCGGTGAGGCCGTCGAACTCGACCTTCACGCCGGGGTAGGTCTTGTTGAACTCGGCGGCGTACTTCTTCATCGTCCCGTCCTGCACCAGGTCGGTCCGGTGGGTGAGGACCGTGATGGAGCCCTTGACCTCGGACGGGTCGTCGGGCGCCTCGGCGTCCGCGCCCTTCGAGGAGCCCCCCGAGCCCGTGCAGGCGGAGGCCAGCAGGGCGAGGAGGGCGATCGATCCGGAAAGTGCGGTGCGGCGGTACATGTGCATCAGCTCCGTTCACGGGGCGGACGAGCACGAGTGGGTTGGCTGGTTCGGCACTCTGGCAGCCACCCGCTGAACCGGTAAAGTCGCTATTGAGACAACGATGTCATAGTGCTGCCCCGACAGGACTCGACCGGTTTAGGGAGTGTGCATGCGTCAGGTCACACCGCTCACCGAGGGATGGACCCTGCGACACCCGGACGGCACGGGGGAGGCGCTCCCCGCCTCGGTGCCGGGGTGCGTGCACACCGATCTGCTGGCGGCCGGACTGATCCCCGACCCGTTCCTCGGCCGAAGCGAGACCGAGGTGGCGTGGGTGGGCCGGCGGGACTGGACCTACGAGACGGAGCTGACCGCCGGAACGGGCGCGCACGAGCAGACGGACCTGGTCTTCGACGGGCTCGACACCGTCGCCGAGGTCCTGCTCGACGGGCGGACGCTGGGCCGGACGCGGAACATGCACCGCTCGTACCGTTTCGACGTGACGGGGCTGAGCGGGCGGCTCACCGTGCGGTTCGCCTCCGCGTACGCGGAGGCGGAGGCGGTGCGCGGCACGGTGGGCGAGCGCCCCGGCGCGTACGCCGAGCCGTACCAGTACGTCCGCAAGATGGCCTGCTCGTTCGGCTGGGACTGGGGGCCGACGCTGGTGACGGCCGGGATCTGGCGGCCGGTGCGGCTGGAGCACTGGTCGACGGCCCGGATCGCCCGGGTGCGCCCGCTGGTGACCGTCGAGGACGGCACGGGGCGGGTCGAGCTGGCCGTCGACGTGGAGCGCTCCCGGGTCGAGGCGCCGCTCACCGTGGAGGCGCGCGTCGGCGGCGTGCGCGCCCGCGCGGAGATCGTCGGCACGGCGGGGACCGTACGGCTGCGGGTGCCGGACGCACGGCTGTGGTGGCCCCGGGGGTACGGTGAACAGCCCCTGTACGACGTTGAGTTGACGTTGCTGCACGGTGAGGACGCGCTGGATTCGTGGCGGCGTCGGATCGGGTTCCGGACGGTGCGGCTGGATACCTCGGCCGACGCCCACGGCACCGGGTTCACCCTGGTCGTCAACGGGGAGCGGCTGTTCGCGCGGGGCGTCAACTGGATCCCGGACGACGTCTTCCCGTCCCGGATCACCCGGGAGCGCTACCGGCGGCGGCTGGAACAGGCGGCCGGCGCGGGCGTGGACCTGGTACGTGTCTGGGGCGGCGGGATCTACGAGGGCGAGGACTTCTACGACGCCTGCGACGAGCTGGGGCTGCTGGTCTGGCAGGACTTCCCGTTCGCGTGCGCGGCCTACCCCGAGGAGCAGCCGCTGCGCGGGGAGGTGGAGGCGGAGGCCCGGGAGAACGTCGTACGGCTGATGCCGCACCCCTCGCTGGCGCTGTGGAACGGCAACAACGAGAACCTGTGGGGGTTCCGGGACTGGGACTGGGAGCCGGGGCTGGCCGGGGACTCCTGGGGCGAGGGCTACTACCTGGGCGTACTGCCGCGGGTCGTCGCGGAGTCGGACCCCACCCGGCCGTACACGGCGGGCAGTCCCTGGTCCGGGTCCTGGCTGCACCACCCCAACGACCCGGCGCACGGCACGCACCACTCGTGGGAGGTGTGGAACCGCACCGACTACGCCGACTACCGGCTCCATGTGCCGCGTTTCGTCGCGGAGTTCGGCTGGCAGGCGCCGCCCGCGTACGCCACGCTGCGCCGGGCGCTGCCCGGGGAGGAGCTCGCGCCGGACTCCCCCGGCATGCTGCACCACCAGAAGGCGGAGGACGGCAACGGCAAGCTGGAGCGCGGGCTGGCCCGCCACTTCGCCGTGCCGGAGGGGGGCTTCGACCGCTGGCACTATCTGACGCAGGTCAACCAGGCGCGCGCGATCGCCGCCGGGATCGAGCACTGGCGCTCGCACTGGCCGGTGTGCGCGGGCACGGTGGTGTGGCAGCTCAACGACTGCTGGCCGGTGACCTCGTGGGCCGCGATCGACGGCGACGGCCGGGAGAAGCCGCTCTACCACGAGCTGCGGCGGCTGTACGCGGACCGGCTGCTGACCGTGCGGGCGGAGGGCGAGGGGCTGGTGGTGGCGGCGGTCAACCAGTGCGCCGAGGACTGGCGGGGCACGCTGCGGCTGCGCCGGATGTCCGTCGACGGCACGGTGCTCGGGGAGGCCCGCCCGGCGTTGGCCGCCGCGGGGCGGACGGTGGCGGTGACCGGGGTCCCCGCCGGCCTGGTTCCGGCCGGCCCGGAGGAGTTCCTGGTCGCCGACGCGGGCGAGGTGAGGGCGCTGCACTTCCCCGCGCCGGACCGGGAGATCCCGTATCCGCGGCCCGGGTTCGAGGTCGCCCTCGCACCGGACGGGATCACGGTCACGGCCCGCACCCTCGTACGGGACCTGCTGCTCCAGGCCGACCGGCTGGACCCGGAGGCGGTGGCCGACCGGGGGCTGGTGACCCTGCTGCCCGGGGAAGAGGTGACCATCGGGGTGCGGGGCTGGAAGACTCCGGACCCGGACACCGCCCGTCGCGCCCTGTACTGCGTGGAGCCCACTCGATGACGGCGGCGCCGGCCCCCCGCGTCACCATCAAGGACGTCGCCGCGCGCGCGGGCGTGTCCAAGGGGGCCGTGTCCCTCGCGTTCAACCGGAAGCCCGGTCTGTCGGAGTCGACGCGGAACCGGATCTTCGCGGCGGCGCGCGAGCTGGGCTGGTCACCGAGCCCGACCGCGCGCACGCTGGCCGGGTCGCGGGTGGACGTGGTGGGCCTCGCGGTGTGCCGGCCCGCCCGGCTGCTCGGCCTGGAGCCGTTCTACATGGAGTTCGTCTCCGGGGTGGAGAGCGTCCTGGTCGAGCGGTCCTGCTCGCTGCTGCTGCGGCTGGTGCGCGGCCCCGACGAGGAGGTCGGGCTGATGGAGTCGTGGTGGAGGGGCCGGCAGATCGGCGGGTCCATCCTGGTGGACTTCCGGGCCGACGACCCCCGCCCGGCGGTGGCCGGGCGGCTGGGGCTGCCGGTGGTGGCCGTCGGGCACCCGTCGCTGACGGGCGGGCTGACCTCCGTGTGGACGGACGACGCCACGGCCGTGACGGAGGCGGTGCGCTACCTGGCGGCGCTCGGGCACCGGCGGATCGCCCGGGTGGGCGGCGCGGCGGCGCTCGGGCACACCTCGATCCGTACGACCGCGTTCGACGAGGCGGTGCGGGCGCTGGAGCCGGCCGCGCGGGCGTGGCAGGTGGCGACGGACTTCTCCGGGGACGCGGGGGCGCGGGCGACCCGCTCGCTGCTGGCGGCGGCGCCGGGCGAACGGCCGACGGCGATCGTGTACGACAACGACATCATGGCGGTGGCGGGGCTGTCGGTGGCGGCCGAGATGGGGCTGCGGGTGCCGGACGACGTGTCGCTGCTGGCGTGGGACGACTCGCAGCTGTGCCGGCTGACGCGTCCGACGCTGTCGGCGATGAGTCACGATGTGCACGGGTTCGGTGCGGAGGTGGCACGAACGCTGTTCGGTGTCATCGCCGGGGAGGAGGGGCCGGGGTCGCACCCGGTACCGACGCCGGTCCTGACCCCGCGGGGATCCACGGCCCCGCCGTGATCGCCCCGGAGGAGCCGGGATCGGCCTTCCGGCGTTCGAGGAGCGGGATCCGGGGCGGAGCCCCGGGGTCGGGAGGGGCGACGGGGGCGAAGGACCCCTCGCCGGACGCGGCCGATCGTGTGATGTTCGCCGCTCCGGGCGGCGGGACTGTGCAGTCACGTTACCCACAAGTAGCATGACCCGTAAGCAAGCGCTCAGCATCCCGCACCCTGGAGGAGAGCCATCGTGCCTCGTACCGTCAGGGACGTCGTCTTCGTCGACGGCGTCCGTACCCCGTTCGGCAAGGCGGGCCCGAAGGGCATCTACCACGAGACCCGTGCCGACGACCTCGTCGTGAAGGCGATCCGGGAGCTGCTGCGCCGCAACCCCGGTCTCGACCCGAAGAAGATCGACGAGGTCGCCATCGCCGCGACCACGCAGATCGGCGACCAGGGCCTGACCATCGGCCGCACGGCCGGCATCCTCGCGGGCCTGCCCACCTCGGTCCCGGGCTACTCCATCGACCGCATGTGCGCAGGCGCCCTGACCGCCGTCACCACGGTGGCCGGCTCCGTCGCCTTCGGCGCGTACGACGTCGCCATCGCGGGCGGTGTCGAGCACATGGGCCGCCACCCGATGGGCGAGGGCGTCGACCCCAACCCGCGGTTCGTGTCCGAGAAGCTCGTCGACGAGTCCGCCCTGTTCATGGGCATGACCGCCGAGAACCTGCACGACCGCTACCCCACCATCACCAAGCGCCGCGCCGACGAGTACGCGGTGCGCTCCCAGGAGAAGGCCGCCAAGGCGTACGCCGACGGCAAGATCCAGGCCGACCTGGTGCCGGTCTCGGTGCGCCGCACCAACGAGGAGGCCGGTGAGACCGGCTGGGGCCTGGTCACCGCCGACGAGCCGATGCGTCCGGGCACCACCCTGGAGAACCTGGCGAACCTCAAGACGCCGTTCCGCGTGCACGGCCGGGTCACCGCCGGCAACGCGGCCGGCCTGAACGACGGCGCCACCGCCTCGGTCATCGCGAGCGAGGACTTCGCCCGCGAGAACGGCCTGCCGGTCAAGATGCGTCTGGTCTCCTACTCCTTCGCGGGTGTGGAGCCCGAGGTCATGGGCTACGGCCCGATCCCGGCCACGGAGAAGGCGCTGGCCCAGGCCGGCCTGTCCATCTCCGACATCGGCCTGTTCGAGATCAACGAGGCCTTCGCCGTCCAGGTCCTCGCCTTCCTGGAGCACTACGGCATCGCCGACGACGACGCCCGCGTCAACCAGTACGGCGGCGCCATCGCCTTCGGCCACCCGCTGGCCTCCTCCGGCGTCCGGCTGATGACGCAGCTGGCCCGCCAGTTCGAGGAGCAGCCGCAGGTCCGCTACGGCCTGACCACCATGTGCGTCGGCTTCGGCATGGGCGCGACGGTCATCTGGGAGAACCCGCACTTCGAGGGGGACAAGTGAGCACCACCGCAGAGCTTCTGAAGGGTGCGGCCGAGCTGTTCCCCGGCGAGGTCGTCACCAGCGCGCACGTACGCCACTTCGACCTGCCGCTGGGGGCCGGGCGCTTCGCGCTCATCACCCTCGACAACGGCCACGACCACACCAAGCCGACCACCCTCGGCCCGCAGTCGCTGGCGAACATCGACGCCGCGATCGACCGGGTCGAGAAGGAGGCCGCGGACGGCGAGATCGTCGGCGTCGGCGTCACCGGCAAGCCGTTCATCTTCGCGGTCGGCGCCGACCTCAAGGGCGTCGAGCTGCTGAAGCGGCACGAGGACGCGCTGGCCATCGGCAAGGGCGGCCACGACGTCTTCAAGCGGCTGTCGAAGCTGGCCGTGCCGACCTTCGCGTACTACAACGGCGCCGCGATGGGCGGCGGCGTGGAGATCGGCCTGCACTGCGCCTACCGCACGGTGTCGGCGGCCCTCCCGGCGTTCTCCCTGCCCGAGGTCTTCCTCGGCCTGGTGCCCGGCTGGGGCGGCTGCACCCTGCTGCCGAACCTGATCGGCGCGGAGAAGGCCGTCTCGGTGATCATCGAGAACAGCCTCAACCAGAACAAGCAGCTCAAGGGCGCGCAGGTCCACGAACTCGGCATCGCGGACGCGATCTTCGAGGGCGCGGACTTCCTGGAGCAGTCGCTGACCTGGACCGCGTCCGTCCTCAAGGGCGAGATCGTCGTCGAGCGCCCGGTGATCGACCGCGGTGAGGCCTGGGACCAGGCCGTCGCGCGCGGCCGGTTCATCGCCGACTCCAAGGTGCACGGCGCCGCCCCGGCCGCCTACCGCGCCCTCGACATCATCGCCGCCGCCAAGGACGGCGACCTCCAGCAGGGCTACGACGCCGAGGACCAGGCGCTCGCCGACCTGATCATGGGCGGCGAACTGCGCTCCGGCATCTACGCGTTCAACCTGGTGCAGAAGCGCGGCAAGCGCCCCGCCGGCGCCCCGGACAAGTCGCTGGCCCGCCCGGTCACCAAGGTGGGCGTCGTCGGCGCCGGCCTGATGGCCTCGCAGCTGGCCCTGCTCTTCCTGCGCCGCCTCGAGGTGCCGGTCGTGCTGACCGACATCGACCAGGAGCGCGTCGACAAGGGCGTGGGCTACGTCCACGCCGAGATCGACAAGCTGCTCGGCAAGGGCCGCATCGACCAGGACAAGGCCAACCGCCTCAAGGCGCTGGTCTCCGGTGTGCTGGACAAGGCCGAGGGTTTCGCGGACGCGGACTTCGTCATCGAGGCCGTCTTCGAGGAGATGGGCGTCAAGCAGAAGGTGTTCGCCGAGGTCGAGGCGGTCGCCCCGGCGCACGCGATCCTGGCGACCAACACCTCCTCCCTCTCCGTGACGGAGATGGCGTCGAAGCTGAAGCACCCCGAGCGGGTCGTCGGCTTCCACTTCTTCAACCCGGTCGCGGTCCTCCCGCTGCTCGAGATCGTCCGCGGCGAGCGGACCGACGACGCCGCGCTGGCCACGGCGTTCGGTGTCGCCAAGAAGCTGAAGAAGACCGCGGTGCTGGTCAAGGACGCCCCGGCGTTCGTGGTCAACCGCATCCTGACCCGCTTCATGGGCGAGATCCAGAACGTCATCGACGAGGGCACGCCGGTCGAGGTCGCGGAGAAGGCGGTGGAGCCGCTCGGCCTGCCGATGTCCCCGCTGGTCCTGCTGGAACTGGTCGGCCCGGCGATCGGCCTGCACGTCTCGGAGACCCTGAACCGGGCCTTCCCGGAGCGCTTCACGGTCTCCCCGAACCTCAAGGCGGTCGTCGAGGCGGGCAAGCGCGGCTTCTACGTCCACGACTCCGGCAAGCCCGAGCTGGACCCGGAGGTCGCCGCGCTGCTGAAGCAGGGCGACACCGTCCTCACCGAGGAGCAGGTGCGGACGCGGGTGCTGGACGCGGTGGCGCAGGAGATCGGGCTGATGCTCGACGAGGGCGTCGTCGCCGAGGCCCAGGACATCGACCTCTGCCTGATCACGGGCGCCGGCTGGCCCTTCCACCTGGGCGGCATCACGCCGTACCTGGACCGCGAGGGCGTCTCCGAGCGGGTGAACGGGAAGCGGTTCCTGGAGGCGGGGGTGGCCTCGGTTCCCGCGTGACGGTCGTACGCGACCGAGGAGGGCCTCCGCGGTGCGCGGAGGCCCTCCTCGTCATGCGCCGGTCTTCTCGGCCGCTTCGAGCCGCGCCCTCAGCGAGCCCCGTCGTAGGAGAAGGGCGCTCCCGCGCCGGCCGAGAGTCCGAGGACCGTAAAAGGAATCCGGGTGACCGCGGACTCCCCGCCGCCCGCGCTCACGGCGAAGACGTCGACGACGTGCGTGCCTTCGCCCCACGGCCAGCCGGAGTCCCAGGACCACGCCCCGTTCGACGTCACCGCGGTACCGCCCAGAAGCACACCGTTCTCCCGGAACCCGACCTGCGCCGCCCCCGGTGCGGACCCGGAGAAGACCACGCGGGAGTCCATGACCTGCTCGTGGACCACGGGTTCCAGCACCACCGGCGCCGCACCGGGCTCACCGGCCGTCGGCATCCTGGCGCCCTGCGCCCCGACAGGCATGCCCGCGCTCCCGGGAACAGCGGCTCCGTGAGGCACATCGACCGCGACGAAGGAGATCTCGGTCCGCTCGGAGTGGAAGCCCTGCGCGTCCACCGAGAAGAGCCGGACCAGGTGCTTGCCCTTGCTCCAGGGCCGGTTCAGCTCCCAGGACCAACTGCCGTCCGGGCCCACGGGCGGCGACCCCAGGAACTTGCCGTGCTCCCACAGGCTCACGCGTACGGCGCCGGGAGCGATCCCGGAGAGACGCACGTCGGAGACCGGGACCTCCTCGTTGAAGGCCGGGGTGCGCACCACGGGCGGCTGGAAGCTCTCCGGCCCCTTCACCTGGGAGGTCGACGCGAGGTAGGCGTTGATGGCGGACTT
The DNA here is from genome assembly GCF_055633275.1 of Streptomyces sp. 12E. Lineage (NCBI taxonomy): Bacteria > Bacillati > Actinomycetota > Actinomycetes > Kitasatosporales > Streptomycetaceae > Streptomyces > Streptomyces sp. 12E. The sequence continues at coordinate 5,865,488 of NZ_JBVNCJ010000001.1, read as the reverse complement.
GTCCCGATCGGGCTCCTCGTAGCCGTTGCGCACGAAGCCCAGACGGGGAGGGGTTCCGTCGGCCAGCAGGTTGACGATGCCCATCAGGGCGGGGACGTTGCGCCGGGTGACCTGGGTGTGGTCGGTGATGAACGGGGATTCGCTGTAGAGGAAGTTGAAGTTGCCGTAGTTCTGGAAGAGCCCGAGGAAGGGTTCCACCTGAACCGGGTACTGCTCGTCCTGGGGCGAGGAGAGAAGGTAGATGTTGGCGTCCCGGTTGGTCTCCGCCCGGACCAGGTCGGGCAGGATCGCGTCCACCGCGCGCACGTTCTCCTCGGGCACGCCCTCGCCCAGCATGTACGCGGCCACCTTCGGGTGCACGGTGTTCACGTACGTCCCGATCAGGAACTGGGGGACGATGGAGACGATGTTCCGGAAACCGTAGCGCAGTCCGAAGTACAGGGCCGCGCTGCCGCCCTTCGAACCGCCCCACATGGTGACGTCGGCCGGAGACAGCGACAGCGCCTCCATGACGTTGAAGATGAGCGTGGCGACGGACCGCTCCAGGGAGAAGTCCATCCCCTTGCACAGGTAGTAGCTGTTCATCCCGTCGAACCGGTCGCGGACCCACAGGATGTTGGCACGGACGTTGTCGAACACTCCGTTCGACCAACCGTAGTCGTCAGGCGCCGAGAAGTTGGCGAAGACGACGACGAGGTGGCGGTTGCCGTTCTTGGCATGGGCGAACCGGTACTCCACCGGGAACGTTCCCGAGGCTTCGATCCCGTTGAGCAGGTGCCGCCCGGTCGAGGACGCCTTGGACATGTACGGACTCCACTCCAGAAGTGCTTCGAGGACGGGCGGTCGCGGTGGCCACGGGAGGACACCTGCCGGGAGGTGCCGGACGCCGGAAGGTTTTGGCTGGTCACGGGCGGATCGGTCATGATGGCCGGATGTTCCGGCCCCACACCCCGTCGTTCCGTACACCGGGACGGCGCCCGCTTGCCGCCCTTGCCTCGGCTGTCGTCCTGGCGGGGCTCGTCGCCGTGGCGACGCACGCACGGACCGGCGCCGAGCCGGTCCGCTCTCCCGCCGAGGCGGAAACATTGACCGTGGCGACCTGGAACATGTGCGGGGTCCAGGAGTGGAACTGCGCCGGCACGGGCAGTGGTGACGCGAAACGGCGTCAGGTGGAACGCCTCGCCACTGCTTCCGGGGCCAGGATGCTGTTCCTCCAGGAGACCTGCGCGGCCGATCTCGAGGCGGTGCGCGCCTCCCTCGGGGCTTCCTGGCACACGGCGTTCAGGTCCTACACGTGGCGCGGCCGTGACGGACACCCGACCCCGGTTCGCTGCGGGGGGCCCGACCGCGGGGCCGCCGGTTACGCCCTTCTGTCGGCGTATCCGCTGTCGTCCGTGCGCACGGTGCCCGCCCCCCAGCCCACGGTCGGAGTGCAGCGCGGGATCCTCTGCGCGTTCGTCGCGGCGCACGACGTCACGGTGTGCACCGCGCATCTGACCCCGCACGGCGGCGACCGGGCGCACCCGCGCCAGGAGTTCCGCCACCACCAGCTGAAGGCCCTGGTGGGTGCGGTGCCCGAGCGGCGGACCGTCTACGGCGGTGACCTCAACGTGGACCCGCCCGGAAAGCGCAATCCGGCCTCCTGGGTCTGGCCGGAACAGCCGTACGGCACGCACCGGGAGTGCGACGGCACGTCCCGGTCGGCACGGGCGACGCACGTCTCGCACCACAAACTGGATTACCTCTTCACCGGACTGCCCCGGCTCGAGTGCCAGGTGAACGACACCCGGGTCTCCGACCACCGGGCCGTGCTGATCCGGGTGAACACCCGCACCGGCTGAGGCGACACCTGGACGGCTGCCGGCCGGCCGGCCGACGGCGGTGCGCGGCGGCTCCGGCGTCCGGGCCGCGAAAGGCGTGGTGGTCATCGGGTGCAGGGGCCTTCCGTCACGGCACGGCACTCCGCCGGCCGGTCACCGGGCGGAGCCGGCGACGTCACACGATCACGCCTTCGTAGCTGCGGTGATCAGCGGGCGGGGTGTGGCCGAACGGGATTTCCGGCTGCCGCGGTGCGTCGTCCTGCGCCGGAGCGGGCTGGGCGGGTATCGCGCCGACGTACTCCGCGGCCGCGTGGTGGCCGGAGAACCACTGGGACGTGCTCTGCCGTACCGGGGTCATCGGCCTTCCCGCGTGCCGGGTGTCGACGGTGCCGACGGCCGGTGCGTGGGCCTGCCCGGGCTCGAGGTCTCCCCCCGCGACCAGCATCCGGTCGGCGAGCCGTGCGGCGGCGTAACCGTCGTCCAGGTCGCAGAACTCCTGCTGGAACCATTGGTACCGCTCGGCGTAGAGGTCCTGGATCCGGTCGATCTCGCGGATGGCCGTCACCAGCTCCTCGGACGTGTAGAGGAGGGGCCCCGGGGCGCTTCCCTCGAAGTCGAAGTAGAACCCGCGCAGGGTGTCGCGGTAGTGGTCCAGGTCGTAGGTGAAGAACAGGATGGGCCGCCCGGTGTTGACGTAGTCGAACATCAGGGAGGAGTAGTCGGTGATCATCACGTCGGTGATCAGCGAGAGGTCGGCCATGTCCGGGTAGTCGGAGACGTCGAAGACGAATCCGTCGCCGGCGCCCGGCACCGGGTCCACGACGTTGGGGTGGCGGCGCACCATGAGGACGTGGTCGGACCCGAGCCGCGCCCGCGCGGCCTCCAGGTCGATGCGGAAGTCCAGCTTGTACTTGCCGGGCGCGTAGAACTGGTCGTCGCGCCAGGTCGGCGCGTACAGCACCACCCGCTTGCCCTCCGGCAGTCCGATCCTGCGGCGGATCTGCTGCTCCTGGGCTTCCGTGTCGGGCCGGCGCAGGATGTCGTTGCGCGGGTAACCGCTCTCCACCATCTCGCCGGGGAAGCCGAAGGCACGCTTGAGGATCGGGGTGGAGAAGCTGTTGGGGGACACCAGCATGTCCCAGTTCTGCACCTCCTTCTCGACGCGTTCCAGGTAGCGCTGGTCGGCGAAGTGGATGGACTCGATGTCGTGGCCGATCTTCTTCAGCGGTGTGCCGTGCCACGTCTGCACGACGATCTGACCGTCCCGTTTCTTGAACCAGTCCGGGAGGTGGTTGTTGGCGACGACGTACCGGCTGGTGGCGAGGGCCTCGTACCACTCCGGTGACCACATGCGGACGGGCGTCGCCGTGGGCGGCACCTGGACCTGGTCGTCGCGCACCACCCACAGGTGTTCCAGGTCGACCCGGCGGCGCACGAGTTCCTCGTGCAGGGCGCGGGGGCTGTCGGAGTACTGGGTGCCCTTGAAGGCGTCGAAGAGCACGGCGTCGCGCACCGGCTCCCGACGGGCCGCGGGGTAGGCCTTGGTGCGCAGCAGCTTCTGCCGGTAGGGGCCGCGGGCGTGATCGGGCATCGCCGAGTGGACCAGGAGCGACAGCCGGTCGTAGGCCTCGGCCTGCGTCTCGTAGCGGCGTTCGTTCCTCTCGTACTCCTGCGGGAACGCCCCGATCTGGTCCTGCTCGATCTTCACCATGAGGTCTTCGAGGCGGTCCTCGCGCGCCACGGCGGAGAGGTCCTGGCGGCGCAGGAAGAAGTCCCACCGTCCGGCCGCGAGCGGGATGTCCCCGGCCAGGGTCCGCATGGCGGCGGGGGCCAGTACGCAACGGAACTCATAGCCGTCCCAGGTCAGGGGGACGGAGCGTTCCGCGCCGTGCGCACGCGAACGGACCACCAGGTGGGCGTCCCGGTACTGCTCCCGGGTCATCCGGTCCGCGGCCAGGTAACGGCCCTGGATCTCCAGCGAGCCGTCCTCCCGCCACACGCACCCGGTCGTGGTGGGAAGGGTCGCGCGCTCGAAGAGCACGAGATAGCCGGATCCGTTGCGGTGGACGACGACCTCGCGGTCACCCTCCCGGGTCTGCAGTGACTCCGGCATGCGGTAGTGCCCGTCCGACGTCTCCTCCGCCATGACGGGGTACATGGTCATCTTGCGGCCCTCGACGTGGAAGGTCGTCTTCCACCCGTTGCTGCCCATGCCCCAGGACTGCGGGACGGCCGCGTCCGCCCCCGCGTGGGCGCGGGACTTCGGTACGAGGCTGCTCAGGGGCAGCTTGGCGGAGAACGTGCACCAGCCGTCGCCGCCCAGCGTGAAGTGGACGCGCGCGTCGTGCCGCCCGCCTCCGTTCATGCTGGTGACACGGAGTTTGCCCCATTCCGGCACCTTGGGGCCGAGGTAGACGCCGCGCAGTTCCAGCTGGTCGCCGACGATCCGGTGCTGGGTGATCCGGCAGCGCACGATCTCGACGCGCAGCTTGAGTTTGCCCTGGAGGAAGAGCGGGAGGATGCGCGTGTTCTTGTCGACGTACCGGTAGGGCGGGTTGGCGGCGCTGCCCGCGCCGCCCCGGTCGATGCCCCGGTAGCGGAACAGTCCGCGGCTGAGGACACCGGCGGCGACGTCCCAGGTGCCCTCGACCCACTGCCCCTTGCGCTTGAGGCGTGTGGTGTCGATCCGCGCCTCGAAACCGGCCCAGTCGTAACAGTAACGATTCTGCTTACTGTCCTCGGTGGCCTGCGGCGCATAGACGGTCTTCGCCGTGGTGATCGTCATGCGGCCCTGCTTCTTGTTCCGCAGGGCGATCGCCTTCACCGACATGTGCTTCTTGTGCACGTTGAGGAACCGGACGTAGGCGGTTCCGGAGAGGATGAGCATGTCGGACTGGGAACCCCACCGGGCGCCGGACAGCGAGCCGTGGAGGGAGAACTCCTTGTCCAGTCGGTAGGCCTTCTTATCGAGGCCCACCTCCCGGTCACCGAGGTAGGGGTAGTTGAGGTAGCGCCGGAACCGCCGCTGCACGGGCATGGGGCCACCGCGGCGCTCGAACTCGATGACGTCGAGGAGCTCGGCCAGCCGCCGCTCGCGCACCAGCAGCCACTTGACGCGGGCGTCCGCGGGCAGCTCGTCGATGATGGTGAGGTCGGTCTCGTCGAGGAACTCGTTGACCCACTCCACGAAGGAGTGCTGGTACTCCTCGTCGGCGTCCGGGAGCACCTTCAGGTGGAGCATGAGGTCGGACTTCAGGCACGCGAGATCGTACTTCCGCTTGCTGTCCGCGTACTCCCGGGAGTCCTGGTCGCCGAGGAAACGGCTCACGGACTGCACGGCCGCGACCCGGTCGCGCAGGTTCGACAGTTCGGAGTGGCGCTGGGTGATGGAAGGCGCCGCGCCGCCCTCCCGGCGGCGCCAGAAGTAGACGACGTCCGTGATGACGTCGACCTTGGCGGCGCTGAAGTGGGCGTACATGTTGACCCACGAGTCCTCGTACATCACGCCCTCGGGGAACCTGATGGAGTGGTGGTCCCAGAAGGAGCGCCGGAAGAGCTTGTTCCAGACGGTGCGGTCGTAGATCAACGCCTCGAACCTGGTGATGTGCGTGCCGCGCCGGTTCTTCTGCATCGGGCCCTTGTGCAGGGGTGACTGCCACTTCTTGGTGGAGTTCATCATCTGCACGTTGCCCGAGACGAAATCCGCCTCGGATTCCTCGAGGGTGCGCACCAGGAGTTCGTAGGCGTACTCGGGGATGACGTCGTCGCCGTCCACGAAGGCGATGAACTCCGTCGCGGGATGGGTGTTGCGCAGCCCGACGTTGCGCGCGTGCCCCGGCCCGTGGGCGTGCTGGCGGACGAGGCGGAAACGGCGGTCGGCGGCGCAGAAGTCGGCCGCGATCCGCACCGATCCGTCGGTGGAGCCGTCGTCGACGAGGACGACCTCGAAATCACGGAACGACTGGCGCGCGATGGACTCCAGGCATTCGGCGAGATAGGTCTCGACGTCCTGGAAGGGCACGACGACACTCAGGCGCGGGTGAACCACCAACTCGTACTCCTACCAAGACATTTCGCCCACCAGGACATCAGCAGTCCACATTGGACGCTCCTCCCCCTGCGTGGCGCACGGCGGCTTCCGCCGCCCTGCCCCACCCTTATCCCGGGCCTCGTGAAAGCCCCCCTCCACACCGGCCACAGGTTCCACACATCTTAAGCCACCCTTAAAGGTGGTCAAGATTGATTCATGTGGCATTCGTCGCTCCGTCGTGCTATCTCCACCCACTCGGGACCGGGCCGTGAGTCGCTGCCTATAGTTCTCCCACTGACGCGATTGCGTCAGTGGGCCGGTCTTCCCCCCACCCGGGCCCTGCCACTCCGCCGCGCGGAGCCCGTGAGGAGAGGAACCGAACGCCCATGACGCACAGCGCCACCACGGAGTCCCGGCGTGCGCGGCCGGAGACCGGCGGCGGACGCCGCCGGTCGCAGCGCCCCCGCCGACGCTGGGGACGCATCGTCCTGCTGTCGCTCCTGGCCGTCCTGCTCGCGGCGGGAGGCACGGGATACTGGCTCTACAGCGACCTGAACGGCAACATCGACGGGGTCGACCTGGACAAGGCCCTCGGTGAGGACCGTCCGGAGAAACTGCCGACGTCCGGGCAGAACGTGCTGGTCCTCGGCTCGGACTCACGCGCCGGCGCGAACGCCGAGCTGGACACCGGCAAGGTGTCGGGCGCTCGCTCGGACACCGCGCTGGTGGTGCACATCCCCGAAGGGCGCCAGCAGGCCGTCGCCGTGAGCATCCCGCGCGACACGCTCGTCACCCGCCCGGAGTGCGCCAAGCCGGACGGCTCCGCCCTCCCGGAGGCCGAGCGCGTCATGTTCAACTCGGTCTACTCGACGGCCGGGCCGGCCTGTGTGGTCAAGACGGTGGAGAAGATGTCCGGCGTCCGCATGGACCACTACGTGGAGATCGACTTCGCCGGTTTCAAGGGACTGGTCGACGCCATCGGAGGCGTGACCGTCACCGTCGAGGAACCCATCAAGGACACCTCCAGCGGCCTGGACCTGAGCGCCGGAACCCACAAACTGGACGGCACCCAGTCCCTGGCGTTCGTGCGGACCCGACACGGCGTCGGTGACGGCAGCGACCTGGGCCGCATAGGACTCCAGCAGCAGTTCATGATCGCCCTGCTGAGCGAGGTGAAGCGGCAGGACCTGTTCGGCAGCCCCACCAAGACGTACAAGATCGCCGACACCCTGACCTCGGCGCTGACCACCGACTCCGAGCTGGCCTCGTTGACCAGCCTGGCCGACTTCGCGCGCAGCATGAACGGGGTGGACCCGTCGACCATGGAAACCATCATGCTCCCGGTGGCGTACGACAAGACCGACCCCAACCGGGTGGTGGCCGCACAGCCCCAGGCCGATCAGCTGTGGGAGGCGATCCGCTCCGACGCGGAGATTCCCGAGTCCGCGAAGAAGTCGCCCGCGACGGGCGGCTGACCTCCGGTACGGCGGCGCGACGGCACGGCCGCTCAGCTCCCGAGCGTGTCCCAGCGCGTGAGGGCGAGGCCGTCGCCGTCCCCCTGACGGGCGACCCTGGGCCTGCCGTCGGCGCCGATCAGCGCCATCACCACACGGCCCCGCCCGTCCAGGGCCAGGGCCGGGGCGCCCTGGCAGGACTCGGCCAGCTCGTACCACCAGAATCCGGCGGCCTCGTCCTCGGTGCCGCCCATGCCGAGCACGGCCGTGCCGTTCCGGTCGCGGTAGGCGAGGACGGCACAGTCGTAGCCGTCCAGCGACGTGCGGAGCACCGCGTACGACCGCTCGGCCGGGGTGCCGCCCAGCGCGGCCGGCCAGCCGCCCGCCCGCCAGGCCGCGGCACCGCCGCTCTCCGCGTCCGTCCAGAAGAACGTGGCCCGGCCGGGTCCGGTCTCCAGGGCCGCGACCGTACCCGGCGCGGGCCGCAGCGAGAAGCCACGAGGACCCGTGAAGTCGCCGCCGGGGGCGGACTGGCGCCAGACGAGCACACCCGTCTCGGCGGCGGCGCAGACCTCGATCCGTCCGTCGGTGAGCGCGATCGCCGCGGGCCGGACGTCGACACCGCCGCCGTGCAGGTCCTCCCAGGCCCGCCACTTGCCGTTCGGGGCCTCACGCCGGAGCATCAGACCGCCGTGCTCACCGCGGAGGAAGACGTGCACGGTGCCGTCCTGGGCCACCGCCCCGACCGGTGCGGCGGGCGAACCGGGCTTCTCCGGTCCCTGGAGCGGGTTGCCGAGGGACCGCCAGTCGCCGAAGGCGAGGCCGGTCTGGTACTGGACGGCGTGCACGATGTCCACGTTCCGTCCGCCGTCGGCGCCGGTGCGCTCCCTGCGGCCGAGGAAGTGGACGTAGGTGTTGGCTCCCTGGACCACCGTCAGATGCGTCAGCCCGGCCGCCGGCACGAAGAGCGGTCCGCTCCACTCCGGGCCGCCGACGGCGGTCTCCGTCCAGCGCAGCAGACCGCCCTCGGTGAGGGCGTACAGCGTCAGCCGGCCGTCCTTGCCGCGGGTGAGCCAGTCTCCGTGGGCCGCTCCGGACACGGTCCCGTGGTACTCCTCGGCGGTGCGTCCGCCCTTGACGGAGGCACCCGTGGGGCCTGCCGGCCTTCTCCGCATCGCCTGGTGAACCTTCCTGAAGCCCGCCGTATCACCGACACGGGAACCCTGAGACTCGACACATCATATGTCCATCGTTCGCCGGTACTCCGTGCTGCGTCCCCGGCTCGGCCTCCGGGCCTCCTGCCAGGCCCGACTCACCGGACCCGGTGGACCGCCGGGGTCGGTTTCGGCACAGGACGCGTCGTACGACGGCGGGTGGACGGTGAGACGGCCGGCGCGGCCGCGGAGGAGCCGGTCGCCGTTCACCGGTTCGCCTCGCACGGGGCGGTTCGCGGCGGGACGGGCGGTGCGGCCCCGCGTGGGACGCTGAGCGCATGAACGACACCGCCGCCCTGCTCGTGATCGTCGACGCCGCGAACGTCGTCGGGTCGGTGCCCGACGGATGGTGGCGGGACCGCCGGGGCGCGGCGGAACGCCTGCGCGACCGGCTGGCCGCGGACGGACTGCCCGGCCGTCCCGGCCCGGTGGAGATCGTCCTGGTGGTCGAAGGCGCGGCACGCGGGGTGGAGGAGGTGCCCGGGGTCCGCGTGGAGTCCGCCCCGGGCAGCGGCGACGACCACATGGTCGCGCTGGTGGCCGGGGCGGGGGACCGCCCGGTCCTGGTCGTCACGGCCGACCGCGAGCTGCGCCGCAGGGTGACCGCCCTGGGCGCGGAGGTCGCCGGTCCGCGGTCCGTGCCCCGCTGAGACCGGCGACGCCCGGCGCCCGGCTACGCGCCGGTGTCCAGGTCCAGCCGCTGGTGGATCAGGCGGGCCAGGTGGGCCAGGGTGCGGCCGGTGGCCAGGTCGGCCGGTCCGAGGCGGATGTCGAAGAGGTCCCGCGCCTGTACCAGGAACTGCATCCCCAGCAGCGAGTCGAGGCCGAAGCCGGTGACGTCGAGCGTGGGGTCGAGGTCGGCCGGGTCGGTCTGCAGGACCCCCGCCAGGAGCTGGGTGATCGTGCCGGTGATCTCGCGCACCGCCTCGTCCGCCGGGAGGCCCGCCAGCGTGCTCATGAGCTCGTTGCGGGCGTCCGGGGAGGCCGTGGAGGACGCCGGGGCCAGCGGGGCGAACCGGGGGGTGGCCAGGGCGGGCAGCAGAGGGCGTGCGGTCCCCCACCGGTAGCGGCCCGCCCCGGCGACGTCGGCGCCGGCGGCCAGGAGGCGGTCGGCGGTGGTCAGGACCTCGGCGGGGGTGAGCAGTTCGAGGCCGCGTCCGGCCATGGCGGCCTCCAGGCCGCTGCGGGCCACATAGCCGGTTTCGCCGACCGGCCCCCAGGCCAGCGCCGTACCCGTCCGGCCGGCGCCGCGCCGGGCCCGGGTCAGCGCTTCCAGGTGGGCGTTGGCCGCCGCGTAGGCCGCCTGTCCGGGGTTTCCGATGCTCGCGGACACGGACGAGAAGGTGAGGAACAGGTCCAGGTCGCGGTCGGCGGTGAGGCGGTCCAGCAGGGCCGCGCCCGCCGCCTTGGGCGCCAGTACGGCGGCGAACCGGTCGTCGGTGAGGTCGGCCAGCACCGCGTCGTCCATGTGCGTGGCCGCGTGCACGACGCCGCGCAGGGGGTGGCCGGTGGCGTCCACGGCGCCGAGGACCCGGCGCAGCGCGGCCTCCTCGGTGACGTCGGCGGCGTGGGCGGTGGCGCGCACGCCGCGCTCGGTGAGTTCCCGGAGCAGGGCCGGCGCCCCCGGGGCGTCGGGTCCGCCGCGGGAGAGCAGGGCCAGGTGCCGCGCCCCGCGGTCGGCCAGGAGGCGGGCGACGGCGGCGCCCAGCCCGCTCAGTCCGCCGGTGATCAGGTAGGTGCCCTCGCCGTCGAGACGGAGGGTGCCGGGCGCGGGTTCGACGGGGACGGGTTCGTCGAGGGGGTCGAAGGTGACGACGACCTTGCCGGTGTGCCGGGAGTGCTGCAGGAGGTGGAAGGCCTCGTCGACGCGGGCGGCGGGGTAGACCGTGTGGGGCAGGGGCCGGTAGGCGCCGGACGCGGCCTCCGTCTCGAAGTCCTCGAGGAGGCGGGAGCCCAGTTCCGGGGAGTCGATGACGGCGTCCAGGTTGAAGCCGATGAACGTGAGGCTGCGGTGGAAGGGGCGCAGGGTGATCGGGTTGTTGAGGAAGATGTCCTTCTTGCCGAGCTCGACGAAGCGGCCGTTGGGCCTCAGGAGGTCGAGGCCCCGGGCGATGGCCTCGCCGCTGAGGGAGTTCACCACGACGTCCACGCCCCGGCCGCCGGTCAGCTCCCGCACCCGGGGGACGAAGTCCAGGCTGCGGGAGTCGAGCACGTGCTCGACGCCGAGCGTGCGCAGCAGGTCCCGTTTGGTCTCCGTGCCGGCGGTGGCGATGACGCGGGCCCCCCGACGGCGGGCGCACTGCAGGACGGCCAGGCCCACCGCCCCCGCTCCGCCGTGCACCAGCACGGTCTCCCCGGCGCCGAGACGGGCCTGGTGGACCAGGGTCTGGTGGACGGTCAGGAAGGCGACGGGGAAGGTCGCCGCTTCCGCGAAGCTCATCCCGTCGGGGATGCGCAGGACGGCGGTGGCGGGGGTCGTCGCGTGGGAGGCGAGGGCCGCGGGCACGAGACCGCAGACCCGGTCGCCCGGCTCCAGGTCCCGTACCCCCTCCCCCACGGCGCGTACGACGCCGGCGCCGTCGGTGCCCAGTCCGCGGCCGATCGGGCTGTTCTCGACCGCCTCGGGCGGCAGCAGGCCGTTGGCCCGCATGGGGTCGCGGTAGTTCAGGGCCACGGCCCGCATCTCGAGGGCCACCTCGCCCGGCCCGGGCTCGGGGAGGCCGGTCTGCCTCCAGACCAGCCGTCGGCGCAGGCCCGGTTCGCGGACCTCCAGGAGGTACGGCGTGCCGGCGGGGACGGCGGGGGGCTCGTCCGCCGGGTGCTGGACCTGCCGGGGGACGAACCGGCCCCGGGCGGTGAGGACGACCTCGTCCTCCGGTACGGCCGGGTCGTCGAGGGGGGCGAGGAGTTCCCCGGCCAGGCGGCGGGCGTCGGCGCCGGCGTCGCCGGTGCGGTGGCAGGACAGACGCCGCAGGGACAGGTCGGGACGCTCGTTGGCGAGCGTGCGGCAGGCCGCCCAGACGGCGGCGTCGCCCGGGTGGGACGGCTGTTCCGGGGCCGGGAAGAGGCCGGTCGGGCGGGTGACGAGCCACACCCGGGGGCTGCCGCCGCCCTCCAGGCCGTCGCAGGCGGCGGAGAGGGAGCGCAGGAGGGCCGCGCGGCGGGTGGTCCGCGTGACGGTGTCGTGCGGGCCGGGTTCGGCGAGCAGCAGGACGACGTGCGGGTCGGAGTCCGTGGGCAGGACCGCGCTCCAGGCGGCGGCCCCGTCCGGCGCGGTGAGGACGGTGGCCTTCCCGAGGCGGACGGCCAGGGCCCGCGCGGCCGGTGTCTCGGTGTCGTCCTCGGCGGCGATCACCCAGGAGGCGCCGGCGGCCGCCCGCGGCGGCTCGGCGTCCGGCCCGTGCTCGTGGTCCGGCCCGTGCTCGTGGTCCGCGGCGGCGAGGAGGACGGAGCGGTCCTCGGGCCCGGTCTGTGCCACACCGGAGAAGCCGCATCGGTGCAGCAGCGGTTCCCACCGGTCGCGGGGGAGGACGCGGGAGGCCGGGCGCAGGGCGTGGTCGCCGCGCTCCCAGAAGTCGTTCAGCGTGCCGGACAGCAGGGCCTGGAGCGGGGCGTGGTGCGGTTCGGTGGCCAGCAGGTGCCCGTCGGGGGCCAGCACGGCGTGCAGCCGGCGCAGGGTGGTGGCCAGGTCGGTGGTGGCGTGCAGGGCGTCGCCCGCGAGGACGAGGTCGAAACCGCCTCGGGGAAGGCCCTGGCCGATCAGGTCGGCGTCCGGGTCCAGGATGCGGCGGTCGACGAAGTCGTGGGCGGCGAAACGGTGTTCGGCTCGGGTGAGCACGCCGGCGGTGGCGGCGGTGCAGGTGTAGCGGGTCCGGTCGGCCGGCAGCAGGGGGAGGGCGGCGGCCGTCAGGGCGGTGGTGGTCGCGCCGAACTCCAGGACGCGCAGCGGACGGTCGGCGGGCCAGCGGGCGACGATGTCGCCGAGCAGCGCCTGCACGGCGCGGTGGGCGAAGCGGTGGGCCGGGTCCGTCTCGTGGAGCTGTTCATGAGCGCTGTCCCCGGCCGGCAGGGGCTCGCGCGCGTCGGCGCGTCCCCGCACCACGTCGGGCAGCCGGCGCAGCTGCCGGTTGAGGAGCGGCGTCCGGGCACCGTACGCGGGATGGTCCTCGACCAGGTCGCGCAGCAGCTCCTCGGCCCGGGTCTCCGCGCCGGTCAGCCGCCAGCCCTCCCCCGCCGGCCGGGCGAGGCCGTGCTCGGCCAGCAGGGGCAGCATCAGCCGTACGAGCCGCCGGTGCCGGGGCTGCAGGCCTCCGGCCACCAGGTCGCCCATCGAGAACGGGGCCGCGGGGTCGGTGAGCAGACCGCGCAGCGTCTCCGCCCAGCGGTGGGCGCCCGCCCGCTCGGCGGCGGCGGTGAACCGGCCGTGGCCGCCGTCCTCGAGGGCGGCGCGGGCGGCCGCGATGCGCGGCCCGGCGGCGCGCGCCACCTCGGTGGGCGCGGGGAGCGGGGAGGGCGCGGCGGGGGCTCCCCGGTGGGGGGCGGCCCTCAGGACGGTGCGCTGGACGGTCAGCGGAGTGCGTTCGGTCAGGTGGCCGCGGCGGGTGCGGCAGCCGTCGATCTCGACCGTGACCGTGCCGTCCGGGTCGGCGTAGGTGATGTCCCAGCACATCTCGTTGGCGCTGCGGCTGCGGCGGCGCAGGTGCACGACGCCGGTGGGGGCGGGGGTGCGCCACACGCGTACGGCTCCGAACACGGTCGGCAGGAACGCGGCGTTCTCCGCCTCCGTCCCGGCGAGGGCCACGGTGGCCTGCAACGGCGCGTCGATCAGGACCGGGTGGGCGGTGTAGGCGTCGGCGGCGTGCTCCAGCCGGTAGCCGGCCAGCACCTCTCCGTCGCCGGCGTGGATGCGGTCGATGAGCTGGAAGTCCGGCCCGCAGTTCAGCCCGATGCCGTGGCACGTGCGGTAGAAGTCCGGGCCGTCGACGCTCCGGTCGCAGCGTGCCCGGAGCGCGTCGACGTCGAGCGGGGCCGGTGGCGTGCCGAGCAGGGTGTGGACCTGGGCGCGCACGACGGGCAGGCACTCCCCGCCGTGTTCCTCGCGGACGCTGATGGTCAGGGCGCCGTCGTCGGGGGTGACCGCGGTCTGCAGGGCGACCGGCGTCGGGTCCGGCCACGGCACGGACAGCGGACGGCCGATCTCCAGGTGCCGTACCTCGACCGGGCGGTCCAGGGCCCGCCGGCCGGCGCTCAGGGCCATCTCCACGTAGGCGGCGGCCGGCATGAGGACGTCGTCCCCGATCCTGTGGTCGCCCAGCCAGGGCACCAGTTGGGGCTCGACGGTGCCGTGCCACACGGGGTGCGGGGCCGGCATCCGCTCGCCCACCAGCGGATGGTCCAGCAGGCCGCTGCCGCTGGTGTGGGCGACCAGGTCCTGCGCGGTGCCGTGCCAGTGCCGTTCGCGCTGCCAGGCGTAGGCGGGCAGGTCGACCACCCGGCCGGGGCGGGGGAAGTGGTGCCGCCAGTCGGCGGCGGTGTCGGCGGCGAGTGCGGCGGCGACGGCCGCCGCGGTCTCGCGGGGGCCGTCCCCGTCGCGGTGCAGGGTGGGGACGCAGGTGGCGCCGGTGTGGCGCAGATAGGGGCGCAGCACCGGGTGCGGGCCGATCTCGACCAGGACGCCCGCGTGTTCGGCGGCGAGCAGGCCGGCCGCCTCGGCGAACCGGACGGGTTCGCGGACGTTGCGCCACCAGTACGCGGCGTCGAGTGCGGTCCCGTTCAGCGGGGTGCCGGTGACGGTGGAGAGGAACGGGATGCGGGCCGGGGCGGGTTCGAGTCCGTCGAGGGCTTCGAGCAGCGGCTCCCCGATGGGGTCCATGGCCCTGCTGTGGAAGGCGTAGTCGAGGTCCAGTTCGCGGAAGAAGACGCCGCGGCCGGTCAGTTCGGCGCCCCAGGCCGCGAGGGCGTCGGCGTCCCCGGCGACGGTCACGTCGCGGTCGCTGTTGACTCCCGCGATCTCCAGCGCTCCGTCGTGGCGGAGCAGTTCCTCGCGGGCCCGTGCCTCGGGCAGGCCGACGGCGGCCATGCGGCCCCGGCCCGCCGTGGCGCCCTGGGTGCGGCTGCGCTCGGCGATCACCCACGCCGCCTGTTCGAGGGTGAGGGCCCCGGCGGCGTGGGCGGCGGCGACCTCGCCGACGCTGTGTCCGGTCACCGCCCGCGGGCGCACCCCGTGCGAGGCCAGCAGCGCGGTGAGGCCCACCTGTACGGCGAACAGGGCGGGCTGGGCCACCTCGGTGCGCCGCCACTTCCGGGGGGAGGGCCGGGCCAGCTCCTTGGCCACCGACCAGCCCAGGTGGGGCGCCAGGGCCGCGTCGGCCTCCTCGACGGCCCGGCGGAAGACCGGGTCCCCCTCCAGCAGGTCGGCGGCCATGCCCGGCCACTGGGAGGCGTTGCCGGAGTAGACGAAGGCGGTCCCGTCCCGCTCGCCGGTGCGCACCGTGGCCCCGCTCGCGGGCTCCGCGGCCGTCAGCCGGTCCAGCTGCCGGGCGGCGTCCCGCGGGTCGGCGGCCAGTACGGCGGCGCGGTGCGGGTGCGCGGTGCGCCGTACGGTGCTGGTGTGGGCCACGTCGTAGAACTCCGCCGGCCCGGTCTCCCGCAGTCGCTCCGCCATGCGGGCGGTCATCCGCCGCAGCGCCTTGGCGGACCGGGCGGAGACGACGAGGGGCAGCGGACGCCCGTCCGGCACCGGTTCGGGACCGGGCCGCGGGGCGGCGGGCGGCGGGGTGACGACGGCGTGGGCGTTGGCTCCGCCGAAGCCGAAGGCGCTCACTCCGACGGCCGCCCGCTCCCCCGGGCCCAGCGGGACGGGTTCGACGGCGGGGGCCAGCCCCAGGCCGTCGAAGTCGATGCGGGGGTTGAGGGGGAGGGCGTGCAGGGACGCCGGTACCAGCCGGTGGCGCAGCACCAGGATCGCCTTGAGCAGGCCGGCCATTCCGGCGGCGGGTTCCAGGTGGCCGATGTTCGTCTTCACCGAGCCGATCGGCAGCGGGCCGCGGCTGCGGCGCCGGCCCAGTGCCCGGCCGATGGCCTCGGCCTCCGCCGGGTCGCCGGCCTGGGTGCCGGTGCCGTGGGCCTCGACGTAGACCAGGTCGTCCGCGTCGATGCCGGCCTCCGCGTAGACCGTGCGCAGGAGCGCCTCCTGGGTCTCGGCGCTGGGCACGATCATGCCGGTGCTGCGGCCGTCGGTGTTGTTGCCGGTGGCGGCCAGCACGGCGTGGACGCGGTCGCCGTCCGCCACCGCGTCCGCGAGGCGCTTGAGGACCAGCACCGCGCCGCCCTCCGCGCGGACGAAGCCGTCGGCGTCGGCGGAGAACGCCGCGCAGCGTCCGCGCCGCGACAGCATGCCGGCGTAGGAGAATCCGGCGAAGGAGTAGGGGTTGGACAGCACGTTGACGCCGCCGGCCAGGGCGACGCGGCCCTGGCCCTCGCGCAGGGTGCGGCAGGCCCGGTCCAGGGCGACCAGGGCGGAGGAGCAGGCCGTGTCGACGGCCATGCTCGGCCCGCGCAGGTCGAAGGCGTACGAGATCCGGTTCGCCGTGATGGACAGGGTGGCGCCGGGCATGGTGTGCGGGCTGGTGTGGTCCTGCATCATCGACAGGTTCACGCCGTAGCCGGGGTCGGAGACGCCGACGTACACGCTGGTGTCCGACCCGGCCAGTGACGCGGCGGGGACGGCGGCGTCGTCCAGTGCCTCGGCCGCCATCTCCAGCAGCAGCCGCTGCTGCGGATCGATGTGCCGGGCCTCCGCGGGCGACATGCCGAAGTAGGCGGCGTCGAACGAGGCGACGTCCTCGAGGAAACCGCCGGCGGCGGTGTAGCTGCGGCCGGGGCGCACGGTCCCCGGGTCGACCGTACGGTCGCGGGGCAGCCGGTCGGCGGGCATCTCGCCGACCATGTCGCGCCCGTCGCGCAGCACGGACCACAGGCCGTCCAGATCGGTGATGCCTCCGGGAAGCCGGCACCCCACGCCCACCACCGCCACGGCCCGTTCGTGCTGCTGCGTCACCAAGTCCCCACCCCTCCACGCCGGTTCACTGGTCCTCATGCGGATTGAAGGGGACGAAGGGCCGGGAAATCCAGCACACATCACTCGTTGGGGTGGATAACACCATCTCATCTTCATTCCGGTCGGGCGGCTGGCTACGGTGACGCGGTGCCCGAAGCCATCCGTGCCCGTATCGCCGCCGTCTCCGCTCATCTTCCGTCCCGCTACCGGACCTTGGACGAAACCCGCGTCAGGATCGCCGGTACGGGGGGTTACGCCCCGCCGCCCGGCCTGCTGGAGGATCTCACCGGCGTGCGCGGGGTCCATGTCCACGAGGACGGGGAGAACGCCTCCGACCTCGCCGTGGCGGCCGCCCGCGGCGCGCTCGGCGAAGCCGGCCTGAAGATCGGCGACGTGGACCTGCTGCTGTTCGCCTCGACCTCGCAGGACCTGGTCGAACCCGCGACCGCCCATCTCGTGGCCACCAAACTGGGCGCCTCCTGCCCGGTGTTCGACGTCAAGAACGCCTGCAACAGTTTCCTCAACGGCATGGAGGTGGCGGCGTCGTTCATCGAGACCGGCCGCTACCGCACGGTCCTCATCGCCTGTGGTGAACCCTCCACCCTGGCCACCCGCTGGCACCTCCCCGGCCGGGAGGACCTGCTCAGGGCGCTGCCCGGCTACACCGCCTCCGACGCCGGCGCCGCGATGGTGCTCACCGCCGGCCCCGCGGGCGACGGCGATCCCGGCGTCCTGTCCCTGCGGTTCGTCAGCAACTCCGCCGCCTGGGAGGCCTGCACGGTGGCCGGCGGCGGGAGCATGCACCACCTCTCCGTCCACGACGACCACACCACCCTGCGCCTGAACGGGGACCTGCGGCAGAGCGCGCTCGACGTGCTCCCCCGGATCCTGGACACCGCAGGGGAGGAACTCCGGGCGGCGCAGGCCGGCGACTTCTCCTTCATCGCCTTCCACCAGATCGCCATGCCGCAGTACCGCGAGGTGATCGACGCCTTCTCCCTCCCCGAGGACCGGTGCATGCCCGCGGTGGCCGAGCACGGGAACTGCGCGGCGGCCTCCCTGCCCCTGCAACTGGTCAAGGCGCGGGAGGCGGACCGCGTCGAGAGCGGGGACCTGGTGGCGATGATCGGCCTGGCCAGCGGGTTCAGCTTCGGTCTGGCGCTCCTGCGGTGGTGACCGCGCGAGCCGGGCGGGCCCCGGCGCCGGACCTCGCCGCGCTGGAACGGCTGATGCCGGGCTATCCCGCGCCCCGGCACTGGCGGCGGGTGCCGGTCACCGGACAGCACTACCTCGACCTCGGCTCCGGGCGGCCGGTGCTGTTCCTGCACGGCAACCCGTCCTGGAGCTACGTCTGGCGGGGGCTGCTGCGCCGGCTCTCCCCGCACGCCCGCTGCCTGGCCCCCGACCTGCCGGGCTTCGGGCTGTCCCGGCACCTGCGGCCGGCGGACGGGGTGCCCGACCCCTACGAGGCCCAGCTGGAAGGCCTGGACGGCCTCCACCGCCACCTGGTGCGGGACGCGGGCCTGCCCGAGCGGGGCTGGACCTTCGTCCTGCACGACTGGGGCGGCCCGCTCGGCGTCGCCTGGGCGCTGCGCAACCCGGGGGTCGTGGCCCGGCTGGTCGTCTGCAACACCGTGGCCTTCCCCTTCCCGGACGGCTTCCGGCTGCCGTCCTCCCTGCGCTGGATCCGTAACCACCGGCCGGTCGCCGAACTCGTCCACGCCACCAATGCCTTCGCCCGCGTCGCCGTACGGGCCGGGGTCCACCGCCCGCTGCTCGCGGCCGAGCGACGGGCCTACCTGCGGCCCTACGTCCGCCGTGCGGAGCGCCGGGCGGTCACCGACGCCGTGCGCGCGATCCCCCGCGGACCCGCGGACCCCGCGTGGCGGCTGCTCGAACCCGCCGGTGCCGGGGCGGGCCCGGCGGACCTGCCCCTGCTCGTCGGGTGGGGCATGCGCGATCCCGTCTTCACTCCGGACCTGCTGGAGGAGTGGGCGCGCAGGTACCCCCACGCCGTCATCCACCGCTTCCCCGACGCCGGGCACTTCGTGATGGAGGACGCCACGGCCGAACTGGGCGACCACATCCGTGACTTCCTCCAGGGAGCCCCATGACCACGACCGCTGCGGACATCGCCGCGCTGCTGGACGGCCGGCCCGACGCCGTCGCCCTCGTCGAAAGCCGCAAGGGGGCCTCCCGGACGACCCGCCGCGGCGAGCTGGTGCGGCGCTGCCACCGCATCGCCCGTGCCCTGCGCGAGGCGGGGGTCCGGCCCGGCCACAAGGCCGTCGTGATGACCCGCGACGCCCACGACCTCACCGCCGTCTCGTACGCGCTGGGACTCCTCGGCGCCGTGCCCGTGCTGATCGAACCGCGCGCCGAGGTGGGCCGCTGCCTCCAGGACGTCGCCCCGGACGTCTTCGTCGGGGAGCCGCTGGCCCACCTGGGGCGCCGGGCGCTGGGGTGGGGCCGTCCCCACGTCCGGATCACCCTGGTCACCGGATCCGCTCCGCTCCCCGCGGGACGGCGGCTGATCACCCGGACGCCGACCGACGGCGCCCCGCTCCCGCACCCGCGGGAGACCGGCGGCGACGAACCGGCCCTCATCGCCTTCACCTCCGGCTCCACGGGACGGCCCAAGGGCGCGGAGTACCGCCACTCCACCCTGGCCGGGCAGCTCGACGCGCTGACGACGCTGACGGCCCCCCGGCCCGACGACGTGCTCCTCGCCGGGTTCCTGCCGGTCGCGCTGCTCGGCCCGCTGCTGGGCCTGGCCACCGTCGTCCCGGCGGTGAACCACCTGGCCCCGGCCCGCACCCCGCCCGGGGAGCTGGTCGGGCCCGTTCTGGAACACCGGGCGAGCATCGTCCTGGCCTCCCCCGCCGTCCTCACCCTGATCGCCCGTCACTGTGCCCGCCACGGCGTCACCCTGCCCTCGGTCCGGCAGGTCCTGTCCTTCGGCGCCCCGCTGCGCACCGGTCTCGCCGACGCCCTGCGCGGGGCCCTGCCGGACGACGCCGAGATCCTCAGCGTGTACGGCGCCACGGAGTGCCTGCCCGTGTCCGCGATCGGCGACCACGACCTGCGGACCTCGCGCGCGGCGCCGCCCGCCGGGCACGCGGGCACCTGCCTGGGCCGGCCGCTGCCCGGCATCCGCGCCCGGATCCTGGACGCCGACGCCACGGGGCTCGGCGAGATCGCCGTCGCCGGCCCCACCGTCAGCCCCGCCTATCACGGGCGTCCCGACGCCGACGCCGTCACCAAGAGCGACACCGGCCACGGCGTGCTGCACCGCACCGGGGACCTGGGCCGGCTCGACGACGAGGGGCGGCTGTGGTTCCTCGGCCGCAAGGCCCACCTGGTCACCGGCGCCGGCTTCACCCTGACCACCGAGGACCTCGAGGCCACGGCGGACACCGCCCCCGGCGTCCGGCGCACCGCCCTCGTCGGCGTCGGCCCGGCCGTGTGCCAACTGCCCGTCCTGTGCGTGGAACCCCTGCCCTCCACTCCGCACGCCGCCGCCCTGGCGGCCGTCCGCTCCGTGCTGCGGGACCATCCGGAGGGACGCCGTGTCGGCGCCCTGCTGATCCGCCCGTCCTTTCCCACCGATCCCCGGCACAACTCCAAGATCGACCGCATGCGGCTGGCCGGCTGGGCCGCGAGGCGGCTGCGCGGGAGGCTCCGATGAAGGTACTGGTCACCGGCGGGAGCGGCTTCCTCGGCCTGGAGATCTGCCGGAGGCTGAGCGCACGCGGCGACGTCGTCTCCTCCCTGGGCCGCCGCCCGAGCGCCGCGCTGGAACGGCTGGGCGTCCAGCAGCACCTGGGCGATCTCGCCGACGCCGCCGCGGTCTCGCGCGCCGTCGCCGGGTGCGACGCCGTCGTCCACAACGCCGCGCTGGCCGGTGTCAGCGGCCCGCCGCGGCCCTACTGGGCCACCAATGTCGTCGGCACCCGCCATGTGATCGGGCAGTGCCGCGCCCACGGCGTGCGCACGCTCCTGCACACCTCGACCGCCAGCGTCGTCTTCCGGCCCGGCGGCCTGGAGGGCGTCGACGAGAGCCTCCCCTTCGCCCCCTGTCACCTGGCCGCCTACCCCGCCACCAAGGCCCGCGCCGAGGCCCTGGTGCTGGCCGCGCACGGCCCGGAACTGGCCACCGCCGCGCTGCGCCCGCACATCATCTGGGGGCCGGGCGACCCCCATTTCGCCCCCGCCCTCGCACGCGCCGCGCGGGTGGGCCTGCTGCCGATGCCCGGGGACGGCGGCAACCTCGTCGACACCACCCATGTCCGCACCGCCGCCCACGCCCATCTGCTCGCCCTGGACAGGCTGCGGCGGTCGCCGGAGACGGTGGGCGGCCGCGCCTACTTCATCGGCCAGGACGACCCGCGCCCGCTGCGCGAGATCGTCCGGCACTTCCTGCGGGCCGCGGGCGTCGACGCCCGCTGGTGCGCCGTGCCGCCCCGGCTCGCCGCCGCCGGGGCGGCGGTCGGTGACGCCTTCCTCCGCGCGGTCCGCAGTACCCGCACCCACGCCCCGAGCCGCTTCCTGGTCGCGGAACTGCTGCATCCGCACCACTTCGACCTCACCGCGGCCCGCCGCGACCTCGGCTTCGAGCCGCCGATCGGTTTCGACGCCGGTGTCGCGGAGCTCACCCGCCCCGCCCCGGACGACGGCGAGGAAGCACCGTGCCGGACGCCGTCGGCCACTCCTGCGCCGGCGGACCCGGCGTCGTCCTCGCTCCGGCCGGAGCCCGATGACCGTGGGGACCGCCGCGCCGGGTGAGGGGGGGCGGTCCCGTGCCGGTTCAGCGGGAGCGCGGGCCGCCGGGCGGTCCGTGGGGCGTCCCGGGTTCCTCCGCCTCCCCCCGGGCCATACGGCTGTGGCCGCGGCTGTAGAGGAAGTAGACGACGATGCCGATCGCCATCCAGACGCCGAAGCGGACCCAGGTCTCGGCGGGCAGGTTCAGCATCAGCCACAGGGAGGCGGCGACCGACACGATCGGCAGGACGGGCACCCAGGGGGTGCGGAACGCCCGGTGCAGGTCGGGCCGGGTCCTGCGGAGGATGATCACGCTGATCGCGACGATCACGAAGGCGAACAGGGTGCCGATGTTCACCAGCGCGGCGAGCTCGTTCAGCGGGGTGAAGCCGGCGAGGACCGCGATGAGGACGCCGAGCAGGATGGTCGGCCGGTGCGGGGTCTTGAACCGGGGGTGGACCCGGGAGAAGAACCTCGGCAGCAGTCCGTCGCGGCTCATCGCGAAGAAGACCCGGGTCTGGCCGAGCAGCAGGATCATGCAGACGGTGGTCAGGCCGACGGCGGCGCCGAAGCTGATGAAGCCCGCGAACCAGGGGTGCCCGGTGGCCTTGAAGGCGTCGGCCAGCGGGGCGTCCACGGACAGTTCGCTGTAGTGCTGCATGCCGGTGACGACGATCGACACCAGGACGTAGAGCACGGTGCAGATGAGCAGGGAGCCGAGGATGCCGCGGGGCATGTCGCGCTGCGGGTTCCTGGTCTCCTCGGCGGCCGTGGCGACGATGTCGAAGCCGATGAAGGCGAAGAACACCACCGAGGCGGCGGTGAAGATGCCCATCACGCCGAAGTTGGCCGGGGCCCAGCCGAACATCAGCTGGATGAGCGGGGCGTCGAGGCTCTGGCCCGCGGGCACCGGCTTCGCGTCCGGGATGAAGGGGTCGTAGTTGTCGGCGGTGATGAAGAAGGCGCCCGCGACGATCACCACGAGGACCACGGTCACCTTGATGGCGACGACGATCGAGGTGACGCGGGCGGACAGCTTCATGCCGAGGACGAGGATGCCGGTGAGCACCAGCACCAGGGCGGCCGCGAGGATGTCGAACCCGAAGACGTCGGAGCCCTCGCGGCTGCCGAGCGCCGCGGGCATCTCCCAGCCCGCGTTGGCCATCAGCGACTGGATGTAGCCCGACCAGCCGACGGCCACCACCGCCGTGCCGAGCGCGAACTCCAGGACCAGGTCCCAGCCGATGATCCAGGCCGGCAGCTCGCCCAGGGAGGCGTACGAGAAGGTGTAGGCGGAGCCCGCCACCGGGACGGTGGAGGCGAACTCGGCGTAGCAGAGCGCGGCGAGCGCGCAGACGACACCGGCCACGACGAAGGCCAGGGCGGTGGCCGGCCCGGCGTTGTCCTTGGCGACCGTACCGGTGAGGACGAAGATGCCGGTGCCGATGATGACACCGACGCCGAAGACGGTCAGGTCCAGCGCGGAGAGGGACTTCTTGAGCGCGTGCTCGGGTTCCTCGGTGTCGCGGATGGACTGCTCCACCTTCTTCGTCCGGAAGAGCGGGCTTGTCACGGGTACCTCCCACGCTTGTCGTCCTCGACATGATCGAGAGGGGGCGTAGCTCGTATGCCCCGGCGCGGGCGCTTTCACGCGGACGGGCCGCGCGCGCCACTCTTCACAGTGGCACGGGCGGCCCGTCCGGGCGACGCGTGGGACGCGGTCAGTCGCGGGCCGGCTCCACCGAGTCGACCGCGTCGGCGGCGGACCGCTCGGCGGGGGTCCCCCCGCTCGGGCGGAGCCGGGAGTGGGGGAGGCCGTCGAGCTTGGCCACCAGGCCGGTGACCTGGCGGGCGATGTCGGGGGCGGTCAGTCCGATCTCGGCCATGACCTCGGCGCGGGAGGCGTGGTCGAGGAAGCGGGGCGGGATGCCGAAGTCGCGCAGCGGCACGTCCACGCCGGCGTCCCGCAGGGCCTGGGCGATCGTGGAGCCGACGCCGCCGACGCGCGAGTTGTCCTCGACGGTGACGACCACGCGGTGCTTCTCGGCGAGCGGGGCCATGGCCTCGTCGACGGGCTTGACCCAGCGCGGGTCGACGACGGTGGCGGAGATGCCCTGCCGGTCGAGCAGGGCGGCGATCTCCAGGCACATCGGCGCGAGGGCGCCCACGGAGACCAGCAGCACGTCGGGGGCGTCGGTGCCGGGCTCGCGCAGGACGTCCATGCCGCCGACACGGCCCACGGCGGGCACGGCGGGGCCGACGGCGCCCTTGGAGAAGCGCACCACGGTGGGGGCGTCCTCGACGGCGACGGCCTCGCGCAGCTGGGCGCGCACCTGGTCGGCGTCGCGCGGGGCGGCGAGCCGCAGTCCGGGGACGACCTGGAGGATCGACATGTCCCACATGCCGTTGTGGGAGGCGCCGTCGGTGCCGGTGACGCCGGCCCGGTCGAGCACGAACGTCACGCCGCACTTGTGCAGGGCCACGTCCATGAGCACCTGGTCGAAGGCGCGGTTGAGGAAGGTGGCGTACACGGCGAAGACGGGGTGCACCCCGGCGTGGGCGAGGCCGGCCGCGGAGACGGCGCCGTGCTGCTCGGCGATGCCGACGTCGTAGACCCGGTCGGGGAAGCGCTTGGCGAACCTGTCGAGGCCGACCGGCTGGAGCATGGCCGCGGTGATGGCGACGACGTCCTCGCGCTCCTCGCCGAGCTTCACCATCTCCTCGCCGAAGACGGACGTCCAGTCGGCGCCGGAGCTGGCGATCGGCAGGCCCGTGTCGGGGTGGATCTTGCCGACGGCGTGGAAGCGGTCGGCCTCGTCCGCCAGGGCGGGCTGGTAGCCGCGGCCCTTCTCGGTGAGGCAGTGCACGATCACGGGGCCGTTGAAGCGCTTGGCGCGGGCCAGGGCGGACTCCAGGGCCTCGATGTCGTGGCCGTCGATGGGGCCGACGTACTTCAGGCCGAGGTCCTCGAACATGCCCTGCGGGGCGATGAAGTCCTTCAGGCCCTTCTTGGCGCCGTGCAGGGTGTCGTAGAGGGCCTGGCCGACGACCGGGGTGCGCTCCAGGAGGTCCTTGGTGCGGGTCAGGAAGCGTTCGTAGCCGTCGGTGGTGCGCAGGGTCGCCAGGTGGTTGGCGAGGCCGCCGATGGTGGGCGAGTAGGAGCGCTCGTTGTCGTTGACGACGATGACCAGCGGGCGGTCCTTGGCGTCGGCGATGTTGTTGAGCGCCTCCCAGGCCATGCCGCCGGTGAGCGCGCCGTCGCCGATGACCGCGACGACGTGGCTGTCGTCCCGCTTCATGATCTGGTTGGCCTTGGCGATGCCGTCGGCCCAGCCGAGGACGGTGGAGGCGTGGCTGTTCTCGATGACGTCGTGCTCGGACTCGGCCTGCGAGGGGTAGCCGGACAGGCCGCCCTTCATCTTCAGCCTGGAGAAGTCCTGCCGGCCGGTCAGGAGTTTGTGGACGTACGACTGGTGGCCGGTGTCCCAGAGCACCTTGTCCTTCGGCGACTCGAAGACCCGGTGCAGGGCGATGGTGAGCTCCACCACGCCGAGGTTGGGGCCGAGGTGGCCGCCGGTCTTGGAGACCGCGTCGACGAGGAAGGTCCGGATCTCCCCGGCCAGCTGGTCGAGCTCCTCCAGGGTGAGCCGGTCCAGATCGCGCGGTCCCCTGATGCGGGTCAGCAGCGGCACCCGTGCCTCCTTGCAGTAGAGCTGATCGAGCTGTTGCCGGGCGGGTCGAGTCTAATGTTCCGTTCCGCCGAACGGTCCCCGGGCCGTGCGTCGTGCATCACCCGGTCAGCGGTACCCCGGACGCGTGCGTCCTATGACATGACTGTTGCCCGGTACCTGGAGGCACCGGGCAACAGTCACACCCTCGAGGGGCGCGGGCGGCCACCGCGCGCCCGCGGCGGAGCGGTTACGCGCGCCCCGCGGTCTTCTGCGTCTTGCGGGTGACCGCGTCGATGATGACGGTGGCGAGCAGCACACCACCGGTGATCATGTACTGCACCGGGGAGGCGATGCCCTCCAGCGCGAGTCCGTACTGGATCGAGACGATGACCATCACACCGAGCAGCGCGTCCCACGTGCGGCCACGGCCGCCGAAGAGCGACGTACCACCGATGACGGCGGCGGCGATGACGTTCATCAGGAACTCACCGGTACCGGCGCCCTGGTTGGCGGAGGCGATCTTCGAGGCGACGAACAGGCCGCCGATCGCGGCGAACGTACCGGCGATCGCGAAGACCGAGATCCGGACCAGTTCCACGTTGATGCCGGCGCGGCGGGACGCCTCGACGCTGCCGCCGAGCGCGAACACCTTGCGGCCGTAGGAGGTACGGCGCAGCACGAAGTCCGTGAGGACCAGGAAGGCCAGGAAGATCACCACGGCCAGCGGCAGGCCCTTGTACTGGTTGAAGACGATCGCGACGGCGAAGGCCAGGACCGCGAGCAGCACGGTCCGCACGATGATCTCGTTCAGCGGGCGGGACGGCACACCGGCGGCCTCGCGGCGGCGGTTGTCGAAGAAGGCGGTGAGGAAGTACGCCACCGTCACGACGAGCGCCAGGCCGTACGCGGCGGCCACGTCCGAGAAGTAGTAGCTGGTCAGCTTGACGACCAGGCCGTCGGAGTCGAGGTTGATCGTGCCGTTGTCGCCCAGGATCTGGAGCATGAAGCCCTGCCAGAACAGCAGGCCGGCCAGGGTCACGGCGAAGGCCGGCACGCCGATCCGGGCGAAGATGACGCCGTGGATCGCGCCGGCGACCGTGCCGGTGAGGATCGCCAGCACCAGGGCCAGGATCTCGTTCATCCCGTGCGTGATGTTCAGCACCGCGAAGGTGGCGCCCGCGACACCGCTGACCGAGCCGACCGACAGGTCGATCTCCCCGAGCAGCAGGACGAAGACGATGCCGACGGCGATCAGGCCCGTGCCGACCATGGCGACGGACATGTCGGAGAAGTTGCCGGCGGTGAGGAAGTTGCTGTTCAGGCTGGTGAAGATGGCCCAGATGATCAGCAGGCCGACCACGACGGGGATGGAGCCGAGGTCGCCGGCCTTCATCTTCCGCTTGAACTCGTTGAGGTAACCCGCGAAGCCCTGCTCGCGCACCAGCAGCCGGGGGTCGACCGCGGTGACGGCCGCGGCGGCCGCCTGGGGGTTCTCGACGGCGTGGTCCTCGGTGGGGGTGGAGGTCTTTTCGGTGCTCACTTCTTGATCTCCCCATTGGTGCGCGCCGCACGACGGGTCACGGCGTTGTCCGTGGCGCCCGTGATGGCGGAGATGATTTCTTCCTGCGAGGTCGACTTGACCTCGAAGACGCCGTTGTTGCGCCCGAGGCGCAGGACGGCGACCTTGTCCGCCACGGCCTTCACATCGGCCATGTTGTGGCTGATGAGGATGACCGCGTGGCCGCGCTCGCGCAGCCGCTCGACGAGGTCGAGGACCTGCGCGGTCTGCTCGACGCCGAGGGCGGCGGTGGGCTCGTCCAGGATCACCAGCTTGGGCTCGCCGAGCATGGACCGGGCGATGGCCACGACCTGGCGCTGACCGCCGGAGAGGGAGGCGATCGGGATCCGGACGCTGGGGATGCGGATCGACAGGGTGTCGAGGAGCTCGCGGGAGCGGCGCTCCATCTCCACCTCGTCCAGGACTCCGCGCCTGCGGATCTCCCGGCCCAGGTAGAGGTTGCCGACGACGTCGATGTTGTCGCACAGCGCGAGGTCCTGGTAGACCGTCGCGATGCCCAGGTTCTGGGCGTCGTGCGGCTTGCTGATCTGGACGGTCTTGCCGTCCCACTCGATGGATCCCTCATCGATGGGGTGCACGCCGGCGATCGTCTTGACCAGCGTGGACTTTCCGGCGCCGTTGTCGCCCACCAGGGCGACCACCTCACCGGCGTGGACCTCAAGCTCTACGTCGGTGAGCGCCTGGACGGCACCGAAACGCTTGGAGACCCCGCGCAACGCCAGCACGGGCGTAGCGGACACGTGAACCATCTCCTTCGCCGCCTGACCCGGCGGGAGGTTGTGCAGAAGTTTGGGGGGGTGTTCCGTCCGGCGCCCCGCGTAGCTTGCGGGGCTGATGTGTGCGGGGCACCGGCGGAAGCGCGTGGCAGTCGGTCCCGTGCGGGGAGTCCGGGTCACGGACTCCCTGTTCCGTCACGGGAGGTGGGGACTGCTTACTTGAGGCCGATCTTGTCGCAGGCGGCCTTGTACTTGCCCGCGCAGATCTCCTCGACGGTGTAGACGCCGTCCTTGACCACGGTGTCGGCGATGTTCTTCTGGGTCAGCGACACGACCGGGACGAGCACCGCGGGGACGCCCTTGGTGGTGGGGCTGTCGACCTTGTCCTTGGCGACGGAGTCCAGCGACTTGCCCTGGGCGAGCGCGACGGCCATCTGCGCGGCGGCGTCGGCCTCCGGGGCGTACGGCTTGTAGACGCTCATGAACTGCTCGCCGGTGACGATGCGCTGCACGCCCGCGAGTTCGGCGTCCTGACCGGTGACCGGGACGTCCTTGATGCCGGCGGCCTTCAGGGCGGTGATGATGCCGCCCGCCATGCCGTCGTTGGCGGAGTAGACGCCGACGATCTTGTCCTTGCCGAGGGCGGAGATGGCGCCCTCCATGTTGGCGTTGGCGTTCTCCGGCTTCCACTCCTTGGTGTCGTACTCGCGGCCGACCTTCACCTTGCCGTCGAGGACGGAGTGCGCGCCCTCCTTGAACTGGGCGGCGTTCGGGTCGGTGGAGGACCCGTTCATCATGACGATCTGGCCGTCCTTGGCCTTGTCGCCCAGGGCCTCGAGGAGGGCCTCGCCCTGCGTCTTGCCGACGGTCACGTTGTCGAACGAGGTGTAGGCGTCGATCGGGCCCTCGGCGAGGCGGTCGTAGGCCACGACCGGGATGCCGGCGTCCTTGGCCTTCTTCACCGAGCCGGCGATGGCCTTGGAGTCCACCGCGTCGATGATGAGGACGTCCACCTTGTTGGTGATCATCGTCTCGACCTGCTGGTTCTGCAGGCTGGCGTCCT
The DNA here is from genome assembly GCF_055633275.1 of Streptomyces sp. 12E. Lineage (NCBI taxonomy): Bacteria > Bacillati > Actinomycetota > Actinomycetes > Kitasatosporales > Streptomycetaceae > Streptomyces > Streptomyces sp. 12E. The sequence continues at coordinate 5,837,121 of NZ_JBVNCJ010000001.1, read as the reverse complement.
GCTTGGCGTTGTTGTAGACAACCTCGCCCTTGTTGTTCGTGAGCTCCTTGACCTTCTTCTCGATCAAGGGCTTGTCGAACTTCTCGTACCGCGCGGTCTGGTTCTCCGGCAGGAGCAGGCCGACCTTGATGTCATCGCCCTTGGCGGCGGAGTCGCCGGAGTCCTTCTTGTTGTCGCCCGACTCCTTGGCGCTGCCGCAAGCGGCGAGCGAGACGGCCATCGCACCGGCGGCGATGGCGAAGGCGGCACGACGCATACGCGTGTTCACTTCTACAAACCTCCCTGACGAGGCCGCGTCGTTGCGGCCGAGGTGGCTGGAAGTCAACTCGGCCGCACGTGCGACGTCAAGAAGTAAATCCTTAACGAGATGGCAACGGTGCCATCCGTTCTCTAAGTGAAGGCAGGGGTGGCCGCGGTCAGCGACCCGGTCGCAGTTCCGTCCAGAAGGGTCGAATCGCCCATCTCGCTCAGTGCGAGGGCGAGCGCTCCGAGCACCTCGGCACGGCCGCCAAGTGCCCCGGGGAGAACGGACAGTTGACGTGCCGCACTGGGGATCGCGTAGCGGCCGACGGACTCCCGGATGGGCCCGAGCACCAGCTCGCCGGCCTCGGCGAGATCACCGCCGAGGACCACCCGGCTCGGGTTCAACAGGTTGCAGAGATTGGCGACTCCGCTGCCGATGTGACGGCCGACGTCGGCGACCACCCGACGGCAGCCGGGGTCCCCGTCCCGCGCCAGCCGGACGATGCCCTCCATCGTCAGGTCGGTGCCGTGACTGGGCTGGAGCAGCGGGAGCACGTAGCGCGCGGCCGTGAAGGTCTCCAGGCAGCCGCGGTTGCCGCAGCGGCAGACGGGGCCGGACTCGTCGAGCGTGATGTGCCCGATCTCACCCGCGGTGCCGCCCGGACCGCGGTAGATCTTCCCGCTGATCACCAGGCCGGCGCCGACACCGCTGGCGACCTTGATGTACGCCAGGTCGCGCACGCCCCGGCCGCTCCCCCACACCATCTCGCCGAGGGCGCCGAGGTTGGCGTCGTTGTCCACGTGCACCGGCACGCCGAGCCGCCCCCGCAGCTCCTCGGCGGGCTTGGTGCCGGTCCAGCCGGGCAGGATGGCGGTCGAGCCCAGGGTCCCGGACTCCACGTCGATCGGCCCCGGTACGCCGAGGCCCACGCCCGCGACCTTGGACGGGTCCACCCCGGTCGCCTCGATCAGCCGCTTGACCAGCTGTTCCGCCCGGTCGAAACCCTGTGTCGAGGAGGCGTCCACGTCCAGCGGCTCGGACTCCTCGGCCAGCACCTGATGGGCGAGGTTCCCGACCGCCACCCGCAGGTGGGTGTGGCCGAAGTCGACCCCGACGACGATCCCGGCGTCCCCGCTCAGCGAGACGCTGCGCGCCCGGCGCCCGCCCGCCGAGGTGGGCGTGACCTCGACCGTCCCGCCGTCCTTCAGTTCCCGGACGATGTTGGAGACCGTGGCCGCGGACAGGCCGGTCGTCCTCGCGATCTCCGCCTGGGTGAGGGAACCCGCAAGACGTACTGCTCGGACGACCCGCTCCAGGTTTGCTCGGTGCAGCGACGACTGCGACCCCGGAGTCTCCACGACGACCTCCTGCGCACGGGGGCCGCTTCGGCGAGGCCCCTCTCAAGTGTCCAACTAGTGAACTCTAAGATGAGCTGTTCGGGTTGCCTCCCGTCAAGAGGTTGAACCGTTTCCGGGTCCGTGGACGCAGCGACACGCCCCCCTCCCAGGGACGGGAGCGGGGCGTGTACGAGGCGTTCCGAAGGGTCACTTCAAGGTGGCGGAGGTGAGCCCCGCCTGCACCTGGCGCTGGAAGGACAGGTAGACCACCAGCATGGGCACCATGGCGATCGTCACGCCCGCGAAGAGCACCGGGAGGTCGGAGGCGTAGCCCTGCTGCTGCTGGAGCTGGATGAGTCCCTGGGTCAGCACGTAGCGTTCCGGATCGTCACCGCTCTGCGGCTGCATCAGCACCGTCGGCAGGATGTACTGGTTCCACTGGCCCAGCGTGTTGAAGATGCCGACGCTCAGCAGACCGGGCTTGGCCATGGGGAGCATCACCTGGAAGAAGGTCCGGGTGTGCGAGGCGCCGTCGAGGACCGCCGCCTCGAAGACCGCCGTGGGCAGGGTCCGGAAGAAGGCGTGCAGGAAGAACACCGTGAACGGCAGCGAGTAGGCGACGTACACCAGGGCCAGCCCGTGGTAGGTGTTCAGCATGTCCAGCCGCTTGACCATGAAGAACAGCGGCACCAGGGCCAGGAAGACGGGGAACATCGCGCCGGCGACGAAGAAGTAGTACAGCAGGCGGTTGCCCCGGAACTCGTAGCGGGCCAGCACGTAGGCGGCCATGGACCCGAGCAGCATGGTCAGCGGCACCGAGATCGCCAGCACGATGACCGTGCTGGCGAAGTAGTCGCCGATTCCCTTCTCCCAGGCGCGGGAGAAGACGCCCGGGTCCCAGTTCCGCGGCCAGCCGAAGGCGGAGCCGCCGATCTGCGCGTCGGTCCGGAAGGAGCTGAGCACCAGCCACAGCAGCGGCAGCACGATCAGCACCGCCCACAGGGCGAGGAAGCCGTGCGAGAAGACGTTCAGCACGACGCCTTCGCCGCGCCGGTCGCCGGGGCGGGGGGCGCCCTTGCGCACCGGCCGCGTGGACGGGGCGGGGCCCTGGGTGGGGCCCTGGGTGGGGGCGGTTTCCTCGGGAGGTGCGCTCATCGTCGTTGCTCCGCCTCAGAACTCGATGCGCTCGCGACGGGTGGCGCGCAGCATGACCACGGACACGATCAGGGTGAGGAGCAGCATGACCACGCCCATGGCGCAGGCGTAGCCGCTCCGGCCGTACACGAGGAAGTTCCGCATCATCACGGTCGCCATGACCTCGCTGGCGTGGTCGGGGCCGCCGCCGTAGCCCCGGCCGGAGGTCATGGTGGAGACCAGGATGAACATGTCCATCGCCACGATGCCGAGATAGACCCAGGCGGTCTGCACGGAGTCCCACAGCAGCGGCAGGGTGATGCGGAAGAAGGACTGGGCCCGGCCGGCTCCGTCGATGAGCGCGGCCTCGTAGACGTCCCGCGGAATGGACTGCATGGCGGCGGAGAAGAGCACCAGGTAGAAACCGACGCCGTGCCAGACGACCACCGCGATGAGAGCCCACAGCACGAAGTCCGGCTCGTTGAGCCATTCCACGGGTTTGTTCTCGTCGACGAGTCCCAGTTCGATCAGGACCCCGTTGAGCATGCCGCCGCCGTCACTGCGGTAGACCGCACCGAAGAGGACGGCGAGGATCGCCAGCGACAGGACCTGCGGGAAGAAGTAGACGACCCGGTAGTACGCGGATCCGGCGACTCCGGACACCCCTCCGGAACGTCCGCGTCCGCCCGCGTTCAGCATGAAGGCGAAGAACAGCGAGAGCAGAATGGTGATCACCGGGATGAACACCAGGAACAGGATGTTGTGCCAGATGGCCCCCATGAAGATGTCGTCCCGGAACAACGCCGTGTAGTTGTCCAGGCCGACGAAATCGAAGGTCTGCGACTGCCCCTTCCAGTCGGTCAGCGAATAACCGAAGGTCTGGACGTACGGCCAGATCACGAAGATCAGGTAGAGCGCCACGGGAAGGAAGAGGAATCCCGCGACGAACCGGTGCTGCCCTTTGCGCATGACGGTCCTGCCCCTGGGTGTGGCCGCTGCGGGCCGGGAGTCGTCCCGGCCCGGAACGCGGTCGGTCGAGCGAGAATCAGTCGCGGTGGTTCTTCTTCGCGTCCGGGTCCTTGGCCTGCTTGTCGACCGCGGTCTGGGCCCGCTTGAGCCACTCCCTGGGCTGGATGCGCTTGGTCATCAGCTCGTTGGAGGCGTTCTCGATGGCGGAGTTCATCTCGCTGTACCACTCGGTGTACAGGTAGCGGAAGGTGTTGTCGCCGGCCGCCTTGGAGGCCTCGACGGTGGACTGGGTGCCCGGCCGCAGCCGGACGTCCGGATCGACACCGTCCTTCAGGATGGTCAGCGAGTTCGCCTCCTTGGCGAACAGCGTCGACCACTCCCTGGAGAGCATCATCCGCATGAACTCCTTGGCCGCGGGGAGGTTCCTGGCCTTGGACGGGATGATGAACGGCTCGCCGGAGCCGGCCCGGATCGCCTCGAACGGCAGCGCGCTGTCCGGCAGCAGCGGCATCGGCAGGAACTTCATGTCGAAGTCCGCCGGTGTCGTCTTGAGCTGCTCGTTCTCGAGCCAGGAACCGCTGGTGATGAAGGCGGCCTTGTACTGGTTCCAGCGGGTCTGCGACTCGGTGTGGGTCAGGCCGTTCGTCCCGGGCATCAGACAGCCCTTCTCGACGACCTCGTAGACGGCCTCGACGGCCTCGGTCGCGGCGTCGGAGCCCACGAACGCCTTGGGGTCGAGGTTGTCGATCGCCTTCATGGCGTCCAGGCCGCCCTTCTTGGCGATCAGGTCCATGATGGCGACGTTGATGTAGTACGGGTACTTGCCCTGGTGGGCGAGGCCGCCGATGCCCTGGGCCTTGGCGTCCTCGCAGACGGCGAGGAAGTCGTCCCAGGTCCTGGGCGCCTCCCAGCCCTTCTCCCGGAAGAGCTTGCCGGAGTACCACAGGCCCCACACCGTGTAGATGTAGTTGAGGGCGACGACCTTGCCCTCCTGCATGCCGGCGTCGAGCGTGCCGGGGATCAGGGTGTCGCGGACCTTCGTGCCCGGGTCGTCGACGGACGGGGCGTCCAGCACTTCGGCGAGGTCGAGGAGCTGGCCGTTCTTGTGCAGCACGTCGATCGGGATCTGCTGATTGCCGGAATCGTCGACGATGTCCGGCGGGTTGCCGGCGTTGAAGCGGGGCTGGAGCTTGCCCGTGATCTCCTGGGTGCCGGTGTGGACGGAGGTGACGCCCCACTTCTTCTCGAACGCGGCCTCCCACGCCTTGGCGTAGTCGTCGCCGTAACCGCCCTTGAAGATGACGACGTCGAGTTTGCTGCCCTCCTTGACACCGAACGGGTTGGACTCGGACGCCTTTCCCTCGTTCTCGCCGGAATTGTCGTCTCCGCCCCCGCTGGCGCACGCGGACAGGAAGCTCATCGCCGGTACGGAAACCAGGCCGAGCGCGGCGGACCGCTTGATCAGCGCGCGGCGTCCCACGCCGGTGCCGTGGTTCTCGGTGAAACCGGAGCCGTCGTTCTCGGCGGAAGTGGATCCCATGCTCAAGTCCTCGCCTTCTCCAGGACTCAGGCGGTGAACCGGATCCTCCCCGGCACCGCGTTCGGGTCAAGCTGGGTCGTGCAGGAGGTGCGGCTGGTACTGGTCGGGTGCGGTGAAGACGCCCCGGAGTGCCGACAGGTATAGTCCACTTCACGCCGACGGAGCAAGATCGAAGGCAAAGTTCGCCTCCGGTCTTTTCCGAGTTGAGACCTCGCGGAAATATCGGCCTCCGGCGCGTTCCCCGACGGGGAAATCATCGCCGTCGGACTGGAATGCCACATTCAACACCCTTGACACCAGCGGTCGCTTGACGCCCTACTGGACCTTGCGCATCCGATTGACAACGTTGTCCAGCGCAGGGAGGGTCCGCACGCATGCACAGCAGGGTTCGGCACAGATGGGGGACGGCGGTCGTCGCGGCGACCGCCTTCGCTCTGGCCGCGGGTTCCCAGGGCGTCGCGGTGGCGCTGCCCCAGGCTCCGCCGAAGGCGGACCGTGAGTTCGCGTCGTCGTTCGAGTCCGGGGAGCCCGCCCCGGACTGGCTGAACACCGTCGACACCACGCGGGGCGGCGAGAAGCGCGCCTCGGGCGTGGACGGCGGTTACAGCTCCGGCATTCCGGGCAATGTCACCGACCACGTCACGGAGGTCCGCGCCAGCGCGGAGAACACCGGCGGCGGGGAGGTGAAGGAGAACCTCGTCGACGGCGAGCCGAGCAGCAAGTGGCTGGCCTTCGAGTCCACCGGCTGGGTGGAGTTCGACCTGAACGCCCCCGTGAAGGCGGTCCGTTACGCCCTCACCTCCGCCAACGACGCCGCCGAGCGCGACCCGAGGGACTGGACCCTCAAGGGCTCCACCGACGGCGAGGACTGGAAGACCCTCGACACCCGCTCGGGCGAGACGTTCGCGCAGCGCTTCCAGACCAAGCTCTACGACATCGACGCCTCCGCGGTCGCCGAGTACCGGCACTTCCGGCTGGAGATCACCAGGAACGGCGGCGGCGGCATCGTGCAGCTCGCCGACGTCCAGTTCTCCACCGGCGACGACGAGGCGCCCGTCCCGCAGGACATGCTCTCGCTGGTCGACCGCGGCCCCACCGGCTCGCCGACGGCCAAGGCGGGCGCCGGGTTCACCGGCAAGCGCGCCCTGCGGTACGCCGGCCGGCACACCGCCGACGGGCGGGCGTACTCGTACAACAAGGTGTTCGACGTCCACACGAGGGTCGAGCGGAACACCGAACTGTCGTACCGCGTCTTCCCCTCGATGGCGGACGGAGACCTCGACTACGACTCCACCAACGTCTCCGTCGACCTCGCCTTCACCGACGGCACCTACCTGAGCGACCTGCGCGCCACCGACCAGCACGGGTTCCCGCTCACCCCGCGGGGACAGGGCGCGTCGAAGATCCTCTACGTCAACCAGTGGAACAACGTGGTCTCCCGGATCGGCTCGGTGGCCGCCGGCAAGACCGTCGACCGGATCCTGGTCGCGTACGACTCCCCCAAGGGCGAGACCAAGTTCCGCGGCTGGCTGGACGACGTGGCGCTGAAGCCGGTCAAGCCCGAGCCGCCGAAGGCCCATCTCTCCGACTACGCGGTGACGACCCGGGGCACCAACTCCAGCGGCGGCTTCTCGCGCGGCAACAACTTCCCCGCGACGGCGGTGCCGCACGGGTTCAACTTCTGGACCCCGGTCACCAACGCCGGTTCGCTGAGCTGGCTGTACGACTACGCGCGGGGCAACAACGCGGACAACCTGCCGACGATCCAGGCGTTCAGCGCGAGCCACGAGCCGAGCCCGTGGATGGGCGACCGGCAGACCTTCCAGGTGATGCCGTCGGCCGCCTCCGGCACCCCGGACACCGGCCGTGAGGAGCGCGAGCTGGCGTTCCGGCACGAGAACGAGACCGCGCGGCCGTACTACTACGGCGTGCGGTTCGAGAACGGTCTGAAGGCCGAGCTGGCGCCGACCGACCACGCGGCGGCGATGCGCTTCACCTTCCCCGGCGACGACGCGAGCGTGCTGTTCGACAACGTCACCGACCAGGCCGGCTTGACCCTCGACGAGGAGAACGGCACCTTCACCGGCTACTCGGACGTCAAGTCCGGGCTGTCCACGGGCGCCACCCGGCTGTTCGTGTACGGCGAGTTCGACAAGGAGGTCGTCGAGGGCGACGCCGAGGGCGTCAAGGGATACCTGCGCTTCGACGCCGGCGAGGACCGCACGGTCACGCTGCGCCTGGCCACCTCCCTGATCGGCGTCGACCAGGCGAAGGACAACCTGCGCCAGGAGATCGGCAGGCGCACCTCCTTCGACGAGGTCAAGCGCGACGCCCAAAAGCAGTGGGACGGGATCCTCGGCAAGGTCGAGGTCGAGGGCGCCACGCCGGACCAGCTGACCACGCTGTACTCCAGCCTCTACCGGCTGTACCTGTACCCGAACTCGGGTCACGAGAAGGTGGACGGGAAGTACAGGTACGCCTCTCCCTTCTCCAAGATGGAGTCGGCCGACACCCCGACGCACACCGGCGCGAAGATCGTCGACGGCAAGGTGTACGTCAACAACGGCTTCTGGGACACCTACCGGACCACCTGGCCGGCGTACTCCTTCCTGACCCCGTCCAAGGCCGGTGAGCTGGTCGACGGTTTCGTGCAGCACTACAAGGACGGCGGCTGGACCTCACGCTGGTCCTCCCCCGGCTACGCCGACCTGATGACCGGCACCTCCTCGGACGTCGCGTTCGCCGACGCGTACGTCAAGGGCGTCGACTTCGACGCGGAGGCCGCGTACGACGCGGCGGTGAAGAACGCCACCGTCGTGCCCCCGTCGTCCGGTGTGGGCCGCAAGGGCATGGCGACCTCGCCGTTCCTCGGCTACACCGGCACCGAGACGCACGAGGGCCTGTCGTGGGCGCTGGAGGGCTTCCTCAACGACTACGGCATCGCGAGGATGGGCGAGGCCCTCCACGAGAAGACCGGCGAGAAGCGCTACCAGGAGGAGTCGGCGTACTTCCTCGACCGTGCGCAGGACTACGTCAACCTGTTCGACTCCGAGGCCGACTTCTTCCAGGGCAGGAACGCCGAGGGCGACTGGCGGGTCGAGTCCTCGACGTACGACCCGCGCGTGTGGGGCCACGACTACACCGAGACCAACGGCTGGGGCTACGCCTTCACCGCCCCGCAGGACAGCCGGGGCCTGGCCAACCTCTACGGCGGCCGGGACGGCCTCGCCGACAAGCTCGACGAGTACCTCTCCACCCCCGAGACGGCCTCCCCCGAGTTCAAGGGCTCCTACGGCGGCGTCATCCACGAGATGACCGAGGCGCGGGACGTCCGGATGGGCATGTACGGCCACTCCAACCAGGTCGCCCACCACGCCCTGTACATGTACGACGCGGCCGGGCAGCCCTGGAAGACCCAGGAGAACGTGCGCGAGGTGCTGTCCCGCCTCTACACCGGCAGCGAGATCGGCCAGGGCTACCACGGCGACGAGGACAACGGCGAGCAGTCGGCCTGGTACCTGTTCTCCTCGCTCGGCTTCTACCCGCTGGTGATGGGCAGCGGCGAGTACGCCATCGGCTCCCCGCTGTTCAAGAAGGTCACCGTGCACCTGGAGAACGGCCGCGAGCTGGTCGTCAAGGCGCCGAGGAACAGCGCGAAGAACGTCTACGTGCAGGGCCTGAAGGTCAACGGCAAGCGCTGGAACTCCACTTCGCTGCCGCACTCGGTGGTCTCCAGGGGCGGTGTCCTGGAGTTCGACATGGGCCCGCGTCCGTCGTCGTGGGGCACCGGCGAGAACGCGGCTCCCGTGTCGATCACGAAGGACGACGAGGTGCCCACGCCCCGCGAGGACGCGCTGGAGGGCGCCGGCGCCCTGTTCGACGACACGTCGGCGACCGGCGCCACGGTGACCACCGTGGAGCTGCCCGTCACCGGGGACACCGAGGCGGTGCAGTACACGCTGACCTCCTCGGACCGCGCCGAGGCGCCCACGGGCTGGGTGCTCCAGGGCTCGGCCGACGGGGAGAAGTGGACCGACCTGGACCGGCGGACGGGCGAGACCTTCCGCTGGGACCGGCAGACCCGCGCCTTCTCGGTCGAGAAGCCGAAGTCCTACGGCCACTACCGGCTGGTGCTGACCGGCGAGGCGACGCTGGCGGAGGTGGAACTGCTGGGCTGACAGCAGCCCGCCCGGCGGGTCCGGACCTCGTCCGGGCCCGCCTCTCCCGTGGATTACCCCAGGCCGTCGGGTATCTCTCCGGTCCCCGGCACACCAGAATGAGGGCGGCCCCCGGTGCTCCCCGGGCGGCGCTTCCAGGGCGGGGAGAGCACGGATGACGCACTCGGGCGACTTCGACGCGGCCTGGCTGCCGGCGGACGCGTTCCGGGCGGTCGGCAGCCGGTGTTCGCTGCTCCGCGCCGCCGACGCCGGGCCTCTGGTGGAGACGGTGCACGGCGAACTGGCCGACGCCTGCGAGCGGTTCGGCGGGCGGGTCGTGCGAGGCGGCGGCGAGGACGCCGAACTGGTGCTCGAACTGGCCGACGGGCCGGACGACGAGGGTTTCGCGCTGACGCGCCGGGACGGCGTCACGACCGTCGCCGCGTCCGGCGGACGGGGGCTGCTGTACGGCCTGTTCCACGTCGTACGGCTCGGGGAGGACGCCTTCGCCGGTGAGTGGACCCGCGAGGAGCACCGTCCGGCGCACGCCTCGCGCATGCTGGACCACTGGGACAACGTGGCCGTGCACCCGGTCATGGGCCAGGTCGAACGCGGCTACGCGGGCGGTTCGCTGTTCTGGGCCGACGGCCGGGCGCGCGGTGACCTCGACCGGGTGCGGGCGTACGGCAGGCTGCTCGCGGCCTGCGGGATCAACGCCGTCGCCGTCAACAACGTCAATGTGCACCAGGCCGAGGCGCACCTGCTCACCGACCGGATCGGCGAGGTCGCCGCCCTCGCCGGCGCGTTGCGTCCGTACGGCATCCGCACCCACCTGTCGGTCACCTTCGCCGCGCCGATGGTGCTGGGCGGACTGCCCACCGCCGACCCGCTGGACGGGGCGGTGCGCGCCTGGTGGGCCGGGGCGACCCGGCGGGTGTACGAGGCGATCGGCGACTTCGGCGGGTACGTCGTCAAGGCCGACTCGGAGGGGCAGCCGGGCCCGTTCGCGTACGGCCGCTCGCACGCCGACGGCGCGAACATGCTGGCCGCCGCGCTGGAGCCGTACGGCGGCACGGTGCACTGGCGGGCGTTCGTCTACGACCACCGCCAGGACTGGCGGGACCGGAGCACCGACCGGGCGCGGGCCGCGTACGACCACTTCACCCCGCTGGACGGCCGGTTCGCGGCGAACGCGGTGCTCCAGGTCAAACACGGGCCGATGGACTTCCAGGCGCGCGAGCCGGTCTCCCCGCTGATCGGCGCGATGCCGGGCACCCGGCTCGCGGTGGAACTCCAGGCCACGCAGGAGTACACCGGGCAGCAGCGGCACACCTGCTGGCTGGGGCCGATGTGGAGCGGGGTGCTGCGGTTCCGGCCGGACGGCGAGGTGAGCGCCGGGCGGCTCGCGGACGGTCTGGTGGCCGTGTCGAACGCCGGCGACGACCCGTTCTGGACCGGCCATCCCCTCGCGCAGGCCAACCTGTACACCTTCGGGCGGCTGGCCTGGGACCCGGCGGCGGATCCGCGGGCGGTCCTCGGCGAGTGGATCGCCCTGACCCATCCGGGGGCGGAGCGGCGGCTGGCCGACGGGCTGCACGCGGTGCTCGACGGCTCCTGGTCGACGTACGAGAAGTACACCGCCCCGCTCGGGGTGGGCTTCATGGTGCAGCCGGGCCACCACTACGGCCCGAGCGTCGACGGCTACGAGTACAGCCCGTGGGGCACCTACCACTTCGCCGACCGGGACGGCGTCGGCGTCGACCGGAGCAGGGCGACCGGCACCGGGTACGCCGGTCAGTACGCCGAGCCGTGGTCCACGCTGTACGAGTCGCCGGAGACCTGCCCGGACGAACTGCTGCTGTTCTTCCACCACGTGCCGTACGGCCATGTGCTGCACAGCGGGAGGACGGTGATCCAGCACATCTACGACACGCACTTCGAGGGTGTCGAGGAGGCCGGGGAGGCCCGCCGGGTGTGGGCGGGCCTCGCGGGCCTGATGGACCCGGCGCGCCACGCGCGGGTGGCACAGCGGTACGAGGAGCAGCTCCGCTGTGCCCGGGAGTGGCGCGACCAGGTCAACAGCTACTTCTTCCGCAAGTCGGGGGTGCCGGACGAGCGGGGGCGGACGGTCTTCTGACGTCGCCGCCGTGCGCCCGGCCGCGGGGCGCGCCGGGAAGCGAGCGGGCAACTCCCCTGCTGTGGTGCGCCGGTGTCCTCGGTCGAACGGCTTCGGATCGCCCCCCACTGCTCGGGTCGTGGTCGCCGCCGTAGGGGGTCTTCGGGGTGCGGGGCGGGGTCATGCGGTGAAGTCCTCCTGGGTCTCGGCGATCACCGAGCGGCTGCTGTGCAGCAGGGACAGCAGCAGGGGGGCGGCGAGCAGGGCGGACAGGGCCTCGGTGAGCAGGGCGGTGCCGGCGGCGGTGAGGATCAGCAGCGAGAGGGCGCCGAGGGTGGCACGGGGGTGCCGCGGCAGGAAGTGGGCGGCGAGGCGGGCGGTGTCGCGGGTGCGGAAGGTGAACAGGGTGGTGAGGACCAGGGCGTGCGCGCCCCACAGCAGGGAGCCCGTGCCGGTCAGCGCGAGCAGCAGCGCCCACCAGCCGGGGAGTCCCGTGGCGGGGAAGTGGGTGAGGGTGAAGGCGATCACCGTGAGCCAGGCGAGCAGCGGCGCCCACAGCTTCAGCACGGGTACGGCGTTCAGCCGCCAGCCGCGCAGGAAGGCGCGGGCCGGCTGGAGCGCGGTGAGGTCGCGGCCGCGGCGGTGCAGGGCGTAGAGGGCGGCGGAGGCGGCCGGCCCCAGGGGCAGCAGGCAGAGGGCGGCGAGGGGCAGGTTGGCGGGGTCGGGGGCGAGCAGGAAGAGGCCGGCGAGGCCCGGCGCCGCGGTGAGCAGCAGCAGGGCCTCGACGGTGACGAGCGTGTGGACCAGGGCGGCGGCGCGGGACAGCGGGCCGGCGCCGAAGACGTCGGTCCCCGCGGTGCTCACGGGATCTCCCGGCCGAGCAGCCGCCGCTCGTCCCACCAGGGCGGGGTCTCGTCGTGGACCGGGGTCAGCTCGACGAGGGTGATCTCGTGGCGGGCCAGGGTGAGGACGAGGTCGACGCGGCCGTCCTCGATCGGCAGCCGGCGGTGGGAGCGGGCCGGTTCGGAGGCCTCGTGCAGGACGTCGAGCTGCCCCGGCTTCGGGGAGCGGGGGCTGCCCATGTGCCGCCAGGCGGTGTACGCGTTGCCGCGCTCCTCGTCGACGCCGGAGCGGCGCACGAACGCCTCACCGCGCGGGGCGGTGCCGACCGGCAGGGACAGGCGCAGGGTGTGCCGGTCCGGGCCGGGTGTCTCCCCCGTCGGGTCGACGGGGGCCCAGGCGAGGACGGCGACCCGGCCGTCGGGGTGCCGGGTCACCAGGTGGTCCTCGCCCCGCGCCAGTCGTTCCTCGCCCGTGCGGGCCATGAAGGCGTACAGGTGGTAGGCCGGTTTGCGCACCTGGCGGTGGGTGAGCAGGCCGAAGCCTCCGTGGAAGAGCGCGGTGGGGATGCCGGCCTCCTCGAAGACGTCGCTGAACGTCCAGTAGGAGAAGGAGTCGGCGTGGTCGCCGCCGGCCGCCACCACCGGGGCCAGGTAGGCGGCGTGGAAGGCGGTGTCGTGGACGGGGTTGTCGGGCCGGTAGGAGGAGTTGAACTCGGTGATGTGGACGGGCAGGCCCGCCAGCCGGGTGCCCTCGAGGGTCCGGCGCGGCTCGGCGAACTGGTCGAGGAGGTCGCTCGCCGGGGCGAGCGTCTGGTGGACGCCGAACGGGACGTGCCGGGCGGGTCCGGAGCTGTAGGCGTGGCGGGAGACGAAGTCGACGGGTACGTCCCGGTCTTCGGCGAACTCGGCGAACCGCTCCAGCCAGCCGTCGGCGCCGGGCGAGAGCGCCGGGCCGCCGACCCGCAGCCGGTCGTCCACCTCCTTCACGGCGTGCGCGGTCGTCTCGTACAGCCGGTGGTAGGCCGCCTGGTCGGCGCCCGGCCAGAAGTCGGGCAGGTCGGGCTCGTTCCACACCTCGACGGGCCAGGTGCGCACCTCGTCGGCGCCGTAGCGGTCGACGAGGTGGGCGAGGACGGCGCGGACCAGGTCCGCCCACTCCTTCTCGTCGGCGGGCGGGGTGACGTTGCCCCTCCACCAGAAGACCGTCTGCTCCCCCGAGGCCAGCGCGCCCGGTGTGAAGCCGAGTTCGAGGAAGGGGCGGATGCCGAGGCCGCGGCAGGCGTCGAGCACCTGGTCGAGGTAGGTGAACGAGTGGTGGGTGCGGCGGGCGCCCTGCCACGCGTAGGGGCGGTGGATGCCGAGGCCGTCGCTGAGCAGGCCGTGGCCGCGCAGGTACCGGAAGCCGATGTCGCGCTGGAGCAGGGCGAGGGAGTCCTGGTAGTCGCGGCGCAGGGCGAGGTCGAGGCGGCCGGTGCCGACGCAGCTCCGCCAGGCGCCGGTCAGCCGTCCGGCCGGCTCCTCGGGGACGCGGATCACGCGTTCTCCTTCTCGAACCGCTCGCGGGCCCGGTTGTGCAGGTCGATGAACCGGTCCATGTTCTTGGCCTTCAGCTCCTCGACGTAGTCGTCCCACTCGGACAGCGGGCGCTTGCCGAGGGCGAACCGGAGGGTGTTCTGGGTGACGTGGTCCTTCAGCGGGGTGTCCCAGAGGGTGGCCTGTTCCTGTTCCTCGGCGCGCAGCGGGTGGGGCGGGTCGACGGGCAGCTGTTCGCGGGAGGCCATGGCGTCGGCGAACTCCTTCTCGTCGGGGCCGAAGGAGGAGGAGACCAGGGCCCGGCTGCCGCCGTAGGCGAAGACGCCGTTGTGGAAGCCGAAGTCCTTCTGGAGGTCCTTCGGGGCGTCCGGGTCGGAGCCCATGAGGCTGATGCCCGGCTCGAGTTCGTACCTCCCGGGGCCGGAGCGGGTGAAGGTGGTGTTCTCCACGCCCCACTTGCTGAACTCCTGGCCGGCGTCGGAGTACCAGAGCCAGTCCACGAACTGCATCAGGGCGACGAAGTCGTCGCTCTCCAGCGCCTTGCTGGAGATCATCATGCCGTTCTCCAGGCGGGCGCCGCCCAGCACGACCGGTCCGGCGGGCCCGATCGGCACCGGGATCATCTCGATGGTGGCGCCCTTGACCTGCTTGCCGAGGTTGTAGCGGTAGTTCTGCACCAGCTCCTGCGGGTTGGCGCTGATCGCGAAGGACTTCTCCGAGAGGATCTTCCGGACCGCCTCGTCGTCGGTCTGGGTGAAGCTCTCGGGATCCATCAGCTTCTCCGCGACCAGCTTGTGCAGGTACTCGACGAACCCGCGGTAGGCGTCGGTGGCGCCGGTGAAGACGAACGTCCGCGCCTTCGGGTCCCAGCTGGTGTTCAGGTACGACCAGCCGGCCCGGACGCCGTACGCCTGGCCCAGGTACTGGGACAGCGCGCCGACGGGGAAGGGGGTGTTGGTGCTCCAGCGGTCGGTGAAGGGGTAGCGGTCGGGGTACTCCTCCTTGAGCGCCTTGAAGGTCGTGTACACCTCGTCCCAGGTGGTGGGCAGGCTCAGGCCGTGGCGGTCGAGGACGTCGGTGCGGAGGGCCAGCGAGTAGCTCTGCCTGGCCTTCTCGTGCAGTCCGGGCAGCAGGTAGAAGCGGCCGTCGGACTGGCGCAGCGAGTCGACCTCCGGTTGGAGGTTCCACCTCTTCACCTTGTCCCGGAAGTTGGGCATCAGGTCCAGGTGGTCGCTGACCGGGAGGATCGCGCCCGAGGAGACGAACGCGGTCTCCTGGCCCGGGTAGGTCTTGGGGATGAGGAGGGGGGCGTCGCCCGCGCCGATCAGCAGGCTGCGCTTCTTCTCGTAGTCGCTCAGCGGGACCGGGGTGGCCTTGAGGGTGATGCCGGTGCGCCGGGTGAGCTCCTTCCAGAACAGCCAGTCGCCCTTCAGCGGGTAGACCGGGTTGTTGTTGTGCAGGAGGGAGAAGGCCAGCGGCTCGGTGGCCTTGAACTGCTCGCCGGCGCGGTAGTTCTTCATGGCGCCCTTGCGCTTCTTCGACAGGTCCTCGGCGTCGCCGCCGTCGCCTCCGCCGCAGCCGGTGAGGGCGGCGAGGCCGATGAATCCGGCGGCGCCGAGGATCTGGCGCCGCGACAGCTGTCCGGTGTTCTTCACGGGGACTCCCTTGGTGCGTCGGCGGTTCGGGGGAGGGGGAGGGTTCGGCCGTCAGCCCTTGACCGCGCCGAGCATCACGCCCGAGACGAAGTAGCGCTGCACGAACGGGTAGAGGCAGAGGATCGGCAGCGAGGTGAGCACGATCGTGACCGCCTGGATGTTCGCCGAGACCTGGGTGAGCTGCTCGGTGGCCGCGCCGGCGCCGGCGCCCCCGGTGGCGCCCGCGAGCAGGTTGCGCAAGTAGACCGTGACCGGCATCAGTTCGGTGCGGTCCATGTAGAGGAACGCCGAGAACCAGGAGTTCCAGAAGGACACCGAGTAGAAGAGCACCATGGTCGCGACGACCGCCTTGGACAGTGGCAGCACGATCCGCAGCAGGACGCCGTACGTGCTGAGGCCGTCGAGCTGTGCGGCCTCCTCCAGTTCCGACGGCAGGCTCTCGAAGAAGGCCTTCATCACCAGCAGGTTGAAGACGCTGATCGCGTTCGGCAGGGCGATCGCCCACACGCTGTTCTTCAGGCCGAGGCTGGTGATCAGGACGTAGTGGGGGATGAGGCCGCCGGTGAAGAACATGGTGAAGACGGCGATCCCGACGAGGGCGCCGCGCCCCTTGAGGTTCCTCTTCGACAGGACGTAGGCGTAGCAGGTGGTCAGCACCATGGCGACGGCGGTGGAGACCACCGTGTAGAGGACGGTGTTGCCGTAGTTGCGCCAGAACATCGGGTCGGAGACGACGATCTCGTACGTGGTGAGGTTGAACCCCTTGGGCCACAGGGTCACTTCACCGGCGCGGATCTGCCGCTCCCCGCTGAACGAGCGGGCGATGATGTTGACGAAGGGGTACAGCGTCACCAGGACCACGAGGGTGAGGATCACGCCGTTGACGCCCTGGAAGACGCGGCGGCCGCGGGTCGGCCGGTGGACGCTCACCACAGGCTCGTCCCCGTCGTGCGGCGCGACAGCTGGTTGGCCGAGGTGATCAGCACCAGGCCGATGACCGCCTCGAACAGTCCGATCGCGGCGGCGTAGCTGAAGCTGTTGGACTCCACACCGGTCCGGTAGAGGTACGTGGAGATCACGTCGGCGGTCGGATAGGTCAGCGGGTTGTAGAGCAGCAGGACCTTCTCGAAGCCGACGGCCATGAACGTGCCGATGTTGAGGATCAGCAGCGTGATCATGGTGGGGCGGATGCCGGGCAGGGTGACGTGCCAGGTCTGCCGCCAGCGGCCCGCGCCGTCGATGCGGGCGGCCTCGTACAGGTCCTCGTCGATGGTGGTGAGCGCGGCGAGGTAGAGGATCGTGCCCCAGCCGGCGGTCTGCCAGACCTCCGAGCCGACGTAGACGGTGCGGAACCACTCGGGTTCCTGGATGAACCGGACCGGGTCGTGCCCGAACCAGCCCAGGACGTGGTTGACCGGGCCGTCCGTGGCGAGCATCTGCAGCGTGATGCCGGCGACGATCACGATCGACAGGAAGTGCGGCAGGTACGACACCGACTGCACGAACCGCTTCAGTGACGTCCTGCGGACCTCGTTCAGCAGCAGGGCGAGCACGACGGGGACCGGGAAGCAGAAGACGAGCGTGAGTCCGCCCAGCCACAGGGTGTTCCTGAACACCTGCCAGAAGGTGGGGTCGGACAGGAACATCTCGACGTAGCGCAGCCCCACCCAGTACTCGCCGAAGACCGAACCGCCCGGCTCGAACCGGCGGAACGCGATCACGTTGCCGATCATCGGCAGATAGCGGAACACCAGGAAGAACAGCAGCGGCAGCACGGCCAGGGAGTACAGCTGCCAGTCCCTGCGCAGCGCGCGCCGCCGGCCGGTGCGGGCGGGCGGGCGCGTGCGCCGCGGGAGCGTCTTCGCCGGCGGCGGGTCCTGCGCGCCCGGCGGTGGGGCCGACGTGGTCGGGGTGCTCATTGCTCGGACCTCCCGTGCCTGTGACGCGGAACCGAAACTTTCGAGCGCTTGCCGGTAACTTGCGGCAACCTATGAGGAGCGGTAAGTGGTGTCAATGGGTGGTACGGAAGGGAAAATCCGAGAGGTCGAAGCGGTGGCGGATCCGGTACGCGCGGCTGTGGAAGGGGGAATTGATCTGTTAGCGTCCCCGGAACTTTCCGGTGCGTGACCGCAACGATCGGCCGCGCCGCCCGTCCGACCCCGTTCCGACCCTGCGAGGTGCCCCGTGCCCGCGTTCGACCTGCCCCCGGCTGAACTGGAGCGCCACCTCCCGGACGTCGAGGAGCCCGCCGACTTCGACGCCTTCTGGGAGCGCACGGTGCAGGAGGCGTCGGCCGAGGGGGACCCCCTGGTCTCGGTACGGCCGGTGGAGAACGGGCTGCGGCTCACCGAGTCCTGGGACGTGACGTTCCGCGGCTTCGCCGGCGATCCGGTGCGCGCCTGGTTCAGCCTCCCCGCGGAAGTGGCCGAACCCCTGCCCGCGGTGGTGGAGTTCGCGGGCTACGGGCGTGGACGCGGATTGCCGCACGAGCGGCTGACCTGGGTGAACGCCGGCTACGCACATCTGCTGATGGACAACCGGGGGCAGGGCGACCAGTACGGCTGCGGCGGCGGCACCCCCGATCCGCACGCCGTCGCGCCGGGCGGTCCCGGCCCCGCGGTGCGCGGTCTGCTCGACCCGCGGGACTACCACTACCGCCGGCTGATCACCGACGCGGTGCGCGCGGTGGCCGCCGTACGGGCGCTGCCGGGGGTCGACGCCGGCCGCGTCGCCGCCGTGGGCAACAGCCAGGGGGGCGGGCTCGCGCTGGCCGTGGCGGGCCTGGTGCCGGATCTGGCGGCGGTCCTGGTCACCGCCCCGCTGCTGTGCGGCATCCACCGCGCCCTGGACCTCACCGACCTGCCTCCGTACGGCGAGATCACCGCCTACCTCTCGGTGCACCGGGGCGCCGAGGAGGCCGCCCGCCGCACCCTCTCCTACGTCGAGGGCGTCTCCTTCGCCCGGCGCGCGCACGCCCCGGCCCACTTCGGGGTGGGGCTGCGCGACAGGGTCTGCCCGCCGAGCGGGACGTACGCGGCGTTCAACCGGTACGCGGAGCGCACGGGCGGTAACCCGGCCAAGGTGCTCCACGCCTATCCCTTCAACGGGCACGAGGGCGGGGACGCGGTGCATGTGCGGCGCCAACTGGACTGGCTCGGCGCGCTGTCGGCCGGCTGGAGGGGTGCGCGGGCGGCCCGATGACGGCCGGACACGCCATCGGGGCCGCCCACGGGGGCGGTCAGCCGGCCCGGCAGGGCGGGGACGTCGTACCGTCGCCGCCCGGGCCGGTGACCACATGGCCGAACGTCGTGCTCCTCCCCGGGTCGAGGGAACCGTTGTGGCCGGCGTCGTGGACCGTCACGTCCTGTCCGTCACAGGTGGCGTCGCCGGTCGCGCCCGCGGCGAGGTGGGTGAGCGGTCGGTCGGCGCCGGGCGTGTCGAAGCCGGTGAGGTGGGTGTTCCCGCCGCTGCACAGCTGCCCGTCGGGCACGAAGCCGCGGGCGCGGCCGGCGCCGTCGGAGCGCAGGACGGAGAACCGGTCGTGGAAGGGGGTGGTGCCGCCGGCCTGCGCGGCGGCCTTGCAGGCCGGGTTGACCGGCCCGATCCCGCCGGTGCCGGTCAGCGCGTCCTGCCGGCACAGGAAGGTGCGGCTGCCCGGTTCCACGGGGGTGCCGTGGGTTCCGGTCGCACCGCCCGCCGTCACGACCAGGCCGACGGCCGGAACGGTGGCGAGCAGGGAGACCAGGGCGAGGAAGAGGGCTCGGGCGCGGGCGGGGAGGGCTGATCGGGAGGCCGCTCCGCCCTCCGGTTTTGTTATGGTCATGACACACCTGTCCGCGACGTGGGGTTGGCGGATGCTGCAGGGGTGCGGGGAGGGGGCGAGGCGGGAGCCTCCCGGCGGCGGGTTCCGGTCCGCCACTGATGGGAGCGCTCCCACCTCGTCCGTGAGGGGACCGTAACGCCGGGCGGCGCGGTTGTAAACGGTTGCCGCGCCGCCGCCGTCGCCCGGCGAGGGCGCGGCGCACGACGGCGACGACGGCGAGGGCCGTACCCCCGGCTCCGGGGGTACGGCCCTCGACTGCCCTGCCGGACCGCTTACTTGCGGATCAGGCTGCGCAGCACGTACTGCAGGATGCCGCCGTTGCGGTAGTAGTCGGCCTCACCGGGGGTGTCGATGCGGACGACCGCGTCGAACTCGACGCCGGTGTCGGTGGTGACCTTCACCGTGCGCGGGGTGGTGCCCTCGTTGAGCTCGGTGACGCCGGCGACGGAGAAGGTCTCCTCGCCGGTCAGACCGAGGGACTCGGCGGTGTGGCCCTCGGGGAACTGCAGCGGCAGGACGCCCATGCCGATGAGGTTCGAGCGGTGGATGCGCTCGTAGGACTCGGCGATGACGGCCTTGACGCCGAGCAGCGCGGTGCCCTTGGCGGCCCAGTCGCGGGACGAGCCGGAGCCGTACTCCTTGCCGGCCAGGACGACCAGCGGGATGCCCTGCTCGATGTAGTTGCGGGAGGCGTCGTAGATGAACGACACCGGACCGCCGTCCTGGGTGAAGTCGCGGGTGTAGCCGCCCTCGGTGCCCGGCGCGATCTGGTTGCGCAGGCGGATGTTGGCGAACGTACCGCGGATCATGACCTCGTGGTTGCCGCGGCGGGAACCGTAGCTGTTGAAGTCGCGGCGCTCGATGCCGTGCTCCGTGAGGTACTTGCCGGCCGGGGTGTCGGCCTTGATGGCGCCGGCCGGGGAGATGTGGTCGGTGGTGACCGAGTCCCCCAGCTTGGCGAGCACGCGGGCGCCGGTGATGTCCTCGACCGGGGCCGGCTCCATGCCCATGCCCTCGAAGTACGGGGGCTTGCGCACGTAGGTGGACTCGGCGTCCCACTCGAAGGTGTCGCCGGTCGGGATGGGCAGCGCCTGCCACTGGGCGTCGCCGGCGAAGACGTCGGCGTAGGACTTGGAGAACATGTCCTCGCCGATGGCGTTCGCCACGACGTCGTTGACCTCGGCCTCGGAGGGCCAGATGTCCTTCAGGAAGACCGGGTTGTTGTCCTGGTCGTACCCGAGGGCCTCGCGGGTGATGTCCACCGTCATGGAACCGGCGATCGCGTAGGCGACGACCAGCGGCGGGGACGCCAGGTAGTTCATCTTGACGTCGGGGTTGATCCGGCCCTCGAAGTTGCGGTTGCCGGAGAGCACCGAGGTGACGGCGAGGTCGTGCTCGTTGACCGCCTTGGAGACCTCCTCCGGCAGCGGGCCGGAGTTGCCGATGCAGGTGGTGCAGCCGTAGCCGACGAGGTTGAAGCCGACCTTGTCGAGGTACGGGGTCAGGCCCGCCTTCTCGAAGTAGTCGGTGACGACCTTGGAGCCCGGGGCGAGGGTGGTCTTGACCCACGGCTTGCGGGTCAGGCCCTTCTCCACCGCCTTCTTGGCCACCAGCGCGGCGGCGACCATGACGTACGGGTTGGAGGTGTTGGTGCAGGAGGTGATGGCCGCGACCGTCACCGCACCGTGGTCGAGCGTGTAGGTCGTGCCGTCGGGGGCGGTGACCTCGACCGGGTTCGACGGGGCGCCGTTGGAGATGGCCGGGGCGTCGGAGGCCGGGAAGGACTCCTTGCTCGCCTCGTCGACGTCGCCGCCGTCCTTGACGTAGTTGCGCACGTCCTGGGCGAACTGGGCCTTGGCGTCGGCGAGGACGATGCGGTCCTGCGGGCGCTTCGGGCCGGCGATCGACGGGACGACCGTGGACAGGTCCAGCTCGAGCTTCTCGGAGAAGTCCGGCTCGGCCTTCGGGTCCAGCCAGAGGCCCTGCTCCTTGGCGTACGCCTCGACGAGGGCGACCTGCTGCTCGGAGCGGCCGGTCAGGCGCAGGTAGCTCAGCGTCTCGTCGTCGATCGGGAAGATCGCGGCGGTGGAGCCGAACTCCGGCGACATGTTGCCGATGGTGGCGCGGTTGGCCAGGGAGGTGGCAGCCACGCCCTCGCCGTAGAACTCGACGAACTTGCCGACGACGCCGTGCTTGCGCAGCATCTCGGTGATGGTGAGCACCAGGTCGGTGGCGGTGGTGCCGGGCTTGAGCTCACCGGTCAGCTTGAAGCCGACGACGCGCGGGATCAGCATGGAGACCGGCTGGCCGAGCATGGCGGCCTCGGCCTCGATGCCGCCGACGCCCCAGCCGAGGACGCCGAGGCCGTTGACCATGGTGGTGTGCGAGTCGGTGCCGACCAGGGTGTCCGGGTAGGCCTTGCCGTCGCGGACCATCACCACGCGGGCCAGGTGCTCGATGTTCACCTGGTGGACGATGCCGGTGCCGGGCGGGACGACCTTGAAGTCGTCGAAGGCGGTCTGGCCCCAGCGCAGGAACTGGTAGCGCTCGCGGTTGCGGCCGTACTCCAGGTCGACGTTCTGCTTGAAGGCGTCGTTGGTGCCGAACTTGTCGGCGATGACGGAGTGGTCGATGACCATCTCGGCCGGGGAGAGCGGGTTGATCTTGTTCGGGTCGCCGCCGAGCTCCTTGACGGCCTCGCGCATGGTGGCGAGGTCCACGACACAGGGCACGCCGGTGAAGTCCTGCATGATCACGCGGGCCGGCGTGAACTGGATCTCCTGCGACGGCTGGGCCTGGGAGTCCCAGCCGCCGAGGGCGCGGATGTGGTCGGCGGTGATGTTCGCGCCGTCCTCGGTACGGAGCAGGTTCTCCAACAGCACCTTCAGGCTGTAGGGAAGGCGCGCGGAGCCCTCGACCTTGTCCAGCCGGAAGATCTCGTACGACTCGTCGCCCACCTGCAGCGTGCTGCGGGCGTCGAAGCTGTTCGCCGACACGACAGTCTCCTTCATTGATGTGCGCGTACCACCGCATCCTGCCGCCACGCCGCCCTGGCCGATCCGCTAAGGTAAGGCTAAGTTAGGCATCCCTTACCAGGGTGGCGGCTGCGGTGCGCCTCGGCAGATATCTCGATGTCGAGATAACTCTAGTACACCAGGGCGGAATGGTCATGCCCGGACCCGGCGCGAGGCGCCCCGCCCGCCGCGAGGCGGCCCCCGCATGCCATCACCACGCCCGTCCGGGGTAACCGAGGGGGACGAAGTCGGTTCCGGACGAAAAGAAAAGGGGTACAGGCATGCCGCTCACGTTCCGCAAGAGCTTCCGGATCCTCCCGGGGGTGCGGCTGAACATCAACAAGCGGTCGTGGTCCATCACCACCGGCGGCAAGAACGGCCCCCGGTACACCCGCAGCAGCACGGGGCGCCGTACGACATCGATGGATCTGCCGGGACCTTTCGGATGGCGCCGGACCCGTCAGGCCCGTAGCACCAGGGAACGCTGACGTCGCGTCACCCGAATGGACCCCCCAGGATGTGCCATCTCATATCTGAGATAACCTCATCCTCATGTCAGACGACTACCTCGTACGCATCGGCAAGCTCATCCGTGACGCCCGTCAGCACCGCGGGTGGACACAGGCTCAGCTCGCCGAGGCGCTCAACACCAGCCAGAGCGCCGTCAATCGGATCGAGCGCGGCAACCAGAACATCAGCCTTGAGATGATCGCCCGGATCGGCGAGGCCCTGGACAGCGAGATCGTCTCGCTGGGCTACGCCGGCCCGATGCACCTGCGCGTGGTGGGCGGCCGCCGGCTCTCCGGCGCCATCGACGTGAAGACGAGCAAGAACGCGTGCGTGGCACTGCTGTGCGCCTCGCTGCTCAACAAGGGGCGCACCGTGCTGCGCCGCGTCGCCCGCATCGAGGAGGTCTACCGCCTCCTGGAGGTGCTGAACTCCGTCGGCGTGCGCACCCGCTGGATCAACGACGGCGTCGACCTGGAGATCGTGCCGCCGGCCGAGCTGGACCTGGCGGCCATCGACGCGGACGCCGCCCGCCGCACCCGCTCCATCATCATGTTCCTCGGCCCGCTGCTGCACCGCATGGACCGCTTCATGCTGCCGTACGCCGGCGGCTGCGACCTCGGCACGCGCACCATCGAGCCGCACATGATCGCGCTGCGCCGGTTCGGCCTGGACATCGCCGCGACCGAGGGCCAGTACCACGCGGTGGTCGACCGTTCCGTCGCCCCCGACCGCCCGATCGTGCTGACCGAGCGCGGGGACACCGTCACCGAGAACGCGCTGCTGGCCGCCGCGCGCCACGACGGCACCACCGTCATCCGCAACGCCTCCTCCAACTACATGGTCCAGGACCTGTGCTTCTTCCTGGAGGCCCTCGGCGTCAAGGTCGACGGCATCGGCACCACCACGCTCACCGTGCACGGCGTGCCCACCATCGACGCCGACGTCGACTACTCCCCCTCCGAGGACCCGGTCGAGGCGATGAGCCTGGTGGCCGCGGCCGTGGTGACGGAGTCGGAGCTGACGGTCCGCCGGGTCCCCATCGAGTTCCTGGAGATCGAGCTGGCGGTCCTGGAGGAGATGGGCCTCGACCACGACCGCTCCCCCGAGTACTTCGCCGACAACGGCCGCACGCGCCTGGTGGACCTCACCGTCCGCCCCTCCAAGCTGGAGGCGCCGATCGACAAGATCCACCCGATGCCGTTCCCCGGCCTGAACATCGACAACGTCCCGTTCTTCGCGGCGATCGCGGCGACGGCCCAGGGCAAGACCCTCATCCACGACTGGGTCTACGACAACCGCGCCATCTACCTGACCGACCTCAACCGCCTCGGCGGCCGCCTGCAGTTGCTGGACCCGCACCGCGTCCTGGTCGAGGGCCCGACCCGCTGGCGCGCCGCGGAGATGATGTGCCCGCCGGCGCTGCGCCCGGCCGTGGTCGTCCTGCTGGCGATGATGGCGGCGGAGGGCACCTCGGTCCTGCGCAACGTGTACGTCATCAACCGGGGCTACGAGGACCTGGCGGAGCGGCTGAACTCGATCGGGGCGCAGATCGAGATCTTCCGGGACATCTGAGAGGCTTCGGAAAAAGCGTCGCCACACCCCTGCTGACCTGCGTAAAGGTGAAGCGGGAGAGGAAGTGGCGGCGCCTCCGGGACTTCTCTGGGACTTTCGACCGGTATCGAGGACTTCCGGCCGCCGCGCCCTTGAACTGACGCGTCACTGGGTGCTCAGAGCGCCAAAGGGCGTCACAAGCAACCGTCCCCTCGTCGGACGCAACGGACTGCCGCGGCCGGCTCCCCGCACCCCCACCGAGCGGCCTCTCGGACGCGGCCGCCGAGGACCTCGCGCTGTACCGGGAGAAGTTCCGGCGACGTCTGCCGGAGTCGCTGGACGAGTTGCGCGGTCCGACCCAGGGGGTCGTGGAGCTGCCGCTGCACGTGGCTTGGTCGGGGATGACGTCGTACGACCTGGGCAAGCCGCGTCAGCGCATGGGGCTGTACCGCACCGTCCTGCACGAGGGCCTGCGTGATGACCTGCCCCGCTATCTCGACCGGGACCTGCTCCTCCAACTGTGGCCGGTCTTGCGCACCCTCGTCGGTCGCACCGTGCGCACCGTGTGGGAAGACGCCTTCCCTCAGCTCGCCTCCCGCACCCGAGCTGCCGCGTGACGGACGTGCCGGAGCTGCACACGCGGCTCCTGGCGGATGTGATCGCCCTCGGCTCCCCGTATCCCTGGTCCTCACCGGCGGGTACGCCGTGCGGGCGCACCACCTCGTCAACCGCCCCAGCCAGGACCTCGACGTCGCCACCGAGAACCCGGCAACCATGGCCGACATCGCCGCCACGCTCCGCGCCGGCCTGGAGGCCCGCGGCTGGAAGGTGCACGCGCTGGAGACCGCCCCGCTGTCCGCCCGCTTCACCGTGACCGACCCGGCCACGGGGCAGGAATGCGAAGTCGACGTCCTGTTCCGGTCGAACGGGTCCTTGATCCGGGTGGCCGCATGGACCGGAAGGTGGTTGAACACGCCGGTGGGGCACCACCAGACCCGGGAAGGTAGCGCATTCTCGTCCGCGTGCGGCGCGGCGGGCGTGACCCTCAGCACGGGCTCCGCGACCGTCGTCCACAGCCAGTCCAACAGGTCGGTCAGATACGGGCGCAACTCGATGTTCTGCTCGTCGCCCGCTCCGTCCCCTCCCTTGAGGGGATGCACGAGCCGTGACAGGGCCTGAGCACGGAGCACTGCCTTGCTGTGCCGGAACCCGGGCAGCGGGACGACCGTGAGGGCGTTGTCGTGGAGGACGAGCGCATCCGAGCGGAAGGGGTTGGAGTTGAGGACGATGACTGGTCCGTCCTGCGCGGCCGAGAGGAGGTCGCGGTACGGCAGAGGCTTGAGGAAGTCGGCCAGACCCGGAAGTTGTCGTACCTGCTGGACGAGATGCTCCCAGTGGTGCTGACGCTGCCTTCGATACGTTCCCACGAGCTCGGGTTCGCCGCTGCGGGCTGTGTCCTGGTCGGTGCGGAGCAGCTCCAGCCCAGCCGCCAGCCGGGGGTTCTGGCGACGTACGGCCTCCAGGTCGGCGCGCATGTCCAGGGCATGGGAGAGCAGTTGACCACGGCCGTGTTCGAGGATCTCCAGCGCCCTTTCGGGGGCATCGGCGTGCAGGGCGATGGCGGCCGCGTCGGAGACCATCTGGGAGGTGTCGCTCAGGGCGTGCAGCCGGTCGTCGAAGGCGAGGCCGCCCCAGGCCAGCCACGGCAGGACGGCGATGGCGGCGGTGCAGGCGTCGAGGGCCGCCGTCCAGTCGCCCCGGCCGGCCAGGAGACGCCGGCGGCGACCGCACATCGTCCGCGGCTGTTCCGGCGGCCCCGCCGTCCGCTACGCCATGGACGAGAACCCCGTGAGTTCCTGGTCAACGGACGATGCGCCGCTGACGGTGCGTCGCGTACGAGCCGCACGGCATCCCCTGGTCTCGGATTTTCCCGTGACCATTCGGAAGCGGTGGCCCAGCGCCTGTTCGAAGACGGCTGTGAGGCGCGGGTGAAGGGGCGGCCGGTCGTCGGACCGGAAGCCCGGGCAGGAAAAGGCGAAGCAGTGGCTGGTTCATTCATGAGGCCTTCGGCCGGGTCGACGCGATGAAGGGGCGGCGGCCCAAGGCGTTGGGCGGCGACCCGGATGTGGTTCATGACGCCGATCTCGTCGTCGACCCGGATAAAGGGTCGGCGGCTGGCCCACTCGGCGAGGTGGCGGGTCTTCCGGTGCGGGCAGCGCGGGCCGTCGTCTGAGCAGACGTCTGGCCACTTCACGACGGGCAGCCTTGGCAGTTCGAGGCGTGGGGCGCCGGCCTCATGTGAATGGAAACAGCCGACACGAAAAGAACAGGCCAGCAAGATTGACCGAAAAGCGCACCCTCCACACCCGTCACCGCCACCGCTCTCAAACGGCTCCGACAACGCCGTCGCATTGAACGCGGACCCAGAGGTAAGCTCCCCGCGCACACACTCCCACCGGCGACTCAATCCTTGCGCCACCCTCTGACGCCCCAGCCTGAAATCGACGAAGACATCACCCTGAAGGCATACACATGAGTCCTCGCACGCCACTCGTCTGCACCTACATCTTCGCTGCGTTGACCTGCGCCGCAACACTTTTCACACTCATGAAGTACGGCATACGGATGGCCTTCAACTTCACCATTCCCATGCTCGGATCACTCATTGCAATATCCCTCACCCGTCACGGAACGCGCGTTCACACAAGAAGACCCGGGAACACTGGACCCGCCATCCCCGCCCAGGAATTACCCGTTATTCACGAAGATGGAGCAACTCACCCCGAAGAGACTGATGAATCACATTCGGACTCGCACACCGCCAGGAATCCTCAATAATTGCTTTCCTTTCAATCCGAGCCGGCCGGACGCGAACAGAGGATGACCTGAACGATTTCGTGATGCGGTTTGCCGGGCATCGGGTTTCACGAAGGAATCCTGGATCCTCAAGGTGGCTGGACGGACAGGCCGTCGGGACCCTGGCGTACGGGAAGGACTCCAGGGTTCGAGGGGATCGACAGCGACGCCTCGCCCCGCTTCGCCTTCCGGGACCGGATCACCGGCGCCGCCGGCGCGCCCACCACGGCCTGAAGGCCCGCCCGGGCCCGGGGCCCGACCGCCCCGACGCACCGTCGGGCAGTCACGCACCCGACAACGTGACGGGGCCGTGCGGTGGGCTACCGACGGCCGGCGGCTTCACGAGCTCGTCGGAGGGCCGCGCCTGCTTCCGGGCCGCCTGCCACGTGCACCGACAGCCCCGGCAGGAACGGCAGCGCCGCCCAGTGGGTGACGTGGTCCTCGCTCGGCCCGCCCGGGGGATAGCGGATGACGCCGTCGGAGTCCACGAAACAGTCGTGGTGGTGGCTGTCGTCCTCGGACCGGTGCTGGAAGGTCATGGGGATGTACAGGTCATGGAAAACCATGGGCCTGACCAGCCAGTAGTGTTCACCTGCGACGGAACGGTCATGGAAGTCGTGCGGCCAGGTGCCGAACATCGCCGCCGCGACGGGTTCCCCGGGTCGGGGCAGCCTCTCGTGTGCGTCAACCCATTCCACGTTCACCTGCATGTCCGGTGTTCCTCCGGGTCGCTCGGTTCTTGACTGTCGTGTGTCGCCGTTCCCCTCCGGCGCGCCGGCCGGGGAGGGACCCGATCACGCTCGTCTTCTGGAACGTCCCGGCGTCCGGCAGGGTTGCCTGTCCGCTTCCGACGCGCCGGGAGAGCTCGGCCGTCCCCGGACGAGGCCGGCCGACCGGTCGGCGCACAGCACGCTGGCGTCCCGCCCCCGACAGGTCGACCGGGACCGGAACCGGTCCGTCGCGGTGCCTGCGGGCGAGCAGCCGATGAACGAGTTCACACGCCGGGAGCGTCTTGCCCGAGCCGGGGCCGCCCGCGATGACCAGGCGCTGGGGCCGGAGCGCGTCCGGGTAACGGGCGATGCCGTCGAGGACAAGGACTGGGAGATCGTTCGCGCGGGTCAGCGGCCATCACATGTCCGTCACGGCGGGTCACCGCGTTCCCTGGTTCCTTCCGGGACGTCCGAAGGTCCTCGGAGAGGACGCCGCCGCGCCCCTTCCGGTCTGCGTGAACGCGAGGCGGGAGGGGCCGTGGCGGCGCCTCGGGGCTTCTTCGCCGGCCGGCGTCAGGCCAGGGGGAGCGTGCGGGGCACGCCCCGGCGGAACACCGTCCAGGTGCGGAAGCCGATGTCGTGCAGCACGCGCACCACGTCCGGGTACTGGTCGCAGACGCGCTCGGGGACGTGCGCGTCGGAGGCGAAGGTGAGGGGCACGCCGAAGTGGTGGGCGCGCTCCAGGAGGTCGTGCTCCGGGTACCAGCCGCCGTGCATCTTGGTGCCGCCCGAGGTGTTGACCTCCATCACGGCGCCGGCGTCGCGGATCGCCCGGAGCATCTCGTCGGCCGCGGCCGGCGCGGGGACGGTCCCCAGTTCCGGATGGTTGCCCTTGAGGGCGTCCACGTGCCCCATCACCTGGAAGAGCCCCGAGCGCGCGCACTCCGCCACCGCACGGAAGTACCGTCCCTTGACCGCGGCCAGTCCGTCCTCGCCGTCCTCGACGGTCTCCCAGCGGGTGGTGTCGAAGATGTCCCGGCCCTCGAACATGTGGACGGAGCCGATGACGTAGTCCAGCGGGTATCCGGCCAGCTCCCTGGAGTAGGGGTCCATCCGGCCCCGGAAGAAGTCCGCCTCGGTGGAGACGAGGATCTCGATGTCGCGGGCGAACTCCTCCTTCAGCGCCAGGGCCTCGGCGATGTACGAGGGGAACTCCGACTTGGGCATCGCCACCGGGGGGAGCGCGTGGTCGGCGTCCTCCGCGAACATGGGTGTGTGGTCGGACAGGCCGAGCACCTTGACGCCCCTGTCGAGCGCCGCCGTGACGTAGTCGCGCAGCGAGCCGGTGGCGTGCCCGCACCGCTCGTGGTGCGTGTGAAGGTCGATCACCGGCTCACACCGCCAGGTATCCGCCGTCGACGGGCAGGTCGGTGCCGGTGATGAAGCTCGCCTCGCCGGAGAGCAGGAACGCGATCGGCGCCGCGATCTCCTCGGGATCGGCGAACCGCTTCAGCAGGAACTTCCCGCCGTGTTCGGGCGCCGCCTCGGCCGTCGCCCGGTCCAGGCCCAGGGCCTCGCGGTGGAAGCGCTCGTTGTTGGCGTTCCAGACGGTGCCCGGGCTGACCGAGTTGACGCGGATGCCGCGCGGGGCCAGTTCCTCGGCCGTGCACCGGGTGAAGCCCAGTACGGCGGACTTCCCCGTGTTGTACGTCAGGTAGCCGCTCTGTGAGATGTGCGCCGAGATCGAGGCCATGTTGACGACGGCCGCGTCGGCGTCGCGCTCCGGGAGGCCCGCCACGAACTCACGGGTGACGAGCGAGAGTCCGACGATGGTCGGGTCGAGCGCGGCGTGCCAGTCCTCGGCGGTCGCCTCCAGCCCCTTGAAGACGAACCCGGCGGCCAGGTTGACCAGCAGGGTCGGCCGGTCCCAGTCGTCCGGGAGGTCCGCGAAGGCGGCCTTGACGGCCGCGGTGTCCATGACGTCGCCCACCGCGAGCCGGACCTCGTACCCCTCGGCCGTCCACTTCCCGACCGCGGCCCGGCCGTGCTCCGCGCTCCTGTCGTAGACCAGGACCCGGCAGCCCTCGGAGCACAGGCGCTCGACGACCGCGGCTCCGATGCCCTGCGCGCCGCCGGTCACCACCGCGGTGCGTCCGGCGAGTCCTCGTGTCCGGCCCCTCATCCCGCCAGCTCCTTCGTGGTGGTCCATCGTCCGACGAGGCGGACGGCCTCGTCGCGGTCCAGGTTCTCGGTGGCTCCGTGCGGGGACAGCGTCCGCCCGGCGCCGTCGGTGACGTCCGGGTCGGTGGCGAGCGCGGCCACCGCGCCCAGGTCCACGCCCGCCCGGAGCAGGGCGCGGCCGAAGGAGGTGCCGGCCAGGCCGTCGCCGTCCCCGGCGGTGAAGTACCGCCAGATCTGGAACATGCCCTCCAGGTGTCCCGCGGACAGGTGCACGGCGTTGCGCCCCTCCGAGAGCTCGATGCCGTGCTCGCGGGCGAGGGCCCCGAGGGCGCCCCGCAGCGATCCGGGTGCGGCGTGGAACGGGTGCAGCTCGCCGAGCACCTCGTCGCGCAGCTCCGCCACGGGCCGCTCGCTGTGGCACTCCAGCAGGCCGACCAGGGCGTCCGGGGTGCGGTATCCCTGGTCCAGGGCCGGCAGGAAACCGTTGAGGACCACCGTCGGCCGGCCGCCCGCCTCGGTGACGGAGGCGTACGAGCCGGAGCCGAGCTTGCTGATGCCCGCCTGTCGGCAGCGGTCCTCCAGCGCGCGCGGCGACAGGCCGCCGTGGGCCATCGCCACGTAGGCCGGGAGGACGTCGCGGACGCCCGTTCCCTCCCGCAGGGCGTCGAGTTCGCGACGGGCGCCGGAGGTCAGCGCGGCGACGCCGTCGACGGCCACCCGGTGCAGGCGGGGATAGTGCAGCAGCAGACCGCCGCGGGCGGCGAAGTCCGCGGCCGGGACCACCGCGCAGCGCAGGACGGACACTCCCCGGCGGCCGAGTGCCTCCACCGCCGCCGCCGACATGCCGGCGGCGTGCGGGGCGGCCATGACCTCGGGTTTGACCACGACGGCGACGTGGCTGCCGCCCTCGGGCGCCGGCGCCTGCGGCCGGCCGCTGTCGGCGCGGCGCCGGGTGTCCAGCGCCGCGGCCGACAGGGCGCGTACCTCTTCGGGTGTCACCACAGGGTGACGCCCGTCTCGATCAGTTCCGCCGTCAGGTCGCCGGAGCTCGCGACCGTCTTCTCCACCAGCTCCTTCAGCGCGGTCTCGTCCGCGTCGGGGGAGGTGACGACGACCTCGTCCGGGGCCTCCAGCGGGGCTTCCTTGGAGGTGAAGATGTGCACCTGGGAGGGGCCGCCGAACCGCTCGTGGACCTCGCGGGCCAGGCGCATGGCCATCACGTTGTAGATCTTGCCGGTGTGGTCGAGCGGGTTCTTGCCGGCGGGCGCCTCGATGCTCATCGGGCGCATCGGGGTGATGAGGCCGTTGACGCGGTTGCCGCGGCCGACGACACCGACGTCGCCGGTGTCGGCGACGGAGCCGATCGCGGTGAGGTACGGGCGGCCGTTGCGGTCGGTGGCGTTCATCAGCATCCGCACGTCCTGGATGCCGAGCGAGGCCACGTACGCCTCCAGCTCCTGCTGGACGACGGACTTGCGGGCCCAGTACTGGTCCATCGTCTCGATGTCGGCCGCGAGGAACGGCATGTTGACGACGAGGCTGAACGTGTTGTGGCGGCGGCTGCCGAAGACCTTGACGTCCCAGCCGGTGTCGGGGTGGCGCTTCTTGAAGTCGGCGCCGTTGACGAGGTTCTCCAGACCGAGCACCACCGTCTCCAGGCGCGACAGCGGCGCGTAGCCGTGCAGCAGGTTGGTGTCGTTGGAGACGAGACCGGGGGCCCGCAGCGGCACCAGGTCGGCCGCGGAGGCCGGCTGGTAGCGGGAGGCGCCGCGGCCCGAGCCCTGGTGGTCGACGATGCCG
Source organism: Streptomyces sp. 12E (assembly GCF_055633275.1). Classification (NCBI taxonomy): domain Bacteria; kingdom Bacillati; phylum Actinomycetota; class Actinomycetes; order Kitasatosporales; family Streptomycetaceae; genus Streptomyces; species Streptomyces sp. 12E. The sequence goes on along the minus strand of NZ_JBVNCJ010000001.1, from coordinate 5,805,149 downwards.
AGCTCGACCACCAGGTGGCGCCCGGGATCGAAACCGGTGGTGACCTCGGAGAGGACGTCGGCGGCGGCACGGAACATGATGTCGTGCACCGGGATCTCGGTGGAGCCCACGCGGTAGGCGCCCTTGCCGAACACCTTGACGCGGTACGGGGCGGTGATCTCGCCCCGCCCGAAGTCGACGTCGGCGCCGCCGCCGTACAGCGTGACCTTGTCGAACCAGTGGTGGGCGACGCCGCCGAACTCCTTCAGGCAGTGCTGGGAGTAGTAGCGGGACATGCGCTCCGCCATGGCGTCGCACATGGTGTCGGGGTGACCGACGCCCTTGCGCTCGACGAGCTCGTAGGGGAGGTCCTCGACGGTGCGGGAGTCTCGTTCGATCGACAGCATGGCCATCTCTTCTCGGGTGATGAGGGGGAGGTGGGAGAACGGGGACGGTCAGGCGCGCCAGGGGCGCGGCACCCGGCGGGCGGAGGCCTCGTGGGTGTCGGCCCAGCGCCGGATCGACCGGTACAGCACGTCCCGCGTGTCCGGGACCCGGACGGTGACGTCGAAGGGGTCGGTCACCGACAGGTAGCCCTGGTAGGCGCGGAACGCGGTCACCTTCAGCAACTGCGCCCGGTCCAGGTACTCCTCGGCGAACGGCAGGTAGAAGCGGTTCCACTGCTGGGGCGTCACGTACGGCAGCCGGTCCAGCGGGGTCACGCCGTGCTCGGCGCGCCAGTCGTTCAGGGCCTCGAGGACGGTGTCGAAGGCGTCGCCGACCCGTTGGGCGCCGTCGCCCCGGCCGAGCACCGACAGCCGGTGCCCCCGCGGTGGACCGGAGTCGAGCAGCCGGGTCACGTGCTCGGCGACGTCGTCGGTGCTGACCATGTCCAGCAGGCCCTTCTCCTCGGCGACGAGCGCCGGCACGGCGCCGCTGCACATCGCGGCGGGCAGCCAGAAGAAGCCGCTGTAGCGGTCGAGCGCGCCGTCCGCCCGGGAACCCAGGACGATCGGGAAGCGCACGATGTCGGCGCCGTCCCGCTCGGCGTGGACGATCCGCTCGGCGTGCGCCTTGGACCACTCGTAGGAGTTGCGGTAGGCGTCGCGCGAGGGTGAGGTGATGTCGCCCTCGAGGCCCGTGACGAAGGACGAGGACAGGTGGACGAAGTGGGCCTCGGGGCCGGCCAGGGAGAGCACCGCGCGCAACGGCACGACGTTGGCGTCCTCGGCGTCCTGGTCGGGGAGGTTCCAGCGGGTGTCGGCGGCGCAGTGGACGACGGCGTCCCAGGGGCCGCGCAGCTCCCGCGGCGGTTCCTCCGTGCCGATGTGCCAGGCGGAGTGGTGCTCCCCCTCGCCGCCGCGGCGGCTGACACCGTGCGGTGTGCGGCCGGCCGCCCGCAGCGCGCGCATGACGGCGCTGCCGACGGCCCCCGTGGCACCGGTGACCAGGATCCTCGCGGGCACGGTCACGAGACCGCCGTGATCCGCCGCTCGATGGCGTGCAGCATGTGCTCGGCGTTCTCCCGCAGTGCCTTGGTGGCGACCGGGTTGAGCATGTCGGCGAGGAGCGGGATGCCTATCTCGAAGTCGACGACGAAGGTGACGACCGAGGTGCCGTCGCCGGTGTCCTCGACGCGCCAGTACCCGTTGAAGACGTCGAGGTCCCCGGAGACCTGGTCGAAGGACATGACCCTCGCCTCGTGGTCGAGCGTGTCGGCCTCGATCCACTCCAGGACCGAACCCTTGAGCAGGACGGACCACTCACTGGTACGGGCCCCGGTGTCGGTCTCGCCGATCACGGTGACCGACTCGACGTTCTCCATGTAGGCGGCGTAGTCCTCGAGGCGGGTGACGGCCGTCCAGGCCTCGGCCGCCGGGGCCTTGATCGGCAGGTTGACCTCGACATGCGGCATGGTGGTGTGTCTCCTTGTGTGGTGCCCGGGGAGGGTTTCCGTGGCGCCCGGCGGCAGGGGCGGGGCGTCAGTCGGCCGGGTCGAAGGTGATCTCACGCCCCGTTCCGAAGCTGCCGACGACCTCGTCGCAGACCAGGAGGGACGGCGGGTGGTGGTGGGCGGCGAGCGAGTCGAGCGCGAACCCGGCCGCCTGCTGTCCGCGCCCGTAGAGGCGGCTGCCGAGGACCGGGGTGAGGAGGGACACCACCCGGTCGCGGGTGTCGCTGAGGGTGGCGCGCAGGCCCACCGCGGCGGCCATGGCCGCCGCTCCGTCCAGGGTGCCGCCGTCGATGTCCGCGGCGAGCTGGCGGCAGGCGCTGCCGAGGGTCAGCAGTTCGCGGGTGGCGCGGCCGAGCAGGGCGGTGCGCGGGCCGAAACGCCGCGAGACGTTCACACCGTGGTACGCCGTGTCCAGCAGGCCGCTGAGGACACCGTGGTAGGTGGCGGTCAGCAGCACCGAGAACCAGGCCATGCCGGAGGTGACGTTCTCGTCGATGACGTCGGCGGGGCCGCGGTGGAAGACGAGCCGGTCGTCGACCTCGACGTCCCGCAGGACCAGCCGGGCGGTGTCGGACTCCCGCATGCCGAGCGAGGGCCACTCCCCCTCGGCGTCCAGTCCGGGCGAACTGCTCGGGATCAGGGCGAGGATGGTCTCGTCGGTGCCGGTGACGCGGGCCGTCAGGCAGACCAGGGTGGCCGTGGTGGCCAGCGAACAGGGGTACTTGACGCCGCTGACGCGGTAGCCCTTCCCGGTCGGGACGGCCTCGGAGCGGCTGGTCATGAAGTTGGGGCTGCCGCCGGGCTCGGCGAACGCGGACGCCACCAGGGCGCCGGAGCGCGCGATGCCCTCCAGCAGCATCCACGTGGTGTCGCGGTGCCGTCCGAAGTAGTCGACCATCAGGCCGACCGTGAAGGCGTGCATGTTCAGGGCGACCGCGGCGGAGGGGTCGAGCCTGCCGAGCGCGCGCTGCGCCGCGGCCGTCCCGGCCAGGTTCGCGCCGGCGCCGCCGAGGTCCTCGGGGATCGGCAGCGCGGCGTATCCGCCCGCGGCGAGGTCCTTGATGCGTTCGGTGCCGGTGGCTCCCTCGCGGAGCCGGGGCGGCGTCCACGCCGTGCTCCAGCCGGCGTCCAGCAGAGCCCGGTGCGGCGGCACGCCGTCGTCGTCGGGGTGTCCTGCCGTGTTCTCGGCAGCCGTGCCCATGGTTCTCCCTTCGCCCGTCACGGACCGGCCGGCCCGGTGGTCCGCGTGCCCGGCTCGCCGTGACGGACCGACTCTAGGCAGCGCGGACGCCGTGGTTCAGCGGGTGTTTCTTTGTGCGGAACGCGAGATCGCGCGGATGCGGCTCCGCCGGTCGTCACCGGTCCGGCAGGGGCCCTGCCCGGCCCGTCGTCACAGACCGAGCAGGGTGAAGAACGCCTCCGGCACGGGAGCGCCGGGCGTCACGCGGACGGTGTCCCAGCCGAGGGCCGCGGCGGGTACGAGGTCGAGTTCGGCCGAGTCGCCCACCATCACCCGGCGCTCGAAGTCGCCCTCGCCGATCCGCTGGAACGCGCGGGCGTCGGGCTTCTTCGGGCCGCCGTCGGCGGTGAACAGTCCCCGGTCGAAGACGTCGGGCGCCCCGGCCCGGCGCAGCAGGTCCCACATCAGGCTGCCGGGCAGGTAGCAGTTGGACAGGAGCCGGAGCGTGTGGCCCGCCCCGTGCGCCCGGCGCGCGGCCTGCGCGACCGGCGCGCACAGGACGTACGCGTCGGGGTCGGCGCAGCCCAGCGCTCGCCACAGGGCCCCCTCCACCGCGGCCCGCTCCCGTACGACGCCCTGGGCGCGCAGCGCGCCCTCCATCAGGTCGAGGGTCGCGGGCTGCGAGGCGCCCGGGTCCGTCATGGCCTCGTACAGGGTGCCGTACACGGTGTGCACGACGGCGCCGGCGGACCCGGTGTCCAGCTCGAGCGCGTCGGCGAGGACGGCGGTGAACCGTTCCGGGCCCGGCAGCGGCCGGGACGTGACCAGGGTGTCGAAACAGTCGAAGACGACGAGCGCGGACATGGGTGTCCCTCTCTGACGGCGTACCGGATCCGGCGGCGCAGGGCTCAGGACCAGGAGAGTTTGCGGTGGTCGGCCCGGAAGAAGACCAGGGTGACGACGGTGAGGCCGGCCGCGAAGGCGCAGAGGACACCCGCCGGCAGCAGGACGTCCGCGACTCCGCCGCCGCGCAGGATGACCTCGTTGAAGCCGCGCATCGCCCAGTAGCTGGGCACGGCGGGAGCGAAGGGCCCTGCCCAGTCCGGCATCGCCGACTGGGGGGTCAGGGCGCCGCCGAGTCCCGCGAAGACCAGGGCCAGGATGTTGGCGATGACGCTGAGCTGGGAGATCGTGCGGCACAGCGCGACCAGCGCCATGCCCACCATGACCACGCAGAGCGCCAGCGGCAGCGCCACCACCGCCAGGGCGAGGCAGGAGCCCGTCACCCGCAGGTCGAACAGCGCTCCCCCGGCCCCGAAGATGACGGCGAGCTGGAGCACCGCGGCGGCCAGCGGCACGACGACGCGCGCGGCCAGCAGTTCGACCGGGCGGGCGGTGCTCGCGCGCAGCCGGTCCCAGGTGTTCCAGCCGTGCTCGCGGAACATGGCGAAGCCGACCACGTTCACCAGGAAGAAGAGGAACATCACCGCCATGCCGGGGACGCCCTGTTCGGCGCCGTTGGCGTCGGCGGCCTCACCTCCGGCCCGCAGGGCGGCGCGGAACAGCGGCTGCATGAAGCCCATGATGAGCAGCGGCATGACCGTGCGGACCACCAGGGGCGCGGGGTCGCGCAGCAGCAGCCGGACGTCCTGCCGGACGAGGGCGGTGATCCGCGTCAGTGCCCCGTCACGCATGCTGCTCCGCCTCGGTCCTGTCCGTGCTCGCGTGGCCTTCCCCGTCGCCGCCGTGCTGCCCTCCGGTGAGCCTCAGGAAGACGTTGTCGAGGCTGGGCCGGACGACGCGCAGGGCGGTCAGCCGGGCGGCGGCGTCGCCCAGGGCGGCCAGCACCCGGGCCGTGACCAGGTGGGGCTGTTCCGCCCGGACGAGGAGCGTGTCCCCCTGCCGGGTCACCGGCCAGGGCAGGTCGAGTCCGGGAGGCGCGCCGGAGAAGACCAGTTCCACGGCGCTGTCGCCGTGCCGCCGGACCAGTTCGTCGACGGAGCCGCGGGCGATGACGCGCCCCCGGTGTAGGACCGCCACGTCCGCGGCGAGGTCCTCGATCTCGGGGAGGTAGTGCGTGGAGTAGCAGACGGCGGTGCCCTGTGCGGCCAGCTCCCGTACGTGGGCGACGAGGCGGGCCCGGGTCTCCACGTCGACACCCGCGGTGGGCTCGTCGAGGAGCACCAGCCGCGGCCGGTGGATCAGTGCCATCGCGGTGTGCACACGGCGCTGCTGGCCGCCGGAGAGCCGGGACGCGGGGCGGTCCATCAGTGCGGTGAGCGCGAGGGGTTCGGCGACCTCCTCGGTGCGCCGCCGGGCCTCCTTGCCGCGCAGACCGGCCAGTTCGGCGAAGAACTGCAGGTTCTGGCGCACCGTCAGGGGCGGGTAGATGCCCAGCTCCTGCGGAGCCAGGCCGAGTTCGCGGCGGGCCCGGCGCGGATGGCGCGTCACGGAGTGTCCCAGCACCTCGATCTCCCCCGCGTCCGGCCGCAGAAGGCCCGCGACCAGGGACATCAGCGTGGTCTTGCCCGCGCCGTTGTGTCCCAGCAGGCCCACGATCCCGCCCTCGGCGATCTCCAGGTCGACGTGGTCGAGGGCGACCGTGCCGCCGTAGCTCTTGCCGGCTCCGCGCACGGAGAGGGCCGGTGGCCGGCTCCGCGCACGGACCGGCCCCGGCTCAGTCGGCACGGCGCGTCCAGGCGTCCGGCAGCAGCGGGGGCAGACCGACGCGGTCCATCGGAGCCTGCCAGGTGCGGGCGAGTCTGAAGCCCTTCATCATGCCGCTGCCGGACCGGACGTCGGGCAGCGGTTCGGAGTACCCGAGCTGCGCCTCGGTCTGCGCGAGGTGGTCGCGCAGCCGCTGGAGCCACGCCTCGCCGCGCTCACCGGCCGCGTCCAGCCCCTCGGCGGCGAGCGCCGTCCCGGCCTCCGCCTCCTCGGCGGGAAGACCGGCGAACGGATCGAAGGCGGCCTCGTCGTGGCCGTACATCAGCTCGCCCTCGGTGCGCAGCCCGCGGATCGACAGCGACAGCTGGATCAGGTCGTACGCCATGAGGACGGCGACCTCGTCCTGTCCGGCGGCGACGGCGCCCTCGACGTCCTCCAGGCGGGCCCGGCAGCCCAGGAGGAGACGGGCGGCGCCGTGGCCGCGGAAGGTGAGCAGCCGCCGGAGGTCGGCGGGTGCTTCGGCGGGACCGGTGGCCGCATCGCCGGTCGCGGTCGTGGGGGAGTGTGTCACGCGGGAACCTCCGGAGCCGGGTGGGCGACACCGAGCCACACCATGTTGTGCGTGAAGAGCGGAAGAAGATCCTCGGGGGGCGAGGCGCCGGCCGGCCCCGACCAGACGACGCCGTCGCTGTCGGCGGCCGGCAGGCCGAGCCGCCGTACTTCCAGGGCCCGCAGCTGCCAGCGGTCCACGACCGTGCGGTCGTCCAGTTCCATGGTCCCGGCGCCGGTGGCCCAGCGCAGCACGGTGTGCAGCGTTCCGGCGGGGCCGACGAGCCGTTCGACGGCGTCGAGGCAGAACGGCACCCGCTCGCGGGGATCGGCGGGCGTCAGGACGGTGCGCAGCAGCCGCAGGTTCTCGTGGTCGCCGAGCGCCTTCAGCTTCTCGCCCGCCCACTTGGCGGCGAAGTACAGCTCCCCGCCTTCGGCCGCGCGGGCGTTCAGCGCGGCGACGACCGCCTCGCGGGCCCGGACCGCGGCCGTCAGCGGCTTGGCGTCGAGCAGCCAGCGGGCGGCCCGGGCGAGCCGGTGCGCCTCGACCACCCACCACTCCCGCAGGACTTCCCCGAGCCACGGCCCGCGCAGCCCCGCATGCCACACGTCCCAGGGCTCGACGACCGCGAGGGGCAGTCCGAGGGCGAGCCGGGAGACGGTGCTGAGGGTACGGCGCCGGTGGTTCCAGGCGTCCTCGGTGACGCTCTCGAAGCGCGGCCACGGCTCGGCGGTCAGCGCGGCGGCGCTGTCCCGGACGGTGCTCGCCCGGCGGATGCCGATGTCGATCAGCGTGCCGTGCTCGTGGGACTGGATGGGGAAGCGCTTGAGGTTCTCGTTCTCGACGAGCACCAGGAGATCGAGGTCGCTGCGCACGTTGCCGAAGCCCGCGAGCACCGACCCGGCGGCCACCGCGAGGGCCGGCGCCCCCATGCCCTGGTCGGCCTCCTTGAGCACGGCCTCTCTGCTCAGTCCCCGCAGGTCGAGGAAGGCGGCGAGGCGCCTTTCCAGGACGTCCGGCTCGGGGTACGCCACAGCGCCCGGGGAAGTGGTCTCCATGCGTCGGTGCACCTTTCGGATACGGACGGCGAGGATGATCACCCTGTCAAGGGCGCCGTCCGGGTTCAACGCGTGTTCCGGCAGCCGGAACACCGCTTCTCAAGGACGCACGCGGGGGGCTAGAACCGTGTCCCGACAGTTGTGGACCGTCCGCCCCGCCGACCGGCTGCGCTCCCGGGAGGGGCACCGCGTCGTGCGGTCCGCGATCCGCCGGACCACGGAAGAGGACGGCCGCGCACATGACCACGAGCACCGGCGACAGGACGGCCCGGGAGGCGCTCACCGCGATCCGGCGGCACCTCTCGCCGCAACTGGCCCTCGTCTACGGCATGAACGGCTCCGGCGCCGTCGAGGCGCGGGGCGAGGGCGCGCGGGTGCACCTGTCCGACGGCCGCACCGCACTCGACTTCGGCAGTTACGCGGTGACGCTGCTGGGCCAGCGCCACCCGGCCGTGGTGACGGCGGTGCGTGAGGAGCTGGACGCGATGCCGGTGTCCAGCCGGGTCCTGGGCAACCGGGCCACCGCGGCGCTCGCCGGGGCACTGGCCGGCTGGGCCGACCCGGGCCGCCTGACGAAGGTGTGGCTGGGGCTGAACGGCGGTGACGCGGTGGAGGCGGCGCTGAAACTGGCCCGCCGGGCCACCGGCCGCCGACGGGTGATCGCGGTCGAGGGCGCCTACCACGGCAAGTCCATGGGCGCGCTGGCCGCGACCTGGAACGCCCGCTACCGCGAGTCCCTGGAACCGCTCCTCGGCGGGGTGACCCACATTCCCGCGGACGTCTGCGCGGTACCCGGCGCCTTCGAGGGCGAGGAGGTCGCCGCCGTCCTGTTCGAGCCCGTGCAGGGCGAGGGCGGCGTACGGCCCCTGGACCCGGCGTTCCTGAAGGCCCTGGCCGGCGCGGCCCGCGCCCACGGCGCGTTCGTCATCGCCGACGAGGTGCAGAGCGGGCTGCGTCGCTGCGGCCCCCGCCTGGTCAGCACCGGCCTCGGGCTCGAGCCCGACGCCGTACTGCTCGGCAAGGCGCTGGGGGGCGGGGTGCAGCCGGTGTCCGCCGTGGTGGCGACGCCGGAGCTGTACGCGCCGCTCGCCGCGGACCCCTTCGTGCACACGACCACGTTCTCCGGGCACCCGCTCGGTGCCGCGGCCGGTGTGGCGGCGTTGCGGGTGGTGGAGGAACTCGCCCCGCGCGGCGCACGCCTGGCGGAGGTCTTCGGCTCCGGCCTGGCCCGGCTGGCGGAGCGCCACGCCGGTCTGGTCACCGCGGTGCGCGGACAGGGCCTCCTGTGGGGCGTCGAGTTCGCGACGCGGGCCGCCGCCGGCGAGGTCCTGATGGAGCTCGGCCGCCGGGGCCTGGTCGTCTCGCCCTGTCTGGGCCGGCCGGAGGTGCTGCGGCTGCTGCCTCCGCTGGTCGCCACGGACGAGGACGCCGAGGAGGCGCTCGCCCTGCTGGACGCCGTCTGTTCGGCGGTGCCCGACGAGTTCCGGACGCCGGCCGCCGCGGCCCGGCCCTGACCGTCCGGCGCCCCGCTCCACGACCGTCCGGGCCGGGTCCCGGCAGCAACGCGAGGAGTCACGAGATGAGCACGGAACCCGGCGCCCCGGCCGGAACCCGGGAAGCACAAGGGACACAGAAGGCTCGGGGGACACAGGAAACACAGGAAACACAGGCGACGCCCGACCAGACCGGCGTCCAGTACCGCTACCACCGCGACCTGTTCCCCGCGCTGCACGACTGGGAGAACACCGAGCGGGCCATCGTGGAGTTCACCGGCGAGCAGGGGCCCGACGGACTCCTGGGCCTGGACCAGATGGGTCACTTCGGCCCGCAGGGGTGCGACGCCGTGGTCGGCGCCGTCGTCGCCCGCCTGGGCTCCGGCCTCGCGGTGGACCTGTGCGAGCTGGGCAGCGGTTTCGGCGGCGCGCTGCGCTACACCGTGGACAGGCTCGCCGCCGCGGGCGTGGAGGTGCGGCGCTCCTACGGTGTCGACCTCGTCGCCGAGCACTGCGAGGTCAGCGCCCGGATCAGCCGCGCACAGGGCCGCACCACGATGACGGAGCTGTGCGCCTCGGCCACCGCCGTGCCCCTCCCCGCCGCCTCGCTCGACCTGGTGCTGGTCACGGGCTCGATGCCGCACTTCCCCGACCCGGGCGCCGTACTGCGCGAGGCGGCGCGGCTGCTGCGGCCCGGCGGGCTGCTGGTGCTCACCGAGGAGGTGAGCCTCACACCGGACGGCGAGGAGCCCTCGGAGGCGTTCCGGGCGGTCCATCCGCCCGGCGTCTTCTTCACCACGTCGCTGACCGGCCGGACGGACCAGCTGGCCAGGGCCGGTTTCGGCGACGTGGAGCGCAAGGACCTGACCGACTGGGCCGTGGCACTGCTCGCCGACCGGCTGAAGGTGGTGCGCATCTTCCGCGGGAGCGTCGCGAACATCTACGGGGGAGCCTCGGCGGACCTCATCCGGGACACCCTGACCGCGGCCCGGGAGGAGTACCTCGCGGGCAGGCTGCTGCCCACGCTGTTCGTGGCCGGGAAGCCGTAGCCGGGAAGGCCCGGGGGTGCCGCACGCCGTCAGGAGGCGGTCAGCAGTTCGGGATTGCGCTGCAGGGCGCGGGAGACGGCGGCGCACGCGGCCTTGAGGTGCGCGGCCGCCAGGCCCACGTGGAACCCGGCCTGCGGCCCCGCGACGGCCAGTGCCCCGGCGGCCGTGCCGGATGCCGTCAGCACCGGGGCGGCGACCCCGACCACGCCGGGCACGCCGCGGACGACCGCGAAGCCCTGGTGCCGCACGCGGGCCGGCTCGACCTCCCGGACGCGCGCGCCCCGGCCGGCCGCGCTGTCGTCCTCGGCGCCGAAGGCGCGGAACACCCTCGTCGCGGCCCGGTCGGAGGCCCGGGTCTCCTCCGCGCCCAGTCCGCGGCCGGGTTCGTGGGTGCGCCGTACGGCGTCCACCAGGGCGGCGTCCGCGCCGGTGGGGTCGGCGATGAAGACGAACGCGCTGCCGTGGGTGAGCCGGTGCAGTTGCTCCGCGTGCGGGAAGGCGATGTCGCGGAGCATGAGCTGGCGGGGCACCCGGGCCCCCAGCACGAACAGGCCCATGCCGAGCCTGAGTCCCTTCTCCCCGCGCTCCAGCATGCCCTCCTTGACGAGCTCGGCGATGATGCGGTGGGCCGTCGCCTTGGGCATGTCGGCCCGGCGGGCGATCTCGGAGAGCGGGAGTTCCGGCTCGCCGGACCGGAAGGCGCGGAGGACGCCGAGACCACGCGCGAGCATGGAGCGGGAGCTGTTATCGACGGACAAAAGGATGACCTCCGTGTCGGGGCGGAACGGTGGTGCGGTGCCGGCCCGGTACGCGACCGGGCGTACCGGGCCGGCGCGGGCTCCGGGAGGGGGAGCCGCTACGCGGCGAGGGCGCCGGCGGCGTGCCGGTCGCGCAGTTCCTCGGCGTGGGTGACGACCTTGCGGATGCCTTCGGCCCAGGCGTCCATCAGGTCGGGGCGCTCGTCGGAGTACGTGGGCAGCCGCAGCACGCGGGCGAGGTAGGCGTCGGCGCCCGGGAACTCGTCGCCCCGGTACACCCGGTAGGCGTTGTCCCCGGGGTGGTAGGTGCCGGGGTGCCAGGACGGGCTCCGGAAGGCGGCCTCGCGGTGCAGCGGAGGCGAGGTGGGGCGGGTCAGCGGGACGCCCTCGGCCCTGACGGCGGCCGTGAAGACGTCGACGGGCAGGCCGCCGAGCTCCTCGGCGACGTAGAGGGGCTGGTAGCTGACGTAGTGGGCGACGCGGTCGACGTGCCGCTGCCGCACCGGCGGGGTGATGCCGGGGATGTCGTCCAGGAGGGCGCCGAGCCGGCCGTAGTTCCGCTCGCGTCCGGTCAGCACGGTGTCGAGCCGGGCGAGGGCGCCCCGGGCGAGGGCCGCGCCGACCGGGTGGATGCGGTAGTTGAGGCCGAAGCCGGTCCGGCCGTAGGCGCCGTACTCGTCGCTGGTGACGTCCTCCTCGCCGCGGTCGATGCAGTGACCGAGCATCACCGCGCGCTCGTAGATCCTGCGGTCGTCGGTGACGAGAACGCCGCCCTCGCCCGCCGTGACCTGCTTCTTGGCCTGGAGGCTGAAGGCGGCGACATCACCGTGGCGGCCGACCGGCCGGCCCGAGCACTCCGCGCCGTGCGCCTGGGAACAGTCCTCGACGACCGCGAGGCCGTGTTCGCGGGCGAAGGCGGTGATGCGCTCCATGTCGGCGGGGAAGCCCATGAGGTGGGTGACCACGACGGCCTTCGTGCGCGGCGTGAGGTGGGCGGCGAGCCCGTCGGGGTCGAGGATCCCGGTGTCGGGATCCACGTCGGCGAGGACGGGGACGCCGTTGCAGGTGAAGACCGGCATGGCGGTGGCGAGGAAGGTGTAGGCCGGGGCGATGACCTCGTCGCCGGGGCGCAGGTCCAGGCCGAAGAAGGCCGAGTGCAGGGCGGAGGTGCCCGAGTTGACGGCGAGGGCGTGGGCGGCGCCGAGGCGCTCCCGGTAGCCGTTCTCCAGGGCCTGGACCTCGCCTTCGCTGCCGTTGTAGGTGATCTCGCCGCGGCGCAGCATCGCGGTGACCGCTCCGATGTCCTCCTCGGTGATGTCCGGCCACTTGGGCCGCTCGGCCGGGGTCAGCAGGGGCTCTCCGCCGAGGAGCGCGAGTCGTGTCATGCCCGTTCCTTACTGAGTAGTTCTCGGATGTCGTGCGGGGTCCGCAACCGCAGGCAGGGCACGGAGCGGGCCTGCATGCGGGCGAACAGGTCGGTGTTGGTGCGCCGGACCGCGGGGAACTCCCGGTGGGCCCAGAGCACGAGCTGCAGGGCGCTGCCGGGGCGTTCGCGGTTGCCGTTCCACAGCTCCTCCCGCGTGCGCAGCCGCCGTACGGTGCGACGCAGCAGCCGGGCCGTGGTGGCGCCGCGGGGCGGGTCGACCCAGACGACGGTGTCGGCGAGTTCCTCGAGGACCGGGTGGGCCGCGCCGTACTGCCCGTCGGCGATCCAGCCGTCGGTGCGGTCCAGGGCGGCGACGTCGGCGAGGAACTCGTCCTCGGGACGCCGCTGCCAGCCCGGCGCCCAGAACATGGCGTCCAGCTCGTAGTGGGGCAGGCCCCGGGCCTCGGCGAGGGCGCGGGCGACGGTGCTCTTGCCCGCGCCCGAGGGGCCGACCACCCACACCCGGTTACCGGTCGTGCTCACGTGCTCCGCCCTTCTTCCCTCGCGGGGGTGGTACGGGGATGTCTCCGTCCAGGAGCCGGGTCAGCGCGGCGGTTCCGTCGTGCAGGGCGGAGAAGTCCTGTCGGAGTTCGACGCCGGGCACCTGTGCCGCCAGGCGGGCGAGGAGGTCCTGCCGGACCGCCGGCGGGACGGGGCCGAAGAACGGCAGCAGGAAGTCGGCGTGCTTGACCGCGGTGGGCAGTTCGTTGGCCGTGAGCCGGGCCAGGGTCTCCTCCGGGCGGAGGGGCACGACACCGGGTTCGGGGTGGAACCGGGGGAAGACCAGGACCCTGACCGGCGCCTCGGCCAGCAGCGGGGGGCCGCCCACGAGGCCGCGCAGTTCCGCCGGGTGGAGCAGGCGGTCGGTGTCGCCGGACAGTCCGACGGCGGCGAAGGTGTCGCCGCGCACGGAGACCCGGCGGGGCCAGCCCCGTCCGGTCCAGCCGCCGGCGTCCGTGCGGACGGAGACGTCGTCGTTGCCGACGAAGTGGAGCCCGTGACGCAGGGCGGACAGGACGGTGGAGGTCTTCCCCGCTCGTTTCGCGCCCACCACGAGCGCGCCGTGCCTGTCGTCCCGGGCGACCAGCCCGGCGTGCAGGAAGACCTCCGGTTCCTCCGTGTGCATCAGCCGCAGCAGGATGCGGGTGAACCGGACCAGGTTGTGCCGCAGGAAGGAGCGCGGCATCGTCGGGTCGAACAGCACCTCGCGGGCCGTCCCGTCGTACCAGAGCCGGGTGGGGGGCTCGGTGGCGCTGGTGATGACCACCTCTTCCCCCGCCGGCCGCTTGCGGTCCGCGGTCCCGATCCGCCAGCGGGCGTCGTCGGGGCCGCCGGGCCCGGTGGCGACCCGGACGTAGGGGCCGAGCAGCTCCCGGACGTACGCGGCCGAGTCGCGGCTCACGTCCAGCGCCACCGCGTGCCCCGGGGTGCGGCACACGTACCGCGTCATCGCGGAGTTCCCCGCGGAGCCGTGGCGATGACGTCGGAGAGGATGCCGCGGACCGCGCCGGCGCCCTCGGCCCGCCAGCCGAGGTACCACTCCAGGATGCCCGGGGCGCGCCGCGCGACCTGCCGGAGGTAGTCGGGCGACGGGACGAAGTTCAGCTCCAGCACCGGGATGAGGGAGCCGAGTTCGTCCGGTGTGAGCGGCTCGTGCGCCGTCGTGGCGGCGAGGACCGCCCGGGCCCGGTCCGGCAGGACCTGGAAGCCGCCGCGGGCCCTGCGGGGCAGGAACAGCAGCGCCCGTGCCACGTCGTAGACGCGGGAGCGCAGCTGCAGCGCGTCCCAGTCGAGGACGCAGGCCAGCTCCCCGCTGTCGGAGTACAGCAGGTTGGAGCCCGCGACCTCGCCGTGGGTGAGGACCTCGGGGAGGTCCTCGTACCCGGCGAGTTCGGTGCGGGCCCGGCGCAGCACCGCCGCGTAGGCGCGCCGGGCGCGGGCGCGCACGTCGGCGCTCACGTACGGGGCGGCTATCTCGTCGACCTCGTCCAGCGCCGCGTGCGGGGGCCGCTCGGTGGTGAGCCAGAACTCCAGGTTGCGGGTGGAGCTCCGGCCGTCCGCGGGCAGCCCGTCGACCGGGACGCGGTGCAGTGCCGCCAGGAAGGCGCCGGCCTGTTCGATGTCGCCCGGCCGGCCCGAGTCGAAGGGCCGGCCCTCCCGCCAGGGCCGCAGTTGCCAGACGGAGCCGTCGTGGACGGCCGAGCTGCCTCCCTGCGCCGTCGGCACGGGAGCCGCGACCGGGACACCGGCGGCGGTCAGCCGGGGCAGGACGGCGTGCTCGAAGGCCAGCCACTGCGGGGCGACGTCCCGCCCGAGCCGCTTGAGCGCGTACTCCCCCCGCGCGGCGGTCACGCGCCAGACGGCGTTGACGCTCTCCCGGTTCAGCGACCACGCCCGGTGGGCGCCGATGCCGTAGCTCCGGTCGAGGACGCGGGCCACGGCGGGGTCGCGATCGGGCAGCCAGGAGGCGGGGTCAGGCATTCCCGTCGACCGCCTGCAGCGCGTGGTGCTCGCCGGCCTTGCGCACGAAGGCCTGGAAATCGTGCAGTGCCTCGGACTCCTTGGCCCCCGTCCTCGGACTCTTGAACAGGAAGGCGCAGACGGGGTCGATGATGCCGACCATGCCCTGGCGGGAGGCGCTGTGCGCGGCGCGGACGGCGTTGGCCAGCACCGCGGCGGCATTGGGGCTGTCCTCGACCTCCAGGCGTAATTCCATGTGCACGGGGGCGCCGATGATGCTTTCGCCCTCGATGCGCAGGAAGCACACCTTGCGGTCGCCGAGGTGCTTGACGAAGCCGTTGGGGCCCGCGGCGACCTCGCGGGAGTCGATGCCGGCGTTGGCGAGGGCCTTGCGCTTGGAGACCTGCTTCGAGCGGGACCTGGCCGGGTCGGAGAGGTTCAGGAAGTCGGTGTTGCCGCCGACGTTGAGCTGGTAGTTGTCCTTGACCTCGACGCCGCGGCTCTGGAAGAGCTCGATCAGGGCGGTGTGCAGGGTGGTGGCACCGAGGTGGCTGCGCAGGTCGTCACCGAGGAGGGGGACGCCACGCTCGGCGAACAGGGCTGCCAGCACGGGGTCGTTGGCGACGGGCTCGGGGGTGGCGTTGACGAAGCCCGCGCCCGCCTCGGCGGCGGCCCTGGCGTACGTCTGGACAGCCTCGGTCGAGCCGGTGGGCAGCAGGCAGACCACGACGTCGGGTCGTGCGGCGGCCAAGGCGGCGGCCAGCGACTCCGGGGTCGCGACGGCGGTGGCGAGATGGGCGTCGACGGCGTCGCCGAGCGCGCCGTCGAGGCCGTCGAGCAGCGGGCCGGCCTGGACGGTGACGCCCAGGTGCGGCACGTCCACGTGGCGGACCGCGGCGGTGCGTCCGGCGTACACGGCCTCCGAGAGGTCCCGGCCCACCTTCAGGGCGTCGACGTCGAAGGCCGCGACGAACTCCACGTCGCCGAGACGGCGACCGCCGATGTACTCGTGCATCACGCCGTTGGAGGGGCCGGGCCGCTCCCGGTCCAGGACCACGGACTGCACGAAACTGGAGGCGCAGGAGCCGACGCCGGCCAGCGCGACCCTGATCACGTTGTTACTCAATGTATTCCTCCGGACGTATACCTGACGATCGACAGGAATCACTCGGCTTCGAGGCATCTCACTCGGGTTCGAGGCATCTCACTCGGCCGAGGATCGGTGCGAACAGTGGATCCGGTCCAGCGATGTCCGCCCGGTTGCGGAAAACGTATATCAGTGGACTCCACTTATCCAGCAGGTGAATCGAAAAAACCGCGAGGACATCTCTCCGTCATGCGCGACGCCGATATCCTCGGGCGCACTTCATCGCATATCGCGCCGAATTCGCGCGTCTTGCGCACGCTCCGGGAAAAGCGCAGGGAAAGGAGCCCAAAATGGGCACCACGGACCGCCCGTAAACCTCGGGTGAAAGACAGGGGAGATGTACGGCGGGTACGGGTTCACCAGATCATCGGCGCCGCATGAGCGGCGCCGGAGAAGAGAACGGGGCGGCGGCTCCTTTCCGGACGGAGCGGCCCCGCGTCACGATGTGCCGTCGTGCCGTGGAGGCCCTCGCACGGCACGACGGCATCACGTCACGGTGAGCCCGGCATCGACCATGAGGTTCTCACCGGTGATGAAACCGGCCTCCGAGGAGAGCAGGAAGGCGACGGCGGAGGCGATCTCCTCCGGGTCGGCGGTGCGGTGCAGCATGTGCCGGCCGCCGATGTCCGGACGGGCGTCCGCCTCCTCGCGCGACACTCCGTACTTCTCCTTGTAGCGGCGCGCGAGGTTGTCGCTCCAGACCGTTCCCGGGCTCACCGCGTTCACCCGGATCCCCGCCCCGGCCAGGTCGGCGGCCATACATCGGGTCATGCCGATGATGGCGGCCTTGGTGGCGCTGTAGGTGACGGACCGGGGTTGCGCGATGTGCGCGGAGATCGAGGAGACGTTGACGACGCTGCCGCCGCCGGCGGCCTCCATCAGGGGCGCGCTGTGCTTGACCATCAGGGCGTGGCCCATGATGTTGACGTCCGTGACGCGCCGCCACTCCTCCACGGTGGCCTCGATCCCGCGCGTGATGAACGCGGCGGCGCAGTTCACGAGGAGTTCGACACCGCCGAACGCGGTCCGTGCCGCCTCCACCGCGGCCACCACGTCGCTCTCGTCGGAGATGTCGCCGTGCGCGAAGCCGACGACGTGCTCACCGCCCGGGCGCCGTGCCAGTTCCACGACCGCGGACTTCCCGAACTCCTCGTCCGTGTCCATGATCATGACGCGGGCGCCCTCCTCGACGAGGCGCTCGGCCACCGCCCTGCCGATGCCCTGGGCGCCGCCGGTCACCAGGGCGGGCCGTCCTCGCAGTCCCTTCACGTGCTGGTCCCTCCGGTTCCGTGCTCAGCTGCCGACGACATCGGGCTCGGCGGGGGCGCCGTCGGTGAGCACGGCGCGCAGCCGGGGCGCCAGATCGGCGGGCACCAGCCGGTCCGTGGCGGCGTCCAGCTCGTCCAGCGTCCACCACCGGTGACCGGAGACCGTGTCGATCTCCCCCTGGCTGAAGCCGCTGGTGTCGACGGAGAAGTGGGAGACGCGGCAGAGGTAGAACCGCTCGCGGCAGTCGTAGGTGTTGCCGCCCCAGGAGGCGATGGCCTCCCGGTACCAGATCTGGGGGCCGATCTCGAACTCCGTGCGTCCGGTCTCCTCCTCGACCTCCCGGCGCAGGGCTTCCTCGGGTGACTCCCCTTCCTTGATGCCGCCGCCCACCGGGTACCAGAAGGTCTCGCCGTCGGCGTCGTCCACGCTGGAGAACAACAGGAGTCTGTCGTCCTCGTCCAGCAGCAGGGCCCGGGCGCTGTAACGGATCTGCGGGGTGGTCGTCATGAGGGGGCTCCTGTCTTCTCGGCACCGGCGCGCGGGGCGAGCCAGGCCGCCAGAACGTCGCTTCTGTAGGTGGCCGGTGTCCACGTGCCGCGCCGGGCGGGCACGGCGGCGGCCAGTTCGCCGAGCCGGCCCTTGATGTCACCGGCCGGTTCGGGGGTCGCGTCCGCGGACAGCCACCGGCCGCGGTACGCCGTGTCGGGTACGAGGACGTGCTCGGCCAGGGCGGTCACGGCCTCCCCCTCGGCGACCGGGCCGGACAGGGGCCGGGGGGCGCCGGTGTTCTCGAGCAGCACCAGCGTGTCGATCCGCGTGGAGGCCAGGAACTCGACACCGGCCAGACGCCGCATCTCCCCGTTGCTGAGCGAGATCTTGCCCTTGGGGTCCGGCCTGCGGACGGCCGCCTCACCGTGTCTGATCAGCTTGTCCTTCTCGCCGGGCTCGATGCCGAGACCGGCCGCCGCTTCCCGGGTGAGGCGGGTGGACAGCGGCAGACCGACCACGGCCCACTCCGGGCCGTCGGCCAGCAGCAGGCACCGGTCGGTGGCGACGCAGTGGCCGCCCGCCCGGGCGAGCTGGACGGAGGCCGAGGTCTTGCCGGCGCCGGAGGGACCGGCGAGGACCACCCCGGTGCCGTCGGACAGGACGGCCGCCGCGCCGTGCAGCATGAGCGCGCCGCGGCCGACGAAGTGCTCGCGCACCAGTTCCCGCATGGTGCGGGTGACGACGAGTCCCAGCTCGTGCTCGTGCGCGGCGACGATCTCCCAGGTGAGGAAGTCGGTGGTGATCAGGGCGTGCGAGAACTCGTGCCCCTCCTGCGAGACGAGGACGAACGCCCCGTCCTCGTCCCGGTGGCAGCCGTACCACCAGCCGGCGTAGGACTCACGCCGCTCGGTCACCGGTCTCGCGGTCAGCTCCGCGAGGCGCGACGGGGAGCTGACGGCTTCGACGTCGATCCGCGTGGCAGCCCGGTCCGGCTCCTCGCGGGCGAGAAGGTGCTGGCTGCTGACGTAGTCGAGGACCTCGGGGTCCTCGGCCCGGACCCGTAGCTCCAGGTCGTGCCAGGTCGTCCGGGTCTCGCGTGGTAATCCCAAGGTGAAACGCCTCCCTGACGCAGAAGAAGTGATCGTGCGGCACCGGCCTGCGGGTGCCCTATCTCCCCCGCGTACCGGAGCCGAAGGCGGTCACGACCGGTCCTCCCGCGGAGGGCGTCTCCGCAGGAGCCGCTTCGGTACAGGAGCGCGTTCTCTTCAGCATTCGGCGTCTTTCCGTTGCGTCTTTTCCGTTGCGTCTTTTTCCGTTGCGACAGACAGCGAACCTCGGCGGATATCCACTGAGATACTTGTCTCCATGCCGTGGCAGACCATCACCGCATAGCCGGATCACCTCCCGAAAGGCAGGGGAGAGGCCGGGCGGCGATTATCGGTTTTCAGTGAATGGACAAAGGTCGAACTGGCCGGTAAGTTACTGACCCGTTGGTCTGCGGGTCCGCTTGCCGACCCCGTGGGGTTTACGGACTGCGGGTGATCCTCTCAAACATCATTGAGAGTTTCAACGCTTCAGTTCCCTTTCGGCGAGGGCGAGCGGGGCGGCTTCTCGCACGAAGGACCACCGGCACACGGAATCGGCACCCTCACCCCTTCCGATAATGTGGCGCGAAATCGGCGCAGACTTGTCCGGTGTGGGCAGATTCCACCTCTTCCGGCCTCGGTCGGACGGTGCCGGGCCGGGTGCCGGAGCCGGCCGGTGGACGCCTGCCGTGGCACGGCTCCCGCCACTGGCCGGTTCTCGGGGGACCGTCGGACCCGTCTCCGTGAGGCGGCCGCCCGTGAGGGGGCTGCGGTACCGGACATGACGAAGGCCGCTTCCTGTGCGCCGCCCGCACGAGGGCCCGCGCGTCGGCCCGCCGATTCGGGAGCCCCGGCGCGCGGGTTCCGCGTGCGGACGGCGGCTCCCGGAGAGCGGAGGCCACGACCGCGCCGAACCGGTCGGGCCGCTCCGGCCCTCACCCGAAGTGCCGGGCCCCGTGCAGCCAGGCGACCTTCTCGTACAGGTCCTCCTCGGTGAGCGAACCCAGCATCACGTCGCGCTCACGGGCCCGCTCCCCCGCCGGGTGGTAGAGCCGCGTGCCCATGGCACGGGACAGGAGCTGGACGCGCGCGGTGCGCTCGCGCCGCGCGGCGTTGTACTCCCGCAGGCGGTGCGGCACCTGGTCGTCGGCCGCGTCCGCCAGGACGTCGCCGAGGACCACGGCGTCCTCCAGGGCCTGGCAGGCGCCCTGGGCCGCGTACTGCAGCATCGGGTGGGCTGCGTCGCCCATGAGCGCGGCCCTGCCGTCGGCCCAGGTCCCGACCGGGTCACGGTCGCACAGCACCCATTGGCGCCACTGGTCACCGAGTTCCAGGAGGCGGCGGGCGTCCCCGCCCGGGCCGGGGAAGCGGTCCAGCACGGCGGGGCGGGAGACGGGGCGGCCGGAGACCGGTTCGCGGGCGCGGTCGTCCAGGGTCGCCGCGAGGTTGAGGTACTCGCCGCCGCCGATGAGGTAGTGGACGACGTGCCAGTCGGGGCCCGCCCACAGGGTCACCGCGTTCTCGCGCAGCGCGGGCGGCACCCGCTCCACCGGGATCACCGAGCGGTAGATGGTGTGACCGCAGACCCGGGGCGCGCCGTCGCCCACGAGTTGGGCGCGGACCGCGGAGCGCAGGCCGTCGGCACCGATCAGGAGGCCGCCGGTGAAGGTGCGTCCGTCCTCGGTGGTCACGGTCACCCGCCCCGGGTCCTGGGTGTATCCGCGCACGGCGGCGCGGGTGACGAGGGCGATCGCCCGGTGCGACCGGCAGGCTGTCAGAAGCGGCGTGTGCAGGTCGCTGCGGTGGACGACCGCGTACGGGTTGCCGAAGCGTTTCCGGTAGCGGGCGGTGACGGACATGCTGATCAGCACCCGGCCCGACAGCCCGTCCATCAGGCGCAGTTCGTCGACGAAGACGGCGCGGCGCCGCACCTGCGGGCCCACGCCCAGGAGGTTCAGGGCGTGGAAGCCGTTGGGCCCGATCTGGATGCCCGCCCCGAGTTCGGCGAAGGTGTCCTCGCGCTCGAGGACGGTGACGCGGTGTCCCGTGCGGGCGAGGGAGAGGGCTGTGGCGAGGCCGCCGATGCCGCCGCCCGCCACCAGTGCGTGGGTCATGACGCCGCCCTGGCGCCCTGCCTCGGGGCAGGGGCGAGCAGCACGGCGCGGCGCGGGTCGGCCCGCCGGTCGGCGGCGGGGGCCGGCAGCTCGTCGGGGAGCGGCAGCGGGTACGGCGCGATGGGCGGGATCCCGGCCATGTCGGGGTCGGTCCTTTCGTACGGCCGCGGTGGGCGGCGGGTCACGTCGCGGCGCCGAGGGTCGCTCCGCCGTCGACGGTGAGCGTCTGCATCGTGACGTGCCCGGCCTCGTCCGAGAGCAGGTAGCCGACCGCGTGGGCGATGTCGCGCGGGTGGGCCACCTTGCCCAGGGGGATCCCCACCTTGTACGTGTCCGGGCTCCCGGCGACGCACACGGCGGCCGCGGTGCCGTCGGGGTGCATGCCGCGCAGCATGGGAGTGTCGGTGGAGCCGGGGGCCACGACGTTGCAGCGGATGTTGTGCCGGGCGACCTCCAGGCCCAGGCACTTGGTGTAGGCGGTGGCCGCGGCCTTGGACGCGGCGTAGGCGGCCATCCCCGTGCGGGCGGTGCCGACCGCGTTGGAGGTGACGGTCACCAGGGCTCCCCGGCCGCGCGGGATCATGCGGTGGACGACCGCGCGGGACATGAGGAAGACGCCCGTGCTGTTGACGGCGAAGGTGGCGTCCCAGTCCCGCTCGTCGACCCGGTGGGCCGC
Source organism: Streptomyces sp. 12E (assembly GCF_055633275.1). Taxonomy (NCBI): domain Bacteria; kingdom Bacillati; phylum Actinomycetota; class Actinomycetes; order Kitasatosporales; family Streptomycetaceae; genus Streptomyces; species Streptomyces sp. 12E. The sequence goes on along the minus strand of NZ_JBVNCJ010000001.1, from coordinate 5,783,795 downwards.
GCCGACGTGCAGCACCCCGGCGGTGTTCACCAGGGCTTCCACCGGGCCGATTTCGCGTTCGGCGTCGTCCACCAGGGCTTCGACGGCGGCGGACGAGGTGATGTCGGCCGGGCGGGCGTGGACGGCGAGTCCGTCGGCGGTCAGCTTCGACACCCGCTCGGTCAGCCGCCGCAGGTCGATGTCCACGGCGACGACCGTGTCCCCCCGTTCGGCCAGCAGCCGGGCGATCGCCACGCCGATGCCCCCGGCCGCCCCGGTCACCAGGACGGTTCTGGACATCATACGGATCACCTCCGCCGGCGGCGCCGGGTCAGGGTACGGACGGCCGCGGCGACCGGCAGGAGGGCCCGGCGCAGCGTGCGGGCGAGGGCCGGGCTGATGTCGCCGATGGGGTCGATCCGTACGGGTGCGAGATCGGGGAGGGCGGCCACGCGTACCGACTCGGCGGCGGTCAGGCCGGAGCGCACGGCGCCCTCCATGCCGGCCACGCCGGGCGGCGCGGCGCAGAAGTCGCCCGCGATGTGCAGGTTCTCCAGGGTGGTGGTGCTCAGGGGCCGGTAGCGGCCGAGACCGGGGCCGGGTGCGAAGAACGGGGCGGCGAAGTGCGGCTGGTAGCAGACGTGCTCGATGTCGTCCCAGGTCAAGTCCGGCAGGTAGGTGGCGAGTTCGTCCACCAGGATCTTGACGGCCTCGTCCTGCGGCAGGCCGGCGAGGCGGGAGACCCGGCCGACGACACAGTTGAGGACGGTGCGGTGATGCCCCTCGAAGGCCTGGCCGATGTCGAGGAGCGTGATGGCGTGCGGCGATCCGACCAGGCGGATGTGCTCGTCGGGCAGCCGCGGCAGGCGGCGGCGCAGGTAGAGGTGGAGCGCGCCGAGCGGACGCGAGGTCAACTCGTCCACGCCGTACGGTGGTCGGAGGGACCCGGTGATGCCGGTGCCGAGGGCGGACAGCCGTCCGTGCGGCACGGCGAGGACGACGTGGCCGGTGACGTCCTCGGTCGCCGTGGCGCCGTCGGCCGTGTTCCGCAGCGTCAGGCTCCCGACCCGGCCGGCGTCCACGGACACGCCGACGAGCTCCCGGCCGGTGCGCACCTCGACGCCGTCCGCCTCCAGACGCCGCCGAAAGGGCTCGATCAGCCACTGGTGGAGGTCGCCCCTGGGCATCAGGACCCGCCCCGGATGGCGGGCGAACGCGGCGATGCTGCCGCGGAATCCCGCCGCCGACACCGCGGGGCTCTCCGCCGCGCTGGAGGCGACGAAGAGGTGCTCGATGTCGGCGATCACCGCGTCGGTCAGGTACCACCTGCTGTGCAGGAAGTCGTGCAGGGATTCGTCGCGCGCCCCGTACTCCTGGGACAGGAGGTCGAGGACGCCGTAGCCGAACAGCAGCCGGTCCGCGGCGGGGGTCACCGCCGTGCGGAAGAGGGGGAACTCGCCCGGCAGCAGCTGGTGGAAGTGCCGGGTCGCCCGTAGATTGCCGCGCAGGCCGAGGTCGTCGAGGAGCCTCAGCGTGTTGCGGTACCAGGCCGGGAAGATGTGCACACCGTGGTCCTCGACCCTGCCGTCGATGACCTTCGAGCCCGCCATGCCGCCCAGTTCCTGGCCGGCCTCCAGCAGCCGTACCGGCAGGCCGAGTCCGCGCAGGGTCCAGGCCGCCGTCATCCCGGCGAGCCCGCCCCCCACCACGGTGACGGCGCCCATCACCGCTCCCGCGCGGCGAGGGCGGCCCGGTACGCCGACAGGGCCATCACCGGGTAGATGAGGCGCAGCAGGCTGTCGCGCCAGTACAGGCCGTCGTGGTGCACCACCCAGGTGTGCCAGGGTTCGGCCCAGTCGCCGTCGGGCTGTTGGGTGCGGGTCAGGAAGTCCACGCCCGCGCGCACCGGAGCGCTGTCGGCGTGGCCGGCCGCGACGAGGGCGAGCAGCGCCCAGGCCGTCTGGGAGGGGGTGCTCGCGCCCCGACCGATCCACTCGGGCCGGTGCAGGGCGCGGATGTCCTCGCCCCAGCCGCCGTCGTCCTGCTGGTGCGCGGTGATCCAGTCGCAGGCACGGGAGATCGCCGGGTCGTCGCCGGGGACGCCGCAGGCGGTCATGCCGGTGACGGCGGCACTGGTGCCGTGCAGGTGGAAGCAGGCCCACCAGCCGGGCCAGGAGCCGTCGGCGTGCTGGTTGCGGCGCAGCCAGTGGATGCCGCGCCGGGCGGCCGGGGTGTCCGCCCAGCCGTCGGCGCCGAGCGCCTCGAGGACGTGCCCGGTGATGTCGGCGGAGGGCGCTTCGAGGAAACCGATGGCCGCGAGCCTGTCGCGTCCGGGCAGTCGCCAGCGCAGCGGTTCGAAGGCCGCCCAGCCGCCGTCGTCGCCCTGCTGGGACAGCAGCCACCGGTGGGCGCGCTCACAGGCGGCGTCCACGGTGCGATCGCTGCCGCGCGGGTGGATCCGGCGCAGCGCGGTCATCGCCCAGGCGGTGTCGTCGGCGTCGGGGTTGGCGTTGTTGGTGAACTCGTACGGCCAGCCGCCCGCGACCGGGTCCGGGGTCAGCACCGCCCAGTCGCCCAGCTCGGTGACCTGGTTGTCGAGCAGCCAGCGCACCGCCGACTCGGTGGCCGCCTTCGCCTCGGGACCGCCGGCCATGACGTTCGCGGACAGCCCGAGGGCGGTGTCCATGACCACGGAGGTCCACATCTCGATGCGGCGCTGCCCGTCCTTGTGGACGACGTACCGGTCGAGGCCCGCCATCGCGGCCCGCAGGACCGGGTGGTCCTGGGGGCAGCCGACGGCGGTCAGACCCATGACGACGTTGGCGGTCTGCGGCCAGTTGCCGCCCCAGCTCCCGTCCGTCTCCTGGGTCTTCATCAGCCAGCGGGACGCCTTGCGGATCGCCCGGCGGCGCAGCGGGCCGACGGGGTGACGGCCGTAGAGGTGGCTGAGGGTGGTCGCGGCGCGCACCGCGAAGGAGCGCGGCAGGCGACGCCGGCCCGGCTCGGCGAACAGCTCCCGGATCCCGAATCCGGCCGGGACCACCGGGCGTTCGGCCATGAACAGGCTGTTGGCGACGACGATGCCGCGGGCCGCGGCCCCGAACTGGTAGATGTTCCCGGGGAACGAACTGGGCAGCAGGACGATCTCCGGCGGGACGAGCGGGATGTCCCGCCACGGCCACAGGCCGATCAGGGCCAGCCACGCCAGCATGATGAGGTTGTCGACGGACTCGATGCCGCCGGCCGCCCGGACGGAGGCGGCCGCGGCCCGCAGTTCGGGCTCGTCCGCCGCGTGTCCGGCCAGGCGCAGGGCCACGTAGCAGAACACGGACAGCAGCAGCTCGTCGGGCCCGCCGTGGTAGGAGGCCCAGCCGCCCGTCGGTGTCTGTCCGGCGAGGATGGTGCGGGCGGCGGCGGCCACATTCTCGTCCGCCGGCAGCCGCAGGTAGTGCCGGAGGACGACCTCGCCCGCCTCGCCGATCAGGCTGGTCTCGAAGTCGCCCTTCCAGTAGCCCGAGGGGTCCTGGCGGGCGCGCAGGGCGTCGGCGGCCAGGGCCAGGGAGCGCTCGGCGCTCGCCGCGGACCCGGTGGCCTCACTGGTCGTCATCGCTGCCTGCCTCTCGTCGGTGTGCGGTGGCCGGGCGCGGCGGCCTCGGTGCCGCGGCCGCGCGCGGCGGCGATCTTCAACTGGCGTACGTACATGAAGGCGCAGAAGCTCGCGACCAGGGCCAGGGCGGGCGCGCCGACGATGTACGCCCACACGTGTGCGATCCCGTGCCGCCGGCCCTCCGCGATCATGAACACGGCCAGCGCGGCCCAGACGAGGACCAGGTCGGCGTAGACGAACACGGTGGCCGCGTTGACCGTGGCGTCCCGCAGGAAGTTCGTGACGATGCCGAGCGGTCCGGCGTCGGATTCCCGCACCACGAAGGCCACGGCCTGGACGCCCATGACGAGGCCCCCGCCGAGCGCGAAGAGCCCGTAGGCCAGGCACAGGGTGCGGTCCTGGCCGCTCAGGTCACTCGGTGGCATGGCGGTGCCCTCCCTCGGGCCGGTCGAAGCGGTAGTCGTCGAGGTCGAAGTGACGGGCCCGCCAGGCTGCCTCGTACGTGGCGGCGGGGCGGACGGCCGGCGCGTCGCCGTACCGGTCGAAGTAGTAGCTGTTCGCGCCGCGGCAGCTGTCGTGCGCGAACACGGTGTTCGGCTGGCGTCGCAGCACCCGGCGGAAGGACCCGTCGTGCTTCTCGGGCCGGACGACGGCCTGGGTGGCGCCCCGGCGACGGGCCTCGGTGATCACCCGGAGGATGTGGGTGACCTGGTAGTCGATCATGCCGAACCAGGACCCGCCGGTGAAGGAGTAGGGCCCGACGATGAACCACAGGTTCGGGAAGCCCTTGACCGAGGTGCCCTCGTAGGTCTGGAAGCGTTCGGTGCGCCAGAACTCCGCCAGGTCGCGGCCGCCCAGTCCGTGCAGGGGGAAGGGCGGCAGGTTGTCCAGCACATGGAATCCGGTGGCGAGGATCAGCACGTCGAGCTTGTGCTCGTCGCCGTCGGCCGTGGTCACGCCGGCCTCGGTGACCCGGGTGACGGGTTCGGTGACGAGGCTGACGTTGTCGCGGGTGAACGCGCGCCAGTAGCCCTTGCCGAACGAGGGGCGCTTGCAGCCCAGGCGGTGGCGCGGGGTGAGCCGGGCCATCAGGTCGCGGTCGCCGCGGACCTGGCTGCGCAGGTACAGCCGGGAGACGGCCTCGCCCGCCTGGACCAGGAAGGGGAAACGCCGGTAGTGGATCATGGCGATGACGAAGCCGAGCTCGGTGACCGTGTCCGTGACCCGGCGGACGGTGCGCTGGGTCCAGGGCGCCGCCGCGAACACCTTGCGCACCGCGCGCGGTATCGGCACGTCGGGCTTCGGGAAGATCCAGTTGGGGGTGCGCTGGAAGACGTGCAGCCGGTCCGCCGACGGGGCGATCTCCGGGAGGAGCTGGATCGCGGAGGCGCCGGTGCCCAGGATGCCGACCCGCCGCCCGGCCAGCTCGACGGACGGGTCCCAGCGGGCGGTGTGCACGCAGTCGCCCGCGAAGCGGTGCAGGCCCTCGATGTCCGGCGTCTTCGGCCGGGTGAGCCATCCGGTGGCGCACACGACGAAGCGGCCGGTGACCGTGGTGCCGTCCGCGAGGTCGACCCGCCACAGGTGCGCCGCCTCGTCGTACACCGCCCGTTCGACCGTGGCCCCGAGCCGGATCCGCGCGCGCAGACCGTACTTGTCGACGCACCGGTCCGCGTACGCCTTGAGCTCCGCGCCCACCGGGAAGGCCCGCGACCACGACGGGTTCGGTTCGAAGGAGTACGAGTACGAGAAGGCGCTGATGTCCACCGCGACGCCCGGATAGCGGTTGGCGTGCCAGGAGCCGCCGACGTCCTCCTGCGCCTCGAGGAGGAGGAAGTCCTCGATCCCGGCGCGCCGCAGCCCGATCGCGGTGCCGATCCCGGAGAACCCGGCGCCGATGACGAGCACCTCGTGCCGCGGTGCGCTGCTCCCCCGCCCGCCCCCGTTCACAGCGCCACTCCGGTCGTGAGCAGCGCACCGAAGACGAGCAGCAGCACACAGGTGTGTTCGAGGACGGGGATCAGGTCACGGCCACGGGCGCCCGCCCGCACCCGGCGCACCGGCAGGACGGCGGCCGGCGCGGCGCCGAGGACGAGCAGGACCCACGGGCGGGCCGGGGCCAGCAGCAGCGCGCAGACGAAGGACGCGGCGATCAGGACCAGATAGTAGTGGCGGGTACGCCGGTCGCCGAGCCGGACCGCGACGGTGATCTTGCCCGCGGCGGTGTCGGTGGGGATGTCCCGCAGGTTGTTCGTGGTCAGCAGGGCGCAGGCGAGCAGCCCGATGGGCACGGACGCGCCGAGCGCGAGCAGCGGTATCCGCTCGAGCTGGATGTACGCGGTGGCGCACACGGCGATGACACCGTGGAAGACGAAGATGCTGATGTCGCCGAGCGACCGGTAGCCGTAGGGGCGTGCGCCTCCCGTGTAGAACCAGCCGCCCAGCGCGCACACCGCCGCGAGGGCGAGCAGCCACCACGAGACGGTGACGGCCAGGACGAGGGCGCTGAGCACGGCGACGCCGTACAGGGCGATTCCCGAGCGCAGCACACGACGGGGTGAGGCCTGTCCCGATCCGACCAGCCGGACGGGCCCCACACGCTGGTCGTCGACGCCGCGCACCCCGTCGCTGTAGTCGTTGAAGAAGTTGGTGCCGAGGACGAAGCCCAGGGCGAACAGCAGGGTGAGTGCGGCCCGCCGTCCGCTGAGGCCGCCGTGCGAGGCGGCGACGGCGCTGCCCACCGCGACCGGCGCGAGGGTGACCGGCAGCGTCTTGAGGCGGGCGCCCACGATCCACGCGCGCAGGGCGCCGACGGCCGGCTCCTGGGAGCGTGTCAGCATTTGCGTCCGACCCCCATGTACAGCACGCCGGTCGACCGGGTGGGAATCATGCGGACCTCCTCGCGTCGTTTGGCCAGGTAGCGCAGTCCGTCCCGGAGGTGGGGGCGCAGGCCGGTGAGTCGTAGGGCCACGCCGTGGGCGTGGGCGGTGACGACGAGCCGCCGCCGGTCGACGAAGAGCCGATGGTCGTGGGTGCCGCGGGGCGGTCTGCCGGGCAGGGGCAGGTTCTCGGCGACGCCGATGGCCAGCACGCGGGCGAGCACGGTGGCCGCGATGGTGTCGACGATCAGTGTCCCGCCGGGCCGCAGCACCCTGCAGGCCTCCTCGACCACGCGGAACGGGTCGGGTACGTGCTCGAGGCACTGCCCGGCCGTGACGACGTCGAACGACGCGTCGGCGAAGGGGAGCCGGCCGATGTCCGCCCGGACGACCGTGTCGAATCCGTGGCCGAGCGCCTCGCGCAGCGAGCGGGCCGACAGGTCGACCCCGACCACCTGGTATCCCTTGCCGGTCAGGTGCGGACCGAACAGCCCTCCCCCGCAGGCCACGTCGAGCAGGCACGCCCCCTCGCGCGCGGCGCGCGGCACGTGGGCGGCGCGCGCGCGGGCGATCCAGCCGAGCGGAGCGAGAGGCCCCCGCGGGTCCCACCAGGCATCGGCGAGTGAGTCGTAGTCGGTGATGAAGTCGTTGCGGATTCCCGGCACGAGCACCCTCCCTCACAGCGCCGTGGGCAGGACGTGAAGTGCCGGGTGCCGGGTCGCGAACACGTCGATGAGATCACGCAGGCATTGCCGTACCACGGGCGCTCTCCGCATGGTCGCCGGATGCGTTTCGACGGCGTGCAGTGCGTCCGCGATATACCGTTGCGCCAATTCGGCGGACCGGCCGATCGCTCCGCATTCCTGCACCGCGGCGACAATCCTGCGGCATTGTTCGTCGGAGATCGGAAGATCGTTCAGAAGCGGCAGCACCAGGTCGGGAACGTCTTTCACCGCATAGATCACCGGAAGGGTGTAGACGCCGTTCACAATGTCCTTGGCCTGCTGTTTTCCGGTTTCCTCGCTGCAGATGTCGAGAATGTCGTCCCAGATCTGGAACGCCATGCCGAGGTGGTGACCGAACCGTTCCAGCGCCGCCCGGGCGTCGTCCGACGCCTCCGACTGGAGTGCGCCCATGACCGCGGCCGTGCGCAGCAGGCACGCGGTCTTGCCCGAGACGGCGGCGAGGTAGTCCTCCTCCGTGCGCTGCGCGTCGTGCAGTTGGCTGGACTCCAGCATCTGCCCGACGCAGACGTCGATCAGCGCGTCGGCCATGGCCTGCACCCGCGTCGTGCCCAGGGAAGCGGCGACCTGCATGCAGCGCGCGAGGAGGTAGTCGCCGGCCAGCAGGGCGAGCGGGTCGCCGTACACGGCGTTCGTGCTGGGCCTGCCGCGCCGCAGCGCCGCGTCGTCGATCAGGTCGTCGTGGCAGAGCGTGGCGATGTGGAGCGTCTCCACGACGGCGGCCGCCTCGATGACGCGCCGTCGCCCGACGGCGTCCTGTTCGTCCTCCGGCAGGTCCTCCAGCAGGTAGGAGGAGAGCAGGACCAGCGTGGGCCTCAGCAGCCGGCCCGGCTTCTCCACGGTGTACCGGATCGGTTCCCTGATTCGGCTCTGCGGGGGAATCACCAATGACCTCAGCGATTCCCGCACCCGGACCAGGTCCTTCTGAAGGCGCTCCTGAACCCGGGATATTTCCTCGCGACTCGGATTCTGGTTCGGGTGCGCCGCCGGAACTGAAGTTCTCTTCATTCGCATGCCTTCCCCCGTGACCAGTCGAAGGTGACCCACAGGCTAGGGTCCGTCAACTCACCGACGCCAGAACGCAATTGATTAATTTCCGAAAGGAAGGGGAGTTTCCACCTCCATTCTCACTCATCGAATAGCGGAACCCGGCATTTCGTGGCGAAATCCCGGCCCGTCCGCACACACCGTGACCCGGCCCACACATGACATGTGATCCAGATCACACGTACGCCTCGGAGAGGCATGCCGAAGAAGCGTCCGCGTCCGGATGCGGCATGGACGGCGCCTCCCGCCTTCCTTACAGTCCACGTTCCGGTCCCGTTCGGCCTCGATCGGCCTCGATCGGCCCAGAAACACAAGGAGTTGGTGGCATGAACAGCGTTTCCGCGGTGCCCCGGGCCCCCGGCGCCCGACCCCTGGTGGGGCATCTGCCGGCCTTCCTGCGCTCACCCCTGGCGTTCCTGCGCGCCCTGCCCGCGCACGGCCCCGTGGTGGAGATCCGGTTCGCCCGCATGCCCGTCGTGGTGGTGTGCGACCCCGAACTGACGCGCTCCGTGCTGGTCCAGGACCGGATCTTCGACAAGGGCGGCCCGCTCTTCGAGCGCCTGCGCGAAGCGGGCGGCCAGGGCCTCGCCACCTGTCCCGCGGCCGAGCACCGCCGGCAGCGCCGCCTGATGCAGCCCGCCTTCCATCAGGCCAGGTTCCCCGACTACGCCCGCATCATCACACAGCGGATCGACACCGTCGTGGGCGGCTGGCACGACGGCCAGGTGCTCGACCTGGGCGTCACCTCGCGCAGTCTGACCGCCGACATCGTGCTGTCCTCGGTCTTCGGCACCCGCCTGGACCCGGCCCTCCACGCACGCCTGGCGTCGGACTTCGACACGCTCATGGCCGGCTTCACCCGGCACACCCTGCTGCCGAAACCGCTGCGCAAGGTGCGCACACCGGGCAACGTCCGCTACCTGCAGGCCACCGAACGCGTCCGCCGGTCGATGGCGCGACTCACCACCGAGCGCCGCCGGCACGCCGACGCCGAAGGTCCCGGAAGCCCTGAAGGCGCGACCCTCCTGTCGATGCTGATGGCCGCCCGCGACCCGGACAGCGACGCTCCCGCCCTCACGGACGACGAACTCGTGGACCAGGCCGTGACCATGTACTCGGCCGGTACGGAGACCACGGCCGGCGCGGTGAACTGGAGCCTGCGCCTCAGCGCCACGCACCCCGACGTGCACCGGCGCCTCACGGACGAGGTCACCTCCGTCCTCGGCGGCCGCACGGCCCGCTGGGAGGATCTGCCCCACCTCACGTACACGCGGCAGGTGTTCACCGAGGCGCTGCGCATGCACCCGCCCGGCTGGTTCCTGACGCGCCGGACCGAGAAGGACACCGAACTGGGCCCGTACGCCCTGCCCCGCGGCACGACCCTCGCGTACAGCCCGTACCTCATCAGCCACCTGCCCGAGCTCTACCCGGACCCGCTGCGCTTCGACCCCGACCGGTGGGACGCCCGGGGCGCCAGGCCCCGGGTCCCGTTCACGGTGTTCGGCGGCGGAGCCCGCAAGTGCATCGGGGACGAGTTCTCGATGATGGAGGGCGTCATGCTGCTGGCGTCCCTGCTCAGCCACTGGGACATCACCCTGCTGGACACGCGCCTCGCCCTGCCCCGCCTTCCCCAGCTCACCCTCAGTCCGGGCAGGCTGAGGGTCGCGCTCACCGCACCCGTGCGATCGGCGGCGGACACGGCGTGAGGTGACCCGCACGTCCCTCCGCGGCCTCAGGACGGTGGTGGCCACGGCGCTGCCCGACTGCGCGGCACGGTGGCGGCCGTATCCCCGGGAGACACCGGCGGGGAACCCGGCCCGGAAGGCGTCGCACGCGCCGGCGGTCTCCACGGGACCCGCGAGGGGCGCGGCCCGCACCGCGGCGGAAGGGCGGCCGGCCCGCCGCACGACGGCGCCCTCCGCCCCTCGCGTCGCCGCCCGGGTGCCCCCGCGCCCCGGGATCGGCCCGTCGAGTCCCGTGCCGCGGGATCAGGCCGCGCGGCTGCCGGTGCCCGTCGCGGCCAGGCACCCGAAGGCGTAGGCCGCCGACATGAGCGTCATGTGGTGGTGCCAGCCGGGGTAGGAGTGGCCCTCGAAGTCCGCGAGGCCGAAGTGGTCCCGCAGCCGGCGCACCGTGGCGCGGGTCCGGTCGGCGGTGTCCGCGAGGGCGAGGAAGTCCACGGGCCGGCGGTGCGTGAGATCGGTGAGGAAGTACCTCGGGGCGCGATGCTCCCTGGCCGGGTGCTCGACGATCACCCTGCAGGGGCGCCGCCGTCCGGCCGGCGTTCCGGCGGCCAGCCGGGCGGCACAGGTCCGCACCCGCGAGGGTCCGTGCCCGGGCGAACCGCCACGACGCCCGCACCGCTCCCGGGCGGCTCGGGGGCGCCGCGCAGAAGGTGGCGCACGAGGACCGGTCCTCGGTTGCCGGCCGGCGGATGCAGGACGGTGTCGCCGGGGACCTGCGCGACGAATCCCGTCCCGAGCGCGGCGACCTCGGGCAGGAACGCGGTGTCGTGCGGGACCCGGGTGAGGTCGACGACGACCGGGACTCCCCCGCGGCGGGTGGCGCGCGTCCAAGCCCGCACGAGATCGAGAGCGCAGGCTCCCTCCGCGGGCGTGACCTCGTCCTCGGCGATGCGGGCCGCGGCGCGCCAGGACCCGTCGCTCTGCCACCGCCCCGGCAGCACCAGGCGCCAGTCGACCGGGACGCAGAGGTCGGCCGATGCCAGGAACAGGCCGATCCCCACCTGGCAGTTGACCTCGCCGTCGGTGCCGGCGGCGGCCGCTCCCGGCCCGGTCGGCGCGGGCACGGGGGCGGCGCGGCAGGGCCCGCCCGTCCTGCTTCATCCGCCGGGTCCGACCAGTCCCGCCTCATAGGCGAGCACGACGGCCCGGGCCCGGCCGCGTCCGGTGTCACGGTCGGTCCAGGGGAATGCGGGCCCGGGCGCGGTAACCACCGCCGAGGCGGCGCCGGGCGTCCAGGTCTCCTCCGTACACCGCGACCCGTGCCCGCAGGCCCAGCAGTCCGCGGCCGGTGCCCTGCCGTCGCAGGGAGGCCGTGCGTACCGGTGCCGACGGTGCGGGCGGCACGCCGGTCAGCACGCCGGGGCCGGTGTTCAGCACATCCACGCGCAGGGCGTGATCGGCGTAGCGCACGGTCACCTCGGCCCTCGCGCCGTCGCCGTGCCAGTGGGGAACCGCAGCCCTTCGGTGGGCGGCTGGTTCGTGAGCGCCGTGGCCCCTCGGGCACCCTACGCAAGCACTTCCAGCTCTTCGCCGACATCCGCCCCGCCAGGAGCTTCCCCGGCGCGAAGGCCGTCTGCTGCCTGGAGCACGGCGCCCACTACGCCATCGGCGCCCTGGCGATGATCCTGCTCGTCACCATCCGCTACGAGATCGACGAGATCATCACCGGTCTCATCGGCGCCGTCCTGATCGGCGCCTCCTTCCGGTCCTCCGTCCGCCGCGACAAGCGGCTCGCCGCGGCCGAGGGGAACGCCGGCGACCGCGACACGACGGAGGTGACCTCCGCGGTCCGACCGGGCCGGGCAGCCGTCGGCGTCCGCACGCGCACGCGGGCGGTGCTCCCGGCTCCGGTCGTCCGGCGACCGGGCCACGGCCACCGGGACCTGGGGCCCGCGTCGTTGTCGGTGGCGGCTGCCACACTCGGCCCGTGACCGAGAAAAGCGAGCACCCTTTCGACTGGCAGCGGTTCCTGCGGCGTTGGCAGGAGGAATGGGTCCCGGGCGAGGACGACCTGGAGGATCTGACGGAGGGCGGCACGACCCTCGCCGACCTGGCGCTCGCCGCCCCGCCCGCGGCCGAGGAGGAAATAGCCGCCGCCGAGGAGCGGCTGGGGGTCCGGCTCCCCCCGTCCTACCGGGGGTTCCTCGGGGCCAGCAACGGCTGGCGGCTCGACGGGGGCTCCGTCTACCGGCTGGGCGCGGCCCACGAGATCGAGTGGTTCGGGGATCCGTTCGACATGACCCCGGCCTACCGGCAGGGGCTGACCGAGCGCTCGACCGAACAGGAGGTGCTGCTGGCCGGGATGTGGCGGCGGGCGCTGCGGCTGGAGACCGACTCGGACATGTCCTACGCCCTGCTGGACCCGGGTGACACCGACGAGGACGGCGAGTGGGCCCTGTACGTCTACAAGGGGTGGAGCGGCGAGTTCCCGGACCGGTATCCGTCGTTCCGCGCTTATATGCAGCGGATGTACCAGGTCTTCCACTCCGACCGGGCCGGCCTCCCCGGCTTCGCGAACGCCACCACCCGCGCCCTGGACGCCGACGTGGAGCGGGCGCGGGAGGAGGCCCTGAGCGGAAGGTGGGAGACCGCCCGGGACCTGCTCACCGAGGCCCGCCACTACGGGCGGCCCCGCGCCTGGGGCATGCTGCGCCAGCTGGACGCGCTGGCGCACGGCGTCGGGTACGGGGGCCACGGCTTCGGTGCGCTCGTCGCCGATCCGCGCTGCACGGACGAGCTGGTGCCCGTGATGGCCGCCGCGCACCTGCGGGAGGAACGTCCCGGCGCCTCCCCCGGCGGGTTCCCGCTGGGCGCCGAGACCGACGACGGCGTCACAAAGGCCGCGGACGCGATCCTCGCCCGGGTGCGCGACGGCTCCTACCGCTACGCGCCGGACGGCGCCTTCGGTGAAGCGGTGGCCGAGGCGTGGGAGTCGGCGCGGTGGGGGGACACGGACACGGCGTGGCGGCTGATCCGTGCCGCGCTGCCGTCGTGGTCGCCGCCGGGGCCGGACCTGCTGGCGCCGGTCGGTCTGCTGGGGGACCCCGTCCTGGGGCCGGTGGTGACGCGGGAGCGCGGCCTGGAGCTGCTGGCCACGCCCCGGGCGGGCCGGGAGGGCCCGGTGCCCGATCCGGTGCCGGACCTGGATCCGCCGGGACTGTGCTGGCTGGCACAGACCCAGCGGTGGAACGCCCCGTACGGCTCCTACCGATGCCTGTGGGTGGAGGGCGTGGAGCCTGAGGCACTGCCCGGCCTGGTCGGGGAGGAGGGGGGTGCGGGCCTGACCGCTTCGCCCAGCCGTCCCGCCGGATGGTTCCCCTACGACGTCAGACAGCACGCTGCCGGACAGCGGGACGACTCGGCGCCGTGGGAGGACCGGGCCGTGGTGGCGGTGGGCCGGACGGGTTCCGGGTGGGCGTTCGGCTTCGACACGGCCCCGCTGCCGTCGGAGCCCGGGAACTTCTTCGTCTCCCCGGCCGCCGCCGCCTCGCGCGGCGGACGCGCGGTGGTGCTGTGGGCGCGCCGCGGTCGCGACGAAGCCCCGGCGGTGTTCCACCTCTCGGTCGCCGAGCGGGGCGAGGAGCTGTACGCGTACACCCTGCGCGGCACGGACGTCGAGCGCACGGGTCCGGTGCCCGCGGCCCTCGACCCGGACCATGTCCTGCGCGGCGTCGGCGAGGCGGACCACGAGCGGTTCCTGCTGGCCGCCGTACAGGACGAGTTCGGCCTCTGTCTGCCCCGGCACGCCCTGGCCGAGGGCATCCTGCCGCACCTGACCACCCGGTCCTGGAACCGCGCACCGCGCGAGGGCGAGGGCTACGCGTACGTCACGGTCCGTCTGGGGCGGTGACGAGGCCGCGTGCCCCGGCGCGGGCGACCGCGCCGGGGCCACGGAATCCGGTGCGGCGCAGGACCGGGAAGAGCCCCGGACCACCCTGGCCGTGGTGACGTGCTCACCGAACCGGCCCGCCCGTGCGCATGGTCGGGGACGGGGTCTTCCCGCACCGCGCGGGGCGTCGGCTTCGGCGGGCGAGTCGAGCCGGGCCGGGCCCGGGGCGCCCCGGCCGCTCCGGCGGGGACGGACTCCATGCCGGCGTCGTCGAGGGGCGGAGGGTCCTGATCGCTCATGCGCCCGGCCGCATCGATCGGTCGGCGAGAGCGTCAGGGCCGTCAGTCCGTGATACCCCGGCGGCAGCCCGCGAAGATCATGGCCTTGCACACGGACCTGGGGACAGGTCAGTCTGAGGGATGCACATACGGCAGCAGCAGCGGCAGGAACGGCAGCAGGACCGGGACGCGCGGCAGAGACGACCGGGCTTCCCCTCGCGGACGGTGGACGACCCCACCGGCCTGCTGGCGCTCCAGCGCACCGCCGGGAACCGGGCCGTGACCGCAGCGGTCCAGCGGGTGCAGCAGGAGGAGACCGAGGCGGGCCATCCTCCCGACGAGGCGTCCCTGGAGACCTCCACCGACCCGGACGCGGCGATCGTGCGGCTGGCCCGGTCGATCGAGGAGCACGCGCGCCAGAAGAAGCGGAAGTTCAACATCTGGGAGCCGCACAAGAAGTGGCCGGAGGACTGGCTGCTTCCCGACGCCAGGATGCGGTGGGTCCTGGAACGGCGGTTGGTCCTCGGAGAGGTCTTCCAGGAAAAAGAGCTCAAGGACATCGAGTTACTGTCGGAGAAGCGGCCGGCGTGGCTGAACCGTGTAGGCATCGGCACCATGGCGGACGGCCTCAGGATCGCCGAGGGTCGGAGGTCCGCCGCGGCGAAGACAAGCGCATCCGGGGACAAGGGCAAGACCACGGAGGAGAAGCCCGACTACTCGGACTGGCTGAAGCTCACCCCGGGCCGGCGCATCCTCGCCGCGACGCTCGCCTTCCGGACCCAGCGACCCGCCCCCGGCGCCCCCATCCCGATCAACCCCGCCTACACCCTGGGCCGTTTCATGCAGACCCAAGGGCTCCCCGAGGACAGTGAGGAGCGCCGGGAGTTGGAGGCGGAGCGGGACGCGCAGATCCGGGAGACGGCCCTCGACACCCTGGTCCCGGAGAGCGTGCCGGAGGACCGGAAGCACCCCGGAGCGAAAGAACTCGCGCCGGAACACGAGTCGCAGGACGCCTTCGCCCGGAAGATCCTCACCAACGTCCTGCTGATCCTGCAGCACGGCCTGCAGTACACCAAGGACAAGAAACACGTCGACTACCGGGAGGGTGACGTCATCCGGGCCCTCGCGCACGGCGGACGCGTGAACATCCGCATCCCCGCCCTCCAGGACGGCGACGACCCCCATCAGCTGCTCGAATTCCTCGGTGTCACCGAGGACGGCAAGCAGGACGAGCACGTCAAGGAACGAGGCTTCGCCACGCACCGCTCCTCCATCGGCCAGAACAAGGGCGGGACGCCCGGCCGTTTCGTGGAGAAGGGCGGCATCGGGGCGTCACTGACGAATGTGACGTCGAAGGCCCTCCCGGGCGTGACCACCCCGAAGCTGCTGGGGATCGACCAGGCGATCGGCGGCATCGGCACCAAGGACTGGAACGGCGACGTCATCCTCCCCAACGGCTCCTACGGCCACATGCTCCTGGTGTTCACCGCGCCGACCACGTCCACGGACGGCTCCCTGCTCGTCGGCATCGAGACGATCGCGCCGGGCGCCTCCAGCCCGGTCGGCTACCACCACGGCGTCAAGTCCACGGAGACGACCGCCAACCCCGAGTCCGCGTTGCACGGCCACAAGCCGGACAAGATCGGCGACGGCAAGATGAAGAACAACCAGCGGCTGGTGGAGCTGGCGAAGATGGGCGGCGACGGCAAGAGCTGGCACGCCTTCCTCGACGAGATCAAGAGCGACTGGGCGGACCGGGTCCGGGCGGCCAAGACCCCGGAGGAGAAGCGGGAGCTCTACAAGACGCTGGTCGGCCGACGGAAGTGACGGAAGCAGGAGGAAGCCGTCGAGGACCGTGGTGGATCCGGGCCGGCCCTTCGGCCCCCGGCGTTCGGGCCGCATGAAGGGGCGCACTTCGATGAGCCCCCTCCGACCGGAGATCCGGACCCGAGCCGACACGGGTGGCTCCACCGGGAAGCACCAGCCACCGCTACGGCCCCACGGACGGGACCGAGCGCCCCCGAACGCGGTGCGGGCGTGCCGTCCGCCACTCCGGCGGACGGCACGCCCTCAAGTCGCTCAGCGCTCCGACGCGAACCGTACGAACCGCCCCCGGCCTTCACGGCCGGGAGGACGCCGGGCGGGCCGTGGCACGGGCCGCGAGGACGGATCTACCTGTTGATCCAGATGCCGAAGTCCCGCGTGGCCGTGTAGAAGTCCTGGAAGCCCAGGCGCGCCCCCGCACTACGGGTCACCGTGCCCTTGGCGATCGCGCCGCCGCCGGCCGAGGCGGTGTAGACCGGGCCGCCGCTGTCGCCGCTACGGGCCACGTCCCGGCCGTCCATCTGCTCGGCCTCCACCAGGTCTTCGGAGTCGTTGTAGAAGAAGAGGACCTTGATGTTGCAGACCGGGCCGCCCGTGGCCCGTGCGCTGGTGATTCCGGACTGGCACAGGTACTCGCCCGGGAAGACGTGGTCCCAGCCGTCGACCCGCACGCCCGCGTCGCTGTCGGGCCCCCCGGTGTACATGAAGTTGTCGGAGTTCGTGGGGATGAGCATCACGTCGTGGGCGTCACTGGACTTGGTGGAGGTACCGATGTAGGCGCCCTGCGGGTTGGTGAACCGATTGCCGCTGCGACCGCAGTGCTCGGCGGTGAGCAGGTAGGTCGTGCTTGCGTCGCGCACGCCGAACCCGGCCGTGCACGCACCGCCGTTGAAGTTTATCTGTGCTCCGCCCGACCACGGCGCGCCGTCGTTCACACGGGAGCGTTCCTGGAGGGGCTCCTCGCTGACCGTCTTCACGGGTACGCCGGCGATCCGGCCGACCGTGCTGTGGTCCTGCGCGGCGGAGGCGGTGCGTGCTGCGCGGGTGGTGTCCCGTGCCAGTACCAGTCCGCTGCCGTCAGTGGGGATCTTGACGCTGTGGCCGAGCGAGGGGTCCTTCTCCAGTCGGGCCTGTAACAGCTCGGAAGCGTCCTTGAGTTCGGCCAGCGAGTGGTCCGCGGCGACGATCTGCACGGGAGCGGTCCTGCGGGCCCGCTCCGCGGCCCGCTGTACGGGCTCGGGCAGGTCGCCCTTCCACCACAGGGTGACGTGGTCCTCCTGAAGGCCGATGCCCGTGTAGCCCTCGTAGTGGCCCCGCTCCTGGGCCTTGGCCAGGATGCTCGCGGCGGCGACGAGGGGACGCTGCTCGTTCATCTTCCGCAGGTTGTCGGCGCCGACGGCCTGTGAGATCGGGACGCTCTTCTCACCGTCACCGTCGCGCTGCTGCTCGGCGCTGGCGCCCGAGGCGAGGGCGCCGACGAGCGCCATCGCCGCGGTCAGGGCCGAACCCACGGCCCACAGGCTGGTTCTGCCGTGCCTCATGAGGATGCCTTTCTCTAGTCGTAGCCGTCCGTGAACAGACGGCTACGCCATCCTCATGAGTCCCGGTTTACATTCGATCTACAAATGATTAATACCGATCAGACCTTCGGCGGGTTGGAAGTGAAACACGGAGTCGTACGCGCAGCCGGGAGGACCACCTTCTCGACGGACTCCGGGAAGACGCACCGCTCGACGTTCACGCACGGCCCGGCGCCGACCGGACCGTCGAACAGAACGCCCCATCGGCCGGACCGACGCGTGGGCCATGGCCCACTTGATCGAGGAGAGCGAGGCTGCGGGCGTCAGCGCCGAACCGCCGAAGCCGATCAAGGCGATGGCCGGCCGTTCGATCGCCGCCGGACACGGCGGGGAGCAGTGTCCCGCGCCGATCGAAGAGTTCGGCAGACCCCGCGACGACCGACCGTCACTCCGACGCGCGGTGGCGGTAGTTGAGCCGCGCGGCCAGCGCGCTCGGTGAGACCTCGAAGGTGACGACGAGTCCGGCGGGTTCGGCGGGTTCGGCGGGTTCGGCGGGTTCGGCGGGTTCGGCGTCATGGCGTCATGGCGTCATGGCGTCATGGCGTCATGGCGTCATGGCGTCGAGCATCGTCAGCGCCGTGTCCGGGGCCACGGCGCCGTGGGCGGACCGGCCGCCCCACGAGACGGGCCGCACCCCGCTCCGGGTGCGGCCCGTCCGGTTCACGGTCCTGTCCCCGGCCCCCTTGGGAATCCCCGTTCCGGAAGCACGCCCCGCACCTGCCCGGCCCACTGACGAGGTGATGCCGTTGCGGCGCCGGTGACCACAGGGCCGGCGCCCGGACGCCGGTCACGGTGCCGAACGCCTCCGCTGCAGCAGCCAGGTGCCCCCTGTCACCGCCCCCGTCACCGAGAAGCCTATGATCAGCGACTTCCTGAGCTCCTCCATCCTGCTGCCGTCGTCCGCGATGACCACCGACAACGACGCGATGACGGCCGTGATCACCAGCCCGATGGCCAGGTTCTTCCTCACCGGCGATTTCAGCAACTGCTTCTCCTTCTCGATGGATGTGGCGCCGCATCGTCCTCGATGTGGAGCCACACCGGGTTGTCATTCGTTCGGGTCGGTCGGTACGGTCCTGTGCCGTGTCCGTCACGGACGTCGCACGCCACCACCGGACGGGCGTGAGGATCCGATCCCGCACGCGCACGCCCGGCATGCACCGGCGCCTCTTGTGAACGAGGCCCTGCCGACACCCGTCGCCGGCCGCCCGGGTCCCTCTTCACGAGCGAGGCGTCGGGCCGGCGGGCCGTCTAGCGCGTGGGGGACTGTGATCCGCCCACGGCGGACAGGGAGGGCGGCTCGTAGTCGTACAGGTATCCCTGCGCCCGTTCGAAGAACGGGAGGAGCATGCGCATCTTCGCCGCGTTGACCTGCCGCTTCACGGCACCGGGCCGCTTGCTCTCACGGGCGTTGTGCCCGTGCTTGAGCAGCTTGTCGATGCGCGGGCGGCGTGTCGCGTCGTAGGCCTCGAGTGCCGCCGGGACGGTCGGGGCACTGCTCAGCGCCGCCGCGAGTTCCAAGGCGTCCTCGACGCACATCGAGGCGCCGTGTCCGACGCCGACAGGGTGGGCGGCGTCGCCGACCAGGACCATGCGCCCGCTGTGCCACGTCCGGACCGGATCGCAGACGTTCAGGCAGCCGGACGCGACTATCGATGTCGCGGCTCCGACAACGGCCCTCGGCATCGCCTCCGGAAACAGCTCGGTGACGCGCCGCAGCCATTGCGCGTCGTCGACGCCTCGCAGGTCGGGCTTGACCGGATCCCCGATCTGAGCCGTCCACCACTGGGTCCTCTCGTCGATGCTGGTGTACACGAAGGCGCCGTTGCGCGTGTAGACGAGGTTCCAGACGCCGGGCTCCAGACCCGTCATGGTGGCGATCCCGGCGACCCCGTAGAGCCCCGCGTACTCCGCGCGCGGCGCGGACGGGTCGATCAGTCCGCGCACGGTCGACCAGACGCCGTCGGCGCCCACGAGCAGTTCCGCGGTGTCGCGCCGGCCGGAGGCGAATTCGGCCACCACGCCGTCCGCCGACTCCGTCCCGCCCACCAGGCGTTCGCCGGTGACGATCCGCGCGCCCGCGTCGAGCGCCGCGCGCCGCAGGATCGCCACGAGCCGTCCGCGCTGGAGCGAGACGCTGCGCATCGAGTCGGCTTCGCGCCGAAGGCGTGGCACGTCGCCCAGGAGGCGGCCGCCCTCCGTGTAGAACCGCATCCGTTCGACGGGGTGTCCGGCCGCCTGCACGTCGCGCAGGCAGCCCAGCTTCTCCAGCGCGCGCAGGCCGTTGACCGCCAGGCTGAAGTGGGCGCCGACGTCCTCGGGCGGGACATCGTACGCCTCGTAGACGGTCACGTCGTGACCGATCCGCTGCAGTGCAAGGGCGATGGCGGGCCCGGCTATCCCGCCACCGATCACGATCGTTCGCACGACGACTCCCTGAATTTGGTTTCACTGAATATTGATTCAGCGTAAGTCTGTTCAGATACGCTGGCGTCTGTCAACAGCCGTTGGAGGACGACATGCCGCAGGCGAGCACCGCCAGTCGAAAGGTCCGGGCGGCCCAGACGCGTGCCGCGCTGCTGGACGCGGCGCGGGGGCTGTTCAGCGATCGCGGCTACCTCAATACGAAGATCACCGACATCACCGCCGCGGCCGGACGCTCGACCGGCTCGTTCTACGAACACTTCGCCGGCAAGGAGGAGCTGCTCCAGGCGCTCCTCGCCGAGATGGAGAACGCGATAGACGAGCGCATGGTCGGCCTGGAGCACCCCCGCGACCACGACCTGACCGACCGCGACCAGCTGCGCGACCACCTCGGTGTCGCGTGGACGGTGATGCGGCAGAACCGCCCGGTCACGCTCGCCCTGTTCCAGGCGATGGTGGCCGACGACCCCGG
The DNA here is from genome assembly GCF_055633275.1 of Streptomyces sp. 12E. Classification (NCBI taxonomy): domain Bacteria; kingdom Bacillati; phylum Actinomycetota; class Actinomycetes; order Kitasatosporales; family Streptomycetaceae; genus Streptomyces; species Streptomyces sp. 12E. The sequence continues at coordinate 5,763,388 of NZ_JBVNCJ010000001.1, read as the reverse complement.
CACGGGCCGGGCCTGGCGCGACCTGCGCGAGCAGACGGAAACCATTCGGGAGCATCTGGAGTACCTGGTCGAGCGCGGACACCAGCTGCCCGGCGACCCCGAGTTCCTCGCGGTGGCGATGGGCGCGATGCTCGTCACCCTCAACTACGCCGTGCTCACGCCCCCCGGCGGCGAAGACGACCGGCGCGTCATCGACACCCTCACGGATCTGCTGTTGCACGGGCTGGCCGGACCGGCGTCACATGCGGCGGACGAAGCCTGAGAAGTCGTCTCGTGCGGCACCGTCCGACTGAGCACCGTCGGTCCGGGCCCGGGGCGTCGAGACCCCCGCCGTCTTCCGCCCCTCGCGCAGCGTGGCGGAGGGTCCGGCGTACCCGCCCGCCTTTCGCGTCCGTACGCCTGCTCCCCGTGCGGGGCGTTGCTCCCGTCCGCACCCGCGTCCGACGGCCACTCCGTTTCGACGGCGGTCCGCACCTGGAGCACGCGGGCGTAGGCTCTCGGGGATGCGGATAGGCGAGTTGTCCAAGCGCACGGGCGTGAGTCCGCGCTCACTGCGGTACTACGAGGAGCAGGGCCTGCTGACCAGCTCACGCTCCGGCGCGGGGCAGCGGCACTACTCCGATGCCGCGGTCCAGCGCGTGTCACTCATCCGACAGCTGTTCGACGCGGGTATGTCCAGCAGGGTGATCGCGACTGTGCTGCCCTGTGTGGACGTCCCGGGTGACCTGGACGTCGCCGAGGAGACGTTCACGGCGATGATGCGCGAGCGCGACCGGATCGACGCCGACATCGCGCACCTGATCGAGACCCGGGACGCGCTCGACGTGCTGATCGGGGCCAACAGCCGGCACCGGGCGGAGCTGTCCACGGCCCCGGAACCGGTGGCGCGGTCGACCTGATGCTGTGATCCGCGTCTCAGCCGGTTGCCCCTCACACCCATGTCAGAGGTGAGGATGGCGACAACGCCCGGAATCACCGGGTCGGCCGTACGAGAGGCGGCGGAAGATGGGGCAGGCGTGGGGTTTCGGCAGGTATGGCGGGCCCGAGGTGCAGGAGTTCTTCGATCGTCCCGACCCCGTCCCCGGTCGCGGCGAGGTACTGGTCCGGGTCGACGTCGCCGGCGTGAACCCCCTCGACCACCTCCTTCGCTCGGGTCTGGTCGACGGGCTCGACGGCGGGCGTCCGTTTCCCCGCGTGCTGGGCATGGAAGCGGCCGGAACCGTTCTCGCCCGGGGCGAGGACGTCGACGGGCTGGAGGTGGGCGACGCGGTCTTCGGCTTCGCGCTCACCGGTGGCGGCGCCTACGCCGAGACGACGGTGCTGTCCGCGCCGAACACCGCGCGCATCCCGGAGGGGCTGTCCGCGACCGTGGCGGCAACGCTGCCCGTGGCCGGGACGACCGCGGTGGACGCGCTCGACCAGCTCGGTCTCCCGGCCGGTGCCACGGTCCTGGTCAACGGAGTCGGGGGCGGGGTCGGCCTCGCCGTCGCCCGGCTGGCCATCGGACGCGAGCTGCGTGTGATCGGCACCGGGAGTACCGCCAAACGCGAGCACGCCGAGGCCATCGGGGTGCGGTTCGTCGACTACACCGCCGAGGACGTCGCCGCCGCGGCACGCGAGCTGGTTCCGGACGGCTTCGACGGGATCGTCGACCTGGCCGGAGGCACCTCGCTGCGGACGGTCGCTCCGCTGGCCCGGGATCCCCGCAACGTCATCGCCGTGGGCGATATGTCCGTGCCCGATCTCGGCGGGCGTTTCGTCGAGCGTCGCGTCGACCGCGAGAACCTGGAGCGGTCGGCCCGGCTGGCCCTCGACGGACTCCTCGCACCCGTGATCACCGCGGTCCATCCGCTCTCCGACGCCCCGGCCGCCCTCGCCACCGTCGAGAACGGTCACGCCTCGGGCAAGGTCGTCATCAAGGTGGCCTGAGAAGGGCCCGGCCGTCCGACGCCGTCGACCGTCCGGGCGGCGCCGGCGGCACCGGCCGACGGGTGACGCGCACGGCTTCACCCCGGCCTCCTTCGTGGTGCGGCTGTCACGGGCCGGAAGTTACTTCATGTGGGTGGCGAACCAGTCCAACATCTCCTCGGGCTCGCGCTGGAAGTGCAGGTAGCCGTCCCAGCGGGCGGTGGTTCCGTGGACCCAGACGAGTTTCTTGTCCTCGGTCGGGATGTTGTCGAACATCGCCTGGACGTCGTCGGGGCGAGTCAACAGGTCGTCGTGGACCTGGTAGAGGAAGGTGGGGACGGTGACGCTCCTGGCGGCCTCGACCGGCGACATCTCGGAGAAGGGGAAGCCGACGATCAAGCGGACCTTCTCCTCCAGCTCGGCGATGCGCTCGGGCAGCCCCAACCTCTCCAGGGTGCGCTGCATGGTGACGCCGACCGACAGTGGCTGCGGGGAAACGACGCAGCGCACGCCTTCGAAGTGCTCGGGGTACATCTGCAGGGCGAACATGGTCGCGTTCGCGCCCTGGCAGCGGCTGAACAGGCCGATGGTCATGTCCTCGAGGTCTTCGCGGGCGCGTACGTACTGCAGGGAGCCGACGACGTCGCGAGCCTCGAAGCGGCCGCCGCTGCCGATGCCGCCGTTGCCGGTTCCGCTGTGGCCGAGGTTGCGCATGTCGTACGTGAGGACGTTGTATCCGGCCTCGTGCAGGATGCGGTAGTCGGGCACGAAGTCGACCTCGAAGTCGTTGCCGGTGCTCGCCCCGATCGACTTCCAGGGCTCCAGGTGGGCGGGGAGGCCGTAGCGGTTGAACCACAGGGGATGGTTGGCGATGATCAGCTTGTCCGATCCCTCGCGGGGGATGTACCAGGCTTCCAGCGGCACACCGTCCATGGAGGGAAAGAACACCTCCTGGTAGGCCAGGCCGTAGTCGCCCGGGGTCTTGAGGATCGGCGAGCGCATGGGGTGGCCGAAGCCTTGCGCGATGCCGTCCAGGATGCCCTGGATCTCCCCTTCGGCAAGGGTCTGTTCCTGGTGGACGGTGCTCATGTGCTCCTCCTTCGTGTCGAGTCCGCAGGCCGGGGAACCCGCCGGTCGTGTGGTCGGTCGCTCCGGAGAGCCCCGTCAGGACGGGTCGCCGCCCGCCGCGCGGCCGAGCACGGACAGTTGGGCCAGCCATTCGCGCAGCAGTGCGGTTTCCGAGGCGCGTAGCGTGCCGACGGGGCCATGGGGCATCTCCGCTTCCAGTTGCGCGGCGGCCCGCACGAGCCGCGGCGTCACCGGAGGCGCTCCGGGGACAGCCGGCGGGCTGATGACGGCCGCGGTGACGGCGTCACGCACGAGGGCCGACAGGTGGTCGTCGGCCGCCGCGCGGGTGCGGATCAGATGCAGGGTGACCCCCACCGCGGCCGAGGCCACCATGTCCGCGGCCGTCCCGGCCGGCATGCGCAGCCGTCCGGCCCTCTCCAGGTCGCGCATCATCGTCACGAGAACGGCGTGGGCGTGATCCGCCGGGGCCGTACGGCCGTCCATCGGGCGGCCGTACATGATGGTGTAGAGCGCGGGGTTGGTCACCCCGAACTCCACGTGCATGTCCCAGCCGCGAAGAAAGTCCTCGACCGGATCCCCGGTCGTCTCCAGGGCCTGCTTGCGGGCCAGGTAGCGGCTGAACCTGTCCGCCGCCACCTCTCGCAGCAGTCCGTCCTTGTCGCCGAAGTGGTGGTACAGGGTCGGCGCCGTGACGCCGGCCGCGTCGCACACCTCGCGGGTCGAGAACTCCCCGCCGGCCGAAGCCGCCAGAAGGTCGGCGGCTGCGTCGATGATCAGCGCGCGGGTTCGCCGGGCCGATGAAGCTTCCTTCGCCATGTAGCGATGATACATAGAATTGCCCAGGAAGCTCAAATGGTTCTTATCAACGCTATACGAGGTCGAGGCCGCAGGCCGAACGCCTCTCCTGCATGCCCGTTGACAACGTCGATGTGACTTCTCCGCGGAGTTCTCCCAGGCATCACGCTCTCCCCGGGCGGCGCGAAGGCGCGCGGGCACCTGCTCACCGAGTTCGGCGGGAACGGGACGTACGAGTTCGCGCCGCGCGAGGGGTCGGTCGTGACCGCCGGGGGAACGCCTCGGTCAGCGTGCCGCTCTCGACGGCCTCGCCGTCGGGCAGCTTGTCGAGGGCGCTCCGCCACCGGGCGAGGCGGCGGTCGCACCGGCGACGATGGTGCCCTTCGCGTTCACGAGCGGGCCGCGCACGCCACCGGCCACCGCCTTCGCCGCCGTCGGACGGCGGGACCCGACCGGCGACTCACTCGGAACGGGCTTCCAGGAACGGCCTAGCGGCGGGTGAGGCGGGTGAGGGTGACCCCGTTCGGGAAGGCGGTGCGTTCGGCGACGTCGAAGACGGTGGGGGCGAAGGCGCCGTCGACCAGCGGGACTCCGGCACCGGCAACGACCGGATAGGACTTGATCAGCAGCTCGTCGATCTCGGGCGGCAGGGTGCCCGCGAGCCGGCCGCCCCCGCAGAGCCGGATGTCCAGGCCGGCGCCCGCCTCGCCCTTGATCTCGCGACTACTGCGCCGAGGGCGATGTCGTGCACGCGCTCGGCGGCGACCCGACGAAGGTGCGCTTCACTGTCGCGTGCCCCGTGAGCAGCGAAGACGGTGTTCGTGCAGCCGAGGTGAAGCCTGTGTGCGGGCAGTGCCGAGTGGACTGCGTTTCTCCGTTCCGATTCGCATCGGACGTCGTGCCGCAAGAGGGCGGTAGCCGGTGGCACCGGTTCTTCTGATGAGGTGGAAGTCATGAACGTCATGGAGCTGGAGCTGGGCCTCTACGACTGGTCCACGCTGCCGTGCCGCGGATGCGGATCCGCGGAACATGTCCCGGAGGAACTGCTGCGGATGGCCCGTGCCCGGACGCCGGAGGAAGCCGAGCCCAGGGATATCGAGTTCCACCTCCTCCAGGAAAGCTGGGCGACGGAGACCGTGGTGCCGGTGGCTCGGGTCCTGATGGCCGGCCTGACGGATGGGAGCGTCTCCCCGTTCGCTCGTCGCCACTTCCTGGAACTGCTTTGGTCGTTCGTCGTCGTGGACGACGAGGACCTCGCCGAGGCATGCCTGGAAGCTGTTCGGGCCGGAGTCTGGTCCTTGTACGAGGAGGTGCTCTCCGGCCGGTCCTTGGACGGCGCCCTCTTCGCCTACTGGCTCCTGAAGGAGGCGGAGACCGCGCCGCACCGGGTGGAGCGGCTGCTCCGCATCGCACGCCACCTATTGCCGGAGAACCTCCACGAGGACGGCCGGGTCGGTGAAAGCGGCATTCGCAGCCACTCGTTGAGGACTGCGGCCGGCACTTTCGCCTCGTGACGGACGGCGAGGCGACCGCAGGGCACTGACGGGCCCGGCAGAAGGTGAGGGCGGCGTTCACCTCAAGGGCGACGACCACACCGTCGCCGTGGCGAAGGAAGCAGGCCGGCGCAGCACGTTCCGGCCGACCGTCGTGCACAGCGCACGACAGTCCCCGAGCCCCTGAACACGACCGACGCACACCTACCGAGGAAGAGATGAGCGACATCCCTGCCGACCGGAACCCGGACGAGGAGATCCCGAAAGAGGAAATCCCCCCGCTGCTGTTGCGTATGATCCCCGAATCCGCCGACCCCATCGCCGAGATGTTCCACCGGCCCGCGGAAGCGGCCGTCCTGACCGAGGACGCGGCCGTGATGCTGTACGAACTGCTGGCCGGATGCTTCACCACGCCGGTGCTGATGCCGCAGCTGAGGAGCGACAGCCCGGATACACAACTGCTCACCCGGTGCTGGGACTTCGTGGAACGCATCGTGGACCACTCCACTGAGCACGTCGGCGGTGCCGTCTACTTCGAGGTGCTGGACCAGCTCTTCCTCGACAGCGGTCTGGTGGAGGCCGCCTGGCCCTACATGAAGGAGCGGACCCGGGCGCGTACCCTGCTGATGCTCGACGACGCCGGCGTTCGCCTGCCCGGGATCAACCGACGGTAGCCGGGGCGTTCACTGATTCAGGCGCGCGAAACAGCGGCCCCGTTTCACGGGAGTCGTGGCTCCTGCGTGGAGCACACCAGCGTCTGGCAGGCCCCGAGCGGGAACTCCGGTGCCGCATCGGTCCCGGCGGCGGAACATGATCCGGTGCGCCCGTGGCTCTGCCGCCGTACCACCCACCCGGTCCTGGAACCGCGCACCGCGGGAGGGCGAGAGCTACGCGTACATCACGGTCCACTCGGGACGGCGCTGAAAACGCGCGGCCCCGGCGCGGGCGGTGGGCCCTTCGACGGGGACTCACCCTCCACAAGGGGCGGCGGCGCTCCCCGGCTCTTCGGCACGGGTCCCGACGCCGCCCCCGAGGGCCTCGAGGAAGCGCTCCACGGCATGCCCCGAAGCCTGGGTCGGATCGCCGGTCAGCAGGACGTGCAGGGCCCACACGAGGGCGGCGCGGCGGGTCTCCGTGCGCTTTCGCCACTCCTTGCCCATGCGGTGTCCCTCACGCTCGGTCAGCGCGTCGATCCGCAGGACCTCACGGCCGATGGCCTCGAGCCCTCGCCCGGTCATCGTTCCCCCCGGCCGGCGCACCGGCATGCCGATTCCCCGCTCCATCTCACACTCATGGGCACTCACACTAGCTGCAACACGTTGACAGCGCCAACGTGAACATCTTCGCCCCTGCCAAGCGGGAGAGTGTACGCTCCCTGTGCCGGACGGCACGATGCCGGTTGTCATGGGATACGGCCGCGAGGACGTCGTCGACGGTTTCTCGCACCGGTACGGGACCCCGCGGCTCGTCGAGCGTCTCAACGAGGACTGGTACGACCTGGCGGTCTCGGCAGGTCGCTTCGACCGCCGGCGCGAGTTCCTGGTCATGCTTCCCCAGGGCACCCCCACGCACGGAGTGGCGTTGCGGGAGATGCACCGGGGCCGCCGTGCCGCACCGACGGCCTGGACCAGGGTCCGGCTCCTGGACCGCTGGGACATCGTGGGCCGGGGTGCGGCATCGGCGTTCCTCGGCATCCGCGCAGGCCATCCTGGCTTCGGCATGATGGCCCTCGACAGCAGCGTGTACATCGGATGCTCGACGGGTGAGATCGGTGTCGATGTCGTCGCGGTGCGGCACCCCGACCGCTCGGAGAACATCCTTCGGCAGATGGAATGGTTCGCGACCTGGAGCGATCGTGGCGCCTACCGCGACTTGCAGAAGCGGATCGTTGGCTGGCTGGATGTTGCGGGACATGACGTTGGTGACACAGGCCAGCACCGATGAAACCAAGGTGCCCCGACGGACAGGGGTCGGGTAGCGTGCAGGCCATGTCGAGTCCTGAGTCAGACAAGGTGGGGGCTTTCGGTCACGCCGTCAGCCCCCTGAACCACTGAGCTCCTAGACCTGCCGCCGCGCCGCGTTCTGCGGTGCGACGAGGGCGCCCTCGAGGGCTGGCCGCGGTGACGAGATGACCTTGTCGTGCTTCTCCTCGCCCCGGAGCCACTCGATGTCTCTTCCGCTGTATCTGCTCGCCGTGGCCGTCTTCGCCATGGGCACCTCGGAGTTCATGCTCGCCGGCCTTTTGCCGGACATCGCCTCCGATCTCAACGTCACTGTCGGGACAGCAGGCGTGCTCACCTCGGCCTTCGCCATCGGCATGATCGTCGGCGCCCCCCTGGTGGCCGCCCTTGCCCGTAACTGGTCCAGGCGCTCCAGCCTGCTCGGGTTCGTCCTCGCTTTCGCGGCGGCTCACGCCGTAGGCGCCATCACCACCAGCTTCCCGGTCCTGTTCGCCACCCGCGTCGTCGCCGCGCTCGCAAACGCGGGGTTCCTCGCCGTCGCCCTGGCGGCTGCCACCACCCTGGTCCCGCCCGACAAGAAGGGACGTGCGCTGGCAGTGCTGCTGTCAGGGACGACGACCGCCACGATTGCCGGTGTCCCCGGTGGCTCGGTGCTCGGCACGCTGCTCGGCTGGCGGGCCACATTCTGGGCTGTCGCCGCTCTCTGCCTGCCCGCAGCTCTCGGCATCCTGAAGGGAATCCCAGCGGGACGGGCGAAGGAGCAGGCGCCTGGCGGACCAGCCCTGCGAGCGGAACTCGCCCAGCTGGCACGGCGGAGGCTGCTCCTGGTGATGCTGCTGGGCGCGCTGGTGAACGCGGCCACCTTCGCCGGCTTCACTTTCCTCGCCCCCGTCGTGACCGGCACCGCCGGGCTCAGTGAACTGTGGATCCCCGTGGCACTGGTGCTCTTCGGTATCGGTTCCTTCGCCGGAGTCACGGTCGCCGGTCGGCTGTCCGACCGGCATCCCGGCCCGGTCATCGCGGTCGGCGGTCCGCTGCTGCTCGTCGGCTGGCCGGCCCTGGCCGTCCTGGCCGACGAGCCGGCCGCCCTGCTCGCCCTCGTGTTCATCCAGGGAGCCCTGTCGTTCGCACTGGGCAGCACCCTGATCACGCGGGTCCTCTACGAAGCCGCAGGAGCCCCGACCATGGCGGGCTCGTACGCGACCGCGGCGCTCAACGCGGGCGCCGCGGTCGGCCCCCTCATCGCCGCGACCACCCTCAGCACCGCGGCCGGGAACCTCGGGCCTCTGTGGTCGAGCGGATTCCTGGTCGCCGTTGCGCTGCTCCTCGCGTTCCCCCTCCGCACCGTGATCGCGGCCGGCCGAAGCACCGAGGTGCTCCAGTGACGCATGCGAACGCCCCTTTGGACGTCGAGGGACGCCGAAGGCTCATCGAACGGTGCCGGACCCGTCCTGTCGCCCACGCCGCCGCCGAGGTCACTCCGGAATCCGGGCTACGCGCCGGGGCGGACGCCGGCTGCGAGGGCGTGCAGGTGCGCGGTGGTGCCGTTGCGTCGTGCGCGGCGCAGTCCCTGTTTGGCCAGCAGGCCGTTGGCCACGGTCATGACCGTCCTGCTGGGCGGCGCTGTCATGCCCACCGATGTGTGGGGGGCGTACAACGCCTCTCCGTCGTCGACGGTCAGCCAGCCGGTGACGGTGCGCATGCTCACACCGACGCACTGCGGTCGGAACGCGTGGGCGAGGAATCCCGCTCGGCGTCCGCCTGGTGGCAGGAGTTCGGGCGGTGCGCTCAGGCGCAGCCCGGTCTCGTCGTGTCCGGTGACCGTCACCGGGAGGATGACGGGACTGCCGTCGGCCCCCTCGTACGCCAGCAGACGATGCGGGAGGGCGGCGATCCGCCGGGCGAGCTGGGAGACGGGTATCCGGGGTGTTGTGCCGTTCTTCGGGGGGCGCTGTTCGGCGGGATGTTGTGGCCAGGACGGGCCGGTCACGGTTGCCGGTCCGTGTGCCGAGAGGCGGGGCCAGGTGCTGATGCGTTCCAGGCCGACGTCGACGAAGACGCGCTCCTGGTGGTACTCGCGCAGCAGCCAGTCCCACACTCTTCCGCGCTTGATCTTCCCGAAGAACGACTCCGTGGCGTCCATCAGCTCTGCCAGCCGCTGCGCCGAGGGCTGAAGGTCCACCGATGCCCTGCCCTGGGCGAGGACGTAGTGACTGTGGGCGGCGAATCCGTGCATGCGCGTGTGATAGGCGAGGGCGACGCGGGGGCTGTTCAGGATACGTTCCAGTTTCTTCGGGAAGCCCAGCGAGGTGGTGAAGCTGACCTGGTTGGCTGCCCGGTTCGCGAGCCCTACCGGTGAGACGCTGGTGACCACCGCGCCTCCGGCGGGGGTGAGGTAGGCGACCGCGACGGTCAGGTCGCCCGTGATCGCCTCGTACGCCGTGTCCGGCCAGGGGAGGTGTGCGTCCGTCACGAGCCGAGACCTCGCAGCACCCGCAGGTCGGCGGCGGCCTGGTCGCGCAGGGCGGGCAGCAGCGACTTCACCGGCGGCGGCATGTTCACGAATATCGATTCCACCTCGGCCGGTGTGCCCACCTCGTCGAGGAGGCCGATCATCAGATGCCCGGCCACCGGGGGCGTGGTGGCGATGACTCGTTGGGCGAACTCCGCCCACTGCGCGGGCGTGATGTGCGCCCGCAGGGCGGGGAACAGAACCGGTTCCTCGTGGTCCAGGTGGTCGCGCACGCTGTCGCGCACCGCGACGGCCGCCTCGCGCAGTGCGTGCCGGTCTTCTTCGTTCAGGTTTTCGCCGTCACGGTCTTCCGCGCCGGTGAGGCCGATGCCGGCGAGGCGGTCGAGCGCGACGTCCAGACGTTCGTGTTCTTCGCTCAGGTCGTCGAGTGCGCGCTTCACATCGGGCGCCGCGGTCAGGATGAGCGGCCACAGCCATTCGTCTTCGGTCTCGTGGTGGTGACGCAGGTTCACCACGAGGAAGTCCCGTAACCGGGCGAGCGCTTGGCCAGGCACGGAGGGGCGGCCGGCGGCGTCCACGAGCAGCCCGGTGGCCAGTCTGTGTGTCTCATGGGTGAGCCGCGTTTCCACGACGGCTTGTGAGTCACGCCCGGCATTCATGTCCATGGGGTGCGAAACCTTCAGGTTGAGGGGTGCATGATGCATGGCCTTCCCGTCCGGAAGGGAAGTCCCATTTTGAAGTTACAGCATCTGCAATGAATACGCTTACCCTTACCTCGGGGTAAGGTGGGGACATGTCCGCACCGACCCGGAGTTATCGATCGCCACGGCGCGAGCGGGGCGCGGCTCAGACCCGGCAGGACATCCTGGCGGCCGCGCGTGAGCTTTTCATCGCGCAGGGCTATGCACAGGTGACGATGGGGCACATCGCTCGCGCGGCCGGCGTCGCGACCAAGACGCTGTACGCGAGCGTGGGGACCAAGACGGAGCTCTTGCACGCCCTCCTGGCCACGGACGTGGCGGACTCGCGGACCACCGGGATCCATGAGGAGGTGTTCCGGAGCGAGGACCTCGCCTCGGCGGTCGCATGCCTGGCGCACGGTGTCCGCGACAACACCGAACGCTTCGCTCCGTCCATCGACCTGCTCTACTCCTCCATGGCGAGCGACGCCAAGGCGCGGGAGGTGTGGGACTACGTCGTCACGCAGTACCGCCAGGCGCTTCGCGAAGCCGCGGAGCACCTGGTCTCCGTCGGCGCAGTGGCTCCGCATCTCGACGTGGACGGTGCGGCGGACCGTCTGTGGCTGTGCTTCGGGCTGTCGGCATGGCGATCGCTCGTCGTCGACTGCGGCTGGAGCTACGACGCCGCGGAGCGCTTGCTCTCCCGCCAGGCCCTGAACATGCTCGAGGACCCCGTCCCGGCATAGGCGAGGCGGGCGTTTCCTTCTCGCGCCGCCACCACGCGGCGTGGACGGCAGTCCGGACGGCGGAGGCCGACCGGGACGCCGCCCGCCTGGCCCGGCTGGTGGACGCCGCCGCCGAACGCCTGCGCGCGGGCGCCGACGCGTCGTACGGCCACTACCTCGAACGCCCCTCGTACCTCACCCTGGCCGTGGTCACGTGCTCCCCGAACCGCGCGCTCCCCGAACTGGCCCGCCCCTGCGCGTAGAACAGGCCAGCACTCGCCCCCGCCCCGACCGCGCGCCTCGGCGTCAACCTCAGAGGGTTCCGTCAAACGGGTGATCACACCTCAAAAGCCAACGAATGTTCTTGCTTCACGCATAGTTTCACCTCATGCCCAACGTCAGTCACGACACCCTGCACGGCTTCCTGCCGGGACGTCCGAAAGCGCTGAACCGTGCGCTGGACCTCCTGGACCTCGGAATCCCGCCCGGTGTCACCACCGAGACCCTCCCGACGGACGCGTCCGGCGCCCCGAAGATGTTCACCCGGCAGATGGACTCCGTGCTGCGGGTGGTCCGTCCCGACGGGCGTGATCCGTTCATCCTGCTGGTCGAGGCGCAGACCCGCATCGAGGCGAAGAAGGAGACCTCCTGGCCGTACTACGTCGCGTACTTGCGCGACCGGTACAGACTCGAGGTCGTCCTGCTGGTCCTGTGCGTGGACACGGCGACGGCGGCGTGGGCGGCCAGACCCCTGCACACCGGTCTGGGGCGTCCCACCCAGGTGACGGTGCCCCACGTGCTGGGCCCGGCGAACGTTCCGCGGGTGAGCCGGGTCCAGGACGCCTCGGCCGACCTGGACTTCGCCGCGTTCTGCCTGTGGATCCACAGCAACGCCCCGGACATCGAGGGCATACTGACGGTCATGGGCGAGGCCTTGGCCCAGGACACGGACCGCGAAGCGCGGGACGACCTGGCGGGACTGATCGAGGACGGCTTGGGCAGCGAACACGCCCGGAAGATCTGGAGGAACCTGATGGAAACCCTCTTCACCCCCAGGCGAGGCACCATCGTGGGCGACGCCCGCCTCGCAGGACAGGAGGAAGGACGCGAGGAAGGACGCGTGGCCGGAAAGGCCGAGCAGCTGCTGCGCCTGATGGAGCGCCGCGGCTTCTCGCTGACGGAAGAGACCCGACAGCGCGTCACCACCTGCACGGACATGCCGCTCCTGGATCTCTGGTTCGACCGCGCCATCGACGCCACCACCCTCGACGAGGTCTTCGCCGTCCCCTCCTCCACGGACCGCGTCCCCGCCCCCGCCCAGAGCCCGGAGCACACCGCAGTCCCCAGCCAAGGGCCGACGGACCCCAGGTCCTCGGCCGACTGACACCAAGGGCGCACACCCGGCCGCACCCCACTCCGGGGTGCGGCCCGCTCGGTTCACGGCCCGGCCCCCAGCGCCTCGTGCATGCCCGCTCCGAAAGCGCACCGACTCCTCTCCGTCTCCGTGGAGGAGCCCGCCCGCCCCGGAGCCGACGGTTCATTGGATCAGGTCGGTGTGCGGGTGCTCGGGGGAGGCCGGGCAGACGTAGAGCTGCATGTTGTCGGCGCTGCCCACTTCCACCCTCGTCGGCTGCGCGGGGGACAGGCCGGCGGGGTGACCGTCGGCGCGGGCGGCGGCCCGGTCCTCGTACGGCGCCCAGCCGTGCCTATTGCTGTCCCATTCGAAGGAGGCGATGGTCAGCAGCGGGACCATCTGCGCGTCGCAGACGGTGCAGTACCGGCGGTACGGGTCGGTGCGGCCCCACGGCGGCCAGCCGCCGACCTTCCAGCCGGGAGCGTTGGCCAGATTGCAGTGGTAGAACCCCGCCGGGTATTCCGCGTACGAGCCGTCCACGTCCGCACCGGCCGCCTGCCATCTGCTCCAGTCCCCCACCACTTTCCTCAACTTCGGGCTCAGATCGAGGCTGTTGGGGTACTCGGTGATCGCTTCCGGCGCCAGCAGACACGGCTCCGGCACGTAGCCCGGGTAGTTGGCCTCGTACGGTTCCGGAGGCGTGGCGAGGACGTCGACGACCGAGGCGGCGGACCGCCAGAACACCGCGGTCGCCGGCTTCCAGTCCGGCTCGTGGTCGTAGGGACACCACAGGACCTGGAGCAGATCGGCCCCTGCGGGCGGCCGCAGCAGGGGCACGTCGCGCACATACAGCTGAGCCACGGGCAACAGGGGGACCGGGCGCTCCGCGGGCCAGGGAGGGCCGGCGTCGAGCAGCTCCGCGTACCTCTCGGCCTTCTGTTCCATGGCCGCCTGCTCCTCGGGCGTGAACGAGGGGCCATAGGGGTCCTCGTACCGCCGGGCCCGGCTGTGCCTGTCGAGCCGCACCTCCGCCGGCGACTGGCGGAACCCGCTGTCGCCGTGCAGGTGCGCGTCCTCGCAGTGCGGCCAGGGTTCGTCGGCCGGCCACAGCAACGGCCCCCCGACCGAGCTGTCCCGGACCGAAGGCGATCCCGGGCGGGGATGCAGCCGGATCGCGGGACGCGCCAGCGGAGCCAGCTCGGGAAAGACCGCGGTCACCTCGACGGGCCGCGGTGGAGTCGTCCGTACGAAAACCATGCCGGTGATCCTGCCACCGGCCACCGACAGTCCCCCGCCACCTCGATCGGCGTCCACGCCCAACCGGCCGCGACGCCCGCGGAGACCTCCGCCCGCTCCCCCGCCCCACGGCCACCGCGTTCGACCCGCTCGCCACCGGCGGACGCGGCCTGACCCTCGTCGCCGCCCTCGCCGACCACTGGGACTGCGTCCCCTGCCCACCCAGCGGCAAGACCGTCCGGGCGGTGCTGACGACACCGGTCGACGGGTGACGGCGCCGTCCGGGGAGAGCCGGAGCCCGCGCGCCTACGCCTGCGCGGGCAGCGCGGGGAACACGACCACCGAGCCGTCCTTGTCGCGGGCGATCTCGATCGCCACGTCCGTCGAGCGACCGTCGACCGTGACGCCGTCGCCCAGTCGGTGAAGCCGGTGTGCCGTGCGCATCAGGCGATCGACCTCACCGGTCGTGAAGACGGGTCGCAGACCGTTCGGGCGTGCCAGCTCCAGCGTCGACAGGCGTACCAGGACCCTGGCGATGCCCGACTCCAGCTCGTCGAGGCGCTGCTGGTCGCGCTTGAGTGCACGGGTGAAGTTCTCGAACAAGTTGTCAGGGTCGCCCTGCGCGTGCTCGACGGCCTGGAGGACGTTGCCCCGCCGCTTCAACGCGATCGCCAGGGAGGCGAGTTCGAGGTGGGCGCGGAACATGCCGCCCTGGTCGTCCACGCCGGGGAACGCCTCGGTCAGCGTGCCGATCTCGACGGCCTCGCCGTCGGGCAGCTTGTCGAGGGCGCTCCGCCACCGGGCGAGGCGGCGGTCGACGCGGCCCAGCGCCGTGTTGATGGCGTGCACGGCCGAGTCCAGTCCCAGCGAGAGACCGAGCTTGCCCTGGTCGAGCAGAATGGCGGTGGCCTTGTCGATGGCGTCGCGGCAGCCGTCGAGTTCGCTGCGCTCGTCCTCGAGCTTCTGCTCGTGCAGTTGCTCCAGCAGTTCCGTGATGCGCTCGATGGCCTCCTGGCGCTTGGCGTCGGCGTTCGCGCTCACCCCGACCGCCACGGCCATGAGCACGAGCGGCGCGGCCACGGTGAGCGCCGCGCTGCCGGCGACCGCGACGCCGGCGGTCGCACCGGCTCCACCGGCCGCGCCCGCCGTTGCCGCTTTGCCGACCGGCACGAACGTCGCACCGGCGACGATGGTGCCCTTCGCGTTCACGAGCGGGCCTCGGACGCCACCGGCCACCGCCTTCGACCCCATCGAGCAGACGATGCCCTGACCGAACTGCGCGGCGACCTTCGCCGGGACCACCATGCGGTACAGGCCTTCGCCGGCAGCGGCCGCCGTGGAGGAACTCCGCGCCGACTGCGTGACGAGCTGCGACAGGTGCTGTGCCAGGGGACTCACGGCATCGAGCGGGATGCCTCGGCCGCGGTCGAGCTTGTCGGGCAGCGGGTGCGCCTCGAGCGTGGCGATCGGCTGGTCCGCCAGCGCGGCCAGCACGCCGCGCAGTTCGACCAGCCGCTCGGCCGTCATGGGGCCGCTCCCGATCACCGCCGGCACCTGGACGTCACGTGTCGCCAGCGTCCAGACCGGAACGTTCGGCGTCTTGCGATAGTCGATCATCGTCCCCCCAACTCATCCGCACGTCAGCCTGCGTCTGACGTCCCAGCAGAACGGTATAGCCGAATCACGGCGCCGTGTGTCACTCGATCCGCATCGACCACCTCGCGGCACAGCGGGCCGGCGCAGGCGACGCGAGCACGACGCACGGCGCCCCCTCAATGACGGGAACCGTGATGACCGTGCCGACGGCCTCCGCCACGCCAGCACACCGCCGTTTCCGGCTGATTGAACGATGCACCCTGCTCACGAGTCTAGGGAGGTCCCGTGCTTTGCACGTAGTGTGAGACGGCATGGGGGAACTGCGTGCGGACTGGAGACTCAGGCTGCGGCGCGAGGACGCGTACGGCCCCGTCTGTGGCGCCGGCGTGCTCGTCGACCAGTACACGGCGCTGACCTGCGCGCACGTGGTGCGCCGGCCGGACGCCGTGATGTGGCTGGAGTTCGCGGAGAACGGCGGGCTGGAGCCGGTCTCGGCGCGGGTCATGCCCGGCGGCTGGCTGGCGAAGGGCGCCGGCGGCGAGGACGTCGCCGTGCTGCGCCTGGACAGCCCCCGCCCGCAGGCGCGCCGCGCTCCGCTGGACACCCGGCTGTGGGGCGGCATGGAGGTGTACGCGACCGGTTACGCGGAGGGTTTCGACGACGGCATGAGCCTGTGGGGGCGGATCGGCGGCGCCAGCGGTGAACGGGTGCAGCTCGACGCCGTCACCAGGTCGGAGGTGGTGCGCGCCGGGTTCAGCGGCGCCGGCGTGTGCACTCGTCCCGAGGAGGGCCGTCCCTCCCGGGTGGTGGGCCTCGTCGTCAGCTGGCGCGGGGACCTGGGCGCGGCCCTGCCCGAGGACAACCGGCTCTCCTTCTCGTATCTGATCCCCGTCGACCGCATCGCCGAGCTTTCGCCCCTCGTGAAGGAGCTGAGCGGTCCGGGCGCGTGGGACCACGGCTTCGAGGAGCGGCTCGGCCGGTGGTTCGACGATCCGGACGAGGACCCGGTGAAGATCACCGTGGTGCCTCCGGGCGGCGGCAAGGACCGTTCCCTGCGTCATCTGCTGCACCGCGCCCACGTCGTCCACCGCGGCGGCGCCAGCAGACCCGATCTCATCGACCACGCCCTGGACCAGGTCACGTTTCCGCCCGGTGAGTACCTGGCGTACTGGGACTGGCTGCGCGGCGCCAAGGCCCGGCCCGGGCGGGCCGCCGACCGTGCGCCCGTCCGGCCGGTCACGGTCCTCGTCGACGGGCTCGACGAGGAGCCGCAGCCGGCTCCCCTCATCGACGTCCTCGCCCGATTACGGGTGTTCGGCTTCCGGCTGCTGCTCGTCTTCCGTCACGAGGGCGGCCCCGGCTGGACCGCGGCCCGCGACCTCCTCCTGCGGCCCGCGCTCCTGGACCACGCGGACACGCTGCTCGACCGCCTGCAGCGCGCGGAGTTCAGCCGGGCGATCCGCCGCGACATCGTCGACAGCGCCTCCCTCGGCTCCGTGACCGAGACCGCCGACCGGCACCGCGCCACGCGCCGCCTGCTCGACGACGTACGGGACCCGCAGCAGCAACTCGCCCGGCTGCGCGCGCTGATCAGGGCCGTGCGCGCCGACCTGAGCCGCTGCGGGGACCGGTGACGCGGCGCACCGTCCGGACCGGGCGGGGAAGGAGGACCACGAGAGGATGACGACCTGCCCGCACCGGCGGTTCACCGGAGCCCCCTGCGGCGGCGCCGTACTGCCCACCGGCTACTGCGCCGCCTGCGGCCGCGCGGAGAGCGGCCCCGGGCTGCCCGAACTGCCCGGGGACCCCCGGGAACTCGGCCCCCGCGCACTCCTGGCCCTCCCCGAGCGCGAGCCGCGCCCCGCCGAGGAGCGCCTCATCCGTCCCGAGGCGCTGCCGCGCATCCACATGCGGTGCTCCGCCACGGACTGCGGCATCACCTTCGCCCCGCCCTACACCGAGGGCCCGGTGCCCATCGAGGGGTTCTGCCCGGCCTGCGGCGAGCGCTACTCGTACCGGCCCGAGCTCGCCGAGGGCGGCCTGCTGCGCGACCAGTACCGGGTCATGGGACCCATCGCGCACGGCGGCCAGGGCTGGGTCTACCTCGCCGAGGACACCCACCTCGGTGACGTCGTCGCCGTCAAGGGACTGCTCAACCGGTACGAGCACGACGGCGCCCGCCTCGCCGACGTCGAGCGCCGCAACCTCGTCGCCATCCGCCACCCCCGCATCGTCCAGATCCGCGACTTCGTCGCCCGCAGGGACGACGGCGGGCGGGTCACCGGCGGCTACATCGTCATGGACGACGTCGGCGACGGCACCCTCGCGAAGGTCACCGAGGAGGTCCGGCGCGGGGAGTTCGTCCTCGACATCGAACACGTCGCGGCGTACGGCTGCCAGATCCTCGAAGCCTTCGTCCATCTGCACGCCGACGGCGAACGGGTCTTCGTGTACGGGGACATGAAGCCCTCCAACGTGGTGCACCACCGGGACGGCATCAAGGTCATCGACCTCGGCGGCATGCGCGAGCAGGGCCAGAGCCTGCCGCCCGCCCATGTCACGCCCGACTACATGGCGCCCGAGACCGGCACGTCGGGCGTGCCCACCGTCGCCCACGACCTGCACACCGTCGGCGTCACCCTGCGGGAGCTCGCCCGCTGGGCCGTCACCGAGGTGCCCGGCCTGGGCACCGCCTCCTTCGACCGGGTCGTCGACCGTGCCGTGCGGACCGACCCGTACCGCCGCTTCACCGACGCCCGTGAGATGATCGGCCAACTGCGCGGCGCCCTGCGGGAGATCCGCGCGCTGCGCGGCAAGAGCGATCCGCCGGAGCCCTCCGACCACTTCCGGCCGTCCAACCGGCTGCCGGGCGCCCGGCTCGGCACGGTGCCGGACATCGGGCACTGGCTGGACCGGCCCCGCCGCGACCGGTACCAGCCGCCCGTGGCGCCGGTCCTCGACCTCGGCACGCCCGCTCCCGCCGAGATCGCCGCCTGTCTGCCGGTGCCCCGGCCCTATCCGGGCGATCCCCAGGCCACGCGGTTCGAGGTGAGCAGCGGCTACGCCCCGGACCGGCTCCTCGACCAGGAGGACGAGAAACCGCGCTCGGTGGAGATCCACCTGCACAACGTGCGCGTCCTGCTGGACCGGAACACCCCGGGCGACCTGCGGCGGGCCGAGGAGGAGCTCGACACGGCCGACTCCGTCCCCGGGCCGCCCGCCGTACGCCGGTGGCGGCTGGAGTGGCACCGCGCCCTGTTCGCGCTGCGCAGCGCCGACCTCGACGGCGACCCGCGGCAGGTCGCCGAGGCCCGGAACCACTTCACCCTGGTCCACCTCGAACTGCCCGGCGAGTACGCGCCCAAGCTGGCCCTCGCGCACTGCGCGGAGCTGCTCGGCGACGACACCGCCGAGCCCACGGCCAAGGAACTGTACGAGGCCGTGTTCGCCCGCAATCCCGCGCACGGCGGCGCCGCCCTCGGCCTGGCCAGGCTCGCCCTGCGGGCGCACGACCGCCGGGCGGCCATCGACGTGCTCGGCCGGGTCCGGCAGGGCACGCTGGACCACACCGTCGCCCGGATCGCGTCCCTGCGCATCCGCGCGGCCCGGCTGCCCGGAGACGGTGATCCGCTTCCTTCGCCCGCCGAGATCGACGCGGCGCTGGCCGAACTGAGCGGTCTGGCGGGCCGGCGTCCGGGCGACGGGGAGCCGGGCCTGTCCGAGGACGAGGCGCTGCGGCTGAGGACCGAACTCCACGAGTGGAAACTGGACGCGGTGCACAGTCTCGGCGACCGCCCCGGCCCCCCGGGGAGCGGCGCCGGACGGCTCACCGCCCGCGCCCTGCGCCGGCTGAGCGCGCCGGAGCGCGCGTTGCGCGAGCAACTGGAGTCGCACTACCGGCGGCTGGCGGCCCACCACCAGGAACCGGCCGACGCCCACGAGCACCTCGTGGACCTCATGCACGCGGTACGGCCGCAGACCCCGTTCTGACCGCACGGCCCGGCGCACCGGGACGACGTCCGGCGACGAAGGCGAAGGAGCGATGACGTACGACATGAGCAGCCCCACCCGGCCGCCGCAGCCGGGCATCCGACTGCACGTCGACCTCGGCGGCGATCCGCGCCCGCACCGCAGCGCGAAGATCGAGGCCCATCTGCGGGTCGACGTGGCCGCCGACGGCGCCCCCACCGACCTGCCCGCCGTCCAGCTCGCGGTGATCATCGCGGTGGACGTCGCCGAAGCCAACCGGGCGGCCGTCCGGCACGCCCTCCAGGCGGCGCTGCGCGCCCTGCCCGACCGGATCTCCTTCACCGTGCTCGGCAGTGGTCCCGAGCCGGTCCGCTGCTATCCCCGGGGGGACGACGAGTGGGCCGTCGCCGACCGGGGCGAAAGACGCCGGGCCGCCTTCGTCGCGGGCTCGCTCCCGCTGCACCGGGAGGGGCCGCGTCCCGCCGGGTACGCCGCCTGGGTGGCCGCGGCGCGCGCCCTGCTCGCCGGCCGGCCGGTCTCCGTACGCCATCTGGTGCTGATCACCGACGGCAGCAGCGCCTTCGCCGCCGAGGACCGCCTGGAGGAGGAACTGGACGCCTGCGCGGGGCGGTTCACCTGTGACGTGTTCGCCGTGGGCGCGGACTGGGCGCCCGATCCGCTCCTGGCCCTCGCCGAACGGCTGCACGGCACGGCCGAGTTCGTGGACGACGGGCTCGGCCGCGCGATCACCGCCGCCATCCAGCGGCTGCGCCGGGTGCACACCCCCCGGCTGCCCGTCGAGGTGACCGTACGGCCCTCCGTGCGCCAGGTCTCGCTCAGCGAGAAGGCGCCCCGGCCGCACCGGCTCGGCGGCCTGCCCGCACCCGGCCGGCCGCACTGCTGGAGCTTCCCGACCTACCAGTGGGAGCAGGGCCGGCGCGACTACCTGCTCACCCTGGTCGCCGACTCCGACGCCGACCCGCTGGAGACCGAGCTGCAGTTCGCCATGGTCTCCGTCGGCGGCGTCCACGCGCCCGTCACCGCCCGCTGGCACCTCCCCGGGCAGTCCCCGCCGCACGCCCCGGCGGGCGCCGACAGCGTGCGCACCATCAACGCCACCGCCAGGATGTACCTGGCGCTGCGCCAGGGGCTCACCGCCCTCCAGGAAGGCCGCCACACCGCCGCGAAGGACCTGCTGGGGCAGGCCGCCCGGCTGGCGGTGCGGTTCGGCACGGACTGGGTGCTGGACGAGATCCGCGTGGTCGCCCACATCGAGGACGCGGCCGAGGGACGGGTCCGGCCGCGCACCGTCGACGCCGGCACCCTCGGCCCGATGATCCTGCGCGCCGGCTCCCGTCCCGGCGGGCCCCTGGCCGACCCCGTCCCCACCCGGCCGGGTCCGCGCTGCACCGGCTGCGGCACCCCGGCGGGGAGCGAGGCCCGTTACTGCATCGCGTGCGGGGAGAAGCTGCTGTGACGGCCGGACGCACCGCCTCCTGGCGCCGGTACTCCCCCGCCGCGTTCTGGCGCGGGCGCCTGAGCGCCTGGCGGACCCGCAGGCTGCTGGAGGCACACCTGGTGGCGCTGTTGCTGCTCACGGCCGTCGCGTCGACCGCCCTGTTCCTCTCCAGCCGTCAGGTCCAGCACGGCGCCGAAGCGCTCGCGTCCCGCGAGGCGCCGGCCGTGCAGGGGCTCGCCGCCGGCCGGCTCGCGGCCCTGCGCGCCGACGAGGAGGTCGACCGCCTGGTGAGGCTGAACCTCATCGGCGTCGCGGGCTCGGGCGAGGCCTACCGTTCCCAGCTCTCGGCCGCCGACCAGGGCCTGTCCCGGATCGCCGACCGCACGGACCAGGACCTCGGCACGGTCAAGGGCCTGCTCGCCACCTACAGCGACTCCCTCGCCCGCGGCACCTCCCTCTACGGTGACCAGCCCCTCATGCGGGAGCTGAGGCTCCGGGAGGCCGAATCGCTGCTCACCCGCGACACGGTGGGCGTCGCACCGCGTCTGAAGGTCCTGCAGGAGACCCAGTTGGAGCACGCCGAGGTCACGGTCGCCATGGGGGGGTGGCAGCGCGCCGGGTGGTGGGCCGCCGAACTCGCCCTGGTCGCGGTGGCGCTGACCCTGCTCTCGGCGCTGTTCGTGCTGCGCGACCGCTGCGGCCGTGACTGGAACCCGTACCTGCTCGCGGCCCTCGTCCTGACCGTGCTGCTCGCGGTGGTCCCGCTGATGACGGCGTACTCCACCCAGGACGATCTCGCCGGGGTGCTCGCGGATCTGCGGAGGATCACCGAGGAGTCCTGGCAGAGCGGTCCGCCGACCGTGACGCAGCAGAAGGTCACGAAGATGTCGGAGGGCGTCCGGCAGCGGCTGGCCGAGGGGACGTGGACCGAACCGGTGCACCGGGGCGCTCTCGTCGGCAGCCTGCTGGCCGTCGTCCTGCCCGCGCTGGGGCTCGGTCTGCGGCTCGACCACGACTACTGGAGGCGACGGTGACCCGGCGGTTCAGGATGCTGGTGTTCGGTGTGGTCATGCTGCTGGTCGCGGCCGGCGGCATGGTGGTGGCCTGGGTGCAGCACGACGACGAGGAGCCGGTGACCATCCTCGGGACGTGGACCGCCGGGCAGGCGGAGCAGTTCGAGGAGGTGCTGCGGGGCTTCGGCATCCCCTTCCGCTACCAGGGCACCGCGGCCCAGCGGGAGGTGCTGCTCTCCAAGGTGCAGTCGGGCGATCCCCCGGACATCGTGATCATGCCGGGCCTCGGTGAACTCGCCGAGTACGCCGAGAGCAAGCTCCTGAAGCCGTTGGACGACCTCTACGAGCCGCGGGAGTACGGCGCCCCCTGGATGCCGGCCGCCTCGTCCCCCGGGCACGTGTACTGGGTGCCGGTCAAGGCGGACCTGAAGAGCATCGTCTGGTACCGCGAGGGCGAGGAGCCGGGTACGTCGCCGCCTCCGCTGGAGCGTTGGTGCGTCGGCATGGGGGACGACGGCGCCTCCGGCTGGCCCGGCACCGACTGGATCGAGGACCTCGTGCTGCAACGGGAGGGCCCGGACGTCTACGAGAAGTGGGCGCTGGGCACCGGCGGGACGAAGTGGTGGCGAAGCGATCCGGTGCGCACCGCCTGGGAGGCCTGGGCCGGTCTGCTCCGGCAGGACGAAGGCGCGGCCGAGTCGGCCCTGCTCACCGACCACCGCGGCGCCCCGGACGGCAACGGGCTGCTGTTCGGCGACCCGGACGAGTGCGCCCTGGAGCACCAGGGCTCCTTCGCGCTCTCCTTCTACCGGGACGACGCGGGGCGTGCGCGCCTGACGGACTCCGCTCCGCTGCTGCCCGGGAGCGACGGCCGGGTCCGGGGGCGCGAGGTGACCGGCGACTTCGCGGCACTGTTCAGCGACCGCCCCGAGGCCGGCGAGCTGATCGAACGGCTGGCTTCGAAGAAGGGCCAGCAGGAGTGGGCCGAACAGGCGGGCGTCTTCTCGGCGAACCGTCGGGTGACGCCGCCGGGCGACGCGGTCAAGGGCGAGATCGCCCGGCGGCTCCGCGAGGGGCCGCGCTGCCTGGACGCCTCGGACGTCATGGCGCCCGCCGTGCGGGACGCCTTCTACGAGGCCGTACTGCTGACCATCGCGAGGGCCGCCGCCGGCCAGGACCCCGACGTCCCGGACCTCCTCCAGGACGTGCAGCGGGTGCAGGACGCACAGAACACGCGGGGCGCCGGCGGCGCAACGGCTCCGAGGACGGTGTGCAGTACGCGGTGACCGGAGAAATTCCTCTCGGCGATCAACCGGCGAACCGATGAACAACCGGAGACGTCCGGGAAAAGAACAGACCGGTGCACCGAATTCTTTTCGAAGGAGTGCGCGGAATACTGTTAATGTCCCGCGTCGTGACCAACTCGCTGATATCGCAGCCCCGTACGCAGCCGCCGGCCGGACGACGAACGCGCGTGGCGCGGCTGGTCGTCGGGCTCGCGGCGGGGGCCGCGCTGGTGTACTCCGTGGTGACGGCCCAATTGCACGGGGACATTCGATATGTGCTGGCGTGCCTGCGCAGTGGTGAGACGGTCGGTATTTCACCCTCGGAGACCTTCACCCACCGGCCGTATTTCTACCGGTGGTTCCTGTACGGCCTGGATCAGCTGACCGCCGGGCCCACCGCGGTCCGGGAGGCGGTCCTGCGCGCCGCCGGTGTGCTGCTGTGCCTCGCCGCCGGGCTCGCCCTGCGCGCGGCGCTGCGGCGGCGGCTGCCGGACCGGGAGGCGGACCTGGTCGGCGCCGCGGTGGCCCTGGTGCTCGCGCTGGCGCCGCGCACCGACTTCCTGCAGCCGGAGTGGACGGCCGCGCTGCTGTCGGTGCTCGCGGTGGCCGCCGCGCTCGCCGGCGCGCGGCCCCTGCCCGCCGCGGCGCTCGCGGCCGTGCCGCTGGGGCTCGCGGTGATGATGAAGTACTCCACCGCCGCGACCGCGCTGATCGCGCTGCTGGCCGTCCTCGCCGCCGACCGGGTGCGCGCGCTGCTCCTCGCCGCCGCGACGGCCGTCTCGAGCGCGCTGCTGCTGGGCCTCAGCCTCTGGTCGGGGTCGCGGGAGTGGCAGTGGATCCGGGACATGCCGCAGATCAACCAGGGTTCCCTGTCCCGGCAGGGCGTGCGGCCGGGTGAGCTCTTCGTCCGGTCGGCCGACTTCCTCGCGGACCGGGCCGTCCTGAGCCCCGTGCTGCTCCTGCTGCCCGCGGCGCTGCTCCTGCTGCTGGCCTGCCGGGGCGACCGGCGCCGGCGTACCGAGTGGGCGGTGCTCGCCGTGGCGGGGGCCGCCGTGGGGCTGGGCGCGGTCGTGGTGCAGGGCAACTGGTTCGCCTACCACGCCGCCGCGCTGCCGGTGGGAGCCGCCGCGTTGTGGGGGCTCGCGGTGGCGCGGTGGTACGGGACGCGGGGGCGGGTGCCGCTGGGTTTCCTCGCGGTCAGCGGCGTGATCGCCGTCCTGGCTCCGTGGTACTCCGCCGCCCCGCAGGGGCTGCAGCGGTCGGCGGTCGTGTGGGGGGCGGGGGCCGTCGCGCTCGGCGCCGCGTTCCTCGACGTGCGGCGCCCGGCCGGGGGCGGCTCCGGGTTCCGGGTGCCGGCCGCCGTGGTGGGGGTCGGGCTGGTCGCGGTGGCCGTCTGGCCGTCCTCCCCCAACCTCATGAACCGCGGCGAGGTGCGCGAGACCAACGCCGCGTACCTGCGGGAGTCGGAGCAGCGGGCCGACGCGGCGGCCGAGGTGCGGCGGCGGCTGCCGGACGGGGCGTTCGTGCAGTACCTGGCCTTCGGCCACGAGGCGTACTTCATCGGGCACGCCTCGCCCTGCACCTACCCGATCCCGACGTTCCTGCAGCGCACCCGCTACCTGCCGGACGTCCGCTCCCTCGACTCGTACGCCGAGAACGCCCGCTGCCTGGACGAGGACCCGCCGCGGTACGCGGTGCTGAACCGCGCCTGGTTCCCGCCGTCGAGGATCGACCCGGCGCTGGCGCGGCGGATCGAGGCGCGCTACGACTGCCCGCCGGCGCCCGCGAAGCAGTTCGTGGTGTGCCGGCTGCGGTGACCGCGCACCGGCGCGCCCGCACGGCGACGGCCGCCGCCCCCGGACGGGGGGCGGCGGCCGTCGCCGTGCCGCGGCTCACCGGGCGCCGATCAGCTCCGTGACCCGGTGCGCCATCGCCACGGCGTAGTTCTGTCCCCGGTCCTGCGGATAGACCTGCGCCATCGTGGCCAGCGTGACCCGGCTCATCGCCGTCTCGTGCGGCGGGATGAGCTCCCGGTACTCCGGGGTGACGACGGGCTGCGCGAAGGGGGCGCGGGAGAAGTGCCGCCGGGAGATCCAGGAGCGGTCGAAGTCCGGGTTCAAGCGCTGCAGCCAGGGCGTGTACGCCTCCAGCAGGTCCTCCGGGTCGGAGGTGAAGCGCCAGTCGTCGCGCGGCACGTAGTTCCCGACGTACACGACGTGCTTGCCGCCGTACTCCGCCGGGTCCACCATCCGGGTGTGCTCGACGACGGCCAGGAACGGGAAGTCGGTGTCGTTGACGTTGAGCCAGTAGTACGGGATGAGGCTGCGGTCCAGCTCCAGCACGAGGCAGGTGGCGCCGAGGTACTGGTTGCGCCACGTCACGTCGTCGGACGGCAGTCCCGCGGCCCGGGCGAAGGCGGGCTGCGGGGTGGTGACGACGACGTGGTCGAAGTCGTACGACGCCCCGTCCCCGGTCTCCACCGTCACCGTGTCGCCGTCCTGCCGGATGCGCGTCAGCCGCTTGCCGAACTCGATCTTCCCGCCGCGCGAGGCGACCGCGTCCGCCAGCGCCGCGTACACCTTCTCGAAGCCGCCGTGCACATAGCCCAGTTCGAAGGTGCGGCAGTGCACCCGGGCCCACAGCCAGGCCATGGACACCTCCTCGGCGCGCTCCCCGAACTTGCCGCGCAGCAGCGGCTCCCAGATCTCCTCCGTGGCGCGCCGCCCGGCCCAGCGGCGCAGCCAGCTCAGCGCCGTGCGGTCGTTGAAGCGCTCGCCCCTGCGTACGGCCTTCAGCGCGGCGGAGGAGAACCCGAAGCGCAGCGCCGGGACCGGCGGGAGGAAGCGCAGCATCTGCAGCGGGGTGCTGAAGGGGCGCAGGCGTCCGGCGCGGTAGATGCCGGTGGTGGGCCTGTGGAAGCGCAGGGACGCGCCCAGGCCCAGCTCCTCGATCAGTTCGATCATGGCGTGGTCGGAGCGGAAGATGTGGTGGTAGTAGCGCTCCAGCGGCGTGCCCTGCACGGTCAGTGAAGCGGCCAGGCCGCCCAGTTCGTCGGCCGCTTCCAGCACCGTGACCGTGTGTCCGGCCTTGACCGCGTCGTAGGCGGCGGTCAGTCCGGTGGCGCCGGCGCCGATGATGCCCAGGTTCACGCGAAGCTCCACTTCCGGTTGAGCAGGAATTGCACCGCCAGGACCAGCGGCAGGGAGGCGGCCTTGACCAGGTTCGGGTCGGTCCCGAGCCGGCCGGCGAAGAGCCACAGCAGCCCGAAGGTGAGTGCGATGCCGACCAGCCCCACGGCGTAGAAGCGCACGAAGCGCAGCGCCGGCCGGTCGCGTTTGCCGAAGGTGAACACCGCGTTGAGGACGAAGTTGTTGGTGATGCCGAGGGTGGTGCTGACACCGTTGGCGACTTGCTCGTGCCATCCGAGGACGTTGTGGAGCAGCGCGAACGCGGCCAGGTCCAGGGCGACGCCGCTGCCGCCGACGAGCGTGTAGCTGATGAGCTGCCGGAGCTTTCGGGGAGGCCGCTCGGCACGGGCGGGCGCGTCAGTCGCCGTCATGCCGGACCACCTGCCGGACGATGTACAGCGGCCGTCCCTGCGCCTCGCTGTACGTCCGCCCGATGTACGAACCGAGCACCCCGAGCGAGAGCATCTGCACCCCGCCCAGGAACAGCACGACGACCATGAGCATGGTCCAGCCGGACACCGTGATGTCGGGCCGGAACGCCTTCATCGCCAGCGCGTAGAGGATGCCCGCGAAGGACAGCGTCAGCACCACGAACCCGAGGCGGGTGATCAGTTTCAGCGGCACCGTGGAGAAGCCGGTCACCCCGTCGACCGCCAGCCGCGCCATCTTCCGCAGCGGGTACTTGGTCTCGCCGGCGAACCGCTCGTCGCGGTCGAAGCGCACCTCGGTCTGGACGAAGCCCATCGAGGCGATGATGCCCCGCACGAAGCGGCTGCGCTCCCGGTAACGCCGCAGTTCGTCGGCGACCCGCCGGTCCAGCAGCCGGAAGTCCCCGGTGTCCAGGGGGATGTCGACCTCCGTGCAGGCCCGCAGCACCCGGTAGTACGCGGCGGCCGTCGCCCTCTTGAACAACCCGTCCCGCCGGGACCGGCGCCGCGCGTGCACGATCTCCGCACCGTCCCGCCAGGCGTCGATGAGTTCGAGGCTCACCCGCGGCGGGTCCTGCAGATCGGTGTCCATCACGATCACCGCGTCGCCGCGGGCCTCGTCCAGCCCGGCCGTGATCGCCATCTGGTGCCCGAAGTTGCGCGCGAAGTCGACCACGCGCACCCGCCGGTCGTTCTTCGCCAGGTCACGGAGGATCGCCAGGGAGGCGTCGGACGAACCGTCGTTGACGTACACCAATTCGAAGGAGAACTCCGGGCGGGTACGGATCGCCTCCACGAGTTCGTCGTGGAAGCGCCGGATGCCGTCCTGCTCGTTGAACACCGGCAGCACGTAGCTGACCAGCGGGGTCTCCCCGGGTCTCTCCCGTGGGCGCGGCACAGCCGACGGTGCCGCGACAGTGGATGCTTCTGACATTGCGGCGACGCTAAGGAGCATTGCTGAACGGCGGGCGAACGGCCGATGGTGTTCCGCACTCGAACAGCTGGCGAGCCGTCGTCCCCGGAAACCCGGATGCGGCGGGCAACCGTTCGGGGTGATGATCGGTCTTCACATCGACCACTCCGGTCGCGTTCACGAGGAGACCGTCATTCCCGCCCTGCGCAAGACCCTGACCGCCACCGCCGTCGCCACCGTGGTCCTGGCCGGACCGGCCGCCTGCGGCACCGTGGAGAACCTGTCCGCCGGGCAGAAGCTCGACCAGGCCGTCGAGAAGCTCGGCAAGGAGCGTTCGCTCTCCTTCGAGCTGGCCCTGGACACCGACGCCGCGTCGCTGAAGGCGCTGGACTCCGGGTCGGCGCCCGGCGAGGAGATGCCCGAAGAGGTCGCCGAGCTGCTCAGCGGCGCGCGGATCTCCGTCTCCGCGCAGTACGAGAAGCCGATCGAGGAGGTCGGCGAGGAGGACCTCACCGCCCTGGCGCTGAAGTTCGGCGGCCCGGACGGTGACCTGCTCGAGTACCGGCTGGTCGGCGACTACACCTACGTCCGTGCCGACCTGGACGCGCTCGGGCGGATGAGCGGCGCCCCCATGCCGTCGGCCGACGAACTGCCCGACAGCGCGGGGGCGTTCAAGAAGCTCCTCGCCGGTGAGTGGATCAGGATCTCGACGAAGGAGATCGAGGAGGTCCGCGGACGGACACCGGAGGCGGAGGGCGCCGAGGCCGGGGAGCCCCCGGCGGAGCCCACGCTCGACGCCAGGGCGCAGAAGAAGCTCACCGAGGCGCTGCGCCGGGTCGTCGCCCGGCAGGTCGACTTCAAGACCTCCGAGGGGCCGGACGGCACCGAGCACATCAAGGCCACGGCGCCCTTCCGCACGCTGATGACCGAACTGTTCGACGAGCTCGGCCCGCTGACGGAGCAGCTGCCGGCGGGCACCGGGATGCCGACGGCCAAGGACTTCAAGGACGCGCCGAACGAGAAGGTCACGGCCGACTTCACGCTGAGGAACGGCGAGCTGACCGAGGTCTCCGTGGACCTGGCCGAGCTGGCGGAGAAGGCGGAGGTCGAGAAGTTCACGCTGGTGCTGCGCCTGGGCGGGGGCGAGAAGGCCACGGCCCCGGCGAACGCCACCGAGGTGCGCGTCGACGAGATCATGGAGGGCGTCTTCGGCGGCCTCGGGGCGGGGGCGTTCGGCGAGGAGGAGTTCATGGAGGGCGCCGAGGGCTGACCCGCCCGGCGCGGGCGGTTCCGGCCGTCCGCACCGGCCGCCCGGCGGACGCGTCCTGGTCGGTGACGGGTTCCGGGCGCGCAGGCCCTCCTCCGAGGCCGTCGAGATGCTCGGCGACCTCAGTGATCTGCCGACCACGACGGACCGCGTCGTCGCCGACGGATGGACCCCCGTCCACGGACACATCAGCACACGTCGGGAGCTCGACGACCACGAACGGGCGCGGACGGGACCGCCGGCCTCATGGGCCCTGGACCACCCGGAGGACCCGGGCAGCGCCCAGGCCCTGGCGGCGGCCACCGCCACCGCGGCGAACGGCTGCGCGTCTGCCGGGACGTCCTCGGCTTCGTCTGCCTGGTACTGCGCCCGACATCCGGCCGGACCGGGCCGCGCACGATGTCATGAGCCGGCGTGGAACCCGACGGCCTGCCCCCTCCCGCGGCTGCGGCCTCACCCTCCGGTGACCGTCTCCCAGTCGGCCGTGCGGTCGCACCAGCGGTTCAGGAGGGTCCGGTCGTGGCCCACGGCCAGCAGGCCCGCGCCGGTCGAGGCGCGGTAGTCCTCGACGACCCCGACCAGCGCGGCCGTGGTCGACGCGTCCAGCATCGCGGTCATCTCGTCGCAGATCAGCCAGCGCGGGCGGAGCACCAGCGCACGGGCCAGGCACGCACGCTGGAGCTGGCCGTCGCTGACCTCGTGGGGGCGGCGGGTGAGCAGGTCGGTGGTCAGGCCGACGGTGTCGGCGAGTTCGGCCACCCGGCCGGGGACGGCCGCGCGGCGGCCCGTGGCGCGCAGGGGCTCCGCGATCAGGTCGGCGAGGCGCAGGCGGGGGTCGGCGGAGAGCCGCGGCTGCTGGAAGACCACGCCGACGGCGGTGCGCAGCTCGCGCGGGGCGCGGTGGCGCCAGCGGTGCACGGGGGCTCCGTCGAGGAGCAGCGTGCCGGCGTCGGGGCGGTGGAGCAGGGCGGCGACCCGCGCCAGGGTGGACTTGCCGCAGCCGCTGGGGCCGAGCAGGCCGACGGACTCGCCCGGGGCGACGGTGAGGGTCGCGTCCCGGACGACGGGGGCGCGGCGGTCGTATCCGGCGGTGATGGCGCGCAGTTCAAGCACGGATGTCCTCCGGGGCGGGTGCCGGGACCGGGTGGTGGCAGGCGATCGCCCCCGTGAAGGGCGGGAGGGCCGTGCAGGCGTCCGTGGCGCGGTCGCAGCGGGCGGCGAAGGCACAGCCGTCGGGGAGGGCGCCGAGTTCGGGGGGCATGCCGGGGATGGGGGTGAAGGCCCGGTCGGGGAGGGCGTCCAGGAGGCCCCGGCTGTAGGGGTGCCGGGGGCCGGGGGCGCCGAAGAAGGCTTTCGCGTCGGCGAGTTCGACGATGCGGCCCGCGTACATGACCGCCACCCGGTCGGCGACGCGTTCCGCCGCCGCGAGGTCGTGGGTGATCATCAGCAGGGCCCGGTCGCCGTCGGCGTCGACGTGGCGGCGCAGTTCGTCGACGGTGCGGTCCACCAGGTCGCGGTCCAGCCCGGTGGTGGGTTCGTCGGCGAGCAGCAGGGGTGCGTCGCCGATCAGGGCGAGGGCGGTGGCGGCGCGCTGGGCGAGGCCGCCGGAGAGTTCGTGGGGGTGCCGGTCGAGGTGGTCCGGCGGGAACCCGGCGCGCCTCGCGGCCCGTTCGGCCGCCGCGCGCAGGGCCGTGCGGCCCCGGACGCCGGTGAGCTGGGCGACCGTCTCCTCCATCTGGGAGCGGATGGTGCGCACCGGGGTGAGGTGCGCGGCCGGGCTCTGCGGGATGAGGCCGATGCGGCGGCCCCGTACCGTGCGGGCGAGGGTGCGTTCGCCGGCGGTCAGCAGGTCCAGGTCGCCGAGGAGCGCGCCGCCCGCGGTCTGCGCGTTGGCGGGGAGCAGGCCGAGCAGGGCGGAGGCGAGGACGGACTTGCCGCAGCCGCTCTCGCCGATCAGGGCGAGGCACTCGCCGGGCGCCACGTCGAAGCGGGCGTCGGTGACGGCGGCGATCCGGCGGCCGCCCGGCAGCAGGAAGCGCACGGACAGGCCCCGCACCGACAGCACGGGGGGTCGCTCGGTCACAGGGTCAGCTCCGATCGGCGGCGGGGGTTGATCCGCTCCCGCCAGACCCCGGCGAGGCCGGCGACGGCGAGGGTGGGGATGATCAGGAACAGGCCGGGGAAGAGGGTCGGCCACCACTGTCCGGCGAGCAGGGAGCCGCGGGCGCCCTGGATGAGGGTGCCGAGGCTGGCCGTGTGGGTGGGCAGGCCGAGGCCGAGGAAGGACAGGGCCGACTCGTGCCACATGGCGTGCGGCACCATCAGGACGGCGGCGAGGCCCGCCTGGGGCAGCACGCCGGGCAGCAGGTGCCGTACGACGACCCGCCACCGGGAGGCGCCGCCGGAGACGGCCGCGTCGATGTGGGGGCGGGAGCGCAGCGAGAGGACCTCGGCGCGCACGATGCGGGCGGTGGACAGCCAGTGGGTGAGGCCGACGGAGACCACCACCGGCCAGACGCCCGGCCGGAACATGGCGACGATGAAGACGCCGAGCAGCAGGTGCGGCACGGAGGAGAAGGTGTCGACCAGGCGCATGACCGCGCGGTCGACCCAGCCGCCGAGCGCGCCGGCGGTGGCGCCGACGGCGGTGCCGATCACCGTGGCGGCGAGGGCGGCCACCACGCCCACGAGCAGGGAGACCCTGAGCCCGTACACGCAGCGCAGCAGCAGGTCACGGCCCACGTCGTCGGTGCCGAAGGGGTGGTCCCAGCTGGGCGGCAGGAGCTTGGCGGCGAGGTCGACGGCCTGCTGGTCGAGTCGGACCAGCGGCGGTACGAGGAGCACCGCGAGGACCGTCACGGCGACCAGGGTCGCGGAGACGCGCAGGCGCAGGGTGTGGGTGGAGCGGCGGGCGGCGCCGTGCGCGCGCCATGCCGTGCCCGTGCCCGTGCCCGTCCCTGTATCCGCCCCCGGCTTCGTCTTCGTCTTCGTCACGGCGGTGGTGTCAGCCATGGTGGTCACATCTCATTCAGCTTCACCCTCGGGTCGATCAGTCCGTAGAGCAGGTCGGCGAGGAGGTTTCCGGCGAGGACGGCGGCGGTGGCGAGGGTGGTCAGCGCGGCCAGCAGCGGGAAGTCGACGGAGGTGGCCGCCTCCACGGTGGCCGCGGCGATGCCCGGCCAGCTGAACACGGTCTCCACCAGCAGGGCTCCGGTGATGAGTTCGGGGACGCGGGAGCCGATCAGGGTGAGCACGGGCAGCAGTCCGGAGCGCAGGGCGTGGCCGAGCAGGACGGTGCGTTCGCTCAGGCCGCGGGCCCTGGCGCCGCGCACGGGGTCCTCCGCGAGGGCGTCGCCGACGCCCTGACGGACGTAGAGCGTGAACCAGGGCAGCTGGGAGACGGCGAGGACGCCGGCGGGCAGGATCAGGTGGCCGGTGACCTGGCCGAAGGTGACCCGTTCGCTGCCGGTGTCGGTGAGGCCGCCGGCCGGCAGGACGTCCAGCTCGAGGGCGAACAGCCAGACGGCGAGCAGGGCGATCCAGAAGACCGGGGCGGCCTCCAGGGCGTACGCGAGGGAGGTGACCGTACGGTCGAGGAGCGAGCCGGGGCGGCGGGCGGCGAGGACGCCGAGCACGGTGCCGAGCAGGACGGCGACGGCGAACGCGACGGCGCACAGCAGGGCCGACCAGACCAGGCGCTCGCCGATCACCTCGGCCACGGGCTGGCGCATGACGGTGGACTGGCCGAGGTCGCCGCCGAGCGCGGAGGTCAGCCAGTCCCACCAGCGGGCGGTGAAGGGCCGGTCCACGCCGAGGTTCTCCCGCAGCCGGTCCAGGGTCTCCTGGTCGGCGCCGAGCGCGGCGGTGCCGGCGTACGCCTTGACGGGGTCGAAGGGGGAGGCGGCGGCGACGGCGAACACGCCGAAGGTGACGACGAGCAGCACGGGCACGGCGGACAGGGCCCGCCGTGCCGTGAGCCGGGTCATCTCTCCCCAGGGAAGGGAGGTCATGCGTCGGGCTGCCAGTCCTCGACGTTCCACCAGGGGCCGCTGGCGAAGCCGTGCTCGTGCGGTTCGACCTGGGTGGTCAGGTCCTTCCAGCGGTCGGCGAGGACGTACATGTGGTCGATGTGGGTGAGGAAGGTGTAGCCGGGGTCCTTCACCAGTGCGCGCTGGAGGGTGTCGTAGGCGGCCTTGCGGTCCTCGGGGTCCTGGCTGCGGCGGCCGGTGTCGAGGGCCTCGTCGACGGCCGGGTTGTCGTAGCTGGCCATGTTGTTGAAGCCGTCGCCCGCGAGGGAGGAGTGCAGGAGCGTGTAGAGGCCGAAGTCGGGGTCGCCGGTGCTGCCGAAGCCGGCGAGGACGGCGTCGTGCTTCATCCGGGGTTCGATGACCTCCCAGGTGGCACTCTCCACCTGGACGTCGATGCCGGCCTTCTTGGCGTCGGAGGCGTAGGCGAGGGCGTGGTCCTGGCGGACCTTGTCGCCGGAGGGGTAGTAGAGGGTGAAGCGGGCGGGGCGGCCGTCCTTGGCGCGGACGCCGTCCTTGCCCTGCTTCCAGCCGGCCCCGTCGAGGATGCTCTTGGCCTCGTCGAGGTCCTGGGAGCGTTCGACGTCCTTGGCGAACCAGGGGTCGTCGACGGGCAGCGGGCCGTAGGCGGGGCGGCCGGCGCCGTCGAGGATCTTGTCGACCATGGTCCCGCGGTCCACGGCGAGGTCCAGGGCGCGGCGGATCGCGGTGTCGCCGGCGACCGGGTTGCCGGTGGGGAGGGTGACGGCGCGGAAGTCGTACGACGTCGCCCGGTAGGTCTTCCTGCCGTCGTCGTCCTCGAAGGTGGCGGCGAGGTTCGGCGGGAGGGTCGCGCCGTCGAGGTCGCCCGAGCGCAGCCGGGTGGCGCGGACGTCGTCGTCGGCGATGATCGCCATGGTGAGCTTTTTCACCTTCGGAGCACCGCCCCAGTAGTCCGGATTGGCCTTGAAGGTGAGCTTCTCGCCCTTGCTCCAGCCGGTGAGGACGTACGGCCCGGTGCCGACCGGCTTGGTGTTGAAGGAGCCGGTGTTGGGGTCCTGTCCGCCCGCGACGTGCTCGGGGACGATGGGCAGCACCGTGCGGGCGGCGAAGGCCGCGTAGGGGTAGTCGAGGGTGAAGACGACCTTGTCGTCGCCGTCCGCCTTGACCTCCTTGATCGCGTCCAGTTCGCTCTTGGCGGTGTTGTTGGTCTTCTCGTCCAGCACGGTGTCGTACGTGAAGACCACGTCGTCGGCGGTCAGCGGCTCTCCGTCGCTGAACTTCACGCCGTCGCGCAGGGTGTACGTGTAGGTCCGGCCGCCGTCGGTGACCTCGGGGAGGTCCTTGGCCAGGGCGGGCTTCAGTCCCGTGTCCGCGTCGCGGGCGAGGAGCCCGTCGAAGATCTTGGAGTTTCCGTCCTTGCCGTAGCCGAGCAGGGGGCTGAGGGTGTCCGGTTCGGACGGGACCCCGATCACGACGGAGTCGGCGGACGCCCCGCCCTCCGCGCCGCCGTCGCCCGGAGCCGAGCAGGCGGCGACCGCACCGGCCATCGCGACCGCGGCGGCGGCCCCCCGTATTCGTCGGGTCGTCATCGAACCTCACTCCATGCTGCCCGGAAACCGTTGTTGCATATTAATTGCAGCAAGGTACTGCCCAGGACGGCGGCCCCCCACTCCCCGCGCCCGGCGGTGGCCGCTTGCCGCCGGACCTGGACGGGCACTGCTGTCGCCACGCCTCGGTGACGGGACATCGGTGCGGTACCGGTGCGGCCCTCGCCACCGCGGGGGGGAGGCGCTGCCGCGCACGTCGGCGGCCCCGCCGGGCGTGCTGCCGTTCGCCTTCGCCGCACCGATGTCCGACTGAGGGAGCGGGGACGGTGCCGGTCAGGTCGCGTGACCGGTCTCCACCATCCCGCCGTCGCCCGGGCCCGGCGCACGACGGTCACGGTGTCGGGCGCGTCCTCGGGGAGCGGTGCCGGGCGGGGTGTCGTCAGTCGCTCTCCGGGGACGGGTGGACGCGCAGCCGGCGGGGGTCCGCCGCGCGGGTGATGGCCGATTCGACGGCGGCGATGCGGTCGCCGAGGAGGGCGAGGGCGGCGACCGCGCGGGCCAGGGCGTCCTCGTCGGGGCCGACCGGGGACGGGGCGCGGACATGGGCCGCCTTCAGCTCGCTCCAGCGGGCCGCCCGGTCGGGGGTGAGGGTGCCGCGCAGTTCGGCGAGTTTGAGCAGGCTCGCCTCGGCGCCGGTGGTGAGGGTCTGGGCCTCGGCCGTGTAGTGGTCGTCGATGACGGCGGCCAGCTCGGCGGCGTTCATGACGGGCTGGATCCGCTGGGCGATCTTGTTCATGTTGCGGTAGGAGCCCTGGAGCCGGAACGGCGGCTCGGTACGGGCGTCGTCGGACTGGGCGGCGGAGGCGATGTAGGCGGCGTTGACGGCGAGGACCGTGCGGCGGGCGGTGAGCAGGTGGCGCAGCACCGCGAGGACGCGGTCCAGTTCGGTGGGGGCGTAGGGGTGGGTGAGGCGGTCGGCGCGGGCGGTGGGGTCGTTCCCGGCGAGGCGGATCAGCAGCTCCAGGTCGGCGCGGTCGCGGCCGGCGAGCGGGGCGAGCACCGGGTTGGCGGTGAGGGCGTTCTCCACGAAGCTGAGCGCGAAGACGTCCTCCTTGCCGGTGAGGACGTCGCCGAGGTTCCACACGTCGGCGCGGTTGGCCAGCATGTCGGGGATCCGGAAGGCCTCGCCGGACTCGGTGTAGGGGTTGCCGGCCATGCAGACGGCGAACCGCTTCCCGCGCAGGTCGTAGGTGCGCGGCTCGCCCTCCCACACGCCCTCCATCCGGCGCGTGGCGTCGCACAGCGGGATGAACCTCTGCAGCAGCTCGGGCGAGGTGTGCTGGATGTCGTCGAGGTACAGGAGGGTGTTGTTGCCGGCGGCCAGCGCGAAGTTGATCTTCTCGATCTCCTGGCGGGCGGTGGCGTTCGGCGCCTCGGCCGGGTCGAGCGAGGTGACCGTGTGGCCGAGCGCGGGGCCGCTGATCTTCACCAGGACCAGGCCCAGGCGGTCGGCGACGTACTCCATGAGGGTCGTCTTGCCGTAGCCGGGCGGGGAGACGAGCAGCAGCAGGCCGCCGGTGCCGGTGCGGCCGGACTCCCCCGTGGTGCCGAGCTGCTTGGCGAGGCTGTCGCCGACCAGCGGGAGGTAGACCTCGTCGACCAGCCGGTTGCGGACGAACGACGACATCACGCGCGGCCGGTGGTCGTCCAGCCGCAGCCGGGTGCGCTCGGCGGTCACCAGGGCGGTGCGGCGGCGCTGGAAGGCGCGGAAGGCGGGTACGTCGCGCTCCCTGAACTCCTCGGTGCGGGCGAGGAACTCGTCCAGGCGCAGGGTGAGGCGGCGGTCGGTGATCCGGGGGTGGGCGCCGATCAGGCCCTCCACCGTGACGGTCAGGGGCGCGTCGGACGTGTGGCGGGGGACGTCCGGGCAGAGTTCGGCGGCCACGGCCTCCGCGAGGTCGCCGGCGGTCGGCCGTTCCCCGGTGGTCGCGGCGTACGCGGTCAGCCAGGCCTCGACCAGCTGGCGGCGGGCGGCGAGGCCGGCGAGGGCGGGGAGGTCGTCGTCGTAGGCCTCGGCGGCGGCCTCGCGGCGGAAGGCGTCGAGGAGCGCGCGGGTGCGGGCGGCGATGACGAAGCCGTCGGGGCCGGTGGTCAGTTCGTCGAAGAGGTACGCGGCGCAGGCCTCCGGGCGGACGGGGGCGGCGGCGTCCCAGTCGCGTACGGCCCCGGCGATTTCCGTCCGCAGCGCGTCGAGGGCGGGCGGGGGCCCGAAGGCGTCGCGCACGCGGGCCAGGGAGCGGGCGCGGCGGGTGAGGTCGGCGCGTTCCTGGGCCGTGGTGCCGTGCGTCCAGTACAGCAGGGCATGGGCGCGGGCGGCGGGTTCGTGGCGCAGCAGGCCCGCGCCGTCGTACAGGGGCAGGACGGCGGTGAGGATCGCGGTGGCGTCGTGGTCGTGGACGCCCCGCTCGTACCCCTCGTCGTACGCCTCCTCGGCGGCCCGGCGAACCAGGGCGGCGAGGTCGCCGGCGCCGGTCAGGGCGGCGGAGCCGGGCTCGTGCAGCAGACGGGCGGCGAGGTGCTCGGCGCGGTAGACCCCGGGCGACTCGGACGGCAGGTGCCGGTTCCACAGCGGTCGGTCCGCGAGGAGGGCGGGGTCGGTGACGGGGGCGCGGTAGTCGGTGCCGGTGAGGGCGAGCGCGAGGCCGTCGCCGTGCGGGACGACGGTGAGGTCCAGGGGCTGGGTGGAGACGGCGAACCGGTGGCCGCCCAGGCGGATGGCGCGTCCGCCGTCCGCGTAGAGGTCGGTGCGGTCGCGCAGGGCGCGGTCGGCCTCCTGCCGGGCGGAGCGCAGCCGGCCGTCGAGCTCCTCCGCCCGGACCCGGTCGCCGAGTTCGCGCAGTTCACCGGCGGTGCGGCGGACCTTGGCGACGAGCGGGTCGGAGGCGAAGTAGGTGCTGACCGCGTCCGCGTCGGGGAGGACGGCACCGCGCCGGGCGACCGTCTCCAGGACGCGGTCGGCGGCGGACGCGAGCTGTTCGGCGCGGCGGGCGCGGGCGTCGGAGAGGCTCTGCTTGCGGGCGGAGAACGCCTCGTGGATCTCGGTGCGCCGGTCGGCGAGTTCGCCGAGGACGTCGTCGAACTCGGCGAACCGGGACTCCAGGGACTCCAGTTGCGCCAGCACCCGGGTCAGTTGCTCGTCGCAGGTCTCCGGGGTGCCCGCCGCCGCGAGGGCGCCGGTGACCGTCTGGCCGAGCAGGGCGAGCTCGGCGGTGAAACCGGCGCGCGCCTCCCGGTCGAGGAGGGACCGGCGGCGGGCGTCGAGGGTGGCGCGGGCGCGGTTGACGCCGCCCATCGCCTCGGCGATCCGCTCCAGGACGGCCGTGCGGACGGTGGCGTCGGCGATGTCGAGCCCGGCGACCACCTCGGTCACCGTGCCCAGCCCGTCGGCGAGTTCGGCCAGGCGGGCGGCGACCGGGGCGGCCTCGGCGGTGGTGGCGGCCGACTCGGCGTCGGCGACCAGTCGTTCGACGTCCGCGTGGTGGGCGGCGAAGGCGTCCTCGCGGGCCAGGAAGGCGATCGCGCGCTGCCCGAAGGAGGCGAGGTCGGCCTCGGCCCCCTCGGCGAGTGCGTCGATGCGGGCGCGGTCGGCGTACCGCATCTCCTTCAGGGTCAGCAGATGGCCCTGGGCGTGGCGGAGTTCGGTCAGCCCGGTGACCCAGGCGGCGGCCTCGCGGGGCTGCTCGCCGCGCAGCCGGCGCACCACCGAGGCGATCCGGTCCGCCGCCTCGTCGAGCGCGTCGGCGGCCCGTCCGGTGAGGTCGCGTACGGTCTCGAACTCGGCCAGCACCTGGTCGGCGGTGGCCCGCATCTGCTCCAACGGCGTGCGCAGGTCGCCCAGTTCGGTGTCGCCCAGCCAGTGGTGGGTGTCCAGGGCGCGCACGCAGGCGGCCACCAGGGCCGTGTACACCTCGGTGGTGGGGGTGGTCTCGGCCACGGAGCGGGCCAGGGACAGGCAGTCGGAGACGCCGCGCACCAGGTCGGCGTTGCCGACGCGGGCCAGCGGACCCTCGCCGACGGGCTGCGCGGCGGCGTGGGTGTCGGAGACGTAGGGCGAGTGCCAGAGCTGTACGGGGTGGACGCGGGCGGGTTCGTCGCCGTCGGGGCGCAGCAGGGCGAGGAGCCCGTCGTCGAACAGCGCCCAGCCGTGGCAGGCCATCGGGGTGGCGACCGCCTCGCGGATGAGGTTGTACGACAGCAGCAGCGCGCGTCCGCGTCCGGGCGCGTGGAAGACGTACAGCACGTCCTCGCCGTGGGGGGAGCGCACCTCGCGTGCGAACTCCATGCCCTCCGTGTCGAGTTCGTACGTCTTGTGGGGGCCGGTGGCCAGGCAGTAGCCGCCGGGGAAGACGATGCCCTGGTCGTCGGGGAGGCGGCGGCAGCCCTGTCCGATGCCGTCGAGGCGGACGACGGACCGGGTGAGGGTGTTGAAGACCAGGTGGCGGGGGTCGGTCTCCTTGTAGGGGAGGATCCGCAGCAGGATCAGGGGGCCGACGCGGGCGTGGGCGATCTCGGCGTCGGCGAGGGACTGCAGGGGCTCGTCGACCGGTTCGCCGTGGATGCCGTCGGGGGTGTCGGTGTCGTTCTCGGTCTTGACGGTGAGGGTGCCGCCGAGGGTGTCGACGAACACCTCGCCCTGGACGGAGACGTGCGGGTGGCGGCCGAGGACGTGGTCCTCGCGGGTGGCGGGCGTCCAGGTGATGTCGGCGGGCGGGGTGCGGGCGTGGTCGCGGTCGCCGCGCGCGTCCAGGAAGACCGCCGAGCGGCCGTCCTCCGGGATCGTCCAGCGCAGGACGCGGATGTCGCCGGCCTTCTCGCCGGTCTGGAAGACGGCGAGCAGCCTGCCGTCGACCCGGCGCAGCCGCAGCAGGCGCGCCTGGCGGTAGTAGCGGTGCAGGGCGGCGAACTCGCGGACGAAGCCGGGGTCGTCGAGGAGTCCGGGGACGGCGTCGCCGGGGAGGGGGTTCAGGTCGCGGTCGTGCGGGGCGAGGACGTCGCCGACCGCGGTGTCGGCCTCCGGGCGGGGCCGGGTGTCGTAGCCGAAGAGCAGCACGTCGCCGATGGCGACGATGTCACGGGGCACGGCGGTGCGGTCGGTGCGCAGTCGCTCGGTGCCGGTCAGGCGCAGTTCGGGGGCGCCGAACTCATCGGCCCGGCGGTGGTTCAACGCCTCGGCGCGACGAGCGAGTTCGGCCGCCTGGGCGGTGAGGCGGTCGCGCAGCACCTGGTAGGCGCCGCCGTCGGCCGCCGCCTCGGGGCCGCCCGGCGCGGGCGTACCGGGCGCCCCACGGGGTCCGCCCGGGCCGGACGCCGCCCGGGAGCGGTCCCCGTCGGGCGCGCCTTGCGTCCGGTCCGGGCCGAGGGCCCCCCGGGAGCGGTCCGGGCCGGGTGTCCCCTCGGGGCCGCCCGCTCCGGGCGTGCCGTGGCGGGCGCCGGTCCCGAAGCGGCCGGAAGCGGTGCTGGTCCCGTGGGCGTCCGGGCCCGGCGTCTCGCGCGGGGCCGGGTGCACGGGCTCGTGGGTGCCGGTGGTCATGGCTGCCTCTCGGAAGGTGCGGCCGGGAGCCGCCGTCCCCTGTGCGGCGGCTCCCGGCCGGAGGGTGGTCAGGCCCTGGCGCGACCGTTCAACACGGCCAGCGGTGTGTCCGAGAGGCCCAGCTCACCGGCTTTCTCGATCAGTTCCTCGAACCGTCCGGTGTTCTCACCGCCCTGCTGCATCAGGCGCATCAGCAGCGCGGAGACCGTGAGGTTCTGCACGTCGGCGGTGGAGACGGAGCCCAGGACGCGGCTCAGGTCGTCGGTGAAGCTCACGGAGCCGTCCAGCCAGGGCCCGGCGAGGGCCTGCGCGGTCTCGGAGCTCCGGACGAAGCCGTCCACGCCCTTGCCGAGCGCGATCGAGGAGACGAGACGGTCGAGGAACACCGACTCCCCGCCGACGATGTTGATGTCCGCGTTCTCCAGTCCGGTGGCGAGGACCGTGGCCTGTGCCTCGGCGACCTGCCGCTGCACGTCCAGTCCGGCGAGCCGGATGTCCTTCTCGGCCTCCAGCCGCAGCCGGTACTCCTCGTGGCCGCGGGACGCCTCGTCGAGGGCGGCCATCGCCGCCGCCTTCTCGGTCAGGCCGGCCGCCTCCGCGCGGAGCCTGCCGCTGATGGCCTCCGCGTCGGCGAGGGCCTTGGCCCGCGCCCCCTCGGCCTCCGCGCGCAGCCGGGCCTGGGTGGCCTCGGCCTCGGCGCGGCCCGCCTTCTCGATGACCTCGGCCTCCTTGTCGCGGACCTGGACGAGGGCCAGCCCCTCGGCCGCGGACTCCGCCTGGACGCCTTCGGCCAGCCGCAGCTTGGCCCGCGCGTCGAGGTCGGCGGTCTTCAACCGGGCCTCGGCGAGGGTGAGTTCCTCGGCGGCGCGGTGGGTGGCGGCCTGCTCGGCGGCCTCGGCGGCCTTGATGTCCTTGACCAGCTGCTCCTGCGCCTCGGCCTCCGCGGCGATGATCACGGCCTGCCGCTGCCGCTCGGCCTCCTCGACGGCCCGCAGCTTCTTGATGGACTCCTCCTGCTCGGCGACCGTACGGTCCACCGCGACCCGCTCCCGGATGACCTCGGCGATCTCCCGCTTCTCCGCCTCGACCTCCTTGTCGGCGGCGATCCTGGTCAGCTGGGTCTCCCGCTCGCGGGCGATGACCTCGAGCAGGCGGTCCTTCTCGATGCGCTCGCTCTCCACGGCGATGACCCGCTCGCGGTTCTTGGCGGCGACGGCGACCTCGCGGGCCTGGTTCTCGCGCTGCACGCCGAGCTGCTCCTCGGTGCGCAGGAAGGCGCTCTGCGCGCGCAGCCGCTCCTCCTCCACCACCCGCGCGGTCTCGGCCTCCTCGCGGGCCCGTACGGTCTCGATCTCGCGCTTCTGCTTGATCTCGGCGTCGGCCTGCCGGCGCTCCAGCTCCAGGATCGCCTCGCGCGCGTCGACGTCCTGCCGGGTGATCTCCTTCTGCTCGTTGCGCTGGGCCTCGTTGGTGCGGACGTGCTCCACGGCCGTCAGCTCGGTGATCTTGCGGATGCCCTGCGCGTCGAGGACGTTGCCCGGGTCGAGCTGGGTCAGCGGCGTCTGCTCCAGGTAGTCGATCGCGGCGTCCTCCAGGTGGTAGCCGCTGAGGTCGACCCCGATGACCTCGATGATGCGGTACCGCAGCTCCTCGCGCTTGGTGTAGAGGTCGGTGAAGTCCATCTGCTTGCCGACGGTCTTCAGCGCCTCGGAGAACTTGGCGTGGAACAGCTCCTGGAGCGTGTTGCGGTCGCTGGCCCGCGCGGTGCCGACGGCCTGGGCGACCTTGATGACGTCCTCGACGGTCTTGTTGACCTTGACGAAGAAGGTGATGCGGATGTCCGCCCGGATGTTGTCCCGGCAGATCAGGCCTTCCTTGCCGGCCCGGGTGATCTCGATGGTCTTCACCGAGATGTCCATCACCTCGGCCTTGTGCAGCACCGGCAGCACGACCGACCCGGTGAAGGTCACGTCGACCCTGCGGACCTTGGAGACGATCAGCGCCTTGCCCTGCTCCACCTTGCGGAACAGTTTCGAGACGACGAGCAGAGCGATGAGCACGAACAGCAGGGCGACGCCGACGAGTACGGCGATGCCCACGGTGGCGGCATCCATGGGACACGTCCTCCTGGGCTGGAACACGGGCAGAAGTCGGGTGGAGCGGAGCCTCGTCGGCGAGGCGGACGAGGATCCGGTGGAGGAGGAGACGGCACAGCCGACGCCGCGGTTCTGCGCCGGGTGCGGACGGTGTCCGTCCGCACCCGGCGCGCCCCCTTCGCCCACCGTTCGCCGTTCACGTCAAGGGGGGTGACACCGCTCCCCTCCGGGTACCGGCGCCGGGCGCCTGCCGGTGCCCGGCACCGGAACCATCCGCGGTGCTCCCCGCGGACCATGCTGCCCGCTCCGGGCACACTCGCGCATTGCCGGAATCCGGCAACATTCATTAGGGTCTTGATGCCGGTGTGACACAACCGACACGTTAGGGAAGCGTCAAGAATCGGGGGGAATACGTGACCGAACGGGAGATCCCGGAGCAGTATCTGGAAGGATATGCCCGCATTCTGGCCGAGGTCGCGGCCACCGGCAGGCGCCTCACCCGGGACGAGATCGCCTCCCGGCGGGCCCTGGGGGAACAGGCCGCGGAGGCGGGCTTCGGTCTGCGGTCCCTCGTCAGCGCGCACCTGTCCGGCGCCCGCGAGGCGTGGCCGCGCGGGGCGAACTCGGCCGACGGGGCGCTCGCGGCCGTGCAGCAGGTCGTGGACGCGTTCGCCGAGGGGTACGAGCGGTCGCAGCGGTTGGCGGTGCGTCAGGAGGAGGCGGCGCGGCGGGAGTTCATCGACGACCTGCTCTACGGCCGCAGCGACCTGGGAAGGCTGGCGGAGCGTGCCGAGCGCTTCGGGCTGCGGCTGTCCCACGAGCACGCGGTCGCGGTCGCCCGGGGTGCGGTCGCCTACGACGAGGGCGACCCGGTGCCGCGGCAGGTGGAACGCGCCCTGATCTCCCGGTTCGGCGACCGCAGCATCCTGCTCACCACCAAGGACGGACGGCTGCTGTGCGTCGCGCCCGGGCACCAGCGGGAGGTGCTCACCTACTTCGCCAAGCAGGCGCACGCCGCCACCGACGGCGGCCAGGTCGCCGTCGGCCGCCCGCAGTCGGGTCCCGGCGGTGTCGTCCA
The DNA here is from genome assembly GCF_055633275.1 of Streptomyces sp. 12E. NCBI lineage: Bacteria > Bacillati > Actinomycetota > Actinomycetes > Kitasatosporales > Streptomycetaceae > Streptomyces > Streptomyces sp. 12E. Next base: position 5,720,237 of record NZ_JBVNCJ010000001.1, on the reverse strand, counting down.
GTCCTACGAGGAGGCCCTCAGCTCACTGGAGATAGCCGAGCGGCTGGGGCTCGACGATCCGGTGCTGCACGCCTCCGACCTGCTCGTCTACCCCGTGCTGGCGCGCGACCGCCAGGCCATGGCCGACCTGGTGCACAACACCCTGGGGCCGCTGACCACGGCCCGCGGCGGCGCCGTGCCCCTCCTGGACACGCTCACCGCGTACTTCGACTCCGGCTGTGTCGCCGCGGAGGCGGCCCGACGGCTCTCGCTGAGCGTGCGCGCGCTGACGTACCGCCTGGAGCGCATCCACAAGCTCACCGGCGCCAACCCGTCGGACCCCTCCCACCGCTACGTGCTCCAGACGGCGGTCATCGGCGCCCGCCTGCTGGACTGGCCCGCCGGCGAGTCGTGAGCGGGGATCCGCGGGTCAGCCCTGGACCAGGGTGACGTCCCGGTGCCCGACGGCGTGGAGGACGGGCAGCAGGAGGAGTCCGCCGGGGCGCAGCTCGAAGAGGGTGGCCTCGACGTGGGCCCGGCCCGCCTCGAGGGCGCCGGCGGGCACGGTCCCGGTGTTCTCCCAGCGGTGCTCCTTGCCGTCGCACACCGCGCGGGTGCCGCCGACGGAGTACCGGACGTCGGACGAGGGCCGGCCGACCGAGGAGCTGACGAAGACCGGTCCGTCGCCGCCGAGGCAGCGATAGGTACCGGAGAGGGTGACGGAGCCGTCGGCCATCCGGCCCTCCTCGTCCACCGTCACGGACTCCGCGGGGGCGACGGGGGCGGCCGACGCCGGCGCGGGGGCCGCCGCGGCGAAACCGAGCAGCAGCAGCGCGGCACCGGCCGCGACACCGAGGACGGGACGTACGGACATGGGGAACCTCCCGAAATGAGCGAAATGAGGGGTTCCACCAGTACCCGGCGCGGGGGCCCCGGGCCAGTCATCGTCACCCCTTCGGTGGCGAGTCGGCCCCGGCCGTCGGGGAACCGTCCCGGGAACGTCCGGGGGCTGTCACGTTTCCCGGCGGGCGGTTCCGCGGCAGGCGCGGCCCGGGCACGGTCGGTGCATACGGCCGTTCGGGCCCTTCGGATCGTTCCACCTGTGCGGAGGTGCGCCGTGTGTGCCCACCGGTCTTCCTGCCCCGTGCCCATGACGCCGCCGCACATGTGGTGGCCGCCCGCCCCGAGCAGGGCTGGAGCCTGCTGTGCGACGGTGCGATCGTCTTCGACGACACCGGCGAGCCGCTCCCCGACGGCCGGGTGATCGCCCCGCACCGGGTCCCCGCCGACCGGCTCGCGGTCGCCGCCTGAGCCGCTCCGCCGGTCCGCCGGTCCGCCGGTCAGGGCAGCAGGGCGAAGCCGTCGAGTTCGACCAGGGCCCGTTCGTCCCACAGCCGGACCACCCCGACGACCGCCATCGCCGGGTAGTCGCGGCCGGCCAGCTCCCGCCAGACGCGGCCGAGTTCGCGGGCGTGGGCGCGGTACGCGGCCACGTCGGTGGCGTAGACGGTGACGCGGGCCAGGTCGGCGGGGGCGCCGCCGGCCGCGCGCAGGGCGGTCAGGAGGTTGGCGAGGGCCCGTGCGAACTGCTCGGGCAGGGTGTCGCCGACCACCTCGCCGCCGGCGTCGAGGGCGGTCTGGCCGGCCAGGAACACCAGCCGGGATCCGGTGGCGACGACGGCGTGCGAGAAGCCGGCCGGCGGGGAGAGCGCGGGCGGGTTGACGCGCTCGGCGGTCACCGGTCCTCCAGGTTCCCGTAGAGCTCCCTGGCGATGATGCCCCGCTGGACCTCGCTCGCCCCCTCGTAGACGCGGGGAGCGCGGACCTCGCGGTAGAGGTGCTCGAGCAGGTGCCCGCGTTGCAGGGCGCGGGCGCCGTGCAGCTGGACGGCCCTGTCGACGACGTACTGCGCGGTCTCGGTGGCCAGCAGTTTCGCCATCGCGGAGCGCCCGGGGACGTCGGCGGCGCCCTCGTCGTACGCCGTCGCCGCCGCGTACACCATGAGCCGGGCCGCCTCCGTGCGCAGCGCCATCTCGGCGACCTGGTGGGCGACGGACTGGAGGTCCTTCAGCTTGCCGCCGAAGGCGTCCCGCCGGGCGGTGTGGGCGAGGGTCGCGTCCAGGGCGGCCTGTGCCATGCCGACCGCGAAGGCGCCGACGCTGGGGCGGAACAGGTTGAGAGTGTCCATGGCGACCCGGAACCCCCGGTCGGTCTCGCCGAGCACGTCGTCGGCGGTGACCGGTACGGCGTCGAAGGCGAGGGCGCCGACGGGGTGCGGGGAGAGCATGTCGAGGCGGCTGCCGGTGAGGCCGGGTCGGTCGGCGGGCACCAGGAAGGCGGTCACGCCGCGCGCGCCGGCGCCGGGGGTGGTGCGGGCGAAGACGGTGTAGAAGTCGGCGTCGGGGGCGTTGGAGATCCAGCGCTTCTCCCCGGTGAGCCGCCAGCCCCGCCCCGGGGCGGCGCCGGCGGCCGGCTCCGCCGTCAGCGACAGTGCCGCCGCGTCCGAGCCCGCGCCCGGCTCGCTGAGCGCGAAGGCCGCGACGACGCTGCCGTCCCTCACCCCGGGCAGCCAGCGGGCCCGCTGGGCGGGGGTGCCGTGGGTGTGGACGGGGTGGGCGCCGAGGCCCTGGAGGGCCAGGGCGGTCTCCGCCTCGGTGCAGGCGTGGGCCAGGGACTCCCGCATCAGGCACAGGTCGAGCGCGCCCGAGTCGAAGAGGCGGGACAGCAGGCCGAGGGCGCCCAGTTCGGCGACCAGGGCGCGGTCGACCCGGCCGGGTTCGCCCTTCCCGGCCAGGGGCCGCAGGCGGTCCGCGGCCAGTGCGCGCAGCTCGGCGCACCAGGCGAGCCGCGCCGGTTCGAGCGAGAATGCGGTCATCGCCGGTCCCTTCCCTCGCCGCTGGGCCACTCCCGAGGTTATCGCGGACCGTTGACTGCCGTCACCAACGCGCTACGCTCCGGATGCGAGCCCACCACGCCAAGGGGGCGGACCGTCATGAATCCACGGGTCACCGCGCACGTCGACACCTTCGCCCGCGACCACCTCCCGCCACCCGACCAGTGGCCCGAGCTCCGCTTCGACCTGCCGGAACTGCGCTACCCCGACCGGCTGAACTGCGCCGCCGAACTGCTGCACGGCCCGCCCGACGGCCGCCCGGCGTTCCGCACCCCCGCCGGCACGACCTGGACCTACGGCGAGCTGCGCGCCCGCGTGGACCGGCTCGCGCACCTGCTCACCGGTGACCTCGGGGTCGTCCCCGGCAACCGGGTGCTGCTGCGCGGCCCCACCACCCCGTGGCTGGCCGCCTGCTGGCTGGCGGTGCTGAAGGCGGGCGCGATCGCCGTCACCGTGCTGGCCCAGCAGCGCCCGCACGAGCTGAGCACCGTCTGCGAGATCGCCGAGGTCCGCCACGCCCTGTGCGACGTCCGGTCCGTCGACGACCTCGCCAAGGCCGGCGTGCCGGGCCTCTCCCTCACCACCTACGGCGGCGACTCCCCCGGCGACCTGCTGAACCGCCCGGCGCCCACGACACCGTACGAGGCCGTGCCGACCGCGGCCGACGACGTGGCGCTGATCGCCTTCACCTCCGGCACCACCGGGCGCCCCAAGGGCTGCATGCACCTCCACCGGGACGTGCTGGCGATCGCGGACACCTTCTCCCGGCACGTGCTGAAGCCGGTGCCGGACGACGTGTTCGCCGGCAGTCCCCCGCTGGGCTTCACCTTCGGACTCGGCGGCCTGGTGGTGTTCCCGCTGCGGGCCGGGGCGAGCGCACTGCTCCTCGAACAGGCGCACCCCGCCCAGTTGTTGCCCGCGATCGCCGCGCACCGGGTGTCGGTGCTGTTCACCGCGCCCACCGCCTACCGCGCGATGCTCGCCGCCCTCGACGGCCACGACCTCGCGTCGCTGCGCCGCTGCGTCTCGGCGGGCGAGAACCTGCCCGCCGCCACCTGGCGGGCCTGGCACGAGCGCACCGGGCTGCGGATCATCAACGGCATCGGCGCCACCGAACTGCTGCACATCTTCGTCTCCGCCGCCGACGAGGCGATCCGCCCCGGCACGACGGGGGTCCCGGTCCCCGGCTGGCAGGCGCGCGTGCAGGACGCCGACGGCACGCCCGTGCCCGACGGGGAACCGGGACTGCTCGCGGTGCGCGGCCCCGTCGGCTGCCGCTACCTCGCCGACCCGCGCCAGCGGGAGTACGTGCGCGGCGGCTGGAACATCACCGGCGACACCTACGTCCGCGACCCCGACGGCTACTTCCGGTACGTCGCCCGCGCCGACGACATGATCATCTCGGCCGGGTACAACATCGCGGGCCCCGAGGTCGAGGACGCCCTGCTGCGCCACCCGGACGTCGTCGAGGCGGCGGTGGTGGGGCGGCCGGACGAGGCGCGCGGTCAGGTGGTGGTGGCGTACGCGGTCCTGGAGGAGGGCGCGGAACGCGACGCCGAGGCGCTGCGCGCCTTCGTGAGGTCCGAGCTCGCGCCGTACAAGTGCCCGCGGGAGATCGTGTTCGTGGACGCCCTGCCCCGCACGGCCACCGGCAAGCTCCAGCGGTTCCGGCTGCGCGCTCCCGCCGGGGGCGGGAAAGACCCTGCGTGACGCCGGGGAATCCCGCCGTCCGTATACGACCTAAGATGATCAACGTGTCCGACCAGCAAGCCCCCCACGCTCCGAGATCTCTCATCGTCACGCTCTACGGCGCGTACGGCCGCCACGTACCGGGCCCGGTATCCGTCGCCGAGCTGATCCGGCTGCTGGCCGCGGTCGGCGTGGACGCCCCGTCCGTCCGCTCCTCGGTGTCCCGGCTCAAGCGGCGCGGCCTGCTGGTCCCCGCGCGCACCGAGCAGGGTGCGGCCGGGTACGAACTGTCGCCCGAGGCACGTCAGTTGCTCGACGACGGCGACCGGCGCGTGTACGCCACCGATCCGCCCGCGGACGAGGGCTGGGTGCTCGCCGTGTTCTCCGTCCCGGAGTCCGAACGGCAGAAGCGGCACGTCCTGCGCTCCCGGCTGTCCGGCCTCGGCTTCGGCACGGCGGCCCCCGGCGTGTGGATCGCCCCCGCGCGGCTGTACGAGGAGACCAGGCACACCCTGGAGCGCCTGGGCCTGGACGCCTACGTCGACCTCTTCCGCGGCGAGCACCTGGGCTTCGCGCCCACCGCCGAGGCGGTCGCCCGCTGGTGGGACCTGGCCAGGATCGCCGAGCAGCACGAGGCGTTCCTGGACCGGCACGCACCGGTGCTGCGCGCCTGGGAGCGGCGCGCGGACACCCCGCCCGAGGACGCCTACCGCGACTACCTCCTCGCCCTGGACTCCTGGCGCCACCTCCCCTACGCCGACCCCGGCCTGCCCGCCGCCCTGCTCCCCGCCGACTGGCCGGGCACCCGCTCGGCGGCCGTCTTCCGCTCCCTGCACGAGCGGCTGCGGGAGGCGGGGGCGGTGTTCGCCGGCCTGTAGCGGCCCGGCGCCGGTCCTGCGCACGGAGCCGCGGATCCCGTGGGAGCCGGCCGGCGCGGCCCGCGCGGTGCCGGCGGGGCACGGGACGGTCCGGCGGCCGGGGTCCGTGACGTCCGGGGTCAGCCCCCGAGGCCGAGACGGGGCCTGGGCGCGTCCGTGCGGCCGGTCCGGGGTCGTCTGCTGCCCGCCAGGTACGGCGCGGGCCAGACCGCGCCCGGACCCTCGTAGCCCTGCTCGGCCGCCGCGTGGAGCGTCCAGTGGGGGTCGTAGAGGTGCGGGCGGGCCAGTGCGCACAGGTCCGTGCGCCCGGCCAGAATCAGGGAGTTGACGTCGTCCCAGGAGGAGATCGCGCCGACCGCGATCACCGGGACGCCTGCCTCGTGCCGGATCCGGTCGGCGAACGGGGTCTGGTACGAGCGCCCGAACTCCGGTGTCTCGTCGGCCACGACCTGCCCGGTCGACACGTCGATCGCGTCGGCGCCGTGCGCGGCGAAGGCACGGGCGATCACGACCGCGTCCTCGGCCGTGGTGCCGCCCTCCGCCCAGTCGGTGGCGGAGATCCGCACGGTCATCGGCCGGTCGCCTGGCCACACCGCGCGCACCGCGTCGAACACCTCCAGCGGGAAGCGGAGCCGCTTCTCCGGGGAGCCGCCGTAGGCGTCGGTGCGGTGGTTGGTGAGCGGGGAGAGGAAGCCGGAGAGCAGGTAGCCGTGGGCGCAGTGCAGTTCCAGCAGGTCGAAGCCGGCCCGTGCGGCCCGCACGGCGGCGGCCGCGAACTGTTCCCTCAGATCGGTGAGCTGGGCCCGGGACAGCTGGCGCGGCACCTGACCGCCCGGCCGGTACGGCAGGGGCGAGGCGGCGACGAGGGGCCAGTTGCCGTCGTCGAGCGGCTCGTCCATGCCCTCCCACATCGGCTTGGTCGAGCCCTTGCGGCCGCTGTGGCCGAGCTGCACGCCGATCGCGGTGCCGGGCGCCCGCGTGTGCACGAAGTCGGTGATCCGCCGCCACGCCTCGGCCTGCCGGCCGGTGTAGAGGCCCGCACAGCCGGGCGTGATGCGCCCCTCGGGACTGACGCACACCATCTCGGTCATCACCAGCCCGGCGCCGCCCAGCGCGCGGGCGCCGAGGTGCACCAGGTGGAAGTCGCCGGGGACGCCGTCGGTCGCCGAGTACATGTCCATGGGCGAGACGACGACCCGGTTGCGCAGGGTCAGTCCGCGCATCCGGAAGGGGGTGAACATCGGGGGCGTACCGGGCGGGCAGCCGAACTCGCGCTCCACGGACCGGGTGAAGCGGGCGTCGCGCAGCCGCAGGTTGTCGTGGGTGACGCGGCGGCTGCGGGTGAGCAGGTTGAAGGCGAACCGGCGGGGCGGCTGGGCGAGGTACAGGGGCAGGTTCTCGAACCACTCCAGGCTGGCGCGGGCGGCCCGCTGGGTGGAGGCGACGACCGGCCGGCGCTCCGCCTCGTACGCGGTCAACGCGGCCTCCGTCGACGGCTGTTCGTCCAGGCACGCGGCGAGCGCCAGCGCGTCCTCGACGGCGAGCTTGGTGCCGGAGCCGATGGAGAAGTGCGCGGTGTGGGCGGCGTCGCCGAGGAGCACGACGTTGCCGTGCGACCAGCGCTCGTTGACGACCGTGCGGAAGGTGGTCCACGCCGAGTCGCCGGACCTCAGCGGGCGTCCGCCGAGCGCGTCGGAGAAGATCTTGGCGCAGCGCCCGACCGACTCGCCCGTGTCGGTCCCGTCGAATCCGGCGGCGCGCCACACCTCCTCGCGCATCTCGACGATCACGGTGGAGGCGCCTTGGTCCTGCGGCCCGGAGGGCCTCGTCGAGGAGTGGTGGCCGGGCGACGGGCGGGAGTAGGGGTAGCCGTGCAGCTGCATCACGCCGTGCTCGGTCTCGGCGATCTCGAAGCGGAAGGCGTCGAAGGCGAAGTCCGCGGCCAGCCAGATGTAGCGGCAGCGGTGCGTGGTGATCCGGGGCCGGAACACGTGGGCGAACGCCTCGCGCGTACCGCTGTGCACTCCGTCGGCGGCCACCACCAGGTCGTACGCCCGCGTCAGCCGGGCCGGGTCGGGCGCCTCGGCGCCGAAGCGCAGGTCGACCCCGAGGGAGCGGCAGCGCTCGTGCAGGATCGCCAGCAGGCGGTGCCTGCCGAGGGCGGCGAAACGGTGTCCCGTGGAGGTGTGGCGGGTGTTCCGGTGGACGATGTCGATGTCGTCCCAGTGGACGAGGGCCCGCTGGAGGGCTCCGTGGACCTCCGGGTCGGCGTGCTCGATCCCTCCCAGGGTCTCGTCGGAGAGGACGACGCCGAAGCCGAAGGTGTCTTCGGGAGCATTGCGTTCCCACACGGTGACCTGGCGGTCGGGCGCCAGGCGTTTGAGCAGGGCGGCGGTGTAGAGGCCGCCGGGGCCTCCGCCGACGACCGCCACGCGGAGGGGCGGGCGCGGCGCCCCCGTGGCTCGTCGCGCCCGCGCGGCGGCAGCCGCGGATTCGCGACGGTCCCGCGTCCCTGGGGGGACCGCGGGACCCCGGGTCGAGAACATCCCCTACCTCCCTCGCCACTTCGGGGGGCGCTTCTCCGTGAAGGCCGCGTGGAACTCCGCGTAGTCCTCGCCGTTCATGAGCAGGGCCTGGGTCGAGGCGTCGAGTTCGATCGCCGCCGACAGGGGCATGTCCAGTTCGGCGGTGAGGAGGGCCTTGGTCTGGGCGTGGGCCAGGGCGGGGCCGTCGGCCAGGCGGCGGGCCAGGGTGCGGGCGGCCTCGTCCGCGCCGCCCTCGTCGGCGAGCGCGCTGATCAGGCCGATGCGCTCGGCCTCCGGTGCGCGCACCGTCTCGCCCAGCATCAGCAGCCGGGTGGCGTGGCCGAGGCCGACCACGCGGGGCAGGAGGTACGCCGCGCCCATGTCGCCGCCCGACAGGCCGACCCGGGTGAAGAGGAAGGCGAAGCGGGCGCCGGGGTCGGCGACCCGGAAGTCGGCGGCCAGGGCGAGGACCGCGCCGGCGCCCGCCGCCACTCCGTGCACCGCGGCGATCACCGGGAACGGGCACTCCCGTACCGCCCGCACCACCTGCCCGGTCATCCGGTTGAAGTCCAGGAGCTGCGCGGTGTCCATGGCGAGGGTGGCGCCGATGATCTCGTCGACGTCGCCGCCGGAGCAGAAGCCGCGTCCCTCGCCGGCCAGCACCAGGGCCCGCACGGCGCGCTCCCGGGACAGCTCGGCGAGCAGGTCGCGCAGGTCGGCGTAGGCGCCGAAGGTGAGCGCGTTGAGCTTGTCGGGGCGGGCGAGGGTGACGGTGGCGACGCCGTCGGCGAGGCCGACGCGCAGATGCTCCCAGCGCGCGGTGCGGGCGGCGGAGCCGGTGAAGGGACTCATGAGGGCGGCCTCCTGGGGCGGGCACTGCGCTGCTCAGTGAGTTCTGCCCCATGAATTTATCACTCATCGGTGACTGCCGTCACGGGTGCGCGATACGCCGTTCGGGCGCCGTCACGTCCGTCACGGCTCGTCGGCACGCGGGTGACGGCGGGAGCGGGCGCGCGCGGCGGGGCGTCGGCCCGGGTGGGCCGTCCGCCGCCGGGGCCGGACGCCCCGGCCGGGCCCCGGGGCCCGCCCCCTCGAAGGGCCGCGCCGGGTGCGCCGTACCATGGGCAGCCGAAAAAACAGGAGCACCCGCTCCACGAACGGACCCGCCGTGTACGAATCCCCCGCCTCCACCTCCTGGCGCGTAGCGCTGCCGCACACCACCGCGGCGGTGCCCGTGGCCCGTGCGCTGGTCCGTACGGCACTGGCCGAGCGGGAGCACGCCGCCGACTGCGACACGGCGGAGCTGCTGACGGCGGAGCTGGTGGCCAACGCCGTGGAGCACACCTCCGGGAGCACCCCGATAGAGCTGGTGGTGCGGCTGCTGCCGGCCGGCTGCCAGGTCGAGGTGCACGACGCCGACCCGGCGCCGCCCGGCGACCTCACCCGCCCGGCCCTCGGTGTGCCCGACCCCTGGCAGGAGCACGGGCGGGGGCTGCTGCTGATCCGCACCCTGAGCTCGTCCTGCGGTCACCGCCCCACCGAGTCCGGCAAGGCGGTGTGGTTCCGGCTGCCGGGCCGGCGGGGCCCTCTCTGAGCGGGACGCGAGGACTCAGGCGAGGGTCGCCACCAGGACCGCCTTGATCGTGTGCATACGGTTCTCCGCCTCGTCGAAGACCACCGAGTGCGCCGACTCGAAGACCTCGTCGGTCACCTCCAGGGAGGTGAGGCCGTGGGCCTCGAAGACGTCCCGGCCGACCTCGGTGCCGAGGTCGTGGAAGGCGGGCAGGCAGTGCAGGAACTTGACGTCCGGATTGCCGGTGGCGCGCAGGACGTCCATGGTCACCGCGTACGGGGCGAGGGCCTCGATCCGCTCGCCCCAGACCTCCTTGGGCTCCCCCATGGAGACCCAGACGTCCGTGGCGACGAAATCGGCGCCCGCGACGCCCTCGGCCACGTCCTCGGTGAGCGTGACGCGCGCCCCGCTCGACGCGGCCAGCTCCTGCGCCCGGTCGACGATCTCCTGGGCGGGCCAGTAGGCCTTGGGGGCGACGATCCTGACGTCCATGCCCAGCAGGGCCGCGGTCACGAGGTAGGAGTTGCCCATGTTGAAGCGGGCGTCGCCGAGGTAGGCGAAGGAGACTTCCGGGAGCGGCTTGGCGCTGTGCTCGGTCATCGTGAGCACGTCGGCGAGCATCTGGGTGGGGTGCCAGTCGTCGGTGAGCCCGTTGAAGACCGGCACCCCCGCGTACGCCGCGAGCTCCTCCACCTTGGCCTGGCTGTCCCCCCGGTACTCGATCCCGTCGTACATCCGGCCCAGCACCCGCGCGGTGTCCCTCACGGACTCCTTGTGGCCGATCTGCGAGCCGGACGGATCGAGGTACGTCGTCGAGGCGCCCTGGTCGGCGGCCGCCACCTCGAACGCGCAGCGCGTGCGCGTCGAGGTCTTCTCGAAGATCAGCGCGATGTTCCTGCCCCGCAGGTACCGGTGCTCGGTCCCGGCCCGCTTGGCGGCCTTCAGCTCGGCGGCCAGCTCCAGCAGGCCGAGGAACTCCTGCGCGGTGAAGTCCAGCTCCTTGAGGAAGTGGCGGCCGGCGAGGGCGGTCGGAACAGTCGCCATGGGGGTGCTCCAGGGATGGGGGACACGAACCCTTGGAAGTATATACGAAGTTTTGTATTTCTATACGGCACCCTGTACCGCGTCCCGCTGGACGGGACAGCTCATGCAGCGCGGCCCGCCCCTGCCCCGGCCCAGCTCGCTGCCGGGGATCTCTATCACCTCGATGCCCTGCTTGCGCAGGTGCGTGTTGGTGGTGGCGTTCCGCTCGTAGGCGACGACGACGCCCGGCTCGACGGCCAGGACGTTGCAGCCGTCGTCCCACTGCTCGCGCTCGGCGGCGTGGACGTCCTGGGTGGCGGTCAGCACCCGGATCTCGCTGAGCCCCAGCGCGGCGGCGATCGCGCGGTGCATGTGCTCCGGCGGGTGGTCGGTGACCTTCAGCTCCCTGTCCCCCGCGCCCGGTTCGATGGTGTACGAGCGGAGCATGCCGAGGCCCGCGTACTGGGTGAAGGTGTCGCCGTCGACCATCGTCATCACGGTGTCGAGATGCATGAAGGCGCGGCGCTTCGGCATGTCGAGGGCGACGATGGTCTCGGCGGAGCCGGCCGCGAACAGCTTGTGCGCGAGCATCTCCACCGCCTGCGGGGTGGTCCGCTCGCTCATCCCGATCAGCACCGCGCCGTTGCCGATGACCAGCACGTCCCCGCCCTCGATGGTCGACGGGTAGTCGGCCTGTCCCTCGGACCAGACGTGGAAGGGCTCCGCGCTGAACAGCGGATGGTGCCGGTAGATCGCCTCGAAGTGCACGGTCTCGCGCTGCCGGGCCGGCCAGCGCATCGCGTTGACGGCGACACCGTCGTAGATCCAGGCGGAGGTGTCGCGGGTGAAGAGGTGGTTGGGCAGCGGGCCGAGCAGGAAGTCGTCGAGCTCCATGGCGTGGAAGCGCACGGAGACGGGTTCCGGGTGGGCGTCCAGGAACTCCCGCTTGGTCATCCCGCCGATCAGCGCCTCGGCGAGCTCGGGCGCCGGGAGCGTCTCGAACGCGGCGCGGAGGTGATCGGTGGCCAGCGGGCCGTACTCCTTCTCGTCGAAGACGCGGTCCAGGACGAGCGCGCGGGCCTCGGGGAGGTCCAGCGTCTCGGCGAGCAGGTCGCCGAAGAGGTGGACGACGACGCCGCGGTCGCGCAGGACGTCGGCGAACCCGTCGTGCTCGGCGCGCGCCCGGCGCACCCAGAGCACGTCGTCGAAGAGCAGGGCGTCCTTGTTGCTGGGGGTGAGCCTTTTGAGCTCGAGGTCGGGCCGGTGCAGGATGACGCGGCGGAGCCGGCCGGCCTCGGAGTCGACGTGGTAGGTCATGCCTTTCATCCTGACCGCCCGGACCCGGGTTCACCCCTGTCCCCGGGCTCCCGGGGCCCGAAGATCCGCTTCCGCCGGCCGCGCGGCGCCCCGGCCGGACCCCGAGGACGGCACCGCGACGGGCACGACGCCGCCGCCCGGAGCCGGCGGGGCGTTCCGGGCCCCCGGGAGCACGGAGAGGCCGGGGACGGCCCGGCGGGGGACACGGGGGGGGACCGCCGTCGCCCCGGAGGGTCCGCGCATGGGCGCCGCACGCACCGGCCCGGTCCGGGCGGAGCGTGCGGCGCCCCGGCAGGACCGGACCGCGGTGCGCGTCCGTCCGTCACAGCCGCGGGTCCACCGGCTCCGACTCCAGGGCCAGCACGGCGAAGACCGGCTCGTGGACCCGCCACAGCGGCTCGCCCCCGGCGAGGCGGTCCAGGGCCTCCAGACCGAGGGCGTACTCGCGCAGGGCGAGGGAGCGCTTGTGGTCGAGGAAGCGGTTGCGCAGGCGGGCCAGGTTCTCCGGTCGGGTGTACTCGGGGCCGTAGACGATCCGCAGGTACTCGCGGCCCCGGCACTTGATCCCGGGCTGCACCGGGCGTCCCTTCTCTCCGTGCACCAGGGCGCCGACCGGCTTGACGACCATGCCCTCGCCACCGCGCCCGGTCATCTCCAGCCACCAGTCGACTCCGGCGCGCACGGACTCGGGGTCGGCCGTGTCGACGTAGAGGCGGCGGGTGGTCCGGAGCAGCCCGGTGGTGTCGTGCTCGACCGTGCGGTCGATGAGGGCGAGCTGCTCGTCGTGGGGCAGGGCGGCGAGGCTGCGGCCCTGGACGGCGAGGATCTGGAACGGGGCCAGGTGGACGCCGTCCAGGCCGTCGGTGGTCCAGCAGTAGCGGCGGTACGCGTCGGTGAACGCCGAGGCGGCGTCGGCCCGTTCGCGCTGACGGCCGAGCAGGTCCCCGACGTCCGCGCCGCGGGCCGCGGCGCCCTCCAGGGCGGCCAGGGCGGCCGGGAAGACCGCGCCGGCGGCGGCGCCGACCGCCGCGTACTGGGAGCGCAGCAGGCCCGAGGCCTTCAGCGACCACGGCATCAGTTCGGCGTCCAGCAGCAGCCAGTCGGTGGCGAGTTCGTCCCACAGGCCGGCCTCGGTGACCGCCGTGCGCAGCCGGCCGAGGACCTCCTCCGTGACGGAGGCGTCGTCGAAGAAGGGGCGGCCGGTGCGGGTGTACAGCGAACCGGTCTCCCCTCCGCCGGCGCCGAAGCGCCGGGCGGCCACGCCGGCGTCGCGGCAGACCAGGGCGACCGCGCGGGAGCCCATGTGCTTCTCCTCGCACACGACCCGGGCCACGCCGTCCCGCGCGTACTGGGCGAACGCCTCGACCGGGTGCTCCAGGTAGCCGTCGAGGCGCGAGGTGGCGGTGGGCGCCATCGTCGGCGGGAGGTACGGCAGCAGGCGCGGGTCGATCGCGAAGCGGCTCATGACCTCCAGGGCCGCGGCGGCGTTCTCCTCGCGGACCGATATCCGGCCGTGGTGCCGGGTCTCGACGAAGCGGCGCCCGTGCACGTCCGCCAGGTCCAGCGGGCGGCCCTCGTGGCCGCCGGGGGCCTCGGTGCGCAGCGGGCGGGTGGGCTCGTACCAGACCCGCTCGGCCGGTACGTCGACCAGTTCCCGCTCCGGCCAGCGCAGCGCGGTGAGCTTGCCGCCGAAGACGGCGCCGGTGTCCAGGCAGATGGTGTTGTTGAGCCAGGTCGCCTCCGGGACGGGGGTGTGGCCGTAGACGACGGCGGCCCGGCCGCGGTAGTCCTCCGCCCACGGGTAGCGCACGGGCAGGCCGAACTCGTCGGTCTCACCGGTGGTGTCGCCGTAGAGGGCGTGGCTGCGGACCCGGCCGGAGGTGCGGCCGTGGTACTTCTCCGGCAGTCCTGCGTGGCAGACCACCAGCCTGCCGCCGTCGAGGACGTAGTGGCTGACCAGTCCGTCGATGAACTCCCGCACCTCGGCGCGGAACTCCTCGCTCTCGCCCGCCATCTGCTCGATGGTCTCGGCGAGTCCGTGGGTGTGCTGCACCTTGCGGCCCCTGAGGTGGCGGCCGAACTTGTTCTCGTGGTTGCCGGGCACGCAGAGGGCGCTGCCCGATCTCACCATGGCCATCACACGGCGCAGCACTGCGGGGCTGTCCGGGCCGCGGTCGACGAGGTCGCCGACGAAGACGGCCGTGCGGCCCTCGGGGTGCGCGCCGTCGACGTAGCCCAGCTTGCCGAGCAGCGCCTCCAGCTCGGCCGCGCAGCCGTGGACGTCGCCGATGATGTCGAAGGGGCCGGTGAGGTGGGTGAGGTCGTTGAACCGCTTCTCGGTGACGACGGTGGCGTGCTCGACCTCCTCCACGCCGCGCAGCACGTGCACCTTGCGGAAGCCCTCGCGCTCCAGGTGGCGCAGGGAGCGGCGGAGTTCGCGGGTGTGGCGCTGGATCACCCGGCGGGGCATGTCGGCGCGGTCGGTGCGGGCCGCGTTGCGCTCGGCGCACACCGCCTCGGGCACGTCGAGCACGATGGCGATCGGCAGGACGTCGTGCTTCCTGGCCAGCTCGATCAGCTGCCGCCGGCCGTCCTGCTGCACGTTGGTCGCGTCGACGACGGTGCGGCGGCCGGCGGCCAGCCGCTTGCCGGCGATGTAGTGCAGGACGTCGAAGGCGTCGCGCGACGCGCTCTGGTCGTTCTCGTCGTCGGCGACCAGGCCGCGGCAGAAGTCGGAGGAGACGACCTCGGTGGGCTTGAAGTGACGGCGGGCGAAGGTGGACTTGCCCGACCCGGAGGCGCCGACGAGCACCACGAGGGAGAGGTCGGTGACGGGCAGAGCGCGGCCCTGCGGTCGCGGGGTCACGGCGGTGGCGGTCATGCGGCCTTCGCCTCCTTCACGGTGCCGGCCGTGAACACGGCCATCTGGGTGGGCGGCCCGACCTCGGGGTCGTCCGGTCCGACGGGCATGAACTCGACGGCGTAGCCGTACCGTCCGGCCACCCCGGCCGCCCAGGCGCGGAACTCCCCGCGGGTCCACTCGAAGCGGTGGTCGCCGTGCCGGACGTGGCCGGCCGGGAGGGTCTCCCAGCGCACGTTGTACTCCACGTTGGGGGTGGTCACGAGGACCGTGCGGGGGCGGGCCGCGCCGAACACCGCGTACTCCAGGCCGGGCAGCCGGGGCGGGTCGAGGTGCTCGATCACCTCGCTGAGCACGGCGGCGTCGTAGCCCTTCAGCCGCCTGTCGGTGTAGGACAGTGATCCCTGAAAGAGCTGGACGCGCGCCGCCTGCCGCTCTCCCATGCGGTCCAGTTTCAGCCGCCGGGAGGCGATGGTGAGCGCCCGCACCGACACGTCGACGCCGACGATCTCGGTGAAGGACGGGTCCTTGAGCAGTGCCTGGACGAGCTGTCCCTGGCCGCAGCCGAGGTCGAGCACCCGGGCGGCGCCGGACGCGCGGAGCGCGGCGAGGATCGCCTCCCGCCGCTGCACGGCGAGCGGGGCCGGCCTCTCCTCCGTCTCCGTCTCCGCCGCCACGGCGTTGTCGATCTCCTCGACGTCGCTGTCGTCGGCCTCGGCCAGCCGGACCAGCTCAAGGCGTTCCGTGGCCTGGCGGGTCAGCGACCAGCGGCGGGAGAGGTAGCGGCTGGTGATCAGCTTCTGCTCCGGGTGCCCGGGCAGCCAGCCCTCACCGGCGCGCAGCAGCTTGTCGACCTCGTCGGGGGAGACCCAGTAGTGCTTGGCGTCGTCGAGGACGGGGAGCAGGACGTACAGGTGGCGCAGGGCCTCGGCGAGGGTGAGCGTCTCCGCCTCCAGGACCAGGCGCACGTACCGCGAGTCGCCCCACTCGGGGAACTCGGCGTCCAGGGCCACGGGCTCGGCGGTGACCGCCCAGCCGAGCGGCTCGAAGAGCCGGCGGACGAGTCCGGGGCCGCCGCGGGCGGGCAGCGAGGGCACCTCGACGCGCAGCGGGCGCGGCTGCGCGGGGAGTTCCGGGCGGGCGGCGCACACACCGCGCATCGCGCTGGAGAAGACACCGCTCAGCGCGACGGCGAGCAGGGAGGACGCCGCGTACGGGCGGTCGTTGACGTACTGCGCGAGGGCGGCGTCGGGGGCGCCGCCGCGGCCCTTGCCCTTGCCGCGCCGGACCAGTGCCACCGCGTCCACCTCCAGCAGCAGCGCCGCCGTGCAGCGCTCGGCGTCCGCCTCGGGGTAGAGGACGTGCGCCGTGCCGTAGGACGTGGAGAACGCCTGCGCCTTCCCGGGATGCTTGTGCAGCAGGAAACCGAGGTCGGTCGCGGGGCGCTGTGGGGAGCCGGTGGTACTGATCGTCAGGAACACGGTGGTTACACCTCGAAACCCTTCTGAACTGCGGGTACACGCCGGATTCGGGCGTGCGGTGCCAACGTACCGGGAACGGCCCGGCAAGCCCCGGGAATTTCCGGGCGCGTGCGGCGGGGCCGCCCGTGCGTACGGACGGCCCCGTGGGGTGCGGTGCTCGTGGTTACGACAGCTGGGACTGGACCCGGGTGGAGATCAGCTCCAGGTGGTCGAGGTCGTGCAGGTCGAGGACCTGGAGGTAGACGCGGCTGCAGCCGGTCTCGGCGTAGCGGCCGATCTTGTCGACGACCTCGGCCGGGGAGCCCGCCAGGCCGTTGGCCCTGAGCTCGTCGACCTCGCGGCCGATCGCGGCGGCGCGGCGGGCGACCTCCTGGTCGTCCTTGCCGACGCAGACGACCAGGGCGTTGGAGTAGACGAGGTCGCCCGGGTCGCGGCCGGCCTCCCGGGCGGCGTCGCGGACCCGGCCGAACTGCGTCGCGGTGTCCTCGACGGAGGCGAAGGGCATGTTGAACTCGTCCGCGAACCTGGCCGCGAGCCGCGGGGTGCGGGTCGCGCCGTGGCCGCCGATGAGGACCGGCACCTTGGCCTGGGCCGGCTTGGGGAGCGCGGGCGACTTGGTGAGGTCGTAGTGGGCGCCGTGGTAGTCGAAGGTCTTGCCGGTCTCGGTGGCCCACAGGCCGGTGACGATCTCCAGCTGCTCCTCGAGGCGGGCGAACTTCTCCTTGGGGAAGGGGATGCCGTACGCCTTGTGCTCCTCCTCGAACCAGCCCGCGCCCAGGCCCAGCTCGACCCGGCCGCCGGACATCTGGTCCACCTGGGCGACCTGGATGGCGAGCACGCCGGGGAGGCGGAAGGTGCCGGCGGTCATCAGGGTGCCGAGCCGGATGCGCTTGGTCTCGCGGGCGAGGCCGGCGAGGGTGATCCAGGCGTCGGTGGGGCCGGGCAGGCCGTCGGAGGAGCCCATGCTGAGGTAGTGGTCGGAGCGGAAGAAGGCGTCGAAGCCGAGGTCCTCGGTGGCCTTGGCGACGGTGAGGAGGGTGTCGTAGGTGGCGCCCTGCTGGGGTTCGGTGAAGATGCGAAGATCCATGGCTCCATCCTGCACGGTCCGGGGCGGGTTCGCGCAGCTCGGCCCCACGGGGGTGCGCCGCGTCGGCGCCGGGGGCGTTTGCGAGGTGCCCGGTGCGGGCCGGGGGCGGGGGCGCGGCCCGGCGTTCGCGGGGTGCCGGCGCGCACGCCCTCCCCCGCTCCCGGCTCCGCTCGAGCGGGGGACCCCCGTCGCCCTGCGGCACGACCGCCCGCGGAGGGCGGGGGTCAGCCGGCTTCCCGTTCCGGCAGGGGCTCGTCGTGGGAGGTCAGTTTGCGGAGCATCTCCAGGACGCGGTCGCGGGACTCGTCCGCCGCGTCGATGGCCTCCATGCACTGCCAGTACGTCGCCTCGTCGTCCGCGGAGGAGGCGATGCCCACCAGGGCGATGCCGACCTCGCCGAGCAGACCGCCGAGGTGCATCAGGACCGGGCGGGGCTCGCCCAGCTCGGCGAGCCGGGCCGCGCGCAGTTCGTCCGGGCCGAGCTCCGGGGCGTCGAGGACTCCGCAGCCACGGCCCGCCAGCTCGGTCAACCCCAGCGCCTCGCCCCGCAGTTCGGGCGGGCCGGCGACGGCGAGGCGGCTCCCTATCGCCTGCGCCAGGGCCTGCGCCTGCCACACCTCGGTCAGCAGCTCTCCTGCGCCGCCGCCCGCGGCCAGGGCACGCCTGCTCGTCACGATGAGCCGCACAGCGTCCATGCGCTGCCCCCGTCTGTCCGACGCGCTGCCCACGCGTCCGCATCCGTTGAACTCCCCTGTCCACTACCCAGAGTGAGGGAACGTGAGACAAAAAGCCAGAGGAAGACCGAAATCTGCGGACAACGATGCGAACACGACCCGCCTTTCCCTCACGGAGAGTGACGATTCGACTCCTCCGCCGGGAACCTGTGCTCGTTGCGGTCGATCTTCGCGGCCAGCGCGGCCAGCGGGTCGACGCCGAGCACCTCGCAGAACTGGAGCAGATACGCGAGGACGTCGGCGACCTCGTCGCGTACGCGGTGCGCGGTGTCCGGGTCGTCCATGACGCGGGCGGACTCCTCGGGGGTCGACCACTGGAAGATCTCGAGGAGTTCGGAGGCCTCCACGCTGAGCGCGGCGGCGAGGTTCTTCGGGGTGTGGTACGGCTGCCAGTTCCGCGCGGCGGCGAACTCGGCGAGCCGGTGCCGGAGCCCCGCGAGGTCGAGGGGTTCACGGGGACGTCCGGTGTCGTGGGGATCGGTCACGGTCCAGGTGTACCACCGTCACCCCGCTCGTCCCCGCCGCCCAGGAGGCGTCGCTGACCGCCCCCACCAGCCGGATGTGCCCGCGCTCGCACATCCGCGCCGCCAGGCGCAGCAGTTCGCCCCGCTGTCCCGGATCGAGTGCCCGGTCCAGCCCGTCGGCGAGGACCGTGAGGGTCTGGAGCGCGGCGGGGACCTCGCCGGGCGCGTCGACCTCCAGCACGCCGGGGCCGGTGAGCAGCACCAGGGCGAGCGCGGCGTAGCGCAGCTCGCCGTCGCCGAGGCGCCGCAGCTCGGTGCGGGTGCCGTCGCCCCGGTCGAGGAGGGCGCGGACCAGGCGGCCGGCGTCGTACGGCTCGGCGAGCAGGTCGGTGACCGGGCCGGCGCACCCGGCGCGCACCGCGTCCACGAGGAGGGCGTGCCGGCGTCCGCACTCGGCGCGGGTGCGCCACAGCACGTCGGCGAGGTTGTCGCAGCCGCCGAGCAGCCGTCCGGTGCCGGCCGGGACGGGGCCGCGCATCCGCTCGGGGCGGGGGTCGCAGGGGAAGACGGACCGCAGGGCGACCACCATCTGCTCGGCGGCGGCGAGCACCCTGCGCTGGCCGGGGGTCTTGCCGGCGACGCGCAGCGGCAGCAGGGCGGTGCCGAGCCGGTCGTCCGGCAGCGGGGCACGGGTCACCGGGGCCGCCCCGGCCGTGTGCCAGGCGGCCTGCACGGTACGCCGGCCGGGGTCGCGCAGGGCGGTCTCCAGCAGGACCGTCCCGTCGGCCGTCAGCCGCTCCCCCGCGATCCGCAGCGCCGGCTCGGCCTGTACGGCGACCTCCAGCCGGACCGGCCCCTCGGGACCGTCGGCCGTGCAGCCGATGCGGAAGCCCCGGCGGCGCTGGGCGTCGGGGCGGGCCCGCTCCGGCACACAGGCGCCGGGTTCCGGGAACGCCTCCCCCAGTTCGGCCCCGCCGCCGAGCCGGGCGAGCGCCTCGTACGCCCGCAGGGCGGTGGTCTTTCCGCTGCCGCTGGGTCCGGCGAGCAGGGTGAGCGCTCCCAGGGGCAGGCCGACACCGCGATGGCCGGCGAAGGCGGACAACCGCAGCTCGGTGATCCGCGACAGCCGGGGGCGCCCGCCGGGGGCCGGGGGCGCGGGCGACGGGGCGGTGGCCGGGCGGGGCGGGGAGGCAGGGGTGGTCATGGGCGAGACGCTAAGGGGTCCGGTGCGGGGCGAACCGTTCCGCTCGGCGGGCCTTCCCACGATCGGGCGACGGGCTCAGACGCCCGGGACCCCCACTCCCTCCATCAGCCCCGTGACCTCCGTGCCGGCCGGGGTCAGCAGGAAGACGTTGCGGTCGACCCGGTGCATTCCGCTGGCCAGACCGAAGACGACGCCCGTGCTGAAGTCCAGGACCCGTTTGGCGACCTCGGTCTCCGCGCTGGTCAGGTCCAGCAGGACCGGTATGCCGGACATGATCGTCTCGGCGACGTCGCGGGCGTCCGCGAACACGTTCACGCGCAGGACGACGAACCGGCGGCGCGCCTCCGTCGCGGCCTCGGGGAGGGCGCGGTGGCCCACCGCGGACGGCCATGCGTCGCGGCCCCGCAGCGGAACGACCTGGGCGAGCCCCTCCCACTGTTCGTCGGTGACGTCGTGGCTGTTCACCGGCATGCTCCGTCCCCTGTCGCGCTGACTGTCTGCATCGGGCAATTCTTACTCATGGTCACCCGTTCGGCCCAATAACGACACGGTCCGCCATCGCGGTGCTCGCACAACGTGACGTCTGCCCCGGTGTCCCCCGGATATCCGGCGCGCCGCCGGGGACCGCGCCGTTCACGGAGGGAGCCCTCGTGAGGGGGCCGGATCCGCCCGGCCGCGTCGCCCGACCGCCGTGCCGCACGCCCGCGTCGACCCGGACCCGCCCGGGCCGGTTGCATGGGCGCATGTCCGGTGAAGCAGACGGTGTGGTGGAGCCCGTGGTCGCCTTCGAGACGCAGGAGGACTGGGAGGCGTGGCTGGAGGAGCATCAGGACGACGCCGACGGGGTGTGGCTGAGGATCCCGAGGAAGGGGTCCGGGATCACCGGGGTCGACTACGCCACCGCCCTGGAGTCGGCGCTGTGCCACGGCTGGATCGACGGGCACAGGAAGGGACTGGACGACACCCACTGGCTGCAGCGCTTCACTCCGCGCCGGCCGCGCAGCCGGTGGTCGGTGGTCAACCGGAAGAAGGCCCTCGGCCTCATCGCGCAGGGGCGGATGCGGCCGTCCGGGCTGCGCGAGGTGGAGCGGGCGCGGGCGGACGGCCGCCGGCAGGCCGCGTACGCGAGCCGGAGCACGGCGACCGTCCCCGACGACCTGCGGGCGGCGCTGGACGCGGCGCCCGCGGCCGGTGACTTCTTCGGCGCCCTCGACAGCCGCAACCGCTGTGCGATCCTGCACCGGATCGAGGAGGCCGAGCGGCCGCGGACGCGGGCGGCCCGGATCGAGAAGTTCGTCGCCATGCTCGCCGAGGGGAAGAAGATCCACCCGTGACGGAGTGGAGGGCGTCGGGGATCAGCCCGCGACGACCGCCTCCGCCGCCGCCACACCGCAGACGCGGGCCGCGCCGTGCGTGGCGATGTGCGGGGCGCCGCGCGGCGGGGACTGCGGCACGCCCATCTCCACGACCACGGTGGACGGGGCGGCGGTGAGCAGGGTGTCCAGGGCCGTGCGCATCCACGGGTGCCGGTGCTCGTCGCGGACCACGGCGACGACGCGCCGGCCGGCCGCCGCCTTCAGCGCCTCCTGCCCGGCGTCGGGGCCGGTGAAGTGACCGGTGGCCGTGCCGGGCAGCAGCCGTTCCAGCTCCGCGCCGACGCCCCACGGGGTCTCGTCGCCCACGGCGATGTTCGGGGCCGGGTTGAAGGTGGCCACGTACACCGGTCCGGTGACCGGCGCGGAGCCGGCGGGGCGGGTGACGGTCACCGCGCGGCGGGCCGCGGTGAGGCCGATCTCCGGCTCGGGTCCGACGGCCGCGTCCGGGGAGCGTCGTACGGCGGCGGTCCAGTCGGCCAGGGCGCGCACCCGGGCGGCTGCGTCAGCGAGCCGCTCCTCCGGGAGTTCGCCGGAGCGCACGGCGGCGACCAGCGCCTCCTGGAGGCTCTGCACGGTGCCCTCGTCGCACAGCCCGCCGCCCACGCAGATCGCGTCGGCGCCGGCGGCGATGGCGAGGACGACCCCGTGCTCCAGTCCGTAGGTGCCGGAGATGGCGCGCATCTCCATGCCGTCGGTGACGATCAGCCCCTGGTAGCCGAGTTCGCCGCGCAGCAGGTCGGTGAGGATGCGGCGGGAGAGCGTGGCCGGGCGCTCGGGGTCGAGGACCGGCACCCGGATGTGCGCGCTCATGACGGCACGGGTGCCGGCCGCGATCGCCGCCCGGAACGGCTGGAGTTCGCGCTCGTGGAGCGTGGTGGCGTCGAGGTCGATGTGCGGGATCGCGTGGTGGGAGTCGACGCTGGTGTCGCCGTGGCCGGGGAAGTGCTTGGTGCAGGCGGCGACGCCGGTGGACTGCAGGCCCTCGACGTAGGCGGCGGTGTGCCGGGCGACCAGGGCGGTGTCCCCGCCGAAGGAGCGCACGCCGATCACCGGGTTGTCGGGGTCGGCGTTGACGTCGGCGGACGGCGCCCAGTTGAGGTTGACCCCGCACGCGGCGAGCCGGCGGCCCAGTTCGCGGGCGACGCCCCGGGTCAGGCCGGTGTCGTCGACGGCGCCGAGGGCGTGGTTGCCGGGGAAGGAGGAGCCGGTGCGGACCTCCAGGCGGGTGACGTCGCCGCTCTCCTCGTCGATGGCGACCAGCAGGTCGTCCCGTTCGGCCCGCAACTGCGCGGTGAGGGCGGTGACCTGCTCGGCGGTGGTGACGTTGCGGCCGAAGAGGGCGACGGAGGCGAGGCCCTCGGCCAGCCGGCGGCGGATCCAGTCGGGCGCGGTGGTGCCGGCGAAGCCCGGCTGCAGTACGGCGAGCGCGTCCCGGGTGAGGGTGTCGGCGCCGGTGGTGAATGTCGTCATCGGGTGGCGTTATCCCTTCACGGCGCCCGCGGTGAGCCCGCTGACGGCCCTGCGCTGCAGGAGGACGAAGAGGATCAGGATCGGGACGGCGAACAGGGAGGAGGCGGCCATGGTGGCGCCCCAGTCGTCGCCGAACTGGCTCTGGAAGCTGGACAGCCACAGCGGCAGGGTCTGCGCGCCCCCGGCTTCCTTGCTGAGCACCAGGACGAGGGGGAACTCGTTCCACGCGGTGATGAAGCCGAACATGGAGGTGGACATCAGACCCGGCGCGAGCAGCGGCAGGATGACCCGGCGGAACGCCTGGGCGCGGGTGCAGCCGTCGACCATCGCCGACTCCTCCAGCTCCTTCGGCACGGCGGCGACGAAGCCGCGCAGCGTCAGGACGGTGAAGGGGAGGATCATCATCATGTAGAAGGCCGTGAGCGGCACCAGGCTGTTCAGCATGGAGGCGTCCCGCACGATCATGTAGATCGCGATGACCATGACCTCCCAGGGCGCCATCTGGGCGAGCATGAAGCCGATGACGAAGCCGCGCCGCCCCCGGAACCGCATGCGCGCCAGGGCGAAGGAGCCGGCCAGCGCGATGACCAGCGAGAAGAGGACGGCCAGGCAGGTGACGGTCAGCGAGTTGCGGACGTACGTCCAGAAGTGGTCGGCGTCGATCGCGGTCCTGAAGTGCTCGAACGTGACGTCGGCCGGGAACCAGACGGGGGTCTCCGAGATGATGTCGCCGGTCGGCTTGAACGCCGTGGAGAACATCCAGTACACGGGGAAGACGCAGACGACGAACAGGACGACGGCCGTGACGTTGGGCCACAGGCGGCCGAAGAGCGAGCGCTTCACAGCTCGTCCTCCTCTTGCTTGAGCACGATCCTGAGGTAGTGGGCGGTCAGGCCGAGCATGATCAGGATGGTCAGCACCGCGATCGCCGCGCCCATGCCGTAGTGCTGGTTGCCGACGCCCTCGACGTAGGCGTAGACGGGCAGGATCTCGGTGAGCCGGTCGGGGCCGCCGCCGTTGAAGGTGAAGACCTGGACGAACGCCTTGAAGATCCAGATGATCTCCAGGAACGTCGTGGCGTAGAGGAACGGCCGCAGGAACGGCAGGGTGACCGTGGTGAAGCTGCGCCAGGCGCCGGCGCCGTCGAGGGCGGCGGCCTCGTACAGTTCGCCGGGGATGGTGGTGGTCGCCGCGTAGAGGTTGATCGCGACGAACGGGACGGACATCCAGACGATCAGCAGCGTGACGACGAAGAACGTCGACATCTGGCTGCTGGTCCAGCTGTAGTCGGCCATGGAGTGCCAGCCGAGCTTGTCCAGGACCCAGTTGACGACGCCGAAGCGCTGGGCGAACAGCCACTGGTAGACGGTGGTGGCGGCCACCACGGGCATGGCCCAGGCCAGCACCAGGCCGATCATCAGGGTGAACCGCATCCGCTTGCCGAGGCGGGCGAGCAGGAGCCCGGCCAGCGCGCCCAGGACCATGGTCAGGGCGACGTTGACCGCCGTGAACAGGATCGAGCGGACGGTGACCCGCCAGAAGTCCTCGCCGGTGAGGACCTCTTCGTAGTTGTCGATGCCGTTCCACTCGGTGACGTGCTGGATCAGCTGCGCCATGTTGAGGTTCTGGAAGGACAGCAGCAGGTCCTTCAGCAGCGGCCAGCCGAGCAGCAGCACGGTGGCCGCGACGGCGGGCAGCAGCAACAGGTACGGGGCGAGCGCGCCGGCGCTCGACGCGGCTCGCGGTGTGGGCCTGCCGGGTCCCCCGTCGTCCGCCTTGCGGACGTCCGCCGGGCCGGAGGGCGGCCGTTCGGTCTGCACGGTCATGCTCGCGATCTCTCTTCTCGGCGTGCTCGACGCGGGGCGGGGGCCGTCGCGTCGGTCGGCCCCCGCCCCGGTCGGAGCGCGTGCGCTACTACTGCCGCTGCGCCAGGCGCTTGTTGAACTCGCCCTCGACCTGCTCGGCGGCGTCGGCCGGGGACTTGCCGTTCAGCACGGCGGTCAGGTACGTCTTGATCGGGTTGGGGTCGTTCTCGACGGCGGCCCACTCGGGGATCAGCGGCGTGGTGCCGCCGACGGCGGCGGCCGGCGCGGCGGCCTCGGCGGGGGCGTTGCCCTTGAGGTTGCTCTGCAGCGACTCCTTGTTGGGGATGACGCCGTTGGTCTTGGCGAGCCGGCCCTCGAACTCGTCGGAGAGGGCGATCTTCAGGAACTCCCTGGCGAGTTCCTGCTTCTTGCTGCCCGCGGCGACGGCGAGGTTGGAGCCGCCGAGGAAGACGCCCTCGGGCTTGTCGGCCGTGGGACCGGGGATGGTGAAGTAGCCGATCTCCTTCTCGATGTCCGGGTTGGCCTTGATCGCGATGCCGGCTTCCCAGCCCATGCCGATGAACGCGCCGGTCCTGCCCTTGGCGAAGACCTCGCCCTGCTGCGGGGTGGCCTCGTCCTTGTCCTTGGGCGCCTTGGAGAGGGCCTGGAACTTCTTGTACGTCTCCGTGGCGGCGGCGACCTTGGGGTCGTCGAGGTTGGAGACGTAGGTGTCGCCGTCCTTCCTGACCAGCTCGCCGCCCTCGCCGATCACCAGGCCGACGAAGTGGTACCAGTTCTGGCCGGGCAGGTAGATCGGCTCGGCGTCGGTCTTCTCACCGATGGTCTTGAGGGCGTCGTAGAACTCGTCGCGGGTCTTGGGGGTCTCCTTCAGCCCCGCGTCCGCCCAGACCTTCTTGTTGTAGAGGACGACGCGGTTGGCGAAGAACCAGGGCGCCGCGTACTGCTTGCCCTCGAAGACGGAGGACTCGTTGAGGGCCTCGGTCCACTCGCCGCCGATCTCCGCCTTGAGGTCGGCGAGGTCGGCGAGGCCTCCGGTCTTGGCGTAGGCCGGGGTCTGGGTGTTGCCGACCTCGAAGACGTCCGGCGGGTTCTCCTCGGACAGGGCGGTGGTCAGCTTCTGCTGGATGCCGTTCCACTGCTGGACCTCGAACTCGACCTTCGCCTTGGTCTTCTTCTCGAACGCGGCGGCGAGGTCCTGCTGCCACTGGTCCGGCGAGGAGCCGTCCATCACCCACACGGTGAGCGTCTCGCCGGCGTAGCCGTCCGCGCCGGCCTTCTTGTCGCCGTCACCGTCGTCGCCGCCGCACGCCGCGACGGAGAACAGCATGCCCGCGACCCCGATCGCGGCTATCAGCTTGCGCTTCACGCGCCACCCCTCCTCAGGAATGCCTTGCACACCCACGCCCTCGGCGGCGACCCCCACAGCGGCGCAACAGCTCGGTGGGCTGGGACCCGGCTTCCTCTAAATGGTTTAGACCAGCAAGGGGAGCTTGGCCTAGACCTATGGCCCTGTCAAGGGTCGTGAACTCACGCCTGGATAACGGCCCCGACGCCCCTCGTGGAGCACAGAACTCCGCCCAAAGGGGGGCGGCTTGACGCTTGGACTAGACCAAAGTGAGAACGCACGGTTATAACGGGGTCGCCGAGCGTGCGGCGCCGAACCCGGCC
This sequence comes from Streptomyces sp. 12E, assembly GCF_055633275.1. Lineage (NCBI taxonomy): Bacteria > Bacillati > Actinomycetota > Actinomycetes > Kitasatosporales > Streptomycetaceae > Streptomyces > Streptomyces sp. 12E. The sequence continues at coordinate 5,694,190 of NZ_JBVNCJ010000001.1, read as the reverse complement.
GTCCGCCGACGTGCACCGCGGTCGGCACCTGCCGTCCGCGCGCCGGACACCGCAGCCGGGAGGCAGGTCATGAGCACGGACGTCAGCAGCGCCCAGGCCGACACGGGGGCGCCGGGCCGCACCGGGCGCGTACCGAAGTACTACCGCATCAAGCAGCGGTTACTGCAGATGACCGACGAGCGCGCCCCGGGCGCCCCGATGCCGGCCGAACGCCTGCTCGCCGTCGAGTTCCGCACCTCCCGCACCACGGTCCGCAAGGCCCTGCAGGAGCTGGTCGGCGAGGGCCGGCTCGACCGCATCCAGGGCAAGGGCACCTTCGTCGCCCGCCCGAAGGTCTACCGGACGCTCCAGCTGACCTCGTACACCGAGGACATGCGGGCGCAGGGGCTCCACCCCACCTCGCAGGTGCTGGACATCGGGTACATCACCGCCGGCGCGGAGCTGGCGGCCCTGCTGGAGGTGGAGCCGGGGGACAGGGTGCTGCGCATCGAACGGCTGCGGCTGGCCGGCGGGGAGCCCATGGCGATCGAGGCGACCCACCTGTCCGACCGGCGCTTCCCCCGGCTGCGCCGCAACCTGAGCCGTCACACCTCCCTCTACACCGCGCTCGCCGAGGTGTACGGCGTACGGCCGGCGGAGGCCGACGAGACCATCGAGACCTGCCCGGCGACGCCCCGGGAGGCGGGGCTGCTCGCCACGGACGTGGGCCTGCCGATGCTGCTGCTGTCCCGCCACTCGCGGGACGAGACGGGAACGCCGGTCGAGTGGGTCCGCTCGGTGTACCGGGGCTCGCGCTACAAGTTCACCGCGACGTTGACGCGTCCGGGGCCCCGACCGGGGGATTCCCGCTCAACAAGGCTTTGAAAAAAGGGAGTTGAGGTGCCACGCCGAAAGGAAGCACCTTGACACGTCGCATTGGTCCAGTCCACTATCCCATTGGTCTGAACCAGTTGACGGCGCATCCGGCGCCCAGGGCGACATCGATGTCACACGGGTGGCCGCGGCGCGCGCGCCGCGGCCGGCCGACGCGCCCGCGGACACCGCCGCCGCGAGGTTCCCCGAGGCGCGCCGGGCCGTCGCGGCACCGGCTCTCCGCCGCCCCCTCCCTCCGCCCGCACGCCGTGAGTGATCCCGATCTCCGGAGTACCGCATGACGACGCACCACCGTTTCTTACACCGCGCCGCCTCCGAGCGCCCCTACTTCAGCGCCGACGGTGAGACCTACCTCGCCGGGACGCAGCTGCGGCATCTGTCCAAGGACCTGCCGCTGCGGGTGCTCTCCGAGGAGCAGTTCGCGTCCTGGCAGAACCACGGCTACGTCGTGGTGCCGGAGGCGATCTCCCCCGACGCGGCCAAGCTGCTGCTGGAGTTCGCCTGGGAGTTCCAGGGCCTGGACCCGCAGCGCCCCGAGACCTGGTACGAGGAGCGCGCCTTCCGCTCGGACCTGGACCGGGACCTGTTCGTCTACGGCTTCGTCGAGGCGTACCAGCACCAGCTGATCTGGGACAGCCGGCAGACCCGGCGGGTGTACGACGCCTTCGTGGACGTCTGGGACTGCGAGGAGCTGTGGGTCACCCTGGACCGGCTCAACCTCAACCCGCCCAATGTGGGGAACCGTTCGCGTTCCCTCATCGACCCCACCGACGAGGGTTTCGACATCGAGCTGCACTGGGACGTGGACACCACGGCGAGCGTGCCGCCGCAGCGGGTGCAGGGCATCGTCGCGCTCACCGACACGGAACCCGGCCACGGCGGCTTCCAGTGCTCCCCGGAGCTCTTCCGCCGGTTCGAGGAGTGGAAGGTCGCACAGCCCGCCGGCCGGGACCCGATCCGTCCGGGTGCCGACCGCACCGAGTTCCCGGTCGTCCGGCCCTCGCTCAGCGCCGGTGACCTGCTGATCTTCAACGGGATGCTGGCGCACGGCGTGGCTCCCAACACCTCGGCCGACGGGGTGCGCGCGGTGCAGTACCTGTCGATGATGCCCGCCCTCGAGGAGCACGAGGAGCTGCGCCGCTCCCGGGTGGAGTCCTGGCGCACGCTCAGCACCCCGGAGTGGAACGCGACCCTGCTGGGCGACGCCGTGAAGCACGAGTCACTGCGCTACGGCCCCGCCGAACTCGACGGCCTGGGCCGGAAGCTGCTGGGACTGGACTCCTGGCACGGGCGGACCCGATGAGCGGGGGAGCCGACGTGCACCGGATATGCCTGAGCCTCCCCACCGACCGGGAGTGCTCCGCGACCATCGCCGCCATCGGCGGGGAGGCCTCGTACGCCGCCCGGCACTTCGACGTCGAGGTGCACCTGCTGATCCTCGACTCCTCCGACGAGCGGACCCGCGAGGTCCACGCCCGGGCGGTCGCCGCGCTTCCCGGGACCGCGGGCGTCGTCGTGCACCACCTCGACGAGTCCGCCCAGCGGGACTTCCTGCGGGGCGCCGTCGACCGGGCCGCGCTCCCGGAGCCGGAGCGGATCCTCGACCTCATGCTCCCGGACGCGCTCTCCTACGGCGCCTGCACCAACCGGGCGTTCCTCGTCGCGGCGGCGCTGGGCTGCCGTTCGCTGCACCGGCGGGACTCCGACTGCGGCTATCAGGTCTTCGGCGGCGAGCCCGTCCACCCGATCCACCACGAGCTGACCTCCCTGGGCAAGCGCGCCGCCGAGGCCACCGGCGGGGTGACGGAGGTGGTGCTCGACCCCGCGCTCGCCCATCGGCCCGTGTCGATGGTGGGCGCCTCCTTCATCGGGGAGCTCTCCGTCGACATCGGCGGCATCCGGGAGCTCGACAAGGACGTGTACGACGAGGTCGTCGCCCTGTGGGCACCCGGTCACTGGTCCGCCGAGCAGAAGCGGGAGCTGGTCGAGGAGTCCTTCAAGGGCGCCGGGACGCTGCCCTTCACGGGCGACCGCTCGACGCTCACGCTGGTCGACCCGATGCGCGTCGACATGTCGAACATCGCCTTCGACCGGGACGTGTACGAGCGGCTGCCGCTGCCGCCCGCCACCGCGACCATCGGCAGCGACTACTTCCTCATCCACGCCGTGCACGACGCCGCGCTGCCCGGCGTCGTGCACAACCGGCACATCGAGAACTTCTACACCGGGGAGCGCCGCACCCACGCCGGCTTCCTGGCGTACCAGACGCGGTTCGTGAAGTTCCTGCTGTCGATGCTGTACCTGCACTACGTCTACGAGCGGATGGCCGACGCGGGCTCCGCGCTGCTGGACGAGAGCGGGCGGCTGGACCCCGCGCCGTTCGCCGCGTTCCTCGCCGAGAGCGTGCGGCTGGACCGTACGGAGAACGAGCGGCGGCTGGACACGGTCGCGGCGGCGTACGGCCGGCTGGGCGGGAAGTACGCCGAGTTCGCGCGCGGCCTGACGGCGGACCGGGAGCGGCTGCTGGACGAGGCCGCGCTGGACACCGAGGACTTCGTGCTGCTGATCGGCGCCTGGGAGGCCCTGGTGCACGCGAGCCGGGGCGCGCTCCGGTGACCGCGGCCCTGCGCGCCGCCCTCGCGGCCGCCACCGGGGACGCGCTCGTCTACGACCTGGACGGGATCGCCGCCCGGTACGACGCGCTGACCGCGGAACTGCCCGGAGTGGACGTGCGGTTCGCGATGAAGGCGTGCCCCGTGGAGGAGGTCCTGGCCCGGCTGGCCGGCCGGGGCGCCGGTTTCGACGCGGCGAGCCCCGGGGAGATCGCCCGGGCGCTGGCCACGGGCGTGCCCGCGCACCGGGTCCACTACGGCAACACCGTGAAGTCGGACCGGGACATCGCGCGGGCGTACCGGCTCGGCGTCCGGGACTTCGCCACGGACAGCGTGGAGGACGTGACGGCGCTGGCCGGACACGCCCCGGGCGCCCGGGTGTTCTGCCGGCTGGCCACCAGCGGCGAGGGCGCGCTGTGGGGGCTGAGCCGGAAGTTCGGGTGCTCGGCGGACGACGCCTTACGGGTGCTGGAGAGCGCGCGGGACGCGGGGCTGGTCCCCGCCGGCCTCTCGGTGCACGTCGGATCGCAGCAGATGACCGCCGAGGCGTGGCGGCAGGCGTTCGCGGCCCTCGCCGAGGTGCTCACGGCGCTGCACGGCCGCGGGATCGTGCCGGACCACGTCAACCTCGGCGGCGGTCTGCCGGCGCTCGGTTACGCCGACCGCCGGGGCGAACGGCTCGACCCGCCGCTGGACAAGATCTTCGCCGTGCTCCGCGAGGGCATGGAGCGGCTGGCGTCCCTCTCCCCCCGTCCCCTGGACTTCGTCGTCGAACCGGGCCGCCATCTGGTGGCCGACCACGGCGCGGTCCGGGCGCACGTCTCCCGGCTGACGTCCCGCCGCCGGCCGGACGGGGAGCGGGAGCACTGGCTGTACCTGAGCTGCGGCAAGTTCAACGGGCTGTACGAGATGGACGAGGTGCGGTACCCGCTGGTCTTCCCGTCCCATCCGGACGCGGCCGGCGCGGACCTGGTGCCGGCCGTCGTCGCGGGCCCCACCTGCGACAGCGACGACGCCTACGCCCACGAGCACCGCCGGGTGCGGGTGCCCGGGGCGGTCGCGTCGGGCGACCCCGTCTGGGTGCTGTCGGCGGGCGCGTACGCCGCCAGTTACACGACCGAGGGCTTCAACGGTTTCGACCCGCTCCCCCGCGTCTGCGTGGGCGGTGACGGCCCGGACGTCCGCGTGCGCCCGGTCGCCGAGGACGACTGGCCGCGGATCGCCGCGCTGGAGGCCGGGGCGTACGCGCCGGCCTCGCTGTCCGAGGGGATCGAGGCGCTCCGTTCCCGGGGCCGGGCCTCCCCCGCGACCTGCTTCGTCCTGGAGACCGGCGACCGTGTCGCCGGCTATGTGCTCGCCCTGCCCTACCCGCGGCTGCGCTGCCCGGACCTGACCCGGCCGGAGGAGCGGGCGTACGACTCCCGCAACCTGCACCTGCACGACCTCGTGATCGCGGACGACCTGCGCGGCAGAGGGCTGGGCAGCAGACTGCTGCGTCACCTCACGGCGGTCGCGAGGCGGTCGTCGTACGAGCGGATCTCCCTGGTCGCCGTCGGCGGGACGGCGGGCTTCTGGGCCGGTCACGGCTACCGGCCCGAGCCGGGGGCCGAGCTCGGCGGGGGGTACGGCGAGGGCGCCGTCTACCTGTCCCGCCCTGTCCGTCACGACCGCTCCGGCGGTCCGGAAGAGGGGATCTGACGTCCATGCCGCCCACCCTCGGCGACTTCCGCCGTGACCAACTGGCGGTCGCCGCCCTGTTCTCCTTCCTCGGCTTCCAGTACGCCACCTGGGCCTCCCGGCTGCCCGCCCTCAAGGACCGCTTCGACCTGGGCGGGACGGAGGTGGGGCTGCTGCTGATGGCCGCCGGTGTCGGGGCGGCGGTGTCCTTCCCCCTGGTCGCCCCGCTGATGCGGCGGCTGGGCGCCCGGCGGCTGGCGCTCTGGTCCGCGCTGGGCCTGGTGGCGGTGCTGCCCGTGCTGGCCGCGGCCGGCAGTTATCCGCTCGCCCTGCTGGTGATCTTCGTCGACGGGGTGGCCGTCGGCTGTCTGAACGTCGCCATGAACGCGCAGGGCGCCGCCCTGGAGTCCCATTACGGGCGGGCCGCGATGGCCCAGCTGCACGCGACGTTCAGCGGGGGCTCGCTCGGGGGCGCGCTGCTGGCCTCCGGGGTGAACACCGTGACGCACTCGGTGACCGCGCACTTCGCCGTGGCGGCGGTGCTGGGGGTGCTGCTGCTGGCCGGTTCCCGGCCCCGGGTGCTCACCGACGCCCCCGCGCCTCCCGCCGGGGAGCGGCCGGCGAAGGACGGGCGGAAGGGGCTGAAGGGCCTGACGGGCGCCTCGCGCACGGCGCTCTGGCTGGGCTGCGCGATGGTGTTCGGCACGGTCGTCGAGGGCGCCATGAACGACTGGTCGGCGCTCTACCTGACGGAGGAGACCGGTGCGTCGGGGCGGCTGGCGCCGCTGGGCATCGCCGTCGTCTCGGTGATGATGGTGCTGGCCCGGCTGCTGGGCGACGGCTGGCGCGGCCGGTGGGGCGACGCGCGCATGGTGCGGGTGGGCAGCACGGCGGCCGGCGCCGGTCTCGCCCTCGCCCTGCTGACCGGCGGCACCTGGCCCGCGCTGATCGGCTTCGCCTGCGTCGGCCTGGGCATGGCGACGGTGACCCCGTGTCTCTACGTCGCCGCCGCCACGGAGGGCCCGGGCGCCCTCGCCCTGGTCGCCGCCATGGGCACCACCGGTCTCCTGGCGGGCCCGGCGGTGATCGGTCTCGTCGCCGGCCGCACGGACCTGACCACCGGCATGGCGGTGGTCGCGGCGTCCGCCGTGCTGGTGGCGGTGTGCTCGTGGCGGGTCCGCTTCGAGGAGCGGGAGGCTCCCGGTGAGGCGGCGCCGACGGCCGCGGTGGGCGGTCCCGAGTGACCGCGGCCCGCTGCCGCCGGAGGGGCTTCCGCACGAACATCCCGTGCGGAAGCCCCTCCGGCGGTGTCACGGGACGAGCGGCGGACCGCCGCCGCGCTCCCGGTCCGGGCACGAGGCGGGGAGGGTTCCCGCCGGTGGGCGGCCCCCGTCGACGGCGGCTGCGCGGGCACGGCTCCCCGTGTCCTCAGGACGCCGTGCACGCCGACGCACAGCAGCGCGACGCCGCTGGGGACGAGGGCCGCGGTGAGCCAGGGGGTGGAGCGGAAGCGCTTCGGGACTCCGGTGCGACGCGGACGTCCGATCCTCCCTCCGCAGGCCGGAGGCGCCCCACCCGGTCCGAAGACCGGGGCGGACCGCCGGAACCGGTCCGACGGCAGGCGGTACGCCCGGCCTCCGTCACCCCTCCCCCCCTTCCTCCGGGCCGGTCCTGAACAGGCGGGCCGACTTGTCCTCCTGGGCGAGGCGGCGCATGGCCAGCAGCGCCGGTTCCAGGAGGACCGAGACCAGGACCGCGCGTTCGGCCAGCTCCAGCACGTCGGAGACGCCGTCCATCTGCTGGACGTCCAGCTCCGAGATGCGGTCCGCCAGCCGCGCGTAGGGCAGCAGGGACCGCCAGTCGATGCCCGCGTCCATGTCCGACAGGGCGTCCAGGACCTCACCGAGGCTCCGGACGGCGGCGGTGCCGGGGTGCACGTCCCAGCCCATCGCGGCGACCAGCTCGCGCGCGTCGGCGACACCGCCCGTCTCCTCGTCCGCCTCCTGCCTCTCCCGCTCCCGCGCCTGCTTCTGCTGCTGGGTGGCGGGGCGGGCGTCGGTCACGATGCCGAAGATCTGGTGCAGGTCGCCGCCCTGCTCCGTGATGGCGCCCAGGATCTCCTTCACCGTCCCCACCGGCAGCCGCCGTACGCCGACCAGGGTGCGGACGAGACGCAGGCGGCGCAGGTGTTCCTCGCCGTAGTCGGCCTGGTTGGCGGCCGTCGCCCGTCCCGGGGGCAGCAGACCGTCCCGCAGGTAGTACTTGATCGTGGGGATGGAGACGCCGCTGCGGCGGCTGAGTTCCGAGATCTTCACCGAGCCTCACTTACTCACTGGCACTCACTAGCTAACGGATAACGGATCGCACTACTATCCATTACGGGTCGAGCCGGCCGGCTCACCCTTCCCATGCGACGGGGGTATTGTCATGAGCACTCTCAAAAGGCCGTTATGGTCGGTCATCCTCGCATGCAGTCTGCCGATGTTCATGGTCGCGCTCGACAACCTGGTGGTGACGACCGCGCTGCGGGCCATGGCCGTCGACCTCGACGCGTCCACCGAGGACCTGCAGTGGTTCGTCAACGCCTACGTCCTCAGCTTCGCCTGTCTGCTGCTGACCGGGGCGGCACTGGGTGACCGGTTCGGCCGGCGCCGGGTCTTCGTGGCCGGCATCGCGCTGTTCACCCTGGCCTCGGTCGGCTGCGGCCTCGCCGACAGCAGCGGACAGCTCATCCTCATGCGGGCGCTGCAGGGGATCGGCGCGGCGGCCGTGATGCCGCTGTCGCTGACGCTGCTCGCGGAGGAGGTGCCGGAGGAGAAGCGCAACCTCGCCCTCGGACTGTGGTCCGCGGTCAGCGGTACGGCCGTGGCGTTCGGGCCCGTGGTGGGCGGTGCGGTGGTCGACGGCCTGGACTGGCAGTGGATCTTCTGGATCAACGTCCCGGTGTGCCTGGTGGCGGTCCCGCTGGTGCTGTCCGTGCTCCGGGAGAGCTCCCTGGCCGGCACCCGGCTCGACCTGCCCGGCATGCTCCTCGCCACGGCGGGACTCCTCGCGGTCGTCTGGGCGATCGTGAACGGCGAGCAGGAGGGCTGGGGTTCGGGCCCCGTCCTGTCCGCGTTCACCGGCGGAGCCGTCCTGCTGACCCTGTTCGTGCTGTGGGAGCGCCGGGCGGCCCAGCCGCTGCTCCCGCTCTCCTTCTACCGCGAGCGGACCTTCGTCCTCTCCAACCTGGTCTCCGCGAGCATGTACTTCGGCGTCTTCGGGTCGATCTTCCTGCTGGCGCAGTTCTTCCAGGTCGCGCCGGTCCGGACCCCGCTGGAGGCCGGTGTGCTCACGCTGGCCTGGACCCTGATGCCGATGTTCGTCGCGCCGGCCGCCGGGGCCCTGACCGACCGGGTGGGCGGCGGACGGCTGATGGCGCTCGGCCTCTTCCTCCAGGCGGCCGGACTGGCCTGGATCAACCTGGTGGCCACGTCGGACACCCCGTACGCGCGCATGGTCGGCGCCATGGTCGTCGCCGGCATCGGCATGGGGCTGGTCTTCGCACCGACGGCGGCGGTGGTGCTGGGCGCGGTCGGGCCGCGGCACCGCGGGAAGGCGTCCGGCGCCAACAGCACCGTCCGCGAGATCGGCGGCGCCCTCGGCACGGCCGTCCTGAGCAGCGTCTTCATGCGCTACGGCGACGACCGCACCGCGCAGGGGTTCGTCGACGGCATGAAGCCGGGCATCTGGATCGGCGTCGCCGTGGTCCTCGCGGGCGCCCTGTGCGCCCTCGCGATCCCCCGTCCCGCCGCCACCGCGTCCGCCCCCGCGCCCGAGGACCGCGAACCCGACCGGACCCCCAGCCCGGCGCCCCGCTGAACCCGGCCGCCGGTCATCCCTCCGGGGCAGCGCGCGCCCGGTTCCGGGCGGCGGCGTCAGACGGCCTGTTCCGTGGGGAGGACGGTGATCTCCGTCAGGTTCACGTGACGGGGGACCGAGGCGATGAACGCCACCGTCTCGGCGATGTCCTCCGACTGGAGGCAGTCGATCTGCCGCAGCAGGTCGGCCATGAGCCGGGAGGCGTCCGGGTCGGTGACGTGGTCGGGCAGTTCGGTGTCGACCATGCCGGGCTCGACGGTGGACACGCGCACCTTCTTGCGGCCGAGTTCCGTCCGCAGGAGCCGGGTGAGGTGGCTCAGGTAGGCCTTGGTGCCGGAGTAGTCCGACGGGAGCGGATCTCCCGGCACCATCACGACGGGACGGGCCCGGCACGCGCGTCGCGCGTGCCGGGCCCGTCCACGGGGTCAGCGGCCGGTCACTGCCCGGTGGCCGCCTTCTTCCTGCGCAGGAAGAACATCGCCGCACCGCCCGCGGCCACGAGGGCCACCGCGATGCCCGCGATCACCGGCGTGGCGCTGGAGCTGCCGGTGTTCGCGAGGTCGCCCTCGCCGCCGGCCGTGCCTTCGGAGGAGCCGCCGGTCGTGTCCTCGGAGGAGCCGCCGGCCGGGCTGGGGGCCGAGGACGGGGTGTCACCGTCGGTGCCCGGCGTCTCGGTTCCCGGGGCCGGGGTGCCCTGGGTCTTGCAGTCCAGGACGCCCTGGAAACGCTCCGAGAAGCCGTTCGGACCGGTGATGGTGAAGTCGTACGCCGCGTCCTCGTCGACCGGGACGGTCACCGTCTTGGTCCCGCCCGGCTCGACCGTGTGCTGGGCGCCCGCGAGTTCGAAGGTGAACGGGGCGTCGCCCTCGTTGCCCGCGGTGACGTCGACGCCGCCCTCGACGCAGTTCTTCTCCGCCGTGACCGAGGGGATGGCGCCCTTGGCGGCCCAGTTCGCGGTCGCGTCGGCCGTGACCGCGGACTCGCTGGAGCCGGCGAGGATCTGCGTCTGGCTCTTGCTGGGGCTCGCGAACGCGCGGCCGACCGGGATCTCGGTGGTCGCCCGCACCGTCAGCGCGGCCGACCCGTCGGCCGTCCCCTCGGGAACGTCGAAGTACAGCTCGGTGCCGTCGCCGGCGGAGGTGAGGGCCTTGCCGTCCTTGTCGGTCACCTTGACCCCGGCCCCGGCGGCGTCGGCGGACGCGGCGACGGAGACCTGACCGGCGTCGGTGCGCACCGTCACCGGGCCGAGCTTGCCTCCGGCCTTGCCGGAGACCGCGTTGGGCTCCAGGGTGAGGGAGGTCTTCGGCTCCTGGAGGTTCTGGGCCTGGGCCTCGAGCCAGTCGGCGAGCTTCTCGGCCTGCGCGTCGCGGGCCTCGACCTTCGCCCCGTCCGAGAAGCGCCAGATGGCCACCTGGGTGCCGGCCGCCGCGGTCTTGGCGGTCAGTCCGTCGGCACCCGACTTCTGGGAGAGCGACGTCAGGTCGCCGACCTGCGGGTACGAGTTCTGCAGGATCCAGAGGATCTTGCCCGCGTTCTCGTTGGCGCCGAGCGAGGTCTGGGCCCAGGGGGTCTCCAGGTACTTCGCCTTGTTCTGGGTCGGGTTGTGGATGTCGATGCAGTACGACTGCAGACGGCCGCTGCCCTCGACGCTCATCTCGAACAGGCCGGCGGCGATGTTCTTGGTCTTGCCGTCGCCGAGGTCCAGACGGGCCGAGTCGTACGTCTTCAGGCCGTCGAGCGTGGCGACCGCACCCCCCTGGTGGTGGACGTCGCCCTCGTCGGCGACGGCGTTGCCCGCACCGGCGAGCAGGCCCATGGTCAGCAGGCCGGCCGTGGCCGCCCCTGCGGCGGCGCGTCGTGCGGTGGTGCGTCGCCCGGTCATGGCGGACGCGGAATGAAGAGCAAACACAGATTTCCCCTCCGGCGGGACCCGCAACGGGACACGCGAGATGTGTTCACACGTGATGCGTGCTGGAAGAGTCACGCCAGTCGTCTCAAGTGCTGAACGAGCACACGGAGATCCTATGGACGTGAGCGTTTCGGATCCCCGTTTCCGACGCCGCACGATCATTCCGAATCGGAACCGTTACTTCCCGCGACCGGAGTGTCCCCATCCATCCAACCTTCACAACTCGACTGTGGAGTCTGCACACTTACTGTCCGGTAGGCGGCGGCCGCCGATCGTGCCCCGTTCTCACGGCGACGCGGCCGCGCCGGACACGCGGGCGAGCGCGGCGTCGAGGAGACCGCGGAGCCGGGAGGGGTCCGGGGCGACGGCGGTGGCGAGGAGGACCGCGCCGTCGGCGAGCGGCGCCAGTACGCAGTGTCCGCGTTCCGGGTCGCCGAGGAGGACGGGCTCCGGCAGCGGCGCCGGCTCGGGGCCGACGAGGAGGAGCTGACCGGCCGCCCGGTGACCGCCCAGCACGGCGGGTCCGTCCCACGCCGGGGCCGGGGCCCCGTAGACGGTGTGCTGGTCGAGGACGGGCCGGCCGTCTCGTCGTACGGTCAGGCGGGCGGACAGCCGGCCCGGCGGCTCGGCGCTCCGTCCGAGGAGCTGTTCCTCGCGCAGCAGGAGCCGGGAGGTCGCGGCGAGTTCCACCCGGCAGGTCTGGTGCAGGGCACTGCCCCGCGCGCTGATCAGCGGCCGGGGAAGCCAGTGCAGCGACGCGTGCTCGCCGACGGCGAGCCGTACGTCGTAGGTGGCCGGGTCCGTGGTGGAGCCGCGCAGGGCGATGGTGGCGGCGGACGTGGTCACCTCCAGCCGGGCGCGCGCCCCCACGGTGACGTCGAGCGCGAGTCTGTCCCCGCCGAGCGGTGCGCTCATCGCGCCGAGCACGCAGACCCGTGCCCGCTCCCCGCGGGGCCGCAGCCGGCGCAGGTGGAAGGGGCCGTCGCTGTGCAGCAGGGGGAGGGTCGTGGCGCGGCCGTTGTGGGCGGCCCTCAGCCGGGCGGTGGCGCGGACGCCGGCGGGGTGGGCACGGGGCGCCGGAGGGTCCCCGGCCCGCGCCTGGGCGGGGGCCGTCACCCGGTGACCCCGGCGCGCCAGGCGGCGAGGCGCCCGGTGACCCACTCGGCGACCGGGCGGATGCCGTCGGCCGCGGTCAGGCTGGTGAAGGCGTACGGCAGGTCCCCCCGCTGTCTGCGGGTGTCGGCCCTCATGGCGTCCAGGTCGGCCCCCACGTACGGCGCCAGGTCGGTCTTGTTGACCACGAGGAGGTCGGCGGTGGTGATGCCGGGGCCGCCCTTGCGCGGGATGTCGTCGCCGCTGGCCACGTCGATGACGAAGACCTGGCTGTCGGCGAGTCCGCGGGAGAAGGTCGCGGTGAGGTTGTCTCCCCCGGACTCGATGAGGATCAGGTCGAGCGGGCCCAGGTCCTGTTCGAGCTGCTCGACGGCTTCGAGGTTGGCGGAGATGTCGTCGCGGATGGCGGTGTGCGGGCAGGCGCCGGTCTCCACGGCGGTGATGCGCTCCGGCGGCAGCACGGCCTCCCGGCGCAGGAAGGCCGCGTCCTCCTGGGTGTAGATGTCGTTGGTGACCACGGCGAGGGACAGCCGGTCCCGCAGGGTGCGGCACAGCGCGGCCACGGTCGCGGTCTTGCCCGAGCCGACCGGCCCGCCGAAGCCGATCCGCAGGGCGCGGCGGCTGCCGTCCGGGCGCCGGGGATCGGCGCTGTGGGTGTGGCGGTGCGGCAGGGTCACGGGATGGTCCAGATGCACGGGGGCTCCAGGTCGGTGCGGTGGAGGCGGGTCAGGAGGCGAAGAGGCGGACGGGCCGGGCGGCGTGCTGCTCGCCGGTGATGTCCAGCAGCGGGGCGGACGCGGCGGGCAGGACGGCGACGCCCTCGGCGGCGACGCGCCGCGCCGCGCCGGCCGCGGCGCCGGCGACGGTGTCGCACTCGTCGGCGAGCCGTGCCAGGACCGCGGTGGCCTCGAACGGGTCGAGGCTCAGCAGGCGGACCGCCGCGGTCGCCGGGCCGCCGACGCTCTCGTAGGCGGCGGCGTGGGCGGCGTCGAGCGGGGTGAGTCCGGCGGCGCGGGCCGTGACGCCGAGGACGACCGGCTGGTGGGCGCCCTGGGGCCGGTGACCGGCGAGGTGGTCGAGTTCGGCGCTGGGCCAGGTGGCGCGGGCGGCGCGCATCAACTGTCGGCCGAGACGGCGGGCGACGCCGCGCAGGGCCGGTACGGGGGTGCGGGTGTCTGCGGCCTCGTCCAGGGCGAGGGCGTCGTGTCCGGTGGCGGCCGCGGCGGCGAGACCGGCCGCGGTCAGTCCGGCGGTGTGCAGCCGCCCACGGCAGAACGCCTCCAGTCCGGTCGTGTCGTGCACGCGTCCGGAGGCGACGGCGGCCTCCATCCCGCCGGAGTGGGCGTGCCCGCCGGCGGGGAAGCGGCCGTCGGCCAGGAGGAGCAGGGCGGTGCGGCTCATGGCCCGCCTTTCGCATGAGGGCCGGGGCCGGCCGGCCCCGGCCGGGGGTCAGAACAGGAAGTACCGCTGGGCCATGGGCAGTTCCGTGGCGTAGTTCCGTCCGACCTCCTGCCCGTCGACGGTGGTGCGGACGTCGGAGGTGGTGGCGCCGCCGATGGTGACGTCGAAGGTGTCGGGGTCGATGTCAATCTCCGGGAGGCCGTTGTTGTGCACCATGTCGGCCTTGGTGACGCCCCGGGTGGAGCGGATCGCGCGCAGCGGCTTGAGCAGTCCTCTCGGGGAGAGTTCGCCGTCGAGGGCGGCCTCGGCGACGAAGTTGAAGGAGTTCGCCGCCGGGGAGCGGCCCTGGAAGCCCCAGACCGGGCGCGGCAGATAGGGCTGCGGGGTGGGGATGGAGGCGTTGGCGTCGCCGATCTGCGCGTAGGCGATCTGGCCGCCCTTGATGACCATGTGGGGTTTCACGCCGAAGAACTTCGGCTCCCACAGGACCAGGTCGGCGAGTTTGCCGTTCTCGACCGAGCCGACCTCGTGGTCGATGCCGTGGGTGATGGCCGGATTGATGGTGTACTTGGCGACGTAGCGCCGGGCCCGGAAGTTGTCCGCGTCGGCGTCGTCCTCGCGCAGGTGGCCGTAGCGGGACTTCATGACGTGCGCGGTCTGCCAGGTCCGCAGGATCATCTCGCCGATGCGGCCCATGGCCTGGGCGTCGGAGGACATCATCGAGATGGCGCCCATGTCGTGCAGCAGGTCCTCGGCGGCCATGGTGGAGGGCCGGATCCGGGAGTCGGCGAACGCCATGTCCGCCTCGACCTCCGGATTGAGGTGGTGGCAGACGATCATCATGTCGACGTGTTCCTTCACGGTGTTGACCGTGAAGGGCCGGGTGGGGTTGGTCGACGCGGGCAGCACGTTCGGCTTGCCCGCCAGGCTGATCATGTCGGGGGCGTGACCGCCGCCGGCGCCCTCGATGTGGAAGACGTGCAGGCCGCGGTAGTCGGCGGTGTCCTTGGTCCGGCGGTTCTTCTTGGTCGCGGCGAAGGTGTGGTGCACGAAGCCCGACTCGTTCAGGGAGTCGGCGTGCAGGGCGACCTGGACCCCGGTCTCCTCGCACACGTTCAGGGCCGCGTCGATCACGGCCGGGGTCGCGCCCCAGTCCTCGTGGATCTTGAAGCCGAGGGCGCCGGCCGCGACCTGGTCGCGCAGCGCCTCCTCGGAGACGGTGCTGCCCTTGGCGAGCAGGCCGATGTTGACCGGGAAGGCGTCGAGCGCCTCGAACATCCGCTGGATGTGCCACTTTCCGGGCGTCACGGTGGTGGCCGTACTGCCCTCGGCGGGCCCGGTGCCGCCGCCGATCAGGGTGGTCACGCCCGACGCGAGGGCCTCGTGGATCTGGCCGGGGCACAGGAAGTGCACGTGTGTGTCGACGCCGCCGGCGGTCAGGATGCGCCCCTGGCCGGCGATCACCTCCGTCTCGGGCCCCACGACGAAGGCCGACGCGCGCGGGTCGGTGTTGCCGGGCGGCGTCATGGTCTCCGGGTTGTACGCCTTGCCGATCGCCTGGATCCGGCCGTCGCGCAGTCCGACGTCGGCCTTGACCACACCCCAGTGGTCCAGGATCAGCGCCCCGGTGATCACCGTGTCCACCGGCTTGCGCCCGTCCCTGCGCGGGATGTGCGACTGCCCCATGGACTCGCGGATCACCTTGCCGCCGCCGAAGACCATCTCGTCGCCGCTGCGGCCCGGCCCGCCGCTCCAGTCCGCGTCGATCCTCAGCCGGAGGTTGGTGTCGGCGAGCCGGATTCGGTCGCCTTTCGTCGGGCCGTACAGGTCGGCGTAGCGGGAGCGCGTCAGCGGGTCCCAGGGCTTCGCGTTCCCGTCGTCGATCGCGTCAGGCATCGAGGTCCTCCTCGCTCTTGTCGGCCTGGAGTCCCTTGACGGTCCGCTCCCCGGCGATGGGCACCAGCATCACGGTGCGCGCGTCGCCGGGCTCGAACCGTTCGGAGGTGCCGGCGGCGATGTGCAGCCGCATCCCGTGGGCGTCCTCGCGGGTGAAGCACAGCTCCTCGTTGGCCTCGGCGAAGTGGAAGTGGGAGCCCACCTGGATCGGACGGTCCGCGGGGTTGGACACCTCCAACGGCACGGGCCTCGCGCCTTTGTTGAACGCGATCCGGTACTTGTCCTCGTCCGGCAGCAGCTCCCGCTTCCCCGGGTGGACGTCCACCTCGGTGTCCGCCTCGTCGAACGGGTCGTGGATGGTCACCAGCTTCGTCCCGTCCGGGAACGTCGCCTCCACCTGGACGTTGGTGATCATCTCCGGTACGCCGTCCATGACCTCGTCGCGCCGCAGCACGTGGCGCCCGGACTCCATCACCGAGTCGACCGTCGCCCCGGCCCGCGCCTCCTCGTAGACGTGCGCCGTCAGCAGCGCCATGACCTCCGGGTAGTTCAGCGGCAGCCCGCGCTCCCGGCGCCGCGCGGCGACGTCCGCCGCCACGTGGACCAGCAGGCGCTCCTGCTCGTGCGGGGTCAGATGCATGCCGTTCCCCTCTCCTGTTCCGTCGCTCCAGCCGGACCGCGCGGCGCACCGGAACGACTGCGTCCGCCGCATGTCGATCCTGGGAGAAGAGGGGTCCCCGGCACAGGGAAAACGGCCCGTACTGCCTGATGGAATGAACCGGGAGCAGGGGTGGTACGGGGGCGCGGCGGCGGACACGCCGACCGCCCTCGGTCGCCTCACCGGCGCCCGCGTCGCCGCTCCCGCCGGAGCCGTTGTCACAGGCGGGGATCACGCTGCCCGGGAAGGTGGGGCGCTCCTGCGAGGAACCGGACGACGACACGTGCGTGTCCCTCGGCGCCGGTCACCCCCACGCCGTCGACGAGACGACGGGAAGCGACCTGGTGTCGTTCCACACCGGGGGCGACGGGACGTGGCCGGTGTGGCTCGGCCGCTCCGCCGCCGGCGACGTCGTCTCGGTCCTGGTGGTCACGTCGTAACCTCTGGCGTCGGGCCGAGCGGCGCCGTGCCGGGTCACGGAGCCGGGTCACGGAGCCGGGTCACGGTGCGGCATCGGCGAGCGCCAGGGCGGCGAGTTCGGTGCGCGCGGTGACGCCGCGGCGCCGAACCTGGTGATCCACTGCATCACGGAGCACCGCTACTGCCCGCCCGAGGAGTCCTACCGCGCGGCGGTACGGACGGCGGGCATCGAAACGGCCGACGAACTGACGCCGGCCGATCAGGGACCCTGCACCTGTGGCTTGCTGTTCCCGGTCACCACGTTCCTGATCGGCCGGTCACTCGAGATCGAGATGAGCAGTGAAGATACCGATGAGGATGCGGCCGCCGAGCCGTTGGTCGGGCAGGCTGAAGTGGATCCTGTTGCGGTCGGGCTTCTCCTTGCCGTGCCATTCGCAACGGTAGGTCTCGTTCTCGTGCTTGACGTCACGCTGCTTCATGATCTTCGGCTTGGACCGGGTGTTGGGGCTCTCGGGTGACAGATCGAGTCCGTGGTTGCCGAGCGCGGCTTGCACGGCCCGGGTGTTGCCCGGGTTGGCCGCGTAGGCGTCGGCGAAGTGGTCGTGCACCACGCAGAGGACATCGACGACCCAGTCCCGCATGACGAGGTAGGAGCCGTCGAATTTGTTGAAGGTCAGGGACTCCGCGAAGACCAGTTCGGGGAAGGCCTCGCGGGCGCGCGCGAAGAAGTCGTGCTCCGCCACGTTCTCCCGGCGGAACAGCTCTCTCCAGAAGCCGGGAAGCGCGGACGGATCACCGAAGAAGTACACGGATGCCTCGGCCGTGGCCGTCGACACCTTCCGCCAGCCTCTCGGGGCGTCGCCGCGGGGGAACACCAGGCATCCGACGGTACTGCCTTCGCCGGTCCGCACCAGCGCGTAGCCGAGCGACCAGGCCATCTCTCTGGCCGTACCGTCCAGCTCCACCTCGTCGGGCAGTCCTGGAAGATCCGTGTCCCAGATCGGGCAGCGGTCCATGAGACTCTGCATCCGCAGCCGGGCGTCCCGGCCGGCCTTCGGCGGTGCGCCCTCGTAGAGCACCTGGTACAGCTGTTGTCCGTCCGCGCACTCGGCCTCGGCCCACCAGGGCGACACCGCGACCGGACGGCTCTCGCCTAACTCGGCGAGAGAGTCACTGAAATCGTCGAGCGCGTCGGTCAGCTGCTCCTCCGTGAGCCCCCGGAAGTCGAAGGACGACTCGTCCACGACGAACCGGTACGGCTCACCTCCCCCTGCGCCTGGCACGGGCCAGCCTCCCGAGGTCGTGCTCGATCTGGTCGAAGAAACCCTTGGGCCACTCGGTCAGCTCACCGCTCGCCTGGAAGTCGATCGGGACGGTGCCGACCTCTTCGTCGCCGAAGTAGTGGATGACTCCCGCCCCGGGGTCGAGCACCCGGTCGTCCGCGACCGCGAGGCGCGCCCCGTTGAGGACGTGGTCGCTGTGGGTCTCCACGACGACCTGGGCGCCGCTGCCCGCGACACGGGCCAGGAAGCGCCCGAGCTTGGACTGCCCGCCGGGGTGCAGGTGGGCTTCCGGGTTCTCGACGATCAGCAGATCGCCGGGACGGGTCAGCAGCCCCGCGACGATGACCGGAAGGGCGTACGAGAAACCGAAGCCCATGTTGGCCGGCCGGATCGCCTCGCTGAGCAGGCCCGGCTCCTGGAACCGGATGGTGCTCGCGGTGATGCCCGGCGGCCATTGGGCGTTGATCTTTATCGGGCGGATGATGTCGGACGCCCAGGTCTCCACCTGGGTCCGCAACGTGGTGACGCCGTGGGTGGCTTCCGTGCTCGGGTGCTGAAGCTCCTCGCGCACGTGCCGGGTCTCGTTGAGAGCCAGCACCTGAGCCGTGTACTCACCCTGAACACCTACGCCGATGAGGTCGGGGTGTTCGGCGGAGACGCCGAGCTGGTCGCGCGGCCCGAGGCGCTCGGCGCACAGGTAGGTGAATCCGCAGCCGCGCAGGGACAGCTCGGGCGGACCGTCGGGCGTGCCCTCCGGGACCCGCAGGTACAGGGCCTGTTCGTCCGGCACGTGAAGGCGGTGGGTGACCGCCCGGCCGGCCGTGTCGCTGTCGAGCCCGATCTCGATGCACGAGTCGGGGGCGTCGGGGTGCAGAACCTCGGACGCCTCGCCGAGCGCGAGTCCGTAGGGCCCGTTGAGCTGGACGACACCGCCGCCCCCGCCGGGCGCCTCGGCGAGCTGACGGGCGAGCAGCAACGCCTGGATGGTGGTGCTCTTGCCGGTTCCGTTGAGACCGGTGAGGACCGTCAGGGGACGCAGCGCGAACGAGGCGTCGGTGAAGCGCTTGAAGTTGCGGACACGTAATGAGGTGATCACTTGCCTGCCTCTGCGGCCTTGGCCGCTTCCTCGAACCGGTATTTCACGCGGCGCAGCCCGCCGGTGGACGCGGTGATGGCTTCCAGGTAGGTGTAGTCACTGGTCATGAGCCTGCGGGCGGCCTCGACGATCGCGTCGCGCCGCTGCTCCAGGTCCTCCGGCGCGTAGCGCGCGAGAACGATCGACCACGTCTCGAACAGCGCGCGGTTGATCGGGTTCTTGCCGTTGACGCCCAGCGGCCACTTACGGAACGCGTACTCGTCGAACAGCAGCCGGGCGTTCTTCATCGCACGGTCGAAGTCGGCCATCAGCTGTTCCGCACGCTCGGTGGGGACGGCCCGCTCGTCGTCCAGCAGGGTCGTCGTGTGCTGGAGAAAGGGGTCCATGGCGGAGTACTTGGCGTACCCGTCGACACCGAGCAGCCAGAAACCGGCGAACCGCAGCGCCATCTCCCGGTCGTTCATCCGGATGTGGTTGCGCCAGTTCGTCGCCCGGTTGAACTCGTCTGTCGACGTCATGCGCTTGAGGATGTCCCGGCTGCGGTCCTTGCTCATGCAGTGGCGGATCTCCTGCGCGTTCAGCGGCGTGCCGCCGGTGTTGATGCGCTTAAAGATGTCGTACATGACGTCCGGCGGCGTGGTCGGGTCGATGACGTGCGCCATGATCTGGGCGTTGTTGATCCGCCGCTTCCACGGGGCGGGCAGGTCCTCGAAGCGGGCACCCTCGACCACCGTCTTGAGATACTCCACGCCCTTGAGGGCGAAGCCGGACTTCTCACCGCCACGCACGAAGTCGTGGATGGTCGACAACCGTTGGAGCCCGTCGACGACGCGCATGGCGCCGTCCGTGTCCTCGGCGAAGTAGAAGGCGGGCAGCGGGATCTGGAGCAGCACCGACTCGATCAGGCGTGACTTCTGCCCCAGTTTCCACACCCGGCCACGCTGGAAATCGGGGGCGAGTTCCAGGGTCCCGTCGTCGATCATGTCGAGGGCGTTGCGCAGTGAGAACTGCTTGCTGTTGACCCTGATCTGCTCCGGTTTCCAGGGCCGGTCGATCTCGGGCGGCGAGGTGTCGCTCTCGCTCTCCTCCTCGACGTCCAGGCCGCCTTCGACGGAGTACTCCTCCTTGATCTGCGACAGGTCTGTGGTCTCCGGGCTCGTCATGGAAATGATCGTAACCGGCGGGACGCGCCCGTGTGGGGCTCCCGCTCGGAGGCGGAAGCCGAAAGGTCCCGCGAGGTGGCGCCTGCGGTTGCGGACGGACGAGATGCGTACACGCGCTCGTGTCGTGGACGGCATGGTGTCCCGGTGACCGGCGGGAACGGAGCCCGGACCGGCGTCGGGCACCGGCCGCGGACCGACCGGATGCGACGCGACCGCACCAGCGGGCCGGCCCCACGCGGCCGGCCCGGCGCTCAGCTCCGCCGGGACCGCAGCACCCCGGCGAGCAGGATGACCAGGAGGCCGGCGAGGGGGACCACGAGCAGGCCCGTGCGCAGGCCGGCCGCGTCGGCGACGAGTCCGACGAGGGGCGGGGAGCACAGGAAGCCCAGGCGCATGAGCCAGGAGACGAGGGTGAGTCCCGACCCGGGCTTGAGGCCGGGCAGTTCGTCGGCCTCGTGCATCGCCGCGGGGACGAGGGTCGCCACGCCGAATCCCGCGGCGGCGAAGCCGAGGATCGTCCCCGGGACCGTGGGGACGGCCAGCGCCAGCCCCATGCCGGCCGCGGCGACGAACCCGCCGGCGCGGGCCACCCGCCGCTGGCCGAACCGGTCCACGAGCCGGTCGCCGATCAGGCGGCCGACGAACTGCGCGCCGACCAGGGCGATGAATCCCCAGGCGGCCAGGGTCACCGACGCGTCCAGGGAGTCGGCGAGGTACAGCGCGGCCCAGGAGTTGCCCGCGTCCTCGACGAGCGTGCCGGCGGTGGCGATGAGGACGAGGGCGGCCAGCACGTACACCGTGCGCCTGGAGCCCGTCGTGTTCCGCTCCCGGCGCGGGTCGCCGCCCGCGGCGCCCTCCGCCTCCCCGGCCGGCTCGGTGTCGGGCCCGGGCAGGCAGTGGCGCAGGGCGACGCAGGCGGCGATCCCGAACAGCAGGCCCGAGACGAGCAGGTGCTGCCCCCGGGAGAGGTCCAGTGCGATCGCACCGGCCGCCATGGCCCCTCCGGTGACGGCGCCGATGGACCAGACGGCGTGGAAGGAGTTGATGATGGACCGTCCGTAGCGGCGCTGCACGCGCAGGCCGTGGGCGTTCTGCGCGACGTCCGTGATCGCGTCCATGGCGCCGGCCAGGAACAGCCCCGCCGCGAACACGGCCACCGAGCCGGCCAGGCCCGCGGTGAGGACTCCCGCGCCGGTCAGCAGGGTGCCGATCACCGCGACCCGCGCCGAGCCGAGCCGGCGGACGAGCACCCCCGCCGCCAGGCCGGCGACCATGGCGCCCGCCGGGAACGCCGCGACGGCCAGCCCGTAGGCGGCGTTCCCGATGCCGAGATCGTCCTTGATCTGCGGATACCGCGGCAGCAGATTGGCGAACAGGGCCCCGTTGGTGAGGAACAGCACGGCCACGGCCGCCCGGGCCCGCCGGTCGGCCCCGGTGGGCTGCTGCAGTACGTCGACAGTCATGCGGGGAGCCTACAGAGGGAAGCGTACGTTCGTACACTCACCCTCCCCCGGACCGGCGCACCGCCGTCACCAGGCGCGGTGCGGCGCCGAGCCCGGTGCGAGCCGTCTCCGGCGCGGCCGGAGGGCGTCCGGCCGGCCGCGGACTCGATCAGGTCCGGGTGGAAACCGTGCGGGGAGAACAGGGCCGGGGTGGCGCCCGTGGTGTCGTGGCCCTGGTCGGCGGGCAGGGTGCGGATGCGCCCCGGTCGTCGCAGGGCGCCGGTGCCGCGGCGGGCGGCGGTGGCCTTGGCCTCACCGAGGAGGGTGATACGGCCACGGCGCCGCGGAAGCCCGCCGCCGAGGGGGCCGGCACCGCGTCGGGCGACGGGGGCGGAGCGGTTCAGGCCGTGGACGTCCGCGTGCCGGCGTCGTCGTGTCGCCGTACGGCCCGGTGCACGGCGGGCTCGGGCAGGCGGCGGAGGAGCAGCCAGCTCAGCAGCGGCATCAGGACGAGCGGGACGAGGGCGGTTCTCAGGGAGGTGGCGTCGGCGGCGGCGCCGAGCAGGGGGGCGGCCAGTCCGCCGATGCCGACCGCCAGGCCGAGGGTGATGCCGGAGGCCGTGCCGACACGGGAGGGAAGGTAGTCCTGGCCGAGGGTGACCTGGAGGGAGAAGGGTACGTAGAGGCCGGCCGAGGTGAGTGCCACGAACAGGAAGAGGGCGGGGCCGGGGACGAGGACGACGCCCGCGACGGCGACGGTGGAGACGAGGTAGGACCAGCGGCACACGCGGACGCGGTCCCACCGGTCGGCCAGTCTCCCGCCGAGGACCGAGCCGACGGCGCCCCCGAGGTAGAGCACGAAGAGCGCCGCGGTGCCGGCGACGGGGCCGCCGTCCAGGCGCTGCTGCGTGTGGAGCGCGATGAACGTGCCCAGGCCGACGAACACGACCGAGCGGAAGACCACGGCCAGGGAGAGCTTCACGAAGGACTTCACGTCGTCGTGCCCGGCCGCGGTCCCGCCGCCGGTGTCCGCGGCCTGCCGTCGGCCGAGCATGTGCAGGACCGGTGCGCACAGGGCCGTGCCGGCCAGGGCGGGGAGGACGAGCAGCGGGGTGGCCCGCAGTCCCCAGGGGCTGATCACGGCGGAGACCATGAGGGGGGCGAGGGCGAAACCGATGTTGCCGCCCAGGGAGAACCAGGCCATGCCGGCGTGGCCGCCCCGGCCGGCGAGCCGGGCGACCCGGGCGGATTCGGGATGGTAGGCGGCGACTCCGATCCCCGACAGGGCCACGAAGGCCAGGGTGATCCCGTACGAGCCGCTCAGCCCGCTCAGGGCGATGCCCGCGCCGCTCAGCAGGGTGCTGAGCGGCAGGAGCCAGGGCATCGCCCATCGGTCGGTCAGTACGCCGAAGACCGGCTGTGCGACGGACGACAGCAGGGACGCGGCCAGGACGATGCCGGAGGCGACGGCGTAGTCGTAGGCGCGCTCGGCCACGAAGAACGGCACCAGGGACGCCACGGCGCCCTGGTAGACGTCCACGCAGGCGTGGCCGACGGACAGGAGGGTGAGGGACGTCGTGGTTCGCACGCACCCCATGCTGACGACGGGCCGGCTGTCGCGCTTTCGATAAGGTGCCTGCTCGTGAAGGAAATCCGCCACACGCCTGTGGCGCCGACACGCACCCGGCACCTGGCCCCCGGCGCCTCCATCGACGCGCACCGGCACGACGACCACCAGATCGTCTACGCCGGCCGGGGCACCATCGCGGTCACCACGTCCGCGGGGACGTGGGTGACGCCCGCGACACGCGCGATCTGGGTGCCCGCGGGCACGGTGCACGCCCATCAGGCCCATGGGTGGCTGGAGTTGCACCTGGTGGGCGTCGCCCCCGGTGAGAATCCCCTGGGTCTCGACGCCCCCGCCGTGCTGGGGGTGAGCCCGCTGCTGCGGGAGTTGATCATCGCCCACACCGGCGCCCCGGAGCACGGGAGCGCGGAGCAGCTCCGGCTGCGGGCGGTCATGCTCGACCAGCTGCGCCCGGCTCCCCAACGGCCACTGCACCTGCCGACGCCCTCGACGCGGATCCTGGCCGAGGTGTGCGACATCCTGCGCTCGGACCCGGCGGACGGCCGCTCACTGGCCGAGCTGGGCCGGCAGGTCGGCGCCGGCGACCGCACCCTGTCACGGATGTTCCGCCGCGATCTGGGCATGACCTTCACCCAGTGGCGCACGCAGATGCGGTTGCACCACGCGCTGGTCCTCCTCGCCGACGGGACGTCCGTCACCTCCGTGGCCCACCGGTGCGGCTGGTCGTCGGCCAGCACTTTCATCGACGTCTTCCGTCGCGTCTTCGGGCACACACCGGGCAGTCATCACGCCGCCGACTGAAAGGACTTCGCGCGTGGCGGTCGCGGCCGCCCACCCGGGTGAGCCGCTGGAGCGGCGGTGGCGTCAGGGCGCCCGCAGGCGGTGCGGTCGCCGGCCGGCCGATCCCGTCTCAAAGCTTGTGCACGAATCACACACATCCCCTCTACATACCGGCCCCGATGGTCTAGATTGACCTTGCTTCAGCCGTTCGGACACGGGGCGACCATTAATGATCTTTAGGTCCGGCACGACGGAAAGCCAGCATTCGCTTCTCCCGCGCAAAACACGGGAGTGATCAATTCCGAATCCCGAGAGGGGCCTTGGGTGCGGGGAGCACCCCGGGTTCCGCTGCTGTCGGGGCGGGTTCTTCAACCATTTCCGGCATAGCCGGGACGGCGTGTGCGGGGGGCGGGGGCCTCCCGTGGGGAGGAACAGTACGGCGCGGGGGGCGGGGGCCTCCCGGGTGGAGAAACGGTGTCAGGGGAACACGTCGAACCACTGGGGACCTGGGGGGTTCTGTGCGGCAAGGGGGATTACTCAGCCCGTTTCCGTCGGCGCGCGGGCGCCTGGCGAACGGGGCGATCAGCAGGCCCGCGATCGACTGGGAGCACCGGTACCGCCGTACGGTGATCACCGGCGATGCCGTGACCACGGCTTGTGTGGTGGCGGCGATCGGCAATTTCTTCGGGGCCCGGGACGCGGCCAACTGGCATGAGAAGTGGGGGATTCTCGCATTCGGCACCTGGGTGCTGGTGCTGGGGGCGCTCGCGGTGAGCCGGTCGTGGGCTCCGGCGGTTCTCGGCCAGGGGGCCGAGGAATTCCGCCGGCTCGGGCGCTCCTTGTTCGCGGCGACCGTCGTCCTGGCGCTCGGCGGAATCGCCCTGACCTCGCGCAACATCAAACTCTGGATCTTCGTCGCGATTCCCGCGATCGCGCTCGTCACCATGACCACGCGGTATCTGCTCCGCCTCCGGCTGCACAGGCAGCGCAAGGACGGATGGTGTCTGAGACCGGTGCTCGCCGCCGGGAGTCCGGAGACGGTGCGCGACCTGATCACCCGGACCCGCAAGTTCCCGCACCTCGGCTGGCGGGTGGACGCGGTGTGCACGCCGGACGGTCTCGGGCCCGACGGTGACCAGCTGGAGGGGGTGCCGGTCGTCGGCCGGCTGACGGACGTCGCGAGCCACGTCCGCCGCGACGGCTACCGCGTCGTCGCGATCACCCCGGACCCGCACTGGTCGCCGGAGCGGCTGCAGCGGCTGGCCTGGAACCTCGAGGGCAGCGAAGCCGACATGGTCGTGGCCCCCGTGCTGATGGAGGTGGCCGGCCCTCGGCTGCACATCGACGCGGTGCTCGGCATCCCGCTGCTGCGGGTCAGCATGCCGGCCTTCACCGGGGGCCGCCGGGTGGTCAAAGGGGTCGTCGACCGGCTGGGCGCGGCGCTCCTGCTGGTGCTGTTCGCGCCGCTGATGGTGTGCGTCGGGCTGCTCGTGCTGGCGACCAGCCGGGGCGGGGCGTTCTACCGCCAGCGCAGGGTCGGCAAGGACGGCCGCGAGTTCACCATCCTCAAGTTCCGCACCATGGTCGCCGACGCCGACCGGATCCGTGCCGAGCTGGCCGACCGCAACGAGGGCGCCGGCCTGCTGTTCAAGCTCCGCCGGGACCCGCGGGTGACCCGGGTGGGAGCGGTGCTGCGCCGGTACTCGATCGACGAGCTCCCGCAGCTCTTCAACGTGCTCACCGGATCGATGTCGCTCGTCGGGCCGCGGCCTCCGTTACCGGAGGAGTGCGCCGCGTACGGCCCGGACATCCGGCGGCGGCTGCTGGTCAAGCCCGGGCTCACCGGCCTGTGGCAGATCAGCGGACGCAGCGACCTGTCGTGGGAGGAGGCGGTCCGGCTGGACCTGCGGTACGTGGAGGACTGGTCGCTCGCCCTCGACACAGTGATCCTGTGGAAGACGCTGCGCGCGGTGCTCTACGGCCAGGGGGCCTACTGATGCGCCGGGCCCGTCGTCCGGCCGGCGCACGGAACGCAGGCCGTGGGGGCCTGCCTGGGGGGAGGAACGGGACATGAGAGTCAGCGTTTTCGGGCTCGGCTACGTGGGCTGCGTGTCGGCCGCGTGCCTGGCCAGCATGGGGCACGAGGTCGTCGGGGTGGACGTCAGCCAGGTGAAGGTCGACCTGGTCAACGACGGCAGGGCCCCGGTGGTCGAGGAGCGGATCGGCGAGCTCGTCGCCGAGGTCGTGGGGAGCGGGGCGTTACGCGCCACCCGTGACGTCCGCGAGGCGATCATGGACAGCGAGGTGTCACTGGTCTGCGTGGGCACGCCCTCGGAGCCCAACGGCAGTCTGTGCACCACGTACCTGGAGCGGGTCACCGAACAGATCGGCGCCGCGCTGGCGGACCGTCGTGGGAGCGGCGGGCGGCACACCGTGGTGTTCCGCAGCACCATGCTCCCGGGCACCTGCCTGGACCTGCTGGTGCCGATCCTGGAGAAGTCCGTCGGCGGCACGGCCGGGGTGGACGTCGGAGTCGCGGTCAACCCGGAGTTCCTGCGCGAGGGCACCAGTGTGCGGGACTTCTTCGACCCGCCCAAGACCGTCGTCGGCGAATTCGACCCGGCGAGCGGCGACGTGGTGGCGGCGCTGTACGAGGGCCTGCCCGGCGAGGTGTTCCGGGTGCCGATCCCGACGGCCGAGGCGGTCAAGTACGCGGACAACGCGTTCCACGGTCTCAAGATCGGCTTCGCGAACGAGCTGGGCGCGGTGTGCCAGGCGCTCGGGGTGGACTCGCACCAGGTGATGGACGTGTTCCTGGCCGACCGCAAGCTGAACATCAGCCCCGCCTACCTGCGGCCCGGCTTCGCCTTCGGCGGCTCCTGCCTGCCCAAGGACCTGCGCAGCCTGGTGTACGCCGCGCGGCGGGCCGACGTCTCGGTGCCCATCCTCGCCCATGTGCTGCCCTCCAACTCCGACCACCTGCAGCGCGCGGTGGAGCTGGTGGAGCGCACCGGCAAGCGCCGGGTGGGGCTGTTCGGGCTGTCCTTCAAACCCGGCACCGACGACCTGCGCGAGAGCCCGCTCGTCGAGCTGGCGGAGCGGCTCTTCGGCAAGGGGTACGACCTGAGGATCCACGACGCCAACGTGAGCCTGTCCCGGCTGCTCGGCGCGAACCGCGAGTACATCGAGAGCCGGCTGCCGCACCTCGCGCACCTGCTCGCGGACTCCGTCGACGAGGTGCTCGAGCACGCCGAGGTGTGCCTGGTCGGGACCAGGGACCCGGCCGTGCTGGCGGCGCTGCCGCACGGCGGCGGCCCGCTGATCGTCGATCTCGTCCGCCTTCCCGACGCCGAGGCGCGCCGGACCGAACCGGGGTACATGGGCCTTGCTTGGTGACACGTCGTTCGACGACACGACCGGGGACGGCCGACGCGGTGGGCGCGCGCTGGTCCTGGTGGAGAACCTGTCGGTGCCGTTCGACCGGCGGGTGTGGCAGGAGTGCACGACCCTGCGCGACGCGGGCTGGACGGTGGACGTCATCTGCCCCCAGGGGAGCAAACGGGACACGGAACCCGAGGCGGTGATCGACGGGGTGCGGATCCACCGCTACCCGTTGCGCGCGGCCACCGGCGGACCGGCCGGCTACCTGCGGGAGTACGGAGCGGCGCTGTGGCACACGCTCCGGCTGGCCCGCAAGGTCGGCCCGGTCCACGTGGTCCACGCCTGCAACCCGCCCGACCTGCTGTTCCTGCCGGCCCTGTGGCTGAAGCGGCGCGGCGCGCGGTTCGTCTTCGACCAGCACGACCTGGTGCCCGAGCTGTACCTCTCCCGGTTCGGCCGCGGCGAGGACCTGCTCCACCGCGCCGTGTGCGCGCTGGAGCGGATGACCTACCGGACCGCGGACGTCGTGCTCGCCACGAACGAGAGCTACCGGGACGTCGCGGTGCGCCGGGGCGGCCGGCGGCCGGAGGACGTCTTCGTGGTGCGCAGCGCGCCCGACACCGAGCGGTTCCACCCCGTGCCGCCCGAGCCGGAGTTGAAGCGCGGCAAGCCCCATCTGCTGTGCTACCTCGGCGTCATGGGCCCGCAGGACGGCGTCGACTACGCCTTGCGGGCCCTGGCGAAGCTGCGCGACGAGGTCGGACGGACCGACTGGTACGCGGTGTTCGTCGGCGCCGGCGACACCTTCGACGCGATGGTGGAGCTGTCCCGGCGGCTCGGGCTCGACGAACAGGTGCAGTTCACCGGGCGCGTCCCGGACGCCGACCTGGTGCGGTACCTGTCCACCGCGGACGTGTGCCTCTCCCCCGACCCGCGCAACCCGCTCAACGACGTGTCGACCATGAACAAGGTCCTGGAGTACATGGTGATGGGCCGGCCGATCGTCTCGTTCGACCTGAAGGAGGCGCGGGTCTCCGCCGGTGACGCCGCCGTCTACGCGCCCGCGAACGACGAATCCGAGTTCGCGAAGTCCATCGCGCTGCTGCTGGACGACCCGGAACTGCGGGCCCGGATGGGCAAGACCGGCCAGGAGCGGATCGGCGGAAAACTCTCCTGGCGGAACTCGCAGGCGTCGCTGCTCGCCGCCTACACCGCCGCCTGCCGTGGCCGGGTCCCGGTGCCGGCGAACGCCCGGGGGCGCGCGGGGAAGAGGCCGCGTCGTTGAGCGATGACACGATACGCCTGGCCACGGTCGGGCGGATGATCCATCGGCGGTGGCGGCTGCTCGCCGTCCTCGCCGCGTTGGGCGCGCTCGTCGGCTACGGCGCCTCCCTGCTGTTCCCGCCGCGCTACACGACGTCGGCTTCGGTCCTGCTGCTGGGGGCGTGGGAGGAGCGCGAGCTGCTGACCCAGACGGAGATCGCGACCAGTTCGGTGGTGGTCGACCGGGTGGCCGCCACGCTCGACTGGGCCGGGGTCGACGGCGGCGAGCTGCGGGAGCGGGTGCGCGCCGAGGCCGCCGACGGGAACATCATCAAGGTCTCGGGCACGGCCGACACCCCGGAGCGCGCGCAGCGGCTCTCCGACCAGGCGGCCCAGGAGTTCGTCGCCTTCGCCGCGGGGATCACGGGCGACGGCGCCGGCTCCGAGGCGGCGGCGCGGCCCGAGGAGCTGCGGAAGCTGGTGGTGCGGACCAGCCGCCGCATCACCGAGCTGGCCGACGCGGCCGATGCCGGCCGGACCGTGGAGGGCGTGCAGACCCGCACCGAGCTCGCGAAGCTGCGCACCGCGCTGCAGGAGGCCGTCACCGAGCTGGAGCGGGCCGACCCGGCCACCGACGAGGCCGGCATGGTCGTCATGGGGCCGGCGGCCCGGCCGGACGGCGAGACACCGCCGACGCGGATCCAGCTCGTCGGCGGCGGGGCGCTGCTGTTCCTCCTGCTCGCGGTCGTCGGCCATCTCGCCGCCGCGCGGACGAACCGTCGGCTGCGCACCGAACCGGAGATCGTCGCGGCGCTGGGCGCGGTGCCGCTCGGCACCGTCGACGTGCCCGCCGAACGGCCCGCGCACCCGCCGGAAGGCCGTGACCCACGGGCCCGGATCCGCCGGTTCCTCGGTGTCGACGTCCGGTGGGACGTACCGGTCGCGCGGACGTCCGGCGACGAGGCCGGCCGGCGGATCCGCTACCGGCGGGTGTGCGCCCGTCTGAGGGGCCGGCCGCCGCTGGCCGGGCGGCGGTTGCTGGTCGTGGTCCCGGGCGGCGACGAGGTCGCCCACCGGGCCGCCGAGCGGCTCGTCACCGAGGCCGAGGGTGATCCGCTGCTGCGGGTGACGAAGGTTCCGGTGTCCCGGCCGGTGGTGCCGGACCGCGGCGACGAGTCCGGCGCCCTGGTCGTGCTCAGCGCGGGCAACTGGACCGCGGGGGAGCTCACCGGCATCGCCGAGGCGTGCGCGGAGGCGGGGCACGAGATCGTCGGCGTCGTCGTCGCCGGCCCGGTCCGGGCCCGTGCGAAGCGGTCCGCCGACGCCGCGCCGGCGCTCGTGGCCGCCGACGACGCGACGGGAGGTCCAGGGTGACGACGCCTACGGGTGCGGAGTCGTCGGCCGCTCCGCTGCTGGACCTCCAGTCGCTGGTGGTCGCGGTGCGCAGGCGCCGCCGCCTGTGGTGCTCCATGGCGCTGCTGGGGCTGCTGGCCGGCATGGCGGTGGCGGTCCTGCTGCCGGCGCCGCCGACCGCGGTGACCACGGTGCTGGTCGCGCACGAGGCGGACCAGCCGAACGACCCCGGAACGCTGATCCGCACCGATGCCGCGCTGCTGGGGACCACGCGGATCGCCGGCCAGGCCCTGCGGTCCCTCGGTTCCCCGGAACGTCCGGAGGACTTCATGCGGGACTACCGGGGCACCGGCCTGACCAACAACCTGCTGCAGATCACCGTGACGGGTGACAGCGACGCGGAAGCGGTGGCCCGCGCCGAGGCACTGGCCGAGGCGTTCGTCGCGGACCACGTGAAGCGGATCAAGGAAGCCGCGAACGCCGAGGCCAAGGCCCTGCTCGGCCGGCGCGACGACATGCGGGACGAACTCGCGCGGGTCAACGAGGAGATCGGGAAGGAATCGCCGCAGAGCGACCCCGAGGCGTCGGCGAACCTCGAGTCGCTCTTCGCCCGCCGGGCCGAACTCACCTCGCGGATCACCGACTTCGACCAGCGCGCCGAGGAGGCGCGCCTGGGCGCGCCCCGGCTCGTCACGGGCACGCAGATCGTGGACGCCGCGCGCGTGGTGGAGCACTCCCTGGCCAGGACCGCCGCCACCGACGCCGGGCTCGGGCTCGTCCTCGGGCTCGCGCTCGGCCTCGCGCTGGCCGCCGTCGGCGCGGTGGTGGCGGACCGCCCCGTGCTGCGCCGGGAGATCGCGGCGAACCTGGGCGCCTCCGTCATCGCGGAGCTGCCCGGCCGGCCGGGCGGGCCGTGGCGGCGCCGGCGGGTCCGGACGGCACGGGAACGGCTCACGGTGTCCCTGGCCCGTACCGTACGGGACTCCGCGGAACCGGTGTCGCTGCTGGAACTCGGCTGTGCGCGCGGTGCGGGCACGATCGCCCTGGACCTCGCCGGGGCGCTGGCGCCGGAAGGGCCGGTGACCGTCGTCGACGGTCTGCCCGGCCCGCAGCTCGCCGAGCGCCGCCCGCGGCCGGGGGACCCCACCGTGGTCGGCGGCGCGGACGCCGCGGCCGTGACGCCCGGGGAGCGCCGGATCGGCGTCGGCTCGGTGGCGCCCGGCACCGCGTGGACCGAC
This sequence comes from Streptomyces sp. 12E, assembly GCF_055633275.1. Classification (NCBI taxonomy): domain Bacteria; kingdom Bacillati; phylum Actinomycetota; class Actinomycetes; order Kitasatosporales; family Streptomycetaceae; genus Streptomyces; species Streptomyces sp. 12E. The sequence continues at coordinate 5,663,183 of NZ_JBVNCJ010000001.1, read as the reverse complement.
CTCCGGTACCTCGGCACCCGGACCGTGCTCGTCGTGCGGGCCGGACACGGCAGCGCCGCGTGGCTGCACACCGTGGCGCGGCAGCTCGCGGACCAGCGCATCACGGTGATCGGCGTGGTGCTGATCGACCCCGATCCGTGTGACCGGACCGACGGCACGCTGTGGGACGGGCCGCGGACCGCGCCGCGCGACCGCGGCGAGCGGCCTGCCCGGCAAAGCGGCGGGGGTCCCTCCCCCGCCGTCCGGGCGGTGGGGGAAGGCCGGCGGGAAACGGAGCGGCTGCCGATGTCGGCGGCACGGGTCCCGGACAGCGACCAGGAGGCGCGGTAGGACATGTGTGGCATCGCAGGCACGTACCGGTGGCCGGACGGGAAGGCCGTGACCGACCGGCTCACCGATGTCCTCGCCCACCGGGGTCCGGACGGGGCGGGCCGCTACAGCCGTCCCGTCGGCGACGGCGAGGTGCACCTCGGGCACCGTCGGCTGGCCGTCATCGACCCCTCCGAGACGGGCGCCCAGCCGATGGCCTCGGACGGCCTCGTCCTGACGTACAACGGCGAGCTGTACAACGCGCCCGAGCTGCGGGCCGAGCTGGCGGCCGCCGGGGTGCGCTTCCGCGGCACCTCCGACACCGAGGTGCTCCTCGAGTCATGGCGGCGCTGGGGCACGGACTGTCTGCCCCGGCTGCGCGGCATGTTCGCGTTCGGGATCTTCGACGAGCGGACCGGTGAACTGGTGCTGGCCCGCGACCAGTTGGGCATCAAGCCGCTGTTCCTGCTGCGGCGCGGCGCGGGTCTGGTGTTCGCCTCCGAGCTCAAGGCGCTCGCCGCGGTGGCCGGCGGGTCGCTGGAGGTGGACCACGCGGCCCTCGTGGCCTCGCTGCTGTACTACTGGGTGCCGGACTCGCGGTGCGCGTTCCGCGAGGCGGAGAAGCTGCCGCCGGGGAGCTGGCTGAGGTGCCGGCCCGACGGCCGGGTGGAGCGCGGCCGGTTCTGGAGCCTGAAGGACGTCGCCGCCGAGGGCCAGGAGCGGGCCCTGGCCGGCGAGCGGCCGGACCTGGCCGCCGTCGTCGAGGAGTCGACCCGGCGGCACCTGCTCTCCGACGTGCCCGTGGCGACCTTCCTCTCCGGCGGTCTCGACTCCAGCTACCTGACCGCGCTGGCCGCCCGCCACCGGCCCGGGATCTCCGCCTACACGATCGGGTTCCGCGCCGAGGACGCGAGGTTCGAGGCGATGCCGGACGACCTGCGGTACGCCCGGCGGGTGGCCGGGCGGTTCGGCGTCGACCTGCACGAGATCGAGATCGCCCCGGACGTGCTCGACCTGCTGCCGCGGATGACGTACCACCTGGACGAGCCGATCGGCGACCCCGCGGCGATCAACACGTTCCTGATCTGTTCGGCCGCCCGGGAGGCCGGGGTCAAGGTGATGCTCTCGGGGATGGGGGCCGACGAGCTGTTCGCCGGGTACCGCAAGCACCTGGCCAACCTGATCGCGCTGCGCTACCAGCGCGTCCCGCGGCCGCTGCGGCGCGGGGTGTCCGCGGCGGTGGACCGGCTGCCGGTCGCGACGAGTCGCCGGGGGTACCGGTCGGTGCGCTTCGCGAAGCGGTTCCTCTCCTTCGCCGACCTGCCGGAGGAGACCGCGTTCCGGCGCAGCTACACCCTGTACGACCAAGGCGAGCTGCTCGCCCTGATCGACCCGGACCTGGCCCCGGCGGTCGAGGACGTGCTGACCGAACACGCCGACACCTACCGGGACAACGACCTCGACGACTTCGTCAACCGCATGTGCCTGGGCGACGCCCGGATGTTCCTGCCGGGCCTGAACCTCGCCTACACGGACCGCTCCAGCATGGCCGCGTCGACCGAGGTGCGGGTGCCGTACGTGGACGTCGAGGTGGTGAAGGCGGCGTTCGCCGTGCCCGGCGACCGCAAGATCGTCGGACGGCAGGGCAAGGCCGTCCTCAAGGAGGCGGCCACCTCGATCCTGCCCCGGGAGATCGTGTACCGGCCCAAGGGCCTGTTCAGCGCTCCGCTGCGGGCCTGGATGAGCCGGGACCTGGCGCCGCTGGTGCGCGAGGTGGTCAACGACGGCGAGCTCGTGCGTTCCGGGATCCTGCGCCGCGACGCGCTCCGGCGGCTCGTCGCCGAGGACGCCGCCGGGCAGCGGGACTTCTCCAAGCACCTGTGGCACGTGCTGACCCTCGAGTACTGGTACCGCGGCGCGACCTCCAAGGCCGGCCAGACCCCTTCCCCGACGGCGTAGAGAGCAAGAGGACTTCTGGTGAAACAGGTTGTGCAGAACTACAGGAGCGGCGAGCTGGCGCTGCTCGACGTGCCGGTGCCGGGCTGCAAGCCGGGCGGTGTCCTGGTGCGGAGCGCGTACTCGCTGATCTCCACCGGGACCGAGCTGATGAAGGTCTCCGAGGCCGGCATGTCGATGGTGGGCAAGGCCCGTTCCCGGCCGGACCAGGTGGCCAAGGTCGTGCAGAGCGTGGCCGCCAACGGGGTGCCCGCCACCTACCGCAAGGTCATGGGCAAGCTGGACTCCTACACACCGCTGGGCTACTCGCTGTGCGGGGTGGTCGAGCAGGTCGGCGCCGGGGTCGACGACGTGAAGGTCGGCGACCTGGTGGCCTGCGCCGGCAACGAGCACGCGCTGCACGCCGAGCTGAACTGGGTGCCGAAGAACCTCTACGCCCGGGTGCCGGACGGCCTCGCGCCGCGGCACGCGGCCTTCGGGACCGTCGGGTCGATCGCGTTGCAGGGCGTGCGCCAGGGCGAGTCGCGGCTCGGCGAGGTGGCGCTGGTCATCGGCCTCGGGCTGATCGGGCAGCTGGTGGTGCAGCTCCTCGCCGCCTCGGGGGTACGGGTCGTCGGGGCCGACCCCGACCCGGCGCGCTGCGAGCTCGCCGAGCGCCTGGGCGCGGCGGCCTGCGGCGATCCCGCGTCCGCGGCCGTGGAGAGCGCCGTCGCCGAACTCACCGACGGCCACGGCGTGGACCAGGTGTACCTGGCCGCCGGCGGCGGCAGCAACCAGCCCGTGGAGCTGGCCGCCCGGCTCTGCCGGGACCGGGGCCGGGTCGTCGACATCGGCAAGTGCCGTCTGGACCTGCCGTGGAACGCGTACTACGAGAAGGAGCTCGACGTCCGGTTCTCCCGTTCGTACGGTCCCGGGCGCTACGACCCGGAGTACGAACTGGAGGGGCGGGACTACCCGATCGGCTACGTGCGCTGGACCGAGCGCCGCAACCTGGCGTGCTTCCTCGACCTCGTCGCCCGCGGCAGCGTCGACGTGGAGCCCCTGGTCTCCCACGTCGCCGACTTCGACGACGCCGTCGAGACGTACCGGAGCCTGAAGGACGGCGAACTGAAGGCCGTGGCCGTGCTGTTCCGGTACCCCGGGCAGGAGGCCGAAGCAAAGGCCCCGGTGGTGGCCGTGCCCACCGTGAACGTGAAGCGGAGCCCGGTGCGGGCCGCCGGGACGCCGGTGCGCCTCGCGTTCGTCGGCGCGGGCAACTACGCGTCGTCGATGCTGCTGCCGCACCTGGCGCAGCGCGACGGCGTCGAGTTGTCGACGGTCGTCACCACGACGGCGCTGTCCGGGGCCAACGCGCAGCGCAAGTTCGGCTTCGGCGGGGCGACCACCGACCTCGACGCCGTGCTCGGCGACGAGTCCGTCGACGCGGTGTTCGTGGTCACCCGGCACAGCTCGCACGCCGAACTGACCCGGAAGGCGCTGCTGGCCGGCAAGGCGGTGTTCGTGGAGAAGCCGCTGGCGCTCACCGAGGACGAACTGGCCGGTGTGCTCGCCGCGGTGGAGGAGTCCGGCAACGACCGGATCCAGGTGGGCTTCAACCGCCGGTTCGCGCCGCTGCTGCAGGAGGCCAGGAAGCGGTTCGGCACCCGGACCGGCCCGGCGAGCCTGCGCTACCTGGTCAACGCGGGCCGCCTCGACCACGGGAGCTGGTACCTCCGGCAGGACACCGAGGGCTCGCGGTTCGCCGGTGAGGGCGGGCACTTCATCGACACGGCGAGCTGGCTGCTGGAGGCCGACCCGGTCTCGGTGTACGCGGTCGCCCCGTCCGGCAACGAGGACCTCCAGGTCGTCCTGCGCTACCCGGACGGGTCCACCGCCACGATCAGCTACGTCACCACCGGTTCGTCCGGGTTCCCCAAGGAGACGCTGGACCTCATCGCGGACGGCAAGGTGCTGCGGCTCGACGACTTCGTCCGCGCCGCTGTTTACGGTGGCCGCCGTAAGCGGTGGGTCAGTTCGCGGCTGCCCAGGGCCCGGGACAAGGGCCAGAACGCCGAACTGGCCGCGTTCGTCAAGGCCGTGCGGACCGGCGGGCCGATGCCGGTGCCGCTCGAGTCGCTGGTCGCCACCACGGCGGCCACCCTCGCCGTGCGGGCCGGCCTGGCCGGGGGCGCGCCGGTGACGCTCACGGGGGCGCGATGACTGCGAGCTCGGGGAGTCCGGGGTGGTACCTGCGGCGGCTGTCCCGGATGGGGCCGCGGGAGATCGGCGGCCGGGTGGGCGACACGGTGCGCAGACGACGGTGGCGGTCGGCGCCGCCGGACTGCCCGGACGTGGCCGGCGCCCGGTTCACCGCGGTCCTGCCCGCGGGGGCGGTCGCCGCGGTGCCGCCGGACGCCGCGAAACGTCTCGTCGCCGAGGCGGACCGGCTGATGGCCGGGCACGCCGAGTACTTCGGGGTGGCCCGCGACGACCTGGTCGACCCGGACTGGTGGTACGACCCGAAGACCGGACGCCGGGCCCCGTCGGGTTACGCCTTCGACGTGCCGTACCGCGACGAGGACGCGGTCGGGGACGTCAAGCAGATCTGGGAGCTGTCCCGGCACCAGCACCTCACCCGGCTCGCCGCCGCCTACGCGGTCACCGGGGACGAGCGGTACGCCGAGCGGGTGGCCGAGCACCTGCGGTCGTGGTGGGCGGCCAACGCGCCGCTGCGCGGGGTGCACTGGGTCAGCGGCATCGAGCTGGGGATCCGGCTGCTGTCCTGGGTGTGGGTTCGCCGGCTGCTCGACGGCTGGCCGGGCGCGGCCGCCCTGTTCGAGGGCGATCCGGTGGCCCTGAACCAGATCTGGCACCACCAGCGCTGGCTGGCCGCCTTCCCCAGCCGGGGCTCCTCGGCGAACAACCACGTCGTCGCCGAGGCCGCCGGGCAGTTCGCCGCGGCCTGCGCGTTCGGGTGGTTCCCCGAGTCGGCGCGCTGGCGGACCGACTCGCTGCGGTCGCTGGACCGGCACCTGCGGGGCAACACGTTCCTCTCCGGCCTCAACCGCGAGCTGGCCACCGAGTACCACGGGCTCGTGCTGGAGCTCGGCCTGGCCGCGGTGGCGGAGGCGGACGCGGCCGGTGTGCCGGTGCCCGCGACGGTCCGGCTGGTGCTGCTGCGGATGACCGACGCGCTCGCGGCCGTCGTGGACAACCGGCTGCGGCCGCCGCGCCAGGGGGACGCGGACGACGGACACGGCCTGGTCGTGGACGGCGCGGGCACCGACCGCTGGGGCTCGCTGCTGGCCACCGGGGACGCCGTGTTCGGGTCTCTCGACTGGTGGCCGGAGGTGACCGGCACCGATGTGCGCACCCCGCTGCTGGCCGCGCTCGTCCGGCCCCGCGCGGAGAAGGGAACCGCGCGCCCGGCGAGCCGGCCGGCCCACTTCGCCGACGCGGGGATGACCGTCCTGCGCGGTCCGGAGGAGATCTGGTGCCGTTGCGACGGCGGCCCGCACGGGTTCCTGTCCATCGCCGCGCACGCCCACGCGGACGCGCTGTCCGTGGAGGTCCGGCACGACGGGGTCGACGTGCTCGCCGACCCGGGGACGTACTGCTACCACGGGCAGCCCGAGTGGCGGCGGTACTTCCGGTCGACCCTCGGCCACAACACCCTGCAACTGGGCGACGGGGACCAGTCCGTCTCCGGCGGCCCGTTCCTGTGGACCCGGCACGCCCGCAGCCGCGTCCTGGCCGTGGACACGTCCGGCGCCCTCGACGGGGGGACGGCCCACTGGTGCGCCGAGCACGACGGCTACCGGCCTTCCGTGCACCGCCGCCGGGTGGAACTGACGTCCACCACGCGGGAGGTGAGGGTGGTCGACGAGGTGCGCGGCCCGCGCCGGACCGTGCGCCTGGCGTTCCACCTCGGCCCGGAGATCACCGCGGACCTGGTGGGGAACCGGGCCGTGCTCACCTGGACCCGGGACGGCGAGGAGCGCTCCGCGGTGCTCGACCTGCCCGGGCGGCTTTCCTGGCGGGCGCACCGCGGCGAGACCGAGCCGCCGCTGGGCTGGTACTCCGCCGGCTTCGGACGCAGGGAACCCACGACCACGCTGGTCGGCACCGGCACCGCCGACGGCACGGAGGAGTACACCACCGTCCTCGGCTTCCGCGGTCAGGGGGCCTGATCCGTGGGGACGAAGTGGCGGCACCGGGCGTTACCGGCGGCACCGCTGACGCTGGTCCTGCTGGCGGCGGCGACCGGCTGTGACGGCGGCACGCCGGACGCGCGGCCGGAGCCGACCGCCGCGCCGGCCGCGCCCGTGGCCCGGGTGTGCGACGCGCCCGCCGCGGGGCCGGCGAAGGCGCCGGCGGGCGCGGTGACGGTCGACCCCGCGGTCGCCGGCGACCTGGCCGCGAAGACCAGGAACAGCCCCCCGAACACCACGTTCTGGCTCCGGCCGGGCACGCACAGGCTCGAGCCGGACCGCTACGCCCAGGTCGTCCCCAAGGAGGGGAACACCTACCTCGGCGCGCCGGGCGCGGTGCTCGACGGCCGGAAGACCAACCAGTACGCGTTCGGCGGCACCGCCCGCGACGTCACCATCCGCCACCTGACCGTGCGGGGGTTCGTCGCGCCGCACGACGAGGGCGTGGTCAACCACGACTCGGCCGACGGGTGGGTGATCGAGCACTCGACGATCCGGGACAACTCCGGCGCCGGGCTGATGGCCGGCGCCCGCCAGCAGGTGCGCGCCAACTGCCTGCGCGACAACGGCCAGTACGGCATGAACGCGTACAAGGCCGGCGGCCCCCTCCGGGACCTGGTCGTCGAGGGCAACGAGATCACGGGCAACAACACCGGCGACTGGGAGCGGCGGCGGCCGGGCTGCGGCTGCACCGGGGGCGTCAAGTTCTGGGCCGTGGACGGCGCCGACGTGCGCGGCAACTGGGTGCACGACAACCGCGGGACCGGGTTGTGGGCGGACACCAACAACAACGACTTCCGCATCGAGGGCAACGTGCTGGAGGAGAACGACGGTGCCGCGCTGATCTACGAGACCAGCTACAACGCGGTCGTCCGGGACAACACGATCCGGCGGAACAACTGGGTCGAGGGCCGCAGGTACGCCGACCGCGGCGACACCTTCCCGTTCGCGGCCGTCTACATCTCCGAGTCCGGCGGCGAGCCACGGGTGCGGGCCCGCACGGACAGGATCGAGATCCACCGGAACGTGCTGGAGGACAACTGGTCCGGGATCACCCTGTGGGAGAACGCCGACCGGTTCTGCAACAGCCCCGCCAACACCTCCTCCGGCGACTGCACGCTGCTGGTGGAGGACAAGGACCGCTGCGCGCAGCCGGCCATCGCCACCGCGCCGCTCTACGCCGACTGCCGGTGGAGGACCCAGCGGGTGGACATCCACGACAACCGCTTCGTGCTGGACAAGTCCGTCGTCGACTGCGCGGCGATGTGCGACCGGATGGCGGTGCTGGCCAACTACGGCACCTACCCGGACTGGTCGCCGTACCAGGGCGAGCGGGTGTCCGAGGCGATCACCCGCGAGCAGCACAACCGCTGGCACGACAACACCTACGTCGGACCGTGGAGGTTCACCGCCCACGACCCGAGCCGGGTGCTCGACGCCGTGCAGTGGCAGGGACCTCCGTACCGGCAGGACGCGGGCAGCACCTTCCGCGCACGGGGCGGTGGCTGAGATGGGCACGGACCACACGCCGAAGCTCGTCGGGACGGCCTGGGGGCTGCTGGTCCTCAACACGCTCGGCTCCGCCGGGGCGAGGACCGTCGTCCCGCTGCCCCGTTCCCTCATCCAGATGGTCACCATGGGCGCGCTGGCCGTCGCGTTCACGCTGGCGCTCGCGGTCAACCTCCGGCTGCGCGTGCGGCCGAGCGCCTACCTGTTCCTGCTCACCCTGCTGCTGGTGCCGAGCGTGATCTCCAGCGCGGACCCGGAGTCCGGGTTCGGCGCGCTGTTCCGCTGCGCCCGGCTGGCCCTCTTCGTCGCCACGCTGTGGCTGCTCAGCCGCTGGTGGGACGGCGGCACGACGTTCGTACGGCACCACATCCGGATGTACTTCCTGGTCCTCGGGTCGGTGGCCGCCGGCCTGGCGATCTCACCGGGCGCCGCCCTGCCCGACCTCTACGGCGGACGGCTGGTCGGCGCGCTGTGGCCGCTCACCCCGCCGCAGATCGGACAGTACGCCGCGGTGATCATCGGGCTCACCGTGCTGCTCCTGCTGGGCCGCCGGACCGACCGGCGCAGCGCGGCGCTGGTCGTCGTGCCGTCGCTGGTGCTGCTGGCGCTGACCCACACCCGGACGGCCACGCTCGGTCTGATCGCCGGGCTGGTCCTCGCGATCGGCTCGCTCGTGCTGACCAGCGCCGGCGCCCGCCGGTTCTTCGCCTGGACGGTGCTGTGCGCCGCCGTGGCCGCGGTGGGGTTCGGCTCCGCGCTGCAGGCGTGGTTCCTGCGCGGTCAGAGCCAGGAGAACTTCACCAGCCTCACCGGCCGGGCCAAGGTCTGGGACGCCCTGCTGGCGGCGGACCGGACGACCTCGGAGTTCCTGCTCGGCACGGGCCTGGGCGACAAGTCGTTCGGCGGGCTGCCGATCGACAACAGCTGGCTGGCCGTCTACCACGAGCAGGGCGTGACCGGTGTCGTCCTGGTGGCGGCGTTCGTCGTCGTGCTGGGCGGCGTCGCGCTGCTGCGGCCGCCGTCGCTGTCGCGGGCCTGCGCGATCTTCCTGATCAGCTACTGCGCGATCGCGTCGTACACCGAGGCCGGGCTGGGCGACGCCTCGCCGTACCTGCTGCACCTGGCCGTGGCCGCCTCGCTGCTCGCGGCGCCCGCCCCGGCCGCTCCCCCGCCGGCGGCCGACGTCCCCCGACGACGCGTTCCGCGCTGGGCCCGGACCTCGGAGGTGACCTGAGCATGCACGTCCTCGTGGTGCACAACCGCTACGCCTCGGCGCAGCCGAGCGGGGAGAACAAGGTGGTCGACCAGGAGGTGGCGCTGCTGCGCGGCGCCGGCCACCGGGTCGGGGTGTTCGAGCGGCGCAGCGACGACATCGCCGCCCGCTCCCTGCCGGCCAAGGCCGCGCTGCCGTTCCTCGTGCCGTGGAACCCGAAGGTCCGCGCGGAGCTCACCGCCCGGCTGCGCGCCGAGCGGCCGGACGTGGTGCACGTCCACAACGTCTTCCCGCTGCTGTCGCCCGCGGTGCTGGCCGCCTGCGCCGACGCCGGCGTGCCCGTCGTCGCCACGCTGCACAACTACACCCAGGTCTGCCCGCCCGGCACGCTCCAGCGGGACGGCCGGCCGTGCACCGAGTGCGTCGGGGCCACGCCGCTGCCCGCCGTCCGGCACGGCTGCTACCGCGGTTCCCGGCTGGCGACGGTGCCGCTCGCGGTCAGTCTGTCGGTCAACCGGCGGCGGTGGTGGACCGGCGTGGAGCGGTTCTTCTGCATCTCCGCGGCGCAGCGCGACGTCCTGGTGCGGGCCGGCCTGCCGGCCGGACGGCTGGCGGTGAAGCACAACTTCGTGCCCGACCCGGACGCCCGCCGGACGGGCGCCGGCGAGCACCTGCTCTACCTCGGCCGGCTCGCGGAGGCCAAGGGCGTACGGCTGCTCATGGCCGCGTGGGACGAGATCGCCGCCGGCGGCGGTGCGGGCGTGCCGCTCGTGATCGCCGGCACGGGGCCGCTGGAGCCGGAGGTGACCGCCTGGGCGGCGGGCCGGGACGACGTGCGGTACGTCGGCCTGTACGACGCCGAGGAGTGCCGGCGGGCCGTCGCCCGGTCGGTCGCCGTGCTGGCCCCCTCGACGTGGCTGGAGGCGTTCGGCCTGGTGGCCGTGGAGGCGATGGCGGCGGGGGTCCCGGTCGTCGCCGCCGGTCACGGCGCCTTCGTCGAACTCGTCGAGGACGGCGGGACCGGGCTGCTGCACCGGCCGGGTGACGCCGCCTCGCTCGCGTCCTGCGTGCGGCGGATCACGGCCGACCCGGCCCTGGGCCGGGAGATGGGCGAGGCGGCCCGGCGCCGCTACGAGCGGGGCTTCAGCCCGGCCGTCGGCCTGGAGCGCCTGGTGGAGGGGTACCGCACCGCGATCGCGGGTCGGTCCGGCGGCGGGGAGGGCCCGCCGCCGACAGGGAACGGACACACTGGCCCGCGGCGGGGACACCCGCGCGGGCGGGATGGGGGCAGTAGATGACACGATGCCGACTCTGCGGCTCGGCGGCGCTGGAGAGCGTCGTCGACCTCGGCGCGACCCCGCCGTGCGAGAGCTTCCTCGCCGCGGACCAACTGGACCGGCCGGAGCCCACGTACCCGCTGCACCTGCGGGTCTGCACCGACTGCTGGCTGGCGCAGATCCCGCCGCTGATCACGCCGGAGGAGACGTTCAGCGAGTACGCGTACTTCTCCTCCTACTCGACCTCCTGGGTGGAGCACGCGCGCACGTTCGTCGACGGCGCCGCGGCGCGGGTGGGTCTCGGCCCCGGCTCCTTCGTGGTCGAGGTCGCGAGCAACGACGGGTACCTGCTGCGGCACGTGGTGGACCGGGGGATCCGCTGCCTCGGCATCGAGCCCTCGGTGAACGTCGGCGCCGCGGCGCGGGAGGCGGGGGTGCCCACGCTCACGGAGTTCCTGACCCCGGACACCGGCGCCGGCGTCCGCGCCGAGCACGGCCCGGCGGACCTGGTCGTGGCCAACAACGTGTACGCGCACATCCCCGACGTCGTCGGGTTCACCCGGGGCCTGCGCGCCCTGGTCGCCGACGACGGCTGGGTCTCCGTCGAGGTGCAGCACCTGCTGACCCTGATCGAGGAGAACCAGTACGACACGATCTACCACGAGCACTTCCAGTACTACACGGTCGCGTCCGCGGCCCGGGCGCTGGCGAGCGGCGGACTCACGCTCGTGGACGTCGAACTGCTGCCCACGCACGGCGGCTCCATCCGGCTGTGGGCCCGGCCGGACGGGGTGGCCGGCGCGCCGGCCCGCCGGGTGGCCGACGTACTGGACCGGGAGAAGGCCGCCGGGCTGCAGGAGCTGTCCGGGTACGCCGAGTTCTCCGCCCGGGTGGCCAAGGTGCGCCGGGACCTCCTCAGGTTCCTCGTCGAGGCGGCCGAGCGCGGCGAGACCGTCGTCGGCTACGGCGCCCCGGGCAAGGGCAACACCCTGCTCAACCACTGCGGCATCCGGCCCGACCTGCTCCCGTACACGGTCGACCGCAACCCCTACAAGCACGGCAGGTTCACCCCGGGCACCCGCGTCCCGGTCCTGCCGCCCGAGCGGATAGCCGCCGACCGGCCGGACTACGTACTCGTCCTGCCGTGGAACCTGCGGGAGGAGCTGACCGAGCAGCTGTCGTTCGTGCACGAGTGGGGCGGCCGGCTGGTCTTCCCCATCCCGGAACTGAGCATTGTCGAGGTCGAGCGATGAAGGTCGTACTGTTCTGCGGCGGTTACGGGATGCGGATGCGCAGCGGCGCCGCGGACGACGTGCCCAAGCCGATGGCGATGGTCGGGCCCAGGCCGCTGATCTGGCACGTCATGCGCTACTACGCGCACTTCGGGCACAAGGAGTTCATCCTGTGCCTCGGGTACGGGGCGCACCACATCAAGGACTTCTTCCTCCACTACGAGGAGACGACGTCCAACGACTTCGTGCTGCGGGGCGGGCGGACCGAGCTGCTGTCCACCGACATCGCGGACTGGACGATCACGTTCGCGCAGACCGGCATCGAGTCGCCGATCGGGGAGCGGCTGCGCCGGGTGCGGCACCACCTGGACGGCGACGAGATGTTCCTCGCCAACTACGCCGACGTGCTCACCGACGCCCCGCTGCCGGAGATGATCGACCGGTTCGCCCGGAGCGACGCCGGCGCGTCGATGATGGTGGTGCCGCCGCAGTCGTCGTTCCACTGCGTGGAGCTGGGCGAGGACGGCCTGGTGGACGGCATCACCGCGGTGAGCGAACTGCCGCTGTGGGAGAACGGCGGCTACTTCGTGCTCCGCCAGGAGGTCTTCGACCACATCCCCAAGGACGGGGACCTGGTCGCCGACGGATGCGCGGGCCTGGCCAAGCAGGGGCGGGCGATGGCCTACCGGCACCGCGGCTTCTGGAAGCCGACCGACACCGTGAAGGAACGGGCCGCGCTCGACGCCGCCTACGCCCGGGGCGAGCGCCCGTGGGCCGTGTGGGAGCGGGACGGCGCGGGCGCCGGGGTGCGGGCGTGATCCGGCTCGGGGCCGGGCGCCTGGACCGGATCGTCGCGGTGGGCGCGCACTGCGACGACATCGCCATCGGCGCCGGCGGCACCCTGCTGACGCTGTGCCTCGCGCGGCCGGGCGTCCGCGTCGACGCGCTGGTGCTCTCCGGCGGCGGCGGTGAGCGGGAGCAGGAGGAGCGGGCCGCGCTCGCCGCCTTCTGCCCGGACGCCGACCTGCGGCTGACCGTGCTCAAGCTGCCGGACGGCCGGATGCCGGCGCACTGGGAGGAGGCCAAGACCGCGGTCGAGGAGCTGCGCGGGCGGACCGAGCCGGACCTCGTGCTCGCCCCGCGCACCGAGGACGCGCACCAGGACCACCGCGGCCTGGCGCGGCTGATGTCCACCGCGTTCCGCGACCACCTCGTGCTCGGCTACGAGATCGTCAAGTGGGACGGCGACCTCGGCCGCATGGCGGCGTACCAGCCGCTGACACCGGAGATCGCCGAACGGAAGGTGCGGCTGCTGCAGGAGCACTACCCCTCGCAGCGGCACCGGCCCTGGTACGACCGGGAGGCCTTCCTGGGCCTGGCCCGGATCCGCGGCATCGAAAGCCACGCGCGCTACGCCGAGGCGTTCGCCGTCACCAAACTCACTCTCGACCTGGGGGAATGAACCGTGCGCGTACTGCTGACAGGACACCAGGGCTACCTGGGCACCGTGATGGCGCCCGTCCTCGCGGCCGCGGGCCACGAGGTCGTCGGCCTGGACTCCGGCCTGTTCGCCGACTGCGTCCTCGGTCCGGCGCCCGCGGACCCGCCGGGGCACCGGGTGGACCTGCGCGACGTCACCGCCGAGCACGTGGCCGGGGTGGACGCCGTGATCCACCTGGCCGCGCTCTCCAACGACCCGCTGGGATCGCTGGCTCCGGAGCTCACCTACGACATCAACCACCACGCCTCCGTGCGGCTCGCCAGGCTGGCCCGCGACGCCGGAGTCCAGCGCTTCCTGTACGCGTCGACCTGCTCGGTCTACGGTGCCGCCGGCGGCGACGAGCTGGTGGGCGAGGACGCCCCGCTGCGCCCGGTGACCCCGTACGCGGAGTCCAAGGTGCGGGTGGAGGACGACCTGCACGCGCTGGCCGACGGCGACTTCAGCCCGGTGTACCTGCGCAACGCCACCGCCTTCGGCTTCTCGCCCCGGCTGCGCGCCGACATCGTGCTGAACAACCTGGTGGGCCACGCGCTGCTGACCGGCGAGGTGCTCGTGCTCTCCGACGGCACCCCCTGGCGCCCGCTGGTGCACGCCGCCGACATCGCACGGGCCTTCACCGCCGCGCTGACCGCGCCGCGGGAGGCGGTGCACGACCGGGCGTTCAACATCGGCGGCGAGACCAACAACGTCACGGTCGCCGAGATCGCCGGGCAGGTCGCCGAGGCCGTGTCCGGCTCCGAGGTGGTGATCACCGGGGAGACCGGCGCCGATCCGCGGTCGTACCGGGTGGACTTCTCCCGGTTCCGCGCCGCGGTGCCCGGCTTCGACTGCGAGTGGACGGTGAAGCGGGGCGCGCTCGAACTCGCCGACGCCTACCGGGAGCACGGGCTGACCCGGGGGGACTTCGAGCGGCGCTTCACCCGCCTCGCCGTGCTGCGCGCGCAGTCCGACGCGGGGGCCGTCGACGACACCCTGCGGTGGCGCCGGTGACCGAGGTCGGCGAGGAGATGCACGCGCTGGTGGAGCGGTTGTACCCGCTGTGCCGGAGCATCACCGGCGACGGCGTGCGCGCCACCCTGGACATCGTCGGCGAGTACGTACCGCTCGAGGTGCACGAGGTGCCGACCGGGACCCAGGTGCTCGACTGGACGGTGCCGCAGGAGTGGAACATCCGGGACGCGTACGTCGCCGACGCCTCCGGCCGGCGGGTCGTCGACTTCGCCGCGTCCAGCCTGCACGTGCTCGGCTACAGCGTGCCGGTGTCGGCGACCATGCCGCTGGCCGAGCTGCGCCCGCACCTGCACACCCTGCCGGACCATCCGACCTGGGTGCCGTACCGCACCAGTTACTACACGCCGGAGTGGGGGTTCTGCCTGGCGCAGGAGACCCTGGACGCGCTGCCGGACGGCGAGTACGAGGTGCGGATCGACTCCACGCTCGCCGACGGTCACCTCACCTACGCCGAGCACGTGGTCCCCGGACGGGTGCCCGACGAGGTGATCGTCTCCTGCCACGTCTGCCACCCGTCGCTGGCCAACGACAACCTGGCCGGCGTCGCGGTGGCGGTCTTCCTGGCCCGGGAGCTCGCAGAGCGGCGGCCCCACTACACCTACCGGTTCGTCTTCGCACCCGGCACCATCGGGGCGATCACCTGGCTGGCCCGCAACAGGGAGCGGGTGGAACGGGTCAGGCACGGCCTGGTGCTGGCCTGCGCCGGCGACCCGGGCGACCTGACGTACAAGCGGAGCAGGCGCGGCGACGCGGAGATCGACCGGGTGCTGCGGCACGTGCTGGCCGCCTCCGGACGCCCGCACCGCATCACCGAGTTCACCCCGTACGGCTACGACGAGCGGCAGTACTGCTCACCCGGGTTCGACCTCGGCGTGGGCTCGCTCAGCCGGACCCCCTACGCCGGGTACCCCGAGTACCACACCTCGGCGGACAACCCGGACTTCGTCTCCCCCGAGGCGATGGCGGACACCCTCGCCGTCTGCCGCGAGGCCTTCGCCGTCCTGGACCGCAACCGGCGGTACGTCAACCTCAGCCCCCACGGCGAGCCGCAGCTCGGCCGGCGCGGACTGTACGACTCGCTCGGGGGCCGCAGCGACGCCAAGCAGGCCCAGATGGCCATGCTCTGGGTGCTCAGCCTCTCCGACGGGGAGCACAGTCTGCTGGACGTCGCCGAGCGGTCCGGGCTGCCGTTCGACACCGTCGCGGCCGCGGCCGACGCCCTGCACGGCGCCGGGCTGCTCAAGGCGTGACGCCCGTGACCACCGAGGGGGAGACGACGACAGCGGCCGGGCCCGCCCGGCGGGGCGTCCTCGGCCGGCTGTCCTGGGGACTGGCCGACCAGGCGGCCTCCAGCATGAGCAACTTCGCGGTGGGCGTCTACGTGGCCCGCTCGCTGGGGGTGACCGCGTTCGGCGTGTTCAGCCTCGTCTGGGTGACCTACGGCGTGGTGCTCAACGTCTCCCGCGGCGTGGCCACCGACCCCCTCATGGTGCGCTTCAGCGGCGTGCCGGAGGCGTCCTGGCGCGGGGCGGTGGCCCGGGCGTCGGGGGCCGCGCTCGGGGCCGGCGCCGCCCTCGGCGCGGCGTCCGTGGTGGCCGGTCTCGCCCTGGGCGGCCGGGTGGGGACCGCGTTCGCCTGCCTCGGCGTCGTCCTGCCGGGGCTGCTGCTGCAGGACGCCTGGCGGTTCGCGTTCTTCGCCGCCGGCGCCGGGCGCAAGGCGTTCGTCAACGACGTCGTGTGGGGCGTCGCGCTCGTCCCGGCCCTGGTGGTCGCGGCCCGCGTGGGCGGCGTGTCCGCCTTCGTGCTCGCCTGGGGCGGCTCCGCCGCGGTGGCCGCGGCGTACGGCTGCCTCCAGTCCGGCATCCGGCCCCGCCCGTCCGGAGCGCGCGCGTGGGTGCGCGAGCACCGCGACCTCGGCTACCGGTACCTGGTCGAGAACGTCAGCAACAGCGGCGCGAGCCAGCTGCGGGCGTACGGGCTCGGCGTGATCGTCGGGGTCGGCGCGGTGGGCGTGATCCGGGGGGCCGAGCTGCTGCTCGGCCCGTTCCTCGCGCTGCTGATGGGGCTGTCGCTGGTCACCGTCGCGGAGGCGGCGCGGGTGCTGCGGCGGGCCCCGCACCGGCTCGGCGGGTTCTGCCTCCTGCTCGGCGGCGGGCAGGCCGTCGCCGCCCTGCTGTGGGGCGGGGCCCTGCTGCTGGTGCCGGACCGGCTCGGCGAAGCCGTGCTCGGCGGCGTCTGGAGCGCCGCCGCGGAGCTCGTCGTGCCGGTCACGCTCGGTGTCGCGGGCGCCGGCCTCGGCACCGGCGCGGCGGCCGGGCTGCGCGCGCTCGGCGCGGCCCGGCACAGCCTGCGCAGCCAGCTGATCGCCTCCGCCTGTTACGTCACCGGCGGGCTCGGCGGGGCGGCCGCGGCCGGCACGGCCGGCTCGGCCTGGGGGGTCGCCGCCGCGACCGTCTGCGGCTCGGCCGTGTGGTGGCTGCAGCTGCGGTCCGCCCTGCGCGGGCACCACCGAGATTCCATCCGTGAAGTGAGGACGTTATGACCGCGCAACCCCGGCTGAGCATCGGCCTGCCCGTGTACAACGGCGAGGAGTACCTGGCCGAGTCGTTCGACGCCCTGCTGGGCCAGACCTACGAGGACTTCGAGCTGGTCGTCTCCGACAACGCCTCCACGGACGGCACCCGGGACATCTGCCGGAAGTACGCCGCGCGGGACTCCCGCATCCGGTACATCCGGCTGCCCCGGAACATCGGCGCCGCGCCGAACCACAACCACGTGTTCACCGAGTGCCGCGGCGAACTGTTCAAGTGGGCCTCGCACGACGACCTGTACGCCCGGGACCTGCTGCGGCGCTGCGTGGAGGCGCTGGACGAGCGGCCCGACGTGATCCTCGCCCACGCCGACCAGGCGGTCATCGACGCCGACGGCCGGGTGAAGGTCCCCTACCCCTACGGGCTCGCCACCGCCTCGCCGCACGCGCCGGAGCGCTTCCGCAGCCTGCTGTTCGAGCCCGGCGGCGACGACTTCTACGGGGTGATGCGGGCCGATGTGCTGCGCCGGGTGAAGCCGCACGACAGCTACCACCACGCGGACCGCACGTTCGTCGCCGAGATCACCCTGCACGGGCCCTTCCACCAGGTGCCGGAGCTGCTGTACTTCCGCCGCGACCACCCCACCCGCGCCGAGCGGGCGAACCCCTCCAAGCGCTCCCGGTGCGTCAACCTGGACCCGCGCCGGGCCGGCCCGCTGCACCCGACGCCCCGGCTGCTCGCCGAGTACGTCTGGGGCTTCGTCTCGGCGATCCGGCGGGCGCCGCTGTCCCCGGCCGACCGGCGCGCGTGCTACCGCCACCTGGCCGCGTGGATGACCAGCCGGGTCCGGCCGGGCGCCGGCGAGCGGGTCGAGGACCGCGCCCCGGTCGACCCGGACCGGCTCACCGTCTCCGTCGACGCCCTGGTCGCCGGCCGTGAGGGGAGGCGGGCGTGACCGCCGTCCGCGTCGGGTTGTTCGGCCTGCTCGGCTCCGGCAACCTCGGCAACGACGGGTCGCTGGAGGCGGTGCTCGGGTACCTGCGCGACGCGCACCCGGAGGCGGTCGTGGACGCGCTGTGCGGCGGACCGGAGGTCGTGACGGCCCGGTACGGGATCCCCGCGACGCGGCTGCACTGGTACCGCGGGGAGTACCGGACCGCGTCGCGGGCGGGCGCGGTCGCGGGGAAGGGGCTGGGCAAACTCGTCGACGCCGTCCGCACCGCCGCCTGGGTGCGCCGGCACGACGTGGTGATCGTGCCGGGCATGGGCGTCCTGGAGGCCACGCTGCCGCTGCGGCCGTGGGGCTTCCCGTACGCGCTGTTCCTGCTCTGCGCGAGCGGCAGGCTGCTCGGCACCAAGGTGGCGCTGGTCGGCGTCGGCGCCGCCCCGATCGGCAGCCGGCCGACCCGGGCCCTGGTGCGCTGGTCGGCGCGGCTGGCGGCCCACCGGTCGTACCGGGACGCCCTGTCCCGCGACGCGATGCGGGCGATGGGCGTGGACACCGCGCGCGACGAGGTCCATCCGGACCTGGCGTTCGCCCTGCCGGTCCCGCCCGCGCACCCCTCCCCCGGTCTGGTCTGCGTCGGCGTCATGGACTTCCACGGCGGCGACGACGACCGCGCCCGGGCCGACGAGATCCACCGGCGCTACCTCGACGGGGTGACCCGCTTCGTGCGCGCGCTGGCCGAGGAGGGCAGGCCGGTCCGGCTGCTCACCGGCGACGCCTGCGACACGGCGGTGGTCGGGGCGATCCTCGACGCGGTGAACTCGCCGCTGGTCACCGCCGCCGAAGCCACCTCGCTGGCCGACCTGATGAAGGAGACGGCGGCGGCCGACACCGTGGTGGCGACCCGCTACCACAACCTGGTCTGCGCGCTGAAGGCCGGCACCCCGACGCTGGCGCTCAGCTACGCGGCGAAGAGCGACGCGCTGATGGCCCGGATGGGCCTGGACGCGTACTGCCACCCGGCCCGCGAGGTCGACGCCGGCCGGCTCCTCGAACAGTTCAGGGCGCTGGAGGAGCGGTCCGCCGGACTGCGGCGGACCCTGGCCGAGCGCAACCGCGTCACCACCGAGCAACTCGACCGCCAGTTCACCGCGTTGACGGCGGTCCTGTTCCCGACGACCGACCGCACCCACACCGTACGGGAGACACCTTGAAGGCGACCGAAGTCCCGGCGATCGCCGGCGCGTACCTGTTCGAGCCGACGCCGCACACCGACGAACGCGGCTTCTTCTGCCGCACCTTCGACGCCGACGTGGTCCGCTCGGTGGGCCTCGACCCGGACGCCTTCGTCCAGGACAGCCTGTCCCGCTCGGTCCGCGGCGTGCTGCGCGGCCTGCACCTGCGCTCCGGCGCCGGCGAGGCGAAGCTGGTGCGGTGCTCGTACGGGAGGATCTTCGACGTCGTCGTGGACCTGCGGCCGGGCTCGCCGACCTACCTGGGGTGGGCCTCCTTCGAGCTGTCCGGCGACACGCAGGCGACCCTCTACGTCCCGGCGGGGTGCGCGCACGGCTTCCAGGCGCTGACGGAGACCGCCGACACCTCGTACCGGATCGACCGCCCGCACGACCCGGCCGAGGACGTGACGATTCGCTTCGACGACCCGGACCTCGCCATCGACTGGCCGCTGCCGGTCACGTCGACGTCCCCGCGGGACCGGGGGGCGCCGAGCCTCGCCGAGGTCCTGAAGCAACTGGAGAAGTGAGGCCGCAGTGACCACCGAAGAGTTCGAACTGCCCCGCTCGCGGGAGGCGAACGAGCGCCTGCACGCCCTGGTCCCCGGCGGCGCGCACACCTACGCCAAGGGCGACGACCAGTACCCCGAGCACCTGGCCCCGGTCATCAGCCACGGCCGCGGCGCCCACGTGTGGGACGTCGACGGCAACCGCTACGTCGAGTACGGCTCCGGCCTGCGCTCGGTCAGCCTCGGCCACGCCCACCCGCGCGTGACCGAGGCGGTGCGGCGGGAACTGGACCGCGGCGGCAACTTCGTCCGGCCGTCCGTCGTGGAGGTCGAGGCCGCGGAACGCTTCCTGGCCACGGTGCCGACCGCCGAGATGGTGAAGTTCGCGAAGAACGGCTCCGACGCCACCACCGCCGCGGTGCGCCTCGCCCGCGCCGCCACCGGGCGCCCGCGGGTGGCCCTCTGCGCCGACCACCCCTTCTTCTCCGTCGACGACTGGTTCATCGGCACCACGCCGATGTCCGCCGGCGTCCCGGCGGCGACCACCGACCTCACCGTGGCGTTCCCCTACGGCGACCTGGCCGCCACGGAGGATCTGCTGAACCGGTACGAGGGCGAGGTCGCCTGCCTGATCCTGGAGCCCGCCACCCACACCGAGCCGCCGCCCGGCTACCTCGAGGGCCTGCGCGCGCTGGCCGACCGGCACGGCTGCGTCCTGGTCTTCGACGAGATGATCACCGGCTTCCGCTGGTCCGAGGCGGGCGCCCAGGGCCTGTACGGCGTCGTCCCCGACCTCTCCACGTTCGGCAAGGCGCTGGGCAACGGGTTCGCCGTCTCCGCGCTGGCCGGTCGCCGCGAGCTGATGGAGCGGGGCGGGCTGCGCCACTCCGGCGAGCGGGTCTTCCTGCTGTCCACCACGCACGGCGCGGAGACCCACTCCCTGGCCGCCGCGATGGCCGTGCAGGCCACCTACGTCGAGGAGGGCGTCACCGCGCGGCTGCACGCCCTCGGCGAGAAGCTGGCCGCCGGTGTCCGCGAGGCCGCGGCCGGCATGGGCGTCGGTGACCACGTCGTCGTCCGGGGCCGGGCCAGCAACCTGGTCTTCGCCACCCTCGACGGGGACGGGCGGCCGTCGCAGGAGTACCGCACCCTGTTCCTGCGCCGGCTCCTCGCGGGCGGGGTGCTGGCCCCGTCGTTCGTGGTGAGCGGCGCGCTCAGCGACGCCGACATCGAGCACACCGTCGACGTGGTGGCCCAGGCGTGCGCGGTGTACCGCAAGGCGCTGGACGCCGGCGACCCCACCCCCTGGCTGGGCGGCCGCCCGGTGAAGCCGGTCTTCCGCCGCCTGGCGTGAGCTGGCGTGACGTCAGGGCCGTCACTCCCGACCGGCGTCGGCCACCCGGTCGGCCAGCCACGCGGCCGCCGGTGTCACCGCCAGCGCGGTGCACCAGCCGCCGAGGACGTCGGTCGGGTAGTGGGCGCCCAGGGCGACCTGCGCCCAGCCCATCGCGGCGCCCGCGACCAGCGCCGCGCCGAGCACGAGCGACAGGCCGGCCGTCCTGCCGAGGCCGAGCCGGCCTGCCGCGAGCAGCGCCACCACGAGGACGAACGCGGTGAGGAAGGCGGTGTGCCCGCTCGGGTAGGACAGGTTGGCGTCGCCGTGGATGGTCCGCCCCACCAGCGGCTTGAGCAGCTTCGTCGCCACCACGGCCAGACCGACCCCGGCCACGACCAGCACCGCCGCACGAAGCCACCGGAGCAGCAGACAGCCCGTCACGGCCGCCCCGACCAGCACCGCCGCCCCCACGGGCTCCCCCAGGAAGTCCGTGGCCAGGGCGGTCCGCCGCCACGGCGCCCCCACCCCGTCCACCGCGATCCGCGCGTCCAGCCCGCCGGGTCCGCCGTCGCCGGCGTACACGGCCCCGAGCGCGGCGACCACCAGCGCGGCGAGGGCCGCGACCGGTCCGAGCCACGCGCGCAGCGGCGGGGGCAGCACCTCGGGCGTCGGCCGGCCGGTCGTACGCCCACCGCGGGTGGGCCGGATCAGATCTTCCGCCATCGGTCCATCATCGCCGCCCCGCCCGGCGGACGCCCCGCTCTCCGGACAACTCCCCGCGACGACCGCGCCGGCCGGGCAGGTCACGGCCCGGCCGGCGCGCCACCGGCTGTCCGACCGCGGGCCGGCGGTCGCCTTCGGCTTCGTCGTCGAGCAGGCACTGCTGGAGCGCGGCACCGGGGCCCGGACGTGACGCGGGAGTTGGTCGACAGCCTCCTGGAGCGGTCGTCGCGGTTCAACGTCGAGTCGCAGATCATGCCGCGCCACCAGCCGGACCACGCCGGTTTCGACGGGCCGTCGATGCTCCTGGAGTCCCCGGACCACAACCGGACCACAAGTGGTTCGGCTACGCGGAGGGACAGCGTGGCGGGATGCTGGTCCTGGACCCGAAGGAGGTCAGCATCGTGCTCCAGCGGTATGCGGGACTGCGCCCGCAGGCTCTCACCTCCGACGACTCCAGGAGCCTGCTGGAGCGACTGCGAGGAGCGCTGTGAACAGCACCGACGAACGGGTCCGGTTCAAGAGCAGCCGCAGCGGTTCCGACGGCGATGCCTGCGTCGAGGTGGCGCGGGGCAGGCGGGCGGTCCACGTCCGGGTCTCCAAGGACCGGCACAGCCCCGGACTCGCCCCCTCCCCCGCCGTGTGGACCGACTTCGTCACCCACGCCGCCACCCGGCACTGACCTGCGCACTCCGCCCCGCGCCGGACCCGTCCGGGTCAGGAGTCGTGGACGCGGCTCTCCCGGACCGATGCGGTGATCTCGGCCGCCGCCATGCGGGCTTCCCCGCGGACGGCCGGGTCGGGGTGGCGGAGGAAGGGCTCGATCAGCGGGCCGGCCCGCGGGTCGTGCGTCGCCCCGAGGATGTAGAGGGCGTACTCGAGGAGTTCGCGTTCCATCCCCGGCATGGCCGGGGCCAGCGGCTCGACAACGTCCAGAGGCAGTCTGTGGCGGTTGAACGCCTCGCCGATCGAGTGCAGGGCGGACTCACGGACCTCGGTCACGGGGTCGTCGACGACCAGGCCGACCAGGCGTCCGACGACCGGACGAGCGGTCTCCGCGTCGAGCGCGGCGGACCGCAGGAGGTCCCCGAGCACCGCGGCGGCGACGTCCCGTCGGCCCGGATCACGGTCGGTCAGCGCTTCGAGCGCCACGGACACGTCGTTCATGCGGCTCGCTTCCGGCATGCGACCAAGGTGCCATGAACGACGACGAAGGGCTGAGGCCCGTGGTGGGGAC
Organism: Streptomyces sp. 12E; assembly: GCF_055633275.1. Lineage (NCBI taxonomy): Bacteria > Bacillati > Actinomycetota > Actinomycetes > Kitasatosporales > Streptomycetaceae > Streptomyces > Streptomyces sp. 12E. The sequence goes on along the minus strand of NZ_JBVNCJ010000001.1, from coordinate 5,640,474 downwards.
GCCCCTGGCAGGAGACACGGAATCGTTGACCAGCATCACAACACGGCAGGTGGTCGACGGCTTCGGCCTTACCCGCGTCACTTACTTTCCTCGTTCCGCCGACAGCCACATGCAGAGCGAGGCGGCGCGCTTCCTGTCGGATGTCGGCTTGCCGGAGAGCTCGTTCTTCTCGAGCCGCTTCGACCTCGAGGACGAGTCCTTGGAGAGGACCGACGACAGGCCCACCCTGAAGACCGCGTTCGAGGAAGACGGCGCCGAATGCCCGCCCGAGTCCGAAGGGTGGGAGATCCTGGGGGTCTTCGACTACGCGACGATCGCCATCGACCCGAGCGACGGGAGAATCCATTCCTTCCCCGAAGGGGAAGAGAACTGTACCGCCATGAACGCGGATCTTTCCTCATTCGTCCACTCCCTCATCGTCCTGGAGCGGGGAAGGAGCGAATGCCAAGGGCTTCCGGCGGACGAAGAAAGTGAACGCGCTCGCGTCGTGGAACGCATGAGAAAGCAGATTTCCGAGGCCGACGAAACCCCTTTCGCCGACGAAGGAAGCGAGTGGAGCAGGATCCTCGAGGAAATCAGCTTCGGAATGTGGGGCTGACGCGGAGCCGGGGTCAGAACGCGTGCGTCACCACCCAGTGGTCGTCGTCCTCGACCGAGACGGCGCACAAGCGACGGCCGTCCGGCGAGACGGCCACGAACTCGGGTGCCCCCGTCACCGCGGCGATACGGGACGGAAGGTTCCTGCCGACCGGGTCCTTCACGCGCACCCAGCCGACCCTGCTCCCGCCCGGCACCGGCGGCAGGATGAGGAACTCGCCCTTCCCTCCGTACAGCGGAGCCTGTGAGGCGCGACGGTGCCACGCCTCGTCCAGTTCACCGGCGGCACCGGGAGTGGAGGCGGGGACCGTCACGTCCGGTTCGACCTCGATTCCGGCGACCGCGTAGAGGGCGGAGTCCACGGGCGGCCCGCCCCGGTCCGCTTTTCCCATGACCTCGAGGCCGCAACGCTCGAGGACGTTCAGCCAATCCGGTGCCTGCCGGTCTTCCGTCATCCCCGACCTTTCGTCGATCCCCGTCATCGCTCTTCACCCCGGTCGCTCGCCCGGTGGCCGCTCCGGCGTCACGGGTTTCCGTAGTCCTCCACCAGGTCGCCGACGAGTGCGAGCAGGGCGTCGACGCGGTGCCGGTCCTCGCGTCGGGCGCGCAGCCTGCGGTCCAGCTCCCGCAGGCCGGCCACCGCGTCCGGGTCACGGCGCCGCACCGCGTCCAGCCACGGTGTGGTGGCGAGGTCCATGCAGGCCGTGAACAGGATCCGGGTGGCCGGGGCCGGGGGAGCCGGGTCGGGAGCGGCGAACCCGGTGGTGACGTACCGGACCGGGTCGGTCAGGCTCCAGCCGACGACGGCGCCGCCCTGGGCCAGGAGCGCCACGTCGGGGGCGATGCCGATGCGGGCGTCCAGCGGCTCGTCGAGGACGTCGAGGTCGCGCAGACAGGTCAGCACGGCGTCTTCGGGAGCACGGCAGAGCTCGGTTGTCACCGGCAGACGGAAGTCCCGGGTTTCGTCGGCGCGCAGCCCGCCGGGGCGGACGGGGGGTACGGCGGGAACGCGGGCGCAGTCCTCGGGGTCGGCCGCTTCGTGGGGCAGGCGGAACGCGGCGCCGGCCAACTCCCGGCCGGCCGGGTCGAACCGGAGCTCGTCCGGGTCGTCCCACAGCCGTTCCCGGCTGCCGAACGTGTCGACGAGGAACTGCTGCCACTCCCCCACGTCGGCGTACTCCGCGACACGCACCCGCTGGTCCCGGAAGTCGAAGCGCGGCAGGACGCGAAGGGCACCGCCCGTCACCGTCGCGCTCCGGTCGCCGTCGAACGTCACTCTCATGGTCACCGATGCCTCAGGGACCACCGGCGTCCTGATGGGCCTCTCATGTCCGCAGTTCACGGAGCGTCTCTTCCTGGACTTCGGGCGGACACAGCAGCACGGCCTGAAAAGTCGTCTTCTCCTGTCCCGGAAGCTCGGCTTTCCCCGCCCAGAACTTCGTTGCGTCGTTCAGGGAACGGAAAAGGATTTCACGTTCCTCGGGGCTCTCGGAGAGCACGGCGTGGACATCATCGATGGTGACGAGGAAATGCTCGGCATTGAGCCAGCGGAGATCACTCAGGCAGTCCCGCAGCGCATCCCGGTTCCAGCCGGAACAGTCCGGGAGGCGCAGCGCCTCGTAGAACCGGGTGAACACTCCGTCCAAATCGCGCATTTCCCGTCCTCGCATCCGGGCCGAGTGGATCAGCCCGGTGGGAGGCGGGGCGCACACAGCGGGGGGCGTGGAGTCGGCCGGGAGGACGTGGACTCCCCTCTCGTTCCGTGTCCACCAGGTGGCGTCGCCCATCCGCCGGTCTCCATGCCAGTGGGAGTCGGACGGGAGACGCACCGCGACCCGGCACAATCCCGGACCGTCCAGGACACCGGAACACTGCCGGGCGGCCTCACGCATCGCGACGGTCACCGCCTCCGGTCGGTTCCGCAGCGACGGAACGCGTCCCAGGCCGCGCGTACCGCGGTCCGGAGTTCGGCATCGTCGAGATCTCCGGGTTCTGCGAGTTCGGGATCGACCGAGTAGTCCTCGAGGATCATGAACAACTGGTCGAAGAGGTCGCCGAGTGCCCCCTGGATCCGCTCCCCGTTCGCCTGGGACGCGCGACGGGCCTCCCACCAGCCGTGAGCGAAGTCCGATGCATCGCAGGTCCCGTCGGTGAACGCTTCCAGCAACGCCAGTTGCCGTGCCGCCGCGCTGGTCGGGTCGACGTCGTCGGGGCGGGACCAGGCCCTGCGGCCGGGTGGGTGGGCGGCCGCCACGGCCGACAAGGAAGGGTGACGTTCCCGGAGGGCGCGCGCATAACGGCCGAAACGTGAGCGTGCCGCGTCGACTCCCTCGCTGACGGCCGCGGCCATGAAGGCATCGGTCCCCGCGATCAGCGTGTAGCCCGCCTCCGGAAAGAGGACGGCCCCTCGCAGGTCGGGGGTGCGGAGCAGGAAGGGCGGGCGGATGACCGTGAGATCCCCGTGGAGGGGAAACCGGGATGTCGTACCGGTCACCACCCCATGGGCGCCGGCGAGACCCGTGCCAAGGAGATACGAAACCCCGACAGCACGGCAGCCGGCCGTGATCCGACGAGCCAAAGCCGCGTCGATCCGCGCACCCGCGGGCATGGGGACCACCGATTTTCCGCGGAGCCAGGACGAGGCGAGGCCTCCGTCCACACCGAGCACAGCCCTCGGATCGTTCGACTCTTCGCGCTCTGAACCAGTCACCACAGAAACCCTTTGTCGATAATTCCCTGAAACTGCTTGTCGCCCAGTTTCCAGGCCGACCAAAATCTACCATCGGCGTGCAGCATGACCATTTTCTGGGAAATCGGATCAATGAACCCGACTGCTGGCCCCTGATTCCTGTAGTCGAAACGGTATATTTTCGTTCCGGATGCGGTCATGTGCTCACGCATGGCTTCTTCGAAGCGCTGGAGGTTGGCCTTGTTGAGGTTTCCGGGACTGTCGAGGAAGTCTTCTGCGTGAGCATGAAACTTCTTGCTCATCACTTTTTGACTGGAGAAGTCCGCCTTGTCCGCCCAACCGCCTCGGGCGCACGGCGCGAGTCCCAGCGGGTCCGTCCAGGAATAGGGATTGTCGACGTAGGCGACGGGGTTGGGCGCGGGTCCGAGCCCGAGCGGGTCCGGAGAGGTGTAGCGGCCGGTCTCGGGATCGTAGTGGCGGAAGCAGTTGTAGTGGAGGGCGGTCTCGGGATCGTAGTACTGGCCGGGAAAACGGAGTGGGGTGTAGGCACTGCTGTCGCGGGCCCAGGCGGTGGTGCCCCACAGGGTGGCCCGTGAGCGCCATGCGATCTCGCCGGTATCGTCGATCAGTTCAGTGGGTGCGCCGATGAGGTCGGTGGCGATGGCGAAGAACCGGCGGTCGATCTCCTCCTGGCGGGCGTCGGCCGTGAGGATGCGCTCGGTCTGGGTCAGGGGGACGTCGTCCCGGTGGTCCCAGGTAAGGGCTACCGTGTGCGGGAGATCCTTTCGGTGACTGGTCTGTTCGCACAGGGTGGCGCCGTCCCAGGTGAAGCGGACCTCCTCGACGACCGTCTCGCCGTCGGAAGCGAGGCGCTGCTTGGCGGTGCGGCGGCCCAAGGGGTCGTACAGGTAGCGCCACCGCGTTCCATCGGGGGTGGTGACGGAGGTGAGGCGGTCCTCCGCATCCCATGTGTAACGCCAGGTGTCGGGTTTACGGGAAAGACGGGCTTTCTGGCGCAGGGTGACCCGGCCGAGGGCGTCGTGCTCGAAACGGACGCTTCCGGCACGGGTGACAGTGGTGCCGATGTAGGCGCGCGGTCCGATGGCCTCGCCACCGGGGTGACGGGACGGCCAGGAGGCTGACGTCTGGTTGCCCGCGGCGTCGTAGGCATAACGCTCCGTCCAGCCTTGCGCGTGGACGGCGGTGACCCGGCCTGCACGGTCGAGATCGAAGGTGCGGGTGCCCGACAGTCCGTCCGCGACGGAGGTCAGGTGGCCGTCGGCCCGGTAGCCGTAGGTACGGGTGTTGACGACCCGCGCTCCGGCGGTGATGCGCTGTTCGGCCAGCCGTCCTGCTTCGTCCCAGGCCGACACCATACTGATGGCACCCTCATAGGCGCGGACCGTTTCACGGCCGGCGGCATCGTGGGTGAAGTCGACCCGCCGGCCGCTCGTGGTCAGCCGCAGGGGAAGTCCGTCGGTTCCGTAGGAGTAGGACGTGACGTGGCCGGTGGGCGTGGTCCGGCGGACGCGCCGCCCCAGTCCGTCGTAGGAGTGCACGAGCGGGCGGCCGTCCACCAGTTCCGTCTTGACCTGCCCGCGACGGTCGTACTGGTACCGCAGTTCGCCTTCCGGGCCGACCGCCTCCAGGAGGCGCCCGGCCGGGTCGTAGGCGTAGGTCGTCACTCGCCCGTCGACGACCTTGCGGACCACCTGGCCGAGTTGGTCGTGCTCAAAGGAGATGGTCCCGCCGAGGGCGTCGGTCCGCTCGGTGAGCCGGCCCGCGGCGTCCGTGCGGTAGTTCAGAGTGCGTCCGTCGAAGTCGGTCTCGGACACGATGTTGCCGACCGCGTCGTACTCGTAGGTCCAGGTCAGACCCTGTGGGTTGGTGACCCTGGTGAGGCGCAGATCGGTGTCGTGCTCGAACGCGTAGCGGGCGCCGTCCGGGTGGACGCGGGCGGCGAGGAGGTCGAAGTGGGTGTACTCGAACCGGGTCACTGCCCCGGTCTGGTCGGTGTGGGTCAGGCAGTTGCCCTCGCCGTCGTAGGTCCATGACTCGGTGGCGCCGTCCGGGGCGGTGCGGCGGGCGAGCTGCCCGTCCGCGGTCCACTCCAGCCGGGTGACACCGCCCGTCGGGTCGGTGACGCGGACCGGGCGGCCGAGTCCGTCCCGCTCGGTGCGGGTGGTGGCGCCGGACGGGCCCGTCACCGCCACGACCAGCCCCGCCGTGTCGCACACCACCCGGGTGGTGTCCCCGAGGGCGTCGGTGACCGAGGTGAGCCGGCCGGCGTCGTCGTAGGAGGTGCGGGTGGTACGGCCGGCCGGGTCGGTGACCGTGGTCCGGTTGCCGCGTTCGTCGTACGTGTACGACGTGCGGGCGCCGTCCGGCCCCGTGACCTCCGTCGGCAGTCCGAACGGGCCGCGCTCGACGCGTACTTGGGAGCCGTCCGGACGGACGGCCGAGACCAGCCGCCCCTCCTCGTCGTACGTGAAGCCGGTGGTGGCGCCGAGCGGGTCGGTGCGGGTGAGCAGGTTGCCGCGGGTGTCGTAGGTGAACCGGGTGGTGTGGCCGAGCGCGTCGGTCGTGGCGATGACGCGGCAGCGGTGGTCGACGCGGTGGCGGGTGGTGCGGCCGTCGGCGGTGGTGAGCGTGGTGGTGCGGTGGCCGGTGGCGGGGTCGGGGTCGGTGTAGGCGAGGGTGATCTGGACGTGGCCGGCCTCGCCGCCCTCGGCGACGACGCGGTCCCGGTCGTCGTAGACGTAGTCGTAGCGGCGGCCGTTGGAGTCGATCCAGGCGGTGACGCGGCGGCGGTCGTCGTAGACGAAGGCGGTGGTGGCGCCGGAGGGCTTGGTGACGGTGGTGAGGTCGCCGTCCCGGTAGCCGTAGGCCATCAGCGGCAGGTCGGTGCCGTCCTCGCCCGCGCCGGCCAGAAAGAGGGCGGTGATCCGGCCGTCGGCGCAGGTCAGCCTCACCTGGTGCCCGGCCGAGTGGACCAGGGCCAGCGGCAGGCCGTCGTCGGCGCGGTCGACGGTGACGGTGTGGCCGTTGCGGTCGGTGAGGGACGTCAGCCAGGCGGTCCCGTCGCCGCCGGGTTCGGCGCCGGGCGGGGCGGCGAAGTGGCGGACCAGGCCGGTGTCGGGGTCGGTGAGCGTGTAGTCGCCGTCCCCGTCACGGGCCAGCAGGGTGCGGACCGGGCCGGAGTCGGGGCGGGTGGGGGCGCCGGGGACCGGGTGCGGATAGGTGATCAGGAGGCCGTCGGCGCCGGCGTGGACGACGCCGACCGGGTCGATCTCCAGGCGCTCGTCGACGGTGGAGGTCCAGGACGGGCCCAGGAAGCGGCCGGCCGTGCAGCCGGACTCGGTGCGCCGGGTGAAGACCAGCGGCAGGATGCCGGGTATCTCCACGTCGGTCTGGGGCAGGAACATGCGGCCCGAGGCGAGGTCGACGGGGTCGGTGCCGTCGGTGGTGCGGGCGTGGTCGGGGCGGTCGTGGGTGCCGTCGGGGGCGTCGTCGACCAGGTTGCGGAGCCGGGCGGCGTCGGCGGCGTCCGCGGCGATGCGCACCCCCTTGACCGCGGCGCCGCCCCCGCCGGTGGCCGCGGTCAGCGCGAGGTCGGGGACGAGCCGGCCGAAGCCCTCGTAGGGGTCCTTCATGAAGTCGCCGACCATCTGCTTGCCGGTGCCCACCGGGTCGTTGACGGCCAGCACCAGGCCGGCGGCCAGGTTGTTGAGGTTCGTGGCGTACTCGGCGGGGTGGGTGATGTTGTACGGGTCCAGCGGGTTGATCCCCCGGACGAAGTTCACCAGCCCCGCGCTGCCCTTGATGATCCCGCCGCCGACGTGGTCCCCCATGATCTGCAGTTCCTGCAGACCCTGCCCCGCCTGCTGCGCGTACGACGGCTTCTCGGGGGCCAGGTCCCGCGCCGCGCGGACGGCGCTGCGGGCGGTCTCCGCGGCCGTGTTCCGCTGCTTGCGGGCGTCGGCGAGGATCTCCTGCGCCTCCTGCATCAGCTTCTTGCCCGGGTCGTCGAAGGTCGGCGCCGGGCAGGGCGGCAGCGTGGACGGGTCGCGCTGCTCCGGGGGCTGGGCGTTGTAGCGGTCGACGGCCTTGTTGTAGGTGTCGACCTTCTTGCGGTGGGCGTCGGCGGCGTCCTCGGAGGCCTTGACCCCGTCCTTCCACTTCTCGATCGCCGTCTGCGCCCGCCCCTGCGCCCAGGTCACGGTGGAGGCGAACGACTCCAGCGCGGCGGCCGCCTTCTCGCAGGCGTCGGCGCCCTCGAACCACTTGGGCGGCTGGGTGCTCACCGCCTTGCGCAGCGCTTCGGCCGCCTTGCCCTTGAGCTGCGAGGAGTCCAGGCCCTTCAGGCCCTCGCCAGCGTCGTCGAACGCCTTCTGGAAGGAGCGGAGTCTCTCGGCGGTGGAACGGATCTTCTCCGGACTGCCGTAGACGAGCTTGGTCTTGTCCTCGGTCTGCCCGAGGTCCATCTCGTCGACCTCGGCGCCCATCCGGTTCGCGACCGAGCGCGACTGCTCGCGCACCCAGTCCGCGCCGGACTCCCAGCCGACGTCGTCCAGCCGGTCCGCGGTCCAGTTCCCCGCGCCCTCGACCCGGTCGCCGAGCCACTCGACGCCGTCCTCGACCGCGTCCTCGACCGAGTCCGGCGTGATGTCCTTGATGAAGTCGCCGATTCCCACGCTCAGTCACCCCCGCCTTCGCCCGGCCCGTCCGGTCCGCCCTGCTGCTGCGCCTGCCGGGCGCGTTCCTCGGGCGAGGGGCCGAACGTCTCGTCCAGCGCCCGGTTCCACTCCCGCTCGTCGATGCCCAGCGCCTCGTTGAGCATCTCCGACTGCCGGCCGCCCTGCCCCTCCGTGAGCAGCGTCCGGCCGGTGTCCTTCCAGGTCTGCTCCATCTCCTGGCCCGCCCGGTCCCACGACTCGGCGCTCCAGTCCGGGTCCAGGGCGTCCGGCGTGAACACCTCGCCCCAGCCCTGCCGGGTGATCTCCTCCTCGGAGGCGTGCGGATTGCCGCCCGCCACGGAGTTGACCCCCACCTTCAGCGCCCCCTCGACGTACTGGTCGTGCTCCCACTGCGTGCCGGCCGCCAGACCGAGACGGTTCGCGAGCTGGCTGGCGTCGTGCACCAGGGCGCGCACGCCCCACTCCCAGCGCTCGCAGAAGTCCTCGAAGTCGACCGACAGGCCGTGGTGCCCGGCCTCCATCCCGGTCATCGACAGCTGGGAGAAGCCCTTGCCCATCACCGAGCCGGTCGCGCCGCCCAGGTCGCCCAGCCCGTCGATGGTGGCGCCCACGCCCTTGGTGAACTTCGCGACCGACGCCCGGTCGAAGCTCAGGTCCAGCCCGTCACCGCCCATGACCGCGCTCCTCCCCGGCCGCCCCGGTGTCGACGGCGGCCCCGTCCGGAACGATCCCGGTGACCGGCGGGAAGAACATCGACCCGTCCTCGGTGGCGATGTCCACGGCGAGGCCGGCGGGCTCGCCCAGGCCCGGCACGATCTCGTCCACGATGCGCGCGCCCAGCAGCGCGGCGTACTCCACCGGCCGCTCCCCGGGCCCGTGGTGAAGCGCGAACCGGGCCAGCGCCGCCTCGTCCGTGAAGGCGCACACCCACCGCACCCCGCCCGAACGCGCGCTCCACAGGCGCCCGTCGACGGACGGGACCAGCAGGACCGTCCTGCGCATCTCGCCGACCAGCGTCCGGGGGTCCCCGACCCCCGCCCGCCGCTCGGCGATCCGCTCGGCCAACGCCGTCCTGGGCTGCTCCACGAACCCTCCCCCGTCCTGGAAGATGACTGATGAGACCGTAGGCCATGACGCACGGGACCGGGGAGACGGTTCTCCCGTGCCGTGCGGACCCGGCGCACGCGCGAACGGGCGGCCGGCACGGCGGACCTGGTCGCGACCGGTCGCCTCCACCGCTTGAACGCAAGCGCGTTCGACATTACGGTCCTTGCTCCTACCGTGCGGTCGTCCAGGGTTCGAGAGGCACACGAGGCACATGCGGCAACCGACTTCCCGGATCATCCGTAATCCGGTCCTCCCGGGTTCGCACCCGGATCCGTCCGCGCTGCGCGTGGGGGACGACTTCTACCTGGCGACCTCGACGTTCGAGTGGCACCCCGGCGTGCGGCTGCACCACTCCCGCGACCTGGTGAACTGGCGGCCGCTGGGCGGCGCCCTGGACACCACGCGTCTGCTCGACCTCACCGGCTGCCCGGACTCCGGCGGGGTGTGGGCGCCGAACCTCTCCTACGCGGACGGGCTGTTCCACCTGGTCTACAGCAACGTCTCCACCTACGCGGGAGGCTTCACCGACTGCCCCAACCACCTCACCACCGCCCCGTCGGTCCAGGGCCCCTGGTCCGATCCGGTCCTGCTGCACGCGCGGGGCTTCGACGCGTCCCTCTTCCACGACGGCCCCGACAGCTGGCTGCTGAACCTGGTCCACGACTGGCGGCCGGGGCACGGCGGCTCGGCCGGCCTGGAGGCGACCCGTTACGACCGGTCCGCGCGCCGGCTGGTCGGGGACCCGGTGCGGATCGTACTGCCGCCGCAGGCCGGCTGGATCGAGGGCCCCAACCTCTACCGGCGCGGCGACTGGTACTACCTGCTGACCGCGGACGGCGGCACGGGCTACGACCACCAGGTCACCGTCGCCCGCTCCCGCACCCTGACCGGCCCCTACGCACGCGACCCGCACGGCCCGCTGATCACCGCCCGGCACCGCCCGGACCTGCCGCTGCAGAAGGCGGGACACGGCAGCCTGATCGAGGCGGGCGGGGGCCGGTGGTACCTGGCGTACCTCGTCGCGCGGCCCCACGGCCGCCGGGGCCCGTGCGTGCTCGGCCGTGAGACCGCGCTGGCGCCCGTCACCTGGACCGACGACGGATGGCCGCGCGTCCCCACCGGCCTGCCCGCCCTGGAGGTCCCCGCTCCCGAACGGCCCGCCGGCGACGACGGGGGGACGCCCGCCGGGGCCGACGGGAGGGACGGCTTCGACGAGCCGGTGCTCGGGCCGCAGTGGTCCACACTGCGTCGCCCCGCGGCCCCCGACTGGGTCTCCCTCACGGCCCGCCCGTCCCACCTTCGGCTGCACGGCGGCCGCTCGCCGCAGAGCCTGACCGGTCCCAGCCTGGTGGGCCGCCGGGTGACGTCCGCGGACGGCGCCTTCGAGGCGACGCTGGAGTACCGGCCGCGGTCCTTCCAGCACCTGGCCGGGATCACCGCGTACTACAACACGCGCAACTGGTACTTCCTGCACGTCACGGCGGACGACGAGGGGCGGGCGGTGCTGCGGGCGGCGAGCTGCGACCGCGGCGTGCTGAGCGTGGACGAAGCCGGCGGAGTACCCCTCGGCGACATCCGCCGGCTGCGTCTCGGCTTCGACCTGCGGGGGTCCGACCTGCGTTTCCGCTACGCCACCGGAGACGACTGGCACCCCGTCGGACCGCCCCTGGACGGCACCGTCCTGTCCGACGAGCACGCCGAGGAGTTCGAGGACGGCCGGATCCGGGCCCTCGGCTTCACCGGCGCGTTCGCCGGCCTGTGGGCCTGGGACCTCACCGGGGGCGGTCTGCCCGCCGACTTCGACGAGGCGACCTGGCGCGCGCTCGGCTGACGCCGGGGGAAGGCCCTCGGGCCGACCGGCCGGGCGGCGCGGGCGCCTCAGGGCGCGTCCGCCGGCGCCTGCCGCTGTTCGGGGAGGCGGTGTGCCGGCGTCGCGGGGCGGGTGCCGACGGCCGGGGCGAGGAAGATCGCCACGGCGACGAGGACGAGGACGACGGTCATCGCGGCGCGCAGGCCGTAGTGGTCGCCGAGGAAGCCCAGACCGGGGGGACCCACGAGGAACGCGACGTAGCCGATCGTCGCGACCAGGCTCACGCGGGCCGCCGAGTCGGGTCCGGAGTCGCCGGCCGCCGAGAGGGCGAGGGGGAAGCCGAGCGAGGCGCCGAGCCCCCAGAAGAACACGGCCGCTCCGGCGACGAGTGGCACGTCGACGAAGACGACGACGGCGAGGCCGAGGGCGGCGGAGAGGGCGCTGGCGCGGACGACGGGGGCACGGCCGAAGCGGTCGATAAAGAATCCGCCGCCGAAACGGCCGATCGCCATGGCGGCGGCGAAGCCCGCGTACACGGCGGAGCCGAGGGCGGGGTCCATGCCGTGTCCGTCGACCATGAGCAGCGGCAGCCAGTCGTTGGCGGCTCCCTCGGCCAGGGCCATGGTCAGGACGATGCCGCCGATCAGCAGCAGGCGCCGGTCCTTCCACACGGCCGGCCGCCGCCCCCTCTCCCCGCTCCCGGTGTGCTCCGCGGTCTCCTGCGCTCCGCCGGTCCCGGCGGGGACGGCCCGGTAGGCGTGGGCGAAGAGGGCGGCGCAGGTGAGCGCAACGGCGGCCAGGTGCCAGGACACCGGCACGGAGGCGGCGGTGCACGCGATGCCCACGCCGGCGCCGATGACGGTGCCGAGGCTGAAGAAGCCGTGCAGCGTGGGCAGCACGGTGCGCCGGGTGAGGCGTTCGACCTCGGCGCCGTCGACGTTGACGGCGACCTCGCCGCCGCCCATGCCGGCGCCGAAGAGGAACAGGCCGGCGGTGACGGCGGGGGCCGAGGAGGTGGTGGTGCCGAGGCCGATCAGGAGCACGCTCAGCACGATCAGGGTGGTGCCGGCGCCGATGACGGACCGTGGTCCGAAGCGGGAGACCAGGGGGCCGGAACCGAGGATGCCGAGCATGGAGCCGACGGACAGCCCGAAGAGGACGAGGCCCATCTCGCCGGTGGAGGCGTCGAGCCGGTCCCGCACGTCCGGGGTGCGGGTGACCCACGAGGACATCGACAGGCCGGGTATCAGGAAGAAGACGAAGAGCGCTCTACGGCGTCGACGCACGGCGGAATCGATCATTCAGGAAGCCTCTTCCCGTGCGGAGCCGTTGTCCAGCGAGCCGGTCCGACCCGCGGTGGCCGGAGGCGGACGAGGTGGCCGGGCCCACGGCACCGGAAGCAAGAGGAACCCCGGCCACCGCGCGGCCGGGGTTCCTCGGAGCGGTGAGCGCCGGTCAGCGCCGCAGGGTGAGGACGCCCGGCCGCCACGGCAGCCGGTTGTACTCGCCGCCCGCGTTGGGGTCCTTGCCCTGGTAGAGGAGCTGGAGGTTGCAGGGGTCGATGGTCATGGTCTGGTCGGGGTTGGTGCGGATCAGGTCACCGTGGCTGATGTCGTTGGTCCAGGTGGCGCCGCTGTTGGCCTTGCCCGCGAAGGGGTTGCTCTCGGTGGCGGCCTGGGGGGTCCACGACCCGTTCAGGCTGGAGGCCGTGAAGGAGCGGAAGTAGCGCTGCTCGCTCGCGCCCCGGGCCTCGACGATCATGAGGTACTGGTTCCGGCCCTGGACCTTGTAGACCTGCGGCCCCTCGAACAGGTTCTTCACCGTGTCGCTCATGACCGTCGTGTACGACGAGCCGAAGTTGCCCGGGAAGTTCCCGATCGGCATGCTCGCGCGGTAGATCTTGCCGTTGTCACCGGCGAAGAACAGGTACATGTTCTGGCCGTCGGCGATCAGGGTCTGGTCGATCGGGCCGGTGCCGGAGTCGGGGATGCTGCCGGTGAAGAGCGGCTGCGGGGCGGACCAGCCGTTGGGGTTGGTGGGATCGCTCGACGTGCGGTAGATGAAGGGCCAGGAGCCCCACTGGTACGCCAGCACCCAGATGTTCTTGGGCGCGAAGTAGAACAGCGTGGGCGCCACCGCGGCCTGGTTCATCCCGGTCTGGCGGGCCGACGCCATGTCCGACCAGTTCGTGAAGGGGCTGAACATCATCGAGCCGTACGACGATCCTGTCACGTTCGACGCGTAGACCAGGTGCTTGCCGTTGTGCCTCGCGGTGGTGAAGTCCTTCACCGCGGCCCACCCGTTCGCCGGCTGCGCCAGCACGCCCGTGGACGTCCAGCGGTACGTCGACGGAAGGGAGCACGTGCCGTCCCCCGGCGTCCCGGTCAGACCGGTCCACTTCTGGTTGCTGCCGCCGTTGCACGTCCAGAGCTGCACCGCCGTGCCGTTGGCCGTGCCGGCGCCCGCGGCCTCCAGGCACAGCCCGGACTCCACGCCGACGACCGTGCCGTCGGAGTTCACCCGCCACTGCTGGTTGGCACCGCCGGAGCAGCCCCAGATCTGCACCCGGGTGCCGGCGGTGGTGGCGTGGCCCGGAACGTCCAGGCACTTGTTGCCGTACACGGTCAGCTGGTTGGCGTCCGTCAGCGTCCACTGCTGGTTGGTCCCGCCCCAGCAGTCGTAGAGCTGCAGGGACGTGCCGTCGGTCTGGACGCCGCCCGCCACGTCGAGACACCGGTTCGAACCGACACCGCGCAAGGCGCCGCTGCTGGCCGCCTGGGCCGGGGTGGTGGCGACGAGCATCGCCGCCAGCGCGGCCAGGGCCGCGACCACGGCGGCGAGCACCGCGGACGGATGCCTGCGGGTGGAACTTCCTCTGCGCATGGGGATTTCCTCAACCTCGGGTGAGCGGCTCCGGCCGACCTGGTCAGAGGTCGTCCGGACGGTCGGTTTCGGCTTTCGGGCTCCTCGCGGTCTTCCGGGGAGGGCCGGTGGCGACCGGCGGAGCGCGACGACGGGAGATGATTGTTGCGTTCATGACATATACGTGTGCGACACCGCCTTTGCGTCGTGGCGTTCCGGTGGGTGCGACCGGAGGCGCCTTGCCGTGCGAGTGGAGCCGCTCGAGCACGTTCGTGATGTCGAACAAGGGTCGAAGTGTCGAGCATCCTGAATGATAGGGACCCGGTGAACGGCGTCAATACTTCTCGCACGAATCGCGGAGGAGAGCGAAAAATTCGCAGAGCCTCCAGGCGGAGCCACGCAGTCCACCCATCGGACGACGAGGACGGATGACCATGCGCGTGGGAGCGGATGCGGTTTCACGGACGGTGGCGACACGGTCGGCCACGTTCTCGGCATCCATGACACTCCGACTTTCCGAACGACGCCCGAAACTTCGAACCCGCTTCAGGCGATCCCGGGCCGGCCTCACCGGGGAGCGGCGTTCCGCTCTTTCCGTACGAGGTGTCCTCGGTCGGACAGCCGCGGGAGCCGAGGAGGGAGAAGTCCCTCCCGTCGAGGACCCACTCGGTCGGACACCGTGGCGCGTGGCCTCGCGGGCGTTGCCGGGGGGCGACGTTTCCCGCATGCCCGCACGGTTACCCATGGAGTGTCGTGCCCCACGCGTCCCGACGCCGGGGACAGCCGTTCACCAGCGGGATCGGAAGGGGAGCCTGCATGGCCAGCACGAAGGTGTCCGACTACGTCCTCCGACGGCTGCGCGAGTGGGACGTCGACCATGTCTTCGCCTACGCGGGTGACGGCATCAACGGGCTGCTGGCCGCCTGGGGGCGCGCGGACAACAAGCCGAAGTTCGTCCAGGCCCGGCACGAGGAGATGTCCGCCTTCCAGGCCGTCGGCTACGCCAAGTTCTCCGGCAAGGCGGGCGTGTGCGCGGCCACCTCAGGACCGGGCGCCATCCACCTGCTGAACGGGCTCTACGACGCCAAGCTCGACCACGTTCCGGTCGTGGCGCTGGTCGGACAGACCGACCGCAGCGCCATGGGCGGCTCCTACCAGCAGGAAGTGGACCTGGCCGGCCTGTACAAGGACGTCGCCTCGGACTTCTGCGAGACGGTCATGGTGCCCGAGCAGCTGCCGAACCTGATCGACCGGGCCTTCCGCACCGCCTACGCCAGGCGGACCGTCACCGCGATCATCCTCCCCGCCGACGTGCAGGAGCTGGACTACAGCCCGCCCACCCACGCCTTCAAGATGGTGCCCTCCAGCCTCGGACTGGGACGGTACGCGCCGGTCCCGGCCGACGAGGACGTCCAGCGGGCCGCCGACGTGCTGAACGCCGGCGAGAAGGTGGCCGTGCTGATCGGGCAGGGAGCCCGCGGCGCCCGCGAGGAGGTCGAACGGCTGGCGGACGTGCTCGGCGCCGGCGTGGCCAAGGCCCTGCTCGGCAAGGACGCCCTGCCCGACGACCTGCCCTACGTCACCGGCTCCATCGGACTGCTGGGCACCCGCCCCTCCTACGAGCTGATGCGGGAGTGCGACACCCTGCTGATGATCGGCTCCAGTTTCCCCTACACGCAGTTCATGCCGGAGCTGGACCAGGCGCGGGCCGTGCAGATCGACATCGACCCGCACATGATCGGCCTGCGGTACCCCAACGAGGTCAACCTCGTCGGCGACGCCCGCGAGACGCTGCGGCGGCTGCTGCCGCGCCTGCACCGCAAGACGGACCGGACCTGGCGGGAGAAGGTCGAGAAGGACGTCGCCCGCTGGTGGGAGGTCATGCAGCGGCGCGCCGCCGTCAGCGCCGATCCCGTCAACCCCGAGTACGTCGTCCACGCCCTGGACGGCAAGCTGCCCGACGACGCGATCCTCGCCGCCGACTCCGGCTCGGCCGCCAACTGGTACGCCCGCCACCTGCGGCTGCGCGGCCGGATGCGCGGCTCCCTGTCCGGCACCCTGGCGACGATGGGCCCCGGCGTGCCGTACGCCATCGGGGCGAAGTTCGCCCACCCCGAGCGGCCCGCCATCGCCCTCGTCGGGGACGGCGCCATGCAGATGAACGGCATGATGGAGCTGGTCACCGCCGCGAAGTACTACCGCGAGTGGTCCGACCCGCGGCTGATCGTGGCCGTGCTGAACAACGGCGACCTCAACCAGGTCACCTGGGAGATGCGGGCCATGTCCGGCGCCCCGCAGTTCGAGGAGTCGCAAGCCGTCCCCGACCTGCCGTACGCGGACATCGCGCAGCGCATCGGCCTGGACGGCGTCCGGGTGGAGAAGCCCGAGCACGTCGAGTCCGCCTGGGACCGGGCCCTCGCCGCCGACCGGCCCTTCGTCATCGACTTCCGCACCGACCCGGCCGTCCCTCCCATCCCGCCGCACGCCTCGCTGGACCAGATCGAGGCCGCGGCCACCGCGATCCTCAAGGGGGACAGCGACCGCGGCTCCATGGTGAAGCAGGGGCTCAAGGCCAAGGTCCAGGAGATGCTGCCGGGCGGCCGGCACCGCGACGACCGCCCCGGCGCCGGGCCGCACGACAGCACCGGAGGGAACAAGTGACCCGGGCGGCGCCTTCTCCGGAAGGAAGCGCCGCCCGGTCGTGGTCGTCCCCGCGTACGCCGACGGCTACGCGGGATCCAGCACGGGCTTCGCGGGGAGCCCGCCGTTCCCCTCACAGCGCAGTTCCTTGGCCATGGCCAGCGAGACGGAGTGTGCCACGGTCGCATAGGCGTCCTTCAACGCCTCGACGTCGCCCTCGGGCTCCGTCGGCGTCATCCAGCGCTCCACGCCGATGACGATGTGGGCCGCTTCCGACGAGCCGGCCAACTTGTCGCTCATGCATGCGAAGAAGACGTACGCCTTGTCCGCCGCCGCCACGGCCAGCTCCCCCATCTTCAGCACGGTGAACTCCGGGGCCGAGGGGCCCGTCGGGGCGCTGTCCTCCAGATCCCAGGTGATTCTGAGATCGAAACCCGGCGTGCCGATGGGCGTGTAAACACGGCAGACGTCCCCGCCATACACATTGGGGGCCAAAAACCCGTTGGCAAGGTTCGTCGCGGCCTGCGCGACGGTGTACCTCTCTGCCGACGCCTCGAACCGCGACGCCCCCGTGATCACCTTCAGTGCCCTGGACGCGTCGGCGGACATGGCCTTGCCACCGCAGAGTTGTGTCCCCGCAACGACCTTGTAGTCCTTCGGAGTCTTCGGAGTTTCGTCTACCTCTCCGTCCCCTCCACAACTGGTGGCCCCGAGGAGCAACGAGCCGGCCATGACTGCGGCGAGAAGTCCTCCGCGTATCGACCTGGGATTGACCACTGTCCGCATCCTTATGTGTCCTTGGTCGTCCACCGGCCTCAGCCGGTCTCTGGGCCGTTGCCCTGCTGTCTCGCCCGGTCGTTGCCGACCCCGTAACCGATCAACATCGATTCTCGTAGGTCCTGCTTGAACAGGTGGTTCCCACTTGCACCGTGATGCTCCAGGAACTCCTTCATCGGGGCCTCGGCCATGCTCTCACCGGCGGAGTAGATCTCCCTCTTCTGCACGTTGGTGAGGTCCTCCATCTTCTCCTTGTGCTCGTCCACCGACTTGTCCGAGATGTCGCCGACCACCTGGCCGATGAGCTGCTCCGCAAGGCCACTGGCGGTGTCGGTCGCCAGCGGGACGAGCACCGCGGCCGTGCCCACGGCCGCGGTCGCGGGCAGGAAGGCGACGCCCGCCGCGATGCCCGCCGTGGCCCCGAACTCGATCCAGCCCGCCCGCTTGGCGACCGCCTTCGCGTAATCCTCGTGGGTCTTGAGGTTCGTCGCCTCCACCTGATCGGCCCGGGACTGGTCGAGCATGCCCTGCACCTCGGCGCCCACGCGCACGGTCGCCCTGGCCCTGGCCTCGACCTCCTCGGTGATCCTTCCGTCCGGGCCCACCGACCCTTCCAGCACGCTGCGGGTGTAGACCTGCTCCGCGGCCGAGACCGTCGCGTAGGCGTCCGGATGCTGGCCGAGGGTGCTGAGGAAGCCCCGGACGACGCTCCGCCCGTTCCCGTCCACGGTGTCCGCGAAGTCGATGTGCCCGTCCGGGTTCCTGCCCGGCGCGAACACGCTGTCCGGGTCGTTCTTGGCCAGCGCCCAGTTGATGTCGTCGATGTAGCCGGCGCCCATGACGCCCAGGCTGTCCGCCATCGCCTCGTGGCGCTCCTTGAGCAGGCCCGGGTCCGCGGCGTACTTCTCCATGACCTGCTGCATGACCGCGGCGTTGTCCGCGTCCCGCACCACATGGGCGTCCGGGTGCCCGGCGGGGTAGCCGAGGGTCGCCGCCTCCAGGGCGCGGCCGAGGGCGTCGGGCATGTGGTCGAGCGCCCCCTTGAGCTCCTTCGGGTCGGTCGAGTTGACGTCACCGAAGGACTCCCACTTCTCGTTGGTGAAGAAGTCGAGGTAGTTGTCGATCGCCTCGCCGTCCTTGTCCTCGCCGAGGTCGGCCGTGACGCCGTGGTCGACCGTACCGTCCTCGTTGTACGCGGTCGGGGGGTCGGCGAAGAACTTCTTCGCCGCTTCCGGGCTGTTGCCGAGCGCCTCCAGCATGGCGACGGCCGGGTCGTAGCCGGCGCCGTTCACCCCGGAGGGGTTGTAGGGGTTCTTGACCCAGCCGTTCACCATCTTGGTCTCGGCGAACAGGCCCGGTTTCCTCGCGTGCAGTTGCGCCACGTGCTCGGCGATCGGGTTGAGGAACTTCGCGTCGTAGTTCCCGTACCGCATGATTCCGCCGAGCAGCTGGTACCCGAACGGCCCGCCGGGACTGTGCGGGGACAGCGCGATGTGCTCCGTACCCAACTTGCGCAGCTCCGGGCCCCACTTGTCGGTGAACTGCTTGTCGTGGGAGGCGGTGGCCAGGTTGAGGCCGAGGTTCTTCTGAAGGTCCTGGACGTCCTTCAGGCGCTCCGCGTCGACCTTGCCGTACTCCTGCGTGTCCGTGGCGAGCTGGCCGAAGAACGCGAGCGACTTCTCGGGGCCGAGCTTCTCGTAGAAGTTCCTGGCGAACTCCGTCGACGAACTGTTGTCCTTGAGCAGCTCGTTGAGCCGCTGAAGGTCCTTGTGCGTGAGGTCCTGCCCCTTGGCCGCCAGGGCGGCGGCACGGGCGGCCTCCTCCTGGTCCAGCTTCGTGTACGTCGGAGCGCTGAAGTCCTTGCGGCCGGTGACGTTGGCCTCGAGGGTGTTCTTGAGGGCGAGGTCGGTGTCGTTGCAGTTGTCGACGATGAGGTCGATCCTCTTCTGCCACGACTCGATGTTCTTCTTCTCCTCCTGGAGGAACTCGGTGTAGTCGGGGGCGTGCCGCGCCGCCTGGTTCCGGGACAACGGGTTCCGCGCCGTGACCTTGCCCCTGCCGTCCACGCGGATGCCGGCCGCGGGCCCCTCGTGGTCCCGGATGTCGACCAGGTCGTCCTTGGCCTTCTTGATGGCCGCGTAGCCCTCTTCCAGGATCCGCTTCACTCCCCTGGCCTCGGCCGCGGCGTCCGCGAACTCCTTGGCCGTCTTGCCGATGAACGCCTTGGTGACCCCTGCGTTCACGCCCTCCCAGGCCGCTTTGTCCGCCTTGGTCTTCATCCCGTCGGCGGCGTCGGTGGCGAGTCTGTCCAGCTTCCCCGCCATCTCCGACCAGTCGTCGACGGCGTCCTTCAGCTTCGCCAACGGGGCGTCGATGATGTCCTCGTACTTCAGCATGCCGCGCGCTCCCCCGAGCCCTATTTCATGTACTCCGTGAGCACGGATAACCGCGTCAGATCTCCCTCGACCTTCGCCTCGTCCTGGGCGTGCCGGGCCTTGCTGTAATCGAGGTGATTCGAAATCTGCGCGCAGGCGTCCAGCAGCGTCCTCAGGTGGGTCTGCCAGAAGTCGTGCACCTTCAGCACGGCCGAACCGCTCACGAAGTTCCCGTTGGTCAGCGCCGTCGCCGCGTCGAACGTGGAGGAACGGGCGATGTCGCCCTCCTTCGTCAGCCGACCCAGCAGGTCGTACGCGTCATTGCCGATGGCGCCGAGGTCGTCCCTATGGACCACCAGGTCTTTTCCGCCACCACCTCCGCCACTTTCGGCCGGAATGCCGTTGATCCGCATGGCAGCCCGTTCGGCCGCCGCCGCGTGCAGTTCGGCCCATTCTTGCTCGAACGTCACGAATTCCCCCCAGTCCGTCCGGGCGGGCCACTCCACCGCACCCGCGCGGCCACCGGCCCGATCACCTGCCTCTTGTATCACCATCCGCTTTTGAGTATCCGGTAGTTGGCTCTCCGAGGCTTGAATGACAACGATCGAATTCCAGCAGGGTCACACCCGGGGTCATCGAGAAGTGCCGAGGTGGGTGGTTCGCCCGCTGAATACCGGAAGTGACGTCTTGTTGGCTTCTGCCCGGTGGGCGACCCTGGACGCAGAACAGACATGGCCGCTGGTGATCATGTGGGTGTCGAGTCCGTATGAGCACCGAGCGGGTCCATGCCTGCGCACCCGTCTTCCCGCATGCCCTCATGTCTCCGGCAACTGGGGGACGCCTCCGGCCAAGCCCTGCTGGAGACAGCCGCCGACCTGCGGAGTCATCTGGCCGTAGTGCCCGACCCGCGGGCCCGTCGCGGCATCCGTCACCCATGGACGGCCCTGCTCACCGCCGCGGCCGCCGCCGTTGTGGCCGGCGCCGCCTCGATCACGGCGATCGGCGAGTGGATCGCCGACGCACCGCAGAGCGTCCTGGGCTTGCTCGGCTTCCGCCCCGACCCGCTGACGGGCCGGATCCGCCCGCCCCATGCCACGACCATCCGACTCGTCCTGGCCGCCGCGGACGGCGACGCCCCTGATCGCGCCATCGGCGACTTCCTCTGCGAACGCAAGGCCCCCGCACCGGGACGGAAGGTCATCGCCGTCGACGGCAAGACACTCCGTGGCTCCCGCCCCGCCGGCCGGACGGCCACCGCCGTGATCGCCGCCATGACACACAGCGGACAGGTCCTCGCGCAACGACAGGCCGACAGCAAGAACAACGAGATCCCGGCCTTCGCCCCGCTCCTGGACGACATCGACCTGACCGACGCCGTCATCACCACCGACGCCCTGCACACCCAGCACGACCACGCCACCTACCTGCACAAACGCGGGGCTCGCTATCTGGCCGTCGTCAAGCGCAACCATCCCCAGCTCCATGAGCGGGTCCGCCGCCTGCCCTGGCGGGACATCCGCCTGGACCACATCGAGCGCACCCGGGCCCATCACCGCGACGAGATCCGCCGATTGAATACCGCCGCGTTCGCCCACATCGACCACCCGCACGCCCGCCAGGCCCTCCAAGTCGTGCGCTGGAGACGGGACCTGGGAACCGGCAAGCTGACCATCGAGCGGATCTATCTGGTCACGAGCCTGCCGCCCGGCACGGCCACCGGCAGCGAACTCGCCGCCTGGATCCGCGGCCACTGGCACATCGAGAACCAGCTCCACCACGTCCGCGACCGCATCTTCCACTAGGACGCCTCCAAGATCCGCACCCGTCACCTGCCCCGTGTCATGGCCGGCCTGCGCAGCCTCGCCATCGGCGTCCACCGCCAGGACGGCCACACCAACATCGCCGCCGCCCTCCGCCACACCGCCCGAAACCACCTGCGGCCCCTCACCGCCCTCGGCCTGGCCTGACGAACCCAGACACAAGACCACTACTCAAAGACCCTGACGCTCCATCCCGGCGAGAACGCCCCCGGCCCTCAACGCCTGGCGGGCTCCGCCGCATATTCTGCACTCGGCCGATGAAGACGGAGTACTTTGGCCGGAAATCCTGTGTTACGTATCGCCAGAGCTAATTAAAATGCTTTCACATTGGCGCCGCAAGCCAAAGTAGCCCGGTTTACCTATCAAGGAGGGAATTTGAGATCTCTTGCGATCCGTAGCAGCATCGTGGCCGCCGCAGCTGTGGTGGGGGTTGCCATCGCGGCCAGCCCTGCGACGGCAGCTGGATCAAGTGCTACATGCATCCAGAATTACTGTACGACCGTAGCAACTGGATTCCCCGGCGGCACCATATCTGTCGATGCGGACGTTCACGGCAGCGGAAATTCTCGCTGGCAGCTTTGGGGGCCCAACGGCTACTACTGCTCGAATATTTTCGAGGCGTCGGCTCCTCCCCAGTCATGGGTCTGTTTCAATGCACCTGCTGGCACCTATAGCGCCGGGGTCACAGGGCCGAATGGACCCTCGAATATCGGCATACGTTGGTGAATGCCGATTCGCGCGCTGATGGCAGAGGTTTGCCGCTGACGCTGCGCGGAGTGGGCGTCACCTTCGAAGGCGTGCCCTCCCCTGCTGCGCGCCTGTGAGTTAGAGCGGGCTCCAGCTGGAAGAGCCGCCGTGATCACCGAGGGTGACAGATAGTCGCGGTCGAGTGTCACGTAACCGGCAATCCTAGCGTCACGCTGGTCTGCGAGGCTTCGAAACAGGGGAGCGAGGACCGTTCTCGGAGTACCCGCCGATCAACGCGACACGGGATCCCGTACGACTACGCTCTGCGAGGCGAGAATCGGTGCCATTGAATCCCGACTGGTGTCGGTCAGCCAGCCCGGAGGATGGATTCGTTTGACGGGCCCCCTCCAAGGCAAGCCAGTACGGTATTCCAATGCGATGTCTACCAGGGCGCGACGGTGATTGGCCCACCGGCGACTGCGGACCGGATCGGCCCACATTAGCGGCTTGATCCGGTCCCGCATCGTATCGACGTTCACTAATCGGAGGGATATATGAAGAACTACTAGGTGTTTACCACCAGTCTGTGCACAGCGGGGGCCCAGAGGGTGCCAGTGCCGCACAGGCGCGGAACTTCCAGGAGGACGAGCTGCTCGTGTTCTTGGCGGCGCTGGTTTTCGGGGTGTCTTGAGCTCCGACCACGAAGGGGCCGCACTGCAGCCAGCTGGAACCACCGTTGGTGGTCCAGTCCATCCACACCTTGTCGCCGGGGAGAGTCCAGCCGTCGATCTTGGCCCAGCCTCGCTGTACACCACCGATCGTGGCGTACTGGACGCTGATCCTGGTGCCGCCGCCTATCGTGCGTGCGATCCCAACCGCACCGCTGAGGTTGTCGGGGATGTCGACGAAGCCGTTCGCGCCGCGTTCACAGTCGGCGGGACTTGCCTGCGCGGATCCGGTGGCACCAACAACCATCATGCCCGCCGCGATCAACACCCCGGCGACCGTTGTGGACATGGTCCGTGCGATTCTGCGCATCAGTTCCCCTACTGCTATGTGTGTCTGTTTTCGGCACGCAACAGTCTGCGCGTGACAACGGTGAGACAGCAGTGCACTTTTGGACGATTCATGGGAGTGACCGATTCCGATGCATCTGCTCATGCGGACACTGGGCGAACAGGACGTGGTCAAGCCAAGACCTGGAACTGCTGCGCAAGCTGTAGAGAGGCGCACCACCTGCAGCACCAGCCCGGTTCAGGCCAATCTCGCCATCCATCCGGCCTGCTCAGCCTAAGGGGTGTCCCGTAACTGCTGGTCACAGGTGAGATGATCTTGCCGTGCCTGGTGTGATCACGGCGTCGGAGCCCTCCTGGATAGCCCCGTTCACCGGGCTGAGCCCGCGCCAGTTCAGCAGGCTGATCACCGCGCTCCGGCGCGAGGGTGCGGATCCGGTGCGCAAGGGCCGGCCCTGGAGCCTGCCGCTGGAGGACCGGGTCCTGCTGGTCGCCGCGTACTGGCGCACGAACCTCACCCTGCGCCAACTGGCCCCGCTGTTCGGGGTGTCCAAGTCGACGGCCGACCGCATCATCGACCACCTCGGACCCGCGCTCGCGCTCCAGCAGCGCAAGCGGTTCCGCAAGGACACCGTGCTCATCGTGGACGGAACCCTGGTCCCCACCCGCGACCACACCGTCGCCGAGCAGTCCAAGAACTACCGGTACTCCACCAACCACCAGGTCGTCATCGACGCCGACCCCCGGGGACGCTCTGCGGTGCGTCGGCGATCCACTCGCCGATCGCCGTGATCGAGGCGGCGCCGGCCACAACGGCGGCGGCCGCGGCGGTGAGCAGGGCCGTCCATGGGTGACGGATGCCGCGACGGGCCCGCGGGTCGGGCACTACGGCCAGATGACTCCGCAGGTCGGCGGCTGTCTCCAGCAGGGCTTGGCCGGAGGCGTCCCCCAGTTGCCGGAGACATGAGGGCATGCGGGAAGACGGGTGCGCAGGCATGGACCCGCTCGGTGCTCATACGGACTCGACACCCACATGATCACCAGCGGCCATGTCTGTTCTGCGTCCAGGGTCGCCCACCGGGCAGAAGCCAACAAGACGTCACTTCCGGTATTCAGCGGGCGAACCACCCACCTCGGCACTTCTCAATGACCCCGGGGTCACACCCCGTGGAGCCGGCCTCCCGCCCTCCCGAAGGTGGTGGACGCCGCCCCGGAGACGACCACTCACGATCCGTCGACCTCCTCACACGATCCGCCGGACGGCCCCCGGTCCGGCGGGATCACACAGGGAGTCGGCGACCGGCTCCAGTACCCTCGCACGCGTCGCCAGTGAAATCGAAACATTCGCCTTGACCTATGCGCGAAATGTCGCATACCGCACCGACAAATGCCCCAGTCGCACCATACTCGGCACGGAGCCGGGACGGTTCAGCGCAACCCGAACACCAAAGGCGTTCACGTCGGCACCGCAGCGCCGCGGCGGCCGATCCGCCCACAAACCGTCCCCTTCCCTTCGCACTTGACAGGCTGCCGCGTCGCACGTCCACCCCGGCCCCACGGCATCCGCCGACGACGGCACCGGAGACTCGCCCCCGGCCCATCAAGGCTTCGAAAGTTTCGGAACGGAAACAGAAACTTTTTCCGCAGGAAGTATTGACGATGCATCGTCAACGCCTCAATCATTCCTGTCTGAGAAACCGTTCGCGGATCGACATCTCGAACCGCATCGGCCCTGGGCGCCCGTGCCGCACGGCAGGCCCCCGCACGACCGCACCACAGATCCACGTACCGAAGCACCCGCGCCACCCCGTTCCGTCCCGGTGAGGTCCGCACCAGCGCGTCCTGGCTCTTCACGCAGTGGGAGAGGTACGCGACGCCGCGTGAGGACCCCCGGCTGAGCCGCGATGGAGTACCCCGTGCCCGTGTCGAAGATCGTCCCACCCCCCTGACCGCGGTGTCCGGTGATCCTGTACCGCCCGGGCTCCGGCCCGCCCCGTCCGTCTGCCGCTGGGAAGCGGACGACTCGATCCCCCGCCCCTCAGTCCTTCCGTGATGTCCACCTTGGAGGCACATCCATGGGCTCTCATGCCCTTCCCGGAGCCGCCGTCCGGCACAAGCTCCGCGTTCTGCTGCCGACGCTGCTCGTCGGCGCCCTCGGTACGGTCGGCGCACTGGCCGCGCCGCCCGCCCAGGCCGCCGAGAGCACGCTCGGCGCCGCGGCGGCCCAGAGCGGCCGCTACTTCGGCGTCGCCATCGCCTCGGGCAAGCTGGGCGACTCGACCTACACGTCGATCGCGAACCGCGAGTTCAACTCGGTGACGGCCGAGAACGAGATGAAGATCGACGCCACCGAACCGCAGCGGGGCCAGTTCAACTTCAGCGCCGCCGACCGCGTCTACAACTGGGCGGTGCAGAACGGCAAGCAGGTGCGCGGCCACACCCTGGCCTGGCACTCCCAGCAGCCCGGCTGGATGCAGAACCTCAGCGGCAGCCAGCTGCGCCAGGCCATGATCGGCCACATCAACGGCGTGATGGCCCACTACAAGGGCAAGATCGCCCAGTGGGACGTCGTGAACGAGGCCTTCGCCGACGGCAGTTCGGGGGCGCGGCGGGACTCCAACCTGCAGCGCACCGGCAACGACTGGATCGAGGTCGCCTTCCGCACCGCGCGCGCCGCCGACCCGTCCGCCAAGCTCTGCTACAACGACTACAACGTCGAGAACTGGACCTGGGCCAAGACCCAGGCCATGTACAACATGGTGCGGGACTTCAAGCAGCGCGGCGTGCCGATCGACTGCGTCGGCTTCCAGGCGCACTTCAACAGCGGCAGCCCCTACCACAGCAACTTCCGCACCACCCTGCAGAACTTCGCCGCCCTCGGCGTCGACGTGGCCGTCACCGAACTCGACATCCAGGGCGCCTCGCCCACGACCTACGCCAACGTGGTCAACGACTGCCTGGCCGTCTCCCGCTGCCTCGGCGTCACCGTCTGGGGCGTGCGCGACATGGACTCCTGGCGATCGGGGGACACGCCGCTGCTGTTCAACAACGACGGCAGCAAGAAGCCCGCGTACACCGCCGTCCTCAACGCGCTCAACGGCGGCGACACCTCGGAGCCCCCCACGGACGGCACCAGGCTCAAGGGCGTCGCCTCGGGCCGCTGCCTGGACGTGCCCAACGCCAGTACGAGCGACGGCACCCAGCTCCAGCTGTGGGACTGCCACAGCAACAGCAACCAGCAGTGGACGCACACCGACGCCGGTGAGCTCAGGGTCTACGGCAACAAGTGCCTGGACGCCGCCGGCACCGGCAACGGCGCCAAGGTCCAGATCTACAGCTGCTGGGGCGGCGACAACCAGAAGTGGCGCCTCAACTCCGACGGAACCGTCGTCGGCGTCCAGTCCGGCCTCTGCCTCGACGCCGCCGGGTCCGCCAACGGCGCCCCGATCCAGCTCTACTCCTGCTCGAACGGCGGCAACCAGCGCTGGACCCGCGCCTGACAAGGCCC
This sequence comes from Streptomyces sp. 12E, assembly GCF_055633275.1. Lineage (NCBI taxonomy): Bacteria > Bacillati > Actinomycetota > Actinomycetes > Kitasatosporales > Streptomycetaceae > Streptomyces > Streptomyces sp. 12E. The sequence goes on along the minus strand of NZ_JBVNCJ010000001.1, from coordinate 5,613,892 downwards.
GCCACGCAGAGACCGCCGATGCCCGCGAGGGCCGCCGCCGTCACGGTGGCGGCCCTCGCCGTCGGCATGCTCGCCGCGGTGCGTCCGGCGCCCGCCGAGGCGGCGACGGCGGACACCCGTGTCCGGTGCGTCCTGGGCGACCGCGTGGGCCGGCGCGTCGGCCCGGGGTTCCGGCCGCGGGGCCCGCACGTACGATTCCGGCACCGTCGGGGAGCGGGTGCGGACATCCGCCGGGCCGTGGCTCAGGCGTCGATGATGACGGGGATGATGAGGGGCTTGCGGCGATGGGTGCGGAACGCCCAGTTCGCCACGGCACGGGCGATGAGCTGTTCGAGCTGGCGCGCGTCACCGACGCCTTCCTCGGCCGCGGTGGCCAGGGTCTTCTCGATGACGGGGATGACCGGTTCGAAGGTGGTCTCGTCGTGGACGAAGCCGCGGGCCAGGAAGTCGGGGGCCTCGGCGAGGGCGCCGGTGTCCGCGTCGACGATCGCCACCACCGTGACGACGCCCTCCTCCGCGAGGGTGAGGCGGTCCTTGAGGGACGCCTCGGTGGCGCCACCCACCTCCATGCCGTCCACGTAGACGTTGCCGGCGGGGACCTTGCCGGTGATGGACGCGCGCCCGTCGACGAGGTCGACGACGACGCCGTCCTCGGCGATGACGACCCGGTCGGGGTCGACGCCGGTACGGATGGCGAGATCGCCGTTGGCCCGCAGGTGGCGCCACTCGCCGTGCACCGGCATGACGTTGCGGGGTTTGACGATGTTGTAGCAGTAGACCAGTTCGCCGGCACTGGCGTGCCCGGAGACGTGCACCTTGGCGTTGCCCTTGTGGACCACGTTGGCGCCCCACCGGGTGAGTCCGTTGATCACCCGGTAGATGGCGTTCTCGTTGCCGGGGATGAGGGAGCTGGCGAGCAGCACGGTGTCGCCCTTGCCGATGCGGATCATGTGGTCGCGGTTGGCCATCCGCGACAGCGCGGCCATCGGTTCGCCCTGGGAGCCGGTGCACACCAGAGTGACCTTGTGGTCCGGGAGCTTCTCCAGCTCCTTCGTGCTCACCACCAGACCGGACGGAACCTTCAGATAGCCGAGGTCACGGGCGATGCCCATGTTGCGGACCATCGACCGGCCGACGAAGGCGACCTTGCGGCCGTACTGGTGGGCGGCGTCCAGGACCTGCTGGATGCGGTGCACGTGGCTGGCGAAACTGGAGACGATGACCCGGCGCGGCGCGGTGCGCATCACCTGCTCGATCGCCGGGTTCAGCTCACGCTCGGAGGTGGTGAAGCCGGGCACCTCGGCGTTGGTGGAGTCGGTGAGGAACAGGTCCACGCCCTCCTCGCCGAGGCGTGCGAAGGCGCGCAGGTCGGTGATGCGGTCGTCGAGGGGGAACTGGTCCATCTTGAAATCGCCGGTGTGCAGCACCATCCCGGCCCCGGTGCGGATCGCGACCGCGAGGCTGTCCGGGATGGAGTGGTTGACCGCCACGAACTCGCAGTCGAACGGGCCGAAGCCGCGCCGGTCGCCCTCCCGCACCCGGACCGTGCGCGGCCGGATGCCGTGCTCCTTGAGCTTGGCCTCCAGGAACGCCAGCGTCAGCTTCGAGCCGACGACGGGGATGTCGCGCCGCTCGCGCAGCAGGTACGGCACACCGCCGATGTGGTCCTCGTGGCCGTGGGTGAGCACCACGGCCACGACATCGTCCAGCCGGTCCCGGATCGAGGTGAAGTCCGGCAGGATCACATCCACACCGGGCTGGGTCTCCTCGGGGAACAGGACGCCGCAGTCGACGATGAGCAGCTTGCCGGCGTGCTCGAAGACGGTCATGTTGCGGCCGATCTCACCCAAGCCGCCCAGGGCGACGATCCGCAGTCCTCCCTCGGGGAGGGGCGGGGCGGTTTTCAGCTCGGGGTGCGGATGACTCATGCCTTCACGGTACCCGGAGAGTGGGACGGCATGATCCACCGCCTGTGCGATCTCCTCCTCCCGGCGGTCCTTGGGCGCAGGTGAGCGGGGACGCACACTCGGAAGCCCCGGCCTTTCCCACGGCCGGTCGACTCACCCGGCTCCTGCGGGCCCGACTGGTGGCGGGTCGCCGGTCCCTGCGCTCACCCGATGGCCGAGCAGGCCCGTGCGGTGAGGTGCCGGCTCGACGCTGTCCGCCCGGCCCGGACCCGGCAGGCGGCCCTGGCCTGCGCTGTGCGCTCCGTCACCGCTTGGCTGCTGTCCGGGACGAGCGCCGTCCGCCACCTGGGGTCCGCTGGGCGAAGCCGTCCTGCGTCGCCTCGACCACGCCCGCATCCGTACGGGGATGCCTTTGAGGAGAGGCGGCGCCCGGGCTCGGGGCCTGCCGGCCGCCCCACCCTCCATGAGGGCGCCACAGCCCGGCCGTGCGCGGTCGTGAGGGCCCGCCGGTGCCGGCGGGCCCGCTCGGCCTCAGGCCGCGACCGATGAGCTGGCCGCCCCAGCGGCGCGGCGGTACTCGGCGTTGATGCGCCGGGCTTCTTCGAGCTGGTCCTCGAGGATGACGATCCGGCATGCGGCCTCGATCGGCATGCCCTGGTCGACGAGCTCACGCGCCCGGGCGGCGATGCGCAGTTGGTAGCGGGAGAAGCGGCGGTGTCCGCCCTCGGAACGCAGTGGCGTGATCAGTCGCGCTTCGCCGATGGCGCGGAGGAAGCCGGGAGTGGTGCCGAGCAGCTCGGCGGCCCGGCCCATGGTGTAGGCGGGGTAATCGTCGTCGTCGAGACGGCTCAGCGACTCGTCTGCTGTCATCTCACCTCTCTGTGGAACGCGTGGAGGGGCCTTGGTGCCGTACGGCACCAAGGCCCCGAAGGAACTGCAACACCATCTGCCAGCCCTAGTGCTGCGCCGGCCTTCTGTTTCCGCCCGGCCGTCTGATGTTCCGACGGGGGTGCGGGGATCGTGGATGCGTGACCGGAGACCACCTGCCTATCGATGTCCTGCGGTTCCCGGGCTCGTGTCTTCCGCCCGGGCGATCCTGATGGTGCTCGCCTCCTCCGTTCTTCCCTCGGAATCCATCACTTGCAAACAGGTACTGCGTACTGCCGGTGACCTTGTACAGCGCCACCCCCCGGCGCGCGCGTCCGCAGCCCGACGCCTTCACCGGGGCACCACTCGATACAGCACTGCTGGTACTGCGACCGCATCGACTGCGGTCCTGCTCACGGCGGCCCCTCACCACTTCGGGCCACCCGGTCCGGTCGTCAGTCCCGTCACCGTCATACGACAGCCTGGCTCCGGAACTCCACCACCGCACCGCCGTACGGATACTGCTGCCCGGCAGTTCGCGTCTGCCGGGCTCTGCTGGATCTCGGCTACGAGAGAAACCATAACTGCGAGGATTCCGAATGTCTACTCTCGCAAGGACAGATTTACTGTCGCTGGACGGTGAGTACTTCCGATGGGCCGATCTGCGCGACCGAGGGCCGTCCGCAACACGGCCCCACCGCGCGGGTGAGAGACCGAGGACGTCGGCGCCTGGACCGTGGGGGACTACAGCTGCTCCGATCACTGACCCGCCGCCGCGCCGGGAGCGGCGGCACGTCACGCGCTGAGGGCCCCGCCGGCATGCGCCGGCGGGGCCCTCAGTTCCGTGTTCGTCTCCCGTGTGTCCCGTCGGTCAGCCGGACAGGGGGGTGCCGGGCATCGCGGAAGCCCGCCGCGACGGGCTCTCCACGCGCGCGGGCGCGGCCTCGGGAAGGGCGCGACAGGTGAAGCCGAGCCGGGACATGGCCCGGAGGACCTCACCGGCACTGAAATCCCGGCGGTCCTGGCGGGTGACGACCTCGCCGACCTGCTTGGCGGAGTAGCGGCGTCGTCCGATGATCACGGACTCGCCGGTGACCGGTTCGGGCGTGATGCCCTTCATCGATTCCAGTACGCCGCTCTTGGTCAGGTCGAACGGGAAGCGGGCGATGACACAGCGCATGGTGCCTCACGGGGGGTGCCTCTATGTCCTTCGTCAAGCGAGTCGGGGGCTCCTCGGCTCGTAGAAGGTTCCGTCGCGGAGCATGGCGAACAGGACGCTGATGCGGTGGCGGGCGAGGCGGAGGAGGGCCTGGGTGTGGGTTTTGCCGCGGGCTCGGCAGCGGTCGTAGTAGGTCCGGGAGGCGGGATCGTGGAGGGCTGCGAACGCGGAGAGGAACATCGCTCGTTTTAGCTGCCGGTTGCCGCCTCTGGGGGCGTGCTCGCCGTGGATCGACGTGCCGGACTGCCGGGTCGCCGGGGCGAGACCGGCGTAGGAGGCCAGGTGGGCGGCGGTGGGAAAGCTGCTGCCGTCGCCGACGGTGGCCAGGAGGACTGCGGCGGTCCTGACGCCGATGCCGGGCATCGAGGTCAGGACCTGGGAAAGAGGGTGGGCCTCCAGCAGTGCCTCGATCCGGGTTTCCAGGGCCCGGCGTTGTTCGTGAACGGCGGCCAGCGACTTCGCCAGCGACGGGACGATCACGTCGAGGGTGCCGGTGCCCGGGACGACGACGGTCTGCTCGTCGAGTGCGGTGAAGATGTCCTCGACCAGCCGCTTGGCCATGCGCGGCGCTCGGGGCCGGACGACCTCGACCAGCTTGCGGCGGCCCGCTTTGCGGAGTGTTTGCGGGGATCCGTAGCGCTCGAGGAGCCAGGTCACTGCCGGATGGTCCAGACGCGGGCCCAGGACGCGCTCCAGGCTGGGGTGGAACTGGGTGAGCAGGCCGCGGATGCGGTTGGAGGTGCGGTTGGCCTCGCCTGCGAGGTCCTGGTCAAAGCCGACCAGCATGGTCAGCTCCGCGGTGACCTCATCGGCAAGGTCGAGGGTGCGCAGGGTGTGGGGCATGGTGCGGGCAGCGTCCGCGATGACCACGGCGTCCTTCGCGTCGGTCTTGGCCTCGCCGGGGTAGAGGTCGGCGATCCGGCGCATTGCCAGTCCGGGCAGGTAGGCGACCTGGCAGCCGGCGTCCCGGGCGACGGTCAGCGGGAGGGCGCCGATGGAGGCGGGCTGGTCCACGACCACCAGGACGGTGCCGAACTTGGCGGTGAGCTTGTCGAAGACAGCCCGCAGCTTCGGTTCGCTGTTCGGCAGCTGCTTGTCGAACACCCTCTTCCCGGCCGGGGTCAGGCCGTGGCCGTGATGCGTCTGCTTACCGACGTCCAGGCCCAGGAAGACGCCCACCCCGTCGATGCTGATCACCGTGCCCCCACATGCGTCGATGCGTGCCGACCTCGGCGGTCGGGGCCGTTCTCGCGCATCCACGTTATGCAGACCTGCCGCCCGCGGGCGGCCGGGCATTGCGCCCGGCCGGGCGGTGGTCGGACCTCTGATCAGCGTCTCCGACGGCACCCCTCGGGCCCGGTGACACCACCCCCCAGGTCATCCCGTCGACAGGGGGACACAGTCATGCCGGGCCCGGAGGCCAGCGGCCCTCTTGCAGGACCGCGAAAAAGATAACGGGGGAGGAGGGACGGGGCCGACCGCCGTGAAGCGGTTCAGCGGGAGAGGGCGAGGACGCCCAGAGCGTTGCCCTGTTCGTCGACCACGGGCAGGGCCCCGAGCCGTCGGTGCCGCATCGCACGCTCGGCCTCGGCCCTCGTGGTCAGCGGCGAGGCGAAGGGAGCGATGACGTCGGCGATGTCACGCAGACAGATCCGGTCCGTGTACCCGGAGCCGTCGCGAACGGCCGTGAGCCGGGTTCGGGTGACCAGACCGGTGCACAGACCGTCGTCGTCGCAGACGACCAGATGACCCGTACGGGCGGCGGCCATCACGGACAGTGCCACCTCCACGGTCATGTCCTCCCAGACCTGCGGGCCGGCCGCTTCCATGGTGTCGGCCACCGTGCCGTGCGCGCGGTGAGCGCTCTCCGGGCGGAACTGCGTCTGGACCAGCGTCAAAGGGTGCCTCCTGCGGAGATGGGCCGACTTTCTGATCACGAAGGTTCTATGCCGCCGTACCGACGGCCGACTGCCGTACGGACGCGCGACGGGCCGCCGAAGCGGGGCGGCGCCGGCCGCGTGAGGCCGCGCCGCGCTTCTTGGGGCGCTCGGCCACCGGTGCGGTGATGACGACCGGGACGCCGGAGGGTGCCTGGGCGCCGGTGATGCGGTGCAGGGCTTCCCCGCCGACGCGGACCTGGGTGGTCTGCGGGACGATGCCGGCCGCTGCCATGAGGCGGGTCATGGCGCGGCGCTGGCTCGGGGTGACCAGGGTGACGACGCTGCCGGACTCGCCGGCGCGGGCCGTGCGGCCGCCGCGGTGCAGGTAGTCCTTGTGGTCGGTGGGCGGATCGACGTTGACGACGAGGTCGAGGCTGTCGACGTGGATGCCGCGCGCCGCGACGTTGGTCGCCACCAGCACGTTGACGTGCCCGGTCTTGAACTGCGTCAGCGTGCGGGTGCGCTGCGGCTGGGACTTCCCGCCGTGCAGGGCGGCGGCCCGTACCCCGCTGTTCAGGAGGTGCTCGGTGAGGCGGTCGACCGCGTGCTTGGTGTCGAGGAACATGATCACGCGACCGTCGCGCGCGGCGATCTCGGTGGTGGCCGTGTGCTTGTCGGCGCCGTGGACGTGCAGCACGTGGTGCTCCATCGTCGTGACCGCGCCGGCCGAGGGGTCGACGGAGTGCACGACGGGGTCGCTGAGGTAGCGGCGCACGAGCAGGTCGACGTTGCGGTCGAGGGTGGCGGAGAACAGCATGCGCTGGCCTTCGGGGCGGACCTGGTCGAGAAGGGCGGTGACCTGCGGCATGAAGCCCATGTCGGCCATCTGGTCGGCCTCGTCGAGGACGGTGACGAAGACCTGGTCCAGCCGGCAGTCGCCGCGGTCGATGAGGTCCTTGAGGCGTCCCGGCGTGGCGACGACGATCTCGGCGCCACCGCGCAGCGCGCTCGCCTGCCTGCCGATCGGCATCCCGCCCACCACGGTGGCCAGCCGCAGCCTCACGGAGCGGGCGTACGGGGTGAGCGCGTCGGTGACCTGCTGCGCCAGCTCACGCGTCGGTACGAGGACCAGTCCCAACGGCTGCCGGGCCTCGGCGCGCTGCCCGGCCGTACGGGCCAGCAACGCCAGACCGAAGGCGAGGGTCTTGCCGGAGCCGGTACGGCCACGGCCCAGGACGTCCCGCCCGGCGAGGGAGTTCGGCAGGGTCGCGGCCTGGATCGGGAACGGCACGGTCACGCCCTGCGAACCCAGCGCGGCCAGCAGGGCCCCGGGCATGTCGAGACCGGCGAAGTCCTCCACCGCGGGAAGCGCGGGAGTGACCGTCTCGGGGAGGGCGAACTCTCCCTGGACCGCGGCGGGCCGGCGGCCGTGACCGCCGGAGCGGCTCGAGCCGCCCGACCGGTTCGGGGCCGACGAACCGGACCGGCCGCCACCCCTTCCGAAGTCGGCACCGCCCTTGCGGGTACGGGCGAAACGGTCGTTCGTGCGTGTGCGGTTCATGCGGAACCTTCCTCGATGCGGCACATATCAAGGAATTCCCGCAGCGGTGAGCAGCACGGAGAATTGCAAGAACGGGCCGGTGGAACACGACAGCGCATCTGGCCGACGGAAATCCGTACGCGCACAGGCGCTGAAATGAGTGACGCGAAGTGGACGCGATGTCCGGGCGTCCATCGCGATGAAGCCATGACGGGTTGCGCGCACCCCTGAAGGGTGCTTCGCGTGCGGCGAGCCCGCGGATTTCCTGGTTGTCGTCCACAGGAGAAACCGCTGCGGGAAAGGCAAGCAGCTGGGACCCGCACCCCAAAGGATGCGGGTCCCAGCTACGAAATGCGCGTCAGCGTCAGGCGGGAACGATGTTCTCGGCCATCGGGCCCTTCTGACCCTGCGCGATGTCGAAGGCCACCTTCTGGCCCTCGAGCAGCTCACGGAAGCCCTGGGAGGCGATGTTCGAGTAGTGGGCGAACACGTCGGCGCCGCCACCGTCCTGCTCGATGAAGCCGAAACCCTTTTCCGCGTTGAACCACTTCACAGTACCAGTAGCCATGTCATTTCTCCTTCGGGGCAGTGCCTCGGGGTCCGCACTGCGCGGACACCGTGTCGCCGCGATGATCACCCCGCCCGGAAAAAGACCGGATATACAAAAGCGCTTCCAGCGGCACAGGAGCCGAGCCGGAGGCACGTGAAGTTTTCGGGAACCACAACTGCAACTGGGATCGACAGTAGCACGCCGCAGCGGCCTGCGTGCGAGAAAAAATCCGAGTTCACTTATTGCGGCAGAGAACCTGTCTGCGTGTTCCGTCGAAATCTCAGCCCGCCGGCACAGATATCGATCCAGCCGGAGCGCAACGTTCCGGGAAGCATGGACAGATCCTCGGGGAGCAGTCGGGAGTGGGAACCACGTTCACGGCACCGGCCGGATCGAGGTCGCGGTGGTCGAGGCCGCGGCAGCGAGCGCGTACGGACCGTGCGGCTGCCACGTGGTCCTCCGCGGTCCCGGGGACGGCGGTGCGACCGCGCCGCGTCCGGCTCCGGATCCGGCCCGGGGCTCATGGGTCAGGTGCTGGCCGGCGCGTTCCTCGGCGCCGGGCGCGCCACGACCGTGCGGCACCGGTCCCCGCGGAAGGCGGACGGCCTCGCCGCCGAGGGCGCCGCACTCGCCCCCCGATCACCGAGGCGGTCGGCGCGGCCCCGCCGGCGATCGTCTGTCTCACCGGCTACGAGGCCGTGCGCGAGGTCCTGGAGCCTGTCGGCTCCGCCCTGAGGGGCGAGACCCTGGTGAACCTCGTCTCCGGGCACTCCGGCGGAGGCAGGGAGAGGGCCGGCCAGGCCGCCGGCCCGGAGACCTCGTGTCCCGACGCCGCCGTCACGACCGTCCCGCCCGTCATCGGCACCGAACACGCGGTCCGGCGCGGGGCGGCCCGGCCGCGCTGGTTCCGGACATCCTTCGGGGCGGGCGCGGCGAGGCCGGTCGGCGAGGGCCTGCATGCGGGCGTGACGGCGGTCGGGACGCATCCGGCGGTCCTGATGACGAAGAGGGGTCTTCTGAGCCGATCCGGCCGGCCGTCCTGGCGGCGACGCGTCGTCGGCCCCTCCCGTCGGCCCCGTCCCGCTACGGCCTGCTCGCCATGCGCTCCTCCGCGGGCTCCTCGTGGACCTCGTCGGTCCGCTCCTCCGGCGCCGGCTCGGGCAGCCGGCGCAGGGCGGCCGCTCCGAGGGCGGCGTGCAGAAGGCTCGCCGCGGCCGCGACGACGTGCAGGCCGGTGACGAACGCGGACTTCGCGTCCTGGATCACGGAGGGGGACAGGGAAGGCAGCTGGAGGGTCTCGTCGAGGGTGGGGGCGAGGTCCGGGCCCTGGAGGCGGAAGAGCAGCGCGGCGAGCGAGCCGAGGATCGCGATGCCGAGGGCGTTGCCGATCTCGTTGCTGGTCTCGGCGATCGCTCCGGCCGAGCCGGCACGCTCCGCGGGGGCCGCGCCGACCGCGGTGTCCGCGACGACGGCGAAGGAGATGCCGTATCCCAGTCCAGCGATCACGGTCGAGGCGATGTACCAGCCGATCCCGCCGGTGACCGTGGTGGGGAGCAGCAGCAACAGGCCGCCCGCGATGGAGAAGTGGCAGACGAGGAGCGCGGCCCGCTTGCCGATGCGCTCGACGACGGCCGGTGTGACGACGCAGGAGAGGATGAGGGCCGCCGCACCCGGGAGGGCCAGGAGCGCCGCGTGCAGGACGCTCAGGTTCAGTACGGACTGGAGGTAGACGCCGGACAGGTACGCCGCCGCCGACCACGCGGCCAGGGGCAGCAGACCGGTGATGACGGCGATGGTGAAGACGCGGTCGCGGAAGAGGGAGAAGTCGATCAGCGGGTTGTCGAGGTGTCGCTGGCGCAGGCCGAAGAAGGTCAGCACTGCGAAGCCGACGATCACCGCGGTGATCGGCAGGGCCGAGATCCCGTCGGCGGCCAGGTGCTTGATCCCGTAGATCGTGAGCAGCAGGCCCCCGGCGGAGGTCACGACGCTGAGCGGGTCGACGCGGCCCGTCCCGCCCGACCGGATCTCTCGGAGGAGGACCGGCGCGAACACCAGGAACACGGCGATGACGGGGAGGTTGACGAGGAAGACCGAGCCCCACCAGAACCGGCCGAGGAGGGCGCCCCCGATGACCGGGCCGATGGCGAAACCGGCCGCGAAGGCCGCGGCGAAGACGCCGATGGCCTGGGCCCGGCGCCGGGGGTCGGGGAACAGCTCGCTCAGTACGGCCAGCGCCGAGGGCAGCAGGGTCGCCCCGGCCACGCCCATGAGCGCCCGGCAGGCGATGAGGAGTTCGGGGGTCGGTGCGAACGCGGCCCCGGCGGAGCCGAGTCCGAACACGGTCGCGCCGATCATCAGGAGCTTCAGCCGGCCGTAGCGGTCGCCGAGGCCGCCGAAGGCGACCAGCAGGGAGCCGACGGCGAAGCCGTAGATGTCCAGGATCCACAGCGCCTGGTCGGCGGTGGGCGAGAGGGCCTGGCTGATCCGGGGCATCGCCAGGAACAGGATCGATCCGTCCATGGAGACGAGGAGGACCGGGCCGAGGACCACCGCGAGCCCGAGCCAGGCCCGCAGTCCGGGTGCGTTGCTCGCATGCTGTCGAGTCATGACGCCGACCCTCGGGCAGGGCGTGGCCGACAGCCACCCCTGTGGCGTGGGTACACCCGGCAGGTACACCCACGGAGCGGGCGTGCGCCCTACGCTCGTCACATGGAGAGCCTCGGAACGTTCCTGAAGAGCCGTCGTGACCGGGTCACTCCGGCTGAGATCGGTCTGCTGACCTACGGCGCCTCCCGCCGGGTCCCTGGTCTCAGACGGGAAGAGCTCGCCCAGCTCGCGGGGGTGAGCGCGGGGTACTACACGCGTCTGGAGCAGGGGCAGGCCGGGACCGCCTCCGAGCAGGTGCTCGACGCGCTCGCCCGGGTGCTCCGGCTCGACCGGGTGGAGACCGTCCATCTGCACAACCTCGCCCGGCAGTCGGTGAGACCAGGTCTGGGCGAGCCACCCCGCGAGGAGCCCCACCCTCGGGTACTGACCCTCCTGGAGTCACTGGGCGAGGCCACGCCCGCGGTGGTGCTCGGCAGGCGCGGCGACGTCCTCGCGTGGAACCGCACCGGGCACGCGCTGGTCGCCGAGCACATCCCCTTCGAGGCGCCACGGAATCCGGAGGGGCGTCCGTCGATCCCCAGGATGTTCTTCCTCGACCCCCACACCCGCGACATGTACCGCAACTGGCCGGATCTCGCCAAGGTCCACGTCGCCTATCTGCGCCTCACCGCGGGCCGCTACCCCACGGACGCCCGGCTCGCCGGACTGATCGGCGAACTCCTCATGAACAGCGCGGACTTCGGCACGATGTGGGCGACGGGTGACGTCTCCGACTGCACGACGGGGGCCATGCGTCTGCGGCATCCCACCGTCGGAGCGGTGAGCGTGGACTACCAGGTGTGGCTCCAGCCCGACAGCCCCGACCACCGCGTCGAGATCTACACGCCCAACGACGCGACCTCCGCGGACGCGTTGCGCGTGCTGAACCAGCAAAGCGGCCGGGACGACGAGCCGGAGCCGACGACCGTACGGGCCGAGCATCGTTGAAACCGCCCGCGCCCTTCCGGGAGGCGCCCGCGTCCGGGCCGCAAAGATCGCCACGCACTCCACGCGGTGGGTCATCGGAAAGGTGTCCCGGCAGGATGGATCTCGCACAACACCGGGTCAGGGGCCGTTTCCTGCTCCACCGAAGGGCCCTTCGTGCGCACGGGGCGTCAAACGGACGTCACGCCCAAGGGCTACGTCCTGGTCGGTCACCGCTGGGGACTTCAGGACCCCTGCCGGTACAGCCGGCCGCTTGGCCTCCACCGCCCGGTGGCCGGACCGCCCGATGAGCGAGGTGGTCAGTCGTCGGGTTCCTTCTCCGAGGGCCAAGGGGCGGCGGCCCGGGTGGGGCGAGCGCCGGCCTCGACCTGCCGGGCGTACACGGCGTTCGTCACGAGCTCGCGCGCGTATGCGGCGTCCAGTCGGCCAGGGCGGAAGAGGATGCGGTACATGATCGGCGCCACGACACGGTCGATCAGCAGTTCCGTCTCGGGCACCGGCTCCCCCCGCTGCACCGCACGGGCCAACACGGCGTCGATCTGCTCTGCGGCATACGCCGAACACTGACCGGCATTGCTTCCGTCGGGGTCGCCGAGCAGGGCGTCCCGGATGTAGGCGCGCCCGGGCGGCGAGGCCATCTCGTCGAGGAACTGTTCCGCCCACGCGTCGAGATCGGCCCGCAGGCTCCCGAGATCGGCCGGATCCGTTTCCGGGCGCAGTCGTTCGACGGCCACGTCGGACAGGAGTTCCTGCAGGTCGCCCCACCGACGGTAGATCGTGGAGGGGGTCACGCCCGCCCGAGTGGCCACCATCGGGACCGTGAGCGCGTCGCGGCCCACCTCCTCCACGAGTTCACGTACCGCCGCATGGACGGACTCCTGTACGCGTGCGCTGCGCCCGCCGGGGCGGACCATGGGCCTGGGACTCATGCGATCCACCTTAATGCGATTCTGTTGCTTCTAGGCGGTGGTCGGCGTCGGCGACCCGCGGGGCTGCGCATCCGGGCGCCCGAGCACGGCGGACGCCCCTGCGGCGACGCGACCGCATGCCGGCCGGAACGTCCGCCTTCCCTCAGGCGGCGAGGGGAGCGAGCCGCCCCGCGCCGGCCACCGACTCCTCGTAGGCCCGGCCCACACGGAGCACCGTCGCGTCGTGGAAGGGGCGCGCCATCAGCTGCATGCCGATCGGCAGTCCGGCGCGGTCGTGACCGACCGGCAGGGTGAGGGCCGGGACGCCGGTGATGTTGGCTGGGGCACAGAGGCGGACGTAGCTGTCCGACACGGACTCGGTCGTGCCGTCGGCCCACTCGACGGCTTCCTGCCCCGCCTCGGCGGCGGTCATCGGCACCGTCGGCGCGGCGAGGACGTCGATTCCGTCGAACATGCGAGCCCAGGCGTCCCGCATCATGGTGCGGGCCCGCTGGGCGCGGAGGTAGTCGCCCGCAGAGGTGAGTTCGCCGGCCTCCAGCAGGATGCGAACGTCCGCCGCGTACAGGTCGGGGGTGGCCCGCAGCGACCGCTCGTGGTAGGCGGTGGCCTCGGGAACCATCAGCCCCCACTGGACGGCCTGGATGTAACGCGCCATCGGGATCTCGACGTCGACGAGCTCCGCCCCCAGCTCCGCCAGCCGCTCGATCGCGCCGCGTACGGACTCCTCGACCTCGGGCGTGACCCGGTCGAAGTAGTGGTTCCGCGGTACGCCGACCTTCAGTCCTCGCAGGTCGCCTCCCGGGAAGCGGTCCGGCATCGGGCCGGACACGCTCGCCGGGTCGCGCGGGTCGTGGCCGGCGGTCGCCGACAGCACCAGCGCGACGTCCTGGACGGTGCGGGTGAGGGGGCCCACGTGGTCCAGGGACCAGGACAGCGAGGTCACGCCTGTGCGGGGGACCAGGCCGTAGGTCGGCTTGAGGCCCACCACGCCGTTCAGGGCCGCGGGGACCCGGATGGAACCGCCCGTGTCCGTGCCCATGGCGAACGTCGCTCCGCCGGCGGCGACGGCCACCGCCGAGCCGCCGCTCGACCCGCCCGCGACCCGGCTGTGGTCCCAGGCGTTGTTCGTCTGCGGAGTGGTCAGGCCGTAGGCGAACTCGTGCGTGTGCGTCTTGCCCAGGAGGACGGCCCCGGCGGCGCCGAGCCGTTCGGCCACCCGGCTGTCGCGTTCCGCCACGTGCCCTGCCCGGACGTGCGAGCTCGCCGTGGTGGGCATCCCCTCCGCGTCGATCAGGTCCTTGAGCGCCATGGGGATCCCGTGCAGCGGCCCGCGCGGTCCGCTTCCGGAGATCTCCCGTTCGGCGCGGACCGCTGCGGCCAGGGCCGCGTCGGCGGCGACGGTGACGTAGGCGCCCAGTCGTCCTTCGACGGCGGCGATACGGGCGAGCACCGATTCGGTGAGTTCGACGGGGGACAGCTCCCGTGCGCGCACCGCACGGGAGGCTTCGGTCAGCGACAGCTCAAACGGTTGCATCGGCGTTCCCCCGTCCGGCTCGGTAGGAGGACGCGGGAGGGGTCTCGCCGAAATCGAGCTCGCGCAACGTGCTGATCACGGAGTGGATGTGGTTGGCCGTCATGGCCACTCCTTCGTGTCGGCCGTCCCCGAGGGGGAGCCCCGCCCGCAGCGCCCCTCGGGCTGCCTCTTGGGGGGTGAGTTCGCTGGTCATGGCTTCCTTCCGGATCTGTGCGGCGCGACGGGCCGGGGCAGGTGCAGGACCCCCGACCACCGCAAAAGCGAATCGTTTGCTTTAGTCGATCGTAGGATCTACGGTGGCTTAAAGCAAACCAATCGCTTTTAGCACGGGAAGGACCCTCATGCGGAGCGTCCCCGCGGGCCTCGCGCCTCCCCGCACCTCCCCCTCCGGACGTCTGCCGTTCGCCTTGCACGCCTCGATCCTGATCGCGCTGCTCGCCGCATCCAGCGCGCCGACCCCGCTGTACCCCCACTACCAGGCTCAGTGGCGGTTGTCGTCCCTCGACATCACCGTGGTCTTCAGCGCCTACGCCCTGGCGCTCCTGATCGCACTGCTGACGACCGGAACCCTTTCCGACCATGTCGGACGCCGCCCCGTGCTCCTGGGCGCGCTCGCGGTCCAGGTCGCCTCCATGGCACTGTTCGCGACGGCCGGCGGCCTGACCACCCTGATCGGCGCCCGCGTGCTGCAGGGCATCGCGACCGGCGCGGCGACCAGCGCAGCAGGTGCGGCTCTCCTCGACCTGGAAGACCCCGCCCGGCCGGGTCGCCCCGCTCTGGCCAACAGCGTCGCGCCGGTGACGGGCATGGCGGCCGGCGTCCTGGCAGCCACCCTCATGGTGCGCTTCGCCCCCGCTCCGGCGGTCACGGTGTACGCGGCCCTGATCGCCGTGTTCGCCGCGCAGGCCATCGCCCTCGTCTCGACGCCCGAGACCGTCCGCCGCCGTCCCGGGGCACTGCGCTCGACGCGGCCCCGCCTGGCGCTGCCCCCGGCGGCCGTCCACGCTCTCCTGCTCAACGGCGCCGGCGTCGTCGCCGTCTGGGCGCTCGGCGGCTTCTACTCGTCCCTGGGACCGGGCTTCACACGGCTCGTCTCCCCCGGCGGACCCGAATACGCCGGCGGCGCGGTCTTCTTCACGCTGACGGCCGTCGCCGCCCCGACGGTGTACTTCACGCGCAGGATGCGTGCCGACGTCTGCGCTCTCCTCGGGAGCTGCGCGGTGATTCCGGCGGCCGTCCTGGCCCTGGGTGCCCTCCACCTCGCCGGCCCCGTGCTCCTCTTCGCCGGGGCGGCGCTGGCCGGGTTCGGCTTCGGAGCCGTCTCCCAGGGTGCGCTGCGCGCGGTCCTCGACTCGGTCCCGGCCCGGGAGAAGGGCGGCACGCTCGCCTCCTATCACGTACTCAGCTACCTGGCGATGAGTCTGCCCGCCATCGGCGCCGGCGCCCTCACCGCCGGCTTCGGGCTGCGCGCGGCGGCACTGGCCCATGCCGACTGCGTGGCCGTACTGGCGACCGTCGCAGTCGCGACGCTGACCGCGACGCTGCGCAGCCGGCGCCGGACACCGTCCCCGGACGCCCACTCCCGCCCGGCGACGAACAACCGCACATCCGCCTCACCCGACACACCCGCTCCGGACCTCTCCGTCCTCGCGACCCACGAAAGGTAAGGAAGATCGCCGTGTTCACCTCCTCGCAAACGACCAGGTCCACCACTCCCCCCGCCTCTTCCTGGACGGTGGGCGACCACACCGTACGACGCATCGACGAAGTGGTCCTGCCCGCCCGGACCGGTCCGTGGCTGCTGCCCGGGGCGACCACCGACCTCGTGAGCCGGACTCCCTGGCTGAGCCCCGAATTCGCCGACGAACAAGGCGTCCTGCGCCTGGCGAGCCACAGCTTCGCCGTCGAGGTGGACGGCATGCGGGTGCTGGTGGACACCGGCATCGGAAACGGGAAGCGGCGCGCCAACCCCGCCTGGCACGACCTGAACAGCGACTACGAAGCACGGCTACGGGCGGCGGGCTTCGCGCCGGAGAGCGTCGACGTCGTGGTCCTGACCCACCTCCACACCGACCACGTGGGGTGGAACACGCGTGCCGAGGGCGACGCCTGGGTGCCCACCTTCCCGAACGCGCGCTATCTCACCTCACGCACCGAGTGGGACTACTGGGCGGGTGTCGACATGGAGGAGGCGCGTCGGCAGATGTTCCGGGACTCGGTCCTTCCCGTCCGGGAAGCAGGTCTGTTCGACCTCATCGATGTCGCGGACGAGGGCACGGACGTCGCGCCGGGCATCCGTCTGCTGCCCACCCCCGGCCACACGCCGGGGCAGGTGGCGGTGGAACTGAGCAGCCGTGGCGAGACCGCACTGGTCACCGGCGACAGCATCCACCACCCGGTCCAGATGGCGCATCCGGAGCTCTGCAGCTGTGTGGACGTCGCTCCCGAACTCGCGGCCAGGACCCGGAACCGGGTGCTCGGCTCACTGGCCGGTACGTCGACTCTCCTGCTCGGGAGCCACTTCCCGCCGCCGACCGCCGGACACGTGCTGCGCGAGGACGGCGGGTACCGACTGGTGCCGGCTCCCTCAGGGGCCACTCCCCTCGGCGGCTGAAGCGGATCGGAGCGCCCGGGACGTCCCGCGCACCGAGTCGCACCGGGTCCGTGCGGGTGACGTCCCGGGCGTCCGCGACCGGACGGCCCCGGGAGCGGCCATGAGACTCCTCCGGCATACCGTGCGGGCGAAAGCCGCCTTGCGCAGCGCGGTGCGGGCGAGGGCGTCGGCCACATCAACGACTCGCGCCTGACCGGCGTTCCGTTCTGTGTCACAGACAGTGACAAGTGCGTTGTCCTTGCGTACCCGAATCACGGCTACTGGCGAGGACAGCCGCTCGACATCGTCGGCGTAGCGGCGTCCCGCGTACGGACGCGCCTCGTCGCCGAGACTGCCGAGACGTCGTGACACCTGCACGGCCAGCGGGATCAGACCGAAGTAGCTGCTCCTGGTGCTGTCGAACATCTGTGCCGCGGTTCTCGCTCCACCAAACTCAGGACACTCCGCATCGAGGTACTGAGCGGTGATGGAGCCCGGTCGTCGGGAGATTCCCGGACGCCTGCGCGGCAGGGGTGCCTATGCCTTGCGTACGGCGTTCAGGCAGCGGGCGGCGTGGGCGTGCAGGGCGTCGGTGAGTTCGGGTGGTGCGTCGGCGAGAGTGAAATCGGCGTCGACCGAGGTGATCATCCAGGCGAGGTCACGGGGGGTGTCGGCGCCCAGGTGCAGTAGGCAGCTGTCATCGTCGACGGGTTCGACGACGCCCATGCCGGGCCAGATGCGGTCGGTGACCGCTGCGGCGGACTCGTGCAGGGTGATGGTGGCCTGGAACGGCCAGGTCCGTGATGACAGCTGGTGGGCCAGATAGGCGGCCACGTCGGTGTCGGGGAGTTCGCGGGGGGTGAACCGCGGTCCAGTCGGCGTGCGCGGAGTGAGTCTGTCGACGCGGAAGGTGCGCCAGTCGGTGCGGTCGGTGTCCCAGGCGACCAGGTACCAGTGGCGGTCGAAGCTGACGAGACTGTGCGGCTCGACCAAGCGCGTGCTGCGGCTGCGGCGAGGGCTGGCGTAGTCGAAGCGCAGTCGCTCGCGTCGGCGGCACGCCTCTGCGATGGCCATGAGGGTGTCCGCGGAGACCTTGGGAGTCGGGGCTGCGCCGGCCCGGACAGTAGCGGTGTGCAGGGTGCTCACTCGGTACCGCAGCCGGGGTGGGAGCATCTGCTCGAGCTTGGCGAGCGCGCGCATCGAGGACTCTTCGATGCCGGCGACCGAGCCACCGGCCGCCGTGCGCAGGCCGACGACGACGGCCACAGCCTCGTCGTCGTCGAGCAGCAGTGGCGGCAGCGTGGTCCCGGCCCCGAGCCGGTAGCCCGCAGTGCCCTGGGTGGCGTGCACCGGGTAGCCGAGCACACGCAGCCGCTCCACATCACGGCGCAGGGTGCGTCGGCTGACACCGAGGCGTTCGGCGAGTTCGGCCCCGGACCGGTCGCGGTGGGTCTGCAACAGGGAGAGCAGCTTCAACAGCCGCCCGGAGGTCTCCGGCATGCCGTAAGACTGCCGGAAGGTGAGGACCGAAACTGACCTAAGCGAGTCCTAGTGTCGCAGCCATGGCGAACACGACACCCAGCAGTATCCGCTCCTTCCACATCGACATACCGCAGGCCCAGCTCGATGATCTGCAAGCCCGCCTGGCCGCCACCCGCTGGCCGGATGAGCTGCCCGGTGTCGGCTGGAGCCGCGGCGTTCCGGTGGACTACCTGAAGGATCTGGCCGAGTACTGGCGCACTGCCTACGACTGGCGGGCGCACGAGGCGGAACTCAACACGTTCCCTCAGTACATGACCACCATCGACGGGCAGAACATCCACTTCCTGCATGTGCGCTCTCCCAGGGCCGATGCCACACCGCTGATGCTGCTGCACGGCTGGCCGGGCTCGGTGGTGGACTTCCTCGACGTCATCGGGCCGCTGTCCGATCCCGGTACGCACGGAGGTGATCCGGCCGATGCGTTCCACCTGGTCATCCCCTCGCTGCCGGGATTCGCCCTCTCCACCCCACTGGCCGGACCGGGCATGGACACGGCTCGGATGGCCGGGGCGTTCACCCGGCTGATGGCCCGCCTCGGCTACACGCGCTACGGCGTTCAGGGATACGACACCGGCTCATGGGTCGCCCTGGAGATGGGCAAGCAGGCACCGGACCACGTGATCGGCGTCCACGTCAACGCCATGATCACATTTCCCGCCGGGGCGGAGGGCGAGACGGACGGCCTGACGGAGGCCGAACAGCGACGATGGCATCGGATGCAGAACTTCAACGACGGTTACCTGCAGTGCAACTCCAAACGACCGCAGACCGTGGCTTACGCCCTCACCGACTCCCCTGTCGGCCAGCTGGCTTGGACCGTGGAGAAATTCAAGGAGCTCACCGACCCGGAGGACGCACTGCCCGAGAGCAGCATCCACCGGGACCGCATCCTGACCGAGGTCTCGCTGTACTGGCTGACCGCCACCGCCGCCTCAGCAGCCCAGGTCTACTACGAGGAGATGTCCGCGAGCACCTGGAGCGGAGCCGCAGCCGACGACTGGACCGCCCCCGGCACGGCGCACGACGCCGGGTGGGACGACGGTCAGGACGACTGGGCAGCCGGTCCGCAGGGGACCGTGCCCACCGCCGTGCTGCTCTCCGCCCACGATGTGACCATCCGCCGCTGGGCCGAACGCGACCACAACATCGTGCGGTGGACCGAACTCGACCGTGGCGGCCACTTCCTCGCGATGGAAGCCCCGGAACTGCTCGTCGGCGACGTCCGCGAGTTCTTCGGCAAGGTGCGCTGACAGGGAGGGGCCATCCCTTCCCGGGTGTCCGTGCCGCCGCGGTCGATGCGTTCAGGGGCGCAGGGACAGTGGTCGGCTGTCTTGTGATGATCGACGGTCGGGTCGGTTCATGCCTGGAACTCGGTGAGGTCGATGGCGTGAACGCGCAGTGGGTAGCCGTACACCGGGTGGGCCGTCTCCCGCTCGGGCGCCATGCCGAGCTTGCGGATGACGTTCTCGGAGGCGTTGTCCCCCACCCGGCTGATGCTGATGACACGGTCCAGGCCGCGGTCCTGGAGCGCGAACTCCAGTGTGGCGTGCGCGGCTTCGGACGCGTATCCCTGGCCCCAGAACGGTGAGCCGAGCCGCCAGCTGATCGCCACGGCGGGCATCACCTCCGGCAGGAACTCGGGCACGGACAGTCCCGTGAAGCCGATCAGTTCGCCCGAGGCCAGCAGCTCGACGGCGAAGAGTCCGAAGCCCTCCTCGTCCCACTCCTCCTCCCACCGTTCGATGTCCTCGGCCGTACGGTCCAGGTCGCGCACCGAGCCGTCGTCGATCCAGCGCATGACCCGTGGGTCCGCGTTGATGTCCGCCATCGGCGCGAGGTCGTCGTCGTGCCAGCTGCGGAGGAGAAGACGGGGTGTGCGGATCTCGGTCATGCGCCCATTCTGCCGAACGGCGAGCACCGCATCGGTGATCCGGCGCTCACCCGCCCTGCCGCTTCGAAACCACAACGCGTCAAGCCCTTGCACCACACACCGTGGCGGGGGAAACGTCGGGCCGACGGCCGGGCGGACGACGTGCCGCTTCGACAGCGCGGTCGAGGGGCCGGACCGATTCGGTGGCAGCCTGCCGCAGCACCAAGATCATTCACGGAATCGCGGCCAGACCCGATTCCAAGGAGCGCCGTCATCCTGGCGGCTCCCAGGACAACGAGGCCAACGCAATCGGCACACGTCAGCCCGGGACCTGTCGCCGTATGACCCGAGCCCGAAGAACAGCCCTAACGCGCTGCTCGACGGGTCGAGCCCGACAAGTCGATCCACCCGCGCTTCTTGATCCAGGGCGACCACCCCGCGCTCCGTCAGGAACAGCGTCGAGCGAGCGTCAAGACATTTCCCGAACCCGTCTCATACGGAGTTGAGGCAGAACGTTCCAGCCCCCGCCCCCGCTGCGAAACCGCAGGTGAGCCACGTGGCTGGAACCTACGACACGCTCCACGCGGTGGACTTCGGAAAACAGGTCGAGCACCACCGACCACATCTGGAAGACCCAAGGAAGTCGCAGGTCAGAGCCCCTTTGCAGCAGGCTCCAGAATCGCCACGCACTCCATGTGGTGGGTCATCGGAAAGATGCCGGTCCGCGACTGCTACGAGAAAGGCCAGGTCAAAGCGGGTTTCTCAGCTCGCCGTGTGGCGTCTGGGCACCCTGAGCGTCAAACGAGCGTCACGGTCGACAGACCAGTCGTGCGGGGAGAGCCGTCGACCGGGCCCCCGTCCTGCCGAGGACCACGAAGCGTGGCTGCCGGTGATTCGCGGCACGTCGTACCGCTCCGGGAACGGTGCTACGGCAGGCGACCGGGCTCAGGCGAAATCGGTCGTCCGCTCCATCCGCAGGCGACGGGCAAGCCCGTGGACAACAGCCTCAGCCTCGGATGTGAGACTGGGGGGATGCCCATATCGTTCTTGACCGCCGTCGGTGTCCTGGCTGTGCTGACCATGGTGCCCGGGCCGGACATGGCCGTCGTGACCAAACGGGCCGTCGCCTCCGGCTGGCAGGACGGGCTACGGACAGTGGGCGGGATCACCGCGGGACTGCTGGTCTGGGGCGTGCTCGCGGTGGCCGGCCTCGCCGCCGTCCTGGCCGCGTCCGCCACCGCGTACACGGTGGTCAAACTGGTCGGCGCGGCCTACCTCGTGTTCCTCGGTGTCCAGGCGTTGCGCCAGAGCCGTCGCGACCGGTCACAGGCGCCGGCAGCGACCCCCGCCCCGTCTCGCGGCAACCCCTGGCGGACCGGTCTGGTGAGCAACGTCTTCAATCCCAAGATCGCGGTGTTCTACACGGGTCTGTTGCCGACGCTGGCCCCGGCCGGGCTGTCTCCCCACAGCGGCATGGCCCTGCTGGTCCTCGTACACGCGGTGCTCACCGCGGTCTGGCTCGGCGCATACGTTCTGCTGCTCTCGAAGGCCCGCTCCCTCTTCGAGAAGCCAGCCGTACGCCGGGGCATGGACCGTGCCACTGGGGCCGTACTGATCGGATTCGGACTGAAGGTCGCCACGACCCGGTCTTGAGTTCTCCTGGTGCGGCTCGCGCGTCGGGCCACGGGTCCCGCACCGGACGGGGCTGTCACGGGAGCGGTCCGTACCGCCCACGCGGGTGCGTCGGGGACACCGCGGCCGGAACGCTGACGGTCTCTTCCCCTGCTGTCCGACCACCGCGCCCATCAGGAGAGGAACAGCACGATGACGAACGATGACGACCCGGTACTCGACGACCCGGTAGGTCAGTCGCTCGGCGGTCGGCACGCGCATCTCGCCCGAAGGCTCGGCCGGGCCGCCACCTATCCCAACGAAGTGGCGACCTTCTCCTCCGTGTCCGCCGACCCGGACGAGGAAGACTGGGCCGACCTGGCCGGTCTGCTCGGTCCGGGCGCCTTCGCCGACATGTTCAACTGCCCGGCCGTTCCGCCCTCGGGTTGGGAACCGGTCTTCAGCCTTGAGGGCCGTCAGCTGATCTGGTCCGGTGATGATGATGGTGATGGCTGCCCCGACCGACCGGGCTCCGGGTCCGACACCGACGTGGTCGAGCTGGGCGCGGACAGCGTGCCCGAGATGCTGGGGCTCGCCGCGCGGACCGAGCCGGGGCCGTTCTGGCACCGTACCCATGAACTCGGCACCTACCTGGGTGTCCGGGTCGACGGCACCCTGGTGGCGATGGCCGGTGAACGCCTGCGTCCTCCGGGCTGGACCGAGATCAGCGCCGTCTGCACCGCTCCCGAAGCGCGCGGGCAGGGCCATGCCGCCCGCCTCGTCCACGCTCTCACCCAGCGCATCGTGGCGCGCGGTGATCGTCCCTTCCTGCACGTGGCCGAGATGAACACCGGCGCGATCACCCTGTACGAACGGCTCGGTTTCAGGACCCGCAGACCGGTCACCTTCCGGGGTTTCCGGACGCCGTGATGTTCCGCCGGCGCGGCCGGCGGTGCGCACGACAGACAGGTCTCCCATCCCCTGGTCGAAGATGATCTCCGCGGCCGGCCGGGAGTCGGAGCATCCGAGCACCACGCCGTACGGGTGCCGGCCGACCGCCCTGTCGACGCGGCGGGCGGCGTCCTGGTCGGGGTGGCACGGGGCGTCAGAACGCTGCACGTCAGCGTCGCGGACGTCATGTGTCAGTGGTCGGTTTCCAGGTGGAGCTTGAGGAGGTCGACGCCGTAGTCACCGCCGTTGGGCGTGCGGATGATGGTGTGGATGTGCTGCTGGGTGGGGGTGCCGCCCATGCCCATGCCGCCGCCCGGGCCGCCGCTCGGCATACCGGACGGCTGGCCGCTGGGGGCGCCACCGCCGCCCATCTGGGCGTTCTCGCCGTAGGCCAGCGGGGACTGGGCGTCGTACTCGATGAGCACGACCGGGCTGTGCACCCGGTAGTAGAAGGCGGAGGAGTCCTCGCTCTCGCCGATCCAGTAGAAGTACGTGTCGTCGAGGTGGTCCTGCACCTCCTTCAGCTTCACCGCGGCGTGGCCGTCGTCCATGTAGCCGACGTAGACGCCGACCAGGTCGAGCAGTTTCTGGCGCTGGACGGAGGTGAACTCCTTGGCGGCGAGGCCCTGGTAGGCCAGCTTCAGGTTGTCCTGGCCGGCCCCGGCGACCATGTTCGTGCCGCCCTTCGCGTCGGCGGAGATCACCTTCTTGCGCTGCGTCGAGGTCAGGGACCGCAGCAGGGCCAGACCGGCCTTGGTCTCCGGCTTGAAGAGGGTGATCTTCTCGCCGTTGTAGGTGGCCGAGGTCGGCTCCGAGCCCATGAAGGTCGGGGACATGACGACCTGGTCGCCGAGGACGAAGTAGTTGACGGCCAGGTGGTGGCCCTCGTACTGGAAGCCCCAGGGCTTGGACGTGGAGGGGGTGCCCATGAAGGTGAAGTAGTAGTGCCCCTCGGTCAGCGTCTCCCTGCCGCCGCCGTTGTAGTCACCGAGGAAGGCGTTGAGTTTCATGATGTTGCGGGTCTGGGTCAGCCCGTCGGCCGACAGGGCCTTGCCGAGCAGGGCGTAGCCGAGGCTCTGCTGCTTCTCGGTCAGATCGCCCATGCGGGCGCCCTCGCGTTCGTAGCCGTCGACGTTGCTCCAGGCCAGCCACTCGTCGTCGTCCACGTCGAACACGCACGCCCGGCGCACCGTGGCGCTGAGCCCGTCCAGGAACGCCTGCGCGGCCTTCACCACCGCATCCGTCGAGACACCGGTGGAGTGGATGGAGAACAGGTCGTCGACGACCTTGCCGTCGGTGGTGACACCCGTGAAGTCGGCGTACTTCACCTCGGTGGCGCCGGGGCCCATGCCCCCGGCGCCACCGGGCCCACCGGACGGCAACCCGCTCTGGGCGCCGCCGGACGCGGAGCCGCTCGTGTCGGACACTCCGGCGGAACAGCCAGTCATGGTCGCCACGGCGGCGGCACCGCCGAGCAGCAGGGAACGGTTCATGAACCAGCGGCGCGTGCGCTCGGTGGCGGGGGTACGGGGACGGTGTGCGTGCATGGACGTGACACTCGCCCAGGACCCTGATTTTTCCGTGAGGTCTTCCTGTCAGACGCCTATGAGATCGCGACGGTGACAGCAGTCGACGACTCCCTCAGCGCGGACCTCGCCCGCTCAGCGCGGTGGCACAGCACGCGCGTCATGAAGCTGCGGTTCATACACTCCCTCGTGGCCTCACGGAGGCGGTCACGGCAAATGAGGGGGTCGACCGTCCGTGCCCCGGGGAGCGCGGACGACCGTCGGTAGTACCCGGCAAGCGGGATCAACCTGCCCGGCGGATCGCCTCGGTCCAGCACGCTTGCGGCTCAGTCCGACCCCAACCCCGCAACGTCGAACGTCAGGAAACGGGGAACCGGGTCGAGAGGCGTCTGGCAACGGCCGGTACAGCGATGTCGTCCTGCGCGACGTCCTCGACGAACGGTCCGGCAACGGAGCCGGGCGGCGCGACGGTACTGACGCTGACGCCGTTGAACCGCAGGAAGACACGCATGGCGAGCCAGGCGGTGCGCTCGTTGCCGTCGATCAACGCGAGATTGCGGGCGACGGAGTGCAGCAGCGCCGCAGCCTTCTCGCGCAGCGTGGGATACGACTCGGCCCCGAACGCGTTCGTCCGGGGTCTCTCGACCGCCGACACCGGAAGGCCCATGTCACGCACGCTGTGCTCGGTGCCGTTGACCGTGCGGGCGATGGCCAGGATCTCGTCGACCTTCAACTCGGCCCGGTCCTGGGCGGCACGGATGGCCTCGGCGGCAAGTTCCTGCTTGCTGCGGCCCTCCCGACGAGCCCGCTCGGTGAGCTTCGCGCCAAGGTCGTCGGGGGGTCGGAGGGTCATCGCCGTACAAAGCTGATACCTGGCCGGTATCACAGTGGCGCGGTCGAGTCGAGCCGCATTCCCTGGCAACGCGGGGTCGAAGAGGGTGGCTCGCTGCGTCTGCGGAGGTGCAGCAGAGGCTTCCGCTTCGAGCGTCGTCCGAGCGTCAGGAATCTCCGGACGCCCCTCTGAAGACATCGCCCGTGCAGGCATCCCGCTCACGAATCCGCAGGCCAGCAAGGTGCAAAGATCAATCCGCCCGCTCGAACCGCTGCACGGAGGGAAACAGGTCGGGCAACCCACCCGGACAACAAAAGCACAGGTCAGGAGCTCTTTGCGGCCGGTTCCAGGATCGCGACGCACTCCACGTGGTGCGTCATCGGAAAGATGTCGGCCTGAGCGCGTCGCAGAAAGACCAGGTCAGAGGTACTTTCTCGGCTCGCCACCCTGCGTGCGGGCGCCCAGAGCGTCAAACGAGCGTCACGGCGACATCGTTCCTACTGCGAGCTGCAACAGACAGCCCACAACGGGTCCTCCCCCACCCCGGGTACGCGTTGGAGACCGCCCCACGAGCGGCGCCCGTGCCGCCTGAAGCAGGGTTTCCGTCGAGCGCTCGACCAGCCGGACGCCCTCCCGAACGCCACCCACGCCTGGGCGACAGTGAGCGGGAGGGTCCCGATGGCTGCAAGGCCGCCTACCTGCCGGCCTGCCCATGCGGCGGATCGCTGGTCTCAACCCGGGTGAGGCGAAGACCGACGCCGAGGACGCCGCCGTGATCGCCGGCGCAGCCCGCACTGTGCCGCACACTCTGCGCCCGCTGGAACTGACCGACGAGATCCTCGGCCGCGAGGTCCTGGTCGAAGCCCACCAGCACGGTCGGCTTGGCGGTGCCGGCCCGACAACGGATCAACGTGCTCTTCGTGATGCTCCGCGACGGCACCTTCCATGAACCCCGAACTCCACGCCTCGCTCGCCGAAAGGCAGAGAGGGACCTCCCACCCGCCCAACGGGCCCCTCGCTCGCCTCACCTACGGCCGGGTCCCCTTGCCGACCGCCCCGACTGCGGTGCGCTGACCGTGCCCAGGCGGACGACTCCGCCGGCCGGAGGTCCATGGGCCATGCGGCCGGGCCAGAGCAAGCACGGACGGGAAAGCGGGGGTGTACGCATCGTCCGGCTCATTGACACGGCCCGCTGCCCCCGCCTCGAGCGAGCGGCTATGCGGACAGTCGACGGAGCCATTCCGCCAAGAGTTGCTCTTCGGCTTCGCTCAGGGCGTTCTGGCTGGGCAGCGCGGCACGCAGGGCGCGGGCGGCGCCGGCCGCGCCCTGTTCCTGGATGGCCGGTTCGCGGGTGGTGACGGTGGTCACCATGGATTCGCGCAGTGCGACGAGGAGTGCGGGTTCGCGCTGGGGTTCGGGCACCGACAGCCACGTCAGGATGGCGCCGCTGGCGGCGGCGTGGACGATCTGGACGGCCAGGCGCTCTTCGACGCGCAGGAGTCCTGCGGCGGCGATGTGGCGGATCCGGTCCATGAGGTGTTCGAGGCCGATCCTGATGACGGCGGTGGACCGGGTGGGCTCGCCGTACATCAGCAGGTACAGCGCGGGATTGGTCACCCCGAACTCGACCACGGCGTCCCAGCCGTCGCACAGTTCCCTGATCGGGTCCCCCGAGGCGGATTCGAGCTGCTCCTTGGCTGCCAGGAAGCGGGTGAAACCGCGCTCCGCCACCGCGTCCAGCAGCCCTTCCTTGTCGCCGAACAGCCGGTAGAGGGCCGGCGGCTGCAGTCCGGCGGCGTCGGCTACCGCCCGGGTGGTGACCGCGTCGCGGCCGCCGCGCTCCAGCAGGTCCATCGCGGCGTCGACGACCCGGCGGCGCGTCTGTTCACGCGCCGTGGCGCCGGGCTCCGCGGCACGCCGCGCAGAGGTCGGTTTAACAGGCATGGATCAACGATAGCGCCCTCACGCCGACAGCAGGATCATTGTTATCGACTACTTGATTCCATTGATACTATCAATGATAACGTTCAATCAGTTCCGTTGGAAACGCAGTGTGAGGAGAACCGTCATGCTCGACCGTTTGCGCATTGTCGGAGTGGAAGAGACCGTCGTCGTGCCGGCTGTCTACGAGGCGTACGAGCGGGTGGGATCGCCCCAGATCCCGGCGCGCGGCTTCGGGGACAGTCCGGTGGCGAAGAATCTGCACGTGGTCGGTGAGCAGCGGCTGGCCCACATGGACGATCAGGGCATCGACGTCGCCGTGCTGTCCCTGTCGTCTCCGGGCGTGCAGGACCTGCCGAAGGCCGACGCCGTCGCGGTGGCCCGCGAGGCCAACGACCAGCTCGCCGAGATCGTCGCTTCCCGGCCTGACCGTTTCCAGGCGTTCGCCGCGATCCCCACCCAGTCACCGGCCGCGGCCGCGACGGAGCTGGAGCGCGTGGTGATCGAGCTGGGCTTCCCCGGCGCCATGCTCTACGGCCGCACCGGGGACAAGCTGGCCGACCACCGGGACAACGACGAGCTGTACGCGATGGCCGAGAGGCTGGGAGTGCCGCTGCACTTCCACCCGCAAACGCCGGTTCAGCCCGTCATCGACGCCTACTACTCCGACCTTCCGGCCCCCATGGGCCCGGTGCTGGCCGGAGCCGGCCTCGGCTGGTACTACGACCTCGGCGTCCAGTACCTCCGCATGATCTTCTCGGGGGTCTTCGACCGGTTCCCCGACCTGCAGGTGATCGCCGGACACTGGGGCGAGGTCGTGATGTTCTACCTCGACCACACCGGCTTCTTCGGCGAGGCAGGCCGTCTGCGCCAGCCGCTCGCCGACTACTTCAAGCAGAACTTCTGGGTCGCGGGCAGCGGCACCAACAGCCCCCGCTACCTGCGCTGGACCGCCGAAGTGATGGGCACCGACCGGATGCTGTACTCCACCGACTATCCCTTCACCTACGGCTTCCGTCCCGGCGGCTTCCCCTACGTCGACACCAGCAACGGCGAAGCCCGCTCCTTCCTGGAGAACTCGCCCTTCACCGACGAGCAGAAGGCCGACATCGGCCACCGCAACTGGGAACGCCTCACCGCCCGCGCCAAGCGCCCGTCCGCCTGAAGCGCTACCCGCATGGGCCGACCGGAATGCCACCACACCCTCCGGCGGGCCCGCCGTCAGTCCCCGGAACCTGCCGAAGCGCACGTGTCACAGCACCTTCCTCACTCCCAGCCGGGTTCCTCCCGGCCCGCCACCTCACCCCAGACAACGATCCGACCCCGGCATCGAAGGCCAAGAAGGTGTCTCCTTCTGTCGTCCTCATCGAGTCCGAGCCCGGCCGCGTCCGGGTCGCGCAGCGGGCGCAGGGCGTCGGCGGCCGGGGTGGAGGCGGTGAAGGCGTAGCGGCCGAGCAGGTTCAGGTCGCGGTGCTTGAGCGGGGAGAGCCAGGCAATGTCCTCGTCGCAGATCTTGCGGTCCTCGGTACAGAGCTGGGGACGGATGATCGCCCTCGAGCGGGACCTGAACCGCTGGTCGGCGGCGGTCCGGCGGCTGATGCGCCGGTATGGCCGGGCCTGGCAGTCGCCCGCCCGCCGGGACCTGGAACGCGATGAGCACGTCGTGTCACATCGCGACCGGGCAGCACCGCTGACGGGTAGGGGTCAGTTGTCGAGCGGTACGACTTCACCGTCGGTCACGAGGTGAGGTGTGATGCCCCGCTCCTGGGCGGCGCGGCCGAACCGCTCGGCTATGTCGGGCTGTTCGGTGTAGGCGGGAGGGTTGTCGAACAGTTCGTAGTGGATCGCGCAGGCTGCTGTGGCGCCGAGAGCAACCGCGGCTTCCACGGCCTGTTCGGGCGTGAGTGTGACGGGCACGTTGGCCTCGTATCCTTCGAACCTGGCGATCACGCCGTTGACGGGCAGGAACGCCACGTCGAACGGGCCGTGGTCGCGGGCGATCTGCCACCAGTTGCCGTGCCACATGGTGTCCCCGCAGTGGATGATCCGGGTCCCGGCCCCCTCCACGACCCACGCGACCTGGTCGCAGTCGCTGCCGCGCCAGTCCAGCGACGCGACGGGGGTGACGGTCAGCCCGCCGATACGACGCGGTTCCCCCAGTTCCTGCGCCTCGGCCGTGATGCCGTCCTCGGCCAGCGCCGAGGCGGTGGGAGAGTGGCAGCCGATGGTCCCCGAGACGGCCAGGCGCGCGATCAGCTCGCGGTCGTAGTGGTCGGGGTGCACGTGTGTGATGAGGGCGTGCGTTCCCGCCGGGGCGTCGACGGGAGGCAGCGGCCGCCGGGGCGGACCCATGACGGGTGCGAGCGGAGCGGTGTTCTCGAGCGGGTCGATCAGCAGGAGTGTGTCGTCCAGTCCGATCTCGACGCCCGCCCACCCGAGGCGGCGCAGGCGCAGGGTGTCAGTGACGGTGTCCGTGGTCATGGTGAACCTCCTCGTACGGCTGGTCGCCGCTCGTGCGGATGGGGGAGCCTGCCGTGCCGGCAGGAGTCATGGTGATGAGTACGGTCGAAGCCGCGAGCCCGAGAACGGCCATGACCGTGGCCATGGGTACGGCGCTGTGCGCGGTGGTGAGCCCCACGAGGGGCGCGGCGAGTCCGCCGGACAGGAACTGGCCGCAGCCGAGCAGCGCCGCCGCGGCGCCGGCGTTCGACCCGCGGTGCCGCAGGACCAGCACGGGCGCGTTCGACAGGACCAGTCCCACAGGGGCGATCGCGACGAAGAGGGCCGCCAGGACCGGCCACAGTCCCAGGCCCGCGACCGCGAAGAGCAGCAGGACGACACTCGCGACCGCGGTGCCGGTCACACCGGCACGCAACAGCGCCCCGGCGCCGAAGCGCCCGACGAGCGCTCCGCCGGCCGCCGCCGCGGCGACGAGCCCGAACGCGTTCACCGCGAACACCAGGCTGTACTGCTGGGGGCTGAGTCCGTACAGGCTCTGCAGGACGAACGGGGAGCCCGAGATGTAGGCGAACATCACGGCGAACGTCAAGGCGTTGGCGAGGACGGGGCCGGTCAGGGTACGGTCCCGCACCAGGCCGCCGTACACCGAGCCCGTCCTGCGCCACTCCCACGGCGGACGCAGGCGCGGCGGACGGCTCTCCGGCAGCGTTCCCGCACAGGCGACGAGGACCAGGGCGCCGAACGCCGCGACGGTCACGAAGACCGCCCGCCAACTCCACGCGTCGAGGATCCGCGCTCCCATCAGCGGAGCGAGCACCGGTGCCAGGCCGGTGACGAGGGTCAGCAGGGAGAAGTAGCGTGCCGCCGCCCTCCCCTCGTGCAGGTCGCTGACGTACGCGTAGGCGATCACCAGGGCGAAGGCGCCGCCGAGTCCCTGCACCCCGCGCAGCACGATAAGGAGCCAGACGTTCGGAGCGAGCGCGCACAGCGCTCCCGCCGCCGTGCAGAGGGTGAGCCCGAACAGCAGCGGCCCGCGCCGGCCCAGCGCGTCACTGAGCGGACCGGCCAGGAGCTGCCCGACCGCCAGACCCGCCAAACATGCCGTGACGGTGAGCTGGACCGCCCACGCCGGGCTGTGCAGGCTGTCGGCGAGCCGGGGCAGACCGGGGATGTAGGCGTCGATGGACAACGGTCCGAGAGCGGTGAGGGCCGCCAGGAGCACCAGCACGCAGATCCTGCGGACGGCTCCTCCTGCGCTGCCGGCCCGGGTGGCCACCGCGTTCTCCGTGGTCACCGGGTCAGGACTTCCGGGCCGCGCGCACCACGTCCGCGAAGGACCTCGGCTCGCGACCGGTCAGCTCGGCCACCGCGCCGCTGACGTGGGCGAGGAACCCGCCGCGCGTCGACGCGCCGAACGAGGTGAACAGTTCCGACACCGGACCCGGCAGGCCGGCTTCCTCGAGTCCGGTGGCGAACGCGTGGTCGTCGACGCCGACGAGTTCGACCTCGCGCCCGCCGATCTCGCGCGCGAGGTCCGCCAGGTCGCGGGCGGTGACCGCCGCCGGGCCGGTGACGTCCAGGGCCCGGTTCTCGTACCCGTCCCGGGTGAGGACCGCCGCGGCCGCCGCCGCGCAGTCCTCCCGCGCGACGTACGCCGCTGCGCCGTCACCGCTGTTGGTCACCAGCCGGCCCGTGGTGATGGCCTGTTCGATGACGGGGATCTGCAGGTGCGCGTACAGGTTGTTGCGCAGCACGGTCCAGCGCAGCCCGCTCTCCCGCAGCGCCTGTTCCGTGCCGGCGTGGTCGGCGACCACCACGGCGGGGTTGGCGGGCACCGGCTCGGGAACGGAGGTGTACGCGATGTGCGAGACCCCCGCCCCGGCCGCCGCCTCGACGGCCGCCCGATGCTGGTCGAGCCGGGAACCCACCGCGTCCGTGGAGATGAGCAGGAGCCGTTCGACACCGGCGAACGCGGCCGCCGCGGTGCGCGGGTCACCGAAGTCGGCCTGCCGCACCCGCGCGCCGCGGGTGGCGAGGTCGGCGAGAGCCTCCGGCGTACGCGTGGTGAGGACGACCTCACGCGGATCGACGGCCCGCAGCACCAGTTCGGCGGTGGCACGCCCGAGAGGGCCGGAAGCACCAGTGATGCCGATCATTGTTCCGCACCAATCTGTAGTCATCACAGTTACGATTTGAACTGTAGCCATGACGGCTACGGAATGGCAAGATGGCCGCATGGCCCGCTCCACCAACACCCAGTTCGCCGTCGCCGTTCATGTGCTGACCTATCTGGCCGGTGTCACAAAGGGCCGCACCGTGAGCTCGGAGGAGCTCTCCGAGAGCACCAACGTCAACGCCGTCCACGTGCGCCGCGTGCTCGGCCCGCTGCGAAACGCGGGGTTGGTGCGGTCACGGTCCGGCGTCCACGGGGGCTGGCAGCTCACGGTGGACGCCGCGGACATCCGGCTCGACCGCGTCTGGTCGCTGCTCCAGGGAACCGACCAGGTACTCGGCCGGCACGAGCCCGCCCCGACCTGTGCGGTGGGCCGCACCGTGCAGGAGAGTCTGGACACGCTCGACCGAACGGTCGCCGATGCGATGACGACCGAGCTCGGGCACTTCACCGTCCGCGACGTACTGAGAGGGCTGCCCACGCCGAAGCCGTCGCCGCAGGGCGAGTAGCCTCGACAGGAGGTTCGACTTCCTCGGCTTCACGGCTCGCCGGACGGACAGCTGGGCGTGTTGACCGAGTGGGGCCGCCGGAGTCGGTGGACCAGGCGCTGGTGGAGTGCGGTCGGCGGGACCGGCGTCCGGGGGCGCTGCCCTCCCGGTTCATGATCTATTACGTGCTGGCGTTGGCGCTGTTCCCTCAGGACTCCTACGACGATGTCGCGGAGAATGCGGTGAGTGCCTGGTCGGATATGAACGAGGCGGTTCCGAACAAGTCGTCCTTCACCCGGGCCCGACAGCGGCTGGGTGAGACGGCGCTGGAGTCGTCGTTCCGGAAGGTGGCGGGGCCGGTGGCACCGCTGGTGCTTGCGGGTGCGTTCTACCGCGGAATGCGAGTCGCGGCGGTGGACGGGTTCGTGCTGGATGCGCCGGGCACACCGACCAACCGGGCCGAGTTGGGTGGGCTCCTGGGCATGCGGGGTAACCCGGCCGGGTTCCGGCAGGTGCGGGTGGTGACCTTGACGGAGGCCGCGACGCACGCGTCGGTGGACGTGCGGGTGGGCGCATTCAGCGGCGGGGAACGGGAGTTGGCGGTCTCGATGGCCGGCAGCCCGGCGGGGATGCTCGTCATCATGGATCGCGGCTTTCCCTGCGTGGGGCTTCGGAAGGCATACACGCAGGCCGGGGCTCGTCTACTGCTGCGGGCTCGCTCAAGCGTGGCCCGGCGCCCGGTCGAGCACCTGGCGGACGGCACCTACCTGGCCAGGATGAACCTGGCCGGCCAGAAGGGGAACCACCACGGCGGGATGCTGGTGCGTGTCATCGAGTACCAGGCCGACGACGGAAAGGTGATTCGCCTGCTGACTGACCTGATGGACGCTCGCTGGCGTCTTCGCGGTGCAGGGCTTTCGCCTTGAGCTCGACAGTTGGCCGAGCAAACGTCAGACGCTCCGCCAGAACCAGCGTCGGACGAGCGTCAAGACGTTTCCCAACCGCCCCTGTGAAACAGTGGCGAAGCACCTCCCACCCGCGGCCCATAACGCGAAACCGCAGGTGAGGCGCATGGCGTTCACCTACGTAACGCTCCACGCCTTGTACTTCTCAAAACAGGTCGAGCAGCACCGTCCACGCCTGAGAAACCCACGAAAACCGCAGGTCAACGTCCCTTTTCGGCAGGCTCTAGAATCGCCACACACTCCACGTGATGCGTCATCGGGAACAGGTCGAACACCCGCAGCGTCCGCACCCGGTACCCCCCGTCCCCGAAGTACGCCAGGTCGCGGGCGAGCGCGGCCGGGTCGCAGGCGACGTACGCGATGCGGCGCGCGCCCAGGGACGACAGGTGCTCCACCGTCTTGCGGCCGGCGCCCGCCCTGGGCGGGTCGAGGACGACGAGGTCGACCTCGGTGATGCCGGTGCGGGGCAGGACCGACTCGACCTTGCCCTGTTCGATGCGGACGCGGGGGAAGTCCGCGAGGTTGTGGCGGGCGTCCTCCACCGCGCGCTTGCCGGACTCGATGCCGAGGACCGCGCCCGCCTCGCCGACCCGGTCGGCCAGGGCGCCGGCGAACAGGCCGACGCCGCAGTACAGGTCGAGGGCCATGTCGCCCTTGCGCGGCAGCAGGCCCTGCATGACGGCGGTGACGAGGGTGTCGGCGGCCTTCGGGTGGACCTGCCAGAAGCCGCCGCCCGCGACGCGGTGGGTGCGGCCGTCCGCGCGTTCACGGACGAAGGGGCGGCCGTGGACGCGGTGGAGCTGCCCGGAGCGCTCGTCGACGCGCATGACCGAGACGGGGCGGTCGAGCTCGACCAGGGGGAGGCGGGCGCCGGGCTTGGGGGTCAGGACCACCTGGCGGTCCTGGGAGCCGGTCGCGGCGATCGCCTCGACGGAGTCCATGCCCGTCCAGTCCCGCTTCTCGATGCCCAGCTCGCTGACGCCCTCCGCGGCGATCATGCAGTGGTCGATCGGCTCGACCTCGTGCGAGCGGTGCCGGCGCAGTCCCGCGCGGCCGTCGGCGGTGACGGCGTACTGCACGCGCGTGCGCCACGCCGGGACCTGGCCGGCGGGGACCTTGTCGCCCTCGGCGGGCATCACGGTGCCGTCCCAGCCGGCTTCCTCGGGGGTCAGTCCGGCCAGGCGCCAAAGCTGCTCGGCGACGACCTCGCCCTTCAGACGGCGCTGGGCGCCCGGCTTGGCGTGCTGCCAGTCGCAGCCGCCGCAGCGGCCGGGGCCGGCGAAGGGGCAGGGGGCGTCGATCCGGTCCTTGGAGGCGTCCAGCACC
Organism: Streptomyces sp. 12E; assembly: GCF_055633275.1. Classification (NCBI taxonomy): domain Bacteria; kingdom Bacillati; phylum Actinomycetota; class Actinomycetes; order Kitasatosporales; family Streptomycetaceae; genus Streptomyces; species Streptomyces sp. 12E. The sequence goes on along the minus strand of NZ_JBVNCJ010000001.1, from coordinate 5,579,597 downwards.
CGCACCGCGTCCGCGCGGAGGAAGCGGGCCCCCTCCTCGCCCTCCGTGACCTGCGCGACGACGCGTTCGCCGGGCAGGGCGTGCCGGACGAAGAGGACCTGGCCCTCGGAGGTACGGGCGATGCAGTGGCCGCCGTGGGCGACGGGGCCGACCTCGACCTCGTACTCCTCCCCCACCAGTGATTTCCTCGGTTCTGCCTGCATGGCGGGGTTACTCCACAACATCGAGAGCGGGCGGGCCCCTCGAGGCCCGGGACGACAGCCCACCAGTCTACGTGTGCGAGGAGGGGCCCTTCGTCCGCTCCTTCGGCCCGCGGCGCACCGAGCCGGGGGCGGCCCACTCCTGTCGCCTGCGGGCGCGCTTCCCGGCGGCCTCGGAGGACTGGAGCTGGTACGGCACCGAGGTCACCATCACACCCGGCGTGAACAGCAGCCGGCCCTTGAGCCGCAGCGCGCTCTGGTTGTGCAGCAGGTGCTCGTACCAGTGACCGACCACGTACTCGGGGATGATCACGGAGACCACGTCGCGCGGGGACTCCCTGCGCAGACCCTTGACGTACTCGATCACCGGGCGGGTGACCTCCCGGTACGGCGAGTCGAGCACCTTGAGGGGGACGTCGATGCCGCGCCGCTCCCATTCCTCGCGCAGCGCCCTGGTCTCGTCCGGGTCCACGTTGACGCTGAGCGCCTCCAGGGTGTCGGAGCGCATCAGCCTGGCGTAGGCGAGCGCGCGCAGCGCGGGGCGGTGGATCTTGGAGATCAGGACCACCGAGTGGACGCGGGAGGGCCGCACCATGTCGTCGCCGGGGGCCTCGGGGGCGGCGATCTCCTCGGCGACACGGTCGTAGTGCTTACGGATCGCCGTCATCGTCGCGTAGAAGATGCACATGCCGAGCAGCGCGACCCAGGCGCCGTGGGTGAACTTGGTGACGAGGACGACGACCAGGACCAGGCCGGTGAAGAAGGCGCCGAAGGTGTTGATGGCCCGGGAGCGGATCATGCGGCGGCGCTCGGCCCGGTCCCTCTCGGTGGCCAGCAGCCGGTTCCAGTGCCGCACCATGCCGGTCTGGCTGAGGGTGAAGGACACGAACACGCCGACGATGTAGAGCTGGATCAGCCGCGTGGAGTCGGCGCCGTAGACGCACACCAGCAGGGCGGCGGCGCCCGCGAGCAGCAGGATGCCGTTGGAGAAGGCGAGGCGGTCGCCGCGGGTGTGCAGCTGGCGGGGGAGGTAGCGGTCCTGGGCGAGGATCGAGCCGAGCAGCGGGAAGCCGTTGTAGGCGGTGTTCGCGGCGAGGAACAGCACCAGCGCGGTGGCGGCGGCGAGGATCATGAACAGGAGGCTGCCGTGGCCGAAGACGGCTTCGGCGACCTGGGAGATCACCGGGTCCTGGACGTAGTCGGGGCCGAGCGGTGCGCCGTCGTGGATCAGGTCCTTGGCGGGGTTCTCGGCCATGCGGACGTCGGTGGCGGAGGCCAGCGCGATGATGCCGCAGAACATGGTGACGGCGAGCAGGCCCATCATGGCGAGCGTGGTCGCGGCGTTGCGCGACTTGGGGCGGCGGAAGGCGGGCACGCCGTTGGAGATCGCCTCGACGCCGGTGAGCGCGGCGCAGCCGGAGGAGAAGGCGCGCAGCAGCAGGAAGACCAGGGCGAAGCCGGCGAGGCCGGGGTGTTCGGGTTTGATCTCGAAGTCCGCGGTCGGCGCCCGCATCTCGTCGCCGAGCACGACCGCGCGGAAGCTCCCCCACGCGATCATGAGGAAGACGCCGGCGACGAAGACGTACGTGGGGATCGCGAAGAGCGTGCCCGACTCCCTGACCCCGCGCAGGTTCATCAGCGTCAGCAGCACGATCACGCCGATCGCGCAGGCCACCTTGTGCTCGACGACGAACGGGACCGCCGAGCCCAGGTTCTCGATGCCGGCGGAGATCGACACGGCGACGGTGAGGACGTAGTCGACGAGCAGGGCGCTGGCGACGGTCAGTCCGGACCTGGGGCCGAGGTTGGTGGTGGCCACCTCGTAGTCGCCGCCGCCGCTCGGGTACTCGCGGACGTTCTGCCGGTAGGAGGCGACCACGGTGAACATCAGCACGACGACCGCGACGGCGATCCAGGGGCTGAAGTGGTACGCCGACAGGCCCGCGATCGACAGGACCAGCAGCACCTCGCCGGGGGCGTACGCCACGGAGGAGAGCGGGTCGGAGGCGAAGACGGGGAGTGCGACGCGCTTCGGCAGGAGCGTTTCGCCCAGCCGGTCACTGCGCAGTGCGCGCCCGATCAGAATCCGTTTGGGCACGTCGGTCAATTTGGACACAGCAGTGGATCGTAGGCCTTCCGGCCAGGGGCCGCCCAACCACCACCCCACATCCATACGGCATCCATACGGCATCCATACGGCCCCGTCCTCCGGGTGAAATCGGCGGAGGGCGGGGCGCGGATTCCGCAGGTCGCGGACGTTCCGTGCCTGGATGACTGCCCCGGCCGTCATCGCCACGCCCCGTGGAGGTCCCCTGCACACCACCGCACAACTGATCGGCGCCGTGGCCTCCCTCGTCGGTCCCGGCGTCCTCGCCGCGGCGAGCGTGCGCAGCATCACGCGCCGCTGACTCCCCCGGGCGCGCGCCCGGCGGCTCCGGCGCGCAGGGCGCCCGGTCCGACGGCGGCCGCCCGCGTCGCCGGCCCCGCCGGAGTCGACGAGCGGTGCCGGGGCCCGGCCGCGGGGACGTGGGTCGGCCGGGTCGTGCGGCTGTCGGCGAGCGGCACGGGCGGCTCGGACGCGTGGGCGGCCGTGTCCGCGCCCGCACCGCCCAGGACGAGGACGCCGGTCCCGGCGGTCGCGACCGGTTCCCTCCCCGCCCCGGGCCCCGGCCGCGCCCGGGCGGTGCGGATACGTTGGACCCGGCAGGCGAACGCGGCGGCCGGGCCCCGGAGGGCGTCGGGACCGCGGTCCCCCGGCATGATGTTGCCCGGCGGCCCGCACGCGGACCGCGATGTTTGCCTGGCGAGCCGAAAGAGAGACATGAGCACGAAGGTCATGAAGGCCGAACGGCCTGCAGGAAGCGCGGTGTGACGCGATGCATATTGTCATCATGGGCTGCGGGAGGGTGGGTTCCGACCTGGCCCAGGCCCTGGAGGAACAGGGACACACGGTCGCCGTGATCGACCAGGACCCCACCGCCTTCCGCCGGCTGGGCTCCTCGTTCGGCGGCCGCCGGGTCACCGGCGTCGGTTTCGACCAGGACACCCTGCGCGAGGCGGGCATCGAGGAGGCGGGCGCCTTCGCCGCCGTCTCCAGCGGCGACAACTCCAACATCATCGCCGCGCGGGTGGCCCGGGAGATGTTCGGCATCGAGCACGTCGCCGCCCGCATCTACGACCCCCGTCGTGCGGAGGTCTACCAGCGCCTGGGCATCCCCACCGTGGCGACCGTGCGCTGGACGGCCGACCAGATGCTGCGCCGGCTGCTCCCCTCGGGCGCCGAGCCGCTGTGGCGCGACCCCACCGGCGGGGTCCAGCTCGCCGAGGTGCACACCTCCACGGCCTGGGTGGGTCACAGGATCAGCAGGCTGCAGGACGAGACCGGCGTGCGGGTGGCCTTCCTGACCCGGCTCGGCGAGGCGATCCTGCCCAGCTCGCAGACGGTGCTGCAGGAGGGGGACCTGGTGCATGTGATGATGCGCACCGATGAGATCGACCGCGTCGAGGCGGCGTTCGCCAAGGGTCCCGAACAGGAGGGCGGTCACTGATGAGGGTCGCCATTGCCGGAGCCGGCGCCGTCGGCCGCTCGATCGCGGGCGAGCTGCTGGAGAACGGCCACGAGGTGCTGCTGATCGACAAGGCGCCGACCGCCATCTCGGTCGAGCGCGTGCCGCAGGCGGAGTGGCTGCTCGCCGACGCCTGCGAGATCACCTCCCTGGACGAGGCGGCGCTCCAGCGCTGCAACGTCGTCATCGCCGCGACCGGCGACGACAAGGTCAACCTGGTCGTCTCGCTGCTCGCCAAGACCGAGTACGGCGTCCCGCGCGTCGTCGCCCGGGTCAACAACCCGAAGAACGAGTGGCTGTTCAACGAGTCCTGGGGCGTGGACGTCGCCGTCTCCACCCCGCGTCTGATGTCGGCCCTGGTGGAGGAGGCGGTGAGCGTCGGCGACCTGGTCCGGCTGCTGCGCTTCAGCCACGGGGACGCCAACCTGGTCGAGCTGACCCTGCCGGAGGAGTCGGCGCTGGCCGGCACGCAGGTCGGGGACGTCCAGTGGCCGCAGGACACCTCGCTGGTCACCATCATCCGCGGCACGCGCGTCCTGGCGCCGACCCGGGAGGACTCCCTGGAGGCCGGCGACGAGCTCCTCTTCGTGGCCGCCCAGGCACGTGAGGAACAACTGGAGGACCTGCTCTCCGTACGCAAGGAGTCGTGAAGAAGCGGGGGCGCCCGGAGCCTCCGGGCGCCCCCGCTCTCATGCGGATGTACGGGCTACGCGTCGCGGCGGTGACGGCCGGCCGTCGTCGTCCCGTCGCTCTCCCGCACGGCGGCGGCCTTGCGCTCCTCCTCCGCGCGCTCCTCCGCCTCCATCTCGGCGAAGACGTCGATCGGCGGCGGCGCCTTCGCCAGGAACACCCAGGTCAGGTACACCGCGAGCAGGAACGGCGGGATCTTCAGCGCGATCAGCACCCAGCCCAGCTGGGTCGTGTCCGCCCACCAGTACAGCGGGAACAGGATCGCGCTCTTGCCGAGCAGGATCAGTCCCCAGGCCCAGCTGGCCTTGGTGTACGCCTTCTTCCGGCCGGGGTTGCGGGTGCGCCAGGAGAGGTTCTCCCTGAAGACGGGGCCCAGCATCAGACCGATCAGCGGGACGCCCGCCATCGCCGTGACGATGTACGCCAGGGCCAGGCCCAGGGTGTACAGCATGCCCGGCAGGTAGAAGTCCTTGGCGTTGCCGGTCATCATCGCGAAGACCACGCCGAAGGCGACGCCGAAGACGCCGCTGAAGGCGTGCTTGACGGTGTCCTTCCGCGCCAGGCGGACCACGACCATCACCAGCGCCACGGCGAGCGCCGCGATCGCCGACATGTGCAGGTCCTTGTTGACCGTGTAGATGCTGACGAAGAGGAGCCCGGGGAGCACCGTCTCGACCATGCCCCGCACCCCGCCGAACGCCTCGAAGAGGGCGGCTTCGGTCACCGCCCGGGCGTCGTCCGCGGATGTGTCTTCGGTCGTCGGCTTGTCGAGTGACGTCACCGGCTACTCCCGTCCGAGGGGTCTCAGTTCGTATTTCGGATTGAACAGCACCCGGCGGCCCCGGCTCATCGAGATCCGGCCCGATGCGATCAGCCTGCGCCCCGGTTCTATCCCCACGATGGAGCGCCTGCCGAGCCACACCACGTCGAGTGCGGCGGAGCCGTCGAACAGCTCGGCCTCCAGGGCCGGAACTCCCGCGCGCGGCCGCAGCGTGACCGTGCGCAAGGTACCAGTAACCGTGACGATCTGCCGGTCGCGGCAGTCGCCTATCCGCGTACAGCCGACCGTCTCGGCGTCCTCCCGCAGCTCCTCGGACTCCAGGTCCTCCTGAGACGAGGAGAGCCGGTCGAGCATGCGCCGGAACCGGCCTGCCGGCTTCTCGGGTCGAGGAACAGCACTCATGCCTGAAGCGTACCGGGGGGCACTGACGGTTACGTACCCCCTGCCGCCCCGGTCCGAACGGGGCACGGCCCGGCCACCGCCGCGGCCGCGCCGCGGACCTTCACCTCTCGAAGCGGTAGCCCATGCCCGGCTCGGTGATCAGGTGCCTCGGATGTGACGGATCCGCCTCCAGCTTCCGCCGCAGCTGCGCCATGTACACGCGCAGGTAGTTCGTCTCCGTGCCGTACGACGGCCCCCACACCTCCCGCAGCAGCTGCTTCTGCGCCACCAGCCGGCCGCCGGCCCGCACCAGCGCCTCCAGCAGGTGCCACTCGGTGGGGGTCAGCCGTACGTCCTTGCCGCCGCGGTTGACCTTCTTCGCGGCCAGGTCGACGGTGAAGGCGGCGGTCTCCACCACCAGGTCGCCCCCGTCGCCGGCGGGCTCCGCTCGGCGCACGGCGGCCCGCAGCCGGGCCAGCAGTTCGTCCATGCCGAAGGGCTTGGTGACGTAGTCGTCGGCCCCCGCGTCCAGCGCCTGGACCTTCTCGTCGGAGGCGTGCCGGGCGGACAGCACCAGGATCGGCACCCGGGTCCAGCCGCGCAGCCCCCTGATCACCTCGACGCCGTCCGTGTCGGGCAGGCCGAGGTCGAGGACGACGACGTCGGGATGGCGGGCGACGGCCGTACGGAGGGCGGCGGCGCCGTCGTGGGCGGAGTCGACCTCGTACGAGCGCGCCCTGAGGTTGATCACGAGGGCGCGCACGATGGCCGGGTCGTCGTCGACCACCAGGACACGGGTCATGAGGGCTGCCTTTCGGGTTCTGCGGCCGCTGCCGCCTGCGGGTCCTCCGGGTGCGCTGCGGCGGCGCGCAGGGTGAGCGTCATCGTGAGGCCGCCGCCGGGGGTGTCCTCGGCGTTCAGGGTGCCGCCCATGGCCTCGGCGAAGCCCCGGGCGACCGCCAGTCCGAGACCGACGCCGGCCCCGCGCGGTGCGTCACCGTGCCGCTGGAAGGGTTCGAAGATGTGGTCCTTGGCCTCGTCGGGGACGCCGGGACCGCGGTCCACCACCCGCACCTCGACCCGGTCGGCGAGGGCGCTGGCGGCGACCAGGACGGACAGCCCGGGGGGACTGTACTTCACGGCGTTCTCGATCACGTTGGCCATCGCCCGCTCCAGCAGCCCCGGGTCCGCGGCGACCATGGGCAGGGCCTCCGGGACGTCCAGGGTGACGCTGTCCTTGGGCACCCCGCCGAGCGCCCTCGGCACCACCTCGTCCAGGTCGATCCCCCGGATCAGGGGGGTGACCGTGCCGGTGTGCAGCCGGGACATGTCGAGCAGGTTGCCCACCAGGTGGTCCAGGCGGTCGGCGCCGTCCTCGATGCCCTTCAGCAGCTCGGCCCGGTCCTCGGGGGACCACTCGACGTCCCCCGAGCGCAGCGAGGAGACGGCGGCCTTGATCCCGGCCAACGGGGTGCGCAGGTCGTGGCTGACGGCGGCCAGCAGGGCGGTGCGGATGCGGTTGCCCTCGGCGAGGGCGAGGGCCCGGTCGGCCTGCTCGCGCAGCCGGCGGCGGTCCAGGACGACGGCGGCCTGCGCGGCGAAGGCGGCGAGCACCCTGCGGTCCTCGGCGGGCGGCACCCGGCCGGTCAGCGCCAGCGCCATGTGGTCGCCGACCGGCACCTCCACGTCCGCGTCCTCGGGCCGTTCGACCGGGCGTCCGCGCCCCACCCGGCCGGCGCAGGTCCACGGCTCGACGTCGCCCGCGCGTTCGAGGAGGGCGGCGGACTCCATGCCGAAGGTCTCCCTGACCCGCTCCAGCAGCTCCTCCAGACCGGTCTCCCCGCGCAGCACGTTGCCGGCGAGGAAGGACAGGATCTCCGACTCGGCACGCAGCCGGGCCGCCTGGTGGGTGCGCCGGGCCGCGAGGTCGACCACGGACGCCACCGCCGCGCCCACCGCGACGAAGATCATGATGGCGATGATGTTCTTCGGGTCGGAGACGGTCCAGCGGTGCAGGGGCGGGGTGTAGAAGTAGTTCAGCAGCAGCGAGCCGACCGCCGCGGAGGCCAGCGCCGGCCAGAGCCCGCCGAGCAGGGCCGCCGCCACCGTCAGGGCCAGGAACAGCAGCATGTCGTTGGCGAGTCCCAGGTCCACGGCGCTGAGCAGCACCGCCACCGCCGCCGGTCCCGCCACGCCGACCGCCCAGCCCCAGGCCAGCCGGGAGCGCCCGAGCCGCGCGCCCCGGGCTCCGGGCAGTCCGCGGCCCTTGGCGACCTCCTCGTGGGTGACGATGTGCACGTCCAGGTCGGGCCCCGAGTCCCGGGCGACGGTCGCGCCGACGCCGGGCCCGAAGACGTACTGCCAGGCCGGGCGGCGCGAGGAGCCGAGCACGAGCTGGGTGGCGTTGGCCCCGCGCGCGAAGGCGAGCAGGGCGGCGGGTATGTCGTCGCCGACGACGTGGTGGAAGGTGCCGCCGAGGTCCTCCACCAGGGTGCGCTGCTCGACCAGCTCCCGGGGCGAGGCCGCGGTGAGCCCGCCGCTGCGGGAGATGTAGACGGCGAGCAGCTCGCCGCCGGCGCCCTTCTCCGCCAGTCGCGCGGCCCGCCGGAGCAGGGTGCGGCCCTCCGGACCGCCGGTCAGGCCGACGACGATCCGCTCGCGGGAGCCCCATATCGCCGAGACCTCGTGCTCGCTGCGGTAGCGCTGGAGGTGGGCGTCGACCCGGTCGGCCACCCACAGCAGCGCCAGCTCCCTGAGCGCGGTGAGGTTGCCGGGGCGGAAGTAGTTGGACAGGGCGGCGTCGACCTTGTCCGGCTGGTAGATGTTGCCGTGCGCCATGCGGCGGCGCAGCGCCTCGGGCGTCATGTCGACCAGCTCGATCTGGTCCGCCCGCCGCACCACCTCGTCCGGTACGGTCTCCCGCTCCCGTACGCCGGTGATCGACTCCACGACGTCGCCCAGCGACTCCAGGTGCTGGATGTTGACCGTGGACAGGACGTCGATCCCGGCCGCGAGCAGCTCCTCCACGTCCTGCCAGCGCTTGGCGTTGCGCGAGCCGGGGGCGTTGGTGTGGGCGAGTTCGTCGACGAGGGCCACCCGGGGGCGGCGGGCGAGGACGGCGTCGAGGTCCATCTCCGTCAGGACGGCCCCGCGGTGTTCGACCTCCCGGTGCGGGATCCGCTCCAGGCCCCGCAGCAGCTCCTCGGTGCGGGGCCTGCCGTGCGGCTCGGCGAAGGCCACCACGCAGTCGGTGCCGCGCGCGGCACGGCGGTGGGCCTCGGAGAGCATCGCGTACGTCTTGCCGACGCCCGGTGCCGCACCGAGGTGGATCCGAAGGTTGCCGCGTCCCATGACCTCATTGTCTTCCCCCGTGACACCCGGCCGGGCGCGGGGCCCCGGCGGGGGGTCAGTGCTCGACGACCCCGCCGTCGCTCAGCTCCAGGACGCGGTCGGCGAGGCCGAGGAGGGTGGTGTCGTGGGTGGCGACGAGCGCGGTGACGCGCTCGCTGCGGACGACCGCGCGCAGCAGCTCCATCACGGCGTGCCCGGTCTCCGCGTCCAGCTGGCCGGTCGGCTCGTCGGCGATGAGGAGGGAGGGGTCGTTGGCGAGGGCGCGGGCGATGGCGACCCGCTGCTGCTGGCCGCCGGAGAGTTCGCCGGGCCGCTGGGCGGCGTGGCCGGCGAGGCCGACGAGGGACAGCAGCAGCTCGACGCGCTCCTCGCGCTCGCGCGGGTCGGCGCGGCGCAGCCGCAGCGGGACGCCGACGTTCTCGGCGGCGGTGAGGACGGGGATGAGGCCGAAGGACTGGAAGACGAAGCCGATGCGGTCCCGGCGCAGGGCGAGCAGCCCGTTCTCGTCGAGGTCGGCGAGGTCGCCGCCGTCGACGTGGACCCGCCCCCGGTCGGGGGTGTCGAGGCCGCCGACGATGTTCAGGAGCGTGGTCTTGCCGGATCCGGAGCGGCCCTTGAGGGCGACCAGTTCGCCGCGCGGGACCTCGAAGGAGACGCCGCGCAGCGCGTGCACGGCGGCGGCTCCCGTGCCGAAGGACTTGTGCACGTCCTCGACGCGCACCATCGTCCCGTTGGCCACCTGACGCATGCGGCTGCCCTCTCCCGTGGACCGGACGCCAGTATCCCCGCCCGGCACCCGGTCGATCAACGCCCCGGACCGGGCCGCCTCCGGCACACGGACGTGCGCGCGGCCGCCGCCACCCGGGGGGCGGGGTCCCCGTCCCCCGCCCGGGCGGAGCCGGGAGCGGGGGAGGCACCCGTCGGCGTCGGTCCGCGCACACGGGAAAGGGCCGCACCCCGCCCGGGACGCGACCCTTCGAACCGCCGGAAAACCGGCTAGCGCACCTCGGTGATCTCCGGTCCGCGCTGGAGCTGGCCCATGCCGCCGGCGAAGCGGGAGCCGCCCTCCTCCTGCTGCACGTTCTCGGGGACCATCTGCGCGTCGTTCGGCAGCTTCAGGACGATCGGGTCGCGCGGAGCCATCGGGCCCTCGCCGCGCACCACGACCGTGTCCCGGAAGATCTGCTCGAGGAGCCCGGCGGCCTGCGGCTGCACCGCGCCCTGGCCCGAGATCACCCCGCGCAGGAACCAGCGGGGGCCGTCCACGCCGACGAACCGCACGACCTGGAAGCCGCCGGTGCCGTCGGGCAGCTGCACCGGCACCTGGGCCCGCAGCTCCCAGCCCAGCGGGCCCTCGACCTCGTCGATGATGCCGCCCTGCTGGGTGATGCCGGCCGCGATCTCCTCGCGCACCTCGCCCCAGATGCCCTCCCGCTTGGGCGCGGCGAAGGCCTGAAGCTGGATGGCGCTGTCCCGCAGCACGACGGTGGCCGCGACGATCGCGTCGCCCGCGACCTCCACCCGGAGCTCCATGCCGTCGACACCGGGCACGAACAGGCCGCCCAGATCGACCCGGCCCTCGCCGGGCTCGCTGACCTCGCTGCTGTCCCAGGGCCCGTCGGGCCGCGGCGCCGGCTCGAGCCTCAGCCGCTCGGCCTCCTCGCCCGCCTCAGCGTCGACACCGTCGACGACCTGCTCGGCCTCGCCGGCCGCACCGTCGGCGGCATCCTTCTTCTTGCGACGTCCGAACACGTCACTGTCCTTCCCGGTCGGATACGACCGAAGCGTATCGATTCCCACCCGCTGTACCGCCCACGGCGGCCTGAACGCTTGCGCCGCTCTTACCTTCCACCGCGGCGTGGCCGCCGGTGGACCCGAAGCCCCCCTCGGCCCGGGCCGAGGGGGGAAGCTCCGCGACCGACACGAAGCGGACCCTCTCGACCTGCTGGACGACCAGTTGGGCAATCCGGTCGAAGCGCTCGAACCGCACGGTCTCGCGCGGGTCGAGATTCACCACGATCACCTTGATCTCCCCACGGTACCCGGCATCAACCGTCCCCGGGGCATTCACCAGGGCGACGCCGCAGCGGGCGGCGAGACCGGATCGCGGGTGCACGAAGGCCGCGTACCCATCGGGCAGCGCCACAGACACCCCCGTGGGCAGTACGGCCCGCTCGCCGGGAGCCAGTTCGCGGGCCTCGGTGGTCCGCAGGTCGGCTCCCGCGTCCCCGGGGTGCTCGTACGCCGGAAGCGGTACGTCGGGGTCGACGCGCCGGATCAGCACCTCGAGCACGCTCACGGGTTCACCTCGAAGGCGCGGGCGCGGCGGACCTGGTCGGGGTCCTCCATGGCGGCCCGGATCTCCTCCTCGCGGCCGTGGTCGACGAAGTGGTCGACCTTGACCTCGATGAACAGGGCGTCGGCGCGGACCGCGACCGGCCCCTCGGGGCCGCCGATGCGTCCGGTGGCGGTGCAGTAGATCTTCCGCCCGGCCACCGCCGTCACCTCGGCCTCCAGGTGCAGCACGGTGCCGACCGGCACGGGCCGGACGAAGTCGGTCTCCAGCCTGCCGGTCACCGCGATCGTGCGCAGCAGCCAGTTGAGCGAGCCGAGCGTCTCGTCCAGGGCGGTGGCGAGCACCCCGCCGTGCGCGAGTCCCGGGGCTCCCTGGTGAGCGGGCTGCACGGTGAACTCGGCGGTGACCGACACACCTTCGCCGGCGCGGGCCTCCAGGTGCAGTCCGTGGGGCTGTTCGCCGCCACAGCCGAAGCACTGGCCGTAGTGCGCGCCCAGGAGCTCGCCGGGTGCGGGGGCGTCCGGATGGCGCACGGGGGCCACGGCGTCGTCCGGGGGCTGAAGAGCTGCGGAATTACCACTCACAGCCGCAGACCTTACCCGCGCGTGGGTCCCGGCCCGACACCGTGCCAAGCTTGGATTCATGCAGCTCTCCGCCACCCCGTACGAAGAACGCCTCACCGCCCCCCGCTCCTGGTGGCTGATCTCCCTCCTGGCGGGGGTCTCGATGGCGCTGATCCTGCTGCCGTTCGGCACGCTGCCGATGCTCGGCGGCCTGGCCGGCGGCACCGCCGCGGCGGCCGTCGTGGCCAGTTCGTACGGCTCGGCGCGCATCCGGGTCGTGGGCGGCCACCTGCTCGCGGGCGAGGCGAGGATCCCGGTGTCGGCGCTGGGCGAGGCGGAGGTCCTGGACGCCGACGAGGCCCGGGCCTGGCGCACCCACAAGGCCGACCCGCGCTGCTTCATGCTGCTGCGGGCGTACATTCCCGGCGCGCTGCGCGTGGACGTCACCGACCCGGCGGACCCCACTCCCTACGTCTTCCTGTCGACGCGCGAGCCGGAGCGGCTGGCGCGGGCGCTGCGGGCGGCGAAGGACGCGGCGGACGCCGCCTGAGGCCGGCCCCGCGGCGCTTCGGGGCGCGGGCGGGTGCGGCCCGGTGCGTGCGGCCGCACGGCGGGGAAGGGCGTCGGCGCGCGCGGTCGGGCGTGGGGAGCCGGCGGCCGGCAGCGGCGCCGCGGATGCGCGTGCCGGGCCCCGCGCCTTCGCGCGTGATCCGCCGGACAGGCCCTGACGGCGGCAGGGGGAACACGCGGGCGGGGTGTCGCCCGCAGGGCTCAGGGGGCCCGGTGCCCGTCGTCCTTCGCCGGATGGCCGCCGAGCTCCTTGAGAGCGTCCTCGGGGAGGGCGTCCTCGGGGCGCTCCAGGGCGGGGAGGGCCGGCAGCGCGTCCCAGGGCACCTGGACTCTTCGCAGGTCGTCCCGGATGCGGGCGGCGAGCTTTCTGGTGTCCCTGCGGTTCATGGCGGCGCCCACGGCGGCTCCCACCAGGAACGGCATCAGGTTCGGCAGGTTGCGGACCGTGCGCTTCATGATCCGCTGGCGCAGTTCGCGCTTCATGCGGCTGTTCAGCGCCGCGCTCACGGTCGAGGGTCTGGTCGCCTCGATCCCGCGCTCCTGCGACCAGGAGTCGAGGTACACGGTGCTGCGCTGGGTGAGGGTGCCGGCCGGCCGTACGCCGTAGACCTCGTGGAGTTCGGCGATCAGCTTCAGCTCGATCGCGGCGACGCCGGTGATCTCGGCGGCCAGTTCCGTCGGCATCGCGGGCGGTACGGGCATCATGGCCGCCGCGCCGACTCCGGCCCCGACCGTCGCCGTGGCCTTCGCGGCGCCCGTCACGAGCTTGTCCGCGAGTTCCTCGGGGCCGAGACCGGGGAACTGCCGGCGCAGCGTCCCGAGGTCGCGCACGGGCACCCGCGGGGCGATCTCGATGATCCGGTCCGCGAGGTGCGCCAGTCCCGCGCGGGCGCGGGCGCCGCCCTTGCGGGCGCCTTCCAGGGCCTTCTCACGGACCACGGCGGCCCGCCGGCGCGCCGCGGGCGCGGTGACCTCCAGGGATGCCGGGAGGTCACCCCGGCCGGCTGCCGCTTCGAGCGAGGCCGCCCCGGTACCGGTTGGGCCCCGCTCTTGGTCACGCGTGTCGTGCTGTGGGCCCTCCTGGGGCCCCGGGTCCGCTCCTCTCGCGAAGAAGCGGCGCTTCCTCGGAGGGGTCGAGCCAGTCACGGCCGACCCCGCCTCAGTCGCAGTCGCGGCAGATCGGCTGGCCGTTCTTCTCGCGGGCCAGCTGGCTGCGGTGGTGGACCAGGAAGCAGCTCATGCAGGTGAACTCGTCCTGCTGCTTCGGCAGGACCCGGACGGCCAGCTCCTCGTTCGAGAGGTCCGCTCCGGGCAGTTCCAGGCCCTCGGCGGCCTCGAACTCGTCGACGTCCACGGCCGAGGCCGACTTGTCGTTCCGCCGGGCCTTCAGCTCTTCGAGGCTGTCCGAGTCGACGTCGTCGTCGGTCTTGCGTGGAGTGTCGTAGTCGGTTGCCATGTCACTCTCCCCCTCTGGGTGTATGCGGTGTCTCCAGCGCACGTAACGCGTGAGAGGCCGGACTTGTGCCCGACCTGAGGCGGAGATTTTGCCTCACATCAAGGTCTGTTACTCAATCGACACCCAACCGGACTCCTCACGAGTGATCGGCTGGGATGGCGAGGGGGACCGTACACGGTCCGAATGCCGCGCATCAAAGGCGCCTCACCGTGTACTTCCCGTGATCAGGCCCCCTGAAAACCGGGACTTTCCCGACTTTCCCGGGGATACATGATCACGGAGAGTGGACGGTTCGGGAATCGCGCTTGTGATCGATCACACACGGGGTTACCGGAGAGGCGCCCCGGAAATTCCGCTCAAAGCGAACACCCCATCGTGTCGGCGGCATCATCTCAGATCGGCAGGGTGACGCGCATCACGAGGCCGCCTCCCTCGCGCGGCTGTGCGTAGATGTGCCCGCCGTGCGCCCGGGCGACCGAGCGCACGATGGACAGACCGAGTCCGACGCCCTTGTCGCTGCCCGTGCGCTCGGTGCGCAGCCGCCGGAACGGCTCGAAGAGGTTGTCGATCTCGTACGCGGGTACCACCGGGCCCGTGTTCGACACCACCAGGACCGCCTGGCCGTGCTGCACCTCGGTGGTGACCTCGACCCAGCCCTCCTCGGGCACGTTGTACCGCACGGCGTTCTGCAGCAGGTTCAGCGCGATCCGCTCCAGCAGCACACCGTTGCCCTGGACGACCGCGGGCCGGCGCGCGCCGCGGATCTCCACGCCCTTGGCCTCCGCCTCGCCGTGCACCTGGTCGATCGCCTGGGAGGCGACCTCGGCGAGGTCCACGGGCCCCCGCTCGACGATCTGGTTGTCGCTGCGGGCGAGCAGCAGCAGGCCCTCCACCAGCTGTTCGCTGCGCTCGTTGGTGGACAGCAGCGTCTTGCCCAGCTGCTGCAGCTCCACCGGCGCGCCGGGATCGGAGAGGTGCACCTCCAGCAGGGTGCGGTTGATCGCCAGCGGGGTGCGCAGCTCGTGCGAGGCGTTGCCCACGAAGCGCTGCTGGGCGGTGAACGCCCGCTGGAGCCGCTCCAGCATGTCGTCGAAGGTGTCGGCCAGTTCCTTCAGCTCGTCGTCCGGGCCGTCCAGCTCGATCCGGCGGGACAGGTCGGAACCGGCCACCGCGCGGGCGGTGCGGGTGATCCGGCCCAGCGGCGACAGGACCCGGCCGGCCATGGCGTAGCCGAAGGCGAAGGCGATGACGGCGAGGCCCAGCAGGGCCAGCAGGGAGCGGCTGAGCAGGTTGTCCAGGGCGACCTGGCGCTGGTGGTCGATGCACTCGCTGATCCGGGCGTTGAACTCGGACAGCTCCAGGTTGCCGTTGGCGATGCCCGGACAGTCGTTGCTGGAGACCCTCAGACCGTCGAAGTCGACGATCTTGAACAGGGGCTGGCTGCCGGTGCGCAGGGCCTGGGCGGCGAGCAGGTAGATGATCGACAGCAGCAGGATGCCGGCGATCAGGAACATGCCGCCGTACAGCAGGGTGAGCCGTATGCGGATGGTGGGACGCAGCCACGGCAGCGGGGTGGCCGAGCGGGGGTCCCAGGTGGGCTTGGGGGGCGCCGTGGGGGGCGCGGGTGTGGCGGCCATCGGTCATCAGATCCGGTATCCGGAGCCGGGCACGGTCACGATGACCGGCGGCTCCCCCAGCTTGCGGCGCAGGGTCATCACGGTCACCCGCACCACGTTGGTGAACGGGTCCGTGTTCTCGTCCCAGGCCTTCTCCAGCAGCTGCTCCGCGGAGACGACCGCGCCCTCGCTGCGCATGAGCACCTCCAGGACGGCGAACTCCTTCGGGGCGAGCTGCACCTCCTTGCCGTCGCGGAAGACCTCGCGGCGGTTGGGGTCGAGCTTGATCCCGGCGCGCTCCAGGACGGGCGGCAGCGGCACGCTCGTACGCCGCCCGAGGGCGCGCACGCGCGCGATGAGCTCGCTGAACGCGAAGGGCTTGGGCAGATAGTCGTCGGCGCCGATCTCCAGGCCCTCGACACGGTCGCTGACGTCGCCGGAGGCCGTGAGCATCAGCACGCGCGTGGGCATGCCGAGTTCGACGATCCTGCGGCAGACGTCGTCGCCGTGCACGAGCGGGAGGTCGCGGTCGAGGACGACCACGTCGTAGTCGTTGACGCCGATGCGCTCCAGGGCGGCCGCACCGTCGTACACGACGTCGACGGCCATGGCCTCCCGGCGCAGCCCGGTGGCCACCGCATCGGCGAGCAGCTGCTCGTCCTCGACGACGAGTACGCGCACGTCGCTTGTCCTTCCTCATGTCCCGCCCGCGGTTCGGACAGCGCCTCAGGGCGCACTCGGGCAGGGGTACGGGTGGGTGTGTTGACCTCCATCCTGCCCTTTTCGGCCGTAAGTCGGCTGTAAGACGGGGGCGGGGACGGGCGGGGACGGGCGGGGACGGGGACGGGCGGGCGCGGGGCCGGGGAACGTCCGGGCGAACGGGACGGAAATACGAGAATTTCTCGCGCGGCGAGGTTTCCCCGGAAGAGAGCTTGGGGAGGACGGGTCTTACATCCCGCGATCACGCTCTGCACGTACCGCGCCACCATGCGGTACGCATCAGTCCGCTTCCGCAGAGCGGACGTGGATGCCCGGCACCGTCGCCGCCCGGCCGGGCGGCGCTGGGCATCCGCTCCGGACGTGATCGTCCCTTCCGAACGGCACACCCCCGTGCCACCGACCCACCGACCCAGGACGAGGGGGCGCAGCATGGACGCATTCACCGCAGGACTTCTGCAGCGCATAAAGGCGACCGAGTCCGATCTCTCGCGGGCCCGCGACGACGGCGACGACTTCCTCGTCGACGTGGAGCAGGGCGAGCTCGACGATCTGCGCCGCCTCGCCGCCGAGCACGGCGTGGAGGTCGGCGCGTACAGCGTCTGACCGGATCGCGACGGCGCGGGCCCCGGCGAATCCAGCGCCGGGGCCCGCGCTTTTTGCTCGTTCGCCTTCGGGACGCCCCAGCCGGTGGCGGGGGCACGGCCGTGCTCGACCCTTCGGGCCTCCGCGCGCTCGTGCCCCCGCCACCGGCGGCCCGTCAGTCGTGCCAGGCCCCCAGGTCCTCCAAGAACTGCTGGAGCGGCTCGAAGACGCCCGGGGTGGCCGCGACCGTGAGGTCCCAGGACGGGCGGCCTCCGGGGCGGCCGCCGGTCAGGGCGCCCGCCTCGCGGGCGATCAGGTCACCGGCCGCCAGGTCCCAGGGGTGCAGCCCGCGCTCGTAGTAGCCGTCGAGGCGCCCCGCGGCGAGGTCGCACAGGTCGATCGCGGCCGAGCCGCCGCGCCGGATGTCCCTCAGCAGGGGGATCAGCCGCCGCGCCACGTCGGCCTGGTGGGTGCGGACCTCGGTGACGTAGTTGAACCCGGTCGACACCAGGGCCTGGTCCAGGGGCGGCGAGGGGCGGCAGGTCAGCCGCCGCTCGCCCGTCCAGGCGCCGGTGGCCCAGGCGCCGCCGCCGCGCACCGCGTGGTACGCCTCACCGCGCATGGGGGCCGCGACCGCCCCGGCCACGGTCTCGCCGTCCTGCTCGGCGGCGATGGAGACGGCCCAGGTGGGCAGGCCGTACAGGTAGTTGACCGTGCCGTCGAGCGGGTCGATCACCCAGCGGACGCCGCTGCTGCCCTCGGTGGAGGCGCCCTCCTCGCCGAGGAAGCCGTCCTCCGGACGGCGCTCGGCGATCAGCGTGGTGATCAGCTTCTCGGCCGCGATGTCCATCTCGGTGACGACGTCGATCGGGCTGGACTTGGTCGCGGCGACCGCGAGGTCGGCCGGGCGGCCGTCCCGCAGCAGCTCGCCCGCGCGGCGGGCCGCCTCCCGGGCGAGCTCCAACAGTTCCAGGTGCAGGGGGTCGGTCACGGCGCTCCTCACGCGTAGGGGCTGTCGGCGCCCGCGGCGGCGGGGCGCGGGGCGCGGGCCGGACAGCAGCCCACCGGGCAGAGGTCGTGGCTCGCGCCGAGCGCGCCCAGGGCGCACGGCGTGACGGCCTGCCCGCGCTCGGCGCCGGCGCGTTCCACGATCAGCTCGCGGATCGCGGCGGCGAACCGCGGGTCGGCGCCGACGGTCGCCGAGCGGCGCACCGGCAGGCCCAGCTCCCCCGCCTTGGCGGTGGCCTCGGTGTCGAGGTCGTAGACGACCTCCATGTGGTCGGAGACGAAACCGATGGGAACCATGACCACGGCCGGGACCCCGGCCGCGTGCCGCTCCTCGAGGTGGTCGCAGATGTCGGGCTCCAGCCAGGGGATGTGCGGGGCGCCGGAGCGGGACTGGTAGACGAGCTGCCAGGGGCGGTCGACGCCGGTGCGCTCGCGGACGGCGCCGGCGATCAGCCGGGCCACGTCCAGGTGCTGCCGGACGTACGCGCCGCCGTCGCCGTGCTCCTCCACCGGGCCGGAGGTGTCGGCGGCGGAGGTGGGGATCGAGTGGGTGCAGAAGGCGATGTGCGCGCCGTCCCGGACGTCCTCGGGGAGGTCGGCGAGCGACCGCACGACCCCGTCGATCATGGGCTCGACGAAGCCGGGGTGGTTGAAGTAGTGCCGCAGCTTGTCGATCTTCGGCAGCTCCAGCCCCTCCCGCTCCAGGGTCGCGAGGGCGTCGGCGAGGTTCTCCCGGTACTGGCGGCAGCCGGAGTACGAGGCGTAGGCGCTGGTGGCCAGGGTGAGGATGCGGCGGCGGCCGTCCCGGACCATCTCGCGCAGGGTGTCGGTGAGGTAGGGCGCCCAGTTGCGGTTGCCCCAGTAGACCGGCAGGTCCAGGCCGTGGTCGGCGAAGTCCTTCCGCAGCGCGTCCAGCAGGGCGCGGTTCTGGTCGTTGATGGGGCTGACCCCGCCGTGGAGGAAGTAGTGTTGCCCGACCTCCTTGAGGCGTTCCTTGGGGATGCCGCGCCCGCGCGTCACGTTCTCCAGGAACGGGACCACGTCGTCCGGGCCTTCGGGACCACCGAAAGAGAGCAGGAGCAGGGCGTCGTAAGGGCTGGCATCGAGCACGTCAGGCATGTCCCGATCCTGCCACCCGCCGTCGGCGGGCGGGACGGGGCGGGGGGTGCCACCAGCCGTGACGTGGCGTTTCCGGGTGCATTAGGGTGACCTAACCCGTAAGCTGTACCGACTGCGGTCGCGCCTTACCGAGACCTTCGGAGACCCCCGTGCCCAGCCCTTACCGCGCCCTGTTCGCCGCCCCCGGCAGCAGGGCCTTCTCCGCCGCTGGGTTCCTCGGCCGGATGCCCCTGTCCATGATGGGCATCGGCGTCGTGACGATGGTCTCCCAGCTCACCGGCAGGTACGGGCTGGCCGGCGCGCTGTCGGCGACCATCGCGCTGGCCGCCGCCGTGGCGGGCCCGCAGGTCTCGCGCCTGGTGGACCGGTACGGGCAGCGGCGGGTGCTGCGCCCCGCGACGCTGGTCTCGCTCACCGCGGCGGCGGTGCTGCTGTTCGCCGCGCACTACGCGTGGCCGGACTGGGTGCTGTTCGTCGCGTGCGTCGGCATCGGCTGCGTGCCGAGCGTC
The DNA here is from genome assembly GCF_055633275.1 of Streptomyces sp. 12E. NCBI lineage: Bacteria > Bacillati > Actinomycetota > Actinomycetes > Kitasatosporales > Streptomycetaceae > Streptomyces > Streptomyces sp. 12E. Next base: position 5,560,189 of record NZ_JBVNCJ010000001.1, on the reverse strand, counting down.
GGCTCGATGGTCCGGGCCCGCTGGGCCGCCCTGTACCGGGGCACCCCGAAGCTGCACACCGCGTACTCGTTCGAGTCCGTGGTGGACGAGATGTGCTTCATCTTCGGACCGATCATCTCCATCGGGCTGTCCACGGCCTGGTTCCCGGAGGCCGGACCGCTGCTCGCGGCCTGCTTCCTGGCGGCCGGCGTCTTCTGGCTGACCGCGCAGCGCGCCACCGAGCCCGAGCCGCACCCGCGCGAGCACACGGACGGCGGCTCGGCGCTGCGCGCCCCGGGGCTCCAGGTGCTGGTCGCGACGTTCGTGGCGACGGGGGCCGTCTTCGGCGCTGTGGACGTGGTCACCGTGGCGTTCGCCGAGGAGGAGGGGCACAAGGCCGCCGCGAGCGTGGTGCTCGCCGTGTACGCGCTGGGCTCCTGCGTGGCGGGCGTCGTGTTCGGGCTGCTGCACTTCACGGGGGCGCCGGAACTCCGTTGGTTGCTGGGCGTGTGCGCCATGGCCGTGAGTATGATCCCACTCCTACTGGTCGGGAACCTGCCGTTCCTGGCCGTGGCGCTGTTCGTTGCGGGTCTGTCCATCGCTCCGACGATGATCACGACGATGTCCCTCATCGAAGAGCACGTACCACGCGCGCAACTCACCGAGGGCATGACCTGGGTGAGCACCGGGCTCGCGGTCGGGATCGCCACCGGTTCCTCCGCGGCCGGCTGGGTGATCGACGCGGCCGGGGCGCGTGCCGGGTACGGGGTTCCGGCGGTGGCCGGGGCCGTCGCGGTCGTGGTGGGTTTCCTCGGGTACCGCCGGCTCAAGCGGCCGGCTCCGGGTCGGGGAGGCTCCGTTGGGCAGCACAGCGAGCACGGGGAACGGCACATGGCATAACTGGGGCGGCAATGTATCCGTCCGTCCCGCGCGGGAGACCGCTCCCGCCTCCGTCGACGAACTGGCCGCCGCCGTGCGCCGGGCCGCCGAGGACGGCATGCCGGTGAAGGCGGTCGGCACCGGGCACTCCTTCACCTCCATAGCGGCCACCGACGGCCTGCTGATCCACCCTCATCTGCTGACGGGCATACGGCACGTCGACCGCGCGGCCGGCACGGTCACCGTGGAGGCCGGCACCCCGCTCAGACGACTGAACCTGGCCCTCGCGCGGGAGGGCCTGTCGCTGACCAACATGGGCGACATCATGGAGCAGACGGTCTCCGGGGCCACCAGTACCGGCACCCACGGCACGGGCCGCGACTCGGCCTCCATCGCCGCCCAGATCCGGGGTCTGGAGCTGGTCACCGCCGACGGTTCGGTGCTCACCTGCTCCGAGCGGGAGAACCCGGACGTCTTCGCGGCCGCCCGGATCGGACTCGGCGCCCTCGGCGTCGTCGCCGCGATCACCTTCGCCGTGGAGCCGGTCTTCCTCCTCACGGCCCGCGAGGAGCCGATGCCCTTCGGCCGGGTCTGCGCCGACTTCGACCAGCTGTACGCCGAGAACGAGCACTTCGAGTTCTACTGGTTCCCGCACACCGGCAACACCACCACCAAACGCAACAACCGCAGCGCGGGACCGGAGCGGCCGGTGCCGCGGCTCAAGGGCTGGTTCGAGGACGAGTTCCTCTCCAACGGGGCGTTCCAGGCGGTCAACTGGGTCGGCCGCGCGGTGCCCGCGAGCATTCCGGCCATCGCGCGGATCTCCAGCAGGGCGCTCTCCGCCCGGACGTACACCGACATCCCGTACAAGGTGTTCACCTCGCCGCGCCGGGTGCGCTTCGTGGAGATGGAGTACGCCGTCCCGCGCGAGGCCCTGGTGGAGACGCTGCGGGAGCTGAAGGCGATGGTCGACCGCTCGCCGCTGCGGGTCAGCTTCCCGGTGGAGGTGCGCACCGCGCCGGCCGACGACATCACGCTGTCCACCGCGTCCGGCCGGGACAGCGCCTACATCGCCGTCCACATGTTCAAGGGCACCCCCTATCAGGGGTATTTCACCGCGGCCGAGCGCATCTTCACCGCGCACGAGGGGCGGCCCCACTGGGGGAAGATCCACACACGGGACGCGGAGTACCTCTCCCGGGTGTACCCGCGCTTCGAGGAGTTCACGGCTCTCCGGGACCGGCTCGACCCGGAACGCCGGTTCCGGAACGACTACTTGCGGAGGGTCTTGGGGTCGTAGAGGATTCGTTGCGCGGCGTGCCAATCCACGCAGGTGGCCCAAATGGAGTACTGTTGCGAGCCCTGGGACCGGTCTCCCGTCAGGGTGTCCGGACCCGGAGGACCGCCGGGAGGGGACTGGTTGCACAGGGTGAGGCAGTTGGTCACTTAGCGTTGCGAATAAGTAACCGTGCCATAACGGCGATCCAGGGCCCGCGCCCGACACGCCGGGCAACTCGGCAAGGTTGTGGCAGGCTGCACCCGGGCAGGCCACACTCGACTAGCGGAAGCAGCGACGCACGTGACGTCGGCAGGCACCACCCGGGAGGTCCCCATGCCGGAACTGCGTGTCGTGGCCGTCTCGAATGACGGCACACGGCTGGTGCTGAAGGCTGCGGACAGCACGGAGTACACGCTTCCGATCGACGAACGGCTCCGCGCCGCCGTGCGCGGCGACCGTCCCCGCCTCGGCCAGATCGAGATCGAGGTGGAGAGCCACCTCCGCCCCCGCGACATCCAGGCGCGCATAAGGGCCGGCGCGACCGCGGAAGAGGTCGCCCAGATGGCCGGCATCCCCGTGGACCGCGTACGCCGCTTCGAGGGCCCCGTCCTCGCCGAGCGCGCGTTCATGGCCGAGCGCGCCCGCAAGACCCCGGTCCGCCGCCCCGGCGAGAACTCCGGCCCCCCGCTCGGTGAGGCGGTGCAGGAGCGGCTGCTGCTGCGCGGCGCCGAGAAGGACACCGTCCAGTGGGACTCCTGGCGCCGTGACGACGGCACCTGGGAGGTGCTGCTGGTCTACCGGGTCGCGGGCGAGCCGCACTCGGCGAGCTGGACGTACGACCCGCCCCGGCGGCTCGTCCAGGCCGTCGACGACGAGGCGCGCTCGTTGATCGGCGAGTCCGACGACCTCGCCGCGCCCGAGCCCAGTTTCCCGTTCGTGCCGCGCATCGCCCGGCTGCCGCGGGACCGTCCGCTCGACCGTCCCGGCGACCGCGAGCGGCCGAGCCTGCCCGCGCAGGCGTCCGAGCCCGACGAGGAGTCCCTGACGGCCACGGCATCGGGTGAACGGGACTCGCTCACCAGCCTGCTGGAGGCGGTGCCGAGCTTCCGGGGCGACCTGGTGGTGCCGGAGCGCACGCCCGAGACCGCTCCCGAGGAGCCGGACCCCGAACCCGGGGCGGAGGAGCCGCCGGCCCCCGCGGCCTCGGCCGGGGCCGCGTACGCGGACGTCCTCATGCCGCGTTCCGTCAGCAGCCACCGGGACCGGCTCATCGGCTCGACCGACCGTCAGGCCGAGGCGGACGGCGTCCGTCCGGGCCGCCGCGCGGCGGTGCCGAGCTGGGACGAGATCGTGTTCGGGACGCGCCGGAAGAAGCAGGAGTAGCCCCTTCGGGCGGTCCGTTGCCTCGGCCGGTTGACGTGACGTGAGGGGCGCTCGCCGTACGACGAGCGCCCCTCCGTGCGCTTCTGAGCCGGCCTACCACGGGTCCGGCCCCACCGCGACCGGCCGTCCGGGGTCGGACGACCACTCCGACCAGGAACCCACGTACAGCGCCGCCGGGATACCCGCGACCGCCAGCGCCAGCACCTCGTGCGCGGCGGAGACGCCCGAGCCGCAGTACACGCCGACCGGTGACCCCTGCGAGACGCCCAGTTCCCCGAAGCGTGCGCTCAGTTCCCCGGCGGGCAGGAAACGGCCGTCGGCGCCGACGTTCTCCGTGGTGGGCGCCGAGACCGCGCCGGGAATGTGCCCGCCCACCCGGTCGATCGGCTCCACCTCGCCCCGGTACCGCTCCCCCGCCCGGGCGTCCAGCAGCACCCCCGAACGCGCCAGCGCCGCCGCGCCGTCGGCGTCGAGCAGTCCGGCCGCCCCCGGCACCGGCACGAAGTCCCCCTCGGCCGGCTGCGGTACCGACGTCTCCAACGGACCCTCCCAGGACGGCAGTCCGCCGTCCAGGACCCGCGTGTCCGGGTGGCCCGTCCAGCGCAGCAGCCACCACGCGCGGGCGGCGCCCCAGCCCAGACCCCCGTCGTACACGACCACCGGGGCGGCGGACGACACGCCCGCCCGCCGCATCGCGGCGCCGAACACCTCGAGGTCCGGCAGCGGATGACGTCCGCGGTCGCCCGGCGCGGACGCCAGCTCCTCGTCGAGGTCGACGAAGACGGCCCCCGGAAGGTGCCCGGCCCGGTACGCGGCCCGTCCGTCGAACGGCGGCTCACCGGCCGCCGCGGCCAGGCTGAGCTGCCAGCGGACGTCGAGCAGCACCGGCGGGCGGTGGCCCGCCAGCGCGCTCGCGAGTTCGGATGCGGAGATGATGGCGTTCATGGCCACCATCCTCGCCCACCGGGTGGCCGATCCGTCCGCGTCCGACTACTCTGCTCGGCCGAGCGACCCCGGTCACCCTGCGCAGTGGATCGGGCACATTCTGTACAGACGATCGACACCCGTCGGCGAGCGCGCCGAAGCGGACGGGGACCCGCGCATCGGGCATCCTCCGGGAGCGAGGCCCGCGCGGGGGCGTGCACCGGCACGGACCGCGGCCGGTCCCCGGCCGGCACGGGGACCGGCCGCGGATCGCACGCGACGCGACCCCGCCGGGTCGAGGAGAGCACGGCCACCGCGCGGCGGCCGAGAAGAGAGTGACGATGACCGACGCACGGGGGAACGCCCGCCCGAACGGCGGGGCGCCCGCTCGGCGCACACCCGGCACGCCCTGCTGGGTGAGCCTGATGGTGCACGGCCTGGAGACGACCGAGGAGTTCTACGGCGGGCTGTTCGGCTGGGAGTTCCGTCCCGGCCCCCGGCAACTCGGCCCGTACGTGCGCGCCCTGCTCGACGGGCGCGAGGTGGCCGGCATCGGCGTGCTGCCGCCGGACCGTGACCTGCCGGTCGCCTGGACGCCCTATTTCGCCTCCGACGACGTGGACCTGACGGCGGACGTGGTGCGGTCGTGCGGCGGCACCGTCGGGGTGGGCCCGCTGGACGCCGCCGGCGCCGGCCGGCTGGCGATCGGCTCCGATCCCGGCGGCGCCGTCTTCGGCGTCTGGCAGGCGGCCGCGAGCGCGGGCACCGCCGTCGCCGGTGTGCCCGGCACGCCCGCCTGGAACGAGCTGACGGCCTTCGAGGCGGCCGGCGTCGCCAAGTTCTACACGACCGTGTTCGGTTACGACGAGGAGCCGGCGGCCCCCGCCGCCCCCGACCGCGTCACCCTGCGCCTGAACGGCCGTCCGGTGGCCGGCGTCCACGGCGCGGGCAGGACCCTCCTCCGGGAGCGGGGCCCGCACTGGACGACGTACTTCACGGTGTCCGACACCGGCGACGCGGTGGGCCGGGTCCTCCGCCTGGGCGGTCGGGTCCTCGCACCGTCCCACGACGGGGACCACGGCCGCGTCACCCTGGTGGCGGACCCGGAGGGGGCACGGTTGGCACTGCTGCAGGGCCCTCGCCGGGGCGCGCCGCGCGACGCCCCCGCGCGGCGCGTCGGGTGACTCCGCGTCAGTCCGCTCCGGGCGGACGCCACCGCCCCGACGTGAAGTCCTCGAGGAGACGCCGGCCGGCGACGGTGAACGGGTGGTCGGCCCCCAGGCCGCGTTCCCGCCTGGCGACGACATCCGTCATGATGGCGGCCGCCGTCCCCACGTCGCCCTGCGCGGCCCGGGTCCGGGACAGCAGCTGCCGCGCCGAGAGCACCAGCGGGTGGTCGGGGCCGAAGCGTCGCCGGTACGCCTCGATGACCGTCCGGACCTCCTGGCCGGCCTCGTCGAAACGGCCCAGCAGGTACAGCGCCCAGGCGTGGTTGTGGTGAGCGCCCAGCGTCACCGTGTGGTCGGGGCCGAGGTGCCTTACGCACTCCGCGGGCAGGGAGAGCAGCGCGCCGTCCTCCTCGGCCGACAGCTCGGGCGCGGACAGCAGGACCAGCAGGCTGGAACGGGACCGCAACGTCAGCGGGTGGGCGGGGCCCAGCGCCCTTCGCCTGCCGGTGACCGTGGAGCGGAGGAGCGAGACGGCCTCGTCACGGTGTCCGAGGTTTCCGAGCACGAGCTGGAGGCCGTGGCGGGTGTCCAGGGTGTCGGGGTCGTCGGCCCCGAGGAGCCGCTCCTGAGCCGCGTGGACGCGTCGGAGCAGCCGCTCGGCCTCGGTGTACCCGCCCAGCCGGAAGAGCGCCCGTCCGACGCGGGAACGGGCGGCCAGGACGAGACGGTGCTCCGCGCCGAGCCGCCGCTCGCCGAGGTCCGCGGCGGCCCGGGCGGTCTCCCGGGCGGACAGGTAGTCCCCCGTGCGGTGCAGGGCGGTGGACAGCCTGGTCGACACGGCCAGGGCGTCGGCCGTCGCCGACCGGTCACCGGCGCGCCGCAGCAGGGCGAGTCCGTGCGGCACCAGCAGCCGGAGCCGTGGGTCGTGCGGACCGGCGTCGGGCACCTCGGGCACGGCCGCGTCGAGCAGTCGGACCGCCGTGGCGTGGAGCGCCGGGACCATGTCCGCCGGGGTCGCCGCGACGACGCTGTCCAGCAGCACCGCGTGGCTCTGCACGCACCGCTCACCGACGTCGACCAGTTCGGCCAGCGACTGGTCGAGCAGTGCCCTCAGGGCCGTCTCACAACGGGCACGCGGCAGGGCGCCGCCGATCCCGGCGCGGTTGAGCAGGGACAGCGGCAGCGGCTCGGGGGCGAAACGCGACAGGAGCCTCAGCAGCGCGGTCGCCTCGGGCAGGCCACGGGCCTCGAACGCGTCGAGCGTCAGCTGCCACGTCAGGCCCACCAGGTGCCGGGGGTCCTCCTCGGACAGGGCGTCGGCCCCCCGGTCGATGAGCTCGACGCCTCCTCCTTCCTCCAGGCGGCGTCCGTAGGTCTCCATCGTCCAGGGATCGAGCACCTGCCGGGAGAGGAAGCCGCCCGCCAGCGTGAGGGCGAGCGGCAGCCGGCCGAGCCGGTCCGCGATCCGGGCCGCCTCCTGCTGCGTGCCGCTGTGCGGGGCGAGGTCCCGCAGCACCTGTGCGGCGTCCTCCCGCGGCAGTACGCCGATGTGCTGCAGCTCCGCCCCCGGCCACCAGCGGGCGGCCGGCCTGCGGGTGGTCACCACGACCGTGCCCCGTGGGCTGGTGCGCAGCCAGCTGCCGTCCCGGAGGATCTCGGGGTGGTCGGCGTTGTCGAGCACCAGCAGCCAGAGCTCGGCGGAGCGGTCGAGATACCGCCAGACCAGGTCGGCGGCGGGACGGAGCCCGTTGCGGGCCGCCAGCAACTCGGCGTCGCCCGCCCCTCGGTCGGCGGCCACGGCGAGCATGCCCGCACGCAGGCTCGCGCGGTCAAAGGCGCTGACCCACAGTCCCACCCTGCCGTGTTCACCGGTGGCCAGCTGGAAGAGCGTGTAGGCGACCGCGGTCTTGCCGCAGCCGCCCATGCCGTACAGCACGTAGACCTCGCCGCCGCGCTCCTCCCGTACGCTCGCCCGCAGCCGGTCCAGCACCTCGGTGCGGTCGCGCAGGACCACCGGGGGCCGGCCGACCGCCGGGCGGCGAACCGAGTCGGGACCCTGGGGCGCGGCCGCCCCGTCACCGGGCTCGCCGTGTTCGCCGTGTTCGCCGTAGTGGTGGTGCTCGCTGATGTGCTGGTCGCCCGACGCCTGGTAGACCCGGCCACGGTCCTCGGCACGGCCGTCCATCCCGCCCGTCATCGCTGTGCGTGGTGCTGGTCTCGTCCGGCCTGACGGATGCGGGCGGGGCCGGACGCGCCGGCGTGCCGGGTGACGCTCTCCCGGGTGCGGTTCCAGGCGTCGCCCGTCATCGGCGTGACCGGTGTGACTCCTGTGCTCCGCGCGAGTAATGCCGTCTCCGGGTCCACAGTTCCCCCTGCCTGATACACTCGAATTTTCAGATTATACGCTGAATAGCCCACGTCTGCCTTGATTCGACAAGACACCCTTTCGAGAATGTTCATCGTCGCACCGCCGCGCCGGACGGGACAACGAGGGCACGGTCGCGACTTTCTCAGCGTGTCCACTTTTCGCGCGGCCAAGCCGTTATGTTCACTGCTAAAGTAGCGGGAATCCGATGCACCCGAGGGGGCGATGGCCATGAGCAGGCCATGGGAAGCGGATCCCGCCACGACATTCAAGCGGCGCCTGGGGAAATCGCCGCAGGAACTGGGACACACGACCGACAACCCCGACTGCCCCGACATCTGGGAGCTCGAGAACGGCGACATCGCTGTCATAGGCCGTGACCTCACGGAACCGCTCGGCGGGAAACTGCCTGCCGGAGTCTCCGTCGGAGCGGACGAACGGATCGTGGTCATCCCCAGGAACATGCTGATCGCAGCGAAACCGGACATCCCAAATGTTTGACTCCTTCCCGCACGGATCTTCGGAACGCATGGACCGCCCCGCCTACCATGCGGACTTCCGTCGCGTCTACGAGAGCGGAATCAGTCACCTGAACAAGCTCGAGAGGGGGCAGAATTTCAAGGAACGCGGGTTCAGCAGCTGGGAGGCCTTCGCCGCCGGTGATTGGGACCGCGCCCTGTCCCTCATCCAGGAGAAACGCGACGTCTACGCCCGGCAGTTCCGCACCGCCGCACGGCTGGGAATTCTGGAACGCCGCCTTCGCGTCGTGGAGTTCCCGGTGACCCCGTACGTGCAATGGGAGCTCTTCGTCCTGCGCCTGCGCGTGGAACTGGGCGACCGCATCAGGGTGCTCGACGCCCGCGACATCGCGGACATCGAGCAGAGCCGTCCGGTCCCCGAAGTGGTGATCCTCGGGGACGTCGCCCTGTACGAGGTGCTCTACGACGAGGACGGGAACGCGGCGGGAGCGAACCGCTTCACCGACCGGGCGCTGATCCGGGAGACGTCGGCCGGCTTCGACGCGCTGTACGAACGGGGCGACGACTTCCACGCCTTCTTCGACCGGGAGATCGCCCCGCTCGCCCCGCCCGCGGTGGTCCACTGAGGACCGGCCCACACCCTCGGCCCGCCCCCGAAGCCGTACCGGCTTCGCCGCCCTCCCAGCCGCACGTGCGTGTGACGTCCTGAAGTCGGACGTACCCGCTGTGCGGCTTCTTCGTCCACGGCCGGCCCTGCCGGCCGACGGGTTCGTCCGCGCCCACGGGGAGAGCCGACCGGCGGCCGGATCGGCCCCTCCCCGTGCTCCAAGGAGGGGTGCCGCCCCGGCGAAACCCTTGTCGGCCGGTCACTTCTTCGGCACGGGCCCGGTCCGCTGGCCGCACCGCCCACCGCCGGCCTGGACTCGGGGCAACGCCGGTCCGGCCGGCCCCGGGCGCCGACGGTGCGGGCCGTGCGGCGAGGAACGTGGCCGCGTGGGAGGGCTTACTTGGACTCGACTCGTCCTACCGGATCGGGGCCGGCGGTCAGTGCCTCGCACGCGGCCTGCCATGCGGGGTCACCGGGATGAAGCCGGGTGCGCAGGTAGGCCGCGGTGAGCCGGGCGAGGGCGGCGACCCGTCCGGGGTTCTCGTCGGTGGTCTCGGCGGCGTCGTATCCGGCGATGCCGCCGAGTCCGTGCTCCGCGCCGAACAGCGTGAGCAGGGTCTTGGGTCCGGGGGCGAGGGTGTAGGGGTCGGCGTGCCAGTCCGGGCCCATGTCCGTGAAGTGCCGGGGGTCGTCCTGGTCGCCGGCGACGATCAGCGCGGGTGTGGTCATGGTGGAGAAGTCGATGGTCCGGAAGACCGGCAGCGCGTCGGCCATCGGTCCGCTCAGGACGTCGCCCCTGCCGGGTGCGGCGAGCAGCACGCCCGCCTTGATCCGGGGGTCGAGGAGGCCGACCTCTCCCCCCTCGTCGGGGTCGGTGACCCGGGCGCCGAGCAGGAGGCCGGCGGTGAAGCCGCCGAACGAGTGCCCGGCGACGGCGACCTTGGTGGGGTCGATCCGCCCGGAGAGCAGCGGCACGGCCTCCTCGATCACGTCGAGCCGGTCGAGGACGTGTGACATGTCCTCGGAGCGCGAGCGCCAGAAGAAGGGCGCTCCGGGGGCGTCGGCGACCAGGTGGCTCAGCGCCCTGGAGGAGAGGTGGGTCGGCTGGACGACCACGAAGCCGTGGGCGGCCCAGAAGTCGACGAGCGGCGCGTAGCCGTGGAGCGAGGAGAGGTGGTTCGAGGGGCCGTGACCATGGGAGAGGAGGATGACGGCGAGACCGGTCCCGGTCGCGGGTGCGGAGACGCGTACCTGGAGGTCCACGGGACGTCCGGGCACGGAGAGGACCACGGGGCCGAAGGACAGGACCGGGGCGGGTGCGCCCGGGGCGCCGGTGGCCGTGGATGTGTTCATGACGTGGGTTCCCTTTCGGTGACACCTGCAACCCCGCCGGTCTCCCGCGACCGGCGGCGGGCAAGGCGGTCAGGGACGTCCCGCTTCGGCCGAACCGAAACGGAACATCGCTCCACTTATTATCCGGAGCGATGTTCCGTTTTGTCAATCGACGGAGGGGGAGTGCGTGACGGCCACCGACAGCGCTGCGGGGCGGTCTCCGCCCGAGTGGGCCCACGGTGGTGCCGCGCGCAGGGCGCCCGGCGCGTCCGGGCCGACGGCGCGGGGGCCCGTACCGTCTCCGCCCAGTGCGGGGGCTGCGGCGCGCCGTCGCCGACCAGGGCCGCGACGGTGCGGCAGGGCGGGGTCTCGGCGGGCCAGGGGGTGTGGCCGTCGGTGAGGACGACGACGATCGAGGGGCGGTCGCGGGCCGCGAGGGCGGCGTCGATGCCGACGCGCATGTCCGTGCCGCCCCGCCGCCGAGGGTGATCTGCTCGGTGGCCGTCGCCCGGGACACGGCGTGCACGTCGGCGTCGCAGGCCAGGACGGTGACGCGGTTGCCGCTCACGCCGACCTCGCACAGGACGCCGGTGAACTCGCCCAGGGCGGCGGCGGGTTCCGCGTCGCCCATCGAGCCCGAGGTGTCGACGACGACGGCCGCCCGGGGCAGCGGGCGGTCGCCGCGCTCGGGCAGGGCGAACGCGTCGGGGTCGGCGAGGACCGCTCGGGGCCGGGCAGGTCGAGGTGCTCCAGGCACGACGGCAGTTCGATGCCCGCACCGTCCCCGACGGCGCCGGTGAGCGCGGCGGCCGTGGCCTCGCGGCCGCCGCCGGTCGCGTATGCCGTGGCGAGCAGCCGCAGCGCCATCTCCCAGGTGCGCGGGGACGGCCAGGAGCGGCCCCGGCTCCCGGCGTCGGCGGGGATGTGGTGGATCAGGCCGGGCCGTGAGGAAACCGGACGGCGCCGCGGGCCCGCGCCGGGAGCCTTGGCCGGATCGACCGCCGGAACGGCCACCTCCGGCCAGGTGCCGGCCATGCCCCGGACGACCGTGGCCGGGGCGTGGGTCCGGCCGAGGTGGGCGAAGCGGTTGGCGAGCGGCCGGCTGAGGGGAACTGACGATGCGACGACCGGCTCAAGGATCCCGCCCTCGGAACGACATCCTCTTGAACGCGCTCGTGACACCGATCCGGTGGCCGGGGTCCCGGCCGCGTGAAGAGCGCCATCGGGAGGCAGGGGGCGCGGGCCCAGCGGATCCCCGGGAAACCGTCCGGCTCACAGACCGTGTTCGTCCATCAGGCGCATCAGGTTCCGCTTGCGCTTCTGGGCGGTGCGCAAGGCGGTGACGTAGGCGGCGAACTCGTCCTCGGTGCCCAGGCGGCGGTGGCAGTCGCGGATGCTCAGCAGCAGGCCGACGAGCCGCTCGTAGACCCTGTTGCCGGTCTCCCCGGTCAGCGGCTCGGCCAGGCGCAGGTAGACGCCGAGCGCGTCGGCGGGGCGGGTGGCCCGCGCCCGGTCGGCGAGCGTGAGCCACTGCCGGTCGTGGGCGCCGGTTTCGGTGGCGGCCTGCCAGGCGGCGTCGACGTCCTCGTCGTCGAGCAGGGCGTCGACCAGGACGGGGCCGTCGTACCGGCTCCGTCGCGGCCGCTCCGCGTCGGCGCGCAACAGGGCGAGGGCTCCCTCGCGTTCGGCCGGCCAGCTGTCCGCGGCCCGCGCGGCGGCGCGCAGCTGCTGGTACGTGAGCAGCGAGCGACGGGCGCCGAAGTGGGCGCGGCGCACGGCGACGGCGTCGGCGATCCGGCCCGCCCGCGCATAGCGCTCACAGAGGTGGTCGACGAGGGCGGTGTCCACGGCGGAGAGGTCCCGGACGTCCCGGACACCGCGCTCCGCCCACTCCAGGGCCTCGTCGAAACGCCGGGCGGCCTCCAGCTCGCGGGCGATGACCAGGTGCGTGTGCCCGCTCGGCGCGAGATCGGCCGCGTGCACGGCGATCACCGCGTCGACGTTTCCCCCGGCCTTGGCCAGACGCTCCATCAGGTACTTCTCCGCCCAGCCGCGGCGGTTGCGCCGCCACGCCTCGACGGCCAGCTTCCGCAGGACGGCCATGCCCTCCTCTCCGAGGACGTCGTCGTAGTCGAGCGGATCGATGTCGGTCAGGCCGTCGTCGGCGTCGCCGAGCACGTGGCCGGCCAGCCAACGCGCGAGCTCCTCGGGGTCGGGACGTGCCGCGCGGCACGCGTCGAGGTGGGCGTCGGCGAGGTCCGCGCCGATCCGCCCGAGCCCGCCGTCGGAGTCGTCGACGCTCTCCGCCGCCCCGGCCAGCAGCCGCATCGCCTCCCGCGCCAGGGTGATCGCGTCGGCGGCCCGGCCCGAGCCGGTCAGCGCGCGGATCGCGGACACCGCCTGCCCGGCCTGGCCGGCGTAGGCGCGGGCATCGGCGTACTCGACGTAGCCGTACTGCGCGAAGGGACCGATGTCGAGCAGGTCACGGATACGGGACCGGACCGCGGCGAGGTCCCCGCGGGCGCTCGCGGCCCGCAGTTCCAGTCGCCGCCGCAACTGCCGGTCCTCGTCGAGCTGTTCCCGCAGCAGGGCGAGCAGCTCGTCCTTGGACAGGGCGGACAGCCACCCGTCGAGGTCCTGCGCGCGCTCCCGGGCCGCCTTCCGCTGCCGCGGCAGGCTCTCCGGCCGGGCGAGCACGGTCAGACCGAGGGCGACCAGGTGCTTGCAGAAGTTGCCCTCAAGACCGTACGGGCAGTCGCACGCGCCGGACAGCCCGCCGGGCCCGTCCAGGGTCAGCTCCGCCTCGTACCGCTCCGTCCCGTGGACACGCGCGGTGACCCAGCCGTCCCCCACCTCGACCCCGGACACCGCGTCGAGGTACCCGAGGGCGCGCTCGAAGGAACGGCCACCGGCCAGCTTCTTGAGGTTCGCCTCGGTGAGGCCGCGCATGACTCTCTTCCGCCCTGCCGTGACTGTGCAGTCGATCGCTCACCAGCCTAGAGGGGCCGAAGCCGCGAGACGGCCGATTCGTCGAGTCCGTCCCTCGACCGACCCGGACTTGCGGCCGGTGCGCCCGGTCACCCGGTCACGCCGGTGCAGGACGAGAGGTCACCCCCACGGTCCCCTTGCCGCCCCGGACCCACCGGTGCCCCGCGGCCGTCCGGTCAGCCCGACGTGACCGGCAGCACGTCGGGCGACAGGGCCGCCGCGTGGGCCGTCGCGGCCGTCATGCGGCGGCGGTGGTGACGGCGGCACAGGACCTCGTAGCCGACCTCGTCCGCGGACCCGGTGACGTCGCCGACGACCACCTGGGCGCCCTCGACGACCATGACCCCGCCGACCGTGCGGGCGTTGTGCGTGGCGCGGGCGCCGCACCAGCACAGGGCCTCGACCTGGAGCACCTCGACCCGGTCGGCCAGCTCCACCAGCCGCTGGGAGCCGGGGAACAGCTTGGAGCGGAAGTCCGTCGTGATGCCGAAGGCGTAGACGTCGAGTTCCAGGTCGTCCACCACCCGGGCGAGCTGGTCGATCTGCTCCGGCGCCAGGAACTGCGCCTCGTCCGCGATCACGTAGTCCGCGCGCCGGCCCTGTGAGAGGTGGTCGACGAGGTGCGCGTACAGGTCCGCGCCGTCGCCGACCTCCACCGCGTCCGTGACCAGGCCGAGGCGGGAGGAGAGCTTGCCCTCGCCGGCCCGGTCGTTGCGGGTGAAGATCATGCCGACCAGACCGCGTGCCGAACGGTTGTGCTCGATCTGGAGAGCCAGCGTCGACTTCCCGCAGTCCATCGTTCCGGAGAAGAACACCAGCTCGGGCATGACAGGTCGGGCACCTTTCGGCAGGGGTTGCGGGCGGATCGTCAGGAGTTCAGGAGCGTACTTCGAGCAGGGGGACCAGCTGCTCGGCAGGGGTCATCGAACCGTGGTTGCCGACCATCGCCGACTCCCTGGGCTCCCGCTCGGAGGCGATCAGCAGGACGTCGTCCCGCGCGGCGGCGATCACGTCGCCGATCCGGTGGTACACGCGTTCGTCGACCGTCGGTCCGAACCAGCCCGCCCCGATCGCCTCGTCGCGCGAGGCCACCCAGAACCGCTCGCCGAGCACCTCGCGCCAGCAGGTCAGCACGTCGTCCGCGGCGCCCGGTACGGCGTAGACGTGCCGGGCGCGGCCCTCGCCGCCGAGCAGGGCGACGCCCGCCTTCAGCTCCCAGTCCTCGTCGAAGTCGATGCGGTGGTCCTCGTCGAAGGGGATGTCGATCATGCCGTGGTCGGCGGTGACGTAGAGCGCGCTGCGCGGGGGCAGCCGCTCGGCCAGGCGCTGGACCAGGCGGTCGACGTACATGAGCTGGCCGCGCCAGGTGTCGGAGTCGAGACCGTAGCGGTGGCCGGCGCCGTCGACCTCGGCGTAGTACGTGTAGATCAGGGCGCGGTCGGCGGCGGCGAGCTGCTCGGCCGCGGTGTCCATGCGCTCCTCCCCGGAGAGCCGCCCGAGGAAGGTGCCGCCGCTGAGCGCGACCTTGGTCAGCGGGGTGTTCGCGAAGGTCGGCGAGGAGACCTGGGCCGCGTGCACGCCCGCCCGGTGTGCCAGCTCGAAGACGGTGGGGTACGGCTGCCAGGGGCCGGGCGGGGCCCAGGGCTGCCAGCGCAGCTGGTTCATCAGCTCGCCGGTGTCCGGGTTGCGCACGGTGTAGCCGGGCAGGCCGTGTGCGCCCGGCGGCAGGCCGGTGCCGACGGAGGCCAGGGAGGTGGCGGTCGTGGCCGGGTAGCCGGCGGTGATCGGACGGCCGGTGCCGCCGCGCGAGGCGGCGAGCAGGGACGTCATGAAGGGGGCTTCCTCGGGGTGCGCCCTCAGCTGCTCCCAGCCCAGCCCGTCGATCAGGAACACGCAGTTCCGGTCGGCGGGGGCCAGCTCGGGGATCGCGGCGCTCGTGCCGGGGACGCCCATGCCGGCGGCGAGCGTGGGCAGCAGGTCGGCGAGCGAACCGGTGCCGTACTCGGGCAGGGGCGCGGAGTCGAGGGCGAGAGGGGTCGGGTGCGCGTCGTCCCAGGCGGTGGAGTGCGGGGGCGGCGCGGGACGGGCGGAAGGCGTGGAGGGTGCGGGGGGCGTCGGGCGGGCGGTGGACGCGGACCGCGGGGTGCGGGCGGGCGGCGCGGGGCGGGGAGCCTGCGGGCGGGGTACGGGCCGCGCGCCGGGGGCGGACTGCGTACCGGGGGCGGGCTGGGCGCCCGGTGCGGGCCGTGCGCCGGGGGTGGGCTGCGCCATCAGCGCGTCTGGTCCGCGGTCGCCTCGGACAGGGCCTGCGCGAAGGTGAGCGCCTGGCGCACCGTCTCCGGTCCGTCACCGGCCTCGCTGACGCGCAGGCTCAGGTCGTCGGCCGTGGAGCTGCCCGTGTAACCGTGGTCGGCCTCGCAGTTGGGGTCGCCGCAGGCGGCCGGCTCCAGGTCGATGCGGGAGACGGCGCCCCAGCCGATGGTGAGCACGATCTCGCGCGGCAGTGTGCCCGGCTTGTACGACTCCGGGTTGGCGACCACCCGGCTGACCACGATCGACGAGATCCGGCCGAGCTTGACCGACTCCGTGGACGTGGTGGCGTACGGCGTCGGGGAGGTGCTGTCCGCGGCCTGCTCGTCGGTGTGGCTGACGATGAAGCGGTTGCCGGTGAGGACGAGCACGGTGACGTGCCGCCGCACCTCGTTCTGGTCGAACGTCGTCTCCTGGTGGACCAGGTACGACCGGATGGGCTCGCCGCCCACGGCGGCCTCCACCGCCTCGGCCACGAGGGCCGGGTAGTAGCCGCTGCGCTCGATCGCCGCACGCAGCCCCTGGGTCGTCGTACTGGTCTTGGCCATGACGCCCATCCTACGGGGGGCCGCTGACTGCGAGGCACCGCTCGTCGCTCCCGGCCCCGGTCAGTACGCGGGGAGGGTCCGCGGGCCGAGGTCGTCGCGGGCGGGCGGCGGGGCCAGGCGCACGGAGGCGTCGAGGACGCTCACGCCGTGCGGGGCGACGACCACCGGTTCCAGGGTGACCGCGACGACCTCCGGGTGGTCGTGGACCAGCCGCGACACCCTCAGCATCAGCTCCTCCAGCGCGGGGGTGTCGACCGGCGCCGAGCCGCGCCAGCCGAACAGGAGCGGGGCGGTGCGGATCGACCGCACCAGTGAGGCCGCGTCCCGGTCGGTGACCGGGATCAGCCGGTGCGCCATGTCCCCGAGCAGCTGGGAGGGGGGTCCGGCGAGTCCGAAGGACAGGACGGCTCCGGCGGCGGGGTCGATGACCGCGCGCACGACGGTGTCGACACCGCGCGGGGCCATCCGCTGCACCACGGGGCGCAGCTCCTCGGGGGCGCCGAACAGCTCCGTCAACTCGGCGTAGGCCCGGCGCAGTTGTTCCTCGTCGGCCAGGTCCAGACGGACGCCGCCCAGGTCGGCGCGGTGCCTCAGGTGGGGGGCGGTCGCCTTGAGGGCCACGGGATAGCCGAGGGTGCGCGCGGCCTCGGCGGCGGCGCCGGGGTCCGGGGCGGGCAGGGCGCGGTGGACGGGGACGCCGTAGGCGCCGAGCAGGTCGCAGGTGTCGGCGGGGCCGAGGGTGAGGCCCTGTCCGCGCGAGAGCAGTCCGCCGATGAGCGCCGCCGCGCCCCGCTCGTCGATGTCCTCGTGCTCGGGCACCTTCCCGGGCTCGGCGGCGTCCCGCCGCCACTGCGCGTACGCGACGGCGTGGGCCAGCGCCCGGACCGCACGCTCGGAAGCGGGGTAGGCGGGGATGAGGTGGGCGCCCTCGGGAGGTGTGACGGGGGCCGGCGGGACGCCCGCGGCGGCCGGGGGCGGCGTGGCGCCGGGCGGCCGGGACGCCGTGCCCGGCCCCGTCTGCGACGCGGCGCCGGTCGCCGGCGGGGGTGCCGTGCTCGTCGCGGCCGACAGGGCCTCCGCGAGGCCGCCGAGTTCCACGTGGACCACCAGGACGGGCTTGGACGGGGTCGCGGCGGCGGCCGAGCGCAGGGCCTGCGCCAGGTCCGCGTCGCCGGCCGAGCCCTTCCCCACCGCCGGGATCGCCGTCACGACGACCGCGTCGCTCGTGTCGTCGGCCAGCGCGTGGGAGAGCGCCGCGTGGAAGTCCGCCGCCGAGGCGGCGGTGGTGAGGTCCAGCGGGCGGTGCGGGCGCAGCCCCTCGGCGAGGCAGGCGTCGTAGGTGAGCAGGCCCAGGGACTCGGAGTTGCCGAGGATCGCCACCCGGGGTCCGGCCGGCAGGGGCTGGCGGGCGAGCAGCAGGCCCGTGTCGACCAGCTCGGTGATGGTGTCCACGCGGATCACCCCGGCCTGCCGCAGCAGCGCGGACACCGTCGCGTGGGGCAGCCGGGTCGCCCGTACGGCGTGCCCCCGGGGCCCCGCTCCGTGGCGTGCGCCCTGGACCACGACCAGCGGCTTCGCCGCCGCGGTCCGGCGGGCGAGGCGGGTGAACTTGCGCGGGTTGCCGATGGACTCCAGGTACATCAGGACGACGTCGGTGTCGGGGTCCTCGTGCCAGTACTGCAGGAGGTCGTTGCCGGAGACGTCGGCCCGGTTGCCGGACGACACGAAGGTGGACACGCCGGTGACGCCGGTGACGCCGCCGCCGCGCCGGTGCAGGCGGGACAGCAGGGCGACGCCGATGGCGCCGGACTGGGCGAACAGCCCGATCCGGCCCGGGCGGGGCATCCGGGGGGCGAGCGAGGCGTTCAGCCGTACGTCCGCGGAGGTGTTGACGACGCCGAAGGCGTTCGGGCCGATGATCCGCATCCCGTACGAGCGTGCCTGCCGTACGAGGGCGCGCTGGCGTTCGCGGCCGTCGGGGCCGGACTCGGCGTAGCCGGCGGAGACGACGACGAGCCCCTGCACGCCGTGCTCGCCGCACTCGGTGACGACGTCGGGGACGTGCTCGGCGGGCACGGCGACGACCGCGAGGTCGACGGGCCCGTCGATGTCCCGCACCGAGCGGAACGCGGGCACCGAGCCGAGCTCCTTCTCCCCCTCCCCCAGCGCCTTGTTCACGGCGTACAGCCGGCCGGTGAACCCGGTGTCCCGGAGGTTGTCGAGGACGCTGCGGCCCACCCCGCCGGGCGTGCGGCCGGCGCCGACGACGGCCACCGAGCCGGGGGCGAGCAGCCGCTGCACCGAACGCGCCTCGGCACGCTGTTCGCGCGCGTACTGCACGGCCATGGAGCGGTCGGTGGGCTCGAGGTCGAACTCCAGGCGGACGACCCCGTCCTCGAAGCTGCGCTTCTGGGTGTACCCGGCGTCGGTGAACACCTTGATCATCTTGGTGTTGGCGGGCAGCACCTCGGCCGCGAACCTGCGGATGCCGCGCTCCCGCGCGACGGCGCCGATGTGTTCGAGGAGGGCGGAGGCGACGCCCCGGCCCTGGTGGGCGTCCTGCACGAGGAAGGCGACCTCGGCCTCGTCGGGGACGGAGGGGGCGGGCGCGGAGCGCCCTGCGGCAAGGGTGGCGGCGGGCGACGGGTGGGGGGATGCGGGCGTGCCGTCGGCGCCGATCCGGTCGTAGCGTACGGTGGCGATGAACTCGCCGCCGACGGTGGCCGCGAGTCCCACCCGGTCCACGAAGTCGTGGTGCGTGAAGCGGTGGACGTCCTTGGCGGACAGGCGCGGGTAGGGCGCGAAGAAGCGGTAGTACTTCGACTCGTCCGACACCTGCTCGTAGAAGCTGACCAGGCGCTCGGCGTCATCGACGGTGATGGGGCGGATGCGCGCGGTGCCGCCGTCGCGCAGCACCACGTCGGCTTCCCAGTGGGCGGGGTACTCGTGCCGGTCCGACGAGGTCTGCATGGGCCCCAGAGTACGGCTCGCGTACGACGACGGCGCGAGGCAGTCTGTGGTGGACGACAGCCGGACCGAGGCCGCGGTCCGGCCGCCACCGGGAGCGGACGCCGCTCCGGGCACGTTTCACGATGTGGGAAACTGGTCTAGACAACCCTGAACAGTGAAGGGCAGCAACACATGGCTGAGCGCCGCGTCAACGTCGGCTGGGCCGAGGGTCTCCACGCCCGCCCCGCCTCCATCTTCGTCCGAGCCGCCACGGCCGCAGGCGTCCCGGTGACGATCGCCAAGGCCGGGGGCACCCCCGTCAACGCGGCCTCCATGCTGGCCGTCCTGGGCCTGGGCGCCCAGGGCGGCGAGGAGATCGTCCTCGCCTCCGACGCCGAGGGCGCCGACGCCGCCCTGGACCGTCTGGCGAAGCTGGTCTCCGAGGGCCTCGAGGAACTTCCCGAGACCGTCTGAGCATTCACGATCGCGGGAATCGTCTTTTCGTCGGACACCCGCCCGTGACACCGAAAGGCCCGACCGGAGCACCGGGCGGGCCTTTCGCTTTCCCTTTTCCGGGCAGCGCGAAAACCCCCCGGAATTACTCCCCCTTTGTATACGGCACCCGTGTTAATGCCGGAGACCCGTCGTGTTTACGGCATGTTGCGAGTTCCTCACACGGTCCGCGCGGCCGGCGCCGGGGGCGAAGCGCAGGCGGTGCCCGGTGCTCGCGCGCTCGGTGTGCAGCGCCGTGACGGACCGCGCGCGGTCGCCGTCGCCGCGCGCCACGGCGTCCACGATCGCGCCGTGCTCCGCCCAGTGCTCGACCGGGTCGGACGGCCCCTCGGCGGCGTACATCCAGGCGATCTTGTGCCGCAGCTGGGTCAGCGCCGAGGACAGCGCCGGACTGCCGGTGGCCTGGGCGAGCGTCTCGTGGAACCAGCCGCTCAGGGAGCGCAGGTCGTCGCTGCGGCCCTGGCGGGCACGTTCCTGCCCCAGCCGGACCAGGCCGCGCAGCACCTTCAGATGGGCCTCGGTGCGGCGCTGGGCCGCGCGGGAGGCGCCGAGCGGCTCCAGGAGCATGCGCATCTCCAGCAGGTCGGCGGCTTCCTGCTCGGTGGGTTCCGCGACGCACGCGCCCGCGTGCCGCCGGGTCACCACGAACCCCTCGGCCTCCAGCGTGCGCAGCGCCTCCCGGACCGGGACGCGGGAGACGCCGTAACGGCGGGCGAGGACCTCCTCGGTGAGCCGGCCGCCGCGCTCGTGGACACCCGCGACGATGTCGTCCCGGATCGCCGTGCACACCGAGTGCGCGGGAATACGCATGACCGACCTCCGCTTAATCCCCGTGAAACGCCGACGATTGACGTGTGTTCCGTGACTCTATTGCAATCAGCGGTAATTCACGACGGCGGGCCGGAATCCATGCACATTTTTTGGACGAGCGCCGACCGGAAACACCGGTGCCCCGGCTCGGGGAGCCGGGGCACCGGGAAGCGGGCGGGTCAGAGGCTGACGCCGTGCGCGCGGAGGTAGGCGACGGGATCGAGGTCGGAGCCGTACTCGGCGGTCGTACGGGCCTCGAAGTGCAGGTGCGCGCCCGTGACGTTGCCGGTGGCGCCGGAGAGCCCGATCCGCTGCCCGGCGGCGACCTGCTGGCCCACCGAGACGCCGATGGACGACAGGTGGGCGTACTGGGTGTACGTGCCGTCGTGCATCTTGATGACGACCTGGTTGCCGTACGAGCCGCCCCAGCCGGCCTCGACGACGGTGCCGACGCCGACCGACTGGACGGGGGTGCCGCTCGCGGCGTGGAAGTCGACACCGGTGTGGCTGCCGGAGGACCACAGCGAGCTGCCGGCCTGGTAACTGGTCGAGACGTACGAGCCGGGGATCGGGGAGACGAAGGTGTTGAGGCGCTCGCGCTCGGCCTCCCGCGCGGCGCGCTCCTTCTCCGCGCGGGCCTGCACGGCCTCCTCGGCGGCCTTCTCGCGCGCGGCCTCCTCGGCGGCCCTCCGCGCGGCGGCCTCGGCCGCCTCCCGGGCCGCCTCGTGCTGGGCGGCCGCCTGGGCGTCGATCCGGTCGGCGACCTCGTCGCCCAGGGTGACCACGGGCGTGAGGCCGGTCTGCGCGGCAGCGGGCTCGGCGGCGAGCGCGGGAGCCGCGAGGGAGCCGACGGCACCGGTGGTGGTGAGCGCCGCGACGCCCGCCGCGCGGGCGGTGCCGCGCTGCATCCTGCTGGGACGACGGTGCTTGCCCGGGGCGCGGGTGAACGCCATGTACAGGCTGGTCCTTTCCTTCCCTCTCGCCTACCGGGTTAGCTGACGGGTTCGGAGCAGGAAGGTCTCCTACGGGCCCCCTCGCGACACGCGCGGGCGTCCGATTCACCCCAGGGACTCATGCGGGTCCCCGGCTCCCCTGGCTCGCGCCGTACGGGGACTCGGCGATGGCTGTCCGGTGCCGCGGGTGCGGCGCACTGCCCGACGAACAGCCCGGACGAAGCTAAGCGGGACGCCTCCCCATCCTCAAACGGATCCGGGTTTTTGTAGCGCATCCCACAGGGCAGACAGGCAACTTCCGCCCCGATTCGGGCATAAGAGGGCCCTGGTGGCTCTCCCGCCACCAGGGCCCGTGCGCGTGTGCGCCGTCGCGGCGTGCTACTCGGCGCTCACGACGGTGACTTCACCGATCCCGAGGGCCTCCACCGGCGCCTTGATCTGCGCCGCGTCGCCGACGAGGATCGTCACCAGGCGGTCCACCGGGAAGGCGTTCACGACGGCCGCGGTGGCCTCCACGGTGCCGGTCGCGGCCAACTGCCGGTACAGATCGGCCTGGTAGTGGTCGGGCAGGTGCTGTTCGACCTGGTCGGCCAGGGTGCTCGCGACGGCCGCGGCGGTCTCGTACTTGAGCGGCGCCACACCCACGAGGTTCTGCACTGCGACGTCGCGTTCGTCGTCGGTGAGCCCCTCCGCGGCGAGCGTGCGCAGCACCGTCCACAGGTCGTCGAGGGCGGGGCCGGTGTTCGGGGTGTCGACGGAGCCGCTGATCGCCAGCATCGCCGCGCCGGTGCCGTCCGGGGCGGACCTGAGGACCTGCCCGAACGACCGTACGCCGTAGGTGTATCCCTTCTCCTCGCGCAGGACGCGGTCCAGGCGGGACGTGAGGGTGCCGCCCAGGCAGTACGTGCCGAGCACCTGCGCGGGCCACACGCGGTCGTGCCGGTCGGGCCCGATGCGGCCGATCAGCAGCTGCGTCTGGACGGCGCCGGGGCGGTCCACGATCACGACGCGGCCGGTGTCGTCCGCGACCACCGGCGGAACGGGCCGCGGCCGGGCCGGGGAGCCGGTCCAGGCGCCCAGGGTGCCGCCGAGCAGCGCGTCCAGGTCGATGCCGGTGAGGTCGCCGACGACCACGACGGTGGCCGTGGCGGGGCGGACGTGCTTCTCGTAGAAGGCGCGTACGGCCGCGGAGTCGATGCCGGTGACCGTCTCCTCGGTGCCCTGGCGGGGACGCGACATGCGCGAACTCGCCGGGAACAGCTCCTTGGAGAGCTCCTTGGCGGCGCGGCGGGAGGGGTTGGCCAGCTCGTGCGGGATCTCGTCGAGGCGGTTGCGGACCAGCCGCTCGACCTCGCTGTCGGCGAACGCGGGCGCCCTGAGCGCGTCGGCGAGCAGCCCGAGACCCTTGGTGAGCCGGGAGGCCGGCACCTCCAGGCTGAGGCGGACGCCGGGGTGGTCGGCGTGCGCGTCCAGGGTGGCGCCGCAGCGCTCCAGCTCGGCGGCGAACTCCTCGGCGGAGTGCTTGTCGGTGCCCTCGGAGAAGGCCCGCGCCATGATCGTGGCGACACCGTCGAGACCGGCCGGCTCGGCCTCAAGGGGCGCGTCGAGGAGCACCTCGACGGCGACGACCTGCTGGCCGGGGCGGTGGCAGCGCAGCACGGTCAGGCCGTTGTCGAGCGTGCCCCGCTCGGGGGCCGGGAAGGCCCAGGGCTTGGCCTCGCCCGCCTGCGGCCGCGGGTGGAAGTCCATCGTGGCGAGCTCGGTCACTTCGCCGTCTCCTCGTTCTCGTCGGCGCCGGCGGCTGCGGCGGCTGCGGCGGCTTCCTCGGGGTCCTCGGCCTGCGGGGCGACCGGCTCGTAGACGAGCACCGCGCGGTTGTCGGAGCGCAGCCGGGCCTTGGCGACCTCCTGCACCTCCTCCGCCGTCACCTCCAGGACGCGCTGTACGGCGGTCAGGGCGAGCTGCGGGTCGCCGAACAGGACCGCGTACCGGCACAGTTCGTCGGCGCGGCCGGCGACCGTGCCGAGCCGGTCGAGCCACTCGCGCTCCAGCTGGGCCTGCGCGCGCTCCATCTCCTCCGCCGTGGGACCCTCCTCGGCGAACCGGGCGAGCTCCTCGTCGATGGCGGCCTCGATGACCGGCACCTCCACGTCGCCGGACGTCTTCACGTCCAGCCAGCCCAGGGAGGGCGCCCCGGCCAGCCGCAGCAGGCCGAAGCCGGCGGCCACGGCCGTGCGGTCGCGCCGTACCAGCCGGTTGTAGAGCCGCGAGGACTCGCCGCCGCCGAGGACGGTGAGCGCCAGGTCGGCGGCGTCGCACGCGCGCGTGCCGTCCTCGGGCAACCGGTAGGCGGCCATCAGCGCACGCGCGGGGACCTCCTCCTCCACGACCTCGCGCAGCTGCCCGCCCATGACCTCGGGCAGCGAGCCGTCGCGCGGGGCGGGCTTGCCGTCGTGGCCCGGGATGGAGCCGAAGTACTTCTCGATCCAGGCGAGCGTCTGCTCCGGGTCGATGTCGCCGACGACCGAGAGCACGGCGTTGTTCGGCGCGTAGTACGTGCGGAAGAACCGGCGCGCGTCCTCCAGGGTGGCCGCGTCCAGGTCCGCCATCGAGCCGATGGGCGTGTGGTGGTACGGGTGGCCCTCCGGGTAGGCCAGGGCGGTCAGCTTCTCGAAGGCCGTGCCGTAGGGGACGTTGTCGTAGCGCTGGCGGCGCTCGTTCTTGACGACGTCCCGCTGGTTCTCCATGGACTCGTCGTCCAGGGCGGTCAGCAGGGAGCCCATGCGGTCGGCCTCCAGCCAGAGGGCGAGCTCCAGCTGGTGGGCGGGCATGGTCTCGAAGTAGTTGGTGCGCTCGAAGCTGGTGGTGCCGTTGAGGGAGCCGCCGGCGCCCTGCACCAGCTCGAAGTGACCGTTGCCCTTCACCTGGGCGGAGCCCTGGAACATCAGGTGCTCGAAGAGGTGAGCCAGGCCGGTGCGTCCCTTGACTTCGTGACGCGAACCCACGTCGTACCAGAGGCACACCGCGGCGACCGGGGTCAGGTGATCCTCGGAGAGCACCACGCGCAGGCCGTTGGCCAGGCGGTGCTCGGTCGCTGTCAGGCCGCCGGAGCCTGCCTGGGCTGTGGCCGTGTGACCCATGGGCATGTACGTCCCTTCGATCGCGGAGGCGGTCGTCGAACCCGCCGTTTCTGCCGGTCCTGCCACTGTATGCAAGCGCGCGGAGCCCCGGCGAAGTTCCCGCCGGGGGCGGGCTACGCCGAGAGCGAGAATGCCGGCGCACGACCGCGGGCGGCCGTGCCTCCGTGCTCCACGGGCGTCCGTGCCTCCCCGGCGCCTCGAAGGCCCGGGAGACGCACCCCGGGGGACGGGGACGCCTCCCGCCCGGGCGAAGCCGAGCGTGGGGGAGGGCGGGCGCCGGGGGCGCCCCTGCGGGGGAGGCGCTCCGCAGGGCGCCGGGCCGTGCGGCGAACCCCCGTTCCGCGGCGCCCCGATCACCGGGAACCCCGCGCGGGAACGGTCCGCACACGCCGCGTACCCTGCCCTCCCCGGAGGCGTCCACGAGCGGGCCCTGGTCCCGCCTGTCAGTGCGACGGTCCACAATGGTCCGCATCAGATCCCGTCCCACGCTTCAGCAAGGAGCCGGCAGCGATGGCCCGCCGCAGCACGAAGACCCCGCCGCCCGACGACTCGTACGAGGAGAAGATCCTCGACATCGACGTCGTCGACGAGATGCAGGGCTCCTTCCTCGAGTACGCGTACTCGGTCATCTACTCCCGCGCCCTGCCGGACGCGCGCGACGGCCTCAAGCCGGTGCACCGCCGCATCGTCTACCAGATGAACGAGATGGGCCTGCGGCCCGAGCGCGGTTACGTGAAGTGCGCCCGCGTCGTCGGCGAGGTCATGGGCAAGCTGCACCCCCACGGCGACGCGTCGATCTACGACGCCCTGGTCCGCATGGCCCAGCCGTTCTCGATGCGCGTCCCCCTGGTCGACGGCCACGGCAACTTCGGCTCGCTGGGCAACGACGACCCGCCCGCCGCCATGCGGTACACCGAGTGCCGGATGGCCGAGGCCACCAGCCTGATGACCGAGTCCATCGACGAGGACACGGTCGACTTCGCGCCCAACTACGACGGCCAGGAGCAGGAGCCGGTGGCGCTGCCCGCCGCCTTCCCGAACCTCCTGGTGAACGGCGCGTCGGGCATCGCCGTCGGCATGGCCACCAACATGCCGCCGCACAACCTGCGCGAGGTCGTCGCGGCCGCGCGGCACCTGATCAGGTACCCGAACGCCGATCTCGACGCCCTGATGAAGCACGTCCCGGGTCCCGACCTGCCCACCGGCGGCCGGATCGTCGGCCTGTCCGGCGTCCGGGACGCCTACGAGAAGGGCCGCGGCACGTTCAAGATCCGCGCGACGGTCACCGTGGAGGACGTGACGGCCCGCCGCAAGGGCCTCGTCGTCACCGAGCTGCCCTTCACGGTCGGCCCGGAGAAGGTGATCGGCAAGATCAAGGACCTGGTCGGGTCGAAGAAGCTCCAGGGCATCGCCGACGTCAAGGACCTCACCGACCGCGAGCACGGGCTGCGTCTGGTCATCGAGATCAAGAACGGCTTCGTGCCGGAAGCGGTCCTGGAGCAGCTGTACAAGCTGACGCCGATGGAGGAGTCCTTCGGCATCAACAACGTGGCGCTGGTGGACGGCCAGCCGCTCACCCTGGGCCTCAAGGAACTCCTGGAGGTCTACCTCGACCACCGCTTCGACGTCGTACGCCGGCGTTCGGAGTTCCGCCGCGGCAAGCGGCGCGACCGCCTCCACCTGGTCGAGGGCCTGCTCACGGCGCTGGTGGACATCGACGAGGTCATCCGCCTCATCCGCTCCAGCGAGAACTCCGCGCAGGCCAAGCAGCGCCTGATGGAGCGGTTCTCCCTCAGCGACACCCAGACCCAGTACATCCTGGACACGCCGCTGCGCCGCCTCACCAAGTACGACCGGATCGAGCTGGAGGCCGAGCAGGACCGGCTGAACGCGGAGATCGAGGAGCTGACCCGGATCCTGGACTCGGACGCGGAGCTGCGCAAGCTGGTCTCCTCCGAACTGGCCGCGGTCGCCAAGAAGTTCGGCAACGACCGCCGTACGCTGCTGCTGGAGTCGGCCGACACCCCGGCCACCGCCGTCCCGCTGCAGGTGGCGGACGACCCGTGCCGGGTGCTGCTGTCCTCCACCGGCCTGCTCGCCCGCACGGCGGACGACGAGCCGCTCGCCGGTGGCGCCAAGCGGGTCAAGCACGACGTGATCGTCTCGGCGGTGCCGGCGACGGCCCGCGGCGAGATCGGCGTCGTCACCTCCTCCGGCCGTCTGCTCCGGCTGAACGTGATCGACCTGCCTCAGCTCCCGGAGGCGATGCCGGTGGCGAACCTCTCCGGCGGGGCGCCCCTGGCCGAGTTCGTGTCCCTGGAGGACGACGAGCAGGTGGTGTGCCTGACCACGCTGGACGAGTCGTCGCCCGGCCTGGCGCTCGGCACGGAACAGGGTGTCGTCAAGCGCGTGGTGCCCGACTACCCCTCCAGCAAGGAGGAGCTGGAGGTCATCACGCTCAAGGAGGGCGACCGGATCGTCGGCGCGGTCGAGCTGCGCACGGGCGAGGAGGACCTGGTCTTCATCAGCGACGACGCGCAGCTGCTGCGCTACCCGGCCGCGCAGGTCCGACCGCAGGGTCGCCCCGCGGGCGGTGTGGCGGGCATCAAGCTCACCGAGGGGGCGAAGGTCATCTCCTTCACGGCGGTCGACCCGGCCGCGGACGCGGCGGTGTTCACGGTCGCCGGCTCGCGGGGCACCCTGGACGACTCGGTCCAGACGACGGCCAAGCTGACCCCGTTCGACCAGTACCCGCGCAAGGGCCGGGCCACCGGCGGCGTGCGCTGCCAGCGGTTCCTGAAGGGCGAGGACTGCCTGGCCCTGGCCTGGGCGGGCGCGCTCCCGGCCAGGGCCGCGCAGAAGAACGGCGCCCCGGTGGACCTCCCGGAGCCCGACCCGCGCCGTGACGGCTCGGGTGTGTCCCTGCCGAAGACGGTGTCGGTGGTGGCAGGCCCGGTCTAGGCGGCCGGATCCTCCGCCGCCCCCTGCACATAGCGGAGTACGCCCCACATGCCGTGGTCGTCGGTGTGTGGGGCGCCGTCGCTCACGCACTCCTCCAGCTCCCCGCGGAGGGCGGTGGCGTCGATGCCCGACCCGATGAGCACGAGCTGCGTGAGCCGCTTTGCACCGGCGGGCCAGGGCTCGGGGTAGAACCGGAGGAACCGCCCCACGGCGTGCACGGCGTACCGGTTGCCGACGTCGTACGGCCCGAAGTCGACGTATCCCTTGATCCGGTAGAGCCCTTCGGGCCGGCTGTCCAGGAACCGGATCAGCCGCCGCGGGTCCAGCGGGCGCCCGGACGCGAAGGAGAGGCTGTCGTACGCGGCGTGCAGGTGTCCGGAGTGGTCGTCGTGGTCGTCGTGGTCGTCGTGGTCGTCGTGACGCAGATCGTCGAACGACAGCTGCCCGACGCGCTCCTCGCCCGGCCTGCAGTCGAAGAGGAACTCGGGGTCGACACGGCCGTACGTGGCGGGCACCACGGCCGCACGGTCGACGAGGGACCGGACCAGGTCCAGTACGCGCGCGGCGTCCGTGACCCGGTCCACCTTGTTGACGACCACGAGATCCGCGAGGCCGAGGTGCCGGTCGATCTCCGGGTGCCTGGTCCGGGTGTCGTCGAACTCGGCGGCGTCCACGACCTCGACGAGCCCGCCGTACACGATCCCCGGGTGCTCGCTGGCGAGCACCATCCGCACGAGCTCCTGCGGTTCGGCGAGACCGCTGGCCTCGATGACGATGACGTCGATCCCGGCGGAGGGACGGGCGAGCCGCTCGAGGTACACGTCGAGTTCGCTGCCGTCCACGGCACAGCACAGGCAGCCGTTGCCCAGCGACACGGTCGAGTCCCCGAGCGCCCCGGCGACGGCCATCGCGTCGATCTCGATGGCCCCGAAGTCGTTCACGACCGCGCCGATGCGGCTGCCGCCGCTGCGGTGGAGGAGGTGGTTGAGCAGGGTGGTCTTCCCCGAGCCGAGAAATCCGGCCAGCACCACGACCGGAATCTGCCGACCACCGCTCCGCTCCACCACGCGACTCCTCTCGCACCCGGGCGTGCCCCGGCCCGCGTCTGCGCGTACGCCCGGGGAATGACTGACGCACCAGGATACGAGCAGTGGGAACGACGGCGAAGTGAACGGTCGTCAGCAGCATCCACGGGGCAGACGTGGGGCAAGGCGCCGGTTCGTACGACCCCCGCTTCCCTCCGAGCGCCGCCTGGCCGCCTTCCCGCCGATCAGGGCCGCTCGGCACCCTGGAGGCGGCGAGCGCCGCCACCGCTCGCCGGTCTCCCACCGTGGCCCCGCAGCCCGACGACCCGCTGCTGCGGCTCGACGAGGCCGACACCGACGAGTGGCGGATGGTCGGGGACCACCGTTCGACCCGTGAGCCAGACGTCCGGGATGTCCTTCTCCGTCCTGATCAGGGTCTCTCTGGTGATCACGACGATGCGTTCGCGGTCGGCGCGCGCGGCGTCCTCGGGCAGCCGGGAATCGAGTGAATCAGTGGCGTCCGTACCGATGACGGCGAGATCCCCGTCGGCCGGCTCGAAGGCGTCGGGACATGCTCCACCACCGGTACTGCCTCGACAGCGCGGAGCGACACCGAGACGGCGGACGATCCGACTCACCGTTGGAATCTCCTCCACTCTCCGGGCAGGAGCGCCCACGCCCGCCGTCGCGGGCCGCGCGAGGGCGATCCTCACGGGTCCGCCGCCCGGTCGAGGAGAGTCGCAGGTGGCCGGATCAAGGTCACCCTCGATGGACGCGGCGCGTGCGGCATTCCTGCCGCCCGAAGGCGTGAAACCGTTTCGACTCCGATGAATCCTCCACAAGAGTGACGAGCGACCGAAGAATCGATGCTCAACCCTCTTCGGGGCAATGGTCATCGTTCAACGCACACCGCACGACGCCGCCGGGCCGGCGCGGCACCCACGGGCAAGTCAGGTTAGGCTCGCCTTTGTGAGTAGCACGTGCTCGAACCTCTCCCGCGAGCTCGACGAGCCGGTCGCGGGAACCGCGGCCATCGCGCGGACCTGGCTGCTGCTGGAGCAGCCCGGCCCCTGGGGGGCCAAGGCGCTCACCTCCAGCCACCTCGACCCCGCGCTGGGCCGCGCCCTGGAGGCCGCCGCCCGGGGCAGCGGGGTGCGGATCGCGCTCGTACGGCGGCCCGGGCGGCACGCGGACCGCCGGACGCCCGCCACGCGCCGGGTGTACGTCGCCCACACCGTTCCCGGAAACGTGTGGCTGCACGCGGCCACCGTCTCGGACCCCGAAGACCTGCTCGACCTCGACTTCGCCGCGCTCGGCAGGGGCGAGCCGGGGTCCTTCGCGGCCGCGCTCGGCGGACGGCCCCACGAGGGCGGCCCCCTCGCCCTCGTCTGCACCAACGGCAAGCGCGACCGCTGCTGCGCCCTCCTCGGACGGCCCCTGGCGGCCGAACTCGCCGCCTCCGGGGTCGAGGGTGTCTGGGAGGTCACTCACCTGGGCGGCCACCGCTTCTCCCCCACGATCCTCTGTCTGCCGTACGGCTACGCGTACGGGCGGGCCGAGGCGCACACCGTCAAGGAGGTGCTGCACGGCGTGGAGAAGGGCCGGATCGTCGTCGAGGGGTGCCGGGGGTGCTCCGCCTGGGAGCGGCCCGGCCAGGCGGCCGAGCTGGCCGTCCGGCGTGCGGTGGGCGAGTACGACGCACAGGCCCTGCGCGTCGTACGGACGGACGGCGCGGCACCCCGCTGGGAAGTGACCGTCGCCCACGCGGACGGACGCCGGTGGCTGGTGGAGGTCGCCCAGGGCGCGTCCCTGCCGCCCCGTCCGGAGAGCTGCGGGTCGGCGCTCGGCTCGCCCGCGCGGATGGACGTCGTGGGCGTCCGCGAGGCGACCCTGGCGGCGCTGGCGAGCTGACCACCCCTTCCACAGGGGCGGGAGATACCCGCCACACCCCTGCGGCGCCCCGCGCCCACCCACGTACCGTCATGGGCATGAACTCCACTCCCCCCGCACGCCGCCTGCGCCTCGGCCTGCCGCGGCGGGTGTTCTCGCAGGTCCTGCTGATGCAGCTGGCGATCGCCGCGGGAGTCGCGGTGCTGGCCACCGGGCTGTTCCTCGCGCCGCTCGGCGACCAGCTGGACGACCAGGCGATGCGCCGCGCGCTCGCGATCGCGCAGACCACCGCCCAGCAGCCGCAGATGGCGCGGGACCTGCGCGGGACGACACCGTCCCCGGACGGGCCGGTGCAACGGGCGGCCGAACGGATCCGGAAGGCCACCGGCGCCGAGTACGTCGTGGTGCTGGACCGGCGGGGCGTGCGCTGGTCGCACACCGACCCGGAGCGGATCGGCGGGCCGGTGTCGACCGACCCCGGTGAGGCGCTGGCCGGACACGACGTCATGGAGATCGACGAGGGCACCCTGGGACGCTCCGCGCGGGGCAAGGTGCCGCTGCGGGAGGACGACGGCGAGATCGTCGGGGCGGTCTCGGTCGGCATCGCCTACGACAGCGTCCGGGCCCGGCTGATCCACGCCATTCCGGGACTCTTCGCGTACGCCGGCGGCGCCCTGGCCGTGGGCGCGCTCGCGGCCTGGCTGATCTCCCGGCGGGTGCAGCGGCAGACCCGCGACCTGGCTTTCTCGGACATCGCGGCACTGCTCGCGGAGCGTGAGGCGATGCTGCACGGCATCCGGGAGGGCGTCGTCGCCCTGGACCGCGCCGGCCGTGTCCGCCTGCTGAACGACGAGGCGCAGCGCCTGCTGGGGATCGGCGAGGAGGCCGTCGGCCACTCCCCCGACCTCGCGCTCGGCGCGGGACGCACCGCCGATGTGCTGGCCGGACGGGTGACCGGTACCGATCTGCTCACCGTGCGCGGCCGACGGGTCCTGGTCGCCAACCGGATGCCGACGGACGACGGCGGCGCCGTGGCCACCCTGCGCGACCGCACGGAGCTGGACCGGCTCGGCCGGGAACTGGACTCCACGCGCGGGCTCATCGACGCGCTGCGGGCCCAGGACCACGAGCACGCCAACCGCATGCACACCCTGCTGGGACTGCTGGAGCTCGAGATGTACGACGACGCGGTGGAGTTCGTCGGCGAGGTCGTCGGCGATCACCGGGCCACGTCGGAGCAGGTCACCGAGAAGATCCGGGACCCGATGCTCGCCGCGCTGCTGGTGGGCAAGGCGACCGTCGCGGCCGAGCGCGGGGTGGCGCTGTGGGTGACGGACGGGACCCGGCTGCCGGACCGGCTGATCGACCCCCGGGGACTCGTCACCGTCGTCGGCAATCTGGTGGACAACGCCCTGGACGCCGTCGCCGGTACGCCGCACGCGCGCGTGGAGGTCGAACTGCGCGCGGAAGGGCGTACGGCGGTGCTGGTGGTGCGCGACACCGGACCCGGAGTTCCGCCGGAGCACCGCGAGTTGATCTTCACCGAGGGCTGGTCCACCAAGGAGCCGCCGGCCCACCGCGAGCGGGGCATCGGGCTGTCACTGGTGCGCCGGCTCGCCGAGCGGCAGGGGGGCGGCGCGAGCGTGGGGGAGGCGCGCGGAGGGGGCGCGGAGTTCACCGTCGTGCTGCCCGAGGCCCTGGCCGAACCGGGCGCGGAACCCGCGCTCACCGGGGCCTTCGTCCCGGGGACCGACGAGGAGGGGTCGCAGTGATCGAGGTCCTGGTCGTGGACGACGACGTCCGGGTCGCGCGGGTCAACGCCGCGTACGTCGAGAAGGTGCCCGGCTTCCATGTCGCCGGTCAGGTGCACAGCGCGGCCGAGGCGCTCGCCCGGCTGGAGGCGCTGCCCCGGCTGGATCTCGTCCTCCTGGACCACTATCTGCCCGACGAGACGGGGCTCGAGGTGGTGCGGGAGATGCGCCGGCGCGGGCACCAGGCCGACGTGATCATGGTGACGGCGGCCCGTGACGTGTCCACGGTGCGGGCGGCGATGCGCCAGGGCGCCCTGCAGTACCTGGTCAAGCCGTTCGCCTTCGCCGGGCTGCGCGCCAAGCTCGAGGCGTACGCGGAGCTGCGCCGCACCCTCGACGGCGGCGGTGAGGCGGAGCAGTCGGAGGTGGACCGCATCTTCGGCGCGCTGTCGGCGTCGTCCGAGCCCCAGCTGCCCAAGGGGCACTCCCCCACCACCGCGGAACTCGTCCGGCGGTCCCTGATGAACGCCGACGGCCCGCTGTCGGCCCAGGAGATCGCCGAACGCACGGGGGTGAGCCGCCAGACCGCCCAGCGCTATCTGAAGCTCCTGGAGCGCACCGGGCGGGCCACGCTGACCCTGAAGTACGGCGACGCGGGCCGCCCGGAACACCGTTACGCGTGGGCGACCCGCGCCTGAGGGCACGGCCCGGGGGTGGGGGAAGGACCGTGCCCTTCCTCCTCTTACGGATGGCGGCGCCGTCCTTCTCCGCCGGGCGCCTACACCGCCCCCGCGCCGGTCAGTGAGCGCACCTCGGTCTCCGCGTGCCTGGCCTCGTCGGGAACCTCGGGGGAGGTGAGCGTGCCGAGCCAGCCCGCGAGGAAGCCCAGCGGGATGGAGACCAGACCGGGGTTCTGCAGCGGGAAGAGCCGGAAATCGGCGCCCGGGAAGAGGGACGCGGGGCTGCCCGACACCACGGGGGACAGCAGCACCAGCACCACGGCCGGGATCAGGCCCCCGTACACGGCCCACACGGCGCCGCGGGTGGTGAAGCCGCGCCAGAACAGCGAGTACAGCAGCACGGGCAGGTTCGCGGACGCGGCCACGGCGAAGGCGAGGCCCACCAGGAACGCGACGTTGAGGTCGCGGGCCAGCAGACCGAGGCCGATCGCGAGCAGACCGACGCCGACCGCGGCGACCCGGGCCACCGCCACCTCACTGCGCTGCTTCCCGCGCCGGCGCCGCAGGGAGGCGTACAGGTCGTGCGCGACGGACGCCGAGGAGGCGAGCGTGACCCCGGCGACCACGGCGAGGATCGTGGCGAAGGCGACCGCGGCGACGATCGCGAACAGGACCGTTCCGCCCGTGGAGCCGGCGCCGCCGCCCAGGTCGAGCGCGAGCAGCGGCACGGCCGTGTTCCCGGACGCGTTCGAGGCGCGCACGGCGTCCGGTCCGACGAGGGCGGCGGCACCGAAGCCGAGCACGATCGTCATCAGGTAGAAGCCACCGATGAGGCCGATCGCCCAGACGACCGACCGCCGTGCCGCCCGCGCGGTGGGGACGGTGTAGAAGCGGGACAGGATGTGCGGCAGCCCCGCAGTGCCGAGCACCAGCGCGAGACCCAGACTGATGAAGTCGAACCGCGCGGTCCAGTCCGCGCCGTAGGCGAGGCCGGGCGCCAGGAACGCCTCACCGTGACCGCTGCGTTCGGCGGCGGTGAGGAGCAGCCGGTTGAAGTCGCCGTGGAACCGCAGCAGGACGAGGACGGTCAGCGCGATGGTGCCGCCGAGCAGCAGGACCGCCTTGACGATCTGGATCCAGGTGGTGGCCCGCATCCCTCCCAACGACACGTAGATCACCATGAGCACGCCGACGCCGACGACGGTCCAGGCCCGGGCCGCCTCGCCGGTGCCGCCGAGCAGCAGCGCGACCAGGCTGCCCGCGCCCACCATCTGCGCCACCAGGTACAGAACGGACACGGTGACCGACGAGGTTCCCGCCGCGATCCGCACCGGCCGCTCCCGCATGCGCGCGGCGACCACGTCGGCGAGCGTGAAGCGCCCGCAGTTGCGCACCAGTTCCGCGACCAGGAACAGGACCACCAGCCAGGCCACCAGGAAGCCCACCGAGTAGAGCATCCCGTCGTAGCCGACGAGCGCGATGAGCCCGGAGATGCCGAGGAAGGACGCGGCCGACATGTAGTCGCCCGCGAGGGCGAAACCGTTCTCCATCGGGGAGAAGAGCCGGCCGCCCGCGTAGAACTCCTCCGCGGAGCCCTGCCGGTGGCGGCTCACCCAGGTCGTGATGGCCAGGGTCACCGCGACGAACGCGCCGAACAGCAGCAGCGCCGGCAGCTGATGGTCGCCCGTCACGCCGCGCCGCCTCTCCCGCGTGCCAGTTCCTGGGCGTCCCAGCGCAGTTCCAGCGCCGCCCGGTCCCGGCGCAGCCGCGCGTGGCGGACGTAGGCCCAGGTGAGCAGGAAGGTGGTCAGGAACTGGCCGAGCCCGGCGAGCATGCCCAGGTTCACGGCGCCCGCGACGGGCCGTGCCATCAGTTCCGGCGCGGTCGTCGCGGTCACGACGTACGCCACGTACCAGGTGAGGAAGGCGAGGACCGCCGGCCCCACGAACCGCCGGTAGCGGCCGCGCACCTCCTGGAAGGCCGCGCTGCGCTGTACTTCGAGGTAGACGTCGGTCCCGTGCGCCCGGCGGTCCGGCGGCGCCGCCTCCGCGGGACCGGCCGACTCG
This sequence comes from Streptomyces sp. 12E, assembly GCF_055633275.1. Lineage (NCBI taxonomy): Bacteria > Bacillati > Actinomycetota > Actinomycetes > Kitasatosporales > Streptomycetaceae > Streptomyces > Streptomyces sp. 12E. The sequence continues at coordinate 5,525,209 of NZ_JBVNCJ010000001.1, read as the reverse complement.
CCCCAGCCCGAGGCCAGGGCGTCGTACCAGGGATCGTCGTACCTCACGTCCCCCGAGTTGCTTCGCTGCATGCCCAAGGATGGACAGAACGGGAAGATCCCCGACTCTTCTTCCCGTTCTGCTTCACCCCATCAGGTGACTGGGCCGTGCACGCGTCCCGCGCGTCCGCTAGGCGTCGATGCGCGAGCGGTCCAGGGTCGCCGCGGAGCTGGAGATGAACTCCTTGCGCGGGGCGACGTCGTTGCCCATGAGGAGGTCGAAGACCTGCTCGGCGGCCTCCAGGTCGGTGAGGTTGATCCGGCGCAGGGTGCGGTGGCGCGGGTCCATGGTGGTCTCGGCCAGCTGGTCGGCGTCCATCTCGCCGAGGCCCTTGTAGCGCTGGATCGAGTCCTTGTAGCGGATGTTCCTGCTCTGGAACTCCATGAGCTTGTCGCGCAGCTCCCGGTCCGAGTACGTGTACACGTACTTGTCCTGGCCCTTCTTGGGCTGGATCAGCTCGATGCGGTGCAGCGGCGGCACCGCGGCGAACACCCGGCCGGCCTCGACCATGGGCCGCATGTAGCGGTGGAACAGGGTCAGCAGCAGGGTGCGGATGTGGGAGCCGTCGACGTCGGCGTCGGTCATCATGATGATCTTGCCGTAACGGGCCGTGTCGATGTCGAAGGTCCGTCCCGACCCCGCCCCTATGACCTGGATGATCGCACCGCACTCGGCGTTCTTCAACATGTCCGTCACGGACGACTTCTGGACGTTGAGGATCTTGCCGCGGATCGGCAGGAGTGCCTGGAACTCGGAGTTCCGGGCGAGTTTGGCCGTGCCGAGGGCGGAGTCCCCCTCGACGATGAACAGCTCGCTGCGGTCGACGTCGTCGCTGCGGCAGTCGGCGAGCTTGGCGGGCAGCGAGGACGTCTCCAGGGCCGTCTTGCGGCGCTGCGCGTCCTTGTGCTGACGGGCCGCGATGCGGGTTCGGGCCGCGGCGACGGCCTTCTCCATGACGACGCGGGCCTGCTGGGCGGCGTCGCGCTTGGTCGAGGTCAGGAACGCCTTGAGTTCCTTGGAGATCACGTTGTTCACGATGCGGCGGGCCGCCGAGGTGCCGAGGACCTCCTTGGTCTGGCCCTCGAACTGCGGCTCGGCCAGGCGGACCGTCACCACCGCGGTGAGGCCCTCGAGGGCGTCGTCCTTGACGATGTCGTCCTCGGCCACGCGCAGCATCTTCTTGGCGCGCAGCACCTCGTTCATCGTCTTGGCGACGGCCTGCTCGAAGCCGGCGACGTGGGTACCGCCCTTGGGGGTGGCGATGATGTTGACGAACGACCTGAGCGTGGTGTCGTAGCCGGTCCCCCAGCGCATCGCGACGTCGACGCCGAGCTCGCGGGTGACCTCGGTGGGCGTCATCTGGCCGTACTCGTCGAGGACCGGGACGGTCTCCTTGAAGGTGCCCTGTCCGGTGAAGCGGAGGGTGTCGCAGACGGGCCGGTCGGAGGCCAGGAACTCGCAGAACTCGCTGATGCCGCCGTCGAAGCGGAACGACTCCTCGCCCTTGCTGCCGCCGTCGCCGAGCCCGTACTCGTCGCGGACGACGATGGTCAGGCCGGGGACCAGGAACGCGGTCTGGCGGGCGCGCTGGTGCAGCGTCTCCAGGGCGAGCTTGGCGTCCTTGAGGAAGATCTGGCGGTCGGCCCAGTAGCGCACGCGCGTGCCGCTGCGGGTCTTGGGGATCTTCTTGGCCTTGCGCAGTCCGCTCCCGGCCTCGAACTTCGCGTCCGGACCCATGGCGGCGAAGGCGCCGGGGACACCGCGCCGGAAGCTGATCGCATGGGTGTGCCCGCCCCGGTCCACCTCGACGTCCAGCCGCGCGGACAGCGCGTTGACGACGGAGGCGCCCACGCCGTGCAGACCGCCGGAGGCGGCGTACGAGCCGCCTCCGAACTTGCCGCCGGCGTGCAGCTTGGTCATGACGACCTCGACGCCGGAGAGGCCGGTCTTGGGCTCGACGTCGACCGGGATGCCCCGGCCGTTGTCCCGGACCTCCACCGAGCCGTCGTCATGGAGGACCACCTCGATGTGGTCGCAGTAGCCTCCGAGGGCCTCGTCCACGGAGTTGTCGATGATCTCCCAGAGGCAGTGCATCAGACCGCGGCTGTCGGTCGACCCGATGTACATTCCGGGGCGCTTCCGCACGGCCTCGAGCCCTTCGAGGACGAGCAGGTGCCGCGCGGTGTAGTTGGAACCGTCCCGGTCTGCTCCTGCCAGCAGCGCTGTGGACGGCACGGACGTATCGGCGGTCACGCGGTTCGCTCCTCGCTGAATTTCAGATGCGGCCCTCATGGGTAGGGGCGCGGCTTCAGTCACCGGTGAGAGGGTACCGAGGCCTGGTAGAGCCGTTGTAACGCCACCCTCGCTCGCAACCCACCCTAGTCGAGGTCGCATGCTTGTTCGATCCCTCGATGGAGTGAAGCACACATCACGTTCCCTTCGAGGCATGAACCATTTAGGCTCCGGGCACGTCCTCATGAACAACCGGCAAGCCAGCCGGGAGGGCCGACCACCGATACGAACGCGAATCCGTACGACACACCAGACACGCACTACGGCACATTCGCCGCCAACCGGCAACAGCCACCCACCTCGGAAAATTTTTTCGAGGAAAAGCCACGAGCGGGAACGTTTTGGGGCTGGTTGGATGTTGACCCTGGTACGACAGCTCGTCGAGCTAGAGAAGAGGCGACGTGACTACTGTTCTGACCCCCGCGAGCCCGCTGACGGCCGCCGATCGCTGCGACCGCTGCGGCGCCCAGGCATACCTGCGCGTCGTCCTGCTGAGCGGCGGAGAACTGCTCTTCTGCGCCCACCATGGCCGCAAGTTCGAGCCGGAACTCAAGAAGATCGCCGCCGAGATACAGGACGAGACGGAGCGGCTGACGACCCCTACGGCGACCGCTCCCGACACAGAGCGCTGACAGAGCGCCGACACCTCGCGTCCGACGACGAGCAGCCCGGCGCAGGCCGGTGAGCGGGCGGTTGCCTCCCTTCCGGAGGCAGCCGCCCGTCTCATGCCCGCACCCGAAGGGGTGCCGGCGGCTCGCCGGCGCCCCTTCGGCCGTTCTCAGCCCTGCGGCCACCCGAGGGTCCGCAGGATGTCGGAGACGCGCGTGTACACCCCGGGGCTGCCCGCCCGGCCGCACCCCGTCCCCCAGGACACGAGGCCTATCAGCCGCCCCTGGGCCACCAGTGGTCCTCCGCTGTCCCCCTGACAGGCGTCCCGGCCGCCCTGCGCCTCCCCCGCGCACAGCATCGTCTCGGCGCGGTAGGCGCCCTCGGAGCCACCCGGATACGCCTCCTCGCACAGTGCGTCGGGCTGCACCCGTACGCGCGCCGCGTGCAGACTGCCGGCGTAGGATCCGGATCCCGTGGTGTCCCCCCACCCGTAGACGGTGGCCGCGCCACCCGCCCGGTACGCGGGATCACCGGCTCCGGCCATGGCTATCACCGAGCTCGAAGGCAGCGGCTCGGCCAGACTGAGCACGGCGTAGTCGCCGGAATTGGTGACCCCGTCGTAGCCCGGATTCACCCAGGTACCGCGTACGGCTATCTCCCGGCCGCGTTCCGAGAGCAGTTCCGTACGCCCGGTGATCACCCTGAGATCACTCACGTACTCCGGGGACGCCCCCAGCACCTCCTCCCCCATGCAGTGGGCCGCGGTGAGCACGGTGGTCCGGCCGACCGCCACACCCCCGCAGAACTGTCCCGCCCGCGTACCCCCGAACCGGTCACGGCTGGACAGTGCCACCGTCCACGGCCCCTCCGAGACGTCGACGGGAAAACCACCGACGACGATGCTGTCGGCGGCCGCCGGAACGGCCGGGGCCAGCGGTATGACGGACGCGGCGGCCGCGAGGGGCAACAGCCTGGCCAGGGCCCGGGCAAGACGACGTCGCATGCACGCTCCTCACACTGGGGTGATCCTGAAGCACCCACAGTGAGGGACCCGGCCCGGGCCCGCACCCGCGAGGCAACGCGAAGGCCCGGTTCCCGAGGACGACGGGAACCGGGCCTGACGCAGGCCGGCGCACGACGGTGCGTCGTGGCGGGCGGACCTAGTCGAGGTAGTCGCGCAGCACCTGGGAACGCGACGGGTGGCGCAGCTTCGACATGGTCTTGGACTCGATCTGGCGGATGCGCTCGCGCGTGACGCCGTACACCTTGCCGATCTCGTCGAGGGTCTTCGGCTGACCGTCGGTGAGACCGAAGCGCATGGAGACGACGCCCGCCTCACGCTCGGACAGGGTGTCCAGGACGGAGTGCAGCTGCTCCTGCAGCAGCGTGAAGCTGACCGCGTCGGCCGGGACGACCGCCTCGGAGTCCTCGATGAGGTCACCGAACTCGCTGTCGCCGTCCTCGCCCAGCGGGGTGTGCAGGGAGATGGGCTCGCGGCCGTACTTCTGGACCTCGATGACCTTCTCCGGGGTCATGTCGAGCTCCTTGGCCAGCTCCTCCGGGGTGGGCTCGCGGCCCAGGTCCTGGAGCATCTGGCGCTGCACGCGCGCGAGCTTGTTGATGACCTCGACCATGTGCACCGGGATGCGGATGGTGCGCGCCTGGTCGGCCATCGCGCGCGTGATCGCCTGGCGGATCCACCAGGTGGCGTACGTGGAGAACTTGTAGCCCTTGGTGTAGTCGAACTTCTCCACCGCGCGGATCAGACCGAGGTTGCCCTCCTGGATGAGGTCCAGGAAGAGCATGCCGCGGCCGGTGTAGCGCTTGGCCAGGGAGACCACCAGACGGAGGTTGGCCTCCAGCAGGTGGTTCTTGGCGCGGCGGCCGTCCTCGGCGATGATCTCCAGCTCGCGCTTGAGCTTGGGCGCCAGCTTGTCGGAGTTGGCCAGCTTGTCCTCGGCGAACAGGCCCGCCTCGATGCGCTTGGCGAGCTCTACCTCCTGCTCGGCGTTGAGCAGGGGGACCTTGCCGATCTGCTTGAGGTAGTCCTTGACCGGGTCGGCGGTGGCGCCGGCGGCGGCGACCTGCTGGGCGGGCGCGTCGTCCTCGTCCTCGTCGGAGAGCACGAAGCCGGCGCTCTCGGCGCCCTCGGGCTCCTCCGCGACCTTGGTGTCCTCGAGGACCTCGTCGTCGCCCAGCTCGGCGTCGTCCTTCTTGGCCGTGGTCTTCTTGGCGGCCGTCTTCTTGGCCGTGGTCTTCTTGGCGGCCGCCTTCTTCGCGGTCGCCTTCTTGGCAGCCGTCTTCTTGGCGGGTGCCTCCTCCTCGGCGGCGGGGTCGGCGGCGGGCGCCGCCGGAGTCGCGGTGGCGGTGGCCTTCCGGGTGGTCACCGTCTTGGCGGCGACCGTCTTGGTGGCGGTGCGCTTGGCGGGACTCTTCGCTGCGACGCTCTTGCGGGTGCGCTTGGGCTCTGCGGCACTGACCATCAGCGTCACACCCTCTTCCTCGAGGATCTGATTGAGGCTGCGCAGTACGTTCTTCCACTGAGTGGCCGGAATCTGGTCAGCTTCGAAGGCCCGACGCACGTCATCGCCGGCGATCTGCCCCTCAGCCTTTCCCCGCTCAATGAGCGCCATGACAGAGACGGACTCGGCGATCTCCGGCGGGAGCGTACGGGATGTGCTGGCCGACACGAACAACCTCTCGGAACGTTGGAAAACGGCTTCCGGCCCCGTCCACAGTGGACAGGAGCCGACCGCCGGCTTGGAGATGGGCCGACGGCGCGGGCGGGGACCGGGGAGGATGCACAGCGCCATGAACGGCGTCCGTATTCCCTCCGCGGCTGTCACCTCTTAGGTCATCGCGTTCTTCCCAGGAGCGTTACGTCCAATCCGCGTGGCCCGAGTCACACCCCACAAGGGTGCATAACCGGTCAAATGATTACGAAAGCATTCACTCAGGGGCGAGGAGGTCACCTCTACGAGTCTGCCACGTCGTTCTGGGCATCGGACCCCGCGGGATCGTCGACGATCCCGCGGGGTCCGACGGGGGGCGGCTCATCGGTGGGGCGCTGCCACAGGAGGGGGATGGCAGGCCGGACCGTGCCGCCCGCGGAACGCGGTCAGTGCTCGCGCGGGGCGGGCACCACGCGTTCCACCTCTGGGTGGACCGTGAGCAGTTGGCGCATGGCCGCCTCGGCCGCCGCGCCGTCGCCGTCGGCGAGGGCATCGACGATCCGTCCGTGCTGCGCCAGGGACGTCTCGTTCGGCCGCTCACAACCCGTGACCGGGCCCCCCGAGACCTGCAGGGCGGCGGACACGATCCCGGAGAGGTGCTCCAGCATCCGGTTGCCGGCGATCTGGATGAGCAGGGAGTGGAACTCCGCGTCGGCGCGGGCGAAGGTCAGGGCGTCGCCCTGGCCCATGGCGTGGCCCATGATCTCGACCATGTCGGTCAGCCGCTGCTGGACGTCCTCCCGTCCGTGGCCGGCCGCCAGGCAGGCGGCGAGCGGCTCGATCGTCCAGCGCAGCTCACTGAGCTCACGGCGCTGGTCGTCGCGCTGCGGCCCGAAGGCCCGCCACTCGATGATGTCCGGGTCGAGGAGGTTCCAGTCGCTGACGGGGCGCACACGCGTGCCGACGTTGGGTCGGGCGCTGACCAGCCCCTTGGCCTCCAGGACGCGGAGCGACTCGCGGACGACGGTGCGGGAGACCTCGAAGCGCTGGCCGATCTCCTCCGGCACCAGCGGGCGGTCGGCGCCCAGGTCCCCGGAAACGATCATCTGACCCAGCTGCTGAACGAGTTGGCCGTGCAGCCCGCGCCCGCGGCTGCCGGCGGCCCGCCGGCCCACACGGCCCAGCTCCGGATCCGCGCCGTCCCAGGCGGGGACCCCGACGCGGTCGACGGCGGGCGCCTCGGCGTAGGGGTAGCGGTCGAGTTCGCCCGGGCTCGCGGGACCGGAGTCTGCGGAGCGGGCGGTGGTCATCATGGTGTGCGCAAGGGTACTCACGCATCCTTTGTCGGCTCCGCTTCCAACTCCCTTGAGGTCTTTGGTGAAAAGCACACGAAAGGGTGATCGCTCACCCCGTCGCAATTGACGCCTTATCGGAAGGAAATGGGCTTTTTGTGATGAATTGCAGGCGGGGATGGGCCGATGCGTTCGCGGGCGGTCACTATCGGACTCTGCTCCGCAGACCGGTGAGCACGTACGCGCACAGCAGCGCCGCCAGTGACAACGTCAGCGCGCCGCCGACGGGTTGGGCGATCAGACGCAGGACCGCGTCCAGATGGCGTTCGCCCCCGAAGGGCCACCGGAGCGGCGCACCGTCCCGCAGCCGCGACGCGAGCGGGACCGGGGTGCGCGCCGCCGGCCCTTCCGTCACCTTGTGCACGAGCGGCACGACGAGAAGGGGTACGGCGACGACGACCGCGAGACCGGCGGTGGTGGACCGGAACACGCCCGCGGCCAGCACGCCCGCACAGGCGCACCCGATCACGAGGCCGAGCCAACCCGCACTCAGCGACAGCCAGTCGGCGGGAACCTCGACGACCTCCCGTCCGTAGACGAGGTGGAGGAGCTCGGCATCGCACCCGACGGTCAGGACGGCCAGCACCACCGCGCCGGCCGAGGCCACGAGGAGCTTGGCGGTCAGCAGCCCCAGCCGCCGGGGCACGGTGCCGCGGTCCGCCGCAAGCGCGGGGTGGCGGAACTCGTCGCCGAAGGCCAGCGCGCCGAGCAGTCCCGCGCCGAGCGCCGCGGGCGGCAGCGGCAGCTCCCTCGGCCACGCGACCAGCAGGCGCGTCTGCGGGGTGTGCCCGACCCGCGCCAGCAGTACGGCGGTGAGCGCGGACACGACGAGCACGGCCGCCCCGACGAGGAACCCCGTGCCGACACCCGTGGCGCGGCGGATCTCGTAGCGCAGCGGACGAAGGGGCCTGGGGGCGGGGCGGACGGAGACGGAAGGGGGAAGCCCTGCGGCGGCGTCGTGCGCGCGGGCGGTCCGGCGCGAGCGGGCCTCGGGGGCCTGGGGGGCCTCCGAGGCGACGGATGCGTCCGGAGTCCTCCGGGCCGGGACGGCGGATGCGGGAGGTCCTTCGCCGGCCGGGGCGCCGAGACGGTGGTCCGGATCGCGTGCCGCGTCGTCCGCGGGCGGGGACACGTCGGGGTCCGGCCGCACGGGTTCCCCGGCGGCGTCGGCCGGGGCCGCCGGGTCGCCCTGCACCGGGTCGCTCGCCCCGGCGCCGGGACCCATGTCGCCTACCTCGTCGGCCAGTTGGTGCACGACGATGCCGTTTCGGAACGCGATCTCACCGACGTCCGCACAGGTACTGCCGTAGACGCGGAGGCGGTTGCCGCCCTCGTGCACGGCCTCCACGGACCGCCGGGTGGCGCGGGCCTCCTGTGCGAGCAGGGCGGAGAGACGGGCGGCGTGCGGGCTGCGGACGGCGACCCGGGGGCGCAGCCGGGTCCGCGAGAAGTCCGCCGCCTCCTGGTCGGCGACGAGCCTTCCCCGTTCCAGGGTGACCACGTGGTCCGCGATCCGCGCGGCCTCCTTCGGGTCGGCCGTGCTGCACAGCACCGTGCCGCCCTGGGCCGCGTACGCCCGGAGCGTGTCGTACAGCCAGCGGTTCTCGGCGACGGAGAGCCCTCGCGCGGGCTCGTCGAGCACGAGTGTGTGCGGGTCCGGCAGCAGGGCACAGGCCAGTCCCAGACGGCGGTCCATGCCGCGCGACAGGATGCCCAGGCGCTCGTCGCGCAGGCTCACGAGCCCTGCGGCCTCGAGGACTTCGTCGGCCCGGCGGGCCGGGACCCCCGCGGCGGCGCACAGCATGCGCAGGTGCCCCCGGACGGTGCGGGCGGGGTGGCCCGGCACATCACCGAGCAGCACGCCGACTTCGCGGGAGGGATGGGGGATGCGGTGCAGCGGGCGGCCCCTGAAGTAGGTGATGCCACGGCCGCGTTGGAGTTCGAGCATGAGCCGGATCGCCGTCGTCTTGCCGGCGCCCGGCGCTCCGAGCAGTGCGGTGACCCGGCCCGCGTGCGCCTCGAAGGAGACGTCGTCGACGGCGGGCGGAAGCTCTTTGCGGGGGCTGCTGGTCAGTCCGGTGGCCTGGATCACCCGATGCAAGATAGCGCGCCATATCGGGTTTTCCGGGCATCTCGCGACCCGGTGGAGGGGAAGGGCATCCCCAGCCGGGCCCGTTGGCGTGGCCCGGTCGTCCCGCGTCAGACCTCGGGACGCAGCATCGGGGGGTTGAGCAGGGTGGCTCCGCCGGCCCGGAAGAGCTGGGCGGGGCGACCACCCTGCCGGGTGGTCGTGCCACCGGTGGGGACCAGGAAGCCCGGCGTGCCCGTCACCTTGCGGTGGAAGTTGCGCGGGTCGAGCGCCACGCCCCAGACCGCCTCGTAGACCCGGCGCAGCTCGCCGACGGTGAACTCGGGCGGGCAGAAGGCCGTCGCCAGCGACGAGTACTCGATCTTGGAGCGGGCGCGTTCCACTCCGTCCGACAGGATCCGGGCATGGTCGAAGGCGAGCGGCGCCACCGGCTCGCCGTCCCGGCCGTGACCACCCTGCTGCAGCAGCTCCTCGACGGGCGCCCAGCGTGCGTTGCTGGCATCACCGCCCGCCCGGGGCGCGGGCAGGTCGGGGGCGAGGGCGAGGTGGGCGACGCTCACGACCCGCATCCGGGGGTCGCGCTCGGGATCACCGTAGGTGGCGAGCTGTTCCAGGTGAGCGCCGTTGTCCTGGGCGGGGACGGCGGGGTCGTGCACCCGCAGGCCCGTCTCCTCGGCCAGTTCCCGGGCCGCCGCCTGCGCCAGATCCTCGTCGGCCCGTACGAAGCCGCCGGGCAGGGCCCAACACCCCTGGAACGGCGCCTCGCCCCGGCGCACCGCCAGCGCACACAAGGCATGGCGACGTACGGTCAGCACGACCAGGTCCACGGTGACGGCGAAGGGCGGAAAGGCTGACGGGTCGTAGGGCATGCGGCGATCATAGTCGTCTTCCTGACGATAAACACTCCCTTCCCGGGTCGTGACGTCAATTGATCCACTTCGGTCCGGCGGGTCCGCCGCCGTGCTCTCCCCGTCGTCCGGCGGGGGCGTGCCACCGGGTCGGGCTCCCGACCGGAGCCCCCGGCCGCTTCCTCGATCACGGCGAGACCGAGCCGGCCGGTCCGTGCGGCGGAAGGGGCGCCCGCCGCACGCGGTCCCGTCGGGCCCATCTCGCCCAGTGGGACGCTGCGCACCGGTCGCAGCGCGACCCTCCGGGCCGGGCCGCCGGGACGGACCCCGCGAGCGTGGTCGGCCACAGACTGTGACCCGCCTCCTTCACGCCCGTTCCGCACCGACCCCAGCCCGAGTCCGGACCGGAGCCGCCCAGCAGCCGCGCCGGCCGCTCGGTCCGTGCCCCCTCGGGAGGCGCGCCCGGGTGCGGGACGAGGCGGGCCTCGGTCAGGGACACGGGGAAGAACAGCGTCCACGGTGACGACCGTCCGGGGCGGACGGGAAGGTCGCGCGGCCCGGCGTCGGCGGACGCCTCCCCGCTCCCGGTTTCTCCCCCGCTCCCGACTTCGCTCGAACAGGGAACCTCCGTCAGCGAGGGAGACACGGACAGCGGACCGCCACGCCTCCGTGAAGGCCGGCGCCGACCCGACGGGCACGGCTCCGGCGCTCACTCACCCCTCCCTGTCGCCGCCCCGGCGACCGGTCCGCGCGCCCGGCTGCGAGGTACCGCGGCGACGCCCCGTGCCGGGACCCGCCGTGCCGGGGCACGTGCCGCCGTCCGCCGCGGGGCGGACGCTCACCGCCGAGGCACGCGGAGGTGGAACCCGCCGTCCCGGTCGGCGGCCTTCCGTACGAAGCCGGCGGGAAAGAGCGCTGCCGGTGCCGGGAGCACGCGTACGACGCCGACGGGGTGTGGGCACCGCCGTGGGATCCGGATTCCCGGATTCGGCAGCCGACGGCTCGCAGTCGTCCCGCCGCCGCGGCTCCGTGGCCACGGCCGCCGGTTCGTCCGACGTCGCCCCTCCACGGCCCTCGCGCTCGGACCGCAGGCAGCGGCGGATCGACTCCGGATCCAGTCCCTCGTTGCAGGCCTGGTGCAGAAGCCGGGCGAAGAGGTAGTCGGGATCGGCGCCCAGGGCCATGGCGAGCGCTTCCCGGCCTTCCAGTTCGTCACCGGTGGACCAGGCGACCCACCCGGCGAGGGTGAGGGGCGCCGCGGCGTGTTCGCGGTACGCCCCGACGCAGCGGCGGGCCAGGGCGCGCCACAGGCGAAGGGCCGGGCCCGCCTCTGCGCCCTCCATCCACTCGGCCGCGCGGTCGCGGGTCGTGCGGTCCTGCAGGCCGAGGATCAGCGCCGCGGCCTCGTCGTGCCCGAGCAGTTCGTCGTCCCGCAGATCCGCCGGGAGCGTGCCGGGCACAGGCGGGGCGTCGGCGAGTCGGGCCAGGATCCGCCCGGCCAGCCCCAGGGTCTCCTCGGCGACCTCGCGCCGGCCCTCCGCGTCGAGGATCCTGGGGATCAGCGCCAGACCGGCGGCGTCCAGGGCGGCCTCCTGCTCCCGGGCGGCGGAGTGCTCCCACGGCTGGAGCCTGGCGCGCAGTTCGCGCAGGGTGCCGCGGACTTGGAGCCCGGCATAGGTGGCGGCGGCGGCCAGCACCGAGGTGCCGGGCAGGCCCATCGGTGTCCCCTCGGCCGGGCAGCAGTCCTCGTCGTCGCAGCAGTACGACCAGAAGCGACCGTCCGAGACGCACAGGGCCTCCACCACCGGGATGTCCAGGGCACCGCATTCCAGGCGCAGGGTGCGAGCGAGCGGCCCCAGCCGCTCCTTGACCTGCCGGCCGGATTCGCCCCGGGCCGGTTCGTGGCAGAGGAAGACGATCATCTGCTCGGGTCGGGCGCCCCGGCGCTCGCTGCCCGTCACCAGGCCGTGGATCAGCTGCCGGGCCGCGGCGGGCCAGTCGTCGGGGTGGGCGGGGATACCGAGCCGGGCGCGGCCGCCGAACCGGCCCCGTCCGGCCTTGTCGTGCAGGGCGACCAGCACGATGCTGTCCTCGGGGCGATAGCCGAGCAGGTAGGGCAGGGCGTCGGCGAGCTCGGCCGGGGAGCGCAGGGTGACCTGCTGTCCGTCGTCTCCGCTGCCGTACGCGGTGCGGGTGATGTCCTGTGGACGCGGTGCCCGGTCTTCGCCGCCGGCTGTCCGGGGACCCGTGCCACACCCCGAGATGTCACCGTTTTCGGGGGATCCAGTGGTTTCGCCGTGATTCGTCATGCGAAGACGATCTCGCGAATTGCGAATCTCCGCTTTGCCCTGTGGATAAGTCTGACCAGGGACATGTCATCGACCTCAGTGCCGTGGGGCCGTTCCCGCGCACCCACCCGTGTGTCAGTGGTGTCCTGTTGGATGGACCCATGGAGCACACGAGCAACGCGGATCTGCGCACCGCCGCCGACGCGGTTCTCGCCCGCCTCGTCGGGGACGCCTCGGGCGAGGCCCGGCTGCGCGAGGACCAGTGGCGGGCGATCGAGGCGCTGGTCGCCGACAAGCGCCGGGCCCTGGTCGTGCAGCGTACGGGCTGGGGCAAGTCCGCGGTCTACTTCGTGGCCACCTCGCTGCTGCGGGCGCGGGGCAGCGGTCCCACCGTGATCGTCTCCCCGTTGCTGGCGCTCATGCGCAACCAGGTGGAGGCCGCGGCCAGAGCCGGAATCCGCGCCCGGACCATCAACTCCTCCAACAGCGAGGAATGGGACTCCGTCCAGACGGAGATCGCCGCAGGCGACGTCGATGTGCTGCTGGTGAGTCCGGAGCGGCTGAACAACCCGGACTTCCGCGACCAGGTGCTGCCCAGGCTCTCCGCCGCGACCGGGCTCCTAGTGGTCGACGAGGCGCACTGCATCTCCGACTGGGGACACGACTTCCGCCCGGACTACCGCCGGCTGCGCACCATGCTCGCCGATCTCCCGGACGGCGTGCCCGTCCTCGCCACCACCGCGACCGCCAACGCCCGCGTCACCGCCGACGTCGCGGAGCAGCTGGGCACGGGAGGCTCGTCGGACGCGCTGGTGCTGCGGGGCCCGCTGGACCGGGAGAGTCTGAGCCTGAGCGTGCTGCGCCTGCCGGACGCGGCGCACCGGATGGCCTGGCTCGCCGATCATCTGGACGAGCTCCCGGGTTCGGGGATCGTCTACACGCTCACCGTGGCCGCCGCCGAGGAGGTCACCGCCTTCCTGCGGCAGCGCGGTCACACCGTCGCCTCGTACACCGGACGGACGGAGAACGCCGACCGGCAGCAGGCAGAGGAGGATCTGCTCGCCAACAAGGTGAAGGCCCTGGTCGCCACCTCCGCGCTCGGCATGGGCTTCGACAAGCCCGATCTGGGCTTCGTGGTGCACCTCGGCTCACCGTCCTCCCCCATCTCCTACTACCAACAGGTCGGCCGCGCCGGACGCGGTGTCCGGCACGCCGAGGTGCTGCTGCTGCCGGGGAAGGAGGACGAGGCGATCTGGGAGTACTTCGCGTCGCTCGCCTTCCCCCCGGAGGACCTGGTCCGCCGTACGCTCGAGGTCCTCGCGCGCTCCGACCGGCCCGTGTCGCTGCCGGCCCTCGAGCCGCTGGTGGAGCTGCGCCGCTCCCGCCTGGAGACCATGCTCAAGGTGCTCGACGTGGACGGGGCGGTGCGGCGGGTCAAGGGCGGCTGGATCGCGACCGGGCGGCCGTGGACGTACGACGCCGAGCGGTACGCGTGGGTGGCGCGCCAGCGCAAGGCCGAACAGCAGGCGATGCGCGAGTACGCGGCGAGCACGGACTGCCGGATGGAGTTCCTGCAGCGCCAGTTGGACGACGAGGGCGCCAAGCCCTGCGGACGCTGCGACAACTGCGCCGGCGCGCGGTACACCCCCGAGGCCTCCTCGACCGCCCTCGAGGCGGCCCGCGTGGACCTCGGCCGGGCGGGCGTCGAGGTGGAGCCCCGGAAGATGTGGCCCACCGGGCTTCCGGCGATCGGCATGGACCTCAAGGGACGCATCCCGGTGGGGGAACAGGCCTCCCGGGGCATGGCGTTGGGGCGTCTGTCGGACATCGGCTGGGGCAACCGGCTGCGTCCAATGCTCGCGCCGCAGGCACCGGACGAGCCGGTGCCGGACGACGTCGCCCGGGCCGTGGTGGGCGTGCTGGCCGACTGGGCCAAGGGGCCCGGCGGCTGGGCTCCCGGGGTGGCGGATCCCCAGCCCCGGCCGGTGGGGGTGGTCACCCTCACTTCTCGCAGCCGGCCCCGGCTGATCCACTCGCTCGGGGCGCGCATCGCGGAGATCGGGCGGCTGCCGCTGCTGGGGTCGATGGCCTACACGAGCGAGGCGCACCCCGCCCCCCGGAGCAACAGCGCCCAGCGCCTCAAGGCCCTCGACGGGGCGCTGACCGTGCCGGCCGACCTCGCCACCGCGCTGGCCGAGGCGCGGGGCCCGGTTCTCCTCGTGGACGACTATACGGAGACGGGCTGGACCCTCGCGGTCGCGGCGCGTCTGCTCCGGCGGGCCGGCGCACAGGGCGTGTTGCCGCTGGTGCTGGCCGTACAGGGCTGATGGTTCGACCCGCCCGACGGGTGGGGATATTAACCGTGGAACATCCGATACCGGACCGCCACCTCAATTGCTCGTTGCCGCATTCAAGTTCGACAGGAAGAATTGAAGGAAGCACCCGCACGGCTCGCCCGCCGCTCAGGTAGGGCTCCGTTGCGGGTGCGCTCCCCCGAATCCGACCCTGCCCGCAGTCCGGGCGTAGCCGAAGGGAGGACCGTGACCTTCGGATTCGCTCCGTCCTCGGCGGCATCGCTGTCGACGTCCGCCGCTTCCGCCAACCGTGTGCTCGAACCTGCGGAGTGGGCCGCCGCGGGAATCCCGCTGCTGGGCAGTCCGCGGGAGGTCGTCAGCGGTCTGCACGCCCGGCACCGTCCCGGTCCGGCGACCGCGGTCGTCGCCGTGCTCGATCCGGACGAACGCGTGCGGGCGAGCGCATCGTTCACCCGGCGTACCAGTTCCGCGGACGGCTGGCTGCTCCGCAATGTGCTGCTGGACCAGTTGCGCCGGGTGATCCCGCACGACCTGCGCCGCCGCACCCCGGTGCGCACCGCCGTCCTGCTCTACTGCCGCGACGGCGACGCGCGCTGGACGGAGGAGGACGGCGCCTGGATGTGGGGCCTGCGGGACGCCTGCACCCTGCACGGGCTGCGCTGCGGGGCGTACATCACGCTGACCCGTGACGGGTGGCAGGTCCTCGGCGAGGGGCGTGGCGGCCGCCATCCCAGCGCCGGCTCGGCACCGGAACCGTTCGCCACGTCCGCGACGCCGCCCCGGCCGCGCACGGGTGGCGCCGCGTCGGAGGTTCTGCGCCGCGCGGCGGCGCGCTGACGTCACGAAGACGCCGCCCGGGCATCCGGGCATCACGGAGTGGTGCGAGTGCGCCGCGTCGCACCCGCATGATGTGCCGGCCCCGTCCCGGTACCGGGACGGCGCAGACGCGGGAGCATCGGCCGTTCCGGCCCCGGGCACGCCGGGCCCCCGATCGCGCGAACGCCACGGCCTCGGCATCCGCGTCTCCCCTCGGCACCCGGCCGGACGCCGGGGTGACGGTTCAGACGCCCGCGCCCAGCACCGAGTTGATGCGCTGCGGATCACCGCAGACGATCAGCAGGGAACCGGCCCGGGCGTGCGCCACCGACAGGGCGGAAACAGCCGTGGATTCCGGGCCTCCGTTGACGGCGACCACGACGACGGGGCGCACACCGGCACGCTCGGCGACCTTGGCGTCCGTGTAGAAGACGTCGTCACCGGCGTCGTGCTGAGCCCAGTAGGAGGCTTCGCCGAAGGACAGTTCGTGGGTGGCCCACGGATGCGGCTCTCCGGTGGTGATCACCAGTACGTCGCCGGGGGCGCGGCCCGAGTCCAGCAGCAGGTCCACGGCCTCTTCGGCGGCGTCGAGCGCCCCCTGGACCGAGGCCGGGATCAACTGGAGCTGCGGGGTGGCGGGCGGGCCCGGAGGAACGGGCTTGGCCGCGTCGCGCGACGCGCGCTGCACCGGCGGCGCGGGCCGCGGCGGGCCGGGGCGACCGGGACGCGACGGAGCCGCGGGGCGGGGACCGGGTACGGGGCGAGGGGTCGGCGCGGTGCGGGGACCCTGGGCACTCTCGTGAATCTGAGGCTCCTCGGGAATGAGAGGCATGAGCTGATTTTTATCAAACGTTGGCACGGCTCGCGCCGCCGGGTGGCACATCAGTGCGAGCGATCCGTCAGAAGTCGAAGCCGAGCTGACCCTCGATTTCCGGAACGCGCCCTTCTGTCCAGCCGCGGACCTTCTTGAGGTGCCGCCACTGGGGCAGCGCATCAAGATACGCCCACGACAATCGGTGGTACGGGGTGGGCCCCCGGACCTCCAGTGCGGCCTTGTGCACGGGTGACGGATACCCGGCGTTGTCCGCGAAACCGAAGTCTGCATGGTCGACGCCCAGTTCGGCCATCATTTTGTCGCGCTGAACCTTGGCGATCACCGAGGCCGCCGCGACGGCCACACACGACCGGTCGCCCTTGATGACCGTACGGACCTTCCACGGCGTGCCGAGATAGTCGTGCTTGCCGTCGAGGATCACCGCATCCGGCCGGACCGGCAGTTCCCCCAGCGCACGCTCCGCCGCCAGTCGCAGCGCGGCCGTCATCCCCAGGGCGTCGATCTCCTCGGGGGAGGCGTGCCCCAGGGCGTACGAGGTCACCCAGCTCCGCAGTGTCTCGGCGAGCTCGGTGCGCCGCCTGACGGTGAGGAGCTTGGAGTCGGTGAGCCCCTCCGGGGGCCGACGCAGTCCGGTGATCGCCGCACAGACGGTGACGGGGCCGGCCCACGCGCCGCGCCCCACCTCGTCGACACCTGCAACGATCTTCGCCCCGGTCGTGGCGCGCAGAGAGCGCTCGACGGTGTGAGTAGGTGGTTCGTACGGCATGGCGCCCTTAGCGTACGCCGCCCGCGACGGCCCGCGACACCCCGGTCCCCGAGCAGTGCCGGCGACTCGCGGAAACCACGGTCAGGAGCCGGTCGGCCGCAGCAACGGAATCATCAACTGGTCGATCATCTCCTCCAGATCGGCGTCCGACCATTCGCTGCCGCACATCTTCGAGCGATACATCATCATCGCCGGAATGACATCGAAGACATATCCGTTCGCCGCGTCGGCACGCACCTCCCCCCGCTCGATTCCACGCTCGATCGCGGCGCGCAGCATCTTTACGGTGGGTTCCACGACCCCGTCGAAGATGACGGCGTGGAAGCGCTCGGCCTGGTAGGTGTCACATTCGTGAATCACCGAGCGCAGAGCACACCCCGGCCGGGAGAACATCGCGTCACGCGCCCGCAGGCACAGGTGCAGCAGATCCTCGCGCACGCTGCCCAGATCCGGCGCCGCGCCGAAGTGCGGCAGCCCGGCCCGCAGCGCGTCGGCGACCAGGTCCTCTTTGGACGGCCAGCGCCGGTAGACGGCGGCCTTTCCGGTCTGGGCGCCCGCGGCGACACCCTCCATCGTCAGGCCGTTCCAGCCGACCGTACTGAGCTGCTCCAGGGCGGCATCGAGGATCGCGCGCTCCAGCACGGCACCACGGCGGCGGGGCGCGACCGTCCGGTCCTGGGCGGCCACCCAGCTCGAAGAAACCATCTGAACTCTCTCCAACGAGCAGAGGAAGCGGGCATTCGGGGATGAGGCGCATGCCGCACGGCGACCGAGGGGGACGCGCCGAGCGACAACGCATTAAGTGAACGCTTGCGTTCACTGTCAGGGGCTCATACCGTTGCCTCAACAGTGAACGCGAGCGTTCACTGAAGTACTCGTGGGGGACCCATAGTGACAACCTCTCCTTTAGTCCAGAACCAGAAGCCAGGTGCGGCCCGCCGGGACGGACGTCCCGGCATCGCGCTCACCGTCATCGCGGCCTGCCAACTCATGGTGGTCCTCGACTCGACGATTGTGAACATCGCGCTGCCGCACATCCAGAACGCTCTCGAGTTCAGCACCACCGATCTCACCTGGGTGATCAGCGCCTACACCCTGACCTTCGGTGGCCTGCTGCTGCTCGGCGGCCGGGCCGGCGACATCCTCGGCCGTCGCCGTGTCTTCATGGCCGGCATCCTGCTGTTCACCCTCGCCTCGCTGCTCGGCGGGTTCGCCCAGGAACCGTGGCACCTGCTGGCCGCGCGCGTCCTGCAGGGTGTGGGCGGCGCCATCGCCTCGCCCACTTCGCTGGCGCTCATCACCACCACTTTCCCGGAAGGGCCCGAGCGCAATCGCGCCTTCGGTATCTTCGCCGCGGTCTCCGCAGGCGGCGGCGCCATCGGCCTGCTCGCGGGCGGCATGCTCACCGAGTGGCTCGACTGGCGGTGGGTGCTCTTCGTCAATGTGCCGATCGGCCTGCTGATAGCCGTACTCACACCGCTGTACATCAATGAGTCCGAGCGGCACACCGGTCGTTTCGACATCGCGGGCGCGGTGACCTCGACGGCCGGTATGGCCTCCCTCGTCTACGGCTTCATCCGCGCGGCGGAGGAAGGCTGGCGGGACGGTCTGACCATCGGCTCCTTCGTGGCCGCCGTGGTCCTGCTGGTTGCCTTCGCGCTGGTCGAGTCCCGGGCCAAGGAGCCGATCACCCCGCTGCGGATGTTCGCCGACCGCAACCGCTCGGGCACGTATGTGATCATGCTCAGCCTGGCCGCGGCGATGTTCGGCATGTTCTTCTACATCGTCCTCTTCGTACAGAACGTGCTCGGATACAGTCCGATCGAGGCCGGTCTCGCCTTCCTGCCGGTGACGGTCGTGATCGCACTCGGAGCCGGTCTGTCGCAGCGGTTCCTTCCCGTGTTCGGCCCCAAGCCGTTCATGCTCGTCGGGTCGGCGCTCGCTGCGACCGGACTGGCCTGGCAGACGCTGATCAGCTCCGACAGCTCGTACGTCGGCGGCATCCTCGGTCCCATGCTGGTCTTCGGCTTCGGCATGGGACTGAACTTCGTGACGCTGACGCTCACCGCTGTCTCCGGGGTGGCCCAGCATGAGGCAGGCGCCGCGTCCGGGCTGCTCAACGCGACTCAGCAGGTGGGCGGTTCGGTGGGACTGGCCCTCCTGACGACGGTGTTCGGCACGGCCAGCAAGGACGAGGCGGAGAAGCAGGTACCCGGCTTCCTCGCCGAAGGAACGCCGGAGCAGAAGGCGGAGTTCGCCCAGACGCAGCAACTGCCCGCTCCCTGGGGCCACGAGGTGCTCACCGAGGGCATCTCCACGGCCTTCGTCCCGGCTGCCGCGATGGCCGTACTCGCCCTGGCCACCGCGTGGTTCGTCATCCGGGTCCGCAAGAGCGACCTGGAGGCGCTGTCCGGCTCGGCCGGACCGGGCGTCGGCTGAGAAGGGGACACCGCGAGGCCTGCCCGGCGGCTCGCCGGCCGATGTCTTCGGACCCGGCCGGCGAACGCCGGGCAGACCCGTACTCATCGGGGCGAGCAGGACCCCGAGCAACGCCTTCATGACCACCACGGTCCCTCCCCCGCACCGCTCCCGCACGACAGACGCATCTGCACGCGTCAGGCCTCACGCCTCACACGGCGGATGTCCCGACAACGGACGGACGGTCACGGAGAGTTCCCGGGATGTACGGAGAGTTCTGAATACCGCCCGCGAAGTCCCCGGAAGGAGGCCGCGTCCGGCCCCCGCCCTCAGACCGCGGCCCGCATCCAGTCCGGCAGGGGCTCGACCCGGTCGGCCCACTCGGCGGGCGGTGCCCCCGCGCCCTCGGCGGCGACCACGCCGCCCACGATCGCACAGGTCGTATCGACGTCCCCGCCCACCTGCGCGGTCGTCCAGAACGCCCGCTCGTAGTCGCCCAGAGCCCGGGCCGCCGACCACAACGCGAAGGGCACGGTGTCATGCGCCGTCGTACGCCGTCCGCAGCCGAGCACGGCCGCGACGGTGGCCGCGTCGCCGTAGTCGAGCATGTCCCGGGCCCTGCGCAGCCCCGCGCCGACCGCGCTCCTCGCGGGCACCAGCGCGATGACCCCGTCGAGGAGGGCTTCCGAGCCGGGCGGCCCGCCGGGGGATGCGACCAGCGCGGCCGCCGCCGCGACGGCCATGGCGCCGACCACGGCCTCACGATGCTGATGCGTGGGGTAGGAGGAGATCTCGGCCTGATGGGTGGCCTGCTCCGGATCGTCCGCGTACCAGGCGCCCAACGGCGCGACCCGCATCGCGGCGCCGTTGCCCCACGACCCCTGCCCGTCGAAGAGCGCGGCGGCGAGTTCCCGCCAGTCGCCGCCCTCGCGGACCAGCCGCAGCAGCCGGTTGACCGCGGGCCCGTAGCCCCGGTCGAAGTCGTGGTGCGTGGCGAAGGACAGCGCGAGGGCGTCCTGGTCGATCCGGTGGTGTGCGGCCAGGACGGAGACGACGGAGCACGTCATCTCCGTGTCGTCCGTCCACTGCCAGGGTCCTGGCGGCAGCTCGCGGCGCTTGAGCAGCGGGTAGTTCACCGGCACGAAGAACTGGGAGCCGAGCGCGTCCCCCACGGACACGCCGCGCAGACTGGCCAGGGCGCGGTCCAGGCGCCCGGCGGGAGAGGAATCAGCGGTCATCGCCCTGCCACTCTATCCGGTGACCCTCTGTCTATCCGGTGATCCCGTAGGGTTCCGGATCCCGCCAGCGCCCGAAGGGCCGGTCGAGGGTGTACTTGCCGTTCTCTCCCAGAACGAGTACGCGCATCTCGGCGTTCCCCGGGTTCGACAGCGACTCGAACTCCGCCACGGTCCAGTGGAACCACCGCATGCAGAACAGCCGCATGGCCAGCCCGTGGGTGACGATCAGGACGTTCGGGGGGTGGTCGGGGGCCTCGAAGCTGCGGAACAGGCTCTCCAGGAAGCCGCCGACCCGGTCGTAGACGTCGGCTCCGGACTCCCCCTGGGCGAACCGGTAGAAGAAGTGCCCATAGGCGTCCCGGTAGGCTTTCTGCAGGCGCACGTCCTCACGGTCCTGCCAGTTTCCCCAGTCCTGCTCGCGCAGCCTCGGCTCCTCGCGCACGCGTATCCGCTCCGGGTCGAGCCGGAAGGCGCTCAGCGTCTGGTGCGTGCGGCGGTAGGGGGAGACGTAGACGCTGACGCGCTCACGACCGAAGAGCTCCCGCAACCGCTCCCCCGTCTCCTCCGCCTGCTGTCTGCCCCGCGCGGTCAGGGCCAGGGCGTGATCGGGTTCGCGTTCATAAACGGAGTCATCAACATTGCCCGTTGATTCGCCGTGTCGGACAAGGACGATGCGCCGTGGTCGTGCCATGCCAAAACCCTAGATCGGGTGACGGCCGGACGAGCACTCGCGCGGTCCCCATACGGCGTAGGTCACACACATCCCGCACTCCTCGTCACACCGGCGCGCACCGTTCCATTTCCGGGCGTCACACCGTCCAGGCCGACTCCATCTCCACGATGTCCCCCGTGAGGGCCGCGACGTCGGCCTCCGTCTGCGCCCTCAGCGCCAGGCGCTCCACCCGCTCGGTGCGGTACTTGCCGTGCTCGGCGGCCGACCGCCACATCGACAGCACCAGGAACTCGTGCCCGGGCGCCTCCCCGAACAGTCCCCGGACCATGCCGGGCGACCCGGCCATGGCCGGGTTCCAGACCTTCTCCTGCATCAGCACGAAGTGCTCCGACCGTTCCTCGTGCACGCGGCACAGCGCCACCCTGAGCAGGTCGGCGTCCGTGAAACGCGGTTCGAAGCCGGTCTTCACGTCGAAGCGGTGGTCGAAGAGCCTGACCTGGACGTCCTTGAACGTGCCCGACTGGGCCGAGGCGAGCCGGTCGTGGGAGCGGGCCATGAACGAGTCGTAGAAGGCCCGGCTCTCCCAGAAGGAGAAGACATGCGCCACGTCCGGCCGCCCCCGGCTCCATCCCCCGCCCTGCCCGCGAAACCCCGGCTCCCCCAGAAGCCCCGCCCACTTCCGCTGCCCCCGCTCGAACCCGCGGCGGTCCACCACGGTGCAGCGAATCCACTTGACCAGCACCGCGCCATCGTAAGGCCAGGGAGCGTGGCACCGGTCGCTCTCGGGGTGACTGCTTACCGGCGTCCGCCGCCACATGCGTGGCAGGATGGACAACCTGACGGGAACACCCGGCAGTTGGGGTGAGCGGGCAGGACGGTCACGGGGAAGGGGAAGACTGGTGAACGGCCTCAACAAGGGCATCCGCAAGGTCGAGATCGCGCTGAGGTGGGACCCGAGTCCGTCGGGACAGCCCTCCACCGACCTGGACCTCGTCGCCGCGTCCTACACGGCGGACGAACCGCACGGCGCTCCCGCCTACGTGGTGCACTTCGACAGTCGCTCCCCCGACGGCACCATCACGCTCAACCGGGACAGCAAGGACGGCCAGGGCTTCGGCTACGACGAGGTCATGACGCTGGAACTGGACCGGCTCGACCAGCGGTACGCGCGTGTGGTGGTCGGCGTCGTCCTGCAGCAGCACCAGGGACGACGGACGTTCTCCGGGGTGGGCAATCCCGGTCTGCGCATCCGCGAGGGCTACACCGTGCTGGCCGAGGACGACTTCGGCGGTGTCCTCGGGGCCACGGCGGCGACGGTCGCGGAGTTCGTCCGGGACGGATCGGGGCCCTGGGAGTTCCGCCCGGGTGTCCAGGGGTTCGAGGGCGAACCGGCGGCCTTCACCCGTGTGATGGGGGCGGCGCGCCGGGCCTGACCCTCGGGAACGCCGAGGGCGGTGGCGCCGGAACACCGGCGCCACCGCCCTCAGTCGTTCCCTCGCAGCCGGGCAGCGCCCGGACGCGTCAGCTGCAGCCGCTGGTCGAGCCGCAGCCCTCGCAGATGTAGCAGGAACCGGCGCGCTGCATCTTCGTGCCGCAGGAGAAGCACAGCGGCGCGTCGGCCTGGATGCCCAGCTGCATCTCCACCAGCTCGGCGCTGGTGTGAGCCTGCTTCGGGGCCGGCTTGGCCACCTCGGCCTCGGCCTTCGGCGTGGCGACGGCCTTCAGCTCCTGGGTCCGCGGCGCCGACTGGGCCAGGCCCTCGACGTCGACCTCGTCGTCGGACGGCTCGTACGAACCGGTCTCCAAGTGGCGCTGACGCTCCTCGGCGGAGTGGATGCCGAGCGCGGAGCGCGTCTCGAAGGGCAGGAAGTCCAGCGCCAGGCGACGGAAGATGTAGTCGACGATCGACTGCGCCATCCGCACGTCCGGGTCGTCCGTCATACCGGCCGGCTCGAAGCGCATGTTGGTGAACTTCGAGACGTACGTCTCCAGCGGCACGCCGTACTGGAGGCCCACCGAGACGGCGATGGAGAAGGCGTCCATCATGCCCGCGAGCGTCGAACCCTGCTTGGACATCTTCAGGAAGACCTCGCCGAGACCGTCGTCCGGGTAGGAGTTGGCGGTCATGTAGCCCTCGGCGCCGCCGACCGTGAAGGAGGTGGTGATGCCGGGACGGCCCTTCGGGAGGCGCTTGCGGACCGGGCGGTACTCGACCACCTTCTCGACCGCGGCCCGGATCGTCTCCTCGGCCTTCTCGGTGACCTCGGCCTTCTCCTTCTCCTTGGTCTTCGCGGAGAGCGGCTGGCCGACCTTGCAGTTGTCGCGGTAGATGGCGAGCGCCTTGACGCCCAGCTTCCAGGCCTCGAAGTAGATCTCCTCGACCTCCTCGACGGTCGCCGTCTCCGGCATGTTGACCGTCTTGGAGATGGCGCCGGAGATCCAGGGCTGGATCGCGGCCATCATGCGGACGTGGCCCATCGGGGAGATGGCACGCTCGCCCATGGCGCAGTCGAACACCTCGTAGTGCTCCTGCTTGAGACCGGGGGCGTCGATCACATTGCCGTGGTCGGCGATGTGGGCGACGATCGCCTCGATCTGCTCCTCCTGGTAGCCCAGGCGGCGCAGGGCCTGCGGGACGGTGCCGTTGACGATCTGCATCGAGCCGCCGCCGACCAGCTTCTTGAACTTCACCAGCGCCAGGTCCGGCTCGACACCGGTGGTGTCGCAGGACATCGCCAGACCGATGGTGCCGGTCGGGGCGAGCACGGACGCCTGCGCGTTGCGGAAGCCGTTCTTGTCGCCGAGGCGGATCACGTCCTGCCAGGCCTCGGTGGCGGCGGCCCACACCGGGCTGTCCAGGTCGTCCATGCGTACGGCGGTGCCGTTGGCGTCGGCGTGCTGCTTCATGACGCGCTTGTGGGCGTCGGCGTTGCGGGCGTAGCCGTCGTACGGGCCGACGATCGCGGCGAGTTCGGCGGAGCGCCGGTACGCCGTGCCCGTCATCAGGGAGGTGATGGCGCCGGCGAGGGCGCGACCGCCGTCGGAGTCGTAGGCGTGGCCGGTCGCCATCAGCAGGGCGCCGAGGTTGGCGTAGCCGATGCCGAGCTGACGGAAGGCGCGGGTGTTCTCGCCGATCTTCTGGGTCGGGAAGTCCGCGAAGCAGATCGAGATGTCCATCGCGGTGATGACCAGCTCGACGACCTTCTGGAAGCGCTCGGTCTCGAAGGACTGGTTGCCCTGACCGTCGTCCTTGAGGAACTTCATCAGGTTCAGCGAGGCCAGGTTGCAGGACGTGTTGTCCAGGTGCATGTACTCGCTGCACGGGTTCGACGCGGTGATCCGGCCGGACTCGGGGCAGGTGTGCCAGTTGTTGATGACACCGTCGTACTGGATGCCCGGGTCGGCGCAGGCCCACGCGGCCTCGGCGAGCTTGCGGAAGAGCGCCTTGGCGTCGACCTCCTCGATGACCTCGCCGGTCATCCGGGCGCGCAGGCCGAACTTGCCGCCCTGCTCGACCGCCCGCATGAACTCGTCGTTGACGCGGACCGAGTTGTTGGCGTTCTGGTACTGGACGGACGCGATGTCGTCGCCGCCCAGGTCCATGTCGAAGCCCGCGTCGCGCAGGACGCGGATCTTCTCCTCTTCCTTGACCTTGGTCTCGATGAAGTCCTCGATGTCCGGGTGGTCCACGTCGAGGACGACCATCTTGGCCGCGCGGCGGGTGGCGCCGCCCGACTTGATCGTTCCGGCGGAGGCGTCGGCTCCGCGCATGAAGGAGACCGGGCCGGAGGCGTTGCCGCCGGAGGACAGCAGTTCCTTGGAGGAACGGATCCGGGAGAGGTTCAGACCGGCGCCGGAGCCGCCCTTGAAGATCATGCCCTCTTCCTTGTACCAGTCGAGGATCGACTCCATGGAGTCGTCGACGGACAGGATGAAGCAGGCGGAGACCTGCTGCGGCTGGGGCGTGCCCACGTTGAACCACACGGGGCTGTTGAAGCTGAAGATCTGGTGCAGGAGGGCGTACGCCAGCTCGTGCTCGAAGATCTCGGCGTCGGCGGGCGAGGCGAAGTAGCTGTGGTCCTCACCGGCCTTCCGGTACGTCTTCACGATGCGGTCGATCAGCTGCTTGAGGCTGGTCTCGCGCTGCGGGGTGCCCACGGCTCCCCGGAAGTACTTGCTGGTGACGATGTTGACCGCGTTCACCGACCAGAAGTCGGGGAACTCGACGCCGCGCTGCTCGAAGTTGACCGAGCCGTCGCGCCAGTTGGTCATGACGACGTCACGGCGCTCCCAGGCCACCTCGTCGTACGGGTGGACTCCGGGAGTGGTGTGGATGCGCTCCACCCGCAGTCCCTTGCCGGCCTTGTTGCTCTTGGCGCGGGGACTCCGTGCCGGACCGCTCGCCGTCTCTGTCATGCCGCCTCCCTGTACGGGCGAAACGCCCTGAAGTGCCCCGATTGTTCCCGTGGCACGGTGTTCTGTCTGATGCTGCGGGCGCCCACTCGTCTGCCCGCAGCAGGTCTTCTCATCGCCGCCGCCCGGCCGGTCCCCGCATCTGGCGTGCCGGGCCGGCCCTCCGGTCAGCCGGCGGCTGGGGCGGGCTCGGGGACCTGAGCGGTCCCGCCGGGCCCGCCGTCGTCTTCCCGACCCTCCGGGCCGGCTCCTTCGCCGTCCCCGTCGCCCGCGACGGGCCGCTCCACCCGCCTGAGCTCCGCGATCGCGGCCTCGAAGTCCTCCAGCGAGTCGAACGCCCGGTAGACGGACGCGAACCGCAGGTAGGCGACGAGGTCGAGTTCCTGCAACGGGCCGAGAATGGCCAGCCCCACGTCGTGGGTGGTCAGCTCGGCACTCCCGGTGGCCCGCACCGCCTCCTCGACGCGCTGCCCGAGCTGGGCGAGGGCGTCCTCGGTGACGGGCCGCCCCTGGCACGCCTTGCGCACACCGTTGATGACCTTGGTGCGGCTGAAGGGTTCAGTGACTCCGGACCGCTTGACCACCATGAGCGAACACGTCTCCACGGTCGTGAAACGACGGGAGCAGTCCGGACACTGGCGGCGCCTGCGGATCGACGTGCCGTCGTCGGTCGTACGACTGTCGACGACACGGCTGTCGGGGTGCCTGCAGAAGGGGCAGTGCATGAACTCCCAACCCTCCTCACAGCAGACTCCACAGCCTCGCGAGGTCTCTCGGGCCTCACGAAGCAGCACCAGCATAGGCGATCTCGGAAGACCCGAAGACCCGGGGGACCACAACTTCTGGGCCGCTGCCGCAATCCAACCACTAGATGTGGGGATTGGCTCATACATCCACACCCACACGCGTGTCGCGTGCGCCAAGGCTGGCAGGAGACACCAGGCCGTCGCACGGCGGGGGCGCCGCACCGGAGACAGGGAGGGGATGCGCCACTCCCGAAGAGAGCGCGGGCCGCTTCACGCGCCACGGGGCACCCGGTGGCAGACTGAGGTCCGCAACCGCGAGGCCGTCGCCTCGGCGGTGAAGAGTACAACAATCGGTCCGTTTGTCCGACAGGAAGTGCGGCGACCAATACACCCCGGCGAGAGATTGCGTACGCCAATTCGCTTTTTTTCACTCGAACGTGTGTTTGGCGCAACCTTTCGAAAGCAACTACCGTTGTGCTGCAGGGAGACCATCGAGAGGGGCCGACGTGACCACCACCGCAGACAGTGCCGCCATCACTGCCCAGGACCGCCCCCAGGGCCGGATCGAGCCGGTGCATGCGATGAACGAAGCCACGAATCCCGAGGGGCACAAGCGCTCCCTGCCGGGCCGACCTCCCGGCATCCGGGCGGACAGCTCCGGACTCACCGACCGCCAGCGCCGGGTGATCGAGGTCATCAGGGACTCGGTGCAGCGTCGCGGTTACCCGCCGTCGATGCGCGAGATCGGCCAGGCGGTCGGTCTCTCCAGCACGTCCTCCGTGGCCCATCAGCTGATGGCCCTGGAGCGCAAAGGCTTCCTGCGTCGCGACCCGCACCGTCCGCGCGCCTACGAGGTGCGGGGTTCCGACCAGGCCGCTTCCGTGCAGCCCACGGACACCGCCGGCAAGCCGGCCGCGTCCTACGTACCGCTGGTCGGCCGTATCGCCGCCGGTGGCCCGATCCTCGCCGAGGAGTCCGTCGAGGACGTCTTCCCCCTGCCCCGGCAGCTCGTCGGTGATGGTGAGCTGTTCGTACTGAAGGTCGTGGGCGACTCCATGATCGAGGCCGCGATCTGTGACGGCGACTGGGTGACGGTCCGCCGCCAGCCGGTCGCCGAGAACGGGGACATCGTCGCGGCCATGCTCGACGGTGAGGCGACCGTCAAGCGCTTCAAGCGGGAGGACGGCCATATCTGGCTACTTCCGCACAATGCGGCCTACGAGCCGATTCCTGGCGACGACGCGACCATCCTGGGCAAGGTGGTGGCCGTTCTGCGGCGCGTCTGAGCACGACGCGGGGACGGCCCGGAACGCCGCCCCGCCCCTGACCGGGCCCCGGGACCCCTGCGCCGGTTCCGGGGTCCTGTGCTGTCCGGACGGACCGGCTGCTGCTGCCGGTCGGTGGCGTGCCGCAGCACGCCACCTCCCTCACTGCACCGCCGTACCGGCCTCCGCCCCTTGTGCCGCCGCGTCGATCGCGGCCAGCGACTTCCTGACCTGGTTGCGGTCCGTGGTGTACCAGAAATCGGGCAGCGAAGCCTTCAGATAGCTGCCGTACCGGGCAGTGGCCAGCCGCTGGTCCAGTACGGCCACCACGCCCCGGTCGCCCGAGGCGCGTACGAGACGGCCGGCACCCTGTGCCATCAGCAGCGCCGCGTGGGTGGCGGCGACGGCCATGAAGCCGTTGCCGCCGGCTTCCTCCACGGCCTTCTGGCGGGCGCTCATCAAGGGGTCGTCCGGACGCGGGAAGGGGATCTTGTCCATGACCACCAGCTGGCAGCTCGGACCCGGTACGTCGACACCCTGCCAGAGCGACAGGGTGCCGAAGAGGCAGGTCCTCGGATCAGCCGCGAAGTTCTTGATCAGTTCGCCGAGCGTCTCCTCGCCCTGGAGGAGGATCGGGAACTCCGGGATGCGGGAGCGCAGCTCCTCGGCGGCGAGCTGGGCGGCCCGCATCGAGGAGAACAACCCCAGGGTGCGGCCGCCCGCCGCCTGGATCAGCTCGGTCAACTCGTCCAGCATGTCCCCGCGGTCACCGTCACGGGCCGGGCGCGCCAGATGCTTCGCGACGTAGAGGATGCCCTGCCTGGGGTAGTCGAACGGCGAACCGACGTCGACGCCCTTCCACCGGGGAAGGTCATCGCCTTCGACACCCTCGGGCCCGAGCCCCAGTGAGGCCCCCACGCCGTTGAAGTCGCCGCCCAGCTTCAAGGTCGCGGAGGTCAGAACCACGGAGCGATCGGTGAAGAGCTTCTCCCGCAGCAGGCCCGAGACGGACAGGGGCGCGACGCGCAGGGACGCTCCGAAGCGGTCGTGCCGCTCGTACCAGACGACATCCCACTCCGAGCCGTTCGTGATCCGCTCCGCCACGTCGTGGACGCTCTCCACGGAGGCCAGCGCCTGCTTGCGGACCGCGTCCTCGTCCTGGACGGACTTGTCGCGGGTGCTGCCGATGGCGGAGATGACGGTGCGGCAGGCATCGCGCAGCGCCATGAGCGCGTATCCGAGGTCCTCCGGGATCTCCTCCAGCCGACCCGGAAGGGCCAGCTCCATCAGCCGTTCGAACCCTTCGGCTGCGGTCTGGAGCTGGTCGGCGGCCTTCTCGTTGACCAGCTTCGCGGCGCGCCGCACCGCGCGGTTGACCTGCCCGGGGGTGAGCTCCCCGGTGGCGACCCCGGTGACCCTGGAGACCAGCTCGTGGGCCTCGTCGACGATCAGCACCTCGTGTTGCGGCAGCACCGGCGCGCCTTCGATGGCGTCGATCGCGAGCAGGGCGTGGTTGGTGACGACCACCTCGGCGAGCTTGGCGCGCTCGCGGGCGGTCTCGGCGAAGCACTCGGCGCCGTAGGCGCACTTCGTGGCACCGAGGCACTCCCGTGACGACACCGACACCTGGGACCAGGCCCGGTCGGACACACCCGGCGTGAGGTCGTCCCGGTCTCCGGTCTCCGTCTCGTCCGACCAGTCACGCAGGCGCAGCAGGTCCTGGCCCAGCTTGCTGGTGGGGGCTGCCGCCTCGAACTGGTCGAAGAGCCCCTCCTCCTCGTCCTGCGGCACGCCCTCGTGCAGCCGGTGCAGGCACAGGTAGTTGGAGCGGCCCTTGAGCATCGCGAACTCCGGGCGGCGGCGCAGCAGCGGATGCAGTGACTCCACCGTGCGCGGCAGGTCCCGCTCCACCAACTGGCGCTGCAGGGCCAGGGTGGCCGTCGCCACCACCACCCGCTCCCCCTGCGCGAGCGCGGGCACCAGATAGCCCAGCGACTTTCCGGTGCCGGTACCGGCCTGGACCAGCAGATGGGCTCCGTCGTCGATCGCCTCGGCGACGGCTTCGGCCATGGCCACCTGGCCGGGGCGCTCCGTGCCGCCGACGGCGGCGACGGCGGCGTGCAGGAGTTCGGAGAGTGAGGGCTTCGTCATAGCGCGACCACCCTACGACCCGGCGCTGACATTCGTGCGATCACGGCGGGGGGCTGGGGACGCGATCAAGGCGGGGCTCCTTTGTCGGACGACGTGAGGGCTGCGGAATCACCGGGGCGAGGGACGGACGGATCGCGCTGGGACCTGCGGCCAGGACATTGCCGCGGCGCGAGTGGGAACCGCGGCGGTGTGAGCGGTGTACCAGTTGTGAGAGCACAGTGACGGAGCGCTACATCAGACGGCGCAGGGAGCCGTCCCGGACCATGAGGGCGGCCCGCTTGGTGGGCAGGTCGATCTCGGCCGAGAAGTAGAAGCCGGCATTGAGGAAGGCGGTGACGGAGGGGATGTTGCGAAGGTCGGGCTCCGCGACGACGCGTGGCGAAGCGGCCCTCCTTGCGAGGGCGAGGTCGGCTACCGTCCTGAGCAGGACGCTGCCGAGGCCTCGCCCCCGGTCTCCGGCGGCGCCGATGAGGACGTGGAGTCCGGTGTCGTGCGGTCGGGCCGGGTAGTGGCGGGCCAGGGGATCGAGATCCGCGCGGTAGATCTCCCAATAGCTCATCGGCGTTCCGTTCAGGACGCCGAGGCACGGAACACTGTGTCCCCCACCGGCGAGCTGGGACCGCACATGGTCGGCCGTCACGGCCGGCGGTCCGGCGAGTTCCCAGAACAGGGCGACGGCCGGATCGTTCATCCACCGGGCCAGAAGAGGCAGATCGCGTTCGACACGGACGGGGACCAGCTGAAACAGACCTGCAGAGGTCCTGATCGGGCCCCAGTCACCGATGTGGTCGGACATCACGAGTGCAGGGGGTTGGCGATGGTGACGTAGACGGACTGGGTGTCGACCGGGCCGATGAGTTCGTCGAGGCCGTGCAGCCGGGTCAGCAGGTTCGCCTTGCAGCGCAGGACGGGTGAGTCCAGCAGACGGGCGGGCAGCGTGCTGCGCGTCCGGGCCGGTCCGGTCGACACTCCGGTGAGGAACCGGCGGAGGGCGGCGAGCAGCAGCCGTTCGTCGGCCAGGCGCTGGGAGCCGAAGGCGCCGATGAGCCCGAGGACGTTGTTGACGCCCAGGTAGTAGGCAAAGCGTTCGTCGGTGACCTCGTCGGAGACGAAAGTGTCGCTGTGCTCGCCGATGCCGGGCAGCCGGGCGTCGAGTTCCGCGCGTCGTGACGCGCGGAAGTAGTAGCCCTGGTTGTCCCGGTGGCGTCCGCCCGCGGGCCAGCCGTCGGCGTCCAGCAGCAGCAAGGTGTTCTGCTGATGCGCCTCAAGGGCGATGCCGGCCTCGCCGTCCAGCCACAACAGAGGCCGCACCACGTGTTCCAGGTACCGCAGGAACCACTCGGCGGCGACGGCGCTGGACGGCCGCCCCGTGCGGGCGGCGAGGCGGGTGACGATCTCGGCCAGCCGGGGACCCGTACGGCCACCGGGGCGGGGCCGCGGCGAGACCAGTCCGGCGACGCAGGTGACGTCGTCGTGCGGCTGGAACGGGTTGTGCCGGATCACCGCGTCGAGTCCGGGCACGGGGTCACCGGCCGGTGTGTTCACGGCGATCCAGGCCGGGTCCCGGATGATGTCGAAGCCGGGGTGCGCGGCCCGCCACCGCTGGGACAGTCCGGTGCGCAGCAGACGGTGGACCTCGACCCCCCGGTGGAGCTCCTTACGGAGGTTCTCCCGGCGGGAGTTGGTGATGCGCAGGCCCAGCGACAGCTTGAGCATGGCCGGGGCGCCGCTCCGGTGGACGGTGCGTACGGAGGAGGTGGGATGCCAGGGGGCGCCGTGGCCGCCGAGATCGCGGAGCAGCCCGGCGTCCAGCAGGGCGGCGGCCTCGGGACGGAGGTGGACCTGGCGCAGTTGCCAGGGGTGCATGGGGAGGGCCGTGTAGCCGTCGGGCAGCGACAACCCGGTGCCGGCCAGCCGTGTGGTGAGGCGGGCCGCGGTGACGGGACGTCCACGCTCGGTCCACGCGGAGTCGGTGGCGAGCAGGGAGGGGGCGACAGCCATCCAGTGCAGGGGGAAGGAGCCGCGCAACTCGGGCGAGTACCGCTGTGCCTCGGCGTCGGAGAGGCCCTCGCGGCTCTTCGGGTCCGGGTGCAGCGGATGTCCGAGGACGAGTGACTGTTCGGCGGTGAGGAAGAGGTCGGGGTGGTCGGCCGTGTTCTCCCGCCGGTCGGTGACGAAGACGACGACACGGCGTACGGAGTCGGCGACGCGCGCGGCCAGGTCGGTGCCGTCGCCCGCCGACGGACGCGCCGACCCCGGGAGGCCGGCGTTCTCCCTGCCGAGGAGGGCGGCGAGCAGGACGGCGTCGACCGGTGGGGCGGGGTCCGGGACGTCGGCCAGGCGGGGAGGGCCGAAGCGGTGCCAGCCGGTCGGGGACCAGTACAGAACGGGTACGAGCAGGGTCACGCCGCTGGCCGTCAGGGGAAGGCGCAAGGTGGCACCGTCCGGGGTGGGCAGGCCGGTTTCGCGTACCCAGCAGCGCAGGAGGTTCTCCATGGCCGCGACTTGGGCCGCCTTGTGCGGGTCGGGGTGGTCCAAGGGACTCGTGCCGGTGCTTCCGAGCCCTTCGGTGCGGGACGGGCTTCGCTCCTGCTGGGGAACCAAGGGCTCGGTGCGGTCTGCCGGTGGGGGGATCGTGGGCAAGGCGGGTCCTCGGAAAGGGGTGCGGTGGCGGGGGCGGGGCTCCGTGTCGTCAGCCCGTCGGTGCGTGACGGCGGCCCGGGTGGCGGTGCTTCCCGTGCGGGTGGTCACGGGCCGCCGCGTGGAGGGCGTCGGCGAGTCGGTCCAGGACCGTGGTCACCTGTTCCTCCGTGATCGTCAAGGGCGGGAGCAGTCGTACGACGCGCATGCGGGGACCGCCGAGGTCGATGATTCAGACCGCTTCGCAGGCACTCCCGCCGTACGGCGGCAGCGAGTTCGGATGCGGCGGGGTACCGGCGCGTGTCCCCGGGCGGTGCCTCCGGATCCACCACGTCGACCCCGGTCAGCAGCCCCCGCCCCTGCACGTTCCCCACGCAGGCGAACTCGTCGGCGAGCGTCCGGAGTCGGTTCAGCATGCGGGTACCCAGGGTGGCCGCGCGTCCGGCGAGGCCGTTCTCGCGGATGTGGGCGAGGGTCGCCGTGCCCGCGGCCACGGCGAGTTGGTTGCCGACGTGGGTGCGGGAGGCGGGCGGGCCGAGGTCGTCGCGGTGGACCACGACGGCCAGGGTCAGACCGCCCCCGACCGCTCCGGACAGCACCATCGTGTCCGGTGTGATACCGCTGTGTTCCACGACCCGGAAGGCGCCGGTCCGTCCGAGCCCGGTGAGTGTCCCGTCGACGATCAGCGGGACGGACCGGTCGGCCGTGCGCCGCCGCAGCCAGGCGTCCGACGCCGGGCGCACCCCGCCGTCGTCCCGCACGGACTCGACGATCACCCCGGCCGGCTGTCGGTCGGCGAGTCCGGCACCGCGCTCACCACCGGCTCGTCCGGTCGCCGTCCGTGCGAGCCGGAGGGCGGTCGCCACCGCGTCGTCGCGGCCCGGTCCGCAGAAGCGCACGCGGGCGCGTTCGGCGGATCCGGGCGGCAGGGTACGCGACAGTTCGGTGACGAAGGCGTCCTTCACCGGGGTCGCCAGACCGGGAACGGGGAGCGGCACGCCCGAGTCGATGATGCCGCGGACCGCCTCCAGTACGACGGGGTGGCTGTACCCGAGGGCGAGGGTTCCCGCACCGGAGAAGCAGTCCAGACAGCGTCGCCCGTCCGCGCCCTCGGTGGTCATCCCGCGCGCCCGTACCGGGACGATCGGCAGGGCATAGGTTCCCCGCCCCTCGCACGTGGATTCCGCCACCGTCCCCCGTCCTCCCCTGTTGTTCCCTCCGCGCCACGGCACGGGACGTCCGCGTGCGGGCAGCGGACCCTCCACCGCTACCAACCGCGGACCGCCCACCGGGTTACGGGTTGCTCCGGGATCTTCGGCCCCATGGGCCGGCGGCTCGGGGCCCGGCGGCCTCAAATCGGCTCATCTATGGATGATCGACCAGGTCAGGCGGCTTGTAGCCGAACCGTTGCCGTTCCGTCGGGCGTCTCCCACGGCGAGCGCATAGTGTGTGGTGCCGTTCCCGAAGGCCGTGGAAGCGCCCCCGAACTCCGTGCGGTTCAGGGAGTGGAAGCGCGGTCCAAGCACCAAGTACGTCCATCCCAGGGGGAGTCAGATCATGCGATCCATACGGCCGTCGTCCACCGCTCGCCGAAGGGGGCGGACGCGCCGGACCTCCCCCGTTCTGACCGCTGTCGCGCTCGCCTCGACGCTCGCCCTCACCGCCACCGCCTGCGGGTCGGGGGACACCGACGCGAGTGCCGGGGCCTCCGCGACCGCCGCGGCCGACGACGGCAAGCTCAAGATCCCGGAGGACATCAAGGACCGGCTCAAGGAGCACGGGATCGACCTCGACAAGTGGAAGGACGGCGCCTGGAAGGACTGGAGCAAGGACGACTGGCTGCGTGAGGCGCAGGACTTCGTCAACCCGATCATCGAGGACCTGTGGGACCCGGACCGCATGCGGGACGCCGAGGAGCCGGACCAGGAGGTCGACGAGAGCGACATCTCCGGTGACCAGGGTGTGACGGATCCGGCTCCGGAACCAGTTCAGGCGGAGGCCGTCGCGCCGTCGTACCACGCCAACGCCCCCGCTGCGGGCAAGGTGTTCTTCGACTCGCCCGAGGGCACGATGGTCTGCTCGGCCACGGTGGTGCAGGACCCGGCCAACCCGGGCAAGTCCAACATGGTGTGGACGGCGGGCCACTGTGTGCACGCGGGCAAGAAGGGCGGCTGGTACCGCAACATCGCCTTCGTGCCGTCGTACAACGACGCGGGCAAGTCGGCGAAGGAGCTGGAGACCGCCACGAAGGAGGAGATCGCTCCGTACGGCGTCTGGTGGGGTGACTGGGCGCAGACCTCGGACCAGTGGATCGAGCAGGGCGGTTCCACGGGCGGTGACGGCGCCTCGTACGACTTCGCGGTCATCCATGTGACGCCGGAGAAGGGCAGCGACGGCAAGTCGCTGGAGGAGACGGTCGGTTCGGCGCTACCGGTGGACTTCGGCGCTCCCGCGGTGCCGGAGGTGGAGGAGGTCACGGCGATCGGTTACCCGGCCGCCCCGCCGTACGACGGCCAGACGCTGTACCGCTGCCAGGACGAGCCCGGGCGGCTGTCGCTCGGCGAGTCGGACCCGACGATGTACCGCATCGGGTGCAGCATGACCGCCGGTTCGTCCGGTGGCGGCTGGGTCGCGACGGGCTCGGACGGGAAGCCTGCGCTGGTGTCCAACACCTCCATCGGCCCGGTGACGTCGGGCTGGCTGGCCGGTCCGCGACTGGGTGACGAGGCCAAGGGCGTGTACGACGCGGTCAGCGAGAAGTTCGCCGGTCAGTGACCGGCGCGCCCGGTCCCGCACGCCGCCGCGCGTGCGGGACCGGGCGGGGCTCCGGCACCCGGTGTCGGAGCCCGAACGGAGCAGGCATACGCGGCAGGGCATTCATTCGCTTCAACGGGGGTCATCGCACCATGCGTTCCACACGTGTGTCCGCGCCACTCGGGCGTGGCCGTCGCACCGTCCTCACCGCCGCCGGGCTCGTCACCGCCCTGGCGCTCACCGCGACCGCGTGCGGCGGTTCCGGGAAGGACGAGGCGGACGACAAGCCCGATGCCACCGCCTCCCGGACCGCCGACAACGACGGCGGCGGCGGCGGCGAGGTGAAGATCCCGTCCGACATCGCGGACCGGCTCAAGGAGCACGGGATCGACGTCGACAAGTGGAAGGACGGCGCCTGGAAGGACTGGGACAAGGACAAGTGGCTCAGTGAGGCCGAGGACTTCGTCAATCCGGTGATCGAAGGACTGTGGAAGCCCGAGCGGATGCGGTCCGCGAAGGAGGCGGACAAGACCGTTTCGACCAAGGACGCGCTGGCGGCCCAAGGCGTCAGCGACCCGGAGCCGGCCCAGGTCCGGGCGGAGGCCGAGAAGACGCCGTACCACGAGAACGCGGCGCCGGTCGGCAAGGTGTTCTTCGACTCCCCCGAGGGCCCCGCCGTGTGTTCCGGCACGGTGATCAAGGACGTGAACCACCCGGGTGAGTCCAACCTCGTCTGGACGGCCGGGCACTGTGTGCACGCCGGCGGCGACGGCGGCTGGTACCGCAACCTCGTCTTCGTGCCGGCCTACAACGACCTCGGCAAGTCCGAGGCGGACCTGGGCAACGCGACCGCCTCCGAGATCGCCCCCTACGGCAACTGGTGGGCGGACTGGGCCTCGACCTCGAACGGCTGGATCCAGGGCGGTTCGGAGTCCGGCGGCGACGGGGCGGCGTACGACTACGCCGTGCTGCACGTGAAGCCGGAGCGGGGCTCGAAGTCCCTGGAGGAGACGGTCGGCGCCGCGCTCGACGTGGACTTCTCCGCGCCGTCCGCGGCTGAGGCGGGCGAGATGGGCGCCTGGGGCTACCCGGCCGCGCAGCCCTACGACGGCCTGCAGATGTTCAAGTGCCTCGACGCGCCGGGCCGGTTCTCGCTCGGCTCGAACCTGCCGACGATGTACCGCATCGGCTGCTCCATGACCGGTGGCTCGTCCGGCGGCGGCTGGTTCCGGGTGCTGGCCGGCAAGACGGTGCTGGTCTCCAACACCTCCATCGGCCCGATGGACAACACCTGGCTGGCGGGCCCGCAGCTCGGCGAGGAAGCCGAGGCGCTGTACCGGAACATGAGCGAGACCTACGGCGGTCGGTGATCCGCGCATGACGAGGGCCCGCCCCCTGGAAAGCGCCGAGCAGGGGGCGGGCCTTCACTCTGTCGTGAGTGGCTCAGCCGGCCGGGGTGGGAACGTACGGCGCGAGTTCCGCCGCCAGCTCCTCGTGCACCCGGACCTTGAGCAGGGTGCCCTCCGCGGTGTGCTCCTCGGAGATCACCTCGCCCTCGTCGTGGGCGCGGGCGACCAGCTTTCCGTGGGTGTAGGGCACGAGCGCCTCGATCTCCACGGACGGGCGGGGCAGCTCGCTGTCGATCAGCGCGAGCAGCTCCGGAATGCCCCGGCCGGTGCGGGCCGAGACCGCGATGGAGCGCTTCTCCACCCGCAGCAGCCGCTGGAGCGTCAGCGGGTCGGCCGCGTCGGCCTTGTTGATCACCACGATCTCGGGTACGCCGGTGGCGCCGACGTCCCTGATCACCTCGCGTACGGCGGCCAGCTGCTCCTCCGGGACCGGGTGTGAACCGTCCACCACGTGCAGGATCAGGTCGGCGTCGCCGACCTCCTCCATCGTGGAGCGGAACGCCTCGACCAGGTGGTGCGGCAGGTGCCGGACGAAGCCGACCGTGTCGGCCAGCGTGTACAGCCGTCCGCTCGGGGTCTCGGCCCGGCGCACGGTCGGGTCGAGGGTCGCGAACAGGGCGTTCTCGACCAGGACGCCCGCGCCCGTGAGGCGGTTGAGCAGCGAGGACTTGCCGGCGTTGGTGTAGCCCGCGATGGCCACGGACGGCACCTTGTGGCGCTTGCGCTCCTGGCGCTTGATCTCGCGGCCGGTCTTCATCTCCGCGATCTCCCGGCGCATCTTCGCCATCTTCTCGCGGATCCGGCGCCGGTCCGTCTCGATCTTCGTCTCACCGGGGCCGCGGGTGGCGAGGCCGCCGCCCTTGCCGCCGCCCATCTGCCGGGACAGCGACTGACCCCAGCCGCGCAGTCGCGGCAGCATGTACTGCATCTGCGCGAGCGCGACCTGCGCCTTGCCCTCTCGGGACTTGGCGTGCTGGGCGAAGATGTCGAGGATCAGGGCCGTACGGTCGATGACCTTGACCTTGACGACGTCCTCGAGGTGGATCAGCTGACCAGGGCTGAGCTCTCCGTCGCAGATGACGGTGTCCGCGCCCGTGTCGAGCACGATGTCGCGCAGCTCCTCGGCCTTGCCGGAGCCGATGTAGGTGGCGGCGTCGGGCTTGTCGCGGCGC
Organism: Streptomyces sp. 12E; assembly: GCF_055633275.1. Taxonomy (NCBI): domain Bacteria; kingdom Bacillati; phylum Actinomycetota; class Actinomycetes; order Kitasatosporales; family Streptomycetaceae; genus Streptomyces; species Streptomyces sp. 12E. The sequence continues at coordinate 5,487,409 of NZ_JBVNCJ010000001.1, read as the reverse complement.
TGGATCACGCCGTCGAGGACGAGGGCGCCGGCCGTCTCCGCGAGGGCGGCGAGCTCGGCCAGGGAGTTCTCCGCGTCCTGCACGGTTCCCGAGGTCCACACCCCGACGAGCACGACCCGCTCCAGGCGGAGCTGCCGGTACTCGACCTCGGTGACGTCCTCGAGCTCGGTGGAGAGGCCGGCGACACGGCGCAGGGCCGCACGCTCGGAACGGTCGAGCTGATCGCCGTCCCGCTCTCCGTCGGTGTCGAGGCTCCAGGCGACGTCCTCTTCCATCAGGGCATCGGCCCGAAGACCCTCGGGATAGGTGTGCGCGAGGCGCTTGGTGTCCTGGGAAGGGGAAGAAGAGGAGGTCATTGGGTCCTTACGTCGTCGGTAAACCTTCTGTGGTGACGGAGCCGGTCCGTGGGACCCTCCGTCACTGTCCACAACGTCCGGGGCGCCCGGGAGATTCCCGTGTCCCGTACTGTGCGGACCTGACGATGGTCGCACGGTGCGGCCCCCACGTCACCGTGTTATTCCCGGCTCCCGCCCGGTCGACGCACGGGCGGGGCCGGCCGCCGGGCGGGCGTCGCGGACCGGGCCGCGGAGGTCCATTCCGGGTGACCGGGCATCGGCGGGGTCCTGGCCCCGTACAGCCAGTCGTGCAGGAAACCGGTCAGGTCGCGTCCGGCGACGTGGGACGCCAGCCGGACGAAGTCGGCGGTCGAGGCGGTTGCGTTCCGGTGACGGGTGACCCAGTCGCGCTCCAGGCGCTCGAAGGCGGCGCGGCCGATCTCCTCGCGCAGGGCGTACAGCACGAGCGCGGCGCCGGAGTAGACGTTCGGCCGGAAGATGCCGGTCTTCCGGCCGGGCTCCGGGGGCTTCGGCGCGGCGGGCGGTCCGCCGGCCGCGCGCCAGCCGTCGGACGCCGCGTAGGCGGCCTTCATCCGTGCGTCCAGGGAGCTGCCGCCCCGCTCCTGCGCGTACAGCGCCTCGTACCAGGTGGCGTGCCCCTCGTTGAGCCACAGGTCGGACCAGGTACGAGGGCTGACGCTGTCGCCGAACCACTGGTGGGCCAGCTCGTGCACCATGATCAACTCGACGTACCCCCGGCGGCCACGGGGTCGCTGGTGTGCCGGACGGTGATCCTGGTCCGCTCGCCCGCGTCCGGGTCGTCCGTGGGTGTGATCACCAGGTCCTCCCCGGCGGCGGCGAAGCCGGCCGGAGCTCCGTCGACCTCGACGGAGCGGACCTCCCCGTGGGCGAAGTCGAGGTTGATCCGGTCCAGGTCGGCGGTGAGACGGGTGTCGATCGTGGTGACGGCTTCGAGCGGCCGGTCGTTGCGGCCCGGGTAGTCGAGGGCGATGTCGTACGCCAGCACGTCGTATCCAGGGTTGCCCAGATGCGGGAAGAGCCGGTCCCCGATGCCGAGCGGGACGGCGGGGGTGTGCGCGGCGACCAGGCAGACGGAGACGGCGGAGGCGAGCAGCACGGCGACCGCCCGGCGCCTACGTGCGTGACCGCTCCCGGCGCGGGCGCTCCGCCCCCGGCCGGTCCCCCGGTGAGGTGCTCGGCCCCTAGGGCGGCGGCCGGGCGGCGACTGGCCGTGCGTGGACCGGCCCCGGGACGCGTGGCTGTCGGGCGCCTCGGGCCGGGAGCCGTGGTCCAGGGGCGGCCAGCCGTGCGGGCCGGGAACGTGGGGGATGAGCATTCCCCACGGCTATCAGCACGCGCGTGCGCGACGGTGACGGCGCACTTCCGACCCACCCGATCGGGTCATCACACCGCCACTCGGACGCTCCGGGCTCCGGTCAGACACCCGGGGCCTGCGGCTGGGCCCGGCTCACGTCGTACACGCCGGCCACGTTGCGCATCGCGCGCATGAGCGCGGGCAGGTGGGCGGCGTCCGGCAGCTGCACGGTGTAGGTGTGCCGCACCTGCTGCCGGTCCGGGGGTTCGACGGTCGCGGAGACGATCTCGGCGCCCTCGAGGGCCATGGCCTCGGTGAGGTCCGCGAGCAGATGCGGACGGACGAAGGACTCAGCGACCAGCGTGACCCGGCACTCGGCCCCTTCACCCCAGCGCACGCCCACCTCCGTGCGCCCCGCGCTCTTCATGCGCGCCACCCCGGCGCACTCGACCCGGTGCACGGTGACCGCGCCCCCGCGCACGGCGAAGCCGGTCACCTCGTCGGGCGGTACGGGCGTACAGCAGCCGGCGAGCCGTACGCTCGCGTCGGCCCGGTCGGCAAGGACCTGGGCGGTGGCGGGACGGCCAGAGGCCGGAGCGTGCGGAGCCGGTGACGGGCCGGGGTCGTCGGCGAGCGGCCGGGCGGCCTCCTCCGGTTCGGTCCCGGGTGCCTCGTCCGGTGCGGGGTGAGCGGTCAGCCACCGCTGGATGGCGATCCGCGCGGCGGGGGTGTGGGCGTGCTCCAGCCACTCCCGGGAGGGCTCGGAGGCCGCGTCCTGGCCCATCAGGAGCTGAACGGTGTCACCGTCCTCGAGGACGGTGCTCAGTGTCGCCAGCCGGCCGTTGACCCTGGCCCCGATGCACGCGTGGGCGTCCTCGCCGTACTGCGCGTAGGCGGCGTCCACGCAGGTCGCCCCCTCGGGCAGGCCCAGTGTGCCGCCGCCGGGGCGGAAGACGGTGATCTCACGGTCCTGGGCGAGGTCCTCACGCAGGGTGGACCAGAAGGTGTCGGGGTCGGGCGCGGCCCGCTGCCATTCCAGCAGCCGGGAGAGCCAGCCGGGCCGGGTGGGGTCGACGCGTTCGCCGTCGCCCGCGGACTGCTCCTCCGGCGGTGCGGCGTAGGGGTTGCCGAGGGCGACGACTCCGGCCTCGGCGGCCTTGTGCATCTGGTGGGTGCGGATGAGGACCTCGACGACCTGGCCGTCCGCAGCGGCCACGGCGGTGTGCAACGACTGGTACAGGTTGAACTTCGGTACGGCGATGAAGTCCTTGAACTCCGAGACCACGGGGGTCATGCAGGTGTGCAGCTCGCCCAGGACGCCGTAGCAGTCGGCGTCCTCGTTCACCAGCACCAGCAGCCGGCCGAAGTCGGCGCCGCGCAGCGCGCCGCGTCTGCGGGACACGCGGTGCACGGAGACGAAGTGGCGTGGTCGGATGAGGACTTCGGCGGCGATGTCGGCCTCGCGGAGCACCTTGCGCACGTCGTCGGCGACGTCGGCGAGCGGGTCGTCCGCGCGGGCGGCGTTGCGAACGATCAACTCGCGCGTGTGCTCGTACTCCCCGGGGTGGAGGATCGCGAAGACCAGGTCCTCCAGCTCCGTCTTGAGCGCCTGGACGCCGAGCCGTTCGGCGAGGGGGATCAGGACGTCACGTGTCACCTTGGCGATGCGTTCCTGCTTCTCGGGACGCATCACGCCGAGGGTGCGCATGTTGTGCAGCCGGTCGGCGAGTTTGATCGACATCACACGGACGTCGTTACCGGTGGCGACGAGCATCTTGCGGAAGGTCTCGGGCTCGGCGGCGGCGCCGTAGTCGACCTTCTCCAGCTTGGTGACGCCGTCGACGAGGTAGCGGACCTCCTCGCCGAACTGTTCGCCCACCTGATCCAGCGTCACGTCCGTGTCCTCGACCGTGTCGTGGAGCAGGGAGGCGGTCAACGTCGTGGTCTCCGCGCCGAGTTCGGCGAGGATCAGGGTCACCGCGAGCGGATGCGTGATGTACGGCTCACCGCTCTTGCGCATCTGGCCTCGGTGGGAGGACTCGGCCAGGAGGTAGGCGCGGCGCAGGGGTTCGAGGTCGGCGTCGGGGTGGTGGGCGCGGTGGGCGTCGACCACGTGCCCGATGGCGTCGGGGAGCCGGTCGCGGGCGGCGGGGCCGAGCAGCGCGGCACGGCCCAGCCGACGCAGGTCGAGCCGGGGGCGGGCCTTCCTGCGCGCCCCCGCGGGTGTGACGTGACCAGATGTCACAGAGCCTGGGGTCGCAGGATTCACGGCCTCCGCGTTCATGGGCACCTCCGGCTGCGTGGACCGGCGGACGGCGCGCCCCAGGGCGGACTCGGGCTCGGGGGCGGCGTTCGCTCCCCGTCCGGGCCGGTGCTTGATGCTACCGAGCTGGACCCCCTCGGGCTGACCGCCTCCGGCCGAGCGTGAAACGGATCACCCCTTCGAGCGAAGGTCGACCGGAGGTCCCTTTCACGCCATCGAATCCGCGACCTTCCATGATTTCGGGGGCGAGCACCCTCTCCATCCTTCGAATACATCCGGCAGACAGGGCGGAAGCTGCGATACCGAGACGGCACTCCGGTCAGCGCAGGGCGTTCTCCAGCCACTCGGGCTCGATCACGCCCTCGGCGACGATCACCGCCGGACCGGTCATCTCGATCTCGCCGTCGGGCCGCTCGGTGATCACGAGGGTCCCGCCGGGTACGTCCACGGTGTACGTCACCGGGGTGCCGGTGGCGCCCGGGTCGGCGCCGTCGCGGCGGGCGGTGGCCACGGCGACCGCGCACGCGCCCGTGCCGCAGGAGCGGGTCTCGCCGGACCCGCGCTCGTGCACCCGCAGCGCCACGTGCCGCGGGCCGCGGTCGACGACGAACTCCACGTTCACTCCGTCCGGGTAGGCGGACGAGGGGCTGAACGGGGGCGGGGCGAGGAGGTCGCCCGCGTGGGCGAGGTCGTCCACGAAGGTCACGGCGTGCGGGTTGCCCATGTTCACGTTCCGCGCGGGCCAGCTGCGTCCGCCGACGCTCACGGTGACGTCGCCCTCGGGGAGCAGCGCCCGGCCCATGCCGACGGTGACGTCTCCCTCCTTGGCGATGTGCACGCTCTTCACGCCCCCGCGCGTGGCGACCGTGATGTCCCCCTCGGACACGTGTCCCGCGTGCTGGAGGTAGCGCGCGAACACCCGCACTCCATTGCCGCACATCTCAGCGACCGAGCCGTCGCCGTTGCGGTAGTCCATGAACCACTCGGCCTGCGCCGCCATGCCCCGCGCGTCGGGGTGCGCCGCGGACCGCACCACGTGCAGCAATCCGTCGCCGCCGATGCCCGCGCGGCGGTCGCACAGGGCCGCGACGGCGGCCGGGGACAGGTCGATGGCGTTCTCGGGGTCCGGGACGATCACGAAGTCGTTCTCCGTGCCGTGTCCCTTGAGGAAGGCGATCCGCGTGCTCATTCCTCGATCGTAAGGCGTGCCGGTGACAGCACGTCGCCGTCGGCGGACCGGCGCACGCGGGAAGACGTCAGCGGAGCCTTGCCACCCGCCACACCGCCAGGGCCACCACCGCGGCGACCATCACGGTGTAGGCGGTCACGACCCGCCAGTCGGGTCTGCGCCCGGAGCCCCGGGGCGGCAGGCCCGGCCAGGTGGAGCCCGCCCTGCGGGCGGCCATCATGCCCCAGCCGGCCGCACAGGAGCAGATCAGCAGCCCCAGCATGGCGATCACGGCGCCGCTGTCACCGAAGTCGAAGGCGAGCGGGAAGGCGAACATCAGGGAGCCGAGCGCGGCCAGCCCGACGATGGGCGCTAGCTGCCAGATGCGCAGCCGGCGCTGCGGGCGCAGCTCGACCTCGACCTCGTCACCGCCCGCGAACATCTCGTCCGGCTCGGGGCCGTCGTCGGTCACGCCGCCCTGCGTCTCGTCCGGTCCGTCCGGACTGAGGCGGTCGGTCGTCTCCTGCTCCGGTGCACCCCGCTCGGTGGTGAGGTGTTCGGTGCCGTGTGCGGTGTCGCGAGGGCCGGCCTCCATCGCCACGCGCCCTCCCAACTAGGACTCCACTTGGTCGATCGAAGCTCGATGATGGCACGGCGCCACAGGCCCGGATGGCGGCCTGGGCGTCCCGATGCCAGGACGTGATCAGGCTGTAACCGGTCGTTCGACCAACGACAACGCGAGCTGCGGAAGTTCCGTCAGGTCCGCCGCGGCCCCACTCAACCAGTGCACCCGGGGATCGCGCCTGAACCATGAATCCTGACGGCGCGCGAAGCGCTTGGTGGCACGAACGGTCTCGGACCGCGCCTCCTCGAGGTTGCACTCCCCGGCGAGCGCCGCGAGCACCTGCTGGTAGCCGAGCGCGCGCGACGCCGTACGCCCCTGGCGCAACCCCTGCGCCTCCAGTGCGCGCACTTCCTCCACCAGACCGGCCTCCCACATCCGGTCGACCCGGCGGGCGATCCGCTCGTCCAGCTCGGGGCGGGCCACGTCGACGCCGATCTGGAGGGTGTCGTAGACCGAGTCGTGGCCCGGGAGGTTGGCCGTGAAGGGCCTTCCCGTGATCTCGATGACCTCCAGCGCGCGGACGATGCGGCGGCCGTTGCTCGGCAGGATCGCCCGCGCGGCCTCGGGGTCCGTCATGGCGAGGCGGGCGTGCAGCGCCCCCGGGCCACGCAGCGTGAGCTCCTCCTCCAGGCGGGCCCTGACCTCCGGGTCGGTGCCCGGGAACTCCAGGTTGTCGACGGCCCCGCGGACGTAGAGACCGGAACCGCCGACGAGGACGGGCCAACGCCCCTCCGCGAGCAGTGCGTCGATCCGCTCCCTGGCCAGCCGCTGGTACTCGGCGACGGACGCGGTGACGGTGACGTCCCAGATGTCGAGGAGGTGGTGCGGGACGCCGCCGCGCTCCTCGGGCGTCAGCTTGGCGGTGCCGATGTCCATCCCCCGGTAGAGCTGCATGGAGTCGGCGTTGACGACTTCGCCGCCGAGCCGCTGGGCCAGGAAGACGCCCAGATCGGACTTTCCGGCCGCGGTGGGTCCGACGACGGCGATGACGCGGGGGGCGAGGGGTGCGCTGCTCACTGATCCAGTCTCGCAAACCTCCCGCCCCGCTCTCGAACGGGTTACGTGACGCGGCGGTCATCGGGTCGTTGCCCGTTGCGAGGTTCCTGCCGCCGGAGCGCAGGGCGGTGGCCCGGGCCGCACGAGCGGGCGCACCGGGCAACGCGGGATTCCGCCCGCACGAGTAACGTATGGAGTGGACATGGGCGTTTTTGCACGGATTTTCCGGAGGTCGAAGGCCACGGAGGAGACGCGGACCGCCGAGGCCCGGGCCGGTGAAGCGGCGACCGGGGCAGGCCCGGAGAGCACGGCCGGGGCCGCGGAACCGAAGGGGCCGGCCGAGGCGCCGGAGACCGCTGGACCGGCGGAGCAGGAGGCCGGCGAGGCCACCGACACCGTCGAGATCCCGAAGCAGCAGTCCGCCGAGGCGGCCGGCACCGAGACTGGCGAGGGCGCCCGCACGTAGAGTGCCGCGAGGGAAGGTGCGTCATGGGTCTCCTGGACAACCTGAAGGCCAAACTCGACCCGGCCAAGGACAAGGTCTCCGGCCTCGCGCACCAGCACGAGGACAAGATCCGGCACGGCCTGGACAAAGCGGCGAGGACCGTCGACGAACGGACCAAGGGCAAGTACAGCGACCGGATCCAGACGGGTACGGGCAAGGCCAAGGGCGCCGTGGACCGGCTCGCGCACAGGAACGATCCCGGCTCGGGCGCGGGCGGCACGACCACGCCGCCGGCCGGGCCGCCGCCCGCTTCCTGAGCGGCACACCGACGGACGGCCGCAGAGCGCACCGAGGGCTCCCGGCCGTCCGACGCGTTCCGTCGGCGGTGTCCTCAGCGGCGTTGTCGTCGGCCGCCCGGAGCCGCCCCGATCCGAACGGCCGCCCCTACGCCCAGGTGGCCACGAGGTAGCCGACCCCGTAGGGGGCGTCCTCGTGGAGCAGCGTTCCCTCCAGGTCCGGGTTCCCTGCCGCCGCGCCGGCGAGCACCTGCCAGGGGGCCCGGCCGGACACCTTCAGTGCGCGCGCCAGTCCGGTGTCCAGCGCACGCAGGGCCCCGGTGTCGGCCGCGCCCAACGCGCGCGCGAGTTCCGCGTCGAAGGGGACCGCGCGCTCGTCGAGGTAGCCGGGCGACTTGAGCGTGCGGCACGCGCTGGCGTCGCCCATCACCAGCAGCGCGACCCGCTCCGCCCGGCCCGCGACGGCCTCCCCCTCCTCGGCGCACCGCTCGGCCGTGAGGGCCTCCCCCACCGCCAGCCCTTCCACGGGGGCGTCCGCCCATCCGGTGCGGCCCAGCAGCCAGGCACCCACCGCCAGCCCGGGCGGGAGCTCCCGCCCGGCCGGCCCGCCCCTGTCCGGTCCCAGCCGTACGTCCAGGCCGACGCCGAAGCCCCGGAAGGATCCTGGGGCGCCCTCCGGGTAGACCTCGGGCCCGGCGCCGTCTCCCGGTCCCACGACCACGAGCAGATCGGGCCGGGCGGCGGCGAGCACGCCCAGCGCGTCTGTGCACGCGGCCCGCACGGTGTCCAGCTCGGGGGCGGCCCCCGTGGCGACCTCCGGCACGAGCAGCGGCGGGCACGGGCAGACTGCGGCGGCGACAAGCATGATCAACAGCCTACTGCGGCGGCCCGGAACGACATCGCCGCCTCACGGACCGTCCGTGTCCCGGACGCGCTCCGCGAGGCCGTACCGCAGGTGGTGGGCGGCCCGGCGAACCGGTGCGTGCACGCCGTTCCGTACGGCCTGCGGCGTGCCTTCTCGTACGTTCCGCCGGAACGCGCGACCGGCCGGAGCGTGCCGCGCGGCTCCTCCACGGCGGCCCACTGAGCCATGCGCCCCGTCCCGGTTCGGTCAGTCGACGGCGCAGCCCCCGGTGACCGTCGGCAGCGGCTCGGGCACGCCCACCTTGGGCAGACCGAGCAGCACACCCGCGGGCTGCGCCGCCTTCTCGGTGTTCCGCTTCTCCCAGGCGTCACCCGCGCGGGTGCGGCGCACGTCGAGCACCGCGCCCTCGGCGAGGAGGTGGTGCGGAGCGGCGTACGTGACGGCGACGGTGACCACGTCGCCGGGGCGCACCTCCTGCTCCGGCTTGGTGAAGTGCACCAGGCGGTTGTCGGGGGCGCGGCCGGAGAGGCGGTGGGTGGCGCCGTCCTTGCGGCCCTCGCCCTCGGCGACCATCAGCTCCAGGGTGCGGCCGACCTGCTTCTTGTTCTCCTCCCAGGAGATCTCCTCCTGGAGGGCGACGAGCCGCTCGTAGCGCTCCTGGACGACCTTCTTGGGGATCTGGCCGTCCATCTCGGCGGCCGGGGTACCGGGGCGCTTGGAGTACTGGAAGGTGAACGCCTGGGCGAAGCGGGCCTCGCGCACGACGTGCAGGGTCTGCTCGAAGTCCTCCTCGGTCTCGCCCGGGAAGCCCACGATGATGTCGGTGGTGATCGCCGCGTGCGGGATGGCGGCACGGACCTTCTCGATGATGCCGAGGAAGCGCTCCTGCCGGTAGGAGCGGCGCATCGCCTTCAGCACCGGGTCGGAGCCGGACTGCAGCGGCATGTGCAGCTGCGGCATCACGTTCGGCGTCTCGGCCATGGCGGCGATGACGTCGTCGGTGAAGTCCCGCGGGTGCGGCGAGGTGAAGCGGACCCGCTCCAGGCCGTCGATCTTCCCGCAGGCCCGCAACAGCTTGCTGAACGCCTCACGGTCGCCGATGTCGGAGCCGTACGCGTTGACGTTCTGGCCGAGCAGGGTGATCTCGGAGACGCCCTCGGCGACCAGGGCCTCGATCTCGGCGAGGATGTCGCCGGGGCGGCGGTCCTTCTCCTTGCCGCGCAGCGCGGGGACGATGCAGAAGGTGCAGGTGTTGTTGCAGCCGACGGAGATGGACACCCAGGCCGCGTAGGCGCTCTCGCGCCGGGTGGGCAGCGTGGAGGGGAACGCCTCCAGCGACTCGGCGATCTCGACCTGCGCCTCCTCCTGCACGCGGGCGCGCTCCAGGAGGACGGGCAGCTTGCCGATGTTGTGCGTGCCGAAGACGACGTCGACCCAGGGGGCGCGCTTCACGATGGTGTCGCGGTCCTTCTGCGCGAGGCAGCCGCCGACCGCGATCTGCATGCCGGGGCGGCTCGCCTTCTTCGGGGCGAGGTGGCCGAGGTTGCCGTACAGCTTGTTGTCGGCGTTCTCCCGGACGGCGCAGGTGTTGAAGACGACGACGTCCGCGTCGCCGTCGGAGCCCTCGGGGGCGCGGACGTAGCCCGCGTCCTCCAGCAGCCCGGACAATCGCTCGGAGTCGTGGACGTTCATCTGGCACCCGTAGGTGCGTACTTCGTAGGTGCGCGTGCCGCCCACTGACTGGCTCCGGTCGATGCTGCTCATGCCCTAAGGGTAGGCGGTGCCGCGGACCGCCTCCGCCGCGTGGGCGACTCCCCGCCAGGCGGCTTCCTGGCCTGGCCGGGTGCGGACAGCGGGGGTGGCGTGACGGTTCCCTCCCAGCAGCGGCCGGAAGGCTCGGGGAACACGGACCGGCCGGCGCCGCTCAGGACGCCCCGCCCGGCACCCACCCCTGCCTCCGCAGCACCGCCGACACGTCCGGCGCCTCGTAGTGGTCCCCCTTGAGCACCTTGCCGTCGGCACGGCGACTGACCTGGCCGTCGGGTCCCAGCTTGGTCATGTTGGAGCGGTGCACCTCGGCGATCACCGCGTCGAGGTCGATCCCGTGGACCAGCGCCGTCCCGTACGCGACGTACACCACGTCGGCCAGCTCGTGCGCGAGCCGGTCGAGCGGCCCGGTCACCGACACCTCGCCCACCTCCCGGGCCTCCTCGGCCAACAGCTCACCGCGGTGCGCGGCGAGTTCCGGCGAGACCTCGGACGGTGTGTCCCTGGCGTCCAGCCCGAAGGCGCGGTGGAATTCACGGACCAGGTCGGCGGGCGAAGAACTCATGCCGCGACTGTAGCGGCCGCCTCCGGCCGCCCCGCTGTGAGCTCCGCCCTGGTCAGCGGGCACCCCGGCTGGCAGGATCGCGCGCATGTCCCACGTGCTGTCCCGGATCGGCAGGCGACGGGCCCTGCGGGGCGCGACCGCCGGTGTCGTGGTGCTCGGACTGCTGCTGTGGTGGCTGGCGCCCTGGGACGAGGAGCCGCCGGGCGGGACGATCACGGTGAGCACGGGCACCCGCGCGGGCGTCTACCAGAAGTACGGCGAACTCCTGCGCAGCTCGCTCGGCAAGCACATGCCCGGCCTCGACGTACGCCTGAAGACGAGTGACGGGTCGCAGGAGAACGTGCGCCGCGTGGCGACCGGGGAGGCGGACTTCGCGATCGCCGCGGCCGACGCGGTGGAGGCGTACCGGCTGAGCGGCCGGCCGAACGCCGACCGGTTGCGCGGGGTGGCGCGCCTGTACGACGACTACGTGCAGCTCGCCGTCGCGCCCGACTCGGGCATCCGCTCCGTCGCGGACCTGCGGGGCAAGCGGGTCGCCATAGGGTCGCCCAAGTCGGGCGTCCGGCTCATCGCCGACCGGGTGCTCCGGACGGCCGGCATCGACCCGGAGACGGACATCAGGCCCTCCTCCGACGGCATCGACACCGGCCCGGAGCGGCTCGGGCACGGTCTGGACGCCTTCTTCTGGTCGGGCGGGCTGCCCACGGACGGTCTGAAGACGCTCGCCGAGCAGTCCGCGGTCCGATTCGTGCCGATCGACGCCGGCCTCGTCTCCGAGCTGCACGAAGAGGGCGGCGCCACACGCCACTACCGCGCCACCAACATGCCGGAGTCGGCCTACCCGGGCAGTCAGCTCGGCTCGGCCGTCCCGACGATGGCGGTGTCCAACCTCCTGATCACCCGGGCGGACGCCGACCCCCGCCTCACCGAGTGGCTGACCCGCATCGTGCTCAGGAGCCGGGACAACATCGGTGCGCACGTCCACTCCGCGCAGCTGGTCGACGTGCGCACCGCGATCTACACCGACCCGCTCAGGCTGCACGAGGGCGCCCGCCGGTACTACCGGTCCGTCAAACCCTGACCCGTCGCCTCGACCGTGGGGGCGTTCCTCGGCACCGTCACGGTCACCCGCAGCCCGTGCGGTTCGTGACGCTCGTACGCGATCGAGCCGCCGCCCGCCGCGAGCAGCGCCCGGGAGATGGACAGGCCCAGACCCGAGCCCTTGATGTTCTGGTGCCGGCCGCTGCGCCAGAAGCGGTCGCCGACGCGGGTCAGCTCCTCCTCGGTCAGTCCCGGCCCGTTGTCGGTGACGACGACGGTGCACACGTCGCCGTTGGAGGCGACGGCGACCTCGACGGTCTCGCCCTCGGGTGTGAACTTCACCGCGTTGTCGATCACCGCGTCCAAGGCGCTGGACAGCGCCACCGGGTCGGCCCACCCGGTCGTCGGCGGGCAGGCGCCGGTCAGCCGGACGCCCTTGGCCTCAGCGGTGGGCGACCAGGCCGCCACCCGTTCGGCGGCCAGGGTGCCGATGTCGGCGATCTGAAGGTCGGCCTCGCTGTGCTCGGCGAGCGCCAGGCCGAGCAGGTCGTCCAGGACCTGGGCCAGGCGTTTGCCCTCGGCCTGCACGGAGGCGATCTCCTCGTTGCCCTCGGGCAGCTCCAGGGCGAGCAGCTCGATGCGCAGCAGCAGCGCCGAGAGCGGGTTGCGCAACTGATGCGAGGCGTCGGCGACGAAGGCACGCTGCTGCTCCAGCACGCTCTCGACGTTGTCGGCCATCTCGTTGAACGACCGGGCGAGCCGTCTGAGCTCCGGCGGTCCGCCGGCCGCCGCGACCCGGGACTTCAGCCGCCCGGTGGCGATGTCGTGGGTGGTGGCGTCCAGGATCCGTACGGGCTTGAGCACCCAGCCGGCCAGCCGCAGGGCCGCGCCGACCGCGAGCAGCATCGCGGCCGCCTCGCCCGCGGCGATGACCAGCCAGCCCCGGAGGATGCGGGAGCGCATCGGCCCGGTGGGCGAGTCGGTGACCACGACCGCGACGACGTCGCCGTCCCGGATGACCGGTGAGGCCACCACCAGGCTGCGCCGCTGCCAGGGCCACACCTGCTCGGGGTCGTGGCTGCGGCGGCTGAGCAGCGCCTCCTCGAAGGCGTCGCGCACCTCGCCCTCGCTGGGCAGGAACCAGTCGTCCGGCGCGTGCGCCATGGGCGAGTAGTTGAGGTAGAAGACGCCCGCGCGGATGCCGTAGACCGTGTGGTAGCTGTGCAGCTCGCTGCTGAGCGTCTCGCGGCGCTCGTTGATGTCCACGCCGGTCGGGTCGGTGGGCTCGGTGACGAACTGGGCGAGGGCCGCGAAGCGCGCGGTGTCGTCGATCCGGTCGACGATGACGTTCTGCTGCTCCGCGCCGGCCAGGCTGACGGCCAGCGGGACGCCGAGGGCGAGCAGGACGGCCGCCATCAGGACGATGAGCAGCGGAAGCAGCCGCGTGTGCACCCGGCCCCGCTACGCCGCCGGCGCGACGAGCCGGTAGCCGACGCCGCGCACGGTCTCGATGAGGGCGGGCATGCGGAGCTTGGCGCGCAGGGAGGCGACGTGCACCTCCAGGGTGCGCCCGGTCCCCTCCCAGCTGGTGCGCCACACCTCGCTGATGATCTGTTCCCGGCGGAAGACGACCCCCGGCCGCTGGGCGAGCAGGGCGAGCAGATCGAACTCCTTGCGGGTCAGCTGGACGACCGAACCGTTGACGCTGACCTGGCGGGTCGGCAGCTCGATGCGGACCGGCCCGAGCCGCAGCCCGGTCTCCGTACCGCCCATGACCTCCTCGTGGACGGTGCGCCGGCTGACGGCGTGGATCCGCGCGAGCAGCTCCCCCGTGTCGTACGGCTTGACCACGTAGTCGTCGGCGCCGAGGTTGAGGCCGTGGATGCGCGAGCGCACGTCGGACCGCGCGGTGACCATGATCACCGGTGTGCTGGTGCGCTTGCGGATCTTGCCGCAGACCTCGTAGCCGTCCTGGTCGGGCAGCCCCAGGTCGAGCAGGACGACGCCGAAGCCGTTGCCCTCGGGGACGAGCGCCTGGAGCGCCTCCTCGCCGCTGCGCGCGTGGGTGACGTCGAACCCGTGCCGCGCCAGGACCGCCGACAGGGCGGCGGCGACGTGGTTGTCGTCCTCGACGAGAAGCAGTCTCACCAGGGCCCCCTTCGGTTCATCGGCCGTACGCTCCCCTCGGGCAGGAGAACGCGTGCACGGGCGCGTGCACCTTGCAGTGACGCCGATGAACGAGGACGGCGTCAAGAGGGTTCCGGTTGCTCTTCGGTACCGTTACCCGGCTGGAATCACCCCTGCTCACAAGTGCTACGACAGGTGTCCGATTGCTATCGGATCGTGATGCTCAGATTCCCCTCAGATGTGATGACGCAGGTCTGACGGGTTACTACTGTCCTCCGAAACCGAGGAGGACGGAGCCCGAGAGCGATGACCGAAGTATCGGTGGCCAAGGAAGATGTGGCCGCGACCGGCGATCTGGTCGTCCTGAAGAGCGTCAACAAGCACTTCGGCGCGTTGCACGTACTCCAGGACATCGACCTGACGATCGCCCGTGGCGAAGTCGTCGTGGTCATCGGACCCTCCGGGTCCGGCAAGTCCACCCTGTGCCGCACCATCAACCGTCTGGAGACGATCGACTCCGGTTCGATCACCATCGACGGCAAGCCCCTGCCCCACGAGGGCAAGGAGCTCGCCCGGCTGCGGGCCGACGTGGGCATGGTCTTCCAGTCCTTCAACCTCTTCGCGCACAAGACCGTGCTCGAGAACGTGACGCTGGGCCAGGTCAAGGTCCGCAAGAAGGACAAGAAGGCGGCCGAGGAGCGGGCCCGTGCCCTGCTCGACCGGGTCGGCGTGGGCGCGCAGGCCGAGAAGTACCCCGCACAGCTCTCCGGCGGCCAGCAGCAGCGTGTCGCCATCGCCCGGGCTCTGGCCATGGAGCCCAAGGTCATGCTCTTCGACGAGCCGACCTCGGCGCTCGACCCGGAGATGATCAACGAGGTGCTGGAGGTCATGCAGCAGCTCGCCCGGGACGGCATGACCATGATCGTCGTCACCCACGAGATGGGGTTCGCCCGCTCGGCGGCGAACCGCGTGGTGTTCATGGCGGACGGCCGCATCGTCGAACAGGCTTCGCCGGACCAGTTCTTCAGCAATCCGCGCAGCGACCGCGCCAAGGACTTCCTGTCGAAGATCCTGCACCACTGAGGCGCGCCCCGCACCCGACGACCTGCGTCACCGGACACCGCCCGGGCCGCATCACTTCACCAGCCAAAGGATGTGCACCATGAAGCTCCGCAAGGTCACCGCCGCCTCGGCCGCCGTGTTCGCCCTCGCCCTGACCGCGACCGCCTGTGGCGGCGACGACAACGGTGACAACGGTTCGTCCTCCTCGGGCGGCGACAAGATCAAGATCGGCATCAAGTACGACCAGCCGGGTCTCGGTCAGAAGACTCCCCAGGGCTACGAGGGCTTCGACGTGGACGTCGCCACGTACGTCGCCAAGAAGCTCGGCTACGACGAGGACCAGATCGAGTGGAAGGAGTCGAAGAGCGCCGACCGCGAGACCATGCTGCAGCGCGGTGACGTCGACTTCATCGCCGCCACCTATTCGATCACCCCGGAGCGCCAGGAGAAGGTCGACTTCGCCGGCCCTTACCTGCTCGCCCACCAGGACGTGCTGCTCCGCGCCGACGACGACAAGATCAAGTCGCCGGAGGACCTGAACAACGCGAAGCTCTGCTCGGTCACCGGCTCCACCTCGGCGCAGAACGTCAAGGACAAGCTCGCGCCCAAGGCGCAGCTTCAGCCCTACCCGACGTACTCCGCCTGCCTGCCCGGTCTGCAGAACGGTGCCGTCGACGCACTGACCACCGACGACTCCATCCTCGCCGGTTACGCCGCCCAGTCCCAGTTCAAGGGCAAGTTCAAGCTCGGCGGCTTCAAGCTGACCAACGAGAACTACGGCATCGGCGTCAAGAAGGGCAGCGACCTCAAGGACAAGATCAACAAGGCCCTTGAGGAAATGGTGGCCGACAAGTCCTGGGAGAAGGCCGTCAAGGACAACTTCGGCCCGGCCAACTACAAGAACGAGCCCGCGCCGAAGATCGGCGACATCAAGAGCTGAGGCAACGCCTGACGGATGCGCCGCCCCGGATGCGGGGCGGCGCATCGGGGTGGGCATCCCTACACGCGGAAGCGCGGGAGATCGTGTTCGACTTTCTTGAAGATTACGACCTGTTGGGGGCTTTCTGGACGACGGTGCAGCTCGCTGTGCTCTCCGCCGTCGGCTCCCTGATCTGGGGCACCCTGCTGGCCGCCATGCGTGTCGGCCCGGTGCCGTTGATGCGCGGCTTCGGGACCGCGTACGTGAACATCGTGCGGAACATCCCGCTGACCGTCATCATCCTTTTCACGTCGCTGGGTCTGAACCAGACGCTGGGTGTCAGTCTCGGTGCGGACGACTTCGAGACGATCAACTTCCGGCTCGCCGTCCTCGGTCTGATCCTCTACACCGCGGCCTTCGTGTGCGAGGCGCTGCGCTCCGGCATCAACACGGTGCCGGTCGGCCAGGCGGAGGCCGCCCGCGCGCTCGGGCTCAGCTTCAACCAGGTGCTGGGCCTGGTGGTGCTGCCCCAGGCGTTCCGCTCGTCCGTCGGTCCGCTGGCGAACGTGCTCATCGCGCTCATCAAGAACACCACGGTGGCCGCCGCCATCGGTGTGGCGGAGACGGCCCTGCTGATGAAGGAGATGATCGAGAACGAGGCGCAACTGCTGCTGATCTCCGCGGTCATCGCATTCGGTTTCGTGGTTCTGACGCTGCCGACCGGCCTGATCCTCGGCTGGGTGGGCAAGAAGGTGGCGGTGAAGCGATGAGCTCCGTTCTCTACGACGCCCAGGGGCCTCGCGCCAAGCGGCGGAACATCATCTTCACGGTGGTCTTCCTGGCCGCCCTCGCCGCCCTGCTGTGGTGGGTGTTCAGCACCCTCGACGACAAGGGCCAGCTGGAGTGGTCCCTGTGGGAACCATTCTTCACCGGCACCGAAGCCTGGTCCACGTACATCTGGCCGGGTCTGCAGAACACGCTGAAGGCGGCCGTGCTCGCGGTCCTCATCGCGATGCCGCTCGGCGCGGCCCTCGGCATCGCTCGGCTGTCCGACCACGCCTGGATCCGCGTCCCGGCCGGAATCGTGGTCGAGTTCTTCCGGGCCATCCCCGTCCTGGTCCTGATGATCTTCGGTCTCGCCCTGTTCGCCGAGTACACCGACGTCAGCTCCGACGACCGCCCGCTGTACGCGGTCGTCACGGGTCTGGTGCTCTACAACGCCTCCGTCCTTGCGGAGATCGTGCGCGCCGGCATCCAGTCCCTGCCCAAGGGCCAGTCCGAGGCTGCCATGGCGATCGGGCTGCGCAAGGGCCAGCTGATGCGGGGGATCCTGCTGCCGCAGGCGGTCACCGCGATGCTTCCGGCCATCGTCAGCCAGCTCGTCGTGATCGTGAAGGACACCGCCCTCGGCGGCGCCGTCCTCACCTTCCCCGAGCTGCTCGCCTCGGCCAACACGATGAGCGGCTACTACGGTGCCAACGTCATCGCCAGCTTCACGGTGGTGGCCGTGATCTTCATCGCGCTCAACTTCGCCCTGACGACCTTCGCCGGCTGGCTGGAGGCGAGGCTCAGGCGCAGCAAGAAGAGCACGGGCGCGGTCGTCGGCGCGCAGGAAGTGGACGACCTCAACGCGGCCGAGGTCGGGAACGTGTACAAGGCCGACACGAAGAAGTGACGCACGACATGACTGTGGCCCGCCGCATCCCGGCGGGCCACAGTCATGTCGCGTTGCCGACCGTCCTCAACGGTACGGAGGAGCGGTGCGCACCGGACTCGTGCGAGGAACCGTCAAGTGGTGTGACGGACCCTGGCCCGCTTCATGATCGTCACTGGCCATCGGTCACTTGACGCAAGCACCGGCAATAGGTTGCATACGTTCTGTGATCGTGCACCCTGCTCCATCTTCCTGTTCCTCCACGTCCCTTCGGACGTCACTTCGAGCAGGGGGCGCCGCGCCGTGGACCCGGTGATCATCGTCGGAGCGGGGCCCGTCGGGCTCGCGCTCGCACTGGCGCTGGCACGCCAGGAAGTGCCGTGCGTGGTCCTCGACGAAGGACCGGGCAAGGACGAGCCCCGCCCGGCGCGCACCGTCGTCCTGCGCGAGGAGACCGCCGCGCTCATGGAGCGGCTGACCGGGATGCCGCTCGCGCACGCCGGTGTCCGTTGGGCCGGATGGCGGTCGATGCGGCGCAAGCAGGTGACGGCCGAGGTCGCCTTCGGCGACACCGGGCCCGCTCCCCTGCACATCGCCCAGCACGTCCTGACGGGCGCCCTGCGCGCCGCCCTCGCCGGCGAACGGCTCGTCGAGGTCGCCGTGAACAGCCGGCTGGACGCCATAGAGCAGGAGCCCTCGGGGGTCACCGCCCACACCCGGGGCTCGACGGGCACCTGGTGGCGCGGCAGCTACCTGGTCGGCTGCGACGGCTCGCGCTCGACCGTGCGCAAGCTCCAGGACATCCGCTTCCCCGGCCGCACCGCGGTGGAGCGTCACGCCGTGGCCGCCCTGCGCACCGAACTCCCCTGGTACGACGAGGCACTGCTGCACCGCGCGCCGCCGTGGCGCACCTCCGGCCCCTCGGCCGGGGAGATCACCGCGCGCCCGCTGCCGGACGGGGTGTGGCGCCTGGACTGGCTGCTGCCGCCGGGCAAGGACCTGGTCACGCCCGAACTGCTGCTGGGCCGGATCCGGGAGACCCTGGCCGGCTGGACGGGCGGTCCGACCCCGCCGTACGAACTGCTGGACACCGGGGTGCACACGGTCCACCACCGGCTGGCCCGGCGCTGGCGGGCCGACCGGGTGTTCCTCGCCGGGGACGCGGCCCACCTGCTCGGCGCACTGGGCACGCACGGGCTGGAGGAAGGGCTCCGCGACGCCGACAACCTCGCCTGGAAGCTGGCGCTGGCCTGGCACCACGGTCCGCATGAGGCGCTGCTCGACAGCTACCAGACCGAGCGCCGGGCGATCGTCGCCGCCCGGCTGCGCGCCGCCGACCAGGCGCTGCCGCTGGTGCGCGGCGGCGGAGGGCTGCGCTCCTACGTTCCCGGGGCAGCGCGGGGGCACGACACCCTGCTGATGGACGGCCACCTGGGGCGGGGCGCGCTGGGCGCGCCGGGGGCGTACGCCGACTCGCCGCTCACCCCCGGCCGCCTCGAGGGCGAGACGCCCCTGCGGACGGCTCCCGGGGCGGCGGTGACGGACGTACGGGTCACGGCGGAGGACGGCGCCTTCGTCCGGCTGCGGGACCGGTTCGGCCGGGGTGCGCTGCTGGTGGTGCTGATCGCACCCGGCACGGGTGTGTGGGAGCGCCGGCACTGGGTGTCCGCCGGGATCATGCCCCGGCTGGCAGCGGCCGTCTCGGCACTGCCGCACCGGGCCGAACTGCTGGTGGCCGAGAGCTATCCGGGGGCGGCGGCCCACACCGTGCTGCTGGTACGCCCCGACGGTCACCTGGTGACAGCGCTGAGCGGGGTTCGCCCGGCCGATCTGTACGCGGCGGCGGAAGCCGCGGTCGGCGGTCCCGTCGCGGCGGATGCGGAGAGCAGGGCGGATGCAGGGGCCAGGGCGGATGCGGGGGCCGGGTCACGCTGAGGGTCCCGGCCGTCGGGTCGCCGCCCTGCGGTCCGCATGGTGTCGACGAGTTGAACCGGTGGGCGGCCCCGTGGTGTACTCCGCCTCGTGACCGACACCTGTGTGCGCCTGTGGCGGAGGGTCCATATGGACCTCGTCCGCTATGCGGGCTGCGTGTGTCGCCCGTCCCGCTGATTCGCGTCTCCCGCCCCTTCCCGCGCGCCGCCCGCCGTCTCGTACGTGTGGCCGCGCGCCCCCGCGAACCCTCCCCAGGACGGTGCACGTGTCTGTCTCCTCCCCTGTTCCGGCTCCCGTCTCCGCACCCACACAGGCGGACCTCCTCGACTTCGTACGGCGTATCGCCGCCGACCCCGAACTGATTGCCACCCTTCCGCTCGATCCCGAGGGGCGCACCTGGGTGCGGCTCGACGGGCCCGGCGGCAGCGAGGCCTGGCTGATCGGCTGGCCGCCCGGCACCGGCACCGGCTGGCACGACCACGCCGACTCCGTCGGCGCCTTCATGACCGCCTCGGGCGAGCTGAAGGAGAACGCGCTCGCCGTGCGGCTGCCCACCGACGGCTGGAAAACCCTGGAACTCACGGACGGCGTGGACCGGGAACGGCGGCTGGGGGCCGGACAGGGGCGTGCCTTCGGGCGGCATCACGTCCACGAGGTGCTCAACGAGTCCCCGGACCGG
Source organism: Streptomyces sp. 12E (assembly GCF_055633275.1). NCBI lineage: Bacteria > Bacillati > Actinomycetota > Actinomycetes > Kitasatosporales > Streptomycetaceae > Streptomyces > Streptomyces sp. 12E. The sequence goes on along the minus strand of NZ_JBVNCJ010000001.1, from coordinate 5,467,334 downwards.
CACGCGATCTCCGTGCACGCCTACTATCCGCCGCTGCCGCGGATCCGCCGCTACAGCCGCAGCGGCCGGATTCTCCGCCTGGAGCAGGTCGAACGCCCGGAGGACTGGCAGTGAGCGGAACGGACGAACCGGCCGGCGGCGCTGTGGGCGTCGACGAGCTGCTGGAACGGGTGCGCGCCGGTTACGAGCGCGTCGGCCCCCGGGACGCGTACGAGGCCGTACGGACCGGTGAGGCGCTGCTGGTGGACATCCGCTATGCCGCGCTGCGGGAACGGGACGGGCTCATTCCCGGGGCCCTCGTCGTCGAACGCAACGAACTGGAGTGGCGCCTGGACCCGCGGGGAAGCCACCGTCTCCCGGAGGCCACGGGCCACGACCTGCGGGTCGTGGTGGTCTGCAACGAGGGCTACGCCTCCAGCCTTGCCGCGGAGTCCCTCCACCGCTTGGGCCTGCGCCGGGCCACCGATCTGACCGGCGGCTTCCAGGCCTGGCGGGCGGCGGGCCTGCCGGTGGTCCCCGCACCGCCCGGGTAGGCGGCGCGCGGAAAGCGTCCGGTGCCGTGCCACCGCGCAGGCTCAGAACGCCTCGTCGCCGAGGAACTCCGTGTCCTCGCCCTCCTCCTCCAACGCCTGCCGGACGACGCGCAGGGCGAGGCCCTCGGAGTAGCCCTTGCGGGCGAGCATGCCGGCGAGGCGGCGGAGCCGCTTGTCGCGGTCGAGCCCGCGGGTGGCGCGCAGCTTGCGGGCGACCAGCTCCCGGGCGGTCGCCTCCTCCTGCTCGGAGTCGAGCTGGGAGACGGCCGCGTCGACCAGTGTGGGGTCGACCCCCTTGGTACGCAGCTCCCGGGCGAGCGCGCGCCGGGCGAGCCCTCGGCCGTGGTGCCGGGACTCCACCCAGGCGTCCGCGAAGGCGCTGTCGTCGATCAGTCCGACCTCCTCGAACCGGGACAGCACCTCCTCGGCGGCCTCGTCCGGGATCTCCCGCTTGCGGAGGGCGTCGGCGAGCTGTTTCCGGGTGCGCGGGGTCCCGGTGAGCAGGCGCAGACAGATCGCCCGCGCCCGCTCGACCGGGTCCGCCGGAGGCTCCTCCCGTTCGGCCCTCGACGAGGAGGAGTCGCCCCCGTCCTCCGCGGCCGCCTCGCCGAAGGCCCGGCGTCTGCGCCCGCGTCCACCGCGCGGCCCACCGTCACGCGAGCCGCCCGCCCGTGCGCCGCCTCCGTCGCGGGGGCCGCCCCCGCCGGTGGTGTCGCCGTACGCCGCGTCACCGTCCACGGCTGAGCCGTCGCCGCCTCCGGTGCCCCTCCCCCGTGGGGCACCGGAGGCCGCGAACTCGTACTCGGCCCAGTCGGTTCGTCGCGTCACGGTCAGCTCTTGGCCGCCGCGGCCTTGGACTTGGTGGCCTTGGCCGCCGGTGCCGCTGCGGCGGCCGGCTCGGCCGGAACGGTGCCCGTGGCGTCCGCGCCCGGCTCGGCGGCGGGCTCCTCAGGCCGTACGCCGACGCCCAGCTTCGTCAGGATCTTCTTCTCGATCTCGTTGGCGAGGTCGGGGTTGTCCTTCAGGAAGTTGCGGGCGTTCTCCTTGCCCTGGCCGAGCTGGTCGCCCTCGTACGTGTACCAGGCGCCGGCCTTGCGGACGAAGCCGTGCTCCACGCCCATGTCGATCAGGCCGCCCTCGCGGCTGATGCCCTGGCCGTAGAGGATGTCGAACTCGGCCTGCTTGAAGGGCGGCGCCACCTTGTTCTTGACCACCTTGCAGCGGGTGCGGTTGCCGACCGCCTCGGTGCCGTCCTTCAGGGTCTCGATGCGCCGGATGTCGATGCGCACCGAGGCGTAGAACTTCAGCGCCCGGCCACCGGTCGTGGTCTCCGGGGAGCCGAACATCACGCCGATCTTCTCGCGGAGCTGGTTGATGAAGATCGCGGTGGTCTTGGACTGGTTGAGCGCGCTGGTGATCTTCCGCAGGGCCTGGCTCATCAGACGGGCCTGCAGACCGACGTGGCTGTCGCCCATCTCGCCCTCGATCTCCGCACGCGGTACGAGCGCGGCGACGGAGTCGATGACGATGAGGTCCAGGGCACCGGAGCGGACCAGCATGTCCACGATCTCCAGGGCCTGCTCGCCGTTGTCCGGCTGGGACAGGATCAGGTTGTCGATGTCGACGCCGAGCTTCTTCGCGTACTCGGGGTCCAGGGCGTGCTCCGCGTCCACGAACGCGACCTGACCGCCGGCCTTCTGCGCGTTCGCCACCGCGTGCAGGGTCAGGGTCGTCTTGCCGGAGGACTCCGGTCCGTAGATCTCCACCACACGACCGCGCGGCAGGCCGCCCACACCGAGCGCCACGTCCAGCGCGGTCGACCCGGTCGGGATGACCTCGATGGGCTCGTTCGTCCGGTCGCCCATGCGCATGACCGCGCCCTTGCCGAATTGCCGTTCAATCTGTGCGAGCGCGGCGTCGAGCGCCTTCTCGCGGTCGGTTCCTGCCATGGGTTCCACCCGATTTGCTTGATTCGATCGCTTCACGTCAAAGACGCTAACGCCTGCCACTGACAACGCGCCCCGACGCACCTCCGGCCTGTGGATAACACGAGGGCTTTCCCGCCCGAACCGGGGCAGAGCACCTGCCGTCGAGCCTCACCGGCACTTCCATGAGAATAGATGTTCGATTTTTGTGTCAAGCGCATCGCGCGGCACCACGGTCCGGCGTGTCGCGCGGGACGCCCTCTCTCAGGAAGCCCCGGTGTCTCCGTCCCGGGGCCGCTCCGTGTCCGTCCGGCGGGTCCGCAGCCGGCGGATGCGGGTGAGGGCGCCCGGCCCGCCGAGGCCGCGGTGGCCGAGCACGCGGGGATCGTCCGTGACGTCGTACCGCCGCACGTACGCGCCCAGGAACGCCTGGAGGGTGGCGACGGCGGGAATGGCGATCAGCGCGCCGACGGCACCGAGCAGGGCGGTGCCCGCGACGACCGAGCCGAAGGCGACCGCCGGGTGGATGTCGACGGTCTTGGAGGTCAGCTTGGGCTGCAGCACGTAGTTCTCGAACTGCTGGTAGACCACCACGAAGATCAGCACCCACAGCGCGTACCAGGGGTCGACCGCGAAGGCGATCAGCATGGGCAGGGCGCCCGCGAGATAGGTGCCGATGGTGGGGATGAACTGCGACACCAGGCCCACCCACACGGCGAGGACGGGCGCGTAGGGCACCTCGAGGAATTCCAGCAGGACATAGTGCGCCAGCCCTGAGGCCAGCGCCATCAGTCCGCGCGAGTAGAGGTAGCCGCCCGTCTTGTTCACGGCGATCTCCCATGCGCGCAGCACCTCGGCCTGCCGGGCGGGCGGCAGCAGGGAGCAGACGGTGCGCCGCAGTCGCGGGCCGTCGGCGGCGAAGTAGAACGAGAACAGCCCCACGGTCAGCAGTTGGAAGAGACCGCCGAGGACCTGTGCGGAGACGTCCAGGACACCGGTGGCGCTGTTCTGGACGTAGTTGCGCAGCCAGTCGGAGCGCAGCAGGCCCTCCTGGATGTCCACGCGCCGCAGTTCGGTGTGGAAGTGCGTGTTGACCCAGTTGATCACGGAGTCGAGGTAGTCCGGGAAGTCCTCGACGATCTTGATGATCTGTCCCGCCAGCATGGACCCGAGCAGCGTGACGAAGCCCGCCGCGGCGATCAGCACGCCCAGGAAGACGAGGAAGGTGCCCAGACCCCGGCGCACCCCGCGCGCGGCCATCCAGCTCACCGCGGGCTCGACGGCGAGCGCCAGGAAGAACGCGATGAGGATGTTGACCAGCAGGCCGATGAGCTGGTGGAAGACCCAGCTGCCCAGCTGGAACAAGGCGAACAGCGCGAGGGCGAGCACCATGGCGCGCGGCAGCCAGCGCGGCATGCGGGCGCCCGGCCCGGATACGGGGGTCGGCGGGGGCCCGGCGGGAGGCGGCGCGCCGGGCGTGGTGGGATGCCGGGCCGCCTGCCCGGTCTCGTCAGTGGGTGCCACGGATCAAGTCTCGCCCACGCCGGCCGGGCCCATGCGCTCCCGTGCGCCCTCCGTGACGATCAGCGCTTCTCCGCGGGGACGTCCATGACCGCGCAGACCACCTGCCAGACGTCCTTGGCGTTCCAGCCGGCCGCCAGCGCCTCGTGCACGGTGCGCCCGCCGAGCTCGGACATGACATGGTCGCGCGCGAAGGTGTCGGCGCAGCCCGCGCCGAAGTGCTCCGCCATCCGCTCCCAGAAAACCGTCAACCGCATGCGCCCAGTATCCCGCCTGCGGGAACGGTCCCGGGCCGGGGTACCTGCCGCGCCGCTCTCCGCCCACGGTCGCGCCCACGGCCGGCACCGAAGCCGCCCCACTGCCTCCGACGCCCCTGCCGCGGGGTCGCTCGCCGCGGGAGCCCGGACGGCACCCCCTTCGTCCACCGCTTCCGGGACGGCGGCACCGGTGGAGGCCCGCTCTCCGGGGACGACCGAGTCCCTGCGCGCCCCGGTGGCGCGCGGCCGTACCGCCGACCGGGCGGACGGCGGAACCGCCCGCAGCCGCGGGCAGGCGTGCCTCCCCCAGTGCTCCAAAGGCCTGGGAGGCGTCCCAGGACGGCACGGGTGGGCGCCGGGGGGTGTGTCCCCTCCGGGAGGCACTCCCGGAGGGGAGAGTGGAACCCGTCCCCGGCCGGTGGTCACGCCGTCCGGACAACCCGGCGTCGGCAGGTCCCCGCACGCCGCCGGGCACCGTGCCCGTCGCCTCACCCGCCCAGCGCCCGCACCCCCGCCGTCACCACGACGGCCGCTCCGACGACGAGCAGGAACGGGGCGCGCAGGATCAGCGCCACGGCGGCGGCCGCCACCCCGGCCGCACGGGCGTCCAGGACCAGGGCCTGGCCGTCGGAGAAGGTCTGCTGGGCCGTCAGGGCGGCCAGCAGGGCGACCGGAAGGAGCGCGGCGAAACGCCGCACGAGGGGCCGTTCCAGGACCCCGGCTGGCACCATCAGCCCCATGAGCTTGACGGCGTAGCAGCCGAAAGCGGTCACGCCGATCGCGATCCAGATGCTCAACGGTCCTCCTCCGCCGTGTCACCGAGCGGGGTGCTCTTCCGGCCCTGCGCCCACAGGACGGCCGGCGCCGCGAGCGCGGCCACCAGGACCGGCACCCCGGCCGGCAGCACGGGCAGCAGACCCAGCCCCAGGAGAACGGCGATCCCGGCGACGGTCCGCTCGGTGCCGGTGCGCAGCATCGGCGCGAGGAGCACCAGGAAGACCGCGGGTCCTGCCGCGTCCAGTCCCCACGCGCCGGTGTCCCCGATGGCCTCGGCGCCCAGTGCGCCGAGCAGCGTGGTGAGGTTCCACAGGACGTACAGGCTGAGCCCGGTCACCACGAATCCGATGCGCGCACTGCGCCGGCCGGGCTGGGCGAGCGAGACGGCGGTCGTCTCGTCGATCACCCACTGGGCGGCGAACGGCCGCACCGCGCGGGGCAGCGCCAGCAACTGCGACAGCCTCAGCCCGTAGAACGCGTTGCGCACCCCCAGGAAGAACGCCCCCGCGGCGGCCGTGAACGGCCCCCCACCCGCCGCCAGCGCCCCCACCAGCGCGAACTGGGAGGCGCCGGTGAACACCAGCAGGCTGAGCGCACAGGTCTGGAGCAGGGTGAGCCCGCTGCCCGCCGAGGTCACGCCGAAGGCGAACCCGGAGAGTCCGACGGCGATCCCGACGCCGAGGGCGTCCCGTACGACGGCGCCGTCCGGCTTTCCTCCTCCGTCGTCCCGTACGTCCGCGAGTGCTTCTGTCTGTTCCACTGCCACACCCCGGACGGTACGGCCGGGCCGCCGCGCGCGTCTTGTACGTTCTTGCGCTCGCGCTGGTAGGCGCCGGGGGGCACACCGACGATCCGGCCGAAGTGCCGGTTCAGGTGCGGCTGGTCGGTGAACCCCACCGCGAGGGCCGCCTCCGACGGCGCCGTCCCCGCGTCCAGCAGCCGCCGTGCCCTCCGCACGCGCGCGTCGGTGAGCCAGGTGTGCGGCGGCATCCCGTAGGTGTCCCGGAAGGCGCGCAGCAGCGCGAACGGGCCGGTGCCCAGCTCACCGGCCAGCCGCTCCAGGGTCGGCGGGTCGGCCATCCGGTCCTCCAGCACGGCACGCGCGCGGGTGGCGATCCGGGCCCCCGCCGTGCGCACCTCGCGCCGCGGCAGCGTCCCGCCGTTCAGCCGCAGCAGCCGGGTCACCACGACCCGGAGCAGGGTGTCGGCGGCGAGCGCGTTGCCCTCGTCGGTGGCCCGCAGCACCTGGTGCACCAGACGGACGGTGTACGGATCGTCGAGCACCGGCGTCACGAACCCCGGTGTGCCGCGCAGCGTGGTGGTCTCGGCTGCGATGGCGGCCACCACCTCGGGCGACGGGTACACCGCTCCGTACCGCCAGCCCTCGGGAACGCCCGCCCGGCCGGTGTGCGGGGTGTCCGGGTTCACCAGGGCGAGGGCCCCGGCGCCCGCGTACTGGTCGCCGCCGCCGTGGTGGAAGACCTCCACTCCGTCGGCGATGGCGGCGATCACGAAGTGCTCGTGGGTGTGCCGGATGAACGTCTTCCGTATGTACCGGGCACGCAGCAGATCGACACCGGGCAGTTCGTCGTACTGCCAGTGTCGCGCCCGCTCCTCGCGCGATTCCGCCATGCGGCCATTGTCACGCGGCCCGGACGGCACCGGCCGCGGCCCCCGCCCCGGCCCCGGCCCGATTGTCAGTGGCCGGGTGCACGATGGACGCATGGTCAGCGATCCGCACCGAGCCCTGGACGGCTTCTCCCCCGCGACCCGCGGATGGTTCACGGGGGCGTTCTCCGCGCCCACCGCCGCCCAGGCCGGAGCGTGGCGGGCCATCGGGGAGGGCTCGGACGTGCTGGTGGTCGCCCCCACCGGTTCCGGGAAGACCCTGGCCGCCTTCCTCGCCGCCCTGGACCAGCTGGCCTCCGCACCGCCGCCCGCCGACCCCAAGAAGCGCTGCCGCGTGCTGTACGTCTCGCCGCTGAAGGCGCTGGCCGTCGACGTCGAGCGCAACCTCCGCAGCCCGCTGACCGGCATCCGTCAGGAGTCCGTGCGCCTGGGGTTGCCCGAACCCGAGGTGAAGGTCGGTATCCGCTCCGGCGACACCCCGCCCGCCGAACGCCGCGCCCTGGCCACCCGGCCGCCGGACATCCTGATCACCACGCCCGAGTCCCTGTTCCTGATGCTGACGTCGGCCACGCGCGACGCGCTGACGGGCGTGGAGACGGTGATCCTGGACGAGGTGCACGCGGTCGCCGGCACCAAGCGCGGCGCGCACCTCGCGCTCACCCTGGAGCGGCTGGACGAGCTGCTGCCCCGCCCGGCCCGCCGCATCGGCCTGTCGGCGACGGTGCGCCCGGTCGACGAGGTCGCCCGGTTCCTCTCCCCGCGCCGCAAGGTGGAGATCGTGCAGCCGGAGTCCGGCAAGGAGTTCGACCTCTCCGTGGTGGTACCGGTCGAGGACCTGGGCGAGCTGGGCGGTTCCCCGGTCGCCGACGGCTCGGAGGGCGCCGAGCGCCCGTCGATCTGGCCGCACGTCGAGGAGCGGATCGCCGACCTGGTGCAGTCGCACCGCTCGACCATCGTGTTCGCGAACTCCCGCCGCCTCGCCGAGCGGTTGTGCAACCGGCTCAACGAGATCGCCTACGAGCGGGCCACCGGCGAGCCCCTGGACGAGCACCACTCCCCCGCCGAGCTGATGGGCGGCTCCGGGGCCGCCCAGGGCGCGCCCGCGGTCATCGCGCGCGCCCACCACGGCTCGGTGTCCAAGGAGCAGCGTGCCCTGGTCGAGGAGGACCTGAAGGCGGGCCGGCTGCCCGCGGTGGTCGCCACCTCCAGTCTGGAGCTGGGCATCGACATGGGCGCCGTCGACCTGGTGGTCCAGGTCGAGTCACCGCCGTCCGTCGCCTCCGGGCTCCAGCGCGTCGGCCGCGCGGGACACCAGGTGGGGGCGGTCTCCACGGGCGTGGTGTTCCCGAAGTACCGGGGCGATCTGGTGCAGGCGGCCGTGGTCACCGAGCGGATGCGCACCGGGGCGATCGAGTCCCTGAAGGTCCCCGCCAACCCCCTCGACGTCCTGGCCCAGCAGCTCGTCGCCATGACGGCCATGGACACCTGGCAGCTCGACGACCTGCTCGCCGTGGTCCGCCGCGCGGCGCCCTTCGCCTCCCTGCCCGAGTCCGCCTTCACGGGCGTCCTGGACATGCTCGCCGGCCGCTACCCGTCCGACGCGTTCGCGGAGCTGCGCCCGCGCGTGGTGTGGGACCGGGTCACGGGCGAGATCACCGGCCGTCCGGGCGCCCAGCGTCTGGCCGTCACCTCCGGGGGCACGATCCCCGACCGCGGCCTCTTCGGGGTGTTCCTGGCCGGCGCCGACCCCAAGAAGGGCGGCGGACGGGTCGGCGAGCTGGACGAGGAGATGGTCTACGAGTCCCGCGTGGGCGACGTCTTCACCCTCGGCACCAGTTCCTGGCGCATCGAGGACATCACGCGCGACCGGGTCCTGGTCTCTCCCGCGCCGGGCGTGCCGGGCCGGCTGCCGTTCTGGAAGGGCGACCAGCTGGGCCGCCCGCTGGAGCTGGGCCGCGCGGTGGGCGCGTTCCTGCGCGAGGTGGGCTCGCTGTCCCGGGACGACGCCCGGCTGCGGCTCCGCACGGCGGGCCTGGACGCCTGGGCCGCGGACAACGTGCTGTCCTACCTCGACGAACAGCGCGAGGCCTGCGGCCACGTCCCCGACGACCGCACCATCGTCGTGGAGCGCTTCCGCGACGAGCTGGGCGACTGGCGGGTCGTCGTGCACTCCCCGTTCGGCGCCCAGGTGCACGCCCCGTGGGCGCTCGCGCTCGGCGCCCGCCTCTCCGAGCGGTACGGCATGGACGCCCAGGTGATGCACGCCGACGACGGCATCGTGCTGCGCCTGCCGGACGCCGACCTGATGGGCCTCGATCTCCTCGACCAGGAGCCGGTGAAGGCCGGCACGGAGTACGACGCGGACCAGGCCCCCGTGGGCGCGGCCGACGTCGTCTTCGACAAGGGCGAGGTCGGCCAGGTCGTCACCGACCAGGTGGGCGGCTCGGCCCTGTTCGCGTCCCGGTTCCGTGAGTGCGCCGCCCGCGCGCTGCTGCTGCCGCGCCGCAACCCCGGCCGGCGCACGCCACTGTGGCAGCAGCGCCAGCGCGCCTCCCAGCTGCTCCAGGTGGCCGGGGAGTTCGGCTCGTTCCCGATCGTCCTCGAGACCGTCCGCGAATGCCTCCAGGACGTCTTCGACGTGCCCGGACTCGTCGAGCTGATGGGCGACCTGGAGGCGCGCAGGATACGCCTGGTCGAGGTCACCACCCCCGAGCCGTCCCCCTTCGCCCGCTCCCTCCTCTTCGGATACGTCGCCCAGTTCCTCTACGAGGGCGACTCCCCGCTCGCCGAGCGCCGCGCCGCCGCCCTGTCGCTGGACTCACGACTGCTGGCCGAGCTGCTCGGCCAGGCGGAGCTGCGCGAACTGCTCGACGCCGAGGTGCTGACCGAGCTGGAGCGCGAGCTGCAGTGGCTCACCGAGGACCGGCGCGTCAAGGACACGGAGGGCGTGGCCGACCTGCTGCGGCTGCTCGGTCCGCTCACCGACGCCGAACTCGCCGAGCGGGGCGCCGAGCCGCAGTGGGCGCGGGAGCTCGCCTCCGCGCGGCGCGCCATCCGGGTGCGGGTGGCCGGCGTCGACCACTGGGCGGCGATCGAGGATGCCGGCCGGCTGCGCGACGCGCTGGGCACGGCACTGCCGGTGGGTGTGCCGGAGGCGTTCACCGAGCCGGTCAAGGATCCCCTCGGCGACCTCCTCGCGCGGTACGCGCGCACGCACGGCCCGTTCACGTCGGCGACGGCGGCGGCCCGTTTCGGCCTGGGCGTGGCGGTCACCGAGGGCGCCCTGCGACGGCTCTCGTCGGCGGGCAGGGTCGTCCAGGGCGAGTTCCACCCGGCCGGCATCGGACAGGAGTGGTGCGACGCGGCCGTACTGCGCCGGCTGCGCCGCCGCTCCCTGGCCGCGCTGCGGCACGAACTGGAGCCGGTGCCGCCGCCCGCGCTCGCCCAGTTCCTCCCCCAGTGGCAGCACGTCGGCAAGGGGCACTCCCTGCGCGGCGTCGACGGCCTGGTGCGCGCCGTCGAACAGCTGCAGGGCGCCTCGGTGCCCGCGTCCGCCCTGGAGAAGCTGGTCCTGCCGTCCAGGGTGAGGGACTACGTCCCGGCGATGCTGGACGAGCTGACGGCCACCGGGGAGGTGGTGTGGGCCGGCGCCGGTTCGCTCCCCGGGAAGGACGGCTGGATCTCCCTCTACCTCGCGGACGCGGCCCCGCTGCTGCTGCCGCCCCCGCACCCCCTGGAGCCGACCGCCCTCCACCGGTCCGTCCTGGACGCCCTCTCCGGCGGCTACGGCCTGTTCTTCCGCCAGCTCGCCGACCGGGTCCGAGCCACCACCCACCCCGAGGCCACCGATCCCCAGCTGGCCGACGCCCTGTGGGACCTCGCCTGGTCCGGGCGGCTGACCAACGACACGCTCGCGCCCCTGCGCTCCCTGCTGGGCTCGGGGCGCACCGCGGGCTCCACCGCCCACCGCGCGAAACGCTCCGTCCCGCGCGGACGCTACGGTCTGCTCACGGCCGCCGCCCGCAGCGCCTCACGTACCGGTCCGCCGACCGTCGCGGGCCGCTGGTCCCTGCTCCCGGACGCGGACACCGACGCCACGGTTCGCGCCCACGCGCTGGCCCGCACCCTGCTCGACCGGCATGGCGTGGTGACCCGGGGGGCCGTCGCCGCGGAGGGCGTCGAAGGCGGCTTCTCAGCGGTGTACCGCGTTCTGTCCGCCTTCGAGGAGACGGGTCAGGCGCGTCGCGGCTACGTGGTGGAGGGGCTGGGCGCCGCCCAGTTCGCGATGGACGGGGCCGTGGACCGCCTCCGCGCGGCGGCCAACGCGCGCGAGCGGGGCGACGGCCTCCCGGTCCCGGACGCGCCCGGGGCCTTCGACGCCGGGCCGGACCCCTTTGGGGCCTCCCCGGGCCACGACGGCTTCCCCACCCCGGACGATCCGCCGTACCCCCGCCTCTCACCGGGCGACTACGTCTCTCCGCGCGACCTGGCCCCGCAGCCCCCTCCGCCCCGGCAGAACGGCGGGCGTCCCGCGTACGACCCCTTCGCCGGCCGCCGTACCGGTGCGGACCGCACCGCACGCGCCGTGGTGCTGGCCGCCGCCGACCCGGCGAACGCCTACGGTGCCGCCCTGGGCTGGCCCGAGCCGCCGACCGGTGCCGGGCACAAGCCCGGTCGCAAGGCGGGCTCCCTGGTGGTGCTGGTGGACGGCGAGCTGACGCTCTACATGGAACGCGGCGGCAAGACGTTGCTGGCCTGGCCCGCCGACCCCGACGGCGAACCTGCCGAGGACCCGCGCCTCCCGGCCGCCGCCGAGGCCCTCGCCGCAGCCGCCCGCGCGGGCTCCCTCGGCACGGTCACGGTGGAGCGCGTCAACGGCGCCCCGGCACTGACGTCCCCCCTGGGCGCCCTCCTGGAGACCGTCGGCTTCGTCGCCACGCCCAGAGGCCTGCGCCTGCGCGCCTGACCCGTTCACCGGCCCCCGCCCGTCCGAGCGCTCCGGCCACCCGACGTGCCACCCTTGACCCATGCCCGAAGGAGACACGGTCTGGCAGGCCGCACGACGGCTGCACGACGCCCTGGCCGGCAAGGTGCTGACCCGCAGCGACCTCCGGGTGCCGAGGTTCGCCACGGCCGACCTCACCGGCCGCACCGTGCTGGACGTCACCCCGCGCGGCAAGCACCTTCTGACTCGCGTCGAAGGCGGCCTGACGCTGCACTCGCACCTGAGGATGGACGGCTCCTGGCGGGTGTACACGCCAGGACAGCGCTGGAGCGGCGGCCCCGCCCACCAGATCCGCGCCGTCCTCGGCACCGCCGACCGCACGGCCGTCGGCTACCGGCTCCCCGTCCTGGAACTGATGCGCACCTCCGACGAGGACCGCGCGGTCGGCCATCTCGGTCCCGACCTCCTCGGCCCGGACTGGGACCCAGGCCTGGCGCTGGCCAACCTCCTGGAGGACCCGGCCCGCCCCCTCGGGGAGGCCCTGCTGGACCAGCGCAACCTCGCCGGCATCGGCAACGTCTTCAAGAGCGAACTCTGCTTCCTCCTCGGCGTCACCCCTTGGCTCCCCGTGGGCGAGCTGCCCGCCGACCGGTCCGCGAAGCTGCCGGAGCTCGCCAGGAAACTGCTGGAGTCCAACCGCGAGCGTCCGGTCCGCAACACCACGGGCCGCCGCGGTCAGGACCTGTTCGTGTACGGCCGTGCCCGCCGCCCCTGCCTGCGCTGTCGCACCCCCGTCCGCCTCGCCGACCAGGGCGACGGCTCCCGCGAGCGCCCCACGTACTGGTGCCCCGCCTGCCAGCCGGGCCCGGCCCCCGCCCGGTCACCCGGCGGCCTTCCCCGACCCGCCCGCTGATCGCACCCGGACCCGGCGGGCCGAACTCCAGGCCCGCCGCCACCGTCCCGCCACGAGTGCTCCCTCCGCCCGCGCCTTGGGCACGCAGTGCACCGGCAGCAGGCTGAGCCCCCACCCGCCGGCCGCGACCGCTCCTTCCACCGCCCCGGCGTCGGGCGCCAGCAGCAGCCGCGCCGCCGCCCACCACCACAGCGCCCCGAACCCCACAGCGGCCCCCCGGCGCAGCACCCGCCCGGTCGTCACGGCTCCCACCCCCGGGCCGACGCTAGGGGACCGCTCGCCCCCGCGCACAGGGCGCGCCAAGGGCACACGGGCGCATCCGGGCCCCCGGTCCGCCGTGTGAGGGCACCACGGCCCCCGAAGGCCACGTCACCCGTTCTCAGCCTGGAACATCCAGTGCTGCTTCTCCAGGTCCGCGGTGATGGCGATCAGGATGTCCTGGCTCACCGGGTCCGGTTCGTCGGTCGCCGTGACCCGCTCCCGCATACGGGCGATCACCGCGCCCAGTGCCTCCACGAGCGCGCCCACCGCGGCCGTGTCGTCGACCCAGCCCTCGGGCGTCACCCCGATGCCGCTGCCGACGGCCACCGTCGCGGCACGCCCGTCGGGCGACACCCCCAGCGCCGCAGCGCGCTCCGCCACGGTGTCGGAGTGCGTACGCGCCAGGGTCACGACCTCGTCGAGCTGGAGGTGCACGGAGCGGAAGCGTGGCCCGACCACGTTCCAGTGGATCTGCTTGGCCACCAGGGCGAGATCCACCAGATCGACCAGGGCGCCCTGCAGCGCCTCCGACACGGTCTTCAGGTTCTCGTCGGACAACGGGCTCTTCACGACGTACATCCGCACCTCCGTGGCTGGCCCCCGCCTCGTCCCTCCACGATGACCGCCGTGCGCCGCACCGGCAAGCGCACGGGAGAAGGCCCCCACGCGTGCGAAAACCCCGGCGGCACCCCTCCGGATCTCCCGGAAGGGCCCCTACCGGGGCATCTCACACCTTCACACCGCGCGTGCGCGGAGCGCCACGCTCACGCGGCGACGACGTCCACCGCCTCAGCGGGCGCCTTGATGGTAACCCGCTCCGGTGGCACACCGGTCACCGAAACGGAACCCAGCATCGGGCGAACCCGCGTGGGTACGGGCTCGCTGGGGGTCGCTGCAGCAGACTGGGCCAGTTCGGCGAGAGCGAGCTCGTCGCTCACTTCCCGCATGAGCTCGGACATCCGTACGTCCAACGCGTCGCAGATGGCGGAGAGCAGCTCGGAGGAAGCCTCCTTCTGCCCCCGCTCCACCTCGGAGAGATAGCCGAGTGAGACTCGGGCGGACGAGGAGACTTCGCGCAGAGTACGGCCCTGGCGTTGGCGCTGCCGACGCAGCACGTCACCCAGCAGGCGACGGAGCAGAATCATCGGTGGCTCCCTCCTCGGACCGCGTAGCCGCATCCTTCTCGCCCCACCGTACCGCCTTGCGCCGCGGCCGTGCGGGGAGCGATGTCGTGTTCACTCAGGGCTGCAAACATCAAAACCCCCCGTTCCGTTCCGTATCCTGTGCCCGCTCATTCCCGGTCTGTTCGCCCGCAAGCTCCGCGAGAAGCAGTGCGAGTACGCTCCGTACACTCTCCATACGAATTTCCGCGCGGTCGCCGTTCAACCGCAGACGCTCCACTTTTCCGCCGCGGGCAGAACCCGTTCCGGCCCTCGAAGGGCCGTCCACGGCCACGAAGACCGTGCCGACGGCCTGGCCGTCCTGGGGGTCCGGCCCGGCGACGCCGGTGGTGGCGATGCCCCAGTCGGCACCCAGCGCCTCGCGGACGCCGGCCGCCATCTGGGCCGCCACCTGCGGATCCACCGCTCCGCGCTCCGCCAGCAGGGTGGCGTCCACACCGAGCAGCCGCTGCTTGAGTTCGGTGGCGTACGCCGTCACCGAGCCCCGGAAGACCTTGGACGCCCCGGGGACCGAAGTGATCTCCGCCGCCACCAGGCCACCGGTCAGCGACTCGGCGACGGCGAGCGTTCTGCCATTCACGGTGAGTAGTCGCACCACGTCGGTGGCCTCGGAACTCACGCTTCCGTCTCCTCCAACGCCGCCTCGCGCTCGGCGATTCCCCGCCTGCGCAGCACAATGGCCTGTTTCACATAGTCGAGTCCGGTCGCCAGGGTCAGCACGACCGCCGCGGCCATCACCCACCACCGCAGGGTGGCCAGCCACCCCGTCAGCGCCAGTACGTACATACCGACGGCGATGCCCTGGGTGAGGGTCTTGAGCTTGCCGCCCCGGCTGGCCGGGATCACGCCGTACCGGATGACCAGGAAACGCAGCAGGGTGATCCCGAGTTCCCTGCCGAGGATGACTCCGGTGACCCACCACGGGAGATCGCCCAGCGAGGAGAGACAGATCAGCGCCGCTCCCATGATCGCCTTGTCGGCGATGGGGTCGGCGATCTTCCCGAAATCGGTGACGAGGTTGTACGTGCGCGCCAGATGACCGTCGAACAGGTCGGTGATCATGGCGATGGCGAAGGCCGCCCAGGCGAACGACCGCCATGCCGGGTCGTAACCGCCTTCGGCGAGCATCAGCATGACGAACGCCGGCACCAGGAGCAGCCGGAGCATGGTCAGCAGATTGGCGATGTTCCAGACGCTGGCCTGGTTGACGGCCGCCGCCGCGATCTTCGCGCCGCGCGCGGGCTTCGCAGCGTCCTCGGCGTCGACGCCGTCGCGCGGTGCGGTGGTCGGCGCCGCCTCGTCGCCGTGCGCCCGGACGCCACCGGACACGTCACGCCGGGCCGGGCCGCCGCCGGGTCCCGGAGCCGTGCCCCGTGCCTCCCGCGCGAGCACGCGGCCGGACGCCGGCATGCCTCCGGGCGCGGCGCCCGCCACCCTCCTCGTGCCGGAGGGGCCTCCCGCCGCCGATGCCGGGACACCCGTCATCTGCCCGCCTCCTCACCGCACGCGGGCGAACCCTGGAACAGCGGCTCGGCCACCAGGTCGACACCTTCCGTGCCGACCACCTTCGCCTCGACCATACGGCCGACGCCCAGACCCTCGCCGCTCGTGAGCAGCACCTGGCCGTCCGTCTCGGGGGCCTGGTGGGCCGCCCGGCCGTACACGCCCTCCGCCTCGTCGACGGACTCCACCAGCACGTGCACGGTCTCGCCGACCCGCTCCTCGGCGCGCTGCGAGACCAGCTCCTCGGCCAGCCGGGAGACCCGGGCCAGCCGCTCGGCGACGACCTCCTCGTCCAGCTTGCGGTCGTACGTCGCCGCCTCGGTGCCCTCCTCGTCGGAGTAGCCGAAGACGCCGACGGCGTCCAGCCGCGCGTGGTTCAGGAACCGCTCCAGCTCGGCGAGGTCGGCCGCGGACTCGCCGGGGAAGCCGACGATGAAGTTGGAGCGCACACCGGCCTGGGGCGCCTTGCTCCGGATGGTGTCGAGCAGCTCCAGGAACCGGTCGGTGTCGCCGAAGCGGCGCATCGCGCGCAACACGTCGGGCGCGGAGTGCTGGAAGGACAGGTCGAAGTACGGGGCGACCTTCGGGGTGGAGGTCAGCACGTCGATCAGGCCGGGCCGCATCTCGGCCGGCTGGAGGTAGCTGACCCGCACCCGCTCGAGACCGTCGACCTCGGCCAGCTCGGGCAGCAGGGACTCCAGCAGACGGATGTCGCCCAGGTCCTTGCCGTAGGAGGTGTTGTTCTCGGAGACCAGCATGATCTCCTTCACGCCCTGTTCGGCCAGCCAGCGGGTCTCGTTCAGCACGTCGCTGGGACGGCGCGAGATGAAGGAGCCGCGGAAGGACGGGATGGCGCAGAAGGAGCAGCGCCGGTCGCAGCCGGAGGCGAGCTTCACCGAGGCGACCGGGGAGCCGTCCAGCCGGCGGCGCAGCGGCGCACGGGGGCCGGAGGCCGGGGCGAGGCCGTCGGGCAGGTCCGCCGGGCCGTGCCCCGGAAGGGCGACGGCGGTGGCGGAGTCCTGCCGCTCGGCCGGGCTGATCGGCAGCAGCTTGCGCCGGTCGCGCGGGGTGTGGGAGGCGTGGATGCCGCCGTTCAGGATGGTCTGGAGGCGGTCGGAGATGTCGGCGTAGTCGTCGAAGCCGAGCACGCCGTCGGCCTCGGGAAGGGCCTCGGCGAGTTCCTTGCCGTACCGCTCGGCCATGCAGCCCACCGCCACGACGGCCTGGGTTCTCCCGTGTCCCTTGAGGTCGTTGGCCTCCAGGAGGGCGTCGACGGAGTCCTTCTTGGCGGCCTCGACGAAGCCACAGGTGTTGACGACGGCGACGTCCGCTTCCTCGGCGTCCTCCACGAGCTGCCAGCCGTCCGCCTCCAAGCGGCCTGCGAGCTCCTCCGAGTCCACCTCGTTACGGGCGCAGCCAAGGGTGACCAGTGCGACGGTACGGCGTTCAGGCATGGGCTCAAGACTACTTCGTCCCGCTGACGCACCACGTCGACGGGGTTGGCCGATCATGGCCAACCCCGTCGACGAAGCACCCTTTGCGCCGGATCATCCGGCCTGCGGGTCGCCCTTGGTGTAGGTCAGGCGCTCGACGGCGCCCGGCTGCCAGTCGTCCTCGATCTTCTTGCCGTTCACGAACAGGTCGATCGCGCCGGCGTCGCCGAGGACCAGGTTGACCTTGGTGCTGTCCTGGAAGGTCTTGGATTCGCCCTGCTTGAGCAGTCCGTCGAACAGCAGTCGGCCGTTGTGGTCCTTGGCGGAGATCCAGCTGCGTCCGTCGGCGGCGCTGACCTGGACCGTCACCTTGTCCTGCGGCGCGGCGGCGATGGCGCTGTCCGACGGTTCCGGCTGGGGCACGACGGGCTTCTCGGCCTTGGGGGTGGGCGAGGCCGACTCGGTGGGTTCGGCGCCGTCGGCGACGTTCGCCTTGCCGCCGTCGTCGCCCTTGACCATCGTGAACCCGACGAAGCCGATCACGACGACGATCGCGGCGACCATGGCCGCGGTCCAGTTGGGCCCCCGCCGCTCCGGACGGATGCGTTCCGCTTCGAACAGCGGGGCTGCCGGGGTCGGGGCCGGACGGCCGCCGCCGTGCTCGGCCTCGTACTGGGCGATCAGCGGTGCCGGGTCGAGGTCCACGGCCCTGGCCAGGGTCCGGATGTGCCCGCGCGCGTAGACGTCGCCGCCGCAGGGGGCGAAGTCGTCCGCCTCGATGGCGTGCACGATGGCGATCCGGACCCGGGTGGCGGTGCTGACGTCATCGACGGTGAGCCCGGCGGCGATGCGCGCCTGCTGCAGCGCTCGGCCGACGGAGACGGAAGGGCGGTCTTCCTCGGAAACGTCTTCGAACGGACGCTCGTCTTCAGGGGAGTTGCCGATGGACACGGGGGCGCCTTTCGAGCGTGTAGCCGCCTGCGCTGGAGGTTCAGTCTAGGAGGGGTACGAGAGGGTGGGGCAAGCGGGCGGTAGCACTTTGTACGCCATCGGAATGGCCCGACATTCCGATGATGGGACTGCAGTTTGCCGTTTCCCCCAAGTTGACGTACGCCGACGGGAAACGGTTGCCCGGTGATCGCTCACGGGTGGGTCACGATCGGCCACCCGGGTGACCGGAGGCGGCGGCCGCCTCCGGTTCGCCTACCCTTCAGACTCCCCCCGGATCAGCGCGAGCACGCCGTCCAGTTCATCAGGCTTCACAAGAACGTCACGAGCCTTCGAACCCTCGCTCGGTCCGACGATGTTCCTCGACTCCATGAGGTCCATCAGCCGGCCCGCCTTGGCGAAGCCGACGCGCAGCTTGCGCTGGAGCATGGACGTCGACCCGAACTGGGTGGAGACGACCAGCTCGGCCGCCTGGCACAGCAGGTCCAGGTCGTCGCCGATGTCCTCGTCGATCTCCTTCTTCTGTTTGCTCCCGACGGTGACGTCGTCCCGGAAGACGGGCGCCATCTGCTCCTTGCAGTGCCGGACGACGGCCGCGACCTCCTCCTCGGTCACGAACGCGCCCTGCAGACGCGTCGGCTTGTTCGCGCCCATCGGCAGGAACAGCCCGTCGCCCTTGCCGATCAGTTTCTCGGCGCCGGGCTGGTCGAGGATGACCCGCGAGTCCGCGAGCGAGGAGGTGGCGAACGCCAGCCGGGACGGCACGTTCGCCTTGATCAGACCGGTGACGACGTCGACCGAGGGCCGCTGCGTGGCGAGCACCAGATGGATGCCGGCCGCCCGCGCGAGCTGCGTGATCCGCACGATGGCGTCCTCGACGTCGCGCGGGGCGACCATCATCAGGTCGGCCAGCTCGTCGACGATCACCAGCAGGTAGGGGTACGGCTGGAGTTCCCGCTCGCTGCCCTCGGGCGGCTTGACCTTGCCCTCGCGCACCGCGCGGTTGAAGTCGTCGATGTGCCGGTAGCCGTAGGCGGCGAGGTCGTCGTAGCGCAGGTCCATCTCGCGCACGACCCACTGAAGCGCCTCGGCCGCCCGCTTGGGGTTGGTGATGATCGGCGTGATCAGGTGCGGGATGCCCTCGTACGCCGTCAGCTCCACCCGCTTGGGGTCGACCAGGATCATCCGGACGTCCTCCGGGGTCGCCCGCATCATGATCGAGGTGATCAGGCAGTTGATGCAGGACGACTTCCCGGAGCCGGTGGCGCCGGCGACCAGCATGTGCGGCATCTTCGCCAGCGAGTCCATGACGTAGCCGCCCTCGACGTCCTTGCCGAAGGCGACCAGCATCGGATCGTCGTCCTCGGCGGACTCCGCGAGCCGCAGGACGTCACCGAGGTTGACCATCTCCCGGTCGGTGTTCGGGATCTCGATGCCCACCGCGGACTTGCCGGGGATCGGGCTGATGATCCGCACGTCCGGGCTGGCGACGGCGTACGCGATGTTCTTGGTCAGCGCGGTCACCCGCTCGACCTTCACGGCCGGGCCGAGTTCCACCACGTAGCGGGTGACCGTCGGGCCGCGGGTGAAGCCGGTGACGGCGGCGTCCACCTTGAACTCCGTGAAGACCTTCCGCAGCGCGTCGGCGATGAGGTCGTTGGCGGCGCTGCGGGTCTTGCTGGGACCGCCGCGCTCGAGCAGGTCGAGGGAGGGCAGTGAGTAGGTGATGTCGCCGGAGAGCTGGAGCTGCTCCGCGCGGGCGGGCAGGTCGCGGGGTTCGCGGGGCGGCTCCTTGGTCATGTCCAGGATGCCGGCCGGCGGTTTGTCCTGCTGCGGCTTGTCCGCCTTCGGCTGCTGCGGGCGGGTGGCCGGAACCGGCGTCGGTGGGGTCGGCTCACGGTCGCCGGTGCTCACACCCTGGGTCAGGTCGGCGACGACCGGCGAGGGCGGCATCCCGTGCAGCACCGCGCCGTCCAGCGCGGCGGCCGCGGCGGCGGCGACGTCCACGGCGTCCATGGGCCGGTCCATGGAGGGCCGCGGCCCCGCGGGCCTGCGGGGCCGGCCCCGGCGCCGGGACAGCACCTCCTGCTCCGCGCCGTCCGGGTCGTACTCCTCGGGCGCCGGCCGCCGTCCGCGGCGGCTCGCGGGCAGCGACTCGCGCCACTGCTGCTCGTAGCGCTCGTCGTCCTCTCCGAATTCCTCCGGCCCGGGTTCGTGGACGAGACCGAGCCGTACACCGAGCTGGCGCAGGCGCTGCGGAATGGCGTTCACCGGGGTGGCGGTGACGACCAGCAGTCCGAAGACCGTGAGCAGCACCAGCAGCGGCACGGCGAGGACGTCGGTCATGGTCGACGACAGCGGTGTGGCCGCACCCCAGCCGATGAGGCCGCCGGCGTCCCTTATGGCCTGCATGCCCTCGCTGCGCGCGGGCGAGCCGCAGCCGATGTGGACCTGCCCGAGCACGCCGACGACGAGCGCGGACAGACCGATCACGATCCGGCCGTTGGCCTCCGGCTTCTCCGGGTGCCGGATGAACCGTACGGCGATGACCGTGACCAGGACCGGTACCAGCAGGTCGAGCCGGCCGAAGGCTCCGGCGACCAGGATCTCCACGAGGTCGCCGACGGGACCCTTCAGATCGGCCCAGGTGCCGGCGGCGACGATCAGCGCGACGGCGAGCAGCAGCAACGCCACGCCGTCCTTGCGGTGCGCGGGGTCGAGGTTCTTGGCGCCCTGCCCCACGCCGCGGAAGACGGCGCCGACGGCGTGTGCGAGGCCCAGCCACAGGGCGCGCAGGAGCCGGTAGACGCCACTGGTCGGATTCGGGGCGGCCGGTGCGGGCGCGGGCTTCCTCGCCGCGGCCTTCCTGGCGGGAGCCTTCCTCGCCGGGACCTTCTTGGCAGCGGCCCTCTTCGCCGGGGCCTTCGCGGAAGCGGGCGCCTTCTTCGCGGGCGGCTTCTTGGCTGCGGAGGGACGTGAGGCCATGGGGGTGAGGTTACCGGGGGAGACGGTCGGGGACACGCGTGCCGGATGCTTCACCCGTTCGTGTCGCTCTCGTCGAGGCGTGACATTGACGCGTAGTTGACCCCGGTCTCACGCCCCCGGCCCGTCGGGGACGCGGCCAACGCCCTCTCCCCCGGCGTCAGTTCGACGACGGCACCGACGACGCGCTGCCTGTCCCGGGCTCCAGGGCGTCCAACGCCCGCCGCAACCCCGTGAGCTTGCGCTCCAGATGAGCGGCCGTGGCCACCGCGGCCGCGTCGGTCGACTCGTCGTTGAGCTGCTTGGTGAGCGCCTCGGCCTGCTCCTCGACGGCCGCGAGCCGCGCCGAGAGCTCGGCGAGCAGACCCGCCGACTCCCTGGGCTCGGCCGTGTCCTTCTCGCCGCCCTCCAGCTGGAGCCGCAGCAGCGCCGCCTGCTCCCGCAACTGACAGTTCTTCATGTACAGCTCGACGAAGACCGAGACCTTCGCACGCAGCACCCACGGATCGAACGGCTTGGAGATGTAGTCGACCGCACCCGCCGCGTACCCGCGGAAGGTGTGGTGCGGGCCGTGGTTGATCGCGGTGAGGAAGATGATCGGAATGTCCCGGGTCCGCTCCCGCCGCTTGATGTGCGCGGCGGTCTCGAAACCGTCCATGCCCGGCATCTGGACATCCAGCAGGATGACCGCGAAGTCGTCCGTGAGCAGTGCCTTGAGCGCTTCTTCCCCGGACGATGCCCGCACCAGCGTCTGATCGAGCGCCGAGAGGATCGCCTCCAGCGCGAGCAGATTCTCCGGCCGGTCATCGACCAGGAGGATCTTGGCCTTCTGCACCATGGCCCGCCCTCCTCGCCCCGGCTTGGGGCCTCCCCTGTCCTCAGGACCTGGGGATGCACCTGTGGGTACCGCCCCAGGGGACGGCTCCCTTGCGCCGCCCGTCCTTGTGCCGGTCATCGTAGCCGCACCCCGCCCGTCGCCACACCCTGTCACCGCGATGTCACTGTGCACGCAGCAGAAACGCGGCGGGAGATCAGAAGGTTCCCCGATTCCCGTGCTTCTACACGGCTCCGCGCACACCTCGTCAGCAACAACGGGTGGACGCCGAAGCTTCCCGTCGCGTTCGCGCCCCCTCCGGACACCGGTCTCACTCCCCCCGCATCCACTGCTCCATCACCGACAGCAGATGGTCGGGGTCGACCGGCTTGGTGACGTAGTCGGAGGCGCCCGACTCGATCGCCTTCTCGCGGTCCCCCTTCATCGCCTTCGCGGTGAGCGCGATGATCGGGAGTCCGGCGAACTGCGGCATCCGGCGGATCGCCGTGGTCGTGGCGTACCCGTCCATCTCGGGCATCATGATGTCCATCAGGACGACCGCCACGTCGTCGTGCTGCTCCAGCACCTCGATGCCCTCACGGCCGTTCTCCGCGTACAGCACGGACAGGCCGTGCTGCTCCAGGACGCTGGTGAGCGCGAAGACGTTGCGGATGTCGTCGTCGACGATCAGCACCTTCTGCCCGCCGAAGCGGATGCCGCGGCTCAACGGCCGGGGAGCCGGCTCCTGCTGCTCCGCGCCCGACCACTGCTCGGGCTCCGGAGCGGGCCGCGGCTCCAGCGTGATCCTGCGGCGGCGCCGGAACAGCGCGGCCGGGCCGTTCTGGGTGTCCCGGTACGACTTCGCCTCCGCCGGCGTCCCGGCCTCCGCCGGGGGCGGCTCGGCCGACGCCATCGGGTCACCGGCCTCCAGCGCGGGCATGGGCTGCTGATAGCCGTGCGGCGGCAGCTCGCTCGGGTGCAGCGGCAGGTACAGCGTGAACGTCGAGCCGCGGCCCGGCTCGCTCTGCGCGTGGATCTCACCGCCGAGCAGCTGCGCGATCTCCCGCGAGATGGACAGCCCCAGACCCGTACCGCCGTACTTGCGGCTGGTGGTGCCGTCGGCCTGCTTGAACGCCTCGAAGATCACCCGCATCTTGCCGGCCGCGATGCCGATGCCCGTGTCGCTCACCGAGAACGCGATCAGATCCGCGTCCGGATCGGTCAGCGAACCGGCCTCCAGCAACTGCTCCCGGATGGCCTGCGGGACGTCGTCCCCGGCGGGCCGGATGACCAGCTCGACCGACCCGGAATCGGTGAACTTCACCGCGTTGGACAGCAGGTTGCGCAGCACCTGGAGCAGCCGCTGCTCGTCGGTGTGCAGGGTCGCCGGCAGCTCCGGCGACACCCGTACGGACAGGTCCAGGCCCTTCTCCGCGGTCAACGGACGGAAGGTGGCCTCCACGTAGTCCACGAGCTGGACCAGCGCGATGCGTGTCGGGGAGACGTCCATCTTGCCCGCCTCGACCTTCGACAGGTCGAGGATGTCGTTGATGAGCTGCAACAGGTCGGACCCGGCGCCGTGGATGGTCTCGGCGAACTCGACCTGCTTCGGGGAGAGGTTCCCCTCCGCGTTGTCGGCCAGCAACTTCGCCAGGATCAGCAGCGAATTGAGCGGCGTACGCAGTTCGTGCGACATGTTGGCGAGGAACTCGCTCTTGTAGCGCATGGAGACCGCGAGCTGCTCGGCGCGCTCCTCCAGAACCTGCCGCGCCTCCTCGATCTCGGTGTTCTTCACCTCGATGTCGCGGTTCTGCCGGGCCAGCAGCTCGGCCTTCTCCTCCAGTTCGGCGTTGGACGCCTGGAGCGCCTTCTGCCGCTGCTCCAACTCCGCGGACCGCTCGCGCAGCTGCTCGGTCAGCTCCTGGGACTGCGAGAGCAGCCGCTCGGTCCTGGTGTTGACCGAGATGGTGTTGACGCTCGTCGCGATCATCTCGGCGATCTGGTTGAGGAAGTCCTTCTGGATGTGCGTGAACGGCGTGAACGAGGCCAGCTCGATGACGCCGAGCACCTTCCCCTCGAACAGCACCGGAAGCACGATCACCTGCGCCGGCGGAGCCTCCCCGAGCCCCGAGGAGATCTTCAGATAGCCGCTGGGCACGTCCTGCACGAGGATCGTGCGCTTCTCCGTGGCGGCCGTCCCGATGAGCCCCTCACCGGGCCGGAACGACGTCGGCATGGAGCCCATGGAGTAGCCGTACGAGCCGAGCATGCGCAGCTCGAACTGGTCGTCGTCCGCGGCGTTCAGGTCCTCGCCGTCGACCAGCGGCATCGCCAGGAAGAACGCGCCGTGCTGCGCGGACACCACCGGCGTCAGCTCGCTCATGATCAGCGACGCCACGTCCTCCAGGTCACGACGCCCCTGCATCAGCGCCGAGATGCGGGCGAGATTGCCCTTGAGCCAGTCCTGCTCCTTGTTGGCGATCGTGGTGTCGCGCAGGTTGGCGATCATCTTGTTGATGTAGTCCTGGAGCTCCTGGATCTCCCCGGACGCGTCCACGTCGATCTTCAGGTTCAGGTCGCCGCGGGTCACCGCGGTCGCCACGCGCGCGATGGCACGCACCTGCCGGGTCAGGTTCCCGGCCATCTCGTTCACCGACTCGGTCAGGTCCCGCCAGGTGCCGTCGACGTCACGCACGCGCGCCTGGCCGCCCAACTGCCCCTCGGTACCCACCTCGCGGGCCACCCGGGTGACCTCCTCGGCGAACGACGACAGCTGGTCCACCATCGTGTTGATGGTGGTCTTCAGCTCGAGGATCTCCCCGCGCGCGTCGATGTCGATCTTCTTCGTCAGGTCGCCCTTGGCGATGGCCGTCGTCACCATGGCGATGTTGCGGACCTGACCGGTCAGGTTGGACGCCATCTGGTTCACCGACTCGGTGAGGTCCTTCCACGTCCCCGCCACGCCCGGCACCTGCGCCTGCCCGCCGAGGATGCCGTCCGTGCCCACCTCGCGGGCCACCTTGGTGACCTGCTCGGCGAACGCGCTCAGCGTCTTCACCATGATGTTGATGGTGTCGGCGAGCTGCGCCACCTCGCCGCGCGCCTCGATGCTGACCTGCCGCGTCAGGTCGCCGTTGGCGACGGCGGCGGAGACCTGCGAGATGTTCCGCACCTGAGTGGTCAGGTTCTTGGCCATCAGGTTGACGTTGTCGCTCAGGTCCTTCCAGATGCCCGTGACGCCCGGCACGTTCGCCTGGCCGCCCAGGATGCCCTCGGTGCCCACCTCGCGGGCCACCCGGGTGACCTGCTCGGCGAACGACGACAGCTGGTCCACCATCGTGTTGACGGTGGTCACCAGCTCCAGGATCTCGCCCTTGGCGTCGACGGTGATCTTCTTCGACAGGTCGCCCTTGGCGACCGCGGTGGTGACCTCGGCGATGTTGCGCACCTGGAGGGTCAGGTTGTTCGCCATGCCGTTCACCGACTGTGTGAGGTCCTTCCAGGTACCGGAGACACCCTGCACCTCGGCCTGGCCGCCCAGGATGCCCTCGGTGCCCACCTCACGGGCCACCCGGGTGACCTCCTCGGCGAACGACGACAGCTGGTCCACCATCGTGTTCAGCGTGTTCTTGAGCTCCAGGATCTCCCCGCGCGCGTCCACGGTGATCTTCTGCGACAGGTCACCGCGCGCCACCGCCGTCGCCACCTGCGCGATGTTGCGGACCTGGCCGGTCAGATTGGACGCCATGCCGTTCACGGAGTCCGTCAGGTCCCGCCACACGCCGGCGACCCCGGGCACCTGCGCCTGGCCGCCCAGCCGCCCCTCCGTACCCACCTCACGGGCCACCCGCGTCACCTGGTCGGCGAACGACGACAGCTGGTCCACCATCGTGTTGATGGTGTTCTTCAGCTCGAGGATCTCCCCGCGCGCGTCGACGTCGATCTTCTGCGACAGGTCACCGCGCGCGACGGCCGTCGTGACCTGGGCGATGTTGCGCACCTGCCCGGTCAGATTCGACGCCATGGAGTTGACGGAGTCGGTGAGCTCCTTCCAGGTGCCCGACACGCCGTCCACGCGCGCCTGACCGCCCAGCCGCCCCTCCGTGCCCACGTCCCGGGCCATCCGCGTGACCTGGTCGGCGAAGCTCGACAGCTGGTCCACCATCGTGTTGACGGTGTTCTTCAGCTGGAGCATCTCGCCGGAGACGTCCACCGTGACCTTCTGCGACAGGTCGCCGTTGGCGACCGCCGTCGTCACCTGGGCGATGTTCCTCACCTGCCCGGTGAGGTTGCGGAACGCCGTGTTGACGGAGTCCGTCAGGTCCTTCCACGTCCCCGCCGCCCCCGGCACCTGTGCCTGACCGCCCAGCTCGCCCTCGACGCCGATCTCGCGCGCCACGCGCGTGACCTCGGCACCGAAGGAGGACAGCTGGTCCACCATCGTGTTGACGGTGTTCTTCAGCTCCAGCATCTCGCCGGCCACGTCCACCGTGACCTTCTGCGACAGGTCACCGTTGGCGACCGCCGTCGTCACCGCCGCGATGTCCCGCACCTGGGTGGTCAGGTTCCGGAACACCGTGTTGACGGAGTCCGTCAGGTCCTTCCACGTCCCCGCCGCCCCCGGCACGTTCGCCTGACCACCCAGCCGTCCCTCGGCCCCGACCTCGTTGGCGACCCGCGTGACCTCGTCCGCGAAGATCCGCAACGTCTCGGTCATCTGGTTGATCGTCTCGGCGAGCTGCGCGACCTCGCCGCGCGCCGGCACCGTCACCTTCCGCGACAGATCACCGTTGGCGACCGCGGTCGTCACCTCGGCGATCCCGCGCACCTGCGCGGTGAGGTTGCCGGCCATGGTGTTGACGGAGTCGGTGAGCTCCTTCCAGACGCCGTCCACCCCGGGCACCTGCGCCTGACCGCCCAGGGCGCCCTCGGTGCCCACCTCGCGCGCGACTCGGGTCACCTCCGAGGAGAACGCGGAGAGCTGGTCCACCATCGTGTTGACGGTGTTCTTCAGCTCCAGCATCTCGCCCTCGACGTGCACGGTGACCTTGCGCGACAGGTCACCGCGCGCGACGGCCGTCGTCACCAGCGCGATGTCGCGCACCTGCGCCGTCAGCCGCTCCGCCATGGTGTTGACGGAGTCCGTCAGGTCCTTCCACGAACCGGACATGCCGCGCACCTGGGCCTGACCGCCCAGCTTGCCCTCGGTCCCCACCTCGCTGGCCACACGCGTGACCTCGTCGGTGAACGTCGACAACTGGTCGACCAGGTTGTTCACCGTCCGCGCGACCTTGAGGAACTCGCCCCGCAGCGGATGCCCCGCCCCTTCCGGGGCCGCCTGTGTCCGCAGCTCCATACGCGGCGACAGATCGCCCTCGGCCACCGCCGACAGCACCCGGCTCACCTCGGACACAGGCCGCACCAGGTCGTCCACCAGCGCGTTCGAGTTGTCGATCGCGGTCGCCCAGGAACCCTCACAGGCCCCGGTCTCCAACCGCTCCGTGAGCTTCCCCTCACGCCCGACCGTGCGGCGCACCCGTGCCAGCTCACCCGTCAGGTGGAGATTGCGGTCGGCCACCTCGTTGAAGACCGCCGCGATCTCCGCCATCACACCGTCGCCGGACACCGTGAGCCGCTTGCGGAAGTTCCCGTCCCGCATCGCCACCAGCGCCGTCATCAGCCGGTTCAGGGCCGCCGTGTCCACCGTCGTGGTCCCGCCCCGCGCCCTTCCCGGCTTGCTCAGGGACTGTCCGCCTTTCGCGCGCGTCGTCTTCGTGCTCCGCGTCGCTGCGCCAGACTCCACTGTGTCCCTCCCGCAGGGGTCGACCGTTACCGCTGTGCCCGGGCACACCGCCAAGGGTGTTCCCGATGTTCCTGTGCTCTTCCTGTACTACCGCGATGTCCTGCCCGACGTTCCAAGGCGCCGCCAAGGGGCTGCTGCCCACCCGGCGCGGAAGGCACACGGCCTGCCTGGACCTTCGACCACAAGCCTGCCCAGTGTTTCACCCCCGTCGAACCAGGCCATAACAGTCCGGCAGCTTCGCACATCGTCCGCCCACCCGCCGGGCGGAGAACGCCTCCGGACGGAAACACAGCAGACCGGCATTCGCTCGGACCGCGAAGGTAAGTAACCTTGCATCCGGCTGTCCAGCCATGCCGGTCCGCCCGGCCTGGGCGGTGGCACGGGAACGAGCGGGCATCGGAGGGCGGCCGCACACATGACCACCGGACTGATCCCGGGGGAGCAGCCCCCGGACCCACGGCCGACTGACGGCCTGCCGCAGCAGCGGCACGAGCCGGTCGGTCAAGGAGCCATGCCCGTCGAGAACCGGTCGAGGAGTTCTGTGATCACCGCGCGTGCGGCCGCCAGCTTCGAGCCCGTGGGGCGATCGGTCGCGAGCGCCCGCTCCTTCGTCCGCGACACCCTGCAGGGCTGGGGTTTCGGCGACATCGTCGACGACGCCGTGGTCCTCACCAGCGAACTGGTGACCAACGCCGTGGTCCACGCCGGCACCTCCGCCGACCTCCTCTGCCTGCGCAGTGACGAAGGCGTACGGATCGAGGTGGCCGACCGGTATCCGGAACGGGAGATCCCGCTCCAGGGTTCCGCCGTCAGCATGGGCAGCCCCGACCGCGAGGGCGGCCGCGGGCTCCAGCTGTGCGCGGCCCTGGCCGGCCACTGGGGCGTGGACTACACCCCCACCCACAAGACCGTCTGGTTCCGACTCGACCTTCCCGAGCGCCCGGTCGGCACCCGCACCGCCGGCCCCTCCCTGCCGGCCCACCTCCTCCCGCTCGCCGACACCCGGGTCCGCGTCGCCGTCGTCCAGATCGACCGGACCGGCTCCGTCACCGCATGGAACGAGGACGCCGAGGAACTCTTCGGCTACTCCGCCGAGCAGGTCACCGGCAAGCCGCTGACCGACTTCGCGGCCTGGCCGCACACCCCCGGCACCGGCACCGGCATCGCCGACGCGCTCCAGCTCTCCCGCTGGGAGGGCAGCTACGGCATCAGGGGCGCCCACGGCCGAGTGATCCCCGTATACGCCTCCCACCTGCGGGTCCGGGACACCGACGGCGAGCCGTCAACGGTCTGCCTCCTGGTGCGGGACCACGAACGGGCGGTTCTGCAGACCCCGCTGCGCGGCCCCGCACCCGACAAGTCCGGCACCTCCGAGGGCCAGAGCACCGACCCCTTCGAGGTGTTCATCGGCTCCCCGGCCCCGGACGACCTCGACGGCCTGCTCCAGCGCACGGTGGAGCGCGCCCGCGACATGCTCGACGGCGACTCCGCCTTCCTGCTCCTGGCCACCGACGACGAGACGGAACTGGAGGTCCGCGCCTCCACCGGTCTGCCCTCGGCACGCCAGCGCTTCGCCCGCGTCCCCGTCGAGGCGGGCCCCGGCCGCTACGGCTCCGCCCGCATGCCGGCCGTCCACGAGGACCTCACCGCCGTCCCCGGGGCGGCCCCCCTCCTCAACGGCACCGGCATGCGCTCGGTCGTCACCGTCCCGCTGAAGGTCGAGGGCCGCCTCACCGGCTCCCTCGGCGTCGCCGCCGAGGCACCCGGCAGGTACTCCAACGAGGAGGCGCTGCGCCTGCAGTTCGCGGCGGACCGTATCGCGCTCGCCGTCGAGTCGGCCCGCCTGGGCGAACTGGAGCGCCTGCGCCGCGGCTCGCTCAGCTTCCTCGTCGAGGCCTCCGACCTGCTGGCCGGCACCCTGGACCGGGACCAGACCCTGGCCCTGATGGCCCAGATGACGGTGCCGACCCTCGCCACCTGGTGTGCCGTCTACACGATCGCCGACCAGGCCTCCGAGCCGTACCTCTCCTACGTGCTGCACGAGGACGAGGAGCTGATCGACGGCATCAAGTCCCTGCTGTCGAAGATCGCCCCGCCCGACCCGGTCCCCACCCCCGGCGCCCGCGTCTGGTCCGCGCCCGCGGAGGTCGCCCACCAGGCGGCCCTGCGCACCTCCATGCGCAGCCTCGGCCTCAGCGGCGGTCCGACCCGCCAGGTCACCACGGGCATCGGTCCGACCCTCGCGACGGCCTCCGCGGTCGGCGGCGAGACGGTGGTCCTCCCCCTGGTCGCCCGCAACCGGGTCATCGGCATGCTGACGCTCGGCAAGCCGACCGACGAGCACTTCCGCCAGGAGATCCTGGAGCTCGCCGAGGACCTCTCCCGACGGGCCGCTCTGGCCCTGGACAACGCCCGCCTCTACTCGGAACGCACGGCCATCAGCCAGTCCCTCCAGCGCAGCCTCCTGCCGCCGGAGCTGCCCACGATCGACGGCGTCGAGGTCGAGGTCATCTACCGCGCGGCCGGCGAGGGCAACGAGGTCGGTGGCGACTTCTACGACCTCTTCCCGATCAGCGACGGCGCGTACGGTTTCGCCATCGGCGACGTCTGCGGCACCGGCCCCAACGCGGCGGCCGTGACCGGCCTCGCCCGGCACGCGCTCCGGCTGCTGGCCCGCGAGGGCCTCAGCGGCCCGGCGGTGCTGGAGCGCCTCAACTCCGCGATCCTCGACGAGGGCGCCCGCAGCCGCTTCCTCACCCTCCTCTACGGCGAGATGCGTCCGCAGGCCGACGGCAGCGCGGAACTGAGGGTGGTCTGCGCCGGCCATCCCCTTCCGCTCCGTCTGCGCCAGGACGGCACGGTCGAGCCGGCGGCGGAGCCGCAGCCCCTTCTCGGCGTCATCGAGGACCTGGAGCTGTACGAGGAGACGGTCACCCTCGATCCCGGTGACGTCCTCCTCTGCGTCACCGACGGTGTCACCGAACGCCGCGAGGGCCCCCGCATGCTGGGGGACGACGGCCTCGCCGACGTCCTGACCACCTGCACCGGTCTGACGGCCGGCGCGGTCGCGGCCCGCATCATGCGCGCCGTGGAACGCTTCGCCTCCGAGCCCCCGTCCGACGACATGGCGATTCTCGCCATGCGCGTACCGGGCCTGCACACGGACTAGCGGGCGCCCTCCCGCAGGACATGAGAAAGGCCCCGCCCGAATGGGCGGGGCCTTTCTGTCCGAGCCCCCAAACGGAATCGAACCGTTGACCTTCTCCTTACCATGGAGACGCTCTGCCGACTGAGCTATAGGGGCCTGTTGCCGTGTGCGGGCTTCCCCTCGGCAACGGAATAGATCATACCCCGAACAGGGCTGTGCTCCCAACCGCCGCTCAGGCGACCGACCGGAGCAGCCCGCCCAGCGCATTGCAGGCCGTCGCGATCCGCTGCATGTCCCGCTTGGTCAGCGACGCGTCCACGGGAAGCGCGAGCGTCTCGTCGGCGGCTCGCTCGGTCTCGGGCAGGGACACGCACCGCCGGAACTCGGGCATCCGGTGCACGGGGGTCTTCACCGGCACGCGGCATTCAACGCCCCTGCCCCGTATGGCGCGTGCGAAGGCGTCCCGGTCGGGCCGGCCGTTCCCCGGTACCCGCACGACGTACTGCTGATAGGTGTGCCCGGATCCGCTCCCGGGCGTCCGCACCCCCCTCAACTTGGCGTCGAGGAACGCCGCTCGCTCCCTCCGCTGAGCCATCTCGTCGTACGGTGCCTCGGACTCTCCGTGCTCCAGCACCAGCAGCCCGTGCCGACGGCCGAGCGCGTGCAACCGTCCGACATCGGCGGGCATTCCGAAGCGGTGTACGACAACGACGGCTGCTGTACGCGGAGTTACGGCTGCCTCCACCGCGGCCGGCTCCAGACAGTACGTCGCCGGATCTATGTCGGCGAACACCGGCAGTGCACCTGCCATCGTCACGGCTGCGGCGACCTCCACGTTCCCGAAGGCCGGCACGACGACCTCGTCACCCACTCCGACACCGGCGGCCCTGAGCAGTGCAGCAGTACTCATGGTGTGGATGCTCGTCGCTCCACGTGAACGTCAAGTGACGCAGAACAAAAAAGGGTTGGACCCAGAACCGAAGCTCTGGGTCCAACCCTTTTGAAGGATTGTTCGGCGGCGTCCTACTCTCCCACAGGGTCCCCCCTGCAGTACCATCGGCGCTGTAAGGCTTAGCTTCCGGGTTCGGAATGTAACCGGGCGTTTCCCCTACGCTATGACCACCGAAACACTATGAAACAGACAACCGAACCATGCCTGACCTGGCATGGGGCCGTTCGTGGTTTCAGAACCAACACAGTGGACGCGAGCAACTGAGGACAAGCCCTCGGCCTATTAGTACCGGTCAACTCCACACGTTACCGTGCTTCCATATCCGGCCTATCAACCCAGTCGTCTACTGGGAGCCTTACCCTCTCCAGGAGGTGGGAGTCCTCATCTCGAAGCAGGCTTCCCGCTTAGATGCTTTCAGCGGTTATCCCTCCCGAACGTAGCCAACCAGCCATGCCCTTGGCAGGACAACTGGCACACCAGAGGTTCGTCCGTCCCGGTCCTCTCGTACTAGGGACAGCCCTTCTCAAGACTCCTACGCGCACAGCGGATAGGGACCGAACTGTCTCACGACGTTCTAAACCCAGCTCGCGTACCGCTTTAATGGGCGAACAGCCCAACCCTTGGGACCGACTCCAGCCCCAGGATGCGACGAGCCGACATCGAGGTGCCAAACCATCCCGTCGATATGGACTCTTGGGGAAGATCAGCCTGTTATCCCCGGGGTACCTTTTATCCGTTGAGCGACGGCGCTTCCACAAGCCACCGCCGGATCACTAGTCCCGACTTTCGTCCCTGCTCGACCCGTCGGTCTCACAGTCAAGCTCCCTTGTGCACTTACACTCAACACCTGATTGCCAACCAGGCTGAGGGAACCTTTGGGCGCCTCCGTTACTCTTTAGGAGGCAACCGCCCCAGTTAAACTACCCATCAGACACTGTCCCTGATCCGGATCACGGACCCAGGTTAGACATCCAGCACGACCAGACTGGTATTTCAACGACGACTCCACCCGAACTGGCGTCCGAGCTTCACAGTCTCCCAGCTATCCTACACAAGCCGAACCGAACACCAATATCAAACTGTAGTAAAGGTCCCGGGGTCTTTCCGTCCTGCTGCGCGAAACGAGCATCTTTACTCGTAGTGCAATTTCACCGGGCCTATGGTTGAGACAGTCGAGAAGTCGTTACGCCATTCGTGCAGGTCGGAACTTACCCGACAAGGAATTTCGCTACCTTAGGATGGTTATAGTTACCACCGCCGTTTACTGGCGCTTAAGTTCTCAGCTTCGCCACCCCGAAGAGTGACTAACCGGTCCCCTTAACGTTCCAGCACCGGGCAGGCGTCAGTCCGTATACATCGCCTTACGGCTTCGCACGGACCTGTGTTTTTAGTAAACAGTCGCTTCTCGCTGGTCTCTGCGGCCACCCCCAGCTCAGAGCGCGAAGCTCATCACCGGTTGTGGCCCCCCTTCTCCCGAAGTTACGGGGGCATTTTGCCGAGTTCCTTAACCATAGTTCACCCGAACGCCTCGGTATTCTCTACCTGACCACCTGAGTCGGTTTAGGGTACGGGCCGCCATGAAACTCGCTAGAGGCTTTTCTCGACAGCATAGGATCATCCACTTCACCACAATCGGCTCGGCATCAGGTCTCAGACTATTGCCAGGCGGATTTGCCTACCTGACGTCCTACACCCTTACCCCGGGACAACCACCGCCCGGGATGGACTACCTTCCTGCGTCACCCCATCACTCACCTACTGCAAGTCTGGTTCGCCGGCTCCACCACTCCCCCTCACTCCGAAGAGATCAGGGGCGGCTTCACGGGCTTAGCATCGCCTGGTTCGATGTTTGACGCTTCACAGCGGGTACCGGAATATCAACCGGTTATCCATCGACTACGCCTGTCGGCCTCGCCTTAGGTCCCGACTTACCCTGGGCAGATCAGCTTGACCCAGGAACCCTTAGTCAATCGGCGCACACGTTTCTCACGTGTGAATCGCTACTCATGCCTGCATTCTCACTCGTGAACCGTCCACAACTGCCTTCCGGCGCTGCTTCACCCGGCACACGACGCTCCCCTACCCATCCACACAGGCGTTGGCCCTGTTGTGTGAATGACACGACTTCGGCGGTACGCTTGAGCCCCGCTACATTGTCGGCGCGGAATCACTAGACCAGTGAGCTATTACGCACTCTTTCAAGGGTGGCTGCTTCTAAGCCAACCTCCTGGTTGTCTCTGCGACTCCACATCCTTTCCCACTTAGCGTACGCTTAGGGGCCTTAGTCGATGCTCTGGGCTGTTTCCCTCTCGACCATGGAGCTTATCCCCCACAGTCTCACTGCCGCGCTCTCACTTACCGGCATTCGGAGTTTGGCTAAGGTCAGTAACCCGGTAGGGCCCATCGCCTATCCAGTGCTCTACCTCCGGCAAGAAACACACGACGCTGCACCTAAATGCATTTCGGGGAGAACCAGCTATCACGGAGTTTGATTGGCCTTTCACCCCTAACCACAGGTCATCCCCCAGGTTTTCAACCCTGGTGGGTTCGGTCCTCCACGAAGTCTTACCTCCGCTTCAACCTGCCCATGGCTAGATCACTCCGCTTCGGGTCTTGAGCGTGCTACTGAAACGCCCTGTTCGGACTCGCTTTCGCTACGGCTTCCCCACCCGGGTTAACCTCGCAACACACCGCAAACTCGCAGGCTCATTCTTCAAAAGGCACGCAGTCACGAGGATGGAGCAAGCTCCACCCCGACGCTCCCACGGCTTGTAGGCACACGGTTTCAGGTACTATTTCACTCCGCTCCCGCGGTACTTTTCACCATTCCCTCACGGTACTATCCGCTATCGGTCACCAGGGAATATTTAGGCTTAGCGGGTGGTCCCGCCAGATTCACACGGGATTTCTCGGGCCCCGTGCTACTTGGGTGTCTCTCCAACGAGCCGCTGACGTTTCGACTACGGGGGTCTTACCCTCTACGCCGGACCTTTCGCATGTCCTTCGCCTACATCAACGGTTTCTGACTCGTCTCATGGCCGGCAGACCATGAAAGAGAGATCCCACAACCCCGTATGCGCAACCCCTGCCGGGTCTCACACGCATACGGTTTGGCCTCATCCGGTTTCGCTCGCCACTACTCCCGGAATCACGGTTGTTTTCTCTTCCTGCGGGTACTGAGATGTTTCACTTCCCCGCGTTCCCTCCACTTGCCCTATGTGTTCAGGCAAGGGTGACAGCCCATGACGACTGCCGGGTTTCCCCATTCGGACACCCCCGGATCAAAGCCTGGTTGACGACTCCCCGGGG
>NZ_JBVNCJ010000001.1:2932500-5430000 GCF_055633275.1 Streptomyces sp. 12E | reverse complement strand
GATGAGCTGCTGCATCTGGTGGGGTTCGACGACCCCGTCCTGAGCCGAGCGCTCCAGGGTGTCCGTGATCTTCGGGATCACCTCGCCGAAGGCGGAGTCCTCGATGCCGGAACCGCGGGCCTGAACATGCGGACCACCCGTGATCTTGCCGGTGGACGAGTCCATGACGACGAAGACCGAGATGATGCCCTCGTCACCGAGGATCTTGCGGTCCTTGAGGGCCGGCTCGCCGACGTCACCGACGGAGAGGCCGTCGACGTAGACGTAGCCCGCCTGGACCTTGCCGGAGATCTTGGCCTTGCCCTCGACGAGGTCGACGGCGACGCCGTCCTCGGCGATGACGATGCGGTCGTGCGGGACGCCCGTCAAGGCGCCCAGTTCGGCGTTGGCGCGCAGGTGACGCCATTCGCCGTGGACCGGCATCAGGTTCTTCGGGCGGCAGATGTTGTAGAAGTACAGCAGCTCGCCGGCCGAGGCGTGGCCCGAGACGTGGACCTTGGCATTGCCCTTGTGGACGACGTTGGCGCCCCAGCGGGTCAGGCCGTTGATCACGCGGTAGACCGCGTTCTCGTTGCCGGGAATGAGCGACGACGCCAGGATCACCGTGTCGCCGTCGACGATGCGGATCTGGTGATCGCGGTTGGCCATGCGGGACAGGGCGGCCATCGGTTCGCCCTGGGAGCCCGTGCAGACCAGGACGACCTCGTTGTCCGGCAGATCGTCCAGTGCCTTGACGTCCACGACCAGGCCCGGCGGAACTTTGAGGTAACCGAGGTCGCGGGCGATGCCCATGTTGCGGACCATGGAGCGGCCGACGAAGGCGACCCGGCGGCCGTACTCGTGCGCCGCGTCCAGGATCTGCTGGATGCGGTGGACGTGGCTGGCGAAGCTCGCCACGATGATCCGCTTGCGGGCGCCGGCGAAGACCTGGCGCAGGACACCCGAGATGTCGCGCTCGGGCGGGACGAAGCCCGGAACCTCGGCGTTCGTGGAGTCGGCGAGCAGAAGGTCGATGCCCTCCTCGCTGAGCCTGGCGAACGCGTGCAGGTCCGTGAGGCGGTTGTCCAGCGGGAGCTGGTCCATCTTGAAGTCGCCGGTGTGGACCGCCATGCCGGCGGGCGTGCGGATGGCCACGGCGAGCGCGTCGGGGATGGAGTGGTTGACGGCGATGAACTCGCAGTCGAAGGGACCGATGCGCTCGCGCTGTCCTTCCGCCACCTGGAGGGTGTACGGACGGATGCGGTGCTCCTGGAGCTTCGCCTCGATGAGGGCGAGGGTGAGCTTGGAGCCGATCAGCGGAATGTCCGGCTTCTCGCGCAGGAGGAAGGGGACACCGCCGATGTGGTCCTCGTGGCCGTGGGTGAGGACGATGCCCTCGATGTCGTCGAGGCGGTCCCGGATGGACGAGAAGTCCGGCAGGATCAGGTCGATTCCGGGCTGCTCCTCCTCGGGGAAGAGCACTCCGCAGTCGACGATCAGCAGGCGGCCGCCGTACTCGAAGACCGTCATGTTCCGGCCGATCTCGCCGAGACCGCCGAGCGGAGTGACGCGCAGGCCGCCCGCGGGGAGCTGCGGGGGCGGGCCGAGTTCAGGATGCGGATGACTCAAAAGACTCTCCTCAAACACGCGCGCCACGTACCGGTGGGGCACGTGGCGCGCGTGACGTTCGTGCAGAAGCAGTTGTCGTGTGGGATACGGGCACCGGTGGCCCGCTTATTCAGTTGTGAAGTGCGTCTGCGCGCTCGGGCGCGCGAAGTCTGATTACTGGAGCTGTACCCCGCCGGCGGCAAGATCGATCTTGAGCTGCTCGATCTCTTCCGGCGTGCACTCGGCCATGGGGGCGCGCAGGGGGCCTGCGGGGAGGCCCTTGAGGGTGAGCGCCGCCTTGGTGGTCATCACGCCCTGGGTGCGGAACATGCCCGTGTAGACGGGGAGCAGCTTCTGGTGGATCTCGGTGGCCTTCTGGACGTCACCGGAGGTGTACGCCTCGACCAGGGCGCGCAGCTCGGGGGTGACGAGGTGGCCGACGACCGAGACGAAGCCGACCGCTCCGATGGAGAGCAGGGGCAGGTTCAGCATGTCGTCGCCGGAGTACCAGGCGAGGCCGGAGCGGGCGATGGCCCAGCCGGCGCGGCCGAGGTCGCCCTTGGCGTCCTTGTTGGCGACGATGCGCGGGTGCTCGGCGAGGCGGACGATCGTCTCCGTGCTGATCGGGACGCCGCTGCGGCCGGGGATGTCGTAGAGCATGACCGGCAGCTCGGCGGCGTCGGCGACGGCCGTGAAGTGCCGGTGGAGGCCCTCCTGCGGGGGCTTGTTGTAGTACGGGGTGACCACCAGGAGGCCGTGCGCGCCGGCGCGCTCCGCGGCGCGGGCGAGTTCGGTGCTGTGGTGGGTGTCGTTGGTGCCGACTCCGGCCACGACGTGGGCGCGGTCGCCGACCGCCGCCACGACGGCCCGTACGAGATCCGATTTCTCCGCGTCACTGGTGGTGGGGGACTCGCCGGTGGTGCCGTTGACGATCAGGCCGTCGTTGCCTGCGTCCACCAGGTGGGCGGCGAGCCGCTGTGCGCCGTCGAGGTCGAGTGCGCCGTCCGCCGTGAAGGGCGTGACCATGGCGGTGAGGACCCGCCCGAAGGGGGTCTGCGGAGTGGAGGTCGGAGCCATGGGTTACACGCTACTCGTTGCTCAGGTCGGGGTCTTCCCTCGGGGGAGGCGACGAGGTGGGGCGAAGGAGGGACCCGGCACTGCCTGCTCGGGGGTTCAGGCAGTGCCGGGCCCGTTTGATCAGGCTAGATGAACTTCATTAAATGCCGCAATACGGACACTTCACGAGACTGAACCGTACATCTGTGCTCGCGGGCCTGGACTGCGGTGCTACGGGGCCACGCGTCCGTTGGCATTGAAGGCGGCGTACGTGAGCGGCATGAGACGGGCCCATTCGGCCTCCATCTTCTCGCCGACCATCTCGATCTCCCGCTGCGGGAAGGACGGGACCTTCGCCAGCTCGTGCTGGGTACGCAGGCCGAGGAAGTGCATCAGCGAGCGGGCGTTGCAGGTGGCGTACATCGACGAGTACAGACCGACGGGGAGCACCGCGCGGGCGACCTCGCGGGCGACGCCGGAGGCGAGCATCTCCTGGTACGCCTCGTACGCCTGCCGGTAGGAGTCCTCCATCGCGCGACCGACGAGCTCCTGCTGGGCCGGGGTGCCCTCGACGAAGCGGTACTTGCCGGGGCGGCCCTCCTGGACCAGCTTGCGGGACTCGTCCGGAACGTAGAAGACCGGCTGGAGCTCCCGGTAGCGGCCCGACTCCTCGTTGTACGACCAGCCCACCCGGTGCCGCATGAACTCGCGGAAGACGAAGATCGGGGCGCTGATGAAGAAGGTCATCGAGTTGTGCTCGAAGGGGCTGCCGTGCCGGTCCCGCATCAGGTAGTTGATCAGGCCCTTGGAGCGCTCGGGGTCCTTGTCCAGCTCTGCCAGGGACTGCTCGCCGATGGTCGAGACGCGGGCGGCGAACAGCACGTCGGCGTCGGACGCGGTGTGCTTGACCAGCTCGACGGTCACATCGCTGCGGAAGTCGGGCTTGAGGTCGTCGGCGGGGATGTCGGTCACGGCGCGGGGGGTCCTTCCATCACGTCTCTCGGACGGCGCCCACTCTACGGCGCGGCACCGACGACGGGGTCTTCGGCACCGGGAGGCGACATACAGCGGTGAACGGCGGCGAACTTCTGCGAATTCGGCGAAAGTGGGCACCTCTCGGGGCCGTCGTTCGTCTGTGTCGGTGACAGTGATCCGTTCGATCCCGAAGGAGGCGTACCCCTGATGTCCGGTCGACGCGAACCCGTACCGTTCGCCTTTGTCGCCGAGGCCGACAGGTTCCGCAGCAATGTCACCCCGCCACCCCGTGAACGGGCCTCCGCCGGTCAGATGGCCGGACGCTGGCTGCTGGGGCTCACCCTCGTGGCCGGGCTGGTGGGCTCCCTGGTCGTCGGAATGCCGGCGCTGTCCGCCGATTCCTCGGGTCCGGGGACACAGCAGTCGCAGGCGACCGAGGGGCGCTGAGCCGCCTCCGGCCGTGGCAGCGGCTCCGTCCGGGCCCCCGAGGGTGGTGACCGGCGGCACGGGTCGATAGCCTCACCGGGCACTGCTGACGCATGGATCGAGTGAGGACCCGTCGTGCCCCTGCCCTTCCTGACGGCCGACCGCGCTTTCGACACGGCGGACGATGTCGCCCTGCCGCACGATGACCGGGACCGCTGGCGGCGTCCGTACCGTCCCGGGCCGTGGCGGGTGGGGGCGGCGGCGCTCCTGCTGCTGCTCGCGTCGTTCGTGCTGTTCGCCGCGGTGATCATCGCGGCGACGGCGACGCCGGCGTCCGCCGCGACGGTCTTCGCCGTCGCACTGGCCGTGGTGGCCTGCGCGCTGCGGCTGCTGCGCATGGGCGTGTGGGTGAGCTCCCGGGGACTGCGCCATGTGGCCTTTGTGGCCACGCGTACGACGTCCTGGGATCAGGTCGTCTCCGTGCGCACGGTGCAGCAGCCGGTGCGCTGGCTGGGACTGCCCCGGACGGTGCAGGGGCAGGCGCTGGTCCTCGCCCGGCGGGGGCGTTCGGCGGATTCGCCGGTGCCGCTGCTGACCTCGCGCAACGCGGACTTCCTGGGACGGGACCAGCTGGCCTTCGACCGGGCGGCCGACACCGTGGAGGCGTGGGCCGCCGAGTACCGGCGCGACTGAGCGGTCCCCGGCTCCCGCGCCCGCTCAGTGGGAGATCTTGTACAGGGCGATCGCCCGCTGCATCGCCTTGCGGGCGCGGGGTGTGTCGCGGGCGTCGTGGTAGGCGACGGCGAGCCGGAACCAACTGCGCCAGTCGTCGGGGGCGTCCTCCGTCTCGGCCTTGCGGCGGGCGAAGACCTCGTCGGCCGAGTCACGGTCGACCCGACCGCTGGGCAGGCGCTTCAGCTCGTCGACGGGCAGACCGCCCTCGGCGTCGAGCAGGGCCGCGAGCCGGTTGGCGTCGCGGACGAACTCGGTGTTCTTCCACAGGAACCAGACGCCGATGACCGGCAGGATCAGCACCGCCACGCCGAAGGTGACGGTGAGGGGCGTGCCGGCCTCGATGAGCAGCACGCCGCGGCTGCCGACCAGGACGAAGTAGACGACCAGGACGGCGGCCGTGATGGCGTAGGAGATCTTCGCGCGCATGGGATCGGCCCGGGCTCAGTTCAGGTCGAGGAAGTGTTCCAGGCCGAAGGTCAGGCCGGGAGCGGTCACCACGCGGCGGGCGCCGAGCAGGATGCCCGGCATGAAGCTGCTGTGGTGCAGGGAGTCGTGGCGGACGGTGAGGGTCTCACCCTCGCCGCCGAGCAGGACCTCCTGGTGGGCGAGGAGCCCGCGCAGCCGGACCGCGTGCACCGGGACCCCGTCGACGTTCGCGCCGCGGGCGCCGTCGAGGGCGGTGGCCGTGGCGTCCGGGGCGGGAGCGCTGCCGGCCTGGCGGCGGGCCTCGGCGATGAGCTGGGCGGTGCGCGTGGCGGTGCCGCTGGGTGCGTCCACCTTGTTCGGGTGGTGCAGCTCGACGACCTCTACGGACTCGAAGTACGGGGCGGCGATCTGCGCGAACTTCATGGTGAGGACGGCGCCGATGGAGAAGTTCGGCGCGATGAGGACGCCCGTCTCCGGGGACTGGTCGAGCCAGCCCCTCAGCTGCGCGAGGCGGTCGTCGGTCCAGCCGGTGGTGCCGACCACGGCGTGGATGCCGTGGCGCACGCAGAAGTCGAGGTTGCCCATGACCGAGGCGGGGGTGGTCAGCTCCACGGCGACCTGGGCGCCGTTCTCGGCGAGGGTCTCCAGCTTGTCGTCCCGGCCGAGGGCGGCCACCAGCTCCATGTCCTCGGCGGCCTCGACGGCCCGTACCGCCTCGGAACCGATCCGGCCCCTGGCTCCGATGACCGCCACGCGCAGCTTGCTCATGTTCTTTGCTTCCTTACCGGGAGGGATCAGGCGACGGTGTCGTGCAGGCGGGACGCCTGCTTGTCCTTGAGCGGGCCGATGACCGACAGGGAGGGCCGCCGTCCCAGGACCTCGCGGGCGACCGAGCGGACGTCGTCCGGGGTCACCGAGGCTATCCGGGCCAGCATGTCGTCGACCGACATCTGCTCGCCCCAGCACAGTTCGCTCTTGCCGATACGGTTCATCAGCGCGCCGGTGTCCTCCAGGCCGAGGACGGTGGAGCCCTTCAGCTGGCCGATGGCGCGCTCGATCTCGTCGTCGGGGAGTCCGTGCTCGGCGACGTGGTCGAGCTCGTCGCGGCAGATCTTCAGCACGTCGTGCACCTGGGAGGGCCTGCAGCCCGCGTACACGCCGAACAGGCCGCAGTCGGCGAAGCCGGACGTGTACGAGTACACGCTGTAGGCCAGTCCGCGCTTCTCCCGGACCTCCTGGAAGAGGCGGGACGACATGCCGCCGCCGAGGGCGGTGTTCAGCACGCCCAGGGCCCAGCGCCGCTCGTCGGTGCGGGACAGGCCCGGCATGCCGAGGACGATGTGCGCCTGTTCCGTCTTGCGGCCGATGAGCTCGACCCGGCCGGCGGTGCGCAGCGCGCGGCTGCCGCCGCGCGGGGCGATCGGTTCGGCGTCGGCGTTCTTGAGGGCGCCGGCCCCCTCGAAGGCGGCGCGGACCTGGCGTACGACCTTGTTGTGGTCGATGTTGCCGGCGCAGGCGACCACGAGGTGGGTCGGGTCGTAGTGCTTCTTGTAGAAGCGGCGGATGCGGTCGGCGGTGAGGGCGTTGACCGTGTCGACCGTGCCGAGGACGGGGCGGCCGAGGGGGGTGTCGCCGAACATGGTGTGCGCGAACAGGTCGTGCACGCAGTCGCCCGGGTCGTCCTCGGTCATCGCGATCTCTTCGAGGATGGCGCCGCGTTCGACGTCGACGTCCTCCTCCTGGATCAGCGAGCCGGTCAGCATGTCGCACACCACGTCGATGGCGAGCGGCAGGTCGGTGTCGAGCACGCGCGCGTAGTAGCACGTGTACTCCTTGGCCGTGAACGCGTTCATCTCGCCGCCGACGGCGTCGAGGGCGGAGGAGATGTCCAGGGCGGACCGGCGGGAGGTGCCCTTGAAGAGCAGGTGCTCCAGGTAGTGGGTGGCGCCGTTCAGGGCCGGGGTCTCGTCGCGGGAGCCGACGTGGGCCCAGATGCCGAAGGTCGCCGAGCGGACCGAGGGCAGCGTCTCGGTGACGACGCGCAGGCCGCCGGGGAGGGTGGTCCTGCGGACCGTGCCGATGCCGTTCTCGCCCTTGATCAGGGTTTGGGTACGGGCGACGGCCCGCGCCTCCGAGGAGGTGCGGGCCGTCGCCTTGGCGCTACGGGACGTCACTTGTCGGCGTCGTCCTTCTCGTCGTCGGAGGCGCCCTCTTCGCCCTCGATCACGGGGATCAGGGAGAGCTTGCCGCGGGAGTCGATCTCGGCGATCTCGACCTGGACCTTCTGGCCCACGCCGAGGACGTCCTCGACGTTCTCCACGCGCTTGCCGCCGGCCAGCTTGCGGATCTGCGAGATGTGCAGCAGGCCGTCCTTGCCGGGCAGCAGGGAGACGAAGGCGCCGAACGTCGTCGTCTTCACGACCGTGCCCAGGTAGCGCTCGCCGACCTCGGGCATCGTCGGGTTGGCGATGCCGTTGATGGTCGTACGGGCGGCCTCGGCGGAGGGGCCGTCGGCGGCGCCGATGTAGATGGTGCCGTCGTCCTCGATGGTGATCTCGGCGCCGGTGTCCTCCTGGATCTGGTTGATCATCTTGCCCTTGGGACCGATGACCTCGCCGATCTTGTCGACCGGGATCTTCACCGTGATGATCCGCGGCGCGTTGGGGGACATCTCGTCCGGCGTGTCGATCGCTTCCATCATCACGTCGAGGATGTGGAGGCGGGCGTCACGGGCCTGCTTGAGGGCGGCGGCCAGGACGGAGGCGGGAATGCCGTCCAGCTTGGTGTCGAGCTGGAGGGCGGTCACGAACTCCTTGGTGCCGGCGACCTTGAAGTCCATGTCGCCGAAGGCGTCCTCCGCACCGAGGATGTCGGTGAGGGTGACGTAGTGCGTCTCGCCCTCGATCTCCTGGGAGATCAGGCCCATGGCGATGCCGGCGACGGGGGCCTTCAGCGGCACACCGGCGTTCAGCAGCGACATGGTGGAGGCGCAGACCGAGCCCATGGACGTCGAACCGTTGGAGCCGAGGGCCTCGGACACCTGACGGATCGCGTAGGGGAACTCCTCGCGCGTCGGCAGCACCGGCACGAGCGCGCGCTCGGCGAGGGCGCCGTGGCCGATCTCGCGGCGCTTGGGGGAACCGACGCGGCCGGTCTCGCCGGTGGAGTACGGCGGGAAGTTGTAGTTGTGCATGTAGCGCTTGCGGGTCACCGGGGAGAGGGTGTCCAGCTGCTGCTCCATGCGGAGCATGTTGAGGGTGGTGACGCCCAGGATCTGGGTCTCGCCGCGCTCGAACAGCGCCGAGCCGTGCACCCGCGGGATGGCCTCGACCTCGGCGGCCAGGGTGCGGATGTCGGTGACACCGCGGCCGTCGATACGCTTCTTCTCCTTGATGACGCGCTCACGGACCAGGGACTTGGTCAGCGAACGGTACGCGGCGGAGATCTCCTTCTCGCGGCCCTCGAACTCCGGCAGGAGCTTCTCGGCGGCGAGCGCCTTGACGCGGTCCAGCTCGGCCTCGCGCTCCTGCTTGCCGGCGATGGTGAGCGCCTGGGCCAGCTCGGGCTTGACGGCGCCGGTGAGCGCCTCGAGGACGTCGTCCTGGTAGTCCAGGAAGATCGGGAACTCGCCGGTGGGCTTGGCGGCCTTGGCGGCGAGGTCGGCCTGGGCCCTGCAGAGCACCTTGATGAAGGGCTTCGCGGCCTCCAGGCCGGCGGCGACAACCTCCTCGGTCGGCGCCTCGGCGCCGCCCTCGACCAGCTTGATGGTCTTCTCGGTGGCCTCGGCCTCGACCATCATGATCGCGACGTCGCCGTCCTCCAGGACGCGGCCCGCGACGACCATGTCGAAGACGGCGTCCTCGAGCTCGGTGTGCGTCGGGAACGCGACCCACTGGCCGTTGATCAGCGCGACGCGGACGCCGCCGATCGGGCCGGAGAAGGGCAGGCCGGCCAGCTGCGTGGACGCGGAGGCGGCGTTGATCGCCACGACGTCGTACAGGTGGTCGGGGTTGAGCGCCATGATCGTGGCGACGACCTGGATCTCGTTGCGCAGGCCCTTCTTGAAGGAGGGGCGCAGCGGGCGGTCGATGAGGCGGCAGGTGAGGATGGCGTCCTCGGAGGGCCGGCCCTCACGGCGGAAGAAGGAACCGGGGATCCGGCCCGCCGCGTACATCCGCTCCTCGACGTCCACCGTGAGCGGGAAGAAGTCGAGCTGGTCCTTGGGGTTCTTGGAGGCTGTGGTGGCCGACAGCACCATGGTGTCGTCGTCCAGGTAGGCCACGGCGGAACCGGCCGCCTGGCGGGCCAGGCGGCCCGTCTCGAAGCGGATGGTGCGGGTGCCGAAGGAGCCGTTGTCGATGACGGCCTCGGCGTAGTGGGTCTCGTTCTCCACTAGCATTTTCTCCGTTACTTTGTCGTCTTTCGTCCCGCCTCGCCCGTGTGGCGGGGGGACGGGGACGGAGAAGCGCTCCACTGGTGCGGGCCGGTCTTCGATCGAAGCTCCCGGGGTTCACTCTCCCGGGGGCCACTACCGAGGACCGGCGGCGGCGGGGTGCGCTTCTCCTCGTGCGTCGTGACGTCCGATGACGTCGGTCGGCGGTGCCCTGGGGACCGCATACCCATGCGGAGCGGGACATCACACCGAGTCGT
This sequence comes from Streptomyces sp. 12E, assembly GCF_055633275.1. Lineage (NCBI taxonomy): Bacteria > Bacillati > Actinomycetota > Actinomycetes > Kitasatosporales > Streptomycetaceae > Streptomyces > Streptomyces sp. 12E. The sequence goes on along the minus strand of NZ_JBVNCJ010000001.1, from coordinate 5,420,145 downwards.
GTCTCTTGCGTTGTGCTACCACACTACAAAGGCGCGGTGACACTCCGCACGTACAGCAAAGGGAGCGGCCCCCTTTCTCGAGGGAACCGCTCCCTTCACGGCGTCTTACTTGGCGCCCGCCGCACCGCGGCGGATGCCGAGGCGGTCGACCAGCGCACGGAAGCGCTGGATGTCCTTCTTGGCGAGGTACTGCAGCAGCCGGCGGCGCTGGCCGACCAGGATCAGCAGGCCACGACGGGAGTGGTGGTCGTGCTTGTGGGTCTTGAGGTGCTCCGTCAGGTCGGAGATCCGACGGGACAGCAGGGCGACCTGGACCTCGGGGGAGCCGGTGTCACCCTCCTTGGTACCGAACTCGGAGATGATCTGCTTCTTCACTGCGGCGTCGAGCGACACGCGTACTCCTCATGGTCTACGAGTGGCCACCGAGCGCCCCCGGTCTTCGTCTCGGGGGTCTTCCATGGCTCGGAAGGCGGGGATCCGCTGGGCGCGATCTCCAGAGCGAACCCGCTCCGAAGGTGCGTACACAAACGGCCGTCACTCAGCGTACCAGTCCGTAGCGGGCGCCTTCCTCCCGGTCCGCCGAACCGGCCGGGCCGGACGTCGCAGGCCACTAGGGTGAGCGCTCGGACCGTTCGTACGTCGGGAAGGGATCGCTGCGGCATGACGGAGACGGCTGAGGAGATCAAGGCACGCAAGGAGCGGGAGAAGGACGAGCTCTACGCCCTCGACATCTCCGGCGTCGAGTGGCACGGCGCGCCGGGCACCGAGGAGCACGAGGAGCGGGTCGAGATCGCGTACCTGCCCGGCGGCGCCGTGGCCATGCGGTCCTCCCTCGATCCGGACACGGTGCTGCGGTACACGGAGGCGGAGTGGCGGGCCTTCGTGCTGGGCGCGCGGGACGGGGAGTTCGACCTGGAGCCCGCTCCGCGGGACGGCGGACGCGACGCCGGATGAGACAGCGGCGGGCGGCGCTCCGTGTGCCGCCCGTACGCGCCCGGGAACGTTCCTGCCCGTTCTCCGGAGGGGAGCGGGCAGGTCAGTTGCCGGTCATCGACCGGGCCGCCGCGTAGACGTCGAAGACGGCGAGTGCCAGCGGGACCAGCGTCAGCAGGACGAACACTTCCGCGATCTCCATGAACCGGCCCCAGAAGGGCGTGACGCCGCGACGGGGGACGATCAGACCGATGGCGGTGACCAGGGCGATGGCCACGGCCACGGCCGCCGCCAGCCACACGCTGCGGACGTCGAGGGCGGTGGTGTCGCCCTGGAGCGCGTCGCGCCAGTCCTGCGCCGGCGGGTTCATCGCGAGCCCCAGACCGAGGAAGACCAGGCAGGCGAGGCCGGCCGCCAGGGCGGAGGCGACCTGGGCGGTGTACCGGAACAGCTGGGCCCGCATCAGCATCGCGACGCCGGTGGCCAGGGCGAGGAGCTGCGCCCAGACGTTGCCGGAGAAGCCGAGGACGATCGACGCCCCCACGGACACGAAGGCGCATCCGCCGACGAGTCCGACGAGGAGTTCGTGGCCGCGCCGGGCCTGGGCCGCGACGCGCCGGGTGTCGACGGGTTCCGGAGCGTCCTGCTCCTCCGTCAGGTAGGACCCGCGTGACGCGCTGGGCGGTTCGAAGCCGATGGGCAACCGGGCGAAGCGCACGGACAGGCCCGGCAGGAAGGCGAGGGCGCACACCGCCAGGGGTGCGCACACGGCGGCCGTCTCCATGGGCTCCAGCCGCGTCAGCATCGCGAGGAACGTCGTGAGCAGGCCGATCGCGGAAGCGAGGACGAAGGCCACGAAGGGGCTGTCGCCGCCCGGGGACACCAGGGCGAGCACGACGGAGGCGACCAGCACCGCCGCGCACGCCAGGAGGAACTGGAGCCGCCCTATGCCCTGGCCGTCGGCGAGCGGCAGCAGTCCCGAGCCGGCCACGGCGATGTTGGGCAGGGCGCCCAGCCCGAGGGCGACCGCGGAGCCGCGGTCGTCGTACACACGCGCGCGGACGCACGCGAAGGTGGTCAGCAGGACTCCGGCGACCGCGGCGATGATGCCCTGGAGGCCGTGCATGTCGTGGTGGACCTGGGAGCTCCAGGCCACGAACGCCAGCAGTGCCGGAAGCACACCGCCCGCCACGAGACCGGCGACGCGGGTGAGGTCGCCGTCCCACAGGGCGCGGTCGCGGGTGACGGCGGATGCCACCGCCTCCGACACGTCGTCGAAGACGGCGGGGGGCAGCGACTCCGAGAACGGGCGCAGCGTGAGCAGTTCGCCGTCCAGGATGCGCTGGACCGCGAAGGAGCGGGCGCTGTCGAGGACGGTCCCGTCACGGCGTACGAGGTGGTAGCCGACCGGTGCGCCCTCGGCGGGACTCTGCCGGGAGAACCGCAGGATCTCCGGGTACAGGTCGGCGACCGGCACGTCGTCCGGCAGCGCCACGTCGACACGGCTGTCGGGGGCCACGATGGTGACCCGGCAGAAACCGAGTCCCGTGCCTGCCCCGGACGGGGTCCCGGTGCCCGGTCCGCCGGCCGTGCCGGCCGGCGCGGAGGCCGTCGTACTCACCTGTTGTTCCCCCTCGTCGGTGCTGCGGACCCGCGCGTACCGTCGCGCACGGTCCCTGGGCGGTGCTTCCGTCCGATCCGCCCGCCGGCCGCCTCCTCGGAGACCGGGCCGACGGACCACACGTGTGCCGCACGTCGCGCGGTGCACGGACTTCGGCGGCCGATTCGCAACTGCTCACACGTCTCACGGCACCCTACCGCCCACCGGGGTCAGCGGCTGTCAGTAGGATCGCGCAGCGCGATCGACGTTCGCCGGACACGGGGCGGCGGGCGGAACGGATCCGTTCGGCAAGGGAATTGGTGCGAGTGAGTCACATCGTCGTCAAACGTCCGCCACGTGCGCTGCCGAAGGACGTGCCCACGAACGAAGTCGTGCTGCAACCACCTCCGGAACTGCCGCGCGGTCAGCAGGAGGGCGCCCTGATGCAACTCCTGCCCATGCTCGGCATGGGCGGGTCCGTGGTGTTCTTCTTCAATCCGCAGGCCCAGCCGTTCATGAAGATCATGGGCATGGTGATGGTGGCCTCCACCATCGCCATGGGCGTGGCGATGCTGGTCCGCTACCGGCGCGGCAACCAGGGGCAGCTGGCGGACCTGCGCCGGGACTACCTCCGCTACCTGTCGCAGGTCCGGCTCACCACCCAGGAGACCGCGAAGGCCCAGCGCGACGCCCAGTACTACCTGCACCCTTCACCGGAGCAACTGTGGGCCCTGGTCGCCGAGGGCAGCCGGGTGTGGGAACGGCGCGCCGGTGACGCGGACTTCGGGCAGGTACGGGTGGGTCTGGGCCCGCAGGCCCTGGCCACTCCCCTGGTGGCGCCGGAGACCGCTCCGGTGGACCAGCTGGAGCCGCTGACCGCCGGGGCCGTGGAGCGCTTCGTGGCCACCCACAGCACCCTGGACGCCCTCCCGATGGCGGTCTCCCTGCGCGCCTTCTACCACGTGACGCTCAGCGGCGACCCGAAGAGCGTGCGCGGCACGGCCCGTGCCGTCACCGCCTCCCTGGCCGCGCTGCACTCCCCCGACGACCTGGTCGTCGCCGTCGCCGCCGGACGCGAGTCGGCGCCCGAATGGGAGTGGGTCAAGTGGCTGCCCCACGCGCAGTGTCCGACGGCCGCGGACGGCGCCGGCAGCATGCGCCTGGTCACGACCGACCCCGTGGAGCTGGAGGAACTGCTCTCCACCCGTCTCCAGGGCCGTCCGCGCTTCCACCCGGGCGGGCCGCCGGTGCCCGAACAGCCGCACCTGGTCGTCGTGCTCGACGGCGTCTCCCTGCCGCCGACGTCGCTGCTGGCGAGTCCGGAGGGCCTGCAGGGCGTGACCGTGCTGGAGGTCGTGCCCGGCAACCTCGCCACCGGCCGTGGTGACCTCTCCATCGTCGTCCACGCGAAGGACCTGCGTCTCGAGTCGGCGCAGGGGATGGTCTACGAGGGCACGGCCGAGGGGCTCTCGTACGAGGCGGCGGAGGCCCTGGCCCGGCAGCTCGCGCCCCTGCGCATGGCGTCGGGCGGGGACGACGACGAACCGCTCCTGTCCAACCTGGAGTTCACCGATCTGCTGAACCTGGGTGACGCCGCGGCGGTGGATCCACGGCGGACCTGGCGGCCCCGTTCGCAGTCCGAACGGCTGCGGGTGCCGATCGGCGTCGGCGAGGACGGCCGGGCCGTGATGCTCGACCTCAAGGAAGCGGCGCAGGAGGGCATGGGCCCGCACGGCCTGTGCGTCGGCGCGACCGGTTCCGGGAAGTCGGAGCTGCTGCGCACCCTGGTCCTCGGCCTCGCCGTGACCCACTCCTCCGAGACCCTCAACTTCGTGCTGGCGGACTTCAAGGGCGGCGCCACCTTCGCGGGCATGGCCCAGATGCCCCACGTGGCGGCCGTGATCACCAACCTGGCCGACGACCTCACCCTCGTCGACCGGATGGGCGACTCCATCCGCGGTGAGCTCAACCGGCGCCAGGAGATGCTCCGCGACGCGGGCAACTACGCCAACATCCACGCCTACGAGAAGGCCCGCGCCGCGGGTGCTCCGCTGCAGCCGATCCCGTCCCTCGTGCTGGTGATCGACGAGTTCAGCGAGCTGCTGACCGCCAAGCCGGACTTCATCGAGATGTTCGTGCAGATCGGCCGGATCGGCCGGTCGCTGGGCGTGCACCTGCTGCTCGCCTCGCAGCGGCTGGAGGAGGGGCGGCTGCGCGGGCTCGAGACCTACCTGTCGTACCGGATCGGTCTGCGCACGTTCTCGGCGGCCGAGTCGCGGGCGGCGCTCGGCGTCCCGGACGCCTATGAGCTGCCGAACGTCCCCGGCTCCGGTTTCCTGAAGTTCGGCACGGACGAGATGGTGCGCTTCAAGGCGGCGTACGTCTCCGGCGTGTACCGCTCGGAAACCGACCGGGCGGCGTCGTACGACGGCCCCCTGCCCGTCGACCGCCGGCCCGTGCTGTTCACGGCCGCGCAAGTCCCGGTGCAGTACCTGGCGGTTCCGCGGCAGCGCGACGCGTCCGGCGGCGGGACGGGCGACGACACGGACGACGCGTTGGCCGACACCGTCCTCGACGTCATCGTGCGGCGCCTGGAGGCGCAGGGCCCGGCCGCGCACCAGGTGTGGCTGCCCCCGCTGGACAGCCCGCCGTCGCTCGACGCACTGCTGCCCGGCCTCGCCGAGGTGCCCGGCCGCGGCCTGACCCAGCCCGGCTACGAGGGCGCGGGCCGGCTCGTCATCCCGGTCGGCCTCGTCGACAAGCCGTACGAACAGCGTCGCGACCCCTTGTGGGTGGACTTCGGCGGCGCGGCCGGCCACATGCAGATCCTGGGTGGTCCGCAGTCCGGGAAGTCGACGCTGCTGCGCTCGATCATCGCCTCCTTCGCGCTCACCCACACCCCCCACGAGGTGCAGTTCTACGGACTGGACTTCGGCGGCGGCGGTCTGTCCGCCGTGGCGGGGCTCCCGCACGTGGGCGGTGTGGCGTCGCGTCTGGACCCCGAGAAGGTGCGGCGTACGGCGGCCGAGGTGTACGGCGTCATGACACGCCGCGAGGAGTACTTCCGCACGGCGGGCATCTCCTCGATCGCCGAGTTCCGTGCCCGCCGCGCACGGGGCGACATCTCCGTGACCGACCAGCCCTGGGGCGACGTCTTCCTGGTCATCGACGGCTGGGGGAACTTCCGCACCGACTACGACGCGCTGGAGCCGATCGTCCTGGACATCGCGACGCGCGGCCTCGGCTACGGCATCCACCTGATCCTCACCGCTTCCCGCTCCATGGAGGTCCGCGGCAACCTCAAGGACCAGTTGATGAACCGCCTGGAACTGCGGCTCGGCGACCCCATGGACTCCGAGTTCGACCGCAAGGTCGCGGCCAACGTGCCGACGGGGGTGCCCGGCCGCGGCCAGACCCCGCAGAAGCAGCACTTCATGGCCGCGGTCCCGCGGATGGACGGCCTGTCCTCCGACACGGACCTCGCGGAGGCGACCCAGGCGCTCGGGACCGAGGTGGCCCGGCACTGGCAGCAGCCCGGCGCTCCCGCGGTGCGCCTGCTGCCGAGGGAGTTCCCGGCCCACCAGCTGCCCCCGGGCGACCGGTTCCCCCGCCAGGGGGTCTCCTTCGCGCTCGACGAGGACAACCTGGAGCCGGTGTTCGTCGACTTCGACCAGGATCCCTTCTTCCTGATCTTCGGGGAGAGCGAGTCCGGCAAGTCGAACCTGCTGAAGCTGCTCATCCGGCGTCTGACCGAGCGCTACGACGGCGACGGCTGCAAGCTCTTCGTCATCGACAACCGGCGCTCCCTGCTGGGCGTGACCCCGCCCTCGCACCTGGCCGAGTACGTCCCCATGTCGAACCAGATGCAGCACCACATGGACGCGCTCGCCGAACTGATGCAGCGGCGCACACCGACCGCGGACGTCACGCCGCAGCAGTTGCGCGACCGCAGCTGGTGGCAGGGGCCGACGGTCTACATCGTCATCGACGACTTCGACCTGGTGGCCACGTCGAGCGGCAACCCCCTGGCCGGCCTGACCGAGCTGCTCCCCCTCGCCCGGGACGTCGGCGTGCGCTTCATCATCGCCCGCTCCACCGCGGGCGCGAGCCGCTCCGGGTACGAGCCCTTCATGCAGCGGCTGAAGGAACTCGGCGCACAGGGCGTCGTCCTCAGCGGCGATCCGGCCGAGGGCGACCTGCTGGGCGGCGTACGTCCGCGTCCGATGCCCCCGGGGCGGGGCGTGTTCGTCTCCCGGCGACGGGGACGGCCGCTGGTGCAGACGGGGCTCGTGGCGGAGGAGGATTTCTGACCGAGGTCAGCCGTTCCGGTCCGGTGGGGCCAGGGATTGGTCGAGGACTTCGTCGTGGCTCCGCCCGAGAGAGCCGCGCGAAGAAGAACCTGTACGGCCATGTCCTGTCGACAGCAATGGAGGAGTGGACCCATGGCATGGGACGAGTGGGAACAGTTGAAGGCTCAGGCTGCCGACCGTCAGTCGGCACACATGCAGGTGAACCAGGCGCCCGCTCAAGGGCCGGGCGCCGGCGGCAAGCCCGATCTGGTCGTGCAGCAGGACGACCTCGGCGCCGTGGGGCATGACGCTTTCGTCCTGCACGGTGACCTCGTGAAGAAGGTGGACATCGCCGGTGCCGGCATGAACTCCGACCATGCCGGTTCCACGCACCAGGCGGCATCGACGTTGTCGAAGTCCAACTTCACCATGGGCGACGAACTCATGACGACGCTGACGGTCTGGGAGAGCCAGGTGAAGGCGGTCCGCCAGGCCTGTGCCCACATCTCGAACCACCTGGACTTCAGCAAGAAGCGGCACGCCAACGACGATGCCGAGATCGCCGCAGTCATCAGGAACCGCAACGGGTCCGCCGTGCCCGTTTCGGAGCTCGACAAGTACTTCAAGTAGCACGGGGGAAGCGCAGGCATGTCCATCACCTACAACGACCTGATGCAGGTCGACCTCGGCAGACTGGGGACCGCGGTATCGGACTGGAAGAAGGCGGTCACCAGTCTGAAACAGCTTGAGACCGACGCACGTGACGGTCTCAAGAAGAAGTCCGACCGCGCACGCTGGGAAGGTGTGAACGCCGGCGTCACACGCGGGTTCGTGGACAAGACCGCCAAGGAGCTCGCGGACCTCCACACGGAAGCCAACAGCATTTTCCAGGTCCTGGACGACGCCCACCGTGAGCTCGAAGCGTTGCAGAAGAGCGTCAGGACACTCACCAACGAGGCCAAGGGCAAGGGCTACACCGTTCAGGACAACGGCAACGGAACGGTGAGTGTGGGCGTCCAGCCCCAGTCGGGAGCCGATGCGAAGGACGGCAAGGACGACACGAAGCAGGACCGGCAGCGCTACGCCGACTCCATAACGGGAAAAATCGCCCACGCCAACGACATCGACCTCTCCACCAAGCTGGCACTCAAGCGAGCACACGGGAGCGACCCGCACAACGCCGGTCACGCGAAGTACGGTTCACTCAATGACGCGCAGGTCGAGCGGGCTCTGGAACTCGCCAAGAGGCGCGAGGACATGACCGACCGCGAACTCGCCGAACTGAACAGGCTGCTGCGCCACAACGGACGTGAGAAGGACGGCGAGTTCGCGACCGAGTTCTTCGAGGGCCTGGGCGGGCCGAGGCAGACACTCGAGTTCTACGCGGCCATGTCGATCGACGGCACCGACGGGGACGCTTCGAAGACCCGTCTGGCCGGCGTGCAGGACCTGCAGAAGTACATGGGCCACGCCTTGGCCAACGCGACCGACCCTTACACCCCGCAGAGCGTCAAGGGCGATCGGCAGCATCTGCCCTCCTGGTGGGGGGCGGAGTTCCGCAAGCTGGGCACCCAGGAGATCGAGTGGGAACGCAGCATGTGGAGCAAGCCCTACGGCTACCAGGTCCTGGGCGGCCTGCTCCGTTACGGGAACTACGATCCGGCGTTCCTGACCCCCATCGCGGAGCACGTCACCCAGCTCCACCAGGACGATCCACACCGCTTCATGTCCAGCAGGCCCGCCGGCAGCGACGACCGTTACGGGTTCAACCCTTCCGGAAAGCTCGGCAGCGGCAATGATCCGCTGAACAGCGTGCTCGAGGCCCTCGGGCACAGCCCTGAGGCAGCCGAGCAGTTCTTCACGGAGAAGCCCACGGCGTACAACGAGGACGGCACGATCAAGTCCGGTGAGAAGACGGACTTCAAGTCCTACCTCGACCTTTTCACCAAGAAGGACTTCGAGTGGACGACCGACATGAACAGTCAGCACTTCCTCGGGGATGAGGAGGCGGCGAAGAAAGCGCTCAACTTCGGGCCGAACGCCCTCGGCCACGCGTTGGAGGCCGCCGCGACGGGTCACCCGTACGACAGCAGCACAATCGACCCCTCGGTCAAGCACAGCGAGGCGCAGGCGAAGCTGGTCCACGACATCGTGGAGAAGTTCACCAAGAACCCGGACCTGCTGACGCACAACATGAACGGGGACCTGAAGGATGAGAAGACCGGCCCGCTCTACGCGCTGAGGGACAGTCTGGGCAACATCTCGGCGGACTACATCGGCGACTTCCAGCGGTCGATGTACATGGAGCCGTCCGACAGCAGGATCTTCCCGGTCAACGGCGCGGCTGCCAACTTGGATCCCGGAAGCGCCCAGAAGTTCCTCGGCCTGGTCGGACAGGATCCGGATGCGTACAGCGCGATCACTTCCGCTCAGCAGGCGTACACGACGAACGTGGTGCACGAGTTCCTGCGGGCGGAGGGGAAGGGTCTGACCGCGGAAGACGGTGCGAGCGTCGGGCACCTGGTGGCGCCGGGGGCTGCCATCGCGGGGATCATGAGCAACGCGCGGGCTGATGCGATCTATGACTACCACACGGCCTCGAACAAGGAGTACAACGAGGCGGTGGCCGACAATGCAAAATGGGTCAACCGAATCGTGGGGCTGGGGACAAGCGCCATCCCCGCCCCCTTCTCCATCGTAGGAGAACCGGTCAATTGGCTGGCTGAAGATGTGTCCGAAAGCGTCGTGAAGAGCATCGAGATGGACACCACAAATAAGGCCGAGCACGACGCAGGAAAAGAATACTCCAAGGGAAGAGAAGCTGCCGTAACGGCATCGGTGGCGGCCGCCGAGAGCTATTTCGTACACCATGAAGGAATCGACCAGGAAACACGCGATCGCATCCTTCTGGGGATTCGTACTCAGGCTGGCGTGAGCCACTCCGACGGCGCTCAATGGAATTCCTCGGGAGATGGCACATGAGACGCATTCAACTCGTCGAACCACTAGAGAGCAGGATCCACCCTTGCCCCTGAAGAGGCTACTGCCAGCCATCCTCGTTACGCTGCCCTTGACCGCCTGTGGCGCATCTGACGATGGAGGGCTCTCATATCCCACCCCGGACAACATTTGCGGAATCCCAGCCGACAAAGAAGTTCTGGAATCCCTGCTCGATGACGGCGACAAACTGGAGCAGGACACCGGCCATTTCACTCTTACGGAAGGACAGTTCTGTCACATGTATGTGGACGGAAATGACTCCGTAGTCAGTGACGCCCGCTGGCACAATAATGGGTACGAGCTACGCGATCACTTCCTGACATACAAGGTGAAAAACCTGCGCTACATAAAAGGGGGCAAATATGCCTCATGGCACTTCGGAGTAGCAACGGTAATCCCGTGCCCTGGGGTCAGCGATAAAGGTGACGTACTGTCCGTCGAGGTGAACGACATCCAATGGAACGATAAGTCACAAACCCTGCTGGAGAAGCTCGTCCCTTCCTACTTCGACGCCTACAAGAAAAAGATAGGCTGTCATTCCTGAGGACCTGCCTTAAAACTCCTCCAGAGCAAGGAGTTGGCTGTCCACTCACGCCGTGAAGACCTCGGGTGCACATGTTGCAGGTCTGCGGGGAAGCGGTCGGGTTGCCTTCCGCCGTCGCACGGCGGCGCATGTGACATCAGTAAGCACGTAAGGCCCCTCGGCCGGATCTTTCTTTTGCAAGATCGTTCCTGCCAGGGGCCTTACGGCTGCGCGGACTTGGGGACGGCGAGTCCGGTCCGAGCCGGCGATCATGACGTGTGACGGCCAGCTACGGGAGAAGGCTTACTGTAGGTACCGGGACGCCGCCAGGTCGCCTTCCATGTACGTACCACCGGACGAGCCCACGACCTGACCGATGCCCATCAGGGCCTGGTGGATGTCGCTGGCTTCCTTGTCCCAGCGCCGCAGCTTCTCGTCGAAGGTGTCCTGCGCCTTACCCGCCCAGTACTGCTTGCTGTTGACCACCATCTGCCGGAGCTGCTGGAGGTCCTCCTCGAGCTGCTTCGCCTCGTTGGCGATGGTGGTCGCCGCGATGTCGAGGCCGTCATAACCGACTTGCAGCCCCTCGTTGTTACGGCTCATCTCTGTCTACCTCGTCTCGCTCGTGTGTGCTGTTGACCGATGACCGGGAGTTCCGCCGGCTCAGAACGAGCTGAACGGGGACGACTGCACCGTGGGGGCGCCGTCCAGGACGTTGATCTTGTTCACGGAGGCGCGGACTTCGTCTTCCTTGCTGTCCTTGATGTTGCGCGCCGTGGTCATCGCGTCGATGACGTCGGCGAGGACACGGCCCATGTTCTGCAAGGACGTGTTGATCTCGTACTGCTTGGTGTCGAACGCGGCACGACCGATGCCGTGCCACTGCCCCTCGAGGCTGTCGATCACACCCTGGAGGCTGCGCACCCGCTTCCGGATGTTCTCGAACTTCTCGTACATGTCCTTCTGCAGCTTGACTACCGCTGCATCTTCGAGTTTCTGGTCGACGGCCATGGTCAGCCGGCCCTCCCTGTCTCTGTTCTGGATTCCAACTGGTGTGACTCAGTGGTTTACGGCGGTGATGCGAGGGGTCCCGCCCGGTTCGGTCCTTCGGCCTTTCCGAGCCGGGCGGGGACGAGCGGGCAGCGGCGGAGATGGTGTCACCGTGCGCGCCGTGCGCGCACCACCCCGAAGGTGACCCCGCCGATCACGATCACCGCCGCGGCGGCGCCCAGGGCGATCCACAGCGTGTTGCCGTCGCTCGACGATTCCGCTGACACGGTCTCCGTCTTCGATCCTGCTCCGGCCGCCTTGTCCGCGGAAGTGGACCCCGCACCCTGTGACGCGCCTGTTGCAGAGGGGGAGGGAGAGGCCGCGGCCGGCTTGATCTCCGTCACCAGTTCCTCCCCGTCCTTCTTGTTCCACTTGCCGAGCGGATCGGAGTAGGGGTCACCGGCGTCGTAGTCCGGGTCCGCGAGCACCACGCGCGGCCGGATGGTTCCGTACCCGGCCTTCTGCGTCGGCTTGTCCTTCGCCCACTTGCGGCCCGCCGTGTCGATCAGCGCGCGGGTGACCTGGTTCGCGGTCCAGTCGGGGTGCGCGGACCAGATGAGGGCGGCGGAGGCTGCGGTGATGGCGGTGGCGTGACTCGTGCCCTGACTATCGTGGCAGTAGGTACTGAAATCGGGTCGGCAGTATGCCGGGATGTTCTCCCCTGGGGCTACAAGGTCAACGTACTGCCCATAGGAGGAAAAATTCGATACCTTGCTGGACTCATCGATGGACGAGACGCCCAGGACATATGGGTAGGCTGCCGGATACTCGATGAATTCTTCACCATCGTTTCCCACGGCAGCAATCAGTATCTTTCCCTTCGAAGCGACATGCTTGATCGCCGCTTCAATCTCGGGGTAGGCGATACTCGATCCGAATGACATGCTGACGATCTGCGCATCGGTATCCGCAACCGCTCGGAGGGCTTCCAACGATGTAGCCGTCTTCCGCTTGCCCTCACCGTTCGACTGGGTCTCAAATGAAACCCGGTACGGAACGATTTTCGCTCCGGGGGCAAGGCCTTGGATGCCACCGTTCGCTCCAGTACCGGCGATCAGCTCGGCCATGGTCGTCCCGTGACCGTCGTAGTCATCGGTGGCGCCGTAAGCAACGCTCTCGGGTACTTCGTCGGCGAGTACCTGCCCTTTGAGCGAATCCGTATGGGGATTGACTCCGGAGTCAATAACCGCAACCTTGATGCCCTTGCCCGTGCTGACCTTCCACATCTGCTCGGCTTGCATGGGCTCCAGGTACCACTGCTCCGACTGGACATCGGCGGCAGCAGCACCCGGGGCGAACGCCACGCTCGCCGTGACCAGGGCGCTCACGACGGCGCCCATGGCACGTACGCGTCGTCCTCGACGTGTCCCTGATTTCATGGTGTGGTGAGTCCTCGCTAGCGCTTAGTTGACTGGCGGCGCATCGTGCCGCGGTTTGCCGGTTTCACCCGTCTCCTCGTCTCCGGCCACGCGCGGGGGCCGCTGCGCCCTCTCCGTTCTGCGGTCTTTACCGGGCCTGCCACGGCCACCGGGACCCCGTACCAACCCAGTTCCGCCCTGAGTCATGCCGTTGCGCGTTGCGTTGGCGGCGGACTGTCGTCCAGCAGGGTTTCCGACGATTCCGGGCACAGGGGAGCCTCCTCGGGCGTTGCCTGTGCTCGAACCGGGTCGTGCCGGGGAACCAGCCGCCCCGAAAACACCGGACTGTCCGGGTGCGCCGACCGAGGGCCGGGAACCGGAGACTGTCCCGGCACCGCCCACCGTGCCCTGAGAAATCCTCTGCCCGCCTCCCACCGGGCCCCCGACAGCGGTCGAAGGACGGCCTCCCACTACGCCGCCCGTATTGCCGGCACCAGTGACCGTGCCCCCCATCGCCCGAGGCACCGCCGTACCGCCGGCTCGCGGCGTACCGCCGCTCACCCCCGGCCCCATGGGGAACGACTGGGCTGCGGAGGTCCCGCCCTGAGCGACCGGCGGCACTCCCGCAGCTGCCGCTCGACCCACTTGGCCCAAGGGCGCTCCGGCCGCCGCATGTCCTGGCGTCACGCCCGAAGCACTCCCACGAACCGCACTCGCTCGCCCTTGAGCCGCAACAGGCAAGGTAGGACGCGCACCACTTGGCCGCCCGTCGGAACGACCCGAGAGAACCGGAGGGAGCGGGGAGCCGAAGCCGTTCGTAGCTGGGTTGGCCGTCCCACTCGCGGTACCGGGAACACCAGTGGGTGCCGTCTGTCCTGTGACGGACGCTGGCGAGGGCGGCAGGGTGCCGACACTGTCGATGGTCGTCCCGACGGGTGCGCCGAGGTCGATGCTCTGATTTGTGACGGCATCCTCTGGTACTGCGAGACCGCGCATGCTCTGTGGAGCGGCATGCCCCTCTACAACGTCCGCCGAGCGACGCCCCTCAGCGCCTCCTTCTGTGGCTACCTGGGCCGTTCCGTAAGTCGGCGCTTCGGGCGACTTACGCGGCCGGATGTATTCCGGCTCCGGCTTCGGCACCCCCACATCCGGCATCGCCTTGAACTTCGGCGGCTCCAGCGCCGCCAGTTGTTCCTGGGACACCGCGTAGTACGACGACAACCGGTTCATCTGGTTGATCGCCTCTTGGCGGTTCTTCTCCACCTTCAGGGCCGCGGTGTACTCGTCGTTGCTCTCGACCCGCTCGTCCTTCGGGAACTGGCCGGGGCGCAGGGCCTCCGCGCGGGTGTCGCGAGGGGGCATCGCCTTGCGGACGTCCGCCAGGCCCACGGCGGCGGCGGTGATCTGGTCACCCGCTCCGCCGGCGAAGTCGCTCAGCGCGTACGTGTCGGTGACGAGTGAACGCCCCCACTTGCGGAACGCGTCGCCCGACTCCCCGACCCAGCGGACCCTTTCGATGTGGCCGTCCAGTTCCTTGGCCGCGTCCTTGATGGCGTCCCGAGCCGACCACAGGGCCTTGCCCGAGGACTCCAGGTCCTCCGGGTCGGTCTGCTCGACCAGGTCGACCATGGCGTTGAGGCTGTGGTTCTCGAAGTTCGTACGCCCCTGCAGGGCCTGCCCGACGGGGGTCGATTCGACCGCCGTACGCATCAGCCTGCTGAGGGGGTCGATCGCCGGCCGTTCCTCGAGGCCTCGGGTGAAGTCCGTGAGGAAGTTCTGCTGGGAGACCCGCTCCAGGTCCGCCTCGTGCTTCTTGTCCGTCATCGTCACAGGCTCCCGCTGGTGTCCCCGCCCTTGGCGCGTCGCTCGCCGTCCCTGGCGTCCTGAATCTGCCCGATCTGTACCTGGATCTCATGGAAACGACGGCGCTGTTCCTCTTCGAGGTTGTCGAAGCCCACATGCGCACCCTTGACGGCGATGCCGATCGCCTCGATCTGCAGGTGCAGTGTCCTGGAGAGCGCGGTCAGTTCCTCATGGACGCGGTTGTACTGGAGGTACAGCCCGTGCGCCTCCGGGAAGGCGGCCGTGCTGCCGCTGTTCAGCGACGTGGGCTTGATGGTCTGGTTGCCGACCCGCGTGGGGTGGGCGGCCGAGCTCTCCAGATCGCGCAGGACGCCGTCCACACGCTTCACGAACGTGGTCAGCGCCTCGTCGGCGACTTCCAGGTTCAGTGCCCTGGTGGCGGACACGCCACCCACCATGTCTGCTGGAAGCACGTCGCTCCCTCCCCGTTTCCCCGTGACACCGTCGGCCGAGACCGACCAGTTGGCCAGTTGTGCGCCCTACGTTCGCAAACCAGTCGTGATCGCCACTCTAACGAACGGGTACGACAGAGCCAATCGTGATGTGTGCCAACTCAGTTACGGCTGTGTCCCGGAGATGCCTTTTCGGCCGATGCTCGGCCGGCACCCCCATCGCACCGCGCACGCGGACATGATGACGACATCGAGGTGCGCTTCGCCCGGCATCTCGACCGGAACGAGTGGATCCGCCCAGAACCTTTACGTCAGCAACCGGGTTATGGAAGCCGCAGCGTCTTGGTGCTCTCGGGTGGGTTGCTCACCGGCGCCGGAGTCCGGACGCCGCTGAGCGCCGTCCGACCGGCAACGGCGCTGACGGTCCTGACACACGGGGAAGGTAACCGTCCATGGCATGGGACGAATGGGAGCAGCTCAAGGCCGACGCCCTGCAACGGCAGCAGGGTTCCACGCGGATGCAGCTCAACGAGCTGGACGGGGGCGGTGGTTTCAGCGGCCCCGGCAGGCCGGGCACGTACGGCGGACTCAAGGTCGCCAACGACGGCCTCTCCAAGATCGGCAAGGCCGCCTTCGGGCTCTACAACCAGTTGTGGGACAAGGCGCGGGTCGCCGTGCCCAGCAGCGACTCGGCCGCCGCCGACCTGTCGAAGCAGGGGTTCGCGCTCGGCCCGGGACTCAAGCACGTGTCGAACCGGTGGGAGGAGCAGCTCAAGTCCCTGATGGACGCGTGCGCCCACATCTCGAACCACATGCGGGTGACCAAGAAACTGCACGACAACGACGAGGGCTACATCCAGCGCCAGATGAGCAGCATCGCCGCCCTGGACGCCGGGTTCGACGAAAGGGTCGGGGCTCCGGGCGAGAAGAACAGCATCTACGGGGAGCCGGGCAAGAAGAAGAAAGAGGAGTAGCGGGGCGCTGAGGACGTCTTCTGCCGCGTCCCGCGCTCACCGCTGCTCGCGCCATCTCCCTCAGCCTGCTTCTCGTTTCACTCCCAGGACGTGCATCCATGGAACTCGACACTCTCCGTGACGCCAACTTCACACTGCTCGACGACGCCGTCGAGGACTGGTCGACGCTCGTCAAGAGCCTCGAGGGTCTGAAGAAGGACGCCGAGGACGATCTGCGCAAGAGTGCCAACAGCGCCGATTGGGCCGGCGTGAACGCCAAGGTGTCCAAGGAGTTCATCGGCAAGACGGCCGGCGAGTTCGCGGACGCCCACACCCAGGCGAAGAGCATCCACCAGATCCTCAGCGACACGGTGGGTGAGCTGAAGGGCTACCACCGACAACTCGTCGAGGCCATCGACGGCGGCCGGAAGAAGAACCTCACGGTCATCGGGTACGAGGGCGGCTTCACGGTCACCACGAACGCTCCCCCCGAGGCGCGAAGGGTGATGGATCAGGACAACAAGGATGACATCACGGCCCTTCGCGACGAGATCCAGGGGATCCTCGACAAGGCCACCGAGAGCGACAACTCGGCCAGGACCGTTCTGCAGGCCCTCGCGAACCAGAGCAAGATGGGTTTCGCCGACGCCAGTTACGCGGACCGGGACTCCGCCGCCGAAGCGCTCAGGCAGGCCGACCAGTTGGCCGCCCTTGCCAGGAAGAATCCCGACGACCTGACGGTCAAGGACTTCGACAGGATCAACGCCGGGCTCAAGAAGTACGCCGGTGACGATTTGTTCGCCGAGCGGTTCGCCACGGCGCTCGGACCCAAGAAGACGCTGGAGTTCTGGGCCGGGCTCAGCGATCCGCACAGGGGTGACCGGGGACTGGAGCTCGACCGTCTGGAGCAGTTCGACGATCTGCAGCGGAACCTGGGCATGACCCTGGCGAACGCCACGCAGAGCGATACGGCGGCCATGGCGGACTGGAAGCGCACGATGATCGACATCGGCGACAAGCCGATCCACGGCAGCCGCGGCGGCCCGATGGGCTTCCAGGTCATGAGCAACCTCATGCGCACCGGCGACTACGACGACCGCTTCCTCAAGGACTACGGCACGAAGCTCATGGCCACCGAGCGCAAGTTCACCGGTAACGGTGAGCATGCGAACACCGCCTGGAACAGCGGCCCTGCGACTCCCCGACTCAACCGGATCGGGGAGGACAGCGGGGCCGACGCGTTGACGGGATACCTGAAGGGTTTGTCCAACAGCCCGGACGCGGCCACCGACTTCTTCAACCAGCGGTTCGTATCGAAGGACGACCCCGACAACCCGTTCGAGCGGGATTCCGATGACGAGAACGACTACGAGGGAAAGATCTCCCTCAGCAACTTCCAGTACCTGTTCGAAGAGCGAGACTGGCCCCGGGAGGCAAGCTCCAAGGGAGATGACCTCCACACCGGGCAGAACAACTTGGCACTGGCGCTGGAGGCCGCGATGACGGGACATCCAGCGGGTGAGCTGCCGACGGCGGATACGCCACCGCACAACGCACAGCAGGCGAAACTCATGGAGAGCCTGGTCGCCTCCATCGCGGAAGACCCCGGACGACTGACCAGCAACGGATACATGTCCGACAGTATCGGACAGATCACTTCCGAGTACCTTCCTGACCTGAATCGCGCCTTGAGCGATGTGAAGAGAGATCCTGAGTCCGCAGACTGGCGAGACATTGAAAAGTTGCATCCAGTCGTCGGGGCAGAGGCCGCACTTGCCCACGGCGACGTAACCAGGCTCCTTTTCGCCATTGGACGGAACGAAGAGGGTTACGCTGCCGTGGAAGTCGGCCAGAAGGCGTACATGGGCCGCCTTCTGGACTACCACCTGAATCCCGAACTACCGACGGATCGACGGGTATCCGACAATTACCAACTGCTCATTGAGCAGATCACCGGCAGGTCAGGAGAGATTTCCGGGACGCTTGGACTTGGCGTCCAGGAGGCTATTGGGAAGGAAGCATCAGACAAGGACAAAGGGTACGAACATACGGTCGCCCAGCGAAAGAACATGATCTCCGGCACGGTCGGTACCGTGGTCGGCGTGGGTACGACCTCCATTGCAACACCTTGGGTTGGGGCTGTGATCGGCGGAGGTGTCAGCACCGTAACCAGCGTTGTCCTGGAATCCGTATTCGAAGATGCCGAGGGCAAGGCCAGAGAAAAAGCCCAGATCACAGGTGGACAGTTCTGGGAGAACGGCGTGAGAAGAAACGTCGATATCACGCAAACTGCCGCGCGCGCAGCGGCTGACAAGCACCACACAATCGACTCGGGAGATGCGGCTATTGCCGCACGGGAAGCGAATCGCCAGGGCTACCTTAACGCCCAAGCTATTGTCAACGGCCAAGCTCCCGGCACTATCACAAGTTACTCTTAGTATCACAACAGTCGAAGGAGGCTCATGAAGCCCCACCAAAGGAACTCGCTACATCGCAGGGTTACCTACATCCTTTCAATCACCCTCCCTATAGCCCTCCTTACAGGCTGTAACACAGACGAACAAGCTCGTAATTACACGACGCCTCATAGTTTGTGCGGAATCAAAGTGGATCCCAAAGAACTAACCCCATTTTTACCCCCAGGGGAAAACATTGAAATCGAAAAGGAAAGTCTCTCCGGGGTCACCACGTGCAAAGTCGTAGTGGATGACACTCTCATTTTAACGACCACTCAGGCGTGGCTAAAAAGGGGGGGAACCACCACATACTTCGCTTCCAGCCAGACACTCGAGGACATCAATCTCTCAGCAGAGGGCGACCGTTTCAAATATTCAGGAAACGAAGGGTTCGGAAAAACTCAAAATTGCGTGGATGAAGTCTACGAACAGGAGTTGTATGCAGCGGTACAAGCTTCTGGCTCGGCACATCGCGACCCCGACTCCATGAAGCGACTTATCGTTTCCTACACAGCAGAGGTTGAAAATTCCCCTGAATGCGCCAAATCAGCACTGTGACGGCTCAATCGCCTAAAGGACTGTCCCGTAAATGATCTCTGGATCACCTCGGCCGTGCCTGGTCGCCGTATGTCCTGTTCGTTTATCCAGCAAGAGTGAGGTTGTGCAGGCGGGCGATGCCGCGCATGACGTGGTGGACTCCGTGTGCCGTCCAGGGCCGTCACGGTCTGGTGCGTCGCACCGGTCGGTTCGGCGTCGCTCCCCTACGCGCCGTTCCCGGTGGCCAGGCCGCGGACGTCCATGACGATCATGACTACGGCCATCGTGACCAGCGTCAGGCGTGCGACGACGAAGGTCGAGTCGGGAACGTCGGGGCCGAGGGGTTGAAGGACTCGCGCCAGGCCCGTACGCGGTCGGTCTTGAGGCAGGCCATCGCGAGCAGTACGGCGGCCAGAACCAAGCACACTACCGACAGTTGTGCCAGTGGTGTCATGCGTGGTCTCCCCTTGCTCCGTGCCTGCGTCGTGCGTCCCTCACCGCGACCGCCGTGCCGGCCAGGCCCGCCGCCAGGACGAGACCGCCAACCACCACGTACGTCCCCAGGCGGGTGTTGCGTTCCTCGGCCGTCTCGCCGAGGTGCAGGGGGGCCACGGAGGGCGCCTTCGCGTGGATCTCCCCTTGCTCCGCCCGGGGGGACTCCACGGGGCGGGCCGGATCGACGTCGGTGAGGGCCTTGACGGGGTCGATCACGCCCCAGCCGACCAGGCGGTCGTGGCCGGGGATCGAGCGTTCGGCGGTCTGCTCGATCTGGGCGACGATCTGGCGGGCGGTCCACTTCGGGAACTTGGCCTTCAGCAGTGCCGCGACCCCGGCCACGTACGGGGCCGAGAAGCTGGTTCCGTTGTCCGAGCAGTGGCCGTTGCCGGGGACGGTGGAGATCATGTCCACTCCGGGGGCCGCGACGCCCACGAACTCTCCGGACTGGGAGAAGGGAGCGCGTTCGTTGTTGCGGTCGGAGGACGCCACGGCCAGAACGCCCTCGTAGGAGGCCGGGTAGGTGACCTTGACGTTGCCGCCGAGGCCGTCGTTCCCGGCCGAGGCGACGACCACGACCTTCTGGTCCAGGGCGTGGTCGACCGCCTCCTCCAGGCTCGGGTCGGGCCGAACGGCGTTGGCCGTGTCCTGGGAGATGTTGATGACGTCGGCGCCCGCCTGGACGGCGTAGCGGATCGAGTCCGCGAGGGTCTTGGCGGTGCCGTTGCCCTCCGCGTCGTTCTGCTTGATCGGGATGATCGTGGCCTCGGGGGCCAGACCGACGAAGCCGGTGCCTTCGGCGGGGCGGGCCGCGATGATGCCGGCCACACGGGTGCCGTGGCCGACGGTGTCGGTGGTGCCCTGCGCGTTGCCGCGCTCGATCTTCTCGCCCTTGGCGTTCTTCGACGGCAGGAAGTTCCTGCCCTTCGAGGCGTCGACGGCGTCGGAGAGCTGTGGGTTCTTCACGTCGACGCCCGTGTCGATCACCGCGACCCGGACGCCCTTCCCCTTCGACTGCGCCCACAGCGCGTCGAGGTTGACGCGTTGCAGCGCCCACGGGCGGCCTTCGTACTTCTTGGACGGGAACGTGCACCGTCCGGCGTCGTCCGCCCGTGCCTCGGGGGCCGCCGGGAACACGAGGACGGTCCCCGTGAGGAGGGTCGCGGCGAGCACGGCCCCCGTCGTGCGCGGCAGTGCACGAGGATGTCGGACCGCACGTACGTCGTCGGTCCGTTCGGTGGCGTCGCACCCGGTGGGGATGTTCGTCGGCATGGCTGGTCGCTTCCTGGCGGGCCGTGGCGGTCAGGAACCCTGCGGCTGTCGTGCCGCCGCTTCCGACAGGCGCGGGCCGGTGGGCAGGAACGTCGACCACTGTGCCGGGACGGGAGAGGGGGCCACCTTCTCGTAGCCGAGGCGGGTCTGGGCGATCTTGGCTTCGTTGAGCCCCTGCTCGCGCTGTTCGTCGGAGGTTCCGATCCCCTCGTCGTCCGTGGCGCTGTCGCTGTTGGACTGCAGGGCGTAGCGCAGCCCCGTGTCGGTGACCAGGAAGACTCCGCCGGCGTCGGTCTCCGTGCCCTGGAACTGCCGGTAGAGCTGGCCGGAGCCCGGGGTGACGTAGGCGCTGGACGAGCCGGTGGGCAGCTGCGCGGGGAAGTCGGTGCCCGCCCAGGTGGACAGGGTCGTCCGGCCGTTCTTGGCGTCCACCGAGCGCAGGACGCTGCAGACGGTGTTGGTGCCGGACGTCGCGGTGGTGCCGTCGTTGACCGTCTCCGGCCGGTACTCGGGCCAGTTCCGCTGCCCCTCGAACTCCGTGCTGTCGACGACCGCGCCGGGGCTGACCTGCTGGGCCTCACCCGCCTGCCCGACACCGACCAGGTCGCCGCTGTTGAGCAGCAGGGTGGCGGTGAACTCGGAGATGCGTGCCACCTCGCCGGTCAGGACGACGTAGTACTGCATGCGCCGGCCGTCGTACGCCTTGATGACCATGCCGACCTTGTCGTACTCGCGGAGTGCCTCGGCGGCTCCCGCCTCCGCACCCGGGGTGCCCTCGATCTCCGGGATGGAGACCGGGTCGCCCTGGTGGAGGGTGTCCAGCCACTCCTGGGAGACGCGCTGCGGGGCGCGCCCCTGGGTGTCGAGGGCCTTGAGGAGTTCCTTGTCGGCCGGGTCCGCCAGCGGATAGGCGTAGCCGCGGGAGTCGACCACGTACTGGGAGGTGCCGTCGGGGCCGACGACGTACATCAGCTCGCCCCCGGTGAGCTTGCCGGAGCCCTCGGTCCTGGACCACTCCTTCTTCCCGAGGACGAACGCCGCCTTCTGGATGGCGCGTCCGCCGGCGCCGGGCCGCTCGCAGACCGCCCAGCGCTTGGCGGCCTCGGCCTCCTCGGGCGAGGGCAGCCGGTCGGGCGCGTAGGGGATGCCGATCGTGGCGCCGTGCGGTGGTTCGCCGCTGTCGAGGACCTTCTCCTTGACGGTGATGACGCTGTCCTTGTCGGGGTCCAGGAGGAGTTTGGCGGACGCCATGTTGAGGACGGGGTGCAGTTGCGTCTTCCCTTCCGTCTTGAGCACGACGTACCGCGTGGTGGAGTCGCTGGCCACGATCACGTGCGCCCCCGGTTCGTCCCACCCCTTCGGGGCCGTCGGACTGAACAGGCCGATCGCGCCGAAGACGGCGAGGACGACCACGGCGACGATGACGCCCGGCACGACTGCTCTGAGCGGCTTGGGGGCGTCCTCTTCCGAGCCCGAGGGGGAGGGGCGCAGGAAGGACGCGAGCGTGCGGCGCTTCGCGAAGGTGTAGGCGTTCAGTTCGTCGCGCCGTGATGCCATCTGCTTTCGCTCTCTCCCCGTGCGAGGAAGTGGAGGACCGGTGGATGTTCAGTGGGCGACCACTGAACGTCCGTCCCCACACCCCCGGCTGCCTCTGGAACCCCGACTGTCGGTCTCGGCCCCTACTATGCCTGCTGCGCGTCCGGGTGTGCGGCACGGGTAGGGTGCTGGGGCCCTGCCGGTTTCCTGCGGGCAGTGTTTTAGGGAGAGTTCGGGGGTTTTTCAGTGATGGCTTCCGCGCCGCGGACCCGGTCGCGATCGCAATCGACGACGTCGAGGGCCGTCGCGCCCCGTCTGCGGACGCGTTCGGGACGCGGTGGGTCCTTCCTGGTCCAGCGGCTGGTGCTGCTGGAGTTGGCGGCCGCCCTGGTGGTGTGCGGTTGGCTCATCGGCCCTGTCGTCCTGGTGCCGGGTGCCGTCGTCGCCTTCTTCCTCTGCGTGCTCGCGGTCGTACGGCGTCGGGGACACTCCCTGCCGGAATGGCTGGGCAGTCGGCTGGCTCTGCGCGCGCGCCTGCGGAGAGCGGGGAAAGCGCCGGTACCGCCGGACGTCGATCCCGGTCTGGTGCCCGCGGTGGAGTGCGAGCCGAACCTGCGGACGCACACCTACAGCCACGGCGACGACCGGGACCGGCGGCCGGTGGGCATGGTGGGCGACGGGAGTTTCCTCAGCGCCGTCCTCCAGGTGGAGGCCGACGCCGGTGCTCTGCGTGCCGAGCGCGGTCGCAGGCCGCTTCCGCTCGCTCTGGTCCGGGACGCGCTGGACGTGGACGGCATCCGTCTCGAGTCGGCGCAGATCGTGCTGCACACTCAGCCCGCACCCGCGCCGCACCTGCCCCAGCAGTCGGTCGTGGTGACGAACTACCAGCAGTTGCAGACCGGAACCGACTCGCCGGCGGTCCGCATCATGTGGATCGCGCTGAAACTCGACCATGAGCTCTGTCCCGAGGCGGTGGCCGCGCGTGGCGGCGGGCTCCTCGGGGCGCAGAAGTGCCTGGTGCGGTCGGCGGAGCACCTGTCCAGCCGGCTGACGGGCGCCGGTTTCCGGGTGAGCCTGCTGACCGAGGAGGAACTGACGGCCGCCATCAGCACGTCGGTGTGCGCCAACCCCATGGTGACCGCCCAGGCCGGACAGAGCGACGCGCCCCGGCGGCGGACCGAGGAGTCCAGCCGCAGCTGGCGCTGCGACAACCGCAGGCACACCACGTACTGGGTCCGTCGCTGGCCCCCGCTCGGCGGCCCCGGCGGCGGTCTGCCCCAGCTCGTCGCCGGGTTGACGGCGGTTCCCGCGCTGGCGACGACGTTCAGCCTGACGCTGGCCCGCAGCGGACAGCGGGACGTGGCGGTCACCGGACACGTGCGGGTCACCGGCCGCAGCAGCACCGAGCTGGCCGCCGCCCGCCGCGCACTGGAGCATGCCGCACGCCAGGCGCGCACCGGGATCGTACGTCTGGACCGGGAGCAACTGCCCGGTGTGCTCGCCACTCTGCCGCTCGGAGGTGCCCGCTGATGGTCCTGTCGACCTCCACCACACCGGCCGGTCCGGCCGCCGGTGCGCAGCCGCCCGCCGGCCTCCGGGACCGTCTGCGCACCGGGTTCGGGTTGCTGGGACCCCGGCATCCACGGCACACCCTGTCCTTGGCCGAGGCCGACATGCTGGCCCTGCCCGTGGGCGACGACGGAGTCGTGGTGGGTGTGAACGCCGAGGGACAGCCCGCCGTCCTCGGGGTGAACCGCCCGACGCCGTTCGACATCCTGCTCATCGGTGGTCTGTGGACGACGCAGGTGCTGGCGCTGCGCGCGGCGGCGACGGGGGCGCGGGTCGCGGTGGAGACCGGCCGGCCCGCGCACTGGGCGCAGGTCGTGCAGGCGGTCGGCGGCGGCCAGTCCGGGATGACGGTGCACGAGGTGGGCCGGGTACCGCCGCTCGGCGCCTCGGCGACGGGCCCCGTCCTGGTGATCCGGGACTGCGGCATGCGGCCGCCGCGCGGGCGGGTGACCTCGGCGCCCTGGCAGTCCGTTCTCACGCTCCTGCCCTATCTGAGTCCGGTCGCGCCGAGGCTGGCGCGTCAGGCACGCCTGGTGGGCGTGCAACGCGTCTCGCCCGACGAGGCGGTGGAGATCGGGCGGGTGACGGGACTGCCCCGGGCCGAGTACGAGGCGCTTCCCACGCTCGCCGACGGCGTCACCCTGTGGTGCACGGAGCGGGACCGGCAGTACGTGATGACGCAGCCGACGGATGCCGAGATCGGTCTGATGGGAACGCCGCGCCGCATGGACTGACCGGTCGGCCCACGGTTCTTCGGGCGTCATGTGCGGTTTGACGCTTCCGCGGGTGTTTGTCGGCCGGCGGGTGACGGCGCTCGACGCGATCCACGGGTGCTGCCGGCGGGCGGGGCTGACGGGGCGGGGCTACTGGTGATTAGGCTGGTACCCGGCGCGACGCCAGAACCCGGGGGCCGGGCATCGGCGTCCTATCGGGAGGGCCGGTTCGGACGACTTCGTTTCCCTTTCGGACACGTCGGACGACGAGAAATGGTCGCCCCAGCACGGCACAAGGGTGCTCGACCACACCAGGAGGAACTGTGAGCAGCGATCGGGACGGGACGCGCGGGGGCTGGGCGACACCCGGCGATGACCAGCCCGACGCCGAGTCCGCCATCGAGACGACGGGCGAGTTCACCATCGACTACGCGCCGCCGGCCTGGTACACGCAGAACGCCTCGGGGAGTTCGGATTCGGGGGCGCCGTCCGCCTCGTCCGCTCCGTCACCCTCCGGTTCCTCGCCTTCCCACCCCGCTTCGGCCCCTTCCTCCAACGGGCCCGTTCCGCCGCCGCCCGCGCCCGCGTCAGGGGCGCCCTTCCCTCCGTCCGCGCCCGCGTCCGCACCGGGCGCCCCGTTCACGCCGCCCCCGCCGTCCGGGGAGCCGGTGGCCGTGCCGAGGCTTCCGGTGGGAAGCGGGTTCGAGCCGCAGCGGCCGGAAGCGGAGAAGGAGCCCGGGGAGTCGGGCACGGCTTCCCCCCCGGCCGACAACGGTGATCTGGAGAGCGGTGCGACGATCCGCTTCTCCGCCGCCGCGCTGAAGCGGGAGATCGCGGAGCGCGAGGCCGAAGCCGAGGCGGGCGCGGAAGCGGAGACCGCGGCTGAGGCCGGGGGGCGGCTGGAGCCGTCCGCCGGTGAGGGCGGGGCCGACGATGCCGCCGGGAGCGCCGCGGAGACCTCCGACGGCCCGTCGGACGCCGACGGCTCCGAGGAGGCTTCCGGTACGGCCGACGCGTCCGGAGCCGGCGCGGTCTCCGACTCCGGGGACATCGCGGCCGATGACGTGGTCACCGAGGAGGGCGAGTCCTCGGTGACCGGCGTGGCGGACGACGCCGCGCCGGTGGAGCCGAAGGCCGAGTCCGAGGACACCGGGCCGGTGGACGACGCGGTGCAGGCCGACGCGGCTCCCGCGGACGACACGCCCCAGGGCACCGCCCCGGCCGCGCCCGCCGCCCCGCCCACCTGGAATCCCCCGGCGCCGCAGGGCGTGCCCCCGGCGCCGCAGGGCGTGCCCCCGGCGCCGTCGGCGTACCCCTCCGCCCCGGCGCCGGCCGGCCAGTGGCCCGCGCAGCCGCCGCAGGCACCCGGCCTGCCGACGGACGCGGGCGCGCAGCCTCAGTCCGCGGCGGCACAGGGCCAGCCGGCCGTCCCTGCCCAGCAGCCACCGTTCCAGCCCCAGGCTCCGCAGCCCGCGCCCGCCGCCTGGAACCCGCAGGCCGGTCACGGCTTCCCGCAGCCGGGTACCGCTCCGACTCCCCCGGCCCAGCCCGCCGGTCACGGCTTCCCACCCGCCGGTCCCCCCGGCGCGGCGACCCCGCAGGCCGGTCACGGCTTCCCGCAGCCTCCCGCACAGCAGCCCGGGGCCCCGGCCGCGCCGGCGCCCCACGCCCCCGCCGGCTACGGCTTCCCGCAGCCGGGTACCGCTCCGACTCCCCCGGCCCAGCCCGCCGGTCACGGCTTCCCACCCGCCGGTCCCCCCGGCGCGGCGACCCCGCAGCCCGAGGCCGCCCCCGCGCCCGGCCCGCAGGCCGGCTCCGGCTACGGCTTCCCCCAGCCGGGCGTCGCCCCGGCGCCGGCCCCTCAGCCCGGGGGCCCGCCCGTGCTCGGCCCGCAGGCCGGTTACGGCTTCCCGCAGCAGCCCGGCGTGCCCCCGCAGCAGCCCGTGGATCCGCGTACCGGGGCCGCCTGGCCGCAGCCCGTCCAGCACGACCAGCGGCAGCCGACCAACCCCGGTGCGGCGCCCCTCGGTTACACCGCCGCCGTGGAACTGTCCTCGGACCGGCTGCTCAACAGCAGGAAGCAGAAGGCGAAGAGCAGCCGTCCCGCGGCCGGCGGTTCGCGCTTCAAGCTGGGCGGGAAGAAGGAGGAGGCCGAGCGGCAGCGGAAGCTGGAGCTGATCCGCACGCCGGTGCTGTCCTGTTACCGCATCGCCGTCATCAGCCTCAAGGGCGGCGTCGGCAAGACGACCACGACCACCGCCCTCGGGGCCACCCTCGCCACCGAGCGGCAGGACAAGATCCTCGCGATCGACGCCAACCCGGACGCCGGTACGCTCGGCCGCCGTGTGCGGCGCGAGACCGGGGCCACCATCCGCGACCTCGTCCAGGCGATCCCGTACCTCAACTCGTACATGGACATCCGGCGGTTCACCTCCCAGGCGCCGTCCGGTCTGGAGATCATCGCCAACGACGTCGACCCGGCCGTGTCCACGACGTTCAACGACGAGGACTACCGGCGCGCGATCGACGTGCTCGGCAGGCAGTACCCGGTCATCCTGACCGACTCCGGTACGGGTCTGCTCTACAGCGCCATGCGCGGCGTGCTGGACCTCGCCGACCAGCTGATCATCATCTCCACACCGTCCGTGGACGGTGCGAGCAGTGCCAGTACGACGCTGGACTGGCTGTCCGCGCACGGGTACGCGGACCTCGTCTCGCGGTCCCTCACCGTGATCTCCGGGGTGCGCGAGACCGGCAAGATGATCAAGGTCGACGACATCGTGGCGCACTTCCAGACCCGGTGCCGGGGCGTGATCGTCGTACCGTTCGACGAGCACCTGGCCGCCGGTGCGGAGGTCGACCTCGACATGATGCGGCCGAAGGTGCGGGAGGCGTACTTCAACCTCGCGGCGATGGTCGCCGAGGACTTCGTGCGGCATCAGCAGTCGCACGGCCTGTGGACCTCCGACGGCAATCCGCCGCCGGTCGCCGCCCCGCCGCTGCCGGGCCAGCCCGTCCCGGGCCAGCCCTTCCCCGGCCAGCCCATGCCCGGCCAGGCCGTCCCGGGTCAGCCGGGCCCGTACCCCCAGCAGCCGCAGCCCGGGCAGCCCCCGGCCCAGCCCGGCCCCCCGTACCCGCAGGCTCCGGGCCACCCCTACCCTCCGCACCCCGGCCCGCGGTAAGGCACCGCAGCAGAGCGGCCCCTTTCGAGGGGCCGCTTTCGCGTGCGGGGCCGGACTCCGCCGTCAGCCCCTGGCCAGCGACGCGTCATCGGTCTCGACCAATGAGCGCGTCCTGCGCGTCAACTCATCGTTTTCGCAGGCCACATGGGGTGTCCGCGCCGTTGACGCCCGCAGTGGTCGCTGATAGACACACTCATCACCCACCTGATCAGCCCGTCCTTCCCGTGCGAGCGATGACGCGAGGTCAGCGACCATGGAAACGAACGATCAGTACGGCGGTCACCTCCGCACCCCGGGCCGCGCCCGGCTCGTCATGGCGGCCGGCGCCGCCGCGCTCGTCCTCGGCGCCGGGCTCGCCGCCCCGCTCGACCCGGCGCCGCAGCAGGCCCAGGCGGCCGAGGACGGCGGCAAGGTTCTGACCGTCGCGGTGGCGCAGAGCGTCGACTCGCTCAGCCCGTTCCTGGCGGTACGGCTGCTCAGCACGAGCATCCACCGGCTCACCTACGAGTACCTGACGAACTACGACCCCGAGGACAACCACGTCATCCCCGGCCTGGCCACCCGGTGGGAATCGTCACCGGACAAGCTGACCTGGACGTACACCATCCGCTCGGACTCGACGTGGTCGGACGGCGAGCGGGTCACCGCCGAGGACGCGGCCTGGACGTTCAACACGATGATGTCCGACCCCGGCGCCGCCACCGCGAACGGCAGCTACGTCGCCAACTTCGAGAGGGTCACCGCGCCGAGCCCCACCCGGCTGGTCATCGAGCTGAAGAAGCCGCAGGCCACGATGACCGCGCTGGACGTGCCGATCCTGCCCAAGCACGTGTGGGAGAAGGCCGGCGACTACTCCGAGTTCAACAACGACAAGGACTTCCCCGTCGTCGGCAACGGACCGTTCGTCCTCACCGGCTACAAGGCGGACAGCCATGTGCGGCTGAAGGCCAACAAGGACTTCTGGCGCGGGGCGCCCGAGTTCGACGAGCTGGTCTTCCGCTACTACAAGGACCAGGACGCCGCGGTGTCGGCGCTGCGCAAGGGCGAGGTGTCGTTCGTCGCCGGGTCGCCGTCCCTGACGCCCGCCCAGGCGGACTCGCTGAAGGGCGAGAAGAACATCCGCGTCAACGACGCGCCGGGGCGCCGCTTCTACGCGCTGGCCACCAACCCGGGCGCCAGGGCGAAGAACGGCGAGAGGATGGGTGACGGTCACCCCTCGCTGCTCGACCGGCGGGTGCGCAACGCGCTGTTCATGGCGGTGGACCGGAAGACCATCATCGACAAGGTGTTCCAGGGGCACGCCGTGGAGGGCGCCGGCTACATCCCGCCCCGTTTCCCGCAGTACTACTGGGAACCGTCGGCCGACCAGGAGCTGGCGTACGACCCGGCGGAGGCGGCCCGGCTGCTCGACCGGGCCGGGTACCGGAGGAACGGCGACGGCGAACGGGTCGGCAAGGACGGCGAGCCGCTCGATTACCGCGTGCTGTGCCACGCCACCGACCCGAACGACAAGGCGGTCGGCCAGTACCTCGAGGAGTGGTGGGGCGACCTGGGTATCGGGGTGAGACTCAACTGCCTGGACAACGTGACCGATCCCTGGCTCGCCGGTGAGTACGACCTCGCCTTCGACGGCTGGTCGGTCAACCCGGACCCCGATTTCGTGCTGTCCATCCACACCTGTGCGGCGCTCCCGGCGACCCCGGAGGAGACCGGCGCGACCGACAACTTCATCTGCGACAAGACGTACGACGAGCTGTACGCCCGGCAGCTCGCCGAGTACGACGCCGGCGAACGGGCGGACATCGTCAAGCAGATGGAGTCGCGGCTGTACGACCTCGGGTACATGAACGTCATGGCGTATCCGAACGCGGTCGAGGCGTACCGCACGGACCAGATCGAGTCGATCACCACCATGCCTGCGAAGGCGGGCAACATCTACGGCCAGGACGGCTACTGGAGCTGGTGGTCGGCGGTGCCCGCGGACTCCGGTGACGCGGGCGGTGGTTCGTCGTCGACGGGCGTGGTCATCGGGATCGTCGCGGGTGTCGTGGTCCTCACGGGGCTGGGGGCGTTCGCGGCGATGCGGCGACGGGCCACGGCCGAGGACCGCGAGTAGACGGCGAACGGGCGTCCATGACCTCCGACGCGACATCCGCACCCGTAGGCGGGGGCACGGGCGACGCCGGCGGTTCGCCGACGGACGGCGGCCGCGCCGCCACCGCCTGTCCCCGGTACGTGGCGGGCAAGGTGGCCGGCGCGGCCGTGTCCCTCCTCGCCGTCCTCGTCACCAGCTTCTTCCTGTTCCGGCTGATCCCCGGCGATCCGGTGAAGTCCATGACCGGCGGCCGGCAGGTGTCGGCCGAACAACTGGCCGCCTACCGGGAGCAGTTCGGTCTCGACCTGCCGCTGTGGCAGCAGTTCGCCGACTACTGCGGCAAGGCGCTCACCGGTGATCTGGGGACGTCGTACCAGTTCAACGCGCCCGTGGCCGAAAAGATCACGGAGGCGTTGCCGAACACACTGCTGCTCACCGGCACCGCCTTCGTGCTGTACACGGCGCTCGGCATCGTCCTCGGCGCCCGGTCGGCGTGGCGGCACGGGCGGTTCGGGGACCGGTTCCACACGGGGCTGGCGCTGCTTCTCCACTCCCTGCCGTCGTTCTGGCTGGGGCTGCTGCTGATCGTCACGCTGTCCGTGGGGATCGGCCCGCTGCCCGGGCTGTTCCCGACCGGCGGCATGGAGTCGGGCGGCGAGGAGGGCTTCGCGTACGTCGTGGACGTGGCGCACCACCTCGTGCTGCCGGTGATGACGCTGGTGGCCGTGGAGTACGGGCAGACCCTGCTGGTGACCCGGTCGGCGCTGCTGGACGAGATGGGCAGCGACTACCTGACCACCGCGCGCGCCAAGGGGCTGCGCGACGACCTGGTACGGCGTCGGCACGCGGTGCCCAACGCCCTGCTGCCGACCGTGACACTGATCTTCATCAACCTCGGACGGACGGTGGCCGGTGTGATCCTGGTGGAGACGGTCTTCTCCTGGCCGGGCCTCGGCGGGCTGTTCTACCAGGCGCTGAGCGTGCCCGATCTGCCCTTGGTGCAGGGGCTGTTCTTCGTGTTCGCCGCCGCGGTGATCGTGATGAACACGCTCGCCGATCTGATCTATCCGCTGTTCGACCCCCGGGTGGGCCGATGACGACCGGGAAGCGGCCGGCCGCACGCCCTCGCGCCCTGGCGTGGCAGCGGCGCCGGGCCTCGGCCGCGCGTTCCTGGCGGCAGTACCGCACGCACCGGGCCGGTGTCCTCGGTCTGGCCACGCTCGCGCTGTTCGTGCTGCTCGCCCTGGCCGCTCCGCTGCTCGTCGGATCCGACGTGACCGACGTGACCGACGCGCCGGGCAGCCCGATGGAGCGACCGAGCGGTGAACTGCCCCTCGGAGCGGACCGGTTCGGACGGAATCTGCTCGGCCTGGTGATCTGGGGCGCACGGGTGTCACTGCTGGTGGGACTGTTCGCGGCCGTGCTGTCGGTGGCGATCGGCACGGTGATCGGGGTGACGGCGGGGCACTTCCGGGGCTGGTACGCGACGGTGGTGATGCGGATCACCGACTGGTTCCTGGTGATGCCGACGCTGGTGCTGGCGATCGCGCTGGCCACGGTGATGTCCCGCTCGCTGCTGACCGTCGTCGTGGCGATCGGGGTGACGACCTGGCCGACGACGGCCCGGCTGGTGCGGGCGCAGACACTGGCGGTGGAGACCCGGCCGTACATCGAGCGGGCGCGGGCGCTGGGCGGCGGGCACTGGCACGTCATGTCCCGGCACGTGCTGCCCAACGTGATGCCGCTGGTGCTGGCGCAGACGACGCTGATCATCTCCTCGGCGATCCTGGCGGAGGCGACACTGGCCTTCCTGGGGCTCGGTGATCCGACGGTGGTGTCGTGGGGCGGGCTGCTCCAGGACGCCCGGGAGGCGGGCGCGGTCAGCGCCGGGCACTGGTGGTACCTGGTGCCGCCGGGCATCGCCATCGCCCTGGTGGCGCTGGCGTTCACACTGTGCGGACGGGCCGTGGAGTCCGTCCTCGACCCCAGGCTGGGGGTGTCCCGTTGAGTCTGCTCGACGTCAGGGGGCTGACGGTCACGTACGCGGGCGGGACGGCCGCCGTGCGCGGGGTGGACCTGCGACTGGAGGCGGGCCGCAAGCTGGGGATCGCCGGGGAGTCGGGCTGCGGCAAGTCCACCCTGGCGCTGGCGCTGCTGCGGCTGCTGCCGGCGGGGACCCGGGTGGGCGGCGAGGTCCTGCTGGACGGCGAGGACGTACTGGCCATGAGGTGGGGCCGGGTCCGGGCGGTCCGGTGGGCCGGGGCGTCCATCGTGTTCCAGGGGGCGATGCACTCCCTCAACCCCGTGCGGCGCATCGGCGACCAGATCGCCGAGCCGGTCCTGCTGCACCGGAAGGCGACCCCGGCCGGGGCCCGGAGGAGAACCGGGGAACTGCTGGAGCAGGTCGGTCTTCCGGCCGCCCGTGCGACGGCCCACCCGCACGAACTGTCCGGCGGGCAGCGGCAGCGCGTCATGATCGCCATGGCACTGGCCTGTGATCCGCGGCTGATCATCGCCGACGAACCGACGACCGCGCTGGATGTGATGGTCCAGGCGCAGATCCTGCGGCTGATCGAGCGGCTGGTCACGGACCAGGACGTCGGGCTGATCATGATCAGCCACGATCTGGCGGTGCTCGCCGGCACGTGCGACCGGCTCGCGGTGATGTACGCGGGCCGGGTGGTCGAGGAGGGCCCGGCGGGAGAGGTGTACGAGGCCGCCCGCCACCCCTACGCCCGGGCGCTGTCGGACGCGTTCCCGCGCATCGGCGACCCGGCGGCGCGCTTCGCGCCGCGCGGTCTGCCGGGCGACCCTCCGGATCCGGCGGCGCTGCCGTCGGGCTGCGCGTTCCATCCACGGTGCCCGGTGGCGCTGGACTCCTGCACCACGGAGGACCAACTCCTGGCAGACGCGGGGCCGGACCGGCGGGTGGCGTGCGCACGGGTCACCGCGGAGAACAGGACGGCCGACGAGCCGGTTCCCCTGCGGGACACGGGGGCCGACGACTCGGACCCCCGGCACGGCAAGGCGGCCGGCGGACCGGACCCCCGGCACGGTACGGCGGCCGGCGAACCGGGGGTCCCGGAGGAAAAGAGGCCCAGTACCCCATGACCACCCCCACCTCCCCCCTCCTCAGCGCCCAGGGCGTGCGCATCGCCTTCCCGGGACGGCGTGGCGCCCCGGACGTCCGGGCCGTGGACGGTGTCCACCTGGACATCCGTCCCGGCGAGATCGTCGCCCTGGTCGGTGAGTCGGGCTGCGGCAAGACGACGCTGGCCCGCGCCCTGCTGGGCCTGGTCGAGCCGACCGCGGGCCGGATCACCTTCGACGGGCGGCCGCTGGAGTACTCCGGCCGTTCCCTGAAGGCGTACCGCAAGCGTGTGCAGCTGGTGCTGCAGGACCCCGGCGGCTCGCTCAACCCGCGGCACACGGTGTACGACGCGGTGGCCGAAGGGCTGCGCGTCCACGGTCACGGCGGTGACGAGCGGGCCGTGGTCGCCGACGCCCTGTCGCGGGCCGGGCTGCGCCCGCCGGAGCGCTTCTTCCTGCGCCGCCCGCACGAGCTGTCCGGCGGTCAGCGGCAGCGCGTGGTGATCGCGGGCGCGCTGGTGCTGGAACCCGAGCTCCTCGTCGCCGACGAGCCGGTGGCCTCCCTCGACGCGTCGGTGCGCGGGGAGATCCTCGCCCTGCTGCTGCGGCTGCGCGCCGAGCTGGGCCTGTCCGCGCTGGTGGTCACGCACGATCTGGGGCTGGCCTGGAACATCGCCGACCGGGTCGCGGTGATGTACCTGGGCCGGATCGTGGAGACCGGACCGGTGGAGCAGGTCCTGACGGCGCCCCGGCACCCGTACACCCGGGCCCTGCTGTCGGTCCTCCCCGAGGCGCCGGGCGAGCCGGTGGTCCTCACAGGCGAGCCCCCGGACCCGTCCCGCGTCCCCTCCGGGTGCCGGTTCCACGCCCGCTGCCAGGTCCTGGCGGACGGCGGGGCGGACCGGGCGGGCGTGGCGGAGGCGTGCCGGGACCGGGACCCGGAGATCCTCGACGGGGGCGGCGCGGCCCAGGTGGCGTGCCACTGGGCGCACGCCGGGAAGGGCTGACGGACTACGGTCTCCCGGCCGCGGCCACGAGGGCCTTGCAGCGCTCGACGTCCTCGGCCATCTGCTCCAGCAGCGCCTCCAGCGTGTCGAACTTCGCCTGCCCGCGCACGAAGGCCAGGAAGTCGACGGCGACGTGGAGCCCGTACAGATCGAGGCCGACGCGGTCGACGGCGTACGCCTCGACCGTGCGCTCGGTGCCGTCGAACTGGGGGTTGGTGCCGACGGAGATCGCGGCCGGCATGGCCTCGCCCTGGGCGTGCAGCCAGCCCGCGTAGACGCCGTCGGCGGGGATCGCCGTGTGCGGGAGGGTCTCGACGTTGGCCGTGGGGAAGCCCAGGTCGCGGCCGCGCTGGGCGCCCCGGACGACGACGCCCTCCACCCGGTGCGGGCGGCCCAGGATCTCGGCGGCGCCCTCGACCTCGCCCTCTGCGACCAGGCGGCGGGTGAGCGTGGAGGAGAACGGCTCGCCGCCGCCCGCCTCGCCGGTCACGTACAGGTCGACGACCTCGACGTCGAAGTCGTAGACCTCGCCCTGCTCGGCGAGGAACTCCACGGTGCCCGCGGCCTTGTGGCCGAAGCGGAAGTTGGGGCCCTCGACGACCGCCTTGGCGTGCAGCTTGTCGACCAGGACCTTGACGACGAAGTCGGCGGCGGACAGCTTCGAGAACTCGGTGGTGAAGGGCAGGACGAGGACCGCGTCGACGCCGAGGCCGGCCATGAGCTCGGCGCGCCGGTGGTGCGGGGCGAGCAGCGGGGGGTGGCTGCCGGGGCGGACGACCTCGCTGGGGTGCGGGTCGAAGGTCACGACGACGGCGGGGACGCCGAGGTCCCGGGCCCGGTCCACGGCATGCCGGATGATCAGCTGGTGTCCGCGGTGGACACCGTCGTAGGAGCCGATGGTGACGACGCTGCGCCCCCAGTCCTGGGGGATGTCCTCCAAGCCACGCCAGCGCTGCACTGTGCCTGCTCCTTGTCGAAACCTCGTCGAACGAACCCGAGTCCACGGACTTCCCTGCGCAGCTCTAAGGGTGCCATGCCGCATGCCGGGGGCCCGCATCGGCATGGGACCTGTGTGACGGGGTGCACGTGCCGGGCGGGGTCAGGCGGGGGCGTCCGCGCCGGCCGGGTCCTCGATCGTCCTGCGGATGGCGGGCCCGGTCAGCGCGGCCCACTCGTGTGGGGCGTCCGTCAGCCAGCCGGTCAGGGCGGCGGCGAAGCCCGGCACGTGACGGGCCAGGTCGGCCAGGCAGCGGTCGAAGCGGGCGGCGCCCTCCGCGGTGCGGGCGAGGAGCAGCCCGGTGCGGTGGACGAGGACGCGCGGTTCGGGGCCGGTGTTCCGGGCCGCGGCGCGCAGCACCGCCTCCAGGACGGAGGCGTCGGACTCGCGGGCGAGCAGGGTGTCCAGCAGTTCGCGGCGCAGCGGACGGGAGTCAGGTGTCCCGGGGCCGGCGAGGACACCGGCGAGGGCCACCCGGAGCGGTTGCGGGCCGCCGTCGAGCAGGCCGGTGAGCAGGCTCCTCAGCGCGGCACGGGCGGCCGGGCCCCGCTCCAGCCTCCCCTCGGCGTACGCGGCCACGTGCCCCGTGAGCTCGGGGCGCCGCTCCACCGCCTCCCGCACGAGTGCGGCGACCGGGCGGACCAGGGCGGGCGGGGCCGCGTCGGCGAGGGCGCGGAACGCCTCGTCCGCACCCTCGCCGAGCCTGGTCCGGAAGGCGTCGAGGACGGGCTCCGGGTGGGTGTCGAGGGCGGGGGTGAGCGCGCTCGGCGGGAGGTGGGGATCGCCGGCCCTGAAGCGCTCCAGGGCCCGTGGGAGGTGGCGGTCCCTGCTGTTCGGGTCGCGGACCAGGAGGGCGAGGGCGCCGCCGTGCAGATCGCGGTCGGCGGTGCGGACGAGGACGGCGAGCGCCGCGTACCGCAGCAGGGTCCGGTCGGCGTCGTCGCGCGCGTACGGCGCGACCCGCAGTCCGTGGGTGACGGCCGTGGCCCGGCGGGCGGGCCGTTCGTCCTTCGCCCACCGGTCGACGGCCCTGCACATCACGGCGGGCTCCTCCTCCGTCAGCACCGTGAGCAGCTGGTCGGCCCGCCGGTGCCCGCTGTCGGCGAGCGCCTCCGTCAGCGCGTCCGGGGCCGCCTGCCGGTGGGTGTACAGCAGCGCCTGCGCGGCGGTCGCCACGGTGGCGTGCGGGGTGGCGGGCAGCGGCCGCTCGTCCTCGAACCAGCGGACGAGGTACGGCGGTACGGCAACGGGGTCGGCGGCGAGCAGCCGGGCGGCGGCGTCGAGGAAGCGGGGCCCGTTCTCGCACGGGGGGCCGTCGGCGTGGACAAGCCGGCGCAGCAGCGCGCAGCGCGTCTCCAGCGGCAGCCGGAGAGCGGTCCAGAAGGCGGGCCCCAGCTCCGGCGGCACGTCCCGCCGCTGCTCCCGCCAGGCCACGAGACGGTCGGCCAGCAGCCGCAGCACGTCCGTGTACGGCGTCGCGTCGGTCACGCGCGCGAGGGTTCCGCGGAGCAGGCGGGCGGCCCACCAGGAACCCGGAGCGGCGTCGAGGGCGTGCACCAGGTCCGTGAGCCGTGAGGAGAGCGCCCGGCTCCCGTGCCGCCGTGCGAGGAACAGCAGGGCCTCGACGACGACGCCGAGGCGGTGGTGCGGGACGGGGGCGACGGCCGGAGGGGCGGCTTCGGCGTCGGGGGCGGTCCGGCGGCCGGCCGGTGGGAGACGGAGGCCGGCCGCGGACCGCGCCCGTGCGTCGGGACCGGCGGCGGGCGGTACCGGACGTCCGACGGCCGCGCCGGCCCCACCGTCCTCGGCGGCGAGTCCCGGGTGGGCGCCGGCCGCCGCGCCGTCGCGGCCGACGGACCCCGTCGGCAGGAGGCCGTCGTCGGCAGGCCGGTGGCCGGTGTCGGCGACGGCCCAGGGGTCGGGGCCGGCGACGGTCCAGGGGTCGAGAGCGACAGCGGGCAGAGCACGACGGCCGGCGGCCGGGTCGGCCCGGCGACCGGGCAGCGGGAGAAGACCCTCCGCGGCGTCCCCGCCGCCGGAAGCGGCCCGCACGGCCCGACGTCCGTCAGCCGCACCGGTCCTGCGGCCGGGCACCGGAAGAAGGTCCTCCGCGTCACCCCCGTCACCGGGGGCGGCGGCGGGCCGCGGAGTACGGCCGTCATGGGCGGCCGGGGCGGCGGGGGCGGTGTGGACCAGGGCGCGCAGGGCGTCGTCCACGTCCAGGTGGGTGCCGTGGAGCCAGTCGGCCAGCTCCTCGTCCGCGAACCGGTGGCCGGTCGCCCCGGCCGGGACGAGGAGCCCTTCGGCGAGGACGGCCGAGGCCCAGCCGGTGCCGCCGCCGAGCCGGCCGGGGGCGGGCCCCCGGGGGAACACCGCCTCGAACGCCTCCCGGTCCAGCTCACCCGTGCCGAGGCTGCGCCGGGCGGCCTCGTGCACCTGTCCGGCGACCTTGGCTGCGAGCCGGCGTACGGCGGTGCCGCGGATCCCGCTCCCGTCGGCGAGGCGGACGGCGATCCGCAGGCACACCAGGTCCAGGTGGGCCGAGAAGACGTCGTCCCGGTCGACGGGGACGTCGGGGGCGGTGTCGCCGAGGGCGGCCCGGACCTCCGCGAGCATCCGCAGGGTCAGGGGGTGGCGGGCGTCGGCGTCGGCGACCGTGCCTTCGGGGATGCCGTGACGGGCGCGCGCCTCGCGGGCCTCCTCGGCGGTGAGGTCGCCGAGGACCACACAGGCGGGGAGCCCGACGGGGCGGGGCGCGCCGGCGTGCAGCAACTCTTCCGGGAACCCCGTCTCCTCCCAGTGCTCCGCCCGGCACGCCACCACCAGCCGGGCCCCCGTCGCCCGCAGCCACCGCACGGTCCCGGCGGTCCACCCGGCCGGGTGGGAGAGCGCCGCCTCCTCGGGGCCGTCGAGGAGGAGCAGCAGGGGGTGGCCGGCCGTGCGGGCGAGTCCGGCCAGGTGCTCCGGGCTCACGTCGCCGAGGGCGTCCGGGCCGGCCGGGAACGGGGCGCGGGAGGCGGCGACGACGGCGGCGGCCCGGTCCAGTGCCCGGCGGGCGGCGTCGGCGACCGAGCCGTCGCCCTCCCTCACGTCGGCGCCGCGCAGCCGGAGCGTGGGCCGCCCCGCGCGGTGCCGGCGGGCGGCGAGCGCCTCGAGCTGCGTCGTACGACCGCTGCCGGGCGGGCCGACCAGCCCCAGCACCGCCGCCTCGCCCCGCTCGAACGCGGCGAACTCCGCCAGTACGGCGGGCCGGCCGACGGGGTCCACGGCACCGGCCGGCCCGTCCCCTCCGGCCGGGACGGCCGTGAGCCGCACCACCCCGGCGAGGTTGAGATCGGCTCCGTGGGCCGGGACCGTCGCCGCGTTCTCGGCCAGCAGCCCGGCGAGCGGGCCCTCGGCACGGGCCGCGGGCGGCAGCGGTACGGCGAAGCCCCCGTCGCGGTCGTCCGCGCGGAGCGCGGTGCCGAGGACGCCCAGCACGGCGTTGGTGGTGGCGTCGAGCACCGGGCCGCCGGCGGCTCCGCCGCCGAGCCGCAACGCGTCCCGGCCCGCGGTGCCGACCGCCAGCTCCAGGGCGCCGCCGAGGGGGTACGTGCGGTCGGTGGCGGTGTAGGTCACGGGTCTCGTGCCCAGCACGCGCGCCCCGCGCCAGCCGCCGGCGGCGATCCGCACATAGGTGCCGGGCCGGACGGTGCGCCGCGCGGTGACCGGCAGCGGTGCGACGCCGAGCCCCTCGCTGCGGACCAGGGCCAGGCCGAGCGCGGGCAGTGGGGTCACCGCGTCCGCGGTCACCACGCACTGGCGGCCGGCCGCCGCGCGCAGCACGAGCCGGGACAGACCGTCGACCGCCTCGTGACTGGTGAGCACCGTGCCGTGGTGGTCGGCCACGAAGCCGGTCCCGCGCGGCCGGCCGGCGAGGTCGTGCAGGCGGACCAGGACGTCGCACGGGCCCGGAGTCCCGTCCGGCGTGTCCCGTTCGTGACGGGGTTCGTAGGGGGACGGCATCGTCGAAGCCTCCCGTCGCGCATCCGTGCCCTCGGCTGCGACAGTAGGGCCGGGATGATCAGCGGGACAGATCACCCGGTGAACGCGCCCCCTTCCGCTCCCCCGGTTCACTCCGAGCGCCCGCACTTACGGGTGAACAGGCGGGGGTGGATGGATAACCCTAGGGGTGGGGGAACCGAGGGGGGCCGTGGAGCGGCGTCATGTGCGTCATATGACGCCGCTCCACGGGCGGACCCGCGGCGGCGGTCAGCCGAAGACGGCCAGGCTCCTGGCCTTGCCCCGCTGTTCCTCGACGAGCGCCAGGAACCGGCTCTCGGGGCCGAACACGGCCACGGCTCCGGAGCCGGCGTACTCCTCGGGCATCTCGAGCCGCACCCCGTTGGTGAGCAGCCTGGCCCGCCGGCCGTCGACGTCCCAGCGCGGGAACGCGGCCGTGGCGGCCTCGGCGATCGGCATCACCGTCAGCTCCTGCTGGAGCTGGTCCAGCGTCTTCGCGGAGTCCAGCTTGTACGGGCCGACGCGGGTCCGGCGCAGCGCGGTGAGGTGCCCGCCGACCTCCAGGCCGGCGCCCAGGTCGCGGGCGAGGGCGCGGATGTAGGTGCCGGAGGAGCAGACGACCGACACCACAAGGTCCAGTACCGGGGTGCCGTCCCCGGCGACCGCCTCCCGGACGTCGTAGACGGAGAACGAGGAGACGGTGACCGGCCGGGCGGGGATGTCGAACTCCTCGCCCTCCCGGGCCCGCTTGTAGGAGCGCACCCCGTTGATCTTGATGGCGCTGACCTTGGACGGCACCTGCATGATGTCTCCGGTCAGCGCGGCGACGCCGGCGTCGACGGCCTCGCGGGTGACCGCGGAGGCGTCGGTGGAGGAGGTGATCTCCCCCTCGGCGTCGTCGGTGAGCGTGTTCTGCCCGAGCCGGATGGTGCCCAGGTACTCCTTCTCGGTCAGCGCGAGGTGGCCGAGGAGCTTGGTCGCCCTCTCGACGCCGAGGACGAGGACGCCCGTCGCCATCGGGTCGAGGGTGCCGGCGTGGCCGACGCGCCGGGTGCGCGCGATGCCGCGCATCTTGGCGACCACGTCGTGCGAAGTGAAGCCCGACGGCTTGTCGACGATGACGAGGCCGTCGGGCGTGGTGTGCTTCTGGGTCATTCGGCGGTGTCGTCCGTCTCGTCGTCTTCCGGCTTGCGGTACGGGTCGGCATCGCCGGCGTACGTGGCGCCCGCGGACGCCTCGCGCACCTTCGCGTCGGACTCGCGCGCCTTGTCGAGGAGGTCCTCGATGGTGCGTGCCGTGTCCGGGAGCGCGTCCATGACGAAGGCCAGGGTCGGGGTGAACTTCACGCCCGCCGCCCGGCCCACCTCGGAGCGCAGGACGCCCTTGGCGCTCTCCAGGCCCGCCGCGGCGGCCTTGCGCTCCTCCTCGTCCCCGTACACCGTGTAGAAGACGGTCGCCTCCCTGAGGTCACCCGTGACCCGGGTGTCCGTGATGGTGACGTGCGAGCCGAGCCGCGGGTCCTTGATCCCGCGCTGCAGCTTCTGGGCAACCACCTCTCGGATGAGGTCCGCCAGCCTTTTCGCCCGCGCGTTGTCGGCCACTGG
Source organism: Streptomyces sp. 12E (assembly GCF_055633275.1). Taxonomy (NCBI): domain Bacteria; kingdom Bacillati; phylum Actinomycetota; class Actinomycetes; order Kitasatosporales; family Streptomycetaceae; genus Streptomyces; species Streptomyces sp. 12E. Next base: position 5,379,629 of record NZ_JBVNCJ010000001.1, on the reverse strand, counting down.
TCCGTCTCCCGTTCTTTCCTGTCTGCGTATCTCTGGGCTGTGATCGTCAGTCGTCTTCGCCGTGGAAGCGCCGCCTGACGGACAGCAGTTCCACCTCCGGGCGCCCGGCGACCAGCCGCTCGCAGCGGTCCAGCACGTCGGTCAGGTGCGCCGCGTCGCCGGACACCATGGCCAGGCCGACGACCGCCCTGCGATGGAGGTCCATGTGATCCACCTCGGCCGCGCTCACCGCGTACTTGCGCTGGAGCTCGGCGACGATCGGGCGGACGACGGAGCGCTTCTCCTTCAGCGAGTGCACGTCGCCGAGGAGGAGGTCGAAGGACAGTGTCCCCACATACATGTGTGCAACCGGTTCACCCGCCGGCACGGGATCGGTGGCCCCGCCGTCCGTGGTGGGCGGGGACACCAGAACCGTACAACGAAGGGGACGCGGCGATCGACGGATATTGCGCCCGGTCGGCCGCGCCGCCGGGCGCCTCCGCACACACGCGCCGGCCGGCGGGACCCGGATGGATCCCGCCGGCCGGTGTGCACCGTGGGGTGTTACGCCCGCGGCTTCTCGCGCATCTCGTACGTCGCGATGACGTCGTCGACCTTGATGTCGTTGAAGTTCCCGAGGTTGATACCGCCCTCGTAGCCTTCGCGAATCTCGGTGACGTCGTCCTTGAAGCGGCGCAGACCCTCGATGTTGAGGTTCTCCGCGATGACCTTGCCATCGCGCAGCAGGCGCGCCTTGGTGTTGCGCCTGACCTCTCCGGAGCGGATGAGCACACCCGCGATGTTGCCCAGCTTGGACGAGCGGAAGACCTCGCGGATCTCCGCCGTGCCGAGCTCGACCTCTTCGTACTCCGGCTTGAGCATGCCCTTGAGGGCCGCCTCGATCTCCTCGATCGCCTGGTAGATGACCGAGTAGTACCGGACGTCCACGCCCTCGCGCTCGGCCATCTGCGCGGCACGCCCGGCGGCGCGCACGTTGAAGCCGATCACGATGGCGTCGGAGCCCATCGCCAGGTCGATGTCGGACTCCGTGACCGCACCGACGCCGCGGTGCAGGACGCGGATGTCGACCTCTTCGCCGACGTCCAGCTGGAGCAGCGAGGACTCGAGGGCCTCGACCGAACCGGAGGCGTCACCCTTGATGATCAGGTTCAGCTGCTGGACCTCGCCGGCCTTGAGCACCTTGTCCAGGTCCTCCAGCGACACGCGGCGCGTGCGCTTGGCGAACGCGGCGTTGCGCTCACGGGCGGCGCGCTTCTCGGCGATCTGACGGGCCGTACGGTCCTCGTCCACGACGATGAAGTTGTCGCCCGCACCCGGGACGTTGGTCAGGCCCAGGACCTGGACCGGCGTCGACGGGCCCGCCTCGGCGACGTTGTTGCCGTTGTCGTCGAGCATGGCGCGCACGCGGCCGTAGGCGTCGCCCACCACCATCGTGTCGCCGACCCGCAGCGTGCCTCGCTGGACGAGGACGGTCGCCACGGCACCGCGGCCGCGGTCGAGCCGGGACTCGATCGAGATGCCCTGCGCGTCCTGCGTGGGGTTGGCCCGCAGGTCGAGCGAGGCGTCCGCGGTGAGGATGACGGCCTCGAGGAGGCTGTCGATGTGCAGACCCTGCTTGGCGGAGATGTCGACGAACATGGTGTCGCCGCCGTACTCCTCGGCCACCAGGCCGTACTCGGTCAGCTGACCGCGCACCTTGGTCGGGTCGGCGCCCTCGACGTCGATCTTGTTGACCGCGACGACGATCGGCACGTCGGCCGCCTTCGCGTGGTTGAGCGCCTCGACCGTCTGCGGCATGACGCCGTCGTTGGCCGCGACGACCAGGATCGCGATGTCGGTCGAGCGCGCACCACGGGCACGCATGGCGGTGAACGCCTCGTGACCCGGGGTGTCGATGAAGGTGATCTTGCGCTCTTCTTCGTTGACCTCGGTCGCGACCTGGTAGGCACCGATGTGCTGGGTGATGCCGCCGGCCTCGCCCGCGATGACGTTCGTCTTGCGGATGGCGTCGAGCAGTCGGGTCTTTCCGTGGTCGACGTGACCCATGACGGTGACGACCGGCGGGCGGACCACCAGGTCCTCCTCGTCGCCCTCGTCCTCGCCGAACTCCAGGTCGAAGGACTCGAGCAGCTCGCGGTCCTCCTCCTCCGGGCTGACGATCTGAACCGTGTAGTTCATCTCGCCGGCGAGGAGCTGGAGCGTCTCGTCGGAGACGGACTGGGTCGCGGTGACCATCTCGCCGAGGTTCATCATGACCGCGACGAGCGACGCCGGGTTGGCGTTGATCTTCTCCGCGAAGTCGGTGAGCGAGGCACCGCGCGACAGGCGAATGGTCTCGCCGTTGCCGCGGGGCAGCATCACGCCGCCGACCGACGGGGCCTGCATGGCCTCGTACTCCTGGCGCCTCTGCCGCTTCGACTTGCGGCCGCGACGCGCGGGACCGCCGGGACGACCGAAGGCGCCCTGCGTGCCACCACGGCCACCGGGACCACCGGGACGGCCGCCGAAGCCGGGACGGCCACCGCCGCCGGCGAAGCCGCCGCCACCACCGGGACGGCCGGCGAAGCCGCCGCCGCCACCGGGACGGCCGGCACCGCCACCGCCGCCGGGACGGCCGGCGAAGCCGCCGCCGCCGGGACGGCCGGCGCCGCCGGGACGACCCGCACCGCCCGGACCGCGGCCGCCGGGGCCACCGCCGGGACGCGGGCCGGCAGCGGGACGCTGCGGCATCATGCCGGGGTTCGGACGCGGACCGCCGGGGCCGCCGCCGGGACGGGGACCGCCCTGCGGACGCGGCATCGAGCCCGGGGTCGGGCGCTGCCCGCCCGGAGCCTGCGGACGCGGACCGCCGCCCTGGCCACCGGGGGCCTGCGGACGGGGACCGGCGCCGCCGGGACCACCCGGACCGGGACGCGCGCCGCCCTGCGGGCGCGGAGCCTGCGGACGGGCCATGCCGGTGGAGCCACCGGAGGTGAAGGGGTTGTTACCGGGACGCGGACCGGCCGGGCGACCGCCCGGACGCGGTGCGCCGCCACCGGGACGCTGGCCCTGACCGGCGGGACGGCCCTGACCGCCCTGGCCGCCCTGCCCCTGACCCTGACCGGCGGGACGACCGCCGGGCTTGGGGGCACCGGGACGCGCGCCACCGGGCTTCGGACCGGACGGCGCCGGCGCCGGCGCCGCCGCGGGCGGGGCCTGGAACTCCGGGGCCGCCGGAGCCGGACGCGGCGCGGGGCGCGGGCCCGGCGTCGGACGCTGACCGGAGGCCGCCGGCGCGGGCGCCGACGGAGCGGACGGAGCCGCCGGCGGCTGGGCCGCGGCGGGCTTGGGTGCGGCCGGCGGCTTCGGGGCGGCCGGACCCGGACGGGCCGCCTGCGCCGGGGACGGCGCGGCGGGCCTGGGGGCCGCCTTGCGGGGCGCGCCGGGCTTCGCGGCGGACTTGCCGTTGCCCCCGCCCTGCTGGAAGGCGTCGGTCAGCTTGCGTACTACGGGCGCTTCGATGGTCGAAGACGCCGAACGGACGAATTCACCGAGTTCCTGGAGCTTGGCCATGACGACCTTGCTCTCCACACCGAACTCCTTGGCGAGTTCGTAGACCCGGACCTTAGCCACTTCGCTCCTCTGAGGTCCGGGTTGCGTCCGGACCGTCGCTAGTTCATGGGCGTACTCATCGCGTACTCATCGAGTGCTCATCGCAATCTCGACCTGCTTTCGACTCGCGAGGTACCAGACCGCACGGGAACTTCCGTGCGGCATGTTCTTACGTGTTGCCTGCCCAGCCGGCGTGATGCCGCTGCTCAGCAACCTTGTGCCTGCTCGACGTAGTGGCGCAACGCCTTTACGTCGAGCGGTCCCGTGACGCGGAGCGCCCGCGGGAACGCCCTGCGGCGCACTGCCTGGTCGAGACAGACCGGGACGGGATGCAGATACGCACCCCGGCCGGGCAGCGTACCGCGAGGATCGGGGACGCACACGTCCTCGATCACCGCGACCCGCAGCAGCTCGCTCTTGACCGCTCGCTCCCGGCACCCCACGCAGGTGCGCTCGGGGCATACGCCAGCACGTGTCCGGCCAGACACTCCTCAGTCTACCTCCCCGCGCCGACCTCACCCCTTTGGGGCAAGAATCGAACACTTGCCGTGCGCAAAGCTGTCGTGATCTCAGCGACCTGCGGCTTGGATCTATTCCCCGGCCTGTTCCGTGTCCGGCCGGATGTCGATCCGCCAGCCGGTCAGCCGGGCGGCGAGGCGGGCGTTCTGCCCCTCCTTGCCGATCGCCAGGGACAGCTGGTAGTCCGGCACGGTGACCCGGGCGGACCTGGCGGCCATGTCGACGATGTCCACCTTGGAGACCCGGGCCGGTGACAGCGCGTTCGCCACCATCTCGGCCGGGTCGTCGGACCAGTCGACGATGTCGATCTTCTCACCGTTCAGCTCGCCCATGACGTTGCGCACCCGGCCGCCCATGGGGCCGATGCAGGCGCCCTTGGCGTTCAGGCCCGAACGGGTGGAGCGTACGGCGATCTTGGTGCGGTGGCCGGCCTCGCGGGCGATCGCGGAGATCTCGACGGAGCCGTCGGCGATCTCCGGCACCTCCAGGGCGAAGAGCTTCTTCACCAGGTTGGGGTGGGTGCGCGACAGGGTGACGGACGGGCCGCGCACGCCCTTGGCCACCCGGACGACGTAGCTGCGCAGCCGCATGCCGTGCGGATAGGTCTCGCCGGGCACCTGCTCCTGCACCGGCAGGATGGCCTCCAGCTTGCCGATGTCGACCAGCACGTTCTTCGGGTCGCGGCCCTGCTGGACCACTCCGGTGACGATGTCGCCCTCGCGGCCGGCGTACTCGCCGAGCGTCGCGTCGTCCTCGGCGTCGCGCAGGCGCTGCAGGATGACCTGCTTGGCCGTGGTGGCGGCGATACGGCCGAAGCCGGACGGGGTGTCGTCGAACGCGCGGGCCTCCTGGCCCTCCTCGAGGTCCTCGGGGTCCTCCTTCGCCCACACGGTCACATGCCCGGTCTCCCGGTTGAGCTCCACGCGCGCGTGCCGGCGGCTTCCCTCGGTGCGGTGATAGGCGATGAGGAGGGCCGATTCGATCGCTTCGACCAGCAGGTCGAGGGAGATCTCCTTCTCCCTGACCAAGAGCCGAAGTGCACTCATGTCGATGTCCACGATTACGCCTCCTCTTCCTTCTCGTTGTCCTTGCGGTTGAACTCGACCTGGACGCGCGCCCGGGTGATGTCGTCGAAGGCGAGCCGACGTGCGGTGGCCTTGCGGCCCTTCACTCCGGGCACCTCGAGGTCGAGGCCGTCGTCGTCCGCCTCGACGATCCTGGCGACCAGTTCGCCGCCCTCGGCCAGCTGGAACCGGACCAGGCGGCCGGTGGCGCGCACGTAGTGCCGGTGTTCGGTGAGGGGGCGCTCCGCGCCCGGGGTTCCGACCTCGAGGGTGTACTCCCCGCCGCCCATCGCGTCCGTCTCGTCGAGCTTCGCCGAGAGCGCGCGGCTCACATCGGCGACCCGGTCGAGGTCCGCTCCGGTCTCGGAGTCGACGACGACGCGCAGCACACGCTTGCGGCCGACCGCGTCCACGGCGATCTCTTCGAGGTCCAGGCCCTGGGAGCTGACGAGCGGCTCCAGAAGTTCTCGAAGCCTCTCGCTCTGGGTGGTGCTCATCCGGGTGACTCCTCGGCCGCGTGTGCTGTTGTGGGACGGTGCGCGTGTCTGGTCAAAGGGTATCCGGTCGCGGAGGGTGTTGCTGTCCACCCGGTCACGGAGGGTGCCGCTGAGCACCCGCGCGCGGGCGCACGGGTACGGTGATCACGGGCCCCCGGCCCCTCCCTTCGTCGCTGTGTTCGTACGAGCCCCCGAGGACGTCTGCCGTGTCGTTCCCCCCGTCTCCGCGCGCCCGTTCGGGGCCGCGCAGAAGGAGTCTGCTCACCGTCGCCCCGACGGCCCTGCTGGTGGCGGGCTGTTCCGCCGGGTCCGAGGACTCCGGCGCCTCCGCCGGCAGCCGTGCCTCGGCCGCCGACCGGGAACGCGCGCGTGCGGCCCGGGACAGCAGGGAGCTGGCCGCGCGGTACGACGCGGTCGCGGCCGCGCATCCGAAGCTGGCGAAGCGGCTGCGTCCGCTGCGCGCGGAGGTCGTACGGCACGCGGAGGCGTTCGGGGGCACGGCGGAGCCCTCGCCGTCGTCCGGGGCGGGCTCGCCCCCGGCCTCCCCGCCGGCCGCCGTGCCCACGAAGGAGAAGGACGCCCTCGCCCGACTCGCCGCCGCCGAGCGGGAGATCGCCGACCGGCGCGCGAAGGCGCTCCTCGACGCGCCGGGCGAGCTGGCCCGGCTGCTGGCCTCGGTGGCGGCGGCCGGCGCGGCGCACGCGTACCTGCTGACGGAGGCACGAGGGTGAGCGAGTCGCGCGAGGCGAAGGACCGGGAGCTGCGGGCCCTGCAGGCCGCCCTGGCGGCGGAGCACGCGGCGGTGTACGGCTACGGGGTCGTCGGCGGCCGGATCGGCGCGAGCCGGCGCACCGAGGCACGGACGGCGTACGACGCGCACCGGGCGCGCAGGGACGCGCTGGTGCGCGCGGTGAAGGACGCGGGGGGCGCGCCCGTCGCCGCCGCCGCGGGGTACGCGCTGCCGTTCCCGGTGCCGGACGCCGCGGCGGCGGTCCGGCTGGCGGCGGAGCTGGAGGACAGGGTGGCCGGGGTGTACGCCGACCTGGTGCGCGCGAGCGGGGGCGAGCAGCGGCGGGGGGCCGCCGAGGCGATGCGGGAGGCGGCGGTGCGGTCGGCGCGCTGGAGCGGCGAGAGCGTAGCCTTCCCTGGGCTCGCCGAGCGGGGCGGCACGGCTTCGGGGACCCCGGCGCCGACGGCGTGACGGGGCGGCGGGCACCGCGTACGGCAGGAAGGGAACGACTCGCGCATGGTTTTCGAACCGCCGAAGCGTCTGGTGCGGGCGCTCCGTGAGACGGCGCCCGAGGGTGACGACTGGCTGGAGAGGCTGCCGGAGACGGCGCGCGAGGCCGTCGCACGGCGCGAGTTGGCCGTGGAGCGGGTGCAGGTGCCGGGCGGGCGCAGCAGCCTGGTCGTGCTGGTGCGGACGGCCGACGGGACGCCCGCCGTGCTGAAGCTGGCGCCGCCCCGGGCGCGCCCGGGGAGCGAGCGGGCCGCGCTGGCCCACTGGGACGGCCGGGGAGCGGTCCGGCTGCTGGAGACGGCCCCGGGGGCGACCGAGGGGGTGCTGCTGCTGGAGCGGTTGCACCCGGACGTGTCGGTGCGGTCGCTGCCGGAGGCGAAGGCGTTGCTGGAGGCGGCGGGAACGCTGCGCCGGCTCTGGGTGGACCCCCCGGAGGGGCACGGCTTCGAGACGGTGGCCGAGCGGACGGGGCGGCAGGCCCGGGCGATGCGGGCGAGCGCGGTGGCCGACCCGGAGGTGGCTCCGCTGGTGGAGGCCGCGCTGACGGCCCGCGAGGAGCTGTTGGCGGCGCCGCCCGAGCAGCGGCTGCTGCACGGCACGTTCCGGCAGAGCAAGGTGCTGTCGGGGGAGCGGACGCCGTGGCTGGCGGTGGGGCCGGATCCGGTGGTCGGTGAGCACGCGTTCGATCTGGCCCGGCTGGTGCGGGACCGGGTGGAGGACCTCATCGCGCAGACGTCGGGGGCGACGACGACGCGGCGGCGGGTGAAGCGCCTGGCGGAGTCGCTGGAGGTCGACCGGGAGCGGCTGCGGGGGTGGACGCTGTTCCGGGCGGTGGAGTCGGGGGTGCGGGCCCGCCGCGTGGGCCGGGAGCAGGACGCGGAGCTCCTCCTGGAGTTCGCGAGCTGGCTCTGAGAGGCGCCGTTCGGACCTCGTCGAGGCCGCGGACCCCGGCACCGCTCCCCCACGCCCGGCTTCGCTCGGACGGGGGGTCCCCCTGCACGGGAGGTCGCCCCGCCGCCGGACCCCGCTCGGCTCGACGGCGGGTCACCGCTCACCGGAGCCGGCCTGATCCGAACGACGCCCCCTGGGCCGGTTCCCGGTCCGCGGGCTCCGTCGGACCTCTCCTTCGCGATCCGTCAGGTCGGTGTCAGCAGGTGAACCGGTCCGGAGGAGACGGAAATGGCGACGCGTTCGATCGCGGCGGAGAACCCGACGGTTCCGCGGGTGGCCGAGGACCCCGCGGAGCTCGTTCCCGAGCCGGCGGAGGTGTCGGCGGCGCTGTTCGGGGTCACCGGCAACGGGCCGGTGCCACGCTCCACGATCAGTCCGGTCCGGCTGCGCGCCGGCCAGATCGCCGACAGCACCTGCCTGGCCGTCCTGCGCAAGACCGGGCAGTCGGAGAAGCGGATCGCCCCGATGGCGTCCTGGTGGGACTCGCCGTACTTCACCGGTGCCGAGCGGGCCGCGCCGGCCCTCGTGGAGGCCGTGCTCCAGCCGTCCGCGGACGGCGAGCGGGTCCCCGACGCGCTGTACGCCGAGGCGGCCGGGCACTACGAGCCGAAGGCGTCCGCCACTCTGGTGTTCGCGATCGGTCAGGTCGACTTCTTCACGGCCGTCGCGCTCGTCGCCAAGCCGGTGCCCGGCCGGTCGTTCACCGACCCGTGGAAGTGGGACGGGCCGGGTGGGACCCGGGGCCCGTGCGGCCGGTTGCCGGCACGGGCCCGTGACGCCGTTACGCCGTGAGGCGGGCGACCGCCTCGTCGACCGTGAGCTCCTCGCGCTCGCCGCTGCGGCGGTCCTTGAGCTCGACGACGCCCTCGGCGGCGCGGCGGCCCGCGACCAGGATCCACGGGACGCCGATCAGCTCCGAGTCGGTGAACTTCACGCCCGGGGAGACGCCGGGGCGGTCGTCGACCAGGACGCGCAGGCCCGCGGCGGACAGCTTCCCGGAGACGTCCAGGGCCAGCTCGGTCTGGAGGGCCTTGCCCGCGGCGACCACGTGGACGTCGGCCGGGGCGACCTCCGCCGGCCAGCACAGGCCCTTGTCGTCGGCGGTCTGCTCGGCGAGCGCCGCCACCGCGCGGGAGACGCCGATGCCGTAGGAGCCCATGGTGACGCGGACCGGCTTGCCGTTCTGGCCCAGCACGTCGAGCTTGAGGGCGTCGGCGTACTTGCGGCCCAGCTGGAAGATGTGACCGATCTCGATGGCGCGGTCGAGCTTGAGGCCGGTGCCGCACTTGGGGCACGGGTCGCCCTCCTGCACCACCACGACGTCCACGTACTCGTCGACCTCGAAGTCACGGCCCGCGACCACGTTCTTCGCGTGCGTGTCGGCCTTGTTGGCGCCCGTGATCCAGGCGGTGCCCGGCGCCACGCGCGGGTCGGCGACGTACTTCACCTTGTCCAGGCCCTGCGGGCCGACGTAGCCGCGCACCAGGTCGGGACGGGCGATGAAGTCGGCCTCGGTGACCATCTCCACGGCGGCCGGGGCGAAGTGCGCCTCGACCTTGTCCATGTCGACCTCGCGGTCGCCGGGGACGCCCACGGCGACGATCTCGCCGTCGACCTTGACCAGCAGGTTCTTCAGCGTGGCCGAGGCCTCGACGCCGAGCGAGGCGGCGAGGGTATCGATGGTCGGGGTGCCGGGGGTGGGGATGTCCTCGGCGGCCGGGACACCGGCGGCGTCGACCGGCTTCAGCTCGTAGGCGATCGCCTCGGTGTTCGCTGCGAAGTCGCAGTTCGGGCAGTCCGCGAAGGTGTCCTCGCCGGCTTCCGCGGGGGCCAGGAACTCCTCGGACTTGGAGCCGCCCATGGCGCCGGCGGTGGCCGCGCAGATGCGGTAGTCGAGGCCGAGGCGCTCGAAGACCTTCTGGTACGCCTGGCGGTGCAGGGCGTACGACTTCGCCAGGCCCTCGTCCTCCAGGTCGAAGGAGTAGGAGTCCTTCATCAGGAACTCGCGGCCGCGCAGGATGCCGGCGCGGGGGCGGGCCTCGTCCCGGAACTTGGTCTGGATCTGGTAGAGGATCACCGGCAGGTCCTTGTAGGAGGACGCCTGGTCCTTCACCATCAGGGTGAAGATCTCCTCGTGGGTGGGTCCCAGGAGGTAGTCGCCGCCCTTGCGGTCCTGGAGGCGGAACAGCTCGGGGCCGTACTCGTCCCAGCGGCCGGTCGCCTCGTAGGGCTCACGCGGCAGCAGGGCGGGGAGCAGCACCTCCTGGGCGCCGATGGCGTCCATCTCCTCGCGGACGATGCGCTCGACGTTGGCGAGGACCTTCTTGCCGAGGGGCAGCCAGGTCCAGATGCCGGCGGCGGTGCGGCGCACGTAGCCGGCCCGGACGAGAAGCTTGTGGCTGAGGACCTCGGCGTCCGCCGGGTCGTCGCGCAGCGTCTTCGCCATCAACTGGGACATGCGCTGGACCGGTGCGTTCGCCATGGTTCTCGTACTCCTGCTGCGTCTGGGTGGATGACAGGGAGGTTAGCCGGGCGGGACGCGGCGGCGGAAATCGATTGTCCGCCGTCCGCCGTCCGCTATCCGCGGGGGAGCGGCAGCGGGGCGCCCATGACGGCGTACGGCTTGACGGCGCTGGGGAAGTGGACCTGGCGGGCGAGGTCCTGGTAGCCGAGCGAGCGGTACAGGTGCCGGGCCGGGCTCTCGACGTCGATGGCGGAGAGGATGGAGCGGGGCTGCTCGGCGCCGTCGGTGATCGTGGTGATCAGGGCGCGGCCGATGCCGTGCTTCTGGTACCGGGGGTGGACGTGCAGCTCGGTGATGACGAAGGAGTCGTCGAGCCAGTCGTCGTGGCCCCGGGCGCGCAGATAGGGCTCGACGACGGTGGACCACCAGTGGGTGCGGTCGTTGGGCATGCCGTAGACGAAGCCGACCAGGCGGCCCTTGACGGTGGCGCCGAAGGCGCGGGCGCCGGGGAAGGTCATGTGGCGCAGCACGATCTGCCGGCGTACGGCCACCTCGTCGGGACCGAGCCCGAACGCCACCGCCTGCACCGCAAGCGCCTCGTCGACGTGGCCGGGGAGGTCGAGGGGGCCGATCACGATGTCGTCGGGGTGGGAGCGGCCGTGACCGGGAAAGCTCAGCATGCCGGGGAGACTACAGGCCGGGGGGAGCGCGGGGCGTGCCCCGTCAGAACAGCACGCTCATGAAGGCGCCGACTTCCTGGAAGCCCACCTTCTCGTAGGTCCTGCGGGCGGGCGTGTTGAAGTCGTTGACGTAGAGGCTCGCCACGGGGGCTATCTCCGTCAGGGCGTAACGGAGGACGGCCGCCATACCGGGTGCGGCGACGCCCTTCCCCCGGTGCTCGGGGGCCACCCAGACGCCCTGGATCTGGCAGGCGCGGTCGGTCGCGGCGCCGATCTCGGCCTTGAAGACGACCTTGCCGTCGGCGTCGAAGCGGGCGAAGGAGCGGCCGGCGCCGACGAGTTCGGCGACCCGGGCCTGGTAGAGCAGGCCGCCGTCGCCGGCCAGCGGGGAGACGCCGACCTCCTCGGTGAACATCGCCACGCACGCCGGCATGACCGCCTCCAGTTCGTCCTTGCGGACGCGGCGGACGAAGGGGTCCGGGGCTATGACGTCGGACATGCGGTCGGTGACCATGAGGGGCTGGTGGGCGCGGACCTCGCGGGCCGGGCCCCACTGGGGTTCGAGCAGCCGCCAGAGCGCGGCGGTGGGCTCGGCCGGGCCGACGACGGAGGAGCAGCGGCGGCCGGCCCGGCGGGCACGGTCGGCGAAGGCGCGGACGGCCCGGGGGGTGGCGCAGATGGGCACCAGGTTGGCTCCGGCGTAGCACAGGGAGGTCAGGACGCCCCCCTCGTACCAGCCCCACATCTCGCCGCCGAGCCGCCACGGGTCCAGGCCCGCGATCCGGACGCGGGCCGTCACGAAGGCGTTCGCGACCGGCTCGCGGTCGAGTACGGCGAGTGCGGCGTCCAGGTCGCTCGGCTCGAGGACCCGGGATGTGGTCTGCGTCAACACGCGCGGGGCCTCACACACGGGGGTCTGCTGATTTCTCCGCACTGTACCCGCGGAATCCGGGGGACGCCGCCCCCGGACCCCGCTCCGGTCCGGTACCGGCCCCGCCCCGGAGGCCGGACGGGCCGGACGACGTCGTCAGCCGGCCACCGAGATCTGCGGCTCGCCCGACGTCACGCCGTCCTTCTCCATCTCCTCGGCGATCTTCATCGCCTCCTCGATCAGCGTCTCCACGATCTTCGACTCGGGCACGGTCTTGATGACCTCGCCCTTCACGAAGATCTGGCCCTTGCCGTTGCCGGAGGCGACGCCGAGGTCGGCCTCGCGGGCCTCGCCGGGGCCGTTGACCACACAGCCCATGACGGCCACCCGCAGCGGCACCTCCATGCCGGTGAGGCCGGCGGTGACCTCCTCGGCGAGCTTGTAGACGTCGACCTGGGCGCGGCCGCAGGACGGGCAGGAGACGATCTCCAGGCCGCGCTGGCGCAGGTTCAGCGACTCCAGGATCTGGATGCCGACCTTGATCTCCTCGACCGGCGGGGCCGACAGCGAGACGCGGATGGTGTCGCCGATGCCCTGGGAGAGCAGCGCGCCGAAGGCGACGGCCGACTTGATGGTGCCCTGGAAGGCGGGGCCGGCCTCGGTGACGCCGAGGTGGAGGGGGTAGTCGCACTGGGCGGCGAGCTGCCGGTACGCCTCGACCATGACGACCGGGTCGTTGTGCTTGACGGAGATCTTGATGTCCCGGAAGTCGTGCTCCTCGAAGAGGGACGCCTCCCACAGGGCGGACTCGGCCAGCGCCTCGGGGGTCGCCTTGCCGTACTTCTGGAGCAGGCGCCGGTCCAGCGAGCCGGCGTTCACGCCGATGCGGATCGGGGTGCCGTGGTCCTTGGCCGCCTTGGCGATCTCCTTGACCTTGTCGTCGAACTGCTTGATGTTGCCGGGGTTGACGCGGACCGCCGCGCAGCCGGCCTCGATGGCCGCGAAGACGTACTTGGGCTGGAAGTGGATGTCGGCGATCACCGGGATCTGCGACTTCTTCGCGATCACCGGGAGGGCGTCGGCGTCGTCCTGCGTGGGGCAGGCCACACGCACGATCTGGCAGCCGGACGCGGTGAGCTCGGCGATCTGCTGGAGGGTCGCGCCGATGTCGGACGTGCGGGTCGTCGTCATCGACTGCACGGACACCGGGGCGTCCCCGCCCACCGCCACGGATCCGACCTGGATCTGCCGGCTCTTCCGGCGCTCGGCGAGCTTGGTCGGAACGGACGGCATGCCGAGAGAAATCGCAGTCATCTGCTGTGCAACCCCAAGTCGTGGATCAAGGTCCGGCTCCCCGTGAGCAGCGGGCTCCGGGCTCCGAGATTACGGCACCGGCCGACGCCCGGGCACATCGCTCCCTCAAACCCGCCCGAAGGACGACGGCCCGGGGCCCCAAGGGCTCCGGGCCGTCGTGAACGGCGGGTGTCGCGGCCCGGGGGCTAGGAGATCCGCACCGGGTTCACCACGTCCGCGATCAGGACGAGGAGGGTGAAGCAGACGAAGATCCCGGCCACCACGTAGGCCACGGGCATCAGTTTCGCCACGTCGAACGGGCCGGGGTCGGGGCGGCGCAGCACCTTGGCCAGGTTGCGGCGCAGCGACTCCCACAGGGCGCCCGCGATGTGTCCGCCGTCGAGCGGGAGCAGCGGGAGCATGTTGAACAGGAACAGGGAGAGGTTGAAGCCCGCGAGCAGCATCACGAACATGGCCATCTGCTGTGAGGCGGGGATCTCGAGGGTGGCGATCTCTCCGCCGACCCGGGCCGCGCCGACGACGCCCATCGGGGAGTCGGGTTCGCGCGGGCCGTCGCCGAAGGCGGCGTCCCACAGGGCGGGGATCTTGGACGGCAGGGCGGCGAGGGAGTCGACGGCGTCGCCGACCCGGTCGGTCATCCAGACCACGGAGTCCCCGAAGTCCTGTTTGACGACGCCGGTGGCCGCGCTGAAGCCGAGGAAGCCGGCCTTGACGTACTCGCCCTCGACGTAGGCGCCGTTGCCGTCCTTCTTGGCGACCATGTTGGTCGCGATCGTCGCCTGGAGGGTCACCTCCCGGCCGTCGCGGTCGACGACGATCGGCACCTGCTTGCCGGCGCTGTCGCGGATGAGGTCCGAAAGGGTGTCCCAGTCGTCGGTCCGGACGCCGTCGAAGGCGACGATCCTGTCCTCGGCCTTCATCCCGGCCGCGGCGGCCGGGGACCGGGGGTCGGACTTCTCGCACTCGTCGCGGTTCTCGCTCTGCGCGATCACGCACTGCGAGACCGAGCTGACCGTGGTGGTCTGCTGCTGGATGCCGAAGCCCATCAGCACCGTGAGGAACAGCGCCACGGCGAGGACCAGGTTCATGAACGGGCCCGCGAACATCACGACGACCCGTTTCCACGGCTTGCGCGTGTAGAACAGGCGTTTCTCGTCGCCGGGCCTGAGCTCCTCGAAGGCGGCGGAACGGGCGTCCTCGATCATGCCGCGCCACGGTGAGGTGGAGCGGGCCTCCAGCCGGCCGTCGGGGCCGGGCGGGAACATGCCGATCATGCGGATGTAGCCGCCGAACGGGATCGCCTTGACGCCGTACTCGGTCTCGCCCTTCTGGCGCGACCAGAGGGTCGGGCCGAAGCCGACCATGTACTGGGGCACGCGGATGCCGAACATCTTGGCCGTGGACAGATGGCCCAGCTCGTGCCACGCGATCGAGAACAGCAGGCCGGCCGCGAAGACGACTATGCCGAGGATGAACATCAGGGTCGTCATGCACGCGCCTCCGCGCTCGCCGTCCGGTCTGTCAGTTCCCGGGCCCTCGTCCGCGCCCAGGTCTCCGCTTCGAGGACGTCCGACACGGTCAGCGGAGTTCCCGTCGCCGGGGTGCCGTGCTCCTCGACCACCCGGGTGACGGTCTCCATGATCCCGTTGAAGGGCAGCGCGCCGGCGCGGAACGCCTCCACGCACTCCTCGTTCGCGGCATTGAACACCGCCGGGGCGGTTCCCGCGAGCTCGCCGACGCGCCGGGCGAGGCTCACCGAGGGGAACGCCTCGTCGTCGAGGGGGAAGAACTCCCAGGTGGACGCCTTGCTCCAGTCGAAGACCGGGGCTGCGTCGGGGACCCTTTCGGGCCAGCCGAGGCCGATGGCGATGGGCCCGCGCATGTCGGGGGGCGTCGCCTGGGCCAGTGTCGATCCGTCCGTGAACTCAACCATCGAGTGGACATACGACTGCGGGTGCACGACGACCTCGATGCGGTCGAAGGGAATGTCGTACAGCAGGTGCGCCTCGATGACCTCCAGGCCCTTGTTGACGAGGGTCGCGGAGTTGATCGTGATGACCGGGCCCATGGCCCAGGTGGGGTGGGCGAGGGCGTCCTCGACCGTGACGTCCGCCAGCTGCTCCTTGGTGCGGCCGCGGAAGGGGCCGCCGGAGGCGGTGACGACGAGCTTGCGGACGTCGGCGCGGGTGCCGGCGGCCAGCGCCTGGAAGAGGGCGGCGTGCTCGGAGTCGACCGGGATGATCTGACCGGGCTCGGCGAGCGCCTTGACCAGCGGGCCGCCGACGATGAGCGACTCCTTGTTGGCGAGCGCGAGGGTGCGGCCCGCCTCCAGGGCGGCGAGGGTCGGGGCGAGACCGATGGAGCCGGTGATGCCGTTGAGCACGGTGTGGCAGTCGGAGGCGGCGAGGTGGGTGGCCGCGTCCTTCCCGGCCAGGATCTCGGGCAGCGGCTCCCCCGCCCCGTACTGCGCGGACAGCGCCTCGCGCAGCGCCGGTACGACGTCCTCGCGGGCGACGGCGACCGTACGCACCCGCAGCCGGCGGGCCTGCTCGGCGAGGAGGGCGACCCGGCCGCCGTTGGCGGACAGGCCGGTGACCCGGAAGCGGTCGGGGTTGCGCAGCACGAGGTCGATGGCCTGGGTGCCGATCGACCCGGTGGAGCCGAGGATCACCACGTCCTTCGGTCCGTCTCCCGCCACGGGGTCGTAGACGAGGTGCGGGTCGGCGAGGGGGGCTGGAGCGTCGGTCATGGACCCCATTGTGTCGGGTCGCGGGCACGGCCCCGGCCCCGCCCCGGCGGCCGGGCGCGTGTCCCGCGCGGAGGGGAGGCCCCGGTTTCCCGGGACGTCCCCTCCCCGCCGTCCGCGTGGATCAGCGGATCGGACGGTGGGCGTTCTCCCGCCGGGAGGGGCCCGGAGTGGCGTCCGCGATCCAGGGGCCGTCGTCGGAGGGGTCGATGACGCCCCGTTCCAGCCATGCGTAGGTGCCGGAGAGCACGCCCTTGACGACCTTGCGGTCGAGGTCGTCGGTGTTGGTCCACAGCCGTCCGAAGAGCTCCTCGACGCGGATGCGGGCCTGGCGGCAGAAGGCGTCGGCGAGCTGGTAGGCCTCACGGCCGTTCTCGTCCCGGCCGCGCAGGAGTTCCGCGCGGACGCAGGCGGCGCTCATGGCGAACAGTTCCGCGCCGATGTCGACGATCCGGCCCAGGAAGCCCTGCTTGGTCTCCATCCTCCCCTGCCAGCGGGACATGGCGTAGAAGGTGGAGCGGGCGAGCCTGCGGGAGGTGCGCTCGACGTAGCGCAGGTGCGGTGAGAGGTCGACGTCGTGCCTGAACTCGCCGTACGCGCCGGGGAGCTGTCCGGGTCCCGCGACGAGTTTCGGCAGCCACCTGGCGTAGAAGAGGCCCGCGCCCGCGCCGGCCCTCGCCTTGTCGCCGAGGGACTTCTCCGGGTCGATCAGGTCGCCGGCGACGGACAGGTGGGCGTCGACGGCCTCGCGGGCGATCAGCAGGTGCATGATCTCCGTGGAGCCCTCGAAGATGCGGTTGATGCGCAGGTCGCGCAGCATCTGCTCGGCGGGGACCGCCCGCTCGCCGCGCGCCCGCAGGGACGCGGCGGTCTCGAAGCCGCGTCCGCCGCGGATCTGGACCAGTTCGTCGGCCATCAGCCAGGCCATCTCCGAGCCGTACAGCTTGGCGAGGGCGGCCTCGATGCGGATGTCGTTGCGGTCCTCGTCGGCCATCTGCGAGGAGAGGTCGACCACGGCCTCCAGGGCGAAGGTGGTCGCCGCGATGAACGCGATCTTGGAGCCGACGGCCTCGTGCAGCGCCACCGGCTTGCCCCACTGCTCCCGGGCCGCCGACCACTCGCGGGCGATCTTCAGGCACCACTTGCCGGACCCGACGCACATCGCGGGCAGGGAGAGCCGGCCGGTGTTGAGCGTGGTCAGGGCGATCTTCAGGCCCTGCCCCTCCTCGCCGATGCGGTGGGCGGCGGGGACGCGGACCCGGTGGAAGCGGGTGACGCCGTTCTCCAGTCCGCGCAGGCCCATGAAGGCGTTGCGGTTCTCCACGGTGACGCCCTCGGAGGCCGCCTCGACCACGAACGCGGTGATGCCGCCCCGGTGGCCCTCGGACTTCGGTACCCGCGCCATGACCACGAGGAGGTCGGCGACCACACCGTTGGTGGTCCACAGCTTCACTCCGTCGAGGACGTAGTCGTCGCCGTCCGGTACGGCGGTGGTGGCCAGGCGCGCCGGGTCCGAGCCCACGTCCGGCTCGGTGAGCAGGAAGGCCGAGATGTCGGTGCGGGCGCAGCGCGGCAGGAACGTCTCCTTCTGCTCCCGCGTGCCGAAGATCTTCAGCGGTTGCGGGACGCCGATCGACTGGTGCGCGGAGAGCAGCGCGCCGATCGCCGGGCTGGCGGAGCCGACCAGGGCCAGGGCCTTGTTGTAGTACACCTGGGTGAGGCCGAGGCCGCCGTACTTGGTGTCGATCTTCATGCCGAAGGCGCCGAGCTCCTTGAGCCCGGCGATCACGTCGTCGGGGATCAGGGCGTCGCGCTCGATCCGGGCGCCGTCGATCTTCGTCTCGCAGAAGTCGCGGAGCTTGGCGAGGAACTCCTCGCCGCGCTGGACGTGCTCGTCGTCGGGCAGGGGGTGGGGGTGGATCAGGTCGAGCCGGAAGCGGCCGAGGAACATTTCCTTGGCGAAGCTGGGCTTGCGCCAGTCCTGTTCCCGGGCGGCCTCCGCCACCTGACGGGCCTCCCGTTCGGTGACCGTGGGCCGAGACGGAGACCGGGGTGTCTCGGGTACTGCGGACATGAGGCTCACCTCGCCGCGAAGGGGACGGTGTCATTACATGACCGAATGGGTGTTACTCGATCGTATGTACCCGATCCGTAGCCGCCCCGCCACCCTTCGTGCGGCCGTACGGCCGATGCTCCGCGCTTCGGCGGGCGGGCGGCGGTGAGGGACAATTCCTCCGACGCCCCTGTGGTCCGGCCCGGTTTCGAAGAAAGCTGTCGAAGCGCTTCGACGACCTATGGACACCCGTCATCCTGTGGGACTACTGTCGAACCACCCTCACCTGCCCCCTACACGTTGCGCGCACTGTCGAAGCGCTTCACAAGCTTGGAGACTGGATGGTCACCCTCGCCGAGGTCGCCCAGCACGCCGGAGTCTCCGCGAGCACGGTGAGTTACGTCCTCAGCGGCAAGCGGTCCATCTCCGTGAACACCCGGCAACGGGTCGAGCGGAGCATCCGCGAACTCGGGTACCACCCGAACGCCGGGGCCCGTGCCCTGGCCAGCAGCAGGTCCAACATCATCGCGCTGATGGTCCCGCTGCGCACGGACATGTACGTGCCGGTGATGATGGAGATCGCCATCGCGGTGGCCACCACGGCCCGCACCCACGGGTACGACGTGCTGCTGCTCACCGGCGAGGAGGGCCCGGACGCGGTGCGCCGGGTCGCGGGCAGCGGACTCGCCGACGGCATGATCCTGATGGACGTCGAACTCGACGACGAACGGCTGCCGCTGCTCAGGGAGACCGACCAGCCCGCGGTGCTCATCGGGCTGCCCGCCGACACCACCGGGCTGACCTGCGTCGATCTCGACTTCAAGGCCACCGGAGCGCTGTGCGTGGAGCACCTGGCGAAGCGGGGGCACCACGACGTCGCCGTCATCGGCGAGGCCCCGGCGGTCTACGAACGGCACACCGGTTTCGCCGAGCGCACCCTGGACGGGCTGCGCGGCCGGGCCCGCGAGCTGGGGCTGCGGCTGCTGCACCGGCCGTGCGAGGGCGGGTACGACGCGCTGGCCGTGACCCTGGCCCGGATCCTCGACGAACGCCCCGGCACCACGGGCTTCGTCGTGCAGAACGAGTCGGCGGTGGAACCGCTGCTCGCCCTGCTGCGACAGCAGGGGCGGGCCGTGCCCGAGGACGTCTCGGTGGTCGCGATCTGCCCGGAGCAGGTCGCCGTGCAGGCCTCGGTACGGCTGACGTCGGTCGCCGTCCCCGCGCAGGAGATGGGCCGGCTCGCCGTGGAACAGCTGGTCGCCAAACTCGGCGGGCGGGGCGGCGACGAGGTCGTGCTGATCGCGCCCGAACTGACGGTCCGCGCGAGCTCGGGCCCGGCCCCCGGCCGGTAGCCGGCCCGCGTGCGAAGGGGCCGGTCCCGCCGGGACCGGCCCCTCGCCGCTCGGGGCCCGGGTCAGCCGCCGCTGACCGTCAGGTTGTTGGTGCGGAAGTCCAGCCCGCCGGCCGACGAGGTGATCTCGTAGCCGAACTGCACGTCACCGATGGTCTCGTTGCCCATCCAGCCCTTGGTGTCCTTGATCCACCTGAGGATCGGGAGGATGTCGACGGTGCCGGAGTTCGAGTCCGAGGTGCGCAGGAACGAGAAGACCTCGTTGGCGCCGTTGGTCCCCTTGTACACGTTCCAGGTGTGGCCGCCGAGGCTCACGGTGCCCTGTGAGCTGCCGAGCGGGCCCACGGCCCCGTTGTGGTTGACCCACAGCATGATCTCGTAGTCGTAGTCCGTGTCCCAGATGTCGTACGAGGTGTTGTACGCGCCCGAGGACGGGACGGTGACGTTGTAGCTGCTGGTCAGCGAAGTCAGGGAGGTGATCGGCTTGTTGATCACCTTCTTGGAGTTCGGGTAGGACTTGATGCCGCCGGTGTCGGGGTGGTTCGCCCACACGCCCCAGTCGGTGCCGGAGTTGGCCCAGACGCACTGGGCGCCGGCGCCGGAGCCCCAGATGTTGTTGTAGAGGGTGTAGCCGTTCAGGCCGGTGTTGCCCCACTGGTCGCAGGAGCTCCAGACGGCGGCGTGCGCGGGGGCGGAGGCGAGGCCGACCGTCGCGCCGAGCGCGAGGGCGGGTGCCAGCAGGGCCTTGGTGATCCTGCTCAAGGTGCTTGGTGCCATGGGATTCCTTCCATGGGTGGGGGGAATTGCGGGGGTCACCGCGTCTTCGGCGTCAGGACGCGGTCTTCTCCGGCGACCAGGTCGAGCGGCTCGGCGCCGGCGGAAGTCCACAGGTCGATGCGGTGGGTGCGGGTGGGCCGCAGCACGGCGGTGGCGCCGTCCGGGGTCCAGGTGAGGTCGAGTGAGGCGCCGAAGCGGGTGCGGATCCCGCGCAGTGCGCCGCTCGGGTACGCCGGGAGCGGCGCCGGCAGCAGCACCAGCCGGTCGGGGGTGGACTGGACGAGCGCCTCGATCAGCACGGCGGGCAGGGTGTGGGCGGCGTCCGCGTTGTAGACGTGGCGGTGCGGGTAGTGCGCGCTCATCAGGGAGGCGTGGAAGAAGTCGCCGTCGAGGACCTGGCCGAGCGCGTGGGCGACCCGTTCGCCGTCCCGCAGGCGGGCCGCGATCAGCGCGTGGTGCAGATGGCCGTGCGCGGAGTCGTTCTCGGCGCCGCGCAGTTCCAGGGCGCGGTGGGCGGCGGCGGCCAGGTCCGGGGTGTCGTAGGGGGTGATCTCGTCCAGCGGCCAGACGCCGTAGAGGTGGCTGAGGTGCCGGTGGTCGTAGGAGTCCTCCAGGCCGGGCCACGCCCATTCGGCGAGCGCGCCGTCGGCGTTGATCCGGTGCGGGGGCAGCCGGTCGGCGAGCGCCCGCCAGCGGTCGGCGTGCTCCGGGTGGTACGCGGCGGCGGTCCGCAGGGCGTGCCGGGCCGCGGAGAGGTCCATGGCCGCGTTGACGGCGCCCCAGCTCGCGTTGGCGGGCCGGTTCTCGGGCGAGTAGGAGGGGACGACGGCCAGCCGGCCCTCGCTGTCGGTGCGGGTGAGGAAGTCCTCGTAGAACAGGGCGACCTCGGCGAGCGCGGCGGCGGTGCGCGGGTCGCGCCCGCCACGGGTCTCGTCGTGGTCGACGAGGGGCTTGAGCAGCCAGTCGGCGCCGGCCGTCCACAGGTGCAGCGGGTACTCGCGGCTGAAGTGGTACGAGTGCCCCGACTCGCCGTCGCTGTGGGCGGGCGCGACGACGCCCCGGGCGCCGAAGACCGTGCGGGCGTTGTCCCGCCAGTCGGGCAACTGCCGCTGGATCAGGGCGGCCAGGGCCTCGGTGACCTCGGGGAGGGCCGCGGCGGCGGCGGAGGCGGTCTGGAGGTTGAGGTTGGCGTCGTTGGTGAAGGCGCCGGACCAGGCGGTGTCCCAGTCGCCGGTCCACAGTCCGGTGAGGCGGGGCGGGAACAGGCCGCTGGAGGACAGCAGGTGGTAGCGGCCGGCCGCGAAGAGCCTCTCGAGCAGGGCGGCGCTGCGCGGCCGGGTGAGCAGCTCGGAGCCCGGCAGGGCGCGTTCGTCCGGGTCGGCGGCCAGGTCGAGGGTGACCCGTTCGTAGGCGGTGCGGTGCAGGGGCAGGTGGCGGGCGAGGAGGCCGTCGTACGAGGTCCCGGGGGCGTCGTCGAGCAGATCGCGCAGGGCCCGGCCCTCGGCGACCACGTCGATCTCCCCGGTGTGCCGCCGCACCCGGGTGAGCAGCAGCACGGACCGGGCGCCCTCGACGCGCACGCCCGGCGGGGCGAGCGCCGTCCGGCCGCCGGTGACGACGACCAGGGTGACGCCGGTGCAGGCGAGATCGCTGCCCGGGTAGCGGGCGCGCAGGCTCAGCAGGGCGCCCTCGGGGGTGAGGACGGCCCCGTGGCCGACGCCCAGGCCGGCGGGGGCGCCGGGGAGCCTGTGGTCCAGGGAGACGTCGAGGGCGAGTCCGGGCCCGGTGACGTGCTGGACGATCACGTCGTCGGCGCGGGAGACGAAGACCCGGCTGGTCCAGTCGGCGCGGGTGGCCTCCGTGACGCCGGTGGCGAAGTCGACCGCGCGGCGGTATCCGCCCCGGTCCGGGTCGCCGTCCGGGCGGCGCGCCCGGAGCTGGAAGGCGGGGTGGAAGGGCTGCACCCACTGGAGCGGGCGGCCGTCGGTGAAGCCCTCCGCGGCGGTCGGGTCACCGGCGAGCAGCCGGTCCTGGAGGCCGGGCAGTGCGTCGGCCAGCCGGGGTGGCAGCCGGTTCCGGTCGGCGTCCTCGCCCGGACGGACGAGGGTGTGATGGGTGACGACGGTCCGGTCGTCGTCCGGATCGCCGAACACGAGGGCGCCGTGGCGGCCGTTGCCGCTCAGGAAGGCGTCCTCCCAGCGGGCGGCCGGCCGTGGCTCCCAGGTTCCGTGGACGGGCGTGGCGCTCATGGCTTCAGCACCGCCGCGCCGTAGCGTCCGAGGGTGATCCGGTCGGTCACGGCGGCCTCCGTCAGCAGGTCGTGATGGGTTCCCGGGACGTCCACGGTGACCGGCTCGCGGTCGTGGTTGAGCAGGAACAGCAGGTCCCCGCGGCGGACCGCCTCGACTCCGTCCGGGAGCCCGTCGAGCACCGGCCGCACGCCCGCGCCGGTGGCGACGCGGGTCAGGAGCGCGCGCAGCGCCTCGGGTTCGGGGAGCGTCGAGACGTACCAGGCGCGGCCCTTGCGCAGCACGGCGGGCAGCCCGTCGAGTTCCCCGCCCTCGTAGGGGACGGTCTCGTCGGCGGTGCCGTCGGGCTCCAGCTCCTCGGACCACAGGGTGCCGCGCAGGCCGCCCTCGCAGTCGGCGGTCTCCCCCGGCTCCAGCGGCCACCATTCGTGCAGGGTGCGGATGCCGAAGAGGTCCCGCAGCCGGGCGTCCATGCCGCCGGGCCGCACCCGGTCGTCCTGGTCGGCGACGCCGGTCAGGAAGCCGCAGACGAGGGTGCCGCCGCCGCGCACGTAGGCGAGCAGGTTGTCGACGGCCGCGTCGGTGAGGAGGTAGAGCTGCGGGACGACGACCAGCCGGTAGCCGGACAGGTCGTGTCCGGGGTGGGCGAAGTCGGTGGTGAGGCGGGCCTGCCAGAGCGCGCGGTGCCAGGCGCTCAGGACCTGCGGGTAGTCGACCTCGTGGGAGGGCCGGGCCTCCTGGTCGCCGGCCCACCAGGAGTGCCAGTCGTGCAGCACGGCGACGTCGGCGGTGATCCGGCCGCCGGTGACGTGCGGGGCGATCCGGGCCAGGTCCGCGCCGAGCTGCTTGACCTCCTGGTACGCGCGCCCCTGCTCGCCGGCGTGGCCGACCATCCCGGAGTGGAACTTCTCCGCGCCCTGCCGGGACTGGCGCCACTGGAAGTAGCAGACGGCGTCCGCTCCGCGGGCGACGGCCTGGAGCGACCACAGGCGGTTGAGGCCGCGCGGCTTGGGGGGGTTCACGCGCCGCCAGTTGACCGGCCCGGCCGCCTGTTCCATCACCATCCACGGGCCGCGGGCCTGGGAGCGGGTCATGTCCTGGACCAGGGCGCCGCTCTGGGCGCCGAGCGGGTCGCGCGGGTCGGGGTAGAGGTCGACGGAGACGACGTCCTCCTCCTCGGCCCAGCGCCAGGCGTCCTGCCCCGCCCACAGCGGCATGAAGTTGGTGGTGACCGGGAGGTGCGGGGTGTGCCGGCGGACGATGTCGCGTTCGGCGGTGTAGCACTCCAGGAGCATGTCGGAGGTGAAGCGCTTGAAGTCCAGCACCTGGGTGGGGTTCTTCAGGTAGTGCGCGTGGCGGGGCGGCAGCACCTCGGCCCAGTCGCCGTAGCCCTGGCTCCAGAAGGCGGTGCCCCAGGCGGTGTTGAGGGCGTCGAGTGAGCCGTAGCGGTGGCGCAGCCAGTCGCGGAAGCGGGCGGCGGCCTCGTCGCCCCAGTCGTAGGTGCAGTACTCGTTGTTGATGTGCCACAGGGTGAGGGCCGGGTGGCCGGCGTAACGGGCGGCCAGGTCCTCGGTGATGGCGGCGGCGTACCGGCGGTAGGTGGCGCTGGAGTGCGAGAAGTGCTGGCGTCCGCCCCACCACTCGGTCCGGCCCTCCGCGTCCCGGGGCAGGGTGTCGGGGTGGAGGTGCCCCATCCAGGGCGGCGGGGAGGCGGTCGGGGTGGCGAGGACGACGCCGACGCCGTTGTCGTGCATCAGGTCCATCAGCCGGTCCAGCCAGCCGAAGTCCCGTTCTCCCGGGCGGGGTTCGAGCTTCGACCAGGAGAAGACGCCGAGGGTGACGGAGTTGACCCCGGCCTCCTTCATCAGCCGGACGTCCTCCTGCCAGACCTCCTCGGGCCACTGCTCGGGGTTGTAGTCGCCGCCGTAGAGGAGGCGGCCGCGGGTGACATCGCTCAGGTTCGGCATCAGGCGGGCTCCCCGTACTGGATGCCGCGCCCGTTGGTGGCGAGGTAGACCCGGCCGTACACGCGCGGGTCGCCGGTGATGGTCTCGCCGGTCCAGCCCCACTGGTGGTCGTCGTCGTTGATGCGCACCCAGGTCCTCGCCTCGTCGTCGGAGCGGTACACGGCGGTGATCGCCCCGGTGGAGCCGACCTGGTAGACCGCCGGGTAGCCGGCGCCGGCGGCGGCCTTGCCGAAGCCGAGGGTGTGGGAGGCCCGGCAGGTCTCCACCTTGGCGAAGCTCTCGCCCCCGTCGGTCGATCGGTACAGCCCGTTCCCCTTCGTGCTCAGCCACAGGTCGCCGCTGCGGCCGGGCGCCACGGCCAGCTTGAACTGGCTGTCGCCGGCGGGCAGTCCGGTCGCACGGGCGGTGAAGGAGCGGCCGCCGTCGGTGCTGGCGAGCAGCGTTCCCGTGTCGGTGTCGTACGCGTAGAAGAGCGCCGGGTCGGCCGGGTCGGCGACCGGGACGGCACCCTTCGGGAAGGAGGGGACCTCGGCCCAGGTGGCGCCGTTGTCCGCCGAGCGGTGGGCCGGGTACTTCGTTCCGTCCCAGTGCACGAAGGACCACAGGAGCACGCTGCCGTCGGCGTTGGCGGCGATCGGCCCCGGCGCGTCCTTGGCGAGGGAGGGCTGGGCCGCGAAGGGCGCCCAGGTCCGCCCGCCGTCGTGGGAGTACGCGCCGTTGCCGTTCTCGCCCCAGCCCGCCCGGACGACGTACGCCGGTCTGCGCGCGGCCTGCGCGAGTCCCGTCGCCGATCCGAAGACGGGGTTCGTCGCCATGCCGTGCGCCGGGGACGAGGTGAGCCGCTCGTGGTACATCACGCCGATGTCCCGCGACCCGCTGATCAGGTGTGCCCTCCCGGTCGGGGGCGAGACCAGCTGGGTCACGGACGCCTCCTCCAGGCCGCGGATCCGCGGGGCCCAGTGGCGCAGGTCCCGGGTGCCGTAGAGGGTGGCGCCGGTGCCGTACACCAGGTGCTCCGAGTCGTACGGGTCGAGGGCGAGCGCCTGGATCCACCAGCCGAACTTGGGCTCGCCCTCGCCCCACTCCAGGTACGGGGTCTCGGAGACGTCGAGCACGGCGGTGTCCTTCAGCGAGCGCCAGCTGCGGCCGCCGTCGGTGGACCGGTACAGCGTGTCGACCGCCGCCCAGCGGTTGTTGGTGGAGACGACGACGGTGCCGGGCCGGCGGGCGTCCACGGCGACCCCGCCGTAGCCGAAGGTGTCGGCGGCGCCTTCGGCCGTGGTCCCGCCCGGCTTCACGGGCGTGACCTCGGTCCACCCGCCGCCGGCGGTGCGCAGCTTGTGCACGCTGCCGTCGGACTGGCCGTTGGGGCCGGCCGCGTCGGCGTAGGTCACGTACAGCTCGCGGGTGTGCCGGTCGTACGCGGCCCGGATCGGCACGCGCGCGGCGGTACCGGACGGCTGCCCGGGGACCGCCTCCCAGGTGGCGCCGTCGAAGGTGCGGAACAGGTTCGCACCGCCGCCGTCGCCCCAGCCGGCGTAGACGGTGCGCCCGGCGGCGACCAGGAGCGTGACGCCCTGACCGGTGGCGGACGGGGTGGCGGGGAATCCGCTCGCCGGCGCCCAGGTGGCGCCCCGGTCGGTGGACCTGAGCAGTCCGTCGTGCCGGGTGCCGAGCCACAGGGTGTCGCTGTCCCGGGGGTCGACGAGGAGCCGCTCACCGGCGCCCCGGCCGTCCTCGTTGGCGCCGAGCTTCACGGTGAGGTCGGTGCGCCGCCAGGTGGCGCCGCGGTCGTCCGAGCGCAGCACCGCGCCGTTGTCCGCCCACGACTGGGCGTAGGTGCCACAGGCCAGGTAGATCCGGTCCGGGTGGGCGGGGTCGACCGCCATCGCCTCGACCCCGAGCAGGTTCCAGTCGTCCCACCCGATGTGGTCGAGCAGCGGGATCCAGCGGTCGCGCCGGTCGTCCCAGCGGTAGGCGCCCCCGATGTCGGTCCGGGCGTAGGCGAGCCCGCGCACCCGGGGGTGGAACAGCACACCGGTGATGAACCCGGTCCCGCCGATGACGACGTTGCGCCAGCGGTAGGCGGAGACCCCGGCGGCCTCCGCCGGGCCGGCGAGGGCGGGAACACCGGCGACGGCGGCGGCGGCCGCCGCTCCGGCGAGAACGGCACGGCGGCTCAGAAGGGACGCGAACATGACAGGGTGACCTCGCATCGGGAGTGAGCGGAGACGCTTCAGGGGCGCGGGGCTGTGTCCGGCATGCGGCTTTGCCGCGCGGGCGCGACCAGCCACGGCGAACCCGCGGCCGAACGACCGCGCAGCCCCCGGAAGGACAAGGGCGTCAGCCCTTCACCGCACCGGTGAGCATGCCCTTCTTGAAGTGCTTCTGGACGAACGGCGACAACACGGCCACCGGCAACAACGCCATCACCATGACGGCCATCTGCACGGCGAGACCGGACAGCTCACCGGTCTTGATCGCCTGGCCCAGGCCGACCGGCGCCTCCTGCTTCTGTACCAGCTGGATCATGACGTTCTGCAGCGGCAGCATGTCCTGGTCGTTCAGGTACAGGGAGGCGTTGAACCAGGCGCTCCAGTACCCGACGGCGTAGAACAGCGTGATCACCGCGACGACCGCACGGGAGAGCGGCAGCACGATCTGCCACAGGATGCGCAGGTCCCCGGCGCCGTCGATGCGGGCGCTGTCGATCAGCTCCTGCGAGATGCCCATGAAGAAGCCGCGCAGCACCAGGATGTTGAAGACGCTGATCGCGCTGGGCAGGATCAGCGCGAGGTAGGTGTCCGTCAGGCCCAGGGACTGCACCAGCAGGTAGGTGGGGATGAGGCCGGCGCTGAAGAACATCGTGGCCAGCAGCACCATGAGGAGCCAGCGGTGGCCCAGGGAGCCGCTGCGGGACAGCCCGTAGGCGCACAGCACCGACACCACCATCGAGAACACGGTGCCGACGAGGGTGATGCCGATGCTGACGAGCGCGGCCCGGGTGACCTGGCCGCCGCTGAGCAGCTCCTGGTAGGCGACGAAGGTGATGTCCGTCGGGATCATCACCAGCCCGCCGGCCTCGTCGATGGCCTTGCGCGTGGACAGGCTGGTGACCACGACGATCCACAGCGGGAACAGGATGGCCAGGCAGGCGAAGAGCAGGACCAGCCCCTTGCCGGCGAGCCCGGCCCGGCTGGGCTTCTCCTCCCACACCGGCCGCGGCGGGGCCGCCCAGCGGCCGGGCGTGCGCGCGGGCTTGTCGATGACGGCGCTCACTTCTTGTACACCCCCTGCTCGCCCATGAGATGGGCCACCTTGTTCGCTATCAGGACCAGGCCGAGACTGATGACGCCCTTGACGAGTCCCGCGGCGGCCGCGTAGCCGAAGTCCTGGTTGCGCACGCCGTTCCACCACACGAAGGTGTCGAGGACCTCCGAGGCCTCCGGTCCGACCATGTCGCGCTGCAGCAGGATCTGTTCGAAGCCGACCGTCAGGGCGTCGCCGACGCGCAGCACCAGCAGCAGGGCGATCACCGGGCGCAGCGCGGGCAGCGTGACGTGCCACATGCGGCGCCAGCGGTTCGCGCCGTCCATCGCGGCGGCCTCGTACAGGTCGGGGCTGACCGAGGCCAGCGCGGCGAGGAAGACGATGATCCCCCAGCCGGCGTCCTTCCACACGCTCTGCGCGGTGACCAGGAACTTGAAGGTCTCCGGGTCGGTCATGAGGCTGAGCCCGTCGTACCCGTGGTCGCGCAGCAGCTGGGACAGCAGCCCGGCGCCGCCGAACAGCTGCTGGAAGACGGCTATGACCAGCACCCACGAGAAGAAGTGCGGCAGGTAGAGGATCGCCTGCGAGACCGCCCGCACCCGGGGCCTGACCACGCTGTTGATGAGCAGCGCGAGCAGGATGGGGATCGGGAAGTACAGCACCAGCTGGAGGAAGAACAGCACCAGTGTGTTCTGCACCGCGTTCCAGAAGGCGGAGTCCTCGAAGATGCGCTGGAAGTTCTCCAGGCCCACCCACGGGCTGTGCAGGATGGAGACGACCCCGTTGTCACTGACGTAGGGGTCGTACTCCTGGAACGCGACGACGTTGCCGAGGATCGGCACGTAGTTGAAGAGCAGCACCAGCAGGATCGCCGGCAGCGTCATCAGCAGCAGGACGCGGTCGCGTCGGAACCTCAGCCGCAGGCTGAGCTTCCCGGCGGGTGGCTTCTTCGTGGCCCCGGTGGCGCCGCCGTGCGCCGCCGGGGAATTCTCCGTCGCTTCGGCCTCGGTGTCGGTCCGAGGCACCGTGCTGTGGGACACGGCGGTTCTCCTTGCCTCGGTCCCCGGTCAGCCGGCCGCCGGGCCGTTCTCGTCGAGGATCTTCTTGTACCAGTCGCGGAGCTCGTCGCCGCCCTTGCTCTTCCAGTCGGAGACGGCCTGCTGCACGTCGCTGACCTTCTTGCGGCCGCGGACGACGTCGTCCTCCAGCTGCTCGAAGTCGTTGGAGAGGTTGGTGTAGCGGGCGGGCTCGGTGATCTGCATGCCGTAGAAGGACGGCTTCCTGGTGAAGGCGCCCATCCGCTGCTGCCACTCCACCTGTCCCTTGGCGACCTCGGGGAAGTCGGGGTGGGCGATGGTGGCGGCGGGGCTCGCGACCATCACGTAGGCGTTCATCACGTCGATGTTGCCCTGGTCGGTCTTGGTGGGCACGCCGTCCTTGACGGTGTAGTGGGTGCCCTCCACGCCGTAGTTGGTGGCCATGTACTCCTTGGTGCCGTACGGCGCGGCGGTGACGTTGGCGACGGCCAGCACGTCGCGGATCACGGCCTCGGAGGCCTTCTTGTTGACGAAGGCGAAGATGCTCGCCGGGTTCTGCGCCCACAGCGTGGGGTCGCCGCCGTCGTGGCCGAAGAAGTCCATGCCCCAGATCTTGAACTCGGGGTTCTGGGTGGCCTGCTCGGCGGTGCGGCTCCACCACTGCGACATGTCCTGGTTGTAGATCAGGAACTCGCCGGCGGCGAACTTGGGGCCGGGGTCGGTGGCGTTGCTCTTGCCCAGCTCGGCGTCCGGGTGCACGACGCCGGCGGCGAACAGCTTGCGCGTCCACTCCAGGGCCTCGAGGTACTCCTCGGTCTCGATGCGGTAGACCAGCTTGCCGTCGACCAGGTTCCAGCCCAGCGACTTCTCGTTGCCGGAGAGCACCCCGAAGGCGTTGAAGGCGGTCCACTTCATGTCCAGGCAGGCCCAGCGCTTGGCCTTGGCGTTGGTGGCGTCCTTGGCCAGCTCCATGAACTCGTCGCACGAGCGGGGGACCTCGTAGCCCTCCTTCTCGAAGATGTCCTGACGGTAGAGCGGGACGATGCCGGTGACGTACGAGGACGGCATGGGCAGGCCGCGCAGCTTGCCGCCGAAGATGGACCGCTGCCAGGCGTCGGTGGGGATCGCCGCGAGGTTCGGGTAGTCCTTGACGGCGTCGCCGGACAGGTACGGGCCGAGGTCGGCGAACTTGCTGATGATGGCGCTGGGGATCTTGCCCGTCATGTTCCAGCCGGGCACGACCACCACGTCGGGCACCTCGCTGGAGGCGAGGACGGCGCCGAGCTTCTGGTCGTAGGTGTTGCCGTCCTGGTTCTGCCAGACCACGTCGACGCCGATGAGGTCGTTCATCGACGTGTAGTAGGCGTTGTCGTCCTTGGGCGGGGAGCCCCAGAACGGCGACATGACGGTGACCTTGCCGCCCTTGCCTAGCTTCTTCGGCACCGACGTCTTCAGGCCCGCCAGGTCGAGCTTGCTGGTGAAGCCGACCGCGGAACCGTTCTTGCTGGGGATGTCGGGGGTGACCACGTGGCTCGCCACGTACGCCGGGAGGATCTTCTTGGCGTCCTTGCCCGACGTGGTGCCGTCCCGCGAACCTCCGTCGGACCCGCCGCACGCGGCGAGCAGCGGCACTCCTCCGGCCACCGCTGCGGTGGCGACCGCCGTGGAGGCGAGGAAGCTTCTCCGGCTCGGTCCGGAGGAGGTGGGGGCGGCGTTCGGCGTCATTGCGTCAACCCTTCATGGCGCACCAGGACACCCGGCAGGTGGCTGTCGGCTGTGGTGTCTTCGGTGGAACTGGCTGAGCCGAAGCGGTGGTTCGGCGGAAGGTGCGCCGGAAAGGCGGGCCTCTCAGTCGAAGCGCTTCGATGTTGCTGCGAGGTTAAGTGAACACCCAGGGGCACACAAGGGTCACATCCAAGATTCCTCGGATGTATGCACGATCGCGATGCAGCCATCATGTCCATGGGTCACCCACGAGGCGATCGATCCGGTGTCCTGGATCCCTTGACACCCACCCCTGCCCCGAATGAGCATCGAAGCGCTTCGAAAGCGCCTCGTCGCTCCATCCCGAGGGGAACTCCACGTGACCGCACAAATGCCGCCTACGCCGCCTTTCCGCGATACGACCCTGTCGTTCGCGAAGCGCATCGACGACCTCCTGTCGCGGCTCACCCTCGACGAGAAGATCGGATTTCTGCACCAGTTCGCGCCGGCCGTCGAGCGTCTGGACGTCGCCGCCTTCCGCACCGGGCAGGAGGCCCTGCACGGCGTCGCCTGGATGGGCCCGGCGACGGTGTTCCCGCAGGCCGTCGGCCTGGGCGCCACCTGGAACCAGGAACTGGTGCGCCGGGTCGGCGAGGCGGTGTCCCGCGAGGTCCGCGCGATGCGCGCCCGCGACGAGCGCGTCGGCCTCAACGTCTGGGCGCCGACCGTCAACCTGCTGCGCCACCCCCTGTGGGGCCGCAACGAGGAGGGCTACTCGGAGGACCCGAAGCTCACCTCGGCGATCGCCACCGCCTACACCCAGGGCCTGCGCGGCGACCATCCGGTGTACTGGCGCACCGCCCCCGTCCTCAAGCACTGGCTGGCGCACAACAACGAGACGGAGCGCGACACCACCTCCAGCTCCGTCCGCCCGCGCGTGCTCCACGAGTACGACCTGCGCGCCTTCCGCGAGGCCGTCGAGGCGGGCGGGGTGGCCGGCGTGATGCCGGCGTACAACCTGGTCAACGGCCGCCCGAACCACGTGTCGCCGTATCTGCGCGAGCAGCTGCGCACCTGGACCGAGGAGGACCTGCTGGTCTGCTCGGACGCCGGAGCCCCGTCCAACCTGGTCGACTCCGAGCACTACTTCGACACCCACGAGGAGGCCACCGCGGCGGCCCTGCGGGCCGGGGTGGACAGCTTCACCGACCACGGCACCGACGGCTCGACGATCATCGGACGTATCAAGGGCGCGCTGGAGCGGGGTCTGCTGACGGAGGCCGACGTCGACGCGGCCGTACGCCGTCAGCTCTCGGTGCGGTTCCGGCTCGGCGAGTTCGACCCGGGCGCGGACCCGTACGCCGGGGAGCAGCCCTTCGACACCCCGGAGCACCGGGCGCTCGCCCAGGAGGCCGCCGAGCAGGCGATCGTCCTGCTGAAGAACGACGGCGCGCTGCCGCTCACCGCGGACGCCCGGGTCGCGGTCGTCGGACTGCTCGCCGACGAGTGCAAGCTCGACTGGTACAGCGGCAGCCTCATCCACCGCGTCACCCCGCTGGAGGGCCTCCGCGAGCGCTTCGGCGCCGAGCGCGTGGAGTTCGCCGAAGGCGTGGACCGGGTACTGCTGAAGACCTCCGCCGGTACGTTCCTGCACGTCCCGCCGGCCCCCGAGGCCCCCGGGGCGGCACGTGGCGCCGAGGGCGCGCTCGACCCGGCACTGCTCGCCGGCCGCACCGACCTGCCGCCGCTCACCGCCGGGGCGGACGGCACCGAGCTCGCCCTGGCCGACTGGGGCGAGGGCGTGCTCACCCTGCGGGCGCCCGACGGCCGCTACCTCTCCGTCGCCGAGGACGGGTACCTGCGCGCCTCCGCCGACCAGCCGGGCGGCTGGGTCGTGCAGGAGACGTTCCGGCTGGAACCGCACGGGGACGGTCACCTCCTCAGGCATGTGGGGACAGGACGCCACGTGCAGGTCGCCGCCGACGGCGTGAAGGTTGCCGAGGAGGATCCCGAGGTCTTCGACCTGGTCGTCGTCGAGCGCGGGCAGGACGCGGTCACGCGCGCCGCGGCCGACGCCGACGTGGTCGTGGTGGTCGCCGGCAACGATCCGCACATCAACGGGCGCGAGACCGAGGACCGGACGACGCTGCGGCTGCCCGCCCAGCAGGAGCGGCTGCTGCGCGCGGCCCGCGCCGCCAACCCGAACACGGTGCTGGTGCTGACCTCCGCCTACCCGTACGCGGTGGACGCGGCGGACCTCCCGGCGCTGCTGTGGACCGCGCACGGCGGGCAGGCCGCGGGCACCGCGCTGGCCCGCGTGCTCGCCGGCGACGTCTCCCCCGCCGGCCGGCTGCCGCAGACCTGGTACGCCGACGACGCCGACCTGCCGGACCTCCTCGACTACGACGTGATCGGCGGCCGGCAGACCTACCTGTACTTCGAGGGCACGCCGCTGTTCCCCTTCGGGCACGGCCTGTCGTACGCGGACTTCTCCTACGGGGAGCTGACGGCGGACGTCGTCGGGTCGGCGGTGCACGTCTCCTTCGCCGTCACCAACACCGGTGACGTCACCGCCGACGAGGTGCCCCAGCTCTACGCCCGGGCCGTGCACCCCTCGGTCCCGCGTCCGCGCCGCGAGCTGCTGGCGCACCGGAGGGTGACGCTGGCGCCCGGGGAGTCGGCCCGGCTGTCCTTCGTGCTGCCGCTGTCCGCCTTCGCGTTCTGGGACGTGGCGGCGGGCCGGTGGCGGGTGGAGCCGGGGGCGTACGAGCTGCTGGCCGGGGCCTCCAGCGAGGACGTGCGCGCACGGGCCACCGTGACGCTGGAGGGCGAGCCGGCGGCTCCGCGCACCGTGCTCGCACACGGTCTGGACGGCGCCGACTTCGACGAGCAGAGCGGCATCGAGATCGTCGACCGGACGAAGACGGTGGGCGACTCGGTCACCGCCGCGGCCGGCAAGGAAGGCGAACTGCTCTTCCGGGGCTGCGACTTCGGTGGCGGGGCGACGGAGGTGACCGTCGAGGTCTCCGGCGGGGGAACGGTCGAACTGTCCCTCGACGGCGGACCGGTGCTCGCCGAGCTGTCCCCGGAGGCGCCCACGTCGGGGCCGTACGACTACACCACGCTCCGCGCGTCCCTCGCCGTCGTCGACGGTGTGCACGACGTGCGCCTGCGACTGCGCGGCCCGCTGCGGCTCGCGCACGTCGGCTTCTCCGGTTGAGGGTCCGGACGCGGCCGGCGCGATGATGGGGCCCGGCACCGGTGGGAACCGGTGCCGGGCCCCTTCCCGTCGGGCGCGGGCTTCCCGGAGCGGCGCCCTTCCGGAGGCGGTCCGGGCCCTGGGACCCGACCCGTCCCTCGGGAAGCCGCGCAGTCCCTATGATGCCGAGGTCAGTTTTAACGGAGGGGAGAGCGTCTTCATGTCCGGCACCAATCCCGCACCCGGTGGGTTCGGGCCGCCGTCCCAGCCCCCGCAGCAGCCGGGTCCGGGGTACGGCCATCCGCAGTCCGGCCCTTCCTACGGTTACCCGGCGGGCCCCGCCCCGCAGGGCATGCCCCCCGCGCCCTACCCGCAGACGCCCGGCTACGGCATGCCCCTGCAGCCGAGCAACGGCATGGGGACCACCGGACTGGTGCTGGGCATCATCGGCCTGGTCTGCAGCCTCACCTTCTTCCTGTGGTTCTTCGGCGTGATCCTGGGCATCCTGGCGATCGTCTTCGGCGCCGTCGGCCGGGGGAAGGCGAGCCGCGGCGAGGCCACCAACAAGGGCGCGGCGACCGCCGGGCTCGTCTGCGGCATCGTGGCCACGGTGATCCTGCCGCTGCTCGGCATCCTGCTGTTCGCCAGTGTCATGGGAGGCGCCGCGTCCTGACCGCCCGTCCCCCGGAGGGCCGGTCCGCGCGGACCGGCCCTCCGTCGTGTGCGGAGGCGTCCGTTCAGCCGGTGCGCAGTCGTCTGCGGGCCTCCATCAGCGCGAACCCCAGCAGGTTCGGGCCCCGCCAGCGCTCCGGATCACACGCCCGCTCGTCGTCGGCCGCGAGGCCGATGCCCCACACCCGGTCCACCGGGCTCGCCTCGACCAGGACCCTCCCCCAGCCTCCGGCCGGGGGGACCCCCGTCTCGCTTCGCTCGCCCGTGCCCAGCAGAAAGGCCCGCAGGCCGTCGTGGGCCGCGAACTTGTGCACGCTGCCCTCGACGACGATCCCGAACCGCTCCCGGCGCCATGTCTCCTCGTCGAAGCCCCGCACCAGCCGTCCGGCCTTCTTCGCCTGCGAGGGGTGCCCCGCGGCCAGCACCCGCCGCTCCCCCTCCCGGTCCCCGAACAGCCGGGCCTTGGCCGCCATCATCCAGTGCTCGGCGGTCGCGTACTCCACGCCGTCCACCGTGAACGGCGACGGCCACCACTGGCTCAGACAGCTCGCCCCGATCCGGCCGTCGGGCAGGGGCCGGTGCCCCCAGAAGTGCAGATACCTGATCCGCGCCCCGGCACGGACCGCCTCGATCAGCGTCTCCCGCGAGTACGTCGTCCCCGTGATCCTCTCCATGTACGCGAGTCTGGCAGCAACCACTGACACTCCGTCCTGCCTTTTCCGTGGCAACTCGACACCTGGTCGACAGATTCCGTCGCGTAACCAAAAGGAAACAACGGAATCACTTGTTGGAGTTCTATCACTCTGTCAGGATCGGCACTCAAATCGAGCTGGAGTCACGCCGCCCCCCTCGGGGACACGGAGGAGAGCGACATGCACGACCCGGGCAGCACCACCCCGGAGCGGTTTCCCGCCCGGGACCGGTTCGCGGACGGCGCGCAGTTCGTCGCGGGCCGCCTGGCGAAGGGCACCTCGGGCCGCACCCACGCGGTCGTCGACCCGGCCACCGGTGCCGAGGCGTACACGTACGAACTCGCCGGCCCCGACGACGTCGACGCGGCCGTCGCCGCCGCGCGCGAGGCGTTCGCCGGGTGGGCCGGCGCCACACCCGGTGAACGCTCCGACGCCCTGCACCGGTTCGCCGCCGTCGTCGCCGAGCGCGCGGAGGACTTCGCCCGCGCGGAGTCGCTGCAGTGCGGCAAACCCCTGAAGCTGAGCCGCGAGTTCGACGTGCCGGGCACGATCGACGACATCGCCTTCTTCGCCGGGGCCGCCCGCCACCTCACGGGCCGGTCGGCGGGCGAGTACTCCGGCGACCACACCTCCTACGTCCGCCGTGAGCCCATCGGCGTCGTGGGCTCCGTGGCGCCCTGGAACTATCCGCTCCAGATGGCCGCCTGGAAGATCCTCCCGGCGATCGCCGCGGGCAACACCGTCGTCCTCAAGCCGGCCGAGCTCACCCCGCTGACCTCGCTCCTCCTCGCCCAGGCCGCCACCGACGCGGGCCTCCCGGACGGTGTGGTCAACATCGTCACCGGGACCGGCGAGGAGGCGGGCGAACACCTGGTCGGCCACCCCGACGTGGCCATGACCTCCTTCACCGGCTCCACCGCCGTCGGCAAGCGGGTGGCCGAGATCGCCACCGCCACCGTCAAGCGCCTCCACCTGGAGCTCGGCGGCAAGGCCCCCTTCGTCGTCTTCGACGACGCGGACCTCGACGCCGCCGTCAACGGCGCGGTCGCGGGCGCACTGATCAACACCGGCCAGGACTGCACGGCCGCCACCCGCGCGTACGTGCAGCGCCCGCTGTACGAGGCGTTCGTCGAGCGCACCGCCGCCCTGATGGAGACCGTCCGGCTCGGCGACCCCTTCGCCCCCGGCACCGACCTGGGCCCGGTGGTCTCGCACGCCCAGCGCGACCGGGTGGCCGGCTTCGTCGACCGGGCGCGCGCCTACGCGCGCGTGGTGACCGGCGGCGAAGCACCCCTGGGCGAGCTGGCGGACGGCGCGTACTATCGCCCCACGCTCATCACCGGAGCGCCGCAGGACAGCGAGGTCGTGCAGTCCGAGATCTTCGGGCCGGTGCTGGTCGTCCTGCCCTTCGACACCGACGACGAGGGCATCGCACTGGCCAACGACACCCCCTACGGGCTCGCCGCCTCCGCCTGGAGCCGGGACGTGTACCGCACGGGCCGCGCCACCCGCGAGATCAGGGCGGGATGCGTGTGGATCAACGACCACATCCCGATCATCAGCGAGATGCCGCACGGCGGCTACAAGGCGTCCGGCTTCGGCAAGGACATGTCCGCCTACTCGTTCGAGGAGTACACGCAGGTCAAGCACGTCATGTTCGACAACACCGCGGTGGTCCGCAAGGACTGGCACCGCACCGTCTTCGGGGACCGATAGCAGCCAGGCCGCCCGACCCGCGGCCATCCTCCCGAAAGGGCACCACGCGCATGGAGCAGTACGAGCCCGACCGCCTCTCCCCGGCCCGGGCGGCCGCCGTGCGGCGCAGCCTCCGCGACGGCAGGGCGGCCCTGTCCCGCCGGTCCCTGCTGCGCGCCTCCGCGGGCGGCGCGCTCGCGGTCGGCGGACTCGGCGCGCTGAGCGGCTGCGGCATCCCCGCCGCCGGCGACACCCAGGGCGGTGTCCCGGCGGAGGACCACTCGGAGAAGGAGAAGTCGGTCAGCTTCTCCAACTGGACCGAGTACATGGACGTCGACGAGAGCGGGCGCCGTCACCCCACGCTGGAGGCGTTCACGAAACGCACCGGCATCGCGGTCGAGTACACCGAGGACATCAACGACAACAGCGAGTTCTTCGGCAAGGTCAAGCCGCAGCTCGCCGCGGGCCAGGACACCGGCCGCGACCTCGTCGTCCTCACCGACTGGCTGGCCGCCCGCCTGATCCGCCTCGGCTGGGTGCAGAAGCTCGACCCCGCCAACCTCCCGCACGCCTTCGCCAACCTCTCGCCCCAGTTCCGCAGCCCCGACTGGGACCCGGGCCGCGCCTACTCCTACCCCTGGCAGGGCATCGCGACCGTCATCGCCTACAACAAGAAGGCGCTCGACGGCGTCGAGGTGAAGACCTTCTCCGACCTGCTGGACAACCCGAAGCTCAAGGGCCGGGTCGGACTGCTCACCGAGATGCGCGACACCATGGGTCTGACCCTGCTCGACATGGGCAAGGAGCCGGAGAAGTTCACCGCCGACGACTACGACGCGGCGCTCGCCCGGCTCCAGAGGGCCGTCGACAAGGGCCAGATCCGCCGCTTCACCGGCAACGACTACACCGCGGACATCAGCAAGGGCGACTTCGCCGCCTGTGCGGCCTGGGCCGGGGACGTCGTCCAGCTGAAGGCGGACAACCCGGACATCGGCTTCCTGATCCCCGACAGCGGCTACATGATGTCCAGCGACAACCTGCTGGTCCCCAACAAGGCCCGCCACAAGACCAACGCCGAGCGGCTGATCGACTACTACTTCGAGCCGCGGGCCGCCGCGGAGCTCGCCGCCTACATCAACTTCGTCTGCCCGGTCGAGGGGGTCAAGGACGAGCTCGCGAAGATCGACGAGGACGCGGCGAACAATCCGCTGATCCTCCCCGACAAGGCCATGCAGGCCAAGTCCCGTGCCTTCCGCTCCCTGAGCGCCGAGGAAGAGACGGAATTCGAAGAGAAGTTCGCGAAGCTCACTGGGGCGTGACGAGATGAAGACCACCGAAGACACCACCACGGCCGGCCACGGCGGCGGGGACGTCCGCCTCACCGGGATCAGCAAGACGTACGGCTCCTTCACCGCCGTGCACCCCCTGGACCTGACCGTCCCGCAGGGCTCCTTCTTCGCCCTGCTCGGCGCGTCCGGCTGCGGGAAGACCACCACCCTGCGGATGATCGCCGGCCTGGAGGAGCCCACGAGCGGCACCGTCCACCTCGGCGACCAGGACGTCACCGCGCTGCCGCCGTACAAGCGGCCGGTGAACACGGTCTTCCAGTCCTACGCCCTCTTCCCGCACCTCGACATCTTCGAGAACGTCGCCTTCGGTCTGCGCCGGCGCGGCATCAGGAGCGTGAAGAAGCAGGTCGAGGAGATGCTGGAGCTGGTCCAGCTCGGTGAGCAGGCCCGCAAGAAGCCGCACCAGCTCTCCGGCGGCCAGCAGCAGCGGGTCGCGGTGGCCCGCGCCCTGATCAACCACCCCAGGGTGCTGCTGCTCGACGAGCCGCTCGGCGCCCTCGACCTGAAGCTGCGCCGCCGGATGCAGCTGGAGCTCAAGCGCATCCAGACCGAGGTCGGCATCACCTTCGTGCACGTCACGCACGACCAGGAGGAGGCCATGACCATGGCCGACACGGTCGCCGTGATGAACGCCGGCCGGGTGGAGCAGCTCGGCTCCCCCGCCGACCTGTACGAGAACCCGCGCACCGCCTTCGTCGCCGACTTCCTCGGCACCTCCAACTTCATCGAGGCCGAGGTGGACTCGGCGTCCGGCGGAGAGCTCGTGCTGAAGGCGGGCGGCGGCAGGCTCGTGCTGCCCGAGGCCCGCAACAGCGCGCCCACGACGGCCGGCGGCAAGGTGCTGGTCGGGGTGCGCCCGGAGAAGATCTCCCTCACCCACGCCGACGACGCCGGCGGGATACCCGAGGGCCGCAACCGGATCACCGGCCGGATCACCGGCGCCGGCTTCATCGGCGTCTCCACGCAGTTCGTCGTCGACAGCCCGGTCTGTACCGGCTTCGAGGTCTACGTCCAGAACATCGACCGCGACGCCCGGCTGGTACCGGGCGCCGAGGTCGTCCTGCACTGGAACCCGGCGCACACCTTCGGCCTGGACGCGGCGCAGTCCCTGCTTGCCGGGACGGTGGGCCCCGCGGGTGCGGAGAGCGTCGAGGAAGAGGCCGGCTGATGGCCACGCTCCCCCAGGCGTCCCCCGTGGCGCCCGTCCCGGAGACGGAACCACCGCGCAAGCCGCGCGGGCGGGGCCGCTGGACGCCGTACTGGCTGCTGCTGCCCGGCCTGCTCTGGCTGCTCGTGTTCTTCGCGCTGCCGGTGATCTACCAGGCCTCCACGTCCCTGCAGACGGGCTCCCTGGAGGAGGGCTACGAGGTCACCTGGCACTTCGCCACCTACTGGGACGCGCTGTCCGAGTACTGGCCGCAGTTCGTCCGCTCGGTGCTCTACGCGGCCTCCGCGACCGTGCTGTGCCTGCTGCTCGGCTACCCGCTGGCGTACCTGATCGCCTTCCGCGCGGGACGCTGGCGCAACCTGATCATGATCCTGGTGATCGCGCCGTTCTTCACCAGCTTCCTGATCCGCACCCTCGCCTGGAAGACGATCCTCGCCGACGGCGGCCCGGTGGTCGACGCCCTGAACACCCTGCACGTCCTGGACGTCACCGCCTGGCTCGGCTGGACCGCCGGCGACCGGGTGCTCGCCACTCCGCTCGCGGTGGTCTGCGGTCTGACGTACAACTTCCTGCCGTTCATGATCCTGCCGCTCTACACCTCGCTGGAGCGGATCGACCCCCGGCTGCACGAGGCGGCGAACGACCTCTACGCCACGCCGTCGACCACCTTCCGCCGGGTCACCTTCCCGCTGTCGATGCCGGGCGTGGTCTCCGGCACGCTGCTGACCTTCATCCCGGCGTCCGGCGACTACATCAACTCGGATCTGCTCGGTTCCACCGACACCCGCATGGCGGGCAACGTCATCCAGTCGCAGTTCCTGCGGATCCTCGACTATCCGACGGCCGCGGCGCTCTCGTTCCTCCTGATGGCCGCCGTTCTCGTCGTCGTCACGCTCTACATCCGCAAGTCCGGCACGGAGGATCTGGTTTAAATGGCCTTCGTCAACTGGCTCAAGCGCCGTCTCGTCGTCATCGCGGGGCTGCTGACCCTCGCGTACCTCCTCCTGCCGAACATCGTCGTCACCGTGTTCTCCTTCAACGATCCGAAGGGGCGCTTCAACTACACGTGGCAGGAATTCTCCACCGAGGCGTGGAAGGACCCCTGCGGCGTCTCCGGACTGTGCGCCTCGCTGTCGCTCAGCCTCCGGATCGCGCTGTGGGCGACGCTCGGCGCCACCCTCCTCGGCACGATGATCGCCTTCGCGCTGGTCCGCTACCGCTTCCGCGCCCGCTCCGCCGTGAACTCGCTGATCTTCCTGCCGATGGCGATGCCCGAGGTGGTCATGGCGGCCTCACTGCTCACCCTGTTCCTCAACATGGGCGCCCGGCTGGGCTTCTGGACGGTCCTGATCGCCCACATCGTGTTCTGCCTCAGCTTCGTCGTGGTCGCCGTGAAGGCGCGCGTGATGTCGATGGACCCCCGCCTCGAACAGGCCGCGCAGGACCTGTACGCCGGCCCGGTCCAGACGTTCCTGCGGGTCACGCTGCCGATCGCCGCCCCCGGCATCGCGGCCGGCGCGCTGCTCGCCTTCGCGCTCTCCTTCGACGATTTCATCATCACCAATTTCAACGCCGGCTCGACCGTCACCTTCCCGATGTTCGTCTGGGGCTCCGCGCAGCGCGGAACCCCCGTGCAGATCAACGTCATCGGCACGGCCATGTTCGTCATCGCCGTCCTCCTGGTGCTGGTCTCCATGGCCGTCGGCAACCGCCGCAACCGGCAGAAGGCATAGCGACACAGCCGCAGTCCCTGGGGGGAGTCGACATCATGGCCCCGAGCGCCATGAGCCGTTGGACGAGATCCCTTTCCGAGGCCCGGCCGGTCTCCTGCTGGCTGGACGACCCCGGCCGGCCCGCACCCGAGCCCGCCCTCACCGGCGCCGGGACCGGCGACCTGCTGGTCGTCGGCCGCCACCCGCTTCGGCGCCGAGGTGATGCTGGACCTGCTGGCGGAGGAACGGACCGAGCGCACGGAGCTGGAGGTGGTGCGCAGGAAGCCGCTGCCGTTCCCGCCGGAGCCGTTCGCCCGGACCGGCATCGCCCTCACCGAGTGGTCGCCGGCCAGGGCCGACGCGCAGGGCGGGCGGCGCGACCCGCGGCTGCGGACGATGGACCGGCTGGGCCTCGGCTTCGACAGCTGAGCCGGCGGGCCGGGGCCGCCGGACCGGTCAGCCGGTACTCCCGCCGGCACCGGTCCGGGGGACGTGGGCCCCGCCGGGCCCGCGGCGGCCCCGGCCGGCCAGCAGCCACAGGCCGATCAGCAGCACCGCGCCGAGACACCAGCCGGCCGCCACGTCCAGCGGCCAGTGGTAGCCCCGGCGCACCAGTCCGTACGAGGCCCCGGCGACCAGGACGGCGCAGGCCGCGACGAGCGCGCGACGCACCGCCGGCGAACGCAGCAGCGGGAGGAGGAGCAGCGTCGCCGCGCCGTACGCCACGACGGCGGTGGTCGTGTGCCCGGAGGGGTAGTAGCCGGCCGCCGGGGGCACGGCCGGGGTGCCGGGGCGGTCGGTCCACTCCTTCAGGGGCGCGACCAGCGCCGGCACCAGCACCATCGCCAGTGCCCCGGCGGCGGGCGGCAGCCACCAGCGGTCCCGGCCCGTGGCGCGCCCGTGGCGGGCGACGTACGCCAGCGCGACCACCAGGACCGGCACGGCGACCTGGACGTTGCCGAGGTCGGCGAGCAGTTCGGAGGCCCGGTCCGGACGGACCAGCGTCCGGCTCAGCCGCTCGTCGAGGCCGACCAGCGGACCGTCGGCGACGACCTGCCAGGTGATCAGCGCGAAGAGGAGGACGGGCGGTCCGAGCAGCAGCATGGTGCACAGCTTCGCAGGTCGGAGCCCGGCGCACGCCGAAGGGCCGGCGCGGGGGGAGTGCGTCGGCCCTTCGGGGAACGGCTTGCCGTACGAGATGCCCGGACGGCCGTCCGGACCGGAACGTCGCGCGCCCCGGGGGGTTTGGGGCGGGCGACCGTCCGATCGTGAGGAGACCCGGAGCCCTCGGGCCCCGGTTCGTGTGCGCGAGGCACGACCAGGTCGAAGCTGGGGAGGCCCCGGCCCGGCTCCGCCCGCAGTCCCCTGCGGGCGGGGTGTATCTCTCATCCGGGTAGAAACCTACGGCAGGGGGTGGCCCCGCGACAGGGCCGACGGGCTCCTGCCATCCACCCCGCACACCTTCTTCACACGCTCTGCCGCTCACCGGGCCCGGCAGCCGCTCCGGGGCGGCTCACCTGCCCCGATACCGGCTCAGATGCGCGCGAACGCCTGCTCGATGATGTCGAGGCCCTCGCCCAGCAGGTCCTCGCCGATGACCAGCGGGGGCAGGAAGCGCAGCACGTTGCCGTAGGTGCCACAGGTCAGGACCAGCAGGCCCTCCTGGTGGCAGGCCTTGGCCAGCGCGGCCGTCGCCTCGGGGTTCGGCTCCTTGGTGGCGCGGTCCTTGACCAGCTCGATGGCGATCATCGCGCCCCGGCCGCGGACGTCGCCGATGATGTCGAACTTCTCGGCCATGGCGGTGAGGCGGGCCTTCATGACGCCCTCGATCGCCTTCGCCCTGGCGTTGAGGTCCAGCTCCTTCATCGTCTCGATGGCGCCGAGCGCGCCCGCACAGGCGACCGGGTTGCCGCCGTAGGTGCCGCCCAGGCCGCCCGGGTGCGCGGCGTCCATGATCTCGGCGCGGCCGGTGACGGCGGCCAGCGGCAGACCGCCGGCGATGCCCTTGGCGGTGGTGATCAGGTCCGGGACGATGCCCTCGTCCTCGCAGGCGAACCACTGGCCGGTGCGGCAGAAACCGGACTGGATCTCGTCGGCGACGAAGACGATGCCGTTGTCCTCGGCGAACTTGCTGATCGCGGGCAGGAAGCCCTTGGCCGGCTCGATGAAGCCGCCCTCGCCGAGCACCGGCTCGATGATGATCGCGGCCACGTTCTCGGCGCCGACCTGCTTGGAGATCTGGTCGACGGCCTGCGCGGCGGCCTCCGGGCCCGCGTTCTCCGGACCGGTCGGCCAGCGGTAGCCGTAGGCGACCGGGACGCGGTACACCTCGGGCGCGAACGGTCCGAAGCCGTGCTTGTACGGCATGTTCTTCGCGGTCAGCGCCATGGTGAGGTTGGTGCGGCCGTGGTAGCCGTGGTCGAAGACGACGACCGCCTGCCGCCCGGTGTACGCACGCGCGATCTTCACGGCGTTCTCGACGGCCTCGGCGCCGCTGTTGAACAGCGCGGACTTCTTGGCGTGGTCGCCCGGGGTCAGCTCGGCGAGCGCCTCGGCCACGGCCACGTAGCCCTCGTACGGCGTGACCATGAAGCAGGTGTGGGTGAAGTCGGCGAGCTGGGCGGAGGCACGGCGGACGACGGCCTCGGCGGAGGCCCCGACGGAGGTCACGGCGATGCCGGAGCCGAAGTCGATCAGCCGGTTGCCGTCGACGTCCTCGATGATGCCGCCGCCCGCGCGAGCGGTGAACACGGGCAGCACGGAGCCCACGCCCTGCGCGACCGCGGCGGTGCGGCGGGCCTGCAGCTCCTGCGACTTCGGTCCGGGGATGGCGGTGACGACGCGGCGCTCCTGCGGAAGTGCGGTCATGCGGGGCTCCTGGGGGGTGTTTCGGACACGTGCGTTCTTTTCTCGCAGGCTAGGGCGGGGAGCGGGGGGCGGGCATGCTCCATGTGGGCGCTGTCCGGGGGGTGGGGTTGTCCGCGGTGGACATAGCGAGGGCGGGTTCACCCACCCGCGTTCGCGGGGCGCCTGCCCCATCCCCGGCTCCGCCCGGGCGGAGGAACCCCCATCGCCCCGGGGGCACCGCCCGGGCCCCTGAGGCGCCGAGGGAGGCACGACTTGCCCGCGGCCGGGATGTGTAAGCGGTGAACTCGTCCTGCCGGGGCGTTAGATTGACTCGCTGACGGCGAACGGAGCGGCAGCTCAGGGGGCAAGGGCGATGGACAGCGACGGTACCCAGGACGCACAGGGCACACACGCCCATCCCGTACCGCGCCCGGCGGGACCACCGGACGTGCCGGTGGTGCCACCACGGCCGAGCCTGGCGCCGGGGGCTCCCCCCGTGCCCCCGCGGCCCCCCGGCTCCCCGTCCGCCGTCGCCGCCTGGCTCGACGAGGCGAGGCCGTCCGCCCGGCCCGGGATCTGGCGGTACGGCCACCGCCCGAAGGAGCTCCCGGAGCGTCTTGCCCCGGTGACGGTCGTCGGCATGCTGCTCCCGCTCGTCCTGGCGCTCGGGGCGTGGTCCCTCTGGAGCAGCGGCTACTTCCCGTACAAGAGCACCCTCCTGCGGATGTTCACGCCGAACGACTGGTGGTACCAGCTCTCACTGACGCCTCAGCCGGTCGAGGGCTGGGAGGTGGGGTTCCCCGGGGTGCACGCCCTGCTGCTCTCCGACGGCGTCTTCTTCGCCGCGCTCCTCACCGCGGTCGGGGTGCTCGGCAGCTGGCGCGCCATCGTCCGGCACTACATGGACCGCTTGTCCCGGCCCGTCCAGGTCCTGGTCTCCGCCGGTCTC
Organism: Streptomyces sp. 12E; assembly: GCF_055633275.1. NCBI lineage: Bacteria > Bacillati > Actinomycetota > Actinomycetes > Kitasatosporales > Streptomycetaceae > Streptomyces > Streptomyces sp. 12E. The sequence goes on along the minus strand of NZ_JBVNCJ010000001.1, from coordinate 5,335,001 downwards.
GCCCTCGTCGCCCTCGGTCTCGTCTTCCCCGACGCCTTCCCGGGCTTCGGATGGTCCACGGTGCCGGTCGTCGAACCGCTGCTCTCCCTGACCGTGCTCCTCACGGACAGCTACGATCCGATGGCCTCCCCCCTCTTCACCAACACGCTGTACACGGTCGTCACGCTGCTCGTGGTGTGGCCGTTCGCCCGCCTCGGGGCCTGGCTGCCGTACGCCAGGGAGCGGCTCGCCCCCCGCCCTGCGGACACCGCCCCCGGCGCCTCCGCGTCCGTCCGCCCCCGCTCCCAGTGGCCGGCCCTCCGCGACGCCGGCCAGCACGAGGCCGCCGAGCTGCTCACCGCCGAGGTCGCCGGCGGCCGTATGAACGACGTCGACTGCACCCGCGTCGAGCACGCCTTCGACGCCGCCCGGCGCACCGCCGCACTGGGCGCCTTCCGCGACACCGTCCTGCGCCAGGGCGGCGCGGCCTGGACGCACCCCTCCGGCGCCCGGGACCTGCCGCGCCGGACCGCCCGCCACGACCTGCTCGCCGGTCAGGTGCGCATCGGCCGCTGGGTGGCGGCCGAGCGCGCTCCCCAGCCGTACCACGACGCGGGTGCGGCCCTCGGTCCGGACGTGCTCGGGACCTCGCTGCTCGCCGTCGGCCCCTCCGGGTCCGGCAAGACCCGTACCCTCGTCGAGCCGGTGACCGAGGCGCTCGCGCTGCAGGCGCTCACCGGGCGCTGTGCCGTCGTCGCCGTCTCGGCCGCCGGGAGCCCGCTCGGCGCGGACGACTCCTTCGACGTGATCGTGCGGATCGGCGATCCGTCCTCGGTGCACGACCTCGACCCGTACGCCGAGTCCGACGACCCGGACGAGGCGGCCGCGATCCTCGCCGAGGCGCTGGTGGGCGACCTCGACGCGGCCGGCGCGCAGGGCGCCGCCACCGCGCTGGGGCAGCTGCTCGGCCCCTTCCGGGCGGTGCACGGGCGTTTCCCCGTCCTGCCGGAGCTGCGCGAGCTGCTGGAGGGAGAGGAGAGGGCGCTGGCCCCCTTGCGGGAGGCGCTCGCCGCGAGCGGGAACGACGTCATGCGCCGCGAGCTCGACGCGCGGATCCGGCAGGCCGGTACGCCGGGCGACGTGGGCCGGACCCTGGCCGACCGGCTGGCACTGCTGAACCGGCCGGTGTTCGCGGACTTCTTCGGGGGAGGCGGCCCGAACAGGCCGTTCTCCCTGCGCGCAGTCGCCCACCACCCCCTGCGGGTGCGGATCGACCTGCCCGAGCGCGGCCACGAGGAGGCCGGCCGGCTGATCACGCGGCTGGTCCTCGCCCAGTTCCACGCCGTCGTGCGGGAGGGCCGGCGCGCCCACTTCGCCTGCCTGGTCCTGGACGACGCCACGGGCACGGTCACCGCGGAGTCGGTGCGCCGCATCCAGCGGCTGCGGTCGCAGAACGCGGGCGTGCTGCTCGCCCTGCGCACCGTCGCCGACGTCCCCGAGGCGCTGCACGGCCCGCTCTACGGAGCCGTGGGCTGCCGCATGGCCTTCTGCGGCGTCACCACCTGGGACGGCAGCCGGTTCGCGCAGACCTGGGGCACCGAGTGGGTGGAGACCACGGAGGTCGCCAAGCACACGGTCTTCGCCGACCAGCCGATGACCCGGGTCATCCACGCACTGCGCAAGCGGCTCACCGGCAAGGCGGTGACCACGGACGCGGTCACCGTGCGGCAGGTCGAGCGGGAGCGGTGGTCGGCCTCGGAACTGGCGCACACGGTGCCGCCGGGACACGCGGTGCTGTCGCTGACGACCGTCGAGGGCGAGCACGCGCCCCCGCTCCTGGTGGACCTGCGGGGGTGAACCGTCCGGGCGGCCGGTGACCGTACAGTGAGGCAGAATCGACACGGGTCGTTCATACGCGGCGGCCAAAGGATCACCGAGTTCTCACCCACCCGACGCAGACCCGAAGGCTCAAGGCTCCCATGCCCCCGACGCTCGCCTCGCTCGTCCACCACTCCGCGCTCAAACTGACCGTGCGCGCGGGCGAGGACCGCCTCGACGTGCCGGTCCGCTGGGCGCACGCCAGTGAACTCGCCGACCCCGTGCCGTACATGGAGGGCGGGGAACTGCTGCTGATCACCGCGCTGAAACTCGACGCGGAGGACCGGGAGGCGATGCGCCGCTATGTGAAGCGACTGGTGGGGGCGGGGGTCGTCGGGCTCGGTTTCGCCGTCGGCGTCCACTACGACGACATCCCCGCCGCCCTCGTCGACGCCGCCCGGGAGGAGGGGCTGCCGCTGCTGGAGGTGCCGCGCCGCACTCCCTTCCTCGCGATCAGCAAGGCCGTGTCCGCCGCCATCGCCGCCGACCAGTACCGCGCGGTGACCGCGGGCTTCGCGGCCCAGCGGGAACTGACCAGGCAGGCCCTGGTGGAGGGCCCGGAGGGGCTGCTGGCCGCGCTCGCCGCCCAGGTCGACGGGTGGGCCGCGCTGTACGACGCCTCGGGCGCCGTCGTGGCCGCGGCGCCGGAGTGGGCGGGCCGGCGCGCCGCGCGGCTCACCACGGACGTGACCCGGCTGCGGGAACGGCCCGCGCCCGCCTCCTCGGTGGTGGCCGGCCCGGAGAACGAGGACCGGGTCGAACTGCACTCCCTCGGGACCGGCCGGCGCCCCCGCGCGGCGCTCGCCGTCGGCACGGCCGCCGCCCTCGGCACCGCCGGGCGGTACGCCGTCCACTCCGCGGTCGCCCTGCTCACCCTGATCACGGAACGCTCCCGCTCCCTGCACGCGGCCGAGCAGCGCATCGGCGCCGCCGTCCTGCGGATGCTGCTCGCCGGGGAGCCGGACCACGCCCGCGCGGTGGCCGGGGACCTGTACGGCGGTCTGCTCGACGCGCCCTTCCGGATCGTCGTGGCCGCCGGGGGCGAGGCGAACGGTGACGCCCTCGGAGCCCTCGCCGAGGTCGCGGAGTCCGCCGCCGCCCGCTCCGGGGAGGTGGTCCTGGTCGTGCCGGAGGGAAACCGGCTGGTCATACTGGCCTGCGACGGCGGCGCCGCCGTGGCGGCCTGCTGCGACCACGCCGCCGCACGGGAGGCGGCCCGCAAGTCCGACGACGAACTGGTCGTCGGACTGTCCGCACCGGCCGGACCGATAGCCGCGTCCGCCGCCTACAAGCAGGCCGAGCAGGCCCTTTCGGTGGCGCGGCGGCGGGGGAGGGTGCTGGTGGAGCACGAGCACATGGCCGCCGGTTCGGTGCTGCCGCTGCTCGCCGACGACGCGGTCAGGGCGTTCGCCGACGGACTGCTGCGGGCCCTGCGCGAACACGACGCGACGGGCCGCGGCGACCTCGTCGCCTCCCTCCGCGCCTGGCTCTCCCGCCACGGCCAGTGGGACGCGGCGGCAGCCGACCTGGGCGTCCACCGCCACACCCTCCGCTACCGCATGCGCCGGGTGGAGGAGATCCTCGGCCGCTCCCTCGACGACCCGGACACCCGCATGGAACTCTGGCTCGCCCTGAAGGCGACGACGTCGGACTAGCCTCCGCGCGGCCCGTCCGGCACTCCCGGCCCGCCCGGCGTTCGAGGACGAGGGGGTCCGGGGGCGCGGCCGCCCGGGGACGGGAAGGGTCGGGGGCGAGGAACCGGACCCTGCCCCACCCCGCCAAACCGTCGAACCACCGCCCCCTACCACTACGCCCCGGACAAACCCCCCGCGCCGACCCCGCCCCTACCGTGGACCCCACACCCCATGGATCGACCCCCAACGCGGAAGGGCCGGAACCCGCACATGACTTCCACGACCACCACCGCCTTCTGGCTCGCCGGCCGCCAGGCCACCGGCGAGACCACCTTCGACGTCACCTCCCCCTGGGACGGCCGCACCGTCGGCACGGTGAGCGTCCCCACCGACGTCCAGGTCGAGGACGCCGTCTCCGCCGCCCACGCCGTCCGCGAGGACTTCGCCGCCACCCCCGCCCACGTCCGTGCCGCCGCCCTCGACCACGTCAGCCGCCGTCTCGCCGAGCGCACCGAGGAGATCGCCCGCCTGATCTCCGCCGAGAACGGCAAGCCGGTCAAGTGGGCCCGCGGCGAAGTCGGCCGCGCGGTCTCCGTGTTCCGTTTCGCCGCCGAGGAGGCCCGCCGCTTCAACGGCGGCGAGGCCCAGCGCCTGGACACCGACGCCGGCGGCCAGGGCCGGCTCGCCTTCACCCGCCGCTTCCCCAAGGGCGTCGTCCTCGGCATCGCTCCGTTCAACTTCCCGCTGAACCTGTGCGCGCACAAGATCGCCCCCGCGGTCGCCGCGGGCGCGCCCATCATCCTCAAGCCGGCGCCCGCCACGCCCCTCTCCGGTCTGGTCCTCGGTGAGCTGCTCGCCGAGACCGAGTTGCCCGCCGGTTCCTGGAGCATCCTCCCGGTCCCCAACGACCGCATGCCCGCCCTGGTCCAGGACGAGCGGCTGCCGGTGATCTCCTTCACCGGCTCCGAGACGGTCGGTTACGCGATCATGGACTCGGTGCCGCGCAAGCACTGCACCCTGGAGCTGGGCGGCAACGGCGCGGCCGTCGTCCTCGCCGACTTCGGACGCGACGAGGACCTGGACCGGGCCGCGCAGCGCATCGCGACCTTCTCCAACTACCAGGGCGGCCAGTCCTGCATCTCCGTGCAGCGCGTGATCGCCGACGCCTCCGTGTACGACCGTCTGCTGCCGCGCATCGTCGCCGCCGTCGAGGCGCAGGTCACCGGTGACCCGAACGACGACGCCACCGACGTCGGCCCGCTGGTCAGCGAGGCCGCCGCGCAGCGCGTGGAGTCCTGGGTCGACGAGGCCGTCGCCGCGGGCGCCACCCTCCTCACCGGCGGCAAGCGCGACGGCGCCTCCTATGCGCCGACCGTGCTCACCGACGTGCCGGCCGAGGCGACGATCTCCTGCGAGGAGGTCTTCGGGCCGGTGCTGACCGTGCAGAAGGTGGACGGGGAGGCGGCGGCCTTCGCCGCCGTCAACGACTCCAAGTACGGCCTCCAGGCGGGCGTGTTCACGCACGACCTGCAGACCGCCTTCCGCGCCCACCGGGCCCTGGAGGTCGGCGGTGTGGTCATCGGCGACGTGCCCTCCTACCGCGCCGACCAGATGCCGTACGGCGGCGTCAAGCAGTCCGGTGTGGGCCGCGAGGGCGTGAGGTTCGCGATGGACGACTACACCTACGAGCGCGTGATGGTCCTGACGGGCCTCGCGCTCTGACCCGTCCCGGGGACGCCGACGGCCCGAGCCCGCTGTGCGGGGGCTCGGGCCGTCGGCGTCCCCGGTCCATGACGACCGGTGACGACCGTTTCGGTCAGCGGAAGGCGGGAGCGGTGACGGCCGGGCGGTGGGCGCCGTAGTAGTCCTCGTCCTCCCAGCTCTCCTCCTCGTTGATGGCGGCCGTGATGCCGACCGCTATCAGGACGATCACGGCGATGCCGAGGATGAGGCCGATGATGCCGGTGATCAGGCCTGCCTGGGCCTGCCCGTGGTTGTCGGCCAGGCCCTGCTCGGCCTTCCGGCGGCCCTTGACGCCGAAGACGATGGCGAGGATGCCGAGGACCACGGAGACCACGCCGTACAGGCAGAACAGGCAGCAGGACAGGATGCCGAGCACCATGGCGGCGATGCCCATGCCGTTCTGCCGCTGCATCGGCATGCCGGGCCAGCCGTAGCCCGGCGGGTAGCCGGGGTGTCCGTAGCCGCCGGGTGCGCCCGGGCCGGTGGGCGCGACGGGCGGCGGGGGCAGCGGGGAACCCTGGGTGTCGAACGGCGTGGTGCCGGCCGAAGGCGGGCCCCCGACGGGCGGGACGAAGCCGGCGCCCGGCATCCCGGCGACGGTGGGCTGGTCGTGCACGGACGGCGGCTGCGGCGCGGGCACTCCCCCGGCCACGGTCGGCGTGGCCGGTGACTGCGGCGGCCGGCCGGCGCCGGACCCGCGGTCCTTGTCCAGTGAGGTCCTCTCCTCCGGGGGTGCCCAAGGGTCACCGGCTCCCGTGTCCCCGTTCGGCTGCGTCGCGTCCGTCATCTGGAGTTACCCCCTGGCCCTCGATCGTCCGGCCATGCTACGGCTCCGCCGCTCCGTGCCGCCCCGCACCCCCCGTCTCCACCGCCTACGATGACCCCGAGTCACCGATCAGCCGATCATCCGCGCCCCGCCGCCCGTGCGGCCCGGGGGCGCCGTTCCGGGGAGGAACCTTGACCGACCGTCTCGTCGATCCGCGCGTCCCGCGCGATCTGCACGCCTTCATCGCCGGGCTGCCCAAGGCCGAACTGCACGTGCACCACGTCGGGTCCGCCTCCCCCCGCATCGTCTCGGAGCTGGCCGCCCGCCACCCCGACTCCAAGGTCCCCACCGACCCCGAGGCCCTGGCCGACTACTTCACCTTCACGGACTTCGCCCACTTCATCGAGGTGTACCTGTCCGTCGTCGACCTCATCCGCACCCCCGAGGACGTACGGCTGCTGACCTACGAGGTGGCGCGCGAACTGGCCCGGCAGCAGGTGCGGTACGCCGAGCTGACCATCACCCCCTTCTCCTCCACCCGGCGCGGCATCGACGAGCGTGCCTTCATGGACGCGATCGAGGACGCCCGCAAGGCGGCCGAGACCGAGTGGGGAACCGTGCTGCGCTGGTGCTTCGACATCCCCGGCGAGGCCGGTCTCGAGTCCGCCGAGGAGACCGTGCGGCTCGCCACCGACGACCGGCTGCGCCCGGAGGGCCTGGTCTCCTTCGGTCTCGGCGGGCCCGAGATCGGCGTACCCCGGCCGCAGTTCAAGCCGTACTTCGACCGCGCGATCGCCGCCGGACTGCACTCCGTGCCGCACGCCGGCGAGACCACCGGTCCGGAGACGGTGTGGGACGCGCTGAACGAACTGGGCGCCGAACGCATCGGACACGGCACCAGTTCCGCCCGCGACCCGAAACTGCTCCGGCACCTGGCCGAGCGGCGCATCCCGCTGGAGGTGTGCCCCACCTCCAACATCGCCACCCGCGCGGTGACCTCCCTCGACGAACACCCCATCAAGGAGTTCGCGCGGGCCGGCGTCATCGTCACCGTCAACTCCGACGACCCGCCGATGTTCGGCACCGACCTCAACAACGAGTACGCGGTCGCCGCGCGGCTGCTGGAACTCGACGAGCGGGGACTGGCCGACCTGGCGAAGAACGCGGTCGAGGCGTCGTTCATGGACCCGGCCGGCAAGACGCGGCTGGCCGCCGAGATCGACTCCTACCTCTCGTCCCGGCTCGCCTCCTGACCACCCGCGAAGGGCCGCCATGCAGAACGTGACCGCCGTGGCCCACCGCGGCGACCCCTACCGCGTCCGTGAGAACACCCTCGCCTCGCTGCGCTCCGCGCTCCACCGGGGCGCGGACGCCGTCGAGATCGACGTACGCCTCACCCGGGACGGCGTCCCGGTGCTGCTGCACGACGACACGCTGAAGCGGCTCTGGGGACACGACCGTCCGCTGCGATCGCTGTCGTGGGAGGAGGTGCGCGGGGTCACGGACGACGGGGTGCCCACGCTCTCCGACGCGCTGGCGGCGACGGACGGCGGCCGGGTGATGATCGACCTGCCCGGCGCGCCGGACGTCCGCGCGGTGCGCCGGGTCGTGGACGCCGTGCGCGAGCGGGGCGCCCAAGGCCGCGTCCTCTACTGCGCGGGCGCCCCCGCCATGCTCGCCGTACGGGCGGCGGACCCGTCCGCCGAGATCGCGCTCACGCGTACGACCCTGGCACCGGCCCGCGCCGGCCTGCTCGAGGCGATCCGTCCGCGCTGGCTGAACTACCGCTTCGGCCTGGTCGACCGCGCCCTCGCGGACCGTGTCCACCACGCCGGTTACCTGCTCTCCGTCTGGACCCCGGACACCCGCCGCTCCATGCGCCGCCTGCTGGCCCTGGGCGTCGACTCGATCACCACCAACCGCATCGACGTCCTGTGCGCGCTGCGTGACGCCGGGGGCCGGTCGGGGCGACGGGAACCCTAGGGGCGATCCCCGACCAACTCCCCTGCTCAGTAAGGGAGTTGGTCGGGGTGGCGTCAGGGCGGGCGCCCTCCCCGACGACGATCCGGAGGTGGCCCGCCCGGCCGGAGGATGATCGCGTCCTTCCGCCGGACTCCCCCGAGGAGCAACCGATGCACACCCGTCGTCGCACCACCCTGCTCGCCGCCTCCCTCGTCCTCGCCCTGGGCGCGGGCCCGCTCGCCGCGCCCGCCTTCGCCTCCTCCGCCCCATCGGCACCCGTGTGCAGCGCCGCCCCGTCGGACAAGGCGCTGTGCGAGGCGATCGGAGGGCTGCCCGACGAGAGCACCACGGCCGCGCTCGTCCGGCTGGGCGGCTCCGAGGGTTCCTGGCAGGGCAGTTCGGGGGTGCGGGACCTGGCGAGCGGCCGGGCGGCCGACCCGGACGCGCGGTTCAGGGCCGGTTCGACGACCAAGGTGGTGACGGCCGCCACCGTCCTCCGGCTGGCGTCCCAGGGCGAGGTCGATCTCGACGCGTCGGTCGAGCGCTACCTGCCCGGCCTGCTCGGCTCCGGTTTCAAGACGCCCGTCACCGTACGGAACCTGCTGAACCACACCAGCGGCATCAAGCCGGGCGTCAGTTGGGGGAACACCTTCGAGGAGCAGTACGCGCACCGCTACGACACGCTCACCCCGCGGCGGGTCGTGGAGTCGGCGGTCGCGCAGGGCCCGGCGTTCGAAGCCGGTGATCAGCAGCAGTACCTGAACATCAACTACACGATCCTCGGCATGCTGATCGAGAAGGTGACCAGGCAGTCGTACGCCTCCGCGGCCACCCGGCTCGTGCTGCGCCCCGCCGGGATGCGCCACACGTACTTCCCCGGCACCGACCCCCGCATCCGCGGACCGCACCACCGCGGCTACCAGGCGGTGCCCCGGCCGGACGGGACGACCCGGCTCGTGGACGTCACCGAGTGGAACGTGGCCGACCGCTGGGCGGCCGGGGACATGATCTCGACCACCGCCGACCTGGAGCGGCTCGTCACGGCCCTCTTCGGCGGACGGATCGTGCCCGAACCGCAGTTGCGGGAGATGTTCACGGTCCCGACGACCGTCAAGGGCGGCGCCGCCCACAGCGCGGGCCTGACCCGCCTGAAGCTCCAGGGCACGGTCTACTGGGGCAAGAGCGGCGCCCGCCCCGGCTACAGCACGATGATCGCCGCGACCGAGGACCTGGGCTTCACCCTCGTGTACTCGCTCACCGACACCGACGCGAAGGACACGACGTCGAACCCGGTCGCCGAGCGCATCAAGGCGGCCGCCCTCAGGTAGCGAGGGCCGGCGCCGCGTTCGGCGTGAGCGCCTCCAGCCGCTTGATCCTCTGCCGTACGACGTACAGCGGGATCACGCCGAACACGCCGAACGCCATGTCGATGACGCTCCACCAGAAGGGGATGCCGCGGACCGGGCCGCAGACCAGGGCGAGCGGGATGACGCCCGCGCAGGCGATCATGCCGAACTCGACGACCCAGATGTTGCGGACGGGGTCCCGGTAGGGGCCGTAGAAGGCGACCGCGATCACGAGGTGTGCGAAGGCGAGCCAGTCGGTGCCGTAGAGGAGGAACGGGTACTCGGCGTCGGCGGTGTCGAGCCCCTGACGCACGCGCTCGATCCACTCCATGAGGGCGGGAAGGTGCTCGGGGGCCGACAGGGAGCGGAGCAGGTCCTCGGTCCAGCGCAGTTCGTGCACCAGCGGGAAGGCCGTGGCGCCGCTGAGCACCAGGCAGACGACGAAGAAGGCCAGCCAGGCGCGGATGCCCTTGAGCAGGGCGGCTCTGTCGCTCATGGCAGCAGCGTACGCCCCGAGTTGAACATGTTCAAAAATGGGGTCGGTCCGGGAGACGCGTCGGCCCCGGACGGTGGACCACCCACCGTCCGGGGCCGGCGCTTCGGCGCTTCGGCGCTTCGGCGCTTACGCGTCCAGGGACGTCATCACGTGCTTGACCCGCGTGTAGTCGTCGAAGCCGTACGCCGAGAGGTCCTTGCCGTAGCCGGACTTCTTGAAGCCGCCGTGCGGCATCTCCGCGACCAGCGGGATGTGCGTGTTGATCCACACGCAGCCGAAGTCCAGCTTCCTGGACATCCGCATCGCGCGGGAGTGGTCCTTGGTCCACACCGAGGAGGCCAGCGCGTACTCGACGCCGTTGGCGTACGCGACGGCCTGGTCCTCGTCGGTGAAGGACTGGACGGTGATGACCGGACCGAAGACCTCCTTCTGGATGATCTCGTCGTCCTGGTCGAGGCCGGAGACGACGGTCGGGGCGTAGAAGTAGCCCTTGTCGCCGACGCGCTTGCCGCCCGCGACCACGCGCGCGTGCGCCGGCAGCCGCTCGATGAAGCCCTCGACCTGCTTGAGCTGGTTGGCGTTGTTGAGCGGACCGAAGAGCACGTCCTCGTCGTCCGGCATGCCGGTCTTCGTGTCGGCGGCGGCCTTGGCCAGCGCGGAGACGAACTCGTCGTGGATCGACTCGTGCACGAGGACGCGCGTGGCGGCCGTGCAGTCCTGGCCGGCGTTGAAGAAGCCCGCCTCCGAGATGCCCTCGACGGCCTTGGCGATGTCGGTGTCCTCGAAGACGACGACCGGGGCCTTGCCGCCCAGCTCCAGGTGGACCCGCTTGAGGTCCTTGGACGCGGACTCGGCGACCGACATGCCGGCGCGCACCGAACCGGTGATGGACGCCATCGCCGGGGTGGGGTGCTCGACCATCAGGCGGCCGGTGTCGCGGTCGCCGCAGATGACGTTGAAGACGCCCCTGGGCAGGATCGAGCCGAGGATCTCGGCGAGCAGGACCGTGGAGGCCGGGGTGGTGTCCGAGGGCTTCAGGACGACCGTGTTGCCCGCGGCGATCGCCGGGGCGAACTTCCACACGGCCATCATCATCGGGTAGTTCCAGGGCGCGACCTGCGCGCAGACGCCGACCGGCTCGCGGCGCACGAAGGAGGTCAGCCCCTCCATGTACTCACCGGCGCCCTTGCCCTCGAGCATCCGCGCCGCGCCCGCGAAGAAGCGGATCTGGTCCACCATCGGCGGGATCTCCTCGGTGCGGGTCAGCCCGACCGGCTTGCCCGTGTTCTCCACCTCGGCGGCGATGAGTTCCTCGGCGCGCTCCTCGACGGCGTCCGCGATCTTCAGCAGGGCCCTCTGGCGCTCGGCCGGGGTGGTGTCGCGCCAGCCGGGGAACGCCTCGGCGGCGGCCGCCATCGCGGCGTCCACATCCGCCTGCCCGGACAGCGGAGCGGTCGCGTACGCCTCGCCCGTCGCGGGGTTGACCACCTCGGTGGTCCGGCCGTCGGCGGCGTCCCGGAACTCACCGCCGATGTAGTTGCGCAGACGACGCAGCTCGGTGCTCACTGCAGGCCCTCCTGGTGTTCCTCGTGGGTGTCCGAGGTGTCTGGGGTGTCGAGAAATGTCGAGTGTCCAGCCTCTGAGACACCCACCCTAGACCGACGGCTGATGTTTTCAACACCCCCACCCACTCCACTCCTGCGAAATCCGCAAGCAGAGACGCCACAGACAACGAAATTCATCGATCAAGCCTTGCTGAACTGTCGATACGTCGTGCACAGTGGCACCGTGGCCAGTCGAAGCGCAGATCCGAAGGACTCCCGCGAGTCCAAGAACGGCGGCCGTCCCCCGCTGGACGCCGTCTCCCTCGCCATCATCGAGCAGCTCCAGGAGGACGGCCGCCGGCCGTACGCCGCCATCGGCAAGGCCGTGGGCCTGTCGGAGGCGGCCGTGCGCCAGCGCGTCCAGAAGCTCCTCGACCAGGGCGTGATGCAGATCGTCGCCGTCACGGACCCGCTCACCGTGGGCTTCCGCCGCCAGGCGATGGTCGGGATCAACGTCGAGGGCGACGTGGAGGCCGTGGCCGACGCGCTGACCGCCATGGACGAGTGCGAGTACGTGGTGATGACCGCGGGGTCCTTCGACCTCATGGTCGAGATCGTCTGCGAGGACGACGACCACCTCCTGGAGGTCATCAACGGACGCATCCGGGCCGTTCCAGGGGTGCGCTCCACCGAGAGCTTCGTCTACCTCAAGCTCAAGAAGCAGACCTACATGTGGGGAACCCGATAATCGTGAGCACCGGCAGCACCGAGGACCTCAGCAGGTCCGCCTACGACCACCTGTGGATGCACTTCACCCGCATGTCCTCGTACGAGAACTCCCCCGTCCCCACCATCGTCCGGGGCGAGGGCACCCACATCTACGACGACAGGGGCAAGCGCTACCTCGACGGCCTCGCGGGCCTGTTCGTGGTGCAGGCGGGCCACGGCCGTCAGGAGCTCGCGGAGACCGCCGCCAAGCAGGCCCGGGAGCTGGCCTTCTTCCCCGTGTGGTCCTACGCCCACCCCAAGGCCGTGGAGCTCGCGGAGCGGCTCGCGCACGAGGCCCCGGGCGACCTCGACAAGGTCTTCTTCACCACCGGCGGCGGCGAGGCGGTGGAGACCGCCTGGAAGCTCGCCAAGCAGTACTTCAAGCTGACCGGCAAGCCGACCAAGTACAAGGTCATATCCCGCGCGGTGGCCTACCACGGCACCCCGCAGGGCGCCCTGTCCATCACCGGACTGCCGGCCCTGAAGGCCCCGTTCGAGCCGCTGGTGCCGGGCGCGCACAAGGTGCCCAACACCAACATCTACCGGGCTCCGATCCACGGCGACGACCCCGAGGCGTTCGGCCGCTGGGCCGCCGACCAGATCGAGCAGCAGATCCTCTTCGAGGGCCCGGACACGGTCGCGGCCGTCTTCCTGGAGCCGGTGCAGAACGCCGGCGGCTGCTTCCCGCCCCCGCCCGGCTACTTCCAGCGGGTGCGCGAGATCTGCGACCGGTACGACGTGCTGCTCGTCTCCGACGAGGTCATCTGCGCCTTCGGCCGGCTCGGCACCACCTTCGCGTGCGACAAGTTCGGCTACGTGCCGGACATGATCACCTGCGCCAAGGGCATGACCTCGGGCTACTCCCCCATCGGCGCGTGCATCGTCTCCGACCGCCTGGCCGAGCCGTTCTACCGGGGCGACAACACCTTCCTGCACGGCTACACCTTCGGCGGCCACCCGGTCTCCGCCGCGGTCGGCATCGCCAACCTCGACCTCTTCGAGCGCGAGGGCCTCAACCAGCACGTGCTCGACAACGAGGGCGCCTTCCGCGCGACCCTGGAGAAGCTGCACGACCTGCCGATCGTCGGCGACGTCCGCGGCAACGGCTTCTTCTACGGCATCGAGCTGGTCAAGGACAAGAACACCAAGGAGTCCTTCGACGCCGACGAGACCGAGCGCGTCCTGTACGGCTTCCTGTCGAAGAAGCTCTTCGAGAACGGCCTCTACTGCCGTGCCGACGACCGCGGCGACCCGGTCGTCCAGCTCGCCCCGCCGCTGATCTCGAACCAGGAGACCTTCGACGAGATCGAGCAGATCCTGCGCGCGACCCTCTCGGAGGCCTGGACCAAGCTGTAGGCCATGGGAGGTACCGATCTTCCTTCTGAATGATCAACACCGGCCCCGGTGTCGTCCGTTCGAGTGAGAAACGGGCGTCCGGGGCCGTGTGCTGTCCAGCCTCCCGCCGCGTCCTGCCTAGCGTGCGTGTGACCGATCGGCCCTGCCTTCGTTCCCCCGGACGGGGGACTCACCCGAACCGCGCACGGCATTTCCGATCCGAACCGAGGTGTACGCCATGGTGGCCCCACCGGACAACGACGTGCTCTGGGCGCGAGCCCTGCACCACCGGTACGACGACGGCTCGCCCGGACTGAGCGGGGTCTCGCTCGGTGTCCGGGAGGGCGAGATCCTCGCCGTCGGCGGCCCGCGCGGCAGCGGCAAGACGACCCTGCTGCGCTGTCTGGCCGGCCTGCTGCCCGCACGCAGCGGCGAGGTCTGGTTCAACAGTGTGCCCGTACACACCATGAGCCCCGTCGTCCGCGAGCGGCTGCGCCGGGACCACTTCGGCTGGATCGACCCGGACCCGCTGCTGGTGCCCGAGCTGAACGTCTGGGAGAACGCCGCCCTGCCGCTGATGCTGCGCGGCACCGGCCGGCGCCGCGCCAGGACGGCGGCCCTGGAGTGGCTGGAGCGCCTCGACGTCGGCGACGCGGCCCGCAAGCATCCCGGGGAGCTGACGCAGGCCGAGCGGCAGCGGGTGTGCATCGCCCGCGCCCTCGCCCCGGCGCCCTCGGTGTTGTTCGCCGACGAGCCGACCGCCCCGCTGCACCGCGTCGACCGCACCCACGTGCTGCGCACGCTCACCACCGCGGCCCGCTCGCACGGCATCACGGTGGTCCTCGCGACCGACAACCCGCAGACCGCGGCCCTCGCCGACCGCACGGTGTCGCTGCTCGACGGGCGGCGCGTGCGCACCGTACACCTGCCGCCGGTCCCCGGGGCGGCCGAGTCGGAAGGCCGGGCGACGTGCTCGCTCTCCGTCTGACCCGAGGCGCCCGCCCCGCCGTCCGGCTGCGCCGTCTCCTGGTTGCGGCCGCGTCCGGGGGCACGGGCTTCCTGCTGCTCAGCGCCCTCGGTCACGCGCTGAACCACCCCGATCCGTCCGGCTCGGCGCTCCGGCTCGCCTGGTGCGCGGTCCCGCTGGCGGCCACCGTGCACTTCGCGGTCGCGGTCGCCCGCACCGATCCGGGCACCCGGCCCCGGCCCGGCCTGTCGGCGATCGGGCTCGGTCCCGCCCGGCTGATGGCGATCTCCGCGGCCACCACGGCGCTGTCCTGCGTGCTGGGCTCGGCGCTGGCCCTGCTGGTCTTCCTCCAGCTGCGCGGCGACCTCACCGGCACGCCCTTCGACGGCGCCGCGGCGGACTTCCTCGCCGCCGGACGGCCGCTTCCGCTGCCGGCCGCCCTGACCCTGCTGGCGCTGGTGCCGCTGAGCGCGTCGGCGGCCGTGGCGGTGGCGCTGCGGCCGCGTGAGCCGGCGGCGGACCCGGCCCGTGCGGGGCGGACGTACGGCCGGTTCGGCGCCTACCGGCGTACGCCGGTGCGCGAGTCGTTCGGGTCGTACGGCCGGTTCGGCAGGCAGCTGGGAGCGGCGGCACGCGGTCGGCGTACGGCCGGGACGGCGGCGGGGCGGGGCGGGGACGAGGACGGTCCGCGGGCCTCTCCCGAGGCCTCGGCGGAGACCTCCCCCGAGGCCTCCGCCGAGGTCCCGCCCGCCGTGCCGCTCGCGTCGCCGTCCGGGCTGCCGTGGGGCGTCGCGGTGCTGGCGGCCGGTCTGGCCGTGGAGGCCTTCGCGAGCCGCGCGGGCGGCGGGAGCACGCCGGGCGACCGGCCCTCCGCGCTGCTCGGTCTGGCCCTGGCCGCCGTCGGCCTCGCCCTGGCCGGTCCCGGCCTCACCCATCTGTGCGGCAGGCTGCTCCAGACGGCACGGCCCGGCGCGCCGCGCCTGCTGGCCGGGCGGGTCCTCATGGCCGAGGCCACGCGCCTCGGTCACCCGCTGGGCGTGGTCTGCGCGGTGATGTCGGCCGCGTACGCCCTGGCCTCGCTGCACGACCGCGAGGACGCCTCCTTCGGCCCGCTCGTCGTGCTCGGGGCGCTGCTGGTGGCCGGCTGCACGACGGCGACGCTGCTGACGGCCGCCGTCGAGGCCAAACAGGCCCGCGCCGACACCACCGCCGCGCTGCGCCGCCTCGGGGCGGCCACGGGGACGCTGCGCCGGGCCGCCGCGCTCCGCGCGGGCGCGCTGCTCGCCCTGTTCGGCCTGCTGACCCTGGTCGTGGCCCAGCTGTCGACGTGGCCGCTGGTCCGCTGAGGAGCCCTCGGGAACCGGTCCGAAAAAATCTCCGCGGGCCGATGAGTTCCGCGCGGACCCCCGGTCTACCCCCACGAACACCATGGAACCGAATGGGAGAGGCCACGCCATGTACCAGCAGATGATCTTCGTGAACCTGGCCGTCGACGACCTCGAGGCCTCGAAGAAGTTCTTCACGGAGCTCGGCTACTCGATCAACGCGCAGTTCAGCGACGAGACCGCCGCGTCGGTCGTGATCAGCGACACGATCGTCGCGATGCTGCTGACCAGGCAGAAGTACGCGCAGTTCACCAAGAAGGAGATCGTGGACGCCACGAAGAGCAGCGAGGTGCTGCTGGGGCTGAGCGCGGAGAGCCGCGAGAAGGTCGACGAGCTGGTGGAGAAGGCCGTCGCGGCGGGCGGCTCGGTCTCCGGCGAGACCCAGGACCACGGCTTCATGTACGGCCGCGCCTTCGACGACCTCGACGGCCACACCTGGGAGGTCATCTGGATGGACCCGGCCGCCGTGCAGGGCTGACCACCGAGCGGGCCTAGCATGGGCGGGTGCAGACGAGTCCCGCCCATGCCGTCCATCACGGGGACCGCGAGATAGAGACGCTCGAGGAGTTCGACGCGATCGTCTCGTCCCGCGGCACGCTCTCCGGATTCCGTGTCCAGTCCGTCGATCTGACGGACCGGACACGGGAGTTGCTCACCACCGACACCGCCGGGGCCGTCTTCCTCGGCTGCCGGATGCGCCCCGACGCGGCGGAGAAGACCCGCGCCGACGGCGCCCTGGTCCTCCCGCCCCTCCCGGGCCTGCCCTTCGACCCGTACCGGGGGCACCTCTACACGCCGGCCGACCTGTTCGCCTCGCTCGACAAGGGATACGAGGCGACCCCGGACGCGCTGGCCTACGCCTGGTTCCAGCGGACCAAGGCGGACGGCGACATCTTCGCCTCCATGCTGCGCGCGGTCCATGACGACTCCATGTCCGACGCCCTCGACGAACTCCTGCGCGGGGCAAGGGTCGTGGGCGTGATGGGCGGCCACGCGATGGCCCGCGGCACCGAGGAGTTCCGGGGCGCCGCCCGGCTCGGGCGGGCGCTGACCCACGCCGGTTTCACGGTGGCGACGGGGGGCGGCCCGGGCGCGATGGAGGCGGCGAACCTCGGCGCCTACGCGGCCCCGTACGACGACGCCGTACTGGACGAGGCCTGCGAACTCCTCTCGTCCGCGCCCTCGTTCACGCCGTCGGTCACCGACTGGGCGCGCGCCGCCTTCGAGGTGCGCACCCGCTGGCCGAAGGGCAACCACTCGATCGGCATCCCCACCTGGTTCTACGGCCACGAGCCGCCGAACGCCTTCGCCTCGCACATCGCGAAGTACTTCGCCAACGCCACCCGCGAGGACGGGCTGCTGGCCCGCTGCAACGCGGGCGTGGTCTTCCTGCCGGGCGCCGCCGGCACCGTGCAGGAGGTCTTCGACAACGCGACGCCGAACTACTACGAGTCGCGCGGTGAGCCCACGCCCATGGTGCTGGTGAACCGGGCGCACTGGACGGAGAGGCTGCCGGCCTGGCCGCTGCTGCGGTCGCTCGCCCGGGAGCGCTCGATGGAGGCCCGGATCGCCCTGGTCGACCGGATCGAAGAGGCTCCGGAGGCCTTGAAACGTCTGGGTGGTTAATAAGAAGGCAAAGCCCGGTGTCACTGTAGGCATATGCGTTGACACTACTTATGCGGCGCTTATAGACCTGGGAGCCGCATGGGGTGCTGATGTTGCGTCAGCGCCCCTTCAACCCCCCGCATTTGCACTCTTCCGTAAAGGACAAACGTGACAGTTCTGTCCGTATCACGCCGTACCGTCGCGCGCTCCGTGCGCGCCCTCGGTGTCGTCTCCGCGTCCGCCGCCCTCGCGATCGGCGTCGCCGGCAACGCGGCGGCCTGCGACATCACCGAGTTCTCGGCCGAGGCCAAGTGCGTCGGTGACAAGGGCGTCATCACCGTCACCGACAAGGACCCGGCCGGCGTCCCCGCCACCATCACCGTCTTCCTGCAGGACAAGCAGATCGGCGAGCAGGTGGTCAAGGGCACCGCTGAGGGCACCACCATCACCTTCGAGGAGGACTGGAAGCCGAACGCCGAGTACCGCATCCACGTCGACGCGAAGCCCTACGTCGACGCGGACATCAAGCCGAACCTGGTGACCCCGGCGACGGCCTGCACAACGCAGGAGGAGGAACCCCCGGCCGAGGAGGAGCCCGAGCCGACCCCGTCGGAGTCCTCCTCCACCCCGGCCGAGGAGGAGCCCGGCACGCCGACCCCGTCGGCGCCGGAGAGCGAGAGCACCGCTCCGGCGGACACCTCGAGCAACGCGCCGTCCCCGGCCGGTGAGTCGAACCTCGCCGAGACCGGCGCCAACTCCAACACCGGTCTGATCGCCGGTGTCGCGGCCGCCCTGGTCGCGATCGGCGGTGGCGCGGTCTTCTTCGGCATGCGCCGTCGCGGGGCGAACAGCCGGAGCTGACGCCGCACGGACACACGGGTGGCCCGTCCCCTCCCCGGGGGCGGGCCATCGCCGTCGCCGGCCGCTCAGCCGAACGTCGCCCGTTCCAGCCAGAACTCCAGCAGCTTCCGGTCGCCGAGCACGTCGAGCCCGGGGGCGTCCAGCGGCAGCCGGCGGTAGAAGGCGAGGAGCACGGAGGTGAGCGGGCCGCGCAGGGCGACCGTGGCCTTCTCGTGTCCATGGCGCCAGGAGACGCCCTCCTCGCCGAGCTCGATCACCCACTCCGTGCCGGCCCCCGCCCCTGCGTCGGTGGCGTGCAGATGGATGGTGCGCCGGGGCCCGCGCAGGTCGTGCACCGTGTCGTCCGGCAGCGTCCGCTGCGCCCACTCCACGATCTCCAGCCATTCGTCTACCGCGTCCGCGGCGACCTCGGGCGCGACCTCGTAGGGCAGTCCGGCGGCCAGGGTGGCGTCCGCGCGGTGGACGGTCACCTCGTGCGTCATGCGACGGGCCCAGAACCCGGCGTTGTGCGTCCCGGCCCAGCTCCACACCTTCGCGTCCGGACCGGCCTCGCGCAGCGCGCCGACGACCAGTTCGCCGGACTCCGCCAGCCAGGCGTCCAGCGCACCGGGATCGCCCCACGCCTCGGGCCCGCCGAATCCCGGCACCCGCTCCTCGGGGACCTCGTCCTCCGCCCCGGTGCGCACCATCAGCCCGGCCCAGCGCAGGGCCCCGCCGACATGCCGTACGAGCTGCTCCAGGGACCAGTCGGGCGTGGTGGGCACGGTGCCGGACAGGTCGGCGCCGGACGTGACGACGGTCCGCAACTGCCCTGTCTGACGGGCGATCTCTTGGCAGTAGTGGTCGTGCGCGAGTCGAGTCATGCCGCACACCCTAGGGAGCCGTGCTCATCCCAGCACCACGATTTCCGCCGCGTCGAACTCCACCCCGACCTCGTCCCCGACCTCCGGCGCGGCCCTGAGCGCGCAGGCCGCCTCCAGGCGGGGGGCGTCCTCGGGCTGGAGGCGGACGGCGACGTGCGTGCCGCGGAAGGTGCGCGCGGCCACCGTGCAGCGCAGGCCCTCGCCGGCCGGGACCAGCCGGACGCCGGCGGGCCGGACGAGGAGCGTGCGGGCGCCCTGGGGGGCGCCGTCCGGCACGGGCACCTTGCCCCAGGGGGTCACGGCGACGCCGTCCGCGACCGTCGCCCCGACGACGTTCTCGAAGCCGAGGAAGCGGGCCACGAAGGCGTCGGCCGGACGCTGCCACACCTCCAGCGGCGTCCCCGACTGGGCGATCCGTCCGTCCCGCATCACCACGACCCGGTCGGCCAGCGCGAACGCCTCGCCCTGGTCGTGGGTCACGGCGAGCACGGTGGTGCCCAACCGGCCGAACAACTCCCGCAGCTCGACGACCAGCCGTTCCCTCAGCGACCGGTCGAGCTGCCCGAGCGGCTCGTCGAGCATCAGCAGCCGGGGGCTCGGCGCGAGGGCGCGGGCCAGCGCGACACGCTGCTGTTCCCCGCCGGACAGCGCGGCGACGGCGCGTCCGCCCGCCCCCGGCAGACCCACGAGGTCCAGCAACTCCCGTACGCGGTCCGACTGCTCGGTGCGCGACGCGCCGTGCATCCGCAGTCCGAAGGCCACGTTGCCGCCCACGTCCCGCTGCGGGAAGAGCTGGTGGTCCTGGAACATCAGGCCGACCCCGCGCCTGTGCGCGGGCACCCCCGCCTGGTCGTGCCCGTCGAGCCGGATCCGTCCGGAGTCGAGGGGCTGCAGTCCGGCCACCGTCCGCAGCAGCGTCGACTTGCCGCTGCCGCTGGGGCCGAGCACACAGACGATCTCGTGCTCGGCGACCTCCAGGTCGACGGCGTCCAGCACCGCCCGCCCGCCGAAGCGGACGGTCACGCCCCGAAGGCTCAGCAGCATCTAGAACTCCCCGGTCCGGTCGGTCCGCAGCCGCTCCAGCACCAGCAGCGCCACCGCGCACACGATCATCAGAATTGTCGACAGGGCCATCGCCTGCCCGTAGTTGAGGTCCCCGGGCCGTCCCAGCAGCCGTGCCACGGCGACCGGCAGGGTGGGATTCTCGGGCCGCGCGATGAACACCGTCGCCCCGAACTCCCCGAGCGACACCGCGAAGGCGAACCCGGCCGCGATCAGCAGGGCCCGCCGCACCATCGGCAGGTCCACCTCCCGCCACGCCCGCCACGGCGACGCCCCGAGCACCGCCGCCGCCTCCCGCAGCCGTACGTCCACGGCCCGCAGCACCGGCAGCATGGTCCGTACGACGAAGGGGACGCCGACCAGCGCCTGGGCGAGCGGGACCAGGATCCAGGAGGCGCGCAGGTCCAGCGGCGGCTCGTCCAGGGCGATCAGGAAACCGAAGCCGACGGTCACCGCGGACACCCCGAGCGGCAGCATCAGCAGCGCGTCGAAGCCGCGCACCAGCCGTCCCGCGTCCCGTCGGGTCAGCGCGACGGCGGCGAGGGAGCCGACCAGCACGGCGATGGCGGTGGCGGCGACCGCGTACTGCAGCGAGTTGCCGACCGCCTCGATCGGAGCGGCCAGGAACACTCCCCCGTCGTCCTCGGTCAGCGCCCGGTAGTAGCCCAGGCCGGCGGCCCCGAAGGATCGCTGCACCAGGACCGCGAGGGGCAGCAGGATCAGTACGGCGACGGTGGCGACGACCGAGCCCAGCAGCGCCCACTGTCCGCCGCCGCGCGGCCGGCGTGCGGTCACCGAGGCGTCCACCAGCCGCAGCGCGGTCTCCCGGCGCCGTACGGTCCAGGCGTGCAGGGCGAGGATCGCGCCCACGGCGACGAACTGGATCATCGTCAGGACGGCGGCCGTGGACAGGTCGAAGATCTCGGAGGTCTGCCGGTAGATCTCCACTTCGAGGGTGGAGAAGGCCGGCCCGCCGAGGATCTGGACCACGCCGAAGGAGGTGAAGGTGAACAGGAAGACCATCAGCGCGGCGGCGGCCACGGCGGGCGCGAGCGCGGGCAGGGTGACGGTGCGCCAGGCCGCGAACCGCGAGGCGCCGAGCATCCGCGCGGCCTCCTCCTGCCGCGGGTCGAGCTGGGACCACAGTCCGCCCACGGTGCGCACGACGACGGCGTAGTTGAAGAAGACGTGCGCGAGCAGGATCGCCCACACCGTGGTGTCCAGCCGTGCGCCCCACAGTTCGTCGAGCAGCCCGCCGCGTCCGACGAGCGCCATGAACGCCGTGCCGACGACGACCGTCGGCAGTACGAACGGCACGGTGACCACGGCCCGCAGCACCTGTTTGCCGGGGAAGTCGAAGCGGGCGAAGACGTACGCGCCGGGCAGGGCGATCAGCAGGGTCAGGGCGGTGGAGACGAGGGCCTGCCAGGTGGTGAACCACAGGACCTGACGGACGTCGGACTGCGCCAGGACGTCCCCGATCCGCCCGAGCTGCCAGCTCCCGCCGGTCTTCAGCCCGCGCGCGACGATCGCGGTGACGGGGTAGGCGAAGAAGACGGCGAAGAACGCGACGGGCACGGCCATCAGACCGAGCCGCGCCGCGCTCCCGCGCCGCCTGGCCGCGGTGCGCCTCACTTCAGTACGAGCGAGGTCCACGTCTTGACCCACTGGTCACGGTTGGCGGCGATCTTCTCCGGGTCCATGGTCTGCGGGTCCTTCGCCTGCGGCCCGAACTTCACGAACTCCTGGGGCACCTGGGCGGCCTCCCGCACCGGGTAGACGAACATGTTGAGCGGCATGTCGTCCTGGAACGTCTTGCCGATCAGGAAGTCGAGCAGCGCCTTGCCGCCCTCGGGGTTCTTCGCGTTGCTCAGCAGCCCCGCGTACTCGACCTGGCGGAAGCAGGTGCCCTCCGCGACGCCGGTGGGGGCGGTGTCCGGCTTCGGGTCGGCGTAGACGACCTCGGCGGGCGGCGAGGAGGCGTACGACACCACCAGCGGCCGGTCGGCCTTGGCCTGCTTGCCGCCGGCCGAGCCGGAGAACTCCTCGTTGTAGGCCTGCTCCCAGCCGTCGACCACCTTCACGCCGTTGGCCTTGAGCTTCTTCCAGTACTCCGGCCAGCCCTCGTCCCCGTACTTCGCGGCGGTGCCGAGGAGGAAGCCGAGGCCGGGCGAGGAGGTGGAGGCGTTCTCGACGACGAGGAGGTCCTTGTACTCGGGCTCGATCAGGTCGTCGAAGGTCTTCGGCGGGGTCAGGTCGTGCTCGGCGAACCACGCCTTGTCGTAGTTGACGCAGACGTCGCCGGTGTCGACGGGGGTGACCCGGTGCTTGTCCTCGTCGACCCGGTACTCGGGCAGGACCAGGTCCGCGTCCTTCGCCTCGTACGGCTGGAACAGCCCGTTGTCGAGGGCGCGGGACAGCAGGGTGTTGTCGACGCCGAAGAAGACGTCGCCCTGGGGGTTGTCCTTGGTCAGGATGGCCTTGTTCACGGCCTGCCCGGCGTCGCCGTCCTCGAGGACCCTGAGCCTGTATCCGGACTGCTTCTCGAAGGCGGCGACCACGTCCTTCGACACGGCCCACGAGTTGTGGCTGACGAGGGTCACGGTCCCGGACCCGCCGCCGCTGCCGTCGGCGTCGTCGCCGGACGACCCGCACGCGGACAGCGTGACCAGCCCCAGCCCGACGGCCAGGACCGTGACCTTCTTGGTGATGCCCACTTGATTCCTCCTGGAGTGACCAGGAAGAGACGCGGCCCTGCCCGGGACCCCTCCGCGGGGTCCCGGGCAGGGCGCAACAGCTCGAGTGATGACCGATCTCCCTACCCAGAATGACCTGGGCCAGGTTCGGAGGGTCTGCGGCCGGTGCCGCACTCTCAGCGCTGTGGCGCTCCCCTGTCGGAATATGAAGATGTGCTTACGCGAGTCACATTACCGCTCGCTCGCGGCGAGCTGACCACACGCCCCGTCGATCTCCTGCCCACGGGTGTCCCGGATCGTCACCGGCACACCGTGCGCGGCGATCGCCTCCACGAACGCCTTCTCGTCCTCGGGACGGGAGGCGGTCCACTTGGAGCCGGGCGTGGGGTTGAGCGGGATGAGGTTGACGTGCACCGGCCGGCCCTTGAGCATCCGTCCGAGCCGGTCGCCCCGCCAGGCCTGGTCGTTGATGTCCCGGATCAGCGCGTACTCGATGGACAGCCGCCGCCCCGACCTGGCCGCGTACTCGAACCCGGCGTCCAGCACCTCGCGCACCTTCCACCGCGTGTTCACGGGGACGAGGGTGTCGCGCAGCTCGTCGTCGGGGGCGTGCAGCGAGATGGCGAGCCGACACTTGAAGCCCTCGTCGGAGAACCGGTGGATGGCCGGCACGAGACCGACGGTCGACACGGTGATCCCGCGCTGCGACAGCCCGAGCCCGTCCGGCTCGGGGTCGGTGAGGCGACGGATGGCTCCGACGACCCGGTTGTAGTTGGCGAGCGGCTCACCCATGCCCATGAACACGATGTTGCTCAGCCGCGCCGGGCCACCGGGCACCTCTCCGTCCCTCAGCGCCCGCATCCCGTCCACGATCTGGTGCACGATCTCGGCGGTGGACAGGTTCCGGTCGAGGCCGGCCTGCCCGGTCGCGCAGAACGGGCAGTTCATGCCGCAGCCCGCCTGGGAACTGATGCACATGGTCACCCGGTCCGGGTAGCGCATCAGCACGGACTCGACGAGCGTGCCGTCGAACAGCTTCCACAGCGTCTTGCGGGTGGTGCCCTGGTCGGTCGACAGGTGCCGTACGACCGTCATCAGCTCGGGAAGCAGCGCGTCCCGCAGTGCGGCACGGGAACCGGCGGGGATGTCGGTCCACTGCTCCGGTTCGTGCGCGTACCGCGCGAAGTAGTGCTGCGACAGCTGCTTGGCGCGGAACGGCTTCTCACCGACCGCGGCGACCGCCTCCTTGCGCTCGGCGGGCGTGAGATCGGCAAGGTGCCGCGGCGGCTTCTTGGCTCCGCGCGGCGCGACAAAGGTGAGTTCTCCGGGCTTAGGCATGGCAGTACCAGTGTCGCAGATCCAATCGGGTGACCTGCGGCTGTCGGCATCTGTACCTGTCGCCGACGGTCGTCATCTGTGGTCTCCGATCCCCTTCGGACGGCCCACAGACGGCCCGGCCATGGTGAGTGTGCGCTGAGACTCGGCCGACCGCGACTGTTCGCGCCTGTTGGTGTCCGCCCCTGGTGTGGGTCGCCACACGAGGGCTGACAAGGTACATCCCCATCGAGAAGGCTCGGCAGAGTGCTTCAGTGCGCTCAGGAGGCCCCTAGATCATCCCGTGCGGCTGCGAGGAAGTCGGCATAGCGTTCAGTGAAGGCTCCGTAAGCCCGGAGGGCGTGGTTCTGATCTGGTTCCCTGCCAGTGGCTAGCGCGGTTGCTGCGGCTCGGGTCGCTCGGTCTACTTCCCAGGATGCTGCCAGCAGGCTCACCGCTGCTTCATCAAGAGCTGTGGGCCCAACCAGGGTCAGGCTGCCGTGCATGTCAGCGAGCTGGCCGACTGCTTCGTAGACTTCGTCGGTCATTGCGTCATCGGGTGTGTCGAGACCGTCACGAGCCTTCGCTCCGACTGCTTGAGCTGCGGCGATGTACGCCGCGTAAGCCACCCTGCGCTGTTCTCGTAGCCAGTGCGCGTGTTCGGTCGCAGCCTGGTCCTGGACCTGCTGCCGCAGAGCGCGCACTGGTTTCCGCTCCGACTTTCGCTCCCCTCACAGCCGCCAGTCCGCCGGCCACTGCGCCGCCGAGTGCGCCAACCATGCCCGCCACGCCTGCAATGACCGCAGCGACACCCTGATCCATAACCGCTCATCCAACGTCCCCTTCAGGCTGATGCCAAGGTCGGCGGAGTCCTGACAGGGCCTTGAAAACCGTCGTGGCAGCGATGTCACCGTGGGTTCAAATCCCACCGCCTCCGCTGCCTCAACAGTGAGAGTGGCCTCTGACCTGGACGTTTGGTCAGGGGCCGTTCTGGTATCCGGCTACTGTGACTGCCCGGTGTTCCCCGTGGGTCCCCGCTCGATCGGGCACGGGAAGGGCACGCTTCTCACCACCCTGCCGGTAAGTCCTCGGCGTGGCTCAGCGGCAGCGGCAAGATGGCCGCGTGGTCGACGATGAGAACACGGGCTTCAGCCTGCTACGGGGTGCGACAGGCTTCTGTCAGCCGAAGGACGGTCCACTCCCCGAAACCGATATGCGGGCTTTCCGAAGCGGTCTGTACGCAGCCGCCCGCGCCGCCGGAGGCAGGGTCGGCAAGATCGAGCCGCAGGCGTACCCTCGCACGTTCCACACCGCGTCGGTCGTCGATGGCACGGGCGAGTGCGCCCTTCTCTGTCACGCGTATCACCCCTGGATCGCGTTCACTCAGGGACGCGGGGACTGGCTCAGCAACGACTTCGTCACACCGCCGCCCTGGGCCAGCACCTTCGCACACGCCGGATTCGTGGTGCTTGATCGTGAACAGCTCACCACACCTCTTTCCGACGTGGACACCGCGGGGCTTACACAGGGCGAATGGCGTGAAATTCACTATTACGGCATCACCACGTTGGGTGGGGTGATCTTCAATGCATGGGATTGATGAACTAGGTTCGCGGCCTGGTCGGTGGGGGCGTGCCTGCTCGCCAGCCCGCACCCTTGAACGGACCTCATCCCACACTCGCCCCAGCTCCCATCCCGTCTGCCGTCGACCCACACACCGTGGAGCGGGCGTGGTTCCTGGCGTCCAGGTGGAGCGCGCCGCTGTACGAACGACCTGGACGCCAGGGGCCGCGTCTGCTCGGCTCTGCCTGGGTCGGCGGTGGACGGGAGGAGCTCCCCGCGCACGCCCCACGGGTCCGCAGTCGGCGACGGTGCCCCCTCCGCTCGGGAACCGCTGGCTGCACACCCAGGCCGTGGCCGCTCGGGCTCGCGAGGCTTCCGCGGCTGTGTCCGAGGCAGACCAGGACCTCCTCATCGCTGCCGCATGGCTGCATGACATCGGCTACGCACCCGAACTGCGTGACACCGGATTCCACCCCCTCGACAGTGCCCGACACCTTGCATCACCGGGTGCGCCGGCGCGCCTGGTCCGGCTGATCGCCCATCACTCCGGAGCCGTGTACGAAGCGGAGCAGCGCGGACTCTCGGCAGAGCCGGCCGTCTGCGAGCGGGAAGAATCGCCGGTCCTGGACGCCCCTGATCTTCGCCGACATGACGACCGGCCCCTCCGGGCAGTCCTTCGACTTCGACACCCGGATCCACGGGATCCTGGTCCGTTCGTGAGCACGGCATGCACGCACTGAGGCACTTCTACGCCTCTACGCCTCCGTGCTCCTGGACGCCGGCGAGAGCACCAAGGCCGTCAGCCAGTACCTCGGGCACTCCGATCCAGGGCTGACGCTGCGGGTGTACGCCCACCTGATGCCGGGGAGCCAGGAGCGTACGCGGAAGGCTGTCGACCGCGTGTTCCTGCCCCTACAGCCGGGCACGCGCAAAGGATGACCTCTTACTACGCGGTATCAGTTCAACTGGCAGAACGCCCGGACGGCCCCCCGTGGTTCAAGTGGGCCTTCTTAGGTGTGTGGGCGCTCTGCGGAGTGTTCGTCCTCTACAAGCTGCGCCAGAACGGTTGGAAGTTCCCCCGACGGCGCTGAGGCCGGCCGACCGCGTAGAAGAGGTGCGACTGCGCGAGTCCGACGGCCCAGCGCCACGGAACAGGCCCCTACCTGCACTAAATGCGCAGGTAGGGGGCCTGTTCTCGTCTCTTGCCTGCCAGTTCTCCGGGCTTGGGCATGGCCCTGCCAGGGTCGCAGAACGACTTGGGTGGCCCGGTCGGGCTCAGAACAGACCGGCGATCGCCAGGAAGAGGTGGGAGACGTAGGTCTTCGTACGGTGCCACGGACCGCAGTAGAGACGCGGCCTGCGGCGCCCCTTCTGGTCGAGGAGCGCCTCGCACCATCGGCAGGGCAGGTCACCGTGGTACCTGCCGTCGTCCCCCCGCCTCGCCTGTGCCATGGAGCGACCTTAATACCCCGTACAGCGGCGGGCCCCCGTCCGGAGAGGACGGGGGCCCGATCCGGCCACGCGGGTACGGGTCACCCGGACCCGACGAAGAGCACCAGCAGCAGCCACACCACCGGCGCCGTCGGCAGCAGGGAGTCCAGGCGGTCCATGATGCCGCCGTGGCCGGGCAGCAGCGTGCCCATGTCCTTGATGCCCAGATCACGTTTGATCATGGACTCGCCGAGGTCGCCCAGCGTGGCGCTGGCCGCGACCGCGAGGCCCAGGAGCAGGCCCTGCCACCAGTTGCCGTCGTCGATCAGGAACTGCATGCACAGCGCGCCGACGGCCATCGCGAAGGTCACCGCGCCCAGCAGGCCCTCGCGGGTCTTGCCGGGGCTGATGCGCGGGGCGAGCTTGGTCCTGCCGAAGCGCCAGCCGACGGCGTACGCGCCGGTGTCGCTGACGACCGTCAGCAGCAGGAAGGTCAGGACACGCCACGGGCCGTCGTCGGCGGTGAGCATCATGGCCACGAAGGTCGCCAGGAACGGCACGTAGAACACCGCGAAGACACCCGCCGTGACGTCCTTGAGGTAGCCCTCGGGCGGTGCCGTCATACGCCAGACCAGCACCGCCAGCGCGGTGAGCGCCATGGCGACCCACGCGCCCTCGGTCCCCCGGGCGTACCCGGCGACGACCATGGCCGCACCGCCCAGCGCGAGCGGTGTCAGGGGCGCCTCGATGCCCTTGCGCTCCCGCAGCCGCGACGTCAGCTCCCACAGGCCCACCACCACGGCGACGGCGACCACGCCGACGAAGACCGCCTTGACGACGAACAACGATGCGACGATCACCACGCCGAGTCCGACGCCGACGCCTATCGCGGCCCCGAGATCCCGCCCCGCGCTCTTCTTCTGCGGTGCGGGTGCCGGCTGCGGGGCGTCGGACATGGGCTCCGGATTCTGCGGCACCTCCCCCGGAAGGGGTCGGACCCGCGTCGGCTCGTCTCGGAAAGGGGGACCGCTCAGCCGAGCGGTCCCCCTTTCCGCATCCTGGTCTCCGCCGTGTTCGGGTACGTCGGGCACGATGGGCATGGGACGCGTGTGCTGCGCGTTGTGCGCATCGTACGCGGGACTCGCCGGAGCGGCCCCCCAGCCCTGCCCGTGGTCGGACGGCCCCCAGTACCCGGTCTGCGGCGTCCCCCAGGAAGAGTCGTTCATCAGACCTCGAGCAGCTCCGCTTCCTTGTGCTTCAGGAGTTCGTCCACCTGGGCGACGTACTTCGCGGTGGTGTCGTCGAGCTCCTTCTCCGCACGGCGGCCCTCGTCCTCGCCGACCTCGCCATCCTTGATCATCTTGTCGATGGCGTCCTTGGCCTTGCGGCGCACGGAGCGGATGGAGACCTTGGCGTCCTCACCCTTGGTCTTGGCGACCTTGATGTAGTCACGGCGGCGCTCCTCGGTGAGCTCGGGGAACACCACGCGGATGATGTTGCCGTCGTTGCTCGGGTTGACGCCCAGGTCCGAGTCGCGGATCGCCTGTTCGATGTTGCGCAGCGCGCTCTTGTCGAACGGCGTCACCACGGCCATGCGCGGCTCGGGCACGGAGAACGAGGCCAGCTGGTTGATCGGCGTCAGCGCGCCGTAGTAGTCGGCCACGATCTTGTTGAACATCGCCGGGTGCGCACGGCCGGTGCGGATCGCGGCGAAGTCCTCCTTGGCGACCACGACGGCCTTCTCCATCTTCTCCTCGGCCTCGAGGAGGGTCTCTTCGATCACCACTTGCTCCTGCGTGTCTTGAGTAGGCCCGGCCGCCGTTCCTCGTCGGGGGCGGCGGCCGGCTGCGTCGCGTCTTCTTCCTGCACGGTTCCCGACCGGCAGGACATTGTCCATCCCCCGGTCAGTTGCGGCCGGCTTGGTCGTCCACCAGCGTGCCGATCTTCTCACCCTTGACGGCGCGGGCGATATTGCCCTCCTTCAGAAGCTCGAAGACGACGATCGGGAGGCTGTTGTCACGGCAGAGCGTGACGGCGGTGGCGTCGGCGACCTTCAGGTCCCGGGTGATGACCTCGCCGTAGCCGAGCGCGTCGAACTTCACGGCGTCCGGGTTGGTCTTCGGGTCGGAGTCGTAGACGCCGTCCACACCGTTCTTGCCCATGAGCAGCGCCTCGGCGTCGATCTCCAGGGCGCGCTGGGCGGCGGTGGTGTCGGTGGAGAAGTACGGCATGCCCATACCGGCGCCGAAGATGACCACACGGCCCTTCTCCAGGTGCCGCACGGCGCGCAGCGGGATGTAGGGCTCGGCGACCTGCCCCATGGTGATGGCGGTCTGCACGCGGCAGTCGACGCCCTCCTTCTCCAGGAAGTCCTGGAGGGCGAGGCAGTTCATCACGGTGCCGAGCATGCCCATGTAGTCGGAGCGGGCACGGTCCATGCCGCGCACCTGGAGCTCGGCGCCGCGGAAGAAGTTGCCGCCGCCGATGACGATCGCGATCTGCGCGCCGTCCCGAACGACGGCCGCGATCTCACGCGCGATGGCGTGCACCACGTCGGGGTCGACGCCCAGGCCCCCGCCACCGGAGAAGGCCTCTCCGGACAGCTTCAGCAGAAACCGGCCGCGTACTTTGCCGTCGTCGCTCTTCTCAGCCTTGGTGGTCATCGTCGGTTCCCGCCTCTTTCACGTGTTGCACATACGAAGAAGGCCATTGCCGGTGGGGCGTGGTTCGCATCCCATGCGGCAATGGCCTCCTCGTCAGATCTGCTGTCGTCCGGCACGCGCGCGTGCGTGGACGCGTGTCCGAACGACCGCTGTCGACCCTATCGGGGTCGCGCGTCCGTCGCGGTACGGACTCAGATGCCGACCTTGATGCGCGTGAAGCGCTTCAGGGTGACACCGGCCTCGTCCAGGACCTTCTGGACGGACTTCTTGTTGTCCAGCGCGTAGGGCTGGCCGAGCAGCGTGGCGTCCTTGAAGAAGCCGTTGAGGCGGCCCTCGACGATCTTCGGCAGGGCGGCCTCGGGCTTGCCCTCGGCGCGGGTGGTCTCCTCGGCGACGCGGCGCTCGGACTCGACGACCTCGGCCGGCACGTCGTCCTTGGAGAGGTACTTCGGCGCGAAGGCGGCGATGTGCTGGGCGACGCCCTTGGCGACCTCGGCGTTCGGCTTGTCCAGCTCGACGAGGACACCGATCTGCGGCGGCAGGTCGGGCATCGTGCGGTGCATGTACGCCGTCACGTAGCCGTCGGCGAACTGGGCGAAGCGGTCCAGGACGATCTTCTCGCCCAGGGTGGCGTTGGCCTCGTCCACGAACGCCTGGACGGTCTTGCCGGCCTCGATCTCGGAGGCGAGCAGGGCCTCGAGGTCGGCCGGGGAGGTCTTGACGACGTGCTCGGCGATGGTGGTGGCCACGGCCTGGAACTTGTCGCCCTTGGCGACGAAGTCCGTCTCGCACTTCAGCTCGACGAGGACGCCGGAGGAGTTGTCGTCGGCGATGATCGAGACCACGGCGCCGTTCTCGGCGGAGCGGCCCTCGCGCTTGGCGACGCCCTTCTGGCCCTTGATGCGGAGCGCCTCGACGGCCTTCTCGACGTTGCCCTCGGCCTCGTCCAGCGCCTTCTTGCAGTCCATCATGCCGGCGCCGGTGAGCTCCCGGAGCTTCTTGACGTCGGCGGCGGTGTAGTTCGCCATGAGTCTGTGAATCTTTCTCGAAGTCTGGAGGTTCGGAGATCTGCGAGGTCAGGGGGCCTGCTCGACGGCAGGGGTCCGACACGCCGCCGACCTACGGGTGAACGGCGGGAGCGGAGGTGATGTCACCGCTCCCGCCGTCATCGGCTCTGACGGGGCGGTCAGGCCTGCTCGGCCTCGGCGGCCGGGGCGGCCTCGGCAGCGGGGGCCTCAGCCGGCTGCTCGGCCTCGGCGGCCGGGGCGGCCTCCTCGGCCTTGTTCTCGTCGGCCTTGTTCTCGCCCGCGAGCAGGTCGCGCTCCCACTCGGCCAGCGGCTCGCCGGCGGCCTTCTCGCCCTTGCCGGCCTCGGCGACACCGGAGCGGGCCATCAGGCCCTCGGCGACGGCGTCGGCGATCACGCGGGTGAGCAGGGTGACGGAGCGGATCGCGTCGTCGTTGCCCGGGATCTTGTAGTCGACCTCGTCGGGGTCGCAGTTGGTGTCGAGGATGGCGACGACCGGGATGTTGAGCTTCCGGGCCTCGCCGACCGCGATGTGCTCCTTCTTGGTGTCCACGATCCAGACGGCGCTGGGCACCTTCTGCATCTCGCGGATACCGCCGAGGGTCTTCTCCAGCTTGGCCTTCTCGCGGGAGAGGACCAGCAGCTCCTTCTTGGTGAGGCCGGAGGCGGCCACGTCCTCGAAGTCGATCTGCTCGAGCTCCTTGAGGCGCTGCAGACGCTTGTAGACGGTCGAGAAGTTGGTGAGCATGCCGCCCAGCCAGCGCTGGTTGACGTAGGGCATGCCGACGCGGGACGCCTGCTCGGCGATGGCCTCCTGCGCCTGCTTCTTCGTGCCGACGAACATGACCGTGCCGCCGTGGGCGACGGTCTCCTTGACGAACTCGTAGGCGCGGTCGATGTACGACAGCGACTGGAGCAGGTCGATGATGTAGATGCCGTTGCGCTCCGTGAAGATGAAGCGCTTCATCTTCGGGTTCCAACGACGGGTCTGGTGACCGAAGTGGACGCCGCTCTCCAGCAGCTCCCGCATCGTGACGACGGCCATGGCCGTATCTCCTTGGATTTCTCGGTTGTGCCGCGGATGCCGGACGGCTCCCGCGCCTGACGCCCGCGACGCGCCGTTGCCACGAAGGACCGAGGGGCGCTGACACCAGGACTGCGGCCGTGGCCGGTCCTGATGTCGGGGCGTGCGAAGTCGACCCGGTGGCCCGGGTCGCCACCAGAAGTGTACGGGACCCGCGAGGCGCCGGGTGACGCCGTTGTCCACAAACGGCCGGTGGTCCACAGGTCCGGGCGGAGATCACGGAGGTCCGGAAGGGTCGACGGCATGCGAAAGAGTGCATTCACGAGGGCGTGTACGCGGTTGGTCCTTCTGGTGGGCCTGACCTCGACGGCGCTGGCGGCTCCGCCTCCGCCGGGCCTGTCGGCGGCGGGGACGGAGGCGATGACGTCGGCGGACGAGGAGGCCGGGACGCCGGCCGTCGGACGGGCGTGGCCGGTGGGGGTACGGCCGCGGGTGCTGCGCGGCTGGGAGCCGCCGGCGACGGTGTACGGGCGCGGGCACCGGGGCGTGGACCTGGCGGCTCCGCCGGGGACGCCGGTGCGGGCGGTGGCGGCGGGCCGGGTCTCCTTCGCGGGCCGGGTGGCCGGGAAGGGCGTCGTCTCGGTGGAGCTCACCGGCACGGGCGACCCTCCGTTGCGCACCACCTACGAACCGGTTCGCGCGTCGGTGACCGAGGACGACGAGGTGACGGCGGGCGAGGTGGTCGGCACGGTGGCCCCCACGGGCTCCCACTGCACGGCCCCGTGCGTCCACTGGGGCCTGCTGAGGGGCGACGCCTACCTGGATCCGCTCACCCTGCTGCCCCCGTGGCTCCTGCACAGGGGGCCGCCGAGACTGCTGCCGGTCCTGGGAGTGCCGGTGCCGGAGTGAGGGCCCGGGCCCGGGGACGCGTCCGTCAGCCCCGTACGCCGCGGAGGGCCATCGCGACCGCCGCTTCCGTGATCGCGTCCGGGTGTTCCGCCGCGCCCAGCTCGATGCGGCGTACGGCCGCGTCGACCACGCCCTGGAGGAGCATCGCCGCGAGGCGGGGCTCGGCGTGGCCCAGACCGGCCAGGGCCTCGACGACCATCGCGACGAGTCCGCCGTGGGCCGCGCGGATCTTCTCCCGGGCGCCGGCGTCGAGCTCGCTCGCGGAGATCGCGACCACGGCGCGGTGCCGCCGGTCCCCGACCAGTTCCAGCTGCTTGCGGACGTACGCCTCGATCTTGGCATCGGCGCCGTCGGCGACCGCCATCGCCGCCTCGACCTCCGCCGCCCAGACCGGGAAGTCGACCTCGCACAGCTCCTCGACCACGGCGGCCCGCGAGCGGAAGTACTCGTACACGGACGAACGCGCGAGGCCGGTGCGCTCGGCGAGGGCCGGGAAGGTCAGCGCCTCCGTACCGCCCTCGGACAGCAGGGAGCGTGCCGCGTCCAGCAGGGCGGCTCGCTGCATCGACCGGTGCTCGGCCACGGAGGCCGCTCGAATCCTTGGCACGTCATCCACTTTACGGACGCCCCGCCCGCGGCGGCCAGGGGATCGGCCGGCTCTCCACCGGGAGGGTTCAGCGGCCGAAACCCGCCAGCTTCGCGCGCAGCTGGAGCACGGACTTGGTGTGGATCTGGCTGACCCGGCTCTCGGTCACGCCCAGCACGTTGCCGATCTCGGCGAGGGTGAGCCCTTCGTAGTAGTACAGGGTGACCACCGTCTTCTCCCGCTCCGGCAGTGTGTTGATGGCCCGTGCCAGGAACCTCCGCAGCTCCCGGTCCTCGGCCACCTCCACCGGGTTGTCGGCGGCGGTGTCCTCCAGGGTGTCCATCAGACTCAGCCGGTCGCCGCCCTCTCCCCCGACGTGCAGCAGCTCCTCCAGGGCGACGACGTTCGCGAGCGACAACTGGCTGAAAACCGCGTGCAGCTCGTCCACGGCGATGCCCATCTCATCGGCGACCTCGCTCTCGGAGGGGGTGCGCCGCAGCCGTGCCTCCAGCGTGGCGTAGGCGCGCTCCACGTTGCGCGCCTTCTGCCGCACCGAGCGCGGGATCCAGTCCAGCGCCCGCAACTCGTCGATCATCGCGCCCCGGATGCGGGTGATCGCGTAGGTCTCGAACTTGATCTCGCGGTCGACGTCGAACTTCTCGATCGCGTCGATCAGCCCGAAGACCCCGGAGGAGACGAAGTCCGCCTGGTCGACGTTGGGCGGCAGCCCCACGCTGACCCGGCCGGCCACGTACTTCACCAGCGGCGAGTAGTGCAGGATCAGCTGCTCCCGCAGCCGTTCGTCCCCCGTCGCCTTGTACGACCGCCACAGCTCGTCGAGTGTCGAGGGAGCGGGCGGCCGCACGCTGCCACCGTCGCGGGCGGCTGGGGGGATCGCCGCCCGGTCGGACCCGGAGGTGTGCTGGGGCATTCGTCGCCTTGTGCCGTTCTGCCGTGGACTGGTGCTGCCTGGGTGCGCTGTCCGTCCGATGTCTGGGTGCCTGTCCTCGCCCGTCCTTGCCTGTCCGCGTCGGGGCCCTCGTGAGCGTAGCGTGACTGTGGCGTCGCGGTGCGCGAAGAAGCGAGGTGGAGCTGTGCGCAGATTCGTTCCGGATGCCGTCCCGCCGGGGCATGTCCGTCGCTCTGAGTGATCGACGGGGTAGTCCAACTGGCCTAGTTTCCAAGGGATGTCAGGGGTTCCCCTGG
The DNA here is from genome assembly GCF_055633275.1 of Streptomyces sp. 12E. Classification (NCBI taxonomy): domain Bacteria; kingdom Bacillati; phylum Actinomycetota; class Actinomycetes; order Kitasatosporales; family Streptomycetaceae; genus Streptomyces; species Streptomyces sp. 12E. Next base: position 5,300,389 of record NZ_JBVNCJ010000001.1, on the reverse strand, counting down.
GCGGTCGAACACACTCCGTCAGCGGAACTCGGGACCGTCCCGGACCGGGATCATCGCCTGGCGCGTCAACTTCCAGCTGTCGCCGTGTCGTTCGACGTAACCAAGTGCTCGTAATTCGTACAGTCTTGCGATCGCGTCGTCCGGGGTGGTCTGCGCGGCGCGTGCGATCTCCTCCGACCGGGCCGTTCCGCGCCCCGGCAGCGCGGCGAGGACCTGTTGTCCGGCCGGGTCGAGCAGATCCCGGGGCAGCACCGGCCCCCGGCGTTCCGGCGCGAGTTCGCCCATGTCGCCGACGAGTTCGACGACCTCGTCGGCGTCGGTGACCAGCACCGCGTCCTGCCGCAGCAGTTCGTGCACCCCGGCGGAGAGCCCGCTGGTGGCCGGCCCCGGCACTCCCATCGTGTGGCGTCCCAGCCGCCGGGCCGCCCGGACGGTCACCAGGGAGCCGCTGCGGTGGGCGGCCTCGACGACGACGGTGCCCCGGGTGAGCGCGGCGATCACCCTGTTGCGGAGGATGAACCTGCTCGGTGTCGGATGCTCGCCGGGCGGCAACTCGCCGACGACGAGTCCCTGCTCCGCGATCCTGCCGATCAGTCCGGTGTGGCCGCGCGGGTAGGGCCGGTCGACTCCGCAGGCGAGTACGGCGATGGTGGCGCCGCCCGCGCCGAGGGCGCCGCGGTGGGCTGCTCCGTCGACCCCGTAGGCGCCGCCGGAGACCACGATCCAGCCGCGCTCGGCAAGGCCCGCGGAGAGGGTGGCGGCCATGTGCGCGCCGTACTCGGTGCAGGCGCGGGCGCCGACGACGGCGACCGAGCGCAGCGCCCACATCCGCAGGTCCGCTCCTCCGCGCACCCACAGCCCGAGCGGCCGGGCGTCGCCCAGGTCGTCGAGCTGCCCGGGCCATTGCGGGGTTCCGGGGCCCACGAAGCGCACCCCGGCGGCCCGCGCGGCGGCGAGGTCGCTGCGCGGTTCGGCCCGCTCCGCCCGGGCCAGCAGCCCGGCCCACCGCTTGCCGCTCGCTCCCGGCAGCGGATCCCCCCGTTCCCGCAGCCGTCGCACCACGGCGTCCACACCGAGTTCCCGCACCCAGCGCCCGCCGGTCTCGTCACCGGGTTCGATGACCCGGGTGAGGAAGACCCGGCCGAGCAGTTCGCCGCCGGGGCCGTCCACGGCGCTCACGCCCCCGCCCCGATGGCCATGGGCACGCCGCGCGGGACGCCGGTGCGCAGTTGCAGGGCGAGGGCGACGTCCGCGGCGTCGGGCCGGTCGTGGCCGGCCAGGTCGGCGACGGTCCAGGCGACCCGCAGGACCCGGTCGAGCCCCCGGGCGGTGAGCACGCCCCGTTCCAGGCTCCGCTCGGCGTCGTCCATGGCGCCGGGGGCGGCGTGCCAGCGGCTGCGCAGCTCCCGTCCGGGAACCTCGCTGTTGGCGCGCCACGGGGTGCCTGCGAGCCGCGCCGCGGCACGGTCCCGGGCCCCGCGCACCCGGTCGGCGACCGTGGCGGTGCTCTCGCCACGGGCGCCGCGCGCCGTCAGTTCGGCACGGGTGACGCGGTCGACCTCGACCCGCAGGTCGACCCGGTCGAGCAGCGGGCCGGACAGCCGGGCCTGGTAGCGGCGGATCGCCGAGGGCGGGCACTCGCACTGGTCGTTCGTCCGCGAGAACCGCCCGCAGGGGCACGGGTTGGCGGCGAGCACCATCAGGAAGCGGGCGGGGAAGCGCACGACACCCGCGCTGCGCGCGATGACCACGTGCCCGGACTCCAGCGGCTGCCGCAGGGCGTCCAGGGCCCGGCTGCTGAACTCCGGGGTCTCGTCCAGGAAGAGCACGCCACGATGGGAGAGGGACACCGCTCCCGGCCGGGCCGTGCCGGGGCCGCCGCCGACGAGTGCCTGCATGGTGGCCGAGTGGTGCGGGGCGCAGTAGGGGGCCGTGTCGATCAGGGGCCTGTCCGGGGGCAGGAGTCCCGCCACCGAGTGCACGGCCGTCACCTCGAGCGAGGCCTGCCGGTCCAGCGACGGCAGGATCGACGGCAACCGCTCCGCCAGCATGGTCTTGCCGGCACCCGGCGGTCCTTCCAGGAAGAGGTGGTGTCCGCCCGCCGCGGCCACCTCCACGGCCGTCCGCGCCGAGAGCTGGCCCACGACGTCCGCGAGGTCATGGCCCCGATCGTGCGATGCCGCGCCGACGCCGTGCATCCCGGTGTCCGCTCCGGTGCCCGGGGCGCGCAGCCCCGCCAGCAGCGGGTCGGGCCGCGGCTGTTCCTCGGCGCCCTCCTCCGGTACGGGCTCGTCGGTGAGCACCGCGATCAGCTGGCGCAGGCTGCGGATGCCCAGGACGGACACGCCCGGCACCAGCGAGGCCTCGGCGGCGGCGCACTCGGGCACCACCACCTGTTCGTATCCCGCGTCGGCCGCGGCCAGGACGGCCGGCAGGATGCCGCGCACCGGCCGCACCCGGCCGTCCAGTCCCAGTTCGCCGATCATGACGATGTCGCCGAGCACCCGCGGATCGATCCGCTCGGCGGCGCCGAGCACCGCGCAGGCGACCGCCAGGTCGAACCCGCTGCCGGCCTTCGGGACGGAGGCCGGGCTGAGTCCCACGGTGAGTTTCTTCTGCGGCCACTCGCCGCCGGAATTGACCACGGCCGCCCTGACCCGGTCCCTGCTCTCCGTCAGGCTCTTGTCGGGCAGCCCCACCAGGGTGAAGGCCGCGACCCCGGGCTCCAGGTCGGCCTGGACCTCCACGACCACGCCCTCGACGCCCACCAGCGTCACCGAGCACGTACGCGCGAACCCCATGTCAGGCCACCCCCCGGACGTGCTCGACCACGGGTGCGCCGCGGGCCGGCAGCAGCACGCCGACCAGGTCGATGCGCACCCCGCCGGGCGGCGCTCCCCCGTGCTCCTGGAGCCAGCGTTCGGCGAGGTCCCGCAGGCGGTCCGCCTTGGCGGGCGTGACCGCCTCCATGGGGTGCTGGAAGGGTCCTGCCCTGCGGGTCTTCACCTCGCAGACGACCAGGGCGTCCCCGTCCCGGGCCACGATGTCGATCTCGCCGGTCCTGCCGCAGCGCCAGTTGCGCTGCAGGACCGTCATCCCGGTCTGGGTCAGCCGCCGTGCGGCCAGTGTCTCGCCGTACCTGCCGAGCGCGCCGCGTGCGCGATGTGCGTTCATGTCGGCACCACCTCCGGCGCCAACGGTCACGCATTCCGCCCGATGGAGTGGATCTTGGTGCAGAACTCGGCGGCTGTGGACAATTCCGTCACCCGCACGAGTGAGCCGATCATCCGCCCGGCAGCTCCAGATCGCTCTTGTTGAGCTCCTCGATGTTCACGTCCTTGAACGTCAGCACGCGTACCTGCTTCACGAACCGGGCCGGCCGATACATGTCCCAGACCCAGGCGTCCGCCATCGACACCTCGAAGAACACCTCGCCCTGGACCGAGTGCACCTGCATCTCGTAGTCGTTGGTGAGATAGAAACGCCGCTCGGTCTCGATCACGTATTTGAACAGACCGACGACATCGCGGTACTCCCGGTAGAGCTTCAGCTCCATCTCGGTCTCGTACTTCTCGAGGTCCTCGGCGCTCATGGCATGTTCCCCTTCAGCCGTGCGATCCCACCATTGTGCGCCAGTCCCGGGAGTCACCGGACGATTTCGGTGTCCAGGGTCACGGGCCCGGCCGGGGGACCTTCGTCGAGCAGTGTGCGCAGCAGCTCGGCGAGTCTGGTCGGATACACCGTCTCATGTGCCCGAGCGAGTTCCGGGTACGTCCACCAGCGTGCTCCGGCGACACTGCGCCGCTCCAGCTCGGTCAGCGCCGTGGCCGCGGTCGCGGTCTGGGCGGTGCGGGCGAGGTAGTACCACTCGTCCTGGTCCCAGCGGCGGCCGGCGAACGGGAAGGAGCACCTCCGCCGCCACAGCACGGGGCCGAGCTCGACCTCGGTGATGCCGGTCTCCTCGACGAGTTCCCGCAGGGCGGCCTGTTCACGGGTCTCGTCGCCCTCCACGCCGCCGCCCGGCGTGAACCACCAGTCGTCGGTCGGGTCGTCCGGTTCATGGCCGTGCAGCAGCAGGATGCGGTCCCGCGGATCGAGCAGGACCACCCGCGCGACTCTGCGCGGTCCGCCCGTAGCGGATTCCCCGACCGGCAAGACGGGCTCAGCGGGCATCGGCGGTCCCCGCGCCGGCCCGGCCCCGGGACGCGCCCACCCGCTTGGCGAAGGGCCCGTACGCGGCTCCGCCGAGGATGAGCACGGCGCCGGCGATCACCAGCGCGACGACGGTCCTGAGCGGGCCCGGCGAGGAGAGCGCACCGAGCTGTTCGAAGCCGGTGGGCGTCTCGAGCATGCCGTTCACCGGCCAGACCACGGCGTCGACCCTGGCCTGGACCGCGCCACGGGAGACGGTGCCGCCGGCGGCGTCGGTCAGATGGGCCGTGGAGTCCAGCGACCCGGAACGCTCGTCACCGAGCAGGAACAGGCGCCCCTTCGGCACGGTCACCTCGGGGATGGCGCCGGACTCGGCCGCCGTGCCCTCGGCGAGATACGGTTCGTCGATCTCCTCGCCGTTGACCTTCAGCTTGCCGTCCTGGCAGCAGGAGACCGTGTCACCGCCGACGGCGACCACCCGCTTCACCATGGGGAGGTCCGACCATGTCGTGTCCGTGAAGACCACCACGTCACCACGGCGGACGTCGCTCCCGTCGATGCGCTCGGCCAGCACCCGGTCGCCGGCGCCGATCGCCGGCTCCATCGAGGGGGTGGGCACGGTGTACGGCCGGTACAGCACCGCTCCCCAGACGAATCCGCCGAGGAACAGCACCGTACCCAGAGCCACGGCCAGCCCGGACAGCCGCTGCCCGGTCCGGCCACCCGCCCGGGCGGCGCCCGAGCCGCCGCTGCCGGGGGCCGTACGCGTCGTGCTCTGACCACTCATGGGCGGCACCCTACCCGGCGGTACCGGGCCGGGTCAGCCCTGCCTGCGGCCCTCTCCGACGCCGTACCGCCCGCGCCGCCAGAGCACCAGCGGCACCGCGCCCGCGAGCGCGAGTCCCTGGGGCGCGGCCGCCAGGACCGCGGCGGACGACGATCCGGCGGCCAGGCCGGGCTGGTCGAAGGTGTCCGGGACGGGCAGGTTGTTCCAGCGGTTGATCGGCCAGGCGATGACGACGGCGCGGCCGACGACCTTGTCCACGGGGACGAACCCGTCGTTCTTGTCGGCCTGGTTGTACCGCGAGTCCCGGGAGTTCTGGCGGTGGTCGCCCATGACCCAGATGTGGCCCTCGGGGACCTTCACCTTGAACTGGCCGCCCTGGTCGTCCTGGCTGCACGGGGTGTTGCCGGGATACACGTACGACTCGTTCAACGCCATGCCGTTGACCTTCAGCGGACCGGTGCCCTTGCACTCGATCGTGTCACCGCCGACCCCGACGACCCGCTTGATCAGGTCCTTCTCCTCCGCGGACGGCATCAGGCCGATCCAGCTGAGGACCTTCTGCAGGGGATTCGGTTCGGGGGTCGGCTCGCCCGCCAGCCAGTTGTCGGGGTCGTGGAAGACGACGACCTCACCGCGCTCGGGTTCGGAGCCGAACCAGGGGGTGAGCTTGTCGACGAGCACCCGGTCGCCCTGCTGGAGGGTGTTCTGCATCGAGTCGGAGGGGATGGAGAACGCCTGCACCAGGAACGTCTTGATCAACAGCGCCAGCACCAGCGCGATGCCGATCAGGATCGGCAGCTCCTTCCAGAAGGAGCGGGGCTGCTTCGCCTGGGGGGTCCCGTCGCCCGAACCGCCCTGCGTCGTGGGGGGCTGCTCGTCCCCGGGTCCGTCGCCGCCACCCGCCGGGGAGCCGTTCCCGGAGCTCACGAAGTCGTCAGCCGCCGGACCGGCCGCTTCCACGGGACGCCCGCGGTGCTCCTCGCCCCCGCGCCCGGACCGTGCGCCAACCGCCGCATCCCCCACGCCATCTCCTCACTCTCTGCCGCCGCCCGCGCCATGCCCGGCGCAGGCCCACCACTCCCATAACGAGCGGGAGTTCCGCAGGGCTCGGGAGCTGGACCATTCCATCGGGATCGTCCGGGGCAACCCTATGCGACAGCGGGGCGGCAGCGGTCGATCCGGACGCCGAGTCCGACACGGAGGCGTAGGTCGTCGGCTCCTCCAGCATGCTCCAGCGGCCGAGCGGCCAGGCGATGACCATGGCCCGGCCCACCACCTCGTCCTCGGAGACGGTACCGCCGTAGTCGGTGTCCTGGTGGGAACGGGAGTCGGCGGAGTTGGCCCGGTGGTCACCCATCACCCACAGCCGCCCCTCGGGGACGGTGATGTCGAACGGCGTCGTGGACGGGGCGTTGCCGGGATACAGGTAGTCCTCGTTCAGGGGAACGCCGTTGACGGTGACCCGGCCCTGCTCGTCACAGCACTGGACGCGGTCGCCGCCGACGCCGACGACCCGCTTGATGAGGTCCTTCTCGTTCTCGGACGGCAGCAGTCCGATGAAGGTGAGCCCTTCCTTGATCTGCTTGATCCCGACGGGGTCGTCCTTCTTCGGCGTGGTCCGCTCGTCCTGGAGCCAGCCGCCGGGATCCTTGAACACGACGACGTCCCCGCGCTGCGGCCTGGAACCGAACCACGGGGTGAGCTTGTCGACCAGCACCCGGTCACCGATCTGGATCGTCTGCTCCATGGAGCCGGACGGGATGACGAAGGCCTGGACGAGGAACGTCTTCAGCACCAGCGCGATCACGACGGCGACTCCCACCAGCAGGGGGATCTCCTTGATGGCGCTGCGCCTGCGGCGCCGCTTGACCTTGCGCTGGAGCTTGCGCCGCTCCGCCCGGCTGCGTCCGGGGGCCGGGCCGGCCGCACGGCGGGAGCCGGTGGGCAGCGGGTTCTCCACGGCGCTGTCCGGGACTCCGCGCGGTTTGCCGCGGTTACCCATGGGCGTCCTCCGCCGCGTCCGTCGCCGGGGCGGGCACGCGCGCGTAGGCGTCGGGCCGGTGCAGCCGGGTGGCGTGGCCGAAGGGCCAGACGATCCCGTCGGCACGGCCGATCACGCTGTCGACCGGAACCATGCCGCCGCCGGGCGAGCCGAGGTGGTCCCGGGAGTCGCTGGAGCGGCTGCGGTGGTCCCCGAGGACGAACAGGCGCCCGTCGGGCACGACGACGTCGAAGGCCACCGTGGAGGGGCTGTCGCCGGGGTACAGGAAGCCCGACTCGTCGACCGACCGGCCGTTCACCCGGATCCTCCCCTCCCCGTCGCAGCAGACCACGTGGTCCCCGCCCACCCCGACGACCCGTTTGACGTAGTCGGCCGCACCGAAGTACCCGGTGCCGTCGAACACCACCACGTCACCGCGGAGCGGGCCGGCGCCGAAGCGGTACGCCAACTTGTTCACGAGCACACGGTCCCCGACCCTCAATCCCTGTTCCATCGATCCGCTGGGGATCTGGAACGGCCGCGCCACGAACGTGTTCACCGCCAGCAGGAACACCAGGCAGAGCAGCAGGGTCAGGGTAATCCGTCCGCCGGGCAGCCAGTGCGCGGAACGCGGCACCAACGCGGAGCGCGACCGCCCCTCCGGCCCCGCCGTCCCCGAGGTGTCCTCGGGTCCGGCCGGGGGGAGGGAGCGGTCGCGCTCCGTCGGCTGTGCTTCGGTGTCCATCGGGGCCAGATGCTATCCGGCCGCGATATGACGCCGGTAAAGCGCTCAGTTCTCGCGCTTCTCCTTGATCTTCGCCGCCTTGCCGCGCAGCTCGCGCAGGTAGTACAGCTTGGCGCGGCGGACGTCGCCCTTGGTGACGAGCTCGATCTTCTCCACGATCGGGGTGTGCACCGGGAAGGTGCGCTCGACGCCGACGGAGAAGGAGACCTTGCGGACCGTGAAGGTCTCGCGCACGCCGGCGCCCTGGCGGCGGATGACCACGCCCTTGAACTGCTGCACACGGGAGCGGTTGCCCTCGATGACGCGCACGTGGACGTTCACGGTGTCGCCGGGACGGAAGGCGGGGACGTCGCTGCGCAGCGACGCGGAGTCGACGGAGTCGAGCAGGTGAGACATTTCGTCTGCTTTCTTCGCTGATGCCGCAGGTCATCAACGGCAACTAGAGGCTGGGATCGATGCCGTGCGGTTCGGGGCGGGCGTCGTGTCCCCCTGCGGCAGGGGCGCGCGCCGGACCACGCACAACAGCGGCCTATTCTTCCACGCCGCCGGTCCTGCGCCAAAATCGGCCGTACGGCTCTCCGGCGGGGTCCGGTTCCCAGCCCAGGATGGACAGCATCTCGCGGTCCTTCTTGTCGAAGGCCGCGGGGTCGCAGCGCTCGATGAGGTCCGGCCGGTTGGCGGTGGTCCGGCGCAGCGCCTCGTCGCGCCGCCAACGGGCGATCTTCCCGTGGTGGCCGCTGAGCAGCACGTCCGGTATGCCGCGCCCGCGCCACCGCGGCGGCTTGGTGTGGACGGGGCCCTCCAGGAGGTTCGCCATGGCCCCGGGCGCGAAGGAGTCGTCGCGGTGCGACTCGGCGTTGCCGAGGACGCCGGGGAGCAGCCGTGCGACGGCCTCCGTGACGACGAGGACCGCCGCCTCGCCGCCGGCCAGGACGTAGTCGCCGATGGACACCTCGTACACGGGCATCCGGGTGGCGTACTCGTCGACGACACGGCGGTCGATGCCCTCGTAGCGGGCCGGGGTGAAGATCAGCCAGGGGCGCTCGGAGAGCCGGACGGCAAGCTCCTGGGTGAAGGGCCGGCCACTGGGGGTGGGGACGATCAGGGCCGGCTCGCGGGAGCCGGTCTCGTAGCCGTCCGCCAGGACCGAGTCGAGCGCGTCCCCCCACGGCTCGGTCTTCATGACCATGCCGGGACCGCCGCCGTACGGGGTGTCGTCCACGGTGTTGTGCCGGTCGTACGTCCAGTCGCGCAGATCGTGTACGTGCACGTTCAGCCGACCGCGCGCGCGTGCCTTGCCGACGAGGGAGACGTTCAGCGGTTCCAGGTACTCGGGGAAGATCGTGACGACGTCGAGCCGCATCACGCCTCTTCCCCTGCGGCGTCCCGCGCGGAGGCGATCTCGGCGCGGTCGTCGATCAGGCCGGGCGGCGGGTCGATGACCGCGCGCTGTTCCTCCAGGTCGATCTCGGTGACGATCTCCTCGACGAACGGCACGTACACCTCGCTGCCGTCGGGACGCTCGACCACGAAGAGGTCCTGGGTGGGCAGGTGCGAGATCTCGGTGATCCGGCCGACCTGCTCGCCGTCCTCCGTGACGACGTCCAGGTCGATCAGCTGGTGGTCGTAGTACTCGTCCTCGTCCTCGGGGCGCTCGTCCGGGTCGACGTCGGCGATGAGGAGGGTGTTGCGCAGGGCCTCGGCGCCGTTGCGGTCGCGGACGCCCTCGAAGCGCAACAGGAGGCGGCCGCTGTGGACGCGGCCGGTCTCGATGGTGAGCGGCCCGACGGAGGCGGGGTCGGTGGTCAGGACGGCACCGGGCCCGAGCCTCAGCTCCGGTTCGTCGGTGCGGACCTCTACGGTGACCTCGCCCTTGATGCCGTGGGCACGACCGATGCGAGCGACTACCAGCTGCACTGTGCTTGATCTCCTGTCGGACTGCGACGAGCCCACTCACTGCTCATACGACTGCGGGCCGGGGACGGCCCAGTGGCCTTCCCCGGCCCGAGCCGGTGCTGCGTTCGGCGTCAGCGGACGTGGTCCACGTCGACGAGGTCGACGCGGACACCGCGGCCGCCGATGGCGCCCACGACGGTGCGCAGGGCGCGCGCGGTGCGGCCGTTGCGGCCGATCACCTTGCCGAGGTCGTCCGGGTGGACCCGGACCTCGAGCACACGCCCGCGGCGCAGGTTGCGCGAGGCGACCTGCACATCGTCAGGGTTGTCGACGATGCCCTTCACGAGGTGCTCGAGAGCCTCCTCGAGCATGCTCAGGCCTCGGTCGACGCGGACTCGGCGGCGGCCTCGTCCTTCTTCTCAGCCTTCTTCTTCTGGGTGATCGCCTCACCCTTGCCCTCGTCGTCGCCACCGAGCGCCTCGAAGGACGGGCGGGCCGACTTCTCGGCGGGCTGGAGCAGCGGAGCCGGGGCGGGCTCGCCCTTGAACTTCTGCCAGTCGCCGGTCTTCTTCAGGATGGCGAGCACGGGCTCGGTCGGCTGGGCGCCGACACCGAGCCAGTACGCCACGCGCTCGGCGTCGACCTCCATCACCGACGGGTTGTACGTCGGGTGGTACTTGCCGATCTCCTCGATGGCCCGGCCGTCACGGCGGGTACGGGAGTCGGCGACGACGATGCGGTAGTGAGGCGAACGGATCTTGCCCAGACGCTTCAGCTTGATCTTGACTGCCACGGGAGTGGGTTCTCCTGAAATTGACGTGGTTGGGCACGGCGAGATGTGCCGCGTGGGGTTGCGGTACCCGAGTGCCCGATGGACGCGTCAGCCGGAGGAGAGAGGGGTCCTGTGCGACTGTCGAGTACAGCTAGCCATTGTGCCACACCCTGCGGGGCGCGCTTCACCGAGGGGGTACGGGAAAGTGGGCACGCTGGGGAGGTACCCGGCGTCTCGGTGACCGCGCGGCGGGTGCGCCGACGGGGTGCCGCGTCCGTCCGCGCCGACGGGGCGGCGCGGACGGACGCGGTGACGGCGGGGCGGCGGGGTGGTTCCGGCATCCACGAGATGCCGGGGCCGTCAGCTCGCGGCCGCCACCACTTCCGGGATCCGGAAGGGCTTGCCGCAGCCTCCGCAGACGATGGGGGCCTGGGCGAGGACCGAGGGGACGACGCGGACGTTGCGTCCGCAGTCGCAGACCGCCTTGACACGGACACCACCCCCGGAGGAGCCGTGCCGTGCGGCCGGGCCGCGGAAGCTGCGGGCGGTGTCGCCCGCGGTCGCCGCGGAGTGCGCCTTCAGGGCGCGCTGGAGGCGCTCCGTCGTCGGGCGGTAGCGGCGCTTCGCCTCGGGGGTGAGTGTGACCAGGGAGAAGCCACTGCTGGGATGCGGTTCCTCGGGGTGGTCCAGGCCCAACTCCTCGGCGATCGCGAGGAATCTGCGGTTGTGGTAGCGGCCGGCGCGGGATGTGTCGCGTACGCCGCGCGCGGCGGCGACGCCGTGGACTGCCTCGTGCAGCAGTCGTTCGAAGGAGAGTTCGTGACCGCACGCGGACGACGACTCCCCGATCAGGGACTCGGGCGCGGCAAGATCGGGCAGCTCGGGGTGGTACCGCTGAATGTCGGCCCACGCCTGCGCCAGCTCTGCGGCGAGAACAGGTGGTGTCTGTGTCGTGCTCACGTAATGACAACGAGCCTGGGTACCTCCGTGTTCCGATTCCGGGGCATCCCAAATAATTTGCACGTACCCGTCAGTTGCCACTGATGTGTCCTGACGAGTACGGGTGCGCTGATCTGCGGAGAAGCCTCGCAGCTCGCCTCAAGGTGGTGCGTAGGCTGACGTACGCCCCGCGCGCAAGCGGTCTCCGCGCGCCGGTGCGCGTGAGGCTCGCGGATGCGCAAGAGGTGTTTCGGCCGCTCTCGCGGAGACACGGCGTCCGGCTCGGCGGGCACGCCACGGGCGCGACGTTACCGGGTCCGCCCCCGCAGCCGCACACCGCCCCGCCGCAAACCGCTCCCGGCTCCGTCGGCCTCGGCCGGAACCGGCGCACGGGCACCTCCGCCATGACGGACGGGGCGGGCCGGCATGACCGGAATGTGAATTCTTGCCACTGGCACAGGCGAGTACCAAGCCGCCGCCGCATTCCACTGGACGACACGACCGGGGCGGAGTTTCCTGGCATACGGGGGGGTGTGCGGGGCGCACTGCACGGGGGCCAGGGAATCGGGCACTGCGGCAACTCTCGGCTGATTGGGGCGCTTATCTATGACACCTACGCTCGTGCGGCAGCACCTGCCTCGCACGGGGGCCGTCCCCCGTGCGGACCTGCGTGCACGCGCGCGTGACTGGTCCGAGATCCAGGAGCGGATGCTCGTACCGCTCTACGAGGCCGTCTACGAGCGACTGGACGTGGGTCCCACGACACGACTGCTCGGTCTCGGCTGCGGCTCGGGACTGGCCCTGCTGATGGCGGCCTCGCGCGGTGCCGCGGTCGCCGGCGTCGACACCTGTGCCGACCGTCTGGCCCTCGCCCGGGAACGATTACTGCCCGACGAGCGGGACGCACGCGTGCGTGACGACACCCGGATCGTGCGGGGCTCGCCCGGGGAGGCCGCCCGCGCGGACACGCCCGCGTACACCGTGGTGACCGCCTTCGAGCCGATCGGCTGCCTCGCGGGGGACGCGGAACGGCTGGGCGAGCTGCTCGCCGAGGCGGTGCCGCTCGCCGGGCGCGGAGCGGCCGTGGTGCTGGCCGGCTGGGGTCCGCCGGAGCGGTGCGCCACGGCGTCCGTGATCCGGGTGGCCACCGGGCCGGCGGAACCGCTGGGCGGCGGCACGGGCGCCTGGCGCCCCGCGGACCGCGACGACCTGGAACGGGTCGCCGCGCGGGCGGGGCTGCGGCCGGACGGCTCCGGACGGGTGGCCTGCCCGTTCGGCTACGCCGACGCGGACAGCGCGGTACGGGGCCTGAAGTCGACCGGGCTGTTCGACTCGGCGGTCACGGCCACGGATCAGGCGCAGGTCGACAAGGAACTGGCGGAAGCCCTGCATCCGTACCGGCGGCCGGACGGGACCGTGTGGATGCCGAACGTGTTCCGGTACCTCGTCGCCCGCGTTCCCTGAGACAGGGAGCACAGCGGACACGGCACCGGGGCGCCCCCTCTCGACGAGGGGGCGCCCCGGTGCCGTGCGACGGGTTCTCAGCCCATGAACTTCTTGAACTCGTCGGGCAGCTCGAAGTCCTTGCCGCCCTGCTGCGGCAGCCCGAAGGCGTTGCCGCCCTCCGCCGCCGCGGCGCGGCGCGCGGCCTCCTCCTGCTCCTGCTGCTTGCGCTTCATCGGGTTGCCGGAGCGCTGCTTGCCCTTGGCCTGCTTCTGCTTCTTCTTCTGCCGGCCCGGACCGCCGCCCATGCCCGGCATCCCGGGCATCCCCGGCATGCCGCCGCCCTGAGCCATCCGGGACATCATCTTGCGGGCCTCGAAGAACCGCTCGACCAGGCCCTTCACCGCGCTGACCTCGACACCGGAACCCTTGGCGATACGGGCACGGCGCGAGCCGTTGATGATCGTCGGATCCTGGCGTTCGCCCGGGGTCATCGACTTGATGATCGCGGCGGTGCGGTCGACGTCCCGCTCGTCGAGGTTGTTGATCTGGTCCTTGATCTGGCCCATGCCGGGAAGCATGCCGAGCAGCTTGGAGATGCTGCCCATCTTCCGGACCTGCTCCATCTGGGCCAGGAAGTCGTCCAGGGTGAAGTCCTGGCCCTTCTTCGACGCCAGTTTGGAGGCCATCTTCTCGGCCTCTTCCTGACTGAACGTCTTCTCCGCCTGCTCGATCAGGGTGAGCAGGTCACCCATGTCGAGGATGCGGGAGGCCATCCGGTCCGGGTGGAAGGCATCGAAGTCGTCGAGCTTCTCACCGTTGGACGCGAACATGATCGGCTTGCCGGTGATCTGCCGGATCGACAGGGCCGCGCCACCGCGGGCGTCGCCGTCGAGCTTGGAGAGCACCACGCCGTCGAAGCCGACGCCGTCGCGGAACGCCTCGGCGGTGTTGACGGCGTCCTGACCGATCATGGCGTCGACGACGAACAGGATCTCGTCCGGGGAGACGGCGTCGCGGATGTCCGCGGCCTGCTGCATCATCTCCTGGTCGATGCCCAGGCGGCCGGCGGTGTCCACGATCACGATGTCGTGGACCTTGGTCTTCGCGAACTCGATGGAGTCCCTGGCGACCTTCACCGGGTCGCCCACGCCGTTGCCCGGCTCGGGCGCGTAGACGGCGACGCCCGCGCGCTCGGCGACGACGCTCAGCTGGTTGACGGCGTTGGGGCGCTGGAGGTCGGCGGCGACCAGCACCGGCGAGTGGCCCTGCTCCTTCAGCCAGCGGCCGAGCTTGCCCGCGAGGGTGGTCTTACCGGCACCCTGCAGACCGGCCAGCATGATCACGGTGGGGGGCTGCTTGGCGAAGCGCAGCCGGCGGGTCTCGCCGCCCAGGATCGTGACGAGCTCGTCGTTGACGATCTTGAGGACTTGCTGGGCGGGGTTCAGCGCCTTGGAGACCTCGGCGCCGAGCGCGCGCTCCTTGACGTTCTTGATGAACGCGCGGACGACCGGCAGGGCCACGTCCGCTTCCAGCAGGGCGATGCGGATCTCACGCGCCGTGGCGTCGATGTCCGCTTCGCTCAGCCGGCCTTTTCCGCGGAGGTTTTTGAAGGTCGCGCTGAGGCGGTCGGAGAGAGTATCGAACACGGCGGCGTCGGTCCTCGGGGTCGGGAGCGGTTCTGGGCTGCCCTCCAGGGTATCCGGCCCGGCGAGCAAATCGCCCCCGCCCGCCGCAGTCGGTGGACGGGGGCGGATCCCCGTGTGGGCGGGGAGCGCGCCCGACCGGCGCACGGAACGGCCACGAGGTCACACCCGCAGCGTCTCCTCCAGCTTCCGGGCCATGGACACCGCCTCCTCGCCGGGAAGGGGCGAGCCGTCCGGCGAGGTCACGTAGAAGGCGTCGACCGCGTTCGCGCCCAGCGTGCTCGCGTGCGCGCTGCGCACCCGCACGGCCGCGTCCTCCAGCGCCCGCCCGATGCGGAACAGCAGCCCGGGGGCGTCCTGGGCCCGGACCTCGATCACCGTGGCGTGCCGGGAGGCGGCCGGGGCGACCGTCACGCGCGGCGGGGGCGCCACCACGCCCCGGCAGCGTGGGTAGGCGGCGTCCCGTTCGGCGAGCCGGCCGGCGATGTCCAGAGTGCCGTCGAGGGCGCGGACGAGATCCGCGCGGAGCCGGGCGGCCTGGGGCAGGGAGCCGTACTCGGCGGCGACCCGCCAGTCCAGCAGCAGTACGGAGCCGTCCACGCCGTCCGGGAGGTCCAGGGCCCGCAGCTCGGCCGTGCGCACGGTCAGCCGGTGCATGGCGAGCACCCCTGCCACGGCGGGCAGGACGCCCGCCTGGTCGGGTACGGCGATGCGCAGTTCCACGCCCAGCGGCTCGGGGTCGCCGGAGGGCTCGGTGGGCGGCTCGGCCCGGGTCCGCAGGGACAGCACAGGCGCGCCCGTGACGACGGCCTCGATCGCCAGGCGCTCCTGTTCCGCGGTGGGCACGGCTTCCTCGGGCCCGTCCGGGACGTCTCCTGACAGCACGGCACGGGCCCGTTCGACCAGGTCCGCGACGAGCGAGGCGCGCCAGGACGACCATGCGGCCGGGCCGGTGGCGAGGGCGTCCGCCTCGGTGAGGGCGTGCAGCAGTTCGAGGGTGCCCTGGGCTCCGACGGCGTCGGCGACCGCGCGTACGGTGGCGGGGTCCTCCAGGTCACGCCGGGTGGCGGTCTCGACGAGCAGCAGGTGGTGGCGCACGAGGGTGGCGATCACCGTGACGTCGTGCCGGTCGAAGCCGATGCGGGCGGCGACGTCCCTGGCGATGACCTCGCCGGACACCGAGTGGTCGCCGGGCCAGCCCTTGCCGATGTCGTGCAGCAGCGCGGCGACCAGCAGCAGGTCGGGGCGGCTGACCCGGCGGGTGAGCGCGGAGGCGCGCACGGCGGTCTCGATGAGGTGCCGGTCGACGGTCCACAGGTGCACGGCGTTGCGCTGCGGGCGGCAGCGCACCCGGTCCCAGTCCGGCAGCAGCAGGCTGACCAGGCCCTCCGCCTCCAGCGCCTCCCAGACCTCGACGGTGGGACGCCCCGAGCCCAGCAGGGTGACGAGCTGTTCGCGGGCCTCGGCGGGCCAGGGCACGGGCAGCGGGCGGGCGCCGGCCGCCATGCGCCGTACGGCGTGCGGGGAGAGCGGGAGTCCGGCCTGGGCGGCGGCTGCCGCGGCACGCAGGGGAAGCACGGGGTCGCGGTCGGGGCGCGCGGCGCGGGCGAGCACCACCTCGCCGTCCTGTTCCACGACCCCTTCGGCCAGCGGGGAGCGCTCGGGCGCCGGTTTCCCGCCGCCGAGGACGGCGCGCAGCCGGGGCCGCACCGCGCGGGAGCGCAGGACGCGTCCCACTTCGCGCCAGGTGACGTCACCGGCGTAGGCGATGACCCGCGCGGCCTCGTAGACCTGCCGCAGCAGCGCGTCCGCGTCGAGCACGCCCAGTTCGGCCGCGACCTGGTCCTGTTCCTGGAGCGCGAGCCGGTCGGTGGCGCGCCCGGTCGTCAGGTGCAGGGCGTCCCGTACGTCGAGGAGCCGGCGGCGGGCGTCGGCGAGGCCCTCGCGCGGGGCGTCGGCCAGCCAGGAGGCGGCGACGGCGCGCAGGGCGGTGGCGTCGCGCAGTCCGCCGCGGGCCTCCTTGAGGTCGGGTTCCAGGAGGTACTGCAGTTCGCCCTGGCGTCCGGCGCGCTCCTCGCACAGCTCCCGCAGGGCGGGAAGACGTTTCGGCGCCTGGTTGCGCCAGTCGGCGAGCACCGTCGTGCGCAGGGACGTGGTGAGGCCGAGGTCGCCGGCGATGTGCCGGGCGTCCAGCAGGCCGAGCTGCGCCTTGAGGTCCTCGCCCGCGGTCCTGCGGGCCTCGGCGGCGGTGCGGACGGAGTGGTCGAGGTCGAGTCCCAGGTCCCAGACGGGGTACCAGAGGCGGTCCGCCAGGGCGGCGACCGCCTCGGGGTCGCCGCCGTCGTGCAGCAGGAGGAGGTCGAGGTCGCTGCGCGGGGACAGCTCCGCACGCCCGTAGCCGCCCACGGCGACCAGGGACACCCCGCGCGCCCCCCGCGCGCCCCCCGCGAACAACCCGCCGAGCCAGTCGTCGGTGAGGTCCGCCAGGGCGGTACGGCGCGGCGGCCCGGACCGCGTCCCCTCGGTGAGGAGGCGCAGCCGGGCCGCCGCGTAGCCGCCGGGTCCCGGGTCCTCTGCTTCTTTCGTCACGTCCGTACGCGTCACCCGGCCACTCCCGTTCTCGTGTCTCAGAGCGCGTCCGGGCCGCGCTCGCCGGTCCGTACCCGTACGGCCGTCTCGACCGGGATCGACCAGACCTTGCCGTCACCGATCTTGCCGGTGCGGGCCGCCTTGACCACGACGTCGATCAGCTGCTCGGCGTCGTCGTCCTCGACCAGCACCTCGATGCGGATCTTGGGCACCAGGTCGACGGTGTACTCGGCGCCGCGGTAGACCTCGGTGTGGCCGCGCTGGCGGCCGTAGCCGCTGGCCTCGGTGACGGTCAGGCCGTGCACTCCGAAGGCCTGCAGGGCCTCCTTGATCTCGTCGAGCCGGTGCGGCTTGACGACGGCGGTGATGAGCTTCATGCGTCCACCTTCTTGTTCTCGGCCGGGGCGACGGGGGCGGTGACCGCGGTGCGGGCCGCGCCGCCGCCGGCGCCGCTGAAGTCGTATGCGGTCTCGGCGTGCTCGGCCTGGTCGATGCCGGCCACCTCGTCGTCCTCGGAGACTCGCATGCCGATCGTCCTGTCGAGGAGGAAGGCGAGGACCGCGGAGACGACCAGGGAGTAGGCGAGGACGCCGAAGACACCGGCGCACTGCTTCCAGAACTGGTCCAGGCCGCCGCCGTAGAAGAGGCCCGCGACATCGGACTGGCCCTTGCCGGTGGCGAAGAAGCCGACGAGGAGCGAGCCGAGGATGCCGCCGACGAGGTGGACGCCGACGACGTCGAGGGAGTCGTCGTAGCCGAGCCTGTACTTCAGGCCGACGGCCATGGCGCACAGCACACCTGCGATGACGCCGACGGCGATCGCGCCGAGCGGGGAGACCGCGCCGCCGGCCGGGGTGATGGCGACCAGACCGGAGACCGCGCCGGAGGCGGCGCCCAGCGTGGTGAACGCGCCGTGGCGGATCTTCTCGTAGGCGAGCCAGCCGAGGACGGCGGCGCCGGTGGCGACCTGGGTGTTGACGAACATCAGCGCGCCGACGCCGTCGTCGTTGCCGAGCCAGGAGCCGGCGTTGAAGCCGAACCAGCCGAACCACAGCAGAGCGGCGCCGAGCATGACCAGCGGGAGGCTGTGCGGGCGCATCGGGTCCTTCTTGAAGCCGATCCGCTTGCCGATCACCAGGATCACACCGAGCGCGGCGGCACCGGCGTTGATGTGGACCGCCGTACCGCCGGCGAAGTCGATGACGCCCAGTTCGAAGGCCCAGCCGCCGGCGCCCCAGACCCAGTGCGCGACGGGGAAGTAGACGACGGTGGCCCACAGGGCGACGAACAGCGCCCACGCGGTGAACTTCACCCGGTCCGCGAGCGCTCCGCTGATCAGCGCGGGCGTGAGGACGGCGAACATCAGCTGGAACACCAGGAAGACGAAGACCGGGATGGTGTAGCCGTCCCAGAGTTCGGTCAGGCCGATGTCACTCAGGCCGACCCAGTCGGAGTTCCAGCCGATGAGGCTGCCGGAGTCGGTGCCGAACGCCATGGAGAAGCCGTACAGCACCCACAGGACGGTGACGATCCCCAGGCTGATGAAGCTCATCATCAGCATGTTCAGCGTGCTCTTGACGCGGACCATGCCTCCGTAGAAGAAGGCGAGACCCGGGGTCATGAGCATCACCAGGGCGGAACAGATGAGCATGAACCCTGTGTTGGCGGCGGACAGCGTGGGCGCGTCTGCGGCCAGGGTGATGGCTGGTGCCATCGGCGTCTCCTCGTCGTTGGTACGGCCCCGTGCGGGCGAAGCCTTGGGCGGATTGAGGGGTGGGCCGGTTATGCGCCATGAGATTCGCGCAGCGCCGTTTCGGTGGAAGCCCCTCGTTGTTTCGCCGCCGTGACGAAGGCACCCGGCGTGTTACGGGTCGGTGAACCGCCGGATTCGGACAGCACTGGTCGTTGCGTGGCACAACCTTCACCGCAGGACACGGCAACCACCCGTTGAGGAACCACGACGGCGGGCAACCACATCCGCGAGAGCGGAGCCGGTCCAGGCGCGAAAAGGTGCCGGCCGCGGCCGGCCTCCGAATGACCTGGCATGGGGGAGCCGAGTCGGGCGGTTCGGGAGGGCCGGCCGCGGCCGGGGCCTAGCGGTACCTCGGGGGTGTCAGACCGCGTCCGCGGTCTCGGGCAGCTCGATCGCGAGCCGCTCGCTGAGTTCGACGACTTCGGCGAGGTCCCCGAAGTCGCGTACGGCGGTGTCGACCGTCTTTCGGATACGAGTGTTGACGCGCTCGGAACGGACCTTTTTGGCCGCCTTGATGGCATCGGTGGCGAGGGCCGCGCTCTGCTCGGGCTCGTTCTGCAGCAGGTGGACGGTGGCCATGCCGATCAGGTTGAGGGCATAGGAACGCTGGTGCTCGCCGCTCTCCCGGCCGAACAGCTCCACGGCCCGCCGCATCAGCGGCTCGGCGAGCGAGGCGTAGGTGGGGCTGCGGCCGGCGACGTAGGCCAGGTCGCGGTAGGAGTGGGAGTTCTCCGCGTACAGCTCGGCCTCGGAGAAGAAGCCGATCCAGTCGGGGTCGGGCTCGTCCCACTCGTCGGCCTCGGCGAAGGTGTCCTCGGCCATCCGCACCGCCCGCTTGCACCGGCCGGGCTGGCCCATGTTGGCGTAGGCGCGGGCCTCCATCGCATACAGCATGGACTGGGTGCGCGGACCCGCGCAGTCCCGGCTGCCGTACTGCGCGAGGTGGATCAGCTCCAGGGCGTCCTCGGGCCGGCCGAGGTGGATCATCTGCCGGCTCATGCTGGACAGCACGTACGAGCCGAGCGGCCGGTCGCCGGCCTCCTTGGCCGCGTGCAGGGCGAGCACGAAGTACTTCTGCGCGGTGGGCTGGAGCCCGACGTCGTACGACATCCAGCCGGCCAGTTCGGCGAGTTCGGCGGCGACCTTGAACAGGCGCCGGGTGGTGGCCTCGGGCTGGGGTTCCTGGAGCAGGTCGGTCACCTCGTGCAGCTGTCCGACGACCGCCTTGCGGCGCAGGCCGCCGCCGCACTGGGCGTCCCACTGCCGGAACATCACGGTGGTGGTCTCCAGCAGGTCCAGTTCCGGCCTGGAGAGCCGGCCGCGGGCGCGGGCGGAGGAGGAGACCGGTTCGGCCTCGGGCGGGGCCAGCGGGGCGGACGGGGAGGGGACGAGCCAGCGCTGCATGGGCTCGATGAGGGACGGGCCCGCGGAGAGGGCCAGCGAGCTCCCGAGGAAGCCGCGCCGCGCCAGCATCAGGTCGCTGCGCGAGAACTCGCTGAGCAGGGCCACGGTCTGCGGGCCCGTCCAGGGCAGGTCGACGCCGGTCGCGGAGGGCGCCGGACGGGTGGTGCGCAGGCCCAGGTCCTCGACGGAGACGACGACGCCGAAGCGTTCGGAGAACAGCTCGGACAGGATTCTGGGGATCGGCTCGCGCGGGTTCTCGCCGTCCAGCCAGCGGCGCACGCGCGAAGTGTCGGTGGAGATGTGGTTGGCACCCAGCTGGCGTGCTCGGCGGTTGACCTGGCGGGCGAGTTCGCCCTTGGACCAGCCGCTGCGGACGAACCACGACGCGAGCAGCTCGTTCGGACGTTTCTCCGCACTCGCAGCGTTCGTCCCGCCACCGCCGTTGCCGCTCACTGGAACGCCCCCATCCCTGAAGACCACTTGTCGCCGAGTGCGCCAAGCCCTATCAGAATGCCGGTCGCCGGGGCGGCTCGTCCGACGGTTGTCACCCTTCGAACGGAAAGCCGAGTTGCCTCCGGCATACCCACGAGTGCATGTGCCCCAAGAAGCCGTGCACACACAGTAACCCTACGATCACCCGTCCCACCATGACGGAACCGCAATCGCCACCATTCGCCACCCCTTCGAATGAACTCGCCGTCGCCGCCCCACGATTCACTTGACACGAGACAGTCAAAAGTGGATGCAGCGGTGCACCGAAAGGCGCACTCGGCCGAGCACGCCACCTCGGACGCTTCGAAGCGCCGGTTGAGGGATGCGGCACCGGGAAGTCGGAAACAGAGAGTCACTTTGCCCGTTCGCTAAGTAACCGCTGCTGCGTCGGACCCGTTGGAGGGGGCATGGGCTTCACGATCGGCATCAGCCGGGGCATCCGCGACATCCGGTCCGGCTCGCGTCGCCGGAGCCGCTCCTCGGACGGCACCGTCGCGGCGGAGTACACCGGGCTGTGGGGCTGGGACGTGGTGCCGGGCGTCCGGGCCGCCGCGGGCGTCTGCTCCTGCGGGAGCGCCGACTGCCGGGCGCCGGGCGCGCATCCGCTGGGCCACGCGCCGGTGATCCGCGCCGGGACCCCGCTGGACGAGGTGACCACGGTGTGGTCGGAGTTCCCGGGAGCCTCGCTGATGCTGCCGGTCGGACGGGCGTTCGACGTGATCGAGGTCGCGGAGGCCGCCGGGCGCCACGCCCTGGCCCGGCTGGAGCGCATGGGTCTGCCGGTCGGCCCGGTCGCCGCCACCCCGGACGGCCGCGCCCACTTCTTCGTCGCCCCCGGCGCCGCCGCCGCACTGCCCGAGCTGCTCTACCGCATGGGCTGGGACGACCCGGCCGCCCTGGACCTGCGCGGCCTCGGACCGGGTACGCACATCACGGCGCCGCCGTCCGACCGGGGCGACCTGGGCCCGGTGCGCTGGCTCCGCTCCCCCGCCCTGGACTCGGCGGCGCCCCGCCCACCGGAGGCTCGCCTGCTGCTGGGCACGCTGGCGTACGTGGCACACCGGTCGGGTGTGTAGCCCTCCCTTCCCGGCACGGCGAAGCGCCCGCCCCCCGACCGGTGCGGGGGCGGGCGCTTCTCGCGTCTGCCGGGCTCTCCTCGGGCGCCGGGGTCACTCCCCGATGAGGGCGTCCACGAACGCGTCCGGCTCGAACGGCGCCAGGTCGTCCGCGCCCTCGCCGAGTCCGATCAGCTTGACCGGCACGCCCAGCTCGCGCTGCACGGCGATCACGATGCCGCCCTTGGCCGTGCCGTCCAGCTTGGTGAGCACGATGCCGGTGATGTCGACGACCTCGGCGAAGACCCGGGCCTGGACCAGACCGTTCTGACCGGTGGTGGCGTCGAGCACGAGCAGCACCTCGTCCAGCGGGGCCTGCTTCTCCACGACCCGCTTGACCTTGCCGAGCTCGTCCATGAGGCCGGTCTTGGTGTGCAGCCGGCCCGCGGTGTCGATGAGCACGGCGCCGGCGGCCATCTCCTTGCCCTCCTTGACCGCGTCGAAGGCGACGGAGGCCGGGTCACCACCCTCCGGGCCGCGCACGGTGTGGGCGCCGACCCGCTCGCCCCAGGTCTGCAGCTGGTCGGCGGCGGCGGCGCGGAAGGTGTCGGCGGCGCCGAGCACGACGGTGTTGCCGTCGGCGACCAGGACGCGGGCGAGCTTGCCGGTGGTGGTGGTCTTGCCGGTGCCGTTGACGCCGACGACCATCACGACGCCGGGGCCGCCGGCCGGGTTCTCGGTGTGCACGGTGCGGTCCATCTCGGGGCCGACCAGTGTGATCAGCTCCTCGCGGAGCAGTCCGCGCAGCTCCTCGGGGGTGCGGGTGCCGAGCACCTTCACGCGCTCGCGCAGCCGCTCGACCAGCTCCTGGGTGGGCTGCACACCGACGTCGGCGGTGAGCAGGGTGTCCTCGATCTCCTCCCAGGTGTCCTCGTCGAGGTGCTCGCGGGACAGCAGGGTGAGCAGGCCCTTGCCCAGGGCGTTCTGTGAGCGGGAGAGACGGGCGCGCAGCCGGACCAGACGGCCGGCGGTGGGCTCCGGGATCTCGATCTCGGGAGCCTCGGCGGCGGGCGGTTCCTCGATGACGACGGGACCGGCGCCCGCCGGAAGATCAACCTCCTCGATGGTGCGCCGCGGTCCCTCCCGCGGCGTCTCGGCCTCTTCGCCGACGTGCGGCTCGGCCGGAGGGGCGGTGATGTCGGGCGCGGCGGGCGGCGGCGGGGGCAGCGGCTTCCTGCGCCGGCTGCCGACGATGAGCCCGCCGAGCGCGCCGAGCACGACCACGGCGATGACTACAGCAAGGATGACGATGTCCATAACAGCCCCAGTATGGCGCGACCTCTCACGAGGCCGTTCGTTGTACGCGCGGGGCCCGCGAAGGCCCGCGCCCGATGACCGGGGGCCCCGGGGAGAACGCACCGCCGCCCTCGCCCGAGTGACCCGGACGAGGGCGGCGAGGGTGCGAGGAGAGGGCGGCGGGGACCTGAGCCCTCCTCCTCGGACCAGGAGGGCTGCTCAGCCCATCTCCTCCAACGTCTTGCCCTTCGTCTCCTTCACGAACTTCAGGACGAACGGGATGGAGAGCGCGGCGAAGACCGTGTAGATCACGTAGGTGACCGACAGGTTCCAGTCGGCCAGCGAGGGGAAGCTCGCGGTGATGGCCCAGTTGGCGACCCACTGCGCGGCGGCGGCGACGCCGAGGGCGGCGGCGCGGAGCCGGTTGGGGAACATCTCGCCGAGCATGACCCAGACGACCACGCCCCACGACAGGGCGAAGAAGAGGACGAAGACGTGCGCGGCGATCAGGGCGACCCAGCCCTGGGTGGCCGGCAGCGCTCCGTCGACGAGGTCGGCTGAGAAGGCCCAGGCCTCGAGGGCGAGACCGATCACCATGCCGACGGAGCCGATGATCGCGAGCGGCTTGCGGCCGATGCGGTCGACGAAGATCATCGCGATGACGGTGCCGACGATGTTGATGATCGACGTGGTGAACGAGTAGAAGAACGAGTCCGTCGGGTCGACTCCGACCGACTGCCACAGCGTCGAGGAGTAGTAGAACGCGACGTTGATGCCGACGAACTGCTGGAACACCGACAGGCCGATGCCGATCCAGACGATCGGCTTGAAGAAGAAGCTGCCGCCGAGCAGGTCCTTGAAGCTGGACTTCTCCTCGCGGTGCATCGCCGACTCGATCTCGGTGACGCGGGCGGTCAGGTCGATGTCCTTGCCCTCGACCTCCTCGAGGATCTGCCGGGCGCGCTCGTGCTTGCCGACGGAGATCAGGTAGCGCGGGGACTCGGGGATGGCGAAGGAGAGCAGGCCGTAGAGGACCGCCGGGATCACCATGACGCCGAGCATGACCTGCCAGGCCTCCAGGCCCATCAGCTCACCGCGCTGGTCGCCGTCGGCGGCGTTGAGGATGCCCCAGTTGACCAGCTGGGACACGGCGATGCCGACGACGATCGCGGCCTGCTGGAAGGAGCCGAGCCGGCCGCGGTAGGCGGGCGGGGCGACCTCGGCGATGTAGGCCGGGCCGATGACGGAGGCCATGCCGATGGCGAAGCCGCCGACGACGCGCCAGAAGGCGAGGTCCCACAGCGCGAAGGGCAGCGCGGAGCCGACGGCGCTGACGGTGAACAGGACCGCGGCGATCTGCATGCACCGGATGCGGCCGATGCGGTCGGCTATGCGGCCGGCGGTCGCGGCGCCGACGGCACAGCCGATCAGGGCGATGGCGATGACTTGCGCGAGCGCGGCGGAGCCGATGTCGTAGCGGCCGCGGATGGCCTCGACGGCACCGTTGATCACGGAGCTGTCGTAGCCGAAGAGGAAACCGCCCATGGCGGCCGCAGCCGCGATGAAGATGACGTGCCCGAGATGTTCGGGGTGAGCCGCCTTGGCTCCTGACTGCTGTGCCTGCGGTGTGCTGGTCACGTTGTACTCCTCGGGCCACCGGCAACATCGCCGGATGGGGGGTCAGCCCTTCGAGGTCCAACTGAAGGTACCTGAAGGTAAAAGCAACATTGCAGAGACTATGTCTTCAACTTTTGAAGTCAATAGGCCGTGTGCTGTGACTTTAGAGACGCGTTGGAGTAAAGACCGTTCAGATCTTGAAGATTATGTGCCGGTCTAGCGCAGGCGCTGACTGATGACCTTGGACACGCCGTCGCCCTGCATGGAGACGCCGTAGAGCGCGTCGGCGACCTCCATGGTGCGCTTCTGGTGCGTGATCACGATCAGCTGCGAGGCCTCCTGCAGCTCCTGCATGATCCGGATCAGCCGCTGGAGGTTGGTGTCGTCGAGGGCGGCCTCGACCTCGTCCATGACGTAGAACGGACTGGGCCGCGCCTTGAAGATCGACACGAGCATCGCCACCGCGGTCAGCGACCGCTCGCCTCCCGAGAGCAGGGAGAGCCGCTTGACCTTCTTGCCCGGCGGCCGCGCCTCGACGTCCACACCCGTGGTGAGCATGTTGTCGGGGTCGGTCAGCACCAGACGGCCCTCACCGCCCGGGAACAGCCGGGAGAAGACGCCCTCGAACTCGCGCGCGGTGTCCCGGTAGGCCTCGGTGAAGACCTGCTCGACGCGTTCGTCGACCTCCTTGACGACCTGGAGCAGGTCCGCGCGGGTCTTCCTCAGGTCCGCCAGCTGCTCGCTGAGGAACTGGTGGCGTTCCTCGAGCGCCGCGAACTCCTCCAGGGCGAGCGGGTTCACCTTGCCGAGCTGCTGGTAGGCGCGCTCGGCGGCCTTCAGGCGTTTCTCCTGCTCGGCCCGGACGAAGGGGCGGGGCCGGTTGCGCGGGTGCTCCGGGTCCTCCGGCAGCTGCTCGCCCTCGGCGGGGGGCGAGGGCGGCACCGGCTGGTGCGGGCCGTACTCCGACACCAGCCCTGCCGGTTCCACACCCAGTTCCTCCAGCGCCCTGGTCTCCAGCTGCTCCATCCGCAGCCGCTTCTCCGCTCCCAGTACCTCGCCGCGGTGAACTGAATCCGTCAACTTGTCGAGTTCCGCCTTGAGATCGCGTCCCTCGGTGCGGGCGCGGGCGAGTTCCTGCTCGCGGCGGGCCTTGACGGCCTCGGCGGCGGCGCGCTCCCGGTCGGCGCGGGCCAGGGAGACCTCGACGTGCGCGAGGAGCTGCCGGGCGCCGGAGGCGACGGCCCCGGCGACGGCGGCCTCGTGGCGCAGCCGGGCCCGGCGCTGTTCGGCTCGCGCGCGTGCCTCGCGTTCCGCGCGGGCGGCGCGGTCCAGTGAGTCGGCCCGTCCGGCGAGCCCCTTCACCCGCTCCTCGTGCGTACGGACCTGGAGACGGGCCTCCATCTCGGTCTGGCGGGCATTGGCCCCGTCGGCGGCGAGCCGGTCGCGTACGGCGGTGTCGGGCTCCTCCTCGAACGGCGTCTCCTCGGCGACGGCGAGCCGCTCGGCGAGTTCCTCGACGTCGATGAGCGCCTTGTCGAGAGCTTCCTGGGCCCGGGCCGCGGCGGCTCCGGCCCGCTCGGCCTCCCCGGCGGCACCGCGCGCCTGTCCCGCGAGCCGGCCGAGCTGCTGGGCGACGGAGGACTTCTCCCGGTCCGCGGCCCGGCGCCGCTCCCCGAGCTCCTCGACGAGGCCCGCGCACTCCCGGCGCCGGCCGGCCGCCGCCTCCTGCTCCTCGGCCAGCTCCGCGCACCGCACGGCCAGCTCCTCCAGCTCCGCGGCGGCCTCGTCCACGGACGCCTGTACTTCCAGCAGGCTGGGGGCGCCCGCCGAACCACCCTGCGCGAAGTGGACGCCGAGCAGATCGCCTTCGGCGGTGACGGCGGTGAGACGGGGGTGGGCGGAGACGAGCTCCTCGGCGTCCTCCAGGGTGCCGACGACGACGATGTGGCGCAGGAGCCGTCGTACGGCCGGCATGAGCTCGGGAGGTCCGCCGACCAGACGCTCGGCGGGGAGGCCGGGGCCGTCGTGGCCGGTCGCGCCGTCCTCCGTGTCCCCCCGGAGGTCCGGTGTCGCGGTCAGGAGCAGGGCCGCCCGGCCCGCGTCCTGTGTGCGGAGCAGGCGGATCGCGTCGGCCGCGGCGGACGGTGATGTCGCCGCCAGGGCGTCCGCCGCCGTGCCGAACGCGGCCGCGAGCGGTACCTCGTAGCCGGCCGTCACCGTCAGCAGCTCCGCGGCCGGACCCAGCAGCCCCGTGAGGCGGTCCTTCGCGCCCAGCAGGGCGCCGGTGCCGTCCTTGCGGCGCAGGCCGAGCGCCAGTGCCTCGTGGCGGGCCTGGGTCGCGGCGTGCTTCCGTTCCACGGTGGTGACCGCCTCACGGGCGGCGGTGAGGGCGGTCTCGGCCTCCGCGAGCCGCCGCTTGGCGTCCTCGTGCCGCTCGGCGAGTTCGGTGTCGCCCGCGTCGAGGCCGTCGACCTCGGCCCGGAGCGCCTCGTACTCCTCCTGCGCGGCGACGGCCCGCTCCTGGGCCTCGTCACGCGCGGCGGCCAGCCGCTCGATCTCGGCCTGGGCCGCGGCGGCACGCGAACGGGCCGCGCCCACCTGCCCCTTGAGCCGGGCGAGCCCTTCGCGCCGGTCGGCGATGGCCCGCGCGACGTCCTTCAGGCGCCGTTCCTCCTGGGCGAGTTCGCGTTCCAGTTCCGCGCGGTGGGAGACCGTGTCCTCCAGGGCGCGTTCGGCCGCCTCCAGGGCGGCCTCCAGTTCGGCCTCCTGCTCGCGGATGCGGGCGGCCTCGCGCTCCATGTCCTCGGGGTCCCGTCCGCGCCGCTCCTCGACGGACGCGGACGTCGCGCTCTTCACGCGCGCGTCGGCCAGCGAGATCGTGCCGCGCACCCGCTCGGCGAGCTGGGAGAGCTCGTACCAGGTCTGCTGGGCGCTGTGCAGGCGCGGGCTGAGCCGGCGCACCTCGTCCTCCAGGTGGGCCTCGCGCTGGAGCGCCTTCCCCAGCTCGGCCTCGGCCGCCTCCTTGCGCTCCTTGAGGGCGGTCTCGTCGGCGATCTCGGCCCGCAGCGCCTCGCGCAGCCGTACGAGGTCGTCGGCGAGCAGCCGCAGCCGGGCGTCGCGCAGGTCGGCCTGGATGACGGCGGCCCGCCGCGCGACGGCGGCCTGACGGCCCAGCGGCTTGAGCTGGCGCCGCAGCTCTTCGGTGAGGTCCTGCACGCGGGCGAGGTTGGCCTGCATCGCGTCCAGCTTCCGCAGCGCCTTCTCCTTGCGCTTGCGGTGCTTGAGGACGCCGGCGGCCTCCTCGATGAAGGCGCGGCGGCCCGCGGGGTCGGCGTGCAGGACGGAGTCGAGCCGGCCCTGGCCGACGATGACGTGCATCTCACGGCCGATGCCGGAGTCCGACAGCAGTTCCTGGATGTCGAGGAGCCGGCAGGTGTCGCCGTTGATCTGGTACTCGCTGCCGCCGTTGCGGAACATGATCCGCGTGATGGTGACCTCGGAGTACTCGATGGGGAGGGCACCGTCGGAGTTGTCGATGGTCAGGGACACCTCGGCGCGGCCCAGCGGGGGGCGGCCGGTGGTGCCGGCGAAGATGACGTCCTCCATCTTGCCGCCGCGCAGCGACTTGGCGCCCTGCTCGCCCATGACCCAGCTGAGCGCGTCCACGACATTGGACTTGCCCGAGCCGTTCGGACCCACGACGCAGGTGATCCCCGGCTCGAAGCGGAGCGTGGTCGCGGAGGCGAACGACTTGAAGCCGCGGAGGGTCAGAGCCTTGAGGTGCACGCCGCCGGACTCTACCCGCCGGGCCGATCCCACTCCATGAACGCCCGGTTTCGCGGGTGAACGCGAAGGGCACACCAGACGTTGAAGACGGTGAAAGGATGCGCGGGACAGCGAGTGCTGAGCGCGGGGCGCAAGTGCCGGGGTGAGGTCGCGGAGGCGGGAAAGAAAGAAGGGACGCCGGGGCGTCCCTTGCAATTCTGACTGCTCGGCGGTGGTGACGGGCGGGCCCGACCACTGCTGTGCTGTTCGTACAGCGGTGAGGTGATCAGGTGAGCGCAGGCTCCGCCTGGTGTGCGTCAACGCTCTCCGTGATCCTGTCGTGAGAAGCGGCAGCCGCCAGCGCGTCCTTCTCCGCCTGAATCCGTACGAGCTCGGATTCCAGGTCCTGGACACGCTGCTGGAGCCGTCGCATCTCGGCGAGGAGTCGCGGGTCGGAGCCGCCGACGTAACCGAGAAGCGCCTTTGCCATGATGGATGGTCCTCCACAATGAGTGACCGACCGATGCGGTGTGGGTCGTGAGGGATTCGCACCCGCGGTGCTTGGCAGGCCTGGAGTTGTGCTGCCGTTCAGCCATGCCAAACAGCTAAGGTGCGCGGGGCTTTCAGCGTCTCACCAAAAAGTTTGAGGGTCAACACGATCACGCCCCGTATTGGCGGACAACCGGGCGCGCACGGCCGACGGAGGGCGGCGGCGCGAGTCTCACGGGTCCTCGGGACGTGGCGATCATCTTGGCCGCCGACGCCGCCCACGGCAAGCCCTTCTCGGCAATCACCAGGAGTTTTCCTCCGGGAAGGCCGCGCCACGCGGACCGTCCGGGGCGTTCGGGGCCGCCGGAGCGGGCGGGATCAGCGGATGGCGAAGCCCTCATAGCCACCGCGCGGTGTGTCCCAGATCTCGGTGACTCCGTCCACGTCCCCGGGCGTGTCGCCGGCCTGGAGCCAGTCGAGCAGCCCTTCGCAGCGTTCACGGGCGCCCTCGGCGACCACTTGGACCCTGCCGTCGCCCAGATTGAGAGCAAAACCACTCAGGCCGCCGATCTCCAGCGCCTTGGCGCGCGTGAACCAGCGGAAACCCACACCTTGGACACGCCCTCGCACCCAGGCGACCAGTCGCACATCCTCGCTCATGGCTGCAACCTAACCGGACAAAGTCACTAGGGGCACACCGTGCCCTTGCGCCATGCGGTAGCGTCCCCACCCATAAATCTCATATGAAACTCATTCGTTCGTGTGAGTTTCGTGATCGTCGCGTTTGGGTTGGTCGCCAGCACGAGTCGACCGCAAGGACGAGGAAGGCCAGGACATGGGACGCCACCGACGCTCCGCCGCCGGCCGCGCCACCGGGGTCACCCATGCCGACCCCTGCGACGGCGGCCCGCTTCCGAGGGACGACCGGGGGGACGGCCCGCCCACGATGGGCACCGCGCCGTATCTGAACCCGCAGGCGTACGCCGAGACGTACGCGCGGAGCGAGGCCTACCTCTACGCGACGGACGGCGTCGGAACCCCCGCCGGGGGCGGGGACTTCGCCCGCGGCGGCTTCCCGGGCGCCGACTTCTCGACGGGTCCGGACCGGATCGGCCACGCCTTCGCCGGTGACGGCTTCGTCCCCGGCGACGACGCTCCCCGCTCCGGCGGACACCGGCGCCGGAAGAAGAAGACCGCGGCCCCGGTCCGTACCGGTCTGCTCGGCGTCTCCGCCGCGGTGGCCCTCGGCACGGTGGCGGTGGCCACGGGCGCGGTGCCCGGTCTGGAGAACTACCGGCTCGGCGGCGACAGCGCCTCCGGTGACAGCGTGCAGGCCGGAGGAGCGCCGACCAACTCGCCCAGCGGGCAGGGCGGCACGTCCGGCAGCCTGGAGAACCCGAGCCGCGACGCCGGCACCCCGGCGAGCCGCGACACCGAGCGCTCCGCCTCGTCCGGTCCGTCCGCACCGGCCTCCGCGTCGGCGTCGGCCGCGCCGACGAAGACCCCGGAGGAGAAGACTCCGGAGGAGAAGGAGACCGCGGCGGCCCCGGAGAAGACCGCGCGGGAGACGCCGTCCCGCGAGGCGACGCCGGAGCCGGAACCGGAACCGGAGAAGAAGACGAGCGGTCCGGTGACCGGATCGGCGGAGGCCGTCGCGGGGGCCGAGGTGCTCCGGCTGGTCAACGTGGAGCGGGCCAAGGTGGGTTGCAGCCCGGTCGTCGCGAGCAGCTCGCTGACCGATCTGGCCACGGCGTTCAGCGTCGACATGGCCGACCGGGGCTTCTTCGACCACACCGACCCCGACGGCGACACCCCGTGGGACAGGGCCAAGACGGCCGGCATAGGCAACCTGGGCGGCGAGAACATCGCCCGGGGCCAGGCCGACGCCGCGGCCGTGATGCAGGCCTGGATGGACAGCCCCGGCCACAAGGCGAACATACTGAACTGCGACTTCAAGACGCTGGGCGTGGGCGTCCACATGGGGCCGGGCGGTCCGTGGTGGACCCAGAACTTCGGCTACTGACCCACGGTCAGCGCGATCCGACGGTCAGTGCTGCCCTGACGTAGGCTTGCGCGTATGACGACGGCGCGGCGCCCGGAGGAGCAGGAGCTCCCCTTCAACGTGTTCGCCAAGGCGTGCCCGTCCCGCGGCACGCTGGAGCATGTGACCGGGCGCTGGGGCGCGCTGACCCTCGGCGCGCTCCACGAGGGCCCGCTCCGGTTCAACGAGCTGCGCCGCCGGGTCGACGGGGTGAGCGAGAAGATGCTCTCCCAAACGCTGCACGCGCTGGAGCGCGACGGGCTGGTGCACCGCGAGGCCCGGTCCACCAACCCGCCCCACGTGGACTACGAGCTGACGCCGCTGGGCCACGAGGTCGCCCGGCGTCTGCTGTCCCTCATCCAGTGCGTCGAGGGCAGCATGGACGCCGTGCTGCGGGCCCGTGAGCGCTACGACGAGACGCGCGGCGCCCGCTGACACCTCGGGCAGAAGTAGCTGGAGCGGTTCATCCATGCCCGTCGGCGCACCGGCGTACCGCAGCGGCGGCAGGGCAGGCCCTCACGCCCGTACGCGTCCAGGGACCGGTCGAAGTAGCCGGACTCCCCGTTGACGTTGACGTAGAGGCTGTCGAAGCTGGTGCCGCCCACGGCGAGGGCCGCGTTCATGACGTCCCGGACGTGGCCCAGCAGGAGCAGGGTGCGCGGGCGGGTGAAGCCGGCCGTCGGGCGTTCGTAGTGGATGCGGGCCCGCCACAGCGCCTCGTCGGCGTAGATGTTGCCGACGCCGCTGATCAGTGACTGGTCGAGCAGCGCCCGCTTGATGGTGGTCCGCCTGCGGCGCAGCGCCTGGTGGAACGCCTCCTCGTCGAAGAGCGGGTCCAGGGGGTCCCGGGCGATGTGCGCGATGACGTCGGGCAGCCCGTCGGGGGTGTTGTCGTGCAGGGACAGGCCACCGAAGGTGCGCTGGTCCACGAAGCGGAGCTCGGTGTCCAGGGTGTCGGTGAAGCGGACGCGGACGCGCAGGTGCTTCTCGTCCGGCGCCGTGTGCGGCTGCACCAGCAGCTGGCCGCTCATGCCGAGGTGGGCCAGGACCGACTGGCCGGTGTCCTCCAGGGGCAGCCACAGGTACTTGCCGCGGCGGCCGGGGACGCCGACGCGGTGTCCCTTGAGCCGGTGCGCGAAGTCGTCGGCGCCGGAGAGGTGACGGCGTACCGCGCGCGGGTGCAGCACCTCGGCGTCGGCGACGGTCCGGTGGGCGACCCACCGCTCGAGTCCGCGCCGTACGACCTCGACCTCGGGCAGCTCGGGCATGGTGTCCCCTCCCAGGACCGGTGGACGAGACCGAGCGCCCGCCCCGGTGCGGGGCGGGCGCTCGGGTCGCGTGGTTCGTCAGGCGGAGGCCGATGGGGCGTCGGCGCTCTTCCCGGAGGCATCGGCTTCGGCGACCCGGACGGTCTCCTCCGCCTCCGCCGCCGCCTTGGCGCGCTCGTCCGCGGCGGCCCGGATGGACCGCCAGGCGGACTCGGCGGCCTGCTGCTCCGCCTCCTTCTTGCTGCGGCCGGTGCCGGTGCCGTACGAGACGCCTCCGACGCGGGCGGCAGCAGTGAAGGTCTTCTCGTGATCGGGGCCGGTCTCCGTGACCAGGTACTCGGGCACGCCGAGTCCTTCGGTCGCGGTGAGCTCCTGGAGGCTGGTCTTCCAGTCCAGGCCGGCACCGAGGTTCGAGGACTTCTCGATCAGGGGGTCGAACAGGCGGTGCACCAGCTCCGCCGCCGAGTCCAGGCCCTGGTCGAGATAGACGGCGCCGATCACCGCTTCCAGGGTGTCGGCGAGGATGGACGCCTTGTCCCGCCCGCCCGTTCCCTCTTCACCACGGCCGAGCCGGATGAAGGAGCCCAGGTCGAGCCCGCGGCCCACCTCCGCCAGCGCACGCGAGTTGACCACCGCGGCCCGCAGCTTGGCCAGCTGGCCTTCGGGCAGGTCGGGGTGGGTGCGGTACAGCGTGTCCGTGACGACGAGGCCGAGCACGGAGTCCCCGAGGAACTCCAGCCGCTCGTTCGTCGGCAGGCCGCCGTTCTCGTACGCGTAGGAACGGTGGGTCAGCGCACGCACCAGAAGGGCGGACTCGAGCCGGTAGCCGAGCCGCCCTTCCAGAAGCGTGTGGGACGAGGCCTGGTTGTCCGCTGAGTTCTTCTTCGGCGTCGACACAGTGCCTCTCACCAGCCGCTCAGACCTCGAGGACCTGGCGCTTGTTGTAAGTGCCGCAAGACGGGCACGCGATGTGCTGCTGCTTGGGCTCGTGGCAGCGCTCGCACGCAACCAGGGTGGGGACCGCAGCCTTCCACTGCGACCGGCGGTGGCGCGTGTTGCTGCGCGACATCTTCCGCTTCGGAACAGCCACGGCTACTTCTCCTGCTTCTCGTCGACGCCCGGTTCGGCGCCGCTCATCTCGTCCTTCTCGCCGTCCTTCATGGTGCCGGCGAGTCCCTGCAAAGCCGCCCAACGGATGTCGACGGCGTCGTGGTGGTGGTCCGGGTCGTCCGCGAGTCGTGCTCCGCACTCGGCGCACAGACCCGGGCAGTCTTCCCGGCACACCGGCTGCATCGGCAGTGCGAGCACCACCGCGTCCCGCAGCACGGGCTCGAGGTCGAACAGGCCGTCCTCGAGGAAGAGCCTGTCCTCGTCGTCCTCGGCGTCGTCGCCCGGTTCCGCGATCACACGGCCCCGGTCGTCGGCGTCAGGGTACGAGAACAGCTCCTGGAAGTCCGCTTCGAGCTCCTGCTCCAGCGGCTCCAGACACCTTACGCACTCCCCCTCGGCCTTCGCACGGGCGGTGCCTGTGACGAGCACACCTTCCATGACCGACTCGAGTCGGAGTTCCAGCTCCACCGGGGCGCCTTCCGGCACTCCGATGACCCCCTTGATACCGAGATCCCCGGGAGCGTCGACCGTGCGGTTCAGGCGCTGCAGCGCACCAGGACGCCGCCCCAGTTCGTGCGTGTCGAACACGAGGGGGTTGCGGTGGTCGAGGCGGGCGTTCAGGGCCATTCCTGCTTTCGGTCTTCGATCTCAGAGGTACCACTGCCCCGCGATGTTCCCGGGCAGCGTGGATCGCGGACGTAAGCGCGACCGAAGAGCCAGGATACTGGACCTTTCGCTCTCGTCCCAATCCGCCCCTGCCTACAGACCCCGCTCGCGCTCGTAGGCCCGCAGCTGTTCGGGCGTGATCATGCTGGTGTCGAAGAGGCTGGTCTCGTCCAGCGCGTAGCCCTGCTGGGCCTGCTGGCCGTGCCCGGCCCGCTGCCCCTGGTCCGGGTCGTACGCCTGCTCCTGCGCGTCGTAGCCCTGGTACGCGGCGTACGGGTCGGCCTGCTGGGCGGGGACGCCCGCCGCCGGAGCGTAGCCGGGGACGGAGGGGTAGGCGCCCTGCTGTCCGCCGTACTGCTGGGGATAGTCGGCGTACGGGTCCGGCTGCTGCTGATAGCCGTAGGCGGGCTCCGACCGGGCGTAGCCCTGCTGCTGCGGCTCGGGCCGCCCGGCCGGGGCGGCGTCCCGCTCGGCGAGGGACGCGAGGTCGGCCAGGTAGTCGGCGTCGCTGGAGTGCTGGACGGTCGTCGGGTCGTCGGCGAGGGCGCCGAGGTCGTCGGTGGCGATCCGGCCGTGCAGCTTCTGCCGACCCCGCCCCACCGCCTCCAGGGTCTTGGCGAGGACCGCCTCGAAGGCGCCGAGCTTGACGTCGACGTACTCGTCGGCGCTGCGGCGCAGGGTCTCCGGGTCGTGGCTGCGCTCGGGGGCGTCCTCGTCCTCGTAGCCCTGCTCGTCCAGGCCGGGGCCGGTGCCGAGCAGCTTCTCGCGGCCGCGGCCGACGGAGCCGAGCGTCTTGGTGAGGACGACCTCGAAGTTGGCCAGCTTGGAGTCGACGTAGTCGTCGGCCTCCGCGCGGATCTCCTCGGCCTCCTTGCGGGCCTCGCCGAGGATCCGGTCGGCCTCGGCCTGGGAGCGGCGGGCGATCTCGGTGTCGGAGATCAGGGAGCCGCGCTGGGCGTGCGCGCCCTCGATGATCCGCTCGGCCTCCTGGCGGGCCTGCTCGACCATCTGCTCCCGGCCGCCGATCAGTTCCTCGGCCTGGGCGAGGGAGTCGGGCAGCGCCGCACGCACCTCTTCGAGCATCGAGAGCAGCTCGGCGCGGTTGACCACGCACGAGGCCGACATGGGCATCGACCGGGCACTGGAGACCGCGGCGACGATCTCATCGAGCTTCTTCTGCACGTCCACCGTGTGCTCGCCACTCTCTACAGCTGTGTTGGAGACGGACGGGACGACTGTACGGCCACGGGGCGTCCGGTGGACACCGGGCGGCCGGTACGTGCGGTCAGTCCCGACGCAGGCGTTCGGTGAGGGCCGTCAGGACCTCCGGCGGCACCAGGTGGGCGACGTCGCCGCCCCAGGCCGCGACCTCCTTGACGAGCGAGGAGGACAGGAAGCTGTAGGTGGGGTTGGTGGGGACGAAGAGGGTCTCCACGCCCGAGAGACCGTTGTTCATCTGGGCCATCTGCAGTTCGTAGTCGAAGTCGCTGACCGCGCGCAGGCCCTTGACGATGGCGGGGATGTCGCGCTGCTTGCAGAAGTCGACGAGCAGGCCGTGGAAGGCCTCGACGCGGACGTTGCCGTACTCGGCGGTGACCCGGCGGATCAGGTCGATCCGCTCCTCGATCTCGAACAGGCCCTTCTTGGACTGGTTGATCATCACCGCGACGTAGACCTCGTCGTACAGCCGGGAGGCCCGGGCGATGATGTCGAGGTGTCCGTTGGTGATCGGGTCGAACGACCCGGGGCATACGGCGCGGCGCACTTGTGATCCCTCGCTCTCCGGTCCGGTCATCGTGCGTCTTCGCACGTAGAGGCGGCGCGACCGTACCAAAACGTTCCCTCGCCGTAGCGGCGGGCCCGGATCGCCTCGAAGCCGGGCGGCCAGGCGAATTCCCCGCCTCGGGTGCTGCGCTCCACGGTGACGAGGGCTTCTTCGGCGAGCCAGTCCTGCGAACGGAGTGTGAGCAGGATCTCCCGGAGATCGTCGTCCGAGACGGCGTAGGGCGGGTCGAGGAAGACGATGTCGTACGGCTCCGGCGGGGGCGCGGCACGGACGATCTGTTCCGCCTTCCCGTATCCGACCTCGGCGCCGGGGAGTCCGAGCGACTTCACGTTCTCCCGGACCGTGCGGACGGCACGGGCGTCGGCCTCGACGAGCAGGACGTGCCCGGCGCCGCGGGACAGGGCCTCCAGGCCGACGGCGCCGGAACCGGCGTACAGGTCGAGGACGCGTTCGCCGTCCAGCGGGCCGCCGAGCAGGGACTGCCAGGTGGAGAAGAGGCCCTCGCGCGCGCGGTCGGAGGTCGGGCGGGTCCCCTGTCCCGGCGGAACGGCCAGGCGGCGTCCGCCGGCCGCGCCGGCGATCACGCGAGTCATGTCCTCGGTCCTTGTCGGTGTGTGCTGGTCGGTGGCTGTCCCCAGTCTGTCAGCCCTTCTCCAGGTACTGCTCCCGTTCCTCGTCCAGCAGGGCGTCCAGCGCCGTGCGCAGGGCGGGCAGGTTCGTCAGGTCCGGGTCGGCGGCCACCACCGCCGCCGCCTCCTGCCTCGCCTCGGCGATGATCTCCTCGTCCTCGATGACGGCGAGCATGCGCAGGCTGGAGCGGGTGCCGGACTGTGCCTGGCCCAGCACATCGCCCTCGCGACGCTGCTCCAGGTCGATGCGGGAGAGCTCGAAGCCGTCGAGGGTGGAGGCGACGGCGTTCAGCCGCTGCCGGGCCGCGCTCGCCTCGGGCATCTCGGTGACCAGCAGGCACAGGCCCGGGGCCGAGCCGCGGCCGACCCGGCCGCGCAGCTGGTGGAGCTGGGAGACGCCGAAGCGGTCGGCGTCCATGATCACCATCGCGGTGGCGTTGGGGACGTTGACCCCGACCTCGATGACGGTCGTGGCGACCAGGACGTCGGCCTCGCCGGCCGCGAAGCGGCGCATGACCGCGTCCTTGTCGTCGGGTTGCATGCGCCCGTGCAGGACCTCGACCCGGAGTCCCCGCAGCGGCCCTTTCGCGAGCTGCTCCGCGATGTCCAGGACGGCGAGCGGGGGCCGCTTCTCGGCCTCGTCCTCGGCGGACTTCTTCCGGCCGGCCTTCTTCGGGTCGTCCTCCTCGTCGCCGATGCGCGGGCAGACCACGTACGCCTGGTGTCCGTTCGCGACCTCCTCGCGGACCCGCTCCCAGGCGCGGGCGAGGAAATGCGGCTTGTCCGCGGCCGGGACGACATGGCTGGCGATGGGCGAGCGGCCGGCCGGGAGCTGGTCGAGGACGGAGGTCTCCAGGTCGCCGAAGACCGTCATCGCGACCGTGCGCGGGATGGGGGTGGCGGTCATGACGAGCAGGTGCGGGGGCTGCTTGCCCTTGCCGCGCAGGGCGTCGCGCTGCTCCACGCCGAAGCGGTGCTGTTCGTCGACCACGACCAGGCCCAGGTCGTGGAACTGCACCTTGTCCTCGATCAGCGCGTGCGTGCCGATGACGACGCCGGCCTCGCCGGTGGCCAGGTCGAGCAGCGCGTGGCGCCGCGCCGCCGCCCCCATGGACCCGGTGAGCAGCACCACCTTGGTGGCGTCGTCCGCTCCTCCGAGCATCCCTCCCTCGGCCAGCTCCCCCATCATCTCGGTGACCGACCGGTGGTGCTGCTGGGCGAGCACCTCGGTGGGCGCGAGCATCGCCGCCTGTCCGCCCGCGTCGACGACGGCGAGCATGGCGCGCAGGGCGACCAGCGTCTTGCCGGAGCCCACCTCGCCCTGAAGCAGGCGGTGCATGGGGTGTTCGGTGGCGAGGTCGGCGAAGATCTCGGCGGAGACCTTCCGCTGGCCCTCGGTGAGGGTGAAGGGGAGGCGGTCGTCGAAGGCGGCGAGGAGGCCGTCGGGCTTCGGGCGGCGGGCCACCGCGGGGAGTTGCGCGTCGGCGTGGCGGCGGCGGGCGAGGGCGACCTGGAGGACGAAGGCCTCGTCCCACTTCAGGCGGGCGCGGGCGTCCTCGATGTCCGCCTTGGTGTGCGGGCGGTGGATCTTGAGGAGTGCCTCGGGGAGGGTGACCAGTCCGCGGCCCGCGCGGAGGGAGTCCGGGAGGGGGTCGAGGGCCTCCTGGGCGCTGGGCAGCACCGTCTGGAGCGCCTTGCCGATCTTCCAGGACTCCAGCTTGGCGGTGGCGGGGTAGATCGGGATGAGGGCGCCGGCCCAGGTCTCGACCGTCTCCTCGGTGTCCCCGCGCAGCAACTCGTATGCCGGGTGGGCGAGTTGGAGGCGACGGTTGAAGACGGAGACCTTGCCGGCGAACAGCGCACGGGTGCCCGGCAGGAGTTCCTTGTGCGGTTTGTGGACACCGGCGCCGAAGAAGACCAGTTGCAGCCGGCCGCTGCCGTCCGTGATCGTCACCTCGAGGCGCTGGCCCTTGCCGCGCGGGGCCTTCGCGGAGGCGAAGGTGTGCAGACGGGCGTCGGCGACCTGGGCGACCACCGTGACGTGCTCGTCCATGGGGAGGTCGGCGAGGTGGGTGAGCTGACCGCGCTCCTCGTATCTGCGCGGGTAGTGGTGCAGGAGGTCGCCGACGGTGTGCAGGCCGAGATGCTCGGCCATCACCTTCGCGGTGGCGGGGCCGAGCACCTTCTTCAGTGGTTCGTCGAGTGCGGGCACGGGGTCCATTGCACACCACGCCACTGACAACACGCGGACGCCGGGGCCCGGCTCCGCGCGGAAGTCCCGCCCGGGTCACTCCACCCCGATGAGCAGCAGGGCGCCCTGTCTGCCGCCGTGGTACACCACCGTGTCGACGGCGAGGTAGCCCTCGCGGACGCGGGTCTCCAGACGGGCGGCGACGGACTCGGGGGCGTCGTCGCCGAGGACCAGGGTGACCAGTTCGCCTCCGGCCGCGAGCATGCGGTCGAGGACGGCCTCGGCGGTGGCCGTGAGGTCCTGCCCGATCACGGCCACGTCCCCGTCGACCAGGCCGAGGACGTCCCCGGCCTGGCAGATGCCCGCCATGGTCCAGGACCGGTGCTCGGCGACGGTGACCTCGGCGTAGCGGGTCGCGCCCGCCGCCGACGTCATCGACACCACGTCCTCGTCGAAACGGCGCTCCGGCTCGTGCACCGCGAGCGCCGCGATGCCCTGGACCGCGGAGCGGGTCGGGATGAGCGCCACCCGGACACCCTCCGCCCGGACCTGCTCGGCCGCCGCGGCGGCGGTGTGGCGCAGCTCGGCGTCGTTGGGCAGCAGCACCACCTCCCGCGCGTGCGCGCGCCGTACCGCCTGGACGAGTTCACCGCTCGCGGGCGGCTCACCGGGACGGGCGAGCACGGTGGTCGCGCCCGCCTCCGCGTACAGACCCGCCAGGCCCTCGCCGGGCACCACGGCCACGACGGCCCGCTGGGCGCGCTCCCCGGACGCCGCCGGTCCGGTCCCGGCGGTGCGGACGTCCCCCGCGCCGAAGTGGGTGATCCGGATCCGGTACGGCCGTCCGGCCTCGATCCCGGCCTCCACGGCGGCGCCCGCGTCGTCCACGTGCACATGGACGTTCCACAGCCCGTCCCCGCCGACCACCACGAGCGAGTCGCCCAGCGCGTCGAGCCGGTCGCGCAGCCGCGTGACGGCCGCGTCGCCGGCCTCCAGCAGATAGATCACCTCGAAGGCGGGTCCCCCGGGCCCCGGCCCCGGCGCGGCACCGCCGTCCGCGCACGCGCCGGGGCCGTCGGTCTCCTCCGCGCACGCGTGCGGCACGGGACCGGCGACGCGTACGGAACCGCTCCACGGGCCGCCCGGCGCCGGCATGCCCCGCGGCGCCTCCCCCGTGCACGTCTCCACCAGTGCCGCGAGCACCGCCACCAGCCCCCTGCCGCCCGCGTCGACCACCCCGGCGCGCCGGAGGACGGCCAGCCGGGCCGGGGTCTCGGCGAGTGCCGCGCGGGCTCCCTCGTAGGCCGCCCGCGCCACCGTCCCGCAGTCGCCGTCCGCCCGGCCGGCGGCTTCGGCGGCGGCAGCGGCGACGGTGAGGACCGTGCCCTCGACGGGATGCGCGACCGCCCGGCGCGCGGAGTCGGCCGCGTGCCGCAGGGCGGTGCGCAGCCCCTCCCCGTCGGCGTGGGCCGGGGCCTTGTCCGCGGCCAGCACCTGGGCCATGCCACGCAGCAGCTGCGCCAGGATCGTCCCGGAGTTGCCGCGGGCGCCGATCAGCGCCCCGTGCGCCATCGCCCGTACCGCGTCGGCCAGCGTCGGCCGCCGGTCCCCGTCGGCCTCGTGTCCCGCGAACACCGCCTCCACCGCCGCGGTCGCCGACTCGACGGTCAGATAGAGATTCGTCCCGGTGTCCCCGTCCGCCACCGGGTAGACGTTGATCGCGTCGATCTCCTCACGGGCCCGCCCCAGCGCCTCGAGCGCGAGACCGCACCAGGAACGCACCGCGAGAGCATCGAAGAATGTCTGCGGCACCTGCGCCACCTGCGCCTCCCTGAGCTGCCGGCCGTGGCAGGCAGCGTAGACCGTGGGACGCCGCCCGCCGGAAGAGGGCCGCAGGCGGGCCCCTGAGCTGCCGTGGTAGTTTCGTTCTACGGATGCAGCCGTTGTATGCTGCTCCGGTTGCCCGATCCGATCGGGCCTCTCACCCGGTAACGCCACTCAGATTCCACAGGGCTCCTGGAGCCCGGAATTTCGATCCCGGCCTGCCGGGATCAACCGTAAGTGCATCTGAAGTCTTTGGAGTGACCCGTGGCTGCCAACTGCGACGTCTGCGGCAAGGGCCCGGGCTTCGGCAACAACATCTCGCACTCGCACCGCCGTACGCCCCGTCGCTGGAACCCCAACATCCAGCGTGTGCGTACTGTGGTCGGCGGGACGCCGAAGCGCGTGAACGCCTGCACCTCGTGCATCAAGGCCGGCAAGGTCTCGCGCTGACGCTTTCGCTGAGCGCGCGGCCACTGCCGGTTTCGCCGCACTTAGCCGGTCCACCTCGGGTGGGCCGGCTTTTTGCTGTGGTCCGGCACGCTCACGAGGTGCCCCGCGTGGGTGCGGGCCGGAGGTGTTCGCGCGGCCCGGCGCTCGCGGGACACCTTCCCCGGAGGGGGTGCCCCCGGCGCCCACCCGCGCCGCCCTGGGGGCGCCTCCCAGGCCTCCCAGGCCTTCGAGGCACTCTGGGGGCACAGGTGGGCGCGGGAACGACGGGAGCGGTCGTCCGCGGTCAGCGCGGCGGGTTCAGGTTCCAGGCGTGGTCCACCGGTCCGATTCCCCCGCCCAACGCGAAGCCGGACGCTATGGCTCCGGTGACGTAGGCCTTGGCCGTCGTCACCGCCTCCGGCACGGACCGGCCCTTCGCCAGTTCCGACGCGATCGCCGACGCCAGTGTGCAGCCCGTGCCGTGGGTGTGGCGGTTGTCGTGCCTGGGGGCGCGCAGCCAGTGCTCCTCGGATCCGTCGGTGAGCAGGTCCACGGCTTCACCGGGCAGGTGACCGCCCTTGATCACCACCCAGCGCGGCCCGAACGCCAGCACCGCCCGGGCCGCCCGGCGCATGTCGGGTTCCGACCCGACCCGTACGTCCGCGAGTTGTGCCACCTCGTCCAGGTTCGGCGTGGCCACGGTCGCCACCGGCAGCAGCCTGGTCCGTACGGAGTCCAGCGCGGAGGCCGCGAGCAGCGGGTCCCCGTGCTTGGAGACCCCCACCGGGTCGACGACCGCCGGCGCGTCCGTGCCGGCGATCAAGTCGGCCACCGCCTCGACGAGTTCGGCGGAGGAGAGCATGCCGGTCTTGACCGCCTGCACCCCGATGTCGTCGACGACGCTGCGGTACTGGGCCCGCACCGCCTCCACGGGCAGCTCCCAGGCGCCCTGCACGCCCAGGGAGTTCTGCGCGGTCACCGCGGTGAGCACGCTCATGCCGTGCACGCCGAGCGCCAGCATCGTCTTCAGGTCGGCCTGGATCCCCGCGCCGCCGCCGGAGTCGGAGCCGGCCACGGTGAGCACCTTGGGCGGAGCGCTCATGACTCGATGTCCCCGAAGTGGTCCCAGCCGCCCTGGGTCGTCCAGGGCGCCCCGTCCACCGTCACCTGGGGCAGCGCCGACGGGTTGAGCACCTCGCCGATCACCTTCCAGCGGGCGGGCAGCTTCACGTCCGGCGGGAAGGTCGCCACGATCGCGTGGTCCTCCCCCCCGGTCAGCACCCACTGCATGGGGTCGACGCCGACGGCCTGGCCGATGTCGTTCATCTGCGAGGGGATGTCGATCGCGCCGGAGCGGATGTCGATGCGGACCTTGCTGGCCTCGGCGATGTGCCCGAGGTCGGCGATCAGCCCGTCGCTCACGTCGCACATCGCGGTGGCGCCGAGCCCGGCGGCCGCGGGCCCCGCGTGGTACGGCGGTTCGGGACGCCGGTGCGCCTCGACGAAGGCGCGCGGCGAGCGGAAACCGCGGGAGAGCACCGCGTGCCCGGCCGCGGACCAGCCCAGCCAGCCGGTCACCGCGACGAGGTCGCCGGGCTGCGCGCCGCCCCGGGTCACGGGCTCCTGGTTGCGCAGATCGCCGAGCGCGGTGATCGACACCATGATCGCGTCGCCGCGCACGACATCGCCGCCGACGACCGCGGCGCCGGCCACCTGGCACTCGTCGCGCAGGCCGTCCATCAGCTCGCTGGGCCAGGTCACCGGCAGTTCCGCCGGGACGACGAGGCCGAGCAGCAGCGCGGTCGGCACGGCGCCCATGGCGGCGATGTCGGCGAGGTTCTGTGCGGCGGCCTTGCGGCCGACGTCGTAGGCCGTGGACCAGTCGCGCCGGAAGTGCCGGCCCTCCACCAGGATGTCGGTGCTGGCCACGACCCTGCGGTCGGGCGCGGAGACCACCGCGGCGTCGTCGCCGGGACCGACCCGGACCGCCGGGGTGGTGGTGAGACGGGAGGTGAGCTCCCTGATGAGCCCGAACTCCCCGAGCTCACCAACAGTGCCCTTCATTTCCCTTTCGACCCTTCTATCCCTGTCCGTGCCCGGTCGCGAGTCCTTCGAGTCCTCGCTACGGTCGAAGTGACCGCCAACTTCCCTCGTGCCTGTACCCCGGCGCGCAAGGCCCGGTTCCCGCAGGTCTCCCCGCGAGGAGCGGCGACGCGATACCGTGGCGTTCCTTTTCCCCACATGATCCTCGTGGCCGCCCTGGAGGTTCCGTGGTACAGGCGTACATCCTGATCCAGACGGAGGTCGGCAAGGCCTCGACCGTCGCCGAGCTGATCGGCAAGATCCCTGGAGTCGTCCAGGCCGAGGACGTGACCGGACCGTACGACGTGATCGTGCGCGCCCAGGCCGACACCGTCGACGAACTGGGTCGCATGGTGGTCGCCAAAATCCAGCAAGTGGACGGCATCACCCGAACCCTGACCTGCCCGGTCGTCCATCTGTAGCCCCCGTCTACCCTGTGCCGGTGAACTCTTCCCGTCACCGGCACGCCCTGTCCGCGCTCGCGGTACTGATCACCGTCGCGGGCTGCTCCTCGGCAGACGACGGCGCGTCCGCGGCGGTTCCCCGCCCGGACGCGAAGGTCACCGAACTGTGTCAGAACCTGGACGAGGCCCTGCCGGCGAAGGTGGACGGTGAGAGTCGCGACGATCCCGAACCCGCGTCCGAACTGACCGCGGGCTGGGGCGGCGTGGCGATCATACTGCGGTGCGGTGTCGAACGACCGCCGAAGATGACCGACCCGAAGGTGGCCAACGGCAACGACGCCGACGCGGTGCCGGGCGGAGTGAACGGCGTCGACTGGCTCATGGAGACGCCGGGCGACGACGTGCAGCGCTTCACCACCGCCAACCGCGAGGCGTACGTCGAGGTCGAGGTGGTCGACGGGCGGGACAGCACGGGCGTGCTGATCGACCTCGCCCCGGCACTCAAGAAGACGATCCCCGAGGGGATCGCCCCCTGACGCGTGCGTACGCGGCTCAGCGCAGTCCGGTCGGCCGGCGCAGTGCCGCCCGCACCAGCAGGTCGACCAGCTCCGGGTAGCTCACCCCGGTGGCCTGCCACATCTGCGGGTACATCGAGATGGGCGTGAAGCCGGGCATGGTGTTGATCTCGTTGATCACGAACTCGCCGTCCTCGGTGAGGAAGAAGTCCGCACGGACCAGCCCTTCGCAGGAGGCCGCGTCGAACGCCTCCACCGCGAGCCGCCGCACCTCGGCCGTCTCCTCGTCGGTCAGCGGCGCGGGCACGAT
Organism: Streptomyces sp. 12E; assembly: GCF_055633275.1. NCBI lineage: Bacteria > Bacillati > Actinomycetota > Actinomycetes > Kitasatosporales > Streptomycetaceae > Streptomyces > Streptomyces sp. 12E. The sequence goes on along the minus strand of NZ_JBVNCJ010000001.1, from coordinate 5,256,313 downwards.
GCCGGGCGTGGAGTCGATGTACTTGGCCTCGAAGTCGTAGTACGCGTGCGCGTCGGGCGGCGGGATCTCGGCCGGCAGCGAAGCGCGCGGGCCGTCCTCGAACTCCAGCACACCGCACTCGATCTCCCGGCCGCGCAGCGCCGCCTCGACGAGGATCTTCGGGTCGTGACGCCGGGCCTCGGCGATCGCCTCGTCCAGACCGGACAGGTCGTCGACCTTGGTGATGCCGATCGACGAGCCGGCGCGCGCGGGCTTCACGAACAGCGGCCAGCCGTGCTCACCGGCGAAGTCGACGATCTTCCCGCGGGCGGCGGACTCGTCCCGCTCCCACTCGCGCGGCCGGATCACCACGTACGGGCCGACCTTCAGCCCGAAGGAGGTGAACACCCGCTTCATGTACTCCTTGTCCTGGCCGACGGCCGAGGCGAGCACGCCCGAGCCGACGTAAGGGACGCCGGAGAGCTCCAGGAGCCCCTGGAGGGTGCCGTCCTCACCGTAGGGGCCGTGCAGCACCGGGAAGACCACGTCGACCTCGCCCAGCGCCTTGGGCACCGAGCCCGGCTCGCTGTAGACGACTTCGCGGTTGGCGGGGTCGACGGGGAGCACCACACCGCCCTCCGCCGACTCGGCGAGCTGGTCGACGCTGGGCGTACGGCGGTCGCTGATCGCCATGCGTTCCGGCTCGTCGGCGGTGAGCGCCCAGCGGCCGTCCTGGGTGATGCCGATCGGCAGGACGTCGTACGCGGTCCGGTCGATGGCCTTGAGGACGGCTCCTGCGGTGACCACGGAGATCCCGTGTTCGGAGCTGCGCCCGCCGAACACGACGGCCACACGCGGCTTGCGGGACGGCTGCTCGGGGCTCTGGGGGAGGTTCTCGGTGCTCATATCGCGATGAGAGTACCTGCCCGCGGTGCCGGGACACAGCGCCCGCAACGCCGTGCGTGAGCCGAACGGAGGGGGCCGTCGCTCAGCGTCGTTCGGGCTTCGCGCTGCGCGACATCAGTTCCTCGACGGCGACCACCGGGGGCTTGCCCTCGTGCACGATGGAGACGACCGTTTCGGTGAGCGGCATGTCGACGCCGTGCCGGCGGGCCAGGTCCAGCACCGACTCACAGGACTTGACTCCCTCGGCTGTCTGCTTGGTGACCGCGATGGTCTCCGCGAGGGTCAGGCCCTTGCCGAGGTTGGTGCCGAAGGTGTGGTTGCGCGACAACGGCGAGGAGCAGGTGGCCACCAGGTCGCCCAGGCCCGCGAGTCCGGAGAAGGTCAGCGGGTCGGCGCCGAGCGCGACTCCGAGCCGGGTGGTCTCGGCGAGGCCGCGGGTGATGAGCGAGCCCTTGGCGTTGTCGCCGAGCCCCATGCCGTCCGCGATGCCGACGGCCAGCCCGATCACGTTCTTCACGGCGCCGCCCAGTTCGCAGCCGATGACGTCGGTGTTGGTGTACGGCCGGAAGTACGACGTGTGGCAGGCGGTCTGGAGGCGGCGGGCGACGGCTTCGTCGGTGCAGGCCACCACGGCGGCGGCCGGCATCCGGGCGGCGATCTCCCGGGCCAGGTTGGGGCCGGTGACCACGGCGATGCGTTCGGCGCCGACCTTGGCGACGTCGGCGATGACCTCGCTCATCCGCATCGCGGAGCCGAGTTCGACGCCCTTCATCAGCGACACCAGGACCGTGCGGGGCGCGAGCAGCGGCGCCCAGTCGGCGAGGTTGCCGCGCAGCGTCTGCGAGGGGACCGCGAGGACGGTGAAGTCCGCGCCGCGCGCGGCCTCGGCGGCGTCCGCGGTGGCCCGCAGGTTCTCCGGGAGTTCGATCCCCGGCAGGTAGTCGGGGTTGGTGCGGGTGGAATTGACCGCCTCGGCGAGTTCGGGGCGCCGCCCCCACAGCACGACGTCGCAGCCCGCGTCGGCGAGGACCATGCCGAAGGCCGTGCCCCACGATCCGGTGCCGAAGACGGCCGCCTTGACCGGCTCGCTCACGTGCCCAGCCCTTCTTCCCGCGCGGCTGGCCTGCCGCTCCGCGTCCGCTCCTGCGTTCGCTCGTCCCGCCGCTGCGCATACGTCCTGCGGCGCTGCTCGACCCGCTCACGGCGCGGGTCGTACGGCGTCTCGGGGGCCTTCTCGCCGCGGATCTGCTCCAGCTGGCGCGTGACGGCCGCCATGATGACCTCCGTCGCCTCCTTGAGCAGTTCCGGGGTCATCTCCCGCTCGTAGAAGCGGTCGAGATCCACCGGCGGCCCGGCCAGCACGCGGTGGGTCTTGCGCGGCAGCAGGCTGGGCTTCTTGGCGTACGGCGGCAGCAGTTCGTTGGCGCCCCACTGGGCGACCGGGATCACGGGGCACTTGGTCTGCAGGGCGACGCGCGCGGCACCGGTCTTGCCGGTCATGGGCCAGCCGTCCGGGTCGCGGGTGAGGGTGCCCTCGGGGTAGAAGGCGACGCACTCGCCGCGCTCCACGGCGTCGATCGCGGCCCGGAAGGCGCTGAGCGCGTCGGTGCTCTCGCGGTAGACGGGGATCTGCCCGGTGCCGCGCATCGCGGCACCGATGAATCCCTTGTTGAAAAGCCCGCTCTTCGCCAGGAATCGCGGAACACGTCCGGTGTTGTACTGAAAGTGCGCGTAGGCGAAGGGATCGATGTGCGAATTGTGGTTCACCGCGGTGATAAATCCACCCTCGGCCGGAATGTTCTCCATTCCGCGCCAGTCCCGCTTGAGCAGAACCACCAGCGGCGGTTTGCAGAGAACCGCGGCGAAGCGGTACCAGAAGCCGATTCTGCGGCGCGGCACAAGTACACCTTCCTCTTCCGAATGACAGGCCCAGGGCCCGGACCCGGAGGCCCGACGGGCCGCACAAGTGTCGCCCCGAGCCGCCGGTCTGTCGAGAACACCGTACGCCCGACCCCCTCGCCGCCCCGTGCACCGGGTGACAATGGCCGCGACAAGAGAGGGACGTAACACTCGTGCAGTGGACCTTGGTGGTACCCCTGAAGCCGCTGGACCGGGCCAAGAGCAGGCTCTCGGACACCGCGGACGACGGCCTGCGTCCGGGCCTCGCGCTCGCCTTCGCCCAGGACACTGTGGCGGCCGCACTGTCCTGCCCGGCGGTACGGGATGTGGTGGTCGTCACGGACGACGCCCTCGCCTCCCGGGAGCTGGCCGCGCTGGGGGCCGCGGTCGTCCCGGACGAGCCGCGCGACGGCCTCAACGCGGCTCTCGCCCACGGCGCGACGGTGGCGGGCACCGCACGCCGCGCGGCTTGCGTCGCGGCCCTCAACGCCGACCTCCCGGCGCTCCGCCCGCCGGAACTGGCCCGTGTCCTCGATGCAGCCGCCGCGTTCCCGCGCGCGTTCCTCGCCGACGCCGCCGGTCTCGGCACGACGCTGCTGGCAGCGAGCCGGGGCCGGGAACTGCGTCCGTCCTTCGGCCCCGGTTCCCGGGTCCGGCACCGGGACTCCGGAGCCGTGGAGCTGGGCCTCGACGGGGTGGACTCGGTGCGGCAGGACGTGGACACCGGCGCCGACCTGCGGGCGGCGCTGGCGCTGGGCGTCGGCCCCCACACGGCCGCGGTCGCCGCGCGGTCGCTCGTCACGGAGCAGTAGGCTGCCGGCATGCAGGCCACCGCGTACACCTACGACCCCGACAGCCGCAGCGGTCAGGTGCTCCTGGACGACGGCACACCGGTGCCCTTCGACGCCCCGGCGTTCGAGGCGGGGGGTCTGCTGCTGCTGCGTCCCGGGCAGCGGGTGCGCATCGAGACCGAGGACGAGGGCGGGGCCCGGCGGATCACACTGGTGACGCTCCAGACGTTCTGACCGCCCGAGGCCCTGGTCAGGGTCCGGAACACACCGCGGGCCGGGCTCCCGAGGGAGCCCGGCCCGGCGCGTGAGTGCCGCTTGTCCGAAGGGACGGACCAGGGCCCGCTACTTCTTGCGGGTGGTGGTCTTCTTGGCGGTGGTCTTGCGCGCGGTCGACTTCTTGGCGGGCGCCTTCGTGGCCGTCGCCTTCTTCGCCGGGGCCTTCTTGGCGGTCGTCTTCTTCGCGGCGGTGGTCTTCGCCGGGGCCGCGGTCTTGGCGGGCGCCTTCGTGGCCGTGGTCTTCTTGGCCGCCGCCGTCTTGGTGGCGGCCTTCTTCGCGGTGGCGGTCTTCTTGGCCGCCGCCTTGGTGGCGGCCTTCTTCGCCGTCGTCTTCTTGGCGGCGGCCTTCTTGACCGTGGCCGAAGCGCCGCCGCTCAGGCTGCCCTTGGGCGCCTTCTTGACCGAGACCTCACCACCGCGCGGCAGCTTCTTCGAGCCGCTCACCAGGTCCTTGAAGCCCTGGCCTGCGCGGAAGCGCGGAACGGAGGTCTTCTTGACCCGAACCCGCTCGCCCGTCTGGGGGTTACGGGCGTAGCGGGCCGGGCGGTCGACCTTCTCGAACGAACCGAAGCCGGTGACCGAGACCCGCTCCCCCGCGACGACCGCGCGGACGATGGCGTCCAGTACGTGGTCGACGGCGTCGGCGGCCTGCTGGCGGCCGCCCACCTTGTCGGCAATCGCTTCTACGAGCTGCGCCTTGTTCACGTCTTCCCCTTCGGAGACATCGCCAGAACGAAAGTGTTCAAGCTTTTTCGCACGTTAGGCAGATATATACCGCAAATCAAACACGAAACGGGCTAATCACCCTTGTGCCGCAACGGACTCGGTTGTCCCGGCTGGTTCAGCGTTCCTCTTCGGGGAATCGGCCCTCGTCGAGGTCCTCGGTGAACCGCTCCAGACGCCTTGCCGCACCGGCGAGATCATGTTTGGCCGCGGCCGTAATGACCAGCAGCTTCCGGGTCAGCGCCATCCGTACGCCCTCCGGGACTTGCAGTGCGCGCACCTTCGCGTGCGCTTCCTTGAGCCGGACCGCGACCGCCGCATAGAGCTGGAGTTGGCCGTCGTGTTCCATGCACAGATTGTGCCATCTGGGGCGAGTTGTCGCCTGCGCAGGGGGCAACTACCGCCTCGGACGGCCGTCCGGACACACGCGTGGATCACGGGCACGTGACACGTGTACCCCAACAACCACCTTCTTAACGTGGCAAGTTGGAGATCCTCGAGGAAGCAGGCGGGGCCGAACGGGTGCAGACGTGCCCGTACCCCCGATCGGGGCGATCGGGGGTACGGGAGGGTGCTCCGGTGGCCGAAAGACGACCTCTGGTGAGGACTTCGGCCGCGGTGCGGGTCAGGCCGTGAGCGTCCTCGGCTTGAACGACGGGCGCTTCGCCTCGTACGCGGCGATGTCCGGCTCGTTCTGCAGCGTGATGGAGATGTCGTCGAGCCCGTTCAGCAGTCGCCAGCGGGAGTTCTCGTCGAGCTCGAAGGGGGCGGTGATGCCCTCGGCGCGCACCTCGCGGGCCTGGAGGTCGACGGTGATCTCCGCCGTGGGGTCGGCTTCGGTGAGCCCCCACAGCGCGTCCACGATCTTCTGGTCGAGGACCACCGTCAGCAGGCCGTTCTTCAGCGAGTTGCCGCGGAAGATGTCGGCGAAGCGGGAGGAGATCACGGTCTTGAAGCCGTAGTTCTGCAGCGCCCAGACGGCGTGCTCACGGGAGGAGCCGGTGCCGAAGTCGGGGCCCGCGACCAGCACGGTCGCGCCCGCGCGCTCGGGCTGGTTGAGGATGAAGGACGCGTCCTTGCGCCAGGCCTCGAACAGCCCGTCCTCGAACCCGTCCCGGGTCACCTTCTTGAGCCAGTGGGCGGGGATGATCTGGTCGGTGTCGACGTTGCTGCGGCGCAGCGGGACGGCCCGGCCGGTGTGGGTGGTGAATGCTTCCATGACTGATCAGACTCCAGCGGGCGTACGGGCGTCGGCGTCGGCGAGGTCGGCCGGGGAGGCCAGGTGACCGAGGACCGCGGTGGCGGCGGCGACCTGCGGGGACACCAGGTGGGTGCGGCCGCCCTTGCCCTGCCGGCCCTCGAAGTTGCGGTTGGAGGTGGAGGCGGAGCGCTCACCGGGGGCGAGCTGGTCGGGGTTCATGCCCAGGCACATCGAGCAGCCCGCGTGCCGCCACTCGGCGCCGGCCTCCTTGAAGACCACGTCCAGGCCCTCGGAGACGGCCTGCAGACCCACCCGCGCGGAGCCCGGGACGACCAGCATCCGCACGCCGTCGGCGACCTTGCGGCCCTTGATGACGTCCGCGGCGGCGCGCAGGTCCTCGATGCGGCCGTTGGTGCAGGAACCTACGAAGACGGTGTCCACGTTGATGGTGCGCAGCTCCTGGCCGGCCTCCAACGCCATGTACTCCAGGGCCTTTTCGGCGGCGAGCCGCTCCGAGGCGTCCTCGTACGAAGCCGGGTCGGGGACGGACGCCGAAAGCGGAGCGCCCTGGCCCGGGTTGGTGCCCCAGGTGACGAACGGCGACAGCTCGGCGGCCTCGATGACCACCTCGGCGTCGAACTCGGCGTCCTCGTCGGACCTCAGCGTCTTCCAGTACGCGACGGCCGCGTCCCAGTCCTCGCCCTTCGGGGCGTGCGGACGGCCCTCGAGGTAGGCGAACGTCGTCTCGTCGGGGGCGATCATGCCCGCGCGGGCGCCGGCCTCGATCGACATGTTGCAGATGGTCATCCGGGCCTCCATCGAGAGCTTCTCGATGGCCTCGCCCCGGTACTCCAGAACGTAGCCCTGGCCGCCGCCGGTGCCGATCCTCGCGATGATCGCCAGGATCAGGTCCTTGGCCGTGACCCCCTCGGGCAGTTCGCCGTTGACCGTGATCGCCATGGTCTTCGGGCGGGCCATCGGCAGCGTCTGGGTGGCCAGGACGTGCTCGACCTGGGAGGTGCCGATGCCGAACGCGAGACCGCCGAAGGCGCCGTGCGTGGAGGTGTGCGAGTCACCGCAGACGACGGTCATGCCGGGCTGGGTCAGACCCAGCTGCGGGCCGACGACGTGCACGACGCCCTGCTCGACGTCGCCCAGCGGGTGCAGCCGGACGCCGAACTCGGCGCAGTTCTTGCGCAGCGTCTCCAGCTGGACCCGGGAGACCGGGTCGGCGATCGGCTTGTCGATGTCGAGGGTGGGGGTGTTGTGGTCCTCGGTGGCGATGGTGAGGTCGAGACGGCGCACCTGGCGGCCGTTCTTGCGCAGGCCGTCGAAGGCCTGCGGGCTGGTCACCTCGTGCAGCAGGTGCAGATCGATGAAGAGGAGGTCGGGCTCGCCCTCGGCGCGCCGGACGACGTGGTCGTCCCAGACCTTCTCCGCGAGTGTCCTACCCATCGCTGTCCCTCCGGCCGGCGGGTGGTGCGCCGGCCCAACTAGATCTGTGGGGAGACGGCGCCCGCACCCCTGCTTCCGGGCGTCCGCCGCCAGGCCCGGTGGTCCACGGGCCGCGTTGCTTCCGTGCATCCAGAGTGGCGGGTTCCACGGAAAATTGAACTTGCGTTTCACAGAGTGAGACGCAAGTATCGTTGCATGGACAACAGTAGCGGCGTCGGCGTTCTGGACAAGGCAGCCCTCGTCCTGAGCGCTCTGGAGTCCGGTCCGGCCACCCTCGCGGGCTTGGTCGCGGCGACCGGACTGGCACGACCCACGGCCCACCGCCTGGCCGTGGCGCTGGAACACCACCGCCTGGTGGCGCGCGACATGCAGGGCCGTTTCATTCTCGGCCCGCGCCTGGCCGAACTGGCCGCGGCGGCGGGCGAGGACCGCCTGCTCGCCACGGCGGGCCCGGTGCTCACCCACCTCCGCGACGTGACCGGCGAGAGCGCCCAGCTCTACCGCCGCCAGGGCGACATGCGCATCTGCGTCGCCGCGGCGGAGCGCCTCTCGGGCCTGCGGGACACGGTGCCGGTGGGCTCCACGCTGACGATGAAGGCCGGCTCCTCGGCGCAGATCCTGATGGCCTGGGAGGAGCCGGAGCGGCTGCACCGGGGTCTGCAGGGCGCCCGGTTCACGGCGACGGCCCTCTCGGGCGTACGACGCCGGGGCTGGGCCCAGTCGATCGGTGAGCGCGAGCCGGGCGTGGCATCCGTCTCCGCACCCGTGCGCGGGCCGTCGAACCGCGTGGTGGCCGCCGTCTCGGTCTCCGGCCCCATCGAGCGCCTGTCCCGCCACCCCGGCCGGATGCACGCCCAAGCCGTCATCGACGCCGCCGGCCGCCTGTCCGAGGCCCTGCGCCGCTCCTGAACCCCCGCCCTTGCCGTCCCGCGGGAACGGGTCCGCCTCAACGCCGCGGCGGGCCCTTCCCCGGTCCCGGGTGCGCGTCCCGGAACGCCGAAAGCCCTCCACCGAGGTGGAGGGCTTTCACCGTGTACCCCCGACCGGATTCGAACCGGCGCTACCGCCTTGAGAGGGCGGCGTGCTAGGCCGCTACACAACGGGGGCGTGGATCACGCGTTGCCGCGGATCCTGCTGGTCTACCTGGACTCGAACCAAGACTAACTGAACCAGAATCAGTCGTGCTGCCAATTACACCATAGACCAATGATGGTTTAGACCAGTCAGTACCCCCGACCGGATTCGAACCGGCGCTACCGCCTTGAGAGGGCGGCGTGCTAGGCCGCTACACAACGGGGGCCCTAGCGGTCCCGAGATGATCGGAACCAGTACCCCCGACCGGATTCGAACCGGCGCTACTGCCTTGAGAGGGCAGCGTGCTAGGCCGCTACACAACGGGGGCTTTGCGGATCAGATCCGCGGGTGCAGATGAGCTCTGCGAGCTGGCCTACCTGGACTCGAACCAAGACTAACTGAACCAGAATCAGTCGTGCTGCCAATTACACCATAGGCCACTGGAACGCAAGCCCCTGAGGGGTTCTTGTTCTAGTTCTACGCTCGGGGCTCCGGCCTTCCGGCCTGCTCCCCTCGGCGCAGGAAGAACATTACCCGAAGGTGGACGGGGCTCCAAAACGAGTATCGGCGGCGAGTACCGCGGGAAGTTCGGAGAGGGAGGCGATACGACGTGGCCCCACGGGCGGCTCGACGGCCACCCACGCCTTCCCGCGGTCGATCCACACCGACAGCATTCCCGCCTCCGCGGCGCCCCGGCCGTCGATCTCCGGGTGGTCACCGACGTACGCCACCTGGTCCGGGGGCAGCCCCAGCGCGTCGCAGGCGGCGAGGAACGCGCCGACCTCGGGCTTGGAGACGCCCAGCTCCGCGGCGCACAGGATGGCCTCGAAGCGGTCGTGGACGCCGAGGACGCGCAGCTTGCGGTCCTGGACGTGGAGGCTGGAGTTGGAGAGCACGGCGTGGCGGTGGCTGGCGGCGAGGGCGTCGAGGACGGGCAGCACGTCCGGGAAGAGGCTCCAGGCGGACTCGTAGTGCGTGACGTACCGCCGGAACCAGTCGTCGGCCTCGGTGTCCGTCAGCTCCGGCCGGCCCAGGAAGACCCGGGTGCGGTCACGCCGCTGCGTCTCGAAGTCCACCTCCCGCGCGGCGAACCGCGCCCACTGCTGCTCGGTCACCTCCCGCCACCGCTCCAGCGCCTCCTCCGCGGAGGCGTACCCGTCCATCAGCCCTTCGGCCAGCAGATGCGCCCGCATGCCCTCGCGGTCGGCGGTTGTGTAGTCGAAAAGCGTGTCGTCGACGTCCCAGACAACTGCTCGGATCACCATGGGACCGACGGTACAGCCGGACCGGCTGGGGGCCCGGGGGTCATCCCCCGGAAAACACAGTGTCGACGTCCCGGACAACCGCTCGGATCACCATGGGACCGACGGTACAGCCGGACCGGCTGGGGGCCCGGGGGTCATCCCCCGGAAAACACAGTGTCGACGTCCCGGACAACCGCTCGGATCACCATGGGACCGACGGTACAGCCGGACCGGCTGGGGGCCCGGGGGTCATCCCCCGGAAAACACAGTGTCGACGTCCCGGACAACCGCTCGGATCACCATGGGACCGACGGCACCCGGGAACATGAAGGGGCGGCGCCCGGAACCGTCCGGACGCCGCCCCTTCACGGCCTGTTGTGGGTTACGCGGTGAGCCTGGCCAGCGCCGCGTCGATCCTGGCCAGCGTCTTCTCCTTGCCCAGGACCTCCAGGGACTCGAAGAGCGGCAGGCCGACCGTGCGGCCGGTGACGGCGACGCGGACCGGGGCCTGGGCCTTGCCGAGCTTGAGGCCGTGGGCCTCGCCGGCGGCCAGGACGGCCTCCTTGAGGGACTCGGGGGACGTCCAGTCCGCCGTGTCCAGCTTCTCGCGGGCCGTGCGGAGCAGCGCGTCGCTGCCCTCCTTCATGGCCTTGTTCCAGGACGCCTCGTCGAAGACCGGCTCCGGCAGGAACAGGAAGTCGACGTTGTCCGTGATCTCGGAGAGAACCTTGAGGCGGGTCTGCGCGTGCGGGGCGATGGCCTGCCACTTGGCCTCGTCGAAGGCCTCCGGCGCCCAGGGCGCGAAGGGGGCCCTGAGCCAGGGCGAGCAGCGCTCGGTGAAGTCCTTCACGTCGAGCATGCGGATGTGGTCGCCGTTGATCGCCTCGCACTTCTTCAGGTCGAAGCGGGCCGGGTTCGGCTGCACGTCGGCGACGTCGAAGGCCGCGATCATCTCGTCGACGGAGAAGACGTCCTGGTCGGCGGAGAGCGACCAGCCGAGCAGGGAGAGGTAGTTGAGCAGACCCTCGGGGAGGAAGCCGCGCTCGCGGTAGAGGTTGAGGGACGACTGCGGGTCGCGCTTGGAGAGCTTCTTGTTGCCCTCGCCCATCACGTACGGCAGATGACCGAAGGCGGGCGTCCGCTTGGCGATGCCCAGCTCGGTCAGCGCCTTGTAGAGGGCGATCTGGCGCGGGGTGGAGGAGAGCAGGTCCTCGCCGCGCAGGACGTGGGTGATCTCCATCAGGGCGTCGTCGACCGGGTTGACCAGCGTGTACAGCGGGGCGCCGTTGGCGCGGACGATGCCGTAGTCCGGGACGTTCTCCGGGGTGAAGGTCAGCTCACCGCGGACCAGGTCGGTGAAGGTGATCGTCTCGTCGGGCATCCGGAAGCGGACGATCGGCTCGCGGCCCTGGGCCTTGTAGTCCTCGACCTGGGCATCGGTCAGCTCGCGGCAGTGGCCGTCGTAGCCGGAGGGCCTGCCGGCGGCGCGGGCGGCCTCGCGGCGGCTGTCCAGCTCCTCCTGGGAGCAGTAGCAGTGGTAGGCGTGGCCGGCGTCGAGCAGCTTCCTCGCGACGTCCTTGTAGATGTCCATGCGCTGCGACTGGCGGTACGGCGCGTGCGGGCCGCCGACCTCGGGCCCCTCGTCCCAGTCGAAGCCCAGCCAGCGCATGGAGTCGAGCAGCTGGTTGTACGACTCCTCGGAGTCGCGGGCCGCGTCGGTGTCCTCGATGCGGAAGACCAGGGTGCCGCCGTGGTGCTTGGCGAACGCCCAGTTGAACAGGGCGGTGCGGACCAGGCCCACATGGGGGTTACCGGTGGGCGACGGGCAGAAACGTACGCGTGGGGGTACCCCCTGCGCGAGCGGAGTCGAGGGCTTGGGAGAGGGTGCGCTAGCCACGCTTGACAACCTTGTTGGTGAGAGTGCCGATGCCTTCGATGGTGACGGCGACCTCGTCGCCGACGTTGAGGGGGCCGACCCCGGCCGGGGTGCCCGTGAGGATGACGTCGCCCGGGAGCAGGGTCATGGCCTCGGAGATGTTGACGATCAGGTCCTCGATGGAGTGGATCATCTCGCTGGTGCGGCCGAGCTGGCGCTGGGCGCCGTTGACCGTGAGCTGGATGGTCAGGTCGCCCGCGGCGGCGAGGTCGATGTCCGTCTCCACCCAGGGGCCGAGCGGGCAGGAGGTGTCGAAGCCCTTGGCCCGCGCCCACTGCTTCTCGCGCTTCTGGACGTCGCGCGCGGTGATGTCGTTGGCGCAGGTGTAGCCGAAAATCACGTCCTTGACGCGCTCACGCGGGACCTCGCGGCACATCCGGCCGATCACCACGGCCAGCTCGGCCTCGTGGTGCACCTCCTGGGAGAAGGAGGGGTACCGGATCTCGTCGCCGGGGCCGATCACCGAGGTGGAGGGCTTGAAGAAGGCGAAGGGGGCGTCGGGTACCTCGTTGCCCATTTCCTTCGCGTGGTCGGCGTAGTTGCGGCCGAAGGCGACGACCTTGTTGGGGAGCACCGGGGGCAGCAGCCTGACCTTGCTCAGCGGGACCTTGGTGCCGGAGAGCTCGAAGTCCGTGAACGGGATGCCCTTGATGATGTCCAGGACGAGTTCGTCCTGCCGGTCGCCCTCGACCGCGCCGAAGGCGACGTTCCCGTCGATGGAGAATCTGGCGATGCGCACGGGATGCTTGTCCCCTTGACCGATCGGCTGAAGTCTGACGCTCCAGGCTAACGCGCAGGGGTCCTCGCCCCGCGCAACAACGAGGGGCGCCCCCGTCGTCGTGGGGGCGCCCCTCGTTCGGCGGCGTTGAGCGTTTCGCGGCCGGCGTCCGTACGGACCGGTGTCACTGCGCGGCGTCGGCCGCGACCGGGATCTCCATGAGGACGGTGCGCTTGGGGTTGGCAGTCTGGGCCGGGAGGTCGACGGTGTGCTCCTGCTGGACCGGCGTCTGCAGTCCGTCTGCGCCGTCCAGGTGGGCCAGCGTGGTGCGCCGCGGGTTGGCGATCTTGTGGAACATCATCGTCGTCTTCACTGTTTGCTCGACCCTGTCCTGTTTCACGGGCGCCCGGAGGGGGGTAGGGAACCCCGGTGAGGGCGCGGGTTGTCGGTTCTGCCGTCCCTGTAAAGCGTCAGGCTAAACACCCGATTCCCCGCCGACTGCGGCCGGAGGCCTTGATCAGGGTGTGAGTTTGCTCACGAACTACCGGACAAACCGGCCATTTCGACCCGACCCCCGATGAGACGGAATCGGACATTCGCCACCTGAAGCCATTATTCCGCTCCTGATCATGGCGACTGGGACACCCGGCCCGCCCTGCCGACTCGCGGACATACGCCCCTTATGCGGGAGTCCCCCTTCTACCCGCGGTGACCCATCACTCACGTGGTGTCACGTATCCCACCCGTAAGGCGATGGGCCTTGTTGGAGATCCTGCACTGTGCTGGAATTCCACGGAACCGCCGCAGGATCGAGCCGGCGCACAGGGGGCGCACAGACGCGCCGAGCGGCGGGCGAGAAGGGGGAACCAGCGCCGGTCACTCACGACCACCACGGGGGCGTATTCAGGGCGCCCCTATGACGCCGACACCGTGCCTCGCCGTTCACGCGGAGGGGTGCCTGGTTCAGAGGTTGCGACGCTAGTGCAGGGACGTTTCAAGAGGGATGGCAGCGCTTCGGCGGAGCCGGAGCCGCACGGCGGGACTGGCCCCAAGGCCGTCAGCTCCTCGCCCCAGCACGCCCAGAACCAAGGCCCGGCCGCGCCCGGGAACGGCGGCGAAGGCTCCGCCGCGCCGACCGGAGCACCGGGTCCGGCGTCGGCCGCGCCGAAGGATCCGACCGGTCCGGGGCCACGAATAGCCCTGCGCAACTGGCGGATCTCGACCCGTCTGGTGTCGCTGCTCGCCCTCCCGGTGGTCGCGGCCACCTCGCTGGGCGCGCTGCGCATCAACCAGTCGATGGACGACATCCAGCAGCTCGACAACATGAAGCTGCTGACGGACATGACCAAGCAGGCCACCGAACTGGCCCACGCGCTCCAGGAGGAGCGCGACCAGTCGGCCGGCCCGCTGGCGCACGGCGGCAAGGCCACCGACTTCTCGGTCAAGGGCTACCGCGAGAAGACCGACCGGGCCCGCGACGTCTTCATCGACAGCTCCGAGGAGATCGACGACGCCAGCAAGGACGGCGACCTCAAGGGCGTCCGCGACAACCTGGTGCAGCTCGCCGGTGAGCTGGGCGAGCTCGAGAAGATCCGCAACTCGGCGTTCCAGTCGAAGGACAACTCCACGCAGACCGTCGAGGGGTACCACCGCCTGATCGAGAAGCTGGTCGAGCTCTCGCAGGACATGGCGGAGGCGACCAGCAACCCCGAGATGATCCAGCGCACCCGCGCCCTGGCCTCCTTCTCCTCCGCCAAGGAGTACGCGTCGATCCAGCGCGCGGTCCTCGCCGCGGCGCTGCCCACCAGCAACACCACCAAGGGCGAGCTCTCCGACAACGACCGGCTCTACGCCGAGTCGGCGCTGGCGAGCCAGAAGTCCGAGATCCGCAGCTTCAAGAGCATCTACGGCGACGTCGCCGCCACCGAGCTGCTGCTGCCGATCGAGGAGGGCAACAGCACGATCAGGGCCACCGACGAGTACGCCGGTCGTGCCCTGGCCTCGGAGTTCGGCCTCACGTCGGTCGGCAAGCGGTCCTACCGCGACTGGCTGGACGACAGCTCCACCAAGATCCAGCAGATGAAGAACATCGAGCTCACGCTGCTCGAGGACATGGAACAGCAGGCCCGTGAGCTGCGCAGCGCCACCGAGCGCGACGCGATCGTCTCCGGTGTGCTGATCCTGCTCGTGCTCGGTGTGTCGCTGGTCGGCGCCTTCGTCGTGGCCCGCTCCATGATCCGCTCGCTGCGCCGGCTGGAGGACACCGCCACCAAGGTCGCCCAGGAACGCCTGCCCGAGCTGGTCAAGCAGCTCTCCGAGTCCGACCCGCAGGACGTCGACACGTCCGTGGAGTCGGTCGGTGTGCACTCCCGGGACGAGATCGGCAAGGTGGCCGCGGCCTTCGACGACGTGCACCGCGAGGCGGTCCGCCTCGCCGCCGAGCAGGCCCTGCTGCGGGGCAACGTCAACGCGATGTTCACCAACCTCTCGCGCCGCTCCCAGGGTCTGATCCAGCGCCAGCTGTCGCTGATCTCCGAGCTGGAGTCCCGCGAGGCCGACCCGGACCAGCTGTCCTCGCTGTTCAAGCTGGACCACCTCGCCACGCGTATGCGCCGTAACGGTGAGAACCTGCTGGTCCTCGCGGGTGAGGAGCCCGGCCGCCGGTGGACCCGCCCGGTCCCGCTGGTCGACGTGCTCCGTGCCGCCGCCTCCGAGGTGGAGCAGTACGAGCGCATCGAGCTGACCTCCGTGCCGAGCACCGAAGTGGCCGGCCGCGTGGTCAACGACCTCGTGCACCTGCTCGCCGAGCTGCTGGAGAACGCCACCTCCTTCTCCTCACCGCAGACCAAGGTCAAGGTCACCGGTCACGCGCTGCCCGACGGCCGGGTGCTGATCGAGATCCACGACACCGGTATCGGTCTGTCGCCGGAGGACCTGGCGGCGATCAACGAGCGGCTCGCCGCGCCGCCCACCGTGGACGTCTCCGTCTCCCGCCGCATGGGTCTGTTCGTGGTCGGCCGTCTGTCGCAGCGCCACGGCATCCGCATCCAGCTGCGTCCGTCCGACTCCGGTGGTACGACCGCGCTGGTCATGCTGCCCGTCGACGTCGCCCAGGGCGGCAAGAAGCCGCAGGGCAAGCCGGGTCAGCCGGGCGCCGGCGGCGGTGGCCCCGCCGCCGCGCAGGCGGCCGCGGGCGCCGCGGCCGCACGGCGTGCCGCCGGCGCCGGTCAGTCCGTCGGCGGTGCTCTCGGCGCCGGCGCGTCCGGCGGTGGCCGGCTCGGCGCCGGTCAGGGTCCGCGGGCCGCGCTGCCCGGGCGGGACGGCACGGGCCGGCCCGACGGAGCGCGGGGGCCGCAGGGCCAGCCGGGCAACTCCACGCCGTCGCTGTTCGACCGGGGCGCTCCCGGTGCGGCTCCGCAGGGCCGTCCGGCTCCGGCCGGCTTCGGCGGCCAGGTGCCCGGCGCCCCGCAGGGCATGCAGGCCACGGGTCCGGGCGGACAGCAGGAGCAGGACGCCTTCGGTGGCGGTCGCGGCCAGGTGCCGCCGCAGCGCGGTGGCGGAAAGTCCGAGCGCGGCCGTCGTCCGCAGCTGCCGCCGCGCGGTGGCGCGCGCCCGGAGCTGCCCGGCGGTGACCAGCAGCAGCCGCGCGTACCCAGCTGGAGCGACGAGAACGCCCAGCCGCCGGCGCCGCGCGCCTCGCTGGACGCCCCGCGCGGTCACGAGGAGCCGGACGCCGCCCGTACCTCGGCCATGCCCCGGTTCGACGACCGGCAGGGCCCCGGCGCGACGGCGGAGATCCCCCGGTTCGACGAGCGTCAGAACCCCGGCGCGCCCGCCTACGGCGCCCCCGGCGCCGACGCCCCGCAGAACACCGGCCAGTACGCCCAGCCCGGTGCCAACGACGTCCAGAACACCGGCCAGTACGCCCAGCCCGGTGCCAACGACGTCCAGAACACCGGCCAGTACGCCCAGCCCGGTGCGGACGGCGCCCAGCACACGGGCCAGTTCGTCCGCGGTGACCTCTTCGGCGCCTCACAGGGCGGTCCGGGTGGGCAGAATCCGGCCGCGACGGGCCAGTTCCCCGTCCCGCAGGGTTACGACAACGGCTCCACCGGCCAGTTCCAGACCCCGGACCGGGACAACGGCGCCATGGGCCGTCACTCCCTCCCGGAGCGCCCGAACGCCGCGGACCCGGCCGTCACCGGTCAGTTCGAGCGTCCGCAGCCGAACGGCGCGTACGGAGCCGGCCCGGTCGCCCCGCGTCCGCCGGCCCTGCAGCAGCGGCCCGTCCACCCGGAGCAGCAGGGCGACGGCGGGGCCGCGCGGCGGCCCGACGAGCGCGCGGTGTCCGACGCGTGGGCGCTGCCGCCCGCGTCCGGCCCGGGCGACGGCCGTACGCCGCTGTACGACACACTGGAGACCAACTGGTTCCACGGCGGCGAACAGGAGCAGGGCAACGGCTCGGCTCCGGCACCCCAGCAGCCGCAACAGCACCAGCAGCCCCAGCAACAGCAGCAGCCGCAGGGCCCCACCGGCCCGCAGCGGTCCGCTTCCACCGCTTGGCGCAGCTCGCCCAACGACGAGCTGGTCCGACAGGCCGAACGCGTCCGACAGCCGGCCGCGGGCGGCGTCACCACCTCCGGCCTGCCGCGCCGGGTGCCCAAGGCGAACCTCGTCCCGGGCACGGCTCAGCAGCAACAGCACCAGAGCGGTCCTCAGGTCTCGCGCGCCCCCGATGACGTGCGCGGCCGGCTGACCAATCTCCGTCGGGGTATCGCACAGGGTCGTCAGGCCGGTACCACCCAGACCGGCACCTTCCCGAACCCCACTCACCAGCAGGAGCGTTAGTTGAGCCCGATGAGCCAGGCGGCACAGAACCTCAACTGGTTGATCACCAACTTCGTGGACAACACCCCCGGGGTGTCCCACACCGTCGTCGTGTCCGCCGACGGTCTCCTGCTGGCCATGTCCGAGGGGTTCCCGCGCGACCGCGCGGACCAGCTCGCGGCCGTCGCTTCGGGACTGACCTCCCTGACGGCCGGCGCCTCCCGGATCTTCGAAGGCGGCAACGTGGCCCAGACGGTCGTCGAGATGGAGCGGGGATTCCTCTTCCTCATGTCCGTCTCGGACGGCTCGTCCCTGGCCGTTCTCGCGCACCCCGAGTGCGACATCGGCCTCGTCGGCTACGAGATGGCGCTCCTGGTCGACCGCGCGGGGGCGGTCCTCACCCCGGACCTGCGCGCCGAGCTCCAGGGAAGTCTGCTCCACTGATCGGCCCCGGCACCACCCGTCTCACCAAATCACCGTCCGGCCGCCACATTCCCCCCACCGGCCCCGTCAGACGGCTTGACTGACCGACTTGCTGTCCCGCCCGGAGGACCCATGACCCCGCCCACCGCCTCTCATGATCCGTACGCGGAGCCGTACGAGGACGAGGGCGACCAGCCACTGGTGCGTCCCTATGCGATGACCGGTGGCCGGACCAGGCCCCGTTATCAGCTGGCCATCGAGGCACTGATCAGTACGACGGCCGATCCGGCAGCGCTCATGGGGCTCCTTCCGGAGCACCAGCGCATCTGCCATCTGTGCCGTGAGGTGAAGTCGGTCGCCGAGGTCTCGGCGCTGCTCAACATGCCGCTGGGTGTTGCCCGGATCCTGGTGGCCGACTTGGCGGAGGCGGGTCTCGTCGCCGTGCACCAGCCGGGCGGCGACGAGACGACCGGCGCCCCGGACGTGACACTGCTCGAAAGGGTGCTCAGTGGACTTCGCAAGCTCTAGCGGCGGGACGGTCTCCGACAACCGTGCCACCACCTCGGCGAAGATCGTGGTGGCGGGTGGCTTCGGCGTGGGCAAGACCACGTTCGTCGGGGCCGTTTCGGAGATCAACCCGCTGCGCACGGAGGCCGTCATGACGTCTGCTTCGGCGGGCATCGACGACCTCACCCACACCGGGGACAAGACGACCACGACGGTCGCCATGGACTTCGGCCGCATCACCCTGGACCAGGACCTGATCCTGTACCTGTTCGGTACGCCCGGCCAGGACCGCTTCTGGTTCATGTGGGACGACCTGGTGCGCGGCGCCATCGGCGCGGTGGTCCTGGTGGACACCCGCCGACTGGCGGACTGCTTCCCGGCGGTGGACTACTTCGAGAACTCGGGTCTTCCCTTCGTGGTCGCCCTCAACGGGTTCGACGGGCAGCAGCCGTACCAGCCGGAAGAGGTGCGCGAGGCGCTGCAGATCGGACCCGACACCCCGATCATCACCACCGACGCGCGGCACCGCGCGGACGCGAAGAGCGCGCTGATCACCTTGGTCGAGCACGCCCTCATGGCGCGCCTCAGGTAGAACCGCACCAGAACGAGAAGCGGCGTACGGCGGTTGTCGTAGCCTCACCGGAGCCGGCTGTGTCCTTTGACACGGCCGGCCCCTGCGTTCATAACGTTTCGGCAGAGGAATCGAGGGAGGCCGACACGCGACGCGGTCGCGCGGTGCCGCTGCGCGCACGAACGGCCCGCCTTTTGCCAGTGCTCGCTCTGTATGACCGTTTTATCTGGGACTTACATCACTCGGATTTCCAGCCTTCCAATGTTTGGAAGAGCGTTGCTCGGCATGCTGGAATGCCTGAACTGCCCAATAGTCAAAGACGTAATCCTTGGTCGATGGCACACCGGGCTCTGAGACACAGCGGCACAACGATGGTGCCGACCGCCGAGAGGTTGTTGGTCGAGTGAGGCGAAGCAAGAGCAGTCCCGAGCCGTCGGCCCGGGGCAACTTCACGCCGCCGCCGCGCACAGCGGCGCCCGCCCCCGTGCCCGGTCCCGAGCCGACGGCCGCACCCGCCAAGAGCGGAGGTCGCCTTTCCCCGCGCAACTGGCGCGTGACGACCAGACTGAACGCGATCCTGCTCATACCCGTGCTGGTCGGCCTGGTCATGGGCGGCTTCCAGGTGAAGAGCTCGATCGACACCTGGAACGAGGCCGAGGACGCGGAGAACACCGCCCGCCTGGTCCAGGCCTCCCTCACCTACGCCAACGCCCTCTACAACGAGCGGGACGTCACCGCGGTCCCGCTGCTGCAGGGCAAGGGCGCGCGCGACCCGGACGTCACCAAGGCTCGCGCCGCGACCGACAAGGCCGCCGACGCCTTCGACGAGGCAGCGCAGAACATGCCGGACAAGCCCGGCCTGAAGCGCCGGATGGAGTTGTTCCGCAAGGCCGAGCCCCAGCTGACCTCGCTGCGCGCCGCGGCGTACACCTCCAAGCTCAAGGGTGTCGCGACCGAGGAGGGCTACGTCACCGTCGCCCACCCCCTGATGGAGTTCGCCAACGACCTCGGTCTCGGAACCGGCAACATCACCAGCTACGGACGTACGGTCTACGCGATCTCGCTGACCAAGTCGGCCCTGTCGCTGGAGCGTTCCATCGGCATGCACCTGCTGGTGAAGCCCGGCCCGACCGACAGCCAGCTCGCCAGCCAGCGCGTGGCCCTCTCCTCCTACGCCTACCTCGAGCGCATCGCCATCGAGGAGTACAGGGGCGGTGGCACCGAGGCCGACGCGGAGAAGCTGGAGCAGACGGCGCAGCGGATCCAGGCCGAGGGCACGGCCATGGCCCGGGAGGCCGAGCAGAGCGATCCGGACTACGTGGCGCCGCCCGCGAAGACGGAGACGATGATCTCCGAGCTGGGCCGGCTCCCCTCCACGGACGCGTCCGCGCGCGCCGACCTCGCCGCCCAGGGCATCACCCCCGCCAACTGGTGGACCGTGAACACCCTCAAGTTCGACGGTTACCGCGAGATCGAGTCCGACCTCACCGACACCGCGGTGAGCGAGGCCTCCCGGATCGCCGACGACGCCCAGCGCGACGCCCTCATCACCGGCGCCGCCGTCGTGGTCGCCCTGCTCGCCGCGTTCATCCTGGCCGGCATGGTGGCCCGCCAGATGAGCCGCTCCATGCGCCAGCTGCGCAACGCCGCCTTCGACGTCGCCGAGCAACGCCTTCCGATGCTGGTCGACCAGCTCTCCCGTACCGACCCCGGCCGGGTCGACGCCAAGGTCGCGCCGATCCCGATCTCCACCACCGACGAGATCGGCGAGGTCGCCCGCGCCTTCGACCAGGTCCACCGCGAGGCCGTCCGGCTCGCCGCCGAACAGGCCCTGCTGCGGGGCAACATCAACGCGATCTTCACCAACCTGTCGCGCCGCAACCAGTCGCTGATCGAGGGCCAGCTGAGCCTGATCACCGACCTCGAGAACAACGAGGCCGACCCGGACCAGCTGGAGAGCCTCTTCCGCCTGGACCACCTGGCCACCCGCATGCGCCGCAACGGCGAGAACCTCCTCGTCCTCGCCGGCGAGGAGCCCGGCCGCCGCTGGGACCAGCCGGTGCCGCTGGTCGACGTGCTGCGCGCCGCCTCCTCCGAGGTGGAGCAGTACGAGCGCATCGAACTGTCCGGCATCCCCGAGGCCGAGATCCACGGCCGCGCGGTGACCGACCTCGTGCACCTGCTCGCCGAGCTCCTGGAGAACGCCACCACGTTCTCCTCGCCCCAGACCAAGGTCCGCGTCACCGCGACCCGTCTCCCCGACGGCCGTGTGATGGTCGAGATCCACGACAAGGGCATCGGCCTCACCGCCGAGGACTTCGCCGACATCAACCACAAGCTGGCCAACCCGCCGACCGTGGACGTCGCGATCTCGCAGCGCATGGGCCTGTTCGTGGTCGGCCGACTGTCCGACCGGCACGGCATCCGGGTCCAGCTGCGCCCCTCGGGCGAGCAGGCCGGCACCACGTCGCTGGTCATGCTGCCCGATGCGATCACCCACGGTGGCGGCGGCGAGCAGCAGGTGGACCGCGACGAGTTCACGGTCTCGCAGATCATCCCGGAGCAGAACCTCCCGGGTGAGGACTTCGGCCGGCAGCCGCTGCGCACCGCCGCGGAGCTGGGCTTCGACGACAGCCGCTACTCCGAGGTCCCGGACGACATCCGCGGCCTGAACCCGGTCGGCCGTTCCCTGATGCGCGAGGAGCGCCGGGCGGCCCTGGAATCCCAGGCACAGCCCGAGCCGACCGCCGCGAACGCCCAGGAGACCCCCGAGGCGCCCGCCTACCCGGACGGGTTCGCCGCCCCGCAGGGCTACGGCGACGGCCAGGGCTACCGCGGCGACGGCCAGGGCTTCGACGGCGGTTACCAGGAGCAGCAGGCCGCCGGGTACGACCAGCAGGCGTACGACAACGGGCAGCAGAGGGCGTACGGGGAGCCGCAGCAGCAGACGTACGGCGAGGGGTTCTACGCGCCGGACGGCGGTCCGGCGCAGAACGACGGTTTCTCGTCCAACGGCGGCTACCCGGACCCCTCCTACGCGGAGCCGGTCCAGGACGGCGGCGCGGCGGCGGGTGCCGCCGACCCCTTCTCGTCCTTCGCCGGACGGCGCCAGGAGGACGACTGGCCGCAGCAGGACGGTTACCGCAACGGTCACCCGGACCAGTACCCTGCTCAGGCCCCGGAGTCGGAAAGTACGCAGGCCGCTGACGCGCGTGAGCAGGACAGCGTAGGCTTCGACCGTCCGGGAACGGCTGCCTCCGACGTCCACGCGCTGACCGACGCCGGCCTTCCCCGCCGCGGATCCACCGCGGGCGGCGCGAACGGCTCGGACGGCGCACGGCGCGTGAACCAGGAGTCGCCGGCTTCCACTCCGGAGGGCGAAAGCGACTGGCGTTCGGCGAACGACGAGCGCTGGCAGCAGGCATCATCGCTCCGGAAGCCCAAGGCGGGCGGAGTGACCTCCTCCGGCCTGCCGCGGCGGGTCCCCAAGGCCAACCTGGTCGAGGGAGCCGCCGAAACCACACCTCAGGGAGGCCCTCAGGTCTCCCGCGCCCCGGAAGACGTCCGGGGCAGGCTGAGCAACCTGCGACGCGGTGTCCAACGGGGCCGCGGCGCGGGCAGTGAAACGAACGGTCAGGGCTTCGGTTCTGACAGCACCTACAACCAGGAGCGTTAGTGTGAGCCCGATGAGCCAGGCGGCACAGAACCTGAACTGGTTGATCACCAACTTCGTGGACAACACCCCGGGGGTGTCCCACACGGTGGTGGTCTCCGCCGACGGACTCCTTCTGGCGATGTCCGAAGGCTTTCCCCGTGACCGCGCCGACCAGCTCGCGGCCGTCGCCTCCGGTCTGACGTCACTGACGGCAGGCGCCTCCCGGATCTTCGAGGGCGGCAGCGTGAACCAGACGGTTGTGGAGATGGAGCGGGGATTCCTGTTCATCATGTCCATTTCCGACGGTTCGTCGCTCGCGGTTCTCGCACATCCGGAGGCGGACATCGGCCTCATTGGGTACGAGATGGCCCTTCTGGTCGACCGGGCCGGTACGGTCCTGACGCCGGACCTTCGGGCGGAGCTCCAAGGGAGCCTTCTCAACTAAAGGACAGACAGTGCGTTTCGGCGTCCCGGGGCCGTAAGGTTTCGGGACGCGGCTCCACAGCGATGGATGCCAGGCACAGTCGGAGGAGGAGAAAGTGGCAACACCCCCAGGCGGTTCATCCGTGGGCGACTGGTCGTACGGTCCTGCGCAGGGCCAGAACGACGGCGTCCAGAGTGGGTACGGCTACCCCTCCGCCCCGCACCACCGGCAGCCGTACGCGCCGCAGGGCCCCGGCCCTTCGCCGTACGACCAGCCGCACGCCCCGCGCATCCAGCCGGTGCAGCCGCAACGCCGAGCACCCGAACCCGCGCCCGCCGGGGCGTCGAACAATCCCCTGGTGCGCCCGTACGCGATGACGGGCGGTCGCACCAGGCCTCGGTACCAGCTCGCCATCGAGGCGCTGGTGCACACCACCGCGCAGCCGCACCAGATGCAGGGCCAGCTGCCCGAGCATCAGCGGATCTGCAACCTCTGCCGGGAGATCAAGTCGGTGGCCGAGATCTCGGCCCTGCTGACCATCCCTCTCGGCGTGGCCAGGATCCTCGTCGCCGACTTGGCGGAGGCGGGACTGGTCGCCATCCATCAGCCCGGCGGCGACGAGAGCGCCGGCGGCCAGCCAGACGTGACACTGCTCGAAAGGGTGCTCAGTGGACTTCGCAAGCTCTAGCGGCGGTCCTTCCCGCTCCACCACCTCGGCGAAGATCGTGGTGGCGGGTGGCTTCGGCGTGGGCAAGACCACGTTCGTCGGGGCCGTTTCGGAGATCAACCCGCTGCGCACGGAGGCCGTCATGACGTCTGCTTCGGCGGGCATCGACGACCTCACCCACACCGGGGACAAGACGACCACGACGGTCGCCATGGACTTCGGCCGCATCACCCTGGACCAGGACCTGATCCTGTACCTGTTCGGTACGCCCGGCCAGGACCGCTTCTGGTTCATGTGGGACGACCTGGTGCGCGGCGCCATCGGCGCGATCGTGCTGGTGGACACCCGGCGTCTCGCCGACTGCTTCCCGGCGGTCGACTACTTCGAGAACTCGGGTCTTCCCTTCGTGATCGCCCTCAACGGCTTCGACGGGCAGCAGCCGTACCAGCCGGACGAGGTCCGGGAGGCGCTGCAGATCGGACCCGACACCCCGATCATCACCACCGACGCGCGGCACCGTGCCGACGCCAAGTCGGCGCTGATCACGCTCGTGGAGCACGCCCTGATGGCCCGCCTCCGCTAGTCGGTCGGCCTGCGGCGGCGTTCCGCGGCCTGCGGGCAGTCGTGTGCTGCCCCCTCCGGGGGAGGCAC
Source organism: Streptomyces sp. 12E (assembly GCF_055633275.1). NCBI lineage: Bacteria > Bacillati > Actinomycetota > Actinomycetes > Kitasatosporales > Streptomycetaceae > Streptomyces > Streptomyces sp. 12E. The sequence goes on along the minus strand of NZ_JBVNCJ010000001.1, from coordinate 5,232,386 downwards.
TGGCGCCGAGTCGCGCGACAGCCTCCTGCGGCCACTGGGCCGCCGGGGGCTGTCGCATGCCGGGTGCGGCAGGTCCATGGCTTGTCGCGCCCACGCGGCGGAGCCGCATGTCGTCACAGCCCCGCGCCCCTTGCGCACATGAAGAGGCCCCTCCTCGGAAGGAGGGGCCTCTTCATGTGCGCGTGAGGTCAGCGCCAGCTGTGCGGGGCCCGGAAGCCCGGTTCGCGTTCCAGACGGCGCCAGCCGGCCCTGGCGCGGCCTCGGTGGACCGGGGCCGCCGGCCGCGCGGCGGCCCTGGCCAGCAGGATCGCCGTGATCGCGGCGACCTCCTCCGGCTCGGCGTGCCCCTTCTCGACACGGATGTCAGGTGTGCTCATGGCTATCGGTCTCCCCGGGAGAGATGGCCGCCGGATCACTGCGGCGGGTTGCCGTGCTTGCGGGAGGGCAGGTCGGCGTGCTTGGTCTGCAGCATCGCCAGCGAACGGATCAGCACCTCACGCGTCTCGGCGGGGTCGATCACGTCGTCGACCAGGCCGCGCTCGGCCGCGTAGTAGGGGTGCATCAGCTCGGACCTGTACTCCTTGACCATGCGGGCGCGCATGGCGTCGGGGTCCTCGGCCTCGGCGATCTGCCGGCGGAAGATGACGTTGGCCGCGCCCTCCGCGCCCATCACCGCGATCTCGTTGGTGGGCCAGGCGTAGGTGAGGTCGGCGCCGATGGACTGGCTGTCCATGACGATGTAGGCGCCGCCGTAGGCCTTGCGCAGGATCAGCGAGATCCGCGGCACGGTGGCGTTGCAGTAGGCGTACAGCAGCTTCGCGCCGTGGCGGATGATGCCGCCGTGCTCCTGGTCGACGCCCGGCAGGAAGCCGGGGACGTCCAGGAAGGTGAGGATCGGGATGTTGAAGGCGTCGCACATCTGGACGAAGCGGGCGGCCTTCTCGGACGCCTCGATGTCCAGCACGCCCGCCAGCGACTGCGGCTGGTTGGCGACGATGCCGACGACCTGGCCGTCCATCCGGGCCAGGGCGCAGATGATGTTGCGCGCCCAGCGCTCGTGGACCTCCAGGTACTCGCCGTCGTCGACGATCTCCTCGATGACCTTGGCCATGTCGTAGGGCCGGTTGCCGTCGGCGGGGACCAGGTCCAGCAGGACCTCGCCGCGGCGCTCCGCCTCGTCGGTGCACTCCACGCGCGGCGGGTTCTCCCGGTTGTTCTGCGGGAGCAGGGAGAGGAGGTAGCGCACCTCGTGGATGCACGTCTCCTCGTCGTCGTAGGCGAAGTGGCACACCCCGGAGGTCTCGGCGTGCACGTCCGCGCCGCCCAGGCCGTTCTGGGTGATCTCCTCGCCGGTGACCGCCTTGACCACGTCCGGACCGGTGATGAACATCTGGGAGGTGTCGCGGACCATGAACACGAAGTCGGTGAGGGCGGGGCTGTAGGCCGCGCCGCCCGCACAGGGACCGAGCATCACGCTGATCTGCGGGATGACGCCGGACGCCCTGGTGTTGCGCTGGAAGATGCCGCCGTACCCGGCCAGGGCCGACACGCCCTCCTGGATGCGGGCGCCGGCGCCGTCGTTCAGCGACACCAGCGGCGCGCCGGCCGCGATGGCCATGTCCATGATCTTGTGGATCTTGGTGGCGTGGGCCTCGCCCAGCGCGCCGCCGAAGATCCGGAAGTCATGGGCGTAGACGAAGACCGTGCGGCCCTCCACCGTGCCCCAGCCGGTGATCACACCGTCCGTGTACGGCTTCTTCTCCTCCAGACCGAACCCGGTGGCCCGGTGCCGGCGCAACTGCTCGACCTCACGGAAGGACCCCGGGTCCAGCAGCAGCTCGATACGCTCCCGCGCGGTCAGCTTGCCCTTGGCGTGCTGCGCCCGGGTCGCCTTCTCGCTCGGGCCGGCCAGTGCCCGGGCACGGATCTCGTGCAGTTCGGCCACGCGTCCGCGCGCATCGGTCGGCTCACCCGGCGCCTCATCCAAAACGGTCATGTAGTGACCTTACGAAGCCCACCCGTAAATGCGAGCCGTTCACTCCTCACAGTCCTCGGGGTGTTTTCCTGGTACCCCTGAACAGAACTTGGGCGACATGCAGCCGTTCCGACTGCTCAGAGGGCATCCGGCTTGTAGGAGTCGCACAAAGAGGCCATCTGAGAGCCGCCTCACATTCATGGGTGGCACGTGCACCCGTTCGGGTCGGTCCGCTCCCTCGGAGCGTAGCGGTGGCGGCGGCCCGCTCCTCCCCGGGGTCTCAGCCGAAGCGGTTCAGGAGCTTGCGGTAGAGGCCGGGGGTGAGGGCGCGCACCCGGGAGGGGAGGGCGAGCCAGGTGGGGATGTAGGTGTCGTCGCGGCTCTGGGAGACGGCGCTCCAGACGGCGGCCGCGACCCGGCCGGGCGAGGTGGGGCGCGGGCGGGAGCGGTGGTACGGCGTGCCGCGGCGGGCGAAGAAGGCCGTCTCGACGGGGCCGGGCACGACGAGCGTCACCCCCACGCCCGTACCCCGCAGTTCCTGCCGGAGCGCCTCGGCGAACGCGGCGAGCCCGGCCTTGGCCGCGGAGTACACCGCCTCCTCCCGTACGCCCACCGAGCCGGCCACCGAGCCGACGAGCACCACCCGGCCGCCGCCGGCCTCCACCATCGCGGGCAGCACCTCCCGCACCAGGTGCAGTGTCGCGTTGAGGTCCAGGAACAGCACCCGGTCGATGTCGGTGTGCGGCATCGTCAGGAACGGTCCCGCCCAGCCGATGCCCGCCACGGCGACCAGCACGTCGATGCGTCCGGCCTCCCGCAGCGCCGCCTGTGCCAGCATCCTCGCCCCGTCCGGCGCGGCGAGGTCGGCGGGCAGCAGGACCGCCGAGGTGCCGGACGCCGTCTCCTCCAGCCGCCGCCGGTCCCGGCCGCTGAGCAGCAGCTGCCAGCCCCCGGCGGCGAAGCGCCGCGCGGTGGCCGCGCCGATGCCCGAGGAGGCGCCGGTGACGAGGGCGACGCGCCGGTCCGTGCGCGGCGGCCCGTGGCCGTGCGCTGCCGCCGGGGCGGAGGCGGCGGCACGGGCGGCGCCGTGTGCGGGGTCCGCCGGGGGGTCGTAGGTGGAACCGGAGCCGGTGGTGGTCACGAGTCGGTCTCCCATGTGCTGTCGCTGCGGGTCCTCGTCATCCAGGACACCCCCGCTCCGGCGCACCCCGCCAGTGCTGGAGTCCGCCCGCCCGGTCCCCTCCGGCCCCGGTCGGCGGGCGGTGTCCGGGCTCCCGGGGCCGGTGCGCCGCGCCGCGGGACCACTCCTGCGGGCCCCGGGATGCGGCCAGGCGGGCGTACGCCGGGGAAGCGGGCGGGCCGGGTCGAGGGGTGCCGCCGGAATCCGCCCCTCGCAGCGGCGCGATCGCGCCATCTTCGCCAGACATATTGAAACTTCAAAGGAACGGGTCTACGGTGGACCTTGTCAGGTTAGTTGAACGTTAAACGTAATCCCTTCGGAGGAACATCATGGGCATCTTCGGCCGCAAGGACGACGAGACCGCCACCGCGACCACCGGCTCCGCGGTGAACCCGGACCTGGCCGCGCTGACCGGCGAGTACACGATCGACCCCGCGCACTCCACGTTCGGCTTCGTCGCCCGGCACGCCATGGTCACCAACGTCAAGGGCAGCTTCCAGGACTTCACCGGCACGCTGCACCTGGACGGCGCCGATCCGTCCAAGTCCACGGCCACCATCGACGTGGTGATGGACAGCATCGAGACGGGCAACGCCGACCGTGACGGTCACCTGAAGAGCGCCGACTTCTTCAAGACGGACGAGTTCCCGACGATGACCTTCCGCACCACCAAGGCGGAGGCCCTCGGCGGCGACGACTACCGCGTCACCGGCGACCTGACCATCCTGGGCACCACCAAGCAGCTCAGCATCGACCTGGAGTTCAACGGCGCCGCGAAGGACCCCTTCGGCAACGAGCGCGTCGGCTTCGAGGGCAAGGCGGAGATCCTGCGCTCCGAGTGGGGCCTGACCTGGAACGCGGCGCTGGAGACGGGCGGCGTCCTGGTCTCCGACAAGATCAAGCTGAACTTCGACATCTCGGCGATCAAGCAGGCGTGAGCCTCGCGGGCCCCTCGGGGCACCCGAGTTCACCACGGTAACGGCCCGGAGCCCGACGGGGCGTCCGGGCCGACGCCTGTCCGGCCGGCCGACACCGGCGTCGAGGAGCGGGCCGCCCGCGCCGGGGCCGCCCGGCACCGAGGCGAAGACCAGGACCACCAGAGACACCGCCCGTCCCCGCTGCCGGGCGAGCCGACGGCCCGGCGCGGTGAACGCGGTGCGCGTCATCCTGCCCTGCCCGAACAGCCGCAGCAGGACGAAAGCCCCGGACAGCGTGAAGAGGCCCGCCGGCCGGCTCACCGCCACGGCTCCCAGCGCCGGCGGAGGAGAACCTGCTCCGTGCCGTTCGCGTCAGAACCCGCCGCCGAAGTCCCCGCCGCCCCCGCCGAAATCGCCGCCGCCGAAGCCGCCTCCGAAGTCTCCGCCGTCGAAGTCCGCGCCGGAGACGTCGCCCCCCTCGTAGCCGCCGAAGTCGCCGTAGCCGGCCCCGTAGGCGGGTCCGGCCATCATGCCGCCGAGCATGGTGCCGACGAGCAGGCCGGGCAGCAGGCCGCCGCCGAAGTAGCCGCCGGCCCAGGGGCCGTACGCGGGACCGGCGTCCCAGTAGGGGCGGCGCCCGTACTCGGTGTCGACCTCGCGGATGACGGGGTCGAGGCCGTCGGCGAGACGGGTCCGGTCGGCCGCGCAGACCGGGACCTCACGCTCGGCACCGCCCGGCGGCGTCCAGACCACGTCGGCGACCGAGGGGCCGTGACGCGGATCGAAGAAGCAGGGCGGACGGCGCTCCGGCAGCGGCCGTCCCTCCCGGCGGGCGGCGAGGGAGGCGAGGGCGAAGCGTCCGTCCTCCACGGCCTGGGTGACGGCCCGGACGTCCTCCGGTTTACGGGCCGCGGCCATGAACGACTTGGACCGCTCGTAGTCGTCCAGCGCGTGCGCGTAGTCCGCGCGCATCGCGTCGTCCGCACCGGGTTCGCCGGGGTGGAAGTCGAGGCGGTCGAGCTCCTCGCCGAACGCGGTGATGTCCTCGTCCACCACCACCCGCAACTTCTCCAGCGCGGCCCGCTGATCCTCCTCGCGGCGGCGCCGGTTGCGGCGGGACACGGCGTAGATGCCCGCGCCGCCGGCCGCCACCAGCGCACCGACGGTGATCAGCCCGCCGACGGGGACCTCGCTCGAACCGTCGCTCCACGAGTTCGGCGCGGAGCCGCCGGTGCTGCGCAGCGCGCTGTCGACGAAGTCGTTCAGCTGGGCCTTGGCGTCCCCGGCGCCCTGCACGGACATCACCAGGTTCCGCACGCCCTGACGGCTGAGCACACCGCTGTCGGCGCGCGCGTCGAACCGGTCGCCGAGGCGGACGCCGTACAGACCGGTGACGCCGGTCTCGGTGCGCAGGTTCTGGAAGAGGTTCTGCGTCGGATAGTCCGCCGGAAGGACCGCCACGAAGACGGGTTCGTCCGCGTCCTCGATCTTGTCGGCGAGCGCCTCGGCGTCGGACTCCGCCAGGATGTCCTGGGCCGCGGGATCGACGTAGACGGGGCTCTCGCGCAGCGCGCGGGCGATCTCCGAGACGTCGGTGGCCGCCTGCGCCCCCGGCGCACCGGCCGTCAGGACCGCCAGTACGGCGGCCACCGGCACGATCAGCAGGCGTACGAGGGTACGCATCGTCGCGTCCTTCATATACTCGAAGCTACCCGAATCCGTCCGTAAACGGACATCGGGGTCGGCAGGGGATCCGGAGACGCCCCTGCCGGGCGGGTCGTACGGGTCCCCTACGCGGCCGGTTCCACGCCTGCCCGCAGCAGCCCGTACGCGTAGGCGTCCTCCAGCGCCTGCCAGGACGCGGCGATGACGTTCTCGGCGACGCCCACCGTCGACCACTCCCCCGCCCCGTCGGACGTGGAGATCAGGACGCGGGTGATGGACTGGGTGCCGTGCTTGCCCTCGAGGATGCGGACCTTGTAGTCGACCAGCTCCAGCTTGGCGAGCTGCGGGTAGATCCTCTCCAGGGCGACGCGCAGGGCGCGGTCCAGGGCGTTGACCGGGCCGTTGCCCTCCGCGGTGGCGACGATGCGCTCGCTCTTGGCCCACAGCTTCACCGTGGCCTCGTTGGCGTGGGTGCCGTCGGGGCGGTCCTCGACGATCGCGCGCCAAGACTCGACGTCGAAGTACTTCAGCGGCCTGCCCTCGGCCTCCGCGCGCAGCAGCAGCTCGAAGGAGGCGTCGGCCGCCTCGTACGTGTAGCCCTTGAGCTCGCGCTCCTTGACCCGCTCGACGACCCGGCCGACCAGTTCGCGGTCGCCGCCGAGGTCGATGCCGAGCTCCTTGCCCTTGAGCTCGATGGAGGCGCGCCCGGCCATGTCGGAGACCAGCATCCGCATGGTGTTGCCGACCTGCTCGGGGTCGATGTGCTGGTAGAGGCCCGGGTCGACCCTGATCGCGGAGGCGTGCAGTCCGGCCTTGTGGGCGAAGGCGGAGACACCGACGTACGGCTGGTGCGTGGACGGGGTGAGGTTGACGACCTCGGCGATGGCGTGCGAGATGCGGGTCATCTCGCGCAGCCGGCCCTCGGGCAGGACCTGCTTGCCGTACTTCAGTTCCAGGGCCGCCACCACCGGGAACAGGTTGGCGTTGCCGACGCGCTCGCCGTAGCCGTTGGCGGTGCACTGGACGTGGGTGGCGCCCGCGTCGACGGCGGCGAGGGTGTTGGCGACCGCGCACCCGGTGTCGTCCTGGGCGTGGATGCCCAACCGGGCGCCGGTGTCGGCGAGCACGGTGGAGACCACGGCCTGGATCTGCGCCGGGAGCATGCCGCCGTTGGTGTCGCACAGGACGACGACGTCGGCGCCGGCCCCGGAGGCGGCGCGGACCACGGCCTTGGCGTACTCGGGGTTGGCGCGGTAGCCGTCGAAGAAGTGCTCGCAGTCGACGAAGACCCGGCGGCCCTGCTCCTTGAGGAAGGAGACCGTGTCGCGGACCATCTCGAGGTTCTCCTCGAGGGTGGTGCGCAGGGCGAGCTCGACATGGCGGTCATGGGACTTCGCGACCAGCGTGATCACCTGCGCGCCGGACTCGAGGAGTGCCCTGACCTGCGGGTCCTTCGCAGCGCTGGTGCCGGCGCGGCGGGTGGCGCCGAAGGCGACCAGCGTCGCGTGCCGGAACTCGATCTCCTGCCGGGCGCGGGCGAAGAACTCGGTGTCCCGCGGGTTCGCGCCGGGCCAGCCGCCCTCGATGAAACCCACGCCGAACTCGTCCAGGTGCCGGGCGATGGCGAGCTTGTCGGCGACCGTGAGGTTGATGCCCTCGCGCTGGGCGCCGTCGCGCAGGGTCGTGTCGAAGACGTGGAACGAGTCGTCGGGCTCGCTGGTTGCGGTCATGGTCTGAAGGCTCCTGAATTGATCTCGGTCTACCGGAATGACCGGTTCCGCCGTTCCCCCATGGTCCCCCACGCCCCGTTCCCCGGCTGTGGGTGGGCCAGGAAACAGAAAAACCTCTCGCGGGTGCGAGAGGTCTGCGCGCGGGTCGAGGACGACGGTGTCCGCCCGTACCGTGTCGTACGTGCGGTCACTGCGGACCGGCGCGCCTGCTGCCAATAATCGTGGCGAACGAGAGCACGGAGGCAGTCTGGCACAGTCCGCCCCCGCGCTCACGGTCCGTCTCAGGATGCGGGCGATGTGTGTTCACCCGCGGGACCCCGGTCTAGCCCAGCCGGTGCATCCAGCCGTGCTTGTCCTCGGCGGTGCCGCGCTGGATGTCGAGGAGGGCCTGGCGCAGCCGGAGGGTGACCTCGCCGGGCTCGCCGCCGCTCTGCCGCCACTCGGCGCCGGTCCGCTTCACCGTGCCGACCGGGGTGATGACCGCCGCCGTACCGCAGGCGAAGACCTCGGTGAGGGCGCCGTTCTCCGAGTCGCGCTGCCACTGCTCGAGGGAGACGCGCTCCTCGACGGCCTCGTAGCCGAGGTCGCGGGCGACGCCCAGCAGGGAGTCACGGGTGACGCCCTCCAGGATGGAGCCGCTGAGGGCGGGGGTGACGATCCTGTCGCCGTAGACGAAGTACAGGTTCATGCCGCCCAGTTCCTCGACCCACTGGTGCTCGACCGCGTCGAGGTAGCAGACCTGGTCGCAGCCCTTGACGGCGGCCTCGGCCTGGGCGAGCAGGGAGGCCGCGTAGTTGCCGCCGGTCTTGGCGTCGCCCATGCCGCCGGGGACGGCGCGGACGCGGTCCTCCGAGACCCAGATGGAGACCGGCTTCACACCGCCCGGGAAGTAGGCGCCGGCCGGGGAGGCGATGACCAGGAACAGGTACTCGTTGGCGGGCTTCACACCCAGCCCGACCTCGGTGGCGATCATGAAGGGGCGCAGGTAGAGGGACTCCTCGCCGCCGTGCGCCGGCACCCATGCCTTGTCCTGCGCGACGAGGGCGTCGCACGCCTCGATGAAGGTCTCGACCGGCAGTTCGGGCATCGCGAGGCGCCTGGCGGAGCGCTGGAAGCGCTCGGCGTTCTTCTCGGGGCGGAAGGTGGCGACGGAACCGTCGGGCTGGCGGTAGGCCTTCAGGCCCTCGAAGATCTCCTGCGCGTAGTGCAGGACGGTGGTCGCGGGGTCGAGGGGGATCGGCGCGTACGGGACGAGCTGGCCGTCGTGCCAGCCGCGGCCCTCGGTCCACTTGATCGTCACCATGTGATCGGTGAAGTGGCGGCCGAACCCGGGATTGGCCAGGATCGCCTCGCGCTCTGCGTCGCTGAGCGGGTGCGCCGAGGGCTTGAGCTCGATCGTGGGCGTCGTCATGAGTGGTTGTCCTTCACCGGTTGTAGTGACGGGCCGCGCACACGCCCGCACGGCCGGTGGCCAGTACTAGGACGTCCGAGCATTCCCTCATTCCGCGGCTCCGCGTCCGATTATCGCCCGGAGGCTGCGGCGGAAGGAACAGGGTGAGTGCGGCCCGGTGGTCGATGGTGGCACCCGGCGGGGACAGGAGGAAGCCGCCGGGTGCGGAGACGACCCGGCGGCTTCGAATGTTTTCGACAGGGCGCGCCGGGTCAGCCGGCTACTCGCGCGGCGAGCGCGTCGCCGATCTGAGAGGTGCTCCGGGCCGGCAGGGCGTCGCGCTCCGCGAGGTCGGCGGAGACGGCGTCCTCGATGCGGGCCGCCTCGGCGTCGTGACCGAGGTGACGCAGCAGGAGGGCGACGGACAGGACCGTGGCGCTGGGGTCGGCCTTGCCCTGGCCGGCGATGTCCGGGGCCGAGCCGTGCACGGGCTCGAACATGGACGGGAACTCGCGGCCCGGGTTGATGTTGCCGGAGGCCGCGACGCCGATGCCGCCGGAGACGGCCGCGGCGAGGTCGGTGATGATGTCGCCGAAGAGGTTGTCGGTGACGATGACGTCGAAGCGGGCCGGGTCGGTGACGAGGTAGATCGTCGCGGCGTCGACGTGGATGTAGTCGGTGGTGACCTCGGGGTACTCCTCGGCCACCTTGTCGAAGACGTTCGTCCACAGGTGGCCGGCGAAGGTCAGCACGTTGTTCTTGTGGACCAGCGTGAGCTTCTTGCGCGGGCGGGCCTGGGCGCGGGCGAAGGCGTCGCGGACCACGCGCTCGACGCCGAAGGCGGTGTTGACGGACACCTCGGTGGCGACCTCGTGCGGCGTGCCCTTGCGGATGGTGCCGCCGTTGCCCGTGTACGGCCCCTCGGTGCCCTCGCGGACCACGACGAAGTCGATCTCCGGCCGGCCGGCGAGCGGAGAGGCCACTCCGGGCTGGAGCTTGCTCGGACGCAGGTTGACGTGGTGGTCGAAGGCGAAGCGGAGCTTGAGCAGGAAGCCGCGCTCGAGGACGCCGGAGGGGACCGACGGGTCGCCGATGGCGCCGAGCAGGATGGCGTCGTGCCGCTTCAGCTCGTCGAGGTCGGCGTCGGTGAGGGTCTCACCGGTGGCGTGGTAGCGCTTGGCGCCGAAGTCGTACTCCTTGGTCTCCAGCTTCACATCCTGCGGGAGGACGGCGGAGAGGACCTTGAGACCTTCGGCCACGACCTCCTGGCCGATGCCGTCACCGGGGATCACTGCGAGATCGATGCTGCGAGACATGCGGGCACCCTACTCCTCGTCCCACGGGATGACATGCGGCGTCCGGCATGCGGACGCCGTCGGAGTGTCAGTGGCCGGTCGAGCCGCCGTTGTCCCTGCGGTCGAGGGCGCGCTGGAGCGCCGCGGCGGCGTTCTTGCGGTCGGATTCGCTGGTGCGGGTGGTGTGACGGACGCGGCGGCGGACGGTCGTCTCGGCCATGGGTCATCGACTCCTTCGGCATACGTGGAGTACGGAAAGGGGGTTGCGAGACACCGGAGGGGGCGGGGAGCGGCGGGCCGCAGGGATTGCCTGCACCGGGCCCGGCTCACGACCGCCGTTCGCTTGATCGAGCGAGTCGTTCGGCTCCTACAAAACTAGAGGAGCGGGCTGCGTCTGTCTGCACAATTACTCGGACTTCCTACTATCTGAGACGGTGGACCGCGTCACACCCTTCCGGTCCGTGCTTTCCCGACAGGACTCAGAGGACGTCGCCGTCCCGCCAGTCGAATACCAGTTCGCCCCCGACGTCGGCCGGCGCCGGCCACACATAGGTGGATCCCTCCTCGTCGGGCAGTCGGACGACGCCGTCGGGGCCGAGCGCGCGGATCCGCCCGCCCCAGGCCCGCCAGCCGCGGGCCGTGTAGAGCGCTGCGCCCTCGTCGCTCGCGGACAGCGCACCGAGGTCGTAGGCCCGCGTGATGACGCCCTCCAGGGCGGCCATGACCGCACCGCCGAGCCCCTGCCGCCGTACGTCGCGCCGGACGGCGACCCCCTCCACGTATCCGACGCGCAGCCAGCGCGTCCGGTACCGCACCCGCCGCATGACGACCGCGCCGTGCGCGGCGAGGCCCCGCTCGTCGTGGACCAGGGCGTGCATGCCGCCCAGCGTGTGGTCCCAGTCCTCGCGGGCGAAGTCGCCGTCGAAGGCGTCGTACAACAGGGAGCGGACAAAGGCCAGTTCGAGGGGGGCGAGGTCGGCGGTGTGGGCGGTGCGAACGGACGCGTCGGTGGTCATGCCCCCAGTATCCGGAGCGGCGGGCCCACGGAGACGGGAACGGGCCGGGTCGACGACCCGGCCCGTTCCCGTGCGGTGAGGTCAGCCCATGTGCGGGTAGCCGTAGTCGGTCGGCGGGACCAGCGTCTCCTTGATGGCGCGGGTCAGCGTCCAGCGCATCAGGTTCTGCGGGGCGCCGGCCTTGTCGTTGGTGCCGGAGGCACGGCCGCCGCCGAAGGGCTGCTGGCCGACGACGGCGCCGGTCGACTTGTCGTTGATGTAGAAGTTGCCGGCCGCGTAGCGCAGCTTCTCCATCGTGTACGCCGCCGCCGCGCGGTCGTTCGCGATGACCGAGCCGGTGAGGGCGTAGTCGGAGACCGACTCCATCTGGGTCAGCATCTCGTCGTACTTCTCGTCCTCGTAGACGTGCACGGCGAGGATCGGACCGAAGTACTCGGTGCGGAACACCTCGTTCTCCGGGTCGGTGCACTCGATGACGGTCGGGCGGACGAACCAGCCGACCGAGTCGTCGTAGGAGCCGCCCGCGACGATCGTGCAGGCCGGGTCCTCCTTGGCACGGTCGATGGCGGCCTTGTTCTTGGCGAAGGACCGCTCGTCGATGACGGCGCCGATGAAGTTCGACAGGTCGGTGACGTCACCCATGGTGATGTAGTCGACCTCGGCCGCGAACTCCTCCTTGAAGCCGGAGTTCCAGATCGACGCCGGGATGTACGCGCGCGAGGTGGCGCTGCACTTCTGGCCCTGGTACTCGAAGGCGCCGCGGGTCAGGGCGGTCTTCAGCACCGCGCGGTCGGCGCTCGGGTGGGCGACGAGGAAGTCCTTGCCGCCGGTCTCGCCGACCAGACGCGGGTAGGTGCGGTACTTCTCGATGTTCTGGCCGACCGTCTTCCACAGGTGCTGGAAGGTCTTGGTCGAACCGGTGAAGTGGATGCCGGCCAGGTCCCGGTGTTCCAGGGCGACCTCGGAGACCTCGATGCCGTCGCCGGTGACGAGGTTGATGACGCCCTTGGGCAGACCGGCCTCCTCCAGCAGCCGCATCAGCAGCACGGCGGCGTGGGTCTGGGTGGGGGACGGCTTCCAGACCACCACGTTGCCCATGAGGGCCGGCGCGGTGGGCAGGTTGGCGGCGATCGCGCTGAAGTTGAACGGCGTGATCGCGTAGACGAAGCCCTCCAGCGGGCGGTGGTCGAGGCGGTTCCACACGCCCGGCGAGTTGGCCGGGGGCTGCTCGGCGAGGATGCCCCGCGCGTAGTGGACGTTGAACCGCCAGAAGTCGACCAGCTCGCAGGGGCTGTCGATCTCCGCCTGCTGGGCGGTCTTGGACTGGCCCAGCATGGTGGAGGCGGCGATGGTCTCGCGCCAGGGTCCTGCCAGCAGCTCGGCGGCGCGCAGGATGATCGCCGCGCGGTCGTCGAAGGCCATCGCGCGCCAAGCGGGCGCGGCGGCGAGGGCCGCGTCGATGGCGTCCCGGGCGTCCTGCTGGGTGGCGTTGGCGTACGTGCCCAGGCGGGCCTTGTGGTTGTGCGGCTGCACGACGTCGAAGCGCTCGCCGCCGCCCATCCGCCGCTCGCCGCCGATGGTGCAGGGGAGGTCGATCGGGTTGTCGGCCAGCTCCTTGAGCTTGGCCTCCAGCCGGGCACGCTCGGGCGTCCCGGGGGCGTAGCCGTGCACCGGCTCGTTGACGGGGGTGGGGACCTGGGTCACAGCGTCCATGGGTGGCGTAACTCCTTGTCGTGAGCGGTGTGGGTCAGCCCTTGGTGATCATGCTGCGCGCGAAGAACCGCAGGTTGGCGGGCTTCTCCGCGAGCCGCCTCATGAAGTAGCCGTACCAGTCGGTGCCGTAGGCCGTGTAGACGCGCATGCGGTGGCCCTCGGCGGCCAGTCGCAGGTGCTCGTCGCCGCGGATGCCGTAGAGCATCTGGAACTCGTACTCGTCGAGCTTGCGTCCGGCGGTGCGGGCCAGTTCCTGGGCGATGGAGATCAGGCGCGGGTCGTGGGACCCGATCATCGGGTAGCCCTCGCCCTCCATCAGCGTCCGCAGGATGCGCACGTACGCCTTGTCGATCTCGTGCTTCTGCTGGTAGGCGACCTCTGCGGGCTCCTTGTAGGCGCCCTTCACCAACCGTACGCGACTGCCGGCCGCGGCGAGGCGGCGCGCGTCCTCCTCGGTGCGGAAGAGGTAGGCCTGGATGACGCAGCCGGTCTGCGGAACGTCCTTCCGCAGCTCCTCGTGGATGGCGAACATCGAGTCCAGGGTGGTGTGGTCCTCGGCGTCCAGCGTGACCGTGGTGCCGATCCCGGCGGCGGCCTCGACGACCGGGCGGACGTTGGCGAGCGCCAGCTCGTGGCCGCCGGGGAGGGCCTGCCCGAACATCGACAGCTTCACCGACATCTCGGCGCGGGCGCCGAGCTCCAGCGGCTTCAGCCGGTCGATCAGCTCCAGGTAGGCGTCCCGCGCGGCGGTGGCCTGCTCGGGGGTGGTGATGTCCTCGCCGACGACGTCCATCGTGAGTTCGAGGCCGTTGCCGGTGAGCTCCCGGACGATCGGCAGGACCTCGTCGACGGTCTCCCCGGGGATGAACCGGTCCACGACCTGTTTGGTCACCGGGGCCGCCGAGATCAGGCGTCGCATCCGGTCGCTGCGCGACGCGGCGAGAATCACGGGACCCAGCACGGGGCACCTCCACAAGCTGCACGAGGCCGTCACCCGACGCTTCGGGTACGGCACGGAGAACCACCGTGAAACCTACGGATGCCCCCGATCGTGGGCCATCGACAGCTGTCACGCATCCGTGCCGCGGATCTCAGACAGATGTATGAAGGTCCTGCGGTTCTGCGGCAGAATGCCCGGGTGACGCCGGAACGCAGGGACGACTACCAGGAGCTGGTGGACGAGATCTCGGAGCTGCTGGGCGCTCCGGCGACCCTGGAGAACCGCGACTTCGAGCTGATCGCCTTCGGGGCGTACGACAGTGAGGGCGATCTCGATCCCTCGGCGCTGGACCCGGTGCGCACCCGCTCGATCCTGACCCGCCGTTCGACGGCCGCCGTCCGCGCCTGGTTCGAGGGCTTCGGCATCACCCGCGCGACCGGTCCGGTCCGCATCCCGCGCACCCCCGAGGCGGGGGTCCACCGGGGACGCGTCTGTCTGCCGGTACGCCATCGGGGGGTCGTCCTCGGGTACGTCTGGCTGCTCGACTACGACCCGGGCCCCTCCGAGCGGCAGCTGGACGCGGCCATGCGGGTGACGGCCCGGATCGGGGCGCTGCTCGCGGACGAGGCGCAGCACGGCGCCGACCTCACGCGGGAGCTGCGGGCGGTGCTGACCGCGGAGCGGGACTGGCAGCGGGAGATGGCCGTCGCCGAGCTGCGCGCCGCCCTCGGCGGCCGCGCCGACGGTCCGCACACGGTGGTCTGTGTCGCCCCCTGGCCCTCCGTCGACCCGGACGACGCCCCGTCGGTCCGTACGGTGCCGGGGGCGACGGCGCTGTGCACCCTGCCGTGGGCGGCCGGAGGCGCCTCCCGCACCCTCGATGCAGGGGGGGACGGGCTGTCCCTGGCCCTGCTGCTGCGGCTGCGCTCGGCGGACGTACTGGCCCCGGCGACGACGGCGGCCTCACGGCTGCTGGAGCGGGCGGGTTCGAGCGGTTCCGGAAGCGGGGGCGGCCCGCCGGCGGCCGCGGGGATCGCCGCGCCCCGCGCGGGTCTCGCCGAACTGGGCGCGGCCTGGGCGGAGGCGTCGGCGTCGGCACGGGCGGCGCTGGCCGAGCCCCGGCTCGGACCGGTCGCCCGGTGGGCGTCGATCGGCCCCTTCCGCCTGCTGACCGCGCTGCCCCGGGGCGCCGCCCGCGATCCCGTCGTCGGCCCCCTGCTCTCCCCCGCGCACGCCGAACTGGCCCGCACCGCCGAGGTCTACCTCGACCTCGCGGGCCAGGCCGGCCGCACGGCGGCCGAGCTGGGCGTCCACCGCCAGACCCTCTACTACCGCCTGTCCCGGATCGAGCAGCTCACCGGCCTGGACCTGGACGACGGCGAGGACCGGCTGCTGCTGCACATGGCGCTCAAGGCCGCGCGTCTGTAGCGGCGGCCTCGA
The DNA here is from genome assembly GCF_055633275.1 of Streptomyces sp. 12E. Lineage (NCBI taxonomy): Bacteria > Bacillati > Actinomycetota > Actinomycetes > Kitasatosporales > Streptomycetaceae > Streptomyces > Streptomyces sp. 12E. The sequence continues at coordinate 5,217,125 of NZ_JBVNCJ010000001.1, read as the reverse complement.
TCACCCGGCGGAGACCGGCGGCCAGCTGTCCGCCCTCGGGCGCCGTCTTCGGGTCGAAGGTCCACTGGGCGATGAGGCCCGTCATCAGGGTCACGTAGAACATGCCGACGGTGTCCGCGGTCTCGTCGGACACGTCCTCCTCCCGGCCGCCCAGCAGCAGCGGGACCAGTCCGCGTCCGGCCTCGCGCTGGGCCGCCGCCAGATGGTCGCGGACCTCGGGGAGGCGGTCCCCGAGGGCCAGGACCTCCATGCTGAGCCGCCACACCGAGCCGGGGTCCTTCATGGTGCCGATGATGTTCGACCACACCCGCTCGAACCGCTCCAGGGAACCGGGCTCGGTCTCCTCCACGCCGCCGTCACCGTCGAAGGCGTCCCCCATCCCCTCGATCAGTGAGACGTAGGCACGGGCGAGCAGCTCGTCCTTCGACCCGTAGTGGTAGCCGATGGACGCCAGGTTGGTCCCCGACTCCTTGACGACGTCCCGCGCCGTCGTGCGCACGAAGCCCTTGGCGAGCAGGCAGCGCTTGGCGCCCTCGAGCAGATCCTCACGGTGTCCCATGACACCACCCTACCCGCCCGTCCATACATGCGTCTTATACAAGCGTTCTAGACATACGTATAATACATGCGTACAGTCACCGGCATGACACCGAACCCGACCCGCGCCGGCCGACGCGAGTGGACCGCGCTCGCCGTGCTGATGCTCCCGCTGCTGCTGGTCTCGATGGACGTCTCCGTCCTCTACTTCGCGATCCCCGAGATCAGCGCCGACCTGGAACCGAGCGGCACCCAGCAGCTGTGGATCTTCGACGTCTACGCCTTCGCCGTGGCCGGCCTCCTGATGACCATGGGCTCGGTGGGCGACCGGATCGGCCGCCGCAGGCTGCTGCTGATCGGCGCCGCCGCCTTCGGCGCCGCCTCCCTGCTCGCGGCCTACGCGCACACCGCCGAGACGCTGATCGCGGCCCGCGCGGTCCTCGGCATCGGTGGTGCCACCCTGATGCCCTCCACACTGGCCCTGGTGCGCTCGCTCTTCACGGATCCCGCGCAGCGGGCGAAGGCGATCGCGATCTGGTCCGCCGTGATGACGGCGGGCGTGGCGCTCGGCTCGGTGCTGAGCGGATTGCTGGTGGAGTTCTTCTGGTGGGGCTCGGTCTTCCTGGTGAACCTGCCGGCGATGGCTCTGCTGCTGGCCCTCGGCCCGGTCCTGCTGCCGGAGTCCAGGGATCCCGATCCGGGCCGCTTCGACTGGCCGAGCGTCCCGCTGTCCATGGCCGCCGTGTTGCCGGTCATCTACGGCTTGAAGGAGATCCCGTCCGAGGGATGGAACGTGCGGTACGTCGTGTCGGTCACCGTCGGCCTGCTCTTCGCGGCCCTGTTCGTGTACCGGCAGCGGACGGCCGCCTCCCCGATGATCCCCCCGGTCCTGTTCCGCGGTCGCGGCTTCGGCCCCGCCGCCGTCCTCAACCTGGTCACCATGTTCGGGATGATGGGCTCGGCGTTCTTCACCACGCAGTACATCCAGTCGGTGCTCGACAAGAGCGCTCTGGAGGCGGCCCTGTGGGCGCTGGTGCCGTCGGTTCCCATCGGCTTCGCGGCACCGTTCGCCACCCATCTGGTGCAGAAGGGCGTCAACCGCGCCCATGTGGTGACGGCGGGCTTCGCCACCGCCGCGTGCGGTTACGCGCTGCTGTCGTCCGTGGACACGGACGACCTGGTACTCGTCCTGGTCGCCTGCGGTGTGCTCGCCATGGGCGTCACCGCGGTGATGTCCCAGATCATGGACCTCGCGCTGGGCGCCGCTCCGGTGGAACGGGCGGGCTCCGCCTCCTCCCTGATGGAGACCGGCACCGAGTTCGGCGGGGCGCTGGGCATGGCGTTCCTCGGCTCCGTCGGCACCGCCGTCTACCGGGACGGGGTGCCGGACTCCGCTCCCGCGGCGGCCCACGAGACACTGGGCGGCGCGCTCGCCGTCGCCGAACGTCTGCCGGGGCAGGCGGGAGACGCCCTCGCGGCGGCGGCTCGGGAGGCCTTCACGCGGGGGATGAACGCGGCGGCGATCGCGGGTGCCGCGGTGTTCGCCGGTGCGGCGGTCCTGGCGTCGGCGGCGCTGCGCCGGGTGCGGGTGCGGGAGGAAGCGGACGCGGAAAACGCCGGACGGGCTGACCGGGTCAGCCCGTCCGGCGTGTGAGGACGAGTCCGTTCAGGACGGACGGGGCCCGGGGGGCAGAACCCCCGGTGGCGTCAGACCAGGTTGACCGACCGGGCGGAGGTCGCCCCGATCTCCGCCGACAGCTCGGCCAGGACCCCGGCGGCCACCGTGTCGTCGACGGTCAGCACCGCGAGCGCCTCGCCGCCGACCGTCGCGCGGGCGACCTGCATGCCGGCGATGTTGATGCCGGCCTCGCCGAGGATGCGGCCCACGGTGCCGACGACGCCCGGACGGTCCTCGTAGCGCAGTACGACCATGTGGTCGGCGAGTGCGAGGTCCACGTCGTAGTCGCCGACCGCGACGATCTTCTGGACGTGCTTGGGGCCGGCCAGCGTGCCGGAGACCGAGACCTCCTCGCCGCCGGAGAGGGTGCCGCGCACGGTGACGACGTTGCGGTGGTCGGCCGACTCCGAGCTGGTGGTCAGCCGTACCTCGACACCGCGTTCCTGGGCGAACAGCGGGGCGTTGACGTAGGAGACCGTCTCGTCGACGACGTCCTCGAAGACGCCCTTGAGCGCGGACAGCTCCAGCACCTTCACGTCGTGCTGGGTGATCTCGCCGTACACCTCGACGTCGAGGCGGGCCGCGACCTCACCGGCGAGCGCGGTGAAGATCCGGCCCAGGCGCTCGGCGAGCGGCAGGCCCGGCTTGACGTCCTCGGCGATGACACCGCCCTGCACGTTCACCGCGTCCGGGACCAGCTCGCCGGCGAGGGCGAGGCGCACCGAGCGGGCGACGGCGATGCCGGCCTTCTCCTGCGCCTCGTCGGTGGAGGCGCCGAGGTGCGGGGTGCAGACGACCTGGTCGAACTCGAACAGCGGGGAGTCCGTGCAGGGTTCCTTCGCGTACACGTCGAGGCCGGCGCCGGCGACCCGGCCCTCCTTGAGCGCCGAGTACAGCGCCTCCTCGTCGACGATGCCGCCGCGCGCGGCGTTGACGATGCGCACGCTCGGCTTGACCTTGCGCAGCGCCTCGTCGCCGATGAGGCCGACGGTCTCGGGGGTCTTGGGCAGGTGGACGGTGATGAAGTCGGAGACCTCGAGCAGCTCGTCCAGCGACAGGACCTTGACGCCCATCTGCGCGGCCCGCGCGGGCTGGATGTAGGGGTCGTAGGCGACGACCTTCATGCCGAAGCCGGACATGCGCTGGGCGACCAGCGCACCGATGCGGCCCAGGCCCACGACGCCGAGGGTCTTCTCGGCCAGCTCGACGCCCGTGTACTTGCTGCGCTTCCACTCGCCGTTCTTCAGCGCGGCGTTGGCCTGCGGGATGTGACGGGCGGTGGCGACGATCAGACCGCAGGCGAGCTCGGCGGCGGTCACGATGTTCGAGGTGGGGGCGTTGACGACCATCACGCCGGCCTTGGTGGCGGCGGAGACGTCGACGTTGTCCAGGCCGACGCCGGCGCGGGCGACGACCTTGAGCCTGTTCGCGGCGCCGATCGCCTCGGCGTCGACCTTGGTGGCCGAGCGGATCAGGATCGCGTCCACCTCGGCGATGGCCGGGAGCAGCTCGGCACGGTCCGCACCGTTGCAGTGGCGGATCTCGAAGTCCGGACCGAGTGCGTCGACGGTGGCGGGCGACAGCTCTTCAGCGATGAGTACGACGGGTTTCGAGCTCACGTGAGTCCTCACAAGTCCAATGCGGACGGCCGTCCCGACGGCCGCAGGCGGTGAAGAAGTGCTAGCCGCGTGGAAGACGCACGACGCTGTGGGCCTGACGCGTTTGTTGTGCAGCAGTCTAGTGGCGCGGGGCGGGGCGTCTTGCGCCTCTGCGGATCGATCACCCGGAAGTGGCTGTACGGACTGGCCAACTGGTTCCAGTCCCTCCGGAGGGGTCCGGGGCACAAGCCCCGCGACGGCGCCCGTCACGCACGGCGCCGTCGCGGGGAGCGGGGCTCACGCCTCCTCGTCGACCCAGCTCATGAGCTTGCGCAGCTCCTTGCCGGTGGTCTCCAGCAGGTGCTCGGAGTCCTGCTGCTTGTACTCGTTGTACTTCTTCAGACCGCCGTGGTACTCGTCCATCCAGTTCTTGGCGAAGGTGCCGTCCTGGATCTCGGCGAGGACCTTCTTCATCTCGGCCTTGGTGGCGTCGGTGATGATCCGCGGACCGGTGACGTAGTCGCCCCACTCGGCGGTCTCGGAGATCGACCAGCGCATCTTCTCCAGGCCGCCCTCGTACATGAGGTCCACGATCAGCTTCAGCTCGTGCAGGCACTCGAAGTAGGCGATCTCCGGCTGGTAGCCGGCCTCGGTCAGGGTCTCGAAGCCCGCCTTGACCAGCGCCGCGGTGCCACCGCAGAGGACGGCCTGCTCGCCGAACAGGTCGGTCTCGGTCTCCTCGGTGAAGGTGGTCTTGATGACGCCGGCGCGGGTGCCGCCGATGCCCTTGGCGTACGACAGGGCCAGCGCGAAGGCGTTGCCGCTGGCGTCCTGCTCGACGGCGGCGATGCAGGGAACGCCGCGGCCCTCCTCGTACTGACGGCGCACCAGGTGGCCCGGGCCCTTGGGAGCGACCATGCAGACGTCCACGCCGGCCGGGGGCTTGATGAAGCCGTAGCGGATGTTCAGGCCGTGGCCGAAGAACAGGGCGTCGCCGTCCTTCAGGTTGTCCTTGACGTGCTCCTCGTAGACCTGGGCCTGGATCGGGTCCGGGACGAGGATCATGATGACGTCGGCCTCGGCGGCGGCCTCGGACGGGCTCACCACGCGCAGGCCCTGCTCCTCGGCCTTGGCCTTGGACTTGGAGCCCTCGTGCAGGCCGACGCGGACGTCGACACCCGAGTCACGGAGCGACAGGGCGTGGGCGTGGCCCTGGCTGCCGTAACCGATGACCGCGACCTTGCGGCCCTGGATGATGGACAGGTCGGCGTCGGCGTCGTAGAACAGCTCGGCCACTGGGTTCTCTCCTTGTGTGCAGGTGTTGCGTCCCACCGTATGACGATGGGGGAGGGGGAAGGTTGCGGGTCTCGCGATACGGGCGGCCGGTCGTGTCCCGGCCGCCCGTTTCAGGTGCTACGCCGACCGGTCCAGGGCGCGCAGCGACCGGTCCGTGATGGAGCGGGCGCCGCGTCCGATCGCGATCGTGCCGGACTGGACGAGCTCCTTGATGCCGAACGGCTCCAGCATCTTGAGCATGGCGGACAGCTTGTCGCTGCTGCCGGTGGCCTCGATGGTCACGGCCTCCGGGGAGACGTCCACGGTCTTGGCGCGGAACAGCTGGACGATCTCGACGATCTGGGAGCGCGTCTCGTTGTCGGCACGCACCTTCACCAGGACGAGTTCGCGCTGGACGGCCTGCCCGGGTTCGAGCTCGACGATCTTCAGCACGTTGACGAGTTTGTTGAGCTGCTTGGTGACCTGCTCCAGCGGGAACTCCTCGACGCTCACCACGATGGTGATGCGGGAGATGTCGGGGTGCTCGGTGACGCCGACGGCGAGCGAGTCGATGTTGAAGCCGCGGCGGGAGAACAGGGCGGCGATCCGGGCCAGGATGCCCGGGGTGTTCTCCACCAGGACGGAGAGCGTGTGCTTGGACATGATCTGCTTCCTCTGCTTGAAAGTCCTGACGGCTCTCAGTCGTCTTCGTTGTCGCCGAAGTCGGGGCGGACGTCCCGGGCGGCCATGATCTCGTCGTTGGATGTGCCGGCGGCGACCATCGGCCACACCATCGCGTCCTCGTGGACGATGAAGTCCACGACGACCGGGCGGTCGTTGATCGAGTTCGCCTCCTCGATGACCTTGTCGAGGTCGGCCGGGTCCTCGCAGCGGATCGCGTAGCAGCCCATGGCCTCCGACAGCTTCACGAAGTCGGGGACGCGGGTGCCGGCGCTCTTCTCGGCGGTGTCCGCGCCGGGGCCGGAGTGCAGCACCGTGTTGGAGTACCGCTGGTTGTAGAAGAGGGTCTGCCACTGGCGGACCATCCCGAGGGCGCCGTTGTTGATGATGGCGACCTTGATCGGGATGTTGTTCAGGGCGCAGGTGGTGAGCTCCTGGTTGGTCATCTGGAAGCAGCCGTCGCCGTCGATCGCCCAGACCGCCCGGTCGGGGACGCCGGCCTTGGCTCCCATGGCGGCCGGGACCGCGTAGCCCATCGTCCCGGCGCCGCCGGAGTTCAGCCAGGTGGCGGGCCGGTCGTACTGGATGAAGTGCGAGGCCCACATCTGGTGCTGGCCGACGCCCGCCGCGAAGATCGTGCCCTCGGGCGCCAGCTGCCCGATGCGCTCGATGACCTGCTGCGGGGAGAGCGAGCCGTCCTCGGGCAGGTCGTAGCCGAGCGGGTAGGTCTCGCGCCAGCGGTTCAGGTCCTTCCACCAGGCGGTGCAGTCGCCGCGGTTGCCCTCGGCGTGCTCCTTCTGGACGGCCTGGACGAGGTCGGCGAGGACCTCGCGGGCGTCGCCGACGATCGGCACGTCGGCGGCGCGGTTCTTGCCGATCTCGGCCGGGTCGATGTCGGCGTGGACGATCTTGGCGTACGGGGCGAAGCTGTCCAGCTTGCCGGTGACGCGGTCGTCGAAGCGGGCTCCGAGGGCGACGATCAGGTCGGCCTTCTGCAGCGCGGTGACGGCGGTGACCGAACCGTGCATGCCCGGCATCCCCACGTGCAGCTCGTGGCTGTCGGGGAACGCGCCGAGTCCCATCAGGGTGGTGGTGACGGGAGCTCCGGTGAGTTCGGCGAGGACCTTCAGCTCGGCGGTGGCGCGGGCCTTGAGGACGCCGCCGCCGACGTAGAGGACCGGCCGCTTCGCGGCGGTGATCAGCTTGGCGGCCTCGCGGATCTGCTTGGCGTGCGGCTTGGTGACGGGCCGGTAGCCGGGCAGGTCCATGGTGGGCGGCCAGGAGAAGGTGGTCTTCGCCTGGAGGGCGTCCTTGGCGATGTCGACCAGCACCGGGCCGGGGCGGCCGGTGGAGGCGATGTGGAACGCCTGGGCGATCACCCGGGGGATGTCCTCGGCTTTGGTGACCAGGAAGTTGTGCTTGGTGATCGGCATGGTGATGCCGACGATGTCCGCCTCCTGGAAGGCGTCCGTGCCGATCGCCTTGGAGGCGACCTGGCCGGTGATCGCGACCATCGGCACCGAGTCCATGTGCGCGTCGGCGATCGGGGTGACCAGGTTGGTGGCGCCGGGACCCGAGGTCGCCATGCAGACGCCCACCTTGCCGGTGGCCTGCGCGTAGCCCGTGGCCGCGTGACCGGCGCCCTGCTCGTGCCGGACCAGGACGTGGCGCACCCGGGTGGAGTCCATCAGCGGGTCGTAGGCGGGAAGGATCGCACCGCCCGGAATGCCGAATACCGTGTCGGCGCCGACCTCCTCGAGAGAGCGAATGAGGGACTGTGCGCCCGTGACGTGCTCGACGGGGGCGGACTGTCCTCCGGATCGGGGCCGGGGCTGCGGGTGATGGGCCCCGGTGGCCTGCTCGGTCATCGGCATTCTCTTCTCGATGCTGAGGGTTTTTGCGAAGTTCGTGCGGGTCACGCGTACTGCTGGACAGGTGCCTGTGCAACAAAAAACCCCTCGTGCCGTAAGGCAAGCGAGGGGAGCGCGCCGGGTGGTGAGTCGCTGAGCGGTGGAGGCTCAGCGTCAGCCGACGCGCTTTCCAAGTACGAGAATTCGGGTGCGCATGGCATTGACCCTCCACCCGGCGCGCACCCAGTGTCAAGCGGGTGGGACGGGAGTCTCATTATGTGAGCGTAGTGCCGTACCGCCCTGGAGGACGGCGGTCACTCCGGTGGAGTACACCCCGGAGCCCCCGCCGACGAACACCGGCTCGGCCGGTCCGGGCGGCACCGGGTAGTGCCCGGCGGCCAGCGCCCTGCGCAGCCGGTACTCGTCCAGCGGCCCGGAGAAGGCCTTGCCCTGCCCGTGCGTGCAGCCCATCATGCGCAGGGCCGCGACCTGCTCGGGGAGGTCCACGCCGTCGGCCACGGTCTGCATCCCGAGGTCGGAGGCGATCCGCAGCAGACCGCTGGTGATCTTGTACAGCCGTGCGGACTCCACCACGCCGTCGACCAGGCTCCGGTCGAGCTTCAGTATGTCGACGGGGAGCCGCCGCAAGGCCGTGATCGCCGCGGGACCGCTGCCGAAGCCATCGAGCGCGATCCGGACGCCGATCCGCTTGAGCACGGTCAACCGGCGCTCCAGCTCGTCGAGCGACACCCTGGGGTCGGTGTCGGCCAGTTCGACGACCAGGGAGCCGGACGGCAGCCCGTGCCGGGTCAGCAGGGCCTCGATCGAGCCCAGGGGCAGCGACCGGTCCAGCAGCCGGTGGGCGCTCAGCCGGACGGCCACCGGGACGGGCAGACCGGTCGCGTGCCGTTCGGCGGCCTGCTCGACGGCCTCCTCCAGCACCCAGCGGCCCAGCTCGGCGGTCTTCTCACCGTCCTCTGCCACGCGCAGGAACTCCGCGGGGGTGAACAGCACCCCCTGGGAGGAGCGCCAGCGCGCCTGGGCGCAGACCGAGGTGATCCGGCCGTCCTCCAGGCACACCACCGGCTGGTGCAGCAGGGCGAACTCGCCGTGGTGCAGCGCCGCTCGCAGCCGGGTGGCCAGCTCCGCCTTGCGCACCACGTCCTGCTGCATCTGCGGCTTGTACAGCTCCACACGGCCCTTGCCGGCCGCCTTCGCCCGGTACATGGCGAGGTCGGCGTTGCGCAGCAGTTCGCCCGCGCCGAGGCCGGGTTCGGCGAAGGCCACGCCGATGGAGGCGTTGACCCGGACATCGTTGCCGTCGATGGCGTAGGGCTGGGAGAGGGTCGCTCTCAGGCGGTCGGCGAGCTCCAGGATGTGCCGCTCACGGGCGTCCCGGTCGCGGACGCCGTCCCCGACGATCAGGGCCGCGAACTCGTCGCCGCCCAGCCGGGAGGCGGTGTCGCCCTTGCGGACCGCGTCCTGGAGTCTGCGGGCGGCCTGGACGAGCAGTTCGTCCCCGGCCTGGTGCCCGATGGTGTCGTTGACGCCCTTGAAGCCGTCGAGGTCGATGAAGAGCACCGCCGTGCCCCTGAGGGCGGCCCCGCGGTCCGAGGCCCGGCGGCCGGACAGCGCCTGTTGGACGCGCCGGGTGAACAGTGCGCGGTTGGGCAGGTCGGTGAGCGGATCGTGCTCCGCGTTGTGCTGGAGCTGCGCCTGGAGCCGCACCCTCTCGGTCACGTCACGGCTGTTGAAGATCAGGCCGCCGTAGTGCCGGTTGACGGTCGACTCGACGTTCAGCCAGCCGCCGTCGCCGGAGCGGAAGCGGCACTCGATGCGGGTGGTGGGTTCCTCGACCGGGCTGGCGGCGAGGAAGCGGCGCACCTCGTGCACCACACAGCCCAGGTCCTCGGGGTGGATGAGACCGGCCAGTTCGGTCCCCTCCAACTCCTCCGCGGGCCTGCCGTACACCCCGGCGGCGGCCGGGGAGACGTAGCGGAGGATGCCGCTGGGCGCGGCGATCATGATGACGTCGCTGGAGCCCTGCACCAGGGAGCGGAAGTGGTTCTCCTTCTGCGCCAGTTCCTGGGTGAGGGTGATGTTGTCGAGCAGCATGATGCCCTGGCGCACGACGAGCGCGAGCACCACGGTGCCCCCGGTGAGCAGCACGACGCGGTCGACGCTGCGGCCGCTGAGGACGTTGTAGAGGATCCCCAGGGTGCACACGGCCGCGGCGAGGTACGGCGTGAGCGCGGCGAGGGAGCCGGTGATGGGCCGGGAGAGCGGATGCCGGGTGTGCTCGCCGGGCGGCGGTCCGTGGTGGTGGTCCGGCACGCCGTGCCGCCCGGGCAGGTGCTCGCGGACCACCCGCGTGTGCCCCTCCCGCTCGGGCCGCCCACCGCGGGGCGCGGTCCAGGGGGCGTACGCCAGGAGCAGCGAGCCGGCGAACCAGCCCGCGTCGAGCAGCTGTCCGGAGCGGTAGCCGGCGTGCAGCAGCGGGGAGGTGAACAGGGCGTCGCACATCACGGTCAGCGCGAGCGCGCCGATCGCGGTGTTGACCGCGGACCGGTTGACCGCAGAGCGCCGGAAGTGCAGCGCGAGCACCATGCTGACCAGGGCGATGTCGAGCAGCGGGTACGCCAGGGACAGCGCGGTGCGCGCGACGCCCGGCCCCTCGGCCCGCGCGGCCTGGGCGAGCGCGAGGCTCCACGCGAGGGTGAGCAGGGAACCGCCGATCAGCCAGGCGTCCAGGGCGAGACAGACCCAGCCGGCCTTGTTCGCGGGCCGTTTGGCGAGCACCAGCAGTCCCACGATGGCGGGCGGCGCGAAGCACAGGAAGAACAGGTCGGCGTAGCTGGGGCTGGGTACGGGAAGCCCGAGGACGACCTCGTACCACCCCCAGATCAGATTGCCCAGGGAGGCCATGGACGAGGAGAGGCCGAACATCAGCCAGGCGGGCCGGAAGGGGGTACGGGGGCTGCGGGCGTAGACGAAACAGGACACGGCGGCGGCGCCGGCCGCGGCGCTCAGCCCGAAGTCGCCCATGATCAGCGCGAGGTGCTCCGAGCCCCAGCCGAGCGCGGCGCCGACGGCGTAGGCCGCGCAGACCAGGGCCAGCACGAGTTGGGCGACCGGACCGGGTCGGCGGCCGACGGCCGGCGCACCCGGCAGCGGTGTCGTCGGCGAGGGCTGCTGCCGCGGTGCTCCGTCCAGCGTGGAGGTGGGGGTGGGGGCGCTCACCGGCGCCTCCCGGTCCGCTCCGCTCCCGGGTCGCCCGGCCTCCGGAGCACCGGGTGGTCCTGCCGTCCGCGGCTGCCGCGCGCGGGGCGGCGACGGCCGGGACCGCCATGAGGGCCGCTGTGCCGGGTGCGGTGGCCACCCTCGTGACCACGGCCGCGCGCGGCCGTGCGCCACGGTCGTCGCCGACGGCTCCGCCGCGTCGGATCGCTCGTCCACAGGCCGTGCATCGTCCGTCGCCCCCCTCACTGTCCGCAGTGTCCTGCCCCCGCGCCGTCGGTCAGCGGCGCGGCCCCTGTCGGGACGATACACCAGTGTCGTCACTCAGGGACATAGGTTCTCTACGCTGCGTAACGGCCAATTGATGTATGAGTACCCACCGCGCCCGGATAAACGCGGACGGTGCTCGAAGCGGACTACAGATCTTCCGCTCCCGTCACCAGGATCACGTTGCCGAGCTCCTCCTGGTTCAGGTAACGGCGCAACTGACGGACCAGCAATCGCTCGGCGCGCGGCCGGAAGGCGGAGGTGGGTCCGCCGACGTGCGGACTGATGAGGACGCCCGGCGCCCGCCACAGGGGGTGTTCCGAGGGCAGCGGTTCGGGATCGGTGACGTCGAGGGCCGCGGTGATGCGACCGCTCTCCAGCTCGGTGAGCAGCGCCTTGGTGTCGACGACGCCGCCGCGGGCCACGTTCACCAGCAGGGCGCCGTCCTTCATCCGGGCCAGGAACCCGGCGTCCACGAGGTGCCGGGTGGTCTCGGTCAGCGGTGTGGAGAGGACGACGACGTCCGCCTCCGGGAGCAGGGCGGGCAGTTCGGCGAGCGGATGCACCGGCCCGCGCTCCGTGGTGCGTGCGGAGCGCGCGACGCGCACCACCCGCGCGAGCTCGAACGGAACGAGCCGGTCCTCGATGGCCGCGCCGATCGCGCCGTACCCCACGATGAGCACGTTCTTGTCGGCGAGCGCGGGCCGGAACCCGCCGCGCCACTCCCCCTCGTCCTGTGCCCGCACGAAGTCGGGGATGCCTCGCAGGGAGGCCAGGATCAGCGCGAGCGTGAGCTCGGCGGTGCTGGCCTCGTGCACACCGCGCGCGTTGCACAGCCGTACGCCGGGGGGCAGGTCCTTCAGACCGGGCTCCACGTGGTCGGTGCCGGCCGACAGGGTCTGTACGACGCGGACGGAGCGCATCAGCGGCAGCGGGCGCACACCGACCCCGGCGGGCTTCATGTAGGGCACGACGTAGAAGCCGCAGTCGGCCGGGTCGGCGGGGAACTCCTGGTCACCGTCCCAGAAGAGGTAGCGCGGCCCTTCGGGAAGGCCCTCGATCTCGTCCGGCGGGATGGGAAGCCATACGTCAGCAGTGGTCATGGTCCGGAGGCTAGTTCAGAGGCCGGGAAGGGCGCGGGTTAGGTTGGAGGGCCGGAGAGGGAGGGTCACGACCAGGTGGAGCGCAGGACGATCGGCGCGGGGGCGCTCGCGGTGGGGGCCGTCGGACTCGGGTGCATGCCGATGAGCTGGGCCTACAGCACCTCCCGGCAGCGCGGCGAGGAGTCGCTCAGGACGGTGCACCGGGCGCTGGACGCGGGCTCGACGCTCCTCGACACCGCCGACATGTACGGCCCGTTCACCAACGAGCTGCTGCTCGGGCGGGTGTTGAAGGAGCGGCGCTCCGACGCCTTCGTGTCGACGAAGGTCGGGCTGCTGGTGGGCGATCAGCACATCGTGGCCAACGGTCGTCCCGGGTACGTGAGAAGGGCCTGTGACGCGTCGCTGCGCCGTCTCCAGACCGATGTCATCGACCTCTACCAGCTGCACCGCGCCGACCCGGAGGTCCCGGTCGAGGAGACCTGGGGTGCGATGGCCGAGCTCGTACGGGCGGGAAAGGTGCGGGCGTTGGGGTGGTGCGCGGTGGGGGCTCGCTCGGCGCGGCGGCCGGGGGCGCGGTTGCACGACGCGACGATCCGCCAACTGGAGCGGGTGCAGCAGGTCTTCCCGGTGAGCGCGGTGGAGGCGGAGCTGTCGGTGTGGTCGCCGGAGGCTCTCCGGGCGCTGCTGCCGTGGTGCGCGTCGCGGGGCATCGGGTTCCTGGCGGCGATGCCGCTGGGCAACGGCTTCCTGACCGGGACGCTGACGCCCGGCGTGGGCTTCGAGGCGGACGACCTGCGCGCCCGGCACCCCCGCTTCACGGCCGAGATGATGGCCGCGAACCAGCCGATCGTGGTCGGCCTGCGCCGCGTCGCCCGCCGGCACGGCGAGCACGTCACCCCGGCGCAGGTGGCGCTGGCCTGGGTGCTGAGCCGGGGCCGCCAGGTGATCCCGGTCCCCGGCGCCAAGCGGGAGCGGTGGGTCGTGGAGAACGCGGCCGCGGTGGACCTGCGCCTGACGGAACGCGACCTCGCGGAGATCGCGGAACTGCCCGCCGCACAGGGGTCGTGGGACTGAGCGACGGACCCGCGGCGGCGATCCGGTGGTTCGGGGTTCGGCGATCGGGAACTTCGGGAGCACGAGCGGTGTATGACAGGTAGGACCCCGCCGCGTCGAAGGGACGAGATCGTGCAACGACGAGCCGTGACGGCCGTACTGGCCGCCGCCGCGCTCCTGCTGACCGCCGGCTGCTCCTCCGACGACGGAGGACCGCCGGGCGGAGACGGCAGCGCCTCCCCGACCGGTACGGCGGCGACGTCGTCCTCGTCGCCGGAGGAGAGCGCGGAGGAGACACCGCCCGCGAAGGGCTCGGTGAAGGTGGTCCGCACGGTGGCCACGGGCCTGAGCTCCCCCTGGGGCCTGGCCCCGCTGGCAGACGGCGACCTGCTGGTCTCCTCCCGCGACGAGGCGACGATCACCCGGGTCGACGGGAGGACCGGTGAGAAGACCGAGGTGGGCGAGGTGCCCGGGGTGTCGCCGTCCGGCGAGGGCGGCCTGCTCGGCATCGCCCTCTCCCCCGAGTACGCCTCGGACCGCATGATCTACGCGTACTTCACCTCGGCCTCCGACAATCGCATCGTCCGCATGGTCTACGACGAGGGGAAGCCGGCCGGTGAGCAGCTGGGCGCGCCGGACACGGTCTTCCGGGGCATCCCCAAGGGCGAGATCCACAACGGCGGCCGGATCGCCTTCGGCCCGGACGGGATGCTGTACGCAGGCACGGGCGAGAGCGGCGACACGGGTCTGTCCCAGGACAAGGAGTCCCTGGGCGGCAAGATCCTGCGGCTGACCTCGGAGGGCGAGCCGGCCCCGGGCAATCCGTTCCCCGGCTCCGCGGTGTACTCGTACGGCCACCGCAATGTGCAGGGCCTGGCGTGGGACGGCAGGCAGCGGCTGTTCGCCTCGGAGTTCGGCCAGAGCACCTGGGACGAGCTGAACGCGATCGAGCCGGGCGACAACTACGGCTGGCCGGAGGCGGAGGGCGAGTCGGACGACGGCGGTTTCCACGACCCGGTCGACCAGTGGAGCACGGACGAGGCCTCCCCCAGCGGCATCGCTCACGCCCAGGGCTCGATCTGGATGGCGGGCCTGCAGGGCCGGCGGCTGTGGCGCATACCGCTGAAGGGCACGGAGACCTCGGCGGACCCGCAGGCCTTCCTGGAGGACGACTACGGCCGGCTGCGCACGGTGGCGGCGGCGGGCGGCGACAAGCTGTGGCTGGTCACCAGCAACACGGACGGACGCGGCAACCCGGAGGAGGTGGACGACCGGATCCTGGAGCTGGAGGTGAGCTAGCCGCTCATTCCGCCTCGGTCTCCTCCCCCGGCGCCGTCGGCGGGCGTACGGTGACCTTCCCGGAGGCGAGGTCTATCGGTCCTCGTCCGGGGTCGGCGTCGCCGACGTCCTCCCGAGTCAGTTCCAGTCGGTTCTGCTCGTCGCGGGTGTGTTTACGGCCGGGGGCGAACAGTTCCTCGAAGGCGTTGAACACCGCTCCCCTTCCCGAGGGCGAATGGGTCGTACGCCTATTGTCCCGCCGCCGGCCGTGCACCCGTCTCCGTCGCGAACAGACCGAGCCGATGCGCCACCGCCGCCGCCTCTCCCCGTCCGGAGACGCCCAGCTTGGCGAGGATGTTGGAGACGTGGACGCTGGCCGTCTTCGGGGAGATGAACAGCTCCTCGGCGATACGGCGGTTGGTGCGGCCGGCGGTCACCAGGCGCAGCACGTCGCGCTCCCGGCTGGTGAGGCCGAGCGCGTCGGCCGGATCCGCGGAGGCCCGGTCGCGGGTGACGGGGACCAGTGCGAGCCGGGCGCGCTGCGCCAGCAGGCCGGCGGACCGGGCCAGCGGTGCGGCGCCGAGGTGGTCGGCGGCGGCGGTCACCAGCCTCAGCAGTTCCGTGGCGCGGGCGCGCTCGTCGTCGCCCGCTCCGGTGACGAGCAGCGCTTCGGCGAGCCGGAACCGGACGCGTGCGAGGTCATAGGGCCGTCCCAGTGGCTCGACCGCCGCGACGACCGCGGACCACTCGTCCGGTGCGGGCCTGCCCTCGGCGCGCAGCAGCTCGGCGCGCAGCCACAGGTCGTACGTCTTCCATACGGGTACGCCGGTCGCCAGCGTCCTGGCCGCCGTGCGGATCCGGTCCAGGATCTCCGGGCGGCCGGGCTCGGTCGCCGGGTCGCCGTGGGCGTCGGCCTCCGCGGTGGTGACGGCGAGCAACAGGGGCCAGCCGTAGCGCTGGGTGCCGGGCGGGAGTCCGGTGTCGAGCACGGCGAGCAGTTCGGCGCGGGCGTCGGCCAGGCGGCCCTCCGCGGCGGCGATGCCGACGGCGACCCACTTCATGGGGAGGGCGTACTGCGGCATCGGGTCGTGGGTGCCGAAGAAGGTGCGGGCGTCGGCGAGCCGGCGGGCCGCCTCGGCCATGTCCCCCCGGTCGTACGCGAGGTACGCCAGACGCATCGAGCCCCCGGCGCGGGGCTTGGCGCTCTGCTCGAAACGCTGGGCGTTGGCCGCGGCGCGGGCCGCCTCGTCCCAGCGGCCGAGCGAGTGGAGGGACTCGGCGAGGTTGCCCCACACCCAGCCCTCGGAGTCCAGCAGTCCGAGCCTGCGGGTGACGTGGACGCCTTCGTGGAGGAGTGCCGCGGCCTCCTCGGAGCGGCCGACGCCTTCGAGGACGGACGGGAGGTTCACATGGGCGCGGGCCACCACCATGTCCACACCCAGTTCGGTCGCCCTGTCCTTGACCTCGTACATCTCGGCGAGTCCGGTGTCGATGTCACCGGCGTCGACCATGAGGCCGCCGAGGGTGAGCCGGGCGTTGAGCTCGATGTCGTGGGCGCCGACCATACGGGCGTACTCGACGGCGCGTTCGGCGGCGGCCATGGCCTCCGGGCCGGGTTCGTGCAGCATGGACCAGCTGGCGGCGGAGGCGAGGACCTCGGCGTGCACCTCGGACGGGGGCAGTCCGCGCACCAGGTCCTGTGCGGTGCCGAGTTCGGCCCAGCCGTCGCCTCGGGCGAGGGCCTGGGTGAGCCGGGAACGCTGCACCCAGAACCAGGCGGCGCGCAGGGGGTCCGGGTCCTCGTCGAGGAGGCGCAGCGCCCGCTTGGTGATCTTCATCGAGCGTTCGCGTTCCCCGCAGAGGCGGCCGGCGACGGCGGCCTCGGCCATCAGGTCGAGATAGCGCAGCGGCGTCGTCCCGGGGTCACAGCCACTGGGGGTGCCCCCACGCCCTTCAGGCAGTGGGGGAGGAGGGTAGACCTCGGCGTGGTCGAGGGGGCGCAGGGTGTCCCGTACGGCGTCGGGGACGGCGTCCCACAGCTCCATCGCCCGCTCCAGCAGGCCCAGTTGTTCGGAGTAGGCGTGGCGTCGGCGGGCCTCGACGGAGGCGTCGAGGACGGCGGGCAGGGCCTTGGCCGCGTCGTGGGCGTGGTACCAGTAGCTGGCCAGGCGGGTCACCCGCTCGTCGGCGGGGACGAGGGTGGGGTCGGCTTCCAGGGCCTCGGCGTAGCGGCGGTTGAGGCGGGAGCGTTCGCCGGGCAGTAGATCGTCGCTGACGGCCTCGCGGACCAGGGAGTGGCGGAAGCGGTAGCCGTCGCGGTCGGGGGCGGGGGCGAGGATGCTGGCGTTGACGCCGGCCCGCAGGGCCTCGATGAGGTCGTCCTCGGTGAGCCGGGCGACGGCGGCCAGCAGCCGGTCCTCGACGGTGGAGCCGCCTTCGGCGACGATCCGGGCGACCCGCTGGGCGCTCTCCGGCAGCCCTTCGACCCGGACCAGGAGGAGGTCGCGCAGGGAGTCGGTGAGGCCGGTACAGCAGCCCTCGTCGGCGGCGACGGCGAGTTCCTCGACGAAGAAGGCGTTTCCGTCGGAGCGTTCGAAGATGTCGTCGACGCGGTCGGGGTCGGGTTCGCGGGCGAGGATGCCGGCGATCTGCCGGTGGACCTCCTCACGGTTGAAGCGGCCGAGTTCGACGCGCTGGACCGTGCGGAGCCGGTCGAGCTCGGCGAGAAGGGGGCGCAGGGGGTGGCGGCGGTGGATGTCGTCGGAGCGGTAGGTGGCGAGGACGACGAGACGGCCGGTGCGCAGGGTGCGGAACAGGTAGGCGAGCAGGTGGCGGGTGGAGGCGTCGGCCCAGTGCAGGTCCTCCAGGGCGAGGACGACGGTGTGGTCGGTGGCGACGCGCTCCAGCAGACGGGCGGTGAGCTCGAAGAGGCGGGCCACGCCCTGTTCGTCGCGGCGGGCCTCACGGGCGGCGGCGGTGCCGATCTCGGGGAGCAGACGGGCGAGCTCCTCCTCCTGCCCGGAGGCGGCGGCGGCGAGCTGGTCGGGCAGCTCGCGGCGGAGTTGGCGCAGGGCGGTGGAGAAGGGGGCGAAGGGGAGGCCGTCGGCGCCGATCTCCACGCAGCCGCCGAGGGCGACGATCGCGCCGCGGCGGCGGGCGGCGGCGGCGAACTCCTCCACGAGGCGGGTTTTCCCCACGCCTGCCTCGCCCCCGACGAGCAGTGCCTGGGGCTCGGCGGCGGCGCGGGCGAGGGCGGTGTTCAGCGTGTCGAGTTCGGTGCTGCGGCCCACGAACACGGGACTGACGGACTTGGTCTCCACGCGCCTGAGCATCGCATGACCTTCCGTCAACGGGTCACCGGTTTTCGTCATGGGGCGGGACGAGCCCGCGGACGGGCGCCTGCGGGGCGCCTCCCGGGCCTTTGAGGCGCTGGGGGAGGCACGACCGCCCGCGGAAACGGCGGCACGTGGCGGACCTCGGGTACGGGCGGGCGGCGGCCGACCCCCGTGCGGCCGCCGCCCGGGGTGAGGTTCATGCGGCTCGGGCGAGACGGATCCGGTGGCGGGGATGGCTCTCGGACTCGGCGCCCCGTTCAGCGGCTTCGCGGCGCACGGAACGGCGGAGGCGCAGGGCCGCCCGGACCTGGCGCTCGTGCTCCGCGCTGCGGAGGAGGTCGTCGTGACGGAGCTGATGGAGTGCGTGCTCGGACATGGGGCGCTCCCTCGGAGGAGTCGGTGTCGGCCATCGCGTTTCGCGATGCCTCCACCTTCGTCTCCAAGGCGGGCCCACCACATCGGGAGGGTTCCGTATCTTGCGGCCGGTCCGGGGCCTTAGAAGGTACTCAGGCCTCCTAAGGCCTCGGTCGCCGTGCCCCCAGCGCCGCCGCGCCGACGACCGCGAGGACCGTGGCCGCCGGACGCGTGTGCCGCGCGTTCGGCCGACGGGTCAGCGGACCGGCGGGCAGCACGTCGGCGACCACCGCCGGCGCGACCGGGCTCATCAGCGGGCCCCCCGGGAAGAACGCGCTCGTCGTGGCCCGCGGCCGCGGCCCGCTCGGTCCCTGCCGCACCATCGCCCTCGGCGGCCCCGACGGGGGTCGCCGTGCCCATCGGCCGCGCTCGCCCCGGTGCCGAGGCCCGCCCATTGACACCACCCCACCCCGCTGTCTACAAATGAGAACGCCGACTACATATGGGGATGGCATTCATGGTTCGGACCTCAGAGCGGATCGTCTGCGCCACCGCCGTCCCCGTGGCCTTCCGGGACCGTCCCTTGCTGGACACGGCCGGCGCCGGTGAGGTCTGCGGCGGCACGGTGCACCCGGAGCGGCTGCGGCGCGCCCCCGACGAACCGGTCGGCAGGGACGTGTGGAGCCTCGACGAGCCGATCGCCAGCACCACCCGCGCGCCGGACGTGCCGGCACCACGGGCGGCGACGGCACGTCCGGCATGGTCACGGGCGGCACCACCGAGGAGGCGCTCCACGAGGCGCTCGTCCCCGGCGCGGGCGCCGCGCCGGACGGGTGGGGGTCAGGACCGCCCGGCGCACCGGGCCGGCCCCCTTCCACGACCTGCCGAACGCCCTGATGGCCCCGCACGACCCGGGCCGCGCGGCCCGTGCCGGTTCTCCCTTCCCCGGCCCCTGGCCCCACCGCTCCCGTCCCTCACCCAGAGTAGGAAGCCACCCATGCTCGAAGGCGTTCTCTTCTTCCCCGTCACCCCGTTCACCGCGACCGGCGACGTCGACCTCGACGCCCTGCGCCGGCACGTCGCGGCCCGGGTCGACGCCGGCCCGGGCGGAGTCTTCGTCGCCTGCGGCACCGGCGAGTTCCACGCCCTGGACCACGAGGAGTACACCGCCGTCGTCCGCACCGCGGTCGAGGCGGTGGGCGGGCGCGTCCCGGTGTACGCCGGGGCCGGCGGCGCCGTCGGCCAGGCTCGCCGGCTCGCACGGGTGGCAGCTCGGGCCGGTGCGGACGGTCTGCTGCTCATGCCGCCCTACCTGGTCGAGGCTCCTGCCGACGGGCTCGTCGCCTACACCCGCGCCGTGGCCGGCGAGACCGCCCTGCCGCTGATCGTCTACAACCGGGCGAACGCCCGCTTCGACGAGCGCTCGGCGGCCGAGGTCGCCCGGCTGCCCCACGTGGTGGGCCTCAAGGACGGCACCGGTGACCTCGACCTGCTCGCACGGATCGTCCCCGCCGTACGGGAGGCGCTCGACGGGACCGGCAAGGAGTTCCAGTTCTTCAACGGCATGCCCACGGCCGAGGCGAGCCAGCTCGCGTACCGGGCACTGGGCGTGGAGCTGTACTCGTCGGCCGCCTTCGCCTTCGCCCCCGACGTCTCCCTCGCCTTCCACCGCGCGGTGGAGGAGGGCGACCGGAAGCGGGTCGACGCGCTGCAGCGCGCCTTCTTCCACCCCCTGGCCCGGCTGCGCAAGCGGGTCCCGGGGTACGCGGTGTCGCTGGTGAAGGCCGGGGTCACTCTGGAGGGCCTGGAGGCCGGACCGGTCCGCCCGCCGCTGACGTCCCTCACCGCGTCCGAGACCGAGGAGCTGGCGGCCATCATCGCCGAGGCGCGCGCCGTACTCGCCTCCTGAGCCCTCTGAACCCGCGCAGGGGTCCTCCGGGCCGCCCGGAGGACCCCTGCGGCACCGTACGGACGCCGTCCGAGAGTCCGCTCAACGGTTCAGCGGTCGTCCTGCGCCGCGCGCCACTCCGGGGCGAGCACGGACCACACCTCCAGATCGTGGCGCACCCCGTGGTGGAGGTGGGCCTCGCGGCGGACGCCGTCCCGGGTCATGCCGAGCCGGCGGGCGACGTCGATGCTCGGCCCGTTGCCGGCCGCCGCGACCCATTCGACCCGGTGGATGCCGCGCCGCTCGACCGCCCAGTCGATGAGCACCCGCATGGCGCGGGTGACGAGCCCGCGCCCGGTGGCGGCGGGCTCCAGCCAGCAGCCCACCTCGCAGCTGCCGTTCGCGGCGTCGAAGTTCAGGGTGAGCACCCCGCCCACGAGCGTGCCGTCCAGCCACAACCCGTGCAGCGAGGCCGTGTCGGCGGCGCGCCGGTCGGCGTACCGCTGGAGCACCTCCCGGGCGCCTGCCACGTCCGTGGCCTTGGCGCCGAAGGGGACGTACCGGTTGATGAACTCCCGGCCCCGGTCCAGATGGGCCAGGAACTCCTCGGCGTGCCAGGGCTCCAGGGGGCGCAGTTCCGCTCCGTCGTCACCCAGTGGTATCGCGTACATCCCGCTGCTGCCCCTTCCCGGCCAGCACGTCCGCCGCCTCGGCGTCCGTGGCGGCGGCCAGCTTCTCATGGGCGGCACGGACCTCGGGCGGTTCGATGCTGACGCGCGGCATGATCCGGTCCAGCGAACGCGGCAGCCACCAGTTGGCACCGCCGAGGAGGTGCATGAGGGCGGGCACGAGCAGGGTGCGCAGGACGAAGGCGTCGAGGGCGACGGCCACGGCGAGCGCGATGCCGAACATGGCGATCACCCGGTCGCCGGTGAGGACGAAGGCGAGGAAGACCGAGATCATGATCACGGCGGCGGAGTTGATCACCCGGCTGGTCTCGGCGAGGCCGACCCGGACGGCGCGCCGGTTGTCGCCGGTCTCCAGCCATTCCTCGTACATCCGGCTCACCAGGAAGACCTGGTAGTCCATGGAGAGCCCGAAGAGCACGGAGACCATGATCACGGGCAGGAAGGGCTCGATCGGGCCTCCCGTGCCCAGGCCCAGCACGTCGCTGCCCCAGCCCCACTGGAAGATCGCGACGACGACGCCGAACGTGGCGGCGACGGCGGCCACGTTCATCAGCGCGGCCTTGAGCGGGATGGCGAGCGAGCGGAAGCCCACCAGGAGCAGCAGACAGCCCAGTCCGATCACGACACCGACGAAGAGGGGCAGCTTGTCGACGATGACGTCGGCGAAGTCGTCGTACCCGGCCGTCACGCCGCCGACGTGCACGTCGAGCGAGGTGCCCGACTCGGCCCGCGGCAGCACGTCCTCGCGCAGCCGGTCGACCAGGTCGCTGGTCTGCTTCGACTGCGGGGACGACTCCGGTACGACGGTGAGGTACGCGGTGTCGCCACCCGTGCCGTAGGTCGCGGGCGACGCCGACGCGACGCCCTCGGTGGCGCGCAGGGTGGTGTCGAGGTTGTCCAGGGCGAGCCGGTCCTGAGCGCCGTCGACGTGGGTGACGAGGGTGAGGGGGCCGTTCACACCGGGTCCGAAGCCGTCGGCGAGGAGGTCGTAGGCCTGGCGGGTGGTGGACGTCCTGGGGTCGTTGCCCTGGTCGGAGGTGCCCAGGTGGAGGGAGAGGGTGGGCAGCGCGAGGACCGCCATGACGACGACCGCGACCGCGCCGAGCAGCTTGGGGTGGCGCTCCACGAACGCCGACCAGCGGGCGGCGAACCCGGTCGGCACCTCCGGCTCTGGCCCGTGCTCCGCCAGCCGGCGCCGCTCCCGGCGGCTGAGCGCGCGCGTGCCGATGAGCGACAGCAGGGCGGGCAGCAGGGTGACGGAGGCGGCGACGGTCAGGACGACGGTGAGCGAGGCCGCTATGGCGACGCCGTTGAGGAAGTTCAGCCGGAGGATCAGCATGCCCAGCAGGGCGATGCAGACGGTGGCGCCCGCGAAGACGACCGCCCGTCCGGTGGTGGCGACGGCGTTGACGGCGGCCTCGGGGACGGTGAGGCCGCGCTTCAGTCCGCGCCGGTGCCGGGTCACGATGAACAGCGCGTAGTCGATGCCGACGCCGAGCCCGATCAGCGTGCCGAGCATGGGGGCGAAGTCGGCGACGGTCATGACGTGCCCGAGGAGCCCGATCCCGGCGTAGGCGGTGCCGACGCCGACCAGGGCGGTGGCTATGGGAAGCAGCGAGGCGGCGAGCGAGCCGAAGGCGAGGAACAGGACGACGGCGGCGACCAGCACGCCGACGATCTCGGCGGTGTGTCCGCCGGCGGCATCGCCGAGCTCGACGGCGCTGCCGCTCAGCTCGACCTGGAGTCCGTCGGTCTGAGCGGACCTGGCCGTCTCCACCACGGCGGCGGCCTCGCCCGCGTCGATGTCCTTGGCCTGGTCGTCGAAGGTGACCGTGGCGTAGGCGGTGCGGCCGTCCGCGCTGATCCGGCCGGCGCCCTGGTCGTCGTACGGACCGCTCACGGCGGCCACGCCGGGCAGGTCACCGATCCGTTCCAGGGTGCGGGTCATGGTCTGCTCGACGCCGGTGTCCCGGACGCTGCCGGACGAGGTGTGCCAGACCACGTTGTCGCTGTCGCCGCCGCCGAGGGCCGGGAAGCCCTCCTGCAGCAGCTGGGTGGCCCGCCCTGACTCGGTGCCGGGCACCTGGTAGTCGTTCGAGTAGGCGGAACCGGCGGCGAAGGCGCCGGCGGAGACCCCGCCGAGGGCGAGGAGCCAGAGCAGGACGGTGATCAGACGGCGTTGGACACACCAGCGTGCGAGGGCTGCCACGAATGTGCTCCCGTGGTGACTCGGTGTGGATCTTTGACCGGGAGCAGTCGAACGTGAACCGAACAGCCCGCAAAGAACGCATGAGCAATGCAGTGACCACTCTTGCAGGCATGAATGATCGTTTGTCGCTTTCGTGTACTAATTCACATTTCACGGACCGCTCGGTCGAACCGGTTCCCGACGCCATGACCATGACCCCCGCGACCAGCGGCACCGGCGCTCCGCGGGCCCGGCGCGCCTCCCGCGCGGCGCCTTCCGCCCGAGCGTCCGGGGCGTTTCGGAATCGACGCGTCCGCTCATGGCGCGCGAGCGTGGCGTCCGCGGACCGGAAATCCGGATGCGGGGACGCGGGGACGGCTGCTAGCGTCCGCCGGTCCGACGTTCCGCGGCAGTCCGCCGCCGGCCGAAGCAGGTGCTTTGATGCTTGTCCGCCCGATCTCCGACGCGCCCCCTTCCCTCTTCACGGCCCCGAGGAGCCCGTTCACCGATGTCGGACATCACACCGAACACCCCGCACGACGACCTCGCTAGCCGCCTGACCCTGCCCCGGTACCCCCGCAGCAGCGCCTACGACGCCCGCTGGACCATCGACAACGGGATGGGCCCGCACGCCCTGTGGCTGCTGGAGTGGCTCGCCCCGGCCCTCGGCCTCGACACCCTGCGCCCCGGCGCACGCGTGCTCGACCTGGGCTGCGGACGCGCCATGACGTCGGTCTTCCTGGCCAGGGAGTACGACGTCCAGGTCACCGCGGCCGATCTGTGGATCAAGCCGGACGACAACGCGCGCCGGATCGCCGAGGCGGGCGTCGCCGACCGGGTCCTCCCGGTCCTCGCCGAAGCGCACGACCTGCCCTTCGGGGAGGAGAGCTTCGACGCGATCGTCTCCGTCGACGCGTACCAGTACTTCGGTACCGACGACCTGTACCTGCCGACGCTGACCCGCCTGCTGAAGCCCGGCGGGCGGATCGGGGTCGTCGTCCCGGCGCTGACCGGGGAGATCGAGGGCACCGAACCGCCGGAGCACCTGAAGCCCTTCTGGGACCCCGCGTTCTGGTGCTTCCACAGCCCCGCCTGGTGGCGCCGCCACTGGACCCGCAGCGGGGCCGTGGAGGTCGAGACGGCCGACTGGCTGGAGGACGGCTGGCGGGAGTGGCTGCTCTGGTGCGACGTCGTCCACGAGGAGAGCACGGAGGAGTTCCACGTGCGGACGAGCCGGGAGTGCGCGGAGATGCTCCGCGCGGACCGGGGCCGCACGCTGGGCTTCACACGCGTGGTGGGCCGCCGTCCCTGACCGCGTGACCGCATGGAGGAGGGGGCGCATCGGACCCGATGCGCCCCCTCCCGCACTCTTCGGCGATCAGCCCTCGGCGACGCCCAGCTTCTCCAGGATCAGCTCCTTGACGCGGGCCGCGTCCGCCTGTCCGCGCGTGGCCTTCATGACCGCGCCGACCAGGGCGCCGGCCGCGGCCACCTTGCCACCGCGGATCTTGTCCGCGATGCCCGGGTTGCCGGCGATGGCCTCGTCGACGGCGGTGCCCAGGGCGCCCTCGTCGGAGACGACCTTCAGACCGCGCTGGTCGACCACCTCGTCCGGGGTGCCCTCACCGGCGAGTACGCCCTCGATGACCTGGCGGGCCAGCTTGTCGTTCAGATCGCCCTTGACGACCAGCTCGGCCACCCGGGCCACCTGCTCCGGGGTGATCGCCAGTTCGTCCAGCGCCGTGCCGGACTCGTTGGCGGCGCGGGCCAGCTCGCCCATCCACCACTTGCGGGCGGAGGCCGCGTCGGCGCCGGCGTCGATCGTGGCGACGATCGGGTCCAGCGCACCGGCGTTGAGGATGGACTGCATGTCCGTGGCGGAGATCCCCCACTCCTCGCGGAGCCGGTTACGGCGCACCAGCGGCAGCTCGGGCAGCTGGGAGCGGATCTCCTCGACCCACTCACGCGGGGGCGCCACGGGCACCAGGTCGGGCTCCGGGAAGTACCGGTAGTCCTCGGCCTCCTCCTTCACGCGGCCCGAGGTCGTGGACCCCGTGTCCTCGTGGAAGTGGCGGGTCTCCTGGACGATCGTGCCGCCGCCGCTCAGCACGGCGGCGTGCCGCTGGATCTCGAAGCGGGCCGCGCGCTCCACGGACCGCAGCGAGTTGACGTTCTTCGTCTCCGAGCGGGTGCCGAACTTCTCGGTGCCGTGGGGGCGCAGCGACAGGTTGACGTCGCAGCGCATCTGCCCCATCTCCATGCGGGCCTCGGACACGCCGAGCGCCCGGATGAGCTCGCGCAGCTCACGGACGTAGGCCCGCGCGACCTCTGGGGCACGCTCGCCCGCCCCCTCGATCGGCTTGGTGACGATCTCGATCAGCGGGATGCCGGCGCGGTTGTAGTCCAGCAGCGAGTGGGACGCGCCGTGGATGCGGCCGGTGGCGCCGCCGACGTGCGTCGACTTGCCGGTGTCCTCCTCCATGTGGGCGCGCTCGATCCGCACCCGGAAGGTCTCCCCGTCCTCCAGCTGCACGTCGAGGTAGCCGTCGAAGGCGATCGGCTCGTCGTACTGGGAGGTCTGGAAGTTCTTCGGCATGTCCGGATAGAAGTAGTTCTTCCGGGCGAAGCGGCACCACTCGGCGATCTCGCAGTTCAGCGCGAGACCGATCTTGATCGCCGACTCGACGCCGGTCGCGTTGACGACCGGGAGCGCGCCGGGCATGCCGAGGCAGACGGGGCAGGTCTGGGTGTTCGGGTCGGCGCCGAGCGCCGTCGAGCAGCCGCAGAACATCTTGGTGGCGGTGCCGAGTTCGACATGGACCTCTAGGCCCATGACGGGGTCGTACGACGCCAGCGCGTCCTCGTACGACACCAGGTCAGTCGTGGTGGTCACGGTGAAACTTCCCTCTCAGCCCAGCAGGACGTCGTCGTCGCCGAGGCTCTTCAGCTCGCGGTAGAGGATGGCGAGGTTGGTGACGACCGCGGCGCCGGTGACGACGGCGTCGAGCAGCCGCAGCGTGTCGTTCTCGCCACGCGCCTTCTTGATCTGCTTGTACACACCGACGGCGCCGAACGCCGAGGTGGCCATGGAGACGTACAGACCGGACTTGGACTTCTTGAATCCCTTGGCCTTGGACAGTGCGCTCACAGCGACGGTGCCTCCTCGATCAGCGGGTGGCCCCACTTTTCCACGAAGGCGGCCTCGACGGCGGCGCCGACCTTGTAGAGCCGGTCGTCCTTCATGGCGGGGGCGATGATCTGCAGACCCACCGGCAGGTTGTCCTCCGGGGCGAGGCCGCAGGGCAGCGACATGGCCGCGTTGCCGGCCAGGTTGGTGGGGATGGTGCACAGGTCGGCGAGGTACATCGCCATCGGGTCGTCGGCGCGCTCACCGATCGGGAAGGCGGTGGTCGGGGTCGTCGGGGAGACGATCACGTCGACCTGCTCGAACGCCCGCTCGAACTCCTGCTTGATGAGGGTGCGGACCTTCTGGGCGCTGCCGTAGTACGCGTCGTAGTAGCCGGAGCTGAGCGCGTACGTGCCGAGCATGATGCGACGCTTGACCTCGTCGCCGAAGCCGGCCTCACGGGTCAGCGAGGTGACCTCCTCGGCGGAGCGCGTGCCGTCGTCGCCGGCCCGCAGGCCGTAGCGCAGGCCGTCGAAGCGGGCGAGGTTGGAGGAGCACTCGGAGGGCGCGATCAGGTAGTACGCGGAGAGCGCCAGGTCGAAGGAGGGGCAGTCCAGCTCGACGACCTCGGCGCCCAGCTCCTTGAGCAGCTCGACGGACTCGTCGAACCGCTGGACGACACCGGCCTGGTACCCCTCGCCGCGGAACTGCTTGACGACGCCGACGCGCATGCCGGCGACGCTGCCGTTGCGGGCGGCCTCGACGACCGGCGGGACCGGGGCGTCGATGGAGGTGGAGTCCATCGGGTCGTGCCCGGCGATCACCTCGTGCAGCAGGGCCGCGTCCAGGACCGTGCGGGCGCAGGGGCCGCCCTGGTCCAGGGAGCTGGAGAAGGCGACCATGCCGTACCGGGAGACGGCGCCGTACGTCGGCTTCACCCCGACGGTGCCGGTGACGGCGGCCGGCTGGCGGATGGAGCCGCCGGTGTCGGTGCCGATGGCGAGCGGGGCCTGGAAGGAGGCGAGCGCGGCGGAGGAACCGCCGCCGGACCCGCCCGGGATCCTGGTCAGGTCCCACGGGTTGCCGGTCGGCCCGTAGGCGCTGTTCTCGGTGCTGGACCCCATGGCGAACTCGTCCATGTTGGTCTTGCCCAGGATGACGACGTCGGCGGCCTTCAGCCGCTTGGTGAGCGTCGCGTCGTACGGCGGGATCCAGCCCTCGAGGATCTTGGAACCGACGGTGGTCGGGATGCCCTCGGTGGTGAAGATGTCCTTGAGCGCGAGCGGGACGCCGGCCAGCGGGCCGAGCTTCTCGCCGCGGGCCCGCTTCTCGTCGACGGCGCGCGCCTGGGCGAGGGCGCCCTCGCGGTCGACGTGCAGGAAGGCGTGCACCTTCTCGTCGACGGCCTCGATCCGGGCCAGGTGCGCCTCGGTGACCTCCACGGCCGTGAGCTCACCGGAGGCGATCTTCTCGGCGGTCTCGGCGGCGGTGAGCCTGATGATGTGATCGCTCATGGCGGGTTACTCCTCCCCCAGGATCTGCGGCACCTTGAAACGCTGCTGCTCCTGGGCCGGGGCGCCGGAGAGCGCCTGCTCGGGGGTGAGCGAGGGACGGACCTCGTCCGCGCGCATGACGTTCGTCAGCGGGAGCGGGTGCGAGGTCGGCGGTACGTCTTGGTCGGCGACCTCGCTGACGCGGGCGACCGCGCCGATGATGTCGTCGAGCTGGCCCGCGAAGTGGTCGAGCTCTTCGGGCTTCAGCTCCAGACGCGCCAGCCGGGCGAGGTGGGCGACCTCCTCGCGCGTAATGCCAGGCATGCAGCGATCCTCTGGGGTGAGTGTGTGTGGTTTGGGGCCAATCCTATGGGGCGGCGGGCCGTGCCCGTGAAACCCTTTCCGGGGACCCGCCCTGTCGGACGCCGTGCGGCGTTTCCCCACCCGTGGCGGAAGGACGGGCAGCGCCCCTCGCTGCCGCCCAGTGGGGTGGCTTCGCAGCCCGGCTCCTCACTGAGTGCCCCGCGTGGGTGTGGGCCGGAAAGTGTTCGCGCGGCCCGGCGCTTGCGAGGTGCCGTCGCGCCCACCCGTGCCGCCCTGGGGGCACCTCCCAGGCCCTTGAGGCACTGGGGGAGGCACGACTGCCCGCGGCCGACGCCACATGCGACTGCCGGCGGGAACGGCTGACGCGGTATGCGACTGCAGGCGGGAGCGGCTGACGCGGTATGCGACTGCCGGCGGGAGCGGCGGTACGGGCTGCCGGCGGAGGGCGGGGGTGACGGGCTGCCGGCGGAGGGCGGGGGCGACGGCGGGCGGCCGCGTACGGCGCGGAGGGGTCGGGGCGGGGGTGGCCGCCCGCAGTGGCCGGCGCGTCCGCGCCCCGGCCTCACCGGGAGACCTCATCGCGCCGGTCCGAGGACGGACACCCCCGACGCGGCCCGACCCGCCCACCGGCATCAGGCGCTGCGCCCGCCCCCACCGGACCGAACGCGGCGCCGCAGGCATCCCACCCGCCCGGCGCGGACTACTCGTCGGCCGTGGTCGTCGCGGCCGGGAGCGCGGCGGCCGGACGCTGCCACCCCCGGGAACCGCGGGCCAGCAGCCAGGCCGTCGTCTCCTCGGGCGGCATCGCCGCGGCCACCAGCCAGCCCTGCACCGCGTCGCAGCGGAGATCGCGCAGCCGCTCCCACGTCTCGTCGTCCTCCACCCCCTCGGCGACGACGAG
Source organism: Streptomyces sp. 12E (assembly GCF_055633275.1). NCBI lineage: Bacteria > Bacillati > Actinomycetota > Actinomycetes > Kitasatosporales > Streptomycetaceae > Streptomyces > Streptomyces sp. 12E. Next base: position 5,188,269 of record NZ_JBVNCJ010000001.1, on the reverse strand, counting down.
CAGCCCCAGGGAGTGCGCCAGATCGATGGTGCAGCGCACGATCTCCGCGTCCTCGGCGTCCAGGGCCAGCCGGGCCACGAACGACCGGTCGATCTTCAGCTCGCTCACCGGCAGCCGCCGCAGATGCACCAACGACGAGTACCCCGTGCCGAAGTCGTCCAGCGACATCTTCACCCCGTGCCCGGTCAACGCGTTCAGCGTGTCGGCCGCACGCTGCGGATCCTCCAGCAGCACGTGCTCGGTGATCTCCAACTGCAGCGCCCCCGCCGGCACCCCGTGCCGGGCCAGCCGCGCCGCCACGGAGCCCGCGAAACCGGGCGTGTGCACATCGCGCGGGGACACGTTCACGGCGACCGGCACGAACAGCCCCTGGGCACGCCACTGCGCGACCTGCCCCAGCGCGGTCTCCAGCACGTACTCGGTGAGGTGCGGCATCAGCCCGGACGACTCGGCGATCGCTATGAACTCGTCCGGCGGCACCTTCCCCCGCTCCGGATGCACCCACCGCACCAGCGCCTCGAGCCCCGCGACCTGTCCGTCGAAGCGGACCTTCGGCTGGTAGTGCAGCTGCACCTCACGGGCGTCCAGCGCCCGCCGCAGATCCCCCAGCAGCCCCAGCCGGTCAGGGGTGTTGGAGTCCCGCTTGGACTCGTACGCCTCGACCCCCGTGCGGTCCCGCTTGGCCTGGTACATCGCCACGTCCGCCCGCCGCAACAGCCCCTCCGCGTCGTCCGCGTGGTCGGGAAAGACGGCGACCCCCGCACTCGCCTCCAGGACGAGGGTGAGCCCGTCGAGGTCGAGCGGGGAGCTGAGGGCGGCGACGAGGGAGCGGGCGACGCGGGTGGCGGACGTCGTGGAGTCGGCGACGGGCAGTAAGACGGCGAACTCGTCACCGCCGAGCCGCGCGGCCTCCGCCCCGCGCGGCAGGGCGAGTCTGAGCCGGTCGGCTATCTGCAGCAGCAGCCTGTCACCGGCGAGATGACCGAGGGTGTCGTTGACCGACCGGAACCGGTCCAGGTCGATCAGCATGAGCGCGGCACGGGCGTCGATCCGCTCGGCGTCGTCCAGCGCGGTCCAGATGCGTTCCAGCAGCCACTGCCGGTTGGGCAGTCCGGTCAGCGGGTCGCGCAACTGCTCCTCGGCCCGCGCACGGGCTATCCACAGGGTGGAGTCGAGGGCGATCAGCGGAATGGAGAAGAGCGGCAGCAGCACCGGCTCGGCGACCGCGACCACGCACACCAGGGGCGCTATGCCGAGCAGGGCGACCGCGACGAGCCCCTGCCTGACCAGGGCGGTGCGGGCCACGGTGGGCAGCCCCGCGCGCGGGGTGTGCAGATACCAGAGCAGCGTGCGCGTGACCACGAGATACGTGACGGCGACCAGCACCACACCCGGCGCGGTGTACAGCGTCCAGGTGTCCGGGGTCGACGGCGACTCGACGGACGGCACCCGGCCGAACGCGGCCAGCACCAGCGCGCCGGCGCCGATGCCGAGCAGGTCCACCGCACCGTGCAGCACGCCCTGCCGCCAGCGGCCCCGCCGGGCCACGCCGACCAGCACGACGACCGTGAGGCTGACCATCCCGGCCGGGAGCCAGCCGTACAGCAGCAGTACCGCGAGGGTGAGGGCGGCGCCGGAACCCGTGCCGCCCCACCACCGGGAGCGGCCCAGCATCACCAGATGGCCGACGATGATTCCGGTCAGCACGGCCAGGGACCAGCCGACGGCCCCGGACGGGAAGAGCGCGTGCCCTCCGGTGAACGCCCGCAGGAAGCCGACGCCCAGCACGAACCCGGCGGCGGCGACGACCGCCGTGGGCAACGCGGGCCAGGAGGGGTGCCGTTCCGCGTCCGACTCGGACAGCTCGGCCAGCCCGGGACCGTGCCCGGGGGCCGGCTGCCCGGCACCGCGCAGGTCCGCACCGCGCGCACCCGTCCCGCGCGCGTCCGCGGTACGCGCCCCGGCAGCCCCCGGCGCGCCCGGTCGCCCCGCGGGCCGCCCGTCCTCACGGCCGCGCCGCCATGCGGCCGTCACACGACGCAGACGCGGCCGTGAGCCCGGGGCGGCGCTCTCGGTCGGTTCCATTCCCGTCCCTCTCCCAGCCGGCGGTGCCCACGCCACGCGGCCCGATGCCCGACGACCCTCAGCGGCTCCGCGGTGGAAAGCCCTTACCCCCGACCCTTCGCGGGTACGGGGTCGCCCCGACCGCAGCTGGGCACGGCAGGCGCACATCTCAACAGTAGGCCGCACGGGGCCTGTACGGGCACCGGTCGCCGACGGTTGCCCGAATGCGCCCCAGCCACCCGTATGCATCTGGTATGCGCCGATCGGGCGGTCTTCAACCGCTATTCCTCGGCCGAAAGAGCGACCTCCGCCGCTGCCTCCGGGCCCTGTTCGAGGAGGACGGTGAAGCCGTCCTCGTTCAGAACCGGCACCTTGAGCTGCATCGCCTTGTCATATTTCGTCCCGGGGCTGTCCCCCACGACGACGAACGACGTCTTCTTGGAGACGGATCCGGTCACCTTCGCCCCCCGGCTCTGCAGCGCCTCCTTCGCGGCGTCCCGGGTGAAGCCCTCCAGGGTCCCGGTCACCACGACGGTGAGCCCTTCCAGCGGACGCGGTCCCTCGTCCTCCCCCGACCCCTCCTCCTCCATCCGTACGCCGGCCGCCTTCCACTTGCGGATGATCTCGCGGTGCCAGTCCTCGGCGAACCACTCCTTCACGGAGGCGGCGATGATGTCGCCGACCCCCGCGGTCTCCGCCAGCTCCTTCTCGGTGGCCTGCTCGATGCGGTCGACGGAGCGGAACTCACGGGCCAGCGCCTCCGCCGCGACCGGCCCGACATGACGGATCGACAGACCGGTCAGCACGCGCGCCAGCGGACGGTCCTTGGCCGCCGCGATGTTCGCCAGCATCGCGACCGCGTTCTTCCTCGGCTCGCCCTCCTGGTTGGCGAAGACGGTGGCGATCTTCTCCTCGCCGGTCTTCGGGTCCCGTTTGGGCAGCCCGCTGTCCTGGTCGAGGACGTACGCCTTGATGGGCAGCAGCTGCTCGACGGTGAGGTCGAACAGATCGCCCTCGTCCCGCAGCGGCGGGTCCTTCGGCTCCAGCGGCCCGGTCAGCGCCGTCGCGGCGACATAGCCGAAGTGCTCGATGTCCAGCGCCTTGCGCCCGGCCAGGTAGAACAGCCGCTCCCGCAACTGGGCGGGGCACGTGCGGGCGTTGGGACAGCGCAGGTCGACGTCGCCCTCCTTCATCGGCCTGAGCGGCGTACCGCACTCGGGGCACTCGGCCGGCATCACGAACTCCCGCTCGCTGCCGTCCCGCAGGTCGGCGACCGGGCCGAGGATCTCGGGGATGACGTCACCGGCCTTGCGCAGCACCACCGTGTCGCCGATGAGGACGCCCTTGGCCTTGACCACGTCCTGGTTGTGCAGCGTGGCGAACTCGACCTCGGACCCGGCCACCGTGACCGGTTCGACCTGGGCGTACGGCGTGACCCTGCCCGTACGGCCCACGCCCACACGGATGTTGATCAGCTTGGTGTTGACCTCCTCGGGCGCGTACTTGTACGCGATGGCCCAGCGCGGGGCGCGCGAGGTGGTGCCGAGGCGGCCCTGGAGCGGGATCTCGTCGAGCTTGACGACGACGCCGTCGATCTCGTGCGCCACGGAGTGCCGGTTCTCGCCGTAGTGGGCGATGAACTCCCGTACGCCTTCCAGGCCGCCGACCACCCTGTTGTGCGGGGAGGTCGGAAGCCCCCAGGTCCTCAGCAGGTCGTAGCCCTGGGAGAGACGGGTCATGCCCTTGTAGCCCTCCAGGACGCCGATGCCGTGCACCACCATGTGCAGCGGGCGGGTGGCGGTGACCCGTGGGTCCTTCTGCCGCAGCGAACCGGCTGCCGCGTTGCGCGGGTTGGCGAACGGCTTGTCACCGGCCGCGTTCAACCGCGCGTTGAGCTCCTGGAACTTCTCCATCGGGAAGTAGACCTCGCCGCGGATCTCCACGACGTCGGGCACCTCGTCGCCCTTCAGCCGGTCCGGGATCTCGGCGATGGTGCGCACGTTGGGCGTGATGTCCTCACCGGTGCGGCCGTCGCCGCGGGTCGCCGCGCGGACCAGCCGGCCCTTCTCGTAGGTGAGGTTGACGGCGAGGCCGTCGACCTTCAGCTCGCACAGGAAGTGGTACTTCTGCGTGCCCAGTTCCCGGTGGATGCGGTCCGCCCAGGCGGCGAGGTCGTCGTCGTTGAAGGTGTTGTCGAGGGAGAGCATGCGCGAGCGGTGCTCGACGGAGGTGAACTCCGTCTCGTACGCCCCGGCGACCTTCTGGGTCGGCGAGTCCGGTGTGCGCAGCTCCGGGTGCTCCTCCTCCAGCGCCTCCAACTCGCGCAGCAGCCGGTCGAAGTCGGCGTCGCTGATGACGGGGGCGTCGTTCACGTAGTACCGGAAGCGGTGCTCCTCGATCTGCTCAGCGAGCCTGGCGTGCTTCTCCCGTGCCTCGGCGGGCACGCTCGTCGTCTCCGCTTGCTTGTCGCCGGCCACCGTGTGTCCTCCCGTTACTCTGGGTTGTCCGCGAGTGATCTCGCCGCCCGGACGCAGTGGGCGAGGGCCCTGCGCGCGTACTCCGGGGAAGCCCCCGCGAGTCCGCACGCCGGGGTGAGCGTGACCGCTTCCGGGAGGAGTCCCGGCCGCAGCCCCAGCCTGCGCCAGAGCGTCCTGACCCCCATGACGCTACCGCCCGGGTCCGACAACGGGCCGTCCGCGCCCGGGACGACACCGGCGAAGAGCCTGGTCCCGCTCTCCACCGCTTCCCCGATCACCTCGTCGTCACGCTCGGTGAGGAGGGAGAAGTCGAAGGAGACCGCCCCCGCGCCCGCCCGGCGCAGCAGGGCGAACGGGACGTCCGGCGCGCACGAGTGGACCACGACGGGCCCGCCGTCGTGCGTCCCGACGACGTCCCGCAGCGTGGCCTCGACGATCTGCCGGTCCACCGCGCGGTGGGTGCGGTAACCGCTGGCGGTCCTCACCTGTCCGCGCAGCACGGCGGTGAGGGAGGGCTCGTCGAGCTGCAGGACGAGCTGCGCGCCGGGGACGCGCCGCCGGACCTCGGCGAGGTGCAGGCGCAGCCCCTCGGCGAGCGAGGCGGCGAGGTCGCGGCAGGCGCCGGGATCGGAGAGGGCGGCCTCGCCGTTCCTCAGTTCCAGGGCGGCGGCGAGCGTCCACGGGCCGACCGCCTGGACCTTCAGCGGGCCCTGGTACTCCTGGGTGAACTCCTCCAGCGCGTCGAGGTCCTCGCGGAGCCAGGAACGGGCGCGCCTGGTGTCGCGGCCGGGGCGGTCGCCGAGGCGCCAGCCGCTGGGCTCGACGCGGGCGTAGAGCTCGACGAGCAGGCCGGCGGTGCGGCCGATCATGTCCGCGCCGGGGCCGCGGGCGGGGAGTTCGGGGAGGTGGGGGAAGGTCTCGAAGCTGCCGGTGACCGTTTTGGCGGCCTCGCGGGCGTCCCCGCCCGGCATGGAGCCGATGCCGGTGGCGGGGCCGAAACTGAACTGGCTGTTTTCGCTCACCCGTAGAGCGTACGGAGGTTTTCCGCCCCCGCCGCCCCCACCCGTCCCGCACGGGGGAACTCCGCCCCGGGCCCCCGCCCCTCGAACGCCGGAAGGGCCGGAGGACGCCGGGCGGGCGGGAGGGCGCGGGCGGGGTGCGACTACCGTCCCGGCCGGACCGTCAGGTCGTTGATCTCCGCGTCGGTCGGCAGGTCCAGGGCCGTCAGGATCGTCGTGGCGACCGACTCGGGGTCGATCCACCTGGCCGGGTCGTACTCCTTGCCCTCCTGCTGGTGGACCTTGGCCTGCATGGGGCTGGCCGTGCGGCCGGGGTAGACCGAGGTGACGCGCACCCCGCCCGCGTGCTCCTCGTGGCGCAGGGAGTCGGCGAGGGCCTTCAGGCCGTGCTTGGAGGCGGCATAGGCGGACCAGTCGGCGTGGGCGCTCAGGCCGGCGCCGGAGTTGACGAAGATCACATGGCCCCGGCTCGCGCGGAGCTGGGGCAGGAAGTGGCGGGTCAGCTCGGCGGGGGCGATCAGGTTGACGTTGAGCTGGTGCCGCCAGGTCTTCGGGGTCAGCTCGCCGACCGGACCGAGGTCGACCACGCCGGCGACGTGGAGGAGGGAGTCCACCCGGTCCGGGAGCGACTGGTGGGAGAAGGCCCAGGAGAGCTTGTCCGGGTCCGCCAGGTCGCCGACGAGGGTACGGGCGCCGGGGAAAGCGGCCGCCAGCTCCTTCGCCCGGCCCGCGTCGCGCGCGTGCAGGACGAGTTCGTCCCCGCGCTCGTGCAGGCGGCGGGCGACGGCCGCGCCGATGCCGGAACCCGCTCCGGTGATCACATGTGTAGCCATGCCCGCCATGCTCGCATCACCGGGCGCTCACTCCACGCCCAGGCTCTCCTCCAGATGGGCCAGCGCGCCCACCGGCTCCTCGGCGAAGAACACCAGGTCGGTCAGCGGGCGGGGCAGGAAGCCCTCGTCCTCCATGCGGCGGAACTGCTCCTTGAGGCCGTCGTAGAAGCCCGCGGTGTTGAGCAGGACCACCGGCTTCTCGGTGTGCCCGTGCTTCTTCAGCTCCAGGATCTCGGTCGCCTCGTCGAGGGTGCCGGTGCCGCCGACCATGACGACGACCGCGTCGGCCCTCTCCAGCAGCAACCGCTTGCGCTCGGCGAGGTCGCGCGCGATCACCATCTCGTCGACGCCGTCGCGGGCCTTCGCCGCGAGGAACTCCACGGAGACGCCGCAGAGCCGGCCGCCCGCCTCCTCCACGCCGTCGGCGACGACCTTCATCAGGCCGGTGTCCGAACCGCCCCATACGAGCGTGTGACCGCCCTTGCCGAGCAGCCGCCCGAACTCCCGCGCGGGGCGTGTGTAGCGTTCGTCGAGGTCGGCGGCGGAGAGAAAGACACAGATGTTCACGGGCCCACCGTACGGGCCCGGTCGGACATCGCGGTCAGCCGCATCTTCGACTGCCGGTGCGGCAGCCTCTCCCAGTCGTCCATGAACCGGGCGGCGAGGCCGTGGCCGGCGGCCAGTTCCACCAGCGTCTGGGTCCGGTAGTAGAAGTCCTCGTGCAGCACCTGGTGCTCCTCGCCCTCCGTGCGGTCGAAGGTGAAGTCGAAGAACCCGCCGGGCGCGAGCACCCTCCCGACGTGCGCGAAGCACTCCTCGATGACGTGCCGGGGCGAGTGCGAGAAGACGCTGTGCGCGTGGACGACGTCGAAGTGCCCGCCGGGCAGGAAGTCGAGGGTGAGGTCGTCCACGAGGGCGAGGTACGGCATCTTGGCCTGGAGCCCGTCGCGCACGAGGGTGTCCTGGGCGGCGAGCAGGATGTGCGGCGAGATGTCGATGCCGTAGTAGTGGCCGGGTTCCAGGTGGTCGATGAAGAGGCGCCCCGCGCGGAGGTTGCCGCAGCCGATCTCCAGCATCCGGTGGTGCGGCTCCAGGCCGTGCCGCAGCAGGTAGTCGAACTGCATCCGGCCGACGCGCGCCCACTGCTCGCGCGAGGGGTTGTGGCCGACCGCCGCCTCGGCGCTGCGGGCCGCGTCGGAGGCCATCACCGCGCGGTAGTAGGCGACGTGGTCGTGGCTGCGCAGCCGCAGCCAGGTGTCGCGCAGCGCGCGCCGTGCGTGGGCGGGGACGCGCCGCGGGTGGCGCAGGGCGTAGCCGGCCCGGTGGCCGAGGGTGCCGCGGTTTCGGCCGGTGTCCTTGGCTCCCATGGGTCCTCCTCCAGGTCCTCCTCGGGAAGAAGTCCGCTCCAGAGTGCGCTGTACCCGTGGAGTCGGCTACCCGAGGAGGACGATCGTGACCGCAGGCCACCGCATCACCATCGAGGCCAGTGACCGGCGCGTGCGCGTGGTGCACGGCGGGCAGGTGCTGGCGGAGAGCGAAGGGGCACTGCTGCTGAAGGAGACGGGCTGTCCCGACCGGTACTACATCCCGCCGGCGGACGTCCGGCTCGACCTGCTGACCCCCTCCGGGACGCACACGCACTGCCCCTTCAAGGGCACCGCGTCCTACTGGTCGCTGCCGGACGCGGCGGATCTGGTCTGGGCGTACCCGGAGCCGAAGCCGGACGTCGCGCGGATCAAGGACCACCTCTGCTTCTATGAGGTGGAAGTCGGCTGATCAGGTAAACGGGTAGTGATGGGCGAACGCGCCGCCCGCCTCACCGGCGAATGCCGTGCCGTGCGGCAGTCTGGGGTGACATGGACAAGAACACCTCTTCGCGTGACGGCACCCTTCTGGCGTACGAGAGCGCCGGGCGGGGCGCCACGATCGTCCTCGTCAGCGGCGCGATGTCGACGGGCGGCACGGTGGCCCCGCTGGCGGCCCGCCTCTCGGAGGGGTTCCGGGTGGTCGTGTACGACCGCCGGGGCCGGGGCGGCAGCGGGGACACGGCGCCGTACGCGGTGGAGCGCGAGGTCGAGGACCTGGCGGCGCTGATCGGGGCGGTGGGCGGCGAGGCCGCGCTGTACGGCGTCTCCTCGGGCGGCGCGCTGGCGCTCAGGGCGGCGGCGAGCGGACTCCCGGTGCGCCGCGTCGCCGTGTACGAGACGCCGTACGCGATGTCGTCCGACGCACTGGAGGAACGCGCGCGGTACACCGAGCGGCTGACCGCGGCGCTCGCCGAGGGGCGGCGCGGGGACGCGGTGGAGCTCTTCCTGCGGCTGACCGGGCTCGGCGAGGAGGTCATCGGGAGCGCGCGGCAGTCACCGATGTGGGCCGGGATGGAGTCGATGGCGCCGAGCCTCGCCTACGACGACGCCGTGATGGGCGACGGGAGCGTGCCGCGCGAGCTGCTGGCGTCGATCCGGGTGCCGGTGCTGTCGATCGCGGGCGACGCGAGCCCTGCGTGGATGCGCGAGGCCGCGCGGGCGATCGCGGAGTCCGTCCCCCGGGGCGCGTACCGCACCCTGGGGGGCCAGACCCACATGGTGGAGCCGGACGTCCTGGCGCCGGTCCTGGCGGAGTTCTTCGCCCGGTGAGCGCCCCGCCGGGTCCGCGGGGGGCGCCGTCAGGCCACGCCGGCCGTCGCCCGCACGGTGGACGCGATCGTCGCCGAGCCGACCACGCGGGTGCCGTCGTACAGGACGATCGCCTGGCCGGGGGCGACGCCGCGGACCGGCTCGGTGAACGACACCTCGAGGGATCCGTCGACGAGTTCCGCCGTCACCCCGGTCTCGCCGCCGTGGGCGCGCAGCTGGGCCGTGTAGGCGCCGGGACCGGTGGGTGCGGCGCCGCACCAGCGGGGCTTGATCGCGGTGAGGGCGGTGACGTCGAGGGCCGCCGCGGGGCCGACGGTGACGGTGTTGGTCACCGGGGAGATGTCGAGGACGTAGCGGGGCTTGCCGTCGGGGGCGGGGGTGCCGATCCGCAGGCCCTTGCGCTGGCCGATGGTGAAGCCGTACGCGCCCTCGTGGGTGCCGACCTTGGCGCCGGACTCGTCGACGATGTCGCCCTCGGCCCTGCCGAGGCGGCCGGCGAGGAAGCCCTGGGTGTCGCCGTCGGCGATGAAGCAGATGTCGTGCGAGTCGGGCTTCTTGGCGACGGCGAGTCCGCGCCGCTCGGCCTCCGCGCGGATCTCCTCCTTGGTGGTGACCGTGTCGCCGAGGGGGAACATGGCGTGGGCGAGCTGGCGGTCGTCGAGCACGCCGAGGACGTAGCTCTGGTCCTTGGCCATGTCGGAGGCGCGGTGCAGTTCGCGGGTGCCGTCCTCGCGCAGGATCACCTTGGCGTAGTGGCCGGTGCAGACCGCGTCGAAGCCGAGCGCCAGCGCCTTGTCCAGCAGGGCGGCGAACTTGATCTTCTCGTTGCAGCGCAGGCACGGGTTGGGGGTGCGGCCGGCCTCGTACTCGGCGACGAAGTCCTCGACGACGTCCTCGCGGAAGCGGTCGGCGAGGTCCCACACGTAGAACGGGATGCCGATGACGTCGGCGGCGCGGCGGGCGTCGCGCGAGTCCTCGATGGTGCAGCAGCCCCGCGCGCCGGTACGGAACGACTGCGGGTTCGCGGAGAGCGCGAGGTGGACGCCGGTCACGTCGTGGCCCGCTTCGGCCGCGCGGGCGGCGGCGACGGCGGAGTCGACTCCGCCGGACATGGCGGCCAGGACGCGGAGGGGGCGGGAGCGCTGCGAGGTGTCAGTCATAACCCCTCCAGGGTACGGGGCCCGGGAACCACGGGCGCCGGGTATCCGTTCACGATCATGTGGGGACAAGAGGAGCATCCAAGGACGGGGACCGGCGCATCGGGCGGCGGGCCCTGATCGTGGGCGGGGCGGCGGCAGCGGCGGGCACGGCGGTGCTGGCGCGGGACGAGCTGGCGCGGCTGTGGTGGCGCGTGCCCGGGATCGAGAAACCGCGTGAGCAGGGCGCCGTCGACTACGCGGGCGCCCGCTGGGTGGCGGCCTCGGACGCCAACTGGCGGCGCGCGGACCGGCCGGACGACTTCGGCGTCGACATGGTGATCGTCCATGTCACCCAGGGCAGCTTCGACAGTGCGGTGCGGGCGTTCCAGAACCCGGAGCACAAGGCCGCCTCGCACTACATCGTGGGCCAGGACGGTCGCGTCGCCCAGATGATCCGCGAGCTGGACGTGGCGTACCACGCGGGCAACCGCGACTACAACGAGCGCAGTGTCGGCATCGAGCACGAGGGCTTCGTGGACCGCCCCGAGGACTTCACGGACGAGATGTACGAGGCCTCGGCCCGCCTCACGGCCCGCATATGCGCCCGCTACGACATACCCGTCGACCGCGACCACGTCATCGGCCACGTCGAGGTCCCGGGCACGGACCACACCGACCCGGGCCCGCACTGGGACTGGGACCGCTACATGGAGCTGGTCCGGCGGGCCCGCACGGAGCAGGCCCGGCCCAGCCCCTCGGGCTCCCCTTCGGCCGCGAAGGGCTAGCTCAGTCCGGCCGCGCGGGCCCGTTCCACCGCAGGGCCGATGGCCTTGGCCACGGCCTCCACGTCGGCCTCCGTGGAGGTGTGGCCCAGGGAGAAGCGCAGGGTGCCGCGGGCGAGATCGGGATCCACCCCGGTGGCCAGGAGGACGTGGCTGGGCTGGGCGACGCCGGCGGTGCAGGCGGAGCCGGTGGAGCACTCGATGCCCTGGGCGTCCAGGAGGAGCAGCAGGGAGTCGCCCTCGCAGCCGGGGAAGGTGAAGTGCGCGTTGGCCGGAAGACGCCCCCCGGGGGCGGGGTCGCCGCCGAGGACGGCGTCCGGTACGGCCTCGCGGACCGCGGCGACCAGGTCGTCGCGCAGCCTCCCGATCTCGCGGGCGAACCGCTCCTGCTGCTCGGCGGCGAGCCGTCCGGCCGTCGCGAAGGCGGCGATGGCGGGGACGTCGAGGGTGCCGGAGCGGACGTGGCGTTCCTGGCCGCCGCCGTGCAGGACGGGCACGGGGGTGTGTTCGCGGCCCAGGAGCAGCGCGCCGATGCCGTACGGACCACCGATCTTGTGACCGGACACGGCCATCGCGGCGAGCCCCGACGCGGCGAAGTCCACCGGGACCTGCCCGAAGGCCTGGACCGCGTCGGAGTGCAGCGGCACACCGAACTCGGCGGCGGCCTCGGCGAGTCCGCGGACCGGCAGGATCGTCCCGATCTCGTTGTTGGCCCACATGACGGTGGCGAGGGCGACGTCGTCGGGGTTGCGGGCGATGGCCTCGCGCAGGGCGTCCGGATGGACCCGGCCGTGGGGGTCGACCGGCAGGTACTCGATGGTGGCGCCCTCGTGTTCGCCGAGCCAGTGGACGGCGTCGAGGACGGCGTGGTGTTCGACGGGGCTGGCGAGGACCCGGGTGCGGGCCGGGTCCGCGTCGCGGCGGGACCAGTACAGGCCCTTCACCGCGAGGTTGTCGGCCTCGGTTCCGCCGGAGGTGAAGACGATCTCGCTGGGCCGGGCGCCGAGCGCCTCGGCGAGGGCTTCGCGGGCCTCCTCGACGGTGCGCCGGGCGCGGCGGCCGGCCGCGTGGAGGGAGGAGGCGTTGCCGGTGACGCCCAGGTGCGCGGCGAGTGCCTCGACTGCCTCCGGAAGCATCGGGGTGGTCGCGGCGTGGTCGAGGTAAGCCATGGTGGGGCCGATTCTACGGGGCCCCGTGCGGCGACCACGGAGCGCGGTCGGCCGGGATGCGCCGCCCGCTCGGAAGCCCGACGGGAGCATGTCGTCCGCCTGCACGAGTCCGAGGTGCGGAGCGGGACGGGAGGGGTGGGGGTGGGGTTTGTCTCGCCCCCGCCGCCCCTGCCCGTCCCGTACCCGGGGGCGCCGCCCCCGGACCCCCGCTCCTCAGGCGCCGGAGGGGCTGATTCCTACAGGCGGGCCCGTGCCAGCTGTCGGGACTGGGCCACCAGGCGGTCGGCGCTGTCCCAGACCTCGGCGTCCTCCTCCAGGAAGCCGCCGGCGAGGTTGCGGGTGGTGATCGAGACGCGCAGCGGGCCCGGAGCCGGACGGCAGCGGACGTGGACGGTCAGCTCCACCGTCGGGACCCAGCCGGACAGGCCCAGCTCGAAGGCGGTTGGCGGCAGGGCGTCCACCGCGAGGAGCAGCGAGAGCGGGTCGGGGTCCCGGCCGTCGGCGAGGCCGAACCAGGCCCGCATCTCCCCCTTGCCGGAGGGCTGTCCGAGCGCCCATCCCAGGGTCGAGGGGTCCAGCTTGAGCATCAGGCGCTCGGTGATGGCGGAACTGCCGTCGACCGGGGTGGGAGCGTCTTCGGGCCCGAAGCACTGCTCCATCGGCGGTATCGCGGGCGGTTCGGCCGTCGTACGGACGTCGTCGGGAAGGGAGTCCAGGTCTCCGTAGGAGGCGAGGACGCGGATGCGCTCCACCTCCCGGCCCTCCCCGTCGACCTGGAAGAGGGAGGCCTGGCCGGTCGACAGCGTCCGTCCGGTGCGCACGGTCTGGGTACGGACGACCGCCGGGCCCGGCCGGGAGGCGGTCAGGTAGTGCGCGGAGACGGTGAACGGGTCGGCGTGCGGCAGGGCGTCCGCGAGCGCGCGGCCGAGGACGGCCAGCAGGTAGCCGCCGTTGACGGCGTTGATGATCGTCCAGCCGGCGGAGAGGTCGATGTCGTAGACGCCGGGCGCACGCGGGGTGAGTGCGGTGTCGCGGTCGAACTCACTGGCGCCGATGGCGGCCCGGGTGGACTGGGCGGAGGCTGCTTCTGGCATGGCTGAACAGTACAAGAAGACAATACTAAGCGGTAGCTTTGTTCGTGCGTCCCGAGGGGCTACTCCTCCTGGACCGTCGAACGGCGGTGCCACGCGCGGGGAGCCCGCCAGTGGTAGCGCATCGCGAGCAGCCGCAGCACGAAGGCCGTGACCACGGCGAGGCCGCTGGTCCCCGCGTTCAGCACGTCGTAGCGGATGCACAGCGCGGTCAGGGCGGCGCCGACGACGGCCGGGACGGCGTACAGGTCGCGGTCCCAGCGCAGCAGCGACGGCACCTCGTTGGCGAGCACGTCGCGCAGCACACCGCCGCCGACCGCGGTGGCCAGACCCAGACAGGCGGAGGCGGTCAGGCCGAGGCCGTGGTCGTACGCCTTGGTCGTGCCGACGACGCAGAACAGACCGAGGCCGGCCGCGTCGAACACGTTGACACCGGCCTGGATGCGCTCCACGTGCGGGTGGAGGAAGAACACCAGGACCGTGGCGAGCAGCGGGGTGACGAAGTACCCCAGGTCCGTGAAGGCGGCGGGCGGTACGGCGCCGATGACCAGGTCGCGGAAGAGTCCGCCGCCGAGCGCGGTGACCTCGGCGAGCACGGCGATGCCGAAGACGTCGAAGTTCTTGCGGACGGCCAGCAGGGCGCCGGAGATCGCGAAGACGAAGATGCCGATCAGGTCGAGCGTGTGCAGGACGGACGGACTGAACAGTTGCTGGAGCACCCCCACATTCTCACCCAGCAAGAACCCCTCGCCTTGCAAACCAAGGCGAGGGGTGGTGTGAACTTGCTGTCCGCAAACCGTTCAGCGGGCCTTACGGGCCCCGGGAAGGGCGGCGGTCCGTCAGCCGGTCTTGTCCTGCTCCTTGTCGGACGCGTCCGGTCCCGCGGCCTCGGGGTCCTTCGCGACGGCGTCGGCCGTCCGGTCGCCCGGGGCCTCGGCCGAGGGCACCTTCTCCTTGACCGCCGCGGCGTCCGGCTTGGTCGTCGAGTCGGCCGGCAGGAGCGCGGCGGGAACCTTCGCCTCGTCCTCGGTCCGCTCGGCCACCGCGCCTTCGCCCTCCGTGACGGCCTCGATGCCGGTGGGCCGGGTCAGCGCCAGCTTCCCCGACGCGATGTCCTCGGCGAAGTGGCAGGCCACCCGGTGACCGTCGCCGAGGTCCCGCAGCTGCGGCCGCTCCGTCGCGCACCGCTCGGCCTGGGCCCAGGGGCAGCGCGTGTGGAAGCGGCAGCCGCTGGGCGGGTTGGCCGGGGAGGGCAGGTCGCCGGTGAGCAGGATGCGCTCGCGCCTGTCCTCCACCTCCGGGTCCGGCACCGGCACGGCCGACATCAGGGCCTTGGTGTAGGGGTGCTTCGGCTCGGCGTACAGCGTGTCGCTCGGCGCCTCCTCGACCAGCGCCCCCAGGTACATCACGCCGATCGTGTCGGAGATGTGCCGGACTACCGCGAGGTCGTGGGCGATCACCACGTAGGTCAGGCCGAGTTCCTCCTGGAGCTCGTCCAGCAGGTTGATGACCTGGGCCTGGACCGACACGTCGAGCGCGGAGACCGGCTCGTCGCAGATGATCACGTCCGGTTCGAGGACCAGCGCGCGGGCGATGCCGATGCGCTGGCGCTGGCCGCCGGAGAACTCGTGCGGGTAGCGGGAGAGCGCGTTGGAGGGCAGACCGACCTTGTCCAGGATCGCCTTGATCTTCTCCCGGCGCTCCTCCTGGTCCTTGCCGATGCCGTGGGCGATCATGCCCTCGGACAGGATGGACTCGATGTTCTGCCGGGGGTTGAGCGAGCCCAGCGGGTCCTGGAAGACCATCTGGAGCCGGCGCCGGAAGCGGCGCATCTCCTCGCCGGGCAGCTTCGCCAGGTCGGTGCCGTCGAGGACGACGGAGCCCTCGGTGATGTCCACCAGCCGCAGCACCGACCGCCCGAGGGTGGTCTTGCCGCAGCCGGACTCGCCGACCAGACCGTAGGTCTCGCCGGCCTCGACCTTCAGGGAGACCCCGTCCACGGCGTAGACGTGACCGACCGTGCGGTCGACGAAGACGCCCTTCTTGATGGGGAAGTGGACCTTGACGCCGTCCAGTTCGAGCAGGCTCATGCGGTGACCTCCTCGGCCTTCGCGTCGTCGAGTACGGGGTTGACGCACCGCACCTGGTGACCGGCCGCGCGCGGCTCGGTGAGTTCCGGGGTGCCGGTCAGGCAGCCCATCTCGTACCGGTCGCAGCGGGGCGCGAAGGCGCAGCCGTCGGCCCAGGCGATGCGGTCGTTGATGGAGCCCCGGATGGGCTTGAGGGGCTCGCCCCGGGGAGCGTCCAGACGCGGGATGGAGCCCAGCAGTCCGTGCGCGTAGGGGTGGGTCGGGTGGGCGAACAGCTCGCGGCGCCCGGCGGACTCCACGGTCTTGCCCGCGTAGAGCACGTTGACCTGGTCGCAGAGGCCGGCGACCACGCCGAGGTCGTGGGTGATCATCAGCAGGGCGGTGCCCTCCTGGTCCACGAGCTCCTTGAGCAGCTCCAGGATCTGCGCCTGGATGGTCACGTCGAGGGCCGTGGTGGGCTCGTCGGCGATGAGCATGCGCGGGGCGCAGGCCACCGCCATGGCGATCAGCGCGCGCTGGCGCATGCCGCCGGAGAGCTGGTGCGGGTACTCCTTGAGCCGCCGGGTCGGGTCGGGGATGCCGACCCGGTCCAGCAGGTGGGCGGCCTCCTTGCGGGCGGCCTCGCCCTTGAGCCCGCGGTGGCGCTCCAGGATCTCGGTGACCTGCACGCCGATCGGCACGACCGGGTTGAGCGAGGACAGCGGGTCCTGGAAGATCATCGCCATTTCGCTGCCGCGCAGGTCGCGGCGGGCGGACGGGCTCATCGTGAACAGGTCCGTGCCGTCGAACTCGGCACGGCCGCCGATGGTGACGCCCTTGCTCGGGAGCAGGCCCATCAGGGCCAGGGAGGTGACGGACTTTCCGCAGCCGGACTCGCCGACCAGGCCCACGACCTGGCCCTGGTCGACCTCGAAGGAGACGCCGTCGACCGCCCGGGACTCCTTGCGGCCGCGGCCGCCGAAGGTGATGGTCAGTTCGTCGACAGTGAGCAGAGACATGGTGGTTCAGCCCCTCAGCTTCGGGTCGAGGGCTTCCCGCATGGCCTCGCCGAGGAGGGTGAAGCCGAGGGCGGTGATGATGATGCCGACGGCGGGATAGACCGCCATCATCGGCGCGTTGTCGAAGAACCGCTGCGCCTGGGTGAGCATGACGCCCCACTCGGGAATGGCCGGGTCGGGGTTGCCGAGGCCCAGGTAGGACAGGGCGGCCGCCTCGATGATCGCGGTGGCCAGGGAGAGCGTGGCCTGCACGATCACCGGGCTGAGCGAGTTGGGGATGATCTGCGAGAGGACGATGCGCCGCTTGCGCACACCGAGGGACCTGGCCGCGAGCACGTACTCCGCGCTGCCCTGGGCCAGCATGGAGCCGCGCAGCAGCCGGGCGAACACCGGGATCTGCACCACACCCACGGCGATCATCACGGTGGTCAGCGACTGACCCATGACCGCGGCGATGGACACCGCCAGCAGCAGCGAGGGCATCGCCAGCATGATGTCGATGAAGCGCATGATGACGGAGTCGATCCGCCTGCCGGTGTCGCCGCCGAGGGTGGCGAAGGCGCCGGCGAGGCCGCCGATCACGAAGCCGATGATCAGACCGATCATCGTGGCGACGACGCCGACGAGCAGCGTCTGGCGGGCGCCCACCAGCATGCGGGAGAACATGTCCCGGCCGAGGTGGTCGAGGCCGAACCAGTTCTCACCGCGCATGCCGACGAACTCGCCCCGGTTGGGGAAGACCTCGCCGCGCCAGGTCTGGGCGGTCGGGGAGTGCGGGGCGATGAAGGGCCCGATGATCGCGAGGACGACGAACAGGGCGATGACGACCGCGCCGATGATCGCCATCTTGCTGCGCTTGAGGCGTCGGAACGCCTCCCGCCACAGGCTGGCGCCGGTGCTGGTCTCCTTGGTCGCGGCCAGCTCGGCGAGGCGCTGGATCTTGTCGGTCTTGGTGGCGACGCTCATTAGTGCACCCGCACTCTCGGGTCGATGAGGCTGTACGCCAGGTCCACCAGCAAGTTGATCAGGACGTATATCAGCGCGATGAACATGATGAACCCGACGAGCACGGGATAGTCACGGCCGTCGATGGCGGTCCGGATGAAGGAGCCGATGCCGCCGAAGGAGAACACGGACTCGGTCAGGACCGCGCCGGACAGCAGGGAGCCCGTGAGCAGGCCGACCGCGGTCACCACGGGGAGCATCGCGTTGCGCAGCACGTGCCGGCTCCGGATGACGCTCCGCTTGAGGCCCTTGGCCTCGGCGGTGCGGACGTAGTCCTCGTCCTGCACCTCGAGAACGCTGGCGCGGGTCATGCGCACGATGACCGCGAGCGGGATGGAGGCCAGGGCGATGGAGGGCAGGACCAGGTGCGTGATCGCGTCCCAGGAGGCGTCGAACTCCCCGGTGAGAATGCCGTCCAGGACGGCGAAGCCGGTCACGTCCGTGGCGTTGATGCCGGTGTCCTGGCGTCCGTAGCTGGGGAAGATGCCGAGCTGGACGGCGAAGACCTGCTTGAGGATCAGAGCCAGGAAGAAGACCGGGATGCAGATGCCGACGAGCGATCCGGAGACCGCGCTGACGTCGAGCCAGCCGCCGCGGTTGCGGGCCGCGAAGTAGCCGAGCGGGACGCCGACGGCCACGGCGATGAGGATCGCGAGGAGGGAGAGCTCCACGGTCGCGGGGAAGCGCAGGACGAACTCGTCCCACACCGGCTGTCCGGTCTGGGTGGAGGTGCCCAGGTCGAGTTCGGCGATGCGCTTCAGGAAACGCCAGTACTGGACGTAGACGGGCTGGTCCAGCCCGAGCGCGCGGTTGATGCGCGCCACTTCGGCCTCGGTGGCCTTCTCCCCCAGGATCGCTGAGGCGGGTCCACCGGGCAGACGGTCGAGCCACAGGAAGAGCAGAACCGACAGGCCGAGCAGCGTGGGTATGAGCTGGAGCAGTCTTCGTACGACGAGACGCAGCACCCCGCATGCCCCTTTCTTACGTGATGTCTTACATGAATGGACCCGCCCGGCCGCCGAGTTGCGACGACCGGGCGGACCCCCCGTTTTGGTTTCCTACCGCTGCTCGCCTACTTGAAGGAGGTCTGGGCGAAGACTTCCTGCGTCAGCGGGGAGACGTCCGGCGGGTTCACGTTCTTGGCGAAGGCGATGGCCGGCGGGGAGGACGAGATCGGGACACCCGGGAGGTAGTCCATGATGATCTCGTTGGCCTTCTCGTACGCGGCGGTGCGCTCGTCGGCCTTGCCCAGCTTCGAGCCGGCGTTCACGGCGTCGAAGACCTTCTTGTCCTTGAAGCCCCACTGCTTGTCGTACCCGGCGAACCAGGTGCCGATGAAGTTGTAGCCGTCGTTGAAGTCACCGGTCCAGCCGAGCATGTGCAGGGCGCAGGAGCCGGCCTCGGTGGCGTCCAGGTAGTCCGGGGCCCACTTCATGGCCTTGGCCTTGACGGTGATGCCGGCCTTCTCCAGGTCGGCCTTCATCAGCTCGAACAGGTCCTGCGGGGCGGGCATGTACGGACGGGTGACCTCGGTCGGGTAGCAGAACTCGATCTGGAGCTTCTCCTCACCGGCCTTCTTGAGGAGTCCCTTGGCCGCGGCGGTGTCGTACGGGTACTTCTTGGCGTTCTTGGAGTAGCCCGCGATGGTGTCCGGCATGAACTGGTCGGCGACCTTGCCGCCCTCGGGCAGCTGGGTCTTGACCAGGTTCTCCTTGTCGATCGCCTGCGCGATCGCCTGGCGGACTTCCTTCTTCTTGAGGGCCGGGTTCGCCGACTGGCTCATGCCCACGTAGAAGAGGTTGAAGACGCCACGGGTCGGGACGACGTAGCCCTGGTCCTCGAGGGTCTTGACGTCGGCCGGGGCGACGAGGTCGTAGCCGTCGATGTCACCGGCCTGGAGCGCCTGGCGGCGGCCCTCTTCGGTGTCGATGGTGCGGAAGACCAGGTTCTTGATCTTCGCCTTCTCGCCCCAGTAGTCGTCGAAGCGCTCAAGGGTGACTTCCTTGTTGCCCTTGTTCCACTTCGTGATCCTGTACGGGCCGGTACCGGCGACCTTGCCGGCCTTCTGGCTGTACTCGGGGTACGTGATGGCGTCGCCCTTGGCGGTCGCCTTCTCCTTCGCGTACTCCTTGAGGGCCTTCGGCGAGTGGATCGCCAGGGCCTGGAGGGAGAAGCCGCCGGGGAGGTTGGCGGAGGGCTTCTTGACCTCGATGACGGCGGTGCTCTCGTCCTTCGCGGTGCAGGACTTGTAGTTCGACTCGGGCGTCTCCGGGTCCTCGTTCTTCGCGAACCCGTCCATGATGGCCTGCCAGTAGTAGGAGACCGCGCTGGACTGGTAGGTGCCCGTCCAGTTGAACCAGTGGTCGTAGTTGGCGCAGACGGCCGCGGCGTTGAGCGTCTCGCCGTCGTGGAACTTCACGCCCTTGCGGAGGTTGAAGGTCCAGACGGTGCCCTGGTCGTTGCTCGACCAGGTCTCGGCGAGGCCGCCGACCAGCTTGGTGCCGCCGGACTCGTGCTCGAGCAGGGCCTCGAACGCCTGGCGCGTCACACGGAAGGTTTCACCGTCGCTCGCGAGGGCAGGGTCCAGGGAACCAGGGTCAGCCGCACCGGCGAACACGAAGGTGTCCTTGTCACCGCTGCTTTCGTTGTCAGCGTCCCGTTCGCTGGAGCAGCCCGTGGCGATCAAACCGACCGCCACCGCGGCCGTGATCGCCCGAGCGGCTCGGGACTTGAATATGCGCATACTGGGGCCACTCCGGGTCCGCTATGTGGATGCATCTTGACCGGCCGAACACTACAGACGTTCACAGTCGGTCAGGAACAGTCCGGATAGCGGTGATACCTACCTGAGATCTGAACAGTTGACATAAGGGACGGTTCAGGCGTCCCTCCGTCAAGATTTAACCTGGCGGACACAGAAGTGCCGTTCCGACGGCCGCCCAGGTGGCGCCGGTTCGCGTGAAGAACGGGTGAAACCGCAGGTGACAGGCGGTCAGCGGGCTGTCGCTGAGTGCGCATGGCCGAAAATCTGGCGCGAAGTCAGCGGTGCGCGGCGAACACGGGCGGACGCATCGGTTCCGGCTCGCCCTCCCCGTCCACGTGCCGGACGGTCACGCTCCGTCACCGCGTCGGCGTCCGGGCCGGTCAGCCCCGGTGCGCGGGCGGGTAGCCGTAGGCCGCCGCGGGGGACGGCACGGCGCCGTGGGCCTCGCGGTCGTAGAACGGGCGGGAGTTGACGCGCAGCCACATCACGACCGGGTCGTGCTCGTCGGACATCACGACGGTCGACACGGGCAGTCCGTCCGGGACCGCGCCGAGGGACTGCTGCATCATCGCGCGCACGGCGTCCACGGCGGGCGGGGAGGTGTCGTACACGTCCAGACCGATGGCGAGGTACGGGGCGCCCAGCGCGGGCTGCACCCAGGCGCGGCGCAGGGTGCGGACGGCCGGGGTGCGGTGGGCGTTCTGCGCGAGGAGGGCGTAGAACTGAGGGATCTCGATGGCCGGTTCGGACAGCCGCAGCGGTCCGGCGGGCTGGCGGTCCAGGCCGCCGGCGATCCGGCGCAGGTCCGGCCAGGGGATGCCGACGCCGCCGCCGGGGGCGTGCGGATTGAGCCAGAGCCCGTAGTGGCCGGGGTAGAGCGCACGGGCCACCTCGAGGCCGTCGACCACCTCGTACGACCGGTTCCAGCCGCTGGCGGAGAGCTCCTGGGCGGAGGTGACGCAGGGCGCGTAGCCGAGGCCGTCGACCTCCATGTTCCCGTACTGGGCGTCCGGGGAGCCGGCCTGGCCGTGCCAGAGCAGCATCCAGACCTGGCCGGAGGCGGGGGTCGCGAGGGCGCGCAGCAACGCCTCGTACGCGTCGTAACGCCCGGGCGTCACCTGGCGCAGCATGTGCTCGACCTGTCCGGTCGCCGCGGTGCCAGCGCTCACTTGTATCGCCCCTCCGTACCTCGCCAGCGGATGAACCTAGCTTAAGCCGACACCGTGCAGCAGGCTGCTGTACGGCGAGCGCGGATGGGCCGGGGCTTCGCGCCGTCCGGCGGGTGCGGGTTCGTCGTGGCTTGTCGCGCCCGCGCGGCGGAGCCGCACGTCGATGCAGTCCCGCGCCCCCGGGGGGTTACCGCCGGCGTTCGTAGAAGGGGTTGACCCTGGTGCGGAGCCAGTCGCCGACCGGGTCCTGGGCCAGGTCCAGGACGATGAGGTTGACCGGCCAGGGAGCGGAGGTCCGGCCGAGGGCCCGGCCCAGGGCGTTCAGCGGGAGGGTGCGGGCGTCGTCCTCCCACCTGGAGAGTTCCACGCCGACGAAGAGGACCGGGTCGGCCGTCTCGATCGCGGCGAGACAGCGGCGGGCGGTGGTCACCACGCCGAGGGCGTCGAACTCCGCCGAGGCGGCGGCGAGGAAGTCCAGCGGGTCGTCCTGCCAGTCGGGCTCGAACAGCCGGACCCGGCCGCCGGACGCCGGGCCGTCCAGCGGGCTGCGTCCGGCCCGGCACAGTTCGGCGACGGCGGGCGGCGGCAGCGGGATGCCGACCACGCCGCCGGGGTTCACCGCGATCCCGGCCTGCGGCGGCAGACCGCGGGCGAACTCCACGGCGGGCGCGACCGTGTACGACAGGTGGGAGCCGACGACCTGGCGGAACTGCTCCTCGGAACTGAAGACGGGGACGTAGGCCTGGCCGTCGAGCTCCAGGGTGGGCAGGTCCAGCGGTCCGCTGTCCGGGCCGCCGCCGTTCGGCAGCGGGACCCAGACGAAGCTGCGGCCCAGCACCTCGACGATCCTGCCGCCCGCTGAGGGGACGCCCAGGGAGGCGGAGAGCACCTCCTCCAGCTCGTTGCCGGGCCATCCGCCGTGCGGGTGGGGGTGCGCCTGCGCCGGGAAGTCCGCCGGGAAGTCCATCTGCCTACCGCCTGCTGCCTGGAACACTGCTGTGGCTGGAAAGGCTATCCGGTCAGCCCGTGAAGCCGACCCGGCGCAGTGTGTCCGCCGCGTCCCGGTCGATCAGGACCGCCGAACCGCAGCCGGCCGGCAGGGCGCCCCGCTCCACCGCGCGCAGCAGCCGCTCGCTCGCCGCGCGGTGGCGCAGGAACGCGTAGCGGGAGACGCCGCGCCCGCGTTCGCGCTGGCCGTCCAGGGCCTGCTGCGGGGTGACGTCGAGCAGCAGCAGATGCAGGCTCGCGCCCCGGCGGCGGGCCTCGCGGGCCAGCCAGCGGCGTACCCAGGCCTGCGTACCGCAGTCGTGCACGACGACCGGTCCCCCGGCCCGCAGCACGCGGCGCAGCCCGGCGTAGTGGGCGAGGCGGACCAGCGGGCGGTAGACCGCGTACGGCAGGAGGCGCGGCACGCGGCGGTCCCAGCGGTCCCGGGTGTCCTGGGAGTCGACGCGGGTGCCGCGCACCGTGCGCCGCATCAGCGTGGACTTGCCGCTGCCGGGCAGCCCGGTGACCACGACGAGGTCCCGGGGCCCGAAGAGCAGGGCGCGCGGGCTGCGGCCGGCCCGCGCGCGCAGATCGCGGACGACGGGCGCCGGCAGCGCGCCGCGGGCCTGTCGGGCCCGGGCGGCCGGCTGCGGAGGCAGCGTGACGCCCGTGGCGGCGGCGCACGCCGTGGTCCTGTTCACCGTGATCGTCCTCCCCTGGGGCCGGGTACGAGTACCGATCCCCGCCGAGTGTAAAGAGAAGGTAATGCCGGGTGTCCGTCGTTTCCGTCCGTTTTCTGGAACAGGCGTGTCACAGCTCCCTGTGACAGTGCCCGCACACCCTGTGCATCCCCTGGGAAGGGTCCCCCTGCCGCGCCTCCGCGATGCGTGCAATGATGTGCGCGCCAACTGCATACCGGCCGTTTGAATCCGCGCGGGAGAGTCCCCGGCACCGTTTGCCGCCGGGGCGCCGAAGGAGCAAGTCCCTCCCTTGAATCTCTCAGGCCCCGTTACCGCGCGGGCGAGGCACATCTGAAAAGCGGGCCGCCGAAGGGCATCAAGCAGTGCTCCGGCGGCTCCACCCAAGGTGCAAGCCAGGACCGTCCCCGCGTGGGCGTCGTGGCGAACCTCTCAGGTTCCGATGACAGATGGGGAGGAACGTCCTCGCCCTCCCTCACGCTCGAACGAACTCGCGCGGGAGGGACCCCCATCGCCCTGGGAGACCGACCGATGAGCAGTACCGAACCCCGCCGGACCGCGCTCGACGCCCTGCACCGTTCGCTCGGCGCGACGATGACCGACTTCGCCGGCTGGGACATGCCCCTGCGCTACGGCTCCGAGCGCGACGAGCACAACGCCGTGCGCACGAAGGCCGGCCTCTTCGACCTCTCGCACATGGGCGAGATCACGGTCGTCGGCCCGGGGGCCGCCGCGCTCCTCGACTTCGCCCTGGTCGGCAACATCGGGAGCGTCAAGCCCGGCCGCGCCCGCTACACGATGATCTGCCGCGAGGACGGCGGCATCCTGGACGACCTGATCGTCTACCGGCTGGACGACACCGCGTACCTGGTGGTCGCCAACGCCTCCAACGCCCAGGTGGTCCTGGACGCCCTGCGGGAGCGCTCGGCCGGCTTCGACGCCGAGGTCCGCGACGACCGCGACGCGTACGCGCTGCTCGCCGTGCAGGGCCCCGAGTCCCCGGCGATCCTCGCGTCGCTCACCGACGCCGACCTGGACGGCCTGAAGTACTACGCCGGTCTGCCCGGCACGGTCGCCGGCGTCCCCGCGCTCATCGCCCGTACCGGCTACACCGGCGAGGACGGCTTCGAGCTGTTCGTGAAGCCCGAGCACGCGGTGGAGCTGTGGCAGGCGCTGACCAAGGCCGGCGAGGGCGCGGGCCTGGTCCCGTGCGGGCTGTCCTGCCGGGACACGCTGCGCCTGGAGGCGGGCATGCCGCTGTACGGGAACGAGCTGAGCACCGCCCTCACGCCCTTCGACGCCGGTCTCGGCCGGGTGGTGAAGTTCGAGAAGGAGGGCGACTTCGTGGGCCGCGCGGCGTTGGCCGAGGCCGCCGAGCGGGCCGCCGCGCAGCCGCCCCGCGTCCTGGTCGGCCTGGTCGCCGAGGGCCGCCGGATCCCGCGCGCCGGGTACGCGGTCGTGGCCGGCGGCGAGGTGGTCGGCGAGGTCACCTCCGGCGCCCCCTCCCCCACCCTGGGCAGGCCGATCGCCATGGCGTACGTCGACCCGGCGCACGCGGCGCCCGGCGCCGAGGGCGTCGGCGTGGACATCCGCGGCAGCCACGAGCCGCACGAGGTCGTGGCGCTGCCGTTCTACAAGCGGCGGAAGTGACACCGTCGGCAGACGGCTCCCCGCACGTGAGCTGAGCAGGTCGTGCCCGCTCACGGGCGCCGTACGCAGTCCCCTCAGTCATCCGCAGTCCCCCCGTACAGGAGAATCCAGGCCATGAGCAACCCCACGCAGCTGCGTTACAGCAAGGAGCACGAGTGGCTGTCGGCCGCCGAGGACGGCGTGTCGACGGTCGGCATCACGGAGCACGCGGCCAACGCGCTCGGCGACGTGGTCTTCGTCCAGCTCCCCGAGGTCGGTGACAGCGTGACCGCGGGCGAGACCTGCGGCGAGCTGGAGTCGACCAAGTCGGTCAGCGATCTGTACTCCCCGGTCAGCGGTGAGATCACCGAGGTCAACGAGGACGTGGTGAACGACCCGTCGCTGGTGAACTCGGCCCCCTTCGAGGGCGGCTGGCTGTTCAAGGTGCGGGTCACCGACGAGCCCGCCGACCTGCTGACCGCCGCCGAGTACGACGCCGAGATCGCCGGCTGAGGAGCCTGTAGCCGCATGTCCGTTCTGAACACGCCCCTGCACGAGCTCGACCCGGCGGTGGCCGCCGCGGTCGACGCCGAGCTGCACCGCCAGCAGTCCACCCTCGAGATGATCGCCTCGGAGAACTTCGCCCCGGTCGCGGTCATGGAGGCCCAGGGCTCGGTCCTCACCAACAAGTACGCCGAGGGCTACCCCGGCCGCCGCTACTACGGCGGCTGCGAGCACGTCGACGTGATCGAGCAGATCGCCATCGACCGGGTCAAGGAGCTCTTCGGCGCCGAGCACGCCAACGTGCAGCCGCACTCGGGCGCGCAGGCCAACGCCGCCGCGATGTTCGCGCTGCTCAAGCCCGGTGACACGATCATGGGTCTGAACCTCGCGCACGGCGGGCACCTGACCCACGGCATGAAGATCAACTTCTCCGGCAAGCTCTACGACGTGGTCGCGTACCACGTCGGCGACGACGGCCGGGTCGACATGGCCGAGGTCGAGCGGCTGGCCAAGGAGAGCAGGCCGAAGCTGATCGTCGCCGGCTGGTCGGCGTACCCGCGTCAGCTGGACTTCGCCGCGTTCCGCCGGATCGCGGACGAGGTCGGCGCGTACCTGATGGTCGACATGGCGCACTTCGCCGGTCTGGTGGCCGCGGGCCTGCACCCGAACCCGGTGCCGCACGCCCACGTCGTGACGACCACCACGCACAAGACCCTCGGCGGTCCGCGCGGCGGTGTGATCCTGTCCACGGCCGAGCTGGCCAAGAAGATCAACTCCGCGGTCTTCCCGGGCCAGCAGGGCGGTCCGCTGGAGCACGTGGTCGCCGCCAAGGCGGTCGCGTTCAAGGTGTGCGCCTCCGAGGAGTTCAAGGAGCGCCAGCGCCGTACCCTGGAGGGCGCCCGCATCCTGGCCGAGCGGCTGGTCGAGGACGACGTGAAGGCCGTGGGCGTGGACGTGCTGTCCGGCGGCACGGACGTGCACCTGGTCCTGGTCGACCTGCGGAACTCGGAGCTGGACGGACAGCAGGCCGAGGACCGGCTGCACGAGGTCGGCATCACGGTCAACCGCAACGCGATCCCGAACGACCCGCGTCCGCCGATGGTCACCTCGGGTCTGCGCATCGGCACGCCGGCCCTGGCCACCCGCGGCTTCACCGCCGAGGACTTCACCGAGGTCGCGGACGTGATCGCCGAGGCGCTGAAGCCGTCCTTCGACGTGGAGGCGCTCCGGGCCCGGGTCACGGCACTCGCCGCGAAGCACCCGCTGTACCCCGGTCTGCAGTAATTTCGTACGCTTTCACCCGTACGGACATCAGGGGCATCGCGCACACTGGGTCAGTGGGCGCGGTGCCCCGCACCATGCACCCCGCACGAACGTTTCCTCTTCGGTGAACCACCCCCTTCCCCGGCGGACAGCGTCGTCCGCCGAACCCTTAGGAGTCCTCCCGTGGCCATCTCGGTCTTCGATCTGTTCTCGATCGGCATCGGCCCCTCCAGCTCGCACACGGTCGGCCCGATGCGGGCGGCCCGGATGTTCGCCCGGCGGCTGCGCAACGAGGACCTGCTGGACTCCGTCGCCTCGGTCCGGGCCGAGCTGTACGGCTCCCTGGGCGCCACCGGTCACGGCCACGGCACGCCCAAGGCGGTGCTGCTGGGCCTGGAGGGCGACTCGCCCCGCACGGTGGACGTGGAGTCGGCCGACGAACGGGTGGAGAAGATCAAGGACGGCGGCCGGATCCGGCTGCTCGGCGAGCACGAGATCGCGTTCTCCTTCGACGACGACCTGGTGCTGCACCGCCGCAAGACGCTCCCGTACCACGCCAACGGCATGGCCCTGTGGGCGTACGACGCCTCCGGCGCGGAGCTGCTGACCAAGACGTACTACTCGGTGGGCGGCGGTTTCGTCGTCGACGAGGACGCGGTGGGCGCGGACCGCATCGTGCTGGACGACACGGTCCTGAAGTACCCCTTCCGCACCGGCGACGAGCTGCTGCGCCTCACCGGGGAGACCGGCCTGTCGATCTCCGCGCTGATGCTGGAGAACGAGCGCGCCTGGCGGAGCGAGGAGGAGATCCGCGAGGGGCTGCTGGAGATCTGGCGCGTGATGAGGGCCTGCGTGGACCGGGGCATGTCCCGCGAGGGCATCCTGCCGGGCGGTCTGAAGGTGCGCCGCCGCGCCGCGAACACCGCGCGCAAGCTGCGCTCGGAGGGCGATCCGCAGGCGCTCGCCATGGAGTGGATCACCCTGTACGCCATGGCCGTGAACGAGGAGAACGCGGCCGGCGGCCGGGTCGTCACGGCGCCCACGAACGGCGCGGCGGGCATCATCCCGGCCGTCCTGCACTACTACATGAACTTCGTCCCCGGCGCCGACGAGGAGGGCGTGGTCCGCTTCCTGCTGGCGGCCGGCGCGATCGGCATGCTCTTCAAGGAGAACGCCTCCATCTCCGGCGCCGAGGTCGGCTGCCAGGGCGAGGTCGGCTCCGCCTGCTCGATGGCGGCGGGCGCCCTCGCGGAGGTGCTGGGCGGCTCCCCCGAGCAGGTGGAGAACGCGGCCGAGATCGGCATGGAGCACAACCTCGGCCTGACCTGCGACCCCGTCGGCGGCCTGGTCCAGATCCCGTGCATCGAGCGCAACGGCATGGCCGCGGTGAAGGCGGTCACGGCGGCCCGGATGGCGATGCGCGGCGACGGCTCGCACAAGGTGTCCCTGGACAAGGTCATCAAGACGATGAAGGAGACCGGCGCGGACATGTCGGTCAAGTACAAGGAGACGGCCCGGGGCGGGCTCGCGGTGAACATCATCGAGTGCTGAGGGACCAGGCCCCGGCCGGCACGTCCGCACCCGGTCGCCGGCGGGACCGGGCCGGCCCCCCGCCGTGGACGTCCACGACGGCGCCCCTCCTGGCGGAAGGCGCCCGTCCGGTCGACGGTGACCGCCGAAGCCGTCGGGCAGTCCGCACCACACGGTCCTGCCCTGCGCGTTCCGCGTCACGCCCCGGCGCGCGGTCACGGTGTCGAGACCACGCCGCGGGGCGTGATCCCTCGCCACAACGCCGCCCTGCACGTGTCGCTCCGAGGAACGGGAGCATCTCGGCTTCCCTGTTCACACTCCGCTCCTTTGAGCGCGTGAGTTGCATCCGCCCGCCGGATGCTCACTCTTCTCGGCGGAGTGAGGGGTCATGAGCCCTCGGCGAGATCGACGTGCCGGGCGTGAAGTCCGGCAGGGTGAGGGCCGAGTGGGCCGGGCGTCCCTCGGCGGAGGGGAGGGCGCCGAGTCCGCGCAGCCTGTCGTTGCGTTCCTCCAGGGCCCGGGGGGTGGCCGGGAAGAGCGTGGCGCCGCCCTTGCCGACCAGCCCCTGGTTCAGGGTCACGAACGCGCGGGTGCCGTGCTCGTAGGCGGCGAAGCCCGTGGTGTGGTCCCGGTGGGCCAGGGAGCCGGCGAGCATGTAGGCGCCGACGAGGGCGAGGCTGGTGCCCTGTCCGGTGAGGAACGAGGGCGCGTACGCGGCGTCGCCCACCAGTGCGGCCCGGCCGCTGGACCAGCGGGGCATACGGATCTGGCCGACCGCGTCGAAGAACAGGTCGTCCGCGTCGCGCAGGGCGGCCAGCATCCCCGGGACCTCCCATCCCGCGTCGGCGAAGACCGAGGCGACCAGGTCCCGTTGGGCTTCCGGGTCGCGGAACGCGTGCCACGGGGGGTCCCGGCGGGCGAAGTCCAGGAAGGCGTGCACGTCGCCGTCGTCCCCCACGGCGTAGAGCGCCGCGGCCCTGCCCGGAGCGTTCCACATCACGGTCTCGTGGGAGAGACCGAGGGTGTTGGGCATGGTGAACACGGCGAAGCAGTGGCCGAGGTAGTGGTGGAACCGCTCCTCGGGGCCGAACAGCGCCTCCCGGGTGGACGAGTGCAGACCGTCCGCGCCGAACACCATGTCGAACGTGCGTCGGCCGCCCCCGTGGAAGGTGACGTCGACCCCGTGGCCGGACTGCTCGAGGGTGTCGGCGGAGTCGTCGAACACGAACTCCACGTCGTCACGGACCGCCGCGTACAGGGCGTCGGCCAGATCACCGCGCCGCACCTCCAGGTCCCGCCCCGTGACACCGCCGGTGACGTGGTGCGGGTGGAGCGAGGCCACTTCGTCGCCGTCGCCCTCGAGGAAGGTCAGTCGGCGCAGGTCGATGTGCGCGTCCCGCAGCCGCGGCAGGACGCCCATCCTGCGGACGACGTCCAGTGCGGTGCCGCGCACGTCGACGGGGTAGCCACCGCCACGGAGCGTGGGCGCCCTCTCGACCACCGTGACCGCGTATCCGTGGCGGTTCAGCCAGAACGCCAGGGCGCAGCCCGCGACACCGGCCCCCGATATCAGGACCTCGCGCCTCGGCGCGGTACGGGCGCCCGTCGGTCGGTCGGTGCGGTTCATCCGGTGACTCCTTTGCGCAGGGTGCGGGTGACGAGGAGGGCCGACGCCGTGACGGCGCCGGCCATGACGAAGCCGGTGACGTAGGCCGATTCGGCCGCGACGTCCGACCCGGAAGGAGTTCCGGCGGTGAGGAGCGCGCCACCGAGCTGCCCGCCCACGGCGTAGCCGAGCACGCGCGTCACCAGGATCAGGCCGGTGGCGATGCCGGTATCGCCCTGGTCGGCGGAGGTGGCGGTGCTGGTCATCATCGCCGTGACGCACAGGCCGTTGGCCAGCGCGATCAGCGCCTTGCCGACGACGAGGTGCCAGACCTCGGTGTGCACGGCCGCCAGGGTGAGCAGGGAGGCGGCCATGAGGACGACTCCGGCGGTGACCACGGCACGCGGGCCGAAACGCCGGTCCCCGATCCCGCCGAGCGGCCCGGCCAGCGACGCGGCCACGGCGCCGGGCAGCAGGTAGAGGCCGATCTCGGTGGCGCCGGCGCCGAATCCGTACCCGTCGCCGGTCTCGTCGAACAACTGCGGAACGAGGTAGACCGCCATCGAGGTACCGGCGCAGATCACGAACGTCAGCACGCACGCCTTCCACATCGCGGGCCGTGCCAGCATGCGCAGGTCGATCATCGGTGCGGCCGCGCGCCGTTCGACGGCCACCCAGCCGGTGACGAAGGCGGCCAGGACCAGGACGAGGGCGCAGAGCACGAGCGGCTGCG
Organism: Streptomyces sp. 12E; assembly: GCF_055633275.1. Classification (NCBI taxonomy): domain Bacteria; kingdom Bacillati; phylum Actinomycetota; class Actinomycetes; order Kitasatosporales; family Streptomycetaceae; genus Streptomyces; species Streptomyces sp. 12E. Next base: position 5,158,083 of record NZ_JBVNCJ010000001.1, on the reverse strand, counting down.
AGGCGAGGTCGGGCGCCAGTGCGAGGGCGAGCATGAGCGTGACCAGCGTCCCGCTCAACAGGAGCAGGCCGGGCCAGTCGATCCCGGCGTCGCCCGGCCGGCCCGGTGGGTCGTCCGGCATCAGCCGGTTCACCAGCAGGGTGGCCCCGGCGACCGCGATCGTCGGCAGCGCGAACATCCAGTGCCGGGAGAGCTGCTCCGCCACGGGGCCGGCCGACAGCATGCCCACCATCCCGCCCCCGACGAACAGTCCGCCGACCGTCCCGATGGCCACCTTGGACTCACCCGCGGAAAGGTGCGCGCGCACCACGACGAACGACAGGGGCAGCGCGCCCACCATCACCCCCTGCAGTACCTGGCCGAGCAGCAGCACGGGCAGGTTCGGCGCCAGGGCGGACACCAGGCCCCCGGCGCAGACCACCGCCATCAGCCGGACCAGGACCCGTTTGCCGCCGTAGCGGTCGCCGAACCTGCCCGCCAGCGGTGTGACGAGCGCGCCGGTGACGAGGAGCACGATGCTCAGCAACGCCCCTTCGGCCGGACTCATGTCCAGCTCGCGTTGCAGGAGCGGGAGCGTCGGCGTCACCACCGACTCCAGGGCGCCGGTGGAGAGTGCCAGGAGGCCGAGAGCCCCGACAGCGGCCTTCCCGCGGGCCACCACCGAAGGAGCCTGGGTTGCGGTCATGAACGTCCCTTTCTTCGTTGCCGGGTGGGTGGGGGGAGCCGGTGCGGTGCCGGCTCCCGCTTCCTGGGGACGCGCTACGGCCTGCGGCGCAGCGCCGCTCGCGCCGGCAGGGTGACCGCGAGCAGTGCCAGGCCGACGCCCGCGGCCGCGAAGGAGCCGTAGAGCAGCGGGGGCACGTGGGGGGACTCGCCCGTCAGGCCGCGCACCATCGGGATCAGCGTGATCATGGCGATGGCCGTGCCCAGGGCCACGCCCGCCACCGACACCAGCAGGCTCTCCCAGCCGAGCATGCGCAGCACCTGGCGGCGGGTGGAGCCGACGAGGCGGAGCACGGCCAGTTCGCGGCGGCGTTCCAGGACCGTCATCACCAGGGTGTTGACGGCGGCGACGGCGGCGAAGCCGCCCAGGACGGCGGCCATCGTGTGGTTGGCCCAGGCGCCGAGTTCGCGGTCCGCGTTCCGCGCGACGGTGTGGTCCGAGACGTCGGTGACCTCGCCGAGCGCGGCGAGCGGCCCGGCGTCGCCGCCGCGTACCAGCAGCGTGCTGTCGAACTCCGACGTGACGTGCCCGGCCAGGAACGCGCGGTCCGTGGTCACCGCGGGCAGGCCCAGACCGCGGCCGTAGACCGCGACGACTTCCGGGCGGGCCCTCGTGCCGTCGGGGAGGTACAGCGGCAGCTCGTCGCCGACCTCGACCTTCGCCGCGGTGGCGAGGATCGCGTCGACGGCGATGCGGTCCGCGCCCACGCGGTCCAGGCTGCCGCCGCGCACGTCCAGGTCCTGCACCTCGGCGAGCCGGGCGCCGGAGCCCGAGATGCCCTGGACCGCCGCCGCCTGCAACGACGTCTCGCCGCCGCCCTCGACGGGCACCAGCACCTGTGTGTCGAGCAGGCCCACGGCCGCCTCGACGCCGGGGGTGCGGGCGGCCCGGTCGACGGCGCCGGTGGGCAGACCCGCCGGGTGGGTGACGACGTGGTCCGCCGTGAGGCCGTCGCGCAGCTGTGCCGCGGCGACGTGGCTCTCGCTCGTGTGCAGGAAGACGAGCGTCGAGGCGAAGGCCATGGCGAGGACGATCGGGGTGATCGCGGAGGCCGTCCTGCGGGCGTTGGCCCGGGAGTTGGCGGCGGCCAGCGACGCCGGGGCGCCGCCGCCGCGCAGCAGCAGGCCGAAGAGGGCCGCGCACGACCGGGCCAGCAGCGGGCCGAGCAGCGCGACGGCGAGCATGAAGAGCATGACGACGCCGAGGGAGGCGTTGGCCGCGTCGGCACCGGCGGCGGAGGAGGCGACACCGGCGAGCACCGAGCCGCCGACGACGGCGCCCAGCCCGAGGGCGATGCGGACGACGCCCGGACGCAGCCGCTCCACCGAGGCCTCGGCGAGCGCCTGACCCGGCTTGATCCTCGCCGGCCTGCGCCCGGCGGCCCAGCCGGCGACGAGCGCCGTGAGCAGCCCGAGCCCGACGGCGGCGAGCAACGGAATGCCCGAGACGTGCAGTTCGACCGCCTGCGGGACGGCCCCGCGGTCCTTCAACTGCCCGAACCACCAGCTCGCCAGCCCGATCCCCGGCAGGGAGCCGAGCAGCCCGGCGGGGGGCGCGACCAGCAGCGCCTCGGCGGCGACCGCTCGGCGGATCTGCCGCGGGGTGGCGCCGACGGCGCGCAGCAGGGCGAACTCGCGGCTGCGCTGGCCGACGGAGAGGGCGACCGTGCCGGCCGTGGTGAGGACGGCGACCAGGGTGGCGATCCCGCCGAAGGAACCGCCGAGCCCGAAGAGCGTCTCCCGGGCGTACGCCAGGCCGCGGTCCTCGACCTCGCCGCGGTCGTCCCCGGTGAGCACCCGCGCGCCGGAGCCGGCGAGGGACTTCTCGACGGCGGCGGCGAGGGCGCCGGTGTCGACGCCGTCCTCGGCCATGACGGCGATGGCGTCGGCCCTGCCGGGATGCCCGGCCAGCACGGGTGCCTCGGCGTCGGCGAACCAGGCCGTGGCCGTGCCACCGGCCGCCGCGGCGTCCCCCGCCCCGGCTCCGGCCAGCCCGGACACCCGGAAGTCCGCGCGTCCTGCGGCCGTCTCGAGCGCGACGGCGTCGCCGACGCCGGCCTTCGCGGTACGGGCCGCGGCGGCGTCGAGCACGACCTCGCCCGCGCCCGGCGCGGCGCCCGCGGACAGCGCGGTGCCGGTGAGGACGTGCGCGCCCCAGCCGTGGCCGGTGAGCGCGCCGTCACCCCGCCGGACCGGGAAGGTGAAGTCCGGCACCGCGGCCGCGGCGCCCGGCGCCCGGGCGGCCTTCGCCGCGAGGCCCGCGTCCACGCGGGCGGTGTCCGGCAGCGGGTACGCGGTCTCCTCGGGGCCGTCGACGGTGTCGGCGACGAGTCGCGCGGACTGGTCGGCCGCCGCGACGACCGGCGCCTTCGCGTACCGCTCCGGCGGCACCGAGGCGCGGACCCCGGTCTCCAGCAGGACGCCGCAGGCCGTGACGATCAGCGCGGACATCATCAGTGCGACGAACGTGCCGACGAACGAGGCGGGTTTGAAGCGTACGGCCGCGCGGGCGAGGCCGTTCGGGGCGAGGCTCCTCATGCCGCGACCCCCGCCGTCGCGCCCGTGCGGCCGGTGAGCAACGCCATCCGCTCCGCGATCCGCTCCGCCGAACCGCGCTCCAGGTCGTCGGCGAAGGCGCCGTCGGCGAGGAACAGCACGCGGTCGGCCCAGGTGGCCGCGGTCGGGTCGTGGGTGACCATGACGACGGTGGCGCCGAGGGTGTCCACCGCGTGCCGGAGCAGGCCCAGTACCTCGGCGGCGGTTCCGGTGTCGAGGGCTCCGGTGGGCTCGTCCGCGAACACCACGTCGGGGCCGGTGACCAGGGCGCGGGCGACGGCCACGCGCTGCTGCTGGCCGCCGGAGAGCTCGCCGGGCCGGCGCCGCGCCTTGTCGGCGAGGCCGACCTGCGCGAGGACCCGGGCCGCACGGCCGCGGTCCTGGCGCTGCCCGGCGAGGCGCAGGGGCAGCAGGACGTTCTGCTCCACGGTCAGCGACGGCAGCAGGTTGAACGCCTGGAAGACGAAGCCGAGACGGTTGCGGCGGAGCTCGGTGAGCTCGTTCTCGCTCATGCCGGTGATCTCCGTGCCGCCGAGCCGTACGGATCCCGCCGACGGCCGGTCGAGCCCGGCGGCGCACTGCAGGAAGGTGGACTTGCCGGACCCGGACGGGCCCATGACCGCGGTGAACGTGCCGCGCGGAAGGGCGAGGTCGACGCCCGCGAGGGCCTGCACGGCGCCCGCGCCGCGGCCGTACCGTCTCCGGACACCCCGCAGTTCGACGGCGGGACCGGGTGTGGCGCCCGGCGCCTCCGGCCGTTCTTCCGTCTTCTGCCGCTTGCCGCTGCGTAGCCTCATGGTCCGCCCTCTCGCGTCGCTCTCCTGCCGATGGGGGGAGAGTGCGGGGACGGCTGCACACCGGGCGTCATACCCGGGAGCCAAGGTGGAGGTGCTACCGCGGTAGGGGGTGGAGGAGGGCAGGCCCTCCGCCGGGGGATCCCGTCCGGGGCCGCGGACGGCGGCCCGGGCCCGAGCCGCAAACGGACCGGTCCGGCTGCCGCCGCCGCGGCGCGCACGGGGCCTCGCTCCGTCACCCCCTGTGCCGTGCCCCGGCAGGGCAGTCGCCTTCCCGGGCGAGGGGGCGGCCCGCCCAGCGCTCCCGCCCGGGACCCCGGGGCGGCGGCACCCGGCCCGCGCGGGCACGGCGGGGAGCGGGGCCTCGCTCCGTCACCCCCTGTGCCGTGCCCCGGCAGGGCAGTCGCCTTCCCGGGCGAGGGGGCGGCCCGCCGAGCGCTCCCGCCCGGGACCCCGGGGCGGCGGCACCCGGCCCGCGCGGGCACGGCGGGGAGCGGGGCCTCGCTCCGTCGCCGCGCTGTGCCGAGGGGGGCGGGTGCGGGGCCGGTGAGAGTGCCAGCCGTGCCGTTCGGGACGTGGAGGGGGCCGCTCCCGGTGCCGTGCGCGGCTCGGGGGCGTCCTACTCGCCGGGGGCCACCAGCCCCGATTCGTACGCGAAGACCACCGCCTGGGCGCGGTCGCGCAGGTCGAGCTTGGTGAGGACGCGGCTCACGTGCGTCTTCACCGTCTGCTCGGCCAGCACCAGCGCCGCCGCGATCTCCGCGTTGGACCGGCCGCGGGCCACCAGGGTGAGGACCTCGGTCTCACGCTCCGTCAGGGCCTTGAGCCGCAGCGCGGGCCTGCCCCGGCCGGCGGGACGCTGCCGGGCGAAGTCCGCGATGAGGCGGCGCGTCACGGAAGGGGCGAGCAGCGCGTCGCCCGAGGCGACGACGCGTACCGCCGTGATGAGGTCGGCCGGCGGCGCGTCCTTCAGCAGGAAGCCGCTCGCGCCGGCCCGCAGCGCCTCGTAGACGTAGTCGTCGACGTCGAACGTGGTGAGCATCAGCACGCGCGGCAGGTGCGTCACGTCCTTCGGGGGCGCGAGGATGCGGCGCGCGGCCTCGAGGCCGTCCATCTCGGGCATGCGGACGTCCATCAGCACGACGTCGGGACGGGTGCGCCGGCTCAGCTCGACGCCCTGCGCGCCGTCGGGGGCCTCGCCCACCACGTCGATGTCGCTCTGGGCGGCCAGCAGCGCGGCGAAGCCGGCCCGCACCATGGCCTGGTCGTCGACGATGATGACGCGCGTCGTCACGTGAAGTTCCTTTCGGTGAAGGGGAGTCGGGCGGCCACCCGGAAGCCGCCGTCCGGCAGCGGCCCCACGTCGAGGGTGCCGCCGGCGAGCCGCACCCGCTCGCGCATGCCGACGAGGCCGTGCCCGGTGCCGCCCTCCTCGAGCGGCGCGGCGGGCGGCTCGGGCGGCGGCCCGTTGACGACGAGGACGGTGAGCCGCGCGCCGTCCTCCTCGTCGGCGGACTCCGACACCGACACCTGGGTCGGGGCGCCCGGCGCGTGCCGTACGACGTTCGCGAGGGCCTCCTGGACGATGCGGTACGCGGAGAGGCCCACCGCCTCGGGCACACGGGCGTCGCAGGGGGTGAACTCCACCGGCATGCCCGCCCGCACCGTCGCCTCCACCAGCTGCCCGATCCGTGTCAGGCCCGGCTGGGGCGCGAGCTCGCCGCCCGCCTCCTCGTTGCGCAGCACGCCGAGGAGCCGTCGCATCTCGCCGAGCGACTCGCGCGCGGTCGCCGCGATGGACGTGAACTCCTCCCGCACGTCCGGCGGCAGCCCGTCGAGGCGGTACGCCGCGGTGTCCGCCTGGACCGTGATGACGGACATGTGGTGCGCCACCACGTCGTGCAGCTCGCGTGCGATGCGGGCGCGTTCCTCCAGCAGCGTCCGCCGGCCGCGCTCGGCCTCGCTGATCGTCTCCTGCTCGGCCAGCCTGCGCTGGGCCTCGTACCGCTCGCGGAGCGCGGCGGCGAGCAGGAGCGCGACGCCGCTGAGGATGGTGAGCAGCAGCTCCCTGGCGCTCGTGCCGTGGGGTGCGACGAACCCCACCAGGCCGGTGTTCGCGCCCGCCGTCGCCAGCCACACCAGCAGCAGCGTCCGGCGCCGCTCGCGCAGGCCGAGGGCGAGGCAGAGGCCGAGGTACCCGACGATCCCCATGGGCGGGAACGGCCACAGCAGCCGTTCCTCGAAGTCGACGGTGAGCAGGGCGAGCGCCCCGGCCACGTCCGCGGCGAAGACCACGCACCAGGCCCGCAGCGGGCGGACGACGGCGAGCAACAGGGGCGCCGCCTGGGCGACGGCCAGCGCGCTCGCGACGCCGCCGTTCAGGCCGTAGTCGGCGGTGAGCACCTGGATGGTGGTGGGCAGCAGGGCGACGCTCAGCACGAACGCCACGCCCCACGGCAGCAGCCGTACCCACCGGCGTGAAGCCCCCGCGAGCAGCGCGCGCGGGGGCTTCTCCTCCACCGGTGTCATGGGCCCCAGCTTAGACACGGCGGGACGGTGTCAGGAGGCGTGCGCCGGGACGGCCGCGGTGGCGGTCGTCTCCGCGAGCCGGTCGGGCTCCAGCACGGTGCCCGCGGGGCCGGCCGGGTTGACGTACAGCGCGTGGCCGGCCGGCAGGCGGTCCAGGAGGGCCGGGACGGTGACGCGTTCGAAGGCGAAGGCGCCCACACTGTCGAGGTGGGGCGCGGCGGTGAAGACCGGGACGACGAGCCTGCCGCCCTCCACCGCGGCGGTCACCGGGGAGCCGTCCGGCAGGGTCAGCACCGCCACCTCGGCGGTGGCCAGGGCGCGCAGGGCGTCCTCGACCGGCCCGTAACCGGTGACCGCGAGCTGGAGGGCGTGGTCGACGTCGTCGGTGGGCTCGGGCCAGCCGAGCGCTTCCGGGGAGGGCCGGTACGCCTCGTTGTCCTCCCACTCCTCGATCTCGCCGGTCGTTCCCGTGCGCCAGCGGCCGACCACGACCCGGTCCGGCGGCACGCCCTCGCCGTCCCAGCCGGGGTCGATCATGCTGATCCAGTGGTCCGGCGCGAGCCGTGCGGCCTCGACGATGTCATCGGGGGGTGTGGGCGTCACCGTCCCGCCGCGCTCGGTCGTCCCGTTCATCCGCGTGCACTCTCCCTGACGTCCATGACGGTCACTCCTCGCTCCACTCGTCCACCGGTCCGAGGATCTCCCGGAACCGGGCGGCGAGGCGCTCGACCGTCCGGGGGTCCGTTCCTTCCGCCGCCAGCAGGCCGGCGAGGCGGCGCACCGCGTCGCGGTACGCCTCCGCGGCGTACCGCCAGTCCGCGAGCACGGAGTCCGCATCACCCGGCAGGAGCAGCCCGAGGGCCGTCTCCCACGTCCGGGCGGCGTCGGGGCCCGGGGTCGCGGCCTCGAAGTCCGTGAGGGCCGAGCGCCAGATGCGGCGCGACACCGCGGCCGCGACGGCGTCGAGGGCGTCCGGCCACGGGCCGGGGCGGGCCAGCAGCAGCCTCACCTGGTCGAGCGGCGCCAGTCCGCTGCCCCGGACGCCTCCGCCGAGCTGTGCCTCGACGTCCATTCCGGGGGTGATGCCGATGCCCGCGTCCCTCAGTTCGGCCAGGGTGACGAGCTCGGCGCCGGTGAACCCCGGCGGGTTGCCGGGCAGGTCCTCCTCGCTCACCTGACCGGCGATCCACCGGCGCCGGTCCGCCTCGGACGGCGGCGCCTGCAGCGGGGCGGCGCCGCCGACCGTGATGACGTCGGGGGCGGGTCCGGAGGGCTGAGGCACGGGTCCGGACTCGGGCGCGGGCGGACTGGTCTGCGACCAGTGGGCTCCCGTGTCGTCCTGGGGTGAGGTCAGCACGAGGAGGCTCTCGTTCACCGCCGGCCGCCGGTCGAGGAGCCGGAGGGGGCGCGTCGGCAGCCACACCGTCCGGGCGGCCCCCGTCCGCGCGGCGACCGCCTCGGCCAGGCCGGCGGCCCCCGTCCCCGCTCCGACGGGGACGACCGTGACGTCCCGGTCCAGTTGCGCCAGGACGGGGTCGTGGGAGAGCAGTTCGGCGATCTCGTCGTAGGGCACCGGGCGGGTGGCGCCGTCCGGCCAGGGCATGTCGACCTGTCCCGGGGTGGTGCCGGTCATGTCCAGTACGTATGCGCCGGGATGGGCGCCCTTCGCGGTGTCCCTCCGGTACCAGGGCGCCAGGGCCCCGCGGCTGTTGCCCAGGCCGCCGTCGGGTGAGATCACGTACCGGTCCGCCCACACGCGACCCGGGGCGGGCTTCCCCGTCCAACTGCGGCCGGTCTTCGCCCCGTTCACGGAGGTGATGAGGGTGCGGTCGTCCAGCGCGCCGTGGCGTTCGAGGTCGTACGCGGCGAGCGCGGTGGGGTCGTAGGCGTCGCGGCCGAGGGCCGCCGCCGTGGCAGCCGTCCGGAGGAGTTCCGTCCGCAGGACCTCGTCCCGCGGGTCCTCGCCGGTGGGCAGGTGGAGCGCCTTCGCCGTCAGGGCATCGGGGTCGGGGTGGTTCTCCACGCTCTCCACGGCCTTGACCGTGGCCCACAGCGCGTGCTGCCGGTCGGTCGCGGTGACGGGGGCCGACGTGCGCAGTCCCAGCACCTGGCGGGTCCACCGCTCCGGATCGTGCCGGCCGATCAGTTCGCGGGCCCGGTCCACGGAGGGCAGGGGGACGAAGTCCGGCAGCGCGGACTCCGGGTGGGTGGACAGGTGGGCCGACGCGGCGTCGAGCATCGTCCGTACGGCGTCGGGGTCCGGCGGCGCGGGCCGGGTGCCGGGGGCGGTCGTCAGGCCGTGGTGCGCGCGGGTGACCCGGTCGAGCAGGTCGAGCGTCAGCTCCCCGTACTCCCGCAGGTTCCCGTCCCCGCGGCGCATGACCTCCAGGGCGCCGATGCCGCGCAGCAGTCGGCGGTACGTGCCGGCCGGGTCGTCCCCGTCCTTCTCCACGTCGACGCCGAACGTCATGCGCAGGGCGCGGACCAGCCGCAGTGCCGTCTCCCGGGCCGTGGCCGGGGTGAAGTCCGGGGAGGTCTCCAGGCCGGCCTGCGCGGCCAGGGTGTCGAGTTCCTCGGGGAGCGGTTCGGGGCGCAGCCTCGCCATGTCCACCGGGTCGTTCGCCGGGGTGGCGCCGATGCCGTGGTCGTACAGCTTTCCCTGCTTTCCCTTCACGTAACGGCTCAGGTGCTCCCTGTCCGGGGCGTAGACGTCGCGCCGTGTCACGTTGGAGACGTCCTGGGCCGCCGACGAGACGGCGAGCGGGTCGGGGACGAACGGGCGGCTCCGCTTCAGGGCGGCGGCGGTGTACCCCTCCGGTCCGCTCCCCCAGCAGGACAGGAACACGATGGGGGTGTCCCGGTCCAGCCGGGACACGCTGGGGCGCCGCCGGAGGTAGCCGCCGGTCTCCGTGCCCCGGACCGGAACGTTGTTCTGGAGCATGTTCTCGACCATGAGGGTCTGCCCCGGCAGGCCGTGGACGAGGAAGAAGTAGGGCTTGCGGCCCTTCCACGGCACCGGCCGGGGCTTCCCGACCGGCTCGCCGGTGACCGGGTCGTAGACGGACCACTCCGTCGACCGGACCAGGTCCTGGAGCCACGACTCGCGCCGGAGCAGGTCGGCGCCGTCGACCACCGCGCGGCCGACGGGCCGGCCCTCGTCGGTGAGGGTGACCGACTTGACGTCCGCGTCCCGGAGTGTCCTCCCGTCGATCGTGCGCAGGACGCCTTCGCCGGGTTCCGGCCGTCCCTCGTCCGGACCCAGGTCGTCGGGGTCGCTGGCGATCCACTCGCCCATCGGCTCGCCCATCAGGTCGTCCGCCGACTCGCCCATCGACTCGTCGCCGAGGGCCCGGTCGTCGGTCACCTCGATGCGGTGCCGGCCGGTGCCGGGGTGCGGCTTCAGGGCGACCTCGCCGCTGTGCGACCACAGCGTCCTGCCCGACCGGGCCGCGGCCCTGCGCGGCAGGTCCAGTCCCATGTCGCCGGCGTTCGGCGAGACGAGCACCACCTCGGCGGCGTCCTCACGGCCCGCCAGTTCCCCGTCCTGCGCCAGCAGTTCGGCGAACTCCTCCGGCGACAGCCGCCACCGCTTGCTGCCGTCCGGCAGGGACAGCCTGACCTTGGTGTGGTCGCCGTCCTTCGTCCCGATCACGTACGGGAGGGGAGCACCGGGCGGGCGTGCCCACGGTGACGGCCGGGGGTCCCGGTCGGCGCCGTCCACCACGTCGTACGAGGAGACGTCCAGGTCCTGGGCGGGCCGGCCCGTCCAGTTGCGGCCCAGTGGGGTGCCGTCGGGTGCGGTCAGGCGGGTGGCGTCGGACAGCAGGCCCTGCTTGCCGAGGTGGTACGCGGTCAGTGACGCCGTGCTGGTCGCCCGGCCGGCGGCCATCGCCTCGGCCGTCAGCTCGTACAGCCGGCGCACGCGGTGCGACAGGTCGTCGACGTCGAAGCGCACCGGGACGGGAGCGGTGTCCGTGGACTCGCCGTCCACGTCGCTGTCCGAGTCGTCGTCCGAGTCGCTGTCCGAGTCGGGGTCGTCCCCGGGGTTGTCGTCGAGGTGCAGGAGGTTCCCGGCGAGCCGGTCCGGGCCGGTGAAGTAGTCCGGTCGGCCGAAGTCCTCCGGGCTCAGTTCCGCCAGCCGGGCGACGGCCTCCGACAGGGGGGAGCGGTCGACCGTGACGACCGCCTGCCGCCGTGCCGCCCGTCCGGTGGCGCCGTCGACCGGGCCGACGGAGCCGATGTCCCGGCCGCCGCTCTCCGTGACGACCGTGAAGTCCTCGGCCCGGACCGTGCCGCCGCGTACCTCCGCGACGTCGCGCACGGCCTGCTCGTTGAGCTCCAGCTGACGCCGGATCTCGTCGAGGAGGAGGTCGCGCACGGCCTCCGCCCGCTGCCGGCCGACCGTCCCGGCGTGCTCGACGGCCTCACCGGACAGCGCGAAGCGCGGGCCGTTGCTGTAGCCGGTGACCGTGATCGTGGGGAGGCGGAGACCTGCCCTGAGGTCCCGCAGGCCGGACAGCACGATCCGCTCGGCCAGTTCGGCGAGCCGCCGGCGCTGGTCCGGGTCGGTGATGTCCCGGTGGCGGTGCTCGAAGACGACCCGGGACGGGGACGGGGGAGGCGCCGGGGCGGGTCCGTCGTCGTCCGGCACCGCCACGCCCCCGGCCTCGTCGACGAGGCCGGGGCCGGTGTCCGGCAGCGCTCCCGGGCCCGCCTGCCCCGACACCCCGTCCGCCGGGGCCAGGGTGACGGTGGAGACCGGCGGCGCGGCGGCGGCGGTGGGTCCCACGGCGTCGGAGGGCGACAGCCGGCCGGCGCGTGCGGCGTGCAGGAGGTGTGCCAGGGAGCCGGCGGTCAGCGACCGGTCCCAGCCCTGCCGGGCGGCGTACCGGCCGACGATGTGCCGGAGGCCGCCCCAGGTGAGCAGGCCGGGGTCGGTGTTGCCGGCCGCCTGGAACCGCAGCCTCTCGAGGGCGCCGAAGCCCTCGATCAGCTCGTGGAACTCCTCCTCGCGGGCCGGGTCGGAGTCGATGCGCACGCCGTGGGTCTGACGCAGGGCCCGCACCCAGTGCCGGGCGCGGTCCGCGCGGTCCGGCAGCCGGTCGGGCAGTCCGCCCAGGTCGGCGAGCGCGCCGAGGGCGACGGTCCTGGGCTCGGGGAGGAACTCCTCGATGTGACCCACGGGGTTGTCGGGGTCGTCGTCCAGGACCAGGCGCGGCGGCAGGCCGCCCTCGGCCTCGCTCGGCGAGATCTGCCGGTCCACGGTGAAGACGGTGCGGCGGGTCTCGTTGGCCACGTACTGGGCGGAGGAGGGATGGGCGAGCAGGTCCTGGTCGGCGCGCGTCATGGACATCTCGCAGATCAGCAACCACACCGGCTGCTCGGGAGGCAGTGCCCGCAGGCTCCTGCGCCGTGCCAGCATCCGGCCCAGCTGCCGGGGGTGGACCGCCTGGTTGGCGCGGGTGCTGCGGCGGGGCACGGTCGTGCGTCCGCTGTCGCCGTGGCCGACGAAGACGTAGGAGTCGGCCAGGCCGCGCGGCAGGGGCAGCAGGCCGCCCTGCCGCCCGGCGTACACACCGGGCAGTCCTTCCACTTCGTTGGTGTAGTGCTGGATGGCGGACACCACCCGCAGGGCCTCCTCCCGCATCGCCATGTCGTGCGCGTCGAGGAACGCCCGCCCGGTCAGCGTCTGCCCGTCGACCGTGACCAGCGGGTACGAGTGGATGTCGGCGTCGGGGAAGACGGTGCCGTTCGCGGCCCTGACGGTGGCCGCCGGGTCGTCCGGGACCAGTCCCGGGTCGGCGGGGACCCAGGTCCCGACCGGATCGCTCCCGGGGGTCGGCGCGGCCAGGACCGGCACCCGACGGCCGTCCGGAGCCCTTTCGAGTCGCAGGTCGCCGTAGGTGAACCAGACGCGGGCGCCGGTGCGGTCGGCGATCACCCGGGCGAGGGCCTCGTTGCGGCCGTCCTCCTCCCCGATCAGGAGCACCACGGGCTCGTTCGGCCGCCGCTCGGGGTCGTGCAGCACCAGTTCGGCGAACTCCGCGTCCGACACCGGTCGTCCGTCCGCCACCACCGCTCCCTCGGCGTTCCGTTCGGCCACCAGCGCGTGGGCGGCGGGTCCCCAGGGCGCGGGGTGGACGCCCCGGGAATCGGCGACCATGTTCAGGTGCAGCTGGACACCGGAACGTCCGGTCCAGTTCCTGCCGTGCGGCGTGCCGTCGTCCCCGCTGAGCACGGACTGCTCCGGGTGACCCTGCCGGGTCAGCCCGTAGGCGGCGATGGCGTCCAGGCTGCCGCTCCGGCCCCGGCGATGGGCACTGCTCACGAGGGTGAGGGCTTCGTAGTGCCGGGCCGCGTCCACCGGTTCGTCCGGCGCCAGATGCAACAACATCCGGGTGATGCCGTCGAGGTCCAGGCCGGCGCCGAAGCGGGGGTGCCCGGCGCGCACCACCTCGATCACGCGCAGTGAGTTGAACAGCCCGTTGCGCAGCTCCGGCGGGAGCGGCTGGGAGCCGAAGGTGGCGTCGACGAGTGCCCACAGTTCCTGAAGACGCTGCTGGGCCGCATTGTCGGCGGGCGGCGGTGCGGCGGCGGACCGCGCCGCCGGCAGCGGAGTGGGGTGCGGCAGCGGCAGCGGCAGCGGCGCGGGGGTGTGCGGCTGCGGCGCGTGCGCGCCGGCGGTGCCGTCCCACAGGGCGCGGACGGCCACGTAGGCGTCGCCGCCGTCGCCCGGGCCGCCCTCGGCGACGTCCCACAGCGCACGGGCACGGGCCAGCGCCTCGTTCTCGACGTCGGTGGCCTCGACGGGGTTGACGTCCGCGGGACGCACTCCGCGGGGACGGGCGGGTGCGGCGCTGCGCGGGTGGCGGGGCCGGGGCGGGGGGCCCTCGCCGTACAGCCGGCGCAGCAGGGGGTACAGGTCCGGCTGGTGCGCGCGCACCCACTCCGGGCCGTCGTTGTTGCGCGGCAGTCCGGTGTACGGGTCGGTCCCGCCGTTGGCCCTGAGGTAGACGTTGGTGAGCTGGGCGAAGAACTCGCGCTCGTCGCGGCTGCTGTAGTTGGGGGCGCTGCGACGGCCGTCGGCGTCGTGGCCGTGGAGGGGGCCGTCGGGCCAGGAGCCCGCCTCGCCGGCCCGCGCGGTGGCCCGGTAGGCGTCGGTGACGCGCTGCCGGTCGTCGGGGTCCAGGCCGTGGAGGTGCACGACGTGGGCGACCTCGTGCACGGTGGTCGAGTAGCCGTCGGCCTGGGCGGACTCACCGTCGGGGACCGTGGTGCGCTCACCCAGCAGGTTCTCCTCGGTGACGGCCGCGCTGCGCAGGCCGGCGCCGCGGACGGTCTCCCAGGGACGGCCGTCGTCGGTGACGCCGCCCCGCAGGTGGCGGAAGGCGTCCAGGGACGTCATGGCCTCGCTCCTGGGCACCACCACGACCCGCGAACCGCCCTTGAGCAGCCGGGCCGCGACGTCGGGGTCCTGCAGCAGCCGTGCGACCTGGGCACGGGCCCGGTCGCCGGCGGAGACGGGCTGCTCGACCCCGTCGGGCACCTGCGTCATGAGGCGCGCCACGACCGAGGCGAACTCGGCCGGGGTGATCCCGGTCGGGGTGATCCCGGTCGGGGTGATCCCGGTCGGGGTGATCCCGGTCGGGGTGACCCTGGCGCGCAGGGCGTCCACGAGCGCGGGGTCGGAGGCCAGCCGCTCACGGTGCGCGGGCGGCAGCGACGCCAGAGCCGCGTCGCGGTCGGCGGCGGACAGGCCGGGCAGCCGGGCGGCGAGCGCCCGGACCGGGTCCGCGGTCACCTCCGGGCGGACCCGCAGCCCGTCGGCGAGCGCGGTCAGCTCGGCGCTCAGCGCGGACAGGTCGGCGTCGGTGACGCCGAGGGCGCTCCAGGTCTCCTCGTGGCGGGCGAGGGCCTCGGGGTCCCGGGCGGCGGAGTCGAGCAGTTCGCTGAGCCGTACGGCGAGGGAGCCGGCGCCGGCGGGCCGCGCGGCGCGGTAGGCGTCCTCGCGCGCGAGGACCGGCGTGACCGTGCGGGGGTCGTCGGCGGGGGTGCGGTGCAGCGCCCACAGCAGGTCGAGGAGGTCGCGGCCGCGCAGCTCCGGGTCGGTGCCGACGGCCAGGGCGAGGGCGGCGTCGGCCAGGGAGTCCGCGGGAGCCGGCACGGTGAAGCCGTCGGCCGTGACCGTGCCGGAGGCGGGCCGGTCCACCGCCGTGACCGTGATGCCGACGCCGTTCACCGACAGGCCGAGGACCCGGCCGCCGTCCGTGCCGGGCAGGACCCGTACCGACGCCCCGGGCATCTCCCGCTCCAGCGCCGCGCGGATCCCGTCGACGGCGGGCAGGGTGGCCGCGGGCAGCTGGAACTCCACGGCGCCCAGCGGCCGGGGCTGGCCGAACTGCACCCGGCCGCGGGCCGCTCCGGCCAGCACCACCGGGTGGCCGAGGCCGTGCAGCACGGCGCCGACCCGGCGCGCGACGTCCAGCTTGCCGGTGTCGTCACCGGACGGCGTGCCCGGTGGGTCCGAGGGGGCCGGGACGCTCCGGCCGGCCGGAGTGGCGGTGGGCGCCGACGGCGGGGGCGGTGCGGGTGCCGTCGGCGGGGCCGGGGGCGGTGCGGGGACGGGCGCGGCCGTCTTCACCTGGTCGGTCCGGACGGCGACGCCCAGCCGGGCGCTGAACAGGGCCGCCACGTTGGTCAGCCAGTCGGCGGCCTCCGCCGCGTCCAGACCCGGGCGGACCGACTCGCTCATGTAACGGCCCGACTTGTCGTTCACCACCCAGGAACGCAGCTTCTCGTTCCAGCGGAACTCGCCGGACACCCGGCTGCGGCCCGGCAGCGTCCGGCCGGCCGTCTCCCCTCCGTCGTCGACGAAACCGGCGGCGATGCCGGTGTGGCCCAGCCCGTCCAGCGTCCCGCGCAGCGCCTGGGCCGTCAGACCGGGGTCCTTCTCCCTCATCCCCGCCAGCAGCGCGTCGAACTGCTCGGGCGTGATGATGCCGCTCAGGTGCTCCGTGCCCAGGATCACCCGCCCGTCATCGGTGACCGTGTACAGCCACACCGCGTCGCGGTTGCCGGTGATCAGCAGGTCGGGATCGACCTCGTCCAACGGCACCCACAGGGGGTTGAGCCGTACGTCGCCGTCCTGGTCGCGTTCCTCGTCCTTGATCCGCTTCGGGAGGACCGGGTCGCCGAACCGGTCGCGGGCTGCGGCGTCGCTGCCGTCGTAGTGGTCGACGCCGTTGTAGTAGACCTCCGTCTGCCGCGTGGCGTTGTCGGGACCGGCACCGCTGATCCGTCGGGGGCCCGTCGGGAAGGACCGCACCACGTCGACCCGAAGGTCGAACGCGTGCGCGGCGAGGGGCAGGAAGGCCTCCCCCTCCGGCGTACCCCAGCTGTCCTCCCAGCGGACGACGGCGTCCAGGAGCGCGGGCAGTTCCGTGTCGTCCAGCGGTGCGGTGCTCTGCGTGTAGGCGGTGGTGAGCAGCCGGCCCAGTGCGGTGTCGTCGAGGTCGCGGGGCGCCGGCAGCAGGCCGTGCTGCCCGAGGTGCTCGAACAGCCGGCGCGGACCCAGGTCCTCGGCCTCCGCCTCCAGTACGGTCCGGGCGTCCTGCGGGGAGACGCCCGGGGCGGCGGGGCCCGACGCCATGCGGGCGTCGACGTACCGCCTCAGCAGATCGGCGGGGTCGAGGGCCTCGGGGACGGGGACCTGCCGGACGCCGTGGTGAGCGAGGAGGGAGAGCATCCCGGCCCGGTTCATTCCCCGGACCCGTGCGGCGAAGGCGTCGGCGGCGGTCTGCCGGAACTGGCCGACGATCTGCGGATGCAGCCGCCCCGCGCTGCGGCGCACGTAGTCCTCGAGGTAGGACCGCATGGCACGGAGCGCGGTCCGCGACGGGCCGTCCACGGTGCCGGACCCGGCCTGCCGGCGCAGGTCGGCGCGGACCGCGTCGGGGTCCCCGAGCCAGTCGTACGCGGCGCGGTCGGTGGTGGCGAGGCCGGACAGACGGCTGCGGAGGTGCACGGGGTCGCCGGCCATGAGGGAGTACAGGAGGCACTCGCCCGTGCCGGGCACCGGCACCCGGCGGCCCGGCGCCCGACCGCTGTCACCCTTCGACCCGGCGCCCTTCTCGCCGTCCCCTTGGGGCGGCTCCGGCTTCGGTTCCGGCTCCGGTTCCGGCTTCGGTTCCGGCTCCGGCTCCGGCTCCGGCTCTGGCTTCGGGTCCGGGTCCGGCTTCGGCTCTGGCTTCGGTTCCGGCTCCGGCTCTGGCTTCGGTTCCGGCTTCGGCTCCGACTCCGGGATCGGGCTGGTCGGCAGGGCCGGTCGGTAGTGGCGGTCGTCGAGGCTCAGGACCACGTGGGCGCCGGAGTGGGGGGAGGTGCCGACGAGTGCCTGGAGATCGCCGGCGCCCGCCGGGTCCCCGGGAGCGAAGTCCTGGAAGGTGCCGTCGCTCCCGACCACCGTGACGCGCACGCCGAAGGTGCGGGCGGCGAGCAGCGGGAGCAGGTCCGCCGCACCGTGGTTCCAGCCGGCCTCCGACGGGGCGTCGCCCCGGCGGAGGAGCTGGGTGATCGCCAGATTGGCCCTCACCTCGGGGGGCAGGTCGGCGATGTGCGGGATCAGACCGCCGAGGCCGTCGAACTCACGGCGCGCGGGGGTGTCCGTCCCGAGGTCCAGGCCCGCCGCGGCGATCTCCTCCGCGCTGAAGGCGTCGGTGTGGTCGGGTGTGACGGCCGCCAGCAGGTCCTCGTCGGCGTGGTCGGTGAGCCAGGAGGCCATCCTCCGGCGCAGGTCGGACATCGCCCCCGGATCGGTGAGGTCGATGCCCTGCGCGGCCAGCAGTCCCGGGGCGACGTGTTCGAGGCCCTGGGCGAGTGCGCGGAAGAAGGCGTCGCCGTCCCTCGGCACGTCCTGGAGCGTGTACGTCTCGCTCGTGGGGGACGTGAGGACGGTGCCCGGTCCCTCGGCCCTCCTGGTGTAGCGGGGCGGGGCCGGTGGCTTGGCCGCGGGCGCCTTGGGCGGGGCCTGGTAGGTCACCTCGGGCGGCTCGGCGAGACCGTCGAGCTCCTCGCGGCCCTCCGCGGTGGCCGCGAGCCGGTGCCAGCGGGTGAGCTGGTCCGCCCCGGACCGCACCCGGTGGTACTCCGCCGCGGCCTTCTCCGCCGCGTCCCTGAGCGCGTCCAGCTCGGCGCGCCGGGCGTCGAAGGCGTCGCGTGCCGCGTCCCGGCGGGCGGTGGCCTCGTCGAGGTCCCGGCCGGGCGCCCGCGCGGACAGCAGGACCGCGTCCAGCCGCGCGTCGGCCGCCGCCTTCTCGGTGCGCGCGGTCTCCAGCCGCAGATCGGCCGCCTCCCGCAGTTTCCCTGCGGCCTCCCGCGCGGCGGCCAGGCGGGCCAGGGCGGCGTCCTCCTCCTCCCGCAGGACCTCCGCCCAGCCGTCGTGCTCGGGTGCAAAGCCGTACGCGTTCTCGGTGAACGCGTCGACCTCTGCCTGTGCGGCGGCCACGGACCGGTCCGCGAGGCCGTGGTCGCGGCGCGCGTCGCTCTCGGCCTGCCGCAGGGCGGTCTCCGCGGCGTCGACACCGGCCCGGGCCAGGTCGACCGGGCGCGTGGCCGCGCGGGCGATCCCGGCGGCCTTGTCGAGGGCGGCCTGCGCGGCGTCGAGGTCCGCGCGCAGCCCACCGGAGGCGCGCCGCTTCTTCCAGTAGGCCTTGTCGGCGTCGACCCACGCCTTGCTCGCCTTCCCGACCGCGTCCCACGCCTTCGAGACGCGTTCGGGGAAGTTCGCGTCGGTGATGATCCGCAGGTCGCGGGCGACGTCCTCCCGGATCCAGGTGACGACGTACGCTTCGGTCCTCATCGCCTGCGGACCCGATCTGTCCTTGGCGAGAGTCCAGCCCCGGACCCAGTTCGCGAGCTTCGAGTCCACGATGCCCCGGTGCACGTCGCCGACGCCGATCCAGGTGGCCGGGACGGCGAAGAGGAAGGACCGGCCCGTCGCGGGCTTGAGGTTGCGCGAGGTCAGGTGGTCGTCCCCGACCGGCATGCCGTCGCCGTCGAGGTCGTTGGGGCCGGGACCGAAGGCTCCGATCTGGTTGAGTCCGGCGTCGGGAGAGTTGTACAGGAAGCCGCCGCCGAAGCCCGAGGACTGGCTGTGCTCGACGGACGAAGACGTGCCGGCGTTGTCCCCGTACCGTCTGAGCACCTCCAGCTTCTTGCCGTCGGCGACCGTCAGCAGCCGCGCGCGGCTGAAGTCGGGCGCCGAGCGCAGTGACAGCTGTCCGGTGTCGGTGCCCAGGAGGGACTTCTCGGTCAGTCCCGCCACCTGGTAGCCGCCCGGCTCGGTGGTGCGCGGGAAGAACGCCGTGACCGCCGTGGAGCTGGTGCCGTCCTCCAGCGCCTGCGCCGAGCCGGTGCCGAGGCGGGTCAGCCCGGTCTCCCTGGTCCTGCGGAGGAGTTCGGTGAGGGCGGTGGCGCCGGAGCCGTCCTCGGCCTCCAGCCTCTGGAGGGGGAAGCCGACGTCGTACGCCTTCGTGAGGAGGAGCTCGCCGGCCGTGCGGATGTTCTCGATGCCGATGATCCCGCGGGGGTGCATGCCGTTCTCGGGGAAGGTGAACGGCCGTACGACGCCGTCCCCGTCCCGGACCTCCAGTTCCTCCACCGCCCGGGAAAGGGGTATCGGCCGGGGCGGACCGGCCAGGGCGGGGTCGGCCGCCGGGTCGGGCGCGGGCAGCAGCCGACCGGACCCCTCGTCCTCCCGCGACCGCACCGGTTCCATCAGGCTGAGCGGCACGTGCTCGCGCAGCTCGCCGACGTCGCCCTCCTCGACGATGCGCAGCCGGCCCCGGAAGCGGGCGAGGGCCGTGGACTTCGCCTCCGCCGGCTTCGTCCCGGCCGGTGCGCCGGTGTTCGGGGTGTCGTCGGCCTCCAGGGTGATGCGCATCCGGTACGGGGTGACGATCTCCGCGTGCGGTTCGGTGGACGCCGCCCGGTAGATCGTGACGGTGGTGACCGTGTGACTGGACGAGACCGTCTTCCGGCTCGAGCCGCCTTCGGTGTACGTGGGTCCGGAGGCCGGGACCTGCGCGTTGCCGGTGTACACCATCTGGCCGGTCATCAGGCCCATGTCCGCCCCGGAGGAGGACTCCGAGTTCTGCTGGGCGGTCTCGATGGCCCGCCGGTTCTCCTCCAGCTCCGCGCTGTGGTCGAGTCCCTCGAACACGGGTGTCCCGGGGATCAGCTCGACGCGCGCCCGCACCTGCCGGCTGCCGATCCGGATGCTGTCCCAGCCCCAGCCTCCGGCCTTGACCAGCGTCGACGGGGCGGTGGTCGTCATCTCCCCCTTCAGCGCCCGCGTGGCGCGGGCCGTCACCAGCTGCCGGATCCGCTCCCGGCTCTCGTCGTCGAGCCCCAGTTTCCCGATCCGCCTGTCGAACGCGAGCAGTGCGTCGGTGGGGTCCAGCGGGTTCACCGCGTACGTGCCGAAGGCGGTGCCGCGCATCCAGGGCTGCGGCGCCCAGAGCTGGTCCGTGTAGCGGGGGACGTCGCCCATGCCGTCGTCGATCAGCCCCATCCGGTGGGCGCTCTTCTCCGGCAGGTGCCCCAGCAGTCCGCCCTGGCTGGTCAGTTCGGTCCCCGCCGCTCCGGCGAGGAGGTTCGGCACGAAGGTCCTGGCCGCCGCGGCCGTTCCGGTCCGGCCCGTGCCCAGCCGGCTGGTGAACAGCGCGAACCAGTGCTGCACGTCGCCGGCCACCAGCACCTGGTGGGTGAACCCCTTGCGGTTCATGTCCGCGACGACCGTGCGCACGACGCTGCGGCTCTGCGTGTGGGACGTCGACACGGGGTTGGCGACGAGGCCGTACGCGCCCATGAGGCCGTGGCCCGGGTTCTGGGCGACGGAGTAGACGAGCTGGCCGCCGAAGACGAAGCTGGTGCTGTTGCTGACCTTGCCGGCCGCCTGCCGGGTCCCGCCGAGCGTCATCTCGGTGTCCATGGACATCGACGGGGTGAGGGCCCGCAGGTTCCCGGCCGCCGTGGCGTACCGGAAGGTGCCCCACAGTTCGCCGTACGGCCCCTTGCCCAGCAGGCCGCTGCCCACTAGGCCCAGTGGCCCCGAGCTCTGGTCGAAGCCCGACGCCAGGGACTGGGGGGTGAAGGAGCGGACGATCGCCTCCCGGGTGGCGGCGCCCTCCTTCATCAGCTGCCAGGCGTTGCCCGACGCCTCCCCCAGGACCCGGTCCACCTCCGCGAGGAGTGCGGGTGACACCACCATGTTCACGATGACGAACGGGTGCTGCCGGAAGTCCCTGAACTGTTCCGTCCCGCGGTCGGCGAGCCGGCCGGCGGGCCGGCCCGCACCGGGGTCCGCGGGCAGCACGAGGTCGCCCTTGGCCAGGGCGAGGGCCCGCCTGGTGGCCATGTGCGTGGGGGCGGGCTCGTCGGACAGGTAGGGGTTGAGCGCCCCGTCCGCGTGCGGGTCCGCGTCGGGGGTGTGCTGGACGGGAACGCCGATGAGCACCTGCCCGGTCCTCGGACCGCCGCCCCGCAGGTGGCCCAGCGGCGTCCGGCCGAAGAGCACATTGACCGGCTCGTCCAGGACCGCCAGGCCCGGCAGCCCGAGGCCGAGAGCGCGGAGCATGCCGCGGGGCCGCCAGTAGCCGCTCATGGCCGCGGCGAGGGACAGGTCGTAGCGGTACAGGTGGGTGGGCTGGTTGCTCACCGACATCGGCTCGTTGGTGACGGTCGAGCCGAAGCCGGTCTCCGTCTCCCACTGCCAGCCCCCGCGTGCGCCCAGGGTCAGCCCGAGCGTGTTCCGGGGCAGGCCCGCGAGGTCGTCGACGTTGTTGTCACGGCCCGAGAACGTGCCCTCGAAGCCCAGTTCCAGGCCTCGTTTCGCGCTCGCCTGGCCGTCGATCCGGTCGACGCCCTGGGCGCTGAAGCGTATGCCCTCGCTGTCGTCCCTGCCCTCGTAGCGCCGTCCGGTCAGCGTTCCGTGGACCAGGACGGTGTAGTAGGTCTGTCCGGCGGTGCCGGGGTCGGTGAGTCTGATCGGCAGGCCGACCGTGGTCAGCCCCTCCAGGGTCGCGGTGACGTTCTGCTGGGACAGCACGCCGAGGATCTGCAGGGTGTTCTGGAGCGCGATCCGGTACTTGACGGGGTCGGTCCACCGGGGCGGCATGGGCAGGCTCTGGGCCGCCTGGAGCACCCGGTCGGGATCGCGTTCGAGCATCTCGCCCAGGCGGGCGCGCCAGCCCTTCGGCAGGTTCGGCGGCAGCAGCTGGTCGAGGGGCACCACCAGGCCTTGGCGCAGGTTCGAGATGGCGTCGACCAGGCCGTCGGCGAACGCGTCCAGCAGGGTACGGCCGATGCCGTCCGCCGCGTCCGGTGTGACACGGGTGCGCCGGCCGTCGTCGAAGGCGAACTCCTTCACCCGGTGCATGCCCAGGGTGCGCGGCCGGTCCACGGTCAGGTAGGCGGGCACGAACGGCGGGGCGACGCCGTGGCGCAGGGCGAACGTGGTCCCGTCGTCCCATCCGGCCAGCCGCCGCGCCTCGGAGCTGGTCATCCGGTCCAGGCTCCAGGTGAGGAAGCGCGTCGGCGGTGTGCTGTCACCGGACCGTCGCACCCGCACCGACTTCATGACCAGGTAGAGGGCGGTCTTGGGGCCCTTCACCTGTCCGGCGGACTTCAGGGTGCCGGCCGCGCCGAGCCCCATCGACCAGGTCTTCGCGAACGAGGCCTGGAGGGTCGGTCCGAACTGGAGCCGCAGGTCGAAGGGGGCCGTGCCGGGGTCGTGGAAGTTGAAGGCGGGCCCGGCGACGGCCTGCAGCAGCAGGCTCCTGCCGTGGGCCCGGCTCCGTTCGCTGCGGACCGTCGAGGTGTTGATGTCCCGCATCTCGGCCTGGTCGGTCTCCCCGACGAGCACCGCCGACATCGGGATCAGTTCCTCCACCACGAAGGTGCCCAGCGGTGACTTCTTCTTGTCGTCGGCGAACAGCTGCGGGGTGGTGATGCGGCCGCGCGCCATCGTGCCGCCGTGCCGCTGGAAGCTGTCGCCGGAGAAGAAGCTGTCCAGCTCGGTGTAGGCCGAACTGCCGGGCAGGGCTCCGATCCGGGCGGCCGCCCAGTCGCGGATCGCCGCGACGGGGCCGAAGCCCTCGATGCGGACGAAGCGGTACTGGGAGTCGCGGTCCAGGGTCATCGTCCGGGGGATTCGGCCCGGCTCCGGGATCTTGGTCACGCTGTCGGGCAGGCGCACGCGGAGACCGTTGCGGATGCCGAAGGCGAACCGGACGGGCGGGACCGGTTCGGTCCCGGTGTCGGTGTTGCTCTTGGTCTTGTCCGTACGGGTGTCGGTGCCCGTGATGTCCTGTCCGGCGGCGTCCGTGACGCGCATCTCGTAGTGGATGTCGTCCAGGTACGCCCGCGACTTGTCCAGCGTGCGGGTCTCCATCTGGTTCATGCGCTGGTCGGTGAGGGTGTAGCCGACCTTGTCGATGAAGCCGAACCGCACGGCGATCCGGCCGAAGCCGCCGAACGCCGCGCTGCCCGCCGGGCCGATCGGCCCGCCGAGCCCGTACTGGGAGTTGGCCTGCATGTTCTTGGTCAGTCCGAAGAGCGCGGCCGCCCGGTGCATGCTGTCGATCTTCGTCGAGTCGCCGACGCCGTCGTCGAACGGGGTCCAGTTGCCGTAGTGGCGCGCCCTGACCCACAGGACGCGCTTCTTCCCGTCCGCGTTGACGTACGGGAAGGGGCGTCCCTTGCCGTCCGCCAGCGTCTTCGGCTTGTCCCGGAGCGTCTGCCGGACGTCGTCCAGCAGTCGTGCGCCGTCCTCGGGCCGGGCCTCCGGCCGGATCCCCAGTTCGCGGCCGATGGCGTCCAGGGCCTGCTCGTAGCCCCGCAGGACGACCGTGCTCTGGCCGAACGTGCTCGGGTTGGCGAGGAGTTGTTCGAGCTCGGCGGGGGTCAGGTCGGACGGCAGCAGCGACCGGAGGTCGTCGACGTACGCGGGCATCCGCCTGCCGTCCTCGAACCGGGCCGGGGTGCGGCGTACCGGCGGGGGCTCCATGGCGGGGTCGAGGCGCGGGGCGTTCGGAGACGGCGGATCCGGCTCCGGGGGCGGCGGCGGGCCGGGAGGAGTGCCGGTTCCGTCCCCGGTCGTGGCCGTGGTGGGTGACAGGCGGGTGTCCGCCGGGGACGCGGGGGCCTGCCGGACGGCCGACCAGTCGTCGGCCTGCTGGCGCCGGCCGTCCGCCTTGGGAAGCAGGGAGAGGACGTGCGGCTTCGACGGGTCGCTCTGGGCGAGCAGGCCCACGGGCCCCGGTGAGGTCCACACCCCGCGGCCGGTCCCGGCGCCGACGAGGGCCCGCCGGTCGGTGGCCTGCGGGTCTGTCGGGGCCTGGGTCGCGGTCGTGGAGGCGAGGACGATGTCGGCCGTGCGCGGGAAGTCGTTCAGCGCCGGGTCCACCGCGAGCAGTTCGGCGACCTCCTCGTAGGGGACCGCGACGCGGAGTCCGCCGGGCAGCTCCATGGTGAGGTGGTCCGGCCCGGCCTCGCCCCGCACCAGGTACGGGGCGGGCTTTGCGGTGTCGGTGGTCCACGGCATCTTCGCCTGGCGCAGCGGACGGTGGCCGCCGTCCGGGGTCGTCGCCATGACGAGGGCGGACTTGACGTCCACCGCCGCGCCCGGGGGACCCGGTGTCCAGCTCCGGCCGGCCGGGGCGCCCGAGCCGTCGAACAGCAGGGTGTCCGGCATGAGGGCGCCCAGGGTCTCCAGGTGGAACGCGCCCAGCGCGACCGGGTCGTCCACGTCGACGCCGAAGGCCGCCGCCTGCGCCACCAGGTCCAGGAGGTCGGGCAGCCGGGACGGGTCGGGCCGGCCCAGGTGCAGCACCCTGCCGGTGAGGGCGACCGGGTCGGGCGTCCTGCTCTCCCACTCCAGGGCCTTCACGGTCGCCCAGAAGAACCGGGCCCGCTCGGGCGCCCCGATGAGCAGCTGGTCCGGGTCGAGCCCCAGGAACCGGGCCGCCTCTTCGTTCACCTCCTCGTCCGTGAGGCCGTCCAGTCCTTCGGCCACGGTGGTCACGTGCGGCAGGGTCACGAAGTCGGTGAGCACCGCGTCGGGGTCCCGGCGCACGGCGTCGGCGGCCCTGGCCAGCAGGTCCCGGTAGGCGTCGGGCCCCAACGCGCCGTCCGGGTCGCCGTGCTCCGTCGCCCGGATCTCGCGGGCCGCGCGCTCGAACAGGTCCAGGCTGAACGGAATGGCGTCGCGCAGCACCGGGTCGGCGGCGCGCATGGACTCCAGCGCGCCGATGCCCGCGAGGAGCTCGCCGTAGCGGCTGTCGTCCTCGATCGCCACCCCGAACGTCTGCCGCAGCGCGCGCACCAGCCGCATCGTCCGCTCGCGGACCTCCTCCGAAGCCGGTCCCACCGGGTCGGGGTGCAGGCCCGCCGCGCGGGCGCGGTCGTCGAGCGCGGCGTCGCCGGGCTCCGGCCGGTGCTCCACCCACTTCCCGCGCCGGCCCCGCGAATCCATGACGATGTAGTGGGAGACCCGGCCGTCCTTCTCGAACTTGAAGCCGATCTCCTGGGTGGCGCTGTAGACGGTCCGGCCGGCCTCGTTGGCGACGTGCTGGCTCTGGCTGATGTCGGCCAGCGGGTCGGGGACGAACGTGTCCGTGACCAGCTTGCGCACGCGGTTGATGCTCGGCGGTGTCGCGGTGAAGCAGCCCTGCATCACGATGGCGTGGTCCTTGGGGAGCCGCGCCACGCTCGGACGGCGCCTGAGCATGCCGCCCACCGCCCGGTCCCGTCTCTGGTGGCGGGGGTTCGCCCGGGTCGGCAGCGCCGTCCCTCCGGGATAGCTGTGCGCGGCGAAGACGTACACCGGCTTGCCGGCGAACGGGACGGGCTCGTCGTCCTTGGTCCAGGTCCCGTCCTGCCGGTTGATGTGGTAGAGCTCGGTCGCCGTCGTCGTGTGCCGGATCCCCCGCAGCAGCCGCACGCGTTCGCCGTCCTGGAACACGGCCCTGCCGATCGGTCCCTGGTCGGTGACGATGGTGTGGGACTGCAGGTCCTGTTCCCAGAAGGGGGCGCGGGCGGACTCCGCGGGGTCGGGCAGCAGGCCGGGGGAGCTGCGGATCCAGTCGGTGCGGTCACTGCCCCGGCCGCTCCGCAGGGGCACGACGTACGGGTGGGAGGCGTTCCCGTCCGGACCTTCGGCGACGTCCACGACCCCGTTGGCCGCCCAGACGTCCCTGCCGATCCGGTCCGCCGCCCGCCGCGGCAGCTCCAGGCCGCCCCCGCCGGCGTCGGAGACGAGCAGCAGCACCGGCACGTCCGCCGGGAGTCCGCTCAGCTCGGCGTCCAGAGCGAGCAGTTCGGCGAACACGTCGAGGGGCACCTCGCGCGGGGCGCCGTCGTGGCCACGGACGACGATCTGGTCACGGTCGCCGTCCGCCCGTACGACGTAGGGGTCCGGGCCGCCGGGCCGGTGCCAGGGCGCGGTCCCCACGTCGTCGCGTGACAGGCCGCCGTCGGCCCGGGGCCCGGTCCTTCCGGTACGGGTGAGGTCCAGGTCGTCGAGCCCGTCCCTGCCCCGGGTCCAGTCGCGGCCGCGGGGGCGCCCGTCGAGGCCGGTGGTCAGGGCGTGGGTGGGCGACAGCACGCCCTGGCGCTGGAGGTGGAGCGCGGCGAGGGCGGCCAGACCGCCCGCCTCCCGTGCCTCCGGTGCCGTGGCCAGCCCCAGCAGTCGGCTGCGCTGCACGTTGCTCACCGGGTCGGCGGGGTGCAGGAGCAGCACCCGGCGGGCCACGGCGTCCAGGTCGAGCGGGCCGAAGTCCAGCAGGGGGTCGGTCCTGCGGAGCCGGTCGAGGCGCGCGAGCCCGTCGCGGATGTCCGGGTACAGGGGGCTCGACATGACGTCGGGGCCGTAGACGTCCGCCAGCAGTTCCCGGTGCCGGGCCTCCTCCGGGGTCGGCTCCTTCGCCCGGTCCCCGTCCGTGTCGTCGTCCTGGTGGTCCGCCAACGGGGTGTCGAAGCCGTCCAGCACACCGTCCAGGCTCGGCAACGAAGTGTCGAGGCCCTCCAACACGCCGTCCAGGCTCGGCAACGGAGTGTCGAGGCCCCCGGCCGGTCCGGGATCGAGAAGGTCGGCGAGGGCGGCGGGCGGCTCGGACGGGACCTCGCTCCCGTGACGGTCCGCGAAGGTGACGTCGTCCACTCCGGTGTCGCCGGGCGCGGTGGGGTCGCCGGGCCGCACGGCCGCCCAGTCGGCCGCCGGGGGACGCCCCGGCGCGCTGAGCAGGACGGAGGGGACGTACGGCCGTGACGGCCCGGTCGGGGCCAGGCCCACACTGCCCTGCGAGGCCCATACGGTACGGCCGGTCCCGGCACTGACGACGGCCCGCGGATCGGTGTCCGGGGTGCCGCCGCCGGTCGGCCCGGTGGGCGCCGCAGGGGCTGCCCTCGGGACGGCCAGGACGATGTCCGTGGTGTCCTCCGGGCGGGTGTTGAGCACCGGGTCGCGGGCCAGCAGCTCGGCGACCTCGTCGTAGGGGACCCGGGCGCGGAAGCCGCCGGGCAGGGCCATGAGGAGGTGGTCCCGGCCGCCGCCCGCCCACACCAGGTAGGCCGGCGTTCTGCCGGGAGCGCTCCACGGCGGGCTCTCCTGGCCCACGGCCTGGTAGCCGCCGCCCGGTTGCGGGGCGGCGACGACGACACGGTCGGTGAGCGTGGTCGTGGCCGCGTCGGGCGGGGCCGGGGACCAGCGCCGTCCGGTCGGCACGCCGTTCAGGTCGAGCAGCTGGGTCTGCGGCGCGAGGGCGCCCAGGGTCTCCAGGTGGAACGCGCCCAGCTCGGTCGGGTTGTCCACGTCGGCGCCGACCGCCGCCGCCTGTGCGACCAGGCGGAGCAACTCGGGCCGCCGGGCCGGGTCGGGCCCGTCCAGGTGCAGGACCCTGCCGGTGAGGGCGTCCGGGTCGGGGGTCCGGCTCTCCCACTCCAGGGCCTTGACCGTCGCCCAGAGCAGCCGGGCCCGCTCGGGCTCCCCGACGGCCGCGGGGCCGTCGTCCAGACGCAGGACGCGGGCGGTCTCGGTGTCCAGCTCCTGGTCCGTCAGGCCGCCAAGACGCTGTGCGGCGGCGGTGACGTGGGGCAGGGTGACGAAGTCGGAGAGCACGATGCCCGGCTGTCGGCGTACGGCGTCGGCGGCGTCGGTGAGCAGGCCCCGGTAGGCGTCGGGGCCGGTGTCACCCGGCCGGCCCGCGTGGGCCGCGCGTTCGAACAGGTCCATGGAGAACGGGCCGAGGTCGCGCAGGACCGGGTCGGCCGCCCGCATGGTCTCCAGCGCTCCGATCCCGGCGAGGAGGTCGCCGTACCGGCTGTCGTCCTCGATCGCCGCGCCGAAGGCCAGCCGCAGCGCGCGCACCAGCCGCAGGGTCCGTTCGCGGGTGGCGTCCGTGACGGGCTGCTCGGGGTCCGTGTGCAGGCCGGCCGCACGGGCGCGGTCGTCGAGCAGGTCGCCGACGGGTTCCGGCCGGTGCTCCACCCACTTCCCGCGCCGCCCCCGCGAGTCCGTGTAGATGCGGTGGACGAACTTCCCGTCCGGCAGCGTCGCGAAGCTGACCATGTGGGTGCCGCCGTACGCCGTGCGTCCGGTCTCGTTGGCAACGTGCTGGCTCTCGCTGACGACCGCCAGCGGGTCGGGGACGAAGGTGTCGTCGATGCCCCTGCGGGTGCGGACCACACCCGGCGGCTTGGCGCTCGAGCACGCCTCCATCAGCACGGCGTGGTCCTTGGGGAGCTGGGCCAGGCTCGGACGCCGTCTGAGCATCCGGCCGGTCTCCCGCTGGTGGGTGTGGTGCCTCGGGTCCGTCGTGGTCGGCACCCGGGTCGCGCCCGGCCGGGCGTGGCCGCTGAAGACGTACGTCGGCTTGCCGGCGAACGGTACCGGCTCGTCGTCCTTGACCGTCTCCTTGGTGACCGGGTTGTAGTGCCACAGCTCCGACGACTGAGTCGCGAGCTTCAGCACCGCGATCCGGCGCGGGGCCTCGGCGTCCTCGAACACGCCTCTGCCGATGGTCATGCCCCCGTCGCCGACGACGCTGTGCGACAGCATCTCGCGCTCCCACTCCGGCGCGTCCTCGCGCTCCGCCGGGTCGAGCACCTGGCCGGGGGTGCTGCGGATCCAGTCGGCGCGCGGCAGCCCCTCCCCGAAGAGCAGGGAGACGACGTACGGCCGCGACGGGTCCTGCTGCGGGGACACCTTCACGGTGCCGTTGGCCGACCAGACGTCCCTGCCGATCCGGTCCGCCGCCTGACGCGGCAGGTCCAGGCCGCGGGAACCGGCGCCGGGGACCAGCAGCACCACGGGGGTGCCCGGGGGCAGCGCCGCGAGCCGGGGGTCGCGGGCCAGCAGTTCGGCGAACACGTCGATCGGCACCTGGCGCGGGGCGCCGTCGTGGCCGCGCACGACGATCCGCCGGTGGTCGCCCTCCGCCATGACGACGTACGGCTCCGGCTCACCGGGCCGGTGCCAGGGCGCGGGCTGCACGTCGCCGCGGCCCAGGGTGCCGTCGGGCTGCCGGACCACCTTCCCCACCTCGGTGAGGTCGAGGGCGGGGATCGTGGCGTTCGTCCAGTTGCGGCCCCACACGCCGCCGTCGTCGGCGGTCAGCGCCTGGGTGGGGGACAGCACGCCGCGGAGTTCCAGGTGGAAGGCGGCCAGGGCGGCCAGGCTGCCCGCCGACTCCACCTCCGGGGCCATCGCCACCCGGAACAGTTCGCCGCGCTGCGCGTCGGTCACCGGGTGGGCGGGGTCCAGGAGCAGCACCTGGCGGGTCAGGGCGTCCAGGTCGAGCGGGCCGCCGCGGAGCGCGGGGACGGCCTGCCGGAGCTGGTCGAGGTGCGCGAGGGTGTCGCGGAGGGCGGGGTGGAGGGGGCTCGTCCCGATCGCGGGACCGAACACGTCCGCCAGCAGCCGGTCGTACAGCGCCTCGGTGGCCGGGTCCGCCCCGGGCTCGGAACCGAACTCGGATTCGGACGCGTCCCGGCCCTCCTCCCAGTCCATGATCATGTCGATCGAGTCCGGGGAGCCGGGCGCGGAGGACTCCCCGGTCGGGATCCCGTCCGGCGCCC
Source organism: Streptomyces sp. 12E (assembly GCF_055633275.1). Taxonomy (NCBI): domain Bacteria; kingdom Bacillati; phylum Actinomycetota; class Actinomycetes; order Kitasatosporales; family Streptomycetaceae; genus Streptomyces; species Streptomyces sp. 12E. Next base: position 5,128,348 of record NZ_JBVNCJ010000001.1, on the reverse strand, counting down.
GGGAGCTGAGCGGCGTCTCGTCGACGGCGACGGGCTGGGCGGGCGGCACCTCGCGGGAGACGACCGGGGCGGGCTCCACCGTGGAGCCGGCGGTGGCCGGCGGTTCCTCGGACTCGGTCCGCACCGGCCGGTAGGGCTCCGGGTCGTCGGACGTGGTCCGGGTCTCGACCTTCGGCACCGCGGAGGACGGGCGGGACTGCCCGGACTCCTCGGGCGCAGGGGTACGGACGTCGTCCGGGGCGAGCGGGTCCGGGGTCGACGACTCGGCGGTGACCGCCGGGTCGCCGGACGGTGTGGTCTGGGGCCGCGACTGCGGAGTGGCGTTCGGCGCGGCGTGGCCCGGGGACGTGGTGGCCGACGGGGTGGGCGCGGTGGGGGTCGCGAGGGGCGCCTGTGCGTTCGGCTGCGGCTGTTGCCGTTGTCCGTCGGAGGTGAACCGGGTCGTGCCGTCGTCCGTCGACCGCTGTCGCTCGGTCCCGTCCGGCGTGAAGCCGCTGCCGCCCGTCCGGGCCGACGGCAGGTCCGGGGCGGAGGAGCCGACGGTGGCGGGCCTGTCGACCGGCAGGGTGTTCTCCGTGCCGGCGGTCCAGTCGGTCCCCGGGGTCCTGGTCACCGACGGGTTGAGGGCGGAGAAGACGGTGTCGGTGTCCGGGGCGTCCACGGAGGAGTCCCGGTAGGGGTCCTCGTAAGTGCTCGGCGAGGGAGTGGAGTACGACGGCTTGACCGCGCCCGCCGCTCCCGGGAGGCCGTACGCGCCGGCATCGTTGCCGACACCGTGGACCGTGCCGTGGTCCGGGAGGGACGAGGAGGAGGACACGGAGGAGACCGACGAGACGTCGCTGGTGTCGCTGAAGACCGACGCGGTGTCGCTGACGTCGCCGACGGAGGAGACGGAGTCGTCGCCGTACGTGTCGTCGTAGGTGCTCCGGTACGCGCCGCTGCTCGTGTACGGGGCGTCGTACGCGCCGCTGGACGTGTACGGGGCGTCGTACGTGCCGCTGGACGTGTCGTCGTGGAGGTCCTGGTACGTGTTTCCGCCGTCGTACGCGTCGTCGTACCGGTTCTCGTACTCGTACCGGTCGTCGCTCGCGCCCGTGCCGCCGTTCCCGCTGCCGCCGCCCGGCAGATCGTTGACGTCGCCGGAGCCGAAGCCGTTGTTCTGGAAGTAGTTCTTGTAGACGAACTTCCCGCCGAACTCCGCCCCGGTGGAGGCCGCTTCGAAGATCAGGCCGCTGAGGCCGGCGCTCAGGAACGTACCGGGGTTGAGGGTGAACGTGCCCAGGAAGATCAGGCCGGTGAAGGCCTCGGCGAAGGTCTCCGCCTGTCCCTCGTTGATGAAGCTGAACGGGAGCTCGGAGGCCTCCTTCCAGAAGTTGTTGTTCTTGAAGTACTTGTTGATGAACCTGCCGCCGACCTCGCCGAAGATGCCTCCGAAGAGTCCCGCGAACGCGCCGGCGACCGTCGACTGGCCGATGTCCTCCCAGTCGAACTTGGTGCGCCGGCGCTCCGGGTCGTCCGGCGCGGTCATGGAGATCAGCTGCGAGGCGAACGCGACGAACGCCTCCTGGATCGCCTCCAGCAGCACCGACAGCGGCGTGGGGATGGCGCGTCCCAGCCGCTGGAGGATCAGCAGGATGGTGAGCGCGGTGCGCGCCTTCTGGATGGCGATCTCGGTGAGCGACGTACCGCCGGTGAAGACCGCCAGCGCGGCGATCAGTGCCAGCTCGATGTTCATCAGGATGAACTCGATGAGGATCTGGTACTTCGCCTCGGACAGCTTGATGGAGCGGTTCACCTGCTGGGCGCCCAGGTCCCGGAGTTCGTCGGAGAACTTCTGCAGGTGGTTCTGGCCGTTGTCGTCGACGAAGAGCTTCATCGCGGCGATGAACTCTCCGGCGATCCGCGGGGGGAGCGAGTTCCCGGCGGTGGAGATCGCTCCCTTCATCGCGTCGGAGAGGTCCCTGACGTCGTCCGCCAGCCGTTTGTAGGGGTTACGGCTGTCGAAGCCCCGGTCCTCGTTGCCGGTGGCGACGTTCGCGCCCACGTAGACCTCGATGAACTCCCGCAGCCCCGGCGGGAACATGATGGCCATTCAGCGCCTGTTCTCGCTCTCCGAGCCGTGCGTCTCGATGTCCTCCACCGCCTGGACCTGCGGCCGCTGCACGTGGTCGGCCTCCGCGGCGACCGCGTCGACCAGGGCCATGAACCCGCCGGTGATGGACAGGACGGTGTCCCTCACCTGCTCCTGTTCCCGCCGGACCTGCTCGCCGACCGCGTTGGCGAACTCGTCGTCGCCGCCCTCGTCGCCCCACCAGCCCGCGTACTCGGCGCAGCCGGTCTCGAACCGGGGCAGCATCTCGTCGCCGTAGCGCACGGCGTCGGCGAGGTGCCGGGAACCCTGCAGGATCGCCTGGATGTCGGCGGAGTAGTTGCCGGCCATGATCACGCGCCCCCCTGTCGTCCCCGTCGTCCGTCGTCCGCGGCGCGGGCCGCCCCGGGCGGGGCCGCGGCTTCCTCGTCGTCCTCGACGATCTCGTCGCGGAGCCTGCTCATCGCCGTGGGCCCCTTCGCCACGGCGGTCTCGCTGAGCAGCGAGCCGAAGACCGAACCCCAGTCGACGCCCATCCGGTCCGGGGCGGCGCCGCGCGCGGTCATCCGGGTGAGCGGGTCGAGCACGTCGACGACCCGGCGGGCCATCTCGGCCCGCGCCGTGTTCGCGGCCTCCAGCACCGCCGCGGAGAGCTGGGCGGCGGCCATGGTCCGGTACTTGCCGTCGAGGAACTCCAGACTGGTCAGCTCCCCCTTCGCGCCGACGGACACCCGCACCGAGCGGTCCGCCGAACGCGCGGTGGCCGACGCCGCGTCCAGTTCGGCCCGTGCCGAGGCCGCGGCCTCCTCCGCCGCCTTGAGGTGGGCCATCGCCTGGGCCACCCGGTCCTCCATCGGCTGACTCATCCCGTTCCCCTTCCCCTCAGCGTCCCAGGGCCTGCGGCGCGCCGCCCTCGTCGGTGCCCCAGACGTCCTCGTCCTCGGCCAGCCATGTGGTCCGTTCCCGGTCCCCGCTCTCCGTCTGCGGCCTGTCCCCCGCTCCGCCCATGCCTCCCATGGGCGGCATGAAGGGCGTGCTGCTGCTGGTCTGCGTGGTCCTGGGGACGACGCGGTGCTCCTCGTCGTCGACGGTCTGCGCGGCGACGGCCGCCCGGCCGGAACGGCCGACCGAGGGTTCGATGACCGTCCTGGTGCGCTCGCCCGAGCTGCCGCCGGCCTCACCGCCGGCGCCGCGCATCATCGGCGGGTACATCCCCGGTGAGCCCGAACCCGTGCCGGTGCCGTCGGCGGAGGCGCCCGCCAGGGCGCCGCTGCCCTGCGGACGCCCGAGCGCCGAGGAGAGGTCGTCCTGGTTGTAGAGGTTGTCGTTGAACGCGGAGGAATAGGCGGAACCGGCGGAGCCCGGGGAGCCGACCCCGTTGTAGGCGGAGAGGTCGGGGGGCTGGGGGAGGTCGGCGATGCGCTGTCGGATCAGCTCGTCGATGTTCTTCTGATCGGCGTTGATCCGGTCGTACTCGGCCTGGATGTCGCGCATGCGCCGGTCGTACTCGGACTTGGCGTCCTTGCGCGCCTGCTCGGCCTCGGTGCGCGCCTCTTCCCGTTCCGCCTGGGCGTCGGCCTTCACCCGGTCGTACTCGCGCCTGGCCTCGGCCTCGGCGGCGTCCGCCCGTTCGACTGCCTCCCGTTCGGCGGCGTCGATCTCCGCGATGCGCCGGTCGTACTCCTCGCGGGCCTCCTTCTCGTCGGTGCCGGCGGCGATCTCCCGCTCGTACTCCCGGCGTGCCTCGGCGCGTTCCTGCTCGGCGTCCTGGCGCGCCTGGTCCCGCTGCTCCTGGGCCTCGGCCTTCTCCCGCTCGTACTCCCGGCGTGCCTCCGCCTCCTGGCGGTCGGCCTCCTGGAGGGCGGCGTCGCGCTCGGCGCGGGCCTCGGCCTTCTGCTGCTCGTAGTCGGCCTGCGCCTCGGCCTTGGCGTTCTCGGCGTCCAGCCGGGCCTGCTGCTTCTCCTGCAGGGCCTCGCGGCGGGCTTCCTCCTGCTGGGCCTCCGCCCTGGACTGCGCGTCGGCCTGTTCCCGCTTGGCGGCTTCCCGCTCGGCGTCGGCCTCCGCCTTCGCGGCTTCCTGCTCGCGCTCCGCCTCGGCCCGGGCGGCCGCCTGTTCCCGCTTCGCCTCGGCCTGCGCGGCTTCCTGTTCCGCCTTGGCCTCGGCCTTCTCCTGCTCGGCCGCCGCCTTGGCCGCCTCCTGCTCGGCCTTCGCCTCGGCCCGCGCGGCCTCCTGCTCGGCCTTGGCCTCGGCCTTCTCCTGCTCGGCCGCCGCCTTGGCCGCCTCCTGCTCGGCCTTCGCCTCGGCCCGCGCGGCCTCCTGCTCGGCCTTGGCCTCCGCCTTCTCCTGCTCGGCCGCCGCCTTGGCCGCCTCCTGCTCTCGCTTGGCCTCGGCCTTCGCGGCCTCCTGCTCGGCCTTGGCCTCCGCCTTCTCCTTCGCCGCCTCTTCCTTGGCGGCCTCCTGCTCGGCCTTGGCCTCGGCTCGGTCGGCTTCGGCCTGGGCCGCGGCCCGTTCCCGTTCCTTCTTCGCCTCGTCCTGCGCCTTCTGGTTCTGCGCGAGGACGAACGCCTGTTGCTCGGCGGCCGCCTGCTTGGCTTCCGCCTTCTCCTTCTGGGCCTCTTCCTTGGCGGCGGCCTGCTCGGCCTTGGCTTCGGCCTTCTCCTTCTCCGCCGCCGCCTTCGCCGCCTCCTGCTCGGCCTTGGCCTCCGCCTTCTCCTTCTCCGCCGCCGCCTTGGCCTCGGCCTTCTCCTTCTCGGCCTCCGCCCTGGCGGCTTCCTGCTGGGCCTTGGCCTCCGCCTTCTCGCGGTCCCGCTCGGCCTTGGCCTCGGCCTTCTCCTTATCGGCCTCCGCCTTCTCGCGGTCCCGCTCGGCCTTGGCCTCGGCCTTCTCCTTCTCGGCCGCCGCCTTCGCCTCGGCCTTCTCCTTCTCCGCCGCCGCCTTGGCCTCGGCCTTCTCCTTATCGGCCTCCGCCTTCTCGCGGTCCCGCTCGGCCTTGGCCTCGGCCTTCTCCTTCTCGGCCGCCGCCTTCGCCTCGGCCTTCTCCTTCTCCGCCGCCGCCTTGGCGGCGGCCGCTTCGGCCTCCGCCTTCTTCTTCTCGGCGGCGGCCTCTTCCTTGGCGGAGATCTCGGAGAGGGAACGGTCGTCCTTGTCGGTGATGCTGGTGTCGAACGCCTTCTCGGCTTCCTTGAACGCCTTGTTGATGGCCACGATGGCCTCGGCGCCCTTCGTGCTGAGCCAGTCCTGCACGGACTGCTCCCACCGGCGCACCGCCTCGTCGGCGACCGCCTTCCACGTGGTCATGTCGCTCGGCTTGCCGTACGACTTCCCGTCGATGACGATCTCGTTCCGGAAGTTGGCGGTCGACACCACGTAGTTGTGCCAGGTGGTGTACGGCCCGGAGCCACTGGACACCGTCTCGAAGTCCGTGTTCTTGAACTGGTCGTCGATGAGGTTGTACCGGGCTTGCTCCAGCATGTCGTAGAGCCAGCGCTGCGGATTGCTCTCGGCCCTCCACGCCACCCAGGCGTTGCGCAGGTTCTGCGCCTGCTCGAGGATCACCCCCTGGGCCGCGGCCAGCGCCCGGGCCGGCTCGGACGTCACCACCACCGTGTCGATGGTGACCGCGGAGCCCCCGGTGCCCTTGCCGTCGATCTGGTCGGCGTACCCCTCGTAGTTCCGGGCCAGCTTGTGGATGAGTTCCTTGAAGATGGCGGCCGACGTGCCGTCCCAGGAGTCGCTGCCCTCTCCGATGTTCTCGGTGTCCCACTTGCCGATGGTGTCCGCGCTGTCCTGGAAGAACTTGACGACCCGGTCGAACGCCTGGGCCGTCTTCGTGAAGGTGAGCAGGTCGACGTAGGTGCCGTCGCTCACCTTGATGCCGCGGTCCTCGAATCCGTGGGTGGAGTAGGGCCACATCGTCAGTTGGTCGAGGGCGGCCTTGGAACCGTAGATGTACTGGACCAGGGCGCTGGTGTCCCAGTCGAGCTTCTCGCCCTCGCTGTTCGAGCCGCCCTTGTCCATCAGGACCTTGCTCGTCTTCTCGAACTTCGCGATCACGTTCTCCCCGCTCGGGGGCGCGGCCGAGGGCGTGGCGAGGAAGGTGATGTACACGCGGTACTGGTAGAGGTAGCTGCCGTCGGAGACCTCCGTGCCGTTGCCGGCCGGCTGGTAGTACGGGATGGTGTAGTTGGTGTTGCGCGTACCCCAACCCCCCGAGGTCATGAAACCCGACGAATAACCCGGACCGCCCTCGTCCTCCACCCGGACGTGGATCATCGGGATGCCGTCGTTGCCCTTGAGGGTGTCGAACAACGTCTTCCGCTCCGGCAGAACGTAGCCGGTGAGCAGGTCGACTGCTTTCTTCCAGTAGTCGTCGTTGTTGTCCTTGGGGCTGGCCATCGCCGGACTCCGCTACTCTTCCTCTTCGTTTCCACCCGAATTGCCGAGGTCACTGTCGACATCCTCGAAGATGTCCATGAACTCGTCCGCGGTGATGTTCTCGAGGTTCTTCCCCTGGGCCTTGGCCAGCTCGTCGATCGTGTCCCACAGCGCCTGTTCGAGGTCCTCGAAGAGGACCGTCTGGTCCTCCAGGATGCGCTCGACCTCGCCCGCGCCCTGCTGGATGACCTTGTTCAGGGACCCCCCGCCGACCACGCTGTTCTCGTCGGCCATGGGGCCGAGGACGAGCGGCTTCGAGGACAGGATCGTCGTGGTCGAGATGCTGTCCGCGATGAACGAGATCGCCGGACCGGCGGTCGGACTGTCCTTGAGGATGTTCTCCAGGGACGTGCGGAAGTCGTCGATCTGGTTGTTGATGAAGTTCTTCAGGAACGTGCTGTCGAGGACCGTGACGGCCATGCGATCACCCTTCCGTCACCGGCCGGCCGTCAGCGGCTGCCGATCCGGATGTCGCCCCACCGCTGCGACAGGTTCTGCTCCGTGGACCGGTAGTTGGCGGAGATGTCGGTGAGCAGAGCGGAGTGCTTGACGAGCAGGGTCTTGATGTTCTCGACAGCGCCGTCCCACTTCGCCTGGATCTCGCTGTAGACCTCCCGGTCGTCACCGATCCAGCTGTTGCGGAGTCCGGCCAGTTCCATCTCCAGGTTGGACAGAATGTCCATGATCGCCTGGGACTGGGTGATCATGTCGTCCGCCGCGCCTTCGGCGTGGTTGTAGTCGACGTAGATGTAGCCGTCGGAGTAGTCCATCAGAATCCTCGATTCACCGGGGGAACGACGAGTGGGGAAGGGTCAGTGCCTGGCGGGTCCGCCGAAGATCAGTTCGACGACGTGTTGGTGCCGTTGAGCTCGTCGAAGACCTGCGTGGAGCGCGAGTACTCCATGTCGATCGCGTCGTTGCTGGAACCCTGCACCAACCCGTGCTCCTTGAGGGTGTTGTTGAGCTCGTCGACCATCCGGTCCAGGTTGATCAGGATGGTGTCGACGTGCCCGTCCCACTGCTCCAGCAGCCTCTTGTACTTGCCGCCGTCCACGCCGCCGTAGTTCGAGGCGAGCGTGTCCGCCGTGGCCTGGACGTCCTGCTGACGGGTCTGAATGCTGGAGAAGGCCTGTTCCAGCGCCATGATCCCGTCACGGGTGGCTTTTTCCTCGGACTGCTGCATGGCCATGAGAAAACTCCCTTTCGGCGAAACTCACCGGGCTGCGGCCCCTATGTCACCCTGCGGGCAGACAGGGCGCCCCGGCGATCACGGCTGACTCTCGGGGCCATGGGACGCCCAGATGCTAGGCAGGCCTCAACTTGTTTGGCAATTACAGCCGGAACCCCGAACTCCTCTCCTCGGAAGCTCAATTGAGCAATGGTCCGGAATTCGCACCGCTCAAGTGAGCGGCGCGGTGAATCCGGCCGGACAGATCGGGCATTCGGTGAGGTCCGGCGGGCACCGCCGGGCGCTCGGCCAAACGTGAGGTGACCAGGCGTACGCCAAGAATTTCCCTTCCGGACGATCACCGGCAGGGCCCTGCCGCCCCCTCCCGCCCGCTATCGCCCGGGGCACCGCAGCGTCACCCTCGCCTCGCCCTCGGACGCCGCCTCGGGGGTCAGGTCCGGGCCGCTGGGCAGCATCGCCAGCATCGGGGACGGCATCGTCCGCGCCTCGACGCCCTCGTAGCCCAGCGCCTTCACCGCCTCCTGGGACAGCAGCCGGTACTTCACGCCCTCGTCCGTGACCAGGTACGTGGTGTCGCCCAGCGCGCTGCCGCTCGCGCTCAACGCCCGGACCAGCGCGCCCTTTCCGGCCCGTACCGCGATGGAGTCGACCTTCAGGCAGCCCGGTTCGACCTCGGGCGCCGGCGCCTGCGCGGCCGGGGGCAGCGCACCCTCGGGCAGCACCGAGGTGCCCACCCGCACACCGGAGTCCGCGGAGTCGACCTCCGCGCAGGACACGGAGCCGGCGGCGACGGTGACCGCCTTCGGCGGCTGCGCGGGCAGCCTCGCCGGCTCCGGGATCCGTGCGTCGGGGGCGAGGTGCCCGGCCAGGGTGTCCGCGCCGAGCGTCGCCACGGTCGCGGCGCCCCCGCCGTACGCCTTCTCACGGGTTTGCGGATCGCCCAGCAGGAGGGCCGCCTCCGTGTCCGTCAGGGGCACGAGCCCGTCCTTCGTGAGCAGGTGGTGGCGGGCGGCCGAGCCGGGCACGTCGACCTTGAAGAGCTGCCCGATCCTGGTGCTCCGCCCGGCCAGTTCGGGTCCCTTCCCGCCCCGGCCGGAGACCTCGGCGGGGGCCAGGTCGGGTCCCAGCGGGAAGGCGTCGAGGAACGCCGCGGAGACGGGACGCGGGGTGACGTCGCCGTACCCGAGGGCCTCGGCCGCCTTCGCCCGCTCGTCCAGCCGCAGCCGGCTGCCCTGCCACAGCAGGTACGTGGCGTCGTCCGGGCCGGTGACCAGCACGCCCTCGTCCTCGCCCAGCCGCCTGCCGCCGGGCACGTCCTGCGGGGCGTCGGCGCCGAGGGCGAGCGTCGTGGTCACCGTGACGACGCCGGTCGTGCGGGGAAGGACGCCGGAACACACCAGCCACGGGGTGCGGTCCAGATCACCGGTGCCCGGGAGCGCCTCGGGCCCGTCGGGGATGCCGACGGGCGTTCCGTGCGGGGTGCCGGCCAGCGAGGACGTCCCCACCGTGGTGACGCCGATCTCGCCGCCGGTGACCAGCCGGGCCGACGCGTGGTTGCGCACCGGGCGCAGCCGTCCGTCCAGGTACAGGTAGCGCGCGCCGGTCTGCTTGTCGACGATCAGGTTCTCCCCCGAGCGCCACGAGTCGTTGCCGCCGGGCCGCAGGAGTCCGAAGACGAAGGCGCCGGCGCACACCAGCAGGGCGATGATCACGCCGATCGCGGCGCCGCGGTTGGTCCTGCCCAGCGGGCTCTCCGGGGCGTCGGGCTCCGAGCGCAGCATGGCCGAGGCCAGCCGGCCCATGATGAAGAGGTGCGCCTGTACTTGGTCGCGCTTGCTGTGCATGTCGCCGTTCTCCCGGGTCAGCCGTTGATGCCGCGGAGCCAGCCGTAGACGCCCATCGACCAGAGCGTCAGCGGCAGGATGCTGAGGGCGGCGAGTGAGTGCAGCAGCTCGGCCGCGCGCCCCCAGTACGGGACGAGCCGCCGTCCGGGCACGGTCCACGAGGCGATGGTGATCGCGGCGGCCAGCCCCATCAGGCCGGCCGTCAGGGTCAGCCGGTCCGCCGGGGCGAGGGAGCGCGCGGAGACGAACAGCAGCAGGACCGTGCCCCAGGCCCCGGCGGCGGTGAGCGCCAGCCGCTGCCAGACGTTGCCCAGCCCCCGGCTGTGCAGCAGCAGGAGCAGGGAGAGGGCCACGACGGTGAGGATCTCGGCGAGGCCCGGCGCGGCCATGAGCGCCACCAGGCAGGGCAGGCAGACCAGGCCGATGGCGCCGTAGAGGGCGGTCATCCAGCCGTCCGCCAGCGCGGAGCGCGCGTCGACGTCCGAGGAGGAGTACGGGTCGATGCCCTCCTGCAGCTGCTGGACGTTGGTCGGCAGGGGCGGCATCCGCATGCCGGCCAGCCGGAACGACAGCGACGGGACGAACCCGCCGAAGAGCACCACCACGACGGCCACCACGGCGGCCGCCTGCTGCGGCGCCAGGTCCAGGGTGATCAGGGCGGCGCCGAGCGCGCCCGCGGCGGCGACGCAGGCCGCGCCGATGAACAGCGCCGGGTACACGCCGACCGCCGCCAGGGCGAGCACCGCGCCCGCGCCGCCGGCCGCGGAGGCCGCCAGCAGCCGGGCGCCCAGGACGGCCTCGCCGTCGGCGCCGCCCAGGTCGCCGCCGGGCAGCAGCCAGCCCGCCAGGGCGAAGTAGGGGGCCGCCATCAGACCGAGCACCGAGCCGGCTCCGGCGTCCCCGACGGCGCGGGAGGCGGAGCCCGCCCCGGCGATCAGCAGCAGTCCGGCGGCCGAGGCGGCGACGGCCCGCACCCAGCCCGCCGTTCCCGGCATGGCCAGCAGCACGATGCCCAGCGCGAGGGTGACCGCGGCCAGCCCGAGCAGCAGCCGCCGGCCGGCCTGCGGGCTCCAGCCGTGCGGCCTGCGGTCCATGCCGTCGGCGATGCCGTCGACCAGGTCGTCGATGTGCACCTCGGGCAGCGCCTCGGTGCGCGGCCGCAGGTAAAGCTCCTCTCCGTCCCGCAGACCGAGGGAGTCCAAGGTACTCTCGGGGTCGAGCGGTGGGCCGCCGAGCCGCTGGAGCACCCAACCTCCGTGCTCCAGACCGGATTCCTCCAGGTTGTCCCCTCCGTAGCCGATCACTGTGGGCAGCAGATCGGCGACGGGGACGTCGGAGGGCACGGCCAGGTCGACGGTTCTGGCCGGAGCACGTACGGTGACGCGGCACAGGCTTGCCGTCTGGATCTCGGTCATGGGTTCGGGGTTCACACTTTCTGGCGGACCACGCGATACGCGGTGGCTGGAAGGTGGCAGCGGCACACCGGTCGGTCGCCGAACGCGACGGAAAAGTCGGACGGGGCATGCGCCGACGAGTTTGACCGTACGCCGGGCTTTTCGCAACACCACTCCGGGAGTTCGGCGTCACGGCACCTTACGGCCATTTTCCCGATGTCGTCGCGCGGGACTCTGACCCTTTACGGAAAAACCCGCGACGTTCCCGCGAGGTTCCCCCGGAATTCCTTCCGAAATCGTTGAGGAGGACGTTCGTTGAGCGTGATCCTGTTCCGCCGCCCGGCCCGCCGCAAAGGGCCGGAAATGCCGTCGGGGGAACTGAGTCTCCAGGAGCCGCCCACGCTTCCGGAAGTCGTGCCGGACAGTTCCGCGGTGTGGACGTACCTGCCGATGGCGCTGATGTCGGTCTCCATGATGCTGATGTTCATGCGGCCGGGGATGAGCCAGGGCAGCGGCGGTTTCATTTACATCGCGCTCGGTGTGATGGTGATCGCGTCGGCGGGCATGATGCTCGGACAGGTCATGCGCCGCAACGGCGAGCGCAAGCAGCGGATGAAGGGCGAGCGCCGCGACTACCTGCGGTACCTGCGGCAGACCCGGCGCATGGTGCGGGCGTCCATCGTCGAGCAGCAGCGCGCCCTCGCCTGGCGCCACCCGGAACCCGACGCGCTGTCGTCGCTGGTGCGCAGCACCCGGCTGTGGGAACGCCGGTCGTCGGACGAGGACTTCGCCGAGGTGCGGATGGGCGTGGGCGACCAGCGTCTCGCGATGAAGCTGACGCCGCTGTCGACCAAGCCCGTCGAGGACCTGGAGCCGCTGAGCGCGCACGCGCTGCGCAGCTTCACCAAGGCCTACTCCACGGTGCGGGACCAGCCCATCGCGATCTATCTGCGGGCCTGGTCGAAGGTGCTGTTCCGCGGGGACGAGGAGCGGATACGCGCCCAGGTGCGGGCCCTGCTCGCGCAGTTGGCGGTGTTCCACTCCCCCGACGACCTGTGGATCGCGCTGTGCGTCTCGGACGAGCGGCGCTCGCAGTGGGAGTGGGCGAAGTGGCTGCCGCACAGTCTGCACCGGCACGAGGAGGACGGCGCAGGACCGGCCCGCCTGATCGCCTCGGCCTTCACCGAGCTGGAGAACCTGCTCGGCGCCGAGTTCCTGGAGCGGCCGGGCGCCGACCCCGACGCGGTCCCGGGACGTGAGGAGCCGTACACGGTCGTCGTGATCGACGGCTGCACGGTGCCGGCCGGGCACCGCTTCGACGGGCACGGCTTCCGCAACGCGGTGGTGCTCGACCTCACCGGGGCGCTCGCCTGGAAGCCGGGCCGGACCACGCTGCGCCTGGAGGTGGACGAGGGCGGGGTCGCGCTGGTGCGCACCGACCGCGACCGCAAGGAGCAGTCGACGGTGCTCGGACGGCCCGACCGGCTGGGCACGGCGGGGGCGCTGGCGCTGGCCCGGCTGCTGGCGCCGTACCGGATGAGCGTGGGCGGCGACGACTCCAAGCCGCTCGCCGACGACGTCGAGCTGACCTCGCTGCTGAACATCCCCGACCTGCACCGGCACGACCCGGCCACGCTGTGGGAGAAGGCGACCGGCAGCGCCCGGCTGCGGGTGCCGATCGCGGTGAGCGGTGAGGGCCGGCCGGTGGAGCTGGACATCAAGGAGTCCGCGCAGGGCGGTACGGGACCGCACGGCATGCTGATCGGCGCGACCGGCTCCGGCAAGAGCGAGCTGCTGCGCACGCTGGTGCTGGGGCTGGCGCTGACCAACTCCTCCGAGACGCTGAACTTCGTCCTCGTCGACTTCAAGGGCGGCGCCACCTTCCTCGGCCTCGACGAGCTCCCGCACACCTCGGCGGTCATCACCAACCTCGCCGACGAGGTGGCGCTGGTCGCCCGGATGCAGGACGCGCTGCACGGGGAGCTGATCCGGCGGCAGGAGCTGCTGCGCGCCGCCGGGAACTACACCTCCGCGCTGGAGTACGAGAAGGCCCGGCAGTCCGGGACGCCGCTGCAGCCCCTGCCCAGCCTGTTCGTGGTGGTCGACGAGTTCAGCGAACTGCTGGCCTCGCACCGCGACTTCATGGAGCTGTTCGTGATGATCGGCCGGCTCGGGCGCAGTCTCGGGGTGCATCTGCTGCTCGCCTCGCAGCGGCTGGACGAGGGCCGCATGCACCAGCTGGAGAGCCATCTGTCGTACCGGATCGGTCTGCGGACGTTCTCCGCGATGGAGAGCCGGGGTGTGCTCGGTGTGCCGGACGCCTACGAGCTGCCCGCCCAGCCGGGCGCCGGTTTCCTCAAGAGCGGCGTCGACGCGCTGACCCGGTTCCGGGCCGCGTACGTCTCGGGGCCGTACCAGCGGCGCCGGACCGTGGTGCAGGCGCAGGTGGCGCGGCAGGTGGTGCCGTGGACGGCGGAGTGGGTGGTGCCGCGCGCACCCGCGGACCCCGGCCTGGACCCGGCGGGCGAGCCCGACGAGCCGGAACCGGAGGCGCCGGGCGGGGGGGACGGCGGCGAGGAGACGCTGCTGTCGGTGGCGCTCGACCGGCTGCGCGGGGCGGGGCCGCCCGCGCACCAGGTGTGGCTGCCGCCGCTGGGCCGGCCGGCCACCCTGGACCAGATCCTGCCGCCGCTGGCACCCGATCCGCGCTACGGCCTGACCACGGCCGACTGGCCGCTGCGGGGACGGCTCACCGTGCCGGTGGGAGTCGTGGACCGGCCCTTCGACCAGTTGCGCGACCTGCTGACCGTGGACCTGTCGGCGGCCGGCGGCCACGTGGCCATCGCCGGGGGCCCGCAGAGCGGCAAGAGCACGCTGCTGCGGACCCTCATCACCGCGCTGGCGCTCACCCACACCCCGCGCGAAGTCCAGTTCTACTGCCTGGACTTCGGCGGCGGCACGCTGGCCTCGCTGGACGAGCTGCCCCATATGAGCGGGGTCGCGGCACGGGTGGACACCGAGCGGGTGGGCCGTACGATCGCGGAGGTCACCACGCTGCTCGCCCGGCGGGAGCGGTTCTTCCTGGAGCACGGCATCGACTCCATGGCGACGTACCGCAAGCGGCGTGCGGCGGGCGAGTTCCCCGACGAGCCGCACGGGGACGTCTTCCTGGTCATCGACGGCTGGGCCACCGTGCGCCAGGACTTCGACCGGCACATCGCCACGTTCAACGCGCTGGCCGCCCGCGGGCTCAACTACGGCGTCCACCTGATGGTCACCACCGCCCGCTGGGTGGAGCTGTCGTCCTCGGTGCGCGACCAGACCGGGACCCGGCTGGAGCTGCGGATGGGTGATCCGATGGACTCCCAGATCGACTCCCGGAAGGCGGCCACGATCCCGCGCAGCGCGGGGCGGGGGCTGACTCCGGACAAGCTGCACTACCTGTCGGCGCTGCCGCGCGTCGACGGGGTCGAGGACGCCGACGACCTCGCGGACGGGGTCGCGGGGCTGGTCGCCGCGATCGCCGAGAACTGGACGGGGCCGACCGCGCCGCGGGTGCGGATGCTGCCGGCGAAGCTGCCGGTCGAGGAACTGCCGGAGCCGGAGGGCGAGAACGGGCTGCGGATCGCGATCGGCCTGGACGAGAACGAACTGGCGCCGGTGTGGCACGACTTCACCGAGAGCCCGCATCTGATCGTGGTGGGCGACACGGAGAGCGGCAAGACGAACCTGCTGAAGCTGGTCGCGCGCGGCATCACCGAGCGGTACACGCCGGCCGAGGCGAGGATCATGACGGTGGACTACCGGCGGGAGCTGGTGGAGAGCGTTCCCGAGGCGTACCGGCTGGGGCACGCCGTGTCCCTGGACATGCTGAGGGACCTGGTGGACGGGGCGGCGCGGGCGGTCAAGCAGCGGGTTCCGGGCGAGGACATCGCTCCGTCGCGGATGCGGCTGTGCGACTGGTGGCAGGGACCGCGGCTGTTCATCCTGGTCGACGACTACGACATGGTGGGCGGCGGGCCGATGACGCAGCCGTTCGCTCCGCTCCTCGACCATCTGGCGCTGGGGCACGAGGTGGGGCTGCACCTGATCGTCGCGCGGTCGTCGGCGGGGGCGGGGCGCGGGCTGAACGAGTCGTTGCTGCGGAGGCTGCAGGAGGTCAACACGCCCGGACTGCTGATGTCGTGCCCGCCGAGCGAGGGGTATCTCTTCGGGAGTGTGAAGGGGCGGGAGCTGATTCCGGGACGGGCGGTCCGGATCGCCCGGCGCAAGACCTTGCAGGTGCAGACGGGGCTCGTGGAGGACGCGTCGTGAGGCGTCCGTGCGGGGCGGGCCGGGGTGCGCGGGACGCCCGGCGTGGGTGCCGGCCGGGGGGAGTGTGCGCAACCCGGCGCTTGCGGGGTCCCTCCCCCGCTCCCGGCTCCGCTCGAGCGGGGGGGACCCCCGTCGCCCTGGGGGTGCCTCCCGGGCCCTTTCGGGCTCCGGGGGAGGCACGACTGCCCGCGGGAGCGGCGGGGGCGTTGCTAAGGGGTGGTCGGGGGGCGCCAGTTCCTGGTCCTGCCTCGGGGGATGACCGCGCCCAGGGCTGCCAGGAGGAGGACCGTCGTCAGGCCCACGGCCGCGATCGTCAGGGAGCGGTTGTGGGGGGTGGGGTCGGCGGGGGCCGGCATGTGGGCGGGGGCGGGGGTCCGCGCGGAGGGTTCCGTGCGGTCCTGGATCAGGGACAGGGCGGCGTACGGGTCGAGGCGTGGAGTGTCCGACGGGTAGGCGGTGTCGAGGAGGCGGCGGGCGGCCTCGGCCGCCGTGAGGCCGGGGTGGTAGGCGCGGACGAGCGCGGCGGCGCCCGCGACGCCCGCCGCCGCCAGCGAGGCGCCGGAACCGATGTAGTGGCCGGAGCCGGCGGGGCCGACGCTGACCATCTCGCCGCCGGGCGCGGACAGGTCGGGCTCGTGGGCGGGCGGCGCGTTCTTCTGCCGTACGCCGCCGGGGCCGAAGTCCACGACGGCGAGCGCGCCGGGCGCCGCGGCCGGCCAGTACGGGCCCCGGGGCATCTCGCCGTCGGGTCCCTGCTCCTCGCGGGGCACGGCGTCCGGGGCGGCGGGGGCGACGACCAGCGCGTCGCGCCGGGTGGCGTGGGCGACGGCCGCGGTGAGCTCGGCCTTGCCGGTGCGCAGGGTCTGGCCGACGTAGATGACCTGCGCGCCGCGGTCCGCCGCCGTCCGGATGCCGGCGGCCACGCGTTCCACGGAGGGCACTCCGCGGTCGTCGGTGCCCGGCAGGGCGAGGATCTCCGTCTGCGGGGCGACCCCGGTGATGCCGCTGCCCTTCTGCGGTGCGGCGGCGATCAGGCCGGCGGCGAACGTGCCGTGGCCCACGCAGTCCTCGGCCGCCGCGCCGACGGCCTCCACCCTGCCGGACAGGCCGGGGACGCCGGCGGAGACACCGGTGTCGACCACCGCGACGGTCACGCCGCCGCCGCGCGAGATCCGCTGGGCCCGGGACAGCCCGAGCGCCGTCTGCGACCACGCCGCTCCGGTGGCCGTCCGCTCCGAGGCCCCGGTGCACGGGCTGTCCTCGCCGAGCCGGACGGGCAGCGGGGGCAGCAGCGTGGCCCCCGGCTCGCCGGCACCGGGCCCCCCCGACGGTGCGGCCGGGACGGCCGGGGCGGCGGGGAGGGCGAAGGCCGGCCCGCCGAGGGCCGGCAGGACCACGGCGATCGCCAGCACACAGCCCGCACCCCGGCTTTTCATGACATTCCGCATGAGCCGCATGATAGGCACACAAGATGTACGGCACACAACGCCAACTACCGCAGCAGCACAAGGAGGTTCGAGGCGTGGTACGGCAAATACTCACGGTCGGCCCGGAGCGGTCGGACGGATTCCGGACGATCGGTGAGGCACTGGCCCAGGCCCGTACCGGGGCGGTGATCCGGGTCCGTCCCGGCCGCTACGCCGAGAACCTCGTCATCCGGCACCGGGTGACGATCATCGGCGAGGGCGAGCCGGGCACCGTCGAGCTCTGCCCGCGGGACGGCACCGCCGTCACCCTCATGGCCGACGCCGTGATGCTCAGCGCCCTCACCCTCCGGGGCCGCGACAAGGAGGCCGCGGTCGTGGACGTACCGGCCGGTCAGGCCGCCCTCGACGGATGCACCGTGACCGGTGCCGGATGGACGGCGCTGCTGGTCCGCGGCAAGGGGTCACTGGCCGCCCGCGGCTGCCGGATCGGCAACCCCGGCGGCGCCGGGCTCGTCGACTCCTCGGAGTCCGAGAGCGTCGTCGAGGACTGCGTGTTCGAGAACTTCGGCACCTCCGCGGTGGTCATCGGCGAGAGTGCCGGGCCCCTGGTCCGCGACTGCCGCATCCGCGGCGCGCGGGCCAACGGCGTCCTGGCGAGCGGCGAGGCGCGGGGCACCGTGGAGGGCTGCGACATCTCCGGCACCGACAAGCCGGCCATCGCCCTGGAGGGCCACAGCTCGACCCGGGTGCTGCGGTGCGTCGTGCACCACACCTCGGTGGGGCTGCTGGTGACCAGCATGTCCCGCCCGGAGATCGAGGAGACCTCGTTCGAGTCCATCGCGCAGAGCGGCATCGTCATCTCCGGCGGGGCCGACCCGATGCTGCGCGGGTGCGTCACCCGGCGCACCAAGACCAGCGGGCTGCTCGTCCTGGACCGCTCGCGCGGAACCCTGGAGGGCTGCTCGTTCCACGGCTCCACCGAGGGCGCCGTGCGGGTCGTCGAGGGCAGCGCCCCGCTGCTGCGGGACACCGTGGTGAGCGACTGCGCCGACACCGCCGGGGCGGTGCAGCTCTGGGACGACTCCACGGCCGAGTTCGAGCGCCTGGAGGTCCTGGACGCGGCGGGGGTCGGCGTCTCCGTGCGCTCCGCCGCCAACCCCCTGCTGCGTCACGCCCGGATCACCGGCGCGGGCGGTCACGGCGTCGAGTTCACCGACGACGGCCGCGGCCGGCTCGAGCACTGCGAGATCGAGTCCGCCGGCGGCTGCGCGCTGCACATCGACGACGACTCCGACCCCGAGATCAGCGACACCGTGCTGAGCTCCGCCGCCCGCTCGGGCCTGCTCGTCGGCGAACGCGGCCGGGGCACCCTGCGGGACTGCGAGATCGGCGACAGCGCCGACGCCGGGGTCGGGGTGCGGGACGGCGCAGAGATCACCCTGGAGCGGGTCCGGGTGCACGGTTCGAAGGCCCACGGCGTCCAGGTGTCGCGCGGCGGCCGGGCCGTCCTCGACGCCTGTGAGATCACCGGGAGCACGGGCGACGGCGTACGGGTCGACAGCGCCGAACCGGTCACTGTCACCCGGTGCGTCGTGCGTGACAACCGGGGCGCGGGACTGCGCCAGAGCCGCGCGGGCGAACGGCTCACGGTCGAGCTGCTGACCAGCGCGGACAACGGCCTGCCGGACAGCTGGGGCGAGTCCGCCGGGACGGCCGGCGAGGACGGCGCCCCGGGCGGGGCCGGCAAGGAGCAGGAGCCCGAGGGCCCGCTGGCCGAACTGGAGGCGCTCACCGGCCTGGAGAACGTCAAGCACCAGGTGCGCACGCTGGTCAATCTGAACCAGCTCGCCGAGCGCCGGCGGCGGCTCGGCATGCCGGTCCCGTCCATGAGCCGGCACCTGATCTTCGCGGGACCGCCCGGCACCGGCAAGACCACCGTCGCCCGCCTCTACGGCAGCATCCTCGCGGACCTGGGCGTGCTCAGGAGCGGACACCTGGTCGAGGTCGCCCGCGCCGATCTCGTCGCGCAGGTCATCGGCGGTACGGCCATCAAGACCACCGAGGCGTTCAACAGCGCGCTGGGCGGAGTGCTGTTCATCGACGAGGCCTACACCCTCACCGTCGAGGGCACGTCCAACGACTTCGGCCGCGAGGCCGTCGACACCCTGCTGAAACTGATGGAGGACCACCGCGACGACGTGGTCGTGGTGGCGGCCGGCTACTCCGAGCAGATGGAGTCGTTCCTCACCGCCAACCCGGGTCTCGCCTCCCGGTTCACCCGCACCATCGAGTTCGACAACTACGCGGTGGAGGAACTGGTGACGATCACCGAAAGCCTCTGCCACCGGCACCAGTTCGAGCTCGGGCCGCTGACCCGGGAGGCCCTCGCCGTGCGCTTCGAGCAGATGACGCGCGACGCGACCTTCGGCAACGGTCGTGCGGCCCGAGGCGTGTTCGAGGACATGGTGGACCGGCAGGCGTTCCGGCTCGCGGCCATGACCGACCCCGCGGAGCACGACCTGACGCTGCTGCTGCCGCAGGACGTCGGCGACGCGGAGGCGGCGGCCGTCGGCGGCGGCACGGCGCAGGACGCCGACGACGCGTCCGACCCGATGGCCGAACTCACCGCCATGGTGGGGCTCGCCGCGGTGAAGCGGGAGGTCGCCGACCTGGTCAGTCTGCTGACCAACGCCCGGCAGCGGATCGCCGCGGGGCTGCCCGCCCCCCGGATCAGCAACC
The DNA here is from genome assembly GCF_055633275.1 of Streptomyces sp. 12E. Lineage (NCBI taxonomy): Bacteria > Bacillati > Actinomycetota > Actinomycetes > Kitasatosporales > Streptomycetaceae > Streptomyces > Streptomyces sp. 12E. The sequence continues at coordinate 5,108,918 of NZ_JBVNCJ010000001.1, read as the reverse complement.
ACCTCGTCTTCAGCGGACCGCCCGGCACCGGCAAGACCACCGTCGCCCGGCTGTACGCCAGGCTCCTGCACTCGCTGGGGGTGCTGCCCCGCGACTCCCTGGTGGAGGTGGCGCGGGCGGACCTGGTGGGCCAGTACATCGGCCACACCGCCCAGCGCACCAAGGACGTCTTCACCAGCGCGCTGGGCGGGGTGCTGTTCATCGACGAGGCCTACACCCTGACCCCCGAGGGGTCGTCCAACGACTTCGGCCGCGAGGCCGTCGACACCCTGCTGAAACTGATGGAGGACCACCGCGACGAGATCGTGGTCGTCGTCGCCGGATACACCGAGGAGATGCAGCGCTTCCTCGCCTCCAACCCCGGCCTGACGTCCCGGTTCTCCAAGTTCGTGACGTTCGAGGACTACAGCACGGACGAACTGGTCACCATCGTGTCCCGGCACGCCGCCGCCTCCGGGTACGAGTGCGCCGACGCCACCGTCGAGGCGCTGCGCGCCCATGTGGACGCCATCCCGCGCGACCGGTCCTTCGGCAACGCGCGGCTCGCCCGGCAGCTGCTGGAGACGATGATGACGAACCAGGCCCGCCGGCTGGGCGGGCTGAGTTCGCCCAGCCTCGCCGACCTCACGACCCTGCTGCCGGAGGACCTGCCCGTCCGGCAGGCCCTGGGGCAGTAGCCCTCCCGGTGAGGACGGACGCCCGCCGGCCGGTGCCGGCGGGCGTCCGCTGCGCTGTCGCGTCCCTCAGAGGTTGAACTTGACGCTCTCCAGCCACACGTCCGGCTCCAGCGACCCGCCGAACCTCCAGCCCTGGGACGACTCGCACAGATAGGCGCCCCAGTCGTGCCCGCCGAGCTTGTGGTGGTGGCAGACGTTGCCGTCGTCGACGCCGATGGCGTAGCCGCTGAGGTTCGGCGCGTTCGGGGCGTCGCTGCCCAGCGTCAGGTCCGTCGCGTCGGCCGCACTCGACCACGCGGTCGTCCAGCCGTCCTTCTGGACGAACTCGTTGGCGGACACCTTCTTGGCGCCGACCACCGCGATGTTGATGGCCGTGATCGGCAGCCCCTTGCCCGACATGGCCCCGTCGCACCTCGGGTTCGTCCAGCCGGCTCCCTTCCTGTGGACCCGGTAGCAGATGTGCCGGCCGGAATCCTCGGCGGCCAGCCGCCGGACGGCGTAGGCGGCGGTGTTCGCCGGGAGCACGGGCGCCTCGTGCTCCTTGATCCGGGGCTTCGCCTTCTCCGTCTTCTCCTCCTTCTCCGTCTTCTTCTCCGCCTCCTTGGGCGACTCGCTGACCGGGGATGCCGGACCCGTCACCGGAACCGCCTTCTCGACGACGGCTTTCGGCTTGGCGGACGGCTTCTTCGTCGAGGGTTCCGGCGTGGGCTCCGCCGGGGCGTAGTCGCCCTTCGGCGCCTCCAGGGGCTCCTCCTCGAGCAGGGTGTCGGACCCGGCGGCCACCGCCACGTCGTCCTTCTTCTTCCGCTGCGAGTCGTCCGTGGCCCAGATCAGCAGCGGCACGGCGAGGAGGACGACGCCCGCGATGCCGGCGGCGGCGAGCAGGGGCTTCCTCGGGTTCCCGGACGGCGGTCCGTCCGCACCGGCGCCGGCGGCAGCGGTTCCGCCGACCCCGGCGGCTGCGACGGCTGCGGCGTCCAGGGCGGCCGGGGCGGCCCGGACGGCGGTGGCCGGCCCGGCGACGCTCCCGCGCTCCGCTTCCGACCGCCGCGGTGCGGCGGACGCGTCGGGGGAGTCGGCCGTCGCGGCCGGTTCCCCGGCCGTGCCGCCCGTGGCGGCGGGCCGCTCGGGAGCGGCCTCGCTCTCGGCGGTGTCCGGGGCCGGCCGTGCCGTCGCCGCTCCCCCGGCGCCGTCCCCGTCCGGCTCCGGTGCGGCCGTACGCCGTGCGGCCGGCACCAGCATCGGGCCGGGGTCGGCGGCCGCCGACCCGAGGGAGACGGCCCTGCGGACGGACGAACCGCCCGTGCCGCCGGACCCCTCGGGGGGCGATTGATCACGTATTGCCATCGTTCTCCTTGGACTGTGGGGTGATGGGTGGTGGTGCCTTCCCCGTCGCGCGCTATCCGTCCTGGCCCACGGGCCCGGAACAGCGTTCCGGCCACTGCGGACCGTCACCGACGCGGAAGCCCTTGGCCAGCGCCTCCTCGAGGTGTGCGAGGGCCTTGAGGTCCAGGCCGCTCAGTTCCTCCGACCCGTCCATGTAGGCGGTCGCGTTCCCGGGAAGCTCACGCAGCAGTACGACGGAGGGGCCCGCGGGCGCGGTCCGCACCCCCAGCACCCGGAAGCCGGTCCCCGGCACGAAGACGATCTCCTCGTGCGTCTCCGTGGGACCGCCCGGCCGGTCGAGCAGTTGCCGTACCTTGCGTCCGGTGACGGACCAGATCGCGTAGCGCACGGGGGACCCGGCGGGGAGCGCCGAGTTCCCGGCCAGGGCGCTGACCGGGGCGGGGTCGTGCAGCAGGGCGCCGACCGCCGGTCCGGGGCCGTCGGCGTCCCCGCCGCGCAGGGCCACGCCCCGGTAGGAGGGCAGTCGGCGCAGGGCGGACGCCAGGCAGCCGGCGTAGGGCAGCAGGCGTCCCTCGCCGGTGTGCAGGTCCCGGATCAGCTCGCGGTGGTGCAGCGGCCCCTCCCCGGCGGTGAGGTAGGCGTGCGCGGCGACCAGGTCGGTGCGCGCCGCCTCCAGTTCGTGGCCGCGCAGGGCGGGCATCCGGGTGAGCACCCGGGACACGGCGGCGGCGTGCCGCTCCCAGGCGCCGGCCGCGGCGTCCCGGAACGCGGCGCGCTCGGCGGCCCCGCTGACGTGTCCGGGCGCGAACGGAAGGGCGGCGCGGTCCGGGGCGGGCGCCGCACCGCTCCGCCCGCGCGGTCCCGTCCCGGCACGGCCGCCGTCCGGCTCCGGGCCGCTTCCCTCACCGGCGGTTCCGGGACGTGGCCCGGCCGGGGAGGCGGGCCGGGGCCCCGCTGCCCCCGGGCCCTGCCCGCCGTCCGGCGCCGCACCGGGCGCGGAAGCCCTCCGCTCGCTCCCGACACCGTCCCCGGTCTCCGGCGGCGCGGCGGTCGCGGCCCCCTCCGCGGACCGCCCCCGTGGACCGGCCTCCGGGGACACGGCGGGCACGGACGTCCCGGGCTCCGCTCCCCCGGGCCCTGCGGCCCCGCCGTCCGGAGGGGAATCCGGCGACGGTACGGGCCCGCCCTCCCGAAGGGATTCCGGCGGCACAGGCCCTCCGGCGCCGGCTCCCGGCCGGCCGGGAGCGTCCGCGTCCACGAGGAGGTCCGGGAAGGCGAGGGGTCCGGCGGCCGAGGGACCGTTCGCTTCGGCGGTCCCGTCGTCCTGAAGGGCGTCCGGGGACCCGGCGGGCGGAAGCGTCGGCGCCCCGGACCCGGCGGCCCGCGGGCCGGCGGCGGCCGTACCGTCGGGGCGGGCCGCTCCGGCGCCGGGTCCGGCGGCCGACGGACCACTCGCCGCCGCACCGGTCCGCCGACGGGTCGCTCCGGCGCCGGCGGACGGAAGGGCGGAGGTCGTACCGGACTCCTGAACCACCCCGCCGGGTGCCGGAGCCCCACCGGGGCCGCCGGCCCGCGGGTCGGCGGCGGCGGTGCCCGTCCCGCGGGCCGCCCCACCGGCCGGCACAGCCCCGCCGGGACCGGCGGCCGGCGGGCCGACGACGGTCCCGCCGGGCCCCCGGCCCACCCCGGCGCCGGACCCGGCGGCCGGCGGAGCGGCGGCCGTACCCGTCCCGCGGGCCGCCTCGCCGAGCGGCGGAGTCCGGCCGGGTCCGGCGGCTCCGGGGCCACCGGCACCCGCACCGGGCGGCACGGCACGGCCCACCCCGGCGGCGGCCGTACCGGCGGCCGTGCCGGGACCGTGGGCCACGGTCGGCGCTGCCCGGCCGGGCCCGACGGCGGGACCGGGCCCGTGGGCCGTCCGGCCGGGCTCCGCGGCCGTCCCCGGCCGGCGGGCGGCCGGGCCGAGGGGCGAGGGCCGGCCGGCGGTGACGTAGCGGATGCCCGGTATGCCGTGTTCGGCGGCCAGGCGGCGCAGGGCGCCGTCGCCCGCCAGGAGCCTGCCGCGGACCAGCAGGGTGGCGCGGGAGCGGACGTCGGTTCCGAGGCCGCGCACGAGGCGGGACAGCGCGGGCAGCAGGGAGTCGTCCAACGGCTGTCCGGGCATGCCCAGTTCGATGGCGCACACCTCCGGGTCGACGGCCGGTCCGAGCGGCCCCGGACGGGGGCCGTCCTGGGTCCACAGGGCGAGGCCGGCCCGGGTCACCGTCGCCTGCCAGCGGTCCGTCAGCCGTACCGTCCCCCGCTCGCCGCCGCCGAGGATCCAGTCGGGCGGGTGGAGCTCCACCGGCCTGGGCACGGGAGCCCGCCCCTCGGAGTCGACCGGCCCGCAGACCACGGACGACACGAACGGCCGCCAGCTCGGCCTGCCGTCCAGCCCGACCAGCGTCGGCCGGGGAGGCGTGCCGGGCGGTGCGTGGTCGTCGAGCAGCGGCAGACCGGTGAGCACCTCCACCTCGGCGCCCAGCAGATCGGCGACCGACTGCCCGAGCCGCAGCAGGTCGCGCCGGCCGCCGGGCGCGAGCCGGGTGCGGGCGCGCTCCGCCTCCGGCAGCCCCTCGAGGACGGCGGCGACCTCGTCGGCGGCGACGTCCTCCGCCTGCGGGGCGCCGACCAGCACCGTCAGCCGCTCGAAGTCGACGGGCACGGAGAAGCACAGGTCGTCGGGGGCCGGTCCGGGCGCCCCGGCCGGGCGGATCACCACGCCCGCCGGGACACGGTCCACGACGCAGCCCCCGGCCGTGCGCGCGGGCACCCCCTCCAGTGCCTCCTCCCAGACGGGCGCCGGGGCGCGCCGGCCCGCCTTCCGGGGCTGCTCGCCGGGCGCGAACCGCCACCACGCGCAGCCGGGTCCGGAGTCGCCGTGGACGAAGAGCGCTCCCCCGGGCGTGATCAGGACGGCCCCGTCCGGAGCCGTCACCTCCAGTTCCCAGGCGTCCGCGATCCTGCGGGCGACGCTGGGCCGGTCCGGCCGGTCGTCACCGGCGCCGGACATCACGAGCCGGACCCGTTCGGTGCCCCGCGCGCGGAGGGAGTCGAGCAGCGCGCCCAGCCGCGCCCAGTGGTCGGCGTCGGGTCCTTTGCCCCCGGCGGCGGAGCCCACGATCACCGTGACGACGTCCGCCTCCCGCCCGACGGCGCCCGCCACCTCGGCCACGACGTCCAGCGGGAACGAGTCGTCCTCGACCGAGCGCACCAGCAGCACGCCGTCGACGTCCTCGACCGGCGGGCCGCCGACGCCCCGGTTCCCGGCGCCGCTCGCGCCGCCGGCCGGGCTCGCCGTGCCGCGGCGGCCCGTACCGGAGCCGGACCTGCGTCCCCGGCCCGGCATCACGGACGACCAGCGGCTCACGCGTCCGTCTCCCGCACCGGGTGGACGGCCTCGGTCAGCACCCGCGCGGTACGGCCCGCGGGCGCGGCGGAGGGCCGCGCCTCCGCGTCCGCGCCCTCCCCGGCCGCGTCGCGCACGGCGCCGGGATCCAGCAGCATGCTCACCGCGGCCGAGGGGTTCAGGTACAGCGCGTGCCCCTCGGGGACGCGCGTCACGAGGTCGTCCACGCCGACGAGTTCGAACGCGAAACGCCCCGTGGTGTGCAGGAACACCGACGAGGTGAACACCGGGACGACCGGCGTCCCGTCCGGCGCCGCCGCACTCAGCAAGCCGCCGCCCGGCGCCGTCAGCACGGCCACCTCGCGTCCCGTCAGCGCGGCCGGCACCGCCTCGCCGGGCCCGTACCCGGTCGACGCGAGCTGGACGGCGCGGTCCACCTCGTCCTCCGGCTCGGGCCAGCCGAGCGCACGCGGGGACGGCCGGTACTCGGGGTTGTCCTCCCACTCGACGATCTCCCCGTCGAGGCCGGACCGCCACCGGCCGGTCATCGCCCACTCCGGGGGCCTCCCCTCCCCGGACCACATCGGGTCGACCACCCCCAGCCAGTGGTCCGGGGCGAGGCGGCCCGCCTCGCGGATGTCGTCCGGAACGGGCGGAAGCGCCTCGTCCTGCTGGCTCATCGCTGTCCTCATTCGGTGGATCGGGACGACGGCGCGGTCCGTGCCGGGTCGTCCAGGTCGTCGTGCCAGAGGAGGCGGCGCGCGGTCGTGGCGTCCGTGACGACTCCGGTGAGCAGTCCGGACCTCAGCACGGCGCGGACCGCCCCGGTGCCGCGGCCACCGGCCGTGACGCCGATCAGCTCCGTGACGCCCCGGAGCTCCGCGGCGCTGACGGCGATCGTGCGGGCGTTCAGCTCGGTGGGGATCACCCGGCCCTCGGCGTCCAGGACGTGGCCGGCCACCTCGGCGCATGCTCCCGCCTCCCGGAGCGTCTCCCGCTCCCGCTCGGACAGGGCGTCGTACACCGTGGAGTGCGGGGCGTCCCACGCCGCGACGCCGACGACGGCCTTGGTGACCAGGCCGAACCGGTCCAGCGTCTCGGCGGTGGCGGGCTGGCTGCGCAGGACGGCGGCCGTCACGGCGTCGGGCAGGAGGAACGGGGTGTGGAGCGGGAACGCCCTGCCGCCGCCCGCCGCGGCCGTACGGCGGACCGCGGCGATCGCGGCGTCATGGGCGAGGTCCCGCCCGTGCACCCCGGTCAGCTGGACCACGTCGCACAGCGGCAGCCGGACGACCGCCTCGCTGAGCGCGTCCACCACGTGACTGCCGTCCAGCCCGAGGACGTCGCCCTCCTCGGCGATCTCCGAGATCAGCCGGGCCGCCGCCGTACCGAGCCAGCGGCCGCTCTGCCGCTGGTCCGCCGGCGCCGTCGTGCCGCCGTCGCCGCGGCCCAGGTCGACGACGATCCCGTGCCGGAGTCCGAACCGTTCGGTCAGCGCCCGTCCGAGGGGGACGTCGATCTCGGCCGGGACGGTGATGTCGATCCGTACGATGTCGTGGGCCACGGCCGCGTCGAGGAGGCGGGCCACCTTGAACCGGCTGATGCCGAACTCCTTGGCGATCTCCACCTTCGACCGCTGCTCCAGGTAGAAGCGCCGGGCGACGGCGGCGGCGAGGAGCGTGTCGATCGGTGCGGGTAACGTCACCGCCTCAGCCGATTCGGCCATCTCGTCTCTCCGCGCTCTCATCGGGCGTCGACTCACGCCCCTTCTCCGGCTAGTTCATCTGTGCGAAGTGAGCGGAACATGACGGAGAAACGACATCGGAGTGACACCGGAGACGTCAGTGACCCCCGGGGCCGGACTTTCCCCGTCCCGTACGGGTCGCCCGTGCCGGGACGGGGAAGAAATCATCCCGACTCCCCTCCCCCACCGGCACCTCAGGGAGCCCCATGCTGCGCGGCATCGACGTGAGTTCGTACCAGTCGTCCTCGTACGGCACCGACGGTCTGTCCTTCGTCTTCGTCAAGGCGACGGAGGGCCGTTCGTACACCAACCCCAAGCTCTCGGCCCAGACGGAGAGGGCCCGCGACGCCGGCCTGGTCGTCGGCTTCTACCACTTCCTCTGGCCGGGCGACCTCACCGCCCAGGCGGAGTACTTCGTGCGCAAGGCCCCGGAGAAGCGGGGCGACGTCCTCGCGGTCGACTGGGAGACGACGGGCGAGGGAACGCATGCGAGCAACGCGGAGAAGGACCGCTTCATCAAGAAGGTGAAGGAGCTGCGGCCGCACAACAGGGTGATCCTGTACTGCAATCGGAACTTCTGGCTGAACGTCGACACGACGTCCTACGCGGGCGACGGCCTCTGGATCGCCGACTACGTCACCGCCGGGAAACCCCGCATCCGGGCGAAGTGGCGCTTCCACCAGTACACCGACGACCCGCTGGACAGGAACGTCGCGGACTTCTCCAGCAGGTCGGCGCTGAAGGAGTGGGCCGAGGGCGCCTAGGACGCACGGCAGGGGCCGGTCCCCCGGGGAGACGCCCGTCGCGTCGCCGTCCGCGCCGGCGCGGTCCTGTCATCCGTCCTCGCAGGTCTCCCGCAGGTAGCCGGGGCTTCCCTTCGTCACGAGGTCCATGTCACGGCGCACGACGCCGATGTCGTCGCCCCAGCCGTCACAGGCCCTTCGCAGCCCCCGCTCGCTGTACTCGACGACCAGGACGTGGGGGCCGAACGCGCTGACGTAGTCGTCGCACTCCTCGTACGCCCCGCACTCCTCCACCACGGCGAAGTCGAGGCCCACCTCCTTGCGTTCCGGGGCCAGCTCGGCGGTGTTCTTCTGGCCGATGGCCAGACCCCTGTCGTGCGCGTGCGAGGAGAGCAGCGCGAGGAAGGCCTTCGCGTCGTCCGCGCTCAGCAGGTCGCCGGGGGCCCGCGTGTAGCTGTCGTAGTTGTCGGGCTCGACGGCCTGGAACCCCTTGGACGCGCACTGGTCGATCCAGTCGTTCACCTTCCCGGCGATCCGGCCGCGCTTGGCGGCGGTGCCGATGTCGAGCATCGCCTCGCCCCACTCCTCGTCCATGACCACGTCGCCGGCGTCGTCGCGCAGCAGGAGGTCGGGGTCCCAGTCCTCCTCCTTCCCGGGCTGGGCCTGGAAGGCGTTGACGTAGCAGATGGTGTAGACGCCGGGCGCCGGGGACGCCGTGTGGTCGCGGACGACGACGTCCACCCCGTCCGGGGGCGCGTAGGCGCCGCCGAGCTGGTAGTCGAATCCGGCGCGCACGGGCGGCAGGACGGGCTTGTCCGCGCCCCGGTCGTCGCCGGGGGCGCCGCTCGTACAGGCCGTGACCAGGAAGGGGAGAAGGGCGGCCGACACCGCGAGCAGCGCCGGGAAGCGGCGGGCGGGGGGCCGGTTGGTGCGCATGGCTGATGGGCTCCGTGGGGGAAGGCGTCCGCCCCGGACGGGGCGGCGGAACGGCGACTCGGTGCGGGCCCGCGACGGCGGAGCGGCTCCACCGGCCGGGCGTGCCCGGGGCCCGAAGGCGCGACTTCGGCCCGAGGTCCCGTACGCCTGTGTGCCGCGCCGGTCCCCCTCCCGGGGGTCGATGTCCACTTCGGTTCCCTCCGGGAACCACCGTGATCGACACCGCCCCCGGGGCGGGCGAGCCGTTCCGGACCTACTTGTTCAAGTGGATCCAGAACTCGTCGAAGGACAGGAGCTTGTCGCCGTTCAGGTCCCGGGACTTGATCAGGGCCTCGGCGACCGACTCGGTGACGTTCCAGTCACCGCCCTGCGCCAGGGCGGCCTTGAACTCGGCGGCGGTGATGACCCCGTCCCCGTCCGTGTCGATCCGCTCGAACTGCTTGCGCGCTTCCTCGATGTCCGCCACCGGTCCGCCCCTCGTCTCGTACTTTGCCGTCTTGCTGACGCAGGTCAGATTATCGGGCCTCCCGAGCCTCCGGTGCGGCGACCACCCGTCGGCGGGCCTTCCCGTGGGGGGAGACCCGGGGAGCGCGGGTGGTGACACACCGCGGGAGCCTTCAGCGGTCCATCACGCGGATCTCGAACCAGGTGGTCTTGCCCCGGGGCAGCAGGTCGACGCCCCAGCGGTCGGCGAGCTTGTCGACGAGGAAGAGGCCCCGGCCGCTGATGTCCATGTCCTGGACCGGCATGAGACAGGGCAGTCCGCGGGACGGGTCGCGGACCTCGATCCGGATCCAGCCGCGCCGGTGCCGCATGCGGAGGCCGAAGGCCCGCGCGCCGGTGTGCCGCACGGCGTTGCCGACCAGTTCGGAGACGAGCAGGACGGCGTCCTCGGCGGTCCTGGCGGTGAGGCCCCACTCCCGCAGGACGACCACCTGGACGATCCGGCGGGCGGTGGCGGCGGACTCGGGCCGGGACGGCAGCGGAACTTCCGCCTCCGTCGGATTGCCGAACAACTCCAGCGCCTTCAGGGCGCGTTCGTCCTCGACCGTCGGCGACCAGCGCGGCACTGCCGTACGCCGGTCTCCCCGCGGCTGTTCCATGCCCTCCAGCCCCGCCATGCCCTCATCATGGCCGTCCGGGGAGTCCCCGGGGGCCGTTCCGGGGGAATGCGCCCCCCGTGCACCCCCACCCGACAAGAGCTCGGTGGCTTGTGCCAGTGACACATCGAATCCCTTGGGAGCCCTTCCGACCTGGGGAAACGGCTCGCTCTCGGGCAATTGACGGGCTCCCTCGACATAAACGACTCAGGGGTGCACCAAGGCACCCACAATCCGCCCCATCGAGGGACCCCGATCAGTCGTCGCGTCAATGGCAAGGCACCGGGCGGGCTTTCACCGGAACTTCGCCTTGCCCGGCCCCTCCTCCACGAAGCTGCGCATTCCCCGCTCGCGGTCCTCGGTGGCGAAAAGACCCGCGAACCAGTTCCGTTCGACGGCGAGGCCGGTGTCGATGTCCGTCTCGAGACCGGTGTCGACCGACTCCTTCGCCGCGCGCAGCGCGATCGCCGGCCCCTGCGCCAGCTTCGCCGCCCACGCGTGCGCCTGCGCGTGGACCTCGCCGGCGGGCACCACCCGGTCCACCAGGCCGAGCGCCAGCGCCTCGTCGGCCCGCACCTGGCGCCCCGTGAAGATGAGGTCCTTGGCCTTGGAGGGCCCGATCAGCCGGGACAGCCGCTGGGTGCCGCCCGCGCCCGGGATCAGACCGAGCAGGATCTCGGGCTGGCCCAGCTTGGCGTTCTCCCCGGCGATCCGGTAGTCGGCGCAGAGCGCCAGCTCGCACCCGCCGCCGAGCGCGTAGCCGGTGACGGCGGCCACCACCGGCTTGGGGATGCGGGCCACGGCCGTGAAGGAGTCCTGGAGGGCCTTGGAGCGCAGGACCATCGCCGTGTGGTCCATGGCCTGCATCTCCTTGATGTCCGCGCCCGCCGCGAACACCTTCTCCCCGCCGTGGATCACCACGGCGCGCACGTCCTCGCGCCGCGTGACCTCCTCGGCGAGCTCCTTCAACCGGTCCTGCGTGGCGACGTCCAGCGCGTTCATGGGCGGCCGGTCCAGCCGCAGCGTGCCGACGCCTTCGGCGACTTCCAGATGTACGGTCATGCCCGCAGGTTAGCGGTCGTTCACACCCGGGGGTACCACGGCCCACCCGACCGCCCTCTCACCGCACGCGGACCCGTGTCGGCGCAGGGCTTCGACGACGCGTCGGCGCAGCGTCCCGTCCGGGGTGACGGCCTGCCGGACGGCCATGACCGTGACGTCGACCAGTTGGCCGAAGGCGCCGAACACGAGGTCGGCCGCCATGAGCACGGGGCCGTCACCGCGGCGGGGCCGTGCAGCGCGGGCACGCACAGCAGCACGCCGTCGCCCCGTACGGCAGCCCGCGGCGCTCCGGCGGGAAACCGGTCAGGCGCCGGGGCGGGCGTCCCGGTACGTCCCCGCGCCCCGGACGGGGCACGCGGGTGAACGGCAGCGGCCCCGGTGCGGTACTCCGCACCGGGGCCGGACACGTCACGCGCGGGGGCTACGCCTTCCACTTCTCCCAGGACATGTTCCAGCCGTTGAGGCCGTTGTCCGGGGCGACGGTCGCGTCGTTGGAGTTCTTGACGATCACGACGTCGCCGATCATGGAGTTGTCGAAGAACCAGGCGCCCGGGGCCTTCTTGTCCCAGCCGCCGCGCACGTCGCGCAGGCCGATGCAGCCGTGGCTGGCGTTGTAGTTGCCGAAGGCGTCGCCGCCCCAGTAGTTGCCGTGCAGGAAGGTGCCCGAGGTGGTCAGGCGCATGGCGTGGGGGACGTCCTTGATGTCGTACTCGCCGCCGTAGCCGACCGTCTCGCCGTTCATCCGGGTGACCTTCAGCCGCTCGCTGATGACCATCTGGCCGTTCCAGGTCTCCATGCCGGCCGCGCCGGTGGTGACCGGGATGGTCTTGACGACCTTGCCGTCCCGCTCGACCTTCATCGTGAGCTTCTTGGCGTCGACGACGGAGACCTGCTTGCGGCCGATGGTGAAGGAGATCTTCTTGGACTGCTCGCCGTAGACGCCGTCGCGGCCCTCGACGCCGTCGAGGTTGAGGTCGACGGTGACCTTGGTGCCGGCCTTCCAGTACTTCTCGGGGCGGAAGTCGAGGCGGTCGTTGCCGAACCAGTGGCCCTCGACCTCGACGGCCGGCTCGGTGGTGATGCGGATGGCCTTCTCGACGTCCTCGGGGTTGGTGATGCCCCGGGTGAAGCGCAGCGAGAACGGCATGCCCACGCCCACCGTGGAGCCGTCCTCGGGGGTGAAGGTGCCGACGAAGGTGTTCTTCGGGGTCAGCGTGGTGAAGCTGGAGTCCTCGGCGGCGGTGCGGCCCTCGGAGTCCTTGGCGACCGCGTGCACCGTGTACTTGGTGGAGGCGGCCAGGTGGGTGGACGGCGTCCAGGTGGCGCCGTCGCCGGATATCTCGCCCTCGACCTCGTCGCCGTCCGGGTTCTTGACGACGACCTCGGTGAGCTTGCCCTTGCTCGCGCTCACCTTCAGCGCGCCGCTGGTCTCGACGGACTTCGCGCCGTCCTCGGGCGCGATGCCGACCACGGCCTCGGACTGCTTGTTCTGCGCGGCGGTGGAGTCCTTGCCCTTGCCGTCGCCCGGGCCGGCCCCCGGCTCCGAGCCCCCGCTGCCGCAGGCGGTCACCGCCAGCATCACGCCGAGCGCCAGCGCCGCCAGCTTCCTTCCGCCCCGCCCCCGTGCGCCACCCGGCGCCGACCCCGGTATGGGTCCCACGTTCACTTGTTTCTCCCCTCGGCGGGTCCGGTCCCTGCCGGGCCCGCGCCCCCGCGCGCCCCTCGCGCGCTCGGGCATAGTAACCACAGGCCAGAGGGGTGCGGGGCGACGGGTTTGTCACCGTTCCGTTCCAAGTTCAACGGACCCGCCGGGAGTCACTTCACCGCGCCGCCCGCCTTCCACTCCTTCCAGTTCATGTTCCAGCCACCGAGGCCGTTGTCCGGGGCGACCTCCCGGTCCTTGCTGTTGACGACCTCGACGACGTCGCCGACGAGGCTGCGGTCGAAGAACCAGCCCGCCGGGGTGTCCGCCCCGCCGCCCTTCACGTCGCGCAGGCCGACGCAGCCGTGGCTGACGTTGGAGTCGCCGAAGACGTCGGCGTCGGCCCAGTAGTTGCCGTGCAGGAAGGTGCCGGAGCTGGTCAGGCGGATGGCGTGCGGGACGTCGGGGATGTCGTACTCGCCCTTGCCGTCGTCGTCGGTGAAGCCGACCGTCGCGCCGTTCATGCGGGTGACCTCGAGCATCTCGGTGATCACCATCTTGCCGTTGTACGTGGGCGTCTTCCGCGCCCCCGCCGTGATCGGCACGGTGGCCAGCAGCTCCCCGTCGCGCCGCACCCGCATGGTGTGCGCGGCGGCGTCGACCACCGAGACCTGGCTGCGGCCGACGGTGAAGGTGAAGGTGCGGCGCTGGAGGCCGTAGACGCCCGGCGCCCCCTCGACGTCGCGCAGGTTCAGGTCGACGGTGACCTCGGTGCCGGGCTTCCAGTACTCCTCGGGGCGGAAGTCCAGCCGGGAGTCGCCGAACCAGTGCGGGCGGATCTCGACGGCCGGGCGGGCGGTGACGCGGACGGCGCGTTCGACGGCCGCACGGTGGACGATCTTCCGGTTGAACTCCAGGGAGACGATCATGCCGGTGCCGACGGTGGAGCGGTGCTCCGGGGCGACGTAGCCGATGAAGCGTTCCTCCGGGACCCGGGTGGTGAAGGTGGTGTGCCGGGCGGAGCGGCGGCCGTCGCCGTCCACGGCCACCGCGTCGACGGTGTACTCGGCGGCCAGCGCGAGCCGCTCGTCGTCGGGCTTCCAGGTCAGTCCGTCGCCGGAGATCCGCCCGGGGACCGGCGACCGCCGCGCGTCCTGCTCCACGACCACCTTCACCGACTCCAGCCGCCCGTCCGGCACGCGCACCCGCAGCGCCGCACCGGGGCGTACGTCCTTGCTGCCGTCGTCGGGCGACACGCGGATGACGTCCTCGGCGGCCGGGGGCCCGAACGCCCCGCCGACGGTGCCGTCCGCGGTGCAGCCGGCGGCTCCGGTCAGCAGTCCTGCCCATGTCACTACGGTGGCCAGCGCGGCCCTCGCGCGCCGTGCGCGCCCTTGTACGTACCTCACGCGGTGCCCAACGACGGGTCTCGTCTCCGGGAAACGACCATGCCGCCCTCCGGGGAAACGTGAGTGCGAGGCACCCTCTGGGCAGAACCTTGGGAGGACGACGCGCCGGGGAGCCGCGGCCGGGCCGATGAACGGGCCGCGCACCCCCTGTCCGCCGCCGTCCCCCACGAGCCGCGGGAGGCTGACAGGTGTCCAGCGCAGCCGAGCAGGAGGCGGTGGCCGCGGAGCGGGCCACCGGGGACGGGCGCCCGGCGGCCGTCGTGAACGGCGCGCGGCCTGCGCCGCCCGTGCCCACGGTGCCGGTGCGGCCGGGCCGGCCGACGCCGCTGGGCGCCCGGTTCCGGGTCGGCCCGGACGGGGTGGCGGGGACCAACTTCGCCCTGTGGGCGGGCGGGGCTGAGGGGGTCGAGCTGTGCCTGTTCGACGAGCGGGGCGGGGAGAGCAGGGCCCGGCTCACCGAGCTGACGCACGGGATCTGGCACGGCTTCGTGCCGGGTGTGCTGCCCGGCCGGCGCTACGGCTACCGGGTGCACGGCCGCTGGGACCCGTGGACCGGCGCCCGCTGGAACCCGGCGAAGCTGCTGCTCGATCCGTACGCCCGCGCGGTGGACGGGGACTTCCGGCTGCCGCCCGAGGTGTACGGGCACGTGCGCGACTGGCCGGAGCAGCACGTCGCGGACACCGTGCGCGACGACCGGGACTCCGCGCCGTACGTCCCCAAGGGGGTGGTCGTCCACGACGGCGGACCCGACGACGAATGGACGTACGACCGCCGGCCGAAGACGCCGTGGGCGGACTCGGTGATCTACGAGCTGCACGTCAAGGGCTTCACCCAGCGGCACCCGGGCGTCCCCGAGGAGCTGCGCGGCACCTACGCCGGCCTCGCCCACCCCGCCGCGATCGAGCACCTGGTGAGACTGGGCGTCACGGCGGTGGAGCTGCTGCCGGTGCACCAGTTCGCGCACGAGGACCACCTGCTGCGGCGGGGACTGCGCAACTACTGGGGCTACAACTCCATCGGCTACTTCGCGCCGCACGCGGGGTACGCGGCGTCCGGGACGAGGGGGCAGCAGGTCGGCGAGTTCAAGCGGATGGTGCGCGCCCTGCACGCGGCCGGCATCGAGGTGATCCTCGACGTGGTCTACAACCACACCGCGGAGGCGGGCGAGCTGGGCCCCACGCTCTCCCTGAAGGGCGTCGACAACCGCGGCTACTACCGCCTCCAGCCGGACGCCCGCCGGTACGCCGACTACACCGGCTGCGGCAACACCCTGCACGTCGTCCAGCCGCACGTCCTGCGCCTGATCACCGACTCCCTGCGCTACTGGGTGACGGAGATGGGCGTGGACGGCTTCCGCTTCGACCTGGCGGCGGCGCTGGCCCGCTCGATGCACGACGTCGACATGTTCTCCCCGTTCCTCGCGGTGATCGCGCAGGATCCGGTGCTGCGCCGGGTGAAACTGATCGCCGAACCGTGGGACGTGGGCTCCGGGGGCTACCAGGTGGGCGCGTTCCCGCCCCTGTGGACGGAGTGGAACGACCGCTACCGCGACACCGTGCGGGACTTCTGGCGGCACGCGCTGCCGGACGTGCGGGAGATGGGCTACCGGCTGTCCGGCTCCAGCGACCTGTACGCCTGGGGCGGGCGGCGGCCGTACGCCTCGGTCAACTTCGTCACCGCGCACGACGGTTTCACCCTGCGCGACCTGGTGTCGTACGGGCGCAAGCACAACGAGGCGAACGGCGAGGGCAACCGGGACGGCACGGACGACAACCGGTCCTGGAACTGCGGTGCGGAGGGGGAGACGGAGGACGAGGAGGTACGGGCCCTGCGGCGGCGGCAGCTGCGGAACCTGCTGACCACGCTGCTGCTGTCGACGGGCGTGCCGATGCTGGTCGCGGGCGACGAGATGGGCCGCACCCAGCGCGGCAACAACAACGCCTACTGCCAGGACAACGAGATCGGCTGGGTCGACTGGACGCTCGTGGACGACCCGGACTGGCGGCCCCTGCTGGAGCTGACCTCCCGGCTGATCGCCCTGCGCCACCGGCACCCGGTGCTGCGCCGCCGGGCCTTCTTCTCCGGCCGGGCGCACTCCGCGGACGGGCTGCGCGACCTGGCCTGGTTCACCCCGCGCGGCACGGAGATGACCGAGGACGACTGGTACGCGCCGGCCGCCACGCTCGGCATGTACCTCTCCGGGCGGGACATCCCGGGGCACGACGAGCACGGGGCGCCGGTCCTCGACGACAGCTTCCTGGCCGTCCTGCACGCGGGGCACGATCCGGTGGAGTTCGAGCTGCCGGGGCCGCCGTGGGCGGGACGGTACGAGGTGGTCGTCGACACCGCGCGGGAGGAGCAGGACCGGGCCCCGGCCGTGGAGCACCGCGGGGGGACGCGGATCACGGTGCCGGGCCGGACGGCGCTGCTGCTGCGGGTGCGGACCTGACCGGCGGCGCCCCGGTCGGCCGAGGACGCCCCGGTCGTAGGCGACGGCCACCGCCGCCGGCCACGGGGCGAGGCGGGTGACCCGGACGCGGCCGGCGTCGGGGACGCGCAGGCCCTCGACGCACTCCACGGTGGTGGTCCTGCCTGCGCCGTTCGGGCCGAGGATGCCGAAGGTCCCGCCCTCCTCGAGGGTGCGGGAGACGCCGTCGACGGCCGCACGGCCTCCGTAGGACTTGCGCGGACCGGCGACGTCGGCGACGGACACGGCTCCGGCGTCGCCGCGCGGCGGGCACCGGCACATCGGCCGGTACGCTCGAACGGGCATCGGCCGATCGGTTGATACGGGCGTACGACTTCCCCGTAGGCGCAGGTCGTGGGACCGGCGACGGAGACCGGTCCGGCCAAAACCCGGTGGGCAGGGCCGGCGGCGAACCGTAGGCTCCCTGCTGATGTCCACTCCACCTTCTCCCCCGGAATCCCGCTCCACCGTGCGGACGCTGCTGCGGCTGTGGCCGTTCGTACGGCCCGTGCGGACGCGGTTGTTCAGCGCCGCGTTCATCGCGATCGTCGCCTCCTGCATCGGACTGGTCATCCCGCTCGTCCTGAAGTGGATGGTGGACGGGCCGATCGCCGACCGGGACCCGGCGGGGGTGTGGCTCGGCGCGCTGTACCTGCTGCTGCTCGGACTGGCGGAGGCGCTGCTGTTCGGGTTCCGGCGGTGGCTGGTGGCGCGTCCGCTGTCGCACGTCGAGGCGGAGATGCGGGCGGCTCTGTACCGGCACCTGCAACGGCTGCCGATCGCGTTCCACGACCGGTGGCCGTCGGGTCAGCTGCTGTCGCGGGCCACGACGGATCTGATGCTGCTGCGCATGTTCCTGGCCTTCCCGCTGACGTTCTTGCTGGTCAACGGAGTGACGATCCTCGTCGGCGTGATCATCATGCTGATCCAGGACTGGACGCTGGGGCTGGTGATCCTGGTCCCGGCCGTGCCGGTGCTGATCACCTGCGTGGTGTTCGAGAAGCGGTACTCCGGGGCGGCCCGGCTGGCGCAGGACCAGGTGGGCGATCTGACGACGGTGGTCGAGGAGAGCGTGCTCGGCATCCGGATCGTCAAGGGGTTCGGGCGGCACCGCAGCCAGGCGCGGGCGTTCCGGGAGCTGTCGGGGAAGCTGCGGGGGACGGAGCTGCACAAGGCCCGGCTGCTGGCGACGATCCTGGGCGTCATCGTGACGCTCCCCGAGCTGGCGATCGGGGCGGCGCTGGTGCTGGGGGCCGTGCGGGTGGCGGACGGATCGCTGTCCGCGGGGACGCTGGTGGCGTTCCTGTCCACCGCGCTGGCGCTGCGCTGGCCGGTGGACTCGATCGGCTTCCTGCTGGCGATGAGCCAGGAGGCGGCGACGGCCACGGAACGGTACTTCGAGGTGATGGACGCGGAACCGGAGTCGGGGGTCCGCGGGGGTGGGGTGCGCGGCCCGGCGTTGCGAGACGCCTCCCCCACTCTCGGCTCCGCTCGAGCGGGGGGACCCCCATCGCCCACCCGTGCCGCCCCGGCGGCACGGGTGCCCGCAGCGGCGGAGGGGCTGGTCTTCGAGAGCGTCAGCTTCCGGTATCCCGACGCCCCCTCCGGCTCCCCGCCCGTCCTGGACCGCGTCGACCTCCACATCCGCCCCGGCGAGTCCCTCGCCCTCGTCGGCGCCACCGGAAGCGGCAAGACCACGCTCACCGCCCTCGTGCCGCGCCTGCACGAGGTGACCTCGGGACGGATCACCCTCGACGGGACGGACATCACCGAGATGTCCCGCGAGGAGTTGCGCTCCCGCGTCGCCGTCGCCTTCGAGGAACCCACCCTCTTCTCCGCCAGCGTCGGCGAGAACGTGCTGATGGGCGGCGGAAGCGGCGAGGCGGACCTGGAGCGCGCCCTCGCCGTCGCCCAGGCCGGCTTCGCGCACGCGCTGCCGCAGGGCGTGGACACCCAGGTCGGCGAGCAGGGCCTCAGCCTCTCCGGCGGTCAGCGGCAGCGGCTCGCGCTGGCCAGGGCCGTCGTCGGACGCCCCGACTTCCTGGTCCTCGACGATCCGCTGTCCGCGCTCGACGTGCACACGGAGGCCGCCGTCGAGGCGGCGCTGCGCCGGGTGCTCGCGGACACCACCGCCCTCATCGTGGCCCACCGCCCCTCCACGGTCCTGCTCGCCGACCGCGTCGCCCTGCTCTCCGGCGGCCGGATCACCGCGGTCGGCACCCATCACGAACTGCTGCGCGACAACCCCGAGTACGCGCACCTCATGTCCGGCGCCCCCGCGGGGGAACAGGAGGACGAGCGATGACGGCGGCCACCACCGCACCCGCCCGGGACCAGGACGACGACCGGACCCCGCCGTCCGACGACCCCTTCGACCAGGACCGGCTGCCCGCTCCCCCGGGCGCCACCGGCACACTGCTGCGTTCCCTGCTGTCGCCCCTGCGCGGCAGGGTGGCCGTCACCGCGCTGTTGCTGCTGCTGCAGCAGGCCGCCGTGCAGGCCGGGCCGCTGCTGGTGGCGTACGCCATCGACCGGGCCGTGCCCGCGTTCCGCGACGACGACAACGGGCCGCTGATCGCGGTGGCGGTGGGCTACCTGCTGTGCGCGGGGGCGGCCGGAGCGCTGCAGTACGGGTTCGTCACCGCCTCCGCCCGGGTCAGCCAGGACGTGCTGCTCGACCTGCGCGGCCGCATCTTCCGGCACGCGCAGGCGCTCAGCGTCGACTTCCACGAGCGCTACACCTCGGGCCGCCTCATCTCCCGCTCCACCACCGACGTCGAGTCCCTGCGGGAGCTGCTGGAGGAGGGCCTGCAGGAACTGGTCATGGTCATCCTGTCGGCCGTCTACATCTCGGTGCTGCTGCTCTGGCTGGACCTCGGGCTCGGCGCCGTCGCGGTGGCGTCCTTCGTGCCGCTGTACCTGCTCGTGCGGTCGTACCGGCGGCGGGCGGGGCGGGTGTACCGGAAGCGGTCGACGGCCATCGCGTCGGTGATCGTGAAGTTCGTCGAGACGATGAACGGGATCCGGCCGGTGCGCGCCTTCCGCCGGGAGGCCGCCAACGACGCCGACTTCGCGGTGCTGAACCGGCGGCACGAGCGGACCAACGGCGACGCGCTGCTTGAGATGGCCCGCTACGTCGTCGGCTCCCGGGTCACCGCCAACACCACCGTCGCGCTGATCGTGCTGTGGGGCGCCCACCGGGTCGCGGACGAGTCGCTGGAGCTGGGCGTGCTGGCGGCGGCGGTGCTGTACCTGCGCCGGCTGTACGACCCGATCGACCGGCTCGGCATGTTCCTGAACTCCTACCAGTCGGCGGCGGCCTCGCTGGAGAAGATCGCCGGGCTGCTGGCGCAGGCCCCGTCCGTGCCCGAGCCGTCGGCGCCCCGGGAGCTGCCGGCCCGGCGCCCCGGGCTCCCGGGCCGCGAGGTCGTCTTCGACGACGTCCGGTTCGCGTACCGCACCGGCGGCGAGGTGCTGCCCCGCTTCGGCCTCACCCTCCCGGCCGGGCAGACCGTCGCGGTCGTCGGCTCCACCGGCGCGGGCAAGTCGACCCTGGCGAAGCTGCTCGCCCGCTTCTACGACGCCACCGACGGCCGGGTGCTGCTCGACGGGGTGGACCTGCGCGACCTCGCGGGAGGCGATCTGCGGCGCGAGGTGGTGATGGTGACGCAGGAGGCGTTCCTGTTCTCCGGCACGGTCGCCGAGAACATCTCGATCGGCCGGCCGGACGCCACCCGCGAGGAGATCGAACAGGCGGCGAAGGAGATCGGCGCGCACGACTTCATCGCCGCCCTGCCCGACGGCTACGACACCGACGTGCGCAAGCGGGGCGGCCGCATCTCGGCCGGTCAGCGCCAGCTGGTCTCCTTCGCCCGGGCGTTGCTGGCGGACCCGGCGGTCCTCATCCTGGACGAGGCGACCAGCTCGCTGGACGTCCCCGGTGAGCGGGCGGTGCAGCGGGCGATGGCGACGGTGCTGAAGGGGCGTACGGCGGTGGTGATCGCGCACCGGCTGTCGACGGTGGAGATCGCCGACCGGGTGCTGGTCATGGAGCGCGGACGGATCGTGGAGGACGGCAGTCCGGCCGAACTGACCGCGGGCACGGGCCGGTTCGCCGACCTGCACCGGGCCTGGCGCGACAGTCTGGCGTAGCCGCGACGGCGCACAGGGGGACGAGCGGCGTGGCGGGGCCGTCCGGGGCGGGCAGGACCACGCCGAGCCGGCCGCGCACCGCGCACGACGCCGACCGGGTGGCCGTCACGGAGGGCGGCCGGCTGACCGAACTCGGCTCGTGCGACGCCCTGGTGGCGGCCGGCGGGGCGTACGCGGCGCTGCGGCGCTCCTGGCACGGGGACCGGCCCACGCCCCTCCCGTAACGGTTCGCATATCGAACGTGAACTCCCGGACAACGAACGGTTTCCGGCCAAATTCCTGACGCGCTCCTGACAGAAACCGCGATCCCCTGCCACTCTTCCCACGGCCGCTCCACAGCAACCCCACAGCGTCACCCGACAGTTGTCCGGCGGCCACGACTCACAGCACTTCCGTTCTGCCCGGGCGGCTCACCCGCCGTCCGGTCTCCCCAGGCCGCGCGACCCGCGGCCGCGCAGAAGGAGTCAGCGTTGAGAAGCAGGTCCCACAGACGCACCCCCCACGCCACGCACCGCCGTGCCGCCGCCGTCGCCCTCGCCGGGGTGGCCGCGCTGATCGCCACGGCCGTGCAGTCGGGCACCGCCACCGCCGCTCCGGAGCGGACGCCGGCGGCGGCGAGCGGGGCGAAGCCGGGTTCCGAGTCGGTCAGGCTCACCCCCGCCCAGCGCGCCGAGCTGATCCGCGAGGCGAACGCCACCAAGGCGCAGACCGCGAAGGACCTCGGCCTGGGCGCGAAGGAGAAGCTCGTCGTCCGTGACGTGCTCAAGGACCGCGACGGCACCGTGCACGTCCGCTACGAGCGCACCTACGACGGCCTGCCCGTCCTCGGCGGCGACCTGGTCGTCCAGGGCGACACGGCCGGCGCGGCCGACTCCGCCGTCAAGGCCACCCGGGCCGCGGTGAAGCCCCCGACCACCACCGCCGAGGTGCCGGCCGCGAAGGCCGAGCAGCAGGCCCTGTCCGCCGCGAAGGCCGAGAAGGCCGAGGGCGCCGACGTCGACCGCGCCCCGCGCAAGGTGATCTGGGCCGCCGGGGGCGAGCCGGTCGTGGCGTACGAGACGGTCGTCGGCGGCCTCCAGCACGACGGCACCCCGCAGGAGCTGCACGTCGTCACCGACGCCACCACGGGCGAGAAGCTGTACGAGTGGCAGGCCGTCCAGAACGGGACCGGCCACACCGTCTACAGCGGCACCGTCGACCTGACCACCACCCAGTCCGGGTCGTCGTACAACCTCACCGACGGCGCGCGCGGCAACCACCGCACGTACAACCTGAACCGGGGCACCTCCGGCACCGGCACCCTCTTCTCCGGATCCGACGACGTCTGGGGCAACGGCAGCCCGTCCAACCTGGAGTCGGCCGCCGCCGACGCCCACTACGGGGCCGCGCTGACCTGGGACTACTACAAGAACGTGCACGGCCGCAGCGGCATCCGCGGCGACGGTGTGGGCGCCTACTCCCGGGTCCACTACGGCAACAACTACGTCAACGCCTTCTGGTCCGACAGCTGCTTCTGCATGACCTACGGCGACGGCTCCGGCAACGCCAACCCGCTCACCTCGATCGACGTGGCCGCGCACGAGATGACCCACGGCCTCACCTCGAACACCGCGGGCCTCAACTACAGCGGCGAGTCCGGCGGCCTGAACGAGGCGACCAGCGACATCTTCGGCTCGACCGTCGAGTTCTACGCCGACAACCCCTCCGACGTCGGTGACTACCTCATCGGCGAGGAGATCGACATCAACGGCGACGGCACCCCGCTGCGCCACATGGACAAGCCGAGCAAGGACGGCGCGTCCAAGGACTCCTGGTACTCGGGCATCGGCAACATCGACGTCCACTACTCGTCCGGCCCCGCCAACCACTTCTTCTACCTGCTGAGCGAGGGCAGCGGCACCAAGACCGTCAACGGTGTCACCTACGACTCGCCCACCTCGGACGGCCTCCCGGTCACCGGCATCGGCCGCGGCAAGGCGGAGAAGATCTGGTTCCGCGCGCTGACCACCAAGTTCACCTCCACCACCAACTACGCGGGCGCCCGCACCGGCACCCTGGCGGCGACCGGTGAGCTGTACGGCACGGACGGCGCCGAGTACAAGGCGGTGCAGGACGCGTGGGCGGCCGTCAACGTCGGCTCGCGCTCCGGTGACGGCGGCGGCGGTGGCGGTACGTCCTTCGAGAACACCGCCGACGTGTCGATCCCGGACGCCGGCTCCGCGGTGACCTCCTCGATCACCGTCTCCGGGCGGACGGGCAACGCGCCGTCCAACCTCCAGGTCTCGGTCGACATCGTGCACACCTACAGCGGTGACCTGGTCGTCGACCTGCTGGCCCCGGACGGCACGGTGTACAACCTGCGCAACCGCAGCGGCGGTTCCGCGGACAACATCAACCAGACCTTCACGGTCAACGCCTCCTCCGAGGCCGCCAACGGCACCTGGAGGCTGCGCGTACAGGACCGGGCGCGGTACGACACCGGCTACATCAACGGCTGGAAGCTCACCTTCCCGTAAAGAGCCGTGGTCAGGGCGTCGCCCCGGGTGGTCAGGCACCCCCGGGGCGACGCCTCTTTTCTGCCGAGCCCATACATTCCCCTGGTTGGGCTTCTACCGAGGTCAGGCCGTTTTACGCGCACGCAATGTTCACCTCGGCGACTGTTTTCGGCCAACATCATTCGACCCTCATGACATGTACGTGTCGCCGGTGTCACTCTTCCTTCGCCCGACGCGCCACAGCCCCACCGCACCACCCCGGCCGGCCCCCACCGCCCGGGCCCCCAACATCAACGGCGACGGCACCCCGCTGCGCCACGTGGACAAGCCGAGCAAGGACGGCGCCTCCAAGGACTACTGGTCCTCCGGCCTCGGTTCGGTCGACGTGCACTACTCCTCGGGCCCCGCGAACCACTTCTTCTACCTGCTGGCCGAGGGCAGCGGCTCCAGGACCATCAACGGCGTGACCTACAACTCGCCGACGTACAACGGCTCCACCGTCACCGGCATCGGCCGCGCCAAGGCGCTGCAGATCTGGTACAAGGCGCTGACCACGTACTTCACATCGACGACCAACCACAAGGCGGCCCGTACGGGCGCCCTGAACGCGGCGTCGGCCCTGTACGGCTCCACCAGCACCGAGTACAAGGCGGTCGCGGCGGCCTGGTCCGCGATCAACGTCAGCTGATCCCGTCCCCCTCCCACACCGGGGCCCGGGGGCTTCGGCCCTCCGGCCCCGGGTCCCTCTACTCTTGGGTCCCATGTCTTCGGCGGACTTCACCTACGACCACGTCGGCGGGACCCGTGAGCGGGGCTTCTGTCCTCCCGGCTTCCATCCGATGCACGTGCGCACGCGGCTCGGCGAGGGCGAGGACGTCTTCCGGCAGGCCGCTCGGGCGCTGCTCACCTGGGAGCTGCACCGGGAGCTGGGGGTCGGCGTCGAGACCGCCGCCGACCGCGCGGCCCCGGACGTCGACGTCACCATCACCCTCGCCGGGGTGGTGAAGGCGCCCTGCCGTGTGGTCTGGACGGTGGAGGAGCACCGCAGGGCCGGCTGGGCGTACGGGACCCTGGCCGGACACCCCGAGTGCGGCGAGGAGTCGTTCGTCGTGGACCGCACCGGCGACGGGACGGTGTGGCTGACGGTGGAGGCGTTCAGCAGGCCGGCCCGCTGGTACTCCCGCGCGGGCGGCCCGGCCACCCGCGCGATGCAGCACGCGTACGCCCGCCGCTGCGGCAAGGTCCTCCGCCGGCTGGCCACGAGCGGCATCGAGGAGGACTGACCACACAGCCCCCGCAGCCTGCGGGGCAGCCGCGCCTCCCCCGGCGCCTCGAGGGCCTGGGAGGTGCCCCCGGGGCGGCACGGATGGGCGCTGGGGTCCCCCTCCGGGCAGACACCCTCCGGCAGGCCGCGCCGCCGCCCCGGCAGGCGGCGCCCCGGCCGGTCGCCCCCCGCCACCCCGTCACCCCCGCTCCTCGAACGCCGGAGGGGCTGAGCGGGGCCGGACGGGCTGCCACCGCCTCGCCTACCTCATCAGCAGCCCCGCCGCTTCCACCACGTCCTCCGACGGCACCGCGATCAGCCCCATTTCCGCCCCGGACGCCAGTAGCCGGTGCCCGGGCAGGATCCGCACCGTGTACCCGAAGGGCCCCGTCCGGTCCAGGGCCAGCGGCCCCTCGTACACCCACCGCCCCTCCGGGTCCGGCGCTCCCGCCGGCTTCAGCGGCACCGCCGTCGCGTCGGTGATCCGGTCCTCCCCGTCCACCCGCCCGGACACCGCCTGCACCTCGACGTCCTCCGGTTTCAGACCGCCCAGCCCCACCCGCACCCGCAGCCCGAGCGTGGTGCCGAACTCCGCGGTGGCCCCCGTCACGGACGTCTCGACGTGATCGACGGTCACCCCGTGCCACGCCGCACGCACCCGCGCCTTCCACGCGGCGAGGGAGCGCGCGGAGTCCGGGTCCATCGCACGGTGCGCGTGCGCGGCGGGCGCGTACAGCCGCTCCACGTACTCCCGGACCATCCGCCCGGCCAGCACCTTCGGCCCGAGCAGGCTCAGCGTCCGCCGCACCATCTCGATCCACCGGTCCGGCAGTCCGTCACGCCCCCGGTCGTAGAAACACGGAGTGATCCGCTGCTCCAGCAGGTCGTACAGCGCCGCGGCCTCTATGGCGTCGCGCCGGTCCGGGTCGGTGCCCACGCCGTCCGCCGTGGGGACGGCCCAGCCGAAGTCGGGCTGGAACCACTCGTCCCACCAGCCGTCGAGGACGGACAGGTTGAGGCAGCCGTTGAGCGCGGCCTTCATCCCGCTGGTGCCGCACGCCTCCAGCGGCCTGAGCGGGTTGTTCAGCCAGATGTCGCAGCCGGGGTAGAGCTTCTGCGCCATCCCCATGCCGTAGTCGGGCAGGAACACGATCCGGTGCCGTACGCGCGGGTCGTCGGCGAACCGGACCAGCTCCTGGATGAGCCGCTTGCCGCCGTCGTCCGCCGGGTGCGCCTTGCCCGCGACCACGATCTGCACCGGCCGCTCGGGGTGCAGCAGCAGGTCCGTCAGCCGGTCCCGGTCGCGCAGCATCAGCGTCAGCCGCTTGTACGACGGGACGCGCCGGGCGAATCCGATGGTCAGCACGTCCGGGTCGAGCACCCCGTCGATCCAGCCCAGCTCGGCCGTGCCGGCGCCGCGCTGCCGCCAGGAGGCGCGCAGCCGCTCGCGCACCTCGAGGACCAGCAGCTCGCGCAGGGACCGGCGCAGCTCCCAGATGTCCCGGTCGGCGATGTCCGCGACGGAGTCCCAGCGGTCGGAGTCGCCGACGCTCAGCGCCTCCTCGGTGCGCTGGGCGCCGATCTGCCGGGCGCCGAGCCGGAACACCTCGGGGGCGACCCAGGTGGGCGCGTGCACCCCGTTGGTGACGGAGGTGATGGGCACCTCCTCCGGGTCGAAGCCCGGCCAGAGCCCGGCGAACATCTCGCGGCTGACGTGGCCGTGCAGCAGGGAGACGCCGTTGGCGCGCTGGGCCAGGCGCAGGCCCATGACGGCCATGTTGAACAGGCCGGGCTCGCCGCCGGGGTAGCTCTCCGTGCCCAGCCGGAGGATGCGGTCGACCTCCATGCCGGGCAGTTCGGCGTGCGGGCCGAAGTGCCGGGCGACCAGTTCGCGGTCGAAGCGGTCGATGCCGGCCGGGACGGGGGTGTGCGTGGTGAACACGGTCCCCGCGCGCACCGCCTCGAGGGCCGCGTCGAAGTCCAGTCCCCCGGCGCGCAGTTCGGCGATGCGCTCCAGGCCGAGGAAGCCGGCGTGGCCCTCGTTGGTGTGGAACACCTCGGGTGCGGCGTGCCCGGTCAGCTCGCAGTACGCGCGGACCGCGCGGACCCCTCCTATGCCGAGCAGCATCTCCTGGAGCAGCCGGTGCTCGCTGCCGCCGCCGTAGAGCCGGTCGGTCACCCCGCGTTCGCCGGGGTCGTTCTCCTCGACGTCGGAGTCCAGCAGGAGCAGCGGGATCCTGCCCACCCGGGCCAGCCAGATCCGGGCCCGCAGCAAGCGGTCCCCGGGCAGGGCGAGGGTGACCCGGGCGGGGGTGCCGTCGGGCTGCCTGAGCTGGTCGAGGGGCAGCTCGTGGGGGTCGAGCACGGGGTAGTGCTCCTGCTGCCAGCCGTCCCGGGACAGGGACTGCCGGAAGTAGCCGTGGCGGTAGAGCAGGCCGACGCCGATGAGGGGGACGCCGAGGTCGCTGGCGGCCTTGAGGTGGTCGCCGGCGAGGATGCCGAGTCCCCCGGAGTACTGCGGCAGGGCGGCCGTGATGCCGAACTCCGGGGAGAAGTAGGCGACGGCGGCGGGCAGCCGGTCGGTCTGCGCCTGGTACCAGCGGTCGCCGGTCAGGTAGGCGTCCAGATCACCGGCGGCCGCGTCGAGGCGGTCCAGGAAGTCGCGGTCGCCGGCCAGCTCGGCGAGCCGCTCGGTCGCCACGCCGCCGAGCAGCCGTACGGGGTCGCAGCCGGCGGCGGCCCACCGCTCGGGGTCGACGGAGCGGAACAGGTCGCGGGTCCCGGCGTGCCAGGACCAGCGCAGGTTGCGGGCCAGATCGCTCAGGGGCCGGAGGGGTTCGGGGAGCACGGGTCGGACGGTGAATCGACGGATCGCCTTCACAAGCCACCTCGGCGGGTTCGTGAGAGACGCGGTGTGCGTCCGGGCATCGTTGCCGACAGTACCGGCGCGGACACGCGCCGCGCGGGAAGCCGGGAAACACGGGTACCTCCGTACCCCCGGTCAAACGATTCACCTCGGGACGGGTATGGCCGATTCCGCCCGGGGGACGTTCTCGACCGCGCTTCGCCGTCCCGCCGGACGCCTCCCCTCCGGCGCGCCGGCGGCCCGTGCCGCGCTCCCGCCGGGCGTGAGACGGACCGGCTCGGCCGGACGGCAGGACAAGAAACCGGCCTTTTCCTCCCCCGGTTCCGCCCCCGCTCCGTTCGCCCCGGGGCCCCGGTCACCCCGGCCTCCGCCGCGGGCGGCGCCGTGCGGGTCACCTCCCCGGGTGCGCCGACGGCGTCCCCGCACGCGGCGGGCGCGGCGGCGCCGTATCGGCCCAAAACCGGCGGGCGATCCCGGCGCGGAGGGCGAACGCGCTGGTCAAGAGGGTGACGAACGGAAAGGCGAGGGAGCGCGGGACCGGTTCGCCGAACCGGGCGCTCCGGGTTCCGGGCCCGTGGCGGGGTGCCGCCACGGCACCCCGCCGGGAGCGCCGTCGGCCGTGGGAGCGGGCCCACCACGGGCCGGACCCGCCCTGTGCGGACGAGGCCGGTCTTGTGTGTCGACATACGCGCGAGTAGTTAACAAAGTGCCGGGTTGTCCACCCGAACAGTGTGGGAAGGCTCCTGCGGGTACCCCCTCAGCAGCACCACGCAGGACCCCACCTCCCCACAGTCATCCGCCCACCCACGTTGACGCGGACAGGAGCGGTCATGCCCGCCAAGCACCACTCGTCATCCCCTCCGACACCAGGCGCCCGGACCCCCGTGGAGCGCGGCGCCGGATCCTCCCCGGTCCGCCCGGCCGAGACCGGCCCCCCGCCGTCCCCCTCCGTGACGCCGGTCCCCGCGCGCCCGTCCACGGGCCCCGCGACCGCCGTGGGACGCATCCCCGTCCTCGACGTCCGGCCGATGGTCCAGCAGGGACGCCGGCCGGCCAAGGCCGTGACCGGGGAGTCGTTCGAGGTCACGGCGACCGTGTTCCGCGAGGGGCACGACGCGGTGGCCGCCGATGTGGTGCTGAGGGATCCCGAGGGGCGTCGGGGGCCGTTCACGCCGATGCGGGAGCTCGCGCCCGGCACGGACAGGTGGGGGGCGACCGTCACCGCCGGGGAGCCGGGGCTGTGGACGTACGCCGTGGAGGCGTGGGGCGATCCGGTCACCACCTGGCGGCACCATGCGGGGATCAAGATCCCGGCGGGCATGGACACCGAGGTCGTCCTGGAGGAGGGCGCCCGGCTGCACGAGCGGGCGGCGGCCCAGGTGCCCGACTCCGGATCCAGGGGCGTCCTGCTCGCCGCCGTGGACGCCCTGCGCGACGAGGGCCGTCCGGCCGCGTCCCGGCTGGCGGCGGCGTTGACGCCGGAGGTGGATGCGGTGCTTTCCCGGCATCCGCTGCGGGAGCTGGTCACCAGCAGCGACCCGCTGCCGCTGCTGGTGGAACGCGAGCGGGCCCTGTACGGCGCCTGGTACGAGTTCTTCCCCCGCTCCGAGGGCACCCCCTCCCGCCCGCACGGCACCTTCGACACCGCCGCCCGCCGCCTGCCCGCGATCGCCGCGATGGGCTTCGACGTCGTCTACCTCCCGCCCATCCACCCCATCGGCACCACCCACCGCAAGGGCCCCAACAACACCCTCGACGCCGGCCCCGGCGACGTCGGCGTGCCCTGGGCCATCGGCTCCCCCGAGGGCGGCCACGACGCCGTCCACCCCGACCTGGGCACCCTGGAGGACTTCACCCGCTTCGTCGCCCGGGCCGGCGACCTCGGCCTGGAGGTGGCCCTCGACTTCGCCCTGCAGTGCTCCCCCGACCACCCCTGGGTCCACAAACACCCCGAGTGGTTCCACCACCGCCCCGACGGCTCCATCGCCCACGCCGAGAACCCGCCCAAGAAGTACCAGGACATCTACCCCATCGCCTTCGACGCCGACTTCGAGGGCCTGGTCGCCGAGACGTGCCGCATCCTGCGGCACTGGACGGCCACCGGGGTGCGGATCTTCCGGGTCGACAACCCGCACACCAAACCCGTGCTCTTCTGGGAACGGGTGATCGGCGAGATCAACGCCACCGACCCCGACGTGATCTTCCTGGCGGAGGCCTTCACCCGCCCCGCGATGATGCACACCCTGGCCCAGATCGGCTTCCAGCAGTCCTACACCTACTTCACCTGGCGCACCACCAAGCGGGAACTGACCGAGTACCTGACCGAACTGACCGGGGAGGCCGCCTCCTACATGCGGCCCAACCTCTTCCCCAACACCCCCGACATCCTGCACGCCTACCTCCAGCACGGCGGCCGGCCCGCCTTCGAGGTCCGCGCCGTCCTGGCCGCCACCCTCTCCCCCGCCTGGGGCATCTACAGCGGCTACGAACTGTGCGAGAACACCCCCCTGCGCGAGGGAAGCGAGGAGTACCTCGACAGCGAGAAGTACCAGCTCACACCCCGCGACTGGCAGACCGCCGAACACCAGGGCCGCACCATCACCCCCCTGATCACCAAGCTCAACACCATCCGGCGCGAGAACCCGGCCCTGCAACAGCTGCGCGACCTCCACTTCCACCACGCCGACAAGGAGGAGGTCATCGCCTACTCGAAGCGGCGGGGTTCGAACACGGTTCTGGTGGTCGCCAACCTCGACCCCCACCACACCCAGGAGGCCACGGTCTCGTTGGACATGCCGCGACTCGGCCTGGACTGGCACGAGTCGGCACCGGTGCGCGACGAGCTCACCGGCGAGACCTACCACTGGGGCAGGGCCAACTACGTGCGCCTGGGTCCGGGGGGAGCGCATGTGCTCGTCGTCGGCCGGGCATCCGGGAGCGAGCCCCCGGGTGAGCACAGCCGCGTCCTGCGACCGTCCAGCCCGTCGATCGGAGGGGCACCCACAGCATGATCGTCAACGAACCCGTCCCGGACACCTTCGAGGACACCCCCGCCAAGGACCGGGACCCCGACTGGTTCAAACGAGCCGTCTTCTACGAGGTCCTCGTCCGCTCCTTCCAGGACAGCAACGGTGACGGCATCGGCGACCTGAAGGGCCTCACCGCCAAACTGGACTACCTGCAATGGCTGGGCGTCGACTGCCTCTGGCTGCCGCCCTTCTTCAAGTCGCCCCTGCGCGACGGCGGTTACGACGTCGCCGACTACACCGCCGTCCTCCCCGACTTCGGCGACCTCGCCGACTTCGTGGAGTTCGTCGACGCGGCGCACCAGCGCGGGATGCGCGTGATCATCGACTTCGTCATGAACCACACCAGCGACCAGCACCCGTGGTTCCAGGAGTCGAGGAAGGACCCCGACGGCCCCTACGGCGACTACTACGTGTGGGCGGACGACGACAAGCAGTTCCAGGACGCGCGGATCATCTTCGTCGACACCGAGGCCTCCAACTGGACGTACGACCCGGTGCGCAAGCAGTACTACTGGCACCGCTTCTTCTCCCACCAGCCGGACCTCAACTACGAGAACCCGGCGGTCCAGGAGGAGATGATCTCCGCGCTGAAGTTCTGGCTGGACCTGGGGATCGACGGCTTCCGCCTCGACGCGGTGCCGTACCTGTACCAGCAGGAGGGCACCAACTGCGAGAACCTCCCGGAGACGCACGCGTTCCTGAAGCGGGTGCGCAAGGAGATCGACACGCAGTACCCCGACACCGTGCTGCTGGCCGAGGCCAACCAGTGGCCGGAGGACGTCGTCGACTACTTCGGCGACTACGCCGCCGGCGGCGACGAGTGCCACATGGCGTTCCACTTCCCCGTCATGCCGCGCATCTTCATGGCCGTGCGCCGCGAGTCGCGCTACCCCGTCTCCGAGATCCTCGCCAAGACACCGGCCATCCCCTCGGGCTGCCAGTGGGGCATCTTCCTGCGCAACCACGACGAGCTGACCCTGGAGATGGTCACCGACGAGGAACGCGACTACATGTGGGCGGAGTACGCCAAGGACCCCCGCATGCGCGCCAACATCGGCATCCGCCGCCGGCTCGCCCCCCTGCTGGACAACGACCGCAACCAGATCGAACTCTTCACCGCCCTGCTGCTCTCCCTGCCCGGCAGCCCGATCATCTACTACGGCGACGAGATCGGCATGGGCGACAACATCTGGCTCGGCGACCGCGACGCCGTCCGCACCCCGATGCAGTGGACCCCCGACCGCAACGCCGGATTCTCCTCCTCCGATCCCGGCCGGCTGTTCCTGCCGACCATCATGGACCCCGTCTACGGCTACCAGGTCACCAACGTCGAGGCCTCCATGGCCTCCCCCTCCTCACTGCTGCACTGGACCCGCCGGATGATCGAGATCCGCAAACAGAACCCGGCCTTCGGCCTCGGCTCCTACACCGAGCTGCCCTCCTCCAACCCGGCCGTCCTCGCCTTCCTGCGCGAATACGAGGACGACCTGGTGCTCTGCGTGAACAACTTCTCCCGCTTCGCCCAGCCCACCGAGCTCGACCTCAGCGCCTTCGAGGGACGCCACCCGGTCGAACTGTTCGGCGGGGTGCGCTTCCCGGCCGTCGGCGAACTGCCCTACCTGCTGACCCTCGGGGGCCACGGCTTCTACTGGTTCCGGCTCCGCAAGGACGCCGTGTAGAACCCGGGGCGGGGCGGTTTCCACCGCTCCGCCCGGGGCACGCATGAGTAACACCCCGCCCACCGGCGGCACCCCCGTGGGCGCGCCGAAAGAGGGGAAAGGACGCGACGCCATGTCGGAAGCCGTCACACGCACCGTCACGACCCTGCCCGGCCTCCTTGCGTCACTGGATCCACTGCTGAGGGAATGGCTGCCGCGACAGCGCTGGTTCGCCGGCAAGGGCCGCCCCGTCACGGGGTTCTCCCTGGTGGCGGCCACCGAACTGCTGCCGCCCACCGCCAAGCTGGGCCTGTACCACCTGCTGGTGCGCGCGCACCAGCCGCTCCAGCCGGGCCACGGCGGCCCCGAACAGCCCGGCGACTGCTACCAGCTGCTCATAGGCGTGCGCGAGGCGTTGCCGCCCCGGCTCGCGCCCGCGCTGATCGGTCATGTGACGCGGGGCCCGCTGGCCGGACGGACGGTCTACGAGGCCCTGCACGACACCCGGCCCGCCGAACTGCTCCTGGAGGCCCTGCGCACCCAGGCCCGGATCGGCGGGCTCCGCTTCGAGCGGGACCCGCGCCAGGAGATCCGGTCCGGCCTGGTGCCGCGCCTGATGACCGCCGAGCAGTCGAACTCGTCGGTCGTCTACGGGGACACGTTCATCCTGAAGCTGCTGCGCCGGGTGCTGCCCGGGATCAACCCCGACCTGGAGCTGCCGCTGGCGCTGGCCCGCGAGGGCTGCCCCCGGGTGCCCCCGCCGACGGCCTGGCTGGTCGCGGAGCCCGGGGAGGCGGCGCCCGGCCCGCCACCGGCCGAGCCGTACGTCCTGGGGGTGCTCCAGCCGTTCGTGCAGGGCGCGACCGACGGCTGGGAGCTGGCGCTGCGGGAGCTGGCCAAGGGGGAGGACTTCACCGCCGAGGCGCGGGCCCTCGGGCGGGCCACCGCCGAGGTGCACACCGTGCTGGCCCGCGCGCTGCCCACGGTCACGCTGGGGCACGCCCAGCTGCGCACCCTGGTCGCCGGCATGACCGAGCGGCTCGGGGCGGCCGTGCAGGCGGTGCCCGCGCTGCGGCCGTACGCGGACGGGCTGCGCTCGGCGTTCACGGCGCTGGACGACCTGGCCGCCGAGGGCCGCGTCTGGACCGCCCAGCGGGTGCACGGCGACCTGCACCTCGGGCAGTGCCTGCGCTCCCCGGCGGGTGAGTGGTCGCTGATCGACTTCGAGGGGGAACCGGCCCGGCCGCTGGCCGAGCGGCGGATGCCGCAGCCGGTGGTGCGCGACGTGGCCGGCATGCTGCGGTCCTTCGACTACGCGGCGCGTTCGGTGGCCCCGGCGCAGCCGGACTGGGCCGTGCGGTGCAGGGCGGCGTACTGCTCCGGCTACGCGGAGGCGGCCGGCCGGGACCCGCGCACCGATCCGGTGCTGCTGCGCGCGTACGAGACCGACAAGGCGGTCTACGAGGTGGTCTACGAGGCCCGGCACCGCCCCGAGTGGCTGCCCGTGCCGCTGGCCGCCGTGCACCGGCTGGCCACGACCGACCTGATCTGACCCATCCGACCCGCGTCCAGGAGGCTTCGCCCGTGACCCCCCGCCCCGAGTCCAGCGGTCCGCACCCGGAGCAGCCGGCCGAACCGGCGAAGAAGGCCGCGAAGAAGACGGCCGCGGCGAAGAA
This sequence comes from Streptomyces sp. 12E, assembly GCF_055633275.1. Taxonomy (NCBI): domain Bacteria; kingdom Bacillati; phylum Actinomycetota; class Actinomycetes; order Kitasatosporales; family Streptomycetaceae; genus Streptomyces; species Streptomyces sp. 12E. The sequence goes on along the minus strand of NZ_JBVNCJ010000001.1, from coordinate 5,075,262 downwards.
AGCGGTGGCCGAGAAAGCGACGGCGACGAAGGCGGCCGCGGCGTCGAAGAAGGCCATGGCCAAGAAAGCGACGGCGAAGAAGACGGCGGTGAAGAGCGTGGCTGTCAAGAAGACGGCGGCCCCGAAGACGGCGGTGAGGAAGGCCGCGGCGAAGAAGGTCCCGGCCGGGAAGAAGACCGCGGCGAAGAAGGCGGTGGCGAAGGGGACCGCCACCCCGCAGTCCGCCCCGCCCGAGATGGAGATCGCCGTCTCCCCCGCCGTGGACGCCGCCGACCGGGAGCGGCTGCTGAGCGGGACGCACCACGCCCCGCACTCCGTGCTCGGCGCGCATCCGGTGCCCGGCGGGGTCGTCTTCCGGGCGTTCCGGCCCTACGCCCTCGCGGTGACCGTCGTCTCCGGGGGCCTCACCGTCGATCTGCACGACGACGGCGACGGCTTCTTCTCGGGGCTGCTGCCGCTGGGCGAGGTGCCGGCGTACCGGCTGCTCGTCACGTACGAGGGGACGGTGCACGAGACGGAGGACGCGTACCGCTTCCTGCCCACGCTCGGCGAGCTCGACCTGCACCTGATCGGCGAGGGCCGGCACGAGGAGCTGTGGACGGTCCTCGGCGCGCACCCGATGACCCACCAGGGCGTGACCGGCACCCGGTTCTCGGTGTGGGCGCCGAACGCGCGCGGGGTGCGGGTGGCCGGCACCTTCAACTTCTGGGACGGCACCGGCTTCCCGATGCGCTCGCTGGGCTCGACGGGGGTGTGGGAGCTGTTCGTGCCGGGGATCGGCGAGGGCGAGCTGTACAAGTTCGAGATCACCCGCCCCGACGGCTCGAAGACCCTGCGCGCCGACCCGATGGCCCGCCGTACGGAGGTGCCGCCGGCCACGTCGTCGATCGTCACGTCCTCGGCGTACGAGTGGGGCGACGCCGAGTGGCTGGAGCGCCGGGCCGAGGCGCCCGCCCACCGGGCGCCGTTCTCCGTGTACGAGGTGCACCTGCCGTCCTGGCGACCGGGGCTGACGTACCGGCAGCTCGCCGAGCAGCTTCCCGCGTACGTCGAGGACCTCGGCTTCACCCACGTGGAGCTGATGCCGGTCGCCGAGCACCCCTTCGGCGGCTCCTGGGGTTACCAGGTCACCGGGTTCTACGCGCCCACCGCCCGCCTGGGCACCCCGGACGACTTCCGGTACCTGGTCGACGCCCTGCACCGGGCCGGGATCGGCGTGATCATGGACTGGGTGCCGGCGCACTTCCCGCGCGACGAGTGGGCGCTGGCCGAGTTCGACGGGCGTCCGCTGTACGAGCACGAGGATCCGCTGCGGGCCGCGCATCCCGACTGGGGCACCCTGGAGTTCGACTTCGGGCGGCGCGAGGTGCGCAACTTCCTGGTGGCGAACGCCCTGTACTGGTGCGAGGAGTTCCACATCGACGGGCTGCGGGTGGACGCGGTCGCCTCGATGCTCTACCTCGACTACTCGCGCGAGCCGGGCCGGTGGACGCCGAACGAGCACGGCGGCCGGGAGAACCTGGACGCGGTGGCGTTCCTGCAGGAGATGAACGCGACCGTGTACCGGCGCTGCCCCGGGGTGGTGACCATCGCGGAGGAGTCCACGGCCTGGGACGGCGTCACCCGGGCCACCCACCACAAGGGCCCCAGCGGCTTCGGCGGGCTCGGGTTCGGGCTGAAGTGGAACATGGGCTGGATGCACGACTCGCTCCAGTACATGAGCCACGAGCCGGTCCACCGCCGCTACCACCACGGCGAGATGACGTTCTCGATGGTGTACGCCTACAGCGAGAACTACGTGCTGCCGATCTCCCACGACGAAGTGGTGCACGGCAAGCGGTCCCTGGTGTCGAAGATGCCCGGCGACTGGTGGCAGCAGCGCGCCAACCTCCGCGCCTACCTGGGCTTCATGTGGGCCCACCCGGGCAAGCAGCTCCTCTTCATGGGCCAGGAGTTCGCGCAGGGAGCCGAGTGGTCGGAGGCGCACGGCCCGGACTGGTGGCTCCTCGACCCGCACTACGGCGCCGAGGCCGACCACCGCGGGGTGCGCGACCTGGTGCGCGACCTCAACACCGTGTACCGGGACACCCCGGCACTGTGGCGGTGCGACACCGAGCCGTCCGGTTTCCGGTGGGTGGCCGGGGACGCGGCCGAGGACAACGTGTTCGCCTTCCTGCGGTACGACGCCGACGGTTCCCCGCTGCTCGCGGTGTCGCACCTGGCCCCGGTGGTCCGGCAGGACTACCGCGTCGGGGTCCCCGACGACGTGCCCGCCTGGCACGAGGTGGTGAACACCGACGCCGGCCGTTACGGCGGCAGTGACGTCACCCGCCCGGACCCGGTCAAGCCGGAGCCGCAGGGGCGGCACGGGTTCCCGGCGAGCGTCCGGCTGACCCTGCCGCCCCTGGCGACGGTGTGGCTGCGCCCGGCCTGACCCCCGGGCCCCCGCTCAGTCCAGGGCGTCGGCCAGCGGCTTCGGCAGCGGCTCGGTGTGCAGGACGCCGAGCCGCTGGGTGGCGCGGGTGAGCGCCACGTACAGGTCGCTGGTGCCGTAGCGGGCCGGCTCGACCACGAGGACCGAGTCGAACTCCAGGCCCTTGGCCTGGCGCGGGTCGAGCAGCACGACGTCGTGCGCCAGATCGGGTTCGGCGCCCGCCGTCACCCCGTCGAGGCGGGCGGCCAGGGCGCGGTGCATCGCGCGCGGGGCGATGACGGCGAGACGGCCCTCGTGGGGGGTGAGCTCCGCGACGGCCCCGGCGACCGCTGCGGGCAGGTCGTCGGTGGCGCGGGCCCAGGGCCGTACGCCCGTGGAGCGCACCGAGCCGGGCGGCTCGAAACCGGGGTGCTCCGCGCGGACCACGGCCGCGGCCACGTCCATGATCTCGGCGGGGGTGCGGTAGTTGACGCCGAGCCGGGTGTGCTCCCAGCGGTCCTCGACGAACGGGGTGAGGATGTCCGCCCAGGAGCCGACACCGCCCGCCTCGGAGGTCTGCGCCGGGTCGCCGACCAGGGTCATCGAGCGGGTGGGGCTGCGCCGCATCAGCAGCCGCCAGGCCATGGGAGAGAGTTCCTGCGCCTCGTCGACCACGATGTGCCCGAACGCCCAGGTGCGGTCGGCGGCGGCGCGCTCGGCGGCGCTGCGGTGGTCGTCCTCCTCGTGCCGTTCGGCGAAGCGCTCGGCGTCGATGATGTCGTGCGCGGACAGCACCTCGGAGGAGTCCGGGTCGTCCTCCTCCTTGTCCTCGAACTCGAAGGTGCGGGAGGCGTACGAGACGTCCAGGACACCCTGCGCGAAGGCGATCTGCGTCTGCCGCTCGCGTTCGGCCCGTGCGCGTTCGAGGCGGTCGTCCTCGCCGAGGAGTTCGGCGGCCTCGTCGAGCAGGGGCACGTCGGAGACGGTCCAGTGCCGGGTGACCGGGCGGCGGACGGCGGCGGCGTCCTCGTCGGAGAGGTAGCCCTCGGGGGCGGCGAGGAAGTCGGCGACCAGGCGCTGCGGGGTGATGCGGGGCCACAGCCGGTCGATGGCGGACCAGACCTCGGGGTTGTCGGCGAGTTCGTCGCGGATCTGGGTGATGTCGCTGGGGTCGAGCAGGTTGGAGCCGTCGTAGGGGTCGGTGCCGATGCGTTCGGCGACCATGTCGGTGAGCGCGTTGAGGATGTGGCCCTCGAAGTGCTCGCGGGCCACGTTGTGCGGCAGCTTCGCGGCGCGGGTGCGTTCGCGGGCGACGTTCACCAGGCCGTCGTCGAGCATGAGGACCTCGCGGTCGTGCTCGATCGCGATCACCGGGTCGGGCAGCGCCTGCCGGTCGCGTACGACGTCGGCGAGGACGTCGGCCATCTCGGCGCGGCCCTTGACGGCGGCGGCCTCGGGGGTGTCGGTCCGGGTGGTCCGCACACCGGGGTACAGCTCGCCGACGGTCGCCAGGAGCACGCCGGTCTCGCCGAGGCTGGGCAGTACCTCGCCGATGTAGCCGAGGAACGCCGGGTTGGGGCCGACGATCAGGACGGCGCGGCGGGCCAGCAGCTCGCGGTGCTCGTAGAGGAGGTAGGCGGCGCGGTGCAGGGCGACGGCGGTCTTGCCGGTGCCGGGGCCGCCCTCGACGACCAGGATCCCGTGGTGCGGGGCGCGGATGATGCGGTCCTGGTCGGCCTGGATGGTGCGCACGATGTCACCCATGCGGCCGGTGCGCGCGGAGTTCAGCGCGGCGAGCAGCACGGCGTCGCCGGTCGGGTCCTCGTGGCCGGTGCGGGTCTCGTCGCCGAGGTCGAGGACCTCGTCGTGCAGGGCGGTGACCCGGCGGCCCTCGGTGGAGATGTGCCGGCGGCGCCTGAGCCCCATCGTGGTGTGGCCGGTGGCCAGGTAGAACGGACGGGCCACGTCGGCGCGCCAGTCGATGAGGACGGGCGTGCGTTCGGCGTCGTCGGCGCGCAGGCCGATCCGGCCGATGTGGTGGGTGTCGCCGGAGGCGAGGTCGATGCGGCCGAAGCAGAGGGAGCCGTCCACCGCGTTCAGCGCGGCGAGCAGCCCGGAGCGCTCGGCGACGAGGATGTCCCGCTCCAGCCTGGCCTGCCGGGGGGTGTGGCCCTGGGCGAGCGCCTCCGTGACGGACACCTCGGCGTCGCCGCGCAGGGCGTCCACGCGTGCGTACAGTCCGTCGACGAATTGCTGCTCCTGCCGCAATTCCTCGTCCGGAAATTCGGTGTTTGACAATTCCGCTCCCGCCCGGATATACTGTGGTCATTGAACTTCACCGCGACTTCGTTCGAAAATGAAGTCGCGAATCAACGAATATACGCAGAGAAAACCCCCGGGCGCAATTGCCCGGGGGTTTTCTCATGTCACCTGCCAGGTCAGAGCACGTCCGCCAGCTCCTCGAGCAGCCGCCGCCTGGACCTGGCCCCCACCATCGACCGCAGCGGCTGACCGTCGCGGAACACCATGAAGGTCGGCATCGACAGCACCTTGTAGGCGTTGGTCGTGTCGGGGTTGGCGTCCACGTTCAGCTGGACGACCTTCAGCCGGCCGTCCTCCTCGGCGGCCAGCGCGCTCAGCACCGGCGCCATCTGCCGGCACGGCGGGCACCAGTCGGCCGTGAACTCCACCAGCACCGGCAGCTCCGCCCCGATCACCTCCGCCGCGAAGTCCGCGTCGGTCACCTCGGGTACTCCGCTCGCCCTGCTCACCGCAGCTCCCCTCCCAGTTCGCACACCGGTTCCGGACCCCCCGGAACCGCCGCCTCGACGGCCAGCACGTCCCTCGCCGACTCCGCCCGCGCCAGCTGCTGCCCGACCTTCGCCCGTACGGCCCGCAGCTCGCCGATCAGGGCGTCCAGCTCGTCCAGCTTGCGCCGGTAGACCTGGAGCGAGGCGGGGCAGGAGTCGCCCTCGGGGTGTCCGGCCCGCAGGCACTCCACGAACGGCCGGGTCTCCTCCAGGTCGAACCCGAAGTCCCGCAGCGTGCGGATCTGCCGCAGCAGCCTCAGGTCGCCCTCGTCGTAGGTCCGGTGTCCGTTGGCCGTCCGTCGCGCGGACAGCAGCCCGCGCGACTCGTAGTACCGCAGCGTCCGCGTGGTGGTCCCGGCCCGTGCGGCCAGCTCGCCGATTCGCATGGGGACGAACGTAAGCCTTGACGTCGGCGTCAAGGCAAGGGCGGACGGGGGAGGGAGGAACGGAAAGGGCCGAGCGGCCGGACCCACGGGGGTGGGGGTCCGGCCGCTCGGCGGAGGCGGAGGCCCGGAGACGGGTGCCGGGCCTCCGGTGGCCGGGCGGCTGGGCAACGGGGGAGTGTCCCGGCCGCCCGGGTCCGTGGGGTGCGGCGTCGGCCGTCAGGCCTTGGCCAGCTCCTTCTCGGCCCCCGGCTCGGGCAGCCCGGCGCGGGGTTCGTCGGCGTCGCCGTCGGCGCCGTGGTCGTCCAGCAGCGTCTTCTCGTCGAAGGGGGCGCGGCCGGCGAGGACGTCGTCCACCCGCTGCTTGTCGATCTCCTTGGTCCAGGTTCCGATCAGCACCGTGGCGATCGCGTTGCCCGCGAAGTTGGTCAGGGCGCGGGCCTCGCTCATCAGCCGGTCGATGCCGACGATCAGTCCGATGCCGTCCACCAGGGCCGGCTTGTGCGACTGCAGACCGCCGGCCAGCGTCGCGAGGCCGGCCCCGGAGACGCCCGCGGCGCCCTTGGAGGCGACCAGCAGGAAGAGCAGCAGCGGGATCTGCTCGCCGATCGCCATCGGCGTGCCCAGGGCGTCCGCGATGAACAGCGAGGCCATGGTCATGTAGATCATGGTGCCGTCGAGGTTGAAGGAGTAGCCGGTGGGGACGGTGATGCCGACGACCGGCTTGCTGACGCCGAGGTGCTCCATCTTCGCGATGAGGCGCGGCAGCGCCGACTCGGAGGAGGAGGTCGACAGGATCAGCAGGAACTCGCGGCCCAGGTACTTGAACAGCGACCAGACGTTCAGCCCCGCCACGATCCGCAGCATCGCGCCGAGCACCACGAAGATGAACAGCACACAGGTGATGTAGAAGCCGAGCATCAGCACCGCGAGGCTCTTCAGCGCGTCCACGCCCGAGGCCCCGGTGACGGCGGCCATGGCGCCGAAGGCGCCGACCGGGGCGGCCCACATGATCATGGCGAGGACCCGGAAGACCAGCCGCTGGATGTGCTCGATGCCGCGCAGGACCGGCTGGCCCGCCTTGCCCATGGCCTGCAGCGCGAAGCCGCACAGCAGGGCGACCAGCAGGGTCTGCAGGACCTCGCCCTGGGTGAAGGCGGACACGATCGTGGTCGGGATGATGCCCAGCAGGAACTCGGTGGTGTCCTTGGCCTCCGCGTCGACCTGCGCCTGGCCGGTCTCCTTGACGGCGTCGGTGACCGCGAGACCCGTCCCCGGGTCCAGGATGTTGCCGACGACCAGGCCGATGGCGAGCGCGACGACCGACATCACCATGAAGTAGCCCAGGGCGATGCCGCCGACCGCGCCGACCTTGGCGGCCTTCCGCACGGAGCCGATGCCCAGCACGATCGTGCAGAAGATGATCGGCGAGATCATCATCTTGATCAGGTTCACGAACCCGGTGCCGATCGGCTTCAGCTCGACCGCGAAGTCGGGGGCGATCAGACCGACGGCGATACCGAGGGCGACCGCGATGATCACCGCGATGTAGAGATAGTGCGTGCGGTCCCGCTTGGCCTTGGGTTCGGCAGGTGCCGTATCGGCTGCGCTGGTCACGGCGGCCCTCCTTGACGACGTCGTCGGCATCACCGGCGTGCGGCTCACGTCCGGGGGATGGGTTTTAAGGGAACGCGGTGACTATGTCGTGCCTTGTGAGCGCGGTCACCCTTCCGTTCATTTAGTTCACCGCGGGCCCCGGAGGCAGACTGGCGGCATGCGCATCCCCCTCCCCCGGCCCCGCAGCCTCGCGGGTCAGCTCTTCGCCATGCAGGCCGTGCTCATCGCGGTGGTCGTGGCCGGGTACGCGCTGTTCACCTACGTCAGCAACCGCAGCCAGGCCGAGCAGGCGGCGGGCCGCCAGGCCACCGCGGTGGCCCGCTCGGTCGCCGACTCCCCCTCCGTACGGCAGGCGATCCGCTCCTCCGCCCCTTCGGCCCTGCTCCAGCCGTACGCGCTGGAGGTGGTGCGCGACACCGACGTCGACTTCGTCACGATCATGGATCCCCGGGGCATCCGCTGGACCCACCCCGACCCGGACCAGATCGGCCTGGCCTTCCAGGGCAACACCGCGCCGGCGCTCCGGGGCCGCACCTTCACCGAGACCTACACCGGCACCCTCGGTCCGTCGGTCCGGGCGGTCACCCCGGTCCGGGACGGCGACCGGATCACCGGCCTGGTCAGCGCCGGCATAAGGGTCGAGGAGATCAGCCAGCGCGCCCAGGAGCAGCTGACGGCGCTGCTCGCGGTCGCGGCCGGCGCCCTCGGACTCGGCGCGATCGGCACGTACGTCATCAACGCGCGGCTGCGCCGGCACACCCACGGCATGAACGCGACCGAGCTCAGCCACATGCACGACTACCATCAGGCCGCGCTCCACGCCGTGCGCGAAGGGCTGCTGATGCTGGACGGCCGGTACAGGGTGGCGCTGATCAACGACGGCGGCCGGGAGCTGCTGGGCGTGACCCCGGAGGAGGACGTGGTGGGCAGGTCGGTGGCGGAGCTGGGGCTGCCCGCACCGCTGACGGGTGCGCTGCTGGCCTCCGAGCCCCGGGTGGACGAGGTGCACCTGACGGCGGACCGGGTCCTGGTGGTGAACACCTCACCGGTCACCGGCGGCCAGCGGCACGGCTCGGTGGTGACCCTGCGGGACGTGACCGAGCTCCAGTCGCTGATGGGCGAGCTGGACTCCGAGCGGGGCTTCACCCAGGCGCTGCGGTCGCAGGCGCACGAGGCGGCGAACCGGCTGCACACCGTGGTCTCGCTGATCGAGCTGGGCCGCGCGGAGGAGGCGGTGGACTTCGCGACGGCCGAGCTGGAGCTGGCGCAGGCGCTCACCGACCAGGTGGTGGCGGCGGTGAGCGAGCCGGTCCTCGCGGCGCTGCTGCTCGGCAAGACCGCCCAGGCCAACGAGCGGGGCGTGGAGCTGGTGGTGTCGGACGACAGCCGCCTGGACGACGGCCTGCTCCCGGACACCCTGCCCGCCCGGGACCTGGTCACCATCCTCGGCAACCTGATCGACAACGCCGTGGACGCGGCGCAGGGCGGGGTGCGGCCCCGTGTGACGGTGACGGCGCTGACCGAGGAGGACGGCTCGGAGCTGATCCTGCGGGTCATGGACACCGGCCCCGGGGTGGACCCGGACCACGCGGAGGCGGTCTTCCAGCGCGGCTTCACGACCAAGCCGGCCGGTCCGGGCGGGCGCGGGCTGGGCCTGGCGCTGGTCCGGCAGGCGGCGGGCCGGCACGGCGGGACGCTGTCGGTGACGTCCGGGGAGGAGGGCGGCGCGGTGTTCGAGGCGCGGCTGCCGCTGAGGGGCGCCGCTGTCGCGCAGGATGCGGGAGGCGCCGTATGAGCGGGGCGGCCGGGGAACCCATCAGAGTGCTGGTGGTCGAGGACGACCCGGTGGCCGCCGACGCCCATGTGATGTACGTCGGGCGGGTGCCCGGCTTCGTCGCCGTCGGCAAGGCGCACACCGGGGCGGAGGCCCGCCGGGTCCTGGAGCGCACCCCCGTCGACCTCCTCCTCCTCGACCTGCACCTGCCGGACGTGCACGGGCTCCAGCTGGCGCGCTCGCTGCGGGCGGGCGGCCACCACGCCGACGTGATCGCGGTGACCTCGGCGCGGGACCTGGCGGTGGTGCGGGAGGGGGTGTCGCTGGGCGTCGTGCAGTACGTGCTGAAGCCGTTCACGTTCGCGACCCTGCGGGACCGGCTGGTGCGCTACGCCGAGTTCCACTCGGCGGTGGGCGAGGCCAGCGGCCAGGCCGAGGTGGACAGGGCACTGGCGGCGCTGCGGGCGCCGGGGCCGGCCGCGCTGCCGAAGGGGCTGAGCGGGCCGACGCTGGAGCGGGTGACGGGGGCGCTGCGGGAGGTGGAGGACGGGCTGACGGCGGCGGGGGTCGCCGAGGCGGTGGGGATCTCCCGGATCACGGCCCGCCGGTACCTGGAGCACCTGGTGGAGGCGGGGAGGGCCGGGCGGGCGCCGGTCTACGGGCAGGTGGGGCGGCCGGAGCTGGTGTACCGGTGGGTCCGGGGGGTGGGGAAGGGGGGGTAGGACCTGTCCGGGCGTCAAGGAATTCGCGGGTGGGACAGTGCGGCGCTGACGGTGTGGGCCTCGTGGGGAGGGCGCCCCCGCACCAGGCCGGACGTGGTCCTTGCGGACAAGGCTCGTTCGTCCCGTGCGCTCCGGGAACGTCCGTGCGAGCACGGCATCGCCGCCTGCCACGAGAGGACCGCGACCGTCCACATCGGGGGCATCCTCCTCTGGTCCGCTCAGTGGCCCGACGGCCGCTGAGCGGACCTTCCGACCGGTGCCGTGTCCGATGACGCGACCGCAGGGCGGGTGCGGGAGCCGGGTCAGCGGACGACGTCGAACACGTTCTTCTGCAGGCCGTTGGCGTACGCCTCGTGCTCGACCAGCTTCAGCTTCTGGGTGTCCTTGTCCGTGTCGCTGAACAGGCGCTTGCCCGCACCGAGCAGGAGCGGGAAGACGAGCAGGTGGTAGCGGTCGATCAGGCCGGCGTCCGAGAGGCTCCGGTTCAGGGCGGCGCTGCCGTGGACGATGATCGGGCCGCCCTCGGTCTCCTTCAGGGCGGCGACCTCGTCGAGCGAGCGCAGGATCGTCGTCTCGCCCCAGCCCGACACCAGTTCGTCCTCGCTGAGGGTGGTGGAGACGACGTACTTCGGCATCGTCTTGTAGTCGGCGAAGTCCGCCATGTCCGGCCACACCGGGCTGAACGCCTCGTAGCTGGTCCGGCCCAGCAGCATCGCCGTGGCCTCCTTCTGCTCGCGGCCCTTGATGTCGAACGCCTCGGGGAGGAACTCGACGTCCTTGAAGGTCCAGCCGGAGTTCCGGTAGCCGGGCTCGCCGCCCGGGGCCTCCACGACGCCGTCGAGCGAGATGAAGGCGGTGCTGATCAGGGTGCGCATCTGAGGTTCCTCGGTGGCTCGTGTCCGGTTCTCGGCAGGTCGGACCGGTGGACGCTTCGGCCGCACTCGCGACCGCGGCGCACCGGCCATCACCTACGACTGCCGATCATGAAGGAACTCATCGGCCCGCGCCCCGTCTTCTCCGGCACTCCTGACGACCGGATCAGCTCCGAGGGCGCCACGCGCTCGATGGTCCAGCGGTGCCGGCCGAGCCGGGTGGAGGACTCGATGCCCTTGCGGGCGACAGCGGCGCCGGATGCCCCTCCTGCGCAGCCGGCGGCGCAAGTCGTCGTGGTCGCAGCCCTTGTCGCCGTGGAGTTCGGCGGGTCGGCGCCTGCGTGGGCCGCGGCGGGAGCGGATCGGCGGAACGCCACGGACCAGGGGCTTGAGGGCCTGGCTGTCGTGGAGGTTCGGGACGTCAGGGCCGGTGCCCCGGTGCGATGTCGTTCGTCGCGGGACATCGAAGTCAGAGCGCCAGCCGCGCTTTCCGCGGGGCAGAAGTGCTCGACGCGCACGATGTGTCGCCATCGAACGTGGGCCAAAGCCACCAGCGGTGCTCCTATGGCGTGGTGGCCGGTTCAAACGTCAACGGCAAGGCTGCGTTGCAGGTCCAGGCGCAAGGTGTCATAGGTCGGTGCCAGAGCTCTCAAGGTGCGCTGAGCCGCGCGGGTGTCGCCTGTGGCAAGGGGATGCTGCAGCGCGCCGACAAGGCGGGCCTGGCGGTCCATGGTGGCTGCCGCGGCGTTGCATCCTGCGCGGTGCAGGCAGGCGGCGGCGTCGGCAAGTCGTCGGGCACCGACGCGAACGGCGAAGTGAACCAAGTGCCCGGTGAGTTCTTCGCTGTCGGTGTCGAGCAGCTCGGCCAGGCCGTGGGCGGCGTGGCCGTTGGCGAGGCTGCCTGACGGCATGGAGGGTTGCGGATCGGCGGTGACCCAGGCGAGTGCACGGGGCAGGACGGCGGTGACCGCGGCGGAGGCGCTGACGGAGGCGATCCGGGTGAAGCCGGTGCGCATCGTGTACGGCTGTCCGTAGTCGACTGTATCGGCGCGCCAGGCGTCCATGAAGTCGGGCAGCGGCAGCCGCGCGTAGGGGTAGCCCTGCGGGTCGTGCACGGTGATGTGGTCGTCCCGGACACCGAGGGCGACGAGGTAATGGTCGGCGCCGATGGGGCCGGTCTTGCCCGGCTGATAGCGCAGATACCCCATCTCGACCGGGCCGATCATGACCGGTCCGGTTTCCAGCAACGAGGTGAGACGGCCGAGCGCACGGTCGGCGTCGTCTCCGCTGAAGGTGCGCGCCGTCCAGCCGAGCGCGGTCAGGGCATCGCGCACGCCGATCTCCGGCGTCCAGCCATAGGGGTCGAAGAACGGTAATGCGCCGCCCAGAAGTTGCATGCCGAACGGGCTGCCGGTAACGGTTTCGAGCACCGCCGGCTCGGGTGCGTCGGCCCCCATCATCATGGCCAGTGCGTTGGTGTAGCAGTACGGGCCCGATCCCAGGTACGGAGTACTGAACATCGCGGCAGCGTGGCAGTTTTCACGGGAAAACGCCACTGGCGGGAGGGGTGCAGCGGTCGGTCATGGAGACGGCGCGGCCACAGGCCGACCGCGGGCGGTCACGGACGGAGGCCCGGAGGAACTTTCGCGGAGCGCCGTGTCGGTGGCCCCGGCCACCACGGCGACCAGGAAACGCTCGTCCGTGTCTCCGGGGGGACGGGTTGGCCGGCGCGTCGCTTGCCGGTCAGCTCGGCGAGCGGAGCGGTGTTCCCGAGCGGGCCGATCAGCAGAGGGGGCACGGGCGGCCCTCGGCGCTCGACGGCCCGGGGCCCGACCGCACGCACGCGGTCGGGCCCCGGGCCGTCGTGGTCCGCCGGGGGCGGAGGGCCGCTACTTCAGGTAGACGATGCCGTCCGTGGTGAGGGTCGGACGGCCCTTGGTGCCGACGACGACGATCTTGACCGTGTGCTTGGCGCTGCCGCTCCAGGTCTTGGTCCAGATCGCGTCGCGGTACTTGGTGGTGGACGACTTCAGGTCCACGGTGGCGGTCTTCTTGCCGTCCACGTAGACGTGGGCCTGGCCGGAGGTGCTGGCGCGGGAGACCGTCCAGGCGACGGAGCGGCCGGTGAAGGTCCAGCTCAGCGAGGCGTTCTTGGAGGAGCTGGTGTACGACTTGCCGCCGAGGTAGCTGGAGGAGGACTTGGTCGTCCACTTGCCCGACTTGGTGGCGGAGCTCTCCTGGAGGATGACCGGGGTGCCGGCGACCGAGGCGGTGGCGGTGTTGCCGGCCCGGTCGTAGGCCTTCATCGACCAGGTGGTGGCGGAGCCGGACTTGGCGGTGTGGTTGGCGCTGGTGGTCGTGGGCCCGTAGGTCTTGGCGGTCGGGGCGGTGAGCCGGACCTCCTTCAGCGCGACGCCGTCGGCGGCCTTCCACTTCAGCGTCAGCGGAACGGCGGCGGTGTTGACGGTGCCGGTGCGCAGGGCCAGGTTCGGCTTGGTGGTGAAGGTGGGGGCGGTGCTCTCGGCGACGACGGTCGCGGCCGCCGTGGTGGTCGTCCTGCCCGACAGGTGGACGGCGCGGACGGCGACCTTGTGGGTGCCGGCGGCCAGGGTGGCCTTGGCGGAGGTGGCGGTGCCGGCGGTGGTGGCCACGGTCTTGCCGTTCACCAGGAGTTCGTACTTCGCGACGAGCGCGGCCGGGGTGGTGGCCGACCAGTTCGCCGTGACGGCGGCCTTGGTGTAGGTGGTCGTGCCGGAGGTGTTGTTGCCGGTGACGGACTTCAGGGTGAGGCCGGAGACCGGTCCGCCCGCCCAGGTGCGGACGGTGGCGAGCTTGTTGTAGAAGGCGTCACCGGGGCACTGGGTGTTGTAGCCGTCGCGGTGGCCGTGGATCGCGGGCAGGGTCAGCCGGGCGCCCTTGGTCCAGGTCTTCCCGGAGTAGCTGCGGCCGCTGTCGCCCGCGGTGAGGGTGGCGGTGGAGGTGGGGGCGACGCCGTACTGGCCGAGCTTCCACGCGGCGATCCGGGCGACGGAGGTCATGGCGGCCGTGGAGGGCGCGGTGGAGGTGTAGGTCCCCAGCACGGATATGCCGGTGGTCTCGCTGTTGAAGCCGTAGGCGTGGGCGCCCATCACCGGCCGGTCGACTCCGCCCTTGCGGCCCTCGTAGACCGTGCCGCACTTGTCGACCAGGAAGTTGTAGCCCAGGTCTTTCCAGCCCAGCTGCTTCACGTGGTACGCGTAGATGCCGCGCACCACGGCCGGGCCCTGGGCGCAGGTGTAGTCGTTGGACTCGGCGGTGTGGTGCACCACGACCGCCTTGATCTTCCCGTCGGGCAGGTAGCCCGGCTCCTCCGGGCTGATCGACTCGTCCGCGCCCCAGGCGGCGCGGGAGGTGATCGGCGGGCGCGGCGCGGTGGACGGCGGCGCGGGCGGGACGCTCTCCGAGGGGCTGGGGGAGGCGGTGGGCGAGGAGGTGGCCGGGGCGGACGGCGAGGCGGGGGCCGACGGTTCGGTCACCGAGGGCTGCGGCGCCGAGGGCTCGGAGGGGGACGGCTCGGGCGGCGTCTCGGAGGCGGGGGTCTCCGGGACGGTGGCGTCCGGCTGCGGCTCGGTGCCGGTGCCGGTCTCCGGCTCGGTGGCCGAGGAGGTGGGCTCCTCGCTCTCCTCGGCCCCTTCGGCCACGTACGCCGCCGGCTCCAGCGCGGTGACCTCGCCGCTGCCGGGGTCGACCATGTCCAGTCGCAGGCCCTTCGGCAGCCTGGCCGAGTCCTTTCCGTCGACCCGTACCTCGACGCCGTCGGACGGGCCCACCCACGCCGGTTCGGTGCCGCCGCGCGCGGCGCCGTTCTCGCCCTGGCCGCTGTCGCCGTCCAGCGTCAGCCACCGCGACCAGTTCTGCGTGCCGGCGGCCCGGGTGCGGACCTCGACCGTGCCGCCGACGCGGGCGGAGGGGTCGGACCAGGTCACGCCGAGCATGCTGAACGGCCCGGTGTCCCGCTTGCCCAGGGCGGCGGAGGTCCCGTCCCCGGAGACCCGCAGCTCGGTGGTATCCGCCTTGCTGGTGACGGGCCCCGGCGCACCGCCGGCGTGGGAGCCGTCGCTCTCCTGTCCCGTCATGGCCTGCAGGACGAGTGCCCCGGACAGGCCGGCCGCGACGACCGCGGACGCCTTCCAGAAATGCCGTGGTGTGCGCATGTCAGTTCGCGAGGTCCTTCTGCGTAAGGAGGGGGAACGGGGCGGGAAGCCCGCCGCCCGGACAGGCGGCACACGAGAGACCCACACGAACGGGTGAAGGTTGCACGACAGTACGGGATGTGTAACTCAGGTCACACCCGTGGAGGGGCCGCCGTGGAACTCCGCCCACGGCGAGGCCGGTTCCGGCAGCGCGAGGGGAGCGTTCCTCCCGGCGGAACACCGCACGGGCGGCGTCACGCCGGGAGGAACGCTCCCCTCATCGAACGGCGGCGCGATGCGCCGACAGCACCCGGAGGGCGGGGCGAGGACCCCTCCCGCCCTCCGGCGCACCCGGTCTAGAAGACCGACTCCGCCTCGTCCATCCGGTCCTTCGGGACCGTCTTCAGCTCGGTGACCGCCTCCGCCAGCGGCACCATCACGATGTCGGTGCCGCGCAGCGAGGTCATCTTGCCGAACTCGCCCCGGTGCGCCGCCTCCACCGCGTGCCAGCCGAAGCGGGTGGCGAGGACCCGGTCGTACGCCGTCGGCACGCCGCCGCGCTGGACGTGGCCGAGGATGACCGGCTTGGCCTCCTTGCCGAGCCTCCGCTCCAGCTCGTACGCCAGGGCCGTGCCGATGCCCTGGAAGCGCTCGTGGCCGAACTTGTCGATCTCGCCCTTGCCGTAGTCCATGGTGCCGTCGGCCGGGTGCGCGCCCTCGGCGACGCAGATCACCGCGAACTTCTTGCCGCGGGAGAAGCGTTCCTCGACCATCTTGACCAACTGGGCCGGGTCGAAAGGACGTTCGGGCAGGCAGATGCCGTGGGCGCCGGCGGCCATGCCGGACTCCAGGGCGATCCAGCCCGCGTGCCGGCCCATGACCTCGACGACCATCACGCGCTGGTGGGACTCGGCGGTGGTCTTGAGTCGGTCCATCGCCTCGGTCGCGACGCCGACCGCCGTGTCGAAGCCGAAGGTGCGGTCGGTGGAGGAGATGTCGTTGTCGATGGTCTTCGGGACGCCGACCACCGGCAGGCCCGCGTCGGAGAGCATGCGGGCCGCGGTGAGCGTGCCCTCGCCGCCGATCGGGATCAGCGCGTCGATGCCGAAGTCGCGGATCATGTCGGAGGCGTTCTCGCAGGCCTCGCGGAGGCGGTCGCGCTCCAGCCGGGAGGAGCCCAGTATGGTGCCGCCGCGGGCCAGGATGCCGCTGACCGCGTTGAGGTCGAGCGGGCGGTAGCGGCCGTCCAGCAGGCCGGAGTAGCCGTCCTCGAAGCCGATGACCTCGTCGCCGTAGTTGTCGACCGCCCGGTGCACGACCGACCGGATCACGGCGTTCAGTCCAGGGCAGTCGCCGCCTGCGGTGAGTACTCCTATGCGCATCGTGCCGTGTCTCCTGGTCGCTGTCGATACCGGTGAGCCAGTCCCGATTGTTTCACGTCCCCCCGGGCGCCGCCGACGCCCTACGGGCGGGCGTCCTAGCCAGCGCCGGAGGTATTGTCAAGAGGGGTTCGCTCACCTGGGTGGGCGAATTTTGTGACCCCGCCGAAGACCCTTGCGGCCTCGACGAAACGGAGAGCGCGCGTGACCCGCAGCGTGTACGTGACCGGTATCGACCGCGGTGACGGCCGCCAGGTCGTCGAACTCGGGGTCATGGAGCTCCTGACCCGGCAGGTCGACCGGGTGGGCGTCTTCCGTCCCCTGGTGCACGACGGGCCCGACCGCCTCTTCGAACTGCTGCGGGCCCGGTACCGGCTCGCGCAGGACCCGTCGACCGTCTACGGCCTGGACTACGCGGAGGCGTCCGCCCTCCAGGCCGAGCAGGGCACGGACGAGCTGGTGTCCACCCTCGTCGAGCGGTTCCACCGGGTCGCCCGCGACTACGACGTGGTCCTGGTCCTCGGCACCGACTACGCCGACACCCAGTTCCCGGACGAACTGTCGCTGAACGCCCGGCTCGCCAACGAGTTCGGCGCCTCGGTGATCCCGGTCGTCGGCGGCCGCAGGCAGACCGCCGAGTCGGTGCGCGCCGAGACCCGCAACGCCTACCGCGCCTACGACACCCTGGGCTGCGACGTGCTCGCCATGGTGGTCAACCGGGTCGCGGTCGAGGAGCGGGACGAGATCGCCGAGCGGCTCGCCACCCGGCTGCCGGTGCCCTGCTACGTGCTGCCCGACGAGCCGGCGCTGTCCGCCCCGACCGTCTCCCAGATCGTCCACGCCCTCGGCGCGAAGGTGGTGCTCGGCGACGACTCGGGACTCGCCCGCGACGCCCTGGACTTCGTGTTCGGCGGCGCCATGCTGCCGAACCTCCTCGCCGCCCTGACGCCGGGCTGCCTGGTCGTCACGCCGGGCGACCGCGCCGACCTGGTCGTCGGTTCGCTGGCCGCGCACAGCGCCGGCACCCCGCCGATAGCCGGGGTGCTGCTGACCCTGGACGAGGTGCCCGGCGAGCGCATCCTCACCCTCGCCGACCGTCTCGCGCCCGGCACGCCGGTGCTCTCGGTGCCGAGCAACAGCTTCCCCACCGCCGAGCAGCTGTTCTCCCTGGAGGGGAAGCTGAACGCGGCCACCCCGCGCAAGGCGGAACGGGCGCTCGGCCTCTTCGAGCGGTACGCCGACACCGCGGACCTCACCAAGCGGGTCTCCGCGCCCAGCAGCGACCGCGTCACCCCGATGATGTTCGAGCACAAGCTGCTGGAGCAGGCCCGTTCCGACCTGCGCCGGGTGGTGCTCCCCGAGGGCGTCGAGGAGCGGGTGCTGCACGCGGCCGAGGTGCTGCTGCGCCGGGGCGTGTGCGAGCTGACGCTGCTCGGCGACGTGGACCAGATCCGCAAGAAGGCCGCCGACCTCGGCATCGACCTCGGCGACACCCAGCTGATCGACCCGGCCACCTCCGAGCTGCGCGACTCCTTCGCCGAGAAGTACGCGGCCCTGCGCGCCCACCGGGGCGTCACCGTGGAGCTGGCCTACGACGTCGTCTCCGACGTCAACTACTTCGGCACGCTGATGGTGGAGGAAGGGCTCGCCGACGGCATGGTGTCCGGCTCGGTGCACTCCACGGCGGCGACCATCCGGCCGGCCTTCGAGATCATCAAGACCAAGCCGGACGCGGACATCGTCTCCTCCGTCTTCTTCATGTGCCTGGCCGACAAGGTGCTGGTCTACGGCGACTGCGCGGTCAACCCCGACCCGGACGCCGAGCAGCTCGCCGACATCGCCGTGCAGTCGGCGGTCACGGCCGCGCGGTTCGGGGTGGAGCCGCGGATCGCGATGCTGTCGTACTCGACCGGCACGTCCGGTACGGGCGCCGACGTCGACAAGGTGCGCGCCGCCACCGAGCTGGTGCGCGCGCGCCGGCCCGAGCTGCGGATCGAGGGACCGATCCAGTACGACGCGGCCGTGGAGCCGTCGGTCGCGGCGACCAAGCTGCCGGGCTCGGAGGTGGCCGGCCAGGCGACCGTGCTGATCTTCCCCGACCTGAACACCGGCAACAACACCTACAAGGCCGTGCAGCGCTCGGCCGGCGCCATCGCCGTCGGGCCGGTGCTCCAGGGCCTGCGCAAGCCGGTCAACGACCTGTCCCGGGGCGCCCTGGTCCAGGACATCGTGAACACCGTCGCCATCACGGCGATCCAGGCCCAGTCCCCGACCGAGAAGGCGACCGCCCAGTGAGCTCCACGCGTGTCCTCGTCCTCAACTCCGGCTCCTCGTCGGTGAAGTACCAGCTGCTGGACATGCGCGACAGCAGCCGGCTGGCCGCCGGGCTGGTCGAGCGGATCGGCGAGCGGACCTCCCTGGTGCGGCACACCCCGCTCGCGGCGGGCGGGGAGACCCGGGAGCGCACCGGGCAGGTCGTCGACCACGGCGCCGCCCTGAAGGCGATGGCCGAGGAGCTGGCCGCCGACGGTCTCGGCCTCGACTCCCCCGAGCTGGCCGCGATCGGCCACCGGGTGGTGCACGGCGGCAAGCGCTTCACCGAGCCGACGGTGATCGACGACCGGGTGCTGGCGGAGGTCGAGCGGCTGATCCCGGTGGCGCCGCTGCACAACCCGGCCAACCTCACCGGCATCCGCACCGCCATGACGCTGCGCCCGGACCTGCCGCAGGTCGCCGTCTTCGACACCGCCTTCCACACCACGATGCCGGAGGCGGCGGCCCGCTACGCGATCGACGTCGAGACCGCCGACGCGCACCGCATCCGCCGCTACGGCTTCCACGGCACCTCGCACGCGTACGTCTCGCGGGAGACCGCGAAGCTGCTGGGGAAGACGCCCGAGGAGGTGAACGTCATCGTGCTGCACCTGGGCAACGGGGCGTCCGCCTCGGCCGTGCGGGGCGGGCGCTGCGTGGACACCTCCATGGGGCTGACACCCTTGGAGGGGCTCGTGATGGGTACGCGGTCCGGAGACATGGACCCGGCCGTCATCTTCCATTTGATGCGTGTTGGCGGAATGTCCGCCGACGAGATCGACACTCTCCTCAACAAGAAGAGCGGTCTGGTCGGACTGTGCGGTGACAACGACATGCGGGAGATCCGGCGCCGGATCGACGAGGGCGACGCACGGGCGGAGCTCGCGTTCGACATCTACATTCACCGTCTGAAGAAGTACATCGGCGCCTATTACGCCGTTCTCGGTCGGGTGGACGCGGTGGCCTTCACCGCCGGGGTCGGCGAGAACGCCGCCCCGGTGCGGGAGGCGGCCGTGGCGGGCCTGGAGGGGCTGGGCCTGGCGGTGGACGGCGGGCGCAACGCCGTGCGCGGCGGCGGGCCCCGGCTGATCTCGCCCGAGGGCGCGCGGGTCGCGGTCGCGGTGGTGCCGACGGACGAGGAAATGGAGATCGCTCAACAGACATACGCACTGGTCGGAAAGCACAACTGAGCAGGGACTTCCTCATATGTATTTTCCGCCAGCCGGAATATTCCGCTGCGAAACAAACCGATAGGATCGCCCCATGCGCCGTTCGAAAATCGTCTGTACTCTCGGCCCCGCGGTCGACTCCCACGAGCAGCTTGTCGCCCTGATCGAGGCCGGCATGAACGTGGCCCGCTTCAACTTCAGCCACGGCTCGCACGCCGAGCACCAGGGCCGGTACGACCGGGTCCGTGCCGCCGCCAAGGAGACGGGCAGGGCCATCGGCGTCCTCGCCGACCTCCAGGGCCCGAAGATCCGCCTGGAGACCTTCGCCGAGGGGCCCGTCGAGCTGGTGCGCGGTGACGAGTTCACCATCACCACCGAGGACGTCCCGGGCGACAAGACGATCTGCGGCACGACCTACAAGGGCCTGCCGGGCGACGTCTCGCGCGGCGACCAGATCCTCATCAACGACGGCAACGTCGAGCTGAAGGTCCTGGACGTCGAGGGCCCGCGGGTGAAGTCGATCGTCATCGAGGGCGGCGTCATCTCCGACCACAAGGGCATCAACCTGCCCGGCGCGGCGGTGAACGTGCCCGCGCTGTCCGAGAAGGACATCGAGGACCTGCGGTTCGCCCTGCGGATGGGCTGCGACCTGGTCGCGCTGTCCTTCGTCCGGGACGCCAAGGACGTCGCCGACGTCCACCGCGTGATGGACGAGGAGGGGCGCCGCGTCCCGGTCATCGCCAAGGTGGAGAAGCCGCAGGCGGTGGAGAACATGGAGGGCGTCGTGGCGGCCTTCGACGCCGTCATGGTCGCGCGCGGCGACCTGGCCGTCGAGTACCCGCTCGAGAAGGTCCCCATGGTGCAGAAGCGCCTGATCGAGCTGTGCCGGCGCAACGCCAAGCCGGTGATCGTGGCGACCCAGATGATGGAGTCGATGATCACCAACTCGCGGCCGACCCGCGCCGAGGCCTCCGACGTGGCCAACGCGATCCTGGACGGCGCCGACGCGGTCATGCTGTCGGCCGAGTCGAGTGTGGGCGCGTACCCGATCGAGACCGTGCGGACGATGTCGAAGATCGTCCAGGCGGCCGAGCAGGAGCTGCTCTCCAAGGGCCTGCAGCCGCTGGTGCCGGGCAAGAAGCCGCGCACCCAGGGCGGCTCGGTGGCCCGCGCCGCCTGCGAGATCGCCGACTTCCTCGGCGGCAAGGGCCTGGTCGCCTTCACCCAGTCCGGCGACACGGCCCGGCGGCTGAGCCGCTACCGCGCCGCCCAGCCGATCCTGGCGTTCACCACGGACGAGTCGACCCGCAACCAGCTGGCGCTCAGCTGGGGCGTGGAGCCGTACGTCGCGCCGTTCGTGAACAGCACCGACGAGATGGTCGCGCTGGTGGAGCAGGAGCTGCTCAAGCTGAACCGCTTCAGCGAGGGCGACATCGTGATCATCACGGCCGGCTCGCCCCCCGGCGTCCCCGGCACCACCAACATGGTCCGCGTCCACCACCTGGGCGAGGCGACCGCCTGACCGTGAGGGTCCGGTACGACACCGAGGGCGCCCCCTGCGACGGGGGGCGCCCTCGGTGTTGCGGCTCCCGGGAGGGTCCGGAGGCGTTCAGCGGGTGATGTACTGCCGCAGCCCGGGGATGTGCAGGGTGCCGCCGAACTGGCCGGCCTGCTTCACCGTCACCTCGGTGAAGTGGATCCACGGGATGTCCAGCGGCGGCGGGTGCTCCGGGTCGAACGTGATCGGGATCAGGCCGAGCAGGTTGCCGGAGATGCTCTCGGTGTACATCACGGTGTCGCCGTCGGTGATGGTGGACATCGACCCCTTGGCCGCCCGCACGTGGTGGGTCGCGCCGGTCCGCTTGTCCGTGACCGTCTGGTGCAGGTCGCCGATGTCGGTGCCGTGGGAGATGACGTACTTCAGCACCCTCTTGGTGGCGCCGCCGACGGTCCGCACCTCGACGATGCCCTTGTAGGAGGCGCCCTTCAGCGTCAGCGAGCTGGCGTTGAGGGTCCAGGGGTCGTCGGGCAGCAGGATCTCGTTGTCGACGCCGCCCTCGGCGTCGGTGGCGACCGGGCAGTCCTCGGGGTCGACCGCGGCCGACGCGGAGGGGCTGGGAGAGGCGGTGGCCTCGGGGGTCTCCGCTTCCTCGGTGACCTCCCCGGCGGCTTCCTCGGCCGTCTCCTTGGTGTCCTCGGCGGTCTCCGAGGCCTTGTCGCCGGTGTCCCCGGCGGTGTCCTTCGCCTCTTCGGTGACCTTCTCGATGGTCTTCTCGGCGGTGCCGGCCGTCTTCTCGGCCTTCTCCTCCGCCTCCTCGGTGGCGGAGGCGGACGGGGCGGGGCTCGCCTCGGTCTTCTTGTCCTTGGGAGTGAAGACGTCCTTGAGGGCGTCCCCGAGACCCTCCAGGAGGTTGCGGTCGGTCTTCGAGGGGGTGGGCGCGGGCTCGGCCGTGTCCTCGGAGGCGGAGGCGGAGGGAGCGGGCGCCGGCTCGTCCTCGTCGTCGGAACCTGAATCCGACGAAGAGGACGAGGAGGTGTCCTCGTCGGTGCCCTGGTCCGCGTCCGTGCCCTGGTCCGCCTCCGGGGCCTTCTGCTCGTCGGGGGTCTCCGCCGAGGGCTCCTCGTCCGGTGACGCGCTCGCCGACGCGGAGGGCGTGGGCGACGTGGAGGCGTCGTCCTTCCCGGCGTCCTTGATGACCTCCAGGCAGGCCTGGTACTCCTCGAGGGTCAGGCTGTTCGCCGGCGGCGTCCCGTCGTTGCCGTCGGCGAGGGCCAGCGTCGGCGTGAACCCCATCCCCATGAGGACCGCCGTGGGCATCGCCGCCAGGGCTATCGCCTTGCCGCTCGGCACGTGGAACCTGGTGAGCAGCGGCTTCCTCGGAGCCGCGTGACGCGGCCCGCGCGCCTCCTCAGCCGACACGGTGACCCCCCGCGGCCCGGACGCCGTCCGCCTCCCCGTCCTCCCCCTTCTCCAGGGGGACGGCCGGGAACCGCGGCGCCACGGCGGGGTCGTGGAGCGTGTCGTCCGGCGCCGCCTCACCCGTGGGCGCGTCGGCGCCGTCGTGCTCGCCCGCCGCCTCGACCGGAGGCTCGCCCGGCGCCCAGGAGAGAGCGAGGGCGCCGCCGACCAGCGCGAACAGGAAGCCGATCAGGAAGCCGCCTATGTTGGAGATCACCAGCGACACCAGGGCCAGCAGGATCGTCGCGACACCGGCGAAGACCCGGGTGGCGGACTGGAACCACATGGTCAGCCCCAGCGTGAACAGCAGCACACCGATGATCAGCGATCCGGCGCCGGCCGTCGTCGCCATGGCGATCGACATGTGGCCCAGCTTGAGCGTGGCGTAGGGAAAGTAAGCGATGGGTATTCCGCCCAGCAGCGTGAACAGACCGGCCCAGAACGGCCGGGTGCCCCGCCAGTCGCGGAATCGCAGACGCAGCCGGGTGAAGGTACCGGCGCTCTGGACCGGAGTCTCGGCACTCATGGAAAACAGCTCCCTGGTCCGGTGGACGTACGTACCGGCTCGGCCTAGGCACGGAGAAGCCGGAAGTGTCTGGGTATCAGCGCGTGCCCGCCGCCGGACGGCGGGCCGGGCGGGTGGGGAGGCCAGGCCTCCCCACCCCTCCTCGGCCACTCAGCCGGCCGAGGTCACTCCGAGGACGGGACCGTCAGAAACACTCCATCTCCGGGTCCGCACCGAGACGCATCTTCAGACCGCTGAGCTTGAACGTGCCGGCCGTGGTCGCCCACGCCGTCTGCTCGACGTTGTAGAGGTCGGCCGACTTCGCCTGCTGGGCGAAGCCTCCCGGCAGCGAGGTGCCGTCCTGCTTCACGTCCGGACCACGGTTCTGGTCCTTGACCGCCACACCGATGTCGATCTCGTTGAACGTCGCGTCGGCTTCCAGCTGAGCCACATCGATGTAGAGGTTCTTGGCGATGACCTTGCGGTCCTCGTTCGGGCCCGCGTCAAGACGGAGGTAGACCGTCTTGTTGACGAACGGGATCACCGTCTTGACCGACTGGCACATCTTGGTGATCTCGGCGTACTTGAACGACGAGATCGCAACCGGGCGATCCGTCTTCTCCTTGCCGAGAACCGACGTGTAGCCCTCGTCCATACCGCCGTACTGGGCGAAACCCTCACCGTACAGGTGGTCGGCCCTCACCTTGAACTCCTGGCCGGACACGCTGAACGACGCCGCGAGCGCACCCTGCGCCAGGCCGACACCCACCGCCGCCGTCGCGAGCACGCTGGGCACCATGACCACAGCGAACCGCTTCCATCTGGTCCCGCCACGCACTTGGGACTCCATATTTCCTCCTTCTCGGACGTACATCTCCTGCTCCGGCCCGTCGCCGTGGACGGCGGCTCGGCAGGGCAGGGATGGGAGAAGTGCTACGTCCTCGGGAAGGAGAGCGCCCGAGCTCGACGGCGCGCACGACGCGCCCGATCACCGGCGATCACCCCCGAGCGACAACCACTGGTCGCGCCTGACACGCATCACGCACAACCCTGCCGGACAGGCTTCGCCGGGTGGGCGAAGACCCCCCTGTCCGAGAACCGGCGTCACTGCCGCCGGTTCTGCTCGGTGGGGACCCAGGAGTTCCCGCGGCCCGACCGGCTGCCGGGGGGTACGGGTAATGGACCGAGCGTCGCCGATCGTGGTGCATTCTCGCCGTCGACACAAGGGGGTTCGTTACTCGCTAGTAACGACCGGATGACCGCACGGCTGCCCGCCGACGTCGCGCGGCGACGCTGGGTGCGTGGAAAGTGCCGCACAGAACAGCCGATCCCTGGACAGAACCAGACAGACCACCGCCTGCGACTTACTGGCAGTAACAGCGGCCGCGATTGCCAAGATTTGGCAAAGCGCGGCCGCATCGGCATCCGTGATCCGTTCGGCACCTCGGACACCAGGAGCCCGGGCCCCCGGCGAATCGACCGGAACCGGGCAACGGCGCCCGGTGGCTCAGAACAGGGCCCGCGCCAGCGCCCGGCGCGCGGCGATCACGCGCGGATCGTCGGCGCCGACCACCTCGAACAGCTCCAGCAGCCGCACCCGCACGGCGTCTCGGTCGTCGCCCGCGGTGCGCCCCACCGTCTCGATGAGCCGGCCGAAGGCGTCCTCGACGTGACCGCCCACCAGGTCCAGGTCGGCGGCGGCGATCTGCGCGGCGGCGTCCCCCGGCTTCTCGGCGGCCTCCTTGCGCACCTGCTGCGGGTCCAGGCCCTGCACCCGCTGGAGCAGTTCGGCCTGGGCGAGGCCCAGCGTGGCCTCGGGGTTGGTCGGGTCGTCGGCGAGCACGTTCTTGTACGCCTGGACGGCGCCGGCGAGGTCACCGCCGTCCAGGGCCTGGACGGCGGCCTCCAGCAGGGCGTCGTACGGACCGGCCGCCTCGGCCGGAGCGGCCTGCGCGCCGCCGCCCGGCTCGGCGTCGGGGTCGACGGCGAGGCCGGTCAGGCCGAAGCGCTGCTCGCCGACCTGCACCAGCTGGTCCAGGGTCTGGCGGATCTGCGCCTCGCCCGCGGCCCCCTGGAAGAGCGGCAGCGCCTGTCCGGCCACCACCGCGAAGACCGCCGGGATCC
Organism: Streptomyces sp. 12E; assembly: GCF_055633275.1. Taxonomy (NCBI): domain Bacteria; kingdom Bacillati; phylum Actinomycetota; class Actinomycetes; order Kitasatosporales; family Streptomycetaceae; genus Streptomyces; species Streptomyces sp. 12E. The sequence continues at coordinate 5,050,050 of NZ_JBVNCJ010000001.1, read as the reverse complement.
CCTGGATCCCGAACTGCTGCATCAGCATCTGGTTGGCGTCGACGTCGATCTTGGCGAGGAGGATGCGCCCGTTGTACTCGACGGTGAGCCGCTCCAGCAGCGGGCTCAGCTGCTTGCAGGGCTCGCACCACTCGGCCCAGAAGTCGATGACGACCGGGACCTCGGTGGACCGCTGCAGGACGTCGCGCTCGAAGCCGGCCTCGTCGACGTCGATGACGAGATCGGCCGGGGAGATCGCGCCCCCGCCGCCCTGCCGGGCCGCTTCCGCGCGCGCCTGCTCCGCCTTCGCCTTGGCCTCCTGGGCCGCCTTCACCGCGGCGAGGTCGACGACTCCGCTCATGGACATGTTCCGTGGCTGCATGCGCCTATCCTCCCCCGTACACCGCGCGTGCGTGAAAACGCCCGGGCAAAGCCAGGCGTACGTGTGCTTCTGGCGCCGGGTCCCCACCCCACGCCGGTGGTCGTCGCTCGGGCACGCCGGTCACGCGTGCTTTCGCTACTGGTCGTAGCGTAATGCCGGCCGGGCTCCGCTGAACAGGGTGCCCCGGTGATCTCCCTCACGTGGGGCCGCAAGGAGTCCGCCGTTATCGTCGAGCCATGCAGAGCCGCACCCCAGCCGGTCGCGCCGGGCGTCCGCGCAGCGCCGCCGCGGACGCCGCGATCCTGGCCGCGACCCGTGCCGCTCTGGTCGAACTGGGGTGGTCCAAGCTCACCCTGGGGGACGTGGCGCTCCGCGCCGGGGTCGCGAAGACCACCCTCTACCGGCGCTGGGCGGGCAAGAACGAGCTGGTCGTGGACGCGGTCGCGGAACTCTTCGACGAGCTCACCCTGCCCGACCGCGGCTCGCTGGCCGCCGACATCGAGGGCGTGGTGCTCCAGTTCGCCGCGATCCTGGACCGCCCGGAGGCCCGGAACGGACTGATGGCGGTGGTCGCGGAGGCCACCCGCGACGACGCCCTGCGCGAGCGCATCCGCGCCTCGATCGTGGACCGGCAGAAGCGTCTCGTCCTCGCCGGCCGGGCACGCGCGCAGGCACGGGGCGAGCTGCCGCCGGCGGCCGACGCCGCCGAGGCGGCCCGCACCATCGACCTGATCTTCGACATGGTGGCCGGCGCGGTGGTGCACCGCACCCTGGTGAGCGCGGAACCGGCCGACGAGCAGTGGGTGCACGGCTTCACCCGGGTCCTGCTGTCGGGCCTGGCCGCCGCCCCCGCCGCCCCCGACCCCGGCTGATCGGCACCGGCCGCGAACCGGCCACGGTCGGCCGGTAGTCGCCTGTCACCGCCCCCGGCGCGCTGCGAGGATCGTGATCGCCCCGCACCGGGGCGGCAGGGGACGCACGGGACGCCGAGCAGTCAGGGAGGCACGCATGACCGGGACCGGAACCGAACCCGCCACCGCGCGGATCGACACCTCCAGGCCGCACCCGGCCCGGGTCTACGACTGGTTCCTCGGCGGCAAGGACAACTACCCGGTCGACGAGGAACTGGGCCGGCAGATCATGAGCGTCGACGGCACGGCCCAGCACGTCGCCCGCACCAACCGCTGGTTCATGCAGCGGGTCACCCGGTGGCTGGCCGGCGAGGCGGGCGTCCGCCAGTACCTGGACATCGGCACCGGCATCCCCACCGAACCCAACCTGCACCAGGTGGCCCAGGGCATCGCGCCCGGGTGCCGCGTCGTCTACACCGACAACGACCCCATCGTGCTGAAGCACGCCGAGGCGCTGCTGCGCAGCACCCCCGAGGGCGTCACCGACTACGTGCAGGCCGATGTGCGCGAACCCGGCCGCATCCTGGAACAGGCCCGCGAGAAGCTGGACTTCGACCGGCCGGTGGCGCTGTCCCTCGTCGCGCTGACGCACTTCCTCGGCGACGAGGACGACCCGTACGGGCTGGTGGCGCGGCTCGTCGGGGCGCTGCCCTCCGGCAGCTACCTGGTCCTGTCGCAGCTCACCGCGGACTTCGACCCGGAGGCGGTCGGCCGCGGCGTCGAGATGTACAAGGCGGGCGGCGTCACGCTCGCGCCGCGCGGCCGCGCGGAGATCGCCCGCTTCTTCGAAGGGCTGGAGCCGGTGCCGCCGGGCCTGGTCCAGCTGACCGACTGGCATCCCGAACTCGCACACGGCGAGACCGCCGACGAGCACGCGGTGATCTCGCTGTACGGGGCGGTGGCCCGCAAGCCGTGACCCGGTCACGCGCCGGGCCCCCATCGGGAGGCGAGCGACGAACCCCCTTGCTACGGTGCCCCGATGACATCGGTCAAGAAGTTCCAGGTCACCTTCGACTGCGCGGAGCCCGAGCGCCTCGCTCGCTTCTGGTGCGAGGTGTTGGGGTACGTCGTACCGGCGCCACCCGAGGGGTTCGCCACGTGGGACGACTACAAGCAGTCGCGGCCCCCCGAGCAGCGGGACTCGTGGTTCGCCTGCGTCGACCCCACAGGGGTGGGCCCGCGCCTGTTCTTCCAGCGCGTTCCCGAAGGCAAGGCCGCCAAGAACCGGGTGCACCTCGACGTGCGGGCCGGTACCGGGCTCGTGGGTGAGGAGCGCCTCGCCACGCTCGAGGCCGAGTGCGCACGGCTGGTCGCGCTCGGCGCGGTGCACGAGCGGACGCTGTACGCCGACGAGGACGACGAGTCGTGCATCGTGATGCAGGACATCGAGGGCAACGAGTTCTGCCTCGACTGAGCGTCTCCCGGGGCGAGATGAGGAGCCGTCCGCCCCGCTGCGGCGCCCCGGTCGGCGGGCTGTGCCCGGTGGGGCGGAGGCCGGCCGGGTGGCCCGCTCGCCGCTCATCGGCATCGGTCCGTGGTGGAGCGGGGCTCCGTGGACGGGTTCCGCGCCGCGGAATCCCGGCGAATGGTGCCCCGCGCCGCCCTCCTCCGGTCCGTCCCACCGGTGCGCCGACGTGATCCGAGGGACTCCGCACCGCAGAATCCTGGCGGGCGGCGCCCCGCGTCGTCCCCTCCGGTCGTCCAACCGGTGTGCCGACGTGATGCACGGGACACAGAAGGGCACTACCTTGCGCATACTCAGACGGGCGCTGGGCACCACGCTCACCGCAGCTCTCGGCTCGCTGCTGCTGACCGTTCCGGGAGCCGCCACGGCGTTCGCGGAGGGCGGCGTGCCGCTGCCGTTGTACTCCCTCGCCGACATGGAGGTCGACGGGAGCAACCGGCAGGTCTTCCTCAGCATGCCCGCGGGAGCGGACGGCCGAGTCGTGGTGACGGACTACGACGGCGGGAACAGCACCTGGCTGAGCGGCCTGCCGGGCGCCGGCGGGCTGGCCCTCTCGCCCGACTCCCGGACCCTCTACGTGGCCGCGCGGGACATCGACACCATCGTCGCGTACGACACCGCGACGCTGACGGAGACCGCACGGTACTTCGTGGGCGAGGACACCGCCCCGTGGAGCCTGGCTTTCGCGGGCGGGAAGCTGTGGTTCGGACACGGCGACACCGGGGACCTCGGGGCGGTCGACGTGTCCGGTGCCGAGCCGGAGATCGAGCTCGGTCTGGACGCCTCACTGGACTGGGGGGCGGATCTCGTCGCCTCCCCCGCCGACCCCGACGTGCTGGTGGCCGGCACGGGCAACCCCAACGTCAACACCCTCACGGTGTACGACGTGAGCAGCGGATCACCCGAGGTGTCAGCTCGACGGGTCTTCTCCGGGACCGAGATGAGCGGTCTGCGCGACCTGGACGTGACACCCGACGGCCGGAGCGTCGTCGTGGCCGCCCTCATGTCCTCCGGCTACCAGGCCTTCCGCCTCGACGACCTCTCGGACCAGGGAACCCCCGCGGCCTCGCCCTCTCCCCTGGCCGTCGCCGTCGCACCCGACGGCACGGTGGCCGGAGGAACCTCCAACACCAGCGTCGACGTGCCGGACCTGTCCTTCTACGCGCCGGGCGCTTCCGCTCCGTTGACCACGGTCGAGCTGGGCGGTGGCACCGAGAGACTGGTGGACGAGGGGCTGGCCTGGGCGCCGGACGGGAGCCGGGTCTTCGCCGTGACGCAGCAGACCGGCGTCATGGGACTCCGGTTCCATGCGCGGCAGGCCGCCACCACCGTGCGGACCACCCTTGCCCTCGATGCGCCCCCGACCAGCAGGAGGTACCGGGAACTGACCGTCACCGGCACCCTGGCTCCGGCGGCCGGCTTCGCTCCCGGCACCGCCGTCGCGGTGAAGCGCTACGACGACGCCGCTCCGGAAGGCACCTCGCTGGGCACCGTCACCGTGTCGGCCGACGGCGCCTTCACCGTGACCGACACACCGAGGAGGCTCGGTCAGGTGAGGTACGGCGTGACGTACGCCGGTGACCCCTGGCACACCGCGGCCTCCGCCGAGGTGACCGTGGAGATCACCCGCCGCTGACACCGTCTCCGGCACGGACGTCGCCGTGGCCCGGAGCAGGCCACCGGTTCCGCGCCCGGAACACCTCTGAGCGGCGGCCGCGTCGGCGGGGGCGGCCGCGTCGGCGGACGCCCCCGCCGCCCCGACCGAGCGGCGTCGGGTCTAGAACCCGGCGGGCTCGGTGTAGACGCCCCACTCGTCGCGCAGCACGTCGCAGATCTCGCCGAGGGTCGCCTCCGCGCGCACGGCGTCCAGCATCGGCTCGATCATGTTGGCGCCGGAGCGGGCGGCCGCGACCATGGCGTCGAGCGCGCCGCGCACCTTCGCGTCGTCGCGGGCGGCCTTGCGCTCGCCGAGCAGCCGCACCTGCTCGCGCTCCACCTCGTGGCTGACCCGCAGGATCTCCAGGTCGCCGGTGACCGACCCGGTGTGGACGTTGACGCCGACGACCCGCTTGTCGCCCTTCTCCAGCGCCTGCTGGTAGCGGAACGCCGACTCGGCGATCTCTCCGGTGAACCAGCCGTCCTCGATGCCGCGCAGGATGCCGGAGGTGATCGGCCCGATCGGGTGCCGCCCGTCCGGGTGGGCGCGCAGACCCCGCTCCTTGATCTGCTCGAAGATCTTCTCGGCGTCCGCCTCGATGCGGTCGGTGAGCTGCTCGACGTACCAGGAACCGCCCAGCGGGTCGGCGACGTTGCCGACGCCGGTCTCCTCCATCAGCACCTGCTGGGTGCGCAGGGCGATCTCGGCGGCCTGCTCGCTGGGCAGCGCGAGGGTCTCGTCGAGGGCGTTGGTGTGCAGCGAGTTGGTCCCGCCGAGCACCGCCGCCAGCGCCTCCACGGCGGTCCGCACGACGTTGTTGTACGGCTGCTGCGCGGTCAGCGAGACGCCGGCGGTCTGGGTGTGGAACCGCAGCCACTGCGCCTTGTCGCTCCTCGCGCCGTAGACGTCCCGCATCCAGCGGGCCCAGATGCGCCGGGCCGCGCGGAACTTGGCGATCTCCTCGAAGAAGTCGACGTGCGCGTCGAAGAAGAAGGAGAGGCCGGGGGCGAAGACGTCGACGTCCAGGCCGCGGCTGAGGCCCAGCTCCACGTAGCCGAAGCCGTCCGCGAGCGTGTACGCCAGCTCCTGCGCGGCCGTCGCTCCGGCCTCGCGGATGTGGTAGCCGGAGACGGAGAGCGGCTTGTAGGCGGGGATGCCGGCCGCGCAGTGCTCCATCAGGTCGCCGATCAGGCGCAGATGGGGCTCGGGCTGGAAGAGCCACTCCTTCTGCGCGATGTACTCCTTGAAGATGTCCGTCTGCAGCGTGCCGTTGAGCACGGCGGGGTCGACGCCCTGGCGCTCGGCGGCGACGAGGTACATGCAGAAGACGGGCACGGCGGGCCCGCTGATCGTCATGGAGGTCGTCACGTCCCCGAGCGGGATGTCCCGGAACAGGACCTCCATGTCGGCGGCCGAGTCGATCGCCACCCCGCAGTGGCCGACCTCGCCCAGGGAGCGCGGGTCGTCGGAGTCGCGGCCCATGAGCGTCGGCATGTCGAAGGCGACGGAGAGACCGCCCCCGCCGTTGCCGAGGATCATCTTGTAGCGCTCGTTGGTCTGCTCCGCGTTGCCGAACCCGGCGAACTGCCGGATGGTCCACGTCCGCCCCCGGTAGCCGGTCGGGTACAGCCCGCGGGTGAAGGGGTACTCCCCCGGCCAGCCGATCCGCTCGAACCCCTCATAGGTGTCCCCGGTCCGGGGCCCGTACACCGGCTCCACGGGATCGCCGGAGAGCGTGGTGAAATCCGCGTCGCGCTTGCGAGCGGCGTCGTACCGGGCCTGCCAGCGTCGGCGGCCCTCCTCGATGGCGTCAGCGTCCATGCTTCGAATTTACTAGGACGTCCTAGTAAATGTCGATGGGAGACCGCCGCACGCTGCTCCGTACGGCGGTGGGACGCGTTACGCGACCGCGGGCGCCTCGTCCGCGATCCTTCCCTCCAGCTCGCGGCTGATCCGGCGCTCCACGAAGAACGCGGCGGTGGGGACGGTGCCGGCCAGCAGCACCCAGAGCTGCTTCTTCACCGGCCACTTCAGCTTGGAACCCAGGTCGAAGGCGAAGATCAGGTAGACCACGTAGAGCCAGCCGTGGGCGATGCTGACCACCTGCGTGAAGTCGGCCGCGCCACCCATGTCGAGCACGTACTTGCCGATCATGCCGAAGGTCAGCGCGACGAGGAGGACACCGGTGACGTAGGCCATGACCCGGTAGCGGGTGAACACGCTCTTCTTCATGGAGTCGAGCGTAACGGCCCGTTCCGGGAGATCTCGTCCCGGGTCAGTCCTCCGCGAAGTCCCCCGCCGCCAGCCGCAGCGGGCGGAGCATCGCGAAGATCTCGCCGCACTCCTCGGCGTCGTAGGCGCCCAGGCCGAAGTCCATGGCCATCAGGTCGCGGGTGGCGGACTCGACCACCGCACGGCCCTTGTCGGTGATGGTCGCGAGGGTGCCGCGGCCGTCGTTGGGGTTGGGGCGCTTGGCGACCAGACCCGAGCGCACCAGGCGGTCCACGGTGTTCGTCACCGACGTGGGGTGCACCATGAGCCGCTCGCCGATCTTGGACATCGGCAGCTCGCCCGACTTGGAGAAGGTCAGCAGCACCAGGGCCTCGTACCGCGCGAACGTGAGCCCGTACGGTTTGACGACCGCGTCCACCTCGGCCAGCAGGATCTGCTGCGCCCGCATGATCGAGGTGATCGCGGCCATCGACGGCACGTTTCCCCAGCGCTGCTTCCAGAGCTCGTCGGCGCGGGCGATGGGATCGAACGAGAGACTGAGCGGCTTCGGCACGGACCAGACCCTACCGGCCGGTCATATGCCGGTCAGCCCCGTCTCACTCATCGGTCCGCGGTCGTCCGTCGCCGCGCGCCAGATGCCGCTCGACGGTCTCCACCTTGGAGGTGAGACCGTCCTCCACGCCCGGGCGGATGTCCGCCTTGAGGACCAGGGAGACGCGGGGCGCACGCGCCTCCACGGCGGCCACGGCGCGCTTGACCACGTCCATGACCTCGTCCCACTCGCCCTCGACCGAGGTGAACATGGCGTCGGTGCGGTTCGGCAGGCCGGACTCGCGGACCACCCGCACGGCGTCGGCGACGTACTCCCCCACGTCCTCGCCGACGCCCAGCGGTGTCACCGAGAAGGCGACGATCATGCGTTCACCACGCCCTCGTTACGGGCGCGGGAGGCGATCACCGCGTCCTCGGCCTCGCGCTTGAGCCGGCGGTCGGCGAAGAAGCCTCCGACCGGCAGGACCGACATCAGGAAGTAGAAGGCGGCGGTCTTCAGCGGCCACTTGGCGCGGTTCCAGGCGTCGGCCCAGAAGAGCACGTACAGGACGAAGAGGAAGCCGTGGACCGCGCCCATCACCGGGACGGCGTTGAAGTCGGTCGTCCGCTTCAGGACCGAGCAGACGAGCAGCAGCAGGAACGAGATCGCTTCGGGGCCCGAGACCAGGCGGAGGCGGCGGAGGGCGGAGGCGGTCTTGATGTCCACGGGTCACCTTCGGTGGGAGAGACGTCGGCGTCTACGGGTCGGACGGTTTGTGAACGCACGCACAAGCGCCCCGCCATTGTGGCAAACGCCGTCCGTGATCACCGGAGGGGGTCCCGTAGGGGGCCGTTCAGGGTCCGACTCCCCCTTCGGGATCTGTCGGCGGGGGCGAAGGTGCGGATACCGTCACAGTCGTGGCGATGTTCCGACTTCAGAGCAGCAAGGTGCTCGCCGTCGACATGACCGGGGACGCCGTGAAGGCGAAGAACGGCTCCATGGTCGCGTACGACGGCGAGATGGCCTTCAAGAAGCTCAGCGGTGGCGGTGAGGGCCTGAGGGGGATGGTGACCCGCAGGCTCACGGGCGAGCAGATGACGCTGATGGAGGTGAAAGGGCACGGGACCTGCTTCTTCGCGGACCGGGCCTCCGAGATCAATCTGGTGGGTCTGCAGGGCGACAAGCTGTACGTGGAGTCCAGCAACCTGCTGGCGACCGACGGCGGCCTGCGCACCGGGACGAGTTTCACGGGGGTGCGCGGGGCCTCGCAGGGCAACGGGCTGTTCACGACCACGGTCGAGGGGCACGGCCAGGCGGCGCTCCTGTCGGACGGGCCGGCCGTGCTGCTCCGGGTCAGCCCGCAGTACCCGCTGACGGTCGACCCCGGCGCCTACGTGGCCCACCAGGGGAACCTGCGGCAGTCCTTCCAGTCGGGCGTGACCTTCCGCACGCTGATGGGAGAGGGCGGCGGCGAGGCCTTCCAGATCCGGTTCGAGGGCGACGGGCTGGTCTACGTGCAGCCCAGTGAGCGGAACACGATCGCGGGGGACGTGTGACATGGGCTTCCGGGAGATCAACTCGAAGATGATCGAGGCGACCGTGGCGCCGGGTCAGCGGCTGTTCAGCCAGCGCGGCGCGATGCTCGCGTACAAGGGGGAGGTCGGCTTCACCCCGAACATGACGGGCGGCCAGAGCGGGGTGATGTCGATGATCGGGCGGCGGGTGGCGAACGAGGACACGCCCCTGATGACCGTCGAGGGCAGCGGCACCGTCCTGTTCGGACACGGCGGCCACCACATCCAGGTGATCGACCTCGCCGGGGACACGCTGTACGTCGAGGCCGACCGGCTGCTGGCCTTCGAGGGCACCCTGGAGCAGGGGACGGTGTTCCTCGGCTCGCAGGGCGGGGTGATGGGGATGGTCCGGGGGCAGGTCTCCGGGCAGGGCCTCTTCACGACCTCGCTCAAGGGGCACGGCGCGGTCGCCGTGATGGCCCACGGAGGGGTGATCGAGCTCCCGATCACCCCGCAGCGGCCGGTGCGCGTCGACCCGCAGGCCTACGTCGCCCACCACGGCGACGTCCGCAACAAGCTGTCCACCGCCCTCGGCTGGCGGGACATGGTGGGCCGGGGCTCCGGCGAGGCCTTCCAGTTGGAGCTGAGCGGCAGCGGTGCCGTCTACGTCCAGGCGTCCGAGGAGAAGCTGTGAGCGCCACCGTCCACGACCCGATGACGCTGCCGTCCGACGACAACGTCGATCCCTACACCTTCTGCGTGGAGCTCAAGGGCACCCAGTGGTTCATGCAGAAGGGGAAGATGATCGCCTACTACGGTTCGATCGATTTCAACGGCATCGGGCACGGGCGGCTCGACCGACTCGTCCGTACGTCGTTCCATTCGCCTCTGCACGCGAGCGACTGGGTCGTGGCGGAGGGCTCGGGCAAGATGCTCCTCGCCGACCGGGCCTTCGACGTGAATTCGTACGATCTGGAAGACGGCAACCTGACCATTCGCTCAGGCAACTTGCTGGCTTTTCAGCCAAGTCTGTCGCTGAAGCAGTCGATCGTGCCGGGTTTCCTGACGCTGATCGGAACCGGGAAGTTCGTGGCCGCCTCCAACGGTCCGGTGGTGTTCATGGAGCCCCCCATCCGGGTGGATCCGCAGGCGCTGGTCGGATGGGCGGACTGCCCCTCCCCGTGCCACCACTACGACCACGGCTACATGACCGGCGTGATGGGCGGTCTACGTGCGCTGACGGGCCTCGGCGGGGCCTCCGGCGAGGAGCACCAGTTCGAGTTCGTGGGGGCGGGCACGGTGCTGCTCCAGTCGTCCGAGGCGTTGATGGCGGAGCAGGCCACGGGGGTGACCCCGCACGAGCCCGGAGTGCCCGGGAGCGGGGTTCCGGGTGGCCACGGGCAGGGTGCGGGCGCACCGCGTCTTCCCGGACAGCTGGGAGACCTCCAGCGTCGCTTCGGGCTGTGAGCGGTAATGTGCGGGGTGTGACATCGAACGCCTGAGCACGACGTCACACGGAAGCCTTATTAGTTCACCATTCAACTTTCTTAGGTAGACTTCATTCATGGAGACCGAGACGGCCACCCGCTGGCTGACCAATGCGGAGCAGTGCGCCTGGCGCACCCACCTGGAGGTCAACAGGCTGTTGACGTACCAGCTCGAGAAGGACCTGCAGCCGTTCGGCCTGACGATGAACGACTACGAGATCCTGGTGAATCTGTCCGAGTCGGAGGACCGGCGGATGCGGATGAGCGACCTCGCCTCCGCGACCATGCAGTCCAAGAGCCGCCTCTCGCACCAGATCACCCGCATGGAGAACGCGGACCTGGTGCGGCGGGAGAACTGCGAGTCCGACCGCCGCGGACTCTACGCGGTCCTCACCGACCACGGCCTGGAGACCATGCAGAAGGTCGCGCCCCATCACGTGGCGTCCGTGCGCCGGCACTTCATCGACCTGCTCTCCCCCGAGGCCCTCACCGAGCTCGACAAGGCCCTCAAGCCCATCGCGGAGCACCTGCGGGGGCAGCGGGGACGTCACTGACGCCCTTCAGCGGGCGAGCGGCAGGCGGAGTTCGAACCGGGCTCCGCCGGCCGGCGCCGCACCCGCCGTGAGCGTCCCGCCGTGCCGTACGGCGACGTCCCTCGCGATCGCCAGCCCCAGCCCCGCCCCGCCGTCGTCGCGGCTGCGGGCGGCGTCCAGCCGTACGAACCGCTCGAAGATCCGCTCCCGGTCGGCCTCGGCCACCCCGTCGCCGTCGTCGGCCACTCCCAGGACCGCCCAGCCGCCCTCCCGCCGCACGGTCACGGTGACCCGCTCGCGGGCGTGCCGCCCGCCGTTGTCCAGCAGGTTGGCGAGCACGCGCCCCAGCTGCCCCCGCGATCCGGTCACCTCCGCCGGCTCCGCGTCCACCGTCACGCCGGTGCGTCCCGCGGCCTCCTCGCGGGCCAGCGCGGCCAGGTCGACCCGGGCGTCGGCGGGCCGCTCCCCCGCGTCCAGCCGGGCGAGCAGCAGCAGGTCTGCGGCGAGGCGCTGGAGCCGGACGGTGTCCTCGACGGCGCCGTCCAGGTCGAGCAGCTCGGGGTGGGCGGCGGCCACCTCCAGCTGGGTGCGCAGGGACGCGATCGGGCTGCGCAGCTCGTGCGAGGCGTCGGCGACGAACCGGCGCTGCCGCTCCACGGACGCCTCCAGGGCGGCGAGCGTCTCGTTGGTGGTGCGGGCGAGACGGGCGATCTCGTCGTGGGTCGCCGGTTCGGGGACGCGGCGGGCGAGGTCCTCGGAGGCGGTGATCGCGGCCATCTCGCTCCGGATGCCCTCCACCGGGCGCAGGGCGCGGCCGGTGACCAGCCAGGTCACGCCGGCGACCACACCGAGCAGGACGGGCAGGCCGATGAGCATCCCGGTCAGCGTGGTGCTCACGGCACTGTGCTCGGCGGCGAGCGGGGCGCCCGCGTGGACGGTGAGGCGGCCCCGGTCGGAGGTCTCCACCTCCAGGGCGGCGAAGCGGTAGTCCTGGGTGTCGCCGTCGATGGTGGCGGAGCCGTTGGTGAAGGTGGTCTCGTCGGCGATCTCGCCGGGGGCGAGGGGCGCGCCGGAGTCGTCCGGGTCGTCGCCGGAGTCGTCGTCGCCGTCCTCGTCCGGCTTCGGCGGCCGCGGCGTCACGTCGGTCGTCGCGGTGCCGGTGATCCGCTCCAGGTCCTCGCTCGCCGCGACCAGTCGTCCGTCCTCGTCGAGGATCTGCACCGGGCGGTCCTCGCCGTCCAGCCCCGACAGTCCGTCGTACGGCGTCCGGGCGGCGAGTTCGGAGGCGACCGCCCGCGCGGACTGCTCCGCCTGGGTGCCGGCCTCGCCGATCAGGTTGGAGCGCAGGGACATCAGTACGGCGGTGCCGGCCGCGACGAGGGCGACCGCGACCACGAGGGTGGCGCCCAGCGTCGCCCGTGCGCGGACGGAGCCGAACAGGCGGCTCACGGCGCCGTCTCCAGGCGGTAGCCGGCGCCGCGCACCGTGCGGATGAGACCGGCGCGCAGTTTGCGGCGCAGGGCGCTGATGTAGACCTCGACGATGTTGGGGTCCCCGTCGTAGGCGAAGTCCCAGACGTGTTCGAGGATGTCGGCCTTGGAGACCACCTCGCCGGCCCGCAGCACCAGGTGCTCGAGCACCGAGAACTCCTTGGCGGTCAGGGTCACTTCGTCCTCGCCCAGGAAGACCCGGCGGGCGGCGGTGTCCACCTTGAGGTCGCCGTGCACATGGACCGGGGAGGCCCCGGCGGCCGGCCGGCGGCGCAGCAGCGCCTTGATCCTGGCGACGAGGACGACGTACGAGAACGGCTTGGTGAGGTAGTCGTCGGCGCCGGTGTCCAGGCCCTCGGCCTCGTCGTACTCGCCGTCCTTCGCGGTGAGCATCAGGATCGGCACGTCGTGTCCCGCGGCGCGCAGGGCCGCGCAGACGCGGTAGCCGTTCAGGCCGGGCAGCATGATGTCGAGGATCAGGAGGTCGTACGTCCCCTCCGTGGCCCGGTGCAGCCCCTCCCGGCCGTCGTGGACGACGTCCACGGCGTAGCCCTCGGCGGTGAGGCCCTTGGCGAGGGAGAGGGCGAGGCGTTTTTCGTCCTCCACGATCAGCAGGCGCATGGGGTCAAGGGTCGCAAAGGGAACCTGAAGATCCCTTCAGGCGCTTTCAGGTTCCTCTCAGCGTCGGTCGGCGAGATTGATGCCGTACAGCGCGAAACGCAGCGACTCGGGAGGAACCCACATGAAGCGCAACATCGTGATCGCCGTCGTCACGGCCGCGGCCCTGGTCGGGGGCGGTACGGCGACGGCCCTCGCGGTCGCGGGGGACGACGACGGGACGACGTCGGCGGCGACGGAGAACCGGGCGGGGGACGACGACGCGCGGGACGACGACGGGCAGGACGACGACGGGCAGGACGACGCGCGCGACGACACCCGTGACGGACGTGCCGTCTCCGGTGACGTGACCGCCGCCGACGCCATCGCCGCCGCGCTGAAGCACACGCCGGGCACCGCCGTCTCCGCCGAGCTGGACGACGAGGCCTGGGAGGTCGACGTCCTCGGCAAGGGGGACAAGTGGCACAGCGTGCGCGTCGCCCCGGACGGCGGCAAGGTGCTGGGCGCCCAGAAGGACGACGAGGACGACACCGCCGAGGTGCGGGCCGCGCTGAAGGGGACGTCGGTGACGGCCGAGGAGGCCGCGAAGGCGGCTGCCGCCAAGGGGGCGGTGGTCTCCCTCGACCTGGACGACGGTGACAAGGGCTGGGAGGCCGAGACGCGCGCCTCCGGCGGGGACGAGCGGGACTGGCGGGTCGACCCGGGCAGCGCCAAGGTCACGGCAGACCGGAACGACGACGGCGACTCCGACGACTGAGCGTGGGGGCGGGCGTCGGGGGGTTCGCCCCCGCCGCCCCTTCCCTCCCCGTCCCCGGGGGCTGCGCCCCCGGACCCCCGTCGGCCCTGCGGGCCTCGTCCTCAGACGCCGGACGGACCGGAAGCGGTCAGCCCTTCCACCAGTTCGTCCGCCGCCCGGTACGGGTCCAGCTCGCCGGCGATGATGCGTTCCGCCAGGGCGTCCAGGCGGCGGTCGCCGTGGAGGTCGCCGATGCGTTCGCGCAGGGCCGTGACCGCGATGGTCTCGACCTCGCGGGAGGCGCGGGCCAGGCGGCGGGCCGTCAGGACGCCGTGCTCCTCCATCCAGGCGCGGTGCTTCTCCAGGGCCTCGACGACCTCGTCGACGCCCTCCTGGCGCGCGGCGACCGTCTTGACGATCGGGGGGCGCCAGTCGCCGGGGGCGCGGGACTCGCCGAGGCCGAGCATGTGGTTCAGCTCGCGGGCGGTGGCGTCGGCGCCGTCGCGGTCGGCCTTGTTGACGACGTAGACGTCGCCGATCTCCAGGATTCCGGCCTTGGCGGCCTGGATGCCGTCGCCCATGCCGGGGGCCAGCAGCACCACCGAGGTGTCGGCCTGGGAGGCGATCTCCACCTCCGACTGGCCCACGCCCACCGTCTCGACCAGGATCACGTCGCAGCCCGCCGCGTCCAGGACGCGGATGGCCTGCGGGGCGGCCCACGCGAGGCCGCCCAGGTGGCCGCGGGTGGCCATGGAACGGATGTAGACGCCGGGGTCGGAGGCGTGCTCCGACATGCGGACGCGGTCGCCGAGCAGGGCGCCCCCGGAGAAGGGCGAGGACGGGTCGACGGCCAGGACGCCGACCCGCCTGCCCTGTTTGCGGTAGGCGGTCACCAGGGCCGAGGTGGACGTCGACTTGCCGACGCCCGGGGAGCCCGTGAGACCGACCACGTACGCGTTCCCGGTGAGCGGCGCCAGGGCCGCCATGACCTCCCTGAGCTGCGGGGACGCCCCCTCCACCAGGGAGATCAGCCGGGCCACGGCCCGCGGCCTGCCGTCCCTGGCCTGGGCGACCAGCGAGGAGACGTCCTGCATCACAGCTCCGTTCATGAGAGAAGACCCTGCAAACCCGCGTACGAACCCGGCTCAGACCTTGGGTACCCGCACGATCAGCGCGTCACCCTGGCCGCCGCCGCCGCACAGCGCCGCCGCGCCGACACCGCCGCCGCGCCGCCTCAGCTCCAGGGCGAGGTGCAGCACGAGCCGGGCGCCGGACATCCCGATCGGGTGACCCAGCGCGATGGCGCCGCCATTGACGTTCACCTTTTCGGTGGAAACACCCAGGTCCTTCATTGACTGGACGGCGACCGCGGCGAAGGCCTCGTTGATCTCGATGAGGTCGAGGTCGGAGACCTCCAGGCCCTCCTTCTTCAGCGCGTGCCGGATCGCGTTGGACGGCTGCGACTGGAGGGAGTTGTCGGGCCCGGCCACGTTGCCGTGGGCGCCGATCTCGGCGATCCAGTCCAGGCCCAGCTCCTGCGCCCTGGCCTTGCTCATCACGACCACGGCCGCCGCGCCGTCCGAGATCTGCGAGGAGGAGCCGGCGGTGATGGTGCCGTCCTCGGCGAACGCCGGGCGCAGCTTGGCGAGGGACTCGGCGGTGGTGTCGCCGCGGATGCCCTCGTCCTTGCCGAACAGGACCGGGTCGCCCTTGCGCTGCGGGATCTCGACCGGGGTGATCTCGGCCTCGAAGATCCCGTTCCGCTGCGCGGCGGCGGCCCGCTGGTGGGACAGGGCGGCGATCTCGTCCTGCTCGGGGCGGGCGATGCCGAGGCGGGTGTTGTGCCTCTCGGTGGACTCGCCCATGGCGATGTTCTCGAAGGAGTCGGTCAGACCGTCGTGCGCCATGGCGTCGAGCATCTGCACCGCGCCGTACTTGAAGCCCTCGCGGGACTTCGGCAGCAGGTGCGGGGCGTTGGTCATGGACTCCTGGCCGCCGGCGACGATCACGTCGAATTCACCCGCGCGGATCAGCTGGTCCGCGAGCGCGATGGCGTCGAGGCCGGAGAGGCACACCTTGTTGACGGTGAGCGCCGGGACGTTCATCGGGATGCCGGCCTTGACGGCTGCCTGGCGGGCCGGGATCTGCCCCGCCCCGGCCTGGAGCACCTGCCCCATGATCACGTACTGGACCTGGTCGCCGCCGATCCCCGCACGGTCGAGGGCGGCCTTGATCGCGAAACCGCCGAGGTCGGCTCCGGAGAAGGACTTCAGCGAGCCGAGCAGCCGGCCCACGGGGGTGCGGGCGCCGGCGACGATGACGGACGTCGTGCCGTTCGTCGCGGAAGATGCGGATGATGCGGAAGTCATGAGCTGCGGTCCCCTTACCGGCTGCACAGCCGAGGAGTGAACGAGGGTTTACTTCGAATGTACTGACGTGCGGCGGACCACGTCATCGGCCTTTCGGTGTGATCGCGCGCACGTTGCGTAACCATCGCGGGAGCGCTGCACTGAATCCATGCTGACGCGAATCGACCACATCGGGATCGCCTGCTTCGACCTCGACAAGACCGTCGAGTTCTACCGGGCCACCTACGGCTTCGAGGTGTTCCACTCCGAGGTCAACGAGGAGCAGGGCGTGCGCGAGGCCATGCTCAGGATCAACGGCACCTCCGACGGCGGGGCCTCCTACCTGCAACTGCTCGAGCCGACCCGGGAGGACTCCACCGTCGCCACGTGGCTGGCGAGGAACGGGGAGGGCGTCCACCACATCGCTTTCGGCACGGCGGACGTGGACGCGGAGGCCGCCGACATCAGGGACAAGGGCGTACGCGTTCTGTACGAAGAGCCCCGACGCGGCTCCATGGGGTCACGAATCACCTTCCTGCACCCCAAGGACTGCCACGGCGTACTGACGGAACTGGTCACTTCGGCGCCCGTTGAGTCGTCCGAGCACTGACCCACGTACATAAGGGCCGGTAGGGTTGGGTCCGGTCGCCGCTCATGCGTGGTGACCCAGTCCCGTCGTCTTTGGCGACGGGATCGCCGGGGTCCGGGTTTCGGGGGGCGAGCGCGGGGCGGCAGCCCATGCTCCGCCGTTGATCTGACACCATTCCCCGGGGGCCCCGTTCGGCGGATGAACGGAGCTCGGCCAGACTTGCGACCAGGGGACGGATGGGACCGCGCAGTGCGGGGCTACGAGAGCCAGGAGCGAGAGCCGGCGGCTGACGTCGACCACCTCTCTCGGTTCGAAGCCGAGATGAAGCGGCTGAAGACCGAGCGGGAAAAGGCGATCCAGCACGCCGAGGACCTCGGCTACCAGGTCGAGGTGCTGCGCGCCAAGCTGCACGAGGCGCGGCGCACCATCATGTCCCGGCCCGCTTACGACGGCGGTGACCTCGGCTACCAGGCCGAGCAGTTGCTGCGCAACGCGCAGCTGCAGGCCGACCAGCTCCGCGCGGACGCCGAGCGGGAGCTGAGCCAGGCGCGGGCGCAGACCCAGCGGATCCTCCAGGAGCACGCGGAGCAGGCGGCCCGGCTCCAGGCGGAGCTGCACCAGGAGGCGGTGACGCGGCGCCAGCAGCTCGACCAGGAGCTGGCGGAGCGGCGGCAGACCGTCGAGTCGCACGTCAACGAGAACGTGGCCTGGGCGGAGCAGCTGCGGGCCCGTACCGAGCAGCAGGCCCGCCGGCTGCTCGACGAGTCCCGCGCGGAGGCCGAGCAGGCCCTGGCCGCCGCCCGCGCGGAGGCCGAACGGCTGACGGCCGAGGCCCGGCAGCGGCTGCAGGGCGACGCCGAGGCGGCCCGCGCGGAGGCCGAGCAGATCCTGCGCCGTGCCCGCGCGGACGCCGAGCGGCTGCTGGACGCCGCCTCCACGCAGGCCCAGGAGGCCACCGACCACGCGGAGCAGCTGCGGACGTCCACGGCCAGCGAGTCGGAGGCGGCGCGCCGTCAGGCGCAGGAGCTCAGCCGGGCCGCCGAGGAGCGGATGTCCCAGGCCGAGGCCGCGCTGCGCGAGGCCCGGGCCGAGGCGGAGAAGGTGCTCGCCGGGGCGAAGGAGTCCGCCGCGAAGGCGCTCGCCTCCGCCGAGTCCGCCAACGAGACCCGTACGCGGACCGCCAAGGAGCAGGTGGCCCGGCTGGTCAGCGAGGCCACCAAGGAGGCGGAGGCCACCAAGGCGGACGCCGAGCAGCTGGTCGCGGACGCCCGCGCCGAGGCCGAGAAGATCGTCGCCGAGGCCGCCGAGAAGGCCCGTGCGATCACCGCGGAGGAGTCCGCGACGCAGCTGTCCAAGGCGGCCAGGACCGCCGAGGACGTGCTCACCAAGGCGTCGGAGGAGGCCAAGCGGACCACCAGGGCGGCGGCCGAGGAGGCCGAGCGGATCCGCGCCGAGGCCGAGGCCGAGGCGGACCGGCTGCGCGCCGAGGCGCACGACATCGCCGAGCAGCTCAAGGGCGCGGCGAAGGACGACACCAAGGAGTACCGCGCCAAGACGGTCGAGCTGCAGGAGGAGGCCCGCCGGCTGCGCGGCGAGGCCGAGCAGCTGCGTGCCGACGCGGTCGCCGAGGGCGAGAAGATCCGTGCGGAGGCCCGCAAGGAGGCCGTGGCGCAGATCGAGGAGGCGGCGAAGTCCGCCGAGGAGCTGCTCGCCAAGGCGAAGGCGGACGCCGACGAGCTGCGCTCCACCGCGCGGACGGACAGCGAGAAGGTCCGCACCGAGGCCATCGAGCGCGCCACGACGCTGCGCCGGCAGGCCGAGGAGACGCTGGAGCGCACCCGCCAGGAGGCCGAACGGCACCGCGCGGAGGTCGTCGAGCAGGCCGACGCGCTCAAGGAGGACGCCGAGCGGGCCGCGCGCGAGCTGCGCGAGGAGACCGAGCGGGCCGTGGAGGCCCGCCGGGCGGAGGCCGCCGGGGAGCTGACGCGGCTGCACACGGAGGCCGAGGAGCGGCTCGCCGCGGCCGAGCAGGCGCTGAGCGACGCGCGTGAGGAGGCCGCCCGGATCCGCCGGGAGGCGTCCGAGGAGACCGAGCGGCTGCGCGCGGAGGCCGCCGAGCGGATCCGTACGCTGCGGGAGCAGGCGGAGGCGGAGGCCGAGCGGCTGCGGGACGAGGCCGCCGCGGACGCGTCGGCGTCCCGCGCGGAGGGCGAGGCCGTCGCCGTACGGCTGCGGTCGGAGGCCGCGGCCGAGGCGGAGCGGCTGAAGTCGGAGGCGCAGGACAGCGCCGACCGGATGCGCGCGGAGGCGCAGGCCGCCGCCGAGCGGATCGGCACGGAGGCGTCCGAGACGCTGGCCGCCGCGCAGGAGGAGGCCGCCCGGCGGCGCCGCGAGGCCGAGGAGCTCCTCGGCGCGGCGCGGCAGGAGGCCGACCAGGAGCGCGAGCGGGCCCGCGAGCAGAGCGAGGAGCTGCTGGCGTCGGCGCGCACCCGCGTGGAGGAGGCGCAGGCCGAGGCCGTACGGCTGGTCGAGGAGGCGGACCGGCGCGCCACGGAGATGGTGTCGGCGGCCGAGCAGCACGCGCAGCAGGTGCGGGACTCCGTCGCGGGGCTGCACGAGCAGGCGCAGGAGGAGATCACCGGGCTGCGCAGCGCCGCCGAGCACGCGGCGGAGCGCACCCGCCGCGAGGCCGAGGAGGAGGCGGACCGGGTCCGCGCCGACGCCTACGCGGAGCGGGAGCGGGCGAGCGAGGACGCGGGCCGGCTGCGGCGCGAGGCGCAGGAGGAGACGGAGGCCGCGAAGGCGCTGGCCGAGCGGACGGTGTCCGAGGCCATCACGGAGGCCGACCGGATCCGCGCGGACGTGTCCGAGCACGCCCAGCGGGTGCGTACGGAGGCGTCGGACGCGATCGCCGAGGCGGAGCAGGCGGCGGCGCGCACCCGGGCGGACGCCCGTGAGGACGCCAACCGGATCCGTTCGGACGCGGCGACGCAGGCGGACACCCTCATCACCGAGGCCCGCAGTGAGGCGGAGCGGCTCACCGAGGAGACGATCGCGGAGACCGACCGGCTGCGCACGGAGACGGTCGCCGAGGCCGAGCGGGTGCGTTCGGAGACGGTCGCCGAGGCGGAGCGGGTGCGTTCGGAGTCGGTGTCCAAGGCGGAGAAGCTGATCGCGGACGCCACCGGGGACGCGGAGCGGCTGCGGGCCGAGGCCGCGGAGGCGGTCGGGTCGGCGCAGGCGCACGCGGAGCGGATCCGCCGGGAGTCCGAGCGGGTCAAGGCCGACGCGGAGTCGGAGGCCGAGCGGATGCTGTCCGCCGCGCGCGGGGAGGCCGAGCGGACGCTGGACGAGGCCCGCAAGGACGCCAACAAGCGGCGCTCCGAGGCGGCCGAGCAGGTGGACACGCTCATCACGGAGACCACCGCCGAGGCGGACAAGCTGCTCACCGAGGCGCAGCAGCAGGCGCTGAAGACGACGGCGGAGGCCGAGTCGCAGGCGGACACGATGGTCGGCGCGGCCCGGCAGGAGGCCGAGCGGATCGTCTCCGAGGCGACCGTCCAGGGCAACTCCCGGGTGGAGAAGGCCCGTGCGGACGCGGACGAGCTGCTGGTCGGCGCGCGCCGGGACGCGACGCAGATCAGGGAGCGCGCCGAGGAGCTGCGCGACCGCATCACGCGTGAGATCGAGGAGCTGCACGAGCGGGCCCGCCGTGAGGCGGCGGAGACGATGAAGTCGACGGGCGACCGCTGCGACGCGCTCATCAAGGCCGCCGAGGAGCAGCTCGCCAAGGCGGAGGCGAAGGCCAAGGAGATCGTCTCCGAGGCCAACTCCGAGGCCGGCAAGGTGCGTATCGCCGCCGTGAAGAAGGCCGAGGGCCTGCTGAAGGAGGCCGAGCAGAAGAAGGCCAGGCTGGTGAAGGAGGCCGAGGAGCTGAAGGCCGAGGCGGTCCGGGAGGCGCGGCACACGGTCGAGGAGGGCAAGCGCGAGCTGGAGGTGCTGGTGCGGCGCCGTGAGGACATCAACGCCGAGATCTCCCGCGTGCAGGACGTGCTGGAGGCGCTGGAGTCCTTCGAGGCGCCCGGGGGCGCCAAGGACAACGGGGTCAAGGCGGGGGCCGCGGCGGGTGCTACCCGTACGGGTGGCAAGTCGGCGGAATAGCCGACAAAGCGGGCGAAATCCTTTGTGCGGTGAGGGCTTTGATCATGCCTTTGGCAAGTCTTCCGACGGCGAGCCACTCAAAAGGGGTGTCATTCTCCGTATCAAACGTGCATCCGCTCGATGACACAGCGCTTCGGCCCCTAGGATTCCACCTATCACCTCACCGGTCTCATTCGACAGGAACCCCATGAGCGACACTTCCCCCTACGGCTTCGAGCTTGTGCGGCGTGGGTACGACCGCGCTCAGGTGGACGAACGTATCTCCAAGCTCGTCTCCGACCGTGACAGCGCTCTCGCCCGCATCACCGCTCTGGAAAAGCGCATCGAAGAGCTCCACCTCGAGACACAGAACGCCCAGGCCCAGATCAACGACGCCGAGCCGTCGTACGCGGGTCTCGGTGCGCGCGTGGAGAAGATCCTCCGCCTCGCCGAGGAGGAGGCGAAGGACCTGCGCGAGGAGGCCCGGCGCGCGGCGGAGCAGCACCGCGAGCTCGCCGAGTCGGCCGCCCAGCAGGTGCGCAACGACGCCGAGTCGTACGCCGCCGAGCGCAAGTCGAAGGCGGAGGACGAGGGCGCGCGGATCGTCGAGAAGGCCCAGGGCGACGCCGCCCAGCTGCGTTCCGAGGCGCAGCGGGACGCGCAGTCCAAGCGGGAGGAGGCGGACGCCCTCTTCGAGGAGACCCGTGCCAAGGCCGCGCAGGCCGCCGCCGACTTCGAGACGAACCTCGCCAAGCGGCGTGAGCAGTCCGAGCGCGACCTGGCCTCGCGCCAGCAGAAGGCCGAGAAGCGTCTCGCGGAGATCGAGCACCGGGCGGAGCAGCTGCGGCTGGAGGCCGAGAAGCTGCGCACCGACGCCGAGCGCCGGGCCCGCCAGACCGTGGAGACGGCCCAGCGCCAGGCCGAGGACATCGTGGCCGACGCCAACGCCAAGGCCGACCGGATCCGTTCGGAGTCCGAGCGCGAGCTGGCGGCGCTGACCAACCGCCGCGACTCGATCAACGCCCAGCTGACGAACGTCCGCGAGATGCTCGCCACGCTCACGGGCGCCGCGGTGGCCGCGACCGGTACGCCCTCCACCGAGGACGAGTCGATCTCCCGCGGGGTCCCGGCCCAGCAGTCCCGGTAACACCGGCCGAAGGATCGGCGAGGCCCCCTGCCGCTGAGCTTGGGTTCAAGGGATCGTCGCAACACCACTTGGTTTTAGGTGGTGAGTAGATCACGTAGACGCTCGGCTGGGGTATCCCAGCCGAGCGTCTTGCGTGGGCGGCCGTTGAGTTCCTGGGCGACGTGTTCGAGGTCTTCGGGGCTGTGGACGCTCAGGTCGGTGCCCTTGGGGAAGTACTGCCGCAGCAGTCCGTTGGTGTTCTCGTTCGAGCCGCGTTGCCAGGGCGATGCGGGGTCGCAGAAGTAGACGGGCATGCCGGTGGCCATGCTGAACTGCTTGTGGCGTGCCATCTCGCTGCCCTGGTCCCAGGTGAGGGAACCGCGCAGGTGGGCGGGCAGGGTCTGGATCGTGGCGACGAGGCCGTCGCGGACGGTCTCGGCGTCGTGGGCTCCGCCCGGCAGGTGGACCAGCATGGTGTAGCGGGTGCTGCGCTCGACCAGGGTGGCGATCGCGGAGCGGCCGCCCTGGCCGATGATCAGGTCGCCTTCCCAGTGACCGGGCACGGCCCGGTCCTCGATGTCGGCGGGGCGGTCGCTGATCATCACCATCGGGTCGGTGAACCGTGGGGTGCGCCGCTGGGGGTCCCGGCGTGGTTTGCGGCGGGTCCGCCCGGAACGGACGGCCGCCTGCACCTCCCGTTTCAGGCCGCCACGGGCCTGGAAATACAGCGCCTGGTAGACCGTCTCCACGCTCACCCGCATGCTCTCGTCGTCGGGATGTTCTCTCAGTAGAGCGTGGCAGATCTGCTCCGGTGACCACCGCCTGCGCAGTCCGTCCTGGACGAAGCGGCGCAGCCGTCCCTCGCGCAGCAGTTTGCGTTCCTTGGGCCGGGGCCTGCGGGCGGCGGCCGCGCGGTGGGCGGCGTAGGGCTGGTAGCCCTCGCTGCCCGAGTTCGCGTCGATCTCCCGCTTGACCGTGCTCGCCGGCCGTCCCAGGGCTCGTCCGATCGCCCGCAGCGAGTGGCCCGCCGCATGGAGATCGCGGATCTTCTCGCGCTCGGCGAGCGTCAGGAACCGCGGGTGGAGCTGCTTTTCCAGGGCCGTCAGGCCCACCGGTGGCGTGGTCACAACGGACATCGTGACGGTCCCCGCCGCGTAGTCGACGCGGCGGCCGTCGGCGTAGGTGCGTGTGGTGCCGCTCTTCTTGACGCCCCAGTCCCAGTCCTTGGCCGTGCGCTCGTTCACGCCGACCTGCCGGGCCGCGACCCGGCGTGCGACACCGGCGGCCCGAAGCCGCTCGTACTCGTCCCGCCCGGGATGCCGGCGCGGCAGACGAACCGAGCTCCGTCCAGCTTTCCGGGCCCAGCTGAAAGCAGTGTTCCGGTTCACCCCCAGCTCACGCGCCACCACGGTCACGTTCCCCACGGCATCCAGCCGCGCAAGAAAACGCTCCCGCAGCCCCGCAAGATCATCGCGCCCAACGACCACGGTCCTCGCAACTCCCACAGATCGCGGGTGTTGCGAGGACCGTTAGAACCCAAGGAGGTGGCAGGGGGCCTTGTCCCGTTCTAGCGTGGCCGCATGATCGAGCTCGAGGGGCTGACCAAGCGGTACGGCGAGAAGGTGGCGGTCAAGGACCTGACCTTCACCGTCCGGCCGGGCGTCGTCACGGGCTTCCTCGGTCCGAACGGCGCCGGCAAGTCGACCACCATGCGGATGATCCTGGGGCTGGACCACCCGACCGCCGGGGACGTGCGCGTCGACGGCACGCACTACGACCGGCTCGAGGACCCGCTGACGTGCATCGGCGCCCTGCTGGAGGCCAAGGGCGTGCACCCGGGCCGCAGCGCCTACCACCACCTGCTGTGCCTCGCGCAGAGCAACGGCCTCCCGCGGCGGCGGGTGCACGAGGTGCTGGACACGGTCGGGCTGACCGCGGTGGCGCGGAAGAAGGCCAAGGGGTTCTCGCTCGGCATGGGCCAGCGGCTCGGCATCGCGGCGGCGCTGCTCGGCGATCCGCGGATCCTGATGTTCGACGAACCGGTCAACGGCCTCGACCCCGAGGGCATCCACTGGATCCGCACGCTGATGAAATCGCTCGCCGCCCAGGGCCGCACGGTCTTCGTCTCCTCCCACCTGATGAGCGAGATGGCGCTGACCGCCGACCACCTCGTCGTCATCGGCCAGGGCCGGCTGCTCGCCGACACCTCCATGGCCGAGTTCATCGAGCGCAACTCCCGCTCGTACGTCCGTATCCGCGGTCCGCAGCGCGAGCGGCTGCTCGACGTGCTGCACCAGGCCGGGATCACCGCCGTGGAGAGCGGCGACGGGGCGCTGGAGGTGGACGGCTCCAAGGCCGAGTACATCGGGGAGCTGGCGGCCCGGCACCGGCTGGTGCTGCACGAACTGAGCCCGCAGCAGGCCTCCCTGGAGGAGGCGTTCATGCGGCTGACCGCGGAGTCGGTGGAGTACCACGCGCACACCGGCGCCGCCGCCCCGCCGCAGCGGTGGGGCGACGACTGGAAGAAGGGCTGAGCATGGCGGCGACGCAGGTCGTCCGGTCGGAGTGGACCAAGATCCGGTCGGTGGCGTCCACCGTGTGGACGCTCTCCCTGGCGGTGGTCGTCACCATCGCGCTCGGCATGCTGATCTCGGCGCTGTCGAAGAACGAGTACGAGGCCCTGGGCGCGCGGGACCGGCTCTCCTTCGACCCGACGTTCATCAGCTTCGCCGGGATGAGCCTCGGCCAGCTCGCGATGATCGTGTTCGGGGTGCTGGTGGTGTCGAACGAGTACAGCACCGGCATGATCCGCGCCTCGCTGGCGGCCGTCCCCCGGCGCGGCACGTTCCTGCTGAGCAAGCTGGCGGTGGCCACCGCCCTCGCCTTCGTCGTCTCCATGGCCACCGGCTTCGCCGCCTTCTTCCTGGGCCAGGCGATGCTCGGCGAGTACAAGGCGTCGATCGGGGACGACGGCGTGCTGCGGGCGGTCATCGGCGGCGGCCTCTACATGACGCTGATCGCGCTGTTCTCGATGGGCGTCGCCGCGATGCTGCGCTCCCCCATGCTGTCCCTGGGCATCCTGATGCCGTTCTTCTTCCTCATCTCCAACATCCTCGGCAACGTCGACGCCACGGAGAAGGTCGGCCGGTTCCTGCCGGACCAGGCGGGCAGCAGGATCATGCAGGTGGTGGTGCCCCCCGACGACGACGTCCCGTACGGGCCCTGGGGCGGCCTGGGGATCATGGCGCTCTGGGTGCTCGCGGCGGTCGTCGGCGGCTACGTCCTGCTGAAGCGGCGCGACGCGCAGTAAATGATCATGCGGGACCGGTTTTTACCTCGGCTTGAGCGGAACCGTCAGTGCCTCGATAAGCTCCTAACCCTTACGGGGGCGTGTGCCCCGCTGTCCTGAACCTTCCGATGGGTGCGGAGCATGATCGAGGCAGTCGGCCTGACCAAGCGGTACGGCGACAAGACCGCTGTGTACAACCTTTCCTTCCAGGTGCGTCCCGGCGCCGTCACCGGGTTCCTGGGCCCCAACGGCTCGGGCAAGTCGACGACCATGCGGATGATCCTCGGCCTGGACAACCCCACCTCGGGACAGGTCACGATCGGCGGCTACCCGTACCGCAGGCTGCCCAACGCCCCCCGTCAGGTCGGCGCGCTGCTGGACGCGAAGGCGGTGCACGGCGGCCGGTCCGCGCGCAGCCACCTGCTGAGCCTGGCCCAGCTGTCGGGCATCCCGGCCCGGCGCGTGGACGAGGTGCTGGGCGTGGTGGGCCTGCACGACGTGGCGCGCAGGCGGTCCAAGGGCTTCTCGCTGGGCATGGGCCAACGGCTCGGCATCGCCGCCGCGCTGCTCGGCGACCCCCAGGTGCTGCTGTTCGACGAGCCGGTCAACGGCCTCGACCCCGAGGGCATCCTCTGGGTGCGCAACCTGATGAAGGCGCTGGCCGCCGAGGGCCGTACGGTCTTCGTCTCCTCCCACCTGATGAGCGAGATGGCGCTGACCGCCGACCACCTCATCGTCATCGGGCGCGGACAGCTGCTCGCCGACATGAGCGTGACGGACTTCATCTCCGCCAACTCCGCCGACTTCGCGCGCGTGCGCACGCCCGACACCGAGCCGCAGCAGCGCGAGAAGCTGTCCGCCGCGATCACCGAGGCCGGCGGCCACGTGCTGCCCGAGCAGGACGGCGCGCTGCGGGTGACGGGGCTGGCGCTGCCGCGCATCAGCGACATCGCCCACGACGCCGACGTACGGCTGTGGGAGCTGTCGCCGCACCAGGCCTCGCTGGAGGAGGCGTACATGCGGATGACGCAGGGCGCCGTCGACTACCGCTCGACCACCGACCAGAAGGCCGGGCTCCAGCAGCCGCTGGAACCCGGCGCGCAGCCGCCGGTGCCGGTTCCGGGGCAGGGCCAGCCCGGCTGGTACGCCCCGCCGCCGCCCCAGCAGGGCGGGCAGCCCTTCGCCGCGCCGCAGGGCGGGCCCGCGGGCCCCTACGGCGCTCCGGGCGCCCCTGGAGCCCCCACGCCCAACCCGTACGCACAGCCCGCCCCGCAGGCCCCCCAGCCGCCGTCCGGCCCGGCTCCGGCGGCGCCGCCCGCCGCACCCGCCGTGCCCCCGACCGCTCCCGCAGCCGACCTGACCAAGCCCGAGGACGCCCGATGAGCACGCCCCCGCCCCCGATGCCGCAGACCGCCGCACCCGACTGGCAGGCGGCGCCCGGCTCCCCGTACCCCACCTACACCTCGCCGATCCCCGTGGTCCGCACGCACCTCGGGCACGCGCTCGCCTCCGAGTGGACGAAGATCAGGTCCGTGCGCTCGACCATGTGGACGCTGGGCGTGTTCGTGCTGCTCGTGGTCGGCATCGGCCTGCTGACCGGCCTGGTGGTCTCCAGCGCCGAGGCCGACATGGGCGGCGAGAGCCCGCTGTCCCTCGGCTTCTTCGGACTGCTGCTCGGCAGCATGTGCGTCATCACGCTGGGCGTGCTGACCACGGCGTCGGAGTACGGCACCGGCATGATCCGCACCACGATGGTCGCCTGCCCCTCGCGCGGACGGGTGCTCCTGGCGAAGGCCCTGGTGTTCTTCCTGCTCGCCTTCGTGGTGACCCTGGTGTGCGCGACGCTGACCGGCTTCCTGCACGTGGCGCTGCTGGAGGGGCACAACGCGAAGGACCCCAGCGGCGAGGAGTGGCTGAAGGGCACGGTCGGCGTCTCGCTGTACGTGGCGCTGCTCGGCACGCTGTCGCTGGCGATCGGCTCGGTCATCCGGCACTCGGCGGGCGCCATCACCCTCATGATCGGCGCCGTGCTCGCCCCGCTGGTGATCGCGCTGTTCATGTTCTCGTCCTCGCTGGCGGACGTGCGGGAGGCGCTGTTCGAGTACTCCATCCCGAACCAGATGAGCATCTTCTACGCCAACTCGCTGAGCGAGTCCGGCCCTTCGGGCTGGGACCCGCTGTGGGTCATGCTGGTCGCCGCGGCCGCCGCGCTCGGCGGCGCCTTCGCCCTGCTGCAGAAGCGGGACGTGTGACGGGGTTCAGAACCTCGGCGCGTTACGGGACCGCTGCACCCGCGTGGTGCGGCGGTCCTTCGCGTTCCAGCACGCCTTGTGCCAGTGCCGGCGGTCGTCGACGCCCGCGTGCTCGGGCCAGGCCACCACGTGCGGCACCCCGTCCGGGATCAACTGGTCGCAGCCGGGGCACCGGTAGGCCTTGCCCTGGGCGCTGGCGCCCGCCACGTGCCGCACGTTCCACTCCTCCCCCCGCCAGCTCTCCGCGGACTGCCAGCCGCCGTAGCGGCCGGAGCGGTCGTCCTCGGCGCTCCGGCCGGACGAACCGGCTCCCTTGGGTCGGTTACGACGCGGGGACACGGGACACCTCACGGGGCTATACAGGATGCTGGGGCCGGGTCCAGCCTACGCGGCGCGCGCGGGGGTACGCGTAGGGCACCGATCGCCACAGGTCCCCTCCGTGACGTTGCGACGCCCCTCCTGAGCGGCCGATTCTGCAGACAATCCGCAAAGTCCCCCGCCCGGCCGTGTCCTCGGCACGTGTCAGGCGGTTATGCCCTGCGGGGGAGCTCCGCGTCGGGGCCAAGGAAGCAGGAAAGCAATGCGCGTTGGAAGTTTCGTGTTGGCCGCCCAGTTCCCCGGGCAGGGCGAGGGAGAGGCGCTGCACCGCGCGGTCCGCTCGGCCGAGGTCGCCGAGGAGGCGGGGCTCGACACGGTCTGGCTGGCCGAGCACCACTTCGTGCCCTACGGAACCTGCCCGTCGGCCGTCACCCTGGCCGCGTTGCTGCTCGGCCGCACCCGCCGGCTCCGGGTCGGCACGGCGGTCAGCGTGCTGCCCACCGTGCATCCGGTCGCCCTCGGCGAACAGGCCGCGCTGCTGCACATCACGAGCGGCGGCCGGTTCTCGCTGGGTCTCGGGCGCGGCGGACCGTGGGTCGACCTGGAGGTGTTCGGGGCCGGACTGCAGGCGTACGAGAAGGGGTTCCCGGAATCACTCGATCTGCTGGTGCGCTGGCTGCGCGAACCGTCCGTCGGGGCCGACGGCGAGCGGTACCGCTTCCGCGAGGTGCCCGTCGTCCCCCGCCCGTCGGAGGCCCTGGACGAGACGGAGGGGCCCGAGGTCGTGGTCGCCTGCACCTCCCCGGCGGGCGTACGGCTGGCCGCCGAGCGCGGGCTGCCGATGCTGCTCGGCATGCACATCGGGGACGAGGAGAAGGCCGAGATGGTCGCCCTGTGGCGGCAGCACGCGCGCGCCTGCGGGCGGCCGGCCCGGGAGGTCCACCGCGCGGCCCATGTCTCGGCCGGCGTCTGCCAGATCGCGGACCGGCGCGCGGACGCGGCGGAGACCCTGATGAAGGCGATGCCCGGCTGGCTGGAACAGGGGCTCGAGGCCCATGTCACGGTGGACGGGCGGCAGCGGCGGATGCGCGACCCGCTGGCGTACACCGAACTCCTCTGCGGGCTGCACCCGGTGGGCCCGCCGCGGCTGTGCGCCGACCGGCTCGCCGCGACCAGCGAGCGGACCGGCATCTCCCGCTTCGCCCTGCTCGTCGAGGGCTCCGGCGACCTGGCGGCGACCGAGGAGAACGTGCGGCGGCTCGGAGCCGAGGTACTCCCCCGACTCGGCTGAACGAACGGGGTTCACACGGGCTTGCCGCCCCGGTACGACTGCACCTCCCCCGCGTACGGAGCGGCAAGCGAACGGTGGAACGCGTCAGCAGTCGCGCAGTTCCGGCGACTGGTTCAGTATCTGACCGCGCACCGAGGTGAAGCGGGCCAGCCTCTCGTCGACCGAGGAGTCAAGCGGGAACACGGCCACCCGGTGGCAGTTCTGGAAGGCCAGCCGTACACCGAAGTGGCGTTGCAGCGCCCCGCGTATCGCGTCACTCGCGAGCGCACGCAGCAGCTGACCGCGTGCCTGCTCGTCCGGCGGGGGCGTCTGGTTGTCGGCGAAGGCTCCGCCGTCCACCTTCAGCTGGGCCACCAGGGAGCTGATCATCTCCCACGCGAAGGGCAGGGAGGTCCGGACGCAGTCGACGAATTCAGCTTCGTCGACCTCGCCTCGCTCGGCCTGTTCGAGTAGGGCCGGTGAGACGTCGAGCGACATGGGTTCTCCTCTCGCACCCCCAACGATCAGGGGTTGCCTGACAGATAAGGGAGTGCGCGATATCAGACACGCTGCGTACACAGTTCGCGACCTCCCGTTCAATACCGTAAGCAACGGGCGGGGGCGGCACCAGGCGAATGCCCGGATGCGGAACTTCCTGTGGGCCGGTAATCGGCCACCGCCGAAACACGCGTTTTCCCGGAGATTCAGGACGCGCCTCGTGGGCCCCGAGGGGCGTGTGTGACGACGAATCGCGTCGGGGCGGGCCGGTCGAGTAGCGTTGCCGACCATGCGTCTCGTCATTGCCCGCTGCTCCGTGGACTACGCCGGGCGGCTCACCGCGCACCTGCCGTCGGCACCCCGTCTCATCCTGGTCAAGGCGGACGGCAGCGTCTCGATCCACGCCGACGACCGGGCCTACAAGCCCCTGAACTGGATGTCGCCCCCCTGCACGCTGAAGGAGGGAACCGGCGACGAGGAGGGCGTCTGGACCGTCGTCAACAAGGCGGGCGAGAAGCTCATCATCACGATGGAGGAGATCCTCCACGACTCCTCGCACGAACTGGGCGTCGATCCCGGCCTGATCAAGGACGGCGTGGAAGCGCACCTCCAGGAGCTGCTCGCCGACCGCATCGAGACCCTCGGCGAGGGGTACACCCTCATCCGCCGCGAGTACATGACGGCGATCGGCCCGGTCGACATCCTGTGCCGGGACGCCGAGGGGCGGACGGTCGCGGTGGAGATCAAGCGGCGCGGCGAGATCGACGGCGTGGAGCAGCTCACGCGCTACCTGGAACTGCTGAACCGCGATCCCCATCTCGCCCCGGTGCGGGGCGTCTTCGCCGCGCAGGAGATCAAGCCGCAGGCCCGGGTCCTCGCGACCGACCGGGGCATCGGCTGCCAGGTCCTCGACTACGACGCGCTGCGCGGCATCGAGGACGACAAGCTGCGGCTGTTCTGACCGCTCCGGCAGGGAGTCGAGGGCCGGGTTCCGTCGGGAACCCGGCCCTCGACCGTGCTCGGAGGTGTCCGCGGGTCAGATCACCTGTACCGGGCCGCCGGGCGTGCCGGCCCCGCCGCTCTGCGGGGCGCTCGCGCTCGTCTCCACGGGGGTCGACGGCGCGGTGTCGCCCGCCGTGGTCTCCGGCCCCGTGGGCGTCTCCGGCTCCGTCGGCGTCTCCGGCTCCGTCGGCGTCTCCGGCTCCGTGGGCGTCTCCGGCTCCGTGGGCGTCTCCGGCTCCGTGGGCGTCTCCGGCTCCGTCGGTGTCTCCGGCTCCGTGGGCGTCCCCGGCTCGGACGACGGCTTCGAGGGGGAATCCGTCGGATCGTCCGGATTCTCCGTCCCGCTCGGTCCGTCCGACGGCTCCCCCGACTCACCGGCCGTGGGCGTCGGGTCGTCGGAGGTGCCCGGGGTGCCGTCCGGGCCCGGGTCGGTCGGCCGGCTGGTGGCCTCGCCGGTGTCGCCCTCGTCCCCGGCCGCCGGATCGGCGCCGAGGCTGCCGTCGTCGACGCCCTGGCTGGCGGAGGGGTTGACGCCGACGTTCTCGGACGGGGTGCCGGTGTCGTTCTCCGACGTGGCGCCCAGGGTGACCACCGTGCCCAGCACGGCGACGAGCAGCGCGCCCGCGCCGGCCGCCACCAGGTTGCGCTTGGCCAGTGCCTTGAGACCGCCGCCCGGCTTGGCCGGCGGCGCGGACGGCGACGGCACCGCGCGGTGGACGACCAGGGCGGTGTCGGCGGGCGGCTGGAGCTCCGGGAAGGCCGTCGGCACCCTGCGCGGCGGTGCGGCCGACTCCTCGTAACGGGCCTCGGGCACCTCCTCCGCCACGGTCGGCACGATCGTCAGCGGGGTTCCGGAGCGGTCGGCGACCAGGGCCAGCGCCCTGCGTCCGGCGACGGTGCCGCGCTTGTCGGCGAGGGCGCCGCGCAGCCCGATGGACGCCTCCAGTTCGGCGCGCGCCCGGTCGAACTGTCCGGCGCACAGCGCGTGGACGCCGAGCTCGTGGTGGAAGTAGGCCTCTTCCGCCACGTCCCCCGCGAGCCTGGCGGCCTCCGCACCGGCCCGCAGCGTCTTCTCCCAGGCGCTCCAGTGCAGGCCCGAGGCGAACGCGGGCGCGGCGGTACGGGCCAGCCGCACGACCGTGCTCTGCTCGCCCTCGGTGGTCTCCGTGGCGAGCGGGGACGGCACGGCGAGCGCGGCGAGCACCGTGTCGGCCTCGGCACAGACCCGCTCCGGGTCGACCGAGGGGTGTCCGGTCCACCAGGCGTAGTGCTGGGCGGCGGCGCGGACCTGCTCCTCGGCCTCGTCGGCGTATCCGGCGGCCTCCAGCTGGGCCGGCACCCCGGCGGCGAGCCGGTAGCGGGAGCCGACCGGGGAGACCAGTCCGCAGGCGGCCAGCTCGCCGAGGGCGGCGTCGGCGTGGGTGTCGCCCACCAGGGCGGGCAGGTGCGCCTGGTGGGGCACCTCGCCGCCGAGCGCGACGGCGAACCGCAGGGTGGCGCGGGCGGAGGCGCTGAGCCGGGAGGCGAGCAGCGGGGCGGGGGCGGCGGCCTCGCCGAGCGAGGGCAGCGGCACCTCGTCGCCGTCCGCGGGGCCGTGGGCGGCCTCGTCGGGCCGTACGTCCTCGAAGACGCCGAACTCCTCGACGGCGTCGGCGCCGGCCCGCAGCCGGTCGCGCTGCCGCAGCAGGGCGCCGGCCTGGACGAAGCGCAGCGGCAGGCCCTCGGACTCGAACCAGAGGTCCCCGGCCCAGTTCGACTCGTCCTCGGTGAGGCTCCGGCCGACGGCGTGCTCGAGGAGGTCGAGGCCGGCCGCGCGGTCGAGACCGGGGAGGACGACCTCCTCGAGGCCGGCGTCGGCGGACGGCTCGGGCACGTCCGGGGTGGCGCCGAGCAGGAAGGCGCACTCGGGGGTGGCGTCCAGCAGCTCGTCGAGGGCGGCGCCGCCGAACTCCAGGTCGTCGAGGACGACGACGGCGCCGATCTCGCGGACGTGGTCGGCGAGTTCGTCCCGGTCCGGGCGGTGCAGCGGGGCGTCGTGGACGGCGTGGAAGAGGTCGTGCAGCAGGTCCTCGGCGGAGCGGCGGTGGCCGTTCAGGCGGACGACGCCGTCGGGGGCGAGGTCCGCGCAGTCCTCGGCGACGATGTCGAGGAGCCGGGTGCGGCCGGAGCCGGCGGGGCCGGTGAGGCGTACGGAACGGCCGCGGGCCAGCAGCCGGACCAGCTTCTCGCGCTCGTCCTCACGGGCCAGCAGCGGCAGCGGGAGCTGCGCGGGCCCCGGCGGGACGGGCGGCCTGGCGGCCCGCTCCACCTCGGCGCGCTCGGCCTCGGTGAGCTTCGCGGGGCGGGCCGGCCGCTCGGCGGGCGGGCAGGGCTCGATCTCGCTGCCGTCGACGGGGTTGACGGTCAGCAGGAAGTCGCCGGAGACGAGCCGCACCGTGCGGGCGGGCCCGGGCGCGTGCTGTCCGAAGTCGGAGGTGAGGGATTCCCGGGGCGGACGCTGGCGCGGCGCGGGGCCTGCCCCGGCCTCGGATCCTCCCCCGCTCTCGGCTTCGCTCGAGCGGGGGGACCCCCATGACCGGGAGGTGCCCCCACCTTCCTGGCCGTACTCCTCGGGTCCCGGGTTGTTCGGGTCCATAGGTCCTAGCCCCCCAAAAGCGTCGTGTGGCGGAAGCCCTTCCCGACCTCGTCGCACACCGCGCTGTCGCTTCTGGTCCGGCCCGCTCGAGGGTTGCAGGGCAGCAGGCAGCCGAACCTTAAACCTTCGCTCAGTATCCACGACAGTCCGGGGTACCGGGCGGTCCGGGACATCACGGTCTCGTGAGGATTGTGCGCACGTCGCACGGTTCGCCGAGGTCGGTCCGGGTCCTCGGGGGTCGCCCCGTCCCGCACCCGTGCGTCCTCACACGCGGGGCAGCGTGTCCACCCCGATGCCTCCCTCGATCGCCAGGATCCGGTGCAGCCGGGTGGCCACCAACAGGCGCTGCATCTGCGGCGGTACGTCCCGCAGCACCAGGCGCCGGCCGCAGCGGCCGGCCCGTCGGTGGGCCCCCATGATCACACCGAGTCCGGTGGCGTCCCAGGAGTCCAGATCGGACAGGTCCAGCACCAGGTCGCCGGCTCCGTCGTCGACGGCCGAGTGCAGGACCGTACGGGCGTCCGCCGCGCTGCGGACGTCGAGGCGGCCCCCGACGACCAGCTCGGCGTGGTCGCCCCTGATGTACATATGCGCTCCCCGTGTTACGTCTCGTGCTCCGCGTTTTCCTGACGGCCGGTGACGCAACCTCTGACCGCGCGGTGGTGCCCGAGGTTGCTGCCCGTGAGCGAACCGATACCGAATTCACCCCGGCGTGTGATGCCCGCCGGGGCGGGCGCACGGTGTCAGTGCTCGTAGAAGCCCTGCCCGCTCTTGCGGCCGATGTCACCGGCGTCAACCATCCGGCGCATCAGCTCGGGAGCGGCGAACTTCTCGTCCTGGGACTCGGTGTAGATGTTCGACGTGGCGTGCAGCAGGATGTCCACGCCGGTCAGGTCGGCGGTGGCCAGCGGTCCCATGGCGTGGCCGAAGCCCAGCTTGCAGGCCAGGTCGATGTCCTCGGCGCTCGCCACGCCCGACTCGTACAGCTTGGCGGCCTCGACGACGAGGGCGCAGATGAGACGGGTGGTGACGAAGCCGGCGACGTCGCGGTGGACGACGATGCAGGTCTTGCCGACCGACTCGGCGAACTCCCGCGCCCTGGCGAGGGTTTCGTCGCTGGTCTTGTGGCCGCGGACCAGTTCGCACAGCTGCATCATCGGGACCGGCGAGAAGAAGTGGGTGCCGACGACCCGCTCCGGGCGCTCCGTCACGGCCGCGATCTTGGTGATCGGGATGGCGGAGGTGTTGGAGGCGAGGACGGCGTCCTCGCGCACGATCTTGTCGAGCGCCCGGAAGATCTCGTGCTTGACCTCGAGCTTCTCGAACACGGCCTCGACCACGACGTCCGCGTCCGCGCAGGCGTCCAGATCGGTGGTCGGGGTGATCCGGGCGAGGGCGGCGTCGGCGTCGTGCGCCTCCATCCTCCCCTTGCCCACGAACTTGTCGTACGACGCCTTGATCCCGTCGGTGCCGCGCGTGAGCGCCTCGTCGGTGACGTCCCGCAGGACGACGTCCCAGCCCGCCTGGGCGGAGACCTGGGCGATGCCGGACCCCATGAGGCCGGCCCCGATGACGGCGAGCTTGCGTGTCACTGTGCGACTCCCCTGATACGCGCTGTCTTGTTCTCCAGGAGCGGACACTAGCGGGCGCCGACGCCCCTGTGACTGACTTAGTAACGCGTTTCACGTCTCACCTGATGAGACTCCCGTCACGTCTCCCCGCCGGGTCCGGCGGAAAGGCGGTCACCGCGTGCGCGGCGGGTGCGAGGGTGGGGGGACCGGTGTCCGATCGACGGAGGAGAAGCCCGGCATGGCCGTGATCCACCGCACCACCCTCGAGCCGACCAAGCTGGAACTGCTGACCGCCTGGCTGCCCTCGCGCCCCTGGTACCACGGGGGCGCGGGAGCACCGCGGCTGGCCAGGGCCGGCGGTTTCCGGCTCGACGACCCGGAGGGGGAGGTCGGCATCGAGTTCATGGTGGTGACCGACTCCTCCGGCGCCGGACCGGCCGCCTACCTGGTGCCGCTCACCTACCGGGGCGCTCCCCTCGACGGGGCGGAGCACGCCCTCGTCGGCACCACGGAACACGGTGTCCTCGGGCGGCGCTGGGTCTACGACGGCTGCCACGACCCGGTGGCCGTCGCCGGGTTGGCGGCGCTGATCGAGGGCCGCGTCCAGGCCCAGGCCCAGAGCGTCAGCGACACCCCCGACCGGGAGGTCGTCCGCGCCTACGCGGACGAGGCCCCGGTCCCGGAGGAGTTCACCGCCGTGGAGGACACCGAGGAGCACACCGCGCTGTCCGCGCCGGACGGCACGGTCCTGCGCGTCCTGCGGACCCCGGAGCCCGCTCCGGACGGCTCACCGCTTCCCGGCCCGGGAGCGTCGGGCCATGTCGCCGGTGCGTGGGACCTGCCCGACGGCACCCGCGCGCGGGGCCTGCTGTGCGTCCTGCACACGCCCCCTGCGGCGTAGCCCGGTTCAGCCGCGCACCGCGTAACCGAGCACCCGGTCGCTCAGCAACTCCTCGATGTCGTCGACCAGTCCGAGCACCTCGCGCGACACCTCGGCCGGTGCGCGGCCCTTCATCATCTCCCGGCCGATGGTGACGAATACGGTGCCGTGGATCCAGCAGATCTGGCCGGCCACCAGGCCCGGCAGCGGGTCACCGGGGGCGGCGTCCGTCTCCTCGCGGAGCGCCGCCTCCAGGTTGTCCTGGACCTCCTGCTGCAGGCTCCACAGCCGGGAGCGCAGCTGCGGGGAGTCATGGATGACCCGCATGAAGCGGTCGTAGCCCTCCATCAGGCCGATCCGGGGTGACACCGCCTCGATGTCGGCGCGCAGTTCGCGCAGTACGGCGCGGGCGGCCGACTCCCCCTCGTCCCGGGCCCGGACCCAGCGTGCCAGCTGGTCGACGACGCCGCTGGAGCGGTCGAAGAAGAGGTCCTCCTTGGCGGGGAAGTAGTTGTAGACCGTGTTCACGGACACGTCGGCGGCCTCCGCCACCTCCGCCATCGTCACGGTCACGAAGCCGTGCTCCAGGAAGAGCCCGGTGGCGATGTCCGAGATCCGCTGCCTGGTCTCGCGCTTCTTCCGCTCCCTGAGTCCCTCTGCCATGCCCCTCATCGTAGGTCGACCCGAAGATCAGTGGACCCTCTCAAAATTTGGTGTCGTTGCAAAATTTCAATGACTCTGTTTTTCTGGAGTCATGGCAATCATCAGTACGGCCGGACTGGCCCGTACCTTCCAGACGAGAAGCGGCCCCGTGGAGGCCGTGCGCGGTGTCGACCTCACCGTCCGCGAGGGCGAGATCCTCGGCCTCCTGGGACCCAACGGCGCCGGCAAGACCACCACCCTGCGCATGCTCACCACCCTGCTCGCCCCCACCGGCGGCGCGGCCACCGTCGCCGGCCACGACCTGGTGGCCGACCCGGCCGGGGTGCGGCGGGCCTGCGGCTACGTGGCGCAGTCCGGCGGGGTCGATCCGCAGGTCACGGTGCGGGAGGAACTGGTCACCCAGGGCCGCCTGTACCGGCTCGGCAGAGCACGGGCCGCCGAGCGCGCCGAGGAACTGGCCCGCGACCTGGACCTCACCGGGCTGCTCGACCGCACGTGCGCCGCGCTCTCCGGCGGCCAGCGGCGCCGCCTGGACATCGCGATGGCGCTCACCCACCGCCCGAAGGTGCTGTTCCTGGACGAGCCGACGACCGGTCTCGACCCCGGCAGCCGCGCCGGCCTCTGGGACCTGGTGCGGCGGCTGCGCGACGAGCACGGCACCACCGTGTTCCTGACCACCCACTACCTCGACGAGGCGGACGCGCTCGCGGACCGGCTGGTCGTCGTCGACCGCGGCGTGGTCGCCGCCGAGGGCGCCCCGGACGCCCTGAAACTGGAGTACGGAGGCTCGGCCGACGCCTCGCTCCAGGACACGTTCCTCGCCATCACCGGCCGCAGTGCGACACCGGCCGACGCCGCCCCCGTAGCCGTATAGGACCTCCACGATGCTGCTCCACGACACCGCACTCGTCTACGGGCGCTACCTGCGCCAGTCCCTGCGCTCCCGTTTCGCCCTGTTCTTCGGCGTGCTGACGCCGCTGCTGTACCTGCTGTTCTTCGGCCCGCTGCTGACCGGTCTGCCGCTCGGCGGGCCGGGCAGCTCCTGGCAACTGCTGGTCCCGGGGCTGCTGCTGCAACTCGGCCTGTTCGGGGCCTCGTTCGCCGGTTTCTCGATCATCATCGAGAAGGGTCAGGGGGTGGTCGAGCGGATGCGGGTCACGCCCGTGAGCCGTCTCGCCCTGCTGCTGGGCCGGGTGCTGCGGGACGCCACGCTGTTCGTCTTCCAGGCGGTGCTGCTGGTGCTGGCCGCGCTCCTGATGGGGCTGCGGGCCCCGCTGCCCGGGGTGCTGATCGGCTTCGCCTTCGTCGCCCTGCTGACCGTGTCCCTCGCCGCGCTGTCCTACGCGCTCGCCATGAGGATGGAGACCCCGCAGACGTTCGGGCCGACGATCAACGCCCTGACGATGCCGTCGATGCTGCTGTCGGGCCTGATGCTCCCGATGACCCTGGGTCCCGCCTGGCTCGACGTCCTGTCCCACCTGACGCCGTTCCGCTACCTGGTCGACGCGGTGCGGGACGCCTACGTCGGCTCCTACGCCACGGCCCACATGCTGTACGGCGGTCTCGTCGCCGTCGGCTTCGCGGTCCTCGCCGTGACCGTGGGCACACGCGTGTTCCGGACGGCCGGAGCGTAACTAGGCTGGCCCCATGGTCAACCTGACGCGCATCTACACCCGGACCGGCGACAAGGGCACCACGAACCTCGGTGACATGAGCCGGGTGCCCAAGACCGACCTGCGGATCTCCGCCTACGCCGACGCCAACGAGGCGAACGCGGTGATCGGCACGGCGATCGCGCTGGGCGGTCTGGAGGAGGAGGTCGTCGGGGTCCTCACCCGCGTCCAGAACGACCTGTTCGACGTGGGCGCCGACCTCTCGACGCCGGTGGTGGAGAACCCCGGGTACCCGCCCCTGCGGGTGGAGCAGTTCTACGTCGACCGGCTGGAGGCGGACTGCGACCGCTTCAACGAGCGGCTGGACAAGCTCCGCTCCTTCATCCTGCCCGGCGGTACGCCCGGCGCGGCCCTGCTCCACCAGGCCTGCACGGTCGTACGCCGGGCCGAGCGCTCCACCTGGGCGGCGCTGGAGGTCCACGGCGAGACCATGAACCCCCTCACCGCCACCTACCTCAACCGCCTCTCCGACCTCCTGTTCATCCTGGCCCGCATCGCCAACAAGGAGACCGGGGACGTCCTGTGGGTGCCCGGCGGGGAGCGCTGAGCCCTACCGGAGCCCCGCCGGGCCGCGCGCGGCCCGGTACAGACCCAGCAGGATCTCGGCGCCGCCCACGCACACCATCACCACGCCGGCCTTGACGGGATCGACCACCGGCAGGTCCACGCCCCCGGCGAACAGCCACAGCCCCAGGCCCGCCACCAGCGTCGCGGTCCCCGCGATGAGATTCCTGGAAGCCCGCTTCACCGGCCGACACGCTCCTTGACGCGGTCCTGCCCGGCCGGGGACCCGCCCGCCGGGGCCTTCTTGGGCCAGATCCAGTAGGCCAGGGCCACCAGGCCGTGGAGGCCGGCCGCCCGCCAGGCCGTGAAGCGCCAGTCCTCCAGGGAGGCGGTGCGGCCCGGGTCGTCGACGTACCAGATGGCGAGCTGGAGCAGCGCGGTCGCCACGGCGGCGGCCGTCAGGGTGCCCAGCCACACCTTGGTCTCGTGCCAGGCGCGGGGCATGCCGTAACGCGGTGGGCCGAGCGGCCTGGGCGCGCCGCCCAGCCGGTGGGCGGCGTGGCCGTCGAGCCACTTCACCGTGCGGTGGCCGTGGCCCACGGTGTAGCCGATGTAGAGCGCGGCCAGGCCGTGGCTCCAGTTCGGCTCGGCGCCGTTCCTCAGGTCCAGCACGGTGGCGACCAGCAGGACGACCTCCAGCAGCGGCTCGCACAACAGCAGCGCGAGGCCGGCACGGGGCATCCGCAGCAGATAGCGGCAGGCCAGTCCGGCGGCCAGCAGCACCCAGAAGCCGATCTCACAGGCGGCGATCAAGGCGACGATCATGGTTCGCTCCCTTCGGTCACCCTTTCAGGCTCCCGTGCGGAGCGGCCCGTTTCGTCGTCGCCGCCGACGAACCCGCGGTACATCGAAAGATGCAGTCCGGGACCGTCCGCGGGGATCGGGCGCCGGGCGCGCGCACCGTGTTGGATGGTGCCATGGCCGTACGACCGCCCCGCCCCCGCCGCTTCGACGTCCACGTCGCGCTGGGCGGTCTGCTCGGCGGGCTGCTCCTGTGGGGCGTGGGCCTGGCCACCCGTCCGCACACGGAGCCGTACGTGCTCCTGCCCGGGCGCTGGCCCCTCCTGCTGCCGCTCGCCGTCATGGCGGCCTGTGAGCTGCTGCGCCGCAGCGCTCCCCGTGCCGCCCTGCTGATCGGCACGCCCGCGCTCGTGCTGGACCTCGTCACCCAGGGCAGCCTGGTCACGGTCCTGATGTACACCGACCTGATGTACGCGGCCGTCCTGTACGGGCCGCCCGCCTCGGCCCACCGCATCCCGCGGATCACCGGGCTGCTCTCGGTGGCCGGGTTCGTGGTGCCGTTCGCCGTCTGGCGCGAGCCCGAAGCACTGCTCATCGGTGTGATCACCGGCCTGGTCACCTTCGGACCCGCCTCGACCGGACTCATCGTGCGCAACCACCGCGAGGTCGCCGAGGCGGCCCGGCTGCGCGCCGAACAGACCGCGCTGCTGGCCGAGATGGACCGCGTCCAGGCGGTGACCGCCGAACGCGCCCGGATGGCGCGGGAGTTGCACGACATGGTCGCCAACCACCTCTCCGCCATCGCCATCCACTCCACGGCCGCACTCTCCCTGGAGGACGAGAGGACCTCCCGCGAGGCGCTCGCCGTGATCCGGGAGAACAGCGTCCAGGGGCTGTCCGAGATGCGACGGCTCATCGGCATCCTGCGCGACGGGGCCGACGACCGGGAACCCGCCGCGGTCCCCACCCTCGACGGCCTCGGCGCGCTGGTCGAGGGCGCCCGCGCCAACGGGCTGGACGTCACCCTCGACGCCGCCCACGCCTCCGTGCCCGCACCGGTCGAGCTCGCCGCGTACAGGATCGTGCAGGAATCGCTGACGAACGCGCTGAAGCACGCCGCGCCGGGAAGGGTCACCGTGCGGCTGCGCCGCCTCGACGACGGCCTCGACATCCGGGTGAGCAGCCCGTACGGCGGCCGGGACATCCCGCGCGCACCGGGGTCCGGGGCCGGGCTGATCGGCATGCGGGAGCGGGCGACCCTGCTGGACGGCACGTTCGAGGCCGGACCGGAGGGCGGTCCGGACGGCAAGCTGTGGGTCGTACGCGCCCGTCTTCCCGTCACCGACATCACCCGAGGAGAGCTGGAATGATCCGGGTCCTGGTCGCCGAGGACCAGTCCGCCGTCCGCGCCGGACTGGTGCTGATCCTGCGCAGCGCGCCCGACATCGAGGTGGTCGGCGAGGCGGAGGACGGGGAGCGGGCGGTGACCCTCGCCCGTGAGCTCCGCCCCGACCTGGTGCTGATGGACGTGCAGATGCCGCGCCTGGACGGGGTGTCGGCGACCCGGCAGGTGGTCGGGGAAGGACTCGCCGACGTGCTGGTGCTGACCACCTTCGACCTCGACGAGTACGTGTTCGGGGCGCTGCGGGCCGGGGCCGCCGGGTTCCTGCTGAAGAACACGGACGCGAAGGACCTCATCGCCTCGGTGCGCACGGTGGCGCGCGGGGAGGGCGTCGTCGCCCCGGCCGTCACCCGGCGGCTGATCGCGGAGTTCGCCGCGAAGCCCGCCCGCCGGGCGACGGTCGATCCGGCGGTGCTGGACGCCCTCACCCGGCGCGAGCGCGAGGTGCTGTCCTGTCTGGGCGAGGGGTTGTCCAACGCCGACATCGCGGCGCGCCTCGACATGGCGGAGGCGACGGTGAAGACACACGTCAGCCGCCTGCTGGGCAAGCTGGAGCTGCGCAGCCGGGTGCAAGCGGCGGTGCTGGCCCAGGAACTGGGGATCTGACGGAAGCCGGCACGAGTTTCGGGGGCAATGGTCCAGACCTATTGACCTGTGGTCCAGACCTTTCTATTCTCGCGGCACCGCGGGCGTGATGGCTCAGTCACGCCCACAACGGCTTCTCCCCCATAAGGAGGCGCAGCATGCGCTTCAGACACAGAGCCGCCGCGGGGTTCGCGACCCTGCTGCTTCCCGTCGCCGGCCTCGTCGGCCTCGCGAGCCCCGCCCAGGCCGCCGCCTCGGCGACCGCCACCTACGCCAAGACCCAGGACTGGGGTTCCGGCTTCGAGGGGAAGTGGACGGTGAAGAACACCGGCACCACCACCCTCAGCTCCTGGACCGTCGAGTGGGACTTCCCCTCCGACACCAAGGTCACCTCCGCCTGGGACGCCACCGTCACCAACTCCGGTGACCACTGGACCGCCAAGAACGTCGGCTGGAACGGCACCCTCGCCCCCGGGGCGTCGGTCAGCTTCGGCTTCAACGGCAGCGGCTCCGGCGCCCCG
Organism: Streptomyces sp. 12E; assembly: GCF_055633275.1. Lineage (NCBI taxonomy): Bacteria > Bacillati > Actinomycetota > Actinomycetes > Kitasatosporales > Streptomycetaceae > Streptomyces > Streptomyces sp. 12E. The sequence continues at coordinate 5,008,447 of NZ_JBVNCJ010000001.1, read as the reverse complement.
GCCGGCTGCAAGCTCAACGGCGGCAGCTGCGACGGCGCCTCCGTCCCCGGCGACGCGGCCCCGTCCGCGCCCGGCACCCCCACCGCCTCGGACATCACCGACACCTCGGTGAAGCTGTCCTGGTCGGCGGCGACCGACGACAAGGGCGTCAAGAACTACGACGTGCTGCGCGACGGCGCCAAGGTCGCCACCGTGACCGGCACCTCCCACACGGACACCGGCCTCAGCAAGGGCACCGACTACTCCTACACCGTGCGGGCCCGTGACACCGGCGACCAGACCGGCCCGGCCAGCGGCGCGGTGAAGGTCCGCACCACCGGCCAGACCGAGGAGCCGCCCACCGGCGACGAGGTCAAGCTCGGCTACTTCACCGAGTGGGGCGTCTACGGCCGCAACTACCACGTCAAGAACCTGGTGACGTCCGGCTCCGCCGCCAAGATCACCCACATCAACTACGCGTTCGGCAACGTCAAGAACGGTCGGTGCACCGTCGACGACACCTACGCCGCCTACGACAGGGCCTACACCGCCGACCAGTCCGTCAGCGGCGCCGCCGACACCTGGGACCAGCCGCTGCGCGGCAACTTCAACCAGCTGCGCCAGCTGAAGGCGAAGTACCCGCACATCAAGGTGCTGTACTCCTTCGGCGGCTGGACCTACTCCGGCGGCTTCGGCCAGGCCGCGCAGAACCCGGCCGCGTTCGCCGAGTCCTGCAGGCAGGTCGTGGAGGACCCGCGCTGGGCCGACGTCTTCGACGGCATCGACATCGACTGGGAGTACCCGAACGCCTGCGGCCTCACCTGTGACAGCAGCGGCCCGGCGGCGTTCAAGAACCTCTCGCAGGCCCTGCGCGCCGAGTTCGGCAAGGACTACCTGGTCACCGCCGCCATCACCGCCGACGGCTCGAACGGCGGCAAGATCGACGCGGCCGACTACGGCGGCGCCGCGCAGTACCTCGACTGGTACAACGTGATGACGTACGACTACTTCGGCGCCTTCAACGCGCAGGGTCCGACGGCCCCGCACTCGCCGCTCACCTCGTACGACGGCATCCCGCAGGCCGGCTTCAACTCGGCCGACGCGATCGCCAAGCTGAAGTCGAAGGGCGTCCCGTCCGCCAAGCTGCTGCTCGGCATCGGCTTCTACGGCCGCGGCTGGACCGGCGTCACCCAGTCCGCCCCCGGCGGCTCGGCGACCGGCGCGGCCCCGGGCACCTACGAGGCGGGCATCGAGGACTACAAGATCCTGAAGAACAGCTGTCCGGCCACCGGCACCATCGCCGGCACGGCGTACGCCCACTGCGGCACCAACTGGTGGTCCTACGACACCCCGGCCACCATCGGCACGAAGATGTCCTGGGCCAAGGACCAGGGCCTGGGCGGCGCCTTCTTCTGGGAGTTCAGCGGCGACACCACCAACGGCGAACTGGTGACGGCCATCGACAACGGCCTGAAGTAACCCTCGAGCAGCACCACGCGACTTCACCCTCCCCCGGACCTCGTCCGGGGGAGGGTGAACGCGGTTACGCGACGTTCACCCTCTGTCCGGGCGGGGCCGCCTCGAGCCACGCGAGGAAACCGGTCAGCGCGTCCTCGCTCATCGCCAGCTCCAGACGCGTGCCCCGGTGCAGACAGGCGAGGACCACCGAGTCCGACAGCAGTGCCAGCTCCTCCTCGCCCTCGGGCAGGCGGCGGCCGGCCACCTCGATCGCGGAACGCTCCAGAACGCGGCGCGGCCGGGGGGCGTAGGAGAACACCCGGAACCACTCGACCCGGTCACCGTTGTAACGTGCCACCCCGTACGCCCAGCCCTTGCCGCCGGAGTCGCCCGACTCGGGCGCGTCCCAGCGCAGGCTGCAGTCGAACGTTCCGCCGGAACGCTGGATGAGGCGTCGGCGCAGGCCGAAGACGAAGAGCCCCACCAGCACGAGGGCCACCACGATTCCGCACACAGTCAGAGCGAGGACCATCGGCACCGACCTCCTCGTCTCCTAGGTAACGGAACGGAAAAATCATCCAGATCTGCCTCAGCCGCGGCCGGCACCGGATCGCTCCGGTGCCGGCCGCGGCTGAGTGACGTCATCCCACCGCGCCGGTGTCAGCGCCCTGCCGACGCCGCCCGCAGACGGACGTCCGCGCGGCGCTGGGCCTCGGCGTCGTCCTCCGCCTTCGCGTGGGCGAGCTCCCGCTCCACGCTCTGGACGTCGATCTCGTCCGCCAGCTCGGCGACCTCGGCCAGCAGCGACAGCTTGTCGTCCGCGAACGAGACGAAACCGCCGTGCACCGCGGCGACGACCGTCCCGCCCTCACGCGTGCGAATGGTCACCGGGCCCGACTCCAGCACACCGAGCAGCGGCTGGTGACCGGGCATGACGCCGATGTCGCCGGACGTGGTGCGCGCGACGACCAGGGTGGCCTCGCCGGACCAGACCTCTCGGTCGGCCGCGACCAGCGCGACGTGCAGCTCAGCAGCCAAGGTGGCTCCTCGGGTCACCACCCGGCGGTTGTGCCGGGTGTTGGTTACAAGTCTAAGGGGCGTGACCGAGGGGGCGGGACGTACCCGCCCCCTCGGGTGTGAACCTCAGGGGTTCACGGTGAGCCTGATGCTCAGGAGACGCCCAGCTCCTTCGCGTTCTTCTTCAGGTCCTCGATGCCACCGCACATGAAGAACGCCTGCTCCGGGAAGTGGTCGTACTCACCGTCGCAGATCGCGTTGAACGCGGCGATCGACTCGTCCAGCGGCACGTCCGAACCGTCCACGCCGGTGAACTGCTTGGCGACGTGGGTGTTCTGGGACAGGAAGCGCTCCACGCGACGGGCGCGGTGGACGACGAGCTTGTCCTCCTCGCCGAGCTCGTCGATACCGAGGATCGCGATGATGTCCTGCAGGTCCTTGTACTTCTGCAGGATGTTCTTCACGCGCATGGCCGCGTTGTAGTGGTCCTGCGCGATGTAGCGCGGGTCCAGGATCCGGGACGTCGAGTCCAGCGGGTCCACGGCCGGGTAGATGCCCTTCTCCGAGATCGGACGGGAGAGCACCGTCGTCGCGTCGAGGTGGGCGAAGGTGGTGGCCGGGGCCGGGTCGGTCAGGTCGTCCGCGGGGACGTAGATCGCCTGCATCGAGGTGATCGAGTGACCACGGGTCGAGGTGATGCGCTCCTGGAGGAGACCCATCTCGTCGGCCAGGTTCGGCTGGTAGCCCACCGCGGAGGGCATACGGCCGAGCAGGGTCGACACCTCGGAACCGGCCTGGGTGAAGCGGAAGATGTTGTCGATGAAGAACAGCACGTCCTGCTTCTGCACATCGCGGAAGTACTCCGCCATGGTCAGACCGGCGAGGGCCACGCGCAGACGGGTGCCCGGGGGCTCGTCCATCTGACCGAAGACCAGGGCGGTCTTGTCGATGACGCCCGACTCGCTCATCTCGTCGATGAGGTCGTTGCCCTCACGGGTGCGCTCACCGACGCCGGCGAACACCGACACACCGTCGTGGTTGTTGGCGACGCGGTAGATCATCTCCTGGATGAGCACCGTCTTGCCGACGCCGGCACCGCCGAACAGACCGATCTTTCCACCCTTGACGTACGGGGTGAGGAGGTCGATGACCTTGACGCCGGTCTCGAACATCTCGGTCTTCGACTCGAGCTCGTCGAAGTTGGGCGCCTTGCGGTGGATCGGCCAGCGCTCACCCGTGTACTGCTCGTCGACGTTCAGCACCTCACCGAGGGTGTTGAACACCTTGCCCGTGGTGAAGTCGCCGACCGGCACCGAGATGGAGGAGCCCGTGTCGGTCACCGGGGCCTGGCGGACCAGACCGTCGGTGGGCTGCATGGAGATGGTGCGGACCAGGCCGTCACCCAGGTGCTGCGCGACCTCGAGGGTCAGCGTCTTGAGCTCGCCCTCCTTGGCCGGGTCGGCGACCTGGACGTGCAGCGCGTTGTAGATCTCCGGCATGGCGTCGACGGGGAACTCCACGTCGACGACCGGGCCGATGACCCGGGCGACGCGGCCCGTGGCCGTCGCGGTCTCAACAGTGGTGGTCATTAGCTGTCACTCCCCGCGTTCGCGTCGGCCAGGGCACTGGCGCCACCGACGATCTCGCTGATTTCCTGGGTGATTTCGGCCTGGCGGGCCGCGTTGGCAAGACGGGAGAGCGTGTTGATCAGCTCGCCCGCGTTGTCGGTGGCCGACTTCATCGCGCGCCGCGTGGCGGCGTGCTTGGAGGCGGCCGACTGGAGCAGCGCGTTGTAGATCCGGCTCTCGACGTACCGCGGCAGCAGCGCGTCGAGGACGTCCTCCGCCGAGGGCTCGAAGTCGTACAGCGGCAGGATCTCGCCCTTGGTGGTGCTCTCCTCCGCGACCTCTTCGAGGCGCAGCGGGAGCATCCGGGAGTCGACCGCCGTCTGCGTCATCATCGACACGAACTCGGTGTAGACGATGTGGAGCTCGTCCACGCCGCCGTCCGCCGTCTCCGTCTGGAGCGCCTCGATCAGCGGGGCCGCGATCTTCTTGGCGTCCGCGTACGAGGGCTCGTCGGTGAAGCCCGTGAACGACTCCGCGATCTTGCGCTCGCGGAAGTTGTAGTGGGCGACACCGCGGCGGCCGACGATGTACGCGTCGACCTCCTTGCCCTCGCGCTCCAGGCGCTCGGTCAGCTGCTCCGCCGCCTTGATGGCGTTGGAGTTGAAGGCGCCGGCCAGACCGCGGTCGCTCGTGAGGAGCAGGACCGCGGCACGGGTCGGGTTCTCCGCCTCCGTGGTGAGCGGATGCTTGGTGTCCGACCCGGTTCCGACCGCCGTGACCGCGCGGGTGAGCTCCCGCGCGTACGGCGTGGAGGCCGCCACCTTGCGCTGCGCCTTGACGACGCGCGAGGCGGCGATCATCTCCATCGCCTTGGTGATCTTCTTGGTCGCGGTGACGGATCGGATGCGACGCTTGTAGACCCGGAGCTGGGCTCCCATGAGTCAGGTCCCTTCCTTACGTCACTTGGCGGCGGACGGGGCGTCCTCGCCGAGCAGCTTGCCGTCGCTCGTCTCGAACTGCTTCTTGAAGGCCGCGATCGCCTCGGCCACGGCCTGCAGGGTGTCGTCGGACATCTTGCCGCCCTCGCGGATGGAGGTCATGAGGCCCTGCTCGCTGCGGTGCAGGTACTCGAGCAGCTCCTTCTCGAAGCGGCGGATGTCGGCGACCGGCACGTCGTCCATCTTGCCGGTGGTGCCGGCCCAGACGGAGACGACCTGGTCCTCGGTGGACATCGGCTGGTACTGGTCCTGCTTCAGCAGCTCGACCATGCGCTGACCGCGCTCCAGCTGCGCCTTGGACGCGGCGTCCAGGTCGGAACCGAAGGCGGCGAACGCCTCCAGCTCACGGAACTGGGCGAGGTCCACGCGCAGACGGCCGGAGACCTGCTTCATCGCCTTGTGCTGCGCGGAACCACCGACTCGGGAGACGGAGATACCGACGTTCAGCGCGGGGCGCTGACCGGCGTTGAACAGGTCCGACTCCAGGAAGCACTGGCCGTCGGTGATGGAGATGACGTTGGTCGGGATGAACGCCGAGACGTCGTTGGCCTTGGTCTCGACGATCGGCAGACCGGTCATCGAGCCCGCGCCCATGTCGTCGGAGAGCTTGGCGCAGCGCTCCAGCAGGCGGGAGTGCAGGTAGAAGACGTCACCCGGGTAGGCCTCACGGCCCGGCGGGCGGCGCAGCAGCAGGGAGACGGCGCGGTAGGCGTCGGCCTGCTTCGACAGGTCGTCGAAGATGATCAGGACGTGCTTGCCCTCGTACATCCACTGCTGACCGATGGCCGAACCGGTGTACGGCGCCAGGTACTTGAAGCCGGCCGGGTCGGACGCCGGGGCGGCGACGATGGTCGTGTACTCCAGCGCGCCGTTCTCCTCCAGCGCGCGGCGGACCGACGCGATGGTGGAGCCCTTCTGGCCGATGGCGACGTAGATGCAGCGGACCTGCTTCTTCGGGTCGCCGGAGCGCCAGTTGTCGCGCTGGTTGATGATCGTGTCGACGGCCAGGGCGGTCTTGCCGGTCTGGCGGTCGCCGATGATCAGCTGGCGCTGACCACGGCCGATCGGGGTCATGGCGTCGACGGCCTTGTAGCCCGTCTCCATCGGCTCGTGCACCGACTTGCGCTGCATGACCGTGGGGGCCTGCAGCTCGAGGGCGCGGCGGCCCTCGGTCTCGATCTCGCCGAGGCCGTCGATCGGGTTGCCGAGCGGGTCGACCACACGGCCGAGGTAGCCCTCGCCGACCGCGACGGACAGGACCTCGCCGGTGCGGGTGACCGGCTGGCCCTCCTCGATGCCGCTGAACTCACCGAGGACGATGGCACCGATCTCGCGCTCCTCGAGGTTGAGGGCGAGACCGAGGGTGCCGTCCTCGAACTTCAGCAGCTCGTTGGCCATGGCCGAGGGCAGGCCCTCGACCTTCGCGATGCCGTCGCCGGCAAGGGTGACCGTACCGACCTCCTCGCGCGAGGCCGCGTCCGGCTTGTACGACTGGACGAAGTTCTCCAGTGCGTCCCGGATCTCCTCCGGCCGGATCGTGAGCTCCGCCATCTGAGTTCCCTGCTCTCCTTGTTGGGCCCGAAGTTTCACTTTGGGGGGATGGGGACTCCCCCCTGAAAGAGGTGAATCCTCTGCACGGCCCAACGCGGGCCGTCGTCAATACGTATGAAGTTGCTGCTAGCCCGCCATGCGACGGGCGACGTCCTCGAGCCGGTCCGCGAGCGAGCCGTTGATGATCTCGTCGCCGACCCGCACCCGGATCCCGCCGAGGACCTCGGGGTCCACGTCGAGGTTGAGGTGCATCTGGCGGCCGTAGAGCTTGGCCAGCGCGGCGCCGAGACGACGCTTCTGGGTGTCGCTCAGCGGAACCGCCGAGGTGACGACGGCGACCGTCCGGTCGCGACGCTCGGCGGCGAGCTTGGACAGGGACTCGAGTCCCGTCTCCAGACTACGTCCCCGCGGCGCGGTGACGAGGCGCGTCACCAGACGCTCGGTGGTGGCCTGGGCACGGCCGCCGAGCAGCTGACGCAGCAGCTCGCCCTTGGCCGTCCCGCTCGCGGCACGGCTGGTCAGCGCGGCCCGCAGTTCCGTGTCGGACGACACGATCCGGCCGAACCGGAACAGCTCGTCCTCGACGTCGTCGAGGGCGCCGGCCCGCTGGGCCGCCGTGAGGTCGGCCGTGGCGGCCAGTTCCTCCAACGCGTCCACCAGGTCGCGCGACTGCGACCAGCGGGAGCGCACCGTCCCGGCCACCAGGTCGGCGGTCGGGCCGCCGACCTGACCGCCGAAGATGCGCCCGGCCAGTTCGGCCTTGGCGTCGGCGGCCTGCGCCGGGTCGGTGAGGACCCGGCGCAAGCTGACCTCGCGGTCGAGCAGCGCGGTGACGGCGGCCAGCTCGTCGGCGAGCTGCGCCGCGTCCACGGACGTGGAGTCCGTCAGCGCGTCGAGACGCTCCCGTGCGGCTGCCAGGGCCTCGCGGCTCGCTCCGTTCATCGCGCGGCCTCGGCCTTCTCCTCGAGCTCGTCGAGGAAGCGGTCGATCACGCGGCTCTGCCGGGCGTGGTCCTCGAGGGACTCGCCGACGAGCTTGCCGGCCAGGTCGGTGGCGAGCTTGCCGACGTCCTGGCGCAGCGCGGACGCGGCGGCCTTGCGGTCCGCCTCGACCTGGGTGTGACCGGCGGCGATGATCTCCTCACGCTGCCGCTGGCCTTCCGCGCGCATCTCGGCGATGAGCGCGGCGCCCTGCTCCTGCGCCTCCTGGCGCAGGCGCGCGGCCTCGTGGCGGGCCTCGGCGAGCTGAGCCTTGTACTGCTCCAGCACGCTCTGGGCCTCGGTCTGAGCCGCCTCGGCCTTCTCGATCCCGCCCTCGATCGCCTCGCGGCGCTGCTCCAGAACCTTGTTGATGTTCGGGAGGAGCTTCTTGGCGAGGAAGCCGAAGACGATGACGAAGGCGAGCAGGCCGATGACGAGCTCGGGAATCGGCGGGACGAGGGGGTTCTGGGCCTCCTCGGCCGCGATATGAAGCAGTGGGCTCATATCAGAGTGCCTTTCGTCTAGTGACCCGGTCGTGGATCAGGTGATTACCGGCCGTAGACGAACGGCATGACCAGGCCGATCAGGGCGAGCGCCTCACAGAAGGCGAAGCCGAGGATCTGGTTGGCGCGGATCAGGCCGGCGGCCTCGGGCTGACGGGCGATGGCTTCGGTGCCCTTACCGAAGATGATGCCGACGCCGATGCCGGGGCCGAAGGCGGCGATGCCGTAGCCGATGGAAGCGATCGAGCCGGTGACGGCGGCGAGGGTCTGGGACATGCCAGTTCTTCCTTTTCTTCACGGTTCCGGTGGGGGTGGGCCACCGGACGACTGGGGGCGGGGGCGGGACGCTCAGTGGTGCTCGGCGAGCGCGCCCTGGATGTAGGTCACGGTCAGCAGGACGAAGACGTACGCCTGCAGGGCCTGGATGAAGAGCTCGAAGGCGGTCATCACGAGGACCATGAGGAACGAGACGCCGGCGTAGGCGATCCCGATGCCGTTCAGCAGGTACCAGCTGGCGATGGTGAACAGCACCAGCAGGATGTGGCCCGCGAACATGTTCGCGAAGAGTCGCACGGCGTGGGTGAAGGGCCGCACGAGCAGGTTGGAGAAGGCCTCGATCAGCATGACGACCGGCAGGGCGGCGCCGAGCGACTTGTCGTAACCGGTGAAGTTCTTCAGGGCGCCGACGAAGCCGTGCTTCTTGAAGGTCAGGGAGACCCACACCACGTACACGAGCAGTGCGAGCACCGCCGGGTAGGCGATGATCGACGTCACCGGGAACTGCGCGAGCGGGATGATCGACCAGAGGTTCATCATCCAGACGAAGAAGAACAGGGCGACGACGAACGGGACGTACTTCTCGCCCTCGCGCTTGCCCATCGTCTCGTACACGACGCCCCGGCGGACGAAGTCGTAGCCGGTCTCGGCGACCATCTGGAGCTTGCCGGGGACGACCTTGGGCCGGCGGAAGGCCGCCCAGAAGAAGCCGATGATGACGATCGAGCCGAGCAGCGCCAGCAGCATGGGCTTGTTGAAGTACAGGTTGCTGTCGCCGTCGCCCCAGAGGGGCTTGTAGAGGAACGAGTGCAGCCCGGGAGACGGAAAGCCACAACCGTCGAAGATGTGGCAGTCGGTCTCGAAGGCGAGCACCTGCGTCGGGTCAGCACTCACCGCGGGCTCCTTCGGCGTGGCGCATGGATTCGGCAACCTCGTGGTGTCGGCGCGGAACGGGGCCGCGGTTCGGCACGGGACTGGTGTTACGGATGTGGGGGCGGCTGTGGGGCGTCTCGCCTCGCGATGTGGCAGGCGTCAGCTCGGATGCCCGCGCCCGCGATGCCGCAGTTGGCACCGGACGATAGCAGGGTCTCCCATGCGCCTTTATCCCGGCCCTACGTCTCACGACGAGTGCCCCTGGTTTTCCTTCTTCTCGTCCGTCGTCGACCCGGGCTCCACGTAGAGGATCCTGGCCTTCATCTGGGCACGCGCCTGCGCGGCGACCCAGGCGAGGGTGCCGGCGAGCAACGAGAGGGCGAAGACCTTCGGATGGAACAGCGTCGTGTCCCTGAAGAGCACGATGAAGACGAACATCAGCGCAATCTGAGCCATGTACATCATCAGCGCCATCGCCTGGAACAGAGTCGGCAACGACTTGGCGGTCCACTGCAGGACGTACAGCCCCGCCCCCATGAAGAAGATCACGAGGACCACCCCGACGACCGCCCCGATCGCTCCCTTGCCCCCTTCGACGGCACCGCCGATCGCGACTGCGACCGCACCGACGACAGCGGTGGGCACGGCAGCCTGGATCAGAATCCGGACGTCGTTGGACGGCATGGCGGCAACTCCGCTTTTCAGGGGGCAGGGGGTGTCGTCATGGACGAGCGTAGTCCCCCGGGTCGAGTGCTGGACTCGCACCGACGAGGCCGTCGCACTGCGGCCCTTCGGCTCCATCCGGGGTTCTCGTGAACGGTATCACAAACTATTTGATGCAGTCTTTACCTACCGGGTGTGCCCACTGTCACACATGAGAGTGAATCTGCGCGCCTGAGCGAAAACCTGGACCCTTTGTCTGTTATTGGGGCGGTTTACACCCCCAACGGGAACCCATCGAGGCCCCACGGCTTGGCAATGCTCTAGTCGGATTCTTACCTTGGCCGTGATCGGTCGGCCAGGCGTGCGCGGGAGCCGACGGCGGTCGCGCCGTTGACACCGGAGACGCCCGCGGCGACCGGGGCACGGTGGTCGTCGGCGGACTCGGGGTCCGCCGGGGCCGACGCGTCCGGGGCGGCGGCCGGGGCCGCCCGGCGGCGGCGGTAGCGCGGCGGCACGACGGCCTCCGCCCAGCGCGGGGCGCGCGGCCTGAAGCGGGGCAGCAGGAGCAGGACCAGACCGAGCGTGGAGAGGATCACGACGCCCAGCACGATCCACATCGACGCCGAGTGCACGGAGTAGGCCAGCGCGCCGAAGCCGATCAGCGCCGACCAGAAGTACATGATCAGCACCGCCCGGCTGTGCGAGTGGCCGATCTCCAGCAGCCGGTGGTGCAGGTGCCCCCGGTCCGCCGCGAACGGCGACTGGCCCCGCCAGGTGCGCCGCACGATCGCCAGGATCAGGTCGGCGGCCGGGATCGCGATGATCGTCAGCGGCATCACCAGCGGGATGTAGACCGGCACCATCTGGTGCACCGTGCTGCGCTCGGACCCGCCGAACAGGCTGTCCGGGTCCACCTGCCCCGTGATGGAGATCGCGCCCGCCGCCAGCACCAGACCGATCAGCATCGAGCCCGAGTCGCCCATGAAGATCCGGGCGGGGTGCATGTTGTGCGGCAGGAAGCCCAGGCACATGCCCATCAGGATGGCCGCGAACAGCGTCGCGGGGGCGGCGGCCTCGATGCCGTACGAGTACCAGATGCGGTAGGCGTACATGAAGAACGCGGCCGACGCGATGCACACCATGCCGGCGGCGAGGCCGTCGAGGCCGTCCACGAAGTTGACCGCGTTGATGGTGATGACGACCAGCGCCACCGTGAGCAGGGTGCCCTGCCACTGGGTCAGCGCGACCGTGCCGACGCCCGGGACCGGCAGCCACAGGATCGTCAGACCCTGCATGACCATCACACCGGCGGCGATCATCTGGCCACCGAGCTTGATCAGCGCGTCGATCTCGAACTTGTCGTCCAGCACGCCGATCAGCCAGATCAGCGCGGCCCCGGAGAGCAGCGCCCGCGGTTCGTTGGACCTCTCGAAGAGCTGGCCGAGGTTGGTGAGGTGGTCGGCGGTCAGCAGACCCGCGCACAGGCCGAAGAACATGGCGATACCGCCGAGCCGCGGAGTGGGTTCCCGGTGCACGTCACGTGCCCGGATCTCCGGCATCGCCCCCGCCACGATCGCGAATTTCCGTACCGGCCCTGTCAGCAGGTACGTCACCGCGGCCGTGATGCAGAGCGTCAGCAGGTATTCACGCACGGGCTTCCCCACAGGTCTCGCTGGCCATCACAGCCCCACACCCTAGCGAGGCGCGCATACGGGTGAGGACTTCCGGGTAGCGACGATGGTTGCACGCGTGACCGTGCGTCCGCGCCACCTCCCCCGGAACCGGCCCGCTCAGCGGGGGTAGGGCGGGAACGCCGCGGCCAGTTCCCGTACGTCCTCCCGGGCGCGCGCGGGCTCGGTGCCGCCCCGCAGGACGCTCGCCAGCAGCCCCGCCACGAACGTCATCTCCCTCGCCCCCATGCCCTGTGTGGTCACCGCCGCCGTGCCCAGGCGCAGCCCCCGGTCGTCGTCGTGCGGAAGCGCGCAGCAGTCCAGGACGATCCCGGCCGCCGCGAGCCGGCCGCGCGCGGTGCGTCCGTCGACGCCGAGCGGCGCCGGGTCGGCGATGATCAGGTGGGTGTCCGTGCCGCCGGTGGTGACGACCAGTCCCTCGGCGGCCAGCGCGGCGGCCAGCGCCCGCGCGTTGGCGACCACCTGGTGCGCGTACGCGGCGAACGCCGGCGTCGCCGCCTCCCCGAACGCGACGGCCTTGGCCGCCACGGCGTTCATCTGGGCGCCGCCCTGGGTGAAGGGGAAGACGGCGCGGTCGACCCGCTCGGCCAGTTCGCCGCCGCACAGGATCATCCCGCCGCGCGGACCCCGCAGCACCTTGTGCGTCGTCGCGCACACGATGTCCGCGTACGGCACCGGACTGGGCGCCACTCCCCCGGCGACCAGGCCGATGGGGTGGGCGGCGTCCGCGATGAGACAGGCGCCGACCTCGTCGGCGACCTCGCGGAAGAAGGCGTAGTCGAGGTGGCGCGGATAGGCGATGGAACCGCAGACGATCGCCTTGGGACGGTGGGTGCGGGCGAGGGCGCGGACCTGGTCGCGGTCGACGAGCCCGCTCTCCGCGTCCACGCCGTAGCCGACGAAGTCGAACCAGCGGCCGGAGAAGTTGGCGGGCGAGCCGTGGGTGAGATGACCGCCGTACGGCAGGCCGAGGGCGAGCACGGTGTCGCCGGGGCGCAGCAGGACGGCGTACGCGGCGAGCACGGCGGACGAGCCGGAGTGCGCCTGCACGTTGGCGTGCTCGGCGCCGAACAGCGCCTTCGCCCGCTCCACGGCGAGGCGCTCGGCGGCGTCGACGACCTCGCAGCCGCCGTGGTGCCGGTTGCCGGGATATCCCTCGGCGTACTTGTTGGCCAGCGGTGAGCCGAGGGCGGCCAGCACGGCCGGCGACATGAAGTTCTCGGCGGCGATCAGCTGGAGCGTGTCCGACTGCCGCTCCCGCTCCGCGAGCAGCACATCGGCCAGCTCGGGATCCTGCCGCCGCACCACATCGCCCTCGAGGACGTGCCCGACCGTCATACCGCCCAATGTAGGCCGCGTCACACGAAAACGCCCCCGCTGCCGCGCCCCGCGTCGCCGGGGGGCAGCCGTTCGGCGGGACGACGGGGGAGGGCGGGCGCGGCGGAACGCGCCGGAGGCCCCGCGAGCCCGTCCCGGCGGCAGCCCGCCTACGCCCGGGCGGGCACCCCGGTCAGCGCGGTGACCACCGGGTCCAGCGCCTCGAATATCTCGTCCCCGATGGACCGGAAGAACGTCAGCGGCGCCCCGTACGGGTCGTACACCTCGTCCGCCTCGGCGGTCGGCGCCAGCAGCCACCCGCGGAGAGCCGCGGCGGCCCGCACCAGCGCCCGGGCGCGCATGACCAGCCCCTCGTCCAGGGGCGGCAGGGTCGCCGGGTCGATGGCGTCGACCAGCCGCGTGAACTCCTTGAGCGTGAACGTCCGCAGCCCCGCCGAATGCCCCATCGAGATGACCTGTGCCCGGTGGTCCCGCGTGGCCGTCAGCACCAGATCCGCCCGGATCACGTGCTCGTCCAGCAGCTCGCGCCCCGTGAACCCCGACGCGTCCGCCCCGAACTCCGCCAGCACGGTCTCCGCGTGGGCCTCCATGGGCGCGCCCTCGTGCCCCCAGGTGCCCGCGCTCTCCACGATCAGCCCGCCCCCCAGGATCCCCAGCCGCTGGCTCACGAAATGCCGGGTCAGCCGCTCGGTGATGGGCGAGCGGCACACGTTTCCGGTGCTGACGTGGAGGATGCGGAAGGTGTCGCGCGGAAATCCGAAGGTCGTCGTGATCTCCGCGCTGGATTCCCCGTTGCCTATGCCACGCCCCGACTCGGGGGCCGTCAATTCGCCACCTCGAGGTCGGGTACCACCTTGCGCAGCTCCTCCGGCGAGATCGCTCCCTCGCGCAGCAGCACCGGCACGGGGCGGGTGACGTCGACGATCGAGGAGGGCACGTTGCCGGGCGTCGGACCGCCGTCCAGGTACACGGAGACGGAGTCGCCGAGCATCTCCTGCGCGGCGTCGCAGTTCTCCGGCGCCGGGTGACCGGTGAGGTTGGCGGACGAGACGGCCATGGGACCGACCTCGGTGAGCAGCTCGATGGCGACCGGGTGCAGCGGCATCCGCACGGCGACCGTGCCCCGGGTGTCCCCGAGGTCCCACTGGAGCGACGGCTGGTGCCTGGCGACCAGCGTCAGCGCGCCCGGCCAGAACGCGTCGACCAGTTCCCAGGCCAGCTCGGAGAAGTCCGTGACCAGGCCGTGCAGGGTGTTCGGGGAGCCGATGAGGACGGGCGTGGGCATGTTGCGGCCCCGGCCCTTGGCCTCCAGCAGATCGCCGACCGCCTCCGCGGTGAACGCGTCGGCGCCGATCCCGTACACGGTGTCCGTCGGCAGCACCACGAGCTCGCCCCGGCGGACGGCGGACGCGGCTTCACGCAGACCGGTCGCGCGGTCGGTCGCGTCGTTGGTGTCGTATCGCCGAGCCATCTAGCGGGCCTCCTCGTACGGGTGCTGCTGGGGGGATGAAGTATGCGGGGCGGTCACGGCAGCGCCTTGCGGGCGGTGGCGAACCGGGGGCGGTTGTTCAGGTCGGGGTGGTCGGCCGCGTCGGTCCAGCCGCGGTCCTCGGCGAAGATCCACGGCACCTGCCCGCCCTGGGTGTCGGCGTGCTCGACGACGACCACCCCGCCGGGCCGCAGCAGCCGGTACGCGGTGCGCTCCAGGCCGCGGATCAGGTCGAGCCCGTCCTCGCCGGAGAACAGGGCCAGGTCGGGATCGTAGTCGCGGGCCTCCGGCGCTACGTACTCCCACTCGGTGAGCGGGATGTACGGCGGGTTGGAGACGACCAGGTCGACCTGGCCGTCGAGGTCCGGGAAGGCCGTCAGGGCGTCTCCCTGGCGCAGCTCGACCCGTGACCCCTCCATGTTCTTGCGGGTCCACCTCAGGGCGTCCTCGGACAGCTCCACGGCGTACACGCGCGAACGCGGCACCTCCTGGGCCAGCGCCAGCGCGATGGCGCCCGAGCCGGTGCACAGGTCGACGATGCACGGCTCGACGACGTCCATGGCGCGGACGGCGTCTATCGCCCAGCCGACCACCGACTCGGTCTCGGGCCGCGGCACGAACACCCCGGGGCCGACCTGGAGCTCCAGGTAGCGGAAGTACGCGCGCCCGGTGATGTGCTGGAGCGGCTCGCGCGCCTCGCGGCGCGCGATGACCTCCCAGTAGCGGGCGTCGAAGTCGGAGTCCCGCACCAGGTGCAGCTCGCCGCGCTTGACGCCGTGCACGAACGCGGCGAGCTCCTCCGCGTCGGTGCGCGGCGAGGGCACGCCGGCGTCGGCGAGCCGGTGGGTGGCCTGGGCCACCTCGGCGAGCAGCAGGTTCACGACGGTCCTCCGGGCTGTCTACGGGGGGTTACGCGGCGGCGAGCTTGGCGGCCGAGTCCGCGTCGACGCAGGCCTGGATCACCGCGGCGAGGTCGCCGTCCAGGACCTGGTCCAGGTTGTACGCCTTGAAGCCGACGCGGTGGTCCGAGATGCGGTTCTCCGGGAAGTTGTACGTACGGATCTTCTCGGAGCGGTCGACGGTGCGGACCTGGCTGCGGCGGGCGTCGGCGGCCTCCCGCTCCGCCTCCTCCTGCGCCGCGGCGAGGAGCCTGGAGCGCAGGATACGCAGTGCCTGCTCCTTGTTCTGGAGCTGGCTCTTCTCGTTCTGGCAGGAGGCGACGACTCCGGTCGGGATGTGCGTGATGCGCACGGCGGAGTCGGTGGTGTTGACGGACTGGCCACCGGGTCCGGAGGAGCGGTAGACGTCGATGCGCAGGTCGTTGGGGTTGATCTCGACGTCGACCTCCTCCGCCTCCGGGGTCACCAGGACACCGGCGGCGGAGGTGTGGATGCGGCCCTGCGACTCGGTGGCCGGCACCCGCTGCACGCGGTGCACGCCGCCCTCGTACTTCAGCCGGGCCCACACCCCCTGGCCGGGCTCGATCTGCCCGCGGGCCTTCACGGCCACCTGGACGTCCTTGTAGCCGCCCAGCTCGGACTCGGTGGCGTCGATGATCTCGGTCTTCCAGCCGACGCGCTCGGCGTAGCGCAGGTACATGCGCAGCAGGTCGCCGGCGAACAGGGCGGACTCGTCGCCGCCCGCGCCCGCCTTGATCTCGAGGATGACGTCCTTGTCGTCGCTGGGGTCGCGCGGGACCAGCAGCAGCCGGAGCTTCTCGGTGAGCTCCTCGCGCTGCCGCTCCAGGTCCTTGACCTCGGCGGCGAAGTCGGGGTCGTCGGCCGCCAGTTCGCGCGCGGTCTCGACGTCGTCGCCCGTCTGCCTCCAGGAGCGGTACGTGGCGACGATCGGGGTGAGCTCGGCGTAGCGCTTGTTCAGCTTGCGCGCGTTGGCCTGGTCGGCGTGGACCGACGGGTCGGCGAGCTTCTTCTCCAGGTCGGCGTGCTCGGCGACGAGTTCCTCGACGGCCTCGAACATCTTGGGCTCCTGCGATTGCGTGGGTGAAGGGCGGGCGACCAAAAACGCCGGTCCCGGCCGCACCCCGGGACGGGGCGCTGCCGTGGACCGGCGATATGGGGCTCGCTACTTCTTGGAGCCGGCGGCCTTGCCGAAGCGGGCCTCGAAGCGGGCCACACGGCCACCGGTGTCGAGGATCTTCTGCTTGCCCGTGTAGAACGGGTGGCACTCGGAGCAGACCTCGGCGCGGATGGTGCCGCTGTCGATCGTGCTGCGGGTGGTGAACGACGCGCCGCAGGTGCAGCTGACCTGCGTCTCGACGTACTCGGGGTGGATGTCGCGCTTCAAGGTGTCTCCTAGGTTCGGGAGGGCGCCGGGTCGCAGCCGCGGGATGCGGGAGCGTGAACCGGAGCCGACTCACCAGTCTGCCAGGACTGGGGTCATCACCCAAAACCGGGGGCGGGCGCCGGGTATTCCCCCGCGGGCCGGCGGGGTCCTCCCGCGCCCGTGCGGCAAAGCCGCGCACCGGCACGGCCCCGCGTCACCGAGCGGCGCTCACGACGCCCCTCGCCGCGCCCTCGGCCGCGTTCCCGGTGACGTTCCCGGGGACGGGGGCGTCCCTCCTCAGGGCGTCCCAGACCCGTGCGGCCTCGGCTTCCCGCACCAGGACCCGGTTGCCGTCCGCCGGGTCGTACCGCACCGGCAGGGTGATCATGTGCAGGTCGGCGGGGGTGATGTCCTTCAGGCCGGCGGCGAAGGACATCAGGGAGTTCACCGAGCCCAGCTCGGAGTCGGTGGTGACGGCCTTGGTGGCGGTGTCGGCGAGGTCGTACAGCTTCTTGGGGTGGGTGAGGACGCCGACCTCCTCGACCTGCCGTACCAGGGCCTTGAGGAAGGCCTGCTGGAGCTGGATGCGGCCGAGGTCGGAGCCGTCGCCGACGCCGTGCCGGGTGCGCACCAGGCCGAGGGCCCGCGCTCCGTCGAGCCGGTGGGTGCCGGCCTCGAGCCGCAGGTGGCTGTCGGGGTCGTCGATGTCCTTGCCGGTGGTGACCTCGACGCCGCCGAGTTCGTCGACGAGCTTCCGGAAGCCGGTGAAGTCGACCTCCAGGTAGTGGTCCAGGCGCAGACCGGTGATCGACTCGACGGTCTTCACCGCGCAGGCCGCCCCGCCGGTGGCGTAGGCGGAGTTGAACATCACGCCGCTCGCCGCGGGGTGGGTGCCGCCGCCGGTGTCGGTGCACTCGGGGCGGTCGACGACGGTGTCGCGCGGGAGGGAGACCACGCTCGCCCTCTCGCGGCCCTCGTGGACGTGCACGATCATCGCGGTGTCCGAGCGGGCGCTCCCCCCGTCGGGGCCGCCGCCGAGCGTCCCGTTGTCACCGGAACGGGTGTCGGAGCCGAGGACGAGTATGTTCTCGGAGCCGTTGTCGGCCTTCTCGGGCCGGTCGGCGCCGAGGACCCGGTCGATGTCGAGGCTCTCGATGTTGCCGTTGAGCTTGACGTACAGGTATCCGGCGCCGGCGCCGCCGAGGGCGACGATGCCGGCGGCGGTCCAGGCCGCGGCCTTCAGGCCCCGGCGCCGCTTGCCCTGGTGGCTCGGTGTGCTCTCGGCGGACATGTGCTCCTCGGCTCGTCCTCGGTCGGTCGCTCCCGCGCTCGGTGTCAAACCCGGTCCTCACAGCCGTACGCCACCCATCGTCCCGCCACCGGGGCGAACGGGAAAACGGGGGACGGGGTCGCACGTCCCGGTCCCGGGCCCGGCGGACCCCGTCGTGACGGAGCCCTCTCCGCACCCCTCACCGCACGCGAAAGGGCCGCTCCCCCGCGGGAGCGGCCCTTTCGGCGCAAGGTCCGGCGTCAGTCGCCGTTGCCCGGCGTCGGCGTCGTCTTCTGGATCTGCATCAGGAACTCGGCGTTCGACTTGGTCTGCTTCATCTTGTCGAGGAGCAGTTCGATCGCCTGCTGCGAGTCGAGCGCGTGCAGCACCCGGCGCAGCTTCCAGACGATGGCCAGCTCGTCGCTGCCGAGCAGGATCTCTTCCTTGCGGGTGCCGGACGCGTCGACGTCCACCGCGGGGAAGATGCGCTTGTCGGCGAGCTTCCGGTCGAGCTTGAGCTCCATGTTGCCGGTGCCCTTGAACTCCTCGAAGATCACCTCGTCCATGCGGGACCCGGTGTCCACCAGGGCGGTGGCGAGGATGGTCAGCGAGCCGCCGTCCTCGATGTTGCGGGCCGCACCGAAGAAGCGCTTCGGCGGGTACAGGGCGGTCGAGTCGACACCACCGGACAGGATGCGGCCGGAGGCCGGGGCAGCGAGGTTGTACGCACGGCCCAGACGCGTGATCGAGTCGAGCAGCACGACGACGTCGTGACCCAGCTCCACCAGGCGCTTGGCGCGCTCGATGGCGAGCTCGGCGACCGTGGTGTGGTCCTCGGCCGGGCGGTCGAAGGTCGAGGAGATGACCTCGCCCTTGACCGACCGCTGCATGTCGGTGACCTCTTCCGGACGCTCGTCGACCAGGACGACCATCAGGTGGCACTCGGGGTTGTTGTGGGTGATCGCGTTGGCGATCGCCTGCATGATCATGGTCTTGCCGGTCTTCGGCGGGGCCACGATCAGACCGCGCTGGCCCTTGCCGATCGGCGACACCAGGTCGATGATCCGGGTGGTGAGCACGCCCGGGTCCGTCTCCAGGCGGAGGCGGTCCTGCGGGTAGAGCGGGGTGAGCTTGTTGAACTCCGGGCGGCCGCGGCCGTGTTCGGGCGCCATGCCGTTGACGGAGTCGAGGCGGACCAGCGCGTTGAACTTCTCGCGGCGCTCGCCCTCCTTGGGCTGGCGCACGGCGCCGGTGATGTGGTCGCCCTTGCGCAGGCCGTTCTTGCGGACCTGGGCGAGGGAGACGTACACGTCGTTCGGACCGGGCAGGTAGCCGGAGGTCCGGATGAACGCGTAGTTGTCGAGGATGTCGAGGATGCCGGCGACCGGGATCAGGACGTCGTCGTCGGTGAGCTGCGGCTCGGGGGCCATCTCGTCGCGGCCACGACGGCCACGGCGGTCGCGGTAGCGCCCGCGGCGGCCGCGGCGGCCGCCCTCGAAGTCGTCGTCGTCGTGCTGACGGTCCTGCCGGCCGCCGCCCTGCTGGCTCTGCTGACGGCCCTGGCCGCCCTGGCCCTGCTGCTGGTCGTCGCCCTTGTTGCGGCGGTCCCCGCGGTCACCACGGTCGCCGCGCTCGCCGCGGTCACGGTCGCGGCCGCGCTCACGGCGGTCGCGGCGGCGGCCTTCGCCGCCGTCGTGGTCGGCCTTGGCGTCGCCCTGCTGCTGCGACTGCTGCTGGGCCGGGGCCTCGGCCTTCGCCTCGGCGGTGACCGTCTCGGCCTGGGCGGCGGCCGGGGCGCCCGCCTCGGCGGTGGCGCGACGGCGGCGGCGCTCGGCGGGGGCGGCCTCCTCGGCCTGCTCGGCCGGGGCCTTCGGGGAGGGCTGGCCGGGGATGTCGATCTGCTGCTGGGCCGCGGCCTGCTCGGCCGGGGCCTGCTCGGCCTTGGCGTCGGCCTTCTTCTCGGCGGCCTCACCCGTACGGGTCCGGGAGGTGGCGCGGCGCTTGGGCTTGGTCTCGGCGGCGGCCTCGGCCTTGGCCGGGGCGGCGGCGCCTCCGGCGGCCTGCGCCTCCTTGATGACCTCGATCAGCTGACTCTTGCGCATGCGCGCGGTGCCCCTGATTCCGAGGCCGGACGCGACCTGCTGCAGCTCGGCCAGCACCATGCCCTCGAGGCCGGTACCGCGGCGCCGCCGGGAGCCGGCACCGCCGGCAGGCGCGGAAGCGTCCGTGGCGGGCGCGGCAGCGGTCTCCTCGACACGTGCGCCCATCAGATCGGTGGTGTCGCTCACGAAGGGTCCTTCCCTGGAGCGGACGTCGGCCTGTCTGGCTCGGCGACCGGTTGTGCTGTCCGGCATCGGTCCTTGCTGTGTGAACCGTGCCGGGGCGGTTGTCCGCCTGAGCGGCGGAAGAGATATCTGGTGATGGCGCTTCCCCGAGCCGTGGCATCCAGTGTCACGTGGCGTGGTCGCACCGGTTCCGAAGCCCGCCCCGCGGGCCGTTCAGCGTCCGCGTACGACGTACTGCCCGCGTACGTAGCAGAGAACACAGTGCGGCTTGGGGGGCTCCCGGAAGAGTGTCTGTCCCGGACGGGGACACGAGGCACCTCGCCATGGTGGGGTCGGGTGCAGACTTGAGGTTAACACTACCGGATCCAACAAACATTCCCCCTCTCGAAATCCGGCGACCGTGTGTCAGGTGGCGAGCGGAAGCACGCTCGCGCCCTGCGCGTCGAGACCGAGCCGGTTGGCGGCCCAGCCGGTGCCGGCCAGTGCTTCGACCTTGTCGGCCGTGCCCGCGTCCGCCAGCGCCATGACCGTGGGACCGGCGCCGGAGATCACCGCGGGGATGCCGTCCTCGCGCAGCCGCTCCACCAGGGCGGCGCTCTCCGGCATGGCCGGGGCGCGGTACTCCTGGTGCAGCCGGTCCTCGGTGGCGGGCAGCAGCAGCTCGGGGCGCCTGGTCAGGGCCTCGACGAGCAGGGCCGCACGGCCCGCGTTGGCGGCGGCGTCGACGTGCGGGACGGTGCGCGGGAGCAGGCCGCGCGCGGTCTCGGTGAGGACCGGCTTCCCGGGCACGAAAACCACCGGAACGATGGAATCGGCGGGGTCCATCCTGATCGCCCGGGCCGCGCCGCCCTCCATCCAGGACAGGGTGAAACCGCCCAGCAGGCAGGCCGCGACGTTGTCGGGGTGGCCCTCGATCTCGGTGGCGAGTTCGAGGAGCGCGGTGTCGTCGAGCCTGGCCTCGGCGCCTATGGTCACGGCGCGGGCGGCGACGATCCCGGCGCAGATGGCGGCGGAGGAGGAGCCCAGGCCGCGGCCGTGCGGGATGCGGTTGGCGCAGACGATCTCCAGGCCGCGCGGCTGTCCGCCGAGCAGGTCGAAGGCGGTGCGCAGGGAGCGTACGAGCAGATGGCTCTCGTCGCGCGGGAGGGTCTCGCCGCCCTCGCCGGCGATGTCGATGTGCAGCCCGGAGTCGGCCACCCGGACGACCACGTCGTCGTAGAGACCCAGCGCGAGGCCGAGGGCGTCGAAGCCCGGGCCGAGGTTGGCGCTGGTGGCGGGGACGCGCACCCGGACGGCGGCGGCGCGGAACGCGGGACCGGCCATCGCTCGAAGACTCTCCTTGAGCTGCGTGACTGTCGAACGGGATTCGACGGACATCCGACGGACATGCGGGGGCGTACGAGACCCCCTGGGAGCGCCGCCGACCGGGGTGGCCGGCCGCTCTCCGGATCCTCCGGGCCGCTTTCCGGACCACGGAGGCACCGCGATACCGCGGCATATGCGGTAGGCGGATTCAGTACAGCCTATCGAAGGAAGGTCGAGTGGCGACATAGGGCGCACAGGAGGCGCACGATGCGTGTCGTAAGCCCCCTGTGCACCCACTGTGGGGAACCTTCCCAGGTGGACGCGCTCTTACGCCCGGTTTGCGGACCGGGCCCCATGCCGCCGCCCGCGCTAGACGAGGCCGAGCCGCTCGGCGGCGGTCGCGGCGTCCACCGGGACGGTGACCGGCTGCGGGGCGCCGGCGACGGCCCAGTCCGGGTCCTTCAGACCGTTGCCGGTGACGGTGCACACGATCTTCTGCCCCGGGTCGACCCTGCCCTGCTCGGCGGCCTTCAGCAGGCCGGCCACCGACGCGGCGGACGCGGGCTCGACGAAGACGCCCTCCTGCGAGGCCAACAGCCGGTAGGCGCGCAGGATCTCACGGTCCGTCACCTCGTCGATGGCGCCGCCCGACTCGTCCCGCGCGGCGAGCGCGAAGTCCCAGGAGGCGGGGTTGCCGATGCGGATGGCGGTGGCGATGGTCGACGGGTCCTTGACGACCTCGCCGCGCACGATCGGCGCGCTGCCGGAGGCCTGGAAGCCCCACATGCGCGGCGTCCTCGTGCTGATCCCGTCGGCGGCGTACTCCTTGTACCCCTTCCAGTACGCGGTGATGTTGCCCGCGTTGCCCACCGGAAGGACGTGGACGTCGGGCGCGTCGCCCAGCATGTCCACGATCTCGAAGGCGGCCGTCTTCTGCCCCTCGATCCGCACCGGATTGACCGAATTGACCAGCGCCACCGGGTAGTTGTCGCTCAGCGCGCGGGCCAGCGTGAGGCAGTCGTCGAAGTTGCCGTCGACCTGGAGGATCTTCGCGCCGTGGACCAGCGCCTGGCCCATCTTGCCGAGCGCGATCTTGCCCTGCGGCACGAGCACGGCGGAGACCATGCCCGCGCGCACGCCGTACGCGGCGGCGGAGGCGGAGGTGTTGCCGGTGGAGGCGCAGATGACCGCCTTGGCGCCCTCCTCCTTGGCCCTGGAGATGGCCATGGTCATCCCGCGGTCCTTGAAGGACCCGGTCGGGTTCGCGCCCTCGACCTTGAGGTGCACCTCGCAGCCCGTGCGCTCGGAGAGCACCTGCGCGGGCACGAGCGGCGTACCGCCCTCACGGAGCGTCACGACCGGCGTGGTGTCGGATACCGGCAGCCGGTCCCGGTACTCCTCGATGATTCCGCGCCACTGGTGGGTCATTGCTGGTTACTCTCCTTCAACCCGCATGATGCTGGCGACACCGCGCACGGTGTCGAGCTTGCGCAACGCCCCGACGGTCCCGCCGAGGGCCGCGTCGGACGCACGGTGGGTGACGACGACGAGGGAGGCCTCACCGTCCTTGCCCTGCTGACGGACCGTGTCGATCGAGACGCCGTGCTCGGCGAACACGGTCGCGACCTGGGCCAGGACGCCCGGTTTGTCGGCCACGTCGAGGCTGATGTGGTAGCGCGTGACGACCTCGCCCATCGACGAGACGGGCAGCGCCGCGTACGCCGACTCCCCCGGCCCGGTCGTCCCGCCGACCCGGTTGCGCCCCACGGCGACCAGGTCCCCGAGCACCGCGGAGGCGGTCGGCGCGCCGCCCGCGCCCGGCCCGTAGAACATCAGCTGCCCGGAGGCGTCCGACTCGACGAACACGGCGTTGTAGGCGCCGCGCACGGAGGCGAGCGGGTGGCCGAGCGGGATCATCGCCGGATGCACCCGCGCGGTGACCGACGCGCCGTCCTCGGCCCGCTCGCAGATGGCGAGCAGCTTGATGGTGCAGCCCATCTCCCTCGCGGAGGCGAAGTCGGCGGCGGTGACCTCGGTCATGCCCTCGCGGTGCACGTCGTCGAGGCGCACCCGCGTGTGGAAGGCGATCCCCGCCAGGATGGCGGCCTTGGCGGCGGCGTCGAAGCCCTCGACGTCGGCGGTGGGGTCGGCCTCGGCGTACCCGAGCGCGGTGGCCTCGTCGAGGGCCTCCTGGTAGCCGGCGCCGGTGGTGTCCATCTTGTCGAGGATGAAGTTGGTCGTCCCGTTGACGATGCCGAGCACCCGGTTGACCTTGTCCCCGGCGAGCGACTCGCGCAGCGGGCGGATCAGCGGGATGGCGCCGGCGACGGCGGCCTCGTAGTAGAGGTCCTTGCCGTGCTCCTCGGCGGCGGCGTGCAGCGCGGCGCCGTCCTGGGCGAGCAGCGCCTTGTTCGCGGAGACGACGGACGCGCCGTGCTCGAAGGCGGTGGTGATGAGCGTGCGGGCGGGCTCGATGCCGCCGATGACCTCCACGACGATGTCGAGGTCGCCCCGCTTGACGAGCGCGGTGGCGTCGGTGGTGACCAGGGCGGGGTCGATCCCCTCGCGCACCCTGTCCGGCCGCCGCACGGCCACGCCCGCCAGCTCCACCGGGGCCCCGATGCGGGCGGCGAGGTCGTCGGCGTGCGTCGTCATGATGCGCGCCACCTCTGAGCCGACCACTCCACAGCCCAGCAGCGCCACCTTCAGCGGACGCGTACGCATCATCCGACCTCGATTCCTGATTACCGTCTCGGTTGCACCAGTCTCACTCACCGGACCGGGGTTTCTTTCCCCGGTCCGGATCGTGAGACATCTATTTCATTTTCATGACCGGAAAGACAGAAGATCTTCCGTCGTCCGATCACGGTCTTTGTCGCGGCTCGTCCGACATCGCCGCTCGTCCGGCATCGCCGCTCATCCGACGTCGAGACGGAGGAGGTCCTCCTCCGTCTCGCGCCGCACGATCACGCGCGCCTCGCCGTCCCGGACGGCGACGACGGGCGGACGCAGGACGTGGTTGTAGTTGCTCGCCATGGACCGGCAGTACGCCCCGGTCGCCGGCACGGCGACGAGGTCGCCCGGCGCCAGGTCCCCCGGCAGGAAGGCGTCCTTCACCACGATGTCACCACTCTCGCAGTGCTTGCCGACGATCCGGCACAGCACCGGCTCGGCGTCGGACACCCGGGAGGCCAGGACGACGCTGTACTCGGCGTCGTACAGCGCGGTGCGGATGTTGTCCGACATCCCGCCGTCCACGGAGACGTACGTCCGCAGCCCTTCCAGCGGCTTGACGGTGCCGACCTCGTAGAGCGTGAAGGCGGTGGGCCCGACGACGGCGCGCCCCGGCTCCACGGAGATCCGGGGGGTCGTCAGCCGCGCGGCCTCGCACTCCCGGGTGACGATCTCGGTCAGCGCCTTGGCGATCTCGTGCGGCTCGCGCGGGTCGTCGTCGCTGGTGTACGCGATCCCGAGGCCGCCCCCGAGGTCGATCTCGGGCAGCTCGACCCCGTGCTCGTCGCGGATGTCCTTGAGCAGCCCCACCACCCGGTGCGCGGCCACCTCGAACCCGGACATGTCGAAGATCTGCGACCCGATGTGGGAGTGGATCCCGATGAGTTCCAGCCCGTCGAGCTGCAGCGCCCGCCGCACGGCCTCCGCCGCCTGTCCTCCGGCCAGCGGGATGCCGAACTTCTGGTCCTCGTGCGCGGTGGCGATGAACTCGTGCGTGTGCGCCTCGACGCCCACGGTGACGCGGATCTGCACCCGCTGCCGCCTGCCGAGCTCCCGCGCGATGTGCGCGACGCGGACGATCTCCTGGAACGAGTCGAGCACGATCCGCCCGACCCCGGCCTCGACGGCCCGCCGGATCTCCGCGACGGACTTGTTGTTGCCGTGGAAGGCGATCCGCTCGGCGGGCATCCCGGCGGACAGCGCGGTGGCCAGCTCGCCGCCGGAGCACACGTCGAGGTTCAGCCCCTCCTCGTCCAGCCACCGCACGACGGCCCGGGAGAGGAACGCCTTGCCGGCGTAGAAGACGTCGGCACCGTCACCGAAGGCGGTGCGCCAGGCCCGCGCCCTGGCCCGGAAGTCCCGCTCGTCGAGGAAGTAGGCGGGGGTGCCGAACTCCTCGGCGAGCCGCTTGACGTCGATCCCGCCGACGGTGAGCACACCGTGCTCGTCACGCGTGACGGTCTCGGCCCACACCTTGGGCTCGAGGGCGTTGAGGTCGGCGGGTGGTGCGGAGTAGTGCCCCTCGGGGAGGACGTCGGCGTGACGGGGCCCGGCGGGGTGTGCGGAACGGCTCATGGTCTTCTCTCTGGGCTCTCTCAGAGGTGGTCGGGTGCGTCGATGCCGAGCAGGGACAGGCCGCCGGCCAGCACCGTCCCGGCGGCGTCGGCGAGCGCGAGCCGGGCACGGTGGGCGGCCGAGGGTTTCTCCTCGCCGAGCGGCAGCACGGCGGGCAGCAGCGGCAGTACGGCGTCGGCGACGGCGACGAGCTGCCGGGCGAGCCGGTCGGGCGCACGGTGGGCGGCGGCGGCCGCGAGGACCCGGGGGTGGTCGGCGAGGAGCTGGAGCAGCGGCCGGTCCTCCGCCCGGTCCTCCGCCACGGGACCGGGCTCGGGCCCGAACCCGAGGTCGGCGGCGTTGCGCAGGAGCGCCCGGGTCCGGGCGTGGGCGTACCGCACCCGGAAGAGGGGGTTGCCCTCCCGCTGCACCAGGTGCTCACCGCCGATGCGGGGCCGGTCGTGCGGGGCCGGGTACAGCAGGGCCCAGTGGGCGGCGTCACGGCCCAGCGGGAGGGGATCGGCGGGCGCGGGGACGGGCCGTACGACGGTGCCGTGGTCGTCGTCGAGGTGGACGACGGCGCTGTGGTCGTCGAGGTGGACGACGGCGCCCTGGGACCGGAGGATCCGGCCGAGCGCCTCGGCCATGACGACGGCCCGCACCTCGGGGACCGCGCGGAGCCGGACGGTGCGACCGCGCAGGGCGTCACCGTGCCCGTACCGGGAACCGTGCCGCAGGACCTCGCGGACGAGGCCGGCGCTCCCGGCGCGGGCGAGGCTGATGTTGAGGAACCCGGGCCCGGTGACGACGACGTCGCTGACGCCGGGGGCTCCCAGAAGACGGGGCCGGAGGATCTCGGCGACCCGCTGGGCCGGCTCCCCCGCCGGCCGCGCGAGCTGGAGGGCGACGTTGGTCGCGTAGTCCCCGCACCCTCCGGGCCCCGGAGGCGTCACGCGCACCCGCTCGGGCAGGACCGCCACCCTCAGCTCCCCCTCGTCGACGGCACGGCGCACCGCGTGCAGCACGGTGCGGGAGAGCTCGACGGGGGTCACGGGACAAGCGTAGGGGAGGAGGGGGGTGGGTAGACGAATGAGTTGGACCACGGTCCCGAGATGTGGACGGCCGCCGCTCTCACCCTCCCGCGTGCCCGGCGGCCGGCTCGGCGTCCCCGGCCCCGCGCACCCGTCCGAGGGGCCCCGGGACCAGCCGCTGGACGGCCCGGACGAGCTCCGTGGGATCGAAGGGCTTGGCGAGGAAGGCGTCCACCCTCGCATCGAGCCCGCGCTCGATCTCGTACCGGGTGCAGGCGCTCACCATGAGGAGCGGAAGGTGACTGGTCCGGGGGTCGGCGCGCAGCCGGGCGGCCGTCCGGAACCCGTCGAGCCGCGGCATGACGACGTCGAGGGTGACGAGGTCGGGCCGCACCTGATGGACGACTTCCAGACATTCGGCACCATCGGCCGCGGTCACGACCTCGATGCCCTCCAGCTCGAGATTGACCCTGATCAACTGCCGGATGACCTTGTTGTCGTCCACGACAAGAACCCGGCCCGACGCCCCTGGCACACCTCGAGAGTAGGTCGCCCCCGGCCACCGCGTCCGGCGTTTCCCCCATTCCGCCCCACCCGGGCGGCCCCTCCTGCGGAAACGGGTTCATGACCACCCCCGGGGAGCTGGTAGTGTTCTACCCGTCGCCGCGATCACCGCGACCGACACGCCCCCGTAGCTCAGGGGATAGAGCAACGGCCTCCGGAGCCGTGTGCGCAGGTTCGAATCCTGCCGGGGGCACCCTATATGAGGTGCCCAAAGACCCCGTCACCAGCGGAAACGCTGAGGCCGGGGTCTTCGCGTATGTGCGGGCGTGTGCCGCCCGGAGCGGCTGTATGTCGGGGTCTGTGGACGAGGCGTGGACGGGATCTTGGAGCATCGCCGCAGGTGAGGTCCGGGAAAAGGTGAGGCCGCACCAACGTCCGTCGCCCCACCTTGTAGGGATCGTCACGCCGCGGGGACGCCGACTCAGGCCCGGGCCCAAGCCTGACGATGACGAGCGACGCTGTACACCTGCTCCACCTGGTCAGCCGTGAGCACGCCTGAGAGTGGAGTGAGTGCCGCTACCTGGCGCTCCTCGTAGACCCGGACACTGAGCTGTGTGGCAACCACCTTCAGCTCGGAGACACCGACGAAGACGAGCACCGGCTCCACCGGTACCGGGAAGTCGCAGTAACGCTCAAGCACCCGGACGACCCGGTTTGCTTCCGCCCGGCTCTTGCGCGCGTAGGGCGCCGGTTTCCCGTGATCGACTTTCACGGAATCGTCCCCGACCCACACGGCCCTCTTGTTGTGGTGCTTCGTATTGATGCTGAACACCCCACCGGGCCCGATCAGTAAGTGATCGATGTCCACTTTGTTGGCCAAGGGGATGGAATGCAGGACACGCCAACCGTGGCGCCCCAAGCGGTTCAGCTCGGCTCCCACTCGCCGCTCCCCCTCCAACCCCTTCCGCCAGGAATCCCACTCAGTGGGGCGCCGAAGAACCCGCGAGATCATTCGCTGCAACAGTCCCGGTTCGGATTCGTCGAGCAGATCATGCAAGGAGGCCCCGGGAAGGTTCACGGCCAGATCGTCCGCCGGCGTCAGAGGCGGCAGCGTCGGACGCTCTGCAACCCCGGGCGCCCTGTCTGGCGAAGCCGGCTCCGTGAGCTTCTGTAAGTGCTGTGTGAGCACGGCGATCACGTCGTCGTGATACTCCGCCCGCAAAACCGTGATGTCCCCCGTCATGACATTTGCCCAACCGGCCGCAGTGCCGTCCGGCAGGTTGGCATACAGGCGATCACGCCCGTACCGCTTCCAGCGCGTGACGCGCAGTTCCACAAGGCCCCCTGTGCTCTCGCATTGACGTTGCCGACATGCCAGCAGCAAGCGAGAGGAGGCCACAAGACCGCGGGGCAAGCAGCGCGGCCGAGCTCGCTCTTTCCGGATGAAGCACCGTCCCCGGTAAGGCATGAAACGACTGAGGCCCCAGGCGGCATGCCTGGAGCCTCTGTGTGGGTGCGGGTTGTCTCACTCGTACTCGCGAAGCAGGTCCTCGATGCGGCGGTTGGCGACGTCCTGCCGTCCGTCGAGGCACTTCGCGTAGCGGGTCAGCAGAACCTCGACGCTGTTGCCGGCGCGCTCGGCCACCTCGGTCGGATCGACGCCGGCGTTGAGCCACGTCGACAGTGCCGAGTGCCGGAGATCGTACGGCCGACTCGCGAGCGGCGAGGCCGCGACGGCCGGCGGAAGCGCGAGGAGCCGGGCCTCGTGCCACACGCGGTAGTAGGTCGAGGACGGGACGACCGAGCCCTTCTCGCTGAAGAACAGCCGCCCGTCGTCCGCCGTGCCGAAGGTGGCCAGGTGCTCACGGAGCACGGCGACGAGGTGCGGCGGGATGGGCACCCGCCTCACATCCTCGGTCGGCCGGTTCTTCAGCCCGCGGTCGTCATGAGTCTCCCCCGAGTCGGTCCACTGCTTGCCGACGGACGGACGAGTCCGGTGGAGCAGCGCCGAGCCCCAGCCCTGCCCGGGAAGGCTCAGGTCCGTCTCGACGAGGCCGACCGCTTCCGCCGGCCGGAGACCACCGAAGTACATGGCGGCGAACAGACCCACAAGGCGACGACCACGGGCACGCCGGTACCCGCCCACGTAGGAAACCGCCGCCAGGAGGTTCCGCGCCTGCTCCGGGTTGGCGACGACCCGCGGATCGACCTGCTTGGACACCTTCGGCTTCTGCCAGCGGACAGCCGTAATCGGGTTCTCACTCAGCTCCCCCAGGTCGACGGCGTAATTCGCGGCATTGACGAGCGTCCGACGCTTGCGCCGCACGGTCTCCGCCGCTGCCGCCGTGCCGTCGAGCTTGAGCTTCAGCGAGTCGAGGACCGCGCGAGCCGTGGCCGGTTCAGCGAGATCGGCGAGCGGCCGGGACGCCTTGGACACCCAGTGGAGAACGTTCCGCACGTCGTCCGGGACTTCCCGGTCATCGGGCCCCGGCAGCACGAAGGCCCAGTTGCGCAGTGCTCTGCGAATCATCTCGTCGGACGGCCGTCCGGCGCGCTCGTCGAGGAGCCCCAGCGTCACGCTGGTAAGGGCTTCGTTGATGCCGTCCCGTGTGTTGGGGGCGGCATGGGGCCACTTCATGGCGAGGTACCTGAGAGCGAAGGCGTACCACGACACGGCCGACCTCTTCTCTTCCATCGAGGCCGGAAGACCCGACTTCGTGTCGAACTCCTCGCCGTCGCGCATCGCGCGCATGAGCTTCGTGCGGTAGTGGTCGGCAAGCGCCTTGGTCCGGAAGGACTCCGAGAAGACGTTGCCCGCAACAGACCAGCGGACCCCATACGAGGGTGTCTTGGTGTCCCGCTTACGGACGCTCCAGACCTTCACGTCGAGAGACTTCATGCCGCCGCCTCCAACTGCCGCAGCCAGGCGGTGAAGTCACTCCGCCACACCCGGAGCTCCCCATTGGGCAACTTGAACGCAGCGGGGCCCTGGCCCAGCTCGCGCCAGCGGTAGAAAGTACGGCGGGACACACCCCCCAGCTCTTCAAGGATCTGCGGGACGGTCATCAATTCGTCGCGTCGGTGGTCCACGCCAGTTCTCCTTCCGTGTGGTCGTCTGTCAGGGCTGCGGGCGAAGAAATGCCATGAGCGATGAGGTGTTCTGCAGCGGTCAGTCCGGTGCCGACGAAGCGCCAGTGCGAGAGGACGAGCACGGTGTCCGGGTCGGGCAGCGGGTGGCCGGCCTCGGTCGCGCGTTCGCGGGTGAGGGCTTCGTTGTGGTCGGCGCGTTCCTGGCGGAGGGCGCCGAGGGTGACGGAGTAGGCGCGGGACTTGGTGGAGAAGTGGCCGCGGAAGCCGAGCATGTGGGCCCACTTGCGCAGGCGCAGGTCTTCGAGTTCGGGCAGTGCGCCGAGGTTCCAGCAGGTGAGGATCATGCGCCGGGCGTGGTCGGTGACGCCGGAGCCGATCAGGTCGGTGATCGGGTTGCGGATGGGCCGGTCGAGGGTGCCCGCGGTCTCGGCTCCCTTGGTGGCGTACTTGGCGATGTAGGCGGCCACGGCGCGGCTGGACAGTTCCGAGGTGCCCGCGAAGTCGGCCGAGCGGATGGGGCGGATGTCGAGCTGTTCGCCGAAGCGGAAGGCGTACGCACGTCCGTCGAGGACCGGGCCGGGTGTCTCGGCCGTCCGCGCCGCGGAGCGGATCGCGTCGGTGAGCAGTTCGGTCGTGGCCCAGGCCGGCGGGGCGTCCTCGGCGCTGTCCGGGCCGTCGAGGCGGATGACGGCGTGGAAGTGGACGGCGCCGCGCCGCTGGTACTCGGCGACCTTGGCGTACGAGACCTTGAGGCAGTGGCGTAGCGCCGAGCGGCTGAGGCCCGCGCGGGAGGCGAGGTGCTGGCGCAGGTAGGTGGTGAAGCGGCCCCACAGGGCCCCGGCGTGCGCGTTCCACAGGACGGCCGCGCGGTAGTCGTAGCGCTCCGGGTCCAGGGGCGTGCCGAGGGCGGGGTCGTCGTCCGGGTGGAGGCGGCCGCAGCGGCACCGGCCGCCGCCGGGGCGGTTGTGGACGGGGCCGAAGGACGGGGCGGTGAAGGTGGCGAAGACGCGCGGGTGCCCGGCGACGGCCGGGCCGATGCCCTTGCCGCCGCTCAGCCCGGCGGTGACGAGGTGGAAGGTGTCCTTGCGGTAGATCTCGGCGCAGGAAGCGCACCGGGTGGCACGGCGGTTGTTGCAGCGGATGAGGAGCTGTCCGGCCGGGAGGTCACGGTCGGCGATCTCGCGGACGATCTCGCCAGTGGCGGCGTGGACATCGAGCCGGTGACCCTCCATCCGTACGGGCCGCTCGCAGCCGCCGAGGCGCTGGATCTGGTGGGCGTAGGCGCCGAGATCGCCGTGCCGGGCGAGAGCTGCCAGCTGGCGGATGGCTGCGGACGGAGCCGCAGGACGCATGTGCGGGTTCCTCCTTGAAGAGAGCGGACGTGCGGTGTGAGCGCCCGGCCTGTCGAGGGGGCTAGACAGCACGAGCAGGCCGGGCAGGCGGAGCGATGAGGTCAGCGGCGGGTGAGGACGGAGCGGATGACGACGGCGCACACGGCCACGGACGTGGCGGTAAGGGCGACGGCGAGGAGCATGGAGATCAGGACAGCGCCGACGACCAGGATCACGCCGGTGCCGCCACCGACGAGGGCGAGCGCGGCGCCGGGCGTGAGCCGGACGGCCGAGCGGGTCGGGACCGGGGTGACCGGGGCCTGCAGCGGAGCCGGGGCACTCGGCGTGATGGTGGTCGGTTCGACGACGGCGGGCGGGGCGGCCGGGCCGGTGGGCTGCGGCATGGCCGGGACCTTCGGTCGGAACATGAACGCTCTCCCTTCGCGGGTCACTTGAGGACGGGGTCGATGACGGAGGCGAGCAGACTGTCGGCGAGGAGGTAGCCGCCGACGAGCAGCACGGCGATGAGCCACCAGGGCGGGCGGATGAGCTTGACGCCGAGAACGCCGACCACGAGCAGGGCGAGCCAGAGCGGAACGTCCACTTCGGTGGTCTCCTGTCAGGCCGAGCAGCGGTGGGTACGGGCGGCCAGTTCGGCAGCGGCGCGGCTGTCGTGCTCGGCGGAGAAGTCGCAGCGTGGCGCGGTGCAGGCGGCCAGGTGGCGGTTCCGGCCGCGGTCGACGTACGAGGCGACGTTGACGGGGCCGATGCGGCGGACGTTGCGGAAACGCGGGTTCATGGCGGTGCTCCTCTCAGAGGTGTGCGGCGACGGATGCGGTCATGGACGGGGGCAAGCCGAGCCGGGCGCGCACGGCGTCCGGGTCGGCGGGGTGGCCGGTGGTCGAGCGGTGCTCGTCGGCCAGGGCCCGGACGCGGTCGACGAGGGCGGGCGGCAGTGCGACGGCGGGATCAGGTGCCGGGGCCGGAGTGGCAACCGGTTCGGCAGTGGGCTCCGGAGCCGGGCCGGGGTCGATGGAGGACGCCGGCAGCGCCTCACGTTCGGGCCGGTCGACGGCGGACGGAACAGCGTGCGGCTCCGTTTCGGCGTCCGCCGCAGGGGAGACCGGGGCCGTCGGTGGTTCCGGGGTGTGCGGGGCGTGGGCCAGCAGCGTGCCGCCGAAGAAGGCGACAGCGGGCCAGCCCGCGACCGTCACGCGGAGCCAGGCCGGCACGTCGTCCAGGTCGAGGAGCCCGGCCGTGGCGACGTTGGCGCCGAGGGACGCAGCCAGGGCCACCAGGAACCACAGCCGCGGACCACCGGCCGCCTGTCCCGCTCGCTGCTGCTGGCGCATCCGGCGCCAGGCAGCGACCAGGAGCAGGTCGACGCTCACGGGGTAGGCCCACGCCTTCCAACCGTCCTGCCCGGCCGCCGCAGCGAGGTCGTGCAGGTGAGAGAAAGACAGGGCACCGGCGATGACGGCCTGAACGATCACGGCGTCCACGCGGGCCAGAGGGGCACGCATCGGCTCGGTCTCCTTCCGGCGTGGTCAGTCGGTGGACTTGAGCGAGTCGGCGCGCTCACGGGCGCGGCGGGCCACCTCGGCGGCCTCGGTGTCGCCGGGCGCGTGGTCGGCGATGCGCTCCAGCAGATCCGCCTTACGGTCCATGAGCACGGTGTACTCGGCGGAGGTGTGGTGGTTCTGCCGGAGCGCGGCCAGGTCCGCGATGAGCGCGCTGACTTCGACGATGGAGGGACGTGGCACGGGGCTTCCTTCCGGTTTCGGGCATGGGAGGGGTAGGGACATGGCGCGAGGCGGTCACGCCGGCCGTGGGAGAGGGAGCGCGGTTACTCGGTGACCGGGCGAGCGGTGGGCACCGTGGCGGGGAGCGAGGTCGGTCCGGCCGGTTCGGCGACGATGGGCCGGAAGGCGTCGAGGCGGGGCAGTCCCGGGACCAGGCCGGAGGTGTCGCGGCAGACGGCCGCCGCGTCGTCGAGGGTGAGGTGGGGTGAGCGGACGCGGGACCAGCCTCCGGAGGAGTCGCCGACGACCGCGACGCCAGGCCGTTCGGCCGGGATGGAGGTTGCGGCCAGCGCCGCTTCCGGTGCGATGTCGCCGAGCGCCATGTTGGCGGACGTCTCGTCGTTGACGCGGTGGCAGACCCGCCCGGTGAGCTGGGCGCGGAGCATGGTGGCGCCCTTGCCGAGTTCGGCGCCGAAGCGCTGCCCGCACACCTCCAGGTAGATGCCGGCCGCGCGGCCGAGCTGGGCGAGGCGGATGAGCTTGGTGACCATGGCGTCCCGCCGCTTTTCGTCGTCCTTGCTCGCGGCGAGGAAGAGTTCGGCGACCTCGTCGACGACGACCACGACCGGCACCGGCCGCGCCTTCTCGGGCAGGCCCCAGACGTCCGAGGTAAGCACGGCGTCCGGACCGGTCCCGCTCGTCATGCCGATCAGGCGGAACCGTGCCTCCATCTCCTCCACCAGGACGCCCAAGAGGTCGTTCGCACGGTCCGGCGTGTCAGCGAGCGCCGACAACCGGGTGGCGAATGGCGCCAGTTCAACGCCCCATTTGCAGTCGATCCCGACGAGCGCGACGGGCTGCCGGGCCAGCCCGCACAACAGGTTGCGCAGGTACACGGACTTGCCCGACTGCGTGGCGCCGAGGATCAGTTCGTGCGGCACGGTCCGGAAGTCCCGGACGTGCCAATGTCCGTCTTCGCGCAGCGCCAGCGGCAGGGACAGCGGTTCGGTCCGCAGCCACCGCCGAGCGGGCCGGACGTCGGCGAGGACGTCCCAGCCGACCAACCGCAGCTCCAGCCGCCCCGGCTTGGTGGGACGGACGTGCACGGCGTGCGCGCCCCAGGCGTGCCGCAGCCGGTCGGCCGAAGCGGTGAAGTCCTCGGGAGCCTGCCCGGCCGCCATGCGCAGCCGCATCACGAGCCCGGACCCAGTCGGCAGTGGGAGTGACCGGCGAGGCGGCACCGGAGCAGCCTGCCGCCCCACCATCCGCGCAGTGGCCCGGCGCATGGCCGAGGCGGGCACCGTCAGGCCGCAGGCATCCATGGTGGCCCGGTACGAGGCGAGCACCCGCAGCATCACGGCCGGATACCCGACCAGCCACCAGAACAGGACCGGCAGCCGACGGCGCACCGCGACCAGCGCGGCTACCGCCAGCAGTACCGGCACCAGAACCCACAGGGCATCGGTCATGACGCTCAGCCCTGCACCGCGGCCGGAGTGCCGACCATGACGGCGTCCGCCCGGTAGGCGATGCCGTGCCGGGCACGGCCGCCGAACTCGCTCTCCCAGGGCCGAGCCACCAGCCCGGACAGGAAGACCGGCGCGCCCATGACCAACCCCTCACCGATGCCCTTCTCGGGCACGGTGACCTTGATCATGTCCGAGCCGCCCTGGGCGATGAACACCAGCTCCAGGACCATGAGCCGGTCGTTGGTGACCGGGTCCACGGCCACCTCACCGGTCTTCCGGTCCCTCACCTTGACCTCGGGCAGCTTCGTGACCAGCAGAGTGGCGGACGAAGTGTCCACGGGGATGACACGCATTCTGTGAACCTCACTTGATCGGGCGTCCGTCACGGACGCCGAACCGTTGAATACCCCCCTAGACAGCACAGGGAGGGGCCCGCCCCAACTGTCTAGGGGGGTTGACGACTACCGTAACGCGGCATCTCGACAACTGTCTAGGGGGATATACGAGCGCCGTGTCGGCGGAGTGACCAGCGCTCTACGAAAGCGCCCAGTGCAGGGCGGTGGCGTCATCGTGCGCCTTGCCCCGCGGCCAGCGCCGGCCGTCAGGGTCGCCGTCCTCCGCCTTACGGGTCTGGCGGATCAGTTCGTCCGGGCCGGCGGAGTCAAGGAGAGCCGAGGTCTCGTCCCACGAGGCAAGCCCGAAGCGGTCCACCAGCCGTGCCGCGCCGTCGCTCAGCAGCGTCACGGAGGCCAGGGA
This sequence comes from Streptomyces sp. 12E, assembly GCF_055633275.1. Classification (NCBI taxonomy): domain Bacteria; kingdom Bacillati; phylum Actinomycetota; class Actinomycetes; order Kitasatosporales; family Streptomycetaceae; genus Streptomyces; species Streptomyces sp. 12E. The sequence continues at coordinate 4,972,710 of NZ_JBVNCJ010000001.1, read as the reverse complement.
GTCCAGCGGCATCGCGCCGGTCAACGCGTGCTCGGCCGCGAGCGGATCGGGACCGGCGATCCAGAAGCCACCCGGCCGGTTCCGCAGAGACGTCAGGGCGTCCCGGTACTCGGCCAGCGCGGCGGCGTGTTCCGGCGAACCGGTGGGCAGCTCGTCGACCGGCCCACGAAGCCGCGCGCCGACCTCGTCTAGACGCCGGTCAGTGATGACGGAAGAGCTCCCGTCCCGCTTCGCGAGGAGCAGTGAGGAGTCACCGAGCACGAGGTGTTCGAGCACTCCGTCACGGGCACGAACAGCGACGACCGTACTGGTCGGACTGGCCCGGTACTCCAGGTCGCAGACGTCCTCGTGAAGCGAGCGGGTGATGCGGATGGAGTCGGCCAGGCACTCGGCGAGCGACCAGGCCGGACGCGCGACGAGGGTACGCAGCAGCAGCGCCCCCAGAGTTCCGGAGAACCAGGCGACGCCGTGCACGCACCCGGTTTCCACGCCCCCTACGCCGGCGCCATCGAGGAGGACGGCGGCATCAGATGCGGCAGCGGCGAAGTCCTCGTTCTCACTGCCCGGCGTGGACGGCGAGGTACCGAGGGTGAACCTCACTCCGCCGTCTCCTCGTCGTGACGGTATAGCGGGCAGACCAGTTCGACGGACCGCGGCTCACTGGTCTCCGGGTCGTACTCGACCCCTACCAGCGTGGAGAACCGGCGATCTCCCACCTGCCCCCAAAGGGAGTTGAGTTCGGAGGAGAGCAACTGGACGACACCGAGCGATCCTTGCGTGTGGATACCGGCGATGGCCAGGAGCGAGCCCTTGCCGTCCGGGCGCGGCAGTCGGCCGAGATAGCCGATGTCGTACGGCCGGGCCGGATCACTGTCCTGCCCCGACCGGTGCACGGTGCCGGTGAGCCGGTCCACGACCGTCCAGGGGCCGCCTTCCGCCTTCTCCCATCGCAGCACAGGGTCTTGAGCATAGGTGTTCCACATGTCCTGTGACATGCGCGGCCCGCAGACGACGACCAGGCCGTCGCGATTCAGGTCGATCTCTCCGCTCACCGGTACGTGCTCGGAGGTGACGGCGAGCCCGTACGACCGCGCCAGGTCCTCCAGACGCTTGCCAGAGCTGACGTCGTCCACGGCAACGACCGTGCGCCCGCGTTCGTCGTCCCGCCGCAGTGGAGTCGCGACCGTGATGGCACCCGACCCGAGGAATGCGCCCTCGGGCGCCGGGCCGGTGTGGCGGATCTGGTGAATGCGCCCGCGACTGAGGCCGGCCTTCGCCGCGATCTGCGCGTACGACAGTCCTTGTGCATGGAGGTCCTGCACCACGCGGCGCCGCAGCCGAGCGAGTTCGGTGACCTCCTGCTGTGCGTCGGCCAATCGCGTCGTGACCTCACGCAGGAGCAGGTACGGATCATCGATCGCCATGATCCGTTGCAACTCGTCCGACATGTGCTCACCTCCTTGTCTCACCCAAGAGTCTAGGCCCCTAGACGAAACGGGCAGGAGTGGCCGGCCCGACCGGACACCAATCACGTGGAGGCCGGACCGGCGCCGAGGCACCCCGCGAGGAGTCATTCCCTGCCGCCCGCGCGGCGGCCGAGGAGAAGCAGGCTGGAGGTGGTCACACCCCCTCCCGCACCAGATCCGCCCACACCGAAGAGCCCTTCGGCAGAGTCTTAGCACCCCAGTCCTTCGCGCAAGCCGCCACCAACATCAGCCCGCGGCCGCCCTCTTCCAGGCCGGTCGCGTTCCGCATCATCGGAGCGCTGTCGCCGCCCTGGTCGATCACCTCGATGCGCACGAAGTCCGCGCCGAAGCCGACGACCACGAGGAACCAGCCGCCGGCCTTGCCGCTCAGCGAGTGGCGTACGGCGTTGGCCGCCAGTTCCCCGGCGACCAGGGCCCCCTCGTCGACGCAACCCCACTCTTCGAGTAAGACGGCTACGAAGTGGCGAGCTTCGGCGACTTGTTCAGGCAGGCCAGGGAAGGCACGGCACCACTTGGTGAGCACGGCAACACTCCTCGTCTAGAGGGCTAGACAGCACGAGGAGCAGGGTATTCCCACATGCCACGCCAATCTAGGCATGCAGAGGAATTATTCCTCTACTGAGTGACGGCAGTCTCCAACCCGCGAAACTCTCCCATCACCTGCATCAGCAGGTCGCGCGCCTCACCGCCGAAGAGAGCCGCGCCCTCGAACCGGCTGAACATCTCCTCGTACCGAGCGAGGTCGTCTGTCTCGGTGGAGACCCGCTCACTGGGGAACGCCTCCGCCACGACGGACCGCCGGTCGCAGAGCGTGAAGCCATGACGAGGCAGCACCGGCACCGGCCGAGTCCACGGGATGACCCCGAGTCGCACCGTGTCCAGACTCTCGACGGCCAACAGTCGATCAAGCTGGGCAAGCATCAGCGACGGCGTCCCCGGCCACGTCCGCAGCACTGCTTCCGTCAACACGAACACCGACTCGCGCCCCGGCTCGTACAACAGGCTCTGTCGCTCCACCCGAGCAGCGACGGCCCGGCCTACCGCCCCAGCATCCAGGCCCGGTGACGTCAGGAAAACGTGCCGGGCATACTCGGCACTCTGGAGCATGGCCGGCAGGACCACGCACTGAAAGGAGCGCACCAGCCGAGCCCCGCGAATCGCCTCATCCACGACGAGCCCCGCGGAGACGTCCCCCTCGAAACCAGTACCGGTCTCTACAGCAGCCTCAACCGCGGCCAGCAGCTCGCGGACCTCACCGGCGGTCGACTCATCGAGCCCGAGCGCCCGGGACAACCGGTCCAGCACATCGAGACTCGGGACCATACGCCCGTTCTCCACCTTGGAGACCGTCGGCTGGCCCACACCGGCCTGTTGTGCCAGAGCAGCACCCGTCAGGCCGGCATCCGCACGCAGAGCCCGAAGACGTGCCCCAAGCACCCTCATCCGCTCGCGCCGTTCACTCCACATACCCAGGGTTCTACACCACGAGCCAGCAGCCACCAGGCACAAGAGCAGCCTCAACGGCCAGCAACGTGAGCGTGATTCAAACTCTCTCTACTGGTTCAAGCCCCGGCTGCGCTCCGCTCCGCCGGGCGCGCTTCCCGGCTCCGCTCCGGGCGCCGCTCCTGCCTTCGGCCCGCTCCGCCCGCGCTGCGCCGACGCGCGCCCACAGGTGGATAGGGCCGGAGGCCATGAGTCGATCACCGCATGGAGCGGCGTGCGGTCCAGGCCGATGCCTCCGGCGGGGGATCGGCCAGCACCGGGATGGAGGGGGCGCCATCGCCGACCGCGGGCCCGTAGTGGCGTGCGTGGGTAGCTCCCATCCCGTCCACCGTCGACCCAGGCAGAGCCGAGCAGACGCGGCCCAGGGGCGTCAAGGTCGTTCGTACAGTGGCGCGCTCCACCTTGACGCCCCTGAACCACGCCCGCTCCACGGTGTGTGGGTCGACGGCGGACGGGATGGGAGCTGGGGTTAGTGGTGGGTGGAGGTGGCACGGGCCAGTCACGGATATAACCATTACGGTTACTAACCGCCGGTTAGCGCTGGGGCTAACTAAGGCCATCTAGAGCTAACTAGGGCCAGGATAGATATAGTGGCAACGCAACAATGGTTGCCATTGAGTGGGGTAGCAACGCTAGGTTGCATCCCTGATAACAGACCTCCAGCACGGAGACCCGGCCCCGGGGGCCAACCAGGACCGGGCTCGTGCGTGGAGTAACGAAGCGGGTCCGGCCGACTACTCAACGGTCGGACCCGTTTCTTGCGGTCCACCATCTTCCGGCACCACTTCGCACGGCGCTAGCGCCGCGTCAACTGCTCCACACAGGTTGCGACAGCCGCCACAGCGGGCAAGGCCACGATCAGCAGCCTGAACCACCGCGGGTCCGGACCTTGATCAGGCTTCCCTTCCTGCTCCTCAGGCTCTCGCTTTTCCATCCCTACTCCTTACCTGAGTGGTTCACCCGGCGAGCCGGGTACCTCGGCCGCACGTGCGTCGAGGCGCGGTGATCGGTAAGGAGTGAGACGGGCTCAGCATACCCGTCACGCCTTGCGCTTGACGGGGCGTCATTGCAGACCAATTAGAAAGCTCGCGCAGCTCAATTAATTCATTCCAGGTTCGGTTGTAGCTTCACGCCCTTCGGCTTCCACGTGTCCGAATCGGATGCGGAAATCACGTATCCGATTCGTCGGTCTGATTCGCGTCTCGCACAGCGTACACTACGACCAGCCGCAGTAGGTGTGGCTGATCGAAGGAGGAGAGCGACCGTGACGGAGGTGAGCTCCGCGGAGCGCGAGGCCATCGAGTGGGACCTCGAACCAGGTGACGTGATCGAGCGCAAGCAACTGCACGCCAAGTACGGCGGACGGACGCAGGGTGGCATCGGGCCATCAGCCAAGACGCCGAACGTGATGATCTTTACGGACCCGATCGCCGGCGAGAAGCACGGGTACTACGACGGCTGGATGCCCGATGAGCTCTTCCACTACAGCGGCGAAGGGCAATACGGAGATCAGCGCATGCTCTCCGGAAACGCCAGCATCTTGAACCATGAGGCCGAGGGGCGAGCGCTGCGGGTCTTCCAGGGAGCCCGGGGCAACGTGACCTACCTCGGCCGGTTCGCTGTGGCGGGATGGTACGAAGCGGACGCGCCGGAGACCGGAGACGGGCCGATTCGCAAGGTCATCGTCTTCAAGCTTCGCCCGCTGGACACGCCGCCCAAACACGCTGGCACGAAGCTGGGCCGGCTGCTCGCCGATCAGGAGCAACCTGTCATCGAGATCGACATTGAGCGACTAGAGACCGAGAAGACGTACGTCGACCCGAACCGCGAGCCCTACGAAGCGGAGCGTCGGGAGGGCAAGCTGGTCCTGGACTTCAGCGCCTATCTGCGCGCCAAGGGCTACCGGGTGCACCGGCAACGGATCTTGCCTGAAGGAGAGACCAGGCCTCTTCTCACGGACCTCTACGTACCGGACCTCGATCTCCTCATCGAAGCCAAGGGCAGCGTGACACGGGAGAACATGCGCATGGCGCTTGGCCAGCTCCTCGACTACAACCGCTTCGTGCGCGCGAAGTACCGAGCCGTGCTCGTGCCAAGCAAGCCTCGCGCAGACCTCATCGGGCTCGCGGAGGCTGCTGGGCAATCGATCATCTGGCCAGAGGGGAAGAGCTACAAGTGCTCAAGGCCTGACCTGCTGCCCCAAGCTTGATCACTGTGGTTGCTGTACAGCAGCGAAGTACAGCAACCACGGCAACCAACCCCAACCGGCAACGTACTCGTAGGGCCGTCGTCCGCCCGGTCTAACCGTCACCGACCGGTCCACATAGAGCTACGGATCAGAAGGCCATGTGCCCCAACTGTGCCCGATCGAGCGGAAACGGCGGGGCGTCCGGAAGTCCGGGCAAGCGAACGGCCCCCGACCAACAATCCAGGTCAGGGGTCGTTCTCACTGCTCATCGCGCGGAGGCGGTGGGACTTGAACCCACGGCGACATCGCCGCCACGACGGTTTTTACTTCGTATCCACGCAAGGACACTCAGTCCGACGGCCCCACCTATCACTAGAGGGCAATCTCAGTCCGCATCTCTCACAGCGCAGCCCGCCCTGCCGTATGTCACGCGATGGCGGGATCGTAGCTTTACCTTTTGGACGCTCAACGGGATACGACATAGCCCGGCCCCCTCATTCTGCCCTTCGGCGAGGCTATACCCGCCGGAGTTGAGATGCACGACGCACCACGACTGACCTGTCTACGCAGTGTGACAGGGCGATGAGCGGCGTGTGAGCATTTGCGACAAAACAAGAGGGCTCAATCAAAGCGAAGGCCGGCGCGACGTCCGAGCTGGGCCGTCCCTGGGCCGTCCCTGGGCCGTCCAGGGTCACCCAACACCAACCGACAACGACAGAAGCCCACGGCATCTGAGCTGGTCAGAGCCGCGGGCTTCTTCAGGTCTGCTGGTCCGCGGGAGTAGCGATCAGTAGACCGGCATGTGAACACCCCGACGGGACCGTCCTGGGGCCATGGAAGGGCGCTCGATGGTGAGCTAACGCCGACAACTGCCGGCAGCTCAGCAGCAGGTCAGAGCGTTCATTGGTTAGGCGGCCTCAGGTCACGGCCGCCGTTGATCAATTGTGGGAATGTTGAAGTGGCCCGGTCCTTTCCTCACCGCGCAACGAGCGCAGCCCGCATCGAAGTCATGAGTCCGCCCAGTTGAAGTCCCAGTTGACGACGTCGTTCGTCCCAAGCCTCTGGCGGGATCGGCGCCAATTGGGTACCCAAGCGGGCCGGAATAAGTCGAGCAAGCGGCACGTTCAGCTTCCCACGGGTCGCCTCCGCGTACCCCCACATCGAGGTCTTGTCTGTGTTCAACGCGTACCAGATGGTCAGAGGATCGACGCTGGCGCCGCCGTCATAACGTGCGGCCGCACAGCCGGTAGCCAAAGCCTCGTGTACGAGGGCGACGAACTTCGTTCGAATGCCCTCCAACACCTGTTGCTTGCGGGTGGCGGTGAGGGCGTCTTCGTACGACCGCTGTTGTCTCGCTGCGTTGATCCGAATCGTGTTGGATGTCTCCTCAGCCTCGCCACGCGCGGCCGCAGCTCCAAGACTGTCAACATCCTTCAATCCTTGCACCAAAGTGGGCGGAGTGCGGTCGGCACGTACCGCAACACTGGGCCATGCCCCATTGCCGGTAATTACCAGCGCGCTGTCGTCGGGAAGGCTTGTCCCGGCCCTGCGGGCAAGTATTTCGGACAGGACGGGGTGACCATACGTCGCCAATGCGGTCCAGCTCTCCCCATCACGCGACGCCCGCGCAGGGTCAGATGTGACGGGTCGGCCAGGCTGGTCGAGCACCGCACCGAACCGTTCGAAGAGGACCTCGCGTAGGTCTTCCAGGGTGACGGGGGAAGGGGCATGCTCCGGCAACGGCATCGCATCCTCCGAACCAAAGCCGACACCTTCCTGTCGCACAACGTCGATCTGCTCGACTAGCTCGCGGATCGCTTGCCGCTGAGCCGAGGCCCTCTCACTCCTTGGCGCCTTAAAAATCGTCTGGAAGGCACGCTCGGTGGCGCCAAGAATCGGCTGAAGCTGACCAAGCAACTGACGGAAGTCGTCGATCCGGCCGGCAAGCGCGGTATAAACGTCTTGCTCAACGGTGTTGGGTACGAAGTAGCTTCGAATGTGCACAACGTCACGTGCCTGACCGAGGCGATCCACACGACCGATGCGCTGTTCCACGCGCATTGGGTTCCATGGCATGTCGTAATTGATGAGGAAGCTGCACGCCTGAAGGTTGAGTCCTTCACTGGCCGCGTCGTTGGCCAGTAGGACGGTCACACGGCCGGAGCGCACAGCGTCGACAAGGTCACGCTTGGAGATGTCGACCCAGCCTTCGTGTTCACGGAAGACCTGCCCACCTTGTCCGGTAAAGGTGGCCAACTGTGACCGATAAGCCCCGACAAGCCTGTCCCGAAGACTGAGGAGCGTGTCTGTGTACTGGGTGAAGACGATGACTGAATGCCCCCGCCCTCGGGCGGCGTCCAGATCGGAACGCAACCGGTCGAACTTCGAGTCCGGAACGTTCTTCATTCGGTCGATATACCCCTGGATGTCTTTTATTTCGATCGGCGTCAGCGGCAGCGCCTGAGCATCATTGACGTGGTGTCCGTCTCCGGTCTCTATCCCATCGTTAAGCCCAGCGTCGCTCCACGCCTCCTCGAAGTCCTCTGCCGCCTGGTCGTCGTCGAGCGCCAACGCCTCGCGATTGAGTCGTTTTGTCAAAGTCGCCTGGATAGCAGCCCATGACGAGGTGAGACGACGACGGTAGACGGTCAATACGAAGCCGGCGCCACGCTTGCTTCCATGAGCAGACATGAGGCGGTCGATGAGGTCGTCAAGCTCGTCGTAGAGCTCCTGCTCCTCTTGAGTGAAGGGGATTATGACCGGCTGAGTGTCCCGATCTGCAAGGTTTTCCGTGAGGAGCCCGCGATCCCGGTATAGCTTCAACGTCTCACGGCTATGGCGGGTGACGAACTGACCGACAGGGCTGAGCAGAGACAGCCATTCGCGCAGAGCAGCAAGTCCGCTGGGGGTTAGCTCCTGGGCGATCTCCTCCCCTGACAAGTCGCCCGTACCGAACTTTTCGATGCGAGCGGCTGCTACCGGTCCCACCTGATTTTGGATCTTCTGCAGAACTGCTTCCTCAGCTGCGGTACGCGGTAGCCGAGGTGTATCGCGCAGCGTCTGGTCCAACCATGCCCAAGCCGTCTTGCGATCCTTCGGGCCGTCGCCCCTACCTACTTCGCGGAAGTACCTTTCGAACGCTCGCGGGCTGGCCAAGGGGCCCTGCAAGCCTACGTGGACGAGCAGGTCGCGCAGCTCGATCGGGGCAACCTGCATCGGCGTCGCGGTCAGCAACCAAAGTGCCTTGGTCGCTCCCCGTTGGGTGATGCGATCGAGCAGTTCGAGTAGGCGACCCGGGCGGTACTCATCCTCATCAATGTGGGTACGGCGAGCGTGGTGCGCCTCATCCACAACTACGAGGTCGTACGGGCCAGCGGCAAGGAGGCGTTCCTGCTCGGCCGGTCGACGCGCCAGATGACTGGAGGCAATCAGTACCGGCTCAGACTCCCACGGATTCGCCCCCGGTACGACACTCCGCACGTCTTCAGGGTGAGCACCGTAGATTTTGCCGCCCTCAAGGCGGGGAACCCATAGCCCGAACTTCTCGAAGAGCTCGTCCTGCCACTGCCGGCAGACGTTCGCGGGGGCCAAGATCAGAGCACGTCGCACGCGCTTGGATAGCAGGAGCCGACGCAACGACATGCCGGCCGAGATGGTCTTGCCGAGACCTACCTCATCGGCGAGTAGCCAGGAGCGCGGATAGAGACCGGCAAGCCGTTCAACTACCTGCTGCTGATGCGGGAAGAGCGTCAGCCCTGTAGTTGCCACTGGCAGAGCTTCTGCACCCACCAGGGCCGGAGCCACCTGCAAGTACCGAGCGACGACAGTGTCGTCACCCATCGGCTCCGGTTCTTCCGGGTCCCTCTCTCCGGGCACATCGTCCGGCGCCATGCTCAACAGGCGTTCCGCGGCCGCATCCGGGAGCGCATATACCTTGAAACCGACCATCCGGCCGGCCCAATGCTCCTCAAACTTCAGCGCCCAGTGGCTGAAGTACGTTGCCGCCTCAGTCCACGAGGGATAGACAGAGAAGGACTCGAAATTGCGGATCCATGCCTGGGCCGACTCATTGACTGACCCCTGGAAGGCAACCCCGTCTCCGGCCGCATCACGTAGGACACCGATCTTCTCGTGAAAGTACGGGTCCATGCTGCCGCCAACGAGGGGCGTTCCATCCCGGTCCACCGGAATCGCAATGCGAACGTCGAGACGCCCCACCTTGGCCAACCAGGCAAGCACCTCAAGGCGGCGTCGACCCACTTCCGACTCGGTGACCAATGCATCCGCAAGCTTCTTGGCGAAGGCCGGGCCGATCTCGGACCGCCCAAGTAGGGCGTCCCGGTCCTCCGGGCTGACCTCGGCACCGCACAGCAGCCGCACGCGTCCCCCACCGTTGATGAAACGGGACAGACCACGAGCGGCGACGCTCAGCGAAGAGGAGCGGAAGTACCCCACTGAGCGGTCGTACCGTACTGACCGCGACAGCGCCGGGACGTAAAACGACTCCAACACACGGTCACTGGAGTCATAGCCCGGCTTGAGGTCCAAGCCTCTCAGGCCGGGCGGCGTCGTGACGTTGACTTCAGACATCGAATCCGAAGGTCTGCTGCTCGTGTGCGGCAACGGGTTCCACCTCATCGGCAGGCAGCTCGATGTGGTCGAACAGTGCCGCCCGGAGGCTGTCCAGGATTCGCGCCTCCGGGCGGGCGAAAGCGCCCTTGTCCTTCACGCGCGGAATTGCGTGCAGCGCGGCGCGCACCACCTCGGTAAGGGTGGAGTCGTCAGCCAGACCGGTGCGGTTCAGCCAAGCCTTCGCTGCGCCCAGACCGTCCGAGTCGTACAGCGACATCAAAGCGTGCAGCCGGTCTAGCCAGGTCCCATATTCCGCTGCATCTGGGTCAAGCACACCGGCCGTGACACGCTGTGCCGGCGTGAGCAGAGTGACGCTGCCGCTCGACGCCTTAACCACCTTGTGCCGCTTGGCAAGATCGTCAAGCTCAAGGTGCGTTGCGATGGAAAGCTTGCGGGCTTCGTCATACGGAAATTCCGCGGCCGCGAAGTCGCTCCACGCAAGCAGATACCAGTCGGTGATGCGGTCGAAGTCGATGTCTCGGCCGCCGAGCAGGTCCCGCTTCTTTAGCGAAGCAACCTTCTCGCGGGCAAGATCGAGAGCTGCATCGGGTCGCAGCACCTCGGAGTTGCCGTCGGCGTCGAGCTGGCCGGTGTAGACCGGCCAGCGGTCAGAGAGCACAGACAGCACAGGGCCGTAGGTCGCGATCGTGAGATCGACACCGGTCATGCCCTGCGCTGCGAAACGACCAGCAGCCTCCTCGGCCGCGCGCTCAACGTCGCGGCGGATGTCGGACCAGAAGGCAGGCTCACTGCCAGCGCGCTTACGGCAGGCAAGGAAGATAGTGGACGAGGCAGCGTTCTTCTTCGCCACGTGAAGGGAGTGCTCGCTTTCAGTCTGCACAGGCCACGAGGCATCAATAGAAAACCCAGCGTCGAGCAAGGCCGCACCTAGGGTGTCCCAGGCGTCGATCCGCTTGTGCGTGAACATCACCGTGAGCACACCATCTGGCTTGAGAACGCGGTGCGCCTCCCCAAAGGACTGCTTCAGCAGCTCTTCGTACCGCTCATCTGCCAGCTGGGCGGCGGTCTTAGCACCGTCATCCTTGCGGCGTCCGCGGCGGGAAGGAGCCGCAACGTCTTTGAAGAGAGACGGGTTGGCCACGGCTTCGGCGTTCTTGTCCGTAAGGACGAGATCGGTGAACTGTGGCCATGTGTCGCGCAGCGATCTTTTGAGCCAGACGTAGAAGTAGTCCGAGATCTCCGCGTACATCACGTTGTCGTAATATGGAGGATCAGTCACTACGGCATCGATCGACGCATCTGGCAGCGGGAGAGACGTGGCCGATCCGCGAATGATACGTGCCTGGGCCCGCCGCTCCTCTTGGTCGTCGAGCGCCGCGCCTCGCTGGGTGAGATTGCACATGCCGGCATAGACACGTGCAACCTGGCTTACGGTCCATGTAAGCAGCGAATGAGCGCCATCAAATTCAGCGAATGACCATTTGTAGGCGAAGTCATGCCTATCGAATGTGTTGCGAATCTTGATCCGCGTCGCATCCCAACTACTGAGCATGCCGTTGTAATCGCACGCCTTGTCCAGCGCTAGCGCCAGGTAAAGACCAAGAGCTCGACCCCGATCATCTCCTATCTCCGAACGTGCTTCCGCTACAACATCGCGCAATTCTTCCAGTGCCGTTATATTGGCAAGCAGCTGCCTGGGGGAAAACATGTCGGACCAACGGGTTAGGCCCATCCTGCGAGGCTCGCCAGTCTTCCATCCATCAGGAATGGGATCGTTCGGAACAAGGTCTTCGATCTCCCATCCAGGCAAGCGAGTCGCAAGTTCTCGTTCCGCCATTTCAACCGCAGCGAGATCGTCCAGAGACGGAGCCCGGAACTGTCGACCCCTGACGCCATCTCGGGAAAAGGCAACTGCGAGCAACATTTGCCCGACCCGCCCCTCATTTCCCATGGCGTTGATATACTGCCCGGAAAACGTTTCACCCGTCCAGATACTTGTAGCAGTACCCCTCTTATACGTAGATCGTTCGCCCCACTGTTTTGCCTGCTCGCCCTCCACGACACGTAGCTCATAAGTGCCGGCATCTGCATCTACTTCGAGCGCAACCGCGACACTCCGGCCAGACTTCCCTCGCGCCAACCAGAAATCCGGAGACAGTGGTGTCGGCCGACCTGTTGTCGGGCACGGGACGGTGTGAGCCCAGACGTAGGCAACGATGACCTCCGCACCTTGCCGAGGGAAGTAAACCTCCAAGCGCTTGCGCACTCTTTCAGTCCAGCGACCTCCCCAGTCGCTGATAGTTTTCGCAAACTCAGGACCCATCTCTGCTGGCAATGCCACCGTCCCTTGCAGCACCGCCGTCGCAACCGGATTTAGCTCATTCGCGACCGTGTCAAATCCATATCGCGCCGCCTCAAATGGAATTGACCCGCCGCCAGAAAAGAGATCTAGGACGGCCTGAGGGGCGCTGTCCGATGTTTCACCTGAGGTGCGGATCTTGCAGAGGCGATGGATACGTTCGAGAACCGACTCCTCGGGGCTCACGGAGAATGCACGCGGGTACCCGTACCCATTTCCGACAAGCTTGATCCCCGCTTCGTTTGCGGCGTTAATCTCCTTCTTTCGAGCTACGGCATCGCCAAGGATCCCGACCGCCTTCATGTACCACGCGTGGTAGGCCTCTTGCCCCTCGGGAAATTCCTTTTCCAGAGCGGTCAAAATGCGATGGGCTGCTACATCTTCAGCAGCCTCCTCAGAGGAAGGCCAGGCTGGCAGCAGTGAAGCTACTACGGCCGCGCGACTGGCGATGAGCGGACGCCGTGCCCACCAAACGTGAAGTGCAAACGAAGGTGGCAGCGCCGTGAAAGTCGCGCGCTCTCGCACGCTCTCAACACCGAGGGGGGCCGCCGGAAGCCATTGCTCGATCAAACTACGGCTCACAGGCCGCCCTCCCATTACTCTTAGACGGCGGACATACCCGCCATCTCCTGTTGTCACTACCCACCGCTGGGACCACTCGTCTCAGGTCAGCACGAGTCGTCCCGAAGGAACCAGCATGCCACTCCGCGTCGACACGGGGAGGCCGGTCTGCGGACTCAACAGGGGACTCATGGGTGGTCGTGTTGACATCGATCAACACGCACCGACACGTGTCCTCACTGCAGCAGCGTGCCCGAGTCCGCCTTCTGTCGAGGTGCCGACGGTCAGCGTCGCTTGCCGCCATCAAGGAGGATGCGAAGCGCCTTGAGCCCGTGCCTGTGCTGCACTTGGGCGTGCCAGTACGCCGCCTCCTCCCGGCTCATTCCCGCTACGCCCTCAGCAATGTCGACGATGCGATCGGTCCGTCGGAGCGGTTTCACTGCACGCAGCAACAGTTCCGCGTGCGCACCAAGCATCGGATCGAGATCTAGCGGCTTCTGCGAAGTCCAGTCCCGGCCACGGAAGCCGGCGGCACGCAAGACGTCCTGGAGCGGGGCGGCGATGTGCGTGGCTCGACCGCCGTTCACACGGATGGCGCGGTGGCCGCCGTCGAGGTCGTCTGCGGCAACGTCGACAGCGACGATGCGCCCATCCTGATCCCGGGTAATTAGGCAGGTATACTGCTCGGCTCGGCTCATCTGTCACTCTCAGTGCGCATCAAGATTCTACACTTGGTCGGACCAGTGTCTCGCGCAGCCTGAGCAAACCGTTCCACCACATCCCCAGACAAGGGTAGCGGGTTAGCGAAAACCGCAGTTACCGATGCTTTTAGAACGGACTCGCGTGGTCCGAGTAGCTGCTTGAGGGCTTCTCGGAGCGGGGCATAGTCTCCCGGAGTGCCCAGGTAGGAGATTTTGGCCGTGTGTAGCTGGCTGTCGCCGAGGGTGACGACTACGTCTACGTCGTAAGTCAGGTCTGCGCCCAAAGTCGCCGGGGGGACGATGGAATGGAGGCGCAGTAGCTCCGGGCCACCTCCAGCGCCCAAGTGGTCGATCTCAATCTTCAGTTCCAGCAGACTCTCACGCTGAGTATCCGCTGCTGCGCTACGTGCCTGCGCGAAGGCGCTTCCAGCCGCACCAACTCCAGTAAATTCCGCGGGCTTGGCTGGTTGCAGACCTAGCTGGGTGCCGCCCGGAGAGCCGTTCAGTGTCTCATCCGGGCATCCGCGGCCAGGGTGAACGGTGTCACAGAGAGGACACGCCTGTTCAACGGGCGCAGGGGCGGAACCGGGCGGGTGCAGAAGGACGTCAGCCGCTAGGCGAATGCTGGCACCGGGGTGCTCCTTCGTCGCCCAGCCATCGTCGCCACGGTCCGGGTCTTGGTACTCCCACACTCCGTTGCGGACGCCGGCACTGATCAGGGAGACGAGTTGGGCTCGGTCGAAGACCATCTTGAGATCGGGACGCCTGGCGAATGCCTTGACCAACTCTTCGGTCGGCTGGGGCCGCTTCATCAGGTCGCCGAGCTTGTTCTTTACGTGAGCAGGGTCGATTGCTTTGTCGCCAGCACGCAGCGTCTTTTCCATTGCAGCCAAACGGTTCAAGATCGCATCAGTCTGGTTGGGCCAGACCGAAGAGGTGGTGACCTGATCAAGCTGCACCGCTTCGAGGCCCTGGCCCGTGGGCACATACAGTGCGTTCACGTGGTTGCAGACGGCGACCCTGGCCATGAGCGCAGACTCCTTGGCCTTGTCTTTGAGCTCAGCACGCTTCTCAGGCGTCAGCGCGTTGAGCGTGTCAGAACTCGTGGAGAGCTCTTCGAGCGCAAGGTGCGTCTTAACGGCACGGACCATCGCCTCATGCGTGCCCAAAGACGGCGCGAGGATCACCAGCCGGTTGCGGTACTCGCGGACTCCACCGGACGGAGTGCGCTCCCACAGCTCCTGGATCTTGGGCGGCGTTGCGCCGTGAGGGTCGATGCCTCGCGGGTCACCGAAGTCGTCCCAGTGCATGACGACAAGCCAGGCATCTTCGGCATTGTCCGGGACCTTGGCGTCGTCCCAGTGACGGCGGACCTTGAGTGTGCTGTCGCGGAACTGTTCGGTGAGGATCTTCGTCGCCTTGGTACGCGCCTTGGTCACGCTTATTTCACTCTCGGCCTCCTGGATCAGCTTGACCAGGGATGCCTCGGTCGAGAAGCGGTAGCCGCGCACATCAGCGTGCAAATACCAGCAGGCGGTCTCGAGGCCATCGAGAGCCTTCTGCAGCAGATTCGGGTCATCCCCAGGGACAAGCAAGGCTCCGAACAGCTCGGGTGGCTGCACGCCCGGCACGTCACGCGTGAGGGAGTAGAGGTAGATGGCGGTGGCCAGACGGCGTCCGTAGTGCGCACCCATCCGCTCGTCGATCCGCTCCGCGTGTGACAGTTCCCCTCCGGCCTGTGAGGCGATGTCTGCCCGAATCACAGGCTCGAACTGCGGTCGCTCCAGCCTGCTAGAGAGCTCCTCCGCGATGACCCGCTCCGCAAGATCAATGTGGTGCGGGTGAATCAAGTAGGTACGGTCAGGCTGCTGAGCCCACAGTCGACGAACAACGCGGGCAAGCAACCGTAGGGCTCCGCGGGTCCGCTGAAAGTTTGGGATCGTCGACAGACGTTTGTCCAGGATCCGGATAAGAGAGGGGTGGAACGGGTAGGTTCGCGCTACCTCTGACGCCCAGCCGCTACCGACCATGCCCTCTGGCAGATCCAGACCACTGGCATGTGCAGAGTCGGCGGCCTCTGCGTAAGCCTCGGCCGCCGCAGCAGCAGCGCTTCCGCTCTCGAGTTGCTTAAAGAGACGACGCGAGAGGATCTTCGGAAGATCAGGTTCCTCACTGGGCCGGAGAACTAGCTCCTTACGCGCCATGAGTGAACGAGCCTCGTTGATGGCCTCCAGGACATCGCTGGTCGCCTCGCCGAACGCGTCAGTCACCCCGGTAGTGGTGATGACCAGTGCGGCGTGGGGCAGACTGTCGACCGCCTCCATGAGCGCCATTAGGAAGGCCGTGGTCTGACTGGCCAGCGTGGTCTCGCCGACGCGCACACCCTTGGCGACGTGGTAGTAGCGAGCAATCTCATCGATGAGGAGTAGCGACGGGCGGTCTCCAAGCATCCGCTTAATCGCATCGGATCCAGGAGCAGTCAGCGCCTCGTCATCCGCTCGAACGAGCTCGTACCCAGCAACTCCACCAACCTGAAGGGCGAGGTACCCCCAAACCGTACGCGGCGTGATACCCGCGACCTCGGGAAAACTTTGCGCACCTGTGCTTGTGCCGACGAATGCCCCTACCTGATCCACCGGTTGAGTCGGGAGGAGCGAGGCATCCATGAACTCAGTCGCGCGCCCTGCATCGAGTCGCCCTCGCGCTGCATGGAACAGGGCGATGAGGTTGTGAGTCTTACCGCCGCCGAGGTTGGTCTCCAACCGAATGACGCTGGCACCGTCCGGCTTACCACCACCGATACGGCCCAAGACCTCATTGAGCAACGA
Source organism: Streptomyces sp. 12E (assembly GCF_055633275.1). Taxonomy (NCBI): domain Bacteria; kingdom Bacillati; phylum Actinomycetota; class Actinomycetes; order Kitasatosporales; family Streptomycetaceae; genus Streptomyces; species Streptomyces sp. 12E. The sequence continues at coordinate 4,956,490 of NZ_JBVNCJ010000001.1, read as the reverse complement.
CTTCAGACCGGCCGATGGGAAGGTCGCCGCGAAGAAGTGTCCTGCGTCAGCATACGTGTCCGGCGCCGTACCTGCGATGACCTCCTCGAGCGACGCGGCGAAGCGTGACTCTGTGAGTTCGCCTGCCAGCACGTCATCGCGCGGCTCGACTAGTTCAAACAGACTCTCCACGTTCCTCCCCTTCGCCACTTGCCCCACACAGTATCCGTGAGATGGCGCTGAGGGCTCAATGTGTCCTGATCGAGAACGGACTCGCGCGGCCTGCGCCGAGCAACCTGGCCCAGCACCGAGCTCTCCAGACGAGCGTCGTCACACAACGCAAGAAGAGAACCACGCTCTGCGGTCAGGGGCTCTCAGGGTCACGAACTGTCCTGGATGCAGTGCCAACCTCGAGGGCGCCCCAGTGGTCACTGCGGCACGGCGGATTCGCACGCCAGCATTCACAGCCCTGCTTCTGGGTTCACCCCAGCCGGCGGTGTTGCCCTGGCCGTGTAAGGCGAGCCAGCATCCCGGACTCAACCGCCACCGAGGCTCGCAACCATCCGATCGTCCAACGTCTCTGCGACAGATAAGGGGCGCCACAGCACCTGGCGAGCCCGACGGCCAGGCTGCCGGCGCCCTGGTCTCAGGGGGCTCAGCCGTCGCGACTCGAGTTAGTCCTGGACGGCGGCCGGTCCACGGATGGTCCGCGGACCATCTGTGGACCATCCGTGGACCGGAGAAGGATGGCCTTCCACCTCCGAGGCTCTGAGCTGCTAAAACGCATTAGGCCCACTCGGCCTCCGGAGCCGTGTGCGCAGGTTCGAATCCTGCCGGGGGCACCCTGTATGAGGTGCCCAAAGACCCTGTCACCAGCGGAAACGCTGAAGGCGGGGTCTTCACGTATGTGCAGGCGTGGGCCGTCCGGAGCGGCCGTGTGTCGGGGTCCGGGGGCAGGATCTTGGGGCATCGCCGCAGGTGGGGCGGTTCAGTCCGGTCGATCAGTGGGCAGGGCCCGTCTCACGGCCGCCCTCAGTCCCGCTGTCTCGTGCCGACGCCTCTGCTCCCCAGTCCCACAGAGCCTGGAGGACAGGGCCGAGGCGGTGTCCGCTCGGGGTGAGCGTGTAGCGCACTCGCGGCGGCCAGCCCGGACGACGGTCGCGCTCGACGACTCCGGCCTCGGCGAGCTGTGCCAGGCGGTCGGACAGCACCTTGTCCGACAGTGCGGGCAGGGTCGTGCGCAGTTCGCTGTAGGAGCGGTCGCCGCGTAGTAGTTCGCGAACCACCAGGGTCGTCCAGCGGCCGTGCAGTGCCGACAGCGTGATCTCCACCGGGCACTCGGGGGTGGGTGCGGTGGCGTTCGCGCGCGGGTCGTCGGGGAGTCCTGCCGGGTGGCCAACCGTTCGGTGAGTCACGGGATCGCCTCCTAACGTGTGGGGCACTTCGATTCTCCCGGCCCGGAAGGACGTCTGTCGATCATGCGAGCCTTGGCCGATCGGCCCGAAGAGGTGCCCGCCGTGTTCGCCGAACGGTTCAACAGCGGCGACGCCGCCGCGCTGGCGCAGGTCTACGAGGAGGCGGCGGTGCTGGTCCCGCAGCCGGGAACGCCGGCGACCGGCCCGGACCTGCACGCCGCGAACGGCCGTCTGCAGAAGCTCGGAGTTCCCATCCTGGTCCGTCCGCGGCATGTGTACCGCAGCGGAGACGTGGCGCTGCTGATCGTCGACTGGGTCATCGACGGGACCGGTCGGGAGGGGCAGGCCGTGCACGTCGAGGGCACTGCCACCGACGTCGCCCGGCGGGGTCGGGACGGCCGTTGGCGGTATGTCATCGACAACCCCTTCGGCACCCGTGCACAGCAGCTCCCGACCGGGGACACAGTGGAACCGGATCTCTGAGCGAGCACACCTGGGAAACACCTAGGCCCCTGGTGGAGGCCAGGGGCCTCGGGCAGGGTCGGGTGCTCCCGGTCGTGCTCGCGGAGCAGGTCCTCGATGCGACGGTCGGCGACGTCCTGCCGTCCGTCGAGGCACTTGGCGTAGCGGGGCGGCAGGTCCTCGACGCTGTTGCCGGCGTGCTCGGCCGCCTCGGTCGGGTCGACCACCGCATCGGCCAGTCGGTCATCCGGTCACTGGCTGGCTACGGCCGATGGCCTTGGAATCGGTCATCCGGGCGCCTCGCCCGGGGCGATCAGTCCCGTCTCGTAGGCGAAGACGACGGCCTGGACGCGGTCGCGCAGGTCCAGTTTCGACAGGATGCGGCCGACGTGGCTCTTGACCGTGGTCGGGCTGAGGAACAGCCGGGAGGCGAGTTCGGTGTTGCTGAGGCCCGTCGCGAGCAGGCGGAGCACCTCGAGCTCGCGCGGGGTCAGGCCGGACAGGTCGCGGTGCGGGGCGGTGGTCCGCGGTGCGTCGTGAGGGGCGAAGCGCTCGATCAGCCGACGGGTGATCGTGGGCGCGAGAAGGGCGTCGCCGGTCCGTACCAGGCGCAAGGCGGAGACCAGGTGTTCCGGGCTGACGTCCTTGAGCAGGAAGCCGCTGGCGCCGGCCGTGAGCGCGGCGTAGACGTAGTGGTCGAGGTCGTACGTGGTGAGGATGACGACCCGTGTTCCGGCCAGGTCGGTGTCGCCGATGATGCGCCTGGTGGCCTCGATGCCGTCCATCTGCGGCATCCGGATGTCCATGAGGACGACGTCGGGCCGCGTACGGCGGACCGCTGCGACGGCCTCGGCCCCGTCGGCGGCCTCGGCCGTCACGTCGATGCCGTCCGCCGCCAGGATCATCTTGAAACCGGTGCGTACGAGGGCCTGGTCGTCGGCGATGACGGCGCGCAGGGGTGGCCGGTCCTCGGTCATGCCGCGCTCCGGGGGATGCGGGCCGTCACCCGGTAGCCGCCGTCCGGCATCGGTCCGGCCGTCAGCTCGCCCCCGTAGACGGCCAGCCGTTCGCGCAGCCCCATGTGACCACGGCCGTTGCCCTGTACCGGTGGATGGTCCTCGGCGCCGCCGGTGTCCGTGATCTCGATCTCCAGGCAGGTGTCGGTGTAGCCGATGGCGACGGACGCCCGCGCACCGCGCGCGTGTTTGATGGTGTTGGTAAGCGCCTCCTGCACGACGCGGTACGCCGCGAGGTCCACTCCCGGTGGCAGCGGGTCCGGCGGCAGCGACACCCCGACGCTCACGGGCGTGCCGGCGGCGCGTACCCGTGCGACGAGCGCGTCGAGCCGTGCGAGTCCCGGCTGGGGCTCCAGGCCGTCGGGTTTCTCGTGGTCGGGGGCGGTTAGCAGGCCCATCACGTGGCGGAGTTCGGTCATGGCGGCCCGACCGCCCGCCTCGACGGCCAGCAGTGCCTCCTTCGACTGCTCGGGCGCCGTGTCCATCACCTTGCGAGCCGCGCCGGCCTGGATCACCATCACGCTCACATTGTGGGTCACGACGTCGTGCAGTTCGGCGGCGATGCGGGCGCGTTCCTCCTCGACGGCGCGGCGCGTGGCCTCCTCCTGGGCGGCCTGCAGTTCCGTCACGCGGTCCCGGCTGGACGCCAGCCGCAGTTGCAGGAAGCGGACGAAGCTGGCCAGCATCCCCGCCACCAGGAGCACGAATCCCGGGCTGGACCATCCCGGGAGCAGGGGTTCGGCGTTGCGGAAAGCGAAACCGGACAGCGCGGCGGCGATCACCAGGACGACGATCGCCACTGTCCGGTGACGGCTGTGCACGACGGCGCTGTAGGCGCCCATGACGCAGGCCAGGACGGTGATCCAGGAGGCGGAGCCGCCGATGGCCAGTGCCGCGCCCAGCACCACCACGAACATGGTCAGCGGATACCGGCGCCGGGCTGCCAGCGGCAGCGTCGACAGGACGACCAGGGCCCAGGGCACGGGGGAGGGTTCCTCCTCCACGGGCACCTCGTCGGGGCCGGGCGGTGGGGGCGGGGCCGGGACCCCGGTCCCGACGTCCACCGCAGGGGGGTCGGTGTTCACCGGCCCCCCGCCGGGGTAGCGCACCGCCACGAACAGGGCGAGGACGGTCAGTACGAGCGCCAGCGCCACATCGGCGCGCACCGCTCGCCGGGACGGCGGGGCGGCCTTCTCCTCCGGGCGCAGCGCGTCGAGGAGTTGCCGATGCCGGCGACTCCGGTCTTCCGTCTCCATCCGTGCATTGTGCTGCGCCGTCCGCCCGGTCCGCGTCCACCTGTCCGGTCAGAGCACTGTCCTGGAGGCCTACTCCTCGGGGACGACTCCGCGGCGGTTCCTCCGCGGGAAGGACCCGATGTCGGTTCCGCGGCCGACGCGCCCCGTACGCGGCGCCCCTAGGTTCGCAGGGCCGGCAACGACATGTACCTCTCGCGACCGCAAGGACGGACGACCGACATGCATCAAGTGATCGAACTGGAGGGTGTGGCGAAGCGCTACGACAACGCCGGCGCGCCGGCGCTCGGACCGCTCACGCTCAGCGTCGCCAGGGGTGAGGCCGTTGCCGTCACGGGCCCTTCCGGCAGCGGCAAGTCCACGCTGCTGAACCTTGTCGCCGGCCTGGACAAGCCGACCGAAGGCGCCGTGGTCGTGGCCGGGCGACGGATCGACCGGTTGAGCGAGCACGCCCTCGCCAAGTTCCGTCGCGAGCACATCGGCATGGCCTTCCAGTTCTTCAATCTTCTCGACGATCTCACCGTCACCGACAACATCCAGCTCCCGGCCCAGCTGGCCGGGGTCGGTCGGCGCAAGGCCGCGGCCCGCGCGGGTGAGCTCATGGAGATGCTGGGCATCCTGGAGCACGCCCGCGCCTACCCGGGCCGACTGTCCGGAGGTGAGCGCCAACGGGTGGCGGTCGCCCGGGCGTTGGTCAACCGGCCCGCGCTGCTGCTCGCCGACGAGCCCACCGGTGCGCTCGACACCGCCTCGGGGCACGACGTCCGCGATCTGCTGATGGATCTGCACCGTGCCGGACAGACCGTCGTGCTGGTGACGCACGACCTGTCGCTGGCGAAGGCGTGCGCGAGCCGCACCGTTCACCTGGTCGACGGCCGCGTCGCCCTCGACTCCTCCGCGCGGGCCGTCCGATGAGCCCGTTCGGTACCGGTGCGCTGGGCCGGGTCGTACGTTCCGGCGTCGGCCGACGGCGGGTGCAGACCGTGGTGATCGCGGTGGCCACGATGATGGCCGTGGCCTCGGCCGTGGTCGCCGGGTCGCTGATGGTCGCCGCGGCCGCGCCCTTCGACACGGCCTTCGAGAAGCAGCGGGGCTCTCACATCACCGCGCAGTTCGATCCGGCCGGGGCGAGTGCGGCGCAGTTGGCGAGGACGGGGAAGCTGCCCGGCGTCGCCGCGAGCGCGGGACCGTACCCGTCCACGACGGTCCGCCCGGTGGACCGGTCGGGCTTCCGGCTGCCGACGCTGGTCCTGGTGGGGCGGTCCGGCCCCGGCGGCGCCGTGGACCGGGTGGAGCTGAAGGCGGGCCGGTGGGCGCAGAAGCCCGGGGAGATCGTGCTCGACGCGTCGTTCGAGGGGCCCGTCATCGGGATCGGCACTCCTGTGAGGACGTCGGACGCCGAGGACGCCCCGGCCCTTTCGGTCGTCGGCTTCGCCGTGTCGGTCAGCGAGACCGCCGACGCCTGGGCGGTGCCCGCGCAGGTCGACGCGCTGGGCTCGGAGGGCGCCCCGGTCTCGAGTCAGATGCTCTACCGCTTCGACTCCGCGAGCACGAGGCAGCAGATCCTCGCCGGCCGGGAGAAGCTCGCCGCCTCCGTGGGGCCCGGAGCGCTTCTGGGGACCCAGTCCTGGCTGGACACCAAGCGCGCCGCCGATCAGGGCGCGGCGGCGACCGTCCCGTTCGTGACGGCCTTCGGCGTGCTCGGCATCGCGATGTCGGTGATCATCGTCAGCAGCGTGATCAGCGGCGCGGTCGGCACCGGCCTGCGCAGGATCGGCATCCTCAAGGCCATCGGCTTCACTCCGCGCGAGGTCGTACGCGCCTACACGGCCCAGGCGATGATCCCGGCCGCCGTCGGCATCGCCCTGGGCGTCGTCCTGGGCAACCTCCTGGCGGTGCCGCTGTTGTCCGACACCGAGTCGGTGTACGGCGGCGTGTCGCTCTCGGTGGCCTGGTGGGTGGACGTCGCCGTGCCGGCCGCCGCCCTGGTCGTCGTGGGGCTCGCGGCGCTGGTCCCCGCCTTGCGGGCCGGCAGGCTGCGCACGGTCGAGGCCATCGCGGTCGGCCGGGCGCCGCGCACGGGGCGCGGCCAGTGGGCCCACCGGGCGATGGGGAGGCTGCCGCTGCCGCGGCCGGTGACCTACGGTCTCGCCACCCCCTTCACCCATCCGGTGCGTACCCTCGCGATGCTGCTCGCGGTGGCGTTCGGCACCGTCGCGGCGACGTTCGCGGTGGGGCTGACCTCGTCCCTGAACGCGATCGGCTCCTCGCAGGACCCCGAGAACCGTGCCGCGGTCACGGTCACGACGACCAGGGCCATCGAGGTCGCTCCCCCGCCGCCGCCTCCCGTGGGGGGCGACGCGGGAGATCCTCCTCCCGTGGGGAACGGCGCCGCGAGCACGTCCGAGAGGCCCGAGGCCGCCGACCCGGCGGAGGTGCGGTCCGCCATCACGTCGCAGCCGGGCACGGAGTCCTACTACGGCAAGACCCGGACCGAGGTCGCCGTGGCCGGGGTCTCGGGATCGGTCCGGGCCAGCCTCTACGAGGGTGATTCGCGCCCCGGCGGTTACGAGCTGCTCTCCGGGCACTGGATCACCGGCGAGGGACAGGTCGTGGTGCCCTCGCGTTTCCTGGAAAGGACCAGCACCCGGCTCGGTGACACGGTGCGGGTGACCCATGGGAAGGAGACCGTGAACCTGCGGATCGTGGGCGAGTCCTTCGACACGTCGGGCAGCCGGCTGGAGATCCACGCGGACATGGCCGACTTCGCGTCGGCCGAGCCCAGCACCTTCCTCGTCGAGACGAAGGCCGGCGTCTCCGCCGACGAGTACGCCCGGCAGGTCGCCGCGGTCGTACGGCCGCTGGGGGGCGACGCCACGACCGGCTCCGAGTCGGGGCAGGACGGCGTCATCCTCGTCATGGCCGCGACGGCGGTGCTGCTCACCCTCATGCTGGTCGTCGTGGCCGGTCTCGGGGTACTCAACTCCGTGGTCCTCGACACCCGGGAACGCATCCACGACCTGGGCGTCTGCAAGGCGATCGGCATGTCGCCGCGGCAGGTCCTGAGCCTCGTGCTCGCCTCGGTGGCCGTGATCGGCGTGACCGGCGGGCTGCTCGGCGTCCCCGCGGGGTACGCGCTGCACCACGTCGTCATGCCGGTGATGGGGCGTGCCGTGGGCACCGGCCTGCCGCCGCTCGTCCTCGATGTGTACGGGCCCTTCCGGCTGCTCCTGCTGGGGCTCGGCGGAGTCGTGATCGCGATGCTGGGCGCGCTGGTCCCGGCAGGCTGGGCCGCCAGGGCGCGTACGGCCACGGCGCTGCGCACCGAGTAGCGTCCGGCGGAGCGCGACCCGCGGGGGCGGATCCGCCGAGGTCCGCGGGGTCGGTGGGCCGGGTGTGGACGGAGTCCTGGGGATTGCCGCAGGTGAGATGGTCGGTCGGCTGGCCGGTCGGTCGGCGAAGAGAGCTTGTCGCACGGCTGCTCCCGGTTCCGCCGTCGCGTGCCGAGGTCTCCGCCCCCGGTCCCGCGGAGTCCGGACGGCAGGGCCGAGGCGGTGTCCACTCGGGGCGAGTGCGCAGCCCACTCGCGGTGGCCGGCCCGGTCGACGGTCGTGCTCGACGACTCCGGTTCCGCCGACCGGCCCTGCTGACCGCTCCGCCGCGTCAACCGCCGTGACGGAAAGAGAGGCCCGCGACCACGGATGTTCCGCGTGTGGGACGGGGGCGGACGGTCCAGGCGGCGGCGAGGCGGTCGACGAGGAGCAGGCCCCGGCCGTTCTCGGAGTCCGCGCCCGGGTGGGCCAGTACGGGCTTTCCGGTGCCGGGGTCGGAGACGGCGAGCCAGTAGTGTCCGTCGGCGGGCCACAGCACGATTTCGATGAGGTCCTCGTCCTCCCGGCGGACCCCGTGGCGGATGGCGTTGGTGACCAGTTCGGAGGTCAGCAGGCCCAGGTCGTCGCCCAGGTGCGGGCGGAGGACGTGCGGCAGCGATTCGGCGACGGCACGGCGGGCCCTCCGTACGGAGGCGGGGTGGGCGGGGAAGTGCCAGTGGACGGGTACCAGGGGGATTTCGGGCATGGCGAACTCCAGTTCCGTATCGGGGGTTTGAGGTCGCCGGTGGCCTACCGCCCTGGTCGCGGGCGCACCCGTCCCAGGGCAGGCGGGCATGCTCGCGCGGTGCACTTCCGGCATCGCGTTGTGTAACTTGCGCGATACTGACAGTAGAGCAGCCGGTGGTAAATTTCCCACGCACTCAAGAGAATTCACCACGGAGAGGTAGGCGGCCTTCGAGTGGCGCCGAGCGACCCCTGCTCCGGATGGAAGGAATCCCGATGCCCCCGAGGACGACCCCCACAGAACGACAGAAGCGGCTGGGAAGCGAGCTGCGGCGCATCCGTACTGCGTCAGGGATGTCCGCAGAGTTCGCGGCGGGCTTGCTGGGCGTGGACCGGGGCAAGATCTCCAACATCGAGTCCGGAGTCCGGGGTATCAGCGCCGACCGCCTGCGCACATTGGCCTGCAACTGTGATGTGACCGATGAGACGTACATCGAGGCGCTCGTCGAGATGGCTCAGACGAGTACGGGCTGGTGGGAGCGCTACCGAGGCATCCTTCCCCAAGGCTTGCTGGACATCGCGGAGATGGAGAGCCACGCGGTGCGCATGCGCGGCGCCAACACCGTGCACGTGCCCGGCCTGCTCCAGACCTCGGAACAGGCGATGGCCATCTTCCGGGCTGCGGTTCCCGCCTTGCCCGAGCACGAGGTTGCTCTACGAGTTGCGCTGCGTGCCGAACGCCAGCAGGTGATCACCGGTGACAGGGCGGTCCCGTACGTTGCGGTCATCCACGAGGCGGCACTCCGGATGCAGTTCGGCGGTACCGACGTGGCCCGCGCCCAGTTGGAGTACCTGCTGGAGGTCTCTGAACGGGACAACGTCACCGTGCTCGTTCTGCCCTTCTCCCACGGTGCCTTCCCTGGTGCCGGGCAGACGGTCGTCCACATCGAAGGGCCCGTCCCGCAGCTCGACACGGTGCAGGTGGACAGCTCCCACGGACCCACCTTCCTCCACGCCGAAGGTCAGTTGGCGAAATACCGGGCGCAACTCGATCTGTTGGAAAGTCTGGCTCTGCCGCCAGAGCAGTCCAGAGACTTCGTTCGTGACATCTCACGCCGACTATGAGGAGTACCGATGCCCGACATCATCTGGGAAGCCCCGTTCTGCGCCGAGGGCAGCTCCTGCTTCCGTCTCGGTACCGATGCCGACGGCAACGGGTACATAGCTGTCGCCGGTCAGGAGGAGAGCCCTCTCACCGACTCCCTCGAAGCCCTGCGCACCCTCATCACCGACATCAAGGCCGGCAAGGCCGATCACCTGCTGTAGGCCCGCAGCGCGCCGTCACCGAGTGACACGGCAGACATCAAGCGTTGCTGATCGACTTCCCCGAGGGGGTCAGCTTCCGGCATCTGCAGACCACCCGTGGACAGGCCCGGTCAGGCGATCCCAGCGCCCCCGGCTCAGCGGCCTGGGGCTTCGTCGTTGCTCCACGGAAAATCCCGTGCCGGTACGGTGCGCGGCTCACTAGCGTGAGCCCGTGAGCGAAGACATGTGGGCGGGAGTGCGGGAGCGGGTGCTTCGGCTTGCCGAACACCCCGGAGCGGGCCGGATCTTCGGGGCACGGGGGCATGGTTTCCGCCTCGGTCCGGTCATGGGCGAAGAACAGATACGAGCGTTGGAAGCGGACCTGGGCACCGGTCTGCCGGCGCAGTACCGGAGCTTCTTGCTCCACGTCGGAGCGGGGGGAGCCGGGCCCGACTACGGTCTGATGACACCGACCGGGGGCGACGGTGGGTGGCAGTGGCGCGGCGTCGGACTCGCCTTCCCCGCACAGCCGACCACCGCCGAGTTCGCCGGACGTCCCTTCGTAGCCGAGGCGTTGCGAAGCGAGTTCGCCGCGGTCGAGGCACAGGAGCCCACGCCGGACGCCTTCGCGACCGACGAGGAGTTCAGTCGCGCGTACGCGGCCTGGGACGCACGCTACGAAAAGCTGTACGACGCGCAGGAGGCGGGGGTGGTGTTCCTCAGCGAGCAGGGATGCGGTTACGCGTCGCTGTTGGTGATGACGGGCCCGCACCGAGGCGCCGTCTGGGAGGATCTGAGACCGGCGGACCGAGGGATCGAGCCGACCGGGTACGACTTCGCGCACTGGTACCGAAGGTGGCTCGAGCGCACCGAGCGACAGCTCGGGACCTGACAGGGTGAGGACGATGCAGTACTGCGAACGCCATGAAATGCACAACTGCGCCGACTGCGGCGCTCCGCGCACACCTCGCGGCGGCGCACCTGCCACCGTCGAATGGGACGGCTGGCCGGCGGCCTCGATCATCATTCACGCCAGCGGCAAGGCCCACCTTCCGGGCTGCACGCACATCGTCCCGGCAGACATCCGGCCGCCCCGCTACGGCTGGGTGCTCACCCCCTCACCCGGAGCGTGGCGTCGTCTCGCTCCCTCCAGCCCGCTCCGCGCCACCGAGGGCAACACCGAGCGGGCGGCCGTGAGCCGCTGCGAGGACTGCGACGCGACGCAGTAGGGGCGCTCTTCGGTGCGCGGCACCCGGCCGGTGAGGTGACCTGGTGGGCGTCAGCCGGCGTCCGGCCATTCCTCGGGCGGTGGGGACGGTTCCGGGTCTTCCCGCCGGGCCGCTTGGCGGGCGTTCTCCTCCCGCAGGGTCGTCAGCCATCGCCACAGGTCCGGCAGGGGCTGTTCCGGGCAGGCGAGACGGTGTTCGATGCGGCAGCGCTGGAACTGGTCCGGTGGGCACACTCCGTAGACCGTCACCCGTCCGTCGGACAACTCGATCCAGCGATGCTCCGCCGGCACGGTGTGGGCCAGTGGGTTCATGTCCGGTTCCAGCAGCACCCAGTCGTGCTCCAGCGTCGTCGCCCGTTCCTGCGGCAGCCCGCAGTGCGGGCAGCGGAACCGTCCACCGCCCAGCCGTCGCGGCTGCTCCTCCAAAAGCCCCATACCGTGAGAATCGCCAGCTCGGCGACCCGGGCGTAGAGCGCGAACCGGACGGGACGTCTGGGGCGGGAGACCGCCGGCGGGGCGGAGGACGACGCGGCAGGTGCGGTCGGTAACCGACGGACGACGGCACGCGGCCGAGATGCGGTGGGGGCCGGCGCGGAATGATCAGCGCGCCTCACGGCCCTGTGGGAAACCGTCCGGCCCCTGTGTCAGGCGGCCGGCTCCGTCGGGCGGGTTCCGCGGTGTCTCGTCGTCAGTGTCGAAGGACATGCTCATCCCTGGTGCTCCCGCCCCCATCCAGCCGCCTTGGCGCAGGTCAGCGGCCCGGGCGGGCGGCGGGTGCCAGGCAGGAGATGCCCTGACGGGGGCCGGACCCGCTGATTTCCCCGGGCATCTCCGACTCCCTACGCCCGTGGTGGGCGCATACTGGAGGCAATGACAAAGTCTGCTGCGCCCAAACGCCATCTGCCCACCAGCCCCTTCAAGGCCCCGGTCGCGCCTCCTCCCAAGCACTTCGCCGTGGGCGACCAGGTCACGCACGACATGTACGGCCTCGGCCGGGTCACCGGTGTCGAGGAGGGAATCGCCGCGGTCGTGAATTTCGGATCGGCGGAACGGCGGATCCTGAGCCCGTACTCCAAGATGACCAAGCTGTAGGACCGCTGTATCCGGTCACAGTACGTCGGGTCCCCCCAGGGGCTCGTCATGAATGGGAGCCCCCTCATCAATCCGACCTCGCAGTTCTCCGCTCCGGAAAGGGCGCCTCGCCCCGCTTCCGCAGTGGCTCCGCCTCCGGCGACAGATCCTTTCCGCGCCCCGGACTTCGGGGACGACGAGTACCTCCACCAGGAGGACGGTCCGGAATCGTTCCCGCCTGCGGGTGCGGTGCGGTCCAAGGCGGCCGGTCGCCGTCCGTGACGGTGGTCCGGCGCGCCCCTGGCCGCCCGGGCGGCCAGGCCTCGGCAGGGGAACGCCCCCGCGCCCGCCCGGCCGGGCGGCACCGGAGGTGACCGGGCCCACCCGCTGGAAGCGGACGGGCCCGGGAGACGCCTCGGCCGGTTGCGGGACGGGGTCCGCGGTCCGGTGGGTCACACGGGGCCCGGCCAGGTCGCCGTCACCAGCCAGTGGCGGGCCGTGAGGCGTACGCCGGTCTCCGTCTCGTAGGCGCGGAAGGCGTCGGTGGCGGCCAGGCGGGCGCGGTCGACGGCCTCGGGGGCGGCGTCGCGCAGCCAGTGGCGCATCGGGCCCCAGCCGAAGAGGAAGGCGGCGGCGTCCGTCGCGTCCGTGCCCCACATCTGCGGCACTTCGAGTGGTTCGATTCCGATCGCTTCGAACCCGGCTCCGCCCAGGACGCGTGTGGTGCGTTCCGGGTCGGCGAAGGCTGCGGGGCCGGTTTCCGTCTTCTCGGAGAAGTCGGGCAGGGTCACGTGCTCGGCGACGGCCGCGAAGACGACCGACTGGTCCATCCTGTCGACGGACTGCGGGCAGACGAAGGCCAGGCGTCCGTCCGGCCGCAGGGCGCGTCCGATGTTGGCGAACGCGGCGACCGGGTCGGCGAAGAACATGATGCCGAAGCGGCTGAGGGCGATGTCGAAGGCGGCCTCCTCGAACGGGTGCACCTGGGCGTCGGCCCGGATGTGGGAGACGTTGGCGAGGTGTTCCGCGGCGGCGCTCGCGCGGGCGCGTTCCAGCATGGGCGCGGAGAGGTCGACTCCGAGGGCGCGGTCGGCGGCGCGGGCGGCCAGGCGGGTGAGGCGTCCGTTGCCGCAGCCGATGTCGAGGACGCTGTCCGTCTCCCGGATGCGGGCGGCGGCCAGGAGCGGGGCGTTGGCGGGGTCGTTGAGGGCGTCGTAGCGGGACTGGTGGTCGGCCCAGTGCCGGCCCTCGTAGCCGTTCCACGCCTCGGACTGGTGGGTGTTCACGATCCGGTTGTCGGCCATACGGTCCATGGTGCCGTGCGGGGCGGCCTTCGGGGTCCTCAAAGTCTCCGCCGTCGCCGCCGTCCGGCTGCTCACCGAAGGCGCGCGGGACGCCGAGGGGCCGGCGCGGCGCACGCGGGCGCGTGGTGGCAGCGGGTCGTGCGGCGGGGTCAGGCCGAGCGCTTGCGGGACGCCGTCCTCGTCGCCGGGGTCTTCTTCGGGGGCGGCTTCCCGGCCGTGCCGCCCTCGGTCGCGCTCCCGGTCGTGCTCTTCGCCGTCGTCTTCTTCCCGGACCGGCCCGTCTCCGGCGCCGGCTTCCGCGCCGAGGACGCCGTCTTCTTCTCCGCCGTCGACGGGGACTTCCCGCCGCCGGCTCCCCCGGTGGGCGGGCGGGACGTCCTGCGCCGAGGCGGCCGCTCGGCCTCGGCCGGATCGCCGCGGACCGCGCGGACGCTCCGCTCCAGGGCCGTCGTCAGGTCCAGGACCTCGACGCCGCGCTCCGGTTCGGGCACTTCGGGCAGGGCCTCGCCGGAGATCTTGGCGGCGACGACCTGCTCCACCGCCTCGCGGTACTCGTCGCGCAGGCCCTCCAGGCCGACCCCGCTGAGGGCGTCCATCAGGGTGTCCGCGAGGTTCAGCTCCTTGTCGTGGAGGGTGACCTCCGCGGCGGGGGCGATCCCCTCGGGGGCGCGGACCTCGTCCGGCCAGAGCAGACCGTGCAGGGCGATCGCCTCGCCGACCACGCGGAGCATGCCCAGGCGCTCCCTGCCCCGCAGCGCGAACTTCGCGATGGCCACCCTGTTGCCGCGCTTCAGGGTCTCCCGCAGGAGCGTGTACGGCCGGGCGGCCGGCGCCCTGCCCGCCGCCAGGTAGTACGCGGCGCCCAGCTGGAGCGGGTCGATGCTGTCCTCGGGGACGAAGGTGACGATCTCGATCGTCCTGGCGGTGGGGAGCGGCAGGTGGGCCAGGTCCTCGTCGGTGATCGGGATGATCGTGCCGTCCGCCTCCTCGTAGCCCCTGCTGATCTCCTGGGCGGCGACCTCGCGGTCCTCCAGCTCGCAGAACTTGCGGTGGCGGATCCGGCCGCCGTCCTCCGTGTGGATCTCGCGGAAGGGGACCGCGTGGCTCTCGGTGGCGTTCACGAGCTTGATCGGGATTCTGACCAGGCCGAACGAGACCACGCCGTTCCAGATGGATCGCATGTGCGGCACCTTCCGGTCGCCCGCCGATCACCGCCGGGGCGTTTGTCACATTGTGCGATAGATGTCCATCTTATGATGCCTGGCATCGGGGTGAGGGGCGACGGCTCGCGCCCGGCTGTCCGGAGAGGCGCCGCGACGGAGGGCCCGGGGACCGGGGCCCCGGGCGGTCACAGCCGGGCCCAGGTGTTCCGGTTCCGGGCCGTCGCGTGCAGGGCCTCCGCGTCGGCAGGTTTCAGGACTCCGCCCGTACGGGCCAGGGTCTCCACCTCGGCGTCCGTCAGGACGCGCACCCCGCGGGGCGGGGCCGGGACCGTCACGGCCGACGCCCCGACCAGGACGAGCACCGGGCGGACCTCGGCCGTCAGGGCGTAGGAGGCGCGGTCGGCGTCGGCCCGGACCCGGCGCAGCAGGGGGCGCGGTTCACGGCGGCCCAGGCCGACCTCGGGGTCGGCGACCGTCACCCGCTGCCGGCGGGCGTACAGGGCGTGGACGGCGTAGAGGCCGCCGGGGCCGATCAGCAGGTGGTGGATGCGGTCGCCGCCGGGGAGCGGGACCGAGTGCAGGGCGCGCCAGCCGGCGCCGTCCATGCGGTCCAGGGCCTCGCCCACCGCCCGCTCCGCGGCGAGCGCCCTGCGGCGCGGGTCGGGGCGGAGCCGGTGGGCCGGGCCGGGGTCGCGGTCGAGGTCGATCAGCAGCGCCTCGCCGGGGCGGTTCGGCGCGAGGTCGTCGTCCGGGTGCAGGGACAGCCGGGCCAGCTCGGCGGGGGTGGGGACCGGGGGCGGGCCGACCGAGACCGGGCCGGTGAGGAAGGGGCCCAGCGCGCCGAGCACCTCCTCCTCGCAGTCCTCGCCGAGCAGGTTCACCCGGGCCGTCTCACGGTCGTACCAGGCGAGGTTCCTGCCGTCCGGGAGGCAGACGTACAGCCTCTCCCGGCCGTGCCGGTAGGTCGGTATGACGCGCAGTCGATCCATGCATCATCACCCCACGTCCATGGGAACAGGCGGGGTGCTCCAGGGGCAAGGAGCCGGTTACCTTGGAGAGGAGTTGGGCGGTGAGGGTGGGGAGGCGCCGTTGCGTACCCGCGGGAAGCAACCCGACGTACCGGCTCCGGACCGTCCGTGGAACGAGATCGTGCCCGGCCTGTGGATGGGCGGACACGAGTTCCGGAGCCTCTCCGGCCGGCTGGAGTCCGCCGTGGTGAACCGGCAGTTCGATCTCGTGCAGACGCTGCTGCGGCTGCCCGGTCACGGGCCGGACCCCGGGGTCGAGCACCAGGTGTGGCCGATCCCCGACGGGCCGCTGGACGGGACGCAGCTCGCGGGCGTGATCCGGCTGGCCGAGGCGGCGTGCGAGGCACTGGACGGCGGCCGTACGGTCCTCGTGCGCTGTTACCACGGGTACAACCGCTCGGGCCTGGTGGTAGCGCACGCGTTGATGCGGCAGGGCGGGACCGCCGAGGCGGCGATCCGGCTGATCCGCTCCCGCCGCTCGCCCTGGGCCCTGCACAACGACCTGTTCGTCGACTACCTCCGCGCCGGGCTGACCACGGCACGGCTGCTGGAGGAGCTGACGGAGTAGGCGAGGCGGGTGGTGTCGTCCCCGATGGCGCAGTAAGGCGGGCGGGCGCGGAGGGGCGCTCCTAGTGTGGCGATAAGTCTCCTTCGACCCGTCTTCCCCGCATGTGGAGGTACTGTCATGTCCCTGCGTCCCCCGCTCACCCGCCGCCTGCCCATAGCTCTCGCCGCCGGGGCCCTCGCGGTCGCGACCGCCGTCACCCCCGCCGTCGCCGGCGACGACCCGGGCCAGGGTGGTGGCCAGGCGCACTGGAGCCAGCAGGGCGGCAACGGCAACGGAAACCAGCAGGGTGGCAACGGCTACCGGCCGGGCAACGGAAACCAGCAGGGCGGAAACGGCCACCAGCAAGGCGGCAACGGAAACCAGCAGGGCGGCGGCAATCAGCAAGGCGGAAACGCCTACCAGCCGGGCAACGGAAACCAGCAAGGCGGAAACCAGCAGGGCGGCAACGGTCACCAGCAAGGTGGCGGCAATCAGCAAGGCGGAAACGCCTACCAGCCGGGCAACGGAAACCAGCAAGGCGGCAACGGCAACGCCGACCAGCAAGGCGGTAACCAGCAGGGCGGCAACGGTCACCAGCAAGGTGGCAACGGAAACCAGCAGGGCGGCGGCAATCAGCAAGGCGGAAACGCCTACCAGCCGGGCAACGGAAACCAGCAAGGCGGAAACCAGCAGGGCGGCAACGGTCACCAGCAAGGTGGCAACGGAAACCAGCAGGGCGGAAACCAGCAGGGCGGCAACGGTCACCAGCAAGGTGGCGGCAATCAGCAAGGCGGAAACGCCTACCAGCCGGGCAACGGAAACCAGCAAGGCGGAAACCAGCAAGGCGGAAACGGTCACCAGCAAGGTGGCAACGGAAACCAGCAGGGCGGAAACGGCGGCTTCGGCAACCCGGCCGGCGGCAACCACGGCGACCAGGGCCAGTACAAGGGTGTCGTCACGGCGCCGTCCCTGGCCCTGCGCAGCGCCCCGAACCGGGGTTCGCAGATCATCCGGTACGCCCACAAGGGCGACATCGTCTCGATCTTCTGCAAGGTCCCGGGCGACAAGGTGAACGGCAACCCGCTCTGGTACCTCCTCACGGACGGCACCTGGGCGTGGGGTCCGGCCGCCCACATCGACAACATCGGTCCCGCGCCACGCTGGTGCTGATGATCAAAGCACACAAAGCGCCCCCTTTGTGTAAGTTCCGGACATGAGCAAGGTCGGCATCACCCCGGCGACGGCGGATCCGCCCGCGCCCACCGTCCGCCTCGCCGGGCGCCGCGGCGTCGAACTCGCCCTGATCGTCCTGGCCGTCCTGCTGTCGGTGTACGGCTACTGCGCCGTCGGCCTCGCCAGGAACGGCTCCGTCCCGCCCGGCGCCGCCGGTTACGGCGCCGGGCTCGGCGTGCTCGCGCTGCTCGCCCATCTGGCGGTGCGCTGGCGCGCCCCGTACGCCGACCCGGTGCTGCTCCCCATCGGGGTGCTGCTCAACGGCCTCGGCCTGGTGCTGATCTACCGGCTCGACCTGGAGACGCCGGGCGATCCGGCGGCCCCGACCCAGCTGGTCTGGTCGACGCTGGGCGTGGCGCTGTTCATCGCGGTCGTGCTGGTGCTGCGCGACCACCGGGTGCTCCAGAACTACAGCTACGTCTGCGTCACCACCGCGCTGGTCCTGCTGACGGTCCCGATCTTCTTCCCGGCGGTGAACGGGGCCCGGATCTGGATCCGGGTCGCCGGATTCTCCATCCAGCCCGGAGAGTTCGCGAAGGTGCTGCTGGCGGTCTTCTTCGCCGCGTACCTCGCCGCGAACCGGGGCGCCCTCACCTACGCCGGCCGCCGCGTCCGGTGGCTGCGGCTGCCCACCGGGCGGGTGCTCGGTCCGATCGTCGCCGTCTGGCTGGTCAGTGTGGGCGTGCTGGTGCTGGAGCGGGACCTCGGCACCTCCCTGTTGTTCTTCGGTCTGTTCGTGGTCCTGCTGTACGTCGCCACCGGCCGCACGGGCTGGATCGCGGTGGGGCTGCTGCTGGCCTCGCTGGGGGCGGTGGCGGTGGGCCGGCTGGAGCCGCACGTGCACCACAGGATCGAGACCTGGCTGCATCCGTTCGGCTCCATCGAGGCGGGCGAGGGCCCGAACCAGATCGCCCAGTCCCTGTTCGCCTTCGCCGAGGGCGGGACGCTCGGCACCGGACTCGGGCTCGGGCACTCGGTGCTCATCGGCTTCGCGGTCAAGTCCGACTTCATCCTGGCGACGGCCGGTGAGGAGCTGGGCCTGGCCGGGCTGTCCGCGATCTTCCTGCTCTACGGGCTGCTGGTGGAGCGCGGCTACCGGGCGGGGCTGGTCCTGCGCGACCCCTTCGGACGGCTGCTCGCGGTGGGCCTCGCCTCGCTCGTGGCGCTCCAGGTGTTCGTGATCGCGGGCGGGGTGACCGGGCTGATCCCGCTGACCGGGATGGCGATGCCCTTCCTGGCGCAGGGCGGCTCGTCGGTGGTGACCAACTGGGCGATCGTGGCGCTGCTGGTCCGGCTGAGCGACTCCGCGCGGCGGCAGGGCGACGGGGGTGCCCTCCGGTGAGCCGGCGCGTCCGACGCGTCCGGCGCGGCGGCGGGGGTGCGCCCCGGTGACCCGGCACATCCGGCACGCCGCGCTGTTCTGCGCCCTGCTGCTGGTGGCGCTGCTGGTGAACGCCGCCCGCGTCCAGGTGCTGCGGGCCGACGCCTACGACAGCAACCCGGCCAATCGCCGGGCCGCCATCGCCCGCTACCAGCAGCCGCGCGGCGACATCCTGGTCGGCGGGCGGCCGGTCACCGGCTCACGGGACACCGGGGAGCACCTGCGCTACGAACGGACGTACCACGACGGGCCGTTGTACGCCCCGGTGACCGGCTTCGCCTCGCAGGAGTACGGGACGACGCTGCTGGAGCACACGGAGGACCGGCTGCTGTCCGGGGCCGCCCCGCTGCTCGCTCCGCTGCCGCTGTGGAACGAGTTCACGCGCTCCCGCAACGCGGGCGGCGACGTGGTGACCACGATCGATCCGGCGGCGCAGCGGGCGGCGTACGAGGGGCTGCGCTCGCGCAAGGGCGCGGTGGCGGCGGTGGAGCCGGCGACCGGCCGGATCCTGGCGCTGGTGTCGGTCCCGTCGTACGATCCGGAGCTGCTGTCCGGGAACGGCGCGACGGCGCGGGACGCCTGGGCGCGGCTGAACGCCGATCCGGACCGTCCGATGCTGAACCGGGCGGTGCAGCGGACGTATCCGCCGGGTTCGACGTTCAAGGTGGTCACCGCGGCGGCGGCGCTGGACGCGGGCGTGGTGGAGGACCTGGACGAGCCGACCGACTCCCCCGACCCGTACACCCTGCCGGGGACGAGGACCCGGCTGACCAACGGGTCCGAGGGCTGCGAGGACGCCACGGTGCGGGAGGCGTTCGTCCGCTCCTGCAACACGGTGTTCGCCAAGCTGGGGGTGGCCACGGGGGTGGCGGGGATGAGGTCGGCGGCCGAGGACTTCGGCTTCAACGACCCGGAGGTGCGCGTCCCGTTCCGGGTGGCGCGCAGCACCTTCGACACCACGGTGGACCGGGCGCAGCTCGCGCTGTCGTCGATCGGGCAGTACAACACCCGGGCGACGCCGCTGCAGATGGCCATGGTCGCGGCGGCCGTGGCGAACGGCGGGCAGGTGCGGGAGCCGTACCTGGTGGAGCGGACCGTGCGGGCGGGCGGCGGCACGGTGTCGACGGCGGGTTCGCGTCCGGTGCGGCGGGCCATGCATCCGGCGACGGCGGTGCGGATGCGGGAGCTGATGCGGGGCGTGGTGGAGGACGGCACCGGCACGAAGGCGGCGATCCCCGGCGCGGTCGTCGGCGGCAAGACCGGCACCGCCCAGCACGGTCTCGGCAACTCCGGTACGCCGTACGCCTGGTTCATCGCCTGGGCGCAGGGCGGTGCGGACATGGAGGCGAAGGTGGCGGTGGCGGTGGTGGTCGAGGACGCGGCGGCGAACCGGCGGGAGATCAGCGGGGGCGGGACGGCGGCGCCGATCGCGCGGGCGGTGATGGAGGCGGTACTCAACTCGCAGGCTGAGCAGACCACTTGGTGAGACGGGGGTACCGGACCGCCACCTCCCCTACCTAACGTTCGGTACATGACCGAGACCGCGTACGAACTCGCCCAGGTGAACATCGCCCGCCTCAAGGCTCCGCTGGACTCCCCGCGGTTGAAGGGCTTCGTCGACGGCCTGGACCCGGTGAACGCGGACGCCGACGCCGCCGACGGCTTCGTCTGGCGCCTGCAGAGCGAGGGGGGCGACGCGACGGACATCGCCGTCTTCGGCGACTCCTGGCTGATCATCAACATGTCGGTGTGGCGGGACACCGACACCCTGACGGCGTTCATGTACCAGGGACGCCACCGCGAGATGCTGGCCCGGCGCAGGGAGTGGTTCGAGCGCGTCGAGGAGGCGATGGTGGCGCTGTGGTGGGTCCCGGCGGGCCACCGCCCGACGGTCGCGGAGGCCGAGTCCCGCCTCCTCCACCTGCGCGCCCACGGCCCGACCCCGTACGCCTTCACCCTGCGCACGCCGTTCCCGGCGGGCGGCGCGGAGCCCCTGATCGGCGAGGTGCCGGAGGGTCTGGGCTGCTCGGTCTAGCGCCGGCGGTCGACGGCGGTGAGGTCGATGTCGACGGGGAACGGGACGGTCAGCTTGAGCCGGTCGTGGAAGATGCCCATCGGCACGTACGACTTGGTCATCGGGTCCAGCTCGTAGACGTAGACCACGGGGAGTCCGTCGTTCTGCTCGACGCGCCAGTAGTGCGGAATGCCCACGGCCGCGTACTTCCGCGGTTTCACCTCGCGGTCCCGTTCCTGCGACTCCTCGGAGACGACCTCGACAGCGATCACGACGTCCTCCGGGCGGTACCAGGTCTGGTCAGGACCGGCGTCGGCGTCGGCCCGGAACACGAGAATGTCGGGTTCCGGCCGATTGCGCGCGTTGAGTTTGACGGTCATCTCGCGGATGACGTCCAGCTCGTCCGGCACGTGAGCCAGCAGGGCGTTGTCCAGCAGGCGGATGACGCGCGAGTGGAAATTGGTCTGCGGACTCACGAAGACGAGACTCCCGTCGATCAGCTCCGTGTGCGGAGGCAGGTTGGGAAGCTCGTCGAGGTCGTCAGCCGTCCAGCCGCCCACCGGCGGACGAGGCCACTCGTAGTCGTCGTCCAGCCCGTAGTCGCGTGCGGCGCTCATGATCGCTCCCATGTGCTGCAGTCTGACCGGCATCGTCAGCGTACCCAGGGCGAACGCCGGATCGACGTCCCATGAGGCGATCCGGAAGTACGCGCCGTTGACGCATCCACCCGGCGGACCGGTCGGCGACAAGTCCCGCCCAAGGGATTGACGGTCTTGCTGACAGGCAGTCTCATAAGTGGGTGACCCGCCGGTAACCTGAGACGCCCCGAGGTGGAACCACCATGACGACCCTGTCGGAAGCCGACGCGCTCGATGGCCTGCGGGACGCGCTCGGACTGCTCAAGGACCGGGAACAGGTGGCCGAGCGGCTGCTCGACGCGTCCGCCAGGCACTCCTTCGACCCGGACGAGGAACTGGACTGGGACGCGCCCTTCGAGGAGGGCAAGTGGTTCTGGCCGCCGGAGCTGGTGTCGCTGTACGGCACGCCGATGTGGCGGCGGATGAGCGAGGAGCAGCGCCTCCTGCTCTCCCGGCACGAGGCGGCGGCGCTCGCCTCGCTGGGCATCTGGTTCGAGCTGATCCTGATGCAGCTGCTGGTCCGGCACGTCTACGACAAGGCCGCCACGAGCGCGCACGTGCGCTACGCGCTCACCGAGATCGAGGACGAGTGCCGGCACTCCAAGATGTTCGCCCGGTTGATCACCCGCGGCGGCACCCCCTGGTACCCGGTGGGCCGCGTCCACCAGAACCTCGGCCGGCTCTTCAAGACGGTCTCCACCACCCCCGGCTCCTTCACCGCGACCCTGCTCGGCGAGGAGGTCCTGGACTGGATGCAGCGGCTGACCTTCCCGGACGAGCGGGTCCAGCCGCTGGTCCGGGGCGTCACGCGCATCCACGTCGTGGAGGAGGCGCGGCACGTGCGCTACGCCCGTGAGGAGCTGCGGCGCCAGATGGTGACCGCGCCCAGGTGGTCGCAGGAGTTCACCCGGGTCACCTCCGGGGAGTTCGCCCGGGTGTTCTCCGTGGCCTTCGTGAACCCCGAGGTCTACACGAACGTCGGCCTGGACAGGCGGGAGGCCGTCGCCCAGGTCAGGGCGAGCGCCCACCGCCGGGACGTGATGCAGCAGGGGGCGAAGAGGCTCACGGACTTCCTCGACGACATCGGCGTGCTGCGCGGCGTCGGACGGAAGCTGTGGCGGTCGTCCGGGCTGCTGGCCTAGGCGGGCGCGCGGGGCGGGCGGCTACCCTGCGGGCATGACCCCGCAGGCCTCCACCCCCGCCTACCGGCGGCTCAGCGTCGAGGAACGCCGCAGCCAGCTGCTCGAGGCCGCGCTGTCCCTCTTCGCCCACCGCGCCCCTGAGGACATCTCCCTGGACGACGTGGCGGAGGCGGCCGGCGTGTCACGGCCCCTGGTGTACCGGTACTTCCCGGGCGGCAAGCAGCAGCTGTACGAGGCGGCCCTGATGTCCGCCGCCGACGAGCTGCGGCACTGCTTCGACGAGCCGCACGAGGGTCCGCTGCTGCCCCGGCTGTCCCGGGCCCTCGACCGCTACCTCGCCTTCGTCGACCAGCACGACACGGGGTTCAGCGCGCTGCTCCGGGGCGGGAGCGTGGTGGCGACCTCCCGTGCCACCGCCATCGTGGACGGCGTGCGGCGGGCCGCCGCCGAGCACGTCCTCAGCCACCTCGGGGCCGCCGAACCCGGCCCCCGGCTGCGGATGACGGTCCGGATGTGGATCACCGCCGTGGAGGCGGCCTCGCTGATCTGGCTCGACGAGGACAAGCAGCCGCCGCCGAGCGAGCTGCGCGACTGGCTCGTGGAGCAGTTCGTGGCGGTGCTGGCGGTGACCGCGCGGCGCGACGCGCAGACCGACGCGCTGGTGCGGGCGCTGGCCGCGGACCTCTGACGGGCCGCGCATCGCCGACACTGGGGGCGTGAAGAGCGAAGACACCCCGTTCGAGGGCGGGCCCATGGACGGGCGCGTCCTGCCCGTGCTGCTGGGCATCACCGGGCACCCGTCCAGGACGTACCGCATCCCCGTCCCGGCCCCGGACGGCGGCCCGCCCACGGTGCTGGTCTACCGACGGGTGCCCCGGGCGCGGAGTACGCGGACCGGGCTGACACGGGGCTGGAAGTACCTGTACGACCCCACGGGGCAGGCCGGCCGCCGGAGGTGGCCGTGGTCGAAGCCCGCGCCCGCTCCGGGCGCCACGCCGGAGGGCAAGCCGGACGACGCCGACGGGTGACCCGGTTGCGCCGAACCGCGCACACTCGGCGAGCGGGCCGCGCACACCCGCCCGATGCTCGCGATGCGGAGCGGACGAGCCGCCCCGCGTCGGAGGTGATGGTGTGTCAGGAAAGCTTCTGCGTCTGGTGTGCGCGGCGGCGCTGGCGGCCGGTGCCGCCCTCGCCCCCGTGCCCGCGGCGGCCGCCCCGGAACCGGACGGCGACACCGGCGAGCGTTCCGTCGCCGAGCTGCTGACGGAGCTTCAGACCCTGTACCGGGAGGCCGAGAAGGCCACCGAGGCCTACAACGCCACCGAGGAACGGCTGAAGCGGCAGCGCGCCGAGACCGGGCGGCTGGAGAGGGCCCTCGCCCGCACCCGGCACTCCCTGCAGGACAGCCGGGGCGCGGCCGGACGGCTGGCCCGCCAGCAGTACCAGAGCGTCAGCGGCCTCTCCCCCTACCTGCGGCTGCTGCTCGCGCGCGATCCGCGGGGCGCGCTCGACCAGGGGCACGTGATCGGGCGGCTGGCGCGGGAGCGGGCCCGGGCGGTGGGCCGGCTGACCGGCGACGAGAAGGCGGCCGGCGCGCTGGCGAGCCGGGCGCGCAAGGCCCTCGACGCCCGGATCGCCCTCACCGAGCGGCGCGGGAAGGAGCGGGACGAGGTCCTCGAACGGCTCCGCGCGGTCGAGGAGATGCTCGCCTCGCTCACCGCCGAGCAGCTCGCCGCGCTGGCCGAGCTGGAGCGGGACACGGTGGCCGAGGCGCAGGAGGAGCTGGTGACCTCCGGCGCGCTGGGCAGCGGCGGCGCTCCTCCCTCGGCGGCGGGCGAGCGGGCCGTGCGCCACGCCGTGGAGCAGCTCGGGAAGCCGTACGAGTGGGGCGCGGAGGGGCCCGCCGCGTACGACTGCTCGGGGCTGACCTCCGAGGCGTGGGCCGCCGCGGGGACGCCGATCCCCCGGACCAGCCAGGAGCAGTGGGCGCGGCTGGAGCGGGTGCCGCTGGCGGAGCTGCGGCCGGGGGACCTCGTCGTGTACTTCCCGGAGGCCACGCACGTCGCCCTCTACCTCGGCGACGGCAAGGTGGTGCAGGCGCCCCGCCCGGGCGCGCGGATCAAGGTCTCGCCGATCGCGGCCAACCCGGTGCTGGGCGCCGTGCGCCCCGATCCGGCCGGGGAGCCACTGCGGCGGTACGTGCCGCCGGAGCTCCCCGAAGGGGCGGCGGAGGGGTCCGACGAGGGGTACGCCTCCGGTCACGCGCCTGCCGCGCCCGAGACCTCCATCAGGTAGCCCTCGGTCTTCCTCGGGTCGTAGAAGAAGTTCTCGAAGTCGGCCGGGTCGTCGAAGCCGTTGGCGAAGCGGTCGGCGACCGGCTGGAGCTGTCCGGCCGCGCCGATCAGGTCCAGGACGTGTTCCTGCGGCGGGGCGAGCATGGCGTTCGTCCACTTGGTGACGTGCCGCGCCGTCTCCCAGTAGCGGTCGAAGGTCGCCCGCATCCAGGTCTCGTCGAACTCCTTCTCCCCGTGCTCCAGGATCGAGGCGAGGTAGGAGGCGGCGCACTTGGACGCCGAGTTGGAGCCCTGGCCGGTGATCGGGTCGTTGGCGACGACCGCGTCGGCGACGCCGAGGACGAGGCCGCCGGAGGGCAGCCGGCCGATCGGGTCGCGGACGGTGGGGGCGTAGCGGCCGGCGAGGGTGCCGCCGGCGTCGGTCAGTTCGACCTTGGTGGCCCGCGCGTACTCCCAGGGGAGGAACCTCTCCATGAGTTCCAGGGTCAGGGAGAGGTGTTCCGCCGGGTCCCTGACGTCCTTGAAGGCGTCCAGCGGACCGCCGGGGACGCCCTCCCAGAACAGGATGTCGGCGCGGCCCGAGGTGGTGAACGTCGGCATGACGAACATCTCGCCGACCCCGGGGACCAGGTTGCAGCGGACCGCCTCCGTGTCCGGGTGCTCCGGGCGCGGGCCGAGGCCGTGGACGTAGGCCACCGCGAGGGCGCGCTGCGGCTCGCCGTACGGGGACCGCTCCGCGTCGCGGGCGAACATCCGCACCAGCTCGCCCTTGCCGGCCGAGACGAGCACGAGGTCGTACGTGCGGGAGAGGTAGTCGAGGTCGCCGACCGCCGCGCCGTGGATGACCAGCTGGCCGCCGCGCTGGGCGAAGGTCTCCATCCAGTCGGCCATCTTCACCCGCTGGTCCACCGACTGCGCGAACCCGTCGAGCCGGCCCAGCCAGTCGATCGCGCGCCGGGACGGACCCGGGTCGAAGGAGCCGGGGGCCGCGACCGAGACGCCGAGCCCTTCGATCTTCGGGGCCTGGGACTCCCAGAAGTTCAGCCGGAGGTCGCGCTCGTGCTGCAGGGCGGTGTGGAACATGCACTGCGTCGACATCACCCGTCCGCTGCGGATCTCGTCCGCGGTCCGGTTGGACATCAGGGTGACCTCGTACCCGTGCGACTGGAGGCCGAGGGCCAGCTGGAGACCGGACTGGCCGGCTCCGACGACGAGTATCTTCCGCATACGGGAAACGCTCCTGGGAGGGCTGCTCGGGGGGGTACTCGGGGGGGTACTCGGGGGGGTTACTCGGGGGTCTCGTCGAGCGCGTGGCTGACGAGGGCCAGGAGGGTCTCGATGACCGAGATCCGGCGGCGCGCGTCCATGATCATGACAGGTATGTGCGCGGGGATCGTCAACGCCTCCCGCACGTCCTCGGCCTCGAACCGCTCGCTGCCGTCGAAGTGGTTGACCGCGACGACGTAGGGCAGTCCGCAGCTCTCGAAGTAGTCCAGCGCCGGCCAGCAGTCCTTCAGACGGCGGGTGTCGGCCATGACGACGGCGCCGATCGCGCCGCGCACCAGGTCGTCCCACATGAACCAGAACCGCTCCTGGCCCGGTGTGCCGAACAGGTAGAGCACCAGGTCGTCGTCGAGCGTGATGCGGCCGAAGTCCATGGCCACGGTGGTGGTCAGCTTGCCCGGCGTGGCGGTGAGGTCGTCGGTCTCCGCGCTCGCCTCGGTCATCAGCGCCTCGGTCTGCAGGGGCGTGATCTCCGAGACGGAGGCGACCAGCGTGGTCTTCCCGACGGCGAACCCGCCCGCCACCACTATCTTCGTGGCGACGGGCGCGCGGGTGCGGTCCGTCTGCCAGGGCAGCAGCGGCTCGTCGTCCTCGACGAGCGGGGAGACGCCGGGAGCGGCGTCAGAGACGACGGAGTCCACTCAGCACCCTTTCCAGCAGCGCGCGGTCCGGGCGGCCCGTGCCGTGGCCGGTTCCCGTTCCGTAGACACGGATCTTTCCCTGGTCCGCGAGGTCGCTCAGGAGGACCCGGACCACGCCGAGCGGCATCCTCAGCAGCGCGGCGATCTCGGCCACCGTGCGCATACGGCGGCACAGTTCGACGATGGCCCGCATCTCCGGCATCACGCGGGAGGTCAGGTCGCCTTTCGTCAGCTCCTTGCGCTCCCCGGCGGCTTCGAGCGCGACGGTGGCGCCGACGAACGTCTCGACGAGCAGGACGTGGCCGAAGCGGGTGCGGCCGCCGGTGAGCGAGTAGGGGCGGACCCGGGCGGGTTTGCGGTCGCCGCCGCGGACCGGGAGCTGTTTCCTGGGCCTGCTCATCGGCGGCTCCCGGTCGACTCGTTCTCCAGGGACTGGCGCAGCTCGCTGCGGAGTTCCGGGGTCAGGACGTGGCCGGCGCGGCCGACGAACAGGGCCATGTGGTACGCCACCACGCTCATGTCGCAGTCCGCGGAGCCGTGCACGCCGAGCAGGGAGCCGTCGCTGATGGACATCACGAACAGGCTGCCCTCGTCCATCGCCACCATCGTGTGCTTGACCGGACCGAAGTCCATCAGCTTCGAGGCGCCGACGGTGAGGCTGCCGATGCCGGAGACGACGGTGGCCAGGTCGGCGGCGGAGCCGCGGGGGCCGGTGCGCCTCGCGCTCCGCGCGCCGCGGGCTTCGTGGTTGCGTGAGTCGTCGGACGACAGCAGGAGCAGGCCGTCGGAGGAGACCACCGCGACGGAGAGGATGCCGGGCACCTCCTCGACGAGGTTGCTCAACAGCCAGTGCAGGTTGCGGGCCTCACTGCTCAGTCCGACAGTACTGGGCGCGGTCAACTGCTTGCCTCCTCGACGGTGCCCCCCGTGCTCTCTTCGGATGTGGCGGCCGGATCGGACGGCGTCCGGTGACCACCGGTCCGTTCGGCGAGTTCCGCCTCGACGTCCCGGCGCCCGGCGTCCGCCCCCT
Source organism: Streptomyces sp. 12E (assembly GCF_055633275.1). NCBI lineage: Bacteria > Bacillati > Actinomycetota > Actinomycetes > Kitasatosporales > Streptomycetaceae > Streptomyces > Streptomyces sp. 12E. The sequence goes on along the minus strand of NZ_JBVNCJ010000001.1, from coordinate 4,929,007 downwards.
GGCGGAAACCGCCGAGCCGGCGGCGCAGGGCCTCGGCGTCCACGGAGCCGGTGCGCGGCCGCGGGGCCGCGGTGGGCGCGGTGATCCTCGGCGTGCGCTTGGGCAGCCCCTTGGCCGTGACCGGTCCCTCGTCCCCGTCGCCGTCCCCGTCCCCGTCGCCGTCCCCGTCGGCGACGCGCGCGTGCTCCGCGGCGGTTCCGGCTCCGGCCGCGGCGTCCTCCGTGTGCTCGCCGGCCGGCCGGCTCGCGGCGCCGGAAGGGGCTTCCCCGTCTCCGGCCGCGTGACCGGCGCCCGGGCGGACGGCGTCGTCCGCCTCCGCGCCGAACGGCTGCGGAGCGGCGTCCGCGGATTGGGACGAGGCGTCGTCCCCGCCCGTGTGCCCCGGCCCCGGGCGGACGTTCTCGCCCTCCGGCCGGCCGCCGGCCCCGGCGTCGGCCGCCGCTTCCGTACCTGCCTCGGTGACGGCGGCGGTCTCGGCTCCCCGGGCGCCGGGAACGGCCGTGCGTTCGGTGTGGTCGGCGTCGGTCCCGTGGTCCCGGGCGGCTTCCGGCAAGGGCTCCGGCTCGTCGGCCGCCTCCGCCGAGGGCGCCGGCTCGTCGGCCGCCTCCGGCTGCACCGGGATCAGCAGCTCCATCGTGACCTCGGCGGGCCGCTCCGGCGGCGTGTCGGCGCCCTCCGCGTCCTCGTGCCCCGCGCGCTCCCGCGCGGAGTCCTGCGCGGAGTCCCGCGCGGCCCCGGCAGGGGCCTGCGGCTCCGCCGGCCGGCCGGCGCCGCTCTGCGCCCGCTCGTCGGCGTCCTCGGCGCGGGCCTCCTCGGACCGCCCGGCGGAGCTTTCCGCCGGTTCCTCCGCAGGGGCCTGCGAGGACGCGTCCTCGTCCGCGTCGGCCGCCGCCGGCGTCCCCGTCGGTTCGCCCGGGGCCTCCCCACCGGGCGGGTCCTGGCGGGGCACCGCCTTCTCCGCCGGGGCGACCAGCGGATCGTCCGACTTCGTACGGCCGTGGAGGACGTTGGAGTTGGCCTCGGCGTCGGCGCCCGGGAGGGAGCGCACGGGGGTGCCACCGGCGACGGAGGCGGGGACCGCGCCGGGGGCGGCGGACGCCAGGAGGGGGGTGGGGAGGACGACGACCGCGGCGATGCCGCCCTGCTTCTGCTCGCGCAGCCGGACCCGCACCCCGTGCCGGTGGGCGAGCCGGGCCACGACGTACAGGCCGAGACCGAGACCGTCCTCGGCCTCCGCGTCGTACGTGGCCTCCGGGTCGAAGTCGGACAGCCGGGAGTTGAGCCGCTCCAGCCGCTCCCCGGTCATGCCGATGCCCTCGTCCTGGACGGAGAGCATGACCTCGCCGTTCTCCAGCAGCCAGCCGGAGACCTCGACGGGCAGGTCGGGCGGGGAGAACGAGGTGGCGTTCTCCATGAGCTCGGCCAGCAGGTGGGACAGGTCGTCCGCGGCGAACCCGGCGATGTGCGCGTGCGGCGGCAGCGCGGCGATACGGACCCGCTCGTACCGCTCGATCTCGCTGACCGCGGCCCGTACGACGTCCACCAGCGGGACCGGGCCCGCCGTCTGCCGGCCCTGCTCGGTGCCGGCGAGGACGAGGAGGTTCTCGCTGTGCCGGCGCATGACCGTGGCGAAGTGGTCGAGCTTGAAGAGGGTGGCCAGCCGCTCCGGGTCGTCCTCCCGCTTCTCCAGCCCCTCGATGACGCCGAGCTGACGCTCGACGAGTCCGAGGGTGCGCAGGGCCAGGCTGACGAACGTACCGCCGATGCCGGCGCGCAGCCGCTCCAGATGGGCGGCGGACTCGGCGAGCTCGGTGCGCAGTTCCTCGCGGGCGTCGGCCATCTTCTGCCGCTGGCCCACGAGGTGCTTGCGGTCGGCCTCCAGCGTGGCGACCCGCTCGGCGAGGGCGACGGTGCGCGCGTGCAGGGCGTTGACGGAGCGGACGACCTGGGCGAACTCGTCGTTGCGGCCGGTGAAGGCGACCGGCTCCTGGGCTGCGGGGTCCTCCGCCTCGGCGAGGCGGGCGGAGCCCCGGCGCAGCACCGACAGCGGGCGCGTCAGGGTGCGGGCCATCGCGGTGGCGATGCCGACCGCGAGCAGCATCAGGGCGCCGAGGGCGGCGATCCGGATCTCCAGCGCGGTGACGTCGTCGTCGCGCAGCCGGGCGAGGTCCTTGGTCCGCTTGTCGAAGAGGGCGGACTCCACCCCGCGCATCGTCTCGACCCGCGCGGTGAGCGCGGCCTGCAGCTTCTCAACGCTGGTGTCGAGGTCGTCGTCGGAGAGGGTGGGCTCGTCGGTGAGGCGGGCCAGGTACTGCTCGGCGGTCTCGACCTCGGGACCGGTGACCGTGGAGTCGTAGGAGGCTCGGGCGGCCTTGGGCGCGGACTCGCGGAAGTCGGCGAGGGCGGCGTCGGAGCGCAGCCGGGCCTGGAGCGCGGCGGCGGTCAGCGCGTCGCGCCGCCCGGTGTCGGCGTCCGAGGAGACGGCGGTGGTGGACGGCAGGCCGGTGATCGGGTCGATCACGGTCTGGGTGGTGCGCGGCACTTTCAGCGCGGCGAGCAGCAGTCCGCGGGTGGCGGCGGCCTGCTGGACGGCGGAGTCCAGCTCGGTGAGCGCGTGGGCGCCCGAGCCGGCGCGGGGCGGGGTCCGCTCGGCCAGCTGTCCGGCGAGCCGGTGCAGCCGCGTGATGGCGGTGGAGTACGCCTGGTGCGCTTCGAGAGCGCTGCTCTTGCCCGTGAGCGCCGCTCTGCGCACGGTGGCGACGGCGTCGAGGCCGTCGCGCAGCTCCCGCGGCATGTCGGTGTCGGCGCGCAGTTCCTCGACCTGCCGGTCGACGCGGGCGCTGTGCTCCTCGGAGGGCGCCTCGGACTTGGGGCGGCCGGCCGCGATGTAGGGGACGACCTCGTCGCGCTCGTCGGCGAGGGAGTGCGCCAGGGTGAGGGCGTCCTGGGTCCGCTCGGCGAGCGTCACCAGGTCCTGCGAGTCCTTGAGCTCCCCGGAGGCGGCGAGCACGGAGGGCGCCCCGGCCGCGGCGATCGCGGCGGCCACCACGGCCACGGCCACGATGAGCCGGTTGCGTACATGGGTGGGGCGGCCCCTGCCTACGCCGGCCGTCCGCTCCGCTTCCCCCGTGGGGGCCGTCTGCTTGCCTGTGCGACGAGGCCGCGACTTCTGCACCGGTGCTCGCATTCCTGACTCGTGTACCCGTGGGTCCGGGTGACGCTCCGTCAACGGGTGCGGGCGTTCACCCCGAGCTCTTGACCGCGCTCGGACAGCGAGGCGCCCCCATCGCTCCCCGACCCTCCCAGTGACCGTGGACAGTGGATGCGCATCACCTGACCCGCCACTCGAAGGAGTGAACCCCGGAGGTGAGTTGGTGGGCAAGTTCCGTCGCCCCCCGCGGCGGCCCCGCGCGGCAGGCCGGTTGGACGTCTGCGGCGGGCGGTGGCAGTATTCGCCGCCACGCCTTCCCGGAGCACTTCATTCCCTCCCAAATCAGGCGTCTGACCTGCACGGCTGCACGGATCCCGCGACCTGCGGGTACCTTTCGCGAGCCGTGTGGAGGGCTCGTGCAGACTGGCGGGATGCGTACGGAGCTTGTTTCGGAGCCCGGTGATCCCGGCCGCCCCAACGAGGACTTCGCGAGCGTCGGGCTTCCGGCCTCCGGGCAGGGCGGTTCGCTCGTGGTGCTGGACGGGGTCACGCCACCCGGGGACGGCGGCGGTTGTCTGCATTCCGTCCCCTGGTTCACCGCGCGGCTGGGCGGGGCGCTGACCGAACTGACCGTTTCCCTCCCGGATGTGCCCCTGGCCGAACTGCTGTCCCGGGCCCTCGCGCGTACCGCCGCCGGCCACGCGGCAACCTGTGACCTTTCTCACCCTCGTACGCCGCAGGCAACGGTGGCGGTGGCCCGCTGGTCACCGGCCTCGGTGGACTACCTGGTGCTGTCCGACTCGGCCCTGCTCGTCGAGTCCACCGACGGCACGGTCACCCCGTTCCTGGACGACCGGCTGGACCGGCTGCCCCGTTCGGCCCTGGCCAGTCACACCCTGGTGGACACCACGCTGCGCAACAAGGAGGGCGGCTTCTTCACCGCGGCGGCGGATCCCTCCGTGGCCTCCTGCGCGGTCACCGGTTCGCTGCCGCGCGGCGGGGTGCGCGCCCTGGCCGCCCTGACGGACGGCGCGGCGCGCTGGGTGGAGCGGTTCCGCGCGGGCGACTGGGCGGACTGCCTCGCCCTGGTCCGCGAGGAGGGCGCCCGGTCCCTGGTGGACCGCGTGCGGACCCTGGAACGGGCGGAGGCGGACCGGGTGCCGCCGCACCGCGGCAAGACGCACGACGACGCGACGGTGGTGTACGCCGAGCTGTCACCCCGTGAGCGGTAGCCCGTACGGGGTCACTTCTCCGCGCTCCGGTTCAGCTGGCCCAGCAGCCGGGCGAGTTCCGCGACCTCGGCGGGGTCCCAGTCGGCGAGCCGTCCGGCGTAGCGGGCGCGGCGGGCCTCGCGGACCCTGCGGACCCGTGCGTGGCCCTCCTGCGTGAGGGCGATCAGCCAGGCGCGGCCGTCGGCGGGGTCCGGCTCGCGGGCGACGAGGCCGAGCTCCTCCAGCGCGCGCAGCTGACGCGACATCGTCGCCTTGCCGACGCCGATGTAGGCGGCGAGCTCGGTGGCCCGCTGCCGGCCGCACTCATCCAGACGGACCAGCAGCCCGTACGCGGACGGTTCCAGGTCGGGGTGGACCGCGCGGGCCATCTCCCCCTGGCTGGCCCGGGCACGCCGCAGCAGCACCGTCAACTCGCGTTCCAGCGCGAGGAATCCGGGCTGGTCCACGCCCTGCGCGGGCTCCGGGGAGGCGGCGCGCTCTTCGCCGCCCTGTCCGTCTTCGTGCACGTCCGCCCCTGCTTCGGTTTTCCGGTTCTGAAAGTCTTCCGCCAAGTGGCGACGTCGCCGCAGCTCCACCAGTATTTCGCAGGCGTGGACCAATGGCAGCGCGCGGACGCCCCGCCCCGCCGCGGTCCACGTGCGCAGTTTCCTCACCAGGCGATTGCGTGGCATGCCCACTACATGCGACGTGGGTCACCCTCCGGGTTCGCCCCCCCCCCACACCGACCTTTCGGAGATGCGTCATGCCTGTGCACAGATCCGCCCTTCCCCGTGTACGAGCGCTCGCGACCGCCGGTGCGGTCCTGCTCGCGGTGCTCTCCCTCCCCCGCCCGGCCGTCGCGGCCGAATCCGCTCCCGGCGTCCCCCCGCGCGGCTCCGCCCACATGGGCATGGGCGTGCTCGCCCACGACGGCCGCGGCGGTCTCCCCTCCGTCCGCACCACCCGGACGGAGGGCGTGGACGTCTCCAGCCACCAGGGGAACGTCGCCTGGACGACCCTGTGGAACAGCGGCGTCCGCTGGGCCTACGTCAAGGCCACGGAGGGGACGTACTACACCAACCCGTACCACCCCCAGCAGTACGACGGCTCCCACGACGTCGGCATGATCCGCGGCGCCTACCACTTCGGCACGCCCGACACGGCGAGCGGCGCCGCCCAGGCCGACTACTTCGTCGACCGCGGCGGCGGCTGGTCCGCGGACGGACGGACCCTGCCGGGCGTGCTCGACATCGAGTGGAACCCGTACGGCGACGCCTGCTACGGCAAGTCGCCGAGCGCGATGGTGAGCTGGATCCGCGACTTCCTGGACCAGTACCGCTACCGCACCGGCCGCGACGCCGTCCTCTACACGGCCACCAGCTGGTGGAAGCAGTGCACCGGCAACTACGCCGGCTTCGCCGCCACCACCCCGCTGTGGATCGCCCGGTACGCCTCCACCGTGGGCGAACTGCCCGCCGGCTGGGACGCGTACACGATGTGGCAGTACACCTCGACCGGGCCCACCGTCGGGGACCACGACCTCTTCAACGGCACCCTGGACCGGGTACGGGCCTTCGCGCTCGGCTGACCGGCCCCGAGCGAGGTGGAGGCCCGGGCCTCCCTCACGAAAACCCGGGCCTCCCCTCGTCCGATCACCTCCGTCACGCGGCGACCGGAACCTCCGGCGCCGCGCCGTTCGTCGCGGGCGACAGCGCCAGTTCCAGGACCTGGCGGACGTCGGTGACGGCATGGACGTCGAGCTTGTCCAGCACCTCCGCCGGGACGTCGTCCAGGTCGGGCTCGTTGCGCTTGGGGATGATCACGGTGGTGATCCCCGCGCGGTGCGCGGCGAGCAGCTTCTGCTTCACCCCGCCGATCGGCAGCACCCGTCCGGTCAGCGACACCTCACCGGTCATCGCCACGTCCGTGCGGACCAGCCGGCCGGAGAGCAGCGAGGCCAGGGCGGTGGTCATGGTGATGCCCGCGCTCGGGCCGTCCTTGGGCACCGCGCCCGCCGGGAAGTGGATGTGCACGCCCCGGTCCTTCAGGTCGCCCACCGGCAGCTCCAGCTCGGCGCCGTGGCTGCGCAGGAAGCTCAGCGCGATCTGCGCGGACTCCTTCATCACGTCGCCCAGCTGGCCGGTCAGGGTCAGCCCCGCCGCGCCCGTCTCCGGGTCGGCCAGGGACGCCTCCACGTAGAGGACGTCCCCGCCGGCGCCGGTCACCGCGAGCCCGGTGGCGACACCGGGGACGGCGGTGCGGCGCTCGGCCGGGTCCTGGGCGGACTCGGGCACGTGGTGCGGCCGGCCGATCAGGTCGCGCAGGTCGGCGTCCGTGACGGTGAACGGAAGTTCCCGCTCCCCCAGTTCGTTCCGGGCCGCCACCTTGCGCAGCAGCCGCGCGATGGACCGCTCCAGGGTGCGCACGCCGGCCTCGCGCGTGTACTCGCCGGCCAGCTTGCGCAGCGCGCCCTCGTCGATCGTGACCTCGTCCCCGTCCAGTCCGGCGCGCTCCAGCTGGCGCGGGAGCAGGTGGTCGCGGGCGATGACGATCTTCTCGTCCTCGGTGTAGCCGTCGAGGCGGACCAGCTCCATCCGGTCGCGCAGGGCCTCCGGGATGGCTTCCAGGACGTTGGCCGTCGCCAGGAACACGACGTCGGACAGGTCGAGCTCGACCTCCAGGTAGTGGTCCCGGAAGGTGTGGTTCTGCGCCGGGTCGAGGACCTCGAGCAGCGCGGCGGCCGGGTCGCCCCGGAAGTCCGACCCCACCTTGTCGATCTCGTCGAGGAGCACGACCGGGTTCATCGACCCGGCCTCCTTGATCGCCCGCACGATCCGGCCGGGCAGCGCGCCGACGTACGTACGGCGGTGGCCGCGGATCTCGGCCTCGTCGCGGACGCCGCCGAGGGCGACGCGGACGAACTTCCGGCCCATCGCGTGGGCGACGGACTCGCCGAGGCTGGTCTTGCCGACACCGGGCGGGCCGACGAGGGCGAGCACGGCGCCGCCGCGCCGTCCGCCGACGACGCCCAGGCCCCGGTCGCTGCGCCGCTTGCGCACCGCCAGGTACTCGGTGATCCGCTCCTTCACGTCCGCCAGGCCCGCGTGCTCGGCGTCCAGGACCGCCCGGGCGCCCCGGATGTCGTAGGCGTCCTCGGTGCGCTCGTTCCACGGCATCTCCAGCACCGTGTCGAGCCAGGTGCGGATCCAGGAGCCCTCGGGCGACTGGTCGGAGGACCGCTCCAGCTTGCCGACCTCCTTGAGCGCGGCCTCGCGGACCTTCTCCGGCAGGTCGGCGGCCTCGACACGGGCCCGGTAGTCGTCGGACTCCTCGCCCTCCTGCTCCCCGTTGAGCTCGCGCAGCTCCTTGCGGACGGCCTCCAGCTGGCGGCGCAGCAGGAACTCGCGCTGCTGCTTGTCGACGCCCTCCTGGACGTCCTTGGCGATGGTCTCGGCGACGTCCTGCTCGGCGAGGTGGTCGCGCAGCTGCTGGGTGGCGAGCTTCAGCCGGGCCACCGGGTCGGTGGTCTCCAGCAGGGCGACCTTCTGCTCGGTGGTCAGGAACGGCGAGTAGCCGGAGTTGTCGGCGAGCGCGGAGACGTCGTCGATGGCCTGGACGCGGTCGACGACCTGCCAGGCGCCGCGCTTGCGCAGCCAGGCGGTGGCGAGCGCCTTGTACTCCTTGACCAGCTCGGTCACGTGGCCCGGCAGCGGCTCGGGCACGCTCTCGTCGATGCGGGCGCCCTCCACCCACAGCGCCGCGCCCGGACCGGTGGTCCCGGCGCCGATCCGCACGCGTGCCCGGCCGCGGATCAGGGCACCGGGATCGCCGTCGGCCAGCCTGCCGACCTGCTCGACCGTGCCCAGCACACCGGTGCCGGCGTAGGTCCCGTCGACGCGTGGCACCAGCAGCACCCTGGGCTTTCCCGACTCCGTCCCGGCGGCGGCCTGGGCGGCCTCCACCGCGGCGCGCACCTCGGAATCGCTCAGGTCCAGCGGAACCACCATCCCGGGCAGCACGACCTCGTCGTCGAGCGGCAGCACGGGCAGGGCGAGCGATGCGGACTCAGCAGCCATGATCTCCCCTTCGGCAGTCAAGTTGAGTTACATCGACTCAATGCTCGTGAGCCGCCGAATGTTCCCACCGGTGCGTTCGCTCTGAGCGATCATCGCCCCGGGGCTCCGAAGCCCTTGACCGCCGTGAAAACGAAGCTGCCAGGATGAACGCATGTCCCCCCGGTACGACATTCCCGAACCACCCGAAGTCCTGGACCGCCGCGAGGGCCCGTACGGCGAGGTCGTGCTGCGCAGGCACGGCGACCTGCTGCAGATCATCGCCAACGGCTGCTTCCTGATGGACACCTCCGACGGCCGTTCGGAGCGGCGGCTCGTCGACGCCGCCCTGGCCGCCCTCGACGCGCGCGCGGTGGACCCGCACGTCCTGATCGGCGGTCTCGGGGTCGGCTTCTCACTCGCACACGCCGCCGGGCAACCCCGCTGGGGACGGATCGCCGTGGTGGAGCGCGAACCGGCGATCATCGAGTGGCACCGCGCGGGGCCGCTGGCCGGACTCACCGCCCGGGCCCTCGCCGACCCGCGCACGGAGATCGTCGAGACGGATCTCGTCCGTTACGTCAATGAGACGTCGGACACGTTCGACGCGCTCTGCCTCGACATCGACAACGGGCCCGACTGGACCGTCACCGAGGACAACGACGGGCTCTATTCGGCGGCCGGACTGGCCTCCTGCGCAAGGGTGTTGAGGCCGGGCGGGGTACTCGCCGTGTGGTCGGCGAAGCCGTCCCCGGAATTCGAGGGAACCTTGCGGAATGCCGGGTTCCAGCAGGTGCGTACCGAAGAGATCCCCGTTGCCCGGGGCGTTCCGGACGTCGTGCACCTCGGCGTCCGCCCTGGATAGCAAAGCCGCGGTGACTCCCCGTACGCTGCTGCCCTGACGCGGTCATTCAAGCGTCAATCGCAGTGATGCGCAGACGACGGATCACCCCACGGATTCCGGAAAAAGCACACCTCAGGGGCGGGCGATGGAGCAGACACAGACCTCCCACAACGGCACGGCCACGACCACTCCCGGCGCCCAGCGCCGGGTCCTGGTGGTCGAGGACGACGCGACGATCGTGGACGCCATCGCGACTCGCCTGCGCGCCGAGGGATTCCTGGTGCAAACGGCGGGTGACGGCCCGTCCGCGGTGGACACGGCGGAGGCCTGGCAGCCCGACCTGCTGATCCTCGACATCATGCTGCCGGGCTTCGACGGCCTGGAGGTCTGCCGGCGCGTGCAGGCCCAGCGGCCGGTGCCGGTGCTGATGCTCACCGCGCGCGACGACGAGACCGACATGCTGGTCGGGCTGGGCGTCGGCGCCGACGACTACATGACGAAGCCCTTCTCCATGCGGGAGCTGGCGGCACGCGTGCACGTGCTGCTGCGCCGCATGGAGCGGGCGGCCCTCGCCGCGACGACCCCGCGCAGCGGCATCCTGCGCCTGGGCGAACTGGAGATCGACCACGCGCAGCGCAGGGTGCGGGTGCGCAGCGAGGACGTCCACCTGACGCCCACCGAGTTCGACCTCCTGGTGTGCCTGGCGAACACCCCCCGCGCGGTGCTCTCCCGTGAGCAGCTGCTGGCCGAGGTCTGGGACTGGGCGGACGCCTCCGGCACCCGCACGGTCGACAGCCACATCAAGGCGCTGCGCCGGAAGATCGGCGCCGAGCGCATCCGCACCGTGCACGGCGTGGGCTACGCCCTGGAGACGCCGACGCCATGAGCGACGGCCCGGCCGGGCGCAAAGGTCCCGGGGCGCGGCAGCCCTGGGGCGGTGTGCGTCCGTTCTCGATCAAGACCAAGCTCGGCGCGCTGGTCGTCGTCTCGGTCCTGATCACCACCGGCCTTTCGGTGATCGCCGTGCACACCAAGACGGAGCTGCGCTTCATCACGATCTTCTCGATGATCGCGACGCTGCTCATCACGCAGTTCGTGGCGCACTCGCTCACCGCGCCGCTGGACGACATGAACGCCGTGGCCCGCTCCATCTCGCACGGCGACTACACCCGCCGGGTGCGCGAGAACCGCCGGGACGAGCTGGGCGACCTGGCCCAGGCGATCAACGTCATGGCCGACGAGCTGGAGGCCCAGGACCGCCAGCGCAAGGAACTGGTCGCCAACGTCTCGCACGAGCTGCGCACCCCCATCGCGGGCCTGCGCGCGGTGCTGGAGAACATCGTCGACGGCGTCACGCAGGCCGACCCCGAGACGATGCGCACGGCCCTGAAGCAGACCGAGCGCCTCGGACGCCTCGTGGAGACGCTGCTCGACCTGTCCCGCCTGGACAACGGCGTGGTCCCGCTGAAGAAGCGGCGGTTCGAGGTGTGGCCGTACCTGTCCGGGGTGCTGAAGGAGGCCAACATGGTCGCCTCGGCCCGGGCGGGCATGGCCTCCGGATCGGGCAGCCACACCCGTACGGACGTCCATCTGCACCTCGACGTGTCGCCGCCCGAGCTCGTCGCGCACGCCGACCCCGAACGCATCCACCAGGTCGTCGCCAACCTCATCGACAACGCGGTCAAGCACAGTCCGCCGCACGGCCGGGTGACGGTCCGGGCGCGGCGCGGGGACCGGCCGGAGTCGCTGGAGCTGGAGGTGCTGGACGAGGGACCCGGCATCCCGCGGACCGAGTGGCACCGCGTCTTCGAGCGGTTCAACCGGGGCAACGTCAACCGGCCGCACGGTCCGGGCAGCGACGGCGGCACCGGTCTCGGCCTGGCGATCGCCCGCTGGGCCGTGGATCTGCACGGCGGCCGGATCCGCGTGGCCGAATCCGAGCGGGGCTGCCGCATTCTCATCACTCTTCCGGGAGAGTGATCCGCACCGGGTTGACGTAAAGTTCGAAGCGGAGCCGCACGGTCCATCGATGTTCGCGCTGACGGACACGTGTGATCAGGCAGAGGCCCGCGTGAGCTGAGCGCCGGGGCCCGGCCGAGCGATCCCTGATACGGCCCGTAGAATCAAAACCAGGGTTGTTTCCCGCCATTTCCTGCCCCGAAACACCCGCCGCGATGTGACTTACGCGACGATGAACGGGCCCGGCCTGACCTTCTCGCTCTCGGGGGCGTAGCCTTTATTTCCGCTGTCCATCATCTTGCGAAGCGGAAGAGGGCGGTTGACGCCGTGTCGCCACAGTCCCCCAGTAACTCGAGCATCTCGACCGACACCGACCAAGCGGGGAAGAACCCCGCTGCGGCCTTCGGTGCCAACGAATGGCTCGTCGACGAGATCTACCAGCAGTACCTCCAGGACCCGAACTCGGTGGACCGAGCCTGGTGGGACTTCTTCGCCGACTACAAGCCGGGCGCGCCTGCGACCTCGGCTCCGGCGGGTACCGCGGCCGCGGGGGCCGCGGGAACCACCACCCCCCCGGCCCAGCCGGCCGCTCCGGCCCGGCCCGCCGCGCCCGCTCCTGCGGCCGCGCAGCCCGCCGCCGCGCAGCCGGCCACCCCGGCGCCCGCCGCCCCGGCTCCTGCTCCGGCGAAGGCCGCCGCGCCGGCTGCCAAGCCGGCCGCCGCAAAGCCCAAGGCCGAGCCCGCGACCGAGGCGAAGGCCGGCCCCGAGCAGGTCACCCTGCGCGGCCCGTCCGCCGCCGTGGCGAAGAACATGGACGCCTCCCTTGAGCTGCCCACGGCCACGTCCGTGCGCGCGGTCCCGGTGAAGCTGCTGTTCGACAACCGCATCGTCATCAACAACCACCTCAAGCGGGCCCGGGGCGGGAAGATCTCCTTCACGCACCTCATCGGCTACGCGATGGTGCAGGCCATCAAGGCCATGCCGGCGATGAACCACTCGTTCGCCAGGGTGGACGGCAAGCCGACCCTGGTGAAGCCGGAGCACGTCAACCTCGGCCTGGCCATCGACCTGGTCAAGCCCAACGGCGACCGCCAGCTCGTCGTCGCGGCCATCAAGAAGGCCGAGACGCTGAACTTCTTCGAGTTCTGGCAGGCCTACGAGGACATCGTCCGTCGCGCCCGCGACAACAAGCTGACGATGGACGACTTCACCGGCGTCACGGTCTCCCTGACCAACCCCGGCGGCCTCGGCACCGTCCACTCCGTGCCGCGTCTGATGCCCGGCCAGTCGGTGATCATGGGCGTCGGCTCCATGGACTACCCGGCGGAGTTCCAGGGCACCTCCCAGGACACCCTGAACAAGCTCGGCATCTCCAAGGTCATGACGCTCACGTCGACCTACGACCACCGGGTGATCCAGGGCGCCGCCTCCGGCGAGTTCCTGCGCGCGGTCGCCAACCTCCTGCTCGGCGAGAACAACTTCTACGACGAGATCTTCGAGGCGCTGCGCATCCCCTACGAGCCGGTCCGCTGGCTCAAGGACATCGACGCCTCCCACGACGACGACGTCACCAAGGCCGCCCGCGTCTTCGAGCTGATCCACTCCTACCGGGTCCGCGGCCACGTCATGGCCGACACCGACCCGCTGGAGTACCGCCAGCGCAAGCACCCCGACCTGGACATCGTCGAGCACGGCCTCACCCTGTGGGACCTGGAGCGCGAGTTCGCCGTCGGCGGCTTCGCCGGCAAGTCCCTGATGAAGCTGCGCGACATCCTCGGCGTGCTGCGCGACTCGTACTGCCGCACCACCGGCGTCGAGTTCATGCACATCCAGGACCCCAAGCAGCGCAAGTGGATCCAGGACCGCATCGAGCGCTCGCACACCAAGCCCGAGCGCGAGGAGCAGCTGCGCATCCTGCGCCGGCTGAACGCCGCGGAGGCCTTCGAGACCTTCCTGCAGACCAAGTACGTCGGCCAGAAGCGCTTCTCGCTGGAGGGCGGCGAGTCCGTCATCCCGCTGCTGGACGCGGTGCTGGACTCGGCCGCCGAGTCCCGCCTGGACGAGGTCGTCATCGGCATGGCCCACCGCGGCCGGCTGAACGTGCTGGCCAACATCGTCGGCAAGTCGTACGCGCAGATCTTCCGCGAGTTCGAGGGCAACCTCGACCCGAAGTCGATGCACGGCTCCGGCGACGTGAAGTACCACCTGGGCGCCGAGGGCACCTTCACCGGCCTGGACGGCGAGCAGATCAAGGTCTCCCTGGTCGCGAACCCCTCGCACCTGGAGGCGGTGGACCCGGTCCTGGAGGGCGTCGCCCGCGCCAAGCAGGACATCATCGGCAAGGGCGGCACGGACTTCACCGTCCTGCCGGTGGCGATCCACGGCGACGCGGCCTTCGCGGGCCAGGGCGTGGTGGCCGAGACCCTGAACATGTCGCAGCTGCGCGGCTACCGCACCGGCGGCACGGTCCACGTCGTCATCAACAACCAGGTCGGCTTCACCGCCGCCCCGGAGTCGTCGCGCTCGTCGATGTACGCGACGGACGTGGCCCGCATGATCGAGGCCCCGATCTTCCACGTGAACGGCGACGACCCGGAGGCCGTGGTCCGCGTCGCGCGGCTCGCCTTCGAGTTCCGCCAGGCGTTCAACAAGGACGTGGTGATCGACCTCATCTGCTACCGCCGCCGCGGTCACAACGAGTCGGACAACCCGGCCTTCACCCAGCCGCTGATGTACGACCTGATCGACAAGAAGCGCTCGGTGCGCAAGCTGTACACCGAGTCCCTGATCGGTCGCGGCGACATCACCCTGGAAGAGGCCGAGCAGGCGCTGCAGGACTACCAGGGCCAGCTGGAGAAGGTCTTCACGGAGGTCCGCGAGGCCACCAGCCAGCCCGGTTCCGTGGAGTCCTCCGACCCGCAGGCCGAGTTCCCGGTCGCCGTGAACACCGCGGTGACCACGGAGATCGTCAAGCGGATCGCCGAGTCCCAGGTCAACATCCCCGACCACATCACCGTCCACCCGCGTCTGCTGCCGCAGCTGCAGCGCCGCGCGACGATGGTCGAGGACGGCACCATCGACTGGGGCATGGGCGAGACCCTCGCCTTCGGATCCCTGCTCCTGGAGGGCGTCCCGGTCCGTCTCGCGGGCCAGGACTCCCAGCGCGGCACCTTCGGCCAGCGCCACGCGGTCATCATCGACCGCAGCACGGGCGAGGAGTACACGCCGCTGCAGTACCTCTCCGAGGACCAGGCGCGGCTGAACGTCTACAACTCCCTGCTGTCCGAGTACGCGGCGATGGGCTTCGAGTACGGCTACTCGCTGGCCCGCCCCGACGCGCTCGTGCTGTGGGAGGCGCAGTTCGGCGACTTCGTCAACGGCGCGCAGACGGTCGTGGACGAGTTCATCTCCTCGGCCGAGCAGAAGTGGAACCAGACCTCCGGTGTGGTCCTGCTCCTCCCGCACGGCTACGAGGGCCAGGGACCGGACCACTCCTCGGCCCGTCCGGAGCGGTTCCTGCAGCTCTGCGCCCAGAACAACATGACGGTCGCGATGCCGACCTCGCCGTCGAACTACTTCCACCTCCTGCGGTGGCAGGTGCACAACCCGCACCACAAGCCGCTGGTCGTCTTCACGCCGAAGTCGATGCTGCGCCTGAAGGCAGCGGCCTCGAAGGCGGAGGAGTTCACCACGGGCCAGTTCCGCCCGGTCATCGGCGACGCCTCGGTCGACCCGGCCGCGGTGAAGAAGGTCGTCTTCACGGCCGGCAAGGTCTACTACGACCTCGACGCCGAGCGGCAGAAGCGCGGCGTGACGGACACGGCGATCATCCGCATCGAGCGCCTGTACCCGCTGCCGGGTGCGGAGCTCCAGGCGGAGATCAAGAAGTACCCGAACGCCGAGAAGTACCTGTGGGCCCAGGAGGAGCCGGCGAACCAGGGCGCCTGGCCGTTCATCGCGCTCAACCTGATCGACCACCTCGACCTGGCGGTCGGCGCCGACCTCCCGCACGCCGAGCGTCTGCGCCGCATCTCGCGGCCGCACGGCTCGTCCCCGGCGGTCGGCTCCGCGAAGCGCCACCAGGCCGAGCAGGAGCAGCTGGTGCGCGAGGTCTTCGAGGCGTAACCGGCAGCCGTACGCGCGCGGGCCGCACCCCTCTCACGAGGGGTGCGGCCCGCCCGTTTTCCCGCACATATCCTTGTCCCCATGTACTTCACGGACCGTGGCATCGAGGAACTGGAGAAGCGGCGCGGGGAGGAGGAGGTCACCTTCGAGTGGCTGGCCGAGCAGCTGCGCACGTTCGTCGACCTCAACCCCGACTTCGAGGTCCCGGTGGAACGCCTGGCCACCTGGCTGGCCCGCCTGGACGACGAGGACGACGAGTAAACACCCCACGGGGGCGGCATCCCCGCCCCCACCTGCACCCCCGCCCGCCACGCCGGCCACAGGCGGTCGCCGCCACCCCGCACTCCGCGGGCAGCCGCCGTCGCGCCCCCGCGATCCGCGGGCGATCGTGCCGCGGGGCGGCACGGGTGGGCCATGGGGGTCCCCCGCCCGAGCGGAGCCGGGAGTGGGGATGCACCCCGCAAGCGCCGGGCCGCGCGGACACCCCCGGCCCGCACCGACGCCGGGCTCCCCGCGAACGCCGGCCCACGCGACCCCACCCCGCTCCGCACCGACGCACGGGGCCACCTCCCCCACCTCGCGAACCGGCTGATCACTAGAACGAGTGCCTTGACTTTCCCCTGCCGCGATATATCGTGAATCACGTAAGACGCGATATGCCGCGTCGTCGTCGACCGCTGCGTTCCCAGGAGGTCCCCCCATGCCCGAGTGGTCCGTCGCGGAACCCACGAAGCTCACCTTCGACGCCCCCGTGAGCGACCTGCACGTCCGCATCGTCAACGGCGCCGTGAACATCGTGGGCATCGACGAAGGCCCTGCCCACCTCCAGGTCTCCGAGGTCGAGGGACCGCCCCTGGTGGTCACCCAGAAGGACGGCGTCCTCACGGTGGCCTACGACGACCTCCCCTGGAAGGGCTTCCTCAAGTGGCTGGACCGCAGGGGCTGGCGCCGCAGCGCGGTGGTCTCCCTGGCCGTCCCGGCCCGGACCCGGGTCGAGGTGGGCGTGGTCGGCGCCGGCGCCGTGGTCTCCGGCATCCGGGGCCCCGCCGCGGTGAAGGGCGTCGCCGGCGACACCACCCTGGTCGCCCTGTCCGGCCCGGTCCGCGCGGAGACCGTGTCCGGGAACGTGGAGGCCCAGTCCGTCACCGGCGACCTCCGCTTCGCCTCCGTCTCCGGCGACCTCACCGTCGTCGAGGGCTCCGGCTCCTCCGTGCGGGCGGACACGGTCGGCGGATCCATGATCGTCGACCTCGATCCCGACGGCCCCGCCGACGTCAAGCTGACCAGCGTCTCGGGCGAGATCGCCATCCGGCTGCCGTATCCGGCGGACGCCGAGGTGGAGGCCAACACCGCGAGCGGCGCGATCTCCAACGCCTTCGACGACCTCCGGGTACAGGGTCAGTGGGGCGCCCACAAACTGACCGGCCGTCTGGGCGCGGGCAGCGGCAGGTTGCGCGCCACCACCGTCTCCGGCTCCATCGCCCTGCTGCGCCGCCCGCCCGGGGAGGACGAGCCCGAACCGCGGGACGGCTCGGGGGACAATGCCGGTACGACCGACAAGAAGGTGCTCTGACATGCCTCCCGTCTTCGCCCACGGACGCCTCCGCCTCTACCTGCTGAAACTGCTGGACGAGGCCCCGCGTCACGGCTACGAGGTGATCCGCCTCCTCGAGGAGCGTTTCCAGGGGCTGTACGCACCGTCGGCGGGCACGGTCTACCCGCGGCTGGCCAAGCTGGAGGCGGAGGGACTGGTCACCCACACCACCGAGGGCGGCCGCAAGGTGTACTCCATCACCGACGCCGGCCGCGCCGAACTGTCCGACCGCAGCGGTGAGCTGGCCGATCTGGAACTGGAGATCCGGGAGTCGGTCGCCGAACTGGCCGCCGAGATCCGGGCCGACGTCAGCGGCGCGGCGGGCGATCTGCGCCGCGAGATGCGGGCCGCGGCCGGCAGGGCCCGCCAGAGCCGTACCGGCGGGGCCGCACCCGACGAGGAGGGCGCTTTCGGCGACTTCGGGGTCTTCGGCACCAAGGACCCCTGGCAGGCGGCCAAGGAGGAGATGCGCCGCGCCAAGCAGGAGTGGAAGGAACAGGCCCGCCGCGCCAAGGACGAGAGCCGCCGTTCCCGCGAGGAGGCGCAGCGCGCCCGCCGCCAGGCCAAGGAGGCCCAGGACAAGGCGCAGGAGGAGGTGCAGCGCATCGTGCGGCAGGTCCAGGAACAGGTGCAGGGCCATTTCGCCCGGGGCGACTGGCCGGCGGGTCTGCGCGAGGGCCTCGGTGAACTGGCGAAGGGGATGGGCGAGTTCGGCAAGGACTTCGGCTTCGGCCGCACCGGCGCGGGGGCGTCCGACAAGGTCTCGGAGCCGTCGTACTCCCGGACTCCCGAGGACTTCCCCGCCGATTACACCCCGTCCTGGGCCCATGAGGACGCCTCGGACTCCACCGGTGACCCGGCCCGCGACCTGGACCGCCTGCTGGACCGCTTCCGGGACGACATCCGTGACGCGGCCCGCGACCACGGAGTCACGACGGAGCAGCTCCGCGACGCCCGCCGCCACCTGTCCACGGCGGCGGCCCACATCGGGGCGATGCTGCGCTCGCCGAAGCAGTAGGTCCTCGGACCGACCGAAGAGGACCGGACCCGCGCCGGCCCACCCGGACCGGGCCGGCGCCCCGGGCCCTCCCGCCCCGACGGGGACGCCCCGGGCCCGGCCGGGCCCGGGCCCCTCGAGCCGGCCCTACGCCGATGTCAGCCCGCCTTGGCCTCGCCGCTCCCGTACAGCACGCGGGTCACGGACTCGTACGTCACGCCGTGGTCGGCGAGGACCTCGGCGGGGACGCCGGGACGGAGGGTGAGGGCGAGCAGGATGTGTTCGTCGCCGATGTGCCGGTCCCGTCGGTCCACGGCGACGCGCAGGGCGCCCTCGAGCACGTCCTTGGCGCCCCGGCTGAAGCTGCGGCGCCCTGCCCACCAGCCCTTGTCCTTGCGGTCGCCGGACATCGCCCCGGCGCCATGGGTCTCCTCCACCCGGGCGACGATCTCCGAGACGTCGATCCCCAGTCCGGCGAGGGCTTCGGTCTCGGCCCGGGAGAGACCGGCTCGGCGCCGGGACTCCTCCAGCGCCCGCCGCAGCGACTCCTTGCGCTCGCCCGCCCCGAGCGCGGCCAGCGCGAAGGACGCGCGGCTCGCCTCCCGGTCCAGCAGCGCGAGCAGCAGATGCTCGGCGGCGACGGTCCCCCCGTGCGCGCTCTCGACGCACTCGACCGCCCCCTTCACCACGTCCCGGGCGTCCTTCGTGAACCGCTCGAACATCAATGCCTCCCGTACTTCTTGTGCACGGCCTGCCTGCTGACCCCGAGCTCGGTGGCGATCTCCTGCCACGACCAGCCCTGATGGCGCGCGCTGCGCACCTGCACGGTCTCCAGTTGCTCCAGCAGCCGGCGCAGGGCGGCGACGGCCCGCAGGCCGACCCGTGGATCGCGGTCGCCCGCGCGCTCGGCGAGGTCGGTTGCCTCAGTCATGATGTCAACGTACGTTGACACCCCTCCGTCGTCAACCCCCGTTGACATGCCGACGGCCGGCCCGGGGATCCGGACCGGCCGTCGAGGTGAGCCTCGCCCCTCAGGGATTCGTGAGCACGATCTTGCCGAACTGCCCGCCGGACTCCATCCGCTCGAAGCCCTCCCGCGCCCGGTCCATGGGCAGCACCTCGTCGATGACGGGACGTACACCGGTGGCGGCGCAGAAGGAGAGCAGGTCCTCCAGCTCGTCCTTGGTGCCCATGGTCGACCCGACGACCTTGAGCTCCAGGAAGAAGATCCGGGTCAGCTCGGCGTGCGAGGGCCGGTCACCGCTGGTGGCACCGGAGATCACCAACGTGCCGCCGGGCCGCAGCGACTTCACCGAGTGGGACCAGGTGGCGGCCCCCACGGTCTCGATCACGGCGTCGACCCGCTGCGGCAGCCGCGCCCCCGGCTCCACGGCGTCCACGGCCCCGAGCTCCAGCGCCCGCTTCCGCTTGGCCTCGTCCCGGCTGGTGGCGAAGACCCGCAGCCCCGCCGCCCTGCCGAGCACGATCGCGGCGGTGGCGACGCCACCCCCGGCCCCCTGCACCAGCACGGAGTCCCCGGGCCGCACCCCGGCGTTGGTGAACAGCATCCGGTACGCGGTCAGCCAGGCGGTCGGCAGACAGGCGGCCTCCTCGAAGGAGAGCTCCTTCGGCTTGGGCAGGACGTTCCAGGTGGGCACGGCGACCCGCTCGGCGAACGTGCCCTGGTAGCGCTCGGTCAGGATGGACCGGGGCTCCTCGGGGCCGACCCCGTGCCCGCTCTGACCGATCACGGAGTGCAGGACGACCTCGTTGCCGTCCTCGTCGACGCCGGCGGCGTCGCAGCCGAGGATCATCGGCAGCTTGTCCTCCGCGAGGCCCACGCCCCGCAGGGACCAGAGGTCATGGTGGTTGAGGGAGGCGGCCTTGACCGTGACGGTGCTCCAGCCGGGCCGGGGCTCGGGAGCGGGTCGCTCCCCCAGCTCCAGACCCGCGAGCGGCTGGTCGCGGTCGATTCGGGCGGCGTAGACGGCGAACATGACCTTGACGATAGGTTCCCCGCCCCGCCGAAGGAACCGGGCCCCGCTGTGAGACACGCCCTCTTGCCACCCGGCAAGGCCCGCCGTCCGGGCGGCCCGAGCCCCCCGGGGAAAGGGACCGGCCCCGTCCCACCCGGGGACGGGGCCGACCAGTACTCCGCGTGCCTCAGCTGCGGGCGACGCCCTCCGCCCGGGCGGCCGCGGCCACCGCCGCCGTCACCGCGGGGGCGACCCGCTCGTCGAACGGGGACGGGATGACGTAGTCGGCGGCGAGATCGTCGCCGACCACCGAGGCCAGCGCCTCGGCCGCCGCCAGCTTCATCCCCTCGGTGATCCGGGAGGCCCGCACCTGCAGCGCCCCCGCGAAGATCCCGGGGAAGGCCAGCACGTTGTTGATCTGGTTCGGGAAGTCCGACCGTCCGGTGGCCACGACCGCCGCGTACTTGTGCGCGACCTCCGGGTGCACCTCCGGATCGGGGTTGGCCATGGCGAAGACGAACGCGCCCTCGGCCATCGACGCCACCGCCGCCTCCGGCACCGTGCCGCCGGAGACGCCGATGAAGACGTCGGCGCCGGCCAGCGCCGACTCCAGCGGCCCGGAGAGGCCGGCCTTGTTGGTGAACGACGCCAGCTCCGCCTTGATCGGCGTGAGGTCCTCGCGGTCCCGCGACACGACGCCCTTGCGGTCGGCCACGGCGACGTCGCCGACACCGGCCTCGATCAGCATCTTGGCGATCGCCACACCCGCGGCGCCCGCGCCCGAGATCACGGCGCGCAGATCGCCGAGGGCCCGGCCGCTCAGCCGCGCGGCGTTCCGCAGCGCGGCCAGCGTCACGACCGCCGTGCCGTGCTGGTCGTCATGGAAGACCGGGATGTCCAGCCGCTCCTGCAGCCGCTTCTCGATCTCGAAGCAGCGGGGCGCGGAGATGTCCTCCAGGTTCACCCCGCCGAAGGACGGGGCGAGCCGGACCACGGTCTCGACGATCTCGTCCACGCCGGTGCAGTCCAGGGCGATCGGAACGGCGTCCACGCCGCCGAACTGCTTGAAGAGGATGGCCTTGCCCTCCATCACCGGGAGGGAGGCCTCGGGCCCGATGTCACCGAGCCCCAGCACGGCCGTGCCGTCCGTCACGACGGCGACGACCTGCGACTTCCACGTGTAGTCGTGGACGAGGTCCGGCTGCTCGGCGATCGCGCTGCACACCTTCGCGACGCCGGGCGTGTAAGCCAGGGACAGATCGTCCTTGTCGCGGATCGGCACGGTGGCCTGCACGGCCATCTTGCCGCCGCGGTGCAGCGCGAACGCCGGGTCGAAGGAATCGAGGGGCTCGACCCCGTCGTCCTGCCCTGTATGGCCGTTCCGGCTTTCGCTGTCGCTGCGAGGATTGACAATCTCCGCTGCCACTTGGTTTTACCCCTTAAGTGTTCATGGTTTGAGGGTTGCCGCCCCTGGTGAGGGGCGGGCGGGACCGCGCAAGGCCCGGGGGGTTGATACGTACGGGCCGAACACGACGGGCGCGCCGCACACGCGCCCTGATCCCCGGATGAGGGGTGTAAAGAACCTTCTTACCGGACGGACGCCGTCGGCGACGAGTCCATAACGCGAAGGTCACATGCCGGGGACCCGCATTGTCGCTCGATATCAGGACAAGGCCGAGGGGAAATAGGAGCAAGCCCACAACCACGGCAAAATCCACGGCATACGGGTCCGCATCCTGGGATGCACCGGAGATCTTCCGGCCGGAACGAATGATTCCCGCAGACTGTCCGGCCAGATGTCCCGGAGTGGTGCGGTTCGAGTGTCACCCGTTATCCGATTTTGACATCGCGAGCCCCCTGAACGGCTCAGTCCAAATGGCAAGATGCCGTAATCGCACGAGGTCGCGACACTCGAAGGCGTGTGTTCTCGTCGACCTGCGGCGCTGCCGATACCCGTCGGCGGCGGCCCACCCATCGGCATCTCCACCCATCCGCCGGAGGAACCCACCATGACCGCAAGCACCACCCGTCGTACCACCGCCGCGCGCTCCCGTCTTGCGGCGGCCGGCGCGATCGCGGTCGCAGGCGCACTGCTTCTCACCGGCTGCGGTGACCAGACCGACGACAGCGGCAGCGGGGGCACCAAGGAGACGGGCAAGTCCAACTCGGCCCCCCTGTTCGACAAGCTGCCCAAGAAGATCCAGGACGCGGGCGTCCTCAAGGCCGGCACCAACGCCGAGTACGCCCCGATGGAGTTCCAGGAGGGCGGCAAGATCGTCGGCGTCGACCCCGACCTCGCCGCCGCGCTGGGCGAGAAGCTGGGCGTCGAGGTCCAGTTCACCTCCGGTTCCTTCGACGGTCTGATCAGCTCGCTGAACTCGGGCCGCTACGACATCGCGATGTCGTCCATCACGGACACCAAGCAGCGCCAGGAGGGCCTGGACGACAAGGGCAAGAAGCTCGGTCCGGGCGTCGACTTCGTCGACTACTTCGTCGCCGGCACCGCCGTGTACGTCCAGAAGGGCAACCCGAAGGGGATCAACTCCATCGAGGACCTGTGCGGCCGGCCGGCCGCCGTGCAGCGTGGCACCACGTACGAGAAGGCGCTGCAGACCCAGTCCCAGAAGTGCACGGACGCGGGCAAGGAGAAGATCACGATCCAGTCGTTCGAGAACGACACCGAGGCGCAGACCCGCGTGAAGTCGGGCGGCGCGGTCGCCGGTGTCAACGACTACCCGGTCGCGGTCGACCTGGCCCGCAAGGCGGACGGCGGCAACGCCTTCGAGATCGTCGGCGAGCAGGTGGACGCCGGCCCGTTCGGCATCGCGGTGAACAAGGACAACAAGCAGCTCACCGAGGCCCTGGAGGCGGCCGTCAACGCCATCATCGAGGACGGCACGTACAAGGAGATCCTGGCCAAGTGGGGCGCCGAGACCGGCGCCATCGACAAGGCCGTGGTCAACGGCGGCGAGTGACGGTCCCCGGCACGTACTGAAGGGCGGTCACAGTGACTGACAAATTCGACAAGGAGACGGCCGGCGCCCGGCCGGCGGCCGCCGTCTCCAAGGACAGCGGGGCCGCCGTGCCGCCCGCGGCGATCAAGGCCATCCCGGTCCGCCACTACGGCCGGTGGGTCAGCGGTGTCGTCGTGCTGGCGCTGGTGGCCCTGCTCGTCAACGCCTTCGCCACCGCCGAGAAGATCCAGTGGCACGCCGTCGGCGACTACGTCTTCGACGGCACCGTCCTCGCCGGCGCCGGGCGCACCCTGCTGATCAGCGTCCTGGCGATGGTCATGGGTGTGGTCCTCGGCGTGATCCTCGCCGTGATGCGGCTGTCGAAGAACCCGGTGACGAGCTGGGTGGCCTGGATCTACATCTGGTTCTTCCGCGGTACGCCGGTCTACGTGCAGCTCCTGCTGTGGTTCAACCTGGCGCTGATCTTCCCGATGCTGAACCTCGGTCCGCTCTACAAGGACGAGATGGTCGACGTCATGACGCCGTTCATGGCGGCCCTGCTGGGCCTGGGCCTGAACGAGGCGGCGTACATGGCGGAGATCTGCCGCGCGGGTCTGACGGCCGTCGACGAGGGCCAGACCGAGGCCGCGCACGCGCTGGGCATGAGCCACGGCAAGACGCTGCGGCGCATCGTGATCCCGCAGGCGATGCGGGTGATCGTGCCGCCGACCGGCAACGAGTTCATCAACATGCTGAAGACCTCGTCGCTGGTGTACGCGGTGACGTACAACGAACTGCTGCGCGCCACCTCGACGATCGGCTCCACGTCGTACGCCGTGATGGAGATGCTGTTCGTGGCGTGCATCTGGTACCTGGTCATCACCAGTGTCTTCAGCGTCGGCCAGTACTACCTGGAGCGCCGCTTCGCGCGCGGCTCGTCCCGGAGCCTGCCGACGACACCGTGGCAGAAGATCAAGGCCAACCTGACGGCCTTCAGCCGCGAGAGGAGCACGGTATGACGGCCATGGTGAAGGCCGAGGGCGTCCACAAGTCCTTCGGCCACGTCGAGGTCCTCAAGGGCATCGACCTCGAGGTGAGGACCGGCGAGGTGTTCTGCCTCATCGGCCCCTCCGGCTCCGGCAAGTCCACCTTCCTCAGGTGTATCAACCACCTCGAGAAGATCAACGCCGGGCGTCTGTACGTCGACGGCGAGCTGGTCGGCTACCGCCAGAAGGGCGACAAGCTGTACGAGCTCAAGGACAGTGAGGTCGCCCAGCAGCGCCGGGACATCGGCATGGTCTTCCAGCGCTTCAACCTGTTCCCGCACATGACGGCCGTCGAGAACGTCATGGAGGCGCCGGTCCAGGTCAAGGGCGTGAGCAAGGCGCAGGCCAGGGAGCGCGCGACGCAGCTCCTGGAGCGGGTGGGTCTCGGCGACAAGGCCGGGAACTACCCCTCGCAGCTCTCCGGCGGCCAGCAGCAGCGCGTGGCGATCGCCCGCGCGCTCGCCATGGACCCCAAGCTGATGCTCTTCGACGAGCCGACCTCGGCGCTCGACCCGGAGCTGGTCGGTGACGTCCTCGACGTCATGCGCGACCTGGCCGAGTCCGGTATGACGATGGTCGTCGTCACCCACGAGATGGGCTTCGCCCGCGAGGTGGGAGACAGCCTGGTCTTCATGGACGGCGGTGTGGTGGTCGAGTCGGGCGACCCGCGCGACGTCCTGACCGACCCGCAGCACGAGCGCACGAAGGCGTTCCTGTCCAAGGTGCTCTGAACGGACGCGCGGAGGGGCGGTACGGCCGGTCCGTACCGCCCCTCCGCGTTCCCCTCCGGCTACTTCAGCGCCAGCAGCAGGGTGTCCGACGGCGAGCACCACACCGGCCGGGCCTCGCCGAACCCCTTCTCGCGCAGCACGCGCGCGTGCCAGGCGGCCGGCGGCATGTCCCCGTCGGCGTGCTCGCCGTAGATCTCGAACCGGCGGGCCGTCGGTCCGGCGAGGACCGGGTCCTGGGCGGCGAGCCGCCACCACTGGGCCCAGTCGAGGACGCCGTCCGCCCTGGCCCGGTCCATGCGGGCGTGGCGCAGGGCGCGCTCGGCCGCGTTGATCCGGGGCGTCGTGTCGTCGATCATGTGATCCGCGTTCATGAAGACGCCGCCGTCGCGGACGAGCCCCGCGACGTGTCCGTAGAGGTCCTCGAGGGGTTCCCGGTGCAGCCAGTGGAGGGCCGTCGCGGTCAGCACGGCGTCGTAGGAGTCGTACGGCAGTTTCGCCGGCCACTCGGGGTCCTTGAGGTCGGCCGTCACGAAGGAGACCCGCCCGTCCCCCTCGAACGTGCCCTCCGCGATGGCGAGCAGCGCCGGGTCCAGGTCGACGCCGGTGCTGGTGGCCTCCGGAAACCGGTCGAACAGCCGGGCGGTGATGCTGCCCGTGCCGCAGGCGAGGTCGAGCACGCGCGGCGAGGTGCCGACGAGGGCCTCCACCATGTCGAGCATGACCCGGAAGCGTTCCTCGCGGTCCGGCATGTACCACTCCTGCTGCCGGTCCCAGCTCTCCTGCCAGGCCCGCCAGTCGGCGGCCGTGGTGGTGTCCGCGTCCGT
This sequence comes from Streptomyces sp. 12E, assembly GCF_055633275.1. NCBI lineage: Bacteria > Bacillati > Actinomycetota > Actinomycetes > Kitasatosporales > Streptomycetaceae > Streptomyces > Streptomyces sp. 12E. Next base: position 4,903,543 of record NZ_JBVNCJ010000001.1, on the reverse strand, counting down.
CATCGAGCGCCTCCCTCACGTACGTCCCGTAATACCCTGGATACGCGATCGTCCATTACAAGACCGCTCTCTGACGATAGAGCCCCTGCGTAAGGACTACAAGTGGAACTGGCCTATTACTCGGACTATGCCGTGCGCCTCGTCAACACCGAGGAACCGGCCCGGGGGAAGGACGCGCTGACCTCGGTCGAGGCAGTCCGAGACCTGTTCGGCGCCAACCGGTCGGCGGCCCGGCGCACCACCGACGCCGATGTGACGCGGTTCCGCTCGGTCCGGGCCAGGCTCCGCTCGGTCTTCGAGGCGGCGGACGGCGGCGACGAGACCCTCGCCGTCGACCTGCTGAACTCACTGCTGCTGGAGTTCCCGGTCAGCCCGCAGATCTCCGGCCACGACTTCCGCGACGACGACGGCCGTCCGCTGTGGCACATGCACCTGGCCGACCACCCGTCCAACGCCACCGCCGGCTACGCGGCCATCGCCGCGATGGGCCTGGCCTTCCACCTCACCGAGTACGGCGTGGACCGCCTCGGCCTGTGCGAGGCGTCGCCCTGCCGCAACGCCTACCTGGACACCTCCACCAACCGCTCCCGCCGCTACTGCTCCGACCGCTGCGCCACCCGCGCCAACGTGGCCGCCTACCGCGCCCGCAAACGCCTGGAGGCCGACCGGCCGGAGAGCACGGGCCGGACCGCCGACAGCGCCCAGCCCACCGCGGCCGGCAGCGAACGCCGCTCGGAGCCGCGCGGCCGGTAACGGAACCGGACCCGGCCGAGCACCAGCTCGTCGGGCACCACCCCGTAGTCGGTGCTGTCGCCGCCCGCGAACGCGTTGTCCCCGAGCACCCACCAGCCGCCCTCGCGCCGCTCGGCGGCCCGCTTGACGACGAGCAGGTCCTGCTGGAACGGATGCCGCAGCACGATCACGTCCCCGCGTCTGACCCGGGCGCCGTAGTGCACCAGCAGCCGGTCCCCGTGGTGCAGCGTGGGCACCATGGACGGTCCGGTCACCTCGGCCACCCCGAAGGGGAGCGGCGCCCCCGCCCGCTCGGCGTCCTGCGGCAGCTCCGGCATCACCCGGCACCTCCCCGGTTCGTCCTCCACCAGTCTCAGTCTCACCCCGGACTTTTGTCCTAAGCCCGCGGGGGCCCCCGCGAAAAGCCGTCCGTCACGGAGTAATGTCCAGTGTGAGAAGACGATCACGAGGAAGGAAACGCTCCATGCTTTCCCGCCTGTTTGCCCCCAAGGTCAAGGTCAGCGCCCACTGCGACCTGCCCTGCGGCGTGTACGACCCGGCCCAGGCCCGCATCGAGGCGGAGTCGGTGAAGGCCGTCCAGGAGAAGATGGCCGGCAACGACGACCCGCACTTCCAGGCCCGTGCCACGGTCATCAAGGAGCAGCGCGCCGAGCTGGCGAAGCACCACGTCTCCGTGCTGTGGAGCGACTACTTCAAGCCCCCGCACTTCGAGAAGTACCCGGAGCTGCACCAGCTGGTCAACGACACCCTGAAGGCCCTCTCGGCCGCCAAGGCGTCGACGGACCCGGCGACCGGCCAGAAGGCCCTGGACTACATCGCCCAGATCGACAAGATCTTCTGGGAGACCAAGAAGGCCTGACCCGGCCTCCTTCCGCGGCGGCGATCGGTGCGCCATCGCGGTTCGCGGGTGTGGTGAAGGGCCCCGTCTCCGGCGGCGGGGCCCTTCGGCGTTTCCGTGACCGCTCACGCGGGCCGTGGGATGCTGGGCGGATGGAGCTGGAGGATCTGGTGCGGCTGCGGCGGGCCCGGGACCGGATGGACCGGGAGTACGCCGAGCCGCTCGACGTCACGGAGCTGGCGCGGACCGCGCTGATGTCCCCCGGTCACTTCCAGCGCAGCTTCCGCGCGGCGTACGGGCAGACGCCGTACGCCTACCTGATGACGCGGCGCATCGAGCGGGCCAAGGCGTTGCTGCGGCGGGGCGACCTCACGGTGACGGAGGTGTGCCTCGCGGTCGGCTGCACCTCGCTGGGGTCGTTCAGTTCCCGGTTCACCGAGCTGGTCGGGGAGACGCCGAGCGCGTACCGGGCCCGGTCGCACGAGGAGAGCGCGGTCATTCCGCCGTGCGTGGCCCGGATGTACACCCGGCCGGTCCGGGGCCGGCCCCGGGTCGATCCGGGCGGGACCTTCTAACGTGGGCGCATGGACACAGGAAACGACGTACGACTGGCCCAGTGCTTCATCGCCGTCGACGACCACGACAAGGCGCTGGCCTTCTACCGTGACGTGCTGGGGCTCGAGGTCCGCGACGACGTGGGGTTCGAGGGGATGCGCTGGGTGACGGTCGCCTCGCCGGAGCAGCCGGACGTGGAGATCGTGCTGGAGCCGCCCGCCGCGAACCCGGACGCCTCCCCCGGTGACAAGCAGGCGATGGCCGAACTGCTGGCCAAGGGCATGCTGCGCGGGGTCAACTTCACCACCACCGACTGCGACGCCCTCTTCGAGCGCGTCCGCGCCGCCGGTGTGGACGTGCTCCAGGAGCCGGTGGACCAACCGTACGGGGTGCGCGACTGCGCGTTCCGCGACCCTGCGGGGAACATGCTGCGCTTCATGGAACGTCCCCGGCGGTGAACGTCCGCTGGACGTACGCCTTCATCGACCGGCCGGCGTCCGGGGCCGGCCGGGCCGGCGGGTTCTGGACGGCCGTCACGGGGACGCGGCTGTCCGAACCGAGCGGGGACGACGGGGAGTTCGTGACCCTGCGGGCGGACGGCGCCGATGCCTGCGTGGGGATGCAGCGGATCGTTTCGGGACCGGGCGGCACCCATCTCGACTTCTCCGTCGAGGACGTGTCCGGGTTCGTCGCGAACGCGCTGCGGCTGGGCGCTGAGACGGCCGGCGAGCACGAGGGGTGGGCCGTGCTGCGGTCGCCCGCGGGGCAGTTGTTCTGCGCGGTGCCCTGGCGCGGGGAGTCGGTACGGCCGCCCGTCGTGCACGGCAGCCGTCTGGACCAGGTGTGCCTCGACGTCCCGCCGTCCGGCTACGACGCCGAGGTCGCCTTCTGGAGCGGGCTGCTGCCCGACTGGGACGCGGCGGCCGGTTCGCTCCCGGAGTTCCACGTCGTCAGGCCGCCGACCGGGCTGCCCGTGCGCATCCTGCTCCAGCGGCTGGCGGAGGAACGGCCGGCGTCCGCCCATCCGGACCTCGCCTGCGCCGACGTCGGCGCGACCCGGGCGCGGCACGAGGAGCTGGGCGCGGTCCGCGTGGCCGCGTTCGGTCGCTGGACGGTGATGCGGGACCCGACGGGCGGTACGTACTGTCTGACCGACCGCGATCCGCAAACGGGCGGACCGGCCCGTCCACCGGACTAGCCGGTGGTGACGAGGCAGGCGGTGGCCACCAGTCCGTCCTCGACGCCCGGCGGCGGCTCGGGGACGGGGCACCGCGTCTCCCAGCCCTCGGGGAGGGCGGGGGCCGGGCTCGGCTCCGTCCTCTCCCAGCGGGCCGGGGACGGCGGTTCGGCCTCGTCCCGCAACCACAGGGTCAGTCCGCCCCCGACGATCACGACGGCCGTCCAGATGCCCACGCCCCACCGCCACACCGCGCCCATACCGCAAGGCTAGCGCTTGGTGGGGGCCTGGCTCCCGGCATCCTTCCGGGCTCGGCCCGAGGCGAGGGCGCCGGTCTCCCCCGCTTCGGACGAGGGGGATTCCCGGCATTCCGGGTTGCGGCACGGTCCGTGCACCCACACCGGGACCCACGCGCCCAGCGTCTTGTGGCGCTTGACCACCTTCTCCACCGGCTGTCCGCAGGCGGGACAGACGGGCTCTTCGCTGTCCATGACCCCAGGGTAGGCCCAAAGCGGGCTCAGCGCTTCCTGCTGTACGTCCGCACGACCACACCGTTGCCGAACGAGCGCACCGACTCCAGCGCGAAGTGTGTGAGCGCGAAGCCGGATGCGAACATCGGCATGCCGGAACCCTGCACGATGGGGTACGTCTTGATGACCAGCTCGTCGATCTCGTCGACCAGTTCGCCGGCGATCTCCGCTCCGCCGCACAGGTAGATGTCGTACGCGCTGTCCTCCGCCTTCAACGCGCGCACCCGGCCGGCCAGGTCGTCAGCGATGATCTCGACGTTGGGATCGGGCGACTCCCCCAGCGTGCGGGAGGCGACGTATTCGCGCAGGTGGGCGTAGGGGCTGGTGATGCCCTCCTTCAGGGCCAGGTCGTAGCTGGCCCGGCCCTGGACGATCGTGTCGAACCGCTTGTTCGGCAGGTGGTCGATGCCCCTCTGCCTGCGGCCGGGGGTCGGGACGGTCTCGGGGTACTCCGCCGCGAGGAAGCCGAAGAACTCCTCGTCGACGTAGGCGAACATCGCCGACGCGTCGCCCTCCGGGTCCCCGATGAAGCCGTCGATGGAGCAGGCGATGAAGTACGTGAGCTTTCGCAACGCGGTCTCTTCCCGTGGGCGGCGGTCGTCGCTGACAACTTCATTTGTAGTACTTCAACCGTAGTGGATGCAAGGGGTCATCGGGACCGGAGTCAAGTGGGAGAAGAGATTCCGCATGGTTGGACCTGGAAGGTCCGCCAGCACCGGGAACACGATCAGCACCAGCAGGGCCGTCAGCAGCACGTTCCAGGTGAAGACCGGCATGCGGAACATCGTCATGCCGGGCGCGCGCACGCAGATGATCACGGTGATGAAGGTGACCGCGCCCAGGATCGAGCCGAATCCGGACAGGGCCACGCCCGTGATCCACAGGTCGGCCCCGACACCCGGCGACTGGACCTCATCGGACAGCGGCGCGTACAGGAACCACCAGGCTGTTCCGCGCGCCCGTGATCGGCGGCGGGGAGCGGGCGCCGTATGGGTCGAAGGGTTCCTGCGGGGACCGGGCAGGGCCGATGGCCCCCGTTCCCGCCGTCAGCCCTCCGCGCGGACGGCGGACAGCGCCTCCCGGACGGCCAGGAGGAGGCCGCTGCAGGCGACGAGCCGTGCGTCCGCGCCGACACAGGAGTCGCGGGCCGCCGGGTCGTGGCCGGCAGGCGCACCTCGTCGGGCGAGGGTCAGCAGCCCGCCGGCCGCCATCCGGTCCCGCTGGGGCGGCATGGCGGGCACGCCGACGCGCTCGGGGATCACCACGGCCAGTGGGCACCCGGACGCCCGCGTGGCCCGGCCGCCAGCGGCGTCCCCGCGCCGGTGCGCACCATGGCCACGGCCGGGGCGGGCAGCCGAGCCAGCCGGGTCCGCAGCGCGGACTCCACCAGCAGGAGCGCGTCCGGGGCCAGGTCGGCGTGCCCCACCACCGCGATGTTCCCGCCCGTCGTGCCGTCGTCACCCGCCGTTGTCCTCGTCCCGCCCCCGCCGGCCTCGTCGTCCGGCATCCGCCGGATCCCTCGGTACGGCCGGCGGGCGCCACCCGTGGGCCAGTGAAGTCCGGGCGCACGGCGACGGCCGGGGCCGAACGTCCCTTTCGAGGTCCCGGACCCGCCGGCGGCCGGCCGCGCGACCCGTCACTCCCGGCCGGTCCTTCAGCCGGTCGTGCGGGGTTCGCGCCACATGGGCCACATGCGCGGGCCGTCCGGGAGGGCCAGGGGCTCACCGGACGCCTCGAAGCCGAGGCGCCGGTACAGCAGGGCGCTGCGCTCGCTGCTCGCCTCCAGGTACGCCGCCCGTCCCTCCCGGTCGCAGCGGTCGAGGACGGAGCTGATCAGCGCGGTGCCGAGCCCCTCGCCCTGGCGGTCCGGTGCCACGCCGATCATCCACAGGTACTCGTGGGCCCGTCCCGAGGGGTGGATGTCCGCGGTGAGCCGGCCGATCAGCTCCACGCGTTCGTTGTCCGGGTCGACGGCCCGGCGCATCCGCGCGAAACCGTCGTCGTCCGGCTGCTCCTCGCCGTGCTCGGGCTCGCCCGCCGGCACGGACAGCCACAGGGCGCACGCCGAGCCGTCCTCGGTGAGATCGACACGCCCTTCGGCGAGCACGACGTCGGTGAAGGCGGCCATGAGCCTGTGGTGCGTCGTACGGCGGTACTCCTCGCCGGGAAAGACCCACCCGCTGACCGGGTCGTCCTGGAAGGCCTCGTCCAGAAGCCGCACCACCAGCTTCCGGTCTCCGTCCCCAGCCGTCCGGATCGCCACTCCCATGTCCGCCCCTCCAGCTCAACCGGCCTCGCACATACGGGTGTTGAGCGTAATGGGGCCACCGGGCCGGGGAGGGCGGGCCCCGCACATCGTGGGGAAGTGCGGGACCCGCCGGACCGGGGCCACGGTGCCGTGCGGGGTCAGGAGCCGCACGGCACCTGTGGCTCCGGGGCCGGGAAGACGGCCGGCGGGCCGTCAGGTGGTGCGCCGTGTCACGAACTCGGCCAGGGCCAGCAGCCCGCCCGCCGCCTCCGGGTCGGGCACCGCGCGGGCCACTTCCTGCATCGCCCGGGCCATCCGGTCGGCCGCCTGGGTCTGCGCCCAGTCCCGGCCGCCCGCCCGTTCCACGGCCAGCGCGATCTCCTCCAGGTCGTCCTCCTCGTCGTGCGGGGCCGCGTACACGGCGGCGAGCTCCGCGGCCTCCGGGGTGCCGGAGGTGAGCGCGGCGACCACCGGCAGCGACTTCTTGCGGGCGGCCAGGTCCGCGCCGACCGGTTTGCCGGTGCGGCGCGGGTCGCCCCATATGCCGATCACGTCGTCGATGAGCTGGAAGGCCAGTCCCGCCTCCCGGCCGAACGCGTCCAGTGCGGCCACGTCCGCGTCCCCGGCGTCCGCGTACAGCGCCCCGATCGCACAGGCGCAGCCGAGCAGCGCCCCGGTCTTGGCCTCGGCCGTGGCCAGCGTCTCGGCGAGGGTGACCTCGCCGGGGCCCCGCTGCTCCATGGCCGTGTCCGCGTGCTGACCCGCGCACAGCTCGACCACGCAGTCCGCGAGCCGGGCCGCCGCTGCCGAGGCCGCCGGATGGGGGTCCTCGGCGAGCAGTCGCAGGGCGAGCGCCTGGAGGGTGTCCCCGGCGAGGATCGCGTCGGCGTCCCCGAACACCGTCCAGGCGGTGGGCCGGTGGCGGCGGGTGGTGTCCCGGTCCATCACGTCGTCGTGCAACAGCGTGAAGTTGTGGACCAGTTCCACGGCGGCCGCCGCCCGTACGGCGGCCGCCCGGGCCGCGGGCCCGCCCAGGGCGGAGGCCGCGGCGAGCACCAGGGCGGGGCGGATCGCCTTGCCCGCACCGCCCCCGGCCGGGGTGCCGTCCGCCTGCTCCCAGCCGAAGTGGTGGAGCGCGACGCGGCGCATCGGTCCTGGCAGCGAGCCGACGGCGGCCCGCAGCACCGGATCGACTGCGGCCCGTGCCCGCTCCAGCAGCGTCGTCGCCTCGTGCCCGTCGCCGGGCCGCTGCTCCGGCACCGCCGGCACCCCGGTCGCGCTCTCCACGGCACGCCCCGTCTTCGGCTCCGTGATGGAATCCGTCATCGACTTCCCCCTGGGACCGACTCGGTGGAGGAGCGGAGGGATGGCGCTTCCGCACCCGTCGAGCGCGTACCTCCGAGGTGTACCCGCCCGGACGGCCGGGGACACGGCGTGCGGGGCGGGAGCCGGTGGTAGGTCATCGCCAACGGCCGATCTCGACGTTCTCCAGGACGCCGAGCGCGTCCGGCACCAGGACCGCGGCCGAGTAGTAGGCCGTGACCAGGTACTTGATGATGGCCTGTTCGTTGATGCCCATGAACCGCACGGACAGGCTCGGCTCGATCTCGTCGGGGATGCCGGCGGCCCGCAGCCCGATGACGCCCTGGTCCTCCTCACCGGTGCGCAGGGCGATGATGGAGGTCGTCCGGGCCTCGGTCACCGGGATCTTGTTGCACGGGTAGATGGGCACTCCCCGCCAGGTGGGGATGCGGTTGCCGCCCACGTCGATGGTCTCGGGGACGAGTCCCCGCTTGTTGAGCTCACGGCCGAACGCGGCGATCGCGCGCGGATGGGCGAGGAGCAGCCTGGTCCCGCGCCGCCTGCTGAGCAGTTCGTCCATGTCGTCGGGGCCCGGCACACCGTTGTGCGGCTGGATCCGCTGGTCGTACTCGCAGTTGTGGAGCAGGCCGAAGTCGCGGTTGTTGACGAGTTCGTGCTCCTGGCGCTCCTTCAGCGCCTCCACCGTCAGCCGGATCTGCTGCTCCGTCTGGTTCATGGGCTGGTTGTAGAGGTCGGCCACGCGGGTGTGGATGCGCAGCACGGTCTGGGCGACGCTGAGTTCGTACTCGCGCGGCCTGGCCTCGTAGTCGACGAAGGTGTGCGGGATGTCCGGCTCCCCGCTGTGACCGGCCGCGAGGTCGATCTCCTTCTCGCCGTATTTGTTGGTGCGCTGCTCCGGGACCGTGAGCCGCCGGCGGAGGTGTTCGCGCAGGGTGTCCGACCGCTCGGCGACCTGCTCGACGGCCTCGCGCGGCAGCACGAGCACGGTGCAGGCGGTGAGGGTGCGGGCGGTGTACTCCCAGATGGCGTCCTCGCCCAGCAGCGCCTGCTCACCGAAGTAGGCGCCGTCGGCGAGGACTCCGAGGGACTCGTCCTCGCCGTAGGGACCGGTGCCGACCCGCTCCACCCTGCCGTGCGCCAGCAGGTACACCTCGTCGGCCGGGCTGCCGAAGGAGGCGATGACCTGACCGGCCCCGATCTCCCGCTGCCGGCAGCGGGCGGCCAGCTCGGTCAGCACCTCCTCGTCCTCGTACGATCGCAGTACCGGCAGTTCGCCCAGTTCCGCGGGGACGATCTCGACGCGGTCGCCGGTCTTCACGAACGTCATCCGGCCGTCGCCCACGGCGTAGGTCAGCCGCCGGTTGACACGGTATGTACCGCCCTGTACGTCGACCCAGGGCAGCATGCGCAGCAGCCAGCGCGAGCTGATCTCCTGCATCTGCGGCACGGACTTGGTCGTGGTGGCCAGGTTCCGCGCGGCCGCCGTACCGAGGCTCTGCTGCTGCCTGGCCTGCTCCGAACGGACCTCTTCGCCTACCGACATAGAGAATCGCCCTCCCCAATGATGATCCCGCGCCGGGCGGGACGTTGCGCGATCAAGCCTTACTCACGCAGCGTGCGCGCACCATTACCCGATCGAGCGGGATTGGATCTTGGGATGGATGGGCACACATGGGGCGCCCGTTCGCCGGCGCCGTACCGGAAGGAGATTGTCCGGATCGACTCGCACAGGAGACGGACGAGTAGTTGAACCCGCTCCTTCCAGGTATAGGCCCGGTAGCGAGCGGCTGCGAAGAGCGGCTGCCGCCCGGAACGAAGGAGGGCGGTCATGGCCCCACCCATGTCCGCGAGCGCGTTCCTGCGCGCTCTGAAGGCGGAGGGTCTCACGGTCGTCGAGGTCGGCGACTGGCGCGACCACAACCGCAACCACAAGGGCCCGTGGGGCCCCGTCCACGGCGTGATGATCCACCACACGGTGACCAAGGGCAGCGCCCGCACGGTCGACATCTGCCGCAAGGGCTACGAGGGCCTGCCCGGTCCTCTGTGCCACGGCGTCATCACCAAGGACGGCCGGGTCCACCTCGTCGGCTACGGCCGGGCCAACCACGCCGGGCTCGGCGACGACGACGTGCTCCGCGCGGTGATCGCCGAGAGAGGGCTGCCGAAGGACAACGAGGCGAACACCGACGGCAACCGGCACTTCTACGGTTTCGAGTGCGAGAACCTCGGCGACGGCGAGGACCCCTGGCCGGCGGTCCAGCTGGAGGCCGTCGAGAGAGCCGCGGCCGCCGTGTGCCGCCATCATGGCTGGAACGAGCGGTCGGTGATCGGGCACAAGGAGTGGCAGCCGGGGAAGGTGGACCCGCGCGGGTTCACGATGGGCTCGATGAGGAAACGGATCGGCGACCGGCTGAGGTGACGCGTGGGCCCGGCGGCGCGCGGTCCGCCTGGCGACAACCCGTCGGAACCTGTCGCTCGCTCCTCTGGGACCCCGAACGGCTCGCTCCTGGCATGGTGGACCGTCCCTCCCGGTCCCAGGAAAAGACCTCGCCGTGCAGTACGTCGTCCCGGTCGGCATCGGCGTCCTCTACGCCCTGTCGATGTCTCTCGGTCTCTCGTCCGCGAACCGCACCGGCGGCGCCTGAACGCCCTCATGGTCGCCGGTGCTGGCGCCGCCTACCTCGGCGGCGGCGGGCTGGGCGGCTGGGAGTTCGCCTTCACGGCGCTGGTCACCTGGGTCGCGTTCCGCGGCCTGGACTCCTGGACGTTCATCGGCGTCGGCTGGCTGCTGCACACCGCGTGGGACGTCGTCCACCACCTCGAGGGCGCTCCCGTCATCCCGTTCGCCCCCGCCTCGTCCCTGGGCTGCGCCCTCTGCGATCCGGTGATCGCGCTGTGGTGCCTGTGGGGCGGTCCCTCCCTGATCGACGTGTTCCGCGACCGCCGTCGAAGCCGCGGGGGCCCCGGGCGACAATGGCCCGGTGACCGGCTCCGACACCCCCGGCCCCCGCGACGCCCTCGCGGACCTGCGCCCACGGCTGCCCTCCCCGCTGCGGGAGGTCGCGGACGGGCGGTTCGAGCGGCGCGGGGTGCGGCTGCTGCTGAAACGGGACGACCTGATCCACCCGGAGCTGATCGGCAACAAGTGGCGCAAGCTCGCCCCGAACCTCGACGAGGCGGCCGGGCGGACCGTGCTCACCTTCGGCGGCGCGTACTCCAACCACCTGCGGGCCACGGCCGCCGCCGGCCGGCTGCTCGGCCTGCGCACGGTCGGCGTGGTGCGCGGACAGGAACTCGCCGGCCGCCCGCTCAACCCCTCACTGGCCCGGTGCGCGGCCGACGGGATGCGGCTGCACTTCGTCGACCGGTCGACGTACCGCCGCAAGACCGAGCCGGAGACCCTGGCGGCCGTGCTGCGCGCGGCGGACGCCGAGGACGCGCACGTCGTGCCCGAGGGCGGCAGCAACCCCGCCGCCGTGCGCGGCTGCCGGGCGCTCGGGGAGGAGCTGGCCGGCCGGGCGGACGTGGTGGCGGTGGCCTGCGGCACCGGGGGCACGCTGGCCGGACTGGCCGCCGGGCTCGGCGGCGGGACGTGCGCGCTGGGGGTACCCGTGCTCAGGGGCGGCTTCCTGGCCGAAGACATACAGGCCCTGCAGAGCGAGGCGTTCGGCGGCCCGCGCGGCGACTGGAGCCTCGACGACCGCTTCCACTTCGGCGGCTACGCCCGCGTCCCCCCGGAACTCGAGGCGTTCGCCGAGGACTTCGAGCACCGCCACGACATCCCGGTCGAGCGTCTCTATGTCGCCAAGTTGCTTTACGCTCTTGTCGCCCTGGCGGACGACGGCGCGTTCCCGCGCGGGAGCACGGTCGCCGCGGTGATCACCGGGCGCCCCTTCCCCTGAGTCGTCTCCCCGAACGCCGCCGCCTCCTCCAGGTCCAGCCGGCGCAGCAGCGTGCGCAGCGCCTCCTTCACACGGGTGCGCAGCCGGTGCAGCGGCGCCATCAGCACCAGGCCGGCCGCCGGCCCGCCGACCGCCGCGAGCAGGAACCCGCCGACTCCCCCGGCCCAGGTCGCGCCCTCGACGACCGCGGCCGCCGGGGCCACCCGGAACGCGGTGATCGCGATGGCGTCGTCCAGCGGGGACCCGCCCTGGAGGATGGTGGTGATCCGGGACGGCGGGCCCACCCGGCGTGCCACCGCCGTCGCCACCACCGCGTCCGGCGGGGCCACCGCGGCGCCGAACACCAGCGCCGCGGTCAGCGGCAGGCCCGGCACGATCGGATACGGGACCCAGCCGACGGCGAACGTCGCGAACAGCACGTACCCCACCGACAGCGGTGCCACCGGCCGCAGTTGCGCCCGCAGGCCGAGGCAGGAGCTGTCGGTGGCCGCCGTGTGCAGCAGCGGGGGCGGCACCGGGGTGCGCCGGGCGGCCGCGGCGCTGCCCGCCACCAGCAACAGCAGCGGCATCACGTCCATGTCCGGCCCGCCCTCGTTTTTCCTCGCGGCTCCTCGCACGGGCGTCGTAATCTGGCAATCATGAAACAGTGCACGCACGTCGAGGCGCTGCCGCACCCGGAACCCGTCCCTCTCGGCGAGACGTGTCCGGAGCGCCTGCGGGACGGCACCGATCCGGTGCGGCTGCGCCTCCGCCCCACCCGTGGTCACGTCGGGTGCTGCGACTCCTCGCCGAAGCGGCACACCACGGAGCACCACGGGGAAACCGACCACCCCGTGATGCGGAGCCATGAGCCCGGCGAGGAATGCGCTGGTACCTCGTCGACCACGTACGCGTGTGACCCGGCGTGACCCCGGTGCCGGACGGTTCGACCGTCTGACGTCTGGGTACGTCAATGCGGCGCGCGCTCTTCCCATTTGGGGGCCGCAGACCCCTAGCCACGGAGCGTATTCATAGTTTTACTATGAGTGACGGCACATGGGTCGGGGTCCCGGGGACAGGACCGCCGAGAGCGCGATAGCGTCACCGCTGAACCACGTAGCGCGTTACCCGGGGGCGAACCAGGCCCTGAAACGCTTGTACCACCTTGGAGGTGAGGGTGTCCCAGATCGCAGGCGAGCCCGCGACCCAGGACTTCGTGGAAGTCCGGCTGCCGGCCGCGGGGGCCTACCTGTCGGTGCTGCGTACGGCCACGGCCGGCCTCGCGGCCCGTTTGGACTTCACCCTCGACGAGATCGAGGACCTGCGCATCGCGGTCGACGAGGCCTGCGCGATCCTGCTTCAGCAGGCCGTGCCGGGTTCGGTGCTCAGCTGTGTCTTCCGGCTCGTCGACGACTCGCTCGAGGTGACCGTCTCGGCGCCGACCACGGACGGTCACGCTCCTTCGCGGGACACCTTCGCCTGGACCGTCCTGTCCGCGCTCGCGGGCAAGGTCTCCTCCGCGGTGGACGAGGACAAGACCGTGTCGATCAGCCTCTACAAACAGCGCGGCGCGGGACCCGGGTCGACGTGAGGAGCGAGGGCGGGCCGGTGCGGGACGAAGAACGCGGCACACGGGAGCTGCCGGCCGAGCGTGTGCCGGACGGCATCGACGGCATCCCCGAGCAGGCCCGGCCGCATCCGGAGGACGACTCCACGGAGACCCTTCCTCCGGGTGGCGGGCGGCCCGGGGGGACCGTGCGGAGCGCGGCCGGGCCGGCCGGGGTCGCTCCCGGTCACGGGGGTGCCCCTGCCGGGGCCGGGCCGGCGGGGGACGAGGCGAGCGCTCGGGGAAGGGCGACGGGCGGGACGATGAGCGAGCACGAGCGACAAGCCGAGGACGAGGCGCCGCGGGCGCCCGCCGCCCGGGGTGCCCGGAGCGCCCCCGGCACTTCGGGCGCCCCGGGCGGGCACGCGCGCCACGACCCTCAGGACCGCAGCGGGGCGCGCGCCCTGTTCCTCGAGCTGCGCACGCTGCAGGACGGCACCCCCGAGTACGCGGAGCTGCGCAACCGCCTGGTGCGCATGCATCTGCCGCTCGTCGAGCACCTCGCGCGCCGCTTCCGCAACCGCGGTGAGCCTTTGGACGACCTCACCCAGGTCGCCACCATCGGCCTGATCAAGTCGGTCGACCGCTTCGACCCCGACCGGGGCGTGGAGTTCTCGACGTACGCGACGCCGACGGTCGTCGGGGAGATCAAGCGGCACTTCCGCGACAAGGGCTGGGCGGTGCGGGTGCCGCGCCGGCTGCAGGAGCTGCGGCTGGCGCTCACCACGGCCACGGCGGAGCTGTCCCAGCTGCACGGCCGCTCCCCCACGGTGCACGAGCTGGCCGAGAAGCTGGCCATCTCCGAGGAGGAGGTCCTGGAGGGCCTGGAGTCCGCGAACGCGTACTCCACGCTGTCCCTGGACGTCCCCGACACCGACGACGAGTCCCCGGCGGTCGCCGACACCCTCGGCGCCGAGGACGAGGCCCTGGAGGGCGTGGAGTACCGGGAGTCGCTCAAGCCGCTGCTGGAGGACCTGCCGCCGCGCGAGAAGCGCATCCTGCTGCTGCGCTTCTTCGGCAACATGACCCAGTCGCAGATCGCCCAGGAGGTCGGCATCTCGCAGATGCACGTCTCCCGGCTGCTGGCCCGCACCCTGGCCCAGCTGCGGGAGAAGCTGCTCGTGGAGGAGTGACCCGGCGCGACCGCCCGGGCGCTACTTCCCGGCGTTCCCGGGCCCCCGGATACCGAGGGCCCGGGTCGTCTCGGGGTTGACCAGCAGGACGAGGGCGGTGACGGCCACGACGGCGAGCACGATTCCGGCGGGGATGGCCACGCTGTCGGAGCGCAGCAGGTTGTAGGCCACCGGCAGCGCGATGATCTGTGTGATGACGGCGGGGCCGCGGCTCCAGCTCCGCCGGGCGAACAGTCCCCGCGCGGCGAGCAGCGGGAGCAGCGCGAGCACGATCAGCGTCACCCCGCCGGTGACGGCCTGCCGGCGGTCGTCCGGTTCGCCGGTGAGGGCGAGGACCGACATCCACACTCCGCCGGCCACCAGCGCGAGCCCTTCCAGGGCGGCCAGCGCCGCGGCGTACGTCAGGCGGCGCGGGCGAGGCCCGGTGGCGTCCGGGGTGGTGGTCTGCTCACTGCTCACCCCTGAAGGGTAGCCCTCGCCGTGCACGCCCCCCGTGCCGAGGTTCACGTCCCGTCTCCCCCGCCGCCCCCGCCTCGGTCTGGGCCCGGTACCACTCAGTAGGTACCCTGCACGTCATGCGTGCACTTCTCGTGGTCAACCCGGCGGCAACCACCACCAGTGCGCGTACGCGCGACGTGCTGATCCACGCGCTCGCCAGCGAGATGAAGCTGGAGGCGGTCACCACCGAGTACCGCGGGCACGCGCGCGACCTGGGCCGGCAGGCCGCGGAGAGCGACGACATCGACCTGGTGGTGGCCCTCGGCGGGGACGGCACGGTCAACGAGGTGGTCAACGGTCTGCTGCACGCGGGACCCGACCCGGAGCACCTGCCCGGTCTCGCCGTGGTCCCCGGCGGCTCCACCAATGTCTTCGCCCGCGCCCTGGGCCTGCCCAACCAGCCCGTGGAGGCCACCGGCGCCCTGCTGGACGCGCTGCGCGAGGGCCGCGAGCGCACCGTCGGCCTGGGTCTGACCTCGGGCACGCCGGGCTCGGGGGACGAGGCCGTACCGGCCCGCTGGTTCACCTTCAACGCGGGGCTGGGCTTCGACGCCGGCGTGGTCGGCCGGGTGGAGCAGCAGCGGGAGCGCGGCAGAAAGTCGACCCACGCGCTGTACATGCGCCAGGTGGTCCGTCAACTGCTCGGCGATCCGCACCGGCGGCGCGGAGTGATCACCCTGGAGCACCCCGGTGAGGAGCCGGTCACCGATCTGGTGCTCTCCATAGTCTCGAACACCTCGCCGTGGACGTTTCTCGGCAATCGCCCGATCTACGCGTCACCTAAAGCCTCGTTCGATACCGCGCTCGATCTCTTCGGTCTGAGGCGGCTGTCCACCGCCGCGGTTGCCCGGTATGGCACCCAGTTGCTCACTTCGTCCCCGGAGAGCGGACCTCGCGGCAGGCACGCCGTCTCCCGGCACGATCTGACACGCTTCACCTTGCATTCGAAGGTGCCGCTGCCCCTTCAGATGGACGGTGACCACCTGGGACTGCGAACCAGCGTGACGTTCACAGGCGTACGCCGTGCACTGCGTGTGATTGTGTGAGCAGAAAGGGCCAAAGTCCTTTCAGTCGAACGTTTAGACCAGGATCCACCCCATGGAAGTACGGCTGTGACCTAGTCGACACCGAAGAATCAAAAAAAACTTTCCGGAAGGGGTTGTATCCGCCGCCGAGGTTTGCGAGTCTCTTCTTGGCGATCGGGACGGCCCGCAACACCGGCCTCCACAGATCACCGGAACCCCTCTTCAAATCCAAGGACCCAACGCCGGGAAACCCGGCGGTCGGCCCTTCCCTTGTCGAGGGATTCGTGAAAGCGTTCACATTCACAAGCAATCGCAGTACATACCCAGGAGAGGTAGCAGCCATGGACTGGCGTCACAACGCCGTTTGCCGCGAGGAAGACCCCGAGCTCTTCTTCCCCATCGGCAACACCGGTCCTGCGCTGCTGCAGATCGAGGAAGCCAAGGCCGTCTGCCGTCGCTGCCCGGTGATCGAGAGCTGCCTGCAGTGGGCGCTCGAGTCCGGTCAGGACAGCGGCGTCTGGGGTGGTCTCAGCGAGGACGAGCGTCGCGCGATGAAGCGCCGTGCCGCCCGCAACCGGGCCCGTCAGGCCTCCGCCTGACAACCCACCCCTGCTGACAGCCTGAGCTTGGCGGCGCGTACGGCGCGTACGCATCTCCCGCCCCCGAGCCGCAGCGCGCAGTTGAGCATGAGCCCCGGCCGCATTCAGCGGTCCGGGGCTTTGTGCCGTCCGCGCCCGCTACTTGTCCGACTGCACCGGGATGTCCAGGATCACCCTGGTCCCCCGCTCCGGGGCCGGCACCATGTCGAAGGTGCCGCCCAACTCGCCCTCCACCAGGGTCCGTACGATCTGCAGGCCGAGGTTGCCCGCGGTGTGCGGGTCGAATCCCTCGGGCAGACCCACGCCGTCGTCCTGCACGGTGACCAGCAGGCGGGTCTCCTTCGTGGTGCCGCCGCGGACCGCCGACACCTCCACGGTGCCGGTCTCGCCCTCGCGGAAGCCGTGCTCCAGGGCGTTCTGCAGCACCTCGGTCAGCACCATCGACAGCGGTGTGGCGACCTCCGCGTCGAGTATGCCGAAGCGGCCCGTGCGCCGGCCGGTGACCTTGCCCGGGGAGATCTCGGCGACCATCGCGAGGACGCGGTCGGCGATCTCGTCGAACTCCACCCGCTCGTCCAGGTTCTGGGACAGCGTCTCGTGCACGATCGCGATGGAGCCCACCCGGCGGACCGCCTCCTCCAGCGCCGCGCGTCCCCGCTCGGACCCGATGCGCCGTGCCTGCAGGCGCAGCAGCGCCGCCACCGTCTGGAGGTTGTTCTTCACCCGGTGGTGGATCTCCCGGATGGTCGCGTCCTTGGTGATCAACTCGCGTTCGCGGCGGCGGAGCTCCGTGACGTCACGGAGCAGCACCAGCGAACCGATGCGCGTCCCCTTCGGCTTGAGCGGGATGGCCCGGAACTGGATCACCCCGTCGTTCGCCTCGATCTCGAACTCGCGCGGGGCCCAGCCGCTGGCGACCTTGGCCAGCGCCTCGTCCACCGGCCCACGGGAGGGGGCCAGTTCGGCGGTGGTCTGCCCGAGGTGATGGCCCACCAGGTCGGCGGCGAGACCCATGCGGTGGTACGCGGACAGGGCGTTCGGGGAGGCGTACTGGACGATGCCGTCGGCGTCGAGCCGGATCAGCCCGTCGCCGACGCGGGGCGAGGCGTCCATCTCGAGCTGCTGGTTCGCGAACGGGAAGGATCCGGCCGCGATCATCTGCGCGAGGTCCGAGGCGCTCTGGAGGTAGGTGAGCTCCAGCCGGCTCGGGGTGCGCACGGTGAGCAGGTTGGTGTTGCGCGCGATGACCCCGAGGACGCGCCCCTCACGCCGCACGGGGATGGACTCGACCCGTACGGGAACCTCCTCGCGCCACTCCGGGTCCCCCTCGCGCACGATCCGGCCCTCGTCCAGGGCCGCGTCCAGCATGGGACGGCGTCCGCGCGGGACGAGGTGGCCGACCATGTCGTCCTGGTACGAGGTCGGGCCGGTGTTGGGCCGCATCTGGGCGACGGAGACGTAGCGGGTGCCGTCGCGGGTGGGGACCCACAGGACCAGGTCGGCGAAGGAGAGGTCGGAGAGCAGCTGCCACTCCGAGACCAGCAGATGGAGCCACTCGAGATCGGTGTCGTCGAGGGCGGTGTGCTGGCGTACGAGTTCGTTCATGGAGGGCACGTCAGCGAGCGTACCCGGCGGTCCGCGGGGGCCTGAAACACCCGCGGGCCGCGGCGCCTGGGAGGGACCCTCAACCCTCCCGGCACCGCAGCCCGGAGCAACATCGGCCGTGGGGTGTGCGGTCCCGGTCGGCCGAGGGACGAGGAGCCGGGGCAGTCAGGGCAGAGAGCTCCGGTTCCTCGGTTCCGCCTTCCTGTGCGGGGAAGGCAGGCTTGTCGTGCCTTGCTACGCATTGTGGACTAGACCACTGTCCCTGTAAATGCGTCGGACGCCGTTCTTCGGTTCCTGGTCGGCGGGTTGCCGCCGGCCCGGACCCGCGGGCTTCCGTCATGCAGCCTAACCCGTGGGGTTCCCGCGTGGGACCGGTCGGCGGGGTCGATTTCGGCGCGCGGCCCCCGCACCCGCTCTGTTAGATTGAGATTGGTCTAAACCACATTGCACCACCGCACGGACCCGTGCTGACGGGTCCGGTCCCAGTCGAGTCCTCCTCAAGATCGGCAGGCCCACCGTGGAAGTTGTCATCGTTGCGGACGCCAAGGCGGGCGGCGAGCTCGTCGCCGAGGCCATGGCGCAGCTCCTGCGGCGCAAGCCCGACGCCCTGCTGGGCGTGGCCACCGGCTCGACGCCGCTGCCCGTCTACGAGGCACTGGCGGCCAGGGTGCGCTCCGGTGGCGTGGACGCCTCCCGGGCCCGGATCGCCCAGCTCGACGAGTACGTGGGACTGTCCGCCGACCACCCCGAGTCCTACCGCTCGGTGCTGCGGCGCGAGGTGCTGGAGCCGCTCGGCATCGGCATGGACGCCTTCATGGGCCCCGACGGCACGGCCGAGGACGTGCAGGCCGCCTGCGAGGCGTACGACAAGGAGCTGGCCGGGGCCGGCGGCGTGGACCTCCAGCTGCTCGGGATCGGCACGGACGGGCACATCGGGTTCAACGAACCGTGCTCCTCGCTCGCCTCCCGCACCCGGATCAAGACGCTGACCGAGCAGACCCGGGTGGACAACGCCCGCTTCTTCGGCGGCGACGTCGACCAGGTCCCGCACCACGTCATCACCCAGGGCATCGGCACCATCCTGGAGGCCCGGCACCTGGTCCTGCTGGCCACCGGCGAGGGCAAGGCGGACGCGGTCGCCGCGACCGTCGAGGGGCCGGTGGCGGCGGTGTGCCCGGCGTCCGCGCTGCAGCTGCACCCGCACGCCACGGTGGTCGTCGACGAGGCCGCCGCCGCCAAGCTGAAGCTCGCCGACTACTTCCGCCACACCTACGCGAACAAGCCGGACTGGCAGGGCATCTGAGCGCCCCTCCGTGGTCTGGACCATCCCTCGTCCCAGGGGTATACAAAGGGGATCACGGAGCGTGCGGGGCGCACCCCCGCCCCGAGCCGTGCCACGATGTCAGCCGTGGCCGACGGTGATGTCGGTCGTTTCGGCACTCGAAGCCGGGAAGGCAGAGCATGAGCACCGACGTCAGCAGTGCGGAGAACGCGGGTGGGACCACGGTCCGTACGGCGCGTGTGCCCAAGTACTACCGGCTGAAGAAGCACCTGCTCGACATGACCGAGACGGCGCCGCCCGGCACGCCGGTCCCACCCGAGCGCACCCTGGCGGCGGAGTTCGACACCTCCCGCACCACCGTGCGCCAGGCGCTCCAGGAGCTGGTGGTCGAGGGGCGCCTCGAGCGCATCCAGGGCAAGGGCACCTTCGTCGCGAAGCCCAAGGTCTCCCAGGCGCTCCAGCTCACGTCGTACACCGAGGACATGCGCGCCCAGGGTCTGGAGCCCACCTCGCAGCTGCTGGACCTCGGCTACATCACCGCCGACGACCGGCTCGCCGGGCTGCTCGACATCACGGCCGGCGGGCGGGTGCTGCGCATCGAGCGGCTGCGCATGGCCAACGGCGAGCCGATGGCCATCGAGACCACCCATCTGAGCGCCAAGCGTTTCCCCGCGCTGCGCCGCAGCCTGACGAAGTACACCTCCCTCTACACCGCCCTCGCCGAGGTGTACGACGTCCATCTCGCGGAGGCCGAGGAGACCATCGAGACGTCCCTGGCCACCCCGCGCGAGGCCGGTCTGCTCGGCACTGACGTCGGCCTGCCGATGCTGATGCTGTCCCGGCACTCGCGGGACCGCGGCGGACAGCCGGTGGAGTGGGTGCGGTCGGTGTACCGGGGCGACCGGTACAAGTTCGTCGCCCGTCTGAAGCGCCCGCAGGAGTGACGCCGACGGCTCCCGTGCCGGGGGGCCGAGCCGCCTTTGAAGCGCCCCGCGAACCCCGGTGAAACGGGCGGTCGGCGAGGTTTTCGCCGCTGCCGCCCCTCGGTCGGGCCGCTTGTCGGGCACCGCTCCGCCGACGAGGGGTTACGGCCGCACCGCACCCTGACCTAGATTTCCCTGCGCACCACCGCCGGTGATCAGTGAGGGGACGGGAGCCGTCTGATGTCACAAACCCCAGAAACCAGAGGAGGGCAGGTGGTGACGCCCGTCCGCGTCGTCATCGCCCTCTGTCTCGTCGCACCGTTCGTGGCCATGCTGTGGGTCGGTTCGTACGCCAAGACCGACCCCGTCGTCATCGGCATTCCGTTCTTCTACTGGTATCAGATGCTGTGGGTGCTCCTCTCCACCGCGCTGACGATGGTCGCGTACAAGCTCTGGCAGCGTGACCAGCGCGCCCGCTCGGCCTCGAAGGGCGGTGCGTCGAAGTGAACGACGGCGTGAACGGCGTGGCACTCGCCGTCTTCATCTTCTTCTTCGTGCTGGTCACGGCCATGGGATTCATGGCCGCACGCTGGCGCAAGGCCGAGAACGAGCACAGCCTCGACGAGTGGGGACTGGGCGGGCGGTCCTTCGGGACCTGGGTCACCTGGTTCCTGCTCGGCGGCGACCTGTACACCGCGTACACCTTCGTGGCCGTGCCAGCGGCGATCTACGCGGCGGGCGCGGCCGGCTTCTTCGCGGTGCCGTACACGATCCTGGTGTACCCGCTGATCTTCACCTTCCTGCCCCGGCTGTGGTCGGTGTCGCACCGGCACGGCTATGTGACGACGTCCGACTTCGTGTGCGGCCGGTTCGACTCCAAGGGGCTGTCGCTGGCCGTCGCGGTCACCGGCATCCTGGCCACGATGCCGTACATCGCGCTCCAACTGGTCGGCATCCAGGCCGTGCTGGACGTGATGGGCGTCGGCGGCGGCGAGGACACCAACTGGTTCGTCAAGGACCTGCCGCTGCTGATCGCCTTCGGTGTGCTGGCGGCGTACACGTACTCCTCGGGTCTGCGGGCGCCCGCGCTGATCGCGTTCGTCAAGGACACGCTGATCTACCTCGTGATCGCGGTGGCGATCATCTACATCCCGATCAAGCTGGGCGGCTTCGACGAGATCTTCGCCTCCGCGAGCGAGGCGTACAGCCAGACCAACCCGGCCACGGGCGCCCCGCGCGGGGCGCTGGTACCGGGCGAGGCGGGCCAGTGGACGTACGCCACGCTGGCGCTCGGCTCGGCGCTCGCGCTGTTCATGTACCCGCACTCGATCACCGCGACGCTGTCCTCGCGCAGCCGTGAGGTGATCCGCCGCAACACCACGATCCTGCCGCTGTACTCCCTGATGCTGGGCCTGCTGGCGCTGCTCGGCTTCATGGCGATCGCGGCCGGGGTCAACGTCAGCAACGGCCAGCTGGCGATCCCGCAGCTGTTCGAGAACATGTTCCCCGACTGGTTCGCGGGCGTGGCCTTCGCGGCGATCGGCATCGGCGCGCTGGTGCCGGCGGCGATCATGTCGATCGCGGCGGCGAACCTCTTCACCCGCAACATCTACAAGGACTTCATCAAGCCGGACGCGACACCGAAGCAGGAGACCCAGGTCTCCAAGACCGTGTCCCTGCTGGTGAAGGTGGGCGCGCTGGCCTTCGTCCTGACCATGGACAAGACGGTCGCCATCAACTTCCAGCTGCTGGGCGGCATCTGGATCCTGCAGACCTTCCCGGCGCTGGTGGGCGGTCTGTTCACCCGCTGGTTCCACCGCTGGGCGCTGATCGGCGGCTGGGCGGTCGGCATGGTCTACGGCACGGTCGCCGCGTACGGGGTGGCCTCGCCGACGCAGAAGCACTTCGGCGGGTCGTCGAAGGAGATCCCGGGCATCGGCGAGATCGGTTACATCGGCCTCACCGCGTTCGTGCTCAACGTCCTGGTCACGGTCGTGCTGACCTTCGTCATGCGGGCCCTCAAGGCGCCCGAGGGCGTCGACCGGACCAAGCCGGAGGACTACACGGCGGACGCGGGCGACCCCGGCGTCCAGGCGGAGCTTCCGCCGGCCACGGCGGGCAGCGCCCACTGACGCGACGGGTACGACGACGGGCCGCCGGGAAAACCGGCGGCCCGTCGTCGTACCCGTCCGGCACACTCCGCTCATGGACATCGTCATCCGGCCGGTGGAACCCGGCGAGCACGAAGAGCTCGGTGAGATCACCGCCCAGGCCTATCTGCTGGACGGACTGCTGGACTTCGGGGGGAGCGACCCCTACCTCGGGGAGCTGCGGGACGTGGGGAAGCGGGCGGCCGCCGCCGAGGTGCTGGTCGCCGTGGCGAACGGGACGGTGCTGGGCGGAGTGACCTTCGTGCCGGGTCCCGGCCCGATGGCCGACATGGCGCGGCCGGGCGAGGCGGAGATCCGGATGCTCGCGGTCGCCCGTGCGGGGCGGGGGCGGGGCGCCGGGGAGGCCCTGGTGCGCGCCTGTGTGGACCGGGCGCGGGCCGTCGAGGGGTGCGGACGGGTCGTGCTGTCGACCCAGCGCACCATGCGTGCCGCCCACCGCGTCTACGAGCGGCTCGGTTTCACCCGCTCCCCGGAGCGCGACTGGAACCCCCTGCCGGAGCTGGACGACATCACCCTCCTCGCTTACGAGTTGACGCTCTGACACCTCCGCGACACAACATATGGGGTTGTCGGCGGCGCCTGACACAAGATGTATGCTCATGCTCGCTGTCGTCGCAGGGGAATCCGGTGTGAATCCGGAACTGTCCCGCAACGGTGTACCCATGCCCGCCCTCGCCGAGGTGCGCGCACGGGCGTCAGTCCGAGGACCTGCCGACAGTGCGCCCGGCCGTCCGGTCCGGGTGCCTGGACGTCCGGGCCTCGCGGAATGGGCCGGTGGACGCGACGCCGTGTGCGCTCGTGTGCTGCCCCCTGCCCTCCTCGAGGCCCCGTGCCGAGCGAGGGAGAGCCCCACGTGACCATCGCGCCAGCCGATCCGGCCTCAGCGACCGACGTGACCGAGGAGAGCGGCGGCCCCGGTGCCGCGCTGCTGCGGACCCTGACCGAGCTGACCGCCGACCTGCCGGACGCCGACCCCGGCCGGGTCGCCGCCGCCGCGCTGCGCGGCCGGTCCGCCTCCGCCGACGCGGCGGAGCTGCGGGAGCTGGCCACCGAGGCGGCGGCCGGGCTCATCTCCGAGGACCCGGCCTACTCCCGGCTCGCCGCCCGGCTGCTCACCGTCTCCATCCGCGCCGAGGCCGCCTCACAGGGCGTCACCTCGTTCACCGAGTCGGTCGCGACCGGGCACCGCGAGGGCCTGATCGCCGACCGGACCGCCGGGTTCGTCCGGCTGCACGCCGTCCGCCTGGACGCGCTGATCGACCCCGGGGCCGACGACCGCTTCGGTTACTTCGGCCTGCGCACCCTGCACAGCCGCTACCTGCTGCGGCACCCGGTCACCCGCAAGGTCGTCGAGACGCCCCAGCACTTCCTGCTGCGGGTCGCCGCCGGACTCGCCGAGGACGACAGCGCGCGCTCCCTGGACGAGGTCACCGCGCTCTACGGGCTGATGAGTCGTCTGGACTACCTGCCCTCCTCCCCCACGTTGTTCAACTCCGGCACGCGGCACCCGCAGATGTCGTCCTGCTACCTCCTCGACTCCCCCAAGGACGAGCTGGACTCGATCTACGACCGCTACCACCAGGTCGCCCGCCTCTCCAAGCACGCCGGCGGCATCGGCCTGTCCTACTCCCGCGTCCGCGCCCGGGGTTCGCTGATCCGCGGCACCAACGGGCACTCCAACGGCATCGTCCCGTTCCTGAAGACGCTCGACGCCTCGGTCGCCGCCGTGAACCAGGGCGGGCGGCGCAAGGGGGCGGCGGCGGTCTACCTGGAGACCTGGCACTCCGACATCGAGGAGTTCCTGGAGCTGCGCGACAACACCGGCGAGGACGCCCGCCGCACGCACAACCTGAACCTCGCGCACTGGGTGCCGGACGAGTTCATGCGCCGGGTGGACGCCGACGGGCGGTGGTCGCTGTTCTCCCCGGCGGACGTGCCCGGACTGGTCGACCTGTGGGGCGAGGAGTTCGACGCTGCGTACCGGGCCGCCGAGGCGGCGGGCCTGGCGAAGAAGACCCTCCCGGCCCGCGAGCTGTACGGCCGCATGATGCGCACCCTCGCGCAGACCGGCAACGGCTGGATGACCTTCAAGGACGCCGCCAACCGCACGGCGAACCAGACGGCCGAGCCGGGTCACGTCATCCACTCCTCGAACCTGTGCACCGAGATCCTGGAGGTCACCGACGACGGGGAGACGGCGGTCTGCAACCTGGGGTCGGTCAACCTCGGCGCCTTCGTGGCGGACGGGGACGTCGACTGGGAGCGCCTCGACGAGACGGTGCGCACGGCCGTGACGTTCCTCGACCGGGTCGTCGACATCAACTTCTACCCGACCGAGCAGGCGGGCCGTTCCAACGCCAAGTGGCGCCCCGTCGGTCTCGGCGTCATGGGCCTGCAGGACGTCTTCTTCAAGCTGCGGCTGCCCTTCGACTCCCCGGAGGCGAAGGCCCTGTCCACGAGGATCGCCGAGCGGATCATGCTCGCCGCGTACGAGACCTCCGCCGACCTCGCCGAGCGCTGCGGCCCGTTCCCGGCCTGGGAGAGGACCCGTACCGCCCGGGGCGTGCTGCACCCCGACCACTACGACGTCGAGCTCACCTGGCCGGAGCGCTGGGCGGCGCTGCGCACGCGGATCGCCTCCGTCGGGATGCGCAACTCGCTGCTCCTCGCGGTCGCGCCCACCGCCACCATCGCGTCGATCGCGGGCGTGTACGAGTGCATCGAGCCGCAGGTGTCCAACCTGTTCAAGCGCGAGACGCTGTCCGGCGAGTTCCTCCAGGTCAACTCGTACCTGGTGGACGACCTGAAGCGGCTCGGCGTGTGGGACGCCCGCACCCGTGAGGCACTGCGCGAAGCCAACGGCTCCGTGCAGGGCCTCGCGTGGATCCCCGAGGACGTGCGGCGGCTGTACCGCACCGCCTGGGAGATCCCGCAGCGCGGTCTGATCGACATGGCCGCCGCCCGCACTCCGTACCTCGACCAGGCCCAGTCGCTGAACCTGTTCCTGGAGACGCCGACCATCGGCAAGCTCTCCTCGATGTACGCGTACGCCTGGAGACAGGGCCTGAAGACCACGTACTACCTGCGCTCCCGCCCGGCGACCCGGATCGCCCGCGCGGCGGCCCGGACCACCGTCCCCGTCCGGCAGGCGGCCGACCCCGATGCCGTCGCCTGCTCCCTGGAAAACCCCGAGTCCTGCGAGGCCTGCCAGTGATGACCAGCGAAACCAAGAACCTGCTCGACCCGGGCTTCGAGCTGACCCTGCGCCCCATGCGCTACCCCGACTTCTACGAGCGCTACCGGGACGCCATCAAGAACACCTGGCACGTGGAGGAGGTGGACCTCCACTCGGACGTGGCCGACCTGGCGAAGCTCAGCCCCGAGGAGCAGCACCTGATCGGCCGGCTGGTCGCGTTCTTCGCGACCGGCGACTCGATCGTGGCGAACAACCTGGTGCTGACCCTGTACAAGCACATCAACTCCCCGGAGGCGCGGCTGTACCTGTCGCGGCAGTTGTTCGAGGAGGCGGTGCACGTCCAGTTCTACCTGACCCTGCTGGACACGTACCTGCCCGACCCGGACGACCGGGCGGCGGCCTTCGCGGCCGTGGAGAACATCCCGTCCATCCGGGAGAAGGCCGAGTTCTGCTTCCGGTGGATGGACTCGGTGGAGAAGATCGACCGGCTGGAGACGCAGGCGGACCGCCGCCGCTTCCTGCTGAACCTGATCTGCTTCGCCGCGTGCATCGAGGGCCTGTTCTTCTACGGGGCGTTCGCCTACGTCTACTGGTTCCGCGGCCGGGGCCTGCTGCACGGTCTGGCGACCGGCACCAACTGGGTGTTCCGCGACGAGACGATGCACATGTCCTTCGCCTTCGACGTGGTCGACACCGTGCGCAAGGAGGAGCCGGAGCTGTTCGACGAGCAGCTCGGTCAGCAGGTCACCGACATGCTGCGCGAGGCGGTCGAGGCGGAGCTGCAGTTCGCGCGTGACCTGTGCGGGGACGGGCTGCCGGGCATGAACACCGAGTCCATGCGGCAGTACCTGGAGTGCGTCGCCGACCAGCGGCTGGTGCGGCTGGGCTTCGCCCCGGTGTACGGCTCGGAGAACCCGTTCTCCTTCATGGAGCTCCAGGGCGTGCAGGAGCTGACGAACTTCTTCGAGCGGCGCCCGTCCGCGTACCAGGTCGCCGTGGAGGGCACGGTCGACCTGGACGAGGACTTCTAGGACGCCGTGCGCCCCGGCGCCGTCTCACGCCGCCCTTGCGGTGCGGTGTGAGGCGGCGCCGCACGCCGGGCGGGCGGCGGCCGGTACGCCACGGCGCTCGGCGGCGGCGCGGGCGGCCCCGGCCCGCTCGATCTGCCGGTCGATCCGCCGCTCGCGCACGATGCCGAGCAGGGCGGGCCAGGTCATGAAGACGAACAGGCCGAGAACGGCCACCATCGCGGTCAGTGCTTCCCTCTGCGTCGTATCCATGGACACCACTGTCCCGCCCGACACTCCTTACCGACAGTGGCAGGACTGCCGTACACCCTCGATTTACTGCCAGGGGCGCGGCACACTGGAGCCATGCTCCGGAATGTGGCCGCCGTCCTCCTCGACGGTGTGAATCCTTTCGAACTCGGCGTCGTCTGCGAGGTCTTCGGCGTCGACCGCAGCGACGACGGCCTACCGGTCCACGACTTCGCCGTCGTCTCGGCCGACGGTCCCGTGGTGCGCACCAACACGGGCTTCTCCCTCCAGGTCGAGCACGGTCTGGAGCGCCTGGAGACGGCCGACCTCATCGCCGTGCCCGCCGGCGCCTCCTACGTCTCCCGGGATTTCCCGCCCGAGCTGCTGGACGCCCTGCGCCGGGGCGTGGACCGGGGCGCGCGGGTGCTGAGCGTCTGCTCCGGGGTGTTCGTCCTCGCCGCCGCCGGACTCCTCGACGGCCGGCGCGCCGCCGCCCACTGGAAGCACGCGGAGGAGCTGACCAGGCGGCACCCCCATCTGACGGTCGAGCCGGATGTGCTCTACGTCGACGAGGACCCGGTGATCACCTCCGCGGGAACCGCCGCCGGCATCGACGCCTGTCTGCACCTGGTGCGCAAGGAGCAGGGCTCGGAGGTCGCCAACAGGATCGCCCGGCGCATGGTGGTGCCCCCGCACCGCGACGGCGGGCAGGCCCAGTACATCGAGCGCCCGCTGCCGCGGTCCGGGGGCGACACCGTCTCCGACGTGCTGGTGTGGATGGAGCGGCACCTCGACCAGGAGACCACCGTCGAGCAGCTCGCCGCCCGCGCCCGCATGTCGCCGCGCACCTTCGCCCGCCGCTTCCAGCAGGAGACCGGCACCACCCCCTACCGCTGGATCCTGCGCCAGCGGGTGCTGCTGGCCCAGCACCTGCTGGAGGCGACGGACGAGACGGTGGACGCGATCGCGGGCCGTACCGGCTTCGGCAACGCCGCGGCGCTGCGCCACCACTTCACCCGTGCCGTCGGTACCACCCCGCACGCCTACCGGCGCACGTTCAGGGGCCCGGAGGCCGCCTGAACGCGCGCCGCGCGGCCGGTCAGCGTGGTACCGCCCGCAGCCGCAGGCCGCGCGGCCGGAGCGTGATGCCGATCCGGGGCCGCGGGTCGGAGCCGGGCGTGTGCTCGAAGCGGTAGGCGGAGGCGACCACCGCGGTGACGAGCGTGAGTTCGGCCATCGAGAAGTGGTCGCTGGGGCACTTGCGGTTGCCCACGCTGAACGGGCTCATCGCGTACTTGGGCACGTTCCCCGCCCGCTCGGGGAGCCAGCGGTCGGGGTCGAACTCCTCGTGCCGCTCGTACGACCGCCGGTCGCGCTGGATCGCGTACGGGCTGTAGATGAGGTCCGCGCCCTCGGGAATGCGGTATCCGCCGAGTTCCGTGTCGGTGACCGCGCGACGGGTCAATATCCATACGGCCGGGTACAGCCGCAGGGTTTCGACGACGACATTCGCGGTGTACGTCAGCTTTCGGACGTCCTCGAATGCGACCGGGCGGTCGCCCACGACGGTTTTCACCTCTTCGCGGATCTTGTCACCGACTTCCGGGTGCTCGGTGAGAACCAGGAGGAGCGACATGATCGTGGCTCCGACGGTTTCGCTGCCGGGGGTGAGGATGGCGATGACCTGGTCGTGGATCTCCTGTTCCCCTATGGGCTCGCCATTCTCGTCCCGCGCCTCCAGCAAAGCCGTCAGCAAATCGTTCGGTTTTTGACCGCTCGCCCGTCGGTCGGCGACGATCTCGTCGACCAGGACATGCAAATCGGCCAGCGCGCGGTTGAATTCCCGGTTGGCCGGGAGCGGAACCCGGTAAAGCGGTCCGAGCGGTACCACCATGCGCTGGTACATGCCGCTGAACAGGGTGGCGAGGTCGGCGCAGACGCGCTCCGCCCGGGCGTCCACGGAACTGCCGCGCATCAGGCAGCGGGCGGTGACCCGGACGGCCACGCGGAAGGACTCCGCCGTGACGTCCAGCACCTCCCCGGAGCGCCAGCGCTCCACGAGCGCGTACGCCTCCTCCGCCATGACCGGCCCGTACGCGGGAATGGCGTCGAGCTTGAACGCGGGCTGGATGGTGCGGCGCTGGCGCCGGTGCAGCGGGCCGTTGGCGGTGGCGACGCCCTCCTTGCCGAGCAGGTCCTCCAGGGACTCCCACAGCGGTCCGGCGATGATGTAGTCGGGGCTCAGCGCCACCGCCCCGGTGAGTGCGGGGGTGGTGACGGCGTACACCGTCTTCGGGCCGAGCTTGAGGCGCACGACGTCGCCGTGGTCGCGCAGCCGGGACATGAAGGACAGCGGATCACGTGCCAGTCTCCAGCCGTGGCCGAGGACGGGCACTCCTCCGCCTGCCACGGGGGGCTCGCGCAGCGGGGGTGCCCCGGCCGCCCTGGGGTTCGCCGACTCGACGCTCATGACTCACCTGCCGCTTCGTTGGTGACGTACGGGGGTGTGGACCGGTCGTCCCAGCTGTCGACCCGGTACCGGCCGGACTCGTGGTGGAACCAGTAGACGGAGCTGAACCAGTTCCGCATGTTGCCGACGCAGGCGCGTACGGCGGCGCTCGTTTCCTTTCCTCCCACCGTGCCGTCGTCGAGGGTGTCCGCGAAACGCAAGGCGTCCCTTTCGGCGCCCTGGAATTCACTGATGCATTCCTCGACGCGACGCCGCACCTCCGCGATCGCCTCCTCGAGTGTGAGTTTCTCGTGGATGATGAGACTGATGCCGAGATTGTGCACCTCACTGCCCGCCAACTCCTTCGGCAGTGAACACAGGTCGTTGTACCAGGCGGCGAATTCCTGACTGAGCAGTGCCGCTTTCCGGTAGGCGGGGTTCTGCCGTACCTCGTCCGGCAGTTCACTGCCCGCGCTCGGCTCCAGGAGATCGGTCCAGATCCAGTGCGCGAAGGTGAGCCGGCGCAGTTCCAGGTACTCCTCGACGGTGGGGACGATCCCCTCCGTGCGGTTGCGGAATTCCCGGTCGTACGCCTCGATCACCTCGTGGAAGTGCCGGGCGAACCGGTCATTCCAGCCGCCCGGCAGGAACGCGTACAGCCGCTCCACGCTGTCCGCGAGCCCCGCCACCACGGGGTCCTCGTGACCCAGGTGGTCACCGGGGCTGTCGAGTGCCCTGTGCAGCCGGTCCTTCAGCCGCAGCCAGGCGGCGGCGCGGCCGTGGACGACGTCACGGTCGTGCCGGTCGTCCCAGACGAAGAACCACGCGCTGTAGTCCGCTATCGCCTGCAGGACGTCGTCGGGGGAGCCTACGTAGTAGCCCGCCATGAGGTCGGTGTAGCACAGGCCATCGGCATATTCCTCCACCTTGTCCGCCGGCATGAGCCGCTTTTCGAGCAGCCATGCCCGGGTCTTCTCCTGGAGTCGCGGCCAATACGGGTGGAGTTGCCGGGGAAAATCCGCCTCGATCACCGGAAGGGACAGCGCCGGTGGAACTGCGATGGTGGTCGGTGTCGATGTGGTGCCGTGTGTCAACGCATGCACGAACAAACCCCTCTCTGCCGCCAGTCGGCGTGCGCCCGCCCCGAGCCGGGCGCACGCCGTGCGTATCCCCGCACCTCTATTCAGCACCACAACTGACCGTTCTGGGACCGGATTTGCTTCTTTCACCACGACAGGGGACGCACAGACGAACGGCGCCCGATCGAAGGAGTGCTCGATCGGACGCCGGCGGCGAGGAGAGGGAGGGCTCCCGGAGGACGGTCAGTCGTTGGCCACCACGGGGTAACGCGGCTCGTTCTCGGCCATCTGCCGCAGCGCGTCCTTGCGTTCGCGCTTGGACAGCCGGTCGATGTAGAGGTAGCCGTAGAGGTGGTCGGTCTCGTGCTGCAAACACCGTGCGAAGTAGCCGGTGCCGCGCACCCGGACGGGGTTGCCCTTCTCGTCCTGGCCGGTCACTTCGGCGTAGTCGGGACGGGCCAGCGGCATGTACGCCGTGGGCACCGACAGACAGCCCTCGTTGCTGTCGTCCAGCCGGCGCCTCTCGGCGGGCAGTTCGACCAGCTTGGGGTTGCAGAGCACACCGACGTGCCGCACGCCCTCGTCGTCCGGGCAGTCGTAGACGAAGACCTTCTTGCCCACGCCGATCTGGTTGGCGGCCAGGCCCACGCCCTCGGCGGTGCGCTGGCTGGCGAACATGTCGGCGACCAACTGCTGGAGCTCGTCGCCGAAGTCCGTCACGTCCTCGCACTCCTGGTGCAGCACCGGGTTGCCGACCACGGTGATCGGGCGCGAGGTGCCGCGCTCCCGCCACGCCGCCTCGCGCTCCTCGCAGTCCTCCGTGTCGATGACGTACCCCTCGTCGTCGACGGGGAGCACGCCCGCGTGCTGCTGATCGGTGTCCTGCTGAGCCATGACCGACGTGTGCCTTCCTGAGTGAAACCGGGGTCGTGATCTGACAAGGGTACGGTGAGGCGCCCCCCTCGGGGACGCGGGACGGTGCCGGTGTGCGGCTCCGCCGCGCGGGCGCGACCGGCCACGACGGACCCGCGGCCGCCGACGCTTCTAACAGACCTCTTCAAGGTCCCGCCAGTCCCGGGAGTCCGGGCTGTCCGCGACCCACCCGTCGAGCAGCCCCCGGACCAGCGAAGCCGGCGCGGCCACCCCGCACTCCCGCTCCGGCACCCACGACTGCCCGTCCGTACGGTGCCCCAGCGGCCCGGGATGCCCCGGCTCGCTGTGGTCGTGCGGATCCAGGTGCTCGCCCTCGCCCTCGTCGGACGGCATCCGGGACTCCGAGCACATCCGGCACAGCAGCCGCACGGAGGACGACCAGTCCTCGGCCGCGAACCCGGCGTCGGAGGCCAGCTGCTCCAGCGCGTCCCGGTCGGCCTCGGTCGCGGCCTCCAGCAGCACCACCCAGGTCGGCACCGGCGAGGGCGCCCACAACTCGATCTCGTCGAACACCGGGTAGGTGTGCCCGGCGGCGGTGCTCCGCTCCCCGTGCGGCACGCCGTCGTGCAGGACGACCTCGCCCCAGCGGCGCCCGGAGGACGGCAGCGGAATGGAGAGCACCTCGATCCGGGCGGGGTCGAGGCGCCGCCCCCACACCACCTCCGCCTCCCCTTCCGGGGACAGCCGTACGGCCGCGCTGCCCAGGTCCATGCCGAGGGGCTCGCCGGAGTCGGTGGCCGGGCCGGGCACCTTGAGCCCGTAGGCCTGCCAGGCCCGCCGGGCCAGCGGCCAGTCCTGCAGGGCGGTGGCGGCGATGCCGACGTTCCACCAGTCGGGAGCCCCGGTGTCACGGTCGAGCAGCGCCACGGCCCGCAGTCCGGCGGCCCGCGCCTGCTCCCAGTCGTGCCGGAACTTGTGCAGCAGCGCGAGGTTGAACCAGGACTCCGACAACCAGGGCTCCAGATCGGCGGCACGGGTCAGCAGCGCGCCCGCGTCCTCGTACCGGCCGTCGCCGATGAGCGTGAACGCACGGTCCGTGGCCTGCCGCCAGGAGGCGGAGGGCCGGTGCCGTCCCTTGCCGAAGATCCTCACGATTCCCGCCTGCCAGTTCCGTCGGTGGGCTGGCTGTGCCTGTCCGCGCCCCCGGACACCCTCTTCTTCGCATCCAACCACGTACGGCCACGAGGGCGCTCATTACCCATGGGTTACCCAGCCTCGGCCGGGGTCAGACAGTCCCGTGCGTGGTCCTCGCCACGCTCGTCCTCCGTGTTCACGCGCACCCTCCGTGTTCCGTGACAGCACCCGGGCCAGTGCTTCGACCACCTCCGGCGCGTAGGCACCGGCGGCGCCCAGGCGCAGTTCCTCCAGCGCGGTCAGCGGCCCGCCCGGCCCTCCTTCCCGGGACTTCTCCTCGTACGCGTTGACCGCCCGGACGATACGCGCGGCGAGTGGCTGCTCCCGGTGCGGGTCGGCCTGGCGCTCGACGATCGCGGCCACGCGCGGGTCCACCCCGGTCTGGCGCACCACGGCGCCGCCGAGCAGCGCGATCCGCCGCTGTTCGGCGACCGGCAGGGCGGCGGTGGCGCCGTCGGGGACCGGGTCGACGAGGCTGAGCTGGCCGATGTCGTGCATCAGGGCGGCGTACTCCAGCACGGTCAGTTCGGGTTCGGTCAGCCCGAGGTCCCGGCCCACCGCCCGGCTGAGCCCGGCGACCCGGCGGGCGTGCCCGGCCGGGGTGTATCCGGCGATCTCGGTGGCCCGCGCGAGGGAGGCGATGGTCTGTCGGTAGGTGGCGCGCACGGCGGCGTACCGCCGGTAGGACAACTGTGCGAGCAGCAGGGGGACGGAGAAGACGGGCAGCGCCCACAGCCCCACGACCGCGACCCCGAGCGCCATCACCGCGCCCGTGGCGATGACGGCGGCCCCGATGCCGGGCACGGCCCGCAGTTCGCCGCGCAGCGTCGGCAGGAAGGGCCATCCGGTGCGGGAGTGGGCCAGCGCGGCGGCGAGCACGACGTCGCACAGCGCGGTGAGGGACAGCAGGGCGAGCAGCAGCAGCGCGTGGGCGGGACCTCCCCAGCCGTCGAAGGCGCCCCGGTTGTACAGCGGCTGGAAGCACACGGCGGCGAACCCGACGGTCAGCACCCTGCGGGCCGACGGGTCGAGGGCCGGGCCTACGCCACGCCCGACGTGCGGCACGCTGCCGAGCAGGGAGGCGGCGAGCACCACGGTGACGACCTGGGCGGCGCCGTGCTGGGTGGGCCGCCCCGCGGTCTCGCCGAGCAGCGCGTACGCCAGCGAACCCGCGGCGGCGAGCGGCGCGGCCTCCCTGATCCGTGTCCCGTTGCGCCGGGTGAGCTCCCCGACGGCGACGAGCACCCCGAAGGCGAGGGCGGCGCCGCGTTCCTCGACGCCGTCGTAGAGGGTGGCGCCGAGGGAACCCGCGGCGAGGACGGCGGCGCACAGGTGCACGACGGTGTGGAGCCGGGGCCTCATCGGCGCGCCCCGGGCCGGCCGGCGGCCGGTGCGGCGGGTCCGGACACGGCGGTGGACCGTGTGCCGGCGCCGGCCGGCCGGGGGTCGTCGGCGGTCACCGCCGGATGCCAGCCGGCCCGGCCGATCGCCCGGACCAGCGCTGCCACCATCCGCGGGTCGAAGTGGGTGCCCGCGCACCGCCGGAGCTCCTCCAGGGCCACGGGCACGGGCCGCGCCCTGCTGTAGGAGCGGTTGGAGGTCATCGCGTCGAAGGCGTCGGCGACGGCGACCACCCGCGCGGACTCCGGGATCTGACCGCCCGACAGTCCGTAGGGGTAGCCGGTGCCGTCCAGCCGTTCGTGGTGGTGCAGGACCGCCGCGCGGGCCTCGCCGAGGAAGGAGATCCCCCGCACCATCTCGTGCCCGTACTCGGGGTGCAGTTCGATCACCCGGCGCTCCTCGGGGGTCAGCGGGCCGTCCTTGGTGAGCAGCCGGGTGGGCACGCCGAGCTTGCCGACGTCGTGCAGGATGCCCGCGAAGCGGAGCATCTCGACGCGCTCGTCGTCCATGCCGAGTTCCCGCGCGATCATCATGGACGCCCGTCCGACGCGTTCGCTGTGCCCGCGTGTGTAGCCGTCCTTGATGTCGACGGCCTGGACGAGCGCGCGGATCGTCGCCTGATGGGCGGCCCGCTCCCGGTGGTACTGGGCGAACGCCCACCAGGAGACGCCCATCGGCGGCAGCACGAGCAGCGCGGCCACGGGACCGTAGGGGCTGCGCCACAGCAGCGCCATCATGAGTCCGGCGAGGCCGTGCACGGTGATCGGCGCCAGCGACCTGAGGAACAGCCGCCACCAGTCGGTCGGCGCCGAGACCCGCCTCCCGCGCGGGAGCCCGCCGGGCGCCGGCGCCGGAATGCCGCCGTCCAGCAGGGTGAGCACCAGGCAGAACACCAGCACCGCGGCCCCGGCCGTGCCGAGCGCGCCCGGGACGTCGCAGTCCGCCACCGCGTCCCGGCCGCCGACCGCCAGGTGGACCCGGCCCGCCGCCCATACGGCGAGCACCAGCCGGCCGGCCCGCCAGAGCCTGCGCGCCGGGTACGGGCGTCGTTCCACGGGGAGCAGCAGCGCTCCGGGGAGCGCGACCAGCGCCGCGGCGGGCGGTGGCAGCAGGAAGGCCCCGGCCAGCAGGACGGGGTGGAAGGTTCCGCCCGGGTGCGGGGCCGCGGCCTGACGCGACCGGGCGAGGTGTTCGCAGCCCGCGTACAGCGCGGCGAGCAGGGCGACCGCCCACCAGGAGAAGCGGACACCGCTCGGCGGTGACACCGGGCTCCCGGGGACCAGCGGCAGCAGGCAGAGCAGGGCCGGCACGGCGACACAGGCGGCATACGCGCGGGCCCGCGCCGGTAACGCCTCCATGAACCCCTCCCCGACCGTGCCCGCCGACACCCGGCCTGCCACCTGCCAGGTTCTGGAGCCTAGGGCGGCGGGGCGTGCCTCCACGGGCCGATAACCCGCGGATTAGCACGTTCGAGTGACACGGGGGCCGGGGAACCGCGGAGTGTCAGGACTCCTGCGGGGTGGTCGGCGCGGCCGTGACGTCCTGGTCGGGGACGGCCTGGCCGGAGCGGATCAGGTCGAGCCGGCCCATGACCTTGGAACGCAGGTCGCCCGGCACGTCGTCCTGTCCGCAGCAGCGCTTGACCAGCTTCTTCACCGCCTGCTCGAGCCCGTACTTCTCCAGGCACGGCGAGCATTCCTCGAAGTGGTGCTCGAACTTCACGCAGTCGGAATCCGGCATCTCCCGGTCGAGGAACTCGTAGAGATGATCGAGGATCTCGCTGCAATCCGTCTCGTGCGGCTCTCCGCAGCTCATGACCCCGAGCCTTTCGCTTCGTTCGACTCCCCGGCGCCGGCCGGGACCAGTCCGCGCTCGCGCGCGTAGCCCTCCAGCATGCCGCGCAGCTGACGGCGGCCGCGGTGCAGTCGGGACATCACCGTACCGATGGGCGTCCCCATGATGTCCGCGATCTCCTTGTAGGCAAAGCCCTCCACATCGGCGAGGTACACCGCGATGCGGAACTCCTCGGGGATCGCCTGGAGCGCCTGCTTGACGTCCGAGTCGGGCAGGTGGTCCAGCGCCTGCGACTCCGCGGAGCGCAGACCGGTGGACATGTGCGACTCGGCGCGCGCGAGCTGCCAGTCCTCGATCTCCTCGGCCGCGCTGCGCTGGGGTTCGCGCTGCTTCTTGCGGTACGAGTTGATGAAGGTGTTGGTGAGAATCCGGTACAGCCACGCCTTGAGGTTGGTGCCCTCGCGGAACTGGTGGAAGGACGCGTACGCCTTGGCGTACGTCTCCTGCACCAGGTCCTCCGCGTCGGCCGGGTTGCGCGTCATGCGCAGGGCGGCCGAGTACATCTGGTCGAGGAACTCGAGCGCGTCCCGCTCGAAGCGCGCGCTGCGCTCCGCGGTCGACTCCGCGCCCGTGCCGCCCCGGCCCTCGGGCTGCTCCGCCTGGCCGTGTTCGGTCCCTGCGTCGGTACCGGGAACCGGACCCACCTCCTCGAGAGTTGTCGTGGGACCGAAGGCGGCCCCACCCGAATCGGAGGATAGACGACGATCCGGTCCGCCCGCCGCCCGAATGGGGGCGGTCTTGGCCGCGTGCAGCACCGTCCAGTCCAGGTCGGCGCGGCTGCTGCGGGTCGGGCAGGCTGTCGAACCCATGCGGCGGACTTCCTCTCCTACGGCGGTGGTGCCGTCGGCCGGCACGTACGACCGTCCCAACAGCGGGAGCCGCCCGGGCATTCCCGGGGTCAGCCGAGCGTGCCGGTCCACCGCACGACGGCGTCGGTGACGACCGCCACGGCCCCGTCCTGAGTGATGTCCGCCCGCTTGGGCACGGCGAAGCCGTGGTCGCCGCGGGGGACCTCGACCAGTTCGAAGCCCCCCTCGGGGAACTCCTCGGGCCTGCCGAAGGGATCGTTGCCGCCCTGGACCACGAGCGTGGGCACACCGGTGCCCAGCAGCTCGTCGGCGCGGGACCTCTCGGGCCTGCCCGGCGGATGCAGGGGGAAGCTCAGGGCGAGCACGGCGTGCGCGCCGAGTTCCGCGGCGGTGCGGCAGGCGACGCGGGCGCCGGCGCTGCGCCCGCCCGAGACCACCGGCAGGCCCGGCTTCGCCAGCGCGGGCCAGATGCCGCGCCAGCCGGTGTCGAGGGTCTTCGGCGCGGGGGCCACCTTCTTGCCGGCCACCCGCCAGGGCTGTTCGACCAGGGCGACGGTCACGCCGTGTGCGGGCAGTCCGGCGGCGAGCGCCTTCAGGTCCCGGGCCCCGATGCCGCCGCCGGCGCCGTGCCCCACCGCGAGGACGAGGCGGGCGCGGTCGTGTGCGTGGTGCCAGGTGACGCGGGCGGTGCCGGCGTCGGTCTCGACCGTCTCGACGGTCTCGGTCGTGTCCGTCGTGTCAGCCGTGTCAGCCGTGTCAGCCGTGTCAGTCGTGTCAGTCGTGTCAGTCGTGTCGGGGGTCACGTCAGAAGAGTGTGCCCTCTTCCGGTGCGGCCAGCTCGGTCAGCAGCTCC
This sequence comes from Streptomyces sp. 12E, assembly GCF_055633275.1. NCBI lineage: Bacteria > Bacillati > Actinomycetota > Actinomycetes > Kitasatosporales > Streptomycetaceae > Streptomyces > Streptomyces sp. 12E. The sequence goes on along the minus strand of NZ_JBVNCJ010000001.1, from coordinate 4,866,432 downwards.
GGTCCGTTGTTGCGGACGTTGCTGACCGCCGTGGCGACCGGGTAGGCGCGCATCAGGCCGGGGGGCGGCGGGGCGAGCAGCTCGCGCAGTTCGCCGGCGTCCGTGCGGGCCGGGTCCAGCCAGGCGTCCCAGCGGTCCGGGGTGAGCATCAGCGGCATCCGCGGGTGGATCTCGGCGAGGGTGTGCGGGCCGTCCGCCGGGGACACGGCGAGCGGGCTCGTCTCCGCCTCGGTGGTGATGACGGAGCACGTCACCCACCAGGCCTGGGGATGGTCGTCCGGCAGCGTCTTGTCCCGCCAGAACTCGTACAGCCCGGCCATGGCGAACACCGAGCCGTCGGCCGGCGTCACGAAGTAGGGCTGCTTGCGGGGCCGCTTCTTCCTCCCCTCGACCTCCAGGTCCCGCTCCTGCTTGCCGGTGACCCACTCGTAGTAGCCGTCGGCGGGCAGGATGCAGCGCCGGGAGGAGAAGGCGCGGCGGTAGGAGGGCTTCTCGTGGACGGTCTCCGCGCGGGCGTTGATCATCCGGGCCCCGCCCTCGGGCGTCTTGGACCAGGAGGGCACCAGGCCCCACTTCAGCTTCCGCAGCTGCCGGACCGGGCGCGGGTCCGCCGCGTCCTTCAGGGCACGGTCGAGGACGGCGTAGACCTCCTTGGTCGGCGCCACGTTGTAGTCGGGCTCCAGGGTCTCCTCCGGCTCCCACTTCTCGACCTCGAAGATCCCCGCGAGATCCTCGGGCCTGCGACTCGCTGCATACCGTCCGCACACGTCAAACCCCGTCCGTACCTGTCAGGACAACGTGTCACTACCCTACGGAAGGGATCCGAGCGTTCCGAGCGGACGTTCCGGAATCCGGTGACCGTCCGAACGGGGGGGCCGGGATGCGGGAGGGGTCCCGCGACGGGTGCGGACACTGGTCGGTACGCCGTACGCCCGGCGAGAAGCTCTCGGCCCCGGACGCCGTCGCGGCCGGGCCCAGGAACCGAGGAGACCAGCGATGCCCCTCTCCGCCAGCCTCGCGCGCGGTGTCGCGCCCACCCCGCCGGGGACCCTGCACGCCCGTACGCTCACCGGTGAGCTCAGCGCTCCGCCCCGGCAGGGGCTCACGGTCCGCTTCGGGCGCGGTGAGGAACCCGACGTGGACCTGGGGGTCGGCGTGGACGATCTGCGGGTGAGCCGGCGGCACGGCGAGCTGACGTACCAGCGGGGGATGTGGTGGCTGCGCAACACCGGGCAGCAGCTCGTCCGACTGCCCCGGGGCCGGATGTTGCACCTCAGCACCGAGCCGGTCCCGCTCGCCACCGGTTACACCCCGCTGTTCGTGAAGGGCTCCGGCTACCGGGAGCACCTGGTCGAACTGTATGTGGCCGGCTACGACGACCAGGGTCCGGTGTCACGGCGGCGGGCGGCGACGGTCCGGCCGGAGACCTGGGCACTCGATGACGACGAACGGCTGCTGCTGGTCGTCCTCGGCCAGCGGTATCTGCTGTACGAGGAGGACCCGCGCCCCCTGTCGTACGCCGTCGCCGCCAAGCAGCTCGCCTACCTCCGTCCGGACGGCAACTGGACCGAGCGCAGGATCGAACACCGGATCGAGGCCGTACGCCGCCGGCTGCACCACACCGGCTTCCGGTACCAGCTGCTGCACGACAAGTCGCAGGGCCGACCCGCCGACAACAGCCTGCTGCACAACCTGATCAAGGGGCTGGTGGAGTCGACGACGCTCGTGCCGCCGGACCTGGACCTGATGGAGGACGACGCCGCCTGGCCGGACTCCGCGCCCTGAGCGGGCGCCGACTCCGCTGGGTCATCTGCTCCGTGCCGTCTCCTCCGAGTCGCCTCTTCGGGATCATCGCGTGCGGAGTTCGGCTGCGGCGGAGCCGGCGAGGTCTTCGGCCATCGCACAGAGCTCGTCCATGGGTTGTCGCCCGCCGACGTCCAGGCGCACCATCTCGGCGACGGTCTTGGCGCCCTGACCGCTGTATCTGCGGTACTCGACGAAGGTCGTACAGGTGTCGCCGTCGTCGTCCGGTTCGACGACGGCGCGGTATCCACTGAGCCTGACGGCCGTGGCTCCGTCCACCGCGGACCTGGGCTGATCACGGAAGAAGCTCACCTCCGCCTCCAGTTCGTCCACGTCGCTCGACCACTCGCAGCTCCAGTTCGCGACGCCCACGTCCGGCACGTCGGCCTTGAGGCCGGGAACGGCGGCCAGCGCCTCGGCGTCGAGGAGTTCGCAGGCGTTCGACCAGGCCAGCGATGCGCGTGGGTAGCCCGGCGAGCGGCGGGGGACCGGACCGGAATCGAGGACCTCCGCCGCGCTCCCGGCTGCCTCGTAGGCGACCGTGCACAGAGTCGCGTTGCCGCCGACCACGGTGCCCCTGCCCATGTTGACGCGGACCTCGACCAGTGGGTCCTCGGCGCCGCCGTCGGACGTGAGCAGCAGCCTGCACTCGTCGCCCTCCGACTGCTCCTGCCGGATGCCGATCCTCCCGATCGTGCGGGAGGGCTCCGAACCTTCGGGCCGCGGTCCCGGCAGGAGGCCGACCGACACATCGATCCGGGTCCTGTCGTCGATGTCCACGAGCACGTCGCAGCGGTCGAAGTTCCCGTAGTCCACGTCCACGCGCACTTCCCCGTCGCCGAACTGGGCGAGAGCGGCGGGATCGGTCAGCGCACACACATCGGCGGTGCGCGGATCGCCGATCAGGGCCTGCGGTTCGCCGTCCGAGGCGTTCTCTTCCTGCTCGCTCTGAGCGGACCTGGGGGTGGCCGCCTCCCCGTCGTCGCCGTGGCCGGGGAGGACGGCGAGGCCCAGAGCCAGCACGGAGCTGACGCCGAGAGCGGCCGCGATCAGGGGCCGGCGCAGCCTTCGCTGCCGGGGGACGGCGCCGGCCACGCCCTCCAGGAGGCGTCTGACCTCGGCGTCGTCAGGGCGTTGCCGAGGATCGCGGTGCAGCATGGCGGCGAGCACGGGACGCAGCGGTCCCAGGGCGGCCGTGTCCAGCTCTACGACGCCCTGCTCGGCCTTCCAGTACCTCAGCCGCTCGGCTTCCTCGTCGTCCTCCCCCGCCCTCGCGGAATCGGCGTCGTCCTCGGACGCGTCACCGCGCGGCGGCGCACCGGTGACGAGCGCGTGGAGGGTGGCGCCCAGACAGAACACGTCCGAGGCCGGCCGGGGCACGTTGCCCCGGGCCAGCTCGGGGGCGGCGTAGTCCGGGGTGAAGCTGAACGGGCCGTTGACCGTGATGGTCTCGCTGCCGCCGACCCGGTGGGCGGCACCGAAGTCCAGTAACTTCGCGGTCCCCTGCCGGGTGAGGCCGATATTGGCGGGCTTGATGTCGCAGTGGACGATGCCCGCTTCGTGCAGGGCGGTCAGCGCGTCGGCGAGCTGGGCGCCGATGCGGGCCGCCCGCGCGGGGGAGACCGTCGGCCGCCGGTCCAGGCCCCCGCCGGGCACGTACTCCATGACGAACCAGTACGTCCGCGGTCCGGCCCCGCCCTGCTCCACGGTCACGACGTCGTACAGCGTCACGACGTGCGGATGCTCCCGGAACTTGGCCATGGCGCGCGGTTCGCCCAGCAGCCGTCGCACCGCGGTCTCGTCCGCGCTGTCCGTCCGCTCCGGTTTCAGGGCGACGTCCTGGCCCACCACCGTGTCGTGGGCCAGCCACACGTCGCCGCCTCGCCCCGCGCCGATGACCTCCTTCAGGACATAGCGGTCCGCGAACCGCTCCCCCGAACGCACGGATCTTCCCCCCCCTCGGTCGGTCCGGAACACACACGGCACAAGGCCGCGTTCATGGACGAACCTACTGCGGCCCGCGGACCCTGTGCAGGCTCTCCCGGAGCCTTCATCAGTCGCACCCATGTGCGGAAGCGGTGACGTCGCCCGCTTCGGGACCGGTCCCGGCCGCAACACCCACGGCACGCGCCGCCCCGTCACCCCCGAGCGGGAAGACTCCGTGCCGAGCTCCCGGACCGTCGTGCCGAGCCCCCGGACCGTCGTGCCGGCCCCGGACGAGGGGGCGGTCACCCGCCGCGCGTACCCGCCCGAGGTCCTCGACCTGCCGACCGGAAGCCGCCGCCCACCGGCGAGGAGGAGGATCCCAGGGAAGTCACCCCGCCCGACCTGGCGGCCCTCTCCTCCGATCCCTGGTCCGGGCGGAGCCGGGCTGCGGTGCGGTCGGGTTCCGGGCCGCCGTCCATGGTGTGACGCCGAGAGGTTCCGGCTGCCCCGTGCCGAGTTGCGGGGGACGACCGAGGTCGGAGAGGACGAGGCGTCCTGGTCCACCGCGACCGGCGCCCGCACCCTCGTGGTCAGGGGGCCTTCACGACGCTGCCCGCGGAACGGCCGTGCCTGGCCGGCGCCCGGCTCCGCCGCGGGGACGACGCCGTCACCGTCTTCCCCCTCGAAGGCCGCAGCCTCCGCATCACCGCCTCGTCACCGACAACCACGTGCTGGGCACCGAACTGAAGGCGCGGTTCGCGGCCGAGGACGGGGAGATGGATGGACGCGTACCACGACGGCCGGTTCCAGACGGCGATCCCCCATGAGAGCGGCGCCGACCAGTCCAAGGCGGGCGCCCATGCGCAGGCCGACCGCGACAACTCCGAACCGTGTGCCGACTACGACCACGACGAGGTCCGCACGTCCCGCACCGGATCCCCCTCCTGACCGGTGGACACGGCCGGGGTCGGGCGGCCCACCGGGTCAGCTCGCGGGCCGGACCCGGAGGACGGCGGCCCGTTCACCGACGTCGACGAGCTGCACTCTCATGCGGTTGACCACGCCCGTGGCGCCCTCGTCACAGGTCAGCGCCGCGGAGGCGGAGGAGTCCGCGGCCGGCCCGGTGAACGACGCCGGACAGCCGCCGTCGGAGGAGAACTCCGGCTGGGCCAGCGGTGCGGACATCGTGACCCTCCCGTCGCTGATCGCGATGACCGTGACCGGGCCGAGCCCGAACCGGGCGGGCACCGGTACTTCGGCCCCCTCGACCACGCGGATCTCACAGATGCCGTCCGCGCATGCGGCGTACCGCGTGCCGTCGGACGCGGTCGGCGAGGGCGGGGCCGGGGCTGTGGGCGTGGCGGACGGTTCGCCGGTGACCGGCGACGCGGTGGCCGTGCCGGCCGGACTCGGGTCGGCGGATGCGCCGCCGTCCGACGCGGAGCCGCATCCGGCCAGGAACAGCGCCAGGCCGACGACGGCTACGGTGGAACGGTTCACAAGGGCTCCCGGGCTTCAAGGGGGTCGGATCGGCCCGCCATGTGTAGCGCGGTGTGCCCGGGACCCCTCCCGGGCGCGCGCTCGTCACTCGACGGTCGCCTCGGGGGTCAGCTCCCCCTTCCAGATCTCCTTGCCGTCCTCGTCGTGGGCCGCTACCTCACCGCCGCGGAAGTGATAGCTGGTCTTCTGAGGGAAGAAGTCGACCACATAACCGTCTCCGGACTTCTCCGCCTCCCTGGGGCTGTCGTACGGCTCACCGTTCCCCTTCTTGAAGAAGTAGTAGACCTTCCCCTTCTTCGCCCGGCAGAAGGCGTAGCGTTCCTCCAGGTCCTCCCGGCTGTAGGCCGCCACGAGCCTCGCCCCGGCCCCCTCCGGGAGCATCCCCGCCAACCGCTTCGGACAGGGGCCGCCCCAGGAAGGTGCGGGGGAGGGCTTCGAGGAGTCGGAACCCGTCACGAGTGAGGTCACGGACGACCAGTTGAGGATCAGCAGGACGACGAGGGTGACCGCGGCGGCCGCGATGACCAGAAGGCATCCGCACGCCGTCAGCACCTCCCCCCGTGTCGGCTCCCGGGGGGTGGGCCGCACGACGGCCGACGGGCGAGGGGACCCTCCGAACACGGGGCCCTTGTACAGGGGCGTCGTGTCCGCGCTCGACCAGAGCGCGCCGCACATGTCGCACCACAGCTCCCCGACCATACGGTGAGAGCAGACGGGGCACTCCCATTCGAGTCCCGGCACGCTCAGGCCGCCGGCTCCGGACGCGCCGGTGCCGGTGCGGAGCGGCGGCCTTCTGCCACCGGTGACGGGCGCTCCGGTGGCGGGCGCCTTGCCGGCGGTGGCCGGCTTCTTCGGGGCGGCCGCCCTCTTCCCTGCGGACTTCGCCTCCGCAGGCTTCTTCACCGTCGTCGGCTTCCTGGTGACAACCGTCTTCTTCGGCGGAGGCGCACCGGCCGCGCCCCCGGAATCCGCGGCACCCCGCGGCGTCTCGCAGACGGCGCACACCCGCGCCCCCACGCCGTTGTACGTGTCGCAGTCCGAGCACCGCCACGTCGGCCCGGTCACCCCGCCTCCCGCCGGCTCACGCGTCCGCGGCGGTCAGACGGGCCATGACCGAGCGGAAGAGGGCCTGCGTCGCCGACGGGACGGGAGCGCTGAGCCAGTCCCGGGCCTCCTCCCGTTCGGCGGCGGTCGGACCGGCGTCCCACCAGGGGGCGGAGACGTCCTCGACGCGGTACTCGTGCGCGAACCGCTCGGCGGACCGCCAGGCCGCCTCCGCCCGGTCCGCCTCGACGACGATCTCCGCCATGACGTCGCCGCCGGTCACCTCGGCGGGCCGGAACCGGAACGCCAGGCGCAGGCTTCCGTCGTGCCCGGACAGCCGGCCCCCGACCGAGACACACCACTCGGGCCGCAGGTACAGACGGCCACCGTGGCCGGTCGCGCGGTCCTCCCGGCGGCGGCCCCAGGAGAACACCAGCCACCGCCCGTCGAAGTCGACGCGGGCGCCCGCACCCTGGAGCCAGGGATTCACAGGCTGTTCGCGATCGTCTCGATGATCTCGTCCATCTCGAACTCCTCGAGACCCTCTCCGGCCCTGGAGGGAAAGTGCAGGGTCAGGTCCCACTCCTCCCCGATGGTCTCCTTCCAGGGCTCCTCCTCGGGCGCGAAGAGGACGAGCCGCTTCGCCGACTGCTCCATCACCGCGGTCTGGCTACGGGCGTACCCCCACTGTTCGAAGAGATCGTCCATGTTGCGTGGAATGTTCCGCGGATAGGTCTGCGCGGTGGTCCCCACCGTGCCGAGGGGGTGAGCGGGCGCGTCGGTGAACATGACGATCACGTGACGCCGCCGGTCGAGACCGGTCTCCCAGGGGGAGTTGATCGCCAGGGCCAGTGCCTCCAGTCCGGACTCGGGGATGTCCCCGCCGCCCACCGCCTCGAGTCCGCGTACGAACCTCTCGAACTCCGCCACCTGCTGGGGCAGGCGCAGGAACTCCGTCTGCTCGATGGCGTCGGAGGGGTCGTCGCCGAAGTCACGGAAGGCGATGACCTTCAGCCGCAACTGGCTGATCTCCTTGCTCTTCCTCGCCATCACCTCGTTCAGCCGCTGGTGGAACTGCAGCGAGCTGTTCTTCACGACGTCCAGTACGGGATGCATGCTGCCCGTGGCGTCGACGCACATCACGATGTCGACGGCGTACCGCAGGTTCCCCTGGTACTTCTCGATCTCCGCGCTCATGCCTCTCCTCGGTTACGGGGTGGGACGGTCATCGGGTAGGCCGTCTCGGCGGTGACCGAGATTGATCCTGACCCTCGACTTCTTCGGCTCGTCGTCGGTGGCGGCGGCCGACCGGTGCGCCGGGTGGTCCGGCGGATGCCCGGAGCGTTCCGGCGGATTGAACTGGACCCGGCTTCGGGCAGGTGGGGCGGACACCCCGGGACGGGCGTGTCCGGTCCTCATCGCCCCGGCGGCCGGGCGCGGCTGCGGTGTGCTGTGGAGGATGCACACCTCGGGGTCCTTCAGCGCCGCCAGGAAGTCGGCGACGGTGGGGCGGCCTCCGGGGTCGGCCGCCGTCGAGGCCCCGATCAGCTCCTGCGTCGCGGTACCGAGCCGCTCGTCGACGACCAGCGGCTCGGCCGCGTTCACCGCGTCCGCCGGGGATCCGAAGCGGTCGGCGTACGCGGGCAGCGAGCCGGTGAGGTAGAGGTGCGTCATCAGACCCAGCGCGAACACGTCCACGGCTGTCGTCAGATCCCCGCTCACGACGGACTCGTCGCCCTGCACATAGCGCCGCCACTCCGGCGCGCCGTACAGGGAGTCGCCCGCGACGTCCTCCCGGGCCGGCGGACTGCCGGAGAGATAGGAGTCGTCGAAGTCGATGAGCTTCGCCGTGTGGAACGCGGCCCCCTCCCGCTTCTGGACGAGCACGTTGGCGGGTTTCAGATCACCGTGCACCACGTCGATGTCGTGCAGCAGCCTCAGACTGGTCACCAGCGTCCTCAGCAGCACCGCCTTCTGTCTCGGGGCGAGTGCGTGAGGGCTCTCCAGACCTGCGGTGTCGATGCGCTCGGTCACCTTGTAGTAGGTGCTGCCCGCGTGGAAGAAGTCGGTGGCGAGCACCAGGTTGCCGGCGCCGCTGGCGTCGGGCCGCAGCAGCTTCATGATGCCCCTGTGCCGCTCCTCGAACTCCCGGCACGTCTCCAACCTGATGCGACGGCTCGCGGCACTGCCGCCGGAGCCCTCGCGGGGACGCTTGGGTTCGAGGAAACGCTTGAGGAAGTACTCCTTGCCGTCCTTCTCGGCGAAGGCCCACATGCATTTGCCGCCGTCGGCGTTGGTCGGCTCGCTGACGACCAGGTACCCGCCGATCACATCGCCCGGTTTCACTCCCGCACCCCCGGCATGAACTTCTCGTACGTGTCCCGATAGGTCTGCCACGTCCGGTTCTGCCAGCCGCGCACCGCGTCCTGGTCGTCGTCCGGCGGTACGTCCAGGTACTCGCCCCGTACGACGTCGGCGTACCGCCCGGCGAAGGCCGCGCGCAGTTGCCCGAAGTCCTCGAAGCCCAGCGCCACCAGGGAGAGCGACGCGTCGTCACCCGTGGTCGGCTGGATCGCCCGGCGCAGTCTCTCCGCCCATTCGCCCACGTCGCCCGAGTGCCTGAGCGTTTCGAGCAGGAGGCACTCGAACTGCGCGGGCGTGTGCACGTAGCCGAAGAATCCGTCGGTGGCGGACAGCAGTACGCAGGGCGCGCGGAACTCACCGCGGTGGGCGGACAGGGTGAAGTCGCGGTCGGCGCAGATGACGTTCGTCATCGGCGGGTCCTGCCGGAGCTGGGCGAGGGTGTCGTCCTCGTGCGTGTCGTCGCGGGTGAGCGCGTGCAGGCCGCTTCCGGGAAGCATGGCGTACGACCTGGAGTCGCCGGCCCAGACGGCCTCCCAGCGGACGCCCTCCTCGCCGACCCGGTACCGGACCGCGGCCAGGGTCGTGGGCAGGACGCGGCGCATGGATCCGGTGATCTTGCTCCGTGCTGTCGTGGGAGCGGCGTTCAGCATGGCTCGCAGCCAGTGCTTCAGCTGCTCGGGGCTGTCCGCCTTCCCGGACGCGTCTTCCCCGGACCCGACGGCGTGCTGGAACCAGCATTCCGCGGCCAGCCGGGCGATCCGGGCTCCGGCCCAGGCGCTGGTGTACGTCGCACCGTCGGGTGCGCGCCAGGCGGGGGCGGCTCCGGAGCCGCCCGAACCGTCGAACACGGCCAGCAGGCCGCTGCCGGTGGGCCGGTGATGGGTCGCGAGCGGTTCGGCGTCCTCACCGTGACCGGGACGGCACTCCGTCCACACGGCGAGGGCCTGGAGCCGGCCGTCGACGGCGGACCAGGTCAGGTGGCCGGGCCGGGAGGGCCGGCCCTCCGGCGGACGGGTGGGTTTCGGTGGAATGAGCATGTCCGTTCACCACCCCCCGCCGCCGCGTCGCCCGTCCCCCGCCGCCCAGGTGCCCCGCACCCTGCCGGCACGACGCGCGGGCGCGGGTGCGGGGGCCGGCGCATCCGGGGGCCGGGGAGGCCCCGGCGGCGGCAGCGGCTCCTCCCTGCGTGCCACCACCTCTCCCAGCAGCACTTCGGACCCGTCGAGCCCCGCCGCTGCGAACCGGCCGCGCCGTGTGCCACGCACCCGACTTCGGCCGGGAGTCCCGGGCGGGCGGTCATGGCCGAACAGCTCGGCCCGGGCGCCGTACAGCCGGACGGCCGCGTCCCCGGTGAAGTCCCGCAGAGCGGCGTTCAGCGCGTCCTCCGCCTCCCGGAACTGCCCGGCGCCGTACCCGAGCGACACGTTGCGCAGCCGTTCGCACAGCGGGCCGTGCCAGGCGGCGCACATGTCGCGGATGCCCCGTGCCACCACCGCGGCGGGGTCGGTGACCCGGCACATCAGCTCGACCCGGCAGCGGAACGAGGCGGCCCCGTCGCGGCCGGCCTGCCGCAGGTCGAGAACGAGCCGGTGTTCCGTGGTGTCCACCAGGAGCATCCTCCGGTGCGGTCCGTACCAGGCGTCGGGCACCTGATCTCCCGAGCGGACCGTCAGCATCGGCCCGGCGTCCGGTACCAGCACCAGCGCCCTCCCCAGGGGCGTCCGCAAGGGACTCGGCGGGGGAAACCGCGGCAGCGGCCGGCCGTCGACCACGGGGTCGTACGTCATCGGGTGCGTCACCATCCCCTGTCCCCCTTCCGGCGCCGACCGCCGCCGTTCCCGCACCACGGGCATCACGAGCAAGCGGTCCCTGGGTACCAGCGGTCGCCCGGGACCCCTCCCGAGGGCAGCAGGGACACCGTCCCTGACCTGCCCGTTCGTCGTCAGGAACGATCGCTGCTCCGTCGGCGTCCCACATACCGTCCGCATGTTCGTGCAACACTGCTGGACCCCGTACGCCCAGAGGGAGCGATTCGAAACGCATGGAAAGCATGGTCAGCACCGCGTCCGCCTCACTCTCCTCCCTCTGGGACGAGGTCTCCGGCACCCAGCCCGCCCCGGATGTGTGGGTGGTCGTCGCCACACTGGTCGCCGCGGCCGCCGTCGTCGTGCCTCAGGGGCTGTGGCGGCTGTCCCGGAACGCCGTCACGATCGCCCACGAGGGCGGGCACGGCCTGGTGGCGCTGCTCACCGGCCGCACGCTGACGGGAATACGTCTGCACTCGGACACCAGCGGTCTGACCGTCAGCCGCGGGAAACCGCACGGCATCGGCATGATCCTCACGGCCGCCGCCGGCTACACCGCTCCCCCGCTGCTGGGACTGGGCGGTGCCGCGCTGCTCGGCGCCGGCCGCATCACGCTGCTGCTGTGGCTGGCCACGGCGCTGCTGGTGGCGATGCTGGTGATGATCCGCAACGCGTACGGGGCGGTGTCGGTGCTCGTGGCGGGCGGCACGTTCGTCCTGGTGTCCTGGCTGACCGGGCCCCAGGTGCAGGCGGCGTTCGCGTACGCCGTGGTCTGGTTCCTGCTCCTGGGCGGGGTGCGCCCGCCCTTCGAGCTCCAGGCCAAGCGGTCACGCGGCGGCGCGGGCGACTCGGACGCGGACCAGCTCTCGCGCCTGACCCACGTGCCGGCGGGCCTGTGGCTGTTCCTGTTCCACGCGGTGTCGCTCTGCGCGGTGCTGGGCGGGGGCAGGTGGCTCCTGGGTCTGTAGGGCGCGGCACGGGGCCACGGCACACCCGTCGCCGGGGCCGCGGGGCCGTGCGGGTGCGAGCAGGCATGACGGATCCGCTGCCGACGAACGGCCCGCCCGCTCCCCCTCCTTATAGAGTGGTCCCCATGGCCCGAAACTCCGCGCACACCGCCCTCTGGCCCGCCCCGCACGCGAGCGGAGCCGTCGACGCGACGGTCCACGTGCCCGGGTCCAAGTCGGTCACCAACCGTGCCCTCGTCCTCGCCGCCCTCGCCTCCGAGCCCGGCTGGCTGCGCCGCCCGCTGCGTTCCCGCGACACCCTGCTGATGGCCGGTGCCCTGCGCGCCATGGGCGTCGAGATCGAGGAGACGGTCTCGTCCAGCTCCTCCGTCGCGGGGGGACCGGACAGCACCGGCGAGGCCTGGCGGGTGCTCCCCACCGGCCTGCGCGGCCCGGCCACCGTCGACGTCGGCAACGCCGGCACGGTGATGCGGTTCCTGCCCCCGGTCGCCACGCTGGCCGACGGCCCCGTCCGCTTCGACGGTGACCCGCGCTCGTACGAGCGTCCCCTGAACGGCGTCATCGACGCGCTGCGCCGGCTGGGCGCCCGGATCGACGACGAGGACCGCGGCGCGCTGCCGATGACCGTGCACGGCGGCGGCGCCCTGGACGGCGGCACCGTGGAGGTCGACGCGTCCTCGTCCTCCCAGTTCGTCAGCGCCCTGCTGCTGTCCGCGCCGCGCTTCAACCAGGGTGTCGAGGTCCGGCACACCGGTGAGACGCTGCCGTCCCTGCCGCACATCCGGATGACCGTCGACATGCTCCGCGCGGTGGGCGCCCAGGTGGACACCCCCGAATCGGGCGGCGAGCCCAACGTCTGGCGGGTCACGCCGGGCGCCCTGCTGGGCCGGGACCTGACCATCGAGCCGGACCTGTCCAACGCCCAGCCGTTCCTGGCGGCGGCGCTGGTGACCGGCGGCAAGGTCGTCGTCCCGGACTGGCCGGCCCGTACCACCCAGCCCGGTGACCGGCTGCGGGAGATCTTCACCGAGATGGGCGGTTCCTGCGAGCTGACCGAGTTCGGGCTCGTGTTCACCGGCTCCGGGTCGGTCCACGGCGTCGACGTGGACCTCGGCGAGGTCGGCGAGCTGACGCCCGGCATCGCGGCCGTGGCGGCCCTCGCGGACTCCCCGTCCACCCTGCGGGGCGTGGCCCACCTGCGGCTGCACGAGACGGACCGGCTGGCCGCGCTGACCAAGGAGATCAACGAGCTCGGCGGCGACGTCACCGAGACCGCCGACGGGCTGCACATCCGCCCGCGCCGGCTGCACGGCGGGGTCTTCCACACCTACGAGGACCACCGCATGGCCACCGCCGGCGCGATCATCGGCCTCGCGGTCGAGGGCGTGCAGATCGAGAACGTGGCGACCACGGCGAAGACCCTGCCGGACTTCCCCGAGCTGTGGACCGGAATGCTCGGGGCGTAGGGGTTCACCATGCGCCGCTACGGCAAGCACACCGACGAGGACGACATCCGCTCCCGCCCCAACCGCAAGGGCAACCGGCCGCGCACCCACATCCGGCCCAAGCACGAGGACGCGGCCTCGGGGCTGGTCCTCACCGTGGACCGGGGCCGGCTGACCTGCCTCGTCGACGACCGGACCGTGCTGGCGATGAAGGCCCGCGAGCTGGGCCGCAAGGCGGCCGTGGTCGGTGACCGGGTGGCGATCGTGGGCGACCTGTCCGGGAAGAAGGACACGCTCGCGCGGATCGTGCGGATCGAGGAGCGCGCGTCGGTGCTGCGCCGTACCGCGGACGACGACGACCCCTACGAGCGGGTCGTCGTCGCCAACGCCGACCAGCTCGCCGTCGTCACCGCCCTCGCCGACCCCGAACCCCGCCCGCGGCTGGTCGACCGCTGTCTGGTCGCGGCGTACGACGGCGGTCTCGAACCGCTGCTGGTGCTGACCAAATCGGACCTCGCGCCGCCGGACAAGCTGCTGGAGCTGTACGGCGACCTCGACATCCCGTACGTCGTGACCAGCCGCGCGGAACTGGAGAGCGGCGAGGCCGCGGACCGGGTGCGGGAGCACCTGGACGGCCGGATCACCGCCTTCGTGGGGCACTCCGGGGTCGGCAAGACGACGCTGGTCAACGCGCTGGTGCCTCAGGAGCGACGGCGTACGACCGGACACGTCAACGCGGTGACCGGGCGGGGGCGGCACACGACGACGTCCGCGCTGGCGCTGCCGCTGGCGGGGGCCGAGGGCTGGGTGATCGACACACCGGGGGTGCGGTCCTTCGGACTCGCCCACGTCGACCCGTCCCGGGTGATCCACGCCTTCCCCGACCTCGAGTCGGGCACGGAGGGCTGTCCGCGCGCGTGCAGTCACGACGAGCCGGACTGCGCGCTGGACGCGTGGGTGGCCGAGGGCCACGCGGATCCGGCGCGGCTGTACTCGCTGCGGCGACTACTGGCGACGCGGGAGCGCACGGAGGGCGACTGACCTCCGCGGTGTTTGTCGTGACCTCCGGGCGGTAAGTGCATAATCGCACCGAGCCGGACCCGAACCTGACGAAGCGGTCACTGTACGTGGGAACGCGGGAGGACGACACATGGCGTGGCTGCTGGTCATCGTGGCCGGGTTGCTCGAGACCGGCTTCGCCGTGTGCCTGAAGCTGTCGCACGGCTTCACCCGGCTGTGGCCGACCATCGCGTTCTGCGCGTTCGCGCTGGGCAGCTTCGGACTGCTGACCCTGGCGCTGAAGAAGCTGGACGTGGGGCCCGCGTACGCGGTGTGGACGGGCATCGGCGCGGCGGGGACGGCCATCTACGGGATGGTGTTCCTCGGGGACCTGGTGTCGACCCTGAAGATCGTGTCGATCACGTTCGTGATCGTCGGTGTGATCGGGCTGCAGCTGTCGGGGTCCGCGCACTGAGCGTCCGCTACGGCACCACCGGCTGCCGGCGCAGGACGCCGCGCACCAGGTCGGCGACGCCGCTGCCGGCCGGGGGCGCGGTGACGCAGGACAGGGCGAGGCGGACCACCAGCTCGCAGGAGCGGGCCAGGTCGGCGGCGTCGGACCCGGGGACGCCGGGTCCCGCCAAGGCGGCGACGGCACGGTCGCGGACGAGGGCGACGAAGTCGGCGGGTGAGGGCAGCGGGCCGTCGGCGCCGCGCTGCGCGGGCACGGCGGAGCCGGACGCCACGGCCGCGAGGCCCGGGGCGGGCAGGCGTTCGCCCCAGCAGCCGGTGAGCATGGCGCGGACCAGGGCGTTCTCCCGGGCGCTTGCGGTGGTCCACTCGGCGGTCGCGGCCAGCCGGTCGCGCGGGTCCACGTGGCCGGTGAGGGCACGGTCGACGCCGGCCAGGTAACCGTCGGCCTCCCTGCGGACGAGGGCCCGGGCGAGCCCGTCCTTGCTGCCGAACTCGTTGTACAGCGTCTGGCGGGAGACCCCGGCCGCGGCGGCCACGTCCACCATCCGCACCGCGGACCACGGCCGGCGCGCCAGTGCCGTGTAAGCGGCGTCCAGCAGGGATTCCCGCGCTGCAGGCATCTTCGCCTCCCTCGGGGCGAGCGGCCGGTCCTGCGGTCAGGTTTGACGCGCCGTCGGACCCTGTCAAGGGTGCGCGGGACCCGCCCCCGCTGGCCCCGCACCGACCTCGGCAGATACCGTTCGTTGCATGCCCGACTACCTCGACGACCTGCGTCTCGCCCATGTCCTGGCGGACGCCGCCGACGCCGCGACGACGGAACGGTTCAAGGCTCTCGACCTCAAGGTGGAGACCAAACCGGACATGACGCCGGTGAGTGAGGCGGACAAGGCCGCCGAGGAACTCATCCGCGGCCACCTCAAGCGCGCCCGCCCGAGGGACGCGGTCCTGGGCGAGGAGTACGGGGTGGAGGGGACGGGGCCCCGGCGCTGGGTGATCGACCCGATCGACGGCACCAAGAACTACGTGCGCGGGGTCCCCGTGTGGGCCACGCTGATCTCCCTGACGGAGGCCGGTGAGGGAGGATTCCAGCCGGTCGTCGGGGTGGTCTCCGCCCCCGCCCTCGGCCGCCGCTGGTGGGCCGCGCGGGGACACGGCGCCTACACCGGCCGCAGCCTGTCGTCGGCCTCCCGGCTGCACGTCTCCCGGGTCTCCCGGCTCTCCGACGCCTCCTTCGCGTACTCCTCCCTCAGCGGCTGGGAGGAGCAGGGGCGCCTTGACGGCTTCCTCGACCTCACCCGCGAGGTGTGGCGCACGCGCGCCTACGGGGACTTCTGGCCGTACATGATGGTCGCCGAGGGGTCGGTCGACCTGTGCGCCGAGCCCGAGCTGTCGCTGTGGGACATGGCCGCCACCGCGATCGTGGTGACGGAGGCGGGCGGCAGTTTCACCGGACTCGACGGCCGCCCCGGCCCGCACAGCGGCAACGCGGCCGCGTCGAACGGGCTGCTGCACGACGAGCTGCTGGGGTACCTCAACCAGCGTTACTGAGCGGCGCGGAACGAGCGTGCGCGCCCCCGATCGGCCGCACGCGCCCCCTTGTTGCCCCCCGCTCCGCCTGCCACCCTGAGAGTCCCCCCACTTGTGAACTTGTGAAACCGCGAACGAGCGGACCCCCTCGTCCATGACCTCGCGTTTTCCGGTAGGAGGTGGCTCCATCCATGCTCGTCCGTGACGCCATGAGCACCGTGGTCCTCACCATCGGCCCCACCCACACCCTCCGCCAGGCCGCCGCCCTGATGTCCGCCCGCCGGGTGGGCGCGGCCGTGGTCCTCGATCCCGACGGCACCGGCATCGGCATCCTCACCGAGCGGGACGTGCTCAACTCCGTCGGGCTCGGCCAGGACCCCGACACCGAGCACGTACATGCCCACACCACCACCGACGTCGTGTTCGCCATCCCGTCCTGGACCCTGGAGGAGGCCGCCGCCGCCATGACCCACGGAGGGTTCCGCCACCTGATCGTCCTGGACCGGGGCGGGCCCGCCGGCATCGTCTCGGTCCGCGACATCATCCGCTGCTGGGCGCCCCGGCGGCAGCGGGCCCCGCAGGTACCGGCGTAGTGACATGCCGAACGGGCCGGACCCCGGGAGGGGTCCGGCCCGTTCTTCGACAAGCGGTCCAGCGCTGGAATCAGCCGCGCAGGGCCTGGACCGCGGCCTCCAGCCGCTTGCCGAAGTCCTCGTCCGCCTGACGGAAGTTGTTGATCGCGCGGTCGGCGATCTCGTCACGGGTGACGCCGGAGATGGCGTTCGCCAGGTTCTTGACCAGGCGCTCCTTCTCCTCCTCCGTCATCAGCCGGTACAGGTTGCCCGCCTGGACGAAGTCGTTGTCCTCGGCGTGGACGGGGGTGACCGTCTCACCGGTGACGCCGGTCACCGTGATGGGCTGCCACAGCGGACGACCCGTCTGGGTCGGGCCGCCGAAGCTGTTCGGCTCGTAGTTCTTCGCGCCCTTGTGGCGGCCGTCGTACAGGTAGCCGTCACGGGAGTTGGTGCGCGCCTCGGTGGCGTGCGGGCGGTTCACCGGCAGCTGGTCGGCGTTGATGCCGATGCGGTAGCGCTGGGCGTCGCTGTAGCCGAAGAGGCGGCCCTGGAGCATCTTGTCCGGGGAGGGACCGATGCCCGGCACGAAGTGGGCGGGGCTGAAGGCGGACTGCTCGACCTCGGCGAAGATGTTCTCCGGGTTGCGGTTGAGCTCCAGCTTGCCGAACTCGATCAGCGGGTAGTCCGCGTGCGGCCAGACCTTGGTCAGGTCGAACGGGTTGAAGCGGTACGTGGCCGCGTCGGCCGCCGGCATCACCTGGACGTAAGCCGTCCAGGACGGGAACTCGCCGCGCTCGATGGCCTCGCGCAGGTCCCGCTGGTGGGAGTCGGGGTCCTTGCCCGCGAGGATCTCGGCCTCCTCGGCGGTCAGGTTCTTGATGCCCTGGTCCGTCTTGAAGTGGTACTTGACCCAGAAGACCTCGCCGGCCTCGTTGTTCCACTGGTAGGTGTGCGAGCCGAAGCCGTCCATGTGGCGGTACGACGCCGGGATGCCACGGTCGCCGAACAGCCAGGTCACCTGGTGCGTGGACTCCGGGGACAGGCCCCAGAAGTCGAAGACGTTGTCCGCCTCCGTCGAGCCCGTGTACGGGTCGCGCTTCTGGGTGTGGATGAAGTCCGGGAACTTGATCGCGTCCCGGATGAAGAACACCGGGGTGTTGTTGCCGACGAGGTCGTAGTTGCCCTCCTCGGTGTAGAACTTCAGCGCGAAACCGCGCGGGTCGCGCACGGCGTCCGCGGCGCCCAGGTTGCCGGCCACCGTCGAGAAGCGCAGGAAGGTCTCCGTCTGCTTGCCGACCTCGGAGAGGAACGCGGCCCGCGTGTACTGCGTGACGTCGGCGGTCACCGTGAAGGTGCCGTAGGCACCGGCACCGCGGGCGTGCACCACACGCTCCGGGATGCGCTCACGGTTGAAGTGGGCCAGCTTCTCGATGAGGAGCTGGTCCTGAACGAGGACCGGGCCACCGACGCCCGCGGTCTCGCTGTTCTGGTTGTCGGCTACCGGGGCACCGGCTTCCGTAGTGAGCGGTCCCTGCGTCACGTGCGCCTCCTGCGTCATCGCTGACCAAACCGTTCCTTGGCCAAATCCGAGCTCGATCCTACAATGGACAATGTCTAAGTCAAGTAAAGCTCCAAAGTCACACCCGTTCGGGACTCATGTCCCCCTGCTGTTAGGCTGGTGCCTATGAGTGACCTTTTGGAACGGCTCCGTGGACGTGGATGGCGGATGACCGCGCAGCGCCGTGTCGTGGCCGAGGTCCTCGACGGCGAGCACGTCCACCTGACGGCCGACGAGGTGCACGCCAGGGCCGTCACCAAGCTGCCCGAGATCTCGCGGGCGACCGTCTACAACACCCTGGGCGAGCTGGTCTCGCTCGGCGAGGTGCTGGAGGTCGCCACGGACAAGCGGGCCAAGCGGTACGACCCCAACGCGCACCGCCCGCACCACCACCTGGTGTGCGCGCAGTGCGGCGCGATCCGCGACGTCCACCCGATCGGCAATCCGCTGGCCGACCTCCCCGACACGGAGCGCTTCGGTTTCACGGTCTCCGACGTCGAGGTGACGTACCGCGGAGTCTGCCCGAACTGCGCGGCGGCTTAGGCGGCACACCACAGGCGCAAGCGAAAGCCCCGGCGCCTACGGGCGCCGGGGCCAAAGGCCGAGGGCCGGAATCCTTTCGGATTCCGGCCCTCGGCCTTCAGTAGCGGGGACAGGATTTGAACCTGCGACCTCTGGGTTATGAGCCCAGCGAGCTACCGAGCTGCTCCACCCCGCGTCGATGAATGGAACACTACGTCAAGACGCCCGGCAGAAGCAAATCCGGGAGCTGCGGGCAGCCGGGCCGGCGGCACGGACGGGCGCAGCGGCACCCCGCGAACTCCGGGCCTCGCGACACTCCCGTCCAGCCTCACGCCGACAGTTCCTCACGCAACGCGTCCCGCAGCCGCGCCGCCCGCTCCGTGACCGCCACAGGCCCCAGCGTCGCCGCCCGCTCGGCCCACCGCTGCCCCTCCGCGAGCTCCCCTCGCCGCGCGTAGACCAGCGCGAGCCGCAGCGCCGCCCGCCCGTGCCCCGCATCGGCCGCCCGGGTCCACCACACGGCCGCCTCCGGCTCGCTGCCCTCACGGGCCAGCAGCAGCCCCAGGTTGAAGGCGCCGTTGCGCGACCCCGCCTCCGCCGCCTCCCGGTACCAGCGCGCCGCCTCCGCCACATCCCCCCGGGCCGCCGCGAGCATCCCGACCCGCACCTGGGCCCGCCGGTGCCCCTGGGAGGCCGCCCGCTCGTACCACTCCTCGCACTCGCTGCGCCGGTTCACGGGCTCTCCCAGCTCGTGCGCGGGTTCCGGCGGCCTGCGGGCGTCCAGCACCGTCGCCAGCCGGTACGCGGCCTCCGCGCTCCCCCCGCCCGCCGCGCACCGCAGGAACCGCTCCGCCTCTCCCTCCTCGCCCTCCCGCAGCCGCGCCATTCCGACCTGGAGCGCCGCCTCCATATGCCCGGCGGCCGCCGCCTGCTCGTACCAGCGCAGCGCGGACCGCTCCTCGCCCCGGCCCGCGTGCAGGATGCCGAGGTTGAAGGCGGCGTCCACGCTGCCGGCCTCCGCGGCCTTGGAGAACCACGGCTCCGCCCCGGTCTCGTCCCCGGCCCGCAGCAGCAGGATCGCCAGCGCGTTCGCAGCCTCGCGGTGACCGGCGTACGCGGCCCGGCGGTACCACTGCTCGGCCTGGGCGGTCCGGCCCTGGTCGGCGCAGAGCAGCCCGAGGTTGTACGCGCCGTTGATGTCACCGGCGTCCATCGCGGCCCGGTACCAGCGCTCGGCGGTCTGGGTCTCGCCCCGCTCGGCGTGCAGCGCGCCCAGCGCGTTGGCGGCGTTGCCGTCGCCGTTCTGCGCGGCCCGCAGCCACCACACGGCGGCGTTCTCGGTGTCCCCGGCGTCGCGCAGCAGGAAGCCGAGCGCGCAGGCGGCCCGGACCTCGCCGTCCTTGGCGGATGTCAGGTACCAGCGGCCGGCCTCCTTGAGCTCGCCGCGCCGCTCCAGGATCGTCCCGAGGTGCAGCGCGGCCCGGCGGTGCCCGCGCGCGGCGGCCTGCCGGTACCACTGCTCGGCCTCCCGCATCAGCTCGGCGGCGTCGCTCTCCCGCGCGGCCCTGCGGTCCAGCGCGCGGGCCAGCCGGTACGCCCCTTCCCGGTGCCCCCGCTCGGCGGCGGCCCGCATCCAGCGCTCGGCCTGCGCCGTGTCCCCGCGGTGCTCCAGCAGGTCGGCGAGGGCGTACGCGCCGAGGGTGTGCCCCTGCTCGGCGGACTGGCGCAGCCAGTACTCGGCGGCGGGTTCGTCGCCGCGCTCCCGGTGGTGGCGGCCGAGCGCGTGCGCAGCCGCGGTGGAGCCGGCCACGGCGGCGATCCGCCACCAGCCCGCGGCCTCGTCGGCGTAGCCCCGCTGGTGCAGCAGGACACCCAGGTTGTTGGCGGCGGCGCGGTCGCCCGCGGTGGTGGCGGCACGCAGATGGGGTTCGGCTCCGTCGAGATCACCGCGGCGCAGCAGCATGGCGCCGAGGACGCTCATCGCCTCGACGTCGCCGGCCTCGGCTGCGAGCCGTTGACGCAACTCCTCGGCCGCCTCGTCGGCGGCCTCCCCCGTCTCGTCACGGGGGTCCTCCCAAGGGGAGGACTGCACAAAACGCCCAGTCCCGAACAGAGTTGCCTTGTCCCCCATAACATCCATCGTCGCACCACCTGCAACCTGGGTACACCTGGTATACCGCAGTCAGTGAGGTCACTACAGCGTTTTGTCGACATGCCCACAGAGAGACAAGTCAAACACAGATCGGCCAACTCCCGTCCGCGGCGCGGCCGTCACCGCCCAGGCACATGCGTTCGCCCATCACAAAGGCCCGGATTCCTTGAGGAATCCGGGCCTTTGGCGTCGCCTGCTTCGCGACCTGAGTAGCGGGGACAGGATTTGAACCTGCGACCTCTGGGTTATGAGCCCAGCGAGCTACCGAGCTGCTCCACCCCGCGCCGTTGTGTTGCAACCGTAGCACGGCGCGGGGTGGGCGTTTGACCAGCCTGCTCGCTAACTGCTCGGGCTCGCGCTGGGAGCGGCGGTCCCGCCGGCGCCACCGCCCCCTTCAGCCGCCTGGGCCTGCTCGGCCTTGCGCAGCGCTTCCTCCAGGTCCTTCTGCGCCTTGCCGTAGGCCTCCCAGTCGTTCTTCTTCAGGGCTTCCTGGCCGGCCTCGAAGGCCTTCTGGGCGTCGTTCAGCGCTTCCTGGACCGTGGGGTTGTCGGACGTCGGAGGTGGCGTCGTGCCTTCCTCCTCGCCGGTTCCCTCGTCCTCGCCCGGTGGCGGCTCGGTGGTCGTGCCCTCACCCCCGAAGACCTTGTCGAGGGCCTGCTCGAGGGTGTCCTCGAAGGCGGTCTGGCCTCCGTAGGTCACCAGCACCTTCCGCAGCAGCGGGTACTTCAGTCCGCCACCGCGCACGTAGACCGGCTCCACGTAGAGCAGTCCCCCGTCGAGCGGGACGGCCAGGAGGTTGCCGTACTCGACCTCGGAGTCACCGCCCCTCAGCAGCCTGATGGACTCGGCGATGTCCTGTTCGGAGTTGAACTGGCTCTGGACCTGTTTGGGTCCGGCGACCGTGGTGCTGGTCGGCAGTTTCAGCACTCTGATCTTGCCGTAGTCCTCGGTGCCCGGATCGGCGTTCACCGCCATGAAGGCGCTGAGGTTGTCACGGCCGTTCGGTGTGAACGTCGTGGTGAGCGAGAAGGTCTGCTCCTGCTGGTCGGGCATCCTCATGCTCAGGTAGTAGGGAGGCACCGCGTCGCCCGTCTTGTTGGTCGGGTCGTCCGGCACCTGCCACACCTCGCTGCCGGAGAGGAACGTCGTGGCGTCCTTCACGTGGTAGCGGGTCAGCAGTTCGCGCTGCACCTTGAACAGGTCCTGCGGGTACCGCAGGTGGGCCATCAGCGCGTCGGAGATCTCGGTCTTCGGCTCCACCGTGTCCGGGAAGGCCTTCATCCAGGTCTTCAGGACGGGGTCCTGGGTGTCCCACTGGTAGAGCTTGACCTCGCCGCTGTACGCGTCGACCGTCGCCTTCACCGAGTTGCGGATGTAGTTGACCTGGTTCTGCTGGGCCACCACCGCGCGCTGGTCGTTGGTGGCGGTCAGCGAGTCGGCCGTGGTGTCGCCGAGGGTCGTCCGCGACGCGTACGGATAACCGTTGGTGGTGGTGTAGGCGTCGACGATCCACTGGATGCGGCCGTCCACGACCGCCGGGTAGGCGTCGCCGTCGATGGTCAGCCACGGGGCGATCGCCTCGACGCGCTCCTTGGGCGTGCGGTTGTACAGGATCCGCGAACCCTCGCCGATCGCACCCGAGTACAGGATCTGCGGCTCGCTGAACGCGACCGCGTAGGCGGCCCGGTTCACCGGGTTCTCGAGGTCGACCCCGCTGTCGCCCTTGTAGCTGTAGGTCTTCTCGCCGCTGTCGTCGGAGTAGTCGATCTCCTTCTGGGGACCGCCGACGATCGAGTACGTCGTCGTCCGCTCGCCGTAGTACACGCGCTGCTCGTACGACCCGAGGTCGCCCTTGGAGGGCAGGTCGGACTCGGTGAACTCGGGACGGCCGCCGGCGTCGGCGCTGGTGCCCTCGGCGGCGACGACCCCGTATCCGTGCGTGTACCGGAAGTGGTCGTTGATCCAGTTCCGCTTCGGGATGCCGTCGAGGTTCAGCTCGCGCAGACCGATGACCGTGTCCTGGTCCTTCCCGTCCTTGCTGTACCGGTCCACGTCCAGGTTGGTCGGGAACGCGTAGTAGTTCCTGATCTGCTGGAGCTGCTGGAACGTCGGCGAGACGATGTTCGGGTCCATGATCCGGATGCTCGCCGTGTTGTCGACGTCGTCCCGCAGCCGGGTCTTGTCCTCGGTCTGGCTGGTGCCCGGGTACTCGGTGACCTGCGAGTCGTCGATGCCGTAGGCCTCACGCGTGGCCTTGAGGTTCTTCTCGACGTACGGCGCCTCCTTGGCCTGCTCGTTCGGCTGGACCTGGAACTTCTGCACGATCGCCGGGTACAGGCCGCCGATGAGGATCGCCGACAGCACCATCAGACCGAAGCCGATCACGGGCAGCTGCCAGGTGCGCCGCCACAGGGTGGCGAAGAACAGCAGCGCGCAGATCACGGCGATGCAGAACAGGATCGTCTTGGCCGGCAGATAGGCGTTGGCGTCGACGTACCTGAGGCCCGTCCAGCTGTCGGTGGCCTTGAAGTCGCTCGACTTCACCGCCAGTCCGTACCGGTCGAGCCAGTAGGCGACCGCCTTCAGGGTCACGAAGACGCCGAGGAGCACCGACAGGTGTCCGGTGGCCGCGGCCGTGGCGCGCGCGCCCGGACTGGTGATGCGGAGTCCGCCGTACAGGTAGTGGGTGAGCGCGGCGGCGATCAGCGCCAGGATCGTGGCGGCGAAGCCGAAGCCGAGCAGGAAGCGGTACCAGGGCAGGTCGAAGGCGTAGAAGGAGACGTCGAGCTTGAACTGCGGGTCCTTCTGGCCGAAGGACACGCCGTTGACCCACATCAGCCAGGTCCGCCACTGGCTCGACGCCGAGGCGCCGGCGATCAGGCCCACCAGCGCGGTGATGCCGAGCAGCAGCCACTTCTTGTACGGGGCGATGCCCATCCGGTACCGGTCGAGGTTCTGCTGCTCCATGGACATGGCGCTCAGCGGCGGCCGCATCCGGTGTGCCAGCCAGACGTTGAAGCCGACCGCGAGGGCCATCAGCAGACCGAAGACGAAGAACAGCCCGATCTTGGTCCACAGGGTCGTCGTGAACACCGACGAGTAGTTGACCGAGCGATACCACAGCCAGTCGGTCCAGAAGCCCGCGAACATGGTGAACACCATGCCGAGGACGGCCAGGACGCCCAGTGTCATGAGCAGGGTCCGGACCCGCCGGGACGGGCGGCCCACTCTGATCCGTGGCCCCGTCGGGCCTCCGCCGCGGTCCGGCATCTGGAAAGCCAAGGTAGGCACCTCGAAGTTCGCTGTTGATTCGTCAGGCCCGCGTCTTCACGGACCGTGTGTGGTGCCCCCTGATCGTGGACCCACACCTATGCAACTTACTCACGCTTTACTCGGTTCCCGATTCCGGCCAGGAACGAGAGAGGATTGTGACCATGTCCAACACACCCATGGCGGCCAACCCGCTCACCCGGGCCGTGCTCGAGATCGACGAGTACGTCTCCGGCCTCGGCTGGGACCAGCCCGCCCGCCTGTTCGCCCTCGTCGACACCGTCCGGCTGCGGGCCGAACAGCCCTCACTCGCGGACCGGCTCGGTCTGGGCGACGCACAGGAGACGGCCGCTCTCACCCCGATCGAGCAGGACGAGATTCCCACGGGCAAGCCGCTCGACGAGTTCCTGGGCACCATCGCCTGGCCCGACGCGGTGACCGGCTGCGCCCTGACCGTGGAACGGCTGATGCTGCCGCCGTCGGCCGAGGCCCAGGTCCCCGAGGATCTGGACGAGGCCGCGCTGACGAAGTGGGTGGCACGGCACCCGGAGCGTCAGGAGGTGCGGATGACGGTCGCGGTGCTGCGCGACGGGGCCCGCGAGTCGGCTCTGCGGCTGCGTGAGAAGGACTCCGCCACGGAGGTCCTCACCGGCTCCGAGCTGGTCCCGGGCCTGGCTCAGGCGCTGGCGGCCACGTTCGAGGAGTAGCGGGGCCGGTCAGGACGCCGTGCACGTCGGCAGGTCCGAGGTGTCGCCGGAGCGGATGTCCGCCAGGGCGTCCAGGGCGTCGTCGATGGTGTCCACCTTTACCAGGGTGAGGCCCTCCGGGGTGTCCTCGGCGGCGGACGCGCAGTTGCCGGCGGGCGTGAGGAAGTACTCGGCGCCCTTGCCGCGTGCGCCGACCGTCTTCATCTGGATGCCGCCGATCGGCCCCACCTTGCCGTCGTCGTCGATCGTGCCGGTGCCGGCGACGAACCTGCCACCGGTCAGGCTGCCCGGGGTGAGCTTGTCGTAGATGCCGAGGGCGAACATCAGGCCCGCGCTCGGCCCGCCGACGTCGGCGAGCTTGATGTCGACGGTGAACGGGAAGGTGTGGTCGGTCCCGGCGGAGATCCCGACGACGGCGCGCTTCTCGCCGCCGTCCTCGGAGGTCGTGGTGGTGATCGTCACCTTCTCGGTCCTCGTCGCCGTCCGGTTCTCCTTCTCGGCGGCGGCCTGCTCCTTGGCCGGCACGATGGTGAAGACGACGTCCTCGCCCGGCTTGTGCTCGGTCACCCGCTCGGCGACGTCGGCCGGCTCCTTCACCGCCTCGCCGTCGACGGCCTTGATCACGTCGCCCGCGTGCAGCTTGCCCTCGGACGGGGACCCCTTGACCACCGTGGAGACGATCACCCAGGACTTCACCGGGACGTCGAGTTCCCTCAGGGCCGCGACCTTGGCGCTCTCCTGGGACTGGCTGAACTCCTCGGCGTTCTCCTGGGTGGTCTCCTCCTCCGTCTTGCCGTCGGGGTAGAGGGTCTCGTGCGGGACGACCTTGTTGTCGTGCGCGAGCCATCCGTAGACGGCCTCGACGAGGTTCATCCGGTAGTCGGCACCGGTGACCCGCACCGTGGTCATGTTGAGGTGACCGTCCGTCGGGTAGGTCTCGTGCCCGGAGATCCTCAGCACCGGCTCGCCGTCGTGCTCACCCAGCGTGTTCACCGTCGGCCCCGGGGACATCTCCGAGTAGGGCACGGGAAGGAACACTCCCACGCACAGGAGCGCGATCAGTATCAGGGTGGAGGCGAGCATCGTCGCGGTGCGGCGTGGCATGCCTCGACAGTACGGGACAGGCCTGTCAGCACACCGTCAGGGCCGCCCGGACGGGCGGCCCTGCTCGCTCCCTACGCCGTGGCCTGCTGTGATCGTCCTTCAGCTGCCCGGGCGCGGCCTTTCCATGGCCTCGCGGAACCGGGCGTAACCGATGAGTTCGGGACCGTCGCTCCGCACCTTGCGCGTGCGGTTGGCCCAACTGCCCCACAGCCCCGCTCCGATCGCGGCCACAAGCGGAATCAGCAACCAGGCAAGCGCCGCCATGCCGACCTCCCAACCCCATGAGCCTCCGCAACACTGACTGATCAGCAGATTAACCATCCGCAGTGACAACGCTCACGCCGGGGGTGGGGTTACGCAACCGGGGGTACGGCCCCGCTGAGCAGGCCCCACCGCCCGGCCACCACCCCGCAACGACAGCGCTACGCGCCGACCCGCCCTCCCGCCGCCCGACCACCACCCCGCAACGACAGCGCTACGCGCCGACCCGCCCTCCCGCCGCCCGACCACCACCCCGCAACGACAGCGCTACGCGCCGACCCACTCCTCGGTCCCGTCGGAGAACCTCTGGTGCTTCCAGATGGGCACCTCGTGCTTGAGGTCGTCGATCAGCTTCCGGCAGGCCTCGAAGGCCTCCCCCCGGTGCGGACACGACACGCCGACGACCACGGCGAGGTCGCCGACCCTGAGGTCCCCCACACGGTGCACGGCGGCCAGCGCCCGAACGGGGTACTCGGCGGCGACCTTCCCGGCGATCCGCCGCATCTCGTCCTCGGCGCCGGGGTGGCACGAATAGCCGAGACCCTCGACGTCGGCGCCCCCGTCGTGGTTGCGCACCGTCCCCACGAACAGCGCCGTCCCACCGGCCGCGTCGTCCCCGACCGCGCGGAGGACCTCGTCCACGGACAGCGGTGTGTCGCGGATCGAGATCAGCTTGATCGGGTCCTGTGCGGCCTGCTCACCCGGGTGATCGTGCGTGGATGCCATGCCCCCATCGTGCCCCACCCCGGCGACAACGCGGAACGGCGTCGTCGCCCGGCACGCGTGTGCCCGTCCGGAGCCTCCCTCGGGGACACGTCAGATCCGGCGCCGGGCCTTGCGCGCCCGTCGCACCACCGCCGCCGCGCCCAGCAGTGCCACCGTCGCTCCCGCGGCACCCGCCGCCGTCGCGTCCTTGCGCCCCAGGCGCCGGCCGGCGACCGTGTGCCTGCCGGACACCTCCTCCAGCAGCTCCGCGAGCACCTCCTCGTTGGTGTGCGCGGGCCGCCACCCGGCGTCGTGCAGCCGACTCCCGCTCACCACCCAGGGGTGCATCGTGTACGCCAGGTCCCCGGCCGGGGAAGGGGTGAGCCCGATCCGGTGCAACCGGGCCGCCGCGCCGAGCGCGACCGCCGACGGCAGCTCCATCCGCCGGATCCCGCTGAGCTCCTCGACCTCCTCCTGCTCCAGCCATCCGTCGCAGCCGACGGCCAGCTCGCCGTCGACCTTCTCCAGGACGGCGTACTCCAGGGCACTGCACAGATCCTCGACGTGGCAGAACTGCCACGCGGGCCGCGACCCGGCCACCACGAGCAACCTGGGTGACTCGAAGTACCTGGTCAGCGCGGTGTCGGTGCCCCCCACCAGCACGGCGGGACGCACGACCGTGACATTGAGCCCCGGGTGCGCCCTGGGCGCCCGGCGCGCGAGCCGCTCGATCTCCAGGAGGTCGCCGACCCCCGTGGCCTCCGCCGTGGCCCGCAGCTCCGCGTCCTCGGACAGCGGCAGCTCGTTGTCCGGCAGCGCCCCGTAGACCATCGTCGACGTGCACAGCACCACGCGGTGCACCCCGGCGGCCGCCGCGGCCGTCAGCACCGTCTGCGTCCCCCGCACGTTGTAGGCCGTCCGGGCGGCGGCGTCGGTCTCCAGGTCGAGGTCGAGCGCGAGATGGACCACCACGTCGGCCCCGCGCAGCCTGTCCGCGATGGCCGGGTCCCGTACGTCCAGGATGTGCCAGAGCGCCTCGGCGCACTCGCCGCGCCGCTCGTCGATGGCGATGACCTGCTTGATCTCCTCCGAGGCGGCGAGCCGCGCGGTGAGCAGCGCGCCGACGCCGGACGCGGCACCGGTGACCGCGACGACGGGCCCGCGCGGGGCAGCCGTTCTGTCGGCGGGAAGCGCCGTCGTCGAGGGACGGTGGTCGGGCGACGGGCGGGCCGGGTCGTTTCGCGCTGCGCGAACCTGTGGATCTGGGGAACTCACCGGGCGTCTCCAGCGGTTGTCTTCAGTACGAGCGCGAGCGACGCGTGCGTACCAGGTGGCATCCATCCTGCCGCAGGCCTCCTGTCGGCGAAGCACCGAGGCCCGAACCGCTTCAGGTGTCTACGCTGGGTGGTGTTGTCGGGCAGCCGTGCCGCCGGAAAGAACCGGTGGCCCTACCAGCCGAGGAAACCCGTGAGTGACACCCCATTCGGATTCGGCCTTCCGCCGGAGGAGCCGGACGACGGCGACGAGGGCAAGAAGAAGGACCCGCAGAGCGGTGGTGGTCAGGGCCCGGCCAACCCGTTCGGCTTCGGCGTGCCCGGAGCCGGAGGCTTTGGCGGCCCGGGCGCGGACAATCCGTTCGCCGCGATGTTCGGGTCGTTGAACCCCACCGACCTGGGCGCAGCGTTCCAGCAGCTCGGCCAGATGCTCTCCTACGAGGGCGGGCCGGTGAACTGGGACATGGCCAAGCAGATCGCCCGGCAGACCGTTTCGCAGGGCACCGCGGAGGGTTCGAAGGACGCGAGCGTCGGCCCCGCCGACCGCAGGGCCGTGGAGGAGGCGGTCCGTCTGGCCGACCTGTGGCTGGACGACGCGACCTCCCTGCCGTCGGGCGCCCACTCCGCCGTGGCCTGGAGCCGCGCGGAGTGGGTGGAAGCCACCCTTCCGGCGTGGCGGGAGCTGGTCGACCCGGTGGCCGAGCGCGTCGGGAACGCGATGGGCGACGTGCTGCCGGAGGAGATGCAGGCCATGGCGGGCCCGCTGATCGGCATGATGCGCTCCATGGGCGGCGCCATGTTCGGCACGCAGATCGGACAGGCCGTCGGCGTGCTCGCCGGCGAGGTCGTCGGCTCGTCCGACATCGGCCTGCCGCTGGGCCCGGCCGGCCGGGCCGCGCTGCTGCCGCTGAACATCGAGACGTTCGGCAAGGACCTGGGCGTCTCCAGGGAGGAGGTGCGGCTGTACCTCGCCCTGCGCGAGGCCGCCCACCAGCGCCTGTTCGCGCACGTCCCGTGGCTGCGCTCGCACCTGTTCGGCGCCGTCGACGGCTACGCGCGCGGGATCAAGGTCGACACCGGCAAGCTCGAGGACGTGGTCGGTCAGTTCGACCCGCAGAATCCCGAGCAGTTGCAGGAGGCCCTCCAGCAGGGCATGTTCCAGCCGGAGGACACGCCGGAGCAGAAGGCCGCCCTGGCTCGTCTGGAGACGGCGCTGGCGCTCGTCGAGGGCTGGGTGGACGCCGTGGTGCACGCCGCGGCCAAGCCGCGGCTGTCGTCGGCCGACGCGCTGCGCGAGACGCTGCGCCGCCGCCGCGCCTCGGGCGGCCCGGCGGAGCAGACGTTCGCCACGCTGATCGGTCTGGAGCTGCGCCCGCGGCGGCTGCGCGACGCCTCGCGCCTGTGGGCCTCGCTCACCGACGCGCGCGGGGTCGACGGCCGGGACGCCCTGTGGGCGCACCCGGACATGCTGCCGACGGCGACCGACCTGGACGACCCGGACGGTTTCGTGCACCGCGAGCAGATCGATTTCTCCGAGCTGGACAAGATGCTCGGCGAGGCCGCCGGCAAGCCCGACCTCAAGAAGAAGGACGAGGGCGAGAGCGAGAGCAAGGACGACGACGCCGAGTGAGCCTTCACGACGACGCGGTCCTCGTGCTCAAGGGGTACGAGGACCAGCCCGAGCTGCGCCGGACCTATCTGGACCATCTCGCGGCGCATCCGGACGGCATGTGGAAGGCCTGTACGGACGGTCACCTCACGGCGAGCGGCCTGGTGATCGATCCCGAGCGGGGCCGGGTCCTGCTGACCCTGCACCGGAAGCTGCGGATGTGGCTCCAGATGGGCGGCCACTGCGAGCCAGGTGACGTCTCGCTCGCGGCGGCGGCCCTGCGGGAGGCGACGGAGGAGTCCGGCATCACGGGTCTGGCACTGGTGCCCGGCGGGCCCGTGCGACTGGACCGCCACCTCACACCCTGTGCCTGGCACCTGGACGTCCAGTACGCGGCACTGGCTCCGTCCGGAGCCGTCGAGGCGATCAGCGACGAGTCCCTCGACCTGCGCTGGTTCCCGTACGACGCGGTGGCGGACGTGGCCGACACCTCGGTCACCCGTTTGGTGGAAGCGACCCGGACGAGACTGGGCGTCTGACACAGGGGTGGGGGCGACCGCCCGGGCGGTCGCCCCCACCCCTGTGCCCGTCCCCGTCAGCTCCAGACGTTGCCCTGGTTCTGGCCGCGGACGCCCTGCTGTCCCACGCCGTACTGCGCGGCGAGACCCGAGCCGATCTGGGCGTTCTGCGGCGGCAGCAGCTCGCTGGGCTGGACGAGCGCGAAGCCGGTGCCCATGAAGCTGAGCTCCCAGCCCTCGCCGGTGCTGCCGCGGCGCCGCCACACCCCGGAGGAGTGGGTCTGGGCCTGCATCTGCACACGCAGGGACGTGGACCAGGCGACGATCGCGTCGGCGTCGCAGTTGACGTACTTGTCCGGCGTCACCTGCATCAGCAGCGGCATGCCCGAGGTCATCAGGGCGACCTTGCCGTTGCCGGTGATGTTGAGCTGGTACTTCCCGGAGCCGGAGATGCCGTACAGGCTGTCGACGGCGATCACCTCGTGGTGCAGCGAGGAGTCCATCGCGAGCACATAGCTGCTGTCGACCGTCAGCCCGTCGTGATCCACCTCCATGACGTGGATGCGCTGGGCGAGGTTGGCGAGGTAGACGGTGCCCTGCCCGTGGCAGCGCATCAGGTCGAGTCCCTCACCGGTCTGCGCACGCGCGCGGGACGCGCTGTTGCTCTGGAACTCGGCGTCGAACTCGACGAGTCCCTGGTAGGCGACCATGGTGCCCTTGCGGGCGAGGACGTCCTCGTGGCCCTCCAGGGCGACCCGGAGCATCTGCTGGTTCTGCAGGCTCCAGCGCTCCTGGGTCTGCTGGTCGTTGAAGGCGAAAAGCGGGCTCTGCATGGTGTGGTTGCTCCCCCTCAGCCCCGGACCCGGAGACGGTCGGTGCTGTCCTCACTGGGCTGGACGACGACGATGCCCTGACCGGAGAAGGCCATCTGGTAGGCCTCCCCGCTGCCGCGACCGATCAGCGACTGGGCCCGGAAGCTGCGCTTGCCCTTCACCTTGAGGTTCGGCGACCAGGCGACCAGGGCGTCCGGGTCGACGTACGTCTCGTCGTCGCCGCCACCGCAGTCGACGACGATCGGCTTGCCGCGCGAGGTCAGCGCGACCCAGCCCTGCCCGGAGATCCTGGTGTTCCACAGGCCCTGTCCGGCGAACTTCGCCAGGCCCTTGACCCGCTCCGCGCCCCAGGTGAGGTGGGCGTCGAAGGCGAGCAGATTGGTGGCGTTGACGGAGATGCCGTCACCGTTGAGGTTGATCACGACGACGTTGGCGCCGTAGTCGGCGAGGTAGAGCAGGCCGTCGCCGGAGCACTTCATCAGCGGCGCGCCCTCACCGGTCATCCAGTCCTTGGCGATCTGTCGCACGGCCGGCGGATTGGGCTCGTACTGGACGAACCCTTCGTAGGCGACCATCGAGCCCACGCGCGCGAGGAGGTCGTTCCCGGTCTGCATGGCGACCTTCAGCATGTGGTTGCCGTGGTTCTCCATGCGGGCGGTGACGGGGGCGGGGGCATAGCCCGCGAGTGGCTGGTTCATGACGGGCTCCCTTTAGATCTCGTACGGCTGGACGACGATGAAGTTGCCTGGTGCGCCCCGGAACTGGAGGTTGACGCTCTCCCCGGTGTCGCCGGGGTAGGAGTTGCGGCGCATCCGCACCTGACTGGAGACGACCACCTGGGAGGCGGCCGACCAGGCGACCACGGCGTTGCAGTCGGCGAAGGTGGTGGGGGTGACCGGCAGCACCACGGGCGTGCCGTGGGTCTTGACGACGATGGTGCCGGTCCCCTGGAACTGCATCGTGAACAACGCGCCGCCGGGGATGCCGTGCCCCTCGATGCGGCGGACCTCGTACTGGAGGCCCTCGTCGAAGGCGAGGACGTTCTCGGCGGAGACGCACACGGCGTCGCCCTGGAGCTCGATCGGGTGCAGCATCGTGGAGTTCTCGGCGAAGAACACCTGGCCCTGGCCGGTGCAGCGCATCAGCTGCATCTCCTGACCGGTGGCGTTGCCGACGACGCGGCCGGAGAAGCCGGCGCCCTTGTAGCTGAAGTCGACCTTGCCCTGGTAGAGCACCATGCTGCCCTGCCGGGCCAGCACGGGCTGCCCGCCGATGCCCAGGTCGGCGCGGACCAGTTTCTTGTTCTGCTGGGTCCAGCGCTGTCCTGTGGGCGTCTCCTTGAACTGCTGGAGCGCGCCGAGCACACCGGGGCCCTGCGGTGCGCCCTGCGGAACCTGCTGGTGCGGCACCTGTCCGGGCGGGGACTGCTGGCCGTAGCCCGGAGGGGGCGTGGGCTGTCCGTAGCCGGGCGGCGGGGCGGGAACCTGCGGTGCCTGCGGCTGTCCGTAGCCCGGGGGCGGCGGGGCGGGCTGGCCGTACGGCGGCGGCTGCTGGCCGTAGGGCGCGGGCGCCGACGGCGGGGGCGGCAGCGGGGAACCGCCGGGCGGGGTGGGCAAGGGGGCGACGATGGTCGGCGCGGCATGCACCGGCGGCACGGAAGGTGCGGGGGCCGGCGGCGCGAAGCCCTGCGCGACGGGCTGGGGTGCGGGGGCCGGAGCAGGGGCGGGCGCGGCTCCGCCGGGTACGCCGAACGCGGGCGGCGCGGCGGCCTGGGCGGGCGGGGCGAAACCGGGCACGGCTCCGCCGGTCTCCGGCTGCTGAGGGGCGGCCGGCTCGTCCTCGGCCACCTCGCCGCCGAAGTTCCGCAGGAGCGCGTCGAGCCCGCCGTCGAAGCCCTGTCCGACGGCGGCGAACCGCCAGACGTCCTTGAAGTAGAAGTCGCCCAGCATCACGGCCCGCTCGGTGGAGAACTCCGAACCGCTGAACGGGTACCGGGCCACCTCCTCGCCGCCCGCGACGATACGGATGTACCCGGGACCGATCTGCGACATCTGTCCGGCACCGTCTAGGGTCGCCGTGAAGGACAGCTTCCTGATCTGCTGCGGGATCCGGTCCAGCGTCACGCGGAACGACTCGGTGTCGCCCGCCTGGGCGCCCAGGAGCTGAACGGACTCCTCGGGGGACTTCGGCTGGTTGTAGAAGATGAAGTAACGGTCGTCGGAGAGCCGTTCGTCGGCGTCGAGACCGAAGCAGCTGATGTCGAAGGTCAGCCCCGGACCGGAGATCTGCACGCCTACGTACAGATCCGTCCCCGCCGTGAGGTCACTGACCCTGGCCTTGTGGCCGCGTTGGAATTCCCTGGCCATGCGTACGACCGTCCCCCATCCCGAATGTGAGTGCGTCGCGCCAGGCTAACGGCAAACACGGACACCGGCTGAAGTCGGTACAAACCCGGTACACAACGCGTGCACAGGCTTACGGTGTGTTCACCTCGGGCGGTGCTCACGCATCACGCGCACCCGGCACGTGCGGCAGCCGCTCGGCCGCGACCACCCCTTCGAGGTAACCGCGGGCCCGTTCGGTCCTCGGATACGCCTCCAGCAACCGCCAGAACCGCGGGCCGTGCCCGGGCACCAGCAGATGCGCCAGCTCGTGGCAGAGGACGTAGTCGACGACGTACTCGGGCATGCCCTGCAGCCGGTGCGACAGCCGGATGCTTCCCTCGGCCGGGGTGCACGAGCCCCAGCGCGTGTTCTGGTTGGTCACCCAGCGCACCGAAGCGGGCCTGGCCCGCCCGCCGAAGTACTGGTCGGACAGCCGCCGGGCGCGCTCGGCCAGCTCCGTGTCCCCGAGGGTCCGCCTGCTCTCCTGCGCGGCCAGTTTGTCGAGCATGACGGTCACCCAGCGCTGCTCCTCCGCCTCGGACATCCGGGCGGGGATGAGCACGATCGTGCGATCGCCCTCGCGGTACGCGGAGACCGTCCTGCGACGGCGGGCGCTCCTGCGGACCTCGATCGCGCTCGCCCGTGAGCCGTTCGTCGACTGGCTCGTCGTGCTGCGCTGTGACATTCCGGCGCGGTGCAGTGGGTCGGCGGGCACGTCCCGACGGTACCCGCTGCGCACGGGGAAGTCTTGGCTCCGGGACGGTTCCCCGGCGATCCCCCACCGGGCGCCGGATTTGTACGATGATCCCCACTGTCTGTGGACAACTTTCGGCAGTCTTCGGCCCCTCCCGGCATGCTGGCATACATCGGGCGAGCCGCGAAGCGCTCGACCACCCAACGGGGACGTTCCGGTACACACGGGGGTCTGTCATGCATCCGATGGTCAAGCCCGCGCTTCGGCGCGGATGGCGCGATCTCCACACCGTGCAGTTCGGGGTGACACCGGCGCACGCGTTGACGCTGAGCCCGGTGGACACGGCCACGGGCAGTTTCCTCGACCTGCTCGACGGCACCCGCGGGCTGGAGCTCCTGCGGGAGGAGTCACGGCGCATGGACCTGCCCGAGGGCCATGTCGACCGGCTGGTGCGCCGGCTGTCGCGGGCCGGGCTGCTGGACGACTCGCGGGGCGGCGGACCGGCCGCCGAGGCCCTGCGGGAGAAACCGGAGGTGCTCGACCGGCTCCGTCCGGACCTGGCGTCCCTCGCCCTGACCACCTCCGCACCGGGCGATCCGCTCCGCCGGCTGGCGGCGCGCCGCAGTGTGCGGGTGCAGGTGAGGGGCGCGGGCCGGGTGGGCGCCTCCCTCGCGGCACTGCTGTCGGGGGCCGGGGTGGGCGAGGTCGACGTGCGCGACGTCGGACGGGTCGAGCCGTGGGACGTCACACCGGGCGGGTTGCCCGCCGAGGCCCTCGGCGACCGCAGGGACACGGCGGCCCGCCGTGCGGTACGCCGGGCCGCCCCGGACCGCCCGCCGCGCCGGACCGCCCGCTCCCCCCTCGAAGGAGGCGACCCCGGCTTCGGTCTGGTCGTCCTCGCCCCGCGGGACGACGTCGCCGTGCACGCCCCCGATCCAAGAGCCGCCGAAACCCTCGTGTCCTCGGGCACACCCCACCTCCACGCCGGTGTCGTGGAGGGGACCGGTGTGGTCGGCCCGCTGGTCCTGCCCGGGGAGACGGGCTGCGCGGGCTGTCTCCAGCAGGACCGCACGGAGCGGGACCCGGTCTGGCCGCGCCTGGCCGCCCAGTGGCGCTCCGGGCGGCAGCGCCGGGTGGGCGCCTGCGACCTGACGCTGGCCATGACGGTGGCCGGGCTGGCGGCCGCCCACGCGCTCGCCTTCCTGGACGGGCGGGTTCCGTCCAGTGCCGGCGCACGCTGGGAGGTCTCCCTCCCCGCCCTGCGCTGGCATGCGCGCACGGTCCGGCCGCACCCGGCCTGCCCGTGCGGAGCCGCGCGCAGAGGTCCGGAAAAAGGTAAGGGAGAACACACCTCCGGGAACGGGGGGTCGCACGAGACAATGGCCGTGCACGGGCCGTCGGAGGAGTGGCGCCGCGAGGCGGACGCGAAGCGGCCGGCAGGGACTTGGAGGGCGCATGTCTGATCTTCCCCGGAAGGCGGTCACCCGGACCGCCAGGCTGGCCGCGCTCCCGCTCGGCTTCGCCGGGCGGGCCACCTGGGGGCTCGGCAAGCGGATCGTGGGCGAGTCCGCGGAGCTTGTCGGCCGCGAGCTCCAGCAGCGCACCGCCGAACAGCTGTTCAAGGTGCTCGGTGAGCTCAAGGGCGGCGCGATGAAGTTCGGCCAGGCCTTGTCGGTCTTCGAGTCGGCCCTGCCGGAGGAGGTCGCCGGTCCCTATCGGGCAGCGCTGACCAAGTTGCAGGAGGCCGCACCGCCGATGCCCACCCGTACCGTCCACGCGGTGCTGGCGGAGCGGCTGGGCGAGGACTGGCAGGAGCTGTTCCTGGAGTTCGAGGACAGACCGTCCGCCGCGGCCTCGATCGGCCAGGTGCACCGGGCGGTGTGGCACGACGGCCGTGAGGTGGCGGTCAAGGTGCAGTACCCGGGCGCCGGCGAGGCCCTGCTGTCCGACCTGAACCAGCTGAGCCGCTTCGCCCGTCTGCTGGGTCCGCTCATCCCCGGCATGGACGTCAAGCCGCTGATCACGGAGCTGAAGGACCGGGTCTCCGAAGAGCTGGACTACGGCCTGGAGGCCCAGGCCCAGCGGGCCCACGCCGAGGAGTTCGACGGCGACCCCGACGTCGTCGTGCCGGATGTGGTCCACCAGTGCGAGCAGGTGCTGATCACCGAGTGGATGGACGGCATACCGCTGTCGGAGATCATCTCGGACGGCACGGAGGCACAGCGCGACCGGGCCGGCCAGCTTCTGGCCCGCTTCCTGTTCTCCGGTCCCGCCCGCACCGGTCTGCTGCACGCCGACCCGCATCCCGGAAACTTCCGTCTGCTGCCCGGCGGTCCGCGAGGCGAGGACGACTGGCGCCTGGGCGTACTGGACTTCGGCACCGTGGACCGCCTCCCTGGCGGGCTGCCCGAGCCCATCGGCGAGGCCCTGCGCATGACGCTGGACGGCGAGGCGGAGGCCGTCTACGAGATGCTCTGCGCCGAAGGCTTCGTCAAGGAGTCGATCGAGCTCGACCCCGACACCGTCCTCGACTACCTCCTGCCGATCATCGAGCCGGCCCAGGCCGACGAGTTCACCTTCACCCGCGGCTGGATGCGGAGCCAGGCGGCCCGGATAGCCGATCCCCGCTCCCCCGCCTCCCGGCTGGCCAAGCAGCTCAACCTTCCTCCGGCCTACCTGCTGATCCACCGGGTGACCCTGAGCACCATCGGCGTGCTCTGTCAGCTGGGCGCGACGGTGCGGCTGCGGGAGGAACTGGAGGAGTGGCTGCCGAACTTCCTCCCGGAGGAGCCGGAGGAGGAGCCGGCCGCCCAGGCCTGACGGACCCGACGGGTACGTCGAGCGCGACGCACCTCGGGGGCCGGTCCGTTCACACGGACCGGCCCCCGAGGGAAGAGCTGGGCCTCCTCCGACGGGGAGGCCGCCGCTTCAGGCGGGATCGGTTACTGCATGACCGCTATCGCGAGCGCGCGGCGGGCGCGCCGGGAAGCGCGCTCGGCCCGGCGCTGCATCCGGCGAGCGGTCATCAGGCCCATGGCCTGGCGCTCCCGCTGCGCCTCCCGCAGTCGCTCGTGCATATGCGCACGGGCCAGGGCTTCTGGAATGAGTTGCATCTCTCGGGTCCTGTTCTGGCGCGAGTCGTTCGCACCGCTGGTGGTGAAGTCTTCGGTCGCGGAGCCTGCGGGCTCGTGAGTGGACGGCATCATCGGGGCCTGCTTCTGGGGGTCGTGCGTGAGGGGGCGGTCGATCGTTCCCGGGGTGTTCATGCCGTGACCGGGTTCTTGCGCGGGCGGCCACGCGGCCGCTTGCGGGCGACGACAACTCCCTGGACGAACAGCTCGCCGCCCCAGACGCCCCAGGGCTCACGCCGCTCCTTGGCGCCGGCGAGGCAGGCCTCGATCAGCGGGCAGGTGCGGCAGAGGGACTTGGCGTACTCGACGTCCGCCGGCGACTCGGCGAAGAAGACCTCCGGGTCGTAGGAGCGGCACGGGACGGGCACGCCGAGGTTCTCGATGGCGTCGTCGAGCGCGGTGAGCGCGGTGAGCGGAGTCAAGGTCGGGTCCTCCGTGGAGCCGGGCTTGGGGATCGTGTCGGAAGGCGGTACGGACGGGACGTGCGCTTCGAGTTGCACGGTTCGTCTTCCTCGTCTGGTCGTTTCCGGCCTGTTGACCGGGTGGCGGCTAGTACCGGGCTCTTTTCTTGTCCCGAGGCGCTTCGCTCCCCCTGCTTGAGGGAAAACAGAAGGGCCGCGGATCCCGGGTGGGGTTCCGCGGCCCTGAAGGCGCCGGCCTGATCGAATCAGGCTGGATCACTCCAGGGTTCTGGCCCACGGAAGGCCCACATCAGGTGGTGCTGCGTCGTCTGCTTCCGGAATCCGGCACCGGCTGCCGCAAAGGCATAGGCCTTCGCCTGTGCCACTACCGCTTCCAGTGCCTCGGTCGGTCGCTCATCGCGCTCACGGACGGCAGGAGCCGCGGGAGCGTGGGAGGACACCAGGCGTGCGGCACGAACGCCGGACAGACCGGTGCCCTGGTTCGAGGCGCCGAGCATGCACAGGGAGACGGCCGAGCGATCGGTCAGTTTGACGACGGAGCTGGTGTTGATGCTGATCACTGGACTCGCCTCCTCTCGGCGTCTAGGGGACTGGGGTGAACCAGTCCGCGGATATGCAAGTACAACACGGAGTCACGGCCTTGGAGAAGGCCGCGGTCCCCGTGCCTAAGAACCTATGGGGATTGCCGGGGCATGCGCAAACTATTTTTCCGACGAGTTCGGATCAGTCTTGATCCCGTTCCTCGTCGATGTCACGGCCTGCGCAGATGGCCAGGACATCGGCTCCGTAGCGGCCCAGCTTGCGCATCCCCACCCCCGGGATCCTGGCCAGTGCGTGCTCGTCGTCGGGGACCGTCTCGGCGATGGCCATCAGCGTCTTGTCGGTGAAGACGCAGAAGGCCGGCTGCCCGCTGCGCCCCGCCTGGACGGCGCGCCACTCACGGAGCCGCTCGTACAGACCCTCATCCATGTCGGTGGGGCAGTCCTCACAGCGCATCAGCTTCATCTCGCCCGCGTCGGTCAGCGTGCGGCCGCACACCCGGCAGCGGGCGGGGCTGCGCTGTCCACGCCTCGGACCCGGGACGACCGAGGCGGACGCCGCCCCGAACGAGCCGCGCTCCACACCTCCCGCGCCGACCGCGCCGCCACGGCCCGCGGCGGCGTGCGAACCGGGGCGCAGCCCGTGCAGGAAGCGGCTGGGGCGCCGGTTCGGCCGGCTGCCGGGTGAACGGGAGAGCGCCCAGGAGAGATGGAGGCGCTCACGCGCACGGGTGACACCGACATAGAGGAGGCGGCGCTCCTCCTCGATCTGCTCGTCGGTCTTTGCGTAGGTGATCGGCATCATGCCCTCGGCGACACCGACCAGGAAGACGACGTCCCACTCCAGGCCCTTGGCCGAGTGCAGCGAGGCGAGGGTGACGCCCTGCACGGTCGGGGCGTGCTGGGCGTCGGCCCGCTCGTCGAGTTCGGCTACGAGGTCGGCGAGGGTGGCGCCGGGTCTGGCGGCGGCGAAGTCCCGGGCGAGGTGCACCAGCGCCGCCAGTGACTCCCAGCGTTCCCGGACCGCTCCGGAACCGGCCGGCGGTTGGGGCGTCCAGCCCTCGCCCGAGAGCACGGCGCGCACCTGGGAGGGCAGGTCGGGGGCGTCGTCGAGGAGGGGGTCGTTGCCGCCGAAACGGGCCGCACCGCGCAGGGCGATACCGGCCTTGCGCACCTCGGGACGGTCGAAGAACCGCTCGGCGCCCCGCAGCTGGTAGGGCACGCCGGCATCGGCCAGGGCCTGCTCGTAGGTCTCGGACTGGGCGTTCGTCCGGAACAGGACGGCGATCTCGCTCGCCGGGACCCCCGCGTCGATCAGCTCACGGATGCGGCGTGCGGCGCCCTCCGCCTCGGCCGGTTCGTCGGTGTACTCGGTGAAGACCGGCTCGGCCCCCGCGGCGCGCTGGGAGACCAGTTCCAGCCGGTGCTCGGCGGCCCGGCCACGGGCCTGGGCGAGCAGACCGTTCGCCAGGTGGACGACCTGGGGGGTCGAGCGGTAGTCGCGGACCAGCTTGACGACGGTGGCCCCGGGATGACGGGTGCGGAAGTCGAGCAGGTGGTCGGGGGTTGCGCCCGTGAACGAATAGATCGTCTGGCTGGCGTCGCCGACCACGCACAGGTTCTCCCGCTCGCCGAGCCACAGTTCCAGCAGGCGCTGCTGGAGGGGGCTGACGTCCTGGTACTCGTCGACGACGAAGTGCTGGTACTGGGCGCGGACCTGCTCGGCGATGTCGTGCCGGTCCTGCAGGACGGCGACGGTCAGCAGCAGCACGTCCTCGAAGTCGATGACGGCTCGCTCGCGCTTGAGGTCCTCGTAGGCGGAGTAGAGCTGGGCGATCTCGGCGGGGTCACGGGGGGACTCCCGGCCGGCCTTGGCCGCGGCGGCCGCGTAGTCGGCCGGAACCGTCTGGGTGACCTTGGACCATTCGATCTCCGCGGTGACGTCCCGCAGCTCGCCCCGGTCGAGCCGGATGCGGCAGGCGGCGGCTGCGTCGGCGACCAGCTGGATCTTGCGGTCGACGAGCCGGGGCAGGGAGCCGCCGATCGCTTTCGGCCAGAAGTACTGGAGCTGGCGCAGCGCCGCGGAGTGGAAGGTGCGGGCCTGGACACCGACGGCGCCGAGCTGGCGCAGCCGGCCGCGCATCTCCCCGGCGGCGCGGTTGGTGAAGGTGACGGCGAGCACGCTGGAGGGCTGGAGGACGCCCGCGCGCACCCCGTAGGCGATCCGGTGGGTGATCGCCCGGGTCTTGCCGGTGCCGGCGCCCGCCAGCACGCACACCGGACCCTGCAGGGCGGTGGCGACGGCGCGCTGCTCGGGGTCGAGCCCTTCGAGCACCGCGTCGGCCGAGTCCGGTACCCGTGGGAAGAGAGTGGAGTGCGTTGCTGCTGTCACACAGCCATGCTGCCAGGTCGCCGGAGACAGGCCAGCCGGTTGTCCACAGGGAGGGCCACGCGGTCGTACCAATGCGACGGGCGTCACGCGGGAGTCGTACGGCACCTCGCGGGAATGCCCGTGCTTTCACGTACGTTCCTCCCACGACGAGGACTTCCCCGAGCCGTCTAAGGAGCGCGAGAGGCATGCAGGGCACTGTGACGATGTACAGCACCACGTGGTGCGGCTACTGCCGTCGGCTGAAGAGCCAGATGGACCGTGAGGGCATCGCGTACACCGAGATCAACATCGAGCAGGACCCGGAGTCCGCGGCCTTCGTCGAGAAGGCGAACGGCGGGAACCAGACGGTGCCGACGGTCCTCTTCGCCGACGGTTCGACGCTCACCAACCCGTCGCTGGCCCAGGTGAAGCAGAAGATCGGCGTCTGAGCGGCCCGCACGGAGCGGGGTGGTCTCCTCGAACGACAAGGAGACCACCCCGCTTCTTCGTGTCCCGGTTCAGAAGGCGTTGCGGGTCGGCAGGTCCTTGCCGTACCAGCGCTCGATCAGGCGGGCCGCGATCGAGATGCCGTACGGCGGGAGCACCTCGCCGGACTCGAAGGCGGCGCCGAGCTCGTCCCGGGAGAACCAGCGGGCCTCGTGGATCTCGTCGCCGTCCACGTTGATCTCGGTCGAGGTGGCTCGGGCGGTGAAGCCCAGCATGAGGCTGGACGGGAAGGGCCAGGGCTGGCTGGCGACGTACTCGACCTCGCCGACGCCGATGCCGACCTCCTCGTGGACCTCGCGGCGCACCGACTGCTCGATGGACTCCCCCGGCTCGACGAATCCGGCGAGCGTGGAGAAGCGGCCCTCGGGCCAGTGGACCTGGCGGCCGAGCAGGATGCGGTCCTGGTCGTCGACCACGGCCATGATCACCGCCGGGTCGGTGCGCGGGTAGTGCTCGGCGCCGCAGGCGGGGCAGCGGCGGATGTGGCCGGCGGCGGCGATGACGGTGCGCTCTCCGCAGCGGGAGCAGAAGCGGTGCAGCCGCTGCCAGTTCTCCAGGGCGACCGCGTGCACCATCAGACCGGCCTCGCGCTGCGATAGGAGCAGTCCCGCCTCGCGCAGGCCCGCCGGGCGGGCGGAGTCGTCCATGCGGCCGGGCAGGGAGTCCTTCTGGAGGGCGAAGTAGCTGACGCCTTCGTCGTCGATGCCCAGGAAGTAGCGGTGGGCCTCGGTGAGCGGGGCCTCGAAGGACGGGGTCATGACGAGTTCGGTACGCCCGTCCGCCGTCTCGTCGATGAGGACCTGGCCGCCGGAGACCACGAAGCAGCGGGTCGAGGGGTGGCTCCACGCCGCGGCGAGCCAGGCCTCGTCGAGCCGGTGGTGGGCGGCGCGGTCGATGCCGCTCGGGGCGGTGAGCGAGATGGGACGGTCGGCGGTGTGGTCGGTCCAGGTGGTCACGGGTGCTTCCAACTCCCCCGGTGAAACGGATTGGGTCGGCGGGCGGTTCGGCGGGAGGGACCGGGTCCTGCGGGGCGCGGCGGCGGGTCCCTTCCAGTGTGCCCCGCGCGGGTGTCCGGTTCGGACGGCGTGCGGGGTCAGGGGGCGTGCCGCCAGTGCTCGGCGAGGTCGCCCCACAGGTACGCGCTGGTCTCGACGCCCTTGAGGAGCAGATCCAGGTCGACCTTCTCGTTGGGGGCGTGCCAGCCGTCGGAGGGGACGGAGATGCCGAGGAACAGCACCGGTGCGCCGAGGACGTCCTGGAGGTCGGCGGCGGGTCCGGAGCCGCCCTCGCGGGTGAAGCGGACGGGCCGGTCGAAGGCGCGGCCCATCGCACGGACCACGGACCGCAGGGCCGGGTGGTCCAGCGGTGTCAGGCAGGGGCGCGTGGCGGGGCTGAAGGAGATCTCGTGGCGGATGCCGTCGGGCAGCTGTCCGGGCACCCAGGCGCCGACGGCCTCGCGCACGTGCTCCGGGTCCTGGCCGGCGACGAGCCGGAAGGAGAGCTTCACCATGGCGGAGGACGGGATGATCGTCTTGCTGCCGGCGCCCTGGTAGCCGCCGCCGATGC
This sequence comes from Streptomyces sp. 12E, assembly GCF_055633275.1. NCBI lineage: Bacteria > Bacillati > Actinomycetota > Actinomycetes > Kitasatosporales > Streptomycetaceae > Streptomyces > Streptomyces sp. 12E. The sequence continues at coordinate 4,823,875 of NZ_JBVNCJ010000001.1, read as the reverse complement.
CGTTGACCTCGGCGGTGGGCCGGGCCCAGACGCGCTCCAGGGTGCTGTATCCGGCTTCGCCCCGGGTGCCGTGGGACTTGGCGGCGCGCAGCCACTGCCGCTCGTCGAAGGGCAGCTCGGCGAAGAGTTCGCGTTCGCGGTCGGTGAGCTCGACGACGCCGTCGTAGAAGCCGGGGATCGCCACGCGCGCGTGCTCGTCGTGCAGGGCGGCCACCAGGCGGGCGACGGCGGTGGCCGGGTTGGGCACCGCACCCCCGAAGGAACCGGAGTGGATGTCCTGGTCGGGGCCGTGGAGCCGGATCTCGCACTCGGCGAGGCCGCGCATGCCGGTGCACACGGTGGGGGTGTCCTCGGACCACATGCCGGTGTCGGAGACGATCACGGCGTCGGCGGCGAGCCGGTCCGCGTGCTGTTCGACGAGCGCGCGGAAGTGCGGGGAGCCGGATTCCTCCTCGCCCTCGATCAGCAGTTTCAGGTGGACGGCCGGGGTGGTGCGGCCGGTGGCGGCGAGGTGGGCCCGGACACCGAGGGTGTGGAAGAACACCTGGCCCTTGTCGTCGGCCGCACCGCGCGCGTAGAGGCGGCCGTCCCGGACGACGGGTTCGAAGGGCTCGCTGTCCCAGCCGTCCTCGCGGGCCGCGGGCTGCACGTCGTGGTGGCCGTAGACCAGCACGGTGGGCGCCCCGGGGTCGGCGGAGGGCCATTCGGCGTAGACGGCCGGTGCACCGGGGGTGGGCCAGACCTCGGCGGTCGGGAAGCCGGTCTCCTTGAGTTTGGCGGCGAGCCAGTCGGCGCTGTGGCGCACGTCGGGCGCGTGGTCGGGCTGGGCCGAGACGGACGGGATGCGCAGCCACTCGGTGAGGTCGTCGAGGAAGGCGACGCGGTGCTGTGCGATGTACGTACGGACGGCGCTGACGGCAGTGTCAACGGGCTGGCTCATGTCCTCGAGCCTATCGGCCCGCGGCGGTGTCCTCGGAGTGCGGTATCTCACCGGACGGCTCCCCGAGCAGCAGTCGCTCCAGTTCCGCGCGGCCGGGCAGGGGGTCGGGACGGACGACCTCACCGGTGCGCACGTACAGGAACGCGGCGGTGACGGTCTCCAGGGGGACGCCCTGCTGTTCGGCCCAGGCGAGCCGGTAGACGGCGAGCTGGAGCGGGTCGGCGGTGCGGCCGCGGGCGGTCTTCCAGTCGACGATCTCGTACGTCGTCCCGTCCCCGTCGTCCTCCCTGTAGACGGCGTCGATGCGGCCGCGGACGACGCGGCCGGCGATCGACAGCTGGAAGGGGGCTTCCACGCGGTGGGGGGTGCGGTGGGCGTACTCGGTGCGTTCGAAGGCCTCCTTGAGGGCTTCCAGGTCGCGTTCGTCGGCGATCTCGGCGTCGCTGCCGGGCAGCTCGTCCGGGTCGAGCATGGGCAGCGTCAGTTCCTCGAAGCGCGCCTCGACCCAGGCGTGGAAGCGGGTGCCGCGGCGCGCGGCGGGCTGCGGGGGGCGGGGCATGGGACGGGCCAGTTCCTGGGCGAAGCCGTCCGGGTCGGCGGCCAGGCGCAGCAGCTCGGAGGCGGTCAGCGAGGCGGGCAGGCGGACCTCGGTGACGCTCGCGCGGGTGTGCAGGAGCTCTCCGGTGAGGGCGTCGAGGTCGCGGTCCCAGGAGGCGACGGTGCGGGCCTCCTCGGGGGTGAGACGGGACCGCGACGGAGGGGCCGGCTCCGCGGTGCCCGGGTGCGCGGCGGTCTCCGGCGGTGTCGCCTGGTGCGGGACGGTGGGGCGGTCGGTGCTCCAGGAGTCCCAGTCGTCCGGGCCGGCGTCCGCGAAGGGGTCCTCCTCGGGGAGGGGTTCTTCGTCGTCGGGCGGTGGCGGCCAGTCCGGATCGTCGTGGGCGTCGGGGTCGTGTACGGCCGTGGTGGGACCGTCCGGGGCGGTGGCGAGGCGGTGGAGGTGGGCGAGGACGGTGTCGGCGGCCGCGCGGCGGCGGGTGAGGGCGGCGGCGTCGAGGGGCAGGGGCCACACCTGGTCGTCGCCGGCCCGGTGCAGGGCGGGGTTCTCCTCGTCCCCGGCGGGCTCCTCGGCCCACACCTCGATCTCGCCGTGCCCGGCGGCGCAGTGCGCGTGGAGGGCGTGGAGGAATTCGGAGGGGCCGCGTGGTTTCTTCTGGCTGGGCCCCCACCAGTGGCCGGAGCCGAGGAGCAGGGAGCGGGGGCGGGTGAAGGTGACGTAGCCGAGGCGGAGTTCCTCGGTGTGCTGGTGGTCCTTCATGGCCTCGTGGAAGGCCTTCAGGCCGCGGGAGTCCCAGGACTCGACGTCGGGCAGGGTGTCGGCGTCGCCGCGCAGTCGGTGCGGCAGCACCTTGCCCTGCGCGGTCCACTTCTCGCGGCCCTGGCTGCTGGGGAAGGTGCCGGTGACCAGTCCGGGGACGGCGACGACGTCCCATTCGAGGCCCTTGGACTTGTGCGCGGTGAGGACCTTGACGGTGTTCTCGCCGCCGGGCAGCGCGTTGTCGAGACCCTTCTCGTACTGGGCGGCGGTGCGCAGGAAGCCGAGGAAGGCGAGCAGGGTGGCCTCGCCGTCGCCGGCGGCGAAGGACGCGGCGATGTCGAGGAAGTTGGAGAGGGTCTCGCGCCGGCGGGCGGCCAGGGCGTGCGGGGATGCGGAGAGTTCGACCTCCAGGCCGGTGACGGCGAGGACGCGGTGCAGGACGTCCATGAGGGGGTCGGCGAGGGAACGGCGGAGGTCGCGCAGCTCGGTGGCCAGACGGGCGAAGCGTACCCGCGCGTCCGGTGAGAAGGGCAGGCCGTCGTCGTCCCCGCTGCCGTCCAGCGGCGTCTCCAGGAAGGTGTCGAGGGCGTCGGCGAGCGAGATCACCTCGGCCGGGTCGACGCCCTCGACGGCTTCGGCGAGCCGCCGGTCGGGGTCGTCGTCGCCGTCCACGCGCGCGTGGGAGACGAGCCGTCGTGCGCGCCGCCCCAGCAGGGCGAGGTCGCGGGGGCCGATGCGCCAGCGCGGACCGGTCAGCAGCCGTACGAGGGAGGCGTTGGCGCCGGGGTCCTGGAGGACCTCGCAGACGGCGACCAGGTCGGCGATCTCGGGCAGGTGCAGCAGCCCGGACAGGCCGACCACCTCGACCGGGACGTCCCTGGCGACCAGGGCGCCCTGGATCTCGGCGAAGTCGCCGGCCGTGCGGCACAGCACGGCGATCTCGCCGGGCGCCTTGCCGGTGTTCACGAGGTGGGCGATGGAGTCGGCGATCCAGTCGATCTCCTCCGCGTGGGTGGACAGCAGGGCACAGCGGACGGTGCCGTCGCGTTCGGCGCCGGGGGCCGGGCGGAGGGCCTCCACGCCCGCGTGCATGGCGCGCAGGGGCTCGGCGAGGCCGTTGGCCAGGTCGAGGAGCCGGCCGCCGCTGCGGCGGTTCTCGCTGAGCGACTGGCGGGTGGCGGGGCGGCCGTCGGCGTGGGTGAAGTGTTCGGGGAAGTCGTCGAGGTTGGCGACGGAGGCGCCGCGCCAGCCGTAGATCGCCTGGCAGGGGTCGCCGACGGCGGTCACGGGATGGCCGGTGCCGCCGCCGAACAGTCCGGCCAGCAGCACGCGCTGGGCGACGGAGGTGTCCTGGTATTCGTCGAGGAGGACCACGCGGAACTCTTCGCGCAGGACGCGGCCCACCTCGGGGAGGGCGGCGAGCCTGGCGGACAGGGCGATCTGGTCGCCGAAGTCGAGCAGGTCGCGTTCGCGTTTGGCGGCCCGGTAGCGCAGCACGAGGTCGGCGAGCTCGCGCCGCGCGGCGGCCGCCTCGGGGACCTTGCGCAGGTCGGCGTTGGTGAGCCGGGTGTTCTCCAGGGTGCGCAGCAGCTCGGCGTCGTGGGCGCGCAGGTCCTCGGGCCGTACGAGGTGTTCGGCCAGCTCGCCGTCGAGGGTGAGGAGGTCGCCGACCAGGTCGGGGAAGGAGCGGGTGAGCGCCGGGTAGAGGCCGGGAGCCTCGCGCAGGACCCGCGCGGCGAGCTGGTAGCGGGTGGCGTCGGCGAGCAGTCTGGAGGTCGGTTCGAGGCCGATGCGCAGGCCGTGGTCGGTCAGCAGGCGGCCCGCGAAGGCGTGGTACGTGGAGATCACCGGCTCACCCGGGGGGTTGTCCGGGTCGATGGCATCGGGGTCGGTGACGCCGGCCTTGATCAGCGCCTTGCGGACGCGTTCGGCGAGTTCACCGGCGGCCTTGTTGGTGAAGGTGAGGCCGAGCACCTGTTCGGGGGCGACCTGGCCGGTGCCGACCAGCCACACCACGCGGGCCGCCATCACCGTGGTCTTGCCCGACCCGGCTCCGGCCACGATCACCTGCGGGGCGGGCGGCGCGGTGATGCAGGCCGTCTGCTCCGGGGTGAACGGGATGCCGAGGAGCTCCTTGAGCTGGTCGGGATCGGTGATACGGGCGGGCACACGCAGAATCTAGCGGTGGGCACTGACAGCGGAGGACGTCAGAGCCCACCGGTGGTGGAGAACCGCAGGTCGGCGCGGGTGGTGCGATGCGTCACGCCGGTCACTCGACCACGTGCCGGCCCTCGGGCCGGGCGCTGCACGAGGCCCGGAACGCGCAGTGGGCGCAGTGCTGGCCCGCGGTCGGTCCGAACCGTTCGTCGAGGACCTTCCCGGCGGCCGTGGCCAGCAGGTCGCCGATCCACTGTCCCTCCGGCGGCTCCTGGGCCTGCACCTTGGGCAGGGTCTCGCCGCCGTCCCGCTTGGCGGCCCCCTGGCGCAGCTGGACGAGCTCGGCACCGCCCGGTTCGGGACGCGTTCCGCCGAAGAGGTCGTCGACGGCGCCCTCCCCGACGGCGAGCTGGTAGACGGCGAGCTGGGGGTGGCGCTCCACCTCCTTGGCGCTGGGCGCCTGTTTGCCGGTCTTGAAGTCGACGACGTACGCGCGGCCCTCGCCGTCGGTCTCGACGCGGTCCATCTGACCGCGGATGCGGACCTCGTAGTCGCCCGCCTCGAGGGTGACGTCGAAGTCGTGCTCGCTGGCCACCGGGGTGCGTCCGGCGCGGTCCATGACGTGCCACTCGAGGAAGCGTTCGAGCGCCACGCGCGCGTTCTCCTTCTCCTGGGCCGACTTCCACGGCGCGTCGAAGGCGAGCGCGTTCCACACCGAGTCGAGGCGCTCCATGAGGACCTCGAGGTCGGCGGGGGTGTGCCCGGAGGCCACCTCGTCGGCGAGGACGTGCACCACGTTGCCGAAGCCCTGGGCGGCGGTCGCGGGTGCGTCGGCCTTCACCTCACGGCCCAGGAACCACTGCAGGGCGCAGGTGTTGGCGAGCTGGTCGAGGGCGCTGCCGGAGAGCACGACGGGCTGGTCGCGACTGCGCAGCGGCACCTTGCTCTCCGTGGGCTCGAACATGCCCCACCAGCGGTAGGGGTGCGCGGACGGCACCAGCGGGCGGCCGTCCTCGTCGGCGAGCGCGGCGAGCCGGGCCAGCCGCTGGGCGGCGGCTTCCCGGAGGGTGTCGGAGACCCGGGGGTCGACCGTCGTGGCGCGCAGCTCGGCGACGAGCGCGGCGACGGACAGGGGGCGGCGCGGGCGCCCGGTGACGTCCTTGGGCTCGACGCCCAGTTCGGTCAGGAAGCGGGAGGGCTGGTCGCCGTCGTCGGCGGGCGCCTTCACGGCCGTGACGACGAGCCGTTCACGCGCGCGCGTGGCGGCGACGTAGAACAGGCGGCGCTCCTCGGCGAGCAGCGCGCCGGGAGTGAGCGGTTCGGCGAGTCCGTCGCGGCCGATGCGGTCGGCCTCCAGCAGGGAACCGCGGCGGCGCAGGTCCGGCCACAGGCCCTCCTGGACGCCGGCCACGACGACCAGGCGCCACTCCAGGCCCTTCGAGCGGTGCGCGGTCATCAGGCGCACGGCGTCGGGCCGGGCGGCGCGCCGCGTGAGGGTGTCGGCGGCGATGTCCTCGGCCTCGATCTCCTCCAGGAAGTTCAGGGCGCCCCGGCCGCCGGTGCGCTCCTCCGCGCGGGCGGCGGTCGCGAACAGCGCGCACACGGCGTCGAGGTCCCGGTCGGCGTTGCGGCCGGCCGCGCCGCCGCGCCGGGCGGAGCGCTCCAGACGTCCCGGCCACGGTGTGCCGTCCCACAGGTCCCACAGGGCCTCCTCGGCCGTACCGCCGCCGGCCAGGCGCTCGCGGACCCGGCGCAGCAGGCCGCCGAGGCGCTGGGCGCCCCGCGCGTAGGCGGGGTCGTGCACGGCGAGCCGCTCCGGTTCGGCCAGCGCACGCGTGAGCAGCTCGTCCGAGGGCGGCGGCAGCGGATTGCCCGCGGTCCGCTCCTCCTCGCGCAGGGCCCGGCCCAGACGGCGCAGGTCGGCGGCGTCCATCCCGGCGAGGGGGGAGGTGAGCAGGGTGAGGGCGGTTTCGGTGTCGAGCCAGCACGGTTCCGCTTCGGCGCCGGCCCCGGTGTCCTCCCCGTCACCCGCCTCCGCCCTCGCCACCGCGCGCAGGGCCGTCAGCAGCGGGGCCACCGCCGGTTCGTGGCGCAGGGGCAGGTCGTCGCCGTCGACGTCCACGGGGACGCCCGCCGAGGTGAGCGCGCGGCGGGCGCTGGGGAGGGTGCGGGCTCCGGCCCGGACCAGGACGGCCATGTCGTTCCAGGGAACGCCGTCCTCCAGGTGCGCCCGGCGCAGGATGTCGGCGATGTTGTCCAGTTCCGTGCGGGACGTCGGGTAGGTGTACACCTCGACCCGGCCGCCGTCCCGGTCCGCGGTCAGCTCCCGGTGGGCGCGGGCCTTCTCGGCGGGCAGGCGGGGCAGCGGCATGCGCCGGGTCACCCGTCGGGTGGCCTCCAGCAGGGCGGCGCCGGAGCGCCGGGAGGTGCGCAGCACCTCGACCGGGGCCGGGCGGCCGTCCGCCCGGGGGAAGGCGTGGGGGAACTCCAGGATGCCGCCCACGTCCGCGCCCCGGAAGGCGTAGATCGACTGGTCGGGGTCGCCGAAGGCGACGAGGGTGCCTCCGCGGGCCAGGGCGTGCAGCAGGCGCACCTGGGCGGGGTCGGTGTCCTGGTACTCGTCGACGTAGACGGCGTCGTACCGCGCGGCCAGTTGCCCGGCGATCTCCGGGCGGCCGGCGAGGAGCACCGCGCGGTGGACCAGTTCGGCGTAGTCGAGGACGCCCTGCAGGTCGAGGACGTCGAGGTACTCGGCGAGGAAGGCGGAGGCGGCCCGCCAGTCGGGACGACCGATGCGGCGGGCGAAGGCGTCCAGGGCCTCGGGGCCGAGGCCCAGCTCGCGGCTGCGGGCGAGCACCGCGCGGACCTCGTCGGCGAAACCGCGGGTGGTCAGGCAGGCGCGCAGCTCGTCCGGCCAGCGCACATGGGCGAGCCCGAGCCGCTCCAGGTCCACCTGGCCGGCGAGCAGTTCGCGGACGGTGACGTCCTGCTCGGGACCCGACAGCAGCCGCAGCGGCTCCACGAAGAGGTCACTGTCCTGGTGGGCGCGGATCAGCGCGTAGCAGAACGAGTGGAAGGTGGTCGCCTGCGGGGCGCGCGCGGCCCCGATGCGCAGCGCCATGCGGTCGCGCAGCTCGACGGCCGCCTTGCGGCTGAACGTCAGCACCAGGATGCGCTCGGGATCCCCGTCACGGGCGATCCGCGCGGCCACGGACTCGACCAGGGTGGTGGTCTTCCCCGTGCCCGGGCCTGCGAGAACGAGCAGTGGACCGGTCTGGTGCTCAACCACGGAGCGCTGTGCGGCGTCCAGTCGAGGGGGATTCCCGCGGGCCGGCGGGGTACGCACCAGTCGATAAGCGCCACGGTTCCCCCGCCGCACCTGGGGGTGCGACAGGCCGTTGGTGGAGGAAGAGGAGCTCACGTGGTTCGCCGGTCCTGGTGGGTGTGCTGTGGGGCCGTTCGCCGCGCGTGCGAGGCGGTGGGCGCGAGATGAAGGGGGCGCGCGCAGCCGACGCTACGCCGGTGAAAAGTGCGGAAGCAGGCTTTCCGCTCCTTCCCTCCGGGCACTCCGGCCGCACATGTCCCTTGCCTCACGAACGTACGTCATGCCACGAATGTGCTCCGCCTCACCCCGAGGGGACAGAGGCCACACGGTGGCGTGCGGGAGGGCGGAAGCTGTCAGGTGTGACCTTCGGTGTGCCCACCGCCGTCCCACCGCGCACGCCTCATGTCGAGGCGCGACACATGGCCCTCCGCGGCCCGACCCGCCTCCTTCAGGGGCGTGCCCTCCGCGCGGTAGTGGCCGAGGGCTCTCAGTTCGCGGCCCGGCAGCAGCACTCCGTCCGCGCGGACGACGCGCCACCACGGCACCGCTCCCCCGTACAGGGCCATCACGCGCCCCACCTGCCGAGGACCGCCCTCCCCCAGCCACTCGGCCACGTCCCCGTACGTCATGACACGTCCCGGCGGGATCAGCTCGGCCGCCTCGAGGACCCGCTCGGCGTACTCGGGCAGGGCGTCCGGATGCTCGGGACCGCCGTCGGACGGAAGGCTCTCCTGACTCATCCGACCCATCCTGCCCCACCCCACCGACAACGTGACGCGATCGCGCGCGTGCGCACGGCTCGCCCCGCAGCGGCGCTTCGGGCAGACTGTGCCGCCCCGCGTTCGGACCCTGATGCCCCCTTGTGCCGGTACGGCATGCCACCATCGTGCGGGCGGTGACTGGTGATACAAGACCGAGAAGAGACGATGAAGCAGCAGGGCGCGCACCCCGAGGACACGGAGAGCACCCCTGACGACTCGTCGCGCCCGGACACCGCGGACCCCGAGACGGCGCACATCGACGAGGTGGAGGGCGACGAACCCCTGCTCCCCGCGCGGGTGCACCGCCCGTCCGACCTCATGCGGCTCCTGGCGGGCGTGCTCGCCGTCGTGGTGCTGCTGGCGATCGCCGCGTTCGCCCACGGCACCACCTCGGGCCTGGAACAGGACATCAACAAGGGCACCGGACAGGCGCCCGACCTGCTCATCAAGATCGCGGGCCTGGCCTCCAGCATCGCGATCCTCCTGGTGCCGGTGGCCTTCGCCATCGAGCGGCTGATCAAACGGGACGGACTGCGGATCGCCGACGGCGTGCTCGCCGCCGTCCTCGCGCACGGTGTGACCCTCGCCACCGACCTGTGGGTCGCGCGTGCCGCTCCGGACTCGATCCAGGAGGCGCTCACCCAGCCCTCCCCCGGCGACATCCACGCCCTGACCGACCCGGTGCACGGCTATCTCGCCCCGGTGATCGCGTACATGACGGCCGTCGGGATGTCCCGCAGACCCCGGTGGCGCGCGGTGCTGTGGGTCGTGCTGCTCCTCGACGCCTTCTCGATGCTCGTCACCGGGTACACGACACCGTTCTCGATCATCCTGACGGTCCTGATCGGCTGGACCGTCGCCTACGGCACCCTCTACGCGGTCGGTTCGCCCAATGTGCGCCCCACCGGCCGCACCCTGATGGCAGGCCTGCGGACCGTCGGCTTCCGCCCCGTGACCGCGTCCCGGGTGGAGTCCGGCGACGCCTCCGAGGCCGGGGACCGGGGGCGCCGGTACTTCGTCACCCTGGAGGACGGTCCGCCGCTGGACGTCACGGTGGTCGACCGCGAACAGCAGGCGCAGGGGTTCTTCTACCGCGCGTGGCGCAATCTGGCCCTGCGCGGCTTCGCCACCCGCAGCAGCCTGCAGTCGCTGCGCCAGGCGCTGGAGCAGGAGGCGCTGCTGGCCTACGCGGCCATCGCGGCCGGCGCCAACGCGCCCAAGCTGATCGCGACCTCCGAACTCGGCCCCGACGCGGTGATGCTCGTCTACGAGCACAGCGGCGGGCGCACCCTCGACTCGCTGCCGGACGAGGAGATCACCGACGAACTGCTGCGCGACACCTGGCACCAGGTACAGGCCCTGCAGTCCCGCCGCATCGCGCACCGCCGGCTGGTGGGCGACGCCATCCTCGTGGACCGTTCCGGCACGGTGATCCTCACCGACCTGCGCGGCGGTGAGATCGCGGCCGGCGATCTGCTGCTGCGCATGGACGCCTCCCAACTGCTGGTGACGCTGGGGCTCAGGGTGGGCGCCGAACGCGCGGTGGCCTCCGCACTGAGCGTCCTCGGCCCCGACACCGTGGCGGACTGTCTGCCGATGCTCCAGCCCATCGCGCTGAGCCGCTCCACGCGCGGGACCCTGCGCAAACTGGCCCGGGAGCGGGCGGAACGCGAACGTGAGGCGGTCCTGGAGGCCTACCGGCAGTCCAGGCCGGCCCGCGCGGAGCACGACACCGATCACGTCGTCCTCGACAAGCCCGGCAAGAAGGCCGTACGCGCGGAGCAGCGGGCCGAGAAGCGGGCCATCGACGAAGCCCTGGAGGAGGCGCGCGAGGAGGACCTGCTCACCCAGATCCGGCACGAGGTGCTGCGGATCAGGCCGCAGGCCCCGGTGGAACCGGCTCGCCTGGAGCGGGTCCGGCCGCGGACCCTGATCAGTCTCATCGCCGGTGCGATCGGCGCGTACTTCCTCCTGACGCAGCTCACCCACATCGAGTTCGGCCCGCTGGTCTCCAACGCGGAGTGGGGCTGGGTGGCCGCGGCGGTGCTGTTCTCGGCGGCCAGTTACGTCGCGGCGGCCATGGCCCTGCTCGGGTTCGTGCCCGAACGGGTGCCGTTCCTGCGGACCGTGGCGGCACAGGTCGCCGGGTCGTTCGTGAAGATCGTCGCCCCGGCCGCGGTGGGCGGGGTCGCCCTGAACACCCGGTTCCTCCAGCGCGCGGGGGTGCGGCCCGGTCTCGCGGTGGCGAGCGTCGGCGCGTCGCAGCTCTTCGGGCTCGGCTGCCACATCCTGATGCTGCTGGCGTTCGGCTATCTGACCGGTACCGAGAAGACGCCCTCCCTCTCGCCGTCCCGCACGGTCATCGGGGGGCTGTTGACGGTGGCGGTGCTGGTGCTCGTGGTGACCTCGGTGCCGTTCCTGCGGAAGTTCGTCGTCACGCGCGTGCGGTCGCTCTTCGCGGGTGTCGTGCCGCGCATGCTCGATGTGCTGCAACGGCCGCAGAAGCTGGTCACCGGCATCGGCGGCATGCTGCTGCTGACGGCCTGCTTCGTGATGTGCCTGGACGCCTCGATCCGGGCGTTCGGCGACGAGACGACGTCCGTCAGCATCGCCAGCGTCGCCGTCGTCTTCCTCGCGGGCAACGCGCTGGGGTCGGCGGCCCCGACGCCGGGCGGTGTGGGCGCGGTCGAGGCGACCCTGACGGTGGGTCTCATCGCCGTCGGGCTGCCCAAGGAGGTCGCCGCGCCGGCGGTACTGCTCTTCCGGCTGCTGACGCTCTGGCTGCCGGTGCTGCCGGGCTGGCTGGCCTTCAACCACCTCACCCGCAAGGCCGCCTTGTGAGCGAGGGCCCCTTACCTCGTACGGCCCGTGCCCCGTGCGTCCCGCTCCGGGCGACCGCAGGACGGGACCGTGCCCCGCCCCTTCCGTCCGAGTGCCGCCGCCCTGGCCGTCCGTGCCCTCCTGCTGGCGGGCTGCGGTGAGGACGGGGGCGAGGACCTGACGGAACAGCGGCTCGACCGGGAGGACTGCCCGGCTCCGTCCGAGGCGCGGGGCGGGGGCTCCGCCCCGTCGCCCCTTCCCGGCGGCCGGGGCGAGTGGAGTTGCGCCACCGTGAAGGCGCCGCTGGACTGGGACGGCCCCGGGAGCGAGACCATCGACCTCGTCCTGGTCCGCGCCAGGTCGAGCGGCCCGACGGGCGAACGCTTCGGCTCCCTGATCTTCGACTCCGGTGGTCCGGGCGGCTCGGGCGTCACCGCACTGCCCGGGTTCGGCGAGAGCCGGGCGATCCTGCGCACCCGCTACGACCTGGTGAGCTTCGATCCCCGCGGGGCCGGCCGCAGCGCACCCGTCGTCTGCCTGGACGACCGGCGGCTCGACGCGTACCTCCAGCAGGACGCCGCACCCGACGACGACGCCGAGCGCAGGGAACTCATGGACGACACCGAGGAGTTCGACGCGGCCCGCGAGAAGAACTCCGGGCGGATGCTGCCCCGTGTGCGCACCACGGAGGCCGCCCGTGACCTGGACCTGATGCGCCAGGTCCTCGGCGACGGCACACTGCGCTGCCTCGGCATCTCCTACGGCACCGAACTCGGCGGCGTCCACGCCCACCTGGTCCCGGAGAAGGTGGGGCGCGCGGTGTCCGACGCGGTCGTCGACCCCACGAAAACCGCGGAGCAGAGTCCGCTCGCAACAGCGGGAACACGTGCGTGCAGGACGTGGTGCACGCCTGTCTCCTGGACGGAAAGGTGCCTGCGGCCGGGACCGTCTGCTCGTGAGCGGGCCTGCGGTTCTGTCTGAAACAGCAGCTCAGAGCGTTATCCACAGGCTGCCCCGGCGGACGGCGGATCTGCCTACCATGGCTCGACCGCCGTCCGCGGCACATGCGGACGGCCAGCGAGGGGGGACAACACATGACCCGTTTCACACGGTGGACGGCCCTGACGGTCGCCGCCGCGCTGCTGACGGCCGGCTGCAGCGGCTCGTCGGACGACGGCTCCGGCGCCGACGGCTCCGGCGATGACGGCAAGAGCGGCGGGACGGCGCTCGACTGGGGGCGCTGCAAGGCCTCCGGGGACGATCCCACACCGGGCGAGGAGTGGCAGTGCGCCACCCTCCGGGTCCCGTTGGACTGGTCGAAGCCGGACGGCTCCACGATCGGGCTCGCCCTGATCCGGGCCAAGGCCACGGGCGGCGACCGCCTGGGCTCACTGCTGTTCAACTTCGGCGGGCCGGGCGGATCCGGCGTGTCGATGATGCCGTCCTACGCCGCCACGGCCTCCGAGCTGCGCGAGCGGTACGACCTGGTGAGCTGGGATCCGCGCGGGGTCGCCGCCAGCGAGGGCATCCGCTGCCGCGACGACAAGAGCATCCAGGCCGCCGAGTCGTCGGTGGACGGCACCCCGGACACACCGGCCGAGGAACGGACGTTCCTCCAGGACGCCGCCGACTTCGGCCAGGGCTGCCAGGAAGCCGCCGGGGAGCTGATGGCTCACGTCTCCACCACCGACACCGCTCGCGACATGGACCGCATCCGGCAGGCCCTCGGCGACGACCGGCTGAACTACTTCGGCATCTCCTACGGCACCGAGCTGGGCGGTGTCTACGCCCATCTCTTCCCGGAGAAGGTGGGGCGGATGACGCTCGACGCGGTGGTCGACCCGAGCGCCGACACCGTGGGCCACGCCAAGAACCAGACCCGGGGTTTCCAGACGGCCCTCGACAACTACCTGAAGTCCACCGGGCGGGACCCCGAGCAGGGTTCGCGGGAGATCGCGGAGCTGCTGGAGCGGATCGACTCCGACCCGCTGCCGACGTCGTCGTCCGGGCGCGAGCTGACGCAGACGCTGGCACTGACCGGCATCGTCCTGCCGCTGTACAGCAAGACCAGCTGGCCGGTGCTGACCAGCGCGCTGGAGGCGGCCGAGGAGGGCGACGGCACGGAGCTGCTGGCGCTGGCCGACGGCTACAACGAGCGCCAGGAATCGGGGCACTACGGCACGACGACCCACTCCCAGCGGGTCATATCGTGCCTGGACGACAAGCAGCGGCCGACTGCGGAGGAGACGAAGAAGCTGCTGCCCGAGTTCGAGGAGATCTCGCCCGTGTTCGGGTCCTTCCTCGGCTGGGACACGGCCGGCTGGTGCCACGACTGGCCGGTGCCCGGCCAGTTCGACACCCCGGAAGTAAGCGCGCCGGGCGCGGCACCGATCCTGGTCGTGGGCAACACCGGCGACCCGGCCACGCCGTACGAAGGCGCCCGGAAGATGGCGGACGAGCTGGGCGAGGGTGTCGGTGTGGTGCTCACCTGGAAGGGCGAGGGCCATGGCGCGTACGGCAGCGGGAGCGACTGTGTCGACTCCACGGTGGACGCTTACCTGCTGAACGGCACGGTGCCCGAGGACGGCAAGACCTGCTCCTGACGAGAGCGGGGGCTCCGCGCACTCGTGGTGCCCGGAGCCCCCGCGTCGGCTCGTGTTCGTGCCGGGGCCGGTCAGTAGACCGGCTTGTCCGGCTCGATCTGGTTGACCCAGCCGATCACGCCGCCGCCCACGTGGACGGCGTCGGCGAAGCCCGCGGACTTCAGAACGGCGAGGACTTCCGCACTGCGGACACCCGTCTTGCAATTCAAGACGATCTTCTTGTCCTGCGGCAGGCTCTCCAGGGCGTTGCCCATGAGGAACTCGTTCTTGGGGATCAGACGGGCGCCCGGGATGGACACGATCTCGAACTCGTTCGGCTCACGGACGTCGATGAGCTCGATGCTCTCGCCGTCGTCGATCCACTCCTTGAGCTGCTTGGGAGTGATCGTGGAGTCGGCGGCCGCCGCCTGGGCCTCCTCGGACACGACGCCGCAGAAGGCCTCGTAGTCGATGAGCTCGGTGACGGTCGGGTTGTCGCCGCAGATCGCGCAGTCGGGGTCCTTGCGGACCTTGACCTGGCGGTACTGCATCTCCAGGGCGTCGTAGATCATGAGCCGGCCGACCAGCGGCTCACCGATGCCGGCGAGCAGTTTGATCGCCTCGTTGGCCTGGATGGAGCCGATGGACGCGCACAGCACGCCCAGGACGCCGCCCTCGGCGCAGGAGGGGACCATGCCGGGGGGCGGGGGCTCCGGGTAGAGGCAGCGGTAGCAGGGGCCGTGCTCGGACCAGAAGACCGACGCCTGGCCGTCGAAACGGTAGATCGAGCCCCACACGTACGGCTTGTTCAGCAGCACGCAGGCGTCGTTCACCAGGTAGCGGGTCGCGAAGTTGTCCGTGCCGTCGACGATCAGGTCGTACTGGCTGAACAGGTCCATCACGTTGTCGGCCTCGAGCCGCTCCTCGTGCAGGACCACGTTCACGTACGGGTTGATGCCCTTGATCGTGTCACGCGCGGACTCGGCCTTGGGGCGACCGATGTCGGACTGGCTGTGGATGATCTGGCGCTGCAGGTTCGACTCGTCGACCTCGTCGAACTCCACGATGCCGAGCGTGCCCACGCCCGCCGCGGCCATGTACATCAGCCCCGGCGAGCCCAGGCCACCAGCGCCCACAAAGAGCACCTTGGCGTTCTTCAGCCGCTTCTGCCCGTCCATGCCCACGTCGGGGATGATCAGGTGGCGGGAGTACCTGCGGACCTCGTCTACGGTGAGCTCGGGGGCCGGCTCGACCAGGGGTGGCAGCGACACGGGGACTCCGTTGGTCGGTCAATCACTACGGTTGTTCTTCGCTTAACAGTGCCATGGCCTTTTTCATTCCGAGACACCCGTTCCGACACGCGAGACGATGGCGTCCCAGTAGCCGGGCAGGGGCTCCCAGGGGGCGGTGCGGGCGCGGTGGCCCGTGCGGTGGGTGTGGTCCGTGAAGTAGACCGTCGCGGCACCCTGCCAGCGGGCGATGCGCAGGGCCTCGTCCAAGTGCGGGCGGGGCACTCCGTGCACGAAGTGGCAGAAGCGTTCGGGCGGGTGGTCGGTGGTCCACTCCGCCGCCTGCGACCAGCGGTAGTCGCTCCACGGGCCGGAGAAGGTGACCAGCTGGTCGGCGTGCTCGGCGTATCCCGGGTACGGGTAGGTGCCGTGGCCGAGGACGATGTGGGCGTCATGGAGCGCCCGGAGCGTGGCGATCGTGCGCCGGGCCTCGGGGAACGCTGCTCGGTCGGCGGGACAGCGGTCCAGCAGGAAGCCGTCGACCTGGTACCAGTCGGCGAAGCGGCGGGCGTCCGAGACCAGCTCGCCGAACGTACGGAGGCCGTACGCCGTGTCGAGGCGGCCGAGGACGCGGACACCGGCGTTGCGGAGGCGGCCGGCCGCCTCCAGACAGCGCGGGTCGGGTCGGGTTCCGGGGCCGTCGGCCACGTCGAGGACGACCCAGTGGAGAGGGGTGCCCGGACGAGTGAGTTCGCTCCACTCGGCCGGGGCGACGAGGGGGTGCGCGAGGCCGGGAACACCGAGGCCGGTGTGGACGCCGGTGCTCGCCGTACCGGTTTTGACGCTGGTCAGATACGGCATGCCGCCTCCATCCAGATGTCGGCGAGGGACTCCTCGAGGTTGATCCGGGGGCGCCAGCCGAGACGGTCGCGGGCGGTGCGGACGTCGGCCTGCTGCCAGTTGCCGCAGCCGTCGGGGTACGGGAAGGCGACGGGGGCGGTGTGGTGGTCGGGGTCGGGGCGGGGGTGGCCGATCGAGGTGCGGGCGGAAGGCGTCGGGTGGGGCGCGTGTGGGGGGTGCAGGCCCGGGGGGGTGTCCAGTTCGTTGAGGGCGCCGCCGTAGCCGGCCACCCTGGCGAGGATGCCGGCGGCGTCCCGGAGGCGGACGGCGCGGCCCGAGCCGATGTTGATGACGCCCTGCGCGGCGGAGAGGGAGGCGGCGTGGACGGCGCGGGCCACGTCGCGGACGTCGACGAAGTCCCGCTGTGCGCCGAGACCACCGAGCTTCAGTTCGCTGTCGCCGGACTGCATGGCGCGGCGCATCGCCTCGGCGAGACGGCCGAGGGGGGAGCCGGCAGGGGTGCCGGGGCCGACGGGTGAGAAGACCCGGAGGACCACGGCGTCCAGGCCGGAGCCGAGGACCAGCTCGGTGGCGGCGAGTTTGCTGACGCCGTAGGGGCCGCCGGGGCGGGGGACGGCGTCCTCCGCCGTGGACGAGCCGGGCTGGCTGGGGCCGTACTCCGAGCCGCAGCCGATCTGTACGAGCCGCGCGCCGCAGCCGCTGCGGCGGAGGGCCTCGCAGACGGTGGCCACGGCGACGGTGTTGTGCCGGGTGAGTTCGCGGGCGCCGCCTCTCGTGGTGCCGGCGCAGTTGACGACCACGCCGGGGTGGACGGCGTCGAGGAAGCGGGTGAGGGCGCCGGGGCTGCCGGTGGCGAGGTCGAAGCGGACGTCGGCGTCGTCGCCGCGGCCGAGGGCGGTGAGCTGGACGGCGGGGTCGGCGAGGAGGCGGTCGGCCACGAAGCGGCCGAGGTAACCGTTGGCTCCGATCAGGAGGACTCTCATCGGGCGGCTCCTTCGGCGTCCGGGGTGGTCATGCGGGGTTCTCCTTCGGGTGGGGATGGGGTGGCGCAAGCGCCTGATGTCAGTGGATGGGGCGGGAATGCCGGCGACTGCGGCCCGCCGATGCCCCGGTCGCGGGCTGCGCGACCCGGTGCTGGTGCGGGGCGGAGGCGCATCAGCGCTTCCCGGCGTTCGCCGGGCGCCCCGCGTGGATGTGGGCCGGGGTGGGGTGCGCGGCCCGGCGTCGCGGGGCGCCTCCCCCCAGAGGGGATACCCCCAGCGCCCACCCGTGCCGCCCTGGGGGCACGGGCGTCCGTGGACCGTGGGGAGGACTGCCGGCGGGTGCCGGCGCTCGCGTCGTCACCGTGGTGGCTCCGGCCGGATGTGCGCCGAGGCTCGGACGAGTTTGCGGGAGGCGTGGATCAGGAGGATCAGCGCCGCCGCCCCGCAGGTGAGGGTGGGGAGTGCGGCGGGGCTCCAGGTCGCGGTCAGGGTCTGGACCGGCGTGGCCAGGGCGTCACAGCCGGGAAGGCGGGCGGCGAAGAGCGTCGCCAGGGCCGTCGCCTGGGCGATGGCCGTGAGCGTGAGGATCACCCTCGGTGCGTGGGCGAAGCCGTGGATCGTGAGGAGGCGGGCCAGGAAGAGAAGGCCGCCCAGGGCGAGCGTCGAGGGCAGGGCGGAGGGTTCGTCGAGGAGCGCGGACGTCGCCGTGAGCAGACCGGCCACCACACCCAGGAACAGGATGGACACACCGATGAGCACGGGCCGTACGGAAGCCGAGAAGTCCTCCAGACCACGGCTCGACGCCAGCCTGCGTCGGACACGGGCGGCGAAGAAGTGGGCCGCCCAGGCGGCGGGCGCGCACGCCAGGGCGAGCGCCACGACCGGGGCGACGGTGAGCGGCCAGTCCCCTTCCGCCGTGCCGTCGGGCAGACCGTCGGGGCCGCCGGTGACCGCCGTACCGAGCAGGCCGTCGCCCAGGAGGGCGTAGCCGAGGAGCCAGCAGTTCCAGGTCGCCGTGGCGGAGCGGGGCGGGATGTCGGTCCGGGCGCTCAGCGGGCCCCGGCGCAGTGCCGCGCGCAGGGCGAGGGTGACGGCCAGGACGCCGGTGGCCGCCGCGTAGAGGCGGGTCTGGCCGTGGGTGAGGCGCAGGGCGATCACCGTCGCCACGCACAGGACGCCGGGGAGGAGCGTGAGGACGGTCCAGCCGCCGCGTGCCCTCGGACTCCCGGTGGCCGGGGCGGGCCGAGGTGACGCGTCGTGGCGGGGGACCCTGGCGTAGAGCTCCTCCGCGAGGGAGAAGACGTCGCGGTGGCGGAAGCGTGCGGCGGTTCGGTCGGTGATGCCGTGGGCCTCCAGGCCCGCCGCGATCTCCAGCGGGTCCACCGCCTGTTCGCACAGGTCGCGGTGGCGGTGCAGCAGTGCCTTGACCGGGTCGGCCGCGCCGGGCGGGGTGCTGCGGTCCAGTTCGCCGAGGTCGGTCATCGGGTCGTCTCCGTCGCGGTTACCGGGGTGTCCATGGCCCACGTGGGGACGGCGCGGGAGGCGGGGTCGGTCCAGTGGCCGGGGACGTGGGATTCCGCGGGAGCGGCGAAGGGCAGGGGGTCGCCGGTGTCGTCCAGGAGGAGACGGCGGACCGGTGTGTGCGCGACGATCTCCAGGTAGATGCCGTGGAAGGCCGAGATGTTCTGGTCGACGGTGAACAACTCGAGTGCGCGGGCACGCGCGGCGGCACCGAGGCGTACGCGGCGCTCGGGGTCGCGCAGCAGGGAGACGCACGCCTCGGCGAACGCCCGCGGATTGCGCGGCGGCACGACGAGACCGGTGCCGCCGATGGCCTCCACGACCGCGCCGACGTCCGTGGAGACCGTCGCGCGCCCGCAGAGCATCGCCTCGACGAGGCCGGCCGGGAAGCCCTCGACGACGCTGGAGAGAACGACCACGGCGCCCGAGGCGTACGCGTCGGCGGGGGTGGCCAGGCCCGGGCCGCCGATCTCCTCGAAGGACACCGGATCGGCGCCCGCGGAGTGCGGGCCCTCGGCCTCGTCCGGGAAGAGGTGCGCGGCCAGTGCCTCGCAGTGGCCGAGGTAGGCGGCGCCCTCAGGGCCCGACGGACCGCCGATGATCCGCAGCCGGGCCTTCGGTTCCTCCTTGCGGATCTCCGTGAAGGCGTGCAGCAGCGAGACCAGGTCCTTGGCGGGCTCCACGCGCCCGACCCAGACGAGGGTGTGCGGGTCCGCGCTCTCCGGGGACTCCCCCGCCTCGGCGAAGGGCGCGGCGTCCATGCCGGGGTACACCGTGCGGAGCTTCGCCCGGTCGGCGCCGCAGCGCTCCTGCCAGCGGCGGGCGTGCGTGTTGCCCGGTGTGATGAACGCGGCCAGGCGGTAGGTCTCGGCGGCGAGCTTGCCGTGGAAGGCGGCGAGCAGGGAACGGACCGCGGGTGAGGCGTCCGGGCGGGTGAGGTAGTGCGTCCGCAGGCGTACGCCGTACTCGGTGACGAGGAAGGGGATGTCGAAGAAGTGGTGGGCGAGCAGGCCGGGAAGGGCCGTCACCCCGCCGGCGGCGGCGTGGCACAGGTCCACAGCGCCCAGCCCGTCCTCCTCGTACCAGTCGAGCGAGAGGGGGCGCAGGGCGCGCTCCAGATGGGCGGCGACGGCCAGCAGATCGGGTACGCGGGCCTCACGCGCCGTGCGCAGGGCACCGGGCGCGCGACAGGCGCGCTCCAGGGCGCGTACGGCCGTCTCGGAGCGGAGCGCGGCCACCAGACCGCCTTCGTCGCGGGCGAGTTCGGCGAGGCCCCGGAGAGCGGTGGCGAAACGGTCCGCCTCGGGTGGCACGGACCGCGGGTCGGGGAGGGCGGGGTCCGTCGCGGCGCAGAGGGCGGCGGCCAGTTCGCCGTAGTGCTCCGAGAAGCGCCGGCGCGCGCGGCGGCCGTACACCACACCGTCGTCCTCGGCCGCCCACAGCGGTGCGGTGCGGACCCGGCGGACCTGGGGCGGCAGCGGGACCCAGCCCGCGTCCTCCTGGGCTTCGCCCGTACTGAACGCGTAGACGTCGAACTCGTGCCGGTCGAGCCCGCGCACCAAGCGGTCGCACCAGAGCCCGCCCTCACCGCCCACATACGGATAACCACCCTCCGTAAGCAGTCCGATGCGCACGTGTGCACCCCCGATCTCCCGTCTGGGGAGCCGTCGTTGGTCCGGCGGCTCGCAGCGGGACGAACGTATGCGGACGAGGAGGTGGTGTGATGGACGGTTGTCCATCACGCCACCAAAAGGGGTGAACAGGCGTAACTTTCCCGCGTGGGGCGCGTTTTCCGCGCTAGGCGCTCAGCTCTTCGGGTACGGCCATGCGTTAGGGCGGCAGCTGATTCCGTCGTGGTCGAGGAACTTGGTCTGCTGCTGCATGACCGGGGCCAGGTCTCCGTCCTTGTCACAGGTGACGTGGTTGAAGCCCAGCCGGTGACCGATCTCGTGGTTGATCAGCATCTGGCGGTAGGCGTGGATCTCGTCGCCGTAGGTGTCCGCTCCCTGCGCCCAGCGGTCCGCGTTGATCATCACGCGCTCGGTGGCCGCCGAGTCGCAGGAGACGTTGTCCACGGTGGTGTCCAGGCCGGACTTGGCGCACCAGTCGGCGGTCGTGTCCGGACCGGCGAGGGTGATCACGAAATCGACCTCGCCCGAGTGGATGCGCTCGAAGGTGCGCGCGCCGTTGTGCGCCCAGCTGCGGTCGTCGTTGAGCGTCTTCTGGACCGCCTCGGCGAAGAGTTCGCCGTCCAGGCCGAGCCCCTGCTCCACGTCCACGCGGTAGGTGAACTTCTGTCCCTTGCCCGGAGCCCTGTCGATGCCGGGGATCGCGGTGAACCTCCCCGTGCCCCCGCGCGCGGCGCTCAGCGGGTACTTCTTCTCCATCTTCTGCTCGTACGTCAGCGGTTCGGCACTGGGCACGGAGGGCGTCTCCCGCCCGTCCCCGCGTGACGCGGGGTCCCGGACGTCGCGCGCCTGCTCACCGGCGGCCTGCGCCTGTACGCCGACGGCGTCGCGTCCGTCGGCGACCTGCCCGGCCACGACGACGGCCAGCACGGTCGTGACGGCGGCGGCCGCGATCCCGGCGAACGTCAGCCCCTTGCCGCCTCTGGCCGCCGTGGGCTTTCCGGTCGGCGGCACGTCGTCGGCGGGGACGCCGGTGACCGGGGCGGCGCTCCAGTCGGTGACGGCCGCACAGGGTTCCGCGGGGTCCGGTGGGCGGGAGGCGGAGGCGGGCGGGGAGAAGAGGTCGGTGTTCTCGCCGAAGGCGTCGAGGTAGTCCTGGCGCGGTCCTGCGGGAGGCGTCCGCCGCTGTCGCGGCAGGGGCGTGCCGGCTCCGGCCGCCGTGCGACCGTCCAACGCCCCCCAGCCGCCCCCGGGTTCCCGCTGCTCGGGATGCCCGCCGCGGGTCCGGGGAACGTCATGGGCGGGAGTCCCGTCGGGCAGCCGGGGAACCCCGTGCGCGGGCGTTCCGTCGGGAAGCCAACCGTCCGGCAGGCGCGGTACGCCGTGCGTCGGCGTTCCGCCCGGGAGGCGCGGCGCTCCGCCGGCCGGTGTCCCGTGTCCCGCCGTTCCGTACTCCGGAGGAGTCCCGTACCCCTGGGGTCCCCCCGCGGACCCCTGCTGCGGCGGGGGCGCGGGCGTCCGGCGCGGGCCGGACGCCGGCGGTCTGCCCGTCTGCCCGGTCCCGGACGAACCGCCCGGCGCCGGACGGTCGTCCCGTACGGCGCTCCTGTCCGCGCTGTCGCCCTTTTGGGCGGGTCCACGCCGGCTGTGGCGTCCCACGTCGCGCCTCAGCCCCTCATGTTCTCGGCGGTGGTCCCCGCACCGGTGCCGGCGGGTGGACCCGGAGCGCCCTGCGCGCCCGGCTCACCAGTATCCCCCCGATCCGCCGAATCCGTTGTATCCGCGAGGAGTTCGCGGAAGGCGAGGGCCACCGTCTCGGGGTACTCCATCATCGCGACGTGCCCCGCGTCCGGGATGGTCACCAGCCGGCGGTTCCGGAAGGCGCGAGCCGACCGCTGGGCCATGCGGAAGCCGACGAGCCGGTCCCGGCCGCCGTAGACGAGCAGGGTCGGCGCGAGCACCCGCTCGGCCTGGCGCCACAGTCCCTGCTGGCCGCCCAGCAGGTAGGCGCTGACGATCCCCCGCGCGGAGCGCGCCGTCGCGTCCCAGAAGTACGGCAGCCGCATCCGCCGCTCCATCTCCCGCACGGCGTTGCGGAACCCTTCCGGCGACACCCGCGCGGGGTCGCCGTAGCAGAGCTGCATCACGCCCCGGACGCGCTGTTCCGCTGTCCACTCGCGGGTGATCCGGGTGAACAGCGGCACGACCCCGGGCACCGCCAGCAGTCCCGTGGGGACGGCGGTGCGCTGCACCCGCAGTTCCGGCAGGGCCGGTGACACGAGCGTGAGGGTGCGGACGAGATCGGGGCGTACGGCGGCGACACGGGTCGCGACCGCGCCGCCGAGCGAGTTGCCGAAGAGGTGCACCGGGCCGCGGCCGGTCGCGTCGAGATAACGGATCACCGCGCGTGCGTGCGCGGTGACGGAGTAGTCGCCGTCGTCCGGGGGCGGGGAGTCGCCGAAGCCCGGCAGGTCGACGGCCTCGCTGTCGACGACGTCGTCCAGCAGCGGCATGAGTGCCGACCAGTTGAGCGAGGAGCCGCCGAGCCCATGGATGTAGAGGGCGGACGGCAGTCCCTTGCGCGCGGGCGGCCGCGACCGCACCGACAGTGTGACCCCGGGCAGCTCCACCGAGCCGAGCCGCTCGCCCTCGGCGATCCTGACCGCCGCCACCTTGGGAAGCACGGTTGCGGGCGACACGGACGGCAGCTCGGTCGAAGACATGCGGCAATGTTACGAGACGATCACGCGGCGGTTCGTGTGTTCGCCGTCACAGGCCGCCTCGAGGGGCGGGCCGCCGGGGGCGCGCCCCGGGCCGCCACCGGGGAAGGGCCCCGCCGTGCGCTCCCTGTCACGTCCCGGTCGCGGATCGCATGGCGTACGAATCGGGTGTCTCCTAGGCTCGAAGGCAGGGCACCCGCATATCGCCCCTGTGGTCTTCAGGGGGAAGCAGCAGACGTTCGCAGGAAGGGAGCCCGGCATGGCCGTAGATCCGACCGACCCCGAGACGTTCATCGAGGACGAGGACGCCCGCGAGGGCGAGGAGTTCGGCGTCGAGGCGCCCGAGGTCGACGCGGCCGAACAGCAGGCGGAGGTGAGGCCGGACCGCGACGACCCGCTGACCGCCGTCGATCCCGACCGCGCCAACGAGGCGGACCTGGTGGAGCAGGCCCGGATCGTCGCGCTCGACGAGGACGACTACCGGTGACGAGCGCGCCGGCGAAGGCCGTCACCGAGCCGCGAGGAGGAAACTTCTTGCCCGCTCTGACAGCTTTTGAAACCGTCCGTACGGCTTTCACCGCCGTCCGGCCCGTGAAATTCTGCGCCCTCACCGCGCACACCACGGTTACCGAAAAGTACGATGACGGCGCGGCTCACACCGCACGTGGACGACAATGGGAGGCGGCGTGACAGCCATCGAGCAGACAGACGCGGTACGCCCGAGGGGTACACGCCTGCCACGCCGTGCCCGACGGAACCAGTTGCTGGGCGCCGCTCAGGAAGTCTTCGTCGCGCAGGGCTACCACGCGGCCGCGATGGACGACATCGCCGAGCGTGCGGGCGTCAGCAAGCCGGTGCTCTACCAGCACTTCCCGGGCAAGCTCGATCTGTACCTCGCCCTGCTGGACCAGCACTGCGAGGCTCTGATCCAGTCGGTGCGCCACGCGCTGGCGTCGACCTCGGACAACAAGCAGCGCGTGCGGGCGACCATGGACGCCTACTTCGCCTACGTCGAGGACGACGGCGGCGCGTTCCGCCTGGTCTTCGAGTCGGACCTGACGAACGAGCCCGCCGTGCGCGAGCGCGTCGACAAGGTGACCAACGAGTGCGCGGAGGCGATCTGCGACGTGATCGCCGAGGACACCGGGCTGTCGCGGGCGGAGTCGATGCTGCTCGCCTCGGGGCTCGGCGGTCTCGCCCAGGTGGTGGCGCGGTCCTGGCTGCACAGCGACCGCAGCGTGCCGCGCGACCAGGCGGTGCAGCTGCTGGCCTCGCTGGCCTGGCGGGGCATCGCGGGATTCCCCCTGCACGGCAACGAGCAGCACCACTGAGGAGACGGCCGGGTCCCGGCGGCGTTTGTTCCCGTCGGCTGTTCGCTCCTGGCGTTGCCGGGCGCAGCGTGTACGCCCCCTCACCGGGCTAATGTGTGCTGGTACGGCGCGGAAAGTCGCGCACTTCACTGACCGTCGGAGGGACATAGCCGTGGAGGTCAAGATCGGCGTGCAGCACGCGCCCCGCGAGATCGTTCTGGAGAGCGGTCAGAGCGCCGAGGAGGTCGAGCGCGTGGTGGCCGAGGCGCTGGCCGGGAAGTCGCAGCTGCTGAGCCTCGTGGACGAGCACGGCCGCAAGATCCTGGTCCCGGCCGACCGTCTCGCCTACGTCGAGATCGGCGAGCCGGCCCCGCGCAAGGTGGGCTTCGGCGCGCTGTAGGCGCGACCGGCAGTCGAGTGGTCGTGTGAGGGGCCCGGCGGTTCAAGACCGCCGGGCCCCTCATGTTTTTCACGGACGGTGCACGGTTCCTTCACAGAGAGGATTGAATTTCGCAGGTCAGGGGTAAGACGGGCTACAACCGATGTGAGCAGGCCGGCCATGTGGGAGGGACCCCGACATGCTCTTGGAAGCGCTCAGCTCCGCGATCCTCGGCCTGGCTCTGGCGTGGGCGGCCGCCCACCGCCTGTCGCACCGGCTTCCCGCCCGCGCCCTGGTCCTGCCGACCGGTGTGGCCGGGGCACTCTTCGGCGCCTTCCTGATGAACACCGCGCTGGACGCCGGCAACCTGCTGACGATCCTGTTCGGCGCGGTGATCGTGTCCGTGGCGTCCCTGTCCCTGCTGCTGCGTCCGGCGGGAAGACTGCGCCGCCGGTCGGCGACCGCGTGACCGGCCGCCGCGGGCGGCGCCGGTCGTGAACCGGCTTTCGGTCACCCGTCCGGCGGATCACGCCGCGGACGCCGAGGAGGCGCCGGCCCGGCGCCGTCGGCCCTCCCCGACACGGCGCACCGGGCGGACCCCGGCCGCCCTCAGGCCGCCAGCCCCAGTGCCGCCATGCGCTTGGTGTGCGCCTCGGTGATCCGGGAGAACATCTTGCCGACCTCGGCGAGGTCGAACCCGTCCGCGACGCCGCCCACGAGCATGGTCGACAGCGCGTCCCGGTCGGCGACGACCCGCTGGGACTGCGACAGCGCCTCGCCCATCAGCCGCCGCGCCCACAGGGCGAGCCGTCCGCCCACGCGCGGGTCCGCGTCGATCGCGGCGCGCACCTTCTCGACGGCGAAGCCGCCGTGGCCGGTGTCGTCCAGCACGGCCAGCACCAGGGCACGGGTGTCGGAGTCCAGGCGGGCCGCGACCTCACGGTAGAAGTCGCTGGCGATGGAGTCGCCGACGTACGCCTTGACCAGCCCCTCCAGCCAGTCGGAGGGCGCCGTCTGCTTGTGGAAACCGTCGTACGCGGCGACGAACGGCTCCATCGCGAGTGTCGGCTCCTCGCCGATCCCGGCGAGCCGGTCGCGCAGCCGCTCGAAGTGGTGGAACTCGGCCGACGCCATCTTCGCCAGCTCCGCCTTGTCCGCCAGCGTGGGCGCCAGCTTGGCGTCCTCCGCGAGCCGCTCGAACGCCGCCAGCTCGCCGTACGCGAGCGCGCCGAGCAGGTCCACGACAGCGGCCCGGTACTGGGGGTCGGCGGAGGCGGCCGCCCAGTCCATGGCGGCGACGCCGGTGGGTCCGGCGGGGGTGTCGGGGGTTTCCGCGGCGTTGTCAGGCTTGTCAGAGCTCGTCATGAAGCGCACAATAGCCCGCTCGCCGCGTCCGGAAGGTCATGGCCGATCAGTGTGACGACGACTACGTGACCAAAACGGCCATGGCGTGTGCGCGAATCCGGGGTATGGTGGTAATGCGCCTGCTGAGCACTCTGACGTACTCGACGGGCCGCATGTATGAGGATGCCCGGTCGGAGGCCCGATCGGCTCCGACCCGACAGCCCTCCTTGCCGTACGCCACACTGCGTGCGGATTCCGGAGGGGGACCCTCAGCGGTACGAGCGCTCGAGCGTCGGCAGTGGTCCCGTGTCCTACGGCATCGCCCGTAAGGCGGCCGACGTCCCCGGCACGGTCCCTACACGACCCCCGCGCTCGCCTCGCACCGCGCACACAGAAGAGGCAGCACCCTGACTACGACGTTCCGAGAGCTCGGGATCCTCCCCGAGACCGCCGAGGCCCTGGAGGCCGTCGGCATCATCACTCCCTTCCCCATCCAGGAGATGACGCTCCCCGTGGCCCTGTCGGGCACGGACGTCATCGGCCAGGCCAAGACCGGCACCGGGAAGACGCTCGGCTTCGGCCTTCCGCTCCTCGAGCGCGTCACCGTCCCCGCGGACGTCGAGGCCGGGCGCGCGAAGCCCGAGGACCTCACCGACGCGCCGCAGGCGCTGATCGTCGTCCCCACGCGCGAGCTGTGCACGCAGGTCACCAATGACCTGCTCACCGCCGGCAAGGTGCGCAACGTGCGCGTCACCGCGATCTACGGCGGCCGGGCCTACGAGCCGCAGGTCGAGGCGCTGAAGAAGGGCGTCGACGTGGTCGTCGGCACCCCGGGCCGGCTGCTCGACCTCGCCGGGCAGAAGAAGCTCGACCTCAAGCACGTGAAGGCCCTCGTCCTCGACGAGGCCGACGAGATGCTCGACCTGGGCTTCCTGCCCGACGTCGAGAAGATCATCAACTTCCTTCCGGCCAGGCGCCAGACCATGCTGTTCTCGGCCACCATGCCGGGCGCGGTGATCGGTCTGGCCCGGCGTTACATGTCGCAGCCGACGCACATCAACGCCACGTCCCCGGACGACGAGGGCGCGACGGTCGCGAACACCACGCAGTTCGTCTACCGCGCGCACAACATGGACAAGCCCGAGATGGTCGCGCGGATACTGCAGGCCGACGGCCGGGGCCTGGCCATGGTCTTCTGCCGCACCAAGCGCACCGCCGCCGACCTCGCCGACCAGCTCAAGCAGCGGGGCTTCGCCTCCGGCGCGGTCCACGGGGACCTCGGCCAGGGCGCCCGTGAGCAGGCGCTGCGCGCGTTCCGCAACGGCAAGGTGGACGTGCTCGTCTGCACCGACGTCGCCGCCCGCGGCATCGACGTCGAGGGCGTGACGCACGTCATCAACTACCAGTCCCCCGAGGACGAGAAGACGTATCTGCACCGCATCGGCCGCACCGGCCGCGCGGGGGCGAAGGGTACGGCGATCACGCTGGTCGACTGGGACGACATCCCGCGCTGGCAGCTGATCAACAAGGCGCTGGACCTGGGCTTCGGCGACCCGCCGGAGACGTACTCCACCTCCCCGCACCTGTTCTCGGACCTCGGCATTCCCGAGGGCACCAAGGGCGTCCTGCCGCGCTCGGAGCGCACGCGCGCCGGGCTGGACGCGGAGGAGCTGGAGGACCTGGGCGAGCCGGGCGGGCGCGGCTCGCGCGGGCGCGGTGGCCGGGACGGGCGCGACGGCTCCCGTTCCGTGGAGCGCGAGACCTCGACCCGTACGCCGCGCCGCCGTCGCCGTACGCGTGGCGGTGCGACGCTGGACGAGGCCGCGCAGCAGCCCGTGGGTCCGGCCGCCGAGGGCGCCGGCGCGGCGGAGGCCGACACGGTCGCCCGCACCCCGCGCCGCCGTCGCCGCACGCGCGGCGGGGCCCCGGCCGGGGCGACGACCGCGGCGGAGGCGGCGGAGTCCGCCGTCGACACGGCGCAGGGCACGGCGGCGGAGGCCGTCGAGACTTCCGCGAAGCCACGCCGCCGCCGGACGCGCCGGGGCGCGGCGGACACGGCGACGGCCGCCGTCACTCCGGTGGCCGAGGAGACCACGGCCCCCCTGGCGGCCCCTGCCGTCACGGAAGCCCCGGTCGTCACGGAGCGCGAGGCTCCGGCCACCGAACCGCGCCGCCGCACCCGCAAGACCGCGGACACCGCGGCGGTGGACACGGCGGAGGCAGCCCCCGAGCCGGCCGAGGCGACCGAGACCAAGCCCCGCCGCACCCGCAAGACCGCGGCCAAGAAGACCGAAACCACCACCGACACGGTCGAGGGCGACGCCGAGCCGGCCGAGGCGACCGAGACCAAGCCCCGCCGCACCCGCAAGACCGCGGCCAAGAAGACCGAAACCACCACCGACACGGTCGAGGGCGACGCCGAGCCGGCCGAGGCGACCGAGACCAAGCCCCGCCGCACCCGCAAGACCGCGGCCAAGAAGACCGAAACCACCACCGACACGGTCGAGGGCGACGCCGAGCCGGCCGAGGCGACCGAGACCAAGCCCCGCCGCACCCGCAAGACCGCGGCCAAGAAGACCGAAACCACCACCGACACCGACACCGCGGAAGCCGCCGAGGCCAAGCCGCGGCGCCGGACCCGAAAGGCCGCCGAGTCGGAGCCGGCCGTCGTCGCCGGGATTCCGGCGCAGACGGTTCCCGAGGCCGAGGCCGAGGTGGAGGCCAAGCCGCGCCGCACGCGGAAGACCGCGGCCAAGAAGGCCGAGCCCGCCGTCGACACCGCGGAAGCCGCCGAGGCCAAGCCGCAGCGGCGCGCCCGCAAGGTCGCCGAGATTCCGGCGCAGGCCGCGGACGAGGCGAAGCCCAAGGTCCGTCGCACCCGCAAGACAGCGGCCGTGGCCGAGCCGGAGCCGGAGGCGAAGCCCCGGCGGACCCGGAAGACGGCAGCCGCCGCGGAGTCCGCGGAGGGCTGACGCAGCGAACCGACGGCCCGGTCCCCACCCGTGGGGCCGGGCCGTCGGCGTGTCCGCACCCGTTACCCTCACCCCGTGACCAGCCACTCCCCCTCCGTCCCGCCCCCCGGCGCCCGCGCCACCCGCCGACTCCGCACCTCGCGCGGGGAGTTCGCCGCCGTGGATGTGTCACCGGCCGCCGGAGTCACGGCGCGGGGGACCGCGTTGCTGCTGCCCGGATACACCGGCAGCAAGGAGGACTTCGCGCCGGTGCAGGAACCGCTCGCCGCACGCGGCTACCGCACCGTCGCCGTGGACGGACGGGGCCAGTACGAGTCGGACGGGCCCCCGGACGACGAGTCCGCCTACACGCAGGATGAGCTGGCACGGGACGTCCTCGCACAGGCGAACGCGGTCGGTGCGCCCGTGCATCTCGTCGGCCACTCGCTCGGCGGCCAGATCGCCCGTGCCGCCGTCCTCCTCGACCACTCCCCCTTTCGCTCGCTCACGCTGGTCTCCTCCGGCCCCGCGCGCATCTCCGTCTCCCAGGAGCAGCGCGTGAAGCTGCTGCGGGACGCGCTCGCGGTGATGTCGATGGCGGAGTGCTGGGAGGCGATCCTGGCCATGGGCCCGCCCGAGGAGGTGGGCGGCCCGGCGCGGGGGCCCGGCGGCCAGGAATACCTGCGGCGCCGCTGGCTGGGCACCAGACCCGCGCAACTACTGGCCACGGGCAGGCAGTTGTGCACGGAGCCGGACCGGGTCGCCGAACTGGCCGCCGTGCCCCTGCCGTGCCACGTCCTGTCGGGGGCGCGCGACGACACCTGGCCGGTGCCGGACCTCGACGCGATGGCCCTCCGCCTCGGGGCGCACCGCACCGTCGTCGACGGGGCCGAGCACTCACCCGCCGTGGACCGGCCCGCACCGACCGCCCGCGCCCTCGCCGACTTCTGGGACGGGCTCGCGGTCATCTCCTAGGACCGCTCAGTACTGCGTCTGCAAGTGGTCCCAGAAACCGTCGCGCAGGGCGCGGCGCAGGTCCGCCTGGCCGCGCAGGGAGTACTGCAGCAGCCCCTCCGCCTCCACCAGCAGGTCCTGGTCGACGGATCCGGGCAGATAGGGGTGGCCGGGAAGCAGTTCCACCAGAGTGTCCCGGCCCCGCGCGGCCAGCCACTTCGCGGCGATCTGCGCGCCGACGAACCGGACGTCCTCGCGGGCGGGCCGGCCCGTCGCGGGCTCGTACGGCGGTGCCGTGCGCCGGGAGACGTACGGCTTGAAGAAGTCCAGGTCGAGCGTGCGCTGGCTGTCGACCTCCCAGAGCAGCGGCTCGGCCTGGTTGCGGCCCTCGGGCGCCTCGATGCCCCAGAGGTGGACCCGGGCGCCGTACCCCTGGGCCGCCTCGACCGCCGAGACGAGGTCCTCGTCGCCGCCGAGCAGGGCCGCGTCGCTGATGGCGCGGTGCCGGGCCAGTGACTCCAGGTCGCTGCGGATCAGGGAGTCGACGCCCTTCTGCTGGTTGTTGGCGTTGAGGTTGCCGAGACGGACCTTGACGTCCGGGAGTCCGGCGATGGACTGCTGCTCGGCGGTGTGGATACGGCGTCTGGCGCCGTCGTACCAGTAGACCCGCAGCAGCCTGCTGTCCGCGAAGATGGTGCGGGCGCGGTCGATGAGCGCGTCGATGAGTCCCTCGGCGTCGAGGTCGAAGGCCCGGCGGTCCTCCGTCCCGGCCACGAGGCGCCCCGCGGCGGCGTACAGATAGCCCGCGTCGACGAAGATGGCGTGGGTCGAGGGCGTCTTCGCCACTTCGGCGAGCATGCGCTGGAGCAGCTCGTTGGTGCGGTCGATACGGGCGTGCAGAGCCGCGAGGTCTTCGTTCATCAACTCCATTGTTCCGGTGGTCACGCTACGAACACAACCGGTCCCGGTCGGTCTCCTTCGAAACCCTTACTGGTCAGTATTTAGCCGATCGAAAAATTTCCTTAGCGTAGGGAATGTTTGCACCACGCATCCCGTTGAACCCTTCATGGAACACGGGTCCAGCCGGCCCGTGGCCCCCACCGAGTAGTTCTCCTCCAGGAGGATGACCAGACGAAGGGAGAAGCCCCTTGCGCTTCGAGATCATGCGACTCGACGACGTCGACGGCACACCCGTGGACACCACCGTCGTGGACGCCGCCTCCGTCAACCGCATCGTCCAGCAGGCCGCCGCCATCGGACAGCGCCTGTGGATCCGCCCGGCCGACACACCGGCCTCATAACGCGCCGCACGCGGGACCCCGGCCACACGGGCCGGGCCCTCGCACACGTACGCCCGGGTGCCCCCGTACCGACGCCGGTACGGGGGCACCCGGGCGTACGGCGCCGGGATCAGCCGCCCCGGATCACCTGGGTGACGCCGTTGATGATCTGCTGCACGGCGATCGCGGAGAGCATCATGCCGGCCAGCCGCGTCACCAGCACCACGCCGCCGTCCTTGATGACCCGGATGATCAGCAGCGAGTACCGCATCACCAGCCACAGCACGACGTGGATGGCGAGGATCGCCGACCACACCGAGACCTGCCCGGTGACGCCGTCGGCCTTCTGCACGGCGAGGATGACCGACACGATCGCGCCGGGCCCCGCCAGCAGCGGCATGCCCAGCGGGACCAGCGCGACGTTGACGTCCTTGGTCTGCTGGGGCTCGTCGGTCTTGCCGGTGAGCAGGTCCAGCGCGATCAGCAGGAGCAGCAGCCCGCCCGCGATCATCAGCGCGGGCACCGACACGTGCAGGTAGGCGAGGATCTGGTGGCCGAGCAGCCCGAAGACGGTGATCACACCACCGGCCACGCAGACGGCCTGGAAGGCCATCCGCTTCTGCATCTTCGCAGGCCGGCCGGCGGTCAGGGCGAGGAAGATCGGGGTGACCCCAGGGGGATCCATGATGACGAAAAGGGTCAGGAAGAGAGAGCCGAAGACGGCGACGTCGAGCATGACAGCCTTGCTGAGGAACGGATGAAGAAAGGTGCGGGGAGGAGCGGAGTCTCAGGCTCCGCCGGCTCCCGGCACCGGGAACGCCCCGGTCGCGCGCCGTGTGATCTCGCCGTACACCTCGGGATCCGTCATGAACTCGCCGAGGAAACAGGTCTTCCGGCTGCCGTGGTAGTCGCTGGATCCGGTCACCAGGAGTCCCAGTTCCTTCGCGAGGCCGCGCAGCCGCGCCCGGGTCTCCGGGTCGTGGTCCATGTGGTCGACCTCGATGCCGTCGAGACCGGCCTCGGCCAGCTCGGCGATCGCGGACTCCGGCACGGTCCTGCCCCGCTTGCTGGCGGCGGGGTGCGCGAAGACGGCGACCCCGCCCGCGTTCTTGACCAGCCGCAGGGCCTCGAAGGGGTCGGTCTCGTGCTTCTCCGTGTAGGCCCGGCCGCCGTCGGCCAGCCAGTCATGGGTGAAGGCGTCGCTCACGGTGGGCACGACGCCCAGCTCGACGAGTGCGCTGGCCACGTGGGGGCGGCCCACCGAGCCGTCGCCGGCGATCCGCGCCACCTGCTCCCAGGTGACCGGCACGCCCAGCGCGTTCAGCTTCGCGATCATGCTCTGGGCCCGCGGCACCCGGTCGTCCCGGACCAGCTCGCGCTCGGCGAGCAGAGCGGGCTCCCGGGGGTCGAAGAGGTAGGCCAGCATGTGCATGCCGATGCCGTCGAGCCGGCAGGAGAGTTCCGCTCCGGGGACCAGCGTGAGTCCCTCCGGGAGAGCGGAGAGCGCCTCGGCGTGCCCGCGGGTGGTGTCGTGGTCGGTCAGCGCGATGACGTCGAGACCGGCGGCGGACGCCTTGCGGACCAGATCGGCCGGCGTGTCCGTACCGTCGGACGCGGTGGAGTGGGTGTGCAGATCGATACGCACGACGCATGACTCCAAGCGGTGACGGACGGACGGGGCGCTCCAGGATAACCGGATTCCCGCACGTCCCCTGTCACACCCGAAACCGCCGTACGCCCCCTACCGGCCCGCTGGGCGGCGCCTACACCTCCAGCAGGCGCGGCGACAGCGCGCCGCAGGGCACCAGCTCCACCTCGGCCCCCGCGTCCCGCAGGTCGGCGAGGACCAGTTCGTCGTACATCAGCATCCCGGACTGCTCCGGCCACACCACCGCCCACAGCCACATCCCGAGCGCCTCGCCCGCGAAGACGGCGCGGTCGTCCGGCGTCTTGGCGACGTGCCAGAGCGGGGTCGGGCGGCCGGCGGCCAGCACCTTGGCCTGGGGCGGCTTCTCGACGTTCATGTACGGCCCCGGGTCCGGGCCGTCGATGCCCGCGTACCGCGCGCCGAGGCCCACGCCCAGCTCCTCGGCGACCAGGATGAGCTCGCCCATGCCGCCGAGCGGCCCCGGCCCGGTGCACGCGACGGCGGTCGCCCGGCCCCCGCCACGGTCGTCGCCCGCGCTGGCCACGCCCGTGAACAGCCAGCCCACCGGTAACGGCCACGGCATCCACACCGGCACCTTCGTGCGGTGCACGACGACTTCGAGGGCCTCGACGCTCGGCGGTATCACGGGCTGCAGCGGGTGCACGGTGCCGTGCACATCGCACTGCCAGGCATCCGAGAAGAGGCCGGGAGCCCTGACCCGGCCACCGCACTTCGGGCAACTGGGTTCGCCCCTCATAGAGCCCCACGGTCCTACCCCGGCCGCGCCACGTCAAGGACGATCACCCGTCCGGCGCACGCGTCTTTCGGAATGGCCGGACAATCGTGCGTGACCACTCGCTTCGGCAGCCGTTGCCTCTCACAGAGGGGCACAGCAGTTCCCTCACCGTAATTCCGTGCGCCCACAGGGAGAGGGCCCGTGGGCTTGCGCCACGACTTCCGCCTGGTGCCGGCGCCGCCACCACGCACGGTGGCGTGCGGAGGCTCGGAACGCCCGCGGGAGCGTCGGTGAGACCGCGGCCCGGAGTCCCGGCACCGCGCGATGGAGCAGGCCCCGTCCGAAGCCGTGACCACTCGGGTCCGGCGGACGGGACTCGCCGCCGCGCGACGGGGCGAGGATGTCAGAACCGCACGTTCTTCACCCGGTGGCGGGTCCGGACCACTGGCGTCAGTCCAAAGGAGTGGACCTGCGGGACGGATCCCGCAGGTCCGTGCCCTGGTTCAACCAGCGCTCCTGGAGGGCCTGGGCGCCGTGCACCCGCTTCCAGGCGGCCTCGTTCGGGGTCATCGGCAGCAGCGGCAGGAACCGTACGGGATCCAGGGGCTCGTCGAGCTCCAGGTCCTCCACCAGGCCGCCTGGCTCGGCGACCAGCACCGAGGTGAACGGGGCGCCGGGCCACAGCGGTTCACCCACGTCGAGCGAGGCGCCGGGGGCCACGACCACACCCTCGACCTGCGGGGACGCGGCCAGCACGGCGAGCGGACGGAGCACCTTGTCGGTGTCGGCGACACCACCGCGCACGGAGAGCACCAGCTCGACACGCGGACCCTTGACCGGGTCCGCGATCACCGCCGTGGGGTCGGTCATGGGCTGCGCGGACATGCCGAGGGTGGCGTAACGCACGATGTCGCCCTCGTGGAAGCGCAGCACCTCGATACGGTCCGTGCCCAGGAAGGTGACCGCCGCGCGGGCGTCCGGCTCGCCCAGCGCCGTACGCAACCGGGCTTCGACCAGAGGAAGAACATCAGCCATGCGGCGAGCATAGAACTCGTCAGTACCGGGCAAAGCAGAGCCTTGACACGCCAGTCGGCTGATACGCTTGGCCGGTGGTTCGGGCAGCACGCAGAAGCGTCCGATCGTCCCGAACGCCTGTGTGACACTCCCCGTTCAGAGGGGGAATCCCCCGAGGGGATCGTGGACCGTCCCTTACGGGGGACCGGCCGGAGGAGGTGGGGCTGGCATGGACCGAAGTCGACCGTGCAGTAGCACCCGCTCTTCCGCCCGCTGATGCAGCTGCTCCTGTCTGGCTCCCGCCTTTCACCCGCGCGCCTTCATCGGAAGAGCACTTCGTTTCGTTCTGTCTGATCTGCCCCAGTAGCTGTATCAGCGACGAAGCCCGCCACCGCGACGGTGCGGTGCTCCCCGCTTTGTGGACGCGCCAAACATCCGCAGTCCAGGACGTCCTCATTCCGGGTTGTTCCACCCGTCGTTCCGGCGCCTTTCGTCGCGTGTATGCGAAGGAGCCCGCCATGTCGATGATCCGCGACCTGCGCGCCGTGGTCCGTCCCTCCTCCCGTGTCTCGCTGCGCAAGGAGAGCGGCCCGTACGACACCACCCGTGACCCCGCGACGACCACCGCCGTCGTCGACTGCGCCGTCTACCGCGACGGCCGCCGCCTGGAGGCCGAGGACGGCCCGCTCACCCCGCACGAGGCGATGCGGCTGGTGCGCCGCGACGGAGGTTTCGTGTGGATCGGCCTGCACGAACCGAACGAGGCCGAATTCGCCGGGATCGCGCGGGAGTTCGGGCTGCACCCGCTGGCCGTGGAGGACGCCGTCCAGGCCCATCAGCGGCCCAAGCTGGAGCGCTACGACGACTCGCTGTTCACGGTCTTCAAGACCGTCCACTACCTCGACCACGACGAGCTCTCCGCCAACAGCGAGGTCGTCGAGACCGGTGAGGTGATGTGCTTCACCGGCCGGGACTTCTTCATCACGGTCCGGCACGGCGGGCAGGGCTCCCTGCGGGCCCTGCGGCGCCGGCTCCAGGACGACCCCGAGCTGCTGGCCAAAGGCCCCTCGGCGGTGCTGCACGCCATCGCCGACCACGTGGTGGACGGCTACATCGCGGTGGCCGACGCGGTGCAGGACGACATCGACGAGGTCGAGACGGAGGTCTTCTCGCCGGGCCGCAAGGGCACCCCGCGCGGCACCGACGCCGGACGGATCTACCAACTCAAGCGCGAGGTACTGGAGTTCAAGCGGGCCGTGGCGCCCCTGCTGCGGCCGATGCAGCTGCTGAGCGAGCGGCCGATGCGGCTGGTCGACCCGGACATCCAGAAGTACTTCCGGGACGTGGCCGACCACCTGGCCCGGGTGCAGGAGCAGGTCATCGGCTTCGACGAACTGCTGAACTCCATCCTCCAGGCCAACCTCGCCCAGGCGTCCGTGGCGCAGAACGAGGACATGCGGAAGATCACCTCGTGGGCCGCGATCATCGCCGTGCCGACGATGGTGTGCGGGGTCTACGGGATGAACTTCGACTACATGCCGGAGACCCACTGGAAGTACGGCTACCCGGTGGTCCTCGGTGTCACGGTGGCCCTCTGCCTGGGCATCCACCGGTCGCTGAAGCGCAACGGCTGGCTGTGAGGGCGCCTGGATAGGCTGGGCCCATGACACGTGCGCTGCTCGACCGGGCCCTCATCGAGGAGGCCACGAAGAAGTCCGGCCTCGTCTGGGTCAAGGGGCCCGGCGCCCCGGCCCGCGCGCTGTGGCACGTGTGGCACGAGGGCGCCGCGTGCGTGGTCGGCGACGGGCCCGGGGAGCAGCCGCTGCCGGGGCTGGCCGACGGCGTGTCCGCCGAGGTGACGGTGCGCAGCAAGGACAAGGGCGGCCGGCTGGTCTCCTGGACGGCGACGGTCGTGGAACTGCCTTCGGGCTCCGAGGAGTGGGCGGCTGCGGTCGCCGAGCTCAAGGGCAAGCGGCTCAACGCGCCCGACGGCGAGGCGATGACCGGGCGCTGGGCCCGCGAGTGCCGCGTCCTGCGCCTGGAGCCGACCGGGGCGACGGCCCCGCTCCCCGACGGCTCCCTGGCCGAGGCCCCCCTGCCGACACCGGTGACGACCCGGCGCCCCGTCCCGGCGGGACTGCCCCGGCTGCTGCTCAAGAAGAGGAAGCGACGGGCCTAGGACGTCGGGAGCTGCTTGCCGTAGTCGAGGGTCTCGTCCTCGGCCGGTTCCTCCAGCTCGAAGTCGGCGCCCCAGGAGGAGAACGTGAGGGTGCCCGCCTTCCCGGCCCGCACCAGCCGCACCGGGTACGGCTTGCCCTCGAGCGAGACGTCCAGGGTGCCGCCGGAGCCCTCGTCGCCGGTGACGCGGACGGTGCGCACGCCGGACTGCTCGTGGTGGCCGTCCGTGGCCAGTTCGCCGTGCAGGGTCAGCAGGCCGCCGAGGAGGACGTCCTTCTCCGTGAAGCCGACGAACTTCTTGTACGACGGATCGCCCTGCGGCACCTTCACGTACTTCTCGGCGAGCTTGCCGGCCGCCGCCGCGTCCGCCTCGCCGTCCTTCTCC
Source organism: Streptomyces sp. 12E (assembly GCF_055633275.1). Taxonomy (NCBI): domain Bacteria; kingdom Bacillati; phylum Actinomycetota; class Actinomycetes; order Kitasatosporales; family Streptomycetaceae; genus Streptomyces; species Streptomyces sp. 12E. Next base: position 4,786,854 of record NZ_JBVNCJ010000001.1, on the reverse strand, counting down.
CCGTCCTCGTGACCCCAGAACTCGGCACCGGCCTTCAGGTACAGCTCGTCGTCGACCCGCAGCAGGCGAAACGTCTCCCCCTCGGTGGTGACCGAGCCGATGCCGCCCTGCTCCTTCAGCCGCATGTCCAGCGTGTACGTGCGCCCGCTGGTGACCACGGTGCCGTGCAGCCGTACGGTGCCGACCGACTCGGCGGCCTTCTGGGCTCTGCTCCGGATCTGGTCGGCGGACAGTCTGCCGACACCGTTGGTGCCCTCGTTCGGATCCTCGGAGCATCCCGTGAGCGCCGTCCCCGTCACGAGCAGCGCGCACACGGCGCCGGCCAGCACGGCCCTGCGGGAACGGCCCTGGGAGATCGGAATCACAGGTGCGCTGCCTCTCTGACGGGGGACCTGAACGGCGTACCGCAGGGTACCGGGGCCGGGTGGGCCGGGCGGAGCCAGTCCGCCCGGACCGGCTGCCGACGCACGGCTGATCGTTACGGGCTAGCCTGAAGCCCACCCGAGCGGGCCATCCGGAAACCGAGCGCAGCAGGCGGTACCCGCGACGAGAACACCCGCACGGAAAGGAGCGGCGGCCATGGCAGGGGGCGCCCCCCGGTTCTTCGTCTCGCACGTCTCCGGTGTCGCCGTCTTCGATCCGGCCGGCGACCAGGTGGGGCGCGTGCGCGACCTGGTCGTCATCCTGCGGCCCGGCCGGCGTCCGCCGCGACTGCTCGGCCTGGTGGTCGAACTCTCCACCCGCCGCCGCATCTTCCTGCCCATGACCCGGGTGACCGCCGTGCAGTCCGGCCAGGTCATCACCACCGGCGTGCTCAACGTGCGGCGCTTCGAGCAGCGGCCCACCGAGCGGCTCGTCTTCGGCGAGCTGCTCGACCGGCGGGTGACCCTCGTGGAGAGCGGCGAGGAGGTCACCGTCCTCGACCTGTCGGTGCATCAGCTGCAGAACCGCCGCGAGTGGGAGATCGACCGCGTGTTCGTGCGCAAGGGCAGGAAGGGCGGCACGTTCCGGCGCGGCAAGGGCGAGACGCTGACCGTCGAGTGGTCCGCGGTCACCGGGTTCTCCCTGGAGGAGCAGGGGCAGGGCGCCGAGAACCTGCTCGCCACCTTCGAGCAGCTGCGCCCCGCCGACCTCGCCAACGTGCTGCACCACCTCTCCCCCAAGCGGCGCGCGGAGGTGGCCGCCGCCCTCGACGACGACCGGCTCGCCGACGTGCTGGAGGAGCTGCCCGAGGACGACCAGATCGAGATCCTCGGCAAGCTGAAGGAGGAGCGCGCCGCCGACGTCCTGGAAGCCATGGACCCCGACGACGCGGCCGACCTGCTCGGTGAGCTGCCCGAGGCGGACAAGGAGCGGCTGCTGAGCCTGATGCAGCCCGCCGACGCGGCCGACATGCGGCGCCTGATGTCGTACGAGGAACACACGGCGGGCGGTCTGATGACGACCGAGCCGATCGTGCTGCGGCCCGACGCGACCGTCGCGGACGCCCTCGCCCGGATCCGCGAACCGGACCTCTCCCCCGCCCACGCCGCGCAGGTCTACGTCTGCCGCCCGCCCGAGGAGACGCCCACCGGCAAGTACCTGGGCACGGTCCACTTCCAGCGCCTGCTGCGCGACCCCCCGTACACGCTGGTCGGCTCGATCCTGGACGACGACCTCCAGCCCCTGGACCCGGACGCGGCGCTGCCCGTGGTCGCCGGGTTCTTCGCCACGTACGACATGGTGGCGGCGCCCGTGGTCGACGAGGCGGGGTCGCTGCTGGGCGCGGTGACGGTGGACGACGTGCTGGACCACATGCTGCCCGACGACTGGCGGGAGACCGAGTTCCACCTCGACGGGGACGAGGACGAGGGAGTGGTGACCGATGGCTCCTGAGCGCGACGGCGGACGCGAGCGCATGCCGGCGGGGGCCACGGCCGCCGGCCGGCCGCGCGCGCCCCGTCTGGACCAGCCGCGCCCCCCTCGGCGCCGCATCCTGCCCGAGTGGGACCCGGAGGCCTTCGGACGGCTTTCCGAGCGCATCGCGCGGTTCCTGGGCACCGGGCGGTTCATCGTCTGGATGACGGTCGTCATCATCCTGTGGGTGGTGTGGAACGTGTCCGCGCCGAAGGAGCTGCGCTTCGACGAGTACCCGTTCATCTTCCTGACCCTGATGCTCTCCCTGCAGGCCTCCTACGCGGCTCCGCTGATCCTGCTCGCGCAGAACAGGCAGGACGACCGGGACCGGGTCAACCTGGAGCAGGACCGCAAGCAGAACGAGCGGTCGATCGCGGACACCGAGTACCTGACCCGGGAGATCGCCGCCCTGAGGATCGGGCTCGGGGAGGTGGCCACCCGGGACTGGATCCGCTCGGAGCTCCAGGACATGGTCAAGGAGCTGGAGGGGCGGCAGAACGGCCACAAGGACCACCAGGGCACTTTCCCGGCGATGCGGGCGGAACACCCGCCGGGACGTGACGCAGACGACCACTGACGTCCTTACCGGCGGGTGTACCCGGAGCCGTACCATCGTTCCCATGGCTACGGAAGACGCGGTGCGCGAGGCACTGGCGACGGTGAACGACCCCGAGATCAACCGGCCCATCACCGAGCTCGGGATGGTCAAATCGGTGGAGATCGGTGCGGACGGTGCGGTCGCGGTCACCGTGTACCTGACGGTTTCCGGCTGCCCCATGCGGGACACCATCACGCAGCGCGTGACGGACGCGGTCTCCCGGGTCGGGGGCGTCACCCGGGTCGACGTGACGCTGGACGTGATGAGCGACGAGCAGCGCAAGGAGCTGGCGACCGCCCTGCGGGGCGGGCAGACCGAGCGCGAGGTGCCCTTCGCCAAGCCGGGCAGCCTGACCCGGGTCTACGCGGTGGCGTCCGGCAAGGGCGGCGTCGGCAAGTCCTCGGTGACGGTGAACCTGGCGGCGGCGATGGCGGCCGACGGTCTGAAGGTCGGTGTCGTGGACGCCGACATCTACGGCCACTCGGTGCCGCGCATGCTCGGCGCGGACGGGCGTCCCACCCAGGTCGAGAACATGATCATGCCGCCGTCGGCGCACGGCGTGAAGGTCATCTCCATCGGCATGTTCACCCCGGGCAACGCCCCGGTGGTGTGGCGCGGCCCGATGCTGCACCGTGCGCTCCAGCAGTTCCTGGCGGACGTGTACTGGGGCGACCTGGACGTGCTGCTGCTCGACCTGCCGCCCGGCACGGGCGACATCGCGATCTCCGTCGCCCAGCTGGTGCCGAACGCCGAGATCCTCGTCGTCACCACGCCCCAGCAGGCGGCGGCCGAGGTGGCCGAGCGGGCGGGCTCCATCGCCGTGCAGACGCACCAGAAGATCGTCGGCGTGGTCGAGAACATGTCCGGCCTGCCCTGCCCGCACTGCGGCGAGATGGTCGACGTCTTCGGCACGGGCGGCGGACAGACGGTCGCCGACGGCCTGACCCGCACCACCGGTGCGAACGTGCCGGTGCTCGGCGCCATCCCGATCGACGTCCGGCTGCGCGAGGGCGGTGACGAGGGCAAGCCCGTGGTGCTGTCCGACCCGGACTCCCCGGCCGGCTCGGCGCTCCGCTCGATCGCCGGCAAGCTGGGCGGACGGCAGCGGGGCCTGTCGGGCATGTCCCTGGGGATCACCCCGCGCAACAAGTTCTGAGGCCTCCCGTGCCCGAGGGCGCCGTCCGTGTGGACGGCGCCCTTCCGCGTACCCGCTCGGTCGTCCCGGCGTCCCCGGTCAGGCGTCGTACGCGGCGATGTCCTTCACCACGGCGAAGCCGAGGCCGTAGGCGCTCATGCCCCTGCCGTACGCCCCCACGTGCACGCCCTCCCGCGTGGAACCGGCGAGCACCCAGCCGAACTCGGACTCCCGGTAGTGGAAGGGCGTCGGCACCCCGTCCACGGGCAGGGACAGCGTCGACCAGTCCTCGCTCTCCAGATCGTCCGCGAGGACCCAGGCCGTCTCCGTCTGCTGCTCCAGCCAGTCGTCACGCAGAGAGTGGTCCATCTGGCCGGGCCAGGTGAAGGACAGCAGTCCCACCCCGGCGAGCCAGGCGGCGGAGGAGACCGAGGTGGCCTCCAGCAGTCCGGTGCCGTCGGCGCTGCGGCGCACCGGGGTGGCGGCCACGGTCACCACGACCGCGAACCTCTCCTTGGTCTCCTGGTCGGTCCCGGCCGTGTACTCGCTGCGCACCGAGGGCTCGTCGCCGTGCCCGACCGATCCGTGCGCGACGGCCCCGTCGGCCGCCAGTCCGACCTGCATCAGCCAGCGCGGTCCCGTGAAGGCCTCGTCGAGGCCGTACCAGGGGAAGGGCGCACGCAGGTAGCCGTCGGCCGCACGCCGGGCGGAGGCGACGGGTTGTCCGTCCTCCGCGGCCGGCGCCTGCGCGACTGCCCGACTCGTCGTCTCCATTGCCCGGACGCCTCCTCGCTCTCGTCGGACCGGGCGGCCCGCCCCCCTTCAGGCGTACTCGTCCGTCCCGCACAACAACTCGGCAGCATAGTCACCTTGACGCCACAGGCCGGGAAAGCGCCGGGCGCACGGGCTGTGCGGACGCCCTGATCGGGCCGTGAGCGGCCCGGGTGGAGTATGAAACGCGTCACGTACCCGGGGGTGTGCGGCTCCCGCGCCTCCGGCTCAGGTGGCGTCCGCGTCGAAGGGCGGGCGGGTGTCGGCCGCCGACGTCTCGGGCTTCTTGGTCATGTCCACGCGGCCGCCGGCGGAGGGAGTCGACGGCGGGTCGGTGTCGCGGACCACGTCCGCGACCTCGGCCATCTCCTTCTTCAGGTCGAAGCCGTTGCGGATCTCCTTGAGCCCCAGGTCGTCGTTGTCCAGCTGCTTGCGGATGAACGTCTTGGGGTTGAGGTCCTCGAACTCGAAGTCCTTGAACTCCGGGCCGAGCTCCTGCCGGATGTCCTGCTTGGCGCTCTCCGAGAAGTCACGGATCTTCCGGATCGTGCGCGTCACGTCCTGGATGACCTTGGGGAGCTTGTCCGGACCGAAGACGAGCACGGCGAGGACGATGAGCGTCACCAGCTCGAGCGGTCCTATGTCATTGAACACCTGAAGCTCCTCGCGATGCCTTCGGTCCTCGGTCCTCGGGGCGGCCTGCGGTCTTCCGTGGTCCGGGCCGGGTCCACGGTACCCGGCCGCCCCGTGCGACCGGTACCGTCCCGGACCTCATCCGCCTCAGTCGCCTTCCGAGGAGCCGAGCGTCAGGGTGACCGTCCGCTCCTCGCCGTCCCGCTCGAGGGTGAGCTCGAGGCGGTCGCCGGGGCGGTGGGCACGGGTCTTGACGATGAGTTCCTCGCCGGAGTGGACGCGCCGGCCGTCGACCTCGGTGATGACGTCGCCGGCCCTGATCCCGGCCCGGGCGCCGGGGCCGTCGGTGCTGACCGGGGGGCCGCCGTCGCCGCCCTTGGCGGCGACGCGGGCGCCGTCGCCGTCGTACCCCATGTCGAGGGTGATGCCGATCACCGGGTGGGCGGCCTTCCCGGTGTTGATCAGTTCCTCGGCGACGCGCTTGCCCTGGTTGATGGGGATGGCGAAGCCGAGTCCTATGGAGCCGGCCCGACCCGCGTCCGGGTCGGCGCCGCCGTCGGCGGAGCGGATGGCCGAGTTGATGCCGATCACACGGGCCCGGCCGTCGAGCAGGGGGCCGCCGGAGTTGCCGGGGTTGATCGGCGCGTCGGTCTGCAGGGCGTCGACGTACGACACGTCGCTGCCGTCGCCCTTCTCGCCGCCGGCGGTGATGGGCCGCTCCCTGGCGCTGATGATGCCGGAGGTGACGGTGCCGGCCAGGTCGAAGGGGGCGCCGATGGCGACGACGGGGTCGCCGACCCGCACGTTGTCGGAGTTGCCGAGGGGCAGGGGGGTGAGTCCGCTGACGCCCTTCACCTTCACGACGGCGAGGTCGTAGCCGCCGTCCCGGCCCACGACGGTGGCTTCGGCGGTGTCGCCGCTGTGGAAGGTGACGGTGATCTCGCCGTCGTCCCCGGCGGGTCCGACGACGTGGTCGTTGGTGAGGATGTGGCCGCGCTCGTCGAGCACGAAGCCGGTACCGGTGCCGGCCTCGCCGGCGCCGCTGACGTGCAGGGTGACGACGCTGGGCAGGGCCTGCGCGGCGATTCCGGCGACGCTTCCGGGGTCGCGCTCCGGCGCCTCCTCACCGGCCTGCGGCAGCTCCACGGTGCCCACGCCGCCGTTGCGCTCCAGATACGCGCCGACGATCCCGCCGATGCCGCCGGACACGAGCGCGAGCAGCAGCGCGGCCCCGACGAGCACCCGGCCGCGGCGCCGCTTCCGGCCGGTCACGGCCTGCCCGGTCTGCTGCAGGGGCGCGGCGGAGGCGGCCGCCGCCCAGGGGTCGTAACGCCCCCAGGGGTCGGCGGCCGGGGCGTCCTGGGCCGGGGGCGTCCGGCCGTCCGGGGGCGCCCCCGCGGGGACGACGGTCGTGGGGGGAGCCCCGTGCGTCCCCGCGTCCGCCGCGGTGGGGGCGCCGGGGGGCGTCGGGACCGGGGCCGTGGGGGCGTCGTGCGGCGCGGACGGGCCCTGGAGGGCTGTGCCCGGGCTCGGGGGAAGCGTCGAGGGCGTGCTGTGCGGTGTCGCGTCCTGGACCGTGGGAGGGGGCGTGAGCGCCATGCCGTGCGCGGATGTCGTCGCCGGGTGCTGGACGGGCGGGGCGGGCGCCCAGGGGCCCGGCTCACCGTACGGCGGGGTGCTGTAGGGGTCGGGGTCGTGCAGGGGCCTCCGCTGCTCGGGGGCGGAGGGCTCGAAAGCCGTCGGCGGCGGGGCGGGGACCACGGGTGCGGGGGCGGCCCGGGGCGCGGAGGCGTCGGACACGGCGGGGGCCGGGACGACCGGAGACACGGACCCGGCGGGCCCGTCGGAAGGGACACCGGGCGCCACGGACTCCGGGGTTCCGGAGGCGGTCGTGGCGGCGCCGGACGCGGGACCGACGGGCCGGTCCTCGGAGCCCTCGGACCGCAGGGGGCGGTCCAGTTCGCAGTCGCCCCGGCGGGCGTCGCCGGCGGCCGGCGCGCGGTCCGGGCGGGCCAGTTCGAAGTCGCCGTCGTGTCCCTCGGGACGCGTGGTCGGCTCCTCCCCCGGTGGGCCCGGCTTCCCCTCGTTCATGCTCTCCCCACGGCTGGACACGGCACCGCGCGACGGCGGTGGCCGCGAGACTACTGGCTCGGCCCCCGGCTGGGCCTGGGCGCGCCCCCTGGATTCAACCAGGTTCGCGCGCCCCTGCGCACCGGACGGTTCAGCGGGATGTCGGCGTGGGGACCGGCGTCGCGCCCGTGGTGACGAGGCCCGGGTCCTTGAGTCCGGTGGGGGCGGCCCACGTGGTCAGGGTGAGCGGCGGGGTCGAGGTGAGCGGTCGTATCAGCGGGGACAGGGCCGTCGCGCCGCTCGTCAGCGGCGTGCCCGGCACGGGGTGGCGCTCCGTCGGCGCCGGGACCCCGGGCAGCAGCGGCGCGGAGACCGCGGTCGGGGCGACCGGGGTGTCCGCGGACGCGCTCTGGCCCGTCATCTGGCCCAGCAGCGGTCCCATGCCGCGACGCCGCTGGGACTCGGGCACCGCCGTGCCCGTGCCCTGCGTGCGCATCGGCGTGACGTTGCTGCCCTTGCCCGCGCCGCGCGTCTCCGTGTCGGTGGGCATGCCCGCGGTGACCCCGCCGAGCGCGATCGCGGCCAGCGACACCGCCCCGGCGGCGACGAACGCGAACCGCAGCCCGCGGGAGGACGGCCGGTCGGTCTCGTGACGGCCGGCGCCGTGGACGACGAGGCCCCGGCCGCCCGCGGCGTCCGGCAGCGCGGCCCCGTGCCGCCGGACGGGCGCGTAGGCGAACTCGAAGCGCTCGCTCCGCCTGGTCCCGAAGGCCCCGGAGCCGCCGAACCGCCCCTGCGTGCCGCCCGGCAGCCCTCCGCCGCCCAGCGGCGAGCCGCCGTCGCCGAGGTCGCCCCCGGCCGGCAGCCCTTGGAGACGGGCCAGGAAGCTCTCGGAGGGCGGCGGGGGCGCCGCCTGGGCGAACACGTCCTTCAGACGGCGCTGCGCGTCCACCTCCGCCCTGCACTTCGCGCAGGTGGCCACGTGCGCCAGTACGCGCTCGCGCGCGTCATGACCGAGCTCCCCGTCCACCAGGGCGGAGAGTCGGTCTCCCAGGTGCTGCTCTGCGAGGTGCCCCTCGGAGGACTTCGGCTGTGAACCGCTCACGCGCTCGCGCCCCCTCCTCCCAGTGCGGGAACACGCGGCACGAAGGAGCGGCGCTCCGCGCGCGCCTTGGGCGAGCGGTGCGCGAGGGCCTTGCGCAGCTGGGAACGGCCGCGGTGGATCCGGGACCGGACGGTGCCGAGCTTGACGCCCAGGGTGGCCGCGATCTCCTCGTACGACAGTCCTTCGATGTCGCACAGGACGACGGCGGCGCGGAACTCCGGGGCGAGCGTGTCGAGGGCCTGCTGGACGTCCGCGTCGAAGTGGGCGTCGTTGAAGACCTGCTGGGGCGTGGGCTCCTTGCTGGCCAGCCGCTCGGCCGCGTCGTCGCCGAGCGCGTCGAAGCGGATGCGCTGCTTGCGGCGGACCATGTCCAGGAAGAGATTGGTGGTGATGCGGTGCAGCCAGCCCTCGAAGGTGCCCGGCGTGTACGTCGACAGGGAGCGGAAGACGCGGACGAAGACCTCCTGGGTGAGGTCCTCGGCGTCGTGCTGGTTGCCGGTGAGGCGGTAGGCGAGCCGGTAGACCCGGCCGCTGTGCATGCTGACGATCTCCTCCCAGGTGGGCGGAGTCCACGCCTGCCCGTCCGCGTCGGTGGAGAAAGTCGCGGTCTGGGCCGGGTCGCCGGCGCGGGCGTGGTCAGCAGCGGTGTCGTTCACGGATTTCGGCCTACCCGCCGATCCGAGGAAGCGCCGCAGCGCCCCTCCGCGATCCACAGGCGCAGCCGCACCTCCCCTATCGGCTCTGGTGGTGTCCAGTGGAGCCCCTACCATAGCCACCTCGCCTGTTAGCTCCGGATAAGCGGTTTTACGAGAATTTGATCTGGGCTGCCACGGCTCGTACGGCTGCGTCAGCACTTGCTCGGCGTCCTCGTCCACTGCCTGCCCCCCGTCATGACGCGCGCCTCCTGCCCATCCCTTCAAACGACCGGTCCCATCTGCGGGTTCCCGACGCCAACGGATACAGTCACGCCCAGGCACCCATGGGGACAGGAGAGGGTCATTACCGCCAACCGGCAGACGAGCTGGGCGTTCGCCGACGCCTATGTCGCCGAGGACGAAGCGCTGCACTGGGCCCGTGACCGGGCTCGTGACGCAGGGCTGCGCTCGGTGTCGCCCGGCACGGGCGCGGCGCTGCGGCTGCTCGCCGCCAGCGTGGACGCCAAGGCGGTCGCCGAGATCGGCACCGGCTGCGGGGTCTCCGGGATCCATCTGCTGCACGGGATGCGACCGGACGGGGTGCTGACCACGGTCGACCAGGAGCCCGAGCACCAGCAGTCCGCCCGCCAGGCCTTCCGCGACGCCGGTTTCGCCGGGAACAGGGCCCGCTTCATCCCGGGCCGCGCGCTGGACGTCCTGCCCCGTCTCGCGGACGCCGGCTACGACCTGGTCTTCTGTGACGGCGACCGGCAGGAGTACCAGGACTATCTCGCCGAATCGCTGCGCCTGCTGCGCCCGGGAGGCCTGGTCGCCTTCGAAGGGGTCTTCGCGAACGGACGCACGGTGGACTCCGGACCGCAGCCCACGGAGGTGCTGCGGCTGCGGGAGCTGGTGCGGACCCTGCGCGAGAGCACGGAACTGGTGTCGTCGCTGCTGCCGGTGGGGGACGGACTCCTCTGCGCCGTCAAGCGGTGACCGGCGGACCCGGTCCGCCCCTTCAGCCCGTACGCGAAACAGCCGCCCCGGCACCTCGTGCGGCGCCGGGGCGGCTGAAAGGGTATGGTCGCTTGCGCGTCAGCCGACGACCTTCTTGAGGGCGTCGCCGAGCGCGTCGGCCTCGTCCGGGGTCAGCTCGACGACGAGCCGACCGCCGCCTTCGAGCGGAACGCGCATGACGATGCCCCGCCCCTCCTTGGTCACCTCGAGCGGGCCATCACCCGTCCGCGGCTTCATGGCCGCCATGCTCGTTCCCCTTCCTGAAACCCAGCTCAACCGTCTAAGCCGACGGCCCACTGAAGGGCACCTGCGGTCCTCGAAGCAGGACACACGCCACCGGCATCGAACACATTGCTTCCAGGCCATTATCCCGCATGGCGGGACCCGATGACCAACATCGGTCGGCATCGCTTGGGCAACGCACGCGAGCAAAACCACTCAATTCGGCGATGTGACTGCGATACTGCTCCGCCGCACGCACGCCCGGCGATCGGAAACGGCCGGGAATTGTTTGACGCAGGTCACACGTCGGCCGCCCGCCACCGTCGGTGATCTCCGTCATGCTGTCCGACAGACGGGGCGTACCGGCCGGTAGGCCCCGAGCCGTCACACGGAGGGACACACCATGGCCGACACCGTGCTCTACGAGGTGAGCGACGGACTCGCGACGATCACGCTCAACCGCCCGGAGGCGATGAACGCGCTGAACGTCGCGGCGAAGGTCGCCCTCCGGGACGCGGTCCGGTCCGCCGCGGACGACGACGCCGTACGGGCCGTTCTGCTGACCGCGGCCGGGGACCGGGCGTTCTGCGTCGGGCAGGACCTCAAGGAGCACGTCGCGCTGCTGATCGAGGACCGGGAGACCGGTTCGGGGCAGACGATGAGCACGGTGCGCGAGCACTACAACCCGATCGTGAAGGCGATCGCCGGGGCCGCGAAGCCCGTGGTCGCGGCGGTGAACGGGGTCGCCGCGGGAGCCGGCTTCGGCTTCGCGCTGGCCGCGGACTACCGGATCGTCGCGGACACGGCGGCGTTCAACACCTCGTTCGCCGGGGTCGCGCTGAGCGCGGACTCCGGGATCTCCTGGACGCTGCCGCGCGTGGTCGGCCCCGGGCGCGCCACCGACCTGCTGCTCTTCCCGCGCAGCGTCTCCGCGCAGGAGGCGTACGAGCTGGGCATCGCCAACCGGCTGGTCCCGGCGGCGGAGCTGCGCGCGGAGGCGGAGAAGACGGCGCGGGCGCTGGCCGAGGGCCCGACGGTGGCGTACGCGGCGCTGAAGGAGTCCGTGGCGTACGGGCTGAGCCACTCGCTGGAGGAGGCCCTGGAGAAGGAGGACGAGCTCCAGACCCGGGCGGGCTCCTCCGAGGACCACGCGATCGCGGTGCGGGCGTTCGTGAACAAGGAGAAGCCTCGGTACCTGGGCCGGTGAGCTTCCGGTGAGCTCGGGGCCACGGCTGCGTCGGGGGCTACGGCTTCGTCGTGGTTGATCTCGCAGTTCCCCGCGCCCCCGGAGGGGCGCTTCTCGCCACGCATGTCTCCAGGTGGTCGTCGACCAGGCCGCAGGCCTGCATCAGGGCGTACGCGGTGGTCGGGCCGACGAAGCGCAGGCCCCGTTTCTTCAGGGCCTTGGACAGGGCCGTCGACTCCGGGGTCACCGCGGGCACGTCCGCGAGGGTCTTCGGCGCCGGGCGGCCGGCCGGGTCGGGAGCGTGGGACCAGATCAGGGCGTCCAGGTCGCCGGGCGCCCACCCGGCCAGCTCCCGCGCGTTGGCGAGGGTCGCGTCGATCTTGGCGCGGTTGCGGATGATGCCCGGGTCGGCCAGCAGGCGCTCGCGGTCGGCGTCGGTGAACTCCGCGACCTTGGCGATCTCGAAGCCGGCGAACGCGGCGCGGAAGCCGGGACGGCGCCGCAGGATGGTGATCCAGGACAGGCCCGACTGGAACGCCTCCAGGCTGAGGCGCTCGAAGAGGGCGTCGTCGCCGTGGACCGGACGGCCCCACTCCTCGTCGTGGTACGTCACGTAGTCCGGCGTGGACAGCGCCCAGGGGCAGCGCGGACGGCCGTCCGGGCCGGTGGGGGCGGTTGCTTCCTCGCTCACGGCTGCTTCCTCGGTCACGGCTGCTTCCTCGGTCACGGCTGCTAGTCCTCCCGGTGCGCGGCCGGCTTGTCCGGGGAGATGCGGGCCGCGGCGGCGCGGGCGCCGGCCAGCGCGGACTCCAGGTCGGCGATCCGGGCGTCGCGCTCGGCGAGCTCCGCGCCGAGGCGGCCGAGGGCGTCGTCCACGTCGGCCATGCGGTAGCCGCGGGCGGCGAGCGGGAAGCGCAGGCCGTCCACGTCCGCGCGGTTGACCGGCCGGTCCGGCGGCAGGGCGTCCCGCAGCCGCTCGGGAACCGCCTCGGGCAGCGGACCGTTGTCGCCGCCGCCCACCACGGCGAGGGTCACCGCGGCGACCACGACGGCGAGCGCGACGACCAGGAACAGGAACATAACCATCGCCGGGGCCCCCACGGTCGGATGAGTCGGAGTCGGATGTGTGGCTCCGATCGTGCCATGCGAGTCTGGCAGTCGGGGCCGCCGGGCGTTTCGGGGCGGCCCGGGACGGGATCGGACGAGGAAGAGGTCACAGGGGATGCTCAGGCTGGGCAGGCGGGAATTCGCACCGCACGAGCGGGTGGTCATGGCGATCGTGAACCGGACCCCGGACTCCTTCTACGACCAGGGCGCCACGTTCCGCGACGAGCCGGCGCTGGCGCGGGTGGAGCAGGCGGTGGCGGAGGGCGCCGCGATCGTCGACATCGGCGGGGTGAAGGCCGGACCGGGCGAGGAGGTCACGGCCGAGGAGGAGGCGCGGCGGACGGTCGGCTTCGTCGCCGAGGTGCGGCGGCGCTTCCCGGACGTCGTGATCAGTGTGGACACCTGGCGGCACGAGGTCGGCGAGGCCGTGTGCGAGGCGGGCGCGGACGTGCTGAACGACGCGTGGGGCGGGACCGACCCACGGCTCGCGGAGGTCGCAGCCCGGTACGGCGCGGGGCTGGTGTGCACCCACACGGGCGGTGCCCAGCCGCGGACGCGGCCGCACCGGGTGGCGTACGACGACGTCATGGCCGACATCCTCGACGTGACCGTGGGGCTGGCGGAGCGGGCGGTCGCGCTGGGCGTGCCGCGGGAGTCGGTGATGATCGACCCCGGGCACGACTTCGGGAAGAACACGCGGCACAGCCTCGAGGCGACCCGGCGGCTGGGGGAGATGGTCGACACGGGGTGGCCGGTGCTCGTCTCGCTGTCCAACAAGGACTTCGTCGGCGAGACGTTGGACCGGCCCGTGAAGGAGCGGGTGGTGGGGACACTGGCGACGACCGCCGTGTCCGCGTGGCTGGGGGCGCGGGTGTACCGGGTGCACGAGGTGGCCGAGACCCGGCAGGTGCTGGACATGGTGTCGGCGATCGCGGGAGAGCGGGAGCCGGCTGTGGCCCGGAGGGGGCTGGCGTAGGGGGTCGTCGCCCCCGCCGCCCCTTCCCTCCCCCGCTCCCGGCCTCGCTCGGGCGGGAGGGACCCCGGGGGCTCCGCTTCCGGGCCCCCTAGCGGCCCGCCTCCTTGGAGACCAGGGCCACCGCCTCCTCCACGTCGTCCGTGACGTGGAACAGGAGGAGGTCCTTCTCCGCCGCCTTGCCCTGGGCGATGACCGTGCCGCGGAGCCAGTCGACCAGACCGCCCCAGTACTCCGTGCCGAACAGCACGATGGGGAACTGGGTGACCTTCTGGGTCTGGACGAGGGTCAGGGCCTCGAAGAGTTCGTCCAGGGTGCCGAGGCCGCCGGGCAGGACCACGAAGCCCTGGGCGTACTTGACGAACATCATCTTGCGGACGAAGAAGTACCGGAAGTTCAGGCCGATGTCGACGTAGGGGTTCAGCCCCTGCTCGAAGGGCAGCTCGATGCCCAGGCCGACCGACAGCCCCTTCGCCTCGAGCGCGCCCTTGTTGGCCGCCTCCATGGCTCCCGGACCGCCGCCGGTGATCACCGCGAAGCCCGCCTCGACCAGGCCCCGGCCCAGCCGGACACCGGCCTCGTACTCCCACGAGTCCGCCGGTGTGCGCGCCGATCCGAAGACGCTGATGGCGGGTGGGAGTTCGGCGAGCGTGCCGAAGCCCTCGACGAACTCCGACTGGATGCGCAGCACCCGCCAGGGGTCGGTGTGCACCCACTCCGTGGACGCGCGCTCGTCCAGCAGTCGCTGGTCGGTGGTGCTCGCCTGCACCTGGTCCCGCCGGCGGAGGACCGGCCCCAGGCGCTTCTCCTCCGGCGGCTGCTGCTTCCCCTCGGGGTTGCCGGTAGCCATGTGCGCTCCCTCCGTTTGCTGGTCGTACCACCTCAGCGTAGATCCACACGGGTTACGTACGGGGGACCTCAGCATGTCCGGAACGCAGCGGCGCAAACCCCGTTCGCGTCACGCCGTCAGCCAGGACCGCAGCCGTTCCTCCCCCGCGAGGATCTTCGCGGTGTCCACGCGCTCGTCCCGCTTGTGCGCCAAGTGGGGGTTGCCGGGACCGTAGTTGACCGCCGGGATGCCCAGCGACGAGAAGCGGGAGACGTCCGTCCAGCCGTACTTGGGCTGCGGGGTGCCGCCCACCGCCTCGATGAAGGCCGCCGCGGCCGGGTGGGACAGCCCGGGCAGCGCCGCGCCGCTGTGGTCGTCGACGACGAACTCGCTCACCCCGCAGTCCGCGAACACCTCGCGGACATGGGCGAGGGCCTCCTCCTCGCTGCGGTCGGGGGCGTAGCGGAAGTTCACGCTCACGACGCATTCGTCGGGGATGACGTTGCCGGCCACTCCCCCGGAGACACCGACCGCGTTCAGGCCCTCGCGGTACTCCAGTCCGTCGATCACCGGGTACCGCGGTTCGTAGGCGGCCAGCCGGGCGAGGATCGGGGCGGCGGCGTGGATCGCGTTGGAGCCCATCCAGCTCCGCGCGGAGTGGGCGCGCTCGCCGGTGGTCTTCAGCAGCACCCGCAGCGTGCCCTGGCAGCCGCCCTCCACCTGCCCGTCGGAGGGTTCGAGGAGCACCGCGAAATCGCCCTCCAGCCACTCGGGGTGCGCCTCGGCCACGTGCTTCAGGCCGTTGAGTTCGGCCGCGACCTCCTCGTTGTCGTAGAAGACGAAGGTCAGGTCGCGGTTGGGGGCGGGGACCGTGGCCGCGATGCGCAACTGGACGGCCACACCGGACTTCATGTCGCAGGTGCCGCAGCCCCAGAGCACGCCGTCGGCGTCGAGCCGGGAGGGGACGTTGTCCGCGATCGGGACCGTGTCGATGTGGCCGGCGAGGATCACCCGCTCCGGGCGCCCCAGCCGCGTACGGGCCACGACGTTGTTGCCGTACCGGTCGACCGTGAGGTGCGGCAAAGCGCGCAGCGCGTTCTCAATCGCGTCCGCGAGCGGTTTCTCGGTGCCGCTCTCGGAGGGGAAGTCGACGAGCTGCGCGGTCAGGCGCGCGGCGTCCAGCGTGAGGTCAAGCGGGGTGTCGGCCATGCCGTCGACCCTAGCGCGCCGGGCGTTCGGAGCAGTGTCCGCACCCGGCCCGCAGGGAACCGTACTCTCCAGTACCTTGTACGCGTGCCAGAGCCGTCACTTCCTTCCAAGCGCACGCGTCGCCGTCGTCTCGCCCGCTGGAGTGCGGCCCTCGTGGTGCTGTCCGCGGTCGCCGGATACGTCGTGGTGCAGTACGACACCGGGGGCACCGGCGGTCCGCGCTGCAGGGTCGTCTCCGGCACGGGCGACGGGGCGACGTACGAGTTCACGCCCGAGCAGGCGGTGAACGCGGCGACGATCACCGCCGTGGGCACCGCGCGCGAGCTGCCCGAGCGGGCGGTGACGATCGCGCTGGCGACCGCGCTGCAGGAGTCGGCGCTGCGCAACATCGACCACGGCGACCGTGACTCGCTGGGCCTGTTCCAGCAGCGTCCCTCGCAGGGCTGGGGCACGCCGAAGGAGATCATGGATCCGGTGTACGCGGCGGAGAAGTTCTACGAGCACCTGGAGGAGGTGCCGGGTTACACCCGGCTGCCGCTCACCGTCGCCGCGCAGCGGGTGCAGCGCAGCGGCTTCCCGCAGGCGTACGCCAAGCACGAGCCGGACGCCACGCTGCTGGCCGCCGCCCTCACGGGACGCTCGGCGGCGACGCTGACCTGCGACGGCCGTCCGGCGGCGACGCGGGCGGCGGGCGCGGACGCGGTGCGTGCCGCGCTGGCCCGGGACTTCGGACGGGACGCGCTGGAGCCGGCCGGCGCCGAGGTGGGGGCGACGGCCTCCCCCTCGCCCCCGGTGAGCGCTCCGGTGGGATCCGACGGCACCGACGGCACCGACGGGCGGACCGTGCGCCTTCCGGTCACCGCCGGGGAGGGCGCCGACGCCGGGGCACGGGGCTGGCAGCTGGCCCACTGGGCCGTGGCCAACGCCTCCGAACTGCACATAAAGCAGGTGTCGTACGCGGGGCGGGAGTGGACGGCCGGGCACACCGACAGTCAGTGGCGGCCGACGGACGGCAAGAACGCGGAGGGCTCGGACGACGGCGCGGGGGTCGTGACCATCACGACCAAGCCGTAGCGCGACGGCACGACCGCGCAGGCGTGCGGGGGGTCACCCGCAGGCGTTGTGCACGGCCGATAATGCGACGTATTGCCAACTCTTTGCGTGGGCCCGCCGCAACCTTCCCGGCGGTCGAGCGGTAGTCACGGCGTCACCGTTCTCTCCCGTCGAAGGAGCACCATGTCCCTCCCCCTGACCCGTCGGATCGCCCGTGCCGCGCTGCTCGTCGCCGCGGGAGCGGCCGCCGGGGTCGGCGCGGCCGGTTCCGCCAGTGCGGCCCCGGAGCTGCCGGCCACCCCGAACCTCGGCGGGCTGACCGCTGTGGACGGGGCCGCCGGGAACACCGTGGACGACGTGACGCGGGACGTCACGAAGACCGCGGGCGGTGCCGGCGAGGCGGCGCCGGGCGCCGACAAGACCGTGAAGAAGGCTGCCGGGTCCCTCGGCAAGGGTGCGCCTGTGAAGGGGCTGCCGGTCGGCTGAGGGTCGGCCTGCGGCCGGGCTTCTGTCACGGCGGCGGGGTCCGGGGTCCTCCCCGGACCCCGCCGCTTTCGCGTGGCCCGGGGAAGACGGTGCGGTGGGCGTTTCCTGACCGGTGCCCGGCGTCGGTGGCTGTGCCCCCCATTGCCTGAAGGGCATGGGGGACGCCCTCATCTCCCTGCGGACGACTGCCCACAGCCGGGGCCGGGCGGCCGGCCGCCGCCTGGGGTCGGGTGGGGGGTCAGGTGGTCAGGCGGGTCGCTGCTGCCTGGATTCGTTCGTCCGTCGCCGTGAGGGCCACGCGGACGAAGTTCTCGCCCGCCGGACCGTAGAAGTCGCCGGGGGCGACCAGGATGCCCCGGTCGGCGAGGTGGGCGACCGTGGTCCAGCAGGACTCGTCCCTGGTGGCCCACAGGTAGAGGCTGGCCTCGCTGTGCTCGATGCGGAAGCCGTGGGCGAGGAGGGCCTCGCGCAGGACGGCGCGGCGGGCCGCGTAGCGCCCTCGCTGGACGCGCACGTGCTCGTCGTCGCCCAACGCCGCCACCACGGCCGCCTGGGTCGGCGCGGAGGTCATCATCCCGCCGTGCTTGCGGATCTGCAGCAGCGGACCGAGGACCGCCGGGTCTCCGGCCAGGAACGCGGCGCGGTAACCGGCGAGGTTGGACCGTTTGGACAAGGAGTGCACCGAGACGATGCCGTCGTACGACCCGCCGTTGACGTCCGGGTGCAGCACCGAGACCGGGTCGGCCTCCCAGCCCAGCTCGATGTAGCACTCGTCGGAGAGGACGAGGACGCCGTGCTCACGGGCCCAGGCGACGATCCGGGTCAGCTCCTCCTTGGACAGCACCCGGCCGGTCGGGTTGGACGGGGAGTTCAGCCAGAGCAGCTTCAGGCCCGTCGGGTCCAGCTCGGTCGGATCGTCGTACGCGACGTGGTCCGCGCGGGCGAGGCGGGCGCCGACCTCGTACGTCGGATAGGCCAGGCGCGGGAAGGCGACCTTGTCGCCGGGGCCGAGACCGAGCTGGGTGGGGAGCCAGGCGACCAGTTCCTTGGAGCCGACGACCGGCAGGACGTGGTGGTGGGTGACCCCGCGGGCGCCCAGCCGGCGCTCCACCCAGCGGGTGAGCGCGTCGCGCAGCTCCGGGGTGCCCCAGACCGTGGGATAGCCCGGTGAGTCCGCCGCGGCGGTCAGGGCCTTCCGGATCAACTCGGGCACCGGGTCGACAGGGGTGCCGACCGAGAGGTCGACGATGCCGTCGGGGTGCGCGGCGGCCGTCTTCTTGTACGGCTCCAGCTTGTCCCAGGGGAAGGTGGGCAGCCGGTCGGAGACTGCGGACACGGTTACGGGCTCACTTTCTGGTCCGGCAAACGCCTCGGTCCCGTACGGCGATCGGGAGGATCGGGCCGTACGGGACCGAGGCGGCACGTCGTTGCGGGGCCGCTTCTCGCGGGACGGCTACGCCTGCGGCGGCAGCGCGGCGATGAACGGGTGGTCCCGCTCGATCAGACCCAGCTTGCTGGCGCCGCCGGGCGAGCCGAGCTCGTCGAAGAACTCGACGTTCGCCTTGTAGTAGTCCTTCCACTCCTCGGGAGTGTCGTCCTCGTAGAAGATCGCCTCGACCGGGCAGACCGGCTCACAGGCACCACAGTCGACGCATTCGTCCGGGTGAATGTACAAGGACCGCTGGCCCTCGTAGATGCAGTCGACCGGGCACTCCTCGATGCACGCCTTGTCCTTCACGTCGACACAAGGCTGCGCGATGACGTAGGTCACGCTGTCGTTCCTCCTCGATAGGGCGCTGGCGGGCCTCCTCAGGCTCCGCCGCCTGGCGCGCGGGAGCGCGGCGTCGTCGATGCCCGCCCCTAGTATCTCCGTTCCTGGGCATGATCCGAACAGGAGGGGTGAACTGACCTGTGGAAATCTCTGCCGCCGGGCGCCTGGAGGTCCGTATCACCACTGCTGACGTGGGAAAACGGGTCTCCGTACGGAGCTTGATCGAACATGGCCCCTCGGGTGAGAGGTTCACCGACACGGTCGGTGTTCTCACATCATGGGACAACGGTGTGCTGCGGATCACAAGGAAGAGCGGGGAAAGCGTCCGCATCGCGGAGTCGACGCTGGTCGCGGGCAAGGTGGCGCCGTCCGCACCGGCGCGTCGGCGCGGTCCGGCGGCCTCGTACGAGGAGCTGGCACGGGTCTCCGCGCGGGCGTGGCGGCCCGTGGAGAGCGAACGGCTGGGCGAGTGGGAGCTGCGGGCGGCCGAGGGTTTCACCCGGCGGGCCAACTCCGTGCTGCCGCTCGGTGATCCGGGTGTGCCGCTCGGCGACGCGCTGACGGCCGTGCGCGACTGGTACACCGCGCGGGGACTGCCCGCGTACGCGCAGACCGCGACCGGCGCCGAGGGGACGCAGGAGCTGCTCTGCGCGGAGCTGGAGCGGCGGGGCTGGGTGCGGGAGGTGACCGCCGAGCTGTGGGTGGGCCCGCTGGCGCCGGTCGCCGACCTGGGCGGGGAGTCGTCCGGGGTCGTGCTGTCGCGGGAGGCGGACGAGGCGTGGCTGGCCCGGTACCGGCGCAAGGGGGTGAGCGAGGTGGCCCTGCGGGTGCTGGGGAGCGGTCCTTCGGTGTGGTTCGCCACGGTGCCGGACGCCGGCGCGGACGCGCCGGCCGCCATCGGCCGGTGTGTCGTGGACGGGCGGTGGGCCGGCTTCGCGGCGGTCGAGGTGGACCCGGCGCGACGGCGGCGGGGGCTGGCGACCGCCGTGATGGCCGCGCTGGCCCGGCGGGCGCTGGACGAGGGCGCCTCGGCGGCCTGGCTCCAGGTGGAGGACGACAACGCGGGGGCGCGGGCGCTGTACGACCGCATGGGCTTCGCCGCGCACCACGCGTACCACCACTACCGTGCTCCGGAATCGTCGGCTCCGGCAGGTGACGGAGCGCCGTGAGCGGGCACGAACCGGGTATGCGCCCTCCGCACCCCCCGCGCCCCCCGTCCCCCGAGCGCTCCGCCGAACTGCGCCGGCGGTTCGCCGAGGAGGCCCGCTGCGAGCGGCCGGACCTGTCCACGCTGTGCCTGCTGGTCGCCGCGGAGGCGGACGGCGCGCTGGACGACGCGGGCATGGACGCCGTGGAGGTGGAGCTGGACCGGCTGGCCGGCGAGCTGCCCCACCGGCCCGGCTCGCCGCACGCGTGGGCGGTGGCCCTGCGGGAGCTGCTGGGCGGGCGGTACGGCTTCCACGGTGTTCCGGACGACTATCAGCGGCTGGAGTCGTCGCTGCTGCACGAGGTGCTGCGGCGGCGGCGCGGGCTGCCGATCCTGTTGTCGGTGGTGTGGATGGAGGTGGCCCGGCGGGCGGGGGCGCCGGTGTACGGGGTGGCGCTGCCCGGCCATTTCGTCGTCGGGTTCGGGGAGGCGGGGGCGGGGGCCGGGCAGGTGCTGGCCGATCCGTTCGACGGGGGCCGGGTGCTGACCGGGGCCGACGCGGAGCTGCTGGTCGCCGGGGCGACGGGGGCGCCGCTGGAGGCGCCGATGCTGACGCCCGCCGGGGTGCTGGACGTCGTCCTGCGCGTCCTGAACAACGTCCGGGCGTGGTCGGCGGCGCGTCCCGAGCACTCGGGCGTGGGGCTGTGGGCGGTGGAGCTGTCGCTGCTGCTCCCGTCGCACTCCGCGCGGCTGCGGTACGAGCGGGCGCAGCTGCTGGTGCAGCGGGGCGACTTCCACGACGGGGCCCGGGAGCTGGAGGCGTACGCGGAAATGGTGGCGGCGGTGGACGGACCGGCGGCGGAACGGATCCGGGGCCAGGCGCAGGCGGCGCGGGCGCTGCTCAACTAGGGAGCGGGCGCCCGGTGGTCCACCGGGCGCCCGCTCCACGGACAGCGTGCCGTTCGCGTCAGCTGGGGTTCGTGTCGATGACGGCGACGCGGTCGGTCCTGCTGACCAGCGCCTGGCGGAGGGCGCCGTAGACGTCCTCGGGGGTGACGGCCGTCTTCTTGCCGTTGCCCCGGGTGATGAGCACACCGTCGAACGTCTGCCCGTACAGCTCCTCGAGGGCCTTCAGGTCGGGCTTGTCGACCAGCTTGCCGTCGACGGCCTGGACTCCGAGGAACTTCCACAGCGAGTTCTCGGGGCTCAGCGGGATCGAGTGCAGCGGATCGGTCTGCACGGTCACGATGTCCGACATCGCCGGCTCGGCGAACTCCTTCATCATCCGGTCGACCTCGGCCTTGGTGACCTTCGGCTGCTGGGCGGCCGTCGGAACGTTCACCGTGGCGGTCCTGCCGGTCTCGACCTGGGTGCGGTACGCCTCCGCCACCACGTCGGTCGCCTTGGCGACGTCGATGCCCTGACCGCCCTTGGGATACACCGGGACGGCCTTGCCGGACTCGAACGTGATCGAGCCCTCGGTCACCGAGCCGGAGCCGCCGGCGGCGCCCTCGAGGGCGGCCTGCAGCTTCTCCTCGTCGACGGGCATGACCGGCTCGACGACACGCTGGTTGCCGATGAGGGAGCCGATGACGTTGACCGGGTTGTAGTCGCTGCCGGTGGCCTCGCCGACGGTGGCGTCGGTGTCGAACTGCAGGCCCGCGTTGTCCGGCTCCAGCTCGACGGTCTTGCCGTCGACCGACAGCTTCAGCGGCTGGTCCAGCCGGTCGTCGAGGGCGGCGTCGAGCTTCTTGACGGCCTCGTCGCGGGTGCCGCCGCCGATGTCGACGCCGAGCACGGTGGTGCCCTTCGGCACGTCGGAGCGGTTCATCAGCAGTCCGGCGCCGTAGGCGACACCGGCGAGGAAGACCACGCAGCCGCAGAGCAGGACGAGCTTGTTGCGCCCCTTCTTCTTCGCCGGCTTGGAGGAGGCCGCCGGGGACGTGGAGGCCGGCTCGGGCCGCTTCGGGGGCGTGTGCGTCCGCGGGCCGTCGGCCGGGCCGCCGGGAGCGGTGAAGTCCGCGCCCGGCGGGACGACCGGGACGCCGCTGGTGACGGTGTGCCCGGAGACGTTGTCGTGGCGGGGGCCGTAGCCCGGAGTGCCCGGTTCGGCGGGCCGCTGCGGGGTGAGGATCGCGGTGTCGTCGCTCAGACCGCCGCCGGGGGCGCCGGGGCGTCCCCCCTGGTCGGCGGAGCCGGCGGGGGCTCCCTGGGCCGTCCGGGCGCCGGGACGCGCGGGGGCGCCCTGGCCCGCCTGGCCCGACTGGGCGCCACGGACCGGGAGTGCGGGAAGGCCGGGGCCACCGGGAACGGAGGGAGCGCCGGAGCCCTTGCCGGCCCGGGGAGCGACCGGGCTCGAGCCGGCCGCCGGTCCGCTGGTCGGACCCGCGGGGCCCGGCCGTCCACGGTGACCGGGCTGACCGGACTGACCGGACTGACCGGGCTGACCGGGCTGAGGAGCCTGGCCCGGTCGCGCCCCGTCGCGCCCGCCCGGAGCCTCGTCCGCGAAGAACGGCAGGTCGTCTCGGCGCGACTCGTCGCCGCCCCCCGCGCCCGGACGGGTGCCGGGGCCCGCCGGCCCGGCGGCCAGCGCTTCGGTCACGTCGAAGGAGCCGGTGCCGCCGCCGTGCCCGGGGGCCACGGGCCCGCCGGTCGCGCCGGTGGGTCCGGAGCCCTGCGTGGCGCCGGGGCGGGAACCGCCCTGCGCGCCCATGGAACCGGCGGCCCCACCGGGGTGTCCGCCGCCCGGCCGCGCGCCACCGGACGCACCGGTGGGGGCGGCGGGGAGCTGCGGGGCGCCGCCCGCGGCGGGACCCGAACCGCTCGGCGCCCCCGCGCCGTTGGCGGAGCCCGCACCCGGACCGCCCTTGCCCGCGCCCGACTTGCGGGGCGCGAACCAGTCGCTGGCCGGCTTCTCCTCGGCCGCCGGCCGGTCGGTCCGGTCGGTCCGGTCGGCGGTCTCGACCGCGTCGGCGGCCGGGGCGTCCTGGGCCGGGGACGGCGCCGACGCCTCGGCGGCGGTGGCGTCCTTGCCCTCCGGGTCCGTGACGGGCTTGCGCACGACGACCGGCGGAATGGGCCGCGATCCGGGGATGTTGATGCGGATCCGCGTGGTCAGCGTGGTCTCGGTCTTGCGTTCCTCCGGCCGCGCGGCCGAACGGCCCGCGTCCGTGCCCTCGTCCGGAATCGCCGGAGTCCCGTAGGGCGGCGTGCCCGACGGGTAGGCGGCTCCGCCGCGCCCGTTGGGCCCGGAGGACGAAGTGTCAGTTTCACGACTCAAGGCAGGTTCTCCCGGTTGGCTCCGCCGCCCGTCACGACCTCACGGTGGGAGTCCTCCCAGCTCGGGCGAAGCCGAGGGTTCGAGGGAGGCTCGGCGGCGCGCACCACCTTACTGGCCATGTCCGACCCGCATCCCAGTACCGCCGGGGAAACCCGCACCGGACCCGCACGCCCATGACACGGCGAAGTGGTACGTCACTTGCCAAGTCGGGCGGGAGGACCGTCCGGTTGCCGCCCGGGGACGAGGGTGGCGCAGATCACAGCCAAGGCGATGCCGCCGAGGAGGAAGAGGTAGGAACCGCCGCCCGCGGCGAACAGGAAGTCGCCTTCCGGGCGGCTGGTGGTGAGCAGGACGACGACGAGCACCCAGCCGCCGGCGGCCCAGGCGCCTCCGGCCCGGCTGCGGAGGGCCCGGGTGGCCCCCAGGACCAGCCCCGCCTCGGCGGCGAGGGCGAGCAGCAGCCCGCCGGGGAACCACGCGGGCTGCATCAGCGCCCCGGCCGCGCCGACCACGGCGCCGAGCAGGAACAGCCCCAGACAGGCGGCGACCCGTCCGGCGGAGGGCGGCCGCAGCGGCTGGGCGAGTACGGAGGGCGACCGGTCGTTCACGGCGCCTCCCCGATCCCGGCGAACAGGTCGCTCTCCCGCTCCCCGGGACGTTCGCCGCGCACCAACTCGTAGTACTCGGTGGTGAAGAGCGGCTGGGCGAGCTCGTTGGAGAGCACGAAGTACGGTTCGGCCACGGTGATCTGGGTGGCGTGCGCCCGCATGGCGGCGGCCTTGGCGGCGGCGTACGCGGTGCCGTCGATCTCGGTGGTGACCTGTTCGTCGGCGACGACACCGGGCACGTCGCCGACGACGGCCGCCTTCTCGAAGGGCAGGCCGGGCAGGTCGCCGTCGAGGCGGGCGAAGGACTCCTCGGCGACGGACCGGGGCACGCGGTTCCAGTAGACCTTGGGGACGTCCCAGCCCTGCCCGGCGGCGAGCTCGACGGCGCGCATGGCGACGCGGTGGGCCTGGACGTGGTCGGGGTGGCCGTAGCCGCCGTCGTCGTCGTAGGTGACGAGGACCTGGGGGCGGACCTCCAGGATCACCTCGGCGAGCAGCCCCGCGGCCTGGTCGACGTCGGCCTGCCAGAAGCAGCCGGGGTCGTCGTTGTCGGGCAGCCCCATCATCCCGGAGTCGCAGTACCGCCCGGCCCCGCCGAGCAGCCGGAAGTCCGTGACCCCGAGCGCGCGCATCGCCTCCTTCAGCTCCCCGAGCCGGTGCCCGCCGAGGGCGGCCCCGCTCAGGTGCGCCAGCTCGGGCGGGATGACCTCGCCCCGCTCACCGAGCGTGCAGGTGACCAGCGTCACATGGGCGCCCTCGGCCGCGTAGCGCGCCATGGTCGCGCCGTTGTTGATCGACTCGTCGTCCGGGTGGGCGTGCACCAGCAGCAGACGCCGAGCGGAGCGAGATGGGGGTCCCCCCGGTCGAAGGCTGGGGGAGGGCAGTTCCGTCATGCGCTCCACCCTATGAGGCGCGGGGCCCTCCCCGTCCGCACCCCGGCCGCCCGTCACCCGGTTCCGCCGGGCGGGCCGGAGACACGGCGTTGTCATACCCCGCCCCTACTGTCCGTTCCATGACCTCCGACAACCACGGGTCCACCCCGCCGCTCGACGAGTACCGCAGCCTTTTAGGCAAGGCATCGCCGGCCCGCGCCCGCAGGGCCATCAGGGAACTCGTCCTGATCGCCGACGACGGGGAGGCGCTCGAACTGGCCGTCCGCTTCGCCCTGACGGCCGAGTACTCCTCGGAGACGCTGCTGCGGCTGTGGCCGTCGGCCGCCGACCCGGACGGCTTCTGCGAGCACCTGCTCGCCCCGGCCTTCGCCCGTGAGGAGCGGACCGAGCTGCGGCTGCGCCGCATGACGTCGCTGCGGGGCCTGCGCCATCTCACCACGCTGCGCACCCTCCACGTCGACCGCTGCAAGGAGGTGACGGACCTCGGCGACCTCGGCGCGCTCACCGGGCTGACCGGTCTCGACCTGGGCGGCTGTACGGGCGTCGAGGACCTCACGCCGCTCGGCGGACTCACCGCGCTGACCCGGCTCAGCCTGCACCGGTGCCGGGCCGTGGAGGACGTCACGCCGCTGCTGGCTCTGAGCCGGCTGCGCGAGCTGGACCTGAGCATGACCAGGGTGCGCTCCGTCCAGGGCTTCGCCGCCGCGTTCCCCGCTCTGGAGAGGCTGACCCTCCGCGGTTGCCGGTCCTTCAAGGACGCGCGGCAGTTGTCCGGGCTGACCCGGCTCACCGCTCTCGACCTCGGCTGGACCGGCATCCGCGACCTGGCCGGACTGCACGACGTCCCCGCCGTCACCGAGCTGGACCTGCGCAGCTGCGACCGGCTCCGCAGCCTGAAGGGCATCGACGCGCTGACCGCCCTCAGCCGCCCGGTGATCGAGGACTGCCCCCGCCTGAGGACGCTCGACGGACTCGGCGCGCACCCCCGCCTGGAGAGGATCCACATCGAGGGCTGCCCCGAGCTGACCGACCTGAGCGCGGTGGCCCGTCTGACGCGGCTGAGTTCACTGGTGGTCCGGAGGTGCGAGCGGCTCACGTCCCTCCAGGACGCCGCAGGACTCGCCACCCTGGCATCGGTGAGCTTCGACGACTGCGTCGCCCTGGGGGACTTCTCCGCCCTCGCGACCCTGCCCCGCCTCGAACGCCTGTCCGTCATCGCGTGCGACCGGCTGCGCAGCCTGGAGGCCCTGGGCAGCCTCCCCCGCCTGACCGAGCTGGAGATCAGGGGGTGCCGCGGGCTGCGCTCCCCCGGTGACCTCGGCGGCCTGCCCGCGCTGCGCAAGCTGCTCATCGAGCACTGCCCCTCCCTGGCCGACCTCGACCGCCTCGGCGGCCTCCCGTCACTGGACAGGCTGTACGTGGGCGAATGCCGCACCCTCGGGAACGCCGAGGGCCTGGCCGGCTCCCCGGCGTCCGAGGTGGTCCTCCTCCGGCTGCCGGTCCTGAAGTCGCTGCGCGCCCTGGCGACGTGCGAGGGGCTGCGCGCCCTGTACCTCTCGGAGTGCCCGCGGGTGACGGACATCCCCGCCGGGTCCTTCGAGAAGATCGCGGTGGGGCACGTGTCCTGGAAGGACCTCTCCCTCCTGGCGGGCCAGAAGCAGCTCCGCGTCCTGGACATCGCCCACCTGGACGAGGTGGAGGACATCAGCGCCGTGACCGGCATGCCCGGCCTCGTCGAGGTCGACCTCTCCTCCTGCCACGCCCTCGACGACTACGCCCCGCTGTCCGAACTGCCGTCCCTGAAGACCGTCAGGGTGCCCTTGACGATGGGTTTCCGTGGCCGCCAGGGCCGGCCCGACCCCCGCGTGGCCGAACTCGCGGCCCGCGGGGTGACCGTCACCTCGGGCTGATCCCGTCGCGGTGCGCGGCGGCGGCCGGGAGCGGGCTGGCGCGTTTCTTTCGGATCACGAAGGTGAGCTGTATGTCGATAAGATCGATGGTCCGAGCGGCAAGCGAGGAGGCGTGATGACGCTCGTCATCGAACTGCGACGCGGGGTCTCAACCGCTTGGACCGGACGGAAGCCAGGACCGCCGCCCGCAGCAGGGACGCTTGAGCGGACAGTCGTCGATGGCGAGCTCTGGGCGGTCCTGGAAACACTGGGCCGGCACCGGCTGCCCACCCTTGCTGACGTCGATCCCTACGGGGACACTCTGCTGCGCGGTGAGGCAGTGGACCGCATGGTGCGGGAGCTGGAAGGTTCAGATCTTGCTCGGCTGGGAGACGCCGAGAGCCAGACCGTCTCGACGCTACTGGCCTGGGGCCTGCGCTGCCGCGCGGACAAGGACCTGCGCATTGCCTTCTCGGGCGATTAGTCCAGCATTCCGCGACCCTCAATTCGTCGGTCTGGGCGTGCCGTCGACTGACGCGTAGTGGGCGCGGACCGAGCCCTTGCTCCCGGACCGGACGCCGAAGCGGGGCGGCTGCTGGCGGAATCTTCGGCAGGTGATCGACGAGACCGCCTTCGAGTTCCAGACCGGACCACAGTGGATTCATCTGCCGGAGAGATACGGCAACTGGCGAGGCGTCTGCGACCGGCTGCGGATGTGTGCCATCGACGGCATCCGGGAGCGGGTGTTCACCGCGCTGGTCGCGCAGGCCGACGACGATCTCATCTGGGCTGTCTCGGCGGAGTCCACCATCGTGCGCGCACACCAGCACGCGGCCGGGGCCCGCGAAGAAGGGCCCCGACCGGTGAACCAGCAGGCCATGCCGTCGGCCGGTCCCGCGGCGGACCGAGCACCAAGATCCACCTGGCCTCCGGTACCCAGTGCCGGCCACTGGCCTTCGTGCTCACCGTCGGACAGGCTGGTGACGCACCCGCCTTCGCTCATGTCATGGCCCGCCTTCGCGTTCCTCGCGGCGAGGACGGCCTCTGGGCTTCGACGCGGACCGGCACAAAGAGCGCAACACGGTGGAGAGAGCCATCAGCAAGCTCAAGCGGTTCAGAGCCGTCGCTACCCGGTATGACAAGCGAGGGTACGTCTACCTCGGCACTGTCACCGCAGCTGCTCTCCTCGTCCGGCTCCGATCATGACCCGGCAGGCGAGAGTGGGAGCGCGGCGATCTCCCCCAGAAGCCGGGCCGTCGGTGCCGGGTCCACCAGCCACTTCAGATGGCTGCTGGTGAGTGTACGGACGTCGTAGGGGTTCTCCGGCGTCAGTGCGTCGCCTTCGCGGATCATCCGGTCCTGCATGGCGAGCGGCACGCTGGTGTCCTCGGTCAGCCGGATGTACGACTTGGGGATCCGCCCCCAGGTGTCGGCCTGTGCTCGGTCATCGGGTGTGCCGGCGTCGAGGTTCTCGTCGGGCTGGAAGGTGTTGAGGAGAACCATGAACTCCTCGTCCGTCCCGTCGGCGAGGAAAGCCGCTTTGAAGGCCGCGAGGACGCCGGGGTCGGCGGTGCGGAAGTTGGAGCGCAGCAGCCCGAGCTCGGCAGGGTTCCCGACCATCGCCGACGCCAGCCCTGCGGCGTCGACCGTGGCCATCTCGGGCTCGGCATAGTAGGCGCTGACGTCGAGGTCGACGGGGCACCAGGCGGAGACGTAGACGATGCGGTCGATCAGGTCGGGCCGCTGGTTGGCTGCGACGGTGGCCGTCATGCCGCCACGGCTGTGTGAGACGAGGATGACGGGCCCGTTCCGCTTGGCCCGTTCCAGTATCCCGATGAGGTGCGCGGCGTTGTCGGCGAGCGTGATGCCCTTGATGGTCCCGGGCGCGGTGGCGAGCCCTCCGAGATCCTGCGGCGCCTGATAGGCCCGCGGGTACGTCGCGGCGAACCCGTGCCCCGGGAGATCGACGGCGACGGAGCGGTGTCCGAGGAGGCCGAGTTCGGCTTGGAGCGGCGCGAAGGAGAAGGAGTTCGCGAAAGCTCCGTGAACCAGTACGAATGTCGGTTGCATCTATCTGCTCACTTTCTGGTCCTCTGCGGCATCGGTAGCACGCGTATCGCCCGTCCCGGCGCCGCGGACCACCTCGCGGCCGAGGCCGGGGAACGAGCCGTCGTCCTGCGGCGCACCATCCCCGCCGCAGAAGCGTCTTCGTGCACGGCAAGCGCCAGCGGTCAAGAGCGGAGCCACGAGGGCGGCTTACGAACAGCTGCCCATCACCCGATGCTTCACAGTACTCAGTGGAAGATCATCCGTACTACTCGTACGAGTCCTTCCGCTTGTGTATTTCGCCGCCCGTACCCGCACGACCTTGGCTTCGACGGACGGGATTTCCCATCAAAACTGTCGTGCGGGGACCATTCTTTTCATCTCCCGGTATGCGGGAAATCCGGCGTGAAGCCGGTGGGACCCTGACCACTGTGATCGGCAAGCCCGACCACATCCTCCGAGGGCGTCGCTCCGCCGAAGATCGAAGAGACGCCCCCTAGCCGCGCAGCGTGCGCGCCCAGGGGGCGTCGACGGCGTCGGCGTCGATCGCCACCAGGACGTTGCTGAGCAGGGCGTCCGCGAAGTAGCGGCGGATCTGCTCCTCGGAGGCCCCGGAGACGGCGCGGACGTACTCGACCTGCTTGGCGTAGCACCTGCGCACGGCCTCGCCGATGCCGGGCTCGCCGGCGCAGCCCTGGGCGTGCATGAGGATCATCAGCACGTCCCGGTCGGCGATGACCTCGTCGTACGAGGCGGTCAGCGCCCGCACGACCGCCTGCGGGTCGGTGCTCGTCACCGACGCCGCCGCCGTGGCGACGGACTCGCGCAGGCGGTCCGAGCAGTAGTCGACCAGGGCGACGAACAGCGTCTCCTTGTCCTTGAACAGCCGGTACAGGTATCCCTGCGAGATGCCCGCGGCCTTGGCGACGTCCGTCGTCGAGGTTCCGTAGTAGCCCCGCGCGGCGAACGTCTTGATGGCCGTGCGCATGACCGTGGCCCGGCGCTCGTCGGCGGTGGAGCGCTGTCGCGTCCTGGTTTCCATGCAAGCAATCAACCACTCCCATAGGAGCGCGTCAAACCACCGGAGCGGCCCGGTGCGGGTGTGCCCGGCGGACGCGCTCAGTCGTCGCTGAACGCCGCGACCATGTCGTCGGCGCTGCCGCCGAGGGCCTCCATGGCGATCAGCGGGTTCCAGTAGTCGACGTAGCGGCTGATCCTGCCGTCCACGGTCTCGACCACCGAGATGTACGACTGGTTGTAGGGGCGGCCGGTCTCCAGCGCGACCCCCTCGGACCTGAGCTCCGCGATGACCAGCGTGGGGTCGACGGTCTCGTGGATGCGCACGTCGGTCATCCTCAGGCGGAAGGCCTTGGGGAAGTTGCCGATGTGGCCGAACAGCTCCTCCCTGCCCACGAGCCGGGTGGGGTAGCCCTTCGGGGCGTACGGGAACTCCAGCACTCCGTCCTCGGTGAAGAGCCCGGCCCACTCCTCGGCCCGGCCGGCGGTCAGCAGGTCGAGGTGGTCCCGGAACACCTGCTGGGCGGCGGCCCGGACGGCGTCGGCGCTCTGCGGGGCGGAAGCGGTGTCTGTCATGACGGAAGGTCGCTTTCTGGAGTGACGATCAGTGGTTACATAGGTATGTAAGCGGTTGACCACTTACATGCCAAGCCAAAGAACAGCCCTCCACCTCTATGATGGAGGGCTGACCTCATGCGTCGCACCGGTTCGACCCGGGCACACTCGACTTAATGTAAGTAATAAACCACTCTCATCTGATGCGTCAAGCGACGCCTGCCACTTCCGGGGAGCGGAGCAAATCCCCTACGACTCGCCCTCTCCCCCGCCGTCGCCCCGGTAGCGCGGCAGGCCGCTCGTGGAGATGGTCCACTCGCCGATGGTGACGTCCTCGCCGTAGACGAAGTCCTTGCGCACCGCGTAGCGGGGGCCGTCCGGGGTGGAGTGGATGTCGGTGAAAACGGCGCCGGTTCCGGTACGGGGGTCGAAGATCACGTAGGTCGGGATCCCCAGCAGTGGGTAGTCACGCATCTTGCCCACCCAGTCGTTCTCCGGGTTGGACCGGGAGACGATCTCGACGGCGGCGAGGACTGCACGGGGATCGATGGAGCCTTCGACGTCGAGGTCGGCCCAGGCGATCACCATCACGTCCGGATGCCGCATGATGCCCTCGGGTACGTCCTCCACGTCGGGCGTACCGTTGTGGGCCAGCAACTCGTCCGGCATGACCTTCTCCAGACGGCGGCTGACGTGCGCGGCCGTGACCTCGTGCGGGCCTCCCGGCGACATCATGTCGTGCACGATCCCTTCCTTGGTGACTTCGAACTTCCCGGGGAGGGTGTCATCCATCGATCGCACGACATCCCTCATGGCCCGGTACAGGTGGGAGCCGCTCCGCCGCGCGTCGTGGGGTGCGATGGTCATGGCGCTCGCTCCTCGTCGTCTGTGCCCAGGGGCAAGGATCGTCACGTTCATGCTAAGCGGCTTCCTGGAGGCCGGTTCGGCAGGCGCGGCAGCGGCCGGGGTGAGGAGCGCGGAACGCGTGGTCGCAGCCGTCGCAGTTCTGCAGGGGGTGCCGTACGGGCGGCGGGGCGGCGGCCGGGGCGTGGAACGGGGGCGGGGGCGGAAGTTGGTCCGTGAGGCGGTGGGCCAGGAAGGCCGCGGGTCGTCGTACGCCCTCGGGCGGCAGGTCGGTGGTCAGGGCCCGGCGTACGGCGGCGGGGGTGACGTCCCGCTCCAGCCAGGCGGCGACGCCGGGGGCAAGGTGGGCCGTGTCACTGGTGGAGAGGAGCAGCCGGAACTCGTGGCGGTGGAGGTCCGCGAGGAGGTCGGTGGCGGCTCGGAGGAGGACGGGGGCGGGGTACGCGGGGCGCGGCACGGCAGGGAGGGGTTTGCCGGGCGCCCGTGGCTCACGGGCCCTCTGCGGTGCCCGCTCCTCGCAGGCTTCCTGGAGCCCCGGTTCCGTGGCCGCCCGGGTCGCCCCGGCGGGGCGGCGGGCCGCCGCCGGCTGGTTGCACGAGGTCGTGCGGGTCACGATGCGGCCGGTGGAGGTGCGGACGCGTTCGCGCCGCAGGTAGCCATGGGTTTCCAGCTCGCGCAGGGCGGCGGCGATGCGGGTGGTGCCTTCGGGGAACCGGGCGGCGAGGGTCTTGATGTCGGCGGGGGCGCCCTTCGGCAGCGACTGGAGGTGCGTGCCGAGCCCGATGGCGAGGAGCGAGAGCTCCCGGTGCTGGGCGAGGTGGTTGCCGATCACCGTGAAGCGGGTGGTGTGGCGGGTGTTGTCGTGCTGGAGCCCGCCGGTGGTGCGGTGGGCCCGGTTCGGGCGCTTGTTGCCCGCAAGGCGGGCCTGGGCGTGCGGGGGCACGCTAGGGTTCTGGGTACCCGTCGGGAAGCCTTCTTCTTCCTCGGTGGTCAGGCCCTCGCACTGGGATTGCGCTCCCGGCGGGGGCCGTCTCATGTCTGCGGCTGTGGTGGTGCGTTGCGCTGAGCGTCGACCCTTGGGGGCCGCGAAATCCAGCCGGTTCGAGGATGTTCACCCGCCCGAGTGAGCGCGACCACGGGCGGGAGGGGTGGGGTTTGGCGGGGTGCTTTCCCCCGGAGTTCTTTGTCCTTCAGTCGTCGACGGCACCGGAGCGCGAGGGCGCGGGTTCCGGTGGCGTGAAGCTCAGTTCGGCCCAGACGGTCTTGCGCGGGAAGCGCCCTTCGGCCACCCCCCAGCGGTCGGCCAGCGCCTCGACGAGCAACAGGCCCCGGCCTGACTCGGCTGTCGCGTCCGGTACTTGCGGCGCGGGCATCCGGTCACCGCGCGTGTCGGTGACCTCGATGCGGAGCGTGGTTCCGACCACGTAGAGCGTGAGGCGGAAGCTGCGGCCGGGGAGACGGCCGTGGGTGGCCGCGTTGGCGGCCAGTTCCGCGACGACGTGGCTCGCCCGCTCGTACGGGAGTCCCCAGCTCCGGAGCGTGTCCACCGCGAGCAGGCGGGCGAGGCGGGCGCCGCGGGGAGTGGAGGACAGCAGCATGCTGAAGTTGCGGATGCTGTGGTCGGGTTCGGGTCGTGACCCGTGCTCGGCGATTCCCTGAGTTTGCTGATTCACATCACCGAGCGTGGCCGACCGGACGTACCGTTATCTGTGATTGCCCCGCTACGTAGAGCTACAGTCCAGGCTTTGTCCATTGCTGTCGGAACTGTCGAAGCAACTTCTGCGAGCGGGGCGGAACAGTACGTCGCAGCACTACGGAGGGGCGCGCATGTCGGTGAACGGCGAGGCGGTGCGGGTCGGGACCGGAACGGACCAGACGGACGAGCCGGGCTGGGAGGTGGACCCGGACGACGACTGGGCACTCGCCGTGGTCGCCACGGTGGGACGGCAGTTGAGGCTCCGCCGGGAAGCGACCGGGATGCGGGTCTGCGACTTCGCGGTGGCGGTGGGGTACGGCGAGGATCTCGTCTACAAGATCGAGACGGGCAAGCGGATCCCGAGGCCCGAGTACTTGGACACGGCGGACGAGGTGCTGAACGCCGGTGGGCTCATCGCGGCGATGAAGGAGGACGTGAAGAAGGTCCGGTACCCGAAGAAGGTACGGGATCTGGCGCAGTTGGAGGCGCGGGCGGTTGAGCTTCAGCTCTACGATCCCGTGAACATCCACGGTCTTTTGCAGACACCGGAGTACGCGCAAGCTCTGTTCCGGATGCGCCGGCCTCGATACGCCGACGAAGAGGTCGAACGGGGTGTGGCTGCCCGCATGGCCCGTAAGACGGTGTTCGATCGAGAGTCAGCGCCTGAACTGAGCTTCGTCCAGGACGAGTGGACACTCCGACGACGCCTTGGAGGGACGGAGGTAGTGCGCCAGCAGCTCGAACATCTGCTGACAGTCGGGCAGCTGCCCAACGTCGAAATCCAGGTCATGCCGATGGATCGCGAAGAGCACGCCGGGGCGGACGGCGGGATCGAGGTGCTGAAGTTCGATGATGGAACGGCAGTAGGCCGCTCGCCAGGAGTCGCCAACGGCCGACCGGTTACCGATCCAAGGCAGCTCCGTATCCTTGAACTTCGGTATGGCATCATCCGGGCGCAGGCCCTCACACCGCGTGAGTCGACTGCCTTCATCGAGCAACTGCTGGGGGAGACATGATCCGCAAGACCTCGTCCGGGGACGCCTCCGACCTGGCGTGGTTCAAGAGCAGCTATAGCAGCGGCGCGGAAACCGACTCCTGCGTCGAGATCGCCACCGAACCCGGCACCGTCCACGTCCGTGACTCGAAGAACGTCAAGGGCCCCCAGCTGGCCTTCGCCCCCGCCGCGTGGGCCGGCTTCCTGCCGTACGCGGTCGAGGGCTGATCCCGCCGGACAGAGCGTGTGATCATAATGCGCGGGTGTCCACACCTCCCGTGCCGTTGCCCGCCGAGCGCATACCGCCCGGCACCGCCGACTGGCGGACTCCCGATGCCCGGCGCTGGCTCGCCGCCGTACCCGCCCGGTGGGCTCATCCGCTGTGGGCGGTCCTGGCGCTGGTCGTCTCCGTCGTGTGGGAACTGGAGGCGGGCCCCGTCGCCGCCTGCACGTCCGCCGACCCGTGCGACACCGATTGGCCGGGCCTCGGGGTGGCCGTCGTCATGGTGCTGACCCCGTACTGGGTGTGGCGGCAGCCGCGGCCCGCGCTCGCCGGACTCGTGGTCGTGTCGGCGGCTCTCGTCGTCGAGGAAGGCGTCACCGCGTTCGGCAGGCCGTCCGTGCTCGCGTTCCTCCTGTCCGCGGCGTTCACCGCCGCAGGGCTCGTCCACCGGCTGGCCACCGCCGGACGGCAGCGGTCGCTGGCCCTGGAGGCGGCCGGGCCGACCGCGC
The DNA here is from genome assembly GCF_055633275.1 of Streptomyces sp. 12E. Taxonomy (NCBI): domain Bacteria; kingdom Bacillati; phylum Actinomycetota; class Actinomycetes; order Kitasatosporales; family Streptomycetaceae; genus Streptomyces; species Streptomyces sp. 12E. The sequence goes on along the minus strand of NZ_JBVNCJ010000001.1, from coordinate 4,752,437 downwards.
GGCCGCTGCCCGCCGCCGCGCGGACGTTCCGCCGGGGCCGGTTTTCCTTCGTCCTGGCCGCGCTGCTGCTGGCCGTCGCCGGATTCGGCTTCCGGCAGGCCCAGCAGGTCGCCGACGCGTACGAGGAGCGGGCCGCGGGCGCCACGGAACTGTCCGGACGGGTCACGGCCCTGAACGAGGGCGACGAAGACGCCGACGTCCTCACGGTGACGGCCGACGGGCGTGCCCATCGCCTCGAGACGGCGTTCCCCGAGGACTTTCCCGTGGGCAGCCGGGTCGACATCGTCGTGGACGGCGACTGGGCAGCGCTGGTCGCGGAGCCGTACGACGTCTTCGGCTGGGAACTGCTGGTACTGGGCGGCTCCGCCACGGCGCTGGCGTTCCTCGTGAACGGCGTGGTCGGGCGGACGCGTTCGCGGCGGCTGCGGCGCGGGCCGCTGCCGGTGCTGCACGTGCTGGTGCGCGAGGACCACGAGGACAGTCGCACCTGGGTGTTCGCGGCCGACGACCCGGAGGGCCTCCGGCCGGTCCTGCGCTTCCACTCGCAGTACGTCTTCGAGGACGACGGCGAGGGGGAGGACGGCCGCGACGTGGACGAGGACCCCGCGGCCGCCGTCGGACTCGGCAGGCTCGCGGAGATCGTCCGGGGCGGGGGCCCCATCCCGCCGGTGCGGGAGGCCGTCCTGTACGGCGTCCCCTACGCCGGCGCCGAAGTCGCCTTCGTCGCGCGCACCGACGCGGACGACGCCGAGGTGGTGGTGGAGTGCAGCGTCACCGCGGTGAGACCGGCCGTTCCGGGGTGGGGGAAGCGCGGGCCGCAGCGCCGTGGGCGGAAGGGCCCGCAGCGGTCCGTCGACGAGGCCGCCGCCGGCATGACGCCCACGGCGGGCCCACGGGTGTGGCGGGCCCACGGCTTCTCGCGTGCGGTCGGCCTCGGTCTGCTGCTGGTGCAGGGCGGCGGCATCTGGGCCGCGCTCGACGGAGGGTCTCTGTGGACCTGGCTGTGGTTGGCCGTGGGCCTGTCGTGGCTGGTGACGGCCGTGTCGACGGCGCTCACCTGGCGGATCACCGCCGACCGCGACGGGCTGTGGGTGACCGGGGCGTGGCGCGTGCGGCGGATCCCGTGGGACACGATCACGTCCGTGCGCCATTCCGACGACGGCATCCGCGTCGGTCGGGCCGAGGACTCCTCCGTGCGGCTCTCTCCCACCGGCTGGACGTGGCTGGAGCGCCGTCTGGGCCGCGAGCCGGGTGCGGAGCGCGCCGCCGATGAGGTGCGGGCGCTGCTGCTCCGCCCGGAGCTGCGGCCGTCGGCGGAGGCGTCGGCGGGGCAGCAGGGCATGCCGGTCGGGCCTCCGCTGGTGGCCCTGTCGGTGCTGTGGGGCGCGGCAGTGCTGCTCCTGCTCTGACGGTCCGGCGGGGCGGTGCCCAGGGAGCGGGCGGAGGAGGCGGGCTTGGTGATCCGGTTCCGGGCCGGGGACGCGGAACACTCCCCGCCCCGCCTCGCCTCGCCGTGACAACACGCGGCCGGGGAGGCCTCACGCCGATGAAAACGTGAGCAGTCGGCAGAGCACTGTCACCCAGGCGCCCGGACGAGCAGGTCGAAGACGCTGAGGGCCGAGGTGCTCACGGTTTTCGCCGGCACCTCCCCGACACCCCCTCAGAGATCCTGGAGTCGCCGGAACGGCTGGTCCGCCTCCAGTTCGAACGCCAGCTCCAGCAGCGTGCGTTCCGCGCCGGGGCGGCCCGAGACCATGACCCCGATCGGCAGTCCGTCCGCCGTCGTGCTCGCGGCCGGGACCGAGATCGACGGGGTGCCGACGACGTTGTTGACCGGGGTGAACGCCACGTAGGCCAGGATGCGTTCGATCAGGGTGGCGTAGGGGACGGCCGGGTTGAGGTGGCCGATCGGCGGAGTGGTGTGGGCCAGGACCGGGGAGAGGATCACGTCGAGGCCCCGGAAGCCCGCCGCGTACGCCTCCCGCGTGCGCTTCAGCCTGCGCACGACGCCCGGCGTCCGCTTCCACTTCCCCACGTACATCTCGCGCAGGCCCCGGCTCAGGCCGTCCATGCGGCTCCGGTCGAAGTCCGCGCCCAGTGTTCTGCCGGTGACGCCGAGCAGGAACGACAGCATGCCCCAGTACGTGAGGAAGTCGTCGGTGAAGTGCGGGTCGACGGAGAGTTCCACCGGTTCCACGGTGTGGCCGAGCCGCTCCAGGCGCTCGGCCGTCCCCGTGACGGCCGCCCGGGTGTCGGCGTCGACCCGGACGCCGTTCGGGGAGTCCACCAGGAGGCCGATGCGCAGGCGGCGGTCCGAGGGGCCCTCGACGAGGCCCACGGGCGGCAGCTTGGGGTTGCGCCAGTGCTGCTCCGCGGCGGCCAGGAACGCCGCGCTGTCGCGCACCGAGCGGCTCACGACGCCGTCGGTGACGAGGTCGATCGGCAGTTGACGGCCCTGCGCGTTGGCCACCACCCGGCCGCGGGTCGGCTTGAGACCGACGAGTCCGCAAGCGGCGGCGGGAATGCGGATCGAGCCGCCGCCGTCGTTGGCGTGCGCGATCGGCACCGCGCCGGCGGCGACCAGGGCCGCGCTGCCGCCCGAGGAACCGCCCGCCGAGTGGTCCGTGTGCCACGGGTTGCGGACGGGCTCGGCCCCTTCGAACTCCGTGGTGGGGCTGAACCCGAACTCGGGCAGTCGGGTCTTGCCGAGGACGGTGACACCGGTACTGAGGAACTGGCGGGTGAAGGGGGCGTGCCGCCGGGCGGCGCGGGGCACGAAGGCGGCGCTGCCGTGCCCGGTGGGCAGGCCCTGGTAGTCGGTGTTGTCCTTGACGAAGGTCGGCACCCCGGCGAAGGCGCCGGCGGGCGCGGAGCCGTGGGCCGGGAGGTCGAGGTGCACCTGGACCGCGTGGAGCCGGGGCTCCACGGCCCTGACCCGGGCCGCCGCGTCGCGGGCGGCCTCGGCGGCGCCGACCTCGCCCCGGCGGATCGCCTCGGCGAGGCCGACCGCGTCGTGGTCGCCGAGGGCGTCGTCCCGGAAGACGTGCACCCTCGCCTGCGCCTCGTTCTGTTCCTCGCCCTGTTCCTGGGAAGTCGTCACCGTCGGCTCCGCCCTGCGCGCGTGGATGATGGCCCCGCCATCATTGCCTACCGGCGGGTAACACGCGAGGGGCCGACGGGTGCGGGTCGGGAGGATCACCCGCTCCGGCCGTCGTCGGCGGCCGGCCCCCGGTCGGCCGCCCCCACCCGCACGGCCCCGGCCGAGTCGCCGGTCCGGAGCTCACGAGGTCCGACGCGGGGACGGGGGAGGGCGGACGGGACGTGGACTCCGGCCGGGTCCCGGGACGTGCCACGGGCCCCGGCCGGAAGACGGCGCTCAGAAGTTGATGCTGCCGATCATCCCCGCGAGGTTCGTCGTCAGTTCGCTGATGGTCGGGGCGATCGTCGACGAGGCGAGGTAGAAGCCGAGCAGCATGCACACCACGGCATGCCCTGCCTTCAGGCCCGACTTCTTGATCAGCAGGAAGACGATGATCGCCAGCAGCACCACCGCCGAAATCGAGAGTGCCACGGCGGTTCACCTCCAAAGGTCCCAGGGCGCGGGGTAGGGGGACGTAGGAACATGGGGGCAGGCAAAGACCAGACAGCAGCCAGCAGGTTCATACCCACTATGCGCTAACGATCATAACTATCCGTACGTGCGCATCGGTCGGCGCACGGCCGCACAAGGGGGCGCATGGCCAATATGGTCATGGCATGACGACCGAGACCGACTCCTTCCCCCGACGGCACGCCCGTACCCTGCGCTTCACGCTCGGCGCGCCGCGTTCGTTCAGCGTGGCCCCCGACGGCTCGCGTGTCGTGTTCCTGCGCTCCGGTTCCGGTACGGACCGGGCCAATTCACTGTGGGTCCTCGACACGGAAGGGGGCGGGGAGCGCGTGGCGGCCGACCCGCGCGCCCTCCTGGGCGGGGCCTCGGAGAACCTCTCCGCCGAGGAACGGGCACGGCGCGAACGGAGCCGCGAAGGCGGCGCCGGCATCGTCGGCTACGCCACCGACGCAGCCGTCGAGCTGGCGTCTTTCGCCTTGTCAGGGCGGCTTTTCACCGCCGAACTGCGGGCCGGGACGGCACGCGAACTGCCCGTACCGGGCCCGGTGATCGACCCCCGTCCGTCGCCCGACGGGCGGTACGTCGCCTTCGTCTCCCGGGGCGCGCTGCGCGTCGTGGGAGCCGAGGGCGCGGACGGACACGCCCTCGCGTCCCCGGAGTCGGAGGGCGTCACCTACGGTCTGGCCGAGTTCGTCGCGGCCGAGGAGATGGGCCGCTCGCGGGGCTTCTGGTGGGCCCCGGAGTCGGACCGGCTGCTGGTGGCGCGCGTGGACGACACGCCGGTACGGCGCTGGTGGATCGCCGACCCGGCGCACCCGGAGCGGGAGCCGCAGCGGGTGGCGTACCCGGCGGCGGGCACCCCGAACGCGGACGTCCGGCTGTTCGTGATCGGCCTCGACGGAACGCGCACCGAGGTCTCCTGGGACCGTGCGCACTACCCGTACCTGGCGCATGTGCACTGGTCAGCGGCGGGTGCCCCGCTGCTGCTGGTCCAGGCGCGCGACCAGCGCGCCTCGCTGATCCTGGCCGTCGACCCGGACTCCGGTACGACCCGGATGGTGCACGCCGACGAAGATCCAGATTGGCTGGAACTTTTCCCCGGTGTGCCCTGCTGGAGCCCCTCCGGGCAGCTGGTGCGGATCGCGGACGAGGGGGGCGCGCGACGACTCGCCGTCGGTGAACGACCGCTCACCGGAGGACAGTTGCACATCCGCGCCGTACTGGACGTCTCCGCCGACGACGTGCTGGTCTCGGCGTCGGCGGGCGAGGAGGCGGCCGACCCGGAGATCGGCGAGGTGCACGTCTACCGGGTGAACGAACTCGGCGTGGAGCGCGTCTCGCAGGAGCCCGGTGTGCACTCGGCGGTACGCGCCGGGGGCGTGACCGTACTCGTCTCCGCGGTTCCGGACCGGCCAGGTTCGCGGGTCCAGGTCCTGCGTGACGGGAAACCGACGGCGACTGTCCCCTCGTACGCCGAAGACCCCGGTATGTCCCCCCGCGTGACGCTGACACAGGGGGGCGCACGCCGCATTCCGTGCGCCGTGCTTATGCCCCGGGACTACGCCGGTGACACCCCGCTGCCGGTGCTCATGGACCCCTACGGCGGTCCGCACGGGCAGCGGGTGCTCGCCGCCCACAACCCGCACCTGACCTCGCAGTGGTTCGCCGACCAGGGGTTCGCGGTGATCGTCGCGGACGGGCGCGGGACGCCGGGCCGCTCGCCCGCCTGGGAGAAGTCCGTCCGGGACGACATCGCCGACATCGTCGTGCAGGACCAGGTGGACGCGCTCCAGGCGCTCGCCGCCGACTTCCCGCTCGACCTGGACCGGGTCGCCGTCCGGGGCTGGTCCTTCGGCGGTTACCTGGCGGCCCTCGCCGCCCTGCGCCGCCCCGACGTCTTCCACGCGGCCGTGGTGGGCGCCCCGGTCACCGACCTCCGCCTCTACGACACCCACTACCAGGAACGCTACGTCGGCCACCCGGACGAGCAGCCGGAGGTCTACCGCCGCAACTCGGTGATCGACGACGCGGGCCTGGTCGGCGCCGCCGAGCCGCACCGCCCGATGATGATCATCCACGGCCTCGCGGACGACAACGTGGTGGTCGCCCACTCGCTGCGGCTCTCCTCCGCGCTGCTGGCGGCCGGCCGCCCGCACGAGGTGCTGCCCCTGTCCGGCGTCACCCACATGACCCCGCAGGAGGAGGTCGCCGAGAACCTGCTCCGCCTCCAACTGGGCTTCCTCAAGCGCTCGCTGGGACTCGCGAACGGGGACGAACCGCGTTAACACACCGGCAACCCCACGGAAGCGGTACCGATATACGGACACGGCACGCTGATCAGCGTACGGCCGTGCGGGTGCCGTAAGCGGGCCGGGGTGCGCCATGTCACCCCGGCCCGTCGCCGTGCCCCGCCACGGGCACCACGGTCTTCTCCTCCGCGAAGTGGCAGGCCGAGTCGTGCGCCGCCGGGCCGCCGGACGCCCCGAACCGGGCCGGCACCGCGAGCGCCGGCACCTCCAGCGCGCAGCGCTCCCGCGCCTTCCAGCAGCGGGTGCGGAAGCGGCAGCCGGAGGGGACGTCCGTCGGCGACGGGACGTCGCCGCTGAGGATGATCCGCTCCCGGTGCTCCCGGGCCTCCGGGTCCGGCACGGGCACGGCGGAGAGCAGGGCCTGGGTGTACGGGTGGGTCGGGTGCTCGTAGATCTCGGTGTCCGTGCCGGTCTCCACGATCCGCCCCAGGTACATCACCCCGACCCGGTCGGAGATGTGCCGGACGATCGACAGGTCGTGCGCGATGAACACGTACGCCAGGCCGAACTCGGACTGCAGCCGGTCCATCAGGTTGATCACCTGGGCCTGCACCGACACGTCCAGCGCGGAGACCGGTTCGTCGGCGACGATCACCTCGGGGCGCAGCGCCAGGCCCCGTGCGATGCCGATGCGCTGGCGCTGGCCGCCGGAGAACTGGTGCGGGTAGCGGTTGACGTACTCCGGGTCGAGGCCGACGACGTCCAGCAGCTCCCGCACCCTCCGGCGCCGGTCGCCCTTGGGGGCCGCCTCGGGGTGGATCTCGTACGGCTCCCCGATGATGTCGCCCACCGTCATGCGGGGGTTGAGGGAGGTGTACGGGTCCTGGAACACCATCTGGATGTTGCGGCGCACCGCCTTCAGCGCGCGTCCGGACAGCCGGGTGATGTCCTCGCCCTTGTAGCGGATCGAACCGGCCGTCGGGCGTTCCAGGTTGACCAGCATCTTCGCGACCGTCGACTTGCCGCAGCCGGACTCGCCGACGATGCCCAGCGTCTCGCCCCGGCCGAGCGTGAAGTCCACGCCGTCGACCGCGCGCACGGCGCCGACCTGCTTGCGGAAGACGACGCCCCGGGTCAGCGGGTAGTGCTTGACCAGGCCGCTGACCTCCAGGACCGGCTCAGCCATCCAGGCACTCCCTCCAGAAGTGGCAGGCGCTCCCCCGCGTCGCCGAGACCTCGTACAGCGGCGGCTCGTCGGTGCGGCAGACGTCGCGGGCCAGCGGGCAGCGGGGGTGGAAGGCGCAGCCCGGCGGGATGTGCGTGAGGCTGGGCGGCAGGCCCTTGATGGCGTAGAGCTCCCGGCCCTTGAGGTCCAGGCGCGGGATGGAGTCCAGCAGGCCGCGGGTGTACGGGTGCGCCGGGGCCTTGTAGACGTCGTGCACCGGCGCCGACTCGACGATCCGGCCCGCGTACATCACGGCGATGCGGTCGGCGACGTCGGCGACCACGCCCAGGTCGTGGGTGATGAGGATCAGGGCCGTGCCCAGTTCGCGCCGGAGTTCCGCGAGCAGCTCCATGACCTGGGCCTGGACGGTGACGTCGAGGGCGGTGGTCGGTTCGTCGGCGATGATCAGGGCGGGTTCCAGGGCCAGCGCCATCGCGATCATGATGCGCTGGCGCATGCCGCCGGAGAACTGGTGCGGGTACTGCCCGACCCGCTCCCGGGCGGCGGGGATGCGCACCCGGTCCATCAGCTCGACCGCCCTGGCCCGCGCGTCCTTGCGGGAGGCGCCCCGGTGCACGGTGAACATCTCGGCGAGCTGGTCGCCGACGCTGAGCACGGGGTTCAGGGACGACAGCGCGTCCTGGAAGATCATCGCCATCTCGGCGCCCCGCACCCTGCGTCGCTCGTCCTCCTTCAGCCTCAGCAGGTCCCGGCCCCGGAAGACGACCTCGCCGCCGGTGATCCGGCCGGGCGGGGCGTCGAGGATGCCCATGACCGCCTGGGCGGTCACGGACTTGCCGGAGCCGGACTCGCCGAGCACGGCCAGGGTCTCGCCCGCCTCCACGCCGTAGCCGACGCCGTTGACGGCCTTCGCGATCCCGTCCCGGGTGTGGAACTCCACGCGCAGGTCACGCACTTCGAGCAGCACGGCGGCTCACCTCAGCTTCGGGTCGAGGGCGTCGCGCACCGCGTCGCCGAGCATGATGAACGCCAGGACGGTGATCGCGAGGGCCCCGGAGGGCCACAGCAGCGCGTGCGGGGCGTTGCGGATGTACGGGGAGGCGGCGGAGATGTCGATGCCCCAGGAGACGCTGGGCGGCTTCAGGCCGACGCCGAGGTAGGACAGGGTGGCCTCCAGCGCGATGTAGGTGCCGAGCGCGATGGTCGCGACGACGATGACGGGCGCGACGGCGTTGGGCGCGATGTGCCGCAGCACCAGCCGGGAGGGGGAGGCGCCGAGCGCCCGCGCGGCCTGGACGTAGTCGTTCTGCTTGGCGGTGATGACGGCGCTGCGGGCGATGCGGGAGATCTGCGGCCAGCCGAGCAGCACGATGAAGCCGATGACGGGCCAGACGGTGTCGCTGGTGATGACGGAGAGCAGCACCAGTCCGCCGAGGACGACCGGGATGGCGAAGAAGACGTCGGTGACGCGGGAGAGGACGGAGTCCCAGACGCCCCCGAAGAAGCCCGCCAGGGCGCCCAGGACGCTGCCGAGGACCGCGACGCCCAGGGTGGCGAGGACGCCGACGGCGACGGACGTGCGGGCGCCGTAGACGGTGCGGGTGTAGACGTCGCAGCCCTGGCCGTCGAAGCCGAAGGGGTGGCCGGCCCGGGAGCCCTCCTGGGCCTTGGAGAGGTCGCACGCGAGGGGGCTGCCGGAGGTGATCGCCGAGGGCCACAGGGAGATGAGGACCAGGAAGAGGATGACCAGGGCGGAGACGATGAAGACGGGGTTGCGGCGCAGGTCGCGCCAGGCGTCGGACCACAGGGAGCGCGGCCTGCCCTGCGGTCCGGAGCCGTCCGGGCCCTCCGGGCGCCTCTCCAGGGTCTCGGCCTCCTCGACGCCCAGGTCCATCGCGCCGCCCATTCCGGTCCCGGCGATGGCCTGCCCGGGTTCGTGGCGTCCGTCAGGCATAGCGGATCCTCGGGTCGAGCACGGCGTAGAGGAGGTCGACGACGAGGTTGGCGACCAGGAAGACCAGCACCAGCACGGTGACGAAGCCGACGACGGTCTGGGTGTTCTGCCGCAGGATGCCCTGGTAGAGCTGGTAGCCGACGCCGTGGATGTTGAAGATCCGCTCGGTGACGATCGCGCCGCCCATGAAGAAGCCGATGTCGGCGCCGATGAAGGTGACCACGGGGATGAGCGAGTTGCGCAGCAGGTGTCTCACGACCACCCGGCGGTGGGGCAGGCCCTTGGCGATGGCGGTGCGGACGTAGTCGGAGCGCCGGTTCTCGGCGATGGAGGTGCGGGTCAGCCGGGTGACGTACGCCAGTGAGACGGAGGCCAGGACCAGGCCGGGCAGGATCAGTTCGCCGAAGGGCGCCCCGGAGGAGACCGAGGGCCGGATCCACCCCCACTCCACGCCGAGCAGCAGCTGGAGCAGCAGGCCGGTGACGAACGTGGGCACGGAGACGACGACCAGGGTGAGCAGCAGGACGCCGGTGTCGACGGGGCGGCCCCGGCGCAGTCCGGTGACCACGCCGAGGGTGATGCCGACGACGACCTCGAAGAGGATCGCGATCAGGGTGAGGCGGACGGTGACGGGGAACGCCGTCGCCATCAGCTCGGTGACCTCCTGGCCGTTGAAGGCCGTGCCGAAGTCGCCGGTGAAGACGTTGCCCATGTAGGTCAGGTACTGCTGCCAGACCGGCTCGTCGAGGCCGAACTCCTTCTCCAGCCGGGCGGCGGTCGCCGGGTCGCACTGCCGCTCGCCGCACAGGCCCGCGATGGGGTCGCCCATCACGTTGACCATGAGGAAGATCAGCAGCGTGGCCCCGACGAACACCGGGATCATCTGGAGCAGCCGCCGGACGACGTAGCGTCCCATGACGGCTCAGCCCACCTTGATCTGGTCGTACACGGGGACGCTGAAGGGGTTGAGCCTGACGTCGGAGAGCCGTTCGGACCAGCCGGCGCTGCCGTTCTGGTACCAGAGCGGGATGGCGGCCATGTCGTCGCGGACGACCTCCTCGGCCTGCTGGAACAGGCCGACGGCCTTGGCGTCGTCGGTCTCCTGGTTGGCGCGGTCGACGAGGTCGTCGAACCGCTCGTTCGACCACTTGCCGTCGTTGGAGGAGGCGTCGGTGTAGTAGAGCGGCTGGAGGAAGTTCTGGATGAGCGGGTAGTCCATCTGCCAGCCGGCGCGGAACGGGCCCGTCATCTCGCGGTCGGTGATCCGGTTGCGGAAGTCGGCGAAGGTGCCGACCGGGTCGGCGGTGCAGGCGCGTTCGTCGTCCAGCGCGTTGTTGATGGAGTTGCAGACGGCGTTGACCCACTCGCGGTGGGAGCCGGTGTCCGCGTTGAAGGTGATCGTCACCTTGCCGCCGGGCAGCCCGCCGCCCTCCTGGATGAGCCTCTTGGCCTCGTCGGGCTTGTACGCGCACGCGTCCCCGCACAGGCCGGCCCGGAAGCCGCCGTCCTCGCCGAGGACGGGTGAGGTCCAGTCGGTGGCGGGGGTGCGGGTCCGCTGGAAGATCGTGTCGGTGATCTGCTCGCGGTCGATCGCCATGGACAGGCCCGTGCGGACCTTCTCCGAGCCGGGCTTGTTCCAGTCGTCGTCGTAGTGGGGGAAGGCGAGGGTCTGGATGATGCCGGCGGGGGTGTTGAGGTAGCGGTCGCCGAGGTCGTTCCCGACGTTCTTCAGCTGGGCGGCGGGGATGTCGTCGACGAGGTCGAGGTTGCCGGCCATCAGGTCGGTGTAGGCGGTGTTGTTGTCGGTGTAGACCTTGAGGTCGACGCCGCCGTTTTGCGCCTTGTCGGGGCCGGGGTAGTCGTCCCGGGCGCGCAGGGACATCTGCGAGCCGCGGGTGTACGAGTCGACCAGGTACGGGCCGTTGCCGACCGGCTTCCTCACCCAGGCGTCGTGGTCGTCGAAGAAGGCGCGGGGCAGCGGGGCGAAGGCGTTGTAGCCGAGGGTGTCGGGGAAGCTCGAGAACGTCTGGGTGAGCTCGACGGTGAAGGTGCGCTCGCCGGTGACCTTCAGGCCGGACAGGGTGTCGGCGGTCTGCTCGCCCTCCTCGGGGTGGACCTGGTCGTAGCCCTTGATGTAACCGAAGAAGTACGCGTTGCGCTGGTTGTTCCTCAGGCTCGCGCCGTAGTTCCAGGCGTCGACGAAGGACCGGGCGGTGACCTTCTCGCCGTTGCTGAAGGTCCAGCCGTCCTTGACGGTGACGGTGAAGTTCCGCGAGTCGGAGGTCTCGATCCTCTCGGCGAGCATGTCCTCGGCCTCGCCGGTGACCGGGTCGTACCGCTTCAGCCCGCGGAAGACCATGTCGAGGACCTTGCCGCCCTGGACCTCGTTGGTGTTGGCCGGCTCCAGCGGGTTCTGCGGGTCGCCCCAGGAGGCGCTCAGCACGGCGCCGGTGTCGCCGCCGCTGCCGTTCCCGCCCCCGCAGGCGGTCGCGGCGAGGGCGGCCGCCACCGCGCAGACGGCCCATCGGGCGTGCGTGGCTCCGCGCATCGGGTGCCTCCTCGTACGTGGGCTGGGCGCGTACGCCGGTCCTTCACGCCAATATCGAGGCAAAGGGTGCGACGCGCACACGTACGGCACCTGTACGAGGGGGACTCCAGCCGTATGTACGTATGGGACGCCCGGAAGGGGAAGTCACAAGGGCACGGGTGCGGGAGTCCTGTGCTCCCGCACCCGTGCCCCGGGTCCCTTCAGGGGGCCGGCGGTCAGGCCTTGGCCACGCCGTCCTGCTCCAGGGCCTTCAGCCCCGGGTCCATCACCACGTCCTCGGCGCGGGCCTCGGTCGTGGGCTCCTCCGGGAAGTGGCAGGCCGTCAGGTGGCCCGGCTTGCTGCCGTCGATCCGGACCAGCGGCGGCTCCTCGGTCGCGCACTTGTCCTGCGCCTTCCAGCAGCGGGTGCGGAACCGGCAGCCGGACGGCGGGGCGATCGGCGAGGGCACGTCGCCCTCGAGACGGATGCGCTCCCGCTTCTCCGCGTCGATGTCGGCGTCCGGAACCGCCGACAGCAGCGCGTGCGTGTACGGGTGGCGGGGCCGGTTGTAGATCGAGTCGCGGTCCGCGATCTCCACGATCTTGCCGAGGTACATCACCGCGACGCGCTGCGAGAAGTGCCGCACGATCGCCAGGTCGTGGGCGATGAAGACGAAGGCGATCCCCATCTCCCGCTGCACCTCCTGCAGCAGGTTCACCACCTGGGCCTGGATCGACACGTCGAGGGCCGAGACCGGCTCGTCGGCGACGATCAGCTTCGGCTCCAGCGCGATGGCCCGCGCGACGCCGATGCGCTGGCGCTGGCCGCCGGAGAACTCGTGCGGGAAGCGGTTGTAGTGCTCCGGGTTGAGACCGACGATCTCCAGGAGCTCCCGGACGCGCTTCTCGCGGCCGCCGGGCGGGTTGATCCCGTTGATCTCCATCGGGCCCGCGATGATCGTGCCCACGGTCTGCCGCGGGTTCAGCGCCGTGTACGGGTCCTGGAAGATCATCTGGATCTCGGACCTGATCGGCGCCAGCTCCCTGCGGCCGGCCCGGCTGATGTCCTTGCCCTTGTACTCGATGGTGCCCGCGGTCGGCTCGTACAGCCGGGTCAGCAGCCGGCCGGTCGTCGACTTGCCGCAGCCGGACTCGCCGACGAGGCCGAGGCTCTCCCCGGGGAAGACCTCGAAGTCGACGCCGTCGACGGCCTTGACCGCGCCGACGGTGCGCCGGATCGGGAAGCCGCCCTTGATCGGGAAGTGCTTCGTCAGACCACTGACCTTCAGCAGCGGTGCGCCGTCACCGTCCCGCTGCTGCGGGACGGTGTCGGCGACCGCCGTGGTCGTCTTGCTGTTGTCGCTCATGGTGATGCCCCAGTCGCCGGTTTCCGCTCAGCCCAGCCGGGGCTGAATCGTCTCGATGAACACCTGCTGCCGCTGCTCCACCGTCAGGTGGCAGGCGGCTCCGCGTCCTGGGCCGAGCAGCGGGCGCTCGCCCGAACAACGCTCCCCCGAGACCTTGTCGGTGAAGCCGCACCTCGGGTGGAAGGGGCAGCCCGAGGGCGGGTTGAGCAGGGAGGGCGGCGATCCGGGGATCGGCATCAGCGGCTCGTCGACGGAGGCGGAGAGCCTCGGCATCGACCCCAGCAGACCCCAGGTGTACGGGTGCTGGGGCGACTTGAGCACCTCGCGCACCGAACCGCGCTCCACGGCGCGGCCGGCGTACATCACCAGGATGTCGTCGGCCATGTTGGCGACCACGCCGAGGTCGTGGGTGATCATGATGATCGCGGAGCCGAACTCCTGCTGCAGGTCCTTGAGCAGGTCGAGGATCTGCGCCTGCACCGTCACGTCGAGCGCCGTGGTCGGCTCGTCGGCGATGAGCAGGTCCGGGTCGCAGGAGAGCGCCATGGCGATCATGGCCCGCTGCCGCATACCGCCGGAGAACTGGTGCGGGTAGTCGTCGACCCGCTTCTGCGGGTGCGGGATGCCGACCTTCTGGAGCAGGTCGATGGCGCGCACCCGGGCGTCCTTCTTGGAGGCGCCGGTGTGCTTCATGAACGGCTCGCCGATCTGCCGGCCGACCGTGTAGTACGGCGACAGCGCGGTCAGCGCGTCCTGGAAGATCATCGCCATCTTCTTGCCGCGCAGCGTCTCCAGCTGCTTCTCGCCGGCCGTGGTCAGCTCCTGGCCGTCCAGCGTGATCGACCCGTCGATGGCGGTCTTCTTGCGGTTGTGCAGGCCGAGCACGGCCAGGTTGGTCACCGACTTGCCGGAGCCGGACTCGCCCACGATGCCGAGGGTCTTGCCGCGCTCCAGGTCGAAGGAGAGCCCGTCCACCGCCTTGACGATGCCGTCGTCGGTGGAGAAGTGGACCTTGAGGTCGCGCACCGAGAGGAAGGCTTCCCCCGCGGCGGCGGCCGGAGCCTCTTCGGGCTTGGTCTGAGTGGTCACGGTGGGTTCTCCTAGGACAGACGCACGCGCGGGTCGATGACGGCGTACAGAGCGTCCACGATCAGGTTGAAGAAGATGATGAGCGCGGCACTGACCAGCATGACGCCCATCAGCATCGGCAGGTCCTTGTCGATGACGGAGTCCAGCGCGAGCCGGCCGAGCCCGGCCAGACCGAACGTCAGCTCCGTCACCATGCCGCCCGACAGCAGCGAGGACAGGTCGATGCCGAGGATGGTGATGATGGGGATGAGGGAGCCGCGCCAGGCGTAGCGGAAGAAGACGAAGTTGCCCGACATGCCCTTGGCGCGGGCCGCCTTGACGTGCTCCTCCTGAAGCTGCTCGATCATCGAGGACCGGCTCATACGAGTGTAGTTGGCGGTGAAGATGGTCGCCATGACGACCCAGGGGATCAGCAGACCCATGAACCAGCCGCCGAGGTCCTCGGAGAAGGGCACGTACTTCGGCTTGTCGAGCCAGCCCGTGCTGTAGACCAGGGCGAGCAGCACCAGCGGGCCGAGGAAGTAGATCTGCATGGAGCTGATGACCAGCGAGCCGGAGCTGAAGGTCTTGTCCACCCAGGTGCCGCGGTACTTGGCGGCCAGCATGCCGGCGCCGAGACCGACGATCAGGAAGACCAGCAGGCTGCCGACGGTCAGCGAGAGCGTCAGCGGGAAGCGGTCGAGGATGGTGTCCCAGACGTTCTGGTTGTTGGCGAAGGAGACGCCGAAGCAGGGGGCGTCGCAGTGACCGACGGCGAAGTCACGGCCGGCGAAGATGCCGATCAGGAAGTTCCAGTACTGGACGGTGACCGGCTGGTCGAGACCGAGGTTCTTGTGGATGATCTCCAGCGCGTCCGGAGTGCAGTTCTTGCCACAGGCCAGCAGCGCCGGGTCCTGCGGGATCGCGAAGAACATGAAGAAGGTGAACGCACTGATCAACACCAGGATCAGCGCCGCGCCGAACGTCCGGCGAATGAGGAATGGAAGCATGGCTGGAAGCTGCTCTCAGGACGGCGGCAATTCGGAGGGGGAGTCTGGAGACGTCCGGGGCCCGGTGGGGGGCGCTCCGCCGCGCGCCCCCCCACCGGGATCCCGGATGGGCGGTTACTTCTTGAGGAAGACCCGGGTGACGTCCACGTAGCTCGAGTCCGAGCTGTAGCGGATGCCGCCGACGTTCGAACCGAAGATCTGGAAGACCTTGGTGTAGTAGATCGGGGCGGCCGGGTTGACCTCCTTGGCGATGTACTCGCTCAGCTCACTCCACGCCTTGGTGGCCTCGGCGGTGTCGGTGATCTTCAGGATGCGCTGGATCTCCGAGTTGACGTGGTCGTCGTTGATGTGCGAGTAGTTCGACGCACCGTCCTGGATCTGCGTGCCGTCGTAGAGCGGCGGGACGACCGTGGAGGCGGACGGCCAGTCCTGGCCCCAGCCGGTCATGTACAGGTCGTAGCCGTTCTTGACCTTGCCGACCTGCTCGTACCAGGTGGCGCTGTCGATCTCCTTCTTCTGGATGTCGAGACCGATCTTCTCCAGGGCGTCGGTGATCAGCACGGCCTGCTGCTGACGGACCGGCGTGTTGGCGTAGGCGTAGACGAGGCTCTTGCCCTCGAAGCCGCCTTCCTTGATCAGCTTCTTGGCGGCCTCGATGTCGCCGTTGGGCTTCGCCTTGCGGTTGAACGGGTCGAAGGACTCGTCGTAACCCGGGGTGGTGGGCGAGGTCAGGGAGTTGGCGACCTCACCGCCGTAGGCGCCGCCGTCGGCCTTGAAGACCGCGGTGGAGGGCAGCGCGAGGGTGATGGCGTCACGGAGCTTCTTGTCCTTGACGCGGTCCATGTTGAAGTTCAGCTGCCACACGTAGGGCGCGTAGCCCTGGATCGTGCGCTTCATGGCCTCCTTGTCGCTCACCACCTTCTGGAGCTGGGTGGTGGCGACCTGACCCGTGAACATCATCGCGTTCTTGGCCTCGCCCTGGTCGGCCAGGAGGGTCTTGGTCTGGTCCTCGTCGTCGTGGTTCATCGAGATGTCGAAACCGTCGACGTACTGGTGGCGCACGGAGTCGGACTTCGCGTCCCACTCGGGGTTCTTGACCAGCTTCATGGACTTGCCGGGCTTGAAGTCGGCGATCTTGTACGGACCCGTGGCGACCGGGTCGGTGTCGTACTTCTCCTTGGTGTCCGTCTCCTCCGGGACGACGCTGTAACCGGGCATGGTCAGCATCTGCGGGAGGTCGGGCTGGGCGTTCTTGAAGTGGAAGACGACCGTCTTGTCGTCCGGCGTCTCCAGGACGTCGTCCGGCAGGTGCTTGCCCTTGAACGGACCCTCGTACGCCTTGCGGTAGGTGGTGCCGGCGCCGGACAGCCACTGCTGCAGGTAGGTCGGACCGTCGGTGATGAACGAGGCGTACAGGCGCTCGATCGTGTGGCGGATGTCCGCCGAGTTGATCGGGTTGCCGTTCTCGTCCTTCAGGTCGTCCTTCAGGGTGTAGGTCCAGGTCTTGCCGCCGTTCGAGACCTTGCCCGCGTCGGTGGCGAGGTCGCCCACGACGGTCAGGTTGCCCTGGTCGTCCTCGGAGTACTGGGTCAGGCCGCGGTAGATGAGGCGGCTGAGCAGCTTGCCGTCCGAGACGTAGATCTGACCCGGGTCCAGGTGGGAGAAGTCGTCCTCCTGGTAGACGGCCATGGTGCCGCCGGGCTTGGCGCCCGGGATCTCGGCGGCCGGACCGGTCGACGCCTTCACGTCACCGATCTGCACCGGCTTCGACTGCGACTTGGCGTCCTCTTTTTTCTTGCTGTTGTCCTTGGCCGGGCTGTCGCTGCCGCCGCCACCGCAGGCGGTGAGGGTCAGGGCGCCGGCGGCGACCGCGACGATCGCGGCCGTGGCGGCACGGTTACGGAAGATGCTCATGAGGACGGATCCACCTGCCTGTGAGTAGTGAGCACTGCTGGTACGTGGTCGGAGCCGGGCCATGCGGCGCCGGCGACCGGCCGAGCGGGAGTGTGGGGGGACTTCCCTGGTGGGCTCAGCGCCCCGTCTTGGGATCGAAGGCGTCCCGCACCGAGTCGCCGAGGAGGTTGAAGGCCACGACGAAGATCACCATGGCCACTCCGGGGAAGAGCATGTAGTACGGGTCCTGCTCCACGATGCGGGCGCCGATGGAGAACATCCGCCCCCAGTCCGGCGTGGGCTCGACGTACCCGACGCCCACGAAGGAGAGGAACGCGATACTGAGGATGGTGGAAGGCAGCATCAGCGTCGCCTGCACCAGCGTCGGCGTGACGATGTTGGGCAGCAGTTCCTTGCGGATGATGCGCCAGGGCGAGGCCCCGGAGATCCGTGCCGCCTCGATGAACTCCCGGTCGCGCAGGGAGAGCGTGGCGCCACGGACGATCCGCGCCATGCTCATCCAGCCCAGGAAGGACAGCACGATGATGATCGCGCAGGTGCGCACGTAGGTGGGCGTCTCCTTGTCCGGGGCGACGAACACCGTGGTGATGACGGGCATCGCGGCGACGAAGAACAACTGGCTGGGCAGGGCCATGAAGAAGTCGGTCATCCGGCCGAGCCAGTAGTCGATCTTCCCGCCGAAGTAGCCGCCGGCGAGGCCGATCAGCACGCCCAGCACCGTCATCAGGAGCGTCGCGACCAGCGCCGTGGCCAGCGAGGTCCGGATGCCGTACAGCAGCTGCGTGAACACGTCACGCCCCAGACCGGGCTCGATGCCGAACCAGAACTCCCCGTCGATGCCGCCGAAGGGCTTCGCCGGCATGGTGAAGAGGTCGAGGAGCTCCGGGTTCTCCTGCCCGTAGAGGGTGTACGGGTCCTTGCCGTACACCTTCGAGATCAGCGGGGCGCACGCGGCGACCACGAAGAAAAAAAGCACCACACAGGCGGAGACGACTCCGGTACGGTCGCGCTTGAAGCGCTGCCACATCAACTGGCCGGGGGAACGACCCTCGGGCTGCTTGACGCCCTCGGCGACCGCTTTTTCGGTGGTCGCTGCGAGCTCAGGGTCCAAGACAGCCGCGGACCCGGAGTCCTCGGCCTTGATTGGACTGGTCATCGTGTTCGTCCCCCGGGGGGTTGGAGAGTTGAGCGCAGCACAGATACCGGCAGGTTCTGTGGTTTGGGGGAACTTTCGCCAAGACAGTCAACGCGCGTCAAGGGCGGAAGGCATAGGGATCTCCCTACCGTTCATATTTTGAGCGAAAATTGCAAAGATTGACACCTACGCGCGCTTGACACCTCACGGGATAAACCGGCAATCCGGACAATTAGGTACAGTTTTTCGTTTACATGTCCGAAACGCGTTCGCGCGCACACCGATATCCGAACGGGCCCTCCTGGTTCCCGGCAGTCCCACCCGTAAAACCGGGGAGCGCCCGACACGGAAGGGCCGGACCCCGACGGGACGCTGTTGGCTTAATCCCCGGCTCTGATGCTTCGCCCCGTCGTTATGCGGCGGGGCGAAGTGCTGTCAGGGGGCTGGTCCGGGTGCGGGCGCGGGGCTTGTCGCCGAGCCAGGCGTTGATGCGGATGAGGTTGATCGCGGCGCCGGTGAGTTGATGCTGGAGGCTGGTCTTGGCGAGCCCGCGGTAGCGGGATCTGCGCAGGCCGCAGGCTTGCACTCCCTGGGAGATGGTCCCTTCGACCCCGGCACGGACCTTGTAGCGGTCCTTCCACTCGTCGGTCGTCTGGAGCTGCCGTGCCTGGTGGAGGGCTTCGTATTCGTGGCGGGGCCGCAGGGTGATCTCCCGGCGCTGGGCTTTCGGCGAGCTGACACAGTCCCGGAGCCTGGGGCAGGTGCGGCAGTCGGCCGGTGAGAAGCGGACCCGGATCACGGGCAGCTGTTCTTCCGAGCGGCGGTGGTGCCACTGGGTGCTGGTGATCCCGTTCGGGCAGGTCACGTGCTGGTTGTCCCAGTCGATGGTGAAGGCGTCCTGTCCGTAGGTGCTCTCACCACGGGCTTGGGCGACGGTCACCGGCCGCAGCGGCCCATGCAGGGCGACACCGTGGTCGATGCGGGCGGCGGCCAGGGCGCTGGAGTTGGCATACCCGGCGTCGACCCAGTGTTCGCCCGGGAGCAGGCCCCGTGCAGCGAGGCCGATGTGGACGACGGAGGCCATCCGGTCGTCGGGGACGGTGGCGACAGTGGTGGTCACGTTCGTCACCAGGTGCACCGTGTCGGCTTCGCACGTCTCGGTGAGGTGGACCTTGTAGCCGTCCCACATCGTGTCGCGTTTGACGCTGCCGCGTGCCTGGACGTCATACGGGGTGACCAGGCGTTTCGCCCCCGGCGGGCGGTCTTTTGGGTCCCGCCGTTCCACCTCGCTTCCCACCAGATGGAACTGCTGGACCCACATCTGCCGCAAGACCTCCACCTGCGGCAGCACCCGCAGTGCGGCAGGCGCGTCGTCCGTCCAGATCATGCGCAGCAGGCGCATCCCGTCCGCTCCGATCCGGCGCCCGACCTCGACCCGCTTGGTGCGGGCTCTGGGGAAGCGGGAGTCCTCGATCCGGGTCGCGTAGTGCGTGAACCATTCCGGTAGGGCACGGGCGCTGAGCCAGTCCGGCTCCGCTTGGGCCACCGCGTTCAGTGCCGTCCGCAAGGTCTCGCCGACCATCTCCAGCCAGTTCAGTTCACGCGCTGAGGAGAGCACATGTGTGGAGTCCGTCCGCGCCTTTCCGCCGGCTGTGACCAGCCCCCGTTTCTTGGCCGCGACCAGGATCGCGTCCAGGACACACCGTCCGGCATCCTCGCCGACCAGACGGTCCCTGAACTCCGAGAGCACTGAGAAGTCGAACCCGGGATCGGTCAGCTCCAGCCCCAGCGCGAACTTCCAGTCGATCCGGGCCCGCACCGCCTCAGCGGCCTGCCGGTCGGTCAGCCCTTCGACGAACTGCAGCACCAGCACCATCGCCAGACGTCCCGGCGACCAAGCAGGCTTCCCCCGTACCGCGAACAGACCCGCGAACTGCTCGTCCGTGAACAGCGCACCCAGCTCATCACGGACCCGGATCGCCAGGCTCCCCCTGGGGAAGGCCGCGCGCGCCACCCGCACGGTCTCCAGCGGAACTTCCCACGCCTCCTGCGGCTGCATCGACACCGACACCCTCCCCAAACACCAACGTCGGCCCTCAAGACCACAACCGGGTCTTGAAGGCCGACGTCACGCCGGAAACCGGATTAGCCAACAGCGTCCCGACGGGGTCCGGCCCTCACCGCCGTCCCGGCGGGCCGGGGCCCGACGGGACGGCGTCACCTCAGCAGTACGCCTTGGCCGCCCGCTTGGCCGTGCCCTTCTTGGGCGACTCGCTGCACTTCACCGCACCCTCGGCCTGGACGTTCCAGCTACGGGCCTTGCCGTAGCCCTTCTTGCCGAAGCCGGTGCCCTTGGAGTTGCAGGTCTTGGCCGTGTAGTAGCCGGACGCCTTCTTGACGCCGCTGAACACCACGTAGACGCCCGGCTTGGTGAAGTTGAACGTGACCGACTCGCTCTTCTCCTTGGTCTTCTCCCCCGCCTTGGAGAGCGTCCCGGAGACATGGGCGTCCATGCTGGAGATGACCCAGTTGGCCGAGTAGCTGGCGCCCCCGGTCACTTCGCGCCCCGAGCTGACCGTCTTGCGGTAGGTCGCCGTCTTGGTGTAGCTGCCGGTGCCGTGCTTGGGGATGTTGATCTGCTTGGCGTGGGTGATCACCCAGCCCTTGTCCAGGCTGGTCCAGGACGCGGACTTGTAGCCGGGCTCACAGACGATCGGCGCGGCACCGGCCGCGCCCGCCGGGCCGAGCGTCACCAGGGAGACGGCGGCCACACCGGTGGCCACGACCGTCGACAGGAATCTCTTGCTCATACCGCTGCCCCCGTTTTTCCTCGGCGGCCCGCAGCGCGGGCCGCACGGTCACTGCCCCGTCTCGGTTGACGAGGCCCGGTCAAGCTATGCCAGGGGCCCGGGAGGACCCAGTGATTTGAGTGAGACTTGAGCAACTAAAATTGGAATAAAACATTCCATATGTTCCCCGCAGGTACGGAACAGCGGTCCCGTCCGCTGCCCCGTACCATGGGGTGAGGCCGAGGCGTGTTCAGCCCGGCAGGACCCGCACACCACAGACGCTCGTGCGGGGCATTCCTCAGCATCCCGGGAGTACGCCTTATATGGCCACGCGCCACGACATCCGCAACGTCGCCATCGTCGCCCACGTCGACCACGGCAAGACCACCATCGTCGACGGCATGCTCAAGCAGGCCGGCGCCTTCGCCGCGCACCAGCTCGACCAGGTCGACGACCGCATGATGGACTCGAACGACCTGGAGCGTGAGAAGGGCATCACGATCCTCGCCAAGAACACGGCGGTGAAGTACCACCCCAAGGACGGCGGGGAGCCCATCACGATCAACATCATCGACACCCCCGGCCACGCCGACTTCGGCGGCGAGGTCGAGCGCGGCCTGTCGATGGTCGACGGTGTGGTGCTGCTGGTGGACGCCTCCGAGGGCCCGCTGCCGCAGACCCGCTTCGTACTGCGCAAGGCGCTGCAGCAGCGGCTGCCGATCATCCTCTGCATCAACAAGACGGACCGTCCGGACGCCCGCATCGACGAGGTCGTCAACGAGACCTACGACCTCTTCCTCGACCTGGACGCCGACGAGGACCAGATCGAGTTCCCCATCGTCTACGCCTGCGGCCGGGACGGCGTGGCCTCCCTGACCAAGCCGGACGACGGCACGGTCCCGGCCGACTCCGACTCGCTGGAGCCGTTCTTCTCCACGATCCTGGAGCACATCCCGGCCCCCACCTACGACGAGGACGCCCCGCTCCAGGCCCACGTCACCAACCTCGACGCCGACAACTTCCTCGGCCGCATCGCGCTGCTCCGCGTCCACCAGGGCGAGCTGAAGAAGGGGCAGACGGTCGCCTGGATGAAGCGCGACGGCACCGTCAGCAACGTGCGCATCTCCGAGCTGATGATGACCGAGGCGCTCACCCGCAAGCCCGCCGAGAAGGCCGGCCCCGGTGACATCTGCGCGGTCGCCGGCATCCCGGACATCATGATCGGCGAGACCCTGGCCGACCAGGAGAACCCGGTCGCGCTGCCGCTGATCACGGTGGACGAGCCGGCGATCTCCATGACCATCGGCACCAACACCTCCCCGCTGGTCGGCCGCGGCGCCACCGGCAAGGGCGCCGACAACAAGGCGGCCGTCAAGGACCGCAAGGTCACCGCCCGCCAGGTCAAGGACCGCCTGGACCGCGAGCTGATCGGCAACGTCTCGCTGCGCGTCCTGGACACCGACCGCCCCGACGCCTGGGAGGTGCAGGGCCGCGGCGAGCTGGCGCTGGCCATCCTGGTCGAGCAGATGCGCCGCGAGGGCTACGAGCTCACCGTCGGCAAGCCGCAGGTGGTCACCAAGGACGTCGACGGCAAGGTCCACGAGCCGGTCGAGCGCATGACCATCGACGTCCCCGAGGAGCACATGGGCGCGGTCACGCAGCTCATGGGCGTCCGCAAGGGCCGGATGGACAACATGTCCAACCACGGCTCGGGCTGGGTGCGCATGGAGTTCGTGGTGCCCTCCCGCGGTCTGATCGGCTTCCGCACGGAGTTCCTGACCCAGACCCGCGGCACGGGCATCGCCCACTCCATCCACGAGGGTCACGAGCCCTGGTTCGGCGCGCTCACCACCCGTAACAACGGCTCCCTGGTCGCCGACCGCTCCGGCGCCGTCACCGCGTTCGCGATGACCAACCTCCAGGAGCGCGGCGTACTGTTCGTCGAGCCCGGCACCGAGGTGTACGAGGGCATGATCGTCGGCGAGAACTCCCGTGCCGACGACATGGACGTCAACATCACCAAGGAGAAGAAGCTCACCAACATGCGGTCGTCCTCGGCCGATTCGTTCGAGGCGATCGTGCCGCCGCGCAAGCTGTCGCTGGAGCAGTCCCTGGAGTTCTGCCGCGACGACGAGTGCGTGGAGGTCACCCCGGAGGCGGTCCGCATCCGCAAGGTGAACCTGGACGCCCGCGAGCGCGCCCGCGCCGCGAGCCGCGCCAAGCACGGCTGACCCGGACACGCGAGCGGCACGTCCCCGGCGGGGGCGTGCCGCTCTCACGTGTGCGCGTCAGTCCCCGGCGCTCCGCCCGCCCGGGGTGCCCGTCGGCCCCTGTGCGGACTTCTTCAGGAAGCCCATGTCCTCGTACACCGGCGTGCGGAACCCGAACGCGCCGGCGTTGGCCAGGTTCTTGCGGGCGGCGGTGAGCTGGGGGCGCTGGTAGAGGGGGATGGAGCCGGCCGCCGCCCAGATGCGGGAGTCCGCCTTGCGGAGCAGGGCGCGGCGCTCGGAGTCGTCGAGCGTGGTGACGGCCTGGTCGAAGAGCTGGTCGACCTGGTCGGTGCCGACGCGGGTGTAGTTCTGCTCCACGTTCAGGGAGCCGTCCGCGGCCGGGACCGGTTTGGCGTAGACGGGGCGGGCGTCGGTGGCGGGGTAGGCGGTCGCGGGCCAGGAGTACAGGGCGAGGTCGTACGCGCCGGACGCGATGTGGTCCTTGAAGTAGCTCTCGTCGTCGACCTCGGAGATCTTCGTGCCGATGCCGATCCGCTCCAGCATCGTCGCGACCCGGTCGGCCACGGTGCGCAGCGTGTCCGAACCCGGCCCCGAGGGCAGGACGAAGCGGAGGGTGAGCGCCTTGCCGTCCTTGGCGACGCGGGCGCTCCCGGCCCGGGCCGGGGCGGCGGTGCCCCGGGGGGCGTAGGCGCCGGGGGCACCGTCGCCCCGCTTCAGCGGCCCGGTGTCGGTACCGGAATCCCGCGGAGCCTTGCCGCCGTCCCCACCGTCCCCGTTGCTCCCGTCGTCCTCTCCGACGATGTACGTGCCGTCGTCGCCGTCCTCGGACTCGCTCCCGTCGTCGCCCTCCGAGGAGCCGGCCGCCTCCTCCTCGTCCTTCTCCTTCTCCTTCTCCTTCTTCACCGGCCCGCCCGGCTCCCAGCCGGCGTCCGCGAGCAGCGCCCGCGCCTCCTTGGCGTCCTGCTCGCCGAGGGCTCCGCTGCCGTCGGCGTAGGCGGCCTGGCCGGACAGCGCGAGATGGCTGCCGAGGGGCTCGGCGGGCAGGCCGAGCGGTTCCAGGACCGCCTCGGCGATGGCCTCGCGGTCCAGCGCCCGGGCCACGGCGCGGCGGACCCGCTCGTCGGCGAGGGGGCCCTCAGCGCCGTTGAGGGCGAGCTGGGTGTAGGCGGGCTCGAGCGACTTGCGCACCTCGAAGCCGCCGAGGGCCTTCTGCTGACGGGCGTACTTCGCGGCCTTCTCGCGCAGCTTCTCGCGGGCGGAGACCTCCTCGTCGGCGGCCTCCTCGTCGGAGCCGTGGGCGACGGCCCAGGAGTGCAGCGCGTCCGCGGCGGACCGGTCCGCGCCGGGGCCCGCCAGAGGGCTGTTCCCGTCCCGCGGCAGCGCGGCGGCGGTGATGCGGCGGGCGGCGGCCGGGCCGATCTCGGCCAGGTCGACGGTGCCGGCGGCGAGCGCGGAGATCCGCTTGTCGTGGGGCACGGCCCGCAGCACGATCTTGGAGAGCCTCGCCGGGTCGCCCCACCAGCGCGTGCTGCGGGCGAGGGTGACCTCGTCCTCCCCGGTGTCGACCTTCCGCACCGTGAAGGGCCCGGCGGTGACCTTGAGCTTCTTGCGGGCCCCGTCGTTGAAGGAGTCCGGGGCGCCCATGACCTGCTTCGGGTACAGCGGCGTGAACAGCGACTTCCAGTCGGCGTAGGGACGGCTGAAGGTGACCTTGACCTCGAGGTCGTTCCGGCCCCGCTCGACCTTCTCGATGTGGTCGTAGCCGGCGTTGCGGGCGGTCCAGTAGGCGGTGTCCTTCCCCGACAGGGCGCGCCACTGGGCGGCGAAGTCGGCGGCGCCGATCTCGCGGCCGTCGCTCCAGACGGCCTGCTGGTTGAGCCGGTAGAGGACCACCTGTCTGGGCTCGGTGTCGACGACCTCGGCGGACTCCAGGTAGTCGGGGTTGCGCACCGGCCGGCCCCGGCCGTCCGTCCGGTACATCGACGGCAGGACGGCCTGGGCGATCCGGGTGGTGGTGGCGTCGGCGTCCGACTGGAAGGTGTTCAGGGTGTCCGGAACGGTGTCCACGGCCCAGCGCAGGGTGCCCCCGTCGGCGATCAGGGTCCGGTCGGCGCGCGCGATGTCCGCTCCCGCGAGGGGCTTGCCCGCCGGGTCGTCGGAGCCGCATCCGGCCAGCACGGGCACCGCGAGCACGCCCGCCGTGAGGAAGGCGGCCGAGCGCAGAGCCGCGCGCGGACCGACGCCGTCGTGGGACATCTCTGAGTACCTCCGGGAAGCCGCGGGCGTTACGATCACTTTTGGTGGTATTTGGAGCTCATCCGATGTATGCGGCCCACTGAAGAGGAAAGGGTTCGGCAACCCGGGGCGACACGGCGACCACGGACGGCAAGCCCACCCGTGCGGCGCAAAGCACCGCTCGGTGCACCCGTACGCCTCGGCCAATCGATGCACATCCCTTCACAGCGCAAGGTGTGACGCGCAACACTCTCAGGCGCATGAACGTTGCCGCCTTGGGCCTGAAGGACCCGTGGAAGTGAGGTCACGTCATGTCCGTGCACGAGGAACTGAGATCCGTCCAGCGCTGTCTCGACGACCTGGTCCGGTCGGTGGGGCGCCTGGAGAACCAGCTGGGCAGCGGCGGCCTGGAGATGCGCCGCGTCCGCACCGACACCGATCACCTGCGCGAGAGCGTCGCGCTGCTGCGGGAGACGGCCGCCGTCGGCACGGCCCCGCAGAAACGCCCCGATCTCGTGACCATCTCCGACACTCCGTACGACCCCTCGCTGTGGGTGGACACGGACGACGAGGGTCTCGGCGCCCACGACCGGCGCGCCCCCTGACCCCCGCCGATCGCGGCGCCCCCCGACCCCTACCGGAGTGGACAAGTGGCCACTGGCACGGAACCTCCCGCCACAGGACCCCGTCACCGAAGCGGCGGTGTGAGAACCGCTGCGCGGGCCGCGATCGCCGCCCCGCACCTGCGGACCGACCGCTGGTGGCTGGCCCCGGCCGCCACCGCGGCCGGGCTGCTCGCCTTCGTCGTCTACTCGACCTGGCGGGCCTTCGCGAACGCCGACTACTACGCGGCGCCGTACGTCTCGCCGTTCTACTCGCCGTGCCTCGCGGAGAACTGCGAGCCGATGAAGGGCGGGCCGAACTGGGAGCTGTTCGGAAGCTGGTGGGGCATCTCGCCGGCGATCATCATCCTGATCTTCCCGCTCGGCTTCCGGCTGACCTGCTACTACTACCGCAAGGCCTACTACCGGGGCTTCTGGGCGTCCCCGCCGGCCTGCGCGGTGGCCGAGCCGCACGCCAAGTACACCGGGGAGACCCGCTTCCCGCTGATCCTGCAGAACGTCCACCGGTACTTCTTCTACGCGGCGGTCCCGGTCGCCGGCATCCTGACCTACGACACCGTGCTCGCCTTCCGCGACGAGCACTACGCCTGGGGCCACATGGGGCTGGGCACCCTGGTGTTCCTGGTCAACATCGCGCTGATCTGGGCGTACACCCTCTCCTGTCACTCCTGCCGGCACATCGTCGGCGGGAAGCTGAAGCACTTCTCGAAGCATCCGGTGCGCTACCGGATGTGGCAGTGGGTGGGCCGGCTGAACGCACGGCACATGCAGCTCGCCTGGGCGTCGCTGCTGAGCGTGGCGCTCGCCGACCTCTACGTGTACCTCGTCGCGTCCGGTGTCTTCGACGATCCGCGCTTCTTCTAGCTGGGGGCTTCACTGATGTCCGTGGTCGACCGACAGGAGTGGGACGTCGTCGTGGTCGGGGCCGGCGGCGCCGGCCTGCGCGCCGCGATCGAGGCGCGCGAGCGGGGCGCCCGTACGGCCGTGATCTGCAAGTCGCTGTTCGGCAAGGCGCACACCGTGATGGCCGAGGGCGGCATCGCGGCGGCGATGGGCAACGCCAACGCCGGGGACAACTGGCAGGTCCACTTCCGCGACACCATGCGCGGCGGGAAGTTCCTCAACCAGTGGCGGATGGCCGAGCTGCACGCCCGGGAGGCGCCGCAGCGGGTGTGGGAGCTGGAGACCTGGGGCGCGCTGTTCGACCGGACGAAGGACGGCCGGATCTCACAGCGCAACTTCGGCGGCCACGAGTACCCGCGCCTGGCGCACGTGGGCGACCGCACCGGCCTCGAGCTGATCCGCACCCTCCAGCAGAAGGTCGTCGCGCTCCAGCAGGAGGACTTCCGGGAGACCGGGGACTACGAGTCCCGGCTGAGGGTCTTCCAGGAGTGCACGGTGACGCGCGTGCTCAAGGACGGCGATCAGGTCGGCGGCGTCTTCGGCTACGCGCGGGAGTCCGGGCGCTTCTTCGTCCTGGAGGCGCCCGCAGTGGTGATCGCGACCGGCGGGATCGGCAAGTCGTTCAAGGTGACCTCGAACTCGTGGGAGTACACCGGTGACGGGCACGCGCTGGCGCTGCTGGCCGGGGCCCCGCTGCTGAACATGGAGTTCGTGCAGTTCCACCCGACCGGGATGGTCTGGCCGCCGTCGGTGAAGGGCATCCTCGTCACCGAGTCGGTGCGCGGGGACGGCGGGGTGCTGCGCGACTCCGAGGGCAGGCGGTTCATGTTCGACTACGTCCCGGACGTCTTCAAGGACAAGTACGCCGAGACCGAGGAGGAGGGCGACCGCTGGTACGAGGACCCGGACCACAACCGGCGCCCGCCCGAGCTGCTCCCCCGCGACGAGGTGGCCCGCGCGATCAACGCCGAGGTGAAGGCGGGCCGCGGCTCCCCGCACGGCGGGGTCTTCCTGGACGTGTCCACCCGCATGCCGGCCGAGGTGATCAAGCGGCGGCTGCCGTCGATGTACCACCAGTTCAAGGAGCTGGCGGACGTCGACATCACGGCGGAGGCGATGGAGGTCGGGCCGACCTGCCACTACGTGATGGGCGGCATCGCCGTCGACTCCGACTCGGCGGCGGCGCGCGGGGTGCCGGGGCTGTTCGCGGCCGGTGAGGTGGCCGGCGGGATGCACGGCTCCAACCGGCTCGGCGGGAACTCCCTGTCCGACCTGCTGGTCTTCGGGCGCCGGGCGGGCCTGCACGCGGCCGAGTACGCGAGCGGGGCGGGGGCCGCGCGGCCCCGGGTGGACGACGCGCAGATCGACGCGGCCGCCGCGGAGGCCCTGCGCCCGTTCTCCGCGGAGGGCGGGGAGGCGGCCGGGGGGCCGCCGGAGAACCCGTACGCCCTGCACCAGGAACTCCAGCAGACCATGAACGACCTGGTCGGCATCATCCGCCGCGAGCACGAGATGGAGCAGGCCCTGGAGAAGCTCGCCGAGCTGCGCCTGCGGGCCCGCCGGGCCGGCGTCGAGGGGCACCGGCAGTTCAACCCCGGCTGGCACCTCGCCCTCGACCTCAGGAACATGCTGCTGGTCAGCGAGTGCGTGGCCCGGGCGGCGCTGGAGCGCACCGAGTCGCGCGGCGGGCACACCCGTGAGGACCACTCCGGGATGGACCGCTCCTGGCGCAACGTGAACCTGTTGTGCTCGCTCGCCGACCCCACGGACGGTCTCGCGGCCACCGATCCGGCACGCGGCCGGATCACCCTCACCCGCGAGACCACCGAACCCGTCCGCCCCGACCTGCTCGCCCTCTTCGAGAAGGAGGAGCTGGTCAAGTACCTGGCCGAAGAGGAGCTCCACGAATGAGCAGCTACGAGGCCCGCTTCAAGGTGTGGCGCGGGGACGTCGGGGGCGGCGGCCTGGAGGACTTCGCGGTCGAGGTGAACGACGGCGAGGTGGTCCTGGACATCGTCCACCGCCTCCAGGCCACCCAGGCCCCCGACCTCGCCGTGCGCTGGAACTGCAAGGCCGGCAAGTGCGGTTCGTGCTCGGCGGAGATCAACGGACGCCCCCGGCTGCTGTGCATGACCCGGATGTCGGTGTTCGAGCGGGACGAGACGATCACCGTGACGCCGCTGCGGGCCTTCCCGGTGATCCGCGACCTGGTGACCGACGTCGGCTTCAACTACACCAAGGCCAGGGAGGTCCCGGCCTTCGTCCCGCCGGAGGGGGTCGGGCCGGGCGAGTACCGGATGATGCAGGAGGACGTGGACCGGTCCCAGGAGTTCCGCAAGTGCATCGAGTGCTTCCTGTGCCAGGACACCTGCCACGTGGTTCGCGACCACGAGGAGAACAAGCCGGCGTTCGCCGGGCCCCGTTTCCTGATGCGGGTCGCGGAGCTCGAGATGCACCCGCTGGACGCGGCCGGGGAGGCCGGCCTGGACCGGGGGCGCTCGGCCCAGGACGACCACGGCCTCGGCTACTGCAACATCACCAAGTGCTGCACGGAGGTCTGCCCGGAGGGGATCAGGATCACGGACAACGCGCTGATCCCCCTGAAGGAACGGGCGGTGGACCGCAAGTACGACCCGCTGGTGTGGCTGGGGTCGAAGATCAGGCGCCGGTCCTAGCGGACCCAGCCCTCCCGGTACTCCTCCCAGTTCGTCTCCGTCGCCGCGAAGTCGATGTACGGGGCGACGCCGAAGAGCTCGCGGTCGGCGTCCGTGCGGGAGAGGCCGAGGCGGACGCCGCGGACGGCGGCGGCGACGGTCTCGGCGTGGCCCCAGTGGCTGGGGTTGCTCTCGTAGTAGAAGGGCAGGCCCATCAGCAGGTGGGTGGTGGGCGGGGTGACCTCCAGGGCGAGGGAGGTCTGCTGGGCCACGTAGCCGCCGTAGGTGCTCTCCAGCGGCCGCGCGGTGTCGTACGACATCAGGGCGATCTGGTCGACGCGCCGGGCCACCTGGCCGAAGAACTCCTGCGACCACCACTTGGGGTTCTCGGCGAAGAGACCGGCGACGGAGTGGAGACCCGGCAGCGGGTCGATCTGGTGGGCGGCCACGGACAGCTGCGCGTCCTCGGCACGGGTGACGGCGCGCAGGTCGTCCAGGAGGGAGAGGTAGTCCCGGTCGTCGGAGCGCAGGGGCTCCAGGTCGAGGTGGACGCCGTCGTAGCCGGCGTCCAGGACCTGGCCGGCGCTGCGGACGACCTCCGCGCGGGTGGCGGCGCGGTCCAGGTGCAGGCCGTCGGGGCCCCCGTTGGCGAGGACGTCCCCGAGGAAGGCCTGGACCCGGACGCCCGGCAGCTCCCGGTGCACGGCGTCGATCAGCCAGCGGGCGCGCGGGTACTTCGATTCCGGCAGGGTCCCGTCGTGCTCCAGCGGCCCGGAGTGGACGTACAGGTCACGGATCCCGGTGTCCTCGAGGCGGCGGGCCAGCGCGGTGACGTCGGCGTCCTTCTTCCGCCCGTCGACCCAGGCGTGCCCGAGCCACATGGCGTCCCGGTCGCGGGTGTACGTGCCGTCCGCCGGGTCCCCCATGTAGTTGACGCGCAGGGCGGTCTCGACGGCGAGAAGGGGGACGACCAGGAGGAGCGTGACCGCCAGGGCCGTGCGTCGGACCCGGCGGACCCAGGGTCTGCGGCGTTCGCCGGCCCGCCCCTCGGGGGCCGCGGAGGAGCCGTCGTCGGCGCCCTCGACCGGCTGCCGCGGGGCAGCCCCGTCGCCCGTGTCGTCCGGGGCGCCCGCTCCGGCCGGCTCCCGCGGGGAGGCCCCGCCGTCCGCGTCCGCCGGCTCCGCGCGTCCGGGCACGTCGGCGGCCTCCGGTGCGGCACCGGGCGTCGGCTCCGGGGA
Organism: Streptomyces sp. 12E; assembly: GCF_055633275.1. Taxonomy (NCBI): domain Bacteria; kingdom Bacillati; phylum Actinomycetota; class Actinomycetes; order Kitasatosporales; family Streptomycetaceae; genus Streptomyces; species Streptomyces sp. 12E. The sequence continues at coordinate 4,721,744 of NZ_JBVNCJ010000001.1, read as the reverse complement.
CGGGCCGTCCGCCGCGGCCGTCGGTTCCCGCGGCTCCGTGCGTTCCATGCCGGCTCCCCCTCACCCGTCGGCTCCCGCAGGCAACCGCGTCGTCGATGTTGCGGAGGAGGACGAGGGGAACGGGTGTTCCGGTTGCGATCACGCGGGGAGCGGCGCCTGCCGCGTGTGCCGGTGGCCGTCGAGGGGGAAGGCCGGCGGAGCCGCGGGGAGCAGGCCGGACAGTGTGAAGCCGCTCTTCTCGGCGACGCGGCAGGAGGCCGTGTTGTCGACCTGGTGCAGCAGGTCCAGGCGGATCAGCCCCTCCCGGGCGAAGGCGGCGAAGGCCCAGTCGGCCAGGGCGGTCAGGGCGCGAGGTGCCACTCCCCTGCCCCGCGCGTGGGCCGCCGTCCAGTAGCCGACCTCGGCCGGGGCGGCGGGCGCGGCCGGCCGTTTGAGCACGACGTGGCCCGCCGGCCGGACGTCGGACGCCTCCTCCACGGCGAAGGCGAGGCGTTCGCCGGTCTCCCAGCCGCGGCGCTGCTCGGTCACCCAGCGCGCCGCGCTCGGCTCGTCGTGCACGGGCGCGCTCGCCCAGCGGCGCATCGCCTCGTCCTCGTACAGTCCGGCCAGGACGGCTGCGTCCTCGGGCGCCCAGGGGCGCAGGGTGAGGGAGCCGGCCGTCAGCCGTACCGGGGTGATCGGGGTGGCGTGCACGGTGTGAGCGTACGCGCCGCGCCGATAAGCAGTCAGAACAGGCTCAGCAGGGCCTCCGCCGGGTCGGTGAGGACGGTGTCGGCGCCGGGGAGGGGGAGCTCGAACCAGACCGTCTTGCCCCGGGGGGTGCGGCGGGAGCCCCAGGCCGCGCTGAGCAGGCCGACCAGCTGGAGGCCCCGGCCGCCCTCGTCGGTGTCGCGGGCGCGGCGGCGGCGGGGCTGGACCAGACCCGAGTCCCAGACCTCGCAGACCAGGGTCCGGTCGAGGAGGAGGCGGAGTCTGATCTCCCCTTCGCCGTACCGCAGGGCGTTGGTGACCAGCTCGCTGACCAGGAGCTCCGTGGTGTCGACCAGGGGCTCCAGGTCCCAGCTGATCAGCTGCGCGCGGGCGTACTCGCGGGCGCGGCCCACGCTGCGGGGCTCGCGGGGCAGGGTCCAGTCGCCGACGGAGCCGGCGGGCAGTCCCTGGACGCGGGCCATCAGCAGGGCGATGTCGTCCTCGCCGTGGTGGGTGTCGAGGGTGTTGAGGACGTGGTCGCAGACGTCCTCCAGGTTCGGGGGGGAGTCGGCGCGCCGTGCCGCCGTCGAGGGGTGGGACGGGTCCGTGAGCGCGCCCACGAAGGCCTGGAGGCCCTCGTCGAGGGGGTGGTCGCGGCTTTCGACCAGTCCATCCGTGTAGAGCGCGAGAAGGGCGCCTTCGGGCAGTTCGACCTCCACCTCCTCGAAGGGCTCGCCGCCGACGCCGAGCGGCATGCCGGGCGGTACGTCCAGCATCAGCGCGGGCTCGCCGGGTTCGACCAGGACGGGAGGCAGATGGCCCGCGTTGGCGAAGGTGCAGCGCCTGGTCACCGAGTCGTAGACGGCGTAGACGCAGGTCGCCAGGTAGACCTCGGAGAGGTCGGCCTCGCGGGGGCGGCGGGCGGCGCGGGTGGCCTGCTGGACGCCTCCGGGGGCGCCGAGGCCTCGGGCGATCTCGTCCAACTGGGAGAGCACCTCGGCGGGTTCCAGGTCGAGCTGGGCCAGGGTCCGTACGGCGGTGCGCAGTTCGCCCATCGCGACGGCCGCGCGCAGGCCGCGTCCCATGACGTCGCCGACGACCAGCGCGGTGCGGTGGCCGGGGAGTTCGATGACGTCGAACCAGTCGCCGCCGACCTCGCCGGTCCGGCCGGTGGCCGCGTTGCCGGGCAGGTAGCGGCAGGCGATGTCGAGGCCGGAGGCCTCCGGGTCGCCGGGCGGGAGCAGGGAGCGCTGCAGTATCAACGCGCGTTCGTGCTCACGCCGGTAGAGGCGGGCGTTGTCGATGCAGACGGCGGCGCGTGCGGCCAGTTCGACCGCGAGGTCGCGGTCGCGGTCGCCGAACGGCTCGCTGCCCTTGGTGCGGGCGAACTGGGCGAGGCCCACCACGGTGTCGTGGGCGACCATCGGCACGGCGAGCGTGGACTGCACCAGGCCGCCGTCCTCACCGGGGACGCTCTGCGGGCGGGCGGTGCGCAGGGCGTCCGCGCAGGGCGAGTTGAACGGGTAGTGGTGGACGGCTCCCAGCTTCACCGGATCACCGGTGCCGCCGAGCGGCGCGTCGGACACCGCGCTGGCGAAGGCGACGCGACGCACCTCCGCGCTGCCGTCGGCGAGCCCCGGCGGGGTCTCGTCGCCGGCCAGCAGCCCCTGGTACAGGTCGACGGTGGCCAGGTCGCAGAAGCCGGGGACGACGACGTCGAGGAGTTCCCGCGCGGTGGTCTCCAGGTCGAGGGAGTTGCCGATCCGGGCGCCCGCCTCGTTGAGGAGGGCGAGATTGCGCCGCGCGGCGGCGGCCTCCCGGGCGGCGGCGCGGCGGTCGGTGATGTCGGTCCCGAGCCAGGAGATGCCGATGGGCCGGCCGCTGCCGCTGTGCACGCGGTAGAGGTTGACGGACCAGTGGCGGCGCTCGTCGGAGCCCGGTACGTAGCCCGTGACGTGCATGTCCGTGATGGATTCGCCGGTCTCCAGCACCCGGCGCAGGGTCGCGGCGACCCGCTCGGCCTCACCGCGCGGCAGGTAGTCGTGCACGCCCTTGCCACGGTGGTCGTCGGGGGTGCCGCCGAAGACGGAGGCGAACCGCTGGTTGGCGCGGCGTACCCGCAGGTCGGGGTCGATCAGCAGGAAGCCGAACGGAGATTGGCCGAATATGGCCTGCGAGGCGGCGAGGTCGGTCTCGATGCGGCGCAGGGTGCGGACGTCGACGACGATGCAGACGGCGGCCTTCCGCCCGTCCTCGGTCCGCGTCGGCATGACGTAGACCTCGGCGATGCCCTCCCGGTCGCGCCCGTCCGCCACCAGTGAGTCCGGCAGCCGGAAGGGCACCACTCCGGTCCACTCCCGGCCGTCGAGGATCTCGGCCATCTTGCGCTGGCCGCGCTCCCGGCGGACGGGCTCGAGGAACGCCTCGATGGGGTCCGTGCCGACGGCGCGCTCGGCGGGGACGCCGAAGAGCTGCTCGGCGCGCAGGCTCCACTGGTCGACCAGCCCGTCCGGACCGATGGAGAAGGAGGCGACCTTGATGTAGTCGTACATCGAGCCGGGCGGACTGCTCTGCCACATCGCGTCGCCGGACGGGGCGTCGCCGGAGAAGAGGCCGTCGGCGGCCCCACTCCTCGCGCCGCCCGACGGGTCCTCGGACTCCGTGGCCTTCGCTGGTATCCCGCTCACGCGAACCGTCCCCTCCAGCTCACCGCGTCCGGCACCGGTCACCGGGGGCGGCTGCCCGCAGTATCCAGCACTACGGTGCCGTACAACACGGTGTTCACGATCACAGCACGGTCCCGATGCTTTTCGGTCCGCGCCGTGAGAACACTTCCAGTCTTCTAACCAGCGGACACCTCGTCGAACCTCCTCTTCGACAACCTCCGGGGCCTCGGACCGGTCACTGGGCGGAAGGGGCGGGCCCGTACACCGTGAACGGGCGTGCGATCCCTCATCTCGGCACCGCGAGTTCGAACCACACGGTCTTGCCGACGGCGCCCGGCCGGGTGCCCCAGCGGCGGGAGGCGGAGGCCAGCAGCTGCAGCCCGCGTCCGCCCTCGTCCTCGGGCCGGGCGGCGCGTTCGTGCGGGGGCTCGGGGAGGGGGTCGGAGACCTCCACCAGGAGGACACCGCCGAGGCCGGTGGGGCGCGTCAGGCGTACGCCGATGGGGCTGGTGGCGTACCGCAGGGCGTTGGTGACCAGTTCGCTGACCAGCAGGGCCGCGAGGTCGCCGACGTCGTCGAGGCCCCAGAGGCGCAGCTGGTCACGGACGGCCCCGCGGGCGGCGCGCACGGTGCCCGGGTCCGCGGAGAAGGTCCACGCGGCGTGGTCGCCGTCGGTGTCGATCACGCGGATCACTTCCCCGCCGAGGGAGTCAACCCATGTCCGTTTTCATGGGGTTAATGGGCACATACCCGATTTCTCGAACGGAGTACCGCGCTCAACGGCGCATCGTGGCACGAGCGGCGCGGGAAGGTGCTCACGCGCCGTCATCCCTGCCTCCGCGCGCCCGGTCCATGCCTCACACGCCTTCACGGAGACCGAGGTGGACGAGGGTGTCGCGGACCGCGGGCACGTCGTGGTCGAGCCAGTCGACGTCCCAGATCCGGTCTAGGGCGAGCCAGCGCAGCTCGTCGTGGTCCTCCAGGGGCCGGGGCGCGGCGGATCCGGGGCGCAGGCGCGCGGTCCACACCTGCATCACGTACGGCGCCCGCAGCGGCCACTCCCCCGGGACGCGCTCTCCGGCCTCGGCGTCGACGCCGAGCTCCTCGCGCAGTTCCCGCACGACGGCCGCCTCGGGGACCTCCCCCGGCTCGACCTTGCCGCCGGGCAGCTCCCAGCGCCCGGCCAGTTCGGCGGGTGCGCTCCGGCGGGCGGCGAGCAGCCGCCCCTCGTGCCACAGGGCCGCACCGACCACCACGATCCGCTCGCTCATGCGCCGGAGCCTACGGGAGGGACGGGCGGGGGCCCGCCGGCGGTCCGGGTCAGCCGGCGGACGTTCCGTTCTGGCCGATCCGCTCGACCCAGTAGAGCTGCTTGTGTCCGCGCCCGTCGAGGCTGTCCGCGATCTTCTCGGCCTCGGCGCGGGTCGCGTACCTGCCCACTCGGTAGCGATTGCCGTTGTCGTCCTGGCGCACGACGAGCCAGGGAAGAGTCACCGTGCCGTCGTTCATCGCTCCCCTCCACTTCTCGCCCGCGGCCGGTGCCGCGTCCCGTCCGATAAGGAAACCCCAGTCCGCATATGCCCGAGCCTACGCCTTCGCTTCACTGAGCGAATACGCCTTTTCACAAAGAGGCACGCAACCAGCCAGAACGCAGGGGGCGCACGGTGGTGGATGCGCCGTGCGGGGAGGCCGACGCATCCGGTCAGCAGCGCGGCGCCCGGTGTCTCGCGCTCCGGGGGCGACCTGGGAGAACGACCGGATTGCTACGGCACGGGGGCGACGGCGCCACGGCCGGCGCGCCGGAGCGGAGGCGGGCCGGGGGCGCGGGAGGGCGCGCGACGGATCGACGCAGGAGCGTGACGATCACTACCGGGAGCGGACGGAGAGGCCTCGGGGTCGTCGGCGGGGGGCCGCGAGAGGGGTGGTGAAGGCCCGCCGGCCGGCCCCGGGGCGGGCCGGACGCGGGCGCGGGTCACCGGAGACGGCGGGGCGGGAGCCCCCTCGCCGCCGGGGCCGCTACTTCACCGGGAGGTGGTAGGCGGCTCGGTAGCGGTCGGCGGGGATGACCACGTCGGCGGTCTCGACCGGCCGTCCCGAGGCGAAGTAGGTGCGCTGGATGACCAGGACGACGTGCCCGGGGACGCCGCCCAGCAGCGCCAGTTCCTCGGCGAGGCCGGGGCGGGCGCCGACCTCCTCGGTGACGTTGTCCACGATCACGTCGATGGCGCGCATGCGCTCGACGACGCCCATGCCGCCGAGCGGTCCCTCCTCGGGCAGCATCACGGGGGTCCGTCCGGTGAGGGCGAGCGGCTCCCAGGAGGTGGAGAGCATCATCGGCTCGCCGCCCTCCCGGAAGAGGTACCTGGTGCGCATCACGCGGTCGCCGGGCTCGATGCCGAGCCGCTCGGCGACGGCGCCGCAGGCCTCGGTCTGCTCGCTGCTGGACTCCCAGGTGCCCCGGACGCCCGCGTCGGCCTGCTCCTGGCGGAACGGCGTGGCCCCGCGCTCCGGACGGAACCCCGAGCGGGCGATCCGCCGGGGCACCGGCCGCTCACGCACGTACGTCCCCGAGCCGGAGCGGCCCTCGACGAGCCCCTCCGCCATGAGCACCTTGCGCGCCTCCAGCGCGACCGTGTCCGAGACGCCGTACTCCTCGCGGATCCTCGCCTGGGAGGGGAGCCGCGTGTGCGGCGGCAGCCGACCGTCGACGATCTTCTTGCGGAGATCGCCTGCGACACGCAGGTACGCCGGCTGCTCACCGATTGTCACGGGCCGCTCCCATCAGGTTGTACGGACAGCAACAGCGTGGCAACCGTAGGTTGTTCCGGGCAAGCAAAGGCCAAAGAATCACTCGATGTGATGACATCCGCCGGGTGAGGGCTTTACGCAGGCACTTTCTCCCCGCTATGGCGGCCCTCACACCTTCATTCCGCCGCCGTCGGTGTCGCGTTCGGCCTCCCCGTCGCCCTCGGGCGGCGTGGCGGCCAGGCCCAGGGCGTGGCGCGCGGTGACCGAAATGTAGGGGTCGGTCACGCCCCAGCCCGCGTCGGCGTGCTCGATGTACGTGTCCGCGTCGGCGGCTTCGGCGGCCTTCGCCCACTCCCCCTCCGCCTCCTCCAGGTCGGCGGCGAGGTCCCCCACCGGCCGTTCGGCGCCGGCCGGCCACTCGTGCCCCCGCAGCATCCGGACCTCCTCGGCGAGCGCGTCCGCGACCTTTGCCGCCCACTCCCGGTGTCCGGGCAGGTCGTCCTCGGGGAAGCCCGACCCGGGGGACTCGTCCAGTACCGCGCCGAGGACGCGCTCGGCCTCCAGATAGGCCAGTTGGTGCGCGTCGAGCGTGGTCTCGTCCCGGCGCAGCGACCCGGTGAGGGTCCGCTGCGGGTCCCGGTCGCCGAAGACGCAGGTGATCTCGCGGTCACCGATGCGCCAGCTCTCGCGGGACGGGACGAGGTGGTAGAGGTCCACGTGGCCGGGCAGCGCCCAGGGGTCCATGACGTAGGCGTCCCGAAGGGCGTAGCACCGCTCGTCGGCGGTCCCGGCGAGGCTGTCGTCGCCCGGGTAGCGGCCGTCGGGGAGGGTGACGACGGCGAAGACCTCACCGTCGTGCTCCCGCTCGCAGGGCACCCGGTCGGCGTCGGCGGTCCATCCCTCCAGCCCGCCGGGCGAGTCGAAGCACTCGCCCTCGGCCAGGGCGAGGACGCTGTTGCCGCGCGCCCCCTCCTCGATGCCCTCCCAGACGTCGGCCAGGACGCCGGAGGCGAGGGCCGCCCCCCACAGCGCGAGTCCGAGCGACGACAGCACGGTCCCGGCGATCGCCATCCCGCGCCCCCGCTCCCCCCGCCGCTTGATCTGCCACAACGCGACCACTCCCAGCACCAGCCCGACGGCCGGCACCAGACACAGCACACCGAACACCAGGGCGGCCACGGCGACACCGTTGACGACGGCCGGGGGCCTGGGTCCGTACGGCCCGTAGAGCCCGTACGGCGCGAGACCGGACGGGTCCCCGTGGACGAACCGCGGCGGCGGACACGGGGCCCGGCCCTGGGGGGCGGGGTGCCGGGAGGCGGGGTGCCGGGAGGCGGGGTGCCGGCCCTGAGGTTCCTGCGGGGGCCCGAGGGGCGGAGGTATGGACACGAGCCGCATCGTAGGCGCGGGCGACGGGCCTCGTCCCCGGGGCCTCCTCCTCGCGGACGGGATCCGCGCGGTGAGCGGTGCCCCCGGGGCCGGAACCGCGGCGCCCGGCCGTTCAGCCGCCCGGCGCCCCGCCCCGCGCCGCCGCCGGCCGTCTCGGCGGAGACCGCCGGCGGGGCCCGCGCGCACGTATGGGGCGGGCGCGGTGGATGCCGTCAGTCGTCGAAGGCCGTGGCGCGGGTGCGCTTCTCCCACGCCAGGACGTCCTCGCGGACCTGGTCGAGGTGGCCGAGGACCGCGCTGACGCCGTCGTCGCCGAGCGGCAGCCGCAGGGGCGCGTCCTCCGCATCGAGGGCGGCCAGGATCAGGGCCGCCGCCTTCGCCGGGTCTCCGGGCTGGGAGCCGTCGCCGCCGGCCACGGCGGAGCGGGTCTCGGCGACCTTGGCGTACAGACCGCTGTCCGGGCTGACCCCGGCCCGGCCCGTCTCGAACAGGCCGGTCCGGAACGCCCCCGGCTCGACGATCAGCACCTTGACGCCGAACTCCCGCACCTCGTCCGCGAGCGCCTCCGACATGCCCTCCAGCGCGAACTTGGTCCCGCTGTACGCCGCGAAACCGGCGAACGACATCTGCCCGCCCATGCTGCTCATCTGCACGATCGCCCCCGAGCGCCGCTCCCGCATGCCCGGCAGCACGGCCCGCACCAGCGCGGCGGGGCCGAGGACGTGCACGTCGAACAGCTCGCGCAGCTCGTCGTCCGAGGTCTCCTCGAAGGCCCCGACGTGGGTACGCCCCGCGTTGTTGACCAGGACGTCGATCCGCCCGTGCCGCGCCATCACGTCCCGCACCGCGGCCTCGGCGCCCCCGATGTCGGCGACGTCCAGGCGCAGCGCCTCCACCTGGTCGGGGTGGGCGGCGACCAGGTCCTCCAGCGCCTCGGGCCGGCGGGCCGCGCCGATCACCACATCGCCGTCGGCGAGGGCGGCCTCGGCGATCGCCCGGCCGAATCCGCTGCTCGCGCCCGTGATCAGCCACACCTTGTTCATCTCGGCTCCTCGTGTCCCGGCTGTCCTTCGGTCAGGTGAACCACCTTGCGCCCCAGTCGAGTTGACCGTCCAAGACCTTGGCTGACAGCCGATGGGCATGACGACGGACGTCCACCTGCGGAACCTGCGCTACTTCCTGGCCGTGGCGGAGGAGCTGCACTTCACCCGTGCGGCCGAGCGCCTGTACGTGTCACAGCCCGCGCTGAGCAAGCAGGTACGCGCACTGGAGCGGCAGCTGGGCGCCGAGCTGTTCCGGCGCGACCGGCGGGGCGTGGTGCTCACCTCCGCCGGTACGGCACTGCTGCCGCACGCCCGGCGCGTGCTGGCGGCGTGGGAGGAGGGAGCCACGGCGGTGGAGCGGGCGCGGGCGGCCCAGCGCAGCACGCTGGTCGTGGGCATGAGCACCAGCCCCGGACGCGGCGGCCTGCTCCCGGCGATCCGCTCCCGCTTCACCGCCGCGCACCCGGACGCCGCGGTCCGGCTGCGGCAGGTCGGCTGGGAGGACCCGACGGCGGGGCTCGCGGACCGTGCGGCGGACGTGGCGTTCGTCTGGCTGCCGCTGCCCGACGCCGGCCGCTACGCGTGGACGGTGGTCGCCGAGGAACCGCGTCTGGTCGCCCTCCCCAAGACGCATCCCCTGGCCGCCCGTAGGGACCTCACGCTCGCGGACCTCGCCGACGAACCGTTCCTGGCGCTGCCTCCGAGCGCGGGCGTGCTGCGCGACCACTGGCTCGCCCTCGACGAACGCCCCGGCGGTCCGCCTCGCATCGGCGCGGAGGTCGCCGGCACGGAGGAGACCTACGAGGCCCTGGTGGCCGGTCTCGGCATCTGCCTGGTGGCCGCGGGCAACGCCCCTCTGATCACCCTCGGCGGCGTCACGACCCGCCCGGTCCACGGCCTCTCCCCGAGCCGGTACGTCCTGGCCTGGCGCGTGGAGGACGGCTCCCGCCCGCTGGTCCGGGGGTACGCGCAGGCATGTCGCCGGGTGGCGGGGCGGCCGCGGTCCGGGCGGGGGCGGCCCTGACCCGCATCGGCCCCGCAGGGGGCCGCTAGCATGTGCGGACCCCTGACCATTGACCGATCACCCGATCTTCACACGCAGACCAGGAAGTTGAAAACAAAACCAAGCCGGATATCCGCGCGCACGCTCCGGCCGCAGGCGATCCTGTGGGCGGCCGCGGGCGTGGCGACCCTCGGATTCCTCGTGACCCTGGAGTTCGTCGCGCGCGGCTACGGCCTGCCGGGGCCGATCACCCACCACGCACGCGAGGTGGTCTTCGCCCCCGACTCGGGACCGCTGCTGTACGCCGGTCTCGCGTTGTCGATGGTGGTGCTCACCTGGCGGCAACGGCTCGTCGCGGCGGGCGCCGCGATCGGCGTCGACGTCGCCTTCTTCCTGGTGCGGTGGGTGGTCGGCGCCGAGATGAACTTCGGCAACGGCGCGCTATGGGTGGTCCTGGGCATCGCGGTCGTCGCCGTCACGCGCCGCACCGGGGCGGAGCGCCTGCTGCTGCTGAAGGGCACCGGTCTCGGCCTGCTCCTGGTGGCCGGCCACAAGACGGGCGACACCTGGCTGCTCATCACCTCGAAGACCCGCCCGACGGTGCTCGACCCGTACGTGGCGCTCGCCGATCACGCGCTGGGCGACCCGTCGTGGCTGGCCGGCCGGATCGTCGAGGCCGCCGAGCCGATCGGTCCCCTCGTCCTCCACGTGGTCTACGGCCAGCTCCCGCTCGCGGCGGCGCTCGTCGGGCTGTACCAGCTGCGCCACGTGGCGGTGGAGCGCCGCTTCCCGGCCCACCACCTGGTGCGCACGTTCCTGGTCATCGGCCTGCTCGGGCCGGCCGTCTACATGGTCTTCCCGGTCGTCGGACCGGTCTACGCCTACGGCGCCGACGGCGGACCGTGGGCGGTGGGCCACCTGTGGCCGGACACGCTGCCGTCCATCGGCACCCCGCACCCGGTCCCGTTCGACGGGATTACCCCGCGCAACTGCATGCCCAGCCTGCACACGGCATGGGCCGTCACGCTCTTCGTCCACACCCGCGAGGGCTCACGGGCGATGCGCTGGGCGGGTACGTTCTGGCTGGTCGCCACCCTCTCGGCGACGCTGGGCTTCGGCTACCACTACGGCGTGGACCTGGTCGCCGGCGTGGTGTTCGCACTCACGGTCGAGGCGGCGATGCGCTCGCTCGCACGCGGCTGGGACCGGCCGGCCACCTGGTTGGCCGCCCACGGCACGGCGGTCTTCGCCGTACTCCTGGCGGCGTACCGCTGGCTGCCGCAGGAGATGGCCGCGTACCCGTGGGCGTACGGGCCCCTCCTCGTCCTGGCGATGGCCTCGGTGATCCACGGCTACCTGCGGACCACCGCGCGGTGGGAGACGACGGACGCACCCGAGCGGCACCGGGAACCCCGGCCCCCGAAACCGCGGACGGAACCCGCCTGATCCGGGCCGCGTCGGGAGCCGACCGCCGTGGGCGGTCCCGGCCCCGTGAACGAACGCCGACGCGCGTGACGGACCGTCACCTCACGGCCATGGAGGCCACCGAGCCGGCGCAGCGGCCGGCCCCCGGAGACGTGCCACGTCGTGACAGCCGCCCGGCCGCTTCCCGGCGGACCCGTCGACGCCGCGCCCGCGCCCGTGCCGGCCGGGCGGGGGCACACGGCGACCGACCCTCGCGTGCTCCACTTTCACCTGCGTAGAAAACAGCGACACTTTCGAGTACAACGGCACGCAAGTTTCCGCTCCACCTGGGCGTGCGCCCGGGTGACGGCCACCCCCTCACGCTCCGGAGCGGCATCTACGTCACCCCCTCCACTGCGTTGACCTGCGGTGAACTCCGGCACGAGCCAAGTGATATGACTTTTATTGCCCCGTTACCTGGGTCCTGCCATGATGGTGCGCGCCGGGCGAACAGTCGAACGTCATCCGCATCGACTTCGAATGTTTCGCCGACCGGGTCCCGCAGGATCCGTCTGCTCGTTGTTTCCGCGCACCGCGCCGGAGATCGCCCAATGGCGGGAATCCCCGGCGCGCGCCGCGAAGAGCGTCCGCACATCGTCGTGCACGACCCACCCGAGCCCGTCGCGCCCACCACGGCGCCGCCGCCGTCCCGCGCGACGGATCGATCCCGCCGGAGTACGGCACTCCGCGCTCCGGCATCCGCGGCGAAGGCGTCGCCGAACGGAGGTTCACGCTGTTGTCCGTCGACCAGATGATCGAGTTACCGGGCCTGGACCGGATCCGCACCCGGGACCCCAACAACCACCTGCACTGCCGCAAGACCCAGCTCCTCGCGTACGTCGGCGGCCGCACCCCCTGGTCCGACCTGCTGATGTACCGGGCCCTGGGCTCCACTTCGGCCGTCCACCGCCACTGCCACCTGCGCGGCGGGGACCGCTGGGCGTTCGACACCCCGTACGTGGACGACGACGACCTGCGCCTGCTCGGGTTCGAGGTGCTCTCGGCAGGGGCCGTGGACCTGGCCCGCTTCGAGTCCGGCCTGACCGACTTCCTCGCCGCGGGACAGCCGGTGTTCTTCTACGCGCCCCGGCACCACTTCCCCCACTGGCTGGAGTTCATGCGCCGGGTGGGCACGCTCCCCGAGGAGTACCGGCTCCTGCACTCGTTCCTCGTCTGCGGGGCGAGCGGCACCGACGTCCTGCTGGTCGACAACACCGCAGACGACCACGAGTACTTCCCGCTGACCGTGGGGTGGGACGTGCTGCGCGACGGCTACGCCCGGGAACCCGAACGCTGGTTCACCGGCTGCGCCACCGTCCGGCAGGTGGCCGAACCCGACCGGGACGGGTTCGAGGCCGCCTACCGCGCGTTCCTGGCCGGCTTCCGCGACGGCTTCGAGCTCTACGACGTCATCGGCGACAACCTCGTCGCGGAGCGCACGTCGGTCGCCGCCACCTATCGCGCGCCCGGCGTCAACAGCATGGCGCTGCTGGCCGGTTCGCGGACCCTGTTCTGCCGGTTCCTGGCGCTCACCGAGCACGGCGAGCGGGTCCGCGCCGCCTACGCCCGCGTCGCGCGGCTGGCCACCGTGCTGTCGGACCGGGTCACCGCCTTCCAGGCCGGGCTGCCCGCCCTGCCGGCGGACCGCATCCGCCGCGGCCTCACGCAGCTGCGGCTGCACGAACAGCGGGCGGCGCGGCTCCTCGTCGACGAGGCCGCCGCCCTCCCGAAGATCCTGCCGGTCCCGGCCAGTGGCCGGTAATCGCCTCACCCGGGGAAGAGAAGTGCGACGGTTATACCTGTTCAGCGGCATGGCGGGCGTACAGGGCCCGCCGCTCGCCGCACTGCGGGCGCTGTACGCGAGGCCGGAGAACGCGCGGTACTTCACCGCCGCGGCCGAGGCGGTGGCGCGCGTGCTCGATCACGTCGGCGCGGACGCCTACCGTCGGGAGCTGCCCGGCGGCATCCCGCTGACCGCCTGGCTGCGCGGCGCCCCGCCGGACGCGGGCGCCCTGGAACACTCCATCGTGGACGGCCTGTGCGCCCACATCTACCAGCTGTGCCTGCTGCAGCCCGCCGTCGGCCGCGCGGACGGCGACCGGTCCGCTCCGGTGGCCGCCATCGGCCACAGCCTGGGCCTGATCGGCGCGATGGTCGCGGGACTGAGGGTGACCGGGCGCCGGCAGTACACGGCGCTCTGCCACGACGTGATCGCGATGACCGCGCTGACGCTGATCCGCTGCCATCAGCTGACACCGCGCCAGAAGAGCGCGGCCGCACCGATGGCGGCCGTGACGGGCGTGCCGGCCGAGGAGCTGCGCGCGCTGGTGACGGACTCCCCGGTGCACCTGGCCCTCGCGAACTCCGGCCGCTCGCACGTGCTGGCCGGGGACCCGGACGACCTCGCCGGCTTCCGGACGAGGCACGCGCGGCGACTGGCCGAGCCGGGGGTGGGGTGGACCTACCTGCGCAGCACCGCGCCGTTCCACACGCCGCTCCTGGAGCCGGCGGTGCGCGCGACGCTGGAGGAGCGGCACTTCATGACGTTCCCGCTCACCGGCGACCGGCTGGCCGTACCGGTGTACGTCGCCGACGCGCCGGTCAACCTCCAGCACCGCGGTGACCTGCTGCCGGACGTCCTCGCCCACGCGGTGTGCCGCCCGCTGGACTGGCCCGGCACGGTCCGCACCGCGATCGAGGACTGCCGGCCCGACCAGATAGTCGACTTCGGACCGGGCCCGTCGGCCCGGGTGTTCACCCGCGAGACCCTGCGCGGCGGCCACCACGGCCTGCGCTACCGCAGCGTCCCCGCACCGACCGCCTGAGTGAAGGAGCGTCCACGCATGCACTGTCTGGTCTTCCCCGGCCAAGGCGTACAACGCAGAGGCATGGGAGGGGAGCTGTTCGAGCGGTATCCGCGGGAGACCGCGGCCGCGACCGAGTTGCTCGGCTATCCCGTGGCGGACCTGTGCCGCGACGACCCCGACGACCGGCTCGCCGACACCCGCTACGCACAACCGGCCGTCTTCCTCGTCAACGCGCTCTCCTGGATGGAACTCGAGCGCGCCGGCCGGCGGTACGACTACTTCGCCGGGCACAGCCTGGGCGAGTTCAACGCGCTGGTGGCCGCCGGCGTCCTCGACCTGATGGACGGCCTGGCGCTGGTCCGGCGCCGCGCCGAGCTGATGGCCGACGTCACCCGTGGCGCGATGGTCGCGGTGGTCGGGCTGAGCCCGGCGCAGGTCGAGGCGGTGCTGCACGGTGCCGGGCTCAACCTGGTGCACGTCGCCAACCGCAACAGCGACCAGCAGGTGACGGTGGCCGGGGAGCGGCCGCAGCTGGCGCTCGCGGTCAAGGCGTTGCGCGGCCGGGGCGCCCGGGTCCTGCCTGTGTCCGTCAGCGGCCCGTTCCACACGCCCCTCATGGCCCCGGCCGGCCGGGCGTTCGCGGCGGTCCTGCGCGAGTACGGGTTCCGTGCCGGGCACACGCCGGTGATGTCCAGCGTCACCGGCGCGGAGTTCGCCCCGGACCAGGCGGTCCGGCTGCTCAGCGGGCAGATCCACCGCCCGGTGGAGTGGGTGCGCACGGTCCGGGCCCTGCGCGCGGCCGGCGTCGACCACTTCGACGAGGTCAACGGCACCACCCTCACCGCCTTCATCGCACGGATCGCCGCACAGCCGACGGAGGAACTCGTATGACCACGGACATCGCTGTCGTCGGACTGTCCGTCGAAGTGCCGGACGCGCCGGACCAGCACGCCTTCTGGGACGTCGTCCGCACCGGCCGCAGCCTCACCCGGCCGTTCCCGGCGCAGCGGCGCCGGGAGATCGAGGAGTACCTGCGCTACCACTGGGAGTCGGCGCTGGTGCCGGACGCCGAGGAGCGGGTCGAGTTCCACGACGGCAGCTTCCTGGACCGGGTGGACCTGTTCGACCACGCCTTCTTCGGCATGACCCCGAAGCAGGCCGCGGTCACCGACCCGCACCAGCGGCTGGTCCTGCGCACGATGTACCGCGCGCTGGAGGACGCCGGCTACACCGGCGAGCGGCTGGCCGGCAGCCGCACCGGCGTGTACGTCGGCTACGCCGGCAACCCCGGCGGGTCGTACCTGGACTACTTCTGCCGCATCGACCCCGCGCTGGGACAGCTCGGCATCACCGGCAACATCGTCACGATGCTGGCCAACCGGCTCTCGTACCTGCTCGACCTGCGCGGCCCGAGCATGGTGATCGACAGCGCCTGCTCGGCGTCGCTGCTGGCGCTGCACCAGGCCAGGGCCGCGCTGCTGCTGGGCGACTGCGAGATGGCCGTGGTGGCCGGCACCCGGATCGTGATGGCGCCGGTGCGGCACCCGCACACCCGGATCGGCATCGAGTCGTCCGACGGCGTGACCCGTACGTTCGACGAGGGCGCGGACGGCACCGGCTTCGGCGAGGGGTCCGGGGCGGTCGTGCTCAAACGGCTGGACCGGGCGCTGGCCGACGGCGACCAGGTGTACGCGGTCGTCAAGGGCAGCGCGGTCAACCACGACGGCAGGTCCGAGATGATGACCGCGCCGGACTCCCGCGCCCAGGCCGACCTGCTGGAGGCCGCGTGGCGGGACGCGGGCGTCGATCCCCGCACGATCGGCTACCTGGAGGTGCACGGCACCGCCACCAAGGTCGGCGACCCGATCGAGTTCGAGGGGCTGCGGCGGGCGTTCGCCGCCCGGACCGACGACCGGCGCTTCTGCGCGGTGGGCACGGTGAAGGCGAACATCGGCCATCTCTTCGAGGGCTCGGGCGTGATGGGCGTGATCAAGGCCGCGCTCGCGCTGCGGCACCGCGTGATCCCGCCCCTGGCGAACTACGAGCGGCCGAACACCGCGATCGACCTCGACGACGGCCCGGTGTACGTGCCGCGGGAGGCCCGTGCGTGGCCGGAGGGGGACGGCCCCCGCCGCGCCGGGGTGAGCGCCTTCGGCCTCGGCGGGACCAACGCGCACGTCGTGCTGGAGGAGTTCACCGCGGCGCCGGCCGGGTCCGGCGAGGACCGGCCGCCCTACCTGTTCACGCTCAGCGCGCGGAGCCCGGCGTCGCTCGGCCGGCTGGTCACCCGTTACCGCGAGGCGATCGACGCCGGCCGGATCGACGGGAGCGTGCGGGACGTGTGCTGGACGTCGAACGTCTCCCGCGCCGGACACCGGCACCGCCTCGCCTACACGGTCGCCGACCTGGCCGGGCTGCGGGCGGCGCTGGCGGCCACCGAGGCCGGTGAGGCGCCGGACGCCGCCGGCACCGACACCGCCCGCGCCTGGACCGGCGGCGCCGACCTCGACCTGCGGGCGCAGTACCACGGGCCGGGTCCGCGGATCGTGCACCTGCCGCCGTACGAGTTCGACGAGACCCGCGCCTGGGTCGACTTCCCCGACACGTGGCGCGAGAGGTTCGCGCTGGCCGCACCGCGGGCCGAGCACCCGGTGACGCACGAGGTGGGGTTCGCGCCGGCTCCGCTCGCCGGGTCCGGCGACCCGTCGGCCCGCGTGATGGCGCTGGTGGGTCCGGCCGCGGCCGGCGCCGTGGCCGCCGCCCTGCCGCCGGACGCGGTGCTGCGCACGCCGGACGCCGGGGACACCGCGGACGCCGGACCGGACCGGCTCGCCGAGGAGCTCGTCGACGAGGGCTACACCCACCTGGTGTACGCGCTCGCCTTCGACGGCGAACCGGCGGACGGTCCCGCGGAACTGGACCGCCGCGTCGACGAGCACCTGACCGGCCTCTTCCGGCTGGCGAAGGCGCTGATGCACGCGAGCGCGACGGTCGACCTCGTGGTGCTGACCCGGCGGGCGCTGGCGGTCGTGCCCGGCGAGACGGGCGTGGTCGCGGAGCACGCGGCGCTCGCCGGACTGGCCAAGGCGATCGGCCGGGAGTACCCGTACGTGACCGTCCGGCTGCTCGACGTCGACGACGCGGTGCCGGCCGCGCTGCTGCGCACGGAGATCCTCGCCGCGCAGGCCGGCGTGTACGCGCTGCGCGGCACGGACAAGTACCGCGAGTCCTTCGCCGAGCTGCCCGAGGTCCCGGCGGTCCGCGACGCGTACCTGCGGCCCGGCGGCGCGTACCTGATCACCGGCGGTCTCGGCGGCATCGGTCTGGAGACGGCCCGGCACTTCGCGGCCGGCGCCCCCGGCGTCCACCTGTACCTCCTCGGCCGCACCGCCCTGCCGCCCGAGGCCGAGTGGGACGCGGTCGCCGCCGACCCGCAGCACCCCGCCGCGGCGCGCGTCACGGCGGTCCGCGAGATCGCCGCGCTCGGCGCCGGCGTGCACCCGGTGGCCGCCGACGTCGCCGACGAGGCCGCGCTGGCGGACGTGCTGGCCGCGATCCGAGCCGCGCACGGCCGGGTGGACGGCATCGTGCACGCCGCCGGCGTGCCCGGCGACAACCTCATCGCGTACCGGGAGGCCGACGAGTTCGCGTCCGTCCTGCGCCCGAAGCTGCGCGGCGCGTTCCTGCTGCACCACCTGACCCGGGACGACCGGCCCGACTTCGTGCTGCACATGTCCTCGGTGGCCGCGGTGTTCCCGGCCCTCGGGCAGGCCGACTACGCGGCCGCGAACCTCTACCTGGACCACCTGGCCCGCACGCTGAACACACCGGAGCACCGCGTGGTCAGCGTCGACTGGGTGGCCTGGCGCGAGGTCGGCATGGCGGTGGCCACCGGCGTCAGCGAGGACCTGGTGTTCCGGTCGCTGCGCACCCGTACCGGCCTCGGCCTGATCGACGCGGCGCTGCGCGGGGACCGGGCGGGATTCTTCGCCGGTGAGATCAACTACGGCAGCGACCTGATGAGCGTACTGCCGACGTACCACGTCGCCCTGTCCGCGGACATCGAGGGAAAGATCGAGACGGGACTGGCGGCGCTCGAGGAGCGGTCCCGGCAGAGCCTCGCCCGCGTGCGCGAAGCCGTGGAGTCCACCGAGGTGCGGCTCACCGGGCGTCCGGACGACGGCTACACCGACCGGGAACGGATGGTGGGCCGCTGCCTGGCGCACACCCTCGGCCACCCGGAGATCGACGTCCACGCCGACTTCCGGGACCTGGGCGCCGACTCGATCATGGCGCTGACCATCGGCAACAGCCTCTCCGCCTGCCTCGGCCGCCAGTTCGACGCCGTCGACCTGATGAGCGAGCGCACCGTGGCCGCCGTCGCCCGGCTCATCGAGAACAAGTACGACACGGACGCGCCGGACGACGACGGCGACGACGACGCGTGGCTCGACGAGCTGCTGACCATGCCCGGAGACTGACGTGCCGGACCTGACCCGGGGCCCGGTCCTGACCGGCATCGTCGGCACCGCGGCCCCGCTGGCCCTGGCCAATCTGCTCCAGCAGGGCTACCTGCTGGTCGACAGCGCGGTCGTCGGCCGGTACGTGGGCGTCACCGGGCTGGCCGCGCTGGGCGCGGCACAGCCGCTGTACGCGATTCTGACCTCGCTGTTCACCGGTGTGTCCGGCGCGTTCACGGTACGGCTCGGGCACCTCGCCGGCGCCGGGCGGCGTGACGATCCGAGCGCGCTGCTGGCGCTGGCTGCCTGCACCGCGGTGTGGTCGGCGCTCTGCGCCGCGGTCGCGGTGCTGGCCGCGGCGCCGCTGCTGGCGCTGACGGGCGTGACCGGCGAGGTCGCCGCCGAGGCCCGGACCTTCGTGGTGACGCTGTGCTCGGGCATGGTCGCGGTCTACGCGCTCGGCGCGGTGTGCGCGGTCCTGACCGGCCGCGGCGACGTCCGCCGGGCCACCGCCCTGATGATCGCCGCGAGCGTGCTGAACGCGCTGTTCGCCTGGCTGTTCGTGGGTCCCTGGCGGCTCGGGATCGCGGGCGCGGCGCTGGCCGTGCTGGCCTCCAACGCGCTGACCGCGGCGGTCGGCCTGACCCGCCTGGTGCGCGAGCAGCGCCGGCCGCGGCCGTCCGGGGCCGTCCCGGTCACGGCCGCCGCGGTGCGCGCCGAGGTGCGGCGCGGCCTGCGGATCGGCACGCCGATGGCCGTGCAGTACCTGCTGATCGGCGTCGGGGTGCTGGTGCTGGTGTGGATCATCACGCCGTTCGGTGAGGAGGCCCTCGCGGCGCTGACCGTCGTCGCCCGGCTGGAGCTGCTGACCAGCGTGCTGTTCCTCAACCTGTCCGGCGCGCTGATGGTGTTCACCGCGCAGAACACCGGCGCCGGCCGGACCGCGCGGGTCCGCGAGGGGGTCCGCCACGCCGTGTGGCTGGGCGTCGCGCTCACCGCGGTGGTGTCCCTGCTGCTGCTGGCCGGACGCGGGCCGATCGCCGCGCTGTTCTCCGGCAGCCCCGAGACCCGGCTGGTGACCGAGCGGTACATCCTCATCACGGCGCCGTTCTTCCTGTGCTACACGCTGACGGTCGTGCTGCACGGCTGGTTCAACGGCATCGCCCGCACCGTCGTGCCGCTGATCTGCACGGTGGCGTCGCTGGGCGTGGTCCGGCTGCCGTTGTCGTACGCGCTGGGCCACGCGTGGGGGGTCGACGGCATCATGTGGGCGACGGTGATCGGCTGGGCCGTGGGACTGGGCTATACGCTGCTGGCCGTCCGGCACGCGGTGACCGCGCCGCGGGCCGGCCCCGGCGAGGAGGCCGGCCCGGTGGCGCAGCCGGAGGGGAGGGCCGTCCGGTGATCCGGTCGTTGTTCGTCAGCGACGTCCTGCCCCGCCGCCCCGCCGGCGGCGCGGTGCAGCGGATGGACCTGGTCACCGGGGCGCTCGCCGGACTGGGTCCGGTGGACGCGCTCTTCCTCGCGCCGCCGGACACCGTGCCGCCGCCGGACGAGACCGTCCGCTTCGCCCGCACCGGGGTCGCCGCCGTACCGCCGTACACGGGCGCCCGCGCCTTCCTGGAGATCGCCGCGCGCGGGCCGTCCGCCGCCTACGCCGCTCACCAGCGGCGCTCGCTCGCGCCCGTCCTGCCCGGCTGGTCGACCGGCACCCGCTACGACGTGGTGTGGTTCAACCGGGAACGCGCCTGGCTGCCGCTGCGCGGCCGGTTCACCGGCCGCACCGTCGTCGACGTGGACGACTTCGAGGACGTGCTGATCCGCCGCTGGTCGCGGCTCGGCCGGGGCGTGTGGGGCGTGCCGCTGACACCGTGGCAGCGCGTGCAGGCACGGCGTTCGATCGCCTGGTGGGGCCGCGTCCACCGGCGGGTGGCCCGGGAGGCGGACGTGGCCGTGGTCGCCTGCGCCCGCGACGCCGCCCGGCTGGGCACGGGGCGGACGGTGGTGGTGCCGAACACCTACCCGGCCCGCCCGCCGGGGCCGCCGCGCACCGGCCGCGGTGCGACCATCCTGTTCCAGGGCTCCTTCGACTGGGAGCCCAACGCGGACGCGGCCGCCTGGCTGACCGGGGAGATCCTGCCGCTGATCCGCGAGCGGGTGCCGGACGCGACGGTCGTGCTGGCGGGCGCGTCCACCCCGGAGGTCGCCGCGCTGGCGGGCCCGCACGTCGAGGTCACCGGCGCGGTCCCGAGCATGGCGCCCCACCTGCGCGCCGCCGACCTGGTCGTGGTCCCGCTGCGCGTGGGCAGCGGGACCCGCATCAAGATTCTCGAGGCGTTCGCGCACGGCGTGCCGGTGGTCAGCACCACGGTCGGCGCCGAGGGCCTCGACGTGGTCCCCGGTGAGCACCTGGCCCTCGCCGACACCGCCGAGGACCTGGCCCGGCACTGCGCGGACCTGCTCACCGACCGGGCCCGCAGGGACGCGACGACCGCCGCCGCGAGCCGGCTGCACGCCGGCCGGTACCTGCCAGGACACGCGACCGCCCGCGTGCGGGAGGCGGCCCTGCGGGCGGTCGCGGGTTAGCACCGGGGCGGCACGGACACGGCGGTGGGGCCCGCGCGTCGGCACGTCGGCGGAGTGCCGACGCGCCCCTCTCCCGGTTCCGAAACTTTCGGATCGACTACACACACTTGCGTTCCAACCCGACCCGAACCCCTCTTCACCCTGGGCACAGTCCCGCGTGATCGACGACTGGAACAGGAAAGATGCACGCGTTTCACACCCCTTCGAGTGCGGAGATGTTTCCGAAAGGACGTCGAAAGTATTGACAGGGTCATGAAGCTCTCAGAAAACTGAGGCCGCCGAAGCAGAAGACCGCGTTCCCCCTCGCGTCCCGCGACGGGGGCCCGGTCGCTCGGCACCGCACAACGGCGGGCACCTCCCGCCGCGTCCCATGCGAGGCCGCCGGGCGGCAGATGGCCGCGCGGCCCCCCACCTGCCTTCATCGGAAGGGAACAGCAGCATGCACCAGGACGGCACGCAGCAGGACCAGACCCAGCAGACGATCGTTCCCCCCGGCCTGAGCCGCCGGGGCTTCCTCGCCGGCGCCGCCGGCGGCGCCGCCGCGCTGGCCACCGCGTCCGGGCTCCTGCTGCCCGGCACCGCCCACGCCGCCACCACCATCACCACCAACCAGACCGGCTACGACGGCATGTACTACACGTTCTGGACCGACGGCGGCGGCTCGGTCTCCATGACCCTCAACGGCGGCGGCAGCTACAGCACCCGGTGGACCAACTGCGGCAACTTCGTCGCGGGCAAGGGCTGGGCCAACGGCGGGCGCCGGACGGTCCGTTACACCGGGTACTTCAACCCGTCGGGCAACGGCTACGGCTGTCTCTACGGCTGGACCTCGAACCCGCTGGTCGAGTACTACATCGTCGACAACTGGGGCAGCTACCGGCCCACCGGTCAGCACAGGGGCACCGTCTACAGCGACGGCGGCACGTACGACATCTACAGGACGACGCGGTACAACGCCCCCTCCGTCGAGGGCACCCGCACCTTCGACCAGTACTGGAGCGTCCGCCAGTCGAAGGTGACCAGCGGCTCCGGCACCATCACCACCGGCAACCACTTCGACGCCTGGGCCCGCGCGGGCATGAACCTCGGCCAGTTCAGGTACTACATGGTCATGGCGACCGAGGGCTACCAGAGCAGCGGCAGCTCGAACATCACCGTCAGCGGCTGACGCCGACCGCTGAAGTCAGCACCCTCGCGCCGAAGGAGCCGCCCCCGAACGGGCCGGCTCCTTCGTGAGCTGTGCGTACGACGGCGAGAGCGCGTCACACGTCGAGGCGGACCCCTGTGAGCCGATCCTGACCTGCGGAGGAGCCCTGCGTAGGGCTCTGACCTGGGGTTACTCGTTGGCGCGCGTTGGCTCCCGACGGCCTTTTACGGTGTCCTGCGGACTGGCCGGGGACCCCACGCCGAGCGCTTCGCCCGTCACCTGATCGACGACGCAGCCACGATCACCGATGCCGAGCTGGAGGCCCTCCTCTGCCGCGAGTGGCGCTCACGCCTCACCGCCGCCTGGCCGACCGACGCAGGCCGACGGGCGCCGGGACCGCGGCCGTCGCCTCCTGTGAATGGACCGGCCGGGTCCCGCCACGGCGGCAGGTGACGAAAGGGCAGCTCTTTTCCGGCACGAGAACACCGACCGCACCGGCACCCGTCGGCTCAGTCGGCCGCACCGGCACCCGTCGGCTCAGTCGGCCGTACCGGGCTCCACGACCCACTCGGCCTTCAGCCCGCTCACCGAGGCGATCATGTCGAAGTCGCCGTCATAGTGCAGGACCGTGGCCCGGTGCCGTTCAGCGGTTGCCGCGATGAGGACGTCGGCCAGCGACAGCGCGCGGTGGAAGCCGGCGTTCAGCGCCAGGCCCTGGATCTCGAGTGCCCGCTCGAACTCCTGATCGTTGCAGGGCAAGTAGTCGAAGCCGCGGAGCAGGGTACGCAGGCGCAGCGCTTCGGGCTTGCCGCGAGCCGAGTACAGAACCTCGTACTCCGTCGGGGCGCAAACCGCGAGGAGCCCGTCGCGGTCCAGCACGTCCAGCCGCGCCCGCACCGCTGCCTTGCCCCGACGGGCCAGCGCCGACTTGTCGATGAGATAGCGCCCCTTCACGCCGCCGAGACTCCGCCGTCACGCTTGAGCGTGCCGTCCGGATGACGCGGCCCGGTCTGCGAGCGAATCTCCGCGAACGCGTCCTCGAACTCCCCCTCGTCGATGGCATCGAACAGCTCCCGGCGCAGCCGCAGCTTCACCCCCTCCTCCATGGCTGCCCGTACTGCAGCGGCCTTGGTCTTCACGCCGTACACCCGCATCGCCTGCTCGACGATCTCGTCGTCCAGATCAATCACAGTCCTGGCCATCAGCCATCCCTCCGCGGCCCGACAACACGTCAACGATATCAATTTTGATTAAGAAATGGTATCGCAATGCCGACGCGTGTGCTCCGCGCCCTCCCAGTACGGGAAAAGACCAGGAGCCCGGCCCCGAAAGACCGGACCCCTTCTGAGCTGTATGTGTGCCAGATCAGCGACGTGATGACGCAGCATCCGCTACACGTTGAAGCGGAATGTCCGCGGACTGATCCTGATCTGCGGCGGAACCTCGCACAGTGCCCTGACCTGCGGTTTCCCCGTTGACATGTGTTGGCTCCCGACGGCTGTTTACTGGTGTCCTGCGGACTGGCTGCGGACCGGAGGACACCCTTACTCGGATGACGTGGGCCTCTCGTCCGTCATACCCAGACGTGCCTGTTCCTCCTCGACGATCCGACGTGCCAGCTCGGTGTCCGACACGTCGACCGCGTCCGGGGTGGCTTCGGCCACGGCGCTGCGGCGGGCATAGGCATCGAACAGGCGCGTCTTGGTCTCCAGCATCTTCACCATGCGTTCGTCCACGCCTTCGATGGCGAGGAGACGGTGCACGCGAACCGGCCTGACCTGACCCATACGATGGGCCCGGGCCACCGCCTGATGCTCGATCGTCGGCTTGATCTGGGGTTCGCAGATGACGACGACGGAGGCGGCCTGCATGTTGAGGCCGACGCCCGCTGCCTGGATCTGCCCCAGGAGCACCGCCGGGCCCTGGACACCGGCGAAGTCGTCGACGATCTCCTGGCGACGCTGGGCCGGGACGCCGCCGGTCAGCGGACCGAACACCGGAGTGGCCGTGGCGGTTCCGGCCGCGAGGGCCTCCTTCACCACGCCCAGTACGTCCTTGAAGTTGGAGAAGACCACCGTCTTCTGCCCGTTCTCGCCGGCCTCCTGGACGATCTCCCGGAGTCGGTTCAGCTTGGTCGACTTCTCGGGGCGCATGTACGCGGCCCTGCGCATGGCCATGAAGTTGCCCGCGCGCACGGCTTCGCGGTACGCCTCCTCGTCCGAAGCGCTCAGCTCCTCCCACTCGTCGGTCTGCTGAAGGCTCGGGAGTTCCGTCAGCACGTCCTCCTGGTTGCGCCGCAGGTAGACCGGGGCCACAGCCTTGCGGAAGGCGACCGATCCGGCCAACGCGTCCCGTTCACCGAGCGAGTCCGCGACGTCGCCGTCGAGCATCTGGACCAAGTTGCGGAACTCCACGACCCTGTTCTCCATCGGGGTTCCGGTCATGAAAAGGGTGCGCTCGCAACGCTCCGCCCACAGGCCGACCGTTTGGGACCGCTTGGCCTTCGGGTTCTTCACGGAGTGCGCTTCGTCGACCACCAGCAGCCCGACCTCCCCGCCGTCCGGTGCGGGGAAGCCGCGCAGCGCGTCGTACGTGGTCACCCCAACGCCACCCCGCCCCTTCCAGTCGGCGAACGCGTAGTGCCGGTCGGGACCGTGGAGCACCGTGACGCGCAGGGCGCTGCGGGCCTCGATCTCCCGTGTCCAGTTCACGAGGACGCTCGCCGGGCAGACGACCATGAAGTGGCTCTGTCCATCGGCTGCCAGGTGGGCGAGGACGGCGATCGCCTGGATCGTCTTCCCGAGGCCCATCTCGTCGCCGAGTATCACCTTGCGCTGCGCGAGCGCGAACCGTGCGCCGAACGCCTGGTAACCGCGCAGGGAGACCCGCCGGTGCGTGTCGTCGAGGTGTTGGGTCCGTACCCGCTCCGCGATCTCGTCGGGCAGAAAGCCCTCTGCGGCAGCCGCGTCCGGCAGCCGCCCGGAAATCTCGGCGAGCAGGCTGTAGTACTCGGCGGAGCGGAGTTCGAAGTCCACCCATGCCGTGACGTCGGACGAGAGCCCCCGGAGCAGGTCCACCGACGCCTGGGCGAGCAGCTCGGGCAGGCCGACACGCTCCGCCTCGTCCACCAGCGACCGGGTCTCGGCGACCGCCGCCCATACGCGAGCCTTCTTCTCCCGGCCGGCCAGAAGCATCCGGACCCTTCCGGTGGCGGGCCTCGCGTCGGCCAGCAACGGACCGAGGCGTTCCGCCAGGGCGGTGGCCTTGTCGACCGCGCGCCGGGCGTCCGGGCCGGCCTCCACCAGGACGTGCAGGGCCCTGACGAGCGCGGTGGTGCGCGGTTCCAGCCGGTCCACGTCGATGTGGACGGCCACGGTCTCGTGCACAGCCTCGGAGAGCCTGCGGGCGGCGGCGAGCATCTGGTCGACGGTGCGCTGCCCGACACCGGGAATCTGCCGCAACCGGTAGGGGCCCGCTTCGAGAACACTGCCCAGGGTGCGCAGTCCGCTCTTCTCGACGCTCCCCAACCGCAGCCGCCCTTCGGTGACGTCCTGCAGCCGGGCGACGGGAATGGCGTCGAGCTCCCGCTTCACCGCCGCGTCATGGATGGGCTTCAGTGCCGCCCGTACCGCCTCCACCGCCCTTCCGTGGTCACCGACCACTGCCTGCGCCGCCTCATACAGTCGCGCTCCCCTCGCGACCGTGTCCCGCTCGCCCCGCCCCACGCTTCCCGCCCTTCTCCGCCCCTCCCCGGCATCTTCCCACCGCCCACACCGGGCCTCGACCGGCTTCCGCCGCTCCGCGCGGATCTACCGAGCCCTGGGGCAGCCATTCACACCTCCAGGCTTACGACCGCCGGTAGGATCGGCACCATGAGCGGTAGTAGGAAGTATTCGATCAGCCTGCCCGAGGATCTCGCCGAGGCCGTACGCGCCCATGTCGGGCCCGGCGGTTTCTCCGCCTACGTCGCCGAGGCTCTCGAACAGCGGGTCGCCATGGACAAGCTGCGGGAGATCGTCGCCGACTTCGAGACCGACAACGAAGCTCTCACCCGCGAGGAGGTCGAGGCCGCCCGGGCGCTGCTGCGCCACGACCACCGGCAGGCCGGCGGGGCCGCCGCCTGATGCCCGGCACCCTCCTCCTCGACAGCGAAGGACTCTCAAAGCTCTACCGCAAGGACCGCACCGTCGTGGCCCTGGTCCAGGCGGCGTCGGAGGAGGGCGTCCGCGTCGCCACCAGCGCCATGACCACGCTCGAGGCCGACTACGAGCGCATCCACCCGGCCCGCATCAAGTGGATCCTCTCCCGCGTCGACGTTCACGACGTCACCAAGGAGATCACCGACCGGGCCGCCGCCCTCCTTCGCACCCATCACCTTCACGGCCACAAGTACGCCATCGATGCCGCTCTCGCCGCCATCGCCCGCAACGCACCCCAGCCGGTCACCGTCCTCACCTCCGACCCCGAGGACCTGACACTCCTGTGCGGCCCTTCCGTGGAGGTCGTCAGGGTCTGAGACCGCGTCGCCGCCACGCCGCCCGGCAAACGCTGTCACCGCGTCGCGGGATCGAGGACCCACCGCGGACAGACATCTGCGCCCGACCCGCCAACAGGCGGGTCGGGCGCAGGTTTTGGCATGCCGTCAGACGTTGAAGCGGAACTCCACCACGTCCCCGTCCTGCATCACGTACTCCTTGCCCTCCATGCGGGCCTTGCCCTTGGCGCGGGCCTCCGCGACCGAGCCCGCCTCGACCAGGTCGTCGAAGGAGATGACCTCGGCCTTGATGAAGCCCTTCTGGAAGTCGGTGTGGATGACACCGGCGGCCTCGGGGGCGGTGGCGCCCTTCTTGATGGTCCAGGCGCGGGATTCCTTGGGGCCGGCCGTGAGGTAGGTCTGCAGGCCGAGGGTGCGGAAGCCGACGTGGGCGAGGGTGGCGAGACCGGGCTCGTCCTGGCCGACGGACTGGAGGAGCTCGAGGGCCTCGTCCTCGTCCAGCTCGGCGAGGTCCGCCTCCAGCTTGGCGTTGAGGAAGATCGCCTCGGCGGGGGCGACCAGGGCGCGCTGCTCGTCCTTGAAGTCGTCGTCGGTCAGCTCGTCCTCGTCGACGTTGAAGACGTAGAGGAAGGGCTTCGTCGTGAGGAGGTGCAGGTCGTGGAGGAGTTCCGCGCGCTCGGTGCCCTGGACGATGCCCTGGGAGAACAGCGTGTCGCCCTTCTCCAGGATCTCCTTGGCCTCCTCGACCGCCCTGACCTTGGGCGCGACGTCCTTCTTGATCCGCGATTCCTTCTGGAGGCGGGGAAGGACCTTCTCGATGGTCTGGAGGTCGGCGAGGATCAGCTCGGTGTTGATCGTCTCGATGTCGTCCTTCGGTGAGACCTTGCCGTCGACGTGCACGACGTTCTCGTCCTTGAAGGCGCGGATGACCTGGCAGATCGCGTCGGACTCGCGGATGTTCGCGAGGAACTTGTTGCCGAGGCCCTCGCCCTCCGACGCGCCGCGCACGATGCCGGCGATGTCGACGAAGTCGACCGTGGCCGGGAGGACCCGCTGGGAGCCGAAGATCTCGGCCAGCTTGGTCAGCCGGGGGTCGGGGACGCCGACGACGCCGACGTTCGGCTCGATCGTGGCGAACGGGTAGTTGGCCGCCAGCACGTCGTTCTTGGTCAGGGCGTTGAACAGGGTCGACTTGCCGACATTCGGCAGACCGACGATTCCGATCGTGAGCGACACGTTGCGACTTCCCGTACGTGAGGATGGGGGCGAGGACCGGCCGACGGGGCTGTGTGGGCCGATCCACCAGTCTACGGCGTGCCCGCCCGCTCCCCGGCGACGTAGTCGAACGTCCGGCCGAGCTCCGTTCCCCGGCGTGTCTGACACGCCGTTCGGCACATAAAACGACCTACGTTGGTGCAGTGGAGCAACACAGGACGCGACCCGCGCGGTATGGACGGTACGGACCGCGACGTGACAGCCCGGCCGGACCGGCCGAGCCGCCGCTGCCTGCGCAGGCGGGGCGGGCTGTGGAGGCCGGGGCCGCGCGGTCCGCCCGGCCCGTCCGTGAGCCGGAGGACCGGCCCGCTTTCCCGCCCGCGGTCCGGCGGCTGCCCAACCTGCGGCTCACCGGTCTGGGCTCGGTCCTGTTCTGCGGGCTGACGATGCTCGTCCTCGGTCTGCTGACCGAGGCGCTGTTCGGGGCGTCGCAGACCGTGTACGGCGTGCTCTTCCCGCCCGTGTGCGTGCTGACCGCGCTGTGGGTGCGCGAGGGGGACCTGCTCGTCGCGCCCGTGGTGGTGCCGATCGCGTTCGCCGTGGGACTGGTCCCGCTCGCCGACGAGGGCGGCGGCGGCACCGGCGACCGGCTGATGGGCATGGTGACGGGCCTCGCCACCCAGGCCGGGTGGCTCTACGGCGGGACGCTGGTCGCGGGGCTGATCGTGCTCGCCCGCAGGATGCGCCGGGTCCGCGCGGCCAACCGGCGCGCCGCGCGGACCCGTCCCGCCCGGCCGCAGGCCTAGGCGCCCGTCGCCGCCCGCATCGCCGCGCCCACGATGCCGGCGTTGTTCTGCAGCTGGGCGGGGACGATCTCCGCCTTGATGCCCTGGATGTGGTGCAGGAACTTGTGGGACTTGCGGCTGACGCCGCCGCCGATGATGAACAGCTCGGGCGAGAAGAGCATCTCCACGTGGGCGAGGTACTTCTGCACCCGGTGCGCCCAGTCCTCCCACGACAGGTCGTGGTCCTCCCGGGCCTTGCTGGAGGCGCGCTTCTCCGCGTCGTGGCCCTGCAGCTCCAGATGGCCCAGCTCGCTGTTGGGGACGAGGACGCCGTCCACGAACAGGGCGCTGCCGATGCCGGTGCCGAAGGTCAGCAGGATCACCGTGCCCCGGTGGTGGCGTCCGGCGCCGAAGTGCATCTCGGCGACGCCGGCCGCGTCCGCGTCGTTCACCACCGTCACCGGCAGGCCGCCCAGGCGGTCGCCGAGCAGCACGCGCGCGTCGGTGTCGATCCAGCTCCTGTCGACGTTGGCCGCCGTACGGATCGTGGTGCCGCCGGTGACGACACCCGGGAAGGTGACCCCGACCGGTCCGGTCCAGCCGAAGTGGTCGACGACCTGCTTCACGCCGTCGGCCACCGCGTCGGGTGTGGCCGGGTGCGGGGTGAGGACCTTGCAGCGCTCCTGCGCCAGGTCCCCCTTGTCCAGGTCGACCGGGGCGCCCTTGATCCCGGAACCGCCGATGTCCACGCCGAAGATCTGCATGGCCCTACGTTACGACGTACGACGCAACGTCACGGATCCGGCCTCCACGGCCGTCACCCCCGCCCCACCGGCACCGCACGGATCACGCCCCGGAGCCGCCGCGCTCGGCCACCAGGGCCGCCGCCTCCTCGCGCAGGTCGCGGCGGAGCTCCTTGGGCAGCGAGAAGGTGATGGACTCCTCGGCGGCCTTGACGATCTCGACGTCCTCGAAGCCGCGCCCCGACAGCCACTCCAGCACCTGCTCGACCAGGATCTCCGGCACCGAGGCGCCCGAGGTGACGCCGACCGTGGTCACGCCCTCCAGCCAGGCCTCGTCGATCTCGTCGGCGAAGTCCACCAGGTACGCCGCACGGGCGCCGGCCAGCTTGGCGACCTCCACCAGCCGCTTGGAGTTGGAGGAGTTGCGCGAGCCGACCACGATCACCAGGTCCGCCTCGGCCCCCATCTGCTTGACCGCGAGCTGGCGGTTCTGCGTGGCGTAGCAGATGTCGTCGCTGGGCGGGGAGATCAGCTGGGGGAACTTCTCCTTGAGGGCGTCGACGGTCTCCATGGTCTCGTCGACGGAGAGGGTGGTCTGGGAGAGCCAGACGACCTTGGAGGGGTCGCGGACCTCGACCTTGGCCACGTCGCCCGGCCCGTCGACGAGCTGGATGTGGTCGGGGGCCTCGCCGGAGGTGCCGATGACCTCCTCGTGGCCCTCGTGGCCGATCAGGAGGATGTCGTAGTCGTCGTTCGCGAAGCGGACGGCTTCCTTGTGGACCTTGGTGACCAGCGGGCAGGTGGCGTCGATGGTGGCGAGCCGGCCGCGCTCGGCCTCCTCGTGGACGACGGGGGCGACGCCGTGCGCGGAGAACATGACGATGTTGCCCGGCGGGACCTCCTCCGTCCGTTCGACGAAGATCGCGCCCTTCTTCTCCAGGGTCTGCACGACGTATTTGTTGTGCACGATCTCGTGCCGGACGTAGACGGGGGCCCCGTACTGCTCCAGGGCCTTCTCGACGGCGATCACGGCGCGGTCCACTCCCGCGCAGTAGCCACGGGGGGCGGCGAGCAGGACACGGCGGCCAGGCGAAGCGGTCATGCGTCCCATCGTAAGGGCCGCGCGCGGGGCCCGGTCACGGTGCGTTGTCGGTGGGGCGCACTACTCTCGCGGACATGGCTCTCAACACGTCTGCGGAAACGCCGCTGCCCGTCGGTGAGGTGTCGCGGCTGATCGGGGGGTGGATCGACCGGCTCGGCGCGGTGTGGGTCGAGGGGCAGATCACCCAGCTGTCCCGGCGGCCGGGCGCCGGGGTGGTGTTCCTGACGCTGCGCGATCCGTCGTACGACGTCTCCGTGAGCGTGACCTGCTACCGGCAGGTGTTCGACGCGGTCGCGGACGTGGTGAGCGAGGGCGCGCGGGTGGTGGTGCACTGCAAGCCGGAGTGGTACGCGCCGCGCGGGCAGCTGTCGCTCCGGGCCGCCGAGATCAAGCCGGTCGGGGTGGGCGAGCTGCTGGCGCGCCTCGAGCAGCTGAAGAAGTCCCTCGCGCGGGAGGGTCTGTTCGCACCGGAGCGGAAGAAGCCGCTGCCGTTCCTGCCGCGGCTGATCGGGCTGGTGTGCGGGCGGGCCTCGGCGGCCGAGCGGGACGTGCTGGAGAACGCCCGGCACCGGTGGCCCGCCGTCCGCTTCGAGGTGCGCAATGTGCCCGTGCAGGGGGTGCACGCGGTGCCGCAGGTGGTCCAGGCGGTGAAGGAGCTGGACGCGGTCGACGACGTGGACGTGATCATCGTGGCGCGGGGCGGCGGCAGCGTGGAGGACCTGCTGCCGTTCTCCGACGAGCAGCTGGTGCGGACGGTGGCGGCGTGCCGTACGCCGGTCGTCTCCGCGATCGGGCACGAGCCGGACAACCCGCTCCTCGACCACGTGGCCGACCTGCGCGCCTCCACGCCGACCGACGCCGCCAAGAAGGTGGTGCCGGACGTGGGCGAGGAGCACGAGCGGGTACGGATGCTGCGCGACCGCGCGCGGCGCTGCGTCCAGGCGCTGCTGGACCGGGAGGAGCGGGGGCTGGCGAACGCGCTGGCCCGGCCCTCGGTGCAGGATCCGCACCGGATGGTCGACGCGCGCGCGGAGGAGGTCACGGCGCTGCTGGAGCGGGTCAGGCGCTCGCTGCGGCACCGGCTGGACCGGGCCGACTCCGAGCTGACGCACACGCACGCGCGCGTGGTGGCCCTGTCCCCCGCCGCGACCCTGAAGCGCGGGTACGCCGTGCTCCAGCGGGCGGACGGGCACGCGGTGCGGGATCCGGCCGGGGTGGAGGCCGGTGAGGTGTTGCGGGCGCGGGTGTCCGAGGGCGAGTTCACTGTCCGAGTCGATGTTTAGGGTGGGCGGATGACCAGCAAGACGGAGCAGACGGCGGCGGCCGAGGCGCTCGGGTACGAGCAGGCGCGGGACGAACTGATCGAGGTCGTACGACGGCTGGAGACGGGCGGTACGACGCTGGAGGAGTCCCTCGCGCTCTGGGAACGGGGCGAGGAGCTGGCCAGGGTGTGCCGGCGCCGGCTGGACGGGGCGCGGGCCCGGCTGGACGCGGCGCTCGCGGAGGAGGAGGCCGGGGCGGACGACGCCGGGGAGGCCGGTCAGTGAAGTGGATCACCGAGCTCCACATTTAATTGAACATTGAACTTCAAGGGCGTACGGTCGGATCCGTCAACAGGTCCGTGCTCCATACACGGAAATACGGGCCGAGGTACCCCCGAGAAGGTTCACGCATGTCTCTCGCCCTTGACCCCGTCGCCCAGGACCTGCTGTTCCGCGAGGCGCGCACCGCCAACACCTTCACCGACGAGCCGGTGACCGACGAGCAGGTGCGGGCGATCTACGACCTGGTCAAGTACGGCCCCACGTCCATGAACCAGTCGCCGCTGCGCGTCACGCTGGTCCGCTCCCCCGAGGCCCGCGAGCGTCTCGTCCGGCACCTGGCGGAAGGCAACCAGGCCAAGACGGCCTCCGCCCCGCTGGTCGCGATCCTCTCCGCGGACAACGAGTTCCACGAGGAGATGCCCCACCTCTTCCCGCACTTCCCGCAGGCCAAGGACGCCGTCTTCGGTGAGCGCCCGGTGCGGGAGAGCTCCGCCGCGCTGAACGCCGCCCTTCAGGCCGCCTACTTCATCATCGGCGTGCGCGCCGCGGGCCTGGCCGCCGGCCCGATGACCGGCCTCGACCTCGAGGGCCTCCGCAAGGAGTTCCTGGACGACGACCACACCCCGCTGATGGTCGTCAACATCGGCCGCCCCGGGCCGGACGCGTGGTTCCCGCGCTCCCCGCGCCTGGAGTACGAGCAGGTCGTCACCACCGTCTGAGCCCCACCGGCGCGGACCACAGGGGGCGGGGCCCCTCCGGATCGGCCGATCCGGAGGGGCCCCGCCCCCTGTGGGTTCCGCTCACTCGGTGCGCAGCGCCCCGGCCATCTTCGTCAGCTGCCCGAACGACGCCGTGCCGGTCACGACGGTGGTCGAGCCCTCGGCGCCCTCCAGCACCAGCGCGTCGTAGTGGTCGCCCTCGTAGCGCGTCCAGGTCT
Source organism: Streptomyces sp. 12E (assembly GCF_055633275.1). NCBI lineage: Bacteria > Bacillati > Actinomycetota > Actinomycetes > Kitasatosporales > Streptomycetaceae > Streptomyces > Streptomyces sp. 12E. The sequence goes on along the minus strand of NZ_JBVNCJ010000001.1, from coordinate 4,688,920 downwards.
CGCCGTCGATCTGCTGGGTGGTCTCCGTCCTCACGGCGCCCTGCGTCGCGTCCTCGATGAACGCCGACCGCTTGCCCACGGACTGCTCGACCGCCACGTACTCCCCGTCGGGCGCGTGGAAGCCGAGGTGCCAGGCCTCGGACTCGGCGCCCCGGTAACGGACGGAGGTGGGCTTCCACGCCTCCGGCAGGCCCTCCGGCGCGGCCACGGGGTAGGAGGCGGCCCGGCGGGCCGTGAGCAGGTCGACCCGGTAGTCGACCCGCTTGATGTCGGGTTCACCGTCCTCGTGCGGGATGAACAGCCAGACCACTCCCGCGACGAGCATGATGACCGCCAGGGAGAGGATCATGTCCCGGGCCGTTTTCTGCACACTGCTCGTTCCTGCCACGCCCCCTATCGTCGCAGGTGCCCGGTGCGCTCATCCGTGGGGGGCCCTGCTCATTCTGTCGGACTGGCGATAGAGTCGTGTCCCACACCCTCATCCGGCCGTCGTCGTACAGAAAGGTGCGCTCCGATGACCGAACACCATCACTTGCCGTCCGAGCTCGATGTCCCGTCCGAGGCCCCCGACCGCAACCTCGCCCTGGAGCTCGTACGGGTCACCGAGGCCGCGGCCATGGCGGCCGGCCGCTGGGTAGGGCGCGGCGACAAGAACGGCGCCGACGGCGCCGCGGTGCGCGCCATGCGCACCCTCGTCTCCACCGTCTCGATGAACGGCGTCGTCGTCATCGGCGAGGGCGAGAAGGACGAGGCCCCGATGCTCTTCAACGGGGAACGCGTGGGCGACGGGACCGGCCCGGAGTGCGACATCGCCGTGGACCCGATCGACGGCACGACGCTGACCGCCAAGGGCATGACGAACGCCATCGCGGTGCTGGCCGCCGCCGAGCGCGGCTCGATGTTCGACCCGTCGGCCGTGTTCTACATGGACAAGCTGGTCACCGGCCCCGAGGCCGCCGACTTCGTCGACATCAACGCGCCGGTGAACGTGAACATCCGCCGGGTCGCCAAGGCCAAGCGGGTCACCCCCGAGGACGTCACCGTGGTGATCCTCGACCGGCCGCGGCACGAGGGCATCATCAAGGAGATCCGGGAGACCGGGGCGCGCATCAAGCTGATCTCCGACGGCGACGTGGCCGGCTCGATCCTCGCGCTGCGCGAGGGCACGGGCATCGACCTGCTGCTCGGGGTGGGCGGCACCCCCGAGGGCATCATCTCGGCCTGCGCGGTGAAGTGCCTGGGCGGGACCATCCAGGGCAAGCTGTGGCCCAAGGACGACGAGGAGCGGCAGCGGGCGGTCGACGCCGGGCACGATCTGGACCGGGTGCTGACCACGGAGGACCTGGTCACCGGGGACAACGTGTTCTTCGTGGCGACGGGGATCACCGACGGCGAGCTGCTGCGCGGGGTGCGGTACCGGTCGGAGACGGCCACGACCGACTCCATCGTGATGCGGTCCAAGTCGGGAACGGTCCGGAGGATCGACTCCGAGCACCGGCTCAGCAAGCTGCGGGCTTACAGCGCGGTCGACTTCGACCGGGCCAAGTGAAACGTCACTTCGGTACGAAAGGCCTGCGGCGCGGCGTGTGAGTGCGCTGTGCCTGCGGCGCGCGGGTGAGTGCGGGTGCGTGGGGGCTGGTCGCGCAGTTCCCCGCGCCCCTGAGGCGGGTCGACCCACCCGGCACCGAAAGGACGCCCCCCGTGCGAAGGGAGCGCCCACGCGGCGGAGCCGCACATGTCACAACCCCACGCCCCTGAGGCGGGTCGACCCACCCGGCACCGAAAGGACGCCCCCCGTGCGAAGGGAGCGCCCACGCGGCGGAGCCGCACATGTCACAGCCCCACGCCCCTGAGGCGGGTCGACCCACCCGGCACCGAAAGGACGCCCCCCGTGCGAAGGGAGCGCCCACGCGGCGGAGCCGCACATGTCACAGCCCCACGCCCCTGAGGCGGGTCGACCCACCCGCCGCCGAAAGGACGCCCCCCGTGCGAAGGGAGCGCCCACGCGGCGGAGCCGCACATGTCACAGCCCCACGCCCCTGAGGCGGGTCGACCCACCCGCCGCCGAAAGGACGCCCCCCGTGCGAAGGGAGCGCCCTTTCCTTCTGCGCGTGCGGGTCAGCCCGCTGCCGCGATGCGGCCCGGGCGGGGGGTCTTCTTCAGCTCCATTTCGCGGCGCCTGCGGCGGGCCAGGACCACTCGGCGTTCGGCGGCGGTGAGGCCGCCCCAGACGCCGTAGGGCTCGGGCTGGAGCAGGGCGTGCTCGCGGCACTCGACCATCACCGGGCAGCGGGCACAGACGCGCTTGGCCGCCTCCTCGCGGGAGAGCCGGGCGGCGGTGGGTTCCTTCGAGGGTGCGAAGAACAGCCCCGCCTCGTCGCGCCGGCACACCGCCTCGGTGTGCCAGGGGGCGTCCTGGTCCCTGTCCAGCGCTGCCGCTCGCCGGGCCGGAACAGCGGCTATCTGCAGGGACGAATGCGGCGGTTGCAGCACGGTCTACTCCTGACGACGGCTTCGCGAGCGAGACACGATGCAGCAAGGCTTACCCGATGTGCGCGCGCCTATGCACTGAGTTCCCAACCGCGCGTCAGTGACCCAGGTGTCTGCGCACGCTCCGGTCGACCTTGCGCTGCACCCGGTCGAGGATGTCCGCCACGAGCTTGCCGCGCCTGGGCCGCGCCTCGACGGAGCCCAGCACCGCCCAGCCGTCCACGTAGACCACCGGGGCCTCGGGGTCGGTCGCGTCGAGCGGGTCCACCTCGAAGGAGCCGAGCACGCCGCCGCCCATGCCGCGCAGCGACACGTTCTCCGGGACGCGGATCTCGACGCTGCCGAAGACGGCGAACGACTTGATCATGACCTGCTGGTGGTCGAACAGCGCCTCGCTGAGGTCGATCTCGACACTGCCGAAGACCGCGTACGCGTGAATGCGACGGCCTGTGCGCCAGCGGCCCTTGCGGGTGGCGGCGCCGAACACCGCGACCACGTTGTCGTCGGGGTCCACCGGGATCGCGCCGCTGGTGGGGCGACTGGGTGCGGAGGCGTGCGCCGCGTGCCGCTGGTGGGCCGCGGGCAGGTCCCGGACGAACGCCTCCAGCTCACCGACCGTCTTGGCGGCCAGCACGCCCTCGACGCGCTCCGCGTGCTCGTCGGCGGTGAGCCGGCCCTCGGCGAGGGCCTCGCGCAGGAGGCCGGCGGTACGGTCCCGGTCGGCGTCGGAGGCGCGCAGTTCGGCCGTCCGCGGTGCCGTGTCCGGCTGCTGGGCGTGCTTCTGAAGGTCCACGGCAGCAGCGTACCGAAACGCGATAGATCGCGACTACCCCCCGGCGGGGACGAGTGAGGACAACCTCACAGGCTCACCGCGAAAAGCAGGTCCTACGCTGGTGGGCGCCCGCCGACGTCGGCGGGCGGCGGCGAGCGAGCCGAAGGGGCGCGCCTGTGCGGAGGGCCCGAACGCGCGGAGGTCCGAAGGGCCGAGCACGATCGGGCCCTCCGCACAGGCTTCGGCGCCCCGGGGGCGAGCCGCTCCGGAAGACTTCCTGTCGAGTGAGGAATGGGCGAGATGCCTGAGTTCGAGTACGCCGATCTGCTCCCCATGGGGGAGGACACCACCCCCTACCGGCTGGTGACCTCCGAGGGCGTCTCCACCTTCGAGGCCGACGGACGGACGTTCCTCAAGGTGGAGCCGGAGGCGCTGCGCAAGCTCGCCGAGGAGGCCGTCCACGACATCCAGCACTATCTGCGCCCCGCGCACCTCGCCCAGCTGCGCCGCATCATCGACGACCCCGAGGCGTCGGCCAACGACAAGTTCGTGGCCCTGGACCTGCTGAAGAACGCGAACATCGCGGCGGCGGGCGTGCTGCCGATGTGCCAGGACACCGGTACGGCGATCGTCATGGGCAAGCGCGGGCAGAACGTGCTGACGGAGGGACGCGACGAGGAGGCCCTGTCCCGGGGCATCTACGACGCGTACAGGAACCTGAACCTGCGCTACTCGCAGATGGCCCCGCTCACCATGTGGGAGGAGAAGAACACCGGTTCCAACCTCCCCGCGCAGATCGAGCTGTACGCGACGGACGGCGGCGCGTACAAGTTCCTGTTCATGGCCAAGGGCGGCGGGTCGGCCAACAAGTCGTTCCTCTACCAGGAGACCAAGGCCGTCCTGAACGAGGCCTCCATGATGAAGTTCCTGGAGGAGAAGATCCGTTCGCTGGGCACGGCCGCCTGCCCGCCGTACCACCTGGCGATCGTCGTCGGCGGCACGTCGGCCGAGTACGCGCTGAAGACCGCGAAGTACGCCTCCGCGCACTACCTGGACGAGATCCCCACCGAGGGCTCGCCGCTCGGGCACGGCTTCAGGGACAAGGAGCTGGAGGAGAAGGTCTTCGAGCTGACCCAGAGGATCGGGATCGGGGCGCAGTTCGGGGGCAAGTACTTCTGCCACGACGTGCGGGTGGTGCGGCTGCCCCGGCACGGGGCGTCGTGCCCGGTCGCGATCGCGGTGTCGTGTTCGGCGGACCGGCAGGCCGTCGCGAAGATCACCGCCGAGGGCGTCTTCCTGGAGCAGCTGGAGACCGACCCGGCGCGGTTCCTGCCGGAGACGACCGACGAGCAGCTCGAGGAGTCGGGCGACGTCGTCAGGATCGACCTCAACCAGCCGATGGACGGCATCCTGGCCGAGCTGACCAAGTACCCGGTCAAGACCCGGCTCTCACTGACCGGACCGCTGGTCGTGGCGCGGGACATCGCGCACGCGAAGATCAAGGAGCGGCTGGACGCGGGCGAGGAGATGCCGCAGTACCTGAAGGACCACCCGGTCTACTACGCGGGGCCCGCGAAGACGCCGGAGGGGTACGCGTCGGGATCGTTCGGGCCGACGACGGCCGGGCGCATGGACTCGTACGTGGAGCAGTTCCAGGCCGCCGGCGGGTCCAAGGTGATGCTGGCGAAGGGGAACCGGAGCAAGCAGGTCACGGACGCGTGCGGCGCGCACGGCGGGTTCTACCTCGGGTCCATCGGCGGGCCGGCGGCCCGGCTCGCGCAGGACTGCATCAAGAAGGTCGAGGTCGTCGAGTACGAGGAGCTCGGGATGGAGGCGGTGTGGAAGATCGAGGTGGAGGACTTCCCCGCGTTCATCGTCGTCGACGACAAGGGGAATGACTTCTTCCAGGATCCTTCGCCGCAGCAGCCGACGTTCACGTCGATTCCGGTGCGGGGGCCCGGGCTGGCGTAGTCCCACGGGGCGGGCGGCGGGGGCGAGGTTCCCTCGCCCCCGCCGCCCTTCGCCGCTCCCGGCCCCGGGGCGCCGCCCCGGGCCCCGCTCCTCGCACGCCGGAGAGGCTGGAGCTCAGCCTCTCCGGCGTGCGAGGAGCCGATCACCGCTGTCCGCATAGCGGATCCCGTGTGCTTCTTTCGGACAATCAGGTTCCGTCCCCGCCTTCTCCGTTGACTGGCTCGACCGACACTGTGAGTCTTCTCGCCACTCCGACATGCTCATGCCATGTCAATCCTGTGTGGCTCACCCCACGGCCACCTCCCGGAGGAGACAAGGTGAAACGAAGATTCGCCGTGGCGGGCTTCTCGCTCGCCGTCGTGCTCGGCTGCGGCACACTCCCCGCCGCGGCCACCGACTCCGCGCCCGCCGCGAGCACCGCCGCCGCCGCGCCCGACGTCGACGTGACCAAGGTGCGGGCGCACCTGAGCGAACTCAGCGCCATCGCCGGACGCAACAGCGGGAACCGCCGGTCCACCACCCAGGGCTACCGCGACTCCGTCGCCTACGTGAAGGGCAAGCTGCAGGCCGCCGGGTACACCGTCACCGAGCAGCCGTGCACCTCCGGCTGCACCAGCGGGGCCGGGCCCAACCTGATCGCCGAGTGGCCGGGGGGCGACGCCGGCAACGTGTACATGTTCGGCGCCCACCTCGACGGCGTCTCGGCCGGGCCCGGCATGAACGACAACGGCTCCGGCTCGGCCGCCCTGCTCGAGAACGCCCTGACACTGGCCCAACAGGACCCGGCCATGCGCAACCGGGTCCGCTTCGCCTGGTGGACCGACGAGGAGCAGGGCCTCAACGGGTCCGACTTCTACGTGCGTTCGCTGTCGTCGGCCGAGCGCTCGAAGATCAAGGCGTACTACAACTTCGACATGATCGCCTCCACCAACGGCGGCTACTTCATCAACCACATCACCTCCTCGGCCGCCGCGCCGATGAAGGCGTACTGGGACTCGCTGGGCCTCCAGCCGGAGGAGAACACCGAGGGCGCGGGGCGCAGCGACGACTACTCCTTCGAGCAGTACTCCATCCCCACCTCCGGCTACGCGATGGGCGCCGGCGCGCGGAAGACCTCCGCGCAGGCCGCCAAGTGGGGCGGCACGGCGAACAGGGCGTACGACCCCTGCTACCACTCCTCCTGCGACACCCTCGCCAACATCAACACCACCGGGCTCGACCGCGCGTCCGACGGCATCGCGTACACGCTCTGGCAGCGGGCCGTGGACACCGGCACCGGCGGCGGCTGCGACACCGCCGGAGCGGTCGCGAACGGCGGGTTCGAGAGCGGCACCTCGCCGTGGACCGGGACCATCGGGGCCATCGGCGCCCACTCGGGCCGGTCGCCCCACAGCGGAAGCCGGTTCGCCTGGCTCGCGGGGAACGGGTCCACGAGCACCGAGTCGCTCAGCCAGACGGTGACCGTGCCGGCCGGGTGCTCCCGGGCGTCGCTGACCTACTGGCTGCACATCGACACCGACGAGTCCGGCTCGACCGCGTACGACAGGTTCACCGTCAGGGCCGGCGGCACCACGCTCGCCACCCTGTCCAACGTCGACGCCGGCAGCGGCTACGTGCAGCGGTCGGTCGACCTGTCGGCGTACGCCGGACGGACGGTGACCCTGACCTTCACCGCCAGCGAGGACCGCAGCCTGCAGACCAGCTTCCTCCTGGACGACATCGCCCTCCAGAACGGCTGACCTCCCCCCACGGGACCGCCGCCCCGCCGCGCTCCTCCTGCGGTGGGGCGGCGGCCGTCCGGGAATACGCTCGTCGGACACCGCTGCTGTGCATGCTCGGAGGTACGACGATGACGACCACGGACGACGACCGGCACTACCGCGTCGAGCACGACTCCATGGGGGAGGTGAAGGTACCGGTCGACGCCAAGTGGCGCGCGCAGACCCAGCGCGCCGTGGAGAACTTCCCGGTCTCCGGGCAGCGCCTGGAGCGCGCCCACATCGAGGCCCTGGCCCGGATCAAGGGCGCCGCGGCCAGGGTGAACGCCCGGCTCGGGGTGCTGGACGAGGACGTCGCCGAGGCGATCCAGGAGGCGGCCCGCGAGGTCGCCGAGGGCCGGTGGGACGACCACTTCCCCGTCGACGTGTTCCAGACGGGCTCCGGTACCTCGTCCAACATGAACGCCAACGAGGTCCTCGCCACGCTCGCCACCGAGCGGCTGGGGCGCGACGTGCACCCCAACGACCACGTCAACGCCTCGCAGTCGTCCAACGACGTCTTCCCCTCGTCCCTCCACATCGCCGCGACCGCCGCCGTCACCCGCGATCTGATCCCCGCCCTCGACCACCTCGCCGCGTCCCTGGAGCGCAAGGCCGAGGAGTTCGCCGACGTGGTGAAGTCCGGACGGACCCACCTGATGGACGCCACCCCGGTGACCCTGGGTCAGGAGTTCGGCGGGTACGCGGCCCAGGTGCGGTACGGGATCGAGCGGCTGAACGCCTCCCTGCCGCGCCTCGCCGAGCTGCCGCTGGGCGGGACCGCCGTCGGCACCGGCATCAACACCCCGCCGGGGTTCTCCGCCGCCGTCATCGAGGAGGTCGCCCGCGCGACCGGGCTGCCGCTGACCGAGGCGCGCGACCACTTCGAGGCGCAGGGCGCCCGCGACGGCGTCGTGGAGACCAGCGGGCAGCTGCGCACCATCGCCGTCGGGCTGACGAAGATCGCGAACGACCTGCGGTGGATGGCGTCGGGACCGCGCACCGGCCTCGCCGAGATCAGTCTGCCCGACCTCCAGCCCGGCTCCTCGATCATGCCCGGCAAGGTCAACCCGGTGATCCCGGAGGCCGTGCTCATGGTGTGCGCGCAGGTCACCGGCAACGACGCGACCGTCGCCGCGGCCGGCGCCTCCGGCAACTTCGAGCTCAACGTCATGCTGCCGGTCATCGCGAAGAACGTGCTGGAGTCGGTGCGGCTGCTCGCAGGCGTCTCCCGGCTGCTCGCCGACCGCACCGTCGACGGGATCGTCGCGCACCGGGAACGGGCCCGGGAGTACGCCGAGTCCTCGCCGTCCGTGGTCACCCCGCTCAACAAGTACATCGGCTACGAGGAGGCCGCCAAGGTCGCCAAGAAGTCCCTGGCCGAGCGGAAGACCATCCGGCAGGTGGTCCTGGAGGGCGGCTACGTCGAGCGCGGCGACCTCACCGTCGAGCAGCTCGACGAGGCGCTGGACGTCCTGCGCATGACGCGCCCGTAACGCCTCGCGCACCGGGTGTGAACCGTGACGGGGGGCCACGGCGTCGTATGGCCGTGACACCTACTATCTGGCCATGGCGGAGGACGGAGCGACGATGCGCGGAGCAGGGGAAACGGGCGGGACGGCCGGACACTGGGCGCCCGGGACACAGATCCTGTGGCGGTACCGGGAGAACGGCGGCGCGCGCATCCACATCGCGCGCCCCGTCACGGTCGTGCGCGACGACCCGCAACTGCTCGCGGTGTGGATGGCGCCCGGTACCGAGTGCGTGAAGCCGGTGCTCGCCGACGGCACGCCGGTGCACCGGGAACCGCTCGGCACCCGGTACACCAAGCCGCGCACGGTGGGGCGGGGCCGCTGGCTGGGCACCGGTGTGCTGAAGCTGGCCCGGCCCGGCGATCCGTGGTCGGTGTGGCTGTTCTGGGACCCGGGCTGGCGGTTCAGGAACTGGTACGTGAACCTGGAGGCCCCGCTGGCCCGCTGGGCGGGCGGGGTGGACTCCGAGGACCACTTCCTGGACATCTCCGTGCGCCCGGACCGGAACTGGTCCTGGCTGGACGAGGACGAGTTCGCGCAGGCCCGGCGGGACGGTCTGGTGGACTCCGCGCTGGCCGGGAGGGTGCGGGAGGCCGGGCGGTCCGCGGTGGCGGTGATCGAGGCCTGGGGAACGCCGTTCGCCGACGGGTGGGAGAACTGGCGCCCGGACCCGTCGTGGACGATACCGTCACTGCCACGGGACTGGGACCGCACTCCGGCGCACGCGTCCTCGTGAGACCCTTGCTGCGCCCCCGGGCGGGAAACGTAGGATCGTCCTCCGCAAGGTGCGGGGCAGCAATCACCGGAACGCGCACCAGGCTTGACCGATCGTCACCGAGGGGCGGCAGGACGTGAGCGAGGGGTACGGAAACACCGGCGCCGGCCGGGAAGGGCCAGCCGGCGGCACAGGAACAACCTCTGACCACGCGGGAAATCCGTTCCGGGGGCACGTATTCCGGGTATCGGAGTTCCGGCGGGACGAACCGCGCGCACGGCGTGCGCCGGACGGATGGACTCGACACGCGTGACGGAGCAGCCGACCTCCTTCGAACGCCCGCAGCCGGGCGTCGACCCCGCGGATCCCCGCGGGGCGCTCCTGCGTACCCCGCCACCGGAGCGTGTGCCGGGCGCCGGGGCCGCCGCCTTACCCGTACAGGGCCGTTCCGGCGGCGAGCCCCCCGCGTCCGGGGCCGCGTCGCCGGACACGGTGCCTCCCGGCGGCACCGGCCAGGACCCGGCGGCCGGGCCCGGATCCGAGCACTCCCAGCCGGGTGCCGGACAGGGCGCCGGCCCGGACACGCACCGGCCGCGTCCCGCGCCCGAGGGCATCCCGGTGCAGCCGGTCGTGGGCTCCGACGGCAAGGAGCGGCGCACCGGGCAGTCCGCCCAGCCCGGCCGGCCCACGCCGATGCGGCGGGACGGGGACCGGCTGCGGTTCGTCGGCGCCGCGACCCGGCGGATCGCCCGCGGCATCGACCTGGACGAGATCGTGATGGGGCTGTGCCGGGCCACCGTGCCCACCTTCTCCGACGCGATCCTGGTCTACCTGCGCGATCCGCTGCCGGTCGGCGACGAGCGGCCCACCGGCCCGCTGGTGCTGCGGCTGCGCCGCACCGACCGGATCCCGGCCGAACGGGACACCGAGGGCGGGTTCACCCCGGTCGCCCCGCCGGAGCCGTCCGAGCTGGACTCGGTCGGCGCGGAGCTGTGCACGGTGCGGCCCGGCAGCGCGCTCGCCGAGGTGCTGCGCGGGGTGCGGCCGGTGTTCACCGACGCGCCCGCGGCCCGCGCCGCGCTGCCCGAACTGCTCGGCGAGGAGGGCGCGTCGGCCGTGCCGGACGGGCAGCGGGCGGTCCTCGCGCCGCTGCGCGGCCGGCGGCGGGTGATCGGCGCGGCGCTGTTCCTGCGCCGCCCGGAGCGCATCCCGTTCGAGGCCGATGACCTGCTCGTCGCCGCGCAGCTCGCCACGCACAGCGCCCTCGGCATCGACAAGGCGGTGCTGTACGGGCGGGAGGCGTACATCGCGGACGAACTGCAGCGCACGATGCTGCCGGAGAACCTGCCGCGCTGCACCGGGGTGCGGCTGGCGTCCCGGTACCTGCCGGCCGCGGAGACCGCGCGGGTCGGCGGCGACTGGTACGACGCCATCCCGCTGCCCGGCAGCCGGGTCGCGCTGGTGGTCGGCGACGTCATGGGGCACTCCATGACGTCGGCGGCGATCATGGGCCAGCTGCGCACCACCGCGCAGACCCTGGCCGGGCTCGACCTGCCCCCGCAGGAGGTGCTGCACCACCTCGACGAGCAGGCGCAGCGGCTCGGCGTGGACCGCATGGCGACCTGTCTGTACGCGGTGTACGACCCGGTCGCGCACCGCATCACCATCGCCAACGCCGGCCACCCGCCGCCCGTCCTGCTGGAGCTGGGCGGCCGGGCCGAGGTGCTGCGGGTGCCCGCGGGCGCCCCGATCGGCGTGGGCGGGGTGGACTTCGAGGCCGTGGAGCTGGACGCGCCCGCCGGGGCGACCCTGCTGCTCTACACCGACGGCCTGGTGGAGTCCCGGCTGCGGGACGTGTGGACCGGGATCGAGCAGCTGCGGGAGAAGCTCGCCGCGACCGCGCAGCTGACCGGGCCCGATCATCCGCCGCCGCTGGAGGCGCTCTGCGACGAGGTGCTGGACATGCTCGGTCCGGGCGACCGGGACGACGACATCGCGCTGCTCGCCGCCCGCTTCGACGGGATCGCGCCGAGCGACGTGGCGTACTGGTTCCTGGAGCCGGAGGACGCGGCCCCCGGCCGGGCCCGCCGCCTCGCCCGGCGGGCGCTGTCCCGCTGGGGTCTGGAGGAGCTGAGCGACTCCGTCGAGCTGCTGGTCAGCGAGGTGGTGACCAACGCCGTGCGGTACGCCACGCGGCCGGTCACCCTGCGGCTGCTGCGCACCGACGTGCTGCGCTGCGAGGTCGGTGACGACGTGCCGCAGCTGCCGCGGCTGCGGCAGGCGCGGGCCACGGACGAGGGCGGGCGCGGGCTGTACCTGGTGAACCGGCTGGCCCGGCGCTGGGGCGCGACCCGGCTGAGCACGGGCAAGGTGGTGTGGTTCGAGCTGAACCACGGCTGAGCCGTCGTACGACGAGGGGCGCCCGGTGCGGTCACCGGGCGCCCCTCGTGCGTCCCGTCTACTGCTCCTCGTCGTCCCCCGGGTCCTCCGGGCCCCCCGGGAGCTCGAACGTCGGCGATGTGGGGGTGGTCGGGTCCGCCGGCGGCTCCGACGTCGGCGGTGCGGAGCTCGGCGGCGCGGAGGTCTCCGGCGGCGCGGAGGTCTCCGGCGGCGCCTCGGTGGTCGGTTCCTCGCTCGTCGGCTCGTCGCTCGGCGTCCCGGACGGCGACTGCGAGACCGACGGCGAGCTGCTCGGCTTCCTCACCGCGTTGCCCTGCTTGGTTTCCAGGTCGAACTCGGTGACCTCGTCCATGACGCCGAAGGTGTAGGCGGCCCAGATCTGCGCCGGGGGGCCACCGCCGTTGACGCGGTAGTCGACGCCGGCCGCCCGGTACATCGGGACCTGGGCGAACGTCTTCGAGTCCTCTCCGAACAGGCCGACCGAGGTGACCAGTTCGGGGGTGAAGCCGGTGAACCAGGCCGACTTGTTGTTGTCGGACGTACCGGTCTTGCCGGCGACCGCCTGGCCGTTGCGCAGCGGGTTGTCCCGCACGGACTTCTGGGCCGTACCGTCGTCGACCACGCCGGTGAGCACGGAGGTCACCGTGTCGGCGGCCTCGCGGCTGATGACCTGCTCGCCGATCGGGTCGGGGAACTCGACCGCGCGGTCCTTGTGCTCGACCGACTTCACGATCGCCGGGGTGACCTTCTTGCCGTGGTTGGCGAGGGTCGCATAGACGCCGGCCATCTCCAGCGGGCTCGCGCCCATGGTGCCCAGCGTCTGCGCGGGCACGGGGGGCATGCCCTCGGTCTCCATGCCGAGTTCGCCCGCGGTCTCGACCACCTCGGTCATGCCGACGTCGATGCCCATCTGCGCGAAGACCGAGTTGACGGACTTGTTCATCGCCTCCTGGACGGTGACGTCGCCGTAACTCCGGTCGTCCTCGTTGGGCGGCGCGAAGCCGACCTCCTTGCCGCCGTCCATCACAGGGCGCTCGCTCGTGCCGTCGTAGATCGTGTTCGCCGTGATCGGCACGCCGTCCTGGGTCTCGGCGTCCTGGTCCACGGCCGCGGCGAGGATCAGCGGCTTGAAGGTGGAGGCGGGCTGGTAGTCGTCGCGGGTGGCGTTGTTCCGGTAGTGCTTCACGTAGTCCACGCCGCCGTACATCGCCAGGACCGCGCCCGTCTTCGGGTCGACGGAGGCGGCTCCGGCCTGGACGTCGGCGTCGACCTCGCGCTTCTCGGGGTCCAGCTTGCTGGTGAGCTCGGTCTTGACCGCCTCCTCCAGCGCCTTCTGCTTCTTCTTGTCGACGTTGAGCGTGATGGTGTAGCCGCCGAGGTCCAGCATGGCGTCGGCCTGCTTCATGTCCTCGGCGGTGCCCTGGGCGACGAGCTGCCGCTTGACCGCGGTGTTGGCCGCCTCGACCAGGTACCCGGTCTGGCCCTCCATGCCGGGGGCGGCCTTGGGCTCCTCGGGGACCTGGAACTTCATGTCCTGGCGGTCGGCCCGGTCCAGCCACTTCTGCTCGACCATGTTGTCCAGGACGTAGTTCCAGCGCTCCTGGACGAGCTTCTTGCCGGTGTCGCTGGCGATCGCCCAGTCGTACTGGTTCGGCGCCTGGAGCAGCGCGGCGAGGTACGCGCCCTGCTCGACGGTCAGGTCCTCGGCGTCGACGCGGTAGTAGGCCTGCGCGGCGGCCTGGATGCCGTAGGCGCCGCGGCCGTAGTAGCTGGTGTTGATGTAGCCGGCGAGGATGTAGTCCTTGGACTTCTCCCGGTCCAGCTTCAGGGAGATGACCAGTTCCTTCAGCTTGCGGGTGACGGTCTGTTCCTGCGTCAGGTAGTAGTTCTTGACGTACTGCTGGGTGATCGTCGAACCGCCCTGCGCGCCCTTGCCGGAGACCGTGTTGAGCAGGCCGCGCGCGGTGCCCTTGAGGTCGACGCCGGAGTCCTTGTAGAAGGACTTGTTCTCGGCGGCGACGAAGGTGCGCTGGACGTCCTTGGGCACCTTGGCGAGGTCGACGATCTCGCGGTTGTAGCCCCTGCGGGCCATGATCGAGCCGTCGCTGTACTCGTAGACGTTGCCCTGCAGCTCGGCGTCGGCGTTCCCCTCGGGGATGTCGATCACCATGTACAGCACGATGAAGGCGCCCATGCCGAGCAGGCAGAGGCCGAAGAACGTGCCGAAGATCTTCTTCCAGGTGAAGAGGCGGCGTATGCCGCCGCGGCCGACCGCGCCCGACGAACGGCGGCCCTGGGATGCCGCACGGCGCCCACCGCGCTGTCGCGCGCGTCTTTCTTCCGCTCGTCCCATGCGTCCGTTCCGCTCCGCTTCGTTCGTGTGTGCTCTACCGCCACACCAGTTCGCCGCTCGGGTCAGCTCAGAAAGCTAACACCGGGAGCTATGACAAAGGGCCGCCGATCCTGCCTTTACGGGCGTGACAATCAGCACCCGGCCCAATGGAACCGACGTACGAGAGGGGTGCGGGGTTGCCGTGATCGGGTAAAGTGCTATCACTTAGCTAGACAGGTGCTAGCCGCTCGGCGGGCGCCCGGAGAAACGGGGGATCACCCATGTCCACACACGACACGCAGGTCACGGCCGATGTGCCCGAGATGCCGGCCCCGCGCGTGCGGGAGTTCGCGGCGCACAGCATCGGCGGCGGACTGGCGCTGCTGCTCGGCCTCGTCGGCCTGATGGCCGGTATCGGGATGATCATCGGCGCCACGGCGGTGAGCGGGGCCGGCGCCAAGGCCCTGCTGATCATCGGCGGCATCCTGGTCGCCGTCGCCGCGTTCCTCGCGATGTGCGGGCTGAACATGGTGGCGCCGGGCGAGGCGCGGGTGGTGCAGCTCTTCGGCCGCTACCGGGGCACGATCCGGCAGGACGGGCTGCGCTGGGTGAACCCCCTCACCTCGCGCACCAAGATATCGACGCGGGTGCGCAACCACGAGACCGCCGTCCTGAAGGTGAACGACGCCTACGGCAACCCGATCGAGCTGGCCGCGGTCGTGGTGTGGCGGGTGGAGGACACCGCCCAGGCCACCTTCGAGGTGGACGACTACGTCGAGTTCGTCTCCACCCAGACCGAGGCGGCCGTGCGGCACATCGCCATCGAGTACCCCTACGACGCCCACGACGAGGACGGCCTCTCGCTGCGCGGCAACGCCGAGGAGATCACCGAGAAGCTCGCCGTCGAACTGCACGCGCGCGTGGAGGCGGCCGGGGTGCAGATCATCGAGTCCCGGTTCACCCACCTCGCGTACGCTCCCGAGATCGCCTCGGCGATGCTCCAGCGGCAGCAGGCGGGCGCCGTCGTGGCGGCGCGGCAGAAGATCGTGGAGGGCGCCGTGGGCATGGTGGAGTCGGCGCTGGCCCGGATCGCCGAGCAGGACATCGTGGAGCTGGACCCCGAACGGAAGGCGGCGATGGTGTCCAACCTGATGGTGGTGCTGTGCGGTGACCGCTCCGCCCAGCCGGTCCTCAACACCGGGACGCTCTACCAGTGACGACTCCGTCCGGGGGCCCGGCCCCCCAGGGCCGGCCGCAGCGCAAGCAGGTGCTGCTGCGGCTGGACCCCTCGGTGTACGAGGCGCTGGCGCGCTGGGCCAACGACGAGCTGCGCTCGGCGAACGCGCAGATCGAGTTCCTGCTGCGGCGGGCTCTCGCGGAGGCCGGGAGGCTGCCCGGCGAGGCGGGGCCCCTGCCCCGCCGGGGCCGTCCCCCCAGGGGCTCCGCCTCCGGACCCCCTTCGGCCTGAGCGGCCTCGCCCGGCCGGGCCGATCGCGCCCGGGCCCCGGTGGCAGAACCGTGACAATCGGCCCCCACCTGGGCTTTCCCGCCCCTGACCACGTGCCGCGCACCCCGCGTATACACACTGCGTATACACCGTGTGTAGAGTGCTCCGCATGTCCATCGGTCACACCCTCCTGGGACTCCTGGAGTCCGGCCCGCGCCATGGTTACGACCTGAAGCGGGCCTTCGACGAGAAGTTCGGTCACGACCGGCCGCTGCACTACGGCCAGGTCTACTCGACGATGTCCCGCCTGCTGAAGAACGGGCTCGTCGAGGTCGACGGCATCGAGACCGGCGGCGGTCCCGAGCGGAAGCGGTACGCGATCACCGAGGCCGGCATCACCGATGTCGAGCGCTGGCTCGCCACGCCGGAGAAGCCGGAGCCGTACCTCCAGTCCACGCTCTACACCAAGGTCGTCCTCGCCCTGCTCACCAGCCGGGACGCCGCCGACATCCTCGACACCCAGCGCTCGGAGCACCTGCGCGGCATGCGGATCCTCACCGACCGCAAGCGCACCGGCGACCTCGCCGACCAGCTCATCTGCGACCACGCCCTGTTCCACCTCGAGGCCGACCTGCGCTGGCTGGAACTGACCGCGGCGCGTCTCGACAAGCTCCGTGCGGCGGTGACCCGATGACCGCCCCCGTTCCCGCCGGCTCCCTGCTCACCGCCCAGGACCTGCGCAAGGCCTACGGCCCCACCACCGCGCTCGACGGCGCCGCCTTCTCCATCCACCCCGGCGAGGTCGTCGCCGTGATGGGGCCCTCCGGGTCGGGCAAGTCGACGCTGCTGCACTGCCTCGCCGGGATCGTCACCCCCGACTCCGGGTCGATCATGTACAACGGGCGTGAGCTGACCACGATGAGCGACGCCGAGCGCAGCGCCCTGCGGCGTTCGGAGTTCGGCTTCGTCTTCCAGTTCGGGCAGCTCGTCCCGGAGCTCACCTGCGTGGAGAACGTCGCCCTGCCGCTGCGGCTGAACGGCACGCCCCGCAAGGAGGCCGAGCGGGCCGCGCTGGCCTGGATGGAGCGCCTGGAGGTCGACGACGTCCGCAAGAAGCGGCCCGGCGAGGTCTCCGGCGGTCAGGGCCAGCGGGTCGCCGTGGCCCGGTCGCTGGTCACCGGCCCGCGGGTGCTGTTCGCCGACGAGCCGACCGGCGCGCTGGACTCGCTCAACGGCGAGCGGGTGATGGAGCTGCTCACCGAGGCCGCCCGGTCCACCAACGCCGCCGTCGTCCTCGTCACCCACGAGGCGCGGGTGGCCGCGTACTCCGACCGCGAGGTCGTCGTGCGCGACGGGAAGTCCCGGGACATGGAGCGCGTCGTATGAGTGCCGCACGGCAGTGGGCGCGGGATCTCGGCATGGGGCTGCGGTTCGCCTTCGCCGGCGGACGCGAGGGCTGGACCCGCGCGCTGCTCACCGCCGTCGGCGTCGGGCTGGGCGTGGCGCTGCTGCTGCTCACCACCGCCCTGCCGGGCGCGCTGGCGGAGCGGGACCGGCGGGGGGAGGCGCGCCTCAACTACACCTACGGTGAGCAGATCGAGCGCGCCGACGACACCCTGGTGACCGCGGACACCGACACCGAGTTCGACGGCCGGGACATCCGCGGCCGGCTGCTGGAGCCGGAGGGCGGCAAGGCCCCGCTCCCGCCCGGCCTGCGGGAGTTCCCCGCGCCGGGCGACATGGTCGTCTCCCCCGCGCTGAAGGAACTCCTCGACTCCGACGGCGGCGGGCTGTTGCGGGACCGGCTGCCGTACGACGTCGTGGGGACGATCGGCGAGCAGGGGCTCATCGGCTCGCAGGAGCTCGCCTACTACGCGGGCGCCGAGGGCCTCGCGGACCGGGCCGGCGACGGGACCGTGGGCCGCATCGACTCCTTCGGGGACCCCAACCCGATCGAGGAGGAGATGGACCCGGTCCTCATGCTGCTGGTCCTGGTCGTCTTCGTGGTGCTGCTGATGCCGGTCGCCGTGTTCATCGCCGCGGCCGTGCGGTTCGGCGGCGAACGGCGCGACCGCAGGCTGGCCGCGCTGCGGCTGGTCGGTTCCGACGGCGGCATGACCCGGCGGATCGCCGCGGGCGAGGCGCTCGGCGGGGCGCTGCTGGGGCTGGTGTTCGGCACCGGGTTCTTCCTGGCGGGGCGTGAGTTCGCGGCGTCCGTCGAGGTGTTCCGGATCAGTGTCTTCCCGAGCTATCTGAACCCCTCGCCGCTGCTGGCGCTGCTGGTCGCGGTGGCGGTTCCGGGGGCCGCGGTGCTGGTGACGCTGCTGGCGCTGCGCGGGGTGGTCATCGAGCCGCTGGGCGTGGTGCGCACGGCGCGGCCGGCCCGTCGCAGGCTGTGGTGGCGGCTGCTGCTGCCGCTGGCCGGGATCGGCATGCTGTCCCCCATGACCGGCCAGGGCCGGGACAACGGGGACTTCAACCAGTACCTGGTCACCGGCGGTGTCGTCTGTCTGCTCGTCGGCGTCACCGCGCTGCTTCCGTGGATCGTGGAGACGGTCGTCGCCCGGCTCGGATCGGGCAGCGTGTCCTGGCAGCTCGCGGTGCGTCGACTCCAGTTGAGCAGCGGTACGGCGGCCCGCATGGTCAACGGCATCGCGGTGGCCGTGGCCGGCGCGATCGCGCTGCAGATGCTGTTCGCCGGAGTGGAGGACGACTACACCAAGAACACCGGTTACGACGTGACACGGGCCCAGATGCAGGTGAGGGTGCCCCAGGGCACGGAACTCGCCGCGGCCGCGACGAAGCTGGAGAGGACCGAGGGCGTACGCCAGGTGCACGCCCTGTCCGAGGGGTACCTCTATGACGCGCCGCCGCAGAAGGAGCCGCAGAACGGCGCGCGGCTGACCATCGGCGACTGCGCCACCCTGCGGGAGGTCGCGAAGCTGCCGGGTTGCCGGGACGGTGACGCGTTCACGCTCCGCGGCGGCGACTACGACGACGAGACCGCGGCGCTGAACGAGCCCGGCCGGAAGCTGTACCTGGAGACGCCCGAGGGCCCCGCGGAGACCGAGGCCGTCACCTGGACGCTCCCGGAGGGGGTGAAGCAGGCCGACTCGATCGACGACCCGACCGGCGACAAGCGCAACGGCTTCCTGATGACCCCGGGCGCGATGCCCGCGGCCATGGCGGAGGAGGTCAAGGGGGATCTGTATCTGGTGATCGACGACTCGGTGCCGTACGTCCGCGAGTACGTGCGCAACGCGGCGGCCGAGATCGATCCGATGAGCGTTCCGTTGACGTGGTCCGCCACCGAGCGTTCCGACCGCTACGAGTCGATCCGTACGGGCCTGTTCGTCGGCGCCGTGGCCGTACTGGCGCTGATCGGGGCGAGTCTGCTGGTCTCCCAGCTGGAGCAGTTGCGGGAGCGCCGCAAGCTGCTGTCGGCCCTGGTCGCCTTCGGCACCCGGCGCCGCACGCTGAGCCTGTCGGTGCTGTGGCAGACGGCGATCCCGATCGCCCTGGGGCTGCTGCTGGCCTCGGTGGTGGGCGTGGCCCTGGGCGCGGTGCTGCTGAAGATGGCCGCGACACCGGTCGGCGTGGACTGGCCGAGCATCTTCCGGATGACCGGCGTGGGCGCGGGCGTGGTCCTCGCGGTGACCCTGCTGAGCCTCCCCCCGCTGCTGCGCATGATGCGCCCGGACGGCCTCCGGACGGAGTGAACGGCACGGACGGCGGGGCGCTCAGCTCCCCGCCATCCGTACCGGCAGGTCCCGCATCGCCGCTCGCAGGGACGCCGCCAGTTCCCTGTGCTCCGCCGCCCTCACCGTGCCCGTGCGCATGGCGAGGGCGATGCGGCGGGAAGGGGCCGGGTCGGCGAAGCGGGCGGTGAGCAGCCGGTTGGAGCGGGCGGTCTCGACCTGGACGGCGGTACGCGGCAGCAGGGTCACCCCGAGGCCGCCCGCGACCAGTTGGACGAGCGTGCCCAGTCCGGCCGCCGTCGTCGTGGCCGGGACGTCGGCCCGCCCGGCCTCCCGGCAGATGTCCAGGGCCTGGTCACGCAGGCAGTGGCCCTCGTCGAGCAGCAGCAGGTTCAGCTCGCGCAACACCGAGCGGGGGACGCCCTCCCGGCCGCCGAGGCGGTGGCCGAGCGGGGTGACCAGCACGAAGTCCTCGTCGAAGAGGGGGATCTCGGTCACGCCGGGGACGCCGAGGGGCACGGCGAGCAGCAGCAGGTCGAGCCGGCCGCCGGCCAGCCCGTCCAGCAGGCTCGCGGTCTGCTCCTCGTGCACCTGGAGGTCGAGGAGCGGATAGCGGCCGCGGACCAGTCGCAGGACCGTCGGCAGCAGATAGGGCGCGACGGTCGGGATCACGCCGAGCCGCAGCACCCCGGTGAACGGCGCCCGCAGTGCGTCCGCCTCCTCCAGCAGCGCCCCGACCTCCTCCAGCACCGCCTTGGCGCGGACGGCGAGCCGCTCACCGGCCGGGGAGAGCAGCACCTTGCGCGTCGTACGCTCCACGAGGGTGACGCCGAGGGTCTCCTCCAGCGCCGACACGGCGCCCGACAACGCCGGCTGGCTCATCCCGATCGCCGAGGCGGCGTCCCTGAAGTGCAGATGCTCGGCCACCGCGGCGAACGCGCGGAGCTGAGCGAAGCTGGGCTGTCTGCGCCTCTTGCCCACGGTCACTGATAGCTACCTCCGATCAACACGACCGAGTGTAGCTATTTCACTAATCAATACACGGTGTGCCAACATCAACAAGGTCCAACCCATGGGAAATGTCCGCAATCCGGGTGTTTCCCCGCTGCAAGGAGAGCCCGTGCTCACTGTCGGTGACAAGTTCCCCGATTTCGAACTGACCGCCTGTGTCTCGCTGGAGAAGGGCAAGGAGTTCGAGACGATCAACCACAAGACCTATGAGGGCAAGTGGAAGATCGTGTTCGCGTGGCCCAAGGACTTCACCTTCGTGTGCCCGACCGAGATCGCCGCCTTCGGCAAGCTGAACGACGAGTTCGCCGACCGTGACGCCCAGGTCCTGGGCTTCTCCGGCGACTCGGAGTTCGTCCACCACGCCTGGCGCAAGGACCACGACGACCTGCGCGACCTGCCGTTCCCCATGATGGCGGACTCCAAGCACGAACTGATGCGCGACCTGGGCATCGAGGGTGAGGACGGCTTCGCCAAGCGTGCCGTGTTCATCGTGGACCAGAACAACGAGATCCAGTTCTCCATGGTGACCGCCGGCTCCGTCGGCCGTAACCCCAAGGAGGTCCTGCGGGTCCTGGACGCCCTGCAGACCGACGAGCTCTGCCCGTGCAACTGGACCAAGGGCGACGAGACCCTGGACCCGGTCGCGCTGCTGGCCGGGGAGTGAGCTGACATGTCGCTCGACTCCCTGAAGTCCCGCATACCGGACTACGCCAAGGACCTGAAGCTCAACCTGGGCTCGGTCATCGGCAACTCCGACCTGTCGGCCCAGCGGCTGTGGGGCACGGTGCTGTCGACGGCGATCGCCTCGCGCTCGGCGATCGTGCTGCGCGAGCTGGAGCCTGAGGCGAAGGCGAACCTGTCGCCGGAGGCGTACACGGCCGCCAAGGCCGCCGCCGCGGTGATGGCGATGAACAACGTCTTCTACCGCACCCGTCACCTGCTGTCGGACCACGAGTACGGCAACCTGCGCGCCGGTCTGCGGATGAACGTCATCGGCAACCCGGGCGTCGACAAGGTCGACTTCGAGTTCTGGTCCTTCGCGGTCTCCGCGATCAACGGCTGCGGCATGTGCCTCGACTCCCACGAGCAGGTGCTGCGCAAGGCCGGCGTGGAGCGCGAGGTCGTCCAGGAGGCGTTCAAGATCGCCTCGGTGGTCCAGGCGGTCGCCGCCACCCTGGACGCGGAAGCGGCCCTCGCGGAGTAACCCCGCCCACCGCCCCGCGCCACGGGCCCGCCCACCCCGACCGGTGGGCGGGCCCGTCCCGTGCGCCCGCGTTTCCACGTCTCCACGCCTTCGCGTCCCCACGGGCAGTCGTGCCGCAGGGCCGCACGGGTGGGCGATGGGGGTCCCCCGCTCGAGCGGAGTCGAGAGTGGGGAGGCATCCCGCAGACGCCGGGCCGCGCCCCCCCCGGCCCGCAGCCACGGCGACGCGGTGCGGCACGGCTGCCCGCAGCCGGGGTGTCGGGTCACCCGCGGCTACTCCTCGCCCGTGCCCCCCGGCCGCTCCTCCGCGTCCGTGTCCGGCGTCGGAGGCTGAGGCGCCGGTCCCTCACCCGGCGCCGCCGGCAGCGGAGCGCCCGGTTCGGACATCGCCGTGGCGCCGCGCGGCCGGGGCGCCTGGATCGAGGCCGTCTCGTGGGAGTAGGCGCGCAGATAACCGACGACGGTGTTCGTGACCGCGACCAGCGGCACGGCCACCACCGCCCCGCCGATGCCGGCCACCATGCCGCCCGAGGCGACCGCCAGCACCACCGCCAGCGGATGGACCCGCACCGCGCGGCCCAGGATGAACGGCTGGAGGATGTGCCCCTCGATCTGCTGCACCGCCAGCACCACCACCAGCACCATGACGCCCGTGAACACGCCCTGGGTGACGAGCCCGACGACCACCGCCAGCGCTCCCGACACCACCGCACCCACCAGCGGGATGAACGAGAACAGGAAGATGAACACGGCGAGCGGCACCGCCATCGGCACATCGAGGAAGTAGATGCCGAGACCGATGAAGACCGCGTCGATCAGAGCCACTATCACCGTGCCGCGCACGTACGCCGTCAGCGTCCGCCACGCGGCCGGGCCCGCCCCCGCGACGCCCGGACGGGCCACCGCCGGAACGAGCCTCAGCGACCACTCCCAGATCCGCTTGCCGTCGTAGAGCAGGAACAGCGTCGAGAAGACCGCCAGCAGTATGCCGGTGAGCGCCTCGACCACGACGGTCACGCCCTCCAGGCCCGCCGAGGTGATCTGCTCGGTGTTGGCGCCGACCGCTTCCCGCAGGTTCTTGGCGATCTCGTTGATCTGCTTGTCGGTGACGTGGAAGGGACTGTTGAGGAGCCAGTTGCGCAGCTCGTCGATGCCGTCCTGGATCTGGTCGGAGAGGTGGTCGATGTTCTCCATGACCTGCCAGGTCACGAACCAGCCGATGAGACCGATCACGACGAACCCGAACAGCGCCGTCAGCGCGGTGGCCGGCCCGCGCGGCACGCCGAGCCGCCTCATCCGCGCCACCGTCGGCTGCAGCAGCGCGGTGATCAGCAGCGAGGCCACGAACGCCAGCACCACCAGCTGGACGGCGCTGATGACCCGCATGAGCACCCAGACCGTGCCGGCCAGCACCAGCAGCCGCCAGCCGGCCTCGGCCGCGACCCGTACTCCCCAGGGCACGGCCTGCGCCGGGTCGGGGCGGGCCGGGACGACGGTGGCCGTGTACGCGAGCGACGACTCGGGGACGGGGCCCGGGGTCTTCACCCGTTCGGGTTCGGGTTCCGGCGCGGCGGCGACATCCAGTCGGGGATCCCGCTCCACCTCGGCGCGGCGCTCCTCCAGCCGCCTGCTGACCTCGGTCAGTCGGGCTCCGACCCGGCCGAGCCACCCTGGCACTCGCGACATGATCCGTCCTCTTCCCCCGTCTCTCCCCACCACTCCCCCTGGAGCCGTCGGTCAGACCGTACATGGCGAAAGCCCCGCACCGTAGGACGGTGCGGGGCTGTGCCGTGGTTGAGCGGGGCGGGGCCGAGGAGTTCCCGGTACTCCTAGTACCAGTGGTTGGCCTGCCAGAAGTTCCAGGCGCCGCAGGGGCTGCCGTAGCGGTCGTTCATGTAGCCCAGGCCCCACTTGATCTGCGTGGCCGGGTTGGTCGCCCAGTCGGCTCCGGCGGAGGCCATCTTGGAGCCCGGGAGCGCCTGCACCAGGCCGTAGGCGTCGGAGGTGGGGTTGTCGGCCCGGTAGTTCCAGCTGGACTCGTGGTCCACGATGTTGCTGAAGCACTGGAACTGGTCCGCCGGGACGATCTGCCGGGCCATGGACTGCACTTCGGCGATCGTGTAGGACGACTGGACCGCGAAGCTGGACGCGTCACGGGTCGCGGAACGGCTGGCGGCGGCCTTGGCCTCCGCGCGATCCTTCTTGGCCTGCTGCTCCGCCTTCTGGGCCGCTTTCTTCTTCGCGACCGCCGTCTGGGCGGCGGCCTTGCGGGCGGCCTCCTCGGCGTCCTTCTTGGCGCTCGCGTCCGCGGCGATGGCCATCGTTTCGGCCTGCTGCGTCAGGGAGGCGGTCTGCACCTGGGCCTGCTGGCCCGCGGGGATGTCCGCGAGCAGCGTGGTGCCGCTTGCCGTCGCTTCGACGTCGTTGTCCTGCGCGGTGCTGCCCGAGGCAACACCGACGACGCTTCCGACAGCGGTGACCGCGGTGGCCGAGGCCACTGCGAATCCCCGGACCGAGATCCGGCTCACACGGTTTCCTTCCAGCATCGCCCGCTTCGGTGACCCTCGCGGACGCAATCGTGCCCCTGGCACTGGCCTCCCCAACTACGGGTCACGGGAGGCGCGGGCCCGGTGGGCAACTCCTGCGAGGGAGCGCCGCGTGGTGCTCGGGCGGCATACGACGACGCTATGGAGTTGAGACTGTGGTGCTATACCGCTGGGGGTACAGGTGTGTCGTATGCGGGGCCTGACAGGAGTGAGACTCTGCCGCAACCCGACGCCGCAAGGCAATTATCCGTTGCGTGTGAAAGCTCACATCCCGTTTGGTCCTGAGGGATTCCGGAAATCCGCACACGCGCCGACGCCGCCCGGCTAGGCTCTACGCCTTTCCGGACGGCGCCGACCACGGGGCGACCGCCCCTCACGGGAAGCCGCGGGTCAGATCTGTCCGTCTTCCAGCATCTCGGTCACCAGCGCGGCGATCTGGGACCTCTCGGACCGCGCCAGGGTGACGTGCGCGAACAGCGGATGCCCCTTCAGCTTCTCGACGACGGCGACCACGCCGTCGTACCGGCCGACCCTCAGATTGTCGCGCTGGGCGACGTCGTGGGTCAGGACGACCCGGGAATTGGCCCCGATACGGGACAGGACGGTCAGCAGGACGTTCCGCTCCAGCGACTGGGCCTCGTCCACGATCACGAACGCGTCGTGCAGCGAGCGGCCCCGGATGTGGGTGAGCGGCAGGACCTCCAGCATGCCGCGCGCGGTGACCTCCTCGATGACCTCCCTGCTGGTGACCGCCGACAGCGTGTCGAACACCGCCTGCGCCCAGGGGCTCATCTTCTCCGCCTCGGAACCCGGCAGATAGCCGAGCTCCTGGCCGCCCACCGCGTACAGCGGACGGAAGACCATCACCTTCTGGTGCTGACGGCGCTCCAGCACCGCCTCCAGGCCGGCGCACAGGGCCAGTGCCGACTTGCCGGTGCCGGCCCGGCCGCCCATGGACACGATCCCGACGTCCGGGTCGAGCAGCAGATCGAGCGCGATCCGCTGCTCCGCGCTGCGGCCCTTGATGCCGAACGCCTCCCGGTCGCCGCGCACCAGCCGCACGTTGCCGTCGGCGGTGACCCGCCCGAGCGCCTTGCCGCGCTCCGACTGGATGGTCAGCCCGGTGTGCACGGGCAGGTGCGCGGCCTCGGGCACGTACACGCGGCCCTCTTCGAAGAGGACGTCCACCTGCTCGCCGGGCAGGGCCAGTTCGGACATTCCGGTCCAGCCGGAGGAGTCCGTGATGGCGAGCTCCGCGCGGTACTCCTCGGCGAGGAGGCCCACGGAGGACGCCTTGATCCTGAGCGGGAGGTCCTTCGACACGACGGTGACGTCGAACCCCTCGGCCTGCAGGTTGCGGGCGACCGCGAGGATGCGGGAGTCGTTGTCCCCCAGACGGTAGCCGCTGGGCAGCACGCTGGGGTCCGAGTGGTTGAGCTCGACCCGCACGGTCCCGCCGAGGTCCCCGGTCGGAATGGGGGCGTCGAGGCGGCCGTACCGCACCCGGTAGTCGTCCAGCAGGCGCAGCGCCTGGCGGGCGAAATAGCCGAGTTCGGGATGGTTCCGCTTGGCCTCCAGTTCGGTCACCACGACGATGGGGAGCACGACCTCGTGCTCGTCGAAGCGGCTCAGGGCGCCTGGATCGGCCAGCAGGACACTGGTGTCGAGAACATAGGTGCGCCGGTCTGGCTTGTGGCGCTTTGCGCTGGTCACCACGGAAGGACGTACCCCCTCGGATGAGGTCGGGGAGCGACGAGGCGGAGCTGGACCGGTCGACGGCCCTCGTGCACAGCGGGCCGGAAACCGGCCCTCCGCCGCTTCTTCCGTGCCGTGACCGCACGGTCGGGCTGGTGCAAAGGGCCTCCCGGGCGGACGGCGCCTGTGCCGCCCGCTGAGATCCGACACCCGTGGTTCGGGTGTCGACCTGCCTGGGTTATGCCCTCGAACGGACGCCGCCATGCCACGGCATATGACGGCGCGCCGGTGAACTCCGTGTGACCTGCGGTGGATGCGCGGTGTGCTCAGCCGCCGTAGCGCCGGTGGCGGGCGGCGTAGTCGCGCATCGCGCGCAGGAAGTCGACCTTGCGGAAGGCCGGCCAGAACACGTCGCAGAAGTAGTACTCCGAATGCGCGGTCTGCCAGAGCATGAATCCGGACAGCCGCTGCTCACCGCTGGTGCGGATGACGAGGTCCGGATCGGGCTGGGCCCGGGTGTAGAGGTGACGCCCGATCATGTCGATGTCGACGGCCTCGGCGAGCTCGTCCATCGACGTGCCCTGCTCGTGGGCGTCCAGCAGCATGGAGCGCACCGCGTCGGCGATCTCCTGGCGACCGCCGTATCCGATGGCGACGTTGACCACTATGCCGTCGACGTCCGCGGTGGCCTGCTCGGCCTCCTTCAGGGTGGTCTGCATCCCGGAGGGCAGCAGGTCGCGCGTGCCGACGTGATGCACCCGCCAGCGTCCGTCGGCGGCGAGGGTGCGCACCACGTCCTCGATGATGCCGAGGAGCGGGACGAGCTCCTCCTTCGGCCGGTCGAAGTTGTCCGTCGACAGCAGCCAGAGGGTGACGACCTCGACGTCCGTCTCGCTGCACCAGCCGAGGAACTCACCGATCTTGTCCGCGCCGGCCCGGTGGCCGTGGACGGTGCTGGAGCCCGCGGCCTTCGCCCAGCGACGGTTGCCGTCCATGATGACGCCGATGTGCTTGGGCACCTGAGCGGTGTCCAGGTGACCTTCCACCCGGCGTGCGTACAGCCTGACCAGCAGGCCACGCAGCTTGTCGCGCAGGTTCACGTGATCGTCAGCCCCTCCGTACGGATCGGACAGGCGCGGCGCGCCCCGCCGCGTCGCGCGGCGGGCGGCCCGGTCTCAGCC
This sequence comes from Streptomyces sp. 12E, assembly GCF_055633275.1. Lineage (NCBI taxonomy): Bacteria > Bacillati > Actinomycetota > Actinomycetes > Kitasatosporales > Streptomycetaceae > Streptomyces > Streptomyces sp. 12E. Next base: position 4,662,169 of record NZ_JBVNCJ010000001.1, on the reverse strand, counting down.
GCGGGTGGCCCCTGTCCGTATGGCGGCCCCCGAAGGCGAAGCGTACCCCTGCCGGGGCGGAGGGCCCCAAAGGCCGGGGTGGCCGCACTCGCCGACCGCCCGGCGGCACGCGGCCCCTCACCCGTACGGCCGCCGCACATGTGCGGGGACCGCGTGCGGTGTGTCCGCCGCCCCCCGACCGTCGCCCCGTCGGGCGCTCGCCCGGGGCCAAGGAAAAACGGGCCGGTCCGTGGGGGGGAGACGGACCGGCCCGAGGGGGGGTTTCCACCATAACCCTTCGTAAGTGATGCTGCGTACATCGGCGCGCCACAACTACTCTCCGAAACCGCCCGGCGACGCCCAGACGGCCTCGGAAGGCGCCCTCCGGGGCTCCGAGGTGGCCGAAAAGCGGCGAAATCACGTGAAAGCCGAGCAGTGAGGGGGCCTTGCGCCGAAAGTGACACCATCCGCCACCAGGGTGACCGCACTTCCGGTCATCCCTCCGACGGGCGCCCCGGACACGGACACCGGATTGACCCGAGGAGGCCGGCTCGGGCACCGCGCAGCCCCCTCCACTGCGCGGTACCACCGCCCCGCGCAGCTTTGCTGACGCGAATCATCGTGGTCCGAACCTATGTGATCCTCCGCTCCGCGGGCCAGCCTCTCCCCATGAAGATGCGGAAACTCACAGACGCGCGGTGCGGCCGGCTCCGCCCTTGCGGGCGTGGAGGAGGTGCCGGGTGCTGTGGGCCACGAAGGCTCCCTCGGCCTCGATCCGCTCGTGCAGGGCGCGCAACCGCGGCAGATGCGCCTCGACGGTGAAACCGGGGACCATCCAGATCACCTTGCGCAGGAAGTGGACGACGGCGGCGATGTCGTGGAACTCGACGCGCAGCCGTTCGGCCCGCAGGTCGACGATCTCGAGCCCGGCGGCCTCGGCCGCGCGCCGCTCGCGGTCCGGGTGCCGCGCGTCGCGCCGCTCCTCCGGCTGCGCCCCGAGGAAGTACTCGACGAGCTCGTGCACGCTGCCGGGCCCGACGTGCTGGGCGAAGTAGACGCCACCGTCCTCGAGCACCCGCGCGATCTCCTCCCACGGGGCCTCGACGGGATGCCGGCTGACGACGAGGTCGAAGGCCCCGTCCGCGAAGGGCAGCGGCGCGTCCTCGGGCGAGGCCACGACGGCGACACCGCGCGGCCGGAGCAGCGCGGTGGCCTTGGCGACGTTGGGCGGCCAGCCCTCGGTGGCGACGGCGAGCCGGGGCCTGCGCGGGGCGTTGGCGAGGGCGAAGTCGAAGACCTCCCCTCCCCCGGTCTGGAGGTCGAGCACGGCGTCGGCCCGTCCCAGCCGCCCGGCCATCGCCGTGGCGTACCCCCACGAGGGCCGGGCCTCGTGGGCCCGCCCCTCGAACCAGGAGAAGTCCCACCCCTCCGTGGGCACGGAGGCGCCTTCCGCGATCAGGTCCTCGAAGGTACGGCGGCCCGCCCTGTCCGTCATGGCGCCGATCATGCCCGGCGGACCCCCGCGCCGTCCCCCGGTTTTACGGCACCAGCGGCCGCACCTCCTCCGCCACGAACCGCACGAACCCCTCCGGGTCCGGCTCGTCGCCGGTCGGCTGGAGAACGACCGAGTCGGCCCCGGCCTCGGCGAGCCGCCGTACGGCCTTGGCGACGGCCTCCGCGTCCCCGGCGACCCCGAGATCCGCTTCCCCGCCGACCCCCTCGGCGACCAGGTCGGCCCGCAGCCGCTCACCCGCGCCGGCCCCCGTGGCCGCGAGCAGGTAGACGACGACCTTGTGGGACGTGTCGGTACGCCCCGCCGCGGCCCGTCCCTCGTCGATGAGCCGGCGCGCCCGTCGCACCCCCTCGGGTGAGGTGCCGGCGGTGAGGATGGTCCCGTCGGCGGCCTCGCCGGTGAGCCGCACGGTCCGGGGCCCGGTGGCGCCGGCGAGCACCTCCACCGGCTCCCGTGGCGGCCAGTCGAGGGCGACGTCGTCGAGCCTGACGTACCGCCCCTCGGTGGTGACCCGCTCCCCTCCCAACAGGGCCCGCAGCGCGACGAGGTGCTCCCGCAGCAGGGTGAGCGGCGATTCGGCCCGCGCCCCGACCTGTCCCATCCAGTCCTGCACCCCGTGGCCGACGCCGAGGACCGCGCGCCCCGGGAACATCCGGTGCAGACTGGCGGCCTCCATGGCCGTCATGGCGACGTTCCGCAGCGGCACGGGCAGCAGCCCGACCCCGACCCGCACCCGCTCGGTCCACGCCAGCGCGGCGGCGGCGGTCGAGATCCCGCCCTCCCTGAAACAGTCCTCCCACAGCCAGAGCTCCTCGAGCCCGACGTCGTCGGCGAGCCGGGCGACGGAACGGAGCCGCTCGGGGGCGAGCTGAGGACGGAAGACTGCGCCGAGTGTGGTCATGGGGGTTCCCTACCCAGCCGGGAGGGGCCCTTGAAACCGACGCTCCCGGTGGGCCGTCGACGTGCGGGTCCGCTCGGCTCCCCGAGCGGGTGGCCGGTGACGAGGGCCGTGAGGACCGGGGAACCCCGAAGCCCGCTTCCTTCTGCGGCACGGACGCCACCGCCCGTGCCGCCGTCGTTGTCAGCCCCGCCCACTGGGGTCCTGGATCGCAGGTCGCCGCCGTCCGGCGGCGTTCACTGACGTCCCATCACGAGCGGAAGCCGTCATGGGTTTCGAGGCCGCCTACGCCGACTTCTCCGTCGATCCGACTCGGCTGGCCAACGCCGAGGCCGGGTTTTGCGGGGCCCGGTTCGCCGGGTCGCACGTGGCGTTGAGCGCGGGCGGGAGCGTGACGCCGGACTTCGAGGTGGAGGACCCGGAGGACGTCCCCCGGGCGACGCTCACCGTCACGGCCCCGGTCTCCAAGCTCGGCTCCGACCTCGGGTACGCGCCGATGGACGTGCTGGTCCAGGGTGAGGTGGTGGCCGAGGGCCTCACCGTGCCCGGCGGCGGCCTCCCGCAGGACAGCGTCTTCGCGGTGCCCACCCAGGCCCGGTCGAGATTGTCGGGCACCTGACGTAGTGACTGCTGCCATCCGGCATGTGCTCGCCGGTCGGCCGCACGGACCAGTCACGGCTTCGGACGGGAGAGTTCCTCCCCACGACCCGTCACGAGGCCGCTTCCGCCGGCCGGGGGAGCTCCGGCCCGTCCCCGGGGAACGGGCCCTGGAGCTCGCTCGCCCTCTGCGGGTCGGACCACGCCTCAGCCGTGGAACGCCAGGAGGTGAGACCGCGTGCGAACGGTTGCAGCAGTCCCGTGCCGGCGCCGGCGATCAGGTCCGCCGGCAGTTCGCGTACGCAGGTGTGCCGCTCGTGCTCGGGCAGCCAGTGCAACCAGGGCAGCCCTTCGGCCAGGGCCTCCTCGGCCAGCGGCCGGTGCCGGTCGGCCAGAACGGCCAGAACGGCCAGCGACCGTGCGGCCAGGCGCATGCCGCTGAGGGTCGCTTCGAACCGCTCTTCCCGCATCAGTGCGAGGTCGTCCTCGTCACGGCGTTCCGGTATGACGTCGGCGTGATCCAGTGAGGGCAGCACCTGGGTCGGGCCGCGAAGGAAGGCGCTGTGCGAGAAGCTGCGAACGGTCATGCCAACCATGACATCTGAACTACTTCAGACAAGCCGGGTCGACGAAGGTGTGGTGCGAGATTTCCGCCTTCCGGGCGCGCCGGAGATACGTTCGGTGCGGACGGTTCGTCGGAGGGGGCGGTCGGGGATGGGACGCTGGCGGGACGGGCGTGGGGAGCTGGTCGTGCGGGGGGAGGGCGGGGAGCGGCCTGCGGCGCGCGTTCCGCTGGAGATCGCCGCCTCCTACCGGGCCCGTACGAAAGGGCTGCTGGGGCGGGACTCCCTCGACGGGGCCCTGCTGCTCTCGCCCGCCAACAGCGTGCACACCTTCCGCATGCGCATGCCCATCGACGTCGCCTACCTCGACCGGCGGCTCCGGGTCGTCGCCGTCCGCACCATGCCGCCGGGGCGGCTCGGTCTGCCCCGGCTCCGGGCACGGCACGTGCTGGAAGCCGAGGCCGGGGCGATGGAGGGGTGGGGGCTGCGGGTCGGGGCCCGGGTCGAGGTGGACCTTTAGGGCGCCGTCGCCGACCACCTGCTCCGGTCGGCTCAGCCCGCCGTGCGCGGGAAGGTGATCTCGACCCTGCGGTTCTTCTTGCGGCCGGCCTCCGTGGAATTGTCGGCGATCGGGTACTGCTCGCCGTAACCGCGCACCTCGTAGGTGATGTTCGCGTCGCTCAACTGCCGGCCCAGGACGGCCTGGACGGCGTTGGCGCGCTGCCGGGACAGGACGTCGCCGTGGGCGGACGAGCCCAGGTTGTCGGTGAAGCCGAAGACGCGGACCTTCGTCGCGTTCTGCGTCTTGATCTCACCCGCGATCGTGACGATGCGGGCCTTCGCCTCCGCGCCGAGCTTGGCGCTGTCCTTGCCGAACAGCACCTCGGCCTGGAGCGCGAACGTCACGTCGGAGTTGGTGTCCTCACGGCGCTCGTCGCCGCTCTTGTCCTCCACGATCTGCTTGATGTCGAGGACCTTGGGCTCGGTGAGGGTGGCGCCCTCCGGGAGCTTGAGGTCGGGGTCGTTCGGGTCGACCTCGACGGGTGCGGACGCGGACGCCTCGGTTCCCGGCGGAACGCTGGGGCCGTCGTCCGCGTGGGCCACCACCGCGCCGTACAGGTGGGTGGCGACCATGACCGTGGCGGCCGACAGGGCCAGGGCAAGGCGGGGCGGCGCCAGGCGGGTCGGGGTGCGAGTCATGGCCGGCCTCACCCGGAGATCTTGATCGTGCCGCTGGCGAACGTCGGTACCTGAAGGTCGACCTCGACCGTGTCCGCAGGCGGTGCGGGGAACTGCATGAAGACAGGCAGGGTCTGACCTGCGTTGAGGGTGGCAAGACCTGTTGTGGTCAGTGGTCGGCCATCCGTGTCTCGCAGCACGTAATAGCGCTTCTTCCCCTTCGAGTCCACGAGGGTGGCGCCACCGAGCGACGGACCGTGTTTGATGACCTCGGTCTCGTCCCCGCTCATCTGAGGCGGAACGGCCACTGACTCCGCACCGTCGTTCTTGAGATTCCCGCTCACGGTGACGAAGCCGCCGGAATCCCGTGCAGCGGAGGTGATCTGAAGGAGCAGTCCGTCTGTGCCTCTTAGCTCGGCCAGAGGAGTCTCCGCCTCCTCCTCCTGGGCACTCGGATTGGAACCACTGTCCTTGGAGGCCGACGCCGAAGGACTCGGCTTGTCGTCATCTCCTCCACCGCCACAGCCCACGGCGCCCACGGCAAGACCGGCCGCAATGGTCAACGCGACCATCCCCCTGCGGGCCCGCGCAGTGATCCGAATGCTCATCTCTCCGCTTCCTTCATCACTCGTCGTTCGCTTGTCAGTCGGCCAGGTGGACGTCGAACAGGTCCTCGGGCTGCGGCAGGAGTTCGACGGGCTCCTTCGGGTCCAGCTCCCATTCCTCGCCGCCCTTGCAGCTGAGCAGCGGCAGTACGTCTTCCTCAGCTTCTTCAGCGTCCTCGGACGGGGGCGGGAAAGTGCAGCGGGGTTCGATCACAGCGGTGGCGGTCGCGTCGGAGCGACGGTTCTCCGTATCGGGGACGATCGAGTCTCCGACGGTCTTGTTGGTCTCCACCTCGACCCTGTAGCCGAGGAGGCCCGCCGGATCGCATCCGATCACACGGGCGTCGTTCCGCGCGGCAAGCTCGTGCGCGCGTCCGCAGGTGAGACCGATGCCGTCGACGTTCCCGCTGAAGATGGCCTGCCACTTCTCCGGATTGAGCAGGTCCTGAATCCACCGTTCCGCGAGCGCGTCCCGCGTGTCCTGTGCCGCCGCGAGCGCCGCCGCGTCGGCGGCGGTCTGCGCGCCGTTCCGGTTCACCGCGGCCTGGCCGACCGCGAAGTACGCGAACGCGAGAAAGAGCAGGCCCCCCACCACCGTGATGTAGATGGGGAAGGCCTGCCCTGCGTCGCCGTAGCGGCGGAATCGCGTCAAGGAGCGACCCTGGAGATCTGATCGTTGATCTTGCCGAGGATGGTCTGGCCGATGCTGGTGCCGGTGATCGCGAGCACGATCAGCACGACCACCGCGATGATGCCCAGGTACTCGACCGCGGTCTGCCCCTTGTCGGCGTTGCGGCGCTGCAGGGCCTCGACCGTCGTGTTCTTCCAGCCGTTGACCCGGACCTTGGTCGCGACGGCGGTCTTCGTCATCAGGTCGCTCATGGTGTTCCCCTCCGGCTGACGCGGTAGCGGCCTGTCTCGTGGGGCCGCTTTCGGCATCCGCACCGTACGGGTGGGAGCCCGGTCCGTCAGAGGGCCCCTGGGCCCAATTCCGGGCCCAGGGGCGGTCCCAGTTCCTCGTTCCCCTCGCCGTCACCGGAGGTCACCCCGTCCCTCGGCCCGAACCCGGTGCCGTGCCCAGCCACTTCGCCGCGGCCTCGGAACGGCTCGTGCTGTGGAGCTTCGCGAAGATGCGGTTGATGTGGTTCTTGACCGTCTTCTCGCTGATGAAGCACGTGGCGGCGATCTGCTGGTTGGTCATGCCGGACGCGATGAGGTCCATGATCTCCGCCTCCCTCGCGCTGAGTCGGTACCTCGACCTGTCGGGAGCGGCCGGACGGCCGCCTGTCCACCCAGACGACGATCGTGCCACATCCGGTTGCAGTTGCGAAAGGTTTTCCGCAGAAGTAGGTGAGGGTGGGATGTGGGAGAGGTCGACTCCGCTTGTTGCTGTGTCAGTTGTCCGTGCACTTCCCAGTCCCTCCGGTAGCGTCCCGGGTGGTCGCGGGTCCTGGCGGAGTTGCGAGAGCAACGCTCCTGCCGCTGTGGGGGTGAAGTGGGGCCTGCCCTCTCCGATGTCGCGGATCGCCGACACCAACTGGTCCGCCGTGAACTCGCCGTGGACCAGGTAGCCGCCCGCTCCCCTGCGCAGGGCCTCCTGGACGATCTCCGACTCCCCGCTGTACGTCAGCATCACCACGGAAGCGATCCGCACCAGGTACGGGAGTGCCGAGATGCCGTCCACGCCGGGCATGCGGACGTCCAGGAGGACCACGTCGGGACGGTGCGCGCGGGCCGCATCGCAGGCCTCCCGGCCGTCGGCCGCCTCCGCCACCACCGTGATGCCCCCGCGGCCGGTGAGGAGGGCGGTCAGGCCGGCGCGGACCACCGGGTTGTCGTCGGCCACGACGACCCGGAGGGGAGCCGGCGGCGGGACGTTCGCGAAGGGATTGGGCGGTGTCGTCACGGGGTGGCCTCCGTGGGGGTCGTCACGGCCGCCAGCGGGAGTTCCAGGCGGACTTCGGTGCCTCGGGTGTGCGTGCCCCGGCCTATGCGGATGCGGGCGCCGACCGAGGCCGCCCGCTCGACCATGCCGACCAGCCCGAAGTGACCGGTGCGGCGCAGTTGTCCGAGGTCGGTGCCGGGCGGGAGGCCGGTGCCGTCGTCGTACACGCTGATGCGGAGCAGGTCGCCGTGGACCCCGGCGTGGACGTCGACCCTGGTCGGCCGTGCGTGGCGGTGGGCGTTCTCCATGGCCTCCGAGGCGATGGTGAGGAGTTGGCGGGCCACGGCGGGCGGGACGGGCGGGACCGCGTGCTCGCCGGTGGGACGGTAGGCCGCGGGCACGCCGGTGCGGGCGGAGAAGTCGCGGGTGCGGGCGGCCAGTTCCGCCAGGACGTCCGTGCCCTGGCCCGGGTCCGACTCGCTGCGCAGGTCGGCCAGGAGTTCGCGGGACTCGGCGGCGGCTCTGCGGGCCGAGCGGGCCACCAGTTCCGCCTGTTGTCTCACCAGGGCCGGGTCCATGTGCGGGGCGCCCGCCGTGCCGGCCAGGCCGTCCGCCGCCAGGGCCACCCCGTGGAGGGTCTTCGCCACCGAGTCGTGCATCTCGCGGGCCAGGCGGGCCCGTTCGGCGCTGACCGCCTCCGTGACGGCCAGGCGGGCCTGGACCTCGGTCAGGGCCTGGGTCGCCGTGCCCAGCCGGAGCATCAGGTTGCGGAGGCTGGAGCCGACCGCGCCCGCGATCACGCAGAGGCCGGGGAGGAGGAGTGATTCCGCCGGGTCCGTGTGCGGGTTGTCCAGGGCCGCGTGGACCAGGAGGAGGATCAGGCCCTGGAGGGAGGCGAAGACGGCCGCGCCGCGCCAGCCGTAGATCAGGCCCGCGAGGAGGGGCGTGCAGACGCTGACGTAGGCGAGGGTGGTGTCGGGGCCCGCGGAGATGAGGAGCAGGGCTCCGAAGAGGGTGTCCGCCGCGAGGAGGCTGGGGTGGCGGAGGAGGAGGGGGCCGAAGCGTTCCCAGTCCCTGAAGAGGACGTAGGAGGCCATGAAGGTGGCCACGACGGCGAGGGCGACGAGGCGGGTGCTCCAGCCGGGGGCGGCGTTGAGGAGGGCGGAGGGGGTCGCCAGGGCGATCATCGCCAGCCTGAAGCCGAACGCCTGCCGGCACAGGGCTTGCAGGGCGTTCACCTGGATCTGCACATCTGGTGCGGGTCGTGGGGGGTGCGTCCGGCCTTCGGCCGGACGGAGGTTCCCGCCCGCACCGGCCGTGCGGGTTTCGTCGCCGGGCGCGGGTGACGCCTGTGGGGGTCCGGCGCCGTCGGCGGCGTTCCCGCCCGGGTCCCCCTCATCGGGCTCCGCCGGTTCCCAGCCCGGGGGCAGTCCCGGGGTCGCCGAGGTCGCCGGGACGTCCGGGGCGCCCGTCCTCGCGTGGGGCGGGAGGACCGTGCCCGTCGGCGGGGTGGTGATCTCCGAGGGTCTGGGCGCGCGGCGGAACAGCCCCGTGCGCTCCCCGGCCGTCGTCATCGCACCCCGCCCCCTGTCCTACTCGCCCGTGACCGCGCCGAAGTCGATGCCGGAGCCGAGGATCAGGCCGGCGCCGAGGAGGATCATCGTGGCCGGGACCATGAACGTGGTGATCATCATGGTGGCCTTCGGGACCGCGCGGGCCGCCTTGCGGCGGGCGTTCTGCGCGTCCGTACGGCGCATGTCCTTGGCCAGGGACACCAGCGTGTCCACGATCGGCGCGCCCAGCTCCTCACCCTGCTGCAACGCCGTGACGAACATCGCCACCTGCTCCGAGTCGTTGCGGCGGCGCAGCTCCGCGAACGCCTGCCTGCGGCTCATGCCCAGGTCCATCTGGCGGAGCGTGATGCGCAGCTCGTCCGCCCACGGACCCTCGTACTTCGACGACACCCGGTCAAGGGCCTGCCGGAAGCCCAGGCCCGCGCTCACCACCACCGCCAGCACGTCCAGGAAGTCCGGCAGCGTCCGCTCGATGACGTCCCTGCGGACACGGATCGCCGACCAGATGCCGACCTCCGTCCAGAACGCGCCGAAGGCGAGGAGCAGCAGGGCCATGAAGGGCTGGCCGCGCATCAGGAAGACCAGGCAGCCCACGGCGCCCAGGAAGCCGTACACCGCGCGGCGGGCGGCGTAGCGGTCGAGGGTGAGGCCGCCGGGGTTGCCCGCCAGGTCGATCTTGCGGCGGTACTTGACGACCTGCCCGGGGCCCATGAGGCGCAGCACGGCGGGGGCGTAGCGCATGCCCAGGCGGTCGACGAGGGAGTCGACCGCGCCCGTGCGGGTGGAGCCGACCTCCAGGGCGAGGGCCAGGTCGCTGGGGAGTTTCACCTCCGCCCGGTACATGCGGACGCCGGCGAAGACGCCGTAGACGGCGAGGCCCGTCAGGAGGGCGAGCAGAAGTGCCATGTCGGTCGGTCCTCCTCGCCGTTCAGACGTCGATGCGGGACAGGCGGCGGATGAGGACGAAGCCGACGGCGTACAGACCGAACGCGACGATCACCGCGGCCTGTCCGGCCGGGGAGCCGGTCATGCGCTCCAGGGCGCCGTCCTTCACCCCGTTCATCAGGAACAACGAGCCGACGCCGAGGACGGGCACGGCGTACGACGTCATGCTGACCTGGGAGAGCTGGGTACGGACCTCCCGCCGGGTCTCCTTCCGCTCCTCCAGCGTCTCCGTCAGGTTCCGCAGGGCGCTCACCACCTGGCCGCCCGCCCGGTTGGACAGCACGAGGGTGGTGACCAGGACGACGAGCTCGCGGGACGGGAGGCGGTCGGCGAGTTCGCCGAGGGCGTCGTCCATCGACGCGCCCACCGCCAGCTGGTTGGCCACCTTGGCCAGTTCCTCGCCCGCCGGGGCCTCCAGCTCCTCCGCCGCCATGCCGACGGCCGTGCGGAGGGCGAGGCCGGCCTGGGTGGCGTTGGCGAGGATGCGGGCCAGCTCGGGGAGCTGGTTGATGAACTTCTCGATGCGCTTCTGCCGCTGCCAGTTGAGGAACTGCAGCGCCACCCCGATGCCGAGCAGACCGGCGATCGGGCCGAAGAAGGGGGCGAGGGCGGCCTGGCCGACGAGCCACAGGCCGGCGGCCGTGGCCAGCATGCAGACGAAGAACTCGCCGGGGGTGACGTCCAGGCCGGTGGCCGCCAGGCGCAGTTCGAGCTTCTTGCCGAGCGCGGTGCGGCGCAGGCGGCGGTCCAGGGCGGGGAAGCGGCGCCGGCGGCCGGCGACGGGGATCTGGCCGGTGGCCGACAGCCGGTCCACCAGCGCCTGCCGCTGTGCCCTGCCGGTGGCGTACGCGTGCACGCCGACGACCGCGAGGACGCAGGCCAGCAGCGTGACGCCGGTGGTCAGCGTGATCAGGTTCTGCAGATCCATGGGGACGGTTCCTACCTGGCTTCTCGGGTGGCGAGCTGGTCGTAGGACTGGGCGATGCCGAACGCCTGGGGGACGGGCTGGCTCGCCATGTGGAGGCGGTCGGCGGTGCGGCGCGGGAGGGGGTAGTGCTCGTAGGCGCCGTGGACGCGGCCGTCGGCGGTCATGGGCCGGGCGTGGAAGCGGACGACCGTGGCCAGCCGGTACGGCTCCGAGCCGTGGCTCTCCAGCAGGGCGACCTCGGTGATGCGGCGGGCGCCGTCGGCGAAGCGGGTGAGCTGGACGATGACGTCGACGGCGCTGTTGATCTGGTCGTGCAGGGCGACGAAGGGGATCTCCACGTCGGACATGGAGGCGAGGGTCTGGAGCCGCATCAGGGCGTCCTCGGCGCTGTTGGCGTGGACGGTCGCGAGGGAGCCGTCGTGGCCCGTCGACATGGCCTGGAGCATGTCCAGGGACTCGCCGCCGCGGACCTCGCCGACGACGATGCGGTCGGGGCGCATGCGGAGGGAGTTGCGGACGAGGTCGCGGATGGTCACCCGGCCCTTGCCCTCGACGTTCGGCGGGCGGGCCTCCAGGCGGATGACGTGCGGCTGCTGGAGCTGGAGTTCGGCGGAGTCCTCGATGGTGATGATGCGTTCACGCTCGGGGATCAGGCCGGAGAGGGCGTTGAGGAGGGTCGTCTTGCCGGTGCCCGTCGCACCCGACACGATGACGTTGAAGCGCGCCTGCACCAGGCCGGCCAGCAGGTACAGCGTGTGCTCGTCGAGGGAGCCCAGGCCGATCAGCTCCTGGAGGGTGAAGGAGCGGGGGAAGCGGCGGATGGTGAGGGTGGCGCCGGTCAGGGAGAGCGGCGGGATGATGACGTTGACGCGCTCCCCGGAGGGGAGGCGGGCGTCGACCATGGGGTTCGACTCGTCCACGCGGCGGTTGACCGTGGAGACGATGCGTTCGATCGTCTGCATGAGCTGGTCGTCGGAGGCGAAGCGGAGCGGGAGCTGCTCGACCCGGCCGCCGCGCTCCACGAAGATCGCGTCGGGGCCGTTCACCATGATCTCGGTGATCGACGCGTCCTCCAGCAGGGGTTCCAGGATGCCGAGGCCCAGCGCCTCGTCGACGACCCGGCGGATCAGCTGGGAGCGTTCGACGGTCGACAGGACCGGGCCCTCGCGGCTGATGATGTGGCCGAGGACGCGTTCCAGCCGGGCCCGGCGCTCGGCCGCGGCCAGCGAACTCATCTCCGCGAGGTCGATCTCCTCCAGGAGCTTGGCCCGGTAGGAGGCGACCAGGTGGCCGTCCTCGCCCCGGCCGGACGTCTCCTCGGGGGAGTTGATGCGTGCCCGCAGGCTCATGGGTCGCTCGCTCCTCAGTGGTCGACCGGCATCGTGGCGGTCTTGCGGACGGGGTCGAAGTTCCAGCCGGGGACGATCGACGGGATGCGGATCGTGGCGGTGACGGCGACCTCGTCGCCGCCCTCCGCCACCGCGCAGGCGGTGCGTCCGGCCAGCCAGTCGCTGACCGCCGCCGTGCAGGCCGGTCCGGCGGCCCGGTCGAGCGAGGCGCTGCGCGCCCCCGCGCGGGCCGCCGTACCGGCCTGCTGGGCGGTGTAGGCGACCAGGCCGAGCTGTACGGCGGCCATGGCGACGACGAGCAGGACCGGGAGGAAGCCGAGGTACTCGAGGGCGACCTGGCCGCGGTCGCGGGGGCGGCGTGCGTACGGCGTGTACGGCATGTCAGTCCGTCTCCTCCTCGACCGCGCCCGCGTGCCCCTCCACGTCGAGGGGGAGGGAGACGACGCCGGGGAAGAGGAGGGGGACGTCCAGCTTCACGTCGGCGGTGACGAAGTCGCCCGAGGTCGTGCAGTTCACGGTCGCTCCCCCCGCCCACGCTCCCGACAGCTTGTCCAGCCCGGCCGCCCGGCAGGCGCCCTGGCGTGCGCCCGGTTCCGCCGCCGTGGCCGCCCGTACGGCCTCGTCCGCAGCATTCCCCGCGAGCGTGAACGCGTACCCCACCAGGACGAGCTGCCACAGCACCACCAGCGTCACGAGGATCGTGGGGGTCATGCCGAGGAACTCGATGGTGACCTGGCCCCGGTCGTCCGGTCGCCGTGACGCCGCCGTCCTCATCGCCTCATCCCCCCGAGTCCCTGCGCCGCCGGAAGCTCACCGACCCGCGGTCGCCGCGCGGCCGGCCCGCCTTCCGGTCGCCCTGCGCCGCCTTGACCAGACCGAGTTCGCCGGCCAGGTTCCACAGGGCCTGCTTGACGGTGCTCCTGCTCTCCAGTTCGTGGACGCGGCCGGCGTCCACGACGGCCTGGAGTTCCTTGAAGTGGGCGGGGACCACGGTGGCCGCGACGGCGGTGCCGGTGATCTTCCGGATGAGCGGGGGCTGGATCTCCGTGGACCGGGTGTGCCGGTTGACGACCACGGTGGTCTCCTCGGCCTTGCGGATCTGCAGCCGGTCCCACATCCGCACCGCCCGCTTGGCGCCCCGTACGGCGATGACGTCGGGGGTGGTGACCAGCAGGGCGGTGTCGGCCATCTCCACGGCCGCCGCGCCGGCGCCGCCGAGCTGGGCGCCGCAGTCGATGACGACGACCTCGTAGCGGGAGCGCAGGGCGCTGACGATCTGGCGGGCGGCGCGGTCGGTGACGTCCTCGCCGCGTTCGCCCTCGCCGGGGGCGAGCAGCAGGGCGAGGCCGGTGTCGTGGCGGAAGACCGCGTCGGCGAGGACGCGCGGGGAGATGTCGTTGATGGCGGCGAGGTCGACGACGGAACGGCGGAACTGGACGTCCAGATAGGCGGCGACGTCTCCGGTCTGGAGGTCCATGTCGACCAGGGCGGTGGCGCGGCCGGAGGCCTGGGCGGCGAGGGCGAGCTGGACGGCGGTCAGGGTCGCGCCGACGCCGCCCTTGGCGCCGCTGACGGTGACGACGGTGCCGCCGACGCCGGTGAACACGTCGCCGCCGGAGCCGAGGTGGCGTCGTACGCCGGCGGACCACTGGGCGACGGCCTGGACGCGGCTGGCGAGTTCCTCGTAGCTGAGCGGGAGGGCGACCAGGCCGCGGGCGCCGTGGTCCATGGCGGCCTGGAAGAGGCCGGGGCTCGCGTCGGAGGTGACGAGGACGACGCCGACGGCCGGGAAGCGCAGGGCGACTTCGCGGATCAGCTCCAGGGCGGGGACGGGGCCGATCCGCTCGTGCACGACCACGACCTCGGGCAGTTCGTCGACGGACTCGGCGGCCAGCCGGGCGAGGGTGTCGACGAGCTGGGTGGAGTCGGTCACCGGGGCGACCGGTTCGGCGTCCGGGAGCTGGCTGAGCAGTGTGGTGAGGGACCGGACCGCGTCCGCGTCGCCGACTGCCGGGAGGATCCTCGTGGGCATGCGGGCCTCTCACTTGTCCTTCGCGAGTTCGTACGTCCGCTGCGAGTCCGGGACGGTGCTGTCGGTCCCGGGGGCGACCAGCGCGAGGCGGACCCGCTGGGCGAACGACTCGGCGTAGGTGATGCGCTGGGCGTCGACGGCGGACAGCGCGAAGGTGATCGGGACGGCGTCGGTGGGCTCCCGGCCGCGGTCGTTCTCGTCGGGCCGGAGGGCGGTGAGCTTTCCGACGTCGAGGACCTTGGCGTTGGTCACGATGATCCTGGACTGGTCGGGGTCGCCCTCGCGCTCGCCCTCGAAGGTGGCGTAGACGTTGACCGAGGAGCCCGGTGTGATCTTGCCGGCCACTCCGGTCGCCGCGTCGATCATGATGGCGACCTCCTGCTGTCCCGGCCGCAGGGCGGGCTGGTCCACGATCATGTCGCTCTGCAGCAGGGAACCCTCCCGCAGGTCGGTCACGGCGATCTTGCCCCGGATCTCGTCCAGGTCGGTGACGGCGTTCTTCGACAGCCACCGCTCGGGCATCTCGATCCTCTCGAACTGGCTCGTTTCGAGGGGGGTGTAGGGCGCCACGCCCGTCTTCAGCCGGTACGCGGTGACCTCGGGGCCGACCTTGGACTCCACGTCGCTGATGACGGAGAGCACGCCGGCGAACGCGCCCAGGGCGCACAGGACCGACAGGAGCAGGAGTATCACGCCGCGGCGCTGACGGGAGTTCATGAACCGTGCAACCTCATCGGGGATATCGGTCGAGCGGGATCGGGCGGGATCGTGCGGTGGGCGGACGGGGCCGGGCAGGGGCGAGCGGGGTCAGGTGCCCCGGGTGAGGGCCGGCGTGCCCTCGGGGGCGGGCGGTACGGCGGAACAGAACACGCACCGGTCGCCGATGACGTCGATGCCGCACCAGTGGCAGCTGCCGCGCCGTACGGAGGTGACCAGCTGGTACAGGACGGACAGGTCGGGCAGGTAGGTGCAGAACTCGATGACCCTGCCGGTCCCCCACCAGCCGGGGGACTCGGCGGGCAGCGGTGTCTCGCGCAGGCCCTGGACCTTCCAGGACGGGGCCAGGGTGGCGGTGACCCAGTCGGACTGGAGCTGCCCCCTGGCGACGAGCATCCAGGTGCCGAACTCGGGGCCGTCGAGGGAGGCGTCGGGGCCGAGGCGGACGAGGCGCGGCTGCGGGTGGGCGAGCACGGCGAACTGGCTGCCGGGAATCCAGGACTTGGCGTGCTGCTTCAGGTCGACGGGGACGCGGTCGAGGCGGGCGACGGAGCCGAGCAGGGCCCCGGAGTGGATGTAGTGGATCAGCAGCCGGCCGGCGGAGGCGAGGACGCCGGGGCTGAGGTCGCAGGAGGCGAGCTGCCGTAACTGGCGGGCCAGGACGGCCAGTCCGAGCGGTGGCAGCTCGGGGCTGAAGAGGGCTATCCGGTCGCTCTCCAGCAGTGAGCGCAGGGTGTGCAGGCGTCGCCGGACGGCGGTGGGGGCGGCCCGGGAGCAGACCACGATGACGTGCCCGTGGTGCTCGATGAGCAGTTGCAGCTCGGACAGGACCTGCTCGAGCGGGCGGGTGTCGACGTCCCGCAGCACCACGGCGGGCAGGGTGCGTTCGTCCTGGGCCGGCAGCGCCATGTCGGCGCCGGTCACGGCGATGGCAGTTGGCACGCGCGGCTCCCCGTTCTCCCCAGGCCCTCGGCCCATCGGGCGTCACTCCGATGCACCCTGGTGACTTCACTGCGTGACTACGCCAGCACTGTATCCGCGGGCCCGTGAGCGGAGAACAGCGTTTGAGCAGCCGAACGACAACTGCTGATGCACAAGGTGCGCCAAAACGGGACAGGGTGAGCATCTCGCCGGTCCCGAGCGGGCCTCGGGGGCGTGAATCCCGTGCACCGCCTTGACGCCGGGCGGCGCCCCGGGGCCGGCTCACCGGTCGATTCAGGTCTGGACCTATTGACAACGCAATTGGTCTGGACCACCTTGTGCTGCACACGATGGCCACCGTCGCTCACCCCTCTCCCCCACCCTTCTCCCCCACCGGAGGCCCCCATGAACCGCGCACCAGGAACGCCCGTTCGACACAGACGCCGCTGGACCGGAGCCCTCGTCTCCGCCCTCGCCCTCGCCCTCCCCCTCGCCGGTGCGGGCCAGGCGTCCGCGGCGGACGTCAACAACGCCAGGAACGCCGGCTTCGAGGCGGGCCTGGGCGACTGGACCTGTTCGGCGAACAGCGGCACGACCGTCTCCTCCCCGGTACACGGCGGCACGGCCGCGCTCAGGGCCACGCCCGCCGGGCAGGACAACGCCCGCTGCACCCAGAGCGTCGCGGTGAAGCCGAACTCCACGTACCGGCTGAGCGGCTGGGTGCGGGGCGGGTACGCCTACCTGGGCGTGACCGGCACCGGTACGACGGACGTCTCCACCTGGACCCCGGACTCCGGCAGCTGGAAGCAGCTGTCGACGAGCTTCACCACCGGCTCCTCCACCACCTCGGTGACGGTCTACACCCACGGCTGGTACGGCCAGGCCGCCTACTACGCGGACGACCTGTCGGTGTTCGGCCCCGACGGGGGCGGCGGCGGTGGCCCGGAACCGACGGTCCCGGGCACGCCCGGCGGTCTGTCCGTCTCCGGGACGACCTCCTCGTCGGTGTCCCTGGCCTGGAACGCGGTGTCGGGGGCCACGGGCTACACCCTCTACCGCGACGGCACGAGGGTGACGGCCGTGTCGGGCACGTCGGCGACCGTGACCGGGCTCGCGGCCTCGACGTCGTACTCCTTCCAGGTCGCGGCGGCCAACGCGGCGGGCGAGTCGCCGAAGTCGGCGGCGGTCACGGCGCGGACGAAGGAGAGCGGCGGGGGCGGGGGCGGTGACCTGCCCCGGCACGCGGTGACCGGGTACTGGCAGAACTTCGACAACGGTGCGGCGGTGCAGCGCCTCTCGGACGTGCAGAGCGCCTACGACATCATCGCGGTCGCCTTCGCCGACGCCACCGGCACACCGGGCGCGGTCGCCTTCAACCTGGACTCGGCGGGCCTGGGCGGCTACACCGTCGACCAGTTCAAGGCGGACGTCCGGGCCAAGCAGGCGGCCGGGAAGAAGGTCATCATCTCGGTCGGCGGCGAGAAGGGCACCGTCGCGGTGAACGACTCCGCCTCGGCGACGAACTTCGCGGACTCCGTGTACGCCCTGATGCGGGAGTACGGCTTCGACGGCGTCGACATCGACCTGGAGAACGGCCTCGACCCGACCTACATGACGCAGGCGCTGCGGTCTCTGTCGGCCAAGGCCGGCCCGTCGATGATCCTGACGATGGCGCCGCAGACCATCGACATGCAGTCGACGTCCGGCTCGTACTTCCGCACCGCGCTGAACGTGAAGGACATCCTCACGGTCGTCAACATGCAGTACTACAACAGCGGTTCCATGCTGGGCTGTGACGGCAAGGTCTACAGCCAGGGCTCGGTGGACTTCCTGACCGCGCTCGCCTGCATCCAGCTGGAGGGCGGCCTCGACCCGTCCCAGGTGGGCCTGGGCCTGCCCGCCTCGACGCGGGGCGCGGGCAGCGGCTACGTCTCCCCGTCGGTCGTGAACGACGCCCTGGACTGCCTCACCAAGGGCACCCGCTGCGGCTCCTTCAAGCCGTCGAGGACCTACCCGTCCCTGCGGGGCGCGATGACCTGGTCCACCAACTGGGACGCCACGGCCGGCAACGCCTGGTCCGACGCGGTGGGCCCGCACGTCCACGCGCTGCCGTAGCCGGCGCGACGCCCGTCGTCCGCCCCCGCCCACGACGACGTGGACGGGGGCGGTCCCGTTCCGCTGTGAAGTCCGTATGAAACATTTCCCCCGCCCCACCGCATCAATGAGGTGAAGGCAGCGGGCGCGGGTCCGGACGAGCACAGGGGGCACGGCACATGAGACAGGCGCGGGCGGACGAGTACGCCCAGTTCGCGGCGGCGCGGGCCGGCCACCTCTACCGGTCCGCGTGTCTGCTCACCGCCGGGGACACGCACCTGGCCGAGGACCTCGTGCAGGAGACCTTCGGACGGCTGTACGTCCGCTGGGGACGCGTCTCCCGGGTCGGGAACCCCGCCGGGTACGCGCAGACCGTGCTCACCCGGACCTTCCTCGCCCACCAGCGGCGGCGCAGCAGCCGTGAACGGGCGACGGACGTGTTCCCGGACCTGCCCGGCGGCGGGGGCGGGGACGCCTCACTGCGGCTCACGCTGCTGGACGCGCTGGCGCGGCTGCCCGTCAAGGACCGGGCCGTCGTCGTCCTGCGGTACTGGGAGGACCGGTCCGTCGAGGAGACCGCCGACGTCATGAACGTCAGCTCGGCGGCCGTTCGGACCCGGTGCTCCCGGGCGCTGGGCCGGTTGCGTGAACTGCTCGGTGAGGAGCTCACGGAGTACGCCGGATCCTGACGTCCCCGAAGCCCGTTGTTCCCCGTTCCCACTCCCCCACTTCGGCATTCCCACTCCCCCACCTCGGCTCTCACTTCTCCCACCATGCGGAAAGGGTGGTTCGCCATGCCCGAGAACCAGCATCAGGAACCCTTCGAGGAACGGCTCTCCGCCGCGCTGCACGAGGCCGGCGGGCGCTTCGACGCCGACCGCTCGGCCCTCGTCGCCGGTGGGCGGGCCCGCGGGCGGCGGGCGCTGACGCGGCGCAGGGCCGGGGTGCTCGGCGGGGTCGCGGGGGTCGCGCTGGTCGGGGTGGGCGGGGCGCTGCTCCTGCCGCAGGGGAACTCCGACGGATCGGATGTCTCCGCCGCGGCCACCGGGTCCGCCTCCCGGCCGTCCGCATCGGCCACCGCGCCCGCTCCGGCTCCCGTGTCCGGCGACACCATCCTCGGCCGGCTCAAGGAGCTGCTCCCGGAGGGCGAGTTCAGTCAGGAGGACGCCCGCGGGTCGGCCGACGAACCGGGGCCGTACGCGTATCTCGTCCACGACGACGGGCGGGGAGCCGCCGCGATCAGCATGGGGTTCGACCGGGTGGAACCGGACGGCGACCGGGCCCGGCAGCTGACGCGGTGTCCCGACGAGACGTTCACCCCGTACGACGACTGCTCCTCCACCCGGCTGTCCGACGGTTCGCTGCTGCGGCTGCTCAAGGGGTACGAGTATCCCGACAAGCGCGCCGACACCAAGTACTGGTCCGCCGACCTGGTCACGGCCGAGGGGCAGCACATCAGCGTCGGCGAGTGGAACGCGCCCGCGCAGAAGGGCGCGCCGGTGTCCCGTGCGGAGCCTCCGCTGTCGGCCGGGCAGCTGGAGGAGGTCGTCACGGCCGAGGTGTGGCGCCGGGTGGTGGACGCGATCCCCGAGACGCCGGAGTCCACCGGGGGCGCCCCGACCGCCGGCGCGCCGCCGGCCGCCTCCGGGAAGGACGCCGGCAGGACGCTGGCCGGGCTGCTCCCGGAGGGACTGGACGTGGTCAGGGAGGGTGACTCGCAGGACGAGTTCGCCTACGTCGTCGTCGACGACGGCCAGGGCGAGAGCCTCGTCCAGGTCAACGTCCAGTACGGCATGAACGACGTCGCCGAACAGCTCTACGCCGGCGGCGAGACCCTGCCCGACGGCACCCGTGTCGCCGTCCGGCAGGGGAGCGGGGACGACCGGGTCGCCGGAGTCCTGATGTGGACCGTCGACACCCTGCGGCCCGGCGAGGACGGCTTCCGCGTGGTGATCAGCGCCTTCAACAACGGTGCCGCGCATGCCGAGCCGTCCCGCGGCACTCCCGCGCTGACCGTCGGCCGGCTGCGGGAGATGGCGCTCAGCCCGGAGTGGGACAGGCTGCGGTAGGGCCGGTGGTCCGGGCGGGTCAGAAGAACTCCGCCCAGGGCTGGTCCCAGACCTCCTTCACGCACAGCACCAGGAACAGCAGGCCCGCGACCGCGAGCATGCCGTTGCTGAGCCAGCCGTTGCGCCACTCACGGGGTGTGCGGGAGGAGTTGAGGAGCCAGATCAGGGTCAGGGCGAGGAAGGGCATGAACGCCGCGCCCAGGACGCCGTAGATGATCACCAGGCGGAAGGGTTCGCCCTGGAAGAGCAGGACGACGGGCGGGAAGGTCAGCCACAGCAGGTAGGCGCGGAAGGGCCAGGAGCGTTCGTGCTCGCCGGAGGCGATCTCCCTGGCCTTGCCCGCCGTCCCGTCGGTCCCGCCCGCCCTCCTCTCGCGCTGCCGGGTCACGAAGTCCGCGAACATCAGGCTCACGCCGTGCCACACGCCGATGAGCGAGGTGAAGGACGTGGCGAAGAAGCCGATCAGGAAGAACTTGGCCGTCGCCGTGCCGTACTCGTCCTCCAGGATGTCGCCGAGCTGCACCAGGCCCTTGCCACCGCCGGAGAGCGCGATGTTCGCGGCGTGCAGCAGCTCGGCGCCGACGAAGAGCATGGCGACGACGAAGACGCCGGTCGTGAGGTAGGCGACCCGGTTGTCCAGCCGCATCACCTTCATCCAGCCGGTGTCGGCCCAGCCCTTGGCGTTGACCCAGTAGCCGTAGGCGGCCAGCGTGATGGTTCCACCGACGCCGCCGATCAGGCCGAGGGTGTTGAGGACGGAGTCCTCGCTGTCGGGGATGACGGGGAGGAGGCCGGCGAAGGCGTCGCCCAGGTTGGGGGCGACCCGGACCGCCAGGTAGACCGTCACCACGAACATGACGCCCACCAGGACCGTCATGACCTTCTCGAAGACGGCGTACTTGTTGAACCAGACGAAGACCAGGCCGGCCACGCCGCAGGCCACGCCCCACCATTCGAGGTCCATGACGCCGGGGAACAGGGCCTGCAGGGGCAGGGCGCTGGACGACATGGCCGCGGCGCCGTAGGAGAAGCCCCAGATCACGACGTAGACCGCGAAGAACCACGTCGTCCAGCGGCCCAGGCTCGCCCAGCCGTCGAAGAGGGTGCGGCCGGTGGAGAGGTGCCAGCGGCCCGCCGCCTCGGCCAGGGAGATCTTGACCAGGCAGCCGAGGACGGCCGCCCACAGCAGGGTGTAGCCGAAGTTGCTGCCCGCGATGAGGGTGGCGACGAGGTCGCCGGCGCCGACACCGGTCGCGGCGACGACGATGCCGGGACCGATGTAGCGCCAACTGGACTTACGGGGAGCCGAACCGGCCCCGGACCCGAGTGGTGCGCCGACGTCTCTGGTGCTGCCCGTGGTGTCCGCCATGGGGGTCAAGAAAACCCATGGCGGCCGGTGGGACAAGAGGGCGTGCGCGGACCTTCACCCGATGCGCCTAGTCGGCGTCGGTTCCGTCGGCGTCGGCGTCGTCCTCGCTGTCCTTCGCGGCGGCCTTCGCGGCGGCCTTCGCGCCGGTCCTCACGTCGGTCTTCACGCTGTCCTTCCCGTCGTCCGGCTGGTCGTCCCTCCCGGACCGCGCCTCGCCGTCCTCGAAGTACGCGTCCAGGACCGCGTCCAGTCCGGCGTCCCATTCCGCGAAGCGGCCGCGGGACGGGGCCTCGACCTCCAGGGGGTACCAGCGGCTGTCGGGGGTGTGGACGGTGACCGTCCAGCGCTTGGCGAAGCGGGCGGTCTCCGTCTCCACCGCGCCGATCTCGTCCCAGCGGAACTCGCACTCCTGGTCGTCCAGACGCAGTCGTACGCCCCGGTGGTCGGCGACGATCCGGGCGCGGCGGTCGGAGGCCTCGAAGACGGGACCGTCGGGGACGGACTCCTCCTCGGGGACGGACTCCTCCCCGGCCTCGGCTGTCGGCTCCGGGACGGCGTCCTCCTCCGGGGCCGTGTCCTCCGGCTCCGCCTTCGCGTCCTCCTCCCGGCCGGACGCGGGCGAGGTGAGCCCGGGGATGAATGCCGG
Organism: Streptomyces sp. 12E; assembly: GCF_055633275.1. Taxonomy (NCBI): domain Bacteria; kingdom Bacillati; phylum Actinomycetota; class Actinomycetes; order Kitasatosporales; family Streptomycetaceae; genus Streptomyces; species Streptomyces sp. 12E. Next base: position 4,640,306 of record NZ_JBVNCJ010000001.1, on the reverse strand, counting down.
GTCGAAACCGGCGCCTTCCAGGGGCTGGCTGCTCGAACCTATGCGCTGCTCCACACCGCAGGAGTATGGTCGATAAACCTGTGCCGGACACAGCCAGCCCCAACTTCGTTATCGGACGCCTACACAGGCGTCACGGCTCACACGACCAGGCTGAGCGCCGCGGCGACCACGAAACCGGCCACGGACAGCACGCTCTCCAGCACGGTCCACGTCTTGAGCGTGTCGCGCTCGCTGATGCCGAAGTACTTGGCGACCATCCAGAAGCCGCCGTCGTTGACGTGCGAGGCGAAGATCGAGCCCGCCGAGACGGCCATGATGACGAGCGCCACGAACGCCTGCGAGTGGTCTCCCTCCGCCAGCAGCGGGGCCACGATGCCCGCCGTCGTCACGATCGCCACCGTCGCCGAGCCCTGCGCGACCCGCAGCACCACGGAGATCAGGTAGGACAGGACGATCACCGGGAGGCCGACGCCGTTGAAGGTGTCGGACAGCGCCTGTGCGACACCGCTGGCCTTGAGCACGGCGCCGAAGACGCCGCCCGCGCCGACCACCAGCAGGATGTTGCCGACCGGCTTGAGGGAGGACGTGGAGACGGTCTCCAGGGACTTGCGGGACCAGCCGCGCCGGATGCCCAGCAGGTAGTAGGCGAGGAACAGGGCGAGGGTGAGCGCCACGAACGGATGGCCGAAGAACTCGATCACCGAGCGCGGCGTGGAGGGGTCCAGGGCGATCGAGGAGAAGGTCGCCGCGAGGATCAGCAGCAGCGGCGTACCGATGATGCCGAGGACCGTGCCGAGCGGCACCGGGCTCTCCGGCGGCTCCACGCCCGAGGCGCGCTGCTCGGCGACGACGGCGTCCTTGGCCTCCTGCGCGGCCTCGACCATGTCCTGCGGCACGGCGACGAAGATCCGCTTGCCGATCCAGGCGGCGTAGACCCAGGCGGCGACGACGGCCGGCAGGCCGCAGACGACGCCCATCAGGATGACCCAGCCCAGGTCCACGTCGAGCAGTCCGGCTGCGGCCACCGGGCCCGGGTGCGGGGGCAGGAAGGCGTGGGTGACCGAGAGGCCCGCGAGGAGGGGGAGGCAGTAGAGCAGGATCGACTTGCCGGAACGTTTGGCGGCGGCGTACACGATCGGCGCGAGGACGAAGATGCCGACGTCGAAGAAGACCGGGATGCCGAAGATCAGACCGGTGAGGCCCATGGCCAGCGGGGCGCGCTTCTCGCCGAACAGGCCGAGCAGCCGGCCCGCCAGCACCTGGGCGCCGCCGCTGACCTCGAGGATCGCGCCGAGCATGGTGCCCAGGCCGATGATGATCGCGACATGGCCGAGGATGCCGCCCATGCCGGACTCGATGGTGGAGACCACGTCCGAGCGCTGGACCGTGCCGAAGAGTTCGGTGACCGAAAGACCCGCCATCAGGCCGACGGCTATGGAGACGGCGAGCAGCGCGACGAAGGGCTGCAGCCGGACCTTGATGATCAGGAAGAGGAGCAGGGCGATACCGATGCCGGCGACGGTCAGCAGGCCCGCGGTGCCGTCGAGGAGGAGGAGCAGGCCTCCGGTGTGCGGTGGTGTCTGAGCCGGTGCGGAGGCGGCGAGCGGGAGGGACGGGTGGGGCATGCGGGGGTCCTCTGGCTAAGTGCATGGGGCTTTCGGGCAGGGGGGATCGCGGCACGGCGTCCCAGGGGTGCGGGACGCCGTGCCGTGACGACGTACGGCGTGCGGGTGCGGGTGGGGGGAAGGCGCGGGTCAGCCGAGGACGGCGAGCGCGTCGATCTCGATGAGGAGGCCGGCGGGGAGACCGACGTACACGGTCGTGCGGGCGGCGGGCGGCTGGGTGAGACCCTGCTCCTCGAAGTAGGCGTTGTAGATCTCGTTCATCTCCGCGAAGTGGTCCACGTCGGTGAGGTAGACGCGGATCATCATCACGTCGTCCCAGCTCGCGCCGCCCTCTTCGAGGATCGCCTTGACGTTGGCGAGGGTCTGGAGGGTCTGCTCGCGCAGGGTCGGACCGGCGGGGGTGGGGGCCTTGCCCTCCTCGTGCGGGAGGAAGCCGACCTGGCCGGCGACCTGGAGGATGTTGCCCTTGCGGACGCCGTGGGAGAACTTGGCGGGCGGGGTGGTGTGGGTGGCGGGGGTGAGGGCGGTCTTCTCGGTCATGCGGGGGTGTCCTTCACTGGGGTTCTGCCGGAGTACTCGCCGCTGATCGCGTCCGCCGTACGGCGCACCAGCGGGAGCAGGGTGAGGAGTTCGTCGGCGGTGACGACGACGTTCGGCGCGGACACCGACATCGCGGCGACCACCCGGCCGTCGGCGCCGCGGATCGGCGCGGCGACGCAGTTGATGGACTCCTCGTGGCCGCCGAGGTCGGTGGCCCAGCCCTGTTCGCGCACCTTGGCCAGTTCCTGGAGGAACGCGGTGGCGTGGGGTGTCGAACGGGACGTGTACATGGGGTAGTCGAGCTTCTCCGCGAGGGCCCGGCGCTCGTGCTCGGGCAGGTCGGCGAGGAGCAGCTTGGCGACGGCCGCGACGGTGACGGCGACCGGTTTGCCGATCCGTGAGTACATGCGGACCGGGTAGCGGCTCTCCACCTTGTCGATGTAGAGGACCTCGTTCTCCTCGTACACGGCGAGGTGGACGGTGTGTCCGCACTGCTCGTTGAGGCGTACCAGGTGGGCGTGGGCGATCTCGCGGACGTCGAGGTTCTCCATCGCCTCCTGGGCGAGGGCGAAGAGGCGGGCGCCGAGGCGGTAGCGCTGGTCGGACTGGCGGTAGACCAGGCCGTGCTCGTGGAGGGTGCGCAGGAGGCGGAGGGCGGTGGACTTGTGCACGTCCAGGCGGCCGGCGACCTGGCCGAGGTCGGCGGGGCCCTCCGCGAGCAGCGGGAGGATGCTCAGGGCGCGGTCCACGGTCTGGCTCATGGGATGCGTGCCTCCTTCTCGGGCTTCTCGGGCCCCTCGTGTCCATCGGCTCGGGTCCAGCCGGGGCCGAGTCGCAGTCTCCCCCACGCGGTGTCGTCGAGGGCGGCGAGGCGGTCGGCGTGGGCGCGGGCGGGGGGCGCGGCGAGGTCGCCGGGGGCGGTGAGGGCGGCCGCCGCCATGAGGTGGCCGTGCCGCAGCCGGTCCCGTACGGGCAGGCCCCGGAGGGTCGCCGAGAGGAAGCCGGCGGCGAAGGCGTCGCCGGCGCCGACGGCGGCGACGACGTCGACGTTCGGGGCGGGGACGAAGGCCGCGGTGCCGTCCGCGTCCCCGCACGGGAGGCCGTCGGTGTCCTTGCCGAAGGCGACCGCTCCGCCCTTGCCCTGCTTGACGACCAGGATCTCCGGTTCGGGCAGCGCCTCCCGGACGGCACGGGCGCCGTGCAGCCCCCACGCCTCGCGCGCCTCGTCGTCGCCGACGAAGACGATGTCCGCCCCGCGGGCCAGCTCCAGCAGGACGTCCGGGCCGCGGCCCTCGCTCCACAGTCCCGGGCGGTGGTTGACGTCGAAGGAGACCAGGGGGCGGGCGGGGTGCGGGGCGGTCAGCTCCCGCAGCAGGTCCAGGCAGCCGGGGGAGAGCGCCGCCGTGATGCCGGACAGGTGCAGGACGCGTCCGGCGCGTACGGCGTCCAGGTCCACGCCGGCCGGCGACATCGCGGACGCCGCCGAGCCCGCCCGGTAGTACGCGACCTCGTGGGCCTCCGTGGCGCGGTCGCCGGCCGTGCGGAAGTAGACGCCGGTGGGGCGGGCCGGGTCGCGGCGGACGTGCGACACGTCAACGCCGTATCCGCCGATCGCCTCGACGAGGTGGTCGCCGAAGCCGTCGGCGCCGACGGCGCTGATCCACCGGGTGGCGTGCCCGGCGGCCGCGAGCGCGCACGCCACGTTGGACTCCGCACCGCCGATCCCCCGCTCGAAGGAGGGGACGTCGGCGAGGCGGCCGGGCCGGGAGGGCAGGAACGTCACCATGGACTCGCCGAGCGCGACGACGTCCACGATGTCGGGGGCGGTGCCGGCTGCGGTGGCGGTCACGATGGCGGGCTCCTCGTCTGCTGCGGGGCGGGCGGTGTCCGTTGACCCCGCGTGGCCGAGATGTTAGACAGCGGTGAGCGATATACGCAACGAGTGTTGCAAGCAGCGCAATGCTGCTGATCAGGGAGGTTTGATGGTCCTCGACGCTTTCGCCCACCTCGCCGGGGAGCGGGTCGACCACCGCTTCAAGGGCCTCCCGCCGGACGCCGAGGGGCTGACCGTCGGCGAGCTGGCCGCCCAGCGCCGGAACCTCTTCACCGACGGCTTCACCACGCCCGTCCTCGCGCTCTCCGCGGAGCGTCTGGAGCACAACCTGAAGCTGATGGAGACGTACGCCGCCCGGCACGGGCTCGCCTTCGCGCCGCACGGCAAGACCTCCATGGCCCCGCAGCTCTTCCGGCGGCAGATCGAGCACGGGGCGTGGGGCATCACGCTGGCCGTTCCGCACCAGGTGCGGGTGGCGCGGGCGTACGGCGTCCAGCGGGTGTTCCTCGCCAACGAGCTGGTGGATCCGGCGGCCCTGCGGTGGATCGCCGCCGAGCTGGACGCCGACCCCGGGTTCCGGTTCGTCTGTTGCGTCGACTCCGTGCGGGGGGTCGAGCTGATGGACACGGCCCTCTCCGGCGTTTCGCGCCCGCTGGACGTCGTCGTCGAGCTGGCCGCGGGCGAGGGCGCCCGCACCGGTGTGCGGACGGAGGCCGGGTGCGCCGCCGTGGCCGACGCCGTGGCCGGCGCCCGGTCGCTGCGGCTGGCCGGGGTCGCCGGGTACGAGGGCGAGGTGCCCCGGGCGGACCCGGAGCGGGTGCGCGCCTGGCTGCGGCGGCTGGTGTCGCTCGCCGTGGACTTCGACACGGCGGGGCGCTTCGCGGGGCTGGACGAGATCGTGGTGAGCGCGGGCGGCAGCGCCTGGTTCGACGCGGTCGCGGACGTGTTCGCCGGGATTCCGGACCTCTCCTCGCCCGTGCTGAAGCTGTTGCGCTCGGGGGCGTACGTCTCGCACGACGACGGCCACTACCGCGAGCTGACGCCCTTCAACCGGGTCCCGGAGGAGGGCGCGCTGGAACCGGCGTTCCGGCTGTGGACGCAGGTGGTGTCCCGCCCGTCCGCCGAGCAGGCGTTCACCAACGCGGGCAAGCGGGACGCGGCCTACGACCTCGACCTGCCGTTCGCCCAGGTGGTCCGCCGGGACGGCGCCGAGCGCCCGGCGGACGGGATCTCGGTGACCGGCCTGTCCGACCAGCACGCCTGGCTGCGCACCACCGGGGAGGCCGATCTGGAGGTGGGAGACTGGGTGGGACTCGGCCTGTCCCACCCCTGCACGTCGTTCGACAAGTGGGCGCTCATCCCCGTGGCGGAGGCGGACGGCACGGTGGTCGACTACATCCGTACGTTCTTCTAGGAGGCCGGACCATGGAAGAGCTCGTCATCCGGGACGCGGACGTCGTCGACGGCTCCGGCGACCATGCGTACCGCGCGGACGTCGTGGTGGACGGCGGTCGCATCGTCTCCATCGTCAAGGAGGCGGCGGACGCGGGCTGCCAGCGTCCGAAGGCCCGGCGCGAGCTGGACGCCGAAGGGCTGGTGCTGGCCCCCGGCTTCATCGACATGCACGCCCACAGCGATCTGGCGCTGCTGCGCGACCCCGACCACGGCGCCAAGGCCGCGCAGGGCGTCACCCTCGAAGTCCTCGGCCAGGACGGGCTGTCGTACGCGCCGGTCGACGACCGGACCCTCGGCGAGGTGCGCCGGGCGATCGCCGGCTGGAACGGCTCCGGGGACGACGTCGACTTCGACTGGCGGTCGGTGGGCGAGTACCTGGACCGGCTCGACCGGGGCATCGCGGTCAACGCCGCGTACCTGATCCCGCAGGGCACGGTCCGCGCGCTCGCCGTCGGCTGGGAGGACCGGCAGGCCACGCCCGAAGAGCTGGACCGGATGCGGCGGCTGGTCGCGGAGGGCATGGAACAGGGCGCGGTCGGCATGTCGTCGGGGCTGACGTACACGCCCGGCATGTACGCCGCGGACGCCGAACTCACCGAGCTGTGCCGGGTGGTGGCGTCGTACGGCGGCTACTACTGCCCGCACCACCGCTCCTACGGCGCCGGCGCGCTGGAGGCGTACGAGGAGATGGTGACGCTGACGCGGGAGGCGGGCTGCCCGCTGCACCTCGCGCACGCCACCATGAACTTCGGCGTGAACAAGGGCCGGGCGCCCGAGCTGCTGTCGCTCCTGGACGACGCCCTGGACGCGGGCGCGGACATCAGCCTCGACACCTATCCCTACACCCCCGGCTGCACCACCCTCGTGGCGCTGCTGCCGAGCTGGGCGGGCGAGGGCGGTCCGCAGGAGATCCTGCGGCGGCTCGCGGACGAGGGGACCGCCGAGCGGATCCGGCACCACCTGGAGGTCACCGGCTCGGACGGCTGCCACGGAGTGCCCGTGGAGTGGGAGACCATCGAGATCTCGGGGGTCGGCGATCCCGCGCTGGGCGAGTACGTGGGCCGTACGGTCCTGGAGTCGGCGCGGGCGCGCGGCGAGTCGCCCTGGACGGTCGCTCGGGAGCTGCTGCTGAAGGACAGGCTCGCCCCGACGATCCTCCAGCACGTGGGCCACGAGGAGAACGTCCGGGCGATCATGCGGCACCGGGTGCACACCGGCGGATCGGACGGCATCCTGCAGGGCGCGAAGCCGCACCCGCGCGCGTACGGGACGTTCCCGCACTACCTCGGGCACTACGTGCGGGAGTTGGGGGTGCTGTCGCTGGAGGAGTGCGTCGCGCACCTGACCGCGCGCCCCGCGGCGCGGCTGCGGCTGCCGGACCGGGGGCTGGTCCGTGAGGGGTACAAGGCGGACCTGGTGCTGTTCGACCCGGCGACGGTGGCCGCGGGGTCGACCTTCGCCGAACCGCGGACGCTTCCGACGGGCATCCCGTACGTGCTGGTCGACGGGCGGTTCGTGATCGAGGACGGGCGGCGCACGGACGTGCTCGCGGGACGGGCGGTCCGCAGGACTCCCCGCTGACCGCCCGCCCTCACGTCCTCACGGCTTGGGGACGGCGCAGCCGCTCGCGCTCAGGTCGAGCTTGTTGTCCACGCCGAAGCAGGCCGGGAAGAGGTGGGTCTGCTGGGCGTAGTTGATGCCCCGGCGGACCGTGACCCGCCCGTTCTCGTCGACCTCGCACGGGTTGTTGACCGTGCAGCGCTCGCCGTCCTCGTTGCCGGTGTTGTTGACGGCGACCACCTGGCCGGTGGCGTTGTCGACGACCGGGGAGCCGGAGGTGCCGCCGATGGTGTCGCAGGCGGAGGTGTAGCGCACCGAGTCCTTCCAGGTCCAGTCCCCCTCCTTCATGCGGTGGACGAACCCGTCGACGGAACAGGTGTAGATCCGCTTCCAGTAGCCGGACACCACGCTGATGGACGTGCCGGCCGCCGGGCGGGTGGCGCTCAGGGTCAGCGCGTCGATGCCGTACGCGCTCTTGATCCGCGCGTACGTCGTGCCGAGCCGGTAGATCGCGGCGTCCGTGTCGGTCATGGTCGCGTACACGAGCCGGTCGGCGCGCAGGGTGGCGACCCTGGAGCCGGAGGAGTTCAGCAGCCCGAAGGTGCGGCTGGACGCGCGGTCGACGAGGACCTGGCCGGGTGCGGGGAAGCCGCTCTCCAGGCAGTGGCCGTTGGTGAGGACGAGCGCCGGGTCGTCGGCCGCCGACCCGGGCATCCGGACGACGGAGCCGGAGCAGTTGCTGAGCGAGACGGCGCCGGCGAAGTTCACCGCGTCCTCCCTCGGCGCGGTGAGTCCGGACAGGGCGTCCGCCGCGGTCCCGACCACGCCGTCGACGACATCCGTCAGCGTGGTCGGGGCCGCGTCCGCGGTCGTGTCCGCGCCCGTGGGGGAAGGCGCGGAAGCGACCGCGGGGGTCGCGCCCGCCCCTGCGAAGGCCAGGGCGCAGAGCGCGACGACGAGAGGTTTTCTCATGGGGGTCCCCTCTTGCGGCGTCGGGCGGCCGGAGGAACCCGGCCGCCCACGAAGTTGTCATGCGCATTGTCAGCATGCGGGTGACGAGGGGACAAGGCCCTGTTTCCGACCGGCGACCGGGCGCCGCGAGGCCCCCAGGTTCGCCCGGGTCCGCGGAGAAAGAGGGGGTCGGGGAGGGGAGGGTCGGTGTGGAGGTGATGAAGGCGTACGGCCGTACGGACATAACCACCCGAAACGACGCGTCTCACGTGGCGGAAAACACGGTCCGAAGGGCCATACCGGGCCGTAAGCTCCCAGCATGCAGGTGATCCAGTCGACCAAGCTCGCCAACGTCTGTTACGAGATCCGGGGCCCGGTGCTCGAGGAGGCGATGCGGCTGGAAGCGGCCGGTCACCGCATCCTCAAGCTGAACACCGGCAATCCGGCGGCGTTCGGCTTCGAGTGCCCGCCCGAAATCCTGGAGGACATCCTCCGCAACGTGTCGACGGCGCACGGCTACGGCGACGCGAAGGGCCTGCTGGCCGCGCGCCGGGCGGTCGTCATGCACAACCAGACCCTCGGCATCGAGACCGACGTCGAGCACGTCTTCATCGGCAACGGCGTGTCCGAGCTGATCGTGATGGCGATGCAGGGACTGCTGGACGACGGCGACGAGGTGCTCGTGCCCGCGCCCGACTACCCGCTGTGGACGGCTGCCGTCTCCCTCTCCGGCGGCACGGCGGTGCACTACCGCTGCGACGAGCAGTCGGACTGGATGCCGGACCTCGCCGACGTGGAGCGCAAGGTCACCGACCGCACCAAGGCGATCGTCGTCATCAACCCGAACAACCCGACCGGCGCCGTCTACGACGAGGCGGTCCTCAAGGGCCTCACCGACATCGCCCGCCGCCACAACCTGCTGGTCTGCTCGGACGAGATCTACGACAAGATCCTCTACGACGACGCACGGCACATCCCGACCGCCTCCGTCGCCCCCGACCTGCTCACCCTCACCTTCAACGGCATGTCGAAGGCGTACCGGGTGGCCGGCTACCGGGTGGGCTGGATGTCGATCTCGGGCCCGCGCGCCCACGCCGACTCCTACATCGAGGGTCTGACGATCCTGGCGAACATGCGCCTGTGCGCGAACATGCCGGGCCAGCACGGGGTGGTCGCGGCGCTCAGCGGACGCCAGACGATCAACGAGCTCGTCCTGCCCGGCGGGCGGCTGCGCGAGCAGCGGGACACGGCGTACGAGCTGCTGACCCGGATCCCCGGCGTGAGCTGCGTGAAGCCGAAGGGGGCGCTGTACCTCTTCCCCCGCCTCGATCCCGACGTCTTCAAGATCGAGGACGACCGGCGGATGGTCCTGGACCTGCTGCGCCGCGAGAAGATCATGGTCGTCCAGGGCACCGGCTTCAACTGGCCGGAGCCGGACCACTTCCGGGTGGTGACCCTGCCCTCGGTCGCCGACCTGCGGGACGCGGTCGGACGGATCGCCCGCTTCCTGGACGGCTACGCGCAACCCTGAGGCCTCCTCGCGGGCGGCCTCCTTACGAACGACTCAACTTTAGACTGAATCTAAGCTAGGATGGTTTCCTGTTGCACCACAGGAGGCCATCCATGTACGAACCGATCCGTGCCAAGTCGGTCCACAGCACGATGGCCGGCACCCCCCGCGACTTCCCCCACCGTTCCCGCGAGGAGGAGCTGGACATCCAGCTCTCGGGCCATCTCGCCGCCCTGCTCGCCGTCACCGACGAGCTGCGCGCGGTGGCGCCCTCGGCCGATCTGGACACCGCGGCCGAGCGGCTCGCCGGGGAGGTCGCCCGCCTGCGGGGAGGACGTACGCCGGCCCGCGCGTCGGCGACCACGCGGGGCCACGAGCCGAACGCGGCGGCCCTGCACCGGCGGGCGCACGCGCTCGCCGGCCGCGCCCTGGTCGTCGCCGCCTCCCGCGCCGACACGGCGGTGGCGATCCTCGCCGCCGAGCGGATGGACGCGCACACCGCGGCCCTGGAGCCGCGCACCCTCGCGTCCTCTCGCTGAGCCCCCGCGAGGGCTCCCCCGAACGGCCCCGGTCCGCGTGCACCCGCAGCGACGCGCGGACCGGGCGCCACACCTCCCCCACCGCCGGCCGCTCCCCGGCCCGGCTCCGGTCGGCGTTGCTCGAAGGGGCACCTTCCGGTGCCTGTAAGGGCGCTCCGGCAGGCTGCCCTTGTGAGGCTTCGGAGTCGACCCGTATCGTCCGACCCTGACATGTGTCCGGATCCGGTCGCGAGCGTGGACTGCCGCGGTGAGCAAGGAGTTTGTTGTGCGAGTGGGCGGCCGGGAGAACGCGGACGAGCGGTCCGACGCGAAGGCGGCGGCGAACTCCGGGCGGCGCCGGCCGTCCGCCGCGCCGCACGTCAACAGTCTGCTCTCGCTGCAGGCGAGCATCGGCAACCAGGCTGTCGTGCAGCTGCTCCGGCAGGCGGGACATCCGTGGGAGCGGGAGGAGCACCAGCACGGTGCGGGCTGCGGCCACGAGAGCGCGCGACAGCCCGCGGTGCAGCGCTCGGCCGTGTCCGAAGTGCTGCGCGGGGCCGGCCGTCCGCTGGACCCGGCCCTTCGCGCCGATCTGGAGCCCAGGATGGGCGCGGACTTCTCCGGCGTCCGGGTCCACGACGACGCCGCCGCCCAGGCGTCGGCCGCCGAGGTCGGGGCCAGCGCCTACACCGCCGGCAACCACATCGTCATCGGCAAGGGCGGGGCCGACCGGCGCACCATGGCCCACGAGCTGACCCATGTGATCCAGCAGAGCCGGGGGCCGGTCGCGGGCACGGACAACGGCTCGGGGCTGCGGATCTCGGACCCCTCCGACCGCTTCGAGCGTGAAGCCGAGGCGAACGCGGAGCGCATCGTGTCGGGCCCGACTCCGGTCCAGCGCCGGACGGACGACGCCGCTCACGAGGCCGCGCCCCTCCGGACCGCCTCGGGGACCTCCGAGGTCATGGTGCAGCGCACGGTGGAGGAGGACCTGACCGACGATCCGCGGGCCTTCCTGGCGTCCAACATGCTCTCCATGGACGTGGTGGCGGGCATGAAGGCGCGCTGGAACCAACCGGCGCTGAACGGCGCCTACGACAAACTCGGGGCGATCCTGGGCAGCCTGACCCGTCACTGGTTCGTCCTGACCGCCGACCCGCGGCGACAGAGCTCCGGCCCGGCGTACCTGCTGACCCCCGCTCTGGAGATGTACGTGGCCGACCAGGAGTACCGGGCGGCGCACCCGTTCCTGCAGGAGCTCGCCGGGCGCACGGACCTGCCGCCCGTCCAGCCCGAGAGCAGCTACCTCCGCTCCTCGTACGTCCCCTACCTCACGGGGGGCGCGAGCGATCCCGAGACGCAGGTGGGTCACCAGGAGATCCCGCGGGAGCCGGGCAACGCTCCGGGCGCGGGCCTCGTCTTCACGGCCACGATGAACGGGTGCGCTTTCGCCGTCACCGGGAGCTCCCAGGGACCGGACATGTTCCGGGCCTGGCACTACCAGTCGCCCGGCAGCCAGATGGCGCACGCGCTGGAATTCCAGCGCGCTCACGGCACCATGGACTGGTTCGGCGACGAAGAGTACATGGGCCCCGGGGCCGAAAGGACCCTGCCCGAGGTCACGAACATGCTGAGCTTCGGGCCGAACGGCTGGGAGATCCTCGGCCAGGAGGTCCTGGTGTCCGCGTCCGACATGAACGACGCGCGCATCGGCAGGACCTCCGGCCGTCCGCTCAACCTGGAACCGGCCGACGCCGACAGGAGGTTCAACCAGGCCGGCGCGGTCTACAACGGCCTGGCCCACAAGCACCTGCGTGACGTCAGCAGGGCGAGCGATGCGGTCAAGAAGCGCAAGGCGCCGGAGGACGTGCGGAGCGCGGTCACCGACGCCCAGGGGCAGGTGGCCGCCGGTGCGGGGGGAATCCTCATCGCCGGGGACGCCGCCCAGCTGCACAAGCTCACCGGTAAGGCCTTCCGTCTCGCCGGCGTCACGCAGGTGTCGCTGCGGGCCCTGCTCGGCAAGCACGGGAACAGCGAGGAGGAGGAGTGGTTCGACAAGCTGGAGTACTTCGTCGAGACGTTCGGGAACTACCGCCGGTGGCTGTCGGATCTGCGGACCGCCGCAGAGCGCCTGCGGCAGCCCGCCGGCTAGTCCGGTCGCAGACCGCCGTGCGCCCCGGCCCGGGGCCGTGTTCGTGCGGGCGGCCGTCACGGAGCGGCTCGCCGCACCCGGCGGGCACGTGACGGGCCGGATCGGCCACCGCAACCGGAGCGTGCCCTCCGGGCGGCCGCGTCCCGCGCCGGGGCCGGACCTCCCGGAAGGACGGGTTCGCCGCCGTGGAGCGTGTGCAGGCCGCCCTCACGGCCGACGGCACAAACAGCGTCTCCGTTCATGCCGGAGACGGCGCCCGGCGGAAGGACCGTGCTCCACGTCGTCGACGTGGGCCCCGCCGTGGAACACGGCGCCACCAGCCCTTTCCCGGACACCCTGCTCCTGGTCGCGGCGCGACGGCGGTGTGGCGTGACGGGGGAGCCGGCAGGACCGTGCGGTGCGAGCCGGCCGGGCGCCGGGAGTCCCCGTGCGGAGCCCGGAGGACCGGCCCCCGTGGGCCCGGCATGGGCGAGGGCCCGTCGTCGTCCCTGCCGCCGGGGCGGGCGGGAGGGATGGCGTGCGGGCCCATGGGCCCGCACGCCGTTGTGCGGGCCTCGCCGGTGTGTTCCGCGGCCGGTCGTGGCGTGACGATCGCTGGTCAGGGCATCCTCATACCGACCGGCCGCGGGGTCTGTGCGGGCGTCAGCCCAGGCGCTCCACCAGCGCGCGGTACTGGTCCCACAGCTCCTTGGGCGTGTGGTCGCCGAAGGTGTCCAGGTGGCCGGGGACCAGGGCGGCCTCCTCGCGCCAGACCTCCTTGTCGACGGTGAGCAGGAACTCCAGGTCGGCGTCGGAGAGGTCGAGTCCGTCGGTGTCGAGGGCGTCCTTGGCCGGGAGGATGCCGATGGGGGTCTCGACGCCCTCCGCCTTGCCGTCCAGACGCTCCACGATCCACTTCAGGACACGGGAGTTCTCGCCGAAACCGGGCCAGACGAACGCGCCGTCGTCGTTCTTGCGGAACCAGTTGACGTAGTAGATCTTCGGCAGCTTGGACTGGTCCTTGTCCTTGGCCACGTCGATCCAGTGGGCCATGTAGTCGCCCATGTTGTAGCCGCAGAACGGCAGCATGGCGAACGGGTCGCGGCGCAGCTCGCCGACCTTGCCCTCGGCGGCGGCGGTCTTCTCGGAGGCCACGTTGGCGCCGAGGAAGACGCCGTGGTTCCAGTCGAAGGACTCCGTCACCAGCGGTACGGCGCTGGCGCGGCGGCCGCCGAAGAGGATCGCGGAGATCGGCACGCCCTTGGGGTCCTCCCACTCCGGCGCGATGATCGGGCACTGCGCGGCGGGGGTGGTGAAGCGGGCGTTGGGGTGGGCGGCGGGCGTACCGGACCCGGGGGTCCAGTCGTTGCCCTTCCAGTCGGTGAGGTGGGCCGGGGTCTCCTCGGTCATGCCCTCCCACCAGACGTCGCCGTCGTCGGTGAGGGCGACGTTGGTGAAGACGGAGTTGCCCCAGAGGGTCTTCATGGCGTTGGCGTTGGTGTGCTCGCCGGTGCCGGGGGCGACGCCGAAGAAGCCGGCCTCGGGGTTGATGGCGTACAGGCGGCCGTCCTCGCCGAAGCGCATCCAGGCGATGTCGTCGCCGATCGTCTCGACCGTCCAGCCGGAGATCGTGGGCTCGAGCATGGCGAGGTTGGTCTTGCCGCAGGCCGACGGGAAGGCGGCGGCGACGTACTTGGACTCCCCCTGCGGCGGGGTGAGCTTGAGGATGAGCATGTGCTCGGCGAGCCAGCCCTCGTCGCGGGCCATGACGGAGGCGATGCGCAGGGCGTAGCACTTCTTGCCGAGCAGGGCGTTGCCGCCGTAGCCGGAGCCGTAGGACCAGATCTCGCGGTCCTCGGGGAAGTGGGAGATGTACTTGGTGCTGTTGCAGGGCCAGGGGACGTCCTCCTGGCCGGGCTCCAGCGGGGCGCCGACCGAGTGCACGGCCTTGACGAAGAAGCCGTCGGAGCCGAGCTCGTCGAGGACGGCCTGCCCCATGCGGGTCATCGTGCGCATGGAGACGGCGACGTAGGCCGAGTCGGTGATCTCGACACCGATGGCGGACAGCGGCGAGCCGAGGGGGCCCATGCAGAAGGGCACGACGTACATGGTGCGGCCCCTCATCGAGCCGCGGAAGACGCCCTGCTCGCCCCGGAAGACCTCCCGCATCTCGGCGGGGGCCTTCCAGTGGTTGGTCGGGCCGGCGTCCTCCTCCTTCTCGGAGCAGATGAAGGTCCGGTCCTCGACGCGGGCGACGTCGGTGGGGTCGGAGGCCGCGTAGTAGGAGTTGGGGCGCTTGATCGGGTCGAGCTTCCGGAAGGTGCCCTTGGCGACGAGCTCCCCGCACAGGCGCTCGTACTCGGCCTCCGAGCCGTCGCACCAGACCACCCGGTCCGGCTGTGTCAGGTCTGCGATCTCGTCGACCCAGGAGATCAGTCCCTGGTGGGTGGTGGGGACGCCGGGTTCCGCGATGTCGCGCGCCACGATTGCTCCTAAATGAGGGTTTTTTGTTGGAAGGCCCCGTGGGGGCTGCGACCCGGATGCTTCACGGTGGTGCGCTGCGCGCTCATCCGGTGTCGACCGCACTCATTTGATCATCCGACGAGAGCGCCCATCTGTCCAGAGGGCCGCACAGGTGAGCAACGTGACGATGACCACGGTTTTCCGTGGGCTTTTACGCGCACGTTGGGTACACCTGACGATTTCTTTGCGTGACAGCCTGGCGGAGCGGCGTGAGATGATGACCACCCGGCGGGCCCAATCGGCCGCCGTGAGGCATAACTTACGGTTCCGTAGGTACCATGCGAGACATGACTGCGTTCGCCCCCGACGCGCCCACGGACCCGCCGGCCGACGGCCGCGGTCCGGTGGCGACTTCCCTCCCGCATCCGGTCAAGCCCAAGCTCCGCGGCTGGCTGCACCTGGGCATGTTCCCCGCCGCCCTGGTCGCCGGACTGGCGCTGACCGCATTCGCCGACTCGCCCCGGGCCCGCCTGGCCTGCGGGGTCTACGCCCTGACCGCCTGCCTGCTGTTCGGCGTGAGCGCGCTCTACCACCGGGGCGACTGGAGTCCCCGCATGGACGGGGTGCTGCGCCGCCTCGACCACGCCAACATCTTCCTGATCATCGCGGGCACCTACACCCCGCTGACCATCCTGCTGCTGCCGGACTCCAAGGGGCGGTGGCTGCTGTGGGGCATCTGGGCCGCCGCGGCGGCCGGGATCGTCTTCCGGGTGTTCTGGGTCGGCGCCCCCCGCTGGCTCTACACGCCCTGCTACATCGCGATGGGCTGGGCTGCCGTCTTCTTCCTGCCGGACTTCATGCGCACGGGCGGCATCGCCGTACTCGTCCTGGTGGTCGTCGGCGGGCTGCTCTACAGCGCGGGCGGGGTGATCTACGGCCTCAAGAAGCCCAACCCGTCACCGCGCTGGTTCGGCTTCCACGAGGTCTTCCACTCCCTCACCCTGGCCGCCTTCATCGCCCACTACGTGGGGATCTCCCTGGCGGCGTACCGGCACGGATAACGGTCGCCCGGGCTCCCCGCCCCGGCCCCCCGGACGGCCACGACTCGACGAGTCGTGGCCGTTCCCGCGTGCCCGCAACACCGACGCGGCCCCTCGATTGACGACAACCATGAAATGATAGTTACTTTCATTTAACGGTTGGAGTCAATCGACCGAACGACGTGCGCCCGATCCCCGCCGCCGGTGGGCCCTCGGCGCGCTGGTCGCGAGCATGCTCGTGCTCGGCTTCGACCTGACGGTCCTCGACGTCGCGCTGCCGACGACGGCCGCGGAACTCGGCGCCGCCACCGGCGAACAGCAGTGGGCGGCGGACGCGTACATCGTCGTCTTCGCGGCGCCGATGCTTCCCGCCGGACTGCTCGGCGACCGGTTCGGCCGGCGTCTGACGCTGGTGACCGGGCTGCTGGTCCTCCTCGCCGGATCGCCGGCCGGCGCCCTGGCCGGGGACGTGAACACGGTCGGTCATGGGCGTCGGCGGCGCCCTGGTGACGCCGCTGGCCCTCTCCGTGCTGCCCTCGCTCCTCGGGCCGGACGAGCGCACCGAGGCCGTCGGCGCCATCTCGGCCGCCTCCGCCCTCGGCATGCCGCTCGGCCCGGTCATCGGCGGCCGGCTGCTGGACCACTTCCGGCGGGATCGGTCCTCCTGATCAACGTTCCGATGGCCGGCATCGGCGTCGCCTGTCTCCTCGTCGCCGCGCTGGTCGCCGCGCTGGTCGCCGCCCTGGCGGCGGGGGCACTGCTGCCGGGCGGGCGGCCAACGGCGGAAGCGGCCACCGCACCGGCCGTGGCCCCACCCCCGACGGATGTCCGACAATGATCCGCATGACGGCCGCACGCTCCCCCCTCTCCCCCGCCGACCGCCCGCAGCCGAGCCTGCGGGAACGGAAGAAGATCAAGACCCGCGAGGCGATCCGCGCCGCGGCCTACGGGCTGATCCGGGAGCAGGGATACGACGCCACGACGATCGAGCAGATCGCCGACCGCGCCGAGGTGTCGCCGTCGACCGTCTTCCGCTACTTCCCGGCCAAGGAGGACATCGTCCTCACGGACGAGTACGACGCGGTCGTCATGGAGGAGTTCTCGGCCCGGCCCGCCGACGAGCCGTGGGCGGTCTCCCTGCGGCACGTCATGCGCAGGGCCATCGCGCTCGGGGCCGGCGAGGAGCGCGAGGTGACTTTGCTGCGGACGCAGCTGATGGCCGAGGTCCCCGCGGTGCGCTCGCGGATGCTGGAGAGCATGTCGGTCATCGGCCGCATGCTCGCCCGGGCCATCGCCGGACGCACCGGCCTCGACCCCGACGGCCTGGAGATCCGGGTCCTGTCGATGTCGCTGGTCGGCGGACTGATGGAGACCTCCCAGTACTGGGCCGAGCACGGCCACCGCGACGACCTGGCCGACCTGGTCGACCGCGCCCTGGACGTTCTCGAGAGAGGCCTGTCAGCCGTCGGAAAAGCCTGAGGCCCTGCCCCCGCGCCGTGGCATCCTGACCGGGTGAACGGTCCCGAGATCCACGTCGAGTTCGCCCCCGAACTCCTCCTCTTCGTCCCCCAGGCGCGACCCACCGGCGCCACGAAGACCGCCACCGACGGCGTCTCCAGCCTCGGCCACGTCGTCGAGTCCCTCGGAGTCCCGCTGACCGAGGTCGGCACGCTGCTCGTGGACGGCCGCGAGGTGCCCGCCGGACACGTACCCGCCGCCGGCGAGTCGGTGACCGTGCGCGCGGTCGCCCACCCCCAGCGGGTGCCGGGCGCCCCCCTGCGCTTCCTGCTCGACGTGCACCTCGGCACGCTGGCACGCCGGCTGCGGCTGCTGGGCGTGGACACGGCGTACGAGTCGACGGACATCGGCGATCCGGCGCTGGCCGCGCGGTCGGCGGCGGAGCAGCGGGTGATGCTCAGCCGCGACCGGGGGCTGCTGCGGCGGCGGGAGCTGTGGGCGGGGGCGTTCGTGTACAGCACGCAGCCGGAGGAACAGCTCCGGTACGTGCTCGACCGGTTCCAGCCCGAGCTTCGGCCGTGGAGCCGGTGCACCGCCTGCAACGGACTGCTGCGCCGGGCCACCAAGGACGAGGTCGCCGACCAGTTGAAGGGCGGGACGCACCGCACCTACGACGTGTTCGCGCAGTGCGGCGAGTGCGGACGCGCGTACTGGAAGGGCGCGCATCACGAGCAGCTGGTCGCGATCGTGGAACGGGCGCTGGCGCTGCGCCCCCAGCGCCCCTGACGACGGTGCGCGCCGGGACCGCCGCGGCCTGCCGTGGCGGTCCCGGCGCTCAGGGCCGCCGGGCCCCGAAGGCGCACGCACGCCGCCGCCGGGGAGCACCGTACGGCCGACGGTTCAGCCGCCCAGCGCCGCTCGCAGCCGGTCGGGATCGGTCGTCGGCGCGTCGCAGGTGAAGTTGCGGCAGACGTAGGCGGCCGGTTCGCCCCGGACCAGGGGACGGTCGGCGAGCAGCGGGAACTCGTCGCTCTCCGGGGTCCCGACGGCGACCACCGCGCCGGGCGCGGAACCCAGGAGCGCCGTGCGGTGCAGGGCGGCGGTGGCCGGGTCGTCGAGCGCCGGACCGACCACCGCGACCTCCCGCGGACCGTCCAGCACGGCCTCGGCGACCGCGAGCCCCCACCCGATGAACCGCGGGACGCGCGGGCCGAGCGCCTTCACCACGCCCAGCGCCCGTTCGGCGGCCGTGCGGTGCGGCGCGGAGCCGGTGTGCGCGGCATAGCCCAGCAGGGCGCCCGCGGCGGCGGTCCAGCCGGACGGGGTGGCGTTGTCGGTCGGGTCCTGCGGACGCCTGATCAGCCGCTCCGCGTCGGACGCCGTGTCGTACAGGGCGCCCGAGCCGGGGTCGGTGAAGCGGGTCAGGACGTGGTCGAGGAGCAGTCCGGCGAACTCCAGCCAGACGCCCTCGCCGGTCACCGACGCCAGCGCCAGGAAGCCCTCGGCGACGTCGGCGTAGTCCTCCAGCACGCCCGCGTTGGCCCCGACGCGGCCGTCCTTGCTGGTGCGGGCGATCCGGGCCTGGTCGTCCAGGTGCAGCCGGACCAGCAGATCGCCGGCGGCGACGGCCGCCTCCGTCAGGTCCGGCCGGTCGAAGTAGGCGCCGGTCTCGGCGAGCGCGGCGATCGCCAGGCCGTTCCAGGCGGCGACCACCTTGTCGTCCCGGCCGGGCGCGGGCCGCGCGGAACGCGCCGTGAGCAGCCGCTCCCTGATGCCGGCGATCCGGCCGGCGTCGAACACCTCGTCCCGCTGCGGCAGTTGCAACACCGAGGCGCCCTCCTCGAAGGTGCCCTCCGCGGTCACGCCGAAGTACCGCGCGGCGAGTTCCGCGTCCTCGTCCCCGAGGGCCTCCCGCAGCTGCGCGGGCGTCCACACGTAGTACGCGCCCTCGACGTGCCGGCCCGTGCCGCCTTCCCGTCGCCCGCCACCATCCTCCTGACGACGCCCTTCGGGCGGCACCGCCTCTTCGCTGTCGGCGTCCAGCGCGGAGGCGAAACCGCCCTCGGGGGTGCGCAGTTCGCGGACCATGAAGTCGGCGGTCTCCAGCGCGACCCGGCGGGCGAGATCGCTGCCGGTGGCCCGCCACAGGTGCGCGTACACCCGGCACAGCAGCGCGTTGTCGTAGAGCATCTTCTCGAAGTGCGGCACCACCCAGTCCCGGTCCACGGAGTACCGGGCGAAGCCGCCGCCGAGCTGGTCGTAGATCCCGCCGCGCGCCATGCGCTCGCAGGTGTCCGCCGCCATCTGCAGCGCGCCCTCGGCGCCGGTGCGGGCGTGGTGGCGCAGCAGGAACTCGAGCGTCATGGACGGCGGGAACTTCGGCGCCCCGCCGAACCCGCCGCGCTGCGGGTCGTACTCCCTGGTCAGCCCGAGCAGCGCCTGCGAGAGCTCCTGCTCGCCGGGCAGCCGGTCGTCGCCGTAGGACAGCTCCCGGCCGGCCAGGTCCCGGGCGATCTTCCCCGCCACCTCGTCGACCTCGCCGCGCCGCTCGTCCCACGCCTGGCGGACGCCCTGGAGCACCTGCCGGAACGACGGCATGCCGTGCCGGGGGGAGGGCGGGAAGTACGTACCGAAGTAGAACGGCTCCGCGTCCGGGGTGAGGAACACGGTCATGGGCCAGCCGCCCTGCCCGGTCGCCGCCTGCACCGCCTCCATGTACACGGCGTCGACGTCCGGGCGCTCCTCGCGGTCCACCTTGACGCTGACGAAGTGCGCGTTCATGTCGTCGGCGGTGGCCTGGTCCTCGAAGGACTCGTGCGCCATGACGTGGCACCAGTGGCAGCTCGAGTAGCCGACGCTCAGCAGCACCGGCACGTCGCGCCGCCGCGCCTCGGCGAAGGCCTCCTCGGACCAGGACCACCAGTCGACGGGGTTGTCGGCGTGCTGGAGGAGGTAGGGGGACGTGGCCTGCGCAAGTCGGTTCGCCATGCCTCCATCCTCCCGCACGCGTTCCCGCCCCGCCCGTACGCCACGGGAGAGGGCGTGAACGGGGCAGGAGCCGCGCGGACCTGTGTGGTGGTGGCTCCCGCGGGGGCACCGGCGAGCGACGTGATCCAGAACCAGGCACGGAGCTTTTCCCGAGCACCCCCGTAGGCGCCGGACTGCGCGAACGCACCCGGCCCGCACCGGCGCCGGGTGCTCGGACCACCCGTCCGTACGGCCCTCCAGAGGCTCTGGAAGGCCGTACGCTCAGCCCCGCTTCTCGGCGGCGCCCGCCGCCCCCGCCTTCTCGGCCTCCGCCCCCTCGGACTCCTCCGGGAAGTTCACGCGGCCCATGTGGCGGTTCATGGACTTCATCAGGGCCCACACCGCCAGAGCCATCACCGCGAAGACGATGAACCCGAGAACACCGGGGGTGACCTTGTCCTCGTCGAGTTCCTTGGCGAGGGGGACCAGGTGGGTCAATGCCAGGCTTGCGCTTGCGCTCATGTCAGGCATTGTCCCGGATGCCCGCGAAGAGGTCGTCCTCGGGGAGGGAGGTATCGACGAGGGACTTCGCGAGCTCGTACTCCTCCGTCGGCCAGACCTCCCGCTGGATGTCCATCGGCACCCGGAACCAGCCCCCGTCGGGGTCGATCTGCGTCGCGTGCGCGATCAGCGCCTTGTCACGGATCTCGAAGAAGTCGGCGCACGGCACGTGCGTGGTGAGCGTGCGCTCCTTGCGCTCGAACTCGTTCCAGCGCTTCAGCCAGTCCTCGTACGGCGACTCCAGGCCGCGGTCCAGCATCGCCCGGTGCAGCGCCTCGGTGCGGGGACGGTTGAAGCCCTGGTTGTAGTACACCTTCAGCGGCTGGTACGCCGGGCCGTACTCGTCCTCCGGGTACTTCTCGACGTCCGCCGCGCCCTCGAACGCCACCATCGTGATCTTGTGGGTCATGATGTGGTCGGGGTGCGGGTAGCCGCCGTTCTCGTCGTAGGTGGTGATCACCTGGGGACGGAACGCCCGGATCTTGCGGACCAGCTCACCGGCCGCCTTGTCGACGTCCTCCAGGGCGAAGCAGCCCTCCGGCAGCGGCGGCAGCGGGTCGCCCTCGGGCAGCCCGGAGTCCACGAACCCGAGCCACTCCTGCTTCACTCCCAGGATCTCCCGGGCCTCGTCCATCTCCTTCCTGCGCACCTCGTGGATGTTCTCCTCGATGTACGCGTCACCCTGCAGTTTCGGGTTGAGGATGGAGCCGCGCTCCCCGCCCGTGCAGGTCACCACCAGCACGTCCACCCCCTCGGACACGTACTTCGCCATGGTGGCCGCACCCTTGCTCGACTCGTCGTCGGGGTGGGCGTGCACGGCCATCAGTCGCAGCTGGTCAGTCAAGACTCAATCCTCAAGTCGGTAGGCGCCCTCAGTGCGGCGGCGCAGTCGCAGGCTTCTATAGTGACCGAATCGGGGGACGAATAATTCCGGGGTTTTCCGCTCCGGGGCCCGCCAGGGGACACCGGTCCCCCCTCTGCCGAGGAGACGATCATGAGCACGTCGAGCACGCGGCTGCCCGAGGGCCGTTACGGCCGCTCCTCGGACGAGCGTGCCGACCGCACCCTCAAGGTCGTCGGCGCCGTGCTGTCGGTGCTGATGCTCGGGCTGATCGGCTGGTTCGGCTACTACTACGTGGCGCAGAACGAGATCAGCGCCGAGCTGATCGGTTTCGACACCGCCGAGGACTCCGTGAAGGTGCACCTGGAGGTCCACAAGGACGCGGGGGTCACCGGCTACTGCACGGTCCGCTCCCAGTCCGAGGACGGCGCCGAGGTGGGCCGCGCCGACT
This sequence comes from Streptomyces sp. 12E, assembly GCF_055633275.1. NCBI lineage: Bacteria > Bacillati > Actinomycetota > Actinomycetes > Kitasatosporales > Streptomycetaceae > Streptomyces > Streptomyces sp. 12E. The sequence continues at coordinate 4,618,401 of NZ_JBVNCJ010000001.1, read as the reverse complement.
TCCGCTTCGGCAAGGACGCCACGCGCATCGACGAGGTCGTCACGCTCCGCACCACCTCCCGGGGCACCTCGGCCGAGCTCGTCGGCTGTCACGCGGACTGACGCCACGGGGAATACCTGGCCGCTGACCTGCGCTGACATGAGTCCGGTGGCTTATGTCCTCCCCTTGCGGGCACTCAATTGTTAGGCTCGTGGTTTCGCCCATCCCTGGAGGAACATCCTTCCGGGTAGGGCGATGCTTTGTATTTCCCAGTACCTACGAGGAGCACCTGTGACCCAGACCAGCGAGAACGTCACCTGGCTGACCCAGGAGGCGTACAACAAGCTCAAGGACGAGCTTGCGTACCTTACTGGTCCCGCGCGCACGGAGATCGCCGCCAAGATCGCCGCCGCGCGCGAGGAGGGCGACCTGCGGGAGAACGGCGGGTACCACGCGGCCAAGGAAGAGCAGGGCAAGCAGGAGCTCCGTGTGCGCCAGCTCACCCAGCTCCTCGAGAACGCCAAGGTCGGCGAGGCCCCGGCGGCCGACGGTGTCGTGGCGCCCGGCATGGTCGTGACGATCGCCTTCGACGGTGACGAGGACGACACGCTGTCCTTCCTGCTCGCCTCCCGCGAGTACGCGAGCTCCGACATCGAGACCTACTCGCCGCAGTCCCCGCTCGGCTCGGGCGTCATCGGCCACAAGGTCGGCGAGGACGCGGAGTACGAGCTGCCGAACGGCAAGAAGGCCTTGGTGAAGATCCTGGAGGCGAAGCCGTACACCGGCTGATCCGCCCCCGCGAGTCCCGACGGGCCCCCGGCACCCTGTGCGGTGCCGGGGGCTTCGTCATGCGGCCGCCGAGCGGTACTTGCGCACGGCGAGCGTCCGGAAGACCGCGATGATCAGCACGGACCAGATCAGCGACGCCCAGACCGGGTGCTGCATCGGCCACGCGTCGGACTGCACGACGCCCGGGTTGCCGAACAGCTCTCGACACGCCTGCACGGTCGCACTGAAGGGATTCCACTCGGCGATGTGCCGGAGCCAGGGGGTCATCTGACTGGAGTCCACGAAGGCGTTCGAGATGAACGTCACCGGGAACAGCCAGATGATGCCGCCCGAGGTCGCCGCCTCAGGGGTCCGTACGGACAGGCCGATCAGCGCACCGATCCAGGTGAAGGCGTATCCGAGCAGGAGGAGCAGCGCGAAGGCGCCCAGCACCTCGCCGGCGTTGGTCGGCTCGGCCGAGCCGGGTCGCCAGCCCACGATCAGCGCGACGGTCGCGAGGACGAGCATCGTGATGAACGTCTGCGCCAGGTCCGCGACGGTCCGGCCGGTCAGGACCGCGCCCCGCGCCATCGGGAGCGACCGGAAGCGGTCCACCAGCCCCTTTTGCATGTCGTCGGCGATGCCGGCGGCCGAGCCGGCCGTGGCGAAGGTGACGGTCTGCGCGAAGATCCCGGCCATCAGGAAGTTCTTGTAGACGTCCGGGTCGGTGGTTCCGCCGACGCTCATCGAGCCACCGAAGACGTACGTGAAGAGGACGACGAACATGACGGGCTGGATGACCCCGAAAAGGAGCATCTCGGGGATCCGGGTCATGCGGATCAGATTTCTGCGGGCGACGACCAGGGAGTCCCGGATCGACCGGCCGAGGGGGTTGCCGGGGGCCGTGGCCCGGACGGTGTCGGTGACGGCGCTCATTTCGCGGTCTCCTTGGTCTCCCCGGCCTCGGTCCCGGCCTCCGCGACATGGCCGGTGAGGGAGAGGAAGACGTCGTCGAGGGTGGGGCGGCGCAGACCGATGTCGTCGATCTCGATGCCGTCGGTGTCGAGGTCGCGGATGATCTCGGCGAGAAGCTTCGCGCCGCCGGAGACCGGTGTGGTGATCTTGCGCATGTGCTCCTCGACCGTGGTGTCGCCCTGGCCGGCGCCGCGCAGGCTGTACTTGTCGAGGAGGGCGGACGCGGCCCGGATGTCCTCGCGGTCGTGCACCACGACCTCGACGCGTTCGCCGCCGGTGCGGGCCTTGAGCTGGTCGGAGGTGCCCTGGGCGATGACCCGGCCGTGGTCGACGACCGCGATGTCGTGGGCCAGGTGGTCGGCCTCCTCCAGGTACTGGGTGGTGAGCAGCAGCGTCGTGCCGCCGGAGACGAGCTGTTTGATCACCTCCCACAGCTGCTGGCGGTTGCGCGGGTCGAGGCCGGTGGTCGGCTCGTCCATGAACATCACGGGCGGCGAGACGACCAGGGCGGCGGCGAGGTCGAGGCGGCGGCGCATGCCCCCGGAGTAGGTCTTGGCGGTGCGGTCGGCGGCGTCCGCGAGGTGGAACTGCTCCAGCAGTTCGTCCGCGCGGGCCTTCGCCGCCTTCGCCCTCATCTGGTAGAGCTGTCCGACCATCTGCAGGTTCTCGCGGCCGGTCAGGTACTCGTCGACGGCGGCGAACTGGCCGGACAGGCCGATGGAGCGGCGTACGGCGTCGGGCTGTCTCAGCACGTCGAGGCCGGCGACGACCGCCTTGCCGCTGTCGGGCCGCAGCAGGGTGGTCAGACAGCGGACGGTGGTGGTCTTGCCCGCGCCGTTCGGCCCGAGCAGACCCAGGACGGTGCCCTCGGGGACTTCGAGGTCGACGCCGTCCAGTGCCCTGACGTTCCCGAAGGTCTTCACCAGACCTTCTGCGTAGATGGCGCCTGGCATATGAGTCTCCACGTCGTCGTGATTCTTCGGAAAGCCTAGGGTTGCGCGCTTCGTCGTGCTGAGGTTTTTCACCGGGCGGGGGTGGCGGGGCGCGCGATCAGGCACCCGGCGACGAGACACACAGTAACGCGATGTATCGCGTCTCACAATGGGCTCACCCGAAGGAGTGACACGCCGTCGGACGTCAGTCCATGACCGTGTAACCCGCCTCGCGCAGAGCCCTGTTGACCTCCGCGCAGTGCTCCGGGCCCTTGGTCTCCAGGTGCAGCTCGACCTCCGCTTCCGTGAGGCCGAGCCGTGGATCGGTCCGCACGTGGCTCACGTCGAGGACGTTGGCGTCCGCCGCCGACAACGCCCCCAGAAGCGAGGCGAGCGCGCCCGGCCGGTCCGTCAGCCTCAGCCGCACGGCCAGGTAGCGGCCCTGCGCGGCCATGCCGTGCCGCAGCACCCGCTCCATCAGCACCGGGTCCACGTTGCCGCCGGACAGCACCGCGACGACCGGTCCCTCGAAGGCGCCGGGACGGCTCAGCAGCGCCGCGACCGGGCTCGCCCCGGCCGGCTCGACGACCAGCTTGGCCCGCTCCAGGCACAGCAGCAGCGCGGCCGACAGCTCGTCCTCGGTGACCGTGCACACCTCGTCCACCAACTCGTCGACGATCCCGAACGGCACGTCCCCGGGCCGCCCCACCTTGATCCCGTCGGCCATCGTCGCCGGGTCGCGCACCGACACCGGACGCCCGGCCGCCAGCGAGGGCGGATACGCCGCCGCACCCGCCGCCTGCACGCCGACGATCCGCACGTCGGGCCGCAGCGCCTTCACCGCGACCGCGATCCCGGCGGCCAGCCCGCCCCCGCCGACCCCGACGACGATCGTGCGCACCTCGGGGCACTGCTCCAGGATCTCCAGGCCCACCGTGCCCTGACCCGCGATGACGTCCGGGTGGTCGAAGGGGTGGATGAACACGGCGCCCGTCCCGTGCGCGTACTCCGTCGCCGCGGCCAGCGTCTCGTCGACCACCTGGCCCTGCAGGCGCACCTCGGCGCCGTACTCCCGGGTCGCGCTGATCTTCGGCAGCGGGGCGCCCCTCGGCATGAACACCGTGGACCGCACCCCGAGCAGCGACGACGCCAGCGCGACCCCCTGCGCGTGGTTGCCGGCGCTCGCCGCGACGACACCGGCGGCCCGCTCCTCGGGCAGCAGCCCGGCGATCCGGACGTACGCGCCGCGCAGCTTGAACGACCCCGTCCGCTGCAGATTCTCGCACTTCAGGTGCACCGGGGCGCCCACCCGCCGGGACAGGTGCCTGCTGCCCTCCAGCGCGGTCGTCCGGGCCACGCCCGAGAGCATCTTCCGAGCGCCGCGCACATCGTCGAGGGTGACGGTCCGCAGGGATTCGGCCGTGCTGTAGCTCATGGCTCCAGGATCGCAGTTCGCCGGCGGCGGCGACCGGTGTGACCAACCCGCGGACTCGGCTTTGCGCAGCGCCGGTACGGGCCGCCGTCCGGCCGCGTACCCTGTCCCCCAATTAGCAGCCCTCCACGAAGTGAGCCCTCGGCCATGCCCACAACACCTGATATGTCGATGGACATGAGGACGGACCTGACGGCCGTCGGCGACACCGGTCTCCTCGACACGCTGCAGCACGAGGTGGCGCTGTTCGCCCGCCGTGCCGAACAGACGCGTCTGGGCGGAGTCGGCCAGGTGCGCAACTCGATGGACCGCGCCGCGTACCTGCTGCTCAACCGTCTCGACAAGGAAGGCCCGATGGGCGTCAAGGCGCTCGCCGCGAGCATGGGCATCGACTCCTCGACGGTCACCCGGCAGGTCGCCCCGCTCGTGGACACCGGCCTGGTCAAACGGACCTCGCACCCCGAGGACGGGCGCGCGGTCGTGCTCCAGCTGTCCCCGCGCGGGCAGTCGCGCCTGGAGGAAGTGCGCTCCTCGCGGCGCCAGTTGATGGCCGAGCTGACGCAGGAGTGGGCGCCGGAGGAGCGCGAGGCGTTCTGCACGCTCCTGACGCGCTTCAACGGCGCGCTGTCCGCGCGAATGTCCGCACAGGGGGCCCCGGAGGGCGGGTCGTCCTCCTGACCGGACTCCCCGGAGGGCGCACCCCCGGACGGGCTGATTCCGGCCCGCCCGGCGATAACCGGCCCCTCCGGCGTCCGAGGAGCGGGGGTCCGGGGGCGACGCCTCCGGGGACGGGAACGGGAAAGGGCGGCGGGGCGGAAACCGGAGCGTCGTACGCGCACGTCTCTTGACCGGGCGGTGCCTCCTGGCCTGATATGAGAACCGAGGGCTCACTCGGGGGTCGCGGGAGGCGCGGTTGCGACAACGGCATGCGACCCAGGACATCCACCGCGCCCGCGAGTTCGAGGCGTACGTCGCCGGCGCGGGCGGACGCCTGCTGCACACCGCGACCCTGCTCACCGCCGAGGCCCCGGACGACAACCCGCACGCGCGGCGCCTGCTCACCCTGGCGCTGGCCCACACGTACGCGAGCTGGGACCGGCTGCACGGCGGGGACCCCTACGCCCACACCCGCCGCTGCCTGGCGACCCGCTTCGCGAACGGCGCCTGGCGCCGGCGCGGCGGACTGCTCCGCTCCCGCGCCCGCCCGGCGGGCCTGCTGGCCCGGCTCTCCCCGCAGGAACGCCTGGTCCTGGTGCTGCGGCTGCACGAAGGAATCGCCGAGGAACAGACGGCGGCCCTGCTCGGCCTGTCCGCGGAGCGCGTGCGGACCGTCTTCCACCGCGCGATGACCGTCGTGCTGCGTCCGCCTCCGGGACCGGCCTCCGCGGTGGGCGGCGCCGAGGCGGTGCCGTCGTGACCCGGATGAGGCGTGAGGCGACCGTACGGCGGATGCTGGAGCAGTCGCCGCCGCGCGTACCGCCCGAGCTCCACGAGGAGGCTGCGCGGCGCGGGGCCCGCGTCCTGCGCCGCAGGGTGCTCGCCCGCCGCGTGATGTGGCTGTTGTTGCTGGCGGGGACCATGGCGTTCGTGGTGTGGGCGCTGACCGCCCGCCCCTGGGTGGAGCCGCCGTCGGAGACGACTCCACCGCTCACGGGCTGGTGACCGTCACCGTCCGAGCGCCTGCTGGAGGTCTTCGAGCAGGTCGTCGACGTTCTCGATGCCCACGGAGAGGCGCACCAGGTCGGCGGGGACCTCGAGCGCGGAGCCGGCCGCGGACGCGTGCGTCATCCGCCCGGGGTGCTCGATCAGCGACTCGACGCCGCCCAGGGACTCGCCGAGCGTGAACACCTCCGCCCGGTTGCAGACCTCGACGGCCGCCTCCTCGCCGCCCTCCACGCGGAAGGAGACCATGCCGCCGAAGGCCCGCATCTGCTTGGCGGCGACCTCGTGGCCGGGGTGGTCGGGCAGCCCCGGGTACAGGACGCTCGTCACGCGCGCGTGGCGGGTGAGCATGTCGGCGATCCGCGTGGCGTTCTCGCTGTGCCGGTCCATGCGGACCGAGAGCGTCTTGGTGCCGCGCAGCACCAGCCAGGAGTCGAAGGGCCCGGCGACCGCGCCCATCGCGTTCTGGTGGTAGGCGAGCTCCTCGCCCAGCTCCGCGTCGCCGGTGATCAGGGCGCCGCCGACGACGTCGGAGTGGCCGCCCATGTACTTGGTCAGGGAGTGCACGACGACGTCCGCGCCGAGCGCGAGCGGCTGCTGGAGGTACGGCGTGGCGAAGGTGTTGTCGACGACGAGCCGGACCCCGGCGTCCCGGGCCACCTGGGCCACGGCGGCGATGTCGGTGATGCCGAGCAGCGGGTTGGAGGGGGTCTCCACCCAGACGACCTTGGTGTTCGGGGTGATCGCGGCCCGGACGGCGGCCGGGTCGGAGGTGTCGGCCACGGACCATGCCACGCCCCAGCGGGCGACGACCTTGGCGAAGAGGCGGAACGTGCCGCCGTACGCGTCGTTCGGGATCACCACGTGGTCGCCGGGGCTGAGCAGCGTGCGCAGCAGGCAGTCCTCGGCCGCCAGTCCGGACGCGAACGCGAGGCCGCGGCGGCCGCCCTCCAGAGCGGCGAGGTTCTCCTCCAGCGCGGTCCTGGTCGGATTGGCGCTGCGGCTGTACTCGTAGCCGCCGCGCAGGCCGCCGACGCCGTCCTGCTTGTAGGTGGACACCTGGTAGATCGGCGGGACGACCGCGCCCGTCAGGGGGTCGGCGGTGTTGCCCGCGTGGATCGCGAGCGTCTCGAAGTGCTGACTGATGTGCCTGTCGCTCATGGGAACCGAGGGTAGTGGGCGCACGGTCCGGATGAGGGACGCGGAGCGGGCGGAGTGGGGGAGCGGGCGGACGCCGGGAGTTTTCCACAGGGCCCGGCACCGGGTTGGCCAATTGCCGGCGTGGTCTGGTTCGCTTGGTGGCATGGAGATTCTCTGGGTCCTGATCGCGCTCGTCATGCTCGGCTTCGTGGTGGTGCCGTATCTGCGGCGCGGGCGCGGGGCGATCACGCAGGTCCCCGCCGGTCACCCGGACGCGGCGGACCCGGTGAACTACGGCTTCGCCCGCGAGGAGGAGCTGGACGTCCGCATGCCGGGCCCCGACCAGGACCTGCTGGACGTCCTGGACCTGGTGCAGCGCACGCAGGACTACCGCGCGGCGCAGCAGCTGCTGGCCGGCACGGACGCGGCGGGCGAGCGGCGCTGGCAGCGCGTGCAGGCGTTCGCGGGCGCGGCCTCGCTGGAGTTGCAGCAGCGGCCCGGCGGGGTGGGCGAGGCGCCGGGCGGGCAGTGGCTGCGGGTGTGGCGGACCGAGATGCCCAAGGACGCGGGCGGCGCCGCGGTGCACGCCGAGTTCCTGGTGCAGCAGGCGTGGCGTACGGCGACGCCCGGGACGGACGAGTTCCGGATCATCATGGAGGAAGCGAGGACGGCGTGCGGCGAAGCCGCGCTGCTGGCTCCCGGCGACCCCGTCCCGTACCTCGTGGAGCTGTCGGTGGCCCGTGGACTCGGGTACTCGCGGCAGGACTTCGAGCAGGTCTGGCTGAAGATCCTGGACCGCGCCCCGGCCCACATGGGGGCGCACCTGGCCGCGCTGCACTACTGGTGCGAGAAGTGGCACGGCTCGCGGCAGCAGGCGTTCGCGTTCGCGGAGGCCGCGGCGGCGCGGGCGCCCCAGGGCTCCCTGCTCGCCGCCATGCCGCTCTTCGCGGTCTTCGAGCACCTGCCCGAGGTGAACCTGGTCGCCGGTTTCCACCAGAGCGAGACCGTCACCAAGGCGGTCCACGGCGCGCTGCACGCGGTGCACTCGGCCCGCCCCGACGACCCGATGACGGCACACGTACGGCACCTGCTGGTCTTCTTCCTGGTCCGCGGCGAGCGCTGGGCGGAGGCCATGAGCCAGCTCATACACATCGACGGCCACGTGGGCGCCCTCCCCTGGACCCTCTCCCCCGACCCGGCCGCCGAGTTCGCCGTCCACCGCGCCCTGGCGGTGGCCGGCTACGAGGCGAACGGCGGCAGCCCGGCGACCCTGCCGCGCTGACCGCCGCGGTCCGCCTCCCGGCCGGCGGCCGGTGTCAGATCGTCGCCGTGTCGATCACGAAGCGGTAGCGGACGTCGCTGTTCAGGACGCGCTCGTACGCCTCGTTGATGCCGGCCGCGCCGATCAGTTCGATCTCCGCACCGATGCCGTGCTCGGCGCAGAAGTCCAGCATCTCCTGGGTCTCCCGGATGCCGCCGATGCTCGACCCCGCGAGGGTCTTGCGTCCGCCGATCACCGAGAAGAGGTTGAGGGAGACGGGCTCCTCCGGGGCGCCCACGTTCACCAGCGCGCCGTCCGTCCGCAGCAGCGACAGGTAGGCGCCGAGGTCGAGCGGGGCGGAGACCGTGGAGAGGATCAGGTCGAAGGCGCCCTCCAGCTCCTCGAAGGTGGCCGGGTCCGCGGTGGCGTAGTAGTGGTCGGCGCCCAGCCTCAGCCCGTCGTCCTTCTTCCGCAGCGACTGCGACAGCACCGTCACCTCGGCGCCGAGCGCGTGCGCGATCTTCACGGCCATGTGGCCGAGGCCGCCGAGTCCGACGATCGCGACCTTCTTGCCGGGACCGGCGCCCCAGTGCCGCAGGGGGGAGTACGTGGTGATGCCGGCGCACAGCAGGGGGGCGGCCTCGTCCAGCGGGATCCCCTCGGGGATGCCGACGACGAAGTTCTCGTCCACGACGATCTTCTCCGAGTAGCCGCCGTAGGTCGGCTCGCCGTCCCGGCCGATGCCGTTGTAGGTCATCACGTTGCCGCCGGTGCAGTACTGCTCCTTGCCGGCCTCGCAGTTGTCGCACTCGCGGCAGGAGTCGACCATGCAGCCGACGCCGACGCGGTCACCCACCTGGTAACGGGTGACGCCGGGGCCGACCTCGGAGACCACACCGGCGATCTCGTGGCCGGGGACCATCGGGAAGATCGCCTCGCCCCAGCCCTCACGGACCTGGTGGATGTCGGAGTGACAGATACCGGCGAACTTGATGTCGATCAGGACGTCGTGCTCGCCGACCGCGCGCCGCTCGATGGTCGTCCGCTCCAGCGGAGCCTTGGCGGCGGGTGCGGCGTATGCGGCGACAGTGGTCATACCGGGGGTTCTCCTCGTGAGGTCGTGCGCCCGGCTGTCTCCTGTCCGGCCGGGCACGGCCTCCAGCCTGCTCCGGCGCCTCGGACTCACCCAGACCACGGCTCTGCCTACGTTGGCCGTGCGTACCACTGGCGGGGACAGGATGCCGTGCGTACGACCGGGAATACTGGGGCCATGGACGAGCAGCACACCCACCAGGCCGGCCCCGCGAGCGGCGGCCTCGACCCGCGGACGGAGCTCAGCGAGTTCCTGCGCACCCGGCGGGCCCGGCTGAAGCCGGAGGACGTGGGTCTGCCGGACTTCGGACGGCGCCGCCGGGTACCCGGTCTGCGCCGCGAGGAGCTGGCCCAGCTCGCCGGGGTGTCCGTGGCGTACTACACGCGCCTGGAGCAGGGCAACGGGCGGAACGTGTCGGCGGAGGTGCTGGACTCGATCGCGCGCGCCCTGCGCCTCACCGACGCCGAGCGGTCCCACCTCACGCATCTGGCGAAGCCGAAGCAACAGCGGCGCAAGCCGGCGGCCCGGACCCAGCACGTCCGCCTCCCGCTGCGGCACCTGCTGGAGTCGATGGACGCGGTCCCGGCGTACGTGGTGGGCCGGCGTTCGGAGATCCTCGCCTGGAACCGGATGGCGGCGGCGGTCTTCGGGGACTGGGGGCTGCTCCCGGCACAGGAGCGGAACTGGGCGCGGCTGGTGTTCCTGAACCCGGACTACCGGGAGCTGTTCGTGGAGTGGGAGCAGAAGGCGTACGACATGGTCGCCTATCTCCGCATGGACGCGGGACTCCATCCGGACGATCCGCAGCTGTCCTCCCTGGTGGGCGAGCTGTCCGTGAAGAGCGAGGAGTTCCGCAGGCTGTGGGCGGCGCACGACGTCAAGGAGAAGAGTCACGGCGTCAAGCACGTGAGGCACCCGCTGGCCGGTGAGCTGACGCTGCTGTGGGAGTCGTTCCGTCCGGCCGGCGACGACACGGGTCAGTCGCTGGTCACGTACTTCACGGAGCCGGGTTCGCCGTCGGCGGAGGCCCTGCGGCTGCTGGCCAGCTGGGGCGCGGACGCGAGGCGGTCCGGGGCGGACGCCACGGCGCCGTGAGGCGCGGGGTCCCTCGACCACGGAACGGCCCGCCGGGAGCAGTGCTTCCGACGGGCCGTCCGCTCACGGACCACTCGCCGTAGTCGTAGGACACGTACGCGGACGGGGACTTGAGGTTCTTGCCCCTGGCGGCGCCCTCGACGGCGACCGGGACGCCGGCCTTCCTGTCGGCCGTCACCTTGCTGTCCGGTCCGGTGGCCGCCTGGAAGCGGACCGTGGAGGCGGCGGCGAGCTTGGCGCTGCGCTTGACCGAGGTGGTCAGCTTGGTGGCGCGCAAGGCGGCCGATGCCGCGACCGGCGCCACCGAACAGGCCCTGATCGAGACGGGCCGCACACACGCCCGGGAGGTACGGTTCGTGCAGCCCGCGCACACCAGCATGGACTGCGCGCGGTGCGGAGCGGGAGCCAGGCACGCCCTGCCGCTGTCAGAACGCACCTGCACCTGCGCCGCGTGCGGAGCCGTCCGTCCCGGGGACGCGAACTCCGCCCGCGTGATGCTCCTCCGGGCAGGTCCGGACCCGGCTGGTGTCGAAGGCACAGGACCTCCCGGAGCGCCGCCGGGCGAACTCGGCGCCACCCGGCCGGGGGTGTTCTCGTACGCATGCGCGCACCCCCCGGATCACGCGGTAGGCCGAGGGGCGATCAAGCGTCTCGAAGGAACGCCGGAAAGGGCGCCGAAGTCGACGGGCGGCTGTCGCACCACCGCCGGAACTCCGTTGCGCGACCGTGTGGTCGGCTCCTCCTCCGGTCAGACTCCCGGGTTCTCCCGCACGGTGATCCGCCCCTTGCGGATCGTCGCCAGGCGCGGGGCCGCCTTCGCGATCGACGAGTCGTGGGTGACCATGACGAAGGTCGGACCCAGCTCCTCCCACATGCGGATGAGCACGTCCATGATCTCGTCGCGCATCGACTCGTCGAGGTTTCCGGTGGGTTCGTCGGCGAGCAGCACCTTCGGCTCCTTCACCAGCGCCCGCGCGATGGCCACGCGCTGCTGCTGGCCGCCGGACATCTCGCCGGGCAGGTGCCCGAGCCGCTCGCCCAGGCCGACCGACGCCAGCGCCTCGGCGGCCTTCTCCCGGCGCTCCTTGGCCTTCACGCCGAGCGGGACGAGCGCGGTCTCGACGTTCTCCTGCGCGGTGAGCGTGGGGATCAGGTTGAACGACTGGAAGACGAAGCCGATGTTCTCGCTGCGGACCCGGGTGAGCCGGGCCTCGGGCAGCCTGGCCAGGTCGGTGCCGTCCAGGAGGATCTCGCCGGAGCTGGGCCGGTCGAGGCCGCCGAGCATCTGCAGCAGCGTGGACTTGCCGCCGCCGGTGGGGCCCTGGATGACGAGCCGGTCGCCGTCGGGGATGGTCAGGTCGACTCCGTCGAGGGCGTTGACGGTCTCCTTGCCTCGCGTGTAACGCCGGGTGACGCCTTTGAGTTCGTACATGGGTCTGCTCCTGGATCGCGTACGGGGGTGGGGCCCGTCCGCTGCGGGCGGGCCCCGGTCGGCGGTGCCGGGCGGGTGCTACTCGACGCGGCGGAGCGCGTCGGCCGGCCGCAGCCGGGAGGCGCGCCAGCCGCCGAAGGCGCCGGCGACGAGACCGCCGGCCACGGCGAGGCCGACCGCGAGGGCGAGGGTGGTGAGGCCGACCGGCGCGGTCAGCGCGACCTCGAGGGTCCTGACGGCGGCCTGCCGTCCGGGTCCGCCCGTGCCGCCACCGGGTCCGCCCGTGCCGCCACCGCTGCCGCCGCCGAGCTGGGCCTGCAGGGTGGGGCTGACGGCGGTGACGGCGTACGCGCCCGCCAGGCCGAGCGCGATGCCGAGGGCGCCGCCGATCAGGCCCTGGACCATGGATTCGCCGACCACCTGCCGGGTCACCCGGCCGGACTTCCAGCCCAGTGCCTTGAGGGTGCCGAACTCGCGCACCCGGCGGGAGACCGCCGAGGAGGTGAGCAGACCGGCGACGAGGAACGCGGCCACGAGCACCACGACCGACAGCCAGGTGCCGACGCCGGCGGCGAGGGAGGAGGCGGTGGACAGGGAGCCGGAGACGGTGTCCGCGAGGTCGGCGGAGGTCGTGACGGTCGTACCGGAAATGCTCTTCTGGATCCGGGACTTGACGCTGTCGATCCGCTGGGAGTCGGTCGCCTTGACGTAGATCGTGGTGACCTTGTCCTCGGCGTCGGCGAGGGTCTGCGCCTGCTTCAGCGGCAGGTAGAGGTTGGCCGCGGCGTCCCCGCTGGCGGCGGTGGCGATGCCGATGACCTTGTACCCGGCGCCCTTGACCGTGACGGTGTCACCGGTCTCGAGCTCCTTCTCCTTGGCGTAGGCGGAGTCGGCGACGGCGACCTTCGCGTCGGTCTCGGTCGTCTTGAAGGTGCGTCCGTCGGTGATCTCGGAGGAGGTCAGCGGGCCGAGTCCGGGCTCGGTGACGTCGGTTCCGTAGACGGTGTAGCTGTTGACGTCGAAGGCGGCGCCGCCGCCCTCGACCCGGCCCTCCGGGGAGGACTGGCCGCCACCGGGACCACCGCCCTGACCTTCCTGGCCGTCCTGGCCTTCCTGCTGGAACCGGCCCCGGGTGAACTCACCGCTCACCTTCACGACGTGCAGGCTCAGTCCGCCCACCGCGTCGGCGACGCCGTCCTGCTCGCCGACCTCGGTCACGGTGGAGCTCGCCAGGGTCTGGAAGCCCTGCACCATGACGCGGTCGCTGCTCTGCTCCTCGCCGGAGTCGTCGTCCCGGGCGTCGAACTGGAACCGGGGACGGTCGGCGGCGGTCCCGGACCGGGCCTCCGCCGCCTTGGTGACCGTCATGTCCGTGCCGAGCCCGTACAGGGACTGCAGGACCTTCTCCTGCGCCTTGCCCATGCCGGAGGACACGGAGGTGACCACGATGACCAGCGCGATGCCGAGCGCCAGCCCGGAGGCGACGACGAGGGCCGCCTTTCTGCGGCGGCGCAGCTCGCGCCTCAGGTAGGTGAAGAACATGGCGGCAAGGTAGGGACGCCGGGTGATGAAGTGATAAGCGCCCCATAAGAGCCCCATGAGAAGAAGACCGATGCCGCCGCCCGCTCCCCGAAGGGGCGGACGACGGCATCGGTCGGGTGGTGGGCGGGGCGCCGCGTGCGCGGTCGGCGTCAGACCGCCGAGCCCGCCTTCCACTGCTCCCAGCTCATGTTCCAGCCGTTGAGGCCGTTGTCGGGGGCGATGGTCTTGTCGCCGGTGTTCTGGACGACGACCACGTCTCCGATGATCGAGTTGTCGTAGAACCAGGCACCCGGCGTGCTCGGGTCGTTCGCGCCCTTGGTGTCGGACAGGCCCACGCAGCCGTGGCTGGTGTTGACGCTGCCGAAGATGGACTTGGCGCCCCAGTAGTTGCCGTGGATGAAGGTGCCGGAGGTGCTCAGGCGCATGGCGTGCGGCACGTCCTTGATGTCGTACTCGCCCTTGCCGTCGTCGTCGGTGAAGCCGACCGTCGCGCCGTTCATCCGGGTCTCCTTGAACTTCTCGGAGATCACCATCTGGCCCTCGTACGTCTTGTTCTCGGGCGCCCCGGCGGAGATCGGGATGGTGCGGACGGTCTTGCCGTCCTGCGTGACCTTCATCTGCTTGGTCTTGGCGTCGACGTACGTCACCTGGTTGCGGCCGATCTTGAAGGTGACCGTCTTCTGCTGGACGCCGACGACGCCCTCGGCGCCCTCGACGCCGTCGAGCGCCAGCTTCAGCGTGACGGTGGAGCCCTCCTGCCAGTACTCGTCGGGCCGGCAGTCCATACGGTTGGCGTTGAACCAGTGACAGACGACTTCCTGGCCACTGGTGGTGGAGACGGTGATGCCCTTCTGCACCGCGGCCTTGTTGGTGATCGCCTTGTCGAAGTTGATCGACACCGGCATGCCGACGCCGACGGTGGTGCCGTCGTCCGGGGTGAAGGTGCCGATGAAGCTGTTGTCCGGGGCGACCGTGGTGAACGAGGCGTTCTCGTGGGCGGCGAGGCCCGCGGAGTCCTCGGCGGTGGCCGACAGCTTGTAGGTGGTGGCCCGCTCCAGCTGGGCGCTGGGCTTCCAGCTCTTCTTGTCGGCGGATATCTCACCGGCGACGGCGGTGCCGTCGGCGGTGGTCATCTTCACCTCGGTGAGCGTGCCCTTGGCCACGGTGACGGTGGCGGAGTTGTTGATGGAGGCGTTGTTGGAGCCGTCCTTCGGCGTGATCTTGATCTGTGCCTCGGAGGACTTCTTGGCCGCCGCCTCGTCGACCTGGGCCTGCGAGTCGCCCTTGCCGCTGTCGCCCGAGGCGCTGTCGTCGCCGCCGCCGGAACACGCCGAGAGCACCAGCACTCCGCCGAGCAGAGCGGACGCGGCCGCCAGACCCCTGCGCCGCTTACCGTCCGTCATCACACGCTTCTCCATCGTTGCCGAATCCCAACCCCACGGATCCCGGACCGAAGTCGAGGACCCCTCCACAACCTTCAACGCTACGACCGGCTTCGCCCGTTCCCCACGGCCCGAAGGTGTGGGGCTCACCACGTCCGCCGGGGCGGACGGTGGTGAGGATGCGGGTCGGTGCGCCGTCGCTTGAGACGTTCCGGCCCCGGCGGCGGTTGCCGCCCGGGGTCACGATTTCCTCAAAACGCCTCAGCCGGCCCCGCCCGCCCCCTCCTCCTCGTCGTAGGGCTCGCCGTCGTCGTCCTCGTCGAGGTCCCACTCCGGCGAGTCGGGGTCGTAGTCGATCTCCTCGCCGCTCCAGGAGGCCTGCAGCAACTCCACTCCCGGCACCTCGTCGATCAGGGCGAACGGGTCGACGAGCTGGGCGAGGGCCTCCGCGGTGTCCTCCGTCACGGCGCTCTCGGCGTGTACCCGTTCCTCGCCCCGCATATCGCCGTCGTCCGCGATCCTGCGCAACGCGGCCCCGGTCACCGCCTCCTCGTCGTCGATCTCGAGGACGAGTTCCACGCGAAGCCGTACAAACCGTGATGTCTCTGGGGTGTTCATGCCCGGAGCGTACGGCCCCGGCCCCCTGTGGCTTTCCCGTGACCCGCGCTGTTCACTAACATCGCCCCACACGGCCAATTCGCCAGCGCCACAAGGGGATCGATATTCCGTGTCATCCGCGCTCCGTCCGTTGCTGACCGCCACCGCCGCGGGCACCCTGCTGTGCGCCCTGTGGTTCGTCCCGTCCGCGAACGCGACCTCGAACACACCGGTGGCCGACACGGTCTCGGCAAGTCCGTCTCCGCAGGTCACGGAGCAGGCGAGAGTCGTCTCGACGTCCGTCGACGGCACCGGCGAGGACGTCCGCCTCGCGGACACCGGCAGCTTCGACAGCACCCCGTACATCGCCGGCGGCACCGCCTGCCTCGCCCTCGGCGCCGGTTTCGTCGTCTACTCGGTCCGCAGGGAACGCCTGGGTCTGTAGACCCGCGCGGAGCCCGGCACAACGGCCGCCGGACCCCGGACGGTTCAGCTCAGCGGTCCGGTGACCGTCTCCACGGCGGCCACCAGCCGCCCGTCCCGCACGAACGCCTCCGCCGCGGCGAGGTCGGGGGCGAGGTGGCGGTCGGGCCCGGGACCGCCCACACCCGCCTCCCGCACGGCCTCGACGACCGCCCGCGTGGCCGGCGCCGGGGTCAGCCCCTTACGCAGTTCCACGGCCCGCGTGGCCGCGTACAGTTCGATCGCGACGACCCGGGTGAGGTTGTCGACGGCCGTCCGCAGTTTCCGCGCCGCCGACCAGCCCATGGAGACGTGGTCCTCCTGCATCGCGGAGGACGGGATCGAGTCCGCCGACGCCGGTACGGCGAGCCGCTTCAACTCGCCGACCAGGGCGGCCTGCGTGTACTGGGCGATCATCAGCCCGGAGTCCACGCCGGGGTCGTCGGCGAGGAAGGGCGGCAGCCCGTGGCTGCGGTTCTTGTCCAGCAGCCGGTCGGTACGGCGCTCGGCGACGGAGGCGAGGTCGGCGACGGCGATGGCGAGGAAGTCCAGCACATAGGCGACCGGAGCCCCGTGGAAGTTGCCGTTGGATTCGACCCGGCCGTCGGGAAGCACCACCGGATTGTCCACGGCTGCCGCGAGTTCACGCTCGGCGACCAGCCGGGCGTGGGCCAGGGTGTCCCGTCCTGCGCCGGCGACCTGCGGGGCGCAGCGCACCGAGTAGGCGTCCTGGACGCGGGGCGCGTCGTCCTGGTGATGCCCGGTCAGCCCCGAACCCTTCAGCACGGCCAGCATGTTGGCGGCGCTGGCGGCCTGGCCTGGGTGCGGGCGGATGGCGTGCAGTTCGGGTGCGAGCACCTTGTCGGTGCCGAGCAGCGCCTCCAGGCTCAGGGCCGCCGTGACGTCGGCGGACGTGTAGAGGAGGTCCAGGTCGGCGAGGGCCATGACCAGCATGCCGAGCATGCCGTCGGTGCCGTTGAGGAGGGCGAGTCCCTCCTTCTCGCGCAGTTCGACGGGCCGGATGCCGTGCTCGGCGAGCAGTTCGCCGGCCGGCCGCACACTGCCGTCGGGTCCCTCCGCCTCGCCCTCGCCCATCAGCGTGAGGGCGCAGTGGGACAGCGGGGCCAGGTCGCCGGAGCAGCCGAGGGAGCCGTACTCGTGCACGACCGGGGTGATCCCGGCGTTCAGCACGTCGGCCATCGTCCGCGCGACCTCGGGCCGGACACCGGTGCGCCCGGAGCAGAGGGTCTTCAGCCGCAGGAACATCAGCGCCCGTACGACCTCGCGCTCCACTCGGGGCCCCATGCCCGCGGCGTGCGAGCGGACGATGTTGCGCTGCAGCCGGCCACGGAGCCCGGGGCTGATGTGCCGGGTCGCCAGGGCGCCGAATCCGGTGCTCACCCCGTACACGGGGTCCGGCTTCGCGGCCAGGGCGTCCACGATCCCGCGGGACGCGGCGAGGGCGGCCACCGCCTCCGCGGACAGCTCCACGAGGGCACCGCCGCGCGCCACGGCGAGCACGTCGGACGCGGTCACGCCGGCGGTCCCCACCACCACAGTGTGCATATTCATATTCAGGAGCGTACGCAGTGAATTCAGCGGTGTCACCACCGGGTCGGCGCCTCGCCCCTTACCGGCAGGCCGTGCGCTACGGCGCATGCCGCCCCCGGAACCGGCGCCGCTCCCCGTCCGCCGCCCGCGACGGCTCGTCCGCGAGCCGTACGACGGGATCGTCCGGCCCCTCCCGTCCGGCCACGACGGGATGCGCGGCGCGCTCGGCCTTGGCCCGGTACTGCGCCGCGTCGGCCAGCCGGAACAGCCGTCGGGCGGAGCGCACCGGCCCGACGGGGTCCTCGGTGGACGCCACCCCGCAGGCGACCCCGTCCCCGATCCCCAGCTCCACGGCCCGCCGGCACACCTCGTCGGCGGCCTTGACGACCTCGTCGGCCGGTGGCCCCACCGCCAGCAGACAGAACTCGTCCCCGCCGAGCCGCGCCGCCAGGGCTCCCGGCAACATGGCCCCGCACAGCGACAGCACGGTCCCGAACCGCTCCAGGAGCCGGTCCCCCACGGCGTGCCCCAGCGTGTCGTTGACCCGCTTCAGCCCGTTCAGGTCGCACACCACGAGGCTGACGACGGCCCCGTCGCGCCGGTGCCGGTCGACGGCCTCGTCGAGCCGGGCGTCCACGGCACGCCGGTTGGCCAGTCCGGTCAGCGAGTCCGTGTACGCCAGCCGCCGGGCCTCCTCCAGCCGCTCGGTCTGCGCGATCCCGGCGGCCACGACGGCGGCCAGGACCGTCGCGAAGTCGGCGTCGTCCCGCCCGAAGACGGGCGCACCGGCCGGCCGGGCCACATACAGCTCACCCCAGGCCCGCCCGTGCAGCACGATCGGCGCGACCACACAGCACCCGCGCCCCCGCCGCCTGAGCGCGGCCGCCCGCCGCCTGCAGTACCCGGAGCGCCCCGCCGAGGCCCCCTCGGCGGTCTCCACCCAGGCGTCGGGCTCGCCGCCCCCCGCCCACCGCTCGTGCAGGAACTCGGTGATCTCCGCGAACTGGTGCACCGGATAGGACTCGTCCTCCGGGAACTCCTCCTCGCCCTCGGCCAGCTCCCCGACGTTCACCAGCACCCGCAGCCGCCCGAGCTCCCGCTCCCACACCGACAGCGCGGCGAAGCTCCCGCCCAGCGCCCGGCAGGCCCCGCCGGCAGCGGCCCGCCAGGCGTCCCGCGAACCGTGCGCGGCGGCCATGCCCTGAGCCAGCGCCACCACGGCCGCCAGCCGGCTCTCCTCACCCATCTCTCCAGGTTAGGAAGGTTCGGGTCGAACCGGGACATTAAAGGCGCGAACGGGCTTCGCCGACCCCTACTCCCCAGGCCACTCCGGTCTGCGCTTCTCGTTGAAGGCGGCGACCCCCTCCGCCCGGTCCCCCGAGAACGCCACCGACCGCCAGGCGGCGTCCTCGACCTCCAGCCCGGCGGACAGATCCAGCCCGTGCCCGAGCCGCAGCGCCCGCTTGGCCGCCCGCAGCCCCACCGGTGAGTTCCCGGCGATCCGGGACGCCATGGCGAGGGCCTCCTCCCGGTCCCGCCCCTCCTCCACCAGCTCGTCGACCAGTCCCAGCTCCCGGGCCTCACCCGCCTCGACCCGCCGCGCCGTGAAGACCAGCTCGGCGGCCCGCGCCGCCCCCACCCGCCGGGGCAGCAACTGCGTACCGCCCCCGCCCGGAATCACCCCGACCGACACCTCGGGCAACCCCATGACCGCCGTACGGTCGGCGACGATCACGTCACACGCCAGGGCCAGCTCGAACCCGCCGCCGAGCGCGAACCCGTGCACCGCCGCCACCGTCGGCACCGGCAGGTCGAGCACCCCGGTGTACGCCGCGCGCGCCACGGGCCGCTGGCGCACCAGGTCGGCGTCGCTGAAGGAATTGCGCTCCTTCAGATCGGCCCCCACACAGAACGCCCGCTCGTGCGAGGAGCTCAGCACCACCACCCGCACGCTCCGGTCCTCCCCCAGCGCCGCACAGGCGCCGGCGAGGGAGCGGGCCATCCCGGTCGACACGGCGTTCATCGCACCCGGCCGGTCGAGGACGAGCTCCGCGACATGCCCCCGCTCGTGCCGGCGCACCAGCACGAACTCCCCGAACCGTTCCTCACTCATCGACGCCCTCCGGTTAACGCGGGTTAACTTCCACTCGTTCCGATCATCGCAGCCCGCGCCCACCGGTGAAAAGGGCGCACGCCTGGTTCCCTTGTCACCCCCCGCCCACCCGTTCGAGTGACATCGTTCCGGCTCCCGGCCCGGCCCCTCGCGGGAGCGCATAGCGTGCGCACACCGCGGCACGCCGCGGCACACCGGAGGCGCGCACGCAGGGGAGGGGATCGCGATGACACCGACCACACCGGCGGAAGAACCACCGGCAGGCACCTCCGGCCCCCGGGGCCGCCACCGCAAGCCCCGCCCCCGCAAGGTCCTGCCGGCCGCGGGAAGCCTGGTCGTGGCCGTCGGCGCCGTGGCCCTGGTCCGTCTGGCCGCCCCCCAGGGCGGCGGCACGGGCATCGGCACGGAGGCGGGCCCCCGTCCCTCCCCCCGTACGGACACCGGCACACCCGCCGCTTCCCCGCCCGGGACCGTCACCCCCGCCCCCGAGGCGGGCCCGTCCTCCCCCACGGCGCTGGGCGGCAAGGACCCGGCCTCGCTCACGACGCCCGGGCCGTCGGCGCCGGCCCGCCCCGCCACGACCGTCCCGGACCCGGAAGACCCGGAAAATGCGGTGGAAGACACGGCCGCGCCACCCGCCACCGCGCCCGCGACCACCCGCGGACCGCACGCGCCCACACCCCGGCGGCCCTCGCGCGACACGCCGGAACCACCCCCGTCGGTCCCCCACGACACGCCGCCACCACAACCGGACGGCCGCACCCCGGACCCCCGTCCCGGCCTGTGCGTACCGGTCATCGGCATCTGTGTGAGCAGCCGGGGTTAGGACGGGACGGAAGCCCCGTTCCGGCGCGTGAGCAGCCAGGGTTCCACCACGCCCAGACCACGCACGGGCCGCTGCCACATCGGCTGGAGCGCGAACCGGTAACCCGGCGGCTCCTCGCCCTCCTTCTCCGCCGCGGCCACCGCCTCGGCCGCCGCCGCCTCGGAGGCGGGCGCGTCACCGGTGCGGATCAGCTCCTCGGCGAAGGCGCTGTCGACCAGCACCGCGTCCCGGGGGGCTATGGACGTGAGCCGGGAGGCCAGGTTCACGGTCGTGCCGAACACGTCGCCCATCCGGGTGGTCACCGTGCCGAACGCCATGCCGACCCGCAGCTCCGGCATGGTCTCGTCGTTCGCCATGGTCTCGATCAGCCGCATCGCGATGTCCGCGGCGATACCGGCGTCGTCGGCGACGTAGAGCACCTCGTCGCCCAGCGTCTTGATGAGCCGCCCGCCGCGTGCGGCGACCAGATCGGCGGCGGTGGTCTCGAAGGCCTCGACGAGCTCCCCGAGCTCCTCCTCCTCCATCCGCCGGGTCAGCCGCGTGAACCCCACGAGGTCCGCGAAGGCGACGGCGAGCCGCCGGTCGACCATCTCCTCGTCGTCGGCGCCCTGCACGACCCGCCCGGCCGACGCGGCGAGCTGCCGCCGCCAGACGTACACGAGGAACTCCTCCAGCTCGGGCAGGAGCAGCTCGACGATCGGGTACGTCACCTCGGTACGGGTCATGCCCGGCTCGGGCGGCTCGGTCAGCCCCTCCAGGAACGAGTCGATCTGCCACTCGGCCAGCCGGGCGGTGGTCTGCCCGGTGGACCGCGCCACCTGCACCGCCATGGCCTCGCTCAGCAGGCCCGCCTCCACCAGACCGGCGAGCCGGCGCAGCGCGAGGACGTCGGCCTCGGTGAGGGCCTTGGCCTGGCCGACGTCGGCGAAACCCATCGCCCGCCAGAAGCGGGTGGCCAGTTCCATGGTGACGCCGGCGCTGCGGGCCGCCTGGAACGGCGTGTAACGGCGCTCGGCGCCCAGGATGAGGTGTTCGAGGCGCAGGGCAAGCGGATCCTCGCCGGCGCCCTGCGCGTCCGTGGAACCCGAGTCGTCGACGGTCACGCGTGCCCTTCCGATCTGCCATGGCCAGGTATCGACCGCGCTCAACTCTACGGCAGGTGTGCGCCAGCTCACTCCGTTCTGTTGGGCCGCGGGGTGGGGCCGCGGGAGACCGCGGCGGCCTCCCGCCGGAGCCGTGGCCTCACCTCGCGCGCACGTGGATGATGTCGCCCGCGCCCACCGGTTCCTGCACGCCCTCCCCCGTGGCCAGGACCAGGCGGCCGTCGCCGTCCACCGCGACCGCCTCCCCCACCAGCTCCCGGTCCCCGGGCAGCTCCGCCCGCACCACCCGCCCGAGCGTCGCGCACCCCGCCGCGTACGTCTCCTGCAGGCCGCTCGTCCCGGGGTCGCCCCCCGCCGCCCGCCACCGTCCGTACCAGTCCTCCAGCGACCGCAGCACCCCCCGCAGCAACGGATCCCGGTCCGTGCTCACCGCCCCCGCCAGCGCCAGCGATCCCGCGGTCGGCACCGGCAGCTCATCACCCCGGAGGCTCACATTGACGCCGACCCCGATCACCACCCCGTCGTCCCCGGCCCGTTCCGCCAGGATCCCGCCGGCCTTGCGCTCCTCTCCCCCCACCGTGACCAGCAGGTCGTTGGGCCACTTCAACGCCGTGTCGACGCCCGCGGCCCGCGACAGCCCGGTCGCCACCGCGACGCCGGTCAGCAACGGCAGCCAGCCCCACCGCGCCACCGGCACCTCGGCGGGCCGCAGCAGCACGGAGAAGAACAGCCCCGACCGGGCCGGCGCGGTCCACTGCCGGTCGAGGCGTCCCCGCGCGGCGGTCTGCTCCTCGGCGACGAGGACCACGCCCTCCTCCAGGCCGCCCGCGCCGGCCCGGGCCACGAGGTCGGAGTTGGTGGAACCGGTGCGCTGCACCACGTCCACCTGCGTCCACAATCCGCCCGCGCGCACGAGTCCCCGGCGCAGACCTGCGGCGTTCAACGGCGGGCGGTCGAGGTCGGACCACCGTCCCGGACCCGGCTCACCGGGCTTGCCTTCACCATGGGGTGTCATACGACCCACCCTAGGTTCGGCCTCCTCCGCCCCGCACAGGGGACGGGTTCCGGCCCGGGGCCGAGGCGCACGGGCGTACCCGTGGGCGCGGCGAGGAGGCGGGCTCTTCGAGGATCTCCTTCCCGCGTCTGTGAAGGGGAAAGCGGTGTGGGAAACACCGCACTGCCGATACGGAGGGCCCCCACTACGCTACGGATGAGTAACCGTCCCCCCTTTTGAGCAGGCAGGGAGCCGCATCCCGATGTCCGAGCCGGAAGAGCAGCAGCCTGACATTCACACGACCGCGGGCAAGCTCGCGGATCTCCAGCGTCGCATCGACGAGGCGAGGCACGCCGGCTCCGCGCGTGCGGTCGAGAAGCAGCACGCCAAGGGCAAGCTGACGGCCCGTGAGCGGATCGACCTCCTGCTCGACGAGGGGTCCTTCGTCGAACTGGACGAGTTCGCCCGGCACCGCTCCACCAGCTTCGGCCTCGACGCCAACCGCCCCTACGGCGACGGCGTCGTGACCGGTTACGGCACCGTCGACGGCCGCCCGGTCGCCGTCTTCTCCCAGGACTTCACCGTCTTCGGCGGGGCGCTGGGCGAGGTCTACGGCCAGAAGATCGTCAAGGTCATGGACTTCGCGCTGAAGACCGGCTGCCCGGTCATCGGCATCAACGACTCCGGCGGCGCCCGCATCCAGGAGGGCGTGGCCTCGCTGGGCGCGTACGGCGAGATCTTCCGCCGCAACACCCACGCCTCCGGTGTGATCCCGCAGATCAGCCTGGTCGTCGGCCCGTGCGCGGGCGGCGCTGTGTACTCCCCCGCGATCACCGACTTCACGATCATGGTCGACCAGACGTCCCACATGTTCATCACCGGGCCCGACGTCATCAAGACGGTCACCGGCGAGGACGTCGGCTTCGAGGAGCTCGGCGGCGCCCGCACCCACAACACCGCGTCCGGCGTCGCCCACCACATGGCCGGCGACGAGAAGGACGCGATCGAGTACGTCAAGCAGTTGCTGTCGTACCTGCCGTCGAACAACCTCTCCGAGCCCCCGGTGTTCCCGGAGGAGGCGGACCTGACGGTCACCGACGAGGACCGCGAGCTGGACACGCTCGTCCCGGACTCGGCGAACCAGCCCTACGACATGCACACGGTGATCGAGCACGTCCTCGACGACGCCGAGTTCTTCGAGACGCAGCCGCTGTTCGCGCCGAACATCCTCACCGGCTACGGCCGCGTGGAGGGCCGCCCCGTCGGCATCGTCGCCAACCAGCCGATGCAGTTCGCCGGCTGCCTGGACATCACCGCCTCCGAGAAGGCGGCCCGCTTCGTGCGCACCTGCGACGCCTTCAACATCCCGGTGATCACCTTCGTCGACGTCCCCGGCTTCCTGCCCGGCGTGGACCAGGAGCACGACGGCATCATCCGCCGCGGCGCCAAGCTGATCTACGCCTACGCCGAGGCCACCGTCCCCCTCATCACCGTGATCACCCGCAAGGCCTTCGGCGGCGCCTACGACGTCATGGGCTCCAAGCACCTGGGCGCCGACCTCAACCTGGCCTGGCCCACCGCCCAGATCGCCGTGATGGGCGCGCAGGGCGCGGTCAACATCCTGCACCGCCGCACCATCGCCGAGGCACAGGACCCGGAGGAGACCCGCGCGAGGCTGCTGCGGGAGTACGAGGACGCCCTCCTCAACCCCTACGTCGCGGCCGAGCGCGGTTACGTCGACGCGGTGGTCATGCCGTCCGACACCCGCCGGCACATCGTCCGCGGGCTGCGTCAGCTGCGCACCAAGCGGGAATCCCTGCCCCCGAAGAAGCACGGCAACATCCCCCTGTAAGGAGCCGACGTGATCAAGGTCGTACGGGGCAACCCCACACCGGAGGAGCTGGCCGCCGCACTGGCGGTGGTCCGGGCGCGCGCCGCGGCGGCGTCAGCCGTGCCGTCCGGCGCGCCCACCCACCGCGACGCGTGGTCCGACCCGTCCCGGATCGCGGCCCACCACGTTCCCCGCCCGGGCCCGGCATCGTGGGCGCGCACGTACTGGCCTAGCTAGCGACGTCCAGGTCAGGGGCGCGGTGTGACGGCGCCGTGCCCCTACTTGAGTACGCGTACTCAGGCACCCCGACCGGCCCAGGCCCCACGCTGGTGACATGCTGTGGTCCGACCCCGAGAACGAGCCGCCCAAGGAACTGCGGGACACGCAGGACATGCTGCGGCGGCTGGGCGTTCTCATGGCGCTGGCCATGGTGCTCGCCATGCTCGTGATCGGCGTGAGGTGAGGCATCCGGGCCACGTCGATACGCTGACCGCATGACAGATCAGCCGCGCCGCCGACTCGTGCTCGCCTCCCAGTCCCCCGCCCGGCTCGGGCTGCTCCGGCAGGCCGGACTGGACCCCGAGGTGATCGTCAGCGGGGTCGACGAGGACGCCGTCACCGCCCCCACCCCCGCCGACCTGGCGCTCGCCCTGGCCGAGGCCAAGGCATCCGTCGTCGCCGCGAAGCCCGAGGTCAAGGGCGCGCTGGTGATCGGCTGCGACTCGGTCCTGGAACTGGACGGCCGGGCCCTGGGCAAACCCTCGGACGCCGGGGAGGCCACCGCGCGCTGGAAGGACATGCGGGGCCGCGCGGGCACCCTGCAGACCGGCCACTGCGTGTACGACACCCTCAGCGGCCGGTACGTCTCCGCCACCGCCTCCACCGTCGTCCGTTTCGGCGATCCCAGCGACGAGGAGATCGCCGCCTACGTCGCCTCGGGCGAACCGCTCCACGTCGCCGGGGCGTTCACCCTGGACGGCCGCTCGGCCCCGTTCATCGACGGCATCGACGGCGACCACGGCAACGTCATCGGCATCAGCCTCCCCCTGGTCCGGCGCCTCCTCGCCGACCTCGGCGTCGGCATCACGGAGCTGTGGGCGCCGCCGGAGGAGTGACCGCAGGCGCGGCCGGGGAACCGTCACCGCCGGCGCCGCCCCCGAAAGCGGCGTCGGCCGGTTGCCCCGCATGGTCGTCGTACGTCATCAGCAGCAGCACGATGAGCCCGAGTACGACCACCATGGAGAGGAACGCCGGCGGGCCGACCAGGCCCCACACGACCGCGCCCAGCAGCGCGTGCACCACCGCCGCGCTGATCAGCAGGGCCCGGCCGGGCCCTGCGGGCGCCCGGTCGCGCACGGCGGCCAGCAGGGCCACCAGGCCGCACAGCGCGAAGTGGAGCCCGAAGACGACTCCGCCGATCTTCGAGGACGCCGACATCATGTCCGGATCGAGCCCGGCCGGCGACATGTTCTGCCGGTCGACGACGACGCCCAGGAACCAGTTCAGCGCCACGGTGCCGAGCGCCTCGGCGAACAGCACGAGCGCCACGACCCACGCCACCGGTCTGCGCACCACCGGCCCCCACCCGCTTTCGAGCACGACTGTGGTTACCCCGAGTATGTTCGGGCCGACGCGAAGGCTGCACGGGGTCCCCTCCCCCGGCTCGTTAAGAGTCCGGGGGAGGGCAAACCTCGGTACGAGGGTTCCGCGGAGGGCAAAGAATCATTGGGCCATTCGTAGGGACTCCACAAAGAAACGAAGTGGGCCGCAGCACGCTCTCACAGAGACCTTGACCACACAGGACGGCTAGGGTTTCCGGGAGGAGTCCTGCGTACCGAGGTGCGACAAGGGCTTTCGCGGGTCGAGCGAGCCTCGTATCACGCTCCGTGTGGGCAAGCTCACCAGTGGGGACGGGTCGAAGTGCCGTGTCGGCAGTCCCTAAACTCGGCTTGTTTCAAGGAGGGAGCCTCAATCGTGCGCAAGGTGCTCATCGCCAACCGTGGCGAAATCGCTGTCCGCGTTGCCCGGGCCTGCCGGGATGCCGGAATCGCGAGCGTTGCCGTCTACGCCGACCCGGACCGGGACGCTCTGCATGTCCGCGCCGCGGATGAGGCGTTCGCCCTGGGCGGTGACACTCCGGCCACCAGTTACCTCGACATCGACAAGGTGCTGAACGCCGCGCGTGAGTCGGGTGCCGACGCCATCCATCCGGGCTACGGCTTCCTCTCCGAGAACGCCGACTTCGCCCAGGCGGTGCTGGACGCGGGCCTGATCTGGATCGGCCCGCCGCCGCAGGCCATCCGCGACCTCGGCGACAAGGTCGCCGCCCGGCACATCGCGCAGCGCGCGGGCGCCCCGCTGGTGGCGGGTACGCCCGATCCGGTGAGCGGGGCCGAGGAGGTCGTCGCGTTCGCCGAGGAACACGGGCTGCCGATCGCGATCAAGGCCGCCTTCGGTGGCGGCGGGCGTGGTCTGAAGGTCGCCCGGACGCTGGAGGAGGTTCCGGAGCTGTACGACTCCGCCGTCCGTGAGGCGGTCGCCGCCTTCGGGCGCGGTGAGTGCTTCGTCGAGCGCTACCTCGACAAGCCGCGGCACGTGGAGACGCAGTGCCTGGCCGACCAGCACGGCAACGTGGTCGTGGTCTCCACCCGTGACTGCTCGCTGCAGCGACGGCACCAGAAGCTGGTGGAGGAGGCCCCCGCGCCCTTCCTGTCGGACGCCCAGATGGAGGAGCTGTACTCATCCTCCAAGGCGATTCTGAAGGAGGCCGGCTACGTCGGCGCGGGCACGGTGGAGTTCCTCGTCGGCCTGGACGGCACGATCTCCTTCCTGGAGGTCAACACGCGTCTGCAGGTGGAGCACCCGGTGACCGAGGAGGTCGCGGGGATCGACCTGGTGCGGGAGATGTTCCGCATCGCCGACGGCGAGGAACTGGGCTACGGCGACCCGGTGCTGCGGGGCCACTCCTTCGAGTTCCGCATCAACGGCGAGGACCCGGGCCGCAACTTCCTCCCGGCCCCCGGTACCGTCACCCGCTTCGACGCGCCGTCGGGGCCGGGTGTGCGGCTGGACGCGGGTGTGGAGTCGGGCAGCGTGATCGGCCCGGCGTGGGACTCGCTGCTGGCGAAGCTGATCGTGACCGGGCGCACCCGCAAGGAGGCGCTGGAGCGGGCCGCCCGTGCGCTGGCGGAGTTCCAGGTCGAGGGCATGGCCACGGCCATCCCGTTCCACCGCGCGGTGGTGAAGGACCCGGCGTTCGCGCCCGAGCTCACCGGTTCGACGGAACCGTTCACGGTGCACACACGGTGGATCGAGACGGAGTTCGTCAACGAGATCAAGCCCTTCGCCGCCGCCGTGGACGCGGGGGCGGAGGAGGAGATGGACCGCGAGACGGTCGTCGTCGAGGTCGGCGGCAAGCGTCTGGAGGTCTCGCTCCCGGCCTCGCTGGGCATGTCCCTGGCCCGTACGGGGCTGGCGGCGGGCGCGAAGCCGAAGCGGCGGGCGGCGAAGAAGTCGGGTCCGGTCGCCTCGGGCGACACGCTCGCCTCCCCGATGCAGGGCACGATCGTCAAGCTCGCCGTGGAGGAGGGGCAGGAGGTCAAGGAAGGCGACCTGGTCGTCGTCCTGGAGGCCATGAAGATGGAGCAGCCCATCAACGCCCACCGCTCCGGCACGATCAAGGGCCTGAGCGCGGAGGTCGGCGCCTCCATCACCTCCGGTGCGGCCATCTGCGAGATCAAGGACTGACACGTCCGACGCCTGCGGTGCTCCGTCCGCCCCGGTGGGGCGGGCGCAGCGCCCACGGCCGGTGGGTGGGCCGGGGCCCGCGTCGGCCGCGGGCAGTCGTGCCTCCCCCAGTGCCTCAAGGGCCTGGGAGGCACCCCCCCCCGCTCATGGGGGTCCCCGCTCGGGCGAAGCCGAGAGAGGGGGAGCGCGGGCGCGGCGGCACCCCGTAAGCGCCGGACCGTGCGAACACCCCCGGCCCGCACCGATGTGGGGTCACCTGGCAAGCACCGGGCGGACGAGCCGCCCCGGGCCGGCACCATGGCGACGGCACCCGCCAAGGCGCCGGGCGTCAGCGCCTCCGCAGGTCCGCCACCCGCGCCCGCTCCGCCCCCTGCGCCTGCTCGGCCGCCGCCCCCAGCGCCACAGCCGGCCGGAGCCCGGACCCCTGCCGCCGCGGCCCGGGAAGGGGGACCTCCCGGCGCTGGCGCCCCACCGAGCCCCCTTCACCCCCCGTCCCCGCGACAGCGATCTGCACGCCCTGATCGGCCAGCGCCTGCAACTCGGTCCCCGCCCGGTCGTCATGCCCGGCCGGCTCGTCCGTCACCAGCCGCGTGATCAGATCCGTGGGCACCGTCTGGAACATCGTGTCCGTACCGAGCTTGGTGTGGTCCGCGAGGACCACCACCTCCGCCGCGGCCTGCACCAGCGCCCGGTCGACCGACGCAGACAGCATGTTGGACGTGGACAGCCCGCGCTCGGCGGTGAGGCCGCTCCCGGAGAGGAACGCCCGGGACACCCTCAACCCCTGCAGGGACTGCTCGGCACCACTGCCCACGAGGGCGTAGTTCGAGCCGCGGAGCGTACCGCCGGTCATCACGACCTCCACCCGGTTGGCGTGGGCCAACGCCTGGGCGACCAGCAGGGAGTTGGTGACGACCGTGAGGCCGGGCACCCGGGCCAGCCGGCGGGCCAGCTCCTGCGTGGTGGTACCCGCCCCGACCACGATCGCCTCGCCCTCTTCCACGAGACTCGCGGCGAGGTCGGCGATGGCGGTCTTCTCGGCGGTCGCGAGATGTGACTTCTGCGGGAAACCGGACTCTCGCGTGAAACCGCCCGGCAGTACCGCACCGCCGTGCCGGCGGTCGAGGAGTCCTTCTGCCTCCAGCGCGCGCACGTCCCGCCGTACGGTCACTTCGGAGGTCTGGACGACGCGGGCGAGCTCACGGAGCGACACGGCCCCGTTCGCTCGCACCATTTCGAGGATCAATTGGCGACGTTCTGCAGCGAACACGAAACTGACAGTAACGCCGGCGACCGTCTGCTTTCAGCAGTTTGCGCTGAATAGCAGAAGTTGTTCGCACGGCCCCGCACCAAGTGGTATAGGGCCGCCCTTTCCGGACGTCAGGCCTCCGCGCCCGCCTTCCGCGTGTGCAACTGCCGTGCCACCTCGGCGATCGAGCCCGACAGCGAGGGGTAGACCGTGAAGGCGTTCGCGATCTGTTCCACCGTCATGTTGTTGTCGACCGCGATCGAGATGGGGTGGATGAGTTCCGAGGCGCGCGGCGCGACGACCACACCGCCCACCACGATGCCGGTGCCCGGACGGCAGAAGATCTTGACGAAGCCGTCGCGGATGCCCTGCATCTTCGCGCGCGGGTTGCGCAGCAGCGGCAGCTTCACCACGCGGGCGTCGATCTTGCCGGCGTCGACGTCGGCCTGGGAGTAGCCGACGGTGGCGATCTCGGGGTCGGTGAAGACGTTCGACGAGACCGTCTTCAGGTTCAGCGGGGCCACCGCGTCGCCCAGGAAGTGGTACATGGCGATGCGGCCCTGCATCGCCGCCACCGAGGCGAGCGCGAAGACGCCGGTGACGTCGCCGGCGGCGTAGACGCCGGGAGCCGTGGTCCGGGAGACCTTGTCGGTCCAGATGTGGCCGGACTCCCGCAGCCTGACCCCGGCCTCCTCCAGGCCCATGCCCTCGGAGTTCGGGATGGCGCCCACGGCCATCAGACAGTGCGAGCCGGTGATGACGCGGCCGTCGGCGAGCGTCACCTCCACCCGGTCGCCGACCCGCTTCGCGGACTGGGCCCGCGAGCGCGCCATGACGTTCATCCCGCGGCGGCGGAAGACCTCCTCCAGCACGGCGGCCGCGTCCGGGTCCTCGCCCGGCAGCACCCGGTCGCGCGAGGACACCAGCGTCACCTTCGACCCCAGCGCCTGGTAGGCGCCGGCGAACTCGGCGCCCGTGACGCCGGATCCGACCACGATGAGCTCCTCGGGGAGCTCGTTCAGGTCGTACACCTGGGTCCAGTTCAGGATCCGCTCGCCGTCGGGGCGGGCGTCCGGCAGCTCGCGCGGGTGCCCGCCGGTCGCGATCAGCACGGCGTCCGCGGTGAGCGTCTCCTCGGTCCCGTCCACGGCTCGCACCACGACCTTCCGCGACCCGTCGAGCGCCTGCATGCCCTCCAGCCGGCCCCGCCCGCGCAGCACCCGCGCGCCGGCCCGGGTCACCGACGCGGTGATGTCGTGCGACTGGGCCAGTGCGAGCCGCTTCACACGCCGGTTGACCTTGCCGAGGTCCACGCCCACCACCCGGGCGGCCTGCTCCATGGGCGGGGTGTCGTCGGCGACGATGATGCCCAGTTCCTCGTACGAGGAGTCGAAGGTGGTCATCACCTCGGCCGTGGCGATCAGGGTCTTGGACGGCACGCAGTCGGTGAGCACCGACGCCCCGCCCAGGCCGTCGCGGTCGACGACGGTCACCTCCGCGCCGAGCTGTGCGGCGACCAGCGCCGCTTCGTATCCGCCGGGTCCGCCACCGATGATCACGATCCGAGTCACGTACTCCATTGTCCCGCACACTTCACCGTGCGACCGTCCAGGGGCCTCAGCCGTGGCTCCCCCGTTACCGGAGTGGCCCGCGCACCCGCTGCCGTACCCTTCCCCCATGTCGCTCTACGCCGCGTACGCCGGCAATCTGGACGCGCGGCTGATGTCCCGCCGCGCCCCGCACTCGCCGCTGCGCGCCACCGGCTGGCTCAACGGGTGGAGACTGACGTTCGGGGGCGAGCACATGGGCCGGGAGGGCGCGCTGGCCACGCTGGTCGAGGACCCGATCTCGGCGGTCTTCGTCTCCCTCTACGACATCGCCCCGATGGACGAGGAGCCCCTGGACCGCTGGGAGGGAGCGGGCGGCCCGGACCTCTACCGCCGCACCCGGGTGCGCGTGCACACCCTGGACGGCGAGGAGCCGGCCTGGACCTACGTCCTCAACAGCTACGAGGGCGGCCTCCCCTCGGCCCGCTACCTGGGCGAGATCGCCGACGCGGCCGAGTCCGCGGGAGCGCCCCACGACTACGTGATGGAACTCCGCAAGCGCCCCTGCTGACGCCCCTGGCGGGAAACGACAAGACAACGATCGCCAACCCGCCCACTCCGGCATCTACGCGCGTAGGCGAATACCGGCTACCCTCATCGCGTGAATGCTTCTCTTCTTCCGGACGACATCCAGGGCGACCCGTACGCCGCAGCCGACGCCGCCGCCGCACGCCTGCGCGAACTCACCGGCGCCGAGACCCACGACGTCGCCCTCGTGATGGGCTCCGGCTGGGCCCCGGCCGTGGACGCCCTCGGCACGCCCGAAGCCGAGTTCCAGGTCACCGAGCTGCCCGGCTTCCCGCCGCCGGTGGTCGAGGGTCACGGCGGCAAGATCCGCTCGTACGCCATCGGTGCGAAGCGGGCCCTGGTGTTCCTGGGCCGTACGCACTACTACGAGGGACGTGGGGTCGCCGCGGTGGCCCACGGCGTCCGTACGGCCGTGGCCGCGGGGGCGAAGACGATCGTCCTGACGAACGGCTGCGGGGGTCTGCGCGCGGGCATGCGCCCCGGGCAGCCGGTCCTGATCAGCGACCACATCAACCTCACGGCGACCTCGCCGATCGTCGGCGCGAACTTCGTCGACCTCACGGACCTCTACTCGCCGCGTCTGCGGGCGCTGTGCAAGGAGGTCGACCCCACGCTGGAGGAGGGGGTCTACGCGCAGTTCCCCGGCCCGCACTACGAGACTCCGGCGGAGATCCGGATGGCCCGGGTGATCGGGGCGGACCTGGTCGGCATGTCGACGGTCCTCGAGGCCATCGCCGCCCGTGAGGCGGGGGCGGAGGTCCTGGGCATCTCCCTGGTCACCAACCTGGCCGCGGGGATGACGGGCGAGCCGCTCAACCACGAGGAGGTCCTCCAGGCGGGCCGGGACTCCGCCACCCGGATGGGGTCCCTGCTGGCGCAGGTGCTCGGCCGCCTGTAGGCGCGGGGCCCGCTCCTTCGGCGTGCGATGCGTGGTGACGCGCCTCGGGCTGCGGCGTCCCGGCGCCTCAGGCAGCGCTTCGCGCTGTTGTGGGCCGGCGCGGCCCGACGCGCTTCCTGGGGCCCGGCGTGGGTGTGGGCCGGGGTCGGGGTCGCGCAGCCCGGCGCTTGCGGGGCGCCGTCGCGCCCACCCTCCCCCATGAGCGGGGACCCCCGTCGCCCTGGGGGTACCTCCCAGGCCCTTGAGGCACTGGGGGAGGCGCGACCGCCCGCGGAGACGAAGACGTGACCGCCCACGGAAACAGGGGCGTGACTGCCCGCGGAGACGCGGGAGCGGCGGCCGCGTACGGCGGGAAGGGGGCAGGAGCGGCCGCCCGCAGCGGTCGGCGCGTCCGCGCCCCGCGCCCCCTCCGAGCGACGTGATCCGCGCCGGTCCGAGGACGGACACCCCCGACCCGGCCCCGACCCACCCACCGACCGCAGGCGCCACCCCAGCCTCCACCGGACCGGACCCTGCGCCGCAGGCATCCCCCCACCGGACCGAAAGCCGCCCCGCGGGCACAAGACCCGCACCCCGTGAAACCCTGACAGACGACCAACGAGAGAGGCCGACCGACCGTGCAAGACGACGCCCTCATCGCACAGGCCCAGGCGTGGCTCGCCGAGGACCCCGACCCGGACACCCGCGAGGAACTCGCCCGCCTCATCGACACCGGCGACCACACCGAGATCGCCGCCCGCTTCAGCGGCACCCTCCAGTTCGGCACCGCAGGCCTGCGGGGCGAACTGGGCGCGGGCCCGATGCGCATGAACCGCTCCGTCGTCATCCGTGCGGCCGCCGGCCTCGCCGCGTACCTCAAGAAGCACGGTCCCGCCCGGGCGGACGGCACAGCCGGCCTCGTCGTCATCGGCTACGACGCCCGCCACAAGTCCCGCGACTTCGCCGAGGACACCGCCGCCGTCATGACCGGCGCCGGCCTCCGGGCGGCCGTCCTGAACCGCCCCCTCCCCACCCCCGTCCTCGCCTTCGCCGTCAGGCACCTCGGCGCCGTCGCCGGAGTGGAGGTCACCGCCAGCCACAATCCGCCCCGCGACAACGGCTACAAGGTGTACCTTGGCGACGGCTCCCAGATCGTCCCCCCGGCCGACGCGGAGATCGCCGCCGAGATCGAGGCCGTGGCCTCGCTCACCACGGTCCCCCGCCCCACCGAAGGCTGGGTGACCCTCGACGACACCGTCCTGGACGCCTACCTCGCCCGCACGGACGCGGTCCTGTCCGAGGACTCCCCCCGCACCGCCCGCACCGTCTACACGGCGATGCACGGCGTCGGCAAGGACGTCCTCCTCGCCGCCTTCGAGCGGGCCGGCTTCCCACGACCCGTCCTCGTCGCCGAGCAGGCCGACCCCGACCCGGAGTTCCCGACCGTCGCGTTCCCCAACCCGGAGGAGCCCGGCGCGATGGACCTGGCGTTCGCGAAGGCCCGGGAGACCGGCCCCGACCTGGTGATCGCCAACGACCCCGACGCCGACCGCTGCGCCGCCGCGGTCAAGGACGGCGCGGACTGGCGCATGCTGCGCGGCGACGAGGTCGGCGCCCTGCTCGCCGCCCACCTGGTCCGCCGCGGAGCGACCGGCACGTTCGCGGAGTCGATCGTGTCGTCGTCCCTCCTCGGCCGCATCGCCGAGAAGGCGGGCCTCCCCCACGAGGAGACCCTGACCGGCTTCAAGTGGATCGCCAGGGTGGAGGGCCTGCGCTACGGCTACGAGGAGGCGCTCGGCTACTGCGTCGACCCGGACGGCGTACGCGACAAGGACGGCATCACGGCCGCCCTCCTCCTCACGGAACTGGCCTCCGGGCTGAAGGCCGAGGGCCGCACCCTCCTCGACCTCCTCGACGACCTCGCCGTCGAGCACGGCCTGCACGCCACCGACCAGCTCTCGGTCCGCGTACAGGACCTCGGCCTCATCGCGTCCGCGATGCGCCGCCTGCGCGACCGGCCGCCCACGGAGCTGGCCGGCCTCCGGATCACCGCCGCCGAGGACCTGACCCGGGGCACAAAGACCCTCCCGCCCACCGACGGCCTCCGCTACACCCTGGACGGCGCGCGGGTCGTGGTCCGCCCCAGCGGCACGGAGCCGAAGCTGAAGTGCTACCTGGAGGTGGTGGTCCCGGTCGCCGCGAGGAGCGACCTCCCCGGGGCCCGCACGAAGGCGACGGCACTCCTCGCGAGGATCAAGCAGGACCTGTCCGAGGCGGCCGGCATCTGAGGGAATCCCCGCGGGGCGAGCGCGCTCGCCCCGCGTCACCCCCTCGCCCTCACCCCACGGCCAGCAGGACCGCCAGCAGCACGGCCCCCGCGACGGCCGGCGCCGCGATCTCGTAGGCCCACCGCACGGTCACCTCGCCCTGCGCGGCCTCGGCGTCCTGCCGCCGCTCGTGCAGTTCGCGCATCTCGTCCATCGCCCGGTCGCTCTCGTGCCGCCGGGGCCCCTCGGCAGGGCCCTCCGCACCACGGCCGCCGCGTCCGCCCCCGTTCCCGAGCGCGGCCCGCGCGGCGGCCCGCGCCTCCTGCCGGTTCGCCTTGCTGCGGGCCCGCAGCGACACCGGGAGGGCCCACAGCTGGTACTTCGCGCCGGACTCGGCGAAGACCTCGTTGGTGAAGCCGGACCGCAGCGAGGCGACCTGTCCCCAGGGCAGCACGATCACGCGGAACGGGTTGCGGACGCGCAGCCGGTCGTCGTTCACGTACACGGCGGGGCGCAGGGTGTAGGCGACGACCAGCGGCACGAGGAAGAGCATCCCGGCGAGGGCCAGCCACGGGGTGCGGCCCTCGCCGGCGAACACCGCGTCGACGCCGAGCCATCCGATGACGGCGAGCAGCAGCGCACCGCCGACGAGACCCGCGGGCGAGCGGTAGATGCGGTCCTGGTACTGGGGCGCCGCGGACCCGGTCGGCTTCGTGGGCTCCGGGTCGGGCGGCTGGTGCTCGGGGGTCGTCATGCTCCCGATTCTGCACGACACCCCGGAGGAGCCCGTACGTGGTGGAAGCCGTACGCGATCCACCACGGGGCTGTACAGCCGCTACGCGCGTAGATATGCTCGTCTGGTGACCATGCCCACCACTGCACCCCATGCTCTCAGCGACGTCACCGCGTCCGACGGCACGCTGCGCCGCTTCCTCCACGGGCTGCCCGGCGTCGACGCGGTCGGCCTGGAGGCACGTGCCGCCTCCCTCGGCACCCGTTCGATCAAGACGACCGCGAAGGCGTACGCCATCGACCTCGCCATCTCGATGGTCGACCTGACGACGCTGGAAGGCGCGGACACCCCGGGCAAGGTCCGGGCGCTCGGCGCGAAGGCGGTCCGCCCCGACCCGACCGACCGCACCACGCCCGCCACGGCCGCGGTCTGCGTCTACCCCGACATGGTGGCCACGGCGAAGGAGGCCGTCGCCGGCTCCGGCGTCAAGGTCGCCTCCGTCGCCACCGCCTTCCCGGCCGGCCGCGCCCCGATCGCCGTGAAGCTGGCGGACGTCCGCGAGGCCGTCGCCGCCGGTGCGGACGAGATCGACATGGTCATCGACCGCGGGGCGTTCCTCGCGGGGAACTACATGAAGGTGCACGACGAGATCACCGCCGTGAAGGAGGCCTGCGGGGCGAGCGCCCGCCTGAAGGTCATCTTCGAGACGGGCGAGCTGTCGACGTACGACAACATCCGCCGCGCCAGCTGGCTCGGCATGCTGGCCGGCGCGGACTTCATCAAGACCTCGACCGGCAAGGTCGCCGTCAACGCGACCCCCGCGAACACCCTCCTCATGCTGGAGGCGGTCCGCGACTTCCGTGCCCAGACGGGCGTCCAGGTCGGCGTGAAGCCGGCCGGCGGCATCCGCACGTCGAAGGACGCCGTCAAGTTCCTGGTCCTGGTCAACGAGACCGCGGGCGAGGACTGGCTGGACAACCACTGGTTCCGCTTCGGCGCCTCCTCGCTGCTGAACGACCTGCTGATGCAGCGTCAGAAGCTGGCCACCGGCCGCTACTCCGGCCCCGACTACGTGACGGTGGACTGATCACCATGGCATCCGCATTCGAGTACGCACCGGCGCCCGAGTCCCGCTCGGTCGTCGACATCGCGCCGTCGTACGGCCTGTTCATCGACGGCGAGTTCACCGAGGCGGCCGACGGCAAGGTCTTCAAGACCGTCTCCCCCTCCACCGAGGAGGTCCTCTCCGAGGTCGCCGAGGCCGGCGAGGCGGACGTCGACCGCGCGGTGAAGGCCGCCCGCAAGGCCTTCGAGAAGTGGTCGGCGCTCCCCGGCTCCGAGCGCGCGAAGTACCTCTTCCGCATCGCCCGCATCATCCAGGAGCGCAGCCGCGAGCTCGCCGTCCTCGAGACCCTCGACAACGGCAAGCCGATCAGGGAGACCCGTGACGCGGACCTCCCCCTGGTCGCCGCGCACTTCTTCTACTACGCGGGCTGGGCCGACAAGCTCGACCACGCCGGCTACGGCGCGGACCCGCGTCCCCTCGGTGTGGCGGGCCAGGTCATCCCCTGGAACTTCCCCCTGCTGATGCTGGCGTGGAAGATCGCCCCGGCGCTCGCCACCGGCAACACGGTGGTCCTGAAGCCCGCCGAGACGACCCCCCTGTCCGCCCTGTTCTTCGCGGACGTCTGCCGCCAGGCGGGCCTGCCCAGGGGCGTCGTCAACATCCTCACCGGCGACGGCCGCGCCGGCGCCGCGCTGATCGCCCACCCGGACGTGAACAAGGTCGCCTTCACGGGCTCCACGGCCGTCGGCAAGGAGATCGCGCGCACGGTCGCGGGCACCCGCAAGAAGCTCACCCTCGAACTGGGCGGCAAGGGCGCCAACATCGTCTTCGACGACGCCCCGATCGACCAGGCCGTCGAGGGCATCGTCAACGGCATCTTCTTCAACCAGGGCCAGGTCTGCTGCGCGGGCTCCCGCCTGCTGGTCCAGGAGTCGGTCCACGACGAGCTGCTGGACTCCCTCAAGCGCCGCCTGACCACGCTCCGCCTCGGTGACCCGCTGGACAAGAACACCGACATCGGCGCGATCAACTCCGCCGAGCAGCTGGCCCGGATCACCGCACTGGCCGACCGGGGCGAGGCGGAGGGCGCCGAGCGCTGGTCCCCGGCCTGCGAACTCCCGGAGAACGGCTACTGGTTCGCCCCCACGCTGTTCACGAACGTCACCCAGGCGCACACCATCGCCCGCGACGAGATCTTCGGCCCGGTCCTGTCGGTCCTCACCTTCCGCACGCCCGACGAGGCCGTCGCCAAGGCCAACAACACCCCGTACGGGCTGTCGGCGGGCATCTGGACGGAGAAGGGCTCGCGCATCCTGGCGGTCGCGAACAAGCTCCGCGCGGGCGTCATCTGGTCCAACACGTTCAACAAGTTCGACCCGACCTCGCCGTTCGGCGGCTACAAGGAGTCGGGCTTCGGCCGCGAGGGCGGCCGCCACGGCCTGGAGGCGTACCTCGATGTCTGACCGACTCAACGTGCTGAAGACCTACAAGCTGTACGTCGGCGGGAAGTTCCCGCGTTCGGAGAGCGGCCGGGTGTACGAGGTGACGGATTCGAAGGGCAACTGGCTGGCCAACGCCCCGCTCTCCTCCCGCAAGGACGCCCGTGACGCGGTGGTCGCCGCGCGCAAGGCGTTCGGCGGCTGGTCCGGCGCGACGGCGTACAACCGCGGCCAGATCCTCTACCGGATCGCCGAGATGCTGGAGGGCCGCCGCGACCAGTACGCCGCCGAGGTCGCCGACGCCGAGGGCCTGTCGAAGTCCAAGGCGGCGGCACAGGTCGACGCCGCGATCGACCGCTGGGTCTGGTACGCGGGCTGGACCGACAAGATCGCCCAGGTGGTCGGCGGCGGCAACCCGGTGGCGGGCCCGTTCTTCAACCTCTCCTCCCCCGAGCCGACGGGCGTGGTCGCCGTGCTGGCCCCGCAGGAGTCGTCCTTCCTCGGCCTGGTCTCGGTGGTGGCCCCGGTGATCGCGACGGGCAACACGGCGGTCGTGGTGGCGTCCGAGAGGTCCCCGCTCCCCGCCCTCTCCCTCGGCGAGGTGCTGGCCACCTCCGACCTCCCCGGCGGCGTGGTCAACATCCTCTCCGGCCGCACGGCGGAGATCGCCGCCCCGCTCGCCGCGCACCAGGACGTCAACGCGATCGACCTCGCGGGCGCCGACGAGGTGCTGGCGAAGGAGCTGGAGATCGCGGCCGCGGACAACCTCAAGCGCGTCCTGCGTCCACAGCCTGTGGACGACTGGTCGGCGACGCCCGGCACGGACCGCCTGACGGCGTTCCTGGAGACCAAGACGGTCTGGCACCCGACGGGTTCGCTGGGCGCGTCCGGCTCGTCGTACTGAGCCACCCCCGCAACCGGAGCGCCGTACCCCTCCTTCGTCCGGGAGGGGTACGGCGCTCCGTCGCTCCGTGCCCATCCGGTCAGCCGCGCAGCGCCTCCGTCGCCCGCCCCGCCACCGGAACGCCGCCCACCGACGGCGCCTGGGCGACCGGCCCCGTCACCTCGCGCGAGTCCACCGGCCGGAAGTCGGCGACCTGGGTGCCGACGCCGTTGTCGAGCGGGTCCACGCCGGTGCCGGCGAGCGGGTTGGGCTTGAGGTCCGCGACCGTGCCCACGGCCCGGCCGGTGCCGTCGAGGAGCGGGCCGGAGTCCGCGGCCGCCGCCGTCGCCGCGCCGGCCCCGAGCGCCACCGAGGCGGTCGCGAGAACGGCCAGAGCGTGTCGGGCGGTCGGCGTCCTGGGTGCCTTGTGTCGGGCCATCGCTCTGCCACCTGTCGCATTCGCTGGGTAACCGGGTCGGCGCGAAGCGTA
Organism: Streptomyces sp. 12E; assembly: GCF_055633275.1. NCBI lineage: Bacteria > Bacillati > Actinomycetota > Actinomycetes > Kitasatosporales > Streptomycetaceae > Streptomyces > Streptomyces sp. 12E. Next base: position 4,579,345 of record NZ_JBVNCJ010000001.1, on the reverse strand, counting down.
GTGGAGGTGTGATGCGTGCTTCAAAGCCGCACCGCGGGGCGTACGTCACCCGGCTGATGCCTCAAACTGGTGTCCCGTGAGCTCTTCCCAGTCGCCCGTGTCCGCGCGAGTCGTGCTGCTCTGCGGCCCCTCCGGCTCCGGCAAGTCCCTCGTCTCGGCCCGCTCCGGCCTCCCGGTGCTGCGCCTCGACGACTTCTACAAGGAGGGCGACGACCCGACCCTGCCCCTCGTGGCGGGCAGCTCCGACATCGACTGGGACCATCCCGGCTCCTGGGACGCGGACACCGCCGTCGCCGCGATCGAGCGGCTGTGCCGCACGCGTCGCACGCAGGTCCCCGTCTACGACATCTCGCTGAGCGCCCGCACCGGCGAGGACACCGTCGACATCGGCGGCACGCCGCTGTTCATCGCCGAGGGCATCTTCGCCGCGGAGATCGTCGAGCGCTGCCGTGAACGGGGCCTGCTGGCCGACGCGCTGTGTCTGAGCCGCGGTCCGGTGCGGACGTTCCGGCGGCGGTTCCTGCGGGATCTGAAGGAGGGCCGCAAGTCGGTGCCGTTCCTGCTGCGCCGCGGCTGGCGGCTGATGCGGCTGGAGCGGTCGATCATCGCCCGTCAGACGGCGCTGGGCGCGTACGCCTGCGACCGGGAGGAGGCGCTGACCCGCCTGGCCGCCGCGGCGGTCGCCGGACGCCCGACGACGGCGACGGGTTCCCCGCAGCAGCTCTGGAGCGAGCCGATCAGACGGTCGAGCACGAACAGTTCGGCGAGGTAGAAGGCGAGAGCGAGAAGGGGGGCAAGGACGGCGCACAGCCAGGAGCGACGCACCCCGGCGCGCGCCAGGAAGACGGTCAGGAGCACGGTGAGGAGCGCGCCGACGGCCAGGAAGACGACCGCCTCTCCCCAGTAGTGGAGCGCCAGCCCCAGCCAGAGCCCCTCCCCCAGCACCACCATCGCGATGGCCGCCCCCGCCGACGCCCGCGCGTCCCCCTGCCCGTGCCGCACGGTCCAGCCGGCCCATCCGAGCAGCGGCCCTCCCGCCAGTCCCGCCACCGACCAGACGGCGGCGGTTCCGAGCCCTCCGGCACCGAAGGCGTCCCCGAGCGCGGCCGTCGTGTAGTAGCCGGCGCAGGTGGCGAGCATCATCAGCGCCCCGCTCCGGACGGCGAGCCGCCGGGTGCGGATCAGCGCACCGGCCGCGGCGGTCCAGATGATCCAGGCGGACACCGAGTTGGTCGCCCGCTCCAGCAGGGGTGCCGTCCCGTGCAGGGTGTACGTCGCCCAGCCGAGCAGCAGCCCGAAGGCCACGACGGCGGGGAGGACGGCGACGGGAGCGCTGCGACGGGATGTGGTCACGGTGGTCACGCGCCGCACTGTGCACAGTATGTATGCACACCGTGTGTAGTGGCTGGGAGTTCAGGACTCCCCGGTGGTGGAGGGCCGTCGGCGGACCGTCGTACGCCGACGCGGCGTCAGTACGCGAAAAAGCGGGACCGCGTACGGGCCCCCCGGCCCTCCGCAGTCCCGCTGTTCCGCACTCCCCCGTGATCCCCCGTGATCACCCGGATCCCTCTCGCTCCCCCGGATCCCGGCCCCCCGGTTCCCCCGAACCCTCAGGCGACGAGCTCCCCGAAGGCGTTCTCCTCGTCACGGCCGAAGCTGAGGACCTCGTCCTCGCGCAGCCGGCGGAGCGACCGCCAGATGCTGGATTTCACCGTGCCGACACTGATGCCGAGGATGTCGGCGATCTCCGGGTCCGTGCGGCCCTCGTAGTAACGCAGGACCAGCATGGTGCGCTGGAGTTCGGGCAGCCGGGCCAGCGCCTGCCACAGCACGGCGCGCAGTTCGGTGCCGCGCATCGCGTCCGTGTCGCCGGCCGTCTCCGGCAGTTCCTCGGTCGGGTACTCGTTCAGCTTGCGGCGGCGCCACGCGCTGATGTGCAGGTTGGTCATGGTGCGGCGGAGGTATCCGCCGACCGCCGCCTTGTCGCTGATCCGGTCCCACGCCCGGTAGGTCGAGAACAGCGCGCTCTGCAGCAGGTCCTCGGCCTCGAAGCGGTCACCGGTCAGGTGGTAGGCGGTGGCGTACAGGGAGGCGCGGCGCTCCTGGACGTAGGCGGTGAACTCCACCTCGCTCAGCGAGCGGCGCTCCCCCGGGTCCTCCCCGTACGCGTTCCCCCCGTTCGTGCCCCCCGTGTCCCCCGTGGGTGCGTCAACCACCGTCATGATCGTGGTGTGCTGACGCCCGGTGCCGCGGGCGCACCCCCGCATGCCCGCCGCACCGGACTTCTCGGAACCCCGGTGCACGTCGTGCAGACGCGTGATCACTGCGCTGGTGCTGGTGCCGTGCAGCGTGTTCATCTCGCGCCCCCCGTCGTGGACTTCCGGTGTTCTGTCCTGCTGTGGTGCTTGTGACGAAAAGCTTGCCCGTGGACCTTCATGGCCGTGTCAGCCGACTGTCACAGGCGTGTCACAGAGGTCGGTCACGGTGGACCCGCAGGTCCTTCACATCCGTCCGTGCACGGAGCGGCACGTATCCGGCCCAAGGGGCATCTGCCGTCCACGGGTCGAACAGGGAGCCCTCCATGGGCCAGAATGGGCCCGTGCCTTCACTGTTGCTGATCGAGGACGACGACGCCATCCGCACGGCCCTGGAGCTCTCGCTGACGCGCCAGGGCCACCGGGTGGCGACCGCTGCCAGCGGTGAGGACGGTCTGAAGCTGCTGCGCGAGCAGCGGCCGGATCTGATCGTGCTGGACGTGATGCTGCCCGGGATCGACGGGTTCGAGGTGTGCCGGCGCATCCGGCGCACGGACCAGTTGCCCATCATCCTGCTGACCGCGCGCAACGACGACATCGACGTGGTGGTCGGGCTGGAGTCCGGCGCCGACGACTACGTCGTCAAACCGGTGCAGGGCCGGGTGCTGGACGCCCGCATCCGGGCGGTGCTGCGGCGCGGCGAGCGGGAGTCCAGTGACTCGGCGACCTTCGGCAGCCTGGTCATCGACCGTTCGGCGATGACGGTGACGAAGAACGGCGAGGACCTCCAGCTCACGCCGACCGAGCTGCGGCTGCTCCTCGAGCTGAGCCGGCGGCCGGGACAGGCGCTGTCCCGGCAGCAGTTGCTGCGGCTGGTGTGGGAGCACGACTACCTGGGCGACTCGCGTCTGGTGGACGCGTGCGTCCAGCGGCTGCGCGCCAAGGTCGAGGACGTGCCGTCGTCCCCGACCCTGATCCGTACCGTGCGCGGTGTCGGCTACCGGCTGGACGCGCCTCAGTGACACAGGAGCACCAAGGGGGGGCCGGCGGTTGGTCCGCCGCGCGCAAGGGGGTGTGGTCACGGCTGCGGTTCACCAGCCTGCGGCTGCGGCTGGTCGTGGTGTTCGGGCTGGTCGCGCTCACCGCCGCGGTGTCCGCGTCCGGCATCGCGTACTGGCTGAACCGCGAGTCGGTGCTGACCCGTACCCAGGACGCGGTGCTGCGCGACTTCGAGCAGGAGATGCGCAACCGGGCGGGTGCCCTGCCCGATCACCCCACGCAGGACGAACTGCAGCACACGGCGGGCCAGATGGCGAACAGCAGCCAGCGCTTCACCGTGCTGCTGGTCGCCGAGGACCCCGACGGGCGGACCGTGTACGGCAGTTCGGGCGGGTTGAACGGCTTCTCCCTGCAGGACGTGCCGGTCTCGCTGCGCGAGGCCGTGACCGAGCCGCAGGAGGTCACGTCGAACAACAAGTACCCGCACCGCCTGTACTGGCAGCGGATCGTCGACGACGACACCCCGTACCTGGTGGCGGGGGTGCGGGTGATCGGGGGCGGGCCGACCGGCTACATGCTGAAGTCGCTGGAGCCGGAGGCCAAGGACCTCAGCTCACTGGCCTGGTCGCTGGGGATCGCCACCGGGCTGGCGCTGATAGGTTCCGCGCTGCTCGCGCACGCGGCGGCCACGACGGTGCTGAAGCCGGTGCAGCGGCTCGGGGCGGCCGCGCGGCGACTGGGCGAGGGGAAGCTGGACACGCGGCTGAGGGTGTCGGGCACCGATGAACTGGCAGATTTGTCACGGACGTTCAACAAGGCGGCCGAGGCGCTGGAGAAGCGGGTGGCGGACATGGCGGGGCGCGACGAGGCGTCCCGGCGGTTCGTGGCGGACATGAGCCACGAGCTGCGTACGCCGCTGACCGCGATCACGGCGGTGACCGAGGTCCTGGAGGAGGAGCTGGAGTCCGAGGCCGGCGGCATCGACCCGATGGTCGAGCCCGCGGTACGGCTGGTGGTGAGCGAGACCCGGCGGCTGAACGACCTGGTGGAGAACCTGATGGAGGTGACCCGGTTCGACGCGGGCACCGCCCGGCTGGTCCTCGACGACGTCGACGTCGCCGACCAGATCACCGCCTGCATCGACGCGCGCGCCTGGCTGGACGCGGTCGACCTGGACGCCGAGCGCGGCATCCACGCCCGGATCGACCCGCGCCGGCTGGACGTGATCCTGGCGAACCTGATCGGGAACGCGCTCAAGCACGGCGGGTCGCCGGTGCGGGTCTCGGTGCGGGAGGACGGCGCGGAGGGCGCCGGGGACGGGGGCACGGTGGTCATCGAGGTGCGGGACCACGGGCCGGGCATCCCGGAGGAGGTCCTGCCGCACGTCTTCGACCGCTTCTACAAGGCGAGCGCCTCGCGGCCGCGTTCCGAGGGCAGTGGCCTGGGCCTGTCCATCGCGCTGGAGAACGCCCACATCCACGGTGGCGAGATCACCGCGGCCAACTCTCCCGACGGCGGTGCGGTGTTCACCCTGCGGCTGCCGCGGGACGTGTCCGCGCGGAACCCTTCGGAGAAGGCGGGCGACGTCGAGGACGAGGTCGCCGGGGGGGATGCCCGATGAACGTACGGACTGCTCCGCGGCGTACGCGGGGACTGCTCGCGCTGGGGGCGCTGGGCGCGCTGCTCGCCGGGTGCGGGATACGGGCCACGGAGGTGCCGACCGACTTCGGGCCGGCGCCGTCGCGGACGCGCTGCTCACTGGCCGAGACGGAGGCGCCGACGCGGCCGGAGCGAGGGCTGCCGGTGCGGGTGTCCCTGTTGTGCGGGTCGTCGCTGGTGGCCGTGGACCGGACGGTGCGGGTGCCGGACGGGGCGGCGGACTCACGGCGTGCGCTGGTGGCGCAGGGACTGCTGGACGCGTTGTCCCAGGAGCCGTCGGCCGCCGAGCAGCAGGCCGGGTACGGCACGCGGGTGCGGCGCGGCACGACCGTGACCGGTCCGCGGCTCGGCGATCCGGAGGACACGCTGCGGCTGAGCACCGCGCCGGGGAGTCTCGCCGCCGCCGGGCTCGCGCAGATCGTGTGCACCTTCTCCGACTCGGCGGCGGCCGAGGGCGACGGCTCGGTGATCCTGGGCGGTCCCGACGACGCCCGGCCGCGCCGCTACGCGTGCACGGACGAGGTCCGGTCCCGTCCGGACGCCGGGGAACCGCCGTCCTCGGAGGTCACCGGCGGGTGAGCCCCCGCTGTGGCGCATGCCTCATGCGGTGAACGGGTGACCTCCCGGAACCGATCGCGCCGGAGGTCGCGTCTAGGGGGGCGTGCAGCGTCAAGGCCTCATCGGCGGCTCCGCCGCAACCCGTATCCGCGTGGCAGGAGGGCTCCTCCTGGTCGCGTATCTCGCGTTCGTCGCCTGGTACACGCTGCGCCCGCTGGACGTCCCCTGGGTGATGCCCGCCAATCTGCGGCCGCTGGACGGCATCCGGGGCGACTTCGCGCTGGGCTGGGCGACGGGGGTCCGCCGGATCTGCGAGGGGCTGGCGCTGCTCGCGCCGCTGGGCGTGCTGCTGCCGATGGCCGGAGGCCGGCTGGCCGTCTCGCGGCTGGGATCGCTGATCCGCACCGCGGCGGCGACCGCGCTGGTGTCGCTGGCCGTCGAGATGCTGCAGACGGCGGTGCCGGGCCAGGTCGTGGACGTCGACTCGCTGCTGCTCAACACGGCGGGCGCGGCGCTCGCGCACGCGGCCGTGGTGCCGGCGGGCCGCGCCCGGCTGCGCCGCCGGGCGGTACGGCGGTCCCTCACGGCCCTTCTCCCGGAGGAGCCGGCTCAGGGGAGGACCCCGACGATTCCCAGGGTCGGGATCGCCCCGTGGAGTGATGCTTTGCCCCCTTCGTCTCCGTACCGTGGAGTGCACTGAGGCAGCCGGTCGGGAGGCCTCGCACCACTCACCAAGGAGCCGCGATGAGCCGCCTCGCCCGCCCCACCAACGGCCGCGTGATCGGCGGAGTGTGCGCCGCGCTGGCCCGGCGCTTCGGCACCTCCGCGACCACGATGCGGGTCATCTTCCTGCTGTCGTGCCTGCTTCCGGGGCCTCAGTTCCTGCTGTACATAGCGCTGTGGATCCTGTTGCCCTCGGAGGGCAAGGCCCAGCCGGCCTGGTGACTCCGCGGCGCCTGCCGCGCGTACGCCGACGGGGCGCGACCCGGTTCCGGGTGCGCCCCGTCGGTCCGTTCCCGCCTGGCGGGGTCAGGCGCCGACCGGCGCCCCGTTGAGGGTGACGCCCCGGGTGGGCAGCTCCTGCACCGGCATGCCGCCGAGGAGACCGGTGGCCGGGACCTCGGGGCCCGCCTGCCGGACGACCGGCTGCGCGGTCGCCATGCCGTCGCCGGCCAGCTCCTGGCCCTGCGCCAGCGCCTGGTCCGAGCCGGGCAGCGCGGTGGACAGCCTCTTTGCCGGTACGGCCCGGTCGACGGTGTCCAGCGCCGGGACGGCGTCCGGGACGGCCGGGGCCGCGTTGGCGGCGCCGGCGCCGGCCGCGGCGAAGGCGGCACCCAGCACGGCGACACCGAGGGTCTTGGCAGCAGACTGCTTCATGGAATGCGTCCTCGAAATGGGATATGGGGAGTGAGCGGTGCTGAGACGGTAGGCACGGCCCCTCTCCCGCCGCAAACATCGGAATATGGACGAACGGTGAAAGCGAGCGGCTCCCGCATTCCCCGCGGACGCCGCCCTCGGCTTTCCGCCGCCGGAGAACCGCTGGTGGAAGCCGTCCGACGGAACAGCCCTTCGGATGTCAGCCCGGCGCATCCGGGCTCGACGATGTCATCGATCACGGCCAGTCGTTCATCGAAAGGGATGAAGACCGATTGCATCGCATTGACGGATATCCTCGCGTGGTGTCGAGCATGCAACCGAACACGCCGACCGGGTAGTCGAATTCTCGGCCCATGGGGACGTGGGACATCAGACGACCGCCGGTGTGCACCGCCCGCCGCGCCACGGAAAGCGCAGCCGGCACAGCGGGCCGATGGGATGCCCGGCGTACGAGGCGGCGGCCCCGGGCTGAAGGGCGGAGCCCGGGGCCGACTTCCCGCGGGACGCGCTCGTCCCGGACCCGAAAGGCCGGCCGAGTGCGACCGCGCCGTCGGGGTGGTCGTGCGGCGGAACCCCGGGCGCCCGGCGGATCCGCTCCGTGGCCGGGGTGTTCGCGAGGGTCCGGTCCGCCGTTTCCGTACTCCGGCTCCCACGCGCGCAGATCACCGGGTGGACGAATTCGTCGATACGCAACGGTGACCGCACGGCAGGGTGGAGTACACCCGCACTTCTGAGAATGTTCTGCCATGGCACAGGAAGCGAGGCCGGTTCGCACGGCCCGGCTGGGGAGGGTGCTCGGCCCGGAGCCGACGGCGGTGAACGGAGTGGTGCTGCTGCTCCCCGGCGGCGAGGAGGTGTCCGGCCGCAGACCGTCCGCCGTGCTGGCGGCCGCCTCCGTACGCGCCCTGGGGCGCCGCCTCGCCCGCGCGGGCCGGGACGAGAGCCTCGCCGTCCATGTCGTCCACTACCGCTACCGGGGCTGGAACGGCAGCGAGGCGCATCTCGCGCGCGACGCCTCGTGGGCCGCCGACGAGGCCGTACGGCGCTACGGGGACGTCCCCGTCTGCCTCGCCGGGATCGGCATGGGGGGCAGGGCCGCGCTCCGCGCGGGGGGCCACGAGGCCGTCGACTCCGTGCTGGCGCTGGCTCCCTGGCTGCCGGACGAGGACGTGGCGGCACCGCCCGAACCGGTGAAACAGCTCGTCGGACGGCGGGTGCTGATCGTGCACGGCACGAATGACGCGCACAGCGACCCCGAGCTGTCGTTCCGGCTGGCGGCGCGGGCGAAGAAGGCGAACCGGGAGGTGTGCCGGTTCGAAGTCCACGCGGACGGCCACGGCTTGGGCCAGTACCGGGAGGAAGTGCTGGCGCTGGCGGAGGACTTCGTGATGGGGGCGTTGTTCGGGCGGGCGTTCTCGCGGCCCGTGCAGGATGCCCTGGCGGCGCCTCCGCCGTTGGGGTTGCGGATGCCGCTGGCCGCGGGGTTCGGGAAGTCCTTGCGGCGGTAGCGCCGGTGGGGTTCATGCCGTGCCGCGACTGCGGGCCGTCGGTGGCCGGTCGCACCCACGCGGCGGAGCCGCACACCGGTGCGGCCCCGCGCCCCTAGGTCGGCAGCAGGGTGCCCCTCTTCGAGAGCAGGAACTTCTTGAAGGCCGCCACCGGGGGTGTGTCCGGGTGGCCGGCGAGCCAGGCCACGCCGATCTCCCTGGCCGCCCTGGGAGCGGTGACCGTCAGTTCGACCACTCCGGGACGGGGGAAGGGCGGTGGGGGGAGGAGGGCCACGCCCAGGCCCGCCGCCACCAGGCCGCGCAGGGTCTCGGCTTCCTCGCCCTCGAAGGCGATGCGGGGGGTGAAGCCGGCCTGGGTGCAGAGGTCGTCGGTGATGCGGCGCAGGCCGTAGCCGGGTTCCAGGGTCACGAAGGTCTCGTCGGCGGCCTCGGCGAGGCGGATGCGCCGGCGGCCGGCGAGGCGGTGGTCGGCGGGGACGACCAGGCGCAGCTTCTGCTCGTCGAGGCGGCGGGCGACGAGGTCGGGGGCGTCGGGCACCGGGGAGGTCAGGCACAGGTCGAGTTCGCCCGCACGGAGGCGTTCCAGCATGGCCTCGCCGTAGTTCTGGACCAGGCTGAAGCGGATGCGCGGGTGGTCGGCGCGGAAGGCGTGCAGCAGGCCGGGCACGGTCTCGGCGCCCATGGTGTGCAGGAAGCCGAAGGCGACCTTGCCGGTGGCGGGATCGGCGTCGGCGCGCACCTCGTCGGCGGCGCGCTCGATCTCGGCGAGGGCGCGTTCGACGGAGGCGAGGAAGGTGTGCCCGGCCGGGGTGAGGGAGACGGTGCGGCCGTGCCGGGCGAACAGCTCGACGCCCAGGTCCTGTTCCAGGCGGACCAGCGCCCGGGAGAGGGTGGACTGCGGGACCTGCATCTCCTGGGCGGCGCGGGTGACGTGCTCGGTGCGGGCCACGCCGGCGAAGTAGGCGAGGCGGGGGGCGAGCAGCCTCGCCATGTCTTCCGTGTCTTGTGTGTCACTGGTCTGTGACAGTCTCCTTCGTGACCTCTGCTGATGCGCCATGGGAACGATTATGACGATTCCGTGCATTGGACGGATGAGCGGGGGCGTCCGTAGCTTCGAGGCATGACTCCCGCCAGTACCGGGGCGTCCACCAGTGTGGGCGCCGTCGCATCCGTTCCTCCGACCTCTTCGCCCCGGACCGCCCCCGAGGCCGTCCCCGAGTCCCGGATGTCTCCGGGCGGACCCGGTTACCGCCGGATGAGCCTCGCCCTGTTCCTCGCGGGCGTCGCGACCTTCGCGCTGCTGTACTCCACCCAGGCCCTGCTGCCGCTGATCTCCGGCGACTTCGCGGTGAGCGCGGGTGACGCGAGCTGGACGGTGGCGGCGGCGACCGGTGGCCTGGCGCTGTTCGTGCTGCCGATGAGCGCGCTGTCGGAGCGCTACGGACGGCGCACCGTCATGACGGCCTCCCTGGCCGCCGCGGTGACCCTCGGACTGCTGGTGCCGTTCGCGCCGTCGCTGGGCGCGCTGGTGGCGCTGCGGGCGCTGCAGGGTGCGGCGCTGGCCGGGCTGCCGGCGTCGGCGACGGCGTACCTCGCGGAGGAGGTCACGCCGAAGGCCCTGGTGACCGCGATCGGGCTGTTCGTCGCCGGCAACAGTGTCGGCGGGATGAGCGGCCGGGTGATCACCGGCTGGGTGGCGCAGGAGTGGGGCTGGCGGGTCGCCGTCGGGGTGATCGGCGTGGTCGCGGTGGCGTGCGCGGTGGCGTTCCGGCTGCTGCTGCCGGCGCCGAAGCACTTCCGTCCGGGCTCGCTGCGGCCGCGGGTGCTGGCGCGCACCGTCCGGGACCATCTCGCCGATCCGCTGCTGCGGCGGCTGTACGCGATCGGCGCGCTGTTCATGACGGTGTTCGGCGGCGTGTACACGGTCATCGGGTACCGGCTGACCGAGGCGCCGTTCTCGCTGCCGCAGGGCATCGTGGGTTCGATCTTCCTGGTGTACCTGGTGGGCACGGTCTCGGCTTCGGCCGCCGGGCGGCTGGTCGGGCGGCTGGGCCGGCGGGGCGCGCTGTACGCGGGGGGCGGGACGACCGCGGCGGGGCTGCTGCTGTCGCTGGCCGGGTCGTTGCCGGTGGTGCTGCTGGGGCTGGTGCTGATCACGGCGGGGTTCTTCGCGGGGCACGCGGTGGCGTCGTCGGCGGTCGGGAAGACGGCGACGGTGGGACGGGCGCAGGCGTCGGCCCTGTACCAGTCCGCGTACTACGTCGGGTCCAGTGCGGGCAGCACGGTGGGTGCGCTCGCGTTCCACGCGGGGGGCTGGGGCGGAACGGTGGGGGTCGGGCTGGCGGCGGTGGCCGGGGTCGCGGCGATCACCCTGGCCGGGACGCGGGCGGCGCGGGCGGCCGCGGTGCGGCCGGCCTGATCTTCCCCGCCCCCGCGCCGGCACCCTCGGCCTGCACGTTCGTCCGCCCGGAGAGCCGTTGTCAGTGGGCTGCGGTAGCTTCCGAAGTGGTGGACCACAACGACACCACATGGGGTGGGTGGACGATGACGAACGGCACCGCGACGACGACCGACCTGGACGCCAGGCTGGAGGCGCACCGGGTCGAACTGACCGGGTACTGCTACCGGATGCTGGGCTCCTCCTTCGAGGCGGAGGACGCGGTGCAGGACACGATGATCCGCGCGTGGCGCAGCTACGACAGGTTCGAGGGCCGTTCCAGCCTGCGCTCCTGGCTGTACCGCATCGCGACCAACGTCTGTCTGGACATGCTGACGGCGGGCAACAAGCGGGCCCGGCCGATGGACCTGACGGAGTCCACACCGCTGGCGCGCGCGGCCCTGTCGCCCCGCCCGGACAACACGTGGCTGGAGCCGATGCCCGACTCCCGGGTGCTGCCCACGCCCGCCGACCCGGCGGAGGCGGCGGTCGCCAAGGAGTCGGTGCGGCTCGCCTTCATGGCCGCGCTGCAGCAGCTTCCGGCCAAACAGCGGGCGGTGCTGATCCTGCGGGAGGTGCTGGCCTGGAAGGCGAGCGAGGTCGCCGAGCTGCTGGGCACCTCGGTCGCGTCGGTGAACAGCGCGCTCCAGCGGGCCCGGGCGACGCTCGCGGAGCGGCGGCAGCCGGGCGCCGAGGCGTCGGTGTCCGACCCGCTGGACGAGGAGCAGCGGAAGCTGCTCGAGCGCTACGTGGCGGCGTTCGAGGGGTACGACATGTCGGCCCTGACCGCGCTGCTGCACGAGGACGCCGTCATGACGATGCCGCCGTTCGACCTCTGGCTGACCGGCACCGAGGACATCACGGGCTTCATGACGACGCTGGGCGCCGCCTGCGCGGGTTCACGGCTGATACCGGTGGAGATCAACGGGCTGCCGGGCTTCGCCCAGTACAAACCCGATCCGGAGGCCGGCGGTTTCACACCGTGGGCGATCCAGGCGCTGGAGATCTCAGACGGCCGGATCACCGGTTTCCACTGCTTCCTCGACACCGCGCGGTGGTTCCCGCTGTTCGGGCTGCCCCTCCACCTCGAAGCGGAGGCCGGCCAGGTCGAGCAGGGCGTGTAGCGCCGGGGAGGGGTCGCGCAGCCGTATCCGGCCCCCGGCCCGGCGGGCGGTGAGCTGGAGCCGGGCGAGCAGGTCCACTGCGGCGAGGCCGGCCGGCCCCAGCCCGGCGACGTCGCAGACCACCACCCGGCCCGGGCCGCCGCCTCCCCCGTCCAGCAGCGCCCGCAGCGCGTCGCAGGGCCCGCTCACCTCTCCCGGGGTGAGGGGTCCGCTGAGTACGAGTACGGGCGGTGTCATGGCGTCCACGACCGGTAGACCGGGCGGCGGCGCGTAACTCATCGCGATGCGTCGCGGGACCGGCGCCGTGAGGGTCACATTGACCTGAGCGCGGCCCTCCCCGGAGGGTTGGGTGTATGCGCCATAGATCATTCCCGTCCATGCCGTCCGGTGCCCTTCGCGTCCGCGAGGAGCTGCCGTGCAGGGGGTGCTGAGCGGATTCCTGGTGATCGCCGTCGTCATCGGCGTCGGCTACGTCATCGGCCGGCGGGGGCATCTCGGCGCACAGGGCCGCGAGGTCCTGACGAAGCTGGCGTTCCACGTGGCGTCGCCCGCGCTGCTGTTCACCACGCTCGCCCGGGCCGACCTGTCGGTGGTCTTCTCCAGCCGGCTCCTGGTCACCGCGCTGAGCACGGCGGCGGTGGCGGGCGTCTTCGTCGCGGCGGGGGTCGTACGCGGCTGGGGCGTGGGCCGCACCACCATCGGCGCCCTGTGCTCCAGTTACGTCAACTCCGGCAACCTGGGCATCCCGATCGCCGTGTACGTGCTGGGCGACGCCTCGCTGGTGGCGCCGGTGCTGCTGTTCCAGCTGGTCGGGGTCACACCGGTCGCGCTGACGATCCTCGACCTGTCGACGGCGGGCGGGAAGCAGCCGCTGTGGCGGCGGATCCTGACCCCGTTGCGCAACCCGATCGCGGTGGGGTCGCTGGCGGGGGTGGCGGTGTCGGCGGCCGGGATCGGGATACCGGGCCCGGTGTGGGACCCGGTGGTCCTGATCGGCAACATGGCGGTCCCCGCCGTGCTCCTCGCCTTCGGCATCTCGCTGCGCGGCAGCACGCTGCCCCTGCGGGGCGGGGACCGCGGGGCGGTGCTGCTCGCCGTGGCGCTGAAGGCGGTGGGCCAGCCACTGGCCGCCTGGGCGCTGGCGGTGGGCGTCTTCGGCCTGCGCGGCGCGCACCTGCTGGACGTGGTGGTGACGTCGGCCCTCCCGGCCGCCCAGAACCTCTTCACGTACGCGAGCAGCTACCGGGTGGGCGAGCAGCTGGCCCGGGAGGCGATCCTGGTGTCGACGGTGCTGTCGGTGCCGGTCCTCGTGGTGGTGGCGGCACTGCTGGGGTGACTCAGCTCTCGGGGAACCCGCCGGTGTCGATGACGAGGTCGAAGGGGGCGGGGAGCTTGATCGGCTCGCCGAACTTCGCGGTGCTCAAGGGGCGGTAGACGTCCCCCTGCGGCTCGCCGTAGAGCGTCGCGGTCGGGCCGTCGGGGGCCCAGCGGTCGACGAGGAGGTACAGCGGGATGCCCGCGGTGGCGTAGGCGGCAAGCTTGCTGACGCGGTCGTCGCGGGCGTTGGACTTCGAGGTGACCTCGACGACCAGCTCGGCGAGGGCGGCGGGGATGTGGGTGTCCGATTCGGTGTGGTCCTGCACCGGGGCCACCACCAGGTCCGGGATGAGCATGCCCAGCCGCGAGGGCACGGCGATGGCCAGGGTCTGGAAGATCTCCCAGTCCTCGGGGATCGCGGAGTAGAGGCGACGCTGGATGCGGGCCGCGATCACGTTGTGACGGTACGCGGGAGCAGGTGACACGGTGATGATCCCCTCGATGATCTCCACCTTGCTGCCCTCGGGCCATTCCATCTCCTCCCAGAACCGGACGAGGTCGTCCCAGTTCTGGTCGGGCTCCTGGCTCACGGTGAGTGCGCTCATGGCGGTCCCCTCTTCGGTGCGTCACCGAGTACAGCATGCCGAACGGGACCGGTAAGGGGCCACCGGTCCCGTTCACCCGAATGAGGAAACCCCAGGTCAGGCGATACGTTCCAGCACGACCGGCGTGGCCTCGAAGTCCGTACCGGGGGCGGCGATGCCGTATGAACCCTCCACCGCCCGGAGCGCGTAGTCGAAGCGTTCCGGGGTGTCCGTGTGGAGGGTCAGCAGGGGCTGGCCCTCCGTCACCGTGTCACCGGGCTTGGCGTGCAGCTCGACGCCCGCGCCCGCCTGGACCGGGTCCTCCTTGCGGGCGCGGCCCGCGCCGAGGCGCCAGGCGGCGACGCCGACGCCGTAGGCGTCGAGGCGGGTGAGGACGCCGGAGGACGGGGCCTTGACCACGTGCTGCTCACGCGCGACCGGCAGTTCGGCGTCCGGGTCGCCGCCCTGCGCCGAGATCATGCGGCGCCAGACGTCCATCGCGGAGCCGTCGGCCAGCGCCTTCGCCGGGTCGGCGTCCTTCAGGCCGGCCGCGTCGAGCATCTCGCGGGCCAGGGCCAGGGTCAGCTCCACGACGTCCGCGGGGCCGCCGCCCGCCAGGACCTCGACCGACTCGCGGACCTCGAGCGCGTTGCCGGCGGTCAGGCCGAGCGGGGTGGACATGTCGGTGAGGAGGGCGACCGTCCTCACGCCGGAGTCGGTGCCCAGGCCGACCATGGTGCGGGCCAGTTCGCGGGCGTCGTCGATCGTCTTCATGAAGGCCCCGGTGCCGACCTTCACGTCGAGGACCAGGGAGCCGGTGCCCTCCGCGATCTTCTTCGACATGATGGACGAGGCGATCAGGGGGATCGCCTCGACCGTGCCGGTGACGTCCCGGAGCGCGTACAGCTTCTTGTCCGCCGGGGCCAGTCCGTCGCCGGCCGCGCAGATCACCGCGCCGGTGCCGTCCAGCACCGACAGCATCTCCTCGTTGGAGAGCAGCGCGCGCCAGCCGGGGATCGACTCCAGCTTGTCGAGGGTGCCGCCGGTGTGGCCGAGACCGCGGCCGGAGAGCTGGGGGACGGCCGCGCCGCAGGCCGCGACGAGGGGGGCCAGCGGGAGGGTGATCTTGTCGCCGACGCCGCCGGTGGAGTGCTTGTCGGCGGTGGGGCGGGACAGGGACGAGAAGTCCATGCGCTCGCCGGAGGCGATCATCGCGGCGGTCCAGCGGGCGATCTCGCTCCGGTTCATGCCGTTGAGGAGGATCGCCATCGCGAGCGCCGACATCTGCTCGTCGGCCACCTCCCCGCGGGTGTACGCGTCGATCACCCAGTCGATCTGCTCGTCGCTGAGTTCGCCGCGGTCCCGCTTGGTGCGGATGACGGAGATGGCGTCCATGGCCATGGCTGGCGTTCCTTCCGGAGGTGCGAAGGGTGCGGCCCCTCCGGCCGACGGTAACGGCCGTCGGGCGAAGGGGCCACGGAGGGATTACTTGGTGAGGTGCTGCGGGCCGAAGGCCTGGGGCAGCATCTCGGAGAGCGGCAGGATGCCCGCCGGGGTCTGAAGGAGCAGGCCGGGGCCGCCGAACTCGTACAGCAGCTGGCGGCAGCGGCCGCACGGGACGAGGATCTCGCCGGCGCCGTCCACGCAGGTGAAGTGCGTGAGCCGGCCGCCCCCGGTGCGCTGGAGCTCCGAGACCAGTCCGCACTCGGCGCACAGCCCGATCCCGTACGAGGCGTTCTCGACGTTGCAGCCGGAGACCGTGCGTCCGTCGTCGACCAGGGCCGCGACGCCGACCGGGTAGCCCGAGTAGGGGGCGTAGGCGTGGGACATGGCGTCCCGTGCCACGGCGCGCAGCGCCTCCCAGTCGACGTCGGCCGCGGTCACTTGCCCTGTCCCTTCCGGTACGGCATGCCGTCCGCCTTCGGCATCCGCAGCCGCTGCGCGGAGAGCGCGAGGACGACGAGGGTGATGACGTACGGCGTGGCGGAGACGACCTGGTTGGGGACCTCGTTGGTGCCGGCGTACCAGGCGAAGACCAGGGCGCCGACGACCAGGGTGATCACCGCGTGGACGTACTTCTTGCGGACGGCCAGCCAGATCGCGCCGATGACCAGCAGCAGGGCGCCGAGCAGCAGCAGGGCGTGCACGTTGGCGGAGCCGCCGCGCAGGTTGAGGCTGTCGGTGTAGCCGAAGAGGCCGGCGCCGATGGCGAGGCCGCCCGGCATCCAGTTGCCGAAGATCATCGCGGCGAGGCCGATGTAGCCCCGGCCGCTGGTCTGGCCCTCCAGGTAGAAGGGGTTGGCCACGATGGAGAGGAAGACGCCGCCGAGGCCGGCCAGTCCGCCGGAGATGATCACGGCGAGGTACTTGTACTTGTAGACGTTGACGCCGAGGGACTCGGCGGCGATCGGGTTCTCGCCGCAGGAGCGCAGCCGCAGGCCGAACGCGGTGCGCCACAGGATCCACCAGGTGGCGGGGATGAGCGCGACGGCGATCAGGGTCAGCCAGGAGACGTCGGTGACCAGCCCGCCGAGCAGGCCGGCGACGTCGGAGACGAAGAACCAGCCCTTGCCGTTGAGGTCGCTCAGCGCGTCGGACAGCCCGGGCACGGTGAAGTGGCCGAGGGACTCGACCGCCGGGGACTGCTTGGCGGAGCCGCCCTGGTGGCCCTCGAAGGCGAGCGGGGCGAGGTAGCGGGTGGCGCCGAGGGCGAGGATGTTGATGGCCACACCGGAGACGATGTGGTTGACGTTGAAGGTGACGGTGACGATCGCGTGCAGCAGACCGCCGAGCGCGCCGCCGATGACGCCGACGAGGACGCCGGTCCACGGACCCCACTGGAATCCGGCCCAGGCGCCGAACCAGGTGCCGAGGATCAGCATGCCCTCGAGGCCGATGTTGACCACGCCCGCGCGCTCGGCCCACAGGCCGCCGAGACCGGCGAGGCCGATCGGGACCGCGAGCTGGAGGGCGGTGGACATCTGGCTGACGTTGGTGATGCCGTCCGCGCCGGTGACGATGCGGACGATCGAGACCAGTGCCAGGGCTCCGGCGACGACCAGGAGCAGGACGGGCCACGACATGCGGCGGCCGGTCGGCGGTGCGTGTTCCAGCGACGGCTGGTTGACGTCGGTCGCTGTGGTCGGAGCGGTCATCGGCCGGCCACCTCCTTCGTGGTGTTGTTGTCGGCGCCCAGGACGTGCCCCGCGGCGAGTTCCGCGCCGACCCGGCGCTGCTGGCGGCGCAGGCCCCACTCGCGGACGGCCTCGTAGGAGACGACGACCGAGAGGACGATCAGGCCCTGCATGATGACCGCGATCTCCTTGTCGTAGCCGTGGAAGTCCAGCTCGGGCGAGGCCTTGTCGAGCCAGGCCCACAGCAGGGCGGCGAAGGCGATCCCGACCGGGCTGTTGCGGCCGAGCAGGGCGATGCCGATGCCGAGGAAGCCGATGCCGGTGGGGAAGTTGAGGTTGTAGGTGTGGGAGTCGCCGAGGAGGATCGGCAGGCCCGCGAGACCGGCGATGGCCCCGGAGAGCAGCATGGCGGTGAGGACCATGCGCCTGGGGTCGACGCCGGAGGCGGAGGCCGCGGACTCGGAGGCGCCGGAGGCGCGCAGGTCGAAGCCGAAGCGGGTGCGGTTGAGGACGACCCAGTAGCCGATGCCGAGCAGGACGGCGAGGACCAGCAGGCCGTAGATCTCCCCGGCCGCGCCCATGTCGATGCCGGGGATCCAGCCGGACTCGTGCATCTCGCCGGTGGTGCTGTTGTTGCCGATCTTGACGCCGAAGACGTCCGGCTTCCACATGTAGACGATGAGCGAGGTGGCGATCGCGTTGAGCATGATCGTGGCGACGACCTCGCTGACGCCGCGAGTGACCTTGAGGACGCCGGCGATGCCGGCCCAGAAGGCGCCGGTGAGGACGGCGGTCAGCAGCAGCAGCGGGACCTGGAGGAACGCCGGCAGGTTCGCGTGCGCGCCGACGATGGCGGCCATCATGGCGCCGAGCTGGTACTGGCCGTCGACGCCGATGTTGAACAGGTTCATCCGGAAGCCGATGGCCACCGCCAGGGCCGCGATGTAGTACATCGAGGCCTGGTTGATGATCAGGACCTGGATGTCGGAGAAGCCGGCCTGCTCGAACATGATGGCGAACGGTTCGACCGGGTTCTTACCGGAGGCGATCAGGACGATCGCGCTGAGCACGAAGGCCACGGCGAGCGCGATGACCGGCCCGGCCACCGCGAGGAGCACGCGCTCCTTGTCGATCTTCTTCATCAGCGGGCCTCGTCTTCCGGAGACTCGGCGGACGTGGACGGGTCGGCCGGGGTCTCGGGGGTCTCGTCGTGTTCGAGGTGGCCCTCGGCGGCGCCGGTCATGGCGGTGCCGAGTTCCTCCGGGGTGATGGTGGCCGGGTCGGCGTCCGCGACCAGCTTGCCGTCGTAGATCACCCGGAGGGTGTCGGACAGGCCGATCAGCTCGTCCAGGTCGGCGGAGATCAGCAGCACGGCCAGGCCCTCGCGGCGGGCCTCGCGGATGTGGTCCCAGATGGCGGCCTGGGCGCCGACGTCCACACCGCGGGTGGGGTGGGCGGCGATCAGGAAGCGCGGCTTGTGGCTCATCTCGCGGCCGACGATCAGCTTCTGCTGGTTGCCGCCGGACAGGGAGGCGGCGGTGACGTCGATGCCGGGGGTGCGGACGTCGTACGCGGTGACGATCCGGCGGGTGTCCTCCTGGGCGGCCTTCGGGTCGAGCCAGACGCCCTTGGCGTTGGGCTTCTCGGTGACGTGGCCGAGGATGCGGTTCTCCCAGAGGGGGGCCTCCAGGAGCAGGCCGTGGCGGTGGCGGTCCTCGGGGATGTAGCCGATGCCCTGTTCGCGGCGCCTGCGGGTGGCCCAGGAGGTGATCTCCTCGTCGCCCAGCCGGATGGTGCCGGAGTCGGCGTGCCTCAGGCCGATGAGCGCGTCGACCAGCTCGGTCTGGCCGTTGCCCTCGACGCCGGCGATGCCGAGGACCTCGCCCGCGTGGATGGTGAAGCTGATGTCGTCGAGCAGGGCCTTGCCGCCGGGGGCCGCCAGGCGCAGCTTGTCGACGGTGAGGACGGGGCGGTCGGTGACCGTGGACTCGGCCGTCTCCGGCGTCGGCAGCTCGCTGCCGACCATCAGCTCGGCGAGCTGGCGCGGGGTCGTCTCGGCGGGGACGGCCGTGCCGACCGTGGTGCCGCGGCGGATGACGGTGATCTCGTCGGCGACGGAGAGGACCTCGCCCAGCTTGTGGGAGATGAAGATGACCGACAGGCCCTCGGCCTTCAGCTCGCGCAGGTTGTCGAAGAGGGCGTCGACCTCCTGCGGGACGAGGACGGCGGTGGGCTCGTCGAGGATCAGGGTGGTGGCGCCGCGGTAGAGGACCTTGAGGATCTCCACGCGCTGGCGGGCGGCGACGCCGAGCTCCTCGACCAGGACGTCGGGGCGGACGCCGAGGCCGTAGCGGTCGGAGAGCTCCTTGATCCTGCGGCGGGCCCTGCCGCCGATGCCGTGGAGCTTCTCGCTGCCGAGGACGACGTTCTCGAGGACGGTGAGGTTGTCGGCGAGCATGAAGTGCTGGTGCACCATGCCGATGCCGCGGACGATGGCGTCGGCGGGCGAGGAGAAGCTCACCTGCTCGCCGTGGATCGTGATGGTGCCCTCGTCCGGCTTCTGCATGCCGTAGAGGATCTTCATCAGGGTCGACTTGCCGGCGCCGTTCTCACCGACGAGGGCGTGGACGGTGCCCTTGTGGACGGTGAGGTGGATGTCGTGGTTGGCCACGACGCCGGGGAAGCGCTTGGTGATCCCGGCGAGCTCGACGGCGGTCACCGAATCGTTGACCGCCGCTCCGGCCGGAGGGCTGCTGGACGCGTTGATGACGCACTCTCCTGGGGACGGGGGCCATCTACGCGCGTAGCGCCCCTATGGCATGCAAAGGGGTGGCGCACTCGACCGACGGGGTACGAGGAGCCGGGCTCCTCGTACCCCGTCGAGCGGACGCGACCCCGCGGTTGTTCGGGGGTGTCACTCAGCTCGACTTGACCTTGATCTCGCCGCTGACGATCTTCTCCTTGGCCGTCTCTATGGCTTTCTGGAGCTCGGCGTCGTCCGCGAACTTCGGGTTGGAGTTCGACAGGCTCACCTCACCCGTCTTCAGATCGCCCTTGACGATACCGGTCGCGGGCTTGCCGTCCTCGACCGACTTCGCCAGGTTGTACACCGCCTTGGCGACGTCCTTCATGGCCGAGGTGAGGATCGAGTCCTTGTACTTGGCGAGGGCTTCCTGCTTGTACTGGTCGGAGTCGACACCGATCGCCCACACCTTGTTGGCGGCGGCGGCCTCGATGACGCCCTGTCCGGACAGACCGGCGGCCGCGTAGATCACGTCGGCCTTCTTCTCGATCTGGCCCTCGGCGGCGGACTTGCCCTTGTCGGGGCTGGAGAAGCCGCCCTCCTCCGCGGTCTGCGTCAGGAACTGCGGGATCACCTTGACCTTGGGGTCGGTGTCCTTGACGCCCTGCTCGAAGCCCGCGCGGAACTTGTGGATCAGCGGGATGTCCACACCGCCCACGAAGCCGACGACGTTCGTCTTGGTGCTCTCGGCGGCGGCGACGCCGGCGAGGTAGGAGGCCTGCTCCTCGGAGAAGACCAGGTCGGCGACGTTGTCCGCCTCGATCGTGGCGTCGTCGACGATGCCGAAGGTGGTGTCCGGGTACTTCTCCGCGGCGCCCTTCACGGCGGAGGCGTACGCGTAGCCGACACCGACGACCGGGTTGTAGCCCTGCTTCGCCAGCGAGACCAGGCGCTGCTCCTTGTCGGCGTCCGTCTCGCCGTCGGTGGGCTCGACGTCGGCGGTCTCGTAGCCGAACTCCTTCTTCGCCTGCTCCAGGCCCGCGTACGCGGCGTCGTTGAAGGACTGGTCGCCCTTGCCGCCGACGTCGTAGGCGATGGCGAGGCCCTTGTCGCCCTTCGAGTCCGAGGAGCTCGAGGAGGTGGAGGTGCCGCCACAGGCGGAGAGGGCGAGGGCCAGGGAGGCGGTCGCTGCGCCCGCGACCGTGATCCGGGAAATCCGGCGCATGTGTGGTGCTCCTAGTCGTACAAGCGCCGGGACGTGTTCAGCTGCGGCGCTGGCTTCGCCGCAGATTAACGCGCGTAGACCTGCCTGAAAACCCCTTCTGTCCACCTTGTTATCCGGCCGTGGCCAACGTAACGCCGGGCGGTGGCCCGGGCGTCGCCGGGCGCGAACGCGGGGTGGCTGTGGGTGAGCGGGGGCGGGGACGGCGGAGCGGGCGGACACCCGTGGCGCCCGCCCGCTCCGTACGGGTGTGCCGCCGTCGCTACTGCTCGGTCTCGACCTTGATGGAGCCGTCGACGATGCCTTCCTCGGCCTTGGCCACGGCGTCCGTCAGGCCGGCGATCCCGGCCATCTTCGGGTTGCTCTCCGACAGGCCGACGCCGTCCACCTCGAGGTCGAAGACCTGGGTGCCGGTCAGCGGCTTGCCGTCCTCGACCGACTTGGCCAGGGCGTACACCGCACCGCCGACGTCCTTCAGGGCGGAGGTGAGGATGTAGTCCTTGTACGGGGCGAGGGCCTCCTGCCGGTACTGGTCGGAGTCGACGCCGATCGCCCAGACCTTCGCCTTGGCGGCGGCCTCGATGACACCCTGGCCGGACAGACCGGCCGCCTGGTAGATGACGTCGGCCTTCTTCTCGATCTGGCCCTCGGCGGCGGCCTTGCCCTTGTCGGGGCTGGAGAAGCCGCCCTCCTCGGCGGTCTGGGTGAGGTACTGCGGGATCACCTTGACCTTGGGGTCGGTGGCCTTCACGCCCTGCTCGTAACCGGCCTGGAACTTGTGGATCAGCGGGATGTCCACACCGCCCACGAAGCCGACGGTCTTGGTCTTGGTGGCCTTGGCGGCGGCGACGCCGGCGAGGTAGGAGGCCTGCTCCTCGGCGAAGACGAGGGAGGCGACGTTGTCGCCCTCGACCACGGAGTCGACGATGCCGAAGGTGGTCTTCGGATACTTCGCGGCCACGGCCTTCATCGCGGGGCCGTAGGCGAAGCCGACGCCGATGACCGGGTTGTGGCCCTGGCGGGCCAGCGAGGCCAGACGCTGCTCCTTGTCCGCGTCGGTCTCGCCCTCGGTGGGCTCCACGTCGGCGGTCCTGTAGCCGAACTCGTCCTTGGCCTTGGTCAGGCCGGCGAAGGCGGCGTCGTTGAAGGACTGGTCGCCCTTGCCCCCGATGTCGTAGGCGATGGCGAGGCCGAGGTCCTCCTTGGAGCCGCCGCTGCCGCCGTTGTCACTGCTGGTGCCGCCGCAGGCGGTGGCGGCGAGTGCGAGCGAGGCGACCCCCACCGCGACGCGGGTCAGTTTGGATATCCGACGCATCTGAAGTTCCCCATTCTCCAAAGCCCCGCAGCGGGCGCTCGGTTCGGCGCACATTAACGCGCGTAGAAACTCCTGGGAACGGGATCGAGCGGGGCCGTTATCCATTCGTGCCGATGGCTGGTTACGTCCTTGTGAACCAGAGGGCCGTACGGGCCCGTACCGGGCGATCGGTGCGGTACGCGCGGTCGCACGCGCCCCACGCTGCCCCCGGCGTGCGGGGCACGCAAGCGGAGCGGGCGGGGGAGGTGAGGGTGGGGACCGGCGGGGTGGGCAGGTGGGAGCCTGCCGGGGCTTTCGCCCCCTCCACCCCTTCCCGTCCCGTCCCCGGGGCTCCGCCCCGGACCCCGCTCCTCGGGCGCCGGAGGGGCCGAGTCGGCCCCTCCGGCGTTCGGAGTTCGGAGGAGCCGTCGCCTAACGCAGGGCGTCCAGGAGGGCGGCGCCGGTGAAGAGCTCCACGCCGACGGTGATGGCGTGCTCGTCCACGTCGAAGTCGCCCTGGTGCAGGTCGCGCACGGTGCGCTCGCCCGGCGGGCGGACGCCCAGGCGGGCCATGGCGCCGGGGACGCGCTCCAGGTACCAGGAGAAGTCCTCGCCGCCGAGGCTCTGCTCGGTGCCCTCGACGGACTCCACCCCGCGCCGGGCGATCATGGCGTCGCGCAGCAGCTCGGTGGCGCCGGCCTCGTTGACGACCGGCGGGACGCCGCGCACGTAGGTGATCTCCGACTTGGCGCGGTGCAGGTTGGCCACCTCGTCGATGGCGGCGACCACGATGTCGGGGGCCTGCCGCCAGGTCTCCAGGTCCAGGCAGCGCACGGTGCCGGACAGTTCGGCGTGCTGCGGGATGACGTTGGGCGCGTGGCCCGACTCGACCCGGCCCCAGGTCACGGCGAGTCCGCTGCGGCTGTCGACCCGACGGCCGACCAGGGCGGGCACGTCGGTGACGACCCGGGCGGCGGCGGTGACCAGGTCGGTGGTCAGGTGCGGGCGGGCGGTGTGGCCGCCGGGGCCGTCGAGGGCGATCTCCAGCCGGTCGCAGGCGGAGGTGATGGGCCCCTCGCGCAGGCCGATCCTCCCGGCGTCGACGCGGGGGTCGCAGTGCACGGCGAGGATCCGGCCGATGCCGTCGAGTCCGCCGTCCTCGACCACCTCGGCGGCGCCGCCGGGCAGCACCTCCTCGGCGGGCTGGAAGATCAGCCGCACGGGACGGGGCAGCAGGCCCTGGCGGTGCAGTTCGGCGAGGACCAGGCCGGCGCCGAGCACGACGGTGGTGTGCACGTCGTGGCCGCAGGCGTGGGCCCGGTCGGGCACGGTCGAGCGGTAGGGGCAGTCGGCCTTCATGTCGGGGATGGGCAGGCCGTCGATGTCGGCGCGCAGGGCGAGCATCGCCGAGTCCGTGCCGGCCTCGCCGTCGGTTCCGATGTCACAGATCAGGCCGGTGCCGCCGGAGAGGACCCGCGGCTTCAGACCGGCCCGCTCGAGGCGTTCCTTGATCGCCGCGGTGGTGCGGAACTCCTGGTGGCCGAGCTCCGGGTGCATGTGCAGGTCGCGTCGGAAGGCCACGAGTTCGGCGCGCAGGGCCTCGGGCAGCGCGCCGGGGAGCACCGCTCCCCCGGGGAGATCGATCTCGGACTCCAGTGACATCAGTGGTTTCACCCTTTGAAGAGTAGGGCTCCAGAGCTGTTCACCGACCCCTGATCAAGAAAAATCAGCCCGTTGGGGGGAGAAAATCCGGCTGCCCTACGCATAGCCGTATGTCGAGGTGGGTACACTCACCTCCCTTTTTGGGAGGGTATAGGCCGCCGGCCTGCCGGTCCATGAGGCCGATCACAATCCGGGACATGGTTCCGGCACTCCTCCACTCCTCACGGTTACCACGATCGGCCGAAGGCACGCGGACCGGTTCATTCGGCGGACGCCGGCCGCGCCGTGTCCCTGCGGCGGACAGTCGCCCCCCCCAGGTGGCGGCGACGGCTTCGTCGCCCGGGAGGGCCGGGACGTCGGCGAGCCGGTCGGCGAGTTCCCGGCGGCTCCGGGCGCCCCGGCGTACGGATCTCCATCGGCCCGGTCGGCTTGCGCTTGTGCGGCGGGGAGGCGACGTCGGTGTCGGGGACGACGGGTCGCACGCGGCGGGCTCGGGCGGCGTCGCGCCGGCGCTCGGCGCAGGTGAAGGCGAGGAACTCCTCCAGCTCCTCGCCCGACT
The DNA here is from genome assembly GCF_055633275.1 of Streptomyces sp. 12E. Lineage (NCBI taxonomy): Bacteria > Bacillati > Actinomycetota > Actinomycetes > Kitasatosporales > Streptomycetaceae > Streptomyces > Streptomyces sp. 12E. The sequence continues at coordinate 4,554,913 of NZ_JBVNCJ010000001.1, read as the reverse complement.
CGGAGGTGTCGGCGGCGAGGTCGTCCAGGGAACGGACCGGCCGGGTGTTCTTCGCCGCCGGCATCCCTTCGGCCGACACGCGTGCCCTCGGCCGCGGATGGCCGGGGCCTTCGGATGCGGGCGCGCTCATCGGGGCCTCCGACTGGACGAGAACCGGTGCCACGGCCAGCGTACGAACACTCTCACCCGGTGACATCAGGGTCCGCCGGCATGAGCGAGCGACCGAACGCCCGCTCCCTTCCGGCGCGGGGCTCAAACCGCCGGAGCCGTCCGCAGGTGGTGGACGGACTTGGCGGTGTCGGTGACGCTGGCCAGGAAGCCCTGGGCGCGCGGGGAGGCGTTCTCGGTCAGCCAGGCGGGGTCTATGTCGCACACCGCGACGCGGACGCCCGTGCCGGCGAGGGCCAGCGGCAGGGTGTGGACGACCGTGGAGGGGAAGCTGAGGACGGTGGCGCCGATGGGGCCGCGCCGGGCGACGATCTCCAGCGGGAGCTCGGGGCGGACGATCTCCAGTCCCGTCCCGACGGCGAGCCGGTGGAGTTTCTCCGTGCTCTCGCGGCGGTGGGCGAAGTAGCGCTTGGCGCCGTGCGCGGCGACCAGGGCGCGTACGGCCTCCAGGTAGGCGTCGGCGTCCACCACACCGGTCTCCACCAGGGACGTGCCGACCATGTCGGCGCCCCGGGTGACGCGGGGCGGGCCGAAGCGGTCCCGGGTCCAGGCGAAGGTGTGGGAGCTGACGGTGACGCCGGGCGGGGTGTCCTCCATCGGCATGGAGGTGAAGACCTCCACCGTGCGCTTCTCACCGGGGGTGAGCCGGCGCCGGGCGGCGGCGGACACGGGCAGGAGGACGAATTCGCGGGCGCCGGGGCGGCCGCCCTTGCGGTGCCAGCGCACCAGACGCTCGCCCCGGGCCAGCTGACCGACGAACTCCATCGTCGCGGTGCCGTCGTCGACGACGACGACCTCACGGGCGCGGGTGATCGTCAGCAGCAGCTGGACGTAGCGGGAGAAGGGGTCGCCGAGGACGACGCGGGTGGCCCGGCGGAGCGGCCCGGCGAGGCCGCCGACCGTCTGCAGCGGGGCGCCCGCTCCGCCGCGCGCCTCCTCCCAGCGGACCTCGTGGCCCTCCTCGCGGGCCAGCTCCGCCATGCGGCGCAGCTGGCCCCGGGTCATGGGGTCGACCGGGGACAGCACCACGAGGGTGAACCCCACGCCGGGCGCGTGCGCGTGCGCCCACTCCAGCACGTTGAGCAGTTGTACCGGGCTCTCGACGAAGGCGAGGGTGTGGGGGCCGGGCAGGCCGGCGCGGGGGCTCATCGACGTACGACCGTTCCCGTCGTCGTAAGGGTGGGTGAGGGGTCAGACGGCCACGGGCTCGCCGGCGGCCGCGGCGATCTCCGCCTCGGCGACCACGCCGGTGACGCGGCGCAGCTTCTTCATCGGGCCCAGCTCGGAGTCGTAGACCTTCTTGACGCCGTCGCCGAGGGAGGCCTCGATGGTGCGGATGTCGCGGACCAGGCGGGTCAGGCCCTGCGGCTCGACGGAGGCGGCCTGGTCGGAGCCCCACATGGCGCGGTCGAGGGTGATGTGGCGCTCGACGAACGTGGCGCCGAGGGCGACGGCGGCGAGGGTGGTCTGCAGGCCGGTCTCGTGGCCGGAGTAGCCGATCGGGACGTTCGGGTACTCCTGCTGGAGGGTGTTGATGACCCGCAGGTTCAGCTCCTCGGCCTTCGCCGGGTAGGTGGAGGTGGCGTGGCAGAGCAGGATGTTGTCGCTGCCCAGGACCTCGACCGCGTGACGGATCTGCTTCGGGGTGGACATGCCGGTGGAGAGGATGATCGTCCGGCCGGTGGCGCGCAGGGCGCGCAGCAGCTCGTCGTCGGTGAGGGAGGCGGAGGCCACCTTGTGGGCGGGGACGTCGAACTTCTCCAGGAAGGCGACGGCCTCGGTGTCCCACGGGGAGGCGAACCAGTCGATGCCCTTCTTCTTGCAGTAGGCGTCGATCTGGCGGTACTCCTCCTCGCCGAACTCCACGCGGTGGCGGTAGTCGATGTACGTCATCCGGCCCCAGGGGGTGTCGCGCTCGATGTCCCACTGGTCGCGCGGGGTGCAGATCTCGGGGGTGCGCTTCTGGAACTTGACCGCGTCGCAGCCGGCCTCGGCGGCGGCGTCGATCAGCTTGAAGGCGTTCTCGATGTCACCGTTGTGGTTGATGCCGATCTCGCCGGTGACGTACACGGGGCGGCCGGGGCCGGCCTCGCGGGTGCCGAAGGTGCGGATGCGGGTGTTGGTGCTCATGTCCGGGGGTTTCCTTACTTGGGGAGGGAATCGAGAGAGGGACCGAGGATCCAGCCGGCGATCTCCCGGATCGCGCCGTCACCGCCGGGGAGGGTGGTGACCGCGCGTGCGGCGCCGCGTACGACGTCGTGGGCGCTCGCGACCGCCACGGGCCAGCCGACGAGGGCGAAGCACGGGAGGTCGTTGACGTCGTTGCCGACGTAGAGCACGCGCTCCGGCGCGATGCCCTGTTCCTCGCACCACTGCTTGAGGGCGAGGTCCTTGCGGTCGATGCCGTGCAGCACGGGGAGGTCGAGCTTGCGTGCGCGGGCGGCGACGACCGGGTTCTGTTCCGTGGACAGGATGAGCAGCTTCAGGCCGCTGCGGCGCAGGGCCGCGATGCCGAGTCCGTCCCCGCGGTGCACGGAGACGAACTCCCGTCCGTCGGAGTCGATCAGCACCCGGTCGTCGGTCTGGGTGCCGTCGAAGTCGAGGACGACCGCGTCGACGTCGTCGGCGGTCGGAAGGGAGCCCGGCCGGTCCGCGTCGAAGAGCGGGGCGAGAGCACGGGCCCGGGCGAGGTCGTGCGGGTCGTCGATCTCCAGCACCCGGGCCGGGTCGGTGCGCACGAGTTCGGTGCGGCCGAAGAAGCGGTGCCCGTGCTCGCGGAATCCGGCGGCGTCCATGGCGTAGGCGGCGCCGGTCTCCAGGAGGTCCTGGGGGCGGTCCTGGCGGCGGGGGCGGAAGGACTTGTCGTGGTTGACGCCGTACCCGCCCCCGGTCGCCCCGTCGTCGGCGTCGCGCCAGACGAAGCCGTGGAACGGGGCGACGGTCACGGCCGTGTCCGCGCCCTGGTCGACGACCGCGGCGGCCACCGAGCCGACGTCCTCACGGAGCAGGAAGGGGCTGGTGCACTGGACGAGCAGGACCACGTCCACGGGGGCGCCGTGCAGGGCCTCGTGGGTGTCCATGGCGTGCAGGACGGCGGCCTCGGAGGTGGCGGTGTCGCCGGCGATGGCGGCGGGCCGCAGCACGACCTCGGCGCCGGCCTGCCGGGCAGCGGCCGCGATGGCCTGGTCGTCGGTGGAGACGACGACGTCCGTGACGTACCGCGCGGCCCGGCACTCGCGCACGGCGCGCGCCACCAGGGGGACGCCGCCGACGGGGGCGAGGTTCTTCGCGGGGACGCCCTTGGAGCCGCCGCGCGCGGGGATCACGGCGAGCACGCGGCGCGCCGTCGGCGGGTGGGACATGGGATCAGCTCCTCGGTCGGGGGTCGGGCCGGTCACAGCTCGCCCATCCGGCGGATCACCGGGGCCACGCGCTGCACGCCGTGCCGGTAGGCGCCGCGCGCCGCGCGGCGCACGATCTGCCGGACCGGTCCGGGCTCCCTGTCGGCGGCGGGCGCGCCGGGCAGCGGGGCGCCGTCCGGGCCGAGGTGGTGGCGGGCGAGGATGCCGGGCAGGTAGCCGGGCGCGGTGACGGGCGTGTAGTACGGGGTCAGCGGCGGGAGTCCGCCGGGGCGGCCGAGCAGCTCGGCGATGCGTCCGCGGGCCGCGTCGAAGGCCGTCCCGTACGAGCCCTCCGCGGCCACGCCCTGCCGGGCCACCCACTCCGCGTCGGGCGCCGGCCGGTGCCCGTCGTCGAGCTGGTCCCAGGAGGCGAGGCAGCCCGAGCCGACGAAGTGGTGGTTGCCGAGCGCCTCCCGGACGCCGAGGTCGGTGAGGACCACGGTCGGGATGCGGCGGTGCAGCGACTCCAGGGCGGCCGTGGAGCTGACGGTGACCAGCAGGTCGGTCCGGTCGAGTACCTCGCCCATGTTCCCGTAGACCAGGCGGAAGTTGGCCGGCGGGTCCAGCCGCTGGACGAGCTTCTGGTAGGGCAGTTCCTCGATGTGGGTGGTGTGTTCGCCGGGCTTGGAGCGCAGCTTCAGCAGCACCTCGCGCCCGGGGTGCCGGCGGGCGTGCCGCACCAGCCGGTCCAGCAGGTACGCGCGGTCCCTGCGGCTGTCCGGGACGGACGGCTGGGCGGCGAACACCACGGTGTAGGGGTCGTGTTCGCCCTCGTACGGGGCCCCGCCGAGGAACGGCAGCGCGACCTCGGTCACCGAGGAGGCGTCGGCGCCCACCCCTTCGTACACGGCGCGGAAACGGTCCGCGTCCTGGCGGGAGTTGGCGAGCACCAGGTCGGCGCCGTGGCGCAGCAGGAGTCCGTCGGCGAGCTTCTCGTAGACGACGCCGACGTATCCGGTGACGACGACGGGCCGGCGCGGCCGGTCCTCCCAGACCCGCTTGAGTCCGTGCAGCATCGCCTGCACACCGCCGCCGACCAGGGCGAGCACGAGGAGGTCGTACGACTCCTCGCGCATCGCGCGCAGGAACTCGACGGCGGTGACCTCGCGGAGCGAGTCCGCCCGGACGCCGACCTCGCCGAGCTGGCGGGCGGTGGGGGTGGCGCGGCCCCGCAGGAGGTATCCGTCCAGGCGGACGTCCCGGCCGGCCGCGGCTCCCGGGTCTCCGGGCTCCGACGGCGCGACGCGGTTCGCGGTGAGCGCGCCCCATTTCCACCGGGTGTCGGAATCCGCGAGGACCGCGACCCTGAGGGGCTTCATTGCACTTGCTGGCACGCCGAAGACGCTAGGAAGCCATTTCTAGGCGTGGCCCAACCGCGAATCAACGAGAAGTTAACAACATGCCACCGAAAGCCGAACCGGCCCGGCGATCCCCCGGAAGTACAAGCGATGCACCGTTCCGACACGCCGAGTTCACCCCGTGTACGGCAACCGGAAAGTTTCCCTGTCCGGCGGTCTCCTAGCGTTTCGAAGGTGCCGAAGCTTTCCGTGATTGTGCCGTTCTACAACGTGCGGCAATACGCCCTCGATGCCCTGCGGAGTCTGCGCGCCAATGCGCGCGACGACTTCGAATTCATCCTCGTCGACGACTGTTCGACCGACGGAACCGCGGACCTTCTCGCGCGTGCGGAACACGAGCTGCCGGGGGCGGTACTGGTCAGACACGAACAGAACGGCGGTCTGGCGACCGCCCGCAACACCGGCATCGACCGGGCCCGTGGCGAGTACCTGACCTTCATGGACGGCGACGACTGGCTGGCGCCCGGCCACTACGCCCGACTGGTCGCCGCGATCGAGGCGCTCGGCTGCGACTTCGTCCGCACCGACCACGTGCAGTGCACGGCGCGGGCCCGCACCGTGCACCGCGTCCCGCACGGCCGGCGCAACGTGGTGCTGCGGCCGCGCGACGCGATCCTGCCCGCCCACCGGACCACCTCCGTCGACTACGCCTACGCCTGGGCGGGCATCTACCACCGTCGCCTGGTCGAGCGCGGCCTGCTGCACTTCACCGACGGGCTGCGCACGGCGGAGGACCGGCCCTGGATCTGGAGGTTGCACCGGGACGCGGAGTCCTTCGCGGTGACCAGCCTGCTGGGGGTCTTCTACCGGCGCGGGGTCGCCTCGTCACTGACGCAGATCGGCGACGTCCGGCAACTCGACTTCATCCGCGCGTTCGATCAGGTGATCGAGGAGACCGCGGGGGACGCGGATGCGGCGGCACTGCTGCCGAAGGCCGTGCGCACGTACTGCGCGATCATCGCCCACCACCTGGGCGCCGTCGACCGGTTCGAGCCTCCCGTGGCCAGGAAGCTGAAGGTGATGAGCACCGCCGCTCTGCGGCGCATGCCGCAGGACGTACTCGACGACGCGCTCGACTCGATGGACGCGGAGCGCGCCGGACGGCTGCGCCGGCTGCGCCGTCGTCCGGCGCCGGACGCGGAGGTGGCGGCGTGAGCACACAGATCTTCATGGTGTCGACCCTGTACGGCACCGCCACGCTCGCCGCCGCTCTCGACTCGGGCTGCTTCGCACCCGCCGACCGGCGGATCCTGCTGGTCTCCAACAACGCGGTGACGCCGGAGACGACGCCCTCCGTCGACGAGATGCCCGGGTTCGAGCGGCTGCGGTCGCGGTTCGACGACGTGGTGTCGTGGAACGAGGCCGTCTTCCCCTTCCACCCCGGCGGCTGGGAACCACGTCTGGACGACGTGCCCATGTGGGAGCGGTACCTGCGGCTGGCCTGGGGCATCGGTGACGACGACGTGTCGCTCGCCGTGGAGTCGATCCAGGTCAACCCGGCGCTCGGGGTGGCGCAGATCTTCACCGACGCGCCCGTCACCGTCTACGCGGACGGCCTGATGAGCTACGGCCCCACCCGCAACAAGATCGATCCGCTGGTCGGCACGCGGGTGGAGCGCCTGCTCCACCTGGACCTGGTGCCGGGGCTCCGGCCGCTGCTGCTCACCGAGTTCGGTGTCGCGCCGGAGGTGGTGCCGACCCCGGCGTTCACCAAGGTGCTCGCCGAGCTGGTCGACACCGGCGCCGCGCTGCCGGACGTGGAGGAGCCCGCGCTGTTGCTGGGCCAGTACCTGTCCGCGCTGCGCATCCTCTCCGTCGAGGAGGAGGAGGACCTGCACGTGCGGATGCTGAAGAGCGCGGTGGAACTGGGCCACACCCGGGTGCTGTTCAAGCCACACCCCACGGCCCCGGCCCGTTTCACCCGCACCTTGGAGCGGGAGGCCGAGCGGCTCGGTGCCGATCTCACGGTGCTGGACACCCCGGTGCTCGCCGAGGTGCTCTACCAGCGGATGCGTCCGGCGCTGGTCGTCGGCTGCTTCTCCACGGCGCTGCTCACCGCATCCGAGCTGTACGGTCTGCCGGTCGCCCGGGTCGGCACGGACACGCTGCTGAAGCGGCTGACGCCGTACGAGAACAGCAACCGCGTCCCCGTCACGATCGTCCACGCGTTGCTGCCCGCGCCGGACGACCGCGCGGCCGTCGCCGAGCGGCGCGGGAGCATGGACACCGAGGCGCTCGCCGGCCTCGTGCGGGCCGTCGGGTTCGCGATGCAGCCGAGGATCCTCCCTCAGCTGCGGGCCGAGACCGAGCGGTATCTGTCGACGCGGCTGGACGACGGCGTCCGGACGTACTTCACGAAGAAGCGGCTGACGTCCCTGGGGCTGCCGGGCGGGGTTCCGGCCCAGCTGGGCTTCCTGCCGCGCAACGCCACCGTACGACGGGTAGCGCGCAAGGCGCGCAGCCTGCGGCGGGCAGTGGCACGCCGACGCGCGGCCCCGCCCCCACCGGTGAACGGTGGATGAAACCTGTCGGACATTCGGTCGAGGGCAATGTATTCCTCGGATTCGCTGGTGTATCAACGGTCGTGCGTTCCGTAGCGCATCGCCGCCCTCCTCCAGCGCTGTCCAACCCGTGAGGCATCCATGACGAAGCTCGGTCGGCTTTATCCTCTCCTCGGCGACGTCCGACTGCCGGACACGGTTCCCTACTCCCAGGTGAGCACCTGGGAGTTGCAGTTCCTCTACCTGTTGGGACGTCATCACCTCACGGGTAAGGACCGGCTGGTCGAACTGGGCTCCGGCGGGGGCGGTTCCACGTACGCCCTCGCGCTCGGTCTGCGGGAGAGCCCGGTGTTCGACGAGCGCACGGGCCGACTGCACGCGTACGACTTCTTCCGCGTGGGCAAGGGCACGTTCGCCACGGAGAAGTTCTTCACCGACGGAGCGAAGCCGCAGGGCGAGAACTCCTTCCTGGACGACTTCCGCGAGCGGCTGGATCCGTTCCTGCCGTTCCTGGAGATCCACGCCGGGGACCTCTGGCAGACCTCCGATCCCGAGGACACCAGCGCGATCGAGTTCCTGCACGTCGACATCGCCAAGACGGCACGGGTGTTCCGGTGCGTGGCCGAACGGTTCCTGACCCGGCTGCGACCGGGCTCGGTGGTGCTGCACCAGGACTTCGCCGGACCGCGGCTGCCGTGGCTGCACCACAGCACCGGCGCGTTGCTGCCGTACATAGAGATCGCCGGGCCGCCGATCCGCTCCACGCTCGCCTTCGAGGTGGTCCGGCCGATCCCCGAACACGTGCTGAAGGCCGTCGCGGAGGACTCCTACTCCGTCGACGAGAAGCTGGCGCTGATCTCCGCCGTCCAGGAGCGGATCGACCGCGACCACACCGGCGGGATCCCCTTCAGGTCGGTCCTGGAGTTCGCCAAGGCCTACACCGCCCACTACGCCGGCGAGCACCGCCGGGCCTGGTCGATCGCCAAGCCGCTGGCCTCGGACGAGTACCTGAGCCGGACCCGCGCCGACCACTTCGAACAGTTGCGCAAGGCGTACGAACAGGACCGGGAGCAGGGCGGTTCCCGCCTGACCCGGCTGGTGAAGAAGGCCGTGGGGCGCTGAACCCGCGTGCGTGAGCCCCCGCGGTCCACCGGCCGCGGGGGCTCACCGCGTGTCAGGCTCCGAGGATCCTCCGCAGGTCGGCCGCGTTCGCCTCGGTGACCTTCCACAGCGTCCGCTGGCGCTCGTGGACGTCGGCGACCGTCGCCGCGTGGGCGTCCAGGATGCCTACGGCCCGCTCGGTGAGCATCGCGCCCAGGTTCCGCTCGTGCACGGAGATGCCCCACTCGGGGCGCTCGATGTCGGCCAGGAAGTACGCCATCTTGGGGTGCGAGATCAGGCTGATGATCGGCGTGCCCACGCCGAACGGGATCATCCCGGCGTGCCCGCGCATGCCGATGACCAGGCGGGTCTTCGCGTACAGGTCCCGGATGGCGTCGTTGTCGAAGTCGTACATCGGGATCACCGGCAGCGAGATGCCGTGCTCACGGCGCAGGTCGAAGGCGATCCGCTCGTCGTCCAGCGAGTGCGCGGCGCAGCGGACCTCGGTGTGCGCGCCGATGCCCCGCACGGCCTTCGCGATCTCCGCGAGGAAGTGGCCGTAGTCGTGTCCGAAGCGCAGGCCCGCCCGGTCGTAGGCGGCGTTCAGCAAGACGGTGTCCTCGCGGTGCGCCGGGTCCGTCCAGCCGGGGACGAGCTGACGGCTGACCGTGGTGGGGCAGGGCTGGAAGCGGACCCGGTCGTGCAGGTGGTCCGGGAGCATCGCCCGCACCTTCGCGATGGAGCCGTGGTTGCGCAGTCCGAAGAACGCGGACTTCTCCACCAGCAGCCGGAGGCTCTCGCGGAACCGCCCGGCCCGGTACGACTGCCCGTCGAAGGCGTTGAACCCCACCGCGTACACCATGATCGGCACGTCGATGCCGTTCAGCTGCTCGTCGGCCACGTTCCACTGCCAGGCGCTGTTGCCGTTGGGCATCGTGTCCGGGATGAACAGTCCGCCGCCGCCGATGACCAGTCCGCGCCGGGCGTTGACCCGCTCCAGGGCCGCCTCGTCGAACAGGCGGTGGGCGTGGACGGAGTGCCAGCGCCGGGAGGTGGTGTCCTCGCCGAACGCCAGACGCACCGTCTCCGGCAGCAGTTTGTCGCCCGCGTTGCCCTGCCGGTCCATGTAGAAGGCGACGTGCGCCAGCTGCTCCCCGGGGCTGCCCTGCTCCTGGGCGGGCACGGTGCCGGCGCGCTGCGCCCACAGCCTGCTCGACCGGTGGGTCGGGTCGACGGAGATGCCGGCGGTGGCGTACCGCAGCGCCTCGGTGTTGTCGCCGTGCACCCAGGCCATCTGGGCGAGCCGGGCGTAGGCGGTGGCGGCCCGGTTGGGGGCGGAGGTGGCCAGCAGCAGATGGGCCTTGGCCTCCTCGTAGCGGGAGACGCTCATCAGGGCGTGGCCGAGCACCTCGTGCGGCCAGGCGGCGTCGAGCGGGATGTGGACGCTGCTCAGGACGTCGACGGCGTCCTGGTAGTCGCCGGCCGCGATGTGCGCGGCGGCGACCTTGCGGGCGCACTCGACGTCTCCGGTGCGCATGACGTGCGGGGTGCCGAAGTGCACCAGCAGGTCGTGGTGGAGACCTCCGGAGGACGCCAGGTACGCGGCGTGGAAGTCGGCGTCGGACAGGTCGAACCCGCGCCAGCACTCCTCCGCCTGGGAGTAGCCGGCCTCGCCGCCCTGCCAGGGCTTGTGCCGCCCGGTGAAGTGCAGGATCGCCGTGTCGTCAGGCACCGGCAGATCGCCGGACAGGCGCCGCTTGACGAAGTTGTAGCGGGCGTCGAGCCGGACGAAGTCGCCGTCCAGGACGGCGTTGAGGATGCCCTGGTCGTGCTTGTCGAGTTCGTAGTCCCCGCTGCGCCCGGTCGCGTCGAGCTTCGCGCAGAAGGCGTCGGTGAGGTACTCGCGCTGGATCACCAGCAGGCCGGAGTTGAGCTTGTGCTGCCCGTAGAAGAACTGCGGGACGGCCGCCAGCCCCTCGCGCAGCCGCAGGAGTTCGCCCAGGTCGCCCAGGACGACCATGTCGGTGTCGAGGGTGATGACCGTGTCGTAGTCACGGATCCGGAAGACATCGAGGATGAAGTACGCCTTGCGGACCAGGTAGTTGTCCTGGTCGCCCTTCTTGTACGAGTCGTAGTGCTCGGCGTTCACGCGGCGCAGCACGATGCGCGGGTGCAGGGCGCGGATCTTCGCGATGGAGCCGGGGCGCAGGTCGTCGTGGAGGACGACGAAGTCCTCGCACACCCCGGGGTTGGACAGGGCGAGGCTGCGCAGCAGGGCGAGGAAGCCGGGCAGGTAGTTCTCGTCGACGTAGGAGGCGAAGGCGACGCGCCGCTTGCCGGTGAGCGCGGCCGACGAGGGGGCCGGGGCCTGGGCGGAGGTGGTGTCGGCCGGGAAGGTCGTGGTCATCGCAGGGATATCCTCATGTCGGTCACTCGCTGGGCCCGCTGCATGACCCATTCCTTCTCGCTGGTGTATTCGTGCACGGACGTGATCGGCATCTTCATGGCCTCCGGCACGCGGTAGGCGCCGCTCTCGTAGAAGTCGAATCCGATCAGGTCGAGCGTGGGGCTGACGTCCAGGAAGTCCAGCAGGAACAGCATGTTGAAGCCGGTGGTCGGGATGCCCGACCATGCGTCGTTGCCCAGGCGGCCGATGTTGCGCACGGGCCAGCGCAGTGACTCGTCGCCGAGGAACCGCTGGGCACCGGGTACGAGGCGGTTGCGCAGCGAGTACTTCCAGTCGCCCGAGATGCCGCCGAAGACGAGCCGGGTGGTGACCTGCTGGTCCCAGTTGAAGCCGTGCTTGTGGATGGTGGCGTGGATGTCGGTGCGGCTGCCGGTGTGCTTCGGGTCGATGCGGTACGAGTTGAAGCGCACCACCAGGTCGTAGCCGTCGATCTCGGCGCCCATCGAACTACTGCCGACCCGGCCGGAGTTGGCTATCAGGCAGATGGACTTGCCGGCGATCTCGTTGCGGAACTCGCCGAGGCTGAGCCACCGCACGCCGCCGATGGTCGGGTCGGCGACGGGGCCGCGCATCCGGGTGCGGCGCTGCTCGGCGTAGAGGGCGAGGACCTCGGTGAGGGCCGGGATGTCGCCGCCCCGGCCGGTGCGCAGGTCCAGGTACTGGCTGAGCAGTTTCTGCCGGTCGGCGACCGGGGACGGCTCGGCGGCCAGCGCGAGGAGCGCTCCCACCATGCGCGGCTCGGCCTCGGCCCAGTCCCCCACGGCGTGCGCGGCCAGGCCCTCGGCCCACACGTCGGTGGCGGGTCCGCGGGCGAACTCCTCGGCTCGCGGGCACTGGCGACGCAGCAGGGCGAGCAGTTCCTGCTCCTTCTCCGCCGCGGCGCGCAGTCCGGCGACCTTCGCGCGTACGCCGAAGCCGTCGTCGTCGGTGAGGCCCAGGTACCGCTCGTAGGCGGTCACGGCCTCGGTCTCGTCGCCGAGGGCCTCCAGCAGGCGGGCGCGCAGCCGCCAGCCGGCCCGGGAGCTCTTGCGCTGGGCCAGCACGGTGTCGCTGATGAGGACCGCGAGGTTCAGTTCGTCGTCGTAGCCGCATTCGAGGGCCTTGTTGGCGACTGCGAGCAGGGCGTCCAGCAGCTCGTTGGACAGGCCGGGAGAAGGCGTTGTCGTGCCCTTCACGGCCCGCTTGAGCAGGGCGGTCGCGCCGCTCGGCGCGGGCGCCGGCTCCGGCGTGGCGCCGGTGGCGCACACGACGAGCAGCTTCCGCAGCTGTTCGGCGAGTTGGATGCGGCGGCGGTCGACGCTGCCGACGAGCTTGCCGCTGTGTACCGCGCAGGCACGCAGACAGTCGTCCAGCTCCCCTCCTCGTGCACGTGCCCGTCTGTTGTGGACCGTCGTCATGGCACTCCTTGTGCGGAACCGGCCGCCGTCCGTGGGCCGGCATCGGTCGTGATGTTTTCCAGGTGGGGTGTCGAGAGAATTTAGGAAGCCAAAACGACGCCGAGGTGAACTCGTCGCGGCCGGACGGGGAATCGTTGGCCCGACAGCCGGACGTCGCCTGTGGATCGGTCTAGCGTGCTGGCGTATGCACGGCCAGGACCATGAGCGCAGGGGATTTCCTTGACCAGCACGATCACCCGCCCGACACCCGACATGCCCCGGGGGACGGAGCCGGGGACGCCTCGCCGCGAGTCGCGGCTGCGCGCCCTGGACGGACTGCGTCTGGTCGCCGCCCTCATGGTCGCGGCGTACCACTACGGCGGCCGCGGGGGCGCGGTCACCGAAGCCTGGGGAAGTTCGCCCAAGGTTCAGTTCCCCACGCTGCACGCCTTCTTCGCCTACGGCTGCCTGGGTGTGCAGATCTTCTTCGTGATCAGCGGATTCGTCATCTGCATGAGCGGCTGGGGGCGGTCGCTGACGTCCTTCTTCGCCTCCCGTGCCTCCCGTCTGCTGCCGGCGTACTGGGCGGCGGTCGTCCTCGTGACGGCGGTGTTCGCACTGCCGGTGGTCGCCTACGACGCGGTCTCGCCCAGCGACGCACTGGTCAACCTGACGATGCTCCAGCAGCCGCTGGGAGTGGACCGGGTGCTGGGGGTGTGCTGGACGCTGTGGGCGGAGATCCGCTTCTACGCGCTGTTCGCGCTGCTCGTGGTACTGCCCGGCGCGAGCCGTCGGCGCGTGATCCTGTTCTGCGCGCTGTGGACCCTGGCGGCGGCGATCGCCCAAGGCGCCGACGAACCGCTGCTCGACCTGATCCTGATGCCCGAGTACGCGCCGTTCTTCGTCGGCGGCATCGGCCTGTACCTGGTCCACCGCGACCGGCGGGACGCCTGCGCGTGGGGCATCGTCGGCGTGAGCTGGCTGATCGGGCAGCACCACGCGGTCCGTGAACTGTGGCACGCGCCGAGCGCGGACGCCTTCTCGAACCGGACGTCGTTCGGGATCGTCCTGGTGGTGACGCTCGGCTTCGTCGCGGTCGCCGCGATCGCGCTGGGGTGGCTGAAGCGGGTGAACTGGCGCTGGCTGACGGTGGCGGGGGCGCTGACGTACCCGTTCTACCTGGTGCACGAGCACCTGGGCTGGGTGGTGATCCACGGGCTGCACCGCGGCCTGGGCCTGGCCTCGGCGGAGACCTTCGCGCTCACGGTCGCCTCGATGCTGCTCCTCGCCTGGCTGCTGCACCACGGTGTCGAGAAGCCGCTGACTCCGAGACTGCGGGCGGCGCTGTCCGGGCGGCGCTGAGCTCCGGTCGCGGAGCGTCCGGGGCGACGGGCCTCGCCCGGCGACGCGGCGCACGTGCACTCCCCGGCCGGCGCCCGGGGCCTCGGTTCCTCGTCCGCCCGGACGGTTACGCGGGCCGGGCCGGGGACACGCCGGCCGGACTCCCCGAGTACCTGGCCCGGTTCGGCGGGCGCCGACCCCTACGCGCTCGCCAGCGACAGCTTCGCCGCGAAGCCCAGGAACAGGGCGCCGGCCGCCGAGGTGGCGCCGGCCGACAGGCGCCTGCGGCGGCGGAAGGCGGCGGCGAGCCGGGTGCCGCCGAAGATCAGCGCGCTGAGGTAGAGCACGCTGGCGATCTGGGCGAAGGCACCGAGGACGACGAAGGAGAGCGCCGGGTAGGCGTAGGCCGGGTCGACGAACTGCACGAAGAAGGCGATGAAGAACAGGATCGCCTTGGGGTTGAGCAGGCTGACGACCAGGGCCCGGCGGAACGGGCGCTCACCGGGCGCGACCGCGGCGGGGGCCTCGGCCGCGTCCTTGTCCCGCCGCGTCCGCCACATCCCCCACGCGGCGCGCAGCATCCCGACGGCCAGCCAGGTCAGGTATCCGGCGCCCGCGTACTTCACGATCCCGAACAGCACGGCGTTGGCCTGGAGCAGTGAGGCGACCCCGGCGGCCGAGAGCGTCATCAGCACGGTGTCCCCGCACCAGACACCGGCGGCGGCCGTGTATCCGGCGCGCACACCGCGACGGGCGGCGACGGAGAGGACGTAGAGGGAGTTGGGACCGGGCAGCAGGATGATGAGGATCAGTCCCGCCAGGTAGGTGGGGAGGTCGATGACGCCGAACATGGAGGGAGTGTCGCACGGGGGTGCGACACTCCGCTCCGGTGTTTCAGCCGTCGAGAAGGGCGTCCACCGAGATCTCGGCGCGCACGCCGACCGACTCCGGCACGGTCACGTCCTGACCCCGCTCGAAGCGCTGGGGGTCGGGATATCTGCCGTCGGCCGGATCGGTGTGGAGCAGGACCTCGTCGTGCTTGCGATCCACGATCAGGTAACCGACCAGGTCAGAAGGCATCCGAGGGCACGTACGTCCCCCAGACCTCCCGCAGCGCGTTGCAGACCTCGCCCACCGTCGCGCGGGCCTTGAGGGCGTCCTTCATGGGATGGAGGACGTTGTCCTCGCCCTCGGCGGCCTTCTTCAGGGCGGCCAGGGCCGAGTCGACCGCCCGCTGGTCGCGCTCCGCGCGGAGCTTGGCCAGGCGCTCGGCCTGCTGGGCCTCGATGGCGGGGTCGACGCGGAGCGGCTCGTAGGGCTCCTCCTCGTCGAGCTGGAAGCGGTTGACGCCGACCACGACGCGCTCACCGGAGTCGGTCTCCTGGGCGATGCGGTAGGCGGAGCGCTCGATCTCGTTCTTCTGGAAGCCGTGCTCGATGGCGTTGACCGCGCCGCCGAGGTCCTCGACCTTGCCCATCAGCTCCAGCGCCGCCGCCTCGACGTCGTCGGTCATCTTCTCGATGACGTAGGAGCCGGCGAACGGGTCGACCGTCGCCGTCACGTCCGTCTCGTAGGCGAGGACCTGCTGGGTGCGCAGGGCGAGGCGGGCGGACTTGTCGGTCGGCAGCGCGATCGCCTCGTCGAAGGAGTTGGTGTGCAGCGACTGGGTGCCGCCGAGCACCGCGCCCAGGCCCTGGACGGCGACGCGGACCAGGTTCACCTCGGGCTGCTGGGCCGTCAGCTGCACCCCGGCCGTCTGGGTGTGGAAGCGCAGCATCAGCGACTTGGGGTTCTTCGCGCCGAACTCCTCCTTCATCACCCGCGCCCAGATCCTGCGGGCCGCGCGGAACTTGGCGACCTCCTCCAGGATCGTGGTGCGGGCCACGAAGAAGAACGACAGGCGCGGGGCGAAGTCGTCGACGTCCATGCCGGCCGCGACCGCCGTGCGCACGTACTCGATGCCGTCCGCGAGGGTGAACGCGATCTCCTGCGCGGGCGAGGCGCCCGCCTCGGCCATGTGGTAGCCGGAGATCGAGATCGTGTTCCACTTGGGGATCTCGGCCTTGCAGTACTTGAAGATGTCGGCGATCAGGCGGAGCGAGGGCTTGGGCGGGAAGATGTACGTGCCCCGCGCGATGTACTCCTTGAGCACGTCGTTCTGGATCGTGCCGGTGAGCTTGTCGGCCGGGACGCCCTGCTCCTCGGCGACCAGTTGGTAGAGCAGGAGCAGCGGGGCGGCGGGGGCGTTGATCGTCATCGACGTGGAGACCTTGTCCAGCGGGATGCCGTCGAACAGCACCCGCATGTCGTCGATGGAGTCGATGGCGACGCCGACCTTGCCGACCTCGCCGTGCGCGATGGGGGCGTCGGAGTCGTGGCCCATCTGGGTGGGCAGGTCGAAGGCGACCGACAGGCCCATCGTGCCGTTGGCGATCAGCTGCTGGTAGCGGGCGTTGGACTCCGTCGCCGTGCCGAAGCCGGCGTACTGGCGCATCGTCCAGGGCCGGCCGGTGTACATCGTCGGGTACACGCCCCGCGTGAAGGGGTACGCTCCCGGCTCGCCCAGCTTCTCGGCCGGGTCCCAGCCCTGGAGGGCCTGTGGCCCGTAGACCGGTTCGATGGGCAGTCCACTCTCGGTGGACCGGGCACTGCCCGACTCGCGCGCCATGGTGTGATGCCTCCCGCTGAGCGGCGTTGCTCGACTTGCCCGCCCGGTACCCGTCAGTTGCCCCGTCAGTACAGGCCGACCCTTCGACGGACTGTAGCGGTGCGCGTGCGGCCCGGTGGAGGGGCACACCCTGGGACCTTCCTCACAGCCCCGGTGGGACCCCGCTCACAGCCCCACCCCGGCGCTCGTCTTCCGGTCACTCACCACCATGCCCCCTTGTTCGTCGGTGGTCACGTCCGGGGAACATCTCAGGTGACGGCCGGGCGCGGCCGGTGGGACGCCCGGGGGGCTGCTGTGCGGAGGAGGGGCATGGGGAGGAAAGGAATCGCGGGTCTCGCGGCGCTGGCCGCCCTGACGGCGTGTGCGGCCGGCTGTACGGTGCGGCCCGCCGGGGAGGGCGGGCCGCCGGTGCGCATCGAGGTGCCGGGCCGGACGCCCTCCACGTCGGCGCCGGAGCCGGAGTCACGGGCTCCGGACGGTGGCGGGAAGTCCGCCCGTCCCGGCGCCCCGGCGCCGCGCGTGCTGTGGTCCCCCGGTGACTCCGGGCGCGACATACGCGAACTCCAGGCCCGGCTGCGGCAGGTCGCCTGGATCTTCCACGGGCCCACGGGGACCTACGACGACCTGACGGCGAAGGCGGTCCGGGGCTTCCAGGGCAGGCGCGGACTGCCGAGGACGGGGGTGACCGACTCCGTCACCTGGCAGCGGCTGCTCGCCATGACGCGCGAACCGGGCAGGTGGGAGCTGTACCTGATGGGCGGCCAGCCGGCCGACGCGCCCGACCCGCGCTGCACGACCGGCCGCGCGCTGTGCATCAGCAAGTCGAGCCGCACCCTGCGCTGGATGATCGACGGGCGGACGGTGTCGACGACGCCGGTGCGCTTCGGTTCCGAGTACACGCCGACCCGCGAGGGTGTCTTCCACGTCTACTGGAAGTCCCGGCACCACGTGTCCACGCTCTACGACTCCCCCATGCCGTACGCCATGTTCTTCAGCGGCGGCCAGGCCGTGCACTTCTCGGCCGACTTCGCCGCGCGGGGATACGCCGGTTCCTCGCACGGTTGCGTCAACGTACGGGACGAGGAGGCCATCGCCCTGCTGTACGGGCAGGTGCGGAAGGGCGACAAGGTCGTCGTGCACTGGTGAGAAGGGGCGCGGGCGGAACCGGGGGAACGTGTCCCGCCCGCGCCGAGGTGCACGAGCCGTGGGTACGGGGGGAACCCCGGCTCCGTGCGACAGCCGATGACCAGTCGGCTCACTCTTTACTGCGCCACGAGGGCCGGAAGTGTCACACCTGCCGGGAGAAAATTTCAGCGATCAACAAAAGTGCAGGTCAGGGGCGGCGGCGTCATGGGTTCTTCTTGCGGCCCTTGCCGTTGTTCCCACCGTCCTCGCCGTTCCCGTTGTTCCCGCCGTTCCCGTTGTTCCCGCCGTTCCCGTTGTTCCCGCCGTTCCCGTTGTTCCCGTCGTCGCCCTTCTTGGCGCCGTTGCCGCCGTTGCCCTGCCCTTGGCCCTGCCCTTGACCCTGGCCCTGCCCTTGGCCGTTGGCCTTCCCGTTGCCGTGCCCGTTCCCGTTGCTCTCGTGGGCTTCCCCGTCGCCGCCGGTCGTACCGGACGCACCGGAGGTGTCCGGCGTGGACAGCACGTCCTCGCAGTACGGGCCGACCCGGGAGGGGCCGCCCGCCGCGTCCTCGAGGAGGTGCTCGCGTTCGCCGTTCAGCGCCCTGCCGTCGCGCCACGCGCGACAGGCCGCGGCGAGCTGCTTCCCGCCGTGTCCGGAACGGGGCGCGCCGTCACCGGTGTCCGCGTCGGGCTCCCCCGGTGCACGGGACCCGCCGGCGTCCCCGCCGCCCTCGGCCGTACCGGGGGCACTCCCGGAGTGCCGGTCCTCGGGCACGGCTCCGCCCGGTGCGGCGCCCTTCGGCGAAGGGGACACCAGGGGGCGTCCGGGACCCGCGCCGGTGGCCGTGACGGAGGCGGCCGGGTCGGACCGGGAGCCGTCGGGCGGGGACAGGACTCCGGTTCCGGTCAGCGCCACGGCGCCCCCGGCCACGCCGACGACCAGCGCGGCGGCCAGCCCGAGATGCAGGGAACGCCCTCGCCGGGGTCCGTCCGCGGTTCCGGAACGATCACCGCGCGGGGCACGCATACGGATCGTTCCGATGTCGGAGGGTCGCGTTCGGTCCGGTCGGTCCGCACCGTGAGCCGCCTCGGCCCGCTCCTCCCGCTTCTCGCGCGACATGCGGAAGGCGGCCAGGGCGGCCGCCTCGCCGGGGAGCTCCCCGCCGTCCGACGGGGGTTGCGCGGAGAGCGCGCGCAGCGTTCCAGCGAGCCGTCGAGCCTGGTCACGGGCGACGGGATCGGTGGTTTCCGGGGGCTCTCCGCTCAGTAAGCGCTCCGCAGTCCCGCGGTCCAGCCACCTGTGCTGCTCGTCGGCCATCACATGTCCTTCTGCGTCCGCGTTCGCATCTGCGTCACACTCGCGGACGTCACCGTACGACGGCGTGGTTCTCTCTGGGGAGGAAGGGCGTCGAGCACCCCGGCGGATTCCGGTTGGGTTTCCGGATCGCCGCCGATCAGCTCGGCCAGGCGCTTCAGCCCCCGGTGCGCGGCCGTCCGTACCGCGCCCGGTCGTTTGCCCAGGGTCTCGGCGGCGGACTTGGCGTCGAGGCCCACGACCACGCGCAGGACGACGGCCTCCGCCTGGTCCTGCGGCAGTCTGGATATGAGGGAGAACGCGCCGTCGGTGGCCAGCGCCTCGATGGCCTCGCCGGCCGTGTCGGACTCGGCGGCCCGCCCGGTGAGCTGGGTCTCGTCGCCCCCGATCGCGGGGCGGCGTCCGCGCATGCGGATGTGGTCCAGCGCGCGGTTGCGGGCGATGCGGGCGGCCCAGCCGCGGAACCGGTCCGCGTCTCCGGTGAAGCGCTCCAGGTCACGGGCGATCTGCAGCCACGCCTCGGACGTCACGTCCTCGGCGTCGGACTCGCCGACCAGCGTCCGTACGTATCCCAGCAGCCGCGGGTGCACCGCGCGGTACACAGTCCGGAACGCGCTTTCGTCCCCGTCCTGTGCCGCACGCACCGCGGCGGTCAGCTCCGCGTCGTCCCCCAGCACACGCGTGCGCCCTTCTGCGCTCTCGACCGGCGCCGCTCTCGCGGACCGGGTTCTCGCCGTCGTGGTCACTCGATTGATGGTTGCGGTGTCGAGGCCGCGGGCGGTTCGTGGTCATGTGTCCGCCGCGACCTGGCGCGAATGGCACGTTACGGCCTGAATCCTCTCCCCGTCCATGTCCGCCCAAGATGCAACTAACCCGTGACACATGAGGGTGTGACAGAAAGCGCGCCCCTGGCGCTGTAGGAAGTACGGGCCGCCGCGCGGCCCGGGCCGCGCGGCGGCCGGGGCCTCTCCTGTGGGGGGTGGCGGCTCCGGCCGTCGCCTCGGCGGCAGCGAAGCGGAGCGCGCCGAGACCTGCGGATTCTTCGTTTTCCCTGGTCACAGGGGTCACATGGACGGGTTACGGGCGGTTGGCGCCCGGGGTCTCGGGCTTCCCCGTGCCGTTGCTCCCGCTGCCGCCCGCACCGTCGCCCGTGGCGCCCGCACCGTTGCCGGAGCCGTTGCCCGCGTCACGCGTGACGTCGTCGCCCGCGTTGCCCGAGGAGCCGTTTCCGGACCGGTCGGCCGAATCGTCGTCCCTCTTCCCCGGCGCCCCGGTGTCGACGGGCGGCGTCCCGGTCCCCGCCGGCTGCCCGGCGCAGTGGGCGGCGACGTTCTCCGCGCCGCCCGCAGCCTCCGTCAGCCGCTTCCAGGCCGTCGAGTCCAGCGCCTCGCCCCGCCCCCGCACCTGCTCGTAGGCGCGGCAGTGGGCCTCGGTGTCCCGGGCCGTCCCCGGGTGGTCCGGGCGGTCGGATCCGGTGTCGGGGCCCGCCGGACCGCCGGTGGACGGGCCGGTGGACGGGCCGGTGGACGGGCCGGTGGACGGGCCGGTGGACGGGCCGGTGGACGGGCCGGTGGACGGGCCGGTGGACGGGCCGGTGGACGGGGCGTGGCTGCTCCTGCCGTCCTCCGTCGGGCCGTCCGTGGACGATCCCGTCGCGCCGATGCCGGCGACCGCGACCCCGCTCAGGGTGAGACCGGCGACCACGAGGGAGAGCGTGGCCTTCAGCGAGTGGCGGCCGAGCCGGCTCCGACGGGTCCGCCAGTCGTCCCGGCGTCGGGTGCGCGCGCCGTGCGCCCCCGCCTCCCGGGCGGCCAGGAACGCGGTGACGGCCCGCTGTTCGGCCCCCGCGTCCACGCCGCGGCGGATCAGCGCGGCGGCGAGCAGTGCCTCCAGATCGGCGGCGTCGACGACCCGGCGCCCGCCCGTGACGGAACCCGGACCGCCGTGCCCGGGGGGCGCGTCCGTCTCAGGGTGCACACGCCGACGGCCGGCCGGCCCGCCGTCGTTCTGCCGTTCACCCATGTCCGTTCTCGTTCCTGCTCGTTCCACTTGATGCCCGCGGCCCGGCCCGCCCGGCCGGCCCGCCGTGCCCGTGCGGGCCGGGCGGCCGCGTGGGCGGTACCGCCCGGACCGACGGATACGTTCCGCGTGTCCGGCCTGTTCATCCGGCGGCCTTCGGGGGCCGTCGTGGGCCGCCGGGTGCGGGCGGCCCGGGCCGGGCGCCGTCGCGCCGCCCGCCGTGTCCGCCGTCCCGGCCGGCGTTCATGTCGACTCACCCAGCGTCCGCGACGCCTCATCCGTCACACTCTCGACACCGAGCTGCTTCGCCAGGCGCTTCAGCCCCCGGTAGGCGGCCGTCCGTACCGCGCCCGGCCGCTTGCCGAGGACGCGGGCGGCGGCGGGGCCGTCGAGGCCGACGACCACCCGCAGCAGCACGGCCTCGGCCTGGTCGCGCGGCAGCCCGCCGACCAGTGCGAGGGCGTGCTCGGTGGACATGGCCTCCATGGCCTGGTCGTAGGTGCTCTGCGGCCCGGGGAGGTCCAGGACGTCCTGTTCCAGGGCCGACGGACGGGGCCGTACCCGCTGCCGGCGCAGATGGTCCAGCGCCCGGTGCCGGGCGATGGTCGCCGTCCAGCCCCGGAACCCGGCCCCGTCGCCCTTGAACCTCCCCAGATCGCGGGCTATCTC
Organism: Streptomyces sp. 12E; assembly: GCF_055633275.1. Lineage (NCBI taxonomy): Bacteria > Bacillati > Actinomycetota > Actinomycetes > Kitasatosporales > Streptomycetaceae > Streptomyces > Streptomyces sp. 12E. The sequence goes on along the minus strand of NZ_JBVNCJ010000001.1, from coordinate 4,533,407 downwards.
CAGCCAGGCGTCCGACATCACGTCCTCGGCGTCGTCCCCGACGAGCCTGCGCACATAGACGAGCAGGCCGGGCTGTACGAGCCGGTAGGCCACGGCGAAGGCGGCCTCGTCCCCCTTCTGGGCCCGCGCGACGGCCGCGCCCAGTTCCCCGTCGTACGCCTGTGCGCGGCGGGATTCCCCTCCGTGGCCCAAGAACCGTCCTCGTCCGTACCGAGTGCGTAGCGCACCGCTATCGCTTGGCGTGAGCACGCCCGACGGCGCCCGCACCCCCACGGTCATCAGCGTCCGGCGCCACGAAAGTGTCACAGCTCGTCACACGCCCCATGCGGCACACGCGGGCGGGGGCCGGCCTCCCGTGTCCCGGCGCCAGGGGGACGGCGGGGCCGTCCGGACAGACGCCGTCCCGGCCGGTACGGTCCGGGTCCGCCGCCGGCCGTCGGCGGGCGGCGGGCGGCGGGCGGCGGACCCGGACGGACCGGCACCCGTCACGCTTCCCCACGACGGAGGTCCCCATGTCGGCCTGGTGCCGGTGGCCGGGCGGAAGGTCCGCGGCGACCCCCCGCGCGACGGGTCGTGATCATCACCCGTCAGGGATGTGGCGCTCACCACACGATCACCTCACGGGACGCATACAACCTTTCGCCCTCCCGTACGTCCGCGAGGCATGTCGCGGGATCCGCGGGTTCGGTGACGTCACATGTGACGTTCGGCCCGCGCCCGACGCTGAATGAGTGTTACCTGTGGGACAGGTGATGTTCATGTGTCTTCTCTAGGGGTGGGGTAGTTGAGTTCTCGCAGAACCCGTGCGTACAAGCCGCTCAGCCTGAGACGGCGGGCCTGGCTGACCGCCGGAGCCGTCGTGCTCAGCGGTACGGGTCTCGTCACGTACGCGGTGGCCGATCAGCCGTCCGCTCCGGGGGATCCCGGCGTGGAGGCCCGTGACCCGAGCATTCACACGCTGAAGCTGGAGAACCGGGGTTCCGGCCGCCGGGGCCTCGACCGGCAGACCACGGATCGCTTCAGCGCGGTGCTGGTGACCTGGGACAACCCGGAGGCGGACGTCAAGGGCACGCCCCAGGTGCGCACCCGGGACCTGGAGACCGGCAAGTGGTCCGGCTGGCAGGCGCTGGAGGACGAGCCGAGCCAGGCCGACGGAGCGGAGGGCGAGCGGGCGGCGGCCCGCGGCGGTACGGCGTCGGTGTGGACCGACGACTCCGACGGCGTCGAGGTACGCGTGGTGAACGCCGACGGCACCCAGGTGGGCGGCCAGCCGGCCGGCATGGACGTCAAGCTCCTCGACCCGGGCACGGACCCCGAGGGCGCGCCGACGGTCGCGAGCATGGAGCCCGCGGCGTTCCTCGCGGAGACCACGACGCCGGCGGCCCCGGAGCCGACGGAGGCGCAGAGCACCGGAACGCCGTCGGAGGCACCCGTCACGGAGACCTCCACGCCCGCGGACACGGCGTCCGCGGAACCGGCCGGCACCCCGTCGGGGACGGCCACGGGCACCGCGTCCCCCGATCCGACGCCCACCGTCCCCGAGCCCCGCCCCTCGACGGTCGTGAAGCCGCCGGTCATCACGCAGGCCGAGTGGGGCGCGTCCACGGACTACGACGGCACGCCGAGCTACGGCACCGAGATCAAGGCCGCCGTCATCCACCACACCGGCGTCGACAGCGACAACAGCGTGTCCTGCGCTGACTCGCGGGCCCGGATGCGCTCCATCCAGCAGGAGCACTTCGCGCGCGGCTACTACGACATCGGCTACAACTTCGTCGTCGACCGCTGCGGGCAGATCTTCGAGGGCCGCAGCGGCGGCATGGACCTGCCGGTGGTCGGCGCGCACGACGTCGGCTTCAACACCGACACGCTCGGCATCTCCTATCTGGGCAACTTCGAGAGCGCCCGCCCGAGCCGGGCGGCGCTGGACTCGATCGCGCGGGTCGTCGCCTGGAAGTTCGGCATGTACGGCATCGACCCGACCGGCAAGGTCACGCTGACCTCCGGTACGGAGGCCGGCGTCACCGGCAACAAGATCGACAAGGGTGAGTCGGTCACCCTGCCGAGGGTCTTCGGCCACCGGGACACCAACCACACGGCCTGCCCCGGTGCGAACCTGTACCCGAAGCTGTCCCTCATCGCCGCGCTCGCCAAGACCCCGGGCGTCTCGCACGCCCTGGCCACCTCGGACCACAACCGGGACGGCCTCTCCGACCTGGTGGCCGGCACCCCGAAGGCCTCCGGCGGCGGCAGCGCGACCGTCATCCCCGGCGGACTGAACGGCCCGGTCACCGGCGCGAAGAAGACACTCACCCAGGACAGCCCCGGCGTCCCCGGCGGCAACGAGTCGGGCGACGGCTTCGGCACCTCCACCGCCTGGGGCGACGTCAACGGCGACGGTTACGCCGACCTCGCGATCGGCGTCCCCGGGGAGGACGACACCAGCGGCCACGCCGACCGCGGCGGCGTCGTGGTGATGTACGGCCCGGAACTGGACACCGGCTTCTCCCACTACGCCTCGGGCGTCACGCAGACCGGCGCGAAGCTCGGCACCACGGTCGCCGTCGGCGACTTCGACGGTGACGGCAAGGCGGACGTGTTCGCGGCCGGCACCGGGCGGGGCGGCAACTGGAACGCCCGGCACACCGACGGCGCCACCACGTACGGCACGCTCACCGGTTCCACCGGTTCCGTCTCCTACCTGGACGCCGCGAGCGGCGACTTCAACCGGGACGGTTACGCGGACATCGCCCTCAACTACCGCGACACCGGCGGCGTCAGCCGTGTCGTCCGCTTCGCGGGCTCCGCGTCCGGCCTGGCCGAGGCGGGCGTCCTCTCCGTCAAGGGCGGGCGCTCCGTCGCCGCGGGCGACTTCAACGGCAACGGCTACGACGACATCGTCATCGGCCAGCCGGTGGCCGACGAGTCCGGCGGTACGACGCCGGGCGGGCGGATCACCATGGTCCCGGGCACCTCGTCCGGGTTCACCACCACCGGCATGAGGACCCTCCACCAGGACACCTCCGGCGTCCCCGGCGGCAACGAGTCCGGCGACGCGCTGGGCACCTCGGTCTCGGCCGGCGACTTCAACCGCGACGGATACGCGGACGTCCTGGCCGGCGCGCCCGGCGAGGACTTCACCCGCAGCGGCGCCAACCGCAAGGACACCGGCCAGGCGATCCTGTTCCGCGGCGGCTCCTCCGGCCTCACCGGCACCGGCGCGATCGGCTTCTCCCAGGACACCTCCGAGGTCCCCGGCGCCACGGAGTCCGGTGACCGGTTCGGTTCCGCGGTGTCGCTGACGGACCTGTCCGGCTACGGCCGCGCGGACCTCACGGTCGGCGCCGAGGGCGAGGACACCTCGGACGGCGCGCTGCTGTACGTGCCGAGCAACAGCTCGGGCCTCGGCTACGGCGACTCGTACATCTTCGGCAAGGGCACCCTCGGCCTGCCGGCGGACGTGCGGCTGGGCCAGACCCTGGCGCCGTGACCCGTACCCGGTACGACGACGGCCGGGGGCCCGCGCACCGTGCGGGACCCCGGCCGTCGCACGCGTCAGGTCCGTGCGCCGTCCGACGCGTCACGGCACAGCAGGCGGAGGGAGCCGTCGCCCGTGTAGCAGCGGCGGGCCTCGTCGATGGGGTCCCAGAGGCGGCCGTCGGGGGTGCGGACCCAGTGGTCACCGCCGGAGGACCACCATTCGCCGCCGGTCCGGCGGGCGATCACCTCGCCGGCGTAGGCGCCGAATCCGCGCAGCACCAGTTCCACCGCGGCGAGCGGGGCCGCCTCCCGGCGTATGTCCTCGATCACCCGGTCGACGCTCCACAGACTGCGCGCCGAGTAGTCGAGGCGCAGCCGTGCCCCTTCGCGCATCGCCGCCACCGCGTCCGCCGCCCAGCGGACCGGCTTGGTCGCGGCCGAGGGCCTGGTCTCCTGCTGTGTGGTCACAGTCGTCGCAGTCGTCACACCCTGGTAAGCGCTCCGGTGAAGCGTTTCGTCACCATCGTTCGGACCGCGACCGCCGTTCGGACCGTGCCGGAGCCGTGGGCCTAGGAGTCCCTGCGGCTGCGGCGGGACACCGCGGCGCGCAGGACCCGGCGCCCCTCCGTCGAGACCTCGAGGGCTTTGCGCAGGCCCGCCGGGCCGTGGGCGGCGAGGAGTTCCAGGACCGTGAGCTGGCGGCGCAGTTCGGCGGCGAGCAGCGGTGACAGACCGTCGGAGCGGCCGTCGCGGCGGGCGTCGGCGAGGCCGGAGTCGTCGGCGGCGCCGTCCAGCATCCGGTGGATCCGCAGCGCGGCGACGGAGCAGTCGTCGGCCCACTCCCGCAACCCGGCGGCGGACCGCCCGGCGGGGGCGCCGGCCAGCATCCGGCGTGCGAGCGCCACCGCCTCGTCCGCGCCGTCGGCCGTCGCGTCCAGGGCGCCGCGGGCCTGCTCCAGCCGCCGCACCCAGTCCCCGGCGGGCGCGGCCCCCGAGAGGCTCGCCCACAGGGGCCGCAGCGCTTCGTCGTCACCGCCCAGCAGCGGCACGCACCGATCCAGACAAGCCAAGCCGCTCACGGCCAGCCCGGTCTCGTCGGCCCGCGCGATCATGTCCACCAGGCTCATCCACGCCTCCCCAAGGGGTGTTCGCGGGCCCCCGACGGGGCCCTCACGCGCCCCGTTCCTCACGGAGCCCGCATTTCCCCTTACTGCGTGCGATGGGCCGGGAGTGTCACAGGGGCACGACGCCGAGCCGGTCGAGCAGGCGGAAGAAGAGGTTTTCGGCCACCGGGTCGGGAGCGGCGGTCAGCACCTCGGTCAGGTCCTCGACGGAGGCGGTGCGCCCCGCCTCCTCGGCCCAGAAGACGGCCCGCTCGGCGGCGTCGGCGGGGTCCAGGAAGTAGTCCTCGAGCGTGAGCCCCTCCTGCTGCCCCTCCAGGCGGGCGGCCGTGTTCGCCCGCGCCAGACAGGTCGTCCACGCCCCGCTCTCCGGGGACGCCGCCTCCACCACCACGCAGTCGCTGTCCATGACGTACCCGAACAGCGCGGGCGCTCCGGTCTCCCGGGCCAGGTCGTTCATGTTCCCGACGTCGCCCCGGCCGCCCGGGTACTCCCACACCTGCCAGTCGTCGGGCGCCGAGGTGTGCCGGGTCATCTCCCCGGCCGCACCGGCCAGCGTGTCCAGTTCGGCGAGCGGCCGCTCCCCGCGGCCCACGACGAAGTACCCCCAGTAGCCCATGTGCCGGTGTTCCCCCGCTGTGTCGGTTCCTTCGGCCTGTTCAGAACACCACCACAGTCGCAGGGGGGTCCGCAGCCGTATGCGGCAATCCGTTCCGCGGCCCGGCCCGGGGGCCGGGGCCGGTCAGTCCAGCTCGTCCGCCAGGTTCCGGAACTGCGCCCAGGACAGCTCCGGTTCGTCCGGGTCCCAGAGTTTCTGGACGGTCGCCCGCAGCGGCAGCCGGATCCCGGCCGCGACCTGGTCCTGGGTCTGGGCCCGGGGGATGTCGCCCCAGACGGCGAGGGCCCCGCCGAGGATCTGGTCGTCGTACCGCTCCGGGACGGCGGTGGTGCCGCGCAGCACCAGCGGCGTCCACTGCTCGTAGATCCGCTCGCCCGTCGGGTAGACGAAGGTCAGGGGCTCCCCGAGCACGTAGTAGAGGAACTCGTCGTTGTGGTTGATGACCTCGCGGCCCTCGCTCAGGTACTCCTCGGGCTGCCGGGCGCCGATCTCCTTGCCGGTCCAGTAGGCGACCCGGATGTCCTTCGCGGCCCGCACCGAGCCGCCCCGGAAGAAGCCGTCGTTCCAGGCGCGGGGCGCGCGGTCGTGGGCGCGGACCGCGGCGGCCCGGTCGTTCAGCCAGCCGGCGGTCAGGTCCTCCACGGTCGCGCCGGAGCCGTACCTCTCCCGCGCGGCGGCGGCGAGGCCCGGGAACGACGCCTCGGGGTCGGACACCACCAGCGCCTGGTACTCGTCGCCGCCCAGGTGCCACTGCCCGCCGGGGAAGAGTCCGGCGTACTCGTCCAGCAGGTCGTCGACGATCTCGGCGGCCCCGGGCTCGGAGATGTCGATCGCGCCGCGCACCGCCTCGCCGTTCGCGTCGCGCAGTTGCAGGTCCGGGTGGGCGGCGATGACCGCGCCCAGGTGTCCGGGCGAGTCGATCTCGGGGACGACGGTGATGTGCCGGCTCTCCGCGAGGTCGACGATCCTCTTCACCTGCGCCTTGGTCAGATGCTGCTCGGACACGATCTCCGGGTGCGAGTCGGACTCGATGCGGAAGCCCTGGTCGTCGGAGAAGTGCAGGCCGATCTCGTTGAACTTCAGATCGCCGAGCTCGCGGATCCGGTCCTCGATCCAGCCGGCCGTGTAGTGCTTGCGCGCGATGTCCAGCATCAGCCCGCGCCGCTGCTTGGCGGGCTCGTCGCGCACCACGCCCTCGGGGGCGGCGCCGGCCCCCTCGACCTCCTGCTTGAGGGTGCGGGTGCCGTAGAACACGCCCGCCTCGCCGGGGGCGGTCACGGTCACCCGCCCGTCCCGCACGGTCATCGTGTACGACTCGGGGTTCGCGCCCGCGTCCCGGTTCAGCTCCAGCCGCAGATCGCCGGCCCGCCGGTCGTCCTTCTCCCCCGCGTACGTCAGTCCCAGCTCGCCGGCCGTCAGGCGGCCCTCGTCGGCCAGCGCGGGGTCGTCCACGACCACCCGGTGGTCCTTCGCGGGGCGCCAGCCGGGACCGCGCTCCGCGGTGTGGTCGCGTACGGCGGGTATGGTGCGCGGCGCCGTCGACAGCGGGTAGGAGCGGCTCGGAGCCGGGCTCTCCGCGGAGGACGCCGCCGGGCCCGCGGACCCGCCGCCGTCGCCCGAGGCCGTCCAGAGGCCGAGGCCCACACCGGCCGCGGCCACCAGCGCGCCCGCGGCGACGGCCCCGGTCAGCGCCCGGCGGCGCGGGGCCGTCCCCGTCGCCGCGCCGCGCCCGTGCTGCCCGTGCTGCCCGTGCTGCCCGTGCTGCCTGTGCCGACTCACCCGGCCAACGTACGACCCGAACGGGTGAAGGGTGACATCGAGCCGTTCCCAAACCCTGCCGTTCGAGTGAATTCGGGGTACCGATCGGACACGTCTCGGACTCACTCGATAACGTGACGTCACAACTCTCACAGCATCTTCCACCGACACACGCGACGCCCACGAGGACCCACGCTGCCTGCGCACCGTCTCCCAGACCTCCCCGGCCGAGTCGCCATACCCGGGCAGTCCCGCGGCGCGCCCGACGCCCCTCCCGCGCTGGAGCGGTTCAACACCGCTCCCGCCGAGGACGCCGAGCGCGCCCTTCTGGCCTGCCTGCGCAGCCCGCGCTGGGCCCTGCGCCTCTCCGGCCACCGCCCCTACCCCGACCTGCCGTCCCTCCTGGCGGCCTCCGACGAGGCGATGTACGACCTCTCCCCCGAGGAACTGGCGCAGGCCCTGGCGGCGGAGGCCCTCCCCACCCTCCCCGACGGCACCTACTCCGCCGCCCACACGGCCCTGACCGCGGCCCACACGGCGTACGAGACCAAGTTCGGCCACGTCTTCGTCATCTGCCTGGACGGCGTCCCCGAGGAGGAGACCCTGGACCGGGTCCTGGAGGACATCCGGTCACGATTGGCGAACGATCCGGACGAGGAACGGGCGGTGGCGGCCGAGGAGCTCCGCCGCCTGGCGCGGGGCAGGCTGGTGAGTACCCTCGAGGGCACGGGACCGTGACGGTCCGCGGCTCCGCCGGGCGGGCGCGGCCGGCCACGGCGGCGCCGCACCCCCGCACAGAACCGGACATTCCCTACCATGTGCCGCCGCGATAGCCCGTAAGCGTGCCAGTTTGATCACACCGGCAGGCCCCCTGTGAGTGCCGCGGGCAAGCGTCGCTAACATGCTGGGGGCCGGTGGACCGTACCCGGCCGGGCCCGACCGACAAGGAAAGCCGGCGCGGCCCCGAACCCCGCTCCCGGAGGAAACTTCCGTGCCGGCTGGAACGCTGTACCGCGGCCGGGAAGGAATGTGGTCCTGGGTGGCTCACCGAGTCACCGGCGTCCTCATCTTCTTCTTCCTGTTCGTTCACGTGCTGGACACCGCTCTCGTGCGGGTGTCCCCCGAGGCCTACGACACCGTCGTGGCCACGTACAAGACGCCGATCGTCGCGCTGCTGGAGTACGGCCTCGTCGCCGCCATCCTGTTCCACGCGCTCAACGGCCTGCGTGTCATCGCCGTCGACTTCTGGATCAAGGGCGCCCGCTACCAGAAGCAGATGCTCTGGACCGTCGTCGCCCTGTGGCTCGTGCTGATGCTCGGGGCGATCTACCCCGTGCTCGGCCACGCCGCTCGTGAACTGTTCGGGAGCTGACGCCCATGTCCACCACTGACACCACCGCCTCGGGCGTCGGCCCCGTCGAAGGCGCCCCGCTCTACTCCGTCGACAACCCGGCGCCGGTCATCGAGCCCCCGCGCAAGCGGACCAAGAAGAGCCCGAAGAGCACCCGCGGCAACTTCGAGATGGCCGCCTGGCTGTTCATGCGCCTGTCCGGCGTCGTCCTGGTCGTCCTCGTCATCGGTCACCTGCTGATCCAGCTGGTGCTGGACGGCGGCGTCTCCAAGATCGGCTTCGCCTTCGTGGCCGGCCGCTGGGCCTCGCCGTTCTGGCAGGTCTGGGACCTGCTGATGCTGTGGCTGGCGATGCTGCACGGCGCCAACGGGCTGCGCACGGTCATCAACGACTACGCGGAGCGGCCGAACACCCGGCTGTGGCTCAAGGGCCTGCTCTACACCGCCACGGTGTTCACCATCCTGCTGGGCACGCTGGTGATCTTCACCTTCGACCCGAACATCCGCTAGGCACGGGGCTGCGAGAATCATGAAGATCCACAAGTACGACACCGTCATCGTCGGCGCCGGTGGCGCCGGCATGCGCGCGGCCATCGAGTCGACCAAGCGCAGCCGCACCGCCGTCCTGACGAAGCTCTACCCCACCCGCTCCCACACGGGCGCCGCGCAGGGCGGCATGGCCGCCGCGCTGGCCAACGTGGAGGAGGACAACTGGGAGTGGCACACCTTCGACACGGTCAAGGGCGGTGACTACCTGGTCGACCAGGACGCCGCCGAGATCCTGGCGAAGGAGGCCATCGACTCGGTCCTCGACCTGGAGAAGATGGGCCTGCCGTTCAACCGGACCCCGAACGGCACCATCGACCAGCGCCGCTTCGGCGGGCACAGCCGCAACCACGGCGAGGCCCCGGTCCGCCGGTCCTGCTACGCGGCCGACCGCACCGGCCACATGATCCTCCAGACGCTGTACCAGAACTGCGTCAAGGAGGGCGTGGAGTTCTTCAACGAGTTCTACGTCCTGGACCAGCTGATCACCGAGGTCGACGGCGTCAAGAAGTCGTCCGGCGTGGTCGCGTACGAGCTGGCCACCGGCGAGATCCACGTCTTCCAGGCGAAGGCCGTGATCTACGCCTCCGGCGGCACCGGCAAGTTCTTCAAGGTGACGTCCAACGCGCACACGCTGACCGGTGACGGCCAGGCCGCCGTGTACCGGCGCGGGCTGCCGCTGGAGGACATGGAGTTCTTCCAGTTCCACCCGACCGGCATCTGGCGCATGGGCATCCTGCTGACGGAGGGCGCCCGCGGTGAGGGCGGCATCCTCCGCAACAAGGACGGCGAGCGCTTCATGGAGAAGTACGCGCCGGTCATGAAGGACCTCGCCTCCCGTGACGTGGTCTCGCGCTCCATCTACACGGAGATCCGCGAGGGCCGCGGCTGCGGTCCCGAGGGCGACCACGTCTACCTGGACCTCACGCACCTCCCGCCGGAGCAGCTGGACGCCAAGCTGCCCGACATCACGGAGTTCGCGCGGACCTACCTCGGCATCGAGCCGTACACGGACCCGATCCCGATCCAGCCGACCGCGCACTACGCCATGGGCGGCATCCCGACCAACGTCCAGGGCGAGGTGCTGGCGGACAACACCACCGTCGTGCCGGGCCTGTACGCGGCCGGCGAGGTCGCCTGCGTGTCGGTGCACGGCGCCAACCGCCTGGGCACCAACTCGCTGCTGGACATCAACGTGTTCGGCAAGCGGGCCGGCATCGCGGCGGCGGAGTACTCCCAGAAGGCCGACTTCGTCGAGCTGCCGGAGAACCCGGAGTCCTTCGTCGTCGAGCAGATCGAGCGGCTGCGGTCCTCCACCGGCAACGAGCGGGTGGCCACCCTCCGCCGTGAGCTGCAGGAGACCATGGACGCCAACGTCATGGTGTTCCGCACCGAGCAGACGATCAAGACGGCGGTCGAGAAGATCGCCGAGCTGCGCGAGCGCTACAAGAACGTCGCCATCCAGGACAAGGGCAAGCGGTTCAACACCGACCTCCTCGAGGCCGTCGAGCTGGGCAACCTGCTCGACCTGGCCGAGGTCATGGCCGTCTCCGCGCTGGCCCGCAAGGAGTCCCGCGGCGGTCACTACCGCGAGGACTACCCGAACCGCGACGACGTCAACTTCATGCGCCACACGATGGCGTACCGCGAGGTCGGCGCCGACGGCACCGAAACCGTCCGTCTGGACTACAAGCCGGTCGTCCAGACCCGCTACCAGCCGATGGAGCGTAAGTACTGATGGCTACCCCTGTTCTGGACAAGGCGGACGCGGCCGGTTCCCCCGAGCCCGGTTTCGCCGACTCCCCGTACATCACCGTCACGATGCGGATCCGCCGGTTCAACCCGGAGGTCTCGGCCGAGGCGGTCTGGGAAGACTTCCAGCTGGAGATCGACCCCAAGGAGCGCGTCCTCGACGCGCTGCACAAGATCAAGTGGGACCTGGACGGCACGCTGACCTTCCGCCGTTCCTGCGCCCACGGCATCTGCGGCTCCGACGCCATGCGGATCAACGGCAAGAACCGCCTGGCGTGCAAGACGCTGATCAAGGACATCAACCCCGAGAAGCCGATCACGGTCGAGGCCATCAAGGGCCTGACGGTCCTCAAGGACCTGGTCGTGGACATGGAGCCGTTCTTCCAGGCGTACCGGGACGTGATGCCCTTCCTGATCACGAAGGAGACCAACGAGCCGACGCGCGAGCGGCTGCAGTCCGCCGAGGACCGCGAGCGCTTCGACGACACGACCAAGTGCATCCTGTGCGCCGCGTGCACGTCCTCGTGCCCGGTGTTCTGGAACGACGGGCAGTACTTCGGCCCGGCGGCCATCGTCAACGCGCACCGCTTCATCTTCGACTCGCGCGACGAGGCCGGCGAGCAGCGCCTGGAGATCCTCAATGACCGCGACGGCGTCTGGCGCTGCCGCACGACCTTCAACTGCACGGACGCCTGCCCGCGCGGCATCGAGGTCACGAAGGCGATCGCGGAAGTGAAGCGCGCGTTGATCACGCGCCGCTACTGAGGCACGTCGCCGTACGTCCGTGAGGGCCCCGTCTCCGCCGGAGACGGGGCCCTCTGGCATATGCCACACCTTCGGGTGAACGCGGCTGCGACGGACGTGAGGGCGCCCTCCGCCCTACGATGATGGTCTCGACGCCAGCCCCTGGGAGGCACGCGATGTCCGCAGCATCCGTCGAGCGGCCCCACGACGAGCGTCCGCTGATCGCGGAGGCGAACCGTCTCATGGACCGCAATCCGGGTTACCGCGTCGAGATCATCGGAGGCCAGCTCCTCGTGACCCCGCCACCGGACGGCCCGCACGCCCGCGCCCTGACCACACTGATGGTCCCCTTCATCACAGCCGGACTGCACGGCGGGGGGACCGAGGTACTCCAGGGCGTCGGCCTCTGGCTGCCCACCGATGCCGAGGACTACGCGATTCCTGATCTGGTGGTCGCGGACGCCGACATCGACGATCACCTCATCGAGAACAACTGCTACGACCCGGTCCGCTTCCGCCTCGTCCTGGAGGTCACCTCCAGCAACTGGAAGAACGACCTGAAGGCCAAGGTCGCCGCCTACGCCGAGGCGAGGGTTCCCGTCTACGTCGTCGTCGACCGCAAGCACCGGCGTCTCCACGTCCTGACCGACCCGGTCGGGAACGAGTACGCCGGCCACCGCTTCCACTCCCCCGGTCAGCAGGTCACCCTCCCCGACTCGATCGGCGCGAAGGTCACCCTGGACGTGTCCGAGATCCTTCGGGCGGGACAGCCCCGCAGGACTGACTGAGCCGGACACCAAGCACGGCCGATCCGTGACGCAGCCCACTCCGCCATTGAGTTGAACACGTTCAAAAAAGGTCTAGAGTCTTCCCTGTCAGCGTTTTGAACGCGTTCAAGAAGGGCTGGGGGACATGGACCGCACGGTCATCGCCTACGTCATCTACCTCGTCGTCAGCATCGGGCTGACCGTCTGGGTCGCTCGCACGCTCAGCAGGAACGGGCGGGTCTTCCTCGCCGACGTGCTGCACGGCAACGAGAAGCTCGCCGACGCCGTCAACCACCTCCTGGTGGTCGGCTTCTACCTCGTCAACCTCGGGTTCGTCGCGCTGTACCTGAGCGGCGACGAGACGATCACCGACACGCGCGGCATCTTCGAGGCCCTGTCGACCAAGCTCGGCGTGGTGCTGCTGGTGCTGGGCGTGATGCACCTGGGCAACGTGTACGTGCTCAACAGGATCCGGCGCCGCGGGATGATGGAGCGGGAGCAGGTCCCGCCGGTGCCGCCGCAGGGCTGGGCGGCCCCCACGGCCGGGGCGTGAGCGGCATGACGGCCGCACCCCGGGACCGGGGCGCCGCGCGCGTCCCGGTCCGCCGGCTCACCGTGCTGTACGACGCCGAGTGCTCCCTGTGCGCCTTCGTACGGGACTGGCTGGTGCGCCAGCCCCAGCTGGTGCCGCTGGAGCTGGTCCCGGCGGGGTCACGGGCGGCGCGGGCCCGCTTTCCCGGCCTCGACCACGGGGCCACCCTGGAGGAGATCACCGTCGTGGGTGACGCCGGGCAGGTCTACCGGGGCGCCGCCGCCTGGATCGTCACCCTGTGGGCGCTGCGGAAGCACCGGCGGCTGGCCCACCGGCTGAGCACCCCGTCCGGCGCCCGGCTCGCCAGGGGCGCGGTGCTGGCCGCCGCCAAGTGGCGCGGGGCGACGACCGGGTGGGGCGGGGGCGTGTACCACCGGGGCGACGGATGGACCTACGATCCGCGCGACGGCTGGAGCCACACCCCGCCGAGCTGTGCCGCGGGCACCTGCACCGCCCCGTAGGGCGCCCGTCCGTGGCACTAGGCTCTCCTTCCGTGCCCGCGAAGAACGACGGCCCCGACGACGGCGCCACCCTCAGCAAGTCCGAGCAGACCCGCGCCCTGATCCTCGAGACGGCCATGCGGCTGTTCCAGGAGCGCGGGTACGACAAGACGACCATGCGGGCCATCGCCAAGGAGGCCGGGGTCTCCGTCGGCAACGCCTACTACTACTTCGAGGGCAAGGAACACCTGATCCAGGGCTTCTACGACCGGATCGCCGCCGAGCACCAGGTGGCCGTCCGGGAGGTCCTGCGCCGGGAGACCGACCTGGAGGCCCGGCTCGCGGGCGTGCTGAAGGCGTGGCTGGACATCGCCACGCCGTACCACGAGTTCGCGGTGCAGTTCTTCAAGAACGCCGCCGACCCGGACAGCCCGCTCAGCCCCTTCTCCCCCGAGTCCGAGCACGCGCGCGCGGAGGCGATCAGCGTCCACCGCGCGGTGCTCGCCGGGACGAGGAGCAAGGTGCCCGAGGAGCTGCGGGACATCCTCCCCGAGCTGATGTGGCTGTCCCAGATGGGGCTCGTCCTGTACTGGATCTTCGACCGGACCGAGGGCCGGGAGCGCAGCTACCGGCTGGCCGAGCGCGGAGCCCGGATCACCGCGCGGGGCATCGCCCTGGCCCGCTTCCGGGTGCTGCGGCCCCTGGTCCGCGAGGTGCACGAACTGTTCACGGAGTTCCTGCCCGGGATGACGAAGGCGCTTCCCGACCCGGCCAGGAAGGAGCAGGGGGCGCCCGCCGACGACGGGCGCCCCGGCACCGTCGGTTGACGGCGTCCACCTCACCGGGCGTGAGCTCCACGTCGTGCACCGGCGGGCCGTCCTCCACGGTCACGTGCACCGCGTGGGAGCCGAGCGGAGCCGCCGTGACCGCGAGCAGACAGGCGCCCGGAGCCGGTACGGAGACGATGTACGCGCCGTCGGCCAGGGAGACCACGCCGGTCCAGCTGACGGCCGCCCGAGGTCAGCAGGGCGACGGCGGCGCCCTCGACGGGTCCGCCGTCGGCCGTGCGGACGAAGCCGTGGACCACCGAGGAGGGGCCGTGCGGGTCCGGGACCTCGGTGGGCCCGGGCAGGGCGTCCTCCTTCGGCTCGACCGCCAGGTGCGGCAGCCGCTTCTCCAGGCCGGCCGGCAGCCACCCGTTGGACTTGCCCAGCAGGTGCATCACGGCCGGCACCAGCGCCGTGCGCAGGATGAACGCGTCCAGGGCGACCGCGGCGGCCGGCCCCACGCCCGCCATGGCGGCTCCGTAGTCGCCGCTGAGCACGAAGGCGAGGAAGACGCAGACCATGATCAGGGCCGCGGAGTTGATGACCCGGCTGGTCTCGGCGAGGCCGACGCGCACCGCGCGGGCGTTGTCCCGGGTGTGCACCCGCTCCTCGTGCATCCGGCTCACCAGGAACACCTGGTAGTCCATGGAGAGCCCGAACAGCAGCGACAGCATGATGATCGGCAGGAAGGACGCGATGGGGCCCTCCTGGCCGAGGCCGAGCAGGTCCAGGCCGTAGCCCCACTGGAAGACCGTCACCAGGACGCCGAAGGAGGCCGCCGCCGCGAGCAGGTTCATCACGGCAGCCGTCAGCGGCACCACCAGGGAACGGAACGCGAGCAGCAGGAGCAGGAAGCCGAGGCCGAGGCCGATGATCGTGCCGATGAACAGCGGAAGCCGCTCGCCGGTCACCGTCGCGAAGTCCTTGGACACCGCGGTCACCCCGCCGACGTGGGCCTCGACGCCCGCCTGCGGGATGACGTCCTCGCGCAGGGTGTCGATCAGCCGGTCCGTCTCCTCGGCCTGCGGGGAGGTGGTGGGGACGACCTGGATGACGGTGACGCCGTTCGCGGGCGGTACGGCGGCGACCCGGGCGACGCCCTCGGTCTCCTCCAGGACCGTCACCAGGGCGTCGGACGCCTCGCCGTCCACGACCACCTGGAGCGGGCCGTTGAAGCCGGGCCCGAAGCCCTCGGCGAAGGTGTCGGTGCGGACGGCGCCGGGCGAGGGGCTGGAGGTGACCGTGGCCCTGCCGGCCCGGCCGGGAGCGCGCCCGGTGGACGACGGGACGGCACCCGCCCCGGCGGGCCGCACGGCATGAGGCCGGGTCACTCCCCGGCGGCCGTGAGGTCGGCCACCCGGGCGGTGCGTGCGCCGAGGGCGGTCAGCCGCTCGAGGGCCTCGCGGTGCTGTGCCTCGTCGGGGCTCGCGGTGGCGTCCTCGGCCACGACGACGCCGTAGCCCGGCAGCAGCGCCGTCGCGGCCGTCGCCGCGACGCCGTGCGCGGTGGAGGGACCGGCGACCACCACCTCGGTGACCCCCTCACGGCGCAGTACGCCGTCCAGGCCGGTGCCCTCGAACGCGTCGAGGCCGTGCCCGGTCACCAGGTGGTCGCCGGGGCGGGGCGCGCAGCCGGGCACGAGCCGGTCGGGGGCGGCGTCCGGCCCGCCGTCCGCACCGCCGGCGCGCACGTGCCGGACCAGGACGACCGTCGGGAAGCGGTCGCGCAGCCGCCCGCACGCCTCGGCGACGGCCTCACCGCCGACCGGCTCCCCCTCCATGCCGACGATCCACCGCTGCGGATCGACCAGTACGAGTGCCGTACGGACAGGACTCGTCCCAGCTCGCGGCGGATCCGCCCCGGCACACCGTCAGGCCTGCTTCGAGGCCAGCTCGATCACCGTGATGTCCGACGGCGCGCCCACCCGCGTGGGCGGCCCCCACGCGCCGGCACCCCGGCTGACGTACAGCTGCGTGTCACCGTAGCGGTCCAGCCCCGCCAGCGTGGGATTGGCGAGACCGGCCACGAGGTTGCCGGGGAACAGCTGGCCACCGTGGGTGTGGCCGGAGAGCTGGAGGTCGACCCCGTGGTCGACGGCGTCGTGGATCTGCACCGGCTGGTGGGCGAGCAGCACGCACGCCCGTCCCCGGTCCCGGTCGCCGAGCGCCTTCGCGTAGTCCGGGCCCTGGCCCTCGTCCTCACCGGCCACGTCGTTGACCCCCGCCAGGTCGAAGTGCGGCAGCTCCGTGCGGGCGTTCTCCAGCGGGTTCAGCCCGAGCCGCCGCACCTCCTCGACCCACTGCTCGGCACCGGAGAAGTACTCGTGGTTGCCGGTGACGAAGAACGAGCCGTGACGCGCCCTCAGCTGCGCCAGCGGAGCCGCGGCCGGGCCGAGGTCCTTCACGCTTCCGTCCACCAGGTCGCCGACGACCGCGATCAGGTCCGGCTGGGTCGAGTTGACCGTGTCGACGACCTTCTGCGCGAAGCCCCGCCCGAGCACCGGCCCGAGGTGGATGTCGCTGACCACGGCGATGCGGTAACCGTGCGCCGCGCGGGGAAGCTTGGCGAGCGGCACGGTGACCCGCTTCACCCGCGGCCCGCGCAGCACGCCGTACGTCCCGTAACCGACGGTCCCCACGGCCGCCGCGGCGGCGGCCCCGCCGACGACACGGGAGACGAACAGCCGCCGGGAGGGGGCGGCGAGCGCTCCCTGCGGGCCGGACGCGCCGCCGTAGGCCGCCGGGCCGTCCCCGGCCGCCTCGGCGTCGGCGTCCGTCGCACCGCCCGGACCGCGCCCCGTGCCCTGCCCGGCCGGTATCGGCTCCGGCCGCACCGGTACGGGCGCCGCCGCCTCCGACGTCCGCGCCCGCCGTTCCAGGATCCGCCGCAGCACCGGGCGCACCAGTTCGCCCGCGAGCACCGCCAGCAGCAGGTACAGGGCCAGGGCCAGCCACAGGTAGCCGGGCCAGGCCAGGACCTGCTTGAGGCGGAAGGGGGCGTCGCTGCGGCTGACGGCGAAGGTGGCCACCGTCAGCGCCCAGCCGCCGGCGATCACCGCCGCGCCCGCGCGGCGCACCGCGCCCGGCCCCTTCGTGGTGTCCCGGAACAGACGCCGCCACACGTACCAGTTGCCCGTCACCAGGACGGCCACGACCAGCAGTGCGATGAGTACGAAAACGATGGCCACGAGGCGGAGTTCCCCTGTTCCCGGTCAGGACGTCCGTGACGTCCGGCTCAGTGCGCGCAGTCCGCGCAACCCGATGCCCCCGATGACCGTCCCCAGTACGAAGGAGACCACGGCGAGCGTCAGGTGAACGAAGAAGTACGCCGTGGGGTGCCCGTCCTCGAACGCGAGTCCACTGCTGTCCTTGACCAGGTTCTTGACGAAAGTGACCCAGATGACCCAGCTCCACACCCCGAAGGCGAGCAGGAACCAGGAGACGGGGCGGCTGAGCTTCACCAGAAAAGACCTTTCCTCACAGCGCCGGGCACCCTCGGCCGGCCGGGGGTCCGGAGGTTGTCCCCCGGAAGAGCACGGCATCGGTCCAGTATCGCCGGGCGGTGTCCGGATCCTTGCCCGGGGTGGGGACCTGCCCGGGACTTCGCCGGACATGGCATGTACGTTTCCGGTCGTGCCCGCACCCCAGAACACCGTCCGGCGATCGCTGCTGGTCGCCTCCGCCGTCCTGTTGTCCACCGCGCTGACCGCGCCCGCCGCCCTCGCGGCCCCGAAGCCGTCGACGAGTCCGACGGCCACGCCCCCGGCGACGATGTCGACGGTGGGCGGCGCCCGGCTCGGGCAGCCGGGGACGCAGGTCAACCTCGCGAGCGGGGTGCCGGTGCTGCCGAAGGAACTGTCGGCCCGCTCCTGGATCGTCGCCGACGCCGAGTCCGGCGAGGTGCTCGCCGCGCACAACGCGCACTGGCGGCTGGCCCCCGCGAGCACGCTGAAGATGCTGTTCGCCGACACGCTGCTGCCGAAGTGGCCCAGGACGACGGAGCACAAGGTCGAGCCGTCCGACCTCGCCGGTGTCGGTCCGGGCTCCAGCCTGGTCGGCATCAAGGAGGACGAGACGTACACCGTCCACGACCTGTGGCTGGGTGTCTTCCTCCGCTCCGGCAACGACGCGGTGCACGTGCTGTCGGCGATGAACGGCGGCGTCGAGAACACCGTCGAGGAGATGAACGCGCACGCCGAGGAGCTCCAGGCGCTCGACACGCACGTGGTCAGCCCCGACGGTTACGACGCCCCGAAGCAGGTGTCGTCCGCGTACGACCTGACCCTGATCGCCCGTTCCGGGCTGCAGAAGAAGGACTTCCGGGAGTACAGCTCGACGGTCACGGCGAAGTTCCCGGGTGAGACGAAGAAGAACAAGAAGGGCAAGAAGGTCCGCGGGTCCTTCGAGATCCAGAGCACCAACCGGCTGCTGGCCGGCGACTACGACGTGCCGGTCTACCAGGGCATAGCCGGTGTGAAGAACGGCAACACCACCAACGCGGGCGCCACCTTCACCGGTGTCGCCGAGCGGAACGGCAAGGTGCTGCTGGTCACCGTGATGAACCCGTCGAAGAACGAGCACAACGAGGTCTACAAGGAGACCGCGAAGCTCCTCGACTGGGGTTTCAAGGCGGCCGGCAAGGTCGAACCGGTGGGTGAGCTGGTGCCGCCGAAGGGAGCGGCTCGGGCCGGCGCCCGGCCGGGCCCGTCCGCCTCCCCCGGTGAGGCCGGGGGCGCCGGGGACGGTGTCGTCGCGGCCGGTTCGAAGCCGGTGGCGAGTGCCGCGGCGGGCGGCAGCGCCGACGGCGCCGGGGTCGCGCTGGGCGTCGTCGGCGGGGTGCTGGTGCTGCTCGCGGGCGGCGCCTTCCTGGTCAACCGGCGCTGGCCGCTGCCGGACCTGGTGCGCCGCCGCCCACGTCCGTGAGCCCGGGAACCTCGTCCCGCTTGCTCCGCGTCGCCGTCCAGGCGGCGCAGAACAGGACCAGTTTCGAGGTGAGGTTGATCCACAGCAGCAGGGCCACCGGAACGCCGAACGCGCCGTACATGCTCTTGGCGGCCACGCCCTGCAGGTAGCCGCTGAGCAGCAGCTTCAGCAGCTCGAAGCCGACCGCGCCGGTGAGGGCGGCGACGAGCAGACGGTGCCGGGTGGGTTCGACGCCGGGCAGCAGGGTGAGGACGTACAGCAGGAGCAGGAAGTCGGCGCCGACGGCGACGGCGAACGCCGTGACGTGCAGGACGACCCCGCCCCAGCCGCCCTTCTCCAGCCCGATGGCTTCGCTGATCCGGCCGACCATCGCGGAGGCGACGGTCGAGGCGACCAGGGTGATCAGGACCGCGCCGCCCAGGCCGACGAGGGTGCCCAGGTCCTTGCCCTTGCGCAGGAGCGGGTTCTCCTCCTCGTCGGGCAGCTCCCACACCGCGCGCAGGCATTCCCGCATGGAGCCGGCCCAGCTGACGCCGGTGAACAGCAGCACGGCGCCGGCGATG
Source organism: Streptomyces sp. 12E (assembly GCF_055633275.1). Classification (NCBI taxonomy): domain Bacteria; kingdom Bacillati; phylum Actinomycetota; class Actinomycetes; order Kitasatosporales; family Streptomycetaceae; genus Streptomyces; species Streptomyces sp. 12E. The sequence continues at coordinate 4,513,926 of NZ_JBVNCJ010000001.1, read as the reverse complement.
AGTCCGACGGTGCCGGCGTTCTCCGCCAGGCCCCCGACGTCCAGCTGGTCGGAGATGCCGGGCACCTGGTCGGCGATCCTGTCCTGGAGGGTTTCCTGCTGCTCCCGGCCGATCGTGGCGGCGCCGATCGAGGCGGCCACGGTGAGCAGCGGGAACAGCGCGACGAAACTGGTGAAGGTCATCGCGGCGGCCAGCCGCGTCCAGTGCACCCGGTCCAGACGCCCGTACGACCGCCACGCGTGCGTGAGCATCAGCCGGGCCGTCCACGGCCCGACGACCGGGAGTCTTTTCAGCCAGTCCATGATCCGACCCTGCCCCCCTCGTGGAAGCCCCATGTCCTGGTACCCCGGAACCGGGCCTCCGTGACCGGTGGCGAAGCGGACGGTCCCTCACCAGTCGGCCACCGCCAGGGCGTACATCGCCGCCCAGACCAGGCCGATGACGGCGAGCGCGCGGTCGCCCAGCACCACGTCCTCGGGTTCGCCGGCGGTTCCGCGGTCGGCGAAGACGGCGTACCGGAGGACGGCGAGGACGAAGGCGACCACGGACAGCTGCCGCCAGGGCAGCACGCTGGTGTGCGGCACGCCGCCCTCCTCCAGGGCCCACAGGCAGTAGCCGAGGACGGCGACTCCGGCGGCGAGCTGCCAGACGAAGCGGAGGTAGCCGGTGGTGTACTCGGTGAGCAACGCGCGTGTGGCGCCCGCTTCTCCGGCCATCTGCACGGCTTCGGAGTAGCGCTTGGCGGCGACCATGAACAGGGCGCCGAACCCGGTGGTGATGAGGAACCAGCGGGACAGGGGGATGCCGAGGGCGAGGCCGCCGATCACCGCGCGCATCACGAAGCCGGCGGTGACGACGACGAGGTCGACGACGAGGACGTGCTTGAGGCTGACGCAGTACGCCAGTTGCATGGCGAGGTAGGCGGTCAGCAGCGCGGCGGCCTCCGGGGGGCACAGCCGGGCCGCGACGGCGGGCGCGAGGACGCCGAGGGCGGTTCCGGCGGCGTAGGCGACCGGCACGGGGACCCGGCCGGCGGCGACCGGGCGGCGGCACTTGACGGGGTGGGCGCGGTCGGCGTCGGCGTCCCGCGCGTCGTTGACGAGGTAGACGGCGGCGGCGCAGGCGGTGAACAGGACGAAGACCAGGGCGAGCCGGGTCAGGGCGTGGACGGAGAACAGTTCGCCGGCGGCGGCCGGGGCGGCGATCACCAGGACGTTCTTGACCCACTGCTTGGGCCGCGCGGTCAGCAGCAGGCCCGTGAGGAGGCCGCCCGTGCCGGACGGCGCGGTCCGCCGTCGGTCGGAGCGCTCGCGCAGGAGGGTCACGCGGGGCCTCCCGTCATCCAGCGGGCACCGAGGCGGGCGGTGAGCGCGCCGAGGGCGGCGCCGGCAGCCACGTCCGACGGGTAGTGGACGCCGGCCACCAGGCGGGACACGCAGACGGCTGCGGCGAGCGGGGGCACCGCGCGGGCGCCCAGCGCGCCGAAGGCGACGGCCGCGGCGGCGGAGGAGGCGGCGTGCGAGCTGGGGAAGGAATGCCGGCCGACCGTGCCGACCAGGGGTTCGACGTGCGCGGGCCGCGGACGGCGCACGACCCGTTTCACGGCCGAGCCGGCGACGTGGGCGCCCGCGGTGAGCGCGGTGCCGCGCAGCCAGGCGCCGCGCCGGGGGCGGTCCACGACGGCTCCGGCGAGCCCCACCGCGAGCCACACCGCCCCGTGCTCCCCCGCCCGGGACAGGGCCCGCGCGGCCCCGGCCACGCGCGGGTCCGCGCCGCACGCCCTGAAGACCGAGACGATCCGGCGGTCCATGCCGTGGAGAGCGCGGGCGCGGGGGAGGTCGTGGAGGTCGTCCATGGGACCCACTGTTCACGCCCGGCGGGCCGGAATTCCCGTCGCCGGGGAGCGACATCTCATTAATCACCCGTTTCAGGGACGGGAATGACGTTTCAAAACTAAGAAGTCACATAGGGACGATACGGTCACCGTCATGCCTGCCGACACCGTTTCCGTCACGGGGTGGGGCCGCACCGCTCCCTCCGCCGCCCGGCTGATCCGCCCACGGACGTACGAGGAGGCCGTCCTGGCCGTGCGGGAGTGCGGGGTCCGCGGGGGCATCGCGCGGGGACTGGGGCGGGCGTACGGGGACGCGGCGCAGAACGCGGGCGGTGCCGTGCTCGACATGACGGGTCTGGACCGTGTGCACGCGGTCGACGCCGACGGCGGCACCGTGCTGTGCGACGCGGGCGTCTCCCTGCACCGGCTGATGGAGGTGCTGCTGCCGCTCGGCTGGTTCGTGCCGGTGACGCCGGGCACCCGCTACGTGACGGTCGGCGGGGCGATCGGCGCCGACATCCACGGCAAGAACCACCACGTCTCCGGCTCCTTCTCCCGCCATGTGCTGTCCCTGGAACTGCTCACCGCCGACGGGCGGGTCCGTACGGTCGTGCCGGGCACGCCGCTGTTCGAGGCGACCGCGGGCGGCATGGGCCTGACCGGGGTGATCCTCACCGCGACGATCCGGCTCCAGCCGGTGGAGACCTCGCTGATGTGCGTCGACACCGAGCGCGCGGACGACCTCGACGACCTGATGGCCCGCCTCGCCGACACCGACCACCGCTACCGCTACTCGGTCGCCTGGATCGATCTGCTGGCCCGCGGCCGGGCCACCGGCCGCGCGGTGCTCACGCGCGGCGACCACGCCCCTCTGGACGCACTGCCCCGGGGCTGCCGCGCGCGCCGGGAGCCCCTCTCCTTCCGCACCTCCCGGCTCCCGGCCGCCCCCTCCTTCGTCCCCGGGGGTCTCCTCGGCCGCACCATCGTGGGGCTGTTCAACGAGTTCTGGTACCGCAAGGCCCCCCGCGCCCGGACCGGGCAGCTCCAGCGCATCCCCGCGTTCTTCCACCCCCTCGACGGCGTGCCGCACTGGAACCGGGTCTACGGCCGGGGCGGCTTCGTGCAGTACCAGTTCGTCGTCGGACACGGCCGGGAGGACGCCCTGCGCCGGATCGTGCGCCGGATCTCCGGGCGCCGCTGCCCCTCCTTCCTCGCCGTCCTCAAGCGCTTCGGGGAGGCCGACCCGGGCTGGCTGTCCTTCCCGGTGCCGGGGTGGACCCTGGCCCTGGACGTCCCGGCGTCCCTGCCCGGCCTCGGCGGCTTCCTCGACGAGCTCGACGAGGAGGTCGCCGGCGCCGGCGGGCGCGTCTACCTCGCCAAGGACTCCCGGCTGCGCCCGGAACTGCTCGCGGTCATGTACCCCCGCCTGGACGACTTCCGCGCGCTGCGCGCCGGACTGGACCCGCGCGGGGTGTTCGTCTCCGACCTGGCCCGCCGCCTCCATCTCTAGACAACCTCCAGGAGCTGTCATGAAGGACGCCTTCGGCCTCCCCCAGTCCCTGCTCGTCCTCGGCGGTACGTCCGAGATCGCGCTGGCCACCGCGCGGCGGCTGATCGCCCGCCGCACCCGCACGGTGTGGCTGGCCGGCCGTCCCTCCCCCGGCCTGGACGAGGCCGCCGGGCAGCTGCGCGGCCTCGGCGCCGAGGTGCGCACGGTCGCCTTCGACGCGCTCGACCCCGCCGCCCACGAGGACGCGCTCGGCAAGGTCTTCGCCGAGGGCGACGTCGACCTGGTGCTGCTCGCCTTCGGCACCCTGGGCGACCAGGCGCACGACGAGCGGGACCCCCGGGCCGCGGTGCGGGTCGCGCAGACCAACTACACCGGAGCGGTCTCGGCGGGCCTGGTGTGCGCGGGCGCGCTCCAGGCGCAGGGCCACGGCTCGCTGGTGGTGCTGTCCTCCGTGGCGGGCGAGCGGGCCCGCCGCGCGAACTTCATCTACGGCTCCAGCAAGGCCGGCCTGGACGCCTTCGCCCAGGGCCTCGGCGACGCGCTGCACGGCACGGGGGTGCACGTCATGGTCGTACGCCCCGGATTCGTCCGCACCCGGATGACCGCCGGTCTCCCCGAGGCGCCGCTGGCCACCACGCCCGAGGCGGTCGCGGCGGCCGTCGAACTGGGGCTGCGGCGCCGCACGGAGACCGTGTGGGTGCCGGGCGCGCTGCGGGTGGTGATGTCGGCGCTGCGGCACCTGCCGCGCGGGGTGTTCCGCCGGCTGTCGGTCTGACCGCCGGCCGGGGTCGCTCAGTGGGCGGAGACGGAACCCCGCTCCACGCTCCCGGACTGCGGGGGCACCGCCACGGAGCCGAAGGGGAAATCGCGCAGCTTGCGCCACACCCCGTCGGCGCCCTGCTCGTAGAGCGCGAAGCCGGTGCAGGGCCACTCGGCCTCGTAGCCGGCGAGCTCCTCGAAGGCGCGGTCCATGGCCGCTTCCTCGATGCCGTGCGCCACGGTGACGTGCGGGTGGTACGGGAACTGCAGCTCGCGGGCGACGGGGCCGGAGGCGTGACGGATCCGCTTCTGCAGCCAGGTGCACGCCGCGCCTCCCTCGACGACCTGGACGAACACCACCGGCGTCAGCGGCCGGAAGGTGCCGGTGCCGGACAGCCGCATGGGGAACGGGCGGGCGGCCGCGGCGACCTCGCCCAGGTGCGCCTCGACGGCCGGCAGCCCGGTGTCGCCGATCTCCGTCGGCGGCAGCAGGGTGACGTGCGTGGGGATACCGTGAGCCGCGGCGTCGCCGAAGCCCGCGCGCAGCTGCTGAAGCCGGCTGCCGTGAGGCTCCGGGACCGCGATCGACACGCCGATCGTTACGGTCCCCACGTCGTCTCCTGTCGTTGTGGTGGTGGAGCGGGGTGGAACTGCGGTGAGCGCCGGGTGACCGCCCGAGCGGTCACCCTGTCATCGACTGTACGACCACGACCCGGATGCGGGCAGGCGCAACCGGAGTGATGTGCGGCGCCGTGCGGTGGTACGGATCGCCGCCGCGGGCCGGTTCAGCGCCGGTTCGACGCCCGGTGGGCCGGTGCGCGGCGGCTCAGTGCTTGGCGGGCAGGAAACCGACCCGGTCGTACGCCCGGGAGAGGGTCTCCGCGGCGACGGCACGCGCCTTCTCCGCGCCCTTGGCCAGGATCGAGTCGAGCGTCTCGGGGTCGTCCAGGTACTGCTGGGTGCGCTCCTTGAAGGGGGCCACGAACTCGACCATGACCTCGGCGAGGTCCGTCTTGAGCGCACCGTAGCCCTTGCCGGCGTACTTCTCCTCCAGTTCGGGGATGTCCGCTCCGGTGAGGGTCGAGTAGATCGTCAGGAGATTGCTCACGCCGGGCTTCTCCACGACGTCGTAGCGGATCACCGTGTCGGTGTCGGTGACCGCGCTCTTCACCTTCTTGGCGGTGGCCTTCGGCTCGTCCAGGAGGTTGATGAGGCCCTTCGGCGTGGACGCCGACTTGCTCATCTTGACCGTCGGGTCCTGGAGGTCGTAGATCTTCGCCGTCTCCTTGAGGATGTACGCCTTGGGCATCGTGAACGTCTCGCCGAACCGGCCGTTGAAACGCTCGGCGAGGTCGCGGGTGAGCTCGATGTGCTGGCGCTGGTCCTCGCCCACCGGCACCTCGTCGGCCTGGTAGAGAAGGATGTCCGCGACCTGCAGGACCGGGTACGTGAACAGGCCGACCGAGGCGCGGTCGGCGCCCTGCTTGGCGGACTTGTCCTTGAACTGGGTCATGCGGGAGGCCTCGCCGAATCCGGTGAGGCAGTTCATGACCCAGGCGAGCTGGGCGTGCTCGGGCACGTGGCTCTGCACGAAGAGCGTGCAGCGGTCCGGGTCGAGACCGGCGGCCAGCAGCTGGGCGGTGGCCAGCTGGGTGTTGGCGCGCAGCTCGGCCGGGTCCTGCGGGACCGTGATCGCGTGCAGGTCGACGACCATGTAGAACGCGTCGTGGGTCTCCTGCAGGGCCACCCACTGGCGGACGGCGCCGAGGTAGTTGCCGAGGTGGAACGAGCCTGCGGTGGGCTGGATTCCGGAGAGCACGCGGGGTCGGTCAGTCGCCATGCCCACCATTCTCTCAAACCCCGGAAGGCGGTCCGGAACAGGCCGGAAACAGGTGGGAACCGATCCGTGCCCGGCGGTGTAACAAAGACGTGAGGACGCGGGAGGGGGGCCGCATCGTCGATGAGGCCGCGGTGATCGCACGCGTACGCGCCGGGGAGCCGGAGGCGTACGCGGAGCTGGTGCGGACCCATACGGGCATCGCACTCAGGGCGGCCGCCGCGCTCGGGGCGGGGGCGGACGCGGAGGACGTGGTGCAGCAGGCCTTCGTGAAGGCGTACTGCGCGCTGGGCCGGTTCCGGGACGGCACGGCGTTCCGGCCGTGGCTGCTGTCGATCGTGGCCAACGAGACGAGGAACACCGTGCGCGCCGCCGTGCGCCGGAACGGCCTCGCCGACCGGGAGGCGGCGTTCGTGAAGGCGGATCCGGTGATACCGGAGTCGGCCGATCCGGCGGTGGCGACGCTGGAGGCGGAGCGCCGCGGGGCGCTGACGGCCGCCTTGGAGAAGCTGAGCGAGGAGCACCGGCTGGTCGTCACCTACCGCTATCTGCTGGAGATGGACGAGCGGGAGACCGCCCAGGCCCTGGGCTGGCCCCGGGGCACGGTGAAGTCCCGGCTGAACCGCGCCCTGCGCAAGCTGGAGCGCCTGCTGCCGGACTTCCGGCCCCGGGAAGGGGGTGAGAGGCGTGAGTGAGCGGTACGACGGCGACGCCGAGCGGTTGCGGGAGGAGTTGCGGGCACTGGGGCGGGCGCTGGACGGGACGGGCTCGGCGGCGGGGCCGGAGTCGATGGTCGAGCGGGTGCTGGGGCAGATACTCGCCGGGGAACTGCCGGTTCCAAAGGCCGGGCCGACGGGCGCCGGCGTGCGCCTGCGGGCGGCGCGGCGCTGGACGCGGGCGCGGTGGCGGTCGCTGGTCGCGGCCCTGTGCGGGCTGCTGACGGTGCTGGCGCTGACGCCTCCGGTGCGGGCGGCGGTGACCGACTGGTTCGGCTTCGGCGGGGTCGAGGTGCGGTACGACCCGTCGGCGGTGCCCTCGCCGGGCGCGGAGGTACTGGGGTGCGGGCGCTCGGTGTCGCTCGGCGAGGCGGAGCGGCGGGCCGGGTTCGCGCCGGTGGTGCCGAGCACACTGGGTGTTCCGGACGCGGTGGCGGTGAGCGCGCTGCCGCGGGGGCGGTCCCTGGTCAGCCTGTGCTGGCAGGAGGGCGGACGGACGGTCCGGCTGGACGAGTTCGCGGGCCGCCTGGACTTCGCCTTCACCAAGGCGGTGCGCGAGCAGCCGGAATGGCTGTCGCTGGGCGGGGAGGGCGAGGCTCCCGACCGGGCCCTGTGGTTCCCTCGGCCGCACGTGCTGAGCTTCTGGCTGGTGGACGCGGACGGTCACCGGTTCACCCGGGAGGAGCGCACGGCGGGGCCGACACTGCTGTGGACGCACGACGGGGCGGCCGGTGAGGGGGCCGCGCCGGGCGGGACGACCCTGCGGCTGGAGGGCGTGGGGTCGAGGGCACGGGCTCTGGAGATCGCGAAGGCGCTCGGGGAGGCGGGCCGGTAGCCGCGGCCCCCACCGTCACGGATGCGTGGTGGCCGGCCGGGAACCCCGGCGGGCCGGGCGGTGTACCAGAAGTGACAGGCGGCTCGCGGGCGGGCCGCACGGGGATCGACCGGCCGAGTGGGGGCCCGGATGCGTGACTGGAAGGACAGGGTTCGACAACTGACAGCGGGGATGGGCGCGTTGGTGGCTGCACTGGCCCTGATGGCATGGGGTGCTTCGCCGGCATCCGCCGGAGGGCCGACGAGCGTGCTGGTGGTCTCGCCGGGGAGCGGGGAGACCGCCTCGCTGTACTACTCCGACGCGGACTACCGCTGGCTGGAGCAGCTGCTCGGTCCCTCCGACAGGGGCGCCCGGGACAAGCCGCCGGAGGCCGACCTGGCCTCGGTCCGATTGGTCAACGTGTCGTGGATGCTGCACGACGTGACGCCCTGGCGTGTGGACCGGGTCTTCCTCGGAAGCATCGGGGAGGACGTGTGGATACACACGGCGGCGGAACCCCCAAAGACGCCGAACGGCGTCTGGCACCGCGCCGAGGACCCGTCCGACCTGCACAAGCTGCTGTACGAGCTGGGCGTGATGGGCCATGTGACAGAGACTGGATCGGCCTCCCACATCTACCCGGTGCCCTGGGAGACGCAAGCCTCCGGTTCCACCGCCGGATCCGGTTCACCGGGCTCCGGTACGGAGCAGGGTGTGACGGCGGCCCCGAGGAAACCGGCCGCGTCGGGTGCGGGCGACGCCACCGACTGGTGGTGGGCGATACCGGGGGTCGTGGCCGGAGCGGCGCTGGCTCTGGTGCTGCGCCCGTACGTGACGCGGTTGCCGCTGATACGCCGGCGGAAGGACGACCCGGGGCCGCGGCAGGAGCTGCTGGACACCTGACGACGGCACGCGACGGCCCGGTGCGTGACCGGGCCGCCGCGGGGCGCGTCGAGCAGGGCCGGGCTGCCTCAGCCGAGGTCGATCTCCGGGTAGAGCGGGAAGCCGGCGACCAGGTCGGTGGCGCGACGGGAGATCTCGTCGGCGACCTTGGCGTCGAGGACGTGGGCGGCCTTGGAGGGGGCGCCGGACTTGGTGGTGCCCGGCTCCGTGGTGGTCAGGACACGGTCGATCAGACCCGCCACCTCGTCCATCTCCGCCGTGCCGAGACCGCGCGTGGTCAGCGCGGGGGTGCCGATGCGGATGCCGGAGGTGTACCAGGCGCCGTTGGGGTCGGCGGGGATGGCGTTGCGGTTGGTGACGATGCCCGAGTCGAGGAGGGCCGCCTCGGCCTGGCGGCCGGTGAGGCCGTAGGAGGTGGCGACGTCGATCAGGTTGAGGTGGTTGTCGGTGCCGCCGGTGACCAGGGTGGCACCGCGGCGCATCAGGCCCTCGGCGAGGGCGCGGGAGTTGTCGACGATGCGCTGGGCGTAGTCCCGGAAGGCGGGCTGCCGGGCCTCGGCGAGGGCGACGGCCTTGGCGGCCATGACGTGCGGGAGCGGGCCGCCGAGGACCATCGGGCAGCCGCGGTCGACCTGGTCCTTGAGGGAGTCGTCGCACAGCACCATGCCGCCGCGCGGGCCGCGCAGCGACTTGTGGGTGGTGGTGGTGACGATCTGGGCGTGCGGTACCGGGTCGAAGTCGCCGGTGAGGACCTTGCCGGCGACCAGGCCGGCGAAGTGGGCCATGTCGACCATGAGCGTGGCGCCGACCTCGTCGGCGATCTCCCGCATGATCCGGAAGTTCACCAGCCGGGGGTAGGCGGAGTAGCCGGCGACGATGATCAGCGGTTTGAACTCGCGGGCGGAGACGCGCAGGGCCTCGTAGTCGATCAGGCCGGTGGCCGGGTCGGTGCCGTAGGAGCGCTGGTCGAACATCTTGCCGGAGATGTTCGGGCGGAAGCCGTGGGTGAGGTGGCCGCCGGCGTCCAGGGACATGCCGAGCATGCGCTGGTTGCCGAAGGCCTGGCGGAGCTCGGCCCAGTCGGCCTCGGAGAGGTCGTTGACCTGGCGGGCGCCGGTCTTCTCCAGGAAGGGGGCCTCGACGCGGTCGGCGAGGACGGACCAGAAGGCGACGAGGTTGGCGTCGATGCCGGAGTGCGGCTGGACGTAGGCGTGGCGAGCGCCGAAGAGCTCCCTGGCGTGCTCTGCGGCGAGCGACTCGACGGTGTCCACGTTGCGGCAGCCGGCGTAGAAGCGGCGGCCGACGGTGCCCTCGGCGTACTTGTCGCTGAACCAGTTGCCCATCGCGAGGAGGGTGGCCGGGGAGGCGTAGTTCTCGGAGGCGATCAGCTTGAGCATCTCGCGCTGGTCGGCGACCTCCTGGCCGATGGCGTCGGCGACGCGCGGCTCGACGGTGCGGATGACGTCGAGGGCGGAGCGGAAGGCGGTGGACGCGGGGGTGAGCGGCTGCTCGGCGGCTGACATGGGGACCTCCGGACGTGGCGTTCTGCGTTCACGGTACGGCCCAGGCGCACGGCACATGTGTCAGGACCCGAAGGGTCCGGGGCCGCTTCCCGATGGTTGCTCCATCCCAGCGCGCCAGTCACGGCCCACGGTCACATTACCGGGCGGCACGCGGTGCCACGGGAAGGCGTCCACCATGCGGGCGTCGGCGTCCGCACGACCGACGCGGGTGGCGCGTCAGAGGATCACGTGCGGCAGGAAGCGGGCGTACTCGTCCGTCACCAGGCCCGACGACTCACGGATGCCCAGGCCCGCGGACTCGTTCTCCACCACCCAGGCGCCGAGGACGACGTGGTTGCCGTCGAAGTCGGGAAGAGGAGCGAGTTGCTGGTAGCAGCAGGGTTCGTCGCGGAGGACGGGGCCGGTGCCGGGCTGGTGGAGGGTCACGCCGGCGCCCTCGCGGCCGAGCAGGGGCTTGGCGACCCAGCCGGTGGTGTCCGCCAGCTCCCGCGGGCCGTCCAGGTAGGCGGGGAGGAGATGGGGGTGGCCCGGATAGAGCTCCCAGAGGATCGCCAGCAGGGCCTTGTTGCTGAGCAGCATCTTCCAGGCGGGCTCGATCCACAGGGTGGCGCCGGTGCCGCCGCCGTTGTCGAGGGTGTCGAGGACGTGGTCGGCGAAGCGGTCGGTGGTGAGCCACTCCCAGGGGTACAGCTTGAAGATGCTGCGGATGAACCGGAGCCGGTTGTCGACGAAGCGGCCGGAGAGGCGGTCCCAGCCGATCTCCTCCATGGAGATCCAGTCGGTGTCGAGGCCGGCCTGTTCGGCGGTCTCCTTGAGGTAGGCGACGGTCATGAGGTCCTCGCCGAGTTCGTCGGCGGAGGAGTGGGCGAAGTACAGGGGGTTGCCCGGCGGAAGGAGGGCGGCCTGTTTCCTCCAGGCGTCGACGAGGCGTTCGTGGAGGGAGTTCCACTGGTCGGCGCCGGGGAAGCGTTCCTCCATCCAGAACCACTGGGGAGAGGCGGCCTCCACGAGGGAGGTCGGGGTGTCGGCGTTGTACTCCAGGAGCTTCGCGGGACCCGTCCCGTCGTAGCGGAGGTCGAAGCGGCCGTAGACGGAGGGGAGTTCCGCTCGCCGGCGCCAGGCCTCGGCGACCGCGCGGGCGATGCGCGGGTCGGTGATGCCGAGGTCGGCGAAGCGGTCGGCGGTGACGATGTGCTCGGCGGCGGCGAGGCACATGCCGTGCAGTTCCTCGACGACCTCCTCCAGCGCCTCGATCTCCTCCAGGGTGAAGACGTAGTAGGCGCTCTCGTCCCAGTAGGGGCGCAGGGACCCGTCGGGATGACGGGTGAGCGGGTAGATGAGCCCCTGCTCCTCGACGGTCTCCTGCCAGCCGGGGCGGGGCTCGGTCGTACGCCGTTCCATGACCCGCTCAGCCGCCGCTGCTGCCGGAGCCCGAGCAGCCGAAGCCGCCCCGGTCGACGGCCTCGCTGCGGCTGAAGGTGCCGTAGTCGGCGTAGCCGTTGCTGACGTCGGCGTCGTAGTACCAGTCGGCGTTGGTGCGGGTCTTGCCGCCCTTGCCGATCGAATGGGAAGTGGTCCCGGAGGACGTGCAGTTCTTGTCGGCGACGATCTTGTAGCCGTTGAGGTGGTCGTAGCTGTCCCGGTCCACGCACCGCCGGTCAGGATCCGACCCGCACGAGGTCAACGCCGCCGCGAGGACGCCCATCCCCCCGAGCACCACCGTGCTGGACCGCAGCCGCCGCCGTGACTCCGCCATGTCCTTCGCTCCCCCTCGTCCTTCCCGGGTCACCTCTCCCGGCTCGCGGCGGACAGCCTAGAGACCGGCCGGCCACCGCACACAGGAGCCCCCTGCGGACAGCGCTCCCCCGTCGCCCGTTTGTGCCCCTTGGCACGTTATGCCGGTGCGGTACGTCAGGGCAGCGCCCGGCACAGGGCGTCCAGGGTGCCGGCCCAGGCGTGGTCCGGCGGGGTGGCGTAGCCGACGACCAGGGCGTCGCCCGCCACGGTGTCGGTGGCGGGGTGGCGGAAGCGGGAGAGGCCGTGAACGGCGAGGTTCTGCCAGGTGGCGGCCTGGACCACGGACCGTTCGGTGCCCGGCGGGAGCCGGAGGACGGCGTGCAGGCCGGCCGCGATGCCGGTGATCCGGACGTCGGGGGCCCGGGCGGCGAGGGACTCGACCAGACAGTCGCGGCGGCGGCGGTAGCGCAGGCGGGCGGAGCGGACGTGGCGGTCGTAGGCGCCGGAGGTGAGGAACTCGGCGAGGGTGAGCTGTTCGAGGACGCTGACGGAGCGACCGCCGCCGTGGGCCACGACGTCCGGGACCAGGGACGGGGGCAGGACCACCCAGCCGAGGCGGAGTCCGGGGGCGAGGGACTTGCTGGCGGTGCCGAGGTAGACCACGTGGTCGGGGTCGAGGTTCTGGAGCGCGCCGACGGCCTGGCGGTCGTAACGGAACTCGCCGTCGTAGTCGTCCTCCAGGATCAGCCCGCCGGTGCGGCGGGCCCAGTCGACGACGGCGGCACGGCGCTCGGGCCGCAGGGCGCCGCCCAGCGGGAACTGGTGCGCGGGGCTGAGCAGGACCGCGTCGGCGTCGCCCGGGTCCTGGGCACGGGTGCCGAGGGAGTCGAAGGGCAGCGGGGTGGTGGTCAGGCCGGCGCGGGTGGCCAGGTCCCAGTGGACGTCCAGTCCGTAGGACTCCACGGCGAGGGTGCGGGCGCCGCGGGCGCGCAGGACCTCGCAGAGGAGGCGGAGGCCGCCGGCGAAACCGGAGCAGACGACGGTCCGTTCGGGATCTGCGCGTACGCCGCGCACCCGGGCGAGGTAGTCCGCGAGGGCCGTGCGCAGTTCGGGACGGCCGAGCGGGTCGCCGTAGCCGAGGGCGTCGTGCGGGGCGGCGGCGAGGGCGCGGCGGGTGGCCTTGAGCCATTCGGCGCGGGGGAAGGAGGCGAGGTCGGGGGTGCCCGGGACGAGGTCGTAGGGAAGCCGGCCGGGGGCTCGGCGCGGGGAGGGCCGGCGGGTCGTCGGTCCGGGTACCGCGCGGTCGGCGACGTGGGTGCCGGAGCCCTGCCGGGCCGTGAGCCAGCCCTCGGCGACCAGGTCGGCGTAGGCGTCGGCGACGGTGTTGCGGGCGATGCCCAGGTCGGCGGCGAGGGAGCGGGAGGAGGGCAGCCGGGCGCCGGGGGCGAGGCGGCCGGTGCGGACGGCCTCGCGCAGGGCGTCGGTCAGGCCGCGGCGCAGGCCGGGACCGGCCGGTTCGAGGTGCAGGTCGATGCCGAAAGTGGCCCAGCGTTCCGCCATGGAAGTGGACCATACCCCTGGGCTGCCTCACTCCTAGGGTCGAGGCATGAGCACTACCGAAACGAACACGACGTACGCCGCCGAGCTCCCCGTCCGGCTGGAGTGGGCCCGGCACGCCCCCGAGGTCTACAAGGCGATGGTCCGGCTGGACTCCGCCGCCAGGAAGGGTCTCGACGCCAGGCTGTACGAGCTGGTCAAGATCCGCGCCTCGCAGCTCAACCACTGCGCGTTCTGCCTGGACATGCACACCAAGGACGCGCTCGCGGCGGGCGAGAGCGTCGAGCGGATCGTACAGCTCGGCGCGTGGGAGGAGTCGCGGCACTTCTACACGGAGAAGGAGCTCGCGGCGATCGAGCTGACCGAGGCGGTCACCGTGCTGACGGACGGCTTCGTGCCGGACGAGGTGTACGAGCGGGCCGCCAAGCGGTTCGAGGAGCCGGAGCTGGCGCAGCTGATCGCCGCGATCACGGTGATCAACGCGTGGAACCGGTTCGGTGTGACCTGCCGGATGACGCCGGGTCACTACACGCCGGGGCAGCACGCGTGACGGCCCGTACGGCCCGTACGACCCGTCTCGACGCGGAGGTCCGCAGTGCGCTGCGGGCGGTGAGCGCCGCCGCCAAGAAGGGTCTCGGCGATCCCGGGCTGGCCGAACTGGTCCAGATCCGCGCCTCGCAGCTCAACCACTGCGCGTTCTGCCTCGACATGCACCTCGCGATCGCCCGCAAGGACGGAGTGGTGCGCGAGGCGCAGCTCGATCTGCTGAACGCCTGGGAGGAGGCCGGGGACGACGTCTTCGACGCGCGGGAGCGGGCCGCGCTGGAGCTGACGGAGGCGGTCACGGTGCTGACCGAGGGGTTCGTGCCCGACGAGGTGTACGAGCGGGCGTCCCGGCACTTCGACGCCGCCCGGCTCGCCCACCTCGTCGCGCTGATCACCGTGATCAACAGCTGGAACCGGCTGATGGTCGCCCGCCGGATCCCCCCGGGCTCCACCGAGTGGTGAACCAGGAGGGCGGGACGGCCGCTCCCGCCCCGCGGGCCCGTGGCTGACCGCCCGCTTCCCCGCCGCCCCGCCGCCGCGCTCCGCGGAGTGCGCCGGCCCGAGCCGGCCGACGGGCGAGGCCCGGACCCGTCCGGCGGGGGCGCGGTCAGCCCTGCCGGCAGGTGGTGTCCGGCCGGAGAAGGCCGCGTGGTCGTCGCGGGACACGCCGCGGGGCCCCGCGCCGGACGAACCGGCACGGGGCCCCGCGGAAGCCGGGAGGGACTCAGATGAGGCCGAGGCCGCGGACCGCCTCGCGCTCCTCCTCGAGCTCCTTGACGGAGGCGTCGATGCGGGCGCGGGAGAACTCGTTGATCTCCAGGCCCTGGACGATCTCGTACTTCCCGTCCTTCACGGTGACCGGGAAGGAGGAGATGAGGCCCTCCGGGACGCCGTAGGAGCCGTCCGACGGGATGCCCATGGAGACCCAGTCGCCCTCGTCGGTGCCGTTGACCCAGGTGTGGACGTGGTCGATGGCGGCGTTGGCCGCGGAGGCGGCCGACGAGGCGCCACGGGCCTCGATGATCGCGGCGCCGCGCTTGGCGACGGTCGGGATGAAGTCCTCGGCCAGCCACTTCTCGTCGTTCACGACCTCGGCGGCGTTCTTGCCGGCGACCGTGGCGTGGAAGATGTCGGGGTACTGGGTGGCGGAGTGGTTGCCCCAGATCGTCAGCTTCCTGATCTCGGAGACCGGGACGCCGGTCTTCTTCGAGAGCTGGGTCAGCGCGCGGTTGTGGTCCAGGCGGGTCATGGCGGTGAACCGCTCGGCCGGGACGTCCGGGGCGGCGGCCTGGGCGATCAGGGCGTTGGTGTTGGCCGGGTTGCCGACGACCAGCACCTTGATGTCGTCCGCGGCGTGGGCGTTGATGGCCTGGCCCTGCGGCTTGAAGATGCCGCCGTTGGCCTCGAGGAGGTCACCGCGCTCCATGCCCTTGGTGCGCGGGCGGGCGCCCACGAGGAGGCCCACGTTGGCGCCGTCGAAGGCCACGTTCGGGTCGTCCGTGATCTCGATGCCCTGCAGGAGCGGGAACGCGCAGTCGTCCAGCTCCATCGCGGTGCCCTCGGCGGCCTTGAGCGCCGGGGTGATCTCCAGCAGGCGCAGCTTGACCGGCACGTCCGCGCCGAGCAGCTGGCCGGAGGCGATGCGGAAGAGCAGGGCGTAACCGATCTGGCCGGCCGCGCCGGTGACGGTGACGTTCACGGGAGTGCGGGTCATGGCGTTCTCCGTATGACAGCTGGCGGTGGGGCGGTCCCTGCCCCGGGGTGCGGGATCCCGCTCCGGCTCGCGACCGGCGTCCACCACGATGATCGATCATCGGTTCGAATGATCGATCTCTTGGCGTCAAGAGAGATCCAGCGGTCAGGCTATCGCGCATCCGCGGACACGGACGGCCGGGCTCCCTGTGGCCCGCCCCACAGAGTGACGGCCCGGGTGGACGGGTAGCCGAGTGGCGCATAAGGGGCGGCCGCTCCGTCCGGGAGAGGTGGGGACGGGGCGGCCGCCGTCGGGACCGACCGTGCCGGATTCCCGTGGGGGTGCTTTTCGCCTGCCCGTCTTTCGCCACCCCATGCACATCACCACGCTTCCCCCACATATATGGGTCCGTACGGACCCATATATGTGGCGCGCGGGGCCATGTGCGGGGACGCTACTCGGTGCAGCCCTTCTCACCGGTGGCGGCCAGTACCGCGCAGGCCTTCGCGTCCTTCGCGTCCTTCACCGGCACCATCGGGGTGTACGCGACCGTGTCGCCGGCGGCGGTGATGCTGTCGCTCTGCTTCTTCGCCGCGCCCGCGCCGATCTCGACCTCGTCCCCCTGGGCGCCCTGCGTGATGCGCCCCCAGGCCGCGGCGCAGGCCTCGCTGTAGCGGACCTCCACCGTGGTGGCGCCGACGGTCGCGGTCCGGGTCGTGGTCACCAGGTCACCGCTGCACCCCATGGCCTCGGCGTCCTTGCCCGCGCAGCCGTCGCCGTTGCACTTCACGCCGGGGGGCAGGTCGACACCGGCGGTGGCGGTGGGCGAGGGGGACGTCCGGGCCTCGTCCTTGTTCTTGCCGTCCTCGGTGCCGGTGACGTAGAACGCGGCGGCGACCACCACCAGCGCTCCCACCGCTCCGACGATGAACGTCGACGTCCGCCGCTTGCCGCCGGAGCCGCCCTGGCCGGGCACGTCCGGGGGCGGCGCGCCGTAGGTGCCGGAGGGCCCCGGCGTGCGCCCGCCCGCCGCGGCCCCGGGGGCGCGGCGGCCCGTCCGCGGCGGGTCCGCCGGCACGGCGACCCCCCAGGAGTTCGTCCCGGACGCACCGCCCCGCGCGCCGTCCCCCCGTACGCCGCCGGTGGCGTCACGCGCGTCCGCGGCGGTCGGCTGCGGCGGCACGCTCGGTACGACCCCGGCCGGCCCCGCGACGCCCGGACGGACCGCGGCTGCGCCCTTGCGGGCGGACTTGCCGCCCGAGCCGGAGGACGGGCCGGCGAGCTCGCTGAGCGCGGCGCGCGCCTGCGAGATCCGGATCGCCTCCATCGTCATGTCGTGACGCATCTCCGAGCGGCTCCAGGCGCGCTCGGCGAGCTCCCACATGGTGGTGAGGTGCACCGGGTTGGTCCCGGTGACCTCGGCCAGGGCCACGATCGCGCCCTTGGGCGCGAGCAGCCGGCCGTTCAGGTAGCGCTCCCAGGACGTCTTGCTGTAGCCCGTGCGGTCGGAGACCGACGCGACGCTCAGGCCGCTGCGGTCCACGACCCTCCTGAGCTGACTCGTGAACTCCCTGATCTGCGGATCGAGTTCATCCGGCAAGGCCTTCCAACGAGGCATTGCTTCCCCCCTCTTCCCCCCGGTTGGTGCTGGTTGTTCCCTCGCGCATGGTGCCCCTCGCCGAGTCCCCGTCGTGACTATCCACGAGGATGCCGCCGGACAGGGTCTCAGTTCCCGGGGTGGGGGCGCACGGGAGCGTCGGAGCCGCGGGCAGGCACCGTCGCACGCCTACTCGTTCGCGGTCCAGTGTCCCACCGGTCGCCCCTTCGGCCGAACGGAGCCGGGCAGCCGCGCGCGGGGCGTCCGGACCGCCTCCTTTGTCCACGCCGGTCCACTGTCCCACCACTTCGTCGCGCAACCGCGTGTCCGTCGACACATCGACACCGGTCGGTCGCATACGGACGCGTCGCAAGGCCGTACGGGGATTCCGGGAGGCGTAGCGGAATGGTCACTTCCGTGCCACAGCGGCCGGACAGCCGTTGAACAGGCCCTTCACGGTGCAGGAAGGTGGTCCCCGGTGGCGGCCCGTCCTCTCACGGGGGTGTGGACGGGCCGCCGTTCACGGCGCTCCGCCCCCGGTTAACCGTCGACCGTGAAGTGCAGCGTGTCCTTCAGGAACGGGATCTCCAGCAGCGGCTTCGGCTGCACCATCAGCGCCAGCAGCGCGATCACCAGGCCCAGCCCGGCGTACGTGACGATGTCCGTGAAGCGGGAGCGCACCGCGAGCATGCCGACGTCCGGCACCAGCCAGCGCAGCAGGGCCCCGGCCAGCAGGGCCACGCCGACCAGCAGCGTACCGAGCCGGAACTGGTCCAGCGCGGTCAGCAGCAGCCCCAGTCCGACCGCGAGCAGCACGGCGAGGATCGGCCACTGGCGGGCGGGCGCGGGGGCGTCGCCGGGGGCGGCCCTGCCCCCGCCCTCGGGGCGCGCGGTGTCCCTGGTGAACAGCGGGAACCGCCGGGTGGTGCGGCGCGGCCTGCCCTCGGCGTCGGGTGCGCTGACGGGGTCGCGGACCGTGATGTCCTCGGCCCGCTCCTCGGAGGTGTCCGGGGCGCCGCGCTCAGCCGACACTGCGCTCCGCCGCCTCGACCACGTTGACCAGCAGCTGTGCCCGGGTCATCGGGCCGACGCCGCCGGGGTTCGGGGCGACCCAGCCGGCCACCTCGGCCACGCCCGGGTGGACGTCGCCCACGATCTTGCCCTCGGCGTTGCGGGAGACGCCGACGTCGAGGACGGCCGCGCCCGGCTTGACGTCCTCGGGGCGGATCAGGTGGGCGCTGCCCGCGGCGGCCACGATGATGTCCGCGCGCCGGAGGTGGGCCGCCAGGTCGCGGGTGCCGGTGTGGCACTGGGTCACCGTGGCGTTCTCGCTGCGCCGAGTCAGCAGCAGGGGCATCGGGCGCCCGATGGTCACGCCGCGGCCGACGACCACGACCTCGGCGCCCTTGATCTCCACGCCGTGGCGTCGCAACAGGGTGATGATGCCGTTGGGGGTGCAGGGCAGGGGAGCCGGCTCGTTGAGGACGAGACGGCCGAGGTTCATCGGGTGGAGGCCGTCGGCGTCCTTGCCCGGGTCCATCAGTTCGAGGATGCGGTTCTCGTCGATGCCCTTGGGCAGCGGCAGCTGGACGATGTAACCGGTGCAGGAGGGGTCCTCGTTCAGCTCGCGGACGACCGCCTCGATCTCCTCCTGCGTGGCCGTGCCCGGCAGCTCGCGCTGGATGGAGGCGATGCCCACCTGGGCGCAGTCGCGGTGCTTTCCGGCGACGTACTTCTGGCTTCCGGGGTCCTCCCCGACGAGGATCGTGCCGAGGCCGGGCGTGACGCCCTTCTCCTTCAGCGCCGCCACGCGGGCGGTCAGATCGGACTTGATCTCGGCTGCGGTGGCCTTGCCATCGAGAATCTGGGCGGTCATGACCCCATCCTCGCGGATGACCGGGCCCTGGTTCCAATCCGACCGCATTCCGGGCGGCCATGACACCC
Source organism: Streptomyces sp. 12E (assembly GCF_055633275.1). Classification (NCBI taxonomy): domain Bacteria; kingdom Bacillati; phylum Actinomycetota; class Actinomycetes; order Kitasatosporales; family Streptomycetaceae; genus Streptomyces; species Streptomyces sp. 12E. The sequence continues at coordinate 4,494,956 of NZ_JBVNCJ010000001.1, read as the reverse complement.
TCCGACCACGTATCACCCGTTTCCGGCCAAGATCGTGAGGTTGCACTTGCACAACACATACGGCTTACGCCTGGACAAGGAAAGGAGAGGTCAAGAACGATGAGGGCACAGTGCCGCGGGCAGAACCGGGGGGACGGACCGCATCTGTAGAACTTCCTCCGCGCCGAGTCTCGCGTCGTCCCCGCACCTGAAGCGCAACGGAGGAAGAACCGCCATGAGTTTCGGCGACCCGAACAATCCCTATGGTGCCCCGCAGGGTCAGCCGCCCGGCTACGGCTATCCCCAGCAGCCCCAGCAGGGGTACGGCTACCCGGCGGCGCCGCCGGTGGGCGCCTACCCCGGCGCCCCGGTGCCGACGTCCATGCCGGGAACGGTGAGCACGGCACGCGTGCTGCTGTGGATCATCGTGGCCCTGCAGCTCATCGGCGTGGCACTGTTCGCGATCACCGCCGCGAGCGTGGAGGCCGCGAAGGACGACCCGACGCTGAGCGAGGAGCCCGCGTTCGAGCAGCTCGCCGACTACTCGTCCGGCCTGCTCTGGGGTCTGACCCTGTTCGCGCTGGCGTGGGGCGTGTTCGCGCTCGTGCTGGCCCTCAAGTTCGGCAAGGGCGGCAACGGCGTCCGCATCACCACGCTGATCTTCGGCATCATCACCGCCATCCTCGGCATCTACCCCTTCATCCTCGTGGGCCTGATCCACACGGTGCTGGCGATCCTGATCGCCGTGTTCGTCGGCAACGCCGCGGGCAGCGCCTGGTTCAACCGCCCGCGTTACTGAGGGCGACCGCTCCGAGCACACCGCCGTCAGGGCCGTGTCCCCCCGTCCGGGGGGGGCACGGCCCTGGCGCGTCCGGGGCGAGCGGCCCCGGAAACGGCGGAAGCGGCATGGAGGGCGTCCCCGTCCCGGACCGGCGCGTCCGCCACCCGGCAATGACGGGGCGTCAGGACTGCTTGTTCCCGGCAGTGATCTTCAGGGCGGACGGTGAGAGGCTGCACGGGGCGACGATCGCCGCCTTCCCTGAAGACCCTTACCCACAAGGCAGGTTCACGTATGAGACTGACCCGCGGTGCTCTGCTGGTGGCCGCCACGGCGCTCACGCCGGCCCTCCTCCTCACCCCTCCGGCCTTCGCTTCGGACGCGCCGCCGTCCTCCGTAGCCGTGACGGCGGCGGACACGGACGGCCCCGGCACGCCGGTGGACGAGATGTCGGAGGAGGAACTCCGCCTCGCCATCTTCCGCATCCTCGGCGACCCCGACTCCGGCAAGGGCGTCGAGCGGGAAGCGGGCGAAGCCCTCGGCGGCACCGTGGAGGACATGCGCGAGTTCCTGAGGACCGGCTACCGCCTCGCGCAGTTCGAGGACGACCAGGTCGCCCTCTTCCGCGTCCTCGGCGACCCCGACTCCGGCAAGGCCGTCAAGCGCGAAGTCGTCAAAGCCCTCGAAGCCGGCACCCCGGAAGCCGCCCGCGCCTTCTTCGAAACCGGCTACCGCCTCGCCCAGGCCGAGGACGACCGCGTCGCCGTCGCGCGCATACTGGCCGACCCGGACATCAGCGACGCGCTCCGCGCGGCAGCCGAGGAGGTCATCGACGGAACGCCCGAGGAGCTGCGGCACTTCCTCGAGGCAGGCCGGTACGAGGTGGACAAGTAGAAGGCCGTGTCCGCCCGTCCACGTGGACGGGCGGACACACCGTCAGTGGAAGAAGTGGCGCGTGCCCGTGAAGTACATCGTCACACCCGCCTTCTTCGCGGCCTCGACGACCAGTTCGTCGCGGACCGAACCGCCGGGCTGGACCACGGCCTTCACGCCGGCCTCGGTGAGGATCTCCAGGCCGTCGGGGAACGGGAAGAACGCGTCCGAGGCGGCGTAGGAACCGGCCGCGCGCTCGGCGCCCGCCCGCTCCACCGCCAGCTTCGCGGAGTCGACGCGGTTGACCTGGCCCATGCCGACGCCGACGGAGGCGCCGTCCTTGGCGAGCAGGATCGCGTTGGACTTCACCGCGCGGCACGCCTTCCAGGCGAAGGCCAGCTCGGCCAGCTCCGCCTCGGAGAGGGCCTCGCCGGTGGCCAGCGTCCAGGTGGCCGGGTCGTCGCCCTCGGCCTGGAGGCGGTCGGTGACCTGGAGGAGCGCGCCGCCGTCGATCGGCTTGACCTCGACCGGGTGGTCGGGGCGGCCCGGGGCGCGCAGCACGCGGATGTTCTTCTTCTTGGCGAGGGCCTCCAGCGCGCCGTCCTCGTAGTCGGGCGCGACGACGACCTCGGTGAAGATCTCGGCGACCTGCTCGGCCATCTCCTTGGACACCGGGCGGTTGACCGCGATCACACCGCCGAACGCCGACAGCGGGTCGCAGGCGTGCGCCTTGCGGTGCGCCTCGGCGACGTCCGCGCCGATCGCGATCCCGCAGGGGTTGGCGTGCTTGATGATGGCCACGCACGGCTCGTCGTGGTCGTACGCGGCACGGCGCGCGGCGTCCGTGTCCGTGTAGTTGTTGTACGACATCTCCTTGCCGTGCAGCTGCTCGGCCTCGGCCAGGCCGCCCGTGCCCGCGGTGTAGAGGGCGGCGGGCTGGTGCGGGTTCTCGCCGTAGCGCAGGGTGCGGGCGCGCTCCAGGCTGGTGGCGAGGAACTCGGGGAACTGCGCGTCCCCGGCGGGCGCGTAGACGGAGGCGAACCAGGTGGAGACGGCGATGTCGTACTCGGCCGTGTGCCGGAAGGCCTCCGCGGCGAGCCGCTTGCGGGTGGTGAGCTCGAAGCCGCCGGACCGGACCGCGGCGAGGACGTCCGCGTACCGCGCCGGGCTGGTGACGACGGCGACCGACGGGTGGTTCTTGGCGGCGGCGCGCACCATGGACGGGCCGCCGATGTCGATCTGCTCCACGCACTCGTCGGGCGTGGCGCCCGAGGCGACGGTCTCGCGGAACGGGTAGAGGTTGACGACGACGAGGTCGAACGGCTCCACGCCCAGCTCGGCGAGCTGCCGCTGGTGGTCCTCCAGGCGCAGGTCGGCGAGGATGCCGACGTGGACCTTCGGGTGCAGGGTCTTGACGCGGCCGTCCAGGCACTCGGGGAAGCCGGTGAGCTCCTCGACCTTGGTGACGGGCACGCCCGCGGCGGCGATCCTCGCGGCGGTGGACCCGGTGGAGACGAGCTCCACGCCGGCCTCGTGCAGGCCGCGCGCGAGGTCCTCGAGGCCGGTCTTGTCGTAGACGGAGACGAGCGCCCGTCGGATGGCCCGCTTGTTGCTCTCGGCGGTCACTGGATAACTACCTTTCGTCCCTCAATGCGATAGCCGTTGCGGGCGAGGAGCCCCACGACCTCGACGAGCAGCCTTCGCTCGACTTCCTTGATGCGCTCGTGCAGAGCGCCCTCGTCGTCCTCGTCCCGGACCTCCACCACGCCCTGCGCGATGATCGGCCCGGTGTCGACGCCGTCGTCGACGAAGTGGACGGTGCAGCCGGTGACCTTGGCGCCGTACGCGAGCGCGTCCCGTACGCCGTGGGCCCCGGGGAAACTGGGCAGCAGGGCGGGGTGGGTGTTGACGAACCGCCCGCCGAAGCGCGCGAGGAACTCCTTCCCCACGATCTTCATGAACCCGGCGGACACCACGAGGTCGGGCTCGTGGGCGGCGACGGCCTCGGCGAGCGCCGCGTCCCACTCCTCGCGGGTCGCGTGGTCCTTGACCTTGCACACGAAGGTCGGCAGCCCGGCGCGCTCGGCGCGGGCCAGCCCTTCGACGCCCTCGCGGTCGGCGCCGACGGCCACGATCTCAGCCCCGTACGCCTCGGCGCCGGTGGCGGCGATCTCGTCGAGGAGCGCCTGGAGGTTGGTGCCGGATCCGGAGACCAGCACGACGAGACGCCTGGCGCGCTCGGCCACGGGCTTGGCGGCCACGGTGGGGCCCTTTCTCGGGGAGCGTCTGCACGGTCGGCGGCACAGCGCTTTGTACATTCCTACGAATGCTTCGCGTCCCCGGATACGGGGAAGCCTACGAAGCGGCCGACCGTCAGCAACGATACCGGCACACCGGGCGGCCCCCACGGGACGGGGGCGTGGCCGGAAGGTAGCGTCTGGGAGGAGCCGGTCCTGGAACGCCGGGCGCGTGGGAACGCGAACCGTGCACCGGGCGTTCACAGGATGACGGACCCGGGCCGCGAAGAGCCGACGGGAACGCACCGGCTCACCAGCTCAGTCGTAGTCGATACGTCGTGCGAGGCGGTCGCGCCGGACCACGCCGTGCTTCATTAAGGGGAAGACGCTCACTTGATGCCGGACCGCAGCCTGCGACTTCTCACGTTCCCCCAGCAGTCCGCCCGGGGAGGGGACCGGGGCGCCGTGCTGCTGCGGGAGCGCCCCGCCTCGCCGCCCGACGCCCTCCGGGGCGAGGGCGACGACGGGCGCCGCGGGGCCCGCGGCCCCGAGGACGCGCAGGGCGCCCCGGAGCCGCAGGACGACAATCCGTTCGCGCCACCGCCGGAGGGGACTCCCGACCGGCCCTGGCAGCCGAGGCATCCGTCCGGCGGGGAGGGCGGCGGCCGCTCCTCCTGGGGCCGGAACTGGAGCGACCGGCAGCCCGGCCGCTCCTCCGGCGGTTTCGGCGAGCGCCCGCGCCGCCCCGAGGGACAGGGCGGCGGCCCCCAGGGGCCCGGTGTGCGCTGGGACCCCACGGACCCGGCCCAGCGCCGTGCGCGGTACGCCCTGCTGTGCGGCATGTGGGCCTTCTTCTTCGGTCTCTTCGGCTGGCCTTACGTCGCGCTGCTGCTGGGCGCGCTGGCCCTGTACTGGGGCGTCAGCGCCCTGCGCGCCAAGCCCCGTGCGCAGGACCCGGACGCCCCGGCGTCCGAGCCGAAGGGCCGCCCGCAGACCGCGGCCGCGGTGAGCGGAGTGGTCACGGGATCGCTGGCGCTCGCCCTGGTCGCCGCGTCCTTCACGGCCCAGCTGGTCTACAGCGACTACTACACCTGCACCGACGACGCCCTCACCCAGGAGGCCCGCCAGTCCTGCGGCGATCTCCTCCCGGAGCAGCTGCGCGACCTCCTGGGCACGACCGACTGACGTCCGCGCTCACTCCCGGGCGCCGGGGGCGGGGGGCTCCCCGTCGGGGCCGGCGATCGCGTCCCGCACACCGAACGGCATGTCCCAGTCCCACCGGCCGGACGCGGAGTCCCGGGAGGAGGGGGCGAAACCCCGGGTGCGGCGGGACGGGCAGGGGTCGTCGCGCGGAAGCGGCGGGGCCGGCCGGCGGCGTGCGGACGGCGCGGGCCTCGCCTCCTCGTAAGCACGGCGGCTCCGGGGCGCGCCGGGTCCCGGGAGCCGGTTCCCCGGTCCGCGGCGGTTGCGTGGTGACGCGGGTCCCGGGAGCCGGTCCCCCGGCCCGCCTCCGGGCGGGCGGCGGCGCCAGGCGCGTACCGCCAGTGACGTGGGGACCGCCACCAGCGTGAGCCACGCCAGGGTCGCGGCTCCCACCTGCCACCACACCGGGCCGAACCGGGAGAGCGCGGCCACCCCCAGCGGCCCGCCCGCGAGCGCGGCGAGCACGGACAGCAGGGCCGCGCACAGCACGGCCGCCAGTCCCGCCGCCCCGGCGGTCCGGCCACGGGTCCAGGCCGGTGCGGGCGCAGGGCCGCTCCTCGCGGCGCCCCGTCCCACGAACCACCCCGTCACCAGTCCGGCCGCCACCGGCAGCGCCGCCGCCGCCCAGTTCGGCGCGGTCCCCGCTCCCGCGTCCGGTACCGCCGCGAGCAGCGGGAACGGCGGCAGCGGCGGGGCGGGCGGGGAGAACAACGGGGTCACCGGGGCGCCGGTCCCGAGGAGGAAGCCGGGGCCGAGGGCGTACGCCGCCGCCCACACCGCGGCGTTCGGCGCCAGGGTGACGCAGAGCAGCAGCACCGCCAGCCATCCCGACCAGCCCTCCGTCAGCCGCAGGAACGCCTGCCGGGCCTCCCCGCCGTGCCGTCCCAGCGACACCGCGAGGAGCAGCGCCCCGCCGCCGGACAGCACCGTCGCCCCGGCCGCCGCCGCCCGCGCCGCCGCTCCGGGACGGCCGTCCGGTCCGAGGAGCAGATGGCGCACTCCCCTGGGCAGCACCGCCCCCAGCACCCGCTCCAGCGGTCCGCTCGGGCGGCCGTACGCCGTCCACACCCCCGCCCCGGCGGCCAGTCCGGCGACCAGCGGCACGCACACCGCGGTCCACTGCCACGCCGGCCGCAGCACGCCGCCCGCGCAGGAGAGCGCGGCGGGGACGCCGACGGCGAGGTAGCCGAGAAGGACCCCCGTCCACGCCGTACGGCCGGGAACGAGCGGGGCCTCACCGCCCGCGCCGCCCTCCGCCGCGTCGCGGGCCGCCCGGTGCAGCAGCCACACCGGCAGCGCGAGCAGCAGCAGCGGCGGGACGCCCACGGGTGCGGGGACGCCGGAGAGCGTGTCGGCGCGGACCAGTTCGACGCCGTGGGCCAGCAGCCACAGCGCCGCCGCGAGGCGCAGGGCACCGCCGGGCCCGCTGTCGGGATAGGGCGAACTGATCCACAGCAGGATCACGAGCGCGGCGAGCACAGCGAGCCCCAGCCCGGCCGCGAGGGCGCCGCCGAGGAGGCCGGAGGCGAGCCCGGGCGAGCGGTCGCGCAGCCTGGTGAGCAGGGCGGCCGACGTGGTACGGCGAGCGGTCTTCTGGGTCACGTGCGCCATGCTCCCAACGACACGCGCCTTCCCGGTGTAACGGGCGAACCATGGCCGTGTCGCTCAATATACGTTTATGTACTTTTTTGGACGGAGGGGCGCCCAGTGACACGGAGCCCCGCCACCCCGCTCCCCTCACCCGACGAACGCCGACGCCTGCGCGAGGCGGCCTCGCTGACGCGGCCTCAGCTCGCGGAACGCATGGGAGTCCGGCCGGAGACGGTGCGCGCGTGGGAGTCCGGCCGCAGCGCACCCCGGGGCAGGAACCGGGAGGCGTACGCGGAGCTGCTGGCCGGTCTGGCGGAAGGGGCCGCCGGTGCGGGAACGCGGGAGTCCGTGTCCGTTCACCGGAAGGAGGAGGTCACCGCGGTGGTGACGGTGCGCCCGGACGAACCGGGCGGCGAGGGCCGCCTCGGAGCGGTCGCGCCGGATCCCTCCGCGTTCGCGCAGGCGCCCCCGCCATCGTCCGCCTCCCGGGAGGCGCTCCTGACGCCCGCCCAGGCCTTCGACGCCCTGTACTCCTTCTGCGCCCCTGCCCTCGTCCGGCAGACCTATCTGCTCACCGGCCGCCGCGCACTCGCCCGCGAGTCCGTGGAGCGGGCCTTCCAGCTGGCCTGGGACCGCTGGCCCGAGGTGGCCCGGGACCCGGACCCGGCCGGCTGGGTGCGCGCGGCGGCGTACGAGTGGGCGCTCTCCCCGTGGCACCGGTTCCGCCGCCACCGCCGGAAGGCCGAACCGCCGCCCCCGGACGAGGACGACCGCGCGCTCCTGGAGGTCCTGCTGCGCCTGCCGCCGCCGTACCGCCGTGCACTCCTGCTGTACGACGGGCTCGGTCTCGGTCTGCCCGAGACTGCGGCGGAGACGGAGGCGAGCACCCGGGCGACGGCCGGCCGGCTGACGCACGCGCGCGAGACCGTCGCCGCCCGGCTCCCCGAGCTGTCGGACCCGCGGGAGCTGCACCGGCGGCTGGCCGAACTGGCCTGCACCGGGCGGCTGCGGGCGGCCGAGCCTCCGGTGGTGCGCGACGGCAGCGAGCGCCGGGCCCGGTTCTGGACCCGGTCCGCCGTCGCGTTCACGGTCGCGCTGATCGGCGCCACGGCGCTCACCCTGTACACCGCCCCGACCCGCTACGAGCCGCCGGTGCCACCGGGCGAGACGGTGCAGGGTGTTCCGCCGCGGGTGGCGCCCGGCCCCTTGTCGGAGGACCAGCGTGAGCTGCGCACCCGGCTGCGGGGGGAACTGCCGCGGGGACCGGGACGCCTGGTGCCGCAGGCGCGGTAGCGGCCGGCGGAGACGACGGTGGGCCCGTCCCCCACCGCGGGGAACGGGCCCACCCGTGCCGTGCTCTGGCGAGTGACTCAGCCTGCGAGGATCGCGCGCGCCAGCTTCGCCGTCTCGGTCGGGGTCTTGCCGACCTTGACGCCGGCGGCCTCGAGGGCCTCCTTCTTCGCGGCGGCCGTGCCGGAGGAACCGGAGACGATGGCGCCGGCGTGGCCCATGGTCTTGCCCTCGGGCGCGGTGAAGCCCGCGACGTAGCCGACGACCGGCTTCTTCACGTTCTCCTTGATGAAGGCCGCGGCCCGCTCCTCGGCGTCGCCGCCGATCTCGCCGATCATCACGATCAGGTCGGTGTCGGGGTCGGCCTCGAACGCGGCGAGCGCGTCGATGTGCGTGGTGCCGATGACCGGGTCGCCGCCGATGCCCACGGCCGAGGAGAAGCCGATGTCACGCAGTTCGTACATCATCTGGTACGTCAGCGTGCCGGACTTCGAGACCAGGCCGATGCGGCCCGGCTTGGTGATGTCGCCCGGGATGATGCCGGCGTTCGACTGACCGGGGGTGATCAGACCCGGGCAGTTCGGGCCGATGATCCGGGTCTTGTTGCCCTTCTCCACGGCGTACGCGTAGAAGGCGGCGGAGTCGTGCACCGCGATGCCCTCGGTGATGACGACCGCGAGCGGGATCTCGGCGTCGATGGCCTCGACGACGGCGGCCTTGGCGAAGGCCGGCGGGACGAAGAGGACGGACACGTTGGCGCCCGTCTTCTCCATCGCCTCGGCGACCGTGCCGAAGACCGGGATCTCGTTGCCGTCGATGTCGACGGACGTGCCGGCCTTGCGGGGGTTCACGCCACCGACGATGTTCGTGCCGTCGGCCAGCATGAGCTTGGTGTGCTTCATGCCCGTGGCACCGGTCATGCCCTGGACGATGACCTTGGAGTCCTTGTTGAGGAAGATAGCCATGGCTGTCTGAGTCCCTCTTCCTTACTTCGCAGCCGCGAGCTCGGCGGCCTTGTCGGCCGCGCCGTCCATGGTGTCCACGCGCTGCACCAGCGGGTGGTTGGCGTCGGAGAGGATCTTGCGACCCAGCTCGGCGTTGTTGCCGTCGAGACGGACGACGAGGGGCTTGGTGACTTCCTCGCCCTTGTCCTTCAGCAGCTGCAGCGCCTGCACGATGCCGTTGGCGACCTCGTCGCAGGCGGTGATGCCGCCGAAGACGTTGACGAAGACGGACTTGACGTCCGGGTCGCCGAGGATGATCTCCAGGCCGTTCGCCATGACGGCGGCGGAGGCGCCGCCACCGATGTCGAGGAAGTTGGCGGGCTTGACGCCGCCGTGGGCCTCACCGGCGTAGGCGACGACGTCCAGGGTGCTCATGACGAGACCCGCGCCGTTGCCGATGATGCCGACCTCGCCGTCGAGCTTGACGTAGTTGAGGTTCTTCTCCTTGGCCGCGGCCTCGAGCGGGTTGGCCGAGGCCTTGTCCTGCAGGGCCTCGTGCTCCGGCTGGCGGAACTCGGCGTTCTCGTCCAGGGAGACCTTGCCGTCCAGGGCGATGACGTCGCCGGAGGCGACCTTGGCCAGCGGGTTGACCTCGACGAGGAGCGCGTCCTCGGCGACGAAGGTCTTCCACAGGGTGACCAGGACGTCGGCGACCTTGTCGGCGACCTCGGCCGGGAAGTTCGCCGCCTCGACGATCTCGCGGGCCTTGGCGGGGGTCACACCCTCGTTGGCGTCGATCGGGGTCTTGGCGACGGCCTCGGGGCGGGTGGCCGCCACCTCCTCGATCTCCATGCCGCCCTCGACGGAGGCGATGGAGAGGAAGGTGCGGTTGGCACGGTCGAGGAGGAAGGAGACGTAGTACTCCTCGACGATCTCCGGGGCGGTCTCGGCGATCATCACCTTGTGGACCGTGTGGCCCTTGATGTCCATACCGAGGATGTTGGTCGCGTGCTCGACCGCCTCGTCGGGGGTGGCGGCGAGCTTGACGCCGCCGGCCTTGCCGCGGCCACCGACCTTCACCTGGGCCTTGACGACGGACTTGCCACCGAGCCGCTCAGTGGCTGCGCGGGCCGCCTCAGGCGTGTCGATGACTTCACCGGCCAGCACCGGTACATCGTGCTTGGCGAAGAGGTCCCTCGCCTGGTACTCGAACAGGTCCACGCGCTTCCGTCCCTATCAGTGATCTCGCGGTTCGTTGGATGCGTGGGCGTGCCGCGAAGGGCAACGTGACGTCCGCTGTGTCACAAGGGAGGCGCACACGGTGTCCGAGCGCGCGGCATGTCCGTCTCGCAGGTTATCGCCGCTTGGGGGACCTCTCTAAATCGCGGGTCACACGTGAGCGGTGATACCTGTCACATGATGCCGCCGTCCCTGGCACGGCGTGCCTGGCGTGAGGGGCCTCACCGGGCTGGGGTCGGCCCGGTGAGGCCCTGGCGAACAGCCCGGAGGGGCGGTGGCCGCCCTGTTCTCCGGGGCGCGGGGGCCGGGTCCCGCCCCAATGGGGCCGGCCGCCCCTCCACGGGGTTCCTTCCGACCCGACAGACCGACGGCTTTCGGCTGTCCGGGTCCTGACGCCCCGCGGAGATCTTTGTTACCCGTGAGTCAGACACGGGTGGGACGCGGGGGGTGCAGCCGGACTCCACGGCGGGGTCCGCCACGGCTTCCGCCGGGACACGGAGGGCGCACGGAAGGTGTCCGGGCGGGTCGGCTGCCGCGCCCTCGCGCGTGTGCGTCCGCAGCGAGGGAGGGGCACCCCCTGGGCGGGCGAGACCGGGACGTCCCGGTGCGGGTCCCGCGTACCGGCCGCCTCGGCGCGCACGGCGGCGCCGGGTACGGGCCGGAGCGACGGCCGGTGGTGCGCGGGGACGGCGTACACGTCACCGTGCCGCGGCGTGCCGTGGTCCGCGGCCGAGCGGCTGCCCGCCCGCCGGCCGGCCGGCGGGCGGGCGGGCGGGGGCGCCCTCGACCGGTCCGCCGTCCGCCGCCCGTGCCCGTTCCCCGCACAGCACGCCGAGCACGAACACCGCGCCCGCCAGGAGCGCCCACCGGACCGCACGCCGCCCCACCGCCGCGCGCATCGTGCGCGGAGCGGCACCGGGAGAGCCTGCTGACCGGATCAAGACCGGATCAAGAGGGGCGGGTCCTCACGGACGACGGGGCGGCGGGGGGCACTTCACGGGTCCTTCGTCGAACGGCGCCGGTCCTTGCGCGCGACTCCCGAGGGGGCGCAAGCCCTCCGCCACCGATGGGTGCTCATGTCCGTTTCCACCGCCCCCAGGTCCGCTCCTCACGCCGCGTCCGGTACCGGTAGCGGACGCTTCTCGATCGCCGCCGCCATCACCTCCGGGAACAGATCGGGTGTGCAGGCGAACGCCGGTGCGCCCAGCGCGGCGAGCGCCGCCGCGTGCTCCCTGTCGTACGCGGGCGCTCCCTCGTCGGACAGCGCGAGCAGCGTCACGAACTGCACCCCCGACGCCTTCATCGCCGCCACCCGCTTGAGCATCTCGTCGCGTATCCCCCCTTCGTAGAGGTCGCTGATCAGCACGACCACCGTCTCCGCCGGCCGGGTGATCCGCGCCTGGCAGTACGCCAGCGCCCGGTTGATGTCCGTGCCGCCGCCGAGCCGGGTGCCGAAGAGCACGTCGACGGGGTCGTCGAGCTGGTCGGTGAGGTCCACGACCGCCGTGTCGAAGACGACCAGCCGGGTGTCGATCGACCGTATGGAGGCGAGCACCGCCCCGAACACCGACGCGTACACGACGGACGCCGCCATCGACCCGGACTGGTCGACGCAGAGGACGACCTCCTTCCTCACCGACCGCGAGGCACGCCCGTGGCCGATGAGCCGCTCGGGCACGACCGTCCGGTGCTCCGGGAGGTAGTGCTTGAGGTTGGCCGCGATCGTGCGGTTCCAGTCGATGTCGTGGTGGCGTGGCCGGTTGACGCGGGCACTGCGGTCGAGGGCGCCGGTGAGGGTGGCCCGGGTGCGGGTGACGAGCCGTTTCTCCAGGTCCTCGACGACCCTGCGCACGACCGCCCGTGCCGTCTGCTTCGCCGTCTCCGGCATGGCCTTGCCGAGCGACAGCAGCGTGCCGACCAGGTGGACGTCGGCCTCGACGGCCTCCAGCACCTCCGGTTCCAGCAGGAGCGTGGCGAGACCGAGCCGGTCGATGGCGTCGCGCTGCATGACCTGGACGACGGAGGAGGGGAAGTAGGCCCGGATGTCCCCGAGCCAGCGGGCCACCGAGGGCGCCGACGCGCCGAGCCCCGCCGAACGGTCGCGGTCCGCCCGCGGTCCGTCCCCCTTGCCGTAGAGCGCGGCGAGCGCCCCGTCCATCGCGGCGTCCTGCCCGGACAGCTCGCATCCGGTTCCGTCGGCCGTGTCCCCGCCGAGTACGAGCCGCCAGCGCCGCAGCCGCTCCCGCGCCGGATCCGTCGTCGTGTCCGGCATCTCCGCCTCTCCTTGCGCGTCCGTCATCCCGTCGCCTCCACGAGCCCGTCGCGTGCCCCCTCGTCCTCCCCGGCCGGTCCGAGCAGCAGCCGCAGGACCGGCAGCACGGCGTCCGCGCGGGCGGTGTCGGGGTCGGGGTCGAAGCCTGGGACGCCGGAGACAGCGGCCGCCGTGCCGCCGGGTGTCCCCGGTCCGCGCCGGACCAGTTCGCCCAGGGCGCGCCGCACCCCGGCCTCGTACGCCGAGAACGTCCGCCGCAGCAGCGGCAGTACGTCCGTGAACGCCTCCGCCGGTACGCCCGTCAGCCACGCGTCGACCAGCCCGAGCAGCCGTTCGTCGTGGACCAGGAGCAGTCCGCCGCCGGAGCCGCCGACGAAGCCCTCGATCCACGCGGCCGCGTCCGCCGGCGGTGTGCCCGGCGACAGCACAAGCCCCATGAGCCGCCCCGCCTCGTCCCGCGCCAGCTCCCCGTCGTCCAGCAGCAGCCGCACGGACCTCCCCCGTATGACACCGGGCACGGTGTCCCGTACGGAGAGGGTCCGCAGGACCGACTGCCAGCGGGCGCGCAGCTTCCCGTGGCCCGGCGCGGGGTCGTCGCCGAGCAGGCCCACCGCGCCGTGCACCGCGTCGACGTGGCGCCGCATCTCGTCGGCGGCGTCCGCGTCCAGCGCGGCGCAGGCCGGGGGCAGTCCGACGAAGACCCGTTCGGCGAGACCCGCGGCGACCTCGGCCAGCGCCGCCGTGTCGGTGCCGCGCACGTCGCCGTAGCGCAGCGAGCGGACCAGGGCGGGCAGCGCCTGAGCGAGATGGCCGACGTCCGTGTCGAGGGCCGCGCGGTCGGTGAGGATCCGCATCACCGTGGGCAGCGCCCCGGGCAGCGCGGCCAGCAGGCAGTGTTCGGCGAGCCCGGTGACCTCGGCGAGGTCCCGCGCGCCGACGGCGTCCGCCTCCGCCTTGGCGGTGGCGGCGGCGAGCACGGTCGTCCCCCAGACCCCGGCCTCGGCGACCCGCACGGACAGCTCGGGCTCCCAGCGCAGTCTCCAGGTCTCCCGGAAGGTCCCCGTGCCGCCGCGTGCGGCAGCGGGTTCTCCCCAGCCGATGCCGAGCAGCCGCAGCCGGCGGAGCAGTCTGCCGCGCTCCGCGTCGGTCTCCTTGCGCAGGTCCAGCTCCAGCTCCCGCTCCCCGGCCTCGGGTTTCAGCCGCAGCCGGCGCTGGATCCGCGCGAGGTCCCGCTGCAGCGGCACGGCGGGGGCGGTCGCCGGCACCTCCCCGAGCACGTCGCCGACGACCAGCCGGTCGTGCACCAGCGCCAGCGGTACCTCGGAGCCCTCGCACATCACCGCCCGTACGGCGTCGGTCGTCTCGCTCAGACCGGGCAGCGGACGTCCGCGCAGCGCGGCGAGGGTCTCCGCCAGCCGTACGGCCTCGATGACGTGCGCGGAGGAGACGGTCCGGTCCTCGGCCCGCAGCAGCCCGGCCACCTTGGTCAGCCACCGCTCGACCGGCCGGTCCGGCGCGCCGAACAGGTGCTCGTACCAGCCCGGGGAGTCGATGCCCGCGCCGTAGCCGCTCGTCCGGGAGAGCCTGCGGTGGGTCCAGGGCACCCAGGTCATGTCCGTCCTCGCCTTGGGCAGCCCCTTCAGCAGGGCGCGGTCGGCGGCGACGGCGGCCTTGTGCCGCAGCGCCGGCACGTGCCACGCCCCGCAGACCACGGCCACGCCGTCCTCGAACTCCCGCTGGGCCGCCCGGATCCGCAGCCGCATGTGCGCCTCGCGCACGAGGTCCCGCCGGTGTCCCCCGCTTCCGCACTCCTCCCGCAGCGCGGTCATGGCCTCCTCGAGCGCGGTGAACGGCGCGACCGGGTCCCCCGCGCCGACGCCCCGGTGCTCGACGACGTCCTCCCACCACCGCTCGGCGTCGTCGTACCCGGCGGCTTCGGCGAGCACTCCCAGGGGATCGACCCGCACGCCGTCGTCCGTGCCGGGCTCGTGGTCCTCGTCGCTCCCCCAGGCCAGTGTGTGCGCGGCCGGCAGGTCGATGAAACGGACCGGGACCTCGTGCTCCAGCGCCCAGCGGACGGCGACCCACTCCGGGGAGAACCCGGCCAGCGGCCAGAAGGCCGAGCGGCCGGGCTCGTCCACCGCGTGGGCGAGCAGCGCGACCGGCGGCCGCATGTCCTTCTCGGCGGCGAGCGGGACCAGCGCGTCCGCCTCCGGCGGGCCCTCGATCAGCACGGCGGACGGCCGGGCCTCCTCCAGCACCGCCCGTACGGCCCGCGCGGACCCCGGCCCGTGATGCCGCACGCCGAGCAGCAGCGGTCCCGCGGTGTCCGCCTTCCCGCCGCTCATCCACTCACCTCCCGGCAGGCCCGGTAGAAGTCCTTCCAGCCGTCACGCTCGCGGACCACGGTCTCCAGGTACTCCCGCCAGACGACGCGGTCCGCCGCCGGGTCGCGGACGACCGCGCCGAGGATGCCCGCGGCGACGTCCCCGGCCCGCAGCACGCCGTCGCCGAAGTGGGCGGCCAGCGCCAGCCCGCCCGTGACCACGGAGATCGCCTCGGCGGTCGACAGCGTGCCGCTGGGCGACTTGAGCTTCGTCCTGCCGTCGGTGGTGACCCCCTCGCGCAGCTCGCGGAAGACGGTGACGACCCGGCGGATCTCGTCGATGCCGTCGGGCACGGCCGGCAGGTCGAGGGAGCGGCCGATCTGGTCGACCCTGCGCGAGACGATGTCGACCTCCGCCTCCGGGGTCTCCGGCAGCGGCAGCACCACGGTGTTGAAGCGGCGGCGCAGGGCGCTGGACAGGTCGTTGACCCCGCGGTCGCGGTCGTTGGCCGTGGCGATCAGGTTGAAGCCGCGGACCGCCTGCACCTCCTGGCCCAGCTCAGGTATCGGCAGCGTCTTCTCCGACAGGATGGTGATCAGCGTGTCCTGGACGTCGGCCGGGATGCGGGTCAGCTCCTCGACGCGGGCCGTCATGCCCTCCGCCATGGCCCGCATCACCGGGCTGGGCACGAGGGCGTCGCGGCTCGGGCCGTGGGCGAGCAGCCGGGCGTAGTTCCAGCCGTAGCGGATGGCTTCCTCCGGCGTGCCGGCCGTGCCCTGCACGAGCAGGGTGGAATCACCGCTGACCGCGGCGGCCAGGTGCTCGGAGACCCAGGTCTTCGCGGTGCCGGGCACACCGAGCAGGAGCAGGGCGCGGTCGGTGGCGAGGGTGGTCACCGCGACCTCGACGATGCGGCGCGGACCGACGTACTTCGGCGTGACGACCGTGCCGTCCGGCAGCGTGCCGCCGAGCAGGTAGGTGGCGACGGCCCACGGCGACAGCCGCCAGCGGGCGGGGCGGGGGTGGTCGTCCTGCGCCGCCAGCGCGGCGAGTTCGGCGGCGAAGGCGTCCTCGGCGTGCGGTCGCAGGGTCTGCGCGGACGGCGCGTCCGCGGGCGCGGAGCCGTCCCGGCTCGGGTCTACGGACGTCGGTTCAACAGGGACAGGCATGGTTGAGTCCCCCTCCAGCTCGGCCGGTCCGGATCTGTCACCAACCGTGCACCACGCCACTGACAATCGCTCTGACCTGTACGGAAGCAATCGCCGGGGCGATTGTCAGTGCCAGGATCTAGTTTCGACGGCATGACTCAGCAGGGGGTGCGCCGGACCGCGGACCAGGTGCTGGCGCTGGCGCCTGACTCCGCGTCACGCACGGCGGGAAGCAGACTCGGCACGGCCGGTCCGTGGACCGGGGCCGGCAGTTCGGGCGAGGGGACGGTGTGGGGTCTGTGCGAGGGCGGCGGAAGCACTCCGTACCGGACGGTCGTCGACGTCGCGGACGCCTCCGGGCCCGCGTACCACTGCAGTTGCCCGAGCCGTGAGTCCCCGTGCGAGCACGCGCTCGGTCTGCTGCTGCTCTGGGCGGACGGGGACGGGGCGGTGCCGCGGGGGGAGGCGCCGGAGTGGGCCGAGCGGTGGATCACGGGCCGGCGCACGCGCGCGGAACGGAAGCGGACCGGGGAGTCCTCGGGCTCCTCGGGTTCCGCCGGCCCGGAGGCGTCGCGGCGCAGGGCGGAGCGCCGGGCCGAGCGGGTGACGGCGGGCGCGGTGGAGCTGGAGCAGCGTCTGGCGGATCTGCTCCGCGGCGGCCTGGCGGCGGCCGAGCAGTCGGGGTACGGACTGTGGGAGGAGACCGCGGCCCGCATGGTCGACGCCCAGGCGCCGGGACTGGCCGCCCGGGTGCGGGAACTGGGGGCGTTCGCGGGCGCCGGGCCGGGCGGACCGGTGCGGCTGCTGGAGGAGTGCGCGCTGCTCCACCTCCTCGGCCGGGGCTGGCTGCGCCGGGAGCGGCTGCCGGAGGGCCTGGCCGCGACGGTCCGTTCCCGTGTCGGCCTGCCCGCGTCGGCGGACGGCCCGGCGATACGGGACCACTGGCTGGTCCTCGCCCAGTACGACACGGCGGACAGCCGTCTGACGACCCGCCGCGTCTGGCTGTACGGCACGGACTCGGGGCGCACGGCGCTGCTCCTCTCCTACGGTGCGGCGGGCCGCGCTCCGGAGCTCGCGCTGCCGGTGGGACTGGCCCTCGACGCGGAGCTGTCCGCGTACCCGGGAGCGGGGCAGCCGCGGATGGCCCTGGGCGAACGGTTCGCGCCGCCCGCACCGACGGACGTACGGCCGCCAGGGACGACGACGGCCCGGGCGGCCGCCCGCTACGGCGAGGCGCTGCGCGACGACCCCTGGCTGGACTCGGTTCCGGTGACGCTGGACCGGGTGATACCGGCTCCGGACGGTGACGGCTGGCAGCTGGCCGACGCCGACGAGGACGCGGCCCTGCCGCTCACGCCGGCCGCGCGGTCCCGCCCCGGTCTGTGGCGTCTGGTCGCTCTGTCGGGCGGCGCCCCGGTCAGGGTCTTCGGCGAGTGCGGCCACCAGGGATTCACTCCACTGGCGGCATGGCCGGAGGGGTCCGGCGAGGTGGTGACGCTGTGCTGAGCGGCACGCTCGCCCCCGTTCCCACCCACTCCGGGAATCTTTCGGACATCACTGGACACTCGGTGCGCGTGGGCATGCGGCCGCGCCGGGACACCCTTCGGGAAGGAAGCTCATGAGCAGGACGACCACCTCCGTGGGCACGTCCCTCCCGGACTCCTGGGAGGAGCTGGTGACCACGGCCCTGCTGGGCACGGACCGGCGCACACCGGCGGGCTCCGCGCCCGGACCGGACGCGCCGTCCGCCCTGCTGGACGCGGCGGCCGTGGCGACCGTACGGCGACGCGCCGGCCTGCGGCCGTCGCGGGCCGCGGAGCGTCCGCGGCCCGCCCCCGAGGACCCGCGCCCTCCGCTGCCGTCCGCCGCCGCGCGCCGGCTCGCGATGCTGCTCGCCGACCGCCCCGGCGCCCCCGGCGGTGGGCGCCGGGGCACGGCCCCGGACCTCATGGAGCTGCTGCCCCAGTGGCTGGCGGCGGCGAACGCCCGCGGGTTCGCGGCACCCCCCGCCGCGCTGCCCGCCCTGCTCGACGCCGCACGGGGACGGACCGACCTGCGTCCGGCGGCACTGCGGTTCGCGGGGCCGCGCGCCCTGTGGCTGGCCCGGTTCAACCCCGACTGGCGGTTCGCCCTGCGTTCCGCACCGGGCGGCGGCGCGTCCGCGCCCCGTCTCCACGACACCGAGGGCATACGGCGGCTCTGGGAGGAGGGCCTCTTCGCCGAGCGGGTCGCCCTCCTCGACGCCCTCCGCTCCCGCGAGCCGGCCACCGCGCGGGAGCTCCTCGCGGCGAGCTGGGCGACGGAGCGGGCGGAGGACCGCCTGATGTTCCTGGACTCGCTGCGCACCGGACTCGGTCCGGACGACGAGCCCTTCCTCGAGCAGGCCCTGGCCGACCGCAGCCGCAACGTACGGGCGACGGCGGCGGAGCTGTTGTCGGCGCTGCCCGGCTCCGCGCTGGCGGAACGCATGGCGGTCCGGGCCGGGGCGTGTGTGGCCGTCGACCACACACGGGACACACCGACGCTCACCGTCGAGGCGCCGCACGAGTGCGACGCGGGCATGGAACGCGACGGCGTGGTGGCCAGGGCCCCGGCGGGCCGGGGCGAACGGTCCTGGTGGCTCGGTCAGCTGGTGGAGGCGGCGCCCCTGGGCAGCTGGTCGCGGCGGCTCGGCGGGCGTACGCCCCGGGAGATCGTGGCGCTGCCGGTGGCGGACGACTGGCAGGGCGAACTGCACGCGGCCTGGTGCCGGGCGGCGGTACGGCAGCGCGACGCGGCGTGGTCCCGGGCGCTGCTCGGGGAGCCCTCCGCGCCGGAGGCGGGCGGCCCGGGGGCGGTGTCCCTGGCCGAACGCGCCCAGCTGCTCGGCACGCTGGACGCCGCCGGGCGGGCCGAGTGGGTGGCCGGGTTCATCGAGACGCACGGCCTGTCCGAGGCGTTCCAACTGCTCGGGGTGTGTGCCGTGCCCTGGGCGGCGCCGGTCGGGCGGGCGGTGGTCGACGCGCTCGACATCGCGCGTGACGCAGGGAGTTATCCATGGAGTTTCAGCGGAGTCATGGGCCTGGCCGAACGCTGCCTCGATCCGTCCGAGGCCGGCCGTCTCGACGCGCTCCTGGCCACACCGGACGAGCCGGAGGACGCGTCGCCCGGAGCCGGCGGCTACTGGTCGGAGGCCTTCCAGCGGCTGGTCACCACACTGCGCCTGCGCGCGGCCATGCTGACCGAACTGTCCCCGGCCGCCACCTGACCGTGCGCAGGCAGGCGAACCGAGCCGATGCCGTACCGGTCGTACGGGGTCACTGGACCGAACTCGGCACGTCAGCCAATGCCTGGGCCTTGCCGACCCCGGGCCGGTGCGGCACGGGGGTACGTCACGCGGTTTGGCACTCGCGGGGTGCCGCCGCGCCCGTCCGTGCCGCCCCAGCGGCACGACTGCCCGCGGGAGCGGCGGTGCGGACCCTGCCCTCACACGCGGGGCGCCGCGAACGCGGCCTACGCCTCCGCGGGCTGCCGCACGTTCGCCCGTACCCAGTCCACGATGGACGCCGTGGTCGCACCCGGGGTGAAGATCTCCGCGACGCCCTTCTCCTTCAGCGGGGCGATGTCCGCCTCGGGGATGATCCCGCCGCCGAAGACCAGGATGTCCGCCGCGTCCCGCTGCCGCAGCAGCTCGATGACGGCCGCGAAGAGCGTGTTGTGCGCCCCGGAGAGGATGGACAGGCCGATCGCGTCGGCGTCCTCCTGGATCGCGGTGTCGACGATCTGCTCGGGGGTCTGGTGAAGCCCGGTGTAGATCACCTCCATACCGGCGTCGCGCAGCGCCCGCGCAATCACCTTGGCCCCGCGATCGTGGCCGTCGAGCCCCGGCTTGGCCACCACCACGCGGATCGGACCGGCTGCCACACCCATCACTGCCTCCATGAAGCGACTACATCCATCCGTACCGACAAGTACCGCACACATTCGTCATGCCGTACACATCGTTCGGGCACCTCGGCCCGAACCGGCCGGGGAAGTGAACGAACGTTATCCCCAGCATCCCGCAACCGGCAGTTTCACGGTGCGCGGGGAGGGGCAAATCACACGGAGGGACACGTTCATCGCGCAGCGTTCCCGGCCTCCGAGGCCCACGCACCGCGTGCCCGTGCACCACTCGGGCAACGGTGGGAACATGCGTACAAGGGATTCGCACCGAGGTCGCCGTGCCACCGCGCCCCCTCCACGCACCGCACGCGCGCGCCGTCGACCGCTCTCGCGGCGATTTCCCATGAGGGCACACGGGGGACAGGGCTGTCCTCCCGCGTGCCGACAGGAGGTCGGCCATGAAGGTCACCGAGGCAGCTCTTCCCTTCCTGCCGCTCTGTCGGCGTCTTCTGCCGACCCGGCTGGCGGATCTCTCCCTGGCCCTGTTGAAGGCGACCGCCCTGGAGCTGGCGATCCTGGCGGGCCACCTCCTGCTCTATCCCGCCGGCATCGTCCAGGAGCGCCGGGGCGCGCCTCCCGCGCTGCCCGCCCAGGACGGCACCGCACAGCTGCCGGCGGAGGCCAAACCCCCGGTGGTGCTGCTGCACGGCTTCATCGACAACCGGTCGGTCTTCGTCCTGTTGCGCCGCAGCCTCTCCCAGCACGGCAGGCAGCAGATCGAGTCGCTCAACTACTCGCCGCTGACCTGCGACATCCGTATCGCGGCCGAACTGCTCGGACGGCACATAGAGCAGGTGTGCGAACGCACGGGCAGCCGCCGGGTCGATGTGGTCGGACACAGCCTCGGCGGGCTCATCGCGCGGTACTACGTGCAGCGACTGGGGGGTGACGCCCGCGTGCGGACCCTCGTCACGCTCGGCACCCCGCACTCCGGCACCCGCGTCGCACCGCTGGCCAACGCGCACCCCATCGTGCGCCAGATGCGTCCCGGCTCGCCGGTGCTCGAGGAGCTCGCCCAGCCCGCGCCGGGCTGCCGTACGCACTTCGTCGCCTTCTGGAGCGACCTCGACCACATCATGGACCCGCTGGAGTCGGCGTGCGTCGAGCACCCCGACCTGACGTCGGTGAACATATGCGTGAGCGGCGTGGGCCATCTCGCCCTGCCCGTGCACCCGGCCGTGGCGACCCGCATACGGCAGGCCCTGGACACGGCGCATCCCGGAGAGCCGTCCACCGGCCGTCCGGAAGGCCTGACGGTGGCCTGACGGTGGCCTGACGGCCGGTGCTCCCGGACCGATCCGGGTCGCCGCCGCACGGAGACGGCGCGCGGCGGCGCGACACGCCCGGCGTCCGCGCCACGAGGCAACCGGAACCGAGCGTCCCCCTCGACGGTGGTCCGAACAACAACGGCCGGAGGCGGCTCACTTACCGCCGCCACCCCTCGCCATCTCGAACAAATTTCGAACAAAAAGCCAAGACCACGCCCGTCGTCCGCCAAAAGACAACCGATTGCCCGTTTCCTGCGCGCACGAAACCTGGGGAAGATTGTCGTGCCCGCATACCGCCGGGTACAGTCGCCGCACTGCTCTGGCAGCCCCTGTTGTCGAGGCGAAAGAGAAGTTGGTGAACGACCGTCACCCGTCGGGGACCATGGACCCGGCTCCGGCTTCCGATGCCGTCTCGGCGCCCCATGCGGCGTACGGCACGCAGGAAGCCCCGTACGGCGATCTCACCACGTACGGCGAACACGATTCCACCGGTTTTGCCGCCACCCACTTCGGGACCGGCGACCACACCACCGGAGCCTTCACCGCAGACCCCCTCTTCGGCGACCTTCCCGGCGGCGGCCACGACACGGGCGCGTACGACACCGGGCACTGGCCCGCGGGCGGTCACGACACCAGGCAGTACGACGGCTACGCGACCCCGTATCCGTCCGCGTACGACACCGGCGGCTACGACGCGACCGCCTGGGCCACCGGTCATCACCTGCTGACGGTGATCCCGCCGCAGGCCGGCTCGCCGGAGACCAGCGGCCAGTGGGACTCCGGTGAATGGCTCCGGCCCGATCAGGCCGGGAACCCCGCCGACGAGACCCAGCAATGGGACTGGGGCACGCAGACCTTCGACAGCGGTGCCTACGACGCCACGCAGTGGAACTCCGACGGCGGTGACACCACCGCCCCGGCGTCCGCGTCCGACGCCTACGAACCGCAGACCGAGTCCTACGCGCACCAGGGCGAGCCGTTCGACCAGGATCCCTACGAGGCCCACGCCGCCACCGAGCCGGCCGACACCGGTGAACTGCCCGCGGTGCACCTGCTCGACGAGCAGGAGGAGACCGTTCCCGCCCCCACGTCGCGCGCGGCCTCGCGCGCCGGGTCCCGCTCCCGCCGCCGTACGCCCGCCAGACGCTCCGCGCTGCTGACGGTGGCCGTGCCCTCGGCGTGCGTGATGGGCGTCGCCGGCATCGCCGCGGCCTCGGTCGGCAACCTGACCGACGACGGCGCCCAGGAGACGGCGACGACCGCGGCGGACGCCCAGCCGGTGAAACCCTCCACCGCCAACATCAAGCTGGACACCCAGCTGGAGAGCCTCGCCGCCGGCGCCGACGACTTCGCCGACCGGGCCAGCCGCACCCAGGAGCGCATCGACCTCGAGGCGCAGCAGGAGGCCGATCGCAAGGCGGCCGCCAAGGAAGCGGCCCGCAAGGAGCGGCTGCGGCCGAAGTTCGCGCTCCCGGTCGCGCAGCACGGACTCAGCGCCTACTACGGCCAGTCCGGCATCAACTGGATGTCCGTCCACACCGGCATCGACTTCCCCGTCCTGTACGGCGCGACGGTGATGGCCGCCACCGACGGCACGGTGCGCACACAGCTCAACCCCGCCTACGGCAACATGATGATCGTGACGGCGAAGGACGGCACGGAGACGTGGTACTGCCACCTCTCCAGCTACCAGGTCGCCTCCGGTACGACCGTGAAGGCCGGCGACCCGATCGCCTTCTCCGGGGACTCCGGCAACTCGACCGGACCGCACCTGCACTTCGAGGTCCGTCCCGGCGGCGGCTCGGCGATCGACCCGCTCGCCTGGTTCCGCAGCCACGGCCTCGACCCGTCGTAGGGTTCGCCCCCGACGGGTCGAGGCGGACGCCTACAGCTTCTCCACCGGCGCGTACCGCAGCAGCAGCCGCTTGGGCTTGGTGTCCCCGAAGTCGATCGTCGCCTCCGTGTTGGCGCCCGTGCCCTTCACCGCGACCACGGTGCCGAGGCCGAACTGGTCGTGGGTGACCCGGTCCCCGACCGCCAGCGCCACCACGGGCTTCTCCGCGGTCCGCCGGGTGGCGAAACCGGAGGCTCCCGAAGCCGACGAGCGGGAACGGGACGACGACAGCGAAGCCGCCACCCCCGACACCGGACCGGAGGACACGGGCGCGCTCGCCCCCGTCCGCTTCCACTCCAGGTGGGCGGCCGGGATCTCCTCCAGGAACCGCGAGGGCGGGTTGTAGGACGGCTGGCCCCACGCGCTGCGCAGCGTCGACCGGGTCAGGTACAGCCGCTCACGCGCGCGCGTGATGCCGACGTACGCCAGGCGCCGCTCCTCCTCCAGCTCCTTGGTCTGGCCGAGGGCGCGCATGTGCGGGAAGACGCCGTCCTCCATGCCGGTGAGGAAGACGACCGGGAACTCCAGGCCCTTGGCGGTGTGCAGGGTCATCAGGGTGATGACACCGGAGCCGTCCTCGTCCTCGTCGGGGATCTGGTCGGAGTCGGCGACCAGGGCGACCTGCTCCAGGAAGTCGGACAGCGCGACCGACTCGCCCTCGCCGCGCTCCTGCTCGAACTCCAGGGCGACGGCGGCGAGCTCCTGGAGGTTCTCGATCCGGGTCTCGTCCTGCGGGTCGGTGGAGGCCTGCAACTCGGCGAGGTAGCCGGTGCGTTCGAGGATCGCCTCCAGGACGGTGGCCGGGCCCGCGCCGGACTCGACGACCGTACGGAGGTCCTCCATGAGCGTGTTGAACCGCTTCACGGCGTTCGACGACCGCGCGGCCATGCCGTACGCCTCGTCGACGCGCTTCAGCGCCTGCGGGAAGCTGATCCTCTCTCGCTGGGCGAGGGCGTCGATCATCGCCTCCGCACGGTCGCCGATGCCCCGCTTGGGTACGTTGAGGATGCGGCGCAGCGGCACCGAGTCCTCGGGGTTGGCGAGCACCCGCAGGTAGGCCAGGACGTCCCGGACCTCCTTGCGCTCGTAGAAGCGGACGCCGCCGACGACCTTGTAGGGCAGGCCGACGCGGATGAAGATCTCCTCGAAGACACGGGACTGGGCGTTGGTGCGGTAGAAGACGGCGACGTCGCCCGCCTTCGCCTCGCCCGCGTCGGTGAGGCGGTCTATCTCGTCGGCGACGAACTGGGCCTCGTCGTGCTCGGTGTCCGCGACGTACCCGGTGATCCGCGCGCCCGTGCCTGCGTTGGTCCACAGGTTCTTGGGGCGCCGCGACTCGTTGCGCTCGATGACGGCGTTGGCCGCGCTCAGGATGGTCTGGGTGGAGCGGTAGTTCTGTTCCAGCAGGATCGTGGTCGCGTCCGGGTAGTCCTCCTCGAACTGGAGGATGTTGCGGATCGTCGCGCCGCGGAAGGCGTAGATCGACTGGTCGGCGTCGCCCACCACGCACAGCTCGGCGGGCGGGACCTCGGCCTCGGACGGTGCGCCGGCGGAATGCTCGGAGGTGCCGACGAGCTCGCGCACCAGGGCGTACTGGGCGTGGTTGGTGTCCTGGTACTCGTCGACCATGACGTGCCGGAACCGGCGGCGGTAGTGCTCGGCGACGTCCGGGAAGGCGCGGAGCAGATTGACCGTCGTCATGATCAGGTCGTCGAAGTCCAGCGCGTTCGCCTCGCGCAGCCGGGACTGGTAGAGCGCGTAGGCCTGGGCGAGGGTCTTCTCGAAGCCGTCGGCCGCCCGGGCGGCGAAGTCCTCCTCGTCGATCAGTTCGTTCTTCAGGTTGCTGATCTTGGCGCTGAAGGACTTCGGCGGGAAACGCTTGGGGTCGAGGTCCAGGTCGCGGCAGACCAGGGCCATCAGCCGCTTGGAGTCGGCGGCGTCGTAGATCGAGAACGACGACGTGAAGCCGAGCTTCTTGCTCTCGCGGCGCAGGATGCGCACGCACGCGCTGTGGAACGTCATGACCCACATGGCGCCCGCACGCGGGCCGACGAGCTGCTCGACGCGCTCCTTCATCTCGCCCGCGGCCTTGTTGGTGAAGGTGATCGCGAGGATCTGGCCCGGATGGACGTGCCGCTCGGCCAGCAGGTGGGCGATGCGGTGGGTGAGCACGCGGGTCTTGCCGGAACCGGCGCCGGCCACGATGAGCAGCGGGGAGCCGGAGTGCACGACGGCGGCGCGCTGGTTGTCGTTCAGCCCTTCGAGGAGTGCGGCGGCGTCGATCACCGGGCGTGGGGCGCCGTCGCGGTAGTGGGTGTCCCGTTCCGGCGGCAGGTCGAACTTCCCGCCGAACAGGTCGTCCGGGATCGGCTCCGGTACGTGCTCGTCCTCGGGCGGTGGCGGGGGCTCGCCCTCGGGGCCCCGCTGGGCCTGGAGGTCCGCCAGGAAGCTGTCGTCAAAGAGGCTGCTCATCGCTCTCCGAGTCTAGGGCGCTCCACCGACAACCTGAGGCCACCCCGGGAACATCCCCGGTTTCCGGCAGCCGGAGCAGGGTCTTCACCCTTCAGAACCGATATATCACCCTGGGTCACCCCGCGCGCAAGGTCACGAAAATGTATCGGGCATATCACCCATCAACCTTCACAGGCGCCACACCGGTTGGCTACGGTGCGGGCGGGCCGCACGACCCCCACCGGCGAACCTCGCCGGGCCGCGCGGCCTCCGCCGAGTCCGTCCCTGCCGATCGCGGCAGCCGGAGCCGGGGACCCACCGAGACCATGGGGTGAATCGGCCCACTCCCTCGCGGAGCGGCCGTAGGGCAACCCTTCCAAGCACCCGCCCGAACCCGACAGCTAACCCGGTAGGCGGAGCGTTGGAAGGAGTCGCCTCCCTTGGCGTCGCACCGCAAGTCGCGCACCCCCGGCACCCGCGTGGCAGGCATACGGACCCCGGCCCTCGCCACGGCCGCCCTGACCTCCGTGGCCCTGCTCTCCCAGACGGCCACCGCCGCCCCCTCCGACGACGGCAGGCCCAGCCTGGAGGAGGTCGAGAAGAAGGTCGACGACCTCTACCGCCAGGCGGAGTCGGCGACCGAGAAGTACAACGCGGCCAGGGAGAAGACCGCGAAGCAGCGCAAGCAGGTGGACACGCTCCTCGACGACGTGGCCGAGCGCACCCAGAAGCTCAACGAGGCGCGGGCGGAACTGGGTTCCTTCGCCGCCGCCCAGTACCGGACCGGCGCCGGCATCCCCGACACCGCGACCTTCCTGCTCGCGGACACGCCGCAGGACATCTTCGACCAGCGCCAGGTGATGGACCGGATGACCGGCCGCCAGAAGGAAGCGGTCGACGACTACGTCACCCAGCAGTCCGAGACGATGAAGAAGCGCCAGGAGGCCACCGAGAGCCTCGAGACGCTCACCGAGACCCAGGGCGACCTGAAGACGGCCAAGGCCACCGTCCAGAAGAAGCTCGCCGACGCGCGCGACCTGATGGCGGAGCTGACCGCCGAGGAGAAGGCGCGGCTCGCGGCGATCGAGAAGAAGAAGCAGAAGGAGGCCGCCCGCAAGGCCGCCGAGCTCGCCGAGCAGCAGAAGGCCCAGGAGGAGGCGGCCGCCGCCCAGCAGGACAGCGGCACCTCGGGCAGCGCCTCCGGCTCGGCCGGCACGCCGTCGACGTCGACGTCGACGTCGACGTCGACGTCGACGTCGACGGACTCCTCGTACGCCACCAAGGCCGAGAAGGCCCTCGCCTTCGCCCGCGCGCAGATCGGCAAGCCGTACGTCTGGGGCGCCACCGGCCCCGGCTCCTACGACTGCTCCGGCCTCACCCAGGCCGCCTGGAAGGCCGCCGGAGTCACCCTCCCGCGCACCACCTACGACCAGGTCGACGCGGGCACGACGGTCCCCGTCTCCCAGGCCCTCCCCGGTGACCTGGTCTTCTTCTACGACGACATCACCCACGTGGGCATCTACATCGGCAACGGGATGATGATCCACGCGCCGAAGCCCGGCACGTACGTCCGCGAGGAGTCCGTCTACTACGACGGCGAGTCCTCGATCCACAGCGTGGTGCGCCCCGCCTGAC
The DNA here is from genome assembly GCF_055633275.1 of Streptomyces sp. 12E. Taxonomy (NCBI): domain Bacteria; kingdom Bacillati; phylum Actinomycetota; class Actinomycetes; order Kitasatosporales; family Streptomycetaceae; genus Streptomyces; species Streptomyces sp. 12E. Next base: position 4,467,904 of record NZ_JBVNCJ010000001.1, on the reverse strand, counting down.
CCGCTCGGAAGGGGCGGGGAAGGAGCACGGGGGTTCCTCCGGCACCGTCCCCGCCCCGCTCCCTCTCCGTGCCGGCCCACCTCACGGCGCGCGGTGCCGGGCGGCCGTGTTCCCCTGGGAACGCCGACGGCGGTGACGCTGTCCGCGTCCACCGCCGTCGGCGTTCCCCGGCCCGGGAGCCGGGGCACGCCCTGTCGCGGGCCGCGGTCACGTCCGGCCCGTGGAGCAGAGGGTCAGGTCCACAGCACCGCGATGAAGACATTCGTCACGGTCAGCAGTCCGACCAGGCCGAACAGGCCCTTGTCCACCTTCTCGTCGTCCCGCTTCACATAGACCAGGCCGAGGATCACGATCAGCAGGGCCAGCTTCACGCCGATCTTGATGTTGTCGACGGAGTGGTCCTGGGCCTGGTTGAGACCGACCAGGACCACACCGGTGACCAGCATCGTCAGCGCGCCGTGCAGCATCGCGGGGACGAACCGGGCGGTACCCGCGCCCATCGCCTTCATCTGGGTGAGGAAGCCGCCGAGGAGCGACGCGATGCCGATGATGTGCAGACCGACGAAGAGGTGGATGAGTACGTCCATGAGGCCGGAGCCTAGCCATAGCCGCCTCGTAGCACTCCAGCGCCCTCATCCGTCCTTCCTCCGCCATATCGGTCATCACCCTGAGTGAAGACGACGAAGCCGGAACGAAATCCTGGTCACCTACGGTCACCCGACGATCCGCTCACGTCACTTCCGCGCAACCCGCACCGGGGCCCCGCGGCCGGGCCTAGCGTCCTCCCCCAGGTGACCGGCTCTCCACCGCCGCCCGGCCCAGAGGCGGCGACCGGACACCACCGCCGAAGAAGGTCCGGCGGCGGACGGCTCCCCCGTGCACCCCCGCCGCCGGACCGCCGGACCGCCGGACGGCAGTCCGCTCCGCGCGGCCGTGCACGAGGACGGGAGGCCAGGTGGCAGCGCACCGCAGGACCCGACCGCGCCCCGCACTCCTCGACGGACGCCCGGGAGGCCGCCTTGGCGGCCCCCGCGCGGCGGAGGCCGTCTCCTACGCCTACGCCAAGCTCGGCAGCCCTCACGTCTGGGGCGCGACCGGCCCGGACGCCTTCGACTGCTCGGGCCTCGTGCAGGCCGCGTACCGCTCCGCCGGTGTCTCCCTGCCCCGCACCACCTACGTCCAGATCGACGCCGGCCGCCGCGTCCCCCGCTCCGAACTCCGCCCCGGCGACCTGGTCTTCTTCTGCTCCGGCATCAGCCACGTCGGCATCTACGTCGGCGACGGCCGCGTGATCCACGCCCCGAACCCCTCGGCCCCGGTCCGCGTGGCCCCCATCGACGAGATGCCCTTCGCGGGCTCCACGCACGTGGTCCGAGGGCCCGCTCAGACCAGTCGTCGCGCCGTCGCCCAGCGGGTCAGTTCGTGGCGGTTGGAGAGCTGGAGCTTGCGCAGGACCGCCGAGACGTGGGACTCGACCGTCTTCACCGAGATGAACAGCTGCTTGGCGATCTCCTTGTAGGCGTAGCCGCGGGCGATCAGCCGCAGTACCTCCCGCTCGCGCTGGGTGAGGCGGTCGAGGTCCTCGTCGACCGGCGGGGCGTCGGTCGAGGCGAAGGCGTCCAGGACGAAGCCGGCCAGCCGCGGCGAGAAGACCGCGTCCCCCTCCTGGACCCGGAAGATCGAGTCGACCAGGTCGGTCCCGGTGATCGTCTTGGTCACGTATCCGCGCGCACCGCCCCGGATCACCCCGATCACGTCCTCCGCCGCGTCCGACACGGACAGGGCGAGGAAACGGACCGGCCGCTCGGCGTCGCCCATCAACGGGGCGCAACGGCGCAGCACTTCGACGCCGCCGCCACCGGGCAGGTGCACGTCGAGCAGGACCACCTCGGGCCGGGTCGCGGTGATGACCGTGACCGCCTGGTCGACGTCGGCGGCCTCGCCGACCACCTCGACGCCCGTCTGCGCGGTCTGTCCTATCTCCGCCTGGACCCCCGTGCGGAACATGCGGTGGTCGTCGACGAGGACGACACGCACATGACGCCCGGCACTCCCCGCCGCTCCCGTCGTTCCGTTCGCCTCGGTCGGCTCGCTCATGACGTCTTCTCCGCCCTCTCCATCTCCAGCTCGACCTCCGTGCCGCCGTCCGGCACCGCGCGCAGCCGCGCCGTGCCTCCGTTGCGCTCCATGCGGCCGATGATCGATTCTCTGACGCCCATGCGGTCGGCGGGTATCGAGTCCAGGTCGAAGCCGGGGCCGCGGTCCCGGACGGACACGAAGACCGTCCTCCCCTCGACTTCGGCGTAGACCTGCACCGCGCCTCCCTCGCCACCGTACTTGGCGGCGTTGACCATCGCTTCGCGCGCGGCCTGCATCTGTGCGCTGATCCTCTCGTCGAGCGGACAGTCTCCGACGACCACCACCTCGAGGGGGACGCCGTGCTTGTCCTCCACCTCGGCGGCATTGCGCTTCACCGCCTCGGCGAGCGTGGCGGGTTCGTCGTCCTCGTCCTTCCCGTTGCCCTCCGGCTTGTAGAGCCAGGCGCGCAGGTCGCGCTCCTGGGCCCGGGCCAGGCGGCGCACCTCGCCCGCGTTGTCCGCGTTGCGCTGGATCAGGGTGAGGGTGTGCAGCACCGAGTCGTGGACATGGGCGGCGACCTCCGCACGTTCCTGGGCCCTGATGCGCATCAGGCGCTCCTCGGAGAGGTCCTGTGTCATGCGCACGAGGTAGGGGCCGGCGAGGAGGGTGATGCCGACGAGGACCGCGAGGGCCGCCTGGAGCACCGAACCGAGGTGACTGCCGGAACCCCGCAGGACGAAGATGCCCGAGGCGCCCGCCGTCACCAGGAGCACACCGGCCACGGCCCGCAGCAGCGTGACCGTGCGCCGTCGGCGGCCGACCTCCATCCAGCGGGCCCGGCGGGCGTTGTCCGCCTGCCGCCAGACCAGGGCGACGCCCGCACCGACCAGCACGGTCGGCCAGAGGTAGGCCCTGGTGCCGTTGCTCAGGTTCACGTTGCCCACGAAGATCATGGCCACGACGACCATGAGGAGCAGGGCGACGATCTGCCCCTTGTCCGGTCTACGGGTGACGAGTCTGCGCCGACCGTCCGGCGAGGTGTCCGTCACCACCAGCGAGGGCGGTTTCTGCGCGTCCACACCTCCGACGCCCAGGGGTACGAAGAACCAGAACGCGGCGTACAGCAGCGCGCCGAGACCGTCGGCCATGAACAGGCCGACGAAGACGAGACGTACCCAGATCACGGGCAGCCCGAGGTGCCCGGCGAGCCCCCGCGCCACACCGCCGAGCCAGCGTCCGTCACTGCTGCGGTAGAGCTTGCGCGGCGGCCGCGGCTCGGCTACTGGCGCTGCTGCGGCTTCCGACATGCCAATGATGGTCACACGGCCGAAGTACCGGAGCATCAGGGTCGGCCCCGGAGACTCCCCTGATCTCCGCGGGCCGGGACCGTCGAACGTTCCCCCGGCCCCCCTGGGGGACCGATATCAGGGTCCGGCCAGGGTCGTACCGACTGCCGCCGCGGCGGCTCGCCCGTCACCATGGATCCATGACCGATCACCAGCACGCCGCGACGGGGCCGGGACCCGTCTCCGCCCCGGAGGGAGCGACCGCCCCGCCGCCGGAACCGGCCGACGAGAGCGGACGCTTCCGGCGCGACCGCCGGCACCAGTTGCTCGGCGGGGTGTGCGCGGGGCTCGGCCGGCAGTGCGACATGGACCCGGTGATCTTCCGGATCACGCTCGCGGTCCTGTCCGCCACCGGCGGCATCGGCCTCATCTTCTACGGCTTCGCCTGGCTCTTCGTCCCGTACGAGGACGAGGACGAGAACGGGATCCGCCGGCTGCTGACCGGCCGGGTCGACGGCCACACCCTGACGGCCGTGCTGTTCGCGCTGGTGGGCTGCGGCATCTTCCTCACCATGCTGAGCAACGACGGAGTGCTGAGCTTCGCCGTCATACTGTCCCTGCTGCTCGCCGGCGCCGGGTACTGGTCACGGCGGCGCGGCGCGCCCAGCCCCGACCACATCGCCGCCCAGGCCGCGGCCGACGCCCCACCGGAGCCCCAGGCGCCGCCGGCCCCCTCCGCCTTCCCCTCGTGGTGGCGTGATCCGATCGTCAAGGACGGCACACACGTCGGTGGCACGGGCTATCTGTGGGGGCCCCGGGACTCCCGCGACATGGACATCGCCGCCGCCGTCGACATCAACCTCGACCCCCGCGTCGGCACCCGCGGCATCGCGTACGCGCCGCTCCACCGGCCGCCGAAGCCGCGCGGCCCCCGCGGGACCGGCGGCTGGATCTTCCTGCTCGCCCTGCTCGCCGGCGGTCTCGGCACCGGGCTGACGTGGGAGGGGCATCCCCTCGGCACCAGCCTGCAGACCGGTCTCGCCTGCGCGCTCGCCGTCTTCGGCATCGGCGTGGCCGTCAGCGCGTTCCTCGGCCGTACCGGAGCGGGATCGATCGTCCTGGCGGTCGTCACGGCGGGCCTGCTCGCCGGCTCGGCCGCCCTGCCCAAGGACATCGGCACCGACTGGACGCGCACGACCTGGGAGCCCACCTCGGTCGCCCAGATACGCCCGGCCTACGACCTGGGCGCCGGTGAGGGCGAACTGGACCTGTCCGCGATACGCATCCCCGGGGACCGCACCGTCTCGACGCGGGCCGATGTCGGCCTGGGCCGGATCCACGTGATCGTGCCCAGGGACGTGACCGTGAGACTGAGCGTCGATGTGGGAGTGGGGGACATCCAGTTGCCGGGCGACAGGCAGAAGGACGTGGACGTGGCACCGGGCAAGCACAAGGAGGTGACCCTGGAGCCTCCGGCCGGCGTCGAGGAGGCGGGCACACTCGACCTCGATCTCCAGGTCGGCGCGGGACAGGCGGAGGTGAGCCGTGCTGCGTCATGAGTTCCAGCCGGGCAGGCTGGTGGCCGGCGCCTTCCTCATCCTCGCTGCGGTGATCTACGCAGGTGACGCGGGTGGCGCCTGGGACACCCCGTGGTTCGTGGTGATCCCCGTGGTCACCGGCGGGCTCTGCCTGGCCGGCGCGGTGGGTTCCCTGACCGGCCTCGTACGCCGCCGCCGGGACAGGTCGGTCCCCCGGAGGGCCGACGCGGAGACGACACCCTGAGCGGGCGCTACCGGTGCTCCCCCGTCCGCTGCCGCCGCGCGTGCAGAGCGGCGTCCACGGACAACAGCGGAGCACCCGCCAGCACCAGCGGAATCCAGGCCATCAGGTACGGGAGGTCGTTGCCGTAGTAGTACGGATCGGCGGCCCAGCTCACGGTCAGCCACAGGCTGAGGGAGATCAGCGCGCCGCCCAGGGCGGCGATGCGGGTGAGCAGGCCGAGCAGGGCGCCGATGCCGACGGCCAGCTCCCCGAGGGCGATGGCGTATCCGAACGCGACGGGGCTCTCCAACGCCATGTCGACCAGCGCGGGGACGGCGGAGGAGTCGCGGACACCGCGCATCATGTCGCCGATCGATCCGGCGCCGGCGTCCTTCATGAACGCGCTGTCCGTGAGTTTGTCGAGGCCGGCGTAGAGGAAGGTGATGCCCAGGAAGACACGCAGGGGGACGAGGGCGTAGCGGGCGGCGGTGTCCCGCCAGTCCCCGTCGCCGGGGCGCGGGGAGCGCGTGTCCGCCCGCATACCGTGGGTCATCGCCGTCCGCCGCCTCTCACTGCCGTGCCGGGACCTCCGCGTCAGTCCATACGTACGACGAATGAGGGCGGCTCAACCCTGGGCACGGGGTTTTTCTTCGGACGCGGTGCTTGCGGACACGCCGGTGCCGGTGCGGTTCGGGGGGTGTTCGCGCAGCCCGGCGCTGGCGGGGTGCCGTCGCACCCATCCGTGCCGCCCCAGCGGCACGATCGCCCCCGGGAACGGCGGGAGCGGCGGCGGCTGCCTGTGGTTCCCGGCAGGGTTCAGTCCGTCACGTCGATCGTGTAGCGGTTGGTTTCCACGCCTGCTGCTGTGACGACCTGTACCTCCACCCGCCCCGGCTCCACCTCCGCCGGCACGGGCACGGTCAGCAGCGAGTCCGTCGGGTTGTCGAAGCCGCCCTTCACCGGGACCAGCGGCACATGCACGTGCACCGGTCCCACCCGCACCACCATCCGTGACAACCGGTCCGCGCCCTGGGCCCCCGCCGGCACGAACCCGGCCCCGCGGATCTCGATGTCGTCGCCGGTCCGGATCGGCGCGTCCAGATCACCGGCTTCCCGCGCCCGCACCACCGACAGAATGACCGGACGCCCGCCCTCCGCGTACTTCCCCGCGAGATAGGTCGCCGCCGACACCAGGACCACCACCGCGAGTCCCCATGGCAGATCCGGCAGCTGGTCCGGTCGCCGGGCCAGCCGCACCGCCGCGAACACCAGGGCGACACCGCTGATCACGACGTACTGGATGTCGGCGAAGCTGCCCCGGCCCGAGTCGTCGGTCAGCAGGTCCGCCGCCCTGGGCCGGTACGCGCGCACCTTCTGCAGGCGCTGTCCCAGCACCCGCAGTCCGACCACCCGCCGCACCAGCACGGCGATCCCGCACACCACGGCCAGCACGGTCACCACACCGGCGCCGCGGTCCAGCTCCAGCCCGTCGATCAGGGCGTCCCGCTCCCGGTTCCCGGAGGCGGCCGCGAGCCGCCCCACCAGAACGAGCACCGCGAACGCCAGGAACAACACCCAGCACGCGGCCACCGCACGGGACGTGGAGAGCCGGTTGTCCTCCCCGATCACCGGCGCCAGCGCACCCCCGCGTGCCCGGTGGAACCACGCCGCGGCGGTCAGCGCGCCGGCCACCACCAGCGCCGCCAGCAACCCGGCGGTGCGCGCGGCGGTCCACCCCGCGCCGATCGCCGTGAACGCCTGCCCCAGGAGCAGCAGCACGACGCCCGCCCACACCGCACCCGCGGTCCGCCGCCACAGCCGCACCAGCCACGCCGTGCCCTCGGCCCGTCCCCGTTCGGCGACGACCTCCGCGGCCTGCGTCAACTCCTCCGACACCCACTGCCGGGAAGCGGAGGCGGAGTGGGCCACCGCGGCCGGCACCCCCTGCCCGGCCGCGAACTCGTCCCGCTTCAGCAGGAACGCGGCGACCGCGCGCCGATGCCCCTCACGCACTCCGTGCGGACAGTCCCCGCAGGTGCAGCCGCCCTCATGGGCGCCCACGTCGGGGCCGCCCTGCCTCGCCTCCTGCACCGCCACGCCCGAAGCCCGCCTTCCCCGCCATCAAAAACACGACACAAGTCCCCTGCGACGAAAGCGAATTGTGCCCTACACCGCCCCCTCGCCGTCCGGCAGGCCCGGTCCGGACGAGTGAATTTCACGACGACGGGTTGACCTGCCGTCTAACTCAGCAGATCCGGCTCGCTCCGGCTGATGTCCTGCCACATCGGCTGGTAGTTGATCCACGCCACCAGGTCCCCGCCCAACTGCTCCCGCGTCGCCACCGCCTGCCGGTGGTCGATCAGGACGGGCCGACCCGCCGCCTTCGCGGTGAGCTGCACCTGACAGGACCGCTCCATCGTCACGAACCACCAGGCCGCCGCGTCCACCGAGTCGCCCACGGTGAGCAGTCCGTGGTTGCGCAGCACCAGCGCCTTGTGGGAGCCGAGCACACCCGCGATCCGCCGTCCCTCCTCGGCGTCGACGGTGACGCCGCTGTAGGCGTCGTAGAGGGCGTGGTCCTCGTAGAAGGCACAGCTCTCCTGGGTGATCGGGTCGAGCAGGTCGCCGAGGGCGGCGAGGGCACGGCCGTGCACCGAGTGGCAGTGGGCGACGGCGACGACGTCGGGCCGGGCCGCGTGCACCTGGGCGTGCACGGTGAACGCGGCCTGGTTGACGTGGTGACCGCCCTCGACCACCTGGCCGTCCCGGTTGGCTAGCACCAGGTCGCTCACGGTGACCTGCCGGAAGGGCATCCCGAACGGATTGACCCAGAAGCAGTCGCTGAACTCCGGGTCGCGCGCGGTGATGTGCCCCGAGACACCGTCCTCGTAACCGAGCCGCCCGAAGAGCCGCAGCGCGCCCGCGAGCCGCTGCTTGCGGTGCCGGCGCTCGTCGTCGACCGACTCGTGCATCGGCGGCATGGCGAAGCGCAGTTTGTCGGTGGGCAGCGGCAGGGGCGGCGTGGGCCCGTGCATGAGTCCTCCCGCGGGGGTGTGCGTACGGGGCGGAAGTTACCGGCGGGCCGCCCCGTACGACAGCTCTCTTCCGTAAAGATGCGGCACGGGGCCCGCTGCTCCGTCCGGAGGACCCCGCCGATACCCGACACAGGATGTCCGGTTTCCACGCAACACTCGTCCCATGCACACGAATTGGGCGGCCTTCCTCGCCGCCGAACCGGATCTCGCGAAGACCGTGGAGGAGCGCTTCGCCGCGTACCCCCACCACGTTCTCGCGACCCTGCGCAAGGACGGCTCACCGCGCACCGCCGGCCTGGAGGTCCGCTTCCTGAACGGGGAGCTGTGGCTCGGCATGATGCCGGGTTCGCTCAAGGCGCTCGATCTGCGCCGCGACCCGCGCTTCGCGCTCCAGGCGAACCCCGGCGACGGCACGGGCATGGGCGGCGGCGACGTCCGGATCAGCGGCCGGGCGGTCGAGATCGCCGACGACGACACGGAGACCCGGCGCGGGTACGCCGAAGAGGTGGAACCGCCGGAGCCGTTCCACCTCTTCCGCACCGAGCTGACGGAGGTCGTACGGACCCGCGTCGAGGACGACAAGTACCTGGTCGTCCAGGTCTGGAAGCCCGGAGAGCCGGTGCGCGCTCTCAGACGGACATGACGGTGGGGACTACTCCCACTCGATGGTGCCCGGCGGCTTGGAGGTCACGTCGAGGACGACGCGGTTGACGTCCCGCACCTCGTTGGTGATCCGGGTCGAGATCTTCGCGAGGACGTCGTACGGCAGCCGTGACCAGTCGGCGGTCATGGCGTCCTCGCTGGAGACCGGGCGCAGCACGATCGGGTGGCCGTAGGTACGGCCGTCGCCCTGGACGCCCACCGAGCGCACGTCCGCGAGCAGGACCACCGGGCACTGCCAGATGTCCCGGTCGAGACCGGCCGCGGTCAGCTCCTCGCGGGCGATGGCGTCGGCCTCGCGGAGCAGGTCGAGCCGCTCCTTGGTGACCTCGCCGACGATGCGGATGCCCAGGCCCGGTCCGGGGAACGGCTGGCGCTGGACGATCTCCTCGGGCAGGCCGAGCTCCTGGCCGACCATCCGGACCTCGTCCTTGAACAGTTTGCGCAGCGGCTCGATCAGCTTGAACTCGAGGTCCTCGGGGAGGCCGCCCACGTTGTGGTGGGACTTGATGTTGGCGGTGCCGGTGCCGCCGCCGGACTCCACGACGTCCGGGTAGAGGGTGCCCTGGACCAGGAACTCCACCGCCGGACCCTCGTCCGCGATGATCTCGGCCTGGGCCTGCTCGAAGACCCGGATGAACTCCCGGCCGATGATCTTCCGCTTCTCCTCGGGGTCGGAGACGCCCTTGAGGGCCGTGAGGAACCGCTCCTGGGCGTCCACGACCTTGAGCTGCACGCCGGTCGCGGCCACGAAGTCCTTCTCGACCTGCTCGGTCTCGCCCTTGCGCATCAGGCCGTGGTCGACGTACACGCAGGTCAGCTGGGAGCCGATGGCCTTCTGGACGAGCGCGGCGGCGACGGCGGAGTCCACACCGCCGGACAGGCCGCAGATGGCGCGCTTGTCGCCGACCAGCTCGCGGATGGCGTCGACCTGCTCGTCGATGACGTTGCCGGTGGTCCAGTCCGGGGTCAGGCCCGCGCCCCGGTACAGGAAGTGCTCCAGCACCTGCTGCCCGTGCGTGGAGTGCATCACCTCGGGGTGGTACTGGACGCCGTAGAGCTTCTTGTCGTCGTTCTCGAACGCGGCGACCGGGACGATGTCCGTCGAGGCGGTGACGGTGAAGCCCTCGGGGGCGGCGGAGCAGGCGTCGCCGTGCGACATCCAGACGGCCTGCTCCTCCGGGGTGCCCTCGAAGAGGGTGGAGGAGTTCCTGGAGACACGCAGGTCCGTGCGGCCGTACTCGCGGGCGCCGGTGTTGTCCACCTGGCCGCCCAGGCTCTGGGCCATGAGCTGGAATCCGTAGCACATGCCGAAGACGGGGACGCCGGCCTCGAAGATCTCGCGGTCGAGGCTGGGGGCGCCCTCCTCGTACACGGACGAGGGGCCGCCGGACAGGATGATCGCCGCCGGGTTCCTGGCGAGGATCTCCTCGACCGGCATGGTGCTCGGCACGATCTCGCTGTAGACCCGCGCCTCGCGGACGCGACGGGCGATGAGCTGGGCGTACTGCGCGCCGAAGTCGACGACCAGGACGGTGTCGGGCGCGTTGGCAGCGGGAGACGCTGATGACACGAGGTGCCTTCCGGCGGTGGGGCGGGAGTCTTGTGCCCCCCAATTCTACCGAGGCGGCGGCGGAGCATGTCGCGCCGCCGGGACCGGGCCCCGTCTCACCATGCGACCGGTGTTGGACGGCCGCGGCCGACCGGGCATACTTGCCCCATGCTCACGCACCCGACCTTCCTCTTTACCTATGGCGACCGGCCCGCCGGCTGCCATGGTCGTGCTGCTTGAGCAACTGACAAGCGACTTCCCAGGCGCCCCGGGCCGACAAGGTCCGGGGCGCCTGGCGTTCTCCTCCGGACCCTGTCGCTCCGGGGCACCGCACCCGTCCTTCGAGGAGCCCCGCCATGACCGCCACCACGACGCAGCCGACCGAGAAGACCGGCGCCCGCACCGCCGAGGCCGCCGAGCTGATCACCGGCGCCCGCGAGCGGATCGACGCGCTCGACGACCGGATCATCGGTCTGGTGCAGGAACGGATGGCCGTGTCGGCCGTCATCCAGAAGGAACGGATCGCCTCCGGCGGGCGGCGGGTGAACCTGTCCCGCGAGATGGAGGTCCTCGCCACCTACCGGGACGCCCTGGGCAAGCCGGGCACCGCGCTCGCGATGACCCTGCTGGAGCTGTGCCGCGGCAGGATCTGAATCCGCTTCCGCGGTACGGACGTACGCACCGCCCCTCACCCGTACGGCGCATGACCGGGACCGGAGCCGCCTCGTTGGTACCGGTGTCCGGGCCGGCCGGGGACGGGCCGGGAGGACCACGCGCGGCTCGCCGGAGCGATGAGGCGTGCGGCTCCGCCGTACGCCGTGGGACCTCGCTCCGGACGAGTGACCGGACGGCAGGGGACAGCGGCCCGGTCACCCCTGAGAACGGCCGGTCCCGGGGACACCCGGGACCGGCCGTCGGGACCGGCCCCTCCCCCGCTCGCGGAGGTACGCCTCGGGTGCGGGTCACGCCACCGCGATCGTCGCCCCTCGGCTCCCGGCTGCGATCGTAGGGGTCGAACGCCTTGCCGGACGGCTCTTCGAGGTGGAGGCGCGGATGTCGCGCTCGCTGTCCTGGACGAACTCCTCCCGGACGCCATCAGGGAGGGACGAGGACTCCGTTCCGGACTTTTCGGACGGTCGTTCGGGCGCGGGTCGCGTGCTTTCTCTCGACGGCGGTCGTAGGCGGCCGAGGGTGCGCCGACGGCGATCATCCCTCATCTGTGATCCACCTCACATGAGAATTCCGTGAAGGCCTGGACAACCATCCACCGGCCTTGTCGATCGAACTCACTGAATCCTCACGGACCACACCCGTGACGCCTTCCGCGAAGGCGCCTCCCATCTCGTACCGCACCCGAGCGGTACACCGGACTCACCGAGGTCTTCATGAAGCTTCGCCGCGCCATGGCCGTGGCGGCCGCGACGGCCGTCATAGCGCCGCTGGCCCTGCTCTCGGCCCCGGCGGCCTTCGCGACCGGTGGTGAGGAGACGCCGAGCACGTCGACGAGTGCTTCCGCCGAGGGCGAGAACCCCCCGGCAGAAGACGAGAACCCGCCCGCCGAGGACGAGAACCCCCCGGCAGAAGACGAGAACCCGCCCGCCGAGGACGAGAACCCCCCGGCAGAAGACGAGAACCCGCCCGCCGAGGACGAGAACCCCCCGGCAGAAGACGAGAACCCGCCCGCCGAGGACGAGAACCCCCCGGCAGAAGACGAGAACCCGCCCGCCGAGGACGAGAACCCCCCGGCAGAAGGCGAAAAGCCGCCCGCCGAGGACGAGAACCCCCCGGCAGAGGACGAGGACGACGTCGAGCTGTGCCTCGACGAGAAGGGCGGCACCGCCAAGCTCAGCGTCGAGCTGAAGAGCGGTCTGGTCGGCCTGCCCGAGACGATCGTCGCCGGCAGCGGCTGGAAGGCGTTCTCGTTCAACGTCTCCAACCGCGGCGACGAGGAGATCAAGGACATCAAGCCGCTGATCGGCGTCGCCGCCGTCGGCTGGGACGCGGAGGACTACTCCGGCCAGATCACCGTTCAGGTGTTCGACAAGGCCGCGGGGAAGTGGACCACCCTGGCGGACACCGCCGGTGAGGGCAGTACCTTCGCCGCGTTCTCGCTCGGCGCCGGCCGGTCGACCTCGTACCAGCTGCGGCTCAGCGTCTCCGGCGAGGTGCCCGACGCGCTCGGCATCACCGGCGGCCTGGCCGAGTACGCGGACGACGACGGCTGCTGGGTCGCCGACGACGCCAACGGCTGGATCTACTTCTTCGACATCCTGGCCGCAGGCTCCGCCCCCGGGAAGCCGAACGACGCCAAGCCGCAGACCGGCGGCAAGGTCGAGCTCGACAAGGTGAAGAAGGTGAAGGACGTCAAGGTCACCGGCACCCTCGCCGCGACCGGTTCGAACTCCGCTCTGCCGATGATCGGCCTGGCCGGTGGCGCCGCCGTCGTGGCCGGCGCCGGTGCGGTGTTCGTGGTGCGCCGGCGCAGGGCCGGTTCGGAGGCGTAACGCCGCCCGGCCGCACCGTGTGCGGCATCACCCAGGACAAGGGCGAAGGACCTGAGCTCGGAGGGGGGCACAGGTCCTTTTCCCTTTACTTCTTCGGCGGCACCGCCGGCATCCCCAGGAACGGCAGCCGCAGCGCTCCGAACGCCTCCGCCGGGACCGCCGGGGACTTCGGCTCGACCGGCTCCAGGCGCCGGTAGGCCTCCCCCTGCGCGGGGCGCGGGTCGGCCTCGCCCTTGTTGGGCCAGTACGACATCGCCCGCTCGGCCTGCGCCGTGATGGTCAGGGAGGGGTTGACGCCCAGGTTCGCCGAGACCGCCGCCCCGTCCACCACCGAGATGCCCGGGTGGCCGTAGAGGCGGTGGTACGGGTCGATCACACCGGTCTCGCGGGAGCCGCCGATCGGGCAGCCCCCCAGGAAGTGGGCGGTCAGCGGCATCCCCGTCAGCTCGCCGACGTTGGATCCGGCGAAGCCGTTGATCTCGGCCGCCAGCGCCGACGCGCCGTCGGTGGCCGCCTTGATCTGCTTGGGGTTGGGGGCGCCGTGGCCCTGCCGGGCGGTGAGCAGCCCGCGGCCGGCCCCGGACGGCTTGAGGTACGTCGTCAGGGAGTTGTCCAGCGACTGCATCACCAGTCCGATGATGGTCCGCTCCGACCAGCGCCGGTTGGACAGCGAACGGAGCAGCAGCCAGGGGTGCCGCGCCACGTTGCCCAGCCAGCCGAGCACCCGGGCGGTGCCCGAGCCGCCGCCCGCGTACGGCACCTGGAGGATCGACAGCCCGCCCATCGAGTTGGAGCCCCGGCCGTAGCGGACCGGCTCGATGTGGGTGTTCTCGTCTGGATGGATCGACGACGTGATGGCCACACCGCGGGTGAAGTCGGCCTTCGGCGCGCCGGTGGCCCTGCGGTAGCGGCGGTCGTCGGTCTGCGCGCCGACCAGGGCTTCGGAGTTGGTGCGGGTCAGTTCACCCAGCCTCTTCGAGAGGTGCGGCAGTTGACCGCCCGCCTTCATCCGGTGCAGCAGCGTCTGGGTGCCGTAGGTGCCGGCGGCCAGGACGACCCGGCGGGCGCGGAAGGTCCGCCCCTTGCCCTTGCGGCGGTCGTCGGTCGGGAGCGTGGCGACGGCGAACCCGCCCCGCGAGTCCTCCGTGACCGACACGACCGTCGTCATGGGGTGCACGACCGCACCCGCCTTCTCGGCGAGGTGGAGGTAGTTCTCGTTGAGGGTGTTCTTCGCGCCGTGCCGGCAGCCGGTCATGCACTCGCCGCACTCGGCACAGGCCCGGCGCGACGGCCCCGCCCCGCCGAAGTACGGGTCCGGCACCTCCTGTCCCGGCTTCGCCTTCGTCTTCCCGTCGGCGTCCTCGCCGTCGCCGAAGAAGACGCCGACCGGGGCCATGTGGAAGCTGCCGCCCACGCCCATCCGCTCGGCCGCCGCCTTCAGGTGCACGTCCGACGGGGTCATGGTCGGGTTGAGCCGTACGCCGAGCATGCGCCTCGCCTGGTCGTAGTACGGGCCCAGCTCCTCCTGCCAGTCGGTGATGTGCCCCCACTGCGGGTCCTCGAAGAACGGCTTCGGCGGTACGTAGAGGGTGTTGGCGTAGTTGAGCGAGCCGCCGCCGACGCCCGCGCCGGCCAGCACCATGACGTTGCCGAGCAGGTGGATGCGCTGGATGCCGTACATGCCGAGCTTCGGCGCCCAGAGGTAGTTCTTCAGGTCCCAGGAGTTCTTCGGCAGGGTCTCGCGGGTGAAGCGGCGGCCGGCCTCCAGGACCGCGACGCGGTAGCCCTTCTCGGTCAGCCGGAGCGCCGAGACGGAACCGCCGAATCCCGAGCCGACGACGATGACGTCGTAGTCGTGGCCGGAGCCGTCGTCCGGTCCGTGGGCGGAGTTCTCCTGTGACACGTGCTCTCCTCGTTGAAAGCGGTGGCGCCGGGGGCGGGCCCTACCGGAAACGGAACGCCTTCATCAGGCGCAGGCTGCGGCTCATGAGGGCCGCGTACTTCTCGTCGTCCATGCCCAGTGACGGGGCCATCGGGAGGAGGCGCTGGTGGGCGACGGTCTGGGCCTCGGTGTACTTGAGGATGCCCTCGGAGCCGTGGCGGCGGCCGAGGCCGGAGTCCTTCATGCCGCCCATCGGGGACTGGACGCTGCCGTACGCGGCCGCGTACCCCTCGTTGATGTTGACCGTGCCGGTGCGCAGCCGGGCGGCGATCTCGCGACCCCGCCGGGCGTCCCTGGTCCAGACGGAGGAGTTCAGACCGTACGGGGTGGAGTTGGCGCGTTCGACCGCCTCGTCGTCGGAGGAGAAGCGGTGGACGGAGACGACCGGGCCGAAGGTCTCCTCGGAGCAGACGCTCATCGGGGCCTCGACGCCCTCGAGGATGGTCGGTTCGTAGAAGTAGGGGCCGATGTCCGGGCGGGCGGTGCCGCCCGCGAGCACCTTGGCGCCCTTGGCGACGGCGTCGTCGACGTGCCGGGTGACGGCGTCCAGCTGGCGTTGCCCGGCCAGCGAGCCCATGCCGGCGCCGTAGGCGAGGGACGCGCCGAGGCGGATCGCCCTGGTGCGGGCGGCGAAGCGCTCCAGGAAGGCGTCCGCGACCGACTCGTGGACGTACAGCCGCTCGATGGAGATGCACAGCTGGCCCGCGCTGGAGAAGCAGGCGCGGACGGCGCCCGCGGCGGCCTTGTCGAGGTCGGCGTCCTCCAGGACCAGCATGGCGTTCTTGCCGCCGAGTTCGAGGGAGACGCCGACCAGCCGGGCGGCGGCCCCCTGGGCGACCTCGCGGCCGGTGCGGGTGGATCCGGTGAAGGAGACGTAGTCGGCGTGCCGGACCACCTCGGGGCCCACCACCGGGCCCTCGCCGAGGACCACCTGGAAGACGTCGGCGGGCAGTCCGGCCTCGATCAGCAGGTCACGGGCCCACAGTGCGGTGAGGCAGGTCTCCGTGTCGGGCTTCATCACGACCGCGTTGCCCGCGGCGAACGCCGGGAGCGCGTCGCCGACGGAGAGTTCGAGGGGGTAGTTCCAGGGCGCGATCTGACCCACGACACCGCGCGGGTGGCGCAGTTCGGTGACCTTCGTCAGGGCGGGCATGGCGCCCGCGTGCCGCTTGGGCCGCAGGTAGGCGGCGGCCCGGCGGCCGTAGTGGCGGGCGGCGACGGCGACGGCCTGCACCTCCTCGTGGGCGTGCAGCCGGGCCTTGCCGGTCTCCAGCTGGATCAGGTCGAGCACCTCGGCCTGGCGGCTCAGCACCAGGTCGTGGAAGCGCAGCAGGACGGCGGCGCGCTCCCGTACCGGGATCCTCGCCCAGACGGCCTGGGCGGCGCGGGCCGCCTCGAAGGCCTTCGCGACGTCCTCGGGCGTCGACTCGGGCAGGTCGGCCAGCTTCTCACCGGTGAACGGCGTGTGGTTGGCGGTCCGGCCGGAACCGGCCACGCCCTTGGTGAGCTGGGCGACCAGCTCCGGCGTGACCACGTCGGCGGCGGTGCGGGCACCCGCAGGCGCGGGGGCGAGGGGGTTGGTGCCGGTCGTTTCCCGAGTCTGCGCGTCCGTCATGAGGCGCAGGGTATGCCGGGGAGAACACTTTGTGTACCCGTCGGTAACGGATTCCCGCACGGCTCACACATCACGCCAGTGAGCACTGGCAACAAAGCTCCTGATCAGGCCGTTGGCGGACGTCGGCTCGGTCAGAGCCGCCGGATGTCCCACGAGCCGATGACCGTGCGGGCGATCTCCCGGCCGTCCTCGGCGAAGTAGCCCTTGCCCGGGTACACGATCCAGAGCCGGTACATGTCGCCGTCCTCGCTCCGGTAGTACACGACCTGCGCCTCGCGCACCACCGCCGGGCTGGTGGTCGTCGTGTAGACGATGGTGTTCGTGGCCGCCTCACGGTCCTTGTACGTCGTCTCGCGCGGCTTGCCCTTCGGGGCCGGCGTGCCGGCGATGCCCCAGCCGTACTCGCCGTCCCTCAGCTCCTCCCAGTGCGCGAACGCCCGTTCCGAGGCCGAGGCCTCGATGTCGCCGTTCTCGTCCTCGGCCTTGACGTCGCGGTCGACCTCGACCCGCACCAGTCCGCTCGGGTCGGTGAAGGAGGCGACGGTCCCGTCCGAGTCCTCGGCCTGCTCCTCCCGCACGAAGTCCTCGGGCACCGCGACGCCGGCGCCCACCTCGCTCCCGAGGTCGTGCTGCTTCCAGCCGTCCGGCAGCGGCCCCGCGAACGGGTCGGCGATCACCAGGTAGGCGGCCAGCGTCCCCGCGACGACCGCCGCGCCCAGCGCCGTCAGCGTCTTGCGGCCGATCCGGACGCCCTTGCCGCCGGAGCCCGGGGCGGGGAACCGGGTCACCTGCGTGGGCTGCGGGGCGGGCGGGTTCGCGGCCGTCTCCAGTGCGGTGCGGACCTGGGCGGCGTTCGGACGGCGCGCCGGGTCCTTCTGCAGCAGCCCGGTGATGATCTCGGCCAGCGGCCCCTGCGCGGAGGCGGGCGGCGCCGGCGTGGCGTTGAGGACCGACTGGAGGGTGGCGGGGGTGTTGCTGCGACGGAACGGCGAGACGCCCTCCGTCGCCGCGTACAGCACCACACCGAGCGACCACAGGTCGGAGGCGGGGCCGGGACGCTGCCCCAGCACCCGTTCCGGGGCGATGTACTCGGGCGAGCCGACGAAGCCGCCGGTGTCGGTCAGATTGGTCTCGCCCTCGATCTGGGCGATGCCGAAGTCGGTGAGGACGACCCGGTCGTACCGGCCGAGCAGCACGTTGTCCGGTTTCACGTCCCGGTGCAGGACGCCCGCCGCGTGGGCGGCCTCCAGCGCGCCGAGCACCTCCAGGCCGACCCTGGCCGCCTCGCGCGCGGAGAGGGTGCCCTCGTCCTGCAGCACCTGGCCCAGCGAACGGCCCTGGACCAGTTCCATCACGATCCACGGCCGGCCGTCGACCACCGCGACGTCGTGGACGTCGACCACCGCGGGGTGGTCGAGTCGGGCGGCGGCGCGGGCCTCGCGGCGCATCCGCTCGAAGGCGTTGGAGCGTTCGCGTTCGGGAAGGTGGTCCGGGACGCGCGGCTCCTTGACGGCGACCTCGCGGTCGACGGTCTCGTCCTTGGCCCGCCACACCGTGCCCATGCCGCCGTGTCCGAGCTTGGCGAGCAGCCGGTAACGGCCGGCGATCAGCCGGCCGGCGCCGGGGTCGGACGTGGGCTCCGGGAGCGTCGGCCGGTACTGCGTCCGTTCCGGCGCCCGGCCGTGCGGCTGCGGCGGAACCACCTGGGTCGGCGCCGCGTACGGATTGCCGGGGTGCGGCACGGCCGCGGGCGGGTTCGGGTTCGGCGGTTGCAGACCGAAACTGGTGGGCTCGTCGGCCCCGTGGCGGGCTCCCCCGTCGTTGTTCATGGTTCATCCATATCGCGCCAAGCCCTCACGTATCCACTGCGGACGCCGACCGGTCACAGACCCGTGACCCTCGCGAGGGCTTATCTCCCGTTTACGGTGCTATGCGGCCGGATCGAGGCGTCGGTCGGCGTGGGAGGGGCCGAGGAACTCGGGGGCCCGGAGGACGATGCGCTCGCGGGTGTCTCCGGAGCCGTGCTCGTCGGCGTGCCCCCTCCGTCGTCGCCCCGGTCCTGCAGGAGCAGCGCCGCCGCGGACACCCCCGCTCCCACCATGGCGGCGACCGCCAGTGCCGCGACGAGCGCGCCCCTCGTGGGCTGCCGCCGGGCCGGAAGCGCCTCGGGCCCCCCGGCCACGTCCCCCCGCCGCACCGGGGGCCGCCGGCGGGGCGCGTCCCGGTCCGCGGGCAGCGGTCCGGGGGGCGCCGACTCCGGCGTACGGCCCGTCTCCCGGAACGCCCGCAGCATCCGCTCGGCCCGGTCCGCGTCCAGCCGGCGGTCGGGGTCACGCTCCAGCAGACCGCGCACCACGGGAAGAATCGGCCCCGCCTCGGCGGGCGGCCGTATCTCGTCGACCACGACGGCGTGCAGGACCCCGCCGAGGGAGTCCCGCCGGAACGGCGACTCGCCGCTGAGCGCCGTGCACAGCAGCGCGCCCAGCGACCACAGGTCGGACTCCGGTCCCGTCCTGGCGCCGGACATCCGCTCGGGGGCGGTGTACTCGGGCGAGCCGACGAAGGAGCCGGTCTCGGTGAGCGTGGTGGAGCCCGACACCCGGGCGATGCCGAAGTCGGTGAGGACGACCCGGCCGGTGCCGTTCTCCAGCAGGACGTTGGCGGGCTTGAGGTCGCGGTGCAGCACACCGGCCGTGTGGGCGGCGCGCAGCGCGCCGAGCAGGTCGATCCCGATCCGCGCGGCCTCCGCGGCGTCGACCGGTCCCTGCTCGGCGATCCGGTCGGCGAGGGACGGCCCGTCGATCAGCTCCAGGACGATGTACGGGTGTTCGTCGTCCTCGACGACGTCGTGGACGACGATGATGTGCGGGTGGCTCAACTGGGCCAGGGCCCGCGCCTCGCGCAGGGTGCGGTCCCGCTGCCGCCGGGCGTCCGCCGCGGAGAGCGTCTCGTCGAGGGGGAGTTCCTTGACGGCGACCCCCCGTCCGAGCAGTTGGTCGGTGGCCCGCCAGACCACACCCATGCCGCCGCGTCCGAGCCTCGCCTCCAAACGGTAACGGCCCGCTATGACACGTCCGTTGGTCCTGGCGGTCGCGTTCTCGGCGTCCCCGTCGGTCCCCATGGGCCCATCATGCCCCACCGGATGTGTCGGCTCCGGTACGGCGATTCGGCCAAGCGGCGCGCAGCCGCGCCCGGCACCGGCGTCAGGGCTCGCGCCACCCCTTCAGCACCGTCTCGAACTGCTCGCGGGCCGTGGCCCAGTCCTCGGCCGGCCCGGACATGTAGATCGCGTACTCGACCCCGTTCCGCGAGAAGTACATCTGGTCGACCGCCCGGCGCGGCCCCGGGAAGCCGGTGTCCTTGGCCAGCGCGGTCCAGCCGTACTCCAGCCGGGCGCTCTCGCGGTCCCGGTAGACGCGGCGGTCCAGAACGATCCGCCGGTAGTCGACCAGGCGCTCCCCTATCTGCTGGTCCAGATCGCTCAGGTGCTCGTACGGGTCGTCGAAGTCGGGCGAGTCGTCGATGGCGATGCGGATGAAGTGGTTGCCGCCGTCGGGCGTGTAGTCGACCTGCCGGGTCCCCTCGTCGAAGACCTCGCGCTCCCAGTCGTCGCCGGGCAGGGCGATGCTGAAGCCGTAGGGATCGCTGCGGCGGACCCAGCCCTCCGGGAGGCCGCCCCGCGACTCTGCCTGCCCCGTCCCGGTGGGGCCGGGCGTGGGGGTGGAGGTGGCGGTGGCCGTCGGGGACGGGCCGGCCGTGGTGCCGCCCCGTTCCTCCTGCTGGAGCATCACCGCGGTTCCCCCGCCGATGATCGCCGCCAGGACCACGACCAGGGCGATCACCCGCCCGCGCACCCGCCGGCGGGGGGCGACGGCAGGGGGCGCGTACAGCTGCTGAACGGCCGTGGGACCACCGCGCGGGTGCTGCGGGGCCGCCTCCGGCCGGGTCTCGTGCGGCAGTGGCACGTGGGCGTCGACGGCCCGGGTCGGCACGTACTCCTGTGCGGCGGGCGGCCGGCGTCCCTCGGCGGCCTCGGCGAGCATCTGCTCGGTCCGGTCCGCGTCGGGGCGGCCGGCCGGGTCCTTGTGCAGGAGTGCGCTGATGACGGGCGCGAGCGGGCCGGCGTGCCGCGGCTCCTCGACCTCCTCCTCGACGACCGCCTGCATGGTGGTCAGCGGTGAGGTGCGGCGGAACGGCGACCTGCCCTCCACCGCCGTGTACAGCGTCGCGCCGAGCGCCCACAGGTCGGAGGAGGGGCCGGGGTCGTGGCCGCGGACGCGCTCGGGGGCCAGGTAGTCGACCGAGCCGACGACCTCGCCGGTGCGGGTGATGGCCGTGTCGCCGTCGATCTGCGCGATGCCGAAGTCGGTGAGCAGCACCCGGCCGTCCCGGCCGAGGAGGACGTTGCCGGGCTTGACGTCACGGTGCAGCACGCCGGCGGCGTGCGCGGCCCGCAGCGCGCGCAGCACCCACAGGCCGATGCGCGCGGCCTCGCGGGGCTCGACGCGTTCCCGTTCCTTCACCTCGTCGGCCAGCGAGCGGCCCTCGACCAGCTCCATCACGATCCACGGCCGGCCGTCGTGCTCCAGCACGTCGTGCACCGTGACGACGGCGGAGTGGTTGATCCGCGCGGCCGCCCGCGCCTCCGCGCGGGTGCGGGCCAGCAGCCTGGCCTGTTCGCTGTCGGAGACGTAGAGCGCCGCGGTCAGTTCCTTGATGGCGACGGCCCGGTGCAGCACCTCGTCATGGGCGCGCCACACCCGGCCCATGCCACCGCTCCCGATGGATTCGCCGAGCCGGTAGCGGCCCGCGACGAGCGAGCCCTGCATCTGATTCACGTTGCCCCGCAATGGTCTTGACAGAGCCAGCGTAAGTATCCCGGCGCGTCCTGGGAACCGAGGGGGCGCCTTGGAGACCGCACTGTGACAGTTGTCGCTGCCCGGGGCGTCAGGCAACCAACACGCCTGTGGCGGCGTGGAGTCCGTGGTCAGCCGGTGAACCGGTAGGTCGCGGCGGCCTGCTCGTAGAGCCGTGTCACCTCGTCCCGTTCGGCCTCCGGACCGCGCACCTGCACCACGTGGTAGCGGCCGTCGATCAGCGCCGCGAGGTTGCGTACGTACAGCTCGCCGCCGTCGCCGGTCCAGGTGAACTGGCCCTCGGCCATGGTCCGTCCGCCCACCTCGATGGTCTTCAGACCGGTGGAGGTGGCCCAGCTGGAGTCGCGGTAGGGCTGGAGCTCGCGCTCGTCGTCCCGCTGGTAGGCCATCGGGTCGCTGCCGTACTTCTGCGCGCTGTCCCGGCCCGGTACGACGATGAGCTCGAAGTCACCGCCCGCGTAGACGACCTGGCCGCTGCCGTTCTTCGCGGTGCGCTGCCAGCCCTCGGCGACGGCGATCCGGAAACCCTCCGGGTCCTTGGCCAGGGTGAAGCCGTCGGCGACCTCCGGGTCGGTGGTCTGCGTCTCGGCGGAGGCGTCCGACTCCTCGGGGTCGTCCCCCGGCTCCGCCGGGCTCTTCCCGTCTCCCGGCTCTCCGCCGGCGTCCGGTGGGCTCGGCACGGGGCTCACCCCACCGGCGGCTCCGGTACGGTCGGTGGAACCCGTGTTCTCCTCACCGGACTTCGGCATGAACAGCATGGCGTACGCGATCGCCGCCGCCATGGCGAACAGCACCAGCAGGAGCAGGGTGCGGCCGAGCCGGCGCGGGGAACCGGTGTCCTGCCTGGTCCGCTTGTGCCGTCCGTGGTGCGCGGGGAGCCCGGCCCGGCGCCTGCGCACCAGCTCGCCCCGGCGCCGTATGACGGGCAGCCGTCCGGCGTCCACCGGCGGCGCCGCTATGACGTGCACACCCGCCTCGGGTTCGGGAGCCGACCGCACCAGCGAACGCAGCCAGCCGCTCAGTTCCTCGAAGTCGAGGCGTTCGGTGGGATCCTGACGCAGCAGCGACTCCACGACCGGCCTCAGCGGCCCGCACTCCTCGGCGAACGCGGGCGGCTCGGCGCACACCATCTGCACCAGCTCGGCCGTCGACTCCTCCGGGTAGGGCGCGTGTCCCTGCACGGCCCGGAACAGCAGGGAGCCCAGCGCCCAGAGGTCGGTGGCGGGGCCGATCGGGGCGGCCAACTGCCAGTTCTCGTGCACGGGACCGGCCTGCTCCGGCGCCCACCGCTCCGTCACGGGGCCGACGACGGCCATGCGTGCCTGCCGCGCCCGCTCGGCGGCCAGCGCGGTGGCCGGGCCGCTGCGCGCGGGGGCGTGTGCCACCAGGTCGTCCCAGCGTGCGGGCGGAGCGGCGGCCGCCGCCGGTTCGAGGGCGGGGGCTTCGGGTGTTCCGAGGGCGGTGCGTCCGCTGTCTCCGCCCGTACGGGGTGCGGCACCGTACCGTCCGGTGGCGCCCACGCCGTAGGGGTCCGCTATCTGCCCCGGCGGGACCGCGGCGGCGGTCGTGCCCGCGCCCCCGTCCCCCGGCCGGGAGACGTACGGCGGCTGCGCGGAGCCGTCACCGTGCTGCGGGGCGGAGTCCGGGCCGTCGTCGCCCTCCGGGGCGGGCCGGGCGCCGGGCAGGGCGGCACGGCCGTTCTGCTGGGCCTCCTGCACCCGGGCGGCGGCGCGGGTGCCCGCCCGGTACGCGGCGATCGCCCCCGCGCGGGCCGCCCGCACGTCTCCCGCGCTGTCGAGGGCCTTGGGGGCCACCACGGGCGACAGACCGCCCGCCGTGTCCGCTCCGCCGCCGGACAGCCGGCCGGCCCGCGCCTCGATGGCGGCCCGGCGCGCGGCATCGGGGTCGGGGTCCGGGCCGGCGGTGAAACCGGGTGGCCAGGACGGGCCGCGCCCGGTATCCGGCGTTCCCGCGGGCGCCGCCGGTCCCAGGGCCTCGAGCGCTCCCGCCGTCCGCTCCGGCTCCTCGTCCGGAGGGGGCACCGGGTCGTACCCGCACAGTGCCTCCTCGGCCGCGCCGACCGCGAGGCCGGTGAGCATCACCCGGCCGTCGTCGCAGACGAGCACCGTGCGCGCGGTGATGTTGCGGTGCACCCAGCCGTGGGCGTGCAGTACCCGCAGCGCGGTCAGGACGTCGGAGGCCACCTCGGCCGCCCGGTACGGGGACAGCGGCTTCTCGGCGAGCAGGGCGGCGAGCGGACGCGCGGGCACGAGTTCACTGACTATCCACAGGGAACCGCCCTCCGCGAACACGTCGAAGACCTGGTCCAGGCGCGGGTGGTCGGGAACGGCGGCCGCCGCCTGCGCCGCCTCGAGCGCGCGCCGCACGACCGGGTCGGCGGGCCGCCGCGTGCCCCCCCGCGCGGGCCCGGGACCGCCCCGCCGCACACCTCCGTCACGGGCGGTGAAACCGTCGGGCAGCCCTTCCGCGTCCAGCACCTCGGCCTCGACGACCTCCGGCAACGGGACCTGCCTGACCAGGACTTCCTGCCCGCTGTACGTGTCGAAGGCGCGGGTCTCGGTCAGCTCGTACTCGTCGGAGGGCGGCAGCGGCAGGCGGTAACGGTCGGCGAGAACCCGTCCCGCGTAGTCGTCCACGTTGCCTCCCCCGGCACTACGGTCGGTCGGTTCCGTTCGCCCGGCGGGCCGTCCCGGCTTCGTACGGTCCGCAAGCATTCACGATACGTGCCGGAGGCAACCCGCAGTGAGGGGATGCCACATCTGACTCCCCATTCCGCGGGCCGGTCATGCTCAGGACTTCGGCCGGAACGTCTTCGTCAACGTCCGCCAGGTGTCCTTGCGCCGGTCGCTGTCCCAGTCCGCGGCCCTGGCCGTGTACATCAGCCCGTACCCGAGCCGGTCGCCGACGACGGTCCCCCGGTCGATGGACCGGTACTTGGTCCCGCCCTCCACATAGGTGAACTCCCAGTCGGCCGTGTCCCAGCCGCGGTACTCCACCGCCTCGATACGGATGCGCTGGTACTGGGCGCGCACCATGGCGCGCTCCTGGTTCTTCCAGTCCGCGACCGGGTCGTCCTTCGGCGTGGTCGTCCAGCCGATGAGCAGCTTCTGCCCGTCGGGACCGGTGAACCGGTCCCCGGCGGCCCCCGTCGACCGGAACTTCCATCCCGCGGGCAGCCCGATCGAGTACCCCTGGCCGCCGTTGTACGTCTCCGTCGCCGACGTGCCGCCGCCGTCCTCCTCCTTCCCGGCGTCGTCCTCGTCCTCGTTCCCGGCCGGGCCGCCGGTGCCCGCGGTGGCGGTCGCCGCACCCGCTCCCGATTCCGTGCCCGTCGACTCGGTCGCCGTGCCGTCGGTCCGGGTGCCGTCGCCCTCGTCGCCCTTGGTGTCGGCGCTCGGGGTCCCGCTGGCGACGGTCGCGCCGCCGCTGCCGCCGGCTCCCTTGTCGCCCCCGTCGTCGCCGCCGAGCGTGAGGGCCAGCACGATGCCGAGCACGGCGAGCACCACGACCACCGCGATGATGACCAGCGTCCGCCGCGGCACCACATCGGTGAGCGGCGCCCTCGGCACGGGCCTGGCCGGCAGGTCCGGCGGCGTCATCACCGGCCAGCCCGAGCCACGGCCGCCGGCCGCCGGCTTCGCGGCCGGGGCGGAGGGCGACGTCACGCCGGGCCTCGTCCCGGAGGCGCCCGTCGGCGTGCTCCTGGTTCCCGTGGCCGGTTCGGCGGCCGAAGCGGCGCTGCCGCCGCCGGACTTGGCGCGGACCGCCGCGGCGGCACCGGCCGAGCCGGCCGCCACCGCCGCCTTCCGCACGGAACGCAACGCGCCCCGCAGCTTCTCCCCGGCCTCCTCGCCGCGCCTGCCCCCGGCGCCCGCGCGCTCGTCCGGCTGCTCGGGCAGCGGCACGACCTTCGTCGCGTCCGCCGGTTCCCCGGCCCCCTTGGACGCGGGCGCGTCCAGGACCGCGTTCAGCATGGCCCGGGCGCCGCTGTCGTCGAGCCGCTGGGCGGGGTCCTTGGTGAGCAGCCCGTAGATGACGTCCCTGAGCGGTCCCGCGTTCTTCGGCTCCTCGAGCGGCTCGGTCATCACCGCCGTGAGCGTCGCGATCGCGGACCCCTTGTCGTACGGCGGTGTGCCCTCCACCGCCGCGTACAGCAGTCCGCCGAGCGACCACAGGTCGGCCGCCGGCCCCGGCTTGTGCCCGCGGGCCCGCTCCGGGGAGATGTAGGAGGGGGCGCCGACCAGCATGCCGGTCGAGGTGATGGACGGATCTCCCTCGACCTGGGCGATGCCGAAGTCGGTGAGCACGACCCGGCCGTCCTCGGCGATCAGCACGTTCGACGGCTTCACGTCGCGGTGCAGGATGCCCTCGCGGTGCGCGGAGCGCAGGACGTCCAGGATGGCGAGGCCGACCTCCGCCGCGCGCTTCGGCTCCAGCAGACCGTCCTCCCGGATGGCCTCGGCGAGCGACTTGCCCTCGACGAGCTCCATCACGATCCAGGGCCGGTCGTCCTCCTCGACCACGTCGAAGACGGTCACGGCGCTGTTGTTGCGGATCCGCGCGATCGCCTTGGCCTCGCGCAGCGTCCGCGTGATCAGCCGCCGCTTCTCCTCCTCGTCGATGTTCGACGGGAAGCGGAGCTCCTTGACGGCGACGGTCCGCCCCAGGGTCTCGTCCTGGGCCCGCCACACCGTGCCCATGCCGCCGCGGCCGAGCACATCTCCCAGCCGGTAACGCCCGGCGAGGAGACGTGCGCTCCTGTCCTGACGGGATGTCCCCGCCCGCTCCGCCTCCGACATGCGTCCCCTCATGCAACCCGCCCTGACAGAGCCTTCATTGTCCCTCACCCGACAAGTGCTCGACGCCCAGGGTGCCTCTGGCCGCACTTCGGGCCCAACGCACACGGCACCCGGGCGGCGAACGCGCTCCCCTACCCTGCATGATGGGCCTCCGACCTGGGGGGAGCCGGGATGCAGCCGCTTCGGACACTACTGGCCGTTCCTGTGTTCCTGGCCCTGCTCGCCCTGGCCCCGACCGCCTCCTCGGCCCCGGCCGTCCCGCCTACGGACGCGCTCCTTCCGCTCCTGGTCACACGAGGTGGAGCCCCCGCCGCGGCCCTGCTGGCCCTGGAGGAGACCGGCGTCCGCTACGCCGACACCGGCCCGGGCATCGGACACGCCGACCACTTCCGCGCCGGCAGCATCACCAAGACGTTCGTCGCCACGGTCGTCCTGCAACTGGCCGACGAAGGCCGCCTGTCCCTGTCCGACACCGTGGAGGAGCATCTGCCCGCTCTGGTGCGGGAAGCGGGCAACGACGGCCGCGCGCTGACCCTGCGCTCCCTGCTCACCCACACCAGCGGCCTCCACGACTTCTCCGCGGAGACGCGGGGCACCGTACCGGTCGCCCCTCTTCAGGCCGTCCGCATCGCACTCACCCGCCCCCCGGCCGCTCCCGGCCGCTTCTCCTACTCGAACACCAACTACGTCCTGCTCGGCCTGGTCGTCGAACAGGTCACCGGCCGCTCGTACGCCGTCGAGGCCGAGCACCGCATCATCGCTGCGCTGCGTCTGACGGGCACCTCCTTCCCTGGCTCCCGGACCTCTCTGCCCCCGCCGCACGGCCGCTCCTACGCGACCGACGGCACCGACGTCACCCGGCTCGACCCGCGGGTGGCCGGCGCCGCGGGCGAGTTGGTGACCACGCTCGCCGACCTGGACCGCTTCTACGGGGCCCTGCTCGGCGGTGAACTGCTGCCCCCGCACCGGCTGCGCGAGATGCTCGACACCCGCACCGCACACGGCTCGTACGGCATGGGCCTGTTTCCTGTGACGCTTCCGTGCGGCACCACGGTGTGGGGACACAACGGACGCATCTCCGGCAGCTACGTGCGCACCGCGGCCACGGTCGGCGGCCGGCGTGTCCTCACCTTCCGCGTGAACACGGACTCGATAGCGGATCCCGGCCTCGAACCCGCGGTACTCACGGCCGAGTTCTGCTCCCGCACCTCCTAGAACGGACGGGCCCCGAACGGATATCCCGCCCCTTGTCACCCGTTCGAGTGATTCGGGCCGGTGGTCCGCGGCGCGCCTACAACGGCACGATGTCCGGCGCCCCCAGCCGCGCCGCGTCCGCCGTCAGGTCGTCGGGCTGCCGCTGCGACTCCCGTTCGGCCTCCACCCGCTTCTCGTAGTGCCGCACCTCACGCTCGATCTGGCCCTTGTCCCAGCCCAGCACCGACGCCATCAGCTCGGCGGCCTCACGGGCGCTGCGCACACCCCGGTCGAACGTCTCGATCGAGATGCGGGTGCGCCGGGTCAGCACGTCGTCCAGGTGCCGTGCGCCCTCGTGCGAGGCGGCGTAGGCGATCTCGGCACGCAGATAGTCGTCGGCAGCCCGGAGCGGCTCGCCCAGCGCGGGGTCCGCGGCGATGAGGTCCAGGACCTCCTCCGCCATCGCACCGTACCGGTGCAGCAGGTGCTCCACCCGTACCGTGTGCAGCCCGGTGCGCGCGGCCGTGCGCGCACGGGCGTTCCACAGGGCGTGGTACCCCTCGGCACCCACCAGCGGCGTGTTCTCGGTGACGCAGTCGGCGACACGGGCGTCGAGTCCGTGCACCGCCGCGTCCACCGCGTCCTTGGCCATGACCCGGTACGTCGTGTACTTGCCGCCCGCCACCACGACGAGCCCGGGTACGGGATGCGCCACGGTGTGCTCGCGGGACAGCTTGCTCGTGGCGTCCGATTCACCGGCGAGCAGCGGTCGCAGACCCGCGTACACGCCCTCCACGTCGTCCCGCGTCAACGGCACGGCGAGCACCGAGTTCACGTGCTCCAGCAGGTAGTCGATGTCCGCGCTGGACGCGGCCGGGTGCGCCTTGTCGAGGTCCCAGTCGGTGTCCGTGGTGCCCACGATCCAGTGCCTGCCCCAGGGTATGACGAACAGCACGGACTTCTCGGTGCGCAGGATGAGCCCGGTCGTGGAGTGGATGCGGTCCTTGGGGACGACCAGGTGGATGCCCTTCGAGGCCCGCACGTGGAACTGGCCGCGTTCGCCGACCATCGCCTGGGTGTCGTCGGTCCACACCCCGGTGGCGTTGACGACCTGCTCGGCCCGGATCTCGTACTCGCCGCCGCCCTCGACGTCCTGCACCCGGGCGCCGACGACGCGCTCGCCCTCGCGCAGGAACCCGGTCACCCGGGCGCCGTTGGCCGTCCTCGCACCGTACGCCGCGGCCGTCCGTACGAGGTTCACCACGAACCGGGCGTCGTCCATCTGGGCGTCGTAGTACTGCAGGGCTCCGACCAGTGCGTCCTTCCTCAGGCAGGGCGCGACGCGCAGGGCGTGACGGCGGGTCAGGTGACGGTGCGCGGGCAGGCCGCGCCCGTGCCCCCTGGCCATCGCCATGGTGTCGTACAGCGCGACGCCCGCTCCGGCGTAGAGCCGCTCCCAGCCCTTGTGCTGCAGCGGGTACAGGAACGGCACCGGGCGCACCAGATGCGGGGCGAGCCGCTCCAGCAGCAGGCCGCGCTCCTTCAGCGCCTCCCGCACGAGCACGAAGTCGAGCATCTCCAGGTAGCGCAGACCACCGTGGATCAGCTTGCTGGACCGGCTGGACGTACCCGACGCCCAGTCACGCGCCTCGACCAGGCCCGTGGACAGGCCGCGCGTCGCGGCGTCGAGCGCCGTACCCGCGCCGACCACGCCGCCGCCCACCACCAGCACGTCCAGCTCGTGCTCGGCCATGGACGCGAGTGATTCGGCGCGCTGCGCCGGCCCCAGTGTCGCTGTCCTCACCGCTGCCTCCCGCTCATCGGTCGCATCGGCCGCACCCGTCGGGCGAAGCCCGGTCCCCACCCTCATGCCCAGATTCTGACCGGCTTGCCCGACTTCAGCCACCACGGACCCCGGCCTGTGGACGACCCCGCAGGACGACTCACCGAAACTCAGCCGACCAATCCCACATATCGGTCATATTTACTCCTAGTCTGACATTGCGCTCGCCTGCCCGGTCCACAGGGCTTGCGCACCTGTCGCACTCCGGTTATTGGGAAGGACGGCCCACGCCATGCCCGCAGATCTCGCCGTCATCGGACTCGGCCCGTACGGCCTGCCCCTGGCCCAGGCCGCCGTCGCCGCCGGCATCCCCACCATCGGTTACCGGACCGGCCCCGAGGCGGGCCCCCTCAGCGCCGCCGAACATCGCCGCATGCTCGCGCGGGGTTTCCGGACGACCGCCAACGCGGCCGAACTCGGCCGGGTGCGCACCGCGGTCATCTGCGCGCCGACGCCGCGCGGTGCGGACGGCGGACTGGACCTGGGCCAGGTGGAGACGGCCGCCCACACCCTCGCCGCATGGCTGCGCCCGCACACCACGGTGATCCTCGAGTCCCCCGTGCCGCCGGGGACGACGGAGGGCCCCCTGCTGCGCCTGCTCGAGTCGGTGTCGGGCCTGCGCGCGGGGCACGACTTCCACCTCGCCTACTCCCCCAGCCGGGCCGACCCCGGCAACCGTGACCACACCCCCGCCAACACCCCCAAGGTCATCGGCGGTCTCACCCCCGCCTGCACCGAGTCGGCCGCCGCCTTCTACGGGCGCATCACCGACAAGGTCGTACGCGCGCGCGGCCTGCGCGAGGCGGAGACCGTGCAGCTTCTCGAGACCAACTTCCGGCACGTCAACATCGCCCTCGTCAACGAGATGGCCGCCCTCTGCCACGACCTGGGCATCGACCTGTGGGACGTCCTGCGCTGCGCGGAGACCAAGCCCTTCGGCTTCCAGGCGTTCCGCCCCGGCCCCGGCGTCGGCGGCCACGCCGTACCGCAGGACCTGACCGCCCACGTGGGCCGCACCCTGCGCATGACGGAACTCGCCCAGGAGGTCAACGGCCGCATGCCGCGCTACGTCGTGCAACGCGCCGCCGCGCTCCTCAACGAGCACGGCAAGTCCGCACGCGGCGCGCGGGTGCTCCTCCTCGGCGTCACCTACAAGCCCGACCTCGCCGACCTGCAGGGCTCCCCGGCCCAGGAGATCGCGGCCCGGCTGATGGAGCTGGGCGCCTCCGTCAGCTACCACGACCCGTACGTGCCGTCCTGGAACGTCCTCGACCGCCCGGTCCCCCGCGCGGACTCCCTCTACGAGGCCGTCGCCGACGCAGACCTGACGATCCTGCTCCAGCCGCACCGCACGTACGACCTCCAGGGCCTGTCGGTGAAGGCCCAGCTGATGCTGGACACGCGGGGGGCCACTCCCACGGGGGCGGCGCACCGGTTGTGAGGGGGCGCCGGACGGCCGACGGGTTGGCAATGCCTGCCAGGGAGAACGGTGGCCGCTCACCTCCCGCAAAGCCACACGACACGCCTCCTCCCGACCTTCACCATCCGCAGATGGGTCCGGTCGCGGGCGGTGGGCCTCGCGGAGACGGCCCACAGCGCGCCCCCGGACGCGGGGGCTCCGTCCGCGCACGCGGACACGCGGAAGGGGCCGGTCACCCGGGCGGGGTGACCGGCCCCTTCACGTGCCGTGCGAAGGACTACCGCCGGTGCTGCGAGTCCGCCACCGTCACCTCGACGCGCTGGAACTCCTTCAGCTCGCTGTAGCCGGTCGTGGCCATGGCGCGGCGCAGGGCGCCGAAGAGGTTCATCGAGCCGTCGGGGGTGTGGGACGGACCGGTGAGGATCTCCTCTATCGTGCCGACCGTGCCGAGGTCGACCTTCTGGCCGCGCGGCAGCTCCTCGTTGACGGCCTCCATGCCCCAGTGGTGGCCCCGGCCCGGACCGTCCGTCGCGCGGGCCAGCGGGGAACCCATCATCACGGAGTCCGCGCCGCAGGCGATCGCCTTGGGCAGGTCGCCGGACCAGCCGACGCCGCCGTCCGCGATGACGTGCACGTACCGGCCGCCGGACTCGTCCATGTAGTCGCGGCGGGCGGCGGCCACGTCGGCGACCGCGGTGGCCATCGGGACCTGGATGCCCAGCACGTTGCGCGTGGTGTGCGCGGCGCCGCCGCCGAAGCCGACCAGGACGCCCGCGGCACCGGTGCGCATGAGGTGCAGGGCGGCCGTGTAGGTGGCGCAGCCGCCGACGATCACCGGGACGTCGAGTTCGTAGATGAACTGCTTCAGGTTCAGCGGCTCGTGCGCGCCGGAGACGTGCTCCGCCGAGACCGTCGTGCCGCGGATGACGAAGATGTCCACGCCCGCGTCGACGACGGCCTTGGAGAACTGGGCGGTGCGCTGCGGGGAGAGCGCGGCGGCGGTGACCACGCCCGAGTCGCGCACCTCCTTGATGCGCTGCCCGATCAGCTCCTCCTTGATGGGAGCGGCGTAGATCTCCTGCAGGCGGCGCGTGGCCGTCTCGGCGGGCAGGCCGACGATCTCGTCCAGCAGCGGCTGCGGGTCCTCGTAGCGCGTCCACAGGCCCTCGAGGTTCAGCACGCCGAGGCCGCCGAGCTCGCCGATGCGGATCGCGGTGGCCGGGGAGACGACCGAGTCCATGGGAGCGGCCAGGAACGGCAGCTCGAAGCGGTAGGCGTCGATCTGCCAGGCGATCGAGACCTCCTTCGGGTCCCGCGTACGGCGGCTGGGGACGACGGCGATGTCGTCGAAGGCGTACGCCCGGCGGCCGCGCTTGCCGCGCCCGATCTCGATCTCAGTCACGTCTGTGGCCTTTCCCTGATGCGTTGCAGCGCCTTCCAGTATCCCCGACGACCGTGGCGCCCACCGCCCCGGACATACGGCGAGGGCGGCCCGGACACCCCGGGGCCGCCCTCGCCGAAGCCCGCCGTCTACTTGCGGCTGTAGTTCGGCGCCTCGACCGTCATCTGGATGTCGTGCGGGTGGCTCTCCTTGAGGCCCGCGGAGGTGATCCGCACGAACCGCCCGTTGTCCTGGAGCTCGGGCACGGTGCGTCCGCCGACGTAGAACATCGACTGGCGCAGGCCGCCGACCAGCTGGTGGACGACCGAGGAGAGCGGACCGCGGTAGGGCACCTGGCCCTCGATGCCCTCGGGCACCAACTGCTCGTCGGAGGCGACGCCCTCCTGGAAGTAGCGGTCCTTGGAGAACGACCTGCGGTCGCCGCGGGTCTGCATGGCGCCGAGCGAGCCCATGCCGCGGTACGACTTGAACTGCTTGCCGTTGATGAACATCAGCTCGCCCGGGGACTCCTCGCAGCCCGCGAGCAGCGAGCCCAGCATCACCGTGTCGGCGCCCGCGACGAGGGCCTTGGCGATGTCGCCGGAGTACTGCAGACCGCCGTCGCCGATGACCGGGACGCCGGCCTCCTTGGCGGCCAGCGCGGCCTCGTAGATCGCCGTGACCTGCGGGACGCCGACGCCGGCGACGACACGCGTGGTGCAGATGGAGCCGGGGCCGACGCCGACCTTGATGCCGTCGCAGCCCGCGTCGACGAGGGCCTGGGCGCCCTCGCGCGTGGCGACGTTGCCGCCGATGACGTCGACGCCGGAGGAGTTCGACTTGATCTTGGCGACCATGTCGCCGACCAGGCGGGAGTGGCCGTGCGCGGTGTCGACGACGATGAAGTCGGCGCCCGCCTCGATCAGTGCCTGGGCGCGCTCGAACGCGTCACCGGCGACACCGACCGCGGCGCCGACCAGCAGGCGTCCCTCGGCGTCCTTGGCGGCGTGGGGGTACTTCTCGGCCTTCACGAAGTCCTTGACCGTGATGAGGCCCTTGAGGACGCCGTGGTCGTCGACCAGCGGAAGCTTCTCGATCTTGTGGCGGCGCAGCAGCTCCACGGCGTCCGGGCCGGAGATGCCGACCTTGCCGGTGACCAGCGGCATCGGCGTCATGACCTCGCGCACCTGACGGGAGCGGTCGGTCTCGAAGGCCATGTCGCGGTTGGTGACGATGCCGAGCAGCTTCTTGTTGCCGTCGGTGACCGGGACGCCGCTGATGCGGAACTTCGCGCACAGGGCGTCGGCCTCGGCGAGCGTGGCGTCCGGGTGGATGGTGATCGGGTCGGTGACCATGCCGGACTCGGAGCGCTTCACCAGGTCGACCTGGTTGGCCTGGTCCTCGATGGACAGGTTGCGGTGCAGGACGCCGACGCCGCCCTGGCGGGCCATCGCGATCGCCATGCGCGACTCGGTGACCTTGTCCATGGCGGCGGACAGCAGCGGGATGTTGACCCGCACGTTCTTGGAGACGTACGAGGCGGTGTCGATCTGGTCGGGCGCCATGTCCGACGCGCCCGGCAGCAGCAGCACGTCGTCGTAGGTCAGCCCGAGTGTCGCGAATTTACCGGGCACTCCGTCGACGTTGGCAGTCATGACACCTTCCCCAAATGGCCTTGATCGGTGCGGATGTCCATGCTAACGGGAAGCGTGGGTGTCTCATTCCACGGTTTCGCACGGCTCCGGGCTTCGTATGTTCGTACGGGAACGGCTGGTCGTCCGTTCATGTGCCGAAGGGGCGGCGCGACGGCGGCGGTTACTGCTCCGCCAGGGCACGCAGCCGGCTCAGCGCGCGGTGCTGGGCCACCCGGACGGCGCCGGGTGACATTCCCAACATCTGTCCAGTCTCCTCCGCCGTGAGGCCCACGGCGATCCGCAGCAGGAGCAGCTCGCGCTGGTTCTCGGGCAGGTTGGCCAGCAGTTTCTTGGCCCATTCGGCGTCGCTGCTGAGCAGGGCGCGCTCCTCCGGGCCGAGGGAGTCGTCGGGACGTTCGGGCATCTCGTCGGAGGGCACGGCCGTCGAGCCGGGGTGACGCATGGCCGCGCGCTGCAGGTCGGCGACCTTGTGGGAGGCGATGGCGAAGATGAACGCCTCGAAGGGCCGGCCGGTGTCCTTGTAGCGGGGCAGCGCGAGGAGCACCGCGACGCAGACTTCCTGGGCGAGGTCCTCGACGAAGTGCCGGGCGTCGCCGGGCAACCGCGACAGACGGGTGCGGCAGTAGCGCAGCGCCAGGGGGTGGACATGGGCGAGCAGGTCGTGCGTGGCCTGCTCGTCCCCGTCGACCGCGCGGTGGACGAGCGCACCGATCGCCCCTTGGGCAGTGCCCGCCTCGTCGTCGCGCATCGGTCCATGGTGCCTTGCGGACGCCTGGTCCGCGGCACCGTGTCCCTGGTTGTGCACCGAAGCGTTATGAGCAGGTGCGCCGGAACTCATCCCTTGCGCCCTCCTCTTCCGCTCGACCGACTCGTCCCCGAGGAACTCCACACCTCAAGGATGCGGCATCCCCGGCGAAACGAGCAGCGGGCGTCCGACGGCTGTCGCCGATGCGCTGGTGGAGCGGGGTTCTCACGCCCGGGCACGGCGGCTTGCCGGCATCCCGGGCACGGCGGATCCGACCGACCGCGCCGGCTCGTCGCACTCCGGGCCGGGCCGGCCTGTTCCGCGGCGTGCCGTGCGACCCGGTCCGGGTCCGTGGGGCCGGGGTGCGCCGCACGGAACCACGGGTTTCGTGCCCGCCGGCAGCACGCCGACCGGAGCCACGGCCTTCCCGGGCGCCGACAGCACGCCGCACGAGGCCACGCCCCCCACCCACCGGAAGCGCGTCGCACGGAGTCACGGGTCGCGCCCCCATCGGAAACGCACCGCACGGCGCCAGAACCCACGCGTTTCGCCGGAAGCGCACCGCGCGGAGCCGCTCCCGCGCACCCACCGAAAGCGCCCTCCCGACGGAGCCACGAGCTTCACGTCCGCCGGGCACACACCCCACCGGACCGCGGGCCCCGCACCGTCGGTCGGCGGGCTCCGCCCGGGGCCGGCGCATGGGCGGCCGGTCACGAGGTGTCGCCTCGGCGGCCGGGTTCCGGGCGGGCGCTCACAGCCCTCCGCGGTGTCGGCTGCCGTGTGGTGCCGCGCGCCGGGGCGGGAAAGGGCTCGGGAGCCCTCGTGCGGATCGTGCCGGGCTCGTGGCTCCCGGTTCCGCGCCGGGCCGCGCGGCGCGCCCGGCGTCGCACCCCCGGCTCCCGCCGTCCCGCGGTGCAGGGCGCGAGGCCCTGCTCGCCGCCCGGCGCGATCCGCGCAGGGCCTCAGCGCACCAGACCCCACCGGAAGCCGAGCGCCACCGCGTGGGCCCGGTCCGACGCGCCGAGCTTCTTGAAGAGCCGCCGCGCGTGCGTCTTGACGGTGTCCTCGGAGAGGAACAGCTCGCGGCCGATCTCGGCGTTGGAACGGCCGTGGCTCATGCCTTCGAGGACCTGGATCTCCCGCGCGGTGAGCGTGGGCGCCGCACCCATCTCGGCGGAGCGCAGCCGGCGCGGGGCGAGCCGCCAGGTCGGGTCGGCGAGCGCCTGCGTGACCGTGGCCCGCAGCTCCGCGCGGGAGGCGTCCTTGTGCAGGTAGCCACGCGCGCCGGCCGCCACCGCGAGCGCCACGCCGTCGAGGTCCTCGGCCACCGTGAGCATGATGATGCGCGCTCCCGGGTCGGCGGACAGCAGTCGCCGGACCGTCTCGACGCCGCCCAGACCGGGCATGCGCACGTCCATCAGAATCAGGTCCGAGCGGTCGGCTCCCCAGCGGCGGAGGACTTCCTCGCCGTTGGCAGCCGTCGTTACGCGCTCGACGCCGGGCACGGTCGCGACCGCACGGCGGAGCGCCTCTCGGGCAAGCGGGGAGTCGTCGCAGACGAGGACGGAAGTCATGGCCGCCCTCCGCAGCTGATGCGCGTCACCTTGAGCCTCCAGGCTGGTACGAAATCGTCACCTGTGCGGTCGACCGTCCCGGACGTCCGTCCGAGCGCTTCTTCCTTCAACCGCCTCGCACTCTCAACGACGGTCACTCGAAAGAGTTACGGGGCCGTCTGCCATCTTCGGCACTCTACGTGAGGAGGCGAACACGGTGGAGACATGCGCGGCGGACCCTCGAACTTTCATCACAACCCGTGCCCCATTCAGACCCTTTTCTTCCCCTTTGCTGGTGTCCGGGGCTAGATTCGCAATGAGTCATATTTTCATCTCCTTGGATCGTAGTTGTACGGTCGTGGGCACCGGATCCGCCCAGAACGGCTACAAGGGGTCACGCAATGGCAGATTTCTCCCGCCTTCCCGGACCGAACGCGGACCTGTGGGACTGGCAACTCCTGGCCGCCTGCCGTGGGGTGGACAGCTCGCTCTTCTTCCACCCGGAGGGCGAGCGGGGTGCGGCCCGAAGCGCCCGCGAGAACTCGGCCAAAGAGGTCTGCATGAGGTGCCCGGTGCGCGCCGAGTGCGCCGCACACGCGCTGGCGGTGCGCGAACCGTACGGCGTGTGGGGCGGACTCACCGAGGACGAGCGCGAAGAGCTGATGGGGCGGGCGCGCAACCGGCTGGTGTCGGCGTCGGCCACCGGCGGGCACTCCGCTTCGGACAACTGAGGGAACGTTTCTTCAAGGACACGGGGCACGTACGCGTGCCCTTGATGCGTCACTGGGGGTGATCGACCGCCCCTCACGCGCGGTGCCGGTGACCGCGCGCCCGGCCCCTTACCGGGCGGCCGCCCCGGCCAGCTTCTCCAGCGTCGCGACGACCGCCGGCACCTGGGCGAGGTCCGGGAGGGTGAGCGCGACTATCTCCCGGCGCACGGCGGGCTCCAGCGCCACGGTGCGCACGCCCCGGGGGCGCACCGACTCGACGGCCAGCTGGGGCAGCACCGCCACTCCGAGTCCGGCGCCGACCAGTCCCGCGACGGCCGGGTAGTCGTCGGTCGCGAAGTCGATGCGCGGGATGAAGCCGGCCGTCTCGCACACCTCGACCAGCTGCCCCCGGCAGCGCGGACAGCCGGCGATCCAGGGCTCCTCGGCGAGTTCGCCGATGGCGACCGACTCCGCCCGGGCGAGCCGGTGCCGTTCGGGCACGAGTCCCACCAGCCGGTCCGACAGCAGCGGCCGTACGACGAGGTCGTCCCACTCCTCGGCGCCCGCCGCCCCCTCGTACCGGAAGGCGAGGGCCACGTCGCAGTCGCCCTCGCGCAGCATCTCCACGGAGCGCGGCGGTTCCGCCTCCTCCAGGGAGACCCGGGTGCCGGGGTGGGCGGCGCGCAGGGCTGCGAGGGCCGTGGGGACGAGGGTGGAGCTGCCGCTGGGGAAGGAGACGAGCCGGACCCGGCCCGCGCGGAGCCCGGCGATGGCGGCGACCTCCTCCTCGGCGGCGGTCAGTCCGGCGATGATCCCGACCGCGTGCCGCACCAGCGCCTCCCCGGCCTGCGTCAGGCGCATCTCGCGGCCGCTGCGGACGAGCAGGGGCGTGCCGACGGACGCCTCCAGGGCCTTCATCTGCTGGCTGACGGCGGGCTGGGTGCAGCCCAGTGCGCGGGCCGCCGCGGAGAAGGAGCCGGTGGTGGCCACGGCACGCAGCACGCGGAGATGACGGGCTTCGATCACCCCTCAAGGATAAGCCGACCTTTGACACCGTGCCGGATAACGCGTCGACGCTTTGACGCCCATCGCTTACCGTGCGATCCATGAAGCTTCTGTCTGTGAACCTGGGCCGACCCCGGACCGTGCCGTACACGGACCAGCGCGACGGCGTGACCGGCATCGACAAGCGGCCCGTGGACGGACCGGTGCGGGTGGCGGCACCGGGAGCGAAGGGAGTCGGCGGGAGCGGTCTGGCCGGGGACGCCGTGTGCGAGCGGCGGCACCACGGCGGGGACGACCAGGCGGTGTACGCCGTGGCCCGCGAGGACCTCGACGAATGGGAGCGCACCCTGGGGCGCCCGCTGGCGAACGGCTCGTTCGGCGAGAACCTCACCACCGAGGGGATCGACGTCTCCGGCGCCCTGATCGGCGAGCGCTGGGCCGTCGGTCCCGAGGCGGTGCTGGAGGTGACCTCCGGGCGCATCCCCTGCCGCACCTTCCAGGGCCACCTGGGTGAGAAGGGCTGGGTGAAGCGGTTCACGGAGCGGGGCGCGCCGGGGGCGTACTTCCGGGTGGTCCGGCCCGGTGAGATACGCGCGGGCGACGCCGTACGGATCGTGCACCGGCCGGAGCACGAGGTGACGGTGGCTCTGCAGTTCCGGGCGATGACGACCGATCGGACCCTGCTGCCGCGGTTGCTGGCGGCGGGCGGGGCGCTGCATCCGGAGGCGCTGGCGGCGGCGCGGACGTACGTGGAGAAGTACGGGGCGCGGTCGACGGCCTGACGGCGTGCGTCCATGGGATGACACGAAGCGGACGGCTCCGCTCCGGGTAACTACTCTTGCGCCATGACAACGGCTCTGATTACGGGATCGACGGCTGGGATCGGTGCCGCGTTCGCGCGGCGGCTGGCGGCCGACGGACACGATCTGGTGCTGGTCGCCCGCGACACCGCCCGGCTGCGCGAACAGGCGACCGAGCTGCACGACCGCCATGGCATCGAGGCGGAGGTGCTGACCGCCGACCTGGCCCGGGACAAGGGCATCGAGGCGGTGGCCGACCGCCTCGGCGACCCGAAGAACCCCGTCGACCTGCTGGTCAACAACGCCGGCTTCGGCCACCGGGGCCGTTACCTCGAGGTCCCCATGGCCGATGAGCTGCGGATGCTCAAGGTGCACTGCGAGGCGGTGCTCCGGCTGACGTCGTCGGCGGTGGAGGCGATGCGCGAGCGCGGGCGCGGAGGTGTCGTGAACGTCGCCTCGACCGCCGCGTTCGTACCGCGCGGGACCTACGGGGCCTCCAAGGCGTGGGTCGTGCAGTTCACCCAGGGCGCGGCGCAGGACCTGGCGGGCCACGGCGTACGGCTGATGGCGCTGTGCCCCGGTTTCGTGCGCACCGAGTTCCACGCGCGGGCCGGAATGGGCACGGACAACATCCCGAACTGGATGTGGCTGGACGCGGACAAGGTCGCCGCCGCGGCGCTCGCGGACCTGGCCCGGGGCAAGACGCTGTCGATCCCGGATCCGCGCTACAAGGCGCTGATGGGTGCGGCGAAGCTGGTCCCGCGCGGGTTGCTGGGCGGGATCTCGTCGCGGACGGGACGGAAGTACGGACCCAGGTAGCGATCGTCCGGCGGTCCCGGCAGGAACACGGTCACGGCGGGACGGACCCCGCTCCCCGGGAGAAAACGGGTGCTGACGGACCGACCCGGACCCAGGGAGCGGAAGTGGTGCCCCTGGCCGAGTTCTTCCAGGAGCGTGGGGTGCGTCGGTCGCCGTCCGAGCAGCCCACGCGTGATCGCGTTGGATGCCGGCTGGTCCAGCGACACCAGAGCGCCCAGCCAGGCGAAGTGCTCGAGCGCGTTCTCGGCGGCGACGGAGGAGAGCGGCACGCCCAAGTGGCGGGCGATGGACTCGGCGATGCTCCGGATGGTGACGCCTTCCTGCCCGACGACGTTCAGGAGGGAGCCGGCAGGTGCCTTCTCCAAGGCGAGGCGGAAAGCGCGCGCGGTGTCCAGACGGTGGGTGACGGGCCAGCGCTGGGAGCCGTCGCCGACGTACCCGGACACGCCCTTGTCGCGGGCGGTGGCGATGAGCGTGGTGGTGAAACCGGGGTCGCCCTCCCCGTGAACGGCGCGCGGCAGGCGCAGCACTGCGGAACGGATCCCGCGGGAGGACAGCGCCAGCACCATCTCGTCGGTTCCGGCGCGGGCGGGCGGGCTGTTGTCGTCGACGGTGTCCGTGGCCCGCCGCCCACCCGGAGCTGCAGGAACGCGAACTGGCCAAGCTCGCGTCCTGGTCGCAGACGCTCACCGGTGCCCTGATGCGGCGCGGAACGGCGCAGCCGGAGGCACGACTCGCCGCGGAGGCCGGTCTGGCCGTGTTCAGGACCGCCTTCGAACGCTGGAACGCGACCGCCGACCCGCAGCACACCCTGGGACAGTGCGTCAGCGACGCCTTCGACGACCTCGGAAGGCTGTTCGCCCGTCCCTGAGCGTCCGGCGCCCGGTACGGCGTGAGCCTGCTCCGGTCGACGGGGCAAGGCCCCCGCCCGGACCGCCCTCCGGCCGCACTCGGATGGACGTGATCGACCAGGACTCAGGTGCTCGACCGGACAGGGCCGCAACACGCGAGGTTCCCGTGTGGCGCGGGAGGGACGCCGGG
Organism: Streptomyces sp. 12E; assembly: GCF_055633275.1. Taxonomy (NCBI): domain Bacteria; kingdom Bacillati; phylum Actinomycetota; class Actinomycetes; order Kitasatosporales; family Streptomycetaceae; genus Streptomyces; species Streptomyces sp. 12E. The sequence goes on along the minus strand of NZ_JBVNCJ010000001.1, from coordinate 4,427,607 downwards.
TCCTCACCTGGTACCTGTCCGGCGCCGACGCGGGGCGGAAGGCGATCCTTCCGCGCTCCCGCACCCTTCACCTGGTGCCCGCGGGTGACCAGGTGCGACCGGTCGAGCGTTTCGACGAGGCCGCCGACGCGGTGCGGTGGTTCGACACCGAACGCGAGAACCCGCTCGCCGCTACGCCTACGGCCATCCGCTCCCCGCAGGCCCGGTACGGGAGCGGCCGGGCCGGACCTTCGCCGTCATCAGCCTGGCGGCCCTCCCCGAGAGGCGGGGCCGTGGCACGGGGCGCGTCTGGTGGAGGAACTCCTGCGCGGCCGCGCGGAGCAGCGCGCCGTCCTGTCGGTACAGCCCGCCGCCCTCGCGACGCAGCGCCTCTACCGGCACTGGGGATGGACGAACGTCGGCAGGAAGGGGCCTCTGGCCGGCGTCACACCGCCCTACGGGGATATCCACGTGCGCGGCCTGAGCTGTCTGCACAGGCCCTCCGCGCCTCGTCGGCGAGATGCGGAGGGCCTGCCGACCTCAGGGGTCGTACGTGAGGTCGAGCTTGCTGGAATAGGCGTCGGAGTCATCGACGGCGGGCCCGTCCTCCCCGTCGGAGCGACGGTGGGGCCCGGCCTCCGTCCAGACGCGCACGGCGCGCCAGTGGTACTGGTCCTGCTCGGCCCGCTCGGCCGAGAAGACGACGGATTGACCGGTGGTCAGCTCACGGAAGCCCTCGGCCTCGATCATCGAGAAGTGCGCCCAGACCTCACCCGGGAGGGTGTCGGAGGCGAGCACGCCCCAGCCCTCCTCTCTGTGCCACTCCAGCACGCGGCCGGCGTACACGTCGCCGGACGTGGTGTCGGGCATGGTTGTTCCCCCTTGTCCTCCTGGCGCGTCGCCCTTCGGCACACACTGTGGTCAGCAGCGCTCGACCGAATCAGTCATGAAACTAACAGGTGTGCGCCAGTGAGCCTCCCGCTGCCCCACTTCTCGGAGAACTCCAGGAACCGCTCGGTCGCGGCAGTCTCGCTCGGCGCGGTGTGGACGGGCTCCGAATCACGCGCGGCCTTGTCCCAGTCCTGGCGGGCGCAGGAGCGGATGCTGTCGCGCATCAGGTGAACGACGCAGGTCTGGACGACAGTGCGCGGCCGGACAGGGACAGCGAGAACACCATCTCGTCGACACCGGTCAGCCGACGCTGCCGCTTCTTCACCGGCTGCGGCCCAGTAGACGGTCTCTTGCCAGGGACGGAAGTCGGCGGCCGGCATCAGTGTGGCGTTGCCGCCCCTGGAGGTGGTCTCCACCGGCTCATGGTCGTCGTTGACCTGCTGGATCAGCGGGAAGTCCTGGCCCAGGCCTCGCTGACGGTGATGGACACAACCCCTCCTCCACAGAACCGGCACAGGAGAGCCATACCGGTCGAATGGTGCAGAGATCCGGTACGAGTCGCACGGCGGCGCTGACGGAACCGGGTCGGCCGGACAACCCTCAGTCCCCGCCGCCTCCGCCGCCTCCCCCGTCACCGCCGCCGCCGTCGCCGCCGCCGCTTCCGCCGCCGTCGCCGCCCTCCCCGCCGTCGCCGCCCCAGCCGTCGCCGCCGCCGCGTTCGTTGTCGTCGCGGCCGGTGCCGAGGTTGCTGAACCAGTGGAGGTCCCAGGTGTCGGCTTCCGTCTCCGCACGGGAACGGGGACGGAACCTGGCCAGGCCCGTCGTGTCCCCGAGGCCGAAGGAGACGGCGACCGCGTGGGCCATCACGGCGTCCAGGGGATCGGGGCTCTCGTGGTGCACGCCGGCCAGCGGCAGCAGCACGGTGCCGGGCGGAGGACCCGGCCACCGCGACGGGCGGGTCAGGAGGGCGACCCGCCGGTCGTCGCGCAGCAGCCACGAGCTCTCCGCGTTCTCCCGCCGCAGCGTCCAGTGCCGGTCGGGCAGGCGTATCTCCACGCTGCTCTTCGACTTGCGGAACGTGCGCCGGAGTTCGAGGTGCGCGATGACGTTGTCGATGATCACCTGCAGGCCGCCGTCCGGGGCGGTGGAGCCGGCGCGGAAGCCGTACGGCGCCCTGAGCCGTACGGAATGATCGGGCGGGCCCCACACGTCCACGCGTACCGAGCGCCGGTCCACGGCGACGGCGACCGGTCCGGCGGGGCCGGGCGCGTACCGCCGCGCGATCCACAGCGGTACGCCCTCCGCGTGCGCCCGCACGGAGAGCACGCCCACCTCTTCCGCCCCGCCGCACCCGCGGACCGCCAACTCGCCCAGGGCGCCGGCGAACTCGGCGGCCCGGCGCACCTTCAGCGGCGCGGTCGTCCCCGTCACGCGGGTGACCGGAACGATGCCGGGGCCCTGCGCCAGCGCGGCCAGGGGGCGTTCCGCGCCGCCGCCGCCGAGCCAGCGCCCCCGCAGGTACGCCTCGGCCATGGCGCCGAGGTTCAGCTCGGTCATCGGGGTCGTCCTGCCGCCCCTGCGCAGCCCGTCCTCGGTGAGCTCCACGGTCCGCGCCAACGGGTTCCGGGACCGTTCCCCGTAGAGCACCCGGCTCATCACACATCCCCTCCTGCTTCCCCTCCCGCACTGCGGTCCCCACCCTCACACACCGGGCCCCGGCGGACTCCGCCGCCCCCGTCGGGAAAACATCGCGGCCGTGCGGCAACCTCCCGGCGTGCGGCGGCGACTTCAGGGCGGTGGACAACGAGGGCCATCGCACATCGAACGAAAGCCGTGACATGCGCAGTACTGGTAACACCGCCCCGCCCGCGGGGCACCGGAGGAAGAACGGCCGGCGCCGCACCGTCCTGATCGGCGCCCTCACCACGTCGCTGGTGGGCGGCGCCGTGGTCGGCGGCGTGCTGATGTCGGCGTCCGCCGCGGAACCGGGCGCGGGTACCTACCGCCTGGTGAACGCGGCGAGCGACACCTGTCTGGAGGTTCCGTCGGGAAGCACGGGCGCCGGGGTGCGGCTGGCCCTGGCGGACTGCGACGGGGGCGCGGACCAGAGCTGGGAACTGGCCGACTCCGGCGACGGTTTCACGGTGACGTCGTCCGCCACCGACCTGTGCGTGGGCGTCAAGGGCGACTCGGCCTCCGCCGGGAAGGCCGTGCAGCAGCAGGACTGTGGCGAGGGCTCCTCCCAGGTCTGGAAGGTGAGCGCCGTCGGCGACGCCTACCACCTGGTCAACGCGCACAGCGAGAAGTGCCTGAACCCCAAGAACGGTCTGCTCCAGCAGAACTCCTGCGACAACGCCGCCGGCAAGACCTGGACCCTGCAGGAGGTGAACGGCTCGGCGCCCCCGGCGTCCACTCCGACGGCGAGCACCCCCGCCTCTCCCTCCGCGCCCGCCTCCCCCTCCGCGCCCGCGGACGACGAGCCGGCCGGTGACACCGCGTTCGCCTCCTGGCCCACCGCCACCGACGAGCAGCCCGTCTCCTCGACCATCGAGGTGAAGGGCGTGTACGACGGCTCCCTGAAGCGCTTCCACGGCGCGGGCGAGCTCGGCGGCAGCGGCCAGGACGAGGGCCAGGACCCGCTGTTCAAGCTCGCCGACGGCGCGACGCTGAAGAACGTGATCCTGGGTACGCCCGCCGCCGACGGCGTGCACTGCTCGGGCAGCTGCACCCTGGTCAACGTGTGGTGGGAGGACGTCGGCGAGGACGCCGCCAGCTTCAAGGGCAAGTCCTCCTCGGCCACCTACGTCGTCGACGGCGGCGGTGCCCGCAAGGCCGACGACAAGGTCTTCCAGCACAACGGCGCCGGCACCCTGACGGTCAGGAACTTCCAGGTGTCCGACTTCGGCAAGCTCTACCGCTCGTGCGGCAACTGCGGGACCCAGTACCAGCGCCACGTCGTGATCGACAACGTCCTGGTCACGAGCCCCGGCAAGGTCCTCGCCGGGGTCAACGCCAACTACGGTGACACCGCGACCCTCTCGGACGTGACGATCGTCGGCGACAGCAAGAGGAAGATCGCCGTCTGCGAGCGCTTCGAGGGCAACGACAGCGGTGACGAGCCGACCAAGCTCGGCAGCGGCCCCGACGGCAAGGCCTGCGTCTACAAGGACTCCGACGTGACCTACAAGTAGAGGGGCGCCCCACGGGCGAGGGCCCGGCGCCGCTGGAGAACAGCGGCGCCGGGCCCTCGTCGTGCTGCGAGCGGGTCGCTCAGTGGGCGTGGCCGTGGCCGTGACCGGCGGCGGCCGGCTCTTCCTCTTCCTTCTTCTCGACGACCAGGGTCTCGGTCGTCAGCAGCAGGGAGGCGATGGAGGCGGCGTTCTCCAGGGCGGAGCGGGTCACCTTGACCGGGTCGATGACGCCGGCCTTGACCAGGTCGCCGTACTCGCCGGTGGCGGCGTTGTAGCCGTTGCCCTTCTCGAGCTCGGCGACCTTGGAGACGATGACGTAGCCCTCGAGGCCGGCGTTCTCGGCGATCCAGCGCAGCGGCTCGACGGCGGCCTTGCGGACCACGGAGACACCGGTGGCCTCGTCGCCGGTCTTGTCGAGGTTGCCCTCGAGGACCTTGACGGCGTGGACCAGCGCGGAGCCACCACCGGAGACGATGCCCTCCTCGACCGCGGCGCGGGTCGCGGAGATGGCGTCCTCCAGACGGTGCTTCTTCTCCTTCAGCTCCACCTCGGTGGCGGCGCCGACCTTGATGACGCACACGCCGCCGGCCAGCTTCGCGAGGCGCTCCTGGAGCTTCTCGCGGTCCCAGTCGGAGTCGGTGGTCTCGATCTCGGCCTTGATCTGGCCGACGCGGCCCTGCACGTCCTCCTTGTTCCCGGCACCGTCGACGATCGTGGTGTCGTCCTTGGTGACGGTGACGCGGCGGGCGGAGCCGAGCACGTCCAGGCCGACCTGGTCGAGCTTGAGGCCGACCTCCTCGGAGACGACCGTGGCGCCGGTGAGGACGGCCATGTCCTGCAGCATCGCCTTGCGGCGGTCACCGAAGCCGGGGGCCTTCACGGCGACCGCGTTGAAGGTGCCGCGGATCTTGTTGACGACCAGGGTCGACAGGGCCTCGCCCTCGACGTCCTCGGCGATGATCAGCAGCGGCTTGGAGGCGTTGGCCTGGATGACCTTCTCCAGCAGCGGCAGCAGCTCCGCGATGGAGGAGATCTTGCCCTGGGTGATGAGGATCTGGGGCTCGTCGAGGACGGCCTCCATGCGCTCCTGGTCCGTCACGAAGTACGGCGACAGGTAGCCCTTGTCGAAGGCCATGCCCTCGGTGAAGTCCAGCTCCAGACCGAAGGTGTTGGACTCCTCGACGGTGATGACACCGTCCTTGCCGACCTTGTCCATCGCCTCGGCGATGAGCTCGCCGACCTGCTGGTCCTGGGCGGACAGCGCGGCGACGGCGGCGATGTCGGACTTCTCGTCGATCGGGCGGGCCGAGGCGAGCAGGTCCTCGGAGACCGCGGCGACGGCCGCGTCGATGCCCTTCTTCAGCAGCGCCGGGGAGGCGCCGGCGGCGACGTTCTTCAGGCCCTCGCGGACCAGCGCCTGGGCCAGCACGGTGGCGGTGGTGGTGCCGTCACCCGCGATGTCGTTGGTCTTGGTCGCCACCTCCTTCACCAGCTGCGCGCCGAGGTTCTCGTACGGGTCCTCGATCTCGACCTCGCGGGCGATCGTGACACCGTCGTTGGTGATGGTGGGGGCGCCGAACTTCTTGTCGATGACGACGTTGCGGCCCTTCGGGCCGATCGTCACCTTCACCGTGTCGGCAAGCTTGTTGACGCCGCGCTCGAGGGCGCGACGGGCGTCCTCGTCGAACTTCAGGATCTTCGCCATGGCAGCGGGAGCCCTCTCGGAAATCTGGGTGAAATCACTGCGCCCCGGGCGCCCGGCTTCTTATCGGATGCTGGGGCCAGGGGCGCAGTGGTTCGAGCAAAAAGTGCTTGCTTCGAGGTCGGGTCGTCCGGGGGTGACCCCCGGGTTCCCCTTACTTCTCGACGATCGCGAGGACGTCGCGGGCCGAGAGGACGAGGTACTCCTCGCCGTTGTACTTGACCTCGGTGCCGCCGTACTTGCTGTACAGAACGACGTCGCCGACCTTCACGTCGAGCTCGACGCGCTTGCCGTCCTCGATGCGGCCCGGACCGATGGCCAGGACGACGCCCTCCTGGGGCTTCTCCTTGGCGGTGTCCGGAATGACCAGGCCCGAAGCCGTGGTCTGCTCGGCGTCGAGCGGCTGGACCACGATGCGGTCCTCGAGCGGCTTGATGGCAACCTTGGAGCTGGCGGTCGTCACGATCCGACCTCCCCCTTCGGAGATCTCACGGGGTTAACTGTCTGAGGTGGCGACCAGGTGGATCCGTCGTCGCGGGTGCCGGACCTGCCCGTCGCGTGTTTGGCACTCTCCAGGGGGGAGTGCCAGAACTGAGACTATGACTGCGATTAGCACTCGGTCAAGCGGAGTGCCAATTGCCCGCGGCGCGTCGCGGGGGCGGGTTCCTTTTCGGCACCGGGTCGTGCAGCCGGCGGTGTCGCGGTGACCGTCACCGGGGGCTGCCGCCCCGGCCCCCCGCTTCGGCCCGGACGACCTCGTCCTCGATCGCCGGACGGGCTGGAAGGTGAGCGGCGCCCGCCGGTTGCCGTCGGCGGGTCGACGGGGTCCGACGTGGTCCTCCAGTCTCCCCACCCCCAGTCCCCGCTCCGCCAGTTCGTCCAGCAGCCGGGTCGTCCGTTCCGTCAGGGTCAGCGACGGGGCCTCGCCCGACGGTACGGCGATGATGTCGCCGGGTTCCAGGCGGCGGGGGCCGTCGGTGTAGGTGAGGTGGCCGTCGGGTTCCAGGGTCACCCTCCACAGCACCACCGCCGCGATGCCGCAGTCCGCGGCGGCCCGCAGGGTGGTGGTGTCGTACGTGCCGTAGGGCGGGCGGAAGAGGCGGGGGCGGACGCCGAAGCGGGACGCGAGCTTGCGCTGCTGGCCGCAGATCTCGGCGCGCTGGCCGGCGTAGGGCAGGCCGCGCAGGGCGGGGTGGTCGAGGGTGTGGTTCTGCAGGCTCGCACCGACCGAGCGCAGCCGGGCGAAGTGGGCGTACCCGGGGCCCGCCACGCTGTCCGTGAGGAACAGGCTGACGGGGAGCCGGCGCTCGCGCACCAGCTCGACGAAGCGGGGGTCGCGTTCGGCGCCGTCGTCGTAGGTGAGGAAGACGACCCGGTCACGGGTCGGGACGCGGTCGACGACGGGCGGGAGGGCGCCGGTCCCCGGCGCCGGGCCGGCTCCGGGCGACCGGCCCGCGCCGTCCCCCGTCCCGCCCGGCGGACCGCATCCGGCGATCACGGCCAGCAGGGCGACGGCGCCCGCCAGGAGACGGCCCCTCACAGGTAGTCCTCCAGGCGGGCCACCGCGTACCCCTCCGCCGTGGCCTTGTCCAGGAAGCGGCGGATCATGTCCGGCATCGTGCCCTTCCAGTCCCCGCGGCCCCGGAAGTGGCTGAGGACGATGTCGCCGGGGTGCAGTGCGCGGTCCCACTCGCGGTACTCCCAGCGGTCGACGAAGACCTCCTCGTTCCAGAGGGGGACGTGGGTGATCCCGCAGGCCTTGGCGGCGCGCAGGGTGGCCTTGTCGTAGTTTCCGTAGGGCGGGCGGAAGAGGACGGGGCGCTCGCCGTAGCGCTCCTCGATGACCTCCTGCATGCCGCAGATCTCACGCTTCTGGCGGGCGTAGGACAGGGCCGGCAGGTAGGGGTGGCGGAGGGTGTGGTTGTGCAGGGCCACGCCCCGGTCCCGCATCTCCTCGAAGTAGCCGTAGTCCTCCTTGACCAGGTAGTCGCTGAGGAAGGCGCTGTACGGGACCTTCAGCTCGCTCATCATCCGCAGGAACGCCGGGTCCTTCTCGGCGCCGTCGTCGATGGTGAGGAAGAGGATCTTCTCGTCGGTGGGGACGGTGGTGAAGACCGGGGGGAGTTCCAGCCGCCGGTGGCCGTCGACCTCGAAGCCGTCGCGGGTGGTGATCCGGGGCTTCTTCGCCGGGGGCGGCGGAGCGGTCAGCGGCACCCGCTTCAGCCCCCAGCGTCTCGCGGCGGCGACCCTGGCGGCGTGCGCCGCGCGCAGCTTGGTGGCGTAGGCGTCGAGCGCGCGGGCCGGGGGCGCCTGCAGGGGCTGCTGGCCGCCCGCCGGTTCGGCCGGGGCGCCGCCGCCCGGTCCGCAGCCGGCGGCGATGGAGGCGAGAGCGAGTACCGCGAGGCCGATCCGCACACCGCCGAATGGCCGCCTTTTATCGTTTTGTCCTACTGCTCGCATGGTGCCGGATCCTCGCAGTCCGCCACCGGCGATCCGGCCCGACACCGCGACCGGAGGCACACGGTCCACCGACTGGCCCACAATGACCCGGTGAACGACCTCGCCCCCCTCCTCACCCCCGAAGGCCGCGCCCTCCTCGACGAGGTGCGCGACACCGATCCGGCCCGTGAACTCGCCGTCGCGACCCGGCTGCGCCGCGAACACCCCGCCGACCTGGTGTCGGCGGCGCTGGGCCAGGCGCGGCTGCGGCAGCGTGCGGCGGCCAAGTTCGGGGCGGAGGACGCACGGCGGATGTTCTTCACGCCGAACGGGGTGGAGCAGTCGACGCGGGCGAGCGTGGCGGCGTACCGGGCACGGCGGTTCCGGGAGCTCGGTGTGGCCTCCGTGGCCGACCTGTGCTGCGGGATCGGCGGGGACGCGATCGCGCTGGCCCGTGCCGGGATCCGGGTGCTGGCGGTGGACCGGGATCCGCTCACCGCGGCGGCCGCGCGGGCGAACGCCGACGCACTGGGGCTCTCCGACCTGATCGAGGTGCGGCAGGCGGACGTGACGGAGGTGGACACGGCCGGCCATGACGCCGTGTTCGTCGATCCGGCCCGGCGCGGCGGGCGGGGCCGGATCTTCGACCCCGAGGCGTACTCGCCCCCGCTGTCCTGGGCGGTCGAGGCGGCCCGCACGGCACCGCGCGCCGCCGCGCTGAAGGTCGCGCCGGGCATCCCGCACGAGGCCGTCCCCGCCGACGCGGAGGCCGAGTGGATCTCGGACGGCGGGGACGTGAAGGAGGCGGTGCTGTGGTTCGGCGCCGGGCAGGAGGCGGCGGTCCGCGCGACCCTCCTCCCCGGTCCGCGCACCCTCCTCTCCCGCGGGCTGCCCGACCCCGCGGTCCGCCCGCCCGGCCGGTACCTGTACGAGCCCGACGGCGCCGTCGTCCGGTCGCACCTCGTCGCCGAGGTCGCCGCGGAACTCGACGGCGGGCTCATCGACCCGACCATCGCCTACGTCACCGCCGACGAGCACCGCCCGACGCCGTACGCCACCGCCTACGAGCTCACCGACCGGCTCCCGTTCAACGTCAAGAAGCTGAAGGCGCTGCTGCGCGAGCGCCGGGTCGGCACGCTGACGGTGAAGAAGCGCGGCTCGGCCGTCGAGCCGGAGGAGCTGCGCCGCAAGGTGCTGCCCAAACCGCACGGCGCCGGGTCCGTCACGGTCTTCCTGACCCGCGTCGCCGGCGCCCCGACGATGCTGCTGGGGCACCCGGTGCGGTGATCACGCGCCGGTCCGCGCCGCGCGGCGCAGCAGCAGCTCCCGTTCGCGTGCGTTGCGGGTCAGCGACGCCGCGCGCCGGAACTCCGCCCGGGCCTCCTCCGTGCGGCCCAGACGGGCCAGCAGGTCGCCGCGGACGCTGGGCAGCAGGTGGTAGTCCCGCAGCGCCGGCACGCCGTTCAGGGCGTCGGCCAGGGGCAGCGCGGCGGCGGGGCCCTCGGCCATGGAGACGGCCACCACGCGGTTGAGCTCGACGACCGGGGAGGGGGCGCGGACGGCGAGCAGGGCGTACAGGGCGGCGATGCGGGGCCAGTCGGTCTCCTCGTAGCGGTACGCGTGCGCGTGGCAGGCGGCGATGGCCGCCTGGAGGACGTACGGACCCGGGGCGCCGCCGGCGGCGGCGCGGGCGAGGGCGGTGGCGCCGCGGGCGATGAGCATGCGGTTCCAGCGGGCGCGGTTCTGGTCCTCGAGGAGGACCGGTTCGCCGTCCGGACCGGTGCGGGCGGCGGCGCGCGAGGACTGGAACTCCAGCAGCGCGGTGAGCCCGTGCACCTCGGGCTCCTTCGGCATCAGTGCGGACAGCACGCGGGCCAGCCGCAGCGCGTCCTCGCACAGCGCCGGGCGCAGCCAGTCGTCGCCGGCCGTGGCGGAGTACCCCTCGTTGAAGATCAGGTAGATGACATCGAGGACCGAGCCGAGGCGGGCCTCCCGGTCGGGGCCGCAGGGCACCTCGAAGGCGACGTTCCGCGTCGCCAGGGTGCGTTTGGCGCGCACGATCCGCTGGGCCACCGTCGCCTCCGGCACGAGGAAGGCACGGGCGATCTCGGCCGTGGTCAGGCCGCCGAGCAGCCGCAGGGTGAGGGCGGTGCGGGCCTCGGCGGACAGGACCGGGTGACAGGCGGTGAAGACGAGACGGAGCAGGTCGTCGTCGATGCCGTCCGGGTCGGCGGGCTCCTCCGGCGGGGCCGTCACCATGGGCTGGTCCCGGCCGATCTCGGCCAGCTTGCGGGCGTAGGTCTCCCGGCGGCGGATCAGGTCGACGGCGCGGTTGCGGGCGGTGGCCATGAGCCAGGCGCCCGGGTTGTCGGGCACCCCCTCCCGCGGCCACCGCTCCAGCGCGGCGACGAGGGCGTCCTGCGCGAGCTCCTCGGCGATGCCGACGTCCCGGACGACACGGGTCACGCCGGCGATCACCCGGGGCGACTCCATGCGGAACACGGTCTCGACGGTCCGTGCCGTGTCCGTGTCCGTGTCCATGTCCGGGTCGCGGTCCGGGTCACGGTCCGGGTCGCGGGGGTCTGTGGTGGGCTGTGGGGTCACGACCCACCATCAGACACCCGTACGGCGGCGGGGCCAAGGAGGGATCTCCGGGCGCGCGGGAGCCGTCAGCCCTCCACGACCTCCCGCACCTCGCAGGTCACCGTCCAGTGCGGCTCGTGCACCTTCAGGAACCGCTTGGTCCACTCGATCGCCTCGGCCCTGTCCTTGGCCTGCAGCATCGCGTAGCCCCCGATGACCTCCTTGGTCTCGGTGAACGGACCGTCCGTCACGGACAGCCGGCCGCCCTCGTAGTGCACCCGGGCGCCCTGGGCGGTCGGGACCAGCCCGGCGGTGTCCAGCAGGACCCCGGCCTTCGTCATCTCCTCGATCAGTTCGCCCATCCGCCGCATCAGTTCAGGGCTGGGGCCGCCTTCGGGGGCGTCGTTCTCGTCGATCCGGATCAGGGAGAGAAAGCGCGGCATGGTGACTCCTCGGGTCGTACGGACCGGGTCCTTCCCGGCCTCTCACCCCTGCGTCGAACGGGGGGCACCGGATTCGACACCGGCGCCGGAGTTTTTCCTCCCCGCCCTCGCCTCACCTCAGAGAGGCCCACAGCTCCCCCGCCTCCGGCTCGTCCGCCACCACGCGGTTGCGGTCCCAGGGGGCCGGGACGACCGGCATGGTGAGGGTCGTGACGCCGTCGGCCGGGAGGTCCCGCAGGCTCCGGGCGAGGCGCGTCAGTTCGCCCAGGGAGTCGAGGCCGGTGTCGGTGGTGAGGCTGTCGGTGACGGTGTCGGCGATCCGGTACAGCCGGGTGGGGCCGGTCAGCAGGTCCTCGTCCGCGGCCTGCTCCAGCAGCGCCTTCACCAGCCGGTGCTGGAGCCCTATGCGGCCGAGGTCGCTGCCGTCCCCGACGTCGTACCGGGTGCGGGCCAGGGCGAGGGCCTCCGTGCCGTCGAGGTGGTGGGTGCCGGCGTCCAGGGTGAGGTGGCTGCGGTCGTCGTCGATGTCCTCCTCGGTGGTGACGGTGACCCCGCCGAGCGCGTCGACCAGGCGGGCGAAGCCGGCGAAGTCGATCTCGACGTAGTGGTCCATGCGGACGTCCGTGAGCGACTCGACGGTCTTCACGGCGCACACCGGCCCGCCCACCTCGTACGCGCTGTTGAACATCACGCCGGAGGCCGCACGGGTCGACTTCCCGTCCTCCAGGGGGCAGGAGGGCCGGTCGACGAGGGTGTCGCGGGGGATGCTGACCACCGTCGCCGCGGTCCGGCCCGCGTCGAGGTGGACGACCATGGCGGTGTCGGAGCGGGCGCCGCCGCTGTCGCCGCCGCCGAGCTCCTGGTTCTCCTCGCCGGTGCGCGAGTCGGAGCCGAGCACCAGGATGTTCAGGGACCCGGTCGGCAGGTCCGTGGCGGACGCGTCCGGGGCCGGGGCGGCCGCGGCCCCGGCGGGGCGGTCGTCGCCCAGGGCGTTGTCGATGTCGACGCTGTCGATGTTGCCGTTGAGCTGCCAGTACGCCCAGCCGGCGGCTCCGGCGCCCAGGACCAGCAGGCCCGCCAGCGCGCACCCCGTGATCTTCAGCGCCTTCGCCCGCCGGCCCGTCCGTATGCCCGCGCCCTCGCCCCCGGCCCCGTCGTCGCCCCCGGTCCTGCCGCTCTTCTCGTGTCCCCTCACGGAGAGGAACGTAAGTCCGAATTATGACGAGCAGTGCACCGCGGGCAGTTTTCTTGTGAAATTCTCAGACTTCCGGCACGGCGTCCGGCGGTCCGAAACTTTCGGTCCGGCTCACGCCCCCGTCGGCGCCGCGGTACTGCTCCGCACCACCAGGCTCGTCGCCAGCTCCACCCGGGTCGCCGCCGCCGGGTCCTCGTTCCGGCCCAGATCGAGGACCAGCTTGGCCGCCGCCTCCGCCATCTCCGTCAGCGGCTGCCGCACGGTCGTCAGCGGCGGCCCCACCCAGCGGGCCACCGGCAGGTCGTCGAACCCGACCACGCTCAGGTCCTCCGGGATCCGCAGCCCCAGTTCGCGCGCGGCCTCGTACAGGCCGAGGGCCTGGAGGTCGTTGCCGGCGAAGACCGCGGTGGGCCGGTCCTCGCGGCGCAGCAGGGCGAGGCCCTGCCGGTAGCCGGCCTCGTGGTGGAAGTCCCCGTCCACGATCAGCCCGGGGTCGACCGGCAGCCCGGCGGTCTCCAGGGCGGCCCGGTAGCCGTCGATGCGGGCGCGGCTGCACATCATCTGCGCGGGTCCGCTGATCGCGCCGATCCGGGTGTGGCCCAGCTCGACCAGGTGCCGGGTCGCGGCGAGCCCGCCCTGCCAGTTGGTCGCGCCGATGGAGGGCACGTCGGTGCCCGGGTCGCCGGCCGGGTCCATCACCACGAACGGGATGGAACGGCTGGTCAGTAGGGCCCGCCCGGACTCGTCGAGGCCGGACAGCACGAGGATCACGCCGTGCGGGCGGCGCGCGGCGACCTGGTCGGCCCAGGTGCGTCCGGGCGTGAGCCGGCCCGCGCTCTCGGAGAGGACGACGCTCAGGCCCGCGTCCCGGGCCACGTTCTCCACGCCCCGGATGACCTCCATGGCCCAGGCGCTCTCCAGCTCGTGGAAGACCAGGTCGATCAACGGCGACCGGGACGCCTCGGCGCGCCGACGCCGGTAGCCGTGGGCGCGCAGCAGCCCCTCGACCCGGCTCCGGGTGGCGGGAGCGACGTCGGCTCGGCCGTTGAGGACCTTCGAAACAGTCGGGGCGGAGACGCCGGCCTCGCGGGCGATCTCGGCGAGGGTCGCCGTCCGGGCACTGCGCCCTTGCGTCCGGGTTTCGGCGGGCTGCGGGGAAGTCATGGCCGCGATCGTAACCCTGCGGGCCCTGTTGACGAAGACCTCAACTCCCCATGGATTCCCGGAACATTCGGTGGGAATCCCGAAACTTTCCCCGTAGCGTGGGCAAGAGATCCGTTCGCCCTCCCCGCACCCGGCCGTGCGCCTTCGGCCACGGCGGCTCGCACGGCACGCCGCCGACCGTCCGCGACACCGGCGAGCGGGCCGGCGCCGCCCGGCTCCACCCGCACGCCCCGGTGGCGTCGGCGACCCCGGACGTCCGATCGGCCGCCGGCGGGTGGTCGGACCGGACGTGCCGGGGCTGCGACCGGCGGCCTCCGGCGCGAACACCCGGCGCACGGCCCCGGCCGCGCCCCGCCGGCGCCGACGGGGCCGGGTCAGACGCCCCCGAGCGACTCGAACCGCCACCGGTGCACCGGACGGGTGACCAGGTCCCCGGCCGGTTCCGGGAGTTCGGGGAGGTCCGCGTCGTACGGGGCGTCCCACCAGGTGATGACCAGGACCCTGTCCTGCGGGGCGCGGAAGGTCTCGCGGCGCAGGGGGCGCCCGGCGAGCTCCCGCACGTGTTCCTCGGCCCAGGCCACCAGGTCCGCGCCCCGGCCGGGCAGCGCCCTGGCCTCCCACATCAGTGCGACCGTCATGAGTACAGGTTGTCCTTGGCGGTCTCGTGCACGTGGTCGTGCGCGTGCGAGGCGCCCGGCACGTGCGGGTCCGTCACCGGGAGCGAGGAGTCGGCCGACAGGTCCCAGTCGGAGGCCGGACGGTTCCGGGCGACCATCTCCGCGCCCAGCGCCGCCACCATCGCGCCGTTGTCCGTGCACAGCTTGGGACGCGGCACGCGCAGCCGGATGCCGGCCGCCTCGCAGCGCTCCTGGGCCAGGGCCCGCAGCCGGGAGTTGGCGGCCACGCCGCCGCCGATCATCAGGTGGTCGACGCCCTCGTCCTTGCAGGCCCGTACGGCCTTGCGGGTGAGCACGTCCACGACCGCCTCCTGGAAGGACGCCGACACGTCGCGCACCGGCACCTCCTCGCCCGCCGCCCGCTTGGCCTCGATCCAGCGGGCCACGGCCGTCTTCAGCCCGGAGAAGGAGAAGTCGTACGCCGGGTCGCGCGGACCGGTCAGCCCGCGCGGGAACGCGATCGCGTCCGGGTCGCCCTCGCGCGCGTACCGGTCGATGACCGGGCCGCCGGGGAAGCCCAGGTTCAGCACGCGGGCGATCTTGTCGAAGGCCTCGCCGGCCGCGTCGTCGATGGTCGCGCCGAGGGGACGGACGTCGGAGGTGATGTCCGCGGACAGCAGCAGCGAGGAGTGGCCGCCGGAGACCAGCAGCGCCATCGTCGGCTCGGGCAGCGACCCGTGCTCCAGCTGGTCGACGCAGATGTGCGAGGCGAGGTGGTTGACCCCGTAGAGGGGCTTGCCGAGGGCGTAGGCGTACGCCTTGGCCGCCGAGACGCCGACCAGCAGCGCGCCGGCGAGCCCGGGTCCGGCGGTGACGGCGATGCCGTCGAGGTCGCGGGCGCCGACGCCCGCCTCCCTCAGCGCGCGCGCGATGGTGGGGACCATCGCCTCCAGGTGGGCGCGGCTCGCCACCTCCGGGACGACGCCGCCGAAGCGGGCGTGCTCGTCGACGCTGGAGGCGACGGCGTCCGCCAGCAGGGTGGTCCCGCGCACGACGCCGACGCCGGTCTCGTCGCAGGAGGTCTCGATCCCCAGTACCAGGGGTTCGTCAGCCATGGGTCTCGGTTCCTTGTACGCCGTTCCGGTCGACGGGGTTCGCCGGGTTCACAGAGGTGGACGGGTCGGTCAGCCGCATCACCAGGGCGTCCACGTTCCCCGGTTGGTAGTAGCCGCGCCTGACGCCGATGGTCTCGAAGCCGAAGCGTTCGTAGAGTTTTTGGGCCCGGACGTTGTCCACCCGGCACTCCAGCAGCACCTCGGCGCACTCGAAGGCGGTCGCCGCCCGCAGCAGCTCGGTCAGCAGCCGCGAGCCCAGGCCGGTGCCCCAGTGGTCCCGGGTGACGGCGATGGTCTGCACGTCGGCCGCCGGGACGCTGTCGCCGCCCTGGTCCCCGTCGCCTTCGGACTCCGCGCCGGAGGTGGTGAGGCCCGCGTAGCCGACGATCCGGTCACCCTCCTGGGCGACGAAGTAGCGCCGCGTCGCCCCGGGCCCGCGCGCATGGGCCAGCTCGGACCAGAACATCCCGCGCGACCAGGCGTCCTCGGGGAACAGGTTCCGCTCCAGCTCCAGTACGGCGTCGATGTCCCACCAGCGCATCTCGCGCAGAACGGTCGTCTCGGTTCCCGTCACTTGGGGGTGACCACCTTGTAGTTCTTGGGGACCTGGGCATCGGGCCGGCGCAGGTACAGCGGCCGGGGCGCGAGCAGCTCCTCGCCCGCCGCCAGCCGCTCGGCGGCCAGCCGGGCCAGGGCGGCGGCGGACACGTGCTCGGGCTCGTGCGCCCTGGGGAAGGTGTCCGGGTAGAGCAGCGCGCCTGCGCCGACCGCGGGCAGGCCCGCGACCTGCTCGGCGATGTCGGCGGGCCGGTCCACGGCGGGTTCGGTGAGGCGGGTGCGGGAGTCGGCGTAGCGCGCCCAGTAGACCTCCTTGCGGCGGGCGTCGGTCGCCACGACGAAGGGGCCCTCCAGGTCGGCCGCGCAGGCCAGGCCGTCCAGCGTGCACACACCGTGCACGGGCACGCCCAGCGCGAGCCCGAAGGTGTCCGCGGTCGTCAGGCCGACGCGCAGCCCGGTGTACGGACCGGGGCCGACGCCGACGACGATCCCGGTGACGGCGTCCAGCCGCAGGCCTGCCTCGGCGAGGACCCGGTCGATCGCCGGGAGCAGCAGCTCGCCGTGGCGGCGGGCGTCCACCTGGCTCGACGAGGCGATGACGTCGTGGCCGTCGTGCAGCGCGACGGTGACGGCGGGTGTGGCGGTATCCAGAGCGAGCAAGAGCACGCAAACAGCCTACGGCTCCCACGCCCGGGCCACGGCCGCACGGGCCGACCGGTCACGTACTGCTACGGTCACGTCGACGTACGTACATAACAGTGCAGAGCGGGACAGAGGTGACGGCGGTGGCAGGCACCAGCTCGGTGATCGTGGCGGGGCTGACCGCGGCGGCCCTCGCGACGGTCGGCTACCTCGGCCACCGGGCGGCGGTGACCGTCCCGGCCGAGCTGCGCCCTCCGGAGCCCGGCACCGCGGCGGCCCTCCACCAGACCCTCCGGGAGCGGAACCACCCCGCCGCCCTGCCCGCGCGCTCGGGGACGGGCGAGCGGGTCGTGTACGCGCTGGGCGCGGACCGGGTGTGGCTGATCGAGGGGAGCGGCAAGGTGCGGCGCACCTTCGGGGTCAGCCCCAGCACGGTGGACCCGGCGCCGGGCACCTACCGGGTCACCTCCCGGTCCGGCACGGCCGTCGGATCGGACGGCGTCCCGATCGAGCACGTGGTGCTGTTCGCGTCCGTCGAGGGCACGGCGATCGGGTTCAGCGCGGCGGTCGACGGCTCGGCGCCGCGGCTCGACCCGAAGGAGCGGACGGGCGGCATCCGCGAGACCCGTGAGGACGGCGCGGCGATGTGGGGCTTCGCGACGATCGGGCGGAAGGTCGTCGTCGTACGGTGAGTCCCGGTGTGCGCGTTCCGGTCGGATCACGTGAACAGGAGCCGTGCGTTCCGACAAGACGTCGGCAAGATGTTGCGTTCGGCGTCCCGGGCGTGGTCACATGGTATCCAGCTCGTGGTTAGGTCTGCCTAACCACGCCCGCCCCCGTCCTTCAGGAGGCGTCCATGCCGGCCCACCAGAGCGCCCGCCGGACCACGGCGCAGTCGCGGCCCCAGCCGGTCTCCGGGATACCGATGCGCGATCTGCTGGCGTCCTGCGCCGCGGCCGCCGCGGTCTCCACCCCGCCCCGTGCGCCGGAGCCCCGGCCCCGCGAACCGGCGAAGGACCACCGCGAGGCGGCGTAGCCGGCCGGACCGACAGGACGGCCGGGCCGGACGGTCGGGCCGGACGCCCCGTCAGGCCGACAGCACGGTCAGGTCGGCCGCCGTCCAGCGCGTGCCCAGGCCGGCCACGGTCACCCGGCGCGCCTCGTCGGTGGTGTCGCCGACCGCACGGTGGATGACGACCTGGAGACGGTCCTCGGTCAGCTCCTCGACCTTGCCCTCGCCCCACTCCACGACGATCACCGACTCCGGCAGCGAGACGTCGAGATCGAGGTCCTCCATCTCGTCCAGACCGCCGGAGAGCCGGTACGCGTCGACGTGGACCAGCGGCGGACCGTCCCCCAGGGACGGGTGCACCCGGGCGATCACGAACGTCGGCGAGGTGACCGCGCCCCGTACGCCGAGCCCCTCGCCGAGACCTCGGGTCAGCGTCGTCTTGCCCGCGCCGAGCTCGCCCGAGAGCAGGACCAGATCGCCGGCGCGCAGCAGCTTGGCGAGTCTGCGCCCCAGTTCGCGCATCTGCTCGGGGGAGGTGACGGTCAGCCCGACGGAGTGCGCGGGCGGGGTCGGCTCAGCCGGGTCGTGCGGTGCTGCTGCTTCCATAGCCCTTAACGGTAGCCCCTGCGGGCACCGCGCCGGCGCGGGTGAGCAGGTCGGCGAGGCGGTCGGTGACCGCCTCCGGGTGCTCCAGCATCACCAGGTGCCCGGCGTCCGGGACCAGCACCAGTTCCGCCTCCGGGAGCAGATCGGCGATCGCCTCGCTGTGCTCGCTCGGCGTCACCAGGTCCCGCACCCCGGCCAGCACCAGCACCGGCAGGCCGGCGAAGTGGGCGAGGGCCCCGGTCTTGTCGTGGTCGCTGAAGGCCGGGTAGTACTCGGCGACCACGTCGATCGGCGTGCCCTCGATCATCCGCTCGGCGAACCGGGCGACCGCCGGGTCCACGTCCCGGGACGCGAACGAGTACCGCTTGATCACCCCGGCGAACAGGTCCGCCGTCGCCCGGCGCCCCCGTTCCACCAGCTCGGCCCGCTGCCCCAGCGCCTTCAGCACCCCCGGCAGCACCCGCCGCACCGCGTTGACGCCGGCCACCGGGAGTCCGAAGTTGACCTCGCCGAGCCGTCCCGACGACGTACCGACCAGGGCGACGCCCACGACCCGCTCCCGGATCAGCTCCGGGTACTGGTCGGCCAGGGCCATCACCGTCATCCCGCCCATGGAGTGACCGACCAGCACCAGCGGACCCTCGGGCGCCGCCGCGTCGATGACGGCCTTCAGGTCCCGCCCCAGCTGCTCGATGGTGACCGGCTCGCCCCGCTCCGCCTGCGCCGCGCCCCGCGCCGAGCGGCCGTGGCTGCGCTGGTCCCAGTGCACGGTCCGCACGACGCCCCGCAGCGCGGCCCGCTGGAAGTGCCAGGAGTCCTGGCTGAGGCAGTAGCCGTGGCTGAAGACGACGGTGACCGGGGCGGGGGCCTTGCGGCCGAACAGCCGGCGCCGACGTCCCGGGGTCGCGGCCGGATCGGGGTCGACGTCGTCGGTCTCGTAGTACAGCTCGGTGCCGTCGTCGGCGTACGCCTTGCCGGGCGTGCCGCGCAGCGCGCCGTACGGCCCCGCGGAGTCGAGGGCGAGCCGGGCCTTCTGGCGCATGCCCCGGCCGACCGTCATCCGCTCTATCGCCACGCCGGCGGCGGCCCCGGTGGCGAGCACGCCTATCGCGGCGCCCGCGACGCCGGTGGCCCGGCGCCAGCCTCCCCCGGCCGCGGAGGCGGCGGCCTCCGCGATGCCCTCGCTCACGTGCCGCTCCCCTGCCTTCCGTCGGTCCCCTCGTTGACGTAGACGCGCGGGACGCGGGTTCCGATCCGGGTGACGATCTCGTACGCGATGGTCCCGGCGGCCTGCGCCCAGTCCTCGGCGGTGGGCTCACCGCGGTCGCCGGGCCCGAAGAGCACCGCCTCGGCGCCCGGCCCCGGCTCGTCCCCGCCCAGGTCGACGACGAACTGGTCCATCGCGACCCGTCCCGCGACCGTGCGCCACTTGCCCTCGACGAGGACCGGCCCGGTGGAGGAGGCGTGGCGCGGGACGCCGTCGGCGTAGCCGAGCGGGACGAGGCCGAGGGTGGTGGCGCCCGGGGTGACGTAGTGGTGGCCGTAGCTGACGCCGTGGCCGCCGGGAACGTGCTTGACCAGGGCCATCGAGGCGGAGAGGGTCATCGCCGGGCGCAGTCCGAGGTCGGCGGGGGCGCCGATCCCGGGGCTGGGCGAGACGCCGTACATCGCGATGCCGGGGCGCACGAGGTCGAAGTGGCTCTCGGGGAGGGTGAGGGTGGCGGGCGAGTTGGCGATGTGCCGCACCTCGGGGTCGACGCCCCGGCTCTCGGCGTACGCGACCATCTCCCGGAAGCGGGTCAGCTGGGCGGCGACGGAGGGATGCCCCGGCTCGTCGGCGCAGGCGAAGTGCGACCACAGGCCGGTGACCCGCAGCAGCCCCTCGGCCTCGGCGCGCAGCGCCTGTGCGACCAGCTCCGCCCAGTCGTCCCCGGGCTGGCAGCCGCCGCGCCCGAGCCCGGTGTCGGCCTTGAGCTGCACCCGCGCGGGCCGCCCCGCGAGACGGGCGGCCCGGACGACCTCGTCCAGCGCCCACCTGCCGCTCAGGGACACGTCGAGGCCGGCCTCGACCGCCTCCCGCCAGGGCCCGCCGGGCGTCCACAGCCAGCACATGATCCGTACGTCGTCCGGCACCCCGGCGCCGGGCGCGCGCAGCGCGAGCGCCTCCTGCGGGGTGGCGGTGCCCAGCCAGGTCGCCCCGGCCTCGACGGCCGCCCGCGCGCAGGGGGCGGCGCCGTGCCCGTACCCGTCGGCCTTGACCACGGCCATGAAGGCGGCGCCGGGCGCGCGCTCGCGCAGGGTCCGCACATTGGCCCGCACGGCGGCGAGGTCGATCTCGGCGCGGGCCCGCAGCTCCGCACCCCCCGGGGCAACTGTCTCGTTCATCCCGCCCAGTCTCTCAGAGCGGCCCGTTGCGTCCTCCCGTCGGTTGGGTCAGCCCCTCCGGCGTTTGAGGAGCGGGGGTCCGGGGGCAGCGCCCCCGGAGACGGGACGGGAAAGGGCGGCGGGGGCGAAAAACCTCCGGAATCCGCCCGCACCTCACCCTCACCCCCGCACCACACTCCGCCACGCCCCCGCGATCCCCTCCGCCACGTCGTGCGCCCCCATCGGCGCCCCGTCCGCCGCGAACCGCCCCGCCAGCCCGTGCAGGTACGCCCCCGCACTCGCCGCGTCGACGGCCGACAGCCCCGCCGCCAGCAGCGAGCCCCCCAGCCCCGACAGCACGTCCCCGCTCCCCGCCGTGGCCAGCCACGACGTCCCCGTCGGATTCACCCGCACCGCACCCCCGCCCGGGGACGCGATCAGGGTCGTGGACCCCTTCAGCAGCACCGTCGCCCCGTACCGCCCCGCCAGCTCCCGCACCGCGCCCAGCCGGCCGCCCTCGACCTCCTCCCGCTCGACCCCGAGCAGCGCCGCGGCCTCCCCCGCGTGCGGTGTCATCAGCGTCGGCGCCCGCCGCCCCCGTACCGCCGACGCCTCCGCCAGCCGCAGCCCGTCCGCGTCGATCAGCACCGGCACGTCCGCCGCCAGCACCTCCGCCACCGTCGCCGCGTCGTCCCCGGCCCCCGGTCCGACCACCCACGCCTGCACCCGCCCCGCGTGCTTCGGCCCCCGGTCCGACACCAGCGTCTCGGGGAAGCGGGCGATCACCGCCTGTCCTGCGGGGCCGACGTACCGTACGGCCCCCGCACCGCCCCGCAGCGCCCCCGCCACCGCGAGCACCGCGGCCCCCGGGTACCGGGCGGACCCGGCCGCGATCCCGACGACGCCCCGCCGGTACTTGTCGCTCTCGACGGCCGGCACCGGCAGCAGCCGGGCCACGTCCGCGTGCTGCGGCGCCTCCAGTTCCGCCTCGGCCGGCAGCTCCAGCCCGATGTCGACCAGCCGCACCGACCCCGCGTACTCCCGCGCCGGGTCGATCAGCAGCCCCGGTTTGTGCGTCCCGAAGGTCACCGTGAGGTCGGCGCGGAGCGCCGCCCCCCGCACCTCCCCGGTGTCGGCGTCGACCCCGCTCGGCAGGTCGACGGCGACCACGGCCGCCCGCGACCGCCCGGCGGCGTCGGCGAGCGGCACCGCCTCCGGGCGCAGCCCGCCCCTGCCGCCGATCCCGACGATGCCGTCGACGACGAGGTCGGCCCGCTCGATCAGCCCTTCGGCGCCGTCCGTGCCCGTGGTCCGCCCGCCCGCCCGGCGCAGCGCCGCGACCCCTCCGGCGTGGGCGCGCTCCGGCGCGAGCAGCACCGCGCTCACGCCCGCGCCGCGCCGGGCGAGCCGGGCGCCGGCGTAGAGGGCGTCACCGCCGTTGTCCCCGCTGCCGACCAGCAGGACGACCCTGCTGCCGTACACCCGCCCCAGCACGTCCGCACAGGCCGCGGCGAGCCCGGCGGCGGCGCGCTGCATCAGCGCCCCCTCCGGCAGCCGTGCCATCAGTTCCCGTTCCGCCGTCCTGACCGTCTCCACGCTGTACGCAGTACGCATGCGTCCGAGTCTCCCGCAGACGGCCCGTCGACTCCCGTACCGGAGGAGCGGACCGCTTGACTACCTGCCATGTCCTTGCCAAACTCTCGGCCCCCCACCGGATGAATCGATTCAGTCGAATCGGTTCGACGACAGAAGCAGAGGACCCATGGGACGCAGAGCCGCACTCCTCGCAGCAGCCGGCGCCACCGCACTCCTCACCGCCGCCGGCACCATGACGGTCCCGGCCACCGCCGCCGCCTCCCCCACGGCCACCGCGGCCCCCGCCCGCGCCGCGGCCTGCGGCGACGGCTCCTACCAGGCCGAGGCCGTACTGAACGGCAGCACCTGGACGGCCAGGCGCGGCGGCAGCACGGTCCACACCGGCACCGACATGCGGGCGGCCGTGCAGGCGGCGATCAACAGCCTGACCCCCGGCCGCACCAGCAAGGAACGGGTGGTGGTCCGCGGCTCGGGCTCCGTCTCCGCCGGTTCCCGCATCTCCCTGCCGAGCTACACGGCCCTCGACGTCTGCGGCACCGTCGACGTCACCGGCAGCGGCTCCGGCGACCAGGCTCCGGTCTACTCCCGCGGCACCCGCGACATCGAGGTGCAGCACCTCAACGTCACCGGCGCCCCGCTGTACGGCATCTTCCTGCGCAACGTGCAGAACGTCGTCCTCGGCCAGATCGACATGCGCCTCTCCCGCGGCCTCGGCGTCCGCATCGACAACCGGGGCGACACCAGCCAGTGGACCCGCAACGTCCGCATCGACAGCGTGTACGTCTCCGGCGCGTCCAGCCACGCCGTGGAGACCTACGGCGTCGACGGCCTCACCGTCGGCACGGTGACCGCCCGCAACGTGGGCGAGTCGGGCCTGCTGCTGAACCAGACGGTCAACGCCACCGTCTCCAGGGTGGACGCGGAGAACGCGGGCGCCGGCACCGGGTACGCCGCCTTCCGCATGGCCAACCGCAACGGCCGCGTCGGCGGCTCCTACCCCACCAACATCCGCGTCGGCGAGGTCGTCGCGCGCGGCGGCGGGCGGGGCGTGTTCTGCGTGTCGGAGAGCGGCGGCGCGACCATCGACAGGATCACGCTCTCGAACACGGGCAACAACGCGATCCTCATCGAGAACTGCTACAACGTGAACCTCGCCGCCCAGAGCGGCACGGTCACCGGCGGCGGCGAGATCCGGCTGGCGGCGCGGACGGAGTTCGCGAACAACCGGGACATCACCGTCCAGAACCTCACGGTGACCAACTCGTCGATCCGTGAGAGCCCCTGCGGCGAGAACACGACGTTCCGCAACAACCGGCTGGTGAACAGCGGCCAGTCGATCTGCTAGCGGAGGCGCACACACGCACGCGGGGTGCGGCGCTCCCTGTCGCCGCACCCCGCGTGCGTCCCGCCGTACGTCCTTCGCCGCGTCAGTTCGTGGCGAGCATCCCCGCCCGCAGCCGCTTCAGCGTGCGGGACAGCAGTCGCGAGACGTGCATCTGGGAGCAGCCGAGCCGCTCGCCGATCTCCGCCTGCGTCAGCTCCTCCACGAAGCGCCAGTGCACGATCTTGCGCTCGCGCTCGTCGAGCTCGGCGATCATCGGCGCCAGCGCGTGGAAGTCCTCGACCAGTTCCAGCGCGGCGTCCTCGGTCCCGATGAAGTCCGCGAGCACGCTCTCGCCGTCCGGCTCGCTGCCGATGGCGGCGTCCAGGGACGCGGAGTTGTAGCCGTTGGACGCGATCCGGGCCTCGTTGACCTCTTCCTCGGTCAGGCTCATCAGCTGGGCGAGTTCGGCGGTCGTGGGCGTGCGGCCCAGTCGGCTGCGCAGTTCCTCGGTGGCGCGGGCGAGCTGCACCCGGGCCTCCTGGAGCCGGCGCGGAACGTGCACGGACCACGACGTGTCCCGGAAGAACCGCTTGATCTCACCGACGATGTAGGGGATCGCGAAGGAGGTGAACTCCACCTCGCGGGACAGCTCGAACCGGTCGATCGCCTTGATCAGACCGATCATGCCGACCTGGACGATGTCCTCCATCTCCTCCGGCCCGCGGCTGCGGAACCGGCCGGCCGCGAAGCGGACCAGGGACATGTTCATCTCGATCAGCGTGTTGCGCGCGTACTGGTACTCGTGCGTGCCCTCTTCCAGCTCCGCCAGCCGACGGAAGAACTGCTTGGACAGCTCCCGGGCGTCCTTCGGCGCGACCTGACCGGGATCGGCGACCTCCGGCAGTTCGGTCACTGTCTGAGCTCGGTCGGTCCGCGTCATCGTCGACGTCACTGTTCGCCCTCCCTGGTCTGGTCGGCCCCACTTCCGGCACCGGCTCAACCGCTTGTACCCCGGTCCACGCGATACACGCACCCTCTTTTCACACATTCATCGACGACGGTTGCGCACCAGCCTCACGAGGGCGAAGACGACGGTGAGCACGGCGGCGACGACGAGGAACGCGTCGCCCCAGACCGGCAGGTCGACCCCGGTCCCGGGGAAGGCGAACACGGACCTCACCCCTCCGCGATCACGACCGCCGAGGCCACCCCGGCGTCATGGCTGAGCGAGACGTGCCAGGACCGCACGCCCAGCGCGGCGGCACGGGCGGCCACCGTCCCCTTCACCCGCAGCCGGGGCTGTCCGCTGTCCTCGCACCACACCTCGGCGTCGGTCCAGTACAACCCCGCGGGCGCCCCGAGCGCCTTGGCGAGCGCCTCCTTGGCCGCGAACCGCGCGGCGAGCGAGGCGACACCGCGCCGCTCACCGCTGGGCAGCAGCAGCTCGCTCTCCAGGAAGAGCCGCTGGGCCAGTGCGGGCGTCCGCTCCAGCGACGCCGCGAACCGCTCGATCTCCGCCACGTCGATCCCGACTCCGATGATGCTCATACGGGAACTTTATTGCGGTGGGGCGGGGCCCAGACATGTCGGCGACCCGCCGTCCGCCGCGGGGCCGGCGGCGTTCGCGGACGCGCTCGCGCCTCGTCGGCACGCCGGACCGGCTCGGCGGCGAACGTCCGGCGGGGACAGGGCGGGATGCGTGGCGGATGTGATCCACCCGTGGCAGGTCCGGACAGGGCCCGGCAGACGACAGTCGGGGGCGCTTCCTTTTCGTCCGTCACGTGGGCCCTCCGACCACGCATACTGTGCCTGATTATCGGATGAGCAATCGGGAGAATATGTGGATCTGCAAGCTCTCATAGGCCTCGGGGTGCTTTCATTACCCTTCGGGCTGAGGATCCTCCATGTGGAGAGAAGCAGGAAGCGCAACGGGGTGAGCGTGACGGCGACTTGCGTGGACCGCATTTACGAGGGGCACACGGCCGAGCCGATAAGGGTCGTCTGTTCGTACGTCACACCCGAAGGGCGAGAGATGCGCTGGGTCGTGGATGCCGAGCCCGACTTCCCGGAGGTGGGGGAAACGGTCCCGGTCGTCTACGACGCCCGCAGGGGAGGAGCCGAACGACAGGCGGCCGGGAGGAGCCCGGTGTCGACCGGGGTCGGCTGGACCGCTCTGTCCGTCCTCTCCCTGACCGTCGGACTGCTGGGTACGTATGTGTTCTGAAGGCACCGCGCTCGTGGTGGCCGCCTGAACGTTCCCCACCCGCTGGTCGGGTTGGGCCGTCGGACCGAGCCTCCGGCCCGTCCCCACGGGACACTTCGCGGACCGCCGTTTCCCCGGCAGATGACCGCGGACCACGTGCGGGAACGCAAAGCGCCTGACCGCCCGCACCACGCCCTGGGACATTCCTCTCGACCCCCCGGCCGGGAGGCACATGCCCCTCTGAAAAGTGGGAGCATTTCGGCCTCGAGTGTGGACGCACCGCTCATCCGAGTGCGTGAGTGGCATTCACCTGCCGGATGCTCACCGTTTCCAGCAGGGTGGGTGTCATGAGCCCCGGGAGATCGCGTCCCGCCGGATGGCGCCGCCGCGCGCGATGCGGGAGCCGTTGCCTCATCGGACGGCCGACGTGCGGCTCACCGGGAGGCCATGCGAGTGACCCCATGGTCACGGGCGAACCCCGTCAGGCCGCGTCCAGTTCGCACCACACCAGCTTCCCCCGGCTGCCGTCCCGGGACAGCGGTTGCCAGCCCCACAGGTCGGAGCACGCCCGTACCAGTGCCAGTCCGCGCCCGTCCTCCAGGCCGAGGTCCGCGGACCGTTCGAAGGGCAGCGGCGCGTCGGGCGGCGCGGGGTCGGTGTCCCACGCCCCGATCCGCAGCACGCCGGCCATCCAGCGCACCCGCAGAGCGGCCGGCCCCTTGGTGTGCCGTACGGCGTTGGCGACCAGCTCCGTCGCGAGCAGCTCGGCGACGTCGACCAGCCCGATCAGTCCGTGCATCGTGAGGATGAGACGGAGGGTGCGGCGACTGACGGTGACCGCGCGAGGGTCGTTGGGGAGGGAGAGGGAGTACTCCCAGGGCTCGTTTTCGGGCATGCATGAACTCCATTCAGGTGATAGGGAGTTGCTGCTCGCGGGCGGTGGCTGTGCCGCAACCGTCGTGGCAGGACGGAGCGGTGCGCTTCCAGTAACCCCGGCAATTCGCAGCGTGTGCGTCGCATCACCGAACGTAGGACTAACCTGTCATCCCAAGCAAGCCGATCGCGTAATCTGAACCCGAACGAGCCGCATCGCCGATCGGGTTGAACCAAGGAGCAACAGTGGTCCTGAGGCGCGAGCCAACCGCACGTCAAATGCGCCTGGGAACCGAGTTGCGCAGACTTCGCGAAGCAGCGGGCCTCACGGCTCGTGACGCAGCAGCCCTGCTCGGAGCGGGCCGCGTCCAAATGAGCCACATCGAATCCGGGCTCACGGGAGTCAGCGAGCAGCGACTACGCCGCCTCGCCTCCCACTACGCCTGCATGGACGAGGAGTTCATCGATGCTCTGGTCTCGATGGCCACCGACCGGACCCGCGGCTGGTGGGAGGAATACAGGGGTCTCCTGCCCACGTCGTTCCTGGACTTGTCCGAACTGAACCACTACGCCTCGTTCCGGCACGATGTCGCAATCCTCTACGTGCCGGGCCTGTTGCAGACAGAGGAGTACGCCCGCGCCGTCTTCTCCGCCCGAGTGCCCGAGCTCACTTCCGAGGAACTTGAGCTGCGCGTACGCCATCGCATGGCAGGCCAGGAGATCACCGTCCCGTACGAGTTGGTGATCCACGAGTCGGCCCTGCGTATCAGGGTCAGCGATCGCGCCGCCTCACGGGCTCAGCTCGCCAAGCTCCTGGATCTCTCCGAAACGGACAACATCACCGTACGTGTCATCCCCTTCGACCTGGACGGCTTCGCCAGGGCCGCCAGCACCATGACCTACGTGGGTGGTTCAGTGCCCAAGCTGGACACAGTGGTGCGTGACGTGCCCCAAGGCTCTGCCTTCATCGATTCCGAAGCACAACTCAGCGCTTTCCGAACGCGTTTCCGTAGAGTAGAAGGCGTGTCCCTCGATCCCGGGCGATCACGGGACTTCATCCACCGGCTGACGAAAGAGCTGTGAGGGAGACCATGGACAACTGGCGCAAGTCCTCCTACTCAGGCCCCGACGACGGCAACGAGTGCGTCGAGATCGCGCACACCGCCACTCACGTGGGCGTACGCGACTCGAAGACCCCGGCCAAGGCGACCCTCACCTTCCCTGCCGAAGCCTTCACCACCTTCGTGGAAGCGCTGAAGACTCACTCCCCGGGGAAGTCAACATGACCGCGCCCGGCCGCTGGAGGAAGTCGTCCTACTCGGGCCCGGGCGACGGCAACGAGTGCGTCGAAGGTGGGACCCGCCCCACCCACACAGCAATCCGCGACTCGAAAACCCCGGCCAGGGCAAACCTCACCTTCCCGGCCGGAGCCTTCTCCGCGTTCCTCGACGGCGTGAAGGGCTACTCCACCGTCACCGACTTCGCCAGGTTCCGCGGCTGATCCACCTCGTTCCCCCGCGCCGTCGCCAGCTCGCAGGCGAACACCTGCAGCGGCACCGTCGCCACCAGGGGCTGGAGCAGCGTCGGGGTGGCCGGGACGCGGATCAGGTGGTCCGCGTACGGCGCGACCGCCTCGTCCCCCTCCTCCGCGACGACGATCGTCCGCGCACCGCGCGCCCGGATCTCCTGGATGTTGGAGACGATCTTGTCGTGGAGGACGGACCGCCCGCGCGGTGACGGGACGACCACGACCACCGGCACGTCGTCCTCGATTAGCGCGATCGGCCCGTGCTTCAGCTCGCCCGCCGCGAAGCCCTCCGCGTGCATGTACGCGAGCTCCTTCAGCTTCAGCGCGCCCTCCAGCGCCACCGGGTAGCCCACGTGCCGGCCCAGGAACAGCACCGTGTCCTTCCCCGCCAGCGACCGGGCCAGCTCCCGTACCGGCTCCATCGTGTCCAGGACGCGTTCGACCGCGCCGGGGATCGACGACAGGTCCCGCACCACCGCGCGGATCTCGTCCGCCCACTTGGTGCCCCGCACCTGGCCCAGGTACAGCGCGACCAGGTAGCAGGCGACCAACTGGGTCAGGAACGCCTTGGTCGAGGCGACCGCGACCTCCGGGCCGGCGTGCGTGTACAGCACGGCGTCGGACTCGCGCGGGATCGTGGAGCCGTTGGTGTTGCAGATCGCCAGCACGTGCGAGCCCTGCTCGCGGGCGTGGCGCAGCGCCATCAGCGTGTCCATGGTCTCGCCGGACTGGGAGACGGCGATGACGAGGGTCTGCTGGTCGAGGATCGGGTCCCGGTAGCGGAACTCGCTCGCCAGTTCCACCTCGCAGGGGATCCGGGTCCAGTGCTCGATGGCGTACTTGGCGATCAGCCCGGCGTGGAAGGCCGTGCCGCAGGCGATGATGACGACCTTGTCGATCTCGCGCAGGACGTTCGCCGGGATGCGCACCTCGTCCAGGGTGAGCGAGCCCGCCCCGTCGATGCGGCCCAGCAGGGTGTCGGCGACCGCCTTCGGCTGCTCGGCGATCTCCTTGAGCATGAAGGAGGCGTAGCCGCCCTTCTCGGCGGCGGAGGTGTCCCAGTCGACGTGGTACTCGCGGACGTCGGCGGCGCGGCCGTCGAAGTCGGTGACCGTCACCGCGTCCCGGCGCAGCTCGACCACCTGGTCCTGTCCCAGCTCGACGGCGTCACGGGTGTGCGCGATGAACGCGGCCACGTCCGAGGCGAGGAAGGCCTCGCCGGCCCCCAGACCCACCACCAGCGGGGAGTTCCGCCGCGCGCCCACCACCACGTCCGGCTCGTCCGCGTGCACGGCGACCAGGGTGAACGCGCCCTCCAGGCGCCGGCAGACCAGTCGCATCGCCTCCGCGAGGTCGGCGCAGCCGGAGAACTCCTCGGCGAGCAGGTGCGCGACCACCTCGGTGTCCGTCTCGGAGGCGAGGTCGTGGCCGCGCTCGGTCAACTCCGCGCGCAGGGCGGCGAAGTTCTCGATGATGCCGTTGTGGACGACGGCGACCCGGCCCGCGTTGTCGAGGTGCGGGTGCGCGTTGGCGTCCGTCGGACCGCCGTGGGTGGCCCAGCGGGTGTGCCCGATGCCGGTGGTCCCGGTCGGCAGCGGCCGCTCGGCCAGCTCCTTCTCGAGGTTGACGAGTTTCCCGGCCCGTTTGGCGGTGGCCAGACCGCCGTCCGCCAGCACGGCGACGCCCGCCGAGTCGTACCCCCGGTACTCCAGCCGCTTCAGCCCGGCCGTCACGACGCTCAGCGCCGACTGCGGCCCCACGTATCCCACGATTCCGCACATGCTCGGCAGCCTACGGTCCGACGGCCGCCGGGAAGGGCCTTCGCCTGCCCGGAAACGGAAATTCCCACCGGTGCGCGAAGCACCGGTGGGAACGGAACGCGGGTGCGTCAGGCCAGCTTGCCGAGCTGCGCGTCAAAGACCGCCGTCGGGAAGTCGAAGTCCTCGCCGGTGGCGGCGGAGGCGAAGTTGGTGACGGTGAAGGAGGCGACGGTGGCGCCCTTGCGGGCGACGACCAGCTTCATGGGCGCCTTCACGCCCTCCTCCGCGGCCAGGAACGCCGTGACCGCGACCGCCTCGTCGGCGCCGCCGGGCGCCTCGGTCTTCTCGACCGACACGATCTCGAGCGCCTCGCCCATGGCGTCGTAGGCGTAGCCTCCGGCGCACTTGCCGGCGGCGGCGTCCACGTCCTTGACGACCTGCTCGGCGCCGCCGTCCTCGTAGGAGGCGAGCGTGACGACCATCTTCTCCGCGTCGAGGCCGGCGAGCAGGGCCTCCTCGGGGCTGACGTCCCCGGCCGGCTTCTGCTGGTCAGCCGTCCAGGACCGCTTCACCGTGGCCGCCGGCGTGCCCGCGGGCACGCTCATCTGCAGCTGGGCGAGCGACTGGCAGGCCGCGTCCTTCGACTTCACCTTGTCGGCGGTGGCGTCCTCCGCGGCGGGCACCTCCTCCACCTTGCCGTCCTTGACGTCCGCCTGCGCCAGCACGGCCTTCTCCAGCTCGGCGGCGGTGAGCGCCTTGGCCGCCGGCGCGGCGGAGGCGGAGGCGGTCGAGTCGCCCTTGCCCTTGCCGTCGTCGGCCTTGTCCTCGTCGCCGGAGCCACCGCAGGCGGTGACGAGCAGGGCGAGCGCGGCGGCGGAGGCGGCGAGCGCGGTACGGCGGACGGCGGTGGTTCTCACGGGTGGGAACTCTTTCTCGAAGGCGCGGAGGACTCCGCAACGTAGTGCGCGTCATTCAAGCGGATCCCGCACACAGCCGCCGCACAGATGATCATCAGACCATCACCCGGTATGTGACCGTGACCACCGCGTGATCTCGGAAGGCGTCAAAAGCGGCGGGGCGGCGTGACACACCCCACCTGCCACCCCGTTCGAACTCCGTTAACAATGGACTGTGATCTCTCCGGTCTCCCCGATACCCCGGAGCGCCCACCGGCAGCGGCCGGAGGCGACTCCCTACATGGACCTCACCCGCGCCGAGTGGAGCGCGCTGCGCGACAAGACTCCGCTGCCCCTGTCGGCGGCGGAGGTCGAACGGCTGCGCGGCCTCGGTGACGTCATCGACCTCGACGAGGTGCGGGACATCTACCTGCCGCTGTCCCGGCTGCTCAATCTCTACGTCGGCGCCACCGACGGACTGCGGGGCGCCCTGAACACGTTCCTCGGCGAGCAGGGCTCCCAGTCGGGCACGCCCTTCGTCATAGGGGTCGCCGGTTCCGTGGCCGTCGGCAAGTCCACGGTGGCCCGGCTGCTGCGCGCGCTGCTGTCCCGCTGGCCCGAGCACCCGCGCGTGGAACTGGTGACGACGGACGGGTTCCTGCTGCCGACGAAGGAGCTCCAGGAGCGGGGCCTGATGTCGCGGAAGGGTTTCCCCGAGTCGTACGACCGCCGCGCGCTGACCCGTTTCGTCGCCGACGTCAAGGCGGGCAAGGGGGAGGTCTCCGCCCCCGTCTACTCCCACCTGATCTACGACATCGTCCCGGGCGAGAAGCTCACCGTGCGCCGCCCGGACATCCTGATCGTCGAGGGCCTCAACGTCCTCCAGCCCGCGCTGCCCGGCCAGGACGGCCGCACGCGCGTGGGCCTCGCCGACTACTTCGACTTCAGCGTGTACGTGGACGCCCGCACGGAGGACATCGAGCGCTGGTACCTCAACCGCTTCAAGCGGCTGCGCGAGACCGCGTTCCAGGACCCGTCGTCGTACTTCCGCAGGTACACCCAGGTCTCCGAGGAGGAGGCCCTCGACTACGCCCGCACGATGTGGCGCACCGTCAACAGGCCGAACCTCGTGGAGAACATCGCCCCGACCAGGGGCCGGGCCACCCTGGTCCTGCGCAAGGGCCCCGACCACAAGGTCCAGCGCCTGAGCCTGCGCAAGCTCTGACCGCTACCCTGCCGCCATGCTGCACCTGCGCCTGATCACACCGGTCGGGAAGACCGATGACGTGGTCCGTCTGATCGAGGGGACGATCGGCACCGCGCACCTGTGCGTGCTGCCGGGCGCCGCCCGCGATCCCGCCGGGGACGTGGTGATGTGCGACGTGGCGCGGGAGGCCGGTGACGACCTGATCGGCGGGCTGCAGCGGCTGGGACTGGACACGAGCGGTTCCATCGCCGTGGAGGACATCGGCCTGTCGCTGTCGAAGCGGGCCGAGGAGGCGGAGAAGGACGCGCCGGGGGAGAGCGCGGACGCGGTGCTGTGGGAGCACCTGACCGAGGCCACCCACGAGGAGTCGACGCTCTCGGTCACCTATCTCGCGTTCCTCACGCTGGCCACCATGATCGCGGCGTGCGGTGTGGTGCTGGACAACGCGATCCTGATCGTGGGCGCGATGGCGGTGGGGCCGGAGTTCGGGCCGCTGGCCGGCATCTCCACCGCGGCCGTGCAGCGCCGGCCCCGTCTCGCACTGCGCTCGGTGACCGCCCTGCTGGTGGGCTTCGCGGTGGCGATGGCGGTGACGGTGGGGTTCAGCCTCTTCATGGACGCGGTCGGGCTGTTCACCCAGGAGCAGCTGAAGGGCGAGAGGCCGCAGACCGGCTTCGTGTACGCCCCCGACTGGTTCTCGTTCGTGGTGGCGGTCCTGGCGGGCGCGGCCGGCACGCTCTCGCTGACGTCCGCCAAGTCCGGCGCCCTGGTCGGCGTCGCCATCTCGGTGACGACGGTCCCGGCCGCCGCGAACGCCGCGGTGGCGCTGAGCTACGGCGACACGGTCCAGACCTGGGGCTCCACCGAACAACTCCTGCTCAACCTGCTCGGCATCATTCTGGCGGGCGTCCTCACCCTGCTGACGCAGAAGTACTTCTGGGCCGGACAGCACCGACGGCTGCGCAGGCGCGCCGGGAGCTGACCGGCCGCCGACTCCGGCGCCCTCCCGCGTCCGCTCCGACACCCGTCGGTAATCGGCCAACTTCGATCAGGGAATCACCATTTCCCCCACCGTGTGAACACCAAAGGTTCACAAACGCCCCTTGCGATGTGCGGGAAGAGCGAACCGGGACGGCTACCGGCCAGTAGTAAAAATCGAGCCAGCCCGCCTCCGGCACGGGAACCGGACCCCTTCCCAGCGCCTGAGGTTCTACCTAGTGTTGCGCCCCGCGTGACCGGACCTGACCAGTCCGTTCCCGCACATCCATCGCGACCGGGGGAACAGCGCCGCCACGGGGAGGGGCGCGTCGCATGCCGCACCATCCGCCATCCGTGCATCCCGTACCGGACGGACACCGCCGTTCCTGACGCCGCGGGAGCCGAGGTGTCCTCATCGACTCCTCGCGCCCGCCGGCGCCTCCCGGTCGCCTCCCTCCAGTTCAGAAGGGGATGCACACGTGCGTTCCAGACCACCGTGGTCCGTCGGGCACGGACCACGCCGATCAAGACTCCTCACCGGACTCCTTCCCCTCTCCCTCAGCCTCGCGGTCGTCGCGGGCCTCGCCGCCCAGCCGCAGCCGCTCGACCGGACCACCGGGGACGACGCCGTCCCCGCGGGTGCCTCCGCCGGCTGGAACGAGGACACGGCCGCCGAACAGCTGCGGCAGGACCAGTGCCTGATGTCGGACGTGCTGCGGCTGGGCGGACCCGCCATGGCCGCCGTCGCGCAGAACGGCCTCAACCAGCCACCGGACAAGCTGCGCGAGCTGGCCGACCGCGACTACTGGGAGGACACGCCCCTCGCCGCCGCATACACCAAGGACCGGGACGCCGCGGACAAGGAACTGGACGCGCTCAACAGCCGCCGGGACGCCTGGGCGGCGCCCCTCGACGGGCTGGAGACACCCGGTGGCTTCACCGTCACCGGGTTTCACTGGCCGCCCGGATCGCCCGGCGACGACGAGGAGGACTTCTACTCCCAGACCGGCCTGACCCAGTGGGTCGCCGACCGGTTCTGGAAGAGCGAGGGCGACTTCTACGAGGACCCCACTCCCCCGGCCGACGAGCAGACCGTCAAGGCCGTCAAGGACCTGGGCACCCCCCTGTACACGAAGGACCCCGATCCGCACTCCCCCGACTGGAACCGGGACCTCGCCGAGCGGGACGCCTTCGAGCACCTGACGGACTGGTCGCTGGAGCCGACCGGCGCGGACGACGCCCGCATCTTCCTCGCCTCCGGCGGGTTCCCGCGCACGGCCCCGAGTCCGGGGTCCGCCGAGCACCGCATCGCGGTCGAGGACCTGAAGACCCGGTTCGCTTCCTGCGCCTGGCGGGACCCGATCGACCCGAGCGAGGTGCTGGGCGGGATCGCCGGCACCGCCGCCACCGAGTGGCAGGAGGAGATCGCCGCCCAGGCCGGGCAGCGCGACCTGATCCTCGACGCCAACGAGGAAGCCACCAAGGCGCTCGCCGCCGGCGCGAAGTCCCTCGGTGAGATGCTCGGCAACTCGTGGGTCGCCGACCACCTCGTCCAGTGGCAGGACTACTGGTCCGCCGGCGGGGTGGGCTGGATCGGCGACAGCCACGTGACGATCGAGGTGCCGGGCGCGAAGGGCAGCTGCCTGGACGTCGCCGGCGGTGCCAAGACCAACGGCACCCCCGTCCAGATCTACACCTGCAACGGCGGCGCGGCCCAGCAGTGGACGCTCGAGGGCAGTGAGAACGACCTGCACCTGCGCAACGTCGGCTCGCAGAAGTGCCTGGACGTGGCCGGGAACGCCTCGGCGAACGGCACGAAGATCCAGATCTCGGACTGCTACAAGTCCAAGGGACAGTCGTGGAAGGGCGACGTCCGCGCCACCGCGCCCCTGAAGAGCGTGACCACCGGCAAGTGCCTGGACCTGAGCGCGTTCACCAAGAGCACGGACGCGCGGCTGTGGGACTGCAAGGACGCCTCCTCGCAGAAGTTCCTGATCAAGCCGTCCGGCCACCAGGGCACCGACAGCCTGTCCTACCCGGACACGGCCCAGTTCAACAAGGCGAAGACGGGCGTCGCCGCCGCGCAGACGAAGGCGGCGAAGGAACTCGCCCTCCTCAAGGTGCAGGCCGGCCTGGCACAGAAGGCCGTGACCACCACCGACACCGCGGAGAAGGCGGCGTACGCCATCGCGGACGAGCGCGGTGCGCCGCGTGGCCGCGGTCTGCTGGTCGGCCAGCAGAAGGCGCAGGTCACCAAGGGCGCCGCGGCGGCACTGGAGGCGATGGTGAAGGCCGGCGAGACGGCTGCCGCCGCCACCCGCGCCTCCGCCGGCGACAGCGCGACCATCGCCCAGCGGGCGCTGGCCCAGGCCGCCCAGTCCAAGGCGGAGTTCCGCAGGGAGGCCGCCCACGCCGCCGAGCTGCAGGCGAAGGCCTCCGCCGACGCCGCCAAGGTGCACCGGGACAACGCCAAGAAGGACAAGGAGACCGCCGAGGCCAAGCTCACCGAGGCCCTGAAGGCCGAGGGCGAGGCCAAGACGGCCGCCGCCGAGGCCCGCGCCGAGCGCCTGGCCGCCGAGGCCGAGGAGAAGACGGCCGAGGCGGAGAAGAAGACGGCCGCCGCCAAGCAGGCCGAGGCGGCCGAGCACCGGAAAACCGCCGAGACCGAGGCGACGAAGGCCAAGGACGCCAAGGACAAGGCCGAGGCGGCCGAGAGCACGGCGTCCGACAAGCGTGACGCCGCGGTCAAGGCCAAGGACAAGGCCCGCGACCTGCGCGACGACGCCTGGGACGCCGAGCAGAAGGCCGACGCCGCACGCGCCAAGGCCGACGCGAAGGAGGCGTACGCCCAGGCGCACGAGTCCGACAGCAACGCCCAGGAGGCGAGGGCCGCGGCCGACGCGGCCGCCGGACACGCCGACGACGCCGAGGCCGCCGCGGTGAAGGCCCGCTCCGCGGCCGACGCCGCGACGAAGGCGGCCGCCGACGCGGACGCCGCCGCGACCCGCGCCGAGGCCGCCGCCAAGCGGGCCCGCGCGCACGCGGACAACGCCCAGGCGGCGAAGCTGAAGGCCGACGCGGCCCTGAAGACCGCGACCAGCGCGGCGGCGGACGCCATCAAGGCGGCGAAGCACGCCGCCTCCGAGGCCAAGGCGGCCGTCGCACTGGCCGACGAGGCGGAACAGGAGGCCAAGACCGCCAGGACCCACGCGAACGAGGCGAGCAAGGAGGCCGCCAAGGCCCTCGCCGCGTCGGCGAAGGCGACGGGCTTCGCCCACGTCACCGCCCAGGCCGCGGTGGACGCCGGCAACTCCGCCGCGCAGGTCGCCAAGCCCGCCAACGACGCGATCCAGCTCGGCTCCCCCTACGTCGACACCGACTCGGCCGCCGGCCTGGTGGTGCTGACGGGCCAGGCGTCGAAGTCGATCGCCGAGCAGCAGAAGGCCGTCGCCGAGGCCCACGCCAAGAACGCGCAGGCCGAGGCCTCCGCCGCCAAGAACCTCGCCGACCAGGCGAAGGGCGACGCGAAGCAGGCCTACGTCCACGCCGCGAACGCCGCCGGCCACGCCGCCGACGCCCGCGGCTACGCCAAGGAGGCCCTCGGCTACGCCGCCGACGCCGCCACCGCCGCGTCCAAGGCCGCCGCCTCACTGGCCCGCACGGCCGAGTACGACCGTCAGGCCACCGAGGACGCGGAGGCCGCCGACAAGGCCGCGGGCCGAGCCGAGGGTCACGCCAAGGCCGCCCGCGACTCCGCCGACGAGGCCGCGCTCGACGCGGAGGCCGCTCGCACGGCCGCCACGGAGGCCGAGGAGGCCGCCAGGGACGCCCGGTCGGCCGCCGACCGCGCGGACGCCGCCGCCACCGAGGCGGAGGAGGCCGCGAAGGACGCCCTGAAGTACGCGGAGGAGGCCCAGGAGGCGGCGGAGTCCGCCGAGCGCAAGCAGGCCAACCAGCAGGTCTCGTCGGGCGCCGGCACGGGCATCGGCGGCACGTTCTACGTCGTCGACAAGGTCACCGAGGCTGGACCGGCCAAGCAGCTCAACGACTGCGTCTACACGCTCCAGGGCTGCACGGTCACCTACGAGCTGCACCTCGACATCACGGTCAGCTACTACTACTGCCTGAACCCCGACGTCCCCGCGACCGAGAGCGGCTGTCCGAAGCAGGACACGCAGTACCTCGGTACGGAGACGCTGAAGGATCAGACCAACAACTGGACCCACCACTTCACCTTCGAGGAAATCACCAGGATCGGCTGGCAGAACCTCTTCGGGGAGACGGTCGGAGCGGTCCTGTACGAGCTGGTGCTGGGTGAGGCCTTCCAGTGCTACCACGGCGACAAGTCCAGCTGTGCCTGGGCCGCCACGATCCTCGTACCGCCGTCGGTCGCCACCAAGCTCGCCGAGGCCGTCAAGCTCGCCACGCGGGCCGAGAAGGCCGTCAAGACCGGTGAGGACGCCGCGCAGGTGCTCAAGGACCTGAAGAAGATCTACGGGGAGAAGGGAGCCGCCCAGGTCGGCGACGCCACGAGCGCGGCAGGGATGGGGCTGCGCATCGCACTCGGCGTGGCGGAACGGGCCAAGATCCACCGTGGCACCCTCGATCCGAAGCTCCTGGACAAGCTCAAGGACGCCGGTGTGAAGTTCAACCAGGCGGACACGATCTGGGTGGCCCAGTACGCCAAACCCGGTGTGCCCCTCGCCTGGCTTGAGAAGGGAAACGTCAATGCGGGCCTGACCCACATCATCTTCCGTCACGCGGGAGAATTCGCGGACGCGGGGGTCCGGGTGGACGACATCCCCGCCCTCGTGAAGACCGCCCTGACGGAAGGCACGAGAGTCGGCACCCAGGGGGCCGGAAGGCCGATCTTCGAGGTCGTCTTCCAGGGCAAGACCCAGCGCGTGGCCGTCAGTGTGGGTGACAACGGATACGTGATCGGAGCGAACATCGCATGACCCTCGAAGAACCGCGGCACGTACTCGTGCACGCCCGGGGCGAGCCGTCTCCGTTGTACGAGCCGCAGGACGACGGTGTCCACGACGACCTCGGTGCCTTCATCCGTGAGGTCTCGTTGGACGACGGCCGGCTGGGCCTGCCCGGGGACTTGGCCGACACACTGCGCTCCTGGTCGCTGTCCCGTCCGACAGGGGGCTTCATCTCCCGGCCGGACCTGCGTAAGCACGCCGAGCAGGGCCTGGTGATCGCTCGGCGTCTGGCTCGGTATCTCGGACCGTCGTGGGCGGTGCGTTACCGGGACGAGCGTCACCGGACAGCGACATGGGTGTGCTGGGGCTGTGACCGCCTGCACTGGGAACGCGACGACCACGACGCGCCACCGCATCCCGTCCGCATCACGGTCGAGGGCGAGTACAAGTTCGGTCCGCTCCGCTCGGACGGCTTCGGTGACTTCTTTCCCGACGATCCCGCCGCGGCCCTGGACCTGTCCGACGAACTCGTCTCCTCGCTCCGCACCTGGGCGGACGAGATCGACACCACCCTGAACCTGGACCTGCGGGACCGGGAAGAGGGGAAGTACGACACCGTGTGGCAGCGGTTGTTCCACCAGGGGATGGAGCTGGCCCAACAGGTCGCGCACGAACTCGGCCCCGCCCGGACCGTGACCTACAAGGGCTTGGCCCACGGAGGTCTCGCCGCGATGACGTCGGTCACCTGGCAAGGGGACCGGCAGATCTAGTCACGGGACGAAACCGGCCCGGTGGAACGGGAGATCACCTGCCCCGCTCCACCGGGCCGAGTCGGAACACTCTGCGCGCCTACCCCAGCGCCGACTTCACCACGTCCGCCAGGCGGCTCGCCACCGAGCGGGCCTGGTCGAGGTCCGCGGCCTCGACCATGACGCGGACCAGCGGTTCCGTGCCCGAGGGGCGCAGGAGCACGCGGCCCGTCTCCCCCAGCTCGCGCTCGGCCTCGGTGACGGCCGCGGCGAGTTCCGCGGAGGTCCTCACGCGGGACTTGTCCACGTCCGGGACGTTGACCAGGACCTGCGGGAGGCGCTCCATCACCGAGGCCAGGTCCCGCAGCGTACGGCCGGTCCCGGCGACCCGCGCCGCGAGCAGCAGGCCGGTGAGCGTGCCGTCGCCGGTCGTCGCGTGGTCGAGGACGATGACGTGGCCGGACTGCTCGCCGCCGAGGGCGTAGCCCTTCTCCTTCATCTCCTCCAGCACGTAGCGGTCGCCGACCGCGGTCTGCACGAGCCGGATGCCCTCGCGCTCCATGGCGAGCTTGAAGCCGAGGTTGGACATCACGGTCGCGACGACGGTGTCGGAGCGCAGTGCGGAACGCTCCCGCATCGCCAGCGCGAGCACGGCGAGGATCTGGTCGCCGTCGACCTCCTCGCCGGTGTGGTCCACGGCCAGGCACCGGTCGGCGTCGCCGTCGTGCGCGATGCCCAGCGCGGCCCCGTGCTCGACGACCGCGGCCTTCAGCCGGTCGAGGTGGGTCGAGCCGCAGCCGTCGTTGATGTTGAGCCCGTCCGGGTCGGCGCCGATGGTGACGACCTCGGCCCCGGCCCGGGTGAACGCCTCCGGGGAGACCTTCGCGGCGGCGCCGTGCGCCTCGTCGAGGACGATCCTCAGACCGTCCAGCCGGTTCGGGAGGGCGCCGACGAGGTGGGCGACGTAACGGTCGAACCCCTCCTCGTAGTCGCGCACGCGGCCGACGCCGGCGCCGGTCGGGCGGTCCCAGGGGGCCCCGGTGCGGTGCTCCTCGTACACGGACTCGATCCGGTCCTCCAGCTCGTCGGCGAGCTTGTGACCACCGCGGGCGAAGAACTTGATGCCGTTGTCCGGCATGGCGTTGTGGCTCGCGGAGAGCATGACGCCGAGGTCGGCGCCGAGCGCGCCGGTGAGGTGCGCCACCGCCGGCGTCGGCAGCACGCCGACCCGCAGCACGTCCACGCCCGCGCTGGCGAGGCCCGCGACGACGGCGGCCTCCAGGAACTCCCCGGAGGCGCGTGGGTCACGTCCGACCACGGCGGTGGGCCGGTGTCCCTCGAACGTGCCCGCCTCGGCCAGTACGTGTGCGGCGGCGACGGACAGGCCGAGCGTCATCTCCGCCGTCAGGTCCGCGTTGGCGACACCGCGCACGCCGTCCGTGCCGAAGAGTCGTCCCACTTGTCCTCCTGAGGGTGCGTCAGTATCGAAAGCCGAGGCCGTGCCGGGGCGCCGGACCCGTCCGCGCGGTCGACGGTCGTGCCGCTGACGGTACTGGTGACGTGTTCGACGGTCGGGACGCGAGTGCGGCTCCGCATCCGCGGACACGCGCCACAGCGACGATGTCCGACCATTCGATCACATTAGCCTTTGAGCGCCTTGTGCCGTTATACGCCCACAGCAGTGAATAGACGAACGCCCCGACAGCACTGTGGCGTGCCGCCGGGGCGTTCGGAGTACGCGCGAGCGCCTGGATTTAGCGCTTGCTGTACTGCGGGGCCTTACGGGCCTTCTTCAGACCGGCCTTCTTGCGCTCGACCGCACGGTCGTCGCGCTTGAGGAAGCCGGCCTTCTTCAGCGGGCCGCGGTTGTTGTCGACGTCCGCCTCGTTCAGCGCACGGGCGACACCGAGACGGAGCGCACCGGCCTGACCGGAGACACCGCCACCCGCGATGCGGGCGATGACGTCGTAGCGGCCTTCGAGCTCGAGCACCTTGAAGGGCTCGTTGACTTCCTGCTGGTGCACCTTGTTCGGGAAGTAGTCCTCGAGGGTGCGACCGTTGATCTTCCACTTTCCGGAGCCCGGGACGATCCGGACGCGGGCGATGGCGTTCTTGCGACGGCCCAGGCCGGCGGCCGGCTGGGGCTCGCCGAAGCGGGAGGCCATGGACTCCGAGGTGTACTCGCCCTCGACGGGCACCTCGGACTCGGTGGTGTAGCTGTCGATGTCAAGCTCTTCGAGCGGCTGCTCGGCAGTGGTCTCGGCCACGATTCTCCTCAGATTCTGTTCAGTCTTAGGGGGTGGCCGGACTTACTGCGCGACCTGGGTGATCTCGAACGGCACCGGCTGCTGGGCAGCGTGCGGGTGCTGGTCGCCCGAGTAGACCTTCAGCTTCGAGAGCATCTGACGGCCCAGGGTGTTCTTGGGGAGCATGCCCTTGACGGCCTTCTCGATGGCCTTCTCGGGGTTCTTGTCGAGCAGCTCGTCGTAACGGACGGAGCGCAGACCACCCGGGTAGCCCGAGTGGCGGTACGCCATCTTCTGGGTCCGCTTGTTGCCGGAGAGGTGCACCTTGTCCGCGTTGATGATGATGACGAAGTCACCGGTGTCGACGTGGGGCGCGTAGATCGGCTTGTGCTTG
Organism: Streptomyces sp. 12E; assembly: GCF_055633275.1. Lineage (NCBI taxonomy): Bacteria > Bacillati > Actinomycetota > Actinomycetes > Kitasatosporales > Streptomycetaceae > Streptomyces > Streptomyces sp. 12E. The sequence goes on along the minus strand of NZ_JBVNCJ010000001.1, from coordinate 4,386,424 downwards.
CCGCGCAGGATGGAGGCCGCAGTGGAGGCCAGACGACCCAGGACGACGTCCTGAGCGTCGATGACGTGCCACTGGCGCGTCACATCGCCGGGCTTGGGGCTGTACGTACGCACGGTTCGTAGCCTTCGCTTCTTCAGTGAATGAGTCCTGACAAGGTCACCGAAGACGATCACGACAGCCCTGACCGCACAGCGGTGACGCAAACCGCGTGCTGGTCGCTGGTCATCGGCCCGGTGGACCGGTGTAAGGGCCCCTCACGTGAGAATGAGTAAGCCACTACACACAACGAAAATGCAGGATACCCATCGTCGGCCGGACGGGTCAAAACGAACCCGTCCGTGAGGGGCTACGCCGATTCTACGACCGTGCGCCGCTCCCCCGCCGCCCCACCCGGGCGGTCCGCCTCCCGAGTCCCCCGTACGCAGTGAAGGGCGACCGTCACCGCCAGCACGCACAGCGTGAAGGAGTCGCGGAAGGCCCGGCGCCTGCCCGACTCCAGCCACGGCCAGGTCACCCCCGGCAGCTGCGGCACCAGGGCCAGCCAGAACCAGGGCCGCCGCGCCACCGCCCCGGCGTACGGCAGACCGGCGAGCAGCAGCGGCAGGACGACCAGGAGGTAGTGGTTGTAGGAGGGGCGCGACACCAGGAACGCCGAGAGCATCAGCCCCGCGGACGTCTCCGCCAGCCGCAGCTGCGCCGGACCCGGTCCGCGCCAGCGCCGGTACGCGCACACCACTCCCGCGGCGGCCGCGAGCAGCGCGAGCGGCACGGCGACCGCCCCGGGCACGCCGAGCCGGGGCAGCACGGCCGCCGGCGAGGCCTCGTAGAGCCGTACGAAGGCGTCGTCGCCGCTCAGCAGGAACGGCAGGGTGCGGGTGAAAAAGCCCGTGGGGTCCGGCAGGAACAGCGCCGCCACCACCGAGGCGACCGCCGGGACCAGCACCAGCACCGCCAGCGCCGCCCAGCGGCGCGCGAAGAGGAACAGCAGCGCCATCGGCGCGAGCAGCGGCTTCAGCGCCACCGCCACCCCGATGACCGCGCCCGCCGCGACCCACCGGCCCCGGCTCGCCAGCAGCAGGCACAGCGGAAGTGCCAGCACGGCCGTCACCGTCCAGTTGCCCAGCCGCACCAGCTGCCCGAACGGCGCGAAGCCGGCCGCGAGGCCCAGCAGCCCGAGGACGGCGAGCCTGCTGCGCAGCGGCACCCGGTGCAGCCGCAGGGCGCAGGCCCAGCCCAGCACGAGGGCGAGGACCACCGCCACCGGCACGGCCACGTCGAGCACGGACCGCGGCAGCAGCGCCTGCGGGGCGGCGGCCACCACCGCGCTCGGAAAGTAGAGGAAGTGCCGGTCGTCGTAGGGCGAACCACCGGCCAGCCAGGTCCGCCCGGCGTCCACGACGATCGCGTTGTCCATCCCTCCGTCCGAGGTCACCAGCACCGCGTGCGCCGCCAGCGCCCCCAGTACCGCCGCGAGCCCGGCCCACAGGGGCCCGCTCGCGGGACGCACCAACCACCCGGAGATGTCGCTTTTGCCCGTTACCATGGCGGCAACGCTAGGGCCTGCGGGCCCCGTTGAGGCGGACCAGCACACCCCGTGCCCCGTCTAAGATGCGCCCCATGAGTCTTGGGCAGGGGGGACCTCAGCAGCAGTGGGATCCCTGGAAACCGAATTCCCAGCAGCCCTGGAGCGGCGGCGGCTCCGGCCAGTCACCGGACTGGGCCGCGCTCGCCGACGCCTCCGAGGCCCGCGCCAAGCGCCGCCGGCTGCTGTTCATAGGCGGCGGGGCGCTCGCCACCATCGCGATAGGCACGGCCGTCGCGGTCGCCGTCGTCTCGTCCGACAGCGGCGACGAGGCCTCGCCGGGCGCCTCCTCCCAGCTGCCCGGGGGCTCCGACACCGACCTCCCGAGCCCCACGGGCACGGTCCCGTCGTTCGCCCCGACGAGCGCCCCGCCGCCGCTGGACCCGATGGACTTCATCGCCAGCGCGAAGAAGGACAAGGCCCCGCTGAGCCCCGACATCCTCTTCCCCGGAACCCAGCTGACCATGGGTGAGGCGGTGTACAAGAAGGGCCCGACGGCGGACACCGACAACTGCGCCTCGGCCGCGAAGTCCACGCTCCCGAAGGTCCTGAACGACAACGGCTGCACCCGTCTGATCCGGGTCACCTACACCAAGGACGACATGGCGGTGACGGTCGGCGTGGCCGTCTTCGACACCGCGGCCCAGGCGACGAAGGCCAAGCAGCAGGCCGACAAGAAGAGCATCGTCAAGTCGCTGTCGGGCGGCGGGGTCGAGGACTTCTGCTCCGGCGCGGTCTGCCGCTCCACCACCAACTCCTACGGCCGCTACGCCTACTTCACCCTCACCGGCTTCACCGCCGGCAAGGACGTGACGACGAAGGACAAGGCCGTCTTCACCACCGGCGACGACCTGCAGGAGTTCACGTTCGGCCGGATCCGCAGCCGGGGCGTGGCCCAGGCGTCGGCGGCGGCGAACGAGTAGCCGGCGGCGGTGAGCCGCGTGCCTGCGGTCCTTCCCGCCGAGGGAGCGGCCCCGCTCACGAGGTCCTGATCCAGATGCGGTACTCGCCGGTGCCGGCGGAGTTGCGGAACGGCAGGTTCGCCAGGAGCCGGTAGTGCGGATTGCCCCTGACCGCGTCCGCGATGACGTCGTCCACCCGCGGGTTGGTGAGCCCGTCGAGGACGATCAGATCGAACTCGCCGTCGCGCAGCGCCGCCCGGTAGGCGGCGTCCCCGGCGGAGTACGTGCCCTTCTCGTCCGTGTACTCCATGCCGAAGACGCTCTGCCACTGGCGGTGCGTGGTCTCCTCACGGAAGTAGTAGAGGGGCACCTCGGGCGTGGAACCGAGGTAGTGGCCCCGGGGGTTCATGTGGGGCTCGATGGTCCGGACCATTTTCGAGGAGTCGGGCCAGAGGGCGAACCGCCAGTCCGCCTGCGCGATGCCCAGGCAGAGCATCGCCGTCCACAGCATGATGCCGAGCTGCGGGTACCGGAAGTGCGCGCCCACCAGCCGGGTCGCACCGACACCGGCCATGGGCGCGGCGAAGAACAGGCCGAAGCCGATGTGCTTGAAGAGCGAGACCTGGGTGGCCAGGTGCACCTGGTAGGCGGGCGCGAGCACCGCCGTGCCGCACAGCACCAGTCCGAGCAGGGCCCGTCGGCGCCGCCCGGGGTCGTCCAGTCGCCGTGCGAGCGGCGACTCGTGCATGCGGCTGCGCCGCACGTAGGAGACGGCGCCGCCGACGGCGGTGAGGAACATCAGTCCGCCCCACTCCGCCGACCGCCGCAGCAGGAAGCCGGCGCCGTCGGTGCCGTGCTCCCGGTCGGTGGTGGTCTGCCGCACGCCGGCCATCAGATCGGTGGCGTAGACGCCGGCCGCGAGGAGGGCGCCGACGCCCAGGCCGAGCAGTACCACGCGTCCGGCCGCCGCCCCGGCGCCCCGGCGGGGCCACGTGGTGAGCAGGGCCAGCACGACGACGGTCGGCAGGTACAGCGCGGCCGCGTACTTCACGCCGACGGCCAGGACCGCCACGGGCGCGGCGAGCAGCACGGCTGCGACGGGCGCCCGGTCGGTGCGGACGACGATCCAGGTGGCCAGCGCCAGCAGGAACACGGCGGCGGCGTCGTAGGTGGCGTAGTACCCCATGACGACGGTCGACTGCACCACCGCGAACAGCGCCGCCGCGGCCAGCGCCGCCCGCTCGTTGAACAGGCGGCGGGTGAGGGAGTACAGCAGCCCGGTGGTGGCGAGCATGAACACCAGGCTCAGTGACCGCGCCCCGGCGAGCCCGAACCGCCCGTCCACGAGCGCGGCGAGCACCGGGTACAGCTGCGGCGAGCCGGAGAAGTACGCCGCGTAGTCCCTCGGGAGCACAGTGCCGTGCAGCAGGTGGTCGAGCTGGGCGTGTCCGGCCGCCAGGTACAGGGCCTCGTCCTGGAAGGCGGTGTTGGACAGCCGCAGCGAGAGCACGGCCTGGACGGTCAGGACGCACAGCAGCACGACCCGGCTGATCCGGTCCCGCCGTCTGCCGGCGGCCATGTCCCAGCCCACCTCGGGGGTGTCGGGCACGTGGTAGCCCGGCCCGGCCGGCGCCCGTTCCGCCACGGCCCGCAGCGCGCGGGTCGGCCGGTCGTCGTGGCCGTCTTGCGGACCGCTCGGCTGCCGCGGCGCGCACCCGTCGGCGCCGGCCCGGCCGCCGGCCGGGTCCTCCTGCCCGTACGGGCCGAAGGGCCGCGGTGCGCGGTGCTCGTACCGGGACATCACGGCTTCCGCACGTCGAAGCCGAACCGGTCGTCCGCGGCCAGGCGCCTGAACTCCTCCAGCGCCAGGGGGCTCGCCTCCAGCCGCCAGTCGGCGCGCTTCTTGTGGTTGAACCAGACGAAGCCGAGCATGTCGTCGTCGGTCGTGACGCCCGCGAAGAGGCTGCGGATGTCGGCCCGCCGCCGCTCGCCGGCCATGGCCGCCGTCTCCAGCAGCAGCATCGGCTTCCCGGTGAAGGTGCGGACCTGGTCCCGGGTCGGCCCGAAGACGCTGTCGAAGGCGCCGTCCTCCTCGCTCGTCCAGTAGCCGATCAGGCCGATCCAGTCGACGTAGCCGTCGCCCGGGTAGTACGGCTCCAGCTCGACCTCGCCGACCGGGTTGACGATGTTCGGCGACCAGGCCCAGATGACGTTCGAAGCGCCGACGTCGACGAAGGTGTCGTGGACGCGCCGCCAGGCGGCCACGTAGTCCTCGGGGGTGGTGTTCCGGGTGCCCCACTTCTCCCAGTGGCCGTTGAACTCGTCCGCGAAGGAGATCACCACGGGCAGGTTCAGCTCGCGCACCGCCCTCGCGTACTTCTCGACGTAGGCGTCCGACGCGCCGGCCGCGATGTCGGCGGGCGAGGTGTCGAAGGGCTCCCAGGACATCAGCGTCAGGGCGCCCTCCGCCCAGGCGTTGCGCACACCGGTGGCGTCGAAACCGTCGCCCCAGGCGGCGTAGTACTCGATGAGGTTCGGCCGCTTGCCGACCATCTCGGTGTAGGCGTCGATGCCCTTCATCGAGTGCGGCGAGCCCTCGACGGCGGCCCCGAAGTACTTCTTCGCCGGCTTCAGCAGCGGTACGACGTCGTACGGGACGCCCGCCCCGGCGCTCCCGGCGCCCGGGCCGCCGCCGGCCGCGTCCGGGCCGGCCGGCTCGTCGCCGGACGACGAGCAGCCGCTGAGCAGCAGTGCCGCCAGCAGGCAGGAGGACAGCACCGCACGGGCGCGGGGGAGGAAGCGCATCAGACCGTCGCCTCCGTCCGGGGCTGCACCAGGACGCGGGCCACCACCAGGGCGTAGAAGAGTCCGGAGGAGAGGATCAGCGCGAAGTCCGGGGCGTCCATGGTGAACGTGCGGTACACCGCGGCGACCACCCACACCAGGGCGGTGCCACCGCTCCACACCCACATGCCGGTCCAGAAGCGCCGGGTCCTGTCCTTCCTGGCGCCGGAGGAGCCGGTGGGCTGCCAGCCCATGCGGTTCCCGCGCAGGATGTCCCAGATGGCGAAGGCGTGTGCCCAGCCGTACATCATGCGGGCCGCCCACGCCTCCAGGCGGTAGGGCGCCCTGTGCCACATCGGGAAGACGATCGTGGTGTAGACGATGCTCGGGAGCAACAGGACCAGATGCTCGACCAGGAGCTTCTCCGGCATCGCCAGCAGCAGCACGATCGGGATCACGGGGGCCGCGAAGGTGAACAGCGCCGTGTGGATGTAGTAGAAGAAGCCGGACAGGTAGCACAGGCGGCTCGACGGCCTGATACTCGTCCGCCAGAACTTCCCGCTGCCCAGCAGGCTCATGGAGCCGGAGCACCATCGGTACTGCTGGTCGAAGAAGGCGCCCGCGTTGTCCGGGCACACGCCCGTCGACACCGCGACCGGCACATAGCGCAGGTCCCAGCCGAGACGGCGCAGGTCGAAGCCGGTGTGCACGTCCTCGGAGTGCTCGATCAGCGTGGTTCCGCCGTTGGTCTCCAGGGCCGCGCGCCGGTAGACGGCGCAGCTGCCCACGCAGATCGCACCGTCACTGCCCTGCCGGGAGACCTGCACGGACCGGTAGAACAGCTCCTGCACGGCGCCGGCGCCGCGCTCGATCCAGTTCTGCGAGTCCAGGACGCGGAAGTACTGCGGCGACTGGACGATGCCGGTGCGCGGATCCGCCGCCATGTACGGCAGCAGTTCCTGGAGCAGATCGGCGCGCGGGGTGAAGTCGGCGTCGAGGATCAGGATGAACTCGCCGTCGGACCGGCCGAACCCGAAGTGCAGGTTGCCCGCCTTCTTGAACCAGCCGCGGTTCTCGCGGCTCCCGTAGCGGAACCCGAAGTCCCGTGCCATCGCCTCCAGTTCGCGACTGGCACCGTCGTCCAGCACGAACGGGACGCAGACGCCCGGGTAGTGGTCGGCCATCACCCGCACGTGCTTCCAGGTGTTGTGCAGGATCCCGATGGGCTCGCCGCACACGGGCAGGAACACGTCGACCGTGGGGTACGCCTCCGGCCGCCAGTCGCGGACCAGCCGCTTGTGGTGCGCGACGTCGAAGTCACGGGTGAAACCGTTCACCCGGAGCGACACCAGGTAGTAGACGACCGTGAAGGCGAGCAGCGGCATGTACGCCCACAGCAGTGGCGCCGACCGCGCCAGCTTGACCTGACTGACCGCCAGGCAGCCGAAGCTGACCAGCGAGCTGAGCGTCAGGATCCATAAGTGCCGGCGCGCGTAGGCGTACTTCTCCCTGTCCGTCGGCGGCAGCGGCAACAACCCCGTCGGGACCCCGCCGTCGCGCGGCGCCCTGCGCCGCCCGCCGCTCCCGCGCAGGTCGCGACGCCCCCCGGTCCGCACCGGGCCCACTGAACCCATAGGAAACCCCCCGGGCCCCGACGGCCCGTCGACCCCACCCTCGCCCGGCCTCCCCGAACCCACGACCGGGCGCCGCAAGGTTATACGAGAGGCAGGAGGACCGTAAGGGGGCGACTGGAGCGCTATGTTCCGAATGTGCCAGGGGGGAAGCGGGGCCGGGAACGGGACGGAACTAGCAGGTCGCGCATCCCGACCGCGCGGGCAGGGACCGCTTGTTGCGGGCCTCCCTGCTGCGGGCGGCGAGGAGTTCGTCGGCCGGGTAGCCGACCTCCTCCAGGGTCAGGCCGTGCGGGCGTACGACGTGGACGGCCGAGTCCCGTACGCCCGCCGCCAGCACCTCGGCCGGCCAGTCGGGCGGGCGGTGGCCGTCGCCGACGAACAGCAGCGCGCCGATCAGCGAGCGGACCATGTTGTGGCAGAAGGCGTCGGCCCGGACGGTGGCGGTGACGATCCCGTCCTCGCCGCGCACCAGGCTCAGCTCCTGGAGGGTCCGGATGGTCGTGGCCCCCTCCCGCTTCTTGCAGTACGCGGCGAAGTCGTGCTCCCCCAGCAGCCCGCGGGCCGCCTCGTTCATGGCGTCGACGTCGAGCGGCCAGTCGTGCCACAACACGTGCCCGCGCAGCAGCGGGTCCACCCCGCCGGGGTTGTCGGTGACGCGGTAGGCGTAGCGCCGCCAGATCGCGGAGAACCGGGCGTCGAAACCGCGGGGCGCCTCCCTGAGCGCCCACACCCGCACGTCCCTCGGCAGGCGCCCGGCGAGCCGCTTGAGCAGCTTCGTGTGGTGCTCGGCCCACACCTCCCGCTCCAGGTCCACGTGCGCGACCTGACCCCGCGCGTGCACACCGGCGTCGGTCCGCCCCGCCACGGTCAGCTCGTACGTCGTCCCCCCGGACCGCGTCACGGTCCGCAGCGCGTCCTCGATCTCCCCCTGCACGGTCCGCCGCCCGCCGGCCTGCTTGGCCCACCCGGAGAATTCGGTCCCGTCGTAGGAAAGGTCGAGACGGACCCGCACGAACCCCGGCTGCACTTCGTCACTCACACCAAAGATCCTCTCACCCGCACGAAAGCGGGCCCGCCCCTCGAAAGGGACGGGCCCGCAACGCCCTCAGGGGCGCGGGGAACTGCGCGACAAGCCACGACACCGCCGCAGCCGCCATCGCCCAGCCCCCGGCAGAACGCTTACGCGTCCTTCGACTCCTCGGCGGCCTCGTCGGCCTTGACCTCGGTGGTCTCCTCGGCCTTGGTCGTGTCGACCTTGGTCTCGGCGTCCTTGGTCTCGGCGTCCTTGGCGGCACGCTTCGTCGCGGCCTCGGCCTCGCCGGTGGCCTCCTGCGCCACCGTCAGCGCCTCGACCAGCTCGATGACGGCCATGGGCGCGTTGTCGCCACGGCGGTTACCGATCTTGGTGATGCGGGTGTAGCCACCGGGACGGTTCTCGTACCGCGGGCCGATCTCGGTGAAGAGCGTGTGGACGATGCTCTTGTCCGTGATGACCTGGAGCACCTGACGGCGGTTGTGAAGGTCGCCCTTCTTCGCCTTGGTGACCAGACGCTCGGCGTACGGACGCAGCTTGCGCGCCTTCGCCTCGGTGGTGGTGATGCGGCCGTGCTCGAACAGCGCCTTCGCGAGGTTCGCGAGAAGCAGCTTCTCGTGCGCGGCGCTGCCGCCCATACGGGCGCCCTTGGTGGGCCTCGGCATGGTGTTTCTCCTAGGTGTCTGCCCCGGCCGTATCAGGTACCGGGGTCAGTATCCGAGCGGGCGGTCGCCCGTCGGAGATCCAGGCCCCCGCAGGGGCCTGGAAGGGGCGCGGGGAACCGCGCGACCAGCCACAGCCGGCCCGCGGACGCAGTACGGCCTCCCCGCGGAGCGCCTAGTACTGCTCGGTCTCGACGAAGCCCGCGTCCGCGTCGTCGTCCGCGCCGAAGGCGTCCGCCGCGGCGGTCGGGTCGAACCCGGGAGGCGAGTCCTTCAGCGCGAGGCCCATGCCGGCGAGCTTGGCCTTGACCTCGTCGATGGACTTCGCACCGAAGTTGCGGATGTCGAGCAGGTCCGCCTCGGAGCGGGCGACGAGCTCACCCACGGAGTGGATGCCCTCACGCTTGAGGCAGTTGTACGACCGAACGGTGAGCTCCAGCTCCTCGATCGGCAGCGCCAGGTCGGCGGCGAGGGCGGCGTCCGTGGGGGACGGGCCCATGTCGATGCCCTCGGCGTCGATGTTGAGCTCGCGGGCCAGACCGAACAGCTCGACCAGGGTCTTGCCGGCCGACGCCATGGCGTCGCGCGGACGCATGGCCTGCTTGGTCTCGACGTCGACGATCAGCTTGTCGAAGTCGGTGCGCTGCTCGACACGGGTCGCCTCGACCTTGTAGGTGACCTTGAGGACCGGCGAGTAGATCGAGTCGACCGGGATGCGCCCGATCTCCTGACCGACCTGCTTGTTCTGCACGGCGGAGACGTAGCCGCGACCGCGCTCGACGGTCAGCTCCATCTCCAGCTTGCCCTTGCCGTTGAGCGTGGCGAGGACGAGGTCGGGGTTGTGCACCTCGACACCGGCCGGCGGCGCGATGTCGGCGGCGGTGACCAGACCCGGGCCCTGCTTGCGCAGGTACATCACGACCGGCTCGTCGTGCTCCGAGGAGACGACCAGCTGCTTGATGTTGAGGATCAGGTCGGTGACGTCCTCCTTGACGCCCGGCACGGTGGTGAACTCGTGCAGGACGCCGTCGATGCGGATGCTGGTGACAGCGGCACCGGGGATCGACGACAGGAGGGTACGGCGGAGGGAGTTGCCGAGGGTGTAGCCGAAGCCCGGCTCCAGCGGCTCGATCACGAACCGGGAGCGGAATTCGTCGACGACCTCTTCGGTCAACGAGGGACGCTGAGCGATCAGCATGGGGTGATCAGATCCTTCTTTCGTGGACGCCCGCTATTTGACGCCCGACGGAAACCGCACCCGGTGAAAAGTGCGGGTACTGCAAGGGTACGGGCGGCACGGCCCTTGCGAGCCGTACCGCCCGAACCCGAAGCCGAACGAAGCGGCCGGCGTCTCAGACGCGACGGCGCTTCGGCGGACGGCAGCCGTTGTGCGGGGTCGGGGTGACGTCCTGGATGGAGCCGACCTCGAGGCCCGTGGCCTGCAGGGAGCGGATCGCGGTCTCACGACCGGAGCCCGGGCCCTTGACGAACACGTCGACCTTGCGCATGCCGTGCTCCTGGGCGCGGCGGGCGGCCGACTCGGCGGCCATCTGCGCGGCGAACGGCGTGGACTTCCGGGAGCCCTTGAAGCCGACGTGGCCGGCGGAGGCCCAGGAGATCACGTTGCCGGACGGGTCCGTGATCGAGACGATCGTGTTGTTGAACGTGCTCTTGATGTGCGCGTGGCCGTGAGCGACGTTCTTCTTTTCCTTGCGGCGCACCTTCTTGGCAGCGCCCTGACGACCCTTGGGGGGCATGTCGTTCTCCTACGGGAGGTGGTCGGTCCTACAGCGAAGACCGTGGACAGAGGTCCGCTGCGGACTACTTCTTGCCCGGCTTCTTCTTGCCGGCGATGGCGCGACGCGGGCCCTTGCGGGTACGCGCGTTGGTGCTGGTGCGCTGACCGCGGACGGGCAGGCCGCGACGGTGACGCAGACCCTGGTAGGTGCCGATCTCGACCTTGCGGCGGATGTCGGCCTGGATCTCGCGACGGAGGTCACCCTCGGTCTTGATGTTGTTGTCGACGTACTCGCGGATCGCGACGAGCTGCTCCTCGGAGAGGTCGCGAACGCGGGTGTTCGGGTCGACGCCGGTGGCGGCCAGCGTCTGCTGCGAAAGAGTCCGGCCGATGCCGAACACGTAGGTGAGGGCGATCTCCACGCGCTTTTCGCGCGGGATGTCAACACCGGAAACGCGTGCCATTCAATGGCTCCAGTTGATTGTCGGAGGTCTTCCACAGGACCGGATCCCAGCCCGCCGTACCAGGTACGGACCGGGTCCCCGGCCTCCGAGCCGGGGGTGTCGAGCCGTGCGGCTCGGGACCTGCGTATGAACGTGTACTGCTCGCGTCACGCGAAGTTCTGCGGAAGTCGCAGAGGGTGGATCGTGCTGCGGTCAGCCCTGGCGCTGCTTGTGGCGCGGGTTCTCGCAGATGACCATGACCCGGCCGTGACGGCGGATCACCCTGCACTTGTCGCAGATCTTCTTGACGCTCGGCTTGACCTTCATGGGTGTGAGGTTCTCCGGGTCAGTGCCATCACCCCGGCGGACCGGGGAGCGGGCAAGATCTACTTGTACCGGTAGACGATCCGGCCACGCGTCAGGTCGTACGGAGACAGCTCCACCACGACCCGGTCGTCAGGGAGGATGCGGATGTAGTGCATGCGCATCTTGCCGCTGATGTGTGCCAGGACCTGGTGGCCGTTCTGGAGCTCGACCCTGAACATGGCGTTCGGAAGAGACTCGACGACAGTGCCCTCGATCTCGATGGCACCTTGCTTCTTGGCCACGCTTCGCCCTTCGAATCGACTACCTTGATCGACTCTGGCGTGCACCGTGTGTAGTACATGCGGACATGCGGGTGCACAAGAGCCGACGAGTCAGTCTACGTCAGCGCCCCCGGAAAAACGAATCGGAAATCCTGCCCCACCCCGGAGATCCTTAACCGGACGGAGCCCACTCCTCGACGCCGGCCCCCGGCCGGCGAGTGCGTCCGGGGTCCGTCGTCAGCCGAGCGGGTCCGGCGCCGCCGTGATGCCCATCTCCGCCAGCTTCGCCTTGCCCCCGTCGGGAGCCGTCAGGACCAGCGGCCCCTGCTCGGTCAGGGCCACCGAGTGCTCCCAGTGGGAGGACCAGGTGCCGTCGGTGGTGATGACCGTCCAGTCGTCGGAGAGGACCTTCGTCTTCGGGGTGCCCAGGGAGACCATCGGCTCGATGGCGAGGCAGAAGCCCGGGACCAGCTTGGGGCCCTTGCCGCGCTTGCGGTCGACGTAGTTCAGCAGATGCGGGTCCATGTGCATCTCGGTGCCGATGCCGTGGCCGCCGTAGTCCTCGATGATCCCGTACTTGCCGCCGCCCGGCTTGGGCTGGCGCCGGATGTACGTCTCGACGGCGCGGGAGATGTCGACGAGCCGGTTGCCCTGCTTCATGGCCGCGATGCCGGCCCACATCGACTCCTCGGTCACCCGGGACAGCTCGATCAGCTCCGGGGAGTGGCCGGACCCGACGAACGCGGTGTAGGCGGCGTCACCGTGCCATCCGTCGATGATCGCGCCGCAGTCGATGGAGATGACGTCGCCGTCCTTGAGGACCACGTCGTCGGAGGGGATGCCGTGGACGACGACGTCGTTCACCGAGGTGCAGATCGTCGCGGGGAAGCCGCCGTAGCCGAGGAAGTTCGGCTTGGCGTCGTGCTCCGCGAGCACCTTGCGGGCGACCTGGTCCAGGTCCTTCGTCGTGGCCCCGGGCACGGCGGCCTCACGGGTGGCCGCGTGGATGGCGGCGACGACCAACCCCGCCTCACGCATCTTGGCGATCTGCTCAGGGCTCTTGATCTGCACCATGGGGACGACGGCCTTTCTGGGACCGGAAGGAGTACGAACGCTTCCAACGATACGGGGCGCGATCCGCGGGCGATCGCGCCTCCCCCCGTGTCCTGAAGGCCCGGGAGGTGCCCCCGGGGCGCCGGGGCCCCTCCGGGGGAGGCGCCCCGCGAGCGCCGGGCCGCGCGAGCACCCCCGGCCAAGCCGCAGCCGCGGCCCCTCGAGCGAAGGGACCGCGGCTGCGACCGATGTACAGAACTACTTACCGCTCTTCAGCGCCTCCAGCGCGCGGCCCGTGACCTCGTCGACGGGCCCCATCGCCGAGATGGTGACGACCAGCCCCTGCGCCCGGTAGTAGTCGATGATCGGCTCGGTCTGCGTGTGGTAGACCTCCAGCCGCGTCCGCACGGTGCCCTCGGAGTCGTCGTCGCGCTGGTACAGCTCACCGCCGCAGAGGTCGCACACGCCCTCCCGCTTCGACGGGCTGTACGTCACGTGGAACACGTGCGCCGAGTCCTTGCGGCAGACCCGCCGCCCGGCGATCCGCTTGACGACCTCGTCCTCGGGGGCTTCCAGATCGAGCACGGCGTCCAGCTTGATGCCCTCGGTCTGCAGCAGCTCGTCCAGCGCCTCGGCCTGCGACACGTTGCGCGGGAAACCGTCCAGCAGGAAGCCGCCCTCGGCGTCGGGCTGCTCCATGCGGTCCTTGGCCATGGCGATGGTGACCTCGTCGGGGACGAGATTGCCCGCGTCCATGTAGGACTTCGCGAGCTTCCCGAGCTCGGTCTGCCGGCTGATGTTGGCGCGGAAGAGGTCGCCTGTGGAGATGTGCGGGATGCGCAGTTTCTCGGCAAGGCGGGTGGCCTGCGTACCTTTACCAGCACCCGGCGGCCCGACGAGGACGATTCGCATCAGCGGAGGAACCCTTCGTAATTGCGCTGCTGGAGCTGGCTCTCGATCTGCCTCACCGTCTCGAGACCGACACCCACGATGATCAGGATGCTGGTCCCGCCGAACGGGAAGTTCTGGTTCGCCCCGAAACCAGCCAACGCCATTGTCGGCACGAGAGAGATCAGACCCAAGTACAGCGAACCCGGCCAGGTGATCCGGTTGAGTACGTAGCTGAGGTACTCAGCGGTCGGTCGGCCAGCCCGGATGCCCGGGATGAAGCCACCATACTTCTTCATGTTGTCGGCGACTTCCTCGGGGTTGAAGGAGATCGCCACGTAGAAGAAGGCGAAGAACACGATCAGGAAGAAGTACAGAATGATGTGCGCCGTGGCCCCGGGGTCGGCGAGATTCGCCTCGATCCACGTCGCCCAGCCCGCCGTCGAGCTGGAGAACTGGACGATCAGCGCCGGGATGTACAGCAGCGACGCGGCGAAGATGACGGGGATGACGCCCGCCTGGTTCACCTTGAGCGGGATGTACGTCGACGTACCGCCGTAGGAGCGGCGGCCGACCATGCGCTTGGCGTACTGCACGGGGATCCGGCGCTGGGCCTGCTCGACGAAGACGACCAGGCCGACCATGACGAAGCCGACGAGCATGACGGTGCCGAACTCGATCCAGCCGTCCGCGAGGCTGCCCTGCTCCTTGATGGCCCACAGGGCGGAGGGGAAGGTCGCGGCGATCGAGATGAACATCAGGATCGACATGCCGTTGCCGATGCCGCGGTCGGTGATGAGCTCACCGAGCCACATGACGAGGGCCGTACCGGCGGTCATGGTGATGACCATGGTGACGGTCACGAAGATCGACTGGTCCGGGACGATCTCGCTCGCGACCGGGCAGCCCTGGAACAGGGCGCCGCTGCGGGCGGTGGCCACCAGGCCGGTGCCCTGCAGGATGGCCAGCGCCACCGTCAGATAACGGGTGTACTGCGTGATCTTCGCCGTACCGGCCTGGCCCTCCTTCTTGAGGGCTTCCAGACGCGGGATCACCACGGTCAGCAGCTGCAGGATGATCGCCGCGGTGATGTACGGCATGATGCCCAGGGCGAAGATCGTGATCTGGAGCAGCGCCCCGCCGCTGAACATGTTCACCAGACCGAACAGACCCGAATTGGCTTCGGCATTGTCGATACAGGTCTGGACGTTGCGGTAGTCGACGCCCGGAATGGGAACGTTGGTACCGACGCGGTACACCACGATGATGCCGAGCGTGAAGAGCAGCTTCTTGCGCAGGTCGGGCGTCTTGAACGCCCGGGCGAACGCGGTGAGCACGGTGCCTCCTGCGACCCCCCGCGCATCTGCGTCAAGGGTGACGGTCTTGAGATTCCGACTAAGGACGAATACGTAACGGTCAACTGCCGTCCCGAGTGCCCGTACGGGGCGCCCGGGGTCAATGGGCAGCGCAGGCCACCTTACCGGCGACCATGCCGCCCTAGGAACGACCAACCGGGGATACCCCAAATGTGGGGTATCCCCGGTCGGGATCGTTCTACGTCATCGAGCCACCTGAAAGGGTCAGACGAGCTCGGTGACGGTACCGCCGGCGGCGGTGATCTTCTCCTTGGCGGAGCCGGAGACGGCGTCGACCGTCACCTGCAGCGCCACGGAGATCTCGCCCTGGCCGAGGACCTTGACGAGGCTGTTCTTGCGCACGGCACCCTTGGCCACGAGACCCTCGACGGTGACCTCGCCACCCTCGGGGTAGAGCGCGGCCAGCTTGTCGAGGTTCACGACCTGGTACTCGGTCTTGAACGGGTTCTTGAAGCCCTTCAGCTTCGGGAGACGCATGTGGAGCGGCATCTGGCCACCCTCGAAGCGCTCCGGAACCTGGTAGCGGGCCTTGGTGCCCTTCGTACCACGACCGGCCGTCTTACCCTTCGACGCCTCACCACGACCCACACGGGTCTTGGCGGTCTTGGCGCCCGGGGCGGGACGGAGGTTGTGGATCTTGAGCGGGTTCTGCTCCGCCATGATCAGTCGACCTCCTCGACCGTCACGAGGTGGCGGACGGTGTGCACCATGCCGCGGAACTCGGGGCGGTCCTCCTTGACGACCTGCGTGTTGATGCCCTTGAGACCAAGGGAGCGCAGGGTGTCACGGTGGTTCTGCTTGCTGCCGATGTAGGACTTGACCTGCGTGATCTTGAGCTGCGCCATGATCACACACCCGCCCCGGCACGCGCACGGAGAAGAGCCGCGGGGGCGACGTCCTCGAGCGGCAGACCACGGCGGGCCGCGATCTCCTCGGGACGCTGCAGGCCCTTGAGGGCCGCCACGGTCGCGTGCACGATGTTGATCTGGTTGTCGGAGCCGAGCGACTTCGACAGCACGTCGTGGATACCGGCGCACTCGAGCACGGCGCGCACCGGACCACCGGCGATCACACCGGTACCGGGCGACGCGGGCTTGAGCAGCACGACGCCGGCAGCCTTCTCACCCTGGATGGGGTGCGGGATGGTGCCCTGGATGCGGGGGACCTTGAAGAAGTGCTTCTTGGCCTCCTCAACGCCCTTGGCGATGGCGGCCGGCACCTCCTTGGCCTTGCCGTATCCGACACCCACGGTGCCGTCACCGTCGCCCACCACGACCAGCGCGGTGAAGCTGAAGCGACGACCACCCTTCACAACCTTGGCGACGCGGTTGATCGCGACGACGCGCTCAACGTACGCGGTCTTCTCGGCGGCAGCTGCGCCGCCGTCACGGCCCTTCCGGTCCCGCCGCTCGCCGCCACCGGCACCGCCACCGCGGCGCTGGGGTCCAGCCATTGGAATTACCTCTCTCTGTTTCCGCTAGCTACGGAACCGGCTCAGAACTTCAGTCCGGCTTCGCGGGCGGCGTCCGCCAGGGCGGCGATGCGCCCGGCGTACTGGTTGCCACCACGGTCGAACACGACGGCCTCGACACCGGCGGCCTTGGCGCGCTCGGCGACCAGGGCGCCGACCTGCTTGGCCTGCGCGGACTTGTCGCCCTCGCCACCACGGACCGACGCGTCCAGGGTGGACGCCGACGCCAGGGTGTGGCCCTTCAGGTCGTCGATCACCTGCGCCACGATGTGGCGGTTGGAACGGGTCACGACCAGGCGAGGACGCTCGGCGGTGCCGGCGACCTTCTTGCGGATCCGGATGTGACGACGCTTGATAGCAGCACGCTTGTAGGCGTCGCCCTTGAGGATCTTCTGCCCGTATGCCATGGCTTACTTACCCGCCTTTCCGACCTTGCGGCGGATGACTTCGCCCTCGTACTTGACGCCCTTGGCCTTGTACGGGTCGGGCTTGCGCAGCTTGCGGATGTTGGCCGCAACCTCGCCGACCTTCTGCTTGTCGATGCCCTCGACCGAGAAACGGGTCGGGGCCTCGACCTTGAAGGTGATGCCCTCGGGCGCCTCGACCGTGATCGGGTGGCTGTAGCCGAGGGAGAACTCCAGGTTCGAACCCTTGGCGACAACGCGGTAACCGACACCGCTGATCTCGAGCTTCTTCACGTAACCCTGGGTCACGCCGGTGATCATGTTCGCCACCAGCGTGCGGGACAGGCCGTGCAGGGCCTTGTTCTGACGCTCGTCGTTGGGGCGGGTGACGTTCAGCACGCCGTCCTCGCCCTTGACGATCTCGATCGGCGCCACGACGGTGTGGGTCAGCGTGCCCTTGGGGCCCTTGACCGAGACCGTACGGCCGTCGATGGTGACGTCCACGCCGGCGGGAACCGCGATGGGGAGCTTGCCGATGCGCGACATAGCTGTTTCCTCCGTTCCCTTCCGCTACCAGACGTAGGCGAGGACTTCCCCACCCACGCCCTTCTTGCCGGCCTGCTTGTCGGTGAGGAGCCCGTGCGACGTGGAGATGATCGCCACGCCGAGGCCGCCCAGCACCTTCGGCAGGTTGGTGGACTTCGCGTACACCCGGAGACCGGGCTTGGAGATCCGCTTGATGCCCGCGATGGAGCGCTCACGGTTCGGCCCGAACTTCAGCTCGAGGACGAGGTTCTTGCCGACCTCGGCGTCCTCGGTCTTCCAGCCGGTGATGAAGCCCTCCTGCTGGAGGATCTCCGCGATGTGCGACTTGATCTTCGAGTGCGGCATCACCACGGAGTCGTGGTACGCCGAGTTCGCGTTCCGCAGACGCGTGAGCATGTCTGCGATCGGATCAGTCATGGTCATGAATTGGCCTTCGGCCTCTCTCGCCGGGGTTTCCTGGTGCGCCATCCCTCTCCCCGATCCGAGACGGGACGGGTGCGGCGCGGTGGACCTACGGCGTAGTAAGTCGTCTGGGGCACGGCAGGTGCCCAACCCCGCAAGCCTAAGCCATGCGGAGCGGGCCTCCCGCCGTTCCCCTTGCTTACCGAGAGTCCTGGGGATCCGGAATTACCCGGATTACCAGGAGCTCTTGGTCACGCCCGGCAGCTCGCCACGGTGAGCCATCTCACGAAGGCACACGCGGCACAGGCCGAACTTGCGGTACACGGAGTGCGGACGGCCGCAGCGCTGGCAGCGGGTGTAGCCGCGCACTCCGAACTTGGGCTTGCGAGCAGCCTTCGCGATGAGAGCCTTCTTCGCCATCTCGCTCACGCCTCCTTGAACGGGAAGCCGAGGTGACGGAGAAGGGCACGGCCCTCTTCGTCGTTGGTCGCCGTGGTGACCACGGTGATGTCCATACCCCGGACACGGTCGATCTTGTCCTGGTCGATCTCGTGGAACATGACCTGCTCCGTGAGACCGAAGGTGTAGTTGCCACGGCCGTCGAACTGCTTGGGGGACAGGCCGCGGAAGTCGCGGATGCGCGGCAGCGCGAGCGACAGGGTGCGGTCCAGGAACTCCCACATGCGGTCGCCGCGGAGCGTGACGTGGGCGCCGATCGGCTGGCCCTCGCGCAGCTTGAACTGCGCGATGGACTTGCGGGCCTTGGTGACGGCCGGCTTCTGACCGGTGATCGTGGTGAGGTCGCGGATGGCGCCCTCGATCAGCTTGGAGTCGCGGGCGGCGTCGCCCACACCCATGTTGACCACGATCTTGACGAGGCCGGGAACCTGCATGACGTTCTCGTAGGAGAACTGCTCACGCAGCTTGCCCGCGATCTCCTCGCGGTACTTCGTCTTCAGACGCGGGCTGGTGGTGGTCGTCATCAGATGTCCTCACCCGTCCGCTTGGCAACGCGGATCTTGTTGCCTTCGTCGTCGAAGCGGTAACCGACGCGCGTGACGACCTTCTTGCCGTCCTTCTCCACGACCAGCTGGACGTTGGAGACGTGGACCGGGGCCTCGGTGGTCACGATGCCGCCGGCCTGCGAACCGCTGGCGGTCGGGCCGGCCTTGGTGTGCTTCTTGACCCGGTTGACACCCTCGACCAGGACGCGGTCCTCCCGCGGGTAAGCGGCAATGACCTTGCCCTGCTTGCCCTTGTCCTTGCCGGTGATGACCTGAACCAGATCACCCTTCTTGATCTTCATGCTTACAGCACCTCCGGCGCGAGCGAGATGATCTTCATGAACTTCTTCTCGCGCAGCTCACGGCCGACCGGGCCGAAGATACGGGTGCCGCGAGGGTCGCCGTCGTTCTTCAGAATGACGGCGGCGTTCTCGTCGAAGCGGATGTACGAGCCGTCCGGACGGCGGCGCTCCTTGACGGTGCGAACGATGACCGCCTTGACGACGTCACCCTTCTTCACGTTGCCACCGGGGATCGCGTCCTTGACGGTGGCGACGATGACGTCACCGATGCCCGCGTAGCGGCGACCGGAGCCACCGAGCACACGGATGCAAAGGATTTCCTTCGCCCCCGTGTTGTCGGCGACGCGCAGTCGCGACTCCTGCTGGATCACGTCTATCTCCTGTTTGTCTGCCGGTTCCCCGGGGGGCCGTTCGGCTGAACGGCCCCCCGGAGCCTGGCGGAACTGTCCTGCGAGGGATGCCTAGCAGGAACGTACTTTTGGGAATTCCCTTGCGGGAATTACCTACTTGGCCTTCTCGAGGATCTCGACGATGCGCCAGTGCTTCGTCGCGGACAGCGGCCGGGTCTCCATCAGGAGGACGCGGTCGCCGACGCCGGCGGCGTTCTGCTCGTCGTGGGCCTTGAGCTTGCTCGTGCTGCGGATGACCTTGCCGTACAGCGCGTGCTTCTTGCGGTCCTCGACGGCGACGACGACGGTCTTGTCCATCTTGTCGCTGACGACGATGCCCTCACGGGTCTTGCGGTCGCCCCGAGCCTCGGTGTTCGTCTCAGTCACGTTGTTCTCGCTCATGCGTTCTCCACCGTTTCGATGCCCAGCTCGCGCTCGCGCATCAGGGTGTAGATCCGCGCGATGTCCTTACGGACGGCCTTCAGCCGACCGTGGTTCTCGAGCTGACCGGTCGCCGCCTGGAAACGGAGGTTGAACAGCTCTTCCTTGGCCTCGCGGAGCTTCGCGAGAAGCTCCTCGTTGCCCAGCTCGCGCAGCTCGGACGCCTTGGTACCGGCCGACATCACGCTTCACCTGCCTCGCGCTTGACGATCCGGCACTTCATCGGCAGCTTGTGGGCCGCACGGGTCAGCGCCTCACGGGCGATCTTCTCGTTGGGGTAGGACAGCTCGAACATGACCCGGCCCGGGTGCACGTTCGCGATCCACCACTCCGGCGAACCCTTACCGGAACCCATGCGGGTCTCGGCCGGCTTCTTCGTGAGCGGGCGGTCCGGGTAGATGTTGATCCAGACCTTGCCGCCACGCTTGATGTGGCGGGTCATCGCGATACGGGCGGCCTCGATCTGGCGGTTGGTCACGTACGCCGGCGTGAGGGCCTGGATGCCGTACTCGCCGAACGCGACCGTCGTACCGCCCTTGGCCATACCGCGGCGCTTCGGGTGGTGCTGCTTGCGGTGCTTGACCCTACGGGGGATCAGCATGTCGGTCAGGCCTCCGTTCCGGTGCTCTCAGCCGGAGCGGCAGCCGGAGCCTCGGCCTTGGGGGCCTCGGCAGCGGGAGCCTGCTGCGGCTTGCGGCCGCGACCGCCACGCTCGCCACCGCGGCCACCACGGGCCGGGCGGTCAGCGCCACCACGGGCCGGGCGGTTGCCGGCACGGGCGGCGGCGTTCTCGGCGCGGACCTCGGCGATGTTCTTGACGTCGCCCTTGTAGATCCAGACCTTCACGCCGATGCGGCCGAAGGTCGTCTTGGCCTCGAAGAAGCCGTAGTCCACGTTCGCGCGGAGGGTGTGCAGGGGCACACGGCCCTCGCGGTAGAACTCCGAGCGGGACATCTCGGCGCCGCCGAGGCGGCCACCGCACTGGATCTTGATGCCCTTGGCGCCCGCCTTCATCGCCGACTGCATGCTCTTGCGCATGGCGCGGCGGAAGGAGACGCGGGAGGAGAGCTGCTCGGCGACGGCCTGGGCCACGAGCTGAGCGTCCGTCTCGGGGTTCTTGACCTCGAGGATGTTCAGCTGGACCTGCTTGCCGGTGAGCTTCTCGAGGTCGCCGCGGATGCGGTCGGCCTCGGCGCCGCGGCGGCCGATGACGATGCCCGGACGAGCGGTGTGGATGTCCACCCGCACGCGGTCACGGGTGCGCTCGATCTCGACCTTGGAGATGCCGGCGCGCTCCATGCCGGACGTCATCATCCGACGGATGGCGACGTCTTCCTTGACGTAGTCCTTGTACAGCTTGTCGGCGTACCAACGCGACTTGAAGTCGGTCGTGACACCGAGCCGGAACCCATGCGGGTTAACCTTCTGGCCCATTACCGGGTTCCTTCCTTGCTGCTGACGACCACGGTGATGTGGCTGGTCCGCTTGCGGATCCGGTAGGCGCGGCCCTGGGCACGCGGACGGAACCGCTTCAGGGTCGGGCCCTCGTCGACGTAGGCCTCGGAGATGAAGAGGCTGTCGACATCGGTGTGGTCGTAGTTGTGCGCGGCGTTGGCGATGGCGCTGTCCAGCACCTTGCCGACCGGCACGCTCGCGGCCTGCGGGGCGAAACGCAGGACCGCCTGAGCCTCCGTGGCGTCCATGCCACGGATGAGGTCCACCACGCGGCGGGCCTTCATGGGCGTGACGCGGATGTACCGCGCCTGGGCCCTGGCTTCCATGGTTGTCCCTTCAGTGTTTGTCATGGTCATCACCCCGCTGACTAGCGGCGCTTCGACTTCCGGTCGTCCTTGACGTGACCCCGGAAGGTGCGCGTCGGCGAGAACTCGCCGAGCTTGTGGCCGACCATGGACTCGGTGACAAACACCGGGATGTGGGTCTTGCCGTTGTGCACCGCGATCGTGTGGCCCAGCATCGCCGGGACGATCATCGAGCGGCGGGACCAGGTCTTGATGACGTTCTTGGTACCGGCTTCGTTCTGGACGTCCACCTTCTTCATCAGGTGGTCGTCGACGAAGGGTCCCTTCTTCAAGCTACGAGGCATCTCAACCCGTCCTTAGCGCTTCTTGTTCGTCTTGCGGCGGCGGACGATGTACTTGTTCGACGCCTTCTTGGGCGAACGAGTACGGCCTTCCTTCTTGCCCCACGGGGACACGGGGTGGCGGCCACCGGAGGTCCGGCCCTCACCACCACCGTGCGGGTGGTCGACCGGGTTCATGACGACACCACGGACGGTCGGGCGGACGCCCAGCCACCGCTTACGGCCGGCCTTGCCCCAGTTGATGTTCGACTGCTCGGCGTTGCCGACCTCGCCGACCGTGGCGCGGCAGCGCTGGTCGACCAGGCGGATCTCTCCGGACGGCATGCGGAGGTGGGCCATCGAGCCCTCCTTCGCGAGCAGCTGCACGGAGGCGCCGGCGGAGCGGGCGAACTTGGCGCCGCCACCGGGACGGAGCTCGATCGCGTGGATCGTGGTACCGACCGGGATGTTGCGGAGGGCCAGGTTGTTGCCCGGCTTGATGTCGGCCCCGGGACCGTTCTCGACGCGGTCGCCCTGCTGCAGGTTGCGCGGGGCGAGGATGTAGCGCTTCTCGCCGTCGGCGTAGTGCAGCAGCGCGATGCGCGCGGTGCGGTTGGGGTCGTACTCGATGTGCGCGACCTTCGCCGGCACGCCGTCCTTGTCGTGACGACGGAAGTCGATCACGCGGTAGGCGCGCTTGTGGCCACCGCCCTGGTGGCGGACGGTCACACGACCGGAATTGTTACGGCCGCCCTTGCTGTGCAGGGGACGGACCAGCGACTTCTCCGGCGTGGACCGCGTGACCTCGACGAAGTCGGCGACGCTGGAGCCACGACGGCCCGGAGTCGTCGGCTTGTACTTGCGGATACCCATTTCTCAGTCCTCGTCCGATATCGAACGATCCTGACCGCTTACGCGGTCGGACCGCCGAAGATGTCGATACGGTCGCCCTCGGCGAGGGTCACGATCGCGCGCTTGGTCGCCGCGCGCTGGCCGAAGCCGGTGCGGGTGCGCTTGCGCTTGCCGATGCGGTTGATCGTGTTGACCCCGGTGACCTTGACCTCGAAGACCGCCTGGACGGCCTCCTTGATCTGGGTCTTGTTGGAGCCCGGCGCGACGATGAACGTGTACTTGTTCTCGTCGATGAGCGCGTAGCTCTTCTCGGACACGACCGGCTTCAGCAGGACGTCACGGGGGTCCGTGAACGCCTTGCTCGCCGGGGTGACGACGGTGTTCTTGCCTTCGGCCTCGTGGCGGCGCGCCTTGGCGACGCGAGCGGCCTTGGCCGCCTTGGCGGCCTTCGAGGCGATCGAGGGGTGACGGGCAGCCATCAGACCTCGCTCCCTTCGTTGTCGTTGGCCTTGTTCGGGCCGGCGACGAAGGACTCGAAAGCGGCCTTGGTGAAGACCACGTCGTCCGAGACGAGAACGTCGTACGTGTTCAGCTGGCCCGGCTCCAGGATGTGGACCTGGGGCAGGTTGCGGGCGGACAGCCACGCGGCCTCGTCGGCGCGGTCGACGACCAGGAGCAGGTTCTTGCGCTCCGAGATCTTGCCGAACAGCGACTTGGCGGCCTTCGTGGAGGGGGTCTCGCCCTCGATCACGCCGGAGACGACGTGAATGCGGTTGTGGCGCGCCCGGTCGGTGAGGGCGTGACGCAGGGCGGCAGCCTTCATCTTCTTGGGGGTGCGCTGGGAGTAGTCGCGCGGCACGGGACCGTGCACGACGCCACCACCGGCGAACTGCGGTGCGCGGGTCGAACCCTGACGGGCGCGGCCGGTGCCCTTCTGGCGGTACGGCTTCTTGCCGCCACCACGGACTTCACCGCGGGTCTTGGTCTTGTGGGTGCCCTGGCGGGCAGCGGCCAGCTGCGCGACGACGACCTGGTGGATCAGCGGGATGCTGACCTTCTCAACGCCGAAGATCTCCGCGGGGAGCTCGACGGTACCGGCCTTGTCGCCCGCCGGCGAAAGGATGTCAACAGTGCTCATCGGTTACCTCAGGCCCCCTTGGCCGCGGTGCGGACCAGGACGAGGCCGCCGTTCGGACCGGGAACCGCGCCCTTGATGAGCAGCAGACCCTTCTCCGCGTCAACGGCGTGGACGGTCAGGTTCTGGGTGGTGACCCGCTCGTTGCCCATGCGACCCGCCATGCGGAGGCCCTTGAACACACGGCCCGGGGTGGCGCAGCCACCGATGGAACCGGGCGAGCGGTGCTTGCGCTGGGTGCCGTGTCCGGCGCCGAGGCCCTTGAAGTTGTGACGCTTCATGACACCGGCGAAGCCCTTGCCCTTGCTCTTGCCGGTCACGTCGACCTTCACGCCGGACTCGAACACCTCGGCGGTGACTTCCTGGCCCAGCGTGTACTCGGAGGCGTCCGACGTGCGGATCTCGACGAGGTGACGACGGGGGGTGACGTCGGCCTTGGCGAAGTGGCCCTTGAGGGGCTTGTTCACCTTGCGCGGGTCGATCTCGCCGAAGGCGATCTGGACCGACTCGTAGCCGTCGACGTCGTTCGTACGGACCTGGGTGACGACGTTGGGGCCGGCCTTGACGACGGTGACCGGAACAACACGGTTGTTCTCGTCCCACACCTGCGTCATGCCGAGCTTCTCGCCCAGGATGCCCTTGATCTGCTTTGCCATCTCTTCAGATCACCGGCCTCAGAGCTTGATCTCGATGTCGACACCGGCCGGGAGGTCGAGTCGCATCAGAGAGTCAACGGTCTTGGGGGTCGGGTCGAGGATGTCGATCAGGCGCTTGTGCGTGCGCATCTCGAAGTGCTCGCGCGAGTCCTTGTACTTGTGCGGCGACTTGATGACGCAGTACACGTTCTTCTCAGTGGGCAGCGGCACCGGGCCCGCGACCGACGCACCAGTGCGAGTCACCGTCTCGACGATCTTCTTCGCCGAGGAGTCGATGACCTCGTGGTCGTAGGCCTTGAGCCGGATGCGGATCTTCTGTCCCGCCATGGCTACTTCGTAGTCCTGTCTCTCTTTACGCTCCGGAACCCGATGTCCCAGGGCTCGTCCTCCGACCCACGCGGTCGGGTGTGTCGCACTCCCGCCGACATGAATGTCCCTTGTTTCGAACATCCCTGCGGGATTGACACGGCCCTACCAGAACCGCGGACCGGGGGCGAAAGGCCCACCGGGCGCCTGGCCGGCGCCGCGCAACGCTTCCCGGAAGATTCCCGTACGTCCGCCCCTACACCTTTCGATGTAATACGTGGGACGACGAGTACTGTGGGACTCGCTTCCGGTCCTCCCGGCGGGAGGCGCGCAGCATCAACGCTCGACCGAGCAACTCGGACAGTCTGCCACACGGGGACCGGGGCTGGCCAATCGAGCGGAAGAGATTACCCCGGAAGTGACGGGGATCAAACGCGGGAGCGCTCGTGCCCCGGCCCCTTGCTCCGGGGAAGCGTCAGGAAACCCTCAGACCCTTCGGGTACCGGATCATTCTCCCGTCGGGTGATCTCACCGATTCGCAGCACGCGGCGCGGTCCGAGCAGGGCGGACCGCCCCCTCACTCCGGCTGCTGCCGCACCAAGACCGTCCGGGCCCGGCTGGGGACCGGATCCACCGGTTCCCGGTCCGCGTAGTGCAGGTCCCGCCCGGAGACGATGCCCAGGTCGCCGGTGCCCGGTTGCCGTTGCCCCGCCGACGGACGCCTCGACTCTCGCGGAACGGCTCCGTTCACGAACACTCGTACGGTTACATGCCTTCATGCGAAGATCCACGACGGGAACACGTGCATGGGGTGGGGCTGCGCTGGTGTGCGCCGCGGTCGCGGCGCTGCTGCCGTGGTTGCGTTACGGCGCTCCGACTCCCCGCTGGGACGTCCTCGCCGCGCTGGGCGCGGCGCTGCTGTGCGGGCTGGGCTGGGTGGCGGCGACCTGGCGGGCCCCGCGGTTCGTCCCGGCGCCCCCGGAGGGCCGGCCCGCGGACGGTGCTCCCCGCCTGCCAGCCCGGCTGCCGCGCCCGCCGCTGGCCTCCCTGGCCCGCGGCCTGTCATACGCCCTCGCCGGGTACGCGCTGGTGTCGGCGCTGCTGCTGGCCTGGCAGCCGGACGGCCGCCAGGCACGCGCCCTCGCCGCGCTCCAGGACGCGGGCGCGACCGTCTCCACCGGCAGGATCACGGACGTGACGTCCCGGGAGCAGGCGATCGGTGGAAGCGCCGGACAGAAGTCCAGCAGCTACTGGTACGCGTCCTTCACCGCCGAACTGTCCGACGGCACCCGGCTGTCCGTGGACCGCGGCATCGTCGTGAGCACCCCTTCCGGGTGGAGGAAGGTCAAGGTGCTGCACGTCCCCGGCCGTCCCGAACTGGGTGGCTGGGCGGACGCCAGCACCGACCTCATGGCGTACGTCCAGACCTGGCGGCCCCCGCTCTCCCCCGTTCCCGGGCTCCTGACCGCCTTCGCGGCCTTGGCGACCCTGGCGCACCTCAATGGGCGCTTCGGGCGCTTCGGGCCCCACCGGGTGCTGGCCGAGGACGCGGCGGCGGGCCGGGTGAAGGCGTTCCGGGTGGAGGCCCTCACCGCGGTCCGGGACGAGCACACGACCGTCGGCGCCCGCGCCGGCACCACGCGGGTGGTGGTACGCCGCGAGCTGCACGCGTCCGGTGAGGGCGGCACGCTCCGGCTGTACGTGCGGGATGTCGACATGGCCGCCCTGGCGGCGGAGTTCGGAACTTCGGGCGGCTGGCTGATGTGGGCGAACCGCTGGCGTTCGGTACGTGGGAGCAAGCCCGTCCCCTGCGCCTTCGTCGCCCCCGACGGCCGGGCCTTCCGCTGCACCGCCCAGCCGGCGGACCTCGCCCTCCTGCGGGAGAGCGGAGCGGCGTCGGAGCAGTCGACGGACCCGTCCGTCACGGTCCGCGACTGGAGCGGCCTGTGCGGGACGTCGCCGGCCGTCCGTCTGCTGCTGGTCCTTCTCTACACCGCCGTGGCCGCCTGCGCGCTGCCGGCCCTGACGGGCACGGCGAGCCACCTCACGGGCTATCTGCCGCTGCCGGCGGCCGCAGTGGCCGCGGTCGTCGCCGGGTACCTGGTGACGCGCCCCGTCGCCACGGACGACCTGCCGGTCTGGGAAAGGCGCAGGAGCCGGGACCGGAGGGTGCGGGCGGAGGCCTGAGCAGGCCGGCAGCGCCCTGAAGGGACGCGGGGCCGTGTCCGTGTGCGGCTCCGCGGCGCCGTCGCGGCCGGCCGCGACGGCGCCGCGCTCAGCCCTGCTTGGCGACCGTGAGCAGTACCGCCGCGTCCTCCAGGGCCTCCAGGCCGTGCCGGGCGGGAGGGATGACGATCAGGTCGCCCGTGCGCCCTTCCCGGTCGGTGTCGCCGCTGGTGAGGCGGACGCGGCCGCGCAGGACCAGGAGGGTGGCCTCGCCGGGGCCGTCGTGGTCGGCGAGGGCGGTGCCGGCGGTCAGCGCGAGGAGGGTCTGGCGCAGGGTGTGCTCGTGGCCGCCGTGGAGGGTGGTGGCGCTGCGGCCGTGGGAGGAGGCGGCGGCGCGTCCCAGGTGTTCGCGGGCGAGGGCGTCGAGGGAGAGCTTCTGCATGGCTCCGAGCCTTCCCGAGGCGTCCCGCGGCCGCCAGGGCCATGTGGGGTACACCGTGGCGTCCGCCGTGGTCGCCCGTCGTGGCGCGCGGCTGTCCGAGCCCTCCGCGATACTGGCGCGGTGCCGTCGACACCCCCGCTCCCGCAGCCCATCACGCCCGACCCGCCGGAGGCGATCGCGCGTCCGCTGCTCACCCAGTCGTGGCTGGACCTGACCTTCGTGCACTGGGCGGTGGACCCGGCCGACGTGGCCCCCCTGCTGCCGCCGGGCACCGTGCCCGACACGCTGGACGGGGTCACGTACGTCGGTCTCGTCGCGTTCCGGATGCACAAGGTGGGATGGCTGCGCCTGCCGGGCGTCCCGTACCTGGGGAACTTCCCGGAGACCAACGTCCGCCTGTACTCGGTGGACGCGCACGGGCGGCGCGGGGTGGTCTTCCTCTCCCTGGACGCCTCCCGGCTGATCCCGGTGGCGGTCGCCCGCCTCGGGTTCCGGATGCCGTACGTCTGGTCCCGGATGCGCGTGGAGCACCTCGACGGCGGCACGGTGACGTACACCAGCAGCCGGCGCTGGCCCGGGCCGCGGGGCGCCGGCGGACGCATCACCGTGCGCAGGGGCGAGCCGATCGAGGAACCGACCGAGCTGGAGCACTTCCTCACCGCCCGCTGGGGCATGCACGGCGCCTTCTTCGGACGGTCGACGTACCTGCCCAACGCCCATCCGCGCTGGCCCCTGCACCGGGCCGAGCTGGTGGAGTGCGAGGAGGACCTGGTCACCGCGGCCGGGCTGCCGAGGCCGGCCGGGGAGCCGGTGAGCGTGCTGTACTCACCGGGCGTCCCCGCCCGCTTCGGACGCCCGGCCCGTCCGGCCGGCATCCCCACACCCTGACGGCGTGACGCGGGTGCGTCAGATGACGCCCTGCGCGAGCATCGCGTCCGCCACCCGCTCGAAGCCGGCGATGTTCGCGCCGGTCACGTAGTCGCCGGGGGCGCCGTAGCGCTCGGCGGTCTCGGCGCAGGTGGTGTGGATGTCGGTCATGATGCGGGCCAGCTCGTTCTCGACCTGGTCGGCCTTCCACGAGGTGCGCGACGCGTTCTGCGTCATCTCCAGCGCGCTGACCGCGACCCCGCCCGCGTTGGCCGCCTTGCCGGGGCCGAAGGCTACGCCGGCCCGCTGGAACAGCTGCACGGCCTCCGGCGTGGTCGGCATGTTCGCGCCCTCGGAGACCGCCTTCACGCCGTTGCGGATGAGGGCGTCGGCGTCGACGGCGTTCAGCTCGTTCTGGGTCGCCGACGGCAGGGCGACGTCCGCCGGGACCTCCCAGACCCGCCCGTCGGGCACGAACCGCGCGGAGGCGCCCCGGCGCTCCGCGTAGTCGCTCACCCGGCCGCGCTCGACCTCCTTGATCTGGCGCAGCAGCTCCAGGTCGATGCCCTTCTCGTCGACGACGTAGCCGCTGGAGTCGGAGCAGGTGACCGGGTTGGCGCCGAGGGCGGCCAGCTTCTGGATGGTGTAGATCGCGACGTTGCCGGAGCCGGAGACGACCGCGGTCTGTCCCTCCAGGTCCTCGCCGCGGGCGCGCAGCATGGCCTCCGCGAACAGCACGTTGCCGTATCCGGTCGCCTCCGGACGGATCAGCGAGCCGCCCCAGCCGGCGCTCTTGCCGGTGAGCACGCCGCCCTCCCAGCGGTTGGTGATCCGCCGGTACTGGCCGAAGAGGTAGCCGATCTCGCGGGCGCCCACGCCGATGTCACCGGCCGGGATGTCGGTGTACTCACCGATGTGCCGGTACAGCTCGGTCATGAAGGACTGGCAGAAGCGCATGACCTCCGCGTCGCTGCGGCCCTGCGGGTCGAAGTCGCTGCCGCCCTTGCCGCCGCCGATGCCGAGACCGGTCAGGGCGTTCTTGAAGATCTGCTCGAAGCCCAGGAACTTGATGATCCCGAGGTTCACGGAGGGGTGGAAGCGCAGGCCGCCCTTGTAGGGGCCGAGGGCGCTGTTGTATTCGATCCGGAAGCCCCGGTTGACGTGGACCCGGCCCTGGTCGTCCTGCCACGGCACCCGGAACATGATCTGCCGCTCCGGCTCGACCAGCCGTGCGACGAGTCCCGGCTCGGCGTACTCGGGACGCGCCTCGAGCACCGGGGCGAGGGTCTCCAGCACCTCGCGTGCGGCCTGGTGGAACTCGGGCTCCGCCGGGTTACGGCGCTCGACCTCGGCGCGGAGCAGGTCGAGCGAGGTCTTGGGGTCGGGTCGTGAGGTCACGGGGTCCCTTTCTGGCGCGGCTGACACCGGTATGGAAACCGGTGATGGGCGCTCGGCGCCGTTGCCGCGCGCAGGACAGCGGCCGGTCGGGGGTGGTCACCCGAAGCGGCCAGCTTTCCAGTGTTACCCCTGTGTAAACCGAAACGGCAAGAAGCTCGACCGATTGTCCGCTATCTGAGACCTCGTGCACGGACACAGGACGCCACGGCGTCTCACTCCCTGTATACGATCGGGGGCGGGGGCGCGCCTCCGGAGGAGCCGGGTCCCCACGTCCTTCCGGGGTGCCGGATCCCCTCGGCGTCCTCCCGCGACGAAGCACGAGGGCCCTCATGAGTTTCACGGTCTCCGCGGACGAACTCCTCAGCGCGTTCGGTCTCACAGGTGTCGTGTACTTCCCCCGCCACGAGGAACCGGGCAGCCGCCTCGACGTACGGACGGCGGACTTCCTCGGCGGGGTCGGCCTTCCGGACGACGAGTACTTCAAGTCGAGGGCCGGCGTCGGCCAGGAGGAGTCGATCCGCCTGGCCGAGTGGTTCGGGCCCGAGGACGGGCCCCTGCCCGGGGAGTGCGGGTCCTGGCTGGTCCTCGCCCACTTCGCCGCCTCCCTCATCGCCCTCGACCCCGGGAGCGGGAAGGTGTACGCGTTCGGCGAGGGCGAACCCCTGGACTCGTACACGCAACTCCACCGTGACGTCGAGTCCCTCGCCTACGCCCTGCTCCTCCTCAAGAGGTTCGAGGAGCACGCACGGGACGACGCCGGCATCGACGGGCAGGTCGACCGGTTGCGCGCGCGGATCGAGGCCTTCGACCCCCTCCCCTTCGAGGACGACCGGTCGCAGTGGAACCTCGTCCTCGACGAGGTCGCCGAGGGCATCCGGTGAGGCGGGCCGCCGGGCCCACGCGTCCTTGACCGGCCGCGTCACCACGACCTCCGGCATCACCCGGATCGCCCTCCGGGCTTTCGTTGGCCGGGGTCATTGACGTGGAGCAGGTGAAGGCTTTCGGGGCGCGTGCCGTTGATTGGAGTGTCAGCGCTCCGACGCGTACGTCACGAAGTTCGACCACGCACCCGGCGTGAGCGCGAGCCGAGGCCCTGCCGCGTTCTTGGAGTCGCGAACGTGGACAGTGCGGGGCGCTATCGCGATCTCTACACAGGAGTTGCCATCGGGGCCGTCGCTGTAACTGCTCTTGAACCAGAGCAGTTCAGAGGTGTCCCCGGCAGAAGCCTTGCGGATCATGTCTCTCCCAGCACTTGCTCGATGAAGGCCAGCGACTCACGAGGGGTGAGAGCCTGCGCCCGGATAGTCCCATACCGCAGCTCAAGGATTCGCAGCTGCTTCGGATCGAAGGTCGGCCGACCGCTGAACGCACCGTCGGAACGGCCTGCCGCTGTACCGTCGGTGAACTTCAGCACTTCAATCCTGCCGTCCAACCCAGGGTGAGCCCCCGCGTTGGTAGGCATCACCTGCAACGTGACATTGCGCAAACGCCCTGTCTCCAGCAGGTGTTCGAGCTGCTGTCGCCACACCATTGTGCCCCCAACGCGCCGACGCAGCGTGGCCTCTTCCAGGACGAAGCTGAGAGCCGGAGCAGGAGATCGCTCAAAGATCGACTTTCGGGCCATGCGAGCAGCGACCAGGCTCTCAGCCTCCTCCTCCGAGTACGGCGGCTGCCATGCGTCGAACAGGGCTCGCGCATGCTCCGGCGTCTGCAACAACCCATGGATGCTGAGCCCGACGTACACCCCAAGCTCGACCGCCCTGGCCTCCAGCTCCGCCAGCGCCCGCACGCTCTTCGGATACCGGACCTTCTTCACGTCCTCCCAAGCCGCCGAGAGCAACCCACCCGCCCCCAACACCTCGTCGGCCCTGTCCAGATACTCCCGCTGAGGGATCCGCTTCCCGCCCTCGACCTTGTAGACGAGGTCCTCCCCGTACCCGATCGCCGCCCCGAACTGGCCGGCCCGCATCCCCGCCGCCTCGCGCCGCAGCTTCAACTGCCGCCCCACCGTGGTGATGACGGCGACGCCCCACTCGTCGTCCGGGTCCACCTCCCACCCCGGCTCGTCCGCCTCCCCCTTGAGCCGTACCGCCTCACCGTCCACCAACATGCCGCACCCTCCGTCGTCCCGCGCCGTACCGCGGCGCCCTACCCGTACCAACCGCCCCGACAGCCCGGACAGCACCGGACAACCAGCGGACAGTCACCACACGCAGGGAGATCCGCCACCACTCACGCTAGATCGCGACAGGGCCACCAGTGAGAGAAACGCATAATTCATACTTTTACGCACCACGCCACACTGAGCACTCATGGTCGACCCCCTCCCGGGCCACCGAAATCCCAGAGGGGCAGCACCCCCAGGCTGCTTCAAAATTGAATTTAATCGCTTCCCCCGAACCAAGGAAAATGGGGCCATCGACGCCCCTTTTACGAAAGCTCAAAAGAAAATCAAGCGGTAACGAGTGGGCAACGGGATGAACAGATAACCCCCCGATACGGATCAAGGCATGATTTGATCACGACCGATAAGCCGGGCGATTTGACCAGTCCCCGGCCACATGCAAGTCCGACCTGGGGGAAAAGATGAAGCGCACTGCATTCGCAGTTGTTGCCATATGCGCCATTACCGTCACGACTCCGGGAGTCGCCTTCGCGGATTCTCCGGAACCCGCGCCGTTGGATGTCTGCGACGGAGGATGGAAGACCGACATCTATGCCCAGTCGAGGAAGCACCTGGGCAAGGGACCGATCTACAAGGACGGCCCCGGGGGGACCATGGTTCTGACACGGGTGAAGTCGGGATCCGTGGCGACCAAGATCACGGCCGGCGGAGGAGTCTCCGTCAGCGGCATCGTGGCCGAGGCGAAGGCCGAGGTGAGCCGCGAGTCGGTCAAGGAAGTGTCCTGGGAGACGCAGCACCAGTACCGGCGCGACATCAGCCGCAACAAGTACGGCAACGCGCAGTTCGGCTCATGGGGTCACCACGTCAAGTGGCAGAAGTACTACCAGCTGCCCGACTGCAAGAAGACCCAGATTTCGTACGGGGAGGCTGACGTCGCCAACAAGACCGTCGAGTTCAAGTACTGGGAAACGAGTTCCTGATGCGATCCAGTCGTGCGGCCTTCGTCACGGCAGCCGTCCTGTGCGGGTTGCTGACCTCCTGCACGGGCGAGGACAGCTCGGACAAGCCCAACGTTCCGGACCCGAAACCGTCCCAGTCAACCGTCGCGCCACCTCCCCAGGAGCCGCTGACCGCCCCCGAGGTGGACGCCGGATACGAGGAAATCCTCTCCGAAGGCCCTCATCGCGGTGTCCGGCAATTCGGCACGATAGAACTACCGAAGGGGGAATCCTGGATCAAGGTGAACTGCATTTCACGTTCGAAGCCGGTTGATCTGGAGATCTCCCTCGAAGGCATCGGAGGGTTCTCCCTGGGGTGTTCCGGTGTGGAGGTGGAGAAAAACGCGAATCAGATGAATCTGAACTCGCCGCGCAAGCTCCACTTCACCGTGGTGACGGAGGAGTCCGTTCGCTGGTATGTCAGCATCCAGGTTCCCAAGCGGTGAGCCCGGGCAGCGAAGCCGGCTTCTCCAGCCGCTGAGCGGCAGTCGGACAGAGGGCTCGGTGCAGGCACCGAGCCCTCTTCGCTCCCCCGCGCCGACAATGCCGACAACCTCGGACACATCACCGACAGTGACGGTACGCGCCTCCTTAATCACGCATGGCGACGGATGCGAGTCATCACTCTGAATGCCGTGCATCAGGAAACCGCCGGCATCACGGCTCAACCGACCAGTTCCTTCCCCCACTTCAGTGTGCTGCTGTCCGCCACCCCGCGCAGTGCCCGCCTCGCCCGCCTCCTCGCGGACGCCCAACTCCGCAGCTGGGGATACGACTCGGACGCCGCGCGCCACGTCGTGGCCGAACTGGCGGCCAACGCCGTCACCCACGGTCGCGTTCCGGGCCGGGACTTCCGTCTTGATTTCTACGTGGTGGACCACACGCTCCGTATCGAGGTCACCGACACGCGCGGTGAACGCCTGCCCGAGCTCCAGCCGCCCTCCCCCGACACCGAGTCGGGCCGCGGCCTGCTTCTCGTGGAGGCGCTCGCGGACCGCTGGGGCGTGACCGAGGACCGCTTCCCGCGCAAGACCGTCTGGGCCGAACTGCGCCTTGCATCACCGGAACCCGGGATCTGAAGCTCCGGTGCCGTCGGCGCCTTACCAAGCAAGGACATGAGGGGAAAGAAACCCCACCAAGCCCCACCCTTTCCCGCCCGAGGAGCGTGATCACTCGGGCGGGTGAACATCACCGGCTCAGCTGGATTTTCGGACCCCCAACGCCTCTACGCTCAGCGCACACAGCCGAAAAGACTTCGGCCCCCGCCGGGACTGGCATCCCGGTGCGAGGGCCTGACCACCCAGGAAGAACGGACCTTCCCGATGGATACCCAAAACCCTAGCGCGCCCCCGCGCCCCCGGTCAGCCCCCGCCGGCAAACCGACCCGGCCGCGTCACCACACCGGCGGCGTCATCCACGAGAACACCCGCCACACCACCCGCTTCGTGGTGATCGGCAACCACCTCACCCAGCACCCCGAACTGTCCCTGGTCGCCATCGGCCTCGCCTGCCACATCCAGTCCCTGCCCACCGGCGCCCCCGTGGACATCAAGAGCCTGGCCGCCCGCTTCAAAGAAGGCACCACCTGCATCGCCGCCGCCCTGCGCGAACTGGAGACCCACGGCTACCTCCGCCGCGAACGCGTCCGCACCCCTGCCGGCCGCATCATCACCCGCACCACCTCCTGCAACCAGCCCGGTCACCGACGCCAGGCAGCCCCCACCGACTGCCCCGCCCCGCAACCCGGACCGTCCAGGGAGCGCACACCCCAGCCCCGCCCCCGCAAGGCCCTCCCCACCGTCCCCCGACCCGGCTGCACCACCCCGGCCCTCCTCCAGCAGGCCACCGACCTCCTCACCGGCCTGCGCCGCCACGACCCCCGCCTCCTGCTCTCCGCCACCGACACCGAGCACCTGGCCCCCGGAGTCGCCGCCTGGCTGGAACGCGAGGTCACCCCCACCGCCGTACGCCACGCCCTCACCAACGACCTCCCCGGCGAACCCCTGCACCGCCCCGCGGCCCTCCTCGCCCACCGCCTGACCGCCCGACTCCCACCCCCACCTCCGTTCCGCGCACCGGCCACCCCGCCCCCGGTCCGCCACCCGCTGCGCAACTGCGACGGCTGCGACCACGCCTTCCGCGCCCCCGAAACCGAAACCCGCTGCCCCGCCTGCCGCACGACCGCTTCACCCACTCACTGAGCGGAGAGGGAACACCACGATGTTCGCGCCTCAGTACCCCAGCCGCCCCGTACGAAGCTGGGTCCTGACCTGGGCGCGGGACGTCGAGATCGCCCGCCGCCCCGACCTCGCCGCCCGTCACGCCCGCGCCAGGAGCGGCCTGGAGCACGAGGACGCGGCGACCGCCCGAGAAGCCCTGCGGGAGCTGACCGCGGTCCTGGACGAGGCCATGAAGGCAGTCCCCGCTTGAGCCGGACCCGGGAGTACGCCTTCGGCGCCGAGGAGAAGCCGCCCGCACGGCCGCGCGCACGAAGAGGGCGCCCCGCAGGGCGGCGACATCACCGTGCGCGGCGGGATGTTCGCCCATCAGATCGTCGTACGCGGCGAACGCGTCCACGTCGCCCAGGTCACCTCCGGCGCATCGCGCCGGTCAAGGCCCGGCTATCGTGGCGATCACGACCGGAAAAGGTCAACTGCCGCGCGGAACAAGGGGAATCGACGTGGACCAGCAGGACTCCGCCATGGGCGCTCCGGTACGGATCGACACCAACAAGCCGCATCCCGCGCGGATGTACGACTGGTTCCTCGGCGGCAAGGACAACTACCCGGTGGACGAGGAGCTGGGCAGGCAGCTCGTGGCGTTCGCGCCGCCCATTCCGGTCATGGCGCGGATGAACAGGGCGTTCATGCACCGTGCCACCCGCTGGACGGCCGACCAGGGCGTGCGCCAGTTCCTCGACATCGGGACGGGCATCCCGACGGAGCCGAACCTGCACCAGGTGGCCCAGGAGGTCGCCGCCGACGCGCGGATCGTGTACTGCGACAACGACCCGATCGTCCTGGTCCACGCCGAGGCGCTGCTGCGGGGCACTCCCGAGGGGGCCGTCGACTACGTGCAGGCGGACGCCCGTGACACCGCCGCCATCGTCGAGCGCGCCCGCAGGACGCTGGACTTCGAGCGGCCGGTCGCGCTCTCCCTGATCGCGCTGCTGCACTTCATCGGCGACGAGGACGGGGCGTACGAGCTGGTGGAGCAGCTCAAGGAGGCGCTGGCGCCGGGCAGCTACCTGGTCATGTCGCACCTCACGCCCGACTTCCACCCGGAGGAGGCGTCGAGGAAGGTGATCGACCTGTACCGGGCGGGCGGGCTCACCATGGACATGCGCAGCCGGGACCGGTTCGCCCGGTTCTTCGAAGGGCTGGAGGTCGTCGACCCCGGCATCGTGGCGGCCGAGGAGTGGCACCCGGAGCTCGGGGAGCCGGTCCCTGGCCAGGAGGGCGTCCACAGTGGGGCGTACGTGGCGGTGGCCCGCAAGGCCTGAGCCCTCGCGGAGCAGGACTGCGGGGCCGCCCCGGTCGGGGGCGGCCCCGCCGGGCGTTCTCAGCCCTTGCCGTGCTTGTGGTGCTTCCCGTGCTTCTCGCAGTCGTCCTCCCGGGCGGCCTCCTTCAGCGTGTCCCGCAGGGCGTAGAAGGCGGGCTTGCGGGCGTAGTCGTCGGTCATGACGTTCGCGAAGCCCTCGCCCTCGAAGAACACCGGCACCCACGAGTACTTGTCGGTGAAGCCCCAGATGGTGAACGAGTTGCAGCCGTCGACGGCCAGGCACGCCTCGAGCGTCCGCTGGTAGTAGTCGGCCTGCTGCCGCTCCTGCGCCTCGGTGGGCACACCGCCCTCGGGGACGTCCATGCGGACGTCCAGCTCGGTGACGGCCGTCTCCAGGCCGAGCGCGTCGAACCGGCGCAGGTTGTCCTCCAGGTCGCCCGGGAAGCCGTACCGCGTGCTCAGGTGGCCCTGGACGGAGAAGCCGTGCACGGGCACGCCCTGCTCGAGCAGGTCCTGTACGAGGGCGTAGTAGGCGTCGCTCTTGGCGTTGACGCCCTCGACGTTGTAGTCGTTGAAGAACAGCTTCGCCTTCGGGTCGATCCGGTGGACCCACCGGAAGACGTCCGCGACGATGCCCGGACCCAGCTCGCGGATCCAGATGTTGTCCTGGGTGCGCAGGTTGCCCTGGTCGTCGAAGATCTCGTTGGCGACGTCCCACTGCTGGATCCTGCCGGCGTAGCGGCCGACGACGGTGGTGACGTGCTCGCGCAGGATGGTGCGCAGCTCCTCCTTCGAGAAGTCGCCCTCCTCCAGCCACGCCGGGTTCTGGCTGTGCCACAGCAGGGTGTGGCCGCGCACGACCTGCTTGTTGCGCTTGGCGAACTCGACGATCGCGTCGGCCTGCGCGAAGTCGTAGCGGTCCCGCTCGGGGTGGATGTAGTCCCACTTCATCTGGTTCTCGGGGGAGACCGAGCTGAACTGGCGCCCCAGGATCTTCCGGTACTCCCTGTCGTGCGTGAAGGGGTCCGGGTAGTCCTGTTCCAGGTGGTGACCGCCGCCTGCCACGGCGGTCCCCACGACGAAGCCCTCGGGAGCGGCCGAGCGCAGCCGGTCGGACGCGGCGTGGGAGTGCGGCGCGGGCTTCTTGCCGGCCGACGGGTCGGCGGCGGCCGAGCCCGTCATGAGCGGCAGGGTCAGGGCGGCGGTGGCGAGGGCCACGGTGGCGAAACGAATGGATCTCATGCGGGGAGTCTCATTCCGTCGTCGTTCGTTCTCGAATGTTTCGAAGTCAGTGCCGAAACATTAGGGATGGGCGGACGCTAAGGTCTGGTCGAACGGCGCGTCAATACCCGTGCACCACCACGTCCGCGCGAACGACCGGCCGGGCGACAGGCCCGCGCCACCCCTCACCCCGCCCCTCCCACCCCGCGCCCGTGCACCTCCCCGTCCTCGCTGTACAGTTCCTGACCCGACGAAGTCCCCGCGACGGAAGGAGACACCGCAGTGTCCGATTCCCCACCGATCGACCTGGTTTCCCTGTCGGACGAGGACCAGAGCGTCACCGTGCGCGTCCTTCGGGCGGAGAACTTCTCCGGGGGTGAACAGGACGACACCCTGATCGCCGAGATCGGCGTCTCCAGCGCGTTCGTGAACGGGCGTATCGATCTCTATCTCAACGCCTACGACCTCGACAGCTGGACCGAGGTGCTGGATTCGGTCGCGTCCGGGCGCACCGCGAGCTGGCTGGAGAGCGGCCGGTCACCGCGCCTCACCCTCACCCCCGCCGATCTCAGCGAAAGCGAATGCACGGAAGTGAGCGTCCACGACGTCACCGCTTCCCAGATCCATGTCACCGTGCCGATCGCGGCACCGCCCGACTGGATCGAACGCCACCGCGCCCTGCTCGCCGCCCTCAGGAGCCGATTCCCTCTCGCGCAGGAGCCCCTGTAAGGACCCCTGCGCGAAGCCGGCGCGGGCCGGGGGCCGCCCCGGCCCACTACCGGCCCGTGGGCGTGTTCTTCACCACCTTCATTTCGCTCGTCCCCTTGTTGCCTATCGCGATCAGGGTCGTCTGGTACGGGACCAGCTCCGAACCGTCGTACTGCGGAACGGCCAGGTAGTAGATCCGCTCACCGCCGGCGATGTGCTTGGCGATCCCGTCCTCGAACTGCTTCTGGATCACGGAGTTGGGAATCGTGTACTGCGGGACCAGATTCCGCAGTTCCTTTCCGCTGCCGCCGAGCTGACGTCCGATCAGATGGCCCCGGGCAAGCCCCCTCTTGTAGCCCGGAGGGTTGTACTTGCCGTTCCGGACGGTGTCACTGCCCACGATGTCGGTGTCCTTGTCATCGGCTGCGGCACCACGTCCCGTCAGCTTGATGGCGTCGCGCTGGAGACAGCCGACCGCGCCCGTGGCCCGGTCCAATTCGTCGCGCGGGTGGTAGTAGATCCAACTGCGCTTTCCGGACGTGCAGTTCTTCTGCTGGTCGTCCCAGTTCTTGACGAACCGCGCGAATTCCGCCTTGTAGGACTTCCCCTCCGCCAGACGGGGGAACAGTTTGAAGTACTCGCGGATCTGCTCGTCCGTGAGCTTCAGGTCCTTCCGTGCCCGGGTGAGGGAGTCGTCGACGAACTTCCTGTGCGCCTTGTCCGTCGAGGTGCTCGAGACCGGCCGTGCGGCTTCCTTGCGCAGCGCGTCCGCGATCATCTCCGCCCACGGGGGCGGGGGCGGCGGGGGGCCGAAGTCGGCACAGGCGTAGCCGCACGGGCCGGCGCCCGTACCGCCGCCCGTACCGCCGCCTCCGCCGCCCGACCAGTAGCCGGTGCGCACGAGGTAGCTCTTGCCCTGGCCCTGCCGGGCCGGGCTGACGACACCTCCGCGGTACGGGCCGGTGGAGTAGTCGTTGTAGTGGTGGACCGTGCCCAGGTGGGTCTTCGGCTTGTCGGTCAGGCTCCGGTACAGGTCGTACGCGTCCCAGGCCCAGCCGATCGGCCCGAGGGCCTTCTTCCCGCCGAAGCGCAACACCTTGCCGGGGTTCTTGACGACCCAGCGGACGCCGGACTTGGCGGCGTTGCCCGCCGAGTTGGCGTAGCGCTCCAGCTGGTTGATGCCGTCCTCGATGTACCGCGTGGGGATGCACACGCCCCAGAGGCAGTTGTCGTGTCCGCTGGGGTCGGTGTTCAGCAGCGGGCTGCCGTTGCCGTACCCGTACCGGTTCGCGTTGATCGACGGGAGCGGGTTCAGGGTCCAGGAGTCCCGGGCGGAGAAGCCGCCCGTGGCCGGGTCGTACCAGCGGGCGTGCATGTTGACCTGGCCGGTGTCCGGGTCGGTGTACTCGCCCTGGTAGCCCAGCGGGCCGGTGCTGCCCGAGGCCGCCGTCACCTCGCCGAAGGGCGAGTAGCCCGTCGAGCCGGCCACGGCGCCCGTGGCCGCCGTGAAGGCCCCGATGACGTCGCCGTGCACGTCCGACAGGAGCGCGGCCGCGTTCGTGCCGTCCGCCCCGGCCGAGGACAGGGCCTCGCCCGACGGGTCGCGGAAGACCAGGCCGGCGGCCGTGGCGACCGGGTTGTTGGACTGGTCCGCGTACGCCAGCGTGTCGTCGCCCTGCCGCACCAGGCGGCCGAGCGCGTCGTACCCGTACGCCGTGCCGTCCGCCGAGACCATCCGGCCCAGCGCGTCGAAGGCGAAGGAGTGGCTTCCGCCCGCGTCGCCGCTGCCGGTGCGGTTGCCGCGCGCCGCGTACGTGTACGTCGCGTCCCCGGCCGACAGCAGGCGGTTGCGCGCGTCGTACGTCGCCGTCGTGTCGCCGGCGGACGTGCGGTTGCCCGCCGCGTCCCAGGTGTAGTCGGTGACCGTGCCGCCGACGCCGGTCCAGCTGGTCAGCCGGCCCGCCCAGTCGTAGCCGTAGGACTGGGTGCCCGCGCCCGCCGTGCCGGTCGTCGTCTTCTCGACCAGGCGGGAGGCGTCGTCGTAGCCGTACGCGACCGAGGCCGTCGTCGTGCCGCCCGGTGCCTTCAGGGTGTCCGAGGTGGGACGGTCCAGGACGTCGTAGCCCAGCGCGCGCGTCGCGCCGGTGCCGCCGTACGCCACCGACGTCAGGCGGGAGGCCGTGTCGTAGCCGTACGTCTGCGCCGCCTTCGTCAGCGGATCGGCCGCCGTCCTCAGGCGGCCCGCGCCGTCGTAGCCGAAGGTGGCCTGTCCCGCCTCGTCCGTGCGGGCGGTGAGGCGGCCCTCCGTGTCGTAGGCGAAGGACGCCGTGCCGGACGGGCCGTCGGCCGACAGCAGGTTGCCGCGGTCGTCGTAGGTGTAGGTGTTGGTGCCGCCTGGCGCGCTCGCCGAGGTGAGCCGGCCCAGCGCGTCGTAGCCGAAGGCGTCCGGCGTGGTCGCGGCCTCCGCGCCCGAGCCGGTGGCCCGGGTGAGACGGCCCAGCGCGTCGAAGGCGCGCTCGACCGCCACCCCGCCCGGCTGGAGCTCCCGCACCGGGAGCCCGGCCGCGTCGTACACCGTCGTCCAGGTGCGGTCCGCCGCGTCCGGGTGGGCCTGGGTGGAGGGCTCCACCACCGACTCCAGGGCGCCGCGGCTGGTGAAGTCGTACCAGGTGGTGTTGCCCCTGCCGTCGGTCAGGCGCGTGCGGTTGCCCGCCGCGTCGTAGCCGTACGTGGTCGTGATCGACGTGTCCGCGTCCACCGGCTCGACCAGCTTCGTCAGCCGGCCCAGCGCGTCGAACGTCTGCCGGACGGAGTGGCCGAGCGCGTCCGTGACCGTGACCGGGTTGCCGGCCTCGTCGTAGGAGGAGGACGTGGTGCGCAGGACCGTGCCCGCGCCGTTCTCGTCCCGGACCTCGGTGGCGCGGCCCGCCAGGTCGTAGGCGGTGCGGGTGGTGCGGCCCTGCGGGGTCGTCACCGTCGCGGGCAGGCCCGTGGGGCCGTAGGTGTAGGCCGTGACGCCGCCCGCGGTGTCCGTGGCGGTGAGCGGGTCGCCCGCCGCGTTGTACGAGCCGGAGGCGGTCAGGCCCGTCGGGCTCTTCGTCGAGCGCAGGTTGCCGGCGTCGTCGTAGGTGTACGTCGTGGTGAACGCGCCCGGTGCCGGGCGCCGTTCGACGACCGTGGACGTGGCCTGGCGGCCGAGGTCGTCGTACGTGGCCTCGGTGCGGGCGCCGGTCGGGCCGGTGGCCGACAGCTGCTCGCCCAGCAGGTCGTAGGTGAACGTCGACACCGGGGTGGCGGCGCCGTCCCCGGGGGCCGGCAGGGTCACCTTCGACAGGTTGCCGAGCTGGTCGTAGGCGTAGGACGTGGTCCGGCCGAGGGCGTCGGTCTCGCTCACCAGGTTGCCCGCCGCGTCGTAGGCGCTGGTGACCTCGCCGGGCAGCGGGTCCGTGGCGCCGGGCGGGGTGTAGGCGGGCAGGGTCGTGCTCGTCGCGCGGCCCGCGCGGTCGTACGCGGTGTGCGTGACGCGGCCGTTCGGGTCGCGCACGTCGGTCGTCTCGCCGAAGGCGTTGTAGCCGACGGTGGTGGTCGGGCGGACGGTCGCCGCCGGGGACTGCCGGGTCTCGGCGGTCACCGGGGCGCCGCGCGTGACGACCGGGCGGCCGAGGGCGTCGTAGGTGTGCCGCGTGGTGTGCGCGGCCGGGTCGGCGCCGGTGGCGTTGCCGCGCGGAGAGGTCTCGGCGACCACCAGGCCCCGGTCGTCGACCTCGTAGGTCGTGACCAGGTCGGCGGTGCCGTTCTCCACCGTCTCCTTGATCAGGTCACCGGTGGCGTTCCGCTCGTAGGTGACCTTCTCGGCGCGGGTGCCGCCGGTGCCGGTGAGGGTGGCGGTGCGCACCGCGCCGCCCGCGTCGTAGGTGTAGGCGGTGCGGCGGGCCAGGCCGGAGGGGTCGAGGACCTCGGCCGTGGTGCGTCCGGCGGCGTCCACCTCGTAGGCGGTGGTGACCTTGCCGTTGCCGGTGGTCTCGCGGACCAGGTGGCCGGCGGCGTCGTACGTCCGGTCGCTCAGCACCAGGTCGCGGGTGGATCCGTCCGGGTCGTGGAAGCCGACCAGGATCTCCCGGGCCTGGAGGCCGTCGTCGTAGTAGGTGAAGCGCGTGGTGCGGCCCATCGCGTCGGTGTGCTCGGCCGGCCGGCCGGCCGGGTCGTACGCGTAGGAGTCCAGGACGACGTCACGGGCGGCGGAAGGGGCGTTGGGGTCGCCCGTGAAGCCGGCCAGCGTGACCGTCGCGAGGGAGCCCGTCGCCGTGTACGTGTACCGGAACGTCCGGTCGCCCGGCAGGGTGCGGCTGGTCTGGCGGCCGTAGGCGTCGTACGCGTAGGTCTCCTCGCCGCCCTCCGGGTCGGTGAGCGAGGCCAGGCGGCCGTGGGCGTCGTAGGCGCGCTCGGTGGTGCGGGCGGCGTCTTCGCCGAGGAGGTCGGCGACGGTCTCCGTCAGCACCCTGCCGTCACCGTCGTACGTGTACGTCGTGCGCGCCCGGTGGTCGGTGTCCGTGACCTGGTTCGTGGTGACCGGGCCGGTGACCGTCAGCGGGCGGGACTCGCCGTCGTACGTGGTGGTCGTCGTGACGCCGTCGGGGTACGCGTCGGAGATCACCGTGCTGCCGGTCTCGCGGCCGAGCGCGTCGTAGGCGTACTCGGTGACGACGCCCTTGGGGTCGGTGACCTTCGCCAGGTCGCCGGCCGCCGTGTACTGGCGCCGGGTGACCGCGCCGCGCGCGTCGGTGCTGGTGGCGAGCAGGCCGGCCGGGGTCGTGCCGCCGCCGGCGGCGGGCTCGGTGCCGTCGGTGAAGGTGAAGGACTCGGTGCCGGCCGGGGTGGTGGTCGAGGTCCGGTCCCCGGAGGCGTCGTAGCCGTACGACGTCTTGTAGGTGTCGTCGGTCGCGCTCGCCGAGCGGGCGTCGCGTACGGCGGTGAGCTGGTCGTTGCGCGGGTCGAGCGGGTCTTCGGGGTTGTGGAAGTAGCTCGAGTACGAGGTGTGGCAGGTGTCCTCGTCGCCGGTCTTCCGGCACGTGGTCTGCGAGACGCGGTTGCCGCGCTCGTCGTTGCCGAACCGGGTGACGGAACCGTCGGGGCCGGTGGTGGCCGCGAGGTAGCCGCCGGTGTCGTAGGCGAAGCGCGCGGTGTGGCCGGCCGTGTCGGTCTGGGCGGTCAGCCGGTTGCCCTGCAGCGGGTCGTAGGTGTAGCCGGACGTGCGGTCGTCGGGGTCGGTGACGGTGACCGTGAGGGTCGGGGTCCCGTCGACGGCCTGCCGGTCGTCGGTGGCGGGCTGGTCCTCGGTGCCGGTGACCTCCAGGCCGGACAGGCGGTACGTGCCGCCGTTGGCGTCCGTGTAGGACGACACGCGGTCGTGCACGGTGTCGTAGGCGACCTCGGCGTGCACCCGGCCGCTCGCCCGGGTCACCTCGGTGAGCTGCTGGGCGACCTGTGCGGAGGCGTGGTGCTCGGCGACGGTGCGGGCGCCGAGGGGGCGGGAGTAGACCGCGGCCTCGTCGATGTCGCCGGCGAAGTGGCCGACGGTGCCGGCGGTGGCGGGCCAGTCGCTCCAGTAGCCGGCGCCGAGGTAGACGAAGCGCTGGTCGTACTGGGTGATCTCGCCGCTGAGACTGCCGGCCTTCCTGCCGTCCAGGTACAGCGTCTGGGTGTTGCCGGCGGCGGTCAGCGCCGCGTGGTGCCAGGTGCCGTCGTTGACGGCGGCGGCGGAGGTGATGGGCGCGTCGGTGCCGTTCCAGAACTCGCCGCGCAGCTTGCCGTCGGTGCCGACGTACAGGGCCGGGGTGTACGTGCCGGTGGTGGCCTCCTCCAGGGTGTGGTCCTGGTAGCTGAGGAGGACACCGCTGCCGGTGGTGCGGAACCACAGCTCGGCGGTCAGGTACGGGGTGTCGGTGACCAGCTGGTCCGGCAGCTGCACGTAGGACGTGGTGCCGTTGAACGTGGCCGCCGTGTCGGGGCTGCCCGCGAGTGCGCCGGGGGTGCCTAGCCGGACGTCACGGTAGGTGCCCGCGTGCTCCTCGCGGCTCAGCGGAAGGTCGTCGGCCGCGTCGGTCGCGCCCTCCTTCTCGTCCAGGCGCCAGTAGGAGAACGGGCCCGCGTCGTGCACCACCGTGCGGTGGTGGGAGCCGTCGCCGTAGCCGTAGGCGGTGCAGGCTCCGAGCTCGTCCTCGGGGCCGCAGACCAGGGTGAGCCGGTCGCCGGAGTAGGTGTACGTCCAGGTCAGCGGGGAGGCGCCGGCCTTCGGCGGGTCGGTGCTGACCGTCGCGACGTGGCCGCCGGACCAGGTCAGGTGCAGGGTGCGGCCACCGGTGGCGGTGACCTCGGTCAGCTCGCCGGCCGTGTCGTACGTGAGGGTCTGGGTGCGGTCGCGGTAGTCGGTGACCCCGGTCAGCCGGCCGTCCGCGTCGAAGACGTAGGTGGTCTGCTCCTTGTCGGTCAGCTTCCAGCCGCCGCCGCTGACGGCGGTCAGGGTGGAGAAGCTGCCGTACGGGGGCGCGTAGCTGCCGTCGGGGTTCTTGCCGAAGCGGACCTGGCGGCCCTCGGGCAGCGTGGCGACGACGTTGCCGGTTC
Source organism: Streptomyces sp. 12E (assembly GCF_055633275.1). NCBI lineage: Bacteria > Bacillati > Actinomycetota > Actinomycetes > Kitasatosporales > Streptomycetaceae > Streptomyces > Streptomyces sp. 12E. Next base: position 4,341,707 of record NZ_JBVNCJ010000001.1, on the reverse strand, counting down.
CGTCGCCGTCCGGCGTGATCCGCATGTCGTAGCGGGTGGACCAGCCGGCGCCGAAGGCGTTGTCGGAGCGCGGGTCGCGGCTGTTGTAGGTGCGGGTGACGGTCAGGCCTGGACCGGCCGTGGCCACCGTCGCGTCGGTGTCGGTGGTGGTGTAGTTGCCGATGCCGGGGTCGACCTCACGGCCGTCGGCTCCCAGGCCCTGGCTGCCCAGGTGGGAGGTGATCGCGGGCTGCTCGACGGCCGTGGTGACCGAGTGGAAGGGGCTGAGCGGGGTCGGCAGGCCGTTCTCGCGGGCCTTGACGCGCCACAGGTACTGCTTGCCCCAGGTGAGCTTCCCCGTGGGCACGTTCCAGGTGCGCTTGGTCAGCCAGCCCGAGTTCGCACAGTTCACGGGCGCTTCGGGCGTACCCGCACAGATCTCGAACCAGTGCTCGATCTTCGCCCCGGAGGGGTAGTGGTCGATGCTCTCCGTGTCCATGAACAGCGCCGGGGTCAGGCTGCCGACCTGGCCGCCCGGGTCCGGGTACACGGCCGTGACGCGCGGGCCGACGTCCTGGGAGGTGACGGTGACCGTGACGACCGGAACGTCCTCGCTGGAGAACCACTTCTGGTCCCGCAGCCGTTGCAGATCGAAGTTGACCTTGTACTTGCCCGGCGGCAGCGGGGGTATCCGGGCGCTGAGCGTGGTGTCGTCGCCGGGCGTGAGGCGCTCGTTGAGGCGGGTGAAGGCGACCTGGCCCTGGAGCGCGCCCGTGTCGTAGTCGCGGACCCGGGCGCCGAGGCGGACCTCGTTCCAGCCGAGCGGCTCCCAGGTGAAGTCGCCGAGGTTCTTGACGTTGACGTCGATCTCACCGCTCTGGCCGCCGGTGAGCGGGGCGGTCTGGGAGCCGACGGTGTACTTCGCGCCCCAGGCGCTGTGGGTGACGGCCAGGTACGGCTTGTTGGCGGAGTTGGCGCTGCCGAACCGCTTCCAGGGACCGGAGGTGTCGAAGTCGGCCCACAGGGCGAGGCCGTGGTTGGTCTTCGACCCGTCGACCCAGCCCTGGACCAGGTCGACGCCCTTGCGCCCCAGGTCGAGGACGCGCCACTTGGAGCCGCCGCAGTTCTCGCCGTACGCGAAGGAGGCGGAGGCGATCAGGTCGTCGAAGCTCGGGGGGCGGTTGTTCCAGGTGACCGTCGTGGAGCTCCAGGAGCCGGTGACCTGGTGGACGGTCATCTTCTGGGCGGTGCAGCTGGAGGACCAGACGTTGTAGAGGCCGAGGTCGGCGTTGAGGATGTAGCGGTTGTCCAGTCTGCTGGTGACGTTGTCGAACTTCAGGTAGCTGATGGCCCGGTTGGTGCCGGCGTCGTAGCTGCCGACCTTCAGTTCGTCGTCGCCGGCGAAGTTGCTGTCGGGCCAGGTGTCCTGGACGAAGGAGTCGCCGTTGTCGTCGATGTCGTCGACGCTGGGGTCGACGCGCACGGGGTAGACCCGGTCGGGCGAGTCCAGCCAGGCCTCGTCGAGCAGGACCTCCAGCGACCAGCGTCCGTCGCTCTCCACCAGCCGGTAGTCGACGTCGCCCGACAGGGCGGGGCCGCCGGTCTCCGGGTCGTGGGCGGAGTCCTCCATCCACCCCTTGGGGATGACGGCCTGGGCCTGGCCCTGCGCGTCCTTCAGCAGGACGGCGCCGTGTGCGTCGAGCGACGGGGTGAGACCGTCGAGGTGGAGCGGGAAGGTCCAGGCGCGGGGTGCGTCCGGCGAGTTGAGGACGATGGTCTCCTTGACGGCGCCGTGCGCGGCCTCCAGGACGATGTCGGAGTCAGGGCGCACGTCCTCGTAGTGCGCGGCGTCGTCCCGCACCTCGGCCGTGGTGCCGGTGGCCCCGGACAGGCCGAAGCCGACCTCGTGGCGGCCGCCGTCGACCTTCAGCGTGGCCAGGGCCGGGTCGTCGCCGCGGGTGGCCAGGGTGAGGCCGGTGTCGTCGGCGGCCGCGGCGAGCCGGTCGCCGTCCGCCCGTACGTCCTTCGGGGCGCCCTTGGCGTCGTCGGCGGGGACCAGCGAGGTGTCGATCTCCCGCCAGGCGCCGTCCGCGTCCCGGTAGTGCACCTGCTCGGTGTAGACGCGGGTGGTGCGGGTGCCGTCGGGGTTGCGGAACTCCTTGGAGGTGGCGGTGCGTTCGCCCGTGTCCTCGACGCTGTGCCCGGGGTCGTATCCGGTGCTCCCCCGCTCCTCGTCGGCTGTGACCACGGGCTCGAGCGCGGGTGCGGTGAGCTTCGGCTCGACGGGGGTGAAGCCGGGACCGGATTCGTGGAGCGGCAGGGCGTTGTGATCAGCCGCCAGGTCCGCGGGGTCGGCCGTGCCGCGTCCGTTCGCGTCCGTGCGCCCGGAGCCGACCTCGTGCTTGCGCCCGGCCGCCGTACCGGTGCGCTGCTCGGGCGGGTCGGCGTCGGGCCAGGGCGCGGCCGAAGCGGTCCGCACGAACGGCGTCAGCGCGGGCGGCGGCAGCAGGGCGGCGCCCAGTGCCAACAGCACGCTGCCGGACGTCAGGGCCACGGCCCGCGCGGGACGCCCCGAGCGGCGGCGCCGGAGACCCACGAAAGGACGGAGGCGGGGGCGGCTGGGCACGGAACTCCTCGAAACCACAAGGCCGATCGCCCGCACGCGGGGACGATCGGCCGGAAGCAGGGGACCGGGCGCACTCGTCACCGAACGGGGAGAGGAACCCGGGCGGCGTACACGCTAGATGATCAGACGCCGGTTCCACCGTGCCCATGACAACGGATATATAACGACATTCCTCGACATGCCCGCCCCTCACGAGCCGGTCACAGGCCCTCCCGGGGATCTACTGCCCCCACTGACCTGCGGAAAAACATTTCAGCCACGATCCGGGCGGCCGGTCGACCGCGCGGCCGACCGTGATCGATTCGAGATGATCACCGGGATAACCTGCGGCGTCATCACACGGACCGGTCACCCACCACAGCGGTCCGACCGCCCCGCACCGGGATCTCAGCAGCGGAATCCGGCCATGGGCGACCTCCGCACGGCCGCAGGGAAGTGAAGGGCTCATGGCCGAAGACAAGGCACGCACGGCACGCAGGCGCCGCCCGAAGGCATGGCAGGCGGCCGCCGCCCTGCTCGTCTGCGCGACGGCCGTGACCGCCACCGTCCTGACCGCCGGATCGACGGACGCGGCCGAGCCCTACGACTTCAACGGGGACGGCACACCGGACCTGGTCGTCGGCCTGCCCGACAACACCGTGGCCGGGCACGCACGGGCCGGCTCGGTCGTCATCGCCGACGGCACCCCGACGGGACCGGCGAGCACCTCCGTCCGCATCGACCAGGAGTCCCCCGGGGTGGGCGGCGCCGCAGAGGCCGACGACGGCTTCGGCCAGGCGGTCGCCAGTTGCGACTTCGACCGGGACGGCGACGCCGACCTGGCCGTGTCCTCCCCCTTCGAGGCCATCGGCACGACCGAGGGCGCCGGCATGCTGAGCGTGCACTACGGCGAGTCCGCCGGCCTCCACGGCGCGACGACCGAGACCTTCACCGAGGACACCACCGCCTACCCGGGCTCCGTCGGCTGGGACGAGGTCTTCACGTACTCGCTGGCCGCCGGGGACGTCAACGACGACGGGTACTGCGACCTGGCCGTCGGGCAGCCCCTCGACATGGCCGGCGACAAGCCGAACTCCGGAACCGTCAAGCTGATGTTCGGTACTCCCAGCGGCCTCAACGCCTCGGACACCGTCCAGCTCGACCAGTCCACGGCCGACGTGCCCGGTGCCCCGGAGTCCGAGGACCGCTTCGGCGAGAACATGGCCGTCGGGGACGTCAACGGTGACGGCATCGGCGATCTCGTCGTCGCCACGATCGGCGAGCAGATCTCCGGCAGTTCGGACCGCGGCTCCCTGCACGTCCTGTACGGCCCGATCGAGGACGCCCCGGCCTCCGGCGGTTATGTCGACGCAGGCAGCGTCACGGGCATCGGCGAGTTCGCGGGGAGCGCGCTGGCCGTGGGCCACTTCGACGACGACGAGTACGCGGACGTCGCCCTCGGTGTCTCGGACGAGGAGGTCGGCGCCAAGGGCGCCGCGGGCCGGCTGGCGGTCCTGTACGGCGGCCCGCAAGGGCTGTCGGCCAACAGCCGCATCAAGCTGTTCGACCAGGACTCACCGGGCGTCTCCGGCGCACCCGAGACGGAGGACTACTTCTCCTCGTCCCTCGCCGCCGGCGACTTCGACGGCGACGGCGTGGACGACCTGGTGGTCGGCATGCGCAGCGAGGCGATCGGCTCGGTGAAGGGGGCCGGGGCCTCGATGGTCCTCTTCGGCAACCCGACCGGCGGCATCACGACCAAGGGCGCCCTGTGGATCGACCAGGAGACGGCCGGAGTCCCCGGCACGGCCGGCGAGGGCGACCACTTCGGCTGGACCGTCGGCGCCCTGGACACCGACGGCAACGGCCGGGTGGAACCGCTGGTCGGCGCTCCGGGCAACGCCGCCGGCACCGTCACCGTCCTCAAGGTCAGGCCCGGAACCCTGGAGTCGGCCAAGGCCCTGGCGGAGGGGGACCTGGGCTTCGCGGCGGGCAGCGACGGCGACGCGTTCGGCATGGCGCTGCCCCACTGAGCCGGTTCAGTCTGCCGCGCCCTCGAAGACCTCGGCCGCCGACGTGGCGGTGATGGCCCGCGTGAACCAGACCTCCAGGACGTCGGGATCCCCGCAGCCGACGATGCGCTCCCGGTCGGCCGCGGTGACGTCGACACCTCGATGGCCCAGAAGGACCAGGATGTCCTTCGCCCGGCTCTCGGCCAGACCTTCCGCACGGCCTTCCTCACGGCCCGCCTCGCGCCCCTCGGCCCGAAGCTTCTGGGCGGTCTCCGACTGGAAGAAGGAGAGGTCGACGGCCATGAGGTGCCTCCAGATGTCCGCGGCCGGCGTCTTGCCGAGGCCTTGTTCCGTGAGCTCGATGAAGAAGACTGCGGTGTTCTCGTCGTGGACCGACAAGCCCTTCAGTGCCTTTGCCAGCGCAGCCAGTATGGCATCGGCCTCCGGGTCACGGCTGTGCAGCGCAGCCGACAGGACCGTGAGCGGGATGTCGCGAGCGGCGTCGTCGGGGCTGTCGATCACCGGTACGTCGTCGGGCCCCAGCACAAGGGGTCGCAAGCTGAGCGAGGGCCACTGCCGGGGACCGATGTCGAACTGCTGGGCCGCCCACGCGGCCGTCCCCCGGTCCGCGCAGACGACGAGGAGCACCGGCGGGACGCGGTACTTGGCGTACGCGTAGGAGAGGTAGGACGCCCAGCTCGCGGGCTTGCGCGGGTCCGGCTCGCTCTGCGACTCGACCGCGAGGAGGAAACTGCCCTCCTCGGTGTCCATCCGCAGCAGCGTGTCCACCCGGCGCTCCAGCGGCCGGGTCTCCGTGAGGTCGGTGGAGAGCTCGACCGACGAGACGGGAGGGGGGAAGGCGGCGCCGAGGTTTCTGGCGACGCGGGCGAAGAGGCCCGGGACCTCCTGGAAGATCCGGTGCAGGGCCTCATGGGATGAGCTGACCATGCGGCGAACCTACGGGCGTGACGGCATACGCCGCCTACATATGCGGCACCGTTCACACGACCGGGCGGCCCGACCGGCGCCGCGTTGACTCCCCGAAGCGCCGCGCGAACGAAAGGGCCCGCACGACCGAAGTCGTGCGGGCCCTCTCAGGTGCTCGCGGCAGGAGCTACCAGGTCAGATCAGCAAGCTCACTTGTTGATCTTGGTGACCTGGCCGGCGCCCACGGTCCGGCCACCCTCACGGATGGCGAACTTCAGGCCCTCCTCCATGGCGACGGGCTGGATGAGCTCCACCTTCATCTCGGTGTTGTCACCCGGCATGACCATCTCGGTGCCCTCGGGGAGGGTCACGACGCCGGTCACGTCCGTCGTACGGAAGTAGAACTGCGGGCGGTAGTTGTTGAAGAAGGGGGTGTGACGGCCACCCTCGTCCTTCGACAGGATGTAGGCCTGGGCCTCGAACTCGGTGTGCGGGGTGACCGAACCGGGCTTGATGATGACCTGGCCGCGCTCGACGTCCTCGCGCTTGATGCCGCGGAGCAGCAGACCGACGTTCTCACCGGCCTGGCCCTCGTCGAGGAGCTTGCGGAACATCTCGATGCCGGTGACCGTGGTGGTGGTCTTCTCCGGCTTGATGCCCACGATGTCGACGGTCTCGTTGACCTTGAGGACACCACGCTCGATGCGGCCGGTGACGACCGTACCGCGACCGGTGATGGTGAAGACGTCCTCGATCGGCATCAGGAACGGCTTGTCGACGTCACGCTCGGGCTGCGGGATGTTCTCGTCGACGGCCTTCATCAGCTCGAGGACGGTGTTGCCCCACTCCTTGTCGCCCTCGAGGGCCTTCAGGGCGGAGACCTTGACGACCGGCAGGTCGTCGCCCGGGAACTCGTACTCGGAGAGGAGCTCACGGACCTCGAGCTCGACGAGCTCCAGGATCTCCTCGTCGTCCACCATGTCGGCCTTGTTCAGGGCGACGACGATGTACGGGACGCCGACCTGGCGGGCCAGGAGCACGTGCTCCTTGGTCTGCGGCATCGGGCCGTCGGTGGCGGCGACCACGAGGATGGCGCCGTCCATCTGCGCCGCACCCGTGATCATGTTCTTGATGTAGTCCGCGTGACCGGGGCAGTCGACGTGGGCGTAGTGACGCGTCTCGGTCTGGTACTCGACGTGCGCGATGGAGATGGTGATACCGCGCTGGCGCTCTTCGGGAGCCTTGTCGATCTGGTCGAAGGCCGAGGCCTCGTTCAGGTCCGGGTACGCGTCGTGCAGCACCTTGGTAATGGCGGCCGTGAGGGTCGTCTTACCGTGGTCGATGTGACCGATGGTGCCGATGTTGACGTGCGGCTTAGTCCGCTCGAACTTCGCCTTCGCCACGGGGGTCCTCCTGAGAGTGGTTCTGGTACGCCTTACTCATCGGCGCCAGGTGATCTTTGCTGGGAAACCCGGACCCGGGACATTCCGCCGGGTTGGCGGCGGAATGCCCACGTGCAGGCTCCGGGGTCAAGCCTAAAGCGTGTGAACGGGGTCCGTTGAACGGAGTCCCTTACTCGCCCTTGGCCTTCGCGATGATCTCCTCGGCGACGTTCCGCGGAACCTCGGCGTAGGAGTCGAACTGCATGGAGTAGCTGGCACGGCCGGACGTCTTGCTGCGCAGGTCGCCGACGTAGCCGAACATCTCCGAGAGGGGCACGAGACCCTTCACGACGCGGGCACCGGCCCGCTCCTCCATGGCCTGGATCTGGCCACGGCGGGAGTTGATGTCGCCGATGACCTCACCCATGTAGTCCTCGGGCGTGGTGACCTCGACGGCCATCATCGGCTCCAGGAGCACGGGCGAAGCCTTGCGCGCGGCCTCCTTGAAGGCCTGCGAACCGGCGATCTTGAACGCGAGTTCGGAGGAGTCGACCTCGTGGTAGCCACCGTCGATGAGCGTGACGCGGACGCCCGTCATCTCGTAGCCGGCCAGGATGCCGAACTGCATGGCCTCCTGCGCACCGGCGTCCACCGAAGGGATGTACTCCTTCGGGATGCGGCCACCGGTGACCTTGTTCACGAACTCGTACGAGGCGTCGCCGCCCTCGATCGGCTCGATCGCGATCTGCACCTTGGCGAACTGACCGGTACCACCGGTCTGCTTCTTGTGGGTGTAGTCCACGCGCTCGACGGCCTTGCGGATCGTCTCGCGGTAGGCGACCTGGGGCTTGCCGACGTTGGCCTCGACCTTGAACTCACGGCGCATGCGGTCGACCAGCACCTCGAGGTGCAGCTCGCCCATGCCGCCGATGATGGTCTGGCCCGTCTCCTCGTCCGAGTGGACCTGGAAGGACGGGTCCTCCTCGGCCAGACGCTGGATCGCGACGCCCAGCTTCTCCTGGTCGCCCTTCGACTTGGGCTCGATGGCGACCTGGATGACCGGCGCCGGGAAGTCCATGGACTCCAGGATGACCGGGTTCTTGTCGTCGGACAGCGTCTCACCGGTGGTGGTCTGCTTCAGGCCCATGACGGCGACGATGTCGCCGGCGCCCACCGACTCGATCTCCTCACGCTTGTTGGCGTGCATGCGGTAGATCTTGCCGATGCGCTCCTTCTTGCCCTTGACGGAGTTCAGCACGGCGGTGCCGGACTCCAGGCGGCCCGAGTAGACCCGGACGAAGGTGAGCTTGCCGAGGTGCGGGTCGCTCATGATCTTGAAGGCGAGCGCGGCGAGCGGCTCGTCCTCGGACGGCTTGCGCTTGACGACGGTCTCGGCGTCCTTCGGGTCGTGGCCCTCGATGGCCTCGACGTCGAGGGGGGTCGGCAGGTAGCGCACGACCGCGTCGAGCAGGGGCTGGACGCCCTTGTTCTTGAACGCGGTGCCGCAGAACACCGGGGTGACCGTGGTGTCGCTGGACTTGCCGGAGGCGATGGTGATGCGACGGATCGCGGCGTACAGCTGCTCCTCGGTGGGCTCCTGGCCCTCCAGGTACAGCTCCATGATCTCTTCGTCGTTCTCGGCGACGGCCTCGACCAGCTTGCCGCGCCACTCCTCGGCCGGACCCTGGAGCTCGGCCGGGACGTCGAGGACGTCGTACATCTCGCCCTTGGCGGCCTCGGCGGAGTAGACCAGGGCCTTCATGCGGACCAGGTCCACGACGCCCTTGAAGTCGGCCTCGGCACCGATCGGGAGCTGCATGACCAGCGGCTGGGCGCCCAGGCGGTCCGAGATCATCTCCACGCAGCGGTGGAAGTCGGCGCCGGTACGGTCCAGCTTGTTGACGAAGCAGATGCGCGGGACGCCGTAACGGTCGGCCTGACGCCACACCGTCTCGGACTGGGGCTCGACACCGGCGACACCGTCGAACACGGTCACGGCACCGTCGAGCACACGCAGGGAACGCTCCACCTCGACGGTGAAGTCGACGTGCCCGGGGGTGTCGATGATGTTGATCGTGTAGTCGTTGTCCTCGAGCGGCCAGTGACAGGTGGTGGCAGCGGACGTGATCGTGATGCCACGCTCCTGCTCCTGCTCCATCCAGTCCATGGTGGCGGCGCCGTCGTGGACCTCACCGATCTTGTACGACACACCGGTGTAGAACAGGATCCGCTCGGTGGTGGTCGTCTTGCCCGCGTCGATGTGGGCCATGATCCCGATGTTGCGGACCTTGGCCAGGTCAAGTGAAGTGGTAGCCATAAGGCTTCAGTCTTCTCTCGGTCTCGATGTGGGTAGCGACTACCAGCGGTAGTGCGCGAAGGCCTTGTTGGACTCGGCCATCTTGTGCGTGTCCTCGCGCTTCTTCACAGCGGCGCCGAGGCCGTTGGAGGCGTCGAGAAGCTCGTTGAGCAGACGCTCGGTCATGGTCTTCTCGCGACGGGCGCGGGAGTAACCGACCAGCCAGCGCAGCGCGAGCGTGTTGGCGCGACCGGGCTTGACCTCGATCGGGACCTGGTACGTCGCACCACCGACACGGCGGGACTTGACCTCGAGGGTCGGCTTGATGTTCTCCAGCGCGCGCTTCAGCGTGATGATCGGGTCGTTGCCCGTCTTCTCACGCAGACCCTCCATGGCGCCGTAGACGATGCGCTCGGCGGTGGAGCGCTTGCCGTTCAGCAGCACCTTGTTGATCAGGGAGGTCACCAGAGGAGAACCGTAGACCGGGTCGATGATGACCGGGCGCTTCGGGGCGGGGCCCTTACGAGGCATTCTTACTTCTCCTTCTTGGCGCCGTAACGGCTGCGAGCCTGCTTGCGGTTCTTGACACCCTGGGTGTCGAGCGAACCGCGGATGATCTTGTAGCGAACACCCGGCAGGTCCTTCACACGGCCGCCGCGCACGAGCACGATGGAGTGCTCCTGCAGGTTGTGTCCCTCACCCGGAATGTAGGCCGTGACCTCGATGCCGCTGGTCAGACGCACACGCGCGACCTTACGCAGGGCCGAGTTCGGCTTCTTCGGGGTGGTCGTGAACACACGCGTGCAGACGCCACGACGCTGAGGGGAACCCTCGAGTGCGGGCGTCTTGTTCTTCTCGACCTTGTCCTGCCGGCCCTTGCGGACCAGCTGCTGGATCGTAGGCACTACTTCTCCGGTTTCTGTGTGCCGAATGGTGAAGCTAACCTGGAACGTCACCGACCCACGCGGTCGGGTGTGTCGAATCCCGCGGCCTTCCGCCGCACGACGGAAGGAACGTGTGGATTGCGGTGGCCGTTCATCGGCCCCCGGTGCGGTGTGATGGCACGCACGAAGACCAGGGCACACCCCAGGCACAAGGTCTGAGCGTACCTACCGCATACGCCGTGGTCAAAACAAATGCCCCGGGGCCGTGCGAGGGCGTCGGACGCCCGCCGTCCGCCGCCCCGGACGGCGGTCCGCCCCGCCGCGGCCGGCACGCGCCGCGCCCGCCGGGAGGACCGGAGCCGCGGGGGCGGCGGCCGCCCGGGCGGGACGACGCGGTCGCCCGGGAGCGCCGGCGCGAGGCCCGGGAGAGAGCGGTGCGAACGCACGGCCCGAACCCGGCACGGCCTCCGTCCGGCCGGACGCACCGGAAGCCGCACCCGCCGGGGCGCCTGACATCGGGTCAGTTCGGTGTGCCCGACCGCACATTGTCTGTTTTCGCAGGTCCGCGGCGCCACGCTCGACAAACCTCCGTCATGGCTTCAAGATTGCCCGTACACTCATTCGAACAGACATTCGAACTACACCAGAGGGACCCGCACCGCCAGTTGGCGCACACCGGAAAGCAGGCAGACAGACATGGCGAGTGGCACCAGTGACGCCCCGAAGCAGCCGACCGACACCTACGCCCGCCTCGCGCACCTCCTGCCCGGCCCCATGCCCCACCGCGAGGCGCTGCTCGACCGGCTGTACAAGGAAGTCCTGAGCCACGAGTCGCACGCCTACGCCGCGGGCTGGACCGACGCCATGGCCTCGATGAGGCAGGCCCGCAAGGCCGACGCGGGGGCGCACGCGTAGGGGCGTCCACCCGATCGGGTGAACGCCCCTGCCCCTGCTCCCTCGCTCCGCCGCCCCCGTCGATCACGTCACCCCCGTCGTCCGCCGCCCGGGTCACTCCCGGGCCGCGGCGGGGCCGTCCGCACCGGCCGTCTCGGCGGCCGGCCCCGGTTCCACGAACTGGGTCACCACCTTGACGAACACCTCCAGCCGCTCGTCGGGCACGCCCAGCCAGTGGGCGAAGTCCTCGACGGTCGGCTGCCAGTCCGGCGGCGGCGCCAGGTCCGCGGAGACCGGCAGTTCCTCCGGCGTGACCCGGCCGGAGCGGATGAGCATCTCCCGGACCGGCACACCGAGGACACGGGCCAGCCCGCGCATCGTCTCCAGGTCGGGCATGCTCTGCCGCTGCAGCAGGCGGGTGACCGCCGCGCGGTGCACGCCGGCCTCGTCCGCGATCCGCGTCCTGCCGCCGCCCCGCGGGCTGTCGATGTCGTAGCCGCGCTCCCGCAGCAGCCCCTCGACCCAGCCCGCGAAGGCGTCCAGGCTCTGGTTGGCCATCCTCGTTCCTCCCACTCCCACTCCTCCGCCTGCGCAGAGCATAGCGTGCTTGCTCGCAAGAAATGCGTGCAGCCGTGCACGCACGCTATGGAGGCGGAAGAGGCTCCACGGGCGCGGCGGGGTGAGAAACTTCCGCTCTTTTTGTTGCGCGCCCGCACGCAACCTGACACAGTGGCCCTCCTCCGACCCCGTCGGCACAGGACCGGCACAGGATCGGCACCCAGGAGTCCTCCATGCCCGCAACCGCGACCAGCGTCCGCCCCGTCATGTCGCCCACCGTCCCGGCCACGGCAGCCGCCCGCCGCTTCGACCCGTACCGGCCGCCGGACCTGCCGGACCCGCCCGAGCCGGAAGCCTGGCGGGCCGCCGCCGCCTGCGCCGGCCTCGCGCCCGAACTGGTGTTCACCCGCCGCCTGGCGGACGCCGCACCCGCCCTGCGGGCCTGCGCCGCCTGCCCCGTGCGCGCCGAGTGCGAGGCCGCCGTGGCCCCGGCCGAGAGCTGGTTCGACGGCGTCTGCGCCGGCCGCCTGTGGCGCAACGGCCGCCCCGCGGCCGACCTCATGGACCTCGACCACCTCCAGCACCGCACCGGGAGCAACCGTGGCTGACCGCCCCTCCTCCGACGCCGCCCTCTGGATCTCGGCCCTGCTCAGCCACTTCCCGGAGCTGTCCGAGGAGCTCGCTCCCGGCCGGCCCGGGAGCGCCCCGGCACCGGGCCGCGGGCCGTCCGGCCCGCACCACGACGCGCTGCTCCGCGAGGAACGCCGGGAGGCCCTGCTGACGCAGCGGCTCCACGGCGTGACCGCCCCCGGTCACAGCGCCGCCCCGATCCGCCTGCACGTATCGGACGCCATCCGCGACATCACCGACGGCGTGGTCGAGCTGGAGGAGGCCGTCCACGCCCGGCTCGGCCTCCCCCGCCCCCGCCGCGCCCGGGTGCCCGAGCGGCTGCGCAGGATCGGCGCCCTGCTCGACAGGATCGGCGAGGACCAGGACCTCGCCGGTCACGTCACCGCCGAGACCCGCCGGATGGCCCGCCGCTGCGCCCGCGCGCTCGGCGACGTCGAGACCCCGGTCCGCGTCGCCGGGCGGTGCCCGTGGTGCGACTCGGTCTCCCTGCGGGCCCTGCCGGACAGCCGTACGGCGCTCTGCGTCAACCCCGCCTGCCGCTGCGCCGACACCACGTGCGGCTGCCACGACGATCCGGCCTACCGGCACGTGTGGCCGGAGGCCGAGTGGAAGGTCCTGGCCGACGCCTCGGGCTGCGACCCGGCGGAGCTCGAGGCCGCGGTGTCCGCTCCCCCGTCCGTCCCGTCCCACGCCGCCGTCCCGTCCCACGCCGCCGGCCCGTCCGCGCCGCGAGGAGCCCGCCGATGACCGCCCTCCCCGCCATGCCCACCCTCGTCCCCGGCCCCGTCGCGGCCCGGGAGGTCGGTGTCGCGCCGGCCACCATCCGCAAGTGGGTCCAGCTCGGCCACCTCACCGCGGCCGGCAAGGCCGGCCGGGCCCTGCTCTTCCGCCTGGAGGACGTCTTCGCGGCCGAGCGGGCGGTACGACGCGCCGGACGATCCGCCGGCTGACGGCGCTCCCCACGCACCCGGCGCGGGCCCTGACGCGGGTGGCCGGACTCCCTCCCCGGGAGTCCGGCCACCCGCGTCTTCGGCGTGCCGGGAGCACCGCGGCCGGGCCCGCGACAGGTCCGCCGAGCCCGCGCGCGACCGCCCCCACGCCAATTAGTTGCGCGCGCGCACGCTCTCTGTCACAGTTGGTGCAGCGGCGGAGCTGTGCCCCCGGCCGGGGCGCGGGTCCGCCGCCCGTCGTCGGGTGGTGTCCGCGCCCCTCTCCCTCCCGCCCCGCGGGCACCGCCCGACAGGCCCGGCTCCTCCTTCCGCCCGTCTCCCTCCGCCAGTCCCGAGGAGAACGTCATGTCCACGCCTCCCCCGAGTTCCTTTCCCGACGTCGAGGAGCTGGTCGCCGAAGTCCTCGCGGACGACCCGGCCCTGTCGACGGCGCTGGTCGCCGTCGAGCCGCCGCCGGAGTTCGACGGCACCCAGCCGGCCGTCCTGGTCAACCGGCGCGGCGGCGCCTGGACCGGCGACCTGCACGTCGACATGCCGCTGATCGAGCTGGAGGTCTACGGCCCCACCAAGGCCCAGGCCCACGTACTGGCCAACTCCGCCCGCCGGACGCTGCTGGCCCTGATGGACCAGCGGCTCGGCGGCAACTACGTCAGCGACGTCGAGGAGATGGACGGCCCGCGCTGGCTGCCCGACTACCTCTACCGCGCGGCCAACCGCTACGTGAGCGTCACGCGCCTCTCCATCGACGTCCACTGACGTCCGCGGCCCCGGCCGCCCCCGAACGAGGCCTCCGCCTTCCCGGCGGGGGCCTTCGCCATGCCCGGCCCTCCCCGGGAGTGGCACGCACCCACTCACCCCGTCCCAAGGAGAAACACCACCATGGCAGGACGCAACGCCTCCGAGATCCGCATCGCCGGCACCGGCCGTCTCTACGTCGCCGACGCCGACACCGTGCTCCCGGCCTTCGGCACCGGCGAGGCCGAGACCGAATGGACCGGCTGGAAGGACCTCGGCTACACCACCTCCGACGGCGTCACCTTCGGCAAGAAGGACAAGCTGGAGCCGATCGACGCCTGGCAGGCGGTCAGCCCGGTCCACTTCGTCTACTCGGACCGTGAGCTGACGCTGAAGTTCTCCCTGCTCCAGTTCAACGAGGACACGCTCCCGTTCTTCATGGGCGGCGGCGCGGTGAAGCCGGTGACCGGGTCCACCGACGTCTTCGAGTACAACCTCGCCGACTACGCCCAGGCCGACCCCCGCGCCCTGGCCCTGGAGTTCAACGACATCAAGGCGGACGGCACCGCCGACGGCGTCAACACCAAGGTCACCTACCGCATCTACATCCCGCGCGGCCAGGTCACCGCGTCCGACGACATCAAGCTCGGCCGCAAGGCCGCGGCCCAGCTGGGCATCACCTTCACCGCGATGTCCAGCGGCGACGACCAGCCGCTGGCGAAGTTCCTGATGCAGGACAACTCCTACGCCGCCGCCTGACCCGCCCCGGGGGTGGACCGCCCACCGGGCGGCCCACCCCCGGCCCGTTCCGCCCCCCTCTTCACCACCACCAAGGAGTACGACCCGCCATGGCCCGTTTCGACGTCAACGCCGCCCGCGCCCAGCGCCTGGAAGCCCTCGGCCGCACCTGGTCCTTCGACCTGGACGAGGACACCTTCACCCTCCCGACCGAGCTCTCCCGGGCCACCGCGCGCGCCCTGCGCCGGCTCGACGACAACGACGTCGACGGCCTGCTCAAGCTCCTGATGGGCGAGCAGCAGTTCGCCCGCTTCGAGAAGCACGAGGTGACCATGCAGGACATCGGCGCCATCCTCGAGGCGTACGGCAAGGAGACGGGGATGGGCCTGGGGGAAGGCTGAGCCTCGACGCGTTCGTCGAAGAACACGCCGAGGCCCTCGAAGCCGACCTGCTGCGCCACTACGGCGTGGACCTGCTCGACTGGCACCGCGAGGAGCTGTCGTCGCGGCGGCTGCTGGTGCTGATCCGGCACCTGCCGCCGGACGCCTCGCTCAACCGTGAACTGCACGGGGAGGCCGCCGAGTGGTCGGTCACCGACTACCTGCTCGCGGCAGCCGTCGACCACCTGGCGGTCGCCAACTGGATGTTCGCCAGTGTGAACACCGGGGAGGACGACGACCCCCCGGAGCCTCCGCAGCCGGTGCCGCGGCCCGGGGAACCGACGGCCGGGTCCGCCCCGGCCGAGGACGCCCCGGGTCTGCCCACCCCCGCGGAACTGGCCGGCTTCTTCGCCTGACCCCGGTCAGCGGCCGTCGTCCTGCTTCACCACGGGGGCCCACTCCTGCAGCTCGTCCACCAGAGCCCTGGCCCGCTCCGACAGGCGGGGCTCGCCGCGTCCCTGGGCGCCGGCCGTGCCGGTGTCCGCCGCGGAAGCGGGGGCCGTTTCGTCGTCGGCCCGGTGGTGCTGCTCCCGCTGCTCCTCCGGTGCCGCCGCCGGCCCGGCCGGCGGCGTCCTGGGCACGGGCACCGCTCCTCCCAGGACCCGCCGGGCGGCACGCGCCACCCGCCGCTCCCGTTCCGCGAGCTCCTCCTCCAGCTCGGAGGAGCTCGGGGGGCGACGCTCGTCGAACCGTTCCTGCTCGCTCACGACGCGCTCCTCGGCCGCCACCACCCTGGGCGGCGGCGCCAGGAGGTCCGCGAAAGGAAGCGGGATCACGGCGGCGCCCTCTTCGGAGGTGCCCGACCTGCGCAGCGGGGCCCCGCCGCGGCGCGCCCCCGTGCCGACGGCCTGGCCCTTCGCGTAGGCGTCGGCGATGCGGCGCTCGTACTCGCGCCGGACGGCGGGGAGGTCGGTGCGCATGGCCTCCGCCCAGCCGGCGGAGAAGGCCGCCGTCTCCCTGCGGTCGACCTCGGACCGGGGCATCACCACGAGCTCGTCGGGATCGAAGCCGTCCCGCAGCACCAGCTCGGAGACCCGCGCGATCAGATGGGGCAGATCCGGCGAGATCACCAGCCAGTCCACCGCCCGGTCCTCCCGACCGCCCCCCACCCGCCTCGCCACCGCCGGACCGCCCTCCCACCCCATGCCCCGCCCTGGCTCCCCGACCCCGCGGAACTCGCCGAATGACTCTCAGCGTACCTCGCTGACACACAGTCACCTCGGCGGGAGCACACGCCACAGGGGTCCGCCCGACCGCTGCGGAGTCCGGTGTCCGACGCTCCCGGACTCGGTATTGATCTGCTGCGGAACAACCACACGCGTCCCCGGCAACTCGGAGGAGGAACGGTCAGCCGGCGTCGGAGCGCAGAAGAAGAACCGGGGCAACGCATTCCTGCTAGCCTCCGCATGCTGTTTTCGATCAGCAAGGAGGGAACGATGAACTTCCCGGGCTTTCCGGTCACCGGCTGGAAGACAAGGACGATTCCGGTCGCCCGACGAGCGGGAACTCCGGCAGTCCTCGTGTTGCGATCTCGGGGACCTATGACCAGCTTTTCCGTAACCCCGGTCATGGACACACCGGCCATAAAAGAGCGCGGCGGCCACCTTTTCGACTCCTTCGGCACCGATCCCCACATGTTCGTACTGCCCACCCGATACACACATGTGGAGATAGCGCGACCCAAGCGCGAGGCTGGAAACGGTATCGCACGATGGACGCTCGATCGGGTGGCCGTCGAGGACCTCCGAGTCCTGGACAAGAGCGTCACAGGAGTAGGGTCCGAGGTATTCGCATGGCGGAACGCACAGGGCTGCTTTCGGTTCGACTTCAACCATAAGGATGCCCATCGAACCACAAAGATCAACTTCTACGCCCTTTCTGACGGAGAGGAGAGTCTGACGGATATCGAAGGACACACGCGTGGCACCGCCACGGTCCCGGAACCCGGCTTCGTCAGGATCCAGTCCTCCGGAACATGGCGCATCGACCTCACATGAGCTGAGCTCATCGCGGACTGCAGGAAGGCCCCCACGCTGCACCGTGGGGGCCTTGCCGTTTGCCCGGTCGAGTGCGTGAGGTGTGGCTGATCGCGTTCATCCGAGTGGTCCGGGGTGCGGCCAGGACGCCCGCCGCGACGACGATCACGATTGCTGTCGCGGGAGGCGCCGGCCACGTCCGCCGCGCGGGTCCGGGTCAGGCGCACCGCGTCGGGCAGCGGCTGCGGGGACGGGGTACGGGCCAGTCGTTCCAGGCCCGGCTGCACGGGAGAGGACGAGAGCGCAGGCACGCTCTTCGGTTGTGATCACGTGAACTCGACACTTCCCTGATCAACGAGGTCGTGCCCGTGCCCGCACGCTGGCCTTGTCCGAACCGGCATGCCCGGCCGTCACCGGCAGACTCACCCGGCCCGCAGCCCCGCCATGCCCCGGAAGGCTGTCGAAAAGGGCATTGCCGCACACGTTTCTCCGCTCAGAGGCGATCCGGACAGCAGTAGTCAGCCCATCCGCCCGACTCGAGCACATTCAGGAAACAGCGACGATGAAAAACAACCCGACCAGCACCCCGCCAACCAAAGCTGCGCACGATTCAATGACGAACAGAGCCCAGTGGATTTTCTCCTGACGCGCCTCGGGCACCAGTCTTCCGTTCCGTATACGCCTGGAACCCACGCCTCTTGACCGCGCGATCCGCTTTCGCTCGCGCTTCGACCGAGGCAGGTCTTCGAGCACCCAGAATGTTACTTTCACCCACCCCCTTATCCCATCCTCGCGCAGGCCTGTGAAGAACCCTCTGACCAGTACCACGAACACCCAGAGCGGAAGAATCGCTATCGAGCCGGCCAGCACGGCCCAAGCGACGCTTTCCGCGGTGACCGCATTCCATACGAAGGCCAGCCCGATGCCCGCCGTTCCATAAAGCAGAGAAAACCCGCTGAACACCTTCGCAGGCCCCGACCATCCGGCGCTCCTGTCCAGGAGGCCGAAAACCAGGACGCCGATGATGAAGGCCGGAGCCCCGAGGCCGAGCAGCGCCGACCCCTCTTCGCAGACGCCGGCCATCCGGTCACCGCAGTTCGCCAGGTCCCCCACCCGGCTGAACAACTCAATAAGGAGCGTTACCCCGCAAAACTGGAAAAACACTCCGACAACCACAAAAAGATGACGGAGCGGTAACGTACCGCCCGAGCCATTCACCGTCGCACCCACATCGATCGAGTCATTCACTCGGCTGACGATATCAGAGGACGGCGAGGACCACGATGAGCAGCCCCGAAGAACAGATAAAACAACTCAGGGAGGACCTGGCCGCACAGAATTCGCGGCTCACGGCTCAGATACAGACGAAGCTCGACAAGGAAAAGCTCTCCTTCCTCGTCAAGGAGGACGAGAAGAAGAAGGAGAAGCAGAAGACTTTCGAGGCCTCCCTGAAGGAAATGATCTCCACCGAGGTCGAGAAAGCCGGAAAGTCGACCTGGAACCCTGACAAGCGACCCTTCAAAACCCCGGAATTCATGGGGCTCGTGACCGCACTGACTGCGGCCGCAGTGGCCGGCACCCTGGCCTCCATCGGGCTCACCATCATCAAGTATGACTTCACGTTGGTCGACTTGACGGAGAAGGTGAACCGCAATGTCCTGCGCTGGGCGAACCACCTAACAAAACGCAAAGAGTGGGACAAGCAGTTCCGCACCAGCCAGCACAACGCGGAACTGGAACTCAACCGCCGTTTCCACGACCTCGATCATCGGTTGTCCCGCCGGATAAAAGAGGTTGTGAAGAAGCTGAACAAGAGGATCGACGGTCTGGACAAGCGGGTCGCCGACAACACTCGCGCCCGGGCAGACACGAGGAACGCCCAGGAACGGGTCAGAACCGTCGCCGCCTCGCCCGGAACCATCCCCTCCACACGTGCTGCCGCAGCCGAACTCAACGAGTTGCACACGAGAATCGATCAGTTGGTCGCCGCTCTCGGGTGATGCGGGCGGATTACGCTGCCCTGCCGATGACAGGTCATCGCAGACATCACCGTCTGGAGGCATGAATTCCGCTGATCGCTCCACTGAAAAAGTGACCCTCCACTCCAGAGGAATTCAAAAGAAAACCCTCCAGCGCCTCCGGAACCGGTATCGGGAAATCAGATGCGGCGGATCGCCGGACAGCGTCGGCCAGTCGACAGATCAGCTACTCCGGTCGCCCCCGCCGCCACTGCTTGTCCTGCCTTCCACTCTGTTTGACCATGCGCTGCGGGTCGGCGCCCCAAAACTCCCCAGACCCCGTTCCGGCCCGCCACACCCCAGGAGAAACGCATGTCGCTGGTCACTTCCCTGAAAAGGGGATCCTCCGCCCTCCAGGACTTCAAGAGCAAAGCCTCCGGCGCCTCGACGGCCGTCAGGAACGTCGGGACCGCCGGCCAGCAGAGCTCGTCCAGGATCAAGTCCTTCAAGACCGCCGTACAAGGTGCCGAAAAAGAACTCAAGGACCTCAAGACCGCCTCCGACAAGGCCGAGAAGTCGATCGCCAAGGCCGGCCGGGCCGGGAGCACCGCCGGCAAGAACCTCGGCGCCTACCAGAAGGGCGCCACCAAGGCCGCCAAGGGCCAGGACAAGCTGAACAAGTCGATGAAGGGCAACATCTTCACGCGGCTTCTCGGCATGCTGATGCCGCTGGTCGAGAAGGTCGTCGCGATGGCGGCCCAGTCGAAGACCATGCAGAACGTGATGAAGAAGGCCTTCACCGCCGTCCGCACCGTGATCAGCGCGGTGATGAAGGCGATCGGCCCCATCATGAAGAAGGCCGCCGCCCTCATCAAGAGCGTCTGGAACGGCATCAAGAAATCCGTCTCGACCGTCGTCAAGGCCGTCTCCAGCGTCGTCAAGAAGACCTTCAACGCCATCAGGTCGGCCATCACCACCGTGCTGAACGCCGTCAGGAACGTGGTCCGCAGCGTCTGGAACGGCGTCAAGTCGGCCATCATGCCGGTGGTCAACTGGGTCCGGACGGCGATCCCCCAGGCGTTCCAGACCGTGAGGAACAAGATGTCCAGCGCCTGGAACGGGCTCAAGGACATCGCCGGAAGGGCCTTCAACAGGGTCAAGGGCGCCGTCAGGGGCCCGATCAACGGCGTGATCGACCTGATCAACTCGATGATCCGCAAGGTCAACGGCATCAAGGTCAGCGTGCCCGGCTGGGTGCCGCTCGTCGGCGGCAAGACCTTCGGCGTCAGCCTGCCCACCATCCCCCGTCTCGCCGAGGGCGGCGTCGTCCGGCCCCGCGCCGGAGGTGTGCCGGCGATCCTCGCCGAGGCCGGTGAGGCCGAGGCCGTCCTGCCGCTGTCCAAGCTGAACCGCCTGCTGTCCTACACCGCCCGCCAGAGCCGTGCCCAGGCGCTCAACGCCGGGACCGGCGCGGCGGCCGGCTTCCAGATCGAGAACTACTACGAGGCGCCGTCGGCCGACCTGGAGGACACCGCCCGTGCCCTCTACTTCCTGGCGAAGGCACGCGGATGAGCGCCGCGGCCCTCTCCGCCTCCCCCGCCCTCCGGATCCAGCGGCTCCTGCGGGGGGTCGCCCCGGCGGTCGGAGACTTCCGCAGCCGGGTCGGCCAGGTGTCGGGGGCACTGAAGTCGCTGGTCACCGGTGTGCGAAGGGCGGCCGGCCAGGCGGGCGGCCTGGCCCCGGCGGCCCGGCAGGCGCAGACCGCGCTGTCGAGGATGAAGAACGGGGCCACCGCGAGCGCCCGCACCGTGCAGGCACTCGGCCGCGGCGCCACCACCGCCACCGCCGGCGTGAAGCGGATCACCGCACCCGCGAAGAAGGGCAGGGCCGGCCTGGCCGGGCTCGCCCTGGGCGCGAGCGGTCTCCTGACGATGGCGGTCGACATGAGCACCATCGGCGGCACCCTCGGTACGGCGCTGACCGCCTTCGGCGCGGCCGCCGTCGTCGGCGGCATCGTGATGACCGCGATGAACACCGTCGCGAAGGGCAATCCGCTCGGGCTGGCCCTCGCCGTCCTCGTGCCCGTCCTCGCCCACCTCCTGGAACTCGCCCTGAGTTCCGAGACGGGGCAGCGGGTCATGAAGCAGGTCTTCGCCAGGGTGCGGGAGACCTTCCGGTCGGTCGTCACGTTCCTCACGCCGCTGATGAAACTCGTCGGCAAGGCGGTCGGCACGTACTTCACCGGCTACCTGACCCTGATCACCACCGTGCTGACCGTCGTCGGCCCCGGTGTCCGCAAGGGGTTCGAAGCGGCCCGGTCCGCCGTGAACGGCGCGCTCGCCCCGCTGCGGAGCATCGCCTCGCGTGCCCTCGGCGGGGTGCGGGCCGCGGTGGACGGCGTCCGGCGGTGGTTCACCGGCACCCTGCCGAAGGCCTACACCCGGGTGAAGAACGCCCTGGACGACTCCCTCCGGGGCATCGGCGGCTTCGTCGGCACCGGCCTGCAGACCGCGCTCGGCGTGATCAAGGGACCGCTCAACGGCCTGATCGCCTTCGCCAACTGGATCATCGAGGGCCTGAACGACCTCGGCGGCGAGTTCCTCGGCAAGAAGTTCGGCGTCCACCTCGACAAGATCCCCATGCTCGCCGAGGGCGGCGTGGTCGATCCGTCCGGATCCGGCACCCCGGCCTCGCACGTCCGTCCGCTGTCGTCACTGGACCGGCTCCGTCCGGCCGAGGCGTCTGCCGCCGGCGCCCGGCGCCCGGCGGACCCGTCCCGGCTGCACACCTACGTCGCCCCGGACGGCCACGGTCCGCTCGCCGTCGCCGCCGACCTGCTCTTCCTGCACCGCACCGCGTGTGCCGCCTGAGGGCGGCCGCGCCCTCCCCGCCCCGAGCACCGACCCCGTGGAGGTGACGGCCCGTCATGGCCGAAACAGCGTTCCTCACCGGCCCGCCCCTCGCCAGACCCGGCTCACTGATCACCCGCGACGGGCAGATCCAGTGGGCCGGCCTGCTGATGGGTCCGGGCACCCCGTACCAGATCGACCGCAGCGGCGTCACCGGCTGGGAGGACCTGCCCGCCCTCGACACCGGTGACATCGCCCGCCCCGACCAGCACGGCGCCTGGCCGGGTGCCCGCTGGGCGCAGCCCAGGATCGTCGAGGCGTCCGTCTGGCTGCTGCCGCCGGCGGCGGCCGGACTCTCCGCCCACGACGCCACCGCCGGCTTCCGGGCGGCGACCGGAGCCGAGGGCGGCGAGCAGTGGCTGACCGTCCGCCTGCACGGCGAGGCCCTCGCCCTGAAGGCGCGGGTCAGCCGCCGCGTCGTGCCCAACGACCGCTCCTTCGCCCGGGACGGCATAGCCAGGGCCACCGTCCAGTGGACGGCGACCGACCCCCGGCGCTACAGCGTCGAGGAGCACAGCGCGGAGGCCAGGCTTCCGCGCACCGAGGACGGACTGGTGTGGCAGGGCGAGCAGGGGCTCGGCCTGGCCTTCCCCCTCGACTGGGGCAGCACGGGCGGCGCCGGCGCGTTCACCGTCCTCAACGCGGGATCGGCCGCCACCCGTCCCGTGATCGAGTTCCGCGGGCCGCTCCGCCGTCCCGCCCTGACCCGGCTGAGCGACGGGCGGCGGCTCCAGTACGACATCGCGCTCGGACCGCAGGACGTCCTCACCGTGGACACCGAGACCGGCACGGTCCTGCTGAACGGCACGGCCTCCCGGCTCTACACCGCCACCTCGGCCTCCTCACCGGAACAGCTGTTCCACCTCGAGCCGGGCCGCACCCCGCTGGTCTTCCGCTCCGACGACCTGGAGCCGGACCCGGACGCCTCGGTCACCGTCCGCTGGCGCGACGCCCACTGGTGACCGGCCCGCGTCCGCCCGCTCGCCCCAGCCCACCCGACATCCCCACGGCACCCTTCAGGAGGACGACATGCCCGTGCGCAGCGCATGGCTGATCAACCGCACCGAGACCGAGTCCGGCCAGTCCAGGACCGACACCCGTCTCGCCCCTCTCGGCACCATGGCCCCGACCGACGGCCTGAGCACCCTTTCCGGCATCGTCCCCGGCTCGCCGGGCGGCGAGTTCCGCATGTCCGGCCTCTACGTGTTCGGTGAGAACGCCGGCATGACGGCCACGGTGGCCCCGGGCCGGGCCGTCATCCAGGGCTCCGAGGCGGCCGGCGCCTATCCGGTGGTCCTGACCGACTACACGACGGTCACCTTCGCGGACGGCGACGCCGCCAACCCGCGCATCGACCTGGTGGTGCTGCGGGTCTACGACGCCCAGTTCGACAGCGGCAACGGCCGTACCGAGGCGGTCCTGGAGGTGGTCCAGGGCGAGCCGTCCGGCACCCCGCAGCCGCCCGCCCTCCCCCCGACCTCGCTGCCGCTGGCCCAGGTGGAGGTCCCGGCGGGCGCCTCCGTCGGCAACGAGGCCATCCACTGGGACACCGCGGTGGACGATCTGCGGGAGGCCACCGTCGCGGTCGGCGGCATCCTGCCGGAGACCCACAACCGTGAGATCGCGGGCGGCTACCCGGGCCAGTACCGGGACACCGGCGCCCAGCTGCAGCGCTGGGACGGCTCCCGCTGGACGGTCTACCCCCGCCACGTCGGCGGCATCGCCCCGCAGGACGCGCTGGCCACCGGCGAGTACGCCGGCCAGTACCGCGACGAGGGCGGACGCCTGCAGCGCTGGGACGGCCAGGGGTGGCGCCCGGCGGTCGCGGTGCCGCCGACCGCGTTCGCGTACGACAACGACGGCGGCTACTCCGCCGTCACCACCTGGACGGAGTCCCTGGAGCCCGGCTCCACCGCGGCGCCGAAGGTCACGGCGTCGTTCACCGCCCCGGTGTCCGGCGCGGTCCTGGTGACACTCGGCTTCCTCGGCAACACGGGGGTGGACGGTCAGACGGCCCGGATGTCCCTGACCGTCCGCAAGAACGGCTCCGTGCTGGTCGAACCGCACGAGACCCGCTCGGCGGTGACCACCAGCAACCGGGCGTCGAGCGTGTCCCACACGTTCAAGATCACCGGCCTGGAGCCCGGCGCCGCGCACCACGCGACCCTGACCTACCAGTCGTCGGCGTCCTCCAGCCGGAACTGGTACGACTCCCGTTTCCTGCGCATCGACCCGTGGCTGTGAGGCCGCGGTGAACGAGTCCTCCCTCACCCCCGTCTACCGGGCGCTCTTCTGCGATCTGCGCACCGACCAGATCGTGGACGTGCTGCCCCTGACGGACGCCAAGTTCGACGACTACATCGGCAAGGCCGGATCGCTCACCGCGACCGTCCCGCTCCCGGAGGCGGCCCTCGCCGCCCGGGCGCGGGCGGCCCTCCGGCCGGGCCGCACCGCGGTGTGGCTGGAGCGCGGCGGCGACATCTGGTGGGGCGGAGTGCTGTGGACCATCACTCCGGCCTGCGACGAACAGGGCCGGGTCACCGTGCAGTTCCAGGCGGGCACCTTCGACTCGTACCTGGACCACCGCATCCTCTCCCGCGGCCTGGCCGACACCGCGACCGACCAGTTCGACATCGCCCGGGCCCTGGTCCGGCACATGCAGGACCAGCCGGGCGGCGACATCGGCATCACGCTGGGCAACGAGATGTCGGGAGTACGGCGCGACTACGCGTACCCCTACTCGGCACTCGGCCGGGTCCGGGAACTCCTGGACAAGCTGGCGCAGCTCACCGACGGCTTCGAGTGGCGGATCCACTGCTTCCGCGACGCCCGCAACCGCCGGGTGAAGCGGCTGCAGCTCGGCTCCCCGCGGATCGTCGCCGGCCAGTCCGACCTGGTGGTGACCCACCCCGGCCAGGTCGTCACCTACAGCCTGCCCACGGACTCCACCGTGCAGGCCAATGTGTGGGTGGCACGCGGCGAGGCCGCCGGCACCGACCAGACGAAGGAGTCCGAGCCGCTGACCGTGGCGGAGACCGCGCCGGCGGCACTGGCCGACGGCTGGCCCCGGCTGGAGCAGACCTCCGACCACAGCGGTGTCACCGACGAGGCGACCCTGCGCTCGCTGGCCCGCGCCGAACTCACCCGGCAGAGCAGGCCGGAGACGATCCCGGAGATCACCGTCACGCTCGACGGGACCATCACCCCCGCCCTGCTGGGCGCCGTCGTCCGGCTGCGCATCCACGACCTGTGGCACGCCAAAGGGCTCGACCGGCCCTACCGGATCGTCGGGCTCGCGGTGAACCCGCCGCAACGCACCAAGCCCGAGACGGCCACGCTCTACCTGGAAGAGGTGTGACGGATGGCGATCATCCCGCTCGACCTGCTCGACCGCATCCGCGCCCTGGAACGCCAGGTCCGCGAGCTGATGGGCAGCGCCAACACCAGCCCCGCCCGCAACCAGGTCAGCGACGGCGAGATCGTCATCGGTGACGGCGGCCGCCTGCGGGTGCGGACCCCGGCCGGTGAGGACCTGCTCTACCTGGGGCGGGTCGCACCGGACCGGGACGGGAACACGCCCCAGCAGGGTCTGGTGGTCCGCCGCGACGACGGCTCGCTCGCCCTCACCGTGTGGACCGCCAGCCCCGACACACTGCCGGTGCAGTCGGTGCGGATCCTGGACCGGCGCGGCAACGTCGTCGTCGCGGACGACTCCGTCCACCGGGGTCTCGCCCGCCCGTACATCCCGTACCCCCTGCCCGGTCCCGCCGCCGCCGCCCGGTGGGAGTCGACCGGCTCCACCGAGTGGACCACGCTCTACCGCGGCCCCGGCATCGTGCAGCACCCGCGGCTGCACTGCCGGATCGCCCTCGAGGGCCCGGCCGGCGCGGAGGTACGGCTCCTGGTGAACGGCGTCCAGGCGGGCCCGGCGGGCTCCGCCACCGCCGAGGACGGCACCCCCGTCGACGAATTCCTGTTGGTCGACGAGGTCACCGTGGACTTCGACGCACCCGTCGTCTTCGAGGTCCAGGCACGGGTGGCCGCCACCGGCGACACCGTCCGCTGCCGCCCCCTCGCCCTGTACGGCGTCCAGTCCTGACCCACCGCCCCGCCCCGGGGCCCACACCGCGCCGGCTCCCGTCCTCCGGCACCCCGACCCCGTAAGGAGAGGCACAGTGCTGCCCGAATCCATCCCCACCGTCCGTGTCACGGCACGCTATCTGGCCCCGGACGGCACCCCGCTCACCGGAACCGTGGAGTTCCGCCCGCCCGCCCTGCTGGCCCACTCCGACACCGACGTGCTCGTGGGCGGTCCCACCACGGCGGTCCTGGACGCCGACGGCCGGCTCTCGGCCGTCCTGCCGGCCACCGACGCACCCGGCTGGAACCCGGTCGACTGGACGTACCGGGTGACCGAGAAGATCTCCGGGCTCTCCGCCCGGAGCTACCGGATGGCGCTGTCCGCCGCGCACCCCGCGGTCGACCTCGCCGACGTCCGGCCCGCGGACCCGTCCACCCCGAACTACGTCGCCGTCCCCGGGCCGCCCGGGCCGCAGGGCGAGCTGGGACCGGCCGGCCCGCCCGGACCGGTCCGCTCGGTCAACGGCCGCACCACCCCGGACATCACCCTCACCGCCGCCGACGTGGGCGCGCTGGCCGTCGACACGGCCGGCGCGCCGAGCGGCGTCGCCCAGCTCGGCACCGACGGGAAGGTCCCGCTGTCGCAGCTCCCCGCCCTCGGCGGCCAGGTCGCCTCGGTGAACGGCCGCACCGGCGAGGTGGTGATCACCGCCGCCGACCTGTCCGCGCTGACCCAGGCGGCGGGCGACGCCCGCTACCTGCCCATCGACGGCTCTCCGGTGACCTCGGTCAACGGCAAGGCCGGCGCGGTCCAGCTGACCGCCTCGGACGTGGCCGCGGTCGCGGCGGGCACCGCCGTGACCCTGACCGGCGACCAGACGGTGGCGGGGGCCAAGACCTTCACCACCCCGCCGTCGACGGCCGCCCTGCCGAGCAGCCCCGACCACCTCGCCTCACGCGCCTACGTCGACTCCGTCGCCGCGGCCGGCACGTGGACCCCGTCGGCCCTCGGCTTCACCGCCTGGGCCTTCGACCCGGCCACCGCCGCGGACGCCAGCGAGCAGTCCCCGCTGACCGGCCACGTCTACCTCATCGGCGTACCGCTGTACGCGCCCGCCACCATCAACAGCGTGGTGTTCTACCTGAACCGGTACTCCACCTCCGGCGGAGCCATCAGCGCCTCCTCGTTCGCCGGCCTCTACAACAGCGCCGGCCGGCAGGTGGGCACCACCACCGCCCTCACCAACCACTTCAAGGCCACCACCGGTGCCACGGTGGTGTGCCCGCTGAGATCGGCCTACGAGGCGCCCGCCGGCCTCTACTGGGTGGCCCTGCTCCTCAACGGCACCACCTCCGGCCTCGGCCTCCTCCGCGGCGCCAGCCAGGGCGACTACCCGGGCGGCAGCGCGCGGATGCC
Source organism: Streptomyces sp. 12E (assembly GCF_055633275.1). Classification (NCBI taxonomy): domain Bacteria; kingdom Bacillati; phylum Actinomycetota; class Actinomycetes; order Kitasatosporales; family Streptomycetaceae; genus Streptomyces; species Streptomyces sp. 12E. The sequence goes on along the minus strand of NZ_JBVNCJ010000001.1, from coordinate 4,314,337 downwards.
CAACCACGGCATCGCCCGGCACGCCCGGCTCTCCACCACCGGCCAGACCTCCCTGCCGAGCTCGTTCGCCCCGGCCACGGCCGTCGTCGCGGACGCCAACGCCATCTGGGCCGCGGTCGCCTGACCCGGCGCCGCGCACCCCCGCACCCCCGTCCCCGCCCAGAGAAGAAGGAAGAGACATGGCCACTCCCCTCTCCGCCGACGCCCTCGTCGCCGCCCTCCGCGCCGAGGGCCTCACCGTCGTCGAGCACGACGGCTGGCGCACCAACAACCGCGATCACATCGGGGCCTGGGGACCGGTGAACGGTGTGATGATCCACCACACCGTCACCTCCGGCACCGCCGCCACCGTCGATCTGTGCTTCAACGGCTACGAGGGCCTGCCCGGCCCGCTCTGCCACGCCGTCATCGCCAAGGACGGCTCCGTCCACATGGTCGGCAACGGCCGCGCCAACCACGCCGGTTCCGGTGACGACGACGTCCTGGCCGCGGTGATCGCCGAGACGGCGCTGCCGGCCCCGAACGAGAACAACACCGACGGCAACACCCGCTTCTACGGCTTCGAATGCGTCAACCTGGGCGACGGCGCCGACCCGTGGCCGGAGGTCCAGCTGGACGCGATCGAGCGGGCCTCCGCGGCGGTCTGCCGCGCCCACGGCTGGGGCGCCGGTTCGGTCATCGCCCACAAGGAGTGGACCAACGCCAAGATCGACCCGCGCGGCTTCGCCATGGGCGACCTGCGAGGCCGTGTCGCCACTCGCCTGGGCCAGGCGCCGTCCTGGCCGGTGGTCGACCTCTCCCTGCTGGTCGAGGCGGCCCTGACCGACCCGGCCGCCCCCGGCGCCCCGGTCACCTACGGCGGCGTGATCCACGTCGAGCGCGCCCTGGCGGCCGAGGGCCTGCTCACCGAGGGCTACGTCGACGGCCACTACGGCACCACCACCGTCGACGCCTACGCCGCCTGGCAGCGCCGCCTCGGCTACAGCGGCGCCGACGCCGACGGCATCCCCGGTACGAGCAGCCTGCGCGCCCTCGGTGACAGGCACGGATTCGACGTGGAGGAGTGAGTCCATGACCGACGCCAACCGGCGGGCCGCGCGCACCGTGGTCCAGACCCTGCTGGCGGTGGCGGCGCTGCTGCCGGTGATCATCGACAGCGCGGGTCTGTCGCGCTCCCTCCCGTGGGTGGCCACGGCACTGGCCGTGGCCGGCGCGACGTCGCGGGTCATGTCCCTGACCGGGGTGCAGGCCCTGCTGCCGGCGTGGCTGCGCGCCACCGGCCCGGCCGACGGTTCCGTGGAACCGGACGGGCGGGCGGCCGGGGGGCGCGGATGACCGAGACCGATCCGCACGACCCGGCGTCCGTGGCCCTCGAACTCGAACGGCTGCGGACGAGCGTGGAGACCGGATTCGCCCGGGTCGACGGTTCGCTCGCCCTGCTGGTGCAGCGGGGCGACCAGACCGACCGGCAGCTCGCCGACCACGAGATGCGCCTGGACGAACTGGAACGCGCCCGCTGGCCGCTGGCCGGCATCGCCACCCTCACCGCCCTGGCGGGCGTGGCGGTGGCGGCCTGGGAGCTCACCGCTCACTGACCGGCGCGCCCCGCACCGCAGCCCGTCCCCACCCCGCGCCGGCACCGCCCTCCCCGGGCGGTGCCGGCGCCCCGTCATTTCCTCCGCAGTGCCGAGGCCCCCTCCCCCACCCGTCCGGGAAGCACGGGACGAGGGGCCACGGCCGGACCAGCGACCGAAAGGACCTCCTCATGGCCGCACCCCTCTCCGCCGGCGCACTCCTCAGGGCGCTGCGCGACGAGGGCGTCAAGGTCGTCGAACACGACGGCTGGCGCACCCGCAACCGCAACCACAAGGGAGCCTGGGGCCCCGTCCACGGCGTGATGATCCACCACACGGTGACCAGCGGCACCGCCGCCACCGTGCGTCTCTGTTCCGAGGGCCACTCGGGCCTTCCCGGCCCCCTCTGCCACGGCGTCATCGCCAAGGACGGCACCGTCCACCTCGTGGGCAACGGTCGCGCCAACCACGCCGGTTCCGGTGACGACGAGGTGCTGCGCGCGGTGATCGCCGAGTCCGCGGGGCTACCGGCCCCCGACGAGAACAACACCGACGGCAACGCCCGCTTCTACGGCTTCGAATGCGTCAACCTGGGCGACGGGAAGGACCCCTGGCCGGCCGCGCAGCTGGAGGCGGTGGAGGCGGTGTCGGCGGCCGTCTGCCGCGCCCACCGCTGGAGCGCGCGCTCGGTGATCGGCCACAAGGAGTGGACCCACACCAAGATCGACCCCCGCGGCTTCTCGATGGCCGCCCTGCGGGACCGCGTCGCCGTCCGCCTCGGCGGCGCCGCCCCGGCCCCTCCGTCGCGGCCCGTGGTGGACCTGTCCCGGCTGGTGGCGGCCGCCCGGAGCAACCCGCCCGCGCCGGGCGCCCCCGTCACCTACAGCGGTGTCAGGACCGTGGAGCGGGCCCTGGTGGCGGAGGGGCTGCTGGCCGCGAAGCACGCCGACGGCCACTACGGCACGCAGACCCTGTCCGCCTACGCCGCCTGGCAGCGCCGCTGCGGTTACACCGGCGCGGACGCGGACGGCGTCCCGGGCGGTACCACGCTACGCCGCCTGGGCGCCGAGCACGGCTTCACGGTGCGGGGCTAGCCCGGCGAGCGGCCGGGAGACGCTCCGCCCGACCGGACCGCCGCAGGGCGCGCCTCGGCGGCGGTCCGCCGGTCCCGCGGCCGGGCCGTCCGGTCGGTGCGGCGCGACGACCGGGCCGACACACGACTCGCGGACCACGGGCCCGCCCCGACGACACGCCGGAACGTTCCCACAGGCGACCGAGAGGTGGTTGAGGACGCCAACTAGGCTGTGCATCACGCACGTTGGGAACCGAGGCCCCCAACACGACCGACTCGCGTCCGCCTTCGCGTGCGCACCGCCCCCACACCTCCAGCCGTCCCTCCGTCATCCAGGAGCACCACGTGCAGGTCGTGTACCGTCCCGTCGTCGTCGCCCTCGCCACCACGGCGACCCTGTTACTGGCCACCGCCTGCGGCAGTGAGACCGACGACGCAGCCGCCCCGTCGGAGCCCTCGGCCGCCTCCCCGGTGGCCGCCGGCGCGGAGGAGTCCCCGACGGCCTCCCCCTCGGACTCGTCCACCGCGTCCCCGTCCGCCTCCGCCTCGGCCTCCGTCTCGGCGTCCGCCTCCACCTCGGCGTCCGCCTCCACCTCCGCCCCGGCGGCCTCCGCCGCGCCGTCGAGGACCGCCGAGCCCGAGCCGGACAAGCCCGCCGCTCCGTCCTTCCCCGTACCGGTGCAGGTCGGCGACGCCACCCAGGTGATCACGGTCCGCGCGAGCGGCTCGTACGCCACGGTGACCGCCTGGCAGAAGGGCCCCTCCGGCTGGAAGGCCCAGTTCTCCACCGACGCGGGCCGGGTCGGCTCCAACGGGGTGACCAACGGCGCCACCCGACGCCAGAACACGTACACCACGCCGTCCGGCACCTACACCATCACCGAGGGCTTCGGCGTGCAGGCGGGCGGCACCTCGATGCCGTACACCCGGGTCGACAGCCGCCACTGGTGGGTGCAGGACCCGCAGTCGAAGTTCTACAACTCCCTGCACACCGCGGCCGGAGCCGACTTCCCGCTGACCGAGAAGGGGGAGCGGGGCAGCGAGCACCTCGTGAACTACCCGACGCAGTACGCCAAGGCCCTGGTGATCGACTTCAACCGCTGGCCCGCCGTCCCGGGCCGCGGCGCCGGGATCTTCCTGCACGTCAACGGGAGCGGCGCCACCGCGGGCTGCGTCTCCGTGCCCCGCCCGACCATGGACCGCATCATGGCGTGGATCAACCCTTCCGCCCACCCCCGGATCGCGATCGGCTGACCGGGCCCCGCACACGCCGGAGGGCGGCTACCCCGAGGGGTGGCCGCCCTCCGTCCGCTTCACGCGGGCACTCGCCCACCGGTCGTACGGGCCGTAGTCGTGGTCCTCCGGAGGAACGGCCCGGCAGGAGCCCGTGCCGAACGGCGAGTGGCCGATGTCGTCGTGGCCGACGCCCCGAACGTCTCACGGGTTCGATCGCCCCGGGAGCGCCGGCAACGGACCGGGGAGCGGGCCTGCACGACGAGGCCGCCCGACCGAGTGGGGTGCGAGGAACCGCTCGCCCGGAAGGCGGAGCGGGGCGGCGGTCAGAAGAGCAGTCCCACCACTTGTCCCACCGTCATGAAGAGCCCGAACAGCAGGACCGGCGCCCCGAACAGGACGATGCCGGCCGTCCGCCAGACCAAGGTCCGTGTCGCCAGGGTGCAGACGGCCCTGTCCGGTTCCGCGGGATCGTAGACGACCTCGATGCGCTCGGTACCACCGCCGAGCGTCGGCGCGGCGTAGTCGGCCACGATCTCGTGCTCGCCGCCCTGCAGATCGGTGTACCGGAAGTACTTCTTCTGGCCGCCGCCGTGCGAGAACCGTGCCACGACCTTGACCCCCCGCTCCCTCAGCGCGAGCCGTCGGCGCGCCGCCGCGAGACCGATCCCGAGGAGGAGGAGGACGCCGAGAGCGAGCGGCCCTATCCCGGTCGCCTACATGATCATCCGGAACATCTCTCCCGCCAGGGCCAGCCCGGCGATGCCGCCCAGATAGACGACCAGGACGACGGACACCTCGACCCGGGCACGCCGCTTCTTGCGGGAGACCGCATCCGGCACGCCCCCGGCCCACTCCTCGACCAGTGACTCACCGCCCTGGAGCGGCCCCGTCGCCGGCCTCCTCAGGTTGATCGCCTCCACGATCCGCGCCGCCCCCGAGGCTCCCGGCCCTTCAGTACGAACGCCGGACCCGGAACACCGCCGGCGCCCCAGAGCACCACCTCGACCGAGCGGTCGCCTCGCCCGACCGTCCGGGCGTTCTCGATGGCCTCGATCGGTATGCGCCGGCGTGTCCCTTTCCGTTCCAGCCAGACGGCCTCGGCATCAAGCCATACGGCCCCGTCGGCCCCGCCGGGCGAAAGCGGCGGCATCGGAGACGACGACGGCTCGGACCGACGGGACATGACGCCCTCCTTCTCCGGACCAGCACGGACCCGCAAGCGGCCCCTCGCCCGAACGAGCTAAACCACGAGTCAAATCGAGAGCAGCCACAGGCACAACCCGGCGAACGCCACACCGGCCACCATGTTCAACGCGACAACCTTGGGCCGTGGGACACCATTCGAATCCCTTCGCCCGGAGTCCCACACCGCAAAGGCCAGGAAGAAAAATATACCCGCGACCTCAAGGGCCCCCTGTCGCCATAAAGAAATACCAAACGTCCATATTTTCCCGGCTACAAGCCGAAAACACGGCAAGAATCACCGGGACCGCACAGTGCGGACAAGATCCGCGCCCCCCTCCACTCTGCACCCATGACCCGCCTCGTGGGCCCGGCCGACGCCGGCCCGGTGCGGCAGCGGCAGCGGCAGCGGCAGCGGCAGCGGCGGAACAACGACCGAACAGCACGGTCACAACGACCAGAACGAGGCCGTCGAGCCCAGGCACGCACCCCTTTGCCTCACTTCGTCGCCTCCTCCCGGAGGTGTACGTGTCCGGCCATCAGAATGAGGTCGCCCCAAGGCGCGATGCACAGCGGACAAGAAGCACGAGAAAACACCATTCATCGCATAGAAGCGAGGGAATGCTCCCGCTGAGACGCGCCGGAGGGCGGCCACCCCGCGCGAAGCAGGGTGACCGCCCTCCGGTCGTATCAGGCGACTCGCTTACTGGTTGTACGGACCGTAGTCGTAGTCCTCCAGCGGAACGGCCTGGCCGGAGCCCGTGCCGAACGGCGAGTAGTCGATGTCGTCGTAGCCGACGGCCGAGTACATCGCGGCCTTGGCCTCCTCGGTCGGCTCGACCCGGATGTTGCGGTAGCGGGACAGACCCGTACCGGCCGGGATGAGCTTACCGATGATGACGTTCTCCTTGAGGCCGATGAGGCTGTCGGACTTGGCGTTGATCGCCGCGTCCGTCAGGACTCGGGTCGTCTCCTGGAAGGAGGCGGCCGACAGCCAGGACTCCGTCGCCAGCGAGGCCTTGGTGATACCCATCAGCTGCGGACGACCGGAGGCCGGGTGACCGCCCTCCTGGACCACACGACGGTTCTCGGTCTCGAACTTGGAGCGCTCGACCAGCTCGCCGGGCAGCAGCTCGGCGTCGCCGGACTCGATGATCGTCACGCGGCGCAGCATCTGCCGGATGATGATCTCGATGTGCTTGTCGTGGATCGACACGCCCTGCGAGTTGTAGACCTTCTGGACCTCGCCGACCAGGTGGACCTGGACGGCACGCTGACCCAGGATGCGCAGCACGTCGTGCGGGTTGGTGGCACCCACGGTGAGCTGCTGGCCCACCTCCACGTGCTCGCCCTCGGAGACCAGGACCTTGGCGCGCTTGGAGATCGGGAACGCCGTCTCGTCGCTGCCGTCGTCCGGGGTGACGACGATCTTCTTGGTCTTCTCGGTCTCCTCGATCCGCACGCGGCCGGAGGCCTCGGAGATCGGGGCGACACCCTTCGGCGTACGGGCCTCGAAGAGCTCGACGACACGGGGCAGACCCTGGGTGATGTCGTCACCGGCCACACCACCGGTGTGGAAGGTACGCATCGTCAGCTGGGTACCGGGCTCACCGATGGACTGGGCGGCGATGATGCCGACCGCCTCACCGATGTCGACCAGCTTGCCGGTGGCCAGCGAACGGCCGTAGCACATCGCGCAGGTGCCGACGGCGGACTCGCAGGTCAGGACCGAACGGGTCTTGACCTCCTCGACTCCGCGGGAGACGAGCTCCTCGATGAGGACGTCGCCCAGGTCGGTGCCGGCCGGGGCCAGCACCTGTCCGTCGACCACGATGTCCTCGGCGAGGCAGCGCGCGTACACGGACGTCTCGACGTCGCCCTCCTTGCGGAGCACGCCCGTCTCGTCCCGGCTCGCGATCTTGAGACGCAGACCGCGGTCGGTGCCGCAGTCCTCCTCGCGGATGATGACGTCCTGGGAGACGTCGACCAGACGACGGGTGAGGTAACCCGAGTCGGCGGTACGCAGAGCGGTGTCCGCCAGACCCTTACGGGCGCCGTGCGTGGAGATGAAGTACTCCAGCACGGACAGGCCCTCACGGAACGACGCCTTGATCGGACGCGGGATCGTCTCGTTCTTCGCGTTCGACACCAGACCACGCATACCGGCGATCTGACGCATCTGCATCATGTTGCCTCGTGCGCCCGAGTTCACCATCATGAAGATCGGGTTGGTCTTCGGGAAGTTGTCGTTCATCGCCTCGGCGACCTCGTTGGTCGCCTTGGTCCAGATCGCGATGAGTTCCTGCGTGCGCTCGTCCTTGGTGATCAGACCGCGCTCGTACTGCTTCTGGACCTTCTCGTCCTGCGCTTCGTAACCGCGGACGATCTCCTTCTTCGCCTCGGGGACGACGACGTCGGAGATGGCCACGGTGACGCCGGAGCGGGTGGCCCAGTAGAAGCCGGACGCCTTCAGGTTGTCGAGCGTCGCCGCCACGATGACCTTCGGGTAGCGCTCGGCGAGGTCGTTGACGATCTCGGAGAGCTGCTTCTTGCCGACCTCGTAGTCGACGAACGGGTAGTCCTCGGGCAGCAGCTCGTTGAAGAGCGCGCGGCCCAGGGTGGTGTTCAGGCGGAAGCTGTCACCCTGCTGCCACTCCCTCTCCCCGACGCCGTCGTCCCCTTCCTCGCGCGCCGGCGGGGTCCAGCCGCGCGGCGGGATGGTGCCGACCGGGAAGCGGACGTCGATCCTCGACTGGAGCGACAGCTCGCCCGCGTCGAAGGCCATGATCGCCTCGGCGACCGAGGCGAAGGAACGGCCCTCGCCCTTGAGGTCGCGCATCTCGCCGTCGGTGGTGAGGAAGAACAGACCGAGGACCATGTCCTGGGTCGGCATCGTCACCGGACGGCCGTCGGCCGGCTTGAGGATGTTGTTCGAGGACAGCATCAGGATGCGGGCCTCGGCCTGCGCCTCCGCGGACAGCGGCAGGTGCACGGCCATCTGGTCACCGTCGAAGTCCGCGTTGAACGCGGTGCAGACGAGCGGGTGGATCTGGATGGCCTTGCCCTCGACCAGCTGCGGCTCGAAGGCCTGGATGCCGAGGCGGTGCAGGGTGGGCGCACGGTTCAGCAGCACCGGGTGCTCGGCGATGACCTCTTCGAGGACGTCGTACACGACCGTGCGGCCGCGCTCGACCATGCGCTTGGCGCTCTTGATGTTCTGCGCGTGGTTCAGGTCGACCAGGCGCTTCATCACGAACGGCTTGAAGAGCTCCAGCGCCATCGCCTTCGGCAGACCGCACTGGTGCAGCTTCAGCTGCGGGCCGACGACGATCACGGAACGCGCCGAGTAGTCGACCCGCTTGCCGAGCAGGTTCTGACGGAAGCGGCCCTGCTTGCCCTTGAGCATGTCGGACAGCGACTTCAGCGGACGGTTGCCGGGGCCCGTCACCGGGCGGCCGCGACGGCCGTTGTCGAAGAGCGCGTCGACGGCCTCCTGGAGCATGCGCTTCTCGTTGTTCACGATGATCTCGGGCGCGCCGAGGTCGAGAAGCCGCTTCAGGCGGTTGTTGCGGTTGATGACACGGCGGTACAGGTCGTTCAGGTCGGAGGTCGCGAAGCGGCCACCGTCCAGCTGCACCATCGGACGCAGGTCCGGCGGGATGACCGGCACGCAGTCGAGCACCATGCCCTTGGGGCTGTTGGACGTCTGCAGGAACGCGGAGACGACCTTCAGCCGCTTGAGCGCACGGGTCTTCTTCTGGCCCTTGCCGGTGCGGATGATCTCGCGGAGACGCTCGGCCTCCTCCTCGAGGTCGAAGGACTCCAGGCGCTTCTGCAGCGCCGCGGCGCCCATCGAGCCGTCGAAGTACGTGCCGAAGCGGTCGCGCAGCTCGCGGTAGAGCAGCTCGTCGCCCTCGAGGTCCTGGACCTTGAGGTTCTTGAACCGGGTCCACACCTCGTCGAGGCGGTCGATCTCGCGCTGCGCGCGGTCGCGCAGCTGCTTCATCTCACGCTCGGCGCCCTCGCGCACCTTGCGGCGCACGTCGGCCTTGGCGCCCTCGGCCTCCAGCTCGGCCAGGTCGGTCTCGAGCTTCTTGGCACGGGCCTCGAGGTCGGCGTCGCGGCGGTTCTCGATCTGCTGGCGCTCGACGGAGACGTGGGCCTCCAGCGAGGGCAGGTCGCGGGTGCGGCGCTCCTCGTCGACGTACGTGATCATGTACGCCGCGAAGTAGATGACCTTCTCCAGGTCCTTCGGGGCGAGGTCGAGCAGGTAGCCCAGACGCGACGGAACGCCCTTGAAGTACCAGATGTGCGTGACGGGCGCGGCCAGCTCGATGTGGCCCATCCGCTCACGGCGCACCTTGGCGCGCGTGACCTCGACGCCACAGCGCTCGCAGATGATGCCCTTGAAGCGGACGCGCTTGTACTTGCCGCAGTAGCACTCCCAGTCCCGGGTCGGACCGAAGATCTTCTCGCAGAAGAGTCCGTCCTTTTCGGGCTTGAGGGTGCGGTAGTTGATGGTCTCGGGCTTCTTGACCTCGCCGTGGCTCCACTGACGGATGTCGTCAGCGGTGGCCAGGCCGATCCGGAGCTCGTCGAAGAAGTTGACGTCGAGCACTATGCGTCAATCCCTCTCAGGGTTGTAAGTCTTGGGGTCTGAAACGGGGGTCCTGGGGCGGGCGGCCCGGAGTTCACCGGGCCGCCCCACTCCCGTCAGACCTCTTCGACGCTGCTCGGCTCGCGCCGGGACAGGTCGATGCCGAGCTCCTCCGCAGCGCGGAAGACGTCCTCGTCGGTGTCACGCATCTCGATGGACATGCCGTCGCTGGACAGCACCTCCACGTTCAGGCACAGGGACTGCATCTCCTTGATGAGGACCTTGAAGGACTCGGGGATGCCGGGCTCAGGGATGTTCTCGCCCTTGACGATGGCCTCGTAGACCTTCACGCGGCCGGTGACGTCGTCGGACTTGATGGTCAGCAGCTCCTGGAGCGCGTAGGCGGCGCCGTACGCCTCGAGTGCCCACACCTCCATCTCGCCGAACCGCTGGCCACCGAACTGAGCCTTACCGCCCAGCGGCTGCTGGGTGATCATGGAGTACGGACCGGTCGAACGCGCGTGCAGCTTGTCGTCGACCAGGTGGTGCAGCTTCAGGATGTACATGTAGCCGACCGAGATCGGCTCCGGGAACGGCTCGCCCGAGCGGCCGTCGTACAGTCGCGCCTTGCCGGACGGGAGCACCATGCGCTCGCCGTCGCGGTTCGGGATGGTGTGCTGGAGCAGACCCGCGAGCTCGTCCTCACGCGCACCGTCGAAGACCGGGGTGGCGACGTTGGTGCCGGGCTCGACCCTGTCGGCGCCGATGGCCTGGAGCCGCTCGGCCCACTCCTCCGCGAGGCCGGAGACGTCCCAGCCGCGGCTGGCGAGCCAGCCGAGGTGGATCTCCAGGACCTGTCCCGGGTTCATTCGGGACGGGACGCCCAGCGGGTTGAGGATGATGTCGACCGGCGTGCCGTCCTCCAGGAACGGCATGTCCTCGATCGGGTTGATCTTGGAGATGACGCCCTTGTTGCCGTGGCGGCCGGCGAGCTTGTCACCGTCGGTGATCTTGCGCTTCTGCGCGACGTAGACGCGCACCAGCTGGTTGACGCCGGGGGGAAGCTCGTCGCCCTCCTCGCGGTCGAAGACGCGCACGCCGATGACCTTGCCGGTCTCGCCGTGCGGCACCTTCAGCGAGGTGTCACGGACCTCACGGGCCTTCTCACCGAAGATCGCGCGGAGCAGGCGCTCCTCGGGGGTCAGCTCGGTCTCACCCTTGGGCGTGACCTTGCCGACGAGGATGTCACCGGCGATGACCTCGGCGCCGATGCGGATGATGCCGCGCTCGTCGAGGTCGGCGAGGACCTCCTCGGAGACGTTCGGGATGTCCCGGGTGATCTCCTCCGGGCCCAGCTTGGTGTCACGGGCGTCGACCTCGTGCTCCTCGATGTGGATCGAGGAGAGGACGTCGTCCTGCACGAGGCGCTGCGACAGGATGATCGCGTCCTCGTAGTTGTGGCCCTCCCACGGCATGAACGCGACCAGCAGGTTCTTGCCGAGCGCCATCTCGCCGTTCTCGGTGGCCGGGCCGTCGGCGAGGACCTGGCCGGTGATGATCCGGTCGCCCTCGTTGACGATGACCTTCTGGTTGACCGAGGTGCCCTGGTTGGAGCGCGAGAACTTGGCCAGGCGGTACGTGATGTACGTGCCGTCGTCGTTGGCGGTGGTGATGTAGTCCGCGGAGACCTCCTGGACCACACCGTCCTTCTCGGCCTTGACCACGTCGCCGGCGTCGACGGCGGAGCGGTACTCCATGCCGGTGCCGACGAGCGGGGCCTCGCTCTTGATCAGCGGCACGGCCTGGCGCATCATGTTCGCGCCCATGAGGGCGCGGTTGGCGTCGTCGTGCTCGAGGAACGGGATCATGGCGGTCGCGACCGACACCATCTGGCGCGGCGAGACGTCCATGTAGTCGACCTCGTCGCCGGGGACGTAGTCGACCTCGCCGCCACGACGGCGGACCAGGATCCGGTTCTCGACGAAGCGCATCTCGTCGCTCAGCGGGGCGTTGGCCTGCGCGATGACGAAGCGGTCCTCCTCGTCGGCGGTCAGGTAGTCCACCTCGTCGGTGACCCGGCCGTCGACGACCTTGCGGTACGGCGTCTCGATGAAGCCGAACGGGTTGATCCGGCCGTAGGAGGCGAGCGAACCGATCAGACCGATGTTCGGGCCTTCCGGCGTCTCGATCGGGCACATGCGGCCGTAGTGCGACGGGTGCACGTCACGGACCTCGAAGCCGGCCCGCTCACGGGAGAGACCACCCGGGCCGAGGGCGTTCAGACGACGCTTGTGCGTCAGCCCCGACAGCGGGTTGTTCTGGTCCATGAACTGCGACAGCTGGCTGGTGCCGAAGAACTCCTTGATGGAGGCGACGACCGGCCGGATGTTGATCAGGGTCTGCGGCGTGATCGCCTCGACGTCCTGGGTGGTCATGCGCTCGCGCACGACGCGCTCCATACGGGCGAGACCCGTACGGACCTGGTTCTGGATCAGCTCGCCGACGTTGCGGATGCGGCGGTTGCCGAAGTGGTCGATGTCGTCGGTCTCGACCATGATCGAGCGACCGGACTCGCCGACCGTCTCGGTCTCGCCGGCGTGCAGCTTCACCAGGTACTTGATGGTGGCGATGATGTCGTCGGTGGTGAGCACGCCGGCGTCCAGCGGCTCGTCCCCGCCGAGCTTCTTGTTCACCTTGTAGCGGCCGACCTTGGCGAGGTCGTAGCGCTTGGGGTTGAAGTAGAGGTTCTCGAGCAGCGTCTGCGCGGCCTCACGCGTGGGGGGCTCGCCCGGACGCAGCTTGCGGTAGATGTCGAGCAGCGCGTCGTCCTGGCCCTGGGTGTGGTCCTTCTCCAGGGTGGCGCGCATGGACTCGTACTCGCCGAACTCCTCGAGGATCTGCTCGGTGGTCCAGCCGAGCGCCTTCAGGAGGACGGTGACGGACTGCTTGCGCTTGCGGTCGATGCGGACACCGACCATGTCGCGCTTGTCGATCTCCATCTCCAGCCAGGCGCCCCGGGACGGGATGATCTTGGCGGAGAAGATGTCCTTGTCGGACGTCTTGTCGATGGACGAGTCGAAGTAGACACCGGGCGAACGGACCAGCTGCGACACCACGACGCGCTCGGTGCCGTTGATGACGAACGTGCCCTTGTTCGTCATGAGCGGGAAGTCGCCCATGAAGACGGTCTGGGACTTGATCTCGCCGGTCTCGTTGTTGGTGAACTCGGCGGTGACGAAGAGCGGGGCCGCGTACGTGAAGTCGCGCTCCTTGCACTCGTCGATGGAGTTCTTCGGCGGCTCGAAGCGGTGGTCGCGGAAGGTCAGCGACATCGACCCGGAGAAGTCCTCGATCGGGGAGATCTCTTCGAAGATCTCCTCCAGACCGGACTTGGTGGGGACGTCGTGCCCGTTCTCGAGAGCCTCCTCGACCCGACTCTGCCAGGCGGTGTTCCCGAGCAGCCAGTCGAAGCTCTCGGTCTGCAGCGCGAGCAGGTTCGGAACCTCGAGAGGCTCCTTGATCTTTGCAAAGGAGATGCGCAGCGGGGCGGTGCTGGCACCGTTGTTCGTATTCGCGGTCGAGGCGTTGCGCGAGGCGGCCAAGAGGGGGTCCTTCCGAGGGCTCGGACTCACTACGCGCGTACCGGCCCCCCACCGAGCAGAGAGACAGACATCCCAGGTCAGAGATGATCTAGTCGTCGGTGCTCGAGCGAGGGCATGCCCCTGGTGACGGGCAGGGGACAGCTAACAGGCAGCGCAAAGGGTCAGTGTAGCCATTTGGCACACTGATGTCCAATGCCGGTTTACGAACCCGGTGGAGGCCCTCGTTCTTCTCAACTCCTGCGACACGGCGCTGCCCTCAACGCACGTTGATACTGCCCTCTTTGCCGTCGATCCATGCCTCGGATTCGGATCCTTGCGACGACGCGTCCTGAGAATTGCGCGCCGCGTGCGGTTCGTCAAGGCCCCTCTTGCCGGAACCGTCTGTCACCGGGCACATCCTCGCGCCCCCCGGAGACACAACGAAGATCACCCTACCCCCCGCCGTCCCGGGGGCAAGGCAGCCGCCGCCGGACCCCTCATACGCCGAGGAGCGACCACCCGGTTGGATGATCGCTCCTCAGCGCTTGAGCGTTACACGTCCCGCGGGACGCGCAGCGGGTCCTGGCGGACCCGGAAGGTCTTACTTGACCTCGACGGAGGCGCCGGCGCCCTTGAGGGACTCGGCGGCCTTCTCGGCGGCGTCCTTGGCGACCTTCTCGAGGACGGGCTTCGGGGCGCCGTCCACGAGGTCCTTGGCCTCCTTCAGACCCAGGGAGGTCAGCTCACGCACGACCTTGATGACCTGGATCTTCTTGTCGCCGGCGGCGGTGAGGATGACGTCGAACTCGTCCTTCTCCTCGGCCTGCTCGGTCGGGGCGGCCGGACCGGCGGTGCCGGCGACGGCGACCGCGGCGGCGGCGGTGACGTCGAACTTCTCCTCGAAGGCCTTCACGAACTCGGAGAGCTCGATGAGGGTCATCTCCTCGAACTGGGCGAGCAGGTCTTCCTGGCTGAGCTTCGCCATGATGGCGGTCCTTCCACTAAATCGGCAGGTGCCGGATGTACGGGGTGTGGCGGGCGTACGTCGGGCCCGCGTCGACCCTCACCTCGTGCGGTTCACGCGGCGAGGATCGGAAAGCGAGCCGAATTACTCGGCACCGCCCTGCTCGTCCTGCTTGGCACGGAGCGCGTCCACGGTGCGGACGAGCTTCGAGGGGAGCGCCTGGAAGAGCTGAGCAGTCTGCGTCTGCTTGCCCTTGAAGGCACCCGCCAGCTTGGCGAGCAGAACCTCGCGGGACTCGAGGTCCGCGAGCTTCTTGATCTCGTCGGCGGACATCGCCTTGCCGTCAAGGACACCGCCCTTGATGACGAGATTCGGGTTGTCCTTGGCGAAGTCACGAAGACCCTTCGCCGACTCCACCGGGTCACCGGTGACGAAGGCGACCGCCGTCGGGCCAGCGAAGAGCTGGTCGTCGAGCGTGATCCCGGCCTCGTTGGCCGCAATCTTGGTCAGCGTGTTCTTCACCACGGCGTACTGGGCGTTCTCACCGAGCGAACGGCGCAGCGTCTTGAGCTGCGCCACGGTGAGACCGCGGTACTCGGTCAGCACGGCGGCGTTGGAGCTGCGGAACTTGTCCGTCAGCTCGGCAACCGCGGCAGCCTTGTCGGGCCTCGCCATAGAGCCTCGGCCTCCTTCCGGGTGATTCGGACCGCGCGGACCCGAAGGAGGACTGGGGAAAACGAAACGCCCCGACGCAGGCGCTCGGGGCGTAGCTCGACCGGTCGCTCGCGTCCTCACGACAGCGGGCTCCGGGAACTCTTCCACTGACACCTGCGCGGGTCGTCCGCAGTTCAGCGGATCCTTCGGCCACCGTGAACTCCGACGAGCACACGGCAACGACCAGCGGTCTTTGGCTTCCGTGGAAGAGTACGCGAACGGATCGGCGTCAAGCAAATCGGCCGATCATGGGCATCAAAAGCGCCCGGGGCTTCAGGAACTGAGGCCGGCCTCGGAGTCCGCCCCGAGGCCCTCCAGCTCCTTCAGCATCTCCATGAGGTCGAGCGTGTCCTTCGCCGGCGGGGCCTCGACCTCGGCCTTGGCACCGTAGTCGGAGTAGTCGGCCGTCATGTTCACCGTGCCCTGCGGCGTCTTCATGCCGACGACCATCCGGACCGGGTAGTTGTCCTCGTTGACCCAGAACTCGGTGTCGTAACCCTTCAGTCCCGACTTCTTGACGCTGGCGTTCAACTCCTCGCGCTCCTCCTCGGAGAGCAGGTCGAAGGACTCGTTGGCCTCGATCATCTCCTTGAAGCTCAGCGTGCCCTTGTAGTGCTGCGTCTGGACGCCGTCGACCTTCTCCGGGCCCATGTGCGTCAGGTTCGGCGACTCCAGCAGCAGGGCGAGCTGCTTCGCCGGGTCCTGGTTCATGTTCTCCAGGCCGCTGGTCATCTGCTTCTGCACCTCGGCGTCGCCGGACGCCTCGGCGATGGCGGCGAAGTCCATCTCCATCCAGCGCTTGCCGTCCATCTCGGCGGCCTGCTTCGCGCCCATGTCCATGTACATGACGTTGTCGAGCATGATCACGCGGACCTGGCTCGGAGCGTCCGGACCGGCCGCGGTCAGCGCGGAGCCCTTCATGGTCACGTCCATGACGGCCGGGTCCCAGCCCTGCACGCCGGAGAGCTCCATGGTGCCGCCGCCGCCCACCCCGGCCGGCGTCGTGATGGTCATCCGGACCTTGGAGGACTTGGCCTCCGAGGTGTTCTTGAAGGCGGCCTGGAGGACCTTCGTCATCTCGTTCTGCGTCTGGACCTCGGACCCCGCCGAGTCACCGTCCTGACAGCCCGCGACGCCCACGACGACGGCCGCGGCCGTCAGAGAGACGCCCGCGCGCTTCCATGCAGCCATACCCATGAGTCCCACCCCTGGTCGTTCCGCTGTGCTACGTCCGTGAAGTCAAAGGAACCGTAACCCACGCCACTGACACCCCCGTACGGGAAAAGCCCGTTCCCGCGCCTCGGAGGAGGCGCGGGAACGGGCTTTCACGGCGTGCACGGGCCGGTCACCCGGCCCACCCGGCTCAGACGGCGGCCGGGTCCTCCTCGACGAGGAGGTTGCGGGTGCGGTTCGGGTCGAGCGGAATGCCGGGGCCCATCGTGGTGGTGATGGCGGCCTTCTTGATGTAGCGACCCTTGGCGGCGGACGGCTTCAGACGGAGGATCTCCTCCAGCGCCGCGCCGTAGTTCTCCACCAGCTTGGTGTCGTCGAACGACGTCTTGCCGATGATGAAGTGCAGGTTCGAGTGCTTGTCGACGCGGAACTCGATCTTGCCGCCCTTGATGTCGTTGACGGCCTTGGTGACGTCCGGGGTCACGGTGCCGGTCTTCGGGTTCGGCATCAGACCACGGGGACCGAGCACGCGGCCGAGGCGGCCGACCTTGCCCATGAGGTCCGGGGTGGCGACGACGGCGTCGAAGTCCAGACGGCCCTTCGCCACCTCGTCGATCAGCTCGTCGGCGCCGACGATGTCGGCGCCCGCGGCACGCGCGGCCTCGGCACGGTCACCGGTCGCGAAGACCAGGACCCGGGCGGTCTTACCGGTGCCGTGCGGGAGGTTCACGGTGCCACGGACCATCTGGTCGGCCTTGCGCGGGTCGACACCCAGACGGAAGGCGACCTCGACGGTGCCGTCGAACTTGGTCGTGGACGTCTCCTTGGCGAGACGGACGGCCTCGAGCGGGGCGTACAGCTTCTCCCGGTCGATCTTGGCGTCCGCAGCGCGGAGAGACTTGCTGCGCTTGCTCACTGAAAG
The DNA here is from genome assembly GCF_055633275.1 of Streptomyces sp. 12E. Lineage (NCBI taxonomy): Bacteria > Bacillati > Actinomycetota > Actinomycetes > Kitasatosporales > Streptomycetaceae > Streptomyces > Streptomyces sp. 12E. The sequence goes on along the minus strand of NZ_JBVNCJ010000001.1, from coordinate 4,297,322 downwards.
CTCCTGTGATGTGTCGAGGAGTCGTGGTCCGGGCCGAGCAGGCCCTGCCACTACTGCTTGGCTTACGGGGGTGGAGGTCAGCCCTCGACCGTGACGCCCATGGAACGGGCGGTGCCGGCGATGATCTTCTCGGCGGCGTCCAGGTCGTTGGCGTTGAGGTCGGGCATCTTGGTGGTGGCGATCTCACGGACCTGGTCACGCGTGATCTTCGCGACCTTGGTCTTGTGCGGCTCGCCGGAGCCCTTCTCCACGCCCGCGGCCTTGAGGATCATCTTGGCGGCCGGCGGGGTCTTGGTGACGAAGGTGAAGGAACGGTCCTCGTAGACCGTGATCTCCACCGGGATGACCCAGCCGCGCTGCGACTCGGTCGCGGCGTTGTAGGCCTTGCAGAACTCCATGATGTTCACGCCGTGCTGACCCAGCGCGGGGCCGACCGGCGGAGCCGGGTTCGCGGCACCGGCCTGGATCTGGAGCTTGATGAGCCCCGTGACCTTCTTCTTCTTGGGAGGCATGGCTCTCCGGGTCCTTTCCATTCGGGTCCTGCCCACGCCATGGGGACAACCCGGACGCAGGCATACCGCACAACGATAACGGGTATAGATGCGCGGCTGAAAACCGAGCAGGTCAGGCGCGCGTACGACCGCTCACCTGACCTGCTCGGACGCTGTGTGCCAGAAGGGCTAGTTCTTCTGGATCTGGTCGAAGGAGAGCTCGACCGGCGTCTCGCGGCCGAAGATCTCCACCAGGCCCTTGACCTTCTTGGAGTCGGGGTTGATCTCGTTGATGGTCGCCTGGAGCGTGGCGAACGGGCCGTCGGTGACGGTGACCGAGTCGCCGACCTCGAAGTCCAGCACCTGGACCTCGACCTTGCGCTGCGGCGCCGGCTTGCCCTCGGCCTCGGCGGCCTCGCGGGCGGCCTTCTCCTCGGCCTCCGGGGCGAGCATCTTGACGATCTCGTCCAGCGTCAGCGGGTACGGGTCGTAGGCGTTGCCCACGAAGCCGGTGACGCCGGGGGTGTTGCGGACGACGCCCCAGGACTCGTTCGTCAGGTCCATGCGGACCAGGACGTAACCCGGGAGCTTGTTCTGCTTGATCGTCTTGCGGTCGCCGTTCTTGATCTGGACGACCTCTTCCTGCGGCACCTCGGCCTGGAAGATGTAGTCCTCGACGTTCAGCGAGACGGCGCGCTGCTCCAGGTTGGTCTTCACCCGGTTCTCGTAGCCCGCGTACGTGTGGATGACGTACCACTCGCCGGGCAGCGTCCGCAGTTCCTCGCGGAGCTTCTCGACCGGGTCGCGGTCGTCCTCGGGCTCCTCGGCCGCCTCTTCGTCCTCCTCGGCCGCTTCCTCGGCCTCGGTGGTCTCGTCCGCCTCGGCGCTCTCGTCCGTGGTGGTGTCGGCAGCCTCGGCCTCGTCGGAGGCCTCGGTGTCCTCGACGTCGGCGCCTTCGACGGCGGCGAGCGCGTCCTCGGCGGACTCGGCCCCTTCGCCGTACGGCTCAACGGCGTCGTTCACGTTCGGGTCAGACACGGTGGCTGCTTCTTCCTGGATACAAGGGGTGGAACATGCGAAAAGGAGCGCCGGATACCTCGGCGCTCTTCGCTCTCGGCTCAGCCGAAGACGTACTTGGCGGCGTGACTGAGGCCATAGTCGATCACGGTGATCAGACCGATCATCACAACGACGAAGATGATCACGGCGGTGGTGTACGACGTCAGTTGGTTGCGGGTGGGCCAGACGACCTTGCGGAGCTCCGCGATGATCTGGCGGTAGAAGAGCGCGAGGCGCTTCAGCGGACCCTTCTTGGCCCGCTTTCCGCCCTTACGGGTCTTCTTGGAGTCCGGCGCCTCGTCCTGGGCATCAGGCATGTCGATGGAGCCCACGGCGTCCGTCACTCGTCCTCACCTGATTCCGGGTCGTGGCCGTGCCGCGCCCGGTCAGAGCCCGCACGGCGGTGCATTGCTGTACGTACATGCGCACACATCCTGGCGAAGGTGTGTGTAGCAGGGCCGGAGGGACTTGAACCCCCAACCGCTGGTTTTGGAGACCAGTGCTCTACCAATTGAGCTACGACCCTTTGTGTGTCCCCCAACGTACCGCATCCGACCGGGTGCTCGGCGTGCACCGGCTGAGTGCGGGCCGCTGAAGGCCAACGAGGTGAGAGTGTACGTGTTCCCGGGCCGGGCGTCGAACGAAAAGCACCCGGGAAGCGCCACCCCGGCGGAAGACCGTCCCGCCGCGCCGCCGCGGCGGCGTCGATCCGGACTGGTGTTCAGGGGTTTGCCCGGTGTTGTTCAGTACGTGAAACCCCCGTGCCGCGTGGGTTTCCGGTCTGGAACGATGGGCTCCATGAGCGCTGCAACCCCTCCCACCGAGCGCCGGGTCTCCGCCCGAGTCGGCGCGATCTCCGAGTCCGCCACCCTCGCCGTGGACGCCAAGGCCAAGGCCCTCAAGGCCGCCGGGCGTCCGGTGATCGGCTTCGGCGCCGGTGAGCCCGACTTCCCGACGCCGGACTACATCGTCGAGGCCGCGATCGAGGCCTGCAGGAACCCGAAGTACCACCGGTACACGCCGGCCGGCGGTCTGCCGGAGCTGAAGTCCGCGATCGCCGCCAAGACGCTGCGCGACTCCGGCTACGAGGTGGACCCCTCCCAGATCCTGGTCACCAACGGCGGCAAGCAGGCCATCTACGAGGCCTTCGCCGCGATCCTCGACCCGGGCGACGAGGTCATCGTCCCGGCGCCGTACTGGACCACGTACCCGGAGTCGATCCGGCTGGCCGGCGGTGTCCCGGTCGAGGTGGTCGCCGACGAGACGACCGGCTACCGCGTGAGCGTGGAGCAGTTGGAGGCGGCCCGCACCGAGAAGACGAAGGTCGTCCTCTTCGTCTCCCCGTCGAACCCGACCGGCGCGGTCTACGGCGAGGCCGAGACCGAGGCGATCGGCAAGTGGGCCGTCGAGCACGGCCTGTGGGTGCTCACCGACGAGATCTACGAGCACCTGGTCTACGGCGACGCCGCGTCCGTGTCCCTGCCCGCGCTCCTGCCCGAACTGCGCGACAAGTGCATCGTGGTCAACGGCGTGGCGAAGACGTACGCGATGACGGGCTGGCGGGTCGGGTGGATCATCGGCCCGAAGGACGTGGTGAAGGCCGCGACCAACCTGCAGTCGCACGCCACGTCGAACGTCTCCAACGTCGCCCAGGTGGCCGCGCTCGCCGCCGTCTCCGGCGACCTGGACGCGGTCGCGACCATGCGCGAGGCCTTCGACCGGCGGCGGAAGACCATCGTCCGGATGCTCGACGAGATCGACGGCGTGGTCTGCCCGGAGCCCGAGGGCGCGTTCTACGCCTACCCCTCGGTGAAGGCGCTGATCGGCAAGGAGATCCGGGGCAGGCGTCCGCAGGACTCGGTCGAGCTGGCGGCGCTCATCCTGGAGGAGGCCGAGGTCGCGGTGGTGCCGGGTGAGGCGTTCGGCACGCCGGGCTACCTGCGGCTGTCGTACGCGCTGGGCGACGAGGACCTCGTCGAGGGCGTGAGCCGGATCCAGAAGCTGCTGGCGGAGGCGCGCGACTGAGGTCGTCCTTCCGCCACAGGGGCGCCCGGGTCTCCTCCCGGACGCCCCTGTTCTTTCGTGCGGGCAAGACCACGAACGGGGAAAGCGCTACCGGGACGGACCGGACGTACGACAGGATCGGTGAATGCTGAGCTCTTCAGGCGGGTACCCCCCGAACCCCCCGCGTGTACGTGATCTCTCTGAACTGCCGAAGGCCCATCTGCACCTGCACTTCACCGGGTCCATGCGGCCCGCCACCCTGCTGGAACTGGCCGACAAGTACGGCGTGCGCCTGCCCGAGGCGCTGACCGACGCGCTGTCCGGCGGGGAACCGCCGAAGCTGCGGGCCACGGACGAGCGCGGCTGGTTCCGCTTCCAGCGGCTGTACGACGCGGCGCGCTCGTGCCTGCGGGAGCCGGAGGACATCCAGCGGCTGGTGCGGGAGGCGGCGGAGGAGGACCTGCGGGACGGCTCGGGCTGGCTGGAGATCCAGGTGGACCCGACGTCGTACGCGCCCCGGCTGGGCGGGCTGATCCCGGCGCTGGAGATCATCCTGGACGCGGTGGACGCGGCGACGCGGGACACCGGGATCGGGATGCGGGTGCTGGTGGCGGCCAACCGGATGAAGCACCCCCTGGACGCGCGCACGCTGGCCCGGCTGGCGGTGCGGTACGCGGACCGGGGGATCGTCGGGTTCGGCCTCTCCAACGACGAGCGGCGCGGGATGGCCCGCGACTTCGACCGGGCGTTCGCGATCGCGCGGGAGGGCGGGCTGCTGTCCGCGCCGCACGGCGGCGAGCTGGCGGGACCGGCCTCGGTCCGGGACTGCCTGGACGACCTGGAGGCGGACCGGATCGGGCACGGCGTGCGGGCGGCGGACGACCCGCGGCTGATGCGGCGGCTGGCGGACCGCCAGGTGACGTGCGAGGTGTGCCCGGCGTCGAACGTGGCGCTGGGCGTGTACGACAAACCGCAGGACGTCCCGCTGCGCACCCTGTTCGAGGCGGGGGTCCCCCTGGCGCTGGGCGCGGACGACCCGCTGCTGTTCGGCTCCCGGCTGACGGCGCAGTACGAGATCGCGCGGGACCACCACGGCTTCACGGACGCGGAGCTGGCGGAGCTGGCCCGGCAGTCGGTACGGGGCTCGGCGGCCCCGGAGGACGTGAAGGCGAGGCTGCTGTCGGGCGTGGACGACTGGCTCACCGCCCCGGTCGCCTGAAGTGGGCGCAGGGCGGATACGGCCTGAAACAGACCATGATCTCGTAGGGGTGACCGCCGCCGGGCCCCTGGACGAGGTTGTCGAGGCTCGTGACGAAGGCCTCCCTGCCCTTCACGACCCCTTCTCGCGCGGTCCCTGACCGGCCGCGTACGCCAGGGGAACGGCCGTCTCGGCGAAGGCGTCGCGGCCGCCGTGGAGGAAGAGGGTGCGCGCGTGGGTGACGTGCCGCAGTTCGTCCCGGCGGTCCGCCCGCCGCGGGCGCCCGCGCAGGGCCGCGGCGTCCCGGTCCGTGCGCGCCTCGTCGGTGCGGACGGCCAGCGGGGCGCCCGGGCCGAGCGAGCGGCGCAGCCGCGGCCACGCGCTGGGACGCAGTCCGTAGGAGTGGTGGACCAGGACGAGGTCGACGAGTTCTCCGGGGCCCTCGTCCGGCGGGACGCCGTCCCGCAGCGGCACGTGGACGATCGTGTGGCGCGAGCAGGCCGCGAAGGGGAACAGGCCGGCGAGCCGGTTCAGTCCGTCGTGGTCGCCGAGGAGCGGGCCGATGGGCTCCGGGACGCGCAGCGAGGTGTGGCGCAGGGGGTGCCGGGGCTGGACGACGCGGTGCTCGCGCGGGCCCGTACGGGGCCGGAACCGGCGAAGTCCCAGCTGCATGCGGTCGGCCTCACGGGCCCGGCATCGCGGGCCCGTACGGCGGACGACACCGGGGATTCGGCCGCTACAGGCTCACGCCCACCGTGACCGGTTCGTTGACCAGCGTGATGCCGAAGGCCTCGTGCACGCCGGCGACGACCTCGCGGGCGAGTGCCAGCAGGTCCTCGGTGGTCGCCCCGCCCCGGTTGGTGAGGGCGAGGGTGTGCTTGGTGGAGATGCGGGCCGGGCCTTCGCCGTAGCCCTTGGTGAAGCCCGCCTTGTCGATCAGCCAGGCCGCGGAGGTCTTGGTGCGGCCCTCGCCCGCGGGGTACGAGGGGGGCTCGGCGTCGGCGCCGAGCCGCTCCCGTACGCGGGCCCGGAAGGCCGCGAACGCCTCGTCGTCGAGGATCGGGTTGGTGAAGAAGGAACCGGCCGACCAGGTGTCGTGGTCCTCGGGGTCCAGGACCATGCCTTTCCCCGCACGGAGCTTCAGGACCGTCTCGCGGGCCGTGGCCAGGGGGACCCGCTCGCCCGGTGCGACCCCGAGGACGCGGGCCGTCTCGGCGTACTTGACGGGGCCGGAGAGGCCGCCCGCGTCCTCCAGCGCGAAGCGCACCCGCAGGACGACGTAACGCTCGGGGTCGGCCTTGAAGCGGCTGTGGCGGTAGGAGAAGGCGCACTCCTCGTTGCCGAGTGTGACGATCTCGCGGGCCCGGCGGTCGTAGGCGACGACCTCGGTGATGGTGGAGGAGACCTCCTGCCCGTACGCGCCGACGTTCTGGATCGGGGTGGCACCCGCCGAGCCGGGGATGCCGGCCAGGCATTCGATGCCGGCCAGGCCCGCCTCCACCGTGCGGGCGACGGCGTCGGTCCACACCTCGCCGGCGGCCAGCTCCAGTCGCGTGCCGTCCAGGGCGAAACCCTTGGTCGCGACGGAGAGGGCGGTGCCGTCGAAGCCCTTGTCGCCGATGACCAGGTTGGAACCGCCGCCGATGACCAGCAGTGGCGTACCGCTGTCGTCGGCCTCGCGGACGACGGCGATCACCTCGTCGTCGGTCGTGGCGGTGACCAGCCGGGTCGCGGGGCCGCCCAGCCGGAAGGTGGTCAGCGGGGCGAGGGGGGCGTCGTGGAGTTCCTGCACGGGCCCAAGACTACGAGACGGTGCCGACGGCCCCGCTCCCCCGGCCCGTCCGGGTCAGCCCAGCCGGACGACCGCCCGCGACATGCCCAGGACTTTCTGTCCCGCGCTGGTCGCGGTGAGGTCCACGCGGACCGTGTGGTCGTCGAGCTTGGCGGCGACCTTGCCGCTCACTTCGATGACGGCGCCCTGGTCGTCGTCGGGGACGACGACCGGACGGGTGAAGCGGACGCCGTACTCGACGACCGCGCCCGGGTCGCCCGCCCAGTCGGTCACCACGCGGATCGCCTCGGCCATGGTGAACATGCCGTGCGCGATGACGTCGGGCAGACCGACCTCCTTGGCGAACTTCTCGTTCCAGTGGATGGGGTTGAAGTCACCGGAGGCGCCCGCGTACCGGACGAGGGTGGCGCGGGTCACGGGGAACGTCTGTGCGGGCAGTTCGGTGCCGACCTCGACGTCGGCGTAGGAGATCTTCGCCGTCATGGTGTTCGTCACGCCTCCTCGGCCGCGCGGGCCACCAGCTTGGTCCAGGCGGTGACGACGTGTTCGCCGTCCTGGTCGTGCACCTCGCCGCGGATGTCCAGTATGTCGTTTCCGGCCATCGACTTGATCGTCTCGATGGTCGAGGTGACGGTGAGCCGGTCACCGGCGCGTACCGGGCGGACATAGGCGAACTTCTGGTCGCCGTGCACCACCCGGCTGTAGTCGAGGCCGAGCCGGGGGTCGGCGACGACCTGGCCCGCGGCCTTGAAGGTGATCGCGAACACGAAGGTGGGCGGGGCGATCACATCGGGGTGGCCGAGCGCCTTGGCGGCCTCCACGTCCGTGTACGCGGGGTTGGCGTCCCCCACCGCCTCGGCGAACTCGCGGATCTTCTCCCGGCCCACCTCGTAGGGCGCGGTGGGCGGGTAGGTCCGCCCCACGAAGGACTGGTCGAGCGGCATGCGCGCGGCACCTCCTGTGTCGTCTGTCTCTGCCTGCGGTCGGCCGGTCCTGACCGTATCCGGTCGGCGGGAAAACGACACGAGGCCGCCCCCCTGGCTGGGGGGACGGCCTCGTGTACGAGCCTGTTTTATCGCGTTTCGCGGTGCGCGGTGTGCGCATTGCAACGCGGGCAGTGCTTCTTCATCTCAAGACGGTCCGGGTTGTTACGCCGGTTCTTCTTGGTGATGTAGTTCCGCTCCTTGCACTCCACGCAGGCCAGCGTGATCTTCGGGCGGACGTCGGTGGCAGCCACGTGAGTGCTCCTTGACGAACGGATGGACTTGATTAACGCAAGAAGAGTAGCCGATCGAAGGACCGACCCCGCAATCGGCTACTGTCTGTAGCGGTGACCGGACTTGAACCGGTGACACAGCGATTATGAGCCGCTTGCTCTACCGACTGAGCTACACCGCTTTGATGCGATCGGGCCCCGCCTCGCGGCGGGAACCTCACACACCAGAGCCCCAAAACGGAATCGAACCGTTGACCTTCTCCTTACCATGGAGACGCTCTGCCGACTGAGCTATTGGGGCGAGCGATGAAGACATTACACGGTCCGCCGCCGTTCGCCCAAATCCGTTTCGACCCCTCTTCCCCGGGTCTTCCCCGGGCGGACCACGCCGGTACGACTATTGGGCTCCTCCCGGCGAGGAGCGGGCCCCCGGCCTAGGCTCGACTCACTCTGCGTGATCTTGCCTGCGCGACCCCGTCCCCCGGTGCGCAGCCCGAGCCCCTGGAACGCGATGCCCGACAGCCGGCCGCAGCCACCGCCCCGCCCGCCCTCGCCCCCGGGTCCGGCCGCGGCCGGGCCGGACCCGCTGCTGCTGTGCGGCGCGCGCCTCACCGACGGCCGGACCGTGGACGTACGGCTGGGCGACGGACGCATCGAGGCGGTCGGTACGGCCGGCAGCCTGGCGGCGGACGGCACGCGCGTGTGCGACACGCAGGTCGACCTCACCGGCTACCTGCTCCTGCCGGCCCCCGCGGAGCCCCACGTCCACGCGGACACGGCGCTGTCCGCCGACGACGGCGGCCCCGTCTCGTACGCCCCCCGGGACGTCCAGCGCCGCGCGACGGAGGCGGCGCTGCTCCAGCTCGGGCACGGCGCGACGGCGCTGCGGGCGCACGTGCGCGTGGGCGACATGGCCGGACTCGGCGCGCTGACCGCCGTACTGCGGGCGGAGCGCTCGCTGCGCGGACTGGCCGAACTGACGACGGTGGCGGTGCCCCGGGTGCTGACCGGGGTGGCCGGGGCGGACGGGCTCGCGATGCTGCGGGACGCGGTGAAGATGGGCGCGTCCGTGGTGGGCGGCTGCCCCGATCTCGACCCCGATCCCACGGGGTACGTGGAGGCGGTCCTGGAGGTCGCCGCCGAGCACGGCTGTCCCGTCGATCTGCACACGGACGCCGCCGACCCCGCCCGTCTGGCCCGGTTCGCGGCCATGGCGGGCGGGCTGCGGCCCGGGGTCGCCCTCGGCCCGTGCGGCGGCCTCGCCCGGCTGCCCGCCGAGCCGGCCGCGCGGACCGCGGACCGGCTCGCGGCGGCCGGGGTGACGGTGGTGTGCCTGCCGCAGGGCGGCTGCGGTGCCGTGGACCACCGGGGCACGGCACCGGTACGGCTGCTGCGGTCGGCGGGGGTGCGGGTGGCCGCCGGGAGCGGCGCCCTGCGGGACGTGTCGAACCCGGTGGGCCGCGGCGACCCGCTGGAGGCGGCGTACCTGCTGGCCTCCCGCCACGGACTGTCCGCCGAGGACGCCTACGCCTCGGTGAGCGGGGCGGCGCGGGCGGCCCTGGGGCTGCCCGAGGTGCGCGTGGAGGCGGGTTTCCCGGCCGAGCTGCTGGCGGTCCGCGGGGACGTGCTCCCGGAGGCGCTGTCGCTGGGGTACAGCCGCATCGTGGTGCACGGAGGGCAGGTGGTGGCACGGACGAGCGCGGTGCGGGAGTACGGCGGTCCGGCGGCGGAGTTGGAACCGGGGCTGCCCAGACAGGGACGGAGCGACGCATAGGGCCGGACGGGGTCCCCGGGGCGTTGCGCGGCGGATGCGGTCGCCCCGGCGTACGGTCGGAGGCATGCGCATTGTCATCGCTGGTGGTCATGGTCAGATCGCGCTGCGGCTGGAGCGGCTGCTCGCCGCGCGCGGGGACGAGGTGGCGGGCATCATCCGCAAACCCGAACAGTCCGACGAACTGCGGCAGTTGGGCGCCGAGCCGGTCGTGCTCGACCTGGAGTCGGCGTCGGTGGAGGAGGTCGCGCAGCGGCTGGAGGGCGCGGACGCGGCGGTGTTCGCGGCGGGTGCCGGGCCGGGCAGCGGTGTGGACCGCAAGGAGACGGTGGACAAGGCGGCGGCGGTCCTCTTCGCCGACGCGGCCGTCCGCGCGGGCGTACGGCGTTTCGTGATCGTGTCGTCCATGGGCGCGGACCCGGCCCACGAGGGCGACGAGGTCTTCGACGTGTACCTGCGCGCCAAGGGCGAGGCGGACGCGTACGTACGCGGTCTGGACGCCCTGGACTGGACGATCCTGCGCCCCGGTCAGCTCACCGACGACGCCGGCACCGGCCTGGTCCGCCTGGAGGCCCGCACGGGCCGCGGCCCGGTCCCTCGCGACGATGTGGCCGCCGTGCTGGCGGAGCTGGTGGACACCCCCGCGACGGCCGGCCTGACCCTGGAGCTGATCAGCGGCCCCGCGCCGGTGTCGGTGGCCGTGAAGTCGGTGGCCGGCAACTAGAAGAGGGGCATCTGCCCCGGGAACTCCGGCACCGCGTAACCGTCCAGCGAGGGCTGTTCCGCGCCGAGCGGGGCGTGTCTGCGTGACCCGGGGCACGAGGTCAAGTCCCCGCTCCCCCGGGCGCCGGGCGGATCGTGCCGCGCGTACCGCCCGGCGACGACGGCGATCTCACGACGGCACACGGGGCAGGGGCGGCGGCGGGACGACATGGGGCCAGTGTGCCCCTCGTCTCCCGGAGTGCTCCCCCTCGCACATGAAGAGACCCCCTCCGTTCTGCGTTTCCGCAGTCCGGAGGGGGTCTTCCCCAGTGTGGCGGCGCCAGGATTCGAACCTGGGAAGGCTGAGCCGGCAGATTTACAGTCTGCTCCCTTTGGCCGCTCGGGCACACCGCCGGGGTTGCTGCCGTCGAGCCGCTTTTCGGCGGTGCTCCGTGGCAACGACGTAAACAATACCCGATGAGCAGGGGTGCTTCGCCACCCGATTGATCGCGACCCGGAGGCCGGGGGTGACTAGGCTGGTCCGGATGCGGCCGGGGACCGATGCCGGGCTCGGGGGCCGCTTCACGTACGCCGGTACGCATCCGGTGCGCTGCCCGGTACGCACCCCGATTCAAGGAGCCACAGGACATGGCCGACTCCAGTTTCGACATCGTCTCGAAGGTCGAGCGGCAGGAGGTCGACAACGCCCTCAACCAGACCGCCAAGGAGATCTCGCAGCGCTACGACTTCAAGGGCGTGGGTGCCTCGATCTCGTGGTCCGGGGAGAAGATCCTCATGGAGGCGAACTCCGAGGACCGGGTCAAGGCCGTCCTCGACGTCTTCCAGTCCAAGCTGATCAAGCGGGGCATCTCCCTGAAGGCCCTGGACGCGGGTGAGCCGCAGCTCTCGGGCAAGGAGTACAAGATCTTCGCGTCGATCGAGGAGGGCATCTCCCAGGACAACGCGAAGAAAGTCGCGAAGATCATCCGCGATGAGGGCCCGAAGGGCGTGAAGGCCCAGGTGCAGGGCGACGAGCTGCGGGTCAGCTCCAAGAGCCGCGACGACCTGCAGGCCGTCATCGCGCTGCTCAAGGGCAAGGACTTCGACTTCGCCCTGCAGTTCGTGAACTACCGGTAGGCCCGGCTGGAACCGGTGGCGTTCGCACGCCGCAGGGACACGAGGAAGGGTGGGCACCCGAGCGGTGACCACCCTTCTCGCCTGCCGGCAGCGTCCTCGGGGCCCGCGGTGCGCGGTCAGTCGCGTGAGTGGCCGAACAGGATGCGGTAGGCGACCAGGAGGACGAGCGAGCCGCCGATCGCGGCGGCCCAGGTGGCGCCGTCGTAGAAGTCCCTGGCGATCGGGTGGTCGAGCCAACGGGCGGACGTCCGTCCGCCGATGAACGCACCGGCGACGCCGATCAGCGTCGTGCCGACGAAGCCGCCCGGGTCGCGGCCGGGCAGCGGGAACTTCGCTGCCGCCCCGGCCGGCGGTCCCAGGAGGATCCAGCCGGTGATCGTCATGCCGCGCACCTGCCCTTTCCTGCCGCCCTTGCACCGTGAAGGACGTCACGCACCCACCTGCCGGTTGCGGGTGGTCAGTAGGGTGCGGCCCATGACGCACACATCCGGTCCCGGCCTGCGCCGCACGCTCGGTGTCGGTGATGCCGTGGTCATCGGTCTCGGCTCGATGGTGGGAGCCGGGATCTTCGCCGCCCTGGCGCCCGCCGCGCACGCGGCCGGTTCCGGGCTGCTCCTCGGACTGGCGGTCGCCGCCGTGGTCGCCTACTGCAACGCCACGTCGTCGGCGCGCCTCGCTGCCCTCCACCCGGCTTCGGGCGGCACGTACGTGTACGGGCGCGAGCGGCTCGGGGACTTCTGGGGTCACCTCGCGGGCTGGGCGTTCGTGGTCGGGAAGACGGCCTCCTGCGCGGCGATGGCCCTCACCGTGGGCGCCTACGTCCGGCCGGGGCAGGCGCACGCCGTGGCGGTGGCCGCCGTGGTGGCGCTGACCGCGGTGAGCTACGGCGGTGTCCGGAAGTCCGCGTGGCTGACGCGGGTGATCGTGGGTGTGGTCCTGGCCGTCCTCGCTTTCGTGGTGGTCGTGTGTCTGACGTCGGGGGAAGCCGATGCCGGGCGGCTGGGCGTCGGGGTCCCGGGCGGCGCCGGCGGGGTGTTGCAGGCGGCCGGTCTGCTGTTCTTCGCCTTCGCCGGGTACGCCCGTATCGCGACCCTCGGTGAGGAGGTCCGGGATCCGGCGCGCACCATCCCGCGGGCGATTCCGCTTGCCCTGGGCATCGCGCTGGTCGTGTACGCGGCTGTCGCCGTGGCCGTCCTCTCCGTGCTGGGGCCGAAGGGGCTGGGCGAGGCCACCGCGCCGCTCGCCGACGCGGCGCGGGCCGCAGGTGCTCCCTGGCTGGCGCCGGTGGTGCGGGTGGGTGCGGCGGTGGCCGCGCTGGGTTCGCTGCTCGCCCTGATCCTGGGGGTGTCACGGACGGTCCTGGCCATGGCCCGGGACCGGCATCTGCCGGGTGTCCTCGCCGTCGTGCACCCGCGGTTCCAGGTGCCGCACCGGGCGGAGCTGGCCGTGGGCGCGGTGGTCGCCGTCCTGGCCGCCACGGTGGATGTACGGGGTGCGATCGGATTCTCCTCCTTCGGGGTGCTGGCGTACTACGCGGTGGCCAACGCGTCGGCCTGGACACTCGATCCACGGCCGATGACGCGGGTGGTGCCGGCGGTGGGGTTCGCCGGGTGCCTGGTGCTGGCGTTCTCGCTGCCGTGGGTCTCGGTGGCCGCGGGCGCGGGGGCGCTGGTGGTGGGGGCGGCGGCTTACGGCGTGCGGCGGGGGTCGAGGGCGGTCCGTAGCCGGTAACCGTGATGGGCCCGGGTGCGAGGGAAGCCGTGCTCGTGGGCCCGTCCGGCCTCTCGGGCCCTCGCTCTCTCCGGGGCGTCTTTCCCGAGCGCCGCGGTGGTCTTCCAGGGCCCGGTCAGGAAGCCGACGCCCCGCGGCCCACGGAACCGGTCCAGGGGGCCAGGCCCGTCCCCTCGTTCTCCTCCTCGTACCAGCCCGTGCCCCGGATCCAGGAGTGGAGCCAGTCCGCGAGGCCGGGCGCGTCGAGGAACCAGGCGTGGCCGGGGTCGCCGGGGTTGGGTTCGAAGAGGAGGACGGTGGCCCGGGGCGAGCGGCAGTCCACACAGGCGTACATGCCGCAGCCCCAGTGGGATATCGGCAGTATCCCCTCGGGCCAGGCCCAGTCGGGGTCCTCGCGGCCGCTCTCGCGGTGGGCGAGGTACTGGGCCACGGCGGAGGGTTCGCCGGAGGGCGCGCTGTCCAGCAGGGGCAGCAATCCGTACTCGGGGCCGAATCCGCCGTCCGCTATGCGCAGATAGAGCTCGGCGAGCAGCGGGGGCAGGGCGAAGCCCAGCGTGACCTCGGCATGTGCCAGGGTGGCCGGGTCGACGGGGTCGGGGAGGGAAGGCCAGCCCCATGGACGGGTCTTGCGGGCCTTGTCCGCCACCTGTGTCAGCAACTGCTCGTGCTCGGTCATGGGTTCATGATGCGGGCCGCCACCGACATGCGTGCGGGCCTGTGGACAACCTCCGGGTTGTGGACAACTCCTGGGCCGCGACGGGGCCGACGGGTGTGCCTCCCGGCTGGTCAGCGCTGTGTGAACGACTGGTCGGTGCGCACGATCTCCCGGCCCAGCGGGAACAGCGAGACCGGGATCAGCTTGAAGTTGGCGATACCGAGCGGGATTCCGATGACCGTCACGCACAGGGCGATGCCGGTGAGGATGTGGCCGAGCGCCAACCACCAGCCCGCGAGGAGCAGCCACAGCACGTTGACGAGGAAGGAAGGTGCTCCCGCGTCCCGGCGTTCGACCGTCGTGTACCCGAAGGGCCACAGGGCGTAGACGCCGATGCGGAACGCGGCGACGCCGAAGGGGATGCCGATGACCGTGATGCAGAGCAGCACGCCCGCGAGCAGGTAGCCGAGGAACAGCCAGAAGCCGCTGAAGACGAGCCATACGAGGTTCAGGATGGTCTTCACTGGTGGTGACCTGCCATCTTCTCGAGCCGGGCGATGCGTTCCGCCATCGGCGGGTGGGTGGAGAACATCTTCGAGAGCCCCTGGCCCGGTCGGAACGGGTGGGCGATCATCATGTGGCTGGCCGTCTCGATGCGGGGCTCGGGGGGCAGGGGGAGCTGTTTGGCGCCGTGTTCCAGTTTGCGCAGGGCGCCGGCGAGGGCGAGCGGATCGCCGGTGAGCTGGGCCCCGGAGGCGTCGGCCTCGTACTCCCGGGAGCGGCTGATGGCCAGCTGGATGAGGGATGCGGCGAGCGGCCCGAGGATCATGATCAGCAGCATGCCGAGGAGACCGGGGCCGTCGTCGTCGTCCGATCGGCCGATCGGGATCAGCCAGGCGAAGTTGACCAGGAACATGATCACGGAGGCGAGGGCTCCGGCGACCGAGGAGATCAGGATGTCGCGGTTGTAGACGTGGCTGAGCTCGTGGCCGATGACACCGCGCAGCTCCCGCTCGTCGAGCAGGCGCAGAATGCCTTCGGTGCAGCACACGGCCGCGTTGCGCGGGTTGCGGCCGGTGGCGAAGGCGTTGGGGGCCTCGGTCGGGGAGATGTACAGGCGCGGCATGGGCTGGCGGGCCTGGGTGGAGAGCTCGCGGACCATGCGGTACAGCCCCGGGGCCTCGAACTCGCTCACCGGGCGGGCGCGCATCGCGCGCAGGGCCAGCTTGTCGCTGTTCCAGTACGCGTACGCGTTGGTGCCCAGCGCGATCAGGACGGCGACGACGAGCCCCGTGCGGCCGAAGAGGCTGCCGATGACGATGATGAGTGCGGACAGTCCCCCGAGGAGGACCGCTGTCCTGAGCCCGTTGTGCCGGCGGTGCACGGTACGCCCTCCAAATCGTGCGACAGGGGGACCCTTGCTTGCTGATCTTCCTTCTGACCTGCGCTGTCCACCGGCTTGGTGGTGTCACGTCCGGTGGACCCTCCCGTACCGGTCAACGCCAGGCGAAGGGCACTAGTTCCCTTGTGCGCGTGGTGGCGCGTGTCAACCGTCCGGGTGGCGACCCGTCCCGGGCGTTCCCGGGCCGCACGCGTGCGTGGGCGTCGGGTGCCTCCACGCGCGCGTGCCGGGCGGGCCCGGTGGTCAGAAGAGCCCGGTGCCGGTGAAGCGCAGGACCAGCTGGGGGGCGCCGGACAGGACGATGCCGAGGACGCCGGTCAGGGTGAGGGCGGCGGTGAGGGGGGCGGGGAGCCGGTGCTTCACCGGTTCGCCCTCGGGGGCGCGGAACAGCAGGGCCGTCCACCGGAGGTAGTAGACCAACGCGATGACGACGTTGACGGCCATGACGACGGCGAGCCAGCCCAGTCCGGCGTCGACGGCCGCGGAGAACACGGTGACCTTGGCGAAGAGGCCGATGACGCCCGGCGGGAGCCCGGCGAGGCAGAGCAGGAAGAAGCCCAGGAGGAGCGCGGTGAGAGGGCTGGAGGCGTAGAGGCCGCGGTAGTCGGCGACCCGGTTGAGCCGGTGCGCGCGGCCGACGAGGGCGGCCACGGCGAACGCGCCCAGGTTCACGGCGCCGTACATGAGGGCGTAGGCGACGGTGGAGCCGATCGACCTCTCGGCGTCGCCGGAGTACGCGGCGGCGGCGATCGGCACCAGGAGGTAGCCGGCCTGGCCGACGGACGACCAGGCGAGGAGGCGGACCGCGCTGTACGCGCGCGTGGCCTGTTGTCTGAGGGCGCCCGCGTTGCCGACGGTCATGGTGAGGGCGGCCAGCGCGGCGAGGGCCGGGCCCCAGACGCCGGCGTACGACGGGAGGGCGACGACGGTGACGAGGGTGAGCCCGGAGAAGCCGACGGCCTTGCCGATGACCGACAGGTAGGCGGCGATGGGCAGGGGGGCGCCCACGTAGGTGTCGGGGACCCAGAAGTGGAAGGGGACGGCGGCGGTCTTGAAGGCGAAACCGATGAGGGTCAGGACGACGCCGGTCTGGGTGAGGGTGTGGAGCTGTCCGTCGACGTGCTGGACGCGCTCGGCGACCCGGGTGAGGTGGAGGGTCCCGGTGGCGGCGTAGACGAAGCTGATGCCCAGCAGGCTGACCGCGGTGGCGGTGACGGAGGACAGGAAGAACTTCAGGGCCGCCTCGGAGGACCTCCGGTCGCCGTGCCGCAGGCCGACCAGGGCGAAGGCGGGCAGGGAGGCGACCTCCAGGGCGACGACGAGGGTCGCGAGGTCGCGGGAGGCGGGCAGGAGAGCGGCGCCGGCCGCGGAGGAGAGGAACAGGAACCAGTACTCGCCCTCGGGGAGCCGTT
Source organism: Streptomyces sp. 12E (assembly GCF_055633275.1). NCBI lineage: Bacteria > Bacillati > Actinomycetota > Actinomycetes > Kitasatosporales > Streptomycetaceae > Streptomyces > Streptomyces sp. 12E. The sequence goes on along the minus strand of NZ_JBVNCJ010000001.1, from coordinate 4,280,752 downwards.
TGCCCTCGTCCTTCAGGGCGGTGACCGACAGGAGGGCGGCCAGGAGTGCCCCGCCGAGGACCAGGAACTGGATGACGAGGGTGAAGCGGTCCGCGGTGTAGCTGCACACGCCCTCGTCGCCGACCAGGCAGAAGGTGCTGCGGTCGGCGTCGAGGAGGGGCAGCAGCATGAGCGTGGCGGCGGCGAGTCCGGCCACCGAGAGCCAGCCGAGGAGCGGCTTCCTGGCCTCGTTCACGAAGAGGTCGGCGACGAGGACGACGAGTCCGACGACCGCCGCGATGGTGGGCGGCGCGATGGCCAGCCAGTCGACGGACTGGACGAGGGAGCTCATCGGGTGCCTCCTGCGAGGAGCTGCTGCACGGCCGGGTCGGTCAGTCCCAGGAGGGCCCTGGGCCAGAGTCCGGCGACGACGGTGAGGACGACGAGCGGGGTCCAGGCCGCGAACTCGTGGGAGCGCACGTCGGTGAGGTGCGGGGCGTCCTGGGGTGCGGCGCCCATGCAGACCCTGCGGACCACGATCAGCAGGTAGGCGGCCGTCAGCAGGGTGCCGAACGCGCCGATGGCCATGAAGGTGAGGAAGGCGGGGCGGCTGAGGCCTTCGGCGGGGTCGAAGGCGCCGAACAGGGCGAGCATCTCGCCCCAGAATCCGGCGAGGCCGGGCAGGCCGAGGGAGGCGACGGCGGCGAAGGCGAGCAGGCCGCCGAGGCGCGGGGCCTTGCCGTAGAGGGCTGCGCCGGTCTCCTTCGCGAGGGCGTCGAGGTCGGTGCTGCCGGTGCGGTCCTTGAGGGCTCCGACCAGGAAGAACAGCAGGCCGGTGATGAGGCCGTGGGCGACGTTGGCGAACAGGGCGCCGTTGACGCCGGTCGGGGTCATGGTCGCGATGCCGAGGAGGACGAAGCCCATGTGGCCGACGGAGGAGTAGGCGATGAGGCGCTTGAGGTCGCCCTTCGCGCCCCGCTTGGCGAGGGCCAGGCAGGCGAGGGATCCGTAGATGACGCCGACGACGGCGAACGCGGCGAGGTACGGAGCGAAGGTGCGGAAGCCGTCCGGCGCGGCGGGCAGCAGGATGCGGACGAACCCGTACGTGCCCATCTTCAGCAGGACGCCGGCCAGCAGGACGGAGCCGACGGTCGGGGCGGCGGTGTGGGCGTCGGGCAGCCAGCTGTGCAGCGGCCACATCGGGGTCTTGACCGCGAGCCCGATCCCGATCGCCAGTACGGCGATGAGCTGCACGGACGCGGTCAGTGACCGGCCGTTGTCAGTGGCGAGTGCCACCATGTCGAAAGTGCCCGCCTCGATTCCGATCAGGAGCAGGCCGAGCAGCATGACCACGGAGCCGAGCAGCGTGTAGAGGATGAACTTCCAGGCGGCCTCGGCCCGGCCCTCGCCGCCCCAGCGGGCGATGAGGAAGTACATCGGGACGAGGACCGTCTCGAAGGCGAGGAAGAACAGGACCAGGTCGAGGACGGCGAAGGTCGCGAGGGTGCCGGCCTCGAGGACCAGCAGCAGGGCGACGAAGGCCTTCGGGGACGGCCCCTTGGGCGGATTGAAGTACGAGTGGAGCGCGCAGAGGAAGGTCAGCAGCGCGGTCAGGACCAGAAGGGGGAGGGAGATGCCGTCGGTGCCGAGGTGGATGCGCACGTCGAGCGCGGGGATCCAGCTGATGTCGGTCGTGGCCTGCATCCTCGACGGCTGGTCGTGGTCGAAGCCGAGCGCGAGGACGATCGCCGCGGCGAGGATCGCGCCGGTGACGGTCACTCCGTGGCGGAGCACCGCCTGGTCGGGTGACTTCCCCTTCAGTCCGGGCGGGGCCGGCAGGAGGGCGGCGGCGGCGCCGAGGAGCGGGCCGACGACGAGGAACGCCAGGAGGAACTGCATCACGGACTCGTTGATATCGATCACGCCTGCTCACGCTCCGGTGGCGACGAGGACGGCGGCGACCGCGAGGACGACGGTGCCGGCGAGCAGCACGCTCACATAGGTCTGCAGATTGCCGGTCTGGGCCCGCCGTACGGCGGCGCCGAGCCAGCGGGGCAGCGTGCCCGCGCCGCGTACGTAGGTGTCGACGACCTCGCGGTCGAGGAACCGCACGAGGCTCGCGCCGGCCCGGACCGGGCGGACGAAGAGCGTCGTGTACAGGGCGTCCAGGTGGAAGCCGGCGGCCGCGGGGCGGTGCAGCGGGCCGAGCAGCAGCCGCCCGGGGTCCGACGGGTCGGGTGCGTACGCGATGTCCCCGTAGGCCGGTTCGTGGGTGGCGACGGCCTCCGCCTCGACCAGCCCGGCGTCGCCCTCGGGGTGGGCGGCGACGGCGCCGAGGGGGACCCGGGCCGCCGCGTGCGCGGTGGTGTGCCGCCAGACGGCGTAGGTGATGATGCCGCCGGCCAGGGCCACGCCCGTGCCGAGCACGGAGGTGGTGAGGGTCGGGGTCAGGTCGTGGCCGTCGAACCAGCCGGGCAGCGCGCGGAAGGCGAGGCCGCCGAGCGCGAGGGACGGTACGGCGAGCGCCCACAGCACCACGGTCATCGTCAGCGGCTGCCTGCCGTGGTCGGGTGCTTCGGCGCCGTACCCGTGGAAGGCCAGCAGCCACAGGCGCATCGCGTACGCGGCGGTCAGCAGGGCGGTGACGAGGCCGGCGAGGAGGACGGTCCAGCCCGCCGCGGCGGGCGCGTGTTCGGTGTGGCCGGTGACGACGTGCTCGGCGGCCCCGAGGACGGCCTCCTTGGAGAAGAAGCCGCTGAACGGCGGGATCGCGGCGAGGGCGAGGAGCGCCACGGTCATCGTCCAGTAGGCGTCGGGGATTCGGTCCCGCAGGTGGCCCATGCGGGACATGGCGGCCAGCGAGTTGGTGCCGGCGGCGTGGATGATCACGCCGGCCGCGAGGAACAGCAGCGCCTTGAAGGCGCCGTGGGACAGGAGGTGGAAGACGGCGGCCCCGCGGTCGGCGACGGCGAGGGCGCCGGTCATGTAGCCGAGCTGACCGATCGTCGAATAGGCGAGGACGCGTTTGATGTCGTCCTGGGCGAGCGCGGCGAGCGCCGAGCCGGCCATGGTCACGGCGGCCATGACGGCGAGGACGGTCATCGCGGCCTGCGAGGTCTCGAAGAGCGGGAGGAGACGGGCGATGAAGTAGACACCGGCGGCGACCATGGTCGCGGCGTGGATCAGCGCGGAGACGGGGGTGGGGCCCGCCATCGCGTCGGGGAGCCAGGTGTGCAGCGGGAACTGCGCCGACTTGCCGGCCACGCCCGCCAGGAGCAGCAGGGCGATGAGCGTGGGGTGTTCGATGCCGCCGTTCGCGACGGCGCCGAGGACCCGGGTGATGCGGAAGGACCCGGCGTCGGTGGCCAGGGCGAACAGGCCGATGAGGAAGGGGACGTCGCCGAGCTTGGTGACCAGGAAGGCCTTGAGGGAGGCGGCGCGGGCCTCGGGGGTCTCCCAGTAGTGACCGACGAGGAAGTAGGAGCAGATGCCCATGACTTCCCAGCCGACCAGCAGCACCATCAGGTCGCCGGAGTAGACGACCAGGAGCATCGCGGAGGTGAACAGGGAGACGAGGGCGGCGTAGGAGGGGTAGCGCGGGTCGTCGCGCAGGTAGCCCGTCGAGTAGATCTGCACGCAGGCGGCGACGACGGTGACCAGGACGGCGGTCAGCGCGGCGAAGCCGTCGATGTACAGGGCGAGTTCGATCGGGACCGAGCCGGTGGGGGTGAGCTCGGTCGCGGCGTCGACGGTCTGGTCCCCGTCCTGGCGCCAGGCGACCGTGGCGGCCAGCGCGAGGGAGGCGAGCGTCGGCAGGACGGCGAGCGGGCGGACGAAGCCGGGGGCCGTGCGGCCCAGGAGCAGCCCGGCGAGCGCGCCGAGGAACGGAAGGAGGGGGACGAGGACGGCGAGGGTGGTCGTGGTCACGCGGTGGCCTCGGCCTTCTCGCCGGCCGTCCGGGGCACGGGGGTTTCGCGGCCGGTGGCGTCGCTGTCGGAACCGTCGGGCTCGTGGCCCTCGGCGGTGTCGCGGAGCTTGTCGATGTCCGAGGTGCCGCGGTTGCGGTACACGGCGAGGACGATCGCCAGGCCGATGCCGATCTCCGCGGCGGCGATGGCGATGGTGAACAGGGTGAGGGCCTGGCCGGAGTGCAGGGTCTCCTCTGCGGTCCGGCTGAGCCAGACGTCGAAGGCGACCAGGTTCAGGTTGACGGCGTTGAGCATCAGCTCGACCGACATCAGGACCAGGATCGCGTTGCGGCGGGCGAGGACGCCGTACAGGCCGGTGCAGAAGAGGAGGGCGGACAGGACGGCGGGATAGGCGAGGTGCATCAGCGGGCCCCTTCCGTGTCGCGCCGGGTTTCCGTCGCGCCGGACGCGGCGTCGGCCTTCGCCTTGCGGGACAGGACGATCGCGCCGACGAGGGCGGCGAGGAGGAGGACGGAGAGCGCCTCGAAGGGGAGGACCCAGTGCTGGAAGAGACTCGCCCCGGTGACGTCCGTGGAGCCGGCGGGGGCGCCGTCCAGGTCGATCCAGGTGGTGCGGAAGGCGTCGACGACGACCCAGACCAGGGCCGCCGCGGCGGCGACGGCCACGGTGAGGGCGACCCAGCGGTTGCCGGAGTCGGCGTCCGGTGAGCGGCCGATGGGGGCCCTGGTGAGCATGAGCCCGAACAGGAGGAGGACGACCACGGAACCGACGTAGATGAGGACCTGCACCCAGGCGATGAACTCGGCGGTGAGCAGGAGGTACTCGACGGCGAGGCCGCCGAGGGCCACCACCAGCCACAGGGCGGCGTGCACCAGCTGCCGGGTGGTGACGGTGATGACGGCGGCCCCGAAGGTGACCAGGCCGACGAGGAGGAAGGCGATCTCCACCCCTGTGGGGGAGAGGAAACCGCGGGACTCGGCCGCCAGGTTCACGGTGCCGGTCGCGAGGCCGCCGAGAGTCGCTGCGGGGGTCATTCCCGGCCCTCCTGCCGTGGCTGGTCCGTCTGCTGCTTCGACTCGCCCGCCGGTCGGGTGGGCGACTCGGCGGCGCGGGCCTGTTCGTCGGCGTGCGGCTCGGCGCCGGCCGGTGGCGCCGAGGGCGGGGCCGCCGTCTCCGCGGCCTGGGCGGCGGCCAGCTTCTCGGCGGTCTTGCGGGCGGCGGCGAGTTCCTTCGGCTCCTCGGCGCCGGGGTCGAGGGCGGGCGGGGCCGGGACGGTCCACATCCACTCGCGGAGCTTGTCGCGCTCGTGGGTGAGGTCGCGGATGTCGGTCTCGGCGTACTCGAACTCCGGGGACCAGAACAGGGCGTCGAAGGGACAGACCTCGATGCAGATACCGCAGTACATGCACAGGGAGAAGTCGATGGCGAAGCGGTCGAGGACGTTGCGGCTGCGTTCACGGCCGCCGGGGGCCGCCGCCGGGACCGTCTCCTTGTGGGAGTCGATGTAGATGCACCAGTCCGGGCACTCGCGGGCGCACAGCATGCAGACCGTGCAGTTCTCCTCGAACAGGCCGATCACTCCGCGGGTGCGGGGCGGGAGGTCGGGCTGGGTGTCCGGGTACGGGGCGGTGACGGACTTCCTCGTCATCGTCCGCAGGGTGACGGCCAGGCCCTTGGCCAGGCCGGAGCCGGGGATCGGGGCCATCAGAGGAACACCACCTTGACGACGCCGGTGAGGGCGATCTGGGCGAGGGACAGGGGGACGAGGAGGGTCCAGGAGAACTTCTGGAGCTGGTCCTCGCGCATGCGGGGGTAGGTGACGCGGAGCCAGATGACGACGAAGGCGAGGACCGCGGTCTTCAGCAGGGTCCAGACCCAGCCGAGCCCGTCGGCGCCCCAGGGGCCGTGCCAGCCGCCCAGGAAGAGGACGGTGGTCAGACCGCACAGGACGACGATCCCGGCGTACTCGGCGAGGAGGAAGAGGGCGAAGCGCAGACCGGTGTACTCGGTGTACGCGCCGAAGATGATCTCCGAGTCGGCGACCGGCATGTCGAAGGGCGGGCGCTGGAGTTCGGCGAGGCCGGCGACGAAGAAGACGAGCGCGCCGGTGATCTGCCAGGGCAGCCACCACCACTCGAACGCGTCGAGGATGCCGACGAGGGAGACGGTGCCGGCCGCCATCGCCACCGAGGCGGCGGTGAGCAGCATCGGGAGTTCGTAGGAGAGGAGCTGGGCGGCGGTGCGCAGGCCGCCGAGGAGGGAGAACTTGTTGGCGGAGGCCCAGCCGGCCATGAGCGAGCCGAGGACGCCGACCCCCATGACGGCGAGGACGAAGAACACGCCCGCGTCGATCACCTGGCCGACCGCGCCCTCGCCCGGTCCGATCGGGACGGCGAGCAGGACGAGGAGGTATGGCAGGAGGGCGACGGCGGGGGCGAGCTGGAAGATGCGTCGGTCCGCGCCGGCCGGGACCACGTCCTCCTTCTGCGCGAACTTCACTCCGTCGGCGATGAGCTGGGCCCAGCCGTGGAAGCCGCCGGCGTACATCGGGCCGAGGCGGCCCTGCATGTGGGCCATCACCTTGTGCTCGGCCTGACCCACGATCAGGGGGAAGGTGAGGAAGACGACGAACACGACCAGGAGTCGCAGGGCGACGTCGAGCACGTCGTTCACCGCGGGCCTCCTGAGGGGTCTTCGGGGACGGGGTTCTCGGGGTCGCTCCCGGACTCCGAGCGGGGCTCGGGGGCCGCGCCGGCATCGGCGTCGGGCCCGGCGCCGGCTTCGGGCTCCGAGCCGGTGTCCGAAGCCGTGTCCCCCCGGGCCTCGCGGGCCGGGCCGGCGTCGGGTTCCGCCTTCGACTCGGGTTGGGCGAAGGCAGCTCGGGCGTGGTGCCAGGGGGCGTCGGGGCTGCGGGGAGCGGCGGGCGGCTTTCGGTCCCGGCGGTCCTCGGTGGGCACGGGGGCGGACGCGCCGTCGGCTGCCGCGGGCTCGTCGGACGGCTCCGGAGCCTTCGAGGCGGCGCGCCGGCTCGCGGACCCCTCGGACGCGGTGCGCGCCCGGCGGGGGCCGCCGGCCGCGGGAGGACCGGAACGCTGCGACGCCGACCCTTCGCTCGCGCTCCGCGCACGTCGTGCGGGGGCGGCCGTCGGCTCGGGAGGAGCGGTCGGCTCGGGGGGCGCCTCCGCAGTCTGGCTCACGGAGCCCTCCGCCGCCGTGCGGGTGCGGCGGGGCCGGGTCGTGGGCTGGGCGGGGGCCTGCGGGTCGGCCGACTGGCTCGCGGAGCCCTCCGACGCCGTGCGGGTGCGGCGCGGGCGGTCCCCTGCCGCTCGTGTCGCGCCTGCCGCCGTCCTGCCCGTGCTCCGGGCCGAGCGGGCCGGGGCCGGGGGGAGCTGGCCCTTGAGGGGGCCCCATTCGTTCGGGTCGGGGACGCCGGGGGGAAGCATCTGGCGACGCTTGGGGCCGCCGTGCGCCGCGGGCTCCCCGGGCTCCTTGGCGCCGGGCCAGGCCTTGGCGACCCGGGCCGCGAGGACGAAGTCCTTGCGCAGGGGGTGGCCCTCGAAGTTGTCCGGCAGGAGGAGGTGGTCCAGGCCCGGGTGGCCCGTGAAGTCGACGCCGAACATCTCGTGCGTCTCGCGTTCGTGCCAGGCCGCGCCCGCGTAGACGTCCACCGCGGAGGGCAGCACCGGGGCCTCGTGCGGCACCGTGGTGCGCAGCAGCAGGCGCCGTACCGGAGCCAGGGCGGCGACGTGCGCCGTGACGCGGAACCCGGTGCCGGGTTCGTCGACCGCGCTCAGCCAGTCGAAGAAGGTGCAGCCGACCCGGTCGCGCGCGGCCTCCAGGGCGGTGATCCAGGAGGCGGGCGGTACGTCGACGGTCAGGACGCCGTACGACTCCTCCGCCGTGGCCTCCGTACCGAACAGTTCCTCGGCGTCGGTGGGGAGCCAGCCGACCGCGGTCATCGGCCCTCCCCCTCGCCGGACGGCGCCGGCGGCCGGACCAGCCCGCTCTGCAGCGCCGCCGCGGACGGCCGCGCGCCGCCGCCGGATCCGTACCGCTCTCCCAGCGACTCCCGGGCGATCTTCTCCTGGAGCTTCAGGATCCCCTGGAGCAGCGCCTCGGGCCGGGGCGGGCAACCGGGGACGTAGACGTCGACCGGGATGATCTGGTCCACGCCCTTGGTGACGGAGTAGGAGTCCCAGTACGGGCCGCCGCAGTTGCTGCACGCGCCGAAGGAGATGACGTACTTGGGCTCGGGCATCTGCTCGTAGAGGCGCTTCACCGCGGGCGCCATCTTGTCCGTGACCGTGCCGGAGACGACCATCAGGTCGGCCTGGCGCGGTCCGGGCGCGAAGGGGATCACGCCGAGGCGGATGAAGTCGTGACGGGCCATCGACGCGGCGATGAACTCGATCGCGCAGCAGGCCAGGCCGAAGTTGAAGACCCACAGCGAGTAGCGGCGGCCCCAGTTGAGGACCACCTTCATCGGCTCGGGCGCCAGCCGGGCGAGCGCGCCGAGCCGCTTCGGTTCCGGGAGCAGGACGGGCTCGGGGGCGGCAGGGTTCACGTCCATGTCAGGACGCCCTTCTTGTATGCGTACAGCAGACCCACGGCGAGGAAGCCGAGGAAGACGAACATCTCCACGAGGGTGGTCGCGCCGTAGCCGTCGGCGGCGAAGACGGTCGCCCAGGGGAAGAGGAAGATCGAGTCGACGGCGAAGATCACGTAGAGGAAGGCGTAGACGTAGTAGCGGACCTGGGTGTGGGCCCAGCCCTCGCCGACGGGGTCGACTCCGCACTCGTACGTCAGGAGCTTCTCGGGCGTGGGGACCACCGGCCGCAGCAGGCGTCCCGCCCCGAAGGCGACGGCGACGAACAGCAGGCCGACGACGGCGAGCAGTCCGACGACCGAGTAGGACTGGAAGTAGTCCGCCGCGACGACGGTCGTTTCCCGCACGTCCGCCCCTCACTCCCTTGATCGGCGCCCTGGCCCCTGCCCGTGCCGTGCCCGTGATCCGTACCGGTGGACGTCACGGTTCGACGATCCGTACGCACGGGAGTCTAGGCCCTCATAAATGCACCGTAAGCAGCCCGTCACCGCTCGGCATGCGGGGGTGGGGTTTTCCTCAGTGCGTCCTGGCGGTCCACCTCATGGCGCGGGCCCCCGGCTTTGGGCACGCTATGTCCATGACCGAACCTTTCCCGAGTCCGGGCGCGCCCGTGACGGCAGTCGCGGAGCCGGACGATCGCGGCGACCGCCCGCCACCGGCCCGCTTCGCGTACGACGCGCACACCTGGAAGGAGATCGCCCATCTCCTGGCGAACCTGCCGGCGTCGCTGGTCGGCTTCGTCTACACGGTGACCGTGCTGTTCACCGGCGCCGGGCTGACCGTGACGGTGATCGGGTTCCCGCTGCTCGCGCTCGGGCTGATGGGCTCCCGGCTGCTGGGCCGGATGGAGCGGGCACGGGCGAGGAAGCTGCTCGGGGTGCGGGTGGAGGAGCCGAGCCGGCTGCCGTGGGGCGGCGGTGCCGAAGGGTTCTGGCAGTCGCTGTGGATGGCGCTGCGGGACCCGGTGGGCTGGCGCACGATGCTGTACGAGCTGATACGGCTGCCGTGGGGCGTCCTCACCTTCACCGTCACGCTGACCGGTCTGTTCGTGCTGTGGCCGGTGCTGCCGTTCGTCGTGCGTGCACTGACCAACGCCGACCGGGCGATGGTGCGCGGTCTGCTGTCGCCTTCCGACGAACTGGAGCGGCGCATCGCCGAGCTGGAGTCCGACCGGGGCGTGGTGGTCGACACGGCGGCGGCGGACCTGCGGCGCATCGAGCGCGATCTGCACGACGGGGCGCAGGCTCGGCTGGTCAATCTGGCGATGGGTCTGGGCCTGGCCAAGGAGAAGCTGCTGGAGGATCCCGACGCCGCGGCCTCGATGGTCGAGGAGGCGCACGGCGAGGTGAAGCTGGCGTTGCAGGAGCTGCGGGACCTGGCCCGCGGCATCCACCCCGCGGTCCTGACCGACCGGGGGCTGGACGCCGCGCTGTCCTCGGTCGCCTCGCGCTGCACGGTGCCGGTGCGGGTGACGGTCGACCTCGACGAGCGGCCGGCCGCCGCCATCGAGGGCATCGCCTACTTCACCGTCTCGGAGCTGCTGCAGAACATCAGCAAGCACAGCCGGGCCAGGTCGGCCTCGGTGGAGGTGTGGCGGTCGGAGGGCCGGCTGCTCATCCAGGTCTGGGACGACGGGCGCGGGGGCGCGAGCCTGGACGGCGGGACGGGCATGCGGGGTCTCGCCGACCGGATGGGCGCGGTGGACGGGCTGTTCGTCGTGGACTCGCCGCAGGGCGGTCCGACGACGGTGACGGCGGAGCTGCCGTGGCGTGACCGTTCCGGTGCCCTGGCCGAGGACACGGGCAGGGCCGGGAGGACGGCCGAGGAGGCGTCCGTCCGCGGCCGGGGGTAGGGAAAACCCCCCTCCCAAGACTGCGACGTCCTCCATGGTCCGCCGGCCTGCGGCACAGGAGTCTGGAGGTACGACAGCACAGCCGCCGGACGAGGAGAAGGACGAAGCCGATGGCCACGGACTACGGACAGGCCTACGGGCTCCCCACGGAGCCCGGACACCCCGGGCACGCCGAGGGACGGCGGCACCGGCTGCCGGCCGCGCTGCGGGCGCCGGTCGAGGGACGCACCTGGCGCGAGCTGGGGTACGTGCTGCTGAGCCTGCCGATCAGCATCCTGCTGTTCACCTACGCGGTCACGATGGTGTCGCTGGGGGCGGGCCTGCTGGTGACGTTCCTCGGTGTCCCGGTGCTGGCGGCGGCGCTCGCCGGCTGCCGCGGGTTCGGGGCGGTGGAGCGGGCGCGGGCGCGGGGGCTGCTGGGCCTGGAGGTGGGTGAGCCGGACCCGCTGCGGATGAGGCGGCAGGGGTTCATGGCGTGGATCGGGGCCGTGCTCAAGAGCGGCGCCTCCTGGCGGGCCCTGCTGTACGCGGTGCTGCAGCTGCCGTGGGCGGTGCTCTCCTTCGTCGTCACCGTGACCGTCTGGTCGGTGGGCTGGTCGCTGCTGACGTATCCGCTGTGGTTCTGGGTCTTCCCGATGTACACCGGGCAGGACGGCATACAGCTCTATGGCGACGAGCATCACCGGATCTATCTGGACAACCCGTTCGAGATCGCGGTGACCGCGGGGGTGGGTCTGCTGTTCACCCTCGCCACGCCGTGGATCGTGCGGGCGCTGACGATGGTGGACCGGGTGATGGTGCACGGACTGCTGGGACCGTCGCGGCTGGCCACGCGGGTGGTGGAGCTGGAGTCGGACCGCGGGGTCGTGGTGGACACGGCGGCGGCGGACCTGCGGCGCATCGAGCGCGATCTGCACGACGGGGCGCAGGCCCGGCTGGTGGCCCTGGCCATGGATCTGGGGCTGGCGAAGGAGAAGCTGCGGGAGGATCCGCAGGCCGCGGCACGGATGGTGGACGAGGCGCACGGCGAGGTGAAGACGGCGCTGCAGGAGCTGCGGGACCTGGCCCGCGGCATCCATCCGGCGGTGCTGACCGACCGGGGGCTGGACGCCGCGCTGTCCTCGGTCGCCTCGCGCTGCACGGTGCCGGTGCAGGTGGAGGTGGACCTGGCGGAGCGGCCCGCGTCGGCCATCGAGGGCATCGCCTACTTCACGGTCTCGGAGCTGCTGCAGAACATCAGCAAGCACGCGCGGGCGACCTGGGCGGCCGTGGAGGTGTGGCGGACGGAGAACCGGCTGATGCTCCAGGTCGTGGACAACGGCGTGGGCGGCGCCGAGGTGTCCGGGGGTTCCGGGCTGGCCGGGCTGGCGGAGCGGCTGGACGCGGTGGACGGGGTCCTGGTGGTGGACTCCCCGGCGGGCGGTCCGACGCGGGTGACCGCCGAACTGCCGTGGTGGGCGGAGCGGACACGGTGAGGACGGGCTGAGACCGGCGAGCAGGCTTCGCCGGCGGAACCGGCGGAACCGACGGAACCGGCGGACGGGTGCGGGCCATGGCCCGCACCCGTCCGCCTCGACGACACCCCCATCACGTCGCCCCGCCACGTCCCCCGCCGGATGCTGGAATGCTGGACCCGATGACCGGGTCCGCCACGAGGGCGGCCCGGATCAGGGGCATGGGGGCAGAGGAACGTGGAGGACAGGGTGCGGGTGGTCATCGCCGAGGATTCGGTGCTGCTGCGGGAGGGCCTGACCCGGCTGCTGACCGACCGTGGGCACGAGGTCGTGGCCGGTGTCGGTGACGGTGACGCGTTGATCAAGACCATCACCGAGCTGGACGGGGAGGACCTGCTCCCGGACGTCGTGGTGGCCGACGTGCGGATGCCGCCGACGCACACGGACGAGGGGGTGCGGGCCGCGGTGCAGCTGCGCAGGACACATCCGGGCATCGGGGTGCTGGTGCTGTCGCAGTACGTGGAGGAGCGCTACGCCACGGAGCTGCTCGCGGGTTCCAGCCGTGGCGTCGGTTATCTGCTCAAGGACCGGGTGGCCGAGGTCCGTGAGTTCGTGGACGCGGTGGTGCGCGTGGCCCAGGGCGGCACGGCCCTGGATCCCGAGGTGGTCGCGCAGCTGCTGGGGCGCAGCCGTAAGCAGGACGTGCTCGCGGGGCTCACACCGCGTGAGCGGGAGGTCCTGGGGCTGATGGCGGAGGGCCGGACGAACTCGGCGATCGCCAGGCAGCTGGTGGTCAGCGACGGCGCCGTGGAGAAGCACGTCAGCAACATCTTCCTGAAGCTGGGGCTGTCCCCGAGCGACGGCGATCACCGCCGGGTGCTGGCCGTCCTCACCTACCTCAACTCCTGAGCGGGGGCGTCTCGACACCGTGTCCACCATGCGAATGACCCGAGGAAGGCGACCCTCAGGGACGTAGGGTTTATGCGGGGAAGGCCTGTGGGAAGGCCGTCCCGGACAGCCGCCCTCGAGGAGGTCCAGTTCAGTGACCAGTCAGGTCAGCAGCACAGCGGAGCAGGCCGACGGAACAGTCGTAGGGGAACAGCGCACGGCGGCGGGGGCGAAGGACGTCCGCCGGCTCGACCGGGTGATCATCAGGTTCGCGGGGGACTCGGGTGACGGCATGCAGCTCACCGGTGACCGTTTCACCTCGGAGACCGCGTCGTTCGGCAACGACCTCTCCACGCTGCCGAACTTCCCGGCCGAGATCCGCGCGCCCGCCGGCACCCTGCCCGGCGTGTCGTCCTTCCAGCTCCACTTCGCCGACCACGACATCCTCACCCCCGGCGACGCGCCGGACGTGCTGGTGGCGATGAACCCGGCCGCGCTGAAGGCCAACATCGCCGATCTGCCGCGCGGGGCGGAGATCATCGTCAACACGGACGAGTTCACCAAGCGGGCGATGCAGAAGGTCGGCTACGACAGCAGCCCGCTGGAGGACGGCTCGCTGGACGGCTACAGCCTGCACCCGGTGCCGCTGACCACGCTGACCGTGGAGGCGCTCAAGGAGTTCGACCTCACCCGCAAGGAGGCCGAGCGCAGCAAGAACATGTTCGCCCTCGGCCTGCTGTCGTGGATGTACCACCGGCCCACCGAGGGCACGGAGAAGTTCCTGCGGGCCAAGTTCGCCAAGAAGCCCCACATCGCCGCCGCCAACATCGCGGCCTACCGGGCGGGGTGGAACTTCGGCGAGACGACGGAGGACTTCGCCGTCTCCTACGAGGTGGCCCCGGCGGCGAAGGCGTTCCCGCCCGGCGTCTACCGCAACATCTCCGGGAACCTGGCCCTGTCCTACGGGCTGATCGCCGCGTCCCGCCAGGCGGACCTGCCGCTCTACCTCGGCTCCTACCCGATCACCCCGGCCTCGGACATCCTGCACGAGCTGAGCCGGCACAAGAACTTCGGCGTGCGCACCTTCCAGGCGGAGGACGAGATCGCCGGCATCGGCGCGGCGCTGGGGGCGGCCTTCGGCGGTTCGCTGGCGGTCACCACCACCTCCGGGCCCGGTGTGGCGCTGAAGTCCGAGACCATCGGGCTCGCCGTCTCGCTGGAGCTGCCGCTGCTGGTCGTGGACATCCAGCGCGGCGGCCCCTCCACCGGGCTGCCGACCAAGACCGAGCAGGCGGACCTGCTGCAGGCGATGTACGGCCGCAACGGCGAGGCGCCGGTCCCGGTCGTCGCGCCCCGCACCCCGGCCGACTGCTTCGACGCCGCGCTGGAGGCGGCCCGCATCGCCCTCACCTACCGCACGCCGGTGTTCCTCCTCTCCGACGGCTACCTCGCCAACGGCAGCGAGCCCTGGCGCGTCCCGGACCTCCAGGAGCTGCCGGACCTGACCGTGCGGTTCGCGCAGGGGCCGAACCACGCGCTGGACGACGGCACCGAGGTGTTCTGGCCGTACAAGCGGGACCCGCAGACCCTGGCCCGCCCCTGGGCGGTCCCCGGAACCCCGGGTCTGGAGCACCGCATCGGCGGCATCGAGAAGCAGGACGGCACGGGCAACATCTCCTACGACCCGGCCAACCACGACTTCATGGTCCGCACCCGGCAGGCGAAGGTCGACGGCATCGACGTCCCCGACGTCGAGGTCGACGACCCGGACGGGGCGAGGACCCTGGTGCTGGGCTGGGGGTCGACGTACGGGCCGATCACGGCCGCCGTGCGCCGCATCCGCAAGGAGGGCGGCCGGATCGCGCAGGCCCATCTGCGCCACCTCAACCCCTTCCCGCGCAACCTCGGCGACGTGCTCGGAAGGTACGACAAGGTGGTGGTCCCGGAGATGAACCTGGGGCAGCTCGCCACCCTCATCCGGGCGAAGTACCTGGTGGACGCCCGCTCCCACAATCAGGTCAACGGCATGCCGTTCAAGGCGGAGCAGCTCGCCGCGGCGCTGAAGGAGGCCATCGATGACTGACGCCAACGCCCTTCTCCAGCTGGTGCCCAAGGCCGAGGGCCGCCAGTCGATGAAGGACTTCAAGTCCGATCAGGAAGTGCGCTGGTGCCCCGGCTGCGGCGACTACGCCGTCCTCGCCGCCGTACAGGGTTTCATGCCCCAGCTCGGCCTGGCGAAGGAGAACATCGTCTTCGTCTCCGGCATCGGCTGCTCCTCCCGCTTCCCGTACTACATGAACACCTACGGGATGCACTCCATCCACGGCCGCGCCCCCGCCATCGCCACCGGTCTGGCCACCTCGCGGCGCGACCTGTCCGTCTGGGTCGTCACCGGCGACGGCGACGCGCTCTCCATCGGCGGCAACCACCTCATCCACGCCCTGCGCCGCAACGTCAACCTCAAGATCCTGCTGTTCAACAACCGGATCTACGGCCTGACCAAGGGGCAGTACTCCCCCACCTCCGAGGTCGGCAAGATCACCAAGTCGACGCCGATGGGATCGCTGGACGCGCCCTTCAACCCGGTGTCGCTGGCGATCGGCGCGGAGGCGTCCTTCGTGGCCCGCACCGTCGACTCCGACCGCAAGCACCTCACCGAGGTGCTGCGTCAGGCCGCCGACCACCCCGGCACCGCCCTGGTGGAGATCTACCAGAACTGCAACATCTTCAACGACGGCGCCTTCGAGGTCCTCAAGGACCGGCAGCAGGCCGAGGAGGCGGTGATCCGCCTGGAGCACGGGCAGCCGATCCGCTTCGGCGCCGACCACGCCAAGGGCGTCGTCCGCGACCCGGCCACCGGCGACCTGAAGGTCGTCGCGGTGACGGCGGACAACGAGGCCGACATCCTGGTCCACGACGCCCACGCCGCCTCCCCGACCACGGCCTTCGCGCTGTCCCGCCTCGCCGACCCCGACACCCTGCACCACACCCCCATCGGCGTCTTCCGCTCCGTCGACCGGCCCGTCTACGACACCCTCATGGCCGACCAGCTCGACACCGCCGTCGAGCAGCAGGGCAAGGGTGACCTCGCCGCACTGCTCGCCGGCGGCGACACCTGGACCGTCGTCGGCTGAGTCCCGCCGGCAGGCGTACGGCGAGGCCCGGGTGCTCTACGGCGCCCGGGCCTCGTCGTACGCCTGCCGGGCGGCGAGGACGTCGGCCATGCGCTTGTCGGTCCACAGGGCCAGGTCGCGCACCTGCTCGGCCGCCTCGCGGCCCAGGCCGGTCAGGGAGTAGTCGACGCGGGGCGGGATGACCGGCTTGGCGTCGCGGTGGACCAGGCCGTCGCGCTCCAGGGTCTGGAGGGTCTGGGTGAGCATCTTCTCGCTGACCCTGCCGATCGCCCGGCGCAGTTCGCTGAAGCGGTGCGGGCGCTCCAGCAGCCGGATCAGCGCCAGGACGCCCCAGCGGCTGGTCACGTGCTCCAGAACCAGCCGGTGCGGGCACATCGCCTCGGCTTCGCCCTGCCGGCCACCCTCACTTACCGCCATGCCAGTACCTTACTCCAAAGTGGGTACTTTCCATTAGTTAGCGCAACTCCTAGGCTGAAGCGGCACGCCCGCACCCGCACCCCCACAGGAGTTCCGCACCATGAGCATCGTCGTCACCGGCGCCACCGGACACCTCGGCCGTCACGTCGTGGAGCAGCTGCTGGAGAAGGTTCCGGCCGAGCGGATCACCGCCGTCGTCCGCAGCGCGGAGAAGGCGGCCGAGTTCGCCGGGCGCGGGGTGCGGATCGCGGTCGCCGACTACAACGCCCCCGAGACCTTCGACGGCCTGTTCGCGGCCGGCGACAAGGTCCTGCTGATCTCCGGCAACGAGTTCGACAAGGGCCGGGTGGGCCAGCACCGGGTCGTCATCGACGCCGCGAAGGCCGCGGGGGTCGCCCTGCTCGCGTACACCAGCGCCCCCGGCACCCTGACCGCCGCGCTCGCCGACGACCACCGCGGCACCGAGGAGGCGCTGCTGGGCTCGGGCGTGCCGTACGCGCTGCTGCGCAACGGCTGGTACCACGAGAACTACACCGAGAACCTCACCCCGGTGCTGGAGCACTCCGCGGTCGTCGCCGCCGCCGGTGAGGGCCGGATCTCCTCCGCCTCGCGGGCCGACTACGCGGCCGCCGCCGTCGCCGTGCTGACCGGCGAGGGACACGAGAACACGACGTACGAACTGGGCGGCGACGAGGCGTGGAGCTTCGCCGAGTACGCGGCCGAGCTGAGCCGGCAGACCGGCAAGGAGATCGCCTACACCCCGGTCACACCCGAGGCGCTCACCGGCATCCTGGCCGGCGCCGGGGTGCCCGGGCCGATGGCCGCCGTGCTGGCGGGCGTGGACGCCTCGATCGAGAAGGGGGAGCTGGTCGTCGACAGCGGCGATCTGTCCCGGCTGGCCGGCCGCCCCACCACCCCGCTCGCCGAGGCCGTCGCCGCCGCGCTCAAGGGCTGACCCGGAGGTCCGCCCCGTCCGCCACCCCCGCCCGTCACGACCGTATGCCGGTACGGACATGACACGCGGGGGTGTCCGGCGTTACCGTCGTCCGGCGAACACCGCGTACGCGGGCGTCGCGGGGGGACAGGACACACGTCGGACACGAAGGAGGGTTCCGTGACCGGGAAGTCGGCCGCAGAGCGGCGTACAGGACTGCTGAACGGCTTCGCCGCGTACGGGATGTGGGGGCTCGTCCCGCTGTTCTGGCCCCTGCTCAAGCCCGCCGGGGCGGTGGAGATCCTCGCCCACCGGATGGTCTGGTCCCTGCTCTTCGTGGCCGCCGCCCTGCTCCTCATACGCCGCTGGGCCTGGCTCGGCGAGCTGCTGCGGCAGCCGCGCAAACTGGCGCTGATCACGGTCGCCGCGGCGGTCATCACCGTCAACTGGGGCGTCTACATCTGGTCCGTGAACTCCGGGCACGTCGTCGAGGCCTCCCTCGGCTACTTCATCAACCCGCTGGTCACGATCGCGATGGGCGTGCTGCTGCTGAAGGAACGCCTGCGGCCCGTCCAGTGGGCGGCGGTCGGGGTGGGCGCCGCGGCGGTGCTCGTCCTCACCGTCGGCTACGGCCGGCCGCCGTGGATCTCGCTCTGCCTCGCCTTCTCCTTCGCCACGTACGGGCTGGTGAAGAAGAAGGTCAACCTCGGCGGCGTCGAGTCGCTGGCCGCCGAGACCGCGGTCCAGTTCCTGCCCGCGCTCGGCTACCTGCTGTGGCTGGGCGCCCGGGGCGATTCCACGTTCGCCGCCGAAGGGGCGGGGCACGCCGCGCTGCTCGCCGCGACCGGGATCGTCACCGCGCTCCCCCTGGTCTGCTTCGGCGCCGCCGCGATCCGCGTGCCGCTGTCCACGCTGGGACTGCTGCAGTACCTGGCGCCGGTCTTCCAGTTCCTGCTCGGGATCCTCTACTTCAAGGAAGCCATGCCGCCCGAGCGCTGGGCCGGTTTCGCCCTGGTGTGGCTGGCGCTCGCCCTCCTCACCTGGGACGCGCTGCGCACCGCCCGCCGGGCCGCCCGCGCGCTCGCCGGGAGGACCGGCGCGGCCAGGACCGGCGCGCCGGCCGGCGCGGTCGGCGCGGCTGCGGAACCGGACACCGGGGGCGTGCCCGGCGCGGCCGAGGCGGAGCGGGTGAAGGTCAGGCCGTAGAGCCGGGCGCTGTCGGAGCGGGGGCCTATAACTGGTGGCATGACGCAGACACCTGCCACCCCCGTGCACTGGAAGATCGTCATCGACGCGGCCGACCCGCACGCGCAGGCCGACTTCTGGGCCGCCGCCCTCCGGTACGTGGTCGAGGACAACAGCGCGCTCATCGGGAAACTGCTGAGTGCGGGCGCCGTCCCGGACGAGCTGACCGTCGAGTCCCACGGCCGCCGGGCGTGGCGCGACCTGGCGGCGGTACGGCACCCCGACGACCCCTACGAGGAGGAGAGCGGCACCGGCCGTGGACGGCGGCTGCTGTTCCAGCGCGTACCGGAGGAGAAGACGGTCAAGAACCGGCTCCACCTCGACCTGCATCCCGGCGCGGGACGCCGTGAGGAGGAGCTCGCCCGGCTGGAGGGGCTCGGCGCGCGCGTGCTGCGGCGGGTGGAGGAGCCTTCCGGGGGTTGGCTCGTCCTGACGGACCCGGAAGGCAACGAGTTCTGCCTGCATTAGGGGCTTCGTCCGCTCTTCCCCTGCGGTGGAGACTCCTCAGGACCGCTGGGCGCGGGCGCGTTCGGTCAGCCGGCCCATGCGGGCGCGGGCGGACTCCAGCTCCTCGATCTCGTCGGCGGCGGGCCCGTCCTCGGCGGTGAGCTCGGTCCACAGGGCGATCAGCTCGTGCCCGAGCTCCAGTCCGAGCAGCGGGTCGCGCACCGCGCGCCATGCGGTCGCCGCGCTGCGGACGTTGCCGTAGGCGGCCTCCGCGTCCCCCGCGCGGCGGCAGAGCACGGCGAGGTCGAGGGAGATCCGGAAGGCGCGCAGCGGCTCACCGGCCAGGTAGGCGACGTACGCGGCGAGTTCGCGCAACCGCAGCACCTCCGGTTGCTCCGGCCCCAGGGTTCCCGAGGCCTCCGCGGAGGTCTCCTCGGCCAGCCGGGCCGCCTCGTCGATCCTGCCCGCCCGGACGGCGTCGCTGATTCTGGCCATGGGTTCGGCGAGGCGGCTCTCGCCGGTGACGGGGGGTTCGTCACCGAGCACCGCCTCCGCCACGGCGTCGAACCCGCGGGGCGGGGCGGGCTTGGGCTCGGGGTCGGGCAGGGGCTCGGGGGCCAGTGCGGCCTCGGGTGCCCGGAGCCGGCCGGGAAGCGGCCTCGCGTCCATGGCCGGGGGCGGGCCGAACTCGCCCGTCGGAGGCACGACCGTGCCGGGCGGCACGGCCTCCGCCGCCCCGGGGACGGTCCGTGGCCCGAACGTCGGCACGGCCTCCCGGGGAGCCTCCGGCGCGGGCACGGGGCGCAGCTCGAAGGCGGGAGTGGCGTACCGTACGGGAGCCGATCCGGACGCATCTTCCGGCGCCGGCTCGGACGCGGGGTGCGGAAGGCGCGTCGGCCGGTCCGCGCCGGACTCCCGCGCCCGCGCCGTCAGGACCGGCTGCGCCGTGAAGTGGCTGGAGCCGTCCGGGTCGACCCGGAGCGGGACGACGCAGCCGATGCGTTCGTCGTGCACGGTGGCGAGGACGGCGTGGCCGGAGGCGATGGCGATGCGGTGGAGGCGGTCCAGCACCGCCTGCTGGATCTCCTCGCCGGGCCCGGCGATCACCGTCACCCCGCCCACCGACGCCCCGCCCGCGCCCGCCCCGCCCACGGGGACATGGACGTCGATCGGCGCTGCCGCAAGGTTCGCCGCATGCGCGGCCTGCTGCTGTTCCCGCTTCTTCTCGCGGCTGAGTCGAGACATCGTTCCCTCATTCGGGTCGTACACCTGCCGTCGAGTGTGTCCGTTCGCCCGCGTTTCTCACGTCACCGCGCTGTCACAGGCTCGTCCCAACGGCCGTCCGCGGCGGTTTCCCGTCCGCCCGGCGGCATGAAGACCGAGGTGGCGAGCAGGATGGGGGACATGGAACAGGGACCGGAGATCTGGATCCGAGGGCCGGTGACGGTATCAGAGGCGGCCCCGCCGGAGCCCGCCCCCGCGCGGGCGGCGGCCCGCCGCTTCTCCTGGGTCGGCCTGCACGGCGGCGCGGGCGTCTCCACGCTCGCCGCGGTCTACGGCGGCCATGACGGCGGACGCGCCTGGCCCGGCGCCGCCGGTCCGCCGTCGGTGCTGCTCGTCGCCCGGACCCACGCGGCCGGCCTGGACGCCGTGCTCCCGACGGTGGACGCGGTCCGGCGCGGTGAGGCGCCGCGGGGGACCGACCTGGAGGCCGTGGTCCTGGTGGCGGACGCGCCGGGACGGTTGCCGCGTCCCCTCGCCCACCGGATCCGGCTCGTCGAGTCGGTGATCGACGTGTACCGCGTGCCCTGGGTGGACGAGTGGCGCCTGGGCGACCTGTCCGGCCGGCCGCCCCGCGGGACGGAGCCGCTGGCCCGGCTGACGGGTGCGGTGCGCTGAATCCGGAGGCCCGGGTGCCGGCCGGCCGGGGCTCCGGCTCCCGTGCGTCCGGCCCGGTCGAGGGGATCGCGTCCGCCGTGCGCGGGCGGCGGCTGCGGGCCGTGGACGTGATCGCAAAGGCGCTGGCGCGGATCGAGCGGGCCGATCCGGTGCTGTGCGCGTTCCTCGAGGTGTGGGGCGAGGAGGCGCTGCGCCGGGCGGACGAGGTGGACAGGCGGGTCGCCGCCGGTGAACGTCCGCCGCTGGCCGGGGTGCCGGTCGCGGTCAAGGGGCGGCACGGGCTGCGTGCGGCGAAGCCGCTGCTCGCGGCCGGTGCGGTCGCCGTGGGCGCCACGTCGGTGCCCGGTCCGGGCACGCCCTGGCAGACCTGGGGGCTCGGGGCGCACGGCCGTACCGTCAACCCGTGGCGGGCGGACCGTACGCCGGGCGGTTCCTCGGCCGGGGCGGCCGTGGCGGTGGCGGCCGGGCTGGTGCCCCTGGCGACGGGCAGCGACGGCGCGGGCTCGGTGCGGATCCCGGCGGCGTGGTGCGGGGTCGTCGGGCTGAAGGTCACGGGGGGCCGGCTCCCCTCGGCCGACCGTACGGGCCTCGCCGCGCCCGGAGTCCTCACCCGCACGGCCTCGGACGCCGCGGCCTGGTGGCGGACGGTGTCGGGGCGGCCCACGGCCGTCGAGGCCTCCCCGCCCCTCCCCGTCCCCGCCGTCTGGTCCCCCGACCTCGGCTTCGCCGGTCCCGGCGCGGAGCCCGTCGCCCTGGCCCGGGCGGCGGTCGGCCGGCTGGCCGACACCGGACTCGTACGGCTCGTGCGGCCCTCGTCGCCGCCGGAGCTCCTCGATCCCGCGCCCGCCTGGCTCGCCCTGCGCTCCCCCGGCGCCGACCCCGCCGGCGCCCACCGCGTCCGGGCGGAGAACGACCGGCGCCTGGACGCCCTCTTCGCCCGTGCCGACCTGCTGCTCACGCCCACGACACCCACCGCGCCACACGGTCACGACGGCCCCGGCGAGATCTACTCGACCGCGCTCACCTGGGCGTTCAACGTCAGCGGACACCCCGCGCTGAGCCTCCCGGCCGGGTTCGGCGCCGACGGCTGCCCGGCGGGACTCCAGTTGGTCGCGCCGCGCGGGCGGGAGGACCTGCTGCTCGCGGTGGCGGCGGAGGCGGAGCGGCGCGGGGCCGCCGTCGGCCGGGCAGCCCGTGGAACCGCTCGACCCCTTTGACATATAGATGCATGTGCATATGATGCAGATGCCTGTAATTGATGTGCGCCGAGCACTTGGGGATGACCATGGACCGTCGCTTCCTCTTCGTCCTGGGCAGCGCCCGCCCTGACGGAAACACCGAACTGCTGGCCCGCAGAGCCGCCGAACAGCTGCCTCCGGACGTGGAGCAGCAGTGGATCGACCTCGCCGCCCACCCCCTGCCCGAATTCCAGGACCTGCGCCACGACAGCGACCACGTCCGCCCCACCGGGGGCAACGCGGCCCTGCTGCTGGACGCCACCCTGGCGGCGACGGACGTGGTGATCGCCTCGCCGCTGTACTGGTATTCGGTGTCCGCGCAGACCAAGCGCTACCTGGACCACTGGTCGGGGTGGCTGCGCACCCCCGGCCTGGACTTCAAGGCGACCCTGGCGGGACGCACCCTCTGGGGGGTCACCGCGCTCGCGCACGAGGAACCCCAGGTCGCCGACCCGCTGATCGGCACGCTGAACAACTCGGCCGCGTACATGGGGATGCGCTTCGGCGGGGTGCTCCTCGGCAACGGCAGCAAGCCGGGGGACGTGCTGAGGGACGCGGAGGCGCTGGTGCGGGCCAAGACGTTCTTCGCGCAGGACGCGCCGCTCGCCCGCTTCCCCCACGAGGCCGGCTGACCTCCGCTCCCCACCGGCCGAGCCGCGCCTCGCCGCCGATGTGCGCGGCGAGGCGCCGGGCGCTCGAGATCGCCGGGCTTGGCCACGTGGACGAAGACGGTGTGGTCCTCGGTCCGCCTGTCGCCGTGCTGCGCCTCGTCGTCGTGGAACACGATCCGGATTCCGTCGCAGTTCCAGTGCCCGTGGGAATCGGTCTCCGGGTCGTCCGGCCGGCGGCCGTGCCGCTCGATGACCGCCGTCCCGTCGCCCGGAGCGGCCAGGAACCGCTCCTCGACGTCCCGCGCCCGGCGCCCGCCGGGAAGTCCAGCGGCAGATGCGCCCGGAGTCCGGCGTCGCCCAGTCGCGTCACGTCGAGGTCGAAGAGGAGGAAGCCACCGGTTGCCGGATCGGTGCGGGCGTCCACGTAGTCGAAATCGGCTCCGGGGACGATCTCGGCCATCCGCCGCACGTCCCCGGGCGTCCGCGTCTCGGCGGACAGCCATGCCTTGTCATCGATGTGCTCCAGCAGCGCGCACGGCTGCTTGGCCTGCCGGCAGGCCTCGGCCTCGTCGGTGGTCCGCAGGACGGGACACGCCTTCGAGTCGCCCACGGACCGAACCGTCACGCCCCGGCCCGCCCGTGCCGGCGCGTCTCCCTATGCGGTGATGTCCTTCGCCGTGAACCTCGCCCAGGCCGCCGAGCCGAACACGGCCGCGTAGAGGGCCTGGAGGCCGAGGTTCCTGGTCAGGTCGTCCCAGTGGACCGGTTCGCGCATCAGGTCGGCGAAGGACAGCCAGTAGTGGGAGAAGAGGTAGGGGTGCAGGGCGTGCAGCTGGGGGATCTGGTCGAGGATCTGGACCGTGATCAGCAGTCCGACCGTGGTCGCCATCGCCGCGATGCCGCTGTTGGTCAGTGTGGAGACGAACAGGCCGAGCGCCGCCACCCCGATCAGTGACACGGCGACGACCAGGGCGATCAGCAGGGCTCTGGCCAGCCCCTCGGAGAAGCTGATCCGGGTGCCCGAGATGGTCGTGAGGTCGCCCAGCGGGAACAACAGCGCACCGGTGACCAGCGCCGACACGGCGACCACGAGGGTGGCGACCAGACAGAAGACCATGACCGTCGCGTACTTGGTGAGCAGCAGGCGGCTGCGGCCCGCGGGGGCGACCAGGAGGTAGCGCAGGGTGCCGGCGTTCGCCTCGCCGGCGACGGCGTCGCCCGCGACCACCCCGATCGCCATGGGCAGGAAGAACGGCAGCGTGGCGGCGAGCGCGGTGAAGACCAGGAACAGGCCGTTGCCGGTGATCTGCGAGATGAACGCCGGTCCTCTCCCGCCGCCCCCGCCACCTGCCGACGAGCCGTCACCGGTCTCGATCCGCACGGCGATGCCGACCAGGACCGGTACGGCGGCCAGCACCCCGAGCAGGGCGAGGGTGCGCCAGCGCCGGAAGGTGGTGAGCAGCTCGCTGCGCAGCAGTCCGAGGGCCCACAGCGGGCTCGCCTTCCGCGCCGCTTCAGCCCGCGACATCGAAGCCCTCCCCGGTCAGCGCCACGAACGCGTCCTCCAGCGAGGCCCGTTCGACCCCGAAGCCGCGCACCCGGACACCGGCGGTGACCAGTGCGGCGTTCACCTCGGCGAGGTCGCGCCCGGGCGCCTCGCCGGTCACCCGTTCCCCGGCCACGACGACATCGGCGATCCCCTGCTCCTTGAGCACCCGGGCCGCGTCCGCCGGGTCCGGTGTGGTCACCACCAGCCGGCCCCGGGCGCCCGCGGCCAGGTCGGCGACCGGGCCCTGGGTGATCAGCCGGCCCCGGGCCATCACGGCGGCGTGCGTGCACACCTGCTCGATCTCGTCGAGCAGGTGGGAGGAGAGGAAGACGGTGGTGCCGTCCGAGGCCAACTCACGGACCAGTGCGCGGATCTCCCGCATGCCCTGCGGGTCGAGGCCGTTGGTCGGCTCGTCCAGGACGAGCAGCCGGCGCGGCTGGAGCAGGGCGGACGCCAGGCCCAGGCGCTGCTTCATGCCGAGGGAGTACGCCTTCGCCTTCTTGCCGGCCGCGGCCGTGAGGCCCACCCGGTCCAGGGCGGCGGCGACGCGCGCGCGCCGGGTGCGCGGATCGGCGGTCGGGTCGGCGGCGTCGTAGCGCAGGAGGTTGTCGCGGCCGGAGAGGAAGCCGTACAGGGCCGGGCCCTCGATGAGGGCGCCGACGTGGGGCAGCACGGCGCGCGCGGAGCGCGGCATGGGGCGCCCCAGGACGTGCGCCGTGCCGGAGGTCGGCTCGATCAGCCCCATCAGCATGCGGATGGTGGTGGTCTTGCCGGAGCCGTTGGGGCCGAGGAAGCCGAAGACGCTGCCCTCCGGGACGGTCAGGTGCAGACCGTCGACGGCGAGCTGTCCGCCGCGGTAGCGCTTGGTGAGCGCGCGGGTGGCGATGGCTCCGTCACCCGTGGCCTCCTCGTCGCGCCGCTCCGGCTCCGTGGCGGACGCCTCGCCCATCGGCTCCCTCGTTCCCTGTCGTGTCGTGAGGTCCCGGGGCCTTACTTCCCCGCGTCGGCCGCCTTCACGAGCGCGTCCTTGGTGACGGTGCCCACGTAGACCTTGCCGTCCTCGGTGATCAGGGCGTTCACCAGGCGGGTGCTGAACACCGTGCCGGTGCCGAACTCGCCCTTGACCTGGTCGCCGAGCGAGCCGAAGAAGCCGCCGAGGTCACCGCCTGCCCCGTCGGCGGGCAGGACGCCCCCGTCACCGGTGCCGAAGACGGCGACGGTGTTCCAGCCCTCGCCGAGCATCTTCGGTCCGTCGAGGCCCTTGGCCAGGTCCTCCTCGGACTTCGGGGCCTTCCCGGGCTTCCCGGAGTGCTCCCCGCCCCGGTCGAGTTCGTCGGCCTCGGTCACCTCGGCGCCCTTGGGCGGGGTGAACTCGAAGGTCGACGCGGCCGGGCGGTCGAAGCTCACCTTGGTGAAGCCGACGTCCACGACGGCCGCGCCGCCGCTGGACGGGGTGAGGGTGAACTTCAGCGGCATGCCCGTCTCGTGGTCCACCGCGATGCTGATCGCGCCGACCGTGGAGCCGGACTGCTTCGGCTCGACGACCAGCCTGTACGCGTCCCGGCCGGCCACCTGGGCGGTGCCGTCGACGGTCACGGACGTGGTGTCGTCGACCGCCTTCAGCGCCTCCTCGGCGAAGTCCTTCGGAGTGGCCGGGGGCTGCTGCTCCCGGTCCTCGCCAAAGGCGTCGACCGTGCCGTGGTAGACCTCGTTGGACGCGCTGTCGTAGCCCCAGACGTCCTTGCCGTTGTGGATCAGGCTGTACTCGGCGGCGTTCTCCAGGATCGAGACCTTCTGCCGGTCCGGACCGTCGGCCGCGATCCGCAGCGTGTGCGTGCCGGACGCCAGTTCGGTGAGCTTGGCGGACGGGTCGGCCGAGGAGCCACCGTCACCGCCCTGCTCCGTCGCGCCGGACATGAGGCTGCTCTCCAGGCCGCCGAGGTTCGGCAGTCCGAGGTCGGTGGTGATCTTCACGGTGCCGGACAGCTGCTCGACGTCCGACTGCGCGATCTTCTCGATGAGCTGCGCTGCGGTGATCTCCGGCAGCTCGGGGTCGCCGGAGTCCGCGAGCGCGGGGACGAGGCCGATGGTCGCGGCCGCCACCCCCATCACGGCGACGGGGACGGCGTACCGCGCGACCCTGCGCCGTCGCGTGCGCGGCTCGTCGGCCTCCCCCGCGGTCGTCGTGTTCTCGGATTCGTACGGTGCCATGTGTGCCCTACCTCCGTGGTCGGCGGCGGCTTCCGTCTCGTGTCCTCGCACCAGTCCCGCCCTGAGCCGCCATTCTCACCCGAACCGGTGAGAAGTGGTGTTGTCCGTCGTGGTCCATCCGACCAAATCCGGCAGGCGGATTCGTCAGCCCTCGGACGCAACTCCACGTACTGCTGGGGTATGACACGGAGGGCGGTTCCCTCCCCCGTCCCGTAGGGGGCACGGGGGCCCGGGCCGGCTCAGCCCGCGCGGTGCACCACCGCGTCGCACAACTGCACGAGTGCCGCCTTCGCCTCGCCCTCACGCAGCGGGGCCAGCGCCGCGCGCGCCTCCTCGGCGTACCGCACGGTGTCCCGGCGGGCCTGCTCCAGCGCGGGGTGGGCGCGCAGCAGCCGCAGCGCCTCGGCGTGCCGGGTGTCGTCGGTGAGGTCGGAGTCGAGCAGCTCGCACAGGGCGATGTCGTCGGCGAGTCCCAGCCGGGCCGCCCGTTCGCGCAGCCGCAGCACGGGCAGGGTGGCGATGCCCTCGCGCAGGTCGGTGCCGGGGGTCTTGCCGGACTCGTGGGAGTCGGAGGCGATGTCCAGGACGTCGTCGGCGAGCTGGAAGGCGACGCCGAGCCGCTCGCCGTACTGGGTCAGCACGTCCACGACCGTCTCCTCGGCGCCGGACATCATCGCGCCGAACCGGCAGGCGACGGCGACCAGCGAGCCGGTCTTGCCGCCGAGCACGTCGAGGTAGTGGTCGACCGGGTCGCGGCCGTCCTGCGGCCCCGCGGTCTCCAGGATCTGCCCGGTGACCAGCCGCTCGAACGCCTCGGCCTGCACCCGTACGGCCTCAGGACCGAGGTCGGCCAGGATGTGCGAGGCCCGTGCGAAGAGGAAGTCACCGGTGAGGACCGCGACGGAGTTGCCCCAGCGGGCGTTCGCGCTGTCGACCCCGCGCCGCACCTCGGCCTCGTCCATCACGTCGTCGTGGTACAGCGTGGCCAGATGGGTGAGCTCCACCACCACGGCCGAGGGCACGACACCGGGCGCGTAGGGGTCGCCGAACTGGGCGGCGAGCATCACGAGCAGCGGGCGGAACCGCTTGCCGCCGGCCCGCACCAGGTGCTGGGCGGCCCCGGTGATGAAGGGGACCTCACTCTTGGTGGCCTCGATCAGCCCTTCCTCGACAGCCGTCATTCCGGCCTGGACATCGGCTTCCAGAGCCTGGTCCCGCACGCTCAGCCCGAACGGCCCGACGACGGTCACGAGGGGTCTCCTGTCTGCTGGTGTCCACTGGCGATTACACGGAATGTCGATAGGTCGCTGCCATCACTCAAGTCAGCGTATCCGGTCACGTTTCGATCACCGCCAGCGCCCGGCGTTAGGGGCGGGGCGGCACGGGGCCGGGAGCGGAGCACTTTTGATCATTCGACGACAACGGACATTCTTCGACTTTCCCGGGCGTAGCAATCCACTCCCCCGGACCGGCTCCCGACCTGCCCACCGGGCCACATCTCGCCACGCGAACCATCCTGCCCGCCTCGCGTCCGATTTGCCGCAAATGACAAACCGATTCCCCTTGGCGAAGATTGCGCTCGCAGGCGGTCCTCCGTGAAGTGGGTCACGCGCGGCCGGACACCCCCGTCACGGCCCGTCACCCGCCATCTCCCTTTCCCCGGTGACGAGTTGATCCTCAGCGCCCACAAAGGATCAAGTACCGCAAAACGCCCATTACAAGATCAAAGGGTGTCTTGTGTGAGGTCCGCGCTTGTTCCCGACATGTGCTCTCGCATAGGTTCCGGGCCTGCCGGGTGGACGCCTAATCCTGCCGCCGCCCGCACCAACCGACGACGACCACTCAGGACGGCAGGAGCGGGGGACCCAGGTAAGCCGCCGGACCGGACACCGCACCGGGACGGCTAGGGGTGAAGCCATGCCCGCAGGGGCACGGCCGGGCACTCTCCCGCCCGAACCCGACAGCTCACCTCGCAGGCGTAGGAGAGGAACCCAGACATGCCTGCTTTCGGCCAGCACCGCCGCCGCGTCGCCCGCTCCCTCGCCGTCACCGGCGTCGCCGTGGTCGCCCTGCCGCTGTTCGGCGCGACCGGCGCCTCCGCCGCCACCACCGAGCCGACGGCCGCCGCCACCGTGACGGCGTACCCGGACAACCTCGACGGCTGGATCCGCGAGTCGCTGGACGTCATGGCGCAGCACGGCATCCCGGGCAGCTACGACTCCATCCACCGCAACATCATGCGCGAGTCCTCCGGCAACCCGTACGCCGTCAACAACTGGGACTCCAACGCCGCCGCCGGCACCCCGTCGAAGGGCCTGCTGCAGGTCATCGACCCGACCTTCGCGGCCTACCACGTGCCCGGCACCGCCTTCGACCCGTTCGACCCGGTCGCGAACATCACGGCGGCCTGCAACTACGCGGCCGACCGCTACGGCTCCATCGACAACGTCTTCGGCGCGTACTGAGCCACCCGCTGACGGGCGAGCGTCACCGTCCCGCCGAACAGCCGCTCGAGGACGACGGCCACGCCGTCGTCCTCGTTCGACGTGGTGACCTCGTCCGCCACCGCCTTCAGTTCGGGATGCGCGTTCGCCATGGCGACGCCGTGGGCCGCCCAGCCGAACATGGGGATGTCGTTCGGCATGTCACCGAAGGCGATCGTCCGCTCCGGGCCCAGTCCCAGGTGCTCGGCGGCCAGCGCCAGCCCGGTCGCCTTGGTCACCCCGCACGGCTGGAGCTCCACGGTGCCCGGCCCCGACATGGTGACCGTGGCCAGTGAGCCGACCACCGACCGGGCCGCCGCCGCCAAGGCGTCGTCGGACAGGTCCGGGTGGCGCAGCAGCACCTTGCTGATCGGCCGGTCCCACAGCTCCCCGCGCCGCTCCACCCGCACCGCGGGCAGGGTCGGGTGCGGCATCAGGTAGCCGGGCTCGATCAGCGTCAGCCCGTCGACCCCGTCCTGGTCGACCGCGGCGTACACCTCCCCCACCTCGGCCTCGATCTTGCCGAGCGCGGTCTCCGCCAGTTCCCGGTCCAGGGTCACGGACCGCAGCAGCCGGCCCGCGCCGGCGTCGTACACCTGCGCGCCCTGCCCGCACACCGCGAGCCCCGTGCAGCCGAGGGCGTCCAGGAGCGGCCGCACTCTGGGGGCCGGGCGTCCCGTCACCACGAGGTGCCGCGCGCCGGCCCGCTCCGCCCGCGCGAGCACGGCGAGGGACCGGTCGGAGATGGTGTCGTCGCCGCGCAGCAGCGTCCCGTCCAGGTCGGTGGCGATCAGTGAGTACGCGGTGGGTGCGGCCATGATCAGAGAATACGGACAACCCGACGGTCCGATTCGCCCTGCCCGTTTGCGCTCGTTTTCGGTGCGGTTCCCTTCTTCCGCCTTCCTCCGACGCCGGGTAAGGACCGGTTCAGGACCCTTTCCCCGTTTGGCGAGAACATGGTCCGCTATCTACCGTCCGCCCGGTCCCCGGCGGTACCTTCCAGGAGTCCAGGGGGACTTGATCGGGGGGTCGGGTGAGCAGTGGACGCGTGCGCGTGCTGAGGCCCGAGGAGCTCGGCGAGGGGGAACGGGAGCGCCGGCGGAAACCGCGCGCCGCGACGGACGCACCGCGCAACCCGTTCATGGAAGCGGAGTCCGGCATCGCCGTGGCCCGGACGCGGCCGCGGGCCCGGGTCGCCGCGCGCACGGCTTCGTCCGCACCCGTCCGCGCCTGGCGGCGCCGGCGGCACGGACCCCGAAGGGCGCGGCACGGCTGCGCCGGTCGTGAGGAGGGGAGGACAGGTGTCCCGGAGAACGCGTACGCAGGAGGAGATACGGCGGTTCCTGGCCATCGGCGCGGTGCAGGTCGCCGAACTGGACCTGGACGGCGACGAGTCCGCGCCGAGACCCGGACCGGGCAGCCCCCCGGTGACCCACGGCGAGGTGTTCCTGCTGGTCAGACGGGCGGGTCGCCCGGTGGGGACCGTGCTGGCACGGGTGCCGGAGGGCGCGGACCCGCGGGCGGTGCTGTGGGAGGCGGCATCCGGAGCGGCGGGAGCGGCCGTGGCGGCGGGAGACGGCGGGGAACCGCCGTACGCCTCGGTCGTCGTGGCCACCCGGGAGCGGGCCGGGCAGCTCGCCCGGGCGCTGGACTCGCTGCTCGCGCAGGAGCATCCGCGGTTCGAGGTCGTCGTCGTCGACAACGCGCCGGTGACCGACGAGACCCGCGAACTGGTGGAGCGCAAGTACGGCGAGCGGGTGCGGTACGTGTGCGAGCCGGCGCCCGGACTCGCCGTCGCGCACAACAGGGGGCTGGCGGTGGCCCGGGGCGAGGTGATCGCGTTCACCGACGACGACGTGGTCGCCGACGCCCGCTGGCTCGCCGAGCTGACCGCGCCGTTCGCCGCCGACCCCCGGCTCGGCTGCGTCACCGGCCTGATCCTGCCCGCCCGGCTGCGCACCCCGGCCCAGGTCCTGCTGGAGAGCCACGGCGGCTTCGCGAAGGGCTTCACGCCGACGACGTACGACCCCGGCGACCCGCCCCGCGACGAGCCGCTGTTCCCCTTCACCGCGGGCCGCTTCGGCTCCGGCGCGAACATGGCCTTCCGCACGGAGGTGCTGCGTGCCGTCGGCGGCTTCGACCCGGCCACCGGCGCCGGGACACCCGCCCGGGGCGGCGACGACCTGTACGGCTTCGTCCGCGTCCTCGCCCAGGGGCACCGGCTGCACTACACGCCGTACGCGCTGGTGTGGCACCACCACCGGGAGACCTGGGCCGACCTGGAGACCCAGGCGTACGGCTACGGCGCCGGCCTCACCGCCTACCTCACCGCGCTCCTGGTCAACCGGCCCGCGCTGCTGCCGGCGTTCCTCGCCCGGCTGCCGCGCGGCCTCGCGCACGCCCGCGCGCTGACCGAGGTGCGCGACACGGACGGCGGCGGCGCGCCGGGCGGGCACGACACGCGCACCCACCCCTGGCCACGCCGTCTGTCGCGGCTGCAGCGCAGGGGGATGCTGTACGGGCCGCTCGGTTACCTGCGGGCGCGGCGAACACGGGGGAACGCCACGGGACGGGGGGCGAGATGAATCCGGCCGTACCCGTCTTCCTCTACCACGCCGTGATGGACGATCCGCCGGACTGGATCGCCGAGTTCACCGTCACGCCCAAGGAGTTCGCGGCCCACCTCGACGCCGTCGTGGACAGCGGCCGCACGCCCGTCACCATCAGCGCCCTCGCCGACCACCTCGCCGGACGGGCCCCCCTGCCGCCCCGGCCGGTGCTGCTCACCTTCGACGACGGCTTCGCCGACCTGCCGGGCCCCACCGCCGAGGCCCTGGCCGAGCGCGCGCTGCCCGCGACCGCGTACCTCACCACCGGCGCCATCACGCCGGGAGGCCGCAGCCTGCTGCCGCCCGCCCCGATGATGCGCCTGGACCGGGTGGTGGAGCTGGAACGGTCCGGCATGGAGATCGGCAGCCACACGGTCACCCACGCCCAGCTCGACACCCTGACCACCGGGCGGCTGCGCGCCGAACTCCTGGACTCCAGGGCCGTGCTGGAGGACGTCCTCGGCCATCCCGTCCCCCACCTCGCCTATCCGCACGGCTACAACAGCCCCCGGGTGCGCGCCATGGCGTCCCGCGTCGGCTACGAGACGGCGACCGCCGTGCGGCACGCGCTCAGCTCGGAGCGGGACGAGCGCTACCGCATCGCCCGCCTGATCGTCCGTCGCGGTCACACCGTCGCCGACGTCGAGGCGTGGCTGGCGGGTGACGGCGCGCGGATCGCCCCGTACCGGGACGGGCCGAGGACCGTCGGCTGGCGGTGGTACCGCCGGGCCCGCGCCGTCCTGCGCGGCCGTCCCGTCTTCGCGGGCTGACGGTCGACGGCCGATGACGGGCGGGGACGAGGGACGGGCCGGGGCGCGCGGGAGGGACCGGGCGACTGTCGCTCCCCTCGCTTCCGTCCCTTCCACCACTTCCGCAACTTCCGTCATTTCCCTCGCTTCGTGGCGAGTTCGACGTTTTTGACGTGAAAAACAGAGGCGATTCCTATACTCGTCGCGGGGGAGGGGAGTCTCGGCGTGCGACACCATGTGCCCGTACCGACCACGGAGAGCGGCGCGCTGCCCGGCCCCGAGCCGGCCACCGGCCCGAAGGAGCCGGGAGGGAACTCCGGCAGCCGCAGACCCTGGCCGGTCCCGAGCGGTCCGCCCGACGCCGGACCGCTGACGCTGCTGCTCGCCGCCGGACTGTGGTTCCACGCCCTCCCCCGCATCGGCTTCCGGGAGATGGGCGACTACGGGCTGCTGGACCGCCTTCCGGCCACCTACTACCTGTCGCTGCTGGTCCTCACCGCCGGCTTCGTCCTCAGTCTGCGGCGCGCGGGCACCGCGCCCTGGTGGCCGGCCGCGCACTGCGCCGCACTGCTGTGCGCGCTCAAGGCGCCGCCGGCGGTGCTGTACGACGCCGTGCGCTACCCGTGGGCCTCCAAGCACGACGCCGTCGTCGACACCCTGCTCGCCAACGGTGAACTGCGGCCGGGCGCGGCGCTGTCGGGCAACATGTCCGCGTACGACCAGTGGCCGGGCTTCTTCACGCTGAACGCCGGTCTGGTGCGCGCCTTCGGGGTGGAGAGCGCCGCCGCGTACGCCAACTGGGCGCCGGTCGTCCTCGGCCTGCTGATGATGCCGGTGCTCGTCCTGGTCTACCGCACCTTCTGCCAGGACTGGCGGCTGGTGTGGACCGCCGTGTGGATCTTCCAGCTCGCCAACTGGGTGGGCCAGGACTACTTCGCCCCCCAAGGGCTCGCGTACCTGCTGCACTTGACGGTCATCGCGGTGGTGCTGCGGTACTTCGTGCGCCCCGGGTCCGCCGGACGGCTGCGCGACCGCACCGCCCTCGACCCGGCCGCCGCCGGCGTGCCGCCGCCCACGGGGACCCGGCAGCGCGCGGTCTGCGTGGTGATCCTCGTCCCGCTGATCGCCGCCGTCAACGCCACGCACCAGCTCACCCCGGTGATGCTCTGCATCTGCCTGTTCGCGCTCGCCCTCACGCGCCGCTACCGCGACTACGGACCGCCGGCCGTCGCCGTGCTGCTGATGCTCACCTGGAACCTCACCATGGGGCGGCCGCTGTTCGTCGAGACGCTGTCCACCCTCAAGGAGTCGATCGGCGAGCTGACGCAGAACTCCCGCGCGGGATACGCGGGAGAGCTCACCGGCCCCGGACCCGAACTCGCCGGAACCGCCGGCGTGCTGATGGTGCTCGCGATCGCCGCGCTCGCCGGGACCACCCTCGTGCTGCGACGCCGGCTGGTCCGCAGCGCACTGCCGCTGCTGCTGGTCTCCGCCGCCCCGGTTCCGCTCTTCGCCGTCAACGACTACGGCGGCGAAATGCTCTTCCGCGTCTATCTGTTCGGACTGCCGGGTGCGGCGTTCTTCGCCGCCGCCGCACTCGTGCCCGCCGCGGGCGCTCCCCCCGGCCGGGCGAAGGCACTGCGGCGCAGGGCCGCGGCCGTCGCCCTGCCGGCCGTTCTGCTGGTGCTGCCGGCCGGCTTCCTGCCGTCGTACTACGGCAAGGAGAAGATGTACTACACACCGCCCGAGGAGACCGCGCTGGTCACCCGGACCCTCGACAACGCCCCCGACGGCTCGCTGATCCTCTCCACCAGCGGTTCCTTCCCGCAGGCACTGCACCGGTACGACCGCCTCGAGCACTGGTTCTTCGCCGAGCAGGAGCTGCCCGAGAACGAGAGGATGCTCGAGGACCCGGCCCGTCACCTCGCCGACGGGATCCCGCCGGGCACCAGGGCGTACGTCGTCCTCACCCGCACCCAGGACGTCTACACCGCCGGCGAGGGCCTGCTGCCCCCCGGCGGGTTCGAGACGCTGCGCACGAAGCTCTCCGCCTCCCCGCTCTTCCGGACCGTCGAAAGCCATCCCCACGGCGTCGTCCTGGAGTACCGCCCGGCCGCCCGAGGATCGACCACAAGGTGATCGAAGTGACGCTGAAGGCCAGCCAGTTCCGTCAGGTCAGCCCATGAGCGGCACCGGCTCCCCGAACTCCACCGGCTCCGCGGCCCCCACGGGTTCCGCGGACGTCGCCGGAACCGGTGCGGCCCGTGGGCCCGGAGGCATCCGGGTCACCGGGACCCTCCTCAGGGTCCTCACCGGCGCCTCGGGCTGGCTCGCGCTGGCCGCCACCACCGTGTCCGGCCCCTCGCCGCTGCGCTGGATCCCGGTGCTGCTCTTCATCCTGTTCGGTCCGGGCTGGGCGGCGCTGTATCCGCAGCCGGGCGGACCGGCCACCGGCGCCCGGCTGGAGGCCGTCGCGCTCGCCGCGCCGATCAGCCTCTCGCTCGGTGTGCTCACCGCCACCTCGCTGTTCCTGGTGGAGGGCTTCTCGACGACCTCCTTCCTCGTCCCGCTCGCCGCCTTCACCACGGTCGCCGCGGCCCTGCCGGGGCTGCCGCTGCCCGCCGCCCGGCACGGCGCGGCGGAACGCGTCAGGCACGAGCCCGCGGACGGCGGTGACGCATGAGGGGGCCGCACCGGCCGCGCGGACCGCGCGAGCGGTCCGGATGGCGCGCGCCGGGGGACCCGGGGCGCGCGAGGCGCGGGTACACGGCGGTCGTCCTGATGACGGTCGCCGCGCTGCTGACCGGGCTCGGGCTCTGGGCCGGCCGTCCCGGCGACGCGGACCCCTCCGGCCGGGGGCTGCCCGGCGACGCGGCCTCCGGCACGCTGCCCACCGGCCCCTGCGCCCCCACCGACACGCTGGTCCCGCCCTGCGGCGCCTGGTGGGGAGCGTACGTGCCGTACGCGGCGAACGGCTCGCTCAAGGACGCCGTGCTCGGTTTCGAGAAGAGGATCGGCCGCAGGCTCGACCTCGTCTACAACTACCACGACATGTCGGGCACCGAGCTCGACGGGCAGCTGCTCACCCCCGACGAGCAGGAGCTCGGCAGGGACCGGCTGCTCATGCTGGCCTGGGAGTCCACCGTCTGGACCGAACCGCACCACGAGAACTGGACGGAGACCCAGCTCGGCTGGAAGAACATCGCCTCGGGGAAGTACGACGAGGAGATCATCGATCCGCAGATCCGGCGCCTCAAGGCCTACGGCAAACGCGTCTTCTTCTCCTTCGACCAGGAGACCGACGCCCGCATCGAGGAGGGCGCCGGAACCCCGGCGGAGTTCGTCGCGGCCTACCGCCACCTCCACGACCGGTTCCGTGAGCTGGGGGCCGACAACGTCGTGTGGGTGTGGACCGTCTCCGGCTACCTCGGCAGCGGGAAGGAGATGAAGGCCCTCTACCCGGGGGACGCGTACGTCGACTGGATCGCGATGGACCAGTACAACTACTACGGCTGCCACGACACCACCGACTGGAAGAACTTCCTCCGCAGCCAGCAGCCCAGTTACGAATGGCTGCGCGCGAACGTCACCGACGAGAAGCCGGTGATGCTCGCGGAGTTCGCCACCGCGCCCGACCCCGACGACCCGGGGCGCCAGCGCGACTGGTACGCCGGGATCCCCGGCGCCGTGAGGGAACTCCCGGAGGTGAGGGCCCTGGTGCACTGGAACCGGCCGACCTCCGAGAGGCCCGAGTGCGATCTGACCGTCAACGACGGCCCGGGGCTCGAGGGATACCGGGAGGCGGGGAGGGACGGGTACTTCCAGCAGCCCGTGCCGCCCCGTTGAGCGGTGCCCTGCTCCCGGGGCCGGGCACCACGGCGCCCGGCCCCGGGCCGCTCAGCGGCCGGGCGTGCCGCTCGGGCCGCCGCGGAGCGCGAGCCGGGCCGCCGGCACCGCCCGGCTGAGCAGCAGCAGCCCGAGGAGCGCGATCAGCAGTGACGGGGCGACCGGCGCGAGCGCCTGCCGGAACGCCCAGCCGGCCACCCCGACGAGGTACAGCACGCCCCAGCGAACCGGCCGGGTCAGCGGTCCGCCCGCGCGGGCGAGCAGCAGCCACAGCGGGACGAGGCACAGCAGCTGGAACACCGAGGGGGCCCACCGCAGCAGGGGACCGGGTCCGTCGAGCCCCACCGCCTCCGCGAGGAGGCGGGCCGCGTCGGAGTACAACGCCCCGTCCACCGGCTCGGGCCGCCACCCGAGGGCGGCGGGCGCGGTGTGCAGGGCGACCAGGACGGAGCCCAGCGCGGCCCCGGGGAGCCAGGGGACCGGTCGCCGGCACAGCGTCACCGAGGCGACGAAGACGAGCAACAGCGCTCCTGCGGCGGCCGACGCGGACAGCGGCAGCTCTTCCAGCAGCCGGCGTCCCGTGGGCTCGCCCGCGCCGGCGTCGCCGGCGCGGGCGAGCCCGTGTGCCGAGAACCAGAAGGCGAGGGCCGCGAGGACGAGCAGGGTCCAGAGGATCCCCGCGATCCGGCGGTCGGATCCGTCGCCGGGCGCCGACGGCCCGGCGGGCTCCGGGTGTGCGGTCCGCGCCGGGGCGCCGGGGGGCGCCCCGGCGGCCCACGGCGCTCCGCTCGCCTCCGCCGGCGCCCGCCTCTCCCACGAGGACACGGCCGAGGGCGCGCCGGCGCCCCGCGCGGGCCGGACGGGCGGAGGGGACTGTTCTCCGCTGCCGTCCGGCTCCTCGTCGCCGGGCTGCCCGGCGTGGTCCGGCTCCGCGGCTTCCACCGGGTCCTCGCCCCGGTCCGGCCCCCCCCGTGCCGTCGGCGACTCCTTCCGGACGTCCTCCTCGCCGGGCGCCCGCTCCTCGCCGCCGGGACCGCCCCCCTCCTGTACGTCCGGGGCCGGCGGCCGCACGACGAACGCCACCGTGTCCGCCCGGAGGGCTTCCCGTTCGTAGCCGGGACGGCCGATGAACAGCGTGACGGTGTCCTCGTCGTCCTCCGCGTCCTCGTGCTCGTACGCCGCCCGGCGCGTCCGGTTCGTGCCGTATCCGGCGGTGGCGTTGAGCCGGGCCCAGCGCGTGCCGTACTCGGGTGCGGAGGCGGCCCGCTCCACGGACTCGCCGGTCCTCTCGCGCAGCGCCGCACGCAGCCCGAACACCGAGACGACCGCGACCAGCGTCATGCCGATCAGCACGGCCCACCCGGCCCCCGCGATCCCCGCCGGGGTGAACAGCACGGCCGCGCTGCCCAGCACCAGCGCGCACATCGCACCCTGGAGGGCGGCGAGCACACCGGTGCGCCCCTGTACCCGCAGCACCCCGATGTACAGCTCCACGACGACGCGGGGCAGCGCCCCCAGCGCGAGCAGCCGCAGCACGGTCGAGCCGTGCTCGGCGTAGTCCGCGTCGAACGGCGTGAGGATCCAGGGCGCGAAGACGACCAGCACCGCGACCACCGGCACCAGCAGCAGCGTCATCCTGCGCAGCGCCCCCCGCACGCCGTCGGCGAGCCGGCGCGGGTCGTGCGAGGCGTGGGCGGTGAGCGACGAGGCCATGTTGATGGCCATGAACTCCATGGTGCCGCCGACGGTGTACGCCACGTAGAAGTAGCCGTTCTCCGCCGCGCTGAAGCGGACCGCGACCATCACCGGCAGCAGGTTGATCATGACGAGGCTGAACAGCGCACCGAGCGAGTCGCCGGCCAGGAAGCGGCCCATGGACCGCAGGCCGGGCGGTTCCACGTCGTGGTCGGCGGCGGCCTGGCGCGGGATGAGCCGGCGGAAGACCAGCCAGCCGAGCGGCAGCGTGGAGAACGCGATGGCCACGGCCCAGGACACGAAGATGCCCAGGACGGGCAGCGTGCTCGCGAAGACGGCCAGCAGGACCAGCTTGCCGACGGAGAACACCGCGTTCCCGGCCGGCACCCACTCGGCCTTGCGCAGTCCCGTGAGCACGCCGTCCTGGAGGGTGAGCAGCGCCCACGCCACGCACGCCGCGACGAACAGCGTCCCGGCCAGCGGTGTGCCGAGGGGTGCGTAGGAGGGGCCCCACCGGTCGAGCGTGAGCAGGAAGACGCCCGCGGCCAGGGTGACGACCACCGAGCTCGCCAGGTACACGCCCCCCACCAGGCGTCCGGTCTCGCGGCCGGCGCGTGGTACGAAGCGGACCACGGCGCCGATCATCGTGGTCGCGGTGATGCTGGCGAGCAGTCGCATCGCGGCGATCGCGGCGGAACCCTGGCCGACGGCGTCCTCGGAGTAGTAGCGGGCGGCCACGAGCCAGAAGCCCAGCCCGAGGACGGCGGACACGCCCGTGCTGAGCATCAGGAAGTAGGCGTTCTTGAACAGGGAGTCGGAGCCCGGTGCGTCCCCGGCGGGCCGGGGCCCGTCGCCGGCGCGCACCGCGGCGGACTCGTGCACCCGGGTGCCGGTCACGGCCCGGCTCCGGCCCCGTCGGCCGACGTCCCCGGGCGCGGTCCCGCCGCCGGCACCGCGAAGAAGACGACGTCGTCGTCGACCGGCGGCATCAGCACCCGGCCGTCCGGCGGGCGCCCGTGGCGCAGCGCCACGAACGGCCCGAACCCGCGTGGCGGCACGCACACGCGTTCCCGGCCGAGCCGGCCGCGCACGGTCTCCTCCAGCCGTTTCGGCTGCGATCCCGAGCGCGCCGAGCGCGGGCCGGCCTCCCCCATGGTCATCCGCCCCCCAGCGTGCCTTCGGAACGCCCCCTCCCCGAGACCTTCCGGCACCCGCCCAGAGTCGCCCCGTTCGCACCGCTCCGTCAAGATTGCCTCCCCTCCTGTGGATAACCTCCGGTACGCAGGGAGGAGCGCGGGCGCCACCACGTCGGCTCTGCCCAAGACCGCCGTCCCACCCGTAACGTGTGGCACGGCCACGGACACGTGGAGCACCTGCGCACACGAAAGCGAGGCAGCACCCGATGCCCCCCTTCGATGTCCCCGAGGGCGATCCCTTCGGTCCGCACAACCTGCCGTACGGCGTGTTCTCGCCCTCCGGTTCGTCGGAGCGGACCGTGGGCGTCCGGCTCGGCGACCACGTCCTCGACGCCGGCGCGGCGGCGCACGCCCTGGGCTCCCCCTACGCCTCCCTGCTCGCCCGCCCGACCCTCGGCCCGCTGCTGGCCGCGGGCCGCACGGCCTGGTCGGACGTACGGCGGGCGCTCACGGCGTGGGTGACCGTCCCGGCGCACCGGGAGACCGTCGAGCCCCTGTTCCACCCGCTGTCCGAGGTGACCCTGCATCTCCCCTTCGAGGTCGCGGACTACGTCGACTTCTACGCCTCCGAGAACCACGCCCGGAACGTCGGCCGGATCTTCCGCCCCGAAGCCGCCGACTCCCTGACCCCCAACTGGAAGCACCTGCCGATCGGTTACCACGGCCGCTCCGGCACGGTCGTGGTGTCCGGCACCGACGTCGTACGCCCCTCGGGCCAGCGCAAGGCGCCCACGGACGCCGCCCCGGTCTTCGGGCCGTCCGTCCGGCTGGACATCGAGGCCGAAGTCGGCTTCGTCGTCGGCGTGCCGTCCGAGCTGGGCCGGCCGGTGCCGCTCGGCGACTTCCGCGACCACGTCTTCGGCCTCTGCCTCCTCAACGACTGGTCCGCCCGCGACATCCAGGCCTGGGAGTACGTGCCCCTCGGCCCGTTCCTCGGCAAGTCCTTCGCCACCTCGGTGTCGGCCTGGATCACCCCGCTGGACGCCTTGGAGGAGGCCCGCGTCGCGCCGCCGGAGCGCACCCACGAGCTGCTGCCCTACCTGGACGACGCGGCCGAGGAACCCGGCGGCTACGACCTGCGGATCACCGTCGCCGTCAACGGTCACGTCGTCTCCGAGCCCCCCTTCTCCACCATGTACTGGACGGCCGCCCAGCAGCTCGCCCACATGACCGTCAACGGCGCCCGTCTGCGCACCGGCGACCTGTACGGCTCCGGCACGGTGAGCGGTCCCGCCGAGCGGGAACGCGGCTCGCTGCTGGAACTGACCTGGAACGGCCGTGACGCCC
Source organism: Streptomyces sp. 12E (assembly GCF_055633275.1). Classification (NCBI taxonomy): domain Bacteria; kingdom Bacillati; phylum Actinomycetota; class Actinomycetes; order Kitasatosporales; family Streptomycetaceae; genus Streptomyces; species Streptomyces sp. 12E. The sequence goes on along the minus strand of NZ_JBVNCJ010000001.1, from coordinate 4,240,494 downwards.
TCGAACTCCCGGACGGCAAGCGGACGTTCCTGGAGGACGGCGACGTGGTGACGCTGTCGGCCTGGGCGCCGGGCCCGGACGGCGTCCGCGTGGGCCTCGGCGAGGTCACGGGCCGGGTGGTCCCCGCGGTCTGACCCGTCCGGCCCTCACCGATGTTCGACAGCCCCTGACTCGCACCGCCCTTCGCCGTCATACTTGGTGTCGGGCGGTGTGTGCGTTCGCGCCGCGCTCCCCTCGTACTTCCCGCACGCCCCAGCACGACCCGAAGCCGCCCTCTTCCGAACAGGATCCGGAGCCCGTGGCATGACCGTCTGCCTGCTCCTGCTGAGCGTTGTCGCCGTGACGGCCGCCGTGCCCGTCCCCCGGGCGCTGACCCGGTCGAAGTGGCCGGAACGGGAACCGGTGGTCGCCCTGTGGGTGTGGCAGTGCCTGGTCGCCACCGTCCTGCTGTGCTGCGTCACGGCCCTCGCCCTGAGCGCCGCCGCCGTCTTCGGCACCGTCCGCGCCCAGCTCTTCGCCCCGGCCCCGCCCGCGGTCACCGCGGCCTACGACCTGTCCGCCGCCTCGCCCTGGACCATCGTCCTCACCGTGCTGCTGGCGTCCGGGGCGGCCTGGACGACGGCCATGCTCGGGCGCGAACTGGCCGAGGCCCGCCGCCGGCGCGCCCGCTCCCGGGCTCATCTGCGGGAACGCGCCCCCGATCTGCCCGCCGGCCTCCCGGCGGCCCGCGGTCCGCTGCTGGTGCTGGAGGAGGAGTACCCCGACGCCTGGTGGATGCCGGGCAGCCCGCCCCAGCTGATCGTCACCACCGGCGCCCTGCAACGCCTCACCGACCACCAGCTCGACGCCGTCCTCACCCACGAGCGGGGCCACGCCCGCGCCCGCCACGACTGGCTGCTGCACCTGTCCACCGCGCTGGCCACCGGCTTCCCGCGGATCCCGCTGTTCGCGCACTTCTGCGACCAGACCCACCGCCTGGTGGAGCTGTCCGCCGACGACACGGCCTCCCGCCGCTGCGGCCACCTGACCACCGCGCTGGCGCTGATCGAGCTCAACCAGCACCGTGGCGTGCTGTCCTGCGCCTCCAGCCACCGCCTGCTCGGCGAACGCGTCGACCGTCTCCTGGAGCCCCCGCCCCGCCTCGGCCGCCGCCACCGCGCCCTGACCACGGCCGCGGCGGCCCTGGTACCGCTGGTCCCCCTCCTGATCACCTTCGCCCCGGGCCTGACGGCCCTGCCGTGACTCGGGTGCGGGCACGTCGTGCCGCCGGGCGGCACAGGCGGGCGCGCCGGCGCCCTGCGGCGCCGGGCTGCGCGACACCCCCCGCCCGGCCCCGGCGCGCGGCGCTCACGTCCAGTCGGGTTCCGGCTCGGCGTCCGTGTCGGGCCAGTCGTCCGGGCCGCCGGAGTCCTCGGACACGGCGCCGGCTTCTCCCGGCGCCGTCAGCCCGGCCAGCACCGCCACCACCCCCTCCCCGTACGTCGCCAGCTTCTTCTCCCCCACTCCGCCGATCCCGCCGAGCTCGGCCACCGACGTCGGCCACACCGTGGCGATCTCCCGGAGGGTGGCGTCGTGGAAGATGACGTACGCCGGGACGCCCTGCTCGCGGGCCTGCTCGGCGCGCCAGGCGCGCAGCGCCTCGAACGCGGGCCGGAGCTCCTCGGGCAGCTCGGCCGCGGCGGCCTTGGCCTTGCGTTCGCCCCGGCCGCTCGTGCCCCGGGCCGCCGCCGGCTTCTTCGGCTCCTTGCGCAGCGGCACCTCCCGCTCCCGCCGCAGCACCGCCCCGCTGTCCTCGGTCAGCACCAGCGTGCCGTACTCCCCCTCGACCGCGAGCAGCCCCTGAGCGAGCAACTGGCGCACCACGCCCCGCCATTCCGCCTCGGTCAGCTCCTCGCCGATGCCGAACACGGAGAGTTGGTCGTGGTCGAACTGGATGACCTTGGCCGTGCGCCGCCCCAGCAGGATGTCGACGATCTGCACCGCGCCGAACTTCTGCCCGCGCTCCCGCTGCAGCCGCACCACCGTGGACAGCACCTTCTGCGCCGCGACGGTCCCGTCCCAGGTCTCCGGCGGGGTGAGGCAGGTGTCGCAGTTGCCGCAGCCCGCCGGGTCGGGGTCCTGGCCGAAGTAGGCGAGGAGCCGGCCACGCCGGCACCGGACGGTCTCGCACAGACCGAGCATCGCGTCCAGGTGCTGGTTCGCCCGCCGCCGGAACGCCTCGTCGCCCTCCCCGGACTGGATCAGCTTGCGCTGCTGTATGACGTCGTTGAGCCCGTAGGCCATCCAGGCCGTGGACGGCAGTCCGTCGCGCCCCGCGCGGCCCGTCTCCTGGTAGTAGCCCTCGACCGACTTGGGCAGGTCGAGGTGGGCGACGAAGCGGACGTCCGGCTTGTCGATGCCCATGCCGAAGGCGATGGTCGCCACCACGACCAGGCCCTCCTCCCGCAGGAACCGCGCCTGGTGCGCGGCGCGCGTCCCCGCGTCGAGGCCCGCGTGGTACGGCACCGCCTCGATGCCGTTGCGGGAGAGGAACTCGGCGGTCTTCTCCACCGAGTTGCGCGACAGGCAGTAGACGATGCCCGCGTCCCCGGCGTGCTCCTCGCGCAGGAAGCCCAGCAGCTGCTTCCTGGGGTCCGCCTTGGGCACGATCCGGTACTGGATGTTGGGCCGGTCGAAGCTCGCCACGAAGTGCCGGGCGTCCGGCATGCCGAGCCGCTCGGTGATCTCCCGGTGCGTGGCGTGGGTGGCCGTCGCCGTGAGCGCGATGCGGGGCACGTCCGGCCACCGCTCGCCGAGCAGCGACAGCATGAGGTAGTCCGGCCGGAAGTCGTGCCCCCACTGGGACACGCAGTGCGCCTCGTCGATCGCGAAGACGGAGATCTTGCCGCGCGAGAGCAGGTCCTGGGTGCTGTCCAGCCGCAGCCGCTCCGGTGCGAGGTACAGCAGGTCCAGCTCGCCGGCGAGGAACTCCGCCTCGACGACGCGCCGCTCGTCGAAGTCCTGCGTGGAGTTCATGAAGCCGGCCCGCACGCCCAGCGCCCGCAGCGCGTCCACCTGGTCCTGCATCAGCGCGATGAGCGGGGAGACGACGACTCCCGTCCCCGGCCTGACCAGGGCCGGAATCTGGTAGCAGAGCGACTTTCCGCCGCCGGTCGGCATGAGCACGACGGCGTCGCCGCCCGTGATCACGTGTTCGATGACCGCTTCCTGCTCGCCGCGGAAGGCGTCGTACCCGAACACCCGGTGCAGCGCGGCCAGCGCCTCGCTCTCCCTCACTGTCATCCCGCCACTACCGCCCGTCACCGTGCCCTCGTGAGCCGTCCCTCGACCACTGCCTCCACGATAGGGGCCCGCACCGACAGCCCCGGAGTTGTCCACAGATTCACCCGCACGGCGGCGGCCCGGCCCCCGAAGGGTGCCGGGCCGCCGCCGTGCCGGTGGGTGCCGGGTCAGCGCACGAACACTCCCGCGTCCCCCGCCAGCTCCAGGAAGTACTGGGGTGCGACGCCCAGGACCACCGTGACGGCCACGCCGACCCCGATCGCCGTCATCGTCAGCGGTGACGGCACCGCGACGGTCGGGCCCTCGGGGCGCGGCTCGCTGAAGAACATCAGGACGATCACGCGGATGTAGAAGAACGCCGCGATGGCCGACGAGATCACGCCGACCACGACCAGCGGGGCCGCTCCGCCCTCCGCCGCCGCCTTGAACACGGCGAACTTGCCCGCGAAGCCGGAGGTCAGCGGGATGCCCGCGAAGGCCAGCAGGAACACCGCGAACACCGCCGCCACCAGGGGGGAACGACGGCCGAGGCCCGCCCACTTCGACAGGTGCGTCGCCTCGCCGCCGGCGTCCCTCACCAGCGTGACCACCGCGAACGCGCCGATCGTCACGAACGAGTACGCCGCCAGGTAGAAGAGGACGGACGAGACGCCCGACGGCGTGGTCGCGATGACGCCCGCGAGGATGAAGCCCGCGTGCGCGATCGACGAGTACGCCAGCAGCCGCTTGATGTCGGTCTGGGTGATCGCCACGATCGCACCGGCCAGCATGGTGACGATGGCGACGGCCCACATGACCGGCCGCCAGTCCCAGCGCAGGCCCGGCAGCACGACGTACAGGATCCGCAGCAGCGCGCCGAACGCCGCCACCTTGGTCGCAGCCGCCATGAAACCGGTCACCGGCGTCGGGGCGCCCTGGTAGACGTCGGGCGTCCACATGTGGAAGGGGACGGCGCCGACCTTGAACAGCAGGCCCATGACCAGCAGCGCGGCGCCGACCAGCAGCAGCGCGTCGTTGCCCATGGTGTCGGCGAGCGCCGGGCTGACGTCCTGGACCGTGCCGTCGACGACCTGCGCGATCGTGGCGTACGACATCGAGCCCGAGTAGCCGTACAGCAGGGCGATGCCGAACAGCGTGAACGCGGAGGCGAACGCGCCGAGCAGGAAGTACTTGACCGCCGCCTCCTGCGACATCAGCCGCTTGCGGCGGGCCAGCGCGCACAGCAGGTACAGCGGGAGGGAGAGGACCTCCAGCGCCACGAACAGCGTCAGCAGGTCGTTGGCCGCCGGGAAGACCAGCATGCCGGCGACGGCGAAGAGCAGCAGCGGGAACACCTCGGTGGTGGTGAACCCGGCCCTGACCGCCTTCTTCTCGCTGTCACTGCCCGGTACCGACGCGGCCTGCGCGGCGAAGGAGTCCACCCGGTTGCCGTGCGCCTCCGGGTCGAGCCGGCGCTCGGCGAAGGTGAACAGGCCGACCAGCGCCGTCAGCAGGATCGTGCCCTGCAGGAACAGGGCCGGTCCGTCGACGGCGACGGCGCCCATCGCCGCGATGCCCGCCTTGGTCGTGCCGTAGCCGTCCGCGGCGAGCGCCACGACCGCGGCGAAGGCGGCGGCCAGCGCGACCACGGCGACGAACATCTGCGCGTAGTAGCGCGATCTGCGCGGTACGAACGCCTCGACCAGCACCCCGAGGACCGCCGCTCCGACGATGATCAGGGTGGGGGCGAGCTGCCCGTATTCGATCTTCGGCGCGTCGATCTTCGAGATCGGGTCGGCCGCCGTTGTCCACAGGCTGTGGACGGCTGTTGCGCTCACTTGGCCGCCTCCACCTCGGGCCGGGGGTCCTTCTTCTGTACGTCGGACATGGTGTGCTCCACCGCCGGGTTCACGACGTCCGTGACGGGCTTCGGGTAGACGCCCAGGAAGACCAGCAGCACGACCAGCGGCGCCACCACCGCGATCTCCCGCACCCGCAGGTCGGGCATCGCGGAGACCTCGGGCCGCACCGGGCCGGTCATCGTCCGCTGGTACAGGACGAGGGTGTAGAGCGCGGCGAGGACGATGCCGAAGGTGGCGATGATGCCGATCACCGGGTAGCGCGTGAACGTGCCGACCAGGACCAGGAACTCACTGACGAAGGGCGCGAGCCCCGGCAGCGAGAGGGTCGCGAGTCCGCCGATCAGGAAGGTGCCGGCGAGCACCGGGGCGACCTTCTGCACCCCGCCGAAGTCGGCGATGAGCCGGGAGCCGCGCCGCGAGATCAGGAATCCGGCGATCAGCATCAGCACGGCGGTCGAGATGCCGTGGTTGACCATGTAGAGCGTCGCCCCGGACTGGCCCTGGCTGGTCATCGCGAAGATGCCCATGACGATGAAGCCGAAGTGCGAGATCGACGCGTACGCGATCAGCCGCTTGATGTCGCGCTGGCCGACCGCGAGCAGCGCGCCGTAGATGATGCTGACGACCGCCAGCACGAGGATGACGGGCGTCGCCCACTTGCTGGCCTCCGGGAACAGCCCGAGGCAGAAGCGGAGCATCGCGAAGGTGCCCACCTTGTCGACGACCGCCGTGATCAGCACGGCCACCGGGGCGGTGGACTCCTGCATGGCGTTGGGCAGCCAGGTGTGCAGCGGCCACAGCGGCGCCTTCACCGCGAAGGCGAGGAAGAAGCCGAGGAACAGCCAGCGCTCGGTGTTCGTCGCCATGTCCAGCGAGCCGTCGGCCCGCGCCTCGGCGATCTCGGTGAGCGAGAAGTTCCCGGCGACCACGTACAGCCCGATCACCGCGGCCAGCATGATCAGACCGCCGGCCAGGTTGTAGAGCAGGAACTTCACCGCCGCGTACGACCGCTGGGTCGCCGCCTTCTCCTCGCCGTGCTCGTGGGCACGGTCCCCGAAGCCGCCGATGAGGAAGTACAGCGGGATCAGCATGGCTTCGAAGAAGATGTAGAAGAGGAAGACGTCGGTGGCCTCGAAGGAGAGGATCACCATCGCCTCGACGGCCAGGATCAGGGCGAAGAAGCCCTGCGTCGGCCGCCACCTCCTGCTGCCCGTCTCCAGGGGGTCGGCGTCGTGCCAGCCCGCGAGGACGATGAACGGGATCAGCAGGGCGGTCAGCGCGATCAGCGCCACCGCGATGCCGTCCACGCCCAGCTCGTAGCGGACCCCGAAGTCCGCGATCCAGGCGTGGGACTCGGTGAGCTGGTAGCGGTCGCCGTCCGGGTCGAACCGCACCAGGACGACGATCGCCAGGACCAGCGTGGCGAGCGAGAACAGCAGGGCCAGCCACTTGGCCGCCGTGCGCTTCGCGGCCGGTACGGCGGCCGTGGCGATCGCCCCGATGGCCGGGAGCGCCGCCGTCGCTGTCAGCAGAGGAAAGGACATCGGTATCAGACCGCCCTCATCAGCAGGGTCGCGGCGACCAGGACCGCCGCGCCGCCGAACATGGAGACCGCGTAGGACCGCGCGAAGCCGTTCTGCAGCCTGCGCATCCGTCCGGACAGGCCGCCCAGGGAGGCCGCCGTGCCGTTGACGACCCCGTCGACCAGGGTGTGGTCGACGTACACCAGCGAGCGGGTGAGGTGCTCACCGCCGCGGACCAGGACCACGTGGTTGAAGTCGTCCTGGAGCAGGTCGCGCCGGGCGGCCCGGGTGAGCAGCGACCCGCGCGGGGCGACGGCCGGCACCGGACGGCGCCCGTACTGGGCCCAGGCGATCGCCACACCGACGATCATCACGGCGACCGTGGAGAGCGTCACCGTCAGCGCGCTGATCGGCGCGTGACCGTGGTCGTGGCCGGTGACGGGCTCCAGCCAGTGCATGAAGCGGTCGCCGATGCTGAAGAAGGCGCCGCCCGCGACCGACCCGACGGCCAGCACGATCATCGGGACCGTCATGGTCTTCGGGGACTCGTGCGGGTGCGGCGGGGTGTAGGCGCCGCGGGTCTCGGCGGCGGGCTCCACGTCCGGCTCCGCCGGGGACGGCGTCGGGGCGTTGCGCCAGCGCTCCTCGCCGAAGAACGTCATCAGCATCACGCGCGTCATGTAGTACGCGGTGATCGCCGCGCCCAGCAGGGCGCAGGCGCCGAGGATCCAGCCCTCGGTGCCGCCCTTGGCGAACGCCGACTCGATGATCTTGTCCTTGGAGAAGAAGCCGGACAGGCCGGGGAAACCGATGATCGCGAGGTAGCCGAGGCCGAAGGTGACGAACGTGACCGGCATGTACTTCCTGAGGCCGCCGTAACGGCGCATGTCGACCTCGTCGTTCATGCCGTGCATCACCGAGCCGGCGCCGAGGAACAGCCCGGCCTTGAAGAAGCCGTGCGTCACCAGGTGCATGATCGCGAAGACGTAGCCGATGGGGCCGAGGCCCGCGGCCAGCACCATGTAGCCGATCTGCGACATGGTCGAGCCGGCCAGCGCCTTCTTGATGTCGTCCTTCGCGCAACCGACGATCGCACCGAACAGCAGCGTGACCGCGCCGACGATGGTGACGACCAGCTGGGCGTCCGGGGCGCCGTTGAAGACGGCCGCGGAACGGACGATCAGATACACGCCCGCCGTCACCATGGTCGCCGCGTGGATCAGGGCCGAGACGGGCGTCGGGCCCTCCATCGCGTCCCCGAGCCAGGACTGCAGCGGCACCTGGGCGGACTTGCCGCAGGCGGCGAGCAGCAGCATCAGCGCGATCGCGGTGAGCTTGCCCTCACCGGCCTGCCCGGCGAGGCCGGGCTCCTCCAGGGTGCCGAGCACCGGCCCGAAGGCGAAGGTGCCGAACCACAGGAACATCAGCATGATCGCGATGGACAGGCCCATGTCGCCGACCCGGTTGACCAGGAAGGCCTTCTTCGCCGCCGTCGCCGCGCCGGGCTTGTGCTGCCAGAAGCCGATCAGCAGGTAGGAGGCGAGACCGACGCCCTCCCAGCCGACGTACAGCAGCAGGTAGTTGTCGGCGAGGACCAGGATCAGCATCGCCGCGAGGAACAGGTTCAGATAACCGAAGAAGCGGCGGCGCCGCTCGTCGTGCTCCATGTACCCGATGGAGTACAGGTGGATCAGCGAGCCGACGCCGGTGATCAGCAGGACGAACGTCATCGACAGCTGGTCGAGCCGGAAGGCGACGTCGGCCTGGAAGCCCTCCACCGGGATCCAGCTGAACAGGTGCTGCGTGACGGTGCGTTCCTCGGCGCCCTTGCCCAGCAGGTCGGTGAAGAGCACCAGGCCGAGCGCGAAGGAGACGGCCGCGAGCAGCGTGCCGATCCAGTGGCCGACGGCGTCCAGCCGGCGTCCGCCGCACAGCAGGACCACCGCTCCGAGCAGGGGCGCCGCCACCAGCAGCGCAATCAGGTTCTCCACGATTCAGCAGCCCCTCACAGCTTCATCAGGCTGGCGTCGTCGACCGAGGCCGAGTGGCGGGAACGGAACAGGGACACGATGATCGCCAGCCCGACCACGACCTCCGCGGCGGCGACGACCATCGTGAAGAAGGCGATGATCTGGCCGTCGAGGTTGCCGTGCATCCGGGAGAAGGCGACGAACGCGAGGTTGCAGGCGTTGAGCATGAGCTCGACGCACATGAAGACGACGATGGCGTTGCGCCTGATCAGTACGCCCGTGGCGCCGATCGTGAACAGCAGCGCGGCCAGGTACAGGTAGTTGACCGGATTCACTTCGACGCCTCCTCGGCCCGCTTGAAGGTCGGCGCCTCGATCGCGGTGCGCTCCAGACGTTCTTCCGCGCGCTGCTCCATCGCCCGCAGGTCGTTGATCGCCTCCTGCGACACGTCGCGGATCTGGCCGCGCTCCCGCAGCGTCTTGCTGACGGTGAGGTCCGAGGGGGTGCCGTCGGGCAGCAGGCCCGCGATGTCCACGGCGTTGTGCCGGGCGTACACGCCGGGCGCCGGCAGCGGCGGCAGGTGCTTGCCCTCGCGCACGCGCTGTTCGGCCAGCTCCCGCTGCGTCCTGGCGCGCTCGGTGCGCTCCCGGTGGGTGAGCACCATGGCGCCGACGGCGGCCGTGATGAGCAGGGCGCCGGTGATCTCGAAGGCGAAGACGTACTTGGTGAAGAGGAGGGCCGCCAGACCCTCCACGTTGCCGCCCGCGTTCGCCTCGCCGATGCCGTTGAACTCGCTGAGCGAGGCGTTCCCGATCCCGCCGACCAGCAGGACGCCGAAGCCGAGCCCGCACAGCAGGGCCAGCCAGCGCTGGCCCTTGATGGTCTCCTTCAGGGAGTCCGCGGCCGTGACGCCGACCAGCATCACCACGAACAGGAACAGCATCATGATCGCGCCGGTGTAGACGACGATCTGCACGACGCCCAGGAAGTAGGCGCCGTTGGCCAGGTAGAACACCGCCAGGATGATCATGGTCCCGGCGAGGCAGAGCGCGCTGTGCACGGCCCGCCGCATGAAGACGGTGCACAGGGCGCCGATCACGGCGACGGTGCCGAGGATCCAGAACTGGACGGCCTCGCCGGTGGAGGTCGAGTAGGCGGCGAGCTGCCCGGTCATCGCCCGATCACCTTCTCCGAGGCCGGCTCCTCCGGCCCGAACGTGGACTCGGCCTCCTGGACCACCTCGCCCTTGGAGTGGGCGGTCTGACGCTCCGTGCCGGGCGCGGCCTCGGTCACCAGGCCGCGGTAGTAGTCCTGTTCGTCCGTGCCCGGGTACATGGCGTGCGGGGAGTCGACCATGCCCTCCTCCAGGCCGGCGAGCAGCTGCTCCTTGGTGTAGATGAGGTTGGCCCGGCTGGAGTCGGCCAGCTCGAACTCGTTGGTCATCGTCAGCGCGCGCGTGGGGCACGCCTCGATGCACAGGCCGCACAGGATGCAGCGGGCGTAGTTGATCTGGTAGACGCGGCCGTACCGCTCGCCGGGCGAGTAGCGCTCCTCGTCCGTGTTGTCCGCGCCCTCGACGTAGATCGCGTCGGCGGGACAGGCCCAGGCGCACAGCTCGCAGCCGACGCACTTCTCCAGGCCGTCCGGATGGCGGTTGAGCTGGTGCCGTCCGTGGAAGCGCGGAGCCGTGGTCTTCTGCTGCTCCGGGTACTGCTCGGTGAGCCGCTTCTTGAACATGGCCTTGAAGGTCACGCCGAAGCCGGCCACCGGGTTCAGGAAACCGGGCTTGGTGTCCTTCGGTTCCTCAGCCATCGGACGCCTCCTTTCCATCCGTAGGTCCGCCCTGCGATTCGTCACTGTGAGCATCCGGTCCGCCGCTGGCGACGAGCTCCCGCTCGTGGCGCGGGCGGCGCCGCGGCACCGGGGGCAGCTCCTGGCCGGGCAGCGGCGGCACGGGGAACCCGCCCGTCATCGGGTCGAACGGAGGCTGCTCCGCGGGCTGTGCGGTGTCCTCGCCCCGGCCGCGGAACAGGTCGGCGACGAAGGAGAGCAGCAGCAGGGCGAGGACGCCCGCGGCGATGTAGAGCGCGATGTCGGTGAAGTCGTAGCCCTCGTTCCGCAGCGCCCGCACGGTGGCGACGGCCATCAGCCACACCAGGGAGACCGGGATGAGGACCTTCCAGCCGAGCTTCATCAGCTGGTCGTAGCGGACCCGCGGGAGCGTGCCGCGCAGCCACACGAAGCCGAACAGCAGGGTCAGCAGCTTGCCGGTGAACCAGAGCATCGGCCACCAGCCGTGGTTCGCGCCCTCCCAGAAGGTGCTGATCGGCCACGGGGCCCGCCAGCCGCCCAGGAAGAGGGTCACCGCGACGGCCGAGACGGTCACCATGTTGATGTACTCGGCGAGCATGAACATCGCGAACTTGATCGACGAGTACTCGGTGTTGAAGCCGCCGACCAGGTCGCCCTCGGACTCCGGCATGTCGAAGGGGGCGCGGTTGGTCTCGCCGACCATCGTCACGATGTAGATGAGGAAGGAGACCGGCAGCAGCAGGACGTACCAGCGGTCGGTCTGCGCCTCGACGATCGTCGACGTCGACATCGACCCCGAGTACAGGAACACGGAGGCGAACGCGGCGCCCATGGCGATCTCGTACGAGATCATCTGCGCGCAGGAGCGCAGGCCGCCCAGGAGCGGGTAGGTGGAGCCGGAGCTCCAGCCCGCCAGGACGATGCCGTAGATGCCGACCGAGGCGACCGCGAGGATGTACAGCATCGCGATCGGCAGGTCGGTCAGCTGCATGGTGGTGCGCTGGCCGAAGACCGAGATCTCGTTGCCGGCCGGCCCGAAGGGGATCACCGCGAACGCCATGAAGGCGGGGATCGCCGCGACGATCGGCGCGAGGACGTAGACGGCCTTGTCCGCGCGTTTGACGACGACGTCTTCCTTGAGCATCAGCTTCACGCCGTCGGCGAGCGACTGGAGCATGCCCCAGGGGCCGTGCCGGTTGGGGCCGATGCGCAGCTGCATCCAGGCGACGACCTTGCGCTCCATGACGATGGAGATCAGCACGGTCACCATCAGGAAGGCGAAGCAGAACACCGCCTTGAGGGCGATCAGCCACCAGGGATCGCGGCCGAACATCGAGAGGTCTTCAGCGGCGAGGTACGGGCTCATGCCTCCACCTCCTCGGGGGCCTCGCCGGCGGGGGTCGCCGGGCCGATACGGACGAGTGAGCCGGGCAGCGCCCCGGTGCCGGAGGCGACGCCGCCGTCGACGGAGTTCAGCGGCAGCCACACCACGCGGTCGGGCATCGCGGTGACGGCCAGGGGCAGTTCGACCGTCCCCTCGGTGCCGGCCACCGCGAGCAGGTCGCCGTCCTCGACGCCGGCCTCGGCGGCCGTGGCGGCGGACAGGCGCGCGCGGGCGGCGTGCCGGGTGCCGGCGAGCGCCTCGTCGCCGAGTTGCAGCAGGCCGTGGTCGAGCAGCAGCCGGTGCCCGGCGAGCACGGCCTCCCCGGCGGCCGGCCGGGGCAGCACGCCCGCGGTCTCCAGCGGGTCGGTGGCCCCGGGGCCGTCCCAGGCGCCGAGCCGGTCGAGCTCCGCGCGGATCGTGCGCAGGTCCGGCAGGCCCAGGTGGACGTCCATGGCGTCGGCCAGCATCTGCAGCACGCGCGCGTCGGTGGGCGCGGGCCGCCGGGTCATCTGGTCGGGCTTGAGCGCCGCCTCGAACAGGCGGACCCTGCCCTCCCAGTTGAGGAAGGTGCCGGCCTTCTCGGGAACCGCGGCGACCGGCAGGACCACGTCGGCGAGTGCGGTGACCTCGCTGGGCCGCAGCTCCAGCGACACCACGAACCCGGCCTCGGCGAGTGCGGCACGCGCGCGTGCCGGATCGGGCAGGTCGGCGACCTCCACGCCCGCGACCAGCAGCGCCTGGAGCTCGCCGCGCGCCGCCGCCTCGACGATCTGTCCGGTGTCGCGGCCGTAGCGGTGGGGCAGCTCGGCCAGCCCCCAGAGGGCGGCGACCTCCTCACGCGCCCGCGGGTCGGTCGACGGACGGCCGCCGGGCAGCAGCGCCGGCAGCGCGCCCGCCTCCACGGCGCCGCGCTCCCCGGCCCGGCGCGGGATCCACACCAGCCGGGCGCCGGTCGCGGCGGCGAACCGGACGGCCGCGGTCAGGCCGCCCCGTACGGCGGCCAGCCGCTCGCCGACGACGACGACCGCGCCCTCGCCCCGCAGCGCCTCGGCGGCCCTGGCCCCGTCGCCCTCCAGGCCGACGCCGCCCGCCAGGGCGTCCAGCCACTCGGTCTCGGTCCCGGGAGCCGCCGGCAGCAGCGTGCCGCCGGCCTTCTCGAGCCCGCGCGTGGCGTGCGTGGCCAGGGCGAAGGTCTTCTGTCCGTGCTTGCGCCAGGCCTTGCGCAGCCGCAGGAAGACGCCGGGGGCCTCCTCCTCGGACTCGAAGCCGACCAGCAGGACCGCGGGCGCCTTCTCCAGGGAGGAGTACGTGACGCCCGTGCCGTCGAGGTCACGGCCGCGTCCGGCGACCCGCGCGGCGAGGAAGTCGGCCTCCTCGGCGCTGTGCACGCGCGCGCGGAAGTCGATGTCGTTGGTGGCGAGCGCCACCCGGGCGAACTTGCTGTACGCGTAGGCGTCCTCGACGGTGAGCCGGCCGCCGGTCAGCACACCGGTGCGCCCGCGCGAGGCCAGCAGGCCCTGCGCCGCGATCCGCAGCGCGTCCGGCCAGGACGCCGGCTCCAGCTCGCCCTCCGGGTTGCGCACCAGCGGCGTGTCGAGGCGGTCCCTCAGCTGCGCGTACCGGAACGCGAAGCGCCCCTTGTCGCAGATCCACTCCTCGTTGACCTCGGGGTCGTGGGCGGCGAGCCGCCGCATGACCTTGCCGCGCCGGTGGTCGGTGCGGGTGGCGCAGCCGCCGGAGCAGTGCTCGCACACCGACGGCGACGAGATCAGGTCGAAGGGGCGGGAGCGGAACCGGTACGCCGCCGAGGTCAGCGCGCCGACCGGGCAGATCTGGATGGTGTTGCCGGAGAAGTACGACTCGAAGGGGTCGCCCTCACCGGTGCCGACCTGCTGGAGCGCGCCCCGCTCGATCAGTTCGATCATCGGGTCGCCCGCGACCTGGTTGGAGAACCGGGTGCAGCGGGCGCACAGCACGCACCGCTCGCGGTCGAGCAGCACCTGGGTCGAGATCGGGACGGGCTTCTCGTAGGTGCGCTTCCTGCCCTCGAAGCGGGACTCGGCGTTGCCGTGCGACATCGCCTGGTTCTGCAGCGGGCACTCGCCGCCCTTGTCGCAGACCGGGCAGTCCAGCGGGTGGTTGATCAGCAGCAGCTCCATCACGCCCTTCTGGGCCTTCTCCGCGACCGGCGAGGAGAGCTGCGTCTTCACCACCATCCCGTCGGTGCAGGTGATGGTGCAGGACGCCATGGGCTTGCGCTGGCCCTCGACCTCGACGATGCACTGGCGGCAGGCGCCCGCCGGGTCGAGGAGCGGGTGGTCGCAGAATCGGGGGATCTCGATGCCGAGCTGCTCGGCGGCCCGGATGACCAGGGTGCCCTTGGGCACGCTGATCTCGGCGCCGTCGATGGTCAGCGTCACGAGGTCCTCGGGCGGGACCGCGGCTTCCCCTCCGCCGGAGGGAGCGCTCGTGGTCACGGTCATGCGTTCACCTCCGTGCGGTGGTCGGCCCAGGCCGTGGACCTGGCCGGGTCGAAGGGGCAGCCCCGGCCCGTGATGTGCTGCTCGTACTCCTCGCGGAAGTGCTTGAGCGAGGAGAAGATCGGCGAGGCGGCGCCGTCGCCGAGGGCGCAGAAGGACTTGCCGTTGATGTTGTCGGCGATGTCGTTCAGCTTGTCGAGGTCGGCCATCCGTCCCTTGCCGGCCTCGATGTCCCGCATCAGCTGGACCAGCCAGTACGTCCCCTCGCGGCAGGGCGTGCACTTGCCGCAGGACTCGTGGGCGTAGAACTCGGTCCAGCGGGTGACGGCACGGACCACGCAGGTGGTCTCGTCGAAGCACTGCAGCGCCTTCGTGCCGAGCATGGAACCGGCGGCGCCCACTCCCTCGTAGTCGAGGGGGACGTCGAGGTGCTCGTCGGTGAACATCGGCGTCGAGGAGCCGCCCGGCGTCCAGAACTTCAGCCGGTGCCCCGGCCGCATCCCGCCGCTCATCTCCAGGAGCTGGCGCAGCGTGATGCCGAGGGGCGCCTCGTACTGTCCGGGATTGGCGACGTGGCCGCTGAGGGAGTAGAGCGTGAAGCCGGGGGACTTCTCGCTGCCCATCGAGCGGAACCACTCCTTGCCCCGGTTCATGATGGCGGGGACCGACGCGATCGACTCGACGTTGTTGACCACGGTCGGGCACGCGTAGAGGCCCGCGACCGCCGGGAAGGGGGGACGGAGCCGCGGCTGTCCCCGGCGGCCCTCGAGCGAGTCGAGCAGTGCGGTCTCCTCACCGCAGATGTACGCGCCCGCGCCCGCGTGCACGGTGAGCTCGAGGTCGAGTCCGCTGCCCAGGATGTTCTCGCCGAGGAAGCCGGCCGCGTAGGCCTCGCGCACGGCCTCGTGCAGCCGCCGCAGGACGGGGACGACCTCACCGCGCAGGTAGATGAAGGCGTGGGACGACCTGATGGCGTGGCAGGCGATGACGATGCCCTCGATGAGGCTGTGCGGGTTCGCGAAGAGGAGCGGAATGTCCTTGCACGTCCCGGGCTCGGACTCGTCGGCGTTGACCACCAGGTAGTGGGGCTTGCCGTCGCCCTGGGGGATGAACTGCCACTTCATCCCCGTCGGGAAGCCGGCGCCGCCGCGCCCGCGCAGACCTGACTCCTTGACGTACGCGATGACGTCGTCCGGTGACATGGCGAGCGCCTTGCGCAGCCCCTCGTACCCCTCGTGCCTCCTGTAGACGTCCAGCGTCCAGGACTCGTCCTCGTCCCAGAAGGCCGACAGCACGGGCGCGAGCAGCTTCTGCGGGTTCATGTCCTTGAGCTCGGGTGCCAAGGTCATCACTCCCCCTCCTCTGCGACGGGACCCGACGAACCGGAGGGGCGAGGCGGAGCCTCTCCATCACGGGTGGTGGTGGGCGACGGGTGGGCGGGGTCGGAGGCCGATGTGTCCTGCGGCGCGTCGTGCGAGCTGAGGTGCTCGGTGGGCGACGGCTCGTGCGGCGGGGTGTCCCGGGGCGCCTCGCCGCGCGGGTGCACCACGCGCGCGGGGGCGGCCTCCCCCTTGGCCAGCTTCAGGCCGATCAGGGAGGCGGGTCCCGCGCTGCCGGTGGCCTCGACGGCTCCCTCGCGCGCGTCGGGGAAGCCGGCCAGGATGCGGGCGGTCTCCTTGAACGTGCACAGGGGCGCCCCGCGGGTGGGCGCGACCGGGCGGCCGGCGCGCAGGTCGTCGACCATGCGCTTGGCGCTCTCGGGGGTCTGGTTGTCGAAGAACTCCCAGTTCACCATCACCACGGGCGCGAAGTCGCAGGCCGCGTTGCACTCGATGTGCTCCAGGGTGACCTTGCCGTCGTCGGTGGTCTCCCCGTTGCCGACGCCCAGGTGCTCCTGGAGCTCCTCGAAGATCGCGTCCCCGCCCATGACGGCGCACAGGGTGTTGGTGCACACCCCGACCTGGTAGTCGCCGCTCGGCCGGCGCCGGTACATGGTGTAGAAGGTGGCGACCGCGGTCACCTCGGCCGTGGTCAGGTCCAGCATCTCCGCGCAGAACCGCATCCCGGTGCGCGTGACGTGGCCCTCCTCCGACTGCACGAGGTGCAGCAGCGGCAGGAGGGCGGACCGGGAGTCCGGGTAGCGGGCGATGACCTCGCGCGCGTCGGCCTCCAGCCGGGCCCGGACCTCGTCCGGGTAGGCGGGCGCGGGCAGTTCGGGCATGCCCAGGCTGACGCCCCGCTCGGACCGCTCGGAAGAAGAGGTGGTCACCGGTCGACGCCTCCCATCACGGGGTCGATGGACGCGACGGCGACGATGACGTCGGCGACCTGGCCGCCCTCGCACATCGCCGCCATGGCCTGCAGGTTGGTGAAGGACGGGTCGCGGAAGTGGACCCGGTAGGGGCGGGTGCCGCCGTCGGAGACGACGTGCGCCCCGAGCTCGCCCTTGGGCGACTCGACCGCCGCGTACGCCTGTCCCGGCGGGACCCGGAAGCCCTCGGTGACCAGCTTGAAGTGGTGGATCAGGGCCTCCATGGAGGTGCCCATGATCTTCTTGATGTGGTCGAGGGAGTTGCCCAGTCCGTCCGGTCCCAGGGCGAGCTGGGCGGGCCAGGCGATCTTCTTGTCGGCGACCATGACCGGTCCGGGCTGGAGCCGGTCCAGGCACTGCTCGACGATGCGCAGCGACTGGCGCATCTCCTCCAGCCGGATCAGGAAGCGACCGTAGGAGTCGCAGGTGTCGGCGGTCGGGACCTCGAAGTCGTAGGTCTCGTACCCGCAGTACGGCTGTGCCTTGCGCAGGTCGTGCGGCAGGCCCGTGGAGCGCAGGATCGGACCGGTGGCGCCGAGGGCCATGCAGCCGGCCAGGTCCAGGTAGCCGACGTCCTGCATGCGGGCCTTGAAGATGGGGTTCCCGGTGGCGAGCTTGTCGTACTCCGGGAGGTTCTTCCGCATCGTCTTCACGAACTCGCGGATCCGGTCCACCGCGCCGGGCGGCAGGTCCTGGGCGAGTCCGCCGGGGCGGATGTACGCGTGGTTCATCCTCAGCCCGGTGATGAGCTCGTAGAGGTCGAGGATGAGTTCACGGTCACGGAATCCGTAGATCATGATCGTGGTGGCGCCGAGCTCCATGCCGCCGGTGGCGATGCACACCAGGTGGGAGGAGAGCCGGTTCAGCTCCATCAGGAGCACCCTGATGACCGAGGCCCGGTCGGGCACCTGGTCCTCGATGCCGAGGAGCTTCTCGACCGCGAGGCAGTACGCCGTCTCGTTGAAGAACGACGTCAGGTAGTCCATGCGCGTCACGAACGTGGTGCCCTGGGTCCACGTCCGGTACTCGAGGTTCTTCTCGATGCCGGTGTGGAGGTAGCCGATGCCGCAGCGGGCCTCGGTGACCGTCTCGCCGTCGATCTCCAGGATCAGCCGGAGCACTCCGTGGGTGGAGGGGTGCTGCGGGCCCATGTTGACGACGATCCGCTCGTCGTCGGTGCGGGCCGCGGTCTCGACGACCTCGTCCCAGTCGCCGCCGGTGACGGTGTAGACGGTTCCTTCGGTGGTCTCGCGCGCCGAGGCGGCGGATGCGTGCGACGTGCTCATGAGTACGACCTCCGCTGGTCCGGAGCCGGGATCTGGGCGCCCTTGTACTCGACGGGGATGCCGCCGAGGGGGTAGTCCTTGCGCTGCGGATGGCCCTGCCAGTCGTCCGGCATCATGATCCGCGTGAGGGCCGGGTGGCCGTCGAAGACGATGCCGAAGAAGTCGTACGTCTCGCGCTCGTGCCAGTCGTTGGTCGGGTAGACGGAGAACAGCGACGGGATGTGCGGGTCGCTGTCGGGGGCGCTGACCTCGAGGCGGATCAGCCGGTTGTGGGTGATCGAGCGCAGGTGGTAGACGGCGTGCAGCTCGCGGCCCTTGTCGTTCGGGTAGTGCACGCCGCTGACGCCGGTGCACAGCTCGAAGCGCAGGGCGGGGTCGTCGCGCAGGGTCCTCGCGACCCGGACCAGGTGCTCGCGCTCGATGTGGAAGGTGAGTTCGCCGCGGTCGACGACCGTCTTCTCGATGGCGTTCTCCGGGAGCAGGTCCTGTTCCTCCAGGGCTCCCTCCAGCTCGTCGGCGACCTCGTCGAACCACCCGCCGTAGGGGCGGGCCGCCGGTCCCGGGAGCCGGACCGAGCGGACCAGTCCGCCGTAGCCGGAGGTGTCGCCGCCGCCCGCGGCGCCGAACATCCCGCGCTGGACCCGGATCTCCTCGCCGCCCCGTCCGCGCTGCCCGGGGAGGTTCTCGGCGGACAGGTCCTTCTCGGGGTTCACCCCGTCCGGCCCGCCCGCGCCGTTCGCGTCGCTCATCGCAGCAGCCCCTTCATCTCGATCGTGGGCAGGGCCTTGAGCGCCGCCTGCTCCGCCTCGCGGGCCGCCTCCTCGGCGTTCACGCCGAGCTTGGAGGTCTGGATCTTCTGGTGGAGCTTGAGGATGGCGTCCATCAGCATCTCGGGGCGGGGCGGGCAGCCGGGGAGGTAGATGTCGACCGGGACGATGTGGTCGACGCCCTGCACGATCGCGTAGTTGTTGAACATGCCGCCCGAGGAGGCGCAGACCCCCATGGAGATCACCCACTTGGGGTTCGGCATCTGGTCGTAGACCTGCCGCAGCACCGGCGCCATCTTCTGGCTGACCCGCCCGGCGACGATCATGAGGTCCGCCTGCCGCGGTGAGCCGCGGAAGACCTCCATGCCGAAGCGCGCCAGGTCGTAGCGGCCGGCGCCGGTGGTCATCATCTCGATGGCGCAGCAGGCGAGGCCGAACGTGGCGGGGAAGACGGACGACTTGCGCACCCAGCCCGCGGCCTGCTCGACGGTGGTCAGCAGGAATCCGCTCGGCAGCTTTTCTTCGAGTCCCATGACTAAAGGCCCCTCAGTCCCATTCCAGGCCGCCGCGCCGCCATACGTACGCGTACGCGACGAAGACGGTGAGCACGAAGAGCAGCATCTCCACGAGCCCGAAGATCCCCAGGGCGTCGAAGGTGACGGCCCAGGGGTAGAGGAAGACGATCTCGATATCGAAGATGATGAAGAGCATCGCCGTCAGGTAGTACTTGATGGGGAAGCGCCCGCCGCCGGCCGGCGTGGGGGTCGGTTCGATACCGCACTCGTACGCCTCGAGCTTGGCGCGGTTGTACCGCTTCGGACCGATCAGCGTGGCCATGACCACGGAGAAGATCGCAAAGCCTGCCCCGAGGGCTCCCAGTACGAGGATGGGCGCATACGCGTTCACCGCTCCTCGCTCCTCTCAGTCGGCACTGACTGCTGGCGGTTGTGCAGCGGGCTCGCTACGCCTCGACAGCCCCACGAACCACGCCCGCCCCGGCGAAGATCGAGAACATGTGAAGCAGGTCACAAGCCCAACCGCTCCGCATCTTATGCCTGTGGGTCTGTGATCTGCGACACGGGGTATCGCACAAGCTTTGTGATCTCCACCACCTGACGAACGATCATGAAGTCGGATGAGCGGTGATCTTCACACGCCAAGCATCCAGGCGATCACCAAAGGTGACATTTTCCCTCGTCGGCGCAGCTCACGGAGCCCGTCTCCATATCAAGAAGCTTCCCGTGCATGCAAATTGGTGCCGGACTTGATCTCTTGATAAAGGGCCGTTCACACCTCGGAGGGGTCCGGGGGCGGGATGTGGACGTGTGCACGCGTTCACGAAGTCCCGGCGACGCGATCCGGCCACCGGCCGTCGACGCCCGCGTCGATCCCCGGCGGCCGGCCGGAGCGCCGCGACCGCCCCCGACGCGACCGCGCGGGCAATCGTTCCGTGACCTCCGTCACACCCGCGAGAGGCGCAAGGGAAGAGGGCTTGGCCAATCGGTCCAACCGATGGTAAGCGCGGGGCAATTCGGACGTAACGATGAAAGTACGTGATCACGAGCTGATCACGGACGCCCGCAATGTCCGTTAGGGCGTCAATAAAAAGCGACACGCCCGGGATTCGGAGTCCCGGTTGAACAACTGTGGCGCAGCACACGTTTCTTGAAGATATGAAGCAGCGCCTGGTACCGGTTGTTCCCATGTCCCACACCGCTCACATACGCAGCCACCGGAAACCCCGCCGCACCGCCCAGACCACGATGGCGATGCGGGCCGGAGTTGCCGGTGGCGTCCTCAGCACTCTGGCAGTGGCCGGGGCCTCGGGTTCGGCGAACGCTGCCGAGCCGGTGACGCAGACCCTCGAACTGCCCACCCTGACGGCCGACCTGGCCGCTCAGGTCGCCCAGTCCGCGGAGGCCACCCAGCAGGCCGCCGCGAACTACCAGCTGCAGGCCGAGCGTGACGCGGCCGCGGAGGAGGCCGCGCAGGAGGCCAAGGCCGACCTCGCCGAGGCCAAGAAGAAGGCCCAGGCGAAGAAGGAGGCCGCCGAGGAGGCCCGCAAGGCCGCCGCCAAGCGCGCCGCCCGCGACGCCGAGCGCGCCACCCTCACCGCGACCGCCACCACCGCGACCGCCACCACCACCGCCACCGTCTCCGCGCCCGCCGGCGGCAGCGTCGCGACGGTCGTCGCCTTCCTCAAGGCGCAGGTGGGCGACGCCTACGTCATGGGCGCCTCGGGCCCCAACGCCTGGGACTGCTCGAGCCTGGTGCAGGCCGCGTTCAAGCAGGTCGGCGTCGACCTGCCGCGCGTCTCGCAGGACCAGTCGATGGTCGGCACCGACGTCTCGCTGTCCAACCTCCAGGTCGGCGACATCCTCTACTGGGGCGGCAAGGGATCCGCGTACCACGTGGGCGTCTACATCGGCGGCGGCCAGTACCTGGACGCCGCCAACCCCTCCAAGGGCGTCGTCATCCAGGACCTCTCCGGCTACCCCGCGTCGGGTGCCGTGCGCGTGCTCTGAGCCGCGCCCCCTCATGGCGTGAAGGGCCGCTGCCGCTCGGGGGCAGCGGCCCTTCGCCGTCCCCGCACACCGGACCGGGATCTCCCGATTGCCCGGATCGTCCCGCGGCTCGGGCGGGTTGACGGCGCCGGTGCGCACCGGCCGGACGCCGTACGGCCCCGTGGCGGCCCCCCACGACGTCCCGGCACGGACGCCGACGGCCGGAGTCCGTCCTTCGGACTCCGGCCGTCCACAGCGCCGCTCACGGCTTCGCGCCGCGCGGGCGCCCGCTCACGCCTTCGGCGCCACCTTGCTCAGACCGTTGATGATGCGGTCCATCGCGTCGCCGCCCGTCGGGTCCGTCAGGTTGGCGAGCAGCTTCAGGGTGAACCTCATCAGCAGCGGGTGGGTCAGTCCGCGCTGGGCGGCGATCTGCATGACCTTCGGGTTGCCGATGAGCTTCACGAAGGCCCGGCCGAGCGTGTAGTAGCCGCCGTAGGTGTCCTTCAGCACCCGCGGATAGCGCTGCAGCGCGATCTCCCGCTGGGCCGGGGTGGCCCGCGCGTGGGCCTGCACGATCACGTCGGCGGCGATCTGCCCGGACTCCATGGCGTAGGCGATGCCCTCGCCGTTGAAGGGGTTCACCAGGCCGCCGGCGTCGCCGACCAGCAGCAGTCCGCGCGTGTAGTGCGGCTGGCGGTTGAAGGCCATGGGGAGCGCGGCGCCGCGGATCGGGCCGGTCATGTTGTCCGGGGTGTAGCCCCAGTCCTCGGGCATGGAGGCGCACCAGGCCTTGAGGACCTCGCGCCAGTCCAGCTCCTTGAAGGCGTCCGAGGTGTTGAGCACGCCGAGGCCGACGTTGCTCGTCCCGTCGCCCATGCCGAAGATCCAGCCGTAGCCGGGCAGCAGCCGGTCCTGCGGGCCGCGGCGGTCCCACAGCTCCAGCCAGGACTCCAGGTAGTCGTCGTCGTGGCGGGGCGAGGTGAAGTACGTGCGGACCGCGACGCCCATCGGGCGGTCCTCGCGGCGGTGCAGGCCCATCGCCAGGGACAGCCGGGTGGAGTTGCCGTCGGCGGCCACCACCAGCGGGGCGTGGAAGGTGACCTCCCGCTTGTCCTCGCCGAGCCTGGCCTTCACGCCGGTGATGCGCCCGGTGCGGTCGTCGACGATCGGCCCGCTCACGTTGCAGCGCTCGTGCAGCCGGGCGCCCGCCTTCTGGGCCTGCCGGGCGAGCTGCTCGTCGAAGTCGTCGCGCTTGCGGACCAGTCCGTAGTCGGGGAAGGAGGCGAGATCCGGCCAGTCCAGCTGGAGGCGGACACCGCCGCCGATGATGCGCAGGCCCTTGTTGCGCAGCCAGCCGGCCTCCTCGGAGACGTCGATGCCCATCGACACCAGCTGCTTCACGGCGCGCGGGGTGAGGCCGTCGCCGCAGACCTTCTCGCGCGGGAACTCGGTCTTCTCCAGCAGGAGCACGTCGAGACCGGACCGGGCCAGGTGGTAGGCGGTGGTGGAGCCGGCTGGCCCCGCGCCCACGACGATCACATCGGCGGTGTTGTCGGAGAGGGGCTCGGTCACGGCGGGATCTCCCCAAGTTCGAAATCTGCGTGCCGACCGGCACTGGACACAGGCAGTCTATTCAGCGGACGTGATCACCCGGCTGAAGGGCTGCCCCCGTGAACCGAGCTCTCCCCGCCGTACGGCTGCGGGTCCCCACCGACGAGGACGCCGTCACCTGGCACCGGATCTTCGACGACCCCGACGTCATGGAGTTCCACGGCGGCAGGGCCGCGGAGTTGTCGGTCTACGAGGAGCTCACCGCCCGCCAGCGCCGGCACGACGCCGAACGCGGCTTCTGCCTGTGGAGCGTGCTCGACGGGTCCGGGCAGGTCGTCGGCTTCACCGGCGCCCAGCCGTGGGAGCGCGACTGGGGCCCGACGGGCGAGATCGAGATCGGCTGGCGGCTCGCGCGGGAGCACTGGGGCAAGGGGTACGTCACCGCGGCGGCCCGGCAGACGCTGGAGCGGGTGCGCGCGGCGGGCCCGAAGGGCGTGGTGGCGGTGGTGGACGCCCGCAACTCCCGTTCCACGGCGGTCACCCGGCGGCTCGGGATGCGCCTCGCCGGGACGTTCACGATCCCGTCCTCCCCGCGCGAGGCCCACTGCTACCGGCTGGACCTGTGACCACGACACCCGAAGTGCGCGTGCCGCGCCTGGCCGGGCTGATGGCCGTGGACGCGCGCGAGTCGGCCCGGGCACGGGGCCTGTCCGTCGGCGCCCCGGACCGGCCGGAATTCCGGCTCGCCGTCGTCGACTACGTCGTACGCCGGTATCCGCGGCCCGGTACCGAGGTGCCGCGGGACTCCGCGGTCCACGTGTGGTTCGGCTCCGGTGAGGGCGAGGGCGGCGGAGGAGTGCGCGAGCCGCGCGGGCCGGCGCCGCCCTCGGGCGGGTTCCGGCGGGGACGGGAGCAGCCCGGCCCGCCCCGCGCGGTGGTGCTCAGCTCTCCTTGAAGCCCCGGTGCAGCGCGACCACCCCGCCCGTGAGGTTGCGCCACGCCACCTTCGACCAGCCGGCGCCCTTCAGCCGTCCGGCCAGCGCGGGCTGGTCGGGCCAGTCGCGGATGGACTCGGCGAGGTAGACGTACGCGTCCGGGTTGGACGACACCGACCGGGCGACCGGCGGCAGCGCGCGCATCAGGTACTCGGTGTAGACGGTGCGGAACGGCGCCCACGTCGGGTGCGAGAACTCGCAGATGACGATCCGCCCGCCGGGCCGGGTCACCCGGTGCATCTCGCGCAGGGCCGCGTCCGTGTCCTGCACGTTGCGCAGCCCGAAGGAGATGGTGACGGCGTCGAACACGTCGTCCTTGAAGGGCAGCCGGGTCGCGTCGCCTGCCGTGTACGGGAGCCAGGCGTTGTTCCGCTTGCCGACCCGGAGCATGCCCTGGGAGAAGTCGCAGGGCACGACGTAGGCGCCCGCGCGGGCGAAGGGCATCGACGAGGTGCCCGTGCCGGCCGCCAGGTCCAGGACCTTCTGCGCGGGCCGGGCGTCGACGGCCTTCGCGACCTCCTTGCGCCACCGCCGGTCCTGGCCGAGGGAGAGCACGTCGTTCGTCAGGTCGTATCGTTCCGCGACGTCGTCGAACATCGAGGCGACTTCGTGCGGCTGCTTGTCCAGGGATGCGCGGGTCACGCGCCCATTCTTGCAGCCCGCCCGCCCGGCGGGAGCGCCGGCTTCCGGCGCGCGGCGACGTCCTCGACCCGGCCGCACGCGAGCACGAGGCCCGGCCGGCGCCGGACGGGAACCACCGGCTCTCCGGCGGCAGACGCGCCTCGAACGCGGGCGCCTCCCGGAACCGGTCGGCCAGCGGCACGGCCCGCCGGGGCCGTACGGGCCGGGCGGGCCGGACGTCCGGCCCGTACGGCCCCTTCGCGGTGCGCCCCCCGTCAGCCGCCCGTCCCCGCCGGCATCCCGACCTCGCCCGTCCGCTTCAGCTTCTGCCAGCGCAGCCGGCCGCCGGTCAGGGCGGTGACGCAGGAGTGGATGAGGACGAGGTACATCATCTGCCGGTACGCGAACTGCTGCAGCGGCATCATCAGCAGGTACCGGTACTTCTCCCGGTCGAGCCGGAAGGCGTACGCGGCGCACACCAGCTGCACGCCCAGGACGGCGGACCAGGCCAGCAGGGCCGCCCGGAGGTCGACGAAGATCATCGAGTACACGGTGAACACGTCGATGAGCGGCGCGAACACCGGCGTGACGATCTGGAACAGCACCACCAGCGGCATGCCGACCCGCCCGAACCGTCCCGAAGGACCCTTGTCCGTCAGGGACTTGCGGTGCTTCCACAGCGCCTGCATGGTGCCGTACGACCAGCGGTGGCGCTGCGACCACAGCTGCCGCAGCGACCGGGGGGCCTCGGTCCACGCACGCGCGTGCTCCTCGTAGACGACCCGCCATCCCTCACGGTGCAGCGCGATGGTGATGTCGGTGTCCTCGGCGAGGGTGTCCTCGCTCATCCCGCCGACCTGGAGGACCGCCTCGCGGCGGAACGCCCCGATGGCGCCGGGGATGGTCGGCATGCAGCGCAGCAGGTCGTACATGCGCCGGTCGAGGTTGAAGCCCATCACGTACTCGATGTGCTGCCAGGCGCCGATGAGCGTGGAGCGGTTGCCGACCTTGGCGTTGCCCGCGACGGCGCCCACCGACGGGTCGGCGAAGGCCTGCACCAGGCGGCCCACGGTGTCCGGTTCGAAGACGGTGTCGCCGTCCATCATCACGACGATGTCGTGCCGGGCGTTGCGGATGCCGTTGTTCAGGGCGGCCGGCTTGCCCGCGTTCTCCTGCCGGATCACCCGGACGCCCGGCAGGCCGAGTCCTTCGGCGAGCTCCGCCGTGCCGTCCGTGGAGCCGTCGTCGACGACGATGATCTCGATCGGATGGGTGCTCCCGGCCAGCGACCGCAGGGTGTTCTCGATGCACTCCTTCTCGTTGTACGCCGGGACGATCACGCTGACCGGCCGGGTGACGGGCGGCCCCCAGCCGAAGCGGCGTCCGTTGCGCTGCCGGTGGTGGCGCCGGGCGAGGACGAGCATCAGCCCGAACCGTCCCATGACGGCCACGCCCACGATCACCAGGCCGGCCGAGAGCGCGGGCACCGTCCACTCGGCGACGGCGACGGCCGCGAGGAGCGCCTTGCCCTCGTAGCGGATCGTGCCGGTGGCGGGGCGGTGGGAGGCCTGGAGCGCGTCGCCGGCGCCGGACGGGGCGCCGGCGGCGGGCCCGCCCGCTCCGGGTCCGTCGGCGCCGGATCCGCCGGCGGACTGCCGCTGCTCGGCCATGGCGCCGCTGACGGTGGTGAAGGTGTAGCCCTCCGCCTGCGTCTCCTCGATGTACTCCGCCAGCGCCGCGACGGTCTGCGTGCGGTCGCCGCCGGAGTCGTGGAAGAGCACCGAGGCGCCCTCCCCGTCCTCCGGGGTGGCCCCTTCGACGATCTTCGCGACGCCCGGTTCCTTCCAGTCCTCGCTGTCGGTGTCGATGAAGACGCTGGTGTACCCCTCCTCGCCGAGCTGCTGGTAGACCTGCCAGCCGTAGTTGTCGACGGCGTCCGGCTTGGAGGAGTACGGCGCCCGGAACAGCGTGGTGGTGATCCCGGCCGCGCCCGCGAGCGCGAGCTGGGTCTGCTCCATCTCCCGGGTGACGCGCGAGGCGCTCTGGTACGACAGGTCGACGTGCGTGAAGGTGTGGACGCCGATCTCGTGACCCTGCTCGACCAGGTCCTCCACGACGTCGGGGTAGCGCGACACCATCGAGCCGACCACGAAGAACGTGCCGGGCACGTCGTACTCCTCCAGCACCTCCATGACCTTCGGCGTCCAGGTGGGGTCCGGTCCGTCGTCGAAGGTGAGCACGATCGTCCTGTCCGGGACGGAGGTGGTCTGGGCCTGTCCGCCGGGGAAGCTGAGGATCGGGCCGCCGTCGAGGATCTCGTCGGGCACCTCGGAGGCCGAGGCCCCGGTGCGGACCCGCTGGTCGTCGCCGACCTCGGCGCGCAGATAGCCGTCGAGGAGCATCACGCAGGTCAGGGCGAGCAGCAGGAGCAGCGCGAGGAGGACCCGCGGCCGGTGCAGCGCGGCGGCCCGGCCGGCGGCGCGCTCCATGCGGGTGGGGGCGCGGCGCCGGCCGCGCGCGGGGGGCGCGGTGGTCATGACGCCGCCGAGGGGGTGGGGACGGCGGTGGCGCTCGGCGCACCGGCCGGCGGGGACGGCGGTGCGCCGGTCGGGACCGCCCCGTTCCCCGGACCCGCGCCGCCGCCGGGACCGGCCTGCCCCTGCCCGGCCCCGAACGGCAGCAGCGAGGCCGGCGTGACCGAGGTGCCGATGCCCGTGAAGGCCATGCCCAGCACGACCGCGTACCCGGCGCACACGGTCCCCAGGAGGAGACCGATCCGGCGCAGCACCTTGGCCCGGCGTCCGGAGGAGTCGACGAAGACGGGTCCTTCGCCGGGCCCGTCGGGGCGTTTGCGGCGACGGCCGCGCCCGGCGGCGCGGCTTTCGGTGGCAGGATCGGAATGCATGGCCCGGACGGTAAAGGCCTTTGTGTGGGGAAAACCCAGTGTTTCCTGTGAGTCTCCCGTGGGAGGGCCGCGAACCTCTCCGTCCCCTGAGAATCGTCCGGGAACCGGGCGCACATCCTCAGGAGGCGCACAGAACCGCGTGCCACGTTGGCCGTCCACCCGACGTCTCACGAACGGAACGAGCACGATGCGCGGTCCACTGAAGTCCGTTGCCGGGCTCGCCCTCCTCCCGGCCCTGGCCCTGGCCGCGGCCACCGCGGGCTGCTCCGCCGGGGACACCAGGGCGGACGCGGCCCCGGCGGACCCCGCCTCCTCGGCCTCGTCGTCGTCCGCGCCGGTCACCGCGTACGCGCCGTACGTCAGTTCCTCCACGGCCTCCGACACCGACTCGGCGGGCTCCCCCACGACGTACAACCTGGCGTTCGTGATCTCCTCCGGCAGCGGCTGCACCCCGTACTGGAACGGCGTCCAGGACATCGACGACGCGACCGTGACGTCCCGGATCGCGGGGCTCACCGGGTCCGGCGCCGACGTCCGGGTCTCCTTCGGCGGCGCCTCCGGCGACGAACTGGCGGCCACCTGCGACACCGCGGCCGAGCTGGCCGAGGCCTACGGCACGGCGCTGGACGCGGCCGGCGCCACCCGCGCCGACTTCGACGTCGAGGGCGACGAACTCGCCGATTCCGCCTCGGTCGACCTGCGTTCGGAGGCGATCGCCCTGCTCCAGGAGGAACGCGCCGGCCTGGAGGTCTCCTTCACCCTTCCGGTCATGCCGTCCGGGCTCGACGAGGACGGGCTGGCCCTGCTGGCGTCCGCGAACGACCACGGCGTCCGGGTCGCCACCGTCAACCTCATGACGATGAACTACGGCGAGTCCTACGACGGTGACATGGGCGCCTACGCCCTCACTGCCGCCGAGGCCGCGAACGCCCAGCTCCAGGACGTCTTCGGGCTGTCCGAGGCCGCCGCCTGGCGGGGCATGGCGCTCACCTCGATGATCGGCGTCAACGACGTGGAGGGGGAGACGTTCACGCTCGCGGACGCGGCCGAGGTGCGCGCGTTCGCGGAGGAGAAGGGCGTCGCGTGGGTGTCGGTGTGGTCGGCGTTCCGGGACCGGCAGTGCGGCCAGGACACCTCCGCGGACGACCCGTTGACCGACTGCAGCGGGGTGGAGCAGGAGGACGGGGCGTTCGGGGAGGCGTTCGCGGGGTGAGGGCCGCGCCGCCACGGTGCCGGCGCCGCCGCGAGGTCAGCGCCGCCGGTACACCAGGCGGCCGCCCACGACGGTGGCCACGCACGTGGACGCGCCGTCCCGCACGAGGGCGTCCCGGTCGGGCACGTCGAACACCGCGAACCGCGCGGGCTTCCCGGCGCCGAGGCCCGGCAGCAGCACGAGCGGAACCGGGGAGAACGCCGCGGGCCCGGGCAGTGCGGCCGGACGTCCCGCCAGGGCGAGCCCGGCCCTGCGCACCGCGTCCAGGGCCTCGCGGCCGCGCAGCTCCCCGGCGACCGCGACCGTTCCGTGCGCCAGCATGCGCTGCACTCCGCGGCGTGCGCTGGCGCCCCGCGCGGACGGCCCGGCGGCCAGGAGCGCCCGCGCGCGCTCCCCGAACACCGGCTCGGTGCCGAGCCGGTCCGCCTCGCGCGGGTCGGGGTGGTACGCCTGCTCCAGCAGTTCCGGACCGTAGGGGTTGAGCAGACCGGGTGTCAGGATTCCGGGCCACCGCCGCAGCCGGGCGCCCGGATGACCGGCGGCCAGCCGTTCGTACGGGCCGACGGCGGCGATGTGCGCGCCGTCGACCACGACGGCGGCCTCGGGCGAGGCGTCGGCGGTGTGAAGGGTCAGCACGGGGGCGTCAGTTGGCGGGCAGGAGCTTCAGCTCCGGGTGGGCCGTGCCGCCCTCGATGGCGGTGGAGGAGATGTGGGAGACCACGCGGTCGTCGACGGGGTCGTTCGCCGGGTCGTCGTGCACCACGAGGTGCTCGTACGTCGTCGACCGCTGGGCCGGGACCCGCCCCGCCTTGCGGATCAGGTCGATGATCTCCAGCCGGTTGGAACGGTGCTTGGCGCCGGCGGAGGAGACCACGTTCTCCTCCAGCATGATGGAGCCGAGGTCGTCCGCGCCGTAGTGCAGGGAGAGCTGGCCGACCTCCTTGCCGGTGGTCAGCCAGGAGCCCTGGATGTGCGCCACGTTGTCCAGGAAGATCCGGGCGATGGCGATCATCCGCAGGTACTCGAAGAGGGTGGCCTGGGTGCGGCCCTTCAGGTGGTTGTTCTCGGGCTGGTAGGTGTACGGGATGAAGGCGCGGAAGCCGCCCGTGCGGTCCTGCACGTCACGGATCATCCGCAGGTGCTCGATCCGCTCGGCGTTGGTCTCACCGGTCCCCATGAGCATGGTGGACGTGGACTCGACGCCGAGGTTGTGCGCGATCTCCATGATCTCCAGCCACCGCTCGCCGGACTCCTTGAGCGGCGCGATGGCCTTGCGGGGACGGGCGGGGAGCAGCTCGGCGCCCGCGCCGGCGAAGGAGTCGAGCCCGGCCGCGTGGATGCGGGTGATCGCCTCCTCGACGCCCACCTTGCTGATCCGCGCCATGTGCTCGACCTCGCTCGCCCCCAGGCTGTGGATGACGAGCTGCGGGAACTCCTTCTTGATGGCGGCGAAGTGCTTCTCGTAGTACTCGACGCCGTAGTCCGGGTGGTGACCGCCCTGGAACATGATCTGCGTGCCGCCGAGCTCGACGGTCTCGGCGCAGCGCCGCAGGATGTCGTCGAGGTCGCGGGTCCAGCCCTTGGCGGTGTCCTTGGGGGCCGCGTAGAAGGCGCAGAACCTGCACGCCGTGACGCACACGTTCGTGTAGTTGATGTTCCGCTCGATGATGTACGTCGCGATGTGCTCCGTACCGGCGTACCGGCGCCTGCGCACGGCGTCGGCGGCGGCGCCCAGCGCGTGCAGCGGGGCGTCGCGGTAGAGGTCGAGGGCCTCTTCGGGGGTGATCCGACCACCGGCGGCGGCACGGTCGAGGACGGTCTGAAGGTCGGCCTTCTCGGTCACCGGCGTCCCTTTCGGAAGGGTTGTGGACGGACCGATCCAGCGTACGCCAGCGCTTGTGGGCGACCGGCGTCAGGCCGCGTACGCCCCGATCAGCAGTCCCGCGAAGGCTCCGCTGATCAGGAAAGGGCCGAACGGGATCGCCGTCTTGCGCCCCGCCTTCCGGGCGACGACGAGGACGCCCCCGTACAGCGCCCCGGACACGAACCCGGCGAGGGTGCCGAGCATCACGGTCGGCCAGCCGTACCAGCCGAGGACGGCGCCCGCGCCGAGGGCGAGCTTCACGTCGCCGAATCCCATGCCGCCCGGGTTGACCAGGAACAGCACGAAGTAGCCGGCGCCCAGCGCGAGCGCGCCCAGCAGGGCGGTGGTCCACTCCCCCGCGTGCTCGGGGGCCAGGGCGGCGAGGCCGAGCAGGGCGAGGGCGGCCCCGGCGAAGGGGAGGGTGAGCGGGTCGGGCAGCCGCTGCACCCGGAGGTCGACCACCGCCAGCAGCACCCCGGCGGGCGCGAGCAGCAGCCAGGCGCCCAGCTCGGGCCGGGTCCCGGTGGCGACGGCGAGGGCCGCGCAGACGAGGGCGGTGACGACGACGGGAGCGGTACCGGGTCCGTACGGCGGTCCCGCGCACGGATCGCACCGGGCCCGCCCGAGCCAGCCGCCGACCGGATGCCCCGCCGGACACGCCGTCCGCCACTCCTCCCCCGACGGGACGGAGAACCGGTAGGCCGCGCGGGGCAGCACCGCGCCGGCCGCCGCACCCCACAGCGCGGCGACGACGACCAGCCAGAGGTCCAGGTGGGCGCTCAGGTGGTCGCTCATCCCGCCGCCCCGCCCGCGTCGCGCCGCGTGGGCAGCGGCGTCCTGTTTCTCGGAACCGTCGAGCCGGACGGGCTGTGACTACGGCGTCGTGGCATGACGCGGGTCTCCTGGGTGTGTGGGAGGAGGGCCTGCTGAGCCTCCCCAGATCCTAGGGACCCGAACGGCCGCGGTCGAAGCCCTCCTCCCGCCACGACCTCCCCGAGGACACCGGTGGTTCGACCGCTCAACCGCCGAACAGGTCCTCGGCCCGGGTGGCGTGAACGGCCCGCTGGGCCCGGAGCTCGAGCCGATCGAGGTCGGCGCTGGCCTGGACCCGCTCCCGTACGACCTCGGGCACCGGGATTCCCCGCCGCTCCAGGATGCGCAGCGTCATCGCGGCACGATCCTCGACCCGGCCTTCCTCACGCACCTGCTCCGCCACCGGGTGCCGGAAGAAGTAGTGGACCGTCGCCATCAGGTCCCTCCGGATTTCCTTGGCCTGGTCATCGATCAGCCATGGACATCACCGTGCGCGTCAGCCCCTTCGACCTGGACGGCTTCACGGGAGCCACCGACGCCATGATGTACGTGGGCGGTGTCGTACCCAAGCTGGACACGGCCGTACGGGACGCACCGCAGGGTGCCGCCTTCATCGAATCCGAATCTCAACTCAACGCACTTCGCACGCTGTTCCGTATGGCGGAGTCCGCGTCTCTCGAACCCGCGCGCTCACGTGATGTCATCCACCGTCCGGCGAAGGAGCCGTAAGGCACCATGACCACGACCGAACGCCGGCAGAGGGCGCCTGCTCCGGAAACGGCGACGGCAACAACTGCGTGGAGATATCCCGCTCCTCCACCCGCACGGCCATACGCGACTCCACGCACCCCGCCCACGGCCCCCGCTTTCCACACGTTCGTCGAATCCCTCAAGTCGGGCAGCGGGGAAGGGACCGGAGGCGAATGAGCAGGGCCCCGGTCTGCGAACAGACCGGGGCCCTGTACATGTGCTCAGAGCATCGTGGTGCGCACGTCGCCCGCGTGGCCCACCGAGCCGCCGATGCCGGCGGAGACGCTGAGGGGGCCCGCCTCGGCGCACACGCCCACACCGACGGAACCGTGGTCCAGGGCGATGGCCACACCGGCGTCGGTACCGGCGGAGACCGCCTGGCCGCCGGACACGTGGTCCAGATCCGCGTCGGAGATCTCGGCCGTTTCCACCTGTGGGGAGAAAGTCATGGCTGGCCTTTCCGTTCGTGTCAGGGATCGCAGCGGCGGGGAATTCACCGGAGGCCCGGAACCGGGGCCGGTCACCGGCGAGCCGCGCGCACCGATCAAAGCACGCCGGGGAACGGCCCACCACTGTCACGCTGTTGACGCGCGCTCTCCCTGCGTCACCGAATTCACCGGTGTGGAAATGTCGTCACGG
The DNA here is from genome assembly GCF_055633275.1 of Streptomyces sp. 12E. Taxonomy (NCBI): domain Bacteria; kingdom Bacillati; phylum Actinomycetota; class Actinomycetes; order Kitasatosporales; family Streptomycetaceae; genus Streptomyces; species Streptomyces sp. 12E. The sequence continues at coordinate 4,207,980 of NZ_JBVNCJ010000001.1, read as the reverse complement.
AACGGGCCGACGCCTTCACGCCGTCCACCGGTTCGCACACCGAACGGGCCGCCGCAGGCCGGGGGTCCGGGCGATTTCCCACTCCCGGATCCCGGCTCCTCCGGCTCCCCCCGCGTTCCGTGCGGCCTCCCGGTGAACGGTGTGCGGGTCCGAGGGATGTTTCGAGGCGGGCGCGACGCCGGGGCGTCTCGCCCCGGCGCACGGGGGGGGATCAGACGGCCGGCAGTGCGTAGATCTCGGGCCCGTGGGTGACCAGCAGGCGGTTGCCGGAGACGGCCACCTGCCACGGTTCGCCGTTGTCCTCGTTGTCGTCGTAGACCCAGCGGACCTTGCCGGTCCGGGCCTCCAGCGCGACGACGCCGCCGCCGGACAGGCCGCCGGTCGCCCCGTACAGGGAGGAGCCGACGCGCAGGAACGTCTCCGGTCCGTCGGCCTCCAGGTCGTCGCAGAGCCAGGTCCGCTTCCCGGTCCTGGCGTCCACCGCCCAGACGCCGTCGTCCTGGTCGCTGACGTACAGCACGTCGTCGATCACCGACGGGTTGCGGAAGGCCCGGCGGCCGTTGGAGGACAGGGTCCAACGGGTCTCGCCCGTGTCGGCGTCGAGGGCCGTCAGCTCGTCGCCCGGCAGGAAGACGAGACCGCCGGCGACCGTGGGCCGCCAGGTCCAGTCCTCACCGATCTTCTCGGTCCACAGCTGCGCGCCCGTGGCGGTGTCCCGCACCGTGAGGTTGCGGTTGGAGTCGGCGTACACCAGGTGCTTGCCGGAGACACTGCCCTGGACGTCGTAGTCCTTGGTGCCCCAGTCCCGCTTCTGCAGCCATGTCTGCTTGCCGGTGGTGTGGCTGACGGCGGCCACGGCCGTGCGGTAGTCCGTGGCGCTCCTGGACTCGCCGAAGTCCTTCGCCGTGACGTAGACGTTCTCGTCGTCGACGGCGATGGCGGAGTCGATCTTCAGGGACGTGCCCAGCCTGCTCCGCCAGACCTCCTCGCCGGTCTTCACGTCGAGGGCGACGAGCACTCCGTCGTAGCCGCCGTCGGCCAGGAACACCTTGCCGTCGTGGAAGAGGAGGGGCTCTCCCGGGCGGCACGCCTCCTTCTTCGACCAGCGGGCCTTCCCCGTCCTCACGTCGTAGGCGACGAGCGGGTCGCCGCTGATCAGCAGGAGGCCGTCGTGGACGAGCAGCGGTACGAGGGAGGTGGTGCTGTCCTCCGCCGCCGACTCGTGCCACAGGGGCTGGGGCGCCACACCGGGCGGCGGCGTGGTGAACCGCTCTCCCACCGGGTCGGCCGCGCCGCCCCGGCCCGTCCCGCCCGTCGTGGCAGGCGAGTCACCCCCGTCCTGGGCGAGCCACCAGGCGGCTCCGCCGCCCACCACGGCGACACCGGCGGCGGCGCCCAGCCCCAGGCCGAGCACCCAGCGACGGGACCGGGCGGCGCCGGCGCCCGGCCCGCCGAGCCGCACCGTGCCGGGCAGGGGGGTGCCCGGAGCGCCTCCGTGGGCGTCGGGGCCGTGACCCGGCATCGGGGCGGAGCCGTAGCCCGGCGTCGGGGCGGAACCGGGGCGACCGCCGTACGCCCCGGCCGGACCGCCGGCGCCGGATCCCGCCGTCATGGTCGGCGCCGGGCCGAAGGACGCCGCGGCCGGAGCCGGGTCCGGGGCGTCCAGGTCGAGGATCCCCGCCGCGTGCGTCGCGATCGTCGACGCCACCGCCGACGGCAGCCAGTCGGTCAGGACGGGCCCGACGCCCTGCGGCGCGAGGGACGTCACGATCTGCGCCGGCGTGGGGCGCTGGGCGGGTTCCTTCATCAGACACGCGCGGACCAGGCCCAGCAGCGACTGCGGCACGCCGGTGAGGTCGGGCTCGCCGTGCACGACCTGGTACAGCAGCGCGGCGTGCGAGGAGGCCCCGTCCCCGAAGGCCGCCCGGCCGGTCGCCGCGAACGCGAGCACCGCGCCCAGGGAGAAGACGTCGCCCGCCGTGCCGACGTCCTTGCCCTGTGCCTGCTCCGGGGACATGTAGCCGGGCGATCCGACCACGACCCCCGTCTGCGTCATGCGGCTTCCGTCGACCGCCCGCGCGATGCCGAAGTCGATGACGCGGGGGCCGTCGGCGGCCAGCAGCACGTTGGACGGCTTGAGGTCGCGGTGGATCAGGCCCGCCGCGTGCACCTCCTGCAGTGCCGCCGCGAGGCCCGCGGCCAGGGCGTGGACGGTGCGCTCCGGCAGCGCGCCGTGCGCGGCGACCACGTCCGTGAGGTCGGGGCCGAGCACGTACGACGTCGCGAGCCACGGCAGTGCCGCCTCCGGGTCGGCGTCCACGACCGGCGCGGTGTGACGGCCGGACACCGCCTTGGCTATCTGCACCTCGTGCCGGAAACGGGCCCGGAAGTCGGCGTCCGCCGCGAGGTCCTGACGGACCACCTTCACGGCGACGGTGCGGCCGCCGGGCGAACGCGCCAGGTACACGCGTCCCATGCCGCCGGCGCCGAGTCGTCGCAGCAGGCGGTAACCGCCCAGCTCGCGCGGGTCGTCCGGCTGCAGAGTCTCCATGGTGGCCTTCCCCGTCGTGGTGCCCGTGCGGCACGTGGTGCGCCCGGTGGCGTTCGCCGAGCAGACACCCTAAAGGAGGGTCAGGAGGCGGACGGTGGCCGGGAGCAGGCGGAAGGCGGTCACCCGGTCTTCGACAACCGGGCCTTCGGCGACCCGGATTCCTCGCTGTCGGACTCGTAGACGAGGTCGTCGCCGGCCGGGGTGAGGCGGACCGTGTGCTCGGCCTGGCTGCAGACGTCGCGGTTGGACGTCGCGCCGACGGAGGTCGTCACGAGCTGCTTCTCCGTGACCCGCTTCAGGGTGAGGACGTCGTCGCAGACGCCGCCGAGGATGTCCGTGTGCCGGAGGGTGCCCACCCGTTCGCCGACCTTCGCCTGCTCGAGCGTCACCCGGAACGTGCCGAGCGGGATGGTGATGCCCTCTCGGGAGGTGGCCTGGCCCTCCCAGGTGCCGAGGTAGGCGGCGGGGACCGTGGTGGGCGGCGCCGCGGGCTGGGACCCGCCGTCGGAACTCGAAGGGCCGCCGTCCTGGGAATCGCCCGGCAGCCAGTCGCGCACGAACACGGAGCCGACGGTCACCGCGGCCAGCGCGCCCGCCACCGCGAGGGCGACCGTGCAGCTGACACGTCTGCCCCGGCCGCCGCGGTCGGGGGAGGAGGTGGCCGCGAAGGAGACGGACAGCTTCCCGGGGGCGCCCCGGTCCACCGGCTGGGTGGGCGGGTGCGGGACCGCGGGTGCGTGGGGCGGCGCGTCTCGGGGCCCGGGGACGGCGGCCGTGCCCGGGCCCTGTGTTCCCGGCTGTGTTCCCGGCTGTGTTCCCGGCATCACGGGCGGCGGGCCGAAGACGCCGGACGCCGCGCCGGCCGACGCGGGACCGCCCGCCGACGGACCACCGAAACCCCCGGCCGGCGAAGCCCCGCCGGACTCCGTCCCCTCCCCCACCGACGGACTGCTGAACCCCACCGGCCCCGACGGGCCGTCCCCCGCCGTCTCCAGGTTCAGCAGCCGCACCGCGCTCCGGCTCACCTGTTCCACCAGGGCTCCCGGGAGCCAGCCGGCCGTGATCAGGCCCGCCGCTCCCTCGGGGGCCAGTCGGCGGGCCAGTTCGTCGGGGGCCGGGCGGGCGGACGGGTCCTTGGCCAGGCAGGACTCCGTCACTTCGCGCAGTTCGCCGTCGAGCCCGCCCAGTTCGGGCGGCTCGTGCACGACCTTGTACAGCAGGGCCGCCGAGGAGTCGCCGGGGAACGGGGGGCTGCCCGTCGCCGCGTACGCCAGGACGGCGCCGAGGGAGAAGACGTCGGCCGCGCCCGTCACGCCCTTGCCGAGGATCTGCTCGGGGGACATGTAGCCGGGGGACCCGATCGACACGCCCGTCGACGTCAGGGACGCCGTGCCGTCCGTGGCCCGGGCGATGCCGAAGTCGATCAGGAGGGGGCCGTCGAGGGTGAGGAGGACGTTCGACGGCTTCACGTCCCTGTGCACCAGGCCCAGCCGGTGCACGGCCGTCAGCGCCTCGGCGAGCCCCGCGCCCAGCGCCCGTACGGTGGGCGCGGGCAGCGGGCCGGTGCCGGTGACCGCCGCGGCGAGGGAGGGGCCGGCCGCGTAGGCGGTGGCGACCCAGGGGACCCGGGCGTCGGGGTCGGCGTCCAGGACGGGGGCCGTCCAGGCGCCGCCGACCCGGCGGGCGGCGTCGACCTCGCGCCGGAACCGGGCGCGGAACTCCTCGTCCAGCGCGAAGTGCGGGTGCACGATCTTCACCGCGACCGTGCGCCCCCCGGCGCTGCGGCCCAGATAGACCCGGCCCATGCCACCGGAGCCGAGCCGGCCGAGCAGCCGGTAGGGCCCCACGGCCGTGGGCTCGTCCACGTCGAGCGGCCGCATGGCGCCACCCCTCTCCCCCGTACGCCGAAACCTTCCAGCAGGGTAGTGGGCGGACCGCCCGCGGCCTCAGGGTCGGAGCAGATCGACCTTCACGTCCGCCGGGAAACCCGTCGTCGGTCCGACCCTGCGGGCGAACTCGGCGACCGCCTCCAGCTGCGGGGCGCCGAAGCTGAAGTCGAGGGTGGTGAAGTACTGCGCCAGGGTCGCCTCGTCGAAGGCCTCCCAGCGGGCCGCCTGCTCGGCGACCTTGCCGACCTCCTCCAGGGAGAGGTTGCGGGAGGCGAGGAAGGCCTCGTGCACCTTGCGGGTGATGACCGGCTCGCGCTCCAGGTAGTCGCGGCGCACCGCCCACACCGCGAAGACGAACGGCAGGCCCGTCCACTCCTTCCACAGCGCGCCCAGGTCGTGCACGTCGAGCCCGTAGCGGGGCCCGTCGAGCATGTTCGCGCGCAGGGCCGCGTCCCCGATGAGGACGGCCGCCTCGGCCTCCTGCATCATCAGGCTCAGGTCGGGCGGGCAGGTGTAGTAGTCGGGTCGTACGCCGTACCGCTCGGCGAGGAGGAGCTGGGCGAGGCGTACGGAGGTGCGGGAGGTCGACCCGAGGGCGACCCGTGCCCCGTCCAGCCGGTCCAGCGGGACCTGCGAGGCGATCACGCACGACATCACGTCGCCGTCGCAGCCGACGGCGATGTCCGGAAAGGCGACGAGCCGGTCCGCGTGCCTGAGGAACTCGACGAGGGTGATGGGACCGATGTCGAGGTCGCCCTGCACCAGCTTCTCACTGAGCTTCTCCGGGGTGTCCTTCGTCAGCTCGAAGTCGAGGAGCGTGCCCGTTCTCGCGAGCCCCCAGTACAGGGGCAGGCAGTTCAGGAACTGGATGTGGCCGACGCGCGGCCGGGTGCGAGGATTGTCCACATCGTGAGGCTAGTCCTCGTCCCCGGCGGGCGGACCCTCACCCCCCACTCGCCCACGCGTTCGAGTGGATGCCCGTGACGGACGGGGGGTTCAAACATTCGGGTGACGTGATCTTGACCTCTATTGCATTCGGGTATCTGCGTGCTAGGCTCTTCCGCAAGTTGCAGTTTGGTTTCCCTTGCAGTACAGAGCCTGCGGAGCATGTGACCGCGGGCTCTCGTCGTTCTCAGACGGATGCACTTGTGCGGAATTGGTCTTCACACTTGCTGGTTCTGGAGCAGGGCAACCCTTTGGGCCCAAGGAGGGCTTATGGCTACCGGAACCGTGAAGTGGTTCAACGCCGAAAAGGGCTTTGGTTTCATCGCCCAGGAAGGCGGCGGCCCCGACGTCTTCGTCCACTACTCCGCGATCAACGCGAGCGGCTTCCGCTCGCTCGAGGAGAACCAGCAGGTGTCCTTCGACGTCACGCAGGGTCCGAAGGGCCCGCAGGCGGAGAACGTCACCCCGGTCTGATCCTCGCCGATCCGGGAACGACCAGCAGTACCCAAGGAGCCCCGCGCCGTCAGGCGGCGGGGCTCCTGCCTTTCCGGGACCCAGTTGAATTCCCGGCGAATTCTTCTCGTACACACCGCGTGATCAGTGCGCGTTGCATCCAGGGATCCGGCGTCCGGCACACGTGCGGCACCTCACCGCGACACGGCATGCGGTCCCCTCGTTCGCGTGCGGTGCTTTCCTCTCCGACGGCCCTTCTTCACCCGGCACGTTCGACCGGCTCGAAAGAGGGAGCCCGGCGCGGTTGCGGCCCGGGCGGGTGAACCGCTGTCCGCCGGTGCGGCGCCCCGTGGGCGGCGCTGCCGGCGGCGGACGCCCACCGAGGACAGCGGCTCCGCGGGCCGGGCACGTGCGGACCGGGCTGACGGTGGAGACGGGTAGGGTCACCGCCCATGACCGCCACCGAAGCCGATCACACAGTCGCCACCCGCGCCTTCTACGACGCCGTCGCCGAGGACTACGCCGCCCTGTTCCGCGACCAGCTCGCGGTGAGACCGCTGGACCGGGCGCTGCTGGCCGGTTTCGCCGAGCTGGTCGGGGAGGGCGGCCGGGTGGCCGACCTGGGGTGCGGCCCCGGAGTGGTGACCGCGCACCTCGCCTCCCTCGGCCTCTCCGTCTTCGGCCTCGACCTGTCGGAGGGGATGCTCGCGATCGCCCGCCGCGAGCACCCCGGCCTGCGCTTCGAGCAGGGCTCGATGCGGGACCTGGACCTGCCCGACGGCGCCCTCGCCGGCGTGGTCTCCTGGTACTCCACCATCCACACCCCGCAGGACGAGCTGCCCGCCGTCTACGCCGAGTTCCGCCGTGTCCTGGCGCCCGGGGGCCATCTGCTGCTCGCGTTCCAGTGCGGCGACGAGCCCCGCCGCCACGAGCACCCCTGGGGCCACCCGGTCACCCTCGACTTCCGGCGCATGCGGCCCGAACGCGTCACCGCGCTCCTGGAGGCGGCCGGTTTCTCCCTCGTCCAGCAGACGGTGCGCGCGGCCGACACGGACCAGGGCGAGTCGACCCCCCAGGCGCTCCTGATCGCCCGCGCCACGAAGTGACCTGTCCGCCGTACAGCCCTTCCACCTCCGCCGCGAAGTCCCGCAGGATCTCCTCCCGGCGCAGCTTCATCGACGGGGTCAGATGGCCGGCCTCCTCCGTGAAGTCCACCGGGAGGACGGTGAAGCGGCGGATCGACTCCGGGCGGGAGAGCACCGTGTTGGCCTCGTCGATCGCGCGCTGCAGGACCGCGTGCAGCTCCTCGTCGTCGAGGGCGAGTTCCGGCGGAACCGGGTGCTTGCCGTTCGTCCGGCGCCAGTGGGTGATGCCGTCGGGGCCGAGGGTGATCAGGGCGGACACGTAGGGGCGGTTGTCGCCGACCACCATGGCCTGGGAGATCAGCGGGTGCGCGCGGAGCCGGTTCTCCAGCGGGGCCGGGGCGACGCTCTTGCCGCCGGAGGTGGGAGGGTCCCGGGCCGGGCGTGTGCGATGCCGGGGGTTACGTGAGGGTCGCTCACGTACGCTCCAGGACCGCCGTCACGCCCTGTCCGCCCGCCGCGCAGATCGAGATCAGCCCGCGTGCGGGGGCGTCCCGTTCGGCGAGGAGTTTCGCCAGGGTCGCCACGATGCGGGCGCCGGTGGCGGCGAAGGGGTGACCGGTGGCCAGGGACGAGCCCGCCACGTTGAGCCGGGCGCGGTCCACCGGCTCCAGCCCCCGCTTCTCCCAGGCGGCCAGGGTGGCCAGCACCTGGGAGGCGAACGCCTCGTGGACCTCGATCAGGTCGAAGTCCGCCATGCCGAGCCCGGCGCGCTCCAGCATGCGCGGGACCGCGTACGCGGGCGCCATCAGCAGGCCGTCCTCGCCGCCGGCGACGTCGCCGTGCACGAAGTCCACGGCGGCGGTCTCGTACGCGGTCAGGTAGGCCAGCGGTTCCAGGCCCCGTTCCGCCGCCCACTCCTCGCTCGCGAGCAGCACCAGCGCCGCGCCGTCGGTGAGCGGGGTCGAATTGCCCGCCGTCATGGTGGGGCCGGGTGCGTCGAGGCCGAACACCGGCTTCAGCGCGGCCAGTTTCTCCACCGTCGAGTCCGGCCGCAGGTTCTGGTCGCGGGTCAGGCCCCCAAAGGGCACCACCAGGTCCGTCAGCAGGCCGCGTTCGTACGCCGCCGCCAGCCGCCGGTGGCTGGTCGCCGCCAGTTCGTCCTGGGCCTCGCGGGTGATGCCCCAGGCGCGTGCGGTGACCGCGGCGTGCTCGCCCATGGACAGGCGCGTGCGCGGTTCGGCGTTGCGCGGGATGTCCGGGACGAGGTGGCCGGGGCGCACCTTGGCCAGCGCCTTGAGGCGGGCGACGGGCGACTTCGCGCGCCGCGCCCGGAGCAGCACCTTGCGCAGGTCGTCGTTGACGCCGAGGGGCGCGTCGCTCGCGGTGTCGGCGCCGCCGGCGATCGCGGCGTCCGTCTGGCCGAGGGCGATCTTGTTGGCGGCGGCGACGACCGCCTGGAGTCCGGTGCCGCAGGCCTGCTGGATGTCGTACGCGGGGGTGCGGGGGTCGAGCGCCGAGCCGAGGACGGTCTCGCGGGCGAGGTTGAAGTCGCGGCTGTGCTTGAGGACCGCTCCCGCGACGAACTCCCCCACCGCGCCCGGCGCCCGCAGCCCGTACCGCTCGACGAGGCCGTCCAGCGCGGCGGTGAGCATCTCCCGGTTGGAGACGGTGGCGTAGGGGCCGTCGGAGCGGGCGAAGGGGACGCGGCTGCCGCCGATCACCGCGACGCGCCGGACGGCGGCCGGCTTCAGGGTGCTCATCTCGACCTGCTCCTCACCGGTGACATAGGATTACCTCCGGTAACCTTACTCCAGAGTAAGCACATCCGGAGCAGGCACGGCGAGCACGGAGGAACCCCATGGCCGACCGCTATCTCAGCTTCACCGGCACCGCGCCCGGCCGCTTCCTCACGCGCCGCCTGGGCCTGCCCCGGCCGGCGCCGCTGCGGCGCTGGTCACCGGAGCGGCCGGACCTGGACGGCGGCCTGCTCCACCTCACGGCCGGGAAGTCCGGCCTCGACCTCGCCCCCGTCCTCGCCCGCACGGGCCCCGGCACGGACGACACCGGCCGGCCCGCCGCCGTCGTCCTGGACGCGAGCGGGGTACGGGACGTCGAAGGGCTCGCCGAGGTGCACGCGGCCCTGCACCCCGTCGTGCGGTCGGTCGCCGCGAGCGGCCGGATCGTGGTGCTCGGCGCCCCGCTCGACCCCGCCGACCACCACCAGGCCGCCGCCCAGCAGGCACTGGAGGGCTTCACCCGCTCCCTCGGCAAGGAGACCGGCCGGGGCATCACCGTGAACCTGGTCCGCCTCACCGACGCCCCCGCCGCCGAGTCCACCCTCCGCTTCCTGCTCTCCCCCAGGTCCGCCTACGTCAGCGGCCAGGTGATCGGGGTCGGCGCGCACGAGCCCCCCGCCCCCCACGACGCGGAGCGCCCCCTGTCCGGCCGCACCGCCCTGGTGACCGGCGCCGCGCGCGGCATCGGCGAGGCGGTCGCCGAGACCCTGGCCCGAGACGGCGCCGAGGTGGTCGTCCTCGACGTCCCCTCGGCCGAGGCGGACGCCCGGCGCGTCGCCGAACGGCTCGGCGGCAGGGCGCTCCCCCTCGACATCACCGCCGCCGACGCGGGCGCCCGCATCGCCGACGCCCTCCCCGACGGCCTCGACGTCCTCGTCCACAACGCGGGCGTCACCCGGGACCGCCGCCTGGTCAACATGGACGCCGCACGCTGGAGTTCCGTGCTGGAGGTGAACCTGGCGAGCGTGCTGCGCACCACCGACGCGCTGCTCGCCGCCGGGGCCCTGAAGCGGGGCGGGCGGATCGTCGCCACGGCGTCCATCGCGGGCCTCGCCGGGAACGCCGGCCAGACCAACTACGGGGCGAGCAAGGCCGGGATCACCGGCCTGGTCCGCGCCCTCGCGCCGCACGCCCTCGACGGGCACGGGGTGACCGTGAACGCCGTGGCGCCCGGCTTCATCGAGACGAGGATGACGGCCGCCGTCCCGCTGCTCATCCGCGAGGCGGGCCGCCGGATGAACTCCCTCGCCCAGGGCGGCCTGCCCGCCGACGTCGCCGAGACCACCGCCTGGCTCGCCCACCCGGCCTCCGGCGCGGTGAACGGCCAGGTCGTACGGGTCTGCGGCCAGAGCCTGCTGGGAGCGTGAACACCCCGTGACGTCCGCACCCGCGCCCACCGTGGAGCTCTCCGCGCCCCCCGCCCTCACGCCGCTCCTCGCCCGCGGCGCCCTGCTGTCGCCCTTCAAGCGCCCGCGCCCCGGCGCCGCCCACCCCCGCACCCGCCTTGTGCTGCCCGCGCTGCGCGTCGACGCCGCCCGGCTCACCGCGTACGAGAGGGTGTGCGGCTTCCCGGCCGGCGAGGACGCGCTGCCGGTGACGTACCCGCACGTACTGGGCTTCCCGCTCGCCATGCGGCTGATGAGCGGACCGGGCTTCCCGCTCCCGCTCCTCGGCCTCGTCCACACGTCGATACGGATCACCCGGCACCGGGCGACGGCGGCCACGGGAACGTACGGGCTGACGGTGCGCGTCGACGGACTGACCCCGCACCGGCGCGGCACCCAGGCCGCCGTGGTCACCGAGATGCGGGACGGCGGGGACGTCGTGTGGGAGTCGCGGAGCACGTACCTGGCCCGGCACCGTACCGCCTCCGCGCCCCCGGCCGACGCGAGGGAGGACCCCGCCCCCCTGCCCGCCGTCGCAAAGTGGCGGCTGGCCGGGGACACCGGGCGGCGCTACGGCGCCGTCTCCGGCGACCGCAACCCGATCCACCTGCACCCGCTGACCGCCCGGCTCTTCGGCTTCCCCCGCGCCATCGCGCACGGCATGTGGACCGTGGCCCGCTGCCTCGCCGCCCACGGCGCCCCGGACGCGGTCGAGGTCCGCGCGGACTTCCGGGCGCCGGTGCCGCTGCCGGGGACGGTGACGTACGCGGCGCAGGGCGGACGCTTCGCGCTGCGCGACGACCGCGGCCGGACTCACCTGACCGGGGAGGTCCGCCCGGTCTGAGCCCCGGTGACACCGGTGTCGGGCCCGGAGTCGTCGGGCGGGGTCCAGCGGCGGCCGGCCATCAGGTCGCCGAGACCCGCCCAGGCGAAGTTCATCAGGGTCGCCGCCGACTGCCGGGCCGTGACACCCGGCGTGGCGTTGGCCCAGTCCGCGAGGGACTCGGCGGCGCCGACCAGGGCCTCCGCGAGCCCCGAGACCTCACGCTCGGGCAGGTCCGGATCCCGGTGGGCGTCCCGGGCGGCGGCGAGGATGAGCTGCGTCACGAACGCCGTGATCTCCGCGCGCATCGCGGCCACCTCGGCGGCGAAGACCTCGCCGTGGGTGCGGGCCTGGAGGTGCAGCACCGCCCAGCCGTCCGGGTGCCGGGCGGTGTGCGTGAAGAACGCCGTCAGCCCCGACCAGAGCTGGCGGTCGGCCGGCAGACCAGGGCGGGCGCCCGCGCGCACCGCCTCGGTGAGGGCCGTCGCCTCCCGCCGGATGCACGCGGTGAACAGGTCCTCCTTGGAGTTCAGGTACAGGTACACCAACGGCTTGGAGACCCCCGCCAGTTCGGCGATCTCGTCCATCGACGCGGCCATGTACCCCCGCTGCCCGAAGGTCCGCACGGCGGCGTCCAGCATCTGCTGTTCACGGACCGCACGCGGCATCCGCTTCGTCTTCACGGCACCCATGGGACACAGCGTACGGTCCGTTCCTCACTGCGGGTCCCGGCCGCCGCCGTCCCCCGGCCCCGTCCGGTCGCCGAGGACGGACCGGTCGCCCGCCGTCAGCCGCGGCAGCAACTGCGCGGTGAACAGCGTGGACAGCGCCGAGGTGTCGGTGCCGCCGTCGGTGCGCACCACCACCGGCTGCGGGGCCTTCCCGGCCAGCCCCGCGCCCACCTCGAGCCGCCTGCGGGCCAGTTCGTACTGGAGCACGGCCCGGTTGTCCCGGTAGGCCTTGGCCAGGGCGCGCTGGGCGCGGGCCTCGTTCTCGGCCGCGATGAGCCCGCTGCGGCCGCGCGTCTCGATCTCGAACCGCACCCGCTGGGCCTCGGTCTCCTGCCGCTCCAGCAGCTGGGCGACCTCCTCGCGGGCCCGGTTCAGCGCCGCCTTCACCTCGACGATCCGGGCGTCGCGCACCTTCTTGGCCCGCTCGATGTCCATGCCCAGACTGTCGATGCGCCGCTTGCGGGTCAGCCCCCACTCCTGCTCGTAGGCGGCGCGCTCCTTGGCGATCCGCTCCCGGGTGGCCAGGTGGTGCTGGTACTGCGCCGGCAGCTGCACGTCGGGGATGTTGCACCCGGTGATGCGCACGCCGTAGCCGGACAGCTGCCGGTTGAGCAGCTCCTGCATGTCCGCCACGTCCGAACCGCGCAGGTCGTAGGCGCGCTCGGTGCGCATCTGGCGGGCCCGCTGCCGGATCGCGTCCTGCACGGCGCTGGACAGCACCAGGTCGAAGTTGCCGGCGCCGATGGTGCGGACGAACAGCACGGCGTCGGTGATGCGGAACTTCAGGAAGAACTCGATCGAGCGCAGCGGCACGTTCTCCTGCGTGGGACAGGCCATGACCGGCGCCGAGTAGGGGATCTCGGTGGCCGTGTCGACGACGAAGTCGACCCGCGACCAGGGGTGCCACAGGTAGTGCCGGCCGGCGTCGAGGGTGCGCACGACGGCGCCGTAGCGGGTCAGCACGCCGTTGGTGCCCTGCTCGATCTCGACGATCGAGGAGCGCCACCACCACAGCGCGCCGATCAGCAGCAGCACCGCGCCGGCGACGTGGGAGACGGTGGCCAGCGCGCCGTGGGCGAGGCCGGCCACGCCGTCGGAACCGTCCTCCCGCAGCGTCAGCATCACGCCCGTCAGCAGGGCGTGGACGCCGAGCCAGAGCGGCAGCATCCACCACAGCCGGCGGCGGTGACGGGGGATGATCACCGGAATGAGGGTGTCGGCCTCTCCGCCGCGCAGCAGCCGGGCGATGTCGCTCCAGGGGGCGACGGCCTCGGAGATGACCGAACGGCGGCGGACACGGGCGGAGCTCACTGCTGGGCCTCCTCGGCGGACTCGGACACATCACTCGCCCCGGCGCTCGCCGCGGACGCGGGCGCCTCGCCCGCCCCGGCGCCCTCGGGCACCTGCGGCACCGTCGGCCGCTCGGCCGCCAGCAGCGCGCCGATCTCCTCCTCGCGGGCGGCGATCCGCTCGGACACCTCCGCCAGCCGGTCCCGTACGGCGGCCATGTCCGCGTCGGTGAACAGCTCGGCCCCGCGCTCGCCGACCAGCTCACGGGCCAGTTCGAGGAAGTCGATCCCGGCCGCGCCGGTAGCGTCCACGCCGCCGATGCGCACCAGGCGGGGCAGGTGGTCGGCGACCTGCTCCAGGGTGTCGAGCACCTGCTGCTGGTAGCGGTACTCGAGGATCTCCGGCGCCTGCGCCGCGGTCACCGCGCGGATGTCGAGGGCCTGCGCCTCCAGCAGCGCCGCGTTGGCCTTGGCCTCCGACTCGGCCTGGACGTAGCGCTGCCGGGCCAGCGCCTCGGCGCGGTTGGTCTCGCGCTCCACGGCGGTGTCCATCTGCGCCTGGTACTGGGCGATGTCGGCCTGGATCGCGGAGAGCGTCTCCTGGCTGGAGGCGAGCTCCCGGGTCAGGTCGCCCTCGTCCTGCTCCTTGCGCAGCTGGAGCGCGTACTCGTGGGTGTACGCCTCCTTGGCCACGCGCACCATCTCGGGGGCGGCCAGGTCCATCCGGTAGCGCCGGTCCGAGGGCTCGGCGTGGGTGATGTTGGCGTTGGTCAGCTCCACCGCGGGCCGGAACTGCTGGTTGAGCTGCTCCAGCAGACGACCGCTGTCCTCGCCGACCATGTCGTAGATGCCGGCCGCCTCCTGCTCGTAGATCAGGCTGCGGATGGTCTCGCTGACGGCGTTGCCGAGCTTCTCCTCGAACCCGCGCACGGCGCCGAGGGTGTAGACGAACTCCACCGGGTCGCTGATGCGGAACTGGATGAACAGGTCGATGGACGCCTTCACCCCGCCCTTGGTCGGGGCCTCGCGCACCGGCGCGTTGAACGGGTACTCGCGGGTCGTGTTGACGATGTACGACACCCGCTTCCACGGGCTGAGCAGGGTGACCCGGCCGGGCCCCACGACCTTCTCCAGCTTGCCGAACCGGGTGATCATCGCCTGGCAGCCGTCCGGCACCATGACCAGGCCCTGCCGCCACCACACGAACGCGACGGCGGCCAGCGCGACGATCCAGTAGTGCACTCCGAACAGCGGGTCGGTGAGCCCGCCGCCACCGGCCGCCGACACGACCGAGGCGCCCACGGCGCCGACCACCAGCAGCGACAGCACCGGCAGCATGGACAGCAGGGAGCGGCCCCTGGGCATCACCATCGGGCAGATGGCGTGCACCACCTTCCCGTCCTCGCGCAGCTGCTCGCTGCGGCCCAGCGCCTCCCCCGCCTCGTCCAGCGGCACCGTCTTCTGCCGCATGACGGTGTCGACGGAGCTCCCGTCCTGTTCCCGGGCCGCCGGGAAGTCGGCCGGGTCCATCCCCTCGCCCTCGGCCTCCTGACGCCCGCCGCGCTCGTCCCCGGTGTTCCGGGACGGCGCGCCGCCCCCTCCGGTGCGGCGGCGCAGTTCGTCCTGGGCCGCCGTGCGCGGATCCGTGCCGGACGCGACCGCCTCGGCGACGTTGCGCAGAGCCTGCGCCCGCGTGCGTGCCACGGTCTCCCCCTTCGCGTGTGGTGCTGATCCCTGCCGGATCATCGATGTGGACCACGTGCGTCGTGTGACGCACGTGGTCCAGGTGATTCCACACCATCGGGAGGACGGCGATAAGGGGCGCCCCCAGCAACGGTCACCCGTCGGTGATTGCCGGGAAGCGCCCCTCGACCCGCCGGCCGGCGGGTGTCAGACGCACAGGCAGGGGTCGGTCTCGTGGCCCAGTCCGACGACGTCCCTGTCCCGCAGGGCGCCCGCGTACGCCTGGACCTCGTCCACCTCGCCCTTCAGGTGCTCGCCCCAGCCGTCGGCCGTGCGGGCGCGGCCCACCTGGAGCGGGCCGGCGCTCGTCCAGCCGTCGCGGAGGTGGGCGGTGGCCTCGGCGTTGGTGTAGCCGTCGGCGTACAGCTTGACCGTGTCGGTCGCGTCGTCGTAGACGATGGCCAGCCGCGTGCCGTGCCCGCTGCGACCGTCCGACTGCGTGACCTGCGAGACGACCTTCTCCGGCGCGCCCGCCTCGTCCCGCTCCGGCATGATCAGCTGCCAGGCGTACTTCGACGGGTCGTAGCGCAGCTTGAACGCGTCGGTGTGCTCACCGGCCTGGGAGAGGACCGTCATCGGCCGGGTGGCGTCGGCTTCCTCGATCCTGGCGACGACTCCGAGGGTGAAGCTGTCACCGGTGTCCACCACGGGGGCGTCGAGGACCGCGTGGCCGCTCTCGCCGTCCAGCGCCAGGTGCCCCTCGCCGACCAGCGGGTACGGCTTCCACGGGCAGTCGGGGTCGATGTCGGGGAGGCAGGAGTCGTCCGGACCGCGGTAGACCGACGCGCCCGCTGCGAGCCGCAGCGGCGAACCCCCCTTGTTCTCGGGCGTGGTGCCGTCGTCGGCCGTGCTGAACGACCAGTGGCCGAGCAGGTTCGGCTTGCGGTGGGCCAGCTCGGTCACCTCCTGCGGGACGACGAGGCGGTCGTACGCCCTGACGTCGCCGATGTCACCGTGCCAGCGCTGCCGGTAGCCGTTCTCGCCGCGGATCCGGCCGATCTGGAACGCGCCGCCCGCCGCGACCGGAGCGGCCTCGGCCTTGGTGCCGACCTCGTGGCCGTTGACGAAGAGCTGGGCGTACCCGGTCTCCGTGTCGTGGACGCCGAGCAGGTAGGCCCATTCGCCGGCCTCGGGAGCGCCGCCGGTGACCTTCGCGTCGCCGAGGGTGAAGGACCAGGAGGCGGCCGCGTCCCGCGGGGCCTCCAGGGCCAGGGCGTAGGCCGGGCCGGACGCGGTGTCCTGGCTCAGCACGGTCATGGGACGGCCGGTCTCCGCCGGGCGCACCCAGGTGCCGACGGCGAAGGTCCTGCCGCTGTCGACGGCCGGGGCGTCCGTGGTGAGGAAGCCGTGGCGGCTGCCGTCGAGGGTGGCCGTGGAAGTGAGCGGGACGCCCCGGGGCGCGGGAGCGCCGAAGGTCACGCCGCGTCCCGCCCGGGCCGCTTCCCCCTCCTCGGCGGCCGCCGTGGTGGAGCCGACCCCGTCATCGAGCTTCCAGCGGGAGACGGGCGCGCTCGCCGCCTTCGGGTGGAAGAAGTAGTCGGTGGGCACGCTCATCCGGCCGGAGCGGTCACGGGCCTGGACGCTCAGACGCTGCGGGGCGTTGCTCAGCGGGGCGAAGCGGACGGTGGCCGGGCCGCCGGGCTCGGCGGGACGGACGGTGCGCTGCGGACCGCCGAGGAAGGTGTACCGGTACTCGACGACGTCCGCCGAGGGGGAGTCCATGGTGAAGCTGCCGTAGATGCCGACCCCGCCGGTCCACCACGTCTCCTCCGGGTACTCCGGTGAGCTCACGACGGGGGCGGCCGGACTCTCGTCGTCGTGGACGAACCGGCACGCGGCGCCGGGCGCCTCGGAGCTCCAGGAGGAGTTCACCTTGCCGTCGTTGGCCCGGACGTGCCAGGAGACGACCGTGTCGGCCGGGACGTCGGACGGGACGGTGATGCGGTGGATCATGTCCGGGGGGTACGGGGAGGTGGTGAGGGAGCGGCGCTGCTCGACGCCGTCCACGTCCGACCACCAGATCTCGAACTCGGCGGTGAGCCGCTCCGAGTACCCGATGCGGTCGTCCTCGGCCGGATCGGTCAGCCGGGCCGTGAGCACCGGAGGGCTCCCGACGTAGTCCGGCGTGTCACCTGTCGCGCAGTCCTCGAACTCGGTCCGCAGGTCCTGGACGGCGGGCGGCAGGTTCTCCTTCTCCGCCGCGTGCGCGGCGCCGGGCGTGACCACCCCCGCCACCATCGCCGCAAGGCAACCGCCCAGCAGCAGACCTCTCCTGCCTGATCTCCCTGACATGGACGAACGCCCCTCCCCGGATCGCGCCCGGCCTCGAACAGCCGAGCGGCAGGAGGCTAGCAGCGGCCACCGACATCGGCGATCAAGTTTTCCGACGGGCCACCGGAAGCGGTGCCGTGCGGAGAGGACACGGCCGAAGCCCGAGAAGAGACGGGTGGGTGAGATCCTGCGGGTCCGCCGGTCCCGGGGACGACGAACCGAACGTCTCCGGGACCGCGAACAGGCGAGCGTGCCGCCACCACCCGCGGTTGATCCACATCAAGGGGCCGACGCCACGTTGTCGTACTTCTCGCGGTCGAGGATCTTCTCCCGCGACGCCACGTCGACCGGAGCCAGTGCTCGACCGGCGATACCCGTAACCGTAGGTCGGTATGCATGTTGTTCACAGCGCAGGCATCTAGTCAGTAACCAGGGGTGGGACATGACCAAGCCGGAGCGCATTGCGATCTACGTACGTATCAGCAAGGACCGCAAGGGCCAGGAACTCGGCATTCAGCGCCAGGAGAGGGCGTGCCGGGAGTTGTGCGAGCGCATGGGGTGGAAGGTCCACAAGGTCTATCCGGAGAACGACGTGTCAGCGTCGACCACGAGCAAGCGCCGCCGTCCGCAGTACACGGAGATGCTCCAAGACGCCCGCGACGGCCTGATTGACGGCATCGTCGTCTACTCCATCGACCGTCTGACGCGCCGCATCAGCGAGCTGACCAGCTTCCTTGAAGAGCAGCAGCGGCACGGCTTCGCGTTCGCGACGACCGAGGGCGAGGACACCTCAACGGCCAACGGCCGCATGATCCTGACGATCAAAGGTGCGGTGGCCCAGCAGGAGACAGAGCGCATGTCCGAGCGCGTCAACAACTCCCTTCTACAGCGCAGGGAGCAGGGCAAGCCTCACGCCGGCGGGAAGCGACAGTTCGGCTTCAAGGAAGGCTCGCACTTCAAGGAATTGGACGAAATCGAGGTCGAGCTCATCCGCAAGGGCTACCTCATGCTCATGGACCGGAACGCGAAGACCCCCGGCGACGTAGCCCGTTACTGGAACTCCGAGGGCTCTACGACACCGCAGGGTGGGGCCTGGACGCTCGCGGCAGTGAAGCGCGTGTTCCGGTCGGAACGGACCGGGGGAATCGTCACCTACAAGGGCCAGGACATCGGGGACAGCGTCTACGGTTCTCCTCTGAGCCGGGGGCAGTGGGAGAACGTACAGGCCTTGCTCGATGGACGGGCCACACCGGCGGCGCAAGGATCGGGCAAGCGTAAGCACTTGTACTCCGGATTCCTGCGATGCGGTCATTGCGGTGCCGTGATGCGCGTCCAGTGGGCGACCATCCAGGGACGGACTTTCCGAAGGACGTTCTGCAGCTCATCGCAGCGAGGCCAGAACGGCCGACTCGGCTGCGGCAAAGTGAGCCGTCAATACCAATGGATTGAGGAGCGTCTCAATGAGGTGGTCGAAGCTGCGCTCCTATCCCGCGTTCCTCCGAAGGAAGAGGTTCCGACAGAGGACCTCACAGATGAGATCAGCTTGCTGGAGACCCGAATCCGAGCACTCCGAGGCCGCTGGAAGGAAGGTCAGATGGAGGACGAAGACTACTTCGACTCCTTGCCCCACCTTCGCGCAGAGCTTCAAGCCCTACGTACGCGTGAAGCGACAACAGCCGTCCGTCGATCCCGCGCCGAGACCGACGTTCTTACAGTCTGGAAGGATGAACAGCCCGAAAACCTTGAACGCCGCCGCGCCATCCTTACGACCGTGATCGACCACGTTGACGTGTTCAGCATCGGCCGCGGTAGGCGCAAGCCGCCCGAGAGCACGTCGATCAAGATCACGCCGATCGGCGCAGACAATGAGGACTCGCTGTAGTGACCGTCTCCACCCGATCGGCAAGGTAGCCGTCGATGACAGCCCTCATGCGGATGTAATAGTCCTGGGGCAGCACCCGAGGGAGTGTCTACTGAGGTTGAACTCGCGATGTCGTAAATGCTGACCCACCCCGGCGCCAGTTCCACGATGTCCGTCCTCTGCCTTTCATGAGGCGTTTGACGTGGCGAGGTGAGCGTGGTGCCACCTACCAGCGGTGCCAGACCGCTTTGGGTGCGGCGTCACGCGTGACGGAGTGGTCATCTCCCGAGACGAAGAACAAGGCCCAGGAGACGGTGTTGTCGCCAGCGCGCTGGGCGCCGACTTCGAGTTGGAAGCCGTCGCAGAAGATATCGCCAGTGGGACTGAACCGCAGGCCGGTGTCGTACTTGATCGCGTGGGCTTCCATCTCCTGCGCGAGCTGCGAAGGCACACGGCCGATGAGCCGGATCCCCTCGCAGGTCACCTGAGGGCCGAGGCGTCCGTCGACGAGGACATAGGCCAGCTTTCGGTCCGTACGGAAGTAGCACTCCACCGGCGCCTGGCTCGCGGGGGCGTCTTCCTTGGCGAAGCGCACGGCGTACCGCCCTGGGCTGTATCCGTCAGGCGGGGCGGTGAAGCCGTGCGCGGCCAGGGCCGCGATGACCTCTTCCTGATGCATGTCCATGCGCAGTGGCCCCAGGGTCCGCCCGGGGACGTAGTCCCACTGATCCCGTTCCACGTCCGGAAGCACCGGCCACATACCCGTATCCATCACACGATGATCGTCCACCCGGTTCACGACTCGTGCATCAGGGGCGGTGAAACGACCGGCCGGGACAGTGGTAGCCGGTCGTCACAGCACGACCCCCCAAGGTTGAGGAAGTTGACCCT
Source organism: Streptomyces sp. 12E (assembly GCF_055633275.1). NCBI lineage: Bacteria > Bacillati > Actinomycetota > Actinomycetes > Kitasatosporales > Streptomycetaceae > Streptomyces > Streptomyces sp. 12E. Next base: position 4,188,267 of record NZ_JBVNCJ010000001.1, on the reverse strand, counting down.
GTGATGTTGCGTCGTTGCTCAGGCAGGTCTCATGGTCAAGCCGGTCTCGGCGAGGCAGCCGTCTATGAGGTGGCTGCGGTACTGGGTGTGGCGTAGGCCCCGTCGGATGCGCTGGACGAGGTGGTCGGGGGTGCTGAAGGAGACGTTGGGGAGTCAGCCGCGTCGCAGTTCCACGTCGGGGGCAGATCGCTGCCGCGGAAGACGCAGACGAAGTCGTCCTCACGCACGATGTTGTGCTCCTGGCAGTCGGGGCACCGCCGGAACACCACCTCGTGGGTGAAGCCGGAGGGTCGCTGGAGCTCTGCAGCGTCCAGAGCGCGGGCGACCTCCACCCAGGAGGTGACGTCCGGGCAGTACCCGGTGGACTGGTTGCCGACCTCGCTCCCGGTCCACCGATCCGCCTCGCGCATAAAGCTGATCTCGCCGGCGCTCAGAACCGTGTCTCCGCCGGCACAGGCCACGTGCTCGCTTCGCCACGGTGCCAGCCGAAGCACACCGTCCGTACCGACCACGAAGGTGAACGGTACGGCCAGCTCCGCCGCCGATTGCTCCACGATCCAGTCATCGAAGTCAGCCGCCGTGCCGATCCGACGCCCGCCGTCACCAGGCCGGGCGGCAGCTTTCAGTTCGACCGGTCCGACATATTGATAACTCCGCCCCCGCCCACTCACGTCAGCCAACCCAGAGCACTTCCGGCACACGCCCTGGCACAGGACCCCACCTTCCCGGTTCGCCTGGCCATTGACGCCCCGCATGCCGTTGAGCAAGCCTCCCCATGCAGGCAAGGAACGCCCTGTGCGACGTATCAGCACAGGGCGTCACCTGACCTGTCAGATCAGCGATCAGGCGGCGGCAGCCACCGCCCGCGGCTCGTCCACGTCGATGGGCGCCGACCCCACGTTGTCGTACTTCCCACGGTCGAGGATCTTCTCCCGCGACGCCACGATCAATGGGCATACAACTTGACCCGCGACGTTCGTCGCCGTGCGGATCATGTCCAGGATCGGGTCGATGGCCAGCAGCAGGCCCACGCCCTCCATGGGCAGGCCCAGGGTGGAAAGGGTGAGGGTGAGCATGACCGTCGCGCCGGTGAGGCCGGCCGTCGCGGCGGAGCCCACCACCGAGACGAACGCGATCAGCAGGTAGTCGCCGACGCCGAGCGGGATGTCGAAGATCTGGGCGACGAAGATCGCGGCGATGGCCGGGTAGATCGCGGCGCAGCCGTCCATCTTCGTCGTGGCGCCGAACGGGACGGCGAAGCTCGCGTACTCCTTGGGCACGCCGAGGCGTTCGGTGACCTTCTGGGTCAGCGGCATGGTGCCGACGGAGGAGCGGGAGACGAAGGCCAGCTGGATCGCGGGCCAGGCGCCCTTGAAGAACTGCACCGGGCTCACCTTGCCGACGGTCGCCAGCAGCGCCGGGTAGACGCCGAAGAGGACGATGAGGCAGCCGACGTAGATGTCGGCGGTGAAGGTGGCGTACTTGCCGATCAGGTCCCAGCCGTAGGTGGCGATGGCGTTGCCGATGAGTCCGACGGTGCCGAGCGGGGCGAGGCGGATGACCCACCACAGGGCCTTCTGGAGGAGTTCGAGGACGGACTCGCTCAGGGTGAGGATCGGCTGGGCCTTCTCGCCGAGCTGGAGGGCGGCGATGCCGGCGACGGCGGCCATGAAGACGATCTGGAGCACGTTCAGCTCGGTGAACGGCGTGATGACGTCGGTCGGCACGATGCCGGTGAGGAAGTCGATCCAGGAGCCGGCCTTCTCCGGCGCCGCGCCGTCCGCCGGGGTGAGGCCGGTGCCGGCGCCCGGGTTGGTGACCAGGCCGATGGCCAGGCCGATCGCCACCGCGATCAGCGAGGTGATCATGAACCAGAGAAGGGTGCGCGAGGCCAGCCGGGCCGCGTTGTTGACCTTCCGCAGGTTGGTGATGGAGACCAGGATCGCGAAGAAGACGAGCGGGGCGACGGCCAGCTTCAGCAGGCCGATGAAGGTGCCGCCGACCTTCTCCAGGGTGGTGACGAGCCAGGAGACGTCCTGGCTGCGGGCGAGCCAGCCGAGCAGGACGCCCAGGACGAGGCCGGCGAGTATCTGGGCCCAGAAGGGCGCGCGTACGGGCAGTACGGGCAGCCTGGACCGCGTGTTCGTGGACACGAGAATGCTCCGGTGATGGGGACGCGTGGGGAAGGGTGACGTGGGACTCGGGTGGCGCGGAACGTCAGGGACGACAGTTCGCGGAGGTGACCCGGCAGAGGTCCACGTGCAGGCGCGCCACGAGCGGAACACTCCGGGGCGTGGGGAACACGGCTGCTGACTTCACCCGAGAACCGTAACACCTGAGCTTTGGGATCCTCAAAGCCTTGCTTTGAGAGGTGGAAGACCAAAGGCGTCCATGCAACGCAAAGCGCCCCGGTTTCCGGGTCAGTTCGGAAACCGGGGCGCCCGCGTGCGGTGCGCGGATGTGACGGACGTTACGAGGTCTGCCCCTGGGGCTGCGTGCGGGCGGTCTCGTCGGCCGCGTCCTCCTGGTTGCGGTTGGCCTCCAGGTTGGCCTTGGCCCGGTTCACCCGCTCCACGATCCGCTCGGAGGCCTGGTCCCGCTGCTTGCGGAGCACCACGAGGCTGATCGGGGCCGAGATCACCAGGGCGAGCAGGATGATCCACAGCCCGTTGGAGTCACCGAGGCCGCGCGGGGCGAGGCCGGAGTGAACGAGGCCCCAGACGACCACGAGGCAGCCCACGAAGATCCCGAGGCGCATCAGCGTGTAGCGGAGCATCTCATCCACTCTTCCCTGCGTACGGTCAGAACGTCCCAAAGGGACACCGTCCAGTGAAGCACGAGCGGGCAAGGATCTTTCAGCGGGGTGCGGGTCTCAGGTCAGCGGCAGCAGCATGACGACGTCGTCGCGGTCGTCGCCGGGGGCCACGCGGATGGCGCCCGGGACCCGGCCGACCTCCTTGTAGCCGCAGGAGGCGTAGAAGCGCTCCAGGCCGAGGCCGCCGCGGCAGGCGAGCCGGATCGCCTCGACGCCGTCGAGGGTGCGGGCGGCCCGCTCGGCGGCGGCCAGCAGGTCGCGGCCGTACCCCTTGCCCTGGTGGCGGGGGTGGACCATCACCGTGTAGAGCCAGATCCAGTGGGTCATCAGCCGGTGCGTGTTGAAGGTGAGGAACGCCGTCGCGGCCACCCTGCCCTCCTCGTCGTGCCCGACGAGGAGGCGGGAGCGCTCCTCCGTCATCGACACGAGCTGCCGCACCAGGTGGGGGCGGATGTCCTCCCGCGTCACGGGCGGCACGAACCCGACCGCTCCACCGGCGTTGGTGACGTCGGCCCACAGGTCGAGGACGCCGTCGCGGAGTTCGGGGGTGACGACGGGATCGAACGTGAAAGTAAGGGGCATGGGCCGATGGTAAGCATTACCTCGGCGCACGCGCAGCTCCTTCCCGCCGGCCGCTCCTCACCTGCCGAGCCGGGCGGCGCCCCTTCAGACGCGCATCGGCTGGGGGGACTCCCGCCGCGCCGGGTCGGGACCGTCGTACTCCCGGATGATCTCGTACCGGGTGTTCCGCTCCACCGGCCGGAACCCGGCGTCGCGGATCAGGTCCAGCAGGTCCTCGCGGGTCAGCTTGCTGGGCGTGCCGTAGTCGTCCGCGTCGTGCGTGATCTTGTACTCGACCACCGACCCGTCCATGTCGTCCGCCCCATGCTGCAGCGCCAGTTGCGCCGTCCGCACGCCGTGCATCACCCAGAACACCTTGACGTGCGGCACGTTGTCGAACAGCAGCCGCGACACCGCGAACGTCTTCAGCGCCTCCGCGCCGGTCGCCATCTGCGTCCGCGCCTGGAGCCGGTTGCGCACCTTGCCGTCCTTCATGTCCACGAAGTCGTGCTGGTAGCGCAGCGGGATGAAGACCTGGAAGCCGCCGGTCTCGTCCTGGAGTTCGCGCAGCCGCAGCACGTGGTCCACGCGGTGGCGGGGCTCCTCGATGTGCCCGTACAGCATGGTGCACGGGGTCCTGAGCCCCTTCTCGTGCGCCAGCCGGTGGATCCTCGACCAGTCCTCCCAGTGCGTCCGGTGGTCGACGATGTGCTGCCGCACCTCCCAGTCGAAGATCTCGGCGCCACCGCCGGTCAGCGACTCGAGGCCCGCGTCGATCAGCTCGTCGAGGATCTCGGAGGCGGACATCCCGGAGATGGTCTCGAAGTGGTGGATCTCGGTGGCCGTGAACGCCTTCAGCGAGACGCCCGGCAGCGCGGCCTTCAACTCCCTGAGCGAGCGCGGGTAGTAACGCCACGGCAGGTTGGGGTGCAGCCCGTTGACGATGTGCAGCTCGGTCAGGTTCTCGCCCTCCATCGCCTTGGCGAGCCTCACCGCCTCCTCGATGCGCATCGTGTACGCGTCCTTCTCCCCCGGCTTGCGCTGGAAGGAGCAGTAGGCGCAGGAGGCGGTGCACACGTTCGTCATGTTGAGGTGGCGGTTGACGTTGAAGTGCACGAGGTCGCCGTTCAGCCTCGTGCGCACCTCGTGCGCCAGTCCGCCCAGCCAGGCCAGGTCGTCCGACTCGTACAGCGCGATGCCGTCCTCACGGGTCAGGCGTTCGCCCGCCCTGACCTTCTCCTCCAGCTCGCGCTTGAGCCCGACGTCCATGCCGATCCCTCTTTCCCTCTTCAGACAGACCCGGTCAACCGTACGCCCCGCCTACTCCGCCTCCTCGGGCAGCTCACCGACGCGGTTCTCCCACTTGGTGGAGAGCACGATGGTGGTACGGGTCCGGGAGACGCCCTTGGTGCCGGACAGCCTGCGGATGATCTTCTCCAGGCCGTCCACGTCGGTCGCCCGCACCTTGAGCATGAAGGAGTCGTCGCCGGCGATGAACCAGCAGTCCTCGATCTCCTTCAGGTCCTTCAGCCGCTGCGCCACGTCCTCGTGGTCGGCGGCGTCGGAGAGCGAGACGCCGATCAGGGCGGCGACGCCGAGGCCCAGCGAGGCGGCGTCCACGGTGGCCCGGTAGCCGGTGATGACGCCGGCCGCCTCCAGCCGGTTGATGCGGTCGGTGACGCTGGGCCCCGACAGGCCGACGAGGCGCCCCAGCTCCGCGTAGGAGGCCCGGCCGTTCTCCCTGAGGGCCTGGATGAGCTGCCTGTCCACCGCGTCCATCGAATCGAAGCCTTCCACTGAAGAGGTCTGAGGGTCCTGCAGGTGCCGAGGTGTTGCGGAGGTGCTCGGTTACGGGCGGGATCCGCCGCCGAGTTCGCCCTTCCAGCGGCGGTAGAGGCGGTGCTCCACGCCCGCCGCGTCGAGTACGCGTCCGGCGACGAAGTCCACCAGGTCCTGGATGTGCGTCGCGCCCGCGTAGAAGGCCGGCGAGGCGGGCACCACGGTCGCGCCCGCGTCGTCCAGCGTCACCAGGTGCCGCAGCGTCTGGCCGTTCAGCGGGGTCTCCCGTACGGCCACGACCAGCGTGCGGCCCTCTTTCAGGGTGACGCTCGCCGAACGCTGCAACAGGTCCTTGGACAGCCCGAGCGCCACCCCGGCCACACAGGCCGTGGAGGCGGGCACGATCAGCATGCCCTTGCTCGGGTACGACCCCGAGGACGGCCCGGCCGCGAGGTCACCGGCGGTCCAGTGCCGTACGCCGTCGAGGTCGACGGTGAACGTGTCCGGCTTGCCGTCCGCGCCCCGGGACAGCCATTCCCGCAGGTCGTCCCGCCAGTGGGCGTCCCGGAAGGCGATGCCGGTCTCGTCCAGCAGGGTGAGCCGGGAGGCCCGGCTCACGACGAGGTCGACGCTCTCCCCCGCCGTCAGAAGCGCACGCAGCACAGCGGCTGCGTAGGGCGTCCCGGACGCCCCCGAGACCCCCACGATCCAAGGCTTGCGCCGCGTTTCTCCTGCGTTCACATCTTGAGCCTACCGGCGGAGGCCAGGCGTCCGTTCTCAGGACCGGTCGGAGGCCTCACCGGCCGGGCCCCGGACGGCTAGAGTGCCGGTGCGACGCGATGAGGCGCGATGAGGGGGGCACAGTGGCCAAGGTCAACATCAGTCTCGACGCCGAACTCGTGGTGGAGGTGATGGTCCTGGCGGGGGTCGGCTCGCCCCAGGACGCGATCGAGGTGGTCGTGCGGGACTACATCGCCCGTGGCCACCGCACGGAAGCCCGCACCGAGCTCAGGGACCAGGGCCTGCGCGAGGTCGACGCGAAGCCGCAGGAGCCCCAGGGCTGAGTCCCGGCCGTACGCCGGCGCGCTACACGGTCAGCCCCCGCACCAGCAGGTCCAGCAGCGCGCACACGAACAGCGCGATGCCGATGAAGCCGTTGACGGAGAAGAACGCCCGGTTCAGGCGGGTCAGGTCGTGGGGGCGGACGATGGTGTGCTCGTAGACGAAGGCCCCCGCCACGATCAGCAGGCCGAGCCAGAAGAAGGCGCCGGCGCCGGTGAGGAGCGCGTACCAGACGAAGAGGGCCGTCGTGACGGCGTGGCAGGCCCGGGCGCCCCGGATCGCGGCCGGGATGCCGAAGCGGGCCGGGACCGACTTCACCCCGATCTCGCGGTCGGTGTCGACGTCCTGGCAGGCGTAGATCAGGTCGAAGCCGCCGATCCAGACGCCGACCGCGAGGCCGAGCACGACGGCGTCCCAGGACCACGCCCCGGTGACCGCCAGCCAGCCGCCGACCGGGCCCATGGCCTGCGCGAGTCCGAGGATGGCCTGCGGGAAGTTCGTGAACCGCTTGCCGTACGGGTACACCACCATCGGGATCACGGCGACGGGCGCGAGGGCGAGGCAGAGCGGGTTGAGCAGGGCCGCCGCGCCCAGGAAGACGGCGAGGGCGACGAGCGCGCCCGTCCAGGCGTGCCGGACCGACACCGCGCCGGTGACCAGTTCGCGGTGGGCGGTGCGCGGATTGCGGGCGTCGATCTCGCGGTCGATGATCCGGTTGGCGGCCATGGCGAAGGTGCGCAGGCCGACCATGGCGAGGGTGACCAGGAGCAGCCGGCCCCAGTGGATGCTCCCGTCCCGCTCGTACATCGCGGTGAGGGCGGCGATGTAGGCGAAGGGCAGGGCGAAGACCGAGTGCTCGATCATCACCAGGCGGAGGAAGGCTTTCGTGCGTCCCGGCTGCTGCGGAAGCGCGGCGGAGGCCGAGGTCACAGTCCGTACTCCTTCCAGCGGCGGTCGACGAGTGCGGCCGTGTCCGGGTCGGACTCGACCATGTCGGGCCAGCCGCCGTCGCGCGTGTATCCCTCCTCGGGCCACTTCCGCGTCGCGTCGATGCCCGCCTTGCCGCCCCAGAACTGCTGGTACGAGGCGTGGTCGAGATGGTCGACGGGGCCTTCGACGACGGTGAGGTCACGGGCGTAGTCGGTGTTGCCGAGGGCCCGCCAGGACACCTCGTGCAGGTCGTGGACGTCGCAGTCGGAGTCGACGACCACGATCAGCTTGGTCAGCGACATCATGTGGGCGCCCCAGATGGCGTGCATGACCTTCTGCGCGTGCTTGGGGTACTTCTTGTCGATCGAGACGATCGCGCAGTTGTGGAAGCCGCCGGACTCGGGGAGGTGGTAGTCCACGATGTCCGGGACGATGATCTTCAGCAGCGGCAGGAAGAAGCGTTCCGTCGCCCGGCCCAGCGGTCCGTCCTCGGTCGGCGGCCGGCCGACGACGATCGACTGGAGCAGCGGGCGCCTGCGCATGGTCACGCAGTCGATCCTCAGGGCGGGGAAGGGTTCCTGCGGGGTGTAGAACCCGGTGTGGTCGCCGAACGGCCCCTCGGGCAGCATCTCGCCGGGCTCCAGCCAGCCCTCGAGGACGACCTCCGCCTGTGCGGGCACCTGGAGCGGAACGGTCTTGCAGTCGACCATCTCGATCCGCTTGCCCTGCACGAACCCGGCGAACAGGTACTCGTCGATGTCGCCGGGCAGCGGCGCGGTGGAGGCGTACGTCACGGCCGGCGGGCAGCCGAAGGCGATGGCGACCGGCAGCCGCTCGCCGCGCCGGGCGGCGACCTGGTAGTGGTTGCGGCTGTCCTTGTGGATCTGCCAGTGCATGCCGATGGTGCGCTTGTCGTGGCGCTGGAGCCGGTACAGGCCGAGGTTGCGGACGCCCGACTCGGGGTCCTTGGTGTGGGTGAGGCCCAGGTTGAAGAAGGAGCCGCCGTCCTTGGGCCAGGTGAAGAGCGCCGGGAGCTTCTCGAGGTCCACGTCGTCGCCGGTGAGCACGGTCTCGTGCACGGGCGCGTCGCTGGACTTCACCTTCTTCGGCGGTACGTGCGTCATCGCGCCGAGCTTCCCGAACGCCTCGCGCACCCCGACGAACCCGTGCGGCAGCTCGGGCTTCAGCAGCCCCCCGATCTTCTCGGAGATGTCCGCGTACGACTTCAGGCCGAGCGCCTTCAGCAGGCGGCGGTCGGTGCCGTACACGTTCATCGCGAGGGGCATGCTCGAGCCGCGCACGTTCTCGAAGAGCAGCGCGGGACCGCCGGCCTTGTTCACCCGGTCGACGATCTCACCGACCTCCAGATACGGGTCGACCTCGGCCTTGATGCGCTTGAGGTCACCCTCGCGCTCCAGCGCCCTGAGCAGGGAGCGAAGATCGTCGTAAGCCATGGGGTCAAGTATCCCCGAGCGGTTACCCTGGCCCTGTACCGCCCACCGCTTTCGCTGGAGAGGCCCCATGCTGCGGGTGCTGATGTTCCTCGTGCCACTGGCCCTGAGCGTGTACGCGTTCATCGACTGCATCAGCACGAAGGACGACGACATCCGTCACATGCCCAAGCCGCTGTGGGCGATCCTCGTGCTGCTGTTCCCGCTGGTCGGCTCGATCTCGTGGATCATCGCCGGCAAGAAGCGGCACCCCGCCGGCGCCGCCGGTTCCGCCTGGGGCCGGGGCGGCGGCCGTCAGCGGTGGGTCGCGCCGGACGACAACCCCGAGTTCCTGAAGTCGCTGAACGAGGACAAGGCGGACGAGGACCGCGGCAAGGACCGCGACGAGGACTCCAAGGGCGACTGAGCCCGGACCACCGTGTACGGCCCCGCGAGGGCGGCCGTGATCACACGAGGGTCCTGATCCGTTCGGCGTCCAGGGCCCGGTCGAAGACCCGTACGTCCCGGACGGCGCCGGGGAAGAAGTCGACGGCCTGACCGCCGTACGACGCCCGGCCGATGATGAAGGGGCCGGTGGCGGACATCGGGTCGGTGTCCTCGGCCTCCGCCTCCTGTACGCCGTCGACGTACAGCCGCAGTGTGCGCGCCTGTCCGTCGCAGACGCCGGCGAGGTGGGTCCAGACGTTCACGGCGGGCTCGCTGCGGCCGGTGGCGCGCAGGCCGGGGCGGGAGAAGGCCCAGCGGTTCCCCTCGACGGCGTACTGGAGGTAGAAGGCGCTGGCGTCCTGGGCGTCCTGGCTGACCGCGGTGGCCCAGCCCGCCGGTGCGACGGAGAGCCGGACCCAGGCGGCGACCGTGAAACTCCGGCCCTCCCCGGTCTCCAGCACCGGTCCCCCGGTCGTGATCTGGCTGCTCCGCCCGTCGAAGACGGCTCCGCCTCCGCCGGGCCCCCAGGTGACGCCGGTCGCGGTGCCGTCGTGGCCGCCCGCGGTGTCCCGCGCGACCGTGCCCGAGGTCTCGTCGAGGGGCCAGTGGCCGACGGGCCGGGCGGGCCGCGGGGCCGCGGAGGGCGAGGACGAGGGGGAGGCCGAGGAGGGGGGCGTGGCCCGGTCCCGGTCCGCGGCGGCCGACCGGTCGAACCAGAACCCCGCTCCGACGCCGGCCGCGGCGACCGCGCCTCCCCCGAGGCCGAGGAGCAGGAAGGCGCGCCGACTGCCGCCGCGTTCCCGGCCCGCCCGGCGGCCGGGCGGCTCCGTCGCGGCGGGTGCCGGCTCCGGGGTGGCGCCCACCCGGGTGGCCCGGTCGTGCAACCGCGGCGCCACCATGGTCGCCTGCTGCGGGAGGGCGCCGGGCCCGCCGTCGCGCGGAAGTACGTTCGTGAGGTCCCCGGGGGCCGTGGGACGGGCGCTCGGGAGGGGCGTCCCGGCAGGAGTCGGGAACCCCGGAGCGTTGCCCCGCTGCGACCGGGGGACGGGGTGCCGCAGGGCCATCGTGCTCTCGTTGCCCAGTGCGCCGGCCCGGGTGAGGATCTCGTGCGGGGTGGGGCGGCGGGCCGGGTCCTTGGCGAGGCAGTCGCCGATGAGGGCGTGCAGGGCCGGGTCGGTGACGGCGCCGATGTCGGGGGTGTTGTGCACCACGCGGTAGAGCAGCGCGGGGGTCGGTCCCTCGCCGAAGGGGTTGGCGCCGGTCGCCGCGAAGGCCAGCACCGCGCCCAGGCAGAAGACGTCGCTGGCCGGGGTGATCGTGTCGCCGTTGACCTGCTCGGGCGACATGAATCCGGGCGAGCCGGCCACGAGGCCGGTGCCGGTGATCGAGTCGGCCTCGACGCTGCGGACGATCCCGAAGTCGATGACGCGGGGCCCGTCCTCGGCGAGCAGCACGTTGGAGGGCTTGAGGTCGCGGTGGACGAGGTTCGCGGCGTGGATCGACACCAGCGCCTCGGCCAGCCCGGCCGCCAGCGCGAGGACCGCCCCCGCCTCGAACGGCCCCCGCTCGACGACCGCCTGCTCCAGCGAAGGACCGGCGATGTAGCTGGTGACCAGCCACGGCAGGGGGGCGTCCGGGTCGGCGTCGATGACGGGGGCGGTGAAGGCGCCGCTGACCGCCCGGGCCGCCCGGACCTCGCGGCGGAAGCGGTCGCGGAACTCGGGCCGGCGCACCAGTTCGGCGTGCACCACCTTGACCGCGACGAGCCGTCCGCCCGGGGAACGGCCGAGGAAGACCCTGCCCATGCCGCCCGCGCCCAGCCGGCTCAGCAACCGGTACGCCCCGACGGAGTCCGGGTCGTCCGGCTCCAGCGCTGACACAGATGCCTCCCGGCGTGCGATCTCGGCCCATGAGGGCAGGGCCAAGCATAAAGCCAATCGCACCCGTGTTCGCCCAAGTGTCGGACGTCGTACGGTACTTCGACCAGCGGTCGGCGGCGCACGACCAGGAGCTACGGGGCGCCCACGAGAACGACGGCTCGCCCGGTCACTCGTCTTCGAAGATCTCTTCGGCCTTCGGAGCGGTGACGGCGCGGGTGAGCCAGCGGCGGAGGAGGTCGGGGTCGCCGCAGTCCGTGACGCGTCCGCGAACGTCGTCGGAGATGTCGAGGCCGCGTTGTTCGAGGACGAGCAGGACGTCCTCGGCCGCACGTCGCGCCTCGCCTTCGACGCGGGCTTCCGCGCGGGCTTCCGCGCGGGCTTCTTCCCTGATCTCTTCGACGAGGTAGGACTTGTAGAAGGAGAGGTCCACGGCCACCAGGTTCCTCCAGAGGTGCTTGGCCGGGTGTTTGCCCAGGCCCTGTGCGGTGAATTCGACGATGGGGTCCGCGATGTCTTCGGGCACGTCCCGCAGTGCTGTGGAGAGGGCCTTCAGTATCGCATTGACGGCGGGTTCGGCGGCGTGTGTGACGGCCGCGAGGCTGGCCAGGACGAGGTCGGCGCGGGCCTCCTGAGGGTCGGTGATGACGGGCATGTTGTGCGGGCCGGCGACCACGGGGCGCAGGGTGAGGGTGGGCAGTTGGGGCGGTCCGCTGCTGACCGCCCGTTGGGCCCATCTGGCCGTGGCGTGGTCCTGGCAGACGACGAGGAGCGCGGTGGGCAGCCGGTACTTCGTCCACAGGTAGCTGGTGTAGTACGCCCAGCTCGCCGGCTTGTCCGGGTTCCTGTTGCCCTGTGCCTCGATGGCCAGGAGGAAGTCGCCCTGCTCCGCGGTCTCGAACCGCAGGACCGTGTCGACCCGGCGTTCGACGGGGCTGGTCTCGGTGAGGTCGGTCGGCAGGGGCGTGGCCTTGACGGGCCTGGGGATGTCGACTCCGAGGAAGCGCGAGACGCGGCTGAAGAGTCCGGGGTCGTGCTGGAAGATGCGGTGCATCGCCTCGTGGGGCGGCTTGACCATGGGTTTCCTTTATGTCAGCCCTGGCGAGGAATGACATATGTCGACGGCATGTGCGCCAACCGTAGGGAAACCGGGGCTCCGAGAGCCGGCAAACCGGTGGTGTTCACCTGGCCGAGTGAACCGGGCGCCACGCAAGGGCCATGCGGAAACGGACGGGACGCCGAGGGCCACGCCGCATCCCCGCAGGAGCAGCCGGGGACGCGCACGTCGTTGCTCGGGCCGCCGGCGGCTGGTCGAGGGCCCTGACCGGGTCAGCGCAGGCGGGACGAGGAGAGGATCGACAGCAGGTGGGCCGGGACCATCACCCAGGTGATGACGGCGAGCGCGCCCAGGGCCCAGCGGGTCGGTTCGATACCGCCGGTCACCTCGTCGGCGACGGCCGCGACGAGGAGGACGAGGGACGCCTCGATGCCGTTGGTCACCCGGTGGATCCTGAACGCGGCGGCGATACGGCGCACCATGGCGACACCCTGGGAGCGGGGACGGGTCGACTCGTCGTCGGCGACGGTCAGGCCGCGCCGGGCGCGGGCCACGTCCACCAGGTCGGTGGAGGCCTTGAGCAGGACGACGCCGAGGGCGGTGGCGATGCCGACCGACAGCCAGCCGCCGGCGCCGGACTCGGCGGCGCGGTGGCCGGCGCCCGCCAGCAGCGCCGCGTCGGCGAGGTACGCGCCGAGCCGGTCGACGTAGATGCCGGCCGCGCTGTTCTGGCCCTTCCAGCGGGCGACCTCGCCGTCCACGCAGTCGAAGAGCAGGAACAGCTGCATGAGGACCACGGCGAGGACCGCTCCGGTCAGGCCCGGGATCATCAGCGCGGCGCCGGAGGCGACACCGCAGACGACCATGGTCCAGGTGAGCTGGTCGGGGGTGACCGGGGTGCGGACCAGGTGGCGGGTGGTGCGCAGGGAGATCTTCCGCATGTAGAGCCGGCCGGCCCAGTGCTCGCCGTTGCGGCTCTCCATCTTGGCCCGCGGCTGGCAGACCTCCCGCAGCTCCTCCAGCACCGGCGCACCCATGACGTTCCTCCCCGCCCCGACCGCCGCCCGCGCGGCGGTGATCGGGCCAGGGTACAGAGGCGCCCGGCCGGGTCCGGCGGGGGCCGGTCAGCCCCCGAGATAGACCTGGAGCTCCTCGTACCGGCGGGCCGCCATGTCCTCCGGCGTCCCGGCGAGGGCGACGTCGAACGGGGTGCCGCAGATCCAGTCGCCGAAGACCGAGACGAAGTGGGTCAGCCCCTCCTCCTCCGGAGAGTTCTGGAAGGAGCGCGAGTGTCCGCCGATCCGGACGCCCCAGTGGTAGGGCGTTTCGAGGAGGCGGTTCAGGACCCTGCGGAACTCCTCCAGTGCCTCCAGGCCCGAGGGGGCCCGTTCCATGAACTCCTTCGCGAGGGGGAGGCTTTCCCAGTCCTCGTCGAAGCTCCGCACGACCACGGCATGAAGCGGCTTCGGTTCGTGGACGGTGACGTCCCAGGTGTCTCCGTCCTCGTCGGTGATCCGCGGCCCCCGCTCGACGGTCTCGGAGCCGGCCGGCACGTACCGCACGGCGGCGGAGCTGTCGGCGTCCTCGATGTCGGCGAACACCAGCAGGTGGCCGTCCTCGGGCAGTTCGATGTCCAGGGCGTCCCTGGGCAGGGCGGCGCAGTCGATGGTGACGATGTGCGCCTGCCAGCCAGGCCACGTCATGTCCTCGGGCATCCGGGGCAGTCCGCCCATCCTGGCGGCCGGCGGAGCGCTCTCGTCCTCCTCCGGCACACCCCAGCACAGGTGGATGGAGGGTCGCGTCCGGCTCAGGATCTCCTCGGCCACGGGGCCGGGCACACCGGTCTTGCGTATGAGGTCGTCGATGGCTGTCCGCAGTGTCGATTCCATGATCGGGAGTGTGCCGGACACCGCTGACAGCGGTGCCCGGCACCTGCGGACCGGCCGGAGCGGGCGCCCGGTTCAGAAACCGACGGACCCCAGCGCGCCCAGGCCGACGTCGGCGTAGGAGTGCTTGCCGGAGACGAAGATGTTGACGCCGTAGTAGTTGAACAGCCAGCAGCCGAAGGCGAGCAGGGCCAGGTAGGCGGCCTTGCGGCCCTTCCAGCCGGCGGTGGCGCGGGCGTGCAGGTAGCCGGCGTAGGCGACCCAGGTGATGAAGGACCAGACCTCCTTGGGGTCCCAGCCCCAGTAGCGGCCCCAGGCGTCGCCGGCCCAGATGGCGCCCGCGATGATCGTGAACGTCCACAGCGGGAAGACGGCCGCGTTGACCCGGTAGGCGAACTTGTCCAGCGAGGAGGAGGCGGGCAGCCTCTCCAGGAACGAGGTGGCGAAGCTGCCGGGCTTGCCGCCGTTCGCGAGCTTGTTCTCGTAGGCGTCCTTGAACAGGTAGAGGATCACGCCGACCGCGCCGACGTAGAAGACCGCGCCGCACAGGATGGCCGTGGAGACGTGGATGTACAGCCAGTACGAGTGGAGGGCGGGGACCAGCTGGTCGCTCTCGGTGTAGAGGACGGTGACGGCCAGACCAAGGTCGAGGAGGACCGAGGTGGTCAGGAACAGGCCGAGCCAGCGCACGTTCTTCTTCAGCGCCAGCAGCAGGAGGTACACGCCGACCGCGGTGGTGGAGAAGGTGATGTTGAACTCGTACATGTTGCCCCACGGCGCCCGCTCCACGGACAGCGCGCGGGTGAGCACGCCGCCGAGGGCGAGGGCGAACGCGAGCACGGTGAGGGAGATGGCGATCCGTCCGTAGAGGTCGCCCTTCTCGTCGCCGCCGTGCGCCCCGGGACCGTCGGGCACGTCGCGGGAGCCGGTGGCGGCGCGCACGACGACCTTCGGCCGCTCCAGTACGGCGGTGCCGCCGGCCTGCTTCACGGTGACGGCCGGCGCCTTCTTCGCCTCCGCCCTCGGGGTGAGGGCGGCGGCGGTGCGGGCGATCTTGCTGCGGCTGCCGAAGGTCCACTCCGCGATGTACGCGAAGAAGGCGAGGGTGTAGACGGCCATCGCGGAGTAGATCAGCACGTTGCTGATCTCCGCGAGGTTCTCGTTGGTCGCTGCGGCCAGATCTGTTGCGGCGGCGAGAGTCATTTCTCAGCCCCTTCGGCAGGTACGGCTTCGGGATCGGTGTCGGTGGGATCGGACGGGTCCGGGGTGGGGTCGGGGGCGCCCGGTGCCCGGTCGTAGAGGATCCCGGCGAGGTCGCCGATCTCCTCGGGGACCTTCGCGGACTCGCTGCGGCCGAGGCCGGCCATCTCGACGACGGTCACACCGTCGTCGCCGCGCACCGCGCGCACCCACACGCGGCGGCGCTGGATGAACAGGGAGCCGGCGAGACCGGCGATCGCGGCGACGGAGCCGCCGAGCGCCCAGCCGCCGCCCGGCTCCTGGACGACCTGGAAGCCGGCCCACTCCTTGATGTCCTTCTCGAAGGTGACCGAACCGGCGCCGTCCGGGAGCGTCATGGTCTCGCCGGGCATGAGCAGCTTCTTGAACAGCTCGCCCTCGGAGTCCTTGAACTCCTTCATCTTGGTCTTGTCCATCTGGTACACGCTCTGCGGAATGCCGGAGTCGGCCTTCAGGTCGCCGTGGTAGGCGGAGAGCGCGAGCACCGGGTAGTCCAGCGCGGGGAACTGGGAGAGCATCGTGCCGGTCGCGGAGCCGCCGAAGGTGGGCACGAAGAAGGCGTTGAAGCCGAGCTGCTCCTTCTCGCCCTCGGGGTTGCGGTAGCCGTCGAGGACCTTGACCACGCCGGAGGAGGTGACGTTGGCGTCGAGCGGCAGCAGCGGCACGGCGTCCCGGTAGACGATCTTCCCCTTGCCGTCGCGGACGGTGACGACGGGCGCGTAGCCGTGGCTGACGAGGTAGACCTTGGCGTCGCCGATCTCCAAGGGCTTGTTCACCTTGACGAGGGCCTTCTTCTCCTCGCCGCCGGCCCCCTCGGTGTAGGTGAGCTCCGTCTCGTAGGTGCGCGGGGTGCCCTTGTTGGGGCCGGTGCGCTCGTAGGTGCCGGTGAACTCCTCGACGTCGAAGCTGAACGGCTCCAGGTCGTCGTTGGTGAAGAGGTTGCCGGACTTGAAGTCGTCGTACTGGGTGAGCGTGTTGGAGAAGCCGTCGCCCTCGACGATCAGCTTGTTGCCCTCGGACTTGAACAGCTGGCCCCAGCCGAAGGCGGTCAGGATCACGATCAGCGCGATGTGGAAGAGCAGGTTGCCGACCTCGCGCAGGTAGCCCTTCTCGGCGGCGACGGCGTCACCGACGAGGTGGGCGCGGAAGCGGCGTTTCCTCAGCAGCGCGAGCGCGGCCTCGCGGACCTGCTCGGGCTCGGCCCCGGTGCGCCAGGTGGTGTGCGCGGGCAGCCGGGTCAGCCGGCGGGGGGCGCCCGGCGGGCGGCCGCGCAGCTGGCCGACGAACTGCCAGGTGCGGGGCACGATGCAGCCGATGAGGGAGATGAACAGCAGGATGTAGATCGCCGAGAACCACACCGAGCTGTAGACGTGGAACAGGCCGAGCTTGTCGTAGATCGGCGCGAGGACGTCGTGGCGCTCGCGGAAGTCGGCGACCGCCGTCTCGTCGATCCCGGTCTGCGGGATGAGCGAGCCGGGGATCGCGCCGAGCGACAGCAGCAGGAGCAGCAGGAGCGCGACCCGCATGGAGGTGAGCTGGCGCCAGAACCAGCGGGCCCAGCCGATGATGCCCAGGGCGGGCAGGTTGGGCTGCTCCTCGGTGGGCGCGGTGGACAGCTGGGCGCCGGCGGCGCCGAGGTCCCGGTCGTCGGCGGGCTTGGGGGTGTCGTCGGTCGTCGTCTTGCTCATCGGGTCAGATCCCCACAGTGAAGCCGTTGGACCAGGTCTGCATCTCCGCCACGAGGCTGTTCCACGCGCCGGTCAGCAGCAGGAGCCCGGTCGCGATCATCATGATGCCTCCGATGCGCATCACCCAGGTGTAGTGGCGCTTGACCCAGGCGAACGCGCCGAGCGCCTTGCGGAAGGCCACGGCGGTGAGGACGAAGGGGGCCCCGAGTCCGAGACAGTACGCGACCGTGAGGAGCGCCCCACGACCGGCGGTGGCCTCGTTGAACGACAGGGCCGTGACGGAGGCGAGCGTCGGGCCGATGCAGGGCGTCCAGCCGATGCCGAACAGGGCGCCGAGGACGGGGGCGCCGACCAGCCCGGTGGCCGGCCGCTTGTGGAAGCGGAACTCGCGCTGGGTGAGCCAGGGCATCAGGCCCATGAAGAAGACGCCCATGAGGATCATGAGGACGCCGAGCACCTTGGACAGGACGCCCGACTGCTCCTGCAGGGTCTGCCCGAAGTAGCCGAAGAAGGCGCCGCCGGAGACGAACACGGCGGTGAAGCCGAGGACGAACAGGGAGGCGCCGGCGGCCATGCGTCCGCGCCGGGCCTCGGCCAGGTCGGTGCCGGAGATGCCGGTGACGTAGGAGAGGTAGCCGGGGACCAGCGGCAGCACGCAGGGCGAGAAGAAGGAGACGAGCCCGCCGAGCAGGGCGATGGGCAGGGCGACCAGCAGGGCGCCGTTGAGCACCGTGCCGTTGGTGCCCGTCTCGACGGCGAGCGTGTGCAGGGCCGTCACGTCACTTCTCCGCGACGACCGGCTCGAGCATCTCCCGCAGCCGTTCCTCGTCGAGCGCGGTCAGCGACCGGGCCGCGATCCTCCCGTCCCGGTCCAGGACCAGGGTGGAGGGGACGGCCTGCGGGTTGAGCGTGCCCTTCTCGAAGCGGAGCATCAGCTTGCCCGTGGGGTCGTACAGGCTCGGGTAGGGGATGCCGAAGTCCTTCTCGAAGGCGAGGGCGGCCGTGGTGCTGCCGTCCCGCGTGTTGATGCCGACGAACTGCACGTCCTGGTCGGCGTACTCCTTGGAGACCTTGGCGAAGTACTTGGCCTCCGCGCGGCACGGGTTGCACCAGGAGCCCCAGACGTTGAGGACGACGACCTTGCCCTTGTAGTCGGCGACGTCGAGCTGCTCGCCCTCGAGCGTCTTCCCGGAGAGCTCGGGCGCGGCGACCCGCTTGCCCTCGGCGACCGTGGAGATGCCGTCGGTGCCGGTGACGAAGTTGGTGTTGCCGCCCCCGCCCGACGTCCCGCCCGAACCGCACGCGGAGACGAGCAGCGCGGCCACGGCCGCGCCGGCGGCCAGGGCGGCGCGACGGTGGACGCGGAGGGCACGGTTCGAGCTGTGGTCGGCCCCGTTCGAGCGCTGGGGGGCGCGGCTGGCGGCACTCATGTGAAAAGTTTCGCATGTCCGTTCCGGGGATCTTGCGCACCCCCCGTGCGGGCGGAAACCCGCATTTCAGGCGGGTTCGCCGGGGCCCGTTCCGGTCGTGTTCCCGGTGTCCTTCCCGAACGTCTTCCAGCCCCCGGCCGGTTCCCGGCCGACGTCCAGGGTGCGCAGCTTCTCCAGCACCTCCGGCTTCTGCACGTCCAGCCAGTCGGTGAACTGCCGGAAGGAGACGAGCCTCACGTCGCCGCCCTTCTCCTTCTCCCGCGCGATGTGCTTGAGCGCTTCCTCCACGGCGTCCATGTAGATGCCGCCGTTCCACTGCTCGAAGTGGTTGCCGACGAAGAACGGCGCCCGGTTCGTCTCGTAGGCCCGCTCGAAGCCGGATACGTACGCCCGGGTCGCCTGCCGCCGCCAGCCGGGGTGGTGGCGGGCGGGCGCGTTGGTCGAGTTGACCGACTGGTTGGCGAGGATGTTGTAGTCCATCGACAGGACCTCGAAGGAACGGCCGGGGAACGGTATCTGCTGGAGCGGAAGGTCCCATATGCCCTGTTTCCTCGACGGCCAGACCTGACGGCCGCCGGGCGAGGAGGCGTCGTAGCGCCAGCCGAGCTCGCGGGCGGTGGGCAGCAGGTTCTCCTGGCCGAGCAGACACGGCGTACGGCCGCCGACGAGTTCCTTGTCGTAGTCGAAGGGGAGCGGCTCCAGGTCGGTCCAGCCGGAGTTGGTCCGCCACTCCTTGACGAAGGACGTGGCCTGCTCGATCTCGCTGCGCCACTGCCGCGGCGTCCAGGTGCCGACGCTGCCGGAGCCGGCGCAGAAGTGGCCGTTGAAGTGGGTGCCGATCTCGTGCCCCTCGAGCCAGGCACGGCGGAGGTTCTTCAGCGTGTCCTTGATGTGGTCGTCGGTGAGGTAGCCGATGTCGGAGGCGCCGCGCGGGTTGTTCGGGGGGTCGTAGAGCCGCTTCTTCGACTCGGGGAGCAGGTAGAGGCCCGAGAGGAAGAAGGTCATGGACGCGCCGAGCTCCTCGGCGAGGTCCAGGAAGCGCGGGAAGAGGCCGTTGCCGACCTCGCCGGCCCCGTCCCAGGAGAAGACGACGAACTGCGGCGGGGCCTGCCCCGGCTCCAGCGGCACCGGCGCCTCGGGCTGGTGGGGCTGCTCGCCGGTGAAGGAGGTGGAGCCGTCGCCGATCGGGCGGGCCGTCTTCGTCGGCTTCGGATCCGGCTTCGGCGTTCGGGTCCGGTCGTCTCCGCCCGGACGGGAACCACCGGGGCCGCCCGCGTCCTCGTGGCCGCCGCAGCCGGCCGGCAAGACCGCGGCGGCGGCCCCCGCCCCGAGCCCGAGCATTCCCCTGCGGGTGAGACCGCGCATGGCAACCCCGTTCGTCACGTCCTCTGGTGGTCACCCGTTCAGAGGACGCGACGGGGCGGGACGTTCCCGCCGCCGTGCGAGGGTTTCGCAACGGGGTTCGAGCAGGGGCCTTCTGCCCCCCTGCCCGGAAGGCCGTCCTAGGCCCCGAAGGCCTTGCCCTTCCCCTTCACCGGCCTGGCGCCCGCGAGCAGATGCGCGGGGACGAGGTCGCGGGCCGGCTCGCTGTAGCCGACGGAGACGATCCTGTCCCCCCGGTAGGTGAAGGTGGTCAGCGAGGCGAGCGTGCACTGCCGCTTGCGCGGGTCGTGCCACAGCCGCCGCTTCTCGACGTAGGACCGCACGATCCAGATCGGCAGCTGGTGGCTGACCAGCACCGCCTCGTGTCCGCGCGCCGCGTCCTTGGCCGCGTTCAGCGCGCCCATCATGCGGATGACCTGGTCGACGTACGGCTCGCCCCAGGACGGCTTGAACGGGTTGACGACGTGCTTCCAGTTGGCCGGGCGGCGCAGCGCGCCGTCGCCGATGCCGAAGGTCTTGCCCTGGAAGACGTTCTCCGCCTCGATCAGCCGCTCGTCGGAGGCGATGTCCAGACCGTGCGCCTTGGCGATGGGCTCGGCCGTCTCCTGCGCCCGCTCCAGCGGGGAGGCGACGACGTACGTGATGTCACGGGAGGCGAGGTGCTCGCCGACCCGGTCGGCCATGCGCCGGCCCAGCTCGGAGAGGTGGTAGCCGGCGAGACGGCCGTAGAGGATGCCGTCCGGGTTCTCGACCTCGCCGTGCCGCATCAGGTGGACGACGGTGACGTCGTCGTTCTTCTCCGGGGTGCTCACGCCGTCGCCTCCGCTGCCGCTCGGGCCGCCGCCGGGAGGGCGTCGGCGATCCGCTGGACGGCCCGCTCGTCGTGCGCGGTGGACACGAACCAGGACTCGAAGGACGACGGCGGCAGGTAGACGCCGTTCTCGAGGAGCGAGTGGAAGAAGGCGGTGAAGCGGAACGACTCCTGTGCCTTGGCGTCCTCGTAGTCGCGCACCGGCCGGTCGGTGAAGAACACCGAGAACATGTTGGAGGCGTTCTGCAGCGTGTGCGCGACGCCCTCCTTGCCGAGCGCCTCGGTGACGAGGGACTGGATCTGCGCGGAGACGGCGTTCACCTTCTCGTACGCGGCGTCGTCGAGCAGCCGCAGCTGGGCGAGCCCGGCGGCGGTGGCGACGGGGTTCCCGGAGAGGGTGCCGGCCTGGTAGACGGGACCGGCCGGAGCGAGGTGGCCCATGACGTCGGCCCGCCCGCCGAAGGCCGCGGCCGGGAAACCGCCGCCCATCACCTTCCCGAAGGTCATCAGGTCGGGCCGGACGCCGTCGACGCCGTACCACCCTTCCCTGCTGGTCCGGAACCCCGTCATGACCTCGTCGGAGATGTACAGCGCGCCGTTCGCGGCGCACGCGTCCTTCAGCCCCTGGTTGAACCCGGGCAGCGGCGGCACGACGCCCATGTTGCCCGGGGACGCCTCGGTGATCACGCAGGCGATCTCGCCCGGGTGCGCGGCGAAGGCGGCGTGCACGGCGTCGAGGTCGTTGTACGGCAGCACGATGGTGTCGCCGGCCTGGGCGCCGGTGACGCCGGGCGTGTCGGGGAGCGCGAACGTGGCGACCCCGGAGCCGGCGGAGGCGAGCAGCGAGTCGACGTGGCCGTGGTAGCAGCCGGCGAACTTGATCACCTTGGTGCGCCGCGTGAACCCGCGGGCGAGCCGGATCGCCGACATGGTGGCCTCGGTCCCGCTGGAGACCAGCCGCACCTGCTCCAGCGGCTCGATCCGGGCGACCATCTCCTCGGCGAGCGCGACCTCGCCCTCACCGGGCGTGCCGAAGGACGTACCGCGCGCGACGGCCTCCTGCACGGCGGCGATCACCTCGGGGTGCGCGTGCCCGAGGATCATCGGCCCCCAGGAGCAGACCAGGTCGACGTACTCGCGTCCGTCGGCGTCGGTCAGGTACGGGCCGTTGCCCGACACCATGAACCGGGGCGTGCCGCCGACGGCGCGGAAGGCGCGCACCGGCGAGTTCACGCCGCCGGGCGTGACGGCCGCGGCACGGTCGAACAGCGCCTGCGAGACCGGGGCTTCGTATGAATATGGCAGTTCGCTCATGACCTGCGACTTCTCCGACCTTCTCCGACATTCCGGGGGTCCCCCGGCTCCGGGTGCGTATGACGTGTCCAGGGTAGGCCAGGGGCGGCCTGCGGCATCCTGCCCCCGATCGGCCGTGATCTGCGAAACTGGCGTCTGATACACACAGCTCACACGGCTTCGACCGGCCGGAGGCTGCAGGCATCCCGCGGGCAGATGTTTCACCGTACGTTTCGGCGGGCGGCCGTGGGGGAGGTCACTGACACGATGATCGGGTTGCGCGGCGGGGGCCACGCGTCCTAGAAAAGCAGTCGGGTGGAGATATGCATCGCGGTGGCGGACTGGGCGAGGGGACCGATGACCTGGGTCCTCGACGTGCCCGGCGGGGAAGGCACCGACGCGAGGCGGAGGACACGGACGAGACACGGCGGACACACGGTGGACCGGAGCGGATCGGCCCCCTGAGCGGGGCGGGGAGCAGGAATGGTGGTCGGGTGGGGGTGACGTACAAGTACTTCGGCGCGCCGGACGGCGCCACCGCGGCCCGCGTACCGATCTCGATGCGCCCCGAGGAGCTCGGCGGCGACGAGCTCGGCATGAACGGCATGTTCACCAAGATCAAGCCGGAGACCATGGCCGCGATGGTCCTCACGGGCATCGAGGGCGTCCCCCTGCACAAGGTCCCGCCCCTGGAACTGGTCGTCCTGCACCCCGACTACGCGGTCGTGAAACTCCCCATGACGGTCGTCGACCCGCTGCGCGGCATAGGCGAGGAGGCGGTCGGCGCGGCGGCCTTCATCTGGTCGACGGTCCCGGACCGCGGCGGCCCGCGCGACGCGTTCAACGTGTACCGGCTGCTGCACGAGTGGCAGGACTTCAGCCACCGGCTGCACGAGGCGGGGCATCAGGCGTACTGCCTGGTGTGGCCCTGAGCCGGGGTTTCCGTGCTTTCGGGCGGGGTCTTCGACCCCGCCCTCGTCATGTGCGGGGAGAGGCCGTCACACGGCCAGGGCACACGGAGGGCACATGGGCCTCGCTCGGGGCACTGATGTGCCCTGGGGACCGGGCCGCTCGTCCTCGTCTTCCGCCTCGGCTTCCGTGAAGGCGTCGTCGGTCGCCTCGCGGGTGCGGGTCTCGCTGGACGGCAGCGGGTGCGCGCACGTCCGGAGCGTGAGGCCCGGGTCCGAGTGGCCGAGGCCGGACGAGTCGCGTGCGGCGATCGGCAAGGACGTCGTGCTGCCCGGTGAGAGGCGCTGACCGCGGTCACCCCGTGGGGAGCGGCCGCGCGCGTCCGGACCGTCCTGCGGCACGCGCCGCGGCCGGCGGTCGTCGGCCCGGCGAGCGGAAGTGGTCCCGCCGACGGCCCTGGGCGGGCCGCTGGCGGGGCTGCGCCCATGGCCGGCCGTCCCGTCACGTTGTGACAACGGTCCCGCCCGGCGAGAGAACCGGTCGAACCCGGGCCGGGGCCGGCACGTCAAGGTATCGGCACGTAACCTCCGCCCGTCCGACGCGCACCCCACCGGTGACGGCCAGTCCTGGGAGACCCATGCGTACGAACATCACCCGCACCGTCCGCCTTCTCGCCGCACTCGCCGTAGGGGCCGGTGCGGCCGCAGGCTGCGGCAGTGGAAAGGCCGACGATGGCGGCGGGCAGGTCCGGAGCAGCACATCAGAGCCACAGGTGGGGGACCGCGCCCGTCAGGTCGCCGATGCGTGGAACGGCTCCAAGGCCGCCGAGGTGTGGCACGAGGGCTACCACCCCCTGGAGGCAGTGGTCCAACCGCCCGAGAACGGCCTTCGCGGCACGGCCGACAGGAGTGCCTACAGAACCGGGAACCTCGACCTCAGAGGGGAGCTCCCCGCCGCTCCGCGCAAGGCCGGGCGGGTGACGTGGAGGAGCGGGTACTCGATCACCATGCAGGTCATGGGGGCGGAGAAGGCGTATGAGGCCCTGGACCGGAGCAATGGCCCCGGACCGCGCCTCACCGTGACCGGGGCGACATTGGGGGAGATGACGCTGGGCACCAGCCGCGGCCCGGCGACCGTCCCGGCCTGGCTGTTCACCCTGGACGGCTACGACACTCCGCTCAAACGGGCCGCGGTCAGCCCGTCCAAGCTCCCCGAGTCACCGATCGAACCCCTCGGGCAAGAGGTGCCCACCGACGTGCTGGCGCCGCTCGGCGGGTTGGCGAACGTGGCGCGGGACGGCCGGTCCGTCACCGTGGTGGCCACCCACGGATCCTGCGACGACGGCCCCGCCGTGGGCGTGCTGGAGACAAGCGACAGTGTGGTGCTGTCCGCATCCGTCGTGGGGTCGACGGACGGCAACTGTCCCGGCGTGAAACTGAGCGAGAAGGTGACGGTGGAGCTCGGTCGGCCGGTCGGCGACCGTATCGTCCTGGACGCGTTCACGGGGCGGCCGGTGCCGTACGGCGAATGGCCGGGGGCTTCACGAAGCCGGAGTTGAGGCCGTCCCGCGAACGTGTGCCCGCGCCGCATGCGACGGCAGCGCCCGAGTAGCCCGTCGCTCTCGGCGAACAGGCGGTCGGGGCCGGCGTCCGTGTGCCGCACCGCGCCGTCCCCGCAGGGCACGACGCCGGCCGGCACGGTACGCACCCGGCCACGAGCCGCAGCAGCCGCCCGCCGGAGCGTCCTCGGCGGTCACGGCCACTGCTGCGGGCGCGCCGAGCCGGACGAGCCGGGGACCCGGTGCGGCGCAGCAACGGTCGCCGTGCGGGTGGACGGTGCCGCAGGAGTGCTGGACGGGGTCGGTCAGCGGGGCCGGCTCGACGGGCGCCTGGAGGCGTTCGTCGAGGCCCGGGCACAACTCGTCGAGGAGGTCAGGTCGGGGCGGAAGCCGGTCGGGACGATCACCTCGTCCACCGGGTGGGGGCGGCGCCCGTCCTCGCCGACCGGGAACGGGCGGCCGTCGGGGTCACGCTCGATCGCCTCGGTACGGAATCCGGTGACCGCGTCCGCGTGACCGTCGACGACGGCGGCCTTCGCCGCCAGGCCCAAGGCGCCGCGGGTGTGAGCGGTGGCTGGAAAGCGCCCCTCGTGGACAGGCTGGGGACCACCTCTGTGCTCATCGCCCGAAACGGGGTACCCCAGCGGCCCGATTCCCCCTCGTCCCCAGGAGGCACACCCCGTGACGTTCAATCCGCTCGAGCAGCGGGGCATCCCGCTCGACCGTCAGCTGCGCAGCTGGCGTGAGCTGAACGTGGATCCGATCGACCCCGACCACTGCGACCCGTACACCCGGTGCCGGATCATCACGATGAACGGGATCGAGGTGGAGGCGATCCTCTTCAGCCACCAGCTCGCCCGGCACACCGTGGACCCGGAGATCAAGCGGCAGCTGGCCCGGACCCGCTACATCGAGGCGCAGCAGCAGAAGGTCGTGAACTGGCTGCTTCCGGGTGTCTCCTCGGTGCTGGAGACGACGATCGCCTACGAGCAGGTGGCGGTGGACCTGACGGCGTGGGTGGCGCGGATGGAGCCGGACCCGTATCTGAAGCAGGCGTACCAGTTCGGGGTGCTGGAGGACTTCGACCATCTGTACCGGTACGCGAACCTGTACGAGATGATCGAGCACCGCAAGGCCGAGTCGATCGTCGACGACCTGACGGAGGTCATGCCGGGCCGGCCCACCAGGTTCCACCATCGCGATCCGGTCGACAACGTCCGCGACCCCTACGCCAGGGACGAGACGAACCCGCTGTCGAAGCTGCACGCGCTGACGATCATGTCGGCGGAGCAGCAGACGATGAACTTCTACATGAACACCGGCCCCACCTACATGGAGCCGATCGCCCGCCAGCTGTACCAGGAGATCGGGCTGATCGAGGAGGAGCACGTCACCCACTACGAGTCCCTGGTGGACCCCGGTGAGACGTGGTGGGAGCAGCTGGTCAACCACGAGTACAACGAGTGCTACCTGTACTACTCCTTCATGGAGCAGGAGAGCGACCCGAAGGTGAAGGCCGTCTGGGAGCTGCACCTGAACATGGAGCTGGAGCACCTGCACATCGCCTGCGACCTGATGCGCCGGCACGACGGCCGCGACCCCGCCTCGGTCCTGGCGCCCGAGCTGCCCAATGTCCTGACCTTCGAGCCGAACAAGCAGTACCTGCGCGAGCTGCTGGACACCCAGATGGACCTGACCACGCTCGGGGCGGGCTATGTGCGCGAGGCGCACGAGCGGTTCGAGCAGATGCAGGAGGCCATCCACGGCGGCGAGGCGCCGCCCAGCGACCGCGTCATGACCGAGCACGACGCCGTGTTCGGCCGCGAGTACCGCGTGCAGACCGAGGGCGAGCACCCCGACCCGGCCCAGCGCGAGAAGTGAGGGGAAGGCGGAGATGTCCGAGCTGCACACCCCGCACGCCGGGGACGACCAGGCCAGGGACGACGACGTGGTGGCGCTGCTGATGCGCCAGCACGGCGACATCCGCAACCTCTTCGACGAGGTCGAGGCCGCCAAGGGTGAGGAGCGCCGCGGCGCCTTCCGCCGCCTGGTGCGGCTGCTGGCCGTGCACGAGACCGCCGAGGAGGAGGTCGTCCACCCCTTCGCCCGCAAGAGCCTCCCCGGTGGCGAGCAGGTGGTGAAGGACCGTCTCGCCGAGGAGCGGGCGGCCAAGGAGACCTTGTCCGCGCTCGACGAGCTGGACACCGACGACCCGAGGTTCATGCCCCAGCTGCTGAAGCTGCGCAAGGACGTCCAGGAGCACGCGCGGGCCGAGGAGCGCTACGAGTTCACCCACATCCGCCGCAGCACCGACGCGGCCGGCCTCGCCGCCATGGCCAAGGCCGTCAAGGCCGCCGAGGCCATGGCACCCACCCGGCCCCATCCGGGCGTCGAGTCCGGGGCCGAGAACATGGCCCTCGGCCCGGTCGCCGCCCTCATGGACCGCACCAAGGACGCGGTCCGAAAGGCCATGGGCAAGGACTGACTCCGCGTGTCCTGGCCGGCCGGGGCGCTGACCCGGCCGGCCAGGACCGGCTGTTTGTTCCCTGCCTTCGGGGGGACCCTCCGCCCATGAGCGAAAAGCCAGGTCGTCGCCCTACGGGCCGGAACCGGATGCTGTGGCTGCTCGACGCCCTGGAGCGTGATCCCAGGGCGGACGCAGCGATCGACAAGCTCACCAGGAGGGTGCGAGCCCTCCCGCTGGGCCGCGCGCGGGACGCGTTGCACGGCAGGTGGCTGGGACATCCCGTGCACCCCTTGATGGTGCAGGTGCCGATCGGCAGCTGGATGTCCGCCGCCGTACTCGACCTGTGGCCCGGCCGTACCCGGGAGGCCGACCTCCTCGTGGGGGTCGGCCTGGCCGCGGCCGGCCCCGCCGCGTTGGCGGGCGCGGTCGACTGGGCCGAACTCCGCCGGCAGCAGACTCGGGTGGGGCTGGTGCACGCCGTGGCCAACACGGCGGCCGTGGGACTGTACGGCGCCTCGCTCCTGTGCCGCCTCACCGGGCGGTCCGCGGCGGGCCGCGCGTACGGCTTCCTCGGGCTGACGGCGGTCGGCCTGGGAGGCATGCTGGGCGGCCACCTCGCCTACCGGCAGGCTTCCGGCGCCAACCACGCCGAGGAAGTACCGCACGTCGTCAGCGAGGGCTGGCACCGGATCGGCACCGTGGACGAGTTCCCCGCCGGCCGGCCCGTGCGGCGCGCCGTGGACGACGTGCCGGTCCTGGTGGTGCGTGAAACCGGCGGGACCATCCACGCGCTGGCCGAGCGGTGCAGCCATCTGGCGGGGCCACTGTCCGAGGGCACGGTCACCGACGGGTGCGTCGAGTGCCCCTGGCACGGCAGCGTCTTCCGGCTCTCGGACGGCTGGAACGTCCGCGGCCCCGCCACCGCGCCCCAGCCCGCCTTCGACACCCGCGTCGTCGAAGGACACGTGGAGATCAGACTGCGCCGTGAGGACGGGACGGAGAGCCCGGCCGAGGACCGGGCGGCCGGGGCACCGGAGCGGGCAGGAGAGGACGAGGACCGTGGGCGCGGTGTCTGACGGCCGTATCGCGCAGCGGCTGAGGCGACGGCTGCGGCGCACCGAGCACGCCTACTCGGCGGGAGAGGACCGCCCGCTGCGCGGCTACGCGGCGGCCATGACGGCTTTCGGCGTCTACACGGCGGGGTGGGCGGCGGTGGTCGGGATGCGCGGCCGTCCGCTGCCGGACCGGCCCGAGCCCTGGGACGTGGCGCTGACGGCGGTGGCGACGTTCCGGCTGAGCCGGCTGCTGAGCAAGGCGTCGGTGACCAGTCCGCTGCGGGCGCCCTTCACCACCTTCCAGGGCCCCCAGGGCCCGGCCGAGCTGCACGAGGAGGCGCGGTCCGAGGGCGCCAAGGACACGGTCGGCGAGCTGCTGACGTGCCCGTTCTGCATGAGCGTCTGGGTGGCCTCGACCCTCACCGCCGGACAGCTGCTCTGGCCGCGCGCCACCCGCACCGCCATGGGGGCGCTCACCGCGCTGGCGGGCGCGGACGCCCTGCAGCTGACGTACAGCGCGCTGGTGGAGAAGACGACCGGTGAGTGACCGCTTCTCACCCGCCTGACCGCCTCGCGGCGGGGGCGGTGTGGCGGTCATCCGTTCCCGGGGCGGAGGTTCCACGTCGGAACGGCGGCCGTGCGGCCGGTCTCGGCCGGCGCACCGGGCCGACGAGCGGTCGGGCGACCGCCGGCCGGCCGTGCCGGTCGACCGGGCGTCGCGCCTTAGGGCGGCTCCGGAGCGGTCCAGTTGTACAGGGTCATTCCGCCCGGGTCGGTGAGGGCGCCGAAGAGGCCTGCGGCGGAGTACGGGAGGACGGGGGGCAGGGACGCCACGGGGAACCAGCGCAGGGCCGAGCACTTGGCCGGTTCGCGATTGACCGGCTCGCCCTGCCACCGGGTGACGGCGAAGAAGAAGCCGAGGTGTTGTCCGGGCCTCCCGTCGTCGCGGACCGCGTGGACGACGTGCGCCAGCCGGAACCGGTGCTGCGGAACCACGAGGCCGGTCTCCTCGGCGAGTTCACGGGCGGCGGCAGCGGGCACGGACTCGTCCGGTTCGAGTTTCCCGCACGGCAGGGACCACCGGCCGTCTCCGTAGGAGCCGCGGCGCAGGGACAGCAGCACGGTGTCGGCCCGGCGCAGCAGGAGGTGCACGTCGACAGCGGGCGGAGGAGGGACGCTCATGCCGGGACCGCCGAGGGGGAGGGGGGAGACTGGTCGGACAGCAGGTGGCGTACGGAGTCGGGGGCCAGGCGGCGACGGGCCGACCGGACCGCCAGCAGCCAGGCGGTCTCGTCCTCCGGGCCGGTGCCGGTGGCGGTGGTGAACTCGGCGGCAGCGCGGAACGGCCGCCGTCCCGAGGCCTTGGCGAGCAGCGCGGCCTCGATCCAGTAAGCCTCCGCCGTGGCCCGGGCCTCGGCTCCGTGGAACCCCTCCGCCTCGGCCAGCGCCCTGGCCCGGGCCAGCAGGTCGTCGGGGACGTAGTGGCGCAGATCGCGGACGGCGTCACGGATCTCGGTGACCCAGCGGTGGAGCCGTACCTCAGCGGGGGTGGACAGCCGCATCAGGTCCCGGCAGCGATTCAGCGCGGGCGAGAACCCGAGGCCGGGGAACAGGGAACTGGGCGGGTCGAGCACATGATCGGGTACGGCGCGTGCCAGGGCCGACCACAGGGGGTGCAGCGCGCGGAGGGTCCGCCAGGCACGCCACCGGTCGACCGCTGCCCGCGTGGCGGGCACGGCGGCACCGAGCACCAGCAGCGGGAACAGAACGAGTTGCAGGGAGTCGGTGGCCGTCTCCTGGACGGCGGCGAACTCCTCGGTCGGTGGCGAGACGGTGACGATGCCGAGGTAGGCGGTGCGCAGCGCGGCGTAGAGGACCGCGAGAACCATGGCGACGGTCATCATCGTCAGCCCGGCGCGCAGCAGCCGGCGGTGGGCCCGCCGGGCGGCACTGCCCCACTGGTAGGCGCACAGGGCGGCCGCCGATCCCATGTAGAGGTAGAGCACGCCCATGTAGAGGGCGAGACCGGGATCCCCCGCGTGGCCGGTGAGGAAGTGCTCGGTCGGCTCACTGCGGTCGATGGCGAGGAAGAACAGGGCGGTCATCGCGCAGACGGCGACGAGGGAGGCCTTGACGGCCACCCGTACGACGAACCGGGCCACGCGTATGTCGCGGCGCACGGGGCCGTCCTGGGGCGGGGAGCCGTAGATCGCACCGGCGTACCTCAGCAGTGAGCAGATGCCCCCGATGGCGATCGCGTGCTTGAGCAGGCTGGACAGGTCGTTGATCCCGGTCCGCGAGACCAGCTCGATGACCAGGGGGGTCTTCAGCCACCAGGCGGCGGAGAACGCCGCGAAGACCCCCCACAGGGTCCGCCGGTTTCCGCCCCGGAGCGCGGAGGGGAGCCGCCACAGGGCGGTCAGCAGCAGGAGCCCTGCCACCACGTAGGTCAGGGAATCGATCACGGGGACGTCCTTCGGTCTCCTCGGCGGCGGGCGACGGGGTGGGAGAGACTCTCCTCCAGCCGGCCGACCGTGTCCTCGCGCCGCTCCCGCAGGTCGCGAGCCGCCAGCTGGATGAGGTCCGCGAGCATTTCCGCGCGCCGCTCCTGAGGGCTGTCGTAGCTGGTGCGGCCCGTCACCGGCAGCCCCGCGGTGAACCTCGCCACGAGCCGTGGTCCGACGACGGGGAACAGCCTCTGGAGATAGGCGGCATCGACCGCTCCGGCGTCGTCCTCCCAGATGTGCACGAGCTCGTGGAGGATGATCTGGTCCTGGTGGCTCGTGGTGATGCCCCGTTGGAAGAAGACCAGGTCGGCGTCGGTCAGCTTGACCCACAGCCCGCAGGCGCCGTCGGGTGTGCCGGTGCCGGGCGGCAGCGGAAGCAGGATGATCCGGCGGCCGCGGGCCTCCTCGATGGCGCGGACGAACGCGGGAAGGGTGAAGGGGTCGGGCAGGGGCATCTGTGCCAGGTGGCGTTCGCACTCACGGCGGATCCGGCGCAGCGACGGGCGGCGCCTGCGAAGCAGCGGGAACAACCGACATCGGCGGTGGGACATGGTTCTCCCGGTCGGGACTGCCGGACAGCGGAGACGGAGTTGCCCGGGGCGGGCAGGACGGGGCCGTGGGCCGCGAGCCGGAGATGCTCAGGCGCGGCTCTCGGGGGCCGGCAACCCGTTCTGCCTGATCTCGGCCACGACCTCGTTGACATAGGCGAGCATCTCCGCCGAGAGGCCGTCCGCACGGGCGCCCCGGGGTGCCAGCGCGCTGATGTCTCCCGTGTGCAGAGAGGTGAGGAACCTGAGTCCCCCCACTACCTGCGCGGTGATTTCGTCGCTGTGGAAGTAGGCGGGGCTGACGTCGAAGTAGTGGGCCAGGGCCTCGAGCTGCCGGAAGGTCGGGTTGTCCCGGTGCCCGTTGCGCAGCAGCGAGATGTAGGAGTGGGAGATGATCTGCTCCCCGGCCGTGTCATTGATCGTCGCGGCGACCTGACGGTTGGACGGCGGGCTTTCCCCCGGCAGCACGGTGTGCTCGAAGAGATAATTCAACTTGTCCGCCAAGCTGTCCGGCCTGTCATCCTCAACGGTGCCCACGACGCTGAATTCTCCCCTTCCTCATAAACAAATTCCGACCGGTCCAACATCCTAGTGCACACTCCAGTCCGGGAGTAAGTCCCGGACAAAGCGCAAAGGTACACAACGACCCATTCCGGGCACCCTTGTTTTCTCTTCAAGTAATCTCTAGTCATGGCGAGTCATCCTCCCCGTCCGCGCTCCCGTCGATGTTGACTAGCGTGAACACTGTGGGTAGCGTGAGGCGAGCGACGCCCGTGGATCACCGCCTCCGGAGATATTTGGCCAGGTGATCAGTGTCACGGCCACCCAGGACCGGGACCGTGTCCGAACGTCAGGTCTGTCGCGGCATGAAGCGGGACATGCGATGAACGGGGTGAGCCGACGCAGCGTGGCAGCATCGAGAGTCTTCTGATCCTTGACATGACGATGTGGGTGTCGACGATCTGACCAATTGTTGACAGTCGCCTCCCCTCGCCATGCCGCTGCTTACAACGACGGCGTCCACCCATGGATAACGTCAGCAACAAATTCGGGGGAAATTGTGCACCGGAAATCATCCGGGCCGACATCGTTCTGCGGAATACAGGAAACAGATTGCCTCGTGCCTCGCCGCCCCGTTCTGTACGGCGAGTGGTGGACCCCGGGAACGCCGGTCGTCTCGGGGCGCGGGAGAGTGCACGTCTTCTCGGTGGCGGAGGAGGTGCGGGACGACGAGCTGGGCCCTCTGGTGGCCTGGCTGCTGGGGCGGCCCCCGTCCGGGGTGCGGCTCGGCCACGACGGTTTCGGGCGGCCGCGCCTGGACGCGGAGGCGATCGGACTGTCGGTCTGCCGCGATCAGGGCACGCTTCTCCTGGCGCTCGCCGCGGCGGGCTCGGTGGCGCTCAGCGCGGCCACGGTGCCGGCGTCGTTCGGCACGGGGGCGCTGATGCCGTTCACCCGCGCCGAACGGGAGCATGTCGAGCAGGCGCCCGCCGACCGCAGGATGCTGGTGCTCACACAGCTGTGGACCCGCAAGGAGGCGGCGTTGCGGCTGGTCGGGCGGGGCGGGTTCGCCCGGGCCGCCGAGGTGGACGTGCTGGTCGACGGAACGGACGGGAGGGTGGTGGTCCCGGAGACGGGAATGCTCGGGGCCGGGGGAACGGCGTACGTGGGTGATCTGCCCGCGGCACCGGGCACGGTGGCCTCCCTGGCGACGTCCGAACCGGTCGGGGAGGTCATGGTGTGGCAGGTGCGGTGCCCGGTGCCGGTCGGGTCGTGACGGCGCTTCCCGCCGTTCGGGGTTCGCCGATGCCGCGACGGCCGCCCGCGCCTACGGCATGAGGACGAGGTGAGGGTCGGGGCCGGAGGTGTGGCCGGGGTCGCTGAGCTCGCGCCACGTCGCCATCGCCAGACGGTAGGCGCCTGCCGTCTCGTATCCGGCGGCCGCCGCGCGGAAGTCGGCCTCGGCCTCCTCCTCCCGGCCGGCGGCGCGCTGGGCGCGGGCGCGCACGACGGCGCAGCGGGAGCGGTCCAACGGCGGCAGCTCCGGGGAGCCGGGGACGATGCCGACGGCCCGCTCCAGCGCCCGCGACGGGTCGGCTCCGCGCAGGTCCGCCAAGACCTCCAGGGTCGCGAGCCAGGACGAGCTCTCGGGCGTGGCGAGCAGGGCCCCGGCGTGCCTGACCTGTTCCATCAGGGCAGCGGCGGTGTCGTCGCCGGCGTCCAGGGCCAGCAGGGCACGGGCGCGGGTGAGCCTGACGCGACGGGCCACGTCGCCGGAGGGAGCGAGCAGCGCGTCCGCCTCGCGCAGCAACTCCAGGGCCGTGTCCGTGTGTCCGTCGAGGTGGCGGACACCGGCCGCGGCCCACAGCGCGGTCGCCCGCAACTGGTCGGACGCCCCCCGGGACGTCTGTTCCAGAACGGCGTCGGCGAGGTCGCGCGCGCGGTGCCACTCCCCGCTCTCGACGTAGGCGGCCAGCAGTGCCACCTGGGCCTGTCCCCGCTCGGGGCGGGCCGCCTCGAGACCGGCCGCGGCGGCCTGGGCGTTCTCGGCGCAGCGGACGGCCTCGCCCAGGTCCCCCTGCCACCGGAGCAGCCGGGAGAGCTCCGCGGCGACCCAGACGTGGAGCAGCGGTGCCGCACCGGTGAGCGGGTCGTCGACCAGGGCGCGCAGGATCTGCTCCCTGGCGTCGGTGGCGCCGAGGTGATCGAGGACCGCGGCCAGTTCCCAGCGCGCCTCCCAGCCCATCTCGTCGAGACCGCTCTCCGCCGCCTCCTCGATGACGGATTCCAGCCGCCGGCGGGCGGCGGGCCAGTCACCGGCCAGCTGGCTGGACCGCGCGGCCACCAGTTGGCCGACCAGTTCCAGGCGGTGCGTGCGCTGAGTGTCCCCGGCGCTGGGTTCGCAGAGCTTCCCGACGGTCGTACCGAGCCGTGCGGCGATGGTCCGGGCCGCCTTCAGGCTGGGGATGCGGCGACCGCTCTCCACCAGGGAGACGTAGCTCGGGGAGACTCCGTCCCCGGCGAGGTCTCCCTGGGACAGACCCCGGGCGCGGCGGAGTTCCCGAACGCGTTGCCCGAACGAGGGCTGTTCGATCGTCAAGGTTTGCTCGCTGTCGAGTGAGAGGCGAATGGACGAGTTTACTGACTGAGACCCTTGATTCTACAGGTCAAAGTAGCCGCAGCAGGTCGGCTACGAGGAGATGCAGTCGCCTCTTTGCGAGTTTTTGAAGGACCCTTGAGTCATCACTCAGTCAGTTTTAGTCATGCTAGCGTCATCTGTCATGGCAAGCGGTGTGAGCAATCGTCGTCACCGGTGGGGCATCCATGCGCTGCTCGCGGCCGTGGCGGTCAGCTCGACGGGCGAGGCGATGATGATCGTCGCCGTCCCCTGGTTCGTGCTCAGGACCACCGGCAGCGTGGCGCAGACCGGGATCGTGATCGCGATCGGAGCCGTGGCCTCCGGCGTGGTGGGTCTGGTGGCGGGCCCCCTGGTCGACCGCTGGGGGTTCAGGGCGACGGCGGCGCTCGCCTACCTGGTCGGAGGCGCGGGCGCGGCGTGCATTCCGCTGCTGTACGCCGTGGGGGCGCTGGACTTTCCCACTCTGGTCCTGCTGATCGTGGTCGCGAACGTGCTGGACATCCCGGGGACCGCGGCGGTCACCGGACTCGTGCCGGAGCTGGCCGAGGCCGCGGGCATGCCCCTGGAACGCGGGAACGCGCTGCTCAGCGGGGTCCATCAGGTCGCCCAGCTGTGCGGTCCCCCGCTCGGCGGAGCCGGCGTCGCGCTGCTGGGGACCCAGTGGGTGCTGCTGTTCGACGCGCTGGCCTGCGGGCTCGCGGCGCTGGTGATCCTCACCTGGGTCACGGCCGGTCGCCGGGCCCCCTCGCGACACGGCTCCCGCGGAACGTACCTGGCGAGCCTGCGCTCGGGGCTGCGCACCCTGCGGCGGCACCGGCTGCTGCGCACCATGGCCGTCTCGGGCACCGCCTTCAACGCCCTGGACAGCGGATTGGCCGGGGTCGTGCTGGTGACGTACGCGTACCAGCACCTGGGGAGCGCGGCGCATCTCGGCATCCTGCTCACGGCCTTCGCCCTGGGAGCCGTCGTGGGCACCCTCGGCTACGCGGCCGTCGGGCACCGGCTGAACGGGCGGCGGGTCTATCTCGGCGCCGGGTTCGCCGTCGCGGCCCTGGTCGGCGCCCTGGCGCCCCTGCCGTCCCTGCCGGTCGGCGCGGCGCTGCTCGCGGCGCTCGGCGCGGTCGCGGCTCCGGTGGGTCCGCTGCGCACGGGCGCCCTCCAGCGGAGCGTGCCCAAGGGGCAGTACGGGCGGGTGACCGCCGTGGTCGACACCGTCGGGCTGGTCGCGGTCCCCCTCGGAGCCACCGGGACCGTCGCCGTCGTGGGCGCGTTCGGCCTGGGGCCCGCCATCGCCCTGATCGCCGGCGGCTATCTGCTGGTGGTGCTCTGCTGCTCGATGGCGCCGGCGCTGCACGAGATCTGATCCGGACGGTGCGGGCGGGCCGGAGACATGACATTACCGACCTTGACAAAAAATGACTACCGGATGACTCTTAACCTTCATGGACTCTGCTCCGAGGAGGGACACATGAGCGAGCGAACAGCAGAAAGGCGCCCGCGCCGGGAACAGGGATCCGCCGGGCGCACCGCACGTCGCGGCCCCAGGGGACGCACTCGAGAGAGCAGGCCCGCATGACCTTCGCTCCCGCGAGGCCCGCCGCGGCCCCCCTGCCCGAGGGCGTCGCCGACGCCCGGCGCGTTCAGGCGCTACGAGCGGTGAGGGACCTGCTGGTCGAGGATCCCGGCGCCGTTCACGCACTGCTGTGCGAGATGTCCACTCACCGTGCGGCCGGATACGAGATCGAGGCGACCGTCGCCACGCTGGACGGCGCCCTCGACGAGATCGGCCGTCACCGGCCCGTCAGGGTGCCCAGCCTGGCGGTCTTCATGCCGTCGAACGTGATCCTCTACTCGTACGCCCTCTACCTGCTGGTGCCCTCGCTCTACGCGGACCGGCTGGTGTTCCGGCCCTCCAGCCACGTCCGGGACCAGATGGTCCGGCTGCACGCGCTGCTGGCCGAACGCCACGGACTGCCCATCGAGCTGACCGACGCCAGTCAGCGCGAGTTCCTGCGCTCCCACGTCCAGCCCGCCGACGTCGTGGTGTTCACCGGCGCCTATCGCAACGCTGAGCAGATCCGTGCCCAGCTCTCCCCGGGACAGCTGTTCCTGTTCCTGGGCGCGGGCGTCAACCCGTTCGTCGTCGCCCCGGGCGCCGACATCGGGCGCGCGGTGCGCGACGCGGTGGAGATACGGGTCCACAACTCCGGTCAGGACTGCCTGGGACCGGACCTGTTCTGCGTGCACGAGAGCCTTCTCGACACGTTCCTCGACACGCTCGTGCACGAACTGAAGAGCCTCCGGTACGGTCCGTACACCGATCCCGACGTCGATTTCGGGCCGATCTTCTACGAGGGTGCGCTGGAGGAGGCCGCGCTGTTCCTGGCCCGCAACCGCCGGAACATCGTGCACGGCGGCCACGTCGACTTCCGCGAGCGGCGGGTGGACCCCGCCGTCGTCCTCGGCGACGAGGTGACACCCCGCACCCAGGTGCCGGAGTTCTTCGCACCCGTCTTCTACGTCGTCGGCTACTCCGACGCCGAGGTGCTGTCGGCCACCCTCACCACCGGCCCGTTCACCGAACGGGCCCTGGGGTCCAGCGTGTACGGCGACGCCCCGGACCTGGTGGCCGCGCTGCGCAGGCGTACCACCGTCACCGTCGACGCCAACCTGTTCTCCGTCGACGACGGCAACGCGCCCTTCGGCGGATACGGGCGGATGGCCAACTACATCACCGACGGACGGCAGACCTGGGCGGAACCCGTCCTGATCTCCAAGGCCGTCGCCGAGCACTTTCAGGCGGACCGACGGTGAACACGGACTCCACGACCCACCCGACCGCCTGGCACGCCGTGGCCGACCTGGTGCGGCACCTGGGCTCCCGCGCGGTGTTCGGGCTGCCCGGGGACGACATGGACCTGCTGGGCGCCCTGGAGGACGCCGACACGCAGGTCGTGCTCTGCCGAGACCAGCGCAACGCCCTGTTCATGGCCACCGGTTACGCCCTCGCCTCCGGCGACCTCGGCGTCTGCGCGGTGGGCAAGGGCCCGGCCCTGACCAACACGCTGACCGGGCTGCTGGAGGCGCGGTCCGCCGCGACACCGGTCCTGCTGGTGGCGGGCGGCACCGGCCTGGACCGGGTGGGCACCGGAGCCTTCCAGGAAATGGACCAGATGGGCGCCGTCCGCCCGCTGGTGAAGTGGGCGGCCCGCGTGGACGACCCCGCCCGGCTCGTCCCGACCCTGAACAAGGCCGTGGCCGTCGCCGTCAACGGCACCCCGGGACCGGTCTACGTGGAGATCCCCGAGCACGTCGCGGCCCAGCCCGTCCTCCGTACCGGTCCGTGGCGGCGTGCCGCCGCGCAGCGGCTCGCTCCCGACCCGGACGTCCTGGCCGAGGCGTTCGACCTGATCTCGGCGGCCGGCCGGCCGGTGCTGCTGGTCGGCGGCGGTGCCCGGCACCGCAACACCGGACGGGTGGTGGAGGAGTTCGCCTCGCGCCTCGGCGCCGCGATGTTCACCACGGCCTCCGGGCGCGGCACGGTCGACGAGGACCATCCGCTGTTCTGCGGAGTGTCCGGCCTGTACACGGTCGCGCCCGCCGACCGGCTGTGGCAGGAGGCGGACCTGGTCCTCGCGCTCGGCAGCCGGCTGGAGGAGACCGCGGCCTTCGGCTGGCCGGAAGCGGAACGTCTCCCGGTGATCCAGGTGGTGACCGCCGAGGACGCCACCGCCGCGGAACGGCCCGGTGTCTGTGTGCTGGGTGACGTACGGCGGGCCGTGACCGCCTGGAGCCGGATGCTGGACACCGGCGCCGCGGGCGGCCCGTGGCCGGAGCGCGTCGGCGAGGTGCGCGCCGAACTCGCCGGGCGCGCCGCCGAACGGGCCCGCCGCGCCGCGGCGGTGGCGCGCGACGGCGGCGGCGTCGCCGTGGCCCACGTGCTGTCCGCGCTCGACGGGGCCGTGCCCGAGGACCGGATCCTGGTGCAGGAGAACGGCCTGCAGGACATGTGGTCGTACTTCCATCCGCACTGGAGCTGCGGCTCCTCGGGGGGGTCGGTGGTGCCCAGCGAGCAGACCCCGCTGGGATTCGGCGCGGCCGCCGCCGTGGGCGTGGCGCTCGCGGAACCCGGGCGCCCGGTCGTCTCGGTGGCGGGGGACGGGGCCTTCAACCTGTTCCGCACGGAACTGCCCACGCTCGCCGACGCGCGCCGCGCCGTCCTGTACGTCGTCCTGGACAACGGCGGTTACGGGTGGCTGCAGACCAACCTCGACCGGGTGTCCGGCACCGGTTCACGCTTCTCGTTCACGGCGGACCGGCTGACCGGAAATGAGGGGCTCGCCGCCTCGTTCGGATTGGGTTACTGGCGCGTGGACAACCCTGAGGACATTCACCACGTCTTGCGCTCCGCGTGGAAACACTGCGAGACCGGCACGTCGGCGGTCGTGGAGGTGCGGGTCTCGCTCTCCGACAGCCCGCCGGGGATGGCCGGGCCCGCGGGTGACTTCCCCTTGCGCGAGGACGGATGACGGACAGCGAGAGGACAAGGACGTCGTATGCCCGTTGCGCTCTTCTTCCCCGGTCTCATACCCACCGGGTTCGACGCCATCAGCTCGTTCGTGACCACGAACGAGCACGCCCGGCGAAGATTCGCCGAGGCCGACGACATCCTCGGCTACTCCCTGGCCGAGGCCTACCGCGAGGCGTCGATCTACGAGTGGGAGGTGTTCGAGGCCGGCTTCATGGCGCTCACCCTGGCCCTCGCCGACTGGGCGCAGGAGCAGCACGGCAGCCGCCCGGCGGCCTGCGGCGGACAGAGCTTCGGCGCCTTCATGGCGGCCGTGTGGGCGGGCGCGCTCAGCTACCCGGACGCACTGCGGCTGATCCGCCGCAGTGTCGCCGTCGAGACCGACTACTTCGACTCGCTCGACGAACCGCTGGGGTGTCACTTCTTCTACCGGCTCCCGCACGACACGGTGCGCCGGCTCGTGGCGGAGACGCACGAGCGCGGAGAGTGGGCCGAGTTGTCGGTGGTCCTCGACGAGCAGGTGCACGCCGTCTCCGCCTCGCTGCGCACGCTGAAGCGGTTCGAGCAGCGGGTGCGTGAGGAGGGCGGGTTCCCCTTCTACACCATGAACCGGGCCGAACACTGTTCCGCCGTCGCCGGGCTGCGCTCACGGCTGCACGACGAGGTGTACGGGACGGTCGACTGGCGGGCCGCGCGGCTGCCTGTGGTCTCGGACGTGGACGGGCGGCTGCTCACCGACCCCGAGGAGATCAAGCAGGACCTGCTGGACGGCTGGACCACGCCCGTCCACTGGCAGACGATCCTGCGCGGTCTGCGCACGGCCCAGGTGGACGAGGTGTGGATCCCCGGCCCGCGCAACATGTTCGCGCGGATCACCAACAACTCCTTCCCGACCCGCGTGATCACGCCGAAGCAGGCGCTCGCGACGTGAGCACGGGAACGGGAAAGGAGACCGCCGCCCTGCGCGATCCGGCCGGGCGGCGGGTGTTGTCGGCGGCGATGTTCGCCAGCGCCCCCGCGGAGGTGCTGGACTTCCTGCTGCCGCTGTGGGCCGGCTCCACCCTGGAGGCGGGCGCCTCGGTGGTCGGCGCGCTGGTCGCCGTCGAGGCGGTGCTGTCGCTCCTCGTGCGCCCGCTGGCGGGGGAACTGGCCGACCGGTTCGAACAGCGGTGGGTGGCCGCGGCGGGCGCGGGCCTGTACGCCCTGTCGTTCGCGGGCTACGCGCTGGCCGACTCGGTGCCCCTGGCCTTCGCCGCGTCGGCGGTGGGCGGCGCCGGCGGGGCGCTGTTCTGGGTCGGGCTGCGCGCGTGGACCGGTCAGCGGGCCGAGAACCACACCAGCGCGTACGGCGCGTTGCTCTCGGCTGAGGGGCAAGGCGCCTTCGTCGGGTACCTGGTGACGTTCTCGCTGCTGGAGCGCAGCGGCTACCGGCCGCTGTTCTGGCTCGGGTGCGCGGCCTGCGGGTACGCCGCGGTGGCGCTGCTGCGGGGCGCCGGCCAGGACCGGGCCGCGGCGGCGGAGCGGCCGGTCCGCACGCGCGGGGCGGAGCGGCGGGCGCTGTCGAGGCGCCTGATGCCGCTGATGGTGGTGGCCGCGGTGACCGCCGCCGCGGAGGCAGGGCTGTGGATGCTCCTGCTGCTGCGGTTGCAGGGAGACCTGGAGCTCACGCCCACCGAGATCGCGATGGTCTTCGCGCCCGGCTTCGTGGTGTTCATCCTGCTGCCGGAGCACACCCACCACCTCACCGACCGGCTGGGCCGCGTGCCCACCATGGTCGTCTCGTTCGGGGCGAGCACGGTGTTCGCCGCCGGCCTGTCGGTCACCGCCGCACCGGTGGCGATCGCCGTGCTGTGGGCGGTGGCCGCCGCCTGCTTCGCCGCGCAGATCCCCGTCGAGCAGGCCACCGTCGCGGCCGCCGCCGGCGGGCGGATCGGCCGTGGCATGGGGCTCTACGAGAGTGCCCGGCTGGCCGGCGTGGTGGTCGGCCCGGCCCTGATGGGTGTGCTGTACGAGCAGCAGGGGTGGGCGGCGGCCTGTCTGTCCGCCGCGTGCGTCTCCCTGCTGGGCGCCCTCGTCGTGCCGTACGCGATCCGGGTGCTGGACCTCCCCGACGCGCCGGTGCGGCCGTCGGAACGGGCGGACGAGCCGGAGCGCGACCGGATCACCGCGGCCGAGCCGGACGGCGGCCAGGACCCGGCGGCCGAGCCGGACGGTGACCGGACCCCTGTCCCCGGCAGGGAACCCAACCCCCCACATGAAGAAGGAGAAGACCGGTTCATGGACATGGACAAGCAGGATTCCGGCACGGCCTCCGGAGCATCGGGTGAGCGGCGGCTCACTCCCCGGGAACACGCCCGCAAGGAGCGGCGCGACTGGCTCATCCACACCGCCGCCTTCCTGATCGGGCAGGTGGTTCTGTGGGCGCTGGACTCCAACTGGATCGTGTGGCAGATCACCGACGACGCCGTGCCCGACGACAAGCGGGGCCCGCTGGTGTGGGTCGGGCGCATCTGGCTGACGATCTGGGTCATCGACACGATCTGGTCCTGGTCGTACACGATCTGGCCGCGCGAGAAGAAGTCCAAGTAGTCCCGGGACGCACACCGCGGTGAGCGCGGGGCCGTACCGGACAGGCGTGCTCCGGTACGGCCCCTGCTGTTCTCATCCCAGCAGCAGGGGCAGGCGGGCGTGGCCGCGCAGCGACGTCACCCGGTCCCGGGCCGCGCCGGCGCCCGCGAGGAGGATCGAGGGGAAGCGCTCCAACAGCAGCGGGAACGCCACCTGCGCCTCGAGCCTGGCCAGGGCGGCGCCCAGACAGTAGTGGGCCCCGGCACCGAACGTGAGCGACCGCGCGGGCGGCCGGTCCGGCCGGAAGACATCGGGGTCCGGGTGCCGCTCCGGATCGCGGTTGGCGCTGGCCAGCAGGGCGACCACCTGGGTGCCCCGCGGGATGGGCACCCCGCCCAGCTCGGTGTCCTCGTCCGTCCATCGCGAGGCGATCTGGACGGGCGGGTCGAAGCGGAGCATCTCCTCGACCCACGCGCCGACCCGGTCCGGCTCACCGCGCAACCGTGCGAGGAGTTCGGGCCGCTCCAGCAGAACGGCCAGTCCGTTGCCGAGGAGGTTGCTGGTGGTCTCGTAGCCGGCGGAGTACAGCAGGACGAGGTTGGCGAGCAGCTCGCGCCGGGTGAGCCGGTCGCCGTCCGCGTCGCGCACCGCGATGAGCGTGCTCACCAGGTCCCCGCGCGGGTCGGACCGCCGCAGCTCGGTGAGCCGTCCCAGGCGGTCCCACAGCTCGGAGGTGGCCTCGTCCGCCCGGTCCAGGGCGTCGCCGGTGAGGTTCTGCTCGATCGCGGAGGTCACGGCCTGCACCCGGGGCGCGAACCAGGCACGGTCCTCCTCCGGGACGCCGAGCAGTTCGCCGATGACCGCGATGGGCAGGGGGAGCGCGAAGTGGGCCATGAAATCCACCGGCCGGTCCGGGCCCGACCGCTCGGAGAGGCCGGTCAGCAGGTTCTCGACGAGCGCGGTCACGGCGGGCCGCAGCCCCTCCACTCGACGCGGGGTGAAGGCACGGCTCACCAGACGCCGCAGCCGTTCGTGATGGGGCGAGTTCTGGTTGACCATCTCGCCCATGAGCGAGTAGACGGTGAGGTGTTCGCGGCCCTGGGGCCAGGTGCGGGCGATCCATTCGTCGTCCTCGACCCGGAACACGGGGCTGCGCAGCATCCTGTCGCAGTCGGCGTGGCGGCTGACCACGACGGTGCCGTCCGGGAGCCGGGCCACGGGGGCGTGCTCGCGCAGTACCGCGTAGTGCGGATACGGGTCGGGGCAGCCCCGGGAACCGAACAGCGCGCGCAGGGACCGGCGCACCGCGGCCTGCTCGGACATGGTGCTCTGCCTTCCTCCTGCCGGCCGTCCCGGGACGCCGGGACGGGGATGAGCGGGCGGTGCGCTCCGGCCCTCCGGGGGGAGGGCCGGAGCGCACCCGTCGGTGTGTGCGGCCACCCGTCCTAGGCCGCGAGCTGCTTCTCGACGCGCAGGACGAAGTCGGAGACCAGGCGCAGCTCCTGGAGCTCCTCCTCAGGGAGACTGACCCCGAAGCGCTCCTCCGCCGAGACGATGACCTCGACCATCGCCAGGGAGTCGACGTCGAGGTCCTCGATGAAGGACTTGTCCTCGGTGACATCGGCGGGTTCGACGTCGGCGACCTCGTTGAGGAGTTCGGCGAGCCCTGCGATGATCTCTTCGCGTGTCATTCGGTTGCCTCTCTGTGCGCGTGCCCGTGGGCACGGGGCAGGTGGGATGGGTGCGGGACGTGGCCGGTCACTGCCTCGGGGCCGCGTCGGCGGGTGCGGGCCCCGGCGTGGCCAGCCCCACGACGTGGTCCGCGAACTTCTTCTCGATGCCGACCAGCCGGAGCTGGCGGTACAGGCTCTCGATGCCGAGCTGCTTCATGGTCAGCCCCTGCGGGGCCTGGTCGACCTGACCGCCCTCCTCGATGTTCAGGGCGATCGGGCCGGCCAGCTCGACGATCTCGCGGATGTCGTCGCCGTAGCCCTCACGCACGCCCTGGCGCAGCGCGTGCAGGCCGAAGCTGACGTGCCGCGACTCGTCCCGGCACATCGCGGTGAAGCCCGCCTTGACGCCGGCGAGCAGCGGGAGGCCGTGCAACGAGTTCACGATGGCGCGCTGTCCGACGAGGGCGAGCACGCCTTCGGTGATCAGGTGGAAGAGCGCCACGGCGCGCAGCCAGAGCCGGTAGTCCGAGGGGTGTTCCTGCAGCTCCCGGATGACCTCGGTCTCGATGCGGCTGAGGTCACGGTGCGGGGGCGTGACCATGTTCCACGCCTGCACCAGCATCCGCTTGGGATCGGGGTCCAGGCCGAGGAGTTCCTCGCCGAGCCGCAGCATGAGCTGGGTGTGACGGGTCTCGTCGGCGATCTGGGTGCCGAGGTAGAGGTGGTCGCGCTCTTCGGGGGCACCGGTGAGGATGGGACCGAGCAGGTCGAGGCCGGTGTACTCGCCGATGATGAAGGTGGCGATGGACTCCTCGACCGCCTTGCGCGCGGAGCGCGGCAGCCGTTTGTCGAAGTCCTCGCGGTCGCGCTCCAGATCGATGGCCTGCGCCGACCACTGCTGCTTCTCCCAGCGCTCGTAGAGCGCCTGTGGGTGCGGCTCCTGCTCGGTGACGAGATCGGCGTGCCGGAGCACGTCGCCCAGTGGGAGACGAGGCATCTCGGCGAGCGACGCGTCATCGAGCAGCAGGGTGCTCCAGCGTGGCATGTCAGTACTCCTTGACTACGGGGTCAAGCTCATGACTCCCCATGAATCCATTAGTGAACAGCACCTTAGGTATGCAGTCAATGCACCGGAGTCAAGATGTCGAGCTCTTCTGTCGAGTCACTGTCATAGTTCTTGACTGACGAATTGAGGATGTGTCAATCTCTGGTCATCGCCGGGGCGAGCCGCCTCGACGGATGCGAATCGTGCGATCCCAAGGA
The DNA here is from genome assembly GCF_055633275.1 of Streptomyces sp. 12E. Classification (NCBI taxonomy): domain Bacteria; kingdom Bacillati; phylum Actinomycetota; class Actinomycetes; order Kitasatosporales; family Streptomycetaceae; genus Streptomyces; species Streptomyces sp. 12E. The sequence goes on along the minus strand of NZ_JBVNCJ010000001.1, from coordinate 4,144,364 downwards.
CCGGAAGGGGGGCAGACGTGACGGAGACCCACGACGCGACACGCACGCGTGACGCCGCACGTACCTCTGCCGCGCAGCGCCGCGTGGTCGTCACCGGCTTCGGCACCGTCTCGCCGATCGGTGGCACCGTGGACGAGTTCTGGGCCTCGGCCACCGCCGGACGCAGCGGGATCCGTCCCATTTCGCGGTACGACGCGAGCGAGCTGCCCACCCGGTTCGCCGGCGAAGTCGTGGACTTCGACCCCCGGCAGTACATGCCCAACAAGGTGGGCCGGCGCCTCGACCGCTACGCACAGTTCGCGCTGGCCGCCGCTCTCCAGGCGGTGGACCAGGCGGAGCTGAGGCCGGACGGGGAGCTGGCCGCCCGCACCGCCGTCCTGGTCGGATCCGGTTACGGACCGGGCCAGTTGATGCGCTCGGCCATCCACGATCTGCGCGACCACGGCCGGCGCCGGATGAGCCCGTACCTGGCCTCGTCCGGCTCGCTGGACAGTGCGGCCGGGGAGATCGCCTCCCACATCGGCGCGCGCGGCCCCTCGGGAGCCACCGCCACCGCCTGCGCCACGGGCGCCACCTGTATCGGGGACGCCATGCGTCTGATCCGGCACGGGTACGCCGACGTGGCCGTGGCCGGAGGCGCGGACGACGCGGTCAACCCGCTCGACCTCGCCGCCGCGGCCAACGCCGGGGCGCTCTCCCGTCGCGACGACGCCCCACACCTCGCGAGCCGGCCCTTCGACCGGGACCGCGACGGATTCGTCATGGGCGCGGGTGCGGGCATCGTCGTGCTGGAGGAGGCCGAACACGCCCGGCGGCGCGGCGCCACGATCCTGGCCGAGGTGGCCGGATACGGCGCGACCACCGACGCGTACCACTCCACCCACCCGCGTCCCGACGGCGCGGCCGCCCGGCGGGCGATGACCGACGCGCTCGCCGACGCCGGACTGCGGCCCGAGCAGATCGACCACGTCTCCGCCCACGGGACGGGCACCCGGCTCAACGACCAGATCGAGAGCGCCGCCGTGCGCGCGGTGTTCGGCGAGCACGCCCCCCGCGTGCCCATCAGCTCGCTGAAGTCGATGACCGGCCACATGATCGGCGCGGCCGGCGCCGTCGAACTGATCGCCGCGGTACAGACGATCCGGACCGGCATCGTGCCGCCGACCGTCAACTGCGACGACCCCGAGGACCCCGGCCTCGACTACGTCCCGCACCGGGCGCGGGCCCACACCGTCCGTGCCGTGCTCAGCAACTCGTTCGGGTTCGGCGGGCACAACGCCGTCCTCGTGATCCGCGAGTGGCCCGGGGCGACGCGGCCGAAGGCCCGTCCCCAGGAGTCCCCGGGCGGTCCGTCCCGGCAGCCGGAGGAGGAACGATGACCACCACCAGGCCACAGCCCGAGGCGTACTGCCAGGCCGACCCGGTCTTCTACGACATCGCCGGCCGCCACACCGGGGACGACACCTCCGTCTTCCGCCAGAGCACGCTTCCCGCCCCCTCCGGCTGGGAGCGCCGCGAGACGGACGTGTGGATCGTGCACACGCCGCTCGGCCACGTACTGCCACGACAGGGCTGGAAGATCCACGTCTCCGGGCTGCCCGGCAACGCCCGGCGCGTCGTGGACGCCGCGTGGGAGTACTGCATCCGTCATGGGCTGCCGTTCAAGTTCCTGCGCAGCGTGGACGTGCTGACCACCCACAGCCTCAAGTACGCGCCGCGCTCCTCCAGCGGCAAGCTCGTGACGATCTACCCGTCCGACGAGGAACAGCTGCGCCGCACCCTGGAGGAGCTGGGACACCGTCTCGACGGCGAGGCGGGCCCGTACATCCTCACCGACCTGCGCTGGAACGCCGGCCCCCTGCACGTGCGGTACGGCGGCTTCGTCAGCCGGTACTGCACCGGCGACGACGGCACCCCGGTCCACGCCATCGAACGCCCCGACGGCACCCTCGTCCCCGACCGCCGCAGACCCGTCTTCGAGGTGCCCGAGTGGGTCGAGCTGCCCGGCTTCCTCGCCGAACAGCTCGCAGCCCGCGAGGCCGGCGGCTCTCCGGCGGACTTCCCCTACACGGTGGAACGCGCCCTGCACTTCTCCAACGGCGGCGGCGTCTACCTGGCCAGAGACGCCGAACGGCGTCAGGTCGTCCTCAAGGAGGCCCGCCCGCACGCCGGTCTGGACGGCCGCGGCCGGGACGCCGTGGCCCGCCTGGACCGCGAGCGCCGCGCGATGGAACGCCTCGCCGGCATCCCCGGCATTCCCCGCCTGTACGAGCACCGCGTGGTGTGGGAGCACCACTTCCTGTCCGTGCAGCACATGGACGGCGACACCCTGCAGGGCTGGCTGGCCCGCAACTACCCGCTGACCCGGACGGGTCCGGACGCCCGGTCGCTCGGCGACTACGCGAGGCGGGCCGGCGCGCTCGCCGACCGGATCGAACGGCTGGTCGCCCGCGTGCACGAACGCGGCATGGTCTTCGGTGACCTGCACCCCGCCAACATCCTGGTCGACGAAGCGGACGACGTGGCGCTGGTCGACTTCGAACTCGCCGTCCCCGTCGAGGAGGCGGACCGGCTGGGCCTCGGCCACCCCGGCTTCGCCGGCACCGGACGCACGGGCTACGACATCGACCTGCACGCACTGGCGGCACTGCGGCTGTGGCTGCTGTTCCCGCTCAACGGACTGAACGAGCTGGACCCGGGGCGCACGGCGCGCTTCGTGGACGTGGCCGAGCGCAGGTTCGCCCTCCCGGCCGGTTCCCTGGACCGGCTGCGCCGTGACCTCGCGCCGTCCGAGGAGGCCCGGAACCGGGTGCCCGCCGCCCTGCGCGAGCCGCTCCGCGTCGACCTGGACACGGCGCTGCCCGACTGGGGCGCGGTGCGCAAGTCGCTGGCGGAAGCCGTCGTGCTGTCGGCCACGCCGCACCGCACGGACCGGCTCTTCCCCGGTGACGTACGGCAGTTCCTGACCGACGGCGTCAACTTCGCCCATGGGGCGGCCGGTGTCCTGTGGGCCCTGCACACCTGTGGCGCGGGCCGCTACCCCGAGTACGAGCAGTGGCTGCTCGACGCCGCCGGACGGGACGTGCCGCCAAGGCCCGGCTTCTACGACGGCGCCCACGGCATCGCTCATGTGCTGGCCCGCCTGGGGCGTCTCGACGCGGCGGCACGCCTGGTGCACACCAGCCGGCAGGCGGTCGCCCAGGTGCGCGAGGTGAGCCTGTACCGGGGTGCCGCGGGAATCGGCCTCAACCTTCTCGACCTCGCCGCCCGGACGGGTGACGACGCCTACCGGCGCCCGGCCCTGGAACTGGCGGAGCGGACCGCCGCCGCCGTCACCGCGGGCGAGGCCCCGGGCATCATGGCGGGCCCCGGCCACGGCAGCCGCGCCGGCCTGCTGCGCGGCTGGACCGGGGCGGCGCTGTTCTTCCTGCGGCTGTACGAGGAGACGGCCGACGCCGCGCACCTCGACCTCGCGGTACGCGCACTGCATCTGGACCTGGACCTGTGCACACCGGCGGACGACGGTTCCCTCCAGGTGGACGGCGGCTTCCGGCAGCTGCCCTATCTGGAGGTGGGCAGCGCGGGCATCGCGCTGGTCGCGGACGAGGTCCTGGCGCACCGTCCCGATGCCCGGCTGGAGCACGCGCTGCCCGCCCTGACACGCGCCGCCGAACCCGAGTTCACCATCGAGCCGCATCTCTTCGGCGGCCGGGCCGGACTGCTGGCCACGCTCGCCGTGCTGCGCGGCCGGCACCCGGAGCGGGACCCGGGGCCGGTCGTGGAGCGGCACCTGACGAGGCTGCACTGGCACGCGCTGTCCTTCCACGGCCAGCTCGCCTTCCCCGGGGAGCAGCTGCGCAGGATCTCGATGGACCTCGCGACCGGTGGTCCGGGCGTCCTGCTGGCCCTGTCCGCCGCGCTGGACGGACGCCGGGACTTCCTGCCCTTCCTGGCACCGTTCGCGGCTCCCGCACCCGCCGCGGAGCACCGCGCCACCTGAGCTCCGGTCGGCGTCGACCGACCGGTTTCCGTGCCCACCGAGCACACCGGAGAGGAGGAAACACCATGGCCACCGTTCTGGACCTGCAGGGTCTCGAGGTCCCCGCCGAGGAGACCGCCCGCATCAGCAGCACCATCAGCAACAGCTGCTGAACGTTGCCGGCCCGTCCGTGACGAAGACATGGAGAGGAGGAAACACCATGGCCACCGTTCTCGACCTGCAGGGTCTCGAGGTCCCCGCCGAGGAGACCGCCCGCATCAGCAGCACCATCAGCAACAACTGCTGAGCGAGCTGAGCGCCAGCTCCGGCGCCCGCCCCGTGCGGGCGCCGGAGCTCACTCCTTCGCAGTCCATACGTCTCAAGCAGCAAGGGAGTCCGGATGAGCGGCCTGCTCGACGGCAAGAGGCTGGTCATCACCGGTGTGATCAGCGAGAGTTCCATCGCCATGGCCGTGGCGCGGCTCGCGCAGGAGCAGGGCGCCGAGATCGTGCTGACCGCCTACGGGCGTCCCACGCTCGTCCGGCGACTGGCCCGTCGCCTGCCCGTCGAACCGCCGGTCGTGGAACTGGACGTCACCGACCCCGAACACCTCGCCACGCTCGCCGACCGGCTGAGCACCCATGTCGACGGCCTGGACGGCGTGCTGCACTCCGTGGCGTACGCGCCCGCGAACTGTCTCGACGGCGGTTTCCTCGACGCGCCGTGGGACGACGTCGCGACCGCCCTGCACACCTCCACGTTCTCCCTCAAGGCCCTCGCGGCGGCCTGCCGGCCGCTGCTGCGCCCCGGGTCGTCCATCGTCGGACTGGACTTCGACGCCTCCCGGGTGTGGCCGGGCTACGACTGGATGGGAGTCGCCAAGGCGGGACTCGAGGCCTGTGCCCGCTATCTCGCCCGGGACCTGGGGTCCGAGGGCGTGCGGGTCAACCTCGTCGCGGCGGGACCGCTGCGCACCCTCGCGGCCCGGGGCATCGGCGGTGACGGACCGGCCTTCGAGAAGGACTGGTCGGCGCGGGCGCCGCTGGGCTGGGACCCGGCCGACGCGGAGCCGGTCGCCCGCACCTGCCTCGGCCTGCTGTCGGAGTGGTTCCCGGCCACCACCGGTGAGATCGTGCACGCCGACGGCGGCCATCACATGACGGCCACCTGAGGTGCGCCGCCCGGCCCCCGGCGACCATGGGGACGCCTTGCCTCCGGAGGAGCCGGCCGGTGCGGCCGGACTGTGGACGGACTGCGGGCGGTACACGGTGGAACGGGAGAAGATCAGGGAGTTCGCGGCGGCCGTGGGCGCCGACGACCCGGCGTACACCGATACCGCGGCGGCGCATGCGCTCGGGCACCCGGATGTGCTCGCGCCGCCCACCTTCCTCGTCGTCGCCGCCGCCCGCGCCGAGGACCGGTTGCTGCGCTGCCGGGGCGTCCTGGCCGATCCGTCCGGTGCCCTGCACCGCGCGCAGCGGTTCGTGCACCACCGGGCGGTGTGCGCCGGGGAGGAACTCCAGGTGCGGGTCCGGCTGGCGGAACGGTCCCGGCTCGGTGACCGGGAGGTCCTCGTCCTGGAGAGCGAGTTCCGTGGCGCCGACGGATCGCCGGTGAGCACCGTGACCTCGACGCTGCTGGCACCGGAGGGCGGTCCGTCCGTTCCCGGCCCTCCCGGGACCTAGTCCGACGCGCCGGCGGCGCACGCCGGGCCGGAGCACGTGCTCGGACGAAGGCCGCTTCCGCGCCCGCCCGATGCCGGACCGGGTGATCGAGTGCGAGGCGCCTTCCGACGCCGGACGCCGGACGCCGGACGCCGGACGCCGAGGATCACGCTAGTGGCCCATGCCCAGCCCGCCGTCGACGGGCACGACGGCTCCGGTGACGTAACCGGTGCTCTCGTCGGTCAGCCAGCGCACGGCCGCCGCGACGTCCCCGGGTTCGCCGGCGCGCGGCACCGGCACCCGGGCCAGCAGCTCCTCGACATGGCGGGCGGGCAGACCGGCGGTCATGTCGGTACGGATCAGGCCGGGCGTGACGATGTTGACCGTGATGCCGCGGCGCCCCAGCTCGCGGGCGAGCGAGCGGCCCATGCCGATCAGGCCGGCCTTGGCGGCGGCGTAGTTGGCCTGTCCCGCGTTCCCGGACAGGGCGACCTCGGAACCGATGAAGACGATGCGGCCCCACCGGCCGCGCATCATGCCCGTGACGGCGCGGCGCGCACAGCGATGGGCACCGGTGAGGTTGGTGTCGAGGACGGTGGTGAACCGTTCCTCGTTCATCACGGCGTACGGTCCGTCGGCGGTGATTCCCGCGTTCGCCACCAGGATCTCCACGGGGCCCAGGTCGCGTTCGACCGCCGAGAACGCCGCGTCGACCTCGGCGGTGTCGGTGACATCGCAGCGGACCGCGTACAGGCCCTCGGGCGAGGCGCCCCGGCAGGTCACGGCAACCCGGTGACCGGCCGTGAGGAGCTCCCGGGCGACGGCCAGGCCGATTCCGCGATTGCCGCCGGTGACCAGGACGGTGCGCTTCCGAGTCATGGGAACTCCCTCATGCGATGGCTTCTATGACTTTAGACTACTCGTTAATTACAAAAATTGACTCCCTGGGAACGGAGCATCCATGACCGACATGCTGGCGCCCTCCGTCACGGCTCCCGGCCTCGTCGACGCCGCCGGGCAGCTGTCCGGTGCGGCACTCACCCGGCGCGTCCTCGCCGCCGCGCGGGCGCTGCGCGACCACGGCGTCCGCGCCGGCGACCGGGCCCTGGTCAAGGGGGACAACTGCGTCGACTACGTCGTGGCACTGCTCGCCCTGATGCACCTGGACGTCTCGCTCGTGCCGGTCGACCACCGTCAGTCCGCCGCCGACGTGCGGGGCGCGGCCGAACGGACCCGCGCGCGCTGGCTCCTGACGGACGGGCCGGCCGGCGGGGCCTTCCCCGAGGAGCGGGTGCTCCGCCACGCCGGGCTCGGCACCGGTGCCGCACCGGACGGCGGAGAGGTCGACCTCGGCAGGTGGTACGCCCGTACCGACGCCGTCGTGCTGTGGTCCTCGGGCACCACCGGCCGTCCCAAGGGCATCGTGAAGTCCGGGCGCGCGGTGCACGGCAACACGCTGCGCACCATCCGCGCCATGGGGTACCGCGCGGACGACGTGCTGGCCCCGCTGCTGCCGTTCTCGCACCAGTACGGGCTCTCCGTGGTCCTGCTGTGGTGGCTGGCCGGCTGCACCATGGTCGTCACGCCGTATCAGCGGGTGGACGTGGCCGTGGCCCGGGCCGTCGCCCACGGCGTCACGGCCGTGGACGCGGCGCCCTCGACCTACCACACGCTGCTCGGTGTCGTACGCCGCCGCCCGGAGCTCCGCGCCGGGCTCGGGAACGTCAGGCTCTGGGGAGTGGGCGGCGCTCCGCTGCCGGCTCCGCTCGCCGCCGACTTCCCCGCCGTCCTGGGCCGTCCCCTGCTCGACGGGTACGGACTGACCGAACTCGGCAACGTCGCGCTCGCCACGCCCGACGAGCCGACCGGCTGCGGCCGTCCGCTGCCCGGGGTCGCGGTGCGTGTCGTCACCGCCGACGGCGCGGAGGCAGCGGCCGGCGAACTGGGCGGCATCGAGGTGCGGTCCCCGGACCTGATGGAGGGTTACCTGCGGGATGACGGCACGGTGTCGCCGGTGGCGCGCGACGCCTGGTACCCGACGGAGGACCTGGGCCGGCTCGACGGTGCCGGCCGACTGCAGGTGGTGGGCCGCAACCGGGCGGTGCACCGGCTCGGGTTCACGCTCTACCCCGAGAGCCTGGAGCGCAAGGCGGAGGCCTGCGGACGGCAGGTGAAGGTCCTGCCCGCCGAGGACAGCCGGCGGGGCTGCGCGCTGCACTTCGTGGTCGCGGACCCGGAGGACGCCCCGCCCGTCGAATGGCGCCGGAGGCTGGCCCCGCACCTGGCCGAGTACGAACAGCCCAACGCGGTGCACGTGGTGACGGGCTTCCCGCTCAACCCGAACGGGAAGGTGGACACACAGGCCCTGCGGGCCATGGTCGGTGTGGCGGGCTGACCCGCGGCGGAGGCTGCGCGGCGCGGGCCTCCGCCCACGCGGGCGGCGGAACGGGACGGGCCGCGGCCCTCGCCCCGACGCGGGACCGTTCGGCCGGTCCGGGGCCCTGGGGCCCCGGACCGGCGCCCCGTCGCGGACGGTGTCCGCCCGCCCGGGCGGATGCCGCGGAGCCGGGCGGTCAGCGACGCCGCAGTACGAGCGTGGCGTTGTTCCCGCCGAACCCGAAGCTGTTCACCGCGGCGACGCGGGCCGTCGGCACACTCAGCGGTGCCGTGGGCAGGAGGACCCGGTCCGTGTGCTCCGGGGTGCCGAGCCCCGGCGTCGGCGGCACGGTGCCGGTGCGCAGCGCCGAAGCGGCCGCCACCAGGGCCGGAATGCCGGAAACGTGCAGCAGGTGTCCGATCGCCCCTTTGTGGGAGCTGACGGGCAGTGTGTCCCGGTCGCCGGCGACGGCCTCGATCGCGGCGAGTTCCGCCGCGTCACCCTGGACCGTGCCCGTCGCGTGGGCGTGCACGAGGTCCACGCGGTCCACCGCCGCGTCGTCCAGCGCGTCGCGCATGCACGCGGTGATCAGGCCGGCGTCCGACGCCGCCCGGCCGCCGGCCACCCCGCAGGCCGCTCCCGCGACGACCAGGTCCGCCGCCCGGCCCCGGGCGCGGGCGTGCCGCGCGGTCTCCAGGACGACAGCGCCGGCGCCCTCGCCGATGGAGATGCCGGCGCGCCGGACGTCGAAGGGGCGGGCGGCGGCGGGGCTCACGGCCCGTACGACCTTCATGCTGGCGTACTCGTACCGGTTGAGCACCGACGACCCCGCCACCACGGCCACCGGCGCCAGGCCGGCGCGCAGAGCGGCCCGGGCGAATCCGACCGCGAAGGCCGCCGTGGCGCAGGCGTGCGACAGGTGGACCACACGCTCCCGGGCGAGGTCCGGTCCTGTCGCGTCCGTCGGGTCGGGACCGAAGAACTCCCCGAGGTCCTCGGTGGGTCCGCCGGCTCCGGAGGCTCCTCCCCCGGCGCCGGACGACTGGAGGGCCGGTGCCTGCCCGGCCAGGACCACCAGGGCGTCACGGGGCACCGCGGGCAGTCCGGCGGCCCGCAGCGCCTCCGCCGTCGCCACGCGGGCGTAGCCGCTCTTGCGGGACGGCCGCGCGGCCCCCGGCGTCCACGGGGACGCCTCGCCGGCCCGGGGGACCCGGCCCACGGGCTCCCCCCGGTACGAGGGAACGGCGAGGTCCGGCGCCGGGGCGAGGGCCGAGCGCCCTTCGAGCAGGCCGTTCCAGTAGGGCTGCACGCCCCGGCCGAACGGCGTGACCAGACCCAGTCCGGTGATGACGATGTCGCTCACGTGCGGGTGACCCTCCATGCGGTGGCAACGGCGAGGCAGCCGGTGGCGTCCGGGCCGCCGGGGAACAGGGACAGCTCCAGGACCACGGCCGTCCCGCCCACGGCGGCCACCACCGGGGCGAGCCGGGGGCCGTCCGGCGCGTTCCCGGCGAACAGGTCTCCGGTGAGCGGCGCGAGGAGGTAGCAGGCCCCACGGTGCCCGGCGGCGGTCGTGTACGGGCGTACCAGCTCGGAGGCCTCCAGCCCGATGGAGTCCGAGGGACGCAGCCGCCGGTCGGTGTCGTGGCAGCGCCGGACGAAGCGACGGGCGGCCCAGGTGCTGTAGCCGCCGGACAGGACGTACAGCGGGGCGGTGCGCCGCACCGGCTCAGGAAGCGCCTCGAACGCGGTCCGCAGCGCCCAGGTGACCGCGTCCGCCGGGGTGCGGTGCGCACTCGGCGCGGCGACCCGCTCCGGCGGACCGGACACCGCGGCGGCGGCCAGCCGGGGCTCGTCCGTGGCGGCCAGCGCGACGCGGCACCGCACGGGGCCCGGCCGCCCCGCCCGGTCCGGCACCGTGTCCGGTCGTTCCGCTGCCGATGTCCTCATCGGGCCACCCACCCTCTACCGTTGTCATGGCTTGTCGAATATGCTGAATCCGTAGTCAAAGCTTGTCAATGACGATGACACGGGGGTGTCGTGGTGCTCCATGTCGGGTTCGTCGGAATCGCCTGGCACGGTCATGTGAATCCGACGCTCGCCCTCGTCGAGGAACTCGTGCGCCGCGGCCATCGCGTCTCGTACGCGGTGACCGAGGCGTTCGCTCCGGTCGTACGGGCCGCAGGCGCGCAGCCCCTCGTCTACACCAACCCCGTGGACACGTCCCTCACGGACGACGGTCTCGACATCTCGCCCATGGACTTCCTGCGGGAGGCGAGGGCCGCCCTGGGGGTGCTGGAGAACGCCTGGGCGGCGGACCGGCCCGATGTGATCGCCTACGACGGGATCGCCTGGGCCGGCCGGGTGCTGGCCGCCAAGTGGCGGACGCCGGCGGCGGAGATGTGGCCCTCGTTCGTCTCCAACGAACACTTCTCCCTGGAGGGCCGGTTCCTCGCCCGCCACCCGCTGCACCCGGGCGTGCTGCGGTTCGCGCGTGAAATGTCCCGTTTCCTCGTCACGCACGGGCTGTCCGGGCGGTCCGTGGGCGAGTTCCTCGGACACACCGAGGAGCTGCGCCTGGTCTTCCTGCCGCGTTCGTTCCAGTACGCCGGGGACACCTTCGACGACCGGTTCGCCTTCGTCGGGCCGTGTGTCGGCGACCGCGCCTTCCAGGGCCGCTGGCGCCCCGCCGGCGACGGCAGACCGGTGCTGCTGATCGCTCTCGGCACGGCCCGCTACGACCGGCCGGAGTTCTTCCGCATGTGCGGCGAGGCGGTGGCGGGTCTGCCCTGGCAGGTCGTCATGGCGTACGGGCCGGGTCTCGACCCCGCCACCCTCGGACCCCTGCCCGACAACGTCGAGGCCAGCCCCCACGTCCCGCAGCTCGACGTCCTGCGCCACGCCGACGCGTTCGTCACCCACGCGGGAATGGGCAGCACGATGGAAGCGCTGCTGGAGGGCACACCGATGGTGGCCGTCCCGCAGACCGACGAGCAGACCGCCGTCGCCGCGCGCATCGCCGAGCTCGGTCTCGGCGTCCACCTGGACTCGGAGCGCGTGACCGCGAAGACCCTGCGGGCGGCGCTGCTGCGGGTCATGGCCGACCCGGACATCCGCGCCGAGGCCGGGAGGCTGCGGAAGCGGACACGGGCCGCGGGCGGCGCACCCGAGGCCGCGGACCGGCTGGAGCGCCTCGCACGGCAGCGCGCGACCGCGCCCGGCACCGGGGCAACGGCAGCCCGCTGACGACTCGTCGGCGACCACACGACAGCGTATCGACCGAGGTCCCCGCGGGGCCGCTACGGAGGTGTCATGCACGGCAGACTGGTCAGCCTGGAACGGCCGGACGACGAGGACTACGCGCTGATGGCGCGGTGGTTCGGACCGGATGCGGCGGCCGCCGTCATGGCCGCCACCGAGGGGGACGTCGTCACGGCGGAGGACTTCCGCAGACTCGACCACACCGGTGCACTGCGGCAGTTCGCGGTGCGCGACGGGCAGAACAGGACCGTGGGCGCGGTGCACTACAAGGCCCAGGGGCCGACCGGCGGTTATGCGATCGGCGGCGCGATCGGGGAGCCGGAGATGTGGCGCCGCGGACTGGGCGCAGAGGCCTTCGAACTGCTCATCGACCACCTCTTCCACGCCCGCAACGCCCACCGCGTGCAGTTCACCACCGCGCTGTACAACAAGAACGTGCTGCGGCTCGTGACCGGAACCGGCTTCACCCTCGAGGGCATCCTGCGCGAGTACTTCTACCTCGACGGCCGCTACCACGACGGGGCCGTGTGGGCGCTGCTGCGCCACGAGTACTACGAAGCGGTCGAGGAACTGCGGCGGGCCGACCCCGACTTCGCCCTCCCGAACGTGATCCCCGAGGAGGACAAGGCGGAGGCACGCCGGCTCGTCGCCGAGTACATCGCGAGCCCGGCCGGCAAGACGTCCGCGGGACTGCTGGTGACGGCGGTGGGCGCCGACCCGGGTGCGGGGCCGGAGGACCGGTGACGGCCCGCGTGGACCGCGGGCCGCGCTGGGCCACCGTGGTCGTCTCACCGCACTTCGACGACGCCGCGCTCTCCGTCGCCGGCTTCATCGCCCGGACGGACGGTCCCACGGCCGTGCTCACCGTCCACGGGGGCGCCCCGCCGGCGGGCCGGGTGTCCTGGTGGGACGCGGGCTGCGGTTTCGCGACGCCCGGCGAGGCGCACCGGGCCCGGCTCGCCGAGGACACGCTGGCCTGCGCCGCGATGGGCGCGGAACAGCTGACGCTGCCGAACCCCGACGGCCCCTACCGCCGGTCCGGCGAGCTCGCCGGACTCACCGAGTTCCTGCGGGCCCTGGACCCGGACACCCGCGTGCTGGTGCCGCTCGGCACCGACCAGCCGGACCACGCGGCCGTCCGCGACCAGTCCCTGGCGGCGCTCGCGGGACGTGTCGGCGTGCCGCCGTACGTGTACGCGGACCTCCCGTACACCGGCGGTGTGCGCGGATGGGGCACGGACGCGGCCGTGGACCGGCTGGCCGCCGACGAGACGCACGGGGGCGCCTACCGGGAACTCGCGACCGCGTACCGCCTGCGCGTGGCACACGACATCCGGCTGGACGAGACGGAATGGGCGGCGAAGCGCGCGGCGGTACTGCACTACGCCTCGCAGCTCACCCCGGTGGCCGTGGGACACGGCCCGTTCCTGCGCCGCCCGGGCCCGCTCCAGGCGGAACTCCTCTGGGAACTCACCCCACTGGACACCGGCGCCCCCCGCCCATGACGGCCTCTTCCCCACCCGTCCGCACCCGTCCGCACCCGTCCGAACGAGAGGAACGCCTCGTGCCCGTCGCCCCACGGAAGTCCGTGTCGACCGACCACTTCGACAAGGTCTACCGGTCGAAGCCCGACCCGTGGGGGACCCTGCGCAAGACCTACGAGCGCGAGAAGTTCGCCGACACCGTCTCCCTGCTGCCCGCCGGACGCTTCGGCGCCGCCCTGGAGATCGGCTGCGGGGTCGGTGCCCTCACCCGGCTGCTGGCACCGCGGTGCGACACGCTGCTGGCCACGGACTGCTCGGCCGCCGCGATCGAGCAGGCCGAAGCCACCTGCGCGGACCTCGCGAACGTCGCGTTCGCGACACTGCGCGTCCCGGAGGAGCTGAGCGCCGCGGACGAGCGGGTCGGTCCGGTCGACCTGGTGGTCATGTCCGAGGTGGGTTACTACCTCTCCGCCACCGACCTGGAGACGACCGCCGCCCGTGTCGCGGGCCTGCTGAAGCCCGGCGGCCATCTGCTGCTCGCGCACTGGGTGCACGACGCGCAGGAGGGGGACGTCATGACCGGGCACGCGGTGCACCAGGTCTTCCGCCGCCACGCCGACCTGCGACAGGCCGACGGCCGGGACGCGAGACGCCACGGCAACTCCTACCGCCTGGACCTGCTGCGCCGGACGGCGGACCCGGCGGCCGTGCCCCCTGCCGGATCGTTCCGCTCCGCCGTGTCCGCCGCTGCGGACACGGCGGAGGAGACCGCGACCGGCGGCGGGCGGGCGGCGGCCGCGCCGCGATGACCTGCCACCGTTCCGCGCCTTCCGTGTTCATGGGCCGGTTCGGCCGCCCGGTGACGGTTTTGGCCCGGGCCCCCTACGATCGGCGCCGTGGCGGAACTGGTGCGGCCTCTGGGGACCGGCGATCCGGAACGGCTCGGGCCGTGGAGGCTGTTGGGCGTGCTCGGGGCCGGCGGCATGGGGACCGTCTACCTGGGGCAGGCGGGGCGGCGGCTGGCCGCGGTGAAGACCCTGCGGTCCGAGCACGCGGGCGATCCGCACTTCCTGGCGCGCTTCGAGCGCGAGATACGCGCGGCGGGCGCCGTGCGCGATCCGTGCGTAGCGAGGGTGTACGGCGCCGGCCTCGACGGCCGTGTGCCGTGGTTCGCCGGGGAGTTCGTCCCCGGGCCCACGCTGGAGCGCACCGTCACCGACCGGGGGCCCCTGCCGTCGGAGACGGTCCGGGTGCTGGGCGCCCTGCTCGCCCGCGCGCTGCTGGCGCTGCACGGGGCCGGAGTCGTGCACCGGGACCTGAAACCGTCCAACGTGCTGCTGACCGCCGACGGGGTGCGCGTCGTGGACTTCGGCATCGCGCGGATGCCGGACGCCACGGCCCTCACCCTGACCGCGCAACGGCCCGGCTCCGCGGGCTACATGTCGCCTGAGCAGGTCCTGGGCGGTGAACTCGGGCCCCCGAGCGATGTCTTCGTGCTGGGGGCGCTGCTCGCCTTCGCGAGCACCGGGCGCCACGCGTTCGACGCCCCCGCCGCGCTGGTGGACTTCGCCGTCGTCCACGAGGAGCCCGACCTCGCCTCCGTACCGGACGGGTTGCGCCGGATGCTCGCCCGGTGCCTGGCCAAGGACCCCGCACTGCGGCCGACGGCGGCGGAGCTCCGGGAACTGTGGGGCGAGGGCGGCGGCGGCCGGGCGGGCGCGGGCGCGGCGCTCCTCGGGCGCAGGGCCGCCCGCGTTCCGGCGGACTGGCTGCCGTCGGGCGTCCTGCTGGACATCGCCGCACGCGAGCGCCGCGCCGCCGAACTGGCCGGGCGCCCGGTCCCCCGGGGACGTCCGGGTGACCGACGGCTGCCGCGGCGCTCGGTGCTCGCCGCGGCCGGCGGGTCACTGCTCACCGTCGGCGCGGGCGCCACGGCCTGGCGGTGGTACGCCGGCGACGGCGCCCGGAGCGACGCCGCCGCGGCTCCCGTGCCGCGCTGGACGGGCGCCCCCGGCACCCAGCCGGATCCCCTGTGGGAGGTCTCCGGCCTCGCGCCCGAGCCGCCGTTCCCGCCGACCGCGGCGGGAACACTGCTGCTGGCCGCGCTCCCCGGCGACGGCGTGGTGGCCCTCGACGCCCGTACCGGCCGGGAGCGCTGGCGGACGGAGGGCATCCGCACCGTGGTGACCGCCGGGCGGCCCCTCGCCCTCGACGGGGACGGCGCGCCGGTCGCCCTCGCACCGGACACGGGAGACGTGCGATGGCGCGGCTCCGGCGGGCTGCGCACCCTCCTGGCCGCCGACGGCGACACCGTGTACGGGCTCGACGGCTCCGGCGGGATCACGGCCGTGCGCACCGGGGACGGCACCCGGCGCTGGCGGCGGACGGCGCCCTCCGGCACCGGTGCGGCCGCGCGGGCCACCGTCGCCCATGGGCTGCTCCTGCTCACCGGGGACGACGGCGTGGTGCACGCGCTGCGCGCCCGGGACGGCTCGGAGGCCTGGCGGCAGGACACCGGGTCCGGCGCCGCGTCACGGCCCGCCGCGGACGGCGACGGCGTCTACCTGGGCGGCGCGCGGCTGTGCGCCCTGCGCCCCGCGGACGGCGAGCGGCTCTGGGAGCTGCCGAGCCAGGACCCCGCCGGCTTCGGGCCGCCCACGGTGCGCGGCGGACACCTGTACGCGGCGGACGGCGACGTCCTGCGCAGGGTGGCGTGCCGGGACCCCGCCTCCGGCGGGGAGTTCGACATGGGTGGGTCGTGGGACCCGTTCGGCAGCCTGCCGGGGCCGCGTGCCGGTGTCGCCCCCGTCGTCGCGGGCGACGGCGTCCACCTGACGCCGGCCGACCCCGCGGCCGGCGTCCTCGCCGTACGGGTCAGCACGATGGAGGAGCAGTACCGTTTCGTCCCGCCGGGCGATCCGGCGGGCGCGTGGCTGGTGGCGGTGGTGCACGGCGTACCGGTCATGCAGTGCGGGGAGCGGCTGTTCGCCCTGCCTCCGCTGTGACCCGGCTGTGACGGTGCGGGCCGACACGTGCCGTCGCGGTGTCCTAGGCTTTCCCATCGTCCTTGCGACAAAGGGGGGTTGGGGACTGTGAGGGATCTGAGCGGGGCGGACCCACGGCAGTTCGGCCCGTACCGGACACTTGCGGTGCTGCGGAGCGCGGGCACCACCCGGAGCTACCTGGCCCGAGGGGGCGACGGACGCACCGTCACCGTCACCGCGGCGGAGCCACGGCTGGCGGCGGTCCCCGTCTTCCGCAGCCGCTTCCGCCGGGAGCTCGCGGCGGCACGGCTGGCGGGGCCGTGGGCGCAGCCCGTACTCGAATCCGCCCCGGACGACCCGGTGCCCTGGTTCGCCTCGCCGTTCACCCCTTCCCTCTCGCTCGCCGAGGCCGTGGCCCTGGCGGGGCCGCTGCCCGAACCGGTCGTACGGGCCTTGGGCGCGGCCCTCGCCGAGACGCTCGAGCGCGCCCGCACGGCGGCCGGCGAAGCGTTCCAGGGGATCGGTCCCGAGGTGGTGCTGCTGACCGCCGACGGTCCCCGGATCAGCGCGTTCGGCCCGCTGGGCGCGGCCACGGCGGCGGCGGAGGGGCCGGGGGGCGGGCTGGCCGTGACGCTCGGCTACCTGACACCGGAGCAGGTCGCCGGCCACCGGCCGGGGCCGCCCGCCGACGTCTTCGTGCTGGGCACACTGCTGGCGTACGCGGCCACGGGCACGAACCCCTTCGATGCGAAGGACGTGAAGAGCGCGGACGACACGGAGAACACGGACGACACCGACGACACCGACGACACGGACGACACGGACGACACGGACGACACGGACGGCGCCGCCGCGCGTCCCGCCGCCGGGGGCGTCTCCCGCGGCGCCGCGCGCCACCGGGCCGCCGCACGCATCGCGCACCAGGAGCCCGACCTCGCCCCCGTCCCCGAGGAGCTGCGCCCGGTGCTCGCCCGGTGCCTGGCCAAGGACCCGGCGCGGCGGCCGGAGCCGTCCGTGCTCGCGGCCGTCCTCGCCCCCTCCGGCGCGGCGGCCGCGGTGAGCGCGGGCCGGCTGCCGGCCCGGCTGACCGCCGCCCTGGCGGAGCAGGCGTCGGCCGTGCTCGGGCTGGAGGTGCGGGAGGACCGGGAGGAGGCCGCGCCCGCCGTCCCGGCCACGCCCACCGTGCCGGACGCGAGCCCGGCGCCCGCAGCCGGCACGGCGGACGGGCGGGGGGCCGCGGCGGACCGTCCCCCCACGCGCCGCTTCGCGCGCCCCGATCGCAGGACCCTGCTGACCGGGGCGCTGTCCGGCGCGGCGGGGCTGGCGCTCGGCGGCGGTGTCACGGCGTGGGCGACCGACGACGGCCCGCGCCCCGCCACGACGGGGAAGCCGGCCGCGCGGAAGCCGCGCGCACCCGTCCCCGGAGCGCCCCCGGCGGCGCTGTGGGCGTACGGCATGCCGGACACCCTGCTCTTCGGCAGCGCCGCCCTGCACGGCGACGTGCTGTTGCTGCCGGGGGACTCCCTCGTCGCCGTGGACGTCCGTACGGGCAGGGAGCTGTGGCGACGCAGGGAACCGCTGGACCTCGCCGCCCACCCCTTGCGGGTCGACGACGAGCTTCTCGTGGTGCTGGGCGTACAGGGGCTGTTGTGGCGCTCGGTGCGGAACGGCGCCCGCCGGCACAAGGTCCCCTACGGGCAACTCCTCGAATCCGGCGAGGACATGGCCGGCCCCGAGCTGGTGGCCCGGGACGGTGCGGTGGTCTGGTTCAAGGGCGACGTCGAGAAGACCGCGGGCGCCGGCACCAAGACCGACGGCGCCGACGGGAAGACCCGCACCCTGTTCGCCTACGACGTCGTACGGCGCGAACCGCTGTGGCGAAGACCCCTCGCGGAGAACGAGTACGTCACCTGGGCCGCACCCCACCGCGACCTCCTGGTGTCGTGGCGGGACGCACCCCGGCCCAAGGACGGGAGGGCGCGGAAGAAGCAGCCCGAGGGGTTGCAGGAGTTCTACGCGCTGGACCGCGCCTCGGGCGGGGAGGTGTGGGCGAGGACGATCGGCGGTCTGACCATCGGCGCCTCGTGCGCCCTGTCCGGCGCGGGAACGCTGTACGCCTCGCAGGACCGCGAGCTGCGGGCGTACGAGCTGCGCACCGGCCGGGAGCTCTGGCGCACCTCCCACAGGAACCCGCACGGCGCGTACGGGACGCCGGTCCTCACCGAGGACACCCTGTACGTCGCGGACAACGACCCGACCGTCCACGCCCTCGACCCGGTCAGCGGCCGGCGGCAGTGGAGCCGTGGGACCGGCCTCCTGGCCGGGACCGGTGCGGCCCCTTCCGTGGCCGTCAGCGCGTCCGGCGCGACCGCGCTGTCCCTCGACTCCGTCCAGGTCACCGCGTTCGCCGCCGCCAACGGCGAGCGGCTGTGGAAGTTCCAGGCCGTGGGCGAGCAGGACGCCGGCGGTCTCGAACCGTACGAGCTGCTGACCGTCGACGGGATCTGCGTGGTCCGGTACGGCAGGTTCTTCTACGGCGTCCCGGTGGAGTGAGCGTCACATGAGCACCGTGCGGCCCCTCGCCCACGACGACCCGGACCGCCTGGGCCGCTACCGGCTGATCGGCAGGCTGGGCAGCGGCGGCATGGGGACGGTCTTCCTGGCCCGCTCGCCCGGCGGGCGCACCGTCGCGCTCAAGACGGTGCACCCGCGGTTCGCCGCCGAACCCGAGTTCCGCGTCCGGTTCCGTCTGGAGGCGGAGGCGGCACGCGCGATCGGCGCCCGGCACGGCGCGGCCGTGATCGACTGCGACCCCGACGGGGCCGTTCCCTGGCTGGCCACCGAGTACCTGCTCGGACCCTCGCTCGACGAGGCGGTGCGTCTGGCGGGGCCGCTGCCCGAGCACACGGTGCGCGCCGTGGGCGCCCACCTGGCGGACGCGCTCGGCGAGATCCACCGCACGGGCATCGTGCACCGCGACCTCAAGCCGTCCAACATCCTCCTCACCGCGGCCGGCCCGAAGATCATCGACTTCGGCATCGCCCGTGCGCTCGGCGCCCGGCGGCTCACCCGGACCGGGCAGGTCGTGGGCACCCCGGCCTACATGTCCCCGGAGCAGGCGACGGGGCACGACCACGGCCCCGAGGGCGACGTCTTCGCCCTCGGCGGTGTGCTGCTCTTCGCCGCGACCGGACGCCCACCGTTCCCGGGGGACAGTGCGGCGGACGTCCTGTACCGCGTCCGGTACGGGGAGCCGGACCTGACCCGCGTACCCGACGGCCTGCGGACGGTCGTCGCGTCCTGCCTGCGCAAGGAGGCCGCGGACCGCCCGGCGCCGTCCCGGCTCGCCCCGGAACTCGGGGCGGGAGCAGGCACGTTCGCGGAGTCGCTGCCGGAGGCGGTCCTCGCCGACCTCGTCGACCGCACCACACGGCTGTGGGACCTGCGCCCCGTACGCTCACCTGCGCCCGCTCCGGACGCCGTCGCGCGGACGGCGCCCGACGCGCCGCGACCGCCACGGCGCCGGGCCCTGTTCGCGCTGGGAGGGGGGATCCTCGCGGCCGGCGGCCTGACGGCGGGCGCCGTCGCGTACACCCGGCGCGACCGGCGGGACGCCGGGAACGGCGAGCGGACCGCGGCGGACGCCGGGACGGGCCCGCCCGGGGCCGACTGGACGTTCGAGGGTGCCTTCGACAACAAGGTCCGGCCCGTGGCGGCGGGCGGTGTCGTCCTGGTCAGGGACGCGCTCCGGCCCCGCTACACCGCCGTGGACGTCGTCACCGGGCGGAAGAAGTGGTCGCGGGACCCGCTGCGGGACGTCCTGGGCACGGACGGCGGACTGCTCGCCGTCCTCGACGAGGACGAAGGCCCGGCGGGGGCGTCCCCGGCCCGCCCCGCGCTCCTCCGGCTCGATCCGGAGACGGGCCGGACGAGCCCGCTGCACGACTCCCTGGGCGACCCGGCCCTGGAGCCGACGGCCCTGCTGACGGCAGACCGGCGGACGGTCTACGTCCTGGCCCGGCTGCCCGGCCGGGGCGGGGGGCCCGCGCGGCCGTTCCTGGGCGCGTACGACCTCGGCAGCGGCGCGGAGCGCTGGCGCGCGGAACTGCCGGAGAAGGGCGTGGGGGCCGAACCGCTGAGCGCCGTCGCCGAGGGCGGACGGCTGGTCTGCGTCACCCGGCTCGGGCTGACCGTCCGCGCCGCCGACACCGGCCGGACGCTGTACGACGAGCGGCTGGTGGATCCGGCCCGGTACGACGTGGGGGAGGAGAGCGACCTGCCGGCGCCGAGCGCGGCCGCGGTGCGGGACGGGCGGATCCACGTCAGCCAGGGCGAGGTGCTGGCGCTCGACGCGCACAGCGGTGAGACGCTCTGGCGCTGGGGGGCCGACGAGCCCAGCGCCTGGCCCGGCGGACCGGTCTACGGCGCACCGGCCGTCCGGGACGGCGTGGTGTACGTCGTCGCGGCGCCCGGGGACACCCGGGGCACGGCCGAGCGGACCGCCTGGCGCCTGATCGCGCTGGACGCCGCGACCGGTGGGTTCCTCTGGGACCACCGCGCCCCGATGCGGCTGTGGCTCGGCGAGCTCCTGCTGCGCGGCGGGCTGGCCCTGCTGACCCCCTTCGACGAGCGCCGGCTGCTGTACGCGGTGGACCTGCGGGACCGCGAGGTCGCGTGGACCTACTCCGGACCCGCGCGCGACACGGTCTCCCACTCCCTCACGGCGACGCCCGGGCACGTCTACGTCCTCCGGGCGGACGCGCTCACGGCGCTGCCCCTGCGGGAGTGAACGGCGCGTCCACGGTCATGACCGACGGGGACGCCGCCCGCGTCCGCCCGCGCGGGAACACGCCCCTCGGCGCGGCCGGCCGGGGGCCCTCCGGGACGACGTCCCCTCACCGCACGAGCGGCGGGGCCTCCCGCACCGGCGGCGTGCTCCGGCCGGTCCTCTCCCCCACGTCCCGGACGGCCGTCCGTCCGCGTCCCCAGGCGGCCAGTGGCTCGAGTGCCTCGTTGAGGCGCTCGCCGTCCTCGGTCAGGGAGTACTCGACGCGGGGCGGCACCTCGTCGTAGGAGACGCGGCGCACGACGCCGTCCGCCTCCATCTCCCGCAGGTGGGAGGCGAGCACCTTCTCGGTGACGCCCGGGAGCAGTCGGCGCAGCTCGCCGAAGCGACGGTGGGGGTGCTCGTGGAGCGCCCAGAGGATCAGCACCTTCCACCTGCCGCCGATCACCTCCATCGCGGTGTCGATCCCGCAGACGTGCCCGTCCGGTGTGCTCGGCCGGTTCAGCGTCGTCATGCCCCACCCCTCCGACGTGCTCGCTCACCCCGGGGTAACCACCCACTCCGAAGTGCGTACTTGATCACTTCCGGGCCTGCTCCCAGTCTATTCGGCATGGCACAGAACCCTGTGGAGAAGACTCCCGTCACGCTGCTGGGCCTCGGCGCGATGGGCGCCGAACTGGCCCGTACCTGGCTCGCCGCCGGTCACCCGGTCACCGTCTGGAACCGCACTCCGGCCCGCTCCGCGCCGCTCGCCGCCGAGGGGGCGGAGGTCGCGGACGGCGCCGCCGCCGCGGTCGCGGCGAACACGCTGGTCGTCGTCTGTCTGCTGGACGACGCCTCGGTCGGGGAGACGCTGGCCGGCGCCGACCTGACCGGCCGGGACCTGGTCAACCTCACCACCACCACCCCGGCCGAGGCCCGGGCCCGCGCCGCGTGGGCCCGCGAGCGCGGCGCCCGCTACCTGGACGGCGGGATCATGGCCGTCCCTCCGATGGTCGGCGTCCCCGAGGCCGGCGGCTACGTCTTCTACAGCGGCTCGCGGGAACTGTTCGAGCGGCACGCGGAGACGCTGGGCGTGCCGCTCGGCACCAACTACGTCGGCGAGGACCCGGGTTTCGCGGCCCTGCACGACGTGGCCCTGCTCAGCGCGATGTACGGGATGTTCGCCGGGGCCGCGCACGCCTTCGCCCTGATCCGCAAGGAGGACATCGACCCCGCGTCGCTCGCCCCGCTGCTCGCCGGCTGGCTCACCGCGATGGCCCCGTCCGTGCACCAGACCGCCGACCAGCTGCGCAGCGGCGACTACACCAAGGGCGTCGTCTCCAGCCTCGCCATGCAGGTGGCCGGCACCCCGACCTTCCTGAACACCGCCGAGCAGCAGGGCGTCAGTCCGGAACTGCTCGCCCCGTACTTCGCGTTGATGCGCCGCCGCCTGTCCGAGGGCAGCGGCGAGGAGGACCTGACGGGCGTGATCGACCTCCTCGTACGCTGACCGGCGCTCCCCCGCTCCTCGCCCGGACCGGTCCCCGGGGCGACAGCCGCCGCCTTCCTGCCGGACGCGGGCAGGCCACCGCTCACCCGTCCGCCGGCCGCCCGGCCACGCCGCCCACCGTGAACCCGGTCACCGTGCCGCCGCCCTCCCGCCGGAAGGCGTAGGGCGCCCCGCCGTGGGCGAGCGCGACCTCCCGGACGATGGAGAGGCCGAGCCCCGACCCCGGCAGGGAGCGTGCGTCGGCGGCGCGGTAGAAGCGGTCGAAGACGCGGGTCAGGTCGTCGTCGGCGATGCCGGGGCCGCGGTCGCGCACCTCCACCCGGACCGTGCCCGGACGCGCCGGTCCCACGACGTGGATCTCGACGGGGGAACGGCCGTCCCGGTCGAACTTGACCGCGTTCTCCACCAGGTTGGACAGCGCCCGCGTGAGCATCCCGGGCCGCCCGTCGGTCGTGGTGTCGCCGCTCGCGACCACCACGATCTCGCGCCCGGTGCGGCGCCGGGCGAGTCCCGCGACGTCCTCGGCGACGTCCGCGAGGTCGACCCGCCGCGGCGGTTCGGTGTCGGACTGTCCGGCCGCGAGGTCGACCAGCTCGTTGACCAGGTCGGTCAGTTCGCGGGCCTCCTGGGCGAGGTCGGCGACCAGTTCCTCGCGGGCGGCGGGCGGCAGCTCGTCGATGCGGCGCAGCAGGGAGATGTTGGTGCGCAGCGAGGTGAGCGGCGTGCGCAGCTCGTGCCCGGCGTCCTGGACCAGCCGGCGCTGGTCCTCCTCGGACTGGGCGAGCCGGCCCAGCATCCGGTCGAAGGCGCGGCCGAGGCGCCCCACCTCGTCGTAGCCGGCGACGGGCACCTGGATGCCGAGCCGGCGTGTACGGGCGACGGCCTCGGCGGTGTGGGTGAGGACGACCAGACGGCGGGTGATGCGCCGGGCCAGCCACCAGCCGAACAGCCCGGCGCCGACCACCACCGCCGCCATCAGGACCAGCGTGCGCCGCTGGAGCGCCCGCAGCAGGTCCTCGGTGTCGCTGAACTCCTGCGCGACCTGCACCGCGCCCCGCTCGCCGCCCAGCGCGACGGTCGCCACCCGGTAGACGTCGTCGCCGACGTCGACGTCCGCGTGCACGACCACCCGTCCCGCGGTCGCGGCGCCCGCGACCCGCCGGTCGGCGTCGACCACCGGCAGCCCCGGGTCGCCCGGGTCGACGACGCCGCCGTCCGGCCCGAGCACCTGTACGTCGGTGCGCGCGGGCCGCACCAGGTCGTGGCCGGGCGCGGCGGAGGAGAAGTCGTGCGGCGACATCCGGTTCTCCCGGACCTCGCCGCGCAGGTCCTGCACGACCTCGTCGAACACGGACTGCTGGTCCACCCGCACCAGCCGGGCGGCGGCGCCGTACGACAGGATCCCGACCAGGACGGTGACGGTGGCGGTGACCGCGGCGAACGCCACCGCGAAGGTGGTCCCCAGGGACAGCAGCCGCAGCCGTCTGCGGGAGGCCGTCCGCCCGTACGCCACTCAGCCCTCCCGCAGCACGTAGCCCACTCCGCGCACGGTGTGGATCAGCTGCGGCGCGCCGGGCTCGTCGAGCTTGCGGCGCAGGTAGCCGACGTAGACGGCGAGGTTCTTGGAACCGGGGCCGAAGTCGTAGCCCCAGATGCGGTCGTAGATGGTGGAGTGGTCCAGGACGATGCCCGCGTGGCGGATCAGCAGCTCCAGCAGCTCGAACTCGGTGCGGGTCAGCTCCAGCTCCCGCCTCCCCCGCCAGGCCCGGCGCGCCTGCGGGTCCATGCGCAGCCCGGCGGCCTCCACGAACCGGCCGGAGGTGTCCGGCTCCGGCTCCGCCACGGGCTCGGGGGCCGGTGCCGCGGGGGCCGCCCGGCGCAGCAGCGCGCGCAGCCGGGCGAAGACCTCCTCGACGTCGAACGGCTTGACGACGTAGTCGTCGGCGCCCGCGTCCAGTCCCGCGATCCGGTCGGCGGTCTCCACCAGCGCGGTCAGCATCAGCACCGGTGTGCGGTCGCCCTCGGCGCGCAGCACCCGGCACACCTGGAGCCCGTCGATGCCGGGCATCATCACGTCGAGGACCAGGACGTCGGGCCGGCCGCGGTGGGCCTGCGCGAGGGCGTCGACGCCGTCGGCGACGGCCGTGACCCGGTAACCCTCCAGGGTGAGGGCGCGTTCCAGGGCGTTGCGGATGGCTCGGTCGTCTTCGGCGAGCAGAACGGTGTGGGGCACGTGCCCAGTGTGCCAACCGCCGCCGTCCTCCGGCCCCGGCGGACGACGCCGGGGACCGCTTCCCACCCGTGTCTCACCCGGCGGACCGCAGCGCGGCCAGCCGCTCCTCGAAGGGGGTGACCTCCGCGAAGGAGTCCCGCCGGGGCCGCGGGCGGGCGGCGGCCGGCCCGGCCGTCAGCGCCGCCAGCTCCCCGGCCGCGCGCTCGACGCGGCCGTCCAGGCCCTCGGCGCCCCAGTCCTCCGAGGCGGCGTAGACGCCGGTGGGGGCGACGACGGCCTTGAGGTGGGAGAAGAGCGGCCGCAGCGCGTGGTCCAGGACCAGCGAGTGCCGGGCCGTGCCGCCGGTCGCGGCGATCAGCACCGGCTTCCCGGCCAGGGCGTCCTCGTCGGTCACGCTCAGCACGTCGAAGAACGACTTGAACAGCCCGCTGTACGACGCCGAGAACACCGGGGTGACCACGATCAGCCCGTCGGCCCCGGCCACCGTGTCGAAGGCCTCGGCCAGCGCCCGGCCCGGGAAGCCGTTGGTGAAGGTGTGCGCGATCTCGACGGCGAGGTCGCGCAGCTCGATCACCTGGACGTCGGCCGGGGCCTGCGCGGCGGCCGCGGCGGCCAGCCGGTCGCCGAGCAGCCGGGTGGAGGACGGGACGCTCAGCCCCGCCGAGACGACGACGAGCTTCATGCCTGTGCACCTTCCTTCGCCCTGGCTCCGGCCAGCAGCGAGCCGTGGGTGGGCGCGTCCGGCACGCCGGCCGGGCGGTTCCTGGCGAACTCCGCGCGCAGCACCGGCACGACCTCCTCGCCGAGCAGGTCGAGCTGTTCCAGCACGGTCTTCAGCGGCAGGCCCGCGTGGTCCATCAGGAACAGCTGGCGCTGGTAGTCGCCGGCGTAACCGCGGAACGACAGCGTCTTCTCGATGACCTGCTGCGGGGAGCCCACGGTCAGCGGGGTCTGCGCGGTGAACTCCTCCAGCGACGGCCCGTGCCCGTAGACCGGCGCCACGTCGAAGTACGGGCGGAACTCGCGCACCGCGTCCTGGCTGTTCCTCCGCATGAACACCTGGCCGCCGAGCCCGACGATCGCCTGCTCGGGGGTGCCGTGCCCGTAGTGGGCGTACCGGGTCCGGTACAGCTCGACCATGCGCTTGGTGTGGTCGGCCGGCCAGAAGATGTTGTTGTGGAAGAAGCCGTCGCCGTAGTACGCGGCCTGCTCGGCGATCTCCGGCGAGCGGATGGAGCCGTGCCAGACGAACGGCGGTACGCCGTCCAGCGGGCGGGGCGTGGAGGTGAAGCCCTGCAGCGGGGTGCGGAACTTCCCCTCCCAGTCGACGACGTCCTCGCGCCACAGGCGGTGCAGCAGGGCGTAGTTCTCGATCGCGAGGTTGATGCCCTGGCGGATGTCCTGCCCGAACCAGGGGTAGACCGGGCCGGTGTTCCCGCGTCCCATCATCAGGTCCACCCGGCCGTCGGCCAGGTGCTGGAGCATCGCGAAGTCCTCGGCGATCTTCACCGGGTCGTTGGTGGTGATCAGGGTGGTGGAGGTGGAGAGGACCAGCCTCTCGGTGCGGGCGGCGATGTAGCCGAGCATGGTGGTCGGCGAGGACGGCACGAAGGGCGGGTTGTGGTGCTCGCCGGTCGCGAAGACGTCCAGGCCCACCTCCTCGGCCTTCAGCGCGATGGCGACCATGGCCTTGATCCGCTCGCGCTCGGTCGGCGTACGTCCCGTGGTCGGGTCGGGCGTGACATCCCCGACGCTGAAGATACCGAACTGCATGGCCGCTCACCCTCCAGGTTGTTTATGCTTCAACTATACCCCTGGAACGACTCCCCGCCCCTTCCTATTCCACCCCCCGCCGGACGCCTACGGCACCAGCCGCCCCCCGCACCCCGCCCTCCGCCGACCACGCGTGCGCCTTCACCGCGTCGGCCGGCGGACACGTCTGCGCGACCCGGGGCGTGAGCACCCCTCGTCCACCGGGCCCGGGACCGCTACGACGCCGAGGCCGGCCAGTCGTCCGGGGCCTCCCCCGACCGCAGCCGGGCCGCCTGCTCCGCGCTGAAGTCCGTCGTACGCCTCATATGGTCGATGAACAGGGAGAGTTCGGCGTCGTCCAGGTCGTCGAAGAGCGCGAACCAGCCGCCGCCCAGCCGCTCCCACACCCGCCCGAACTCGGCCGCCCGCTCCGGCACCACCGCCACCAGCACCAGCCGCCGGTCCCCCGCGTCCCGCTCCCGCGCCGCGTACCCCGCCCGCTCCAGCCGGTCCACCAGCCGCGTCGCCGAACCGGTCGTCAGCCCCGTCAGCTCCGCGATCCGGCCCGTGGTCACCGGACCGTCCTCCAGCGTCAGCAGGTTCAGGCACTGCAGATCGGTGGGGTGCAGGCCCAGGTGGTCGGCGAGCGCCTGGTTGAACAGGGCATGGGCCGCCATGTACCGCCGGGACACCACGCCCAGCTCCGCCAGCAGCCCGGCCCGCGTGGTCCCCGGCATGCGCAGCTCCTCTCCGCTCCTGCGGATGTATCCCACCCCCGGACCGCCACAGGCGCCGCCCATCAGGTGACACACCCGC
Organism: Streptomyces sp. 12E; assembly: GCF_055633275.1. Classification (NCBI taxonomy): domain Bacteria; kingdom Bacillati; phylum Actinomycetota; class Actinomycetes; order Kitasatosporales; family Streptomycetaceae; genus Streptomyces; species Streptomyces sp. 12E. The sequence goes on along the minus strand of NZ_JBVNCJ010000001.1, from coordinate 4,117,536 downwards.
GTGCGGCACCGCGTGCCGGTCCCCGCTCCGCCGCCGCACCGGAGGACCACCCGTCCCCCGCCCCACCGGGTCCCCGGGCCCCGGGCCTATGCTGGCCGCGCAGGTCCCGACCGCGAGCCAGCACGCCCGAGGAGCAGCCCATGGCCACCGCCGTACCGCCCGCCGCGTCCCGCATCGCCGTCGTCACGGGTGCGAGCAGCGGGATCGGCGCCGCCACCGCCCGCCGGCTCGCCGAGGCCGGCTACCGCGTCGTCCTCACCGCCCGCCGCAAGGACCGCATCGAGGCCCTCGCCGAGGAGATCACCGCGGCCGGCCACGCCGCGACGGCCTACCCGCTCGACGTCACCGACCGCGCCGCCGTCGACGAGTTCGCCACCGCCTTCAAGACCGTCGGCGTCCTCGTCAACAACGCCGGCGGCGCGCTCGGCGCCGACCCGGTCGCCACCGGCGACCCGGACCAGTGGCGCACGATGTACGAGACGAACGTCCTCGGCACCCTCAACCTCACCCAGGCCCTGCTGCCCAAGCTGGACGCGAGCGGCGACGGCACGGTCGTCGTCGTCTCCTCCACCGCCGGCCACGCCACCTACGAGGGCGGCGCGGGCTACGTCGCCGCCAAGCACGGCGCGCACGTCCTCGCCGAGACCCTGCGCCTGGAGATCGTCGGCCGCCCGGTGCGCGTCATCGAGATCGCGCCCGGCATGGTCAGGACCGACGAGTTCGCCCTCACCCGCTTCGGCGGCGACGCGGAGAAGGCCGCCAAGGTCTACCAGGGCGTCGCCGAACCCCTCACGGCCGACGACGTGGCCGACACCATCGCCTGGGCGGTCACCCGCCCGCCCCACGTCAACATCGACCTGCTGATCGTCCGCCCCCGCGCCCAGGCCTCCAACACCAAGGTCCACCGGGAACCCTGATGTCCGACAGCGAACAGCGCCGCCTGGCCCTGGAGAAGAAGCGCGAGCGTTACGTCTGGTACTACCTCGGCTACTTCCTCTTCGGCATCCACATCGTCGCCTTCGTCATGATCTACGCGGTGACGCACGCGAAGTGACCCGGAGCGGAGACGGATGACGGGGCGCCCCGTCATCCACTGCACGGACCCGATGTCCGACCCCTGACTCGACGTATGAGGACCGCGCCTCGGCGCAAGCGCTGGACGGAGGAAGAGGATCGTGTCCCGCTGCGGCTGGACAGTGGCGCGGAGGCGGCCCCGGTGCTCGGCCGCACGGAGAGGAGTTGTTCCATCCGTCTGCGGCGCCCGCGAAACAGCCTGGCGTCGGCCACGACGGATCAGTGACGGACCGCCGGGCCCCGGGGCCCCGCGCTTCAACCCTTCACGCAGACGAACTGCTTCAGCTTCGCCACTACCTGGACGAGATCGCGCTGCTGCTCCATCACCTGGTCGATGTTCTTGTAGGCACCCGGAATCTCGTCGAGCACACCGGAGTCCTTACGGCACTCCACTCCACTCGTCTGCTGTTCCAGGTCCCGCACGGTGAACCGCCGCTTCGCCGCGTTGCGGCTCATCCGCCGGCCGGCGCCGTGCGACGCGGAGTTGAACGCCTTCTCGTTGCCGAGCCCCTTCACGATGTACGAGCTGGTGCCCATGGACCCCGGAATGATCCCGTACTCACCGGACCCCGCACGGATGGCGCCCTTGCGGGTCACGAGCAGATCCATGCCCTCGTACCGCTCCTCCGCCACGTAGTTGTGGTGGCAGGAGATCTCGGGCTCGAAGGTCGGCTTGGCCTTCTTGAACTCCCTGCGGATCACGTCCTTCAGGAGCGCCATCATGATCGAGCGGTTGTACTTCGCGTACTCCTGCGCCCAGAACAGGTCGTTGCGGTACGCCGCCATCTGCGGGGTGTCCGCGACGAAGACGGCGAGGTCGCGGTCGACCAGGCCCTGGTTGTGCGGGAGCTTTTGGGCCACACCGATGTGGTGCTCGGCCAATTCCTTGCCGATGTTGCGGGAGCCGGAGTGCAGAGTGAGCCAGACGGAACCCTCCGAATCGAACAAAAGCTCGATGTAGTGGTTCCCCCCGCCCAGGGTGCCCATCTGCTTGGCGGCGCGCTCCTCACGGAACTTCACGGCGTCCGCGACGCCGCCGAAGCGGTTCCAGAAGTCGTCCCAGCCGCCCGTCCCGAAGCCGTGCAGCCGCCCGGGGTCGACGGGGTCGTCGTGCATGCCCCGGCCCACCGGGATGACCTGCTCGATCCTCGACCGCAGCCGCGACAGGTCGCCGGGCAGGTCGTTCGCCGTCAGGGACGTCCGCACCGCCGACATGCCGCAGCCGATGTCCACGCCCACCGCCGCCGGGCACACCGCACCCCGCATCGCGATCACCGACCCGACCGTCGCGCCCTTGCCGTAGTGCACGTCCGGCATCACGGCCAGGCCCTTGATCCACGGCAGGGTGGCGACGTTCCGCAGCTGCTGGAGGGCGCCCTCCTCCACCGTCGCCGGATCCGTCCACATCCGGATCGGCGCCTTCGCACCCGGCAGTTCCACGTACGACATGACGTCCTCGTTCCCCCAGAAAACCGACAGAAGTCTCGAACCGCAAAACCGGTGCCAAGGTCGGCGAAAAGGGATGACGGACCGGCGTCCACGGCAATGCGTGCGATACACATTGTCTGCCGGGGAGGCCCCCGTGCGGCAAGCGATTAACCAGCGGGGACACTGGGGAGACCCGGCGGGCACCGGCCCGCACCCACCGTCGAGAGGAGCCCGACCGTGCAGCGGAAGGCGTACGTACCCGGCGTCGTCGCGCTCCTGGCGGCCGTCCTGGCCGGCTGCACCGGCAGCTCGGACGACGGCGGCCGGTCGGACCACTCCAACCCGGGAAGCGCCGGCACGGCCACCCAGGCCGCCCAGCCCGGCAGGTACGCCACGCTCCCCGAGCCCTGCGGCGTGGTCGAGGACGCGACGCTCGGCCAACTCCTGCCTGGGATAGGGGAGATGACCGACGAGGCACAGCGCGAGAAGGCGTACGCGGGCGAGGCGACCCTCACGTACGACACCGACCGCAAGGTGGGCTGCCGTTGGAAGGTGGAGTCGGCGGCGGCGACCGACCACCTGCTGGTCGACTTCGAGCGGGTCGTCTCCTACGACAACGCCGTCAGCGACGACGCCCGGGCCGGGGAACTCTTCGCGGCCAAGCGGGAGGCGGCGCAGCTCCCGGAGCCGGCGGTGACGACCACGGAGACCGGCACCCCGTCCACCGGCCCTTCCACGGACCCGAGTTCGTCCCCCTCCTCCGGGTCGCCCGCCGCCTCGCCGTCCACCGCACCCTCCGACCTGGAGCCCCGCCTCCTGGAGGACCTGGGCGACGAGGCGTTCCTCGACGACGAGCTGAGCAGCTCCGGTTCGACCGCCGAGCAGCGCACGGTGACTGTGGCGTTCCGCACGTCCAACGTGATCGTGACCGTCGAGTACGCGCAGCAGCCGATGACCGTCGGCGTCATCCCGGACAGCAAGGAACTGCAGGACAGGGCACGGAAACTCGCCTCCGAGCTGGCCGATTCACTGGGCGGTTGAGCCCGGTTCGCGGCTCTGGCGCCCCTGCGCGCGAGGCAGCCGAAGGAGGACCGCAGGGGTGGCTCACCGCGTACCGTGACCCCCCGGACCCCGTTCCGACCGCAGGGAACACGAGCGTCATGAGTGAAGGAACCATGCAGCGACGAGCACAGCGAGAGCAGCCCGAGCGAGCGAAGCGCCTTACCCGCGTTCTTGTCTGCGCGACAGCCGTCCCCGTGATGCTGGCCGCCGCCGGCTGCTCCTCGGACTCCGGCTCCGACGGCGACGGGGGCAAGGGCGCCTCCGCCTCCGCCTCGCAGTCCGCGAGCCCGTCCCCGACGGTGCGGGCGGCTGCGTACCAAAAGCTCCCGGAGCCGTGCGCGGTGCTGTCCGAGAAGACCCTGGACGACCTGGCGCCGAAGGCGAAGACGGGCAAGGAGGGCCCCTCGGACGACGTCTCCACCCGGGGCAGCTGCTCCTGGAACAGCCTGGAGAACAACGGCGTGAAGGGCTCGCAGTTCCGCTGGCTGAACGTGTCGCTGCTGCGCTTCGACTCGAACGTCACCCGCGGTCCGGGCGACGAGCTCGCCCAGGACTACTACGCCAAGCAGGTGCAGGACGCCCAGTCGGCCGAGGGCGCGAAGAACACCACGTCGGAACCGGTCGCCGGGACGGGTGACGAGGCGACCGCGGTGCGTTACGACCTGAAGAAGAAGGAAGGCGCCTTCAAGCAGCAGACGGTCGTGGCACGCGTCGAGAACGTGGTCGTCACCGTCGACTACAACGGCGCCGGTCTCGCCGGCGACAAGACGCCGGACGCCGACGAGCTGATGAAGGACGCGCAGAAGGCGGCGAAGGAGGCGGTGGCCTCGGTGACGAAGGCGAACGGCACGGCTGCCGCGCCGTCCCCGTCGGCCTCGGAGCCGGCGTCCCGGCCGTCCTCGAAGTCCCCTTCCGCATCGGCCTCGGAGTCCGCTTCGAAGGCGTCGGGCAAGGGCTGACGAGACCCTGAACCGGAACCGGCCGCCCGGCCTCCGCACACATGTGCCACTCTGTTGCGCGCAACAACACGCACTGGGAGGGGAGTACGGGTGGCCGCGCCACTGCAGCTGACACGGATGCACCGGGTTCTCATCGGCGTGGTCGTCTTCGGTGCCGTGATCATCGCCGGAATCGGCTTCGCGGGTTCGTACGCGGCCGTCCGTGAGCTCGCCCTGCAGAAGGGCTTCGGGAACTTCAGCTACGTCTTCCCGATCGGCATCGACGCCGGCATCTGCGTCCTGCTGGCCCTGGACCTGCTGCTGACCTGGATCCGCATCCCGTTCCCGCTGCTGCGGCAGACGGCGTGGCTGCTGACGGCGGCGACGATCGCGTTCAACGGCGCGGCGGCGTGGCCCGACCCGCTCGGTGTGGGCATGCACGGCGTGATCCCGGTGCTGTTCGTGGTCTCGGTGGAGGCGGCCCGGCACGCGATCGGGCGCATCGCCGACATCACCGCGGACAAGCACATGGAGGGCGTCCGGCTCACCCGCTGGATGCTGTCGCCGGTGCCGACGTTCCTGCTGTGGCGCCGGATGAAGCTGTGGGAGCTGCGCTCCTACGAGCAGGTGATCAAGCTGGAGCAGGAGCGCCTGGTCTACCAGGCCCGCCTGCGCTCCCGCTTCGGCCGCGCCTGGCGCCGCAAGGCCCCGGTCGAGTCCCTGATGCCGCTGCGCCTCGCCAAGTACGGCGTCCCCCTGGCCGACACGGCCCCGGCGGGTCTGGCGGCGGCGGGCATCGAGCCGGCGCTGATACCCCCGGCGCCGGAGACACCGGAGACGGCCGCGGGCGGCCGCGCCGACGCGGTTGCGGGCAGCCGCGCCGACGCGGTCGCGGGCGGCCGCGCCGCCGGGGCGGCACAGGTGGGCGCGGCGCCCCGGAGCGAGCAGCGCCTGGAACTCGAGGGCAACCAGGACCCCCGGCCGCAGGACGACACGGCCGCCAATCCCTGGCTGCACGCCCGCGACCCGCAGACCGTCGAGTACCACGGCGGCTACGACCCCACCTACGACCCCGACGAGGAATACGCCCGCTGGTACGCGGAACAGCAGCAGGCCGAGCAGTACCAGGACCAGTACCAGGAGGAGCCGCCCCTCCAGGAGCCCTCCCCGGAGGAGACCGGCAGCTTCCCCATCCCGGTGGTCCCCGGCCGCACCCGCGAGCTGGGCGAAGGCGGCGGCACCCCCGCCTCCGGCCCGGACGAGGAGGCGTACTACCAGGTGTTCCGCCAGTCGATAGACGGCAGCTATCCCACCCCCCGCGTCCTCGGCGACAACATCCAGGCGACCTACGGCACGACGCTGAACCCGAGCGAGCTGAAGGCCCTCGCCGAACGCTTCCAGGCGCGCCACACGGCGGAGCTGGAGGAGGACCACATCGCGTAGGGGGCTTCCTCTCCCGGTGCTGAGCGGTCCTGCGGGAGCTGGTCCCCCCGGCCGCCGGGGTCCTCACCGCCGAGTGGGACCAGGCCGTGGACACGGTCAGCGGCACCGTCGGCGACGCCTGGGGCGCCCCGGCTCCCCGGCTCCCCGGTAAGGGGCAACTGCTAGGATCCGGGACGGAATTCGAGCACTTTCACGAAAGAACGCCGCATTCCGTCCCGGAAGGACCAGCGTCCTTGTTCCTGTCCCTGCCCACTTACGCCTGGGTCCTCGTCGCGCTCGCCGTCACTCCGCTCCACATAGCCCTGATGCGCTGGTCCATGCCGACGCCGAAGGGCAAGAAGAGCGTGTCCTTCATACCTCTCGTCCTCGGGCCGTTCCTGCTCCTGTCCGCGCTGGCGGAGGGCCACTCCCTTGCCGTGACCCTTTACCTGTACGCGTCCATTCTCCTCATGCTCCTCATCATGATCGTCCCGGTGAGGAAGTGGGTCGCCGCCGACACCCTGAGACAAGAGCAGAATCCGGACATCAAGGTGAAGCCGCACGGCCCCTCCGTGGCATGGATCGTCTTCTCCATGCTCGTCTCCATGGGGGTCGTGGTCGGTGTGTGGTTCTCCCACACCTGAGAAACCGCGCGGCCCGACGCCCGCCGGCGCGGCCGGAGCCCGCGGGGCGCCCGGTGTGACACCGGGCGCCCCGTTCTCGTGGATCGGCGTGCTACGCGCCGAGCAGCGACCGCACCCGTTCCTGTCCCACCGCCAGCAGCAGCGTGGGCAGCCGCGGGCCGGTGTCCCGCCCGACCAGCAGGTGGTACAGGAGCGCGAAGAACGACCGCTGGGCGGTCTTGATCTCCGCCGGCAGCTCCTTGGGCGTGGCGTCGGCGGAGAAGCCCGCCTGGACCTTGGGCACGCCGTAGACGAGGTGGGTGAGCCCGTCCAGCGACCAGTTGTCGGCGAGCCCGTCGAGCAGCAGCCGCAGCGACTGCCGTCCCCGCTCGTCGAGCGACTTCAGCAGCTCGGCGTCCGGCTCGTCGCGGACGATGGTGCGCTGGTCGGCGGGGACGTGGGTGTTGATCCACGCCTCGGCCTTGTCGTACCGGGGGCGGGCCTCGTCCAGCGAGCCCAGCGGGTCGGACGGGTCCAGCTCGCTGAGGATGCGCAGCGCCTGGTCCTCGTGCCCGGCGGTGATGTCGGCCACCGAGGCGAGCGTGCGGTACGGCAGCGGCCTGGACGTCCGCGGCAGCTCACCGCTCGCCGTGCGCACCGCGCGGGAGTGCGCGGCGACGTCGGCGGGCAGGGCGGAGCCGTCGGCGACCTTGGCGTCGAGCCGGTCCCACTCGTCGTAGAGGCGCTGGATCTCCTGGTCGAAGGCGATCTTGAAGGACTGGTTGGGCCTGCGCCGGGCGTACAGCCAGCGCAGCAGCTGCGGCTCCATGATCTGCAGCGCGTCGGCCGGGGTCGGCACGCCGCCCTTCGAGGAGGACATCTTCGCCATGCCGCTGATGCCGACGAACGCGTACATCGGCCCGATCGGCTGCTCGCCGCCGAAGATCCCGACGATCTGCCCGCCGACCTGGAACGACGACCCGGGGGACGAGTGGTCGACACCGCTCGGCTCGAAGATCACGCCCTCGTACGCCCACCGCATGGGCCAGTCGACCTTCCAGACCAGCTTGCCGCGGTTGAACTCGTTCAGCCGGACCGTCTCCGAGAAGCCGCACGCCGTGCAGGCGTAGGTCAGCTCGGTGGAGTCGTCGTCGTACGCGGTGACCGTCGTCAGGTCCTTCTCGCAGTTGCCGCAGTACGGCTTGTACGGGAAGTACCCGGCGGCCCCCGAGCTGCCGTCGTCCTCGGCGGCGGCGCCGGAGCCCTCGGCGGCCTCCAGCTCGGCCTCGTCGACCGGCTTCTGCTGCTGCTTCTTCGCCGGGGCCTTCTTGGTGCGGTACTGCGCGAGGACCGCGTCGATGTCGGCGCGGTGCCTCATCGCGTGCAGGATCTGCTCGCGGTAGACGCCGGAGGTGTACTGCTCGGTCTGGCTGATCCCGTCGAACTCCACGCCCAGCTCGGCCAGCGACGCGGTCATCGCGGCCTTGAAGTGCTCGGCCCAGTTCGGGTGCGCGGAGCCCTTCGGCGCCGGGACGGAGGTCAGCGGCTTGCCGATGTGCTCGGACCACGACTCGTCGACCCCGGGGACGCCGGCCGGGACCTTGCGGTACCGGTCGTAGTCGTCCCAGGAGATCAGATGCCGGACCCGGTGGCCGCGGCGGCGGATCTCGTCGGCGACGAGGTGCGGGGTCATGACCTCGCGGAGGTTGCCCAGGTGGATCGGGCCGGAGGGCGAAAGACCGGACGCGACGACGACCGGTTTGCCCGGGGCCCGACGCTCCGACTCCTCGATGACCTCATCCGCGAAACGGGAGACCCAGTCGGTGGTCTCGGTGCTCTGAGCCACGATCGGCACGTCCTTCTTTCTGCTCGGGCAGCCGGTACGGTCGCACGGCTGGCCGCTCCATTCTCCCAGTCCGGCCCGCATCCGCGAAAACCGCTTTTCACCGCGTGGGATACTCGGTCTCCGCAGCAGTCCACGAACCCGAGAGAACGGCAGCCACTCCATGGCCTCGGTCACGTCCCTCACCGACTCCGTCCAGCAGCAGCTCGCGTCCGCCCTCACGGCCACCCGGCCGGAGGCCGCCGGCGCGGACCCGCTGCTGCGACGCAGCGACCGGGCGGACTTCCAGGCCAACGGCATCCTCGCGCTGGCCAAGAAGGCGAAGGCGAACCCGCGGGAGCTGGCGGCCGAGGTCGTCTCGCGCATCACGACCGGTGACCTGATCAAGGACGTCGAGGTCTCAGGACCCGGCTTCCTCAACATCACCGTCGCCGACCGGGCGATCACCCAGAACCTCGCCGCGCGGCTCGCGGACGGCGAGCGCCTCGGCGTGCCGCTGAAGGAGGACGCGGGCGTCACGGTCGTCGACTACGCCCAGCCGAACGTGGCGAAGGAGATGCACGTCGGTCACCTGCGCTCCGCGGTCATCGGCGACGCCCTGCGCGCCATGCTCGACTTCACCGGCGAGAAGACGATCGGCCGGCACCACATCGGCGACTGGGGCACCCAGTTCGGCATGCTCATCCAGTACCTGTTCGAGCACCCCGGCGAGCTGGCCCCCGCGGCCGAGGTCGACGGCGAGCAGGCCATGAGCAACCTGAACCGCGTCTACAAGGCGTCGCGTGCGCTCTTCGACGCGGACGAGGAGTTCAAGGAGCGGGCCCGGAGGCGGGTCGTCGCCCTCCAGTCCGGTGACAAGGAGACGCTCGAGCTGTGGCAGCAGTTCGTGGACGAGTCGAAGGTCTACTTCTACTCCGTCTTCGAGAAGCTCGACATGGAGATCCGCGACGAGGAGATCGTCGGCGAGTCCGCGTACAACGAGGGCATGCCCGAGACCGCCCGCCTCCTGGAGGAGATGGGCGTCGCGGTGCGCTCCGAGGGCGCGCTCGTGGTGTTCTTCGACGACATCCGCGGCAAGGACGACCAGCCGGTCCCGCTGATCGTGCAGAAGGCCGACGGCGGCTTCGGCTACGCGGCCTCCGACCTGACCGCGATCCGCGACCGCGTCCTCGGCCTGCACGCCACCACGCTGCTGTACGTCGTCGACGTGCGCCAGTCGCTCCACTTCAGGATGGTCTTCGAGACGGCCCGCCGGGCCGGCTGGCTGAACGACGACGTCACCGCGCACAACATGGGCTACGGCACGGTGCTCGGCGCGGACGGCAAGCCCTTCAAGACGCGTGAGGGCGAGACCGTGCGCCTCGAGGACCTGCTGGACGAGGCGGTGCAGCGGGCCGCGGAGGTCGTCCGGGAGAAGGCCCGGGACCTCACCGAGGACGAGATCCGGGAGCGGGCCGCGCAGGTCGGCATCGGGGCCGTGAAGTACGCGGACCTGTCGACGTCGCCGAACCGCGACTACAAGTTCGACCTGGACCAGATGGTCTCGCTCAACGGCGACACCAGCGTGTACCTCCAGTACGCCTACGCCCGTATCCAGTCCATCCTCCGCAAGGCCGGCGAGGTCCGCCCGGCCGCCCACCCGGAGCTGGAGCTGCACGAGGCGGAGCGCGCGCTGGGCCTGCACCTGGACGCGTTCGGGGACACCGTCTTCGAGGCCGCCGCGGAGTACGCCCCGCACAAGCTGGCCGCGTACCTGTACCAGCTGGCGTCGCTGTACACGTCGTTCTACGACAAGTGCCCGGTGCTGAAGGCCGGTTCGACGGAGCAGGTGGCCAACCGCCTCTTCTTCTGCGACCTCACGGCCCGCACGCTCCACCGGGGCATGGCCCTGCTGGGCATCAGGACGCCCGAGCGCCTCTGACGCCTCCGCCGGTGGACGGCGTGCGGGCGTGCGGCCCGTCCTCCCGGCGCCGGGCGCGCAGCGCCTCCCCCAGCCTGCGCAGCCCCTCCGCGATCTCGTCCGGCGTCTGGGTGACGAAGCAGAGCCGCAGCGTGGCCCGGTCCGGCTCACCCGCGTGGAAGGGCGCGCCGGGGACGTACGCCACGTCGTGCCGGACCACCTCGGGGAGCAGGGCCGTGGTGTCGTACGACTCCGGCAGGCGGGCCCAGAGGAACATGCCGCCCTCGGGGCGGGTCCAGGCCGAGCCGTCGGGGAGCGCGGCGGGCAGGCCCGCGAGCATGGCGTCGCGGCGGGCGCCGTACACGGCCGCGACGCGGCGGACGTGGGCGTCGAGGTCGTGGTCGGCGAGGTAGCGGGCCGCGGCGAGCTGGTTGACGGTGGGGGTGTGCAGGTCGGCGGCCTGCTTGGCGACGGCGCAGGCGCGGCGCAGCTCGGCGGGGGCGCGCAGCCAGCCCAGGCGCAGGCCGGGGGCCATGACCTTGGAGAGGCTGCCGAGCAGCACGGTGCGGTCCGCGGCGCCGGGGTGGGCGGCGATCCACGGCACCCGCTCGCCCTCGTAGCGCAGTTCGCCGTACGGGTCGTCCTCGACGATCCACAGTCCGCGCCGGGCGGCGACCTCCGCGACGGCGGCGCGGCGGTCGGCGGGCAGGGTGCGGCCCGTCGGGTTCTGGAAGGTGGGCACGGTGTAGAGGAGTCGGGGGCGTTCGCGTGCCACCAGTTCGTCCAGCGCGTCCGGGTCGAGGCCCTGCTCGTCGCCGGGGACGGCCACCACGCGTGCCCCGGCCAGGGCGAAGGCCTGAAGTGCCGCCAGGTAGCAGGGGCTTTCGACCAGGACCGTGTCGCCGGGTTCGAGCAGCGCGGTGGCGAGGAGGGAGAGCGCCTGCTGGGATCCGGTGGTGACGAGCAGGTCGTCGGGGGTGGTGGGCAGACCGCGGGCGGCCGTGCGCGCGGCGAGCGCCGCCCGCAGCGCGGGCTCGCCCTCCGTCGTGGAGTACTGCAGGGCCTGCGCGGGGGCCTCGGCGAACACCGCCCGGTACGCCGCCGCGATGCCGTCGGTGTCGAACAGTTCGGGGGCCGGGAGCCCGCCCGCGAAGTTGATGACCTCGGGGCGGGCGGTGACGGCCAGGATGTCCCGTACGGGCGAGCCGCCGACCGTGCGGGTCCGTGCCGCGAACGGCGGTGTGGGGGCGGGGGCGGTGGCGGGCTCGGTGGCGGTCATGGCACGGCTCCTTCGGCTGCGGTGACGGCGCGTGCCCGCAGCCTAGGAAAACGCGTGCCTTCTACACGCGGCTTTCCGCGATCCGGACGGTCCGGACGGCCCCGGGCCTTCGTGCCCACCGCTCCGCAGACGTCGGTGCCGGCGTCCGTCACGTCGTCGATGTCCTGGTGGCGGGCCCGTCCGCCGGATCAGGTGCCCTCGACGTACTCCCAGACGCTGTCGCGCAGCGCGTACCCGTAGTACTCGGTCTTCGAGGCGCTGGTGCGGAACGGCTTGCCGTGGTCGTCGATGCGGATCGTGCCCCGCCGCGATCCGCTGGACCAGTCGAGCTCCAGGTACCAGCTCACGTCACGTCCGGCGGTGTGCGCGTTGACGTAGAAGACCTCGGGGTCGGACTCGGTCACGCTGTAGGGGAAGTTCCGCTGTCCGTTGATCGGGGTGACCGGGGCGCTGCCCAGATCGAGCGACACGTCGAACGACTTGGTGACCACCTCGCCACCGCAGCCGACGCCCATCGCGTACTTGTTCCAGGTGAGCGGCGCCCCACTGTTCACCACACGCATGTGCAGACCCTGCAGGACGACGGTCTCCTCGCCCGTGCCCTGCACGGTGAGCGCGACCATCTGCCGGTCGGCGGAGACGGCGCCGAGCGGGGTGGCCCAGCCGACCGCGTCCTGCTGGGCGGGCGGCTTCGGTACGTTCTGCGGGCTCCGGTCGATGAGGAAACTGTGCTCGCAGGGGATGTCCCAGTAGTACGGCGTGGTCTGGACCGTGACCGGAACGCCCTCCTCTCCCCCGGTGTCCCGATCGGCGGAGCCACCGGCGTTCCCGCCCCGGGAGGCCGAGGGGCTCGCCGTCGGCTCGTCCTTCTCGGACGCGGAGGCGGACGGCGTGGCCGACGCGCTCTTGCTCGGGGAGGCCGATCGCGCGGTCCGCGACGGCGAGGAGGACTCCGAGGGGGAGACGCTGACTCCGACTCCGGCGGCGTCGGAGGAACCGCCCCGTCCGGTCTCCCCGTCCGGGAACAGCGTCGCTCCGAGCACCACGGCGGCGACGAGGGCGACGGCCGTCCCTGCGTACAGCGCGGTCCGCCGTGAGGGACCGCGTCCCCTCGCCGGTGTGGCGCCACGGGCGTCACCGACCACGGTGACGACCGGCTCCCCGTCGCCCGGGGACGCGTCGGCGGGGGGCTCGCTCCCGGTGCGGGAGGACTCGGTCTCCCCCTCGGCGGACTCGGCCTCTCCCACGGCGGGCCCGGCCTGCCCCGCGGAGGAATCGGTCTCCGCCGCGGAGGACTCGGCCTTCCCCCGCGGGGACTCCCCCACGGGCCTAGGACTCCCCGCAGGCCGGTCCTCTCCCCTTCTCTCCCCCTTCGCACCGCTGTCCTCCTTCACGCCCCGCATGGCGTCCGCGCGGATCCAGCGGCGGTGGAGCTCCAGCAGTTCCTCGGGGGTCGCCCGGCACAACCGGGCCAGGCGTTCCACCGGCGCGAACTCCACCGGCACGACCTCTCCGCTGACGTAGCGGTGGAGTGTCGACGCACTCATGTGCAACCGCTTGCCCAGTGCCCCGTAGCTGAGACCGGAACGCTCCTTCAGCTCCTTCAGCAGCCCCGCGAAATCGTCCCCCGCCACCATCTCTCCCACTCCCACATCCCCGTACCGCGTCCCAGCGGGACATCGTTTCCCCAGCTCAGAGCCGTTTTTGTCATTCCATTGTCCCGCATGCCCCGGCGTCGCTGGCGACCGGGACGGACCGTGTCGCAGGCTGTGGTCATCCAAGCAGCCGCTCCTGACATCCAGTTGAGCGGCCCGCAGACTTCAGCCACACCCGAAGGGGCTCCACCATGTCCGTACGCACCGTCCGCACCCGCCTGTTCGCCGCGTCCACCGTCGCCCTGGCGGCGCTGGCACTGACGGCCTGCGAGGGCGGATCGGACACGGGCGCCGACAGCCCGTCCTCCTCCACCACGGCCACCGCCGAGGCGAATCCCTCCACCGCAGGCTCCGCCGGCACGACCGGAAACAACGGCTCGGCCGACACGGGCGCCCAGGACGACAAGGGCGGTTCGTCCGGCTCCTCGGGCGCCGGCACGGCAGGCGGGTCCGGATCCGCGTCCGGATCCGCGTCCGGGAACGGCTCCGGCTCCGGCTCCGGCTCCGGCTCCGGCGAGCAGGACAAGGGGCTTCCCGGCAAGTGCTCCGCGTCCGCCGTGAGGATCACCGCCACCGAGGTGAACCGCCCGATCAACCACCTGCTGCTGACGGCCACCAACACCGGTTCGAAGACGTGCCACCTGCCCACCTACCCGAAGGCGAGGTTCGGCGAGGCCCAGTCCGTGCCGCCGGTCATGGAGGAGACCAAGCCGCAGGCGGTGACGACCCTGGAGCCCGGCAAGTCCGGTTACGCGGGCGTGCTGCTGTCGGCCGCCGACGGCAGCGCCGGGGACGGACACACGGTGAACACCCTCACGGTGCCGTTCGACGACGGTTCGATCGCCACCGTGAGCCTGCCCTCCGGCGGCGTCCACGTCGACGGCGCCCTGAAGGTCACCTACTGGCAGTCCACCATGGACACCGCCCTGTACTAGAGCGCGGCACCCGCCCACGGCCCGGAGCGGCCGGCGCGGCGAACCCGTCCCGGTGCGCTTCCCCCGCACGCCGCGCGTCGTCGCGCTGCTCGGCGGCATGACCGAGCTGCGCGAGGACCGGCGCGGCGTCCGCGTCCACACCGAAGCGCCGGTCCCGGTCGAGCCAGGGCCGCGACAGCGCCCCGGCGGCGTCGAGATCGCCCCGGCGGCGGGCGCCGAGGGCAGGTCCGTTCCCGGCGAACCGCTCCACGGCGAGCCGCCGGGCCCGCTTCGTGCAGCTCCGTGGCCCGAAGCCCCGCGGCCGTACGGGATCAGCGCAGGGCGCGGGCCGCCTCGACGGCCCAGTAGGTGAGGATGTTGCGCGCACCGGCCCGCTTGATGCCGGTCAGCGTCTCCAGGATCGCCCGCTCCCGGTCGATCCAGCCCTTCTCGGCGGCGGCCTCGATCATCGAGTACTCACCGGAGATCTGGTACGCCGCCACCGGCACGTCCACCGCGTCCGCGACCTTGGCCAGGACGTCCAGGTACGGGCCCGCCGGCTTCACCATGACCATGTCGGCGCCCTCCTCCAGGTCGAGCGCCAGCTCGCGCATCGACTCGCGGAGGTTCGCCGGGTCCTGCTGGTACGTCTTGCGGTCGCCCTGCAGCGAGGAGGCGACGGCCTCCCGGAACGGCCCGTAGAAGGCGGAGGCGTACTTGGCGGTGTAGGCGAGGATCGCCACGTCCTCCCGGCCGATCTGGTCGAGGGCGTCGCGGACCACCCCGATCTGCCCGTCCATCATCCCGCTCGGCCCGACCACGTGGGCGCCCGCGTCGGCCTGCACCTGGGCCATCTCGGCGTACCGCTCCAGCGTGGCGTCGTTGTCGACGCGGCCCTGCGCGTCGAGGACCCCGCAGTGCCCGTGGTCGGTGAACTCGTCGAGGCACAGGTCGGACATGACGAGCAGATCGTCCCCGACCTCGGCCCGCACGTCCCGCAGGGCGACCTGGAGGATCCCGTCCGGGTCGGTGCCGGGCGTCCCGAGGGCGTCCTTCCTGGACTCCTCCGGCACGCCGAACAGCATGATCCCGGAGATCCCGGCCGCCACGGCCTCCGCCGCCGCCTTCTTCAGGCTGTCCCGCGTGTGCTGCACGACCCCCGGCATCGCCGCGATCGGCACGGGTTCGCCCGCTCCCTCGCGCACGAAGGCGGGAAGGATGAAGTCGGCGGGGTGCAGCCGGGTCTCGGCGACCATGCGCCGCATGGCGGGGGTGGTACGCAGACGCCGCGGCCGCGCGCCGGGGAAGGATCCGTACGTCGTCATACCACCTACGCTACGCCCGCCCCCCGCGTGCCTTTGCCGACGCGGAGTCGGCCCGGCCCTCCGGTCACGGCCTCCCCCCGGACCACGGCCGCGTCACGCGCGGCCGTCCTCGCCTCAGGCCACCGTGTCCCACTCGCCGGGGAGGTCCTCCTCGTCCGGCGGCCGCTGCGCGGCCTTCTCGCGGGCGCGCAGGACGGCCCAGGCGAGGAGGGAGGCGCAGGTGAGGTACCAGGGCAGCGGCCAGAGGACGGGCCACCAGCCGGCGGACGGCGCGAGGAGGAGGTCGGCCGCGGCCGCGGTCATGCCGGCGGCGAGGTTCCAGCACAGCAGGCGGCCGGCCCAACGGGCGGGGCCGGTGAACCGGTTCGGGGCGGTGGGGCGTCGCGTACGGGAACGGCAGAAGGGCAGGGCTCTGCCGGGTTCGCTCATCGCGGGAGGGTCCTTCACGGAAGTGGTGACGGAGGTGGCCGGATCGGCCGGACGCGATCAGTGTGCAGGCCGTGGGATCGCTCCCACAGCACCGTCACGGGACGGACGCCTCCTCTGAGACAACTTCCCACCAGGCGTTTTCCCGCATCCACCCGAGAGGACCGGGCAAGCGCCGTCCGCACGCCCGGGCCACCGCGTCGTGAATCTGGCCGAAAAGCCCCCTCAAGAGCGGCAAGTATTCCGAATTGCCCTCGCCTTGAAGCTTTTCGGTCAATGCCGCCATGCAAAAAGGACAGAGAGTGGACAACTTCACCCCTCTGTCAGCCTTCTTCGCCCAAGAAAAGCCCTACTTGCCACAGGTAAGCGGTGGGGCTGATTCCGGCCCGTATGCATATGACCTTCGAGGGCATGCCACGTCGCCTCGTGTGCATCCTGTGACAACTCGTGAGGCGCCGGTGACCGTGGGGGGTCACCGGTTCCGACTGCCCGCCTGTCGCACTCCTGACCTCCCGTGGGAGAAGCCGATGCACTCGCGTGCCGCGCGCCCGCCGTCGCGGCGTGCCCGGAGCCGGCCGGAACGGCTCCACCACCGGCTGGTCCCACGACAAGCTCGGCGACGAAACCGTCGGCGACCTCGCCCAGTACCTCGCACCCTGCACGGCGCCCCGCACGACGATCACCGCGCTCGCCGCGGTCTCCGTCGCCGTCACGCTCCTCTCCCGCCCTTTCGTGCCCCGCACCCGCGCCGTCCACGTCGGGAGGACCGGCGGCCGAGCCCCACGGCGTGGGCTCGGGCCGCGCGGAGAAGGCCGGCGTCCGGTGTGCCGTCAGCGACCACGGCCGCACCGTCGTGCCGGACAATCCGAGGGCGTCCGCCCGAGCCGTGGCGGAGGCACCGGCCTCACGGGAAAGGACCGACATGCGGCTGCGCTGCGCCGTGCTCGACGACTTCCAGGACGTCGCCACCACGATCACCGACTGGAGCCCCGTCCAGGACCGGGTGGAGGTCACCGCCTTCACCGAGCACTTCACCACCGAGGACGAACTCGCCGCGGTACTGGCCGACTTCGACATCGTGGTGACACTGCGGGAACGCGTCCCGTTCCGCGCCTCCCTGCTCGACCGGCTCCCCCGGCTGAAGCTGATCGTCGCGTCCGGCATGCGCAACTCGGCCATCGACCACGCCGCCGCCGCACGCAACGGCGTCACGGTCTGCGGCACCCAGAGCTTCCCCACCCCGCCGGTGGAGCTGACCTGGGCCCTGCTGCTCGGGCTGGCCCGCGGCATCGTCCCGGAGAACAACGCCCTGCGGACGGGCGGCCCCTGGCAGTCGACGGTCGGCGCCGATCTGCACGGCCGCCGCCTCGGCCTGCTCGGGCTGGGCAGGATCGGCAGCCGGGTGGCACGGGTGGGCCTCGCCTTCGGCATGGAGGTCACGGCCTGGAGCCCTCACCTCACCACGGAACGCGCGGACGAGGTGGGCGTCGAACTGGCCCCCTCGAAGGAGGACTTGCTCCGCACCAGCGACTTCGTATCGCTCCACCTCGTCCTGGGCGACACCACCCGGGGCATCCTGGGCGCCCCCGAACTGGCCCTGATGAAGCCGACCGCCCATCTGGTCAACACCTCCCGCTCGGCACTCGTCGACCAGGACGCCCTGCTCGACGCGCTCCACGCATCCCGGATCGCGGGCGCGGCGGTCGACGTCTTCGACACCGAGCCCCTGCCCGCCGACCACCCGATGCGCACCGCCCCCCGCCTCCTGGCCACCCCGCACCTCGGCTACGTCTCCGAGCTCAACTACCGCACGTACTACGGCCAGGCGGTCGAGGACATCGAGGCCTACCTCGCCGGCACCCCGCTCCGCCGACTCGGCTGACGCTCGGGGAGCGCCCGTACGAGCCGGCGCCCGCCGCGGTCAAGGACCGCCGGGTCACGGATCCGTCCCAGCGGGCGACGGCCTCGCACGGGCGCGGAGCGGCGCGGGAACCCCCGCCCCGGCCGGGCCTGCGGCGCGCTCCGGCGCGGTACGGAGGGGGGGCGCGCCCGGCGGTGGCGCGCACCGTGCCCGTCCTGACGTGTAACAGGGACGTATTAGCGGGCAATTGAGCGAAACGACGGACGACCCGGGTGGGTCTTGGTGCTCAGAAACGCTCGCTCGTACCGACGGGCCGGCACCCCGACCGACACCGAGGAAGACATCATGCGCGTCAACAAGCTCACCATCGCAGCCCTGGCCGTCGTCGCGGGTCTCTCGCTCACCGCCTGCCAGAACGACGACGCCGCCACGGACCAGGGCAACTCGTCCGCCCCGTCCTCCTCGAACGGTGCTGCGGGCTCCGGCGGCTCGGCCCAGGGCGCCGCGAAGGGATCCGCCGGGAACGGCTCGGACGAGGGGCAGGGCACGGTCGCCGGAACCGGCTCCGACGAGAACGGCACGATCGGCTCGTGCCGCACCGACGAGCTGGAGGTCACGGCGACCGACAGCACCATCGACGGCGACGAGGACAACACCGTGGCGGTGACGTTCACGAACGGCGGCGGCCGGGACTGCTCGATCGCGGGCTTCGCCGGTGTGGACCTGAAGACCAACGCGGGGACGGTGTCCGCGGAGCGCACGGGTGAGTCGGCTCCCGCGACCGTCCTGAAGGACGGCAAGTCGATCTCCTTCTCGATCTCCTACCCGGCCAACGACACGGGCGGCTCCGGCGTCCGCGTCACCGGCCTCGTGGTGACCCCGCCGAACGAGACGAAGTCGGTCACCCTCGACTGGCCGGGCGCCGCCTCGCTGCCCGTCACGGACGGCTCCGGCACCCCGGTGAAGGTCGGCCCGATCGGCAGCGCCGGCCAGGGCGACTGACCCGCGCCACCGGCACCGCACGTGGCGGCGGCGCACGAAACACCGAGCGGCCTCGACGGCCGGATCGACACGGTCCGGTTCCGCGGGCCCTTCGCCGGTCGTCACCTGGGCGACTCCCACCACGAGTCCGTCAGCTGTGGCCCCAGGGACGCAACGGGCAGACGTCCCAGGAATAGCGTCGCAGTCGTGCCTGCTCGATGTGGGTGGCCGTATTTCCGTAGTCGATGTTGAGGTGACGCCCGAGGACGATGACGGCCACACTGCCGGCGCCTGCGGCCTTCAGCGCGGCGGCGGCTGACTGGGCATGGTTGCCGGTGGTCCAGGTGTCGTCGATGAGCAGGACGTTCTCACCCCAGAGCGCCGACGATCCATAGCGCGAGGAAGACGCGGCCCGGCCGAGCGCGGCTGCCCCAGACCTTGGCCTGAGCAGGTCTCGGTGACGGTCGCGGGTGGCGCCGACCACATGGGCGACCATGGTGCGTAAAGGGTGATCCGTCCGACCACTGGTGCTGGGCACCGTGGTGATGACGTCGAACCCGGGGACGGCACAGTGGTCGGCGATGCACCTCTCGTGCAGGGCGAGGAAATGCCACAGCACGGCTGCCAGACCCATACGGAAGTACTGCTGCTGAGGGCCTGCGGCGTTCTTGTAACGCCAGAGTTCGTTCGCGTACTGCTCCCCCTTGAGGGCGAGACTGATCGGGACGACGGTGTCGGCCGTTCCCGCCCCGAGGATCCTGCCGGTGTCATGGCACGGCCAGCACGTCGGGTATCCGGTCCTGGCCGGACCACGGCAGACCTGACACACACCGGGACCCGGCAGCAGCGGATGGACGAGGAAGTTGGCGTAGCGGGCGACCAGCCCGAGGACGGTTGCCATCCGGTCGGTCGGCTATGCCCAGGTCAGCTCGCCCGTGGTGGGGACGAGAGAGCCGAGATGGTCGAAGACGTCCGCAGGGCCGTCGACGACGGTGGTATTGGGCCTCGCCGCGTACTCCCTCGCCCACTCATGAGTCATGAGAGAGCGCAGGAGGAAAACCCGGCGTCCGTGCTCCAGTGCGAGACGGGCCTGCATGCGGGCGCCGCTTCGATAAGCCGCCTCGACCACGACCGTGGCCAGGCTGTAGCCGCTCATCACGGCGTTCCGCATGGGGAAGGAGCTTTTCGACGGTGGCGCGTCCGGCCAGAACTGGGAGATCACCAGCCCTCGCTCAGCGATCTCCTGCTGGAGCCGTGTGTTCTGAGCCGGGTAGGCACGGCGCAGCCCGGTCCCGATGACGGCGACGGTCCGACCGCCGACGGCGAGAGCGGCTCCGTGGGCGGCGGTGTCGATGCCGGCGGCCAGGCCGCTGACCACCGTGACACCGCGCTCCGCGAGGCCACCCGCGATGGCGCGAGCGTGAGCGATGCCGTCCGGGGTCGGAGTGCGGGTGCCGACCACGGCGACCCGCAGATCGTCCTCGACGGGGGTCCCGCGCAGGAAAAGGAACGGCGGACGCTGGTGAACCAGCCTGAGGAACAGTGGGTAGTCCTCGTCCAGGATGGTGACCAACCGCAGGCCCTCACCCTCCCAGGCGGCGATCTCGGCGGCGACGCTCCCCAGG
This sequence comes from Streptomyces sp. 12E, assembly GCF_055633275.1. Classification (NCBI taxonomy): domain Bacteria; kingdom Bacillati; phylum Actinomycetota; class Actinomycetes; order Kitasatosporales; family Streptomycetaceae; genus Streptomyces; species Streptomyces sp. 12E. The sequence goes on along the minus strand of NZ_JBVNCJ010000001.1, from coordinate 4,097,180 downwards.
TCCGCCGAGGGCCCGGTGTCGAAGAGCGCTCCCTGCCCCGAAGCATCGAGCGAGTTCTCCAGGACCTCGCGGGCACTGCCGACGGTCTCGATCTGATCGGTGAGCTCGGACCAGGGGCGATCACCACGCCGCAGCAAAGCGACGAGGGCGGCTCGCTCCAGTTCCCGGTCCATGCCGCAAGTATAGGAACGGTATGCGAAGCACCGGGTCGCCTCGTCGGACCGTACGGATGGGCGTGGTCCCAGGCCGCGCCCATGACCTCGCTCGTTGCCGTCGGAGCGGACCGGCACGCGCTCCGTCCCAGCCCACCGCTCCCCTGCCGGGCCGACGCTCACGACGCGCGGTACGCGCCGACCAACAGCGTGTCGGCAGCGTGCGGCCCCTGTCCGCCGGGCAGTACGTCGACGCTGATCCGCGTGAACCCGGCCTCGTCGAGCAGTTCGGTCCATACCCGTCCCTCGAGCACCCAACGGCGCATCGTGATCGTCTCCCCTTCGGACGTCCTCACCGGGATGTCGGCGTGCCGCACGTCGGACTGCGCGGGCGTACCGCCGAGGTGGTGGGCGAGCGTGGAGAACACCAGCCTCCCGCCGGGCCGCAACGCGCCGGCCGCGGCCGGGAGCAGTTCCCGCGGCTCGGTGAAGTCCACAGCGCCGAAGACGCTGTGGAGCACGTCGTACGTGTTCCGCGTCTCGCGCAAGTGACTCACCGCATCGGCCTGCACGACGGACAGGCGGGGCGCGAGGTGGCCGTACAGGTCGACGGCCATGGCGCACTGGGCGGGCGAGGCGTCGACGGCGACGATCCGGGCGGGCCGGTGGTGGACGGCCAGGTGGGCGGCCTGCCGGGCCGCCCCGGCCCCGAGGTCGCCGACGTACCGCCCGGTCAGGTCGCCCAGGGCTTCGGGCCCCGGCCCACCGTCCTGGCTCCAGCTCCAGCAGAAGCCGCCGGGGACGTCCCGGTCGGTGGCGTGGCGGGTCCGGCCGTAGTGACGCCAAAGGTCAGCCGAGGAGTCCGTCACCCGCGTCATCCCGACGAACATGGCCGGACAACGGGCCGGTTCGACCGGACCCCATCCGGCGCCTCAAGGCCCCGGCCATCGGCGAGAGGACCCCGGTGAGGGCCGAGGTCCAGCTCCGCCCATACGGTCTTGCACGGCACCGGGCCCGTTCGCACGCCCCAGCGGTCGGCCAGCTCCCCGACCAGGAGCAGGCCGTACCCGGATTCGGCGGGCCCCGCCCCACCGGCCGGCCGTTCCTGCGGGGGCGGTTGATCGCCCCGGGGGTCGGTGACCTCGATGCGCAGGGTGCCGGGCGCCGTGACGGTGAGGCCGAGCCGGAAGCTCCGCCCTGCCACCCGCGCGTGCAGGACGGCGTTCGCGGCGAGTTCGGCGACGATCAGCCGGGCCGGGTCCAACGACAGCCTCCAGGCTTCCAGTTGCTCGGCGGCCAGCAGGCGGGCGAGGCGGGCGCCCCGGCGGGTGGCGGAGAGCGGCACGGAGTACTGGCGGAGCGGGGTGCTCGATACGACGGTTTCCTGATTCACGTCACCCAGGGTCGCGGTACGCGCACCTTTCGTGAAGAAGGGCGGCCCGTGCGGCCGACGGCTGTCCGTGAGGTGCCCGGTCTCGTCCGGGCTGCCCGGTGCGGCAGACCTCCCTCAGGATGCCGGCAACGGCAGGCAGGGCATCCGCGGGTGCCGCAGGTGCTGCCCGCCGTCGTGGACGCACAGGGTGAAGGTCTCCGCTCCCGGCCGTCCTGCCGTGTCGTAGGCGTCGAGAACGCGCTCGACCCGTTCCCACAGCCGCACCGGACCTCCCTCCCGCACCTGCCAACCGCCCTCGGTCGGCGTCAGTGTGGCGGCCGACCCGCTGACCACGTCGACCAGGTGCACGACGTCGCCGTCGGTGGTCAGCTGTGCGTCGGGCACCGCGCTCTGTACGAGGAAGCGCAGGTGGAAGGCCTCCTCGCTCGCTGCGGTGATCCGCTCGGGACCGTGCCGGACGACCCGCGCCTCCCCCGGCGGCACCGCCGCCCAGTGGGCGGGGTTGCCGAAGGCCGGCGCCGCGTGCGTACGCGCCGGCATGAAGGAGACCGTGCCGCCCAGCAGGTGCCCCTCGGCAGTGCCGTCCCCGCCGACCGTGAGCAGGACGCGGGCGTAGCCGTGGAGCCAGCCGGAGAGCGTCAGCAGGATCTTCCCGCCCGGCCGGGTCTGGGCGACCAGGGCCGGGGGCACGGCCCGGAAGGAGCAGGCGGCGACGATCCGGTCGAACGGGGCCTCGGGCCGGTACCCGTACAGCCCGTCCGCGACCGCGAGGGTGGGGGCGTAGCCGCAGCCGTGCAGCGCGCTCGCGGCCCGTTCCAGCCGGTGCGGGTCCACCTCGATGCTCGTCACGCCGACTGATCCGAGGCGTTCGCAGGCGAGCGCGGTCGAGTACCCCGTCCCGGTGCCGATCTCCAGCACCGTGTGCCCCTCCCGGACGTCGGCGTCGGCCCACATCCGCACCACGAGCGACGGCAGGGTGGAGGACGAGGTCGGGACTCCTCCGTGCCGCTCGGCCGGGTGCTCCCAGTCGGGCTCGTCGCCGTCGAACTGCGTGATGAGCGTGGTGTCGGAGTACGCGGCGGCCAGCCAGCGCCCGTGGTCGAGCGCGGCGGTGACCGGCTGCCACACGGTCAGCCCCTGCCCGTCGCGCTCCTCGCCGGGCAGGTGGAAGCCGGGCACGAACCGGTGCCGGGGCACCGCCTCCACCGCCGCCCGCCAGGCCGGATCGTCCAGCACCCCGCGTACGGCGAGGTCCTCCGCCATGAGGGCGCGCAGTCGCGCGGCATCAGTGTCGAGGTCGACGGGCGGCGTCATGAACGGCCCCTCCTCTGGGACTGCGGGCCGTTCCCGTCACCGCCCCCGGACACGGAGGCGGTACCGGTCGTCCTCGATGTCCCGTGCCTGCCCATCTCGACCGGCCGCCCGGCGGTGTCGGCGTAGCGGGCGGTCTGCATGACGGGGCCGAGCGTCACGGTCGCGTACGGCGGCGGCCCGACCGGCAGCCGGTCGGTGACCAGGCGCAGCGCCCAGGGAGTCTCGGGGGCGAGTGTCGTCATGGGGTTCCCTTCTCTGTCCGCCATGCGGAGTTCCAGATTCCCGCCACTCAGTGTGCTCATGCGTGTGCACACTGTGAATACGGGCAGCTCGTACGGTCGGTGGCTGTACGTCGGCTGTCCGGTTTCTGTCCGCCCTGCCCGGGGTGACCGGGCGCGGGCGGCCGGAGTTGGTCCGAGGAAGGGCGCGCGACGGGAGGCGGCGAACATGGGCGAGTGGGAAGCGGGGCTGGACGACGAAGAGGCTGGGGCCGTGATGCGCACGGTCACCCGGCAGTTGAAGCTGTGGCGGGAGGCGGCCGGGCTCACCCAGGCGGAGTTCGGGGCGGCGATCGGGTACGGGGAGGAGTTGGTCTCCTGCGTGGAACGGGGGCGACGGATTCCCCGGCCGGAGTACTTGGACGCGGCGGACGAGGTGCTGGGCGCGGGCGGGAAGATCTCCGCGATGAAGAGGGACGTGGCGGAGGTCCGGTACCCGAAGAAGGTGAGGGACTTGAAGAACATGGAGGCGGAGGCTGTCGAGCTGTGCGCGTACAACAACTCCGTCGTCCATGGGCTGTTGCAGACCGAGGACTACGCACGGGCCGTGTTCAACGCCCATCGACCGGTGCTCACCGAGGAAGAGGTTGAGCAGCAGGTCACGGCACGCTTGGCACGCCAGGAGATCCTTGATCTCATGACTGGGCGGCGCGTCTTCAGCTTTGTGCAGTGCGAGTCGACGCTTCGCAGGCCCATGGGAGGCAGAATGGTGATGCGCCAGCAGCTCGAACGGCTGTTGGAAGTAGCTCAGTTGCGCAACGTGGACCTTCAGGTCCTCCCCCTGGACCGCGAGGTGAACTCCGGGACCGGCGGTTCGTTCCGGCTGCTCAAGCTCAGGGGCGGAACCACAGTCGCGTTCAGTGAGTCGCCCCTCAGCAGCAGAGTGACGACTGATCCCAAGGAAACGACGGCCCTCGACATCCGCTATGGAGCTCTGCGCGCCCAGGCTCTCAGCCCACAGGATTCGTTGCCCCTGATCGAGAAAGCACTGGGAGAGACAAGACCATGACGCTCAAGGCCTCTGAAACCGACACCACGCCGGAATGGATAAAGAGCAGCTACAGCACGTCCGACGGCCCCGACTGCGTCGAGGTGGCAGCGGTCCCTGCCCACATTCTCGTCCGCGACTCCAAGAACCCCCGCGGCCCCCGCCTCGCCCTAGCCCCCACCACCTGGGCGACCTTCCTGCCGTACGCCTCGGGCCGCTGACGCGAACGGGGCGGGGACAGCACGCGTGTGCTGTCCCCGCCCCGCCGCTCGTCGGGATCAGGTCGTCGACCGCCGCCTGCGCGCCCCCGGCCGCCGCTCGCTCGGCCGGGTCACCGGGTCGCCGGCCTCCAGCGCGGCCAGCCGGCGCCGGGCGCCGAAGTCGGCCAGGGCCTCCGCCAGCTTGTGGACCGACGGCTCGGGGGCCATCACGTCCACGCGCAGGCCGTGTTCCTCGGCCGTCTTCGCCGTCGCCGGGCCGATGCAGGCGATCACCGTCACGTTGTGCGGCTTGCCCGCGATGCCGACCAGGTTCCGGACCGTCGACGACGAGGTGAACAGCACCGCGTCGAAGCCGCCGCCCTTGATCGCCTCACGGGTCTCCGCCGGCGGCGGCGACGCGCGCACGGTCCGGTAGGCCGTGACGTCGTCGACCTCCCAGCCCAGCTCGATCAGGCCCGCGACCAGCGTCTCCGTGGCGATGTCGGCGCGCGGCAGGAAGACGCGGTCGATCGGGTCGAAGACCGGGTCGTACGGAGGCCAGTCCTCCAGCAGGCCCGCCGCCGACTGCTCGCCGCTCGGCACCAGGTCCGGCTTCACGCCGAAGGCGATCAGCGCGTTCGCCGTCTGCTCGCCCACCGCGGCGACCTTGATCCCCGCGAAGGCACGGGCGTCGAGGCCGTACTCCTCGAACTTCTCGCGGACCGCCTTCACCGCGTTGACCGAGGTGAACGCGATCCACTCGTAGCGGCCCGTCACCAGGCCCTTGACCGCCCGCTCCATCTGCTGCGGGGTGCGCGGGGGCTCCACCGCGATCGTCGGGACCTCGTGCGGCACCGCGCCGTAGGACCGCAGCTGGTCGGAGAGCGACGCCGCCTGCTCCTTCGTGCGCGGCACGAGCACCTTCCAGCCGAACAACGGCTTGGACTCGAACCACGACAGCTGGTCGCGCCGGGCGGGGGCGCTGCGCTCGCCGACCACGGCTATGACCGGTCGGCCGCCCTCCGGGGAGGGCAGCACCTTCGCCTGCTTCAGCGTCTGCGCGATCGTGCCGAGCGTCGCCGTCCAGGTGCGCTGCCGGGTGGTCGTACCGGCGACGGTGACCGTCAGCGGGGTGTCGGGCTTGCGTCCGGCGGACACCAGTTCGCCCGCCGCGGCGGCCACGGAGTCCAGCGTGGTGGAGACGACCACCGTGCCGTCCGACGCGCCGACCTCCGTCCAGCACCGGTCGGACGCCGTGCGCGCGTCGACGAACCGCACGTCCGCGCCCTCGGCGTCACGCAGCGGCACACCGGCGTACGCGGGCACGCCGACCACCGCCGCGACACCGGGGACGACCTCGAACGGCACCCCGGCCGAGGCGCACGCCAGCATCTCCTCGGCGGCGTACGCGTCGAGCCCGGGGTCACCGGAGACCGCACGCACGACCCGCCTGCCGCCCCGCGCGGCCTCCATGACAAGATGTGCGGCATCCCGCACCGCGGGGACACCGGCGGTTGTTGACGCGCCGTCGACGACCGTCAGCTGGGGCGTGCCCGTACCCGGATCCGACGTGTCGGAGTCCGTGTGCACTTCGGCGACGCCCTGCCTCGCGTGCGTGCGTACGACGTCGAGCACCTCGTGCTCGGCGACGAGGACGTCCGCGTTGGCCAGCGCCTCCACGGCGCGCAGGGTCAGCAGTCCCGGATCCCCGGGTCCGGCACCGAGGAAGGTGACGTGCCCGTGTTCCGGAGGGGCGGGAAGGGTGGTGGGGCTCACTGTGCTCGCTCCCCCATCAGACCGGCCGCGCCCTGCGCGAGCATCTCGGTGGCGAGTTCGCGACCGAGCGCCATCGCCGCCTCGTGCGTCTCGGGCACGGGACCGGTGGTGGACAGCTGCACCAGCGTGGCGCCGTCGGTCGAGCCGACGACGCCCCGCAGGCGCATTTCCTTGACAGACTGCCCGTCGGTCAGGAGATCGGCCAGCGCCCCCACGGGTGCGCTGCAGCCGGCCTCCAGAGCGGCGAGCAGGGAACGCTCGGCCGTCACGGCGGCCCGCGTGAACGGGTCGTCGAGCTCGGCGAGCGCGGCGATGAGTTCCGCGTTGTCCGCGGTGGTCTCGACCGCCAGTGCCCCCTGGCCGGGGGCGGGCAGAATCGTGTCGACCGACAGGACGTCGGTCACCTCGTCGCTGCGGCCGACCCGGTTCAGACCGGCGGCGGCCAGCACCACGGCGTCCAGTTCGCCCTTGTGGACGTACCCGATGCGGGTGTCGACGTTGCCCCGGATCGGGACCGTCTCGATCTCCATGCCGCGGCTGCGCGCGTACGCGTTCAGCTGCGCCATGCGGCGCGGCGAACCCGTGCCGATGCGGGCGCCGCGCGGCAGGTCGGTGAGCTTCAGCGCGTCACGGGTGACCATCACGTCGCGCGGGTCCTCGCGCACCGGGATGGCCGCCACGACGAGCTCGTCGGGCTGCGCCGTCGGCAGGTCCTTCAGCGAGTGCACCGCGAAGTCCACCTCGCCCCGCGCGAGCGCCTCGCGCAGCGCGGCCACGAACACGCCCGTGCCGCCGATCTGCGCGAGGTGCTCGCGCGAGACGTCACCGTACGTGGTGATCTCGACGAGCTCGACGGGCCGTCCGGTCACCTGGCTCACGGCTTCCGCCACCTGCCCGGACTGGGCCATGGCGAGCTTGCTCCGCCGCGTCCCCAGCCTCAGTGCCTTCTCAGTCATGCCGGCCCTCGGTTCCTTGCGTTCTTCTCGGTGCTTTCCTCGGCTCGGGAGACGGAGGCCACCGTCTCGGGGTCGAGGTCGAACAGGGTGCGCAGCGCGTCCGCGTACCCGGCGCCGCCGGGCTCGGCCGCGAGCTGCTTGACCCGTACCGTCGGCGCGTGGAGCAGCTTGTCGACCACCCGCCGCACGGTCTGGGTGATCTCCGCGCGGTGCTTGTCGTCCAGGCCGGGGAGCCGCCCCTCCAGACGGGCGATCTCGCCGGCCACCACATCGGCCGCCATGGTGCGCAGGGCGACGACGGTCGGCGTGATGTGCGCCGCCCGCTGCGCCGCCCCGAACGCGGCGACCTCGTCGGAGACGATACGCCGGACCTGGTCCACATCGGCAGCCATCGGAGCGTCCGCGGAGGCTTCCGCGAGCGACTCGATGTCGACGAGGCGCACCCCGGCGAGGCGGTGCGCCGCCGCGTCGACGTCCCGCGGCATCGCCAGGTCCAGCAGGAACAGCACGGGCTCGGGGCGCGGCGGCTCGGCCACCGGCTCCGGGCGGCGCCGCTCGGGGATCCGGCCGACGGCGGACGCGGTCGCGGCGAGCGCGCCGATCAGCTCGGCGTCGGTCTCCGGGCCGCCGCGGCCGGTCCGGCCGCGGTCGACGGCCGTCCCCGCGGCCCACGCGGCGTGCTGCTCCAGCGTCGCCGCGTCCATGCCGGCGACGGCGGCCTCGCCCATCACGGAGAAGCCGGGCCGTACGGCGGACAGGTCCAGCGGGCAGTTCTCCTCCGTGCCCACGGAGGTGGGCGGGAGCGGGGTCCCGGCCGCCTCCGCGGCCTCGGCGTCCGGGCCGACGACCGGCTGCCGTCCGACGCGGCCCTCGACGCCCCCGGCGATCTCCTCGGCCGTCAGGACCAGTCCCGTCGCACCCGTGCAGGAGACGACGACGTCGGCACGTGTCAGCTCGAACGGCACCGAATCCATCGGGACCGCGCGGGCCAGCACGTCCGTGTCGTCGCCCTCGGCCAGGATCCGCGCGAGGCGCTCGGCGCGCTCGGGCGTGCGGTTGGCGATGACTATCTCGCCGACGCCGGCCCGCGCGAGCGTGGCCGCGGCCAGCGAGGACATCGAACCGGCGCCGATGACCAGCGCCTTCCTGTCCCGGGCCCAGGTCTCGACGGGCGCGCCGGCGGACAGCTGCTCCAGGCCGAAGGTGACCAGGGACTGCCCGGCGCGGTCGATGCCGGTCTCGGAGTGGGCCCGCTTGCCGACCCGCAGCGCCTGCTGGAACAGGTCGTTCAGCAGCCGTCCGGCGGTGTGCAGCTCCTGGGCGCGGGCGAGCGCGTCCTTGATCTGGCCGAGGATCTGGCCCTCGCCCACGACCATCGAGTCAAGGCCGCAGGCCACCGAGAACAGGTGGTGGACGGCCCGGTCCTCGTAGTGCACATAGAGATGAGGAGTGAGCTCCTCCAGGCCGACCCCGCTGTGCTGGGCGAGCAGCGTGGACAGCTCGGCGACACCGGCGTGGAACTTGTCCACGTCGGCGTAGAGCTCGATGCGGTTGCAGGTGGCGAGGACGGCGCCCTCGGTGGCGGGCTCGGCGGCGACCGTGTCCTGCAGCAGCTTGGTCTGCGCGTCCACGCTCAGCGAGGCCCGCTCCAGCACGCTGACCGGCGCGCTGCGGTGGCTCAGTCCGACGACGAGGAGGCTCATGCCGGCATCACGGCGGGTACGTCCCCGTCGGGTCCCTGGTCGGTGGCGGCGGACGGCCGGCGGGTGGCGGCCGGGGCGGCGGCGGTGTCGGCCGCGGCCTCCTCGCCTGCCTTGCGCTGCTCGTGGAAGGCGAGGATCTGCAGCTCGATGGAGAGGTCCACCTTGCGCACGTCGACCCCGTCCGGGACGGTCAGCACGGTCGGCGCGAAGTTCAGGATGGAGGTGACACCGGCGGCCACGAGACGGTCGCAGACCTGCTGGGCGGCGCCGGCGGGGGTCGCGATCACACCGATCGACACGCCGTTGTCCGTGATGATCGACTCGAGCTCGTCGGTGTGCTGCACCGGGATGCCGGCGACGGGCTTCCCGGCCATCGCGGGGTCGGCGTCGATCAGCGCGGCGACCCGGAAACCACGGGAGGCGAACCCGCCGTAGTTGGCGAGGGCGGCGCCGAGGTTGCCGATCCCCACGATCACGACCGGCCAGTCCTGGGTCAGGCCGAGTTCGCGGGAGATCTGGTACACGAGATACTCGACGTCGTAGCCGACGCCCCTGGTCCCGTAGGAGCCCAGGTAGGAGAAGTCCTTGCGCAGCTTCGCGGAGTTGACCCCCGCGGCAGCCGCCAGCTCCTCCGAGGAGACCGTGGGCACCGAGCGCTCCGAGAGCGCGGTGAGGGCGCGGAGGTACAGCGGAAGGCGGGCGACGGTGGCCTCGGGAATCCCTCGGCTACGGGTCGCCGGTCGGTGAGTTCGGCCAGTTGCCACGGTGCTCCTGCGGGTAGAGCGGGGCTTCAGGCGGTCATACGTCAGGTCATACGTCCCCGGACCGCCCCGTCGAATGCAGGCTATGCCTTTGTGAACGCGTGCACAAAGATTGTGTCCGATTTGCCCGGCCAACGTGACCGGGGTCACGCGCCCCCGGCGCGCTCGCGGGGAACCGGCGCACGAACGCCGCCGTCCCTTTTCTTCTGGGGGCAAAACCGCACACTCTCCTCTGTGAATCCCGCCCCCGAGACCAAGTCACCATCGATCCTAAGCGACTTTCGGTCAGTTTGAACTGGTCGGTCAGTCGGCGAGAGCCCTGCGGAGACGGTCCTCGTTCACGCGCCAGAAGGTGTGCTGCTCGCCGTCGACGAGGACGACGGGGATCTGCTCCCAGTACCGGTCGTGCAGCTCCCGGTCCTCGGTGATGTCCTTGTGCTCCCACGGGACGCCGAGCTCCCCGCACACCTTCTCCACCACCACCTGCGCGTCGTCGCACAGGTGACAGCCGGGCTTGCGGACGAGGGTGACGAGCCGGTCTTGCGGGGCGACCGGCGTGTTGCGGCGGAAGAGAGGGCTCATACGGGTCATTGTCGCGCGCGCCCCGCCGCCCGGACCCGAAGAGTTCACGAGGCTCGAACCTCTCGGCTCCGGAACATCCGCACCGACTGGCTATGCTCACGCCATGGCCGCTCTCGGATGGCTCACTCCCCGTAGGCGCTCCGCCACGGCGCGGAGCGTGTTGGCAGGCGAGGCCTCTGCGGAGGCAGCACGCAAGTCCACCCAGGAGGTTTCCGAACGCGAACCGGAGTTCCCGGTCGTCGGGGACGAACGGGCCGCCGCGTTCTTCGACCTGGACAACACCGTGATGCAGGGTGCGGCCCTGTTCCACTTCGGGCGGGGCCTGTACAAGCGGAAGTTCTTCGACACCCGCGAGCTCGCCCGGTTCGCCTGGCAGCAGGCGTGGTTCCGGCTGGCCGGGGTGGAGGACCCCGAGCACATGCAGGAGGCCCGCGACTCGGCGCTCTCCATCGTCCAGGGGCACCGCGTCTCCGAGCTGCGGTCCATCGGCGAGGAGATCTACGACGAGTACATGGCCGAGCGGATCTGGCCGGGGACCCGGGCGCTGGCGCAGGCGCACCTGGACGCGGGGCAGCGGGTGTGGCTGGTGACGGCGGCGCCGGTGGAGATCGCCACGGTGATCGCCCGCCGGCTGGGGCTGACCGGGGCCCTGGGGACGGTCGCGGAGTCGGTCGACGGCGTGTACACGGGCAAACTGGTGGGCGAGCCGCTGCACGGTCCGGCGAAGGCGGAGGCGGTGCGCGCACTGGCGCTCGCGGAGGAGCTGGACCTGAGCCGCTGCGCGGCGTACAGCGACTCGCACAACGACATCCCGATGCTGTCGCTGGTGGGCCACCCGTACGCGATCAACCCGGACTCCAAGCTCCGCAAGCACGCCCGCCGCATGGAATGGCGCCTGCGCGACTACCGCACCGGCCGCAAGGCGGCCAAGGTCGGCATTCCGGCGGCGGCGGGCGTCGGCGCGGTGGCCGGCGGCACGGCGGCCGCCATCGCCCTCCACCGCAAACGCCGCTGATCCCTCACCCCACCGCCCCCGGGGACAGCCGCCGCCACCGCTCCCGCGGGCAGCCGTGCCTCACCCGGCGCCTCGAGGGCCCGGGAGGCGCCCCGCAGGCGCCGGGCCGCGCGAACACCCCGGCCCGCACCGGCACCGGGCCTCCGTGACGCACGGCCCCCGGTCAACCCCCGTCCCCCCACCGAACCGGTCACCGGGGACCGCTTCCGCCGCCCCGCACCGAAACCCGGCCAATCCGACTGCCTTACCCCGCAACCCCCTTGTCCAGTCCTCTTGGCTGCACACGGCCACAACCCGCCCCACTCCGCCCCGAAACACGAACGACCCCGGTCAAAAACCGGTCGTCAAACCACACCCAACCGCCCATCAACCGGCCACGGAAGCGACGCAATCGGTGATTTAAGCAACTCGGCGTAGCGGACCCTGCACGAAGCGTTATTCTCCTCAGACGCAATCCGGTACCCGCCCGTAGCCACTACGGGTGAACGGTCCCGCACTGCACGTGATGGAAGCTCTGCCTCTGGGAGTCCCGTGTACCCACACGTCGGGGTTGACGCCTCGGGCCTGGCTACGCTGCGCGCGACAGTCGCGACAGCCCGAGACCTGCTGCGCGGCATCGTCCCCACCGCGCACACGGTCCCCGCGTTCGCCACCGCCCCCGCCGCCGGCCCGTGCTACGCCCTCGCCGACGGCGGCGCGATCGGCGGACGGGGGCGCCGCCCCACGACCCTCGCCGCCACGGCCAAGGGCGCGGCCAGGGGGGCCTCCGCCAGGACGACCACCGGCGCCCCCGCCGCCCGCCGTCCCGCCGCCGACAGCGACAGCGCCCGGATGATGGATCTCGTCGAGCGCGCCCAGGCTGGTGAGGCCGAGGCCTTCGGGCGGCTGTACGACCAGTACAGCGACACCGTCTACCGCTACATCTACTACCGCGTCGGCGGCAAGGCGACCGCCGAGGACCTCACCAGCGAGACCTTCCTGCGCGCGCTGCGCCGCATCGGCACCTTCACCTGGCAGGGCCGCGACTTCGGCGCCTGGCTGGTGACCATCGCCCGCAATCTCGTCGCCGACCACTTCAAGTCCAGCCGCTTCCGCCTCGAGGTCACCACCGGGGAGATGCTCGACGCCAACGAGGTCGAGCGCTCCCCCGAGGATTCCGTTCTCGAGTCCCTGTCCAACGCCGCCCTCCTCGATGCCGTACGACGACTCAACCCCCAACAGCAGGAGTGCGTCACGCTCCGATTCCTCCAGGGCCTGTCCGTCGCCGAGACCGCCCGCGTGATGGGCAAGAACGAGGGCGCCATCAAGACCCTCCAGTACCGGGCCGTCCGCACCCTCGCCCGGCTCCTCCCGGACGACGCCCGCTGACCGCGCCCACCCATCGGCCGGAACACGCTCCGCGACACCCAACTCACGTAGAGTGAAAGCCGGTTGGCTTCCCCGTTCGGCCGTCCCGGCTCCGTAACCCAAGTGCCGCGCCGCTCGTTGTGCGGGATACAGGCTCCCTGTGGTCACCCCCTGGCCTACTTCGATCACCCGTTCGTGTGCCGTGGTCAGGGCGGGGACCCCTCAGGACCCCTGGGGAGTCGACCGTGATGACGAGAGGAGGTGCCGCCTGTGATCGCGAACGTATCGGCGCACCGGCGGGCGAACGCCTTCGCCCAGGCCCTGGAGGAGCAGTCCGACCGGGGCACGGCGGCCGAGCAGTCCGAAGGATCGGCACCGGCCCCGGCCGCCGCCGCGGAGACCGAGCGGGCACCGCTGCTCGCACTGGCCCACGGCCTCGGCGCGCTGCCCAAGCCGGAACTGGACCCCGAGGTCAAGGTCGTCCAGCGGGCCCGGCTGGTGGCCGCGTTCGAGGCCATGCTCCAGGAGGGCACCGCTGCGGGCGAGGCGACGGATCAGGCCGTACCCGGACAGCGCTCGCGCCGGACCGGGGGCGCCCACCGGGCGGCCCCGCTGGGCAGACTGCGGCCGCGGTCGCGGCTGACCAAAGGGCTCGCCGCGGGCGGACTCACCGTCGGCGTCGCCGCCGGCACCCTCGGCGGAGTGGCCGTCGCCAGCTCCGACGCCCTGCCCGGTGATTCCCTCTACGGAGTCAAGCGCGGCATCGAGGACGTCAAGCTCGGCCTCGCCGACGGCAACGACGAGCGTGGCCGGGTCTACCTCGACCACGCCTCCACCCGCCTCGGCGAAGCCCGCCGGCTGATGGAGCGCGACCGCGGCGGCTCCCTCGACCACGAGTCCCTCGGCGAAGTCCGCCGCACCCTGTCCGGCATGCGGCACGACGCCGCCGAGGGCCACCGGCTGCTGCGCGAGGCGTACGAGCGCGACCCGGACTCCCTGGGCCCCATGCAGGCCCTCTCCTCCTTCTCCCAGGCCCACCGCCACACCTGGGGCGCCCTGCGCGACCGGCTGCCCGTGCAGCTGGGGGACGTGAGTCAGCAGGTCTCGTCGGTGTTCGACGCCATAGAGGAAGACGTCGCCCCGCTGCGGTCGATGCTCCCCCAGCCCCCGACCGACGAGGAGGGCGACGGCGCACAGCGGCGCGGATCCGAGTCGGCACCCGCCACCCCGTCGTCCGGCGCGACCTCCTCGCAGTCCCCCGACGGCGACGCCTCCGGCGAACGCGACCCCGGCAGTGCCGGGCCCTCCGGTTCCGCCGACGCCGACCGCGAGAGCGACGGCCTGCTCGACGGCGACACCGGCGACCTGCTCGCCCCGCCCGAGGAGAGCGGCGCCCTCACCACCCCGCCACCGGCGACGGGCGGCTTCAGCCCGCCCTCCGCCCCCGACGTCGTCATCCCGCCCCTCCTGCCCGGCCTCCTCCCGGGCCTGGGCATCGACGGCGAGGACGTGGAGTAGCACCGGGGACGCGGTTCCCCGCGCCCCTCCAGAGGCGTGGAGAACCGCGTCCCTCCAGCAGGGGCGCGGGGAACCGCGCGAACCACCACGACCGGACCGCACCCGCCGCACACCCCGTCGCACCGCCCCCTCTCGCGCCCCGGGGCCAAGAGGGGCACCTAGAAGAACACCGACCGCCGCTGCACCAACAACTTGTACAGCGTGTGCTGGATCTGCTCCCTGACCTGATCGGTCAGGTTGAACATCAGCATCGGGTCGTCCGCCGCCTCCGGCGGATAACCGTCCGTCGGGATCGGCTCGCCGAACTGGATCGTCCACTTCGTCGGGAGCGGAATCGCCCCCAGGGGGCCCAGCCACGGAAACGTCGGCGTCAGCGGGAAGTACGGAAAGCCCAGCACCCGCGCCAGCGTCTTCGCGTTACCGATCATCGGGTAGATCTCCTCCGCCCCGACGATCGAGCACGGAACGATCGGGGCGCCCTGCCGCAGCGCCGTCGAGACGAACCCGCCGCGCCCGAACCGCTGCAGCTTGTACCGCTCGCCGAACGGCTTCCCGATGCCCTTGAACCCCTCCGGCATCACCCCCACCAGTTCCCCCTGCGTCAGGAGCCGTTCGGCGTCCTCCGCACAGGCCAGGGTGTGCCCGAGCTTGCGGGCGAGCTCGTTGACCACGGGCAGCACGAACACCAGGTCCGCCGCGAGCAGCCGCAGATGACGGCCGGCCGGATGGTGGTCGTGGACGGCGACCTGCATCATCAGACCGTCCACCGGCACCGTCCCGGAGTGGTTGGCGACGATCAGCGCACCGCCCTCCGACGGGATGTTCTCGACGCCCTTCACCTCGACCCGGAAGTACTTCTCGTACACCGGTCGCAGCAGGGACATCAGGACCTGGTCGGTGAGCTCCTCGTCGTAACCGAAGTCGTCGACGTCGTAGTCCCCGGTGAGCCGGCGGCGCAGGAACGCCAGACCGCTCGCGACCCGCCGCTCCAGACCGCCGGCTCCGCCGTCCGTGCCGCCGTCGGCCGGCTCCTGGGGCTGCTCGTCCACACCGGTCACCGGATCATCATCCCGCACGGGTGTCACGCCCGGCAGGGGCTGCACCTCCCCGACCGCCGCGGGCTGCGCACCGCCCTGGCGCCGGCCCCCCGCGCCCCGGCGGCGCGACGGGCGCTGCGCGGCGCCCCCACGCGAGCGGTGGTCGTCGTCGAACGGAATGACCTTGGCGTCCGCCATCGTTGCTGCGCTCCTCAGTTGGCGCTCTGCGTCGGGGAGTGACCGCTGCCCGGGAGGGGCAGCACGGCGATCCGGTCGACGGCCCTCACGATCGTCTCCGGCGGAAGCAGTCCGGGGCCGCGGCTGCGCACGAAGTCCGCAAACGTTTCGGCAGTCGAGTACTTCGGGGTGAAGCCCAGCGTCTCCCGCATCTGGTCCGTCGCCACCACCCGCCCGTGCGTGAGCAGCCGGATCTGCTCGGGCGAGAAGTCCGTCATCCCCAGCGTACGCACCAGCGCACCCGCCCAGGTGACCGCGGGAAGCAGCAGCGGCACGGTCGGCCGGCCCAGCCGCCGCGAGCACTGCGAGAGCAGCAGCACGCCGTCGCCGGCGATGTTGAAGGTGCCGCTGTTGAGCGTGGAGCGCCTCGGCTCGTGCGAGCCGATCCGCAGCACCTCGACGACGTCGTCCTCGTGCACGAACTGCAGCCGCGGATCGTAGCCGAACACGGTCGGCAGCACCGGCAGCGAGAAGTACGAGGCGAGCGGGCTGTCCGCGGCCGGGCCCAGGATGTTGGCGAACCGCAGCACGCACACGGCGACGTCCGGACGGCGGCGCGCGAAGCCGCGCACATAACCCTCGACCTCGGCCACGTCCTTCGCGAAGCCGCCGCTGGGCAGTGACTTGGGCGGGGTCGACTCGGTGAAGACCGCCGGATCACGGGGCGCGGAACCGTAGACGTTCGTACTGGACTTCACGACCAGCCGCTTGATGTTCGGGGACTTCTGGCAGGCACCCAGCAGCTGCATGGTGCCGATGACGTTGGTCTCCTTCAGCACGGTCCGGCCTCCGCTGCCGAGCGGCGTGCCCGTCACGTCGAGGTGGACCACCGTGTCGGCACCCGACTCGGCGAGCACCCGCGCGATGGTGGGCTGGCGGATGTCCGTCCGGACGAAGTCCGCGCCGCCCAGGTGGTGCTCGGGCGGGACCGCGTCCACGCCGACGACCCGGTCCACCTCCGGATCCCGCAGGATCCGCCGGACGAAACGGCCCCCCAGCTGACGGGCCACCCCGGTCACGAGCACGACCTTTCCCAAGATCAGCGCCTTCCTCTCGCCCTGCTCCCGACGGCCAACCTACCGGGTCGCCGTCGCTCTGTGGTGTCGGCCGGACGCTTGAAGTGACGACAGCCCCGGACGTACGAATGGCAGTGGCCCCCCACCGGAGTGCGGTGGGGGGCCACTGGACACGCTCTCGCGCTGTCGCTTACTTCTTGTTGCGACGCTGGACGCGCGTGCGCTTGAGCAGCTTGCGGTGCTTCTTCTTGGCCATCCGCTTGCGCCGCTTCTTGATAACAGAGCCCACGACTACCCTCGCTCACTTCTCATCACTCGGTGTTTGGGCGCCATGGGCCCACACGACCTACGAGGGGCTAGCCTACCCGCCCGAGCGCCGAGACCGTAATCGAGGTGACCGGGGAGGCCCACGAGTGCCCGGTGCGGACCTCCCCGGATCGCCGTCAGGCGGTTTCCACCCCCACGTAGCTCTCGCGGAGGTACTCGTGAACCGCTTGCTCCGGGACGCGGAAGGACCGCCCCACCCGGATCGCGGGCAGATGACCGCTGTGCACCAGCCGGTACACGGTCATCTTCGACACTCGCATCACCGAGGCGACTTCCGCCACGGTAAGGAACTGAACCTCGTTCAGAGGCCTCTCGCCAGCTGCAGCCATGACACACCTGAACCTTCCGCACTCGACGGCCACCGGCTTCCCCTTCCGGTGACTCTTCGTCGTTGCGTGCTCACTCCCCAATGTAGGGGCGGGTGATGCGAGTGGGGAAGAGGTGCACCCATCGGCGGCCTACTGTGACAGACACGCCCGATTGAGTACGTAGCGGGCCAGCGGCAGGTAGTGATCGGACCGCACGCCGTCATCAAGTGGAACGACGAGGGACACGACTCCCTCGGCCTCTCCGACGAACGGCGCGGGGTCGTTCACATCGGCCGGTCCCACAGCCTCGAACCCCAGCTGACCTGCTCCGCAGACCCAGCCGTGATCTCCGATCACCAGCTCCGGAAGCGGCCCGCCGGCGTCGGCCGCCACGGCGAGCGCGGTCCGAACCGGGAGGGGGGAGTGCGTGTGCGCGCCGGGCTCACAACCGGAGTGCCGCGCGGTCGCGCTCCGGACGAGCCCGACTCCCCGGACGTAGTCGAGGTTGTACGTGCGTAGACCGAACCTGGTCGTTATGTCGACACAGCGACCCTGCGCCGGGGTGAGGACGGCACATCCCGCCGCCGACAAGGCGTCTGCCAAAGCTGCGTAGAAGCCGAGCAGCCGGTGCGGGTGACCGGTGCCGAGCAGGACCGGCCCGCCACGCTCCGCAGCGACCGCCAGCCGCTCCGCGAGGGCGTCCAGGGCGGCCAGGGTCCGCCCGGGCTCGATCACATCATGGCCGAAGGTGTGCGCGGAATCGGCCGAAACCCCGCATCTGTCCGCCATCAGCGCGAGCAACTCCCGCTCGTCCCATACCCGTTCGGGATCCAACCCGATCAGCAGACGCGGGTCCCGGGCGGCGAACAACCGGTAGCTCCGCAGGCTCTCCTCCCGCGTGGTGCCCACGACCCCGGCGAGCCGGGCGGAGAGGAGATGCGCACGGAGCTCGGCGGTGGTCTGCACGGAAGAGATGGTGCGGGACACGGGAGGCGGGGCGCGGCCGGAACGGGCGAACACCGCACGGTCGGCGTAACGGACGCCGCCCTACGGCAGCAGCCCCCGCAACGGGAACACCGCGCGCCGCACCGCCAGGACCGCCTGGTCCACACGGTCCGCCGGGTCGTACCCCTCGTCCCACGCGGCCCAGGACACCGGCCACCGCCCGTCCGTCATCCGCCGCGGCGCCGGCTGCCGGGTCCGGGCGTACACCTCCTGCCGCCAGCTCTCGGGGATCACCGTCGTGGGCTCCACCGGCCGCTCGGCCGCGATCCCCACCAGATGGGTCCAGGACCGCGGCACCACCTCCACCACCGCGTAACCGCCGCCGCCCAGCGCCACCCACCGCCCGTCGGCGTACTCGTGCGCCAGCTCGTGGCACGCCACCTGCACCGCCCGCTGCGCGTCCAACGACACCGCCAGGTGCGCCAGCGGATCCTCGAAGTGCGTGTCGGCCCCGTGCTGCGTCACCAGCACCTGCGGCCGGAAGTCCGCGAGCAGCTCCGGCACCACGGAGTGGAACGCCCGCAGCCATCCCGCGTCCCCGGTCCCGGCCGGCAGCGCCACGTTGACCGCGCCGCCCTCCGCGCCGTCCGCCCCCGTCTCCTCCGGCCACCCGGTCTGCGGGAACAGCGTCCGCGGATGCTCGTGCAGCGAGATCGTCAGCACCCGCGGGTCCTCCCAGAACGCCGCCTGCACCCCGTCCCCGTGGTGCACGTCGACATCGACGTACGCGACCCGCTGCGCGCCCAGCTCCAGCAGCCGGGCGATCGCCAGCGCGGCGTCGTTGTACACGCAGAAACCGGAGGCCGCACCCGGCATCGCGTGGTGCAGCCCGCCCGCGAAGTTCACTGCGTGCGGCGCGTCCCCGCGCCACACCGCCTCCGCCGCGCCCACGGACTGCCCCGCGATCAGCGCCGACACCTCGTGCATCCCGGCGAACGCGGGGTCGTCCATCGTCCCCAGCCCGTACGACTGGTCCGCGGCCGTCGGGTCGGCCGACGCGACCCGCACCGCCTCGATGTAATCCTCCCGGTGGACGAGCCGCAGCGTCGACTCCCCGGCCGCCTTCGCGGCGACCACCTCCACCTCCCGGTCGAGTCCGAGGGCGCCCACCAGACTCCGGGTCAGCGCCAGCCGGACCGGGTCCATCGGATGGTCCCGGCCGAAGTCATAGCCCGTCACTGCCTCGTCCCACATCAGCCGCACGCGCCCGCTCATGCCCGCCACCGTATCGGTCCGGCTCCGCGGCGAACGACCTGGCGTACGCGAGCGTCACCAGGACCAACACCATCGGCACGAGCATCGCCCCGCGGTAGCTCCAGGCATCGCCGAGCGCCCCGACCAACGGCGAACCGATCAGGAAACCCACGTAGTTGAAGACGTTCAGCCGCGCCACGGCAGCGTCCGAAGCCCCCGGACGACCGCTCTCGAAAGCCCGCCGCCCGGCCGCCGCGAAGGTCTGCGGCACCAGCACGCACAGCCCGAGCCCCAGCAGTGTGAACCCCAGCATCCCCACCCACGCGCCGGACGCCCCGGCCACCACGGCGAACCCCGCCGCCGCCACCAGCGCCCCCGCCCGCACCACCGCCACGGCCCCGAACCGCCGCACCCCGACGTCCCCGACCGCCCGCCCCAGCAGCGTGGTGACCATGTACACGTTGTACGGAACGGTCGCCAGCTGCTCCGAGCTCCCCAGCACGTCCTGCAGGTACTTCGCACTCCAGTTGGAGACCGTCGAGTCCCCGATGTACGCCACCGTCATCACCAGGCACAGCGGCAACAGCCACGTGAGGCCACCGGCCGCCCGCTCGCCCCTCACGTTCTCCCGGACCGGCTCCTCATCCCCGTCGACGTACCACCGGCTTCCGGCCAACGCGGCCGGCAGCAGCACCAGCACCACCGGCAGGTACGACACCCACAACGCCAGGTCCCAGTGCGCCCCCGCCCACGCGAGCGATGCCCCGACGATCCCGCCCAGGCTGTACGCCGCGTGGAAACTCAGCAGGATGCTGCGCCCGTACGCCCGCTGCAGACTCACCCCGAGCATGTTCATCGACGCGTCCAGCGCACCCACGGCCAGCCCGAACACGGCCAGCGCCACACCGAGCCCCGCCATGCGCCCGCTCGCTCCGACGCCCAGCAGCGCCAGCAGCACCACCGGCTGCGACCACCTCAGCACCCGGCTCGGCGGCACCCGCTTCACCAGCCGCTCCGTGGTGACACTCCCGATGCCCGCCAGGATCGGCACGGCGGCGAGGAAGACCGGCAGCAGCGCGTCGGAGACCCCGTACCGGTCCTGGATGGCCGGAATCCGCGTCACCAGCAGAGCGAAGGCGACGCCCTGCACGAGGAAACCGAACGCCAGCGAGGCCCTGCCGCGCCGCAGCACATCAGTCATGGCGGCGAGCGTAGGGCTCGGGGGTACCGGTGGGTAGGTCCGGTCAAAGATGGATCTCCCTCAGCTTCACGCCCGTGCGAGCAGAGGCAGCAACTCCCCCATGTCCTCGAAGAGTCGTGTCGCCCCGGAGAGCTTCCCCGCGGGCGTCATCGCGGTGAACCCGTACACGTCCATCCCGGCCGCGACCGCCGCCCGGACACCCAGCGGGCTGTCCTCGACGACCGCACACCGCTCGGGTGCCACGCCCATCCGCTCGGCGGCGTACAGGAACAGGTCCGGGGCCGGCTTCCCCCGCCCCACATCCTGCGAGCTGAAGATCCGCTCGTCGTCGAACCACCGGTCGAGTCCGGTCGTGCGGTGCCCCACCCGGATCCGCTCATGGCTTCCGGACGAGGCCACGCAGTACGGCACCCCGTCGGCGGTCAGCTCCTCGAGTACGCCCATGGCGCCGACGACCGGCTTCAGCTCCCGCTCGAACGCGGCGAAGACCCGGGCGTGGAACACGTCGTCGAAGTCCGCCGGCAACCGTCGTCCCGTCCGTTCCTCGACGAGATCGTGCACGCGGTGCATGGCGGAGCCCATGTAGTCACGGATGGAGTCCTCGTACGAGGTCGGATGGCCGAGTTCGGTGAGATAAGCGGCCAGGAGCCGGTTGGAGATCGGCTCGCTGTCGACGAGAACGCCGTCGTTGTCGAAGATGACGAGGTCATAGCGCATGACCTCGACCCTAAACGCAGAAAACCCCGCACCGTACGGTGCGGGGTTTTCTCACTATTTGTTCGGCGGCGTCCTACTCTCCCACAGGGTCCCCCCTGCAGTACCATCGGCGCTGTAAGGCTTAGCTTCCGGGTTCGGAATGTAACCGGGCGTTTCCCCTACGCTATGACCACCGAAACACTATGAAACAGACAACCGAACCATGCCTGACCTGGCATGGGGCCGTTCGTGGTTTCAGAACCAACACAGTGGACGCGAGCAACTGAGGACAAGCCCTCGGCCTATTAGTACCGGTCAACTCCACACGTTACCGTGCTTCCATATCCGGCCTATCAACCCAGTCGTCTACTGGGAGCCTTACCCTCTCCAGGAGGTGGGAGTCCTCATCTCGAAGCAGGCTTCCCGCTTAGATGCTTTCAGCGGTTATCCCTCCCGAACGTAGCCAACCAGCCATGCCCTTGGCAGGACAACTGGCACACCAGAGGTTCGTCCGTCCCGGTCCTCTCGTACTAGGGACAGCCCTTCTCAAGACTCCTACGCGCACAGCGGATAGGGACCGAACTGTCTCACGACGTTCTAAACCCAGCTCGCGTACCGCTTTAATGGGCGAACAGCCCAACCCTTGGGACCGACTCCAGCCCCAGGATGCGACGAGCCGACATCGAGGTGCCAAACCATCCCGTCGATATGGACTCTTGGGGAAGATCAGCCTGTTATCCCCGGGGTACCTTTTATCCGTTGAGCGACGGCGCTTCCACAAGCCACCGCCGGATCACTAGTCCCGACTTTCGTCCCTGCTCGACCCGTCGGTCTCACAGTCAAGCTCCCTTGTGCACTTACACTCAACACCTGATTGCCAACCAGGCTGAGGGAACCTTTGGGCGCCTCCGTTACTCTTTAGGAGGCAACCGCCCCAGTTAAACTACCCATCAGACACTGTCCCTGATCCGGATCACGGACCCAGGTTAGACATCCAGCACGACCAGACTGGTATTTCAACGACGACTCCACCCGAACTGGCGTCCGAGCTTCACAGTCTCCCAGCTATCCTACACAAGCCGAACCGAACACCAATATCAAACTGTAGTAAAGGTCCCGGGGTCTTTCCGTCCTGCTGCGCGAAACGAGCATCTTTACTCGTAGTGCAATTTCACCGGGCCTATGGTTGAGACAGTCGAGAAGTCGTTACGCCATTCGTGCAGGTCGGAACTTACCCGACAAGGAATTTCGCTACCTTAGGATGGTTATAGTTACCACCGCCGTTTACTGGCGCTTAAGTTCTCAGCTTCGCCACCCCGAAGAGTGACTAACCGGTCCCCTTAACGTTCCAGCACCGGGCAGGCGTCAGTCCGTATACATCGCCTTACGGCTTCGCACGGACCTGTGTTTTTAGTAAACAGTCGCTTCTCGCTGGTCTCTGCGGCCACCCCCAGCTCAGAGCGCGAAGCTCATCACCGGTTGTGGCCCCCCTTCTCCCGAAGTTACGGGGGCATTTTGCCGAGTTCCTTAACCATAGTTCACCCGAACGCCTCGGTATTCTCTACCTGACCACCTGAGTCGGTTTAGGGTACGGGCCGCCATGAAACTCGCTAGAGGCTTTTCTCGACAGCATAGGATCATCCACTTCACCACAATCGGCTCGGCATCAGGTCTCAGACTATTGCCAGGCGGATTTGCCTACCTGACGTCCTACACCCTTACCCCGGGACAACCACCGCCCGGGATGGACTACCTTCCTGCGTCACCCCATCACTCACCTACTGCAAGTCTGGTTCGCCGGCTCCACCACTCCCCCTCACTCCGAAGAGATCAGGGGCGGCTTCACGGGCTTAGCATCGCCTGGTTCGATGTTTGACGCTTCACAGCGGGTACCGGAATATCAACCGGTTATCCATCGACTACGCCTGTCGGCCTCGCCTTAGGTCCCGACTTACCCTGGGCAGATCAGCTTGACCCAGGAACCCTTAGTCAATCGGCGCACACGTTTCTCACGTGTGAATCGCTACTCATGCCTGCATTCTCACTCGTGAACCGTCCACAACTGCCTTCCGGCGCTGCTTCACCCGGCACACGACGCTCCCCTACCCATCCACACAGGCGTTGGCCCTGTTGTGTGAATGACACGACTTCGGCGGTACGCTTGAGCCCCGCTACATTGTCGGCGCGGAATCACTAGACCAGTGAGCTATTACGCACTCTTTCAAGGGTGGCTGCTTCTAAGCCAACCTCCTGGTTGTCTCTGCGACTCCACATCCTTTCCCACTTAGCGTACGCTTAGGGGCCTTAGTCGATGCTCTGGGCTGTTTCCCTCTCGACCATGGAGCTTATCCCCCACAGTCTCACTGCCGCGCTCTCACTTACCGGCATTCGGAGTTTGGCTAAGGTCAGTAACCCGGTAGGGCCCATCGCCTATCCAGTGCTCTACCTCCGGCAAGAAACACACGACGCTGCACCTAAATGCATTTCGGGGAGAACCAGCTATCACGGAGTTTGATTGGCCTTTCACCCCTAACCACAGGTCATCCCCCAGGTTTTCAACCCTGGTGGGTTCGGTCCTCCACGAAGTCTTACCTCCGCTTCAACCTGCCCATGGCTAGATCACTCCGCTTCGGGTCTTGAGCGTGCTACTGAAACGCCCTGTTCGGACTCGCTTTCGCTACGGCTTCCCCACCCGGGTTAACCTCGCAACACACCGCAAACTCGCAGGCTCATTCTTCAAAAGGCACGCAGTCACGAGAACAAGGCAAGCCTTGCTCCGACGCTCCCACGGCTTGTAGGCACACGGTTTCAGGTACTATTTCACTCCGCTCCCGCGGTACTTTTCACCATTCCCTCACGGTACTATCCGCTATCGGTCACCAGGGAATATTTAGGCTTAGCGGGTGGTCCCGCCAGATTCACACGGGATTTCTCGGGCCCCGTGCTACTTGGGTGTTTCTCAAGCGAGCCGTACAGATTTCGACTACGGGGGTCTTACCCTCTACGCCGGGCCTTTCGCATGCCCTTCGCCTATCCATACGGTTTCTGACTCGCCGACCAGCCGGCAGACTGGTCAAGAGAAATCCCACAACCCCGTATGCGCAACCCCTGCCGGGTCTCACACGCATACGGTTTGGCCTCATCCGGTTTCGCTCGCCACTACTCCCGGAATCACGGTTGTTTTCTCTTCCTGCGGGTACTGAGATGTTTCACTTCCCCGCGTTCCCTCCACTTGCCCTATGTGTTCAGGCAAGGGTGACAGCCCATGACGACTGCCGGGTTTCCCCATTCGGACACCCCCGGATCAAAGCCTGGTTGACGACTCCCCGGGGCCTATCGTGGCCTCCCACGTCCTTCATCGGTTCCTGGTGCCAAGGCATCCACCGTGCGCCCTTAAAAACTTGGCCACAGATGCTCGCGTCCACTGTGCAGTTCTCAAACAACGACCAGCCACCCATCACCCCGGGACAGACTCCCGAGTGCACTGGGGCCGGCACTGAAGGCAGCCATACGGCCGTGCCCTCAGACACCCAACAGCGTGCCCGACACTCCTCGCTGACAAGATCCACGTTCCACGCCGAAGCAGTACTAGCGCTCTCATCCATCCGAAGTGTGCCGAGTAGTCAACGTTCCACCCATGAGCAACCAGCATCGGACGTGCGCCGATGTACTGGCCTCTGACCTCGCCCCGAAGGACTCGGTGAGAAGTGCTCCTTAGAAAGGAGGTGATCCAGCCGCACCTTCCGGTACGGCTACCTTGTTACGACTTCGTCCCAATCGCCAGTCCCACCTTCGACAGCTCCCTCCCACAAGGGGTTGGGCCACCGGCTTCGGGTGTTACCGACTTTCGTGACGTGACGGGCGGTGTGTACAAGGCCCGGGAACGTATTCACCGCAGCAATGCTGATCTGCGATTACTAGCGACTCCGACTTCATGGGGTCGAGTTGCAGACCCCAATCCGAACTGAGACCGGCTTTTTGAGATTCGCTCCACCTCGCGGTATCGCAGCTCATTGTACCGGCCATTGTAGCACGTGTGCAGCCCAAGACATAAGGGGCATGATGACTTGACGTCGTCCCCACCTTCCTCCGAGTTGACCCCGGCGGTCTCCCGTGAGTCCCCAACACCCCGAAGGGCTTGCTGGCAACACGGGACAAGGGTTGCGCTCGTTGCGGGACTTAACCCAACATCTCACGACACGAGCTGACGACAGCCATGCACCACCTGTACACCGACCACAAGGGGGGCACCATCTCTGATGCTTTCCGGTGTATGTCAAGCCTTGGTAAGGTTCTTCGCGTTGCGTCGAATTAAGCCACATGCTCCGCCGCTTGTGCGGGCCCCCGTCAATTCCTTTGAGTTTTAGCCTTGCGGCCGTACTCCCCAGGCGGGGCACTTAATGCGTTAGCTGCGGCACGGACGACGTGGAATGTCGCCCACACCTAGTGCCCACCGTTTACGGCGTGGACTACCAGGGTATCTAATCCTGTTCGCTCCCCACGCTTTCGCTCCTCAGCGTCAGTATCGGCCCAGAGATCCGCCTTCGCCACCGGTGTTCCTCCTGATATCTGCGCATTTCACCGCTACACCAGGAATTCCGATCTCCCCTACCGAACTCTAGCCTGCCCGTATCGACTGCAGACCCGGGGTTAAGCCCCGGGCTTTCACAACCGACGCGACAAGCCGCCTACGAGCTCTTTACGCCCAATAATTCCGGACAACGCTCGCGCCCTACGTATTACCGCGGCTGCTGGCACGTAGTTAGCCGGCGCTTCTTCTGCAGGTACCGTCACTTGCGCTTCTTCCCTGCTGAAAGAGGTTTACAACCCGAAGGCCGTCATCCCTCACGCGGCGTCGCTGCATCAGGCTTGCGCCCATTGTGCAATATTCCCCACTGCTGCCTCCCGTAGGAGTCTGGGCCGTGTCTCAGTCCCAGTGTGGCCGGTCGCCCTCTCAGGCCGGCTACCCGTCGTCGCCTTGGTGAGCCGTTACCTCACCAACAAGCTGATAGGCCGCGGGCTCATCCTGCACCGCCGGAGCTTTCGAACCCCGCAGATGCCTGCGAGGCTCAGTATCCGGTATTAGACCCCGTTTCCAGGGCTTGTCCCAGAGTGCAGGGCAGATTGCCCACGTGTTACTCACCCGTTCGCCACTAATCCCCACCGAAGTGGTTCATCGTTCGACTTGCATGTGTTAAGCACGCCGCCAGCGTTCGTCCTGAGCCAGGATCAAACTCTCCGTGAATGTTTACCCGTGATCGGGTTGCACATCACGAGAGCGGAACCACCGGAGGAATGATCCGGCGGTTCACAGCGTCCTCGCTGTGTGTTTCTTCAAAGGAACCTCAACCCGATCGAACCGACCGGGTCGGGGTATCAACATATCTGGCGTTGACTTTTGGCACGCTGTTGAGTTCTCAAGGAACGGACGCTTCCTTCGTACTCACCCTCTCGGGCTTTCCTCCGGGCGCTTCCCTTCGGTCTTGCGTTTCCGACTCTATCAGATCTTTCCGACCCGATTTCCTCGGTGCTTTCCGGGGTCCCGCTTCCGCGTTTCCCTTTCCGGCGGTTCCGACTCTATCAGATCCTTTCGGGCCTGATTCCCGGTCAGAGCGGGTTGTCTTCCCGGCCGTTGGGCCGTTCCGACGAGTGAGACTTTAGCGGATTCCTGGCCCCCGACCTAATCAGGGTCCTGCTCCCTTTCGGGCGCGGATTCCTCATTTCGCAAATACGCACGCCAAGGACGTGACAGCAGACAGACTGCTGTCTCGAACAGTGGTGGTACTTGTGGAATGGCTGTCCGGGGACCGACCGGAGTCGGCGCTCACGTCGGACAACTCGGAGAACCATACGGATCCTGCCGGGGCGTGTCAACCCACCGCCTCGTCCCACTCTCCGGGCGTACTCTGGACCGCATGACCACGCGTACGTACAGCCAGTTCTGGTGGGCCGCCTGACGGCGGCCGCCCCTTACGTGCGCACTCGACGGCCGCCGCCTCGGCGGCCGTTTCTGTTTCTCCCTCCAGGACTCCGAGGGGCGGCCGGCCAAGGACGGCAGCCTCGGACCGGAGACGGAGAAGAGAAGAGATGACACGGGTCTTCAGTGGGATCAAGCCGACCGGGCACCTGACGCTGGGGAACTATCTGGGCGCCATGCGGCAGTGGGCCGCGGTCGACCAGCACCAGGCGGACGCGCTGTTCTGCGTCGTCGATCTGCACGCGCTGACCGTGCACCACGATCCCGCGCGGGTGCGCAGGCTGAGCCGGCAGGCGGCGACGTTGCTGCTGGCGTCCGGGCTGGACCCCTCGCTGTGCACGCTGTTCGTGCAGAGCCACGTGGACGAGCACGCGCGGCTGTCGTACCTGCTGGAGTGCGTGGCCACGGACGGCGAGATGCGGCGGATGATCCAGTACAAGGAGAAGGCCGCGCGGGAACAGCGGCGGGGCGGGAGCGTGCGGCTGTCGCTGCTGACGTATCCGGTGCTGATGGCGGCCGACATCCTGGCGTACGGGACGGACGAGGTGCCGGTCGGGCACGACCAGACGCAGCACGTGGAGCTGGCGCGGGATCTGGCGGTGCGGTTCAACCAGCGTTACGGGCACACGTTCGTGGTGCCGCGGGCGACGAATCCGTCGGTGGCGGCTCGGGTGATGAATCTGCAGGACCCCATGTCGAAGATGGGGAAGAGCGACGACACGGGGCCGGGGATCGTCTATCTGCTGGACGAGCCGGACGTGGTGCGGAAGAAGTTCATGCGGGCGGTGACCGACAGCGGGCGGGACGTCGTGTACGACAGGGAGTCCCGGCCGGGGGTGGCGAATCTGCTGGAGATCCTGGCTGCGTGCTCGGGTGGGAACCCGGAGGCGTTGGCCGGTGTATACGAGTCGTACGGGGATCTGAAGAGGGACGCCGCGGAGGCGGTGGTCGAGGTGCTGAGGCCGGTGCGGGAGAGGCACAAGGAGTTGTGCGCGGATCCCGGCTATGTGGAGGGGGTGCTGCGGGATGGTGCGGAGCGGGCGCGGAGCATGGCCCGGCCGACCGTGGATGCCGCTTACCGGGCGATCGGCTTGTTGCCGGCGAGCTCTGATACCGGGGCGCCCGCGCTGAACGCGGCTCGGTAGGCACGGGGACTGGTGGCGAGGCGCGATGCGAAGTGCTGGCGCATCGTGACCTCGCTGCCGAAGCCCGCGCGGCGGGCTACCTCGGGCATGGGGAGGTCGGTGCGTTCGAGAAGGCGCTGGGCCGCGGCGATGCGCTGGTCGAGGAGCCAGCGCAGCGGGGTGGTGCCGGTCGCGGCGGTGAAGTGGCGGGCGAAGGTGCGCGGGGACATGCCGGCGTGGGCGGCCAGGTCGGCGACCGTGAGCGGTTCGTGGAGATGGCGCAGGGCGTGCTCGCGTACGGCGGCGAGGGCGTCGGCGTCGCGGTCGGCGCGAGGGGTGGGGTGCTCGATGAACTGTGCCTGGGTTCCGGTGCGGAAGGGGGCCGTGACCATGGAGCGGGCGATGGTGGCGGCGGCCTCGGCTCCGTGGGCGAGGCGGATCAGGTGGAGGCAGAGGTCGATGCCGGCGGCGGTGCCGGCCGCGGTCCAGATGTTGTCGTCCTCGATGAACAGGGCGTCGGGGACGACGGTGACGTGGGGGTGGTGTGCGCGGAAGAGGTCGATCAGGTTCCAGTGGGTGATGGCGCGGCGGCCGTCGAGGAGTCCGGCCTGGGCGAGGGTGAAGGCGCCGCCGCAGAGGGCGGCGAGGGTGGTGCCGCGGGCGTGGGCGTGACGGAGGGCGTCGAGGACGGGGGGCGGTGCGGGGGTGAGGTGGTCGTCGAGGCCGGGGACGAGGATCAGGTCGGCGTCGGTCAGCCAGGCGAGGGGGCGGTCGGGGAGGAGGGTGAGGCCGCCGCGCATGGGGACGGGGGTGGTGTCGGTGGCGACGCGGCGCAGTTCGAAGGCGGGGGCGCCGCGGTCGGTGCGGTCGGGGCCCCAGACCTCGGTGATGACGGAGACGTCGAAGGCGCGGATGCCGGGGAAGGCGACGAGGGCCACGCGGTAGGGGGCTGCCATGTGTGGCAGTAAACCATCGATCGCTGACTTTCAGACCTCTGGGAGCCGGTGCCGCCGGGCGGCACGATCGTGTGCATGGACATCGCGCAGAACGCAGCACTGGTGGTCGTGGACGTGCAGAAGGGCTTCGAGGAGGTCGACTTCTGGGGAACGCGCAACAACCCGGCGGCGGACGACAACATCGCCGCCCTCATCGACGTGTGGCAGTCGACAGGTCGGCCGGTCGTCTTCGTGCGGCACGACTCGGTCAAGCCCGGGTCGCCGTTGCGGAGCGGGTACGAGGGCAACGGGTTCAAGGAGTACGTGGAGCGGCGGCGTGGGAAGGGGGGCGGGGCCGAGCTGCTGGTCACCAAGAGTGTGAACTCGGCGTTCCTCGGGGCGCCGGACCTGGGTGCCTGGCTCCGGGAGGCGGGGATCTCGCAGGTCGTGCTGGCCGGGATCCAGACGAACATGTGCGTCGAGACGACGGCGCGGATGGGCGGGAACCTCGGGTACGAGGTCGTGGTCGCGTTCGACGCGACGTACACCTTCGACCTGGAGGGGCCCTTCGGCTGGCGGCAGAGCGCGGACGAGCTGGCGCGGGCGACGGCGGTGTCGTTGCACGGGGGCGGGTTCGCGACGGTGGTGACGACGGAGGACGTCCTGACCGCGGCGGAATGAGCCCCCGTGCGGGGCTCGGGCCGGTCGTCAGTCCTTGGTGCCGCTCGCGAGTTCGCGGCTGCGGTCGCGGGCGGCTTCGAGGGCGGCGATGAGGGCGGCTCGTACGCCGTGGTTCTCGAGTTCGCGGATGGCGTTGATGGTGGTGCCGGCGGGGGAGGTCACGTTCTCGCGCAGCTTCACCGGGTGTTCGCCGCTGTCGCGGAGCATCGTCGCGGCGCCGATCGCGGACTGGACGATCAGGTCGTGGGCCTTGTCGCGGGGCAGGCCGAGCAGGATGCCGGCGTCGGTCATGGCTTCGACCAGGTAGAAGAAGTACGCCGGGCCGGAGCCGGAGAGGGCGGTGCAGGCGTCCTGCTGGGACTCGGGTACGCGGAGCGTCTTGCCGACGGCGCCGAAGATCTCCTCGGCGTGGGCGAGGTGGTCGGCGGTGGCGTGGCTTCCGGCGGAGATGACCGACATGGCCTCGTCGACGAGGGCGGGGGTGTTGGTCATGACCCGGACGACCGGGGTGCCGGTGGCGAGGCGGTCCTCGAAGAAGGCGGTGGGGATGCCGGCGGCTCCGCTGATGATCAGGCGGTCGGCGGGGACGTGGGGGGCGAGTTCGTCGAGGAGGGCGCCCATGTCCTGCGGCTTGACCGTGAGGATCAGGGTGTCGGCGGTCTTGGCGGCTTCCTGGTTGGAGACCGGGGTGACTCCGTAGCGGGTGCGGAGTTCGTCGGCTCGTTCCTGGCGGCGGGCGGTGACGAGGAGGTCGGTGGGGGCCCAGCCTGCGCGGATCACTCCGCTGAGCAGGGCTTCGCCGATTTTTCCGGTGCCGAGGACTGCGACTTTCTGGGTCATGGCTGTTGGTGCCCTCCGGGGGTGGGTCGTCCCTCGTCATCCTTGCATCCCGGGGGCGGGCGGGGGTGGTGCGTCCAGTGGGCGGGACGTGGGGGGCGGGTTGCTGTCGAGGGTTTTTCGCCCCCGCCGCCCTTTCCCGTCCCTGGAGGCCGTGTCGCCGGACCCCCTTCGGCCCGGACGGCCTCGTCCTCGAGCGCCGGGCGGGCTGGTTCATGCCGTTCGGCGCTTCAGCGTCGCCGCTCCCAGGCCCAGGACCAGGAGGGCGCAGCCCGCGACGATCAGGGTGTCGCGGACGAAGGCCGTCGTCACGTCGGTGTGCTTCAGGACCTCGTTCATGCCGTCGACCGCGTAGGACATGGGGAGGGCGTCGGAGACGGTCTCCAGGACCGGGTGCATGGTGTCGCGCGGGGCGAAGAGGCCGCAGAGGAGGAGCTGGGGAAAGATCACCGCCGGCATGAACTGGACCGCCTGGAATTCGGAGGCCGCGAAGGCCGAGACGAAGAGGCCGAGGGCCGTGCCGAGGAGGGCGTCGAGCAGGGCGATCAGCAGGAGCAGCCAGGGGCTGCCGGTGACGTCGAGGTCGAGGAACCAGACGGCGAGGCCCGTGGCGAGGGCGGACTGGACGATCGCGAGGGCGCCGAAGGCGAGGGCGTAGCCGGCGATGAGGTCGCCCTTGCCCAGCGGCATGGCGAGGAGGCGTTCGAGGGTGCCGGAGGTGCGTTCGCGCAGGGTGGCGATCGAGGTGACCAGGAACATCGTGATCAGCGGGAAGATCCCGAGGAGCGATGCGCCGGTGGTGTCGAAGGTGCGCGCGCTGCCGTCGAAGACGTAGCGGAGCAGGAACAGCATCAGGCAGGGGATGAGGAGCATCAGCGCGATGGTGCGCGGGTCGTGGCGGAGCTGGCGCAGGACCCGGGCGGCGGTGGCGGTGGTGCGGGAGGCGCTGAGGGCGCGCGCCGGGGCGGATGCGGTCGTGCTCATCAGGTCGTCTCCTTCGTGCGGCTCGCCGCGAGTGCCTCGTCGACCAGGTGGAGGAAGGCCGCCTCGACGGTGTCGGAGCCGGTGCGGGTGCGGAGGGCGTCGGGGGTGCCGTCGGCGAGGATTCCGCCCGCGCGCATGAGCAGGAGCCGGTGGCAGCGCTCCGCCTCGTCCATGACGTGGGAGGAGATCAGGAGGGCGGCGCCGCGTTCGGCGGCGAGGGTGTGGAAGAGCTGCCACAGGTCGCGGCGCAGGACGGGGTCGAGGCCGACGGTGGGTTCGTCGAGGACCAGGAGTTCGGGGGTGCCGAGGAGGGCCACGGCGAGGGAGACGCGGCTGCGCTGGCCGCCGGAGAGGTTGCCGGCGAGGGCGTCGGCGTGGGTGGTGAGGTCGACGTCGGCGATCGCGCGGGTGACGTTCTCGTGGCGGCGGTCGGCGGCTGCCCGGCCGGGGTCGAGGATCGCGGCGAAGTAGTCGAGGTTCTGGCGGACGGTCAGGTCGTCGTAGACCGAGGGCGCCTGGGTGACGTAGCCGATGCGGGTGCGCAGGGCGGGGTGGCCGGCGGGGCTGCCCAGGACGTCCAGGGTGCCGGTGACCTTGGCCTGGGTGCCGACGACGGCGCGCATCAGGGTCGACTTGCCGCAGCCGGAGGGTCCGAGGAGGCCGGTGATCCGACCGCGCGGGACGGTGAAGTCCAGGCCGCGCAGGACGGTGCGGGAGCCCCGGACGACGGTGAGGTCCTGGGCGTGGACGGCTGGTCCGTCCGGTGGCCGGGAGGAGTAATTCATCATGTGATGAATACTCCTCCCGGGCCGCGCGCGACGTCAAGCCGTCGGGCTCGGGGGCGTCGTGGCGAGGAGGAGGACGACGTCGTAGGTCTCCTCGACGGCGCCGTCCGGGAAGGCCGCGGTGAGGTGCTCGCGCTGCTCGGCGAGGAAGGCGGCGGTGCGTTCCTCGCCGTGTACGAGCAGGACCGAGTGGCTGGCGAGGTTGGCCAGGCGGGTGTCGACGGGACGCGGCGGCCCCAGCGGATCTCCCGGCGGGTGAAGTGCAGGAGGCCGGCGGCGCGGGCGTTGGTGTTGCGCCGCTCGGCGGCGGGGTTCACGCCGAAGCGGCGTGCGGTGCGTTCGGCTTCCTCGGCGATCCAGGGCACGTCGAGCGCGTCGGTGTTCCACCACAGGGCGAGTGCGCCGCCCGGCCGCAGGACCCGTATCGCCTCCGGGACGGCACGGGCGGGGTCGGTCCAGTGCCGGGCCCGGGCGTAGGCGAGGAGGTCGGCGCGGTGGCCGGCGAGGGGGAGGGCGTTGCCGCTGCCCCGGACGACCGGCACGTCGGGAAGGGTGCGGCGGAACTCGGCCGCCATCCCCTCGCCGGGCTCGACGGCGATCACGTGGGCGCCGCGCGCGTGCAGACGGGCGGTCGCGATGCCCGTACCGGCACCGACGTCCACGACCCGGCGAGGGGGCGGCCGGTCAGCTCCTCGATCGCGTCGAAGAGGGCGGGCGGGTAGGAGCGGCGGTTGGCGGCTTACTGGGCCGCGGCCGCGTTGAAGGAGCGGGCTCGGGCGCGGCGGTCGGCTCCGGATGTCGTCATACGGCCATGGTGGCCGGGGTCCGCGGTGGGGTCAGGAGCGGCGGCGCTTCTTCGACGGGTTGCCCGAGCGGCGGGTGGTGCGCTTCTCGTACTCCTCGCGGGCCTTGTCGTACTCCGCGCGGTGGAGCTTCTCGCCCGGGGCCTCGGTGAAGGTGCGCAGGAAGTAGGCGAGGAGGGAGCCGACGAAGCCGATGGCCAGCAGGCCGCGCAGGGAGGCCTGGCGCTCGGGGTCGGGGCGGACGGTGAAGGCGGACCAGGTGTGGCGGAAGGCGAGCGAGCTGCAGATCGCGAACATCACGACCATGAGCAGCGAGACGAAGCTGCCGACGTCGGCGATCCGGAGCCCGTCGTAGGCGATGCGCAGGACGAGGCAGGCGGCGGCCGCGGCGGCGAGGGAGCCCACCGCGACGCCTACGCGGCGGACGGTGTAGCCGCCGGAGTGGTCGACCCAGGTGGTGCCGAAGAAGCGGATGGGCTCGGGCCGGGGGCCGGCGGGGGTGCCGCTCGTGTCGTTCTCTGCTGCGCTCACGGGTCGATTGTGTCTCCTCCCCCGCGTGCCCACTCGGGTCCCCCTCCCCTGCCGGGCCCCGCCGCGGCAGCCGTGTCCACGGCCCCGCATTCGGCGTCGTCCTCGTCGTCTCCGCGGCGCTCTACGTCGTGGCGGCCCTGGTGATGCTCGCGCTCCCCGGGAACGTCGACCGGTGAGTCCGTGCCGGGCTCCCTCCGCCGGCGCCTCGCCGGCGGAGGATCACTGGCAGCGGGAGGTGACGTACCCGTCGCTGCCGGTGCGGACGTACGCGTCGGAGACGTACTGGCCGCTGCCGATGTTGTCCCAGATGTTCGAGGTGCCGTACGGGCCCGACACCCACGTGCCCGGTTTCTGGCAGCTGATCCGGACCTGGGCGCCCTCGGACAGGACCCGGACGACGGAGTAGTCGGTGCCGGGGCCGCTGCGGACGTTCAGCCGGTGGCCCGGAGCGACCGGGTAGGAGCGGACGGCCGTGGCCGCCACCGCCGCCTCCTCGTCTCCGCCCGCGATGTCCCGGATCTGGTCGACAGACATGAGAAAACCTCCCCCGTTGCGCCCCACGACTGTCGTGGGGCCACGTTCATTCCCCTGGAACCAGTCATGAAACACCAGTTCGCCATTGGCACGCGAGGAGGGCACGCCGCCTCGGCCCCCCGGCCGCCATCGACTAGGCTCCGAGCGTCGCGCGCGCGGACGAACAGCACGGGGGTGGTTCCATGGCGTCGCAGCGGAGTGCCGGAGCGAGCGCGGAAGCGGAACTTCCGGAGTACGCCGGTCACTACCGTCTGGAATCCTGTCTGGGCTCGGGTGGCATGGGCGTCGTGCATCTGGCAAGGGGCACCTCCGGGATGCGGGTCGCGGTGAAGGTCGTACACGCCCGGTACGCCATGGACCCCGAGTTCAGAGGGCGGTTCCGGCAGGAGGTGGCCGCCGCGCGGCGGGTGAGCGGGGCTTTCACCGCACCGGTCGTCGACGCCGATCCGGAAGGCGTACGGCCCTGGATGGCCACCCTGTACATCCCCGGTCCGACGCTCTCCGAGCAGGTGAAGCGGAACGGCCCCATGGACCCGGACCAGTCACGTCGGCTGATGGCCGGGCTGGCGGAGGCGCTGCGCGACATCCATCGGGTCGGGGTCGTGCACCGGGACCTGAAGCCGAGCAACGTCCTGCTCGCCGAGGACGGACCGAAGGTCATCGACTTCGGCATCTCCCGGCCGAAGGACAGCGAGCTGCGCACCGAGACGGGGAAGCTGATCGGCACGCCGCCGTTCATGGCGCCCGAGCAGTTCCGGCGGCCCCGGGAGGTGGGCCCCGCGGCCGACGTGTTCGCGCTCGGATCGCTCATGGTGCACGCGACGACGGGACGCGGTCCGTTCGACTCCGACAGCCCGTACGTCATCGCCTACCAGGTCGTGCACGACGAGCCCGACCTGACCGGCGTACCGGAGTCGCTCGCGCCGCTGGTGCTGCGGTGTCTCGCCAAGGAGCCCGACGACCGGCCCACGCCGGACGAGCTGATGCGGGAACTGCGGTCGGTGTCGGCGGCGTACGACACGCAGGTGCTCATACCGGCGCAGCGGACGCGGGAAGCGCCGCAGACACCCGAGGGGGCCGCGCCGGAGCTCCTGGCGGACGCGCCCGCGAAGCGGCCCGTGCGGCGCCTCGGCAGGAGGACGGTCCTGGTGGCCGGGGTGCTCTGCCTCGCCGTGCTCGGCGGGCTCGCCTCGGTGCGGGTGTTCGGCGGCGAGGAGACGGCGCGGAAGACCCCGGCCACGCAGGGCGCGCCGGGCGGCTTCGGCGTGTGGGAGACGGTGCCCGGCCCGGAGGACGGCGGCATGCCCCAGTGCTCGTACGGGGCGGGGAAGCTGCTGTGCGCGCTGCCCGGCCTGGTCCTCGCCCTCGATCCGGCCGACGGCCGCACCCTGTGGCGGCACGACGTCGCGGGGACGACACGGAACGAACCGCCGGTGGTGTCGGGCGGTCTCGTCCAGCCCTCCGCCGACCTGATCGGCGACCTGGAGGCGCTCGATCCGGCCACCGGCGAGCCGGCGTGGCGGGGGGAGCCGCCCGAGTACGACGGAATGCGGACGGTCGGCGACATGCTCCTGCTGACCCGCTCCGACGGGACGGTCACGGGCGTGGCCGGCGCCTCCGGTGAGACCAGGTGGTCCCGCCGGATCCCGGGGCAGGCCGT
Organism: Streptomyces sp. 12E; assembly: GCF_055633275.1. Classification (NCBI taxonomy): domain Bacteria; kingdom Bacillati; phylum Actinomycetota; class Actinomycetes; order Kitasatosporales; family Streptomycetaceae; genus Streptomyces; species Streptomyces sp. 12E. The sequence continues at coordinate 4,061,325 of NZ_JBVNCJ010000001.1, read as the reverse complement.
GCCGTACTTCTCCTCGTTCGCCGTGGAGTCGGAGGATGCGGACGGGCTGTCGGCGTACGCGGCGAGCCCGTCCGGGGACGGGAACAGGACCCGGGTCACCGCGGTGGATCCGGCGACGGGCGACGTGCGGTGGGACGCGGAACTGGAGGGGACGCTGACGCCCGTGGGAGCGGCGGACGGGGCCGTGTACCTCATCGTCGAGGGCGCCGCCTACGGGGACGCGAAGGCCGTGCTCCGCTACACGCCCGGCACCGGGGACGCCCACCGGGTGACGCTGCCCGCGCCGGTCGAGCAGGTGCGGGCCGGCGTGCACGGGGACACCGTGTACCTCATGGGCGCGGGCGGCTCGCTGGTGGCCGTCGACATGGCGGCGGGCGAGCAGCGGTGGCGGCTGGAGACGGGCGTGAGCCGGGGCTCGGAGCCCGTCTCCGACGGACGGCACGTGTACGTCACCGCTCCCGACGGGCGGCTGCTGGGCGTCGACGCCCGCGCGGGCGAGCTCCTCGGGCAGACCCGGCCGCGGCTCGGCGCCGAAGCCGACCGGGTCCCCGACGCGCTGCCCGCGCCGGTGCTCGCGGACGGCCACGTCTACTCCGGTGCGCCCGACGGGACCGTGTTCGCCGTGGACGGGCGGGACCCGGGCGCCTGGTAGCCGAAGGGACCGCTGGAGACCGCCCGCGGCGGGGGCGGCCCTCCGCGGGCGCGGGTCAGCCCAGCTTGCCGACGTCCCGCACCGCGCCCTTGTCCGCGCTGGTGGCCATCGCCGCGTACGCCTTCAGGGCGGCCGAGACCTTGCGGTCGCGGTTCCTCGGGGCGTACCGGCCGTTCAGGGCCTGCTCGCGGCGGGTCAGTTCCGCGTCGTCGACCAGCAGCTCGATCGAGCGGCCGGGGATGTCGATGCGGATGCGGTCGCCGTCCTCGACCAGGGCGATGGTGCCGCCCGAGGCCGCCTCCGGGGAGGCGTGGCCGATGGACAGGCCGGACGTGCCGCCGGAGAAGCGGCCGTCGGTGATCAGGGCGCACGTCTTGCCCAGGCCCCGGCCCTTGAGGAAGGACGTCGGGTAGAGCATCTCCTGCATGCCGGGGCCGCCCTTGGGGCCCTCGTAGCGGATGACGACGACGTCTCCGTCGGTCACCTGCTTGTTGAGGATCTTCTCGACGGCCTCTTCCTGCGACTCGCAGACGACCGCCGGGCCCTCGAAGGTCCAGATGGACTCGTCCACGCCCGCGGTCTTCACGACGCAGCCGTCGACGGCGAGGTTGCCCTTGAGGACCGCGAGGCCGCCGTCCTTGGAGTAGGCGTGCTCGACGCTGCGGATGCAGCCGCCCTCGGCGTCCTCGTCCAGCGCGGCCCACCGCTCCGACTGGGAGAACGCCTCGGCCGAACGGACGCAGCCGGGCGCCGCGTGCCACAGCTCGACGGCCTCCGGCGAGGGGGAGCCGCCGCGCACGTCCCAGGTCTTCAGCCAGTCCGACAGGGAGGGGCTGTGGACGGCGTGGACGTCCTCGTTGAGCAGGCCCCCGCGGTACAGCTCGCCCAGCAGGGCCGGGATGCCGCCCGCGCGGTGCACGTCCTCCATGTAGTACGTGCGGTCCTTGGCGACGTTCGGGGCGACCTTGGCCAGGCAGGGGACGCGGCGCGAGACGGCGTCGATCTCCTCCAGGCCGAACGGCACACCGGCCTCCTGGGCCGCGGCCAGCAGGTGCAGGATCGTGTTGGTGGAGCCGCCCATCGCGATGTCCAGGGCCATCGCGTTCTCGAAGGCGGCGAAGGAGGCGATGCTGCGGGGCAGCACCGTCTCGTCGTCCTGCTCGTAGTAGCGGCGGGTGATGTCCATGACGGTGCGGGCCGCGTCCTCGTACAGGGCCCTGCGGGCCGTGTGCGTGGCGAGGACCGAGCCGTTGCCCGGCAGGGAGAGGCCGATGGCCTCGGTCAGGCAGTTCATCGAGTTGGCGGTGAACATGCCGGAACAGGATCCGCAGGTCGGACAGGCGTTCTCCTCGATGCGGAGGATGTCCTCGTCCGAGATCTTGTCGTTCACGGCGTCGGAGATCGCGTCGACCAGGTCGAGGGTGCGGACGGTGCCGTCGACGAGGGTGGCGCGGCCGGATTCCATGGGGCCGCCGGAGACGAAGACCGTGGGGATGTTGAGCCGCAGGGCGGCGTTCAGCATGCCCGGCGTGATCTTGTCGCAGTTGGAGATGCAGATCAGGGCGTCGGCGCAGTGCGCCTCGACCATGTACTCCACGCTGTCCGCGATGAGGTCGCGGGAGGGCAGGGAGTAGAGCATGCCGCCGTGGCCCATGGCGATGCCGTCGTCGACGGCGATGGTGTTGAACTCGCGCGGGATGCCGCCGGCCTCCCTGATGGCCTCGCTGACGATCCGGCCGACGGGCTGGAGGTGGGTGTGTCCGGGCACGAACTCGGTGAAGGAGTTCGCCACCGCGATGATCGGCTTGCGGCCGATGTCCGCGCCCGGTACACCGGAGGCTCGCATCAGGGCGCGGGCGCCCGCCATGTTGCGGCCGTGGGTGACTGTGCGGGACCTCAGCTCGGGCATCGTCGCTCGCTCCTTCGGAGAGTTGTGACCGTCGTCGAGCGTACGCCGGTCATTCAGGGAGTGGGACGAGACGTCCGGAATGCGGGACGAACGTCTCCGTGGACACGGGGGGCGGCCGGGGGTCTCAACGCCCGGTGAGGTGCCTCTGCACCACCGGCGCCACCCGCCCGATGATCTGCTCGGCGTCCGCCGAGGCCAGCGGCTCCACCCTGATCACGTACCGGATCATCGCGATGCCGACCAGCTGGGCGGCGGCGAGCTCGGCGCGCAGCTCCGCGTCCGGGACGTCGAGCCGTCCGGCGATACGGCTCAGCAGCTGGCCGGCGACCAGGCGGCGGAAGACGCCGGCCGCGATCTCGTTGTTCACGGCGGAGCGGACGATCGCGAGCAGCGGGGCCCGGGTGACCGGGCTCTCCCAGAGCCCGATGATCATCCGGGTCATCCGTTCGCCGGCCTCGTCGAGCGGTCCCTCGAGCACCGCGTCCCGCGCGGTGAGCACCGGCGCGAAGGCGACCTCGACGGCTGCCTCGAACACCTGCTCCTTGGTACCGAAGTAGTGGTGCACCAGCGCGGAGTCCACCCCGGCGGCCTTGGCGATGCCCCGGACGGACGTCTTCTCGTACCCGCGGACCGAGAACTCCTCGCGGGCCGCGTCGAGGATGCGGTCCCGGGTGCCGGCCGATTCCGTACGAGGGGGACGGCCGCGGCGCCGGGCGGCGCCGTCGCTCCGCGCGGGGGCGGCGGGGGCCGCGGCCGGGGCGTCCGGACCGTCGCTCGCGGTGGTGCCGGTCATCGCCGCGGCGCCTCGATCGTGGAGGCGGAGGACAGGTGCCGGCGGGTGAACGCCAGCGCCTCGGCCAGGTCGGCCTCGCGCTCCGCGCTCGACATGGCCCGGCGGGTGTTGACCTCGATGACGACATGGCCGTCGAAGCCGCTCGACGCGAGGCCCTCCAGCACCTCGGCGCAGGGCTGGTCGCCGCGGCCGGGCACCAGGTGCTCGTCCTTGGCGGAGCCCTTGCCGTCGGCGAGGTGGACGTGGCCGAGGCGGTCGCCCATGCGGTCGATCATCCCCAGGGTGTCGGTGCGGGCGGTCGAGGCGTGGCTGAGGTCGATCGTGAAGTGGCGGTAGTCCTCCTTGGTGACGTCCCAGTCGGGGGCGTACGCGAGCATCTCGCGGTCGCGGTAGCGCCAGGGATACATGTTCTCGACGGCGAACCGCACGTCGGTCTCGTTCGCCATCCGCCAGACGCCGTCCACGAAGTCGCGGGCGTACTGCCGCTGCCAGCGGAAGGGGGGATGGACGACGACCGTGCTCGCGCCGAGCTTCTCGGCGGCCGCCCGGGCCCGCTGGAGCTTGGTCCAGGGGTCGGTGGACCACACGCGCTGCGTGATGAGCAGGCAGGGCGCGTGGACGGCCAGGACGGGGATGCGGTGGTAGTCGCTGAGTCTGCGCAGGGCCTCGATGTCCTGGCTGACCGGATCGGTCCACACCATGACCTCGACGCCGTCGTACCCGAGGCGCGCGGCGATCTCGAAGGCCGTCGCCGTCGACTCCGGGTAGACGGAGGCCGTCGACAGGGCGACCTTCGCATCCGGGATGCGGACTACGTCCCTTGCTTCTGCCACGAGCCTCAGATTACGTGGTGGGGCCGGGTGGATGCGGGGTGCCCGTTCGCCGTTGTGGTGTTTGTCATGGGCCCGGAGCCGCTATTCCCGGTCCATGTGATCCAGTCTGCGGAGGATCACGCCCTCCCGCAGGGCCCAGGGGCAGATCTCCAGGCGCTCCACGCCGAACAGGTCCATGGCGCCCTCCGCGACCAGCGCCCCGGCGACCAGCTGGTCCGCGCGGGCCTCGGAGACGCCCGGCAGCTCGGCGCGCTCGGCGGTGGTCATGGCGGCGAGCCTCGGCACCCAGCCCTCCAGGGACTCCCGCTTCAGCTCGCGCTGGACGTACAGGCCCTCGGCGGAGCCGGGGGCGCCGGCGATGCGGGCGAGCTGCCTGAAGGTCTTGGAGGTGGCCACCACGTGGTCGGGCGCGCCGAAGCGGCTGAACTCCCCGACCGTGCGGGCTATCTCGGTGCGGACGTGGCGGCGCAGCGCGCGCACGTCGTCCGGCTCGGGCGGGTCGCCGGGCAGCCGGGCGGCGGTGAGGCGGCCGGCGCCGAGCGGCAGGGAGGCCGTGGCGTCGGGCTCCTCGTCCATGCCGTAGGCGATCTCCAGGGAGCCGCCGCCGATGTCGATGACGAGCAGCTTCCCGGCCGACCAGCCGAACCAGCGGCGGGCGGCGAGGAAGGTGAGCCGGGCCTCCTCGTCGCCGCTGAGCACCTGCAGCTCGACCCCGGTCTCCTCGCGCACCCGCGTGAGGACGTCGTCGGCGTTGCCGGCGCCGCGCACCGCGGAGGTCGCGAACGGCAGCAGTTCCTCGACCCCCTTGTCCTCGGCGGCCCGGAGCGCCCCGTGGACGACCGCGACCAGTCTGTCGATCCCGTCGGGGTGGATGGCCCCGTCGTCGTCGAGGAGCTGGGCGAGGCGCAGTTCCGCCTTGTGCGAGTGCGCGGGCAGCGGGCGCGCGCCGGGGTGCGCGTCCACCACCAGCAGGTGCACCGTGTTCGAACCCACGTCGAGGACACCGAGTCTCATGCACGGAACGCTACTGCCCGCCGCGCGGTGCGATGCCCGTTCCGCGGCGGCCGGGCCGGTCCCGGCGGAGGACGTGGGCGACTTACCCTGGACGGGTGCCAAAGACGAAAAAGGCGAAGGACGAAAAGACGGACAAGAAGGCCAGGAAGGACAAGAAGGCCGGACTGGCCGAGGGTTCTTCGCAGGTGACAGCACCGCGGACGCCGGTGACGGCTCCGGCGGAGGACGAGAAGGGGCTCGACTTCGCCCGCGCGTGGGTGGAATTCCCTGATCCGGCAGACGACGAGCAGGTCTTCCGCTGCGATCTGACCTGGCTGACCTCTCGCTGGAACTGCATCTTCGGCAGTGGCTGCCAGGGCATCCAGGCGGGCCGCGCGGACGACGGCTGCTGCACCCTGGGCGCCCACTTCTCGGACGAGGACGACGAGAAGCGGGTCGCCGGGCATGTGGCGAGGCTCACACCGGACATCTGGCAGCACCACGCGGAGGGCACGAGGAACGGCTGGGTCTCGCAGGACGAGGACGGCGACCGTCAGACCCGCCCGTTCCAGGGCTCGTGCATCTTCCAGAACCGGCCGGGCTTCGCGGGCGGCATGGGCTGCTCGCTGCACATCCTGGCCCTCAAGGAGGGCCGGGAGCCGCTGGAGACCAAGCCGGACGTGTGCTGGCAGCTGCCCGTCCGGCGGACCTACGACTGGATCGACCGGCCCGACGACACGCGCGTGCTGCAGGTGTCGATCGGTGAGTACGACCGCCGGGGCTGGGGCCCGGGCGGCCACGACCTGCACTGGTGGTGCACCTCGGCCACCTCGGCGCACGGCGCCGGGGACCCGGTGTACGTCTCCTACCGCGCGGAGCTGACCGAGCTGATGGGCAAGGCGGGCTACGACCGCCTGGTCGAGCTGTGCGAGGAACGGCTGGCCTCGCAGCTGCCCCTGTTGGCCCCGCATCCGGCGGACCCCGCCCGCCCCTAGGAGTACGCGGCCGGGCTCGGGCCGTCGCCCCCGGCGGCCGGCGACGGGTCCTGCGGGCCGGCCGTCACCGGCTCGGAGGGGGCGGGCCCGGCGGGTGTCGGGCCGCCCGTCCCGGAGCCCGGGTCCGGGTCCGGTGAGGACGGCGGATCGCTCGGCGTGGGGCCCGGGGGCGCCGGCGTCGTGGGCGTCGGCTCCGGGCCGGGCGACGACGGGGGCGAACCGCTCGGCGTGCCGGGGCGCGCGGCGCCCGGTCCGCCGGGGTGGCCGGAGGGCGAGCCTCCGCCCGGGGCGGAGGGGGCGGGGCCGTGGCCGTCGATGGTCACGACGGAACCGGCGGGCGAGACCCTCACGGTCGCGCTCCAGCGGCCGGACGGCTCGCGCAGCTGGTCGACGTGGACCTTGACCGTCGTCGACTCGCCGGGGGCCAGCGTTCCCGAGGACCGGCTCGGATAGAGCCAGGACGCTCCCGTCGACACGGACCAGTGGACCGGCTCCGAGCCCTTCGCGGTCAGGGTGATCAGCGTGGTGTCGCCGCTGTGGTCGGCCGTGACGCCCAGCACGGCGGCGCCCTCCCGCCCGGCTCCGGCGACGCTCACGACCTCCACGGACACGTCCGGCTCGCCGTTCTCGCCGAATCCGGTTCCGGGCCGGGTGCTCGCGTTGCCGGTGTTCTCGTAGCCGCCCGCCCCCTCGCCGCCGAGGTGGAGGGGGCCGCCGTCCTCCCGCGCGGAGGCCGAGCGGCCGTCCTGGGCCTCGCCCACGGGGGTGCTCCGGTAGGCGGCCCACAGGGCGAACACCGGCGCGGCGACGACGGTGGCGACGACCGTCGTCGTGACGGCACGCGCGCGCAGCCGGTCCCGCCGGGCGACGCGGTCCTTGGGGTCCATCGGGAAGCCGTGCCGGTCGAAGCGGGGCGCGGCGCCGCGCGCGCGTGGAGGGTGCGCCATGGCGGCGTGCAGGGCCGCGCCGGGAGCCGGGAGCACGGGCAGCGCGTCCGGTGTGACGCTGGTGCCGGGCCAGCGGCCGGGAACGGCCCGCTCGGCGGTGCGGCGGCAGCGCGGACAGTCGTCGACGTGCCGGACGAGCTCCCGGCGCAGGGTCGCGCTGAGCACGAGCCGCCGGTCGCCGGTGAGGTGTGCCACACCCGGGCAGGCGCCGGTCTCGACGACGGCGAGCGCCGCGCGGGTGCGTTCCACCTCGCAGGCCGCGGCGGCCAGCAGCTCGTGCGCGGCGGCCGGCCGCATGCCGAGCACGGCGGCGACCTCGTGGGCGGCGAGGTGGTGGCGCACGGCGAGCTCGAGCGCCTCGCGCTGCTCGGGCGTGGTGCCGGCGGCCTCCGGCCAGGCCAGCGCGGCCAGTTCGCGGCGGCGCTGCTCCCGGACCTCCTCGGAGACGGCCGGGACGGGGGCGGCCCCGGCCGTCCGCCGCCGGCCGGCACCGCCCACGGCGTGGGTGGTCCGGCGTTTCCGCCCGGCCTCGGCCAGCTCGCGCAGACACGCCCAGCGGGCCAGGGCGTACAGCCAGGCGCGGCTCCCGAACTCGTCGGGGACGTGCCGGCCGCGGCGCTCCGCGAGCACGAGGACGTCGGCCAGGGCGGCGGTCGCCGCGTCGTGGTCGCACAGGACGGACAGGCAGTAGGTGAACAGGCCGTCCAGATGGGGCTCGTAGCGGGTGGCCGGCCGCTGGGCCAGCGTGCGCGCGGCCCCGCGGTCGCGCGCCTCCCGGTGCGTCCGGTGTGTTCCGGTCGTGCGGGTCGGGGTCTCCGGGCCACTGCTCGTCATCCGGCGACCGTAGGCGGCGCGGGGCGGCGCCTTCCGGAGCCCTGCGCACTTTTAATCCGTACGGGTGAAACGATCCCTCTATCGGGTACAGGAACCTTTCACCGGCCCGTGAGCTGCCCTCTCCTCCGGGGCCGCCGCACCCGCTCCCCGTGCGGCGGGCGGGGGGCGCGGCGGCCCCGTTGTCAGTGCGTGCCGTTACCTTTTCCGCATGGCTGCCCGTACCAAGACCTCCAAGGACCGCCCGTCCTACCGCTGCACCGAGTGCGGCTGGCAGACGGCCAAGTGGCTCGGCCGCTGCCCCGAGTGCCAGGCCTGGGGGACGATCGAGGAGTACGGCGCGCCCGCGGTCCGCACGACGGCGCCCGGACGGGTCACCACCTCCGCCCTGCCCATCGGCCAGGTCGACGGCCGCCAGGCCACCGCCCGCTCCACCGGCGTGCCCGAGCTGGACCGGGTGCTCGGCGGCGGCCTCGTGCCCGGCGCGGTGGTGCTGGTCGCGGGTGAGCCGGGCGTGGGCAAGTCCACGCTGCTGCTGGACGTGGCGGCCAAGTCGGCGAGCGAGGAGCACCGCACGCTGTACGTCACCGGGGAGGAGTCGGCGAGCCAGGTCCGGCTGCGCGCCGACCGCATCCACGCCATCGACGACCACCTGTACCTCGCCGCCGAGACGGACCTGTCCGCCGTGCTCGGCCACCTGGACGCGGTGAAGCCGTCCCTGCTGATCATGGACTCGGTGCAGACGGTGGCGTCCCCCGAGATCGACGGCGCCCCGGGCGGCATGGCCCAGGTCCGCGAGGTGGCCGGGGCGCTGATCCGGGCCTCCAAGGAGCGCGGGATGTCCACGCTCCTCGTGGGCCACGTCACCAAGGACGGCGCGATCGCCGGGCCGCGCCTGCTGGAGCACCTGGTGGACGTCGTCCTGCACTTCGAGGGCGACCGGCACGCGCGCCTGCGTCTGGTGCGCGGCGTCAAGAACCGCTACGGCACGACGGACGAGGTGGGCTGCTTCGAGCTGCACGACGAGGGCATCACGGGCCTCGCGGACCCCAGCGGACTCTTCCTGACCCGTCGCGACGAACCGGTCCCGGGCACCTGTCTGACCGTCACCCTGGAGGGCCGCCGCCCCCTGGTCGCCGAAGTGCAGGCGCTCACGGTCGACTCCCAGATCCCCTCGCCCCGGCGCACCACGTCCGGTCTGGAGACCTCGCGCGTGTCGATGATGCTGGCGGTGCTGGAACAGCGGGGCCGCATCAGCGCTTTGGGCAAACGGGACATCTACTCCGCGACGGTCGGCGGGGTGAAGCTCTCGGAGCCGGCCGCCGACCTGGCCGTGGCGCTCGCGCTGGCGTCGGCGGCGATCGACACCCCGCTGCCGAAGAACCTGGTCGCGATCGGCGAGGTCGGCCTGGCCGGTGAGGTGAGACGGGTCACGGGCGTCCAGCGCAGGCTCGCCGAGGCGCATCGCCTGGGCTTCACGCACGCCCTGGTGCCCAGCGATCCGGGCAAGGTCCCGCCGGGCATGAAGGTGCTGGAAGTGGCGGACGTGGGGGACGCCCTGCGGGTCCTTCCGCGCTCCCGTCGCCGAGAGGCCCCGCGGGAGGAGGAGGACCGCCGGTAGACTTTGCCCAGGTCTCGCCCGTCCGTACGAACCGAGTGCGAGAAACGGGGGCGCCCAGAACCTGCGACCGGAGGAGTGCAGTGGCAGCCAACGACCGGGCGGCAGCTCCCGGAAAGTCCGGTGGGAGTACCGGTTCCGATGGCCTGATGCGCGCCTCGCTGAGCGCCGTGGCGCCCGGCACCAGCCTGCGTGACGGCCTGGAGCGCGTACTCCGCGGCAACACCGGCGGTCTCATCGTGCTCGGTTCCGACAAGACCGTCGAGACGCTGTGCAGCGGCGGCTTCGTGCTGGACGTCGAGTTCACCGCGACCCGGCTGCGCGAGCTGTGCAAGCTGGACGGCGGCATCGTGCTCTCGTCCGACTTGTCCAAGATCCTGCGGGCGGGCGTCCAGCTGGTGCCGGACCCGACCATCCCGACCGAGGAGACCGGCACCCGGCACCGCACCGCCGACCGCGTCTCCAAGCAGGTCGGCTTCCCGGTCGTCTCCGTCTCCCAGTCGATGCGCCTGATCGCGCTGTACGTCGACGGCCACCGCCGGGTCCTGGAGGACTCGGCGGCGATCCTGTCCCGCGCCAACCAGGCGCTGGCCACCCTGGAGCGCTACAAGCTCCGTCTCGACGAGGTGGCCGGCACGCTGTCGGCGCTGGAGATCGAGGACCTGGTGACCGTCCGGGACGTCTCAGCGGTCGCGCAGCGGCTGGAGATGGTGCGCCGCATCGCCACCGAAATCGCCGAATACGTGGTCGAACTGGGCACCGACGGGCGTCTCCTCGCCCTCCAGCTGGACGAGTTGATCGCGGGCGTGGAGCCGGAGCGCGAGCTGATCGTGCGGGACTACGTGCCCGAGCCCACCGCCAAGCGTTCCCGCACGGTCGACGAGGCCCTGCACGAACTGGACGCGCTGCCCCAGGCGGAACTGCTGGAGCTGTCGACGGTGGCCCGCGCCCTGGGCTACACGGGCTCTCCGGAGACCCTGGACTCGGCGGTGTCGCCGCGCGGTTTCCGGCTGCTGGCGAAGGTGCCGAGGCTCCCCAGGACGGTCATCGACCGTCTGGTGGAGCACTTCGGCGGGCTGCAGAAGCTGCTCGCCGCGAGCGTGGACGACCTGCAGACGGTGGACGGGGTCGGCGAGGCGCGGGCGCGGAGCGTGCGCGAGGGGCTCTCGCGGCTGGCGGAGAGCTCGATCCTCGAGCGGTACGTCTAGGGAGCCCCTGGCTGCTGCGGAGCGGGGGGTCTTCGCTCACCCGCGTTCGCGGGGCGGCTCCCCCGCTCTCGGCCGCGCCCGAGCGGGGACCTCATCGCCCTGCGGCACGACTGCCCGTGGTCGACGGCTAGTCCGTCTCCAGCACGAACGACGTCCGCACCTTCTCGAAGCCCGGCGCCTTCGCCTCCACCAGGTAGGTGCCCGCACCGGCCGCACCGGCCTTCGGCGTCGCGCACTCCGGCGCGCTCGCCTTGCGGTCCCACTCCACGGTGTACGTGATGCTGTCCTCCGCCGGCACCCGGAACACCAGGCTCCGCGCTCCCTTCGGGCAGTCGTCCGACGCCCAGTACGCGTCGTCGCCGCTCGCCGGGGTGATCGTCAACACCGCGCTCTCCGGCCCGAGATCGACCTTGCAGTCGCCCCCGGAGGTGTTCCGCACGGTGAGCAGGAACGTGGGCTTCTGCCCCGGCTCATAGGCGTTGCGGGAGCTGCGCAGATTCAACTTCACCGCGTTCGCCGTGCAGTTGGGAAGCGAGGACCCCGATCCGGACGGCAGCGCGTCACCCGCGCCGACCCCCGCCGACGTACCGCCCCCGGAACCTCCGCCCGCGCCGCCCCCGGCGCCGCCGCCGGAGTCCGCGGGATCGCCGTCGGCCCCGCCGCCCCCGGGCCCGGCCCCGGACGACGAGCCGCCGGACCCGGACCCACCGGACCCACCGGACCCGCCGGACCCGCCGGACCCGCCGGAGCCGTCGGATCCACCGCTCCCCGACTCGTCCCGCCCGCCCGGCGCCTGACTGATCGCCGGCCCCGAACTCGAAGGCCCCGGAGTGATGGAGGGTGCGGGATTCTTGCCGTTGGCCCCGTTGTCACGGTCACCGCCGCCCCCGCCCGCGGAGACCACCACCCAGGTGATCAACAACGCCAACAGGGCCAGCACGGACAGCAGTACGGCCCTCCGACGCCAGTAGATGGTGGAGGGAAGCGGCCCGACCGGATTGCGCAGAGATCCCACGGCGCAAACTGTACGAGAGATCGGCGCGTTCGCTTGTCACACCCGCCGCTCCGAGCAGAACTTTTCCGGATCATCATCCCGGTAAGAGCCCTGTCACCCCTGTCTTTCGTCAGGGTCGGCACGCGACGATCGCGGGGTGTGACCACATCGACGCCTCGCCTACCGTCCGTGACCATGGACTTCGTGGACAGCGGGCTCTACCGCGACATCACCGACTACGCGCACGACACCCCCGCGTGGCTGCGGCACACGGCCGAGATCGGGACGGAGGCCGGACTGCTCGTGTTCATCGCGCTGTTCGCGGCCGGCTGGTGGCGCGCACGGCACGCGGACACCCGGGCGTTCGCGATCGCGGCCCTTGCACCTCTGGCCACGGCTGTGGCGTACGTGTGCAGTGAGGTGCTCAAGTCCGTTGTGACGCAGGAGCGTCCGTGCCGGGCGGTCGCCGACGCCGCCCCGTCCCTGGCGGAGTGCCCGCCGCACGGCGACTGGTCGTTCCCGAGCAACCACGCCACGATCGCGGGCGCTTCGGCCCTCGCGCTGGTCCTGGTCCGGCGTGCGCTCGTCCTGCTGACGGCCCCGCTGGCCCTGCTCCTGGCGTTCTCCCGGGTGTTCGTCGGCGTGCACTACCCGCACGACGTGGCGGCGGGCCTGCTGCTCGGCGCGATCGTCGCCCTCACCGCCGTACGCCTGGGCACGCGCCCGGCGGTCCGGCTCACGGAGACGATGCGTGCGTCGTCGGCGTCCACCGCGCGGTGGTTCACCGGGCCGGGACCGGAGCCCGTCGCCCGCGCGGTGCCGTCGCACGCCGCGCACCGGCGCCGCTGAGCGGGTTCAGTCCGCCACCAGGCCCGCCTCGTAGGCGACGATCGCCGCCTGTACGCGATTGCGCACGCCGAGCCGGTCGAGGACCGCGCTGACGTACGCCTTCACCGTGCCCTCGACGAGATGCAGCCGGGCGGCGATCTCCGGGTTGGACAGTCCGGCCCCGACCAGGCCGAGGACCTCGCGTTCGCGCGGACTCAGCACCGCCGCACGCGCCTGCGCCTCGGCCTCCCGGGCGAGCCGGCCGCCGCCGTCGGCTCCGCCGAGACCCTCGATGACGTACCGGGCCACCTTGGGCGACAGAAAGGCCGCGCCGCCCGCCACCGCCCGTACACCCGCGATGAGTTCGTACGGATCGCCGGACTTCAGCAGGAATCCGGTGGCGCCGCCGCCGAGGGCGCGGGCGACGTAGGCGCGTTCGGAGAACGTCGTGAGCACGGCGATCCCCGTGCCGGGGACGGTGCGGGCGATCTCCTCGGCCGCCGCGAGCCCGTCCAGGCGGGGCATGCGGATGTCGAGCAGCGCCACGTCGGGGCGGTGCGCCCGGGCCAGCTCGACGGCCTCGCGGCCGTCGCCCGCCTCGGCGACCACCTCCGTCTCACCGCTGCTCCCCAGGATGGCGCGCACCCCGGCGCGCACCATCGCCTCGTCGTCGGCCAGCAGGACCCGGATCACGGTGTTGACTCCTCGTGGTCGTCCCGCCGTTCGCCGGACGGTCCGACGCGCGGGATCACATCCTTGGCGGCCAGGCGCCCCTCGTCGTCGAAGCAGAGCCGGAAGTGGTCGACGGAGACGAAGAGCTCGCCGCTCGCGCGGTAGTAGCGGCAGTCGGTGCCCTCGGGCGGTGCGGGCGCGCGCTCCGTCGGCGGGTCCTGGACGCGCCGGTCCGGCAGCGTCCGCGCGAGGTCCGCGACCGGTGTGCCCAGGCGCAGTCCGGCGTAGGCGGCGGGCTCCAGCACCGCGTGCGTCTCGGTGTACGCGTACCAGCCGAAGGTCACGCCGACCAGGACGACGCCCGCGCCGGCGGCGGCGCCGAGACCGGCGGCGACACGACGGCGGGCGCGGGTGAAGGGGGCGGAGGCGGGACGCGGTGGCGCGGGCGCCGCGTCCGCCCGCGCGGGGACGTGCGCCCGGACGCGGAACCCGTCGGCGTGCGGGCCCGCCTCGAACGTGCCGCCGACCGCGGTGACGGCGGCGCGCAGTCCGGGCAGTCCCGAACCGCCGCCGGGGGCCCGGGGACCGTCGTGCGCCGGCCGTCCGTTGGTGATGGTGACGCTCGCCCCCCGCACGTCGTCCCCCGTCACCGCCACGACGACGGGTGCCCCCGGTGCGTGCCGTGCCGCGTTGGTCAGCGCCTCCCTGGTCACCCGGTGCAGCAGCCGCTCGGCGACCTCGCCGGGCGTCACGGCCGTGTCCCGCCCGCCGGTCTCCCAGCGCACCGGCAGACCGGACTCGGCGGCGCGGGCGACGAGCTGCTCGACGTTCTCGCCGGCCGGGGCGAGCGGCAGCGGCTCGTCGTCCTCCCGCAGGACGCCGATGATGCGGTGCAGCCGGTCCGTGGCGTCGGCGGCGGCGGCGCGCAGGTCGGCCGCGGCGGCCCGGTGGTGGCCGGGGAGGTCGGGGGCGACCTGGAGGGCGCCCGCGCGCAGGGCGATCAGGCTCAGCTCGTGGCCCAGGGAGTCGTGCATGTCCTGGGCGATCCTGGCCCGCTCGCGCAGCCGTGCGCGTTCCCCGGACAGCCGCTGTTCCTCCTCCAGGCGGGCGGCCCGCAGCCAGCCCGCCGCGGTGAGCGCGCGGCTCTGCCGCCAGTAACGCCCGCCGAGCCAGGGGAGGACACAGCCGAAGAGCAGGGTGCCGGTCAGGACCAGCCACTCGGGGACCGGGTCCGACCCCACGACCGTGATCCTCGCGGTGCCGACGCAGGCGACGGCGGCGAAGCACAGCGCCGCGGGGGCCGTACGGGACGCCCGCAGGCCGAGCAGCAGCGCGAACACCGCGAGGGCCGGGCCGTAGGAGACGCTGAACAGCGCGGGCGCGGCGGCGAGGCTCAGCCCGGCCGTCAGCCCGAAGGCGGCCGCCGGCCGGCGCCGGGCCACGGCGGTGGCGGCGGCGAGCACCACGAGTCCGGCGAGTTGCTGCCGGAGCGGACGCGGCTCGTTCAGCCCGAGCCGGTCGGCGCAGACCGCCGGCAGGGCGAGGGCCGCCCAGAGCAGGCAGCCCTGGGCGAGCGCGACGGGACGGGCGCGTTCCATGGTCCCGACGCTACAAGCGGACGGGGGTGTGCCACCGCTGTCGATCGTCAGGTGCGCCGTCACCCCGCGGGAGGCCCCCGCCGTGGCGCTCCCACCGCGGGCGGGGCCCGGCGTGGGAGGATCGAGGGGCCATGACTGCTCCCACCAAACCCCCGTACGGCCCCGACGCCGATTCCGTGTCCGAACGTGCTCCCGGTGAGCCGCTGCACTCCCCCGTCATCGACTGGTTCGACGAGCACGCCCGGGATCTGCCGTGGCGGCGTCCGGAGGCCGGTGCGTGGGGGGTGATGGTCAGTGAGTTCATGCTGCAGCAGACCCCGGTGAACCGGGTCCTGCCCGTCTACGAGCAGTGGCTGGCCCGCTGGCCGCGCCCCGCCGACCTCGCCGCGGAGGCGCCCGGTGAGGCGGTCCGCGCCTGGGGCCGGCTCGGTTACCCGCGCCGCGCGCTCCGGCTGCACGGCGCCGCCGTCGCCATAACGGAGCGGCACGGCGGCGACGTACCGGCCGACCACGCCCAGCTGCTGGCGCTGCCCGGCATCGGGGAGTACACGGCCGCGGCGGTGGCGTCGTTCGCGTACGGGCAGCGGCACGCGGTGCTGGACACCAATGTGCGCCGGGTGTTCGCCCGCGCGGTCACCGGTGCGCAGTACCCCCCGAACGCCACCACCGCCGCCGAGCGCCGGCTGGCCCGGGCCCTGCTGCCGGAGGACGCCGCGACCGCCGCGCGGTGGGCCGCCGCCTCCATGGAGCTGGGCGCGCTGGTGTGCACGGCGAAGAACGAGTCGTGCCACCGCTGCCCGATCGCCGCGCAGTGCGCCTGGCGGCTGGCGGGCAAGCCGGCCCACGACGGCCCGCCGCGCCGGGGCCAGACGTACGCGGGCACGGACCGCCAGGTCCGCGGGCGGCTGCTGGCCGTGTTGCGGGAGGCGCACGGCCCGGTGCCGCAGGCCTCGCTGGACCGGGTGTGGCACGAGCCGGTGCAGCGTGCCCGCGCACTGGACGGTCTGGTCGCCGACGGTCTGGTGGAGCCGCTGCCGGGCGGTCTGTACCGGCTGCCGATGACCTGACGTCGGGCACGGCCGGCACACACGCGTCCGACGCCGGACACGGCCGCTTCGCACACGCCCCACCGGTACGGCCGGCCATATCGGCCCACGACACCCTCGACCGGTCGCCCGCTTCACCCCGTTCCTCCTTCCGTTACACAACCGACGGACAGCCGAGGGCTTCCCGCAGGCTGCTTCGGACAGCGCCGTGACAACGCCTCCGTACCTTCGATCACGTGCTCGACGAGGGCACGGAGACGACGGAACACGAGCAGGACAACCGGCCCGCGCGGGCGGGCCGGCACGGGGAGCGGGAGGCGGTTCACCATGGCGCAGGACACGGGGCGGGGCGAGGTGCTCGCGTTCGAGGAGTACGTCCGCACCCGGCAGGACGCGCTGCTGCGCAGCGCCCGCCGCCTGGTCCCGGACCCCGTCGACGCGCAGGACCTGCTGCAGACCGCGCTGGCCCGGACGTACGGCCGCTGGGAGACCATCGAGGACAAGCGGCTGGCCGACGCCTACCTGCGCCGGGTCATGATCAACACGCGGACGGAGTGGTGGCGGGCCCGCAAGCTGGAGGAGGTGCCCACCGAGCAGCTCCCGGAAGCCTGTGTGGACGACGCCACCGAGCAGCACGCCGACCGCGCCCTGCTGATGGACGTCCTGAAGGTCCTCGCCCCGAAGCAGCGCAGTGTCGTGGTGCTGCGACACTGGGAGCAGATGTCCACGGACGAGACGGCCGCCGCCCTCGGCATGTCGGCCGGAACGGTCAAGAGCACGCTGCACCGGGCGCTCGCCCGGCTCCGCGAGGAGCTGGAGGCGCGCGAGCTGGACGCACGCGCGCTGGAGCGTGAGGAGCGGGAGCGTTGCGCGGCCTGACCGGCACGGGGCCCGCACGGGCCCGGACCACCGCCCGGGCGGCGAGCACGGCGACGACCGTGCTCGCCGCCGCCGTCCTGTTCGTCGCCGGCTGCGGCACGGGCGGCACCGGCGCGCGGGACGAGGGCCCGGCGCACGCGGCCCCCGTGGCGAGCGCCCCCGCCGCGGCGGCGTCGGCACAGCCCTCGCCGGCCCCCGACCGGGTGGACGCGGTCCGGCTGGTCAAGGCCGACCCGGCGGTCTCGGCGGAGGTCAAGCGGGAGCTGCAGCCGTGCGTCGCCGACGAGTACCCCGTCGACGTGAGTTACGGCGATCTCACCCGAGGAGCCGTCGACGACGTTCTCGTCAACGTGCTGACCTGCGGAGACGCGGTCGGTATCGGCACGTATGTGTACCGCGAGCAGGACGGTGCGTACGTGAACGTGTTCTCGGCCGAGGAGCCTCCGGTGTACGCGGAGATCGACGGCGGGGACCTGGTGGTGACCAAGCAGGTGTACGACCGGGGGGACCCGGTGTCGAGCCCGTCCGGCGATGACGTGATCACGTACCGCTGGGGCTCGGGCCGGTTCACCGAGAAGTACCGCACGCACAACGACTACGGGCAGGTGGCCGGCTCGGAGCCGTCACCGAGGCCCGCCGGCTGAGACATGGCTCACGGCGTGAACCGGCGCGGCCGCCCGGACCGATGAACGGGTGAACCCGCGGCGCGGCCCCCGCGTCCGTGTGGGGGGCGGAGGAAGCACGTCCGCACCGACCCGAGATCACACGAGGACTGAGAGCACCGGGATGGCAGACCAGACCCACGTCCTGTTCGTCGAGGACGACGACGTCATCCGCGAGGCCACCCAGCTCACCCTGGAGCGGGACGGCTTCGCGGTCACCGCGAAGCCCGACGGGCTGTCGGGCCTGGAGGCGTTCCGCGCGGACCGCCCCGACATCGCACTGCTCGACGTCATGGTCCCCGGCCTCGACGGGGTCAGCCTGTGCCGGCGCATCCGGGACGAGTCGATGGTGCCGGTGATCATGCTGTCGGCACGGGCCGACGCCATCGACGTGGTGCTGGGCCTGGAGGCGGGCGCCGACGACTATGTGACCAAGCCGTTCGACAGCGCCGTGCTCGTGGCCCGGATCCGCGCGGTGCTGCGCCGCTTCGGACGCGCGAACGGCGGCCGGGAGGACGCGGCGGGACCGGGCGACGGGGGTGTGCTCGTGTTCGGCGAACTGGTGGTCGACACCGGGGGCATGGAGGTGCGCCGGGCGGGCGAGCCGGTGGCGCTGACGCCGACCGAGATGCGGCTGCTGCTGGAGTTCTCCGCGGCGCCGGGCACCGTGCTCTCCCGCGACAAGCTGCTCGAACGGGTGTGGGAGTACGGCTGGGGCGGAGACACCCGGGTCGTGGACGTCCATGTGCAGCGACTGCGTACGAAGATCGGCCAGGACCGCATCGAGACGGTCCGCGGCTTCGGCTACAAACTGAAGGCCTGAGAGGAACCGATGCGGGGGTGCTTCCGGCGCCTGGTGGCGGCGTCCGTCGCCCGGGCGGGCATAGGGACGGGTCTGCGGTGGAAGCTCAGCGCCGCCATCGCGCTGGTCGGGGCGCTGGTGGCGATCGCGCTGAGCCTGGTCGTGCACAACGCGGCACGGGTGTCGATGCTGGACAACGCGCGCGACCTGGCGGACGAGCGCATCCTGATCGCCCAGCGCAACTACGAGCTGTCGGGACGGCTGAACTTCCCCAACACCAAGATCGACGACCCGGAGCTGCCCGAGGAGCTGCGGGAGAAGGCCGAGGGGGGCCGGCGGGCGACCTACGTGGCCGACCGGCCGGGCGGGGCGCCGGACATCTGGGCGGCGGTGCCGCTGAAGAACGGACGCGTGATGTCCCTGCACTCCGGTTTCACGGACCGCAGCTCGGACATCCTCAAGGACCTCGACCAGGCCCTGGTGATCGGCTCCATCGCGGTGGTGCTGGGCGGCAGCGCGCTCGGGGTGCTCATCGGCGGGCACCTGTCGCGGCGGCTGCGGAAGGCGGCCACGGCCGCCAACCGGGTCGCCAAGGGCGAGACGGACGTCCGGGTGCGCGAGGCCATCGGCGGGGTGGTGCGGGACGAGACGGACGACCTGGCCAGCGCGGTGGACGCCATGGCGGACGCGCTGCGGCAGCGGCTGGAGGCCGAGCGCCGGGTCACCGCCGACATCGCGCACGAGCTGCGCACCCCGGTGACCGGTCTGCTCACCGCCGCCGAGCTGCTGCCGCCGGGCCGGCCTACCGAGCTGGTGCTGGACCGGGCCAGGGCGATGCGCACCCTCGTCGAGGACGTCCTGGAGGTGGCCCGGCTGGACAGCGCGTCCGAGCGGGCCGAACTGCAGGACATCCTGCTGGGCCAGTTCGTCGTCCGGCGGGTCCGGGCGAAGGAGCCGGACGTCACGGTGCGGGTGGTGCACGAGTCGGAGGTGACCACCGACCCGCGGCGCCTGGAGCGCGTGCTGTTCAACCTGCTCGCCAACGCCGCCCGGCACGGCAGGCCGCCCGTCGAGGTCACCGTCGAGGGCCGGGTCGTCCGGGTCCGCGACCACGGGCCGGGCTTCCCCGAGGCCCTGCTCGCCGAGGGGCCGAGCCGCTTCCGCACCGGCAGCGCGGACCGGGCCGGCCGGGGTCACGGGCTGGGCCTGACCATCGCGGCGGGGCAGGCCCGGGTACTGGGCGCACGGCTGACCTTCCGCAACGTACGCCCGGCGGGGGCGTCGGACGACGTGCCGGCCGAGGGCGCGGTCGCCGTGCTGTGGCTGCCCGAGCACGCGCCGACGAACACCGGGAGCTATCCGGTGCTGGCGCATTGACCGAACGGCTCCTGCGACGGCGCGCAGGCCCCCCGGCGGCGTGTACGCCGCCGGGGGGCCTGCGCGCCGCTCGGGGGGTCAGACGGGCTCGGCCACCGCCGCCGGAGTCGGGGCGCCGTCGCCGGCGTTCTCCTTCCGGGGGCCCGCGCCCTTCAGCGGAACCTCCTTCACGAACACCGCCGCCGCCAGCGAGAGCACCGCGACCACGGCGCCCAGGAGGAACGCCGAGTGGGTGCCCGAGGAGACCGCGTGCTGGTAGGCCTCACGGGCCGCGGCCGGCAGCTCCGCCAGGCTCTCCGCGTCCAGCTGGGCGGACCGCTCGGTCACCTTGGAGCCCAGCGCGCCGCTCTTCTCGGCCATGACGTCCTGGACCCGGCTGTTGAACAGCGCGCCCATGACCGCGACGCCGAAGGACGAGCCGAGGGTGCGGAACAGAGTGGCGGACGAGGACGCCACGCCCATGTCCTTCATCTCGACGCTGTTCTGCGCGACCAGCATGGTGATCTGCATCAGACAGCCCATGCCGAGGCCGACCACGGCCATGAAGACACCGGAGGTGAGGCGCGAGGTCTCCGTGTCCATCGTGGACAGCAGGTACAGGCCGACGGTCATCAGCGCGCTGCCGAGCACCGGGAAGATCTTGTACCGGCCGGTGTCGGTGGTCACCCGGCCCGCGACCATCGAGGTGACCAGCATCGCGCCGAGCATCGGCAGGAGCAGCAGGCCGGAGTTGGTGGCGGAGGCGCCCTGCACGGACTGCTGGTAGAGCGGCAGGAAGAGCGTGGCGCCGAACATCACGAAGCCGGTGATGAAGCCGATGACGGACATCAGCGTGAAGTTGCGGCTGCGGAAGATGTGCAGCGGCACCACCGGCTCGGCCGCCCGGGTCTGCCAGAACACGAAGCCCACGAGGGAGGCGACGCCGAGGCCGATCAGTTCCATGATCCGCGCGGAGGTCCAGGCGTACTCCGTGCCGCCCCAGGTGGTGACGAGCACGACGGCGGTGATGCCGACGGTCAGCAGGGCGACACCGAGGTAGTCGATGCCGGCCCGGGCCCGCTTCTTCGGCAGGTGCAGGACGGCGCCGACGGCGGCCAGCGCGAGCACGCCGAGCGGCAGGTTGATGTAGAAGGACCAGCGCCAGCCCCAGTGGTCGGTGATGGTGCCGCCGACCAGGGGACCGCCGATCATCGCCAGCGCCATCACGGCGGCCATCATCCCCTGGTACCTGCCGCGCTCGCGGGGCGGGATCAGGTCGCCGATGATCGCCATGACGCCGACCATCAGACCGCCGGCGCCCAGGCCCTGCACCGCGCGGAAGGCGATCAGCTGGCCCATGTCCTGCGCCATGCCGCTGAGCGCGGAGCCGATCAGGAAGATCACGATGGACGTCATGAACGTGGTCTTGCGCCCGTACATGTCGCCGAGCTTGCCCCAGACCGGGGTGGAGGCCGCGGTGGCCAGGGTGTAGGCGGTGACCACCCAGGACAGGTGCTCCAGTCCGCCCAGCTCGCCCACGATCGTCGGCATCGCCGTACCGATGATCATGTTGTCGAGCATCGCGAGCATCATCGCGATCATGAGTGCGAGCAGGACCACCCGAACGCTCTTCGGCTGCGTGCCGGTGTCCGTCTCCACGGTCCCCGCCGCTGGTGTGTCCGCCATGTTTCCTTCTCCCCCCGGCCGCGGTCGCGCGACCACTGCCACTTACTTGCCGACCGGCTAGTTGACTCCATCGGGAAGCTAGTCGCGCAACTAGCCGGGCGTCAAGTAAGTTTTCGTCAAGAGGGGTCGAGTAGGAGGATGGGCGGCACCATGGACGGCACCAGACAGCGGCGCCGCGGGAACACCCGCCAGCGCATCCAGGACGTGGCGCTCGAACTCTTCGCCGAGCAGGGCTACGAGAAGACCTCGCTGCGCGAGATCGCCGAGCACCTGGACGTCACCAAGGCAGCGCTGTACTACCACTTCAAGACGAAGGAAGAGATCCTCGTCGGCATCTTCGAGGACCTCTCGCGGCCGATGGAGGACCTGATCGAGTGGGGGCGGCGGCAGCCGCACTCGCTGGAGACCAAACAGGAGATCATCCGCCGCTACAGCGCGGCGCTGGCGGGCGCGGCCCCGCTCTTCCGCTTCATGCAGGAGAACCAGGCCACGGTCCGCGAGCTGCGCATCGGCGAGATGTTCAAGACCCGCATGCTCGGACTGCGGGACATCCTCGTGGACCCGGACGCCGACCTGGTCGACCAGGTGCGCTGCGTCAGCGCCCTGTTCACCATGCACGCGGGGATGCACGTCCTGCAGGACGTCGAAAGCGACCCCGAGGAGAAGCGCAAGGCCGTCCTCGAGGTCGCCATCGATCTGATCACCCAGGCCCACCGGGGTTCCGGGGGCGCCTAGGCGCCGGGGGCGCGGTGGGTCAGACCGTCACGCCGTGGGCGCGCAGGAACTTCGCCGGGTCCACGGCGGAGCCGTAGTTCGGGGTGGTGCGGATCTCGAAGTGCAGGTGCGGGCCGCTGGAGTTGCCGGTGTTGCCGGACAGGGCGATCTTCTGGCCGGTCTTGACGACCTGGCCGGCCTTCACGTCGACCTGCGACAGGTGGGCGTACTGGGAGTACTTCCCGTTGCCGTGGTTGATCACGACGGCGTTGCCGTACGCGGGGCCGTCGCCGGCGCCGTTGGGGCCGGCCTTGACGACGGTGCCGCCGTGCGCGGCCATCACCGTGGTGCCGGTCGGGACGGCGTAGTCCTGACCGCTGTGCTTGGACGCCCACATGCCGCCGTTCTGGGCGAAGCTCGCGGACAGCTTGTAGTTCTTCACCGGGTCCGTCCAGGACGCCTTCTTCTTGGCGGCGGCCTGGGCGGCCTCCTTGGCCTGAGCGGCCTTCGCGGCCTTCGCCTGGGCGGCCTTCTCGACCTGGGCGGCCTGGGCCTTCGCGGCCTTGGCCTGGGCGGCGGCCTGCGCCTGGACGGCGTCGGCGACGCCGGACGCGGCCGTGGTGTCGGCGGCGGCCGCGACCCCGGCTCCCATCACGACCGAGGCCCCCAGTCCGGCGGCCAGCACGGCGGCGCGGGTGCGGATCCGGGACGTGCGGAAGGAACGGGACGTGACGCGCTGGGACATACGAACCTCTTCAGGAGGGGGCAGAGGAAAACCACCCGGCGGACGGAACCGCGCCTCGGTGGTGATTCATTGGTAGCCCCTCCGCCCATAACGGCGCAAAGGTGTGACCTACGGTGGAAAGTCGTAGATGCACACTGAGATGCACATCTCTTGACACAGCACCCTTACAGGCCGAAACCCCCCATTTAGAGCTGATCGATCAGAACATCGGGGTAAATGTCTGTTTTGTGCGCAAGCTTCAGCCACTATTCCGCCTAGTACCGGGCAAAGCGCCTGTGGAGCATGTCACCGGCGACCGGGTTCGGCCATTCCACAAATGTGGCGCAGGCCTCTAGCCGCCTACCGTCCGGTAACCCTACGGTTCACCTCGCGTCACCCTCGCAGACGAGCATGCACACGACACTTTGGCAGCTCTACGGACGTGAGAGGACCCCACGAGATGAGAAGCCGCCGCTCCTGGCCGATCCGCGCATCGGTCACCGCCGTCTCCGCGGCCGCCCTGGTGGCCCTGGCCGCACCGGCCGAGGCCACCACCCCCGCTTCGCCGGCCGCTTCACCGGTGGCGGCCGCCACCGCGGCGGCGGACGTCGACTACGACACCTGGCAGCGGGACTGCCGGGCGGTCATGGACCGGGCCCTGCCCTATCTGAAGCAGCGGATCGGGGACACCCGGCCGGGCGAGAAGCAGGCGATCGTCCTCGACGTCGACAACACCGCGCTGGAGACCGACTTCGGGTTCAGCTTCCCGCAGCCCGCCAACGAGCCGGTCCTGGAGGTCGCGGAGTACGCGCAGGAGCACGGCGTCGCCGTGTTCTTCGTGACCGCCCGCCCGGGCATCATCCACGCGCCCACCGACTGGAACCTCGACCACGCCGGCTACGAGTCCTCCGGCCTGTACGTCCGCGGGTTCTTCGACCTGTTCAAGAACGTCGCCGACTACAAGACCGCTCAGCGCGCCGACATCGAGGCCAAGGGCTACACGATCATCGCCAACATCGGCAACAGCCCCACCGACCTGTCCGGCGGCCACGCCGAGAAGACGTTCAAGCTGCCGGACTACGACGGCCAGCTGTCCTGAACCGGCCGCGGCCACGGGAAAAGGGGTCTGCCCCGGGACACGTGTCCCGGGGCAGACCCCTTTTCCCGTTCAGGTCGAGCGCGGCGCCTAGGCGTCCTTGCTCAGGTTCGGGCCGGCTCCGCCGGCCGCCTGCTCGATCGGCGGGACGTCGGGCAGGGCCGACTTCTCCTCACCGCGGAAGGTGAAGGTCTGGGACTCGCCCTCGCCCTCGGTGTCCACGACCACGATGTGACCGGGACGCAGCTCGCCGAAGAGGATCTTCTCCGACAGCGTGTCCTCGATCTCGCGCTGGATGGTCCGGCGCAGCGGCCGGGCGCCCAGCACGGGGTCGTAGCCCTTCTTGGACAGCAGTTCCTTGGCGGACTGGGAGAGCTCGATGCCCATGTCCCGGTCCTTGAGGCGCTCGTCCACCTTGCCGATCATCAGGTCGACGATCTTGAGGATGTCCTCCTGGCTCAGCTGCGGGAAGACGACCACGTCGTCGACGCGGTTGAGGAACTCGGGCCGGAAGTGCTGCTTGAGCTCGTCCGACACCTTGTTCTTCATGCGCTCGTAGTTGGTCTTCGTGTCACCCGCGGCGGCGAAGCCCAGGTTGAAGCCCTTGGAGATGTCCCGGGTGCCGAGGTTGGTCGTCATGATGATGACCGTGTTCTTGAAGTCCACGACCCGGCCCTGGGAGTCGGTCAGGCGACCGTCCTCCAGGATCTGCAGCAGCGAGTTGAAGATGTCCGGGTGGGCCTTCTCGACCTCGTCGAAGAGGACGACCGAGAACGGCTTGCGGCGCACCTTCTCCGTCAGCTGGCCGCCCTCCTCGTAGCCCACGTAGCCGGGGGGCGAACCGAAGAGCCGCGAGACCGTGTGCTTCTCGCTGAACTCCGACATGTCGAGGGAGATCAGCGCGTCCTCGTCGCCGAAGAGGAACTCCGCGAGCGCCTTGGACAGCTCGGTCTTACCGACGCCGGACGGGCCGGCGAAGATGAACGAGCCACCGGGACGCTTCGGGTCCTTCAGGCCGGCACGGGTACGGCGGATCGCCTTGGACAGCGCCTTGACGGCGTCGACCTGACCGATGACCCGCTTGTGGAGCTCGTCCTCCATGCGCAGCAGGCGGGACGACTCCTCCTCGGTGAGCTTGAAGACCGGGATGCCCGTCGCCGTGGCGAGGACCTCGGCGATCAGCTCGCCGTCGACCTCGGCGACGACGTCCATGTCGCCGGCCTTCCACTCCTTCTCCCGCTTGGCCTTCGCGGCGAGGAGCTGCTTCTCCTTGTCGCGCAGGGAGGCGGCCTTCTCGAAGTCCTGCGAGTCGATCGCGGACTCCTTGTCGCGACGGACGCCGGCGATCTTCTCGTCGAACTCGCGCAGGTCCGGCGGCGCGGTCATCCGGCGGATGCGCATCCTCGAGCCGGCCTCGTCGATCAGGTCGATCGCCTTGTCCGGCAGGAAGCGGTCCGAGATGTACCGGTCGGCCAGGGTGGCGGCCTGCACCAGGGCCTCGTCGGTGATGGAGACGCGGTGGTGCGCCTCGTACCGGTCGCGCAGGCCCTTGAGGATCTCGATCGTGTGCGGCAGGGACGGCTCGGCGACCTGGATGGGCTGGAAGCGGCGCTCCAGGGCCGCGTCCTTCTCCAGGTGCTTGCGGTACTCGTCCAGCGTGGTCGCACCGATGGTCTGCAGCTCACCGCGGGCCAGCATCGGCTTGAGGATGCTCGCGGCGTCGATGGCGCCCTCGGCGGCACCCGCACCGACCAGCGTGTGCAGCTCGTCGATGAACAGGATGATGTCGCCGCGGGTGCGGATCTCCTTGAGCACCTTCTTCAGGCGCTCCTCGAAGTCACCGCGGTAGCGGGAGCCGGCGACCAGGGCACCGAGGTCCAGGGTGTAGAGGTGCTTGTCCTTGAGGGTCTCGGGCACCTCGCCCTTGACGATGGCCTGCGCCAGGCCCTCGACGACGGCGGTCTTGCCGACGCCGGGCTCACCGATCAGCACCGGGTTGTTCTTGGTACGGCGGGACAGCACCTGCATGACCCGCTCGATCTCCTTCTCGCGCCCGATGACCGGGTCGAGCTTGGACTCACGAGCGGCCTGGGTGAGGTTCCGGCCGAACTGGTCGAGGACCAGGGACGTGGAGGGGGTGCCCTCGGCAGGACCGCCGGCGGTGGCGGTCTCCTTGCCCTGGTAACCGGAGAGCAGCTGGATGACCTGCTGCCGCACCCGGTTGAGATCGGCGCCCAGCTTGACCAGGACCTGGGCGGCGACGCCCTCGCCCTCACGGATCAGGCCGAGCAGGATGTGCTCCGTGCCGATGTAGTTGTGGCCCAGCTGAAGGGCCTCGCGGAGCGACAGCTCCAGGACCTTCTTGGCACGGGGGGTGAAGGGGATGTGACCCGACGGGGCCTGCTGGCCCTGCCCGATGATCTCCTCCACCTGCTGGCGGACCGCCTCGAGCGAAATCCCGAGGCTCTCAAGGGCCTTGGCGGCGACACCCTCACCCTCGTGGATCAGGCCCAGGAGGATGTGCTCGGTGCCGATGTAGTTGTGGTTGAGCATCCGGGCTTCTTCCTGAGCCAGGACGACAACCCGCCGCGCGCGGTCGGTGAACCTCTCGAACATCGTTAATCGCTCCTCAGAGCGGTCAGGCAGTGGGGGGAACTTCCCCTCCCTGTCCTTCCGCAGCTTAGTCCCGCAAGCGGGGACCGCTCATTCCAACTGCCGACACCGTCGATGGCCTCCTGACCCCGCTCACGCCGACATCTGCTCCAACCCGATGGTGCGAGACGATGTTCCCGCAGGCCAGGCAGTTACCCCCTTCACCAGTACGCCCGTGGCGAACGGAAGACGTCCCGGCCTGCGTGTCGCCCCCTCCCACTAGGGATGTCTTACCCGCTGCCACGGACAGTCCATGCCGAGTGCACGGATTCCCTCCGCTACGGGCGAACAACCTTGCGCCTCCCCGCACCCCCGCACGCCCCCTTGTTCGACACCCTCCGCTCACGCATGAGCACCCAGCGTAACCCGGAGGGCGTTGAGGCGTTGCGCCGGGCATGGTCCGGACCACCGCCCCCGCAGCGCCGTCCCTCGGCCGCCCGCTCGCACCGAGCGACGACGAGGTGCGGCTCTGGTACGAGAACGCGCTGGGGTGGCCCACGGTGCCCGGGGCGCCGGTGCGGCTGGCGACGGGGGTGCGCTTCGACGTCCTGGACGTGCCCGCGGAGGCGGGCCGCGCGGCACTGGGACACCTGCGGCGCTCGGCGGCTCCCGGGCGGGGGTTCCCCGTCGCCCTGGGGGGCGGCCGGATGCGGCTGCTGGTGGCGGCGGGCAGCGCGGAGGAGCTGCCGGGGCTGCTGGAGTGGCTGGACTGGGGCTCGCTGGAGCTGGACCTGGTGGCGATCGGCGCGGGAGGCCTCATGGACGCCCCCCGCCCCCCTGGCGCCGCCGTCGGCGGCGCTGCCGGCTCCGCCACCCGGCCGCTCCCCCCGGACCATTGCGGATCGCAGGGGGCCGCCGTGTGGTTGCGGCCCCCCGAGCCGGGACGCGGGGCCGAGGCCTCGCTGCCGACGCTGTCGGCGATGGGCACGAAGGGTGGTGCGAGGGGGGACGGTGACGGCCCCCCGGATCTCGTGCGGCTGGTGAACACGGTGGCGACGCAGATCCACCGGGTCCGGCTGCGGCGTGCGGGCGCTGCCGCCGCCGTACGGGCCGACGGTCAGCCGTTGGCCTTCTCGTAGGCCTCGCGGATGGACGCGGGGACACGGCCGCGGTCGTTGACCTCGTAACCGTTCTCCTTCGCCCACGCGCGGATGGCCGCGGTGTCCTGGCTGCCGCCGGAAGCGGCACGCGCCTTTCCGCGTCCGCCCGAAGCGCGGCCTCCGGTACGACGACCGCCCTTCACGTAAGGCTCGAGAAGGTCACGGAGCTTGTCCGCATTGGCGGTGGTGAGATCGATCTCGTACGTCTTGCCGTCCAACGCGAACGTCACGGTCTCGTCCGCCTCGCCGCCGTCGAGGTCGTCGACAAGAAGGACCTGAACCTTCTGTGCCACCGGATTTCCTTTCATCGATAACTTGAGGGCCGGGGTGTGCCGGCGTCCGCCGTATCGCCGCCCCTTGTTATATGCAGTACTGCAGTACTCCGGAAAGCAAACCGCTTTTGCCGGAAAAACACAAACCCCTGGGAGAGACCCGCTGCCCGCGCCCGGCACGGAAACATGCGCGTTTCGGACATAGGGCACCGCGCGCAGATCACAGATGCAGAAGCATCCGGCTGTTGCCCAAGGTGTTCGGTTTCACGCGTTCGAGGCCGAGGAACTCCGCGACGCCCTCGTCATAGGAGCGCAGCAACTCCGCGTACACATCGGTGTCCACGGGCGTCTCACCGATCTCCACGAAGCCGTGCTTGCCGAAGAAGTCCACTTCGAAGGTCAGGCAGAATACGCGCCGAACACCGAGCCAGCGGGCCGTGTCCAGCAACTTCTCCAGCAACCGGTGTCCGACCCCCGCGCCCTTCAGGCCCGGCTTCACGGCGAGAGTGCGGACTTCGGCGAGGTCTTCCCACATCACGTGCAGGGCGCCGCAGCCGACCACCTCCGCGTTGTCGTCCCGTTCCGCGACCCAGAACTCCTGGATGTCCTCGTAAAGCGTCACCGTTGCTTTGTCGAGCAGGATGCGCCCGCGGACGTAGGCGTCAAGGAGCCGGCGCACGGCGGGGACATCGCTGGTGCGGGCCCGTCGGACCGTGATGGCTTTTGCGGGGACTTCGGGGCTGGCTGCGGGCATGTGCGGACGCTATCGTCCGCTCCGGCCCTCCGCGGAGCCGGGGTTCCCGTCGGTGGGGGTTTCCGGGAGCTGGACGATGCGGACCGCGTCGGTGAGAGCCTGACGCTGTTCCTCGCTCATCATGCCGAAGAACGCGACGAGAGCGGCGGCGGCGTTGTCGCTCTGCGACCACGCTTCGTTCATCAGCGCGGCGGCGTAGGCGGCGCGAGTGGAGACCGCCTCATATCGATAGGCCCTGCCTTCCGCCTCTCGGCGCACCCAGCCCTTCTGATGGAGATTGTCCAAAACGGTCATCACCGTGGTGTACGCGATGGACCGTTCCTTCTGAAGATCTTCCAGGACTTCCCGAACGGTCACCGGGCGGTTCCACTTCCACACCCGCGTCATGACCGCGTCTTCGAGTTCTCCCAAGGGGCGAGGCACAACTCAGAACAATAGTGGTGCATCACGGCGATGGCGTGCCGAACAGCATGATCGTCGGCAGACGTGAACAAAAAGGGCGTACGACCTTGGGTCGTACGCCGGGGGCGGTCGGGGTCAGGCTTCGGTCTTCGGAGCGGGCCGGGAGCCCTGGACCCGGGCGAGGGCCGCGTCGACCGCGGCGTCTTCCTTGGTCTTGTTGGCGCCGCCCTGGGTCTTCACGATCACCCGGATCACGCCGATGAAGAGAGCGGCCATGACGACCGGGGGGAGGAGCGCGGAGACGTAGTCCATGGGTCCAGGGTAGGGCAGCGGGGGTCGTCAGCGGGCGACCAGGTGCCGGTCCGGCGGGGGCGGGGCGGGTCTGCGGCGGGGGAAGACCTCGCCGGGGGTGGGGACGGGGCGGGCGGGGGCGGGGGCGGGGTTCGGCGGGGCGGCGGGTGGCTTCCGGGCCGGGTCCCGCTTCTTCTGCGGGTCCTCGGTGGCCGCGCGGCGGCCGGGGAGGGCCGGGAGGGGGGTGCGCCGGCGGAGGTGCAGGAGGGCGGCGGTGGGGGCGGCGCGCAGGGCCCGGAGGGCGGCCGGGCCGGCGGGGCGGGGGCGGTACCCGGCGCCCGGCGCCTCCTCCAGGAGTGTGGGGCGGCCGGCGGCGGCGCCGGGGAGGGCGGCGCGGCAGCGGCCGGGACCGGCCAGGAGGAAGGCGCGCAGCCGGGCACTCTCCCGCGTCGCCTCGTCGTGGTCCGCGGCGGGGCGGGGGCGGCCCTGGAGGTCGTCGGCCGGGGCGGGGGCGGGGTGCGGGGCGAGGGCGGGGGCGCGGCGGAGCACGCACGGCTCCTCCGCGCCGAACGCCATGCCGCCGCGGGATCCATAGGGCGTGGGCATGCCGTGACGATACGCGCTAATCGGACAAACACCGTGCATGGTGCAGGTGTGGCGCGGGGTGCCACCCGGGTGGGCGGGATGCCCGCGGCGCGGGGTTCGGTCCGGTGGGGCGCGGGTGTGGTGCCCGCGGCGCGGAGGGGGCGGGATGCCTGCGGCACCTGTGCGGCTTCGGCGGGGGCGGGTGGAGCGCCTGCGGCGGGTGGGTGGGTCGGGGCCGGCCGCTCGCCGCGCCGGCCGCGGACGTCGTGCCGCCGGGGCGGCACCCCGCGAGCGCCGGGTCGCGCGAACGCCCCACGGCCCGCACCGACGCCGGGCCGCGCAGGTTACAGGCGTGACGCGTTGCGCTCGTACACCAGGCGCAGCCCGACCAGCGTCAGCCACGGCTCGTGCTCGTCGATGACCGAGCTCTCCCCCAGCACCATCGGCGCCAGCCCACCCGTCGCGATGACGGTCACGTCATCGGGATCGTCCGCCAGCTCGCGGGCCATCCGGTTGACCACGCCGTCGACCTGCCCGGCGAATCCGTAGATGATGCCGGACTGCATCGCCTCGACCGTGTTCTTGCCGATCACACTGCGCGGCCGCGCCACCTCGATCTTCCGCAGCTGCGCGCCGCGGACGCCGAGCGCCTCGACGGAGATCTCGATGCCGGGCGCGATGACCCCGCCGACGTACTCCCCGCGCGCGCTGACCGCGTCGAACGTCGTCGCCGTGCCGAAGTCGACGACGATGGCCGGGCCGCCGTAGAGGTCGACCGCCGCGACCGCGTTGATGATCCGGTCCGCGCCGACCTCCTTGGGGTTGTCGGTGAGGATCGGCACGCCCGTCTTCACGCCCGGTTCCACCAGCACCGCCGGGACGTCCCCGTAGTAGCGGCGCGTCACCTCGCGGAGTTCGTGCAGGACGGACGGGACCGTCGCGCAGATCGCGATGCCGTCGATGCCGTCGCCCAGGTCGTCGCCCAGCAGCGGGTGCATGCCCATGAGGCCCTGGAGGAGGACCGCGAGCTCGTCGGCCGTGCGGCGCGCGTCCGTGGAGATGCGCCAGTGT
The DNA here is from genome assembly GCF_055633275.1 of Streptomyces sp. 12E. Taxonomy (NCBI): domain Bacteria; kingdom Bacillati; phylum Actinomycetota; class Actinomycetes; order Kitasatosporales; family Streptomycetaceae; genus Streptomyces; species Streptomyces sp. 12E. The sequence goes on along the minus strand of NZ_JBVNCJ010000001.1, from coordinate 4,030,362 downwards.
TCGACGATGTCGTCGCCGTCGAAGAGGCCCAGGACGGTGTGCGTGTTGCCCACGTCGATCGTCAGCAGCATGACCGGTCCTACTCCGCCGCTCGCAGGTCGAGGCCGATGTCGAGGATCGGCGAGGAGTGGGTGAGGGCTCCCACCGCCAGGTAGTCGACGCCCGTGTCCGCGTACTCCTTGGCGCCTGCGAGGGTGAGGCGGCCGGAGGCCTCCAGGGCGGCGCGGCCGTCGACGAGGGCCACCGCCTCCGCGCACTCGCCGGGCGTGAAGTTGTCCAGCAGGATCAGGTCGGCGCCGGCGTCCAGGACCTCGCGGAGCTGGTGCAGGGTGTCGACCTCGACCTCGATCGGGACGTCGGGGAAGCGTTCGCGGACCGCGTTGAAGGCCTCGGCGACGCCGCCGGCGGCCACCACGTGGTTGTCCTTGACCAGGGCCGCGTCCGAGAGGGACATGCGGTGGTTGACGCCGCCGCCGCAGCGCACGGCGAACTTCTCCAGGCTGCGCAGGCCGGGAGTGGTCTTGCGGGTGTCGCGGACCTTCGCCCCGGTGCCCTCGAGGGCGTCCGCCCACGCGCGCGTGGCGGTCGCGATGCCCGACAGGCGGCACAGGAGGTTCAGGGCGCTGCGTTCCGCGGTGAGGATGTCGCGGGTGCGGGTCGTGACGGAGAGCAGGGTCTGGCCCGCCTCGACGCGGTCGCCGTCCTCCGCGTGGCGTTCGACCTCGAACTCCTCCGTGCAGACGACCGACATGACCGCCTCGGCGATCCTCAGGCCCGCCACGGTGCCCGCCTCCCGCGCGGTGAAGTCGGCGGTGGCGACGGCGTCCTCCGGGATGGTCGCGACCGTCGTCACGTCCACGCCGTGGGCCAGGTCCTCCTGGAGGGCGACGTTCGCGATGTCCTCGACCTCGACGGGGTCGAGGCCCGCGTCGGCCAGGAGCTGGGCGAGCGCGGGGTCGAGGCCGCACTCCAGGTAGGTCTCCTCGTCGGCGCCGCAGGCGCAGCCGTCGCCACAGCCGCCGGAGGGGACGAGGGGAAGGTCGGGGGTGGTCACTGCTGTCACTGCTCCTGGGCCTGGGGGAGGGTCGGGGGGAAGTCTGTGGTGTCGGTGGTGTGCACCGCCAGCGATCGGTCCGGATTCAGCCGTACGACGATGTGGCGGCGCCAGGTCGTGTCGTCGCGCTCGGGACGGTCCTCGCGCCAGTGGCAGCCGCGGGTCTCCTCGCGCCGCTGCGCGGCGGCGACCAGGACGCGGGCCACGCACAGGAGGTTGGTGGCCTCCCAGGTGTCGACGCCGGGCTCGGCGGTCTTGCCGTTCTCCTCGAGGGCGTCGTGTGCGTCGGCGTGGAGCCGGTGGAGGCGGTCGGCTGCCTCGGAGAGGGAGGCCCCGGAGCGCAGGACGCCCGCTCCCCGGGTCATGATCCGCTGGATGGTGAGGCGGGCCTCCGGGGGGAGGAGCGGGTACGCGGGGCGCTCCGTGGGCGGCAAGGGCTGCGGCACGCGCGCGTGGAGGGTGTGTCCGCTCCGCGCGATGTCGGCGGCGATGCGCTCGGCGTAGACCAGGCCCTCGAGGAGGGAGTTGGAGGCGAGGCGGTTGGCGCCGTGCACGCCGGTGCAGGCGACCTCGCCGCACGCGTACAGGCCGGGCACGGTGGTGCGGCCGTGGGAGTCGGTGCGGACGCCGCCGGAGGCGTAGTGGGCGGCCGGGGCGACCGGAACGGTCTCGGTGACCGGGTCGATGCCGTGGGCGCGGCAGGCGGCGAGGATCGTGGGGAAGCGGTTCTCCCACATCTCGGCGCCGAAGTGGCGGGCGTCCAGGTACATGTGCTCGGCGTCCTGCTCCCGCATGCGGCGCATGATGCCCTTGGCGACGATGTCGCGCGGGGCGAGTTCCGCCAGTTCGTGCTGTCCCCGCATGAAGCGCACGCCGTCGGCGTCCACCAGGTGGGCGCCCTCGCCGCGCACCGCCTCGGAGACCAGCGGCTGCTGGCCCTCCGCCTCGGGGCCGAGGAAGAGCACCGTCGGGTGGAACTGGACGAATTCGAGATCGCTCACCTCGGCCCCCGCGCGCAGGGCGAGGGCCACGCCGTCGCCCGTGGAGACGGCGGGGTTCGTGGTCGCCGAGAAGACCTGGCCCATGCCGCCCGTCGCCAGGACCACGGCGGGGGCGTGGACCGCCCCCACGCCGTCGTGCCGGCCCTCCCCCATGACGTGCAGGGTGACGCCGGCGGTGCGGCCGTCGACGTCGGTGAGGAGATCGAGGACGAGGGCGTTCTCGACGGTGCGCAGCCCGCGCGCGCGGACCGCCTCGACGAGGGCGCGGGAGATCTCCGCGCCGGTGGCGTCACCGCCCGCGTGGGCGATGCGGCGCCGGTGGTGGCCGCCCTCGCGAGTGAGTTCCAGGCCGCCGTCGGTCGACTCGTCGAAGTGCGCACCGGTCGCGATGAGGCGGCGTACGGCGTCGGGGCCCTCGGTGACGAGGAGGCGGACCGCCTCCTCGTCGCACAGGCCCGCGCCGGCGACCAGGGTGTCGTCCAGGTGCTGCTCGGGGGTGTCGCCCTCGCCCAGGGCCGCGGCGATGCCGCCCTGGGCCCAGCGGGTGGAGCCGTCGTCGAGGCGGGCCTTGGTGACCACGACCGTCGTCAGGCCGGCGGCCTCGCAGCGCAGGGCGGCGGTGAGGCCGGCGACGCCGGACCCGACGACCACGACGTCCGCGTCGATGGACCACCCGGGCGCGGGCGCGTGAAGACGGGGGTGAGCGCGAAGCGCTCCCGTTCGAGGGTGGTGGCGGGCGACGGGCGGGCGTATGCCTGTGCTGGTCACGAGGCGGCTCCGAAGGTTCCGAAGGTCAGGGGGAGGTTGTCGATCAGACGGGTGGTGCCCACGCGGGCGGCCACGGCCAGGACGGCCTCCCCGGTGAAGTCGTCGCCGATCTCGGTGAAGTCAAAGGGGTCGACCAGGGCCAGGTAGTCCAGGGTGAGGGGCGGCGTGAGGCGGGCGGCCTCGTCGAGGACCAGGCGGGCGGCGGCGCGGATGGCCGCAGGGCCGCCGGCGGTCGTGGCGACGGCGTGCGCGTCGGCCGCCGCGCGGGACTCCCCTATGGCGCTGAGCGCCTCGGCACGCGCGCGCGTGGAGGGCACTTCGCTCGCTCGCGCGCGCAGCGCCTGCTGGGCGGCGTGCCGGTCGCGGCCCGCGAACAGGGCCTGGGACAGGGCGAGCGCGGTGCGCCGCTCGGCGGCCGAGAGGTAGCGGTTGCGGCTGGACAGGGCGAGCCCGTCCTCCTCGCGGACGGTGGGGACGCCGACGATCTCGACGCCGAAGTTCAGGTCCCGCACCATGCGGCGGATCAGGGCGAGCTGCTGGGCGTCCTTCTGGCCGTAGAGGGCGGCGTCGGGGCGGGTGAGGTGGAGCAGTTTGGCGACGACGGTGAGGACGCCGTCGAAGTGGCCGGGGCGGGCGGCGCCCTCCAGGCGTTCGCCCATGGGGCCGGCGCTGACGCGGACCTGGGGTTCGCCGCCCGGGTAGACCTCGTCCACGGACGGGGCGAAGACGGCGTCGGCGCCCGCCTGCCCGGCGAGCTCGAGGTCGGCGTCCAGGGTGCGCGGGTAGCGGTCCAGGTCCTCGCCCGCGCCGAACTGCAGCGGGTTGACGAAGACGGTGACCACGACCTCGCCGTCGGGTCCCGCGGTCTCCCGTGCGGTGCGGATCAGCGTGGCGTGACCCTCGTGCAGGGCGCCCATGGTCATCACGACGGCGCGGCGGCCGGTACGCGCGCGTGCGTGCAGTTCGGCGGCGGTGCGCAGCAGGGTGGCGGTCATCGGGCGGCTCCGTTCCGGGACGCGCGCGTCGTCGTACGGGTGGGGTGGGCGGGGTGTCGGGACGTGCCGCTCATCGGTCCTCCTCCGGGGTGCTCCCGGCGCCGTCGGGGCCCCCGGATCCGCCGGCGAGCACCCCGAGGAGGTCCTCGGCGAGTTCCGGCTTCAGCAGCCCGTGGGCGAGGGCGCGGTCGGCGGTCGCGCGGGCCATCGCCAGGTAGCCGGCGACGGCCCCCGGCGCGTGCCGGCGCAGCTCGGCGACGTGCGCGGCGACCGTGCCCGCGTCGCCGCGCGCGACCGGGCCGGTGAGGGCCGCGTCACCGGAGCGCAGGGCGTTGTCCAGGGCGGCTCCGAGCAGCGGGCCGAGCATCCGGTCGGGGGCCCCGACACCGGCGGTGCGCAGCAGCTCCAGGGACTGGGCGACGAGGGTGACCAGGTGGTTGGCGCCCAGGGCGAGGGCCGCGTGGTAGAGCGGGCGGTTCTCCTCGGCGATCCACTCCGGTTCGCCGCCCATCTCGACGACGAGGGCCTCGGCGGCCAGCCGCAGCTCCTCGGGGGCGGTGACGCCGAAGGAGCACCCGGCGAGGCGCTGCACGTCGACGGAGGTGCCGGTGAACGTCATCGCGGGATGCAGGGCGAGCGGCAGCGCACCGGCCCGCAGGGCGGGGTCGAGCACCTTCGCGCCGTACCGCCCGGAGGTGTGCACCAGCAGTTGGCCCGGCCGCACCGCGCCGGTGTCGGCGAGTCCGCGGACCAGCTCGGGCAGGGCGTCGTCCGGGACGGTCAGCAGCACCAGCTCGGACCGCTGGAGGACCTCGGCGGGCGGCACCACCGGCACGTCGGGGAGCATCTGCTCGGCGCGCCTGCGGGAGGCGTCGGAGACGGCGGAGACGGCCACCGGGCGGTGCCCGGCGAGCTGGAGGGACGCGGCCAGGGCGGGGCCCACGCGTCCGGCGCCGACGACGCCGACGGTGAGCCGCGCGGGGCGGTCCCGGGGATCGGGCTGTGGGGTTGTGTTCACGCGAGGGCGGCCTTCCCGTTCCAGTCCGCTCGGGGTACCGGACGATTTCTCGTCATGTTAACGCGATCGGTTACGGGGGCGGCCGGTCGTCCACAGGCTGTGGGTTTCCGTGCGCCGCCGCCGCCCACGCGTGCGGACGTGTGCGGACGTGTGCGACGGGGCCGCGTCCGGGAAACGGGGGTGCCCGTGCGGGCGGGGACGCGGGATGATCGCGTGCATGAGCGATGCGGACGGCATGAGCGACCCCACGACGGTGCGGAACGGGCGGGGGCCCGGACCGGAGGCGGACGGCGGGTCGCGGCCCACGTTGCGTGAACGGCGGATCGCCGCCTGGCGCAGCGCCCCGCGCGTGCTCGCGCGCCTCGGCTTCCTCGCCCCTCTCGCGGAGCGGCTGACCCTGCTGGAGGAGGCGGGGAGCGTGTACGACCTCGACGAGACCTCCGACCTCTACGGCAACGGTGTCGTGGAGGCCTTGGAGGGGCGGGTCGCCGGACTGCTCGGCACCGAGGCCGCCGCGTTCTTCCCGACCGGCACGATGGCCCAGCAGGTGGCCCTGCGCTGCTGGGCGGGCCGTACCGGGAACCCGGCGGTGGCCCTGCATCCGCTCAGCCACCCCGAGGTGCACGAGCGGGACGCGTTCAGCCAGGTCAGCGGGTTGCGGCCGGTGCACGTGACGGGCGAGCCCCGGCAGCCCACCGCTGCCGAGGTGCGCGACTTCGCGGAGCCCTTCGGAGCGCTGATGCTGGAGCTGCCCCTCAGGGACGCCGGCTTCGTGCTGCCCACGTGGGAGGAGCTGACCGGGGTGGTGGACGCCGCGCGGGAACGCGAGGCGGTGGTGCACTTCGACGGGGCGCGGCTGTGGGAGTGCACCGAGCACTTCGGCCGGCCGCTGGAGGAGATCGCGGGCCTCGCGGACAGCGTCTACGTGTCGTTCTACAAGTCCCTCGGCGCGTTCGGCGGCGCCGCCCTCGCCGGTCCCTCGGTCTTGATCGAGGAGGCGAGGACCTGGCGGCACCGGTACGGCGGCAACGTCTTCCAGCAGTTCCCGACCGCGCTGTCGGCGCTGATCGGGCTCGATCGGGAGCTGCCCCGGCTGCCGGAGTACGTCCGGCACGCGCGCGTGGTGGCGGCCGCGCTGCGCGAGGGCCTGGAGGCGGGGGGGATGCCCTGGTTCCGGGTCCACCCCGAGGTGCCGCACACCCACGACTTCCAGGTGTGGCTGCCGTACGGCGCGGATGTGGTCGCCGAGGCGGCGATCGAGGCGGCCGAGGAGACGGGGACCGTGCTCTTCGCCAACCACTGGGATCCGAAGGGGCCGGGGCTGTCCTTCACGGAGGTGTACGTGCGTTCCGCGGGGCTGGAGTGGACGGCGGACGACGTGCGCGCGGCGGCGGAGGAGTTCGCGCGGCGCCTGCTCCGGGCCTGAGGGTCTCCTCGCCCCGGGTTCGAGGCGGGAAGGGGCGGCGGGGGCGAGAACCCCTCGCTCCCGGGCCCGGCGCGGACGAGGTGCACCATGTGGGCATGAGCGTGACCATCGACATCGCGGGGCTGCGGCCGGAGAGGGTCGCCGCCGTGCCCTCGCCCCTCGCCGAGCTCGGCATGGCGCTGCACGCGCTGTCCGAGCCCGGGCACCATCCGGGGCTCCAGGGCTGGGTGACGGGCGTGACCGCGCGGCTGGACCCGCACCTCGCGGACCGGATGTGCGAGGCCGACTTCCTGTGGCGCACGACGTTCTCGGACCTGTTCCTGCCGAGCGCCGGCACACCGGACCGCACGGCGCTCCCGGGCGGCACGCTCACCGAGGAACTGGACCTGCTGGACAAGCTGTCCGACGAGCAGTTCGTGGACGCCGCCCTGGAGTTCACCTGCGCGCTCCCCTACGGCGCCCCGGGCGCGGGCCCGCTCACCGACGAGGGGCTGCGGCGCCGCTCGCTGGAGCTGGCCGCCGCGCGCGGGCCGCGCCAGACGGAGTTCACCGAGCGGCTGCTCGCCGACCCGCCGCGGATCAGGACCTGGCTGCGGCGGTTCCTGCGGGACTGCGACGAGGCGTTCTTCGCCGAGACGTGGTCCCGGCTGCGGCACGGACTCGCCGCGGACACCCGCCACAAGACCGACCTGCTCCGGCACAAGGGACTGGCCGAGGCGCTGGCGGCGGTGTCGCCCGCGGTGACGCTCGACGAGGCCGCCGGGCGGATCACCGTCGACAAGCTGGGCGAGGGGCGTACGGCCACGGGCGACGGCGGGCTGCTGCTGATCCCGACCAGTCTCGGCCGGCCGCACCTGATGGTGCTGCACCGGCACGGCTGGCAGCCGGTGCTGCACTACCCGGTCGGCTCCGCCGAGCCGGCCGCCCCGCCGACGGTCGAGCAGCTGGCCCTGCGGATGACCGCGCTGTCCCACCCGGTCCGCATGCGCATGTGCCGCCACCTCGCCCGCAGCGCGTACACCACCGGCGAGCTGGTCCAGGTGCACGGCATGACGGCGCCGGAGATCTCCCGGCACCTGGGCGTGCTGAAGAAGGCCGGGCTGATCACCACCCGCCGCCGCGGGCGGTACGTGCTGCACCAGCTGGACGTGACGGCGGTGGCCCGGCTCGGCAGCGACTTCCTGGAGGGGATCCTGCGCTGAGGGCGCGGGCGGCGTCCGTCAGTCGAAGCGGATGTGGCGGATGCTCACGCCCGTCTGCCGCAGCCGGGTCCGCAGCCGGCCCCCGTCGTCGGGGCGCAGGGCCAGTCCGGCCAGCGCGGCGATGCGGTCGGCCGTTCCCGGCACCGTGGTGCGGTCGGTCCACAGGTGCTCGGCGAACTCCGGCTCGCTCAGCCGCTCCAGGCAGTGGTCGAGCCGCTGCACCGCCCAGCTCTCCCGGCGTGGGGAGGCGTTGCCCAGAACGGACCCGAGGAGGTGACCGAAGCCGCGCTCGCGCAGCCGCCGCAGCACCGTCGCCCGTTCGGCGAGGAGGGTGAAGTGGCGTACGTCGTGGCCGAGCTCGCGCAGCCGGCCCACGGTCTCCGCGAAGTACCCGGAGTCGGTGACGGTCATGGGGGCGATCACCACGCCGTCGTGCTCGGTCAGGGTGAGGTCGAGGACCTCGACGACGCCCTGCCGCCAGGCCCGCAGGTCCTGGAAGTCGCCGCGCAGTGCGGGCGGCAGCATGCGGTGCAGGCCGAAGCCGGGATGCTCGGGATCGCAGACGACGCTGCCCGGCAGACGGCGCCGTATCTCGTACGCGGTCTGTGTCTTGCCGCCCCCGAAGGGGCCGTTGATCCACAGCAGCATGGACCGACACCACCGACGCGCGGCCGTCCGTTCAGCCGCGTCCACCGGCCCGCACCAGACCCGTCTCGTAGGCGAGGACGACCACCTGCACCCGGTCCCGCAGGCCCAGTTTGGTCAGGATGCGGCCCACGTGGGTCTTCACGGTCGCCTCGGAGAGCACCAGCCGGGCCGCGATCTCGCCGTTGGACAGGCCCTGCGCGACCAGCACCATGACCTCCCGCTCGCGCTCGGTGAGCCGTTCCAGCTCCTTGTGCTCGGGCTGCTTGCCCGCGCTGGGCAGCATCGGCGCGAACCGGTCCAGGAGCCGGCGGGTGGTGGACGGGGCGACCACGGCGTCGCCGCTGTGCACCGCGCGGATCGCGGCGAGCAGCTCGCCCGGCGGCACGTCCTTGAGCATGAAGCCGGACGCGCCCGCCTTGAGCCCGGAGAAGGCGTACTCGTCGAGGTCGAAGGTGGTGAGGATCAGCACCTTCGGCGGATCGGTGTCCGCGCAGATCCGGCGGGTCGTCTCCACGCCGTCGAGCTTGGGCATGCGGACGTCCATCAGCACCACGTCGACGTCGGTGGAGCGCAGCACCTCCAGGGCCTCGACGCCGTTGCCCGCCTCCGCCACGACGTCCATGTCCGGCTGGGCGGCGAGCACCATCCGGAATCCGGTGCGCAGCAGCACCTGGTCGTCGACGAGCATCACGCGGATCGTCATCGGGGCCTCTTCCCATCGTCCGTCGGGTCTTCGCAGGAGGTGTGACAGGTGTCAACAGCGGGCGCGCGGGTGTCAGAGCGCGGGTTTGAGCGGCAGCAGCGCACTGATGCGGAATCCTCCGCCGGGCCGTGGGCCCGCGTCCAGGGTGCCGCCGACCATGCCGACCCGCTCGCGCATGCCGATCAGGCCGTGGCCCTGGCCGTCGGACCCGCCCTCCTCGTACAGCTCGTGCGGGGCGCCCTTGCCGTCGTCCTCCACGAGGAGGCCGAGACCGTCGTCGAAGTACACCAGGCGCACGCTGGCTCCCGCGTGCGGTCCGCCGTGCTTGCGGGTGTTGGTGAGCGCCTCCTGCACGATGCGGTACGCGGTGAGCTCGACGCCGCTGGGCAGCGGACGCGGGGTGCCCTCGACCTTGAAGTCCACCGGCAGCCCCGACCCCCGGCACTGCTCGACGAGGTCCTCGATCTGCCGCACGTCGGGCTGCGGCACGTACTCCCCGGCCTCCTGGTGCTCCCCGGTGCGCAGCACGCCCAGCAGGCGGCGCATCTCGGCGAGGGCCTGGCGGCCGGTGGAGGAGATCGTCTCCAGGGCCTTCTTCGCCTGGTCGGGGGCGGCGTCGAGGACGTAGGCGGCCCCGTCGGCCTGCACCACCATCACCGACACGTTGTGCGCGACGACGTCGTGCAGCTCGCGGGCTATCCGGGCGCGCTCGGCGGCGACCGCGACCTTGGCCTGCGCCTCGCGCTCCTTCTCCAGCCGGGCGGCCCGCTCCTCCAGCTGCGCGAAGTACGCGCGGCGGGTGCGGATGGAGTCGCCGAGCACCCAGGCGAGGGCGAAGGGCACGGCCTGGAGGATCATCACGGCGAGGTTGGTCGCCACGCTCACGTCCTCGTTGGGCCAGCGCAGCTGCGCCAGCGGGGCCGCGCACAGGCCGGCGGTCAGCGCCAGGCGGGAGGCCCAGCGCGCCCCGACCGCCGCGACCGTGTAGACGATCACCAGCAGGGCGAAGTCGGCGGGCAGCGTCGCCACGTCCGTGACCAGCTGACCCAGGCCCACGACGAGGGCGAGGACCAGCATCCGCTCGGGCATCCGGCGGCGCAGCGCGACGACCAGCGACAGCAGCAGCGCGACCGGCACGATGAGGACGGGCAGGTCCGTCCCCCGCAGCCCTTCCATGCTCGTTCCGCTGAACACCGAAATCCCGAACAGGACCACGGCCCAGAAGCCGTCGACCCACGTCGGGTGTCTGCGGAGGAAGTCATAGAGGAGCTGCACGTAACCCAGCGTAGGGAAGCGAAATGTGTGCGGGGGTCAACCGGAGGGCCGATCCCCGGTCGGCGCGTGTACTCCGCAAGGTGGAGGCCGGGCACGTCCGTGCGCTTAACCTGGGCCGGTGAGGACGGCGAGGGCGGGTGAGCGGAACCGGTGACGACGGAGGCCGGGGAGGCGGGCCGGCGGGGCTGGCGGGCGGCGGCCCAGGACGCCCTGTACGGTCCCGGCGGCTTCTACCGCGGGTCCGGCGCGGGCCCGGCCGGGCACTTCCGTACGTCCGTGCACGCCTCGCCGCTGTTCGCGGGCGCCGTGGCACGACTGCTGTGCCGGGTCGACGAGGCCCTGGGGCGGCCGGCGGTGCTCGACTTCGTGGACATGGCGGCCGGGCGGGGCGAACTGGTCACCGGCGTCCTCGCCGCGCTGCCCGCCGACGTGACGCCGCGCGTACGCGCGCATGCCGTCGAGCTCGCCGATCGGCCGGCCGGGCTGGACCACCGGATCGAGTGGCGGTCCGACCCCCCGGAGGGGATCACCGGACTGCTCTTCGCCAACGAGTGGCTGGACAACGTGCCCGTGGACGTCGCCGAGGTGGACCCGTCGGGCGTACCGCGGCTGGTGCTGGTGCGGGAGGACGGCACGGAGCGGCTCGGGGAGCCGGTCGCCGGTGCGGAGGCCGCGTGGCTGGCGCGGTGGTGGCCGCTGGCGGCCGAGGAGGGGCTCCGCGCGGAGATCGGACTGCCCCGGGACCGGGCCTGGGCCTCGGCCGTCGGCACGCTCGCGCGGGGGCTCGCCGTCGCCGTGGACTACGCGCACACGGCCACCGCGCGGCCGCCGTTCGGGACGCTCACGGCGTTCCGGGAGGGGCGGGAGACGACGCCCGTGCCGGACGGGACGTGCGACCTCACCGCGCATGTGGCCCTGGACGCGTGCGCCGCGGCCCGCGCGCTCCCCGGCACGCGCCTGCTGACCCAGCGGGACGCCCTGCGCGCCCTGGGCCTCAGCGGCGCACGCCCCCCGCTCACGCTGGCCTCCACCGACCCTGCCGGGTACGTGCGCGCCCTCGCGGGCGCCGGGGAGGCCGCCGAACTCACCGCGCCGGGCGGACTCGGCGACTTCGGCTGGCTGGTGCAGCCGGTGGGGATCGCGGACGCGGGGGACCTATTTGTCGATGTCGCCGACGACGAAGAACATTGATCCGAGGATCGCCACCATGTCCGCGACCAGCGTCCCCGGCAGCAGCTCGGTGAGCGCCTGGATGTTGTTGTACGACGCCGAGCGCAGCTTCAGCCGGTACGGCGTCTTCTCGCCCTTGCTGACCAGGTAGTAGCCGTTGATGCCGAGCGGGTTCTCGGTCCATGCGTACGTGTGCCCCTCGGGCGCCTTGAGCACCTTCGGGAGCCGCTGGTTGACCGGGCCCGGGGGCAGCTCGGCGAGCCGGTCGAGACAGGCGTCGGCGAGGTCGAGGGCGTTGTGGGTCTGCTCCAGGAGGCACTCGAAGCGGGCGAGGCAGTCGCCCTCCGCGCGGGTCACCACCTTCAGGACGTCGCCCAGTTCGCCGTAGGCGAGGTACGGCTCGTCGCGGCGCAGGTCGAAGTCGACGCCGGAGCCCCGCGCGATCGGCCCGCTCACGCCGTACGCGTGCACCGCCCGGGGCGACAGCACGCCCACGCCGCGCGTGCGGCCGCGGAAGATCTCGTTGCCGAGCACCAGGTCGTCGAAGCGGTCCATGCGGGAGCGCACGTCGGCGACGGCGCCGCGCGCGCGTGCGGTCCATCCCGCCGGGAGGTCCTCCTTGAGGCCGCCCACGCGGTTGAACATGTAGTGCATGCGCCCGCCGGAGACCTCCTCCATGACGTGCTGGAGCTCCTCGCGCTCCCGGAAGGCGTAGAAGATCGGGGTGATGCCGCCCAGTTCCAGCGGATAGGAGCCGAGGAACATCAGGTGGTTGAGCACCCGGTTCAGCTCCGCGAGCAGCGTGCGCAGCCACACCGCGCGCTCGGGGACCTCCATGCCGAGCATCCGCTCCACGGCGAGGACCACGCCCAGCTCGTTGGAGAACGCCGACAGCCAGTCGTGACGGTTGGCCAGCATGATGATCTGCCGGTAGTCCCGGGCCTCGAACAGCTTCTCCGCGCCCCGGTGCATGTAACCGATCACCGGCTCCGCGCGGACGATGCGCTCGCCGTCCAGGACGAGCTTCAGCCGCAGCACGCCGTGCGTGGACGGGTGCTGGGGCCCGATGTTGAGCACCATGTCGGTGCTCTCCGCCGCGCCGCCGATGCCGACCATGGTCTCCGTCGTGGGAGTCATGAACACAGTCTCCCCTACGTACGCTGGGGCCATGGAGACGGGGAGCACGCACGACACGGGGACAGCGGGAACGGGTGGGCCGGCGGCGCCGGGCGGCGAGGAGCCGGGGTGGATCGCGCTGCCCCCGGGACTGCTGAGGATGCGGCGGCTGCTGCTGGTGGTGTGGCTGGGGCTGCTGACCCTGGCCACCGCGCTGGTGCCGGGGCTGCTGGCCGGGCCCGGCTGGGCCGCCTTCGCGCTGCTGCCGCTGGCCCTGCTGGTCTGGGGCTGGGTGATGCTGGAACGGAACTGGCGCTCCTGGCGGTACGCGGAACGCGCCGACGACCTGCTGATCAGCCGGGGCGTGCTGTGGCGCGAGGAGACGGTCGTGCCGTACGGGCGGATGCAGCTGGTCGAGGTCGCCTCCGGGCCCGTGGAACGGCACTTCGGGCTGGCCAGCGTGCAGCTGCACACGGCGGCGGCGGCGACCGACGCCACCATCCCCGGCCTCGACCCGGCCGAGGCGGAGCGGTTGCGCGACCGGCTCACCGAGCTCGGCGAGGCCCGATCGGCGGGGCTGTGACGGCCCCCGGCGTCCCCGAGGACGTGCGCGGCCGGCCGCCCGTGACCGAGAGGCGGCTGCACCCCGTCACGCCGCTCAGGCGGGCGTGGGCGCCCGTCGCGGTGCTGATCGGGTGGGCGCTGCACGACCCCGACCAGGCGCAGCGCCAGCTGACCCGGCTGACGACGACGACCCTGCTGATCGGTCTCGCCGTGCTCATCCCGGCCGCCGCCCTCTACGGCTTTCTGACCTGGTGGTTCACCCACTTCGCGGTGACCGGGAGCGAGCTGCGCATCCGGACCGGGCTGCTGTTCCGGCGCACCGCGCACATCCGCCTCGAACGGATCCAGGCCATCGACGTCACCCAGCCGCTGCTCGCGCGGGTGGCGGGCGTGGCGAAGCTCAGAATCGACGTCATAGGCACCGACAAGAAGGACGAACTCGCCTTCCTGGGCGCCGGCGAGGCGCGTGCCCTGCGCGCGGAACTCCTCGCGCGGGCGGCGGGTTTCGCGCCGGAGACCGCGCACGAGGTGGGCGAGGCGCCGTCCCGGGAGATGCTGCGGGTGCCGCCGGGCGTCCTGGCCGTCTCCCTGCTGCTGACCGCGGCGACCTGGGGCTGGCTCATCGTCGCCTGCGTCGTGGTGCCGCTGCTGTGGGCGGCCACCCACAGCCTGTGGACGGTGCTCGCCGCGGCCGTGCCGCTGTTCGGCGCCGCGGGCGCGAGCAGTGTGGGCCGGTTCGTCGCCGAGTACGACTGGACGCTGGGCGAGTCGCCCGACGGGCTGCGCATCGACCACGGGCTGCTGGACCGGGCGCACGAGACGGTGCCGCCGGGGCGCGTGCAGACGGTACGGCTGGTCGAGCCGCTGCTGTGGCGGCGCCGGGGCTGGGTGCGGGTGGAACTGGACGTGGCGGGTTCGTCCAACTCCCTGCTGCTGCCGGTCGCCCCGCGCGAACTCGCCGAGTCGGTGGTCGCGCGGGTGCTGCCCGGGGTGAGCGTGCCCCCGCACGAGGCGCTCGTCCCGCCGCCGCGCCGCGCGCGGTGGTGCGTTCCGGTGTGGTGGCGCGGCTACGGACTCGCCGTCACCGACGCGGTGTTCGCCGCCCGCCACGGGCTGCTGCGTCGCAGCCTGTCCCTGGTGCCGCACGCCAAGGTGCAGAGCGTACGGCTGGCCCAGGGCCCCTGGCAGCGGGCCCGGGGTGTCGCGGACGTCCACGTGGACACCGGCGCGAACAAGTCGGTGACGGCCCGCCTCCGGGACGCCGGCGAGGCGGCGGCCCTCCTGCGCTCCCAGGCGGAGCGCTCCCGCACCGGCCGCAGGGACGCCCGCCCGGACCGCTGGATGACCTGACCTCCGCAGGGGGCGGAGCATCTGCCGGGGCCGCTGGGGCGACGGCACACAGGCTCCCCGAGCCACCCCGCCGGCCCCCGCAGCGGCACGGGACCTCGGGACCCCTGACAGGACCACGCGACGGACACGGCAGAGGGCGAGAACGCCCGCCACAGCCACAGTGACACCACAAGGCCCCAGGAGTCACCCTGCCGGTCTCCGAGGCCGCACACGGGCCTCGAGCGCCCTGGCGGGACGACCGGGGCGGGACGGGCGCGGCGCACGGCGGGCGGGGAAGGCCGCGCACCGGCCCTGGGGCCCGTCCCGGCCGTCGGACGGCACCGTCCGCGCGCGGGCGCGGTGGAACCCCGACGGGCCCCGCGCGGTGTGCGCGGGGCCCGTCGGGGTGGCCGGTGGTTCAGGAGGCCGCGCTGCGCAGGCCCTCGACGTCGATGTGCTCCGTCTCGTCGTGTGCCGTCAGGTCGATGACCTGGCCGGCGCCGCGCGCCTCCGCGTCGGCGGGCTTGAACCGCGCCTCGGTCTCCGCCTTGTGCAGCGCGAGCGCCTCCTGGCCGACGACGTCGGCGAGGTCCTCGTTCTGCACGGCGTCCAGGGCGGTGCCGTCCGTCTCCCGCTTCGTCCCGAAGAAGTCGAAGCCGCCGTCGGACACCGGCCGCCGCACCGGTGCGGTCGGCGGTACGACCGCCACCGCCGTCGGCACGGCGAAGTGCCCGGAGGGCTGCCGCGCGGACCGGTCCGGGGAAGCGGCCGGCGCGGGGGAGGTGGTCGTACGCCCGTGCTCGTCGGTCGCCTCGGGCCGCCCCTCGCCCTCGTCCTCCCGCGCCTGCTCCCGCCCGGGCCGCTTCGTGGGCTCGGGGCCGTCGTCCTCGGGGCCCTCGGGGGCGTCGTCGCCCTGCGGCGTGTCACCCGTCCGGGTACCGTCACCGGCCGGACCGGGCGCCTCGTCGGCCCGCGCGTCCGTGCCGGCGCCGTCCTCCGCGGCGTCGGCGGCCTCGGCGAGCCGCGCCAGTGCCGCGCCGGCACGCAGGAACAGCTTCGCCCCCTCCGGCGAGAAGACCGAGGGAGCCGCCGGCGCCTCCTCGGCGACGGCCTCGCCCTGCTCCACCGTCTCGGACGCCGCCCCCGCGGGCGCCTCCGCGTCCTCGGGCACCGCCGGCAGTCCCGCCGGCAGCGCGCGGGCCGGAACCGAGGCCTCTATCTCGAGCACCCGGCGTTCTTCCAGGACGCTCGCCCGGTCGGTCTCGGAGGCGGCGTACCGCCGCAGCAGAGCCGCGTGCTCGTTGCGCAGCCCGGCGAGTTCCGCGCGCTTGGCGCGCAACCGCTGCTCCAGTTTCGCCCGCAGCTCGCGCGACTCCTCGAGACCGGACTCCAGTTCGGCGACCCGCTCCTCGAAACGCCATTCGTCGCTCGCACGCGCGCGCGTGAGATCGGCGACGCGTTTGCCCGCCTGGATGTCCCAGTGCCGCATGACGACGGCGCCGCCGATCGCCGTGACCGCGGCGGCCGCGGCCAGGACACGGAGCACCATCGGTTGCGTGAACACCCAGGGCCCCAGGGCGCAGACGACGGACACGCCTGCGATCGCCGACGGGGGCAGCATCCTGTGCAGGGGCGGGGAATGACGGTGACGTCCACGTGGCATGGCCAGAAACTTACCGCGCGTAGGCGAATGTTGGCGCCCCGCCCTGTAAAAACAAAGCATTGCCGAGGCTTTCACAGGACATCAGGGAACGCGCGTCACACGTGAATAGATGTATGACCCGATTATCAAGATCGTTTATCGCCCCGCTGAACCGCCCGCCGCACTCCGCCCGCCGAACTCCCGGCACCCCCGACCGCTTTGCCCCGCACGGTGAACACCTCCTCCCCGGCACCGCCCGGAGGTCACCCTCACCGCCTGACGCCCGGATCGGCGCCGGTGCGAGGATCCCGCGCGGGACCACGGGGGCCGGTGACCGGCCGGAACGGGTGAGGAAGCGCCGTGCCGCTCCCCCGCCGGCCACTCCCCCGTCGGCCGGTCACCGGCCCCGGACGGAACGCGGCCGTGCCCCCAAGGCCCTGCCCGGCCCGAGGCGCACCCCGGCCCCTCCCTGGGCCTACGCTGAAGATATGAGCAACCACAGCGGACGCCGCCAGGTCGCGGGCCTTCCTCACCGGGACCGCTGCGCGGTCATGGGAGTCGTGAACGTCACCCCCGACTCCTTCTCCGACGGCGGCCGCTGGTTCGACACGACGACCGCCGTCAAACACGGCCTCGACCTGGTCACCCGGGGCGCCGACCTGGTCGACGTCGGCGGCGAGTCCACCCGGCCCGGCGCCACCCGCGTCGACGAGGCCGAGGAGCTCAAGCGCGTCATCCCCGTGGTCCGCGGCCTCGCCGCCGAGGGCGTCACCGTCTCCGTCGACACCATGCGCGCCTCCGTCGCCGAACAGTCCCTCGCGGCCGGCGCCGTCCTGGTCAACGACGTCAGCGGCGGACTCGCCGACCCCGCGATGATCCCCGTCGTCGCCGCCGCCGGCGCCCCCTTCGTCGTCATGCACTGGCGCGGCTTCCTGGCGGGCGGCAGCATCAAGGGCGTGTACACCGACGTGGTCGCGGAGGTCGCGGAGGAGCTCCACGCGCGTGTGGAGGCCGTCCTGGAAGGCGGAGTCGCCGCCGACCGGGTGATCGTCGACCCCGGCCTCGGCTTCTCCAAGGACGCCGACCACGACCTGGCCCTCCTCGCCCGCCTCGACCGCGTCCTGGCCCTCGGCCACCCGGTCCTGGTCGCCGCCTCCCGCAAGCGGTTCCTCGGCCGCGTCCTGGCCGGCCCGGACGGCACGCTCCCGCCCGCGCGGGAACGCGACGCGGCCACCGCCGCCGTCTCCGCCCTCGCCGCACAGGCCGGCGCCTGGGCGGTCCGCGTGCACGAGGTGCGCGCCACCGCGGACGCCGTACGGGTCGCGCACGCCGTCGCACAGGCCCGCACGACGGACCCCACACCCCCCGAATCCGGCGCGCACGGCGCAGAAGGAGCCCGGTGAGCGCACCCCACACCGATGTCGAGCACGTCGAGGCCGCCAACACCGCCTTCTACGAGGCACTCGAGAGGGGTGACTTCGAAGAGGTCGCCTCGCTCTGGCTGACCCCCGGCGACCTCGGCGTCGACGAGTCGTACCACGACCCCGCGGACACCGGCGTGGTCTCCTGCGTGCACCCCGGCTGGCCCGTGCTCACCGGACGCGGCGAGGTCCTCAGGTCCTACGCCCTGATCATGGCGAACACCGACTACATCCAGTTCTTCCTCACCGACACGCACGTCTCCGTCACCGGCGACACCGCCGTGGTGACCTGCACCGAGAACATCCTCAGCGGCGGCCCCGCCCCCGAGGCCGGCGAGGAGCTCGGCCCCCTGGTCGGCCAGCTCGTCGTCGCCACCAACGTGTTCCGGCGCACCCCGTCCGGCTGGAAGCTCTGGTCCCACCACGCCTCCCCGGTCCTCGCCGAGGAAGAGGAGGGCGAGGACGACGACACCCCGGCCTGAGCGGGTAGACGGACAGGGAGGCCCGTCGCCCCTCACCGGAAGTGGCCGGTGTCACGGCGGAGCGGGCAGGGACCGCCACCACGCCGTGAACCCCCGGCGCCCCCGGGGGAAACGGACGGTGACGACCCCGGCCACCGGCCCGTGTCCGCACCCCCGGGCCGTCGGCGCCGTCGGCGGCCACGGGTAGATTCGAGTGCGGGCCGGTGTGCCGCACGGACGCCGACCGGCCGGACCGACGACTGCAGGAGTGATTCGCGTGGATCGTGTCGCGCTGCGCGGCCTGAAGGCCCGCGGGCACCACGGTGTGTTCCCCAAGGAGCGGGAGGAGGGCCAGACCTTCATCGTGGACCTCGTCCTCGGCCTGGACACCCGGCCGGCCGCGGCCGACGACGACCTGACGAAGACCGTGCACTACGGCATCGTGGCCGAGGAGGTCGTGGCGGTCGTCCAGGGCGAGCCCGTCGACCTCATCGAGACGCTCGCCGAGCACATCGCCCAGGTCTGCCTGAAGCACGACGTGGTGCAGGAGGTCGAGGTGTGCGTCCACAAGCCGGACGCTCCGATCACCGTGCCCTTCGACGACGTGACCGTCACCATCACCCGGAGCCGCGTATGACCAGGCCGTCCATCCAGGGCCAGACCGACCCGACCGTCCAGCCCGTCCCCGCCTCCGTGGTCGAGCAGGTCGACGCCGCCGACGCCACCCTGCACAACCCGAAACGGGCCGTGGTCTCCCTCGGCGCCAACCTCGGCAACCGCCTGGAGACCCTCCAGGGGGCCGTCGACGCCCTGGAGGACACCCCGGGCATCCGGGTCAAGGCCGTCTCCCCCGTGTACGAGACGGAGCCGTGGGGCGTCGAGTCCGGCAGCCAGCCCTCGTACTTCAACGCGGTCGTGATCCTGAAGACCACCCTGCCCCCGTCCTCCCTGCTGGAGCGGGCGCACGCGGTCGAGGAGGCCTTCCACCGGGTCCGGGACGAGCGCTGGGGCCCGCGCACCCTGGACGTGGACATCGTCTCCTACGCGGACCTCCACTCCGACGACCCGCACCTCACGCTCCCGCATCCGCGCGCCCACGAGCGCGCCTTCGTGCTCGCCCCCTGGCACGACGTCGACCCCGGGGCGGAGCTGCCCGGCCGCGGTCCGGTCGCCGATCTCCTCGGCGCGGTCACCCGGGAGGGCGTCACGCCCCGCGCCGACCTGGAACTCCGGCTGCCCGAGTAGCCGTTAAGGTCGACACGACCACCTTCCGGGGCACCGTCCGGGGAACGCGAAGGGACACCGTGAAAGAGCTGCGCATCAGGGTGCTGGCAGGCGTCTTCGCCGTGGCCGGGATCCTGTCCTGGGCCGGCGCCCGCCTCTGGAACTCCCTGGGCACCCTGCCGAGCGTTCCCGTGGCCGCGCCCATCGTCCTCGCCCTGATCGCGGTGGTCCTCGCGGCCACCGCGCTGTCCCTCCGCGCCCGCCTCAAGGCCCAGCGGGAGCGGCAGACCGGCGCCAAGGGGGTCGACCCCCTGATGGCGGCCCGGGCGGTCGTGTTCGGGCAGGCCAGCGCCCTGGTGGCCGCGCTCGTCGCCGGCATGTACGGCGGCACGGGCGTCTTCCTGCTGGAGTCCCTGGACGTGCCCGCCCGCCGTGACCAGGCCATCTACGCCGGCTTCTCGGTCCTGGCGGGCATCGGCGTCATAGCGGCGGCCATCTTCCTGGAGCGCGTCTGCAAGCTCCCGGAGGACGACGACACGACCGGACCGGGCACGGCTCCGGCGGCATGAGACGCGCTCGCGTCAGCGCGCCATGATCAGGCTCATCGCCTCGTTGCGCGTCGCCGCGTCCCGCAGCTGACCGCGCACGGCCGAGGTGAGGGTCTTCGCACCGGGCTTGCGGATGCCCCGCATCGACATGCACATGTGCTCGCACTCCACGACCACGATCACCCCGCGCGGCTCCAGGATCTCCATCAGGGAGTCCGCGATCTGCGTGGTGAGCCGCTCCTGCACCTGGGGGCGGCGGGCGTAGACGTCCACCAGCCGGGCCAGCTTGGACAGTCCCGTGATCTTGCCGCTGGTGGCCGGGATGTACCCGACGTGCGCCACACCCCGGAACGGCACCAGGTGGTGCTCACAGGTCGAGTACACCTCGATGTCCTTGACCAGCACCATCTCGTCGTGACCGAGGTCGAACGTCGTCGTCAGCACGTCCTCGGGCTTCTGCCACAGCCCTGCGAATATCTCCCGGTACGCCCGCGCCACCCGCGCCGGCGTCTCCAGCAGGCCCTCCCGGTCGGGGTCCTCGCCGACGGCGATCAGCAGTTCGCGCACGGCGTTCCGGGCCCGCTTCTCGTCGAACTCGCCGATGGGGGCCATGCCGTCCAGCGTCACGGGGTCGGTCATGTGGGATGCCTCGTTCCTGTGCTTTCACGCGTGAGGGACACGCGTCTCCACCGCGGACACGCAAATGCCGCGCCCCCCAGGCTAGAACCAGGGGGGCGCGGCATCCATTCCGGGCCCGGCGGGGCCGCCGGGAGCCTCGAGGTCAGCTCTCGGGGCGCTCCTCCGGGGTCCGCTCCGGTGCCGGGGCGGGGTCCGCCGCGGTGCTCTTGGCGGTGGTGATGGCCGGCATCGCGCCGTTCGCCCCGTTCGTCAGGGCCAGCTCCTTGGGGGAGAGGACCGGCGGGCGGGTGGACGGCGTGCGTCGGGAGGAGCCGGTCCAGGCGGGCCTGGGCGGGCGCTTGACGATCGGCGCGAAGATCTCGGCGATCTCCTCCTTGCCCAGCGTCTCCCGCTCCAGGAGGGCCAGGACCAGGTTGTCGAGGACGTCGCGGTTCTCGACGAGGATCTCCCACGCCTCGTTGTGCGCGGTCTCGATGAGCTTCTTGACCTCTTCGTCGACCAGCGCGGCGACCTCTTCCGAGTAGTCGCGCTGGTGAGCCATCTCACGTCCGAGGAACGGCTCGGTGTTGTCCCCGCCGAACTTGATCGCACCGAGACGCTCGGTCATGCCGTACTGCGTGACCATCGCGCGGGCCACACCGGTGGCCTTCTCGATGTCGTTGGCGGCGCCGGTGGTCGGGTCGTGGAAGACGAGCTCCTCGGCCGCGCGGCCGCCCAGCATGTAGGCGAGCTGGTCCAGCATCTCGTTGCGCGTGGTCGAGTACTTGTCCTCGTCCGGGAGCACCATCGTGTAGCCGAGGGCACGGCCCCGGGAGAGGATCGTGATCTTGTGGACGGGGTCGGAGTTCGGGGAGGCCGCCGCCACCAGGGCGTGTCCGCCCTCGTGGTACGCGGTGATCTTCTTCTCCTTGTCCGACATGATCCGGGTCCGCTTCTGCGGGCCCGCGACCACACGGTCGATCGCCTCGTCCAGCATCTTGTTGTCGATCAGCTTCTGATCGCTGCGCGCGGTCAGCAGCGCGGCCTCGTTCAGCACGTTGGCCAGGTCGGCGCCGGTCATGCCGGGGGTCCGGCGGGCGACGGCCGACAGGTCGACGTCCGGGGCGACCGGCTTGCCCTTCTGGTGCACCTTGAGGATCTCGAGGCGGCCCTGCATGTCCGGACGGTCGACCGCGATCTGGCGGTCGAAGCGGCCGGGGCGCAGCAGCGCCGGGTCGAGGATGTCGGGCCGGTTCGTCGCGGCGATGAGGATCACGCCGCCCTTGACGTCGAAGCCGTCCATCTCGACGAGGAGCTGGTTCAGGGTCTGCTCGCGCTCGTCGTGACCGCCGCCGAGGCCGGCGCCGCGGTGACGGCCGACCGCGTCGATCTCGTCGACGAAGACGATCGCCGGAGCGTTGGCCTTGGCCTGTTCGAACAGGTCACGGACCCGGGAGGCGCCGACACCGACGAACATCTCGACGAAGTCGGAACCGGAGATCGAGTAGAACGGCACGCCGGCCTCGCCCGCGACGGCGCGCGCGAGCAGGGTCTTACCGGTGCCGGGCGGGCCGTAGAGCAGGACGCCCTTGGGGATCTTCGCCCCGACGGCCTGGAACTTCGCCGGCTCCTGCAGGAACTCCTTGATCTCGTGGAGCTCCTCCACCGCCTCGTCCGACCCCGCGACGTCGGCGAACGTCGTCTTCGGGGTGTCCTTGGTGATGAGCTTCGCCTTGGACTTGCCGAACTGCATGACGCGGGAGCCGCCGCCCTGCATCTGGTTCATCAGGAACAGGAAGACCACGACGATGAGGACGAAGGGCAGCAGGGACAGCAGAATGCTCACGAACGGGTTCTGCTTGGACGGCGAGACCGTGTAGCCGTCCGGGATCTGCTTGTTCTGGAACTTGTCCTGCAGCGTGCTGGCGATGGTGACGCCCTGGTCGCCGATGTAGCTCGCCTGGATCTTCGAGCTGTCCTTGACCTCGACGCCGTCCTTGAGCTGGACCTTGATGGTCTGCTCGTCGCCGGTGGTCAGCTTGGCCGACTCGACCTTGTTCTCATTGATCGCCTGGACGACCTCGCCGGTGTCCACCGTCTTGTAGCCGCCGGACGAGCCGACGACCTGCATCAACACGACCACGGCGAGGACGGCCAGCACGATCCACATGACCGGCCCACGGAAGTATCGCTTCACGTCCATCCATACGGAGCGGTGCCGCCCCGTCCCTCCTGCCATAGTGAGTTTGATAAAGACTGTTCTTCGGACGGTACCCCAGCATCGCCCCCCGAAGCTGCGGGGGACAGCCGGCGATCGCGTCCACGCATGCTCCAACGCCGCGGAGCCCGCCGGGGTTCCCGACCACCGTACGGCGGACCGGGGCCCCGGGCTCAGCCGCCGTAGACGTGGGGCGCGAGCGTACCGACGAACGGGAGGTTGCGGTACTTCTCGGCGTAGTCGAGGCCGTAGCCGACGACGAACTCGTTGGGGATGTCGAAGCCGGCCCATTCCACGTCGATGGCGACCTTGGCGGCATCGGGCTTGCGCAGCAGCGTGCACACCTTGAGGGAGGCGGGCTCGCGCGAGCCGAGGTTGGAGATCAGCCAGGACAGGGTCAGTCCGGAGTCGATGATGTCCTCGACGATCAGGACGTGCCGGCCCTTGATGTCGGTGTCGAGGTCCTTGAGGATCCGCACCACACCGGAGGACTGGGTGCCCGCCCCGTACGAGGACACGGCCATCCAGTCCATCGTGACGGGGGTGGACAGCGCCCGCGCGAGGTCGGCCATCACCATCACCGCGCCCTTGAGCACGCCGACGATCAGCAGGTCCTTGCCCGCGTACTCCGCGTCGATCTTCGCGGCCAGCTCCACCAGCTTGGCGTCGATCTCTTCCTTGGTGATGAGCACCTTCTCGAGGTCGGCACCCATGTCTTTCGCGTCCACCCGCATCACTTTCGGTCGTCCCACCGGCCGGTCCGGTCCGCCCCGCGACTCGTACGGGTCGGTGGGGTCCGGATTCAGCCCTGCCGAATCACCAGTCTGCCACCCTGCCGGCGGGCGACGACCCGGCCGGGGAGATTGATGGCCCCCTGACCGTGCCAGCCGGTGATCAGCCGGTCGACTTCCTCGATGTGGCGGGCGAACAGCGAACCGGCCGGCGCACCGGCCTCGATGGCGGCGCGCCGCAGCACACGGCGGCGTACGGCGGGCGGCAGGTCGTGCAGCGCGGCGCACTCCAGGCGGCCGTCGGCGTCGCGGACGCCGGCCTCGGCCCGGCCGGCCCAGGCGTCGAGGGCGTCGGCATCGTCGCGGGAGAGCTGGGCCGTACGGGCGAGGGCCTCGACGACGCCCTTGCCGAGGGCCTTCTCCAGGGCGGGCAGGCCCTCGTGGCGGAGCCGGGAGCGGGTGTAGGAGGGGTCGGCGTTGTGCGGGTCGTCCCAGACGGGCAGGGACTGGGCCATGCAGGCCTTGCGGGCGGTCTGCCGGTCGAGCTGGAGGAAGGGACGCCGGTAACGGCCGCCGGCCCCCGAGACCGCGGCCATTCCGGACAGGGAGCGGATGCCGGAGCCGCGGGCGAGGCCGAGCAGGACGGTCTCGGCCTGGTCGTCGCGGGTGTGACCGAGCAGGACGGCGGTGGCGCCGTGCCGGTCGGCGGCGGCGTCCAGGGCGGCGTAGCGGGCGTCCCGGGCGGCGGCCTCGGGTCCGCCGTCGCGGCCGACGGTGACCGCGACGGACTCGACGGGTTCGAGGCCGAGTTCACGCAGGCGCGAGGCGACTTCGGCGGCGCGCAGGTCGGAGCCGGCCTGGAGGCCGTGGTCGACGGTGACGCCGCCGGCGCGGACGCCGAGGCGGGGGGCTTCGAAGGCGAGGGCGGAGGCGAGCGCCATGGAGTCGGCGCCGCCGGAGCAGGCCACCAGCACGAGGGGGGAGGGGGGCGGCTCGTGCGCGGGGCGGCCGGGCGCTCGGCCGTGGTCGTCGAGGATGTCGTTCAGGACGCGGCGGACCGCCAGGCGTATCGCCGCGACCGCAGGATGGGGACCCATGTCCGGTTCCCTTCATGAAGTTGTCGGGGGGTGAGCCCGAGGTTCGGTCACTCAGAGTGTGTAGATGGTGACAGAACCGGGCCGTTCCCCGAGCATTGCACGCCTACTCAGGACTCACGGTCCCTCGGACGGGTGATTGGAGGGGCGTCTGTCTGCCGTCGGGCGTGTACGGCGCATGACGATGCGCGGGGTTCAGGCTTCCGGTTTGCGGTGCACCCGTGTGACCCAGTCCGCCGGTTTGGCGATCTCCGCCTTGGTGGGGAGCGTGTTGGGCGAGGTCCACACGCGGTTGAAGCCGTCCATGCCGACCTCCTCGACGACGGCGCGCACGAAGCGTTCGCCGTCGCGGTACTGCCGGAGCTTGGCGTCCAGGCCGAGCAGCTTGCGCAGGGCCATGTCCAGGCGGGAGGCGCCCTTGGCGCGGCGCTGCTGGAACTTCTCGCGGATCTCGGCGACGCTCGGCACGACCTCGGGGCCGACGCCGTCCATCACGAAGTCGGCATGGCCCTCCAGCAGGGACATCACGGCCGTGAGGCGGCCGAGGATCTCACGCTGGGCGGGGGTCTGCACGAGTTCGACGAGGGAGCGCCCCTCGTCGCCCTCCTCGCCCTCGGGACGGCCTCCGGCGAGCGACTGGGCGGCCTCGCGGATGCGTTCCAGGACGGTCATGGGGTCGACGTCGGTCTCCCCCAGGAACGACTGGATCTCGCCCTCCAGGTGGTCCCGCAGCCAGGGCACGGCGGTGAACTGGGTGCGGTGGGTCTCCTCGTGGAGGGTCACCCACAGGCGGAAGTCGTGCGGCTCGACATCGAGTTCGCGTTCCACGTGGACGATGTTGGGGGCGACGAGCAGCAGCCGGCCGGCGCCGTTCGCACCGGCCGGGAGGTCACGGGTGGCGGGGGCGAAGGTCTCGTACTGGCCGAGGACGCGGGAGGCGAGGAAGGACAGCAGCATGCCCAGCTCCACCCCGGTGACCTTGCCGCCGACGGCGCCGAGGACCACGTTGCCGGGGCCGGTGCCGCGCCGTTCCTGCATCTTGTCGAGGAGCGGTTTGAGCAGTTCGCGGAAGCCGGCGACGTTGGCCCGGACCCAGCCGGGGCGGTCGACGACGAGGAGGGGGGTGTCGTGGGTCTCCTCGGTGCCCAGCCGGGTGAAGCCGCGGACGTGCTCCTCCGAGGCCTTCGCGTGCCGGCGCAGCTCCGCGACGACGGCCCGGGCGTCGTCGCGGCTCACGTCGGGGCCCGGCCGCATGAGCCGGGTCGCGGTCGCGACCGCGAGATTCCAGTCGACCATCCCGGAAGAGGCAGCACCACCGATGCTCGTCATGCGTCAACGGTACGTGAGTGCCCGGGTTTCGGGCAGGACGGCGAGGTGACGGGGGCGCACCGGGGACGGGCGCGCGGGGCCGTTCGCCGTGCCTCCGGTCCCGCGCCCCTTCCGCCGCCCCCTCCGGGATCAGCGGCAGCCGCAGGCCGCCAGGGCCGTGGCCGCCTTGTCCAGGGCCGACTGGGCCGCCGTCGGGCTGGTGGTGGCGTTGGCCAGGAAGGCGAAGGCCACCAGGCGGCCGTCCTTGTCGACGACCGTGCCCGCCAGTGTGTTCACACCGGTGAGGGTGCCGGTCTTGGCGCGTACGACGCCGGCCGCGCCGTCGGCGTAGCGGCCGGCGAGGGTGCCGGTGAAGCCGGCGACGGGCAGGCCGGTGAGGGCGGGGCGCAGCTCGGGGTGGGCCGGGTCGCCTGCCTTGACGAGCAGGGCGGTGAGGAGGCCGGCGGTGAGTCTGCCGCGCCGGTCGAGGCCGCTGCCGTCCCTGATGTCGATGCCGGCGCCCTTCAGGGGGAGACCGAGGTGCTTCAGGCGGGCGGTGATCGCCGCGCCGGCGCCGGCGAAGTCGGCGCTCCCGCCGGTGGCCAGGGCGGTGTGGCGGGCGAGGGCCTCGGCGAGGTCGTTGTCGCTGTCGGTCAGCATCCGCTCGACGAGGGCGGCCAGCGGGGGCGAGGAGACCGCGGCGAGGGCAAAGGCGCGGGCGGTGGCCTTCGAGGGGCCGGGGGGCGTGGTCCTGACGCCGTGCCCCTCCAGCAGGTCGCCGAAGGTTCGCGCGGCGTCGGCCGCCGGGTCCGCGGCCCGCGGGGCCGGGCCGCTGGTGGAGTCGTCGGCGCGGGCCTCGTCGACCATGAGCGGGGTGACGGCGGCGATGTTCGGGTTGACCCCGATCGGGTGAAGCGTGGTGCCCCTGTAGAGGGTCGTGTCGTACGACAGCGTCACCTCGCGCACCCCGCGTTCGGCCAGGGCGGCGGCGGTCCGCTCCGCGAGGTCGCGCAGGCTCGCCAGCCCTCCGGCCTCCTCGCGGGCGGTGAGCGTGGGGTCGCCGCCGCCGACCAGGACGACCTCACCGGTGTCGGATTCGTACACCGCGCGGGTGGTGAGACGGTGGTCGGCGCCCATCGCGGAGAGTGCGGCGACGGCGGTGGCGATCTTGGTGGTCGAGGCGGGGACGAGCGCGTCCTCGGAGCCGGTGCCGTAGAGCCGTTCGCCGGTGGCCACGTCGACCACGGCGGCGGAGCGGCTGCCGAGCGCCGGGTTCCTCAGCAGCGGGTCGAGGACGGCGGCGAGGGCCTTGCGGCCGGGCGCCGACTTCACGGTGGTGGCGGTTCCGCCGAGGCCGGTGAGCACGGAGACGGCCGGCGGGACGGCCTGGGATCCGCGGGGCGGCGTACCGGCGTGGGCGCGGGTGCCGCCGTGATCTGTGCCACGCGTGGCTTCCAGGGCCACGGCCCGGTCCCGCTCGGCCGTACGCTGACCCGAGGAGTCCCAGGGACCGGCGGCGGTCGCCACTCCCGCGGCCAGCGCCAGACCGGCGGTGGCGGCGGTCGCGGTGAACTGCCAGGCCTTCGACCGCGGGCCCCGTGGTGACCCCGGCCGGTCCGGCCGCGCGAACCGTGGTCCCACGGCCGCGGCGACGCGCGCCAGACGTGGCCGTACGGTCTCCGCGGCCCGGGTGAGACGAGGTCGTACGGCGTCCGCGATCCGCACGACGTGCGGTGCCGCGGCCCGCCAAGGCCTCAGCTCTGGCACGACCACCAGCCCCTTTCGCGATCACACACCTGCGTGAGGGACACTTAACCACCAGAACTATGTGCTGATCATGGAGGAGCGTCCGGTGGAGTTCGACGTCACGATCGAGATCCCGAAGGGTTCGCGGAACAAGTACGAGGTGGACCACGAGACGGGTCGGATCCGCCTGGACCGTCGGCTCTTCACCTCGACCGCCTACCCGACCGACTACGGCTTCGTCGAGAACACCCTCGGCGAGGACGGCGACCCGCTGGACGCGCTGGTCATCCTGGACGAGCCGACCTTCCCGGGCTGCCTGATCCGCTGCCGCGCGATCGGCATGTTCCGGATGACGGACGAGGCCGGCGGCGACGACAAGCTGCTGTGCGTCCCGTCGACGGACCCGCGCGTGGAGCACCTGCGGGACATCCACCACGTGTCCGAGTTCGACCGCCTGGAGATCCAGCACTTCTTCGAGGTCTACAAGGACCTGGAGCCGGGCAAGTCGGTCGAGGGCGCCAACTGGGTCGGCCGGGTGGACGCCGAGGCGGAGATCGAGCGGTCCTACAAGCGTTTCAAGGAGACGGGCGGCCACTGAGCCCTCCCGCTGCGCGACGCAGAAACGGGCCGCACGCGCGCTTGCGGCCCGTTTTGCCGTGCGTGCGCATACTGAGGCTGTACGGGGCAGGCTTACGGACGGTCTCACGGACGGTGTCGTAAAGGGAGAGCGGAGCAGGTGACGGACGCGGAGGGCCGCAAGCCGCAGTCGGACGAGGCGAGGAGCGTGTTCGCGCCTCCCGCCGGTGTCGCGGCGCCGGCCGAGCCCGAGTCGTCGACGACGTCCGAGTTCGCCGTCCCCGAGGGGCTGGCCGTCCCGAGGACCGGTACGGAGTCCGAGACGACCTCCGAGTTCGCCCTCCCGGAGGGTCTGGGCGTGGCCCCGCCGCCGTCCCCGGCCGAGACGGAGGGGTCGGCGTTCAGCACGCCGAGCACCTACAGCGCGAAGCAGGCGGCGGCGTTCACCCCGGCGAGCGGGATCCCGCTGGTCAGTCTGGCCAAGGACGTGCCGTGGCAGGACCGGATGCGCACCATGCTGCGCATGCCGGTGACCGAGCGGCCGGCTCCGGAGCCGGTGCAGCGGCACGACGAGGCCGGTCCTGCCGTGCCGCGCGTGCTCGACCTGACCCTGCGCATCGGCGAGCTGCTGCTGGCGGGCGGTGAGGGCGCCGAGGACGTGGAGGCGGCGATGTTCGCCGTGTGCCGCTCCTACGGTCTGGACCGCTGCGAGCCCAACGTCACGTTCACCCTGCTGTCGATCTCCCACCAGCCGTCCCTGGTCGACGACCCGGTGACCGCGTCGCGCACGGTGCGGCGCCGCAGTCCCGACTACACCCGGCTGGCGGCCGTCTACCAGCTGGTGGACGACCTCAGCGACGACGAGACGCACGTCTCCCTGGAGGAGGCCTACCGGCGGCTGGCGGAGATCCGCCGCAACCGGCACCCGTACCCCGGCTGGGCGCTGACCGCGGCGAGCGGACTGCTCGCGGGGGCGGCCTCGGTGCTCGTCGGCGGCGGCCTCCCGGTGTTCGTGGCGGCCGCGATCGGCGCGATGCTCGGCGACCGGCTGGCCTGGCTGTGCGCGGGGCGCGGACTGCCGGAGTTCTACCAGTTCACGGTGGCCGCGACGCCGCCGGCCGCGATCGGGGTGGCGCTGACGCTGGCGCACGTGGACGTGAAGGCGTCCGCGGTGATCACCGGCGGGCTGTTCGCCCTGCTGCCCGGGCGGGCTCTGGTGGCCGGCGTGCAGGACGGCCTGACCGGCTTCTACATCACGGCGTCCGCGCGCCTGCTGGAGGTCCTGTACTTCTTCGTGGGCATCGTGGTCGGGGTGCTGACGGTGCTGTACTTCGGCGTGCAGCTGGGTGCCAGGCTGAACCCGGACGCGGCGCTCGGCGTCTCCGACGACCCGCTGTGGCAGACCGCCGCGGCGATGCTGCTGTCCCTGGCCTTCGCGGTGCTGCTCCAGCAGGAACGGTCCACCGTGCTGATGGCGACCCTGAACGGCGGGGTCGCCTGGGTGGTGTACGGCGCGATGCACTACACGGGCGACATCTCGCCGGTGGTCTCCACGACCGCGGCGGCGGGCCTCGTGGGCCTGTTCGGGCAGTTGCTGGCCCGGTACCGGTTCGCGTCCGCGCTGCCGTACACCACGGCGGCGATCGGACCGCTGCTGCCCGGTTCCGCCACGTACTTCGGTCTGCTGGGCATCGCCCAGAACGAGGTCGACTCGGGGCTCACGTCCCTCACGAAGGCCGTGGCGCTGGCCATGGCCATCGCGATCGGGGTGAACCTCGGGTCGGAGATCTCGCGGATCTTCCTGCGGATCGGGTCCGCGGAGAAGCGGCGGGCCGCGAAGCGGACGCGGGGCTTCTAGCGCCGGCGCCATTTTGGTCACGGCGCCATCCGGCTCGGGGCCTCGTGTGCGTCGGCGGCCGCGGACCGGATGGGGCTGATCGCGCCCACGCGGCGGGGCCGCGTACCGGCACGGCCCCGCGCCCCTTTGGGCGCTTCAGTAGCCCCGGTTGTAGGGCTGCTGCTGGTTCTGGTCGTAGTACTGGT
The DNA here is from genome assembly GCF_055633275.1 of Streptomyces sp. 12E. Taxonomy (NCBI): domain Bacteria; kingdom Bacillati; phylum Actinomycetota; class Actinomycetes; order Kitasatosporales; family Streptomycetaceae; genus Streptomyces; species Streptomyces sp. 12E. The sequence goes on along the minus strand of NZ_JBVNCJ010000001.1, from coordinate 4,000,463 downwards.
CGTCGCCGTACGGCTGCTGGGGCTGCTGCTGGTAGCCCTGCTGGGGGTACCCCTGGTTGCCGTGGCGCTGTTGCCGGGGCTGCTGCGGGGCGGCCGGGGTGATGCGGCGCAGCTGGGTCGTGGCGTCGTCCATGACCGGGTGCTGGGGGTGCTGCGGGTGCTGCGGGTGCTGCGGGTGCTGCGGGTGCTGCGGGTGCTGGGGGTGCTGGGGGTGCTGCGGGTGCTGCGGGTGCTGGGGGTGCTGGGGGTGCTGGGGGGCGGCGGCCGGGATCTCGGCGGCGGCGCGCTTCTTCTTCCCGCGCTCGCGCAGGTACTCGATGATGATCGGCACCACGGAGAGGAGGACGATCAGGATGAGGATCGGCTCGATGTTGTTCTTGATGAGCTCGATCTGTCCGAGCCAGTAGCCCGCGAGGGTGACACCGCAGCCCCAGGCGACACCGCCGATGAGGTTGTACGTGAAGAACGTGCGGTACTTCATGCGGCCGGCGCCCGCCACGATGGGGGCGAAGGTGCGCACGATCGGGACGAAGCGGGCCAGGACGATCGCCTTGGGGCCGTACTTCTCCATGAACTCGTGCGCCTTCTCCAGGTTCTCCTGTTTGAAGAGCTTGGAGTTCGGCCGGTTGAACAGCCTGGGTCCGAAGAACTTGCCGATCATGTAGCCGACCTGGTCGCCGATGACGGCGGCCAGCACGATCAGCGTGCACACCAGCCACAGCGGCTGGCTGATGTAGGTGCCCTCGGCCACGAAGAGACCCGCCGTGAACAGCAGGGAGTCACCGGGCAGGAACGCGAAGAGTCCGGACTCCGCGAAGACGATCAGCAGGATGCCGGGAAGGCTGAAGGTCTCGATCAGGTAGTCCGGGCTCAGCCACTCAGGGCCGAGCGCAAGCGTGGTCACGGGGATGTGGCTCCTGCAGCTGGGGGGTAAGGGCTGGGATGGCTACCCAGATTATGAACGCAGCCGTCGGAACCCAGGTTCCGCGGGGGGTGCCCAGGATGCCCCGTGAACCGTCCCGAAGAAAGCCGTGAGCCGTGGGACGGGAGCAACGCGCAGGTCGTGGCCCGGATGGGGACCGGGCCACGACGCTCAGGAGGTGTGCCGCGCGGCGTTCGCGAGGATCGCCTCCCTGAGGTGCTCGGCGAGGCCGGGCCGCATGGAGTCGTAGAACGCCTTGAAGCGCTCGTCGCCGACGTACATCTCGGCGAGGCCCGTGTGCAGCTCGTACGGGCACTCGTAGAACCAGGCGCAGATGTGCTGCCGGTGCTCCTCGGCCATGTTCATGGCCGCCTCGCCGGTCGCGGACTCCCCGGCGGCCATCAGGGCGTCGTAGCGCTCGCCCCAGTCGGCCACCTCGGCCTGCATCCGCTTCCAGTCCTCCTTGGTGTAGCCCCGCGCCCGGCGCTGCGACTCGGCGTACGCCTCGGTGCCGCCCCAGCGCGCCTCCGCCTCGTCGGCGTACTGCTCGGGGTCCTTGTCCCCGAACACCTCGAACCTCTCCTCGGGAGTGAGATCGATTCCCATCGTGCGTGCCTCCATGGCGTGTTCCACGGCCGCCGCCATCTTCCGCAGCTTCTCGATCCGGGCGGTCAGCAGTTCGTGCTGCCGGCGCAGGTGCGCGCGCGGGTCCGCGCCCGGGTCGTCGAGCAGGGCGGCGACCTCGTCGAGCGGGAAGCCGAGCTCGCGGTAGAACAGGATCTGCTGCAGCCGGTCGAGGTCGGCGTCGCTGTAGCGCCGGTGCCCCGCGTGGCTGCGCCCGCCGGGAACGAGCAGGCCGATGGCGTCGTAGTGGTGCAGGGTGCGCACGGTGACGCCGGCGAATCCGGCGACCTGTCCCACGGAGTAGCTCACTTCCGCCCCTTTCCGGGTGTGCGCCCCAGCCTGGGACCTCACGCCACGTGAGGTGCAAGCCGGTAATCGAGTTGCCTTGTTCGCCCGTTCATCGTGTGCGCGTGGCCCAGGACAGCGCACGGCAGGCACCCTCCGCCGCCCCGGCACGCGCCCTGCTGCCGACCATCGTGCCCGCGCTGCTCGTGGGCGTGGTGACGAGCCTGGTCCTGGTGGGGGTCGGCACGGCGGCCGAGGAGCTGCAGGACGTGCTCTGGCAGGACCTGCCGGACGCCCTCGGCATCGGCGGGTGCTCCGTGCCGTGGATGTCCGTGGTGCTCACCGCCACCGGGATCGCGGTCGGACTGGTGGTGTGGAAGGTGCCGGGCCACGCGGGCCCCGATCCGGCGACCACCGGTCTCGACGCGCCCGTGCTGCCGGGGCTGCTGCCGGCGACCGCGCTCACGCTGGCCGGCGGGCCCAGCCTGGGCCCGGGAACCCGATCATCGCGGTGAACGTCTCGCTGGCGGTCCGGGCGGGCCTCAGGGCCTTCCCCCGGACCCCGGAGCGCGCCTGGGTGGCGCTGGCGGAGGCCGGGACGATCCCCGCCCCGCGTCGGCCGGACTTGGCTACCGGTCGTCCCCGGGGTGCCGCTGCCCCGACGCGTACGGGTTCTCCTCACCCTCGGCCAGGACGCCGACGAACGGCTCGCCCTCGCCCGCGAAGGTGTAGGCGCCGCCCCTGATGCGCTCGATGAGGGAACGGGTCCACTCGGTGCCGAAGTCGGCCGAGCGGACCCAGAAGTCCATGATCTCCCCGATGTGGCCCAACTGTCCGGGGCCGCCTTCGGGCGTGTAGTACTCGGTGACGGACTTGCGCCATTCCCCGATCGAACGCATCCGCTGTTCCAGCAGCGCGATGACCTCCGCACGCTCGAGGTCGACCATGAGGCCGAGCCCCGCCGAGAGCACGTCCGGCTTCTGGTCGTAGGAGGTCAGGGCCTGGCGCAGCAGCCGGAAGAACTCCTCGGCGCCCTGCCCGGTGAGCTCGTACTCCGTGCGCGGCGGACCGCCGGCCGTGGACGGGGCGACCTCGTGCGCGTGCAGCAGCCCCTCCTTCGCCATCTGCTTCAGCGCGTGGTAGATCGAGCCGGGCTTGGCGTTGGACCACTCGTGCGCGCCCCAGTACTCCAGGTCATTGCGCACCTGGTACCCGTGGGCCCGCCCGTGCTGGCGCACCGCGCCGAGCACCAGGAGACGGATCACTGACATGTGCTCAGCGTAGGCCCCCCGGGGACGGCCCCCGAGGGCTGCCCTGCCCGCTCAGAAGGGGAAGCCGCTCCGGCCGTGCTGCACCGAGATCCACTTCGTCGTGGTGAAGGCGTCCAGCATGGTGTCGCCGTTGAGGCGGCCGATGCCCGAGTGCTTCTCGCCGCCGAAGGGGACGATCGGCTCGTCGTGCACGGTGCCGTCGTTCACGTGGAACATGCCGGTGTCGATCTGCTTGGCGAAGTTCACGCCGCGCTCGACGTCACCGGTGTGCACGGCGCCGCTCAGGCCGTACGGGGTGTCGTTGACGATGCGCACGGCCTCCTCCTCGCCGTCGAACGGGACGAGGAAGGCGACGGGCCCGAAGACCTCCTGCCGCAGCAGGGCCGAGTCCGCGGGCAGGCCGGTGAGGACGGACGGCTCGACCAGGTTGTCCCTGCGCGCGCCCCGGACCAGGGCGGTGGCGCCCTCGGCGAGCGCCTGCTCGACCACGCCGGACAGTGCGTCCGCCTGGCTGGAGTTGATCACCGGGCCGATGACCGTCTCCGGGTCGCGCGGGTCGCCGGCCTTGAGTGACCTGACCTTGGCGACGAACTTCTCGGTGAACGCGTCGGCGACCGACCGGTCGACCAGGACGCGGTTGGCGGCCATGCAGACCTGGCCCTGGTGGACGAACCGGCTGAAGACCGCCGCGTCCACGGCGTAGTCGAGATCGGCGTCGTCGAGGACCACCAGCGCGCTGTTGCCGCCGAGTTCGAGGACCGAGCGCTTGAAGAGGGAGGCGCAGACGGTGGCCACGTGGCGGCCGACCGCGTCCGAGCCGGTGAAGGAGATGACCTTCGGTATCGGGTGCTCCAGAAAGGCGTCGCCTATCTCCGCGATGTCGGTGATGACGACGTTGAGCAGACCGCCGGGCAGGCCCGCGTCCTCGAGGATCTTCGCGACCAGGGAGCCGCCGACGACCGGCGTGTTCTGGTGCGGCTTGAGCACGACGCCGTTGCCGAGCGCGAGCGCGGGGGCGACCGACTTGAGGGAGAGCAGGAAGGGGAAGTTGAAGGGGCTGATCACGCCCACGACACCGACGGGCACGCGGTAGACGCGGTTCTCCTTGCCGTCCACCGGCGAGGGGATGATCCGGCCCTCGGGGCGCAGCGCCAGGTGGACCGACTCGCGCAGGAACTCCTTGGCGAGGTGCAGCTCGAAGGCGGCCTTCAGCCGCGTGCCGCCGAGCTCGGCGACGATCGCCTCGGCGATCTCCTCCTCGCGCTCCTCGACCAGCCTGAGCGCCTTCTCGAACACCGCGCGGCGGGTGTACGGATTGGTCGCCGCCCACCGCTTCTGCGCGCGGGCGGCCGCCCGGTACGCCTGATCGACCTCGTCGACCGTGGCTATCGTGATCGACGCGAGCTTCTCGTCGTCGTACGGGTTGAAGTCGATGATGTCCCAGGAGCCGGTGCCCGGGCGCCACTCACCGTCGATGTACTGCTGAGCCAGGTCGGTGAAGTACGGCGACATGTGATCCCTCAATCCCTCGCTGCGCCAGCGGAGCACTGATCGACTGGACTGTCTGATCACGCGTCATCGTACTTGTGTCCCATGCGAGTTGAGGCTCGCTCAGGACATGTGCAGCAGCCCCCGCAGGAGATCCCGGCTCTCCGTGGGACCCGGGCTGTCGTGCTGGAGCTCCTTGAACGCCTTCTCGTACTGGGCCACGTCCTCGGGCTTGTCGAGGTACAGCGCGCTGGTCAGCTGCTCCAGGTACACGACGTCCGACAGGTCGGACTCGGGGAAGCTGAGGACGGTGAACGCGCCCGACTCGCCGGAGTGCCCGCCGAGGCTGAACGGCACGACCTGCAGCCGGACGTTGGGCCGCTCGGAGACGTCGATGAGGTGCTGGAGCTGGCCGCGCATCACCGCGCGGTCGCCGTACGGCCGGCGCAGGGCGGCCTCGTCGAGGACGACGTGGAACTCGGGGGCGTTCTCCGAGACCAGGTACTTCTGCCGCTCCAGGCGCAGCGTCACCCGCCGCTCGACGTCCTCCTCGCTCGCCCCCTTCATGCCGCGCCGCACCACCGCGCGGGCGTACTCCTCGGTCTGCAGCAGGCCGTGCACGAACTGCACCTCGTACGCCCGGATCAGCGAGGCGGCGCCCTCCAGACCCACGTACGTGGGGAACCAGCTCGGCAACACGTCCGAGTAACTGTGCCACCAGCCCGCCACATTGGCCTCCTTGGCGAGGGAGACCAACGACCGGCGCTCCTGCTCGTCCGTGATGCCGTACAGCGTCAGCAGGTCCTCGACATCCCTGGTCTTGAAGCTCACCCGGCCCAACTCCATCCGGCTGATCTTCGATTCGGAGGCGCGGATCGAATAGCCCGCCGCCTCGCGCGTGATCCCCCGCGCCTCACGCAGTCGCCTGAGTTGTGATCCGAGCAGCATGCGCCGCACCACCGATCCCGGCTCTCCCGCGCTCACGTTCGCCAGCCTCCCCAACGTCTTCAGGGCCCGCAGTCTGCCACTAAAACACTTCGAGCAGTACTCGCCCGGTTACGGAAACGGAATCCGGCCGGGAAGCGGCACGGAACGGGCACGGAAGGAGAAGGAAGGAGAAGGAAGGAGCAACGAGGAGGCAAGGGAACAGCCGTGAGGCGACGGGAAGATGACGGAAAAATTGACCAACAAACCAGTACGGCAGGGGCGATTTCGGTCAGCTGCACGTGCATCTGCCCTTGCATCTGCTGTACGCATCCGAAACCATGGTCTCCGCACCACCGCAGCCTCGCTACGACCGCGAATTCCCGGGAGTGCCTCGCATGGGGACGAATGGATCGACCATGCTCGAGCCGTTACGGCAGGGCCTTCCGCCGCTGAACCTCGCGGCCGCGTCCGACGCCGCCTCCTGCGCTCTCCCCACCCGCTACGAAGCGGTCCGCGAGGCCCGGCGCTTCACCCGCAGGACGCTCGACCAGTGGGACCTGGGGGACCGTTTCGACGACGTGTGCCTGGTCGTCTCCGAGCTGGTCACCAACGCCCTGCGGCACGGCCTGCCGGCCGGCGCCCCGCGGCCGACGGCGCCGGACCCGCCGGTACGGCTGCACCTGATGCGGTGGACCGGACGGCTGGTGTGCGCGGTGCGCGACCCCAGCGACGACAGCCCCGTCACGCACGGGCCGGACGACTTCTCCGCCGAGTCGGGCCGGGGGCTGTTCCTGGTCGAGTCCTTCAGCGACAGCTGGGGCTGGCAGCCGATGGCCGGCGCGCTCAGCGGCAAGGTGGTCTGGGCCCTGTTCCGGCTTCCGCGCGTCGTCGACCGCCCCTGTCCCGGCACATGAGGCACCGCGGCGCTTCCCGGCGCCGCGGTTCTACGCGCGTCAGCGCCTCCTGAACCACTCCGGCGCCTTCCGGAGCGCCACGGGAGCCGCCCCCCGGTCCCGGCGGGCCGGTCAGCCGACGACCAGGTGGTCGAACTCGCCGTCCTTCACGCCCAGCAGCATGGCCTCGATCTCCGCGCGGGTGTAGACGAGCGCGGGGCCGTCGGGGAAGCGGGAGTTGCGCACGGCCACCTCTCCCCCGGGCAGCCGGGCGAACTCCACGCAGGAACCCTGCGAGTTGCTGTGCCGGCTCTTCTGCCAGGCCACGCCGTCCAGCCTGGTGGCCGCCATGCCGTTGTACACGCCGGACGCGTCGGCACCGTCGTACACGTCACCGTCGTACACGTCGTGGTCCACAGGTCGCTCCCCGCTGGTGCACTGGCTGGTGTGGCCATTGATGCAGTGGTCAACTGACCCGGATCATAGCTTTGTTCATGTGCTGATGCATGAGCAGATGCACGTGCACGCGCGGTGTTCCCGTAGTCACAGCCGTGACGGCCGAACGGCACCCACTGTGATGGACGCTCTACCCATCCCCGCTCCCTGAGAGACGCAAGCGCGGGCCTTTGTGTTCCCTCGTGTTCCCTTGTGTGTCCCCCGCCGTCCCCGCGCGTCGGCCCACCGGGGCGCCGTGAACGTGCGGTGCGAGGTGTGTCACGGAGGCTGGTGGTGCGCCGGGCGGGTCCTGTTAGCTGACGGCGGTCGTCCGGCCGACGGGGCCGGCCACAGCCAGGGGGTTCGCAGTGACTTCGGAGGCTTCGGTGACGTACCGGCCCGTACCGCCGTCATCGCGCGGGTCGCGCTCCCGGCGCGCACGGGTCGCGGCCGTGGGGCTCATCGGCGCGCTCGCGCTGACCGCGTGCAGCGGCGGCGGCTCCGACGGCTCGGGCGACTCCGCGGCCGGTCCCACTCCGTCCGCCACGGCGACCGCGGACTCCGGTGGCGGCGCCGCGGGGTCCGACGCGAGCACGGCCCCGGCGGGCGGGTTGGAGGGCAGCTGGTTCACCACCGCCGACGGCAAGGCCGTGGCCCTGATGGTCAACGGCGAGGACGCCGCCCTCTTCGCCACGGGCGGCCCCGTGTGCAGTGGCACCGCGCGGGATCGGGCCGGGACCCGTTCCATCCGCCTGAAGTGCGACGACGGCACCGAGGACCGGACGGACGGCACCGTCGACTCCGTCGACGGGGGCTCCCTGAGGGTCACCTGGGAGGGCGCCCTCGGCACCGAGACGTACACCAGGGCCGAAGCCGGCTCCTTCCCGACGGGGCTGCCCACGGAAGGGCTGGGCTCCTAGCGCCGGTCCGCGGGACGGATCGGTGACGGGTGCGTGATGATGACCGGTGGGCACCTCCACGAACCCCCAGAGGATCACTCATGCGCACCACGCCGATCGCCGTCCCCGCCGCCCTCGCCGCCCTCCTCCTGCTGGCCGCCTGCGGCGGCGCGGACGGGGACGGGGACGGGAGCGGCGACGGGAAGCGGGAGAGCACCGCCTGCTCGGTCGACACGGTGAGCGTGGAGGTCGGACCCGCGAGCGCCGCGCCGGCCGCCGGGGACACCGGCGAGGTCCCCGTCGGCTTCACCAACCAGGGCGCCGCCTGCACCCTGGACGGCTTCCCCGAGGTGCGGCTGGCCGGCTCCGGCGACTCCGCCGCCGTCGAGGTGCCGCCTGCCGAGGGCGCCACGGCCCAGAAGCTGACCCTGGCCGAGGGCGAGTCCGCATCGTTCACCCTCGCCTACGAACGCGGCGCGTCCGGCGAGGGCGCCTTCGACGCCGAGGAGCTGCGGGTCGAACTCTCCGGCGCCCGGAGCTTCCGCTGGACGTACGGCCCGGTCGCGGCCGACGGCCGGTCCGGCCACAAGATCTCCGTGAGCGCCTACCAGCAGGCGGGGGACTGACGCTCAGGGGAGGTGCGGGCGAGCCCTGACCTGTGCGTCGTCCGCCGCGCGGGCGCCCTCCTCCCAGCCCGCCGCGTCGCTCACCCCGCGCAGCCGGGTGGTCGTCGTCTCCGGGAACAGGCGGTCCGTCCGCTCGGTGACCGCCACCGCGCGGGAGGCGAGGACCGGGAGCAGGTCGTCGCTCACCCTGATCTCGGCGACGGCCGCGAGACGCGTGCCCACGCGGTGCGCGTAGGCGGCGAGGAAGGACTGCCGGAAGGTCTTGGTCCGCTTGCGTCCGCCCGCCCTCTGTGCGGCCTCCGCCCTGGTCATCGCCGTGGTGGCCTGCACCAGCAGTGAGGTGTAGAGGAGTTCCACCGCCTCCAGGTCGGGGGCGAAGCCGACCACGGTGGAGAACCCCAGCGGCTCGTTCCACACGGCCCGGCAGTGGTTCGCGCCGGCGACCGCGTCCAGCAGCACCGCCTTGGCCTGCTCGTACGGCGGCTCCACCCCGATCCGGCAGGCCCCCGGCGCCTCCCCCGCGGGCTCCCGCGCGGCGAGCAGCGCCTCGTCGACGCTGTGCCGCGCCATCAGCTCCTGCGCCTTGGCGCTGAGCGCCTCCGCCTCGTCCGGGAACCCGGTCGCCTCCGCCTTGGCCAGCAGCGCGCGGATGCGGCCGAACACGCGGGACTCCGGCCGTCGGTCCCGTGGGCCGGGGGCGGCCGTCTCGTCGAGGGGTTCGAGGGCGGGCAGGCGCAGCAGCAGGCGGTACAGCTCCAGGACGGCCGTGGCGTACGCGAACCGGTCGCCGCGCGGGGCGCCGTCCGTCCCCAGCTCGTCGAGCTGGGCCTTCCAGCGGGGCCCGCGCGGGCGGTCGTCGCGCGGCGCCTGCGCGCGGATCAGCGCGGAGACGAGCCGCACGTGGACGTCGTCCAGCTCGCGCCGGACGATCCGTACGACATCGGCGGGCTGCCAGCCGCGCCGCCAGGCGGTCGCGACGAACTCCTCGCCCCGCCGGGCGAGTTCGGCGTCGGCCGCCGGATCGGCGGCGAGCAGGGACGCGCCGGTGTCGAGGGCGGTGTCGCCGGTGTCGTAGAGGGCGGCCCGGAAGGCGCGGTCGACGGTGCTGGACGTGCTCACGGGCCGATCGTGCCACGTCCCGGGAGTTCACCCACAAGTGTCAACTTCGGGTTGACACCGTCGGGCTGTCAACTTACGGTTGACACATGACGACGAATCCGGTCATCAAGTCATCCGTACGTCTCGACGACCTCATCGCGGCCATCAAGAAGGTCCACGAAGAACCCCTGGAACAGCTCCAGGACGCGGTGCTCGCCGGTGAGCACCTCGGCGACGTGGCCGACCACCTGATCGGCCACTTCGTGGACCAGGCCCGGCGTTCGGGCGCCTCCTGGACGGACATCGGCAAGAGCATGGGCGTCACCCGGCAGGCGGCCCAGAAGCGGTTCGTGCCCAAGGAGGGCAACGACCTCGACCCGAGCCAGGGCTTCAACCGCTACACGCCCCGCGCCCGCAACACGGTCATGGCCGCGCACCACGCGGCCCAGGCCGCGCACAACGCCGAGGGCCTGCCCGAGCACCTGGTCCTCGGCCTGCTGGCCGAGCCGCAGGGCCTGGCCGTCAAGGCGATCACCGAGCAGGGCGTCACCGCGGCGGCGGTCGCCGAGGCCGCCCGCGCGGCGCTCCCGCCGGCCGTCGAGGACGCCCCCGAGCTGGTGCCGTACGGCCCGGCGGCCAAGAAGGTCCTGGAACTCACCTTCCGCGAGGCCCTCCGCCTCGGCCACAACTACATCGGCACCGAGCACATCCTGCTCGCCCTGCTGGAGCACGAGAACGGCGAGGGCCTCCTCAGCGGCCTCGGCATCACCAAGTCCGCCACCGAGCGGTACGTCACCGACATGCTGGCGCAGTACGTCGAGACCCGGACGGAGGACGAGGACGGGACCGCGCGGGAGGACTGAGCCCGGGGGCCGGCCGGGGGCCGTTGTCAGACCCCCCTGCCACACTCGCGGCATGGCCGACCGGTGGGCACTCGCTCCGGCCGAGGAAGGCGGCGTGGACGTCGCTCCCCTCGGTCCGGACGGGCTGCCCGCCGGTCCGGTGCTGCGGGAGGCGGACCTCGCCGAGGCCGTACGGAGCCGTCCCGGTGTCACCCGGTGGGTGTGGCGGTCCACCGCCGAGGTCTACCCGAGCCTGCTCGCCACGGGGGTGCGAGTGGAGCGGGCCTACGACATCGAGGCCGCCGAGACGCTCCTCCTCGGCCACGAGGGGCGGTACGGAGAACCCCGTTCGGCCGCGGCGGCGCTGGCCCGGCTGCGCGGCGGTCCCGTACCGCCCGACCCGCCGCAGCGCCAGGCCGAACCGGGCGCCCAGTCCTCCCTCTTCGAACCCCGGGGCGTCCGGCTGCCGCTGACGGACCTCCTCGTGGTCTACGCCGAGCAGCAGCGGCGGACCGACGCGACCGCGCACCCCGGCCGGATGCGGCTGCTGACCGCCGCCGAGTCGGCGGGGACGCTGGTGGCCGCCGAGATGAACCGCGCGGGGCTGCCCTGGCGGGCGGACGTGCACCGCGCGGTGCTGCACGACCTGCTCGGCGAGCGGTACGCGGGCGGCGGGGAGCCGCGCCGGCTCGCCGAGCTCGCCGACGAGGTGTCCGCCGCCTTCGGCCGCCGGGTCCGGCCCGACCTGCCCGCCGATGTGATCAAGGCCTTCGCCCAGGTCGGCGTCAAGGTCGCCTCGACCCGCCGCTGGGAGATCGAGTCCGTCGACCACCCGGCCGTCGCACCGCTGCTCGAGTACAAGAAGCTGTACCGGATCTGGGTCGCCCACGGCTGGTCCTGGCTCCAGGACTGGGTGCGCGACGGCCGCTTCCGGCCCGAGTTCCTCGCCGGCGGGACGGTGACCGGCCGCTGGGTGACCAACGGCGGGGGCGCCCTGCAGATCCCCAAGGTGATCCGTCGCGCGGCCGTCGCCGATCCCGGCTGGCGGCTCGTCGTCGCCGACGCCGACCAGATGGAACCGCGGGTCCTGGCGGCCGTCTCCCGCGACCCCGGCCTGATGGAGGTCGCGGGCCGGGAGACCGACCTGTACCAGTCGGTGTCCGACCGCGCCTTCTCCGGCGACCGCGCGCAGGCCAAGCTCGCCGTCCTCGGCGCGGTCTACGGCCAGACCTCCGGCGACGGCCTGAAGAACCTCGCCGCGCTCCGGCGCCGCTTCCCCCGGGCGGTCGCCTACGTCGACGAGGCCGCCCGCGCGGGCGAGGAGGGCCGGCTCGTACGGACCTGGCTGGGCCGTACCTGCCCGCCTGCCGTCCGCGCCACGGAGGACGCGGCGGAGGAGGCGGGCATCCCGGTCGCGGAGGAGGACCGGGCCGCCGACGCCCGCCAGTGGGTCCCGGGCCACTCCTCGACCAATGCCCGCGCCCGTGGCCGCTTCGCCCGCAACTTCGTCGTCCAGGGCAGCGCCGCCGACTGGGCCCTGCTGCTGCTCGCCGCACTGCGGCAGGCCCTGAGCGGCATGGCGGCCGAGCTGGTCTTCTTCCAGCACGACGAGGTGATCGTGCACTGTCCCGAGGAGGAGGCGGCGACGGTGGCGGAGGCGATCCGGCAGGCCGCGGACCTGGCCGGACGGCTGACCTTCGGGGAGACGCCGGTGCGGTTCCCGTTCACGACGGCGGTGGTGGAGTGCTACGCGGACGCCAAGTGACCGGCTCGCCGGCCCCGCCGTTCCGCTCGCCGAACGGCCTGGCCGCCCACGTACCAGCTGAACCCGCCACTGCCGGCGGCGAAGGCCGGCAGCCCGGGCCGCAGGACGATGCCGACGACGCCGACGACGCCGAGGACGATGTCCAGGACGAACAGTCCGACGATGCCGCAGCACGGGCTCGCCACCGCCAGGCCGTCGGTGCGCGAGCCGGAGGACGCGGCAGAAGGGCTGCCGTGACTGGCCATGGAACACTCCCGGTCGTCGGTTGCACGGACCGAACGGGACGCGGTTTCCTCACTTTCGACTTGACTGTTCCGGATGCCTCGTTGCCGCGCTCCCATGTCAACGGGCCGAACGGCACGCGCCCGCCAGCCCTTTGCCGAGCCCTCCGCGGACGGCCCGGATCACACCGTGAGCCGGACCGCCTCGATCCACAAGTCGTTGTCGTGGGTGCCGGCGTAGGTGAAGTCGTACCCGGTCCCGGGCTCGTCGCACGCCAGGCCGAGCCAGGCGTCGTCGTGGACGTAGGAGGACTGGCAGACGGCGCCGGCGCCACCGTCGACGTTGATGGTGAACCCCAGCATGTGCGGGGCGTCCTTCTCGGTACTGCCGACGTAGTTGTCGACGCCGTCGACGGCGTTCGACCACGGCTCGGGGAAGTGTCCCTCGCCGTTGGTCGACGCGGGGTCGTGGACGAAGGCGCCGCCGGACGTGCCCCTGGTTCCGGAGACGGCGATGTTGACGGCCGTGATCGGCGCCCCCGAGCCCGCCGTGCCCGCTGTCCCGCCGTCGCACACCGCGTCGCTCCAGCCCCGGCCCGCCGCGTAGACCCGGTAGCAGATGTGCCGTCCGCCCGGATCCTCCGCGGCCAGTCGCCGGACGGCGGCCGCCGCGGTCCTCTTCGGCGCCTCGGCCTTCTTCACCTCGGCCGAACGGGACGGCGCGGGCTTGGACTTGGGCTCGGACTTGGGCTCGACCTTGGGCTCCGACTTGGGCTCGGCCCCGGAATCGGGCTCGGAGTCGGATTCGGCCGGTGAGCCGGACGCGGACTCGGACCCGCTCGGCGACGCCGAGGGTGACGGGGACGCGGCCTGGTAGTCGACGGCCGGGATGCCGTCGGACGTACCGGGGTCGAGCGTCGTTCCGCCGGCGGGAGCCGTCTCGACCGTGCGCTCGTCCTCACGGTTCAGTCCGAATACCAGCAGCGGTACGCAGATCAGCACCGCCCCGACGATGGCGGCCGCGGCCACCATGGGCCCGCGCAGACGTCCCGGCCCCGTCCCGTCGGCGTCCGCGTCCGCCTTCCCGCCGTCACCGTTCCCGACCGCGACCGCACCGGCCGCCGCACCGGCCACCACCCCGGCTCCCGCTCCGCCGGGCTCCGCCGCCTGCCGCCGCTGTTCCTCCGGCTGCCGCTCTTTCTCCTGCCGCTCTTTCTCCTGCCGCTCTTTCTTCTGCTCCCGTTCCTCCTGCTGCCGTTCCTCCTCCTGCTCGGCTGCCGCCGGTTCCTCGGTGGTGGACCGGGAGCCCCATCGGGTGCGCCGCCCGGGAGTGGGCTCGGAGGACGACCCCGTCGACACCGAGGCGTCCGGATCGGCGGCGGAGTCGGGAGCAGGGACGGACTCCTGCGTGCGCGGTCTCAGGTCCGCGCCGGGATCCTCGCCCGGCACGGGTACGGCGACCGCGCGGCGGACGGCCAGGGAAGGCGTCGTCTCACCGGCCCGGGGTTCATGCTGACGCGGCATGAGCACTGCTCCTTGTCGAAGGTGGGGGCGGACGGTGCGATGTCGTCGGTGCTCGCCGGTGCCGTCGGCCGGTCATCCGTGCACGGCACCGGGCCGGACGGCCGCTCCGTCGACTCACGGCTCACTCAACTAACTCTGGATGACCCCTGGTTGCGTCCAAACCCTGGCGAGATGAACGGAAGGTGACACAAGGTCCCGTTCGCTCGTCGGCCGCACCACGCTGCCAAGGGGGACCCTCCGGAACGCGCCCCGGCCGACGGTGGGGGCCGCGCCCCGCGAGGCCGTCGCCGATGGCGGCCGCACGTTCCTCGTCCGCCTCCCGCTTCCCGGTGCGGACCCGGCCCGCTGGGCCGTCGAGGCGGAGGGCGCCCGCCGGCTTTCGATACCGGGGTTCCCTCCGGTCGAGGAGGTCGGTGGCACGGGGGGACTGCCCTGGTGCACGACGCCGTACGTCCCCGGCGTCTCGACCGCGCGGCCCGCGCTCGCCGCCGTCGCCGTATCCGCTGAATGAGGAAGGCCCAGCTCAAGGGCAAAGAGCTGGGCCTTCTTCGAAGAGCCGCCTTCGGGATTCGAACCCGAGACCTACGCATTACGAGTGCGTTGCTCTGGCCATCTGAGCTAAGGCGGCGCGCCGCGCACCTATGGTGCGATCAGCAACGTCGGTAAGTCTACACAGTTTCCTGGGGTGCTTCGTACCGGCCCCGGAGGCGGGCCGGAGCGGACGCCTCCGGGGGTGGTGGTACCGGCTATGAGCAGCGCTTTCCGTCCTTCGGCGGGGTGCCGGCGATCAGGTAGGCGTTGATCGCGGCGTCGATGCAGGCGCTGCCGCGGCCGTAGGCGGTGTGGCCGTCGCCCTCGTAGGTGAGGAGGCGCGCCGAGGAGAGCTGGCCGGCCAGGGCCTCGGCCCAGCGGTACGGGGTGGCCGGGTCCCGGGTGGTGCCGACGACGACGATCGGGGCCGCGCCCTTCGCCTCGATGCGCCGGGCCTCACCCGTGGCCCGCACCGGCCAGTACGCGCAGTTCAGCGAAGCCCAGGCGAGGCCCTCGCCGAACACCGGGGACGCCTTCTCGAAGGCGGGGAGCGCACGCCGCACCTCGTCCGGGGAGTCGAAGGCGGGCGGGAGGTCCAGGCAGTTCACGGCCGCGTTGGCGAACATCAGGTTGCTGTAGTCGCCGTTCGCGTCACGTTCGTAGTAGCTGTCGGAGAGGAGGAGGAGTTCGGCGCCGTCGTCCTCCTTCATCGCGGCCGTCAGCGCCTCGCGCAGACGCGGCCAGGCGCCCTCGTCGTACATCGCGGCGATGACGCCGATCGTCGCGAGCGACTCGGTGAGCCTGCGGCCGTCGGCGTCACCGGTGGGGATCGGCCGGGCGTCGAGCTTCCCGAAGAACGCCCTGAGGTTCTCGCCGGCCCGCCCGACGCCGGTGCTCCGGCCGCCGAGCGGGCAGTCGCTCCGCCGCACGCAGTCCTTCGCGAAGGCGGTGAACGCCGTGTGGAAGCCCTCCGTCTGCTCGAGGTTGAGCCGCCGCGCGGGCAGCGAGGGGTCCATCGCGCCGTCCAGCACCAGCCGGCCCGCCCGGTCCGGGAACAGCCCGGCGTAGGTCGCGCCGAGGAAGGTGCCGTACGAGGCGCCGACGTAGTTCAGCTTCCTGTCGCCCAGCGCGGCCCGGACGATGTCCATGTCCCGGGCCGCCTCGACGGTGGACACGTGGCGCAGCAGCTTCGGCGCGTCCGCCCCGCAGCCCTCGGCGAACCTCTTGTACGACGCGACCAGCGCGCCGGTCTCCTTCGCGTCGTCCGGCGTGACGTCCGTCCTCGTGTACGCGTCCATCCCGGGCCCGTCCAGGCACTCGACGGGGGCGCTGCCGGCGACGCCCCGCGGGTCGACGGCCACCATGTCGTAGCGGGCGCGCACGTCGGCCGGATAACCGATCCCGGCGTACCCCTGGACGTAGCCCACCGCCGAGCCGCCCGGGCCGCCGGGGTTCACCAGCAGGGAGCCCAGCCGCTTCCCGGGACCCGTGGCCTTCTTTCGGGTGAGGGCGAGACGCACGTCACCGGCCCTCGGTTCGGCGTAGTCGAGCGGGACCTTCAGCGTGGCGCACTGGAAACCGGGGACCCCGCAGTCGCGCCAGACCGGTTTCTGCTTGTAGTACGGCGTGAGGGCCGCGGGTGTGGAGCGGGGCAGGGGGGCGAGGACCGCCGCCGCCTCCTCCGCCGCCGCGCTGGCCGTACTAGGGCCGCTCCCCGAGGAGCAGCCCGAGATCAGCAGTGCGACGGCGAGCAGAGCGGCTCCGGTTCCGGTACGGGTCCTGCGGTGGATGCGCCTTGTGTCCATACAGCGAGCGTAACCGTGCGCGACGAGGCGATCGCTCTGCGCGCACACCGTGCCTCGTACGAGTTACCGTGTCGAGCCACTGGGCGGTGCCCTCGGTCAGCCCGCTCTGAGGGCCATCGTCATCGCCTCCACCGCGAGCAGCGGGGCCACATTGCGGTCCAGGGCCTTGCCGCACGCCGCGATCGCCTCGATGCGGCGGAGCGTGGACTCCGGGGAACTGCTACGGGCCATGCGCTCCAGTATGTCCTCGGCGTCGCCGTTGGCGATGGCGACGCGCGAGCCGAGCTGGAGGGCGAGGACGTCGCGGTAGAAGCCGGTCAGATCGCTCAGCGCGATGTCGAGGGTGTTGCGCTGGGTGCGCGTCCTGCGACGCTTCTGGTCGGCCTCCAGATCCTTGAAGACGCCTGCCGTGCCACGTGGCAACCGGCTGCCCTGGGCCGCGCCCAAGGCCTCTCTCAGCTCCTCGGTCTCCTTGGCGTCCGTCTCCTCGGCGAGCTGCTTGGCGTCCTCGGCCGCCACGTCGACCAGCTCCTGGGCCGCCTTGAGCGCGCCACCGACGTCTTCGACCCGCAGCGGCAGTCTGAGCACGGCGGCCCGGCGTGCGCGGGCGGCCGGGTCGGTGGCCAGGCGACGGGCCCGGTCGACGTCGCCCTGGGTGGCCCGGGCGACGGCGGCGGCGACGTCCGGCTCGACGCCCTCGCGCCGGACGAGCATGTCGGCGACGGCGGCCACCGACGGCGTGCTCAGGTTGAGGTGGCGGCAGCGGGAGCGGATCGTCGGCAGGACGTCCTCGACCGAGGGGGCGCACAGCAGCCAGACGGTGCGGGGAGCGGGCTCCTCGACGGCCTTGAGGACGGCGTTGCCGGACTTCTCGTTCAGCCGCTCGGCCTCCTCGACGAGGATGATCTGCCAACGGCCGTTCGCGGGCGAGGTGAACGACTTGCGGACGGTCTCCTTCATGTGCTTGTAGAGGATCTCCGCGCCCATGGCGACCACCGTGCTGACGTCCGCGTGGGTGCCGATGAGCGCCGTGTGGCATCCGTCGCAGAAGCCACAGCCGGGCGCGCCGCCCAGTGCCCGGTCGGGGCTCACGCACTGCAGTGCTGCGGCGAAGGCCCGCGCCGTCTGTGTCACTCCCGCGCCGGGCGGACCCGTGAACAGCCAGGCGTGCGTCATCCTCGACGCCTCCGGCGGGGGCGCGTCGGCCGCCGCGGCGGTGACGAGCGCGTCGGCGTCGCGGGCGGCGCCGGCGAGCCGCTCGCTCACCCGCTCCTGCCCGACGAGGTCGTCCCACACGGTCATGGGTCAGCCCGTCCTTCCGTCACGTCTGCCTCACCGGGTCCATTGTGCGGGTGGGCACTGACAACGCCCGCACCGCGGGCCGACCGGTCAGCGCCGGCGCCTCCGGCCCTCGTCCTCGTCACCGTCTTCGCCGTCGCGCGGGCCCAGCAGCTCGTCGGCCAGCGTCGGCAGGTCGTCCAGCGGAGTCTCCTCGGCCCATTCCGAACGCAGCCGAGGGGGCTCCTCGGGGTCGATCCGGGGCAGCTCGCGCGTGCGGTCGTCGGGGCCGTCGGCTCCCCCGGGCCCGCTCGCCGGGCGCTCGTCCCGGAAGTAGCCCGACGGCACCCGCCGGCCCGCGGGGCTCTGCTCGTCCCCCCGCACCGGAGGCAGCACCGCCGTCTCGTCCGCCGCGCCCGGCGGAACCGGCGGCTTCGGCAGTTCGGTCGTCACCTCGGCATCGGACACCCCGGGCCGCTGCCCGGCGTCCTCGTCCGGCACCCGGGGCAGCACGGCGGTCTCGTCGGCCGGCCCGCCCGACGCGTTCGTCGGCGTCACCACCGGCGTCGGCACGGTCGCCGCGTCGTCGGCCGCTCGCCCACCCGCGGCAGCGGCACCGGGGACAGCCGTCGTCTTCGGTCCCGCCTCCGCCGCGGCCGCCGCCTGCTCAGCCAGCCGCCGGGCCTGCTCCGCGCGCAGCAGCGCCTCCTCGGCCTTGCGCTGCTTCTCCAGGCGCAGCGCCTCGGCCTCGGCGCGCAGCCGCGCCTCCTCCTCGGCCTGCTTGCGGAGGCGTTCCTCCTCGGCCTTGCGGCGGGCCTCCTCCTCGGCGCGCGCCTTCTCCTCGGCGAGCAGCCGCTGCCGCTCCTCCTCCGCGCGCCGGCGTGCTTCCTCGGCCCGCTGCCGGGCCTCCTCCGCCTGCCGTTCCGCCTCGCGCCGCTGCGCCTCCTCCAGCTCGCGCCGCTTGCGCTCCTCCTCCTCGGCGCGCAGCCGGGCGAGCTGCTCCTCGCGCTCGCGCTCCAGACGCTCCTCCTCGGCCTTGCGGGCCGCCTCCTCCTCCGCCTTGCGGCGGGCCTCCTCCTCGGCCCTGCGGCGTGCTTCCTCACGGGCCCGGATCTCGGCCTCGGACAGCGGCAGCACCTGGTCGAGACGGTGCCGGATCACCGTGGTGACCGCCTCCGGTTCCTGGCCGGCGTCGACCACCAGGTAGCGGCCGGGGTCGGCCGCGGCCAGGGTGAGGAAACCGGCCCGCACGCGCGCGTGGAACTCGGCGGGCTCCGACTCCAGCCGGTCCGGCGCCTCGGTGAAGCGTTCCCGCGCGGTCTCCGGCGCCACGTCCAGCAGCACCGTCAGATGCGGGACCAGCCCGTCGGTCGCCCAGCGGTTGATGCGGGCGATCTCGGTCGGCGACAGGTCGCGTCCGGCGCCCTGGTAGGCGACGGAGGAGTCGATGTACCGGTCGGTGATGACGACGGCGCCACGCTCCAGGGCGGGCCGGACGACGGTGTCGATGTGCTCCGCGCGGTCCGCGGCGTACAGCAGTGCCTCCGCGCGGTGCGAGAGGCCGGCGCTGGAGACGTCCAGCAGGATGGACCGCAGCCGCTTGCCGACCGGGGTCGCCCCCGGCTCGCGGGTGAGGACGACCTCGTGGCCCTTGGCCCTGATCCATTCCGCGAGGGCCTCGGCCTGGGTGGACTTCCCGGCGCCGTCGCCGCCCTCCAGGGCGATGAAGAAGCCGGAGGCGGCGGACGCCTGCTCGGGGTCGCTGCCGCCGAGCAGGGCGTCGCGCAGGTCCTGCCGCAGCGGCACCCCGGAGCGGTCGTCGACCTTGGCGAGGACCAGCGCGGCCACCGGCAGCAGCAGCGCGCCGACCAGCATCAGCGTGAAGGCGGCGCCGCCGTGCGCGAAGACGAACCGGCCGTTCTCCAGCCGGTGCGGCCCGATGACCGCGGCGACCAGCGGGGCGATCACCGCGCCGAGCGCCACGAAGACCCGGACCACCGCGTGCAGGTGCTCGGTCGTACGGGCCCGTCGCTGGTCCTCGGTCTCCTGGTCGAGCAGCGTGTGCCCGGTGTTGGCGGCGAGCCCCGCGCCGACACCGGCCAGCGTCATGATCAGCACCACGCTGGTGACGTCCGGTACGAGTCCGGCGGCCAGCAGCGCGACCCCCGTGAAGGCGAGCGTGAGCGCGAGCAGCCGGCGGCGGGACAGGGACGGCAGCAGGACGGGCGCCGTACGGATGCCGACGACGACACCGCCGGTCAGCGCGCCCACCAGCAGGCCGTACAGCACGGGACCGCCGCCCAGGTCCTTGGCGTGCAGCACCGACACGGCGACGGCGGCCGACACGGCGGCGGCGACGGACGCGGAGGCGAGCACCAGCAGCGGCAACGCGCCGGTGCGGCCCTTGTCGGCGCCGGCGGCGCTCTTCGGGCGGCGCAGTCCTTCCAGCGGCGACCGGGCGCGCGGGGTGCGGGTGCCGGGCAGTTCCAGGAAGGTCAGGACGGACAGCGACGCGGCGAACAGTCCGGCCGCGACGTACGAGGCGAGGGCCGCCTGGTGCGCGCCGAACCAGTCGATCCCGGTGGCGAGCAGGTTGTTGAGCAGGGCCGCGACGACGAGCGTGACGGCCGCGAGCGGTATCGCCACGAAGCCCGTGCGCAGCGACAGGCGGCGCAGGGCGTCCATGTGGTCGGGCAGCGGGCGCACGGTCGCGCCCTCCAGTGGCGGGGCGGGCAGCAGCGAGGGGGCGGCGCTCTCGCGGCACACCGTCCAGAACCGCTCGGCGACTCCGGTCACGAAGGCGGTGACGAGGAGGACGGCCAGCGCGTTCCCGGGGGTCCAGTCGATCCACAGCGGCGCCACGATGAGCAGCGCGGCGCGCAGTCCGTCGGCGCCGACCATGGTCCAGCGGCGGTCCAGCGGTCCGTCCTGCGAGGTGAGCGACGTGAGCGGGCCGAGGAGCACGGCGCCGAACAGCAGCGTCGCCAGGATGCGTACCCCGAAAACGGTCGCCACTGCGAACGCCGCCCCCCGGTAGCCACCGCCGAAGGATCCCTCGGCGACCGCCGTCTGCAGGGCCAGGAGGACCAGCACCAGGAGGGCGAGGACGTCGCCGACCCCGCCCGCGAGCTGCGCGCTCCACAACCGTTTCAGCTGCGGTCGGCGCAGCAGGGCGCGGACGGCACGCTCGCGGGAGTCAGCGACAAGGGTGTCGTCGGGGGCCGGCTGTGGGGCCGTTGGCTGCTCGGCTCGCGTCATGCGTTCAGCCTATCGGCCCGGGCCGCCGGCCCGGCGCGACGCGCCTGACATGCCCACGACCCGACACCGAAGTGCTGCCGGGGCGTTCGCATTCCGAACCCGGGCGAAGACCGACACGGGTTCCGGCGAAGGCTCGCTGCTCCTGGCGTCTACCCGCGAGGGGAGGGATCAGTCCTCCGCCCCGTTCGAGGCGGTCGCCTTCTTGGCGGCGGTCTTCTTCGCCGTCGTGGTCGTCTTCGCCGCGGTCTTCTTGGCGGCCGCCGTCTTCTTCGCCGGCGCCTTCTTCGCCGCCGTCTTCTTGACCGCCTTCTTCGCGGTCTTCTTGGCGGGGCCCTTCGCCCGCTTCTCGGCGAGCAGCTCGAACCCGCGCTCCGGGGTGATCTCCTCGACGCTGTCGCCGGAGCGCAGCGTCGCGTTGGTCTCCCCGTCGGTGACGTACGGACCGAAGCGGCCGTCCTTCACCACGACCGGCTTCTCGCTGACCGGGTCGGTTCCCAGCTCCTTCAGCGGCGGCTTGGCCGCGGCCCGACCGCGCTGCTTGGGCTGGGCGTAGATCGCCAGCGCCTCCTCCAGCGTGATCGTGAAGAGCTGTTCCTCGGACTGCAGCGACCGTGAGTCGGTGCCCTTCTTCAGATACGGCCCGTAGCGGCCGTTCTGCGCGGTGATCTCCTGGCCCTCGGCGTCCGTGCCGACCACCCGCGGCAGCGACATCAGCCTCAGCGCCTCGTCGAGCGTCACCGTGTCCAGGGACATCGACTTGAAGAGGGAGGCCGTGCGCGGCTTGACCGCGTTCTTGCCGGTCTTCGGGGTGCCCTCGGGGAGCACCTCCGTGACGTACGGGCCGTAGCGGCCGTCCTTGGCGACGATCGTGTGACCGGTCGCCGGGTCGGTGCCCAGCTCGTAGTCGCCGCTCGGCCTGGCGAGCAGTTCCTCGGCGAGCTCGACGGTCAGCTCGTCGGGCGCCAGGTCCGTGGGGATGTCGGCGCGCTGGTGCTGCTCGGTGTCCTTCTCGCCGCGCTCGATGTACGGGCCGTAGCGCCCGACCCGCAGCACGATGCCGTTGCCCACCGGGAACGACGACACCTCGCGCGCGTCGATCGCGCCCAGGTCGGTCACCAGCTCCTTGAGACCGCCGAGGTGGTCCCCGTCGCCGTTGCCGGCGTCGGCCGCGTCACCGTTGCTCGCTCCCTCGCCGAAGTAGAACCGCTTCAGCCACGGCACCGCCCGCGCCTCGCCCCGCGCGATGCGGTCGAGGTCGTCCTCCATCCGGGCGGTGAAGTCGTAGTCGACGAGCCGGCCGAAGTGCTTCTCCAGCAGGTTGACCACGGCGAAGGAGAGGAAGGACGGCACCAGGGCGGTGCCCTTCTTGAACACGTAGCCGCGGTCGAGGATCGTGCCGATGATCGACGCGTACGTCGACGGACGGCCGATCTCGCGCTCCTCCAGCTCCTTGACCAGCGACGCCTCGGTGTAGCGGGCCGGGGGCTTGGTGGCGTGCCCGTCGACCGTGATCTCCTCGGCGGTGAGGGCGTCGCCCTCGGAGACCTGCGGCAGCCGGCGCTCGCGGTCGTCGAGCTCGGCGTTCGGGTCGTCGGCGCCTTCCACGTACGCCTTCAGGAAGCCGTGGAAGGTGATCGTCTTGCCGGAGGCGCTGAACTCGACGTCCCGGCCGTCGGCCGCCGTGCCGCCGATCTTCACGGTGACGGAGTTGCCGGTGGCGTCCTTCATCTGGGAAGCGACGGTCCGCTTCCAGATCAGCTCGTAGAGCCTGAACTGGTCGCCGGTCAGCCCGGTCTCGGCGGGCGTGCGGAAGCGGTCGCCCGAGGGGCGGATCGCCTCGTGCGCCTCCTGCGCGTTCTTGACCTTGCCCGCGTAGGTGCGCGGCTGCGGGGGCAGGTAGTCGGCGCCGTACAGCTGTGTGACCTGCGCGCGGGCGGCGGCGACCGCCGTCTCGCTCAGGGTCGTCGAGTCCGTGCGCATGTAAGTGATGTAGCCGTTCTCGTACAGCTTCTGCGCGATCTGCATCGTGGCCTTCGCGCCGAAGCCGAGCTTGCGGCTCGCCTCCTGCTGCAGCGTCGTCGTACGGAACGGGGCGTACGGCGAGCGGCGGTACGGCTTGGACTCGACGGAACGCACGGCGAACCGCGTGTGCTCCAGGGCGGCGGCCAGGGCGCGGGCGTTCGCCTCGTCCAGGTGGAGGGTGTTCGCGCTCTTCGGCTGTCCCAGGGAGTCGAAGTCGCGGCCCTGCGCGACCCGGCGCCCGTCGACGGTCTGCAGGCGGGCCAGGAGCGACGAGGGATCCGACGCGTCACCGGCGCGGCCGGTCGCGAAGGTGCCCGTCAGGTCCCAGTACTCGGCGGAACGGAAAGCCATGCGCTCGCGTTCCCGCTCCACCACGAGCCGGGTGGCGACGGACTGGACGCGGCCGGCGGACAGCCGGGGCATGACCTTCTTCCACAGGACCGGCGAGACCTCGTAGCCGTAGAGGCGGTCGAGGATGCGGCGGGTCTCCTGGGCGTCGACCAGCTTCTGGTTGAGCTGGCGCGGGTTGGCCACGGCCGCGCGGATCGCGTCCTTGGTGATCTCGTGGAAGACCATCCGCTTGACCGGGATCTTCGGCTTGAGCACTTCCTGCAGGTGCCAGGCGATGGCCTCGCCCTCGCGGTCCTCATCGGTGGCGAGGAAGAGTTCGTCGGACTCCTTCAGCAGGTCCTTCAGCTTCTTGACCTGGGCCCGCTTGTCCGCGTTGACCACATAGATCGGCTGGAAGTCGTGGTCGACGTCCACACCGAGGCGGCGCACCTCGCCGGTGTACTTCTCCGGCACCTCGGCGGCGCCGTTGGGAAGGTCGCGAATGTGCCCGACGCTCGCCTCGACGATGTAGCCGGGGCCGAGGTAGCCCTTGATCGTCTTCGCCTTGGCAGGCGACTCGACGATGACGAGTCGGCGGCCGCCCTTCGCGGTCTCGCTGGTCGGGGACAACTTCGCTCTTCTCTCCGGTCGGCGCTTGGGGCTCCCCAGGCGGTCTCCCCGGGGTCGGGTCATGGTGACGCTGCGGAGTGTGACGGTACATCCCGCCCCCGTGTCAAACGGGAAAAGCCCGCAACGGCCACTCGAACGGTAACCCGACTACCACCGTTCCTGCCGCCCGGAGTGTCCAGACTCAGCCCGCGCTTATGCGGAGTGCGATCTACCGGTTACCTGGAGCCGCCAGGGTTCCGGGCCCCTCACAGGCGGGTCAGACACCATGCGCCGAGGGCCAGGGAGATCATCGCGACGAGTCCCGCGACGGTGATCGATGCGACGGGGCTCACACCCTGGGCGACGGGACGGTGCTGCCGCGCACGGGTCACGGTCCAGGCCAGCAACCCACCCCCGAACAGGCAGAACACCACCCCCGCGAAGATCGCCGGTCCGCTCTCCATGGTCGCCCGATGCCCTCTTTCCCGTCCGCCGGTACCGGCCCCGGAGTGACGCTGTCACGCCCGGGCGGCGGACAGGCGAATCGGAGGTGAACGCGAAGGCCACGGACCTGACCACATGTCCGGAGACAGGCCCGGGGGTCCTTTCACGGACATTCCGGATCGATGTGAAAGGGCCGGGGAGGCGTCCGCGGCAGGCGCGAAAGAAGCGGCGGAAGACAGTGACGTGACTCATGGGGCGGCCTGCCGGGGCGCCCGTGGGGGCCGCTCGGGAGCCCGCCGTCGCCCGTGTCAGCCGACGGGCTCCAGGAACCCCTGCTCCACGAGCAGCCGGATCTGGGCCGGCGTCCGGTCGCGCAGCAGTACGGGGTCCTCGCCGAGGAGCTGGGCGATGGCGTCCAGGATCCGGCCCGCGCCCATGGTGCCGTCGCACACGCCGGCGAAGCCCGCGCCGATCGTGTCCACCTTGGTGGCCCGGCGCATCCCGCGGTTCTGCCGCAGCACGACGTGCTCCGGGTCCTCGGCGCCGGGCAGCCCGACCTGCTCCTGCACGACCTCGGCGGCCAGCGCGAAGCGCGCTTCGAGGAGCGCCGCGTCGTCGTGCGTCCGCAGGTAGTCGAGCCGGTCGAAGTGCGCCCTGACCGTCTCGCCGAGCGGCTGCTCGACCGGGTGCGGCCACTCCTCCACCGTGATCGACTCCGCGGCGGAGCCCGACTTGCGCAGGGTGATCCAGCCGAAACCGACCGCCCTCACCTTGCGCGCCTCGAACTCGTCCAGCCACGCGTCGTACCGCGCCCGGTACTCGGCCCGGTCACCGCGGTGGTCGCCCGCGTCCCTCAGCCACAGCTCGGCGTACTGGGTGATGTCCTGCACCTCGCGCTGCACGATCCAGGCGTCGCACCCGCGAGGCACCCACGACCTGAGCCTGTCCTGCCAGTCCTCCCCCTCGACGTGCTGCCAGTTGGCGAGGAACTGCGCGAACCCGCCCTCGTTCAGCCGTTCCCCCGCCTCCTGAACGATCGTGCGGCACAGATCGTCCCCGCCCATCCCGCCGTCGCGGTAGGTGAGCCGGGCGCCCGGGGAGATCACGAAGGGCGGGTTGGACACGATCAGGTCGTACGTCTCACCGTCCCGGACCGGAGTGAACAGCGAGCCCTCGCGCAGGTCGGCGGCCGGGACCCCGGAGAGGGCCAGGGTGAGCGCGGTGATGTGCAGGGCGCGCGGGTTGACGTCGGTGGCCGTCACGCGCGTGGCGTGCCGGGCGGCGTGCAGTGCCTGGATGCCGGACCCGGTGCCGAGGTCGAGCGCACAGGCCACGGGTGTACGGACGGTGATGCCGGCCAGGGTCGTGGACGCCCCGCCGACGCCGAGCACCACGTCCTCGTCCCGGCTCCCGATGCCCCCGGCACCGCCGACCGCGCACCCGAGGTCGGACACGATGAACCAGTCCTCGCCGCCCGGCCCGCCGTACGGCCGTACGTCCACGGTCGCGGTGAGGTCGTCCGCGCCGGCGCGCGTCAGCCATCCGCTCTCCAGACAGACGTCGACGGGCAGGACGTCCGCCACGCGCGCGTGCGGCACGGGCCGCTGCAGCAGGAACAGCCGTACGAGCGTCTCCAGCGGTGTGTCCCCGCGGGCGGCCCTCAGGGCGGGCACCGTCTCGCCGCGGGCCAGCGCCGCGTAGGCGGGGGCGCCGAGCAGTTCGAGCAGTCCGTCGGCGGTGAAGGAGGCTCCGAGCAGCGCGTCCCGCAGCC
Source organism: Streptomyces sp. 12E (assembly GCF_055633275.1). Taxonomy (NCBI): domain Bacteria; kingdom Bacillati; phylum Actinomycetota; class Actinomycetes; order Kitasatosporales; family Streptomycetaceae; genus Streptomyces; species Streptomyces sp. 12E. The sequence goes on along the minus strand of NZ_JBVNCJ010000001.1, from coordinate 3,974,595 downwards.
GGGCGGCGGCTTCGGGGCGGTCGGACGAGGGCAGGGGCGGCAGGCTGGCGTCACTCACGCCCTCCATTGTGGCCGCCGCCCTCACCCGGCGCGTCCCGCGGTGTCAGCTCTTGGCGGTCCCCGCCGTCGCGGTGGCCGTCCGGCAGCTGGGCTGCCGGGACATCGCCTCGCCGACCTCGCCCTCCTCCAGCGTGCTGAGGGCGTTGCTGCCGCTCTTGCCGAGCTTGTCCAGCTCGGCGGCGATGTCCTTCAGGCCGTCGGCGAACTCCGCCTGGTCGTCCGTGTCGAGGCCGTCGACCTGCTTCTTCAGCGAGGCGTACGACGCGGAGATGTCGTTGAGCTCCTTGACCGCGTCCGTCTGCTTCTTCTCCCCGTCCTCGACGTCCGGCGCCCCGGCCTTGCTCACGGCGGCCCCGATCGCCTTGTAGGCGTCGGACATGTCCTGGAAGGCCTTCGAGTCGGCCTTCTGGACCTCTTCCGGCGTGCTGTTGTCCGAGGTCTCCTCCTGGATCGCGGCGTTGGCCGATTTGATCTTCGCGGCCTGCGGCTGCACCGCGTCGCAGACCTGCTTCGCCCAGGCGTCCAGCTTCTCGTCGTCGTCGCCGCCGCACCCCGTCAGCGCCAGTACCAGTACCGCACCGCCGGACAGTGCGGCCGCGAGCTTCTTGTTCACCGGATCGGTCCCTTCCATGGCCTTCGGCCCCGGAACATACACGCCGGATGGCCTACACCCACCCGCCGAACATCCGGTAAGGGACTTTTGAAGCCATTTGCACCACGCGAGAGAAGGCTCACGGCATGGGCCCCGCGGACGGGGAGAGGGCGGACGGCACGTCAATGCGCACCGTCCGCCCGCACCTTGATCCGGCGTCCGCCGTCCGAGGCTAGGAAACCACCGCCGGATCGGCGGACTTGGGTTCCGGCTCGGCGTCGTCCTCGTCCTCCACCGCGATGCCGCGCCGCTTGGACACGTACACCGCGCCGACGATCACGAGCAGCGCCAGGACCGCGACGAGCACCCGCATCCCGACGCTCCTGTCCGCGCCGTAGGAGAACTTGATGACCGCGGGCGCGATGAGCAGCGCCACCAGGTTCATCACCTTCAGCAGGGGGTTGATCGCGGGTCCTGCGGTGTCCTTGAAGGGGTCGCCGACGGTGTCGCCGATGACGGTGGCCGCATGGGCCTCGCTGCCCTTGCCGCCGTGGTGGCCGTCCTCGACGAGTTTCTTCGCGTTGTCCCAGGCGCCACCGGAGTTGGCGAGGAAGACCGCCATCAGGGTGCCCGCGCCGATCGCGCCCGCGAGGAAGGCGCCCAGAGCGCCGACGCCGAGCGTGAACCCGATGAAGATGGGCGCCATCACGGCGAGCAGTCCGGGTGTGGCGAGCTCGCGCAGGGCGTCCTTGGTGCAGATGTCGACGACCTTCCCGTACTCCGGTTCCTCGCTGTGGTCCATGATCCCGGGCTTCTCGCGGAACTGCCGCCGCACCTCGTAGACCACCGAACCCGCCGACCGCGACACCGCGTTGATCGCCAGCCCCGAGAAGAGGAAGACGACCGCCGCGCCCGCGATCAGACCGACGAGGTTGTTGGGCTGGGAGATGTCCATCATCAGGCTCATCGGCGCGCCCTCACCGCTGAGCCTCTCGCCCACGTCCCGCGCGCCGGTGGTGATGGCGTCCCGGTACGAGCCGAACAGCGCCGCCGCCGCCAGTACGGCCGTGGCGATCGCGATGCCCTTGGTGATGGCCTTGGTGGTGTTGCCGACCGCGTCCAGGTCGGTGAGCACCTGGGCGCCCGCGCCCTCCACGTCGCCGGACATCTCGGCGATGCCCTGCGCGTTGTCGGAGACCGGGCCGAAGGTGTCCATCGCGACGATCACACCGACCGTGGTGAGCAGTCCGGTGCCGGCCAGCGCCACCGCGAACAGCGCCAGCATGATCGACGTACCGCCGAGCAGGAACGCCCCGTACACGCCGAGACCGATCAACAGGGCGGTGTAGACGGCGGATTCGAGACCGATCGAGATGCCGGAGAGGACGACGGTGGCCGGGCCGGTGAGCGAGGTCTTGCCGATGTCCCGCACGGGACGCCGGGTGGTCTCGGTGAAGTAGCCGGTGAGCTGCTGGATGAGGGCGGCGAGCACGATGCCGATGGCCACCGCGACGAGCGCGAGGATCCGCGGATCGCCGTCCTTGCCCAGGATCGCCTCGTCGGTGACGCCGTCGAGATCGGCGTACGACGACGGCAGGTAGACGAACACGGCGATCGCGACCAGGACGAGCGAGATCAGCGCGGAGACGAAGAACCCCCGGTTGATCGCGCTCATGCCGCTGCGGTCGGCGCGTCTTGGGGCCACCGCGAAGATGCCCGCCATCGCGGTGAGGACACCGATGGCGGGCACCAGCAGCGGGAAGGCGAGCCCGGCGTCGCCGAACGCCGCCGAGCCCAGGATCAGCGCGGCCACCAGGGTCACGGCGTACGACTCGAACAGGTCGGCCGCCATGCCCGCGCAGTCGCCGACGTTGTCGCCCACGTTGTCGGCGATGGTCGCGGCATTGCGCGGATCGTCCTCCGGGATGCCCTGCTCGACCTTGCCGACCAGGTCGGCGCCGACGTCGGCGGCCTTGGTGAAGATGCCGCCGCCGACCCGCATGAACATCGCGATCAGCGCGGCGCCGAGACCGAACCCCTCGAGCACCTTCGGGGCGTCGGCCGCGTACGCCAGCACCACGCAGGAGGCGCCCAGCAGGCCGAGACCGACGGTGAACATGCCGACGACACCGCCTGTACGGAAAGCGATCTTCATCGCTTTGTGCGAGACGGCGGTGAGATCCTTTTCCGGCTCGCCCACGGCCGGAGTCGCTTCGCGCGCCGCCGCCGCGACCCGTACATTGCTGCGCACGGCGAGCCACATGCCGATATAGCCGGTGGCCGCCGAGAACGCCGCTCCGATCAAGAAGAACACCGATCGTCCGGCACGCTGACTCCAGTCGTCCGCGGGCAGCAGCATGAGCAGGAAGAACACGACGACGGCGAATACGCCGAGGGTGCGCAACTGGCGGGCCAGATAGGCGTTCGCGCCCTCCTGGACCGCTGCCGCGATCTTCTTCATGCTGTCGGTGCCCTCGCCGGCCGCGAGGACCTGGCGCACCAGGAATCCCGCGACCACCAGTGCCGCCAGCGCGACCACGCCGATGACCACCACGAGCAGGCGGTTGTCGTCGGTCAGCACGGCGGCTGCGAGGGATGCGGACCGGCCCGGCTCTTGTGTGAGGGAAAGCCCCGCCATTCGTCCTCCTTGACGCTTGGGCTGAGCTCAAGATGTGGACGGGATTGTAGATACCAGAAGCTGATCAAAACAGAGCGCGCGAAATGTAAATGTCTTGCACACGCTCTTCCGTAATGATCGCCGGATGGCCGACGACTGGAAATCGGTAATGCCTTTGAAGCATTCTCGTGATCACATTTCCATGGCACGGCCGGTCGTGAACGAATTCACGCGATCAACCGCACGAGACCACTGTAAGCGCGGGCGCCGACACCCGCACATGACGAAGGGCCCCACGAGGGGGCCCTTCGAAAGAACAGTCGCCGTCCGGGTGAAACGGTCAGGCGAGGAGAGTGGCCGGCGGCGCGGTGGGCCACCTCATGCGGATCGCTCCGCCGTGCTCCCCCGCACTGACCTCGACGTCGTCGACGAGTCCGCTGATGACCGCGAGGCCCATCTCGTCCTCCTCGGTCTCCGCCACATCGCCCGACGCCTCGCCGGGCGCCCGCTCGCCGGGAACCGCGTGGGGCACCTCGTCGCCGACCTCGATGGAGAACTGCTTCTCCTCCTCGATCAGCAGCACCTTCACGGGCGCCGAGATCCCGCCGTTCCGGTGCAGCCCCACGGCACGGCTGCAGGCCTCACCGACGGCGAGCCTGACCTCGTCGAGGACGGCCTCGTCCACTCCGGCCCTGCGCGCCACCGCCGCCGCCACGAGCCGGGCGGTCCTGACGTGCTCGGGCAGCGCGCTGAAGCGGAGTTCGACGGTGGCCATGCATCCCCCTCGCGACTACGGGCGTGCTGTGGAGAGGCCGGGCCGTCATACGCCCGGCCCTCCTCTTGATTCTCTTCCGCCGCCCGGGCACGCGGCCCGGGAGCAGGGTGGTCAGTCGGTGGCCGCCACCGCTTCCTCCACCGAGGTGTGGATCGGGAACACCTTGGTGAGGCCGGTGATGCGGAAGATCTTGAGAATACGCTCCTGGTTGCAGACCAGGCGCAGTGAGCCCTCATGGGCACGGACGCGCTTCAGGCCGCCGACCAGCACGCCGAGTCCGGTGGAGTCGAGGAAGTCCACGCCTTCCATGTCGACGACAAGGTGGAAACTGCCGTCGTTCACCAGCTCGACCAACTGCTCGCGCAGCTTGGGCGCGGTATATACGTCGATTTCGCCACCGACCCTGACGATCGTGCGATCGCCCATGGTCTCGGTCGACAGGGACAGGTCCACGGATCCTCCAGCACCTAGCTATCGAGCGGTCGCCCTTGGGGCATCTCGGCTCAGCCCCCGGGACGGTTCGCCAGCCGCGATGGCATTCAATCACTTACCGGCAGGCGTGCACGACGCCTTGGCCCCATTGTCCGTCACGCCAGTGACACACTCGGTGCCGATGGCCAAGAATCACCGATCCGATCGACCCTCGACGGGCCTTCCGTCCGGGCCCGCCCCGGGCGCGGTCCTGGACCGGCTCGCGTCCGGACCGAGCCGGGCTTCGCGCATCACTCATACGGAGCACTTGCCCCCGCGTGAGGGTCGCCATGCCGTCTGGCCGGACCGGATCCGTCCGGAGGTCCTCGCCGCCGTGCGGGCCGCGGGCGTCGAACACCCCTGGGCCCACCAGGCACGCGCCGCCGAACACGCCCTGGACGGCGAGTCCGTCGTGGTCGCCACCGGTACCGCGTCCGGCAAGTCCCTGGCGTACCTGATGCCCGTCCTGTCCACCCTGCTGGACGGCGCGGAGGCCCCGAACGGCCGCGGCGCGACCGCCCTGTACCTCGCGCCCACGAAAGCCCTCGCGGCGGACCAGTGCCGATCCGTGAAGGAACTTTCACAACCGCTGGGCCATTCGGTGCGCGCGGCCGTCCACGACGGCGACACGCCGTTCGAGGAACGCGAGTGGATCCGCCAGTACGCCAACTACGTGCTGACCAACCCGGACATGCTGCACCGGGGCATCCTGCCGGCCCACCCCCGCTGGTCCTCCTTCCTGAAGTCGCTGAAGTACGTCGTCGTCGACGAGTGCCACACCTACCGGGGCGTCTTCGGCTCGCACGTCGCCCAGGTGCTGCGCCGGCTGCGCCGCCTGTGCGCCCGCTACGGCGCCTCGCCCGTGTTCCTGCTGGCCTCCGCGACCGCCGCCGAGCCCGCGGTCGCCGCCCGCCGCCTCACCGGCCTGCCGGTCGTGGAGGTGGCCGACGACGCCTCACCGCGCGGTGAACTGGTGTTCGCCCTCTGGGAGCCGCCGCTGACCGAGCTGCACGGCGAGAAGGGCGCACCGGTCCGCCGCACGGCCACCGCCGAGGCCGCCGACCTGCTGACCGACCTCACCGTGCAGGGCGTCCGCTCGGTCACCTTCGTACGCTCCCGGCGCGGGGCCGAACTCATCTCCGTGATCGCCCGGGAACGCCTCGCCGAGGTCGACCGCTCGCTGGCCGGGCGGGTGGCGGCGTACCGGGGCGGCTACCTCCCCGAGGAACGCCGCGCCCTGGAACGCGCCCTGCACTCCGGCGAACTGCTCGGCCTCGCCGCGACGAACGCCCTCGAACTCGGCGTGGACGTCTCCGGCCTGGACGCCGTGGTGATCGCCGGCTATCCGGGCACCCGGGCCTCCCTGTGGCAGCAGGCCGGGCGCGCGGGGCGGTCCGGGCAGGGCGCCCTCGCCGTCCTGGTCGCCCGGGACGACCCCCTGGACACCTTCCTCGTCCACCACCCCGAGGCCCTCTTCGACCGGCCCGTGGAGTCCACCGTCCTCGACCCCGACAACCCCTACGTGCTCGCCCCGCACCTGTGCGCGGCGGCCGAGGAACTACCGCTGACCGAGGAGGACCTGCCCCTGTTCGGCCCGGCCGCCGAGGACCTGCTCCCGCAGCTGGAGGCCGCGAAGCTGCTGCGCCGGCGGACCAGGGCCTGGCACTGGACCCGCCGCGAGCGGGCCGCCGACCTGACCGACATCCGGGGACAGGGCGGCCGGCCGGTCCAGGTCGTCGAGGCCGGTACGGGCAGGCTGCTGGGCACGGTCGACGCGGGGGCGGCGCACACGAGCGTCCACGAGGGCGCGGTGCACCTGCACCAGGGCCTGACGTATCTCGTCCGCTCGCTCGACCTGGAGGACTCCGTCGCCCTGGTCGAGCGGGCGGCCCCCGCGTACACCACGGTGGCCCGGGACACGACGTCGATCTCCGTGCTGGAGACGGACACCGAGGTCCCGTGGGGCGACGGCCGCCTCTGCTACGGCTCCGTCGAGGTCACCAACCAAGTGGTCTCCTTCCTGCGCCGGCGGGTCGTCACCGGCGAAGTGCTGGGCGAGACGAAGCTCGACCTCCCTCCTCGTACGCTGCGCACCCGCGCGGTGTGGTGGACGGTCACCGAGGACCAGCTGGACCGGGCGGGGATCGTCCCGGAGATCCTCGGCGGAGCGCTGCACGCCGCCGAGCACGCCTCGATCGGCATGCTGCCGCTCTTCGCGACCTGCGACCGCTGGGACATCGGCGGCGTCTCGGTCCCGCTGCACCCCGACACGCTGCTGCCCACGGTCTTCGTCTACGACGGCCACCCGGGCGGCGCGGGCTTCGCGGAACGCGCCTTCCGCACCGCCCGCGCCTGGCTCACCGCCACCCGTCAGGCCATCGCCTCCTGCGAGTGCGACGCCGGCTGTCCCTCCTGCATCCAGTCCCCCAAGTGCGGCAACGGCAACGATCCGCTGCACAAGCGGGGCGCGGTACGACTCCTCACGGTGCTGCTGGAGAGCGCCCCGGAGGAGAAGCCGGAGGACGCGGGGGGTGCTGCCGGGGCGCAGCGGGGGTCGGTGTCCGGGACGGAGGTCCCGCCGGGCCCGCCCGGGCCCTGATCTCCGCCGTGAACGGCCCCCGGCCCGAAGCCACCGACACGTCCGACACCTCGCCGGTGATCACGCACCGTACGAGCCGCGTGCCCTGCGCCCGGGCCACCCGGTCCGCCCGGGCACAGGCCGCCGTACCGCCCTCCGTCCAGTGGTCCGCCGCCGCGAGCGCCGCCAGGTCCGCGCCGCCGGCCGCCCGGTGCCGGACCACGACGGCGTGCCCCAGGGCGAGGACGACACCGAACACCACGCACAGCACGGCGATCGCACCGACGCTCCAGACGGTCGCCGACCCCCGGTCGGAGCACCGCGCGTGCCGCCACCCGTCCGTCGGCCCCCGTGTCCGGAAACGGGCCCTCACGTCGCCGCCTCCTCCACCGCGGCGACGGCCTCCTCCCGCAGCTCGAAGGGGAGTCCGCGCAGGACCGGTGGCCTGGCCTCGACGACCACCCGGACCTGCGCGGCCTCCCGGCTCACCGTGACTCTCGCGCCGGGCGGCGCCGCCTCGCGGGCCACCTCGACGACGGCGTCAGGAGGATCCTGCCGGGCCGCCGCGCGGGCGCCCGCGCGCGCCGCGTCCACGCACCGGATCTGTGCCGCCACCACCAGCAAGCCCCAGACCAGTGCCATCGCGAACATCACCAGCACGGGCAGCACCATGGCCGACTCCGCCGTCACGAACCCGCGGTCCGCACGCCGTTCACATCCGGCCATCGAGCGCCTGCTGCACGATGTTCCGCAGCGCCGTGCTGACCGGTCCGCTGGTGACCACCTTGTAGAGCACGACGGAGAACGCCACCGCCGCCACCACGCCCATCGCGTACTCCGAGGTCACCATTCCGGCGTCCCTCCGTGCCGTACGCACCTTGCACACCAGGGCACGCAGTCGTGCCCGTACCGCCTGATACATCTCAACCCCCATGAGGAGAAGTCGCATTGATCTTGTGGTTCGTGTCGCTTCCGTCAGTCGCCTCCCGTCAGACGCCGCCTCCTCCCAGCACCCCGCCCGCGAGCCCGATCACCACGGGCAGCACGCCGACCGCGATGAACGCGGGCAGGAAGCACAGCCCCACCGGCGCGCTGACCATGACAGCCGCCCGCCGGGCCCGTGTGGTCGCCGCGCGGGTCCACTCCGCACGGGCATCGGCGGCGAGCCTGGTCGCGGGAACGGCCAGGGGAAGTCCGGACACATCGGCCCGCTCCAGCAGCCGGGCCAGAGGCCCGGCGCCCGGCACCGACGCCAGCCGGCGCCATGCCGCGGCCGGTTCACCGCCGAGTCTCACCTCCGCCGCGCCCCGCGCCAGCGCCTCCCCGACCGGCCCGCCCAAGGTCTCTCCGACGGTCTGCGCGGCGAGTACCGGGCCCGCGCCCACCGCGATGCAGGCGGCCAGCAGATCGGCGGCGAGCGGCAGTTGGCGTTCCGCCCCGGCGGTGCCGGGCTCCCGCGCGTGCGGAGCGGCCGCCCTCCGCCGCAGACGCCACCACCACAGTCCCGCCGCCACGGCCGACCCCGCCACCGCTCCGGCCGGACCGCCCACCAGCACCCATCCGGCGCCCGCCACTCCCGCGTACGGCAGCCGGCTCCGCACGACGCGCAGCAGTGCGAGGTGGGGGGCAGCCACCGTCCGTTCCAGGGTCAGCGCCTCGGCCAGTCGGCGCCGCGCTCTCCGTCCTTGCCGCACACGGCCCCACCACCCCGCCAGGCCGGCGAGCGCGGACACCGCCCCCAGCACCGCCCCCAGCCCGTGGACGAGTTCTCCGCTCATGCCGCCGCCTCCTCGGCACCCCGCACGATCCGCAGGGCCCACCACAGCCCCAGGCCCTCCAGCACTCCGCCGGCCGCCAGACAGACCAGTCCCGACGGTGTGTGCAGCAGGATGTGCAGCGGGTCGGCGCCGAGCGCCGCCCCGAGCGCCAGGCCCACGACCGGCAGCCCGGCGAGCAGCACCGCCGTCGCGCGGGCGCCGGCCAACTGGGCTCGCAGGTCGGCCCGCTGGTCCCGTTCGGCGCGCAGCGCCGCTTCCAGCCGGTCGAGCCCGGCAGCGAGCCCGGCTCCCTGGTCCACCGCCACCCGCCAGCACGCGGCGAGTCCCCTCAGTCCTTCGGCGCCCGGCTCCCGCGCCGCCTCCGCGAGTGCCTCCGGGACGTCCCCGCCGAAGCGCGCCGCCGCCAGCACCGTCGCCTGCATGTCACCGAGCCCGCCGGAGTCCCGCGCGGCCGGCAGCAGCGCCTCTCCCGGCTGTCGCCCGGCGCGCACCTCCCCGGCGAGCGCTCCGCACAGAGCGATCACCGCGTCGCCGCGGTCCTCTCGCGCGCGGCGTCGCCCGGCGGCCCGCCGCACCCGCCGCAGCAAGGGCACCCCGGCCGCCCCCGCGACGACCGGCAGCGGCGACGCACCCAGTACCGCCAGCACCAGGCCCGCGGCCAACGACCACCACTCGGCCCGCAGCCGTCCGCGCGTCCGTCCCCACGCCCGGGCCACCCGGGGCCACCCCGGCGGCCCGCCGCCCACCGCCTCCCCGCCGGCCAGCAGCAGTCGCGCCCGCCCGGCCCCGGCATGCCCTCCGCCCAGCAGCCAGGCCGCGGCCCCCAGGCACGCCACGGCCGCACCCGTCGACACCTCGGTCGTCCCGTTCATTCCCCGATCCCCGCCCCCGGTCCGCCGGCGTTCGTGTTCCGGAGCAGCTCCCGCAGGCGCTGCCATCCCCGCTCCCGGGTGAAGGCCTGCGGGCCCCACCGCAGCGCCGGCACCGTCCGCACCAGCCCCGACGGGTCCCGTTCCAGCACATGCACCTCCGCGATCCGCCGCCGTCCGCTCCGGTCGCGCACGAGGTGCAGCACCACCGAGAGGGCGGCCGAGACCTGGCTGTGCAGGGCGTACCGGTCGAGTCCGGCGGCCGTACCGAGCGCCTCCAGCCGGGCCGGTACGTCGGTGGCGGCATTGGCATGGACCGTTCCCGAGCCGTCGTGGCCCGTGTTGAGGGCGGCCAGCAGATGAACCACCTCCGGGCCGCGCACCTCGCCGACGACCAGCCGGTCCGGCCGCATCCGCAGTGCCTGCCGCACCAGGTCCTCGAGGGTGACGAGGCCCGCGCCCTCCTGGTTGGCGGGTCTGGTCTCCAGGCGCACGACGTGCGGATGATCGGGCCGCAGTTCCGCCGAGTCCTCGGCCAGGACGATGCGCTCGTCCGGCCCGACCAGCCCCAGCAGCGCGCTCAGCAGGGTCGTCTTGCCACTGCCGGTCCCCCCGCTGACGAGGAACGACAGCCGCGCGTCCAGCAGCGCCCGCAGCACGCGGTCCCCGCCCGGCGGGACCGTCCCGGCCGCCACGAGTTCGTCGAGGGTGAAGGCGCGCGGTCGTACGACCCGTAGCGACAGGCAGGCGCAGCCGACGGCCACCGGGGGCAGCACCGCGTGCAGTCTGGTTCCGTCGGGCAGCCGTGCGTCGACCCAGGGCCGGGCGTCGTCCAGGCGCCGGCCGGCCACGGCGGCGAGCCGCTGGGCGAGGCGCCGGACGGCCGTCTCGTCGGAGAAGGCCACCTCGGTCAGTTCCAGCCCGCCGCCCCGGTCCACCCAGACCCGGTCCGGCGCCGACACCAGCACATCGGTCACCGAGGGCTCGGACAGGAGCCGCTCCAGGGGTCCGCTGCCGACCAGCTCGGACCGCAACTGCTCGGCCGCCCCGAGCACCTCGGCGTCGCCGAGCACCCGCCCCTGGTCCCGCAGTGCCTGCGCCACCCGCGCGGGCGTCGGCTCGGCCCCGCTCTCGGCCAGCCACCGCCGTACCCCGTCGAGCAGCCCGGGAGGCATGACCGCCGCGCTCGTCGCCTGCCTCCTCATGCCGCCCTCGCCTCCACCAGCGCCCGCTCCCAGAACTCCCTGCAGAAACGGGCCAGCGGTCCCCGGCCCGAGACGCCGGGCGGCCGGCCCGCCTCGTACGGGCGCCGCAGGGCGGGTTCGCCGGGCACGTCCCCGGCGAGGGGAAGTCCGAGCAACCGGGCCACTTCCCGGTCGTCCAGTCCCGGCGCGTACGGCCCGCGCACCGCCACCCGCAGATCGCGCAGGACCATGCCCACGGCGGAGGCGACACGGCCCGCCGCCGCGACGGCGCGCAGTTCCGCGGGGACCACGAGGAGCCCGAGGTCGAGCTGGGCGAGTACCTCGGCGACCCCGTCGTCGACGCGGCGCGGCAGGTCGACCACGACGGCGCCGCCCCCGCGCCGCGCCGCGGCGAGCACCGCGCGCACGGCCCTGGGCGGTACGGCGAGACAGTCGCCGCGGTCCCAGCTGAGTACGCGCAGCGAGTGCAGTTCCGGCAGCGACTCCTCCAGGGCGCCGCCGCCGACCCGGCCGTGTGACGCGGCGAACGCCGGCCAGCGCAGCCCCTTGGCCGTCTCGCCCCCGAGGGCCACGTCGAGTCCGCCGCCCAGCGGATCGGCGTCCACCAGGAGGGTGCGCAGCCCCTCACGCGCGGAGGCGACGGCGAGCGCGCACGCGAGCGTGGACGCTCCGGCACCGCCCCGGCCGCCGATGACGCCGACCGTCAGGGCGGGCCGTCCGACGCCTTCGACCACGTCGGCGATGCGGTCGACCAGCCACTGCTCGCCGTCGGGCAGCATCAGGACGTGGTCGGCGCCGATCTCGACGGCCCGCCGCCAGACCCCGGGATCGTCCTGGTCCCGGCCGACCAGCACCACCCCCGGCCGGCGCGCCGCCCCGCGCACCCGTCGCGCGGCGTCGTCCCCGACCAGGACGAGCGGTGCGGCCTCCCAGCCGCCCCTTGGTTCCGGCACCGTGTGATGGACCTCCGGTGTGGCGCCGGCCGCCGCGCACAGGCGCAGCAGGTCGTCGAGGAGCCCGGCGTCCTCGGTGAGGATCAGCGGTGCGTCCGGCCGGCCTCCTCCGGTGGCCGGCGGCGGATCGTGAGTGATGGTTCCGGACATGTTCGTCCCCCTTTGCCGCATCTCTCGCGCAGCCCCTGCGGCCCCGCGATTCCCAGACGTGTGAAGAGCCGACAAGCGGTCTCCCTTTGAACGGCCGACGGAAACCGGCCGCGGGCGACCCGACAAACGGAACCGGATGTGAACTCACGGCGAGCGGGACGCACCGGAATCACGATGCGGCGATGCGGAAAAACATGTGGATCTTGACCAATAACTGTGGACGAGCCGGCGGCTGTGAATATCGCGGTCACCCATACCGGTGACTCCCGCGCACCCCCTGTGCGACTTCCGCAGAGCAGTCCGGCGACTACCGCGGGTAACTACTCATGCGCATGACAAAAAGGGCGAGCCCGGTACCGGCACAGTGCGCCCACCACGAGGAGATTGAGGAAAACCCACCCGGACATGCGACGACCCCCGCCGGGGGGGAGAGCGGGGGTCGTCCCCACGGCCGACTCGGGGGGGGAGGAGTCGGACCGGGTTAGCACGGTCGCGAACGATCCGTGACTTCCATGGTGTACCCGAGAGCCCTCTCAGGCAAACCCACACGCCCCACCTTACGCCGAATGGGCTGCGCCTATGCTCAGGGACGTGGAAAACCACTCGATGCCCCGCACAGCCGCCTTCTTTGACCTGGACAAGACGGTCATTGCGAAGTCGAGCACGCTCACGTTCAGCAAGTCGTTCTATCAAGGCGGCCTGATCAACCGCAGGGCCGTCCTGCGCACCGCCTACTCCCAGTTCGTGTTCCTGGCCGGCGGCGCCGATCACGACCAGATGGAGCGGATGCGCAAGTACCTGTCCGCGCTGTGCCGCGGCTGGAACGTCCAGCAGGTCAGGGAGATCGTCGCCGAGACGCTGCACGACCTGATCGATCCGATCATCTACGACGAGGCCGCCACCCTCATCGAGCAGCACCACACCGCGGGACGCGATGTCGTGATCGTGTCCACGTCGGGCGCCGAGGTGGTCGAACCGATCGGCGAACTGCTCGGCGTGGACCGGGTGGTGGCCACCCGTATGGCCGTGGGCGACGACGGGTGCTTCACCGGCGAGGTGGAGTACTACGCGTACGGCCCGACCAAGGCCGAGGCGATCAGGGAGCTGGCCGAGTCGGAGGGCTACGACCTGGCCCGTTGCTACGCCTACAGCGACTCGGTGACCGATGTGCCGATGCTGGAGTCCGTGGGCCACCCGCACGCCGTGAACCCGGACCGCGCACTGCGCCGGGAGGCCCTCGCGCGGGGGTGGCCGATCCTCGACTTCCACCGGCCGGTACGGCTCAAGCAGCGCTTCCCCGCGTTCTCCGTACCGCCGCGCCCCGCCCTGGTCGCGGCGGCCGCCATAGGCGCCGCGGCGGCCACCGCGGGCCTCGTCTGGTACGCGAGCCGACGCCGCACGACGGCGGCCTGACCGCCCCCGCACGAGTCGCCCGCGCCCGCCCCTTCCGCACGCCTTCGGGCACAAAAGCAAAGAAGCGGGGCGAGGACTTCCACTTGCCCCGAACCCGGAGTACAAAGGACTTGACGGCCCGCGAGACCAAGGGCATCCGAGAGGATCACCCTCACCCACGCATCAGTGGCCCCACGGACCGAGCACGAACACCGGGAACCCACGCGACGCCGACCCGTCGATTACGGGCCAGCCGCACCAGGTGACGGGCAAAGCCCCCGACCTGATGGGCACATATCGAGGACGCTTGGTAACGCGGTGGACGTGCCAGCGGCGGTACGAGTATTCGTACCGCCGCATTTCCGTCCGGCTCCCGCCCGGCCCCTTTACGCGGCCCCGCGCTGGAGCGCCTCGCAGACGGCCGTCGACTCGCGCGCGCCCAGCTCGACCGCGCGTCCGCAGTGGGCGATCCAGGCCGCCACACCCTCGGGAGTACCGGAGACGTAGCCCTCCAGCGCCTCCAGATAGGCCTTCCGGCCCAGTTCTGCGTGACCGACCTCGGCCGGGCAGACCGACTTGGGGTCGAGACCGCTGCCGACCAGGACGATGCGCTCGGCCGTACGTGCGACCAGGCCGTTGTGGGAGGTGAAGGGGCGCAGCGCGAGGAGTTCGCCGTGCACGACGGCGGCCGTCACCAGCGCCGGCGCGGAACCGCCCGCGATGATCAGTTCGGACAGCCCGTCCAGCCGGCCGTGCGCCTCCGCCGCACTCGGCAGACCGAGCCCGATCAAGGGCTCGACGACCGGCTCGCCCTCCTGACGGGGCCGTCCGACCCGTTCGGCCTTGTCGGCCGCCGCGACCAGGTGCAGCCGGGCCAGGACCCGCAGCGGCGACTGCCGCCAGATGGACAGCAACTGCCCCGCCTCGGCGGTCAGCCGCAGCGCCGCGCCCATCGTGCGGGCGCCGTCGTCGCCGCTGAAGTCGCTGCGCCGACGCACCTCCTCGAGGGCCCAGTCCGCGCCCGACAGCGCCGCCGAGCCACGGGCGCCGCGCAGCGCCGCCTCGGAGGTGATCTCGTTGCTGCGCCGCCGCATGACCCGGTGTCCGTAGACCCGGTCCACGGCCTTGCGCACGGACTCCACGGAGTCGGCCACTCCGGGCAGGGAGCCCAGGGCGGCGAGCGGATCGGCGGTCGCGCCTGTCGTACTCATGAGTACGACACTACGCACCCCCGGCGCCCACCCCACGAAGGAGTGGTCTTCTTCACGCCCGACCACCACATAAAGCGATCAATCCATTACGCTTGGTGAACATGAAAATTGCTTTCGTGGGAAAGGGCGGCAGCGGGAAGACGACCCTGTCCTCCTTGTTCATCCGTCATCTCGCGGCCGCCGGGGCCCCGGTCGTCGCGGTGGACGCCGACATCAACCAGCACCTCGGGGCCGCGCTGGGCCTGGACGAGGCGGAGGCCGCCGCGCTGCCCGCGATGGGCGAGCACCTGCCGCTGATCAAGGACTATCTGCGCGGCACCAATCCGCGCATCGCGTCCGCCGAGACGATGATCAAGACCACTCCGCCCGGTGAGGGCTCCCGGCTGCTGCGGGTGTGCGAGGACAATCCGGTCTACGACGCCTGCGCACGGCCGGTGGAACTCGACGGCGGGGCCGTCCGCCTGATGGTCACCGGCCCCTTCACCGACGCCGACCTGGGCGTCGCCTGCTACCACTCCAAGACCGGGGCGGTGGAGCTGTGCCTGAACCACCTGGTGGACGGCCCCGGCGAGTACGTCGTGGTCGACATGACGGCCGGCTCGGACTCCTTCGCCTCCGGCATGTTCACCCGCTTCGACATCACGTTCCTGGTGGCCGAGCCGACCCGGAAGGGGGTCTCCGTCTATCGCCAGTACAAGGAGTACGCCCGCGACTTCGGCGTCACCCTGAAGGTCGTCGGCAACAAGGTGCAGGGCCCGGACGACCTCGACTTCCTCCGCGCGGAGGCCGGGGAGGACCTGCTGGTGACGGTGGGGCACTCGGACTGGGTCCGCGCCATGGAGAAGGGCCGCCCGCTCCGCTTCGGCCTCCTGGAGGAACCCAACCGGCACGCGCTGCGCCTGCTGCACTCGGCCGCCGACGCGACGTACGCGTCGCGCGACCATGAGCGTTACACCCGCCAGATGACGCACTTCCACCTGAAGAACGCCCGGTCGTGGGGCGACGAGCGCACCGGGACCGACCTGGCGGCCCAGATCGACCCCGGTTTCGTGCTCGGCGAGAACGTCACGGCGTCCGCCTGACGCTCACCGCTTCTCGGCCGCGGCTCCGGGCGCCCCCTTGGGGGCCGGCGCGGAACCACCCGCCAGGAAGGACTCCCAGCCCTTCTTCGGAGCCTCGCCGACATCCAGCGTGCGCAGTTTCGCCAGGACCTCCGGGTCCTGGGCGTCCAGCCAGTCCACGAGCTGCCGGAACGAGACACAGCGCACCTCGGACTTGGTGCACACCTCCTCGATGACCTCCTCGACGGCCCGCATGTAGGTGCCGCCGTTCCAGGACTCGAAGTGGTTGCCGATGATCAGGGGCGCCCTGTTGCCCTCGTAGGCCCGCTCGAACCCCTGGAGGAGGCCGTCCCGCATCTGGTCGCCCCACATCTCGTGTCTGGCGGGGTCGCCCTGGGTGGTGGTGCCCGACTGGTTGACCATGAAGTTGTAGTCCATGGTGAGCTGTTCGAAGGAGTGTCCGGGGAAGGGCACGAGCTGCATCGACAGGTCCCACAGGCCCTGTTCCTTCTTCGGCCACACCTGGTTGTCGACCCCGCTGGTGTCGTAACGGAAACCCAGGTCGCGGGCGGCCTTCATGAAGTTCTCCCGCCCCTCCAGGCAGGGGGTGCGGGCGCCGATCAGCTCCTTGTCGTAGTCGAAGGGCAGTGGGGCCGAGTCCTTCATGCCGGTGTTGGTCTTCCAGGTCTTCACAAAGCTCTTGGCCTGGGCGATCTCGTCCTTCCAGTCCGCCACCGACCATTCGCCGACGCCACCGCCGCTGCCGCAGAAGTGCCCGTTGAAGTGAGTGCCGATCTCGTTGCCCTCGAGCCAGGCGAGACGCAGCTGCTCCACGGTGTCGGCGATGCCCTCCTGGTCGTTGAAACCGATGTCGGAGCGGCCCGGGGAGTGCCGCGGCGGGCGGTACAGATCGCGTTTCTCCTCCGGCAGCAGGTACACGCCGCTCAGGAAGTACGTCATGGTCGCGTTGTTCTCCTTGGCGACCTTGCGGAAATGCGAGAAGAGCTTCTGGCTGTCCTCGCCCGCGCCGTCCCAGGAGAAGACCACGAACTGCGGGGGCTTCTCGCCGCGCTTCAGCCGCTCGGGCCGGGGCAGGTGCGGCTGTGCCCCGGTGTACGCGGTGGAGCCGTCGCCGATCAGCCGGACGACGTTCTTCGGTGCCGGAGCCGGCTTGGCCTTCTCCTGGTCACGAGCCCGCTCGCCGGTGCCGCCGGCGCCGCTCCCGCAGCCGGCGAGCGAGGCGACGCAGACCGCGGCGATCACGGTGCCCGTGGCGATTCTGTGGGTGGCGGCCATCCGCCCACCTTCTTCCTTCTCTCGGACCGAGCTCGATGAGGGCTTTGCCTGGTGCCGTGCCGGTCCACGCCGACAGCGCCGTCAAGGTCGCACGGAACAAAGAAGGAATTAATACGACAAGCCGATGAAATGGCTACATCACTCGCTGAGGTGAACGACTCACCCATTTGCCCGTAAAGTCTATGCCAGCCCTTTACTCTCAATTACGATCCGTTTACGGATTGTTGATAGGTGAGAGAGGGGAAACCATGTCAGCCTGCGTTCCCGCCCGCGCCGCCGACTCGGATCGGACCGAGCGGGTCCATCCGCCCCACAGCCCGCCGCCGCGCCCCCCGCGTCCGCGTATCGCGGGAGCCGATCTGTCGGCCTCGATCGCGGTCTTCCTGATCGCCCTTCCGCTGTCCCTCGGCATCGCCCTCGCCACCGGCGCACCGCTCCAGGCCGGCCTGGTCGCCGCCGCCGTGGGCGGAATCGTCGTCGGACGGATCGGCGGCTCCCCGCTCCAGGTGAGCGGTCCCGCGGCCGGACTCACCGTCGTCACCGCCGACCTCATCCAGCACTACGGCTGGCGGACGACCTGTGCCATCACCGTCCTCGCCGGAATCGCCCAGCTCGGCCTCGGCTGCCTGCGCGTGGCGCGCGGCGCGCTCGCCGTGAGCCCCGCGATCGTGCACGGGATGCTCGCCGGCATCGGTGTCACCATCGCCGTCGCCCAGCTGCACATCGTCCTCGGCGGCACCCCGCAGAGCTCCGTACCCGACAACCTCCTCGCCCTTCCCTCCCAGTTGGCGAACCTGCGCCCCGAAGCCCTGTCGGTGAGCCTGCTGACCCTGGCCCTGCTGCTGCTCTGGCCCCGGCTCCCGGGCCGCACCGGACGCGTTCTCCGCGCTGTTCCGGCAGCGCTCGTCGCCGTCTCCGGAGCCACCGCGGTCGCCGCCGCGGCCGGCCTCGTCCTGCCCAAGGTGGACCTGCCGTCCTGGCGCAACCACGCCCTGGCCGGGCTGCCCGAGGGACCCGTGCTCGGCCTCGCCGCCGCCGTGCTCACCACGACGCTGGTGTGCAGCGTGCAGTCGCTGCTCGGCGCCGTGGCCGTGGACAAGCTGGTGTCCGCCCGTCCCGGTCCCGGCCACGTCGGACGCTCCGATCTGGACCGTGAACTGCTCGGGCAGGGCACGGCCAACATCGTCTCCGGCTCGCTCGGCGGACTCCCGGTGGCCGGAGTGGCGGTCCGCAGTTCCGCCAACGTCAAAGCGGGCGCCGTGAGCCGGAACTCCACGATGCTGCACGGCGTTCTCGTGGTGATCGCCGCGCTGCTGATGGTCCCGCTCCTGGAGCTCATCCCGCTCGCCTCGCTCGCCGCCCTGGTGATGGCCGTCGGCATCCAGATGGTGTCCCTGCACCACATCCGCACGGTGACCCGCCACCGCGAAGTCCTGGTCTACGCCGTGACCACCCTCGGCGTCGTGTCCCTCGGTGTCCTGGAGGGCGTGGCGCTGGGCATCGCCGTCGCCGTCGGGGTGGCACTGCACCGGCTCACCCGCACCCGGATCACGCACGAGGAGAAGGAAGGAGTCCATCACGTAGACGTACGGGGCCAGCTGACGTTCCTCGCCGTGCCACGGCTCAGCCGGGCCCTGCACCTCGTCCCCCAAGGGGCCGACGCGGTCGTGGCGCTGAACGGCTCCTTCATGGACCACGCGGCGTACGAGACGCTGCAGGACTGGCAGAGCACGCACACCTCCCGGGGCGGCACCGTCGAGATCACCGGCCGCCGTGCCGGGGTCTGGATCGCCGAACCCGCAACCCTCGCCTCCGGGCACCCGCCCGGCATGAGCGAGGAGGCCGACGCGTCCGGCGCCGGCTGCCGCTGCCGGCCCTGGACGGCCTGGCGCAACCACCAGTGCGAACGCCCATGCCCCCTGCCGGGCGACGCCCCACGGCCGGCCGGAACCGACGGAGGGAAGAGAGCGGACGGAACGGACGGAGCCGCCGAAGGCGTACCGGAGCAGTCCGGCGCCGGCGGCCACGCGCTGATGCGCGGCATCAGCGCGTTCCAGCGCAACACCGCTCCCCTGGTCCGCGGCGAGCTGGCCCGGCTGGCGCGCGAGGGACAGCGGCCCGCACAGCTGTTCCTGACCTGCGCCGACTCCCGGGTGGTCACCTCGATGATCACGGCCAGTGGTCCGGGAGACCTGTTCGTGGTGCGCAATGTCGGCAACCTCGTGCCGCCCCCCGGTGCGGAGAGCGGCGACGACTCCGTGGCCGCCGCGATCGAGTACGCCGTGGAGGTGCTGGCGGTCCGGTCGATCACGGTGTGCGGGCACTCGGGGTGCGGTGCGATGCAGGCGTTGCTCGACACCGGGCAGGACGACGCGCGCACCCCGCTGAGACGCTGGCTGCGACACGGCCGGCCGAGCCTGGAGCGCATGGGCGACGGCAGCGGGCCCCCGCCCCGGCTGGCCGGGCGGGCACCCGCCGACGCGGTCGAGCAGCTCTGCCTGACGAACGTGGTGCAGCAGCTGGAGCATCTGCGCGCCCATGAATCGGTGGCCCGGGCCCTGAAGGACGGCGCCCTGGAGCTGCACGGCATGTACTTCCACGTGGGTGAGGCCCAGGCGTACCTCCTCACCGAGCGGGAGGGGGGCAGAGTGTTCGACCGGGTGCGGTCCGCGGACCCGGCGAGGTGAGGGGAGCCGTGCGATTGTGAGAGGCGTTACACACCTTGAACCGGCTCACTCCGGGCTCCGTGGGAAGAGGTGTCGCACATCGCACCACCCCATCCGACAGGTCTAAACCAATTTCCCGTCGGCCCTTGTCAGCGCACCCCCGGGTCTGATGAGCTGTGGCCTGGGACACAACGGACACCCTGGGAAAGGCAGATGCCGTGAGCAATGAAAGCCTGGCCAACCTTCTGAAGGAGGAGCGTCGCTTCTCGCCCCCCGCCGACCTGGCCGCGAACGCCAACGTCACGGCGGAGGCGTATGAACAGGCCAAGGCTGACAGGCTCGGCTTCTGGGCCGAGCAGGCCCGCCGACTGACCTGGGCCACCGAGCCCACCGAGACCCTGGACTGGTCGAACCCGCCGTTCGCCAAGTGGTTCAAGGACGGCGAGCTCAACGTCGCCCACAACTGCGTGGACCGGCATGTGGAGGCCGGGCACGGCGACCGGGTCGCCATCCACTTCGAGGGCGAGCCGGGCGACAGCCGCGCCATCACCTACGCCCAGCTCAAGGGCGAGGTCTCCAAGGCCGCCAACGCCCTGCTGGAGCTCGGCGTCCGGCAGGGCGACCGGGTCGCCGTCTACATGCCGATGATCCCGGAGACCGCGGTCGCGATGCTGGCCTGCGCCCGCATCGGCGCCACGCACTCCGTCGTCTTCGGCGGTTTCTCGGCAGACGCGCTCGCCACCCGTATCCAGGACGCCGACGCGCGTGTCGTCATCACGGCCGACGGCGGCTACCGGCGCGGCAAGCCCTCCGCGCTCAAGCCGGCCGTGGACGAGGCGATCGCCAAGGCCGGCACCGTCGAGCACGTCCTCGTCGTCCGCCGCACCGGCCAGGACGTCGCCTGGACCGAGGGCCGCGACGTGTGGTGGCACGACCTGGTGGAGCGGCAGAGCGCCGAGCACACCCCCCAGGCGTTCGGGGCCGAGCACCCGCTGTTCATCCTCTACACCTCGGGGACGACGGGTAAGCCGAAGGGCATCCTGCACACCTCCGGCGGCTACCTGACCCAGACGGCGTACACGCACTGGGCCGTGTTCGACCTCAAGCCGGAGACGGACGTGTACTGGTGCACGGCCGACGTCGGCTGGGTCACCGGGCACTCCTACATCGTCTACGGCCCGCTCGCCAACGGCGCCACCCAGGTGATGTACGAGGGCACGCCGGACACCCCGCACCAGGGCCGCTTCTGGGAGATCGTGCAGAAGTACGGCGTGACGATCCTCTACACGGCGCCCACCGCGATCCGCACGTTCATGAAGTGGGGCGACGACATCCCCGCCAAGTTCGACCTCGGCAGCCTGCGGGTGCTGGGCTCGGTGGGCGAGCCGATCAACCCCGAGGCGTGGATCTGGTACCGCAAGAACATCGGCGCGGACCGCACCCCGGTGGTGGACACCTGGTGGCAGACCGAGACCGGCGGCATCATGATCTCCCCGCTGCCGGGCGTGACCGACGCCAAGCCGGGCTCCGCCCAGACCCCGCTGCCCGGCATCGCCGCGACCGTCGTCGACGACGAGGCGAACGAGGTGCCCGACGGCGGCGGCGGCTACCTGGTCCTCACCGAGCCGTGGCCGTCGATGCTGCGCACCATCTGGGGCGACGACCAGCGGTTCATCGACACCTACTGGTCGCGCTTCGAGGGCAGGTACTTCGCCGGCGACGGCGCCAAGAAGGACGACGACGGCGACATCTGGCTGCTCGGCCGGGTCGACGACGTGATGCTGGTGTCCGGCCACAACATCTCCACCACGGAGGTCGAGTCCGCGCTCGTCTCCCACCCGTCGGTCGCCGAGGCGGCCGTGGTCGGCGCGGCGGACGAGACGACCGGGCAGGCGATCGTCGCCTTCGTGATCCTGCGCGGTACGGCGGCGGAGAGCGAGGACCTCGTCGGTGAGCTGCGCGGCCACGTGGGCGCCACGCTCGGCCCGATCGCCAAGCCCCAGCGGATCCTGCCGGTGGCCGAGCTGCCGAAGACCCGCTCCGGCAAGATCATGCGCCGTCTGCTGCGGGACGTCGCGGAGAACCGCCAGCTCGGCGACGTCACGACGCTGACGGACAGCACGGTCATGGATCTCATCCAGGCCAAGCTGCCCCAGGCGCCCGGCGAGGACTGAGCGGGCAGCGACCGACCGTCTCGGGCACCCCGCGCATCCGTGCGCGAGGTGCCCGAGATGCTGCTGATGCACTCCGGAAGCACGTTAGATACGCTAAAGAAAAGCTGTCTCATGGGGCGCCGGGAAGTCTGGTCGGCACACGATTCGTGCTGCCCGCCGACCGGAGGAACTCCCCGTGACCACGCCCCGCACCCCCAGCCCCCGCAAGGCCCTCGGACGCCTCTCCCTGCCCGAGCGGTCGTACGTGGTGGACGCACTGCGCACCGAGACGGTCGGCGGCGTCCTGCTCCTCCTCGCCGCCGTCGCCGCGCTGGTCTGGGCGAACGTGCCCGCGCTGCACGACAGCTACGAGAGCGTCAGCCACTTCCACTTCGGCCCCGAGGCCCTCGGGCTCGACCTGTCCGTGGCGCACTGGGCCGCCGACGGGCTGCTCGCCGTCTTCTTCTTCGTCGCGGGCATCGAGCTCAAACGCGAACTGGTCGCCGGTGACCTGCGCGATCCCAAGGCCGCCATGCTCCCCGTCGTCGCCGCCCTGTGCGGCATGGCCGCCCCGGCGCTGGTCTACGCGCTCACCAGCGGCGTGGGCGGCGGCTCCCTGGCCGGCTGGGCCGTGCCCACCGCCACCGACATCGCCTTCGCGCTCGCCGTGCTCGCCGTCATCGGGACCTCCCTGCCGAGCGCGCTGCGGGCCTTCCTGCTCACCCTCGCCGTCGTCGACGACCTGTTCGCGATCCTGATCATCGCGGTCTTCTTCACCGACGACCTGAACTTCACGGCGCTCGGCGGCGCGGTGGCGGGGCTGGTCGTCTTCTGGCTGCTGCTGCGCAAGGGCGTGCGCGGCTGGTACGTGTACGTGCCGCTCGCGCTGGTCGTGTGGGCGCTGATGTACAACAGCGGCGTCCACGCCACCATCGCCGGTGTCGCCATGGGCCTGATGCTGCGCTGCCACCGCCACGAGGGTGAGGAGCACTCCCCCGGCGAGCACATCGAGCACCTCGTCCGGCCGCTCTCCGCGGGCCTCGCGGTGCCGCTGTTCGCCCTGTTCAGCGCGGGCGTGGCGATCTCCGGCGACGCCCTCGCGGACGTGTTCACCCAGCCCGAGACGCTCGGCGTGGTGCTCGGGCTCGTCGTCGGCAAGACGCTCGGCATCTTCGGCGGTACGTGGCTGACGGCACGCTTCACCAGGGCCTCGCTCAGCGACGACCTGGCCTGGGCGGACGTGTTCGCGGTGGCGACCCTCGCCGGGATCGGGTTCACCGTCTCGCTGCTCATCGGGGAACTCGCCTTCGAAGGCGACGCGCCGATGACCGACAGCGTCAAGGCGGCGGTCCTGACCGGCTCGCTGATCGCCACCGTGGTCGCGACGGTGCTGCTGAAGATACGGAACGTCAAGTACCGCAGGCTGACCGAGGAGGAGGAGCGCGACGAGGACCACAGCGGCGTACCGGACGTCTACGAGCAGGACGACCCGGCGTACCACCTGCGCATGGCGGAGCTCCACGCGCACAAGGCGGCCGAGCACCGGCGCCTCGCCCGGGAGAAGGCTGCCGAGCGGGACGCGCTTGCCGAAGTGACGGGCGGGGCAGGCGAGGAGCACGACGGTCCGGCATGATCTGACGAGACGGTACAAAAGACTGAACCGTACGCGAGGACACAGAAGCGTACGCAGAAAGGGAGACCGCGATGAGCGCACCCGACGGCAGCCCGGTCGGCGCCGAACGCAGCATCGGCCAGCTGTTCGCCTCGGCGACGGCGGACATGTCGGCGCTGGTGCACGACGAGATCGCGCTGGCGAAGGCGCAGCTCAAGCAGGACGTCAAACGGGGCGCGACCAGCGGCGGCCTGTTCACGCTGGCCGGCTTGGTGCTCCTGTTCTCCCTGCCGATGCTGAGCTTCGCACTGGCCTACGGCATCCGCACCTGGAGCGGCTGGAACCTCGCGCTCTGCTTCCTGCTGTCCTTCCTGGCGAACTGCATCGTGGCGGCCCTCCTCGGTCTGATCGGCGTCGTCTTCGCGAAGAAGGCGAAGAAGGGCCGGGGCCCGCAGAAGGTCGCCGCCTCGATGAAGGAGACGGCGGGCGTGCTGCAGAAGGCCAAGCCGCACCCCCGCCCCGAGCTGCCCGAGGACCGGGGTCCCCGGGCCATCGAGGCTGTGGCACGCTCGTCTTCATGACGGATCCCGCCACCCCTCCGGCGCAGCCCGCCTCGGTCGTACGGCTCGACATCCCCGGCGGCGCCGGACTGACGCACCGGGACGTCGCCGCCAACGGCGCCCGCTTCCACATCGCGGAGCTGGGCGACGGCCCCCTGGTGCTGCTGCTGCACGGCTTCCCGCAGTTCTGGTGGACCTGGCGGCACCAGCTCACGGCGCTCGCCGACGCCGGGTTCCGGGCCGTCGCCATGGACCTGCGCGGTGTCGGCGGCAGCGACCGCACACCGCGCGGCTACGACCCGGCCAACCTCGCGCTGGACGTCACCGGGGTGATCCGCTCCCTCGGCGAGCCGGACGCCGCGCTGGTCGGCCACGACCTGGGCGGGTACCTGGCGTGGACGGCCGCGGCGATGCGCCCCAAGCTCGTACGGCGGCTCGCGGTCGCGTCCATGCCGCATCCGCGGCGCTGGCGCTCGGCTCTGGTCTCCGACGCCCGGCAGTCGGCCGCCCTGTCCCACGTCTGGGGGTTCCAGCGGCCCTGGATCCCGGAGCGCCGGCTCACCGCAGACGACGGGGCGCTGGTGGCCGATTTCATCCGGGACTGGTCCGGGCCGCACCTGCCGGACGAGGAGGCGCTGGAGAACTACCGGCGGGCCATGTGCATCCCGTCCACGGCGCACTGCTCGATCGAGCCGTACCGCTGGATGGTGCGCTCCCTGGCCCGCCCGGACGGCATCCAGTTCAACCGCAGGATGAAGCGGCCGGTGCGGGTGCCCACGCTGCATCTGCACGGCTCGCTGGACCCGGTCGTGCGCACGCGCAGTGCCGCGGGGTCCGGGGAGTACGTGGAAGCGCCGTACCGCTGGCGGTTGTTCGACGGGCTGGGGCACTTCCCGCACGAAGAGGATCCGGTCGCTTTCTCGACGGAACTGATCAATTGGCTGAAGGATCCCGAACCCGACCGGTGATCGGATCGAGCGCTCGTCCGGCGATCGGCCAATTGCCCGGCGCATACGCCAATTGAGTGCGCGTGAGGTGGTTATCGACCTTGGGGCGGGGGCAGACGTCGGGGTATGGGCTGGACGCACGACTACAGTGACGCAAGCCGTGACCGCCGCTCGGCGGGCGGTATGGGTTCCCACCAGCGAGGCGGTGCACCGCAGATGGCAGGTACGGACCTCAAGGTGGGCATCCCGCGCATCCTCCGCCGCCGGGCCCGCTGGGTCTCCGTCCGCCTGCGCCACCCGCGCGGCTGACGGACCGTACGACCGTACGACTGTTCCTCGGCACCAGGGCCCGTCCTAGAGTGCGCAGCTGTCGCTGTCCACCTGCTGGTTCGCGGCGCGGCCCTTGGCGACGTCCTCCCGGATCTCGTCCACGGTGAGCGCGTAGCCGGTCTCCGCGTCGTCCCTGGACTTCGCGAAGATCACGCCGTAGACCTCCCCCTCGGGGGTCAGCAGCGGGCCGCCGGAGTTTCCCTGACGGACGGTCGTGTACAGGGAGTACACGTCGCGGCGGACCGTGCCCCGGCGGTAGATGTCCGCGCCGTTGGCCGTGATGCGCCCCCGCACACGCGCGGAACGGACGTCGTACGCCCCGTTCTCCGGGAAGCCGGCGACGATCGCGCTGTCGTTGCTGCTCGCGTCCTCGGCGGTGAAGCGCAGCGCGGGCGCCTTGAGTTCGGGCACGTCGAGGACGGCGATGTCGCGCTTCCAGTCGTAGAGGACGACCGTCGCGTCGTACCTCCTGCCCTCACCGCCTATCTGCACGGTCGGCTCGTCGACGCCGCCCACGACGTGCGCGTTGGTCATGACGCGGCGCTCGGCGAAGACGAATCCGGTGCCCTCCAGGACCTTGCCGCAACTCGGGGCGGTGCCCATCACCTTGACGATGGAGCGCTGCGCGCGGAGGGCGACGGGGCTGCCCGCCAGGGCCGGGTCCGGGGGCCGGACGTCGGTGATCGGCTCGCTGGCGAAGGGACTGAAGACCTGCGGGAAGCCGTTCTGCGCGAGGATGGAGGAGAAGTCGGCGAACCAGGTGTCGGCCCGGTCGGGCAGCGCCCGGGAGACCCCGAGCAGCACCTTGGAGCCGCGGACCTCCTTGCCGAGCGTCGGCAGCGTCGTACCGGCGAGGGCCGAGCCGATCAGCCAGGCGACCAGGAGCATCGCGACGACGTTGACCAGGGCGCCGCCCGTCGCGTCCAGCGCGCGCGCCGGCGACCAGGTGATGTGGCGGCGCAGCTTGTTGCCGAGATGAGTGGTCAGGGCCTGGCCGACGGAGGCGCAGACGATGACGACGACGACCGCGACGACGGCGGCCGTCGTACCGACCTCGGAGTCGTCCGTCAGTGCGTCCCAGATGACGGGCAGCGCGTAGACGGCGACGAGACCACCGCCCAGGAAGCCGATCACCGACAGGATGCCGACGACGAAGCCCTGGCGGTAGCCGACGACCGCGAACCACACGGCGGCGACGAGCAACAGGATGTCCAGCACGTTCACCGCTTCACGCCTCGCCTCGTCCGACCCAGCACGGCGCCCACCCTGTCATGACCGCCGGTCCAGCGGGATGCGCCTGTCCCGGTCCCAGGGCAGCTCCCACCCCGCGAAGTGCAGCAGCCGGTCGATGACCCCGGCGGTGAAGCCCCACACGAGGGCCGACTCGACCAGGAACGCCGGCCCCTGGTGACCGCTGGGGTGGACCGCGGTCGCGCGGTTGTCCGGGTGGGTGAGGTCCGCCACGGGGACGGTGAACACCCGCGCGGTCTCGTTCGGGTCGACGACCCCCACCGGGCTGGGCACCCGCCACCAGCCCAGCACGGGGGTGACGACGAATCCGCTGACCGGGATGTAGAGCTTCGGCAGCACGCCGAACAGCTGGACGCCGGACGGATCGAGCCCGGTCTCCTCCTCGGCCTCGCGCAGGGCCGCCCGCAGCGGACCGTCGCCGTGCGGGTCGCCGTCCTCGGGGTCGAGGGCGCCACCGGGGAAGGACGGCTGCCCGGCGTGCGAGCGCAGTGAGCTCGCGCGCTCCATGAGCAGCAGTTCCGGGCCGCGCTCGCCGTCGCCGAAGAGGATGAGGACGGCGGACTGGCGCCCCGTGCCGTTCTCCGGGGGCAGGAAGCGGCTCAGCTGTCCCGGCCGGACCGTCTCCGCCGCGCGGACCACCGGGTCCAGCCAGGAGGGCAACCCCTCCTGGCTGAGCGTCATCGGACCGCCCCGGGCACCGCTCGTCCGTGTCATCGCCACCCCCGTCGTCCGACCGCGTCCCACGGATCCAACGCCCGGCGGCCCCGAGATCGTTCCGCGGGCCGCCGCACACGCCGCTCCGTCATCCGGCCCCCAGCGGCGGGGCGGGCCTGCCGCCGGCGTCCAGGTAGGCCTGCGGGGGCTTCAGACGCTGGCCCGGGAAGCCGCCCTTCTCGTACTTCAGCAGCTTCTCCGCCTTCTCCGGGTCCGTCTCGCCCTCGCCGTACGCCGGACAGAGCGGCGCGATGGGGCAGGCGCCGCAGGCGGGCTTGCGGGCGTGGCAGATGCGGCGGCCGTGCCAGATGACGTGGTGGGACAGGTCGGTCCAGTCCTTCTTGGGGAAGAGCGCGCCGACGGCCGCCTCGATCTTGTCGGGGTCGGTCTCCTCGGTCCACCTCCAACGGCGCACCAGCCGCTGGAAGTGGGTGTCCACGGTGATTCCCGGGCGGCCGAAGGCGTTGCCGAGCACGACGAACGCCGTCTTGCGGCCCACCCCGGGCAGTTTGACGAGATCCTCGAGCCGGCCGGGCACCTCCCCGCCGAAGTCCTCCACCAGCGCCTTGGACAGCCCTATGACCGACCTGGTCTTGGCCCGGAAGAAGCCGGTGGGGCGCAGGATCTCCTCCACCTCCTCGGGGTCGGCGGCGGCCAGGTCCTCGGGGGTGGGGTACTTCGCGAAGAGGGCGGGGGTCGTCTGGTTGACGCGCAGGTCGGTGGTCTGGGCCGACAGCACGGTGGCGACGACGAGTTGGAAGGGGTTCTCGAAGTCCAGCTCCGGGTGGGCGTACGGGAACACCTCGGCGAGCTCGCGGTTGATCCGGCGCGCGCGGCGGACCAGCGCGGTGCGCGACTCGTTCCCCGCCGGCTTGACGGCGGTCCTCGCGGGGGCGGACTTCCCTGCGGCCGTCCTCTTCGCCCCGGACACCCTCTTCGCCCCGGTCGCCCTCTTCGCCGCCGGCTTCCCGGCCGCGGCCTCCGCCGGCCCGCTCGTCCCTTCGGCCGTCCCGCTCGCGCGGACCGCCGGTTCCTTCTTCAACGGTGACCTCTTTGCCGTTTCCGCCGTTTGCCTACCGCCATCGGAGCCTTGTTCGCCCACAGCGGAATCGCGACGTACACCCACTCGCGCAGCTCCCTCGGCCTGTGCTCTCACCGGCGATTTGGACACCCGGCCAGCCTACGACCCGGCGCCGACATCCGCCCCGGACCCCGAAGACCGGCGTCCAATCGGACCCCTGCCGCTTACCCCGACCGGTCCGTACGGCATCCTTGTGACAGATCACACTGTTTGGACCGTCCGGCAAAATGGGAACCACGGTCCCCTGGTACGTGGGGGAACAAGATCCCCTGAGCAGGCCGACAAGGAGAGAACTCGTGGACGACGTTCTGCGGCGGAATCCGCTCTTCGCGGCGCTCGACGACGAGCAGGCCGCCGAGCTTCGCGCCTCCATGAGTGAGGTGACCCTCGCACGGGGCGACTCCCTGTTCCACGAGGGCGACCCCGGCGACCGCCTCTACGTGGTCACCGAGGGCAAGGTCAAACTGCACCGCACGTCCCCCGACGGCCGCGAGAACATGCTCGCCGTGGTCGGTCCCGGCGAGCTGATCGGTGAGCTGTCGCTCTTCGACCCGGGCCCGCGCACCGCGACCGCCACGGCGCTCACCGAGGTCAAGCTGCTCGGCCTGGGCCACGGCGACCTGACGCCCTGGCTGAGCGCCCGCCCCGAGGTGGCCACGGCGCTGCTGCGGGCCGTCGCGCGCCGGCTGCGCAAGACCAACGACGCGATGTCGGACCTGGTCTTCTCGGACGTCCCCGGCCGTGTCGCCCGCGCCCTGCTGGACCTCTCCCGCCGCTTCGGCGTGCAGTCCGAGGAGGGCATCCACGTCGTGCACGACCTCACGCAGGAGGAACTGGCCCAGCTGGTCGGCGCGTCCCGCGAGACGGTCAACAAGGCCCTGGCGGACTTCGCCCAGCGCGGCTGGCTCCGCCTGGAGGCCCGCGCGGTGATCCTCCTGGACGTCGAACGCCTCGCGAAGCGCTCACGCTGACACCCGGCCCCGGAGCCCCGCTCCCCCTCGGGAGCGGGGCTCCGCCGTGTCCGCGCGCCGGGCGTGCGCGCCCCCGCGGTCTCCGGGGGGCTAGATGAGCCCGTGCTCCCGGAGGTACTCCAGCTGGGCGCGCACCGAGAGTTCCGCGGCCGGCCACAGGGAACGGTCGACGTCGGCGTAGACGTGGGCGACGACCTCGGACGGGGTGCGGTGGCCGTCCTCGACGGCCGTCTCGACCTGGGCGAGGCGGTGGGCCCGGTGGGCGAGGTAGAACTCGACGGCGCCCTGGGCGTCCTCCAGGACGGGTCCGTGACCGGGCAGCACCGTGTGGACGCCGTCGTCGACCGTGAGCGACCTGAGCCGGCGCAGCGTGTCCAGGTAGTCGCCGAGGCGGCCGTCGGGATGGGCCACGACGGTCGTGCCGCGGCCCAGGACGGTGTCGCCCGTGAGGACCGCCCGGTCGGCCGGGAGATGGAAGCACAGCGAGTCGGCCGTGTGACCGGGGGCCGGTACGACCCTCAGCTCCAGCCCTCCGACGGTGACGACGTCCCCGGCGGCCAGCCCCTCGTCGCCGAGCCGCAGCGCCGGGTCCAGTGCCCGCACCTTCGTGCCGGTCAGCTCGGCGAACCGGGCGGCGCCCTCGGCGTGGTCGGGGTGACCGTGCGTCAGGAGGGTGAGGGCGACGCGCTTGCCGGCCCGCTCGGCCGTGCCGACGACGTGCCGCAGGTGTCCGTCGTCCAGCGGGCCGGGGTCGACCACGACGGCGAGGCCGGAGTCCGGTTCCGACAGGATCCAGGTGTTGGTGCCGTCCAGGGTCATCGCCGAGGCGTTGGGGGCCAGCACGTTGACGGCACGCGCGGTGGCGGGACCGGAGAGGACGCCGCCCCGCGGCTGGCCGGGAAGGGTGCTCGCGTCCGTCATGCGAGGGCTCCCCCGGCCGGGACGTGCCGGGTGAACTCGTCGTGTCCCGGCCAGGAGAGCACGATCTCGCCCTCCACCAGGCGCGCGGTGGCCAGCACCGGCGTGAGATCCCGCGCGGGCGCCGCGACGAGCGCCTCCGCGGCCGTTCCGTACGCCGTGAGCTGGCGCAGTGTGGCGATGGTCGGCGGCATCATCAGCAGCTCGCCCCGGTCGTACGCCCCGGCCGCCGCGCGGGGTGTGATCCACACCGTGCGGTCGGCCTCGGTGGAGGCGTTGCGGGTGCGCTGGCCCGCCGGGAGCGCGGCGACGAAGAACCAGGTGTCGTAGCGACGGGGCTCGAACTCGGGGGTGATCCACCGCGTCCACGCGCCGAGCAGGTCCGAGCGCAGGACCAGCCCGCGGCGGTCCAGGAACTCCGCGAAGGACGTCTCCCGCGCGACGAGCGCGGCACGGTCCGCCTCCCAGTCGTCGCCGGACGTGTCGCCGACCACGGAGTCGGGGGTGGGTCCGGCGAGCAGGACGCCGGCCTCCTCGTAGGTCTCCCGCACGGCCGCGCAGACGATCGCCTGGGCCTCCGCCCCGTCGACGCCGAGCCGGTCCGCCCACCACGCGCGCGCGGGGCCCGCCCAACGGACGTGCCGGTCGTCGTCCCGCGGGTCGACGCCGCCGCCGGGGTAGGCGTACGCGCCGCCCGCGAACGCCATGGACGCACGCCTGCGCAGCATGTGCACGGCGGGCCCGTCACCGGTGTCCTTGAGCAGCATGACGGTGGCCGCGCGCTTCGGCACGACCGGCGTGAGGCCGCCGTCCGCCAGCGCACGGATCCGCTCCGGCCACTCGGGCGGGTACCACTGCCCGCCGGCCTGCGCATTCACCATGGCCGGAGGCTATCCCGAGACGGGCGGATGTTCGAGTGCCCGCGGAGGACGGCGGGACCGGCGGCCGACACGGCGGTGGCCGCACGGCTCACGCCCGGCGCCCCGGGGCTTCGGGGCTTCGGTCACCCGGACGAGCCGCGCACGTCTCGTACGGGGCCGAGGAGGACGGCGCACGTCCCCGCCTCCCCCGCCGACGCACCGGACGCGGGCATTCCCGCACCGGGCGCCAGGGGACCCGTGGGCGCGCCCTCGTGCCAGGCGGCCCGGTCCCGGCGCCCGCACTGCGGGCGCCGTGCTCACCGGGACACGCCGTCGGGCCGGGCGCCGGCGCCCCAGCACGCCGCCGCGCACCGGGCGTCAGGCCCGGGGCGCCGCGCACCGGGCGCCGCCCCATCAGGGCCCGCCCTCACGCCGGGCGCCGGTTCCACGGCGCCGCGCACCGGGGTCGCGGGCACCGGACCACACCCTCGCTCCGGGCGCCGGGCGTCGTCATCGCCGGGTCCCGCGCCCCGCGGGACCCGGCGGCGCGGGCTACGCCTCCGTGAGTTCCACCTGGATCTCGACCTCCACCGGGGCGTCCAGGGGCAGTACCGCGACGCCCACCGCGCTGCGGGCGTGGACGCCCTTGTCGCCGAGGACCTCGCCGAGCAGTTCGCTCGCGCCGTTGAGGACGCCCGGCTGGCCGGTGAAGTCCGCGGCGGAGGCCACGAAGCCGACGACCTTCACCACGCGCGCCACGCGGTCCAGGTCCCCGGCGACGGACTTGACCGCGGCGAGGGCGTTCAGCGCGCAGGTGCGCGCCAGCTCCTTGGCCTCTTCGGCGGTGACCTCCGCGCCGACCTTGCCGGTCAGCGGAAGCTTGCCCTCCACCATGGGCAGCTGGCCGGCGGTGAAGACGTACCGTCCCGACCGCACGGCAGGCTGGTACGCGGCCAGCGGCGGGACGACCTCCGGCAGGCTCAGGCCCAGCTCGGCCAGTTTCGCCTCGACGGCGCTCATCCCTGCCTCTCCCGCTTCAGGTAGGCCACCAGCTGCTCGGGGTTGTTCGGCCCGGGCACGACCTGGACGAGCTCCCAGCCGTCCTCGCCCCAGGTGTCCAGAATCTGCTTCGTTGCGTGGACGAGCAGCGGCACAGTCGCGTATTCCCACTTGGTCATGCGGCCGACTCTAGCCCCCGCCCGCACGGGACGCGGCCCCCGCACCGCCCCCTCGCGCGGGGGCGCGCCGGCCGGGAACCGCCACCCGGATCCGACGGGGCGCGGGAAGAGCATTTAGTCTCGAAGACGTGAGCAGGCTCCAGGTCGTCAGTGGCAAGGGCGGAACCGGCAAGACCACGGTGGCCGCGGCCCTCGCGCTGGCCCTGGCCACGGAGGGGAAGCGGACGCTCCTCGTCGAGGTCGAGGGCCGCCAGGGCATCGCACAACTCTTCGAGACGGAGGCACTGCCCTACGAGGAACGGAAGATCGCCGTCGCTCCGGGAGGCGGCGAGGTGTACGCCCTCGCCATCGACGCCGAACTGGCCCTCCTGGACTATCTCCAGATGTTCTACAAGCTCGGCAGCGCCGGCCGGGCCCTCAAGAAGCTCGGCGCGATCGACTTCGCCACCACCATCGCCCCCGGCGTGCGGGACGTCCTGCTCACCGGCAAGGCGTGCGAGGCGGTGCGCCGCAAGGACCGGGACGGGCGGTTCGTCTACGACTACGTCGTGATGGACGCCCCGCCGACCGGCCGCATCACCCGCTTCCTCAACGTCAACGACGAGGTGGCCGGGCTCGCCAGGATCGGCCCGATACACAATCAGGCGCAGGCGGTCATGCGGGTGCTGAAATCGCCGGAGACGGCCGTGCACCTGGTGACGCTGCTGGAGGAGATGCCGGTCCAGGAGACCGCCGACGGCATCGCGGAACTGCGTGCCGCGCGGCTTCCGGTGGGACGGGTCGTGGTGAACATGGTCCGGCCGGAGGTGCTGGACGCGGCCGGGCTGGAACTCGTGGAGACGGTCCCTCGTTCCTCCGTCGCGCGGGCGCTGTCGTCCGCCGGCCTCGGTGGCGCGCGGCGCGGGGGACACGCCGAGCGGCTGGTGGACCCGTTGCTCGCGCAGGCGGAGGAGTACGCCGAGCGGTACGCGCTGGAGACCGAGCAGCGCGCCGTGCTGGCGGACCTCGGCGTGCCGTTGCACGAGCTTCCGCTGCTCACGGAGGGCATGGACCTGGCCGGCCTGTACCGACTGGCCAGGCGGCTGCGCGAACAGGGCGTGTCATGACCGGCCGCGCCCGCACGGTACGGCCCCGGGGCGACCGCCGCCGCCGTACCGGCCCCGTCACGAGTCGCAAGCACCGGAAGCAGGGGATGTCATGAGTCGTCGTCCGGAACCGGCGCAGGACCAGGACCCGGCCCGTCACCGCCTCTCCCCCACCCACGCCCTCGACATCGACCCGCTGATCGAGGACCCCGCCACCCGGATCGTGGTGTGCTGCGGCTCGGGCGGGGTCGGCAAGACGACCACCGCCGCGGCGCTCGGCCTGCGCGCGGCCGAACAGGGACGCAAGGTGGTGGTCCTCACCATCGACCCGGCCCGCCGGCTCGCCCAGTCCATGGGCATCGACTCGCTCGACAACACCCCGCGCCGGGTGAAGGGCATCGACGAGTCCGCGGGCGGCGAGCTGTACGCGATGATGCTCGACATGAAGCGCACCTTCGACGAGATCGTCGAGGGGCACGCGGACCCCGACCGGGCCGCCTCGATCCTGGGCAACCCCTTCTACCAGTCGCTCTCCGCGGGCTTCGCCGGCACGCAGGAGTACATGGCGATGGAGAAGCTGGGCCAGCTGAGGTCCCGGGACGAGTGGGACCTCATCGTGGTCGACACCCCGCCCTCCCGTTCCGCGCTGGACTTCCTGGACGCCCCCAAGCGGCTCGGGTCCTTCCTCGACGGCAAGCTGATCCGCGTGCTGCTGGCCCCGGCGAAGGTCGGCGGCCGTGCGGGGATGAAGTTCCTGAACGTCGGGATGTCGATGATGACCGGCGTCCTGGGCAAGGTGCTCGGTGGCCAGCTGCTGAAGGACGTGCAGACGTTCGTGGCCGCGATGGACTCGATGTTCGGCGGGTTCCGTACGCGTGCGGACGCCACGTACAAGCTGCTCCAGGCGCCCGGGACGGCGTTCCTGGTGGTGGCGGCCCCGGAGCGGGACGCGCTGCGCGAGGCCGCGTACTTCGTGGAGCGGCTGGCGGCGGAGGGGATGCCGCTGGCCGGGCTGGTCCTCAACCGGGTGCACGGCAGCGGCGCGGACCTGCTGTCGGCCGAGCGGGCGCTGGCCGCCGCGGAAAATCTTGAGGACTCCCGCATTGTGGATCAGGAGGACGGGAAAGCTGGACTTCGTAACTCTCCCGAGGCGTACGGCAGTTCAGACCTCCCCGGTTCGCCCCCCGCTTCCGGGACACCGGCTTCGGACACCCCCGGCACAGGCTCCCCCGCCCCCGCCGACGACACCGAAGGCGCGAGCACGAACGACACGGGAGCGGACGCGGACCGGACCGTCGACCTGCTCACCGCGGGCCTGTTGAGGCTGCACGCCGAGCGGATGCGGCTGCTCTCGCGCGAGCAGCGCACACGCGACCGCTTCACCGCGCTCCACCCCGAGGTGGCGGTGACCGAGGTGGCCGCGCTGCCCGGCGACGTGCACGACCTCGCGGGGCTGCGGGACATCGGCGACCGGCTCGCGGCCCACCGGCCGGAGCTGCCCGGGACGCCCTGACGACACCCTCGGCCGGAACCGGGCGGGACCGAGAACCCCGAGGGTCCTCAGCTCACCGCCGCGTAGTCCTCGTACACCTCGTCGTCGAGCGGTACGAGACCCGATCCCCGCTCGTACTCCGAGCGCGCGGTCTCCAGCAGCCTGCGCCAGGAGGTCACGGTCGGCCGCCGGCGCAGCAGTGCGCGGCGCTCACGCTCCGTCATGCCTCCCCACACGCCGAACTCGACGCGGTTGTCGAGCGCGTCAGCCAGGCATTCGGTGCGTACCGGACACCCGGTGCACACCGCCTTGGCCCTGTTCTGCGCTGCTCCCTGAACGAACAGTTCATCCGGATCGGTAGTGCGGCAGGCGGCCTGCGCACTCCAGTCGGTAACCCAGCCCATACCGGCGCCGTCCTCTCCCGAATCGAGGCTCCCCCACGGCGGCAGCGGCATATTCACCGCCGCCAGTTGAGGACGTTACGGAAGGCGGGCACGGCGCAACACCCCCAGCGGGCCCAATCTTGAATGGCCCGAACGGACTATGGGTAAGCGGCAGATCACCCGGGGGAGTGAGGGGGCGACATGCGCGACGAAACCGGCATTCCAGGTCAGTTCCACTGCGTCACAACGGGCACCGCATGACACACGAGACAGATCCGGACACGCACTCAACACTCCTCGGCGGACACGCGTACGAAAAAAGTCGAGGAGATCCGGAACGATTCGGGGTCGCCGGACGTATTGATACGTGGCCTCACTGCTGTGACAGTTGAGAGCAGCTTAGGCCAAGGCATATACGCTTGTCCGGCAAATGAGAACGTAGGCTGCTCCCATGCCAAAGAAGCGCTCGGGCGGTGGCCTGTCCTCCACGCAGCAGGCCGCCAAGTTCCTCGGTGTCAGTGTCCTCGCGGGGGCCCTCATGGCCGGCATCGCGCTGCCCGCCGTGGGCGCGCTCGGCCTCGCGGCCAAGGGATCGGTCGAGAGCTTCGACGAGCTCCCGGCCAACCTCAAGACGCCGCCGCTGAGCCAGCGCACCACCATCCTCGACGCCGACGGCGGCCAGATCGCCACCGTCTACTCGCGCGACCGCACGGTGGTCGACCTCAAGGACATCTCGCCGCACCTGCAGAAGGCGATCGTCGCGATCGAGGACTCGCGCTTCTACGAGCACGGCGCGATCGACCTCAAGGGCGTCCTGCGCGCACTCAACAAGAACGCGCGCAGCGGCGAGGTCTCCGAGGGCGCGTCCACCCTCACGCAGCAGTACGTGAAGAACGTCTTCGTCGAGGAGGCGGGCGACGACCCGACGAAGGTCGCGCAGGCCACCCAGCAGACCATCGGCCGCAAGATCGCCGAACTGAAGTACGCGATCCAGGTCGAGGAGGAGCTGGGCAAGAAGAAGATCCTCGAGAACTACCTGAACATCACCTTCTTCGGCCAGCAGGCCTACGGCGTCGAGGCCGCCGCCCGGCGCTACTTCTCCAAGTCCGCCAAGGACCTCAACCTCCAGGAGTCCGCCCTCCTCGCCGGCCTCGTCCAGTCGCCGAGCCGCTACGACCCGGTCAACGACGAGGCCGAGGCGAAGAAGCGGCGCAACATCGTCCTGCAGCGGATGGCCGAGGTCGGCGACATCTCCCGGGAGGAGGCCGCCGAGGCGGCGAAGACCCCGCTGGGCCTGAAGGTCAGCAGGCCGAAGAACGGCTGCATCACCGCGGTCGACGACGCGAGCTTCTTCTGCGACTACGTGCGCGAGGTGTTCCTGAGCGACCCGGTCTTCGGGAAGACCAAGGCCGACCGGGCGAAGATCTGGAACCAGGGCGGCCTGACCATCCGCACGACGCTCGACCCGCAGGCGCAGGCGTCGGTGCAGCAGTCGCTGAAGGACCACGTCCACCAGTCGGACTCGGTCGCCGCGGCGTCCACACTGGTCGAGCCCGGCACCGGCAAGATCGTCGCGATGGGCCAGTCGAAGCCGTACGGCTACGGCAAGAACGAAACGGAGATCAACTTCTCGGTCGACCAGGCCATGGGCGGCTCCAACTTCGGCTTCCCGACGGGTTCCACCTTCAAGCCGTTCGTGGCGGCGGCGGCGCTGGAGGAGGGCAGGCCGGCGACGCAGACGTATTCCGCCCCGTTCACGATGCCGTACCCGGCGACCGTGCGCGGGTGCGAGAAGCCCTGGGTGAACGACAGGGGCTACAAGCTCGAGAACGAGAACGAGTCCGAGGTGGGGCCGTACGCGCTCAGGGACGCGATGGCCTTGTCGGTCAACACCTACTTCGTGCAGATGATCGAGGACATCGGCATGTGCCCCGTGGTGACCATGACCGACAAGCTCGGCATCGTCCAGGGCAACGGGGAGAAGATCCCCGAGGTCCCCTCCTCGATGACCCTCGGTTCCACCGGCCTCTCGCCCCTCACGATGGCGAGCGCGTACGCCGCCTTCGCCTCCCGGGGCATGTACTGCACGCCGATCGCCATCGAGGCGATCACCCAGAAGATCGGCAACGAGCAGAAGTCCCTCGAGGTTCCGAAGTCGACGTGCTCGCGCGCGATGAGCGAGGAGACCGCGGACGCGGTGAACACCCTGCTGCAGGGTGTGGTCGACTCCGGTACGGGTCAGGAGGCCGGCCTCAGCGACCGCGACAACGCCGGTAAGACGGGTACGACGGACGAGCGCAAGAACGCCTGGTTCGTCGGCTACACGCCGAACATGTCGGGAGCCGTCTGGGTGGGCAGCGCGAGCCAGAAGGTCGAGATGAAGAACATCACGATCGGCGGCCAGTACCACGCGCTCGTCTTCGGTGGCGCGGTCCCGGGTCCCATCTGGAAGGACGCCATGACCGGTGCCCTGGCCGGCAAGGAATCCCCGTCCTTCAACATCATCCACATCCCGGACGCCCAGGACCGTGACCGCGGCGACGGCGGCGGCGGTGGCGGCGGTGGCGGCAACCGTGACGACGACGGCAGCAACGGCGACGGCGGGGGCGGCGGCCTGGTCGGCGGCGGTGACGGCGGCAACGGGGGCGGCGGCCTGGTCGGGGGCGGCAACGGGGGCGGCAACGGCACGGGCGGCGGCGAGCC
Organism: Streptomyces sp. 12E; assembly: GCF_055633275.1. Taxonomy (NCBI): domain Bacteria; kingdom Bacillati; phylum Actinomycetota; class Actinomycetes; order Kitasatosporales; family Streptomycetaceae; genus Streptomyces; species Streptomyces sp. 12E. Next base: position 3,936,683 of record NZ_JBVNCJ010000001.1, on the reverse strand, counting down.
GGACCCGTCCTTCTCCCTCCCGGAGGGCTTCTTCCGGGGGGCGGGCGAGGGCCCCGGCGGACGCGACTGACGGCCCCCGCAGGACACGTCGAACGGCCTCTCCCCCGACTGCCGGAGGAGAGGCCGTTCGGCGTCTCACGACGCTCCCGCGGTGCGACGGGAGCGGGCCCGGCCGTCGCGTCCGGCCGGGGGACCGCCGGTCAGCCGGCCAGCAGCCTCTTCACCGCGGCGGCGACCCGGCCGCCCTCCGCCTGTCCGGCCACCTTCGGGTTCACGATCTTCATCACGGCGCCCATGGCCCGCGGCCCTTCCGCACCCGCCGCCTTCGCCTCCTCCACGGCCTGGGTGACGATCGCGTCCAGCTCCTCGTCGGACAGCTGCTTGGGCAGGTACCGCGCCAGCACCTCGCCCTCCGCCTTCTCCCGCTCGGACTGCTCGGGACGGCCGCCCTGAGCGAAGGCCTCCGCCGCCTCACGGCGCTTCTTCGCCTCGCGGGTGATCACCTTCTGCACCTCGTCGTCGGAGAGCTCGCGCTTCTCCTTTCCCGCGACCTCCTCCTTGGTGATCGCGGCGAGCGTCAGCCGGAGCGTCGAGGAGCGGAGCTCGTCGCGCTCCTTGATCGCGGCGTTGAGGTCTTCCTGCAGCTTCGACTTGAGCGTGGTCATGGCTAGATTGTCGCAGGTGCGCGCGGCGGAACGCCTGCTGATTTAAAGGGCTTCGCGTCCACGCGGCGTGCGGAGCGCCCGCCCGGGTCTGACACGATGGACACATGCGCGCGCGATACAAGATCCCCCTGGGAATCACGGCGGCCGGCGCCGCCGGACTGCTGTACGCGGCGGGCTTCGAGGCCCGCTCCTTCCGCCTCCGACGGGTGACCGTCCCCGTCCTCCCGTCCGGGATGCGCCCCCTGCGCGTGCTCCAGGTCTCCGACATCCACATGGTCGGCGGCCAGCGCAAGAAGCAGCGCTGGCTGCGCTCCCTGGCGGGCCTGCGCCCCGACCTCGTGCTCAACACGGGCGACAACCTGTCCGACCCCGAGGGCGTGCCGGAGGTCCTGGACGCGCTCGGCCCCCTGATGGAGTTCCCGGGCGCGTACGTCTTCGGCTCCAACGACTACTACGGCCCCAGGCTGCGCAACCCCGCCCGTTACCTCCTCGAGAAGGTCCAGGGCCGCCACGGTCTGAACGGCAACGCCCCGGAGGTCGACGTGGTCCACAACCCGTGGGAGGACCTGCGGGACGGCTTCGACGCGGCGGGCTGGCTGAACCTGACGAACACCAGGGGAACCCTGAAGATCGAGGGCGCGTCGGTCGAGCTGACCGGCCTGGACGACCCGCACATCAAGCGCGACCGGTACGCGGAGGTCTCGGGCGGCCCGTCGGACGCGGCGGACTTCTCGATGGGCGTCGTCCACGCCCCGTACCTGCGCGCCCTGGACTCCTTCGCGGCCGACGGCTATCCGCTGATCCTGGCCGGCCACACCCACGGCGGCCAGCTCTGCATCCCCTTCTACGGCGCCCTGGTCACCAACTGCGACCTGGACACGGACCGCGTGAAGGGCCTGTCCACGCACACGTCCGAGGGCCGCACGTCCTACCTCCACGTCTCCGCGGGCTGCGGCGCCAGCCGCTACACCCCGGTCCGCTTCGCCTGCCCCCCGGAGGCGACGCTGCTGACCCTGGTGGGCCGCGAGCAGAGGGTCCTCGGGTAACCCGAACGGCTCACCCGCGTCGCCCCGGACCGGACGTCCGCCCACGCTGGGGTGCATGACCGCCCCGATACCCAGGGACCTCCCGGATCTCCCCGCCCTGCCGCGTACGCATCCGGCGTCGGCCGCCCTCTTCGCCCCCGCCAGGGCCGTCGTCCCCCTGGTACGCCGCCCGCTGACAGCGGCGTACCGCCTGCTCCTGGCGCTGCTGGCGGCGGGGGCGGTGCTGGTGGAGACCCTCCTCGGCGGCCCGGCGCGGGTCCTGAGCCACTTCACGGTCCAGAGCGCGCTCCTCCTGGCCCTGGTCATGCTCGCCTCGGCCCGCCGCGCCTGGGGCGTCCGCCACCCCCTGCCGGGAGCGCTCACGGGAGCGGCCCTGCTCTACGTGCTCATGGCGTCCCTGACCCACCACGTCCTCCTGGCGGACGCGCCCCCGCCCTTCCCGGTGACGGACGCGACCACCGGGGTGGACCGGCTGGAGCCACTGGCCACCCACACCCTGCACACGGTGCTGCCCGTCGCCGCGGTACTGGACTGGCTGCTCCTCTCCCCGCCGGCCCGCCTCCACCTCCGCCGGACCGCCGCCTGGATGCTGTACCCCCTGGCCTACCTGGCCTTCATCCTGGCCCGGGGCGAACTCCTCACCAGCTCCCCCGACCGCTACCTCCACCCCTTCCTCGACGTCGCCCGGCACGGCTACCGGAACGTCCTCGCCAACGCCCTCCTCCTGGGCCTCGCCCTCTACGCCCTGGCCGTGCTCCTCGTGGTCCTGGACCACGCCCGCCCGAACCCGGTCCGCCGCCCCCCGAAAACCGGATTTCGCCTCCGGCTCCCAGTGGGCTAAAGTGAACGTCGTCGCCGCGAGAGCAGCGACGATCGGGGTGTAGCGCAGCTTGGCAGCGCGCTTCGTTCGGGACGAAGAGGTCGTGGGTTCAAATCCCGCCACCCCGACAGTGAAGTACCAGGTCAGGGGCCTGATCCGCAGTGCGGGTCGGGCCCCTGAGTGGTTCCGGGGCCAATCCGGGAGCCATGGGGGAGCCGATCTCGGGATCCGGCTCCCAGAGGGCTTCCGCACTCCTCGTGTGCCGCCCATCGGTCGGTCTCCTGGCCCTGGGCCACTCGCCGGCCGGGGCCCAGCCCACCGCGGTCGCCCCCTCGCCGGTCGCCCCGCCTCCGACCTGCGGAATGCCCTGCGACCGCCGCCCGCGCCCCAGGAGCGACGCTCCCGACACCGTACGTCCGGCCGCCGACCGTTCCGACTGCCGTTCGGTCCGGTTCCGGGGGCGCGGATGTCCCGGCTGCCCGAGCCGCGTCGGGCCGTGGAGCACCGGTGGACGACCGGAGGAGGTTCGGTCGTAGTGTTGCGTTCAGCGGACCGAACTGATCGATTCGGCATGTCCTTGGTTGCAGAGATCACGGCACGACACGCGTCGGCGAACACGGCAGGTGAGCCGGGCGCCCGACGGGGAGGGATTCGGGCATGGCCTGGGAGGAATGGGAACAGCTGAAAAGCGAGGTGGCCGAACACCGTTCGACGGGAATGCGGTTGAACCAGCTCCCGGCTGACGGAGGCGGCACCTCCGCACCGGCCGGCGACCTGACGGTCGATCAGCAGGACCTCGCCTCCATCGGCAACAAGGCGTTCGACCTCTGGGACTCCCTCGGCAACCACGGCCGCGACGCCTGGTCCAGCAGCCAGTCCGCGGCCTCCGACCTCAAGGGCCAGGGCTTCAGCTTGGGTGGCGGCCTCGACCACGTGCAGAAACGCTGGGAGGAACAGCTGACGTCACTGCTCGACGCCTGCGCGCACATCTCCAACCACCTGGACTTCACCAAGAAGGTGCACCAGGGAGACGAGCACTACATAGCGGGCATGGTGAGCAGCATCGCGACCCTCGACAAGGGCTTCAGTGAGGAGGCGGGTCGCTGATGGACCTGGACACGCTGCGGTTCGGCCGCTTCACCGCGCTGGACACCGCGATCACGGACTGGTCCCGGGTGGTCGGCCATCTCGAGACCCTGGAGAAAGAAGCCCGCGAGGGACTCAAGGGCGCGGCCGAGAAGGCCAACTGGGCAGGGGTGAACGCCACGGTGACGCGTGAGTTCATCACCAGGACAGCGGGCGAGTTCGCCGACGCCCACACCGAGGCCACCAGCATCCACAACATCCTCAAGGACGCCCGCGACGAACTCGTCGGCTACCGGGACCAGCTGAACGACGCGATCTCCGACGGGCTGAAGAAGAACCTGACCGTGGTCGAGACCGGTAACGGGTCGTTCACCGTCACCATGAACATCCACCCCGACCGGGCCGCCGAAGGCACCTCCGTTCCCGAGCACGGCCAGCAGGACGTGAACCGGCTCAGGGACGAGGTCCAGCGCATCCTGCAAGCGGCCACCGAGAGCGACGACACGGCCGACCGGGTACTGCGGGCCCTGGTCGACCAGGCCGAGTACGGCTTCTCGGGCGCCTCCTACGCGGACCGGGACTCCGCCGCCCGGGCTCTGGAGCAGGCCGAGAACCTCGCGAACCTCATCAAGAGCAAGGGCGACTCGATGTCGCCCGAGGAGTTCGACCGGCTCACCCGCGCTCTCGCCACCCACCGCGACGACCCCCTCTTCCAGGAGAAGTTCACCACGGTGCTCGGTCCCCGGGGAACGCTGGACTTCTGGGCCGATCTGTCCGACCCCTCCGACGGCGGCGAGCTGCAGCGATCACGCCTCGACCAGCTGGGCGACCTGCAGAAGAACCTCAGCCTCGTCCTGGCCGGTGCCACCCGCTCCGACTCTCCCGCGATGCGCCAGTGGGAGGACCAGATGATCCAGCTCGGCGACGACCGCATCCAGACCCGCGGGACCCAGGTGTACGGCTTCCAGCTGATGAGCAACCTGATGCGCGTCGGGGACTACGACGACGCGTTCCTGAACAAGTACGGCAACGCCCTGGTGGAAACCGAGAAGAAGATGCGGCTGCCGGACCGCTACTGGAACGCCGGACTGCAGCCGATGCCGAAGATGAACTTCATCGGGGACGAGTTCGGCCGCGACCCGATGACGGGCCTGATGACCGCGTTGTCCCACAGCCCCGATGCCGCGACGGACTTCTTCAACACCACCGAGCCGCAGGACAACGCCCAGTGGGTGCTCAAGGACCGGCCGGTCTTCGATGACACACCGCTCGACGACGACGACGGCAACCAGTCCCGCGAGGCGACCGGCAAGGCCCTGGTGGCCGCGACCACCGGCGTCAGCCCCCACGATCACAACGCCGTGCCCGTGGAGCACACGGCGGACAACCGCCGTGCCCTCGACCGGTCCCTGAAGTACCTGTCCGAAGCAGGCGACGACATGCCGTCCGAGTTCCGCGACGACATGGCCACCGTCCTGGTCAACTGGGGCGACGAGGTCCACAACACCGCCAGCTCCCTCGCGGACGACGCCAAGGATCCCCGGCAGCTGGACCGCAGCCAGCTGCTGGAAGTGGCCAAGCAGGTCTCCCGCGACCAGAACGCCTACGGCATCCTCAACGACGGCATCAACCAGGAGATGGTCCGCGACATCTACGACGACCACCCCAGCGATCCGAAGGAGACCCTCCTGCGGGCCGGGCACACCGCCGGCTTCCTGGAGGAGGCGCGCTATCAGGCGCTGAAGACGGACAAGGACGACCCGTCCTGGGACGCCAAGTGGCTCTACCACGGCTTCGGTGGTGCCGCGAACTTCATCCCCGTGGTCGGCGACGCCGCCCAGCGCGGCGTCGACGCGCTCGCCTACCAGTGGCAACTGGACGAGCAGAAGCGCATCAACGAGGAGATCTCCCGGCAGAACGGCGAGGTCTTCACCGCCCGCGAGAACCAGCTGCAGCAGTTGGCCGACCTGTGGATGAACGCCAACCCCGACCACCGGGACAACAACCGCTACACCCTCACAGCCGAGATCAACGGAGCCGCGTTCGACGGGAACGCGCGAGCCCAGGGACTGGCGGGAGACCAGTGAACACGCACACGTCTCCGCAGCGGGCGCGGCTGCGCCGGCCCGGTCGGCGCTTCCTCCGCACGGGCGCCCCGGCCACCGTTCTGGCCCTCGCCCTGACCCTGGTCGCAACCGGTTGCTCGGACGCCGGCCGCGACTACTCGGTGCCCGGCGACCTGTGCGGCGTGACCGTGGACTCCCAGCTGCTCTCCCCGTTCCTGCCCGACGGCGAGAAGCTCACCCAGCGTTCCCACGACGCAGGCGCCACCAGCCCGCGGTGCCGCGTTTCCGTGGACGACGACCTCGTCGTCTACACCTCCGGCGATGTGGTCTCCACGGACACCGACCCTCTCCAGGTACAGGATCGCGGACTGCGGCGGCTGGGGCACCCCTCGCCCGCAGACGTCGGTGACGCGGCGCGCGTCGCGGACCGCGGGGCCATGGCGGTCGCCGACTGCACCAGAGGAGGCGAGCGGATGCGCTTCGTCACTCTGATCCAACTGGAGAAGGAGATCCCCGAGGACACGTCAAAGCGCAGGTCGGACCTGACGCGACTCCTGCGCGCCTACTTGCCGGGGGCGATGGCGGCCCTGGACTGCGGTGTGACCTAGGCGGCCGCGTCCTCCGCCACCTCGTCGGGGGCCGCCCACTCCACGAACCGGACGACGATCCCGCTGGGGTCGGTGACCTGGAAGAGCTTCTCGCCCCACGGCTCCTTGCGCAGCGGCAGGGTGACGGCCGCGCCCCGCTCCCGCAGTCGCCGTTCCTCCTCCTCGATGCCGGTGACCGTGAAGGCCAGGGCGGTCCCGGCGGCGTGCGGGTCGCGCCGGTCCGCGGACGGGGCCTCGGCGCCCCGGCGCAGCAGGACGATGTCGACGGCCGCGTCGCCCCGGGTCAGTGAGGCGAACCCGTCGGCGGCGGCGATCTCCCTGTAGCCGAGGTGGGTGGTGAAGAACTGCCGTGAGGCGGTCACGTCGTCGACGGTGAGCGATACGGTGGAGACGGTGATCTGCACGGTTGTCTCTTCTCTCTTCGGGGGTCGGGTGGGGCGGCTGTGCGACGAGCCCGCATCACCATCGGCCTGCGGCACATCGTGCCGACTCCGGGGGCCGGTGCGCTTGTGCAGGGTGCGGCAGTGTTGCGGCCGGTCACGTTGCCGACCGCGGCCACCGTCTGGTGTGGTGGTTCGGGGGACCGAGGCCCGGGAAGGATCGACGACATGATCATTTTTGGCACCAAGGGGTACCTGCACCAGCTGGCGATACTGACGCTGGTGTGCGCGCAGTGCGGGAACCCCGCCGCGCACACGCTCAGGAAGCGGGTCACCAAGTTCACCCTGTTCTTCGTGCCGCTGTTCCCGGTCTCCACGAAGTACGCGACGCAGTGCACCTTCTGCGGCGCGGAACAGAAGGTGACCGGTGAGCAGGCCGAGCGGCTCCAGGCGCAGTCCCTCGGCGGCGGGCAGGGGTACGGGCAGCAGTCGCAGCAGCAGCCCTACCGGTCGTAGGCGGCCGTGGTCGTGGACCGCGCGGGCCGCGCGGTCCACGGATCCCGGGCGCAGGGGCCCCGCCCGGATCCCTCCCCTCGGTGCGGAGGGCGGGCGCGGCCGTTCGGGCACGGCCTGGAACCACCCGTCGCGATGAGGCAGTCTTCTCCCTGTGGTGAGCCTCCTTCCCAACCCGGCCCTGCCCGGCGACCTTTCGGCACACATGGTGGTGTGCGGGGACGACGGGCTCGCGCACCGGCTCGCCGCCGAACTGCGCGGTGTGTACCGCGAGCAGGTGACCCTCGTCGTGCCGCCGTCCGAGCGCGGCGTGCGGCAGCCGATGGCCGGGCGGGCCCGTGCGGCCTCCGCGGCCCTGATCGACCGGGTCGTGACCGCGGTCAACCGGGGCAACAGCGGGTCCGACGACACCTTGGCGCCAGGTGAGCGGGTCGTGGAGGCCGCCGAGCCGACCGAGGCCGTGCTCGCCGGGGCCGGGGTGGAACGCGCCGCCGCGCTGGCGCTGGTGTACGACGACGACGAGACCAACATCCGTGCCGCCCTGACCGCCCGTCGGCTCAACCCCCGGCTGCGGCTCGTCCTCCGGCTCTACAACCGGCGCCTCGGCCGGCACATCGAGGAACTTCTCGATCAAGCCGCCGAGTTGGCGGCCGGTGATGACACGCCGGGACGTGACGGGGCCGGTGGAACCGGTGGGGCCGACATCTCCACGACCGTGCTGTCCGACGCCGACACGACCGCGCCCGCGCTGGTCGCCACCGCGCTCGTCGGCAGCGGCAAGGTCGTCGACGCGGAAGGACTGCTGCTGCGGGCGGTGGAGCGCCGCCCCCCGGGTCCGGGCGAGGTGGCCGATCCGGGACTGTGCACCCTCGCGCTGCTCTCCGCGACCAGCAACGACCCGGCCGGGAACGAGGGTTCGGAGGACAGCGGCGAGCGAGGACCCCAACTGCTGCCCGATGCGGCGGCGGTGGCGGCGGCGACCGGCCGGGGGACGGTGGTTCTGGAGCAGCTGTCGTACTCGGGGCCTCCGTTGCCGACGCGGCGGGGCGGGCCTCCGTTCGCCTCGTTGTTCTCGCGACGGCTGCGGTGGTCGTTGGCGGGGCTGGTGGCGGCGGTGGTCGCGCTCGCCGTCGCGCTGACGGTGGTGACACGGGACAACCCGCTGCACGCCACGTACGTCACGCTGCTCGACCTCTTCGCGATCAACGAGCCCGCGCACCACGAGACCACCGGGCGACAGGTGCTGCAACTGTTGTCCATGCTGGTGGGGTTGTTGCTGCTGCCGGTGCTGCTGGCGGCGGTGCTGGAGGCGCTGGGGACGTTCCGCACGGCGTCGGCGCTGCGGAAGCCCCCGCGTGGGCTGAGCGGGCACATCGTGCTGCTCGGGCTGGGCAAGATCGGGACGCGGGTGCTGACGCGGCTGCGGGAGCTGCACATTCCGGTGGTGTGCGTCGAGGCCGATCCGGAGGCGCGTGGCATGGCCGTGGCACGGCGGCTACGGGTGCCGGTGGTGCTGGGGGACGTCACGCAGGAGGGGGTCCTGGAGTCCGCGAAGATCCATCGTGCGGACGCGCTGCTGGCTCTGACCAGCGCGGACACGACGAACCTGGAGGCGGTGCTGTACGCGCGCTCCGTACGGCCCGACCTGCGGGCGGTGCTGCGGCTGTACGACGACGACTTCGCGAAGGCGGTGTACCGGACGCTGCGGACCGCGCACCCCGCGGCGCTGACGCGGAGCCGGAGTGTCTCGCATCTGGCCGCGCCCGCGTTCGCCGGGGCGATGATGGGACGGCAGATCCTGGGAGCGATCCCGGTGGAGCGGCGGGTGCTGCTGTTCGCGGCGGTCGTCGTGGGCGGGTGCGCGCCGTTGGAGGGGCGGACGGTGGGGGAGGCGTTCCGGGCGGGGGCCTGGCGGGTGCTGGCGCTGGACACGGCGTGGTCGGCCTCCGGCGGGGAGGGGGTGCCGGGGTCCGGGCTGGTGTGGGACCTCCCTGACACGTACGTGCTGCGCGCCGAGGACCGGGTGGTGCTGGCCGCCACCCGGCGGGGGCTGGCGGAGTTGCTGGGGCGGCGGGCGCGGAGCACGACGTGACGCCTGCCGCTGGGTGCTGGGCGGGGTGGGCTTCCCTCGCCCGCGTCCGCGGGGCGCCGCTGCGCCCACCCGTGCCGCCCCGCGGCACGACTGCCCGCGGCCGCGGGCGGCTCGGGTGGGCGCGGCCGCGGGCGGCTCGGGTGGGCGCGGCCGCGGGCGGCTCGGGTGGGTGCGGCTATGCGGGGAGGTGCTTGGCGGCGAAGGCGAGTTCCAGGCGGACCTGTTTGATGCGTTCGTCGACCACCAGGGAGCCGTGGCCGGCGTCGTAGCGGTAGACCTCGTGGACCGCGTCGCGGGACTCGAGGCGTTTGACGTAGTTCTCGATCTGCTGGATGGGGCAGCGGGGGTCGTTGACGCCCGCCGAGATGTAGACCGGGGCCTTGACCTGGTCGACGTAGGTGATCGGGGAGGACGCCTCGAAGCGCTCGGGGACCTCCTCCGGGGTGCCGCCGAGCAGCGTGCGGTCCATCGCCTTCAGCGCTTCCATCTCGTCGTGGTACGCCGTGACGTAGTCGGCGACCGGAACCGCCGCGATGCCCACCGCCCACGCGTCGGGCTGCGTGCCGAGGCCGAGCAGGGTGAGGTAGCCGCCCCAGGAGCCGCCGGTGAGGATCAGCCGGGCCGGGTCGGCGAGACCGGAGGTGACCGCCCACTCCCGCACCGCCGCGATGTCCTCCAGCTCGATCAGGCCCACCCGGTGCTTCAGCGCGTCGGTCCAGGCGCGGCCGTAGCCCGTGGAGCCCCGGTAGTTGACGCGGACCACCGCGTAGCCGTGGTCGACCCAGGCGGCCGGGCCGGCCGCGAAGGAGTCGCTGTCGTGCCAGGTGGGGCCGCCGTGGATGTCGAAGACCGTCGGGAGCGGCCCGCTCGCGCCGGCCGGCTTCTGGACGAGCGCGTGGATGCGCCCGCCCGGACCCTCCACCCACACGTCCTCCACCGGCACCGATCCGGGCGACTTCATCCCGGGCGGGTCGAGGACCACCCCGCCCGTCGTGGACCGCACCGCCGGCGGCCGGGCCGCCGACGACCACAGGTACTCCACGCTGCCGTCGGGCCGGGCCGTCGCACCCGAGACCGCACCGCGCGGGGTGGGGATCCTCACCAGCCGGCGTTCGGCCAGGTCGTAGCGGAACAGCTCGCCGCGGGCCTCGAAACCGTGCACGACGAGCAGTCCCGTGCCGTCCGGGTACCACTCGGCGCTCACGTCACCGGGCAGCTCCAGCGCGAGGTCGGTCTCCTCCCCCGTCGCCACGTCCCACACCAGGGGCTCCCAGCGTCCGCGCCGCTGGTGCCCGATGAGCAGCCGGGTGTCGCCCGCCACCGGCGCGAAGCCCAGCACCTCCAGGCCCAGCTCCCGCGTGCCGCCCTCGGTGTCGTCGAGCTCGGCGACCGTCGTGCCGTCGGGCCGCAGCACCCGCAGCGCGGAGTGCATCGCGTCACCGTGCTCGGTGTGCTCCACCGCGATCAGCGAACCGTCGTGGGAGAGGTCCCCGACGCCCGCCGACTCGCGGTGCCGGTAGATCTCCACGGGTCCCTCGCCCGTGCGGGCCAGGTGGATCGTCGTGCCGTCCTCGTCCGTGGAACGGCCCACGACCGCCGTACGGCCGTCCCGGCCCAGCGCGAGTCCCGCCGGGTACGAAGGGTCGAGGCCCGGTACCGCGAGCTCGTCCTCGCCGCCCGCGAACCGTTGCCGGCGCCACACGCCGAACTCGTCGCCGTCCTTGTCGTCGAACCACCAGATCCACTCGCCGTCCGGCGAGAGCACGCCGTCCGTCGTGCCGTTGGGCCGGTCCGTCACCTGCCGCTGCTCGCCCGTCGCCCGGTCCCAGGCGTACAGCTCGTACGTCCCCGTCGCGTTCGACACGAACAGGGAGCGGTCGGGGGCGTCCTCCGCCCAGTCGGGCAGGGACACCCGGGGCGCCCGGAAGCGCTTCTCCCAGTCGGGCATGCCCGCGCCCTGTTCCACTCGCTCGGTCTGGTGGTCCGTCCGGCCCGGCGCGTCGAACGCGTTGCTCTCAGTCATGACCCCATACTGCCCGTCCCGCAGGGCATCGCGCCGCCGAGCTCCCCAGCCTGTGGACAACTTCTTCCCGATCTTTCACCGGCCCCTCGTGGAGACGGCCCGCCACGCGGCGACCCCGCGGGACGGGAACCGCCCGTCGACCCGTACCGTTGAGGGCGTGTACCGGTTTCTGCTGACACCCCGCTGGTGGGGGATCAACGTCTTCCTGCTGCTCTCCATCCCCTTCTGCGTCTTCATGGGGTCCTGGCAGCTGGGCCGGTTCGAGGACCGGGTGGACAGTCACCGCGACGCCGAGGAGCGGATCGCCACGGACAAGCGGGAGGCGGCCAGGCCGCTGGACGACCTGCTGCCCGTGACCAAGGCCACCTCCGGCAAGCAGGCCACCGCGAGCGGCCGGTACGACACCCAGCTCCTCGTGCCCGACCGCACGCTGGACGACGAGGACGGCTACTACGTCCTGACCCTGCTGCGCACCGACACCGGCCGCGCGCTGCCCGTCGTCCGGGGCTGGCTGCCCGGCACCCCCGACCCGGCCGAGGCGCCCGCGGCGCCCACCGGTGAGGTCACCGTCACCGGCGCGCTCCAGGCGTCGGAGACCCCGGGCAGCAACGGCGTCAGCGCCCGCGGCGGACTGCCCGAGGGGCAGACGGGGGCGATCAGCTCGGCGTCGCTGGTGAACCTCGTGGAGTACGACGTGTACGACGCCTGGGTCACGCTCAACCAGGGCGACTCGGGGATGCGGGCGGTGCCGGCGACCGCGCCGGGCGGCACCGGTCTGGACCTGAAGGCGTTCCAGAACCTCGGCTACACCGCCGAGTGGTTCGCCTTCGTCGGCTTCGTGATCTTCATGTGGTTCCGCCTGCTCCGCCGCGAGGTGGAGCTGGCCCGCGACGCGGAACTGGGCCTGCTCCCGGACGGGGGCCGGGACGAGGGGCAGGGCCAGGACGGGAAGCGGGAACCGGAGCAGTCGAGTCCGTCAGCGGTCTGACGGCGGACCGGGCCTGCGGTCCGGCAGCGGACCGCAGGCCGCTCCGTCACGCCCCCGTCAGCAGCCCCGTGTAGTACACCGTGCCCGCGCACGCGTTGCTCACCGTCGTGGTGGCCGGGCCCGAGCCCGTGGGCGGCGTGTACGTCACCGCCACGCTGCCGTCTCCCACGCCGTCCTCCCGGACCAGCTGGGCGACCGTGCCGCCGTCGGTGCCCGTGGACGCCCCGGCCGTCGTGGTCGGGGTGTCGGTCGGGGTCGGGTCGGGCGAGGGTCCGCCGGTGCCGCCGCCCGTGCTGTCGCCCGGAGCCGTGCAGGTCTCGGAGGGCACCCAGGCGAACTTCACCTCGTACGCCGCGCCCGGCTTGAGCACGAGCCGCGCGGCCTCCAGCGACGGGTCGGGCAGTCCGGCCGCCGCGTCCCCCGCCACATGCCGCGCCGAGCCCACCTTGGTGGTGTCGGCGGCGCCCTGCGCGACCGCGTCCACGGAGCCGGCGGCCTCGACGGCACAGCTCGCGGTGGAGACGTTGACGACCCGGAACGAGCCGTAGACCGCGCCCGTGGACTCGGGTGCGGTGCTGGACGCCGTCGCCGGGCCGAGCTGGGCGGCGGTGCAGGCGGGCGCCCCTGCGGCGGCGCTGGACGAGGGGTCGGCCCCCTCCGTCGCGCCCGTACCGGAGCCGGTGCTCGCCCCGTCCTCGTCCTCCTCCTTCTCGTCGCCCTTGTCGGTCCCCTCGACCCGGTCCGAGGCGCCGCCCGCGGTGCTCTCACCGCCCTCCGGGTCCTTGCCCTGGCCGGTGCCGCCCTGCGCCTGCGCGGCGTGGCCGACGGCGGAGGGGTCGGCGTCGGAGCCGGCGACGCCGGAGACGTGGACGAGGGCGGGGACGGCGGTGCCGAGGAAGAGGGCGGCGGCGGCCATGCCGACGAGGGCCTGGCGCTTGCGGGCCCGGCGGGCGGGGACGGCCCGGCGCAGGTAGTCCAGGGTTCCGTCGCCCGGCTCCACCTCCCGCACCGCCTGCCGCAGCAGGGTGCGCAGTGCCAGCTCGTCCGCGTCGAGCCCCTCGGAGCTCTGTCCGTCCAAACCGTCGTTCACAGTTCCGTTCCCAGCGTGCGTGTGCTTCGGTTCGTGTCCGTCGCCGGATTCCCCCGCGTCCTCGGGCGCGGGCACGCCCTCGGGCTCCCGCGCGGCGCCGGACGGGCGGGAGGGCCCCCGGTCCTCCGGCCCGCGCTCCTCGCGCCGCGCGTCCTCGCCGTGGCTCATGCCGGCGCCTCCATGGCCAGCCGCAGCGCCGCGATACCGCGGGAGCCGTACGCCTTCACCGAGCCCAGCGAGATGCCGAGGGTCTCGGCGACCTGCGCCTCGGTCATGTCCGCGAAGTAGCGCAGCACCAGCACCTCGCGCTGGCGGCGCTGCAGGCCCTTCATCGCCTTGATGAGGGAGTCGCGTTCCAGTTGGTCGTAGGCGCCCTCCTCCGCGCTCGCCATGTCGGGCATGGGCTTGGAGAGCAGCTTGAGGCCGAGGATGCGGCGGCGCAGCGCGGAGCGGGACAGGTTGACGACCGTCTGACGCAGGTAGGCCAGGGTCTTCTCCGGGTCCCGGACGCGTTTGCGGGCGGAGTGGACGCGGATGAACGCCTCCTGCACGACGTCCTCGCAGGATGCGGTGTCGTCGAGGAGGAGCGCCGCGAGGCCCAGCAGCGAGCGGTAGTGCGCGCGGTAGGTCTCGGTGAGGTGGTCGACGGTGGTTCCGGCCGCCACGACGTCGTCGGTGCCGTCACGCTGACCTGGTATGCGGGCGGGCCGCGCTGCGGGCATGGGCGCGATCACCGGCATGCCGCCGGACGCGCCGGACATGCGGGGTCGGCGAGCCTGGCGGGGCGGCCGGAGGGCCGTGCCGCGCGGCGCTGTGAAGTCGAGTACCTCAGCCACGCCAGTTGGACACGCTTCCCCTGGTAAGGGTTGTACGCGCCGGGCGTCACTTTTACGGCGGACGGTGCGGCCGGTCGGCAGGCCACGTCAGGCAGCACCACCGACAGCACATCAAATGCCCTCATGCGTCCCGCTCTTCCCCTGTGTCCCATATGAACGGGCGTCCCCACGCCCGGTTCCGGACGTCCCCACGTCCGGAGAGCAGCGCCCCCACGCCCCCCGGTGAGGGTGACCGCAAAGACGCTCCCCGCCCTCCGCACGGTTGCGGAGAACGGGGAGGTGAATCCTCGTGCACGTCTCGCTCGATCCTCGGCCGCCGGAACGTCCTGATCAAGAGGCTCCGGCCGGGAATCCGGCTCGCAAGACTTACACAGATCCTACAAACGAATGCCGCGCCATTCAGAACTTTTCACTGTTCAAGCGCTACGAGTTCGGCGATCTGCACGGTGTTGAGCGCCGCTCCCTTGCGCAGGTTGTCCCCGCACACGAAGAGCTCCAGCGCGGTGGGGTCGTCCAGGGCCCGCCGTACCCGCCCGACCCAGGTCGGATCGGTGCCGACGACGTCGGCGGGGGTGGGGAACTCCCCCGCGGCCGGGTTGTCGAACAGGACCACGCCGGGCGCCGTGGCGAGGATCTCGCGCGCCTTGTCGACGGTGACCTCGCCCTCGAAGCGGGCGTGCACGGTGAGGGAGTGCGTGGTGACCACCGGGACGCGTACGCAGGTGACCGCCACGGGCAGGTGGGGCAGGCCGAGGATCTTGCGGGTCTCGTCCCGCACCTTCATCTCCTCCGAGGACCAGCCGTCCTCGCGCAGCGACCCGGCCCACGGCACGACGTTCAGCGCGACCGGCTCCGGGAACGGCCCGGTGTTGTCCCCCACGGCCCGCCGTACGTCACCGGGGTGGGTCCCCAGCTCCGTGCCGGCCACCAGGGACAGCTGTTCGCGCAGGGTCCGCACGCCCGCGTGTCCGGCGCCGCTGACCGCCTGGTACGACGAGACCACCAGCTCGCGCAGGCCGAACTCGGCGTGCAGCGCGCCCAGCGCGACGATCATCGACAGGGTGGTGCAGTTCGGGTCCGCGACGATCCCGCGCGGACGCCTCCGCACGGCGTGCGGGTTGACCTCTGGGACGACGAGCGGCACGTCCGGGTCCATCCGGAACGCGCCGGAGTTGTCGACCACCACCGCGCCCCGCGCGGCGGCGACGGGCGCCCACCGTTCGGCGACCTCGTCGGGGACGTCGAACATCGCGACGTCGACCCCGTCGAAGGCCTCCTCGGTGAGCGCCACGACCTCGGTCTCCTCGCCGCGCACGGCCAGCTTGCGGCCGGCCGAGCGCGGAGAGGCGATCAGCCGGATCTCACCCCAGACGTCCGCCCGCTGGGACAGGATCTGGAGCATGACCGTGCCGACGGCCCCGGTCGCCCCCACGACCGCGAGCGTCGGCCGCCCGGAACGTCCGGGCCCTGCGGTTCCGGCCATCAGCGGCCGGTGCCTCCGTAGACCACGGCCTCGTCGCTGTCGGAGTCGAGCCCGAAGGCGGAGTGCACGGCGCGGACGGCCTCCGGCACGTCGTCCTTGCGGGTGACGACCGAGATACGGATCTCGGAGGTCGAGATCAGCTCGATGTTCACGCCCGCGTTGCTGAGCGCCGTGAAGAAGTCGGCGGTGACGCCCGGGTTGGTCTTCATACCGGCGCCGACCAGGGAGATCTTGCCGATCTGGTCGTCGTAGCGCAGGGAGTCGAAGCCGATGGCGCCCTTGTTCTTCTCCAGCGCGTCGATGGCCTTGCGGCCCTCGGTCTTCGGCAGGGTGAAGGAGATGTCCGTCAGGCCGGTGGACGCGGCGGACACGTTCTGCACGACCATGTCGATGTTGACCTCGGCATCGGCGATCGTGCGGAAGATCGAGGCGGCCTCGCCGGGCTTGTCCGGCACACCGACGACCGTGATCTTGGCCTCGGAGGTGTCGTGCGCGACACCGGAGATGAGAGCCTGCTCCACCTGCTTGTCCCCTTGCTTCATCGGCTCGCTGCTGACCCACGTGCCCCGCAGTCCGCTGAAGGACGAGCGGACGTGGATCGGGATGTTGTACCGGCGGGCGTACTCCACGCAGCGGTGGAGCAGCACCTTGGACCCGGAGGCCGCCAGCTCGAGCATGTCCTCGAACGCGATCCAGTCGATCTTCCGGGCCTTGCTCACCACACGCGGGTCGGCGGTGAACACGCCGTCCACGTCCGTGTAGATCTCGCACACCTCGGCGTCGAGCGCGGCGGCGAGGGCGACGGCGGTGGTGTCGGAGCCGCCGCGGCCGAGCGTGGTGATGTCCTTGGTGTCCTGGCTGACGCCCTGGAAGCCGGCGACGATGGCGATGTTGCCCTCGTCCACCGAGGCCTTGATCCGGCCCGGCGTGACATCGATGATGCGGGCTTTGTTGTGGACCGAGTCGGTGATGACACCTGCCTGGCTGCCGGTGAAGCTCTGGGCGTTGTGACCCAGGTTTTTGATCGCCATGGCCAGCAGGGCCATGGAGATCCGCTCTCCGGCGGTCAGCAGCATGTCGAGCTCGCGCCCGGCAGGGATCGGGGAAACCTGCTCGGCGAGATCGATCAGCTCGTCCGTCGTGTCGCCCATCGCGGAAACCACGGCGACCACCTGGTGGCCGTTCTTCTTGGCTTCCACGATCCGCTTGGCGACGCGCTTGATGCCCTCGGCATCGGCTACGGAGGAGCCTCCGTACTTCTGCACGACAAGGCCCACGTGCGCTCCTCGCTCAGTCCGTCGTTTTCCGCAGTCCGCACACATATGTGTCCGCTGCGGTCGGCTCAGTCTATCGAGCGTCCGAAAAACCCCTCCGCGATATCGCATGGTGAGACATCCGGCCGCTCGTGCAGGGGGCTCCTGCCCATCCCGACCCGGCCCACTCGGAAAAGCGACCCGCGTCACACACGGGCTCAGCCGGCGAGGTCCCCGCCGGGCCGCACGGACAGGTCACCGCTGTCACCGGGGGCGGTCACCCGTTCCGCCCCTTCGGCTCGCTGTGGCGCGGATCCTCGGCGTCCTCGAAGTGACCGGGGATCCGGCCCCGGTCCCATGCCGCGTCCCTGCCCGCGTCGCCCACCCGCACGCTGCCGTTCACGCGGCGGACGCCGACAGGGGGGCGCACCTGTTCAGGGAGCCGTGAGCACGCTGACCGGCACCGTCCACCAAGCGCTCGTTCGAGCGCTCGCCGGACGGGCGCCGCCGTATGCTCACGCCTCTTCGGTCACGTGGCCGGCCGCACGCCCAGTGGGACGCCGATCTCCTCGGCCATGACCTTGCCCGCCTCGAACTCCAGGGTGTCGTCGCCCATGCCCTGGTCGGTGTCCAGGCCGTCGAGTTCGGCGAGGGGCTGGTTGAGGCGGACGTGGGCCACCACCGACTGCAGCGCCCGCAGGGCCGCGGACGCCGTGGAGCCCCAGTTGGAGAAGTAGGAGAACTGCCACCACCACAGGGCCTCCGTGGTGCGGCCGGCCTTGTAGTGGGCCAGGCCGTGGCGGAGGTCGGTGATGACGTCGGTGAGGTCGTCGGAGATGCGGGCCGGGACCGGGGCCCTGCGGGGCTCGTAGGGGTCGAAGACCTCCGAGTAGACGTCGATCGGCTCGAGCATGCGGGCGAGGTTCTCGCGGAGTTCGTCCACGTCGGCCTCGGGACCCAGGTCGGGTTCGTAGCGCTCGTCGGGGACGATGTCCTCGTGCGCGCCCAGGCGGCCGCCGGCCAGGAGGAGTTGGGAGACCTCCAGGAGGAGGAAGGGGACGGCCGAGTCCGGCTCGTCGCCCTTCGCGACCTCCGTGACGGCGACCAGGAAGCTCTCGATCTGATCCGCGATCTGGACCGCGAAGTCGTCCGGGTTCTGGTCCGTCGCGTGCAGCGTGGCATCAGACATCTAGGAGTCGTCTCCCCTCGAAGGCGCGGCCGAGGGTCACCTCGTCCGCGTACTCCAGGTCGCCGCCCACCGGGAGGCCGCTGGCCAGGCGGGTGACCTTCAGGCCCATGGGCTTGATCATGCGGGCGAGGTACGTCGCCGTGGCCTCGCCTTCCAGATTCGGGTCCGTGGCCAGGATCAGCTCCGTGACCGTACCGTCGGCCAACCGCGCGAGAAGTTCTCGTATACGCAGGTCGTCGGGGCCCACCCCGTCGATGGGGCTGATCGCGCCGCCGAGGACGTGGTAGCGGCCGCGGAACTCACGGGTCCGCTCGATCGCCACGACGTCCTTGGGCTCCTCCACGACACAGATGACGGTCGGGTCGCGGCGGGTGTCGCGGCAGATGTTGCACTGCTCCTCCTGCGCGACGTTCCCGCAGGTCGCGCAGAAGCGGACCTTCGCCTTGACCTCCATCAGCGCGTGCGCCAGACGCCGTACGTCCGTCGGTTCCGCCTGGAGGACGTGGAAGGCGATCCGCTGCGCGCTCTTGGGACCGACGCCGGGCAGCCGCCCCAGTTCGTCGATGAGGTCCTGGACCACGCCTTCGTACAACGGACTGCCGTCCTTCCTGGTGTTCCTTCAGTACGTACGGTAGAGGCCCGCGGGCCGTCCGAGAAAGGGCGGGAGGTCAGAAGGGGAGGCCGGGGATGCCACCGCCGCCCAGCCCCTGGGCCAGCGGGCCGAGCTTCTGCTGCTGGAGGTTCTGCGCGTTCTCGTTGGCCGCCTGGACCGCCGCGACGATCAGGTCGGCGAGGGTCTCGGTGTCCTCCGGGTCCACCGCCTTCGGGTCGATCACGAGGTCGCGCAGCTCGCCGGAGCCGGTGACGGTGGCCTTCACCAGGCCGCCTCCCGACTGTCCGTCGACCTCGGTCCTCGCCAGCTCCTCCTGGGCCCTGGCCAGGTCCTGCTGCATCTTCTGGGCCTGCTGGAGCAGCTGCTGCATGTTCGGCTGGCCACCACCGGGGATCACGATTGGGCTCCTTGGTCGGTCCGTCGGTAAGGGTTTTACCGTTCGGCACGAGCCTACGTGGTCGCGGAGGCCGCTGCCCCGGCACTCTTTCGAGTGAGTTCCGGTCGGGGCCTTATACCTGATCACGGCCATCTTCCGGGCGACAAAGAGCCCGAACCCCCGGCGTCGCCACCCATTGGGCGGTAGGAAGGGTCAGGCGCTCGATCACCTGGCGTCACACTTCGTGGACGGAACGCAAGCGGAGTCGGCAGGGTTCAGTAGGGAGATACCGGGTGGGTCAGCCGGAGATGCAGCCCGAGGGTCGGCCTCAGGACGGACGGGGCGAAGGGGCGGCCGGGCTGCGGCCGGGCGACCTGGAGGGGCGGGAGTTCCCGCTCGGGGACTGGGGCGAGCCGGCGGCCCGGCTGGACGAGCTGTACCGGTGGGTGGAGCGCGGCGCGCTGGACACGGCCGCCTGGTACCTCGCGGGCCGGATGTGGAAGCGGCGGTGCGCGTGGGCGCTGCGGGCCGGGACGGCCGGGGGCTTACTGACCGGGGCCGCGCTGCCGCTGCTCGATCTGACCGGGGCGGCCGACGGGGCGGCGCCCTGGGGGTATCTGGCGCTGTTGCTCGGGGCGGCCTGTGTGGCCGGGGACCGGTTCTTCGGGGTGACGTCCGGCTGGATGCGGGACGTGGCGACCGCGCAGGCCGTGCAGCGGCGGCTGCGGGCTTTCCAGTTCGACTGGGCGTCGGAGTGCGTGCGCGAGGTGCTCGGCCCGGCGGACGGCACGGCGAGCGAGGCGGCGGAGCGGTGCCTGTCGGTGCTGCGGCGGTTCTCGGAGGACGTCACGGAGCTGGTGCGGGTCGAGACGGCCGACTGGATGGTGGAGTTCCGCACGGGCGGCGCGCCGCTGGGCATCCAGACGGCGGTGGCGGGTGCGGGGCGCCCGGAGGGCTCCCTCCCGTACGGCCGCCTCCCCTCCCCGCAGGGGTCGGCCCGCCCCAACATGCCGCGGCAGCGTCCGCCCGAGCCGCGCTGAACGGGCTCGTCACGGCGTGTTCCGTGCGCACAGTCCCATCCCCGCCGGGGTCCAGCACGGCAGGTGGCCGTGGGTGCGGATCACGTCCTGCCCGTTGCCGCGCGTGAGGTACGTCAGGAAACTCGACACCAGCGAGTCCGCCGGCGGCTGCCCGTAGGTGTAGGCGTACTCGATCTCCCGGTACGGGTAGGAGCTCGTCCCGCGCTCGATGGCGTCGACGGACGGGGCCTCGCCGTCGAGGTCCAGCCGGTGCAGGCCCTTCGCCCGGGAGGCGCGGGCCTGTTCGCTGTAGCCGATCGCGCCGGGGATGTCGGCGACGGTCTCCAGCACCTGCTCGGTGGAGTCGAGTTCGCAGCGGACGACGGGGGCGGTCGGGTCGTCCTTGTGCACGCAGTCGACGGAGGAGTGGGCGATCTCGCCCCGGCCCAGCACGCGGCGCTGGAAGACCTGTCTCGTGCCCGAGTTGGCGTCCCGGCTGACGAGGTGGACCGCCAGGTCCGGGCCGCCGAGCTCGCTCCAGTTCGCGATCTCCCCCCGGTACAGCCGTCGTACGTCCGTCGTCGACAGGTTCCGCAGCCGCACGTCCTCGTTCACCACCAGCGCGAACACCGAGACCGCCACCCGGTTCTCGCGCAGTTCGGGCAGTCCGTCCGGCTTGGGCCCGTCCGAGAGGGCCACCAACGGCGGCGAGCCGTCCTCCGCCTCCACCCCGGCCGCCGTCAGGTCCCGTATCCCGGCCGTCGACCCGTGCGGGTCCACCCTGACGCGCGGGTCGTCGTCCGCGCAGTCCCGCTCGTACTTCTCCGCGACCTCCCGCAGCACCGGCGCGAACGCCGTCGATCCGGTGAGGGTCAGGGTGCCGCTCCGGCAGCCGACGGGGGGCGGGCTGTCGTCCTGGGCCACGACGATCACCGCCAGGGCCACCACGCACAGCGTGAGCGTGATGGTGATCAGCCGGGCCGCCCGGCTGAACAGCGGGGCCTTGTCGTCCGGGGTGGCGCTCCGGTTGCGGTGCACGTCGCCCTCGCTGAGGTCGCCGCTCACCTGGATGTCGTCGCCCACGCGACCGCCGGAGAGCAGCACCAGCAGCTTGTAGTAGGCGCCCCGGTTCAACGGGACGCGCGGGAGGCGCAGGGTGCCGTCCTGGTAGCCGAAGCCGCTTTCCCGGCTGAAGTGTTCGAGGAGGTGGCTGGTGTCCGAGGGCTGGGTGACCGAGACGCCGAGGATGGTGCGCTCCCTGAACTCCACGGTCAGGCCGTGGTTCCCCGGACTCTGGTAGTCGTCGCGGCCGACGGTCTGCGAGCCGTCGTTCTCGATGCGCAGCAGCACCATGCTGGCGTGCGTCATCCCGGCCGCCGTGTCGAACCAGCCCTCCCGCCGGCTGGTGCGGCTCGACCGCTGGCCGTCGCCGATCGGGACGTCCAACTGCACGCGGTACCCGATCCTTTTGCGGCGCGGCACCCGCCGCTCGTACCAGACCATGACGGCGGAGGCGACCACACCGAGGATCGCCGTCGCCACGGCCACCAGGTTCTCCGCGCTCAGCCACTCCACCGTGCCGCCCCCGCCACTGCCCGCACGTCCGACCGGGCAGTCACCGTACGGCCCTACGGAGCGGCCGGCGGTGTTCGTCCGCGGGAGTTCGCCGAACGTTCAACGGCCGTGTTCGCTACGGGTGTCAGTCCCGCGTGTAGGTGAGCTGCTCCCCGCTGCCGGTGGTCACGCGCCGGAGGGAACCGTCGGGGAGCAGGGTGACCTCGCTGGCGGAGCCCGGGGTGCAGGCGCTGCGCGGCTGCCCGACCGTCACGGAGGACGGACCGAGCTCCAGCCGGCCGCCGGAGCCGGCGGTGAGCCGGGCCTCGAAGACGCAGTGGTAGGTGCCGCTTCCGGTGGGCCCGTCGGCGACGAGGGACATGACCGGGTCCCCGACCCCGCCCTGGCGCAGGGTCAGTCTGCGGGTGTGTTCGCCGCCCGCGTTGTCGATGGTGGTGGACCAGCTGCCCAGGTAGTCCGCGGGGACGGTCCCGTCCGCGGGGGCGGAGGTGCTGGGCCGCCGGGTCTCGTCGGGAGTGGTGGGGGCGGTGCTCGGGGGTGCGCTGCCGGGCGAGGGGGGCGCGGTGGGGTCGCCGCCGGCCCGGTTGTCGGCGGTGCCGCTCATCAGCGCGTACACGGTGCCGCCGGCGGCGAGCGCGACGACCAGTGCGATCACCACGAGCAGCACGGTGGAACGGTTGTCCCGGCGCGGCTCGGACACCGGGCCGTACGGCGGCGGCCCGTAGGCCGGGGTGTGGCCGACGGCGGGCCCGCTGTGGGGGTGGCCGTACGCGGGCTGCTGGGGGTGCCCGTACGGGCCGGGCGCCGGAGGCTGGGCGGGAGCGCTCCGACCGGCCACGAGGGTGGGCAGCTGGTCCGCCCCCGGCTGCCCTGGCGGGGGCGGGGGGGCCGCACCGGCCACGGGCGGTCCGACGGAGTCGTCGGCGGCCCGGGCGTGCTCGGGGGTGCCGGCCCGGTGGCCCGCCCAGGGCGGCACGGACGGCCCGACGGGTGCACCGGGACGCGCCGCTTCCGGCGGCACGTGGTGTCCGCCGGCGGGCGGCACCGGCTGTCCGTTCACCGGTGCCGCGGGGGCGCCGGGCGGCACCGGCTGTCCGTTCACCGGTGCCGCGGGGGCGCCGGGCGGCACCGGTGGCCAGGCGGCGGGAGGTGTGCCCGCCGGGGCGGGGGGCGCCGGGGCTTCGGGGTCCTCCGCGTCCAGGAGGCGGACCGCGTGGCGGCCGAGCTGGGCCACCAGGGCGCCCGGCAGCCAGGGGTCGCGGGAACGGCCGTCGGCGACGGTGTCGTCCGCGCCGGTGCGGCGCAGGACCTGGTCCAGCGTGGGCCGCGCCGCCGGATCCTTGCGCAGGCAGTCGCGTACGAGATCGGCGAGCCCCTCGGGCACCCGCTCCAGGTCGGGTTCCTCCTGGGCGATGCGGAACATCAGCGCGTGCGCACCGCTGTCGGCGGTGCCGAACGGAAGCGTGCCGGTCGCGGCGTAGGCGAGCACCGAGCCGAGGCAGAACACGTCGCAGGCCGGTGTGATGCGGTCGCCGCGCACCTGCTCGGGCGCCATGAAGCCGGGCGAGCCGACGAGCGCCCCGGTGCGGGTGAGCCCGCCGTCGGTCACCGTCTCCAGCGCCCGTGCGATCCCGAAGTCGATGACGCGCGGACCGTCGATGGTGACGAGCACGTTGGACGGCTTGAGGTCCCGGTGCACGATGCCGGCGGCGTGGACGTCCTTCAGCGCGTGCGCGAGACCGGCGGCGAGGATGCGCACCGAACGCTCGGGCAGCGCCCCGTGGTCGTGCCCGACCACCTGCTGGAGACTGGGCCCGGCGACGTACCCGGTGGCGACCCACGGCACGGGCGCCTCCGTGTCCGCGTCGAGGACCGGCGCCGTCCAGTCGCCGCCGACCCGCCGCGCGGCGTGCACCTCCTGGCGGAAGCGCGCCCGGAACTCCTCCTGCCGCGCCAGCTCCTCGCGGACCAGCTTCACGGCGACGGTGCGCCCCCGGTCGGAGCGGGCGAGGTAGACCTGCCCCATGCCGCCGGCCCCGAGCCGGGCCAGCAGCCGGTACGCCCCGATGTCCTGTGGATCCCCGGGCCCGAGCTTGTCCATCGCCGCGCCGCCTCCCCCCGATGAGCAACAGCCCGAGGATAGTGCGGGGCCCGTACCCGGTGAGCCGGGCGACCTCTACGGTTCCGTAACAGGCGGTCCGAGGTCGTCCAGCACCTTGGACAGGCGTTCCAGCGCCTGAACCGCCCGGGCGAGTTCCGCCTCCCCGTGGGCCGCTCCGTACGCCTGTGCCAGCCGCTGCGCGAAGGCCGCGTGGCCGGGGTCGATGCGGCCGACCGCCGCGCGGCCCTCCTCGGTCGGGGCGAGGAGTTTGGCGCGGCGGTGGGCCGGATTGGGCCGGTACTCGGCGAGTCCCCGCTCCACCAGCAGATCGGCGATGCGCTGCACGCTCTGCCGGGTGATGCCCATGGCCCTGGCGATCCCGGAGACCGGCAGCGGCTCGCCGAGGACCGCGCCGAGCACCTGCCACCGGGCGGCGGTGAGTCCGGCGGGCCGGGCCAGCTCCTCGGCGACCGCGAGGAACTGGCCGTTCAGCCGGAAGCTGCCGAGCGCGCCCCGGCTGAGCAGGTCCTGGTGCTCCCCGCTCACCGGGCCGTGGCCTTCGCGTACACGGCGTACGCCTCGGGGTCCGAGTCGTGGAACAGCCGGTACCAGGCGTCGGTCACCGCGTCGTCGTGGACCTTGAGCAGCCGGAGGATCTCGCGGGCGAAGGCGACGGGCTCGGTCGGCCCGGCGGTGACGAGACCGCCGTCGGTGACCGCGTCGGCCTCGACGTACCGCTCGCCGCCCGCGTAGCCGGTCGCGGCGAGGTAGAAGGGGGCGGCGCTGGTGTGCGCCCGTTCGTCGAGCAGCCCTTCGCGGGCGAGCCCGGCGGTGGCGCCGCAGATCGCGGCGACGGGCACGCCGGCGTCGAGGAAGGCGCGGGCGGCGCGGGCGAAGGGGGCGAGGTCGTCGCCCTCGTCCCAGCGGTCGGCGCCGGGAAGGATCAGCAGCGCGCTGTCCTCGGGCCTCAGCTCGTCGAGCGCGAGGTCGGACAGGACGCGGAGGCCGCCGATGCCGGTGACGGGCTCCCCGGCCGGGGTGACCGTACGCACCTCGTAGCCGGCGCGGGCGAGGTGCGCGGTGGCGTGACCGGTCTCCCAGTCGGCGAAGGTGTCGTAGAGGGCGAGGTGCACGGGCTTGCGGATCATGACCGCTCCCTTGTGGATGCGCCAGCAGATGACAGCATCTTGTCATGATGACAGCTTCCTGTCCATCATCCCGTCGACACCCTGTCGCGGAAAGTCCCTCACCGCAGACAGGCCGCCGATGTCGTCGGCCCACCGCCCGGGCCTACCCTCGGCGGCATGACCCCTCAGCCGAACCCCGAGGTCGGGGCCGCCGTCAAGGCCGCCGACCGTGCGCACGTGTTCCACTCCTGGTCCGCGCAGGAGCTCATCGACCCGCTCGCCGTCGCCGGGGCGCAGGGGTCGTACTTCTGGGACTACGACGGCCGGCGCTACCTCGACTTCACCAGCGGACTCGTCTACACCAACATCGGCTACCAGCACCCGAAGGTCGTCGCCGCGATCCAGGAGCAGGCGGCGCGGATGACGACGTTCGCGCCCGCGTTCGCCGTCGAGGCGCGCTCGGAGGCGGCGCGGCTGATCGCCGAGCGGACCCCGGGCGACCTGGACAGGATCTTCTTCACCAACGGCGGCGCCGACGCCGTGGAGCACGCCCTGCGCATGGCGCGGCTGCACACCGGCCGCCCCAAGGTGCTCTCCGCGTACCGCTCGTACCACGGCGGCACCCAGCAGGCGGTCAACGTCACCGGTGACCCGCGCCGCTGGGCCTCCGACAGCGGCACGGCCGGGGTGGTGCACTTCTGGGCGCCGTTCCTGTACCGCTCCCGCTTCTACGCCGAGACCGAGGAGCAGGAGTGCGCGCGGGCGCTCGAGCACCTGGAGACGACGATCGCCTTCGAGGGGCCGTCGACCGTCGCCGCGGTCGTCCTGGAGACGATCCCGGGGACGGCGGGCATCATGCCGCCGCCCGCCGGTTACCTCGCGGGCGTGCGCGAGATCTGCGACAAGTACGGGATCGTCTTCGTCCTGGACGAGGTCATGGCCGGGTTCGGGCGGACCGGGACGTGGTTCGCGGCGGACCTGTACGACGTCGTCCCGGACCTGATGACCTTCGCGAAGGGCGTGAACTCCGGGTACGTGCCGCTGGGCGGCGTCGCGATCTCCGGGGCGATCGCCGACACGTTCGGCAAGCGGCCCTACCCGGGCGGGCTGACGTACTCGGGGCACCCGCTGGCCTGCGCCGCCGCCGTCGCGACGCTCCGTGCGATGGCGGAGGAGGGCGTCGTCGAGAACGCGGCGACGCTCGGCGCCTCCGTCGTCGGCCCCGGGCTGCGGGAGCTGGCCGAGCGGCACCCGAGCGTGGGCGAGGTCCGCGGGACCGGCATGTTCTGGGCGCTGGAACTGGTGCGCAGCCGGGAGACCCGGGAGCCGCTGGTGCCCTACAACGCGGCCGGTGAGGCGAACGCCCCGATGGCGGCCTTCGCCGCCGCCGCGAAGGAGGCCGGGATCTGGCCCTTCGTGAACATGAACCGGACGCACGTGGTGCCGCCGTGCAACGCGAGCGAGGCGGAGCTGAAGGAGGGTCTCGCGGCGCTGGACGCGGCCCTGTCGGTGGCGGACGGCTACGTGGAGTGACCGCGCCGGAAGGCCGGCGCGAGCGGGCGCGAGGGGGCCTCCCCCTCGCGCCCTTTCGAACACCCGGGGCCCGTCCGAACGCGTAAGGTGACGTGCTCGCGCACATCCGCGTGCGCGCCACTCGAACGCGACGAGGGAGACGCCCCGACCATGCCCGGCTTCAGCGGCGGCGGCGCCGTGACCCGCAGCACCCTGCGGCAGCAGATCGCGGACGCGCTCCGTGACGAGGTGCTGGCCGGGCGGCTCCAGCCGGGTCAGGAGTTCACCGTCAAGGAGATCGCCGACCAGTACGGGGTGTCCGCGACCCCCGTCCGGGAGGCGCTGGTCGACCTGTCGGCACAGGGGCTGCTCGACGCCGACCAGCACCGGGGTTTCCGGGTGCACGCCTACTCCGTCGACGACTTCCGGGGCATGGTCGAGGCCCGCGCCCTGGTGACCGACGGGATGTTCCACACGCTGGCCGGCGGTCGCCTGCCCCATCTCCGGCCGGACGCGTCCCCGGTCGCCGCCGCCCTCGCCGGGGTGCGCAGACGCGGCGAGGAGGCGCAGCGCGCGGCCCTCGCCGGGGAGGTCACCGTGCTGATCGGCTACGACCTGCGCTTCTGGCGCGAACTCGGGTCCGTGTTCGGCAACCCGTACCTCACCGACTTCCTGCACCGGCTGCGCGTGCAGACGTGGGTGTGCGTGGTGCAGCGCCTGCGACGGCTGCCCGATCTGCGCGGACACCTGTGGGCCGCGCACACCGATCTGGTCGATGCCTTGGCGTCCCGGGACACCGGTGCGGCCCGCGCGATCGTCGCGTCGTACGACGCGCACGCGCTCTCCCTCGTCGAGGGGCTGACGGACGGTGGTGTGGGTAAGGGACCTGCACCAGGGTCCGCACCGGGGGAGCCGCCCGCGCCGGGCGCCGATACGCTTCCCTGACCACGACGACCGTCCCGACGACCGTGCTGTGTGAGGAGCCTTCTTTGGCCTGTGACCTGTGGCTGGTACCGCTCGTCGACGTGTTGTGCCACACGCCCGACAATCCGTTCGCCGAGGAACTCGCGCAGTACGACGCGGCGCTGGCCGAAGCGGGCCTGCCACCGGTGCCGGTGTACCAGTACATGCCGGGACTGACCGGCGAGGTCGCCCCGGTCGCGGGTTTCGACTACGACGCGCTGCACTTCCTGCGGCGGGCGCACCTGCTCCAGATGTGCGGGCTCCCGGTCACGCCGGTGGACGAACTGGGCGGCGACTACGAGCAGTTGCTGGAGATGTTCGAGACGACGGCCCAGCAGTCCCACCTGGTCTGGCACTACGACCACGCGGGCGCGTACGTCCCCGTCGACTTCCCGCACCCCCTCGCCAACGACGAACTCCTCGCGGGCGGCGGCCCCCTGGGCTCCTCCCACGCTCTGCTGAGGGAGCTGGAGCTGGTGGCCCCGTCCATCGGCATCGACCCGATGAACCCCCCGCCGGCGCCCGAACCCCCGCACGGCCCGACCGAGTTGGAGGAGCCGGCCGTCCCCGCCCCGTACGACCCCAGCCCCTTCGCCCGCGAACGCCACGTCTGGCTGGGCCTGCACGCGGCGGCGACCCGGAGCCTGGCGCAGGGATCGATGATCGTGTTCAGCTGAGGCTCACCCCATCGCGGAGAGCCCCTTCTGCATGTCCTCCGCGTTCATGACGGGGCACATCTCGACCTCGGCGTTCATGCGGGTGAAGAACGGTTCGCCCACCGGGGGCACCTCCGAGCTGTCCTGCATATGGAGGACCAGCACCATCGTCCGCCGCCCGCCGCCCGCCGCCCGCCGATCGGACCGAAGTAGGCCGCCTCCGGCTGCAGCCGGTCGAGGATCCCCTTGACCTGCTCGGACATCTTCCCGCTGCGGAGCAGTTCGCTCGACTTCTCGGTGTCCAGCGTCGCCTTGAGCATCACGCGCATCGCACCCACCCTCTTCCGCGTCGATGCACGCTCCTGATGTCAGGGTATGCCCGTTACGACGAAGCCACCGGCACACCTCGTCGAGGTGCACCGGTGGCCGGCCGGAACGGGTGCTCCTACAGGAACGAGTTGATCTCGATCGTCTCGTCGCGGCCCGGGCCCACGCCGATCGCGGAGATCGGGGCGCCGGACATCTCCTCCAGGGCCTTGACGTAGGCCTGGGCGTTCTTCGGCAGGTCGGAGAAGGACTTCGCCTTGCTGATGTCCTCGCTCCAGCCCGGCAGCATCTCGTAGACCGGCTTCGCGTGGTGGAAGTCGGACTGCGAGTACGGCAGCTCCTCGACGCGCTTGCCGTCGATCTCGTACGCCACGCAGACCGGGATCTGCTCCCAGCCGGTGAGGACGTCGAGCTTGGTGAGGAAGAAGTCGGTGAGGCCGTTGACGCGGGTGGCGTAGCGGGCGATCACCGCGTCGAACCAGCCGCAGCGGCGGTCACGGCCGGTGGTGACACCGCGCTCGCCGCCGATGCGGCGCAGCGCCTCGCCGTCCTCGTCGAACAGCTCCGTCGGGAACGGTCCCGCGCCGACGCGGGTCGTGTACGCCTTCAGGATGCCGATGACCCTGCTGATCTTCGTCGGGCCCACGCCGGCGCCCGTGCAGGCGCCGCCCGCGGTCGGGTTCGACGAGGTGACGAAGGGGTACGTGCCGTGGTCGATGTCGAGCAGCGTGCCCTGGCCGCCCTCGAAGAGGACCACCTTGTCCTGCTCCAGCGCCTGGTTCAGCACCAGCACCGTGTCGGCGACGTACGGGGCGAGCTTGTCCGCGTAGCCCAGCAGCTCCTCGACCACCTGCTCCACGGCGATCGCGCGCCGGTTGTAGAACTTGGTGAGCATCTGGTTCTTGACGTCGAGGGCCGCTTCGACCTTCTGGGTGAGGATCGACTCGTCGTACAGGTCCTGGACGCGGATGCCGACGCGGTTGATCTTGTCGGCGTAGGTCGGGCCGATGCCCCGGCCCGTGGTGCCGATCTTGCGCTTGCCGAGGAAGCGCTCGCTCACCTTGTCCACCGTCACGTTGTACGACGTGATGATGTGCGCGTTTCCGCTGATCAGGAGCTTGGACGTGTCGACGCCTCGCTCGTTCAGACCGCTCAGCTCGGAGAGCAGGACCGACGGGTCGACGACGACTCCGTTGCCGATGACCGGCGTGCAGCCGGGAGACAGGATTCCGGAAGGAAGCAGGTGGAGGGCGTACTTCTGATCACCCACGACTACCGTGTGGCCGGCGTTGTTGCCGCCCTGGTAGCGCACCACATAGTCGACGGAACCACCGAGCAGGTCCGTCGCCTTTCCCTTGCCTTCGTCACCCCACTGAGCACCGAGCAGCACAAGTGCGGGCACGCGCGTACACCCCTTCCGGGCGGGGCATGTCCAAGGTCAGGGGCGCACACGGAGGATCACCGCCGCGTGCACCGCGACCACCGTTGGCCGCCAACCGTCGGACCGGATGCCCCGGAATAGACGAAGCCCCTGGCGCAATAGCGCAAGGGGCTCTTGCACAAAGATGCTACCCGAGGAAGCGAGGCATGGCCGAGGTGGCGACTTCCAGGATCTTTTCCGCGACGTCCGATCAGCTCCTGGTGGTCATCGATCCGGTCGCCCGGCGGGCGGACGGCGAGTCGGTCCGGATCGCGAAGGACGTGCTCAGCGCGGGTGCGGCGGGCACCAAGGTGTGCCTGCCGGACGGGCCGGAGGAGTTCGCCCGGGCGCTGGCGCGGCGCGGGTCGCGGCGGCCGGTGGTGGTCGGCGACGACCGGGCCCTGGTGCGGGCGGTGACGCTGCTGCACCGGCGGCGGGAGCTGGCCGACTGCGCCCTGTCCCTGGTGCCGGTGGGGGGCGCGCTGTCCCTCGCCCGGTCGCTGGGGGTGCCGACGGGGGCGGTGGCGGCGGCGCGGGCCGTGCTGGACGGGGCCGAGCGGCGGATGGACCTGCTGGTGGACGACAGCGACGGGGTGGTGCTCGGCACGCTGCGGATCCCGCCGGTCGGGGGCGTCGCACGGGCGCGGGAGGGGACCGGGGAGGCGGGACGTCCCTGGCTGCTGACCTGCCGGTCCCTCATGCACACGCTGGCGCCCGCCCGGCCGTCCAGGGCCGCCTCCGACCCCGATGCGGGACCGGTGCGGCTGCGGGTGGAGGTCGACGGGGCGACGCTCGTCGATCTGCACCGGCCGGTGGAGTCCGTCTCGGTCGCCCCCGACGCCTCCGGGACGGCCCGGGTGGAGGTGCGTCCGGTGGCGAAGGCGGCTCCGCTGCTCGCGCAGGCCCGCACGGTGACCGTGTCGGGCGCTCACTTCCGGTACCGGGCGGACGCGGCGGTGTCGGGACCGGTGCGGACGCGGACGTGGGTGGTGCGGGAGGGGGCCTGGGGGCTGACGGTGCCGGCGCGGTAGCGGACGCGTCGGGTCAGGGTGCCTTGAAGCCGGTCGTGTCCAGTACGCAGTCGAACGGGGCGGGGATGGACAGCTTCTCACCGAAGGGCTTGGTGTCGCGGGACTCGTAGCCCTTGGCCGAGGGCATCGAGAAGACCGTGGCCTGTTCCTCCTGCATGTCGAGGAGCAGGTAGACGGGGACGCCCGCCTTTCCGTAGGTCTCGACCTTGTCGGTCAGGTCGTCGTCACGGGTGGAGGAGGAGGTCAGTTCGGCGACGAAGGAGAGGGCTTCGCCGTCCAGACGGTTACTGGTCGTCTCAAAGACTCGTTCGGCCGCGACATGGATATCCGGTCCGTACGCGCGCTCGTCCCCTGGGAAGACGTACAAGAACGGGCCGTAACTGATGGAGTGCTCTGCGGGGAGATGCGGTTCGAGTTGCCTGCACACCAGGTGCATCACTCGGTGGTAATACCCCTTCGACCACGGCGACACGACGATGCTCCCCCTGATGATCTCGGCCTTGTAGCCGTCGGGCACGTCCAGCTCGTCGAGGGTCCTCAGCAGGCTCTCGAAGCTGTCGGGCTCGGTGCCGTGTGTCGTCGGTCGCTCTGCCATGACTGTCATGATGCGCCCTCCCCTTGAAACGGACCAGCCACCACTCAGCGTAGCCGATCGACTACTCCCGCCCGAACCGCTCCTCCCGATGCGCCCGCCAGCGCTCCATCATCGCCTCGACCTCCTTCTCCACGAACTCGAAGAAGGCCAGCGTCTCCGCCAGCCGACGCCCCGCCGGGGTGTCCGCGCCCAGGCTGGTGACGCCCTCCCGGAGGGCGTCCTCCCAGCGCTTGAGGACGGCCTCTCGATTGGTGAGGGCCTCGTACCACTGGTCGCCGTGGACCCGGTACCGCTCCCGGCGCGAGCCGGGCTCGCGTTCGCGCGACACCATGCGCACCTGGGACAGGTAGCGCACCGCGCCGGACACCGCGGCCGGTGAGACCCTGAGCTGTTCGCCCAGCTCGGCGGAGGTCAGGACGCCGGTGTCGGAGGCGAGCAGGGCCGCGAAGACGCGGGCGGGCATGCGCGTCATCCCGGCTTCCACCAGTTGCGCGGCGAAGTGCTCCACGAACCGGGAGACCGCCTCCGGGTCCCGGCCCGTCCCGCTCGGTTCCGCCATGATCCGATCATCTCCCCTGCTCAGACACCACGGATCAGTCTAGTCGCAGGTTTATACGTTTCGTTAACTTCACAAATTTCTAAAATAAGCGTACGTTCCTGAACATGACGAAGGCCATTACCGTGTCCGGCCTGCACAAGTCGTTCGGCCGGACCCACGCGCTGGACGGTCTCGACCTGAGCGTCGGGGCCGGCGAGGTCCACGGCTTCCTCGGCCCCAACGGTTCCGGGAAGTCCACCGCCATCCGCGTCCTGCTCGGCCTGCTGCGCGCCGACTCCGGTGCGGCGCAGGTGCTCGGCCGGGACCCGTGGACGGACGCCGTGGAGATCCACCGCCGCATCGCCTACGTCCCCGGTGACGTGACGCTGTGGCGCAACCTCTCCGGCGGTGAGGTCATCGACCTGTACGGAAGGCTGCGCGGGGGCCTGGACCCGCGTCGCCGCGCCGAGCTGGTCGAGCGGTTCGAGCTGGATCCGACGAAGAAGGGCCGCACGTACTCCAAGGGCAACCGGCAGAAGGTCGCCCTGATCGCCGCGTTCGCCTCCGACGTCGACCTGCTGATCCTGGACGAGCCGACGTCCGGCCTGGACCCGCTGATGGAGGAGGTCTTCCAGCGCTGTGTCGCCGAGGAGCGGGAGCGCGGGCGGACCGTGCTGCTGTCCTCCCACATCCTCAGCGAGGTGGAGGAGCTCTGCGACAGGGTCAGCATCATCCGCAGGGGGCGGACCGTGGAGAGCGGTTCGCTCGCCGAGCTGCGGCATCTGACCCGGACGAGCGTGAGCGCCGAGCTCGCCGGACCGCCCGACGGGCTCGCCGCACTGCCCGGCGTGCACGACCTCGACGTACGGGGGCGCAGGGTGCGGCTCCAGGTGGACACCGACAAGCTCGACGCGGTGCTGCGCTCGCTGAGCGAGTCGGGCGTGCGGTCGCTGACGTCCACCCCGCCGACGCTGGAGGAACTCTTCCTGCGGCACTACCAGGACGAGGTGACCGCCCGATGAGCACCGCGGCCTCCGCCGTACGGCCGGCAAGCTCCCGTCAACTCGCGGGCACCGGTACCCTGTTGCGCTTCGCTCTGCGCCGGGACCGGGTGATGATCCCGGTCTGGGTCGCGGTGAACGCGCTGATGGTGCTCTCCATGCCGAACACGCTGGAAGGCCTGTACGGCACTCCCGCCGAACGCGCCGACCTGGTCGGCCAGATGACCGGCAACTCCTCACTGCGCGCGATGATCGGCCCCGTCTTCGGCGACTCCCTCGGCGCGCTGACCGCCTGGCGGGTCGGGGTGTACGCGGGGGTGCTGGCCGCCGTGGTCGGTCTGCTGGTCGTCGTACGGCACACCCGGGACGAGGAGGAGAGCGGACGTCAGGAGCTGGTGATGTCCGGGACGGTGGGCCGCAGGGCCCCGCTGACGGCGGCGCTGCTCGCGGCGGCCGTCGCCAGCGGGACCCTGGCGCTGCTGGTGACGGCGGGACTGGCCGGGCAGGGCGCGGCGGGCGCGCTCGTGTTCGGACTCGGCGTCGCCGGCGTGGGCATGGTCTTCGCGACCATGGCGGCGATCGTGGCCCAGGTGACGGAGAGCGCCCGGCTCGCGCGGGGGCTGACGGCGGCGCTGCTCGGGGCGGCGTTCGTGCTGCGGGCGGCCGGCGACTCGGCGAGGGACGACGGCTCGTCGCCCCTGACGTGGGCGTCACCGCTGGGCTGGCTGACGAACCTGCGGGCCTTCGCCGGTGACCGGTGGTGGGTGCTGGGGCTGTTCGCGGGCGCGGTGCTGGTCCAGGGAGCGGCGGCGTACGCGCTCGCCGGGCGCCGGGACCTCGGTATGAGCTTCCTGCCGAGCCGTCCGGGGCCGGCCGCTGGAGGACTGGGCGGTGCGACGGCGCTGGCGTGGCGGTTGCAGCGGGGCGGTGTGCTCGGCTGGAGCGTCGGGTTCCTGCTCGCGGGGCTGGTCTACGGCGGGATGGCCGAGGGGGCGGCCGATCTGGTCGGCGACAACGAGGGCGCCCGGGAGGTCTTCCGGCGGATGGGCGGACAGTCCGGGCTGACGGACGCGTTCCTCGCGGCGATGGTCGGGGTCCTCGGGCTGGTGGCCGCCCTGTACGTCGTGGCGTCGGTGCTGCGGCTGCACGGTGAGGAGACCTCGGGGCGGGCCGAACCGGTCCTCGCGGGTGCGGTCGGACGGCTGCGGTGGGCGGCCGGGCACCTGGTGGTGGCGTTCGGCGGGGCGGTGGGGCTGATGCTGCTGGCGGGGCTGGGTCTCGCCGTGGGCCACGGTGAGCGGGCGGGCCCGATCCTGGGGGCGTGCCTGGTGCAGGTCCCGGCGGTCTGGACGGTCGGCGGGGTCGCGGTCCTGCTGTACGGGCTGGCGCCCCGCGCGGCGACGGCGGCGTGGGGCGTGGCCGGTGCGGTGCTGCTGGTCGGCTGGGTCGGTCCGGCGCTGGACGTCCCGCGGGCGGTGCTGGACCTGTCGCCCTTCGGTCATCTGCCGAAGCTGCCGGGCGGGGGCATGGAGTGGCCCCCGGTGCCGGTCCTCACGGCACTCGCGGCGGCCCTGGTGGCGGCGGGGCTGGCCGGGCTGCGGCGCAGGGACATGGCGACGTGACGGAACCGTCAGTCGACGTACCGCTTGAGTTCCTCGGTGTCGAGTTCGATGCCGAGGGGCGCCGGCAGGGAGAGCTCGTGGCCGAAGGACTTCTGACGGTGCTCTGGTAGCCGTCGGTCGGGGACGGGTCGCTGAAGAGCGTGACGGAGCAGTCGTCGCGGTCGATCAGCAGGTAGTACGGGATGCCCGCGTCGGCGTAGCCTGCGGGCTTCTCCTCACGGTCCCGCCGGTGCGTGTCCGCATCGTAGGACGTGACCTCGACCGTCATGATCACGCCCTCGGTTTCGGCCCAGTCCCCCTTTCCGGCGAATGTCCCGCGAGGCGCGAGCACAGCGTCCGGGGAGAGCACGGCCCTTGCGGTACTTCTCGACCTTCAGCCCCAGCTCCCCGCCTCCGTGGAGCCACAGGCCGCTGCCCGCCAGAAGGAAGCACTCCTGCAGCCACCGGACGACCTCGCTGTGGTTGCCGTCCGTCATGCCCTTGATCCCGACCCGTCCGTTGAGGAACTCCAACCTGACGGCGTCGAACCTCTTGGCCACGTGGGCGGCGAGCTCCTCGAACTCCTCCACGGACATCTGAGCCATGTGCTGCGCCATGACCGTCATGGTGCCCTCCTTCGCAGGCGCTCACCAGCCTGCCGGACCGCGGACGAACGCCCGGGCGGATCGGCGACGTGATCAGCCGAACGGGTGATCACCCCACCTCCACGGCCAGCCCCTCCAAGCCCCTGATCACGAAGTTCGGCTTCCGCCGCGGCTCCGCCGCGAGCCGCAGCGTCGGCGCCTTCTCCAGCAGGGCCGTCATCGAGGCCGCCAGCTCGATGCGGGCCAGCGGGGCGCCGATGCAGTAGTGGATGCCGGCGCTGAAGGAGATGTGCGGGTTGTCGCGACGGGTGAGGTCCAGACGGGACGGGTCGGCGAAGACCGCCGGGTCGTGGTTGGCGGAGCCGAAGAGCATCGCGATCTCCGCGCCCCGCGGGATCACCTGCCCGTCGATCTCGATCTCGTCGAGGACCCAGCGTTCGAAGAGCTGGAGCGGGGTGTCGTAGCGCATCAGCTCCTCGACGGCGGAGGGGACGAGGGAGTGGTCCGCGCGCAGGGCGGCGAGCTGGCCGGGGTTGCGGAACAGGGCCCACCAGCCGTTGACCGTGGAGTTCACGGTCGCCTCGTGGCCCGCGTTCAGCAGCAGCACGCAGGTGGAGATCATCTCCTGCTCGGTGAGCCTGTCGTCCTCGTCGTGGGCGGCGATCAGCCCGGAGATCAGGTCGTCGCCCGGGTTTTCGCGGCGCTCGGCGATCAGCTCCCGCAGGTACTCCGAGAACTCCAGCGACGCCCGGACCGCCCGCGCCGCCGCGTCCTCGCCCGGGTTCAGCTCGTACATCCCGCAGATCTCCGCCGACCAGGGGCGCAGGGGCGCCCGGTCGGACTCCGGGATGCCCAGCATCTCCGCGATCACCGCGACCGGCAGCGGCTCGGCGACGTCACTCAGCAGGTCGCCGCCGCCCGCCTCGACGAGCCGCGCCACCAGGTCGTCCGCGAGCTTGCGCACGTACGGCTTGAGGCGCTCCACCGTGCGCGGGGTGAACGCCTTCGACACCAGGCGGCGGATGCGGGTGTGGTCCGGCGGTTCGAGGTCGAGCATGCCGTGGTCGTTGAGGGTGTGGAACGGCTCGTGCTCCGGCGGCGGGGCGGTGCGGCCGAACTCCTCGTGGGTGAAGCGGTGCAGGTACGTCCGTCCCAGGCGCCGGTCGCGCAGCAGCGCCGAGACGTCCGCGTGGTGCGGCACCAGCCACTGGTCCGTCGGCTCGAAGTGGTGCACCCGCCCGCGTGCGCGCAGCTCGGCGTAGGCGGGGTAGGGGTCGCCGAGGAAGGCCGGGTCCCACGGGTCGAAAGCGAGGTCGGAAGGAGCTGCCATGCACGGACGTTAGACCGCCGTCCCGCTCCCTGACCAGGGGGTGCGGCGCGCCGGGCGTCCGTCAGGCGGTGCCGAGGTCGGGGATCGTGACCGTGCCGTCCTCGGCGAGCGGGAAGCCGGGGTTGTGGGCGACCTCCCAGGCGTGCCCGTCGGGGTCGGTGAAGGCACCGGAGTAGAAGCCGATCTCGTTGGCGACACCCGGCTTGGTGACCGTCCCGCCGGCCCGTTCCACCGCCGCGAGCAGCTCGTCGACCTCGGCGTCGGAGCGGACGTTGTGCGCGAGGACGATGCCGCCGAACCCGCTCGCGGTCCCCGGTTCGAGACCGGCGTCCCGCGCGAGCTCGTCCCGGCCCCACAGGACGACCCCGATACCGCCGGCCTGGAAGAAGACGGTCTCCTGCACCTCCTGCCCGTGCCAGCCCAGAGCCTCGTAGAAGGCCTTCGACCGGGCGAGGTCGGTGACTCCCAGCGTGATCAGGGTGATGCGCTGTTCCATGCCGCTCACTCTAGGCCGCGCGGGGTCAGCCCGGCGTGACCAGTCGCGCCTCGTAGGCGAACACCGCCGCCTGGGTGCGGTCGCGCAGGCCCAGTTTCACCAGGATGCGGCTGACGTGGGTCTTGATCGTGGACTCGGCGACCACCAGCCGCCCGGCGATCTCCGCGTTCGACAGGCCCTGCGCGATCAGCACCAGCACCTCCGTCTCCCGCTCGGTCAGCTCGCCGTACGCCGCCTGCGCGGACGGCATCAGGCGCGGGGCCTCGGACAGCCTGGAGAACTCGGTGATCAGGCGTTTGGTCACCGTGGGGGCGAGCAGCGCCTCGCCGGACGCGACGACCCGCACCCCGTCGGCGAGCTGGCGGGCCGAGGCGTCCTTGAGGAGGAAGCCGGAGGCGCCCGCGCGCAGCGCCTGGTAGACGTACTCGTCGAGGTCGAAGGTGGTCAGCACCAGCACCTTCGCCGCGCCGTCGGCGGCGACGATCTCCCGCGTCGCGTCGATGCCGTTCAGCTCGGGCATGCGGATGTCCATGAGGACGACGTCGGGGGCGAGCTCGCGGACCCGTTCCACCGCCTGGCGGCCGTTGACGGCCTCGCCGACGACCTCGATGTCGGGCATCGCGCCCAGCAGCACCGAGAAGCCCTCGCGCACCATCATCTGGTCGTCCGCGATCAGGACACGGATGGTCATGCGTCACCTTCGTTCACCGTGGCGACCGGCAGGAACACGGCGACCTCGTAGCCTCCGTCGTCCGTCGGTCCCGCCGTCATCTCGCCGCTCAGCATGGCGACCCGCTCGCGCATGCCGGTGATGCCGTGACCGGCTCCGGGCGAGGGCTTGACCAGGCTCGGCTCGGGAGCCGGGCCGTTGACCACGCGCACGCCGAGGCCGCCGAGGACGTACCCGATCTCGACGCGGGCGCCCGCGCCGGGCGCGTGCCGCAGGCTGTTGCTCAGCGCCTCCTGCACGATCCGGTACGCCGACAGCTCCACGCCCTGGGGCAGCTCCCGCACCGCGCCGGTCACCACCTTCTCCACCTGGAGGCCGGCGCCCCGCACGTTGACGAGCAGGGCGTCCAGGTCGGCGAGGGTGGGCTGCGGGGCGTCCGGGGCCTCGTAGTCCTCGGCGCGGACCACGCCCAGGATGCGGCGCAGCTCGGTGAGGGCGGCCACCGCGTTCTCGCGGATGGTGGCGAAGGCGCGCTCCAGCTCCGGCGGCGGGTTCTCCACCCGGTAGGGCGCGGCCTCGGCCTGGATGGCGACCACCGACATGTGGTGGGCGACCACGTCGTGCAGCTCGCGGGCGATGGTGGTGCGCTCCTCCAGCGCCGTGCGCCGGGAACGCTCGTGCGCGGTGACCGTCTGCTGGGCGGTCACCTCCTGCTGGGCGGTGCGGCGGACGTGCCAGAGACAGACCACGAGCAGGGCGAACGCGGACGTCACCATCATGGGCGCACTGTTCGTGGAGTAGTACGACCCGCCGAGGACGCCGTCCGAGAGGAAGGCGTACACGCCGGTCAGGACCCACATCCAGGCGGCGGTGCGGGGCCGGGTGCGCAGCGCCACGACGACCAGCACCGCCAGGTGGCAGACGAACGCGCCGGGCATCCACGGCCAGTCGCCCTGACCGCTCTTGATCAGCGCGACCACCGGGGTCACCGCCAGGGACAGCCAGAACGCGCCGACCGGCCGGACCAGTGTGGTGAGCACCGGGAGCGCGCACAGCAGGCCGATCAGCAGGGCCATCACGTTCCCGCCGGGCAGGCCGCTCGCCAGCGCGCCAGCCATCAGGGAGATCAGCGCCAGCGCCCCCACCACCGCGTGCGGGAGGTGCTGCGCGGCCGACCGCAGCCGGGCGGGCAGCCGGCGGACGAAGGGGCCGTCCGTGCGCCGGGGAGGCAGCGGACGGTAGGCGAAGGGGTCGTGGAACAGGTCCTGGCGCAGCCCGCGCAGGGCGCTCCGGGCCGCCTGGTACTCCGGGCTGCGGGTCCCCGCCCCGTCCCCGCGCGGGGCGGCCGGGGGCTGCTGCTGAGTCGTCTCGGTCACGCTCACACGGTAGGCCGACCGGGTGAGCGCGGTCGTCCCCGCTGAGAGGGGTTCCCGGGCATCCGTCTCAGGTACTACGCGGGTCACGGCGGGCTGCTCCTCAGTATCCCGAGGGACGGACCAGTCCCGACTCGTACGCGAACACCGCCGCCTGGGTGCGGTCCCGCAGACCCAGCTTCACCAGGATGCGGCCGACGTGCGTCTTCACGGTCTGCTCGGCCACCACGAGGCGGACCGCTATCTCCGCGTTGGACAGGCCCTGCGCGATCAGCGCGAGCACCTCCGTCTCGCGTTCGGTCAGCTCCCCCACACGCTGTCTGAGCGGGGTGCGGGGGCGGGCGTCCAGCCGGGAGAACTCGGCGATCAGCCGGCGGGTGATCCCGGGCGCGAGCAGGGCGTCCCCGGCCGCCACCACCCGCACCGCCTCGGCGAGCTGGTCGGCGGAGGCGTCCTTCAGCAGGAAACCGGAGGCGCCCGCGCGCAGCGCCTCGTACACGTACTCGTCGAGGTCGAAGGTGGTCAGGACCAGGACCCTGATGTCCGGGGTGGCGGCGGTGATGCGGGCGGTGGCCCCGATGCCGTCGAGTTCGGGCATGCGGATGTCCATCAGGACGACGTCCGGGGCGAGTTCGGCGACCCGCGCGACCGCGTCCGCTCCGTTCACCGCCTGGCCGACGACCTCGATGTCGGGCTGCGTGTTCAGCAGCACGGTGAAGCCCTGCCGGACCATCTGCTGGTCGTCGGCGATCAGTACGCGGATCATGCGGCGCCGTCCTGGGGAGGGGGTGCGGAAGCGTGCGGGGCGGAGGCCGGGAGGTAGGCGTGGACCTTGTAGCCCCGGCCGGTCCAGGGGCCGGCCGTCAGCCGGCCGCCCAGCATGACCGCGCGTTCCCGCATGCCGAGCAGCCCGTGCCCGGCCCCGGCGGACGGCGGCGCCTCCCGGGTCGGGCCGGTGTTGACGACCTCCACCCGCAGTCCCCGCGGATCGTAGGACAGGACGACGTGCGCGGTCGCGCCGGGTGCGTGGCGCAGGACGTTGCTCAGCGCCTCCTGCACGATCCGGTACGCCGACAGCTCCACCCCGGGCGGCAGCGGGCGCCGCTCGCCGGTCAGTTCGGTGGTCACGGTGAGTCCGGCGGCGCGGGTGTTCTCCACCAGCGATGCGAGCCGGTCGAGGGTGGGCTGCGGGGCGTGCCGGGAGGGGTCCGGGGCGCCCGCGCGCTCGCCGGGGGCGGGGTGCTCGGAGCGCAGCACGTCCAGGACGCGGCGCAGTTCGGTGAGCGCCTCGACCGCGTTCTGCCGGATGCCGGCGAGGTTCTCCTTCAGCTCGTCGGACGGGTCCTGCACCAGGTGCGGGGCGACCTGGGCCTGGATGGAGATCACCGACATGTGGTGGGCCACCACGTCGTGCAGCTCCCGGGCGATCCGGCTGCGCTCCTCCAGGAGGGTGCGGCGGGCGCGTTCCTCGGCGGTGAGGGTGGTCTGTTCCACGAGTTGGGCGCGGGCTTCGCGGCGGCCGCGCAGGGCGCCGCCGAGGACGACGGCGACGGTGAACAGGACGACGGCGAGCTGACCGGTCGGCTGGTAGTTCGTGGCGCCCACCAGGCCCTGTACGGCGTAGGTGACGAGCGCGGTCAGTACCAGCGCCTCCACCGCCACTCGGGTACGGGCCCGCAGGGCGAGCAGCAGCAGGACGAGCAGGTGCGCGATGATCCCCGCGGCCGACCAGGGCCAGGTGAACTTGTCACCGTCCGCGACCATCACCGCCCGCACGGCGAACGCCCCCACCAGCATGGCCGCCGTCGACATCCACCACGCCGGGATCGGCCGCCACAGCGCGCACACCATCGCGCCGGCCTGGGCCAGGGCGATCAGGAAGGCGAACCCGGGGTCGACCCCGCCGTTGTCGTTCAGCTGGGCCGCGTCACCGAGCAGCACGCCGAAGGCGGCCAGGCACACGATGCCGTGCGGCAGCCAGCGCAGCCAGGTCGAGGAGGGCAGGGGGTCGACCCGCGCGGTCCACAGGTCGTCCCGCAGCACACCGAACCACCGCCGGACGGTCTCGGCCCCCTTGTTCGCCACGCGGTCCAGCCTAGACACGCCGTGCCTCCTTCGCCGCCGTCCGGTGCGCTCGGAGCACCCGGGACCGTCCGCTCCTCCGCCCGCCCCCGCCCCGCTCCCACGACCGGAACGCGGACCGGCACACGGCGAGGGCCAGGACGAACACCGGCAGCCAGGCCAGCCGGGCGGCGACCCAGCCGAGGCCGTCGGGGACGGTGTGCAGGCCGGGGAGGCGGCCGGCCAGGAGGCCGGTGGCGGTGGTCGCCATCAGGGCGGACTGGTGCCAGAGGAAGACGGTCATCGCGGAGAGGTTGACCAGCGCCACCGCCGCCCACGCGGCGGGGCGCCGCATCGCGCCGCGCAGCCGGTCCCGCAGCAGCAGCGCCAGTCCGCACTGGGCGAGACCGAAGGTGACGGCGGCCAGCGTCGGCGGGTTGAGGTTGGAGACCCCGGCGCCCGGGACGCCGACCATCGACGCCGGGTAGCCGGCCCAGGCGACGAGCGCGGCCGTGGCGGCCGTACCGGAGAGCAGGAGGAACCAGCCGGACCTGCGGCGTTCCAGTTCGCCGCGCGTCCAGGCCGCGCCGAGGGCGTACGGCACCAGCCAGCCGGCCGCCAGGTTCAGCCAGCCGAGCCGGTCGGGGGCGCCGAGGCCGAAGCGGAGCAGGTCGACGTGGAGGACGACGGCGAGCGGCCACAGCGGGTGGAGGCGGGCCAGCAGCGGGGTCGCGGCGGTGAGGGCGGCGAAGACCAGCAGGAACCACAGCGGCGACAGGGCCAGCTTCACCAGCGTGCGGACGGTCGTGTACTCGGCGCCGGAGAGCAGCAGGACGGCGGCGACGGCCGTCCACAGGGCGAGGACGGCGGCGACCGGCCTGAACAGCCGGCCCAGCCGGCCGCGCAGCCAGCGGCGGTACGGGATGCCGCGGGCGCGGGACGAGGCGTGTCCGCGGGTCGCCACGTGGCCGCCGACCAGGAAGAACACGGCGAGGGTCTGGAACGCCCAGGACACGGGCGCCAGCCACGGCATGTGCTGGAGCGGGCTGGCGGTGCGCAGGGTGCTGCCGTCCGCGACGAGGGCGGTGACCAGCCAGTGGCCGAGGACGACCCCGAGGACGGCGCCGGCGCGCAGGGCGTCCACGGCACGGTCGCGGTGGGCCGGGGTGGCCGCGTCGACGCGTCCGGCGGCGTCGCGCAGCGCGGCTGCCAGGCGGTTCACGTGGTCACCGCCGAGGTCTCGCCGAGGACGATCCGGGTGAGGTTGGCCAGGGAGACGGAGCCGGCGGCGAAGTAGTCGCTGTGGCCGCCGTCGCCGGCCGCGAAGACCCGGGCGCCGAAGGCCGGGGAGACGGGGTCGGCGCCGAAGCCGACGGTGGTGCCGAGGAGGTCGGCGCTGAGGTGGGGGACGTTCCCGATCCAGTCGTCGGCGCCCCGGGCGGCCCAGATCCGGGCCCGGGTGCGCAGGTCGGCGGCGGTGTCTGCGCCGGTGCCGGGGCTGCCGACGAGGACGATGTCGTCGACGTCGAGTCCGTCGGCGGCCTCGGCGCAGACGACGGAGCCGTAGGAGTGGCAGAGGAGGGAGACCCGGGCGCCCTGCCCGGCGACGTCGCGCAGGCCGCCGACGAGCTCCCGCAGTCCGGGGGCGGCTTCCTCCGCCCGGTCGGTGGTGGCGACGGTGGTGCTGACGGTGCCGGGGGTCTCGTAGCCGAGCCAGGCCACGACCGCGGCGCGCCCGCCGAGCCGCTCGTGCAGCGCGAGGGCGGCGGCGCGGAACCGGCCGTAGGTGTCGATGCCGGTGTCGGAACCGGGGACGAGG
The DNA here is from genome assembly GCF_055633275.1 of Streptomyces sp. 12E. Lineage (NCBI taxonomy): Bacteria > Bacillati > Actinomycetota > Actinomycetes > Kitasatosporales > Streptomycetaceae > Streptomyces > Streptomyces sp. 12E. Next base: position 3,893,736 of record NZ_JBVNCJ010000001.1, on the reverse strand, counting down.
ACGGCGACGCGGTCGGCGTGCGCGAGGTCCCCGAGCACCTCGGTGACCAACCCGGGCCCGCGCCCGTCGAAGTGCAGCAGCTGCCGCCCGGCCAGGGCCCGGTCGGCGGCGGCCCGCCTCCGGTCCCCGTACGCGTCGGCCGTGCGGGCGGCCTCCAGGGCGTTGGCCCGGTTGGCGGCGTAGATCGTGCCGAGGGTCGCCGCGGAGGGCGCCGCGAGCACGGCGGGCTCGGGCGCGGGCACCCGCGCCCGGGCCGCCCCGGCCAGCGGCACGGCCACCGCACAGGCCACGAGCAGCGCGAGCACCCCATGCCGCACCCGCCCTCCGCGGGCAGTCGTGCCGCAGGGCGACGGGGGTCCCCCCGCTCGAGCGGAGCCGGGAGTGGGGGAGGGCGGGCGCCGGGGGCACCTCCCAGGCCGTTCAGGCACGGGGGGAAGCGCCCCGCGAGCGCCTGGCTGCGCGATCCCACCCCCGGCCCACGACCTCGCCGGTTCCCCCTCGCGCTCACGCACCATGGTGGTCGTACCTCCCCCTCCGCCCGGCCATCGGGCCTACTGGAAAGGGAAGTTACGGAGCGCCGCGGGTAACCCGCGTCCCACCGGGGGACTCACCCGCGAGGTAGCTCCCAGGTACTACGGGTACGACCGGGCGTCGGCCCGGAAGCGGTGCTCACCAGGCGAGTTGAGCGATCTCCTCCGCCACCACCGCGCACGCGTCCGCTGCCGGATCGATCAGCGGGAAGTGCCCCACGTCCTCCAGCAACGTCACCCCCACCACCTCCCCGGCCTTCGCCGCCGCCTCCGCGTACGACTCGGCGACCGCCTGCGGGACCACGACGTCGGTACGCCCCTGCACCAGGGTGGTGGCGATCCCGGTGGGCAGCAGCAGCCCGGGGTCGGCGTGCGGCCGACGCTCCGCGAAGTGGTCGTCACCACCCAGCAGTTGTCGCACCGCGCCCCCGCACACATCCAGCTTGTCGGCGACCTCGAGGTCGGCGATCGGCGCGAGGGCGACCACACCGCGCAGTGGCGCGGGCCCGTCCGTGCGCCAGGGGGAGCCCGCCGGCAGGACGTGCCGCGCGGCGGCCCACAGCGCCAGGTGCCCGCCCGCCGAGTGCCCGGTGAGCACGACCCGCCGCGGGTCGGCCCGCGGCACGCGCTCCCGTATCAGCTCCGGCAGCGCGTCCACCGCGGCGGCGACGTCGTCGAAGGTGTCGGGCCACCGCCCCGCGGCCGGATCGCCACCGCCCGGCTCCCCCGCCCCGCACCGGTACTCGACACTGGCCACGGCGAAGCCCCGCCCGGCCAGGAAGGCCGCGAACGGGCTGATGTGCCGCCGGTCGTACGACGCGCGCCAGGCGCCGCCGTGCAGCACGACCACCACCGGCGCGGGCCCGCCCTCCCCGCGCGGCGCGTAGAAGTCGACCAGCTGGTCCGGGGCGTCGCCGTAGGCCGCCGTGGCATCGGGGTCCACGGGCGGGTGGGAGAGGGCCGACGCCTCCTCGGCGGCGGCCCGGGCGGCTGCGGCGTCGTCCGTCATTGTTCCAACCTCTCAGCGACGAGACACGGGTGACGGACCGGCGGTAACGCGGCCGTTCGGCCGGGACGGTACCAGCACGCCCACGGGCACCGGCACGGGGATGTCACGCCCGGTCAACGGGCCGGGGGCGGCCCCGCACGAGGTCACCGCCCCGGACCCGTCCACGCCAGCACCTCCGCCAGCACCCGCGCCGCCCGCTCCACGTCCGCGAAGCCGACGTACAGCGGGGTGAAGCCGAAGCGGAGCACGTCCGGCCGGCGGAAGTCGCCGACCACCCCCCGCTCGATCAGCCGCTCCATCACGTCACCGGCGTCCGGGCAGCGCAGCGCGACCTGGCTGCCCCGCTCCCCGTGCGCACGCGGCGTCACGCACTCCACCCTGCCCTCGGGCACGTACTCCTCGACGCACTCCAGGAAGAAGTCCGTCAGCGCGAGGGACTTGGCGCGCACCGCGTCGATCGTCACCCCGTCCCAGACCTCGAGGGCCGCCTCCAGGGCGAGCATGGAGAGGATGTCCGGGGTGCCGACCCGCCCGCGCACCGCGCCCGTCGCCGGCGCGTAGTCCGCCCGCATGCCGAAGGGCTCCGCGTGGGAGTTCCAGCCGGGCAGCGGCGAGTCGAAGCGGTCCTGCAGGTCCGCGCGCACGTACAGGAACGCCGGCGCACCGGGGCCGCCGTTCAGGTACTTGTAGGTGCAGCCGACCGCCAGGTCCACGCCGTGCTCGTCCAGGTCCACCGGCAGCGCGCCCGCGCTGTGGCACAGGTCCCAGACGACGTACGCCCCCGCCGCGTGCACGGCGGCCGTCAGCGACGGCAGGTCGTGCAGCCGGCCGGTGCGGTAGTCGACGTGGTTGAGCAGCACGGCGGCCGTGCGGTCGCCGAGCGCGGCCGGGACCTCGGACGGGGGCACCGGACGCAGCGTGCAGCCGGTCATCCGGGCCGCCGAGCCGGCGATGTAGCCGTCCGTGGGGAAGGTGGTCGCGTCGACCACGATCTCGTCCCGTCCGGGCCCCCCGGCGGCTGTCAGCCGCGCCAGCCGCACCGCGCCCACCAGCGCCTTGAACACGTTGACGCTCGTCGAGTCGCCGACCACGACCTGCCCGGCCGCCGCGCCGACCAGCGGCGCGATCCGGTCGCCGATCCGTTCCGGCGCCGTCCACCAGCCGCCCTCGGTCCAGGACCGGATGCGCAGCTCGCCCCACTGCCGGCGCACCACGTCCTCGACCCGGCCGGGGACGGCGGCGGGCAGCGCGCCCAGCGAGTTGCCGTCGAGGTAGACGACGTCGTCCAGGACGAACCCGGCCCGCTTGGCGGCCAGCGCGTCGGCCCCGTCCAGCTTCTCGGCCTTCGACATCAGCTCAGACATACGACCTCGCCGTCCACAGCTCGGGGAACACGCTCTTCTGCGCCCGCTTCTCCAGCCAGGCCACCCCGGCGGAGCCGCCCGTGCCGGTCTTGGCGCCCATCGCGCGGCGGGTGGCGACCAGGTGGTCGTTGCGCCAGCGCCACACCAGCTCGGCGACGTCGGTCAGCGCCTCGCCGAGCCGGGCCACCTCGTCCCGCTCGTCACCCGCGTAGACGGCCGTCCAGACCGCCTCCACCTCGGCCGAGGGCTCGTACCGCCTGGTCACGTCGCGCCGCAGCACGTCCTCGGGCACCGCGTGCCCGCGCCGGGCGAGCAGCCGCAGCACCTCGTCGTACAGGCTCGGCTCGTGCAGCGCCTTCTCCAGCTCGGCGTGCACGCGCGGCGCGCCCCGGTGCGGGACCAGCATGGACGCGGACTTGTCGCCGAGCAGGAACTCCAGGCGCCGGTACATCGCCGACTGGAAGCCGGAGCCCTCGCCGAGGGCGCCGCGGTAGGAGTTGAACTGTGCCGGGGTGAGCCCGCTCAGCGGCTTCCAGGAGGCGTTCAGCGCCTCCAGCTCCCGTACCGACCGCTTCAGCGCGTCGACCGCGGTCGGGACGTCGTCCTCGCGCAGCGCCTTCGCCGCGGTCTCCCACTCGTGGACGATGACGGTGAACCACAGCTCCATGACCTGGGTGGTGACCAGGAAGACCATCTCCCCGGGATCGTCGGAGAGGGTGTGCTGCAGGTGGGTGAGGACGTCGGCCTTGACGTAGTCCTCGTAGGGGGTCGTCCCCTGGAAGTCGAGATGCGGGGTCTCGGGCTCGTGAGCCTCGTGGGACATCGCGGTCTCCTGCTGTGTGCTCCGGGTGGCGGTCCGCCCCTGCCGTTACCGGCACGGGGGCCCCGGTCCCCACGGTGCATCCTGCGCAATCGTCCCCCACCACCGCAAGGCCCGCCCGCTCACGGGCGGGCCCCGCAGACGTCACGGGTCAGCCCAGGACCTGGGCCGCCGTCGGCGAGGAGTCCTCCAGGAACTGCGAGCAGCGCTCGTACTCCTCCTGCTCGCCGATCGCCTGCGCGGCGCGGGCGAGGGCGTGCAGGGCGCGCAGGAAGCCGCGGTTCGGCTCGTGCTCCCACGGCACCGGGCCGTGGCCCTTCCAGCCGCTTCGGCGCAGCGCGTCCAGCCCGCGGTGGTAGCCCGTGCGGGCGTACGCGTACGACTCCACGACGCTGCCCCGCTCGAAGGCCTCGTCGGCCAGCCGGGCCCAGGCCAGCGAGGAGGTGGGGTACTTCGCGGCGACGTCGGCGGGCGTGCTGCCCGACGCGAGCAGCTCGCGCGGGCCCGGGTCGTCGGGGAGGTGGGTCGGGGGCGGACCCCCGAGGAGGTTCTCGTGAATCGACATGGGTCCAGTCTCGTACATCGGCGGACCCCGCTCCGCGCTCCTCCCCCGGTTCCGTCCCCGCCTCCGGCGGGAACAACCGCCACGCTCCCGTGCCCGCGGCGCTCGGGGTGCCGGCGGTCCGGCGCCGGGCGTGCGGCGCGCACACGGAGGAGCCCGGCACCGCGAGCGGTGCCGGGCTCGACGCGTCGTGCTACTTCAGGCGGGTGCCGGTGGAGCGCAGGTTCCGGCAGGCCTCCACGACGCGGGCCGACATGGACGCCTCGGCCAGCTTGCCCCAGGTGCGCGGGTCGTAGGTCTTCTTGTCGCCGACCTCGCCGTCGACCTTCAGGACGCCGTCGTAGTTGCGGAACATGTGGTCGGCGACCGGACGCGTGAACGCGTACTGGGTGTCGGTGTCGATGTTCATCTTCACGACGCCGTTCTCCAGCGCGGTGAGGATCTCCTCCGGGGTCGAGCCGGAGCCGCCGTGGAAGACGAAGTCGAACGGCTGGGAGCCGGCCGGCTTGCCGTACTTGGCGGCGACGCCCTCGTTGAGCTCCTTCAGCAGCTCGGGACGGAGGACGACGTTGCCCGGCTTGTACACGCCGTGCACGTTGCCGAAGGACGCGGCCAGCAGGTAGCGGCCCTTGTCGCCGAGGCCGAGGGCCTCCGCGGTGCGGATCGCGTCGTCGACCGTGGTGTAGAGGGAGTCGTTGATCTCGTGCGTGACGCCGTCCTCCTCACCGCCGGTCGGGGTGATCTCGACCTCGAGGATGATCTTCGCGGCGCGGGCGCGCTCGAGGAGCTCCTGGGCGATGGAGAGGTTGTCGGCGAGGGTCTCCGCGGAGCCGTCCCACATGTGGGACTGGAACAGCGGGTTGCGGCCGGCCTTGACGCGCTCCTCGGACACCGCGAGCAGCGGACGGACGTACCCGTCGAGCTTGTCCTTCGGGCAGTGGTCCGTGTGCAGGGCGATGTTGACGTCGTACTTCTCGGCGACGATGTGCGCGAACTCGGCGAGCGCGACCGCGCCGGTCACCATCTCCTTCTTGTGCTGGCCGCCCAGGAACTCGGCGCCGCCCGTCGAGATCTGGACGATGCCGTCGCTCTCCGCCTCGGCGAAGCCGCGCAGTGCCGCGTGCAGGGTCTGGGACGAGGTGACGTTGATGGCCGGGTAGGCGAACTTCTCCGCCTTCGCCCGGTCGAGCATCTCGTTGTAGACCTCGGGAGTTGCGATGGGCATCTGTCCGCTCCTTATGCGTGCGGTGTGGCGTACTGCGTACGGTCGGCCCTGACCTGGAACCTTGGATGCGACGTCATTGTCGGGGCCATCTTCCCAGACTTGCCCGTCCGGTCGACGGCGCAGGTCAAGTCGTTATGCGGGAGATGCGAGGGATGCGGGGAGAGCCGGGAGGCCGGGGGCGCCCGGTGGCCGGGGCGCCCCGGGGGGGCCGGGGGCGCCCGGTGGCCGGGGCGCCCCGGGGGGCCGGGGGCGCCCGGTGGCCTCAGTCGAGGCCGAGCTCGTCCTTGGAGTAGGCGAACAGGTACGGCACCCCGGCGCCCTCCTGGATCTTCTCGGCGGCGCCGGTCGCCCGGTCCACGATCGTCGCGACGGCCACGACCTGGGCGCCGGCCTCGCGCACGGCATCGACGGCGGTCAGCGGGGAGCCGCCGGTGGTGGAGGTGTCCTCGACCACGAGCACGCGGCGGCCCTTGATCTCCGGGCCCTCGACGCGGCGCTGGAGCCCGTGCGCCTTGGCGGCCTTGCGCACGACGAAGGCGTCCAGCCTCCGGCCCCGCGCGGCGGCGGCGTGCAGCATGCTCGCCGCCACCGGGTCGGCGCCCATGGTCAGCCCGCCCACCGCGTCGAACTCCAGCTCCTCGGTCAGGTCCAGCAGCACCTGCCCGACCAGCGGGGCGGCCTCGCCGTCGAGGGTGATGCGGCGCAGGTCGACGTAGTAGTCGGCCTCCAGACCGGAGGAGAGGGTCACCTTGCCGTGCACCACGGCCTTGTCCTTGATCTGCTGCAGCAGCGCGCCGCGTGTGTCCGTCATGCCAGCCAGCTTAGAGGCGGGTCCAGGTCCAGGTCGTCGAGGCCTCCAGCGGCTCCAGCGGGGTGACCAGGCGCGGGTGGGTGTTCAGCCCGTCCGGCGGCCCCGTCTGCGGCTCGACGCACACGGCCTCGCGCTGCTCGTCGTAGACCACGACCCACTCCTCGCGGCTGGTCACCTTCAGCTCGAGCTGCCCCGGCCAGGTGAGGGTGACGTCGACGCCGCCGGGCATCCCGAAGCAGTCGTCCCACGGCCCGGGCCTCGGCTCGACGCGCTGCCCGGTCGGCAGGTGGTCCTCCCCGCGCTCCTCCTGCCAGGCGGGCTCGAAGCCGATCGCCACGTCCTCCCCGCCGAGGTTCCGGTTGAACCACGGGTGCCAGCCGATCTGCGCCGGGAAGGACGACTCGTACGTCTCCACGCTCATCGTCAGCGTCAGGGAGTCCCCGGTCAGCGCGATCCGCTGGGTGACCCGTCCGGAGTACGGCCAGGGCTCGACGAGGTCGTACGTGAGCACGGCCTCGTCGGCGCCCTTGCGGGCGGTGCGCCAGGCGGCGTCGCGGGCGGTGCCGTGGATGGCGTTCGGCGGGGCGTTGAGCGGCATCTGCTGCACGGTCGCGCCGTCCCGGAACCGCCCGTCACGGATCCGTCCGCACCAGGGAACCATCGGGAAGCACCCGAACCGCTCCCCCTGCCGCAGCAGCTCGACGCCCCCGACCCGCAGCCCTCCGACCCGCCCGCCGTTCCCCGGCAGCACAGTCGCCTCCGCGTCACCCGCGGTCAGCGTGATGTCTCCGTCGCTCACGCGACGACCCTACTGGGACGATCAAGAGCACGTCGCCACGACGGCCCCCGCCGGCCACGGACGGTCGCGCCCTCCCCCGGTGCCCGAACGGCCCCGGAGGCGCCCCCGGGCCGGCACGGGCGGACGCGAGGCGCCCCGTGAGCACCGGGCTGCGCAACGCCCCGCCCGGCGGCGACAGTTCAGCGGCGCCTGCGGAGCGCCCTGATCGCGACGACCGCCGAGGCCACCGCCAGAGCCGCCGCCGGCGCGGCCCACCGCAGGGGCGTGCCGACGGCGACGGTCTGCGGAGCCGGGACGGGTGCGTAGCGGCCGCGCGGCGGCGCGTGGTCCACCTCCTCGGCACTGCGGCCGATCATCGTCCGCCGGGCATGCGCCGCCTCGGCGACGGAGTCGTCGCCCTCCTCCTCGAACTCCTCCTCGAAGGCGGACGGCGGGATCTCCACGTCGAAGACGGGCGGGACGTCCCCGTCCGGAGAGGGCGGCGGGGTGCCGTCCACGTCCGGGGGCGGGGGCGGGGCGTCGTCCGGGGCCGACGGCGGTGCGTCGTCCGCGTCCGGGGTGGTCTCGAAGTCGGTGGTGGCCCGGGGTTCGAAGTCCCCCGTGGACAGCAGCTCGGGCGACTCCGGACCGGAGGGCCGCTCCGCCGCTTCGACGCCCAGGTTCCCCGCGAAGCGGTTCAGCAGGCGGGTCACCGCCGAGGCCACCGCGTCCGCCGGGAACTCCGTGATCCGGCCGTCGGCCGTCGCCGTGCCCTCCACCGTGAGGGTGGCGCCGCCCTCCGCGTCCCGCAGGCGCAGCCGCAGCGCGAGCTTCGCCGAGCCGCTGCCGCGGGCCTCCGCCGCATCGCCCTCGACGGCGTAGGAGCCGTCGTCCCGCGCGGACACCCGTACGGCGCCCCGGTAGGTGACGGAGTGGCCGCCCACCCGGACCTTCAGCCGGCCGGCGACGGGTTCCGCGCCGACGTCGTGCTGGAGTCCGGGCACCGCCCGGGCGACCCGCGCGGGGTCGTCCAGCACCTCCCTGAGCCGCTCCGCCGCGACCGGAACGAACACCTCGTGCTCCATGACTGCCGAGCCTACCCACGCGACACCGGGCTGCACCCCCGTCGGCGGGAAGTCGCGGCGCGTCGGCGCGGAACGCAGGAGAGGGGCTCAGCCGGTGTACCGGGGGTGCACCAGGGTGGACGGCGGCAGACCGGTGACCCGGGTGCGCTCCGCCGCCCGGACGTCCGCCGCGAGGGAGGCGTCGGTGAGCGTGCGCGGACGCGGTCCGGCGGGGTCGAGGCGCGGCTCGGGGAGGTGGCGGGCGGCCAGGACGAACCCCCAGTCGCGGTGGGCGTGGACGGTGGCCGTGGCGCCCCGGTCGGGTCCGGCGGCGAAACCGGTCCGCCGGCCGCTCACCCGGTACGCGGCGGTACGCAGCCCCGCCGCGCGGAGCGTCGAGTCCACCGTCCAGAAGTCGCGGGGACGGGACGCCACCGCGCCCCCGTGCACCACGAGCCGCCCGCCGGGCGCCAGCACCCGCCGGACCAGCCCGTAGAACTCCTGCGTGTACAGCTTGGCGCTCGCGGTGATCCCGGGATGGGGCAGGTCCGAGACGACGACGTCGTACGCCGCCCGGGGCGCCCCGCGCAGCCAGTCGAAGGCGTCCGCGGTGGTCACCCGCACGCGCGGGTCGTCGAGGGCGTGCGCGTTCAGCGCGGACAGCGCCGGGTCGCGGCGGGCCAGCCGCACCACGCCCGCGTCGATCTCGACGACGTCGGCCCGGCGCACGCCGGTGTGGCGCAGCACCTCGCGCACGGCCAGCCCGTCACCGCCGCCGAGGACCAGCACGCGGGTGTGCGGGCCGCGCATCGCGGGGTGCACCAGCGCCTCGTGGTACCGGAGTTCGTCCCGGCCGCCGACCCGCAGCCGCCCGTCGAGGAACAGGTTCAGGGGCCGCCCGTCCCGTCCGCCGGTGAGCAGCACCTCCTGGACGTCCGTCCGCAGGGCCACGCGTACGTCGGAGCCGTACAGGGCGTGCCGGGCGGCCCGCTCGAAGTCGTCGACGAGGACGGCGGCCGTGGCGAGGACGAGGAGCACGCACGCGTTGAAGGCGACCAGCAGCCGGCGGGCGCGCCGCGTGAGGTCCTGCCGGAACAGCCCGAGCACCAGCGCCCCGCCGACGACCGCGTTGACCGCGCCGGTGATCAGCGCGCCGGTCAGCTGGCCGAGCAGCGGCAGGAGGAGGAAGGGGAAGGCGAGCCCGCCGACCAGCGCGCCCACGTAGTCCGCGGCGGACAGGTCGGCCACCGCGCCCCCCGCGTCCTGCCGGCGGATCCGCTGGATCAGCTCCATCAGCAGCGGCACCTCGGCCCCGATCAGCAGCCCGGTGGCCAGGGAGAAGGCGACCAGCAGCGCGCGTGGGCCGCTCTCCCACACGCCGCCCCAGTCACCCGTCCAGGCGAACACGGCGTACAGCGCCATCGCGCTGCACCCGCCGACGAGGGCGAGGGCCGCCTCGACGGCGCCGAACCCGGCCGCCGCGTGCCGCCGCAGCCGTTTCGCGGCCAGGGACCCGATGCCCATCGCGAAGACCATCACGGACAGCACGACGGAGGTCTGGGCGACCGAATCACCCATCAAGTACGTGGCCAGCGCGACCAGTTCCAGCTCGTACACGAGTCCGCAGGCCGCACAGACGAACACGCCCGCGAGGACCAGGAACCGTCCGGTTTCCTGCCGCACCGGCAGCCGCAGCGGACTCTCCGCGGCGCCACCGGGCCCGTCCCAGGACTGCGTGGAGCCGGGCGGTGCGGGGGCCTGCGATTCGATCACCCCAGCGACGTTACGTTACTCCTCCACCGCGCAACGTCACCCACACGTGTGCTCTTTGTTTATGTTTGCCCGATATCGTCACGAGCAGTGACCCCGCCCCGACCCCCTTGGCCTCCGGCCGGCCTCACACCGCCGCCCTCGTCCGCACCCCCACCCTCGTCCGCGTCGTCACCAACTGCCCGTCCTGCGGATAGGCGTGCCAGGTCCGCCAGTGCACCTGACCCCCGTGGTGCTGGGCGAGCATCGCCGTGAACGCGTGCGGACTGCCGGGGAAGACCCCGGCGAGACCCTGCGGATGGTCGGAGACCAGGGCCAGCAACTCCTGGGCGCGGCCCGCGAAGGCCCCCGGGGAGAGCACCTCCACCCGGGCGGCGAACTCGTACTCCCAGTTGTCCACCTGCTTGGCCACGCCCAGCGGAAGCGGCGTGCTGCTGCCCGGGATGCACGCCACCGTCTCCGAACAGAGACCCCGCTCCTCCTCGACGAGCACCTGGTGGGACGCACCGAGCAGCCTCAACTGAACGTTTGTCCCGGCCAGTTCGAGATCCAGTGTGGCCAGCGCGGGAAGCGGCTCGCGTCCCAGGGCCCAGGCGAGGTCGGCCGCGCGCGTGTCGGAGTAGGCGGTGTTCAGGGTCGTGAGCATGGATCGGCTCCGCAAGCACACAAGGAGAGGGAGATAAGGGGGTCCGCGCACCCGGCCGCACCGGGAAGCCCGGCCGGTCAGCCCGGTCACCCGACCGGAAGAAGGGGCCGCGGGGAGTCCGAGGGCTGCGTCGGTGATTTATAGGCAATCATGAAGTGTGGTCCCACCACAGCGTTTTTACCCAACTTCGTGGGCTTTCCATTCCCTGGGGGGCTCCCCAGCTCACCTGTTCAACTCCGGCGCACACCCCGAGGTGACGGCGTACGCCGGTGCGCAGCGTCCCGGAACGGCACGGCGGGGCCCGCCCAGGTGCGGACCCCGCCGTCGCGGATGCGTCGTCCCCCGCAGTGGAGACGGGCTGCCCCGTGTCAGCCGCCTCCGCCGCATCCGCCACCCCCGCAGGACGACCCGCCTCCGCAGGACGAGCCACCCCCGCAGGACACTCCCCCGCCGGAGCTCGACGACGAGTGGGACCCGCCGCTGCCGCCCCCCGCCCACCAGCTGTCACTGCCCCTGCCGCGACGGCCGGCGCCCACTCGCCGCGCGGGCCTGCGCGCCACGCTCACGACCGCGACCAACAGTACGAAAAGCGCCACCAGGATGATGCCGATGACCATGGCGTCACCCTCCTCTCGTTCCCCCGTGATCCCCCGAAGCAGCCCCCCGTGGGCGCCCCGCTCACGTGTGTGACCGGGAGATGCCCTCCGCCCGCACGGCCCAAAGCAGAGTTGAGCAACTTCTGAGGGTGCGACCGGCCGAAGAGCCCTGGAAGGCGCTCGGGACGGTCCTCCAGGCGGGGGAAATCTCCCCGCCCTCGGATCGCCACCCCCGGGCGCGTACGGATCACGGTGCCGGGAGACGTCGGCGCGGAAGGCCGGGCCTGGCGTCAGGACGCGTGACACCGCGTGTACCCAGGACTTCGGGTGTCAGACGCGCCTGACCGTCAGGAAGGGGAGATGTCCTACTCGGGTCGTCAACCGGTCACCTGGTACTGGCCGACCTCCAGGAACCAGCGCATCTCCTCGGGGTCGCCGGCCCTGAGCATCTCGAGGGCGGCCGCCCGCAGCGCCGGCCTCGCCGCGGACCTGGATATGAGCTGGGCGAGCGCGACACGGTCGTCCTGGGCCTGTGCCAGGCGGTAACCGGTCTCCAGGAAAGCGCGCAGCGCCTCAGGGGAGCCGTCGTTGAGAACGGCCCGGCCCCGTGCGACGACCTCTGTGCCGGCTTCCGGGCGGGACATGTGCTGGACGATCGCGACACGGTCGTCCTGGGCCTGTGCCAGGCGGTAACCGGTCTCCAGGAAAGCGCGCATTTCCTCGATCGTGCCGTTCAGCGCCTTGTAGCCCTTCTCACGGACCTCCGTTCCGGCTTCCGGACGGGACATGAGCTGGACGATGGCGACCCTGAGGTCGTTGGGGTCGTCCGCGACCGCGGAGACCTGGACAGGGGGCGCGTCAGCAGCCAGGGCGGGCGGGGCGAGCATCAGGACCGGAGCCGCGGTGATCGCCGCCACGCCCACCGCCATGCGGGACATTCTCATGATGTGCCTCCCGGGTTTCGAAAAAGATGACATGACGGTAGGTCGGTTACCGTGCCCCGTCATTCGCTTTTCTGATCTTCCGACCGGGGAATCGGGAAGGCGGTCAAGGAACGCAGCAGGACCGTCCGTGGGCCGTCCGAGGACGGCCCACGGCGACGGACGACAACGGCTCCCCCGCTGCTCACAGGCCGTACCCCCGGGGCCGCCACGGGTGCGGATCCCCGGACGTGAGTTGAGGAACCCCGGAACCTCGGCGCAGGATGACCGCCATGACCTCCAGCGCGCGCCCCCTCCTGAACCGCCGGCTCGCCGAGTTCGGGACGACGATCTTCGCCGAGATGTCCGCCCTGGCCCTGCGGACCGGATCCATCAACCTGGGCCAGGGCTTCCCCGACACCGACGGCCCCGAGGAGGTCAGGGAGGCCGCCGTACGCGCCCTGCGGGACGGCCGCGGCAACCAGTACCCGCCGGGCCCCGGCGTCCCCGAGCTGCGCGCCGCCGTCGCCGCGCACCAGAAGCGCCGCTACGGCCTCGCCGTCGACCCCGACACCGAGGTCCTGGTCACCGCCGGCGCCACCGAGGCGATCGCCGCCGCGCTGCTCGCCCTGGTGGAACCCGGCGACGAGGTGATCGCCCTCGAGCCGTACTACGACTCCTACGCGGCCTGCATCGCCATGGCGGGCGGCGCCCGCGTCCCCGTCACGCTCCGCCCCCGCGAGGGCCGCTTCCGCCTCGACCTCGACGAACTGCGCGACGCCGTCACCGACCGCACTCGTCTGCTCCTGCTCAACACCCCGCACAACCCGACCGGCACGGTCCTCACCCGCGCGGAGCTGACCGCGATCGCCGAACTGGCGGTGGAACGCGACCTGCTCGTCGTGACCGATGAGGTCTACGAGCACCTGGTCTTCGACGACGCCGAACACATCCCCCTCGCCACCTTCCCGGGCATGCGGGACCGCACGGTGACCATCTCCAGCGCGGGCAAGACCTTCTCCTTCACCGGCTGGAAGGTCGGCTGGATCACGGCCTCCCCGGAACTGGTCACGGCGGTCCGCTCGGCCAAGCAGTTCCTCACCTACGTCTCCGCGGGCCCCTTCCAGTACGCGGTCGCCGAGGCCCTCGCCCTGCCCGAGTCGTACTTCACCGACTTCCGCGCGGACATGCTCGCCAAGCGCGACCTCCTGGCGGCGGGCCTGGAGGAGGCCGGCCTGACCGTCCACCGCCCGTCCGGCACCTACTTCGTCACCGCCGACATCCGCCCCCTGGGCGAGAGGGACGGCATCGCCTTCTGCCGCTCCCTGCCCGAGCGCGCGGGCGTGGTCGCCATCCCCACGGCCGTCTTCTACGACCACCGCGAACTGGGCGCCCCCTTCGTCCGCTTCGCCTTCTGCAAGAAGCGGTCCGTGCTGGAGGAGGCGTCCCGGCGCCTCAAGGCCGCCGGGGCCCGGTGAGCGCGGTCACTTGGTCTTGGACGACCCCAGCCACGTCTCGAAGTCACTCAGGACCTCGCCCATGGCGCCGAGGGACATGGGCGACGACTCGTACTGCATGGAGAGGTTGACCTCGTACAGCTTGTAGGCGGGCTCGGTCTCCCGTGCAGCCGCGCATGCTTCCGCCAGTACCCGGATCGCGCGCACCCGGTCGCCGGCTTCCACCGCTTCCACGAGGTCGGGCCACAGCGTGTCACCGATATGGTCGACGAGTTCCATGACGTGGTTACCGGCCCGGCTGGCACGGTCCTTGATCGCTTCCTGCCTGGCCTCGGCCCGATCCTCGGCCCGATGGGAGTCCCGTTCATCGGTGTCTTCCCAGGCATGGTCGCCCCAGATCTCTTCCCAGCGCTGATCAGCCCGTGCCAGAGCGGCCTCGAACGCGCGGTCCAGATCTTCCTGAGTGAGACGGGGATGCTCTCCGATGTTGTCGCGTTCGAACGATGACAGCGGCAGGCTGAGGTCGGGCACGGGGGTGTCGTCGCGCAGCGCGGTGAGGAGCAGCACGGCAAGGAGAAGTAGCTACGCGTGCGTGACGGCCCGGGTCCGGGTCAGGGCCGTCACGCACGTCACGGCCAGGTGCGCTCGATGCGGTCGCGTCGCACCGCATAGGCCGCGGGGCCGCCCCTGGCCACGGCCCGGTGGATGGCCTCACGGTGTGTGTCGAGCCGTCCAACCATCTCAGGGCTGGGAAGTTGCTGGTTGTCGAGGTAGAAGAACACCGTTTCTCGCTCCAGCACCGGCTGGATCTCCGAGTCTCTGCTCTTGATCCGGCCGTCCTTCGAGATCGGTACCCATGACTGGTCGAGACCGTAAGCGAGCCAGTCCTCGTCGGCGATGTCCTGTGCGTCGTCGGGGAAGACGTCTCCGATGAGGTGCACGATCCAGCCGCGCACCCTCAGCCCTTCCACGACGCGACGTCCGAGATTGCGGTCGAGGAAGAACTCAGGCGGCAAGGCGCACCACTGCCCGGCACAACGCGTCGACCTGCTCGGGTGTCATGTCGAAGTCGTACGCGATGTCCTCAACGCTCTCCCCGGCCTCCCAGAGGTCGGTGATGGCCTTGACCGCGACGCGGTTCGCGGCCACGACGGGCCTCCCGAGCCCGAACCTCGGGTCGATCACGACGGGGACGGACTCCGGGTACTGCCTGAGCCGCAGGCTGGTGGGGAAGTCGTCGTCGGGCTCCCAGTTCAAGTAGCGGAGGTAGTCGGAGACCACTTCGTGGATGGGTGCCTGACCGTCCCGGGCCCTGCGCAGGTCCCCCAGTCCGTGCTCGACGAAGATGTCCACGCCGTCCGTCGCGATGCGCTTCGAGACAAGGCCGTAGGGGGTGTCGAAGGCGTCCCGTACGGCGGCGGCCGCTTCCCTGATCTCGCTCATCCGCAGCCCCAGGGTTCGCAGGGAACGAAGGACGTGCGCCTCGGCCACCGCGATGAACGGCACCGAAGGCTGTCCCTTGCGCAGTGGTTCCACCTGGTGGACCAGCGGCGCCCCGGCGGCCCTGCTCTTCAGCCACGAGAGCAGGGTCGACTGCGGAATCTGCAGGTGAGAGGCTGTTTCCGTGGGCGTCAGAAGCCCGTCCTCGAACCGGTCGGCCATGCCCCACCTCCTCCGTCTGTCGTGTCCGCCAACGGACCTCGCATCGTCGCACATCAAGTCTCCCGTCCGGGGAGCGATCCCACACCCGCCCACCTGCTCAGCCGGCCGCACGAAGAAGACCCCCGACGAGGTGGTGTCGACAGTCCCGGCAGTGTCCGGGCTCCGGTGCGCGGAAGGCGCGCTCGCAGCCGTCGCAGGTCTGGAAGGGCAGCACGGCCGGGCGGCCGGGGAGGGGCGGGAGCGGGGCCGGGGGCGGCTCGGGCAGCGGCGTCTCGCGCAGGCGGAAGGCGAGGATGGCCGCCGGGCGGGTCAGGAAGCGGTCGGGGAGCCCCGTGGTGAGCAGTGCGGTGATCCGGGAGGGCGCGACACCGGCCGCCAGCCATGCGGTGACGGCCGGCGCCAGGCACACGGCCTCACGCTCGGACAGGACGAGACGCGGATCGACGCGGCGCAGGGAGGCCAGGACGGCGACCGCCTGCGGATCGGCATCGGCGAGTGCAGTCGGCTCCTCCGGCTGGTCCGGAGTGGGTACGGGAGCTGCTTGCGCAGCCACCGAAGAGGGAGCGGATTGCTCGGCTGCGGACGGCTTCCGGGGCCGGGGCGGCTTCGGCGGTTCCGGTGACCCGTCTGGGTCCGGCTGCGGGGTGCCGCCGGGTACGTCGTAGAAGTACGTCCGGGTGCGGATCCGCCCCGAGGGCAGACGCTCCCGGCATCGCTCCAGGTACCCGGCGGCCTCCAGCTCCCGCAGGGCCCGGGAGATCAGGATCTCACCCTCGGTGAAGTGTGCGCACAGGGCGGCGATGCTGACGGGGGTGCCGGTGGGCAGGGAGAGGATGTAGACCGCGACGCCGACGGTGACCGCGCTGCCGCGCCGTTGTGCGAGGGCGTTGGAGATCACGGTGAAGTCGGCGGTGAGCCGGGTGCGGACATGGATTACGCCGGAGGTCGGAGCCCCGGCGTCGGCGCGCAGGCGCGCGTTAGACTGCGAGTCAGCCATCGGGAAGGTTGCTTCTTCCTGATCGGTCAGGCCCTCGTTCCGGGACGGCGAATCCTGGGCGGGGGCCGTATCTGTTTGTGGTCGTCGCGGCGAACGTAACCGCCCACATCCCGCGCCTGCAAGCCGGTCACCCGCACGGGTGACGCGGGCCTTCCGGCCGGGAGGGTGGGTGGGCGGGTAGTTCTTTCCCCGGTTCTTTGGGGAGGTCAGTGACCCACCGGAACCTCATAGGCGAGGCACCGGCGGACCCGTACAAGGGCCGGCGACCGGTGCCCCGTTGACTCATACGCGGTGACGACCGTCCTTCAACTCGCCTATGAACGCCGCCCAGGAGACGGCCTCGAAGCACAGCGCCGGACCGTGCGGGACCTTGCTGTCACGGACGGGGACGACGCCGGGGAATCCGTCGACCACCTCCACGCAGTCGCCCCCCGCCTGGTTGCTGTAGCTGCTCTTGCGCCAGGCGGCGCCGGTCAGATCGGGACGGGAGAAGTGCGCCACGGTAGTTGCCCTCCATCGCAGACCGGACCATGTCGAGCGACATGATCGGGGGCAGGGCTGCCGCCCGTAGCCGATCGTAAATCACCTTGTAGCGGTTGATGTTGGTCGGTTCTTCGATGAGTTGGCCGTAATCCGAACCCTCCGTGTAGGCCACTTCCGAGCCGTCCGGCAGGATCAGGACCGTCAGCGAGCCGCCCATAGCCTCATGCCCGCCTTGGTCGAACGGCAGCACCTGCACAGTGATGTGACGCTTCCCGGCGACGTCAAGCAGTCGCGCCAACTGCTTCCGCATCACGGCATGGCCGCCAATCGGACGCCTCAGTACCGCCTCATCCAGGATTACGCACAGTTCCGGCCGATCCGAGCCCAGCCGTTGCTGCCGTCCCATGCGGGCTGCTACGCGCTCCTCCAACTGCTCCTCATCGTCCAGACCGAGAACGGCCCGCGCGTAGTCCTCCGTCTGCAACAGACCCGGCACCACATGGGCCGCATACTGCCTGATGGTCACCGCCCGCTCCGAGTACTCCATGAACTTCCGCGACCAGTCCGGAAACGCCTCCCGGTACACGTACGGCCACAGCTCGACCAGGAGGTCGTCCGCACCGAGAGCCGCGTCCAGCGCACGCGCCAGTTCCAGCGTCGGCTTCGCTCCCGACGCCCGCTCGATCTGCGTGATCCGGGTGCTCACCACGTGTGTCCTGGCACCGAGTTCGGCCTGAGTCAGGCCGGCCGCCGTACGGAGCCTGCGCACCCGCGCACCGAACAACGCCGCCATCGACGCACTGGGGTCAATTCCGTTGGCCAAAGCGTCACTTCCGTTCCTTATGGCCTGAAAGGTAAGCCTGCGCCCTCTGTCGAGCGTAGGGCGATCCGACGAACCTTGGACACGGAAAGCGATGACTCGTGCACGTTGCGAGACATTCCGAGCTCGATGGAGAGGGACGGACAAAGCCGTGCTCACAGGAACGATCACCTCTGGAGACGAGCCACGGCGGAGCTGCACGCCCACCGCATCGGACATCGTCACGCTCGTCGACGAAGAGAGCGGACGACCCTCAGCCGTCGCCCAGTTCACTTCCTCGCCACGAGGTGCGCAGCTAGCCCGACACTTCGCCGCCCGGTGCATGGAGGCGTGGGGTCACCCACCCGCGTCGGACGTGTCGTGCGCGATCGCCCTCGTCGTCGGTGAACTCGCCGCGAACGCCGTGCAGCACGGCCGGGTGACCGGACGGGACTTCGGCCTCCGGCTCACCCTCGACGAGGTGGCGGGCCTGGTACGGGTCGAGGTCGCGGACGCCGCCTCCACGAAGCGACTGCCCACCTCCACGCCCACGGCCTCTCCCGAAGGTGAGTCCGGCCGTGGGCTGCTCCTGGTGGAAGCCCTGGCGGTGCGCTGGGGTTCGTCACCTCGTCACCCCGTGGGCAAGACGGTATGGGCGGAGGTGCCCACGGAGCCGTCAACTCACCTGTAAGCATTGGTCACTTCGATAACCCCGGTTATCAACGGAGTCATGGTTTGAGTCTCCCTCCCTTCCCTAACGTCTGTTCCGTCGCACCGGGCTCGCACGGAGCCGAAGGCACTCGTCCCGCACCGTGTCCCGCCCGGTCGACTCCTCATCGGAACGGACCGCGGAAGGGCGGAGAGCGCCATGACGGAACACCCCGAGCAGAACCAGCCCCCGGTAAGCGTCGAGCAGAACGAGCAGCCTCCGGGCCCCGGCACCCGCCCCGGCCTTGGAAAGGGAAGAAAAAGGTTCTCCGAGAAGGTGGCCACGGCCCGACAGGGATTCGGTCTCCCCGAAGGCTTCCGGCCCTCGAAGGTCGTCTTCGCGGTCCTTCTGAAGGACGGCAACGCCCTCACCTCCGACGCTCTGTTCCCGTTCTCGCAGGTCACCCTGGTACAGACGGCGCGGACGCTCGAAGCGTGGGGTGTTCGGGTCGAGGTCGTCGGCATCACCTCCACTCCGCCGAGTGTCCCCGCCACCGGCATCCGGTGGTCGGCGGCGTGACAACACCGCGACACAGGAAGGCGCGGCGCCCGGTACCGGCCAGAACGGTCGGTCACCGGGCCTGGCTTTCCTCGCACGCGGGGCGCGTCCGGTGTAATGCCAGTGCATCGAGTCGAGGCCTGATAGACGTGCTGTGACAACGCTGGGCGCATCAGGGAGAGCCGGCCCGGTGGCTCCGTGGCGGACGCCGGGCCACCGCCCGCCACGCGTCCTAGTCCCGCACCGGGTTGCCGTTCAGCTTGCGCCGCTCCCAGCGGTTGGGGTGGCGGACGACCACCCCCGCCATGCCGCCGGACCCGGCGAGCCGGATCAGCGGGGTGCCCGGAAGCCGGTCGGACGTGGTCCTGTCCTTCAGGCCGCCGAGGCCTGGGTCCAGGGCGCCGGTGTCCGCGGCCCAGCCGTCGGGGATGACGATGGTGACACCGGCCGCCTCCCCGTACGCCTCCACCGTGACCTCCGGGAGGCGGCACTCGGCCCGGGTGAAGTCGAGCTTCACGCCCCCCATGCCTCCGTGGGCGATCACGTGCCCGGGGACCTCCCAGCGTCCGGGGCCCCGGGACGCTCCGTGGAGGCCGCCCTTGAGCACCAGGGGCGGCAGGTTCCCGGCGGACTCCCGCTTCGGCAGGTCCGCGGTCAGGACGGCCAGCTCGGCGTAGGTCTTGGAGGTCAGCGCCTGCTCCAGGCGCGCGTCCAGCTCGTCGAGATCGATGCGTCCCTCGGCCGCCGCGTCGCGCAGCTGCTCCACCACCGCTTCCCGGTCGTCGTGGGAGGCGCGGAGCTCTCCCGGGGGGACGGGGTGCGGGACGGGCTCCGGAGCCTGGGCTGTCATGGCCACAAGGATAAGCAGCCGGCGGGCCGGGCGGACCGGAGCACGGGAAAGCCCGCCCCCGGGGCCGGCCGTGGTGCGGTCGGTGTCGGGTGCGGGCTCTCCCCACGTACGACGCGTACCTGCGGGTACGCGCCGGAACGTCGTGACCGGGGACGGACTACTCGTCGTCCTCGGGCTTGTCCGCCTCGTTGATCTCCTGCTCCAGGCCGAGCTGCTCGACGAGCCACTTGTCGAACTCGATCGCGGCCCGCACCCAGCTCACCGTCGACGAGACGAAGTGCTCCAGGCTGACGCCCATGCCGATCAGCATCTGGGCCTCACCGATGAGGCGGACCGTGCCGTCGTCGTGGGTGTGGGTGTAGACCTTGGGCCACAGGGTGCGCCGGTTCCAGTCGTCGACGGACTCGAGCAGCTGCGGCTTCTCGTCGATCTGGTGCGGCCGGTCGTAGAACGTCCGGACGGAGAAGATCTGCTGGTCGCCCTCACCGCGGAACATGAAGTAGGTGCGGAACTGCTCCCACGGCGCCGCGAGGTCACCCTCGTCGTCGACGACGTACTTGAGCTCCATCTGGTCGAGGAGCTGCTTCACGAGGTCCTGATCCGGGACGACGGGGCCCGCCGGTCCTTGCGGCTGCGGCTCGGGCTGGCCCCCGAAATTCGGAATCGAGGACGGGTCGATGGTCATACTGGAAAACTCCTACGTCGTCTGGCGTCCGGCCGTCGCTGAGACCAGACGTACATCCCACCCTCTCTCTCTTGCCCCGTGCCGGGCAACCTGCCCCGGCCGACAACCGCCGCCGAATCGGCCGTCGGCACGAATACCGGGGTCCCGCCCCGGCCCTTCGCCGGAGCGGGACCCGCGGGCTACAGGGTCTTGCCCGTCGCCGGACCCACCAGCAGGCCGTCCTCGAAGCGGTCCACGCGGACCGTGTCGCCGTCCTTGATCCCCCCGGCCAGGATCTCCTTGGCGAGGCGGTCGCCGATGGCGGTCTGGACGAGGCGGCGCAGCGGGCGGGCGCCGTAGGCGGGGTCCAGGCCCTCCTCGGCGAGCCACTCCAGCGCCTCGGGGGTGACGTCCAGGGCGAGCCGGCGTTCGGCGAGGCGGCGGGCCAGGCCGTCGAGCTGGAGGCGCGCGATGCGTGCCAGCTCGGGCTTGGTCAGCGCCGAGAAGACGACCAGGTCGTCGAGGCGGTTGAGGAACTCGGGCTTGAAGGAGGCGCGGACCGTCTCCAGGACCTGCTCCCGCTTCTCCGTCTCGGTGGTGAGCGGGTCGACCAGGTACTGGCTGCCCAGGTTGGACGTCAGCACCAGGATGGTGTTGCGGAAGTCGACGGTGCGGCCCTGGCCGTCGGTGAGGCGGCCGTCGTCGAGGACCTGGAGCAGGATGTCGAAGACCTCGGGGTGGGCCTTCTCGACCTCGTCGAGGAGGACGACGCTGTAGGGGCGGCGGCGGACGGCCTCGGTGAGCTGGCCGCCCTCCTCGTAGCCGACGTAGCCGGGGGGCGCGCCGACGAGGCGGGCGACGGAGTGCTTCTCGCCGTACTCGGACATGTCGATGCGGACCATCGCCCGCTCGTCGTCGAAGAGGAAGTCGGCGAGGGCCTTCGCCAGCTCGGTCTTGCCGACGCCCGTCGGGCCGAGGAAGAGGAAGGAGCCGGTGGGGCGGTCGGGGTCGGCGATGCCTGCCCGGGAGCGCCGTACGGCGTCGGAGACGGCGCGCACGGCCTCGGTCTGGCCGATGAGGCGCTTGCCGAGTTCGTCCTCCATGCGGAGCAGTTTCTGGGTCTCGCCCTCCATCAGGCGGCCGGCCGGGATGCCGGTCCAGGAGGCGACGACGTCGGCGATGTCGTCGGCGCCGACCTCCTCCTTGACCATGGTGTCCCGGGCCACCTCCTCCTCGGCCTCGGAGGCGGCCTCCAGGTCGCGTTCCACACCGGGGATCTCGCCGTAGAGCAGTTTGGAGGCGGTGTCGAAGTCGCCGTCGCGCTGGGCGCGTTCGGCCTGGCCGCGCAGTTCGTCGAGCTTCTCCTTCAGTTCGCCGACCCGGTTGAGGGACTGCTTCTCCTTCTCCCAGCGGGCGTTGAGGCCGCGCAGCTCCTCCTCCTTGTCGGCGAGGTCGCGGCGCAGGCGCTCCAGGCGTTCGAGGGAGGCCGCGTCGGTCTCCTTGTCGAGGGCGAGTTCCTCCATCTTCAGCCGGTCGACGGCGCGCTGGAGTTCGTCGATCTCGACGGGCGAGGAGTCGATCTCCATGCGGAGGCGGCTGGCGGCCTCGTCGACGAGGTCGATGGCCTTGTCGGGGAGGAAGCGGGAGGTGATGTAGCGGTCGGAGAGGGTGGCGGCGGCGACGAGGGCGCTGTCGGCGATCTGGACCTTGTGGTGGGCCTCGTAGCGGCCCTTGAGGCCGCGGAGGATGGCGATGGAGTCCTCGACGGTCGGTTCGGCGACGAGGGTCTGCTGGAAGCGGCGTTCGAGGGCCGGGTCCTTCTCGATGCGTTCGCGGTACTCGTCGAGGGTCGTGGCGCCGACCATGCGGAGCTCGCCGCGGGCGAGCATGGGCTTGAGCATGTTGCCGGCGTCCATCGCGGAGTCGCCGCCGGCGCCGGCGCCGACGACGGTGTGGAGCTCGTCGATGAAGGTGATGATCTGGCCGTCGGAGTCCTTGATCTCGGCGAGGACGGTCTTGAGGCGCTCCTCGAACTCGCCGCGGTACTTGGCGCCGGCGACCATGGCGCCGAGGTCGAGGGCGACCAGCCGCTTGTTCTTCAGCGACTCGGGGACGTCGCCCTTGACGATGCGCTGGGCGAGGCCCTCCACGACGGCGGTCTTGCCGACGCCGGGCTCGCCGATCAGCACCGGGTTGTTCTTGGTGCGGCGGGACAGGACCTGCACCACGCGCCGGATCTCCTGGTCGCGTCCGATGACGGGGTCGAGCCTGCCCTCGCGGGCGGCGGCGGTGAGGTCGGTGCCGAACTTCTCCAGGGCCTTGTACTGGCCCTCGGGGTCGGCGGTGGTCACCCGGCGGTTTCCGCGCGCCTTCCGGAAGGCGTCCTGCAGCTTCCCGGCGGTGGCGCCCTGCTGCGAGAGCACCTCGCCGGCGGCTCCGCCCTTGGCGGCGATGCCGATGAGGAGGTGCTCGGTGGAGAGGTACTCGTCGCCGAGGTCGCGGGCGCGGGACTGGGCGTCCGCGATGACGGCGAGCAGTTCACGGTTGGGCTGGGGCGGTGCCACGGTGGACCCGGTGACGCTCGGCAGGCCGGCGAGGACGCGCTCGGCCCCGGAGCGTACGGCGGCCTGGTCGGCGTCGACCGCGGCGAGCAGGTCCGTGATGTTCTCGTTCTCCTGCCCGGCGAGCAGGGAGAGCAGCAGGTGGGCGGGGGTGAGGTCGGGGTGCCCCTCGGTCACGGCCCGGTTCCCGGCGTTCTGGATCGCTTCCCGGCTCCGGTTGGTCAGCTCGGCGTCCACGGTATCCGTTCTCCTCCTTGCGGTGACCCTTCAGCGGCCTTCGTGGCTGACTCGGTCAACGTACACAAACTTGAGTCTATTCCACTCAAGGTGGTGGACGGGAGTGCGACAGGGGCTAAGTTCCGGTCCATGACCACCACGTACTCGGTAGATCCGGGCGATCCGGACGCGTCGTTCCTCGGCTTCTGGCGCGAGAGGCACCTGTGCACGCTGACCACCCTCCGTCCGGACGGCACCCCGCACCTGGTACCCGTCGGGGTGACGTACGACCCCGGGGCGCGGGTCGCCCGGGTGATCACCAGCGGGACGAGTGCGAAGGCGCGCCACGTGCGGGCGGCGGGGGACCGGGGCGCGGCCGTCGCGGTCTGCCAGGTGGACGGCCGGCGGTGGGCCACGCTGGAGGGGCGGGCCGTGGTCCGCGCGGACCGGGAAAGCGTCGCGGAGGCGGAGCGGCGGTACACGGAGCGCTACGGGCGGACGCCGCGGCCGAACCCGTCCCGGGTGGTCATCGAGATCGCGCTCACGCGCGCGATGGGGCGCGGGTGAGGCCGGCCGTGCGGCCCGTGCGCCGCGCGGCGGCTTCCGGCCATCACGCGGACGGGCCGATACCCGGACATGCCCGGGAAAACTGCAGCGGCGTCACCGTGTTCAGGTCACGGTGACGCCGCTGCGGGGGGAAGCACCTGCGCGATCTTTTACGACGGGGGAATCGCGTCAGGCACTGCGGGGGGTGGCCGAGATGGTCCGGGGGGCGGGGGAGTCGGACTCCACCTGCCGATGGTCCCGCTGGTCCAGGTTCACAAAGATCATTCCGTACCGGATGGCACACCGTACGGGCTTCGGCGCCCCCCTGGGCCGCCGCAGGCACCGGTACGCCCGTACGTCCCCGTCCTCGTCGCGGGTGACGACGACCGGTTCACCGAAGACGGTCACCATCAACGAGTCACCGCTGTGGGGGATGGCGGTGACCAGGTCGATGAAGTGCCATCCGGATCGGTAGGCGGTCGCCATCTCCCGGCGGAAGGAGCGGTCGTCGGGTGGAGTAGTCATGTCAAGCCCACACGCTGTCAGCCGTCTGCGCGGAGCCGGCGGCCCACACGCTGTCGGCAACCGGTGCGTCCTGCGCGACGATCGGCGGCCACACGCTGTCCGCCCGGACGTCTTCCTTCGCCCCGGAGAGGCCGCCCGCTATTCCGAAGGCCACACCGACGGAGAAGGCGGCGACAAGCACCGAGCGAAGCATTTTCTTACCCATAGTCGGCTTCGTCCTCACTTGAAGGTCCCCTCTGTCCCCCGTCGCATACGACGATGGCTCATTCGGGCACATCATGGCCACACGATCGGTGCATCATGTTCCTGCATGTTCAGGACCCTGTGGGGTGGAGATTTGGGAAAAAAACAGACTAAGGCGGCACATCCTCACGCGGTGACTGAACTGTGCGAGGAGGGGGGGCGACTGTACGCGAATGCTCTGCGCGCGGGACGTATCGCCCGCGCCGATGTGGAAACCGCGCCCTGCTTGATGGACTTCGCCCTCCTTCACCCGGATCCCGACGATGCGCAGTGGTTGCGTCCGGTGCTCCCCTCGATCGCGCTGGCCCAGCGGTTGAGCCCCATAGAGCGGGAGATCACCGAGCGCAGGCGCCTGTCGATAGAACTCGCCGACACTTTCGAGCCGTTCATGTCCCTGAGCACCCAGGAGATCGCGCCCACCCACGCGATCACGGTGCTCGAGGGCAACGACCGCATCAACAGCGCGCTGGACCTGGCCACCGCACAGTGCCGCACGGAGATGCTCACCGTCCAGCCGAGCGGGCACCGGCCCGAACGCAGTCTGCTCCAGGGGTTCGAGCGCGACCGGCTGCTCACCGAGCGCGGCGTGCGCATCCGCACCCTCTACCAGCACACCGCGCGGTTCAACCCCGAGCGCCTCTCCTACGTCGAGCAGTTCGCCAAGGGCAGGGCGGAGTACCGCACCATCGACGAGCTGGTGGAACGCCTCATCATCTGCGACGAGACGGTCGCCTTCATCCCCGTGCGCGACGACCGCCAGGTCGCCCTGGAGCTGCGGCACACCGGCCTCGTCCGCTACCTGATCAAGGTCTTCGAGTTCATGTGGAGCCGCGCGGTCCCGCTGACCGCCGGCACCCCCTACGAGACCGCGCCCGACGGCATACCGGAGATCCAGCACTCCATCGCCAAGCTCCTGGTGGAGGGCCACGTGGACGAGGCCATCGCCCGCCGCCTCGGCATGAACGTGCGGACCTGCCGCGCCCACATCGCCAAGCTCGCCGCCACTCTCGGCAGCGGCAGCCGGGCCCAGCTCGGCTACCTCATCGCGGAGTCCGGGATCCTCAGCCGGGAGGGAGCACCGCAGTGACCCCGCCGGCGCGGGCGGGCCGCCTCACCGGGCGGTCCGGGGCCCCCGGCGGGGCAGGGTGACGGCGGGGCGCCGGAAGCCGTCCAGTCCGGCCTGGGCGATGCGGACGCCCAGCTGCGTGCGGCTGACCGCGCCCAGCGTCTCCGACAGACGGGCGATGTGCGCCCGGCAGGTCCGCACGCTGATGCCCAGCCGTTCCGCGATCACCGCGTCCTGGTGGCCCTCCGCGAGCAGGGACGCGATGGACTGCTCCCGGTGCGAGATGCCCTCGATGCCGGTCTCGGGCAGCGGGGCGGTCAGCGGGATGGCGAGCCGCCACAGCCGGTCGAAGACCGTGCCCAGGTACTCCACCAGCGCCGGGTGGCGCAGCTCCAGCGCCATGGTGCGCTCGGCGTTGGCGGGGATGAAGGCGACCGTGCGGTCGAAGAGGATCAGCCGGTCGATCACCTCGTCCAGCGTGCGCGCCTCCACCGCGTCGCCCATCAGCTCCAGGTAGCTGAGCAGCCCGTGCCCGTGCCGGGCGACGTGCGTGTACAGGTCGCGCATGCGCACGCCCCGGCCGCGCAGCGCCGTCGCCCGGTGCAGGCCCTCCGACAGCTCCGCCTCGCGCCGGATGCCACCCGGCTGGACGGTGAGCACCTCGGTGGTGCACGCCTGCGTCGCCTCGTCCATCGCGGCCTGGATGCGGGCCAGTCCGTCCAGCACCCGGATCGCCGGGCCCTCCGCCGCGGACCGTGACGCGGGCGCCCGGCAGCCCAGGCCGGCGTACCACTCGAAGGCCTCGACGGCCGAGCCGACCCGGCGCTGGCTCGCGCTCACCTCGTCGTACATCCCGCGCAGCAGCCGGGTCATGACCTCCTGCGGGGGGGTGGGGACGAGCCAGTCCATGTCGTCGGGATCGGGGTGCAGCAGGGCCAGTTCCAGCAGGCAGGGCACCGGCTCCGCGTCCCGGCGCGGCAGCCGTCCGCGCCGCACGGCCCGGGAATACACGCGATCCCCGGCCTCGCACAGTCGGTCAGCACCGTGTGGATGCCCGTCCGTCCCGTGCCCGGCCATTGCCCGTCCCACCCCCGGTTCAGCCACTTTCCGCAGCGCAACTATGCGCGGCCGGAACCGGCTGTGCAACACGGGCGGGACCTGGCGCCGGCCGGGGGACCGGCGGGCGGCCGGATATCGACGGAGCGGCTACTTCAGCTTGACCGCCTCGCAGGCCGCCGCGAACTCGGCCGTGCAGATGTCCGAGACCTCGTAGATCCCGTCGGCGATCACGGTCTCCTCGATGTTGTCCTTCGTCAGGGCGACCACGGGCACGAGCTGCGCCGGAATGTCCTTGTCGGTGGGGCTGTTCACCCGGTCGCGGGTCAGCGCGTCGAACTGGATGTCCTTGCCCTGGACCCTCGCCACCGCCATCTCGGCGGCGCTCTCGGCCTCCTCCGGGTAGGACTTGTACACGCTCATGTACTGCTCGCCGGCGAGGATCCGCTGGACCGCCTCGAGTTCGGCGTCCTGGCCGGTGATCGGGGGCAGCTCGGTCACGCCGGCGGCCTTCAGCGCCTTGACGATGCCGCCCGCCATGCCGTCGTTGGCGGAGTAGACCGCCTTGATGTCGTCCGCGCCGATCGCGTTGATCGCCTCGGCCATGTTGGCCTGGGCGTTCTCCGGCTTCCAGTCCTTGGTGTCGTAGGACTTGGCGATCGTCACCTTGCCCTTGAGCTCGGAGAGCGCGCTCGCCTTGAACTGCTTGGCGTTGGGGTCGGTCGGCGAGCCGTTCATCATCACGATCTTGTCGGTGACGGAGGCCTCCCCGAGCGACTCCAGCAGGGTACGGCCCTGCACCTCGCCGACCAGACCGTTGTCGAAGGAGATGTACGCGTCGATCGGGCCCTCGGCGAGACGGTCGTAGGCGATGACCGGGATGCCCGCGTCCCTGGCCTTCTGCACGCTGTCCGCGATGCCGTGCGCGTCGACCGCGTCCAGCACGATGACGTCGACCTCGTCGTCGATCATCTGCTGCATCTGGCTCGCCTGCTTGTCGGCGTCCGCCTCGGCGTTGGCGTACTCGACGGTGCCCTTCTTGTTGGTGAGCGACTCCACCTTCGCCTTGAAGATGGGGTAGTCGAACTGCTCGTACCGGGTGTTGTCCTTCTCCGGGAGCAGCAGCCCGACGGTGACGTCGTCGCCCTTGCCCGGGCTCGCGTCGTCGCTGCTCCCCGTCGCGTTGAGCACGCCGCATCCGGCGAGCATGACGGACATGGAGGTGGCGGCCACGGATATGGCGATACGACGCATGCGGAGGCTCACTTCAGGTGCGTTTCGGACGTGGGCACAGCTTTGCGGCCCATGTGACTGAAAAGCCAACCTTCAGCCCCCACCGGCGTCAAGGTCGGCCGCTTAACGAGATGGACACGGCATGGTGCGCCGCACTCGTGAGAGACCCGCGGACGTCCGGCGAGAATCATCTGGACACGCAGCTACACGATAGTCACACAAGTTATGGCGCATGAGCCGGGAGGCCCGGAGGCCCACTCGGCCTCCGGGCCTCCCGGCACTCCACGCCCGCGCCTCAGCCCGGCTGCTGCCGCTTGGGCCGCCACACCACCAGCGCGCTGGTCTGCTGCACCTCCTGGTAGGGCACCAGGTCACGGCGGTACGAGGCGTGCACCGCGGCCTCGCGCTGCCGCATCGCCGCGGCCGCCCCGTCGAGGGCGCCCTCCAGTTCGGCCACCCGGGCCTGGAGGGCGGCGACCTGGTTCTCCAGTTCGATGATGCGCTTGATTCCGGCCAGGTTGATGCCCTCGTCCTGCGACAGCTGCTGCACCTGACGGAGCAGCTCGATGTCACGGGCCGAGTAACGGCGGCCCCGGCCGGCCGTGCGGTCCGGCGACACGAGACCCAGCCGGTCGTACTGGCGCAGCGTCTGCGGGTGCAGACCGGAGAGCTGGGCCGCCACCGAGATGACGTAGACCGGGGTGTCCTGGGTCAGTTCATACGGATTGCGTCGACGGCCGTCCATGCAGATCAAGCTCCCTTCGCGGCCTGGAACAGCTCCGCCCGCGGATCGTCGTCCGCGGTCGCCTCGCGATACGCCTCGAGCGCGTCACGAGCCTTCCCCGACACGTCCTTGGGAACACTCACCTCCACGGTGACCAGCAGATCACCACGGGTGCCGTCCTTGCGGACCGCGCCCTTGCCCCGGGCCCGCATGGTGCGTCCGTTGGGCGTGCCCGGCGGCAGCTTCAGCGTGACCGGCGGACCGCCCAGTGTCGGGACCCGGACCTCGCCGCCGAGGGCGGCCTCGGCGAACGTCACCGGGACCGTGACCGTGAGGTTGTCGTCCTTGCGGCCGAACACCGGGTGGGCGCCGACGTGCACGACGACGTAGAGGTCGCCGGCGGGACCGCCGCGCTCGCCCGGCGCACCCTTGCCGCGCAGCCGGATCCGCTGGCCGTCGCTGACGCCCGCGGGGATGCGCACCTGCATGGTCCGCGAGGACTTGGCCCGGCCGCTGCCCTTGCAGATCTCGCAGGGCTCCTCCGCGATCAGGCCGCGGCCCTTGCAGTCGGGGCAGGGGTCGGTGAGCGAGAAGCCGCCGCCGGAACCCCGCGCCACCTGGCCGGTGCCGACGCAGGTCGGGCACACGCGCGGTGTGCCGTTCTTGTCGCCGGTGCCCGAACAGGCCTTGCAGGGCGCCTGCGACGACATCCGCAGCGGGACCGTCGCCCCCTCGATCGCCTCGGTGAAGCTCAGCGTCACCTCGGACTCGATGTCCTGGCCGCGCCGCGGCTGGGTACGCGTGGTCCCCGCGCCGCCGCGGTTGAACAGGCCCCCGAAGACGTCACCCAGGCCGCCGCCGAAGCCGCCCGCCTGCTGGCCGCCGGCCTGACCCCCGAAGAGGTCCCCCAGGTCGAAGTTGAAGGAGCCGCCGCCCGCGCCCGGCCCCGGGCGGAAGCCGCCGTTGCCGAAGAGCGCGCGCGCCTCGTCGTACTCCTTGCGCTTCTTGGGGTCGCCGAGGACGTCGTTCGCCTCGGAGATCTCCTTGAACCGCTCCTCCGCCTTGGCGTTGCCCTTGTTGGCGTCCGGGTGGAACTCGCGGGCGAGCTTCCGGTACGCCTTCTTGATCTCGGCCTCGGTGGCGTCCTTGGGGACGCCGAGGACCTTGTAGAAGTCCTTCTCGATGAAGTCCTTGGTGCTCATCCCCGACGTCCCTCCTTCCCTGCGTCGACTCCCGCGTCAGCCCTCGTCCGGGCCACCGCTCTCCTTGTTCTCCGAGTCGGCCTGCGCCTCGGTGCTCTCCTCGGCCGGCTTGACCGTCTGCGCGCCGGGCTGCGGTTCGGCGACGGCCACCCGCGCGGGGCGGATGGTGCGCTCGCCGATGCGGTACCCCGGCTGCAGGATCGCCACGCACGTCGTCTCGGTGACGTCCGGCGCGTAGCTGTGCATCAGCGCCTCGTGGATCGTCGGGTCGAAGGGCTCGCCCTCCTTGCCGAACTGCTGGAGGCCCAGCTTGGCCACGGTGGTCTCCAGCGACTCGCCGACGGACTTGAAGCCGCCGACCAGCTCGCCGTGCTCCCGCGCGCGGCCGACGTCGTCGAGCACGGGGAGCAGCTCGCTCAGGAGGTTCGCCACGGCGACCTCCTTCACCGCGATCCGGTCGCGTTCGACCCGGCGCCGGTAGTTCTGGAACTCGGCCTGGAGGCGCTGGAGGTCCGCCGTGCGCTCGTTGAGCGCCGTGCGCGCCTGGTCCAGCTGGGCCACCAGGGCCGCTTCCTGGCCCGTGTCCCCGGCCGGGGCCGCCGCCTCCTCCTCGGAGGGCTGTGCGGCGGCCTTCGGCTCGGCTTCCTCGGAGGGGACGTCGGGCTGCTGCGACTGCTCGTCGAAGCCCGGGGTCTCCTCGGTCACGCCGCACCGTCCTTGCGGTCCTCGTCGACGATCTCCGCGTCGACGACGTCGTCGTCGGCCTTGGCCTCGCCGGCGCCCGCGGACGCGCCGCCGGCCGCCTGGGCGCCCTGGGCGTCGGCGTACATGGCCTGGCCCAGCTTCTGGGAGACGGCCGCGACCTTCTCCGTGGCCGTGCGGATCTCGGCGGTGTCCTCGCCCTTGAGCTTCTCCTTCAGCTCGGCGACGGCGGTCTCGACCTCGGTCTTGACGTCACCGGGGACCTTGTCCGCGTTGTCGCTGAGGAACTTCTCCGTCTGGTAGACGAGCTGCTCGCCCTGGTTGCGGGACTCGGCGGCCTCGCGGCGGGCGTGGTCCTCCTCCGCGTACTTCTCGGCCTCCTGGCGCATCCGGTCGACCTCGTCCTTCGGCAGCGAGGAGCCGCCGGTGACGGTCATCTTCTGCTCCTTGCCCGTGCCCAGGTCCTTCGCGGTCACGTGCATGATGCCGTTGGCGTCGATGTCGAAGGAGACCTCGATCTGCGGGACGCCGCGCGGCGCCGGCGGCAGACCGGTCAGCTCGAACATGCCGAGCTTCTTGTTGTACGCCGCGATCTCGCGCTCGCCCTGGTAGACCTGGATCTGCACGGACGGCTGGTTGTCCTCGGCCGTGGTGAAGATCTCGGAGCGCTTCGTCGGGATCGTGGTGTTGCGCTCGATCAGCTTGGTCATGATGCCGCCCTTGGTCTCGATGCCGAGGGACAGCGGGGTGACGTCGAGCAGCAGGACGTCCTTGACCTCGCCCTTGAGGACACCGGCCTGGAGGGCGGCGCCGATCGAGACGACCTCGTCCGGGTTCACACCCTTGTTGGCCTCCTTGCCGCCGGTCAGCTCCTTGACGAGCTCGGCGACGGCGGGCATGCGGGTGGAGCCGCCGACGAGGACCACGTGGTCGATCTCGGACA
Source organism: Streptomyces sp. 12E (assembly GCF_055633275.1). Classification (NCBI taxonomy): domain Bacteria; kingdom Bacillati; phylum Actinomycetota; class Actinomycetes; order Kitasatosporales; family Streptomycetaceae; genus Streptomyces; species Streptomyces sp. 12E. The sequence goes on along the minus strand of NZ_JBVNCJ010000001.1, from coordinate 3,862,505 downwards.
GCTGGATGCCGGCGTCCTTGACGACGTTGTGGAACGGCGTCTTGCAGCGCTCGAGCAGGTCCGCGGTCAGCTGCTGGAACTGGGCGCGGGTCAGCTTCTCGTCGAGGTGCAGGGGGCCCTCGGCGGAGGCGGTGATGTAGGGGAGGTTGATCGTGGTCTCGGTGGACGAGGACAGCTCGATCTTCGCCTTCTCGGCGGCCTCGCGCAGACGCTGCAGCGCCATCTTGTCCTTGGCCAGGTCCACGCCGTGCCCGGACTGGAACTGCTTGACCAGGTAGTCGACGACGCGCTGGTCCCAGTCGTCACCGCCGAGGTTGTTGTCGCCGTTGGTGGCCTTCACCTCGACGACGCCGTCGCCGATCTCCAGCAGGGAGACGTCGAACGTACCGCCACCGAGGTCGAAGACCAGGATGACCTGCTCGTCCTTGTCGAGGCCGTACGCCAGGGCGGCGGCCGTCGGCTCGTTGACGATGCGCAGCACGTTCAGGCCGGCGATCTCGCCGGCCTCCTTGGTGGCCTGGCGCTCGGCGTCGTTGAAGTAGGCCGGGACGGTGATGACCGCGTCCGTGACCTTCTCGCCCAGGTACGCCTCGGCGTCGCGCTTCAGCTTCTGCAGCACGAAGGCGCTGATCTGCTGCGGGTTGAAGGGCTTGCCGTCGAGCTCGATCTTCCAGTCGGTGCCCATGTGGCGCTTGACCGACCGGATGGTCCTGTCGACGTTGGTGACCGCCTGGCGCTTGGCCACCTCGCCGACCAGCACCTCACCGTTCTTGGCGAAGGCGACGACGGACGGCGTGGTCCTGGCGCCCTCGGCGTTGGTGATGACGGTGGGCTCACCGCCCTCCAGAACGCTGACGACGGAGTTAGTCGTGCCCAGGTCGATGCCGACCGCACGTGCCATTTCGATTCCTCCAGCTGACTTGAGTGGAACAGACTCAAGCATGCATGACACCCGGCGCGGGGTCAACAGAGCTGAGTCGAGCAGGCTCAACTCTTATCCGTTCCTTACGCGCAACTGCCCCGTGACCTGCGGCGATGCCTCGGCAGATCGTTGACGGGGGCGGAAAACGGGGGTGACGGGGAGGCGGGCGAACGCGAGGACGACCACCGCGGCCACCGCCGCCACCCACACCACCGCGCCCCCGGACACCCTCCCGGTGTGGGCGGCCACCCCCACGAGCACCCCGCCCAGCGCTCCGCCGCCGAGCAGCACGGTCACCGCGCGGGGGGCGAGTCCGAGCCGCCGCAGCCGGTGCCCGAGGTGATCCGGCCGGCCGCGGGTCAGCGGCCACCGGGAGAGCCGCCGCGCGAGGACCACCAGTGCGGCGTCGGCGCACGCCACGGCCGTCAGGGCGAACAACACCCCGGCGCCGGTCCCCATTCCCTGTCCGGCCCGCACGAACACCGCCGCCGAGGCCACCGTGAACCCCGCGAACAGCGAGCCGGCCGACCCGAGACCGGCCCGCGCGGGATGCCAGTTGTGCAGCAGGAACCCGGCGAGCGCGGCGGCCAGCACACCCGTCAGCACCGCGATCCCGTCCATCAGCTCGGCCGCCGCGCAGGCCGCCACCCCGAACGCGGTCACCGCCCCCACGGTGCCGGCCAGCCCGTCCGCGTGGTCGAGCCCCCGGAACGCGGCGGTGACCGCCACGATCCACCCCGCGGCGAGCACGCCCCGCGCCACCCCGGTCTCCGCGTACGGCACGACCAGCGCCGCCGCCACGGCCGTACCGGTGAGCGGGATCCACCACCGCAGCCGCCACACGTCGGCGGCCAGCCCGAGCACGCCGATCCAGACCCCGGCGGCCAGCAGGCGTCCGATCCCGGTGCCGAGCGGAGCGAGTCCCGCCCGGTCCCCGAGCCCCGCCACCAGCCCGGTCGCGAGCACGACGGCCGTTCCCCCGGACAGCGGAACCGCCAGACGGCGTCTGCGGTCCAGGATTCCCAGGCGCAGGGCGGGGACCCGCAGCACCTCCGTGAGCAGGGCGGAGAGCAGCAGGGCGGTGGCGGCGGCGGCGATCCCGTAGAGCACGGATATAAGTTAGGGGTGTATGGACCGATTTAGCGCGAATAACACGATCCGATCGCGGACGCCATCCGAGAGGCCCCGAGGGCGCCGCCATAGGCGACCCTGAGCGATTCAGATCACCCCGCGCCCGGCTACAGTGCGACCGGAGATGGGGGTAATCTCGAACGGACTGCATAAGTTACCGCTTAGTAATCTCGGGGAAGCCGTGGTGGAGTCCCCGTCCCGGTCCCGAATCACCCCTCGTCAAACCCCTCGCAGGCCCGAGGAGCCCTCATGCAACTCGCCGCGATCATCGTGTCGCTGGTCCTGACCGTGGTCGGCGTCGCGCTGCTCGCACGCGCGATCGGCCAGTTCGTCCGGTACTTCAAGCTGGGCCAGCCGGTCCCGGCCGGCGCCCGGACCGACAACCCCTACCAGCGCAGTGTGACCCTGGTGCGGGAGTTCCTCGGCCACACCCGCATGAACCGGTGGGGTGTCGTCGGCATCGCCCACTGGTTCGTCGCCGTCGGCTTCCTGACCCTGCCGCCGACCATCGTCACCGCCTACGGCCAGCTCTTCGAGGCCGACTGGGTGCTGCCGGTGCTGGGCGGCTTCCTGCCGTACGAGCTGTACATCGAGTTCATCAGCGCGATGACGACCCTCGGCATCCTCGCGCTGATCGTCGTCCGGCTGCTGAGCCTGCCCTCGCGTCCGGGCCGCAAGTCGCGGTTCACCGGCTCGAAGATGGGCCAGGCGTACTTCGTCGAGTACGTCATCCTCACCATCGGCCTGGCGATCTACGTGCTGCGCGGCCTGGAGGGCGCACTGCACCACGTGGACCACTACGAGGCCGCGTACTTCGCCTCGTACCCGCTGGTCCTGGCCTTCGAGGGCCTGTCGGTCGCGACGCTGCAGAACCTGGTCTACCTGTTCGCGATGATCAAGCTGGGCACGACCATGATCTGGATGATCACGGTCAGCCTGAACACCAACATGGGTGTGGCCTGGCACCGCTTCCTCGCCTTCCCCAACATCTGGTTCAAGCGCGAGGCCACCGGCGGGACCGCCCTGGGCGCGCTCCAGCCGATGACCTCCGGCGGCAAGCCGATCGACTTCACCGAACCCGGTGACGACGACGTCTTCGGCGTCTCCCAGGTCGAGCAGTTCTCCTGGAAGGGCCTGCTGGACTTCTCCACCTGCACCGAGTGCGGCCGCTGCCAGTCGCAGTGCCCCGCCTGGAACACCGGCAAGCCGCTCTCCCCCAAGCTGCTGATCATGTCCCTGCGCGACCACGCGCACGCCAAGGCCCCCTACCTGCTGGCCGGCGGCGGCAAGACGGCGGAGGGCGAGGAGAAGGCGTCGAAGGAGCAGCTGGCGGGCGTGCCCGCGGCGGCCCTCGCGGAGGCCGAGCGCCCGTTGATCGGCACCGCCGAGGAGAACGGCGTCATCGACCCGGACGTGCTGTGGTCCTGCACCACCTGCGGCGCCTGCGTCGAGCAGTGCCCCGTGGACATCGAGCACGTCGACCACATCGTCGACATGCGCCGCTACCAGGTGATGATCGAGTCCGCGTTCCCGTCCGAGGCGGGCACGATGCTCAAGAACCTGGAGAAGAAGGGCAACCCCTGGGGCCTGGCCAAGAAGCAGCGCCTGGCGTGGACCAAGGAGGTCGACTTCGAGGTCCCGGTCGTCGGCAAGGACATCGAGGACCTGTCCGAGGTCGAGTACCTGTACTGGGTCGGCTGCGCCGGCGCCCTGGAGGACCGCGCGAAGAAGACCACCAAGGCCTTCGCCGAGCTGCTGCACATCGCGGGCGTCAAGTTCGCGATCATGGGCGGCGACGAGAAGTGCACCGGTGACTCCGCGCGGCGCCTGGGCAACGAGCCGCTGTTCCAGGAGCTCGGCATGGAGAACGTCTCCGCGCTGAACATGGCGTTCGGCGAGGAGACGGACGACGAGGGCAACGTCACCGAGGAGTCGAGGAAGCCCAGGTCGGCGAAGAAGATCGTCGCCACCTGCCCGCACTGCCTCAACACCCTCGGCAACGAGTACCCGCAGCTCGGCGGCGACTACGAGGTCATCCACCACACCCAGCTGCTCCAGCACCTGGTGGACGAGGGCAAGCTGATCCCGGTCACCCCGGTCGAGGGCCTCATCACCTACCACGACCCGTGCTACCTGGGCCGCCACAACAAGATCTACACGCCCCCGCGCGAGATCATCGGCAAGGTCCCGGGCCTGCGCAACGAGGAGATGCACCGCCACAAGGAGCGGGGCTTCTGCTGCGGCGCCGGCGGCGCCCGGATGTGGATGGAGGAGCGGATCGGCAAGCGCATCAACAACGAGCGCGTCGACGAGGCCCTCTCCCTCGACCCGGACATCATCTCCACCGCCTGCCCGTTCTGCCTCGTCATGCTGACCGACTCGGTCAACGGCAAGAAGAACGAGGGCAAGGCCAAGGAGTCCACGCAGGTCGTCGATGTCGCCCAGCTGCTGCTGGAGTCCGTCAAGACCCCGGCCGACCCGGCCGGCGACGAGGAGAGCGAGAGCGCTCCGGAACCGGAGCCGGTGAAGTAACGCGCCACTCCGTCGAAGGGGCCGCCCACGTGGGCGGCCCCTTCGACGTGTCCACGCCCCCGCCGCTTCGGGTCAGCCCGCGGCGCGGGCCGGGGCGTCGGGCGGGACGGCGGACAGGGCCGTGGGGAGTTCGGCTCGGCGGCTGATGCCGAGCTTGCGGTAGGCGGCCGTCAGATGGGTCTCCACCGTGCGCCGGGCGAGGTGCAGCGAAGCGGCTATCTCCGCGTTCGTCCACCCCTCGGCCGCGAGGCCGGCGATGCGGCGCTCACTGCCGGTGAGCGCGGCGGAACCGGTGCGCGGGGCGCCTGCGCGCCGGGCGCCGTTCTCGCGGAGCAGCCCCTCGGCGACGGTGCGCAGTCGGACCGCGCCGAGCCGCTCGGCGCGCTCCACCGCCTCGCGCAGCGGCTCCCGGGCATGGGAGCGCTCCCCCGAAGTGCTGAGCAGACGGCCGTGGGAGATCAGGGCCGAGATCAGTTCCGTTCCGACCGGTCCCCCGCGCAACGCCCCGACCGCGCGGCCGGTGAGCTCCACACCACGCCGGCCGCCCGTCGCCTCGCCCAGCACGCGCAGCGCGCGGCCCCGTACGCGCGGGGTGCCCCACACCTCGGCGAGCCGCAGCTCCTCCTCGGCGAGGGCCAGCGCCTCCCGCGGCCGGCCGAGCGCCAGCAGGCACTCGGCGGCGGCGACGCGCCAGGGGGCGACCACGGACCTCAACGTCTCACGGGCCGTCTGGCGCCGTCCGCACTCCGTGAAGTCGTCCAGCGCCGCCGCCGGGTCCCCGACGGCGGCGCGCAGCATTCCCCGCGCGTACAGGAAGCGGTGGGTCCGCCAGGAGTCCGGCGCCGTCCGCAGGTCGAACCCCTCCACGAGACGGGTGGCCTCCTCCAGCCGGCCCGTCTCCACCAGCGCGATCACGGCCTGCGTGTGCGCGCTGGTGGGTCCGGGCCCGGACGGCCCGGCACCGGACGACCGGGCCCTCGGGTCGGCGAGCACGGCGGCGAAGTCCGCGCGGGCCGCCGCGAGATCCACCCGCACGTCGAGCAGGGTGTGGTGCATGGGGTGCAGCAGGAAGGAGTCCAGCGCGTCCAGGGCGCGCCGCACCAGACGCTCGGCTTCGTCGAGTTCGTCCGCCCACTGGGCCACGGCGGCGGCCGTGCCGAACAGCAACGGCTCGACGAGCGGGTCGACCGGCTCCTCGAGTAAGGCGCGGATCTGCGCCATCGCGTCCCGGGAGGAGATCAGGCCGGCCGTCGCCTCGTACCGCACGCTCAGTATCCGGTGGGCCGCGTCGAGCAGGTCCGGGGCGTCCCCGTCCGGCCCGGACCGCCGCCGGTGCTCCTTGCGCAGGGCGCCCAGTTCCTCGTCGGACATCAGGACGGCGACGGCGCGCAGCGTGCGCACCAGGTCGGGCTGGTCCGCCAGCCGCTCCTCCCCCTCCCGGAGCGTGCGCAGCGCCGCCCGGGTCTCCCCGCTGCGGGCGAGCGCCGTGGCCAGGGCCACCATCGCCCGCACCAGGTCCCGGGACCCGCCCGGCAGCCGTACGGCCTCCGCGAGCCGGGCGATGCCCCCGGACGGGTACTCGGCGCACTCCAGGGAACCGAGCTGGATGAGGACGGTGGCCCGGCGGACGGGCGCCATGGGTTCGTCCAGGGCGCGCCGCAGGAACGCCACGGCGCCTCGCGGGCGGTCGGCGCGGATCTCGTCGGCCGCCGCCTCGACCAGCACGTCGACGGCCCAGGGCTCGGCCACCGCGGAGGCCTGCGACAGGTGCCCGGCCACCACGGCGACCTCGGCGCCCCCGCGCATCAGCTCCTCGGCGGCGGTGCGGTGGGCCGCCCTGCGCCGGCCGCTCGTCCAGCCGCTCAGCACCGCGTCGCGCAGCAGCGGATGCGCGTACCGGTACAGGCCGTCCGCGCCCTGGCGCAGCAGGCCCAGACGGGCCATCGCGGTGAGCCAGCCCACGACCCGGGCCGCGTCCGCCTGAGCCGTCCGGGCGATGATCCGGGCCTGGGTGTCGCGGCGTTCGGCGGGGGAGCCCCCCGGACACCAGTCCCCCGCCGGCCCGGCGCCGTCCGCGGACGGCGCCCGCGCGGCCCCCGGGTCCGCTCCCCCGCCCTCCAGCACGGCCAGGGAACGGGCGACCCCGGCCGTCGCCCCGCCCGCGCCGGCCAGCCACCAGGACACGGCGTCCGGGTAGGCGCCCGGGTACAGCGCGGCACAGGTGTCCGGCAGCGCCGCCGGCGGGGCGGACCCGTCGGCGGCGCTGCCGGACGACAGGTCGTCCAGCAGGGCGCGCAGCAGCAGCGGGTTGCCCGCCCCGGCCCGCACGCAGTCGGCCACCCGGTCGGGGGCGGCATCCGGGAAGGCGGCGCGGACCAGTTCCGTGGCGGCGCCGGTGCTCAGCGGGGCGAGGGTGTGGGTGCGGGCGAGGGTGGGGGAGAGCCCGTGGGCGAGACCGGCACCGGCCGGTTCGATGTCGTACTGGCTGCGCTCGGTGACCACCAGGAGCACCGGCAGTCCCTCGACGAGCCGGGCCGCCTCCGTCAGCCAGCCGCGCGAGGACGGGTCGGCGGCGTGCACGTCGTCGACCGCGACGAACAGCGGCGCCTCGTCCGCGTACGTCTCCAGCAGCCGCAGCAGCGCGGTCCGCGTCCGGTGGTGCGCGGTCCGCGGGGCGTCGGGCTCCGCCGGGAGGTCGTCGACGAAGTCCGCCTCCTCACCGAAGAGCTGGTGGACGACGCTCCAGTCCCTGCCGCTGTTCTCCGGGGTGCAGCGGGCCCGCAGCACCCACATCCCCCGGGCCGCCGCCCGCTCCGCGGCGGCCCGCAGGAGCGCGGTGCGGCCGATGCCGGTGGCGCCGCGCAGCAGGACCAGACCGCCCGATCCCGCACGGGCCCGTTCGGCCTCCGCGGCCAGCAGCCGCAGGGCGTCGTCCCGTTCGCTGAGGGGTTCCACCGAGGGCAACGGTTCCTCCTGGGCCGGGGCGGGTCATGGTCGGGGGACGGGCGGGGGACGGTGAGCGGAACAGCGGCCGTCTCCTCGGGGAAGGACGCGGAACGGGCCCGGCGGGTGCCCCGACGGGCCGGACCGACAGGCCTCTTGGGGCAGGAAGCGGGAACAGGGGGTGAATCCTTGTCGCGGGTATGGACGCAGAGCACCGCGTCGTGTTCCATTCCCGCAGAGCCGGACCCCTTCCCCGGGTCGGGACGGAAGAGCACGGCGCACAGGGCGCGACCGGGGGGCGCCCGCCGCCCGCCCGGCCGGCGAGCGGTGCGCGTGATCTCGTGGTGCGTCTCGTGGTTCTCCACGATTGTCCGCGTCCCGCCCCGCACAGGAGTGTGTGACCGAGACATCGGACGCGGACACCACGACGGTGCCCGCCACTCGGCCATGGGGACATCGGTTGCACAGCTCGTTCGGAACCTCGGAAACGGTCCTGCCCGCCGGGCAGGGACCCCGGATCCCCGTGGTGGTCGACGCCCCGGATCCCATCTCCCGGGCCGGCGCGGCCAGTGAGCTCCGCCGGCACCCGGTCGTCGAGCTGGTGGAGGACGGCCGCACCGGCCCGGACACCGTGGCCCTCCTCATCAACGACCACCTGGACGAGACCCTGCTGGCCCGGCTGCGCAAGCTCGTGCGCAGTGACGGCAGCCGTGCCGTGCTCGTGGTCAGCGCGATCCGGGAGAACGAACTCCTCGACGTGGTCGAGTGCGGGGTCGGCGCGATCGTGTGGCGTCACGAGGCCACCGCGCACCGGATGGTGCGCGCCGTCGTGGCGGCCTCCCGGGGCGACGGGGACCTCCCCGGGGACCTGCTGGGCCGTCTGGTCAACCAGGTGGGGACGCTGCACCGCACCTCGGCGGGCCACCCCGGGGCCCCCTCCTCCGGCCTGACGGCCCGTGAGGCGGACGTCCTGCGACTCGTCTCCGAAGGCCTGGACACGGGAGAGATCGCCGGAAAGCTCTCGTACTCCGAACGTACGGTCAAGAACGTGTTGCACGGTCTCACCACCCGGCTGCACCTCCGCAACCGCGCGCACGCCGTTGCGTACGCCCTCCGGGAAGGTTACATCTGACCGAACAGGCAACCGAATTCACCCCCTCGGGCAGCCCGTCGTGCCCGTTCCCGTCCCGAGTGGCGGCCGCGGCGCCGCGCGTCCACGGGCACGATCGGTGGAGCCCGGCGGCCCGGTGGTCCGGCAGCCGGTGAGCCGCAGCACGGCAGAGCAGGAGTACGACGGTGATCCACGAGGTGGACGAGGTCCTCAAGGGGCTCCTCAGAAGCGGCGCCCTGGCCGGCTCGGGCATCGAGGTGTCCCTGGACGCCCCGACCCGGGACTGGGCGGCCCGCCGCAACGCGCCCACCCTCAACGCCTACCTCTACGACATCCGCGAGGAGGTCTCACGGCGCGAACGCGGCGCGGTCGCGGTCACCGACGGCAACGGCCTGGTCGTGAAGCGCCGTCTGCCACCGCGTTGGTTCCGGCTGTCGTACCTGGTCACCGCCTGGACCAGGCAACCACAGGACGAACACCGCCTGTTGTCCGCCGTGCTGGCCACGCTGCTGCCCCGCGAGATCCTGCCGCCCGGCGAACTGCCCGACGCGCTGGGAGCGCTGGGGCTCTCCGTGTCGCTGTCGGTGGCCGGCACCCAGACCGAGTCACGGTCGTTGGCCGAGATCTGGTCCGCGCTCGGCGGTGAACTCAAGCCGTCCCTCGACCTGGTGGTGCTCGTCCCGTTCCCGTCCTTCCCCGAGTACGACGCCGGGCCGCCGGTCACCGAGGGCGCGGTGGTACGGGTCCGCTCGGTCGACGGCGCCCAGGACGACTCGCCCGGACGCGGCCACCGCCCGCACCACGTCGAGCGGGGGAAGCAGAACCGGTGAACGGCCACCTCCACGACCCGGCCGACGCGCTCCTCACGCGCGTCGCGCGACTCCGGGAACGCGTCGCCCTGCTGGTCGAGCACCGCGCCGCCGGCGACCCGACCGCCGACGACCCGCTCCGCGGCCTGTACCTGTCGGAGGAAGCCGTACGGCACCACCTCCGCCCGGTCACCGCCCCGCCGGACCCCGGCCGGCCCGGGGACGACGACGAGCCCCCCGGCGACCGGCTCGGCCCGCTCGCACGGCGGCTCGGCCTGCGCCCGCTGGAGGTCTCGGTGCTGCTCGTGGCGCTCGCACCGGACCTCGACCGCTCCTTCGAGCCCCTGTACGGCTACCTCAACGACGACGTGGGCCGCCGCCGCGCCACCGTCGGGCTCGCGCTCGACCTGTGCGGCGCCCCCGTGCACCGGCCCGAGGCCCGCGCCGTCTTCCACCCCTCGGCGCCCCTGCGGTCCCTCGCCCTGCTCGACGTCGACGAACCGGAACGCCCGTTCCTCAGCCGGTCGCTGCGGGTCCCGGGCCGGCTCGTCGCCCACCTCCTCGGCGACGACACCCCGGATCCGTCCCTCACCGGGCGGGTCCGCCCGCTCACCGTGCCGTCCCTCCCGGACACGCCCGGCGGCGACACCTTCGCCGGGCGGCTCGCCGCCCGGCTGGCCGCCGGGCCGCTCACCGTCTACCTGCGCGAGCACCGCGCGGGCGAGGGCCTGGCGCACGCCGCGCGGGCCCTTCCCGGCGCCCTGCACTACGCCCCCCGGGATCCGCACACCGGGGAACCGCCGGCCGCCCTGCTGCGCGAGGCCCGGCTGCGGGACCGCGCCGTGGTCGTCTCCCCGCTCCCGGACGACCCCGGGGCACTCGTGCGGGCACTGTCGGTGCCCGATGTGCCGGTGGTGTTCACCGGCCCCCGGCCGTACGACCCGCAGTGGTGCGACCACGACCCCCTCGTCCTGGACGCCCCCCGACTGGGAACGGGCGCCGTGGACGCCTGGGCCGCGGCCCTGGCCGACGGAGCGGGACCGGATGCCCGTACGGGCACACCGGCCGTCCCCGACGGCCCCCTCGGCTTCGACCTCGCCGCCACCGTGGCCCCGTACCACCTGAGCACGGACCGGGTGGCGCGGGCCGTACGGGCCGCCCGGGGCCTCGCCGCGTTCGACGGCACCGCCCTCACCCCCGACCACCTCAGGCTCGCCGCACGCCAGCAGTCGACCTCGGGTCTGGAACAGCACGCCCGGCGGATCCGGCCTGCGGTGGACTGGGACGACCTGGTGCTGCCCGAGGCTCCGCTGGCCCAGCTGCGGGAACTGGCCCGGCGGGCCCGGCACCGCGACCGGGTGCTCGGCGACTGGCGGCTCAGCGCCGGCGGCGGCCGGGGCCGGGGCGTGCTGGGGCTGTTCGCGGGCGAGTCGGGCACGGGCAAGACGCTGTCCGCCGAGGTCGTCGCCGCCGAGCTGGGCCTGGACCTCTACGTCGTGTCGCTGTCCTCGATCGTGGACAAGTACGTCGGCGAGACCGAGAAGAACCTGGAGCGCGTCTTCTCCGAGGCGGACCGCACCGACGCCGTCCTGCTCTTCGACGAGGCGGACGCGGTGTTCGGCAAACGGTCCGAGGTCAAGGACGCGCACGACCGGTACGCCAACATGGAGAGCGCGTACCTGCTCCAGCGCCTGGAGTCCTTCGACGGCATCGCGCTGCTCACCACCAACCTGCGGGCCAACATCGACGAGGCGTTCACCCGTCGGCTCGACCTGGTGGTCGACTTCCCGTTCCCGGACGCCGGCCAGCGGCTCGCCCTGTGGCGGCACAGCCTCTCCGGCGTGCCGTGCGCGGACGGCGTCGACGCGCACGGGGTGGCGCGGGACTTCGAACTGTCCGGCGGTTCCATCCGCAGCGCCGTGGTCACCGCCGCCTACGCGGCCGCGGACCGGGGCGGGCCGGTCACCACGGCCGACCTGCTGGAGGGCGCGCGACGGGAGTACCGCAAGGCGGGGCGGCTGGTGCCGGGCGAGGGCGGCTGGTAGCCGCCCCGGCCGGGGCGGCTACCGCGGGGTCAGACCGACTGCCGCTGCCACTTCTGGTTGGGCGTGCCCCCGGACTTCCACAGGTGCAGCTTCGTGCCGTTCGCGGTGCCGCTCCACATGGCGTCGACGCACTTCTCCGACTGCGGGTTGACGAGGTACCCCTCGGCGCTCGTCACGAAGGTCTGGGCGGGGTTGCCGCTGCACCGGGCCAGCTGGATCAGGGCGCCCTCCTCCACGGAACCCCACGCCACGTCCATGCACATGTCCATGGAGCGGACGGTCCCGTCGCCCCGGAAGTCCCACCGCTGATTGGCGGCCTCGGGGTCGCAGTCCTGCAGCACCAGAGCGGTGCCGTCCTCCGCCTTGCCCTTGTTCAGCGGGACGGTGATGCACCGCTGGGACCCTTCGCCCACGATGAGGTCGCCGACCGGGACGGCCGGCTCGTCCTCCTTGTCCTGGCCGCCTCCGCCGCCGGACCCCTCCTCCTTCTCCTCCTCGGATCCCGCGCCGTCCGAGTCCCCGGTGTCCGCCGGCTTCTCCTGTTCGGGCGCCTTCACCTCCTGCGACGGCCCGGCGCTCGGCACGGCGGCCGGCGCGGACAGCGCGGGACTGGGGGCGGGGATCGCACCGGCTTCGGCCTGCGCCACCTGCTCGGTGGCCAGGGAACGGACGTCGGGCTTGTACGTCAGCCAGATCACCGTGAACGCGATCGCCAGCGCCACCGTCATGCCCAGTACCGTGGCCAGCCATCCGGGGAGGAAGCCGCGCTGGACGAACTTCCCCTCCACCCCGAGCGGATCGACGCCCGACCGCTGGACCGCCAGCGTGTACGGGCGCTCCTGCTTCGAACCGAACCAGATGATCTCCCGCGGCTTCAGCCGCGCCTTGACGAACACCGCCCGGCCCGGCTCGATCTGCACATTGCCCGGGTCCAGGTCGAACGACAGCTGGTCGCCGTTGTCGCTCCCGCTGAGCGACGCGGTCACCTTCGTGTTCCCGAGGTTGTCCACCGCCAGCTTCGGCCGCCCCCGCAGCCGCCCCTTCACCACCGGCGGCACCAACTCGGCCCGCACCTCGGTGAACGGAGTGACCGTCACGTTCCCCTCGGGGACGGCCGTCGCCTCGGGGTGCTCCGTCGGCGTGATCCGCACCGCGTACGGATGCGGCCCCGCCACCGCGTCCGGCGTCCGCGGCACGGCGAACGACACCTCCACCGTTCCCGTCGTCCCCGGGTACAGCCGCAGCGTCTGCGGCTCCACCCGCGTCCACGGCGCGAGATCCCCCACCGGCTCGAACCGGTACTCGTCCACCACGTCACCGGTGTTGCGCACCCGCAGCCGCACCGTGGCGCTGCCACCGGGGTCCACCGTCGTCGACGCCGGCTCAAGAGAAGTCCAAAGGGTCACGTACCGACGTTACGGGACACGTCCCGAGGGGGCAGGAGCCGGTGAGGCAGGGGCGGCTGCCCGGAAAGGCATCCGGCTGCCCGGCCCGGTGGCGGCACGTCCCGGCCCGCCGGCCGGTCGTCCGCATCCCCTTCGGGCGCGGACCCGTCGGGGCCGTGGCCGGCCCCCTCCTCCCGAGCCGTCGTGCCGTCCTCGACGACCTCGCCCTCCGGACGCCCTCCGGACGCCCGCGCCGTCGCTCGACGGCGGACACACCTCGCCGCACGGTCCGCCGGGACCGCGGGGGGGGGCGGGGAACGACCTTCGGGGCAGCCCCGGGGGCAGGAACGGCGCGCCTTGCCTTTCCGGGCAACGACCATGCCCCGAACACAGCACTCGCAGACGTTTCGGGTGACGCGCCGCACGCGCGAGGGTGGGCACAGACCTGACTCGTACCCCGAGGAGAGCAGAGCATGCCGTCCTACCTGTCGCCGGGCGTCTACGTCGAGGAGGTGGCCAGCGGCTCGCGCCCCATCGAGGGAGTGGGGACATCGGTGGCGGCCTTCGTCGGGCTCGCACCGTCCGGCCCGTTGAACGAGCCGACCCTGGTGACCAACTGGACCCAGTTCGTCGCCGCCTTCGGTGCCTTCACCGACGGGTACTACCTGGCGCACTCCGTCTACGGCTTCTTCAACAACGGCGGCAGCGCGGCCTACGTGGTCCGCGTCGGCGGCGCCCCCGGCGGCGCCGCGGGCGAGGCGGCCGGCTCCCCCGCCGAGGTGACCGGCCGGGCCGCGCAGGCCGCCCTGCCCGCCGGGGCGCCCCAGCAGCTCGGCACGTTCACCGTGTCCGCCGTGGCCGCGGGCTCCGGCCCGCTCAGCGTCGAGGTCTCCGACCCCGAGGGCGAGGGTCCCGCCGAGCGGTTCAGGCTCGTCGTCAAGGACGGCGACAAGCCCGTCGAGAGCTTCGACGTGAGTGCCAAGAAGAGCAGCCGCACCTACGTCGTCACGCAGGTCAAGGAGCGCTCCAAGCTCATCACCGTGCAGGAGGCGGCGCCCGCCGCGCAGCTCGCGCGCCCGGAGAACCAGACCGTGGCCCTCGTCGCTCCGGCCGCCGCTCCCGCCGCCCCGGCCGCCCCGGCCGCCCCGGCCGCCGCCGGCGCCGAGAGCCACCCCGGCCCGGCCCAGTACCTCGGGGACTCGGCGGACCGCACCGGCTTCGGCGGCCTGGAGGCCGTGGACGAGATCTCCATGGTCGCCGTCCCCGACCTGATGGCCGCCTACCAGCGCGGCGCCATCGACCTGGAGGCCGTCAAGGCCGTCCAGCTCGGCCTGATCGCGCACTGCGAGCTGATGGGCGACCGGGTCGCCGTCATCGACCCGCCGCCCGGCCTGAACGCCCGCGACATCCGGGTCTGGCGCCAGGAGACCGCCGGCTACGACTCCAAGTACGCCGCCCTGTACTACCCGTGGGTGAAGGTCTTCGACCCGGCGAGCGGCCAGACCAGGACCGTTCCGCCGAGCGGTCACATCGCCGGCATCTGGGCCCGCAACGACTTCGAGCGCGGTGTGCACAAGGCCCCGGCCAACGAGGTGGTGCGCGGCGCCGTCGACCTGGAGCTCCAGATCACCCGCGGCGAGCAGGACCTGCTCAACCCGATCGGCGTCAACTGCATCCGCGCCTTCCCCGGCCGCGGCATCCGCGTCTGGGGCGCCCGCACCCTCTCCTCCGACCCGGCCTGGCGCTACCTGAACGTCCGCCGGTACTTCAACTACCTGGAGGAGTCGATCCTGATCGGCACCCAGTGGGTGGTGTTCGAGCCCAACGACCACCAGCTGTGGGCCAGGATCCGGCGCAACATCTCCGCCTTCCTCGTCAACGAGTGGCGCTCGGGCGCCCTCTTCGGCGCCCGGCCGGAGGAGGCGTACTACGTCAAGTGCGACGAGGAGACCAACCCCCAGGAGTCGGTCGACCTCGGCCGGGTGGTGTGCGAGATCGGCATCGCGCCGGTCAAGCCGGCCGAGTTCGTGATCTTCCGGCTGGCCCAGTTCTCCAGCGGCAGCGGGGAGCTGGAGGAGTAGGGAGGCCTCCTCTCCTCTCCCCCCGCGATCTCCGCCCTCCCCCCTTCCGAAGGAAATGAAGACAGATGAGCCTGCAGCCGGGTGACGCCCTCACGTCACACAATTTCGGCCTCCAGATCGACGGTGTGATGGTCGAGTACCTCGCCGAGGTCAGCGGCCTCAGCCTCGAACAGGACGTCATCGAGTACCAGCAGGTCTCGGCCCAGGGCAAGCCCGTCACCAAGAAGATGCCGGGTGTGAAGAAGGCCGGCACCTGCACGGTCGTCCGCGGCATGACCCAGTCCGCCGCGTTCAACCAGTGGATCAACGAGTCGGTCAACGGCGCGATGGCCACGGCCCGCAAGAACGCCACCATCATGGTGATGGACTACCAGAACAATCCGGTCAAGCGGTACAACATGCGCAACGCCTGGTGCAGCAAGATCGACACCAGCACGGTGAAGGCCGGTGAGGCCTCCGCGCTGACCGAGACCGTGACCATCACGTTCGAAGAACTGGTCATCGAGTAATGCGCCGCACCACCGCCCGGCCGGGATCCCTCCCGGCCGGGCCCGCCCCCGCCGGCGGAGCCGCTCAGGGGCCGTTCGCGGAGAGCCCGGCGCCACCGGAGCAGACCGTGCCCGACGCCGCCGGCCCGGCCCCGACGGCGTCCGCCGCCCCCGCGGGCCAGACACTGCGCACCGAGTTCCCGTTCGAGCTGCCGCGCGGGTACGTCGACGACTCCGGGACCGTGCACCGGCACGGCGTGATGCGGCTCGCGACCGCCCGGGACGAGCTGATCCCGCTGCGCGACATCCGGGTGCAGGAGAACCCCGCCTACCTCTCGGTGGTCCTGCTCGGCCGGGTGATCACCAGGCTGGGCACGCTCCCGCTGGTGCACGACGGGGTGGTGGAGAACATGTTCGCCTCCGACCTGGCGTTCCTCCAGGACTTCTACCGGCAGGTCAACGCCGAGGGCCACACCCGGGCCGGCGTGACCTGCCCCCACTGCGAGCAGCCGTTCGAGGTCGAACTCGGCGGGAGCCGCCTGGGGGAATCGTGACGTACGCGACCGACCGGCTGCACGAGGAGATCGCGTACATCGCCTACCACTTCCACTGGAGCCTGGAGGACATCCTGGACCTCGAACACGGCGACCGCCGCCGGTACACGGAGCAGATCACCTCGCTCGTCACCCGCGCCACGGCGGAGGGCTGACGCGGCATGGGATTCCTCGACCGGTTGCGGAGGAACGCGCCGGGGAGGCGGGACGGGGCCGGCGCGCCCGCCCCGTCCCCGGCCGCAGGTACGGATGCGGGTACGGCGCGGGTGTCCCCAAAGACGTCCTCCGCCGACGCCGCCGGCAGCGGTGGCGGTGCGTCCGCGGCCGTGGCGCGCACCGCCGCCTGGCCCGGGCTGCCGCCGATCCAGCGGGCCACCGCCCGGCCGTCGTGGCCCGTCGCCGACTCCGGATTCGGCGGCAGGCTGAGCACCTGGCAGAACCCGGCCTTCACCGGCACGCTCTCCCACGCCGTGCTCGACGGCGCGCCCGGCGGGCTGGTCCAGGGGATCCTCACCGCCTCGGCGCGGCCCTCGCCGGGACTCGAACTCCCCGCGCTCTCCCTGCCCGTCGCCGCTCCCGCCGAGTCCGGCACCGGTCACCCGGGCGACGGCACGGAGCAGCCGCCGGTGCAGCGCGCGGCGGCCCCCTTCGCCGTCGGCCGCCCCTCGGGCCCGTCGGTCACCCCCGTCACCGCCCCGGCCCCCCGGCCCGCGGCACTGACCCGGACGGCGGTCCCGGCGGCGCCCGTCCAACGGCGTGCCCTGCCGGTCGCCGTGGGCCGGGACGGGGGCGGCCCCGGTGCGCGCCCGGCCACCCCACCGACCGCCCCTGCCTCCCCGGCCGCCGGGGGCGGCGCTCCCGACGGCGCGCGTCGCCGGCCGCTGCTCGGCGCGCCCGTGACGGCCCCGCCCCCGGGGTCCGCCCCGCTCACCAAGCGCGCGGCCGCCCCCGGCTCCCCGGGCACGGACACCCCGGCCACCGCGCGGGGCGCGGCCGTGCGGCCCGGCCCGGCTACGGGTACGACCCCCGGTGCGCGGACCGAGGCGGAGGTTCCCCGCGGTGTCGGTGGGGCCGGCCGTGCCGGCGGGCAGGATCCCGTGGTCCAGCGGGCCGTCACGTCCGTGCGGCCGGCGTCCGTACCGCGTGGGGACACCGGGGAAGCGGCGGAGGAACGGGCACCGGCGCCCGCCTCCCCGGCTCCTCCCGTACGGCCCCTGGCGCCGGCCCGCGCGCTGGCTCCCGTCGTGCCGTCCGCGCTGTCGCCCGTGGCGCCGAACCTCCGTCCCGCGCCCGCCGCCGTGCCCCTGCGGCAGACCGCGCCCGCCGTGCAGCGGCGGGCGGCCCGGCCCGGCGGCGTACCGGGCGCGCGGCGGCCCGACGCCTCCGGACCGTCGGGCGGCCCAGGGGCCGGGAGCACCGGGCGGCCCGGCACCGCGCCCACGGGCGGCGGCGCCGGCACGGTGGCCCCTGCCGCCGTGCCGCCTTCCACGCCGTCTTCCACGCCGACTCCCCCGGCAGGTCCTTCGGGGACGCCGGTGGCGTCGTCCGGAGCGCCGACGGCGCGGCGCGCACCGGTCACGCCCACCGGTCCCACGGCCGGTCCTCCAGGGAGCGCCCGGGACGGCTCACCCGCGTCCGCGCCGGCCACCGTTCCCGTGACCGCCGTGCAGCGCATCGCCCGGCCCGGCTCCACGGCGCCCGTCGCACCGCTCCGGCGTGTCCCGTCGTCACCGGTGCACCGGGGCGCGGACGCTTCCGCGTCCCCCGTGACCCCGTCCTCGTCCGGTTCCTCCGCGTCCGCCGCCGCCGACGGGATCCCGGCCGCGTCCGGCGCCCGCCGGCCCTCCGCCGCCCCCGCCGTCCCTGCCGTCCCTGCCGTCCCTGGCGTCCCTGCCGTCCCTGGCGTCCCTGCCGTCCCTGCCGCTCCCGCCGCCGAGGCGGTCCCCGTCCAGCGGGCCCGGAGCGCGGGCGCCGCGCCGCGGCCCGGTGTCCCGGGCACGGCTCCGTCCCCCGGCGCGCACACGCCCGAAGCCGCCGCTCCCTCCGTGCGGCGCCGTACGGACTCCGGGGCCGCGCCCCCGGCCGCCGTCCTTCCCGCGCTCCCCGTCACCTCCCTCGGCGACACACCGGCCGTCCAGCGCCGTGCGAACCCCGGAGCAGCGGGCCAGGCCCCCTCACCCGTCCTTCCCGCACCCCCCGCCGCCGCCCTCGGCGACACACCCACCGTCCAGCGCCGTGCGAACCCCGGAGCAGCGGGCCAGGCCCCCTCACCCGTCCTTCCCGCACCCCCCGCCGTGCCCGGCGCCCCGGCCGGTCCTCCGCCGTCCGGGGCGACGGTCCCCGGAGCCGTCTCCCCCGCCGTCCAGCGCCGTACCGGCCCCGGGGGTCCCGCGGAGGGCACGAGCCGTGCCGTGCTGCCGCCGCTCGGCTCCACCTCCGTTCCCGTGCCGGTGCCGAGCGGCGCCGCCTCCGCCCCGGCACCCGCCGCCACGCCCGTCGGTCCCCCCATCCAACGGCTCGCGGTGACCCGGTCCGAGCCGCCCGCTCCGTCCGCTCCGTCCTCCCCCGGGTCCGCGCCCGTGGCCCGGCGCTCCGGTTCCGCCGGTCCGGTCGGCGGCGACAGGAGCCCGGCGCCCGCCCCCGGACCGGCTCCCCGCACCGGGACGGGCACGCCCGTGCAGCGCCTCGCCCTGCCCGGCTCACCGGCGCCCGTCCGCCCGGCAGGCTCCGTGCCCGCACAGCACCGCCCCGCGCTCCCCGGCCCGCAGGCCACGGCCCCCGCCGCGCGGCCCGGCCTCGGCGCCCCCCTCCGACGCCGCACCGCGCCCACGCCCGCGCCCGCGCCGAGTCCCGTCCGCGCGAGCTCCCCGGGCGCACGTGTGTCCGCGCCCCCCGCCGAGCCCGCGTCGC
This sequence comes from Streptomyces sp. 12E, assembly GCF_055633275.1. NCBI lineage: Bacteria > Bacillati > Actinomycetota > Actinomycetes > Kitasatosporales > Streptomycetaceae > Streptomyces > Streptomyces sp. 12E. The sequence continues at coordinate 3,843,594 of NZ_JBVNCJ010000001.1, read as the reverse complement.
CGCCTCCCGGTGCGCAGGCCCCCGCCGCCGTCCAGCGCACCGTCGCACAGAGCCCGGTGAAGCGCCCCGTGCCCGCGCCCCCGGCTGCCGGGCCCGCGGCACCCGCCTCCCCCGGTCCGGTCCCGCTCCGCGCCCCCACCGCCTTCGCCCCGGTCCCTGCGCCCCCCGCCGATCCCTCCGCACCGCCGGTGCAGCGGGCGGCCACGGCGGCCCCCTCCCCGGAGGCCGTCCCCCCGGCGACCCGGCTGCGCGCCCCCGACGCCCCGGCGCTCCCCGCTCTGCCGGTCCCCGTCCAGCGCGCCGCCGTGCCCACCGCGCTGAAGTCGCTCTGGAAGAAGGCCGTCGGCACGCCCTCGCCGGACACCCCCGGACCGCCCCCGCCGTACGACCCCGGGACCCCTCCGCCGTACGACCCCGGGACCCCTCCGCCGTACGATCCCGGCCCGCCCCCGCCGTACAGCCTCCACGACCCGCACCCCGGCGGGAGCGGCCCGCACGCCGGGCCGGCCTTCGACCCGCGCGCCCTGACCGACGGCCAGATCGACGAACTGACCCACCGTCTGGTCGGCCCGCTCACCCGCCTCCTGCGCACCGAGCTGCGGATGGACCGGGAACGCATCGGCAGACTCCGCGACCCCCGCACCTGACCCGTACCCGGCCGTCCTCACCCCCGCCCGTCGTTCCGTCCGCCTCCGAAAGGCCCTCCGATGCCCAGCGATCTCGATCCGGGATCCACCATCTTCTTCACCCTCACCATCGACGGGCAGAGCCTCGGCGCGTTCAACGGATGCGAGGGCCTGGCGTCGACGGTGGAGGTCGAGCAGTACCGGGAGGGCGGCAACAACGGGTTCGTGTGGCAGCTGCCGACCCGGGTCACCTTCTCCACCATCCGGCTGACCCGCCCGCTGACCCCGGACACCTCGAAGGTCGCCGCCTGGATCTCCTCCGTGACGACCGGCGTCACCCGGCCCACCGCCCAGATCTCGGCGCTGCGCGCGGACGGCTCCGAGGTGGCGCGCTGGGGGCTGATCGACGTCCTGCCGGTGAGCTGGCAGGGCCCCTCCCTGGACCCCGCGAACCCGGGCGTGGCCACGGAGGTCCTGGAGATCGCGCACCACGGATTCACGGACTGAGCGCGACCTCGCCGACCGAGCGCGACCGGGACCACGGACGGACCGGCGCACCGCGCACCGCGCCCCCCACCGGGCACCGACACACCAGCACCGAGGACGGAGACGAAGGACCATGGCAGGCAAGGGAGGCAAGGGCTCCAAGGGCGGAGCGGGCAAGAGCCTGGTGCGGGCCACGCTGGCCATCCACGAGCCCCCCATCGGCGACAGCACCACACCGGGCGGTCTGATCAGGACCTTCGACTTCGACTTCAACCCGGCGCAGCTGACCCTCACCCGCCGTGCCCAGTGGAAGAGCACACCGTCCGCCGCCCTGCGCGACGGTCCGCTGCCCGAGTTCATGGGGGCCGAGGGCCGGAGCCTGTCGATGGAGATCTTCCTCGACTCCTCCGGCGACCCCGGCGACACCAGCGTGCTGAAGAAGGTCGAGGCGCTGTTCTCCTGCTGCGAGGTCACCGCCAAGAGCATCGCCGCGGACCAGCCGTCCACACCGTGGGTGGTGTTCGAATGGGGGTCGTTCTCCACGGCGCGGTTCACCGCGTACATCGGCAGCGTGGGGGCGAACTACACGCTGTTCGGCACCACGGGCGTACCGATCAGGGCGACCTGCCAAGTGGAGCTGAACGAGATCCCCAGTCAGACCAAGGGCCAGAACCCGACCTCGGGCGCGCTCACCGCGCGGCGCGTGCACCGGGTCGTGGCGGGCGACACCCTGCAGTCGCTGGCCTGGCGGGAGTACGGGGACGCCGCGGCCTGGCGCTCGATCGCCGAGGCCAACGACATCGACGACCCGTCCCGGCTGCCGGGCGGCACCGAACTGATCCTTCCGGCGGCCGGGGAGGTCGCGTTCTGATGGTCAAGCCCTCCTTCTCCAACATCGTCGACGTCACGTTCGACGGCAAGCCCGTACCGCCCTACTTCGCCCCGCTGCTCGTCGGCGGCTGGGTCGACCTGGGCGCCGGGGTGCCCGGCGCCTTCCGGGTCACGTTCCGGGACGCGCACGGCCTGGTGCTCGGCAAACTCGGCATCAGGTTCGGCACCGAGGTGGTGATCTCCCCCGTCGCCCACGGCAAGGGCGCCGGCGACCCGCTGCTGACCGGCGAGGTCACCGGCATGGAGACCGACTACGACGGCACCGGCACCTTCACCGTGATCCGCGGCTACGACCGCGGCCACCGCATGATGCGCCGCCGCCGGGTCGCCGCCTACCGCAACCAGACGGCGTCCGACATCGCCCGCACCCTGGCCGGCCAGGACGGCGTCGCCGTCGGCAAGGTGCAGTCGACCAGGACGGTCTACGAGTTCATCAGCCAGGCCAACGTCACCGACTGGGACTTCCTGTCCCGGCTCGCCGACGAGAACGACATGGTGATGTCCCTCGACGCCAGGGGGAAGTTCCAGTTCGTCAAACCCGACCCCGCCTCCGGCGCGCCCCCCGTCAGCACACCGGGCGAGAAGAGCCCGTTCGTCCTCCAGGCCGGCACCGACGTGCTGCGCTGCCGGGCCGCGGTGAGCTCCGCCGACCAGTACGGGCGGGTCGAGGCGCGCGGCTGGGACGTCGTCGCGAAGAAGGAGCTGACCGCGACCGCGCCCACCACCGCCCACGCCGGCATCTCCATCGGCACCACCCCCCAGAAGGCCGCCTCGGCGTTCGGGATCGTCACCCTCGTGGAGACGGAGAAGCCCTACGACCGGCAGAACGAGGTGAAGTTCGCCGCGGACTCCCTCGCCGACGACGTGACCTCGTCCTTCGCCGAGCTGGAGGTCGTGGTGCGCGGCAACCCCAAGCTGCGCCCCGGCGTCCCCGTCACCCTCACCGACGTCGGCGCCCCCTTCGAGGGCAAGTACACGGTGACGTCCGCCCGGCACGTGTTCGGCGACGGCAAGCACTACGAGACCTGGATCACCGTCAGCGGCCGCCAGTGGCGCTCGCTGTTCGGGCTCACCTCCGGCGGCGGGGGCACCGCGGCGGCCGCGCCCCGCCTGCCCAGTGTCGCCAACGCCCTGGTCACCGACGTGCAGGACCCGCTCAAGCAGGGCAGGGTCAAGCTGCGGTTCCCGTGGCTGGACGACACCTACGTCTCCGACTGGACCCGCACCGTGCAGCTCGGCGGCAAGCGCGGCGGCGGCATCTTCCCGCTCGACGTGGGCGACGAGGTGCTGGTGGCGTTCGACCGGGGCGCCCTCGACCACCCGTTCGTCGTCGGCGGGCTCTACAACGGCGTGGACAGGCCGTCCCCCGTCCGGGACGTGCCGCTGCACGACGGCGTGAAGCGGCGGGCGATCCGGCACACCCTGTCCGACCGCGACGCCAACCGCGTCGACCTGCTCAGCCAGACCACCGGCGCCCGCAAGCAGGGCGTCCGCGTCGCCTCCGGCGACGACAAGCTGATCATCAACCTGGACCGTACGAAGACGGAGATCACCGTCGACAGCAAGGGCACCGTCGTCATCAAGGGAAGCCGCTCGGTGTCCGTCGAGGCGGGCACCGACCTGATCCTGAACGGCAAGCGGTCCGTGAGCATCAGGAGCGGCGGCCCGCTCACCCTGGAGGGCCGCGGCGCGGTCAGCCTGAGCTCGGCCGTCGGCGCCGTCAGCGTCGACGCCAAGGGCGCGCTGTCCCTGAAGGCGATGGGTCTCGCCACCCTGTCCGCGATGGGGAGCGTGCAGATCAACGCGGCGGCCGCCGTGGGCATCCGGGCCGCCACCGTACCGATCACGGGTCTGCTGACCGCCAACGGAAAGCCGGTGATCTGATGGCCGAGCAGTTCGTCGGATCCGGCTGGGCGTTCCCCCTGCGCATCGGACCCACCGGGGGCATCGCCCTGGTCAGCGGCGAGAAGGAGATCGAGGAGGCCATCCGGCTGGTGCTGGCCACCGCGCCCGGCGAGCGGCCGATGCGACCGGAGTTCGGCTGCGCCATCCACGACCTGGTGTTCGCCCCCGTCAACGAGGCCACCGCCGGCCGCATCCAGCACGAGGTGTACGCCAGCCTCGACCGCTGGGAGCCGCGCATCGAGGTCGAGGAGGTGGAGGTCACCGCCGGCCCCGACGAGGGCGTCCTGCACATCGACGTCCGCTACTCCGTCCGCGGGACCAACAACCCGCGCAGCCTCGTCTTCCCCTTCTACGTCATCCCCTCCCACGACGAGCCCGGCACGAGCGGCACGGCCGGTGCGGGCGAGTCGGGCCCCCTCCCCGAAAGCGACCGCTGATGGCCCTGCCCTCCCCGAACCTCGACGACCGCCGTTTCCAGCAGTTCGTCGACGACGCCAAGCGCTACATCCAGCAGCGCGCCCCGGAGTGGACCGACCACAACGTCTCCGACCCCGGGGTCACCCTGGTCGAGGCGGTCGCGCACATGGCGGACCAGATCGTCTACCGCCTCAACCGGGTGCCCGAGAAGAACCACCTGGCCTTCCTCGACCTCGTCGGCATCACCCTGTTCCCGCCCACCGCCGCACGCACCGACGTCACGTTCTGGCTGTCCGCGCCGCAGGACGAGCCGGTGGTGCTGCCCGAGGGCACCGAGGTGGCCACCACCCGCACCGAGCGCGACGAGGCCGTGGTCTTCGCCACCGAGCGCGAACTCACCGTCGTCCCCTGCTCGCTCGGCCGGCTGGCCGTGCAGAACCAGGGCGAGCCGGTCACCGACCGCACCGACGACCTGGCCGCGGGCAAGGACGTGCCCTGCTTCGCCGAGGCCCCCCGCCCCGGCGACTGCATGCTGTTCGGCCTGAGCGCCGCCGTCCCGCACTGCGCCGTCGCCCTGGAACTCGACAGCCGCGTCGACGGCGTCGGCGTCGACCCGCGCCAGCCCCCGCTGGTGTGGGAGGCGTGGACCGAGGACGGCTGGACGGAGTGCGAGGTCGACCGCGACGCCACCGGCGGACTCAACCGGCCCGGCGAGGTCGTCCTGCACGTCCCCGGCGGCCACGTGCTCTCCCGCAACGGCGGCCACGAGGGCGGCTGGCTGCGCTGCCGGGTCACCGAACCCCTCGCCGGCCAGCCCTTCTACACCACCTCCCCGTCCGTGCGGGCCGCCGAGGCGTACACCCTCGGCGGCACCACCGGCGCCGTGCACGCCGAGACCGTGCGCGACGAGGCGCTCGGCGAGTCCACCGGCCTGCCCGGCCAGCGGCTGCGGCTGGCCCACGCGCCCGTCGTGGGCGACACCCCGCCCGTCCTGCTGCAGACCGCCGAGCACGACGGCTGGACCGACTGGGACGTCGTCCCCCACTTCGCCGCCTCCCGCCCGCACGACCGGCACGTCACCCTGGACGCCACCACCGGCGAGATCGCCTTCGGCCCCGCGGTGCGCGAACCCGACGGCACCCTGCGCCAGTACGGCGCCGTCCCCCCGAAGGGCGCCGTCATCCGCGCCCGCCGCTACCGCACCGGCGGGGGCAGGGCCGGCAACGTCGCCCGCGGCGCCGTCCGCGTCCTGCGCCGCTCCGTGCCGTACGTCTCCGAGGTCGTCAACCGGGAGGCCGCGCGCGGCGGCGTCGACGGCGAGACCGTCGAGGAGGCGAAGACCCGGGCGCCCATCACCCTGCGCGCCCAGGAACGCGCGGTCACCCTGCGCGACTACGAGGAACTCGCCCGCCGCGCCGCCCCCGACACCGCCCGCATCACCTGCCTGGAAGGGGAGGAGAGCGAGCACGGCGCGTACGCGGTCCGGGTCCTGGTCGTCCCCCAGGCCGTGCCGGACCCCGGCGGGCGGCTGCGCTTCGAACAGCTCGTGCCCGGCGACGCGCTGCTCTCCCGCATCACCCGCTACCTCGACGAACGCCGGCTGATCGGCACCCGCCTCGCCGTCGGCCCGCCGTTCTACCAGGGCGTCACCGTCGTCGCCACCGTGCACGCCTTCCGCGGCACCGACACCGACCGGGTCCGCCGCCAGGCCCACGACGCCCTCTACCGCCACCTCGACCCGCTCACCGGGGGCGCCGAGGGCACCGGCTGGCCCTTCGGGCGGCCCGTACAGGCCGGGGAGATCTTCGCGGTGCTCCAGCGGGTGCCCGGCGTGGAACTCGTCGACCAGGTCCTGCTGCACCCCGCCGACCCGATCACCGGCAAGCGCGGCGAGGCCACCGACCGGATCGACCTGTCCGCCCCGTCCCTGGTGTTCTCCTTCGACCACCGGGTCCGCGTGATCGGGGACGGCGCGTGAGGGGCTCCGTCGACGGGCTGGGCTCCTCGGCGCCGATCGGCGCGACGCTGCCCGCGATCTTCGCCGACGACGACCTGGCGCAGCGCTTCGTCGCCGGGCTCGACGAGGTGCTCGCGCCCTTCCTGGTCGTCCTCGACAACCTGGACTCCTACTTCGACCCCGCGCTCGCCCCGCTCGACTTCACCCGCTGGCTGGCCGACTGGGTCGGCGCCGAGACCGACGGCATCGAGACCGACGGCGCCCCGGCGGACGGCCTCACGGGGGAGCGGCGGCTGCGGGCCGCCGTCGCCGCCGCCACCCACCTGCACCGGGTACGGGGCACCCGGCGCGGCCTGTCCGAAGCGGTGCGCCTGGTGTTCGGCGCGACGCCGCGGATCTCCGAGAGCGGCGCCGCCGAGTGGCACGCCCGGCCGCTCGGCCCGGTGCCCGGCGACCGCCGCCCGCACCTGCACGTCTCCCTGGCGCTGCCCGACCCGACCGCCGCCGACGTCCACCGGCTGGACACCCTGGTCGCGGCCGCCCGCCCCGCCCACATGCCCTACACGGTCGAGGTCACCGCCGCGACCGCCGCCGAAAGGACCACCGACAGATGACCAGCCAGTCCTCCGGACCCGGCCGGGCCGCCCCCAGCTGCGCCGAGTGCGGCACCCCGGCGGAGCCCGGTCAGTCCTTCTGCGACTCCTGCGGGGCGGTCCTCGGCTGGGCCGACGCCGGCCGGCCGGGACGCGCCGGGTCCCCGGCACGGACCACGACGCCCCCCGGCACCGGGGACGACGCCGGCGACCGGGGCGGTGCCGCGGTGCCGCACCCCCGGACGGCGCCGGCAGCGGTGTCGCACGCCGACGACCGGGCCGCCGTACCGGGAACGCCCCTGCCCTCCGCCCCGTACGGGTCCGGCGACGAGCACGACGACGGGCCGGACCGCGCCACCGCGGCCGCGCCCGGCGGGCCCCGCGACCACCGGGCCGACGACCGGACCCCCGTCACCCCCGACGCCCCCCACCCGGCCGGCCCGTCCACCACGGCCCCCGAGGACGACACCGAACCCCTGCCGTCCGTGACGGGCTCCCCCGAGCCGTCGCGGCAGCACCACCACGAAGCCGCCGCCGAAGCCGCCGCCGACGCCGCCGCGGACGCCGCCGCCGAGCGGGCCAGGTCCCTCCTCGTGCCCGTCGCCGACCCGGAGCACCGCGCCCCGGACGAGCCCGCCGTCGCACCGGTCCTGCCCGGGCGTCCGGTCGCCCACCGCCCCCAGGTCCGCGCCGTGGGCCCGCAGCCGGACGCGGAGGGCGGCGTCCCCTGCCCCTGGTGCTCCACCCTCAACCGCCCCGAACGGCACTACTGCTCCCGCTGTGCCATGTCGATGACCCGCGGCGAGGACACCCCGGAACGGCTGCCCTGGTGGCGCCGGGTGTTCGGCGCCCGGGACGCCGAGTCGGCCTGGGCCGGCGAGCGCCCGCGCCTGCGCCGGGGCTTCGGCCACATCTGGAACTGGGTCGTCGCCGCCGTCGTCATCGGTCTGGTCGTCGCACTGATCGTCAACCTGGGCGCGATGATCCAGGCCACCCGCGACCACTTCGCCAAGCGGGCCCCGGTCGGCCCGTCCAGCGTCAAGGCGTCCCGCTCCTACGCCGAGCACGGCGCGTCCCTCGCCTTCGACAAGCTCAGCAACACCTGGTGGGGCCCCGGCATCGCGCAGGCCGCCGAGGGCGAATGGCTGGAGGCCACCTTCGACCGGCCGACCCGCCTGCTGGACCTCGTGATCACCCCCGGCGTCTCCACCAAGCCGGACCAGCTCTCCGAATCGGCGCTCCCGCGTCAGCTCGACGCGCAGATCACCCTCGCCGACGGCAAGAAGATCACCCGCACCATCACCCTGGACCAGGGCGCCGGCGGTCAGCGCCGCAAGTTCCGGGTCGGCGAGGTGACCGCCGTGCGCTTCATCCTGCGCTCGGCCTACGGCGCCGCCCCGAAGAAGCAGGTGGCCATAGCCGAGATCGAGTTCTTCGGCCCCTCGAGCAACAACACCTAGGCGCCGCCGGGCCCCGCTCCGCCGGCGGGCGCGCGCGGGGCCGGCCCCCGGGCCCGCACCGCGCCCGCACCCGCCCTCCCGGCTCCGCCGTCCCTCCGGTTCGTCATGTCCAGGTGCAACCCTCGGGCCCGCCCGGAGGTCTCCTGACCGGTGATCACCCGTGAACCGCAGGACGCCCCGGGGCGGACACGGGGGCACACCGCGCCCGCACCCGTGAACGGCCGCTCCCGTCGGTCGTCCCGCTCACCGCAGGAGACCTCCTTGCACAAGAACCTCCGCACCGCTCTCGCGACCGCCACCGCGGCCGCGCTCACCGGCGGCCTGCTCGCCCTGTCCGCCTCGCCGGCGACCGCCGCCGGCCGCGCCTTCCGGGCCGACTTCAACGGCGACGGATACGGCGACGTGGCCTTCGCCGCCCCCTACGCCAAGGTCGACAGCCGGGGCATGGCCGGCTACATCGCCGTCGCGTACGGCGGTCCCACCGGCCTGGACCCGGCCCGCGCCACCGTCGTCAGCCAGAACACCCCCGACGTTCCCGGCGACGCCGAGGCGGAGGACACCTTCGGCGACGCCCTCGCCGCGGCCGACCTCGACGCCGACGGTCACACCGACCTCGTGGTCGGCGCCCCCGGCGAGGACGACGGCAGCGGCTCCGTCACCGTGCTGTGGGGCTCCGCCGACGGCCTGCGCGACGGCACCACCGTCCAGGCCCCCACGGCCGCCGCACGCGACAACTGGGGCCGGTTGCTGACCACCGGCGACTTCGACGGCGACGGCCGCACCGACCTGGCCGTCGGCGCCTACTCCGAGGCGTACGTCGTCCGGGGGCCGCTCACCCGCGACGGCGCCACCGGGGCCGCCCAGCGGATCGGCACCCCCGAGAAGGCGTACATCGTGGACGCCCTGCAGGCCGGCGACACCAACGGCGACGGGCGGTCCGACCTGGTCCTCACCTACCGCACCGACCTCACCTCCGACCCGTCGGGCAGCTGGTCCAAGGGCGTCGCCTACCTCGGCGGCGCCTCCGGCCCGGACACCTCCGTACCGCGCCCGCTGCACGGCGGCACGTCGATCGCCCTCGGCGACATCGACGGCGACGGCCACGACGAGATCGCCCTCGGCAACGTGTTCGCCGAGGAGGACGACCACAGCGGCTCCCTCGGCGGCCGGGTCGTCGTCATCCGCGGTTCGGAGGGCGGCCCCGTCAACGGCGACGCCCCCATGGCCGAACTCACCCAGGACTCCTCCGGCGTCCCCGGCGCCGACGAGGCCCGCGACGGCTTCGGCAGCGCGGTGTCCATCGCCGACGTCGACGGCGACGGGTACGGCGAGCTGGCCATCGGCATCCCCTTCGAGGACATCGGCACCACGAAGGACGCCGGCGCCACCGTCCTGATGAACGGCTCCGCCACCGGCGTCTCCCGCACCGGCGCCCGCACCGTCACCCAGGGCACCACCTCGGTCCCCGGCGCCGTCGAGGCCATGGACTACTTCGGCTCCGACGTCCTGCTGAGCGACGTCACCGGCGACGGCCACGCCGACCTCACCGTGACCGCCGGATTCGAGGACGAGGGCGTCGGCGGCGTCTGGTCGCTGCACGGCACCGCCGACGGCATCACCACCGACGGGGTCCGCGCCTTCGGCCCGGGCAGCCTCGGCCAGGCCCGCACGTACGGCGCGTTCGGCGCCCACCTCACCGGCTGAACCACCCGGAGACCCCCTGCGCGGACACACCGCCGCCGTCGCCGACGGCGGCGGCCCCCTCGACCGACGCGGAATCTCCGTCCTCCGTAGGACCGGGCCGCCACGGCGCCCTACGCGGGACGGACGACCCGGCTGACGGCCCCTTAGGGGATGTCACAGCTCGGCCGCAAAGCCGGGTCCGGACGCCGGGGTCCGGTACGCCGCCGCCCGGGACCAGGTACGTTCGATGACGTGGCTGGATTCAGGATCGGACGCGGCCGGAACAACAACGGCGCTCCTCACGCGCGACCGCAACACCCCCCGCACGGGCAGCAGACGCCGCAGGGGCCGTCGTACGGCTACCCGCAGGCGCCGCAGCCGTACCCGCAGCAGCCGTCGTACGGCGGCGGCGGCGCCGGCCCCTGGCCGCACGCGAACCGCGGCCCGGGCGGACCCGGCGGCCATGGCGGTCACGGCGAGCCGGAGTACTTCGGCGACGGCGCGTACCCGCACGGCGCCCAAGGCGCCCCGCACGACCCGTACGCCGCCAACAACCCGGGGCACACCCAGGCCTTCTCGATCAACGAGGACCCCTACCACCAGGGCGACGCCCACCGCGCCGACACGGCCCCGCCGGCCGGCCCGGTCGGCCCCCGCCTGGGCTGGAAGGACCTGCTCAGGGGCGTCGTCCTGTCCCCCGCCCAGACGTTCCACCAGATGCGCGACTACACGATGTGGGGCCCCGCCCTCATCGTCAGCTTCCTCTACGGCCTGCTCGCCGTCTTCGGCTTCGACACCGCGCGCGAGGACGCGATCAACGCCACGCTGTCGAACGCCATCCCGATCGTCCTGACGACGGCCGTCGCGATGGTGATCAGCGCCTTCATCCTCGGCGTGGTCACCCACACCCTGGCCCGCCAGCTCGGCGGCAACGGCGCCTGGCAGCCCACGGTCGGCCTCTCCATGCTGATCATGTCCCTCACGGACGCGCCCCGCCTGGTCTTCGCCATGTTCGCCGGCGGCGACGCCGCCTTCGTCCAGATCCTCGGCTGGGCCACCTGGGTGGCGGCCGGCGCCCTCCTCACGGTCATGGTCAGCCGCTCCCACGACCTCCCCTGGCCGAAGGCCCTGGGCGCCTCGGCCATCCAGCTGGCCGCCCTGCTGTCGATCGTGAAGCTGGGCACGTTCTGACCCCGGACCGCGCACGAGGAAGGGGGCTCCCGGTGCCGGGAGCCCCCTTCCTCACGTCCTTCTCGCTTCTCTCAGGCGTCGAGAACCTGCCCGGACCGCCTGACCACCGGCGGCTGAACGCTCCACGGGAAGTTGATCCACTCGTCGGTGCGCTTCCAGACGTACTCGCACTTCACCAGCGACTGCGTCTTCTCGTAGATCACGGCGCTGCGCACCTCGGCGACGGCGTCGAGGCAGAAGTCGCGCACCAGCTTGAGCGTCTTGCCGGTGTCGGCGACGTCGTCCGCGATCAGCACCTTCTTGTCGGTGAAGTCGATGGCGTTGGGCACCGGCGCGAGCATGACGGGCATCTCGAGGGTGGTCCCGACCCCGGTGTAGAACTCGACGTTGACCAGGTGGATGTTCTTGCAGTCGAGGGCGTAGGCGAGCCCGCCGGCGACGAAGACGCCGCCGCGCGCGATGCTCAGCACGACGTCGGGCCGGTACCCGTCGTCGGCGATCGTCTGGGCGAGCTCGCGGACGGCGACGCCGAACTGCTCGTAGCTGAGGTTCTCGCGCATGCCGCTCACACCTGCGTCCGGTGGAAGTTGAGGTAGGACCGCGAGGCCGTCGGCCCCCGCTGCCCCTGGTACCGCGATCCGTAGCGCTCACTGCCGTACGGGTGCTCGGCCGGCGAGCTGAGCCGGAACATGCACAGCTGCCCGATCTTCATACCGGGCCACAGCTTGATCGGAAGCGTCGCGAGGTTGCTCAGTTCGAGGGTCACGTGCCCGGAGAACCCGGGGTCGATGAACCCGGCGGTGGAGTGGGTGACCAGCCCGAGCCTCCCGAGCGAGCTCTTCCCCTCCAGCCGCGAGGCGAGATCATCGGGAAGCGTGATGACCTCGTACGTACTGGCCAGCACGAACTCGCCCGGGTGCAGGATGAACGGTTCGTCCCCCTCCGGCTCCACGAGCCGGGTCAGGTCCGCCTGCTCGACGGAGGGGTCGATGTGGGGGTACCGGTGGTTCTCGAACACCCGGAAGTAGCGGTCGAGGCGTACGTCGATGCTGGACGGCTGCACCATGGCGTCGTCGTAGGGATCGATGCGCACCCGTCCGGCGTCGATCTCGGCCCGGATGTCCTTGTCTGAGAGAAGCACGCCCCGAGAATACGCAAGGCGCGCGGACCGGCCGCAATCGGCCACCCCACGCGCCCCCGCTGTTACCCCTACTACCGCTCGCTACCGCTTCTCGAGCACCACCGGCACGACGCTGCGGAGCCGCGCGCAGCCCGGACACCGCAGGAGCCGGCCGGGACCGAGCCGCTCGGCCTGCCGCATCGGAAACGAGGCGGCGGTGAACACGTGCCCATCGGCACAGCGGACGACGGTGCGCTCCATCAAGTCCAAGAGTCCCTTCCCCAAGAGGCCGCGTCTGGCGAACTGCCATGACAACAAAAGCCACATTACGGGATCAAAGGAACGGCCCTCCAGGCGGCACCCCACACCTTCACCGTACGCCCCAACTTCTGCCCCCCGCAGCCGCATCCATCCCTGAAACGCGGTCAGGCCCCCGGGCTCGAACACCGGGGGCCTGACATGAGGTAGAGTGACGGGGCATCCGGACACCGCTCAACGCGGGGCCTCCGGATCACGCGGGTGTAGTTTAATGGTAGAACATCAGCTTCCCAAGCTGAGAGCGCGAGTTCGATTCTCGTCACCCGCTCCATGAAGAAGGCCCAGGTCAGCGACCTGGGCCTTCTTGCTGTCCGTCGTCAGTCGGCGGAGTGGTTTCGTCTCCTCGGACACCGAGCCCCGGGGCTCGGTGTCCGAGGAGACGAACTACGGCTCAGAACACGCCCTTGTAGCCCTGCCAGCCCGTGGCGATCTTCGTGCGGCTGCCGAAGGAGCCCTTGCCGGTGCCGTTGGAGCGCCACAGGTTGCCGGCGGTGTCGCGGGCCACGAGGTCGGCCTTGCCGTCGCCGGTGATGTCGCCCACGCCCACCAGCACGTTGTACGACGAGCCCCAGTCGTTGAACAGCTTGACCCGGCTCTTGAACGCGCCCGTCCCGGTGCCGTCGTACCGCCACAGTTCGTTCGACTTGTCCTGCGCCAGCAGATCGCCGCGGCCGTCGCCGTTCAGGTCACCGGCGCCAAGGATCTTCTTGTAGCCCGTCCACTTGGACGCGATCTTCACCCGCGCCGAGAGCTTCCCCGTGCTCGTCGCCTTGTAGAGGTAGACGTCCCCGGTCGAGGACTGACGGGCGATCAGGTCCGCTCGGCCGTCACCGCTGATGTCCCCCGGCGAGGTCAGCACGTCGTACTGGTTCCAGCCCGTGCCCAGCGAGGTGTACGCGGTCGACGGGGTCACCGCCGCCCCGCACGCGGGCCGGTAGGCGCGCAGCGTGCCGCTGCTGTGGCGGACGAGCACGTCGTTGCACCGGTCGCCGTTCAGGTCGCCGTACGGCACGAACTTCGCGCTCGTCGGCCATCCGGAGCCCGTCTTCTTGCTGGTGAAGGTCCCGGTGCCGGTGCCGTACTGGTACGTCAGTCCGCCCGAGCCGTTGAGGGTGAGCAGCTCGCCGAAGCCGTCCGAGGTGGCGAAGTCCCGCCGGACCGGGGTCGCGCCGGTGACCTTCACCGTGCCGGTCCTCGTCAGGGCCGCGCCCTGTCCGTCGGCCGGGGCGGCGGTCAGCGTCCAGGTGTACGCGCCGTTGGCGACCAGCTTGCCCGCACCGTCCTTGCCGTTCCACGACGCCGGGATCACGCCCCGTGCGGTACCGCCGGTGAGGGTGCGCACGGTCGCACCGGTGGCCTTGTTCCTGAGGACGAGCCGCCAGGAGGCAGCCGGCTTCGACAGCCACCACTTGGGGCTCCAGCTCGCGGCGCCGCCCTTCACATCGGCCGAGCCGGCGACGGCCGAGTCGAGCTGGGTGAGCGCCGGGGCGGGGACACCGCTGGACACCACGTGGGTGTCGCCCTTGGCGTCCACGTACGCGATCAGACCGGTGTACGGGTCGACGTCCCACGGCTGCCCGGACTGGAAGGTCCCCGCCGAGTGCGTGACGGGTGTGCCACTGCGGACGTCGGTGACCTCGAACCGTCCGTCGACGCCGGTGACGACGAACCCGTCACCGAGCTTCGCGGTCTCCCAGGCTCCCTGGGTGAGGGTCAGCCTGGTCTTCGCGACGGTGTCGTAGACGCCCTGGCTCTCCGCCGATCCCACACACGACCACAGCAGCCAGCGCCCGGCCGCCTGGAGGTCCTCCAGCAGACACCCTCGCCCGAACCACACCGATTCGCCGCGCCTGCCCGTGCGGACGTCGACCGGCGCCACGCCGTCGTTGCCGTCCCGCACCCACAGGGTGGTGCCCCACATCGCCGTACCGTTCTCCGGCGAGGTCAGCACCGTGTCACCCGTGTCGAGGTCGATCACCCGCGTCTGCGGCGCGGTCTCGTCGGTGTACTCGGTGGCCATCGCGACGTGCCGGCCCTTGGCGTCCCACACGCGGACGTAGTCGTGCTCGGCGTCGACGGGTGTGCCGGGCAGCGAGCCCGTCGGCCCCACGAACCGGGGCACGCGGTCGCCGCCCGACAACCCCGTGCTCCAGACCACCGTGCGGCCGTCCCCGGTACCCACGAGGTAGGGGTTGCCGTCGGTGACGCCCTGGGCCGTGCGTGAACCGGCGGTGAGGGTGTCACCGGTCGCGTCGATCGTCCGGCCGTACATGTACGTACGGCCCCGGTCCCAGTCGTGTTCCGTCACGGTCAGCCGGCCACCCGCCAGGGTGAGTTCCCGCACGGGGTCGACCACGGGCTTCAGTTCGGCGGCGGCGACCTTCTTGACCACGGGAGTGCCGTCGGCGCCCGCACGGACGAGATGCACTCCCCAGTCGGCGGTGTCGGGACCGCTGCCGGGCACCAGGAGGCCGCCGTCGGGGGTGGGGACGGCGAGGGAGAGGCTGCGCGACCGGGCCAGTACGGTCCCCGTCGTCGACCCGTCGGTGGCGAGCGCCTCGACGCGCCAGACGGGCAGGGCGCCGTCCATGGCGCCCAGCGAGGAGTCGTAGCGGGAGACCAGAAGCGTGTCGCCGACCATGCCCAGCAGGTGCGTCGGCCCGTCGTTCGCCAGGGGCACGGTACGGACGGCGGTGTTCAGGTCGTCGCGGGAGTAGACGGAGACGGCGGTACCGTTCCACGACAGCAGATGGGTGGCGGTGAGGATCACGTTCCCGCTGCCGTTGCCGCTCGGGTCGTGGGACAGCTCGACCAGCCGGCCCTCGTCGGCGTCGAGCCAGCCGCGCCGGAGCGTCCCGCCGGCCCTGTACAGGACCACCATGCCGTGGGCGTCCGCCACGGGCGAGTCGCCGCTGATCACCGAAGTGACGCCCGTCGGGACGCCCGCCACCGTGCGGTCGCGCACCGTGCCGTCGTCCTGGAGGTCGAACAGGTACCACGTCAGGTCGTCGCCCGTACCCGACCAGGCGGTCGTCACGACGGTCCGCCCGAGCGTCCCCTGGTAGGTGTGCCGGTCCGGGAGCCGGATCGTCGTGGCCGTCCCCCCGGCCGCCATGTCCCGCAGCGTCACGGTCCGTGCGTCGTCCTGGCGGGCGACGACGTCGGAACCGGCGCCGAACTCCGGCATGCCCCAGACCTCGGCAGCCGAGGAGTCCACCACCGTGTCCTCACCGGTGTAGGTGGTCCATATGTGGCCGCGCCCGGGTTCATGGCGCAGGAACCCCGACGGTCCCGCGCTGAACAGGGCGGTCTGGGGCCGCAGCGACGTCGCCGCCGGGATGACCACCTCGGCGGCCCCGTCCGCGTGCGCGTCGGGGGTCAGCGGTCCGAGGCCCAGGGCCAGGGCCAGCGAGGTGGCGGCGGCGACACCACCACGTGTGAGGGCATATCTGCCCACTCGGTTCCTCCACGGGAGACGAAAGCCAGGAAAGCAAGGAAAACGGGGGACTCGTACGACGGACGGCGCGGCAGGGCAGAACGACAAGACGTTGGTGTCCGCTCAGCCATCGGCCCGGGTCGGCACCCGGACCGGCTCCAAATGATCGCAGCTTCCCGAACCAAGATCCAGGCGTGTGCCGGCGCAGGCAGCGCTTGCAGGGTTCAGCTCATGGTGACCGCGACTGTCCGCGAGTGGGACGATGAGGAGGGGTGGGGCGTGCTCGACTGCCCCGAGACTCCTGGCGGCTGTTTCGGCCACTGCTCCGACATCCAGGCAGCCGGCTTCCGCACGCTGTCACCCGGGCAACAGGTGGACCTCACGTGGGAGGCTCCCGGCTTCAAGCAGGACGGGTACGACTACCGTGCGGTGAGCATCGTGCCCCGGCAAGCCTGACGTCGACGACGGCGGACTCCACGGTCTCCTGCGGCTCGGCCTGCCCTCGCACCCCCTGCCGCGGCATACGGCGAGGCCTCGTTGATCGAACTCCTCATGCGGTGGTCACACCCAAGATCAGCGCGGTCTTCTCGACCCACCGCACGAGGTGCTGTCCCACCCTCCTTGTGGAGCAAGGACGGGAGAACGACAGCCCGGACGCCCGCATCGGACTCGGTCCCATCGGGAGCGCGCTCGCCGTTGTGTCGACGAGAAGTGATCAGTTCCTTTCGGTGGGCGCCGCCACTCGCGTGAGGACTGTCGCCAGGTTCCGCGGGATCAGCGGACGTCGACGTGATCGCCCGAGACGGTGGCGGGTGCGGTGGTGGGCGTGCCGGCGAAGGTGTAGCGCCAGTAACCGTCCGCCGACGCCTTCGCCGTGGTCTTCCATGCGCCGGAGCTGTCAGTGGTGATCGTCTTGACCGTCGTGCAGGTACCGGAGTGACCGCAAGCCGGCCGTCCGGGCAGACACGTACGACTTCAACGGACAAGCTGCTCGGGAACAGGCGGACGAAGACCGGGCGTCCTGACCGTCTTCGTGCGGAGATCGTCACCGCGCAGGAGAAGGCGAAGCGATCCCGGCCCGCCACACGCTGTACCTGTCGGGCGGCAAGGCGCCTTCAAGCGATGTCGTGGACGTTGTGCTCAGTCAGGTCGGATGCGTGCCGGGCGATCGTCCGGTAGTCGGCATCGTCGTGGAGGACAGCCAGGCCATGGTGGGCCGCTGTGACGGCGATGAGGAGGTCCACCGCCGAGGCGCTGCGATGCTCCCCTGCCCGGGCCATGCGGTGTTGCACCGCACCGATCCAACGCCCCGCGTTCTTCGGCACCGGCACGTCGGGGTAGAGATCCGTGAACATCTCCGCGATCTCGTCGTACTCCCGTCCGCTCCGGGC
Source organism: Streptomyces sp. 12E (assembly GCF_055633275.1). NCBI lineage: Bacteria > Bacillati > Actinomycetota > Actinomycetes > Kitasatosporales > Streptomycetaceae > Streptomyces > Streptomyces sp. 12E. Next base: position 3,826,120 of record NZ_JBVNCJ010000001.1, on the reverse strand, counting down.
GCTGTGGAGAAACTCGGTGCGTTGCACGTAGCAGGATGCGATGGCCCCGGCGTCGATCGCGTCGTACCAGGCCGATTGCAGTTTCGGATCCCGGAGCAGCCGGACCAGGCCGGACGTGTCGAGCAGGTAGATCACCGGCTGCGCTTCTCCGCCCTGTGCAGATGCTCGGCGTCCTCGACGGCACCCCACTCACGGGCACGCTCGAAGTGACGGCTGATGCGCGCCGCACGCTCCTGTTGCTCGGCGTAGAAGTTCAGAGCGAGATTGACCGCCTCCTTCTTGGTCCGGACGTGGGCCAGAGCCATGGCGCGCTCCAGGGCGTCGTCGTCGATGTCGATCTGGGTCACGGACATACCGAACCTCCCAGGCGATGTTGGTGATGTACATAGAAGAATACGTCACCAACATTGGCCGGTCCACATGTCGGCTCCCGGTGTGTGCAGTCGTGACGGACCCTCCGGGTCAGCCCCCAGAGACGATGCGGTCCGTCCGGTGCAGGCGTCGCGCGCTGTGCGGCCCGACTGCTGGTCGCGCCCGTGCCCACAGCGTGCCCGTAGGACCCGTAGGAGTGGACAACCACGGTCACCAGCGGTGCCACCAAGCACTCACGCCTGCGGTCGCGATACGAATCCGCGCAGGTCAGCAGCTACCCGGCCACGCAAGCGCCGTCGCTTCCCAAGCTGAGAGCGCGAGTTCGATTCTCGTCACCCGCTCCACGAAGAAGGCCCAGGTCACAAACCCGGGCTTTTCTGTTGTTCCCGTTGATCACTCGCCGCGTGCCAGATCCGTGCCGGAAGGCGCGCCGCCCGCCCCCTCGGCCGCGACGGCCGGGTATCGGTGAAGGTGACGTCCGGCTCCGGTCCGCAGGGCCCCCTTCACGCTACGGGCCAGGCGTCAGCCATCACGAAGGAGACCACCGTTCCTCCGGAACGGCTGGGACCGGAGTGCCAGGACGTGGCGAGGGAGTCGACCAGGAGCAGCCCGCGCCCGTGCGCGTCATCCGCGCCCGGCCGGCGGAGGCGCACGTTCGCCGGAAACCCCGGGTTGTGAACCTCCACGCGCAGCGAGGTCCCTTCCCGGAACCATTCGACCCGCACGACCCACAGTTCGTCCGAACGCCCGTAGAGGACCGCATTGGTCACCCAACACCGAGATCATCAGCACACAAACCAGCTGTGGGGGAAGGGGGGTCCGGAAGAGGATGTCTGCATGCGGACAGGAGTGGTCGGACTCAGGATGGGGCTCCACCTGGCGGACTGGTGCCGCAAGGTGGGCTTGGAGGTCGTGGCGGCATGTGACCGCGATCCCGAACGCCGCGCCGTGGCACAGGCGCAGCTGCCCGGTGCGGTGCTGGTGGAACGGTGGCAGGAACTGCTGGAGCACCGTCTCGACGGGGTCGTCCTGGCCAACGACTTCGATGAGCACGCGCCGTTGGCCGTCGCGTTCCTGGACCGTGGGGTACATGTGCTGTCCGAGTCGGCGGCGTGCGTGGACGCCGCGGAGGGCGAGCGGCTCGTCGCGACGGCGGACAGGTCGTCCGCAACCTACTCCTTCGCCGAGAACTACGTGGCCCATCCGCACGTCCGTCTCATCCGCCAGGCGATCGAGGCCGGGGAGCTGGGCCGGATCAGCCTGATCGAAGCGGACTACCTGCACGGCATGTCCCCGGCCGATGTCGCGGGCCTGATCGGTGATCCGGCGCACTGGCGCGGGCGCATCGCTCCCACGGCGTACTGCACGCACACCCTCTCCCCGGTGCTGGCCCTCACCCGGGCCTGGCCGGTGGAGGTGTCGGCGTTCCCGGTGGACGAGGCGGACCCACGCGCCGCGGTCGTCATGGCGGTACGGCTGTCCAGCGGGGCGCTGGCCCTCACCCGGCACGGGTTCCTCCAGGGCGAACCCGACAGCCACTGGAGCTGGATCTCCGTACGCGGTACCAAGGCGCTGGCCGAGTCCGTCCGGGCCGCCGGCGAACGGTCCTGGTCGGTCCGTGTCAGAACGGAGGGCTGGGCGCTCCCAGGGGGCCACGCCCACGAGGAGGAACGCACCGCTGAGCCGCTCACCCTCGCCGGAGAACCCGTGGCACGCGGAGCCGAGGGCACCGTACGGGTACTGCGCGCCTTCCGGGCCACGATGGAGCACGGAGAGCCACCACTGGTGCCGGTGCGGCCCGCCGTGGCCGCGTCACTGGTCGGCGTGGCCGGCGCGGAGTCACTGGCCAACGGTTCCCGTCCGGTCCCGGTGCCGCTGATGACGACCGCTGCAAGGAGCCCCTCGGACGGTCCCTGACCTCGACGACGCCGGACGGGACGTATGCCGGCGTCTCCGTCCGGCTGTCGCTCCGGCCGACGACCGCATCCGGAAAGGGCTCGAATCGAATTCCTCGAGCGGTGGCCGCTCACCCTGTCAGGCAGGGGGCCCAGGTGGGAAGGGGATCTCCGCGAGCACCGGGATCAGCTGCTCCTCCTCGTAGTCGAGGTGCGCCGTCAGCTCCTCGGCCATCCGCTCCAACTCGGCCCGGAACCGCTCGGGATCGGCCTGTGCGATGTCGGTGAGCAGAGCGGCGAGCTCCTGCTGGAGCCGCGCGACGGTGCGGTGCTCGGAGCGCAGCCTTTCGAAGGCGTCCTTCAGATGGGGGTGCGCGGCCTCCATCGCGGGGAACATGTGCGCGTCCTCACCCATGTGGTGGAACTCCAGCGTCTGGCAGAAGGCAAGGCAGTGCTGCCGGATCTGGAGCCCGAGCCCCGGCACCGGCGCGTCGTCCCCGGCCTGCCGGGAGGCCCGTGCCGTGAAGTGGGCGTCCACTTCGGCGCTCACGTGCCGTAGCTGCCCGCGAAGCCAGACGTGGACCTCGACCAGTTTGTCGGCGAGGTTCCTGACCGTGCCGGGCCCCTCACCGGGTGCCGGATCGCTCCGCTCCAGCACCACGACGGGCAGGATCCGGTCGGTGTCCTCCTGGTACTCGCCGTAGCCGGGCTCGGCGTTCACCACGTACGAGAAGAGGCGGTCGCGGTCCTCCCCCTCGGCGGGCACCGCGACGGCCTCGTACTCCTCCGTCCCGGTCTCCACCCGCACCAGCGGGGTGGCCACGAGGTTGTGGTACCAGGCGGGGTGGCGAGGCCCACCGAGGTTGGAGCCGACGACGAGCAGCCCGCGCTCGTGACGGACGCAGCCCAGCGGGGTGGTGCGCTCCTCACCGGATGTGGCGCCGGTCGTGGTGAGAAGCAGCAGATCGCTGCCCTCGAAGGGGCCGCCGACCTTTCCTCCGTTGGCTCGGAACTCCTCGATGACCCATTGGTCGAAGGGCGTGGACATACGAAGTGGGATCTCCTGGATGTGGGACGCGCAAGGCGCGGTACGGGTCACGGCGGGACGGTGCACCGCAGAAACCGACTGGCTTGTCCGCCGCACGGCGGAGGCACTCGGTCTCCAATCCCGGGCAGCCAGGTCAGGTCACGGCGTTGCGCCCCGGCGCGGCGGGCGAGGCCGGCCTGCCGGCACAACGAGGACGCGGGCACCCGACAGCGGGGAAGCGGCGCGAGTGCGCCGGATCAGGTTTCGCCTGTGAGGGATGAACGCATGGGGCTGTTCCCTGATGACAGGTGGTCGCCCGATCGCCGGCCGGCCCAGGTCTTTTTGGCCGACGCCACGCGCCACACCTTCATTGGAACGATCAACGCCGGTTGCTGTCAAGGCGACAGGGCGGCGCTGAACAGGATTTGAGCCGTCCTCAGGAGGAACGGAAACGCTCGTTTCCCGTTGCCGCCCAGACCCCGTACACCGCGGTGGCGGTGGGAGCGGGGAGGCGGGAGGAACACCCTGCGGCATTCGAGGGTGATGGAGACGGACAGCACCGCAGCGCCGGGACCGCCGGTCTCGTGGTCGCCGCCACGGCCGAACCGCGGGCACTCACCCTGCTGCACGGTGACCGCGGCTTCGAGTGCCTCGCCGCCGTCACCGGCCAGGCACCGCGGGGTACGGACCCGGAGCCGGCAAGTGAGCCAGGACCGAGCGCCCTCCTGTTCCCAGGGAGTCGGTCTCCGAACTGGTCGTCCCCGGAATGGCCGAGCGAGCGCAGAGCCCGTTCGTGCAGGCGTTCCACCGCCCCTTCTTCGAAGCCGTGCCCACAGCGTGCCCGTAAGACCCGTAAGACCCGTAAGACCCGTAAGAGCGGACAACCACGGTCACCAATGGTGCGACGGCACCCGCACCACAGCGTCGCCGCAACTGATCCACGCAGGTCAGCGACCATGTGGTCACGCACGCTCCATCGCTTCCCCGGTTGAGCGCGCGAGTTCGGTTCTCGTCACCCGATCCACGAAGCAGGCCCAGGTCGGAGACCTGGGCCTTCCGGCTGTGCGCGGTGGTCAGCCGTCGTGCGCCGGCACGGCCCGGGAGGGGCCGGGGCCGTACGGGCGGCCGGAGGCGACTACTTGGTGAAGGTGAAGTACTTCCAGGCGCCGTGCGTCGTGGAGTTGACGGTGTCGCCGGAGGAACCGTTGACGTACGACGAGCGCATGCGGGCGCGGATGCCGGACTCGCCCGGCGCCTCCAGGCGCACGGCCGACTTGCCGTCGGCGCCCAGGGCGAAGTACTCGGGGGTGGAGTCGCGCCAGGCGCCCCCGTAGTGGACCTGGAGCTGGAAACGCTGCTTGCGGCCCTTGTGGTAGCTCATGGTGGTGGTGAACACCGGGTCGGTCTTCTTGCGGAAGTAGTAGTACGTCGTGGAGCCGATCTTGCCCGTCCTGTAGTGCTGGGAGACGGCGGTGGAGACCTTCACCTTGGCGTACGCCGTGGACTTCACGGTCTTCGAGGCGTAGCGGGCGTCGCCGGCGAAGACCGCGCTGACGGCGGTGTCACGGGTCATGGTGACGGTCGCCGACAGGTCGCCCTTGGAGTTGACCTTGCCCGTCTTCAGCAGCTTCCTCGGCTTGTCGGAGCCGAAGGGGTCCGCGTAGACCGAGACGGTGCGGTTCTTGTACGTCGTGCCGAGGTGTGCGGTGAAGGTGACCTTCTTGCCGTACGAGTACAGTTTGCCGTTGTTGTTCAGGCTCAACGCGGTCGCCTTGCGCGAGACGTCCACCGCGTCCGAGCCGGAGGCCGGGGCGTGCGTGGCGTCGCCCGCGTAGGAGACCCGGTAGGTGACCTTGCCGCCGGCGGGCGGTGTGTCCGTGAAGGAGAAGCTGCCGTCCGCCCTCGTCCTGACGGCGGCCAGCGCCTTGCCCTTCGGCGACTCGACGTCCGTACGGGTCACCTTCAGGCCGGTGCCGGCGGCGAAGGGCGTCCTGGAGGTCAGCTTGCCGGTGACGGTGAGCTTCTTGGACCGTTCCGACTTGGCGGGGGCCGACACCTTGAGGGCGGGAAGTTCCTTGGTGGGGTCGGTCAGGGCGCGCAGGGTGTGGGCGCCGTGGGTGTTCACGGAGACGGCGAAGACCCGGCTCGAGTCCGGCGCCCAGGCGAGCGCTCCGTCCACGAGGGTGTCGGCGCCGCTGCTGTTGCCGGTGTTGGGGAAGTCGTACTCCCGCACCGGCACCGGGTCACCGGGCCGGTGGACGTGGACGTCGGGGTCGTACCAGGAGAAGCTGCCACCCGCGACGCTGCCGTCGGGCGCGACCCGCACGGCGTTCGGGTAGGCGTCGATGGGGTAGCCCGCCTGCTCGGTGAGGTCGGTGGTCGAGTAGGCGCCGAGGCCGTAGCCGTACTCGGGGTCGCCCCACGAGGTGAGGACCTGCTTGCCGTCGGGCGTCAGGTCCACCTGCTTCACGGCCGTGTCCATGTCGCCCTTGACCCGCAGTGCGGCCCCGGCGGCCGAGACGTCGTAGACGGCGAGCTCGCCGCCGTTGCCGGCCACCAGGACGCCCGGGACGGCCGGGTCGGACGCCAGGAACATCCCGAAGGCGCCGGAGAAGCCGACGTCGCCCCGCTAGGCGAGGCGAACGACGGGTTCGGGGCCGGAGGTGTCCAGCGAGCCGAAGTCCGTGCCGTGGGCGAACCAGATCCGGCCGTCCACCACCTCCAGATCGCCGGGAACCACGCCCACCGGGTAACTCGCGGTCCGGGTGTGCGTGCCGGTGTCCACCGAGATGATCCGGTTGCCGTTCCTCACGGCCGCGTACACCTGCCCGGAGTCGGCGGACAGCGCCAGGCCGGTCACGCCGGAGAGGCCGGTCAGCGTCGCCTTCACGGTGCCGCTGTAGTCGGTGACGACGATCGTGCCGCCGGTCGGATCGGAGACGTAGACCCGCTGGTGGACACCGTCCACGACGATGTCGCCGACCGACTTCACCGGAAGGCCTTTCGCGGAGTCGGCCGATGCCGGACCCGCCGCGCCTCCCACCAGGGCCGCGGAACTGAGGACGACCGCGAGTGCCGTCACGGTCGCGATGCTGCGCCTGCGCACAGTGATGTGAACCCCCACAGAAGATGCCCGGTGGTCACCGGACGAAAACGAACGGCCGCGTGTCCCCCTCACCCGACGACGGGTGTTCGGACGCTGCCGGAGACGCAGCGTATGACATGCGGGTGACAATTGAGGGTCGAATTACCGCATTACCGCATTACTGAATTACTGCATTACGGCGATTCCGCCGGCGTCTCGTACGCGGCCCGGACCGCTGCCCGGCCCGCGCGGCGGCACGGCGGGATCAGCGGTCCCCTCAGCCGCCCCGCCCTCCGTTCCGTTCGGCTCCCCGGGCCGGGAGCGCGGGGCCGGTCCCGGCCGTCCGGACCGGCAGAGGAAGCCCCGGACCGGCGGTCCGGGGCTTCGCCGCCGTCAGCGGGTCTGCGCTCATACCGCCAGCAGGCCCACCACGGCCGTACCCGCTCCGTAGCAGGCGCCCCGGAGGAACTGGTCGGCCGCGATGCGGCGGCGGCGTGAGATCCACCGCGCGGCATCACGCGCCGTCCGGCCGCAGCGCGCCCCCGCGGCGGACAGCCGTCGTCCGGTGGCCCCCCGTCGGCCCGGGGGCGCCGCTTCCTCCATGGAGCACCCTGACCGGGCGCGCCGTACTTTCATGGCGGTTGCACCTGCCTTCCTCGGTGTCGTGGTTCTCCCGGGCAGCCGGGCATGGCCGCTCGGGGCGCGCCGGTCCCGGTGGCTGCGACCGGGGTTCCGGCGGGGTGTGCGGGAGGGCCGGGGTCACCGTCCGGCGAGGGCCGGGACCGGGTGGGCGGCCTGTGCGGGGCGGAGCAGCCGGAAGGTGACCCGGCCGTCGGCGTCGATGCGGGCGCCGTGCACGGCGGGCTCGGGCAGGCTGTTGTAGTGGAAGGGCGTGGAGAAGTAATAGGCGCCGGTGTCCGGGACGACGACGAGGTCGCCGGCGTCGAGGAGGGGCAGCGCACGGTCGCGTGCCAGCAGGTCACCGGCGAAGCAGCACGGGCCCGCGACGTCCTGCCGCACGGGCCGGCCGTGCTTGGCCCGGCCGCGGGGATCGTGGGCCTCGATCCGCAGGGGCCAGGCGTCGGGGGCGAACACCGTCCGCGTGGCGACCTGTGCTCCGGCGTGGGTGATCGCGACGGGCCGCCCGCCGACGGTCTTGGTGTACTCGACGTACGCGGCCATGAAGCCGTTCTTGGCCAGCACGGAGCGGCCGAACTCGGTGACGACCTCGTACGCGCCCGAGAACAGGGCAGGCGCGTGTGCGCGCAGGTGGTCCACGTAGGCGTCGAAGCCCGGCTCCGTCTCGTCGCCGGTGAAATCGACCGGCAGTCCGCCGCCGATGTCGATGCCGGTGACCTGCCGGCGGCCCAGGTGGGCGTTGACCTCCTCGGCGAACTCCACCGCCTTCGCGACGCCCCGGGCGATCAGGTCCAGGGGGCAGCCCTGTGAACCGACGTGCGTGTGCACCCAGGTGAGCCAGGGGCGGTCCCGGTACGTCTGGAGCAGTCGTCGTCGGTTGCCCTCGTCCTCCAGGGGGATGCCGAACTTCGAGGTCGCGGTGGCGGTGCTCATGGCGGTGATCGAGCCGGCGCCGACCTGGGGGTTGACGCGCACGCCGATCCGCGAGCCGGAACGGCGGGCCGCCAGGATCTCGTCCAGCCGCGCCAGTTCCTGGAAGCTGTCCGCGTTCACCGCGACCCCCAGGTCCAGGGCCCGGGCCAGTTCGGCCCGCGTCTTGGCGGGGGAGTCGAACACGATGTGCTCGGGTGCGAAGCCCGCCTCCAGCGCCTGGGCGAGTTCGCCCGCACTGGCGACCTCGCAGCCCATGCCGCTCAGGCGCAGTTCCTCGAGTACGGGAACCAGGCAGTTCGCCTTGGCCGCGAACGCGTGCAGGACCCGGAGGGAGTCGGGGAACGCGCTCCGCAGGGACGTGACGGTCTCGTTGACGCCGTCGAGGTCGACGAACCCGGCCAGTACGGCCGTCTCGGGTTCCAGGAGTCCCTGTCGTACGGCTGCCCGCAGAATCCGTTCACGCCGGTCGGCCTTGCCTGAACCACTCATCGTGCGCCCTCCCTGATCCGGGGTCTCACCGCGCCACGATCGCCGTGGGGCGGACCACCAGACTCCCGGCGCGGCGGTGCGGGTGTCTTCGTCGGGAGTCCCGGTGTTCCGCCGCGCGGTTCTCACCGCGGAGCGAAACCGCGGACGTGGCGCAGCCGCCGTTGTGCCCGGGCACGAAGAAACCGCCCCTTCTTCGTGGCGGCTCCCGAGGACTCACGCCTCCCGGCCCCCGCGCTCGAGGAGGCGCAGTTGCAGCTGGGCGAGGAGCCGGGCGTCCGGACTGCGGAGGTCGAGCCCGGACACCTCGGTGATCCGGTTGATCCGGTGCCTCAGGCTGTTCGCGTGCACACCCAGCGCCCGTGCGGCGTCCGGTACGTGGCCGAAGTGGTCCAGGTACACCCGCAGGGTCCGCACCAGCGTGCCCCCGCCGTTCCCGGCGTCGAACGCCACCAGGCGTGCCACCGGTGTCCCCGGCGCCGGGGCCGGTCCCGTCAGCGCGTCCAGCATCTGGTTCAGGGCGATCGACTCGGCCACCTCGTCCGCGGAGGCGACGGTGCGGTGCTCGCCCGCCGAGAGCAGGGCTCTCAGCGCCAGGTCCGCCGACCGGCGGGACCCGGGCAGGGCCGCCAGGGTGTCGACCACCGTGCCCAGACCGATTCTCGTCTCCGGCCCGAACACGTCGGCCACCTGCCGCACCAGTGACCTCCCCAGACGCCCGACCTGTTCGACGGCCCGCCGCACGTCCTGGTGCAGCGCGCCCACCAGGACCAGGGCCCCCTGGTCGACCGGCACCACCACCGACGTGAGGCCGTTCGCGCCGCAGCACACGGACAGCAGGGCGCACAGCCTTCCGGTCTCCTCCCCCTTGCAGGAGGCTCCGGGACGTACCGCCAGGACCGCGCAGTGCCCGCGCGCCGGTATCCCGGTGCGCTCGGTCAGCACCTCGGCGGATCCCCGTCCGTCGAGCAGCGCGCGGGCCGTGTCCTCGACCAGTCGGACGTGCGTGCGGTGCGACCGGTGGTGCAGCAGGTGTGCGGCGGCCGCCCGCGCCGCCGACCGCAGGGTGTCGGAGGCGTGCGGCGGGAGGTCACCGCCCGCGGCCGCCACCCAGATCGATCCCAGGATCTCCCCGCCCGCCCGGACCGCCACCACCAGGCGTTCGGGATTCTCCCCGTGCGCCGGCCGGTGGATGACGTCCCCCGAGCCCCACAACGCCTGGAAGAACCCGGCCTCCCGCATGGCGGCCACGCGCCACTCCGGCACCCGGCGGCCGAGGATCGTCAGCCGGCGCAACTCGTCCACGTCCTCCTTCGTGGACGAGTACGCCAGGACCCGGGACTCCACGTCCTCGATCGTCACCGCGCCGCCCACCAGGACCGCCACCGCGTCGGCCAGCCCGTTCAGGTCGCCCGGCGGCACCGCCGCCACAGCCGGGTCGGCGGGGGCTCCGGACAGGACCAGACCGGCCCGCAGTGCGCCGACCAGCTCGGTCCAGCCGCACCACGCCGTCCGGAAGAGCACCGCCGTACCGGCGTCCTCGACGGCCGCCCGCAGCGCCTCCGGGGGCCGCCCCGGCCTTCCCGGCCCGAAGACCACCGCAGCCGCGCCCGATCCTGCGGCCTCGCGCACGACGTCGACAGCGGCGGCCGAGTGCGGATCGACGCCCACGGCCAGCACCACCTGCCCCCGGGGCGGCCCCGCCTCCAGCGGGTCCAGCACGGTGACCCCCTCGACCACGACCCCCAGGCCGCGGGGAGCCAGGTACGGCTCCAGCGCACCGGCCCCCATGACCGACAGCAGGCTTTCCAGCGTCGGTCCCGCCGCGGTGCCGTCCCCCTGCCCCGCCGTCTCGTTCAGCGCCATCCGGCCCCCCACTTCGGTGCGTCACGTGACGGTGAGTGTAGAAGGCATCACAGGAACGAGTGGGGCATATGCCCGGAAGCGGTCGGCCGGCCTGCCCCCGCGCGGTCGGGCGGGAGGCCATGCCGGAAGGCCGGTTCCGGTCCTGGGCGAGGGCCGTCCGGTGGTCAGCCGGAGGACTCCCGCGGGCTCGGTGCTTCCGGCTGCTCCTGCGGAGGGGACACGACGGGGCACGCGGAAGCCGACTGCGTCATCGTCCATCCGTCCCCGAACACATGGAGTCTGCCGGTCGCGGCGGAACGGCGCGCGGTGTCGCCGCCGGCTTCCGCGTCGGCACGGGGGACTGCGGTGGGGGCCGGCGAAGCCGCGTGGTTCACCGTGCACGTCAGCTGGAGCATGGCCCGACGGCTCAGCGGAGCCGTCTCACCGGGGAGCCGGACGGAGAGGATGCCGTCGTCGGCGATCGCCACCCGTGGCGTGTCCGTCAGGCGGGGCAGCTCCGTGGTGACCGCCGGGGCCTCGTTCGCGGCCGACGCCTCGAACAGCAGGCTTACGACGGCCTCGAGGTCCCCGGCGTCGTCGACCCGGTGGGGACGGGGCGTCAACTCCCCGTCGCGCAGGAAGAAGAGGGGGATGGTGGCGGGCGTCGGGGGTGGTGTCGCACGGGGGGAGAACATGCCGCTCGCCGGCGCACCGGTCTCGATGACACCGGACGGGGGGATTCCGCACGCCGTGAGCGCGACCGCGGCCACGGCCGTGAGCCCGGAGAGCAGCGCTGCCGTCCGCGAGCCCCTCACCGGGCGCCCCCGTCGGCCTCGGTGTCGGTGTCGTCGCGGTGCAGCGGGAGTTCGACCGTGAACACCGCGCCGCCCCGGGGCAGGTTCGCCGCCCGGATGCGCCCTCCGTGCAGGCGCACGTTCTCCGCCGTGATGGCCAGGCCCAGCCCGCTGCTCTCGCTCCTGGCCCGTGAGGTGCTCGCCTTGTAGAACCGCTCGAAGATGTGCGGCATGGCCTCCTCGGCGATCCCCGGTCCGTTGTCGGTCACCTCGATGACGGCCCATGCCATGCCCGCCCCGTCCACCCGTGCCCCCATGGCCAGCCGTACGGGCGGCTCTCCGTGCCGCAGCGCGTTGCCGATCAGATTGGCCGTCACCACGTCGAGTCTGCGCGGATCGACGCGCGCGCGGAGTTCACCCGGTCCGGGCAGCCGCAGCTCCACCTGCTCCCGCCGCCACCGGGAGGCGACGGTGCGCCGTACGGACTCGGCCAGGTCGATCTCGTCCCGGTTGAGTTCGGCCACCCCCGCGTCGAAACGGGAGATCTCCATCAGGTCGTTCACCAGTCCGCTCAGCCGGTTCGTTCCCTCGCTGATGAGCCGCAGCGCCTCACCGGTCTCCCCTTCCCCCTCCAGGTCCAGCACGTCGGTGACCGCCGACATCGCCGCCAGCGGCGTGCGCAGCTCGTGGGAGACGTCCGCCACGAAGCGGCGCCCCCGGGCCTCCAGGCGACGCAGCTCCCGCACGGTTCGCTCCAGTTCGGCCGCCGTCTCGTTGAAGGACTGGGAGAGATCGGCCAGTTCGTCGGAGCCGGTGACGTTCAGCCGGACGTCGAGATGTCCCGCGGCCATCCGGCGCGTCGCCCGGCGCAGCGCCCGTACGGGACGCAGTACGCCGCTCGCGGCGAGCAGCGCCAGGACGACGGCGAGGCACAGGGCCACCAGGGTGGCCCGCTCGATGCCGTGGACCATGGCCTCGACGTACCCCTCTTCGGTGGTCTGCGGGACCTCCAGGTACATCACGAGCCCGGAGAGCCTGGTCTCCAGGCCCTCGCCCCAGGTGTACGTGACGGGCATGCCGACGACGAGACGAGGACGCCCGTCGACGTTCACCCGCTGGAACACCGCGACGCGTCGCTCCCGGACGGACCGGAGCATTTCAGGGCTCAGCTCGACGAAACCGGCGCTCGGCGCATAGGCGCGGTGGTCACCGTACGTGGCCATGATCCGCCAGCCCGACGAACGGTTCGCGTACAGCACCTGGTCCACCGCGGACTGGAGGTCCGCCTGGTTCGGGGCGATGGGGATGGAGGGCGCGACGGCGTCGACGCTCGTACGGAACCGGTTGATGACGGAGTCCTGGCCCTGCTGGAGCACCCCCGTGCGCGCCTCGCGGAAGGCGAGGGCCCCGGTGCCCAGGGAGCTGGCCATGGCCACCAGGACGAAGGACGTCAGCAGGCGGGGGCGCAGACCGCGCAGGGGGAGCGGGATGCGTGCCAGGGCCGCCCGGAGGAACCGCCGGGGGCCGGCACCCGGTACGGCGGTGAGGGCCCCGTCGGCCGTGGGGGCCCCGGGGACGGTCCTCCGCGTCCGCGCGGACGTCCGGTCGCTCATGAGGTGCCGAAGCGGTAACCGAATCCGCGTACGGTCTGTACGTAACGGGGATTCCTGCCTTCACCGAGCTTGTTGCGCAGTCGCTTCACGCAGGCGTCCACGAGCCGTATGTCGCCGTGGTAGCTGTGTTCCCAGACCGCTTCCAGCAGCTGCTGGCGGCTGAACACCTGGCCGGGCGAGGCCGACAGGGTCAGCAGCAGCCGCAGTTCGGAGGGGGCGAGGGTGACGGGTTCGCCGCGGTGCGTCACCACGAGCCCGGCGCGGTCGACGACCAGCTCGCCGTGCGTCTCCGCCCGGGGACGGGTGCCGTCCGGCAGCGAGGCGTCCTGTCTGCGCAGTACGGCCCGTATGCGGGCGTCGAGCACCCGGGCCTGCACGGGCTTCACCACGTAGTCGTCCGCACCGGTCTCCAGTCCCACGACCACGTCGACGTCGTCGCCCCGGGCCGTCACCATGATGATCGGCACCTGGTCGCGCTCCCTGACCCGGCGGCACACGTCCAGGCCGGACATGCCGGGCAGCATGAGATCGAGCACGACGACGTCCGGCCGGAAGGGGCGGAGCTGTTCCAGCCCCTCCTCTCCCGTTTCCACGGCGAAGACCTCATGCCCCTGATGCCGCAGACCCAGTTGGACGGCCCTGCGGACATCTAGGTCGTCCTCGACGATCAGAACCCGTGGCATTTCGGCAGTGTAGGCAGACCGGACGAGGCGACCGTCCCGAGGAAGGTCCCTCTCCGACCGCCGTTACACAACGATCACATGGTTCGGGGAACGCGGGGCGTCGTTATCTTTCCGTGATAACACCGGCTCATGGGGATCATCTGGAATCGCCAGATTGACCTGCCATGCATTCGGCACGACAGCGACGATCCGCATCCTCCGCCGGCAGCACCGCGGCCGGTCACCGCGCCGGCCGCCGACGGCGGTCCTCCCATCGTCGGGGACGTCCGCGCCGCCGGGTCCGGAACCTGCTGACCGGCCTGCTGGTGACCGTCGGCCTGCTGGGCTCGGCGGCGTACGTCCTGGGAGGCGGGCGGAGCGACGCGTCGAGCGGCGCGCCCCGCCCACGGAGCACGCACGTCACACCCGCTCCCACTCCCACGCCGTCCTCCTCCCCCTCCTCCTCTCCCTCCCCCTCCGCGAGCCGGACCGAGATCGACGTCCCCCCGACGGGCAGCGGGACGTTCGTCACCGCGCGGGCCAGTGGGGAGAAGGTGGGCAGCGGTTCCCGCCCGGTGCGCTACGTCGTGGAGGTCGAGACCGGCCTCGACGTCTCGCCGGCCCAGGCGGCGAACGAGATCGCCGACATACTCGCCGCCCCGCGCGGCTGGACCCACGACCCGGACAACGCGTTCCAGCTGGTGGGCGCGGGATCGCCGCACGACATCACGATAAGGATCGCGACACCGGCGACGGCGGACGCCCTGTGCTGGGCGGGCATCCAGCAGGACACCGGGGGCGAGTACAACTGCGAGGTCCCCGGAGGGGTGGTGGTGAACCTCAAGCGCTGGGTCAAGGGCTCGCCCACCTTCGACGGGCCGATCGAGGACTACCGGGCGCTGATCATCAACCACGAGGTGGGGCACTTCCTCGGTCACGGGCACGTGACCTGCGGGGGCGCCGGGCGCCTGGCCCCCGTGATGATGCAGCAGATCAAGGGCCTGCACGGATGCGTCTCCAACGCCTGGCCCTACGACGAGAACGGTGACCTCGTCACCGGGCCGCCCGTATGACCGGCGCCGCCCGTACGGTCGGCGCCGGTCCCCGAGCCGGCCGGTGATCGGGATACTCGGCGGAGCGGAGCGGGAGCAGCAGCTCTCCACCGCGGTGATCCTGCCGCCCACGACGGCCGCGGACCGGATGGGTCCGGGGACCGTGACCCGGGTGCTGATCAGCACCGCGCTCGGCGCGGCCGGCCAGGACGCCCGCCGGGCGCCGATCGCGCCGGCCCCCGGGGCCGAGGCCTCCCTGACCGTGACGGCACCGGCCGATCCGGCCGAGGCCCGCAGGGAAGTGCAGGGGGACGTCAACGGCCTCTGCTCCCAGTCCTCGGGCTGGTCCCGCTGGCGGTCGGGGCCATCGGCATCGCCCATGTGACGCTGGTGACGGTCGTCGAGCGGATCGGGGAGACCGGGCTGCGCCGCACCCTCGGGGCCTCCCGGCGTCAGGTCGTCGCCCGGTTCCTGGCGGAGTCGACGACGACCGGACTCCTCGGCGGTGTCGCCTTGCTCTTCCCGGACGCCTGCCGGCCGTTACGCCATCGCCTGCCTGTCCGGTCGTTGATGCCAACGATCCGGCAGGCGTCCAGATGAGAGGTTCCTTGATCCACGAGCAGAAGGCATGTCTCCCGCTCGCGGCTCAACTTCTTCGGCCCTTGTGGCCGTCGATCCGCCCGGACCTCGAAGTCCATCGCATCCCCTGAGCCGGGGTGTTGCGACGGCCACTGGAACTCAAGGACGGGCCGGGCCCTCCCCCGCCCCGGCTCATCCGGTCCGCCGTGTCGCGGGGGACGCCGCTTCGATCCGTACCGCCAGACCGTCGAGGAGGGCCGTCGGGCCGAACCCGTGCGACGACTCGGAGGAAAGGGCGGCCTCGTCGGCGACGGAAGCGAAAGGGGACGGGCGGCCACGGGCCGGCAGGGCCGTCATCCGGTCGCGCCGGGCGTCCGTCCACTGCTCCCCGGTGATTCCGCCGGCCCGTGTGGCGCGCACTTCGGATTCGGTGTCGATCGCCCGGCCCCGGACATGTCCGAAGAGGGTGACCGCCGCGTGCATGCGGGTGTCGGCGTCCGGCCCGAGGCCGTCCAGGGCGGCCAGGGCCCATTCGATGTGACGCGTGCCGTTCGGCACGAGGAGGGACCGGCTGGGGCCGAGGGCCGCGGGCGCGGTCGCCTGTCGGAGCGGGGGATCGCCGGGGAGCGCCCGTCCGCACCGGGCGTCCCGGCACCCGGTGCGACACGTCCCCGGACGGAAAAGCGCGGCGTCCGGTCATGAGCATGCTGTTAGGCTCCCCCCACGCGCGTGGGGGGAGCGGTCGGGGGGCCGGGGACACCAGGGCGTCACCGTACGTCCCGCCATGCCTTCTTCTTGCCTTCCAGGAGGAATGGTGGTCAGACCCGGCCGACACGGTCGCAGACCCGTTCTTGATTCCCGTCCGGCACGCCTCGGTCCGCCGGTGGCACGTACCGCGGCCGTCCTGGCGACGGCGCTGGCCCTCGGTCTCCCGCTCGCCGCCGCGCCGCACCCGGCGGCAGCCGCGCCGCAGTCGGCCGCCGAGCCGGCCGCCGAGTTCGTGCTGCCCGCCGCCCCGCGAGCCGTCCCCAGGGCCACACAGATCCTCAACGCGGGGGCCAGCGGCTTCCTCTGGGCGCAGGAAGGCGACGACCGTCTCCTGTGGACCGATTACGCCACCGGGACCACGACCGCGCTGGAGCAGCGGCTGGACGCCCCGGTCCAGTACGACATCGACAGCGGCTACTTCCAGGAGTCCGCCTCCTTCCAGCCCGGTTACTACGGGGACGGCTCCGACACCGTCGCCCTCTACTCGGAGGAGGACTCCCGGGTCACCCTCCTCCAGGGCGCGGGCACCTCCGGCGGCACCGCCGTGGTGCCGGTGCCCGAGCACCACACCTACCGGGGCACCTTCGGCTCCACCGTCCTCACCAGTACCAGCGGCGTCGGCGGGAACCCGGACGCCTACCAGCTGTGGCGGGTCCGGGACGGGGGCGAGGCCGTACGGACGCCCGTGACCGGGCTGCCGGACGGCGCGGGCGACATCGTCGTCGAGGACGGCGACGCCCGGTCCGTCGTCCTCCGCTACGAGACCGGCGAGGACGGCTGGGGCCACTGGGGCATCGTCGACCTCGCCACCGGCGCGTTCGGCCCGCTGCCCGACCGGGTCTCCCCCGAGGACGGCTGGGAGGTGACCGGCTTCCGGCTGGGCGCCGACTCGGTGCTGCGGCTGCGCGGCGGGCGCGCCGCGGCCGACCTGTACGACCGTGACGACCTGACCGCGGCGCCCCGCACCTTCGACACCGGCTCCCTGAGCCACCAGGCCACGTACGGGATCGTCGGCGACGCGCTGCTCGGCGTCGAGCCGGTGTCACCCGGCGACAACGCGTACCGGGGCCGGCCGCTGTGGGCGCTCACGACCGACGGCACGGACACCGGCATGACCAAGGTCATGGACCCGGCCGCCCAGCGGATCGTCCAGGCACCGGACGGCTCCGTCCTCGTGGCCGGGGCGGAACGGCACGTCGAGCGGGGCGACCTCGACTGGGGCGTGTACCGCGTGGCCCGGGGCGCCGACGGCTCCGTCACCCGTGACCGCGTGACCGCCGTGCAGCCGATGCCCGCGCGGATCAACGGACTCTCGCTCGGCAGCGGCATCCTCACCACGGCCGACAACAGCACGCTCTACGAGCCGAACACCGTCATCGGCGCCTACCGCAGCACCTGGTTCACCACGGGCGGCACTCCGCGCGTGGCCAGGACCACGGTGGACGGGTCGGTCAGCGGGTGGGACGGCGACTGCACCTCCGGCACCGACCGCTGCATCCGGATGTTCGCCGACGGCACCGGCCACCACGGCCGCCGCGACTCCACCGAGTCCGGTCTGACCATGCTGCGCGCCAACGGCGCCGAGAACTGGGGCCCGACCCTCGACACGGGCGACTCCACCCCGCAGCTCGAGGACCTCTCCGGACGGTACGCGGTCGTCGACGGCGCCTCCTCCGGCCGGCAGTACGTCGGTGAGTTCGCCGGCGGCTCGGCGGGCAAGGTCCTGCAGAAGCGGGACCGGGTCGCCGCGGCCGTCTGGGGCAACACGCTGTGGAGCGGCGCGGCCACGGGAGGGAAGGTCACGGCCACCCGGCTCCCGTCCGGCACCGCCGTGGAGTCCTTCACCACCCGCAACGGCTGCACCCCGTCCGACCTCCAGGCCGTGGGCCGCTGGGTGTACTGGACCTGCGTGGACTACTGGGGCGACGTGCAGGGCTCGGGCGTCTACGACCGTACGTCCAAGCGCACCGCCACCGCCCCGGCGAGCAGGGTCCTCCTCGGGGACGGTTACCTCGTCGAGCGCGTCGGCGGCACCCAGTCGGGCAGCGGGCTGAGGCTCGTCGACCTGCACGGCGGGCTGCCGGCGAGCGGTGATCACACGGAACTGCCGAGCCGCAAGCTGGCCGACTGGACCGACCTCGGCCGGGACAACCTCAGGGCAGGTATGGACTGGACGGTGGACCGCTTCGGCGGCGGCGTCGCCTACGCCGACCGCGAGCAGCGCGTCCACCTCGTGCCGACCGGCGTCCCGGCGTCCGCGCTGTCGGCCATCGACTCCACGGTCACGTCCGGGACCGCGAGCTGGTCCGGCACCTGGTGGCTGTCGAAGCCCGCCGCCTCCTGGAAGGTGACCGTCCGCCACAAGGCGTCCGGTGCCACCGTGCGCACCGTGTCCGGCTCCGAGGCCCGCGGTCTGCTCAAGGCCGCCTGGGACGGCAAGGACTCCGCGGGCCGCCCGGTCACCAACGGCGCCTACACCTGGACGCTCACCGTCCAGCCCGCCGACGGCCGGGGCGCCGCCCTCAGCCTCTCCGGCAGCGTCGCGGTGACGGCCGGAGCGGCGGCGCCGCGCGACCACGCGGGCAAGGACGGGATCGGTGACGTCCTGACCCTCAACTCCTCCGGCGCCCTCACCGTCCAGCGCGGTACCGGTACGGGCACGCTGGGCGCCAAGGTCTCCGGCGCCGGCTGGCCCACCACCGCGACGTTCGTGCCGTTCGGCGACCTCGACGGCGACCGCTGCAACGACGTGCTGGTCCGGCTGCGCAACGGCGCCCTGCGCGCGCACCGCCCGGCCTGCGGCAAGGCGGTGACGCCCTCGACGCCGTACACCTCGCTCGGCACCTCCGGCTGGAACCAGTACGACGTGCTGACCGCACCGGGTGACGTGAGCGGTGACGGCCGTCCGGACCTGATCGCCCGGAACGCCTCCACCGGCACGGTCTACCTGTACAAGGGCACCAGCACGGGCAAGCTGTCGGCGCGCGTGAAGCTCTACGACAACTGGAAGACGTACAAGAAGGTCGTCGGGGCCGGTGACCTCAACGGCGACGGCATCGGCGACCTGCTCGCCCAGGACAAGTCGAACAACCTGTACCGGTACACCGGCACCGGCAAGGGCACGTTCAAGGCCCGCGCGAAGGTCTTCTCGAACTGGGGTGCTTCCTACAACGCCGTCGTCGCGGCCGGTGACATCACCGGCGACGGCAGGACGGACCTCGTCTCGCGCGACACCAGCGGCAACCTGTACCGCAACAGCGGTGACGGCAAGGGGTCGTTCGGCGGCCGCACGAAGATCGCGACGGGCTGGAAGGGGTACCGGGCCGTCGTCTGAGCCCCGGCCCGCCCCCGCCCCCGCGGCAGGCTCCGGTCCCCCGACCCGGGCCCGGCCGCGGGGGGACGCCCCGCCGCCGGGTCCGCGGCTACTCGGCGGGCAGGGCCTCTCGCATCGCCTTCGCGGTGGCGGCCGGGTCGTAGCCCTCCGGGACGCCTTCGACCAGGATGATGTCGCCCTCGATGTGCCGCGAGCGCAGCGGCGCGATCTCCTGGTACGCGGGGGAGTCCCACCAGGCCCGCGCCTCGGCGGTCCCGGGGAATCCGATCACCACGACGTGTCCGGGCCAGCCGCCCTCCTTCACCTCGTGCTGCGTGGCGTGCACGAGGAAGCGCCCCCCGTACGGCTCGAAGGTGGCGGGGATGCGCTCGATGTACTCGGCGATCTCCGGGTGCGGGGCGGCCTCTTGCAGGTGGGCTATGACGTAGGCGGGCATGGCGTCCTTCCGGTCGGTCGGGCTCCGTACGCCGGGATCATGGCATGCCGACACACCGGGGTCGATGACCTGACGGGTAAGCGGAGCCCGTCGCGGCCCCGCCGCGCACCACGGCCGTGGCGGGCTCAGCCGCCGGACGTCCGTGCCCGGCGCGGCGTCTGGGGCGACTTCGCGGCCTCGGCCTCCGCCTTGGCGTCGCTCACCGCCGCGGCGGCCTGCCTCTCGGCCTCGTCGGCGGCCGTGGCGGCGTCGAGGGAGACCGTCGAACCCGCGCCGAGCTGCGGGATCCGGCCGGCGCCCGACGTGTCGTCGGCGGCGGTGGCTTCCTCCCCGGGTGACGCGGGTCCGGCGGGGCCCGTCGTCGACTGGTCGCCGAACGCGCGGGTGACCGTCCGGATCGCCTCGGTCAGCTCCCCCGGGATCACCCAGAACGTGTTGTTGTCGCTGCCGGCCAGGTGCGGGAGCGTCTCGAGGTACTTGTAGGCCAGCACCTTCGCGTCGGCGTTGTTGCGGTGGACGGCCTGGAAGACCAGTTCCACCGCCTTGGCCTCGCCGTCCGCCCGCAGGATCATGGCCTGCTGCGTGCCCTGGGCCTCCAGGATGTCCTTCTGCTTCGTCCCCTCCGCGGTGAGGATCTTGGCCTGCCGCTCCCCCTCGGCGTGCAGGATGGCCGCGCGCTTGTCGCGCTCGGCCCGCATCTGCTTCTCCATCGCCTCCTTGATGGTGTGCGGTGGATCGATGGCCTTGATCTCGACACGGTTGACCCGGATGCCCCACTTGCCGGTGGCGTCGTCGAGGACGGCCCGGAGCCGGGAGTTGATCTCCTCGCGGGAGGTGAGCGTCTCCTCCAGGTCCATGCTGCCGATGACGTTCCGCAGCGTGGTCACGGTGAGCTGGTCGATCGCCTGGAGGTAGTCGGCGACCTCGTAGGCCGCCGCCCGTGGGTCGGTGATCTGGTAGTAGAGCACGGTGTCGATGTTCACCACGAGGTTGTCCTCGGTGATCACCGGCCTGGGGTCGGACGAGTAGACCTGCTCGCGCACGTCGAGCTTGGTGTTGATGCGGTCCGCCACCGGCAGGATCAGGTTCAGGCCGGGTTGCAGCGTCCGGTGGTACCGGCCGAACCGCTCGATGTTGTAGCGGCGCGCCTGCGGGACGATCCGCACGGTGGAGGCCACGAGGAAGACGACGACGAGGACCGCGACGAGGAGGGGAATGACAACTGGATCCACAGTGCCTCCGTTGCTGTGCGTTCAGCCGTTCACGGGGTCATGGGGTCATGCGGCCATGGGCTCACGGAAGGAGTGCGCGGGGGTAGACGATGGCCGTGGCGCCCTCGATCTCCATGACGTCCACCAGCGCTCCCACCGGGATCACCAGGCTCTCGTCGAGGGCGCGGGCCGACCACTCCTCGCCGGAGAGTTTGATCAGGCCGCGGGTCGCGGTGACCTCCTGCACGACCTCGGCCCGCTTGCCGATCAGCGCATCGCTTCCCTCGCGGACGAGGGGCTGCTGTTCCCTGTGCCGCAGCGCGACGGGACGGACGACGACGAGGCCCGCCGCCGCCGCCACTCCGAGGGCCACGAGCTGGCCGAGAAGTCCGACGCCGAAACCGGCGACCACGGCGGCGACCAGGGCGGCGCCCGCCAGCAGCCCGAGGAACAGCGTCAGGGTGAAGAACTCCGCGGCGCCCAGCATCGCGGCAGCGAGCAGCCATACGAACCACGGCATCGCATCGCCCTCCTTCAGGGGCCTTCCCCTCAAGTTACCTCCGGGAACGCCGGGCAGACAGACACGGCGACCGTGGTTCTCGTTCTCCGTAGGACTCACCCCGGTCGGAGGGCGGGTGGGCGTGGAGGCCGGGCCGGGGGGAGCCCGTCGAGGAGACACCCGCCGTCCCATGGACCAGACTCGAAGGGAGACCGCCGGTCGATCGCGCTCGAAAGGTCGGACCCGTGCACGATGTCCCGCTGTGGCTGTGGATGGTCTTCGCCGTCACCGTGCTGGTGTCCCTGGCGGTCGACCTGCTCGCGCACCGGAAGGCCCACGCCATCGGGTTCCGGGAGGCCGCCCTCTGGAGCGGGGTCTGGGTGGGACTGGCGGTCACCTTCGGCGCCGTGGTCTTCCTCGTGGTCGGGACGACCGCCGGAGTGGAGTACACCACCGCATGGCTGCTGGAGAAGAGCCTCTCGGTCGACAACCTCTTCGTCTTCGCCCTGATCTTCGGCTACTTCAACGTCCCGCGCGCCTACCAGCACCGCGTCCTGTTCCTCGGCGTCCTCGGCGCCCTGGTCTTCCGGGGCGTCTTCCTCGCCGCCGGCGTCGCCGTGGTCAGCCGCTTCACCGCCGTCCTGTTCGTCTTCGCCGCCATCCTCTTCTACAGCACCTACAAGATCCTCAAGGAGGAGGAGGACAGCTTCGACCCCGGCAAGAGCATCGCCGTACGCCTGCTCCGCAAGATCATCCCCGTGCGGGACGCATACGCCGGCCCCCATTTCTTCGTCAGGGAAGCCGGAAGACTCGTCGCCACCCCGCTGCTCGCCGTCGTCGCCGCGATCGAAGCCGCCGACCTCGTCTTCGCCGTCGACAGCGTGCCCGCCGTCCTGGCCGTCAGCAACGACGCCTTCATCGTCTACACCAGCAACGCCTTCGCCATCCTGGGCCTGCGCGCCCTCTACTTCATGCTCGCGGGCCTGCTGGACCGGTTCCAGTACCTGAGCAAGGGCCTGGCGCTCATCCTCGCCTTCATCGGCGTCAAGCTCGTCCTCCAGGCGTCCCACGAGATCGTCAGCCCCGCCGTCCCCGAGATCCCCTCTCCGCTCAGCCTCGCCGTCATCGCCGCCGTCCTGAGCGTCTCCGTCGCGCTCAGCCTGCTGCGCCCCCCGCCCGCCGACCACGAGGAGGCGTCCCCGGCGGCCGACACCGGCCCGCCCGAGGGCCGTACCGAGGACCGGTGACCGGACCCGGACAGGTACCGGTCACGCCGGTACGCGGCGGGACCCGGCGGACGGCGGCCGGCCGGCGGAGCGGTTGAAACCGGAGGACGGCCGAGGGGGCGGCCGGGATCACACCGTGAGCCGGACCGCCTCGATCCACGACTCGTTGTCGTGGGTGCCGGCGTAGGTGAAGTCGTACCCGGTCCCGGGCTCGTCGCACGCCAGGCCGAGCCAGGCGTCGTCGTGGACGTAGGAGGACTGGCAGACGGCGCCGGCGCCACCGTCGACGTTGATGGTGAACCCCAGCATGTGCGGGGCGTCCTTCTCGGTACTGCCGACGTAGTTGTCGACGCCGTCGACGGCGTTCGACCACGGCTCGGGGAAGTGTCCCTCGCCCTTGGTCGACGCGGGGTCGTGGACGAAGGCGCCGCCCGACGTGCCCCTGGTTCCGGAGACGGCGATGTTGACGGCCGTGATCGGCGCCCCCGAGCCCGCCGTGCCCGCTGTCCCGCCGTCGCACGCCGCGTCGCTCCAGCCCTGCCCCGCCACATGGACCCGGTAGCAGATGTGCCGTCCGCCCGGATCCTCCGCGGCCAGTCGCCGGACGGCGGTCGCCGCGGTCCTCTCCGGCGCCTCGGCCTCCTCCTCCTCGGCACCGCCGCCCCCCGCCCCGGCTCCGGCTCCCTCCCCGGCTCCGCCGGGCTGCTGTGTCCCGGTCGCGGCCGGGGGCGCCGTGGCGCCGGCGGACGGGGCCTTCGGCGCCTCGATGGCCGGTGCGGAAGAGGGCGGCAGCGTGCTGACACCGGCTTCCTGGAGCTTCTCTGTGGCGGCGCTGCGGACCTGGGGCTGGTAGGCGATCCACAGCATCACGAACGCGATCGCCAGCGCCGTGAGGACACTGGAGAAGACCGCCAGCCAGCGCGGCAGGAAACCCCGCTGCACGTACGTGCCCTCCACGTCCAGCGACGCCACACCCGACCGCTGCACCGCCAGGGTGTAGGGCCGCTGCTCCGCCGAACCGAACCAGATGATCTGCCGCGGCTTCAGCGTCGTCCTCACGAACGCCGCACGGCCCGGCTCGATCTGCACATTGCTCGGATGGATGTCGTACGACAACTGGTCACCGTTGTCGCTGCCGCTCACCGACACCGTCAGCTTCGTGTTGCCCAGGTTGTCCACGGCCAGTCTCGGACGGCCACGGAACCGCCCCTTCACCGTCGGCGGCACCAACTCCGCCCGCACTTCCGTGAACGGAGTGATGGTGAGGTTCCCTTCCGGAACCGTCGTCGCCTCCGGATGCTCCGTCGGCGTGATCCGCACCGCGTACGGATTCGGCCCCGCCGTCGCATCCGGCGTACGGGGCGGAGCGAACGTCAGGTCCACCGACCCCGTCGTCCCCGGATACAACCGCAGCGACCTCGGCTCCACGACGGCCCAGGGCGCGAGAGGGCCCACCGCCTCGATGCGGTACTCGTCCACCACGTCACCGGTGTTGCGCAGACGCAGCCGCACCGTCGTACTACCGCCCGGGTCCACGGTCGCGGAGGCGGGCTCGAGGGAAGTCCAGAGGCTCACTCCCGGATGCTAAACGCAACGAGGGAGCCGAGTCAGGAAGCCATGGGGCACGACGAGTGCCCGAAGAGGCGGGGCCGACTGCCCCGCTTCCGGAGGCCGTCCCGGAGGGGGTGGGCGGTGATGTCCGTGGCGCCGGACGGGAAGAGGTGTCCCGGCGCTCTCGCGGGCACGCGGGAGAGGGACCGCCCCGGCTCGTCCCGGGGCGGCCCCTCTCGTGGGTCACGGCCGTATCAGTGCTTGAAGGCGTCCTTGGCCTTCTCCTTGGCCTCGCGGGCGTCTCCCGTGCTCTTCCTGGCCTGGCCCTCGGCGGCCATGCGGTCGTTCCCGGTGGCGCTCCCCAGAGCCTCCTCGGCCTTGCCCCGGGCCTGCTCGGTCTTCGCCTTGGCCTTCTCACCGGCACTCATGGAACACGCCTCCTCGTAGCGTTCTCGCCACTGTCTCGGTGCGCTCCGCATGCCCCCACCTTTCCTTCACAAACAAGGCGTCGTCGGGGAATGGAGGCGTCGACGCAGGGCAAACGGTGGCCCAGGAGGTCGATAACTATGGTTCCCCTGTTGCTGGTTCTGCTCCTCGCACTGATCCTCTTCGGCGCCGGATTCGCCGTGAAGGTCCTCTGGTGGATCGCCATCGCCGTTCTGGTGCTCTGGCTGCTCGGCTTCGTCATGCGCTCCACCTCGGCCGGCGGCGGCCGTAGTCGCTGGTACCGATGGTGACGCGTCTCGAGGACGCGCTCCGCCTTCCAGGGCCCGGCCACCTCGGTGGCCGGGCCCTGCGCTCGCGTGTGGAACACCGGGACACCGCGCCCGGCGGACGGGACCGGCCGGGGGGCCGCCGGGCGGCCGTCGCCCGGCCGGTCTCCCGCGGCCCGGCCGGTCACCGCATCACATGACGAGCATCAGTACGAGCACCACGAATGCGACGCCCAGGCCGAACAGGCTCCCGAGCAGGCAGCCCGGCCTGCCGACCGTGCCGGAGATCCGGGCCATGGCGGTCGGCGGATCCGGGGCGGGGGCCGGCGGCTGCGGGGGTTCCGGGGCGTGGCGGGGCGCCTGGGGAGCGGAGGGCGGTCTGTCGTTCCTGTTCATCGCGTCCCGCACGATCTGGCTCCACAGGACCGGCGGCAGGTCCGGGGGCCGGCCGTTCGCCGGTTCCACGATGGTCTGCCGGAGCCAGTTGCCCGTGAGGGGGTCGGGGTCCCGGCTCATCCGGTACAGCAGTTCCTGGAGATCGCGCAGATGGCGTCCGTCCCGGGCCAGTGGGACGACGGCCCAGGTGAAGAGCTCGGCCGCCCGGTCGACCATGGCCTTCCTCGACGTGTGCTCCGCGCCCGGTCCCCGCGGCGTGAGGTACAGGCCGTTGCGGAGCACCTCGGCGCACAGCCTGTGCCGCGTCTCCGGGTCACGCGCCTCGACGCGGCCGTCCCTGCCCAGCTCGTCCAGCACCAGGTCCACCGAGTCCGGGGGCAGTTCACCGGAGCACAGCTCGTGCAGGAGCAGTTCGTCGGGCCGGGTGCGCAGGTCCGCCGTCAGGATGCTGCGCCGGCTGCCGTCGTCCTCCCTGCGCCGGTACGCGCGCAGTTCGCGGTGAAGGGCGTCGTGTACGTCGTACGGGGGGCGTGCGTCGTACGCCTCGTACGCGTCGTGAGCGTTCGAGGGGGCCGGCACGGGTGCCGGGAAGGCGTCGTCGGACGCGGGACCGCTCGGTTCACCGGGTCCGGGGACGCCGGACCGGAGGGGGTGCGGAGGGGAGGCCGGGGGACGGCCCGCCGGCGCCGCGTGCGGGTACGGACGGCCGGGCGCCTCCGGATACGCCCCACGGTGCGGCCCCGGCTCCGGATACGTCCCACGGTGTGGTTCCGGCTCCGGATACACCCCACGGTGCGGCCCCGGGGCGGGCGTCGTTCGGGCCGCCTCCTCCATCCGGTGGACCGATTCCCGGTCCTGGTCGCGGTCCTGGTCGCGGTCCTGGTCGCGGCCCTTGTCCTGGTGCCCCGCCCGGCACGGGTCCGCCGCGTGCGGTGCGGGCGCGGCGGTCCTCGCGGCGGAGGGACGGCTCGTGTCAAGGATCTCCTGGAGCCGGGCGCGGCGCCGCTCCCAGTTCCACGACGCTCCGTCGGCGAGTCCGTCGGTCAGCTGCGGCACACCGGGAGGCGCCTGCCGATGGTCGAGGAGGTGTCCCACCAGCCGTGCCGCCGCCCGGTGCTCGAACCGGACCTGGTCCGGCGGGCGGCCCACGACCCGGGCCAGCGGACCGGAGCCGCCGGAGTCCGGCTCCCAGTGCGGGACGGACATCAGCCGCAGGGGATGCGTGTCCACCGCGTCGCAGGTGGCGAACGTCCACGGCCGGCCCAGCCAGGAGCCGAACAGCAGGAACAGCCCCAGGTAGACCAGCGGCACCTCGTCCCGGCGCGGCCAACCCCGCGGCGCCTCCTCCTCCAGGAGCAGCGACACACGCTGCTCCGGGTCGCGCAGCAACTCCGCGGTGGCGAGGATCAGCGCGTGCTCGACCCCGGGCAGCAGCTCCAGCATGCCCGGCCGCCGGTCCTCCGCCAGCTCGTCGAGCTTCGCGCAGTCGATCCGGGGCAGGCGCCCGGACGCCTGCTCGGCCGCCTCCCGCTTGCGCCAGCCGCCGTACGCGAGGCCGAGGCACCGGCCGGGCCCCAGGGTCCTGCGGTCACCGATCAGGACGTGGCTGACCGTACTGGGCCTGCCGCCGCGGTCGGTGGTGGGCCAGCGCTGGACCAGCAGGACGTCGCCGTCGCGGGACAGCGTGCGCACGACGCTCGGCCGGGCGGCCGCCGCTCCGGACACCCACAGCAGCGGGCCCAGCTCCCGGCCCAGTTCCTCGGCGCGCCCGGGGTCGCAGGAGTGGGCCACGGCGTTCATGCCGGTGCCCTGGCGGCCGTGGTTGCCGTCCCACCGGAAGACGGCCTGGTGCACCGAGCCGCCGGTGGCGCCACCGGCGCCACCCGGCCCGCGCGGGCCCGCCGGGCCGCCGGGGAACGGGTTCCGGTCCTGGAAGTCGCTCACTGGGTCTCCCCTCTCTCGGTCGCACCGGGCTCCCGGGACCGCCCGGCCCCCTCGGGGACCCCGGCCTCCTCCGCCGGCGTCCACTCGAGCCCGGGCGCCTCCCCCACGGCCAGCGCCTCGGTACCGCCCGGGACCTGGATCAGTCCGTGCATCGCCAGCAGCGCCAGCAGCGGCTCCACCACCCGCCGGGGCCCCGCCCCCGCCGGGTAGCGGCC
Source organism: Streptomyces sp. 12E (assembly GCF_055633275.1). Classification (NCBI taxonomy): domain Bacteria; kingdom Bacillati; phylum Actinomycetota; class Actinomycetes; order Kitasatosporales; family Streptomycetaceae; genus Streptomyces; species Streptomyces sp. 12E. The sequence goes on along the minus strand of NZ_JBVNCJ010000001.1, from coordinate 3,798,845 downwards.
CCGGTCCTCCTGACCGCCGGTGGCGGACGCGACGTGCAGGGTGCACCGGCGGATCGCGTCGAAGGGACGCAGCCACGCCGGACCGGCGTACCGGCGCAGCAGCGCGTACACGTCCCGGCTCTCCTCGCGCACCAGCCCGGGGTCCAGCGAGGTGGCCGGCGGCCGGCCCAGCCACCGGTCGACGGGCGGCTGGAACCTGAGGAGGTCCGCCTTGCCGAGCACCACCGCGGCCGGCACGTCCAGGTACCCGCCGTTCTTCGGGAGCCGGTCCAGGACCGTGCCGAAGGCGAGGTCGCCGTCCGGGTTCACCTCCACGCCCCAGCGTTGCCTGACGTGGTCCAGCTGCGGCAGCGGGAGGGCCAGCGCCGGGTCGACGACGAAGACCAGGGCGTCGACCCCGAGCAGGAACCGCAGCGCCGCGTCGGTCCGTACGAGGTCCTCGCCGCCGAGGTCGAAGAAGGCGACCGGGCGCACCCGCCCACGGGCGTCGGTGATCAGGAGGGACTCCACGAAGCGGGCGAAGTCCTCCAGGCCCAGTGCGGCGGTGTGGTCCAGGACCTTGCCGCTGCGCAGGGGCTGCACCCGGTCCCGTACGAACTTCGCGTGCTGTTCCGGATTGACGGACTGCCACTTCAGCCCGAACGGCTCCAGGCCGCCGTCGGTGATCGCCGCGATCATCTGGGTCAGCAGGTGGCTCTTGCCGGTGGAGGACTGGCCGACCATCGCGACGGTCAGCGGGCGGCCGTACATCAGGTAGGGCACCGGGATGAAGTGTTCGGGGAAGTCCGGGTCCGCCGTGCACTTCTGGACGGCGCCGCGCATGACGTCGTTCTGCCGCAGGGGGTTGTTGACGCCCTTGAGGTCCAGCGGTTTGTACTGCATGCGGCTGTCGGTGACGAACAGTTTCGTGAGGTCGAGCCGGATGGTCTCCAGGCAGTACGGGCAGAGCACCTCGCCGTTGCCGCGCCCGTCCTCCGCCGCGGGCTCCCGCCGGGACCGGGCGGCGGACGCGTGCTGCCGCTTGCGCCGCAGCGCCTCGTCGAAGGCCTCGTGGTCCGCGGCCGTCCCGTCGGCCGGCACCGTGAGCCGGGCGCGCCGGGCGGCGCCCGGCGCCACCACGTCGAGCACCTGGGCGGGCGTCGGCCGGCCGGCCGCCCGCGGGGCGAAGGCGTCGCGCAGCGTCTGGTCGAGCCTGCGGTGTTCGCCGAGGTCGGCGGGGGCCCGGTCGGCGGACCCGGGCCGTCCGGTCACCAGCTGGTAGAGCACCTGGGCCGTGCTCCACACCGCGTCCCGGGAGTCGGTGAGCCCTTCGCCCCGGCGCTGTTCGGGCGGGCAGAAGGGCGACCGGCCCCACGGGCGCCTCGGCTGTCCGGTCCGGGCCACCGACTCCAGTCCCCAGAGCTGGACCCTGGCGCCGTCCCAGCGCACGGTGGCGGGCGAGACGCCGCGCGGCACCAGGCCCTGGCCCTCCATCAGGTACACGGCCAGCAGCAGGTCCCGGGTGAAGTGCTCCTGGTCGGTCGCGGACATCACGTGGAGCCGTTCGACGGACGTGCCCCGCGGCGGGTCGTACAGCAGGAACGGCTCCGCCGTGTCCAGCTCGTAGCCGATGATCCTCGGGAAGAGCGCCGCGTACTCCGTGTCGCCGAGCGCCCGGTGCAGCCGCAGGGCGGCGCCCGCCTCGGTGTCCAGCAGGGCGCGCGCCGCCGGGTGCGCGGCGTCCTTGGCGTTCAGGCGCACCTGCACGCACTGCTGTCCCTCGTCGTCGAGCACGGCCTTGCGGATCAGCTGGGGCAGCAGCCGGTCGCGGCGGAACTCCGGGCCGACCCGGAGCGGGGTGGTGCGCCGCCCTCCCGAGGGGACGGTGAACGTGAGCTCGTCCGGAGGCGCACCGCCCGGTCCCTCCGGCCGGGGAGACGGGATGCTGGTCACCGGCGGTCCTTTCGTTCGTCCGTGGGTACCGGCCCGTCCATGGGCGCCGGGCCGGGATGCGGGGTACGGCTCACCAGTGGTCGCCGTCCCCCCGGCGATCGCCGCCCGGCCCGTCGTACGGGTCCGTCCGGTCGCACGGGTCCGTCCGGTCGTACGGGTCCGTCCGGTCGTAGGGGTTCCTCGGCGCGCCCCGGCGGCTCCGGTCGTACGGGTCCGACGCGCCGTACGGGTCCGACGCGCCGTACGGGTCCGGCCCGTCGTCCGGGTCCGTCCCGTCGGGTGCGGAGCCGTGCCGGGAGCGGACGGTCTCCACCACGCCCATCCGCAGCGGTGTGAGGCGCACCAGGCCCGCGTACCGTCCCGACGACGTCCACAGGACGTCCTCGAGGCGGACCGAACCGCTCGGCACCCAGGCCTTCTCCACCTCGTCGCGCACCGCCGCGGGGGCGAACCTGAGCCACACCGCGGCCGCCGGGTCGCGGCTGAGCAGCGTGCCCTGCTCGGGCGAGGACAGCTGCACCACGGTCCGCCGGTCGGCCTCCGCGCCCACCAGCTCGGCCAGTCCGTACGGGTCGGTGCCGAGCAGGCTCGCCGAGCCGGCGCGGACGCGGCGGGCGGCGGCGAACGGGGGCGGGGTCAGGACCCCGTTGTGCCGCAGGTGGCGGCGGGCCGTCGACAGCAGCTCGCGGACCCGTTCCTCGGTGCGCCGGACGGCGAGGGTGCCGGCCCGGCCGCGTTCGACGGCGCCCCAGTAGTGCTTCATCGCCTCCAGGGCGGCGTCCGTCAGGTCGGCGGAGAGGGTGGCGACCAGCTCGGGCCCGCCCTCACCGTTCTCCCGTCGCAGCCAGCGCGGAGCCTCCTTGGCGCGGTGCTCCCGAAGACCCCCGGCACCCGTGCTCCGGCCCGGCTCCTCGGCGGGCCCGTCCCACGACGGCCCGTCCTCCCAGGTGTACACGCTCGCCCAGTCGCCGTCCCCGTCGTCGGGCCCGGCGGGGGCGTCGTCCGGCTCCAGGTCCCCGTAGTCGTCGAGCCAGGGGTCGTCGGCCGGCTCCCCGGTCCCGGCGGGCGCGGTCCGCTCCGCGTCGGGCGCCGCCTCGGCCTCCGCGGCGGCCGCCGTCGCCAGCAGCATGCCGGCGACGGAACGGGCGGCGTCGGCGCAGTACAGGCGCTCCTCGACGGCCCAGTGCTCCCGGACCGCCTCGGCCAGCAGGGCGTCGAGCTCGTCCAGGGTCAGCCGCAGTACGGCGGTGGCGTGACCCGGCGCCCAGGCCGCGGCCGCCGCACGCCAGAGCCGGCGCACCGTCTCCACCGCGACGCCCAGACCGGCCAGCAGACCGGCGGCGCCCAGCCAGACCGGGGGCTCGGTCGCGTACGCCACCGCCGCCCCGAGCACGGCGCCGCCGAACGCCGCGGCCCCGGGGGCCACGGCCCGGCGGCCGGGACGTCCCGTGTCCCGGAGCCGGGCCGCCCCGAGCACCGCCGTGCCGACGAACAGCAGCGGCACGACGACCGCCAGTACCAGGAACGCCCCCCACCACAGCGCACCGAGCAGCCCCGCCCCGGCCGCCGCCAGGGGACCGGCCACCGCGGCCGTGTGCGCGGACCCGTCGCCGGGGGCGCCCCCGCGCGCGTCGGTCCGGGCGTGGGAGAGCGCGGTGAGCCTCGGCAGCAGCGCCGAACCCGGCAGCGGCTCCACCCGCCCGGCCAGTCCGGTGAAGCGCTGGGCCGCCGACCGCAGGGGGATCCCCTGACCCAGCAGTTTCCAGGCGAACTCCTTCAGTCCTTCGCCGATCCGCTCCCCCAGCCCTTCGGCCGACGGCACCCGCAGACCGAGTGCCGCGAGCCGGGCCGCCGACTCGGCGGCGGCCCGTGCCTCACCGCCGCCGCGCAGGGCCGTGGCGACGAGGTCCCGGTAGTCGTCGACCGCCCGGCGCGCCTGGTCGGCGTCCGCCTCGAACGCCTCCCGGCGCGAGGACCGGACCAGACCGGGCAGGGCCCGCAGCCCGGCCAGCGCGTCCTCGGCGTGGTCGAGGGCGTCCGCGCAGGCGCGGTAGGCGTCGTCCGCGACGCCACCGGGCTCCCGGTGTCCCAGGTTCCGGCCGCCCCGGCCCTCCACCAGGCCGCGCAGCGGCTCCGGCAGGTCGGCCCCCGACGAGGCGGTCAACAGCACGTCCGGCGCGAGTTCGGTGTCCTCGCCGGCGAACCGCTTCAACGCGTCGCGCCAGGCCCGGTCGCGCACCTCCGGCGGCAGGTCCTGCTCCAGCAGCCGCACTCCGGGCGCGGCGACGGCCCCGGGCAGTGACCGGACGCCGTGCAGCACGCTGAGGTAGACGTCCGGGACCGACAGCACGTCCACCAGGACCGCCAGCGCGTCCGCGTCGTCGGGCGCGGGCCGTTCCAGCGCGGTGCGGGCGGAGCGCAGGTCGCCGGCCCACAGCAGCGCGGTGCCCGAGGAGCGCAGCACCGCGGGGCGCAGCAGCCGCCGGTCGGGCTGGAACCCCCCTTCCTCACCGGCGAACGCGCCCGGCGCACTGCCGACCAGCAGCACCAGGAGCCTGACCTCGCCCACCGCCCGGTAGCCGACGAGCAGTTCGTACTGCAGCTGGTGGTCGGTGAGCCCGGCCGGGGTGTCGACCACCAGGAACAGCGGGTCGTCCGGTTCCGGCAGCCCGGCCCGGCCCAGCTCGCGGGCGACCCGGTCCCGCACGGCGGACGGGCTGTGCAGCGCCGCCGCCCCGGCACGCAGGTCCAGGTGGACGACGGCGCCGGAGTCCTGGGACGCGCTCACCGGTCGTCACCGCCCCAGGGGCCGCGCGGGTCGGTGTCGTCGTCCCAGGGCGCCCGGGGCAGGTCGTCGCGGTCCGCGGAGGAGAAGCGGCGCCCTCCCCCGTACTCCGTCCCGTACTCCTCGTCGCGCTCTCCCCGGCTCCCCGCTTCGCCCGGGCGGGGGGCGTCCCCTCTCCGGCCGTCCCGGTCCTGACCGTCCCGGCGGTGGTCGCCGGGCTCTCCGTAGTCGTCGTAGTCGCCGTAGGTGTCACGGCCGTCCCGGGCGGCACGGCGACGGCCGTCGCCGGCCCCGTCACGGCCACCGGTGCGGTCCCGGCCGTCGCGGACTTCCCAGCCTCCCCAGCCGTCCCGGTCCCGCCCGTTCCGAGGGCTGTCGCCGGGCTCCCCGTAGCCGTCGTGGACGTCCCGGGCGGCACGGCGACGGCCGCCGTCGCCCCCGTCCGGGCCACCGCGGTCGCCGGCGCGGGAGCCGCTCCCGCCGTCCCGGTCGGCGCCCCAGGCGTGCCGGTCCTCCCCCTCCCCTGCTCCCCCTTCACCGCGCTCGTCGCCGTACGACCGCTCGAAGGAGCCGAGCGGCGTGGTGCCCCAGTCGTCGTCGGCTTCGGGGCGGCGCCGGGGTTCCGGGAGGTCGCCGCGGGCCCGCGGACGGGCCGGTGTGCCGCCGCGGACGTGCTCCAGCAGGGTGCGCAGGGTCGGCTGGACGGCGCGCTGGCTGCCGAACTCCATGTCCAGGGCGGCCGGGAGGGTCTCCGCCCAGAACTCCCACAGCGGCCGCACCCAGCCCTCGACCCGCTCGCCGCCCCGTTCCCGGCGCTCGGCCAGCAGTTCCAGCTGGCGCGGGGCGATCTTCTCCACCAGGTCGGTGAAGAGGGGGTGGGGTTCGCTGCCGGCCCGGACGAGGTCCAACGGCTGGGCCCTCATCAGCTCACGGCAGTGGTCCTCGACGGCCCGGCTGTCGTCGAGGACCGTCCAGCGCTCGTACGACCGCAGCAGCTCCGCCCAGCTCGACACCCCGCCGGGGTAGTCGTCCAGCCTCAGCCGGACGCCGGGGACGTTCGCCCCCCGCTCGGGGAACAGTCTCAGCCGGATCCGCTCCGGCGACGACGGGTCGCCGTCCAGCACGTCCACCTGGCCGTTCCACATGCAGCACAGCAGCCGGTGCAGGATGACGCGCCGGTCCTCCTCGCTGCTCACCATCCAGCTGTCCCGGAAGCCGGTCCGCTGCCGCCACCGCAGCACGTCCCGGGGCTCCTCGAACTTCTTCGCCCGGGCCCACTGGCGCAGCACCTTGCGGGCCTCGGGCACCTGGATGAGGCTCATCTCGCTGCGGAAGAGGACGACGGTGATCGAGTCGCTCTCCACCCCCCGGTACTCCACGGAGTTGTTCGCGTTCGCGGACAGCCCCAGCGTCTTGCCGAGGTACTCCCGCACCTCCTCCACGGCCTGCACCCGCGGATGCGTGACCAGGATCCGCAGCGGCCCGGTGCCCTCCGGGGTGAAGCCGACCGGCAGCAGCACGGACAGCTTGCGGACGAACAGGTCGAGGGTCTCCTTGCTGGTCTGTTCCCTGGCGTCCGCGTCACCCGCCGCGGCGGCCAGCAGCGTGCCCATGGCCGGCAGCAGCGGGTGCTGCTCCAGACGTGCGCCCCGCTCGGCGAACAGCCGCGTGATCCGGGCCTCCAGCAACCCCTTCACCCGCGCCACCGAGCCCTCCGGGTCGCGGCGGCTGAGCGCGAGGACCTGGCGCCAGGTGTCCCCGTCGACCAGTTTGAGCAGCAGCGCGGACTCGTCGTCGGTCTCGCGCAGCCCTTCCCGGTAGACCAGCCGGCGGACCACGTCCTCGTAGAAGTAGTTGAGGCTGCGCTGCGGCGGCAGCAGGTACGAGATGCCGGTGCGGTCCTCGTACAGCTCGTGGGCCTTCTGCTCGGAGCTCCTGGGCTCCTGGTCGCAGTGCCGGCGGAAGGCCTTCACCAGGCGCACGACGTCGTCCCCGGCCGCGTCCGCCTGGGGCTGCCAGTGCTGGTGCTGCTCCCGCCAGGCCTCGTGCCAGACCGACCGGCAGCGCCACTGGTACCAGAGGTCCTGCTCCTGGATGGCCGCCTGCACGTCCTCGTCGCCCCAGCGGGCCGGTGCCAGGCCGGCCAACTGGCCCTTGATCCGAGGGACCTTGGGCGGCTGTTCGGTCACCCCGGGCGGACGCTGCGGCGCGCGGGCACGGTTGTCCAGCATGCCGAGGAAGCCGTGCCTGACGATCGGGTCCTCGTGGCCCGGCACGCCCTGGACGACGCGTTCGGCGAGGAAGGGGTCCACGCTCCGCAGCAGCTTGTCGACGGCGGGGCGCGGGGCGAACCGGTCGGCCATCGTGGCGGCCGACCGTTCGACCTCGGTCCGCAGGTCGGCCAGCAGCCGCTGCATGTCCGCGATCCGCTCGCCCAGCGCCTGTTCGATGTTCTTGCCGCCGCGCGGCAGCGGCTCGGGGTCCGGCACCGGCAGCTGACGGCGCTCCCACAGCTCTTCGAGGTGGGAGTCGGCGAACAGCTGCCGGATCATCGGCACCGCGTCGTCCTTGAACCCGGCGCGCGGCCGCTCCACGAGGTCCGTGACCGCCTCCCGCAGCAGCCGTCCGGCCACCAGGTCGGCCAACTGGTCCATCGGCGCGGTCATGGAGGCGACCAGGCTGGTGGAGACGCCCTGCCGGCCGATCCCGGTGGGCGACGGGGCGCTGCGGGCCACCCCCCGGTTGATGAAGCTCGCGGCGAAGGTCTGGTAGTCGTCGTCGGCCGCCGTTTTCCGGCCCTGGGTTCGGCCGTCGCCCAGCTCGGTGCCGATCAGCGACATCACCAGGGAGACGATGGAACGGCGCAGGTCGTCCGCGCGGATGCCGGCGGTCGGGCTGAACAGGAACGCCGTGGGCAGGACGCCGGTGCGCAGCCGGACCGGGGGCGTGCCCGGGTAGCGGATGGCGAAGCCGGCGTCGTGGTCGAGGTCGCCGATCTCCACGCCCTCCCGCGGCGCGTTCTGCCGGTCCACCAGCCGGAACAGGTCGACCAGCGCGCGGGCGGCGTTGAGCTCCGCCTCCCAGCCGCCGCCGGTGGCGGCGGAGAACGACGACGGCATCACCACCAGCGGGTAGATCCTCACCCCGTCGAAGCGGCGCAGCTGGAAGGCGTGGCTGATGAGGTGCAGGTAGTCCAGGAAGATCCCGGCGCCGGTGCCGCCGGCCACCGAGAAGGAGACGAACACGTCGCAGCCGTTGACCTTGCCGCCGCCGAACTCGCTCAGTTCGCCCGCCGCCTTGGCGATCGCGTCGATGGCCTGCAGCAGCGGCTCCAGGACCGGGGAGAGACCGTGCCGGAGCGTGGCGAACAGGGCGGCGCGCCCGACGGTGGGCAGCTGTCCTGCGCCGCTGCGGAGCGGGGTGACCTCCGGCTCGCCGACGACCGGCGGCAGCCAGTCGGCCACCTCGCCCCGCATGCTCGCGCGGAGCATCTTGGTCACCGCCGGCGAACTGTCGAAGTTCGGCAGCAGGTTGTGGGTGGCCCGGGAGGTGCGGGCGTACGCGGGCCGCAGCGACGGGTCCACGGTGAACTGCGGCAGCTTTCTGAGGTCGCCCTCGCTGTAGTCCGCGTACACGAACTGGAGGCAGTCGGGCAGCTGGAAGGGGGCGCGGCCGCTCTGCCGGCTGAGCGCCATGCCGTCCGGACCGCACAGCTCGGCGCGCAGCCTGCGTTCCAGCTCGGCGCCGACCAGGCCCCCGGTGCCGCCCAGACCGACGAAGAGCATCGGCTGGAAGATCTTCATGTTTTCCTCCCCGCTTGACGGCCGGCGCGTCCGCCGGTTCGTGCTCGGTACGTCCGTGGTTGCGCGCGGCGTGCGGGCCGCGCTGCGGTGCGGTGCGGCGCGTGGGGGCGGGCCGGTGGCGTGTCCGGCCCGCCCTCTCGCGTCACAGGTACGGGTTGTCGTCGTATCCGCCCCTGGCCCCGCCGGCGGGGGAGCCGGAGCCGGAGCCCGCGGTGGCCGTCTGCGGCCGGCGCCTCGTGGTGCGGGTCTCCTCGCCGAGGGCGAGGCTCAGCGTGTCGGTCAGGGGAACCTGACCGTGGGTGGGCACCGGGATCCGGCTGCCGCCCCGCTTGCGGAGCACCGCTCCGCCCTCGCGGCGGCGCTGGACGGCGTAGGGGCCGTGGGGGCGCCGCTCGATGCGCGGGCTGTGGTGGGCCTCGGCGACGGCGAACTCGTACCACTGCTTGCTGTTCCCGCGCCCCGCGGTGTGCTCGTTGAGGAGGGTGCCGTCCTCCGAGAGCAGCCGCAGCACCAGGCCGGACGGGTCCCGCCGACGCCGCCTCAGCCGCCGCCAGGCGACCACCGCCACCGCGGCCAGCGCGATCAGTACGGCACCGGAAGCGAACGCCCACCAGTACTTCTCCCCGATCCCGGGCTCGGGCGTGACGTGCACCGAGAGCGGGGAACGGACCAGCGTCCGTCCGTCGTGGGTGGTGTCGACGGCGGTGACGGTGCCGGCGAGCCGCAGCCCGTCGCCGAGGCGGTCCCCGAAGGCGCTCGCGGGGGCGACCTCGACCGTCACCTTCCGGGTGCCGCGCTCACCGGGCCCGAGGGTGATCTCGGCGGGCTCGACGGAGAGCAGCCCGTCCTTCACGTCGGCGACGGACAGCCGCAGGGTGTGCGGGACGTCGGTGGTGTTGCTGACGTCCAGGTTCCCGGTGACCTCCGCGCCGGGGTGGGCGTTCGCGGCGCGCAGGTCGAGCGCGGCCCTGACGGGCAGCTGGCCGGGCGCGACCTCGCCGCTCTCGCTGCGGGTGTCGGCGCTCAGCCCCGAGGCGGTGAGGGTCGCGCTCACCTTCAGCTCCCCGTCGGCGTCCCGCGGGATCGTCGCGGTGCCGGTGAAGGAGCCGTCGCTCGCCCCTGGGTCGGGTCCCTCGCCGTCGTCGGCGAGGTCCAGGGCCAGCGGGTCGAAGCCGTCCCCGGTCAGTTCGCTGCGGACGCGCAGCCCCTCGTAGTCGCGCGGGTCCTTGATCTCGTAGCCCTCGCGCGTCTGCAGCCGCATGGTCACCGTGACCTTCTCCCCGGCCTGCGGGGAGGGCGGGTCCATGGTGATGGCGCCGCGCAGCTCTCCCTGCCACAGCACGCTGACGGCGACCGGCAGCGAGCGGTGCCCCTCGGGGGCCTCGGCCCTCACCTTCCAGGTGCCGGGCAGCGGGTCGACGATCTTCAGCGCCTCGACGGCGCCGTTGCCGCCCGCCAGCTCGAAGCGGGACTTCTTGTGCGTCCCGGACGTCGGGACCTCGTCACCGGACGGGTCGACGTAGGTGATCTCGACCGCGGGGTCGCCCTTGTCGACGACGATGCTGCCCACGGTCGCCAGCGGCGAGATCCCGATCTCCAGGGTGGCCGGCGGACGCTCGGGGGCGGGCCCCTCCTCGTGGCGCAGGCAGTGGGCGGCGGCGAAGATCTTCTCCAGCGTGGTGCCGATGTCCTTCGCGCCGGAGACCTTGTGGGCCCTCGGGGTGGCGGAGGGCAGTGCGACACAGCCCTTCCGGTAGCCGCCGGCGGCTATCCGGTCGAGCTGCTCGCGGTCCGGGTCGGCTCCGAAACCCAGCGGCCAGATCTGGACGTTCTGCGCGGCGGCGTCCTTCAGCGCCTCCGTCAACTGCCGTTCGCCCTCGGCCTCGCGGTGTGCGGGGTCGCCGTACTTGGGGCTGTCGGCGACGTCCATCTTCCCGTCGGTCAGCAGGAACAGCACCCGCGGCTCCGACGGGTCGGTGCCGCGGGTCAGATCGTGCACGCCCTGCCGGATCGCGCTCGGGAAGTCGGTGCCGGTGCCCTCGCCCTCCTTGCGGCTGCGCAGCTTCCCGACGCAGTCGCCGATCGTCTCGCGGCCCGCGGCGTCCAGCGTGGTGCGCGGGCACACCGGATCCACCGCGCGCTGGTCGTCGGACTCGGCGGCGGCGAAGCCGAAGACCGTGACGTGGGAGGACGAGGAGACGTCACCCAGTGCGATCCGTGCGGCGGCGGCCTTCTCGGCCCGCATGTCCGCGGCCGTGAGGCTGGCCGACTCGTCCACGGCCACGGCGTAGTTGACGGACGGGAACGCCGGCGCGGAGTCCGCCGCCGGCACCGTGTCCCGGCCGGCCGGCGCCACCAGGGACGCGAGCACCGCGGTGCCGCCCACCAGCGAGACCGCGGCACGGCGCACCCCGCTCCTTCCCCACTGCCGTCTTCCCGCGACTCTTCCCACGGCGTCCCCCGCTCCTCGGTTCGTCTCTGTTCTGCGTTCGGGTGTTCTGCGTCCGGCTGCTCCGCCCCGGCTCGTGCGGTGGGGCCGGCCGCGCGTCAGCGCGCGGTCAGGCCCCAGAGCACGGCCAGCGCCGTCGACGGGGCGAGCGAGCCCACTCCCCAGCGGATGGCCCGGTACTTGGCGGACAGGATCGAGCTGACGTCCACGGCCTGGACGAGCAGCCACCCGGTGGGATCACGCCCGGCCTCGGCGATCCGGGCGGCCAGCCCCACGGGGTCGAGGGGCCCCACCAGGTCGCCGAAGTACGTCACCCCGTCCCGCCCGCGGACCGTGCCGGTACGCGGCATCAGCGCCCCGACCAGCGCGGTCACCGCGACGGCCCAGAGCACCCCGGCGAGGACCAGCGTCACGTCGGCGAGCCCGTCCCAACGGGGACTGCCGTGCCACCCGACCAGGAACGCGGGCAGCGCCAGCGTGCCCGACAGCAGCACGGCCGCCTTGGAGTCCGCCCGGCCGACGTCCTCCCGGGCCGTGTCCAGCAGCCGCTCGGCGATGCGCTCCCCCGACCCGTCGTGGCAGCGCCGACCCCCGTCCGGCACAGGCCCGACCGGGTCGGGGGAGGTCCCACCCCCGCCTCCGGCGGTCATCGGTCCTCTTCCGTCCAGGGCCATCCCTCGTCCCCGGAACGTCTGCGGCGACGCGGCGGCTCCTGGTCGCGGCCGTCATCCGGGTAGTACGGATCCGGCCGGCGGTCCCGGGGGAACGGCTCGCCGTCACCGCCGTCGTCACCCGGGTGGTACGGCTCCGGCCGATAGGCCCCGCGCCCGGCACGGGAACGCGACCCGCCGTAACCGGCGTCGTCGTCATCCGGGTGGTACGGCTCCGACCGGTAGGCCCCGCGCCCGGCACGGGAACGCGACCCGCCGTCACCGGCGCCCGCTCCCGAGGAGAGCTCGGACCGGCGGGCCGGCCGGCGGTCCCGGGAGAACGGCTCACCGTCACCGCCGTCGTCACCCGGGTAGTACGGCTCCGACCGGTAGGCCCCGCGCCCGGCACGGGAACGCGGCTCGCCGTAACCGGCGTCGTCGTCATCCGGGTGGTACGGCTCCGACCGATAGGCCCCGCGCCCGGCACGGGAACGCGACCCGCCGTCACCGGCGCCCGCTCCCGAGGAGAGCTCGGACCGGCGGGCCGGCCGGCGGTCCCGGGAGAACGGCTCACCGTCACCGCCGTCGTCACCCGGGTAGTACGGCTCCGGCCGATAGGCCCCGCGCCCGGCACGGGAACGCGACCCGCCGTCACCGGCGTCGTCACCCGGGCGGGGATCCCTCCCGCCGGGCCCGCGCCGGTCGGGTTCGGTCCGGCGGAACGGCCGCCGGGGCGGTTCGTCCGACGCCCAGTCCGGGTTGAACGACCGGTCGGCGGACGGCTCCAGCTGCCGCGGTTCCGGGCGGCGGGCGGGCACCATCCCGATGGGCCCCATCACGGGCCGGCCGATGCCCTGGTTGAGGAGGTTCAGGACCTGTGCCTCCACGTCGGCGGTGGCGAGCTCGCCGCGGGCGGCCATCGCGAAGAGCCGGGCGACCCGGTCCTTCTCGTCCTGCCTGCCCTCCTGACGGATCTTCTCCAGGAAGTTCTTCGCCTCGTCCGGATCGGCCGCCAGCATGAAGCTGAGCTGCTCCAGCTCGCCGCCCTGCAGCATGCGCCGGAACTCGTCCTGCCGCAGCCGGGTCCGTTTGGCCCGGGCGTGCACGTCCCGCTCCTCGTCGGCGTGCTCGATGGTCCGGTCGTCCGCCCGGAGACGGACGTACAACCGCACCCGCAGGCCGAGTTCGGACCCCAGGTCGGCCCATCGCCCGCCGGCGCACTCCCGCGTGATGGCGCGGTTGGCCTGCTCGGCCTCGGTCACCCGGTAGGTCGTGGTGACCTCGCGCAGCCGCTCCAGTACCGGGGAGGTGAGCCGGCCGGCGACATCGGTCACGACCTCGAGCGCGGCCAGGTGGGGATCGGTCACGGTCCACTGGATGTCCACCTCGGCCTTGAAGAAGGTGGTCCCGCCGGCGGCCGGCAGCTCCATCTGCAGCGGCGTCACATAGGTGCCGAGCGCGATCTCGCAGACGCTGTGCGGTCTGGCCAGCGCCCTCCTGTCGACGTGCTCGACACCGGAGGCCCTGACCACGCTGTAGCCGCCGTTCCGGTAGAACCGCACCAGCGCCGACCGGGCGCTCACCCGGGGGACCCCGTCCGCCAGCGTGTGGTAGTCCCTCAGGTACGGACCCGCGGGTCCGGACGCCCCCTCCTCCGCGGCCCCGTTCTCGTCCTCAGCCATGGATCCCCTCCTCGCGTGTCCTCTCCCGGCGTGTCCTCCCCCGGCGCGGCCCCTCCCGGCGCCGTCCCTCCTCCGGTGCGACGGCGAGCCACCACAGGTCTCGCGCCCTCGCGTCGGAGAGCGGCTTCTCCGGGTCGTTCATCATGCGGCGCAGCAGCCAGTCCAGCCGCCGACGGTCGTGTTCCTCGGTCGTCAGCGCGGGCAGCAGGGCCGCCAGTCCCGGCCGGGTCCACTCGGCCCCGCTCTTGCGCACGGCCGAACGCAGCAGTTCCTCCAGCGCGTCCATCGCCACGTCCTTCGACCGCGCCGTGTTCAGCGCGGTCCACAGCAGGTCCGCCATGGACGGGACCAGTTCGGGCCGGGTGGCGGCGAGGGCGAGCGCCATCGGCCAGTCACCGCGGTCCCCCAACGGGGAGTCGGGGTCGTCCATCAGCACCTCCTCCACCGTGTTCAGCGCGAGCCGGACGCTGGTCGTCAGGCCCAGGTCCTGGTACGGCTCGCGCTTGTGATGGGTCCACTCCCCCACGCGCGCCAGCACCTCCGCGGCGTCCGGCAGCGTCAGCAGCCGTACGACGTTGAAGGAGGCGATGGCCAGCTGCTCCCCGTCGTCCCGGACCCCGATCCGGGCCAGGGCGTCCAGCGTGTCGTCCGTCGTGGCCGCGGCGTTGCCGTAGCCCAGCGCCATCGCCGCGGTCCAGCGCAGCGGATCGCTGCCGTGCTTGCTCCAGTCGCCGACCAGCTTGTGCACCGTCCCGCGGTGCGATGCGTGACCGGCGGCCTGGTCCATGGTGGTGGCCGCGAAGATGCGCCGGCGGAACGTGTCCGCCTCGGCGAGCGGCCGGACCAGTTCCGTGTAACCGTGGTCGAAGTCCCGTGCGCACAGTTCCCCGGCGGCCACCGCGGCGCGCATCCACACCTGGGGACGTGGATCGTCCGCCAGCAGCCGCAGCCAGCGGACCACCGGCGCCCGGACCGGGAAGTGCCGGTCCCACAGCTCGGTCAGCACCGCGGACGGCAGGGCGGAGCCCCGGTACCAGATCAGCCGGGCCGGCACGTCGTGCCCGTCCACCTCGACCTCGCCGTCGACCACTTCGGCGCGCGAGAGCGCCCGGTCCGCTTCCGGGTCGTCGCAGAACAGCGGGCGGGCCGGCGTGTGGTCCGGGTCGGCCTGCACGGACAGTTCCCAGGTCAGCAGGTGGGCGGCGGTGGCCACGGCGCCGTACGAGGCCCCGCCCAGCACGGCCAGCGCGATGCGGAACGCCACCGGGTGGAACAACGTCGCCGTGTCCGACCGTCCCGCCTTGCCGTCCGGCCGCTCCGTCCCGGCCGGGGACGCCGTCAGCGCCCGGTCCACCCCGGCGAACCACTCGTGGGCCTGCCCGGCGGCGAGGCTGCGGCAGCCGGAGAGCAGTTCCTCGTACGAGACGTCCCCCAGCACGTGCCCGGCCAGCAGCGACGCGAGCAACTCGGCCTCGGCGGGGCGCAGGTCCTCCAGCCCGATCGCGTCCTTGACCTCCTCCCGCTGCGCGAGCGCCTGCGCGCGGGCCGACAGCTCGGCCGCCGGCGTCCCGTCCTCCCCGGCCCCGGCGGTACGGTCCTCCAGCCGCTCGCGCAGCCGGGTGGCGAGCAGCTCCCCGGTGAGCACGGGCGGACAGAGCATGCCGTACCGCCCGGCCAGCAGCGGATTCGCCGCCGATCCCACCGACACGACGATCACCGCGAAGGCCTCGCGACGGGCCAGGGCCGCGGCGAGCTCGTCGAGGTCCATCTCGTCCGGGGGCAGTGCGCCGGGCCGGGCGAGGGACGGTTCCAGCAGGTATCCGGTCCCGCGCCGGGACTCCTCCTCCTCGCCGTCCAGCGTCCGGGCCAGCTGCCTCGGCCCGCCCTCCGGATCGACCCGCAGCACCCGGGGACCGGCGGCGGCGTCCGTTCCGTCCGCCGGGCGCTGGGTGACCTCGTCGAGGAGCGAGAGCGCCGTGCTCGTGCGTCCGGTGCCGGGCGCGGCGCCGAGCACCAGCAGACGGCGGGCGCGGAGCGCGTTGCGCAGCCGCACGTACCCCTGCGGCTCCACGTGGACGCGGCGGAGCCTGCGCAGCTCCTCCTCGGGCACGGGGCCGCTGCGCATGCCCGCGCCGGGGGGCCGGGAGCCCAGCAGCAGGTTGATGTTGTCGCCGATGTGGGCGCTCTGGAGCCGCGAGTGGGCGAAACTGATCAGGTCCCTGCGGACGTCGAACAGCTGCCGGGTGGCGCGGCGCGTCCGTGCGGCGGCGGCGAGGTCGGTGGACCCCTCCTCGCCCTGCTCGCCGGCGAGGGGGTCCCGGGTGCGCTCCTTGAACCGTCCGGCGGCGCGCTCCCGTTCCCTCTCCTTCTCCTTCTCCTTCTCCGCGGCCTCGTCCTCGGCGGACTTCTCGTCGTCGTCCTCGTCCCCGTCGTCGCCACGGGACCGTTCGTCCCCGCTCCTCCTGTCGTCCCGGCCCCTCTTGCCGTCCCTGTCCTTCTTGTCGTCCCGGCCCTGTCCCCTGTCGTTCCCGGCCTTCTTGCCGTCGGAGTCGGACGACCGGCCCTCGTCCCGCCGCCCGGGGGCGTCGTCGGCCGCGCCGTCCGCCTGCTCGTCGTCGCTCACCCGGCTCAGCCCCTCCCCTGCTCCGCGTCGCGGCCGGTGTTCCGGCCGATGTGCACGTTCCCCCGGTACTCGTTGTGGTGGTGGTGGGACACGTCGCCGGCGACGTCGTAGCGCACACCGGGACGGTCGGGCCGGTGACCGTGCGCGCCGGCGGCGTCCTCGGCCCCGTCGCCGTCGTCGGTCCGGGCGGCGTCCGGCCCGGCGGAGGACGGCCCGGCGGAGGACGGCCCGGCGGTGGACGGAGGCCCGGCGGCGGACGGCCCGGCGGCGGACGGCCCGGCGGCGGGGGCCGGCACGGTGTCCGGGATCTTCGGAGCGAGCCGCCCGGGCAGGTGGAACCAGGCGGTGACCTCGCCCTCCTTGAGGGCCAGCCGGGCCGGGGAGTAGTGCGCGGGCTCGATGAACTTGCCGCCACCGCTGACCGCGTCCTCGTACAGGGAGGAGGAGACCACCAGCACGAGGTCGGCCTTCTCGGCGTCGAGCAGTCCGCGGGCGACGGAGGAGTCCGCGAGCCGGCAGGCGAGGTCGACGGCGCGTCCGCTGATGCCCCGGCCGTCGTGCCGGACCGGGCCGACGTTCATGCCGATGCGCAGCCCGAGCGGGACGGCCAGACCGCGGTTCTCGTCCCGCAGCTTCTCGTGCGCCTCGACCAGCCACAGGCCGAGCAGCCGGCTCACCGCGATCCGGCTCGCCACCGACAGCAGGACGCCGTCGCCGCGGTCCTCCATGTGCACGGCGTCCCGCGCCACCCTGGCGTGGGTGAACGCCGTCTCCACCACCCGGTAGATGCGGTCGCGCATCCGCGGCTTGTCGACGTCGTCGTACTCGCCGGAACGTCTGGCATCGACGCTGATCACCAACTCGTAGTGCGCTTCGGTGAGTTCCAGAGCGTCGTGGTTCACCCGTACCCCCCTGTGGGTCCTGTCCGCCTGCCGAAGAGAGCGTTCGTCCTGCCGGAGTGGTGGTTCGTGAGGTGGTCCGTCCCTTCTCAGCATCGGGCCCGGGACGAGGGGCGTCTGTAGCCGTTTACACACGGCGGGGCGGGGGTTACTCCTGATGCCCTTCCGCGAGGAGGGCGAGCAGGGCGGGATCGAGGATCTCCACCATGCGGTTGCCGGTGCGCACGACGTTCTGGGTGCGCAGGAGCCGTAGCGCCTTGGCGACGGCTTCCCTGGTGGCCCCTATCGTGGCGGCCAGTTCGTCCTGGGCCAGCTGGACGACGACGGCCGGGGAGCCGTTCGAGAGGGTCGTGCCGGGCGGGGTGTAGGGGCCGGCGGGTCCGGGGCCCGACAGTTCGGTGAGCCGACCGGCCAGGCGTTGCAGCACGGTGAGCGAGGCGAGCGCGGAGCGTTCCTGGTCGGCGCTGCGGAGCCGGAAGGTGAGCTGGCGCATCACCAGACCGCCGACCCGGGGATGCAGGGCGAGGAAGCGGCGGAACGCGTCCCCGGATATGACCTGGGCCTCCGCGGCGCCCAGGGCGCGCACGGTCGCGCTCCGCGGATGCAGGTCCAACGCGGCCATCTCACCGAGCAGTTCGCCCGGGCCGCGCAGCCCGAGTATCAGCCGGGTGGCCCCGCGGTCCGTCGCCACGGACACGGTCACCCACCCTCGGATCATGATCGCGACGTGGCTGGATCGTTCCCCTTCCGTCAGGAGATGGGCGTCGGCCGGATAGCGCTTCCGGTTCCCGAGGGCCATCACGCTCTCGCGCTCCTGGGCGGTCAGCGCTTGCGCGAACGCCGTCCCGTTGCCGAGCAGCCCCATCGCCGGCCCCCCGCCGCAGTCCGGACACCTCGATATCTGATCGGGTGTCGATGGTGACAGAACGCGATTCCGCGGCCGTACGGATCACGCCATACCGGCGGTACCGGTGGGTAGTCACGGAACGCCAGGCAGGGCGCCCTTCCTCCCCGCGCCCCGTCACCCCTCGGCCGCCGGCGCCCGCCACGGTCCGCCCCCTCCCCGCCCGCGTCCGGGAGGACGACCGCGAGGTCAGGCGCGTCACCCGAACACGGAGCCGCCGCTACCCAGGGCACCGGCCCACTGACGGAGAGTTGGCGCGAACTCGGGTTTGCGCTGTGGAAGTGGTGACACGGACGTGTGAGGACGAGGTGATGACGGACCGGGACGGCGCATCGACGCACGCGCGCCGCCGACTCCCTTGCCACGCAGGCGAGTCCGTCTTCCGTCACCCGCTCCACGGTGGACCCCGGGCCGACGGCCCGGCACTCCGCCCGGGCGTCCGTCGAGTTGTCCGCGAACCTCCCCGGCATTGTCCGTGATCGGTAACGGACGCATCCCGCGGCCACCGCCCCCCGTCCTGACAAGTGGCCGGGGTGACCGGGGAACGACGGCGACTACGCGAGGGCGGGGCGGACATGGCACGGCACGGTGGCGGGCGCGGCTGGTACGGCAAGGTGGTCGGGGCGGCGCTCGGGGTGACGGTGCTGGCCGTCGGCGCCTCGGTGTGGACCGCGCAGGCCGGAGTGGTGAACGACCCGTCGCCGAAGGCGACCGCGACCGCCACGCCGGGCGGTGACGTCGAGCCGGTCGAGGCGACCATCGTGCACGCCTCGGACCAGGGGGCGCGCGGCGTCAACATCACCATCGACGACGGTCCCGACCCCGCGTGGACCCCCCAGGTCCTCGACCTGCTGCGCGAGTACGGGGTGAAGGCCACGTTCTGCGTGACGGGGACGCAGGCGCAGGCCCACCCGGACCTCGTGAAGGAGGTGGTCGCGGCCGGGCACCGGCTGTGCGACCACTCGGTGTCCCACGACACCACCATGGACAGGAAGTCCGAGGCCTACCAGAAGAAGGAGATCCTCGACGCCGAACGCATGATCACCGAGGCGTCCGGGGGCGTACGGCCGATGTACTACCGGGCGCCCGGCGGGGCCTTCACCCCCTACAGCCGCGAGCTGGCCGCCTCCCGGGGCATGCGCCCGCTGGGCTGGAACGTGGACACCAAGGACTTCGAGCAGCCGGGCGCCGACGCCATCGTCGCCACCGTCGAGCGGGAGATCGCCAACGGGCCGACGATCCTCTTCCACGACGCGGGGGGCGACCGCGCGCAGACCGTCGACGCCCTGCGCCGCGTCCTGCCCTGGCTCGAGGAGCAGGGCTACTCCTTCGGCTTCCCGGTGCGCTGAGCACCCGGGACCGGTCCGTCACGGGCGGCCGGGGACGCGGTGCTCCCAGCCGGCGGCGCGCCACCGGGCGGGATCGAGGGCGCGGCGGCCGTCGACGATGCGGCGGTGGTTCACGACCGCGCCCATGGCCTCCGGGGCGCCCCGGAGGAACTCCTTCCACTCCTCCCTCGGTGTTCGACGGGATTAGGCCCTCACACGGAGCCCCTCGTCGTCCTTTCGACACCCGCGCACCGTCCGGACCGGCACGCGCCCGCCTCCGCGGCGTCTTCGCGGCGACCGCGCCCCCGGCCGGCGCACCGGTGCGGGGGTGTGACCTTCGTCGCGGCGGCGGGGGCTCGGCGCGTTCGCCGTCGGGCGGTCCGCCGGCGGGGGTGAGGGGGACGGATCCGCCGTCGACGGAGGTCACAGGGGTGCGGCCGGAAGCGCGCGACCGGAAGCCCGCGCTCCGCGGAGAGCAATATCTGTGTCCGCGACAGGAGAAACGGGTACGGGGCGCGACACGTATTCCCCGGCCGCCGGCCGGACCGGAATTATCGGCCGTGCGGGGCCGATCCCACCGTGCTACCGTCGTTACCAGTTGCAGGTGTGGTTGCCAGAAGGTTCATTTCCGACGGGTTAATCATCACGGCGACACGGAATTCACACAAGGTGAATTACCGATACCGCCTCCGAAGGAGAAATGACATGGCTACCGGCACCGTGAAGTGGTTCAACGCGGAAAAGGGCTTCGGCTTCATCGAGCAGGACGGCGGCGGCCCCGACGTCTTCGCCCACTACTCGAACATCGTCGCCCAGGGCTTCCGTGAGCTGCAGGAAGGCCAGAAGGTGTCGTTCGACATCGCGCAGGGCCAGAAGGGCCCGACGGCCGAGAACATCGTTCCCGCCTGACACGGCGACGACGCACACTCCGCGGCTGGGGCCCGCACCTCTGGGTGCGGGCCCCGGCTCGCGCGCATTTCCGGGCGCGCGACGGAAAGACTCCACCACGTCACCGACCGGTGGCGCCTTCCCCGTCGGCCCGACGCCGCCCCCACCGAATTCGGCTCGTCTCGAGATTCTCTGCGCCGCCCATGTGCTGCGGGAATTCCTTGGTACGCGCCCCATCAAGGAAGGTCCCGCATGAAGCGTGCCCGCACGTCCCGCACCCCTGACCGCTCCGGAGGAGGCTCCGGCGCCCCCCGCTCCGGCGCCCCCCGCTCCGGTGGCCCGCGCCGCTCCAGGGGCCAGGGAAGCCGGCAGGCCGGACGGCCCGCCCCGCAGGGCGAGTTCGCGCCGCCGAAGACGATCACACCCGCGCTGCCCGCCGCCGAGTCGTTCGCCGACCTCGACATGCCCGCACGGCTGCTGGCCACGCTCGGCGACGAAGGCGTGACCGTACCGTTCCCGATCCAGGCGGCGACGCTGCCGAACTCCCTGGCCGGCCGTGACGTGCTCGGCCGCGGCCGCACGGGCTCGGGCAAGACCCTCGCCTTCGGCCTCGCCGTACTGGCCCGCACGGCGGGCCGGCGCGCCGAGCCGCGACGGCCGCTCGCCCTCGTCCTCGTCCCCACCCGCGAGCTCGCCCAGCAGGTCACCGACGCGCTCACCCCGTACGCCCGCTCCGTGGGCCTGCGGCCGGTCACCGTCGTCGGCGGGATGTCCATCGGCAGGCAGGCCGGTGCGCTGCGCGCCGGGGCCGAGCTGGTCGTCGCGACGCCCGGACGGCTCAAGGACCTGATCGAGCGGGGCGACTGCCTGCTGGACGACGTCGGCATCACGGTCCTCGACGAGGCCGACCAGATGGCCGACATGGGGTTCATGCCCCAGGTCACCGCCCTGCTCGACCAGGTGCGCCCCGACGGTCAGCGGATGCTCTTCTCGGCCACCCTGGACCGCAACGTCGACCGGCTGGTGCGGAACTACCTGCACGACCCCGTCGTGCACTCGGTCGACCCCTCCGCCGGCGCCGTCACCACCATGGAGCACCACATACTCCACGTGCACGATGCGGACAAGCACCGGACGACCACCGAGATCGCGGCGCGGGACGGCCGAGTGATCATGTTCCTCGACACCAAGCACGCGGTGAACCGGCTGACCAAGCACCTCCTGAGCAGCGGTGTCCGCGCCGCGGCCCTGCACGGCGGGAAGTCCCAGCCGCAGCGCACCCGGACCCTGGCCCAGTTCAAGAGCGGGGAGGTGACGGTGCTGGTGGCGACCAACGTGGCGGCGCGCGGGATCCACGTCGACAACCTCGACCTGGTCGTCAACGTGGACCCGCCCACCGACCACAAGGACTACCTGCACCGCGGCGGCCGTACGGCCCGCGCCGGGGAGTCCGGCAGCGTGGTCACCCTGGTGACCCCCGACCAGCGCCGCGACATGACCCGGCTGATGGCCTCGGCGGGCATCACCCCCCGGGTCACCCAGGTCCGGTCGGGCGAGGAGGAGCTGAGCCGCATCACGGGCGCCCAGGCCCCCTCCGGCGTCCCGGTCGTCATCGCCGCGCCGCCCGTGGAACGTCCCCGCGGCACGTCGTCCCCCTCCCGCGGCCGCCGGGGCCGCCGGGGCCGCGCCGGCCAGGGCCGGCCCGGCGGTGAAGGGGGCCGCAGGACCCAGCGGCGGCCCGACTTCGGCCCGGCCGCCTAGGACCGCCGGGGGCGCCTCCCTCCGGGAGGCGTGAGCCGCCGGAGAAGACACGAGGGCCCTGCCGACACACGTCGGCAGGGCCCTCGTCGTCGTGTGCGCGCCGCCGCCCCGCCGTCCCCGGCGCATGCTCCCCGCTGCCACTGGCCACAGGCTGTCTGCGGCACCGGCACACCAAAATCTGTCTTTGTCAGAGTAGACATTGCGACGCGATGTGGTTAGTCTTCTTCTTGTCGACACGGTCCAGTGAGACCCGGCAGACACGAACTGCCGGGAAGCAGTACCGCAGTACCGCAGTACCCGTTCATCAAGTGGTCGGTTCGGAGGAAGGACGGAGGAGCAGACGCCATCAGGATCGCCCGGCGCCGAGTGATTTTCGGTCCGGGTACCGCAGGACCCCGGAACGGATGGTGGTCTTTGGTCACGCAACCGCGATCCCCGCACCCCCGCCCCCACCGGGCCGGGTAGCGGAAACAGAAGGTCGGCAGAGCATGAGGGCCGACCGATGGTGTTGAATTTCCTTCGGGGCCCTGGTGCCGTACGGCACCAGGGCCCCTCGACGCGTTGTACGAAGAGGTGACATGCCGGCAGACACTCCACTCAGCGATCGTCTGGACGACGACGACTACCCCGCCTACACCATGGGCCGGGCCGCCGAGATGCTCGGCACCACCCCTGGCTTCCTCCGGGCCATCGGCGAGGCCCGGCTGATCACTCCGCTGCGCTCGGAGGGCGGACACCGCCGGTACTCCCGCTACCAGCTGCGGATCGCCGCCCGCGCCCGCGAGCTCGTCGACCGGGGGACTCCGATCGAGGCGGCCTGCCGCATCGTCATCCTCGAGGACCAGCTCGAGGAGGCCCAGCGCATCAACGCCGAATACCGCCGCGCCGCGGACGAGGCGTCCCGCGGCGCCGGCCCCGGTTCGGACTGACCACGTGGACGCGGGCCGGCCGGCGCACGACGGACGCCGTCCCCGGCCGTTCCCCGTCGCGCGGCCGGGCGCGCGTCAGGCCGCGGCCCTGGCCGCCGGGTCCTGGACGGCCGGTTCGCGGACCACGCCGCGGCGGCGGGCCGGGATGCCGAGGGTCGGGTTGGCCACACCCCAGGCCGCGCCCTTGCAGACCAGTTCCTTGTAGAGGGCGGCGAGGCGTCCGGTCAGGGCCGCGTCGACGGCGCGGTCGTCGGCGGTGACGTACTGGATCAGGCCCTCCCTGCGGCCCAGCGAGATGCACTGGTTGAAGTAGCGCAGCGGCGTGCGGGGGAGCTTGCCGCCGGTCAGACGGGCCGCGATGGCGTCGGCGGCCTGCCAGGCGGTGGGGACGCCCGAGGCGCACGACATCCGCAGCGGCTTGTCGCCGGGGCCCGCCACCAGGGCCGCGTCGCCGATGGCGTACACGTCCGGGTGCGAGACCGAGCGCATGGTGCCGTCGACCACGATCCGGCCGTCGTCGCCGGTCTTCAGGGTGGTGGCCCCCGCGATCGGGTGGACGGCGAAGCCGGTGGTCCACAGGGTGACCGCGGCCGGGAGGGAACGGCCGTCGGCGAGGATGACGTGGTCGGCCCCGACGGCGGTGACGGACGCCCGCTCGTGCACGGTGACGCCGAGCCCGCCGAAGACCTTGCGCAGGTGCCCGCGGCCCTTGGCGGAGAGCCAGTCGCCGAGGTCGCCCCGGACGGCGAGGGAGACGTCGAGGTCCGGGCGGGACTCGGCGATCTCGGACGCGGCCTCCAGACCGGTGAGCCCGCCGCCCACCACGACCACGGACCGCCCCGCGTCCAGGCCCGCCAGGCGCTCGCGCAGCCGGAGGGCCCCGGGACGACCGGCGATCTCGTGGGCGTGTTCGGCGGCGCCGGGCACGCCCTGGGGGTTCCAGCCGCTGCCGAGGGCGTACACGAGGGTGTCGTACGTCAGTCGCCCGGTTCCCCCGGTGCCGTCGGTGACGGTGACCGTCCCGCGGTCGGCGTCCACGGCCGTCACCCTCGCCTGCCGCGGTTCCACGCCGGTGCCCGCGAACATCTCGCCGAAGGGGCGGGGCCTGAGCTCCTGGCCCACCGCGAGCTGGTGCATCCGGACGCGCTCGACGAAGTCGGGCTCGGCGTCGACGAGGGTGATGGCGACGTCTTCCCGGCGCAGCCGCCTGGCCAGGCGGCCGGCCGCGACGGCTCCGGCGTATCCGGCTCCGAGGACGATGATGCGGTGCTGCATTTCCCTGCTCCTGTCGTCGGCTCTTCACGGGTCGCCCCTTGAACCGGGCGGCCCGCCGTTTCCTGACAGGAGAAGGGTGTGACGTGAGTCACATTATGCTCAGAAGGCGACGAGCAGGGGGTCGCCGTGGTCAGCGGAGGCCCAGAGCCGGGTCGCGCGCTCCAGCTTGTCGGGGTTCACCTGGTTGCGGATCGCGGTGATGCCCTCGGCGGTGACCGCGAAGCACATGATGCCGACGACCCGGCCGTCGAGGACCGCCACGAGGGCGGGGTCGCCGTTGGCGGTCGTGACGTGGATGCCGGGCGAGCCGCCCAGGACGGCGCGCTTGGCCTTGCCCGGCTTGAACAGGCCCCGGATGAACGTCGCGACCGCGAGCGCGCCCTCGAACGCCTTGGCACGAGCCGGTACCTTCCCGCCACCGTCGCCGACCGCGACGGCGTCCTGGGTGAGCAGCCGCACCAGCGGTTCGGTCCGGCCGCTGGTGGCGGCGGCGAGGAACTCGTCGACGACCCGCCGGGCGGCGGCCCCGTCGATCTCGGTGCGCGCCTTGCCGTCCATGACGTGCTTCCTGGCCCGGTGGAAGATCTGCTGGCTGGCGGCCTCGGTGAGGCCGAGGATCGCGGCGATCTCCCGGTGCGGGTAGTCGAACGCCTCCCGCAGCACGTACACCGCCCGCTCGTTGGGGGTGAGGCGTTCCAGCAGGGTGAGGACGGCGTACGAGACCGACTCGCGCTGTTCGGCGGTGTCGGCGGGGCCGAGCATCCGGTCGCCGGCGAGCAACGGCTCGGGGAGCCACTCGCCCACGTAGGTCTCGCGCCGGGCGCGGGCCGAGGTGAGCTGGTTGAGGCACAGACGGGTGAGCACCTTCGTCAGCCAGGCCTCGGGGACCTCGATGCGGCCGGTGTCGGCGGCCTGCCAGCGCAGGAAGGTCTCCTGCACCGCGTCCTCGGCCTCGCTCGCGGAGCCGAGGAGGCGGTAGCCGATGGCCTCGAGACGCGGTCGGAGGGCCTCGAAGCGATCCACGTCCCGCACGCTCAGCGCCATACCCCGGATCGTAGCCCCCACCGGGCGACCGGGCCGTCCGGATGGGCGCACGCAGGCATGCGTCCGTGGTTTCTGGACAGGCGCACCGGGTTACCCCAGTAGTCGGCAGGCGGGAAGCGATCTCGTTCATGGCTCAGCAAGCGGGCTCGGCGACAGCGGAGGATTCCGGACTCGACACGGGAAAGGCGGGGCACCCCGGCTCCGGCAGACCCGCCCCACCGGGAGGGCGGGGCTTCCCGTCCGCGGTGGCGCGCAGCGGCCGGGTGGGCGGCCTGGACGGGCTGCGGACGGTGGCGGTCGCCCTGGTGCTCGTCTACCACGTGGCGCCGGACGCGCTGCCGGGCGGCTCGGTCGCCGTGGACGTCTTCTTCACCATCAGCGGCTTCGTCATCACCCGGCTGCTGCTCGCCGAGTACGCCCGCACCGGCGGCGTCGCCCTGCTCCCCTTCTACCGGCGGCGCTGGCTGCGGCTCGTCCCCGCGCTGCTGGCCGTGTGCGCGGTCTGCGCGGTCCTGTCGGTGACCACCCCGCTGTGGGGCTTCGACGACTCCCTGCCGGCGGCGGGCCTGTCGGCGCTGTTCCTCGTCAACATCGTCCGGGCCACGGAGTCCGGGCCGTACAGCGACCTGATGGGGCCGCTCGCGCACACCTGGTCGCTGGGGGTGGAGGAGCAGTTCTACCTGCTCTGGCCGCTCGCCCTGCTGGTGCTGCTGCGGTACACCCGGGCGCGCACGGTGCTGCTCTGCACGGCGGCCCTGTGCGCGCTGCCCGTGCTGTGGCGCTGCGCCCTGTGGCAGCCGGACGCGGCCCACCGCATCTACAACGGCACCGACACCCGCGCCGACCAGCTGCTGGCCGGCGCCCTCGTCGCCGTGGTCCTGGCGCGGCTGCGCGCCGACGATCCCCGGCTGGCCGTGCTGCGGGCCTGGGCGGGCCGGCTGGCCTGGCCGGCGCTGGGCCTGCTGGCGCTGGCGGCCTGGCGGATGCCGGTGACCGCCGACGCCGGCCCGTGGACGGCCGTCTGGTACACCGCCGGGTTCCTGTGCGTGGCGGTGCTCTCCGCCGTCCTGGTCGCGGCGCTCGAACTGCGCCCCGGGGGCGGTCTCTCCCGGCTGCTCTCGCTCACGCCGCTGACCTGGGTGGGCCGCAACCTGAGCTACGGCGTCTACCTGTGGCACTACCCCGTCGTACGGCTGCTGGCCTCCCTCGGCATGAAGGACGGACTCCTGCCGGCCACGGCCGTGCTGACCCTCCTGATGGCCCTGCTGTCGTACCACGTCGTCGAGGCGCCGTTCCTGCGCCGGGCCCGGCGCCCCGCACCGGGAACCGCGGCCCCGCAGCCCGCGGCCTAGGGTTGCGGCAGGTCCGGGGACGCGGCCCCGGACCGTGGTCTTCCGAGGGAGGGGTGCCGCATGGGGGGCGCCGGGCCGAAGACGGCGACGGAGCGGCTCGAGGGCTTCCGGGGCGAGCTGACCGGCTACTGCTACCGGATGCTGGGATCGTTCGCCGAGGCCGAGGACGCCGTGCAGGAGACGCTCGTCCGGGCCTGGCGGGGCCTCGAGCGCTTCGAGGGCCGGTCGGCGCTGCGGTCGTGGGTGTACCGCATCGCCACCCGCGTCTGCCTGGACGCCCTCGCCTCGGGCAGGCGCCGGGCGCTGCCGATGGACCTCTCCGGTCCGGCCGACGGCGCCGCGCCGCCGGGGCCTCCGGCGGACTCCGTCCTCTGGATCGAGCCCTGCCCCGGCGGCGACCCCGGGACGGAGGTGGCGGTCGGCGAGTCGGTGCGGCTGGCGTTCGTCGCCTCGCTCCAGCACCTGCCGCCCAAGCAGCGGGCCACGCTCCTCCTGCGGGACGTCCTGGGTTTCTCCGCCCGCGAGGTCGCCGAGCTGCACGGCTCCACCGTCGCCTCGGTCAACAGCGCGCTGCAGCGGGCCCGCGCCACGCTGGCCGCCCGCCGCGAGAACGCCGGCGGGCAGGCCGACCGGCCGTCCGACGCCGTGCGGCTGCTGGCCGAGCGGTACGCCACGGCCTTCTCCCGCTACGACATGGAGGAGCTGAACATGCTCCTCCACGTCGACGCCACCCTGTGCCTGCCGCCGTACACCCACTGGATGCGCGGGGTCCCGGACATCCAGGCCTGGCTGACCGGGCCGGCGGTCGGGTGCCGGGGCTCCCGCCTGGTCCCGACGGTGGCCAACGGCTCCCCCGCGTTCGGCCAGTACCGCCCCCGGGCGGACCGGACCGGCTACGAGCCCTGGGCCCTCCAGGTCGTCGAGTTCTCCGGCGACCGCGTCACGGGCATCACGGCCTTCCGTGACACCGAGCGGCTCTTTCCGCTCTTCGGCCTGCCGGACCGCGTCGGCGAGGAGGCCTGACGCGCCGCCCGCGCCCGGTCACCTGCCGCTGTCCTCGGCCAGCGTGTGGGCGACCAGGGCGTTGGCGTGGCCGTGGCCCAGTCCGTGGTCGGCCTTGAGCCAGTCGACGAGCTCCATGTGCCTGGTGAGCGGGGAGGAGCGGATGAGCTCCTTCCACTCGGCGACAGGCCGGCCGTACTTCTTCTCGATGGAGGGGAAGTAGCCGGCAGGGCCCTTCACCGCGTCGGTCATGAGGTGCTCCCTTGTCGTGTCGGGCGGAACGTGAGGGGGTGCGGCGGCCGGCTAGCGGTCCGCCGGGGCGGTGGTCAGCCGGACCGTCAGGGCAGTCAGCCAGAGCAGGCCGAGGCCCGCGCCCGCGGTGAACGCCAGGACGGAGGCGGCGGAGGCTGCGAATCCGGCGAGCACCGCGACGGGCGCGAGGCGGGAGGCGACGGCCCAGCCGCGGTGGCCGCGGTCGGCGAGCGGGCGGGCCAGGACGACGAACGCGGCGCACAGGGCGAGGTAGCCGGCCATCCCGGCGGCCATGTGGACGGCTCCGTGCCCGCTCAGCGTGGCCGTGTCGGGGGAACCGGCGGGGAAGCCCGCGCCGGCGTCCGCGGGGAAGGCCGCGGCGGCCCAGAACGAGACGCCGCACACCCCGACGAGGAGAGGGCCCCCGGTCGCGCCCGCGCCGTCGCCCAGCACCCGGCGCAGACCGGCCGCCCCGGCGACGAGTAAGGCCCCGGCGACCAGGAAGTTCACCGTCTGGATCCAGCCCGCCCCGCCGAGGGCGAGCTGGCTGATCGCGTGCCGGGTGAAGTCGAAGCCCTCCCGTGCCGAGCCCTGGGCGAGACCGGCCGCGAGGAACAGCGGGCCCGCCAGCACGCCGCCGGCCACGGTCCACCGTGCCGTCGGACGCGACGTGGGCGAGGCGGGGGCGAGGGGGCGGGATGCGCCGAGCGTGTGGGTCATGGCCAGGCCTTCCTTGTGTCGGTGGTGTGGTGTGTACGACCGGCTGCAGGGGGAGGAGTCATCGCTCGGCCCGATGTGTTACGCGTCACAAAGGCTCGGGACGACACCGGCCGGGCGGGGCGCGACACCGCCGCCCGGTTGTCCATGGATGTGAATTCGGTTCATCGTCGAAGCTATTGACGTGCTCACGGCAGGCCCTTACTTTCCCGGAAAGCGCTTTCTCCGTTCACGGACCCGAACTCGTCGATGAGCTCGCCCCCCCACCCGACCGAACCTGGAGACGAACGATGCACGTGAGACCCGCCCTCGCCTGTGCCGGCCTGCTGGCCGGCGCACTCGTCACCCTGTCCGGCAGCCCCGCGCAGGCCGCGACCGTCCGCTACGAGGCCGAGGGGTCCTCGGCGGTCTGCACCGGCGCCGTCGAGACCGAATGGTCCGGATACTCCGGCAGCGGCTTCTGCAACGGCGCCAACGGCACCGGCGGCTACGTCCAGTTCACCGTGAGCGCCCCCGCCGCCGGGACGGCGACGCTCCGGGTGCGCTTCGCCAACGGCGGCGGCGGCGCACGGGCCGCGAACATCGTGGTGAACGGCAGCACGGTCGCGTCCGCCTCCTTCGAGGCCACCGGCGCCTGGACGGGCTGGACGACGAAGACGTTCACCGTGCCGGTGCGGTCGGGCGACAACACCGTGCGGCTCAGCCCGACGTCGTCCGCCGGACTGCCCAACGTCGACTACCTCGAGGTGGAGACGGGCGGCGGCACGACCACCCCGCCGCCCGCCTCCGCGCTCTACGTGGCGCCGGGCGGCAGCGCCGGCGCGTCCGGCACCCAGTCCGACCCGACGACGCTCGCCTCCGCGATCGGCCGCATCACCCCCGGCGGCACGATCTACCTGCGCGGCGGCACGTACCACCACTCCCAGACGGTCACCGTCCCCGCGGGCAACGACGGCACCCCGGGCGACCGTACGGAGCTCGTCGCCTACCCGGGCGAGACACCCGTACTGAACTTCTCGGCGCAGAGCGAGAGTCCGTCGAACCGCGGACTCGCCGTGAACGGGTCGTACTGGCACGTCAAGGGGATCGTCGTCGAACGCGCCGGGGACAACGGCATCTTCGTCGGCGGCAGCAACAACGTCTTCGAGCGCACGGTGACCCGCTACAACCGCGACACCGGGCTCCAGCTCTCCCGGGCGGCCTCCGACACGCCCCGCGACCAGTGGCCGTCGAACAACCTCGTCCTGAGCGCGGAGTCGCACGACAACGCCGACTCCGACGGCGAGGACGCCGACGGCTTCGCCGCCAAGCTCACCTCGGGACCCGGCAACGTCTTCCGCTACGCCGTCGCCCACAACAACATCGACGACGGCTGGGACCTCTACACCAAGGACGACACGGGCGCGATCGGCGCGGTCACCATCGAGGACTCCCTCGCCTACGAGAACGGCACCCTCAGCAACGGCGGCCAGGCCGGCAACGGCGACCGCAACGGCTACAAGCTCGGCGGCGAGGACATCGAGGTCGACCACGTCATCCGGCGCAGCATCGCCTACGACAACGGCAAGCACGGGTTCACGTACAACAGCAACCCGGGCTCGATGACCGTCTCCGACAACGTCAGCATCGACAACGCCCAGCGCAACTTCAACTTCGACGGCGGCAGTTCGGTGTTCCGCGACAACACCTCGTGCCGCAGCGGAAGCGGCTCCAACGACAGGACCATCGGCAGCGTCGACGGCTCGAACCAGTTCTGGTCCGGCTCCAACGGCTCCCGGTGCGCCGACTACTCCGGCGCGCTGGACTGGTCGTTCGCCTCGGACGGCCGTCTGGTCGTCGGCTTCGGCGGCAACACGGTGACCCCGTAGGGAAGTCGGGCGGTGGCCGGCTCCCGGTTCCTCCGGGGGCCGGCCGCTTCCCGTCTCCTACGGGGTCAGGCCGATCTCCGCGCAGTCCGCCGCGTACGCCCCGGCGCAGATGTCCTCGACGGTGCGGACACCTTCCTGGACCACCGTGGCCTCGATGTTCTCCCTCGTGAGGGCGACCACCGGGACCAGCAGCGCCGGGATGTCCTTGTGCGTCGGGCCGTCGACCACGTCCCGCGCCAGGGCGTCGGACTGGATCGACCTCTCCCGCACCTTGGCCACCGCCATGTCCGCGGCCCCCGTCGCCTCCGGCGGGAACGGCTCGTACACCGTCATGTGCTGCGTGCCGGCCACGATCCGCCGCACCGCCGCCAGGTCGGCGTCCTGACCGGTCACCGGGCCCACCGCCCCGTCGGACACCCGCACGGACGGCGCCACCGCCTCCGGCCCGGCGGCGCCGTCGCGGCCGCGTACGGCCTCCCCGGACCCCTTCTCCCGCTCCGGTGCGCGCGCGGACACGGGACCGGGCCCGGCGCCGGAGACGGGGCCGGCCCCGGAGTCCGCGTCGGCTTCCGGCACCGGCACGGCCACCCCGCCGGCGTCGCCGCCCCCGGCCCCCGGCAGCGGCGACGGAACCGGCGGCACCGGCCGGGGAGACGGCCCCCGGTCTCCCCCTCCGCGCCCTCCACGCCGCCGGCGGAGCCGGACTCCCCTCCCGGCTCTGCCTCCTGGTGATCCGCCTCGGCTGCCCTCCCTGCCGGGACGACGCGCCCGCACGGGCCCGGCCCCGCCACGCGTCCCGGGCCGGCCCTGCGGAACAATCGGGACATGAGCATCGTCAAGATCAACGTACTCACGGTCCCGGCGGAGCAGCGCGAGACGCTGGAGCAGCGGTTCGCCGCGCGGGCGGGGGCCGTGGAGGGTTCGGACGGGTTCGAGTGGTTCGAGCTGCTGCGTCCGGTGGAAGGCACCGACACCTACCTCGTCTACACCCGCTGGCGGAGCGAGGAGGACTTCCAGCGCTGGATGTCCGGCCGCGCCCAGGAGGCCCACGGCGGGGCCCCGGGTGAGAAGCCCCGGCCGGCCGCCACGGACGCCACGCTGTGGTCCTTCGAGGTGGTCCAGCAGGCCGGGCCCGAGCAGAGCTGACGCCGGGTTCGCCGTCCCGGCCCACGCGCGGCCGCGCCGCCGGGCTTCCCGTCCGACGGTGTGCGCCGCCGTGTTTCACCCGGACCGCCCACACCTCGGTCGCTCTTCCGGCGGACCGCGGTGATCGGCACGGTCGCGTCGGTCCCGCGGAAAAGCGGGTGGAGAGGCCGGAAAACA
The DNA here is from genome assembly GCF_055633275.1 of Streptomyces sp. 12E. NCBI lineage: Bacteria > Bacillati > Actinomycetota > Actinomycetes > Kitasatosporales > Streptomycetaceae > Streptomyces > Streptomyces sp. 12E. The sequence continues at coordinate 3,767,379 of NZ_JBVNCJ010000001.1, read as the reverse complement.
AAGAGCGGGGCCCGCACCGAAGTGCGGGCCCCGCTCCTGAATCCCTGCGCCTGGATCAGGCGGGGACGATGTTCTCCGCCTGCGGGCCCTTCTGGCCCTGCGTGACGTCGAAGCTCACCTTCTGGCCTTCCTGGAGCTCACGGAAGCCGGAGGTGGCGATGTTCGAGTAGTGGGCGAACACGTCGGCGCCGCCGCCGTCCTGCTCGATGAAGCCGAAGCCCTTTTCCGAGTTGAACCACTTCACCGTACCGGTGGCCATATCAATTCTCCTGAGACAGTGCTGGGACTCGCACTTTACGAATCCCTTCATCGTCGCGATGATCACCTGCCCGGAGACCCGGTAGCAAACTGGCAACCACAACTGCAACTGGCGTCAGCCTAGCACGAGAGAAGTCAACGGCAAGCGAGGAAAATCACTGGAATAAAACACCGCCAGGTGTTTAGGGAATGAGATTTCGTTCGACGAGTGCGGAAATCCTGTTTCGGCGGGAACAGATTTTCATCGGCCTCCGCGGGCCGCCCCCGCGCCCCGTCGGCGCAGCTCCTCGTTGACGTGTTCGACCCGTTCCAGCTGGTCCTCGAGGCTGACGATGCGGCACGCGGCGTCGACCGGTGTGCCCTGGTCGACCAGTTCGCGGGCCCTGGCGGCCAGCCTCAGCTGGTGGCGCGAGTAGCGGCGGTGGCCGCCTCCCGAGCGCGTCGGGGTGATCAGCCGCGCCTCGCCCAGGGCGCGGAGAAAAGCGGGTGTGGCTCCGACCAGTTCGGCGGCCCTGCCCATGGTGTAGGCCGGGAAATGGTCGTCGTCGAGCGGGTCGGCGACGGGGGGCCGGCCCTGGTCCGGCTGCCGGCCGTCGGCGTACGGCTGACTTTCCGAAGGCATACGCACCTTTCCGCGGACCACGGTGGGCACGGTCCGCCACGGGGACGGGCTCCCCACGGGGAACTCTAGTCGGCCCGGCGGAAAAACTGCCGTGGCGACGGCAGATGTCCTGCGCACGTCCCGCGATGGACTCCGTACGGCGGTCACGCCCCGTCCGGGCGCGCGGTACGAGCCGGCGTCACCGAGGGCGGGGCGGGCGGGTGAGGCGCCGGCGGAGCGCCGCGTCGGCCCCCGCCCGGCGAAGACCGCGCGGGTCACCTCCGCCGGCCCGGCCCCGGTCGTACCGGGGCGCGGGAACGGCGGAGGGCGGGGGAACGCTTCCGGGGGGCCGCCGACGTCGGCGGCAGGGCCGCGGAGGCGGGAAGGCCGGGGCCGGGCCCCGAGCTGCACACGTGGGGACGCGACGGCCCGTCCCGGCCTTCCTCTGGCCGCAATCTGTCACGCCGCCGGGGTGGCCGCCCGCCGGGGCGGGCCAGGAGCATGACGAGGTCCGACATTCCGGGCGCTTTATCTCATTTCTTCATCCATACTCGACAACATGAACACGGCAACGTATGTAGTCCTGGCCTCCACCACGCACCGGTGGGCCGTCTTCGCGGCCTTCATCGGCGGGCTGGTCGTGGCCGGCGCGCTGATCTGGGCCGTACGGCTCGGCATGCGGTACATGGACCGTGAGGAGCCCCGCCCCGCCGCGGAGGACCAGCCGAGGCTGCCGGACGGCGGCGCGGTCCGCGAGATGCGGGAGATACGGGAGCCGGACGAGATGCCGGACATGTCGAGGACCGGCTCACGGCTCATGCCCTACGAGCTCCACCACTCCGCGACCAGAACGGGCAGGGACCAGCAGCGCAAGCGCTGGCTGCCCGGATCCAGCGGCGGCTTCGGCAGCGGAGGCCCCGGGCACGTGTGACCTCACCGTGCCGGGGCGACGCCCCCCACGGTGATCCGGACCCGCTCGCTCGACGCGCCGACGCCGTTCAGCGCGGCGGCCGCCGTCCTGCCGGGCCTGTTCCTCACCGGCGGGCTCCCCGTACGGCCGTCACGGACGCCCCGGAGCCGGTGCCGCCGGTGCGCCCGTGCGGGCCGTCCGCACGGGAGGGCCGTACGGGTGACCGGACGGCCCTCCCGTGGCTGTCGCCTCCGGTCGTTCCCCCTCGTCCCCCGTTCCCGTCCGGCCCCGTCCCGGACCCGGCGGGCCGGGGCCGGTGTCCGGGTCAGCGGCCGAGCCAGGCCGTGGTGTCCGGGCCGAGCCGGCCGTCCTCCAGCGGTGCGCTGGTCAACAGGACCTCGCCCGCCGGGAGGGAGACCGGGCCGGGGGACAGGTTGGTCACACAGCGCCAGCCGTCGCCGCGGTCGAACTGCAGGACCCCTGCCGGGGTCTCCTCCGCCCAGTTCAGCGTCTCGCCGTCGATCAGCTTGCGGCGCAGCCGCAGGGCCGTGCGGTACAGCTCCAGGGTCGAGCCCTCGGCCCCGTCCTGCGCCTCGACGGCGTACGCGGCGAAGGACGGCGGCTGCGGCAGCCAGGCACCGGCCGCCCCGAAGCCGTACGACGGACCGGCCGTCGTCCACGGCAGCGGCACCCGGCACCCGTCGCGGCCCTTGCGGACGTGCCCCGTCTGTTCCCAGATCGGGTCCTGGAGGACCTCGGTGGGCAGGTCGGCGACCTCGGGCAGGCCGAGCTCCTCGCCCTGGTAGAGGTAGGCCGAGCCGGGGAGCGCCAGCATCAGCAGGGTGGCGGCGCGGGCCCGGCGCAGCCCGGCGTCCGGGTCGACGGCGGGGGCGCGGCCGCCGGACAGCAGCCAGGCGTTCTCGTCCGTGTCCGGCGGCAGCACCAGGCGGGAGGCGTGCCGGACGACGTCGTGGTTGGAGAGCACCCAGGTCGCCGAGGCGCCGGCGGCGTGCGCGGTCCGCAGCGATCCGGTGATGACCTGCCGCAGCTCCTCCGCGTCCCACGCGGCCTGCAGGTACTCGAAGTTGAAGGCCTGGCCCAGTTCGTCCGGACGGGCGTACAGGGCGCGCCTGGCCCCGGGGACCCAGGCCTCGGCGACGGCCATGCGGGGCGGGGAGTAGGCGTCGAGGACCTTGCGCCAGTCGCGGTAGATCTCGTGCACCTCGTCCCGGTCGTAGAAGGGGTGGGTGCCGGGCGGGAAGTCGGCGAGGGCGGCCTCACCGCCCGAGGCGTGGTCGCCGAGGTCGCGCAGCGGCTCGTCGAGGTCCTTGACGAGGGCGTGCGCCACGTCGATCCGGAATCCGTCCACGCCCCGGTCGGCCCAGAACCGCAGGGTGGCGCGGGCGTCGTCGCGGACCTCCTGGTTCCCCCAGTTGAGGTCGGGCTGCTCGGCGGCGAACAGGTGCAGGTACCACTGTCCGTCCGGCACCCGCTGCCAGGCGCTGCCGCCGAACACGGACTGCCAGTCGGTGGGCGGCAGCTCGCCCCGCTCCCCCTTGCCGTCGCGGAAGACGTAGCGGTCGCGGGCCGGGGAGCCGGGCCCGGCGCGCAGCGCCTCCTGGAACCAGACGTGCTGGTGGGAGGTGTGGTTGGGGACGATGTCGACGATCACCTTCAGGCCGAGCCGGTGGGCCTCGGCGACGAGCGCGGCGAAGTCGTCGAGGGTGCCGAGGCGGGGGTCGACGTCGCGCGGGTCGGCGACGTCGTAGCCGCCGTCGGCGAGCTCGGAGGGGTAGAAGGGGCTCATCCACAGGGCGTCGACGCCCAGCGCGGCGAGGTGGGTGAGGCGCCGGGTGATGCCGCGCAGGTCACCGAGTCCGTCGCCGTCGGCGTCGGCGAAGCTGCGGGGGTAGATCTGGTAGACGACGGCCTGCCGCCACCAGTCGGGGTCCCTGGAGGAGAGGTCGGGCGTGGCGTCGGGGGCGGGGTGCGGCGGCCTGGTGCCGGGCGTGGGGGTGCGGTCGGTCACGCGGTCTCCTCTGGGTGCGTGCGGGTACCTGCGGAGAATCTCTGCAGAACACCGTAAAAGCGAACTCACCGACAGCGTGGAGCCATTCCCTGCAGGTGTGGCGTACGGCACTTTCACCCCCGTTTGCCGCAGCCGAACCGGCGATCGGGCGCCCAGGGGGACGGGGGCGTGCGAGCCGTTCTCCCTCCGTGCCGCTCACCCGGACGGCCCTCCTCGCTGGTGGGGCGAGAAAGGGGGTGGTGCCGTAGGAGCACGTCCGCTCGTGGACGGCCCGGTTCCCCCAGGAGGCACCTCGATGACCCATGCCCCGGCCGCCGCCCGCACCCTCCTCGTCTCCGCGCTGACGGCGACGGCCCTGCTGACCGCGGCGGCGTGCGTGGCCGGCGACCGGGAGGTGCCGCGCGCGCTGCCCGAGGGCGTGTCCGAGCCCCCGGCCGCCTCCGCGTCCCCCGCCTCGCCCGCCGCGAAGCGGCCCTCGCCCGGCCCGTCGGAGCTGAGCGAGGAGCAGCTGCGGGAGGCGCTGATCACGGAGACGGACCTGGGGGAGCCGTGGACGGCGAGCCAGGGCGCGGCGACCTGGCGGGACGGGATGCTCAAGGCGAAGGCGGAGGACGCCGACTGCCACCGGCTGCTCGACGTCCTCTACACGGAGGAGCTGTTCGGCCCGCCGGCCGGGCCGAGCGCCACCACCACGCTCGACGATGCCTACGACGACTCCCAGCTGCGCTACCAGGTCGCCGCGCACCCGCCCGCCGACGTGGACCGCGTCCTGGACTGGTTGAGGACGCTGCCCGGGACGTGCGCGCGGTTCGAGGCGACGGCCACCCGGGCCGGCGCCCAGCGCGTCGAGGTGACGGAACTCCCGCTCCCGGAGGCCGGCGACGCGCGGGCGGGACTGCGGGTGACGATGACCGGGGAGGCGTCCGACGGCGTCCCGACCCACCTCACCGTGAACCTCGCGGCGGTCCGCGTCGGCGAGGACACGATCACCCTCACCAACGGCGGCCTCGGCGCGGTGCTCCCCGAGGTCGCCCAGGCGATGGTCCAGCTCGGCGCGGACCGCCTGGCGGACGTCGGCCGGCAGGCGCGGGTACGGGTCTGAGGGCCGGGCCCCTCCCGGCGGCGGGTCAGGCGTCGCCGTTCAGCACGGCGGCGGTCAGGACGTCGCCGGCCACGCCCCAGCCGCCGTCGGCGACTTCGTCGACGAGGACGACGGTGGTGGGCCGGGCCCGCTCACCGTAGATCTCCGCGTACAGGTCGGTGGTGCGCTCGACGATCTTCCTCTTGTCCTCGGCGGTGAGGGTTCCCGCGGGGACCTTGAAGTGGGCGAAAGGCATGGGTGCTGCTCCCTTGTGATCCGGGGCGACGTGCTCGTGGACGCCGGGTGACGTCCTCCACGATGCGCGCCGCCGGCCCGCGGAACCAGGGGACGTCATCCCCTGTGCCGGCTGCCCGGCCGGACGGACCATGGGGGAATGGGTTCTGTGAGACACAGCGAGCTGGGCGCCTTCCTGCGGTCACGGCGGGAGCGGATCCGCCCGTCCGACGTCGGACTGCCCGCCGGGCCCCGGCGCCGGGTGCCCGGGTTGCGCCGTGACGAGGTAGCGCAGCTCGCCGGGGCGTCGGTGGACTACTACAACGAACTCGAGCGCGGAGCCGGCTCCCAGCCGTCGGAGCAGATGCTCGCCGCGCTGGCCAGGGCGCTGCGCCTGACCGCCGACGAGCGCGATCACCTCTACCACCTGGCGAACCGCCCGGTGCCGGTGCAGGGCGGGGCCGCCTCGCACGTGCACCCCGGGATGCTCGACCTGCTCACCCGTCTGACCTCCACACCGGCGCAGGTGGTCACCGACCTGCACGTCACCCTGGTGCAGAATCCGCTCGCGGTGGCGCTGCTCGGGGACCACTCCGGCTTCCGGGGCGCCCGGGCCAGCTTCGTCCACCGGTGGTTCACCGAGCCCGGCGCCCGGCGGCTGTATCCGCGGGCCGATCACCCGGCCCAGTCCCGCGCCTTCGTCGCCGACCTGCGCGCGGCCGCGGCCCGGCGGGACGCGAAGGACGCGGAGGCGCGTTCGCTGATCGGTGCGCTGCTCGACGGCTCCGCCGAGTTCGCCGCCCTGTGGGCCGAGCACGACGTGGCGTTCCGCCGGGAGGACCGCAAGCGCATCGTCCACCCCGCCCTCGGCGTGGTCGAGGTCAACTGCCTCAACCTGTTCAGCGAGGACGGCCGGCAGCGGCTCCTCTGGTTCACCCCGGCGGTCGGCACCGACAGCGCCGAACTGCTCCGCCTCCTGTCGGTCATCGGCACCCAGGACCTCCCCGAGGCGGTCCGCTGAGCGGCCGCCGCCTCCCGGGGCCCGCGGACCGGCGGTTCAGGTCAGGCGCTCCACCGCCTGCTTGGCCTCGGCCAGGCCCGCGCCCGTGGTCTCGCGGTACAGCTTGATCGCCTGGATCTTCTTCCCCCGGCGCACGAGGGCGAGGATCTCGTCCCTTCCCGGAACCTCCTCGTGGATGCCCAAGTGCCGCATCACCGCGTCGAGTTTGCGCTCGACGCGGGCGGCACGGCGGTCGGCGCGGGAGAGGTGGCCCTGGATCGTCATGACGCCGAGGATCACGACGCAGGTGAGGAAGAGGATGGCTGTGTCCATGACCGTCAAGGGTAGACAGTCGCGCGCTCAGGGCGTGTCGAAGCGACGGCGGTGGGCGACCACGTCCAGGGCGACCTCCAGGGCCGTGCGGTCGTGGGCGAAGGCGTCGGCGCGCAGGCGGGCCAGGGCCTCGTCGGCGCCGACGCCCAGCTGGGCCATGATCATGCCGACGGCCTGGTGGACGCGGTCGTGGTCGGCGGCCAGTCCGCTGAGCCAGGGCTCGTCGCCGCCCTGGAGGTCGTACGGCAGGTCCACCAGTGCCGCCGTCATGACGCCGGCGACGAGCCGGGCCACCCGCAGCTGGCCGTCGGTGAGTCCGCCGGGGGTGTCGCGGTACAGGTCGAGGGTGCCGACGCAGACGGCGCCGCTGCCGAGGGGGAGCCCGTACACGGCGCGTACGCCGGCGCCGATCGCCTGCTGGGCGAAGACGGGCCAGCGGCCGGCACAGCCGGCGGCGGCGAGGTCGCCGGCGAGGACCGGCTCGCCGGCCGCCAGGACGTGGTGGCAGGGGCCGTCGCCCAGGGTGGCCTGGAGCTGGGCGAGACGCGCGGCCCGCGGACCGGAGGCGCCGAGGTGGACGGGCATGCCGTCGCCGCGCAGCGACACGCTCGCGCCGTCCACCGGCAGCAGCGCGACGGCCACCGCGCACAGCCGTCCCGGAACGGCGGCCGGCTCGACGTCGCGCAGTCCCGCGGCGATCGCGCCGAGCACCTGCTCGTCCTCCCGGCCCGGATCGCCCTCGGGGCCGTCCCTGGGCCGCACGCCCCTCGCCTCCTTCGGCCGTCCTGTCCGGAAACGAGCCCCGACTACCCGGCCCGCCCCGCCCCGAAACGGTCAGAGCGGGGGTTGCGCCGGGGCCGGCCCCAGGGTCGTGGTGCCCGGGGCCGTGCGGTGGCCCAGGCCGGTGCGGTAGGCGTCCAGGGCCGCTTCGACGCGGCCGGTGCGGCGCAGCAGGTCGCCGAGGAGGCGGCACAGGTCGGCCAGGTCGCCGACCGCGCCCGCGCGTTCCAGCAGGCTCATCGCGCGGACGTAGTGCTCCTCGGCCTGTTCCGCCCGGCGGGCGTCCTCGGCGATGATCCCGAGCAGCCGGTGCGCCGCCGCCGCGTGCACCGCGCCCCGCTCGGGGGAGAGCCCGCCGAGCACGTCCTCCAGCAGGGCCGCCGCCTCCCGGGAGTTGCCGCGCCGGCGCAGGACGTCGGCCAGCTCGACGGTCACCTGGCTGCTGTAGAGGGACGCCCGCTTGGCCGACAGCATCCCCAGCGCCTCGCGCATCTCCTTCTCGGCGCGCTCCAGTTCGCCGTTCTGCGCGTACACGTAGCCGCGCATCCAGTGGCAGTTGGCCAGCTCGGTGCTCAGCTGCAGCCCGCGGTACAGCTCCGCCGCCTTGGCCAGCGAGGCGTCCGCCTCGGCGAGGCGGCCCTCGGCGAGCAGGGTGCGGGCCACCGACCGGTGCATGCGCGCCACCAGCGCCGGGTCGCCGGACTGCGGCGCGAGCGCCAGCGCGAACTCCGCCGCCTGCGCGGCCCGCGCGTGCGCGCCCATGTCCATGTACGGGCCGATCGCGCTGGCGTAGAGCAGCAGCAGGGCGTCCGGGTCGTGCAGGCCGCCCCGGTTCAGCTCGTCGATCGTGGATTCAAGGAGGTAGACCGCGTAACGCAGTTCGCCCGCGAGGTAGTGGGCGACGGCCCGTCCGCGCAGCGCCGGCACCCGGGCGGGCAGCGGTTCCTCGGCGAGGCGGTCCTCGGCCCGCTCGAAGTACTGTCGCCCCTCGACGAGTTCGCCGGTCTCCAGGGCGCACTCGCCGAGCCCCAGCAGTGCGGCGGCCTGCTCCTCGGCCAGGCCGTGCGCCTCCGCCTCGGCGAGCAGCCCGGCGTACTGCTCCACCGCGGCCTCCGTCTCGCCGACGGCGAGGGTGTGCCGCGCCTCGGTCAGCCGCAGGTGCAGCTCGGTCACCAGCCGGGCGGAACGCCCGGTGGCCAGTTCGTCGAACGCGACGCCGAGACGGTCGGCGAGGTGCCGCAACGCGTCGTCGGAGGGGCGCACCCGTCCCGCCTCCAGCGTGGAGATGTACGCGGGCGTGTACACCGGCTCCGCCAGCTGTCGCTGGGTCAGTCCGCGCTCCACCCGCAACTGCTGCACCCGCCGCCCGATGGTCGCCGGCTCGTCCCGTTCCCCCACAGCAACTCCCCCATTGCCCCTTGCCGTTCGCGTCCGACAGCCCCTAGGTTAAACCGCGGATTAAACGTGCTTAACCCGTTGCTGTTGCGAGGTCGCCGTGCTGGAACGCACACGCACCACCGAGCGTTACGCCCGCGGTCTCGCCGCGGCCGTCGCCGCGGTCGCGACGCTGGTCCTGGCTGCCAACGCGGGCCCCGCCAGGGCCGTCGACCCCGAGCCGGACCACCGGACCACGACACCGGTGGAGGCGGCGGTCCGGTAGGACGGCCGGCCGGAGCGGCCCGGCGGGAACGGACCGGGAGGCGCCGGCAGCGGCAGGCCGGAGCGGCCCGGCGGCACGGCCCGACGGGTGACCGGCCGCGCTCAGCCCTGTGTCTGCAACTGCCGCAACTGCCGCCGCACGTGGTCCAGGGCCCCTTCGCGCCGCCCCGGCACCCGGCCGCGCAACTCGGCCAGCACCGGCCCGAGTTCACGGGCCCTGGCCGGATCGCCGATCCGGCCCCACTGGTGGTGCGCCCGGTCCACGGCCGCCTCGACGGCGGGCGCGTCCGCCGACTGCCCGGCGGTCAGCCGGGCGCTCGCGACGGCCAGCCAGGCACGGCAGCTGCGCGCCGCGTCCCCGGCCAGCATCGCCAGGTCCGCCCGGACCTCCGTCCAGTGCAGCGCCTCCTCGGAGGCGGGCCCGTGCGCCAGGACGGCCGCCTGCTCCAGCCGCGCGGCGAGCGCGTCGGCGTCCGCGTGCCGGCCCGAGCGCACGGCGGCGGTGACGGCCGCGTGCGGATCGCCCGGCACCGGCCCGCGCCGCGCCAGCGGCAGATCGGCGCCCGCGCTCTCCGGCGCGATCCGCGTCAGCGCCTGCTGGTGCAGCTCCTCGTCCGGCGGGCGCCATCCGCTGCGCAGGATCGTCGCGACCGCCTTCATGTACGCCGGCGCCGCGACCCCGCGGCGGGACGGCGGGGGCGCGACACGGCCGTAGACGGCGTTGTCGGGGCCGCAGTCGAGCGGGAACGGGCCCGGCGGGCGCGCCGCGCCCAGCACCTGCCAGGTCTCCGGGTCGGCGTGCAGATCGAGGAACAGCGTCGTCGCGCCCGCCGGACGCAGCCGCAGCTCCTCCCGGAACCAGTGCCACGGCAGCCCGGTGTACCGCACGGTGGACGCGGTCGTCCGGGCCAGCGCCAGATGCGGCAGCCGCTGACGGCGGTCGAGCTGGAGCTGACCGGTGACGTACACGGTCAGCGGCCCCGGCGCCGCGGCGGCGGCGCGCAGCCGGGTCAGCACGGCCTGCGGCTCCAGCGGGTCGGCGAGTTCGACGACGTTCGCGGTGTCCGCGCCGGACAGCACGGCGGGCGGCACCGCCGCGAGGACCGGGAGCACGGAAGCCGCGTCCACCAGCCGCCCGCGGCCCAGCGGCGAGGCCGCCAGCAGCAGCACGGTTCCGGGCATGGTCCCCTCCCCTGTCGATCACCTACCGCAGCACGGTAACCGCTGCGGACGCACGGGGGGACGTCAGTGGGGTGAACGTCCCTCTTCGGGGCCTTCGCCCCCCGCCGCGCGGGCCCGTCGTACGGCGAAGGCGGTGGTGTCGTCGGCCAGGCGCCCCCGGCTGTGCCGCAGCGTCCCGTCCCGTACGACGGCGACCAGCCGGCCCGGTGCGACGGCCCGCGGGTCCGCCGCCACCGCCCGGGCCAGGTCGTCGGCGAGCCGGTAGAAGTCGCCGGCGCCGTCCCGGGCCTCGGTCACGCCGTCGGTGACCAGCAGCAGCGTCTCGTCGGCGGCGACCGGCACCCGGCACAGCGGCGGCGGTCCGGGGCCGAGGTCGCGGCAGCCGATCGGGAGCCCTCCGCCGGCCGGCAGGGACCGCACTCCGCCGGGGCCGACGGCCAGCGGGGGTTCGTGGCCGAAGACGACGGCGTCCACCACGTCGGTGCGGTCCGCCGGGAAGCCGAGCAGCACGGCGGTGGCGAAGCGGTCGCCGTCGTCCCGGCCGAGCGCCGTGGTGTACTCGCGGTGCCGCAGCATCCGGGTCTCCAGCCGGTCGGCGACCGCCGTCAGCTCCGCCTCGTGGTAACCCGCCTCGCGGAACGCCCCGAGCAGCACCGACGCCGTCTCCACCGCGCCCAGCCCCTTGCCCTGCACGTCACCGACCAGTACCCGGGTGCCGTACGGGCCCGGCTGGATGTCGTAGAAGTCGCCGCCGACGCGGGCCTGGGCGTCCGCGGTGAGGTACACCCCGGCGTGCTCCAGGCCGCCCCAGTCCGGCGGCAGGGGGCGCAGCACGGTGCGCCGCACGGTGTCGGTGACGTCCCGCATGTGCAGCGCGCGGCGCTCACCGCGCACCCGCACCACGCAGGCCAGCGTGGCGAGGACGCCGCCGGCGGAGACGAGGATGAAGTCCGGCAGCCCCGCCTGGAACTGGTGCGGCCAGGCGCTGTCCACGAGGGTGTAGGCGACGAGGGAGAGCACGGCGAACAGGGCCGTGCCCCACACCCCGCAGATCGCGCAGGCGATGCCCGGCACCAGCACGATCCAGGAGATGATCCGGAATTCGCCGGTGGTGTTGTAGTCGGCCACCGTGATGGCCGTGAGCAGCAGCAACGGCGGCACCCAGGTGACGCTGCGGCCCCTCAGCCGCAGCATCTCGTGCCGGTGCACGACGTCGCGCCGACCGGCCGGGGGGTACCGGTCGTGCAGGCCGTGTCCCCCGCTGCCCGGACTCACGGCCCCAGCGAAACACGGCGCCGTGCGGCCCGCATCCGGTCTCCACTTGCCGACGGGTCCGGGGAGGTGTCCATTGGTGGGGCGGGGGCGAGGAGAGAGGAGTGCTCCCATGACGCACACGGCACCCCGGCCCCGGGGGATGATCGAGCCGGCCGGCACGACCGACGTCTTCGGCGCGCGGACCCACCGGATGGCGAAGGTCGTCGTACCCGTCCTGCTCGGAGTCCTGTACGGCTACTGGGTGGCGGCCAACCGGCGCTACGGCGGGCCGATCACCGTGGAGAACTTCCTGTACGGCTTCTTCGCCGGCCTCGTGTTCTCCCTGCTGTTCATGGCGCTCCTCGCCCTGGCGCCGAAGGTGCGGCGCGAACTGCACGCGGTGCTCTGGGCCGCCCTCAGCGGCAGCGCGATCGGCTTCCTGGTCGTCCAGGCCCCCAGCCCCGGCGTCCTGCGCTCCACGATCGTGGGCCTGCTGGTCGCGACGGGGGTGTTCCTGACGATGTTCTACCGCTTCTACACCCGCGAGGACGCACGGGGCGACCGCCTGAAGTAGGCCCCGCCCTCCGCAGGCGGTCCTGCCGCGGGGCGGCACGGGCTCGCACGGCCCCGTCCGGGCAGCCCCGTACACCCGTACGCGCCCCCAGCGCTCGCGCACCGGACCCCCCGCCCCTTGCCTGGAGACGTGCCCCTCCACCACGACGACCGCCGTACGCGCCTGCGCGACGCCCTCTCCGCGGCCCTCGTCGCCCTCGCCTGCCTCCTCGCCCCCTGTGGCACCCTCGCCGCCTGGGTGACGTTCGGCCTCGCCGACACCGGCCGGTACGTCGGCGCCATGGCTCCGCTGGCCACCGACCCCGACGTGCGCGAGACCGTCGCCGACGCGGTGGGGGACGAGGTCGTACGGGAACTGGAGACGGGGACGGCCGGCACGGCCGACACCCCCCTCGGCCCGTTCGTCCGCGACGCGATCCGCTCCTTCACCCGCACCGAGGCGTTCCGCACCGCGTGGGAGACGGGGAACAGGGCCGTTCACGAAGCCGTCCTGCACGCCCTGCGCGACGACGCGGCCGCCCCCGGCCCGGTCACCGTCGACCTCGCCCTCGTCACCACGCGGGTACGCGCGCAGCTCGCCGCCGACCGCATGCCCTTCGCCCACCGCGTCCCCGTCGAGCACACCGAGGTCGCGGTGGTGCCGGCCGCGGAGGTGGCCGGGCTCCGCAAGGGGTACCACGTGCTGGACGCCGCCGCCCTCTGGCTGCCGCTCGCGGCCGTCGTCCTCGCCGCCGCCGGGATCGCCGTCGCCGCCTGCCGCCGGCGCGCGCTCACCGCGACCGGCCTGGGCACGGCCCTGGGCGGCGCCCTGCTCGTCCTCGCGATCGCCGTCGGCCGCCGGCTCACCCTGGCCGGCCTGCCCGACCGCGTCCACCGCCTGGCGGCGGCCGCGGTCTACGACGCCCTCACCGCCACCCTGCGCACGGCGGCCTGGCTCCTCCTCGCCCTGGGCCTGACGGTGGCCCTCGCCTCCTGGCTGACCGGCCGCCTCGGAAACCGCCGCGCCTCCCCGTCCCGCGCCACCGCCCGGGGCGGTCGTCCCCGGCGACCACCCGCCACGCTCCCCCGTCCTTGAGGGAGGATTCGGGCATCACGTCCGCGAGCGGAAGGCCGGAACGTTGGAGACTGGGACTGCCGACCCGTCGGTCACCGGGGACGGGTCCGGGCGGACCGGGCGACGCCGTCGGTTCGGCGCCCGGTGCGCGGGGCTGCTGTTCACCGGGGTGAGCGTGGTCGTCGGCTGCCGGACCGCCGGCGCCGACGGCGTCACCCCCGTGCCCCAGCTCCTCGCCTTCCTGCCCTGGCTGCTCGTGCCCACGGCCGCCGGGCTGCTGTGCACCCTCTTCGCCCGGTGGTGGACCGGCGCGGTGTGGGGCGTGGCCCTGCTGGGTCTGCTGGCCTGGTTCATCGAGCCGTACGGGAAGACCGGCGACCCCGCGGGGCCGCCCGTCGCCGAGCTGCGGGTGCTGACCTCGAACGTGGAGTTCGGGCAGGCCACCGGTGCGCTGGTCGACGCCGTACGCCGTGAGGGACCGGACGTCGTGTTCGTCCAGGAGTGCGAGTACACCTGCGACGCGGCCCTGCGGCGGGAGCTGGCCGACGCCTACCCCCACCGGCAGGCGGTGGAGGGCGGCGGCTCCGAGGGCTCGGTCATCCTCAGCCGCTTCCCGCTGCGGGCCACCGACGGCGTCCCCGGCGCCATGGGGATGCCCGGCGCCGTCGCCGACGTCGACGGGCACGCCGTACGGCTCCAGCTCGCGCACCCCATGCCGCCGCTGCCCGGCCAGGTGGACCTGTGGCGGCGGGAGCTCGGCCGGCTGCGGGACGCGGCCGCCGCCGGCCGGGACACCCCCACCGTGCTCGCCGGGGACTTCAACGCCTCCCAGGACCACGCGGCCTTCCGCCGCCTCCTCGACACCGGCCTGCGCGACGCGGCCCGCCTGGCCGGCGCCGACCGGACCCCGACCTGGCCGTCCCGCACCGCCCCGGCGTTCGGCGCCCAGATCGACCACGTCCTGGTCTCCGCCGACTTCGCCGCGCCCCGAGCCCGCTTCCTCGACCTCCCGGACACCGACCACCGGGCACTGGTGGCCGACCTGACCCTGCACGCCTCCCAGCAGTAGGCAGTGGTGCCACCGCGGCCGCGTCCCTGGTCGCCCTCGGCGAGGTCGTCACCGTGTGCCAGCCGACCTCGCCCTCCCGCCCCGAGACGGCGGTCCGCCGGCTGCACGGCGACCCGCTGGGCGTACGGCTGCTGCTGGCGGCGCGTACGGAGACGGAGCTGGAGGGCGTCTATCCCGATCCGGCCGAGGCGTACCGGGAGGTGGCGCGACAGGCCCGGCGTACCGGGAGTGGCTGGATCAGGACCTGGTCCCCGGTCCCTGATCCGGCCGCTCCCGCGCCCCGCCCCGGACCCCGGTGGCCTCAGACCCCGATGTCCCGCCCGTCCGCGCGCCACACCGCGACCACGGCCGGGCGGACGTACGTGCCGGGCCCGTCGGGCCAGGTGCTGGCCGGCCGGTCGACCGTCGCCCCGTCCACCTCGCCCGGGTGCTGCACGGCGACCAGCACCCGCCGGTCCTGGATGACCGGACCGCAGGTCTCCGCACCGTTGGGCACGGTGAGGAACTGCTTCAGCTCACCGCGCCGGTCGCCGCGCGTGGCGACGCCGAAGAGGCCGTCGTGGGAGCCGAGGGCGCTGCCGTCGGTGGAGATCCACAGGTTGCCGTGGTCGTCGAAGGCGACGTTGTCCGGGCAGGAGATCGGGCTGACGGAGTCCTTCGGGAACCCGGCGAAGTACGTCGCCGGGTCCTCCGGGTCGCCTGCGACCAGGAACAGCGACCAGGCGAAGCGGGTGCTGTCCGCCCGGTTCCAGCGCTCGGTCAGTTCGAGCACGTGGCCGTGCTTGTTGGAGTTGCGCGGGTTGGCCTCGTCGGCGGCGGCGTAACCGGACTTGCCGCGGTTGGAGTTGTTGGTGAGGGCCATGTAGACCTTGCCGGTCACCGGGTTGGGCTCGATGTCCTCGGGCCGGTCCATCTTGGTGGCGCCGACCTTGTCGCCGGCCAGGCGCGTGAAGACGAAGACCTCCTCGGCGGTCATGCCCTCGACGTGCGAGACGGCGCCGTCGGCGGTGGCGGTGGCCAGCGGGATCCACCGGCCGCTGCCGTCGAACTCGCCGTCCCTCGGGAGCTTGCCGGTACCGTCGATCTCGAAGGCCGGGGAGTCACCGCTGAGCTTGGCGACGTACAGCGTGCCCTCGTCGAGCAGCGAGAGGTTGTGCTCGCGGGCGGAGCGGCTGTTGCCGTGCCGCATCCGCTTGCTGCCGACGAACTTGTAGAAGTAGTCGAACCGCTCGTCGTCGCCCGAGTACACGACCGGACGCCCGTCGTGCGTCAGCCGCACCGTCGCGCCCTCGTGCTTGAACCGGCCGAGCGCGGTGTGCTTGCGCGGGGTGGAGTCGGGGTCGTACGGGTCCAGCTCGACGACATACCCGAACCGGTGCGCCTCGTTGGGCTCCTGGGCGAGGTCGAACCGCTTGTCGAACCGCTCCCACTTGCGCTCGGTGGCACCGGTGCCGATGCCGTACCGCTTGTCGGTCGCGCTGCTGCCGTTGGCGAAGTACTGGTTGAAGTTCTCCTCGCCGTGCAGGGTCGTGCCCCACGGGGTGGTGCCGCCGGCGCAGTTGTTGAGGGTGCCGAGCACCTTGGTGCCGCTGGGGTCGGCAGAGGTCTTCACCAGGTCGGACCCGGCGACGGGCCCGGTGAGCCGGAACTCGGAGGTGGCGGTGAGGCGACGGTTGAGCTGGTGCCGGTTGACGGGCGTCAGCTTGCCGGTGCGGCGCTCCTCCTCGACCGCGACCACCGCGAGCCCGTGCGCGGCCCAGGCGATCTCGACCTGCTCGCGGGTGGGGTTGGCGGCGTCGTAGTCCCGGAACATGAGGACTTCGTCGGTGTACTCGTGGTTGGCGACGAGCAGCTGCCGGTCGCGCTCACCGCGCAGCGGCAGCAGGGCGAGGAAGTCGCAGTTGTACCCGAACTGCCCGGCCTGCGCCTTGGCGCTCTGCCTCTCCGGGTCGAAGGCGGGCGCGCCGCGCAGGATGGGCTCGCCCCAACGGATGACGACGTTCTGCCGGTAGCCCTCCGGCACGGTCACGGCGTCGGCGGTGTTCGGCGCGACGGGCGTGAACCGCAGACCGCGGGCGCCCTTGGGCTTGTGGCCGTGCCCGTGGCCGCCCTTCCCGGCGGCGGGGGCCGCCTGCGCCTCGGGCGCGGCGGCGACACCGACCGCTCCGGCGCCGGCCGCGGCGACGGTCACGACGGCGGCGGCACGCATCATGGAGCGGCGGCTGAGGGCGCCGGCGATGACGTCACCGACGTACTCGTTGGAGCTGGTGTTGGGCACCTCGTGGAAGCAGGCGTCACCACACCGGAAACGGCAGGTCAGGGCGGACCGGCCGCCGGGGTGGGAACCGGACGGCGTTCCGATCAACGGCAGCAGCTTTCGCACGTTCTCTCTCCTTGGGTGCCCGTGGTGTCAGCGTGACCGTAGGAGCACATACGTGCGACAGCCGGGCATCGGGGTGAACGGCGGGTGAACCTGCGGCAGCGTCTGGGACGTCGCGCCGGGCCGAATCACACCCTTGACATATACGATTCCGCAAACCCAACCCTGCCCAAGATCGCCCTTGCGGGCCGTTAACCTTACGTGTCCGTCCTGGCCAGGGATTGACGGGCATCAACCACGCGAAGGGTTGCGCACATGGGCATTCTCACTCTCCTGCGGAACGCGTTCGGTCGGTCACGCAAAGCGAGGTCCGCCGAAGCGGGGGGTGCGGCGGACGCCGCCGAGACGGCGAGCACGTCCCCGGCGGAGCCGGTGGAGCAGGCGGCCCCGAAGGTCCCGTCCCCGTCCCCCGAGCCCACCCCGCCGTCCGCCGCGGTCTCGGTACCGGAGCCCCGCGAGGAGCACGACCTGGTCTCCGCGGCCTTCGACAACGTCGCGGTACCCGGCCCCACCCGCTCGGACGACCCCGCGGCCCCGGATCCCGCCCAGGAACCCGGGACGACCCCGACACCCGCCCCCGAGGCCACGACGGAACCCGCGCCGGAGACCAAGGCAGAGCCCGAGGCCGCCGCCGAGCCGGAACCGGAGGCCGAGGCGAAGCCCGAAGCCGAGGTGAAGCCCGAAGCCGTGACCGAGCCGGAGACCGAGCCGGAGCCGGAAGCCAAGGCCGCCACCGAGGCCGAGGCCGCGGTCGAGCCGGAGCCGGAGTCAAAGCCCGAGGCTGTCACCAAGCCCGAGCCGGAGACCGAGCCCGAAGCCAAGGCAGAGCCCGAGCCCGCTGCCGAGCCGAAGCCGGAACCGGAAGCCAAGGCGAAGCCCGAAGCCGTGACCGAACCGGAGGCCGAGCCGGAGCCGGAAGCCAAGGCCGCCACCGAGGCCGAGGCCGCGGTCGAGCCGGAGCCGGAGTCAAAGCCCGAGGCTGTCACCAAGCCCGAGCCGGAGACCGAGCCCGAAGCCAAGGCAGAGCCCGAGCCCGCTGCCGAGCCGAAGCCGGAACCGGAAGCCAAGGCGAAGCCCGAAGCCGTGACCAAACCGGAGGCCGAGCCGGAGCCGGAAGCCAAGGCCGCCACCGAGGCCGAGGCCACGGTCGAGCCGGAGCCGGAGTCAAAGCCCGAGGCCGCCGCCGAACCCGAGCCGGAGGTGGAGGTCGAGACGAAGCCCGAAGCCGAGCCGGAGCCGGAGACCGAGGCGAAGCCCGAGGCCGTGACCGAACCGGAGGCCGAGCCGGAGCCCGAGGCGAAGCCCGAGCCCGAGTCGGAAGCCAAGGCCGATGAGGAGTCCACGGCCGCCACCGAGGCCGAAGCCGAGGCCACGGTCGAGCCGGAGGCCGAGCCTGACGAGGAGCCCGCGGCTGTCGCCGAGGCCGTGCCCGCAGCCGCCGACGGCGAGGACGCCCCGCAGGGGCCACCCGCACCCGACGACGAGAGCCGCACGGGCGGTGCGGGTGGGAACGAGAACCCGGCCGAAGGCGAAGCCGAGGCCGAACAGGAAACCGTGCCCGAGCCGGCGGCCGAGGCCGAGGCCGGACAACCCGCCACCCCCGCCGCGAAGCTCCGCGGCACCACCCTCACCACCGCCCACGAGGCAGCCGGCGCCACGCTCGCGCACCACGGCCTCACCGGCGCCCGCGCCAAGGTCTACCTCGTCCTCGACCGCTCCGCCTCCATGCGCCCGTACTACAAGGACGGCTCCGCCCAGGCCCTCGCCGAGCAGACCCTCGCCCTCGCCGCCCACCTCGACACCGAGGCCACCCTCCACGTCACGTTCTTCTCCACCGAGCTGGACGGCACCGGCGAGCTGACCCTCACCGACCACGAGAACAAGATCGACGAGCTGCACGCCGGCCTCGGCCGCATGGGCCGCACCAGCTACCACGCGGCCGTCGAGGCCGTCCTCGCACGACACGCCGAGGAACCGGCCGGCACCCCCGCCCTGGTGGTCTTCCAGACGGACGGCGCGCCGGACGCCAAGACCCCCGCCACCCAGGCCCTCACCGACGCGGCGAAGAACCACCCCGCCGTCTTCTTCTCCTTCGTCGCCTTCGGCGAGCACGACAACAAGGCCTTCGACTACCTCCGCAAGCTGAAGACGGGGAACACCTCCTTCTTCCACGCGGGCCCCACCCCCCGCGAGCTCACCGACAAGGAGCTCTACGAGGGCGTACTGGCGGCCTGGCGCCCGTAGCCACCGCCTCGTTCCTCCTCCGGGGGGGGGGCGGACGGGATTCCCGTCCGCCCCCCGAAACGCGTGCGAGCCGAGCTCGCCGGGGCCAGTAGGATTTCGACCATGGCGGCCACTGGATCCGAGAAGCAGGGGGCGAAGGCGTACTACGTCTCGACCCCCATCTACTACGTCAACGACGCTCCTCACCTGGGCCACGCCTATACGACCGTCGCAGGCGACGTGCTCACCCGCTGGCACCGCCAGCGCGGCGAGAAGGTGTGGTACCTCACCGGCACGGACGAGCACGGTCAGAAGATCATGCGCACCGCGGAGGCGAACGGCGTCAGCCCGCAGCAGTGGGCGGACAAGCTCGTCGACGAGGCGTGGAAGCCCCTCTGGGAACACCTCGACATCGCGAACGACGACTTCATCCGCACCACGCAGAAGCGGCACACCGACCGCGTCCAGGAGTTCGTGCAGGACCTGTACGACAAGGGCGAGATCTACAAGGGCGGCTACGAGGGCCCGTACTGCGTGGGCTGCGAGGAGTACAAGCTCCCCGGCGAGCTGCTCGACGGCGAGGGCGAGTACGCGGGCCAGAAGCTGTGCCCGATCCACAAGAAGCCGGTGGAGATCCTCAGCGAGGAGAACTACTTCTTCAAGCTCAGCGAGTACGGCGAGAAGCTCCTCGCCCACTATGAGGCCAACCCGGGCTTCATCCAGCCGGAGTCCGCGCGCAACGAGGTCGTGAACTTCGTCCGCCAGGGCCTGCAGGACCTCTCCATCTCCCGCTCGACGTTCGACTGGGGCGTGCCGGTCCCGTGGGACGACAAGCACGTGATCTACGTGTGGGTCGACGCCCTGCTGAACTACGCCACCGCGGTCGGCTACAACGAGAACCCGGAGAAGTTCGGGGCCACCTTCCCCGCCGACGTGCACCTGGTCGGCAAGGACATCCTCCGCTTCCACGCGATCATCTGGCCGGCCATGCTGATGGCGCAGGGCCTCCCCCTGCCCGGGAAGGTCGCCGCGAACGGCTGGCTGATGGTCGGCGGCGAGAAGATGAGCAAGTCCAACCTGACCGGCATCAAACCGCAGGACCTGACCTCGCACTTCGGCGTGGACGCGTACCGCTGGTACTTCCTGCGGGCGATCGCCTTCGGCCAGGACGGCAGCTTCTCCTGGGAGGACTTCTCCGCCCGCTACACCAGCGAGCTGGCGAACGACTACGGCAACCTCGCCTCCCGCGTGGCCGCGATGGTCGGCAAGTACTTCGGCGGCGAGCTGCCGGCCTCGACGGCCGACGGTGACGCGGAGAAGGCGATCCACGACGGCCTCGCCAAGGCCGTCACGGAGGCCGACCGGAAGATCGGCGAGGAGCTGGACTTCCAGGGCGGCATCCTGGCCGTGTTCGACTTCGTGAAGCAGGTCAACGGCTACATCACGGAGCAGGAGCCCTGGAAGGTCGCCAAGGACACCTCCGACGAGGGCAAGGCGCGCCTGGCGACGATCCTCTACACGGCCGCGGAGTCCCTGCGCGCGGTGGCGGTCCTCCTCAACCCGGTCATGCCGGAGACCTCCCAGAAGCTGTGGGACTCCCTCGGCGCGGAGGCCGGCCTCGGCGCCCTGGCGGACCAGAAGGTCCAGGAGTCCGGCACCTGGGGCCTGCTCCCCGCCGGCTCGACGGTCACCAAGGGCGCGGTCCTCTTCCCGCGCCTCGAGGAGAAGCCGACCGCGTAGGACGCGTCACGTACGCCCAGAGGCCCGGAAACGGCTTGTTTCCGGGCCTCTCCGCACAGTCGGAGGCTCAGCTTCCCGATGCGTGTGCCACGAAGTCGGCCCACGCCCGGCGCGTGAGCGCGAGCTGAGGGCCACCGGTGTTCTTGGAGTCGCGGACGTGCACGGCGCCGGGGGTGAGAGCGAGCTCGACGCAGGAGTTGCCGTCGTTGCCGCTGCTGTAGCTGCTCTTGAACCACGCCAGCTCGGAGGCGTCTCCGGCAGTGGTCTTGCGGGTCATGTCTCTCCCAGCAGTTGTTCGACGAAGGCCAGCGACTCCCGTGGCGAGAGGGCCTGAGCCCGGATGGTGCCATACCGCAACTCAAGGATGCGCAGGTGTTTGGGTTCCGAGGTCGGCCGACCGTTGAACGCACCATCGGAACGGCCCACTGCCGAACCGTCTGCGAACTTCAGCAGCTCGATCTTGCCGTCCATGCCGGAGTGCGTCTCGCAGTTCAGCGGCATCACCTGAAGAACGACGTTGTGCAGCCGACCCACCTCCAACAGACGTTCGAGCTGCTGGCGCAACACCATTGTGCCCCCGATCGGGCGACGCAGAGCCGCTTCTTCCAGGACGAAGCTGAGCGCAGGCGCAGGTGAACGCTCATAGATCGACGAACGAGCCGCGCGTGCGACCACCATCCGCTCCACCTCCTCCGGGGAGTAGGGAGGCTGCATGGCTTCGAACAGGGCGCGTGCGTGGTCGGGGACCTGCAGAAGTCCGTTGATGCCGTTGCTCTCGTAGATGCCGATCTCTACCGCCTGGGCCTCCAGCTTGGCCAGCTCCCGAACTGTTTTCGGATACCGGACCTTTTTCACGTCCTCCCAGGCCGCCGCGATGAGTCCGCCCGCGTCCAGCACCTCGTCGGCCCTGTCCAGGTACTCCTGCCGGGGAATCCGCTTGCCGCCCTCGACCTTGTAGACGAGGTCGTCCCCGTACTTGACCGCCGCCGCGAAGTCGGCGACCCGCATCCCCACGGCCTCCCGCCTCAGCCTCAACTGACGGCCCACCGTGGTGAGAACGGCCACGCCCCACTCGTCGTCCGGGTCCACCTCCCACCCCGGTTCGTCCGTCTCGGTCCGGAGCCGTACCGCCTCGCCGTCCACCGACATGCCGCACCCCTCTGTCGTACCGCCGTGCTGTGCAACGCCCTTACTCGTAGGCCGGTTTTTCCGACGGTCCGGACAGCGGCCGACAAGCACCGACAGTCACCCTACGTACCGGGTCCGTCACTGTTCACGGTAAGCACGTCCGGCCACCCTCGGTCCCGTGAACAGCGAAAAGTCCACCCAACTTCTGTCATCCGCCGACCACTTCAGCGTGCTCCTGTCACCCACACCCCGCGGCGCCCGCCTCGCCCGGCTGCTCGCCACGGACTGGATGCGCGGCCGGAACCTGCCCCACCGCACCACCGAGGCCGCCGAACACCTCGTCGCCGAGCTCGCCGCCAACGCGGCCACCCACGGCCGGCTCGCCGGACGCGACTTCCGCCTCGCCCTCCTGACCGACGGCGCCACCCTCCGCATCGAGGTCACGGACACCCGCGGTGACGACCTCCCGCACCGCCGCCCACCCACCCCCGACGCCGAGTCAGGACGCGGCCTGCTCCTCGTCGAGGCCCTCGCCGACCGCTGGGGCGTGGAGCTCGGGCCGGCCCCCCGTAAGACCGTATGGGCGGAACTCGATCTCCCTCCACGCTGACCAGCGGAAACGACACCGGCACCGGAACCCGATCGCGTGTGTTCCGGTGCCGTCGGACGTCTTTCCCAAGAACTACGGGAGAGAAAGAAACCCCGCCAAGCCCCACCCCTCCCGCCCACGGCGCACGCTCACTCGCGCGGGTGAACATCACCAACTGGAGTGGATATGCCACAGGTTGTCTGCCCTACGCTCAGCGCAACACGGCACACAGCCCCAGACACGCAAACGGCCCCCGCTGGGAATGACGTCCCATCGCGAGGGCCTGACCACCAAGGAAGAAAGCACCTTCCCGATGGACACCCAAAACACTAGCGTGCGCCCGCACGCCCAGTCCCGTAACGGCGACAAAAACCACCCCTCCCGGCCCGCCCACACGAAGCGGCACCCGGGTGGCGTCACCCACGACAACACCCGCCACACCGCCCGCTTCACGGTGATCGGCAACCACCTCACCCAGCACCCGGACCTCTCCCTGCTGGCGATCGGACTGGCCTGTCACATCCAGTCCCTCCCCACCGGCGCCCCCGTCGGCATCAAGACCCTCGCCGCCCGCTTCCCCGAGGGCCCGACCCGTATCGCCGCCGCCCTGAACGAGCTGGAGACCCACGGCTACCTGCGCCGCATCCGCGAACGCACCCCGACCGGCCGCCTCGTCACCCGCACCGTCTCCTGCAACCAGCCCGGCCGACGCGACACCGCGTCCGAACCGGGCGAGGCACCCAGCCCTCCGGCCCGTCCCCCGACCCGCCGCACGGCCACCTCCCCGCAGCAGGAACCCGCCCGCCGCCGGGCCCTCCCCGCCGTACCGAAGCCCGCGTACGCCTCCCCCGACCTCCTCCGGGCGGCCACCGACGTCCTCGCCGGCCTCCGCCGCGAGGACCCCCGCCTGCTGCTCTCCGCCACCGACGCCGAACACCTCGCGCCCGGCGTCGTCGCCTGGCTGGAGCGCGACCTCACCCCCACCGCCGTACGCAAGGCCCTGGCCGGCGACCTGCCCCTGGAGCCCCTGATCCGGCCCGCCGCCTTCCTGGCCCACCGCCTGACGGCCAAACTGCCGCCCCTCCCGCCCTACCGCGCCCCCGAACAGCCCCCGCCCGTCCGGCACCCCCTCCGCAACTGCGACACCTGCGACCACGCCTACCGCGGCCCCGACCCCCACCGCTGCCAGGGGTGCGCGTCAACGGAGCAGTTCTCCGGAACCGGCGGCGGCCTTGGAGCCGTCCCGGCAGGATGACCCGTACCGCCCCGCTCCGACCGCTGTGACGACGCTCTCCGACACCCGAAGGGACCTCACGTGCCACCCACCTTCGCGGCCAACGGATTCCTCCCCATGGGCCGGTACTCCGTCTCCCTCGACGAAGCGAAGGCCATGCTGGTCGGCGCGCCGAAGTTCCAGGACTCCGTGACACGCACAGCGCTCTGGGACGGCTTGCTCGACTATGTCGACCGTTTCCTCACTCTGGAGGACACCTACGCGGACGTCCTCGCGGGCCTCCCGCTCATCCACCGGATCCGACTCGGCGGCAGTTTCGTCAGTGCGAAAACCGACCCCGGGAACATCGACGCGACCCTTCTGATCGACACCCGGGCCGAGCGTGCGGTACGCGGCAGGCCCGGCTCCAAGTGGCTGACCACCGCATTCCAGAGCCGGGACAGAATGAGGGGTTCGGCGTCTCTCCCCTCCGTATCGGGTACCGGCCGGTCGCCCATATCTTCGAGCCGGAGCGCTTCACACCCGAAGAGCGGACATACTTCACGCAACGGGGTGTGTGGGACGACTGGTGGCAGCGCTGCAGACTGCCCGACGGGAAGGACCGTTCGCCGTCCGAAGAGAGTGCCGCCCCGGCACGCGGATACCTGGAGGTGCGACTGTGACCGGCGACAGCTGGCGCGAGCGCAGGCGCGCGCTCCTTCGAGACGATCCCGGCGAGGCCGAGCGCGCCGCACGCCTCCTTGATCAGCTGGGTACCGAGGACCGGGACGACGAGGAGATCGAGGCGGACCACCGCGCGAGCCGACTGGCGGCGGCACGGGAGTACGCTCCGGACGCCCGGCTCGACGAAGAGCTGCGGCTCCGGCTGACCGGACCGGACACCGACGGCGGGGCTCTCCGCTTCCAGTGGGGCGACGCGCTGCTGCAGCCCGTCGAGCACATGGTCTCGGTCGCCGCGGGCACTCCGGTCCAGTTGGAACTCACCGGAATCTCGGCGGGCAGCACCGTGGTGCACGCCCGCCCGGTCACCGCCCCCGGCGACGCCACCGAAGCCGACGCTCTGGACGCCCCGCCACGTCCGCCGCCTCCACCGGCCTCGGCACCCTCACCACGCTGCTCGACGCCCTGGAGTCGGAACGTGACGTCCGCTCATGGGCGCAGCTCTTCGACGCGGTCGAAGCCGTGTCCCGGGCGCTGAGCCGGTATGCGCTGGACATGGGCGTGACCTGGTACGACGCCGACGGCCACATGCGTCGCGCACGACTGACCGAGCGGGGCCGGAACTATGTGAGACGGCTCCGGGAGACCAAGAACCGCGATCAGGAGATCGTCATCTCCGGCCGCGTCACGGAGCTGCGGGAGAGCGGCCTCGTGAAGGTGAAGACGGGCACGGCCAAGAACGCGCCCGCCTACGACGTACGTTTCGAGGAGCCCGAGGAACTGCTGCGCATGCGTCCCGGTCTCGGGGACAACGTCCACTTCCGGGTCCGCTTCCGCCAGCAACTGGACTCCATGGATATCGCGCGGTCCACGGAGTACACGTATCTCGGACCGGCCGCCGAACAGACATCGCTGCCGCTCGGACCCTAGACCCGCTCGCCCTGCCGGGCCGCCACCCGCAGCGGCCCGGCAGGGCCCTCTACTCCTGCAACACCGCGAACCCCTCCACGCGCCGCACCCCCGTGCCGCGCGGCTCCGGATCCCCCGTCACCGCGACCTCCAGCCCGCGCCGCCAAGCCTCGGCGGCCTTGCCGACGTCCTCGGGCCGCAGCTCCACCCGGACACGCCGCTGGCGCGGGGCGACCTCGTGGACGAAGGAGCCGTAGATCGTCGCCTCACGCGGGTCCACGTCCCGGTACAGGTTCGTCACCACCCCGGTCAGGACCACCCCCCTCCTCCCGGCCCAGCCGCTCCCGCAGGTCCTTCGCCACCGCCTCCAGCGCGTCGACGTGCCTACGGGAGATCGCGACCGGCGGTGAGGGCTGCTCCATCGGCATCTCGGACGACCAGGCGAAGGACAGCGAGAAGTCACGGCGCTCCTCACCCGCGATCCTCACCAGGGCCTCGCAGAGGTCGGCCGACAGGCCGGCCCGCGTCAGACGCTCGAAACGCGGCACGGAGTCGCCGGTCAGCGTGCGCTCCGCAGCTTCGTGCGCGCAGGTGACGCCCGCGAAGAGCATCCGCGAAACCTTGCGGGCGAAAGGCTCGGCCGGGGACGGACCGTGCCGGATCACTTCTTCATCGGTGAAGAAGGCCCCCTGCACCGCCCGGCTCTCTCTCGATGACCCGGCGTTCCGGCAGTCGTGGAGCAAGCCCTCGGTACGGTCACCGGTCCTGGGGACCCCTCGTGGGGCCGCTTCATCGCGGCCCAGTCCGCCGCGGGACTGGCGCAGCAACTGTCGGAGATCAGCCGTGTCTGGCGCGCCGAAGCTCCGGACATGACCGGAGCAGGGCTGGCGCTCGCCCTTGCCACCGCCCGGTCGCTCCCCCGGCCCGGACCCGCACAGGTCGCGGTGAGCGGACCGATGAGCGCATCCGTATCAGCACGGTTGACCAGTGGGGTCGCCGTGGAGGTCATCCGCTCGGCACACACCTCACTGCTGATCGCCAGTTTCGCCGCCCACGGCGCGCGAAGCGTCGTCACGGAGATAGGACGAGCGGTCGACCGAGGGGCCCGCGTGGACCTCCTGCTCGAAGAGTCGACGCAGGCGGCGGCAGCGTTCGCCGCGCTTCCCGACCGCGTACACGTCTGGCATCGGATCGGCTCGTCGGGCGTCCTGCACGCCAAACTGATCGCGGCCGACCGGCACACAGCGTTCCTGGGCAGCGCCAACCTCACCGACCGGGCCCTTTCCGACGACATCGAGCTCGGTGTGGTGCTGCGTGACCCCCACCTGGTGGAGCCGCTCGTGGATCACTTCCGTTGGCTCCCGGCCGCCGAGAACAATGTCATGCGACCTGCGTGAACCGTCCCGTGGGAGGTTGCCCGGCGGACGCCGTGCGGGGCCCGGGGACGTGTCCCGGGCCCCGCACGGTCCGTGGCGCGGCGGGCCGCGCGGTGTGGGTGCGCGAGGGCCGGGGGCTCGTGGTCTCCCGGCCCTCGCGCGTCTCGGGTGCTACTTGAGCACGCCCGCCCCCGTCGTCGTCGCCAGCGACGCCGGCAGGTTGGCCGCCGAGGCCTCCAGGCCCGCGGTGAGGGTCGGGGTCCAGTTGACCGTGGTCTTCAGGTCCTTGGACGAGGCGGCGTTGTAGGCGGCGACGAGGTCGGTCACCGTGCCGTTGACGAGGTTGCCGGAGCCCTTGACCGAGCCGGTGCCGTCACCGCTGAGGAGCTTGGCGGCCTTCGCGCCGGACGGCAGCTTCCAGTGGTTGTTCTCCGCGACGACCTGGGCCTTGGCGCGGGAGTTGATGCTGTACTGCGGCGTGTACCCGTTGAGGGGCGTGACGTCGTAGTAGTTGTTGTAGATGTGGATCTGGCCGATGCGGGCCAGCGGGGCGCGCTGCATGATGCCCTTCCACACGTTGTGGTGGAGGGAGACGCGCAGCTTGCCGACGCTGTCGGTGTCGCTGCCGCCGATCAGCATCGTCTTGTCGTGGTTGGTGAACTGGTTGTGCGAGACGGTCACCAGGTCGGAGCCCTTGGTGATGTCGAGGGCGCCGTCGTGGATCTGGTACTCGCGGCCGAAGTACTTCGGGTTGGCGCTGTCGAAGTGCGGCGCGTCGGTGAACGTGTTGTGGTCCGCCCACACGTGGGTCGCGCCGCGCAGGGACACCGAGTCGTAGTTGGAGTTCCAGTTGCCCTTGTCGCCGTCGGTCGGGTCCCACTGCGGGAAGCAGTCCTCGGTGGCGGCGAAGGTCAGGTTGCGGACGATGACGTTGTCCACGTTCTGGATCTGGAGCATGGCCCCGGTGAGGCCGGCGTTCGTGCCGGGGACGCCCACGATCGTCGTGTTGGCGGGGACCTTGAGGACGATGTTCTTGCCCTGCTTGGCCTGGGCGGCGGCGCGCGCCTTCTCCTGGGTGCCGGAGGGCAGCTTGGAGCGGCCGTAGGTGGCCGGGTCGTAGGCCTTGAGGTAGGCCGACAGCGAGTATCCGGTGCCGGAGGCGTAGTCGGCGCAGGTCAGCTTCTTGCCGCTGTCGTCGGTGTTGGCGTCGATCATGCCGTTGACCTTGATGATGCGGGGCGTGGTGTCGGACACCGAGCCCAGTGCCTTCACGAGCTGCGCGCGGGTGGAGACGGTGAAGGTGTGGGCGGCGTCGGCCTTCGCGCCACCGGTGGTGCCCGTGCCGGAGGACGCCCAGCCGTCCTTCGCGGCGAGCGTCTGGTGGTACAGGTCGACGGTCCCGGCGTTGGCGTTCATCACGAAGACGCCGGCGCCGGCGCCCGCGGCCACGACGGCCGCGCAGACGACGGCGGCACGACGGGAGCGGAGGGACCGGCGGTGGGAACGAGCAGCCACGAGGCTTCCTTACGGGGGAGGAGCGGGGTTACGCCCTGTCAGTGGCCGCCGGACGGCGAAGGGTTGCCGCGTGCGGAGATTTCTTCTCCCGCCCTTCCCACCACACGATGTCGTCCGGGTCCGCCTCGATGACGCCCCACCCGGTTCCGTTCGCCTCCGGCTGACCACGGGTGGCGGGTGCGGTGCGCCGTCCTGGACGCCGGGGGTGACGCGGAGACACTCAGCCACGGACCGCACCGACCCGATCGGGTGAAGGTCTCGCACATGCCGATGGCACGGCCCATGAGCGCACCAGACTTGCGCTCATGGTCACAGCAACACACGAGGCCTCCCACCGGCTCTTCCAGGAGCACCCGGAAGCCCTCGCCCCCGTCTTCGAAGCACTGGGCCTGCCGCCGCCCGTGAAGACGGACTTCCACGAGCTCTCCCCGGATGTCACCGAGATCCGCCCGGTGGAGCGCCGCGCGGACACCGTCCTGATGTTCGAACCCGACATGGGGGAGCACTTCGTCCTGGCTGTGGAGGCCCAGACGAAGAAGGACCCGGAGAAGGCGAGGAGCTGGGCGTACTACGTCGCGTACCTGCGAGCCAAGTACGACCTGCCCGTGCTGCTGGTCGTGGTCTGCCGCGACCGCTCCACGGCGGCCTGGGCGATGGGTCCCTTCGAATGCACCGTGGGTCCCTGGACGACCCAGGTCACCCGCCCCTTCGTCCTGGGCCCACAGACCGTCCCGGAGGTCACCGACGAGACGGTGGTGGTCCAGCAGCCCGCCCTCGCGGCACTCTCGGCCATCGTGCACAGCCAGAGCCCGCGGGCGACCGCCATACTGGAGACGGTCGCGCGCGGACTCGTGTCCTTCGAGCCGGACATCACGAAGTACTGGTTCGAGGTGGTGGAGGTCGGTCTGGAGTCCACTCCGACCAGGAAGAGCTGGAGGAAGCTGATGCAGAACGTCGTCACCCACTTCCCGGGCCACGGAACGCTCTTCGAGGAGAAGTACCTCGAAGGCAGGGCCGAAGGCGAGGCCAAGGGCGAGGCCAAGGGAATCCTGCGCGTTCTGGAGGTGCGGGGCCTGCCCCTCTCCGACGACGTCCGTGAGCGCATCACCACCTGCACCGACCTCGACCGCCTCAACGACTGGCTCGACCGATCCGGCACGGTGGAGCGCGCGGAGGATCTGTTCACCGAGGACTGACGGGCTTGAGGTCCTGGGCGTCGCCGTTGAGCGGAAGGCGTTGATCCCGCCCGTGTCGGGCTCGTCGGCAAGGAGCATGACGATGCGATCCGTGCCGGGCGCGTTCGTCGGCCGGAAGGCCCAGGAGCCCGGCACCTGGGGTGTCCCGCCCGTCGGATCGACGGTCACGGAGGGCACGGTGCTCCTTCCGCGTCCCGAGGAGACGCCGGCCGCGTAACGCGCTCGCTACAGCACGGGCCCGGAGGAGGGCGAGACCTTCTCCCGGGTCCCTCGCCTTGCGAGGATCGCGTGAAGGCGGCCGAGGTCCGGCCGTCACCACTCACGTGGGGGGACCCGTCCATGGCACTCTTCGGCAACGCGCACACCGTCGATCCGGCCCAGGCGCAGCAGGACTACGCCCGGCTGCTGGGCCACGGCGAGCAGGTGCACGCGGCGTTCCTGCTGATCCGCGACACCATCCTGTTCACCGACCGCCGCCTGATCATGATCGACAAGCAGGGCATCACCGGCAAGAAGGTGGAGTACCACTCCGTCCCCTACCGCAGCATCACCCACTTCGCGGTGGAGACCGCCGGCACCTTCGACCTCGACGCCGAGCTGAAGATCTGGATCTCCGGCTCCCCCACCCCGGTGGAGAAGACCTTCACCAAGGGCGTCGACATCTACGAGGTCCAGGCGATCCTCACCCAGTTCGTGGCGCGGTAACCGCGCGCACGGAGAAGGGCCCGGAACCGGGGTCGGTTCCGGGCCCTTCTCCGCTGCCGGGTTACTTCGGCTGCGGCTTGCGCACCGTCAGGTGCAGCTCCTTCAGCCGGGCCTCCTCCAGCTCCGTCGGCGCGCCCATCATCAGGTCCTGGGCGTTGCCG
The DNA here is from genome assembly GCF_055633275.1 of Streptomyces sp. 12E. NCBI lineage: Bacteria > Bacillati > Actinomycetota > Actinomycetes > Kitasatosporales > Streptomycetaceae > Streptomyces > Streptomyces sp. 12E. Next base: position 3,737,546 of record NZ_JBVNCJ010000001.1, on the reverse strand, counting down.
TTGAGCGGGAAGGCGATGGTCTCGCGGATGTTGGGCTCGTCGGCGAGGAGCATGACGATGCGGTCCACGCCGGGCGCGATGCCACCGTGCGGCGGGGCGCCGAAGCGGAACGCGCGGAGCATGCCGGCGAACTTCTCCTCGACCGTCTCACGGTCGTAGCCCGCGATCTCGAACGCCTTGAGCATGATCTCCGGCTCGTGGTTCCGGATCGCGCCGGAGGACAGCTCGACGCCGTTGCAGACGATGTCGTACTGCCAGCCGAGGATGGACAGCGGGTCCTGGGTCTCCAGGGCCTCCAGGCCGCCCTGCGGCATCGAGAACGGGTTGTGCGAGAAGTCGATCGCGCCGGTCTCCTCGTCCTTCTCGTACATCGGGAAGTCGACGATCCAGCAGAAGCGGAAGACGTTCTCCTCGAAGTGGCCGGCGCGCTTGGCGGCCTCGACCCGCACCGCGCCCATGATCTTCGAGACCTCGTCGAACTCGCCCGCGCCGAAGAACACCGCGTGGCCGGGGGCCAGCGCGAGGCGCTTGGTCAGCTCGGCGACGTTCTCCTCGGTGAGGAACTTCGCGATCGGGCCGGTCAGCGAGCCGTCCTCGCCGACGCGCACCCACGCCAGTCCCTTCGCGCCCTGGGAGACCGCGTAGTCGCCGAGCTGGTCGAAGAACTTGCGGGGCTGGCCGGAGACGTCCGGCACCGGCAGCGCGCGCACGTGCTTGCCGGCGAACGCCTTGAACTCCGAGCCCTCGAAGACGTCGGTGATGTCGACGAGCTCCAGCCGCGCGCGCAGGTCCGGCTTGTCGGAGCCGTACTTGAGCATCGCCTCGCGGAACGGGATCCGCGGGAACGGCGACGTCACGTGACGGCCGTTGCCGAACTCCTCGAACAGCTCGGTCATGAGCTTCTCGATCGGCTGGAAGACGTCCTCCTGCTCCACGAAGCTCATCTCGACGTCGAGCTGGTAGAACTCGCCCGGCGAGCGGTCCGCGCGGGCGTCCTCGTCGCGGAAGCAGGGCGCGATCTGGAAGTAGCGGTCGAAGCCGGAGATCATCAGCAGCTGCTTGAACTGCTGCGGCGCCTGCGGCAGCGCGTAGAACCTGCCGGGGTTCAGACGGGAGGGGACCACGAAGTCACGGGCGCCCTCGGGGGAGGTGGCGCTCAGGATCGGGGTCGCCATCTCGTTGAAGCCCAGCGCCGTCATCTTCTGGCGGATCGCCGAAATGACCGACGTGCGCAGCAGGATGTTGCGGTGCATGCGCTCGCGGCGCAGGTCCAGGAAGCGGTACTCCAGGCGCCGCTCCTCGTTGACGCCGTCCTCGGCGTTGATGGTGAAGGGGAGCGGGGCGGCGGCGCCCAGCACCTCGACCGTGGAGACCTCGACCTCGACCTCACCGGTCGGCAGCTCGGCGTTGACGTTCTCCGCGCCGCGCGAGACGACCTTGCCGTCGACGCGGACCACGGTCTCCTTGGAGAGCTTGTCCAGCGCGTCGTACGCCTCGGTGCCCGGGCGCGCCACGAGCTGCGTGATGCCGTAGTGATCGCGCAGATCGATGAAGAGGATGCCGCCCAGGTCGCGCCGATTGTGCAGCCAGCCACTCAGCCGGACGTCGGAGCCGACGTCAGAGGCGCGGAGCTCGCCGCAGGTGTGGGACCTGTACCGATGCATCGTCGTTCATCCAGCCTTCGCGGATCGGGGTCTTCGTTTCACGTGAAACTCCCCCCAAGCCTACCGGCCGGCCCGTGATCGCTTCTCCGTCATCGGCGGACGGACAAGGGGGAAGTTTTCGACACATCCTCCATGAAGTGGTGCAATGCGCACCGGTGAGCCCCTGCCCGCCCTGGGGGACGTCGTCCCGGGCCGGCAGCCGCTCATCCCACGAGGGGATCCCCGCTCCCGGGGAGCCGGCCGCCCGGCGGCAGGTACCGCAGTCGTCCGTCCGGCTCGGTCACCGGTGTGAAACCGGCGGCCCGCAGACGAGCGGCGCTCTTCTCCCTGAACCGCCGGTTGGCGGCGAAGCCGACCGGCAGGAGGGCCATCAGTGCGGCCCAGACGAGGGCGGCGAGGACCACGGTCATGCCGCCCTCGCCGAACACGAGGCCGACGGACAGGGCGAGCCCCGCGGCGGCGATGCCGGAGAGCAGGATCCGCTGCCTGTCGGTGTACATGGTGGTGAGGTCGAACGTGATGCGGGCCTTGAACAGCTCGACCTCCTCGGGCGCGAGGCGCGGCAGCTCACCGCCGACGGCGGCCCTCGGGTACAGCGCCCGGTTCCGTGCGGCCCGCTCCCGGGCCTCGGGAGCGGGATCGGGCACGATCACGATCACGTACTGCTTCTCCCGCTGCCGTACGTCCGCGTACGCGTATCCGAACTTCTGGGCCATGGCGGCGAACCGGGCGAGCTTCGTCGTGGTCGCCAGGGCGCTGGTGACCTGTACGGGCTCCCCGCTCTCCATCCGCCGCAGCATCTTCCGTATCCGGCGCTCGCTCATCGGTGCCCCGCCCTCTCCTCAGCAGACCGGCCGTGCACGGACATCGTCGTGTCCGTGCACGGCCGGGATCACTGCCTGGCGCGGGCAGTCTTCAGGCGCCGTCGTTGCCGACCCCCGGTCCGCCCTCGGACATGCCGTGCACGGCGGGGACCGTGCCGAGCCGGCCCTTCTGGAAGTCCTCGAAGGCCTGCTGGAGCTCGTCGCGGGTGTTCATCACGAACGGGCCGTAGTGGGCCATCGGCTCCCGGATCGGCCGTCCGCCGAGGAGGACGACCTCCAGGTCCGGGGTGTGGGAGTCCTGCCTCTCGTCCGCGCGCACGGTCAGCGAGGAGCCCGCCCCGAAGACCGCCGTCTGGCCCAGGCGGACCGGGCGCCGCTCGGCGCCGACCGCGCCCTTGCCCGCCATGACGTACGCCAGACCGTTGAAGTCCTCCCGCCAGGGCAGGGTGATCTCCGCGCCCGGCGCCAGCGTCGCGTGCACCATCGTGATCGGCGTGTGCGTGATGCCGGGGCCCTCGTGGCCGTCCAGCTCACCGGCGATGACGCGCAGCAGCGCGCCGCCGTCGGGGGAGGTGAGCAGCTGGACGGAGCCGCCGCGGATGTCCTGGTAGCGCGGCGCCATCATCTTGTCCTTGGCGGGCAGGTTCACCCACAGCTGGAGCCCGTGGAAGAGCCCGCCGGACACGACGAGCTGCTCCGGCGGCGCCTCGATGTGGAGCAGGCCGCTGCCGGCCGTCATCCACTGGGTGTCGCCGTTGGTGATGGTGCCGCCGCCGCCGTGGCTGTCCTGGTGGTCGAAGATCCCGTCGATGATGTAGGTGACGGTCTCGAAGCCGCGGTGCGGGTGCCAGGGCGTCCCCTTCGGCTCCCCCGGCGCGTACTCCACCTCGCCCATCTGGTCCATCATGATGAACGGGTCGAGATGGCGGTAGTTGATCCCGGCGAACGCCCGGCGCACCGGGAAGCCCTCGCCCTCGAAACCGCTCGGCGCGGTCGTGACGGTGAGCACGGGACGTGCCGCGGCGTCGGCGGGCGCGGTCACACGGGGCAGCGTCAACGGGTTCTCGACGGTCACTGCAGGCATGTCGGTACCTCCTCGGGTACGCCCACTTTAGTTGAGCGTTGAACTTCTTGCCACCCCGAACGACGAAAGCCCGGAGGACATTCCCTCCGGGCCCGGCGTTCAGGAGTGACAGGGGTCGGCCGTCCGCGCGGCGACGGCTTCAGCCGTACATCCGGCGCATCGCGAACTCGACCATCTGCTCCACGGCCTTGGCGTCGAACACCATCCGGTGCTCGCCCTCCATGTCGAGCACGAAGCCGTACCCCGTGGGCAGCAGGTCGATCACCTCGGCGCCGGTGATCACGAAGTACTTGGACTCCTTGCCCGCGTACCGCCGCAGCTCCTTGAGCGAGGTGAACATCGGGATCACCGGCTGCTGGGTGTTGTGCAGGGCGAGGAATCCGGGGTTGTCGCCGCGCGGGCAGTAGACCTTGGAGGTGGCGAAGACCTGCTGGAAGTCCTCGGCCGCCATCTGCCCCGTGGTGAACGCGCGCACCGCGTCGGCGAGCGAGGGCACGGACGGCTCCGGATACAGCGGCGCCTGCTGTCCGTACCCGCCCTGCATCTGCTGCTGCGGCGGGACGTAACCCTGCTGTGCCCCTGCGCTCTGGTCGTAGCCGTACATGGCGCACAGACTACTGACCCGGCGGGAGGGCTGGGTCACAGATGTCCGGATCGGGGTTGCTTCTTATTACCGGCGGGTAGCATCATCGGAGCTACTTGCCGGTACGTGAATCAGTTGCGAGGAGTCAGCGCCTCGCCGATACCTCTCTAACGGAGCCGTCGCCATGGGGCACTACAAGTCGAATCTCCGCGACATCGAGTTCAACCTCTTCGAGGTGCTCGGGCGCGACAAGCTGTACGGCACGGGCCCGTTCGAGGAGATGGACGTCGAGACCGCGAAGAGCATCCTGGAGGAGCTCACCCGCCTCTCGGAGAACGAGCTGGCGGAGTCCTTCACCGACGCCGACCGCAACCCCCCGGTCTTCGACCCGGAGACCAGCACCGCGCCGGTCCCGGCGTCCTTCAAGAAGAGCTACCAGGCCTTCATGGACTCCGAGTACTGGCGCCTGGGCCTGCCCGAGGAGATCGGCGGCACCACCGCCCCCCGCTCCCTCATCTGGGCCTACGCCGAACTCATCCTCGGGGCCAACCCGGCGGTGTGGATGTACTCCTCCGGCCCCGCGTTCGCCGGCATCCTCTTCGACGAGGGCAACGAGGTCCAGAAGCACATCGCGAAGATCGCCACCGAGAAGCAGTGGGGCTCCACGATGGTGCTCACCGAGCCGGACGCCGGCTCGGACGTGGGCGCCGGCCGCACCAAGGCCGTGCGGCAGGAGGACGGCTCCTGGCACATCGAGGGCGTGAAGCGCTTCATCACCTCCGGTGAGCACGACATGTCCGAGAACATCCTCCACTACGTGCTGGCCCGTCCCGAGGGCGCGGGACCCGGCACCAAGGGCCTGTCCCTCTTCCTCGTCCCGAAGTACCTCTTCGACTTCGAGACCGGCGAGCTGGGCGAGCGCAACGGCGTCTACGCCACGAACGTCGAGCACAAGATGGGCCTGAAGGCTTCCAACACCTGCGAGATGACGTTCGGCGACAAGCACCCCGCCAAGGGCTGGCTGATCGGCGACAAGCACGACGGCATCCGCCAGATGTTCCGCATCATCGAGTTCGCCCGCATGATGGTCGGCACGAAGGCGATCTCCACGCTCTCCACCGGCTACCTCAACGCGCTGGAGTACGCCAAGGAGCGCGTCCAGGGCCCCGACCTGGCCGACTTCATGGACAAGTCGGCCCCCAAGGTCACCATCACGCACCACCCGGACGTCCGCCGCTCCCTCATGACGCAGAAGGCCTACGCGGAGGGCATGCGCGCCCTGGTGATGTACACCGCCTCCGTCCAGGACGCCATCCAGGTCAAGGAGGCGAACGGCGAGGACGCCTCCACCGAGCACGCGCTGAACGACCTGCTCCTGCCGATCGTCAAGGGGTACGGCTCCGAGAAGGCCTACGAGCAGCTCGCCCAGTCGCTGCAGACCTTCGGCGGCTCCGGCTTCCTGCAGGAGTACCCGATCGAGCAGTACATCCGGGACTCCAAGATCGACACCCTGTACGAGGGCACCACCGCCATCCAGGGCCAGGACTTCTTCTTCCGGAAGATCGTCCGCAACCAGGGCGCGGCGCTGAACTCGCTGGCCGAGGACATCAAGAAGTTCCTGGCGCTCGGCGAGGGCGGCGAGGAGCTGGCGGGCGCCCGCGAGCACCTGGCCAAGGCGGCCGTCGAGCTGGAGGCCATCGTCGGTCTGATGCTCACCGACCTCGCGGCCACCGAGCAGGACGTCAAGAACATCTACAAGGTCGGCCTGAACACCACCCGCCTGCTGATGGCCTCCGGTGACGTCGTCGTCGGCTACCTGCTGCTCAAGGGCGCCGCGATCGCCGCGGAGAAGCTGCCGACGGCCTCCGCCAAGGACAAGGCGTTCTACACCGGCAAGATCGCGGCGGCGAAGTTCTTCGCGGCCGACGTCCTGCCCGGCGTCACCCTGGCCCGCAAGGTCGCCGAGGGCGTCGAGCTGGACCTGATGGAACTGGACGAGGCGGCCTTCTGAGTCCTTCCGGGCCCCCCGGACCTCCCGGACAGACCCCACGAGATCCAGCCGGACCCCGCCCGAGGGCCCGCTCCCGCACCGGGATGCGGGCCCTCGGCCTCGTTAAGGTGAACCCATGAGCGCTCCCTCCCGCTTCGACCGCGGCCACACCGACGACCTGATGTCCTTCCTGGCGGCGAGCCCCACGCCGTACCACGCCGTGGCGAACGCCGCCGCGCGGCTGGAGAAGGCGGGCTTCCGTCAGGTCGCGGAGACGGACGCCTGGGACGGGTCGGCGGGCGGCAAGTACGTGCTGCGCGGCGGCGCGATCATCGCCTGGTACGTCCCCGAGGGCGCGGACGCGCACACCCCCTTCCGGATCGTCGGCGCCCACACCGACTCGCCCAACCTGCGTGTGAAGCCCCGGCCCGACAGCGGGGCGCACGGCTGGCGCCAGCTGGCCGTGGAGATCTACGGCGGACCGCTGCTCAACTCCTGGCTCGACCGCGACCTGGGCCTGGCCGGCCGGCTGTCCCTGCGCGACGGCTCCACCCGCCTGGTCGACGTCGACCGCCCCCTGCTGCGGGTCCCCCAGCTCGCCATCCACCTGGACCGCTCCGTCACCTCCGACGGCCTCAAGCTCGACAAGCAGCGGCACATGCAGCCGGTGTGGGGCCTGGGCGACGACGTGCGCGACGGCGACCTGATCACCTTCCTGGAGGAGACCGCCGGTCTCCCGTCCGGCGAGGTCACCGGCTGGGACCTGATGGTCCACCCCGTCGAACCGCCCGCCTACCTGGGCCGCGACCGCGAGCTGGTGGCGGGCCCGCGCATGGACAACCTGCTCTCCGTGCACGCCGGCACGGCCGCGCTCGCCGCGGTGGCCGGCGAGGGCTCGGGCCTCTCCCACATCCCCGTCCTCGCCGCCTTCGACCACGAGGAGAACGGCTCCCAGTCCGACACCGGCGCGGACGGACCGCTGCTCGGCGGCGTCCTGGAGCGTTCGGTGTTCGCGCGCGGGGGGTCGTACGAGGACCGGGCCCGCGCCTTCGCCGGCACCGTCTGCCTCTCCTCCGACACCGGTCACGCCGTGCACCCCAACTACGCGGAGCGGCACGACCCGACGCACCACCCGCGCGTCGACGGCGGCCCCCTCCTCAAGGTCAACGTCAACAACCGGTACGCCACGGACGGCTCCGGCCGGGCGGTCTTCGCGGCGGCCTGCGAGAAGGCGGGCGTCCCGTTCCAGTCCTTCGTCTCCAACAACGCGATGCCGTGCGGCACCACCATCGGCCCGATCACCGCGGCCCGGCACGGCATCAGGACCGTCGACATCGGCGTGGCCATCCTGTCGATGCACAGCACCCGCGAACTGTGCGGCGCGAAGGACCCGTTCCTGCTGGCGAACGCCCTCGTCGCGTTCCTCGACGGGTAGTCAACTGCCGTACGGCGCATGGGCGACGCCCACCCGGGTACCCGGTCCCCACCGGAAACACCGGACAGGGAGGCGACACTCATGGGCCTCGGCGGATGCATCATCCTCATCGCCGTGGGAGCAATCCTCACGTTCGCGACCGACTGGGACATGCAGGGTGTCAACCTTGACCTGGTCGGCGTCATCCTCATGATCGTCGGTCTGATCGGCGTCGCGACGTTCAGCAGCATCGCCCGGCGTCGGCGGGTCGTCGTACCCCCCGCCACCCCGGTCGTCGACGACACCCGCCCCCGCGACGGCTACAGCGACGGGTACGGGGTCTGACCAGGCCTACTGCCACTCCGGAGGGCGCGGGGGAGTCCCTCCCCCGCGCCCTCGCCGCCGTTCGACGGCGTCGTCCTGCTTCGGGCCGGCCGGACCGCACGGGGACCGGCGGGAGGCGCTCTCCGGGTGTCGGGCGGACGCGGCGGCGGGAATCGCCCGGGTCCCGCCCGGACGCGTACGCCCGGCACCGCGTGGAACACCGGATCGGCGGCTGACGTCCCGCACCGGCGGTCAGCCGAGCGGGTGCCCCGTCGTCGTGTCCACGTGGTCCGGCACCTCCTCGTGGCGGTCGCCGGTGGTGAGGGTGCCGGTGGGCTCGAAGAGGAGGATCGCGGTGGGGACGGGGGCGTGGGGCTTGTGCTCGACGCCGCGGGGGACCGTGAACACGGAGCCCTTCGGCAGGACGACCGTGCGCTCGCCGGACGACTCGCGCAGGGAGATGCGCAGTTCGCCGTCGAGGACGAGGAAGAACTCGTCGGTGTGGTCGTGCACGTGCCAGACGTGTTCGCCCTCCACCTTGGCGACGCGTACGTCGTAGTCGTTGACGGCGGTGACGATGCGAGGGCTCCACCGCTCCGTGAAGGAGGCGAGGGCCCGGTCGAGGGAGAGGGGTTCCTGTGCCATGCCTTCATCGTCGGCGGTGCGCCGGCACCGCGACAGTGCTAGAAATCGCGCATGCCGCAAGGATCCTCTCAGCCCGTGCGCTCCCACCGCGTCGTCGTGATCGTCGACGAGGGCACCAATCCGTTCGAGGTCGGCGCGGCCACCGAGCTGTTCGGGCTGCCCCGGCCCGAACTGGGGACGCCGTGCCCGCCGTACCGGGTGACGCTGTGCGCACCCGCTCCCGAAGTCCCGATGAACCACGGCTTCTTCACCATGACCGGGGTGGCCGGTCTGGACGCCGTGGAGGACGCGGACACCCTCGTCGTGCCCGGACGGCCGGACAACGTCGTACCGCGCGGTGAGGCCGTCCTCGACGCGATCCGGAGCGCGCACGCACGTGGCGCCCGGGTCGTCGGCTTCTGCACCGGCACGTTCGCGCTCGCCGAGGCCGGCCTGCTGGAAGGGCGCCGCGCCACGACGCACTGGATGTGGGTGGACTCCTTCCGCGAGCTGCACCCGAACGTGCTGCTGGAGCCGGACGTGCTCTTCGTGGACGACGGGGACGTCCTCACCGCCGCGGGCAGCTCGGCCGCCCTGGACCTGGGGCTGCATCTGTGGCGTCGCGACCACGGCGCCGAGACCGCCAACGCGGTCTCCCGCCGTCTGGTGTTCGCCGCACACCGGGACGGCGGGCAGCGCCAGTTCGTGGAACGACCGGTTCCGCCCGTGCCGGACGAGTCGCTGGGGCCGTTGCTGGCGTGGGCTCAGGCACGGCTGGGCGAACCCCTGACGTTGGCGGACCTGGCCGCACGGGCGGCCGTGAGCCCGGCGACCCTGCACCGGCGTTTCCGTGCGCAGCTCGGTGTGACACCGCTCGCGTGGCTGACCGGGGAGCGGATCGCGCTGGCGTGCCGGCTCATCGAGCGGGGCGAGGTGCGGCTGGACGTCGTGGCCGCGCGCAGCGGCCTGGGAACGGCGGCGAACCTGCGGGCGCGGCTGCGGCGCGCGACGGGCCTCAGCCCATCGGCCTACCGACGGCGTTTCGGGGCGCGGGACGGGGAAGCCCTGGACGCATGAGATTCCTCGTGCGCGACCGGATCCTCGGGATCGGGGACGACTACTGGATCGAGGACGACCGGGGGAACCGGGTCTTCCTCGTCGACGGCAAGGCCATGCGCCTTCGGGAGACCTTCGAGCTGAAGGACACCGAGGGCCGCGTCCTCATCGACATCCGCCAGAAGATGTTCGCCCTGCGGGACACCATGGTGATCGAGCGCGGCGGGGAACCGCTGGCGACCGTCCGGCGCAAACGGCTGTCGCTGCTGCGCAACCACTACCGGGTGGCGCTGGCGGACGGCGGCACCGAACTGGACGTCAGCGGCCGCGTCCTCGACCGGGAGTTCGCCGTCGAGTACGACGGCGAGCTGCTCGCCGTGATCTCCCGGCGGCTGCTGAGCGTACGGGACACCTACGCCGTCGACGTCGTGCGCGAGGACGCGGACCCGGCGCTGCTGATCGCGGTGGCGGTGTGCGTGACCAGCCTGGCGGAGAAGGAGCGGGAGGACTAGGCACCGGTCCCGCGGTCAGCGGTCAGCGGTCAGCGGTCAGCGGTGGGGACGGTCCAGGCCCAGGACGCGGTCCTTGAGGGCCGGGAAGCGTTCGCGGGTGCCCGCGACCGTCGCCGGGTCGAAGTCGACGGTGAGGACCTCCTCGCCGGGGCCCGCCTCCGCCAGGACCTCGCCCCAGGGATCCACCACGATCGAGTGGCCCGCCTGCGGAACCCCGGCGTGCGTCCCGGCCGTCCCGCACGCGAGGACGAACGCCTGGTTCTCCACCGCCCGTGCGCGGGCCAGCAGCGTCCAGTGGGACCGGCGGCGCTCCGGCCAGCCCGCCGGGACGACGAGGGTCTCGGCGCCGGCGTCGACGAGACCGCGGAAGAGTTCGGGGAAGCGGAGGTCGTAGCAGGTCGCCACACCGACGACGGTCTGCGGCAGCCGGACCGTCACCAGCGCGTCGCCCGCCCCCATCAGCACGGCCTCGCCCTTGTCGAAGCCGAAGCGGTGGATCTTGCGGTAGGCGGCGGCGAGGTCACCGGAGGGGGAGAGGACGAGCGAGGTGTTGTAGAGGGTGCCGTCCGGGTCGCGCTCGGGGACCGACCCCGCGTGCAGCCACACGCCCGCGTCGCTCGCGGCCTTGGCCATCGCCTCGAGGGTCGGCCCCTCGAGCGGTTCCGCCGCACCGCCGAACCCCTCGTACGCGAACGCGCCCGTGGTCCACAGCTCCGGCAGCACGACGAGGTCGGCCCCGGCCTGATCCCGTACCAGCCCGGCGACCCGGCGTCGGCGCGATTCGACCGGTTCGCCCTCGTTCACCGCGACTTGGAGCAAGGAAGCGCGCACACTACCACCGTCCTGGCATTCGGCCCGCGCACACGGGCCTACGATCGTCACACGAAAGCACTGCCGGGGTGCCTCACAGCAGCGTAACTTGGGGGTCCCCCCTGTTCGAGCGAAGCCGAGAACCTGGGGGAGTTCCGAGACACCCGCCGAGTGCAGCCACCGCCCACTGGCACCGCCGCCACCACCTGCCCGTGTACCGACCGCCGAGGGGTCCCGTTCCGTGAGTCTGCATCCCACCCTCCAGCCCTACGCCGACGCCTGGTCCCACTCCATCGAGGCGATATCCGAGCTGGTGCAGCAGCTCCCGGAGGCCGACTGGAACCGGCGGACACCGTGCCCGGGCTGGTCGGTCCGCGACGTCGTCTCGCACGTCATCGGCCTGGACTCCGAGATGTACGGCGACCCCCGCCCCATCCACACGCTGCCGCGCGACCTGTTCCACGTCACCAACGACCACCAGCGGTACATGGAGATGCAGGTCGACGTGCGCCGCCACCACACGGCGCCGGAGATGACCTCCGAGCTGGAGCTCATGATCATCCGCCGCAACCGCCAGCTGCGGAACGAGAACCGCGATCCCGGCGCCACGGTGCGCGGCCCGCTCGGCACGGAGCTGACGCTGGAGGAGTCCATGCGCCGGCACGCCTTCGCCGTGTGGGCGCACGAGCAGGACCTGCGCACGGCCCTCGGCCACCCCGGCAACCTCGACTCCCCCGGCGCGCACGTCGCCCGTGACGTGCTGCTCGCCGAGCTGCCCCGCGTGGTCGCCGATCTCGCGCAGGCGCCGCGCAGCTCGGCCGTCGTCATCGACGTCCACGGTCCGGTGGAGTTCCTCCGCACGGTCCGCGTCGACATCCAGGGCCGCGGCACCCTGGAAGCGGTCCCGGCCCTCGGCCCGGCCGCCTCCCTCTCCCTCGACTGGGAGACCTACGTCCGTCTGGCCTGCGGCCGGGTGACGGCGGAGGCGGTGACGGACAGGGTGAAGACGGAGGGCGACCCGGACCTGGCGGCGGCGATCCTGCGGTACTTCGCCGTGACGCCGTAGCCAAGGGCGGTCGTGCCGCCGGGGCGGCACGGGTGGGCGCCGGAGGCACCCCCTCCGGGGGAGGCGCCGGCCGCGCGGCCCACCTCCGCCCGGCAGCAGCGCCGGGCGCCTACACGGGCACGTGCACGGAGGAGACCCGGCTCGCCACCAACCGCTCCCGCTCCCTGCGCACCGCCCGCCTCCGCAACCGCAGGATCTGGGTGACACCCAGCACCTGCAGCACGAACACGGACGAGAAGGCCACGGCGTAGTCGTCCCCGGTCGCGTCCAGCAGCACACCGACCGCGAACAGCGTCGTCATGGAGGCGGTGAAGCCCCCCATGTTCGTGATCCCCGACGCCGTCCCCTGCCGCTCGGGCGGATTCGCCGGCCGCGCGAAGTCGAACCCGATCATCGACGCCGGCCCGCAGGCCCCCAGCACCACGCACAGCACCACCAGCAGCCACATCGGCGCCGTGTCCGCCGGATGGACCAGAGTGGCCGCCCACAGCACCGCCGTCGCGCCCACCGTCCCCAGCGCCAGCGGCAGCCGCGCCCCGTGGTGCCGGGCGATGACCTGGCCGTAGACCAGCCCGAAGACCATGTTGGACAGCACGACGAGGGTGAGCAGCTCACCGGCGGCGGCCCGGGACAGCCCCTGTGCCTCCACCAGGAACGGCATCCCCCACAACAGCAGGAACACCATCGCCGGGAACTGGGTGGTGAAGTGCACCCACAGTCCCAGCCGCGTCCCCGGCTCCCGCCAGGAGGCGGCGATCTGACGGCGTACGTAGGCGGCGCCCTGGTGCGGGACCGGCTCCGGCTCGTGCCCCTCGGGGTGGTCCTTGAGGAACAGCAGAAGCAGCACGAACACCACGACGCCCGCCACCGCGCTGCCCGCGAACGCCGCCGTCCAGCCGATGCCGTGCAGCATCCGGGCGAGGACCAGCGTGGAGACGAGGTTGCCCGCCATGCCGGCCAGCCCGGCCATCTGCCCGACCAGCGGTCCGCGCCGGGCCGGGAACCACCGGGTGCCCAGCCGCAGCACGCTGATGAACGTCATCGCGTCACCGCAGCCGAGCAGGACCCGCGAGGCGAGCGCCATGCCGTACGACGGGGAGAACGCGAAGCCGAGCTGCCCCGCCGTGAACAGCACGGCGCCGATGCCCAGCACCTTCTTGGTGCCGAGCCGGTCGACCAGCAGTCCGACGGGTATCTGCATGCCCGCGTAGACCAGCAGCTGGAGGATGGAGAAGGTGGACAGGGCGGAGGCGCCCACGTCGAAGCGGTCGGCGGCGTCGAGGCCGGCCACACCGAGCGACGTGCGGAAGATGACCGCGACGAAGTAGACCGAGACGCCGATCCCCCACACGGCGAGGGCGCGCCGTCCGCCGGGAGGGTCCCCGGGCAGCGTGCCGCTCATCGCACCTCACCCCGGGCCAGGTGGGAGAACCATCCGACGTGCCGGTGGACGACGCCGACGGCCGCCTCCGCGTCACCGGAGCGCAGTGCCCGGAGGATCTCCTCGTGCTCGGCGAGGGTCTTGGCGATCCGATCCGGGTGGGAGTGCATCACGGCGACGCCCATCCGCAACTGGCGGTCGCGGAGCTGGTCGTAGAGGCGGGAGAGGATCTCGTTGCCGCCGCTGCGGACGATCTCGGCGTGGAAGCACCGGTCGGTGACGGAGGCCGCGGCGAAGTCACCGGCGGCGGCCTGCTCCTTCTGCCGGGCGAGCAGCTCCTCCAGACGCGCGATGAGCGCGGGCGGCGCGGGTACGGCCTTCCTGGCGGCGTGCTCCTCGACGAGCAGCCGGGTCTCGACGACGTCGGCGATCTCCTGCGCGGAGACGGGCAGGACGAGGGCGCCCTTCTTCGGATAGAGCTTGATCAGCCCTTCGGCCTCCAGCCGCAGCAGCGCCTCGCGCACGGGGGTCCGCGAGACCCCCACTGCCTCGGCCAGCTCGCCTTCGGTGAGCAGCGTCCCGCCCTCGTAACGGCGCTCCAGGACGCCCTGTTTGACGTGGGTGTAGACGCGGTCGGTGGCGGGTGGTTGCTTCACGGCGGTCATGCTCATGCGGACAGGATAGATACAACACGCACGCGTGGAAGAAACCATCCACGATGCGGACCTGGAGAAGTCGGAAGTGACCCCCGACTCACGCACAACCATCCGCGCGCACCGTGCGTCAGAAAGACGCGGCCCCTTTATGGGCCGCACCTCAACTTGGCCGCAGGGTACGGCCATTCCAGGCAATCGGGGTATTCGACTTGAAGATCGACATTCAGGGCTTCCGTGTCCGCAGAGCCGCCGGCGTCGCCGTGACCACCGGCGCCCTGCTCGCCTCCGGAGCCCTCTACGCCGCGCCCGCGCAGGCCGCCGCCGCGCCGTCCATCGTCGCCAAGGGCGGCTTCGTAATGAACAACGCGAACGGCAAGTCGCTGTACACGAAGGCGGCGGACACGCGCCGTTCGACCGGCTCGACGACGAAGATCATGACCGCCAAGGTGGTGCTGGCGCAGAAGAACCTGAACCTCGACACCAAGGTCACGATCCAGAAGGCGTACAGCGACTACATCGTCTCGAAGAACGCCTCGTCGGCGCGGCTGATCGTCGGCGACAAGGTCACCGTGCGCCAGCTGCTGTACGGGCTGATGCTGCCGTCCGGCTGCGACGCGGCGTACGCGCTGGCGGACAAGTTCGGCTCGGGCACCACGCGTTCGGCCCGCGTGAAGTCGTTCATCGGCAAGATGAACTCCGAGGCGAAGAAGCTGGGCCTGAAGAACACCCACTTCGACTCCTTCGACGGCATCGGGAACGGCAAGAACTACTCGACGCCGCGCGATCTGACGAAGATCGCGAGCAGCGCGATGAAGAACTCCACGTTCCGCTCGATCGTGAAGACGAAGAAGTACACGGCGAAGACCAAGACCAAGACGGGCAGCACCCGCACGATGGCGCCGTGGACCAACACCAACACGCTGCTCAACAGCTACAGCGGCACGATCGGCGTGAAGACCGGCTCCGGCTCGGTGTCCAAGTACTGCCTGGTCTTCGCCGCGACCCGCAACGGCAAGACCGTCATCGGCACGGTCCTCGCCTCCTCCTCCGCCGCCCAGCGCGAGAAGGACGCGAAGAAGCTCCTGGGCCACGGCTTCGGCAAGATCTGACCCACGGACGCGACGGGGGTCCGCCGGCGTCGGCGGGCCCCTTTCACGCGCGGGCCACGGCATCGCCCCCGGCGCCGAGCACGGAGCCCAGCGCCTTTCGCAGGTCGGCGGGCTCGCGGTAGTGCACACCGGTCATGCCGAGGGCGACGGCGGCCTCGACGTTCTCCGGCCGGTCGTCCACGAACAGGCACCGGCCGGCGACGGTTCCCGCCCGCCGGACCGCGATCTCGTAGATCTCCCGGTCGGGCTTGGCCACCCCCACCCGCGCGCTGCTGACGACGTGGTCCGCGAGATCCGCCAGCCCCATCGACGCGAGGTCGCGCTCCAGCTCCAGGGTCGCGTTGGTCACCAGGACCAGGGGGACCTGCCTCCTCACCCGGCGCAACAGGTCCACCACCGCGTCATCGGCCCGGAACGGGGCGTCGGCGAGCGCCGTGGCAAGCCGACGGGCGTACGCCTGCGGCACCCGGTCGGAGAGCGCCGACGCGATGGAGCGCACCCACTCCTCCGTGGTGATCCTGCCGAGCAGGAGGGGCAGGTCCACGTCGGGCGCGTAGGCCACGTCCATGGTGGTGCCCTCGGCCAGTCCCGCGGCACGCTCCAACTCGGCCAGTGGGGCCGTGTCGTAGAAGCGGATCACGTTGTCGAGGTCGCACAGCACCGCGTCGAAGGGCCTGCTGGACATACCGGGATCGGTCACCGGCCATACGTAGCACGGCGTTCGACGACGGCGTCGGCGCGCACCGCACACCGATGTCCGCCGTACACACTCCCGTCGGCCGACACAGCCGTTCCGGTCGGATTCGCTCGCAGTCGTGAACATCACCGAACCTGCTGGCATATGCGTTCCGCCCCGCTCTACGTTCCGCAGCGGAGGTAATTCACATGAACGAACCCGGCAAACGGCAGAACTCCGCCGAACGGCACGAGGCGATCGACGTCAGCGACTTCGTCTACGCGGCGACCGGAGAACGGGTCAGGCGGCTGACCATGCCGGACGGAAGTCACTGGTTCCCAGCAGTGGACGTCTGTAAGTCGCTGGGGTACACCACCCCCCGCAAGGCGCTCCTCGACCATGTTCCGGAGGACCATCGAGACAATCTCGAGACAGTGACTGGAAGTCACTGTCTCAGTATTCCCGCAGGTCGGAGCTGGCGCCGAGACCTTCAGCTCATCGATTTGCAAGGTCTCATCCTCCTCGTCAACGCCTGCACCAAACCCGCCTGCGCCCCCTTCAAGCAGTGGGTCGCCGAAGTGATCGAGACCGTTCAGCGAGAGGGTTCCTACTCTCTCGACGAGGCCGAGGTGCAGTCCGCCGAGCCCGGTGCCCCCGTCGCCTACGCGATGCCGGAGCAGGTCGCCGAGGCCATCGTCCGGCTGGAGGCGCACAACCTCCAGCTGGACGAGAAGCTGGCCGACGGGCAGCGCGAATCGATCGCTTTGCAAAAGGAGATGGTGGCCATGCAGAGGAAGCTGCTGGTCACCCAGCAGGCCACCCTCGCCGTGCAGCAGGCCATGGTCCGGGCGATGGAACGCATCGCGGACCGGTTCGACGCCCTCGTCCTCGAACACCGGACGCCCGCGGCCCTGACCCTCCCCACCGCGCGGCCCACCACCGAGTCGGTGCTGGCCGGCTGGCGGCAGCGGCTGTCCGTGACCGAGGACGTGTGGGCGGTGGCCGTGGTGATCGCACCGGTGCTCGTCGAGCAGGGGGAGCTGCGCGAGCCGCTGGAGTCGATCGCCGCCCGTACCGGGCTTTCCGTGCGTCGCGTCAACGACTGCCTCCGGCTGCTGCGCAAGCACGCCTGCATCCGCTCGCGGGGCGGGGCCGAGGACGGGGCTCCGGTGTACGTGCTCCACCAGGTCTGAGCGGGCCGGCACAGCAGGAGGGGCGTCGCAATCCGGAATTGCGGCGCCCCTCCCGTGTCGAACCTAGCGGTTCGCGGGCGTCAGGCCCAGCTGATCAGCCGCTTCGGCTGCTCCAGGATCGCCGCCACGTCGGCCAGGACCTTGGAGCCCAGCTCGCCGTCGACCAGGCGGTGGTCGAAGGAGAGGGCCAGGGTGGTGACCTGGCGGGGCTTGACCTTGCCCTTGTGGACCCACGGCTGGAGCTTGATCGCACCGACCGCGAGGATCGCGGACTCGCCGGGGTTGAGGATCGGCGTGCCCGTGTCGACGCCGAAGACGCCGACGTTGGTGATCGTGACCGTGCCGGCCTGCATCGCGGACGGGGAGGTCTTGCCCTCGCGGGCCGTGGACACCAGTTCGCCCAGGGACTCGGCCAGTTGCGGCAGCGTCTTGGCGTGGGCGTCCTTGATGTTCGGGACGATCAGGCCGCGCGGGGTGGCCGCCGCGATGCCCAGGTTGACGTAGTGCTTGACCACGATCTCCTGGGCCGCCTCGTCCCAGGAGGCGTTGATCTCCGGGTTCCGCTTGATCGCGACCAGCAGGGCCTTGGCGATCAGCAGCAGGGGGTTCACGCGCAGGCCCGTGAACTCCTTGTCCTGCTTGAGCTCCTCGACCAGCTTCATCGTGCGGGTCACGTCGACCGTCACGAACTCCGTGACGTGCGGCGCCGTGAACGCCGAGCCGACCATCGCCGCCGCCGTGGCCTTGCGGACCCCCTTGACCGGGATGCGGGTCTCGCGGGCCGTGTCGTACGACACCGGCACGGCCTGGGCGGCCGGAGCGGCCTGGGCGGGTGCGGACGCGGGTGCGGGCTGCTCCTGCGGTGCCTGGACCGCCGCCACCGCCGCGTGGACGTCCTCGCGGGTGATGACGCCGTCCGGGCCGGTCGGAACGACCGTCGCCAGGTCGACGCCCAGGTCCTTCGCCAGCTTGCGCACCGGCGGCTTCGCCAGCGGGCGCGCCGCGCCCGCGACGGGGGCCGCCGGGGCGTGCCCGTTCAGCTCCTGCTGAACCGCTGCCGACACCTGCTGGGCAGCGGTGTCCTGGGCCGGCGTCTTGCGGGGCCGGCGGCGCGTCGAGGACGTCGCCACGCCGTAGCCGACCAGGACCGGCTGGCGGGCCGCCGGCTTCTCCTCCTCGGGCTCCGCGGCGGGAGCGGGGGCGGGAGCAGGGGTCTCCTCCTCCGCCGGGGCCGCACCGCCCGCGACGTCCACCGCGATGATGGACGTGCCCACGTCCACCGTGGTGCCCTCGGGGAAGTGCAGCTCGCGGACCACGCCGTCGTAGGGGATGGGCAGTTCGACGGCCGCCTTCGCCGTCTCGACCTCGCAGACCACCTGGCCGTCGGTGACCGTGTCACCCGGCTGGACGTACCACTTGAGGATCTCGGCCTCGGTGAGGCCCTCGCCCACGTCCGGCATCTTGAACTCGCGTACGGACGCGTTCGTCATCGTCGTCACGACCCTCTCCTCAGTACGCCAGCGAGCGGTCGACGGCGTCCAGCACCCGGTCCAGGTCCGGGAGGTAGGACTCCTCCAGGCGGGCCGGCGGGTACGGGGCGTGGTAGCCGCCCACCCGCAGCACCGGGGCCTCGAGGTGGTAGAAGCAGCGCTCCGTGATCCGGGCGGCGATCTCCGCGCCGGAACCGAAGAACACCGGCGCCTCGTGGACGACGACCAGCCGGCGGGTCTTCTCCACCGACGTCTGGATCGAGTCGAAGTCGAGCGGGGAGACCGAGCGCAGGTCCAGCACCTCCAGGGAGCGGCCCTCCTCGGCCGCCGCGTCGGCGACCTCCTGGCAGAGCTTCACCATCGGGCCGTACGCCGCGAGCGTGAGGTCCGTGCCCTCGCGCACCACGCGCGCGGTGTGCAGCGGGCCCGGGATCGCCTCGGTGTCGACCTCGGCCTTGTCCCAGTAGCGCCGCTTGGGCTCGAAGAAGATCACCGGGTCGTCGCTCTGGATGGCCTGCTGCATCATCCAGTACGCGTCCGACGCGTTCGACGGCGACACGATCTTCAGGCCGGCCACGTGCGCGAACAGCGACTCCGGGGACTCCGAGTGGTGCTCCACCGCGCCGATGCCGCCGCCGTACGGGATGCGCACGACGACGGGGAGCTTGACCTTGCCCAGCGAGCGGGCGTGCATCTTCGCGAGCTGCGTGACGATCTGGTCGTACGCCGGGAAGACGAAGCCGTCGAACTGGATCTCCACCACCGGCCGGTAGCCGCGCAGGGCCAGGCCGATCGCGGTGCCCACGATGCCCGACTCGGCGAGCGGGGTGTCGATGACACGGCTGTCGCCGAAGTCCTTCTGCAGCCCGTCCGTCACCCGGAACACGCCGCCGAGCTTGCCGACGTCCTCGCCCATGACGAGGACCTTGGGGTCCGCGTCCAGGGCGTGCCGCAACGACTCGTTGATCGCCTTGGCCAGGGCCATGTTCTTGGATGTCACGGTCTTCGCCATGTCACTTACCCCCGTCCGCGTCCGCGAACGACGCCTGGTACGCGGCGAACTGCGCACGCTCCTCGTCCACGAGCGCGTGTCCGTCCGCGTACACGTTCTCGAAGATGGCGAAGTGGTCCGGGTCCGGCATGGCACGGACCGCTTCGCGCACTCGTTTGCCCAACGCTTCGCTCTCGGCCTCCAGTTCCGCGAAGAATCCCTCGTCCGCGTGGTTTGCGGACTCCAGATAGCGGCGAAGGCGCAGGATCGGGTCCTTGGCCTCCCAGGCCAGCCGCTCCTCGTCGCCCCGGTAGCGGGTCGGGTCGTCGGAGGTGGTGTGCGCGCCCATGCGGTACGTGAACGCCTCGACCAGCGTCGGGCCCTCACCGGCGCGCGCCCGCTCCAGGGCCCACTTGGTGACGGCCAGGTTCGCCAGCACGTCGTTGCCGTCCACGCGGACGCCGGGGAAGCCGAAGCCCTGCGCGCGCTGGTACAGCGGCACGCGGGACTGCTTCTCGGTCGGCTCGGAGATCGCCCACTGGTTGTTCTGGCAGAAGAACACCACGGGGGCGTTGTAGACCGCGGAGAAGGTGAAGGCCTCGGCCACGTCGCCCTGGCTGGACGCGCCGTCGCCGAAGTAGGCGATGACCGCGCTGTCCGCGCCGTCCTTGGTGACGCCCATCGCGTAGCCCGTGGCGTGCAGGGCCTGCGAGCCGATGACGATCGTGTACAGGTGGAAGTTGTTGCCGTTCGGGTCCCAGCCGCCGTTGTTCACGCCGCGGAACATGCCGAGCAGGTTGGTCGGGTCCACCCCGCGGCACCACGCGACGCCGTGCTCGCGGTAGGTGGGGAAGACGTAGTCGTCGTCGCGCAGGGCCCGGCCGGAACCGATCTGCGCCGCCTCCTGTCCGAGCAGCGAGGCCCACAGGCCCAGCTCGCCCTGGCGCTGCAGGGAGGTGGCCTCGGCGTCGAAGCGGCGGGTGAGCACCATGTCGCGGTACAGGCCGCGCAGGTCGTCGGCGGTGATGCCGGCGACGTACTGGTCGAACTCGGCGTTCTTGACGCGCTTGCCCTCGGGAGTCAGCAGCTGGACGAGGGCGGGCTCGGCGCTCTTCCCGGCGCCGGCGGCCTTCTTGGTGGTGCGGGTGGTGCGCTTGGTGCCGGTGGTGCCGGCCTTGTCTCCGGCGCTGCGTCGCGGTGTGCGCGCGGCAGTGCTCTCCACGGTCACGTGTGCTCCTCCGTCGGTCCGGCCCCCGGGGTTGCCGGTGGGCCAGTGCGGCTCACCTGTTCTCGACCACCGGGCACGGGGTGGGTGCCACTCGACCGGGAACAGGCGTGACAGGTGCCCCGGCGAGCGCCCTGCAAGAGGCACGTTACCCAGTGCTCCACATCTCTGTGAAACCCCTCTGACCTGCGATTTTGCTTGGATTTCCAAGTAAATCGGGGAAGGCGTCGAAGGTGCGCTGGTCACAGCCTCGCAGGAGGCCGGAGCAACGGCACGTTATCCCGGCCACCCCGGGCACGGGAAGGGTCGAGTTTCGTGCCCGGAAGTGGTACACCGCGCAGGGTGAGCGGGGGTGCGGCCGGAGCCGGCCGGGTCAGCCGGCGGTCACGCCTTCGATGCTGCCCGTGCCGGCGTTCTCCGTGCCGGCGTCTCCGGTGCCGCCGTCTCCGGTACCGCCGTCCCCGGTGCCGCCGTCTCCGGTACCGCCGTCCCCGGTGCCGCCGTCCCCGACACCGCCGTCCCCGGTACCGCCGTCCCCGGTACCGCCCGGCTGGCTCGGCGGCGTCGACGACGGCGGGACGCTCGGCGCCTCCGTCTCCGTCTGCGGCGCCGAAGGCATCGTGGGCGGCGTGTACGGCTGGTCCCAGTTCCCGCCGGATCCCGTGCCCGGGTCGGTCTCGGTCTCCGTGCCCGGGTCGGTGGTCTCCTCGGTCGCCTCTTCGCTCGGGCTCTCGCTGGCCTTCTCGTCCTCGGTGCTCCGCGTCACGGACGGGGACGGGTCGGTCTTGCCACCGCCCCCACCGCCGCCGCCGCCGCTGTTCAGCGCCAGCGCCACACCCGCCGCGACGGCGATCACCGCGAACACCGCCAGGATCCACAGCTTGCCGCGACCGCTGCCCTTGTTGCCGTGGCCCTCGAAGCCGCCGTCGTCCCCGCCGCCGTACCCGGCGGGCAGGATGGGCTGCGGGATCGCCGCCGTGCCGGAGACGTCCGGGTGCGGCATCACGGTCGTGCCCGCGAAACCGGCCGCCGGGGTGCGCGGGCCCTCGTGCATCTCCACCGGGCCGGTGTTCCAGGTGCCGGTGTGGCCGCCCTGCTCGTAGAGCATCTGCAGCGCGTACTGGATCAGCCCGCGCATCTCCTCGGCCGTCTGGAAACGGTCGTCGGGCTCCTTGGCGAGGGAGCGCATGACCAGCCCGTCCAGTTCCGGCGGGCAGGCGTCCGAGGCCTCCGACGGGGGCGTGGGGATGTCCTGGACGTGCTGGTAGACCACCGACAGCGGCGTCTCACCGGTGAAGGGGGGCCGCAGCGCCAGCAGTTCGTACATCAGGCAGCCGGTGGCGTACAGGTCGGACCGGTGGTCGACGGCCTTGCCGAGGGCCTGCTCCGGGGAGAGGTACTGCGGGGTGCCCATGACCATGCCGGTCTGGGTCATCGTCGTGGACGCGCCGTGCAGCGCGCGGGCGATGCCGAAGTCCATCACCTTCACGGCGCCGTTGTGGGTGATGATGACGTTGGCCGGCTTGATGTCGCGGTGCACGATGCCGTGCTGGTGCGAGTAGGCGAGCGCCTCCAGGACACCGGAGACGATGATCAGCGCCTGCTCGGGGCCCGGGGCCTCGGCGTTCATCAGCAGGTCGCGGATGGTGCGGCCCTCGACCAGCTCCATCACGATGTACGGCACCGACTGGCCGCCGACGACGTCCTCGCCGGAGTCGTACACGGCGACGATCGCGTGGTGGTTGAGACCGGCCACCGACTGCGCCTCGCGCGTGAAGCGCGCCTTGGAGACGGGGTCCTCGGCGAGGTCGGCGCGCAGCAGTTTGACGGCGACCGTGCGCCCGAGGCGTACGTCCTCGGCGGCGAACACCTCGGCCATGCCGCCCCGGCCGAGCCGGTGGGTCAGCCGGTACCGGCCGTCGCCGACGAGCCCGCCGTTGCCCCAGTTGTCCGGCGCGTCCGAGATGCCGCCGCCAGTCGCCTCGGGGTCGGACGGGCCCTGAGCGCGCTGCTGCTGTGCCATCAGTCCTCGCCGTCGTTTCTGCCCGCGGTGCGCGCGGTGTTGTTACGGTCTTCGTCGGCCACGCTACAGCCTCAGCGTGTGCCCCCGGTCCGGGACGGGCTGCCAGGACCGGCACGAGACGGACCGGCCATGAAACCCTCACTCCGTACTGTCGTGCAAATCCCGTGTACCGGCAGCACGTCCCCTGTAACGCTTCCGCGACGCTTCGTTCGCGTACGGTCACGGAACGGGCACCGCGCTTGACGTGTCAGTGGCCTGCGGCAGACTTGGCCGGGAATAGCGCATCGGATCCACGACGGATCGGTCACGGACGGCGGTGCCGGAGAGGCTACGGGGGAAGCGGAACATGAGCCAGCACGGCGCACAGGGCCGAGGTGCGGGGCGGGCGCTCGCCGGCGGACGCTACCAACTGCGGGACCTGCTCGGCCAGGGCGGCATGGCCTCGGTCCACCTCGCCTACGACAGCGTGCTCGACCGCCAGGTCGCCATCAAGACGCTGCACACGGAACTCGGCCGGGAACAGGCCTTCCGCGAGCGCTTCCGCCGTGAGGCCCAGTCCGTGGCGAAGCTCACGCACACCAACATCGTCTCGGTCTTCGACACCGGCGAGGACGACGTGGACGGCATGACGACGCCGTACATCGTCATGGAGTACGTCGAGGGCCGCCCGCTGGGGTCCGTGCTCGACGAGGACGTGCGGCAGCAGGGTGCGATGCCCGCCGACAAGGCGCTGAGGATCACCGCGGACGTCCTGGCGGCCCTGGAGATCAGCCACGAGATGGGGCTGGTCCACCGCGACATCAAGCCGGGCAACGTGATGATGACCAAGCGCGGCGTGGTCAAGGTCATGGACTTCGGCATCGCCCGCGCCATGCAGTCCGGCGTGACGTCGATGACACAGACCGGCATGGTCGTCGGCACCCCGCAGTACCTCTCCCCGGAGCAGGCGCTCGGCCGGGGCGTGGACGCCCGCTCCGACCTGTACTCGGTCGGCATCATGCTGTTCCAGCTGGTCACCGGGCGGCTGCCGTTCGACGCGGACTCGCCGCTGGCCATCGCGTACGCGCATGTGCAGGAGGAGCCGCCGGTCGCGTCCTCGATCAACCGTTCGCTGCCGCCGGCCGTGGACGCGCTGATCACCCGTGCGCTGAAGAAGAACCCGAACGAACGTTTCCCCAGTGCGGAGTCCATGCGCGGGGAGTGCCTGCGGGTGGCGCAGTCCTTCCACGCGGCCCCGCCGAGCATCGTCCCCGGTACGCAGGCGCAGAGCGGCGCGGGCGTCGGCTCCGCGGTGTTCCCGCCGGTCGACCAGGCCACCCCGGCGCCCGCCGGCACCGTGCAGACGCCGTACCAGCCGGCGCCGGCGCCCCACCCGTACGGCGCCCCGGTGCCGCACGCGCCCTCCCCGGCGTACGGCTATCCGCAGCAGGGCGGCTACCAGGCGCCCGCCCCGTCGCCGTACGCGCCCCAGCCGACGCCGCAGACCCCGCCGCCGTACGACATCACGCCCCAGGCGTCCGGCCCGGGCGGCTCGGGCGGCTCGGGCGGCGGCCGGAACAGGCAGGTGATCATCGGATCGATCGTCGTCGCGCTCGTCGCCGTCGGCGGCCTGGTCGCGGCGCTGCTGATGAACGGCGGCGAGGAGGATCCGCAGGCCGGCGGCGGCGCCTCGGCGTCGGCGACCAAGGCGGAGGGCTACCGCGGGCCGGACACGTCGAAGAAGATCGACAAGGAGGAGTGCGAGGAGCCGGAGGAGTCGTTCAACGACCCCGACATGGTCCGGATGCCGAACCTCAAGTACAAGTACATCGGGTCCGTGAAGGAGTGCTTCCAGGCCGCCGGCTGGAGCAGCATCAAGATCCTGAAGGTGGACGAGAACACCTACGGCGAGGGCTCCGTGCGGGAGCAGTACCCGCCGGCGGGCTCGGACGTCGATCCCGAGAACATGCCCGAGATCACGCTCAAGGTCTCGACGGGCAACCCTCCGTCCTGAACCCCGGCCGTACGCGGCACGGCGAAGGGGCCCGGCAGCGGATGCCGGGCCCCTTCGTGTCGTCCGTGTCGTTCCTCTCGTTCGGGCGGGGTCGGTGGGGCGGTTACAGGTACGGACCGCCCGAGCGGCCGCCCGGGTGCGGGTCCTCCAGGCCGTCGCCGACACCCGGCGGGAGGGCGCGTCGCATCTGCTCCAGCTGGGCGCGCGCGGCCATCTGCTGGGCGAACAGCGTGGTCTGGATGCCGTGGAACAGGCCCTCCAGCCAGCCCACCAGCTGGGCCTGCGCGATCCGCAGCTCGGCGTCGCTCGGGGTGGTCTCGTCCGTGAAGGGCAGGGAGAGCCGCTCCAGCTCCTCGACCAGCTCCGGGGCCAGGCCGTCCTCCAGTTCCTTCACCGAACTGGCGTGGATCTCCTTGAGGCGGACCCGGCTGGCCTCGTCCAGGGGGGCCGCGCGCACCTCCTCCAGCAGCTGCTTGATCATGCTGCCGATCCGCATGACCTTCGCCGGCTGCTCCACCTGCTCCGTGAGCGGGGTCTCGCGCGAGTCCTCGTCCCCGGTGCCGCCGCCGAGCGCCATGCCGTCCTGGCCGACGACCAGGATCTGCGGATTCTCCGGTGACCGTTCGTTCCTCGGCATCTCCATGCCGCCATTGTCGCGCACGCCCGTCCCCCGCTCGGGCGGTGCCCCCGGAAGCGGGGTTCCTCCGGGGGGTCCACCCGACGGCCGTATTCGGAATGCCGGAATCACCCGGGAATGACAGGCTGTTGGGCGTCCATCCGGCCCATCTTGCCGACGGTGTGACCGAGCACCGGTCGGCGCGGGAGGTCACGGTCGTGACTTCATGGCTGCGTGTAGCGGGGGCGACGGTCGTTCTGGCCGCGGGGGCGGCGGTGATGCCGTACGGCCCGGTCACGGCGCCCCTCGGCGCGGGGGCGGCGTACGGGATCGGCGGCGCCGTTCCCGCGTCCCCGTCCCCCTCACCCCCGGCGCCGTCCTCGGCGTCACCCTCTTCACATTCTTCGCCGCCCTCTTCGTCGCGCTCCGGAAAGCCGTCGCGGTCCGGGGACCGGCCGGGCGAGGACCACGACCGGCCGGGCGAGGACCACGACCGGCCGGACGGGGGCCACGACCGGCCGGGGCGGCACGAGGCGGCCGAGCGGGAGTCGCGGGAGCGGGAGCGCGGCGACCGGGACGGGGCGGACGGCGCCGGCGCCGTGCCGCGGAGGCACGGGCACGCCGAGGACGTGGGCGACTGGCCCGACGCGGCCGGCGTGCTGCGCCCGGGGGACGCCGGGGCCGGTCCCCGGGCGCCCGGCGGGGGCGACACCGTCCCGCGGACACCGGCTTCGCCGGCGGCGGTCCCGGTGCCCTCCACGACCTCGCGGGCGGCGGAGCCGAACGCGGCCGCCTCCACCGGGCCCGTCCTGCGCATCCTGCCGCTCGGCAGCGGGCTGATGCTCATCGGACTCGGCTTCGGCCTCGCCGTCGTGGCCCTGCGCATGCGCCAGGGGCGCGGCGCCTCCTGAACACCGGGCGGATCCCCGTCGGGAGCCGGGCGGGCCCCCGCCCGGCTCGCCGGACTCAGTCGGGCGTGACCAGCAGGACCTTGCCGATGTGGCCGCTCTCCTCCACGATCCGGTGAGCGGTGGCCGCGTCCGGCATCGGGATCTCACGGTCGATGACGGGGCGGACCCGGCCGCCGGCGACGAGCGGCCAGACGTGTTCGCGCACGGCCGCCACGATCGCCGCCTTCTCCTCCAGGGGCCGGGCGCGCAGCGAGGTCGCGCTGACGGCGGCGCGCTTGCCGAGGAGGGCGCCGATGTTCAGCTCCCCCTTCGTACCGCCCTGCATTCCGATGATGGCGAGCCGACCGTTGACGGCGAGGGCCCGGACGTTGCGGTCCAGGTACTTGGCGCCCATGTTGTCGAGGATGACGTCCGCGCCGGCGCCGTCGGTGGCCTTCTTCAGCTCGGCGACGAAGTCCTGCTCGCGGTAGTTGATCAGGATGTCGGCGCCGAGCTCGGCGCAGCGCTCCAGCTTCTCCGTGGTGCCGGCGGTGACGGCGACCCGCGCGCCGACGGCCTTGGCGAGCTGGATCGCCATGGTGCCGATGCCGCTGGAGCCGCCGTGCACGAGGAGGGTCTCACCGGGGCGGAGGTGGGCCACCATGAAGACGTTGGACCAGACCGTGCAGACGACCTCCGGGAGCGCGGCGGCCTGGTCGACGGTGAGCCCCTGGGGGACGGGCAGCAGCTGCCCGGCCGGGACGGCGACCTTCTCCGCGTAGCCGCCGCCGGCGAGCAGCGCGCAGACCTCGTCGCCGACGGCCCATCCGCTGACCCCGTCACCGAGCGCGGCGATCCGTCCGGAGCATTCGAGACCGGGGTGGGGGGAGGCGCCGGGCGGGGGGTCGTAGAAGCCCTGCCGCTGGAGGATGTCGGCCCGGTTGACGGCACCGGCCACCACCTCGACCAGGACCTCGCCGGGACCGGCCACGGGGTCGGGGACCTCGTCCCACACCAGCGCCTCGGGCCCACCGGGTTCGGGAATCGTGATCGCGTACATGAAGGGACGGTACCCCTGGGACGGGAGTGCGTGCCGGACCGAGCCGTTCGGAAATCCGTGTGCGGGAGCGATGAGTTTGCGCGACCGTGAAGGTCTGTCCATGCGTAGCCCAGGCATGCGGAAGGACCCCCAGCATGAGCACGCAGACCTCCGGCCCGGCGATCGAGACCGCCGGTCTGGTCAAGACCTTCGGCGAGACACGGGCCGTCGACGGCGTCGATCTCGTCGTGCCGGCCGGCACGGTGTACGGGGTCCTCGGACCGAACGGCGCCGGCAAGACCACCACCGTGAAGATGCTCGCCACCCTGTTGCGGCCCGACGGCGGCGAGGCCCATGTCTTCGGGCACGACATCGTGCGCGAGGCCGACGAGGTGCGCGGCCGGGTGAGCCTCACCGGCCAGTACGCGTCCGTGGACGAGGACCTCACCGGCACCGAGAACCTGGTCCTGCTGGGCCGGCTCCTCGGCCACCGCAAGCCCGCCGCCCGCACCCGCGCCGCCCAGCTCCTGGAGGCCTTCGGGCTCACGGACGCGGCCGGGAAGCAGGTCAAGCACTACTCGGGCGGCATGCGGCGCCGCATCGACATCGCCGCGTCCATCCTCAACACCCCCGACCTGCTGTTCCTCGACGAGCCGACGACCGGCCTGGACCCGCGCAGCCGCAACCAGGTGTGGGACATCGTGCGCGCGGTGGTCGCCCAGGGCACGACGGTGCTGCTGACCACGCAGTACCTGGACGAGGCCGACCAGCTGGCGTCCCGGATCGCCGTCATCGACCGCGGCAGGGTGATCGCCGAGGGCACCAAGGGCGAGCTGAAGGCGTCCGTCGGCGCCGGGTCCGTCCATCTGCGGCTGCGGGACGCCGAGCAGCGGCCGCTCGCCGCCGACCTGCTGCGCCGCGCCCTCGACGCGCGGGTGCAGCCCGAGCCCGACCCGGTGGCGCTGACCGCCCGCCTCGCCGCGGGTCACGACACGGCCGCCGAGCAGGCCGCCCGCGCGCTGAGCGAACTGTCCCGCGCCGGCGTCACCGTCGACAACTTCTCGCTCGGCCAGCCCAGCCTGGACGAGGTGTTCCTGGCCCTCACCGGCCATGACACGGGCGAATCCGACCAGCACGACTCCCACGACCCGAAGGACGAGGTGGCGGCATGAGCACCACGACGACCACCGAGAGCACCGAACTCGCCCCGGTGCGCACCGACTCCCTCGCCGAACTGCTGGTCGCCAAGGAGCGCCCGCCGCGGCCCAGCGCCTGGTCGGCCTCGCTGACCTTCGGCTGGCGGGCGATCCTGAAGATCAAACACGTGCCGGAGCAGCTGTTCGACGTGACGGCGTTCCCGATCATGATGGTGCTGATGTACACGTACCTGTTCGGCGGGGCGCTGGCCGGTTCGCCGAAGGAGTACATCCAGTTCCTGCTGCCGGGGATCCTGGTGATGTCGGTCGTGATGATCACCATGTACACCGGCGTCTCGGTCAACACGGACATCGAGAAGGGCGTCTTCGACCGGTTCCGCAGCCTGCCGATCTGGCGGCCGTCGACGATGGTCGGCTATCTGCTCGGCGACGCCCTGCGCTACACCATCGCGTCCGTCGTGATGCTGACCGTCGGCATGATCCTCGGCTACCGCGCCGACGGCGGGGTGGTCGGAGTGCTCGCCGGGATCGCGCTGCTGGTGCTGTTCTCGTTCGCCTTCTCGTGGATCTGGACCATGTTCGGGCTGATGCTGCGCACCGAGAAGTCGGTGATGGGCGTCAGCATGATGGTGATCTTCCCGCTCACCTTCCTGTCCAACGTCTTCGTCGACCCGCGCACCATGCCGGGCTGGCTCCAGGCGTTCGTCAACAACAGCCCCGTCACCCACCTGGCGTCCGCGGTGCGCGGGCTGATGGCGGGTGACTGGCCGGCCGACGAGATCGCCTGGACGCTGGGCTGGTCCGGACTGTTCGTGGTGGTCTTCGGACCGGTCACGATGCGGCTCTACAACAGGAAGTAGACGCGGTCGTGCGGCCGGAGGCAGCCGGCCTCAGCCGCGGAACGGACGGACGTCGGGCGCGATCTGTGTGCCCGGCGTCGCCCGCACGATCGTGATCAGCCGGTCCGTCAGCTCCAGCGTCCCGACGTCCTGATCGTCGTAGCCGAGCACCCGGTGTCCGCGTACGACGCTCACCACCAGGTCGCCGATCTCCCGGGGCACCTTGCCCACCTCGGCCTTTATGACCGGTCGTTCGACGATGTCGAGCCCGGAGCCCTGCTGGATGAGGTCCTCCATGACCATGCCGGCCGAAGGACTGAGCACGGACAGACCGAGCAGCCGCCCGGCCGCGCTGGCGCTGGTGATGACCGCGTCGGCGCCCGACTGCTTCAGCAGCGGGGCGTTCTCCTCCTCGCGCACCGCGGCCACGATCTTCGCGCCCCGGTTGAGCTGCCGTGCCGTCAGCGTCACGAGGACCGCCGTGTCGTCGCGCTGCGTCGCGATGATGATCTGCCGGGCCCGCTGCACCTCGGCCCGCTTCAGCACCTCGCTGCGCGTGGCGTCCCCTATGACGCCCGCGTAGCCGTCCGCCGTGGCCGCGTCGATCGCCTTCTCGCTGGGGTCGACGACCACGACCTGCTCCTTCCTGAGCCCGGTCGCGCAGACGGTCTTGATCGCGGACCTGCCCTTGGTGCCGAACCCGACGACGACGGTGTGATCGCGCAACGCGGACCTCCAGCGGTTCAGTCGCCACTCCTCCCGCGTGCGTTCGGTGAGGGCCTCGAGGGTGGTGCCGACCAGGATGATCAGGAACAGCACGCGCAGCGGCGTGATGACGAAGATGTTGGTGAGCCGGGCGCCGTCGCTGACCGGCGTGATGTCGCCGTACCCGGTGGTGGAGAGGGTGACGGTCGCGTAGTAGAACGCGTCGAGGAGATCGATGGATCCGTTGGAGTTGTCGTTGTAGCCGTCGCGGTCGGCGTACACGACGAGCGCCGTCACCACCAGTACCACCAGGGCCCACGAGAGCCGTTTGGCCACTTGGCGGACCGGGTGCTCCACCAGTTTCCTCGGGAGTTTCACCCGGTGGGTCACCAGGTGTTCGTCCGCCTGGCGAGCGATGGCGTCCTGGCCCGGAAGTTTCACGTGAAACACCCCCCGATTCCCCCGGACGTCCAGGGCAGGTCGAGCAGTTCCGTCTCCTGGCCGGGCCGTGCTCCGCCGGGCGGCACGACGGCGAGCGCGTCGGCCGCCGCGATGCCGCGCAGCATGGCCGGACCGTTGTAGAGCAGCGGCAGTGCACGGTCGCCGCGCAGGGCGACGGGAATCAGCCGGGTGTCGTGCGGGTGCCCCTGCACTCCGTTCCGCAGCGGCAGCGTGTACGACTCGGGGGCGGGGCGGGCCGCGAGGGTGCGCAGCAGGGGTTCGGCGAGGGTGAGCAGGCCGGACACGGCGGCGAGGGGGTTGCCGGGCAGGCCGACGAGGTGCCGGCCGTCCTTGGTGCGGGCCAGGAGCATGGGGTGGCCGGGGCGCACCTTGACGCCGTCCACGAGGAGTTCGGCCCCGATGCGGCGCAGCGTGGGGTGCACGTGGTCGACCGGGCCCGCGGCGGTGCCGCCGGTGGTGACGACGACATCGGCGTCGGACGCCGTGATGGCCTCGTACAGCGCCTGCTCGGTGTCGCCGATCCGGCGTACGGAGGTCACCTCCGCGCCGAGCGCGCGCAGCCAGGGCGGCAGCAGCGGGCCGAGTGCGTCCCGGATCAGCCCGTCGTGCGGCAGGCCCTCGCCGAGCAGTTCGTCGCCGAGGACGAAAACGTCGGCACGGGGGCGGGGGACGGCGGTGAGCGTGTCGTATCCGGCGGCGGCGGCCATGCCCAGGACGGGCGGGGTCACCGGTGTGCCCACGGGCAGCAGCTGGTCGCCGCTGCGGCACTCCTGGCCGCGGGGGCGGATGTCCTGGCCGTGGGTGACCGTGTGCGGCGGCCGGGCGGCGGCGGTGACGTGCAGTCGGCCCTTGTCGTCGGTGCGGCCGTGTTCGCTGCGGAGCACGGCGGTGGTGTCCGGGGGGATGCGGGCGCCGGTGGCGATGCGGACGGCCTCGCCGTCGGTGAGCGGCGTGTGCGTGGCGTACCCGGCGAGGACGCCCTCGTCCCGTACGGACCAGGGGCCGGGGCCGGACACCGCCCAGCCGTCCATCGCGGAGGTGTCGAAGGAGGGCAGGTCGGTGAGGGCGGTGAGGGGGGCGGCGAGGGTGAGGCCCAGGGCGGAGGCCAGGGGGACGGCGACCGGGGTCAGGCAGCCGGTGCGACCGCCGTGGCGCGGGGCGCGTTCGGCGATGGCGCGGGCGTCGGGCCAGGCGGTGGCGTCGTGGTGCGGGTGCGGGGGGCGGGGGGTGCCCGTGGTGCCGCCGGGGTTCTTCCTCACGAGGGCGAGCGCCTCCTCGACGTCGAGGTCGTCGACGTTCTGGTCGGTCCGGGCGGCGCGCGGGGTCATCAGGCGTCCGGTCGGGTGTCGGGGGTTTCGGGGGTGGCGTCGGGGGTTTCCTCGTCGGCCCAGCGCAGGGCGAGTGCCGCGGCCTTGCGGGCCGCCTCGGCGACGGCCTCCCGGTCGCCGCCCGCCCGTGCGGCCGCGTAACCGACGAGGAAGGTGGTCAGCGGCGCGGCGGGCCGGGCCACCCCGTGGGCGGCGTCGCGGGCGAGGTCGAGCAGTACGCCGGTGTCGACGTCCAGGTCGATGCCCAGCTCGTCCTTGACTGCGGAGATCCATTCATCCAACACGTGTCCATGCTCCCTGATGCGTGCCCTGGCAGTGGCGATGTCGTCCCAGGTGTCGCAGTCGAAGGACGCCACCGGGTCGGAGATACGGGTGAGGTCGAGCGAACCGGTCAGCCGCCGCAGGGGCAGTCCGGTCAGTTCGCCGTGCCGGCCGGTGAGCGCGGCCAGCCCTCGGCGCAGGGCCCCGGTCCGGTACGCGGCGACGAGCGGCTGGTCCCGGCCCTCGGAGTCGGTCAGCAGCACGCCGTCGGCGGTGCCGTGCCGGAGGGGCGTCAGCAGCCCCCGCACCGTGCGGTGGCCGAGGAACGGCAGGTCGGCGGAGAGCACGACGACCTGGCCGGCCGTGGTGTGCCGGAGCCCCGCGGCGAGCGCGGCCAGGGGCCCGCCGCCGGGAGGCTCCTCCCGGGCCCAGACCACGGGCCGGGAGGTGGGGCGGGGGCCGGCGACGACCACAGTGGTCCGGGCGTCGGCGCAGGCGGTGAGCACCCGGTCGAGCAGCGCCCGTCCGCCTACCCGCACCCCGGGCTTGTCCGCGCCGCCGAGCCGCCGTGCGGCGCCGCCGGCGAGCACGACGGCGTCGTACGCGGAGTCGGGTTCCCCGAAGGGGCCGTCGGGAGGATCACCGGAGGGACCGCCGGGTGGCTGATGCTCGGTCACCCTCCGAGTATGCGTGCCCCCCGCGATCACAGGGAACGCGGGGGCGTCGAGACGCGGTCGGGGAGCCCGGCGACTCGAAGCGGGCTCACAGCGTCCGCAGCAGCACCGCCGGTTGTTCGACGCAGTCCGCCACGTACCGCAGGAAGCCCCCCGCGGTGCCGCCGTCGCAGACCCGGTGGTCGAAGGTGAGCGAGAGCTGCACGACCTGCCGCACCGCCAGCTCGCCCTCGTGCACCCAGGGCCTGGGGACGATGCGGCCGACGCCGAGCATGGCGGCCTCGGGGTGGTTGATGATCGGCGTGGAGCCGTCGACGCCGAACACGCCGTAGTTGTTCAACGTGAAGGTGCCGCCGGTGAGTTCCGCGGGCGTCAACGTGCCGGACCGGGCCGCTCCGGTCAGCCGGGCGAACTCGGCCGTGAGCGACTCGGCGTCCCGCGCGTGCGCGTCCCGGACGACGGGGACGACCAGCCCCCGGTCGGTCTGCGCGGCGAATCCGAGGTGCACGTCCGCGTACCGGACGATCTCCCTGGCCCCGGTGTCCACCGAGGAGTTGAGCTCGGGGAAGCGGGCGAGCGCGGCGGTGCAGATCCGGGCCAGCAGGGCGATGACGGATATCTTCGGCCCGCCGGCCGCGTTCATGGCGGCCCGCGTGCGCATCAGTTCGGTCGCGTCGGCGTCCACCCAGCAGGTCGCGTCGGGGATCTCGGTGCGGCTGCGGGAGAGCTTGTCGGCGACGGTCCCGCGGATGCCCTTGAGGGGGACACGGGTGACGCCCGGGGACTCCGCGCCCGGCGCCGGCACGCCCGCCCGGTCGGTCCGCGGGCCCGGTTCACCGGCCGCCGTACCCGTACGGCCCTGGGCGGCGGCGCGCAGGGCGTACTCCACGTCCGCGCGGAGGATCAGCCCCTCGGGTCCGGAGCCGGTCATCTCCCGCAGGTCCAGGCCGTTCTGCCGGGCCAGCCTGCGCACCAGGGGCGAGATCACGGGGACGGGGCCGTCCACCGCGCCCGGGGCACGGGTCCGTGCGCCGGTGGGCTCCCCGCTCCTGACCCGCCCGTTCGCCGCGGGGGCCGCGGATGCGGCAGGGGCCGCGGGGGTCACCCGCGGCGGACGGACGCGGCGGCGCCGGGCCGGTGCCTGGGCGGTGCCGTAACCGACCAGGACGTTGCCGGAGCCCTCGGTGGCCGGGGCCCGGTCGCGCGCCTCCCCGGATCGGTCGGGGCCCGCGTCCCCGGCCGGCCCGCCGTCGGCCGGCTCGCCCACCGCCACCGTCAGCAGCGGGGCGCCGACCGGCAGTTCCGTGCCCTCCGCGCCGAAGCGGGCCGTGACGACACCGCTGTACGGACAGGGCACGTCCACCATCGCCTTGGCCGTCTCGACCTCGACGACCGGCTGGTCCACGGTGACGACGTCCCCGACCTCGACCAGCCAGCGCACGATCTCCGCCTCGGTGAGCCCCTCCCCGAGGTCGGGCAGCTTGAACTCCAGCACCTGTGCCATCAGCTCTCGGCCTCCCATTGCAGACGCCCCACGGCGTCCAGGATCCGGTCCACGCCGGGCAGGTGGTGGCGCTCCAGCATCGGCGGCGGGTACGGCAGGTCGAACCCGGCCACACGCAGCACCGGCGCCTCCAGGTGGTGGAAGCAGCGCTCCGTGACCCGGGCCGCGATCTCCCCGCCCGGACCGCCGAAGCCACCCGACTCGTGGACGACGACCGCGCGTCCCGTCCGTCGTACCGAGGCGCACACCGTCTCGTCGTCGAACGGCACCAGGGAGCGCAGATCGACCACTTCGAGGTCCCAGCCCTCGGCCCGGGCCGCCTCGGCCGCCTCCGTGCAGACGGGCAGCGACGGCCCGTACGTGATGAGCGTGGCGCTCCGCCCCGAGCGCCGCACCACCGCACGGCCTATCGGTTCGACGGCCGTCGGCTCCTCGGGGTTCCAGGCGTCCTTCGACCAGTAGAGCCGCTTGGGCTCCAGGAAGACGACCGGGTCGTCGGAGGCGATGGCGGCGCGCAGCAGTCCGTAGGCGTCGGCGACGGTGGCGGGCGTGACGACGTGGAGCCCCGGAGTCGCCATGTAGTACGCCTCGGAGGAGTCGCTGTGGTGCTCGACGCCGCCGATGCCGCCGCCGTAGGGGACGCGGACGGTGAGCGGCAGGGGCATCCTCCCGCGCGTGCGGTTGCGCATCTTCGCGACGTGCGAGACGAGTTGCTCGAACGCCGGGTAGGCGAACGCGTCGAACTGCATCTCCACGACCGGGCGCAGCCCGTACATGGCCATGCCGACGGCCGTGCCGAGGATGCCCGCCTCGGCCAGCGGGGTGTCCGTGCAGCGGTCCGCGCCGAACTCCTCGGCGAGTCCGTCGGTGACCCGGAAGACACCACCGAGGGTGCCGACGTCCTCGCCCATGACGTGCACGGACGGGTCGGCGGCCATGGCGTCGCGCAGGGCGCGCGTGAGGGCCTGCGCCATGGTGGCCGGCTTGACGGCGACGGTGGTCATCGCTGCGCCCCTTCCGGCTCGGCCTCGGCCGCCAGCTCGGCCCGCAGCTGCTCCCGCTGCTCGAGGAGCTGGGGGGTGGGTTCGGCGTAGACGTGGGCGAAGAGGTCCATGGGGTCCAGCGCCGGGTCCTCGTTCATGCGGGCGCGCAGGGAGGCGGCCAGGGTCTCGGCGTCCTGGCGGGCGGCCTCGACGCCGGCCTCGTCGAGCAGGCCGCGCCCGGTCAGCTCGCGCTCCAGCAGGGAGATCGGATCGTGCCGCTTCCAGGTCTCGACCTCGGCGTCACCGCGGTAGCGGGTGGCGTCGTCGGCGTTGGTGTGGGCCTCCACCCGGTACGTGATCGCCTCGACCAGGGTCGGGCCGCCGCCCGCGCGGGCGCGGCGTACGGCGTCGGCGAGGACCTCGTGCACGGCGGCGGCGTCGTTGCCGTCCACCAGGCGGCCGGGCATGCCGTAGCCGACGGCCTTGTGGGCCAGTGACGGGGCCGCGGTCTGTTTGGCGAGCGGTACGGAGATCGCGAAGCCGTTGTTCTGGACGAGGAAGACCACCGGGGTCTGCCAGACGGCCGCGAAGTTCAGCGCCTCGTGGAAGTCGCCCTCGCTGGTGCCGCCGTCGCCGACCATGGCGAGCGCGACCACGTCGTCGCCCCTGAGGCGGGCGGCGTGCGCCAGCCCGACGGCGTGCGGCAGCTGGGTGGCGAGCGGGGTGCTCAGCGGGGCCACGCGGTGCTCGTGGGGGTCGTAGCCGGTGTGCCAGTCGCCGCGCAGCAGGGTGAGGGCCTCGACGGGGTCCACCCCGCGCGCGATCACCGCGAGGGTGTCGCGGTAGCTCGGGAAGAGCCAGTCACGCTCCTCGAGGACGAGCGCGGCGGCGACCTCGCAGGCCTCCTGACCGGTGCTGGAGGGGTAGACCGCGAGACGGCCCTGCTTGGTGAGGGCGGTGGCCTGCGCGTTGTAACGGCGGCCCTTCACCAGCTCCGCGTACAGCCGGCGCAGCAGCTCCGGGGCGGCCTCGGCGGCCTTCTCGGTGCCGAGCACGCGGTACGGCTCCGCGTCGGGCAGCAGCGGCGCGGGGTCGGTACGGGGCTGCCAGGCGGGCGGCGGGGTCGGCCGGTAGGCCCCCCGCTGCTCCATGACCGTCATACGGCACCTCCTCGTGGGATGTCGGAGGCGCGGCGTCTGTGACGCGCCTCACCAACCGATTGTTCGGTCGTCGGCGCATTTTGGCTACGGGTGGCACCAGGCTGTGGACAAACGGTTCTCCACAACCTGAGATGGGTGCAGGACGTCCACGGCGGAGAGGTGGGGGCGGGTGGCATCTGAACAAATGGCCGAGGGCCGGGAGGGGGACGGGCCGCTCGCTCCGGCGCGGCCCCTGGACGCCATCGACCAGGACATCCTGCGGATGCTCCAGGCGGACGGCCGCGCGTCCGTACGCTCGGTCGCCGAGCGGGTCCACGTCTCCCGCGCGAACGCGTACGCGCGGATCAACCGGCTGGTCGAGGACGGTGTCATCCGCGGTTTCGGGGCCCGCGTCAACCATGAGCGGGCCGGTCACGGGACGTCCGCGTACATCACCCTGAAGATCGTCCAGAACACCTGGCGCACGGTCCGCGAGCAGCTCCGGCAGCTTCCGGGCGCCTCGCACATCGCGCTGGTGGGAGGCGATTTCGACGTCCTGCTGCTGGTGCACACCCCCGACAACCGGGCGCTGCGCGAACTGGTGCTCACCCGGCTCCAGGCGATCCCCGAGGTGCTGAGCACGCGCACCCTGCTGGTGTTCGAGGAGGAGGACCTGGAACCGCAGGGGTGAGCGGCCCCGGCCGAAGGGCCCCGGGGACGGGCTCAGGGCGCCTTGCGCAGCCCTCCGAAGGCCAGCTGGGCCACCGCGTCGGCCACCTCGCGCTCGCTCATGCCGCGCCCGTCCGGCCGGTACCACTCCACGATCGAGTTGATCATGCCGAAGACCAGCCGGGTCACCAGGCGCACCTCTATGTCCTCGCGCACGTCCCCGTCGGCCGCCGCGGCCTTCAGCAGCGCCGCGACCCGGTGGTCGAACTCGCGCCGCCGCTCCAGCGCCCACCGCTCGGTGTCCGTGTTGCCGCGCACCCGCAGCAGCAGCGTCACGTACGGCAGCTCGGCGATCAGCACCTCGACCATGCGCCGTACGACGTACTCCAGCCGTTCGGCGGCGCGTCCCGCGCGCGCGTGCTCCTCGTCGAGGATGGCGAAGAGCCCGTCCAGGGCCCGGCTCACCGCGCGGCGCAGCAGTTCCTCCTTGCCGGCCACATGGTGGTAGATCGACGACTTGGAGATGCCGGCGGCCCTGGAGAGGTGCTCCATGGAGGTGCCGTCGTAGCCGCGCTCGTTGAACACCTGGACGGCGACGGACAGCAGCGTCTCCGGGGTGTACGTGTCGCGTCTGGCGGTGGTCATGAGGAGCCTTCCCGCTGGTCCGAGGCGTAGGCGTGGCGGTACAGGGCGAGGGAGGGCGCGTAGCGGCCGGACGGATCGCACGCGTGCAGGTTGTCCAGCACGGAGCAGGCCCAGCCGCCGCCGAGCCTGCGGCTCCACTCCAGCGGGCCCAGCGGGTAGTTCACGCCCAGGCGCATCGCGGTGTCGATGTCGTCCTCGGTGGCGACGCCCTTGGCCACGGCGTCGTGCGCGAGGTCGATGATCCGGGCCACCGTCCGCGCGACGACCATTCCGGGGACGTCCCCGATGACGCTGACCTTCTTGCCGAGCGCCTGGAACAGCCCGGTGGCCTCGGCGACGGTCACCGGGGAGGTGTTCGGGGCGTGCGCCAGGGCGATCCGCGTGGCCTTGCGGTAGTCGAGGGCGAGGTCGAAGTAGACGACGTCGCGGAACTCCACGGAGGTCTGGCCGTCGGCGAGCACCAGCTGGCCGCCGCCGGGCAGCACCAGACGGGTGCCGTTGTCCTCGTCCTCCTCGCGCACCTCGATGCCCGCCTCGCGGATCAGGGCGAGCAGCTCCGAGGCGGGCCCCAGACCGCCCTCGGCGACCACGTACGCGGGCGGTTCGGCGGGCTCCGCGGTGTGCGGCTCGGGACGCTCGGCGCCCTCCCGGTGGTCGTACCAGCCGCGGCCGGTCTTGCGGCCCAGGCGGCCGGACTCGACCAGACGGCGCTGGGCGAGCGAGGGGGTGAAGCGGACGTCCTGGAAGAAGGACCGCCACACCGAGTGGGTGACGGACTCGTTGACGTCCTGCCCGATCAGGTCGGTCAGTTCGAAGGCGCCCATCCGGAAGCCGCCGGACTCGCGCAGCACCGCGTCGATGGTGGCCGGATCGGCGCCCTGGGACTCGTACACCGCGAAGGCCTCGGCGTAGAAGGGGCGGGCGAGGCGGTTGACGATGAAGCCGGGGGTGTCGGCGCAGGCGACGGGCGTCTTGCCCCAGGCGCGGGCCGTCTCGTACGCGCGCGTGGCGTACGAGACGTCGGTGGCGAAACCGGAGACGACCTCGACCAGCGGCAGCAGCGGCGCGGGGTTGAAGAAGTGCAGGCCCACGAAGCGGCCGGGCACGCGCAGGGCGCCGCCGATCGCGGTGACCGACAGGGAGGAGGTGTTGGTGGCGAGCAGGCAGTCGTCGGAGACGACGTCCTCCAGCGCGCGCAGCAGCTCCTGCTTGACGTCCAGGCGCTCCAGTACGGCCTCGACGACCAGGACGCAGTCGGCGAGATCGGCGAGTCCGCCGACGGGCCGCAGACGGGCACGGGCCGCGTCCCGCTCGGCGGCGGTGAGACGCTCCTTCTCCACCAGTCGGTCGAGCCGGGCGCCGATCGCGTCGGCCGCCTCGCGGGCCCGGCCGTCGACGGCGTCGTACAGCCGCACGGGATGGCCCGCGACCAGCGCGACCTGGGCGATTCCCTGGCCCATGGTGCCGGCGCCGACCACGGCCACGGGACTGCTGAGGTCGAGTGCTGTCATGTGCGCGATCCTCCCGCACGGGGTTTTCCACAGATGCGGCGGACCCCCTTGTCCCGACCGATCGTTCGGTTACTCTAACCCTGACCGCCCGTTCTGACTACGTTTCCGCACAGGTCCACGAGCTCGACGACGAGTTCCTGAGACGAGGAGTTGGTCCCGCATGGCCGCCGCACTCACGGCGCACGAGCTGATCGCCCGGCACCGTCCCACCCTGGACCAGGCGCTGGAAACGATCCACACGCGCGCGTACTGGTCCCCGCACCCCGAGCACCCCAAGGCGTACGGGGAGCACGGCAGCCTGGACACGGCGGCGGGCAAGGCCGCCTTCGACGCCCTGATCGGCACCCGCCTCGACCTCGGCCAGCCCGGCACGGACGGCTGGGTGGACGGTGAGACCTCCCCGTACGGCATCGAGCTGGGCGTGAGCTACCCGCACGCGGACCCGGACGAACTGCTGCCCGCCATGCGAGCCGGGATGCGGGCCTGGCGCGACGCGGGCGCGGAGACCCGCGCGATGGTCTGCCTGGAGATCCTCAAGCGGATCAGCGACCGGACGATGGAGTTCGCCCAGGCGGTCATGCACACTTCCGGCCAGGCGTTCATGATGGCGTTCCAGGCCGGCGGCCCGCACGCGCAGGACCGCGGCCTGGAGGCGGTGGCCTACGCGTACGCGGAACAGGTCCGCACGCCCGGCACCGCGGAGTGGACCAAGCCGCAGGGCAGGCGCGACCCGCTCGCGCTCACCAAGGAGTTCGTCCCGGTCCCCAGGGGCGTCGCACTGCTCATCGGCTGCAACACCTTCCCGACGTGGAACGGCTACCCGGGCCTGTTCGCCTCCCTGGCCACCGGCAACGCGGTCCTGGTCAAACCGCACCCCCGCGCGGTGCTGCCGCTCGCGCTCACCGTCCAGGTCGCCCGCCGGACGCTCACCGACGCCGGCTTCGACCCGAACCTGGTGGCCCTCGCCGCCGAGCGGCCCGGCGAGGGCATCGCCAAGACCCTCGCCACCCGCCCCGAGATCCGGATCGTCGACTACACCGGCTCCACCGAGTTCGGCGAATGGCTGGAGGGCAACGCGCGCCAGGCGCAGGTGTACACCGAGAAGGCCGGCGTCAACTCGGTGCTCGTGGAGTCGACCGCCGACTACCGGGGGATGCTGGCCAACCTGGCGTTCTCCCTGTCGCTGTACAGCGGCCAGATGTGCACCACCCCGCAGAACCTGCTGATCCCGCGCGGGGGCATCACCACCGACCAGGGCCCCAAGTCCTTCGACGAGGTCGTCGCCGACCTCGCGAAGGCGGTCGACGGCCTGCTCGGCGACGACGCACGCGCGAACGCGCTGCTGGGCGCGATCGTCAACCCGGACGTCAAGGCCCGCCTGGAGGCCGCCGCCGGTCTCGGCGAGGTCGCCCTCGCCTCCCGGGAGATCGCCCACCCGGATTTCCCGGGCGCGGTGGTGCGCACGCCGGTGATCGTGAAGCTCGACGGCGCCAAGCCGGACGACGAGGCCGCCTGCATGAGCGAGTGCTTCGGCCCGGTCTCCTTCGCCGTCGCCGTCGACTCGGCCGACGACGCGGTGGAGCTGCTGCGGCGCACGATCCGCGAGAAGGGCGCCATGACGGTCGGCGCGTACACGACCTCCCCGGAGGTCGAGGAAGCCGTGCGGGAGGTCTGCCTGGAGGAGGCCGCCCAGCTCTCCCTGAACCTCACCGGCGGGGTGTACGTGAACCAGACGGCCGCCTTCTCCGACTTCCACGGCTCCGGCGGCAACCCGGCGGCCAACGCGGCCCTGTGCGACGGGGCGTTCGTGGCCAACCGGTTCCGGGTGGTCGAGGTGCGCCGGGAGGCCTAGGGAGCGTGAGGTGCGCCCCCGGTGGCGCTCCAGTGGTACAGCGTCATGGCCACACTGGTCGCGAGGTTGTAGCTGGAGACCTGGGGGCGCATCGGCAGCGCCACCAGATGGTCGGCCCGCGCACGGAGTTCCGCCGACAGTCCGCTGCGCTCGGAGCCGAAGGCGAGCAGCGCGTCGTCCGGCAGCTTCAGCGAACGGATGTCCTCGCCCTCCGGGTCGAGCGCGAAGACCGGCCCGGGCGGCAGCTCCTCCACGGCCAGCCGCTCCACGGCGGTGGCGAAGTGCAGCCCCGCCCCGCCGCGTACGACGGTGGGGTGCCAGGGGTCGAGCGTGCCGGTGGTGACGACCCCGGTCGCCCCGAAGCCGGCGGCCAGCCGGATCACCGCGCCCGCGTTGCCGAGGTTGCGTGGACTGTCCAGGACCACCACGGGCGCGGTGCGCGGGGTGCGGGCCAGCTCCCCGAGGTTGTCCGCGCGGGAGGGACGTACGGCCAGGGCGGCCACGGCGGTGGGGTGCGGACGCGGCACAAGGGCGGCGTACGTCTCGTGGGGCACCTCGGTCAGCAGCTCCGCCAGCGTGTCCCGCACGTCCCCGGCCAGTTCGTCGGCGAGCGCGAGCGCGCCGGCCCGGTCCGCGGTGAGCGCGAGCCGGACCCCGGCCCCGAAGCGCACGGCGTGCTTGAGGGCGTGGAAACCGTCGAGCAGCACGGCGGTGCCGGCCAGACGGCGCCAGGCGGAGACGAGGTCGGCCGGGGTCTCGGGAGCGGGGTCGGTCATGGCGTGCAGCCTACGTGTGCCGCCCCGGCGCTCCGCCCGGTGCCGGGGCGGCCTCCGCCGGGTCCTTCCCGGCCGGGAGGCCGGCCGGGGGCCGCGGCCGCGGAGCCGGCGCCCCGCGCGGGCGCAGCCGCCCGCGCGCGCGTGCCGCGAGGTTGCCGAGGCGGCGCAGGAAGGCCGTCGGCAGGAAGACCGCGTCCGCCGCGATCATCGCCAGGGAGAAGAAGGGCAGTCCGAGCACGACGGCGATCACCGCGTGCTCCGTGATCATGAGGGCCAGCAGGACGTTCTTGATCCGCCGGTTGAACAGCGTGAACGGGAAGGCGACCTGTACGGCGACCGTCCCGTAGGTCACCAGCATCACCATCGTGCCGCTGGCCGACAGCAGGTCCGCGAGGGCCGGCCAGGGGGAGAAGTACTCCAGGTGCAGCGGGTAGTAGACGGCGGTGCCGTCCTGCCAGCGGGAGCCCTGGACCTTGTACCAGCCGGCCGTGGCGTAGATCAGACACGCCTCGGCCATGATCACCAGCAGCGCGCCGTTGTGCACGACGTTCACGACGACGTCCAGCAGGATCCGCGGCTGCCGGGTCCTCGCGCGGCACCCGGTCAGCCACCACAGCGCCTGCGCGAGCCACACGGCCCACAGCAGCGCCGGTATGAACCGGTCGCCGTCCATCCGGCCCGCCAGCGTCGCCAGGAGCAGCAGGAAGCCCAGCACGCCCCACAGCGGCGGGCCGACCCGGTCGCGCGGCCGCTCGCCCCGCGCGCGAGCCCCGGCCGCGTGGCGCGCACGCCGCGCGTCCAGGGACCAGACCTGACCGCAGCGCGTGAACACCAGGTAGATCGACATCAGGTGCAGGACGTTGTCGCCGCCGTCCCCCATGAAGACGCTGCGGTTCTGCAGCGCCAGCACGCCCACCATGAACAGCACCGACATGGTGCGGGTGCGCCAGCCGAGCAGCAGGAGGAAGCTCGACAGCACGGCGAGCGCGTAGACGGCCTCGAACCAGACCTGGCTGTCCGACCACAGCAGCGGCGTGAAGGCGCCGTTCACCGCGACCAGCTGATCGGCGAGGTCCCAGCTCCAGGGCCCGTCGGGGCCGTACAGCTCCTGGCGGTGGGGGAACTCGCGCAGCAGGAACAGCAGCCAGGTCAGGCTGAAGCCGATGCGGATCACGGCGGTCTGGTGGGGGCCGAGCGCGGCGTCGGTGACGCGGGCGACCGCGCGGGACAGGGCCGGCGAACCGCGGGTCATCCCACGCCTCCCCGGGTCTCCTCCTCGGGCAGCGACCACCAGGACAGCGTGCGGTACACGGGTGTGATGGACACCTCCTCCCCGCTCCACTCGGGCGGCGGCACCTGGGCGGTCCGTGAGCGGATCTGGACGCGCTCGACGGCGCCGCCCGGACCGGCGGCGTCCGCGCGGTCGAGGCGCAGTACCGCGATCCGGCGCAGATACGTCTCGGACAGCGCCCCGCGCAGGCCCACCGGCCGGTTGTCGTCGTCGTGCGTGGCGACGAAGAGGTCCCAGGCGCGGCGCAGCTCGTTCTGCTGGGTGTGGCTGGGCAGGAGGTTGCCGTCGATGGCGCGGCCGTCCTGTGCGGACAGGTCGTACCAGCCGGTGGTCCGTGTCCCCCCGTCCGCCGTACGGATCTCGGCACGCACCTGGACGGCGATGTCCTGCTGCAACGGGTTCGGCGCGAACAGCTTCCAGTTCTGCTCGAACTCCGGGTAGATCCAGTTCTCGACCGTCTCGCCGTGCTCCTTGCTGACCGTGTTCGCCGGCGCGACGTGCAGGAACGTCATGCCGAGGTGGACACAGACCACGACCGCGACGACCGCGAGCACCACCGCGGCGCCGATCCGGTAGCCCGGGGAGAGCGCGGCCGCCCCGGCGCGGGGCCCGGCGGGCGGGCCGGTGTGTGGACCGGTGGGCGGGCCGGCGGGGGCGCACGGCACGGGCGGGCCGTCCACGGGCCGACCGGGGCCGGGCGGAGGGGTCCGGAGCCCCGGCGGTTCCCCCGGCGCCGCGGGGCCGGGCAGGGCGGGGCACGGATCGGGCGCACCCCGCCCGGCAGGCCCGTGCCGGGCGTCCGAGCCCTTGTCGTACGCGTTCATCCCGCCCCGATCCGCCGATCCCGGTCCGTCACCGCTTCCACCCCGCCACGAGGGCCCGACACCGCGCCGCCGCGTCGCACGGAACGGTACTCAGCACCGGCCCCCCGGGCACAGTCCCGCCGGGATCCCGTTCCCCGCCCGTCTCCGCACCGCGGTCCGAACCCCGTTGTCCACAGGCGGCCCCCGCAGGTTATCCACAGCGGTTGACACCTCGCGGCGCCCGTCTCACCATGGAATCGCACGAACCGAACGATCGGTCGGGAGCGTGCTCCGGGAAGCATCCAGTCGAGGGGGACCTCATGGCGACAGCAGCCGCCCGCGATACGGCCGGCAGCCAGGCGTACGACACACCGGCCGGCACCGACGACACCGCCGGCCACGCGCGCGCCTTCGACGCGGCCGTCGCCGCCGACGAGCGGATCGAGCCGCGCGACTGGATGCCGGACGCCTACCGGGCCACGCTCGTCCGGCAGATCGCCCAGCACGCGCACTCCGAGATCATCGGCATGCAGCCGGAGGCCAACTGGATCACTCGCGCGCCCTCCCTGCGCCGCAAGGCGATCCTGATGGCCAAGGTGCAGGACGAGGCCGGGCACGGCCTGTACCTGTACA
Source organism: Streptomyces sp. 12E (assembly GCF_055633275.1). NCBI lineage: Bacteria > Bacillati > Actinomycetota > Actinomycetes > Kitasatosporales > Streptomycetaceae > Streptomyces > Streptomyces sp. 12E. Next base: position 3,693,081 of record NZ_JBVNCJ010000001.1, on the reverse strand, counting down.
GCGCCGCCGAGACCCTCGGCGCCAGCCGTGACGAGCTGCTCGACAAGCTCCACTCCGGCCGCCAGAAATACTCCTCGATCTTCAACTACCCGACGCTGACCTGGGCGGACGTCGGCGCCATCGGCTGGCTGGTGGACGGAGCGGCGATCACCAACCAGGTGCCCCTGTGCCGCTGCTCCTACGGCCCGTACGCGCGCGCGATGGTCCGCATCTGCAAGGAGGAGTCCTTCCACCAGCGCCAGGGCTACGAGCTGCTGCTGGCCCTCAGCAAGGGCACGCCGGAGCAGCACGCGATGGCACAGGACGCGGTGGACCGCTGGTGGTGGCCGTCACTGATGATGTTCGGCCCGCCCGACGACGAGTCCCAGCACTCCGCGCAGTCGATGGCCTGGAAGATCAAGCGGCACTCCAACGACGAGCTGCGCCAGCGGTTCGTCGACATCTGCGTCCCCCAGGCCGAGTCGCTCGGCCTGACGCTTCCCGACCCGGACCTGAGGTGGAACGAGGAGCGCGGGCACCATGACTTCGGCGCGATCGACTGGTCGGAGTTCTGGGACGTCCTCAAGGGCAACGGCCCGTGCAACGAACAGCGGCTGAACCGGCGCAGGCAGGCCCACGAGGAGGGCGCCTGGGTCAGGGAGGCCGCGGCGGCCCACGCCGCCAAGCACACGAACGGCGAGACAGGAGCTGTGCGAGCATGACCCACACCGACTGGCCCCTGTGGGAGGTCTTCGTGCGTTCGCGCCGCGGACTGTCCCACACCCACGCCGGCAGCCTGCACGCGCCGGACGCGGAGCTCGCCCTGCGCAACGCCCGCGACCTGTACACCCGGCGCGGCGAGGGCGTCTCGATCTGGGTCGTCCCGTCGTCCGCGGTCACCGCCTCCTCACCCGACGAGAAGGACCCGTTCTTCGAACCGGCCGCCGACAAGCCCTACCGGCACCCGACGTTCTACGAGATCCCCGAGGGGGTGCGGCACCTGTGACGACGACCCCCGCCGAGGACACCGCCGCCCGCACGGCCGCCGCGCTCGCCCTCGGCGACGACGCGCTGGTGCTCTCCCACCGCCTGGGCGAGTGGGCCGGCCACGCCCCCGTGCTGGAGGAGGAGCTCGCCCTCGCCAACATCGCGCTGGACCTGCTGGGCCAGGCCCGGGTGCTGCTGTCGATGGCGGGCGACGAGGACGAGCTGGCCTATCTGCGCGAGGAGCGCGCTTTCCGCAACCTCCAGCTGGTGGAACAGCCCAACGGCGACTTCGCCCACACCATCGCCCGCCAGCTGTACTTCTCCGCCCACCAGTACCTCCTCTACGGCGAACTCGCCTCCGGCGACGGGCCGTTCGCCCCGCTGGCCGGCAAGGCGGTCAAGGAGACCGCCTACCACCGCGACCACGCCGAGCAGTGGACGCTGCGGCTCGGCGACGGCACGGACGAGAGCCGTGCGCGGATGCAGCGGGCCGTGGACGCGCTGTGGCGCCACACCGGCGAGATGTTCCAGCCCGTCGAGGGCCTGGACGTCGACTGGCCCGGCCTGGAGGCGGCCTGGCTGGAGCGGATCGGCGAGGTGCTGCGCCGGGCCACCCTCACGGTGCCCGAGGGCCCGCGCACGGGAGCGTGGGCGGCCGGTGCGGGCCGTCAGGGCCTGCACACCGAGCCCTTCGGCCGGATGCTCGCCGAGATGCAGCACCTGCACCGCAGCCATCCGGGGGCGACATGGTGACCACCCTCACCCCGCTGGAGGCCGAACTCCTGGAGCTCGCCGGTTCGGTACCCGACCCCGAACTGCCCGTGCTGACCCTGCGCGAGCTGGGCGTCGTGCGCGCCGTGCACGCGCACGGCACGGACACCGTCGAGGTCGAGCTGACCCCGACGTACACCGGCTGTCCGGCCGTCGAGGCGATGAGCCTGGACATCGAGCGGGTGCTGCGCGAGCACGGAGTGCGCGAGGTCACCGTGCGCAGGGTGCTCGCGCCCGCCTGGTCGACCGACGACATCACGGACGAAGGACGCCGCAAGCTGCGGGAGTTCGGCATCGCCCCACCGCGCGCACGCGCGGCCTCCGGACCGGTCGGGGTGGAGCTGGGGCCGACGCGCACCCGCGCGCCCCGGCCGGAGGACCAATCGCTGCCCGTCCACTGTCCGCACTGCGGCTCCGCCGAGACCGAACTGCTCAGCCGTTTCTCGTCCACCGCGTGCAAGGCGCTGCGCCGCTGCCTGGCCTGCCGTGAACCGTTCGACCACTTCAAGGAGTTGTGATGGCCCGCTTCCACCGGCTCCGGGTGGCCGCGGTCGACCGGCTCACCGACGACTCCGTCGCCCTCACCCTCACCGTCCCCCCGCACCTGGCCGAGGAGTACCGGTACGCCCCCGGCCAGCACCTGGCCCTGCGGCGCGTCGCGGACGGCCAGGACATCCGGCGCACCTACTCCATCTGCTCCCCCGCGCCCGACGGCGAGGCGCCGAGCACCCTCCGGATCGGCGTGCGGCTGGTCGAGGGCGGCGCATTCTCCACGTACGCGCTCAAGGAGATCGCCCTCGGCCACGAGCTGGAGGTGATGACCCCGGCCGGCCGCTTCACCCTCCCTCCCGCGCCCGGCCGGTACGCGGCGATCGTCGGCGGCAGCGGCATCACGCCGGTGCTGTCGATCGTCTCGACCCTGCTCGCGCGCGAGCCGCGGGCCCGGTTCTGCCTGATCCGCAGCGACCGGACGGCCGCCTCGACGATGTTCCTGGAGGAGGTCGCCGACCTGAAGGACCGCTACCCCGAGCGACTCCAGCTGGTGACCGTGCTCTCCCGGGAGGAGCAGCAGGCGGGACTGCCGTCCGGCCGGCTGGACCGGGAGCGGCTGACCGGGCTGCTGCCGGCCCTGCTGCCCGTGGGAGAGGTGGACGGCTGGTTCCTGTGCGGACCGTACGGACTGGTCGAAGGAGCCGACCGGGCACTGCGCGGACTGGGCGTGCCGCGCTCCCGCATCCACCAGGAGATCTTCCACGTGGACGCCGGTACGGCGGCCGTCGCCACCGCGCCCGCGCCCGCGCACAGCACGGTCACCGCCCGGCTCGACGGACGCGGCGGGACCTGGCCCGTCCAGGACGGCGAGTCCCTGCTGGACACGGTGCTGCGCAACCGGCCCGACGCGCCCTACGCCTGCAGGGGCGGGGTGTGCGGCACCTGCCGCGCCCTCCTCGTCTCGGGTGAGGTGCGGATGGACCGCAACTTCGCGCTGGAGTCGGAGGAGACGGAGGCGGGCTATGTCCTGGCCTGCCAGTCGCACCCGGTGACGGAGCGGGTGGAGCTGGACTTCGACCGGTAGGCACCCCGGCCCGCGTCGCCCGCCCCGGCCGGTGTCCGGCGGGCCGGGACCGCGGGGAACCCGCCGGGGCACCTCACCTCACCCGGCAGGACGGCGGGCGGCGGACGTTCGCCGGGGGCGTTACAGCACGTGCCCCGGCGCCCCCTCGTCGGTGACGACGGGGCGTCCGGCGGCCTCCCACACCTGCATGCCGCCCTCCACGTTCACGGCGTCGACGCCCTGCTGGACCAGGTACATGGCGACCTGCGCCGACCGTCCGCCGGAACGGCAGACGACGTGCACCCGGCCGTCCTGCGGGGCGGCCTCGGTCAGCTCGCCGTAGCGGGCCACGAACTCGCTGATGGGGATGTGCAGCGCCCCCGCGGCGTGACCGGCCTTCCACTCGTCGTCCTCGCGGACGTCCAGCAGGAAGTCGCCGTCCTTGAGGTCCGCGACCCGGACCGTGGGCACACCAGCTCCAAAACTCATGCCCCCGACGCTACCCGACCGGGCGGGTACCGGCTCAGGCCAGCAGCGCCGCCAGCTCCGCCTCGCGTTCGGCCACCTGGGTCCGCAGCTGCTCGGCGATCTCCTCGAGCAGCCGGTCGGGGTCGTCCGGGGCGAGGCGGAGCATCGAGCCGATGGCGCCGTCCTCCAGCTCCCTGGCGACCAGCGTGAGCATTTCCTTGCGCCGGGCGAGCCATTCGAGGCGGGCGTAGAGCTCCTCACCCGCGCTCGGAACGCGCTTCAGCTCCGGTCCCGCGGCCCACTCCTCGGCGAGTTCGCGCAGCTCGGCCTCGCTGCCGCGGGCGTAGGCGGCGTTGACGCGGGTGATGAACTCCTCACGGCGCGCGCGTTCCTTCTCCTCCTGCGCCAGGTCCGGATGGGCCTTGCGGGCGAGGTCGCGGTAGAGCTTGCGGGCCTCCTCGCTGGGCCGCACCCGCTGCGGAGGCCGCACCGGCTGGTCGGTGAGCATGGCGGTGGCCTCCGGGAAGAGACCGTCACCGTCCATCCAGCCGTTGAGCAGCTCCTCGACGCCGGGGATGGGCATCAGCCGGGCGCGCGCCTCGTCGGCCCGGCGCCGGTCCTCGGGGTCGCCGCTGCGGGCTGCCCTGGCCTCCAGGATCCTGGCCTCCAGCTCCTCGAGCCGGGCGTACACCGGGCCGAGCTTCTGTTCGTGCAGCCGGGAGAAGTTCTCGACCTCGACGCGGAAGGTCTCCACGGCGATCTCGAACTCGATCAGCGCCTGCTCGGCCGCGCGCACGGCCTGCTCCAGCCGCTCCTCGGGCCGCGCCGCACCACCACCGCCGGGGGCCCGCTCCGCGCCGGCGCCGCCACTCTGCTCACCTTCCGAGGTCGTCACCCCGACAGCGTAGGCCACCCGCCGAACGGCACGCTCCGTCGCGGCGGCGCACTTCCCGGCCGAGGGCTCGCGCCTGTCCCGGACACCCGCTCACACCCCCGTCTCCGCCGCGATCCGTCCCGACCGCACCGCGGTCACCAGGTCCGTGTGGTCCGCCTCGGTGCGGTCTGCGTAGGCGACGGCGAAGGCCGCCACCGCCTCGTCCAGCTCGTCGTTCTTGCCGCAGTAGCCGGCGATCAGACGGGGGTCGGCGCTGTGGGAGTGGGCGCGGGCCAGCAGGGCGCCGGTCATCCGGGCGTAGTCGTCGACCTGGTCGGCGGCCAGCGCGGCCGGATCGACGCTGCCCTTGCGGTTGCGGAACTGGCGCACCTGGTAGGGGCGGCCGTCGACCGTCGTCCAGCCCAGCAGACTGTCGCTCACGACCTGCATCCGCTTCTGCCCGTGGACCACCCGCATGCCCTCGTGGTCTTCCTCGGGGACGTCGAACCCCACCGCCGCCAGATGCGGCACCAGCGCCGAGGGGCGGGCCTCCTTCACCTGGAGGACCAGGGACTCGCCCCGGTGGTCGAGGAGCAGCACCACGTACGAGCGGGTGCCCACGCTGCCGGTGCCGACGACGCGGAACGCCACGTCGTGCACCGCGTGTCGGGCCAGCAGCGGGTGGCGGTCCGGCGGGAGCGTGCCGAGGTACTGCTCCAGCGAGGCGGCCACCGCGGCGGCCTCGCCGTCCGGTATGCGGCGCAGCACCGGCGGCGCGTCGACGAAGCGGCGCCCGCCGTCCTCGGTCGTCTCGGTGGACTTGGCCGCGAACCGGCCGCTGGTGTTCGCGCGGGCCTTCTCGGAGACCCGCTCCAGGGTGCCCAGCAGGTCGTGGGCGTCGGTGTGGGAGACCAGCTCTTCGTCCGCGATGGCGTTCCAGGCGTCCAGCGCCGGCAGCTTGGACAGCAGCCGCATCGTGCGGCGGTAGGCGCCCGCGGCGTCGTGGGCCGCGGCGCGGCAGGTGTCCTCGTCCGCGCCGGCCTCGCGCCCGGCGAGCACCAGGGAGGCGGCGAGCCGCTTGAGGTCCCATTCCCAGGGCCCGTGCACCGTCTCGTCGAAGTCGTTCAGGTCGATGACCAGTCCGCCGCGCGCGTCGCCGTAGAGGCCGAAGTTCGCCGCATGGGCGTCGCCGCAGATCTGGGCGCCGATGCGGGTGACCGGCGTGCGGGCCAGGTCGTACGCCATGAGGCCCGCCGATCCGCGCAGGAAGGCGAACGGTGTCGCCGCCATCCTGCCCACCCTGATCGGTGCGAGCCCGGGCAGCCGGCCCCGGCTGGACTCCTCGACGGCGCTCACGGCGTCGGGGCGGGAGGCGTCCGGGACGAAGGTGGCGTGTGCCGCGCGGGGCACCTGCCCGCGCAGGGCCTTGCCCTCGCTCCGGGGGCTTCCCCCGGCGGGCCACTCGGCGAATCCCGGCACCCGCGGCAGCCGCCGCACCGGGGCCGTACCGCCGGTTCCCGTCCTGCCGTCCGTACCCGCCACACCACCCGTCCCGACCGTGCCGGCAGACTCACGAGCCCCGGACATCCCGGCGACAGATTCAGCCACGGCGACCGCCTCCCCGTACCCCTGACGTGCCGTACACACGCGTCGACATCGATCGTGCCGACCGTACCGCCGGTGGCCGAAAAGCGTCAGACCCTGTGGACAACTCACCCGGTGTGGAAAAACCCAGGTCCTGGCCGGCTTCCGCCACCCCGTCCGCCGTCAGCGGCAGCCGCCCCTCGGTGAGCAGTCGCCCGGCGCGGTCGTGGGAGAGGTCCGGCCGGGCCGGCACGGCCGCACCCGGCAGCATGCGGGGAACAGCACGGTGACCCGGCGCTCCGCGTCCTGCCGCTCTTGGGGCCGAAGTGGAAGTACCGCGCGCGCCCTTGGCCGCTCCGGCCCGCTCCGGCCCGCTCCGGCCCGCTCCGGCCCGCTCCAGGATCTCCCCCGGGGTCGCCGAGGTGCAGCCGCGTTCGTCGAAGACGGCCGCGGCCGCCTCCAGGACGGTCCGCCGGGTGCGGATCGCGCACCCCTGTCGCACCATCGGGTGCCTCCTGGTCCGGGTGGAGCTCATGGATCTCCCGGTTCGCACCGGACGGTCGGTGTGAGGCCGCCGGGAAGCCGCCGCGCGGTCCGTCGTACTGGTGCGGGCGCGCGGGCTCGTCCCCGGCGAGACGATATGGATCACCCTTGGAAAAAAACCGACTCGTCCGTACCTTAGTGCGAGCCGACCGGGGGTTCGATCTTCGTTCCCGGGAGGCTCCTCACGCCGCAACCGGATTCCTGGAGCGCACCCATGGAGGACCAGACCGGACAGCGGGGCTCGCCCGCGAACACCGCCGTCGGACCCGGTGCCCGCACCCGCGTCACGACGGAGCTCGCCCACCGCCCCCGCGCGGCGGACGTCTTCCCGGTCGAGTGGGTCCGGCTCTCCGACGTCCGCTTCCGTGTCACCGCCCGCTGGCCCGCCGACCACGCCTTCTTCGGCCCCGTCGACGACCGCCACCAGGATCCGATGATCGTCGGTGAAACGTTGCGCCAGACCTCGATGGCCCTCGCCCACGCGGAGTTCGGCGTCCCCGTCGACGCCCACTTCGTCATGCGGGACCTGGACATCTCCACCGACCCGGCCCGGCTGCTGCTCGCGGACGCGGACGAGCCGGTCACCGTCGACGTCGTCTGCTCCGAGGTCCGCCGCCGGGGCCGGGGACTGGGCAGCATGCGCACGACGATGGAGTTCCGCCGCGCGGGACGCCTCGTCGCCCGGGGCACCGGCAGCACCGGCTGCACCTCCCCGGCCGCCTACCGGCGCCTGCGGGAACGCCGACCGGCCCTCCAGGCTGACCCGGTACCGCTGCCGGAACCGGTGTCGCCCGAACTGGTGGGCCGCCGCCGCGCGGAGGACGTGGTCCTCGCCCCCGCGGACCGGCCCGGCTCCTGGCTGCTGCGCGCGCACACCGGACACCCGGTCCTCTTCCCGCGCCCCAACGACCACGTCCCCGGCATGGTCCTGTTCGAGGCGGCCCGCCAGACCGCGACCGCGGCGTCGGGCCGGCTGCCCTTCCTGCCGTCCGAACTGTCCGTCTCCTTCAGCCGCTACGCCGAACTGGACAGCCCCTGCCGGCTCGACACCGAAGTGCTCGACAAGGGCGCGGACGAGGTGATGGTGCGGGTGTCGGGTACCCAGGCCGGCCGGCCCGTCTTCGCCGCCACCCTGATCTGCGTGCCCACACCCTCGACACGGTCCCTGCCGTGACCGTCAACTTCCTGATCACCGGTGCGACGGGCTTCATCGGCAGCCGGGTCGCGGCAGCGGCCCGCGGGCGCCCCGACGTCCGCGTCCGCGTACTGTCCGGCCGTACGCCGACCGGACGGCCGGACTCCAGGACGGTCCCCGGTGACCTCGCCGACCCGCGCACCCTGCACGGCGGTTGCGCCGGCGTCGACGTCCTCGTCCACTGCGCCTCCCGTGTGGGCGGCGCCCCGGAGTCCGCCGCCGCGGTCAACGACCTCGGCACCAAGGCCCTGGTGGAGGAGGCCGTACGCAGCGGAGTGCGCCGGATCGTCTACGTGAGCACCGCCGCCGTCCACGGCCGGGGCCCCTTCCGGGGGACACGGCCCGGCGAAGCCCCGATCGCACCCGTCTCCGCCACCAGCCGCACCCGCGCGGCGGCCGAACGGCACGTCCTCGCCGCGGACGGCCTGGTGCTGCGCCCGCATCTGGTGCACGGCGAGGGCGACCGCTGGGTGATCCCCGGACTGGTGGGGCTGCTGCGGGAGTTGTCCGCGACCGTGTCCGGCTGCGAGGCGCTCCAGTCGATGATCGACGTCGACACCCTGGGCCGGGCGGTCGTCGCCGCGGCCCTGTCCCCCCGCCACGGCCCCGGCGCCCACTACGTGGCCCACCCGGAGCCCGTCCCCACCTCGGAGCTGCTCACGGCCGTGTGCGAGCGGGTGGAACGGCCCGGCGACGGCGCCCGGGTGGACATGGCCACCGCCCGCGCCCGGGCCGCCGGGGTCCCGCGCGCCCTGCATCACCTGGACATGCTCGCCGTGGACCACTGGTTCGCGGACGACGGCTTCTGGAAGGACCTGGACTGCTCACCGGGTGAGGGCTTCGCCCGTACGTTCGCGCGGTCGGCGCCCTGGTACCGGTCGTACGTGACGGCCGGGCGGTAGGAAACCCGCCTGGTCCGTCCGCCCGGTCACGCCCGCAGATAGGCCAGCACCGCGAGGACCCGCCGATGCGTCTCGTCCGTCATCGGCAGGTCCAGCTTCGTGAAGATGCTGCCGATGTGCTTGCCGACGGCGGCCTCCGACACCACCAGCTCACGGGCGATCGCACCGTTGGACTTGCCCTGCGCTATCAGCGCCAGCACCTCCCGCTCCCGCGGGGACAGCCGCTCCAGCGGGTCACGGCGGTGGCGCAGCAGCTGCCGTACGACCTCGGGGTCGATCACCGTGCCGCCGTCCGCGACCTGGCTCAGCGCGGTCACGAACTCCTCGATCTGGCCGACCCGGTCCTTGAGCAGATAGCCGATGCCGGTGCCGTCGCCGGAGTCGAGCAGGTCGGAGGCGTACCGGCGCTGCACGTACTGGCTGAGCACGAGAACGGGCAGCGTGGGCCGCTCGGCGCGCAACCGCACGGCCGCGCGCAGGCCCTCGTCCTGGAAGCCCGGGGGCATCCGGACGTCCGTCACCACGACGTCGGGTTCGTGCCCGCCGACCCCGGCGACCAGTGCCTCTGCGTCGCCGACCGCCGCGACGACCTCGTGTCCGCACCGCTGGAGCAGCCCGATCAGGCCCTCCCGCAGCAGCACGCTGTCCTCGGCCAGCACCACGCGCAGTGCCCGGCCTTCTGTCAGGGGGAGCAGGGGACGCAAGGGATCTCCACACGCAGCAGGGTCGGTCCACCCACTGGACTGGACAGGGTGAGTCTGCCATCGAGCACCGACACCCGGTCGGCGAGTCCGGTCAGCCCGCTGCCCGCGCCTGCCCGTGCGCCGCCCCGCCCGTCGTCGCGGACCTCCAGCAGCAGCCGTCCGTCGCGGTGCCCCCCGTCCACCCGCGCGCGGCTCGCCCCGCTGTGCCGGGCGACGTTGGCGAGCGCCTCGCACACCACGAAGTACGCGGCGGCCTCGACCGGTGTGGGCAGCCGGCCGGACAGCTCCAGGTTCACGTCCACGGGTACGGCGGACCGGTCGGCGGCGTCGGCGACCGCGGCCCCGAGCCCGTAGTCGGCGAGGACCTGGGGGTGGATGCCGTGGATGAGCTCCCGCAGCTCCTGAAGCGCCCGGCCCGCCTCGTCGTGGGCCCGGGCGAGCCGGTCGGCGAGCGGCCCGGGCGGCGCGTCCAGGCGGGCCAGGCCCAACGTCATCGTCAGGGCGACCAGACGCTGCTGGGCCCCGTCGTGCAGATCGCGCTCGATACGCCGCCGTTCCGCCTCGAAGGCCTCCACCAGCCGCACCCGGGACCGGGTCAGTTCGGTCACCCGGGCGTCCAGGCCGGTCTCGCGCGGGGCGATCAGCAGCCGGGTCAGCCCCGCGCGGGCGCCCGCCGCGGCACCCAGCAGGTAGGTGCCCAGGGCGAGCAGGACGATCCCGAGCAGGGCGACGCCGGCCGCCGCCGGCCAGGTGGTGACCGTCCACTGTTTGAGGACCTTCGCCTCCGTGCCGTCCCCGGCCGTGGCCATCAGCAGCGGGGTGGCGGTCACGGCCGCCGGGAGGAGCAGGCCGGCCGCGAGCGCGAGGGCGTCGACCGGCCACAGCAGACCCGCGAACAGCAGGGCGTGACCGAGCTCCCGCCAGGTGGCCCGCTCCCGCAGCCGGGCGGTCAGCCAGACCCGCAGGCCGGGGGCGGCGGGCGGCAGGTGCGGGTCGGGCGCCGGATCGCGGTCGACCAGCCGCAGCCGCCACCGCTCCAGCCGGGCCACCGGTATGCCCGCGAGGGCGGTGCCGAGCAACAGCACGAGCCCCACCAGGACGAGTGCGAGCACCCCGCCGGCCACCACCGACACCACGATGCCCACGAGCACGACCGCGCCGGTCACCGCGCCGGTGAGCAGATATCCGGCCGCGCGCCACGGCCACGGTGACAACGCGTAACCGGGACGGGACATGGCCTGCCAGGGATTCCGAGGCTGCATGCGGATCACCGTAGAAGCCGGCGCCGCACCGGGCCATCGGCCCGGACGGAGCTTTCGGGGTAGGCCTGGCCCTACCTTTTCTCTCGCCCCTGCCGCACTGCGCCGACCGGCTCCCGGACGGTTTCGTGTCCCCCGGACGATCAGCCCGGCAACGGCCGGGCCCGGACAGGGGAGTGGGGCACATGAGCCAGAGGAACGGCGACGCGGTCGTCCTGCGTCGGGTGAGCCGGCGGTACGGGTCGGGCGACGGCGCGGTGAGCGCGCTGGACGAGGTCTCCCTCACCTTCCCGCGCGGGAGTTTCACCGCCGTGATGGGCCCGTCCGGCTCCGGCAAGTCGACGCTGCTGCAGTGCGCCGCCGGGCTCGACCGGCCCACCTCGGGCTCGGTCACCGTCGGCGGCACCGAACTGACCGGGCTCGGTGAGCGACGGCTGACCCTGCTGCGCCGCGAGCGCGTCGGCTTCGTCTTCCAGGCGTTCAACCTGCTGCCGGCGCTGACCGCCGAGCAGAACGTCGCCCTCCCGCTGCGGCTGGCCGGCCGGCGCGTGCCGCGGGCCCGGATCCGTGAGGCGCTCCACCAGGTCGGTCTCGGCGACCGCGCCCGGCACCGGCCGGCCGAGCTGTCCGGCGGGCAGCAGCAACGGGTCGCGCTGGCCCGCGCCCTGATCACCCGTCCCGATGTGCTGTTCGCCGACGAGCCGACCGGCGCGCTGGACTCCCGCGCCGGCCGCGAGGTGCTCACGCTGCTGCGCGGCATGGCCGACCGCGAGGGGCAGACGGTCGTCATGGTGACCCACGACCCGGTGGCCGCCTCCCGCGCCGACCGCGTGGTCTTCCTGGTCGACGGCCGCGTCCACGGTGAGCCGGCCGGAGCGGACGCCGACGCCGTCGCCGCGCGGATGGCCGCTCTGGAGGCCGCGCCGTGCTGAGCCTCGCCCTGCACACCCTGCGTGCCCGGTGGACCTCCTTCGCCGGCGGTTTCACCGCCCTCGCGCTGGGCGTGGCCCTCCTCACCGTCATGGGGCTCGCCCTCGCCTCCTCCCTGGACGCCCCCGCGCGGGGGCCGGAGCGGTTCGCCGCCGCCCCGGTCGTGGTCAAGGGCGCGGACACCCTGCGCGTACCGACGCCGAACGGCGAGCGGACCGAGGAACTGGCGCACCCGCGCGCGGTGCCGGCGACGACCGTCGCGAAGCTGCGCCGGCTCGGCACGGTCGTCGAGGACCGCTCCTACCCCGTCCGCGCCGAAGGCGGCCCCGGCGAGCTGACCGGCCACCCCTGGTCCACCGCCGCGTTCGCCCCGTACGAGATCGAGACGGGTCGTGCGCCCCGCGCGGACGACGAGGTGGTCGTCAGCGGCGACTGGGCGCGGCCCGGCACCCGGGTGCGCACGGAGCACGGCACCGTACGGGTCGTGGGCACCGTGGCCGACCGCGGCTTCGAGCACGCCGTCTTCCACACCGACGCGCGCGCCGCCGAGCTGTCCCCGGCCGTCGTCCAGCTGGTCGTGGACGCCGGCCCGGCGGCCGTGCGGGAGACGGTGCGCGAAGCTCCGGGCGTCCGGGTCCTCACCGGGGACGACCGCCGGTACGCCGACGCGGATCCCGGGCGCGACGGCGAGGCGCTGACCGCGATGAACGCCCTGTTCGGCACGGCGGGCGGCGTCTCCGCCTTCGTCTCGGTGTTCGTGGTGGCGTCCACCTTCGCCTTCACGGTCGACCGGCGGCGCCGCGAGTTCGGGCTGCTGCGCACCGCGGGGGCCACCCCGGGCCAGCTGCGGCGCACGGTGCTCTGCGAGGCCCTGCTGGTCGGGGCGCTCGCCTCGGCCGCCGGCTGCGCGCTCGGCGGGTGCGCGGCGCCCTCACTGGCCGCGTGGGTGGTCGACGTGGAGCTGGCGCCGGGCTGGTTCACCATCGGCGACGCGCACTGGCCGTACCACATGGCGTTCTGGACGGGGCTCCTCGTCGCCCTGAGCGGTGCCGTCGCGGCCTCCTGGCGGGCGGGGCGCACGAGCCCCGTCCAGGCGCTGCGCGAGGCGTCCGCCGACAGCCGGGGCATGGCGCGGGGGCGGTGGCTGTGCGGCGCGGCCGTGCTGCTGACCGCCGGGGTGACGCTCGCCGTGGCGCTGCTCGACGATCCGGGCGACCTGCTGCACCGCAAGACCTACGTCAGCCGGCCCATGCTGCTGATCACCGCCGCCGCGCTGCTCGCCCCTCCGGTGATACGCCCGCTGACCCGGCTGCTTGCCTGGCTCCCGGCCCGGCTGCCGGGGGCGGTCGGCATGCTGGTGCGCGAGAACGCGGCCGCCGGGGCGCGCCGTACGGCCGCGGTCGCGGCGCCCGTGCTGGTCACGGTCGCCCTCACGGGCTCGCTGCTCGGCGCCACCGCCACCCTGGACCGGGCCGGGGCCGCCGAGACGCGGGAGCGGACCACCGCGGCGTTCGTCGTCACGGCCGCGGGTGGCGGGGCCTTCGACGAGCGGACCCTGGACCGGCTGCGCGCGGTGCCCGGCGCGCGGGTGTCGGCGAGCGCGCCGAGCGCGGTGTACGTCCTGGAGGAGGACGTGGCGCTGGTCAGGTCCGAGGCCCGGGCCGTCGACCCCGGGGCGCTGGCGGACACCGCACGGCTGCCGCTCACCGCGGGGAAGGTCACCGACCTCGACGACGGCTCGGTCGTCGTCAACGAGGAGTGGGAGCGGCACACGGTCGGGCAGCGCGTACGGGTGTGGCTCGGGGACGGCACGGAGCGGACGCTGCGGATCGCCGCGGTGATGGCCACCGGCACCGGCGACAACGGCGTCTACGTCACCCGGGCCAACGCGCCGGGCGCGCGCGTGGACCGGGTGGACATCGCCCTCGCGGACGGTGCCGACGCGCGCGCGGTGGCCGCCGGGCTGGAGCGGGCGGTGCGGCCCGCCGGCGGCCAGGTCCGCACCGGGGACCGGTGGGCGGCCGCCTCGGACCCCGGGAGCGGACGCACCACCCGTCACGGCCTCCTGCTGGTCCTCGGCATCGCCCTGCTCTACACGGGCGTCTCCCTGGTCAACACCATGGCCATGGCGACCTCCGACCGGGTGCGCGACCTCGCGGTCCTGCGGCTGGCCGGAGCCACGCGAGGGCAGGTGCTGCGCATGGCGGTCGCGGAGTCGCTGACGGTGGTCGCGGCCGGCGCGGTCCTGGGCCTGACCGTGGCCGCGCTCGACCTGGCCGGTATGTGGGGGGCCCTGACCCTGCTCTCGGCCCCCGCGGCGGTCGCTCTCCCCTGGTCCGCCCTGGCCGCCGTCACGGCCGCCTGCACCGTGCTCGCCACGGTCTCCGCGGTCGTCCCCACCGCCCTCGCCCTGCGCCGGCCCGCACTGGAGTCGGCGGCCGTCCGCGAGTGAGCCCCGCGAAGCCCGCTCCGGCACCGGCGGGCGCCCGCGAGTGAGCCCGCGAGGCCCGCTCCGGGTGTCCGCCGGCGCCCTCCCCCGTCCTCTTCCGAAGGCCTTCCGGAGACCCTCGCCCCACGGCCCCCGGGAGGGCCCGCACACCGCTCCGCGACGAAAAGGATCATGAGATGTTCCTCACACGCCACCCCACCCCGAGCACGCGAAACGGGCGGCATCCGATGGATGCCGCCCGTCCGACGGTGTGCGCGAGGGGGGAGTTGAACCCCCACGCCCTTGCGGGCACTGGAACCTGAATCCAGCGCGTCTGCCTATTCCGCCACCCGCGCATTGGGTGTGTCTTCCGCGCCTTGCCCCTTGGGGCCCTGCGCCTTCCGACACCGAGAACATTAGCACGCTGGTCGGGATGGATTCACATCCCTTTCCCCGCGGCCGCCCCGCCGCCCCCGACGGGCCCGGATCCCCGGGCCGGCACCCCCGCGGCCTCCGGTGTCACGACGGCGAACGCCTCACGTATCAACCTCGTACCGGTGGTCCCCGTCTGTCCGGGAGCCGGACGGAGTCCACAGCCGGGTGCGGGACACTGGTCTTCGGCCCCCTCTACGATCCATGGCAGAACGACGCTCACGAGCACGGCCGAAGGAGTTCGAAGAGGGGCTCCGGAGGGAACTTCGTCAGGCGTCGACACCCGTCGACCGGGCCGACAGGGGGAACCAGCCGATCGACCGGCGCGTGGATACGATCAGTAAGCAGTACCAGGTAGGCGGCGCACGAAACGGTGCGCCGGGCAGTGCACAGGACGGCAGCGACGGAGGAGGTGCCCCATGGGAGTCCTGAAGAAGTTCGAGCAGCGTCTCGAAGGTCTGGTCAACGGCACCTTCGCCAAGGTGTTCAAGTCCGAGGTGCAGCCCGTGGAGATCGCGGGAGCGCTCCAGCGGGAGTGCGACAACAACGCCACCATCTGGAACCGCGACCGCACCGTCGTACCCAACGACTTCATCGTCGAACTGAGCACCCCGGACTTCGAGCGGCTCAGCCCGTACTCCGGCCAGCTCGGCGACGAGCTCGCCGGCATGGTGCGCGACTACGCCAAGCAGCAGCGCTACACCTTCATGGGTCCCATCAAGGTGCACCTGGAGAAGGCGGACGACCTCGACACCGGCCTGTACCGGGTCCGCAGCCGCACGCTCGCCTCCTCCTCCGGCCAGACCCCCGGCGGCGCACCGCCGGCCGGCCGGCCCGGCGGCTACGGCTACCCGCCGGCAGGCCCCGCGGGCGCCCCGCCCAGCGGCTACGGCTACCCGCCGGCAGGCCCCGCGGGCGCCCCGCCCATGCCGGCCGCACCGCCGCCCGGCGGCGGTTACGGCTACCCGCAGCCGGCGGGCGGCCACCGGCCCCCCGCCACCCCCGCGGCCGGCGGACGCACCCGCTACTGGGTCGAGATCAACGGAACCCGCCACCAGATCTCCCGCCCCACCCTCGTGATGGGCCGCAGCACCGAAGCCGACGTGCGGATCGACGACCCCGGCGTCTCCCGCCGGCACTGCGAGATCCGGACCGGAACGCCCTCGACGATCCAGGATCTCGGATCCACCAACGGCATCGTGGTGGACGGGCAGCACACCACCCGCGCTACGCTCCGCGACGGCTCGCGGATCGTCGTGGGCAGCACCACCGTTATCTATAGGCAAGCCGAAGGGTGAAGCGGGGGCAATGTCAGAGCTGACCCTCACGGTCATGCGGCTGGGGTTCCTGGCCGTACTGTGGCTGTTCGTGATCGTGGCCGTGCAGGTCATCCGGAGTGACCTGTTCGGCACTCGCGTCACCCAGCGCGGAGCACGGCGGGACGTCGGCCGGGCGCAGCAGGCCGCCGCCCGCCAGGCGCCGCCACCACAGCGCCAGCAGTCCGGCGGCGGACGCCGCGGCCGCAACACCCCCACCAAGCTGGTCGTGACCGAGGGCACCCTCACCGGCACCACCGTCGCCCTCCAGGGCCAGACCATCACCCTGGGCCGGGCGCACGACAGCACGATCGTGCTGGACGACGACTACGCCTCCAGCCGCCATGCCAGGATCTACCCGGACCGCGACGGCCAGTGGATCGTCGAGGACCTGGGCTCCACCAACGGCACCTACCTGGACCGGACCCGGCTGACGACCCCCACGCCGATTTCGCTGGGCGCACCGATCCGCATCGGCAAGACCGTCATCGAGCTGCGGAAGTAGTGCTACACCAATGAATGAGCGCGAGCGGAGCGAGCACGCGGCGGGGGGCCCCACCCAGGGCCCCGGCGCGCTCCCGACCGGAGGGTGGGCAGTGTGGCTCGACACGACCGGCTGTACCCGGAGCCGACTGGCGAGGTGCGCATGAGTCTCTCTCTGCGCTTCGCCGCCGGATCGCACAAAGGCATGATCCGGGAGGGCAACGAGGACTCCGGTTACGCCGGTCCGCGGCTGCTCGCCATCGCCGACGGCATGGGCGGCGCCGCCGCCGGCGAGGTCGCCTCCTCCGAGGCGATCTCCACCATCGTCGCCCTCGACGACGACGTCCCCGGCTCCGACCTGCTCACCTCGCTCGGCACCGCCGTCCAGCGCGCCAACGACCAGCTGCGCATGATGGTCGAGGAGGACCCCCAGCTCGAGGGCATGGGCACCACCCTGACCGCCCTGCTGTGGACCGGTCAGCGCCTCGGCATGGTGCACGTCGGCGACTCCCGCGCCTACCTCCTGCGCGACGGCGTCCTCACCCAGATCACCCAGGACCACACCTGGGTGCAGCGTCTGGTCGACGAGGGCCGGATCACCGAGGAGGAGGCCACCACCCACCCGCAGCGCTCCCTGCTCATGCGGGCCCTCGGCAGCGGCGAACACGTCGAACCCGACCTGTCCATCCGCGAGGTCCGGGCCGGCGACCGGTACCTGATCTGTTCCGACGGCCTCTCCGGCGTGGTCTCCCACCAGACCCTCGAAGAGGCCCTGGCCAGCTACCAGGGCCCCGAGGAGACCGTCCAGCACCTGATCGAACTGGCCCTGCGCGGCGGCGGCCCCGACAACATCACCGTGATCGTCGCCGACGTCCTGGACCTCGACACCGGCGACACCCTCGCCGGGCAGCTGTCCGACACCCCGGTCGTGGTCGGCGCCGTGGCCGAGAACCAGAACCAGTCGCACGACAACGGCATCATGCAGACCCCCGCCGGCCGCGCCTCCGGCCTCGGCCGCCGACGCCAGGACGGCGGGGGCGAGTTCGGCCCGCCCGGCAGCGGCGACATCACCGGCTTCATCCCCACCGACGGCTTCGCCTACGGCGACGACGACTTCGTCAAGCCCCGCAAGAACCGCCGCTGGCTCAAGCGGTCCGTCTACAGCCTGCTCGCGCTCGCCGTCCTCGGCGGCGGCCTGTACGGCGGCTGGCGCTGGACCCAGACGCAGTACTACGTCGGCGTCGAGGGCGAGCACGTCGCGCTGTACCGGGGCATCAACCAGGACCTGGCCTGGGTGTCCCTCTCCAGGATCGAGAAGGACCACCCCGAGATCGAACTCAAGTACCTGCCGCCCTACCAGCGCAAGCTGGTCGAGGCGACCATCGCCGAAGGCGACCTCTACGGCGCCCGCGCGAAGATCGAAGAACTGTCGGTACAGGCCTCCGCGTGCAAGAAGCAGGCCGAACGGCGCGCCGCCGAGAGCGAGAAGAACGCGAAGACCGGCGAGGGCGAGGCCGGAGGCACCACGGGAACCACACCCGCCTCCTTCACGTTCAAGGCCTCGCCTTCGCCGAACCCCTCGGGCTCGACGAAGGCCCCGGAGCAGTCCACGCCCCCGTCCACGACCGCCGCCCCCGCCCCCAGCCCCGGCCCCAGCCTCTCGGAGGAGGAGCAGAAGGTCGTCTCGCTGTGCGGTAAGCAGTAGGCAAGCCGTGAGAGGCCCTGTCACACGATGAGCAGTACTACCAACCCGTCGACGCAGCACACGTCCACGATCGGCGCGATCGGCGCACCCAGCCGCCGCAACACCGAGCTCGCGCTGCTGGTGTTCGCCGTCGTCATCCCGGTCTTCGCCTACGCCAACGTGGGGCTCGCCCTCGACGGCGAGATGCCCACCGGACTGCTGAGCTACGGCATCGGTCTCGGCCTGATGGCGGGCGTCGGCCACCTCGCCGTGCGGAAGTTCGCCCCGTACGCGGACCCGCTGATGCTGCCGCTGGCCACCCTGCTCAACGGCATCGGCCTGGTCGCCATCTGGCGCCTGGACCAGTCGAAGAAACTGCAGGCGCACAGCACGTTCGTCGAAGCGGCGCCGCGCCAGCTGATGTACTCCGCGCTCGGCGTCGCCCTGTTCGTGGCCGTGGTGTTCTTCCTCAAGGACCACCGCGTCCTGCAGCGCTACACCTACATCTCCATGGCCGGCGCGCTGATCCTGCTGCTCCTGCCGCTGGTCCCGGGCCTCGGCCACGACAACTTCGGTGCCAAGATCTGGATCAAGATCCCCGGTCTCGGCACCCTCCAGCCCGGCGAGTTCGCCAAGATCGTCCTCGCGGTCTTCTTCGCGGGCTACCTCATGGTCAAGCGCGACGCCCTGGCCCTCGCCAGCCGCCGCTTCATGGGGCTCTACCTGCCCCGCGGCCGCGACCTCGGCCCGATCATCGTCGTCTGGATCATCTCCATCCTGATCCTGGTCTTCGAGACCGACCTCGGCACCTCGCTGCTGTTCTTCGGCATGTTCGTGATCATGCTGTACGTCGCCACCGAGCGGACCAGCTGGATCGTCTTCGGCCTGCTGATGTCCGCGGTCGGCGCCGTCGGCGTGGCGAGCTTCGAACCGCACATCCAGACGCGTGTGCAGGCCTGGCTCGACCCGATGCGCGAGTTCGAGCTCAGCCGCGCCGGGGTCCAGGACGGCATCCTCCACTCCGAGCAGGCCATGCAGGCCCTGTGGGCCTTCGGCTCCGGCGGCACCCTCGGCACCGGCTGGGGCCAGGGCCACTCCGACCTCATCGGCTTCGCCGCCAACTCCGACTTCATCCTCGCCACCTTCGGCGAGGAGATCGGCCTGGCCGGCGTCATGGCGCTGCTCCTGCTCTACGCGCTGATCGTGGAGCGCGGCGTGCGCACCTCCCTCGCCGCCCGCGACCCGTTCGGCAAGCTGCTCGCCATCGGCCTGTCCGGCGCCTTCGCGCTCCAGGTCTTCGTCGTCGCCGGCGGCGTCATGGGCCTGATCCCGCTGACCGGTATGACGATGCCCTTCCTGGCGTACGGCGGTTCCTCCGTCATCGCCAACTGGGCCCTGATCGGCATCCTGCTCAGGATCAGCGACACCGCCCGCCGCCCGGCCCCCGCCCCCGCCACCAACCCCGACGCCGAGATGACCCAGGTGGTCCGCCCGTGAACAAACCCCTGCGCCGGGTCGCGATCTTCTGCGGCCTGCTCATCCTCGCCCTGCTCGTCCGGGGCAACTGGCTGCAGTACGTCCAGGCCGACGAGCTGGCCTCCGACGACGAGAACCGCCGCGTCAACATCGAGCGCTACGCCACCCCGCGCGGCAACATCATCGTCGACGGCAAGGCCATCACCGGGTCCGTCGAGTCCAAGAGCGGCGACTACAAGTTCAAGCGCACCTGGACCGACGGCGCCATGTGGGCCCCCGTCACCGGCTACTCCTCGCAGGCCTTCGGCTCCAACCAGCTGGAGAAGCTGGAGGACGGCATCCTCACGGGCAACGACGACCGGCTCTTCTTCCGCAACACCCTCGACATGATCACGGGCAAGCCGAAGGAGGGCGGCAGCGTCGTCACCACCCTCAGCGCCGCCGCGCAGAAGGCCGCGTACAAGGGCCTCGGCGACAAGAAGGGCGCCGTCGCCGCGATCGACCCGGCGACCGGCAAGATCCTCGCGCTGGCCTCCACGCCGTCGTACGACCCGTCGAAGTTCGCCGGGACCTCCAACGAGGACGCCAAGGCCTGGAACGAAGTCCAGAAGAAGAACAACCCCGACGACCCGATGCTGAACCGGGCACTGCGCGAGACCTACTCGCCGGGCTCCACCTTCAAGGTGGTCACCGCCGCGGCGGCGCTGGAGGAGGGCCTGGTCGACGACATCGACGCCCCGACCGACACTCCGGAGCCGTGGATCATGCCGGGCACCACCACGCCCCTGCGCAACCACGGGAACATCCAATGTGAGAACGCCTCCCTGCGAGAGGCCCTCCGGGTCTCCTGCAACAGCGTCTTCGGCAAGCTCAGCCACGAGGTCACCAACGAGAAGATGATCGAGTACGCGGAGAAGTTCGGTTTCAACGAAGCCGAACTGGACACCCCCGTCCGCGCCGCCGAGAGCGTCTTCCCCGAGGACAACCCGTCGCAGAACGCCATGGCCGGCATCGGCCAGGCCTCCAACCGCGCCACCCCGCTCCAGATGGCCATGGTCACCGCGGCCATCGCCAACGACGGCAAGCTGATGAAGCCGTACATGGTCGACCAGCTCAAGGCCGCGAACCTGGACACCATCGAGACGACCGAACCGCAGGAGCTGTCCCAGCCCCTCTCCTCGGAGAACGCCCAGAAGATCCAGGAGATGATGGAGACCGTCGTCGAGGAGGGCACCGGAGGCAACGCCAGGATCGACGGCGTCACCGTCGGCGGCAAGACCGGTACCGCCGAGCGCGGCGTCAACAACAGCGGCAAGCCCTACGCCTGGTTCATCTCGTACGCCAAGACCGACGGGGGCTCCCCGGTCGCCGTCGCCGTCGTCGTCGAGGACAGCAACGCGACCGGTGCCGACATCAGCGGTGGCGGCCTGGCCGCACCGATCGCCAAGGCCGTCATGGAGGCGGTCCTCAAGGGCAAGCAGTGACCCCCGTCACGTCCGCTTCACATCGGTGCACGTTGCGGTACCGGTCCCGTATCGGCTGACGCACTTGGCCAGGTCACACAAAAAGAGCCGGGTACGGTAGGCCCGGACGGCAGCCTCCGGCGGCACGCGTGTGCCGCCCGGGACCGACGGAGAGGGCTGGTAGTAGCTATGGAAGAGCCGCGTCGCCTCGGCGGCCGGTACGAGCTGGGCCCGGTGCTCGGCCGTGGTGGCATGGCGGAGGTTTATCACGCGCATGACACCAGGCTCGGACGCCAGGTGGCGGTGAAGACGCTGCGCGCGGACCTCGCGCGCGACCCGTCCTTCCAGGCCCGGTTCCGCCGGGAGGCCCAGTCGGCCGCCTCGCTCAACCATCCCGCGATCGTCGCGGTCTACGACACGGGCGAGGACTACATCGACAACGTGTCGATCCCGTACATCGTCATGGAGTACGTCGACGGCTCCACGCTCCGCGAGCTCCTGCACAGCGGCCGCAAGCTGCTGCCGGAGCGGACGCTGGAGATGACCATCGGCATCCTCCAGGCCCTGGAGTACTCCCACCGGGCGGGCATCGTCCACCGCGACATCAAGCCGGCCAACGTCATGCTGACGCGCAACGGCCAGGTCAAGGTCATGGACTTCGGCATCGCCCGCGCGATGGGCGACTCCGGCATGACGATGACCCAGACCGCGGCCGTCATCGGCACCGCGCAGTACCTCTCGCCGGAGCAGGCCAAGGGCGAGCAGGTCGACGCGCGGTCCGACCTGTACTCCACCGGCTGCCTGCTGTACGAACTGCTGACCGTCCGGCCGCCCTTCGTGGGCGACTCCCCGGTCGCGGTCGCCTACCAGCACGTACGGGAGGAACCGCAGCCGCCGAGCGTCTTCGACCCCGAGATCACGCCCGAGATGGACGCGATCGTGCTGAAGGCACTGGTCAAGGACCCCGACTACCGGTACCAGTCGGCCGACGAGATGCGCGCCGACATCGAGGCCTGCCTCGACGGCCAGCCCGTCGCGGCGACCGCCGCCCTGGGCGCGGTCGGCTACGGCGGCTACCCCGACGACCAGCCGACGACGGCCCTGCGCCAGGACGCCGGCGCCGGGGCGGCCACCTCGATGCTGCCGCCCGTGAACCCGGACGACGGCGGCTTCGGCTACGACGACCGCCAGGGCCGCAGGCGCCAGCCGAAGAAGAACAACACCTCGACGATATTGCTGGTCGTGGCGGGTGTCCTGGTCCTCATCGGTGCGATCCTGATCGGCCGCTGGGCCATCAGCGGCAGCGGCGGCGTGGACAACGGCACGGTCG
This sequence comes from Streptomyces sp. 12E, assembly GCF_055633275.1. Lineage (NCBI taxonomy): Bacteria > Bacillati > Actinomycetota > Actinomycetes > Kitasatosporales > Streptomycetaceae > Streptomyces > Streptomyces sp. 12E. Next base: position 3,670,718 of record NZ_JBVNCJ010000001.1, on the reverse strand, counting down.
CGACCCCGAACTTCGTCGGCGAGACCAAAGCGGACGCCGAACAGCAAGCCGTCAACAGCGACTTGCAGCTCACCTTCAAAGAGGAGCCCTGCGAGGACCAGAGCAAGGGCAAGATCTGCTCCCAGGACCCCGAGGCGGGCACCAAGATCGACAAGGACACCACCGTCACCCTGACGGTCTCCACCGGCGCGCCGAAGGTCGAGGTCCCGGACGTCGAGGGCCTCACCTACGACGACGCGGAGGAGACCCTGAAGGAGAAGGGCTTCGAGGTCGAGAAGCAGACCGAGGAGTCCACCCAGACGCCGGACACGGTGCTCTCCCAGGACCCCGCGGGCGGCGCCTCGCAGGAGAAGGGCTCCACGGTCACGCTCACCGTCGCCAAGGAGACGGCCCAGGTGACCGTCCCCAACCTCCTGGGCAAGACCCCCGACGTGGCCAAGCAGCTGCTGGAGTCCAAGGGGCTGGTGCTCGGAGCCCAGACGGAGGAGGAGTCCACGGCCCAGGCCGAGGGGACCGTCTTCGAGCAGAGCTTCGCCCCGGGCACGGACGTCGACCGCGGCAGCACGATCACGATCAAGATCGCCAAGGCTCCGCAGAACGAGACGTTCGCCATGCCGAAGGTCACCCAGATGACGGTCGCCCAGGCCAAGCAGATCCTCGCCCAGGCGGGCCTGCAGCTCGAGAGGGTCCAGGGCGGAGGCGACGACAACGCCGTGGTGTTCCAGAGCAGCCCCTCGGAGGGCCAGCAGGTCAAGAAGGGCGACAAGGTCACCCTGATCGCCATCGGCGGCCAGCAGGGCGACAACAGGGGCAACAACGGCGGCGGCTTCTTCGGCGGCCTCACCGGCGGCGAGGACGACTGACACCCGGCACCCGCACGACGGAAGCCCCGGCCCTCTCCGCATGAGGGCCGGGGCTTCCTTCATGGACCCGCACTGCACACGCGTCCCCGCTTCGCTCGTGCCTCCGCGTGCCACCACTCGTTGATCGGGTGGGGCGGGACATCTGGAGTTCTGCCCCGACCACGAAACCGAAAAGGGCAGAAGATGATCAACGAATCCGCGCTGCTGGAGTCGAAGACCTTGCGCAACAGCGTGTTGGACCGCACGTAGGTCCTCGACAGGGTCAAGGCCCTGTCGCTGCTGCCGGACGGCATGCATGTGACGACGGCGATGGTGGCGGCGTACTTCGAGGTCACGATCGAAGCCGTCCGACAACTGACCAAGCGCCACCGTGAAGAGCTCGAAGTCAATGGAATGGCGGTACTCCGAGGCTCTGACCTGCGAAAGTTCGAGAGTGACAACATGTCACTCTCACTGGCGAGTTATCCACAGGCCCGTCGGAGCCTCACCATCTACTCGCGTCGTGGTGTCCTCAACGTCGCCATGCTCCTCCGCGACAGCCACGTCGCCCGTCAGGTGCGCACATACCTGCTCGACATGGAGCGCCTGGCCCGCACACAGCCTGTGGAAAACTTTTCGCGACCCGACACCGTCCCGCTCGACGACCGCATCGACCAGCGGATCACCCACATCCTCGGCACGACGGTCGTGCCGATGTTCAACGCTCTGATCGCCACATCCGGTGAACACCGCCGCGAGCTCATCGCGCTCCGCGAGGACATCGAGAACGTCGAGCGCACGCTGTGCCGGCACCACCGGCGGATCAGCGCCCTGGAGGGGGAGATCCCGGCGGACCGGGTCAGGGACTCCATCGCGGCCATGACCTGGCAGGCGTTCGAACGCCATGTGGCCGGTCTGCTGCGCCGGGACGGCTGCGGTGACGTCGTCGTACGACAGCCCCACATCGACCGGGGCATCGACATCACCGCACGCACGGCCGACGGCCGCACCGTCGCCGTCCAGTGCAAGAACCGGGCGGGCCACCGCCCCGTGCCGAGCTCGGACATGCAGAGGTTCGCCGGCGCCGCACGGGCCGTCGAACGCGTCGATGTCGCCCTGTTCGTCACCACGTCCTACTTCAGCCACGAGGCCCGGGTGATCGTCGACCTGAGCGGGGTCCTCACCCTGGACCGTGCGGAACTGGAGGCGTGGAGCGCCGGAGCACGGCTGAAGGCGCCGCGCTAGGCCCATGGGCAGGAGGCCCGAAGCCGCAAAGGGAAGTTGCGGCTTCGGGCCTTCGTCATGGTAGGAAACCGACCCCTTCGGCAGGGGGATTCAGCGCAGTTCCTCCGGCGGTGTCCGCTCCTCGTCCACCTTCTCCGTGCGGACCAGCTCGCCCCACACGACGTACCGGTACTTGCTGGTGTACACCGGCGTGCAGGTCGTCAGCGTGATGTAGTGGCCGGCCTTCTTCCTGCCGGACTCCTCGGGGATCTTCCCGATCACGTCGACGTTGTACTTCGAGGTCTCGGGGAGGATGCCGTAGACCTTGTAGACGTACCACGTGTCCTTCGTCTCGAAGACGATCGGATCGCCCTTCTCGATCTTGTGGATGCCGTGGAACTTCGCGCCGTGCCCGTCGCGGTGGGCGGCGAGGGAGAAGTTGCCCTTCTTGCCGGAGGTCGGCAGGGTCGCCTTCACGGGGTCGGTGTAGTAGCCGGCGACGCCGTCGTTGAGGACCTTCATCGTCGTGCCCTTCTCGACGAGGATCTCGTCACCGCTCATCGCGGGCACGTGCAGGAAGCCGATGCCGTCCTTGCTGTCGAAGGTGGCGGGACCGCCGCTGCCACCGCCGCCGCCGGACTCCCGGGACCAGGAGTCCCGGACCTTGTCCGCCTGCTGGTTCGCCGCGCGGTCGGCGACGACGTTCGTCCACCACAGCGAGTAGACGACGAACAGACCGAGCACCAGGCCCGCGGTGATGAGGAGCTCCCCGAAGAAGCTGACGACCATCGCCACCGGCCCCATGCGGCGGCGCCCCGCAGGGGGCGAGGACGCGGGCGCGTCGGCGTGCTCTTCGGTGTCGTCGGCGGTCGATGCCACGTTCCCTCTGCCCTTAACTGACGAGCGCATCCGGCTTGCCCTTGCTGCGCGGCCGTTCCTCGACCATCTTGCCCCAGACGATCAAGCGGTACTTGCTGGTGAACTCCGGTGTGCAGGTGGTCAGCGTGATGTAGCGGCCGGGCCCGGTGAAGCCCGAGTCCTTCGGCACCGGATCGAGGACGCTCACGTTGCTCGGTGGCGTCACCGGCAGTATCGACGCCATCTTGTAGACGAAGTACTCGTCCCGCGTCTCGACGACGATCGGGTCGCCCGGCTCCAGCCGGTTGATGTACCGGAACGGTTCCCCGTGCGTGTTGCGGTGGCCCGCGAGTCCGAAGTTGCCGGTCTTCGCGTCCGGCATAGCCGTCTTCAGCGCGCCCTCCGCGTAGTGCCCCACCATGCCGCGGTCGAGCACCTTCTTGCTGCTGATGCCCTCCGCGATCGGCACCACCACGTCCAGCTTGGGGATGTGCAGCAGCGCGAAGCCCTCCCCCGGCTCGAACGCCCCCGGCTTGCGCTCGCCGCTCTCCCAGTCCTTCTGGAGGTCGCTGACCTCCTGGCCGGCCTGTGCCTGCGCCCGCACGTTCGTCCACCACAGCTGGTAAGTCACGAAGAGCAGCATCAACACCCCGCAGGTGATGAACACCTCCCCGATCGCCCGGCTCGCGACGACCGCCGGGCTCGCTTTGCTCGCCCGCGCCCGCCGCCGCGCCTCCACCCTCGACAGCGGCGCCCGTGACGCCCCCTCGGACGCCTCTGACGCCGCTTCCCGCCCCGCGCCCGCGCCGGGGCCCTCCACGGCCTTGCGAGAGCCTCCACGGCGCCCGTGGCGCTTCCTGGCGGCCTTCCTGCGGGCCGCACGCCCGCCCGGTGCCGCTAAAGCCGACGCGGGCTCCTCACGCTCCGTCCGCTCCGGCGGCTCGGGGATCCGCAGCGCCACCGTCTCCTCGTCGACCGGCGGCAGGTACGCGGTGTCCCCGGAAGCGCCGCCGTAGGAGTCGGGCGCCGTGCCGTCGTACCAACCGCCCCCGTACGCACCCGGCTCCCCGTACGGCTGCCCGCCGTACGGGGTGCCCTGCTCGCCGGCGCCGCCATGGGCGTCGGACTCGCGCTCGGGGCGCAGCGCGGTCACGCCGAGGACCTGCCCACCACCGGGGCGAGCCCCGCCGACCTCGCCACCGCGCCGTCGTCGCCGCACTCCACCAGCCAGTTGGCCAGCATCCGGTGGCCGTGTTCGGTCAGCACCGACTCGGGGTGGAACTGCACGCCCTCGACCAGGAGTTCACGGTGCCTCAGTCCCATCACCATGCCGTCCGGCGTCCTGGCCGTGACCTCCAGCTCGGCCGGCACCGTGGCCGGTTCGGCGGCCAGCGAGTGATAGCGGGTGGCCGTGAACGGGGAGGGCAGGCCCGCGAAGACGCCCTTGCCCCCGTGCTCCACCGGCGAGGTCTTGCCGTGCAGCAGTTCGGGCGCCCGGCCCACCACACCGCCGTACGCCACCTGCATCGACTGCATGCCGAGGCAGACGCCGAACACCGGCACCCCGGTGGACGCGCAGTGCCGCACCATGTCCACACAGACGCCGGCCTCCTCGGGAGTGCCCGGGCCCGGCGACAGCAGCACTCCGTCGAAACCTCCCCCACTCTCGGCTCCGCTCGAGCGGGAGGCGCCCCCACGGACGTGCGCCGTCGACACCTCGTCGTTGCGCAGCACCTCGCACTCGGCGCCCAGCTGGTACAGGTACTGGACCAGGTTGAAGACGAAACTGTCGTAGTTGTCGACGACGAGAATGCGCGCGCTCACTGGTTGTCCACCGTCACATCGTTGAAGGGCAGCAGCGGCTCGGCCCACGGGAAGACGTACTGGAAGAGGACGTAGACCACGGCGACGATCAGCACCAGTGAAATGAGTGCCCGCACCCATCCGTTGCCCGGCAGATGCCGCCAGATCCAGCTGTACATGCCGTCCCTTCCGTCGTACCACGGCACCAGACCCACGCCGTACGCCAACAGACTAACGGCGCGCCCCCTCCGGTTTCCCGGTCTCCGGAGGCTGCGGGGGATCAGGACGGGCCGGGCCGCGTGCACCCACGAGTACGTGGATCGGGGCCGATCGCCTCGATGCCCGGCATGTTCCACGTGAAACCGGGACGGGCCGCTACTCCACGGGCTTCGCGTAGTGCAGGTCCACCGTGCCCGAGTAACCGGGCAGGGTCACGGTCCCGTTGTCCTCGACCTGCCAGCCGAGCCCGTAGACGTTGACGTACACCATGTAGTTCTGGATCGCCGGCGAGGCGCTGAGCGCCTTCTTCAGCTTCCCGGGGTCACCGACCGCCGTGATCTTGTACGGCGGCGAGTAGACGCGGCCCTGCAGGATCAGGGTGTTGCCCACACAGCGCACCGCGCTGGTGGAGATCAGCCGCTGGTCCATGACCTTGATGCCCTCGGCGCCGCCCTCCCACATCGCGTTCACCACGGCCTGCAGGTCCTGCTGGTGGATGACCAGATAGTCGGGCTGCGGCTCGGGATAGCCGGGAAGCCTGGCGGTGGCGTCCGGCGGCGCGTCGTTGAGGGTGACCGTGATCGCCTCACCCTCGAGCTTCTGCGTGCCGGCACGCTTCTCCAGGTCGGCGAGCTTGTCGTCCTCCGCCTCGGTGCTGCCGTCGTCACGTTCCGCGAGGGACTCCACGTCCTCGCGCAACGCGCCGTTGGACTCCTCCAGCTCGCCGTTCTTGCGACTGCGCTCGTGGATCAGGTCGGAGAGCTTCAGCAGCGAGGCGTCCGTGCGGATGTTGGTGCCCTTGGCCGTGTCGAAGCTGGTGAAGAAGATGAGTCCCGCCAGGGCGAAGACGCCCGCGGTGAGGATCCGCACGGGCCTCGGACGGCGCCGGCGGACAGGACTGGATTCCTTCCCGGGAAAGTCGGCAGAATTGCTCAACGTACCCTTATCTCCTTCGGCGCCGCGGAAGCACTACGCTAACGGACGCCCGGGGGAGCGCTCAGAGTCCCCTTGTACGCTGCTCCGAGCCCGACCCAGTTCCCTGCGCGGCCACGCAGCGCATCGACAGGAGAGACCCTCGTGCCGAAGTCACGTATCCGCAAGAAGGCCGACTACACGCCGCCGCCGGCGAAGCAGACGACCGCGATCAAGCTGACCAACCGCGCCTGGGTCGCGCCGGTGATGCTGGCCCTGTTCCTCATCGGGCTGGCCTGGATCGTCGTCTTCTACGTCACCGACGGTTCGCTGCCCATCGACGCCCTGGGCAACTGGAACATCGTGGTGGGCTTCGGCTTCATCGCCGCCGGATTCGGCGTCTCCACCCAGTGGAAGTGACGCTCGCCGAACGGTGATCGTTCCCTGCCCGGAGCTGTCGAACAGCTCCGGGCAGGGTCGCCCTCCGAGTTATCCACACCCCTTGTCCACATGTGGATAGCAGACCTGATCTGTGGATAACTTTCGAAACGTTGACACCGGTGCGACAGACGCACCGGTAACCGAGAATCTGTTCGCATACCGCTTGAGCTGGGGAAACACTGGCCGCCGCCCCAGCGCGAAACCCCCTTTACACCCTGTGCACAAGATCCGCCACTGACTGTGGACAACTCGGCGCTCAGGTAAGCTGCGCCGTCCTCAACAGGGTCATCAGGACGACCGCGGCCAGCACCAGCGCACACGTGCCGTACTGCACCAGCGCCCGCCGCTCCCGCGGAGCGTGCACCATGGCGTACCCGACCACGACACCGGCGACGAGTCCGCCGACGTGGGCCTGCCAGGCGATGTTGCCCCAGCCGAATGTGATGATCACATTGATCACCAGCAGGGCGATGATCGGGCGCATGTCGTAGTTGAGCCGGCGCATCAGTACGGCGGTCGCGCCGAACAGTCCGAAGATCGCACCCGAGGCGCCGAGCGAGGCCGTGGTCCCCGCGGCCAGCAGATAGGTCAGCGCACTGCCCGCCAGGCCGGAGACCAGGTAGAGCGCCAGATAGCGGGCCCGGCCCAGAGCCTGCTCCAGGGGCCCGCCGAGCCACCACAGACCGAGCATGTTGAAGGCGATGTGCCAGATCTCCTCGTGCGTGAACATCGAGGTGAACAGGCGGTACCACTCGCCCTCGGCCACCCCCTCGGTGGGCATGAACGGTGCCGGCGGCCAGACGCCGACCAGTACGAGGGGATCCAGCAGGGACGGCCGGGCCTGCACGGCGATGAACACCGCGAGATTGATCCCGAGGAGGATCTTGGTGATCAGCCGGGGGTCCGCGGCGACGGCTCCGCCGGCGAGCGTGCGGGGCACGGAGGCCGCGGGCGCGTGTCCCGTGCCCGAGCCTCTGCGGACGCACTCCGGGCACTGGAACCCGACCGCGGCGTCGACCATGCACGCGGGGCAGATCGGACGCTCGCACCGGGTGCAGCGGACACCGGTCTCGCGGTCCGGGTGGCGATAACAGACGGGGACGCGCTGGGCGTCCTGCGGGCTGCCGGCAGCCTGGTCGTCCATGGGATCCCCTAGGTCGTGTGGAAAAGCCCCGCCCCGCCCATCCTTACGGATGAGCGGGGCGATTGGTTCCCTTCGAGGGCCTGCGCGCCCCGGGGGGACGAGGTGCTCAGCCCTCGTGGATCTCGACGGACTCGATCACCACGTCGTTCACCGGGCGGTCGGTGCGCGGGTTGGTCGGCGCGGACGCGATGGCGTCGATGACCTTCTGGCTGGCGGCGTCGGTGACCTCGCCGAAGATGGTGTGCTTGCGGTTCAGCCAGGCCGTCGGGGCGACGGTGATGAAGAACTGCGAGCCGTTGGTGCCCGGGCCGGCGTTGGCCATCGCCAGCAGGTAGGGCTTGTCGAAGCGCAGGTCCGGGTGGAACTCGTCCTCGAACTGGTAACCGGGACCACCGGTGCCGTTGCCCAGCGGGTCTCCGCCCTGGATCATGAAACCGCTGATCACCCGGTGGAAGACCGTGCCGTCGTAGAGCTTGTCCGTGGACTTCGCACCGGTCTGCGGGTGGGTCCACTCCCGCTCGCCCTTGGCGAGCTCGACGAAGTTCTTGACCGTGATCGGCGCCTGGTTCGGGAAGAGCCGAACCTGGATGTCGCCGTGATTGGTCTTCAGGGTGGCGTTGAGCTGCTCAGCCACGATGTGCCTTCCGTTGTCTTTCCGTGACTCCCTGATCCTCGCACGGACGGGGCGCGCAGTCGCCCGACGCCCGTTCACAGGTGGACGACCAGGCCTTTCCGCTTGCGGAAAACCGGACGAACGGTCCCGTGCCGGGGGCGCGGGGCGGCGATCCGTGGCATTGTCGACGACAAGCTCCCGTTGCCCCGGATACATCCGTTATCGCAGTCCATATCAGTGTCGATCACGTTCACCGGCACCCGGATGCCCGTCCGCGCATGCCGCGCGGCGACCCGGCAGGCATGATCCGTAAAAGGGTGGAAAGTCGAAATACCGTACGCCACCGAGGAGGAGGAACCCGTGACCCGCATCGACAGCGTGCGCGCCGCGACCGGTTCGGCGAAGGACAGCGTGCTGCACGCCGCGGAAGTGGTGGCGCCCTACGCCGACACGGCCAAGGTCAGGGCCGCGCACTACGCGCAGGAGGCCCGCGTACGGCTCGCCCCCGTGGTGACGCAGGCGGCCGGCCATGCCCGCGTCCAGTACGGCGCCCATGTGCAGCCCTATCTGGAACAGGCCCGGACGCATGTGCCGCCGAAGGTCGACCAGGCCGCCCACCAGGCTGTCGACCGCACCCGCAAGGCCGCCCGACAGGCGGCGGAGTACTCCCGTCCGAGGATCGAGCAGGTGGTGGCCGTCGCCGGGCCCGCGAGGGACGAGGCCGCGGCTCGTGGTGCGGCCGCGCTGGTCGCGCTGCGCGGTCAGGTTTCGGCACAGCAGATCCAGAAGCTGGTCCGCAAACAGCGGCGGCGGGCGAAGGCCGGCCGTGCCGCGAGGATGATCCTGATTCTGGGTGCCGTGGCGGGCGGGGCCGTCGCCGCCTGGAAGTGGTGGGACAAGCAGGCCAACCCGGACTGGCTGGTGGAGCCGCCGGCCGCGACGGACGCGTCGTCGGGATCGACGAAGCTGACGTCGGTGGACGGCAGTGGGACCACGCTCGACCCGGAGGTCGAGACCAAGGAGGCCGAGGAGGAAGCCGCCCGGCGCGACGACCAGGCCTGACGCGCGAGGACGCCAACGGCGCGGTGGGGCAGGAGACTTGGGTGTCTCCTGCCCCACCGCGCCGTTTCACGTGAAACAAGGGACCCCTCCCGCCGCGTTTCCGCAGGTGGAAAGGGGTCCGTATGTGGAGCCTAGGGGAGTCGAACCCCTGACATCTGCCATGCAAAGACAGCGCTCTACCAACTGAGCTAAGGCCCCGGAGGAAAGCGTCCACCTGCGAGAACCGCATTCCGGTGGGCGCCTGGGACCAGAGTACCGGGTCCCCCCGGGGATTCCGCAAAAGGATTGGGGGTCCCCGTGACCAACCACTCTCCGTAAGATGCTCGGACGTGGTTCGCTACAGCGAACCACGGTTCTTGGGGAAGCGATGGGGAGACGCAATGGACGCCGCACAGCAGGAAGCCACCGCAAGAGCGCGGGAACTGCAGCGGAACTGGTACGGAGAGCCGCTGGGGACGCTCTTCCGTAGGCTCATAGACGATCTGGGCCTCAACCAGGCTCGTCTCGCGGGGGTTCTGGGACTGTCCGCACCGATGCTGTCGCAGCTGATGAGCGGCCAGCGGGCGAAGATCGGGAATCCCGCCGTGGTGCAGCGGGTGCAGCTGCTGCAGGACCTGGCGGGGCAGGTCGCGGACGGCAGTGTGAGCGCGGCCGAGGCCACCGAGCGCATGGACGAGATCAAGAAGTCACAGGGGGGTTCGGTGCTCAGCAACACCACGCAGACCACGAGCAGTTCGGGGGCGCCCACGGTCAAGCGGGTGGTCCGTGAGATCCAGTCCCTGCTGCGCTCGGTCGCCGCCGCCGGCGACATCATCGAGGCCGCCGACACCCTCGCCCCCACCCACCCCGAACTGGCAGAGTTCCTCCGGGTCTACGGTGCGGGCCGCACCTCCGACGCGGTCACGCACTACCAGTCCCACCAGAACTGATTCCCCGCCCGGCGGCCGGAGGGGGCCGGCTGCCGGGGACGCGCGGACAACGGGGGACACCGCAGGGGAGGGGCGACGCACAGCGATGGGTGAGGTCTTCGCCGGCCGGTACGAACTGGTCGATCCGATCGGGCGCGGGGGTGTCGGCGCCGTCTGGCGCACCTGGGACCACCGCCGCCGCCGTTATGTGGCCGCCAAGGTCCTGCTGCAGAGCGACGCCCACTCCCTCCTCCGTTTCGTGCGTGAACAGGCGCTGCGGATCGACCACCCCCACGTCCTGGCGCCCACCAGCTGGGCCGCCGACGACGACAAGGTCCTGTTCACCATGGACCTGGTGGCCGGCGGTTCGCTGGTCCACCTGGTCGGCGATTACGGCCCGCTGCCGCCGGCCTTCGTCTGCACCCTGCTCGACCAGTTGCTGGCGGGGCTCGCCGCGGTGCACGCGGAGGACGTCGTGCACCGCGACATCAAGCCCGCCAACGTGCTCCTGGAGGCCACCGGCACGGGCAGGCCGCGGTTGCGGTTGTCGGACTTCGGCATCGCGATGCGGCTGGGCGAGCCCCGGCTGACCGAGACCAACCTGGTGGTGGGCACGCCGGGTTATCTCGCGCCGGAGCAGTTGATGGGTTCCGAACCGGACTTCCCCGCCGACCTGTTCGCCGTGGGCCTGGTGGCGCTGTATCTGCTGGAGGGCGCCAAACCGGACGCCAAGGCCCTCATCCAGTACTTCGCCGACCACGGGACACCCGGCGCGCCCCAGGGCATTCCCGAGCCGCTGTGGCAGGTGGTGGCCTCGCTGCTCCAGCCGGATCCGCAGGCGCGGTTCCGCACGGCCACGGGGGCGCGGAAGGCTCTCGCGGTTGCCGCGGAGCTCCTTCCGGATCCCGGACCCGACGACGAGCTGATCGAGATCTTCGACCAACTGGGTCCCCTGCCACCGGGGTTCGCTCCGGACGGTCCGCTGAAGCGGGTTTCGGGCGCGGAGCGTACGGCCTTGGAGGAGGAGCGGGACGCTCTGCCCGGTACCGGGCCCGGATCCGGCCGGGACACGGGCGGTACGGACGCTTCCGGCGGTACGGACGCTTCCGGCGGTACGGGCGGTCCCGGATCCGTCCGGGCGGCCCCGGCAGCGGGCTCCGGCACAGGCTCCGGAGCCGGATCGGGAGCGCTCGGTGCGGGCCCGGACGGGGGTGGAGGCGTCGTCCCCGCCGATCCGCGCCTGGGCACCGCGTCCGACGCCTCCCCGCAGTCTCCCGGCATGTCGGACACCGGAAGCTTCCTCCTGCCGCCGCCCCGGGCCACGATCACCTCCTCCCCCCTGCCCCTTCCGCCGCCGCCCGGACGGGCCCCCCGGGCGCCGGTGCAGCACCGGCCTGTCGTCCCCGTCCCCTCGGCCGCCCCCCACGACCCCACTCATCGGCTGCGCTCCCCCCTGTCACCGCCGACCGCGTACCCCGACGTCTCCACCGCGGAGTACACCGCCCAGGACTCGCAGGATCCGCCTCCGGGCGAGGCACTGCCCCGGAGCGGACCAGCCGCCCCCCGGTCCCACCGCCGGCGCAGCCGCCGCCCCGGCCCTCCGGCACAGGTGGCCGTTCCCCTGCTGCTCCTGGCCCTGGCCTGCTACGCCGTGGGGTTCTGGGCCCTCACGCGCATCTGACCGCCGCTGCCCGCGCCCACGGCTTACGGGGCGGTCCGCCGCCGAGCCGCCAGCGTCCACGCCCCGAGCCCCGCCAGCAGTGCGGTACCGGTGCCGATGCCGCCCACCGCGAGCGCCCGGAGGACCGCGTCGTCGTCCGCGTCCTCGCCCTCGGCCGCCGCCTCCCGGTCCTCCCCCGTGACCGTGAAGACGTCCGGCGGCACGGACTCCCCCGTGTACCCGGGTCCGTCCTGTGCCGCGCCGCTCAGCCGCACCCGTAGCGTCAGCGGAACGGGCCGATCGCCGAAGTCGTCCGCCACCGCGGCCGAGAGGTGCGCGACGAGGTAGTAGGAGCCGGCGAACCGCATCGCCCCGGTCTGACGGCCGGGGGCGTGCCGATTCACGTACGCGACCGGCGGGAGGGGTGCGAGGCTCCCCGCCTTCTGGACGCCGTCGTAGCCGACGCCCACGTCCACGACGCGCCCGCGTACGGGGTTGTAGAGGTCCAGGTCCAGCGCGGCGGCGGTGTAGCGGCCGCCGCCCGTGCTCGAACTGCCCAGTTCGGCGGTGGCGTAGAGCTGTTGACCCCAGTCCACGGGGACCTTGTAGAAGAGTGTCTGGCCGGGGCGGATGTCGTCCCGCCAGACTCCCTGGCCGACGGGGACGGCCCGGGTGAAGCCCGCGCCCCCGGAGCGCCGTTCGGGCTTTCCCGTGAGGGGCTGGGGCGGGGCGGAGTTCCACTCCTTCGGCGCGCTCGTCGCACCGGCCTTCGCGAGAGGTGGCTCCGACACCGTGGTGAGCTCCATCTCCCAGGGGCCGGGGGAGGAGGCCGCGCCGTCCGGGTCGACGCGTTCGACGCTCAGGTAGTACGTACCGGCCTCCTGGCAGAGGGACCTTCTGGGGGAGATCTCCCGCATGGCCCACGCGGCGACCGGATGCGGGCTGCCGGCGGCGCCGAAGCTCGCCGTGTCCACGTCGCAGGAGCGGCCCTCGCCGTCCTGCACGGCCACCTTGACCCCGTCGATGACGGAGGCGGTGCGGCCGGCCGGGGGCACGGCGGTGGCGGATGCGTAGGTGCTCGTGACGCCGTCGAGCTCCAGACGGTAGTAGACCGTGCCGCTCGCCGGGAGGGTGCTCCGGTAGGTGCGGCCGGGCTCCAGTCGTTCCACGGCGTCCGCGGTGCTCACGGCGCCGTCGATGCTCCGCGCGTCCTCGGCGAAGGCGTAGGCCGCGGCGTCCCCGGCGGCCTCGTCCGCGACGGCCGTCCGCCCCTGCGGCACACCGGACGGTGCCAGCACCAGCACGGACGCGAGCGTCACCGCGCCCGCGCGTCCGCCGGCCGAGGGACCGCTGCGCCCAGCCCGACCCGTACCCCGCCGTCCTCTCACGCGCCACCCCTCGTCGTCGCCCGGACGCCGCACCGCGCCCATCCTGCCCCGCGGACGAGGTTCGCCGACAAGTCCCCGCCCGCACAAAACCCCGGCCGCGCAGGCGGCCGGGGTCTGTTCAGCGTCGGATGTCGGTACTCACGAACCCGTGGGCACGGAGTCAGTCGCCTCCGTCCACAGATCCTGCTCGGCGCGATCCGCCTGGATCTGGCGGTACACGAGGAGCCCGCCGATGGCGGCCAGTGCGACCAGGAGAAGCTTCTTCACCGCGCGACCTCGTCTTTCCTTGACGTAGGGGACCTCTGCCGCCCGACTATACACACCGGTCGATACCGATCGGTGACCTGCGTCGCCCCCTCCAACTGCCCTGCGGTACGGCTCAGTAGGAGCGAAGCACGGCAATTCGACCGGAGTGTGACCACGCACGCACGGACGGTCACTTTCGCGGCTTCTCCGCTGCATCCTTATCTTTTCGCCGTTTATGCACCCATCCGTGTGGTGTTCATCTGAACATCCACGCGCCACGGGCGTCGGTCCCCCACTTCGCGAGCCTCATACACATGATGAGGAAAGTACGCAAATCGCCCAACCCGAAAGTGAGGGGCCATGGCCCGGAACAAGGTCATGAAGCTGTGGAACGCCATCGTCACCGCCTTCCTCGCGCTGTGCACGGCGCTCGGACTCATCACCACGACCGCCTCCGCGGCCGTACCGCAGACCGAAGAGACGCGCAACAGCGACAGCGCCCCGAACGCGTCGGCTCCGACGACGGCCCTCTGGTCCTGGTCACTGGTCAGGGCCCTGCCGCCCACGATGAAACAGCGCATCCACGCCGAGGCCCACGGCAAGTCTCCCAGCTGCCGGCACCGCCCGCTCCCGGACACGACGGCGGAGCCCGACTCCGCGGACTGCTCCGACGACACGACGTCCCCCCGCGCAAAACCCGCCGTCGGCCGCATCCCCCTCCAGCGCTGATCGCAAGGGCCGCTCCCGTCCTTCCTCGTGCCGTCACCGCTCCCCCGAGTCCTGGCGAACTTGCGTACAGCACCACGGCCCGAGCCGACACCGGAAGACCCCCAGCCGACACCGGCCGGGGGTCTTCTCGCCGATGGGGCCGACAGGAGGTGAACCGGTGGCCTCCTCCTCATCAGGACGATCGAGGGCGGTTCGCCGACACGGCATACGCCCCCGGGACCTCCCACGGCTGCGCCCCGGCGTCCGGCAGCGACCGGGCTCGTACCGGTTGTCGGCGTCGGGCTTCCGCCCTGCCTTCGGCGCAGCACGGCCCGAGGGCGGGCGACTCCCGACGGGGCGCTGAGCGGAGTGGGAACCGGCGGCGGCCGGCCTTGCGGTCGGGATGCCGGTTGCCGTGGTGACCTCGCCGGTCGGAGGGCCCGGGGCGGCGCTTCCCTTCCCTGTGCGGCTCAGGGTTCTCGCCGTGTCCCACCCGGCCGTCACGCCCACGAACCCGCTGCACCACGTGGTGGCGGGCCCCGCGCCCTGTGGGGCCACCGACGCGACGGCGCTTCGAGAAGGCCACTCGTGCGCCGTCCGGCGCCGGACACCCTGCCCGGCGCGCTCATCCGCGTGTCCGTTCTCCCGGCCCCGAGGTCTCCCGTCTCCTGGCCGCCGCTTCGGCACCGTCCCCCGGCGCCCGGCTCGTCACCCGGACCCTCCGCCCCGGCCCGGAGGAACTCCGACGCCCTGAACCGGCACCACGCACGGCCACCGGCCCGGCTCTCATGGCCGGCGCCCCGGGCAACACCCTCGGCGCCCGCCTGCAGCCGCCCGAGCCCGAGACGTCCCTCCGGCTGCCTTCCGGCACACTCGCCGCGCTCGGCATGCCCGCCGAGCTTCTGGAAGATCCGCTCATCGGCTGATGTCGGCCATGAACGCCGAAGACCCCCGACCGATACCGGAGGGGGGTCTTCACGCTGGTGGGGCTAACAGGATTTGAACCTGTGGCCTCATCCTTATCAGGGATGCGCTCTAACCAACTGAGCTATAGCCCCGCCGCGCTCTGCGGTGTGTGTCCCGCGCGCTGACTCCTGAAGATTAGCGCACGACCGGGGCAGTCCCAAAATCGGTTGTCCGGCGACCGCCGGACGAGCCGGGTGAACCGTTGTGAGCAGCTCACTCGTCCTCGGCCAGCGTCAGCTCCACACCGCCCACGAAACCCGCGGAGAGGTTGTAGATGAACGCGCCGAGCGTCGCCAGCGCCGTCGCCAGGACGACGTCGATGACCGCGATGATCGTCGTGAACATCAGGACGTTCGGCAGCGACAGGAACGACTGGAGGTCGAAGCCGTTCGACTCGTTGGAGCCGGTCGCCTCGGCGATCGTGCCGCCGACCGTCGAGAACACGCCCATGGCGTCCATGACCATCCACAGCACCGCGGACGCGACGATGGTGCAGATGCCGAGCGCGATGGAGAGCAGGAAGCTGACCTTCATCACCGACCACGGGTCGGCCTTCGACACCCGCAGGCGTGCCTTGCGCACGCGCGGGGTGGTGCGCGCCCCCGTACGGGGACGTCGTACCGCGCCGGTCTGACCGGCCGCCGTACCGGCCTGCGCCGGGTAGGCCTGCGGCGGGTGGTACGGACCCGCCTCCTGCTGCGGCTGCCGTTCCCCCGGCAGCGGTGAGGCCGTCTGAGCGGCGGCGCCCTGCTCGGGCGCGGCCTGCTGCGGGCCTCGGGTGTCCGTCACGGTTCCCCCCTGGGATCCCTGCCTGCTGGACGAGGAGGCGCCCTTGGCGGGCGCCTTGATCGCTTTGAGATTGGTCGTGTGCGGATCAGCCGCCCGCGCGGCGGAGCCACGGCCGCCGCCGTCCGTTCCCCTGCTGGTACCGGCCGGTCCGGCGCCCGTGGCTCCGCTCACGCTGACTCACTCCTCGTGCTACTCGGGCGAGGGCACCTCACCCTCGTCCGTGCCGACGGTCGCGTCCCCGTCGGTGGTGTCGTCCACGGCCACGTCGCCGTCGACTTCCTCCGCCTCGCGTCCAGCTTCGGCGTTACGGGCGATGCCGACCACGGCATCGCGCTTGCCCAGATTGATCAGTTGGACGCCCATGGTGTCACGTCCGGTTTCCCTGATCTCGTTGACTCGCGTACGAATCACACCGCCCGACAGCGTGATGGCGAGGATCTCGTCGGTTTCCTCGACCACCAGCGCGCCGACGAGGGTGCCGCGGTCCTCGACGATCTTGGCAGCCTTGATGCCGAGGCCGCCGCGACCCTGGACGCGGTACTCGTCGACGGCGGTCCGCTTCGCGTACCCGCCGTCTGTGGCAGTGAACACGAACGTACCGGGTCGAACAACATTCATCGAGAGCAGCTCGTCCCCTTCGCGGAAACTCATGCCCTTGACACCCGAGGTCGCACGCCCCATGGGACGGAGCGTGTCGTCGGTCGCCGTGAACCTGATCGACTGCGCCTTCTTGCTGATCAGCAGCAGGTCGTCCTCGGACGAGACGAGTTCGGCGCCGATCAGTTCGTCGTCGGAACCGTCCTCCTGCTCCCGCAGGTTGATCGCGATCACACCGCCCGAGCGCGGAGAGTCGTAGTCCTTCAGCGGTGTCTTCTTCACCAGGCCCGCCTTGGTGGCCAGGACCAGGTAGGGCACCGCCTCGTAGTCGCGGATCGCACGGATCTGGGCGATCGTCTCGTCCGGCTGGAAGGCCAGCAGGTTCGCCACGTGCTGTCCGCGCGCGTCCCGGCCGGCGTCGGGCAGCTCGTAGGCCTTCACCCGGTAGACCCGGCCCTTGTTGGTGAAGAACAGCAGCCAGTGGTGGGTGGTGGACACGAAGAAGTGGTTGACGATGTCGTCTTCCTTGAGCTTCGCGCCGCGCACCCCCTTGCCGCCGCGCTTCTGGGCCCGGTAGTCGTCGGTCTTGGTGCGCTTGATGTAGCCGCCGCGCGTGACCGTGACGACGATGTCCTCCTCGGCGATCAGGTCCTCGATGGACATGTCGCCCTCGTAGGGGATCAGCTTCGTCTTGCGGTCGTCGCCGTACTTCTCGACGAGCGCGGCCAGCTCCTGGCTGACGATGCCGCGCTGGCGGACCGGGGAGGCGAGGATCTCGTTGTACTCGTTGATCTTCGTCTGGAGTTCGTCGTGCTCCTGGACGATCTTCTGGCGCTCCAGGGCGGCCAGCCGGCGCAGCTGCATCTCGAGGATGGCGTTGGCCTGGATGTCGTCGATCTCCAGGAGGTCCATCAGGCCCCCGCGCGCGATCTCCACGGTGTCACTGCGCCGGATCAGCGCGATGACCTCGTCGATGGCGTCCAGGGCCTTCAGCAGGCCGCGCAGGATGTGCGCCCGCTCCTCGGCCTTGCGCAGCCTGAAGCGCGTACGGCGGACGATGACCTCGATCTGGTGGTTCACCCAGTGCCGGATGAACGCGTCCAGGGAGAGCGTGCGCGGCACGCCGTCGACCAGCGCCAGCATGTTGGCGCCGAAGTTGGTCTGCAGGTCGGTGTGCTTGTAGAGGTTGTTCAGGACGACCTTGGCGACCGCGTCCCGCTTCAGCACGATGACCAGGCGCTGACCGGTCCGGGACGACGTCTCGTCGCGGACGTCCGCGATGCCGCCGATCTTGCCGTCCTTCACCAGGTCGGCGATCTTCTGCGCGAGGTTGTCGGGGTTGGTCTGGTAGGGCAGCTCCGTGACCACCAGGCACTGGCGGTTCTGGATCTCCTCCACCTCGACCACCGCGCGCATGGTGATCGAGCCGCGGCCCGTGCGGTACGCCTCCTCGATGCCCTTGCGTCCGACCACGAGGGCGCCGGTCGGGAAGTCGGGGCCCTTGATGCGCTCGATGAGCGCGTCCAGCAGCTCCTCGTGCGAGGACTCGAAGTTCTCCAGGTACCACTGGGCGCCGGCCGCGACCTCGCGCAGGTTGTGCGGCGGGATGTTGGTCGCCATGCCGACCGCGATACCGGCCGAGCCGTTGATCAGCAGGTTCGGGAAGCGGGCCGGCAGGACGGTCGGCTCCTGGGAGCGGCCGTCGTAGTTGTCCGTGAAGTCGACGGTCTCCTCGTCGATGTCGCGGACCATCTCCATGGCCAGCGGCGCCATCTTCGACTCGGTGTACCGCATGGCCGCCGCCGGGTCGTTGCCCGGCGAGCCGAAGTTGCCGTTGGAGTCGACGAGCGGCATCCGCATCGACCAGGGCTGGGCGAGGCGCACCAGGGCGTCGTAGATGGAGGTGTCGCCGTGCGGGTGGTAGTTGCCCATGACGTCGCCGACGACGCGGGCGCACTTGTAGAAGCCGCGCTCGGGACGGTAACCGCCGTCGTACATGGCGTACAGCACGCGGCGGTGCACGGGCTTGAGGCCGTCACGGACGTCCGGCAGCGCACGCGAGACGATGACGGACATCGCGTAGTCGAGGTAGGAACGCTGCATCTCCGTCTCGAGCCCGACGGGCTCGACACGCATCGCCAGGGCGTCGTCCTCGGGCGTCGTCACAGGAGTGTTCTCGTCGGTCATTGCTGGTGAAGGTCCTTCCTGGTGCGGTCAGCTGAGACCGACTCAGATGTCGAGGAAGCGGACGTCCTTGGCGTTGCGCTGGATGAACGCGCGGCGGGCTTCGACGTCCTCGCCCATGAGGACCGAGAACAGGTCGTCGGCCTGGGCGGCGTCGTCCAGGGTGACCTGGCCGAGGACCCGGTGCTCCTGGTCCATCGTGGTGACGCGCAGCTCCTCGGCGTTCATCTCACCGAGACCCTTGAAGCGCTGGACGGAGTCCTCGCGGATGCGCTTGCCGGCGTTGCGGCCCATCTCGATCAGCGCGTCACGCTCGCGGTCGGAGTACGCGTACTCGAAGTCGTCCCGGCCCCACTTGATCTTGTAGAGCGGCGGACGGGACAGGTACACGTGCCCGGCCTCGACCAGCGGCCGCATGAAGCGGAACAGGAACGTCAGCAGCAGGGTGTTGATGTGCTGGCCGTCGACGTCGGCGTCCGCCATCAGAATGATCTTGTGGTAGCGGAGCTTCTCGATGTCGAAGTCCTCGTGCACACCGGTGCCGAACGCGGAGATCATCGCCTGGATCTCCTGGTTCTGCAGGATCCGGTCGATGCGCGCCTTCTCGACGTTGAGGATCTTGCCGCGGATCGGGAGGATCGCCTGGTACTGCGGGTTGCGGCCGGACTTGGCCGAACCGCCGGCGGAGTCACCCTCGACGATGAAGATCTCGCACTTGGTGGGGTCGTTCGACTGGCAGTCGGACAGCTTGCCCGGCAGCGACGCCGACTCCAGCAGGCCCTTGCGACGGGTCAGGTCGCGCGCCTTGCGGGCCGCCACGCGCGCGGTGGCCGCCGCGATGCCCTTGCGGATGATGTCCGCGGCCTCGTTGGGGTTGCGGTCCAGCCAGTCGTTGAGGTGCTCGTAGACGACCTTCTGGACGAAGGTCTTCACCTCGGTGTTGCCCAGTTTGGTCTTGGTCTGGCCCTCGAACTGCGGCTCGCTCAGCTTGACCGAGATGATCGCGGTCAGACCCTCGCGGATGTCGTCGCCCGTGAGGTTGTCGTCCTTGTCGCGCAGCAGCTTCTTGTCCCGCGCGTACTTGTTGATGAGCGAGGTGAGCGCCGCGCGGAAGCCCTCTTCGTGCGTACCGCCCTCGTGGGTGTGGATGATGTTGGCGAAGGAGTACACGCCCTCGGTGTAGCCGCCGTTCCACTGCATCGCGACCTCGAGGGACAGGTGCCTGTCCTTGTCCTCGGCCTCCAGGTCGATCACGGTGGGGTGCACCACGTCCCCCTTGCGGGAGTTGAGGTACTTCACGAAGTCGATGATGCCGCCCTCGTAGTGGTACGAGACGGTCTTGACCTCGTGCTTCTCGTCCTCGCCCGCCTCGTCCGCGCCGGCGGTGGCCTTCGCCGACTCGCGCTCGTCGGTGAGGTTGATCCTCAGTCCCTTGTTGAGGAACGCCATCTCCTGGAAGCGCCGGGAGAGCGTCTCGAAGGAGTACTCGGTGGTCTCGAAGACGTCCGGGTCGGCCCAGAAGGTGACCGTCGTGCCGGAGTCCTCCACCGCCTCGTGCTTGGCGAGCGGCGCGGTCGGGACGCCCAGCTTGTAGTCCTGTGTCCAGCGGTAGCCGTCGCGCTTGATGTCGACGGACACCCTGGACGACAGGGCGTTCACGACGGAGACACCGACACCGTGCAGACCACCGGAGACCGCGTAGCCGCCGCCGCCGAACTTGCCGCCCGCGTGCAGCACCGTCAGTACGACCTCGACGGCGGGCTTCTTCTCGACCGGGTGGATGTCCACCGGGATGCCGCGGCCGTTGTCGACGACCCGGACGCCGCCGTCGGCGAGGATCGTCACGTCGATCGTGTCGGCGTGACCGGCCAGCGCCTCGTCGACGGAGTTGTCGACGACCTCCTGCACCAGGTGGTGCAGTCCTCGCTCACCGGTGGAACCGATGTACATACCGGGTCGCTTGCGGACCGCGTCCAGACCCTCGAGGACGGTGATGGCACTGGCGTCGTACGAGGCGGTGACCTCGTTGCCCGAGGTGCTCGCCGCGCTGTTCACGCCGGTGTCGGTGGACGGGATGTTCTCGTTGGGGTTGCCGGAATCGGCCACGAAGCGCCCTTTCTGGCACAGCACGAGCCGGGCTCGTCGGCAGGTTGCCGGAGCGGCTGCGGCATGTTGCGTTGGTAAGCCTTGATCAGCGTTGCTCAGCTTTTCCCGGGCGGTCCCCACAGTCGGGGCGGGATTGTCTTCCATTCTACCGGTAGCACTGACATCGATGGGGGTTTGCGGGCACCTGAGTCCGCATGTGCCGCCCTCAACCGGTCTCGTCCGACTCCCGATATGCGGATGGGGCCCCCAAGAGCCCCACGACGGCACTCAGCGCTTCGGGCCGTCAACCCTTGGCTACTTAGGAGTCAGGTGGCGATTCGCAACCGCGTGCGATGACCCGACGGAACGGAGAACGGCGGCGGTACAGCACCGCCGGCGACCTTGCTGTGATGTCCATCACGTGAGGTCGAAGGGCCCGAAACGGGCGCCGGATCACCCGTACGTGTCCCCGGGACCCGTGCTCCCCGGCGCACGCAGAGGCCCGAAACGACGGGCGGGACCGCCGGGGCCGACGACCTTGATCAACCGCACGGTGCCGTGTCCGAGGTCCTCGTTCAGACGCGCCACCAGAGTCGGCGCGAGCAACCGCAGATTCGTCGCCCACGCCGTGGAGTCACAGCGCACGACCAGCACCCGCTCGTCCTCGTCGTACCGCTCCGGCTCACAGTGCTTGGCCACGTCCTCGCCGACGATCTCCGGCCAGCGCCCCATCACCCCGCCCACCGCGGCAGGAGCCTCCCAGCCGCGCTCCGTGAGCAGCCGGTTGATCGCCGGACCGAGCGCCATCGGATCACGCCGGTCGGCGCGCGCCCCGGAGCGCAGACCGCCGCGCCGCGCCTGCTTCCGCTGCTGCACCGCGTCCCCACGCGCGCGTGCCGCCTCCTTGGCCGCACGCAACGCCACCCGCGCGAGATCGACACCGGACGGCTCGGGGGCCTTCCCGCCACCGCCCGAGGGCGTGCCCGGCCCGCTCATACGCGCTCCACCGTCCCCTCCGCCACGGCGAACCGCACACCCGCCAGCACATGGGGGACGTCGTCGTCGACCGCCGCGGTCACCAGGACCTGCTCGCCGGGCGCCACCAGCTCGGCCAGACGCTCACGCCGCCGCGCGTCCAACTCGGCGAAGACGTCGTCGAGCACCAGCACCGGCTCGTTGCCCTCCGCCCGCAGCAGGTCGTAGGAGGCCAGACGCAACGCCAGCGCGTACGACCAGGACTCACCGTGGGAGGCATAGCCCTTGGCCGGCAGCTGGCCCAGCTTGAGCAGCAGGTCGTCGCGGTGCGGACCGACCAGGGTGACACCCCGCTCGATCTCCGGCTTGCGCGCCTGCGCGAGGGCCGCCATCAACTGCTCGAACAGATCCTCGCGCGTATGCGCCTCGCCGGGCGCGGACGGCTTGTACTCCAGCGCGACCGGCCCACCGCCGGGCGCGAGCTGCTCGTACGCCTTGTCGGCCAGCGGCTGGAGCGCACCGATCAGATCCAGCCGCTGCGCCAGGAGCTCGGCACCCGCACGCGCGAGGTGCTGGTCCCACACGTCGAGCGTGGACAGGTCCAGGGTGCGGCCACCGTGCCGGCGTGCCAGCGCGGCCGACTTCAACAGGGTGTTGCGCTGCTTGAGCACCCGGTCGTAGTCGGAGCGGACACCGGCCATGCGCGGGGAGCGCGCGGTGATCAGCTCGTCCAGGAACCGGCGCCGCTCACCGGGATCACCCTTGACCAGGGCCAGGTCCTCGGGCGCGAACAGCACCGTACGGACGATCCCCAGCACGTCCCGGGGCCTGACCTGCGAGGACCTGTTGATACGGGCACGGTTGGCACGGCCCGGATTCAGCTCCAGCTCGACCAGCTGCTGCCGCTCGCCCTGACGCACCTGGGCCCGGACGATCGCGCGATCGGCGCCCATCCGGACCAGCGGGGCGTCGGAGGAGACCCGGTGGCTGCCTAGGGTGGCGAGGTAGCCGACCGCCTCGACCAGGTTCGTCTTGCCCTGCCCGTTGGGCCCGACGAAGGCCGTCACCCCCGGATCGAGCGGGACCTCGACCCGGGGGTAGGACCGGAAGTCGGCCAGCGACAGATGCGTGACGTGCATGGTCGTTCCGCCGACCTCCCCGGCGTCGTGGACCGCCGCGCGGTCCTGTGGATACGGGACGTGCCCTGTGGACTACTTCTTCTCGACCGCGTGGCCGCCGAACTGGTTCCGCAGCGCGGCGATCATCTTCATCTGCGGCGAGTCCTCCTGGCGCGAGGCGAACCGCGCGAACAGCGAGGCGGTGATCGCCGGCAGCGGGACCGCGTTGTCGATGGCGGCCTCCACGGTCCAGCGTCCCTCGCCGGAGTCCTGCGCGAAACCCCGGAGCCCGTCCAGGTGCTCGTCCTCGTCCAGGGCGTTCACCGCGAGGTCGAGCAGCCAGGAGCGGATGACGGTGCCCTCCTGCCAGGAGCGGAACACCTCACGGACGTCGGTCACCGAGTCGACCTTCTCCAGCAGCTCCCAGCCCTCGGCGTAGGCCTGCATCATGGCGTACTCGATGCCGTTGTGGACCATCTTCGCGAAGTGCCCGGCGCCGACCTTGCCCGCGTGCACCGACCCGAAGTCGCCCTCCGGCTTGAGCGCGTCGAACACCGGCTGCACCTTGGCGACGTCCTCCTTGTCGCCGCCGTACATCAGCGCGTAGCCGTTCTCCAGGCCCCAGACGCCGCCCGAGACACCGCAGTCGACGAAGCCTATGCCCTTGGCCGCCAGCTCCCCGGCGTGCTTCTCGTCGTCCGTCCAGCGGGAATTGCCGCCGTCCACGACCACGTCGCCCGGCTCGAGCAGCTCGGCGAGCTCGTCGATCGTGGACTGGGTCGGCTCGCCCGCCGGAACCATCACCCACACCACACGGGGGCCGCTGAGCTTGCCCACAAGCTCCCGCAGGCTGTGGACGTCGGCGAGGTCCGGGTTGCGGTCGTATCCGAAGACGGTGTGGCCCGCGCGACGAATCCGCTCGCGCATGTTGCCACCCATCTTGCCGAGGCCGACGAGACCGAGCTCCATCAGTTGTGATCCTTAGGTATGCGACGTGGCGTGACGGCACGTACGTGCCGGCGTCCGAGCCTAAACCCGGACGCGCGCGCACATCTGTGGGCATACGCGCTCATGCGCAGCCCACACCTGCGGCTTCCCTCGAAAAGGCGGTCAGCCGCCGAGCCGCACCGGCATGCTGCGGTCCTGTGGGGACGACCTCCACACCCCCAGCGCCCGCCGCGGCGGGCGCACCTCAGCCGCTGAGCCGCACCGGCATGATCAGGTACTTGTAGGCCTCGTCCGCCTCCGCGTCCACCGCCGGACGGCCGCTGAGCAGCGCCGGCTTGGTGGACGTGGTGAAGGACAGCTGGGCCACCGGGGAGTCGATGGCGCTCAGGCCGTCCAGCAGGAACGTCGGGTTGAAGGCGATCGAGATGTCGTCCCCCTCCAGCTGGGCGTCGACCCTCTCCACAGCCTGTGCGTCGTCGCTGGAACCGGCCTCCAGGATGAGCACGCCCTGCTCGAAGCTCAGCCGCACCGGGGTGTTGCGCTCGGCGACCAGGGCCACGCGCTTGACGGCCTCCACGAAGGGGGCGGTCTCGATCACGGCGACGCTGTTGAACTCGGTCGGGAACAGCGTGCGGTACTTCGGGAGGTCGCCCTCCAGCAGGCGCGTGGTGGTACGGCGGCCGGCGCCCTCGAAGCCGATCAGGCCCTCACCCGCACCCGAACCGGACAGCGCCAGGATCACCTGGTCACCGCTGGTCAGCGCCTTGGCGGTGTCCTGGAGCGTCTTGGCGGGGACCAAGGCGACCGCGGAGACCTCCGGGTTCTCCGGCTTCCACAGGAACTCGCGGACCGCGAAGCGGTAGCGGTCGGTGGAGGCCAGCGTGACGGTGTCGCCCTCGATCTCGATACGCACACCGGTGAGGACGGGCAGCGTGTCGTCACGGCCGGCCGCGATGGCCACCTGCTGCACGGCGGAGGCGAAGACCTCGCCGGGGACCGTACCCGTCGCGTTCGGCATCTGCGGCAGGGCCGGATACTCCTCCACAGGCAGTGTGTGGAGCGTGAACCGCGAGGAGCCGCACACCACCGTCGCTCGTACACCGTCTGTGGAAATCTCCACCGGCCGGTTGGGGAGGGCGCGGGAGATGTCGGCCAGCAGACGGCCCGAGACGAGGACCGTGCCCTCCTCCTCGACCTCCGCCTCCACCGACACCCGCGCGGAGACCTCGTAGTCGAAGCTGGACAGGCTCAGCTGGCCGTCCTCGGCCTTCAGGAGCAGGCCGGCGAGGACAGGGGCCGGCGGACGGGCCGGGAGGCTGCGCGCCGCCCAGGCCACTGCCTCCGCGAGTACGTCGCGTTCCACCCGGATCTTCACTGTTGCCGCCTCCTGCTGTTGCCGGCGCTTCTCGCCCTGCCTGGCTTCGTCGTCTGACTCGGTGTCGTCGGCCCCTGGGACGGGAAGGACACCGGGGACCAGTCTGACGCACCGCACTGACAGTAGGTGCCCCTCGGGGTCAAGTCGTGACGAGTGGCAGTCGGGGCCGAGACAGCGAGTTGTGCACAGGGCCCTCTTCGAAACGGATTCCTTGCTCTCTCTAGTTGGGAGTAGTAGTAGGGCCTGTGGATACCGTGGATAACCCTGTTTCCGCAGGTCAGGGTAGGAATTTTGTCCACGGGGCCTGTGGGCCGAGGCAGTGGACAACCGGGCGTCTCTGTGGAGAACAGAAAGTTCTGCACACACCGTGCACAGGGAGGGGCGAGTTCTCCCCAGCTCCGTCCCCAGGTTTGCGGGTCTTTCCCACAGGCCCCTGCGGCAGCCTGATGTGACGCCTTTCACTCGCGTCGGTGAAGAGGCGCGTCACGTTGCCGAACAGTGGACAGTCATGTGGAGAACCGGGTGATCACTGGGGACAACCGCCTCCAGCCTGTGGGTCGTCCGTGGACAACTCGATGCACAGGCTGCGGACCTTCGAGTTGTCCACAGCCTGTGGAGATTGCTCATCCACGTATCCACACCCCGTTGACCTGGCCTGATAGCCCTTCGACAGGTTGCCCTGTGGACAAGATCGGGACAACTTCCCGGTCCCCAGGATGTGGACGGGAAAAAGTCACTGAATCTGTGGACGAAGGCCGTAACCCGGCATCGGAATCGAACACCGCCGGGCCGTCCGACGCGGAGGCGAGGCATCCGAGGTACGGGAAAGGGCGCCTCCGGATCGCTCCGGGGGCGCCCTCGACGACGAAGCCGTCCGGTCCGCGGGCCGTTCAGCCGGCCTTGATGCGGTTGGTGAGCTCGGTGACCTGGTTGTAGATGGAGCGCCGCTCGGCCATCAGGTTGCGGATCTTCCGGTCGGCGTGCATCACCGTGGTGTGGTCGCGGCCGCCGAACAGCGCGCCGATCTTCGGCAGCGACAGGTCCGTCAGCTCACGGCACAGGTACATGGCGATCTGGCGGGCCGTCACCAGCTGCCGGCCGCGGGAGCTGCCGCACAGGTCCTCGACCGTGAGACCGAAGTAGTCGGCCGTGGCACTCATGATGGCCGTCGAGGTGATCTCCGGCGTCGAGTCGTCGCCGCCGGGCATCAGGTCCTTGAGGACGATCTCCGTCAGGCCCAGGTCCACCGGCTGCCGGTTGAGCGAGGCGAACGCCGTCACCCGGATCAGCGCGCCCTCCAGCTCACGGATGTTCCGTGAGATCCGGGAGGCGATGAACTCCAGCACCTCCGGCGGGGCGTTGAGCTGCTCCTGGACCGCCTTCTTGCGCAGGATCGCGATGCGCGTCTCCAGCTCCGGCGGCTGGACGTCGGTGATCAGGCCCCACTCGAAACGGTTCCGCAGCCGGTCCTCCAGGGTGACCAGCTGCTTGGGCGGCCGGTCGCTGGAGAGGACGATCTGCTTGTTCGCGTTGTGGAGCGTGTTGAAGGTGTGGAAGAACTCCTCCTGCGTCGACTCCTTGTCCGCCAGGAACTGGATGTCGTCGACGAGCAGGATGTCCATCTCGCGGTAGCGCTTGCGGAAGCTGTCGCCCTTGCCGTCGCGGATGGAGTTGATGAACTCGTTGGTGAACTCCTCCGAACTCACGTACCGCACGCGCGTGCCGGGGTACAGGCTCCGCGCGTAGTGTCCGATCGCGTGCAGCAGGTGGGTCTTGCCGAGCCCGGACTCCCCGTAGATGAACAACGGGTTGTAGGCCTTCGCCGGCGCCTCGGCGACGGCGACCGCGGCCGCGTGCGCGAAGCGGTTTGACGCGCCGATGACGAACGTGTCGAAGAGGTACTTCGGGTTCAGCCGCGCGGTCGGCTCGCCGGGGCCGGTCGCCGGTGCGGGCTGTGCCGCCAGCGGGCCGGGTGCGCCGGTGGTGGGCAGGTTGGGGCCCACGGGGCCGCCGCGGTGGACGTGCCCGGAGCCGGAGGGGGGGTCGGGCAGTTCGCGGCGCCTGGCGTCGCGCTGG
This sequence comes from Streptomyces sp. 12E, assembly GCF_055633275.1. Classification (NCBI taxonomy): domain Bacteria; kingdom Bacillati; phylum Actinomycetota; class Actinomycetes; order Kitasatosporales; family Streptomycetaceae; genus Streptomyces; species Streptomyces sp. 12E. Next base: position 3,643,577 of record NZ_JBVNCJ010000001.1, on the reverse strand, counting down.
TCGTAGTCGCCGTGTGGCGTCTCGTAGTCGGGACGCTGCTGCTCGTAGGACGGCCGGTCCACGGGCTGGGGGCGGTAGTCCGGTACGGGCGAGCCTGCGCCGTAGCCGTCCTGCGGGCCGTACGCGTCCTGCGGGGGTGTGGCGTACGGGTCCCGCTCCGGGAAGCCGAGGCGCTGCTGCTGCCAGCCGTATTCCTCCTGCGCCGGCCGCGGCCAGGCGCCGGGCTCCGGGCGCTGGTACTCCGACGGGTAGGCGGGGCGGGCGGTGGGCAGCTGGTCCCCGGACGGGCTCTGCTGGTCGGTGCGGCGGCGGCCGTACCCCTCGTAGCCGTCGTATCCCTCGTACGCTTCCCGCTCCTGCCGGTCGGGCCGGTCGAGGTGGTCGGGTCGGTCCTGGCGGACGGGCGGGAGCTCGGGTTCCTCGTAGCGCGGCTGGGACCGGGGCGCCGGTGGGGGCGAGGGCTCGCCGACGGTGTCGTCGACGGTGATCGCGATGCGGATCGGGCGTCCGCACTCGCGGCTCAGGCTCTCGCTGACGACAGGGGCGAGGCGGCCCTCGAGCACGCCCTTCGCGAACTCGTTGGGTACGGCGAGCAGCGCGGTGTCGGCGACGAGGGCCAGCGGCTGGCAGCGTCGGATCCAGTGCTCGTCCTTGACCTCGACTCCTTGTCCGCGGCCTTCTCCGAGGAGTTGCTCCAGTACGCGTGGCCACACTGCGGCAAGATCGGCAGGTACGTCAGCCACAGGACACGCTCTCTCACAGGTCCTCCGATCGTGTGAAGCGAAGGACGGGTCGGGATGTAAATCGGGTGGTGGGGGGTCGAGGAAAGGAATCGTCAAGGGAACGAATGGGAGTCCAGCCACGGTAGTCAGCGCAGCCGGTACGGTTCAAGTTGTTGTCCCCAGGCTGTGGACAAGTGTCTCTCAGTCATCGCCGGTTTGACCGAATGGCGCAGCCGCGCGTACCGTGACCAGGTCGAGTTGTCGATGGCTGCTGCCGCCTGCCTCCGATGGGCACAGATCACGCAAGGTGATCGGTCAGCGGTGCACTCGGGCGTAACGCGAGCTACTCGTGGGCGCACGGTGACAGCCAGGACGGCACCCCGCAAACACCGAGTCTTTCTGGAGCCCCCGAGTGAGCAAGCGCACCTTCCAGCCGAACAACCGTCGTCGCGCCAAGACCCACGGCTTCCGGCTGCGTATGCGCACCCGTGCCGGCCGCGCGATTCTCGCGTCCCGCCGTAGCAAGGGTCGCGCCCGTCTGTCCGCCTGATCCCGGTCAGGTCATGCCGTCGTGCTGCCCACCGAGAACCGGCTGAGGCGGCGCGAGGACTTCGCGACCGCGGTACGACGAGGGCGCCGGGCAGGAAGCCGGCTTCTCGTCGTCCATCTTCGTAGCGGTGCCACGGACCCGCATGCGCCTGGGGAGAGCGCTCCCCCGTCGCGTGCGGGTTTCGTCGTGAGCAAGGCCGTGGGTGGTGCGGTGGTGCGCAACAAAGTGAAGCGCAGGCTTCGCCATCTGATGCGCGAGCGAGTCGGCCTGCTGCCCCCCGGTAGCCTGGTAGTCGTACGAGCGCTGCCCGGTGCGGGCGACGCCGACCATGTACAACTGGCCCGAGACCTGGATGTCGCCCTGCGGCGGTTGCTGGGAGGGGGCGCGCGATGAAGTACCCGCTGCTGGCTCTGATCAAGATCTACCAGTGGACGATCAGTCCGCTGCTGGGGCCGGTGTGCAAGTACTACCCGTCGTGTTCCCACTACGGCTACACGGCCATCGACCGGCACGGTGCCATCAAGGGCACAGCGCTCACGGCCTGGCGCATCCTCCGGTGCAATCCGTGGTCGCTGGGTGGTGTGGACCATGTCCCTCCGCGCAAGCGTCCGCGGTGGCACGAAATGTTGCGTGACGCCTGGCGTGCACGCAGGGGCGGGACCTCCGCCGCCGAACCGGCCACCGAGGGGCGGACCTCTCCCACAGGTCCGACGAGTCCTTCGAGCCCGGCCGCAGAGACCCCGTCCCATGCCCAAGGAGCATGATTAGTGGACACGATTGCCAGCCTCTTCAGCTTCATCACGACACCTGTCTCCTGGGTCATCGTCCAGTTCCACAAGGTGTACGGGGCCATTTTCGGCCCCGACACCGGGTGGGCCTGGGGCCTGTCGATCGTGTCCCTGGTGATTCTGATCCGTATCTGCCTGATCCCGCTCTTCGTGAAGCAGATCAAGGCGACGCGCGCGATGCAGACGCTCCAGCCGGAGATGAAGAAGATCCAGGAGCGCTACAAGAACGACCGGCAGCGCCAGTCCGAAGAGATGATGAAGCTGTACAAGGAGACGGGTACCAACCCGCTCTCCTCGTGCCTTCCCATCCTCGCGCAGTCGCCGTTCTTCTTCGCCCTTTACCACGTGCTCAACAGCATCGCGTCGAACGACACCATCGGTGTGATCAATGAGCGTCTGTTGGAGAGCGCGCAGAAGGCCCACATCTTCGGCGCCCCGCTCGCGGCGAAGTTCACGGACAGCTCGGAGAAGGTCGAGGCGCTCAATTCCTCGCTGACCGATGTCCGCATCGTCACGGCCATCATGATCATTATGATGTCGCTGTCGCAGTTCTACACGCAGCGCCAGCTGATGACGAAGAACGTCGACACCACGGTGAAGACGCCGTTCATGCAGCAGCAGAAGATGCTGATGTACGTCTTCCCCATCATCTTCGCCGTCTTCGGCATCAACTTCCCGGTCGGTGTCCTCGTCTACTGGCTGACCACCAACGTGTGGACCATGGGCCAGCAGATGTACGTCATCCACAACAACCCCACGCCGGGTTCCAAGGCCCAGGCCGCGTACCTGGAGCGCCTCTTCAAGAACGTCTCCAAGCACGGCAGGACCCGCGGCCGTGGTGAGCGCGCCATCGTCAAGGCCATCGTCGCCAAGGGCCGGGACCGCAACGAGTACGAGCGCAAGTTCATCAACGGTCTGAACAAGGCGGGCCTCGCGGCCCAGGCCGACGGCACGGTGGTCAAGAGCGAGAGCACGGCCGCCGCCCAGGCCGAGGACGCGGCCACCGGGGCCGCCGCCAAGAGGCAGCAGCCCAAGCGGCAGACCAAGTCCCAGCGTCAGTCCGGTACGGCCAAGGCGGCCGGCGAGCCCACCTCGCTGATCAAGTCCGAGGAACCCGAGGACGCCAAGCCCGCCGGTCCTGCCAAGAAGGACAATGCCAAGCCCGCCGGCAGTACCCGCAGCAGGGCCCAGTCCGGGCAGCGCAAGGGTCCGCAGCGGCCCAAGTCCCCGTCCAAGAAGTAAGAAGGAGTCCATCCCGTGACGGAAGGCACCACCTCCGCCGCTGCCGAGGGCGCAGACACCCTGACTCGCCTGGAGCAGGAGGGTGAGATCGCGGCGGACTATCTGGAGGGTCTGCTCGACATCGCCGACCTCGACGGCGACATCGACATGGACGTCGAGGCCGACCGCGCCTCCGTTTCGATCATCAGCGACACGGGCAGCCGCGACCTGCAGAAGCTGGTGGGTCGTGACGGTGAGGTGCTGGAGGCGCTCCAGGAGCTCACGCGTCTGGCCGTGCACCGGGAGACCGGGGACCGCAGCCGTCTCATGCTCGACATCGCCGGCTACCGGGCCCAGAAGCGGACCGAGCTGTCCGAGCTGGGTGCCAAGGCCGCGACCGAGGCCAGGAACAGCGGCGAGGCCGTGAGGCTGGATCCGATGACGCCGTTCGAGCGCAAGGTCGTGCACGACGCGGTCAAGGCGGCCGGCCTGCGCAGCGAGTCCGAGGGCGAGGAGCCGCAGCGCTTCGTCGTCGTGCTTCCCGCCTGATCGGTTCTACGTTCCACCGGCCCCGTCTGTTGCGCAGACGGGGCCGAACTTTGTCAGCCTGATAGTTCTGTGGTTCTGGTGTCGGCGCCCGGTGCCGGCACGGTACGGAAGGACGGTCCCCCAGTGACTGAGGCAGCGGAGCTTCCCCCCGCGCCCGAGCAGGCACGCGAGGTGTTCGGCGATCGCTTCGAGGACGCGGTCCGGTACGCGGAGCTGCTCGCCGAGGCGGGCGTGCAGCGCGGCTTGATCGGGCCACGCGAGGTTCCCCGGCTGTGGGAGCGGCACCTGCTGAACTGCGCGGTGCTCTCGGAGGTTGTGCCCGATGGTGTGATGGTGTGCGATGTGGGCTCGGGTGCCGGTCTGCCGGGCATTCCCCTGGCGCTGGTCCGGGAGGACCTCAAGATCACCCTGCTGGAGCCGCTGCTCCGGCGCACCAACTTTCTGACCGAAGTCGTCGAGCTGCTCGGACTGGACCACGTGACGGTCGTGCGCGGCCGGGCCGAGGAGGTCATGGGGAAGCTGCCTCCAGTGCATGTGGTGACCGCGCGTGCCGTGGCTCCGCTCGACCGCCTGGCCACATGGGGCATTCCTCTGCTGCGACCCTATGGCGAGATGCTGGCGCTCAAGGGCGACACCGCCGAGGAGGAGTTGAAGAGCGCGGCGACGGCGCTGAGCAAGCTCGGTGCCGTGGAGACGTCCATCGTGCAGGTGGGTGAGGGCGTCGTGGACCCGATGTCCACGGTGGTGCGGGTCGAGGTCGGGGAGAGCCCGGGCGGTGTGCGGTTCGCGGCGAAGCGCGCGAAGGCTGCTCGTACGGGGCGGGCCCGACGCCGGCGCTGAGGGTCGGACGTACTCCACACAAGCTGTCGACTCCCTCCATGTCGGAGTGTCGCGGCAGTACCGCCCCGGCCGCTATGCATCGTGTTTCACGTGAAACGTCGCTCACTGCTGCACGACATCATCAGTCGGGGGCGCGCTGCGGCCGAACCCCGTGGCCGGAGGCCCCTCGGTTCGCTCGGAGAGGATCCGGCCCCCGAGGAGACACCCGCCTCCTCAAGGGGTGTGGAGTTGTCCACAGAGGTGGTTTTCTCCACAGAACGTCAGGGCTCACTGGTTCATGCCCCCCAAGGCATGGGAGTCTCTGTTCATAGCGAGCCTGAAGTCGAGGAGAGTGAATCCTTGCGGTCCGACGCCCACATCGCGGGACCGATGACCGATCCGGTCCCCGGTCCCCGTACCGAGTCGACGGGAGCGGATGTTTCACGTGAAACACCGTCTCCGATGGACGACACTCCCATCGGTCGTGCTGCCCAAATGGCGGTGGAGGCTCTGGGGCGAGCCGGTGAGGGCCTGCCACGGCCCGAGCAGACGCGCGTCATCGTGGTCGCCAACCAGAAGGGCGGTGTCGGCAAGACGACGACCACCGTCAACCTTGCCGCGTCGCTCGCTCTGCACGGCAGCCGTGTTCTGGTGATCGATCTCGACCCCCAGGGCAATGCGTCCACGGCCCTGGGCATCGACCACCACGCGGAGGTCCCCTCTATCTATGACGTCCTGGTGGAGAGCAAGCCGCTTGCGGAAGTCGTCCAACCGGTCCCCGATGTCGAGGGGCTCTTCTGCGCGCCTGCCACGATCGATCTCGCCGGTGCGGAGATCGAACTGGTGTCACTGGTGGCACGGGAGAGCCGGCTGCAGCGGGCGATCCAGGCATATGAGCAGCCGCTGGACTACATCCTCATCGACTGCCCTCCCTCACTCGGCCTGCTGACGGTCAATGCGATGGTGGCCGGGCAGGAGGTCCTGATCCCGATCCAGTGCGAGTACTACGCGCTGGAAGGGCTGGGACAGCTGTTGCGCAATGTCGACCTGGTGCGGGGACACCTCAATCCCACCCTGCACGTGTCGACGATCCTGCTCACCATGTACGACGGCCGGACGCGGCTCGCGTCGCAGGTCGCGGACGAGGTGCGCACCCACTTCGGCGACGAGGTGCTGCGGACGAGCATTCCCCGCTCCGTCCGTATCTCGGAGGCGCCGAGCTATGGGCAGACGGTGCTGACTTACGATCCTGGATCAAGTGGTGCCCTCTCCTACTTCGAGGCGGCACGAGAGATTGCGCTGAGGGGTGTCGGCGTCAGCTATGACGCGTCGCACGCCCACCTCGGCGTACAGAAGAACGATCCGAGCATGGTGGAGGGCGTCCAGTGAGCGAGCGACGGAGAGGGCTGGGTCGTGGTCTCGGCGCACTGATCCCCACTGCACCGATGGAGAAGACGGTGACGTCGGCCGCGGTGGGCGGGGCGGCTTCCCCGTCCCCTTCGGTGATGCCGATATTGCCGAACGAGCGAGGGGTGGCTGCCGCGAAGGTGGCCACGCTGTCGAATGTTTCACGTGAAACGGAAGAGGGCGCTGCGGCCCTGCCCGCGCCGCCCATGGGTGCGCACTTCGCAGAGATCCCTCTCGATGCCATTACTCCGAACCCCCGACAGCCGCGTGAGGTCTTCGACGAAGACGCGCTGTCGGAGCTGGTGACCTCCATCAAAGAGGTCGGTCTCCTCCAGCCGGTCGTCGTACGGCAGGTGGATTCCGCGCGCTATGAGCTCATCATGGGGGAGCGGCGGTGGCGGGCCTGCCATGAGGCGGGCCTCGAGGCGATCCCGGCAATCGTGCGGGCCACGGAGGACGAGAAGCTCCTCCTGGACGCGCTGTTGGAGAACCTGCACCGTGCTCAACTGAACCCGCTGGAAGAGGCCGCCGCCTATGACCAGCTGCTGAAGGACTTCAACTGCACGCACGACCAGCTGGCGGACCGCATTGGCCGGTCCCGGCCGCAGGTGTCCAATACGCTGCGTCTGCTGAAGCTCTCCCCGAGCGTCCAGCGCAAGGTCGCTGCCGGTGTGCTGTCCGCCGGTCATGCACGCGCGCTGCTGTCCGTCGAGGACGCCGAGGAGCAGGACCGGCTGGCCCACCGGATCGTGGCCGAAGGTCTCTCGGTGCGGGCGGTCGAGGAGATCGTGACGCTGATGGCTTCACATCCCCAGAAGGCCAAGCGCTCCAAGGGGCCGCGTGCCGGAGCTCTTGTCTCCCCCGCACTGACGGACCTGGCGACGCGTCTCTCGGATCGCTTCGAGACGCGGGTGAAAGTCGACCTGGGGCAGAAGAAGGGCAAGATCACCGTCGAGTTCGCCTCCATGGAGGATCTCGAGCGCATCCTCGGCACCCTTGCTCCGGGGGAGGGCCCCGTTCTGCAGAAGAATCTGGTGGACGACGACTCCGTGGAGACCGAGTTCTGAACCCCTGGCGGAGTCAGCCGTGCGGCCGACTGGGCGACTAAGGGCGGACCGTGTCCGGTGTGTGCCGGGACACGGTCCGTCCTTTGCTTTTTGGCGGTATCGACGGAATCGCTTCACGGATACGATGCGTTTGGACAGGGCGCATCCACCCGGCAGTACCTCTGAGAGCAAGGCAGGGGCCATGCGAATGACGAGCCGCACCGGACTGGTGAGCGCAGGGCTGGGGGTGGGTGCCGTCAGTGGCTTCATCGGCAGCCTGCTCAGGGAACGGAGCGCTCTGACAGCCGCCCGCCAGGCAGCGGGCGGAGGAAGCGAGGAACAGCCTTCATGGGCCGTCGGCTCGTACCGCTCACGCTGGACAACCTTCCGGATCTCCCCCAGCGCTGTCGCTCGTGCGTCTTCTGGGAACTCGACCCCGTCAGCGGTGAGGCAGCGGTAAAGGCGGGAACCCCTGCGGTCGAGAAGGAGGCGTGGATCTCGGCCGTCCTCCTGGACTGGGGATCCTGCGGAAGGGTCGTCTACGTCGATGACGTCCCCGTGGGTTTCGTCCTCTACGCCCCACCCGCCTATGTGCCACGCTCCGCGGCGTTCCCCACCAGCCCCGTGTCGCCCGATGCGGTGCAGTTGATGACCGCGTTCATCATGCCGGGGTACCAGGGACAAGGGCTGGGCCGGGTGATGGTGCAGACGGTGGCCAAGGACCTGCTGCGCCGGGGCTTCAAAGCGATCGAGGCGTTCGGCGACGCCCGCTGGAAGGAGCCGGCCTGTGTCCTGCCCGCCGACCATCTGCTGGCCGTGGGTTTCAAGACGGTTCGCCAGCACCCCACCCATCCCCGGCTGAGGCTGGAGCTGAGGACGACGCTCTCCTGGAAGGAAGATGTCGAGATGGCGCTGGACCGGCTGCTCGGGGCGGTGCAGAAGGAGCCCGCGCTGCGGCCTCTCTGATGCACCTCACACGAATGGGCCGACCCGGATGGGTCGGCCCATTCGTGTTTCACGTGAAACATGCGCCGCCGGTGAGGCGGTCGGTTCCTACTCGGCGATGAAGTCCTCGAGGTCGCGGACGATCGCGGCCTTCGGCTTGGCACCGACGATGGTCTTGGCGACCTCGCCACCCTGGTAGACGTTCAGAGTCGGGATGGACATGACGCCGTACTTGGCGGCCGTGGCGGGGTTCTCGTCGATGTTCAGCTTGACGATCTCGATCTTGTCCCCGTACTCGGCGGCGATCGCCTCGAGGGAGGGGGCGATCTGACGGCACGGACCGCACCAGGCGGCCCAGAAGTCCACCAGGACGGGCTTGTCGCTCTTGAGGACGTCCTGCTCGAAGGAGTCGTCGGTCACATGCTTCAGGGTGCCGGCCACAGCGGGCTCCTTAACTGGTTGGTGCGTGGGACGGATGGGGGTCAGACAGCGGTCTTCTCGGGCTCGGCCTTGTCCTCGTCCGAGAGAGCGGCGAGGAAGCGCTCGGCGTCGAGGGCGGCGGAACAGCCCGTACCGGCCGCGGTGATCGCCTGGCGGTAGGTGTGGTCGACCACGTCGCCGGCGCCGAAGACACCGGCGATGTTCGTGCGGGTCGAGGGTGCTTCGACCTTCAGGTAGCCCTCCTCGTCCAGCTCCAGCTGGCCCTTGAAGAGCTCGGTGCGCGGGTCGTGGCCGATCGCGATGAACAGACCGGTCACTGCCAGGTCGGAGAGCTCACCGGTCTTGACGTTGCGCAGCTTCAGACCCGAGAGTTTCTGGTCACCCTGGACCTCGGCGACCTCGCTGTCCCAGACGAACGAGATCTTCGGGTCGGCGAAGGCGCGCTCCTGCATCGCCTTGGAGGCGCGCAGGGTGTCGCGGCGGTGGACGATCGTCACGGACTTGGCGAAGCGGGAGAGGAAGGTGGCCTCCTCCATCGCGGTGTCGCCACCACCGATCACGGCGATGTCGTGGTCCTTGAAGAAGAACCCGTCACACGTGGCGCACCACGAGACGCCGCGGCCGGACAGGGCGTCCTCGTTGGGCAGGCCGAGCTTGCGGTGCTGCGATCCGGTGGTGACGATGACGGCCTTGGCCTTGTGGACCGTACCGGCGGTGTCCGTGACGGTCTTGATCTCACCGGTCAGATCGACGGCGACCACGTCGTCAGGGACGAGTTCGGCGCCGAAGCGCTCCGCCTGGGCCCGCATGTTGTCCATGAGCTCAGGGCCCATGATGCCGTCCTGGAAGCCGGGGAAGTTCTCGACCTCGGTGGTGTTCATCAGCGCGCCGCCGGCGGTGACAGCGCCCTCGAACACCAGGGGCTTCAGCGACGCGCGGGCGGTGTAGAGCGCCGCCGTGTAGCCGGCGGGCCCCGAGCCGATGATGATCACGTTACGGACGTCGCTCACGGCTTGATTCCTCGTCTCTGGTCTGCGTCGGTCGACCGGGGGAAGCTTCTTTCGGAACTCTCACCCCACCCAACGGATCCTAAGGGGCGCGCATTCCCGTGGTGTCCGGGCACACGGGCGCACCCCACTGCCGACACGGAGAAGCCGCGCATCGTACGGGATACCACGCAGGAGGGAGACGAAGCGTCGGGCGTCAGGGGCGCGTGTAGGAGTGCTTCAGCAGAACCTTCGCCGTGGCAGCCGCGGACGGGTTGTCCACACAGGTCGCCTCGACGAGGTAGGCGGTCACACGCGTGTCGTCCGAGGGATCGGGAAGCACGACGAGCATCGCCTCCTTCCCCCTGTACGTGCCCTTCTCGGTGGCGAGTGCGGCATCGTTGCGACCGATGCCGTCGCTGACGCATTGGGGTACCGCAGGACCCTTGAGAACCCTGGGACGGGCGGCGTCGGGTTCCGACTGCGACCCGAAGGTGTGCGCGGTGCTGGAGCCCTTCACCTCTCCTTGGTTCCGTGCAAGGAGGTCGGTGACCTGCTTCTCCAGCTTTCCCTCGGAGAAGGTGTCCGAGACGACCGTCCGGGGGCCCCCGTCCTGTCCGGTGCCGTCGTCCATGGAGGACAGCACCACCGATCCCAGTCCCAGTGCGGCGACCGTGAACACGGTCCCCAGCACGGCGACCCGGTGACGCCCGCCGCGCGGGCGGGCCTTGCGTCCCGGCCCGGTCGTGGTGGAACGGGGGTGCCCGGCGGGCCGGTCCTGAGGCGCCGATGTTTCACGTGAAACACGTACGGGTTCGTCGTCGGAGGAAACGGGAGAAGCGCCGGTGGGTTCCCCGGCAGACTCAGGGCCCGGTGCCGTGGCATGCAGCAGGGCTTCCGCGGCCAGCGCGGCGTCGATGCGGCCCGTCACTTCGGCGGGCATGCGGGGTGGGCCCGGCGCCGTGCCGAGCAGGTCGCGGATCTCCTCGAGCGAGGCATGGACGTCCGCGCAGAGCGTGCACGCGTCCAGATGCCGGCGTACATCGGCGCTCCGGGCGGACGGGAGGAGCCCTTCGGCCAGGTCGGAGATCTCCGCGACATCCGGGTGCTCCGCCATGTCTGCCGTCGACGTCACGCTCGCCCACCTCCGCCCTTCACTGCAGCCGGGTCGCTCGATCCTGGATCCGGTGGATCCGCTTGCCGCGGGTCCGCTGCGGGTGGGACGGGCGCTCCCTGCATACGGTTCCGTCCCTCGCCCTGTTTCCTTCCCTCACCGGGACCGTCCGGCCGTAGATGGGAGAGCAGGGGCAGAAGTCTGGCTCTGCCCCGCGCGCAGCGGCTCTTCACCGTGCCGGTGGGCACATCGAGGATGCGGGCGGCTTCGGCGACTGGATAGCCCTGCATGTCCACGAGGACGAGTGCTGCCCGCTGATCGGGCGGGAGGGTGCCCATGGCCTCGATGAGCTGACGGTGCAGGTCGTTGCGCTCGACGGGAGCGGAGGCGGATTCGTGGGGTTCGAGCAACTGCTCCATGCGTTCCGTGTCGTCGACCGGAGCGGTCTTGCGGGAGGCCGCTCTGCGGGCACGGTCCAGGCAGGCGTTCACCGTGATCCGGTGCAACCACGTCGTGACGGCCGACTGGCCGCGGAAGGTGTGGGCGGCCCGGTAGGCGGAGACGAGAGCGTCCTGAACGGCGTCAGCGGCATCCTCGCGGTCGCCGAGCGTCCGGAGTGCCACGGCCCACAGCCGGTCACGGTGCCGGCGCACGAGCTCACCGAAGGCGTCGGGGTCGCCCTCCACATGACGGGTGAGGAGGTCCTGGTCGCTGATGTCGCCGTAGGCGCTGTCGTCTGCCACCGGACCTCCCCTCCGCCTTCGGCTTCGTGGTTCCTCAGCCCTTGAACGTCACTTCGGTGATGGCCTGTTTGTAGCCTGCGCCGCTGTAACCGTCGGAGGGGGCGTTCGGTACAGCGGTGATCCACACCAGGACGTACCGGGTCTTGGGCGACTTGGCTGCCTTGACCGTGAGCGACGTCCCACTGGTGGTCTCGGTCCCGATCTCCTTCATTCCCTCGATCCCCGTCGAGGGCGACAGAGAGTCGGTGGCGTAGAGGTGCACGGTCGTGTGATCACCGGCGTACCGGAGGTTCAACGACGCGGTCGACAGTTCCTGGGGTGAACCGAGGTCGTAGACGATGCCGACGCCGGGCTTGTACGGCGCGAGAGTCGGGCCGGCGTTGTACTTCTTCGTGCGCCAGTAGGTGGAGTCGTCGCCGTCGTAGGTGTTGGCCACATCCTCCGGTGCCTGCGCCTCACCCGCGGCGACGTACTCCTGGGAACCCTGGACGCTGAGGGGCCGGGCAGGCTTGGGCTTGTCGTCGCCGCTGTCGTCGCCGTCCGTCGTCTGGGTCTTGTTCGTGTCGTCCGCCTTGCCGCCCTGTTCCATGAGGGCGTCCGCGAGCTGCCAGCTGCCCAGGCCCAGTGCGGCGATCAGCAGGGCCGAGACGGCCCACTTCAGTGTCTTGCCCGTGCGGCTCTGCAGCGGGGGAGGCGGAGGAGGCACGGGCTGGGTGACGCCCGGGTGCGGCGCCGGACGTCCGTAGGTGCCTTGCTGGTACGTCGTGCGCTGGTAGTCGGGCGGGGTGGTGAACGCGGGCTCCGGCGGACGGATGCGGGGCATCTCGCCGATCGCCTTCACCAGTTCCTCGGGCGTGGTGCACGCCGACTCATGGCGCGAGGCGGTGGCGCCGTCATTGGCCAGCGCGCGCATGGCCAGTTCGGACAGCCCGCGGTGGACGCCGGCGCGCACCTGGTCGGGCGGGATCAGCCCGATGTCCTTCGGCAGTCCTGACATGCCGTAGGCGTCGTTCTCGTACGGCCAGCGCTGGGTGAGCGCCGCGTAGAGCAGGGCGCCGATGGACTCGGTGTCGGTGCGCTGCGGGGTGTCGGAGCCGACGCCGCGCAGCGCCGCGTTCACCGCGAGGCCGCGGATGCGCCACTGGCCGGTCGAGGTGCGCAGGACGGCATTGGGGTTCAGACGCAGATGGGCGAGGCCCTCGCGATGGGCCGCGGCCATGGCGGCGGAGACCTGGCTGACCATCTGGTAGGCGTCGTACACCTCCAGCGGGCCGGCCGCCAGAAGCGTCGTCAGTTCGGTGGCGTCGGGAAGCCACTCGTGCACGACGTAGACGACGTCGTTCTCCTCCACGGCGTCCAGGACCTGGACGAAGCGCGGGTCGCCCAGCAGGGCGGAGGAACGGGCCGCGGCCAGGACCGATCGGGCGCGTGTGTGATCCGCGGGCAGGATGTGCACGCCGACGGCGCGGCGGAGCTTCTCGTCCACGGCACGCCAACTGCTGAACCCGTCCAGACGGGTGACGCACTCCTCGAGGCGGTAACGCCTGGCGAGCTTGTGACCGCTGTGCAGTTCGGGTGGCGAGGACATCGTGGAACCTCCGGGCCCGGTGCTCTCCTGTGCCTCGTCGTTGTCCGTGTCCCGCTCCCGGTTCTGGGCCACCCCGTCGGCCGTGGACTGGTCCGCCTGCGCGGTCAGCGGCTGCTCGCCACTGTCGTCTGCCACGTCGACGGCAGCTGTGCTCCGTTCGGCCACCGTCGTTCCCTGCCTCCCCATCCCATGCGCGTCGGCCGGCGTCCGTCGCGCGCCGTTCGACGCCGAGACCAATTGTGCCCACAGTCCGCCGCTATGCACGACACACAGTGGCCGACGATGGTTGTGCGCCTACCCCCTGGCTCAGCGTCCAAGGCGTCCGCGCACCATACCGACCAGCGAGTTGACTTCCTCGATCCGCATCCGGCGGGCGGCCACGAAAAAGACTCCGAACAGCACGGCCCCACCGGCCAGCAGCGCCGCGAACGAGCCCAGGACGTCCTGACCGAGCGTCTGCACGATCCCGTAGCAGGCCACGCCGCTGAGCAGCGCGGCGGGAACGGAGGCGATGCACAGCCGCGCGTAGGTCCGCAGCACCCTGGAGCCGTCCAGGTCCCCGCCCAGCCGCTTGCGCAGCCGGCTCCAGGCGACGCCGACACCGATCGCGTAGGCCAGGCCGTACGAGGCGGCCATGCCGACCACGGCCCAGCGGGCCGGGAGCATGAGGTAGCAGATGCCCGAGGCGATCGCGTTGCCCGCGGCCACGATGACCGTGTTGTAGAAGGGGGTCCGGGTGTCCTCATAGGCGTAGAAGGCGCGCAGGACGACGTACTGCACGGAGTAGGGGATCAGGCCGAGGCCGAAAGCCATCAGCATGTAGCCCATGTTGGTGGCCGCGCCGGTACCCGAGGAGCCGAACATCAGCGTGCACATCGGGATGCCGAGCGAGACGAAGCCGAAGGAGACCGGCACGATGGCGACGGCCGTGGTGCGCAGGCCCTGGGAGATGTCGTCGCGGACGGCGCCGCCGTCGTTCTCGGCGGCCGAGCGGGAGATGCGCGGCAGCAGGGCCGCCATCAGGGAGACGGTGATGATGGCCTGGGGCAGACCCCAGATCAACTGGGCGTTGGCGTATGCGGCGAAGCCGGTGCCCTTCACATCGGAATCCAGCCCCGCGGCGGTGGACAGCTGAGTCACCACCAGAGCGCCTGCCTGGTTGGCAAGGACGAACAGGATGGTCCACTTGGCCAGCATCGCCGCCTTGCCCAGTCCATGCCCCTTCCAGTCGAAGCGCGGGCGGATGCGGAACCCGGTCTCGCGGAGATACGGGATCATCGCCAGGGCCTGGACGACGAGACCGAGCAGGACGCCGATGCCAAGAAGCCGCTGGCCCTCCGGAGGGATGTTCGAGACCTCCATCTGCGAGTTCGCGGCGGTGCCGTAGACCCAGATGAAGACGCCGAGCGTGACGATGATGACGATGTTGTTCAGGACCGGGGTCCACATCATCGCGCCGAAACGGCCGCGGGCGTTCAGGATCTGGCCCATCACCACGTGGACGCCCATGAAGAAGATCGAGGGCAGGAAGTAGCGGGTGAAGGTGACGGCGACGTCGTTGGCCTCGGGGTTGCCGGCGACCGGGTTCGACAGGGCGCGTACCAGGAGCGGGGCGGCGAGCCACGCGAGGGCGGTGAGTGCCGCCAGGGCCACCATGACGAGCGTCAGCAGACGGTTCGCGTACGCCTCGCCCCCGTCCTCGTCATCCTTCATCGCCCGCACGAGTTGCGGTACGAAGACGGAGTTGAGGCCACCGCCGACGGTCAGGATGTAGATCATGGTCGGCAGCTGGTAGGCGACCTGGAACGAGTCGCCGAGCAGTCCGAGGCCCAGGGCCGAGACGATCAGCGCGGACCGGACGAACCCCGTGAGGCGGGACACCATCGTGCCCGCCGCCATCACGGCGCTCGACTTCAGCAGTCCCCCGGCCCGGCCGCCCTTCTTCGGGGCGGGGGCCGGCTCAGGTGCGGGAGCTTCTGCGACGGGCGGCGGAGTGGCTCCCGCGTAGTGGCCGGGCGTCGAAGCGGCCGGTCCCGGCACCGGTGCGTAGGGCTGCCGGCCGCTCACCGGCGGATGGCCCGGGTGCCCGCCACCGTGCTGCCGGGGGTACCCGCCACTCTGCTGCTGGTCGGGAAAGGCGCCGCTCTGCTGCTGATCACGGAACAGATGGGCGAAGGCGTCCGGCTCGTGGCGGTGGTCACCGGTCTGGCCGACCAGGTCGTCCACGCCCACGAACTGTGTGGTGCGCGGGTCGTCGCCGTAGGGCAGGTACTGCGTCGGTCCGTCCGGCTCGGGTGCGGGGGGCTGGGCCCATACCCGTGGGTCGGGGGCGTACGGGGACTGGGGCGGCTGCCCGTACAGCGGCTGCTGAGGGGGGAAGGCCCCGGGAGGGGGTGGCGGGTGCGCGGCGCGGTCGTAGAGCGCCTCGGCGACCGGGTCCTGGGCGGCGAGGTCCTGCGCCCGGTAGGGATCCTGGTCGTAGGCGTCCTGGAGGTACGGGTCGGTGGGCGGCTGCGGCACCTGGTCGTGCCCGGGCGGCGGACCCTGCGGGGGGCCCGACTCGGGATGGCCCGAGTTGCCCGCGGCATGGCCGCGGTCACCGTCGTACGGCGCGTTCATGGTTACCCCACCTCATCGTCCCTGGCCCACCGGCCACGACATCCTCAACGGTCCACTCTCTCACCCGTGCCGGACGGGCCGGCGTTCTCCGGTGCGGTGTCCGGTGTCGGGTCACTCGGCTGCTCCGGGTCGTCCGCCCCTGTGTCCGTCCCGGATTCCCGGGTGGGACGCTCACCGGTGGCTTCCGGGTTCTGCGGGGCGTCGGCGTCCTCGTCCGTCCCGTGATCCTGCTCGTCCGCCTCGCGGGCCGCGGTCCGCTTGCGCTGGGTGTACATCCGGAAACCGGCGAGGACGAGCAGCAGCACGCCACCGCCGATGACCAGCATCACCGTGGCGGTGATCTCGGTGACCTTCACGTCGAACGTGACGGGTTCGCCGTACTTCTGGCCGTCCTGCGTGTACAGCTGGGCGACCACCGTCGCCCGTCCGTTGGCGTTGGCGGACGTGGTGAACTTCACCGACTGGCTGTGGCCGCCGGAGACCGCGATGGGCTGCTCCTCGTAGGAGTCCCCACCGATCTCGAGACGGGTCGGGTTGGTCGAGGTGAGGCGCAGCACCAAGTGCTCGACGCCCTGCACCAGGTTGTTCTGGACCGTCACGGGGATGGTGGCACTGCGACCGGAGAGTTTGGTCTCCGACTTGTCGATCAGTCTGACCCGGCCGATGAGCGTGTCGAGGTACGACTCGATGCCGCTCCGGTAGATCGCCGCCTCGGAGTGCCGGCCCCTCCACGACACGGACATCGCCCGGTTCAGGGCACGTCCGAACGGGGTCACCACCCGGGACTGGTCGGAGAGGATCACCTTGAACTTGTCGAGCTTGGCCTGTGTCCTCCCGATCTGCTCGAACGTGGCACGCGGCAGCTCGTGCTTGCGCACCGAGGAGGGGTATGCGGAGGCCGAGGGGACCCTGGTGGTGGCAGCGGGGTCCGGTTCGGCCTTGGCAGCCGCCGTGAGGTTCTGCGACTCGGACCAGGTTCCGTCCTGGAGGATCGTGAGCGCCTCGGCCATCGTCTGGGCTTGGCTGGCGGACGGCATGCGCTGCGGTGCGACGACGACGCTGCGCTGCTTTCCCGTCTGCAGTCCGAGGGTCAGACTCTGGGCCAGGAACCGCTGCACGGCGAGCGTGGAGGCGGAGGCCTTGATCATGTCGCCCTGGAACGCCGTGGACAGCCGTGCGTCCGAGACGACGGCCGTGGTGCCGCCGCCGATGGGCCGGGGCGCTGAGGGCGTGTACGACAGGCCGCGGGTCTCCTCGAAGGTGTCGCTGCGGGCGATCACCTTGTCGGCCCCGGCGGATGTGGCGACCTTGACGATGGAGGGGTCGACGGCACCGTTGACGGGCCAGGCGAAGTCCGTGGTGGGTTTGACGTGGAGGATCGACTCCACGGTGCTGGAGGCGACGTCGCTGGCTTCCTTGAGGTGGCTCAGCGAGCCGGTGACGGACGTGCCGTTGTGCGCCAGGGAAGCCAGGTCGGGGTCGCCGAACGGGAGCACGACGACCTCCTTGTCCGCCACGGCCTTCTGTACCTCGGTGAGCCATCGCTTGGCGACCGACTGGTGGCCGCCGACGACGGTGGTGTCACCCTCGCCGGGGACCTCGTAACGGTCGGTCATCGCCTCGACGGAAGCCAGCAGGTCCGGATCGATCACCCAGGTGACGTCGAGGTCCTTGCCCAGCGCCACCATCCGGTCCAGCCGTCCGCCCGGGGAGATCTCCTCGGCCAGGTCGTCGTCCTGGAGGACCGGGGTCTGCTGCTCGTCCGAACCCGTCTCCGCCGTCATGTGGGAGGTGGAGATCAGCGGCCACATGAACGTCGTCTTCGTCTTCGTGCCGGCTTCGTCGGGTTGCCACGGCAGGAACGTCCGTTGGACGCCGAGGGTCTGCGGCCAGGGCTGTGCGGAGGTCTCTCCGGAGAGCGCCACGGACAGCTGGTAGACGCCGTCCTGCCCGAGATCCAGCTTGTTCACCGGTACGGAGAGGGTGAAAGGCTGCGAGACGCCGGGAGTGAGCTTGTCGAACTCCTCGGCGTACTTGTCGTCGACCTCCGCGCCGATGACGCTCTGTACGTCGGTGCTGTTCTTCGCGATGCTGTCGATACCCGAGCGGGTGTTCAGCAGCGGCCCCACACGAAGTCCCACATGAGCGTCGGTGACGGTCTGCCTGCCCTTGTTGGTCACTGTCCCGGACACGGTGACGGTGTCGCCCTCGGTGGGGGCGCCGGGGGTGAGGGTGTCAATCGAGACGGAGACCGAGCCCTTGTTGGAGGCGGCCTGCGACGCGTCCGCACCGGAGGCGTCCGCGGGGGGCGCGGTGGGCAACTGGACGAGCCCCGTCAGCAGGGGCACTCCGGCGAGCAGGGCTCCGGTGCGCCGCAGCCAGCGGCGGGCAGGTGAGGGACTCGTCCCCTGGAAGTCTGCCGCCTCGGCCACGCGCTCGCCCGTCCCTCGTCTTCGTCAGTGGTCGTCGGAATGTGCGTCCACGCATGGTAACGATGTGCGCTGGAAGGAAGTGCCGCGGACCGGTCCTGCAAGATCGGGAGCGCGGGCCTTGTCCGTGTATCGGCGGGGGTGTCCGCGCGCGTTATGAGGGCGCTCCCGGACGTTCGGGCCACGTACCCTCTTCTGTTGTGCCGAACGCCAACGAAGAAACCAGTGCCCTGAGCCAGGCGCAGGACCGCGCCGTGAGTGAACTGCTGCGGGTCGCCCCTGTCGCCGACGACCTCGCCCGCCGCTTCCAGGAGGCCGGGTTCTCACTCGCCCTGGTGGGTGGCTCGGTGCGGGACGCGCTGCTCGGCCGTCTCGGCAACGATCTGGACTTCACGACCGACGCCCGCCCGCAGGACGTACTGAAGATCATGCGCCCCTGGGCGGACGCCGTCTGGGACGTCGGGATCGCCTTCGGTACGGTCGGTGCGCAGAAGGACGCCCGCGTCGGAGACGCCGACCGAAGCTTCCAGATCGAGGTGACCACCTATCGCTCGGAAGCGTACGACCGCACCTCGCGCAAACCGGAGGTGTCGTACGGCGACTCGATCGAGGAGGATCTGGTCCGTCGTGACTTCACGGTGAACGCGATGGCCGTCGCGTTGCCGGAGAAGCGGTTCATCGATCCGCATGATGGTCGTGCTGATCTGGCCGCGCGGGTGCTGCGCACCCCGGGCACGCCCGAGGAGTCCTTCTCGGACGATCCGCTGCGGATGATGAGGGCCGCCCGTTTCGCCGCACAGCTCGACTTCGAGGTGGCACCCGAGGTCGTCACCGCGATGAAGGAGATGGCCGGGCGCATCGGGATCGTCTCCGCCGAGCGCGTGCGGGACGAGTTGAACAAGCTGATCCTCTCCATGCACCCGCGTAAGGGACTGTCCCTGCTCGTGGACACCGGGATCGCCGAGTGCGTGCTGCCCGAGCTGCCGGCCCTGCGCCTGGAGCGGGACGAGCACCACCGGCACAAGGACGTCTACGACCACACGTTGATCGTCTTGGAGCAGGCGATGGCCCTTGAGGAGGAGGGGCCCGATCTGACTCTTCGCCTGGCAGCTTTGCTGCACGACATCGGCAAGCCGCGCACGCGGCGCTTCGAGAAAGACGGACGTGTCTCGTTCCACCACCACGAAGTGGTCGGAGCGAAGATGACCAAGAAGCGCATGACGGCGCTCAAGTACTCCAACGAGCTGGTGAAGGACGTCTCGCGCCTCGTCGAGCTCCATCTGCGCTTTCACGGCTACGGCACGGGAGAGTGGACGGATTCTGCGGTGCGCCGCTATGTCCGCGATGCCGGACCGCTTCTCGGACGGCTCCACAAACTGACCCGTTCGGACTGCACGACCCGCAACAAGCGCAAGGCCTCGGCGCTCTCGCGTGCGTACGACGGCCTGGAGGCACGCATCGCCCAGCTCCAGGAGCAGGAGGAGCTGGACGCCATCCGCCCGGACCTCGACGGCAATCAGATCATGGAGATCCTCGGCGTCAAGCCGGGCCCGGCCGTCGGTCAGGCGTACAAGCACCTGCTGGAGCTCCGACTGGAGAACGGTCCGATGGAGCACGACGCAGCGGTGGCGGCACTCAAGGAGTGGTGGGCCGAACAGCAGGGCTGAGCGCGCGGAACGGGGTCATGTTTCACGTGAAACATGACCCCGCTGGCGTGACGAGGGCGGTGTTTCACGTGAAACACCGCCCTCGTCATCTGGTGAACGGGCCGGCTCAGAGGTTGGTGAGGCAGAGGAGGAACTCTTCCCCGTCGCCCGTCTCCGCGTAGAAGCCGGTGGCGCCCTCGACCTTGCCGCACGCGGCCTCGGCGGTGAACTGCGTGTGGTGACCCTTGATCTTCTTGATGACCTTCGCCTCGGCGTCCGCGGAGGAGCAGTCCACTACCTCCATGCGGTCCGAAGACGACGACGCGGACTTCAGGCAGTCGCCGACCGCGGCGGTGTTGGCATCGTCCCGGCTGACGATCCAGCTGCCGATGGCCACAGCGGCGATGATCACCACGATGACGATGTTCTTGATCGTCTTGAAGCTGAGCTTGCGGCCCTGCTGCGGGGGGACCGGAGCGCCCGGTGGGGGGAAACCGGGCTGGCCCGCCTGCTGCGGGAAGGGAGCCTGGCCCTGGGGCTGGCCGTAGGGCTGCTGCTGGCCCTGTGCGAACGGGTTGCCCTGGGGCGGCGGAGTGGTCACGTGAGAGTCCCCCTGGAACATAGGTGCGTGGCGCAAAAGATGCGCTGATAAGACGCACGTAAGCTATCGGTCCGCACTGACAGCTCCGTAGCCCAATAAGGCTCTGTGGCATTGATGTGACACTTACTGGCGCTCAAAACGGGCCATAGTCGCAGCTACTGCTCCGTAGATAACGGCGATCGTTACCACCATCGGGACCGATCGACCGTCCGGCGGGAGCATCAGGGCGGCCACTCCCGCGGCACCGACGAAGGACACGTTGAACAGGACGTCGTACACGGAGAAGATCCGGCCGCGGAAGGCGTCGTCGACACAGGTCTGGACGAGGGTGTCCGTGGCGATCTTCGCACCCTGGGTGGTCAGACCGAGGACGAACGCCCCGGCCAGCAGAGGGCCGGAGGCGAAGGGCAGACCGAGCAACGGCTCCAGCACGGCTGCCGTAGCGGCGCACACCACGATCCAGCGGCCGGGACCGAGCCGCCCCGCGGCCCAGGGCGTGAGGACGGCCGCGGTGAAGAAGCCGGCTCCGGACACGCCCAACGCCAGCCCCAGCAGGGCGAGTCCCTCGTCGGTGGTCGACGTCAGGGCGTACCGGCAGAGCATCAGCAGCATGACGAGCACCGCGCCGTAGCAGAACCGCATGAGCGACATCGCGGTGAGCGCCCAGGCGGCCCCCCTGCGCCGGGGACCGGCGAGGTGCCGTACGCCTGCCAGCAGATCGCGCGCCGTCCCGGTGAGTGCCGTGGCCAGCCGGGGGTGCACCAACGCGCGTTCGGGACCGAGCAGTTCCTTCGCCATGCGCAGTGAGGCCATGGCCGCGCACAGGTACAGCGCGGCGCCCACGAGCACCACGGCCGCGTCGGAGTCGGCGATGACCAGACGGACGAGGAAGGCGAGACCCCCGCCCGCGGTCGCGGCGAGCGTCCCGGCGGTCGGGGACAGGGAGTTGGCGACGACCAGCCGCTCGCTGTCCACCACACGAGGCAGCGCGGCGGACAGCCCGGCGAGGACGAAGCGGTTGACGCCCGTGACGCACAGGGCGGCGACGAGGAGGAGCCAGTCGGGCGCCCGGCCGAGGATCAGAAGGGCGGTCACCGAGGCCATCAGGGCGCGCAGCAGGTTGCCGTACAGGAAGACCTGGCGGCGGCGCCAGCGGTCCAGGAGGACTCCCGCGAAGGGGCCGACCACGGAGTACGGGAGGAGCAGGACCGCCATGGCGGAGGCGATCGCCGTGGCCGACGTCTGCTTCTCGGGGGAGAAGACCACGTAGGCGGCGAGCGCGACCTGGAAGACGCCGTCGGCGCCCTGGGAGAGCAACCGGACGGCGAGCAGGCGTCTGAAGCCCTGGAGGCGCAGCAGAACGCGCAGGTCACGGACGATGGCCATGAGGCACAGCCTCACATACGGAGAGGGTCTCCGGGACATGTGCCCCGGAGACCCTCACCTGCCCACAAGGGGGAGGTCTCAGCGTTCGACCTCGCCCTGGATGAACTTCTCGACGTTCTCGCGGGCCTCGTCGTCGAAGTACTGCACCGGCGGGGACTTCATGAAGTACGAGGACGCCGAGAGGATCGGGCCGCCGATGCCCCGGTCCTTGGCGATCTTCGCGGCGCGCAGGGCGTCGATGATGACACCGGCGGAGTTCGGGGAGTCCCAGACCTCGAGCTTGTACTCCAGGTTCAGCGGGACGTCACCGAACGCGCGGCCCTCCAGGCGGACGTAGGCCCACTTGCGGTCGTCCAGCCAGGCCACGTAGTCGGACGGGCCGATGTGGACGTTCTTCTCGCCGAGATCCCGGTCGGGGATCTGCGAGGTGACGGCCTGCGTCTTGGAGATCTTCTTGGACTCGAGGCGGTCGCGCTCGAGCATGTTCTTGAAGTCCATGTTGCCGCCGACGTTCAGCTGCATCGTGCGGTCCAGGACGACACCGCGGTCCTCGAACAGCTTCGCCATGACGCGGTGCGTGATGGTGGCGCCGACCTGGGACTTGATGTCGTCACCGACGATCGGGACGCCCGCCTCGGTGAACTTGTCCGCCCACTCCTTGGTGCCGGCGATGAAGACCGGGAGGGCGTTGACGAAGGCGACCTTGGCGTCGATGGCGCACTGGGCGTAGAACTTCGCCGCGTCCTCGGAGCCGACGGGCAGGTAGCAGACGAGGACGTCGACCTGCTTGTCCTTGAGGATCTGGACGACGTCGACCGGCTCCTCGGCGGACTCCTCGATGGTCTCCCGGTAGTACTTGCCGAGACCGTCGAGGGTGTGGCCGCGCTGGACCTGGACGCCGCTGTTCGGCACGTCGCAGATCTTGATGGTGTTGTTCTCGGAGGCGCCGATGGCGTCCGCGAGGTCCAGGCCGACCTTCTTGGCGTCCACGTCGAAGGCGGCGACGAACTCGATGTCACGGACGTGGTAGTCGCCGAACTGGACGTGCATCAGGCCCGGGACCTTGGACGCCGGGTCGGCGTCCTTGTAGTACTCGACGCCCTGCACCAGCGATGCGGCGCAGTTGCCCACGCCGACGATGGCTACGCGAACCGAACCCATTCCGGTTGCTCCCTGTGTGTACGAGTGAGGCCCTGAACGGGTCTCACGTGGCGGTGTCGTCGGGCGTATCCGGCCGGGGCTCGTCCCCGGTCCGGGGCAGGCCGCCCGTCGCTCCAGATGTGGTGTCCTGCTGAGCGGGTCCCCCGGTGGCGGATCCCTTCAGGTCCCGCCCGGCCCGCTCGCTCTCGATGAGCTCGTTCAGCCAGCGCACTTCGCGCTCCACGGACTCCATCCCGTGGCGCTGGAGCTCGAGCGTGTAGTCGTCGAGGCGCTCCCGGGTCCGCGCCAGGGAGGCTCGCATCTTCTCGAGGCGCTCCTCCAGCCGGCTGCGGCGGCCCTCGAGCACGCGCATGCGTACGTCGCGGGACGTCTGTCCGAAGAAGGCGAACCGCGCGGCGAAGGTCTCGTCCTCGTACGCGTCCGGTCCCGTCTGGGAAAGCAGCTGCTCGAAGTGCTCCTTGCCCTCCGCCGTCAGCCGGTAGACGATCTTGGCGCGTCGCCCCGTGAGCGGAGCGGCGAGGGCGTCCTCGCTGGTGTTCCCCGGTTCCTCGATCAACCAGCCGTTTGCGAGCAGCGTCTTGAGGCAGGGGTAGAGCGTCCCGTAGCTGAACGCACGGAACACACCCAGTGACGTATTGAGTCGTTTACGCAGCTCATAGCCGTGCATCGGGGACTCGCGGAGCAGGCCGAGTACGGCGAACTCGAGGATCCCGGAACGCCGGCTCATCGTCGCCTCCCCTCTGCCGCGGTCGTGCCGTGACGGACTCATGTGCGGCCCGTCGCCGCCCTTATGCCGATCTGATGTATCGACTCGATACATCAAGACGATAGAACGGCCTTCCGGATGCGACAAGGGGGAGAAAAGTGAACGGGATCACATCGTCGATTGATCGGGAGCAAGTTGCCTGATTTGAGGTGAACTTCTGTGCCCGGCGGGTTTTGGCGGTGCGTAGTCTGTGCGCCATGCAGACCACCGGGAACCGAGTGACGCCCGGGGACGTCTTGGTCCCCGGTGCGGTACGGGTGAATGCGCGAAGCGCCGCATCCGTACTTCGGGGGGACCGGAAACCAGCCGCCGTTTCCAGGCGCGCAAGGGTGCGCCTGCCCGAGGAGTAGTCGTTCGATGAGCGAGCACCGTCGCAAACCGCCGCAGCCGCAGGGAGGCGGACGTGCCGCGGCCCGACGCGGCCAGTCCGGCTCGTCCTCCGGCCGCCGCGCGGCACCGCGAGGCGCCACCGGGTCTCCGTCCGATTCCTATGGGTCGGGCTCCCGCGGCTCGGGGGGTGAGGAGCACACCTACGGCAGCCGCGCCGAGGCGCGACGCGCGGCACAGAGAGGCGGTGGCCGCCGTGCCGGGGCCGCGGGCCCCGGCCGGGGCGGCGGGCGCGCGGCCTCGCCCGGAAAGAAGCGGATCATCGACTATCCGCGCCACGACAAGGACGGCTGGCGTCGCTGGACGCCGTCGTGGAAGCTCGTGTCCGGGTTGTGCCTCGCGTTCCTCGGCGGCCTGGTCGCCGTGGCGGGGATCGGGTACGCCATGGTGAGCGTGCCCAGCGAGGAGAACGCCGCGGCACGCTCCGAGAACAACGTCTACTACTGGGCGGACGGAACCCAGATGGTCGCCACCGGCAGCGGCCAGAACCGGCAGAACGTCACGATCGACCGGATCCCCGCGGCCATGCAGTGGGCGGTGATCTCGGCCGAGAACAAGAGCTTCTACGACGACTCGGGCATCGACCCCATGGGTATCGCCCGGGCGCTCGGCAACATGGCCACGGGTGGGGACACCCAGGGCGGTTCGACGATCACCCAGCAGTTCGTGAAGAACACCTACCTGAGCCAGGACCAGACGATCTCCCGGAAGTTCAAGGAGATGTTCATCTCGATCAAGGTGGGCACCAAGCTCACCAAGAAGGAGATCCTCCAGGGGTACCTGAACACCTCGTACTACGGCCGTGGCGCCTACGGCATCCAGGCCGCCGCCCAGACCTACTACGGCAAGGACGCGGTCGATCTCACGCCCAGTGAGTGCGCCTTCCTCGCCGCCCTGCTCAAGGGCCCGACGTACTACGACCCCGCGGGCAACGTGAACCTCGACTCCTCCGCCACCGCCGAGGCCAACCGTGAGCGCTCCGAGGAGCGCTGGAGCTGGATCCTCGAGCAGATGCACGCGGACGAGCACCTTTCGGACGCCGAGTACCAGAAGGCGGTCAAGGAGTACCCCGAGCCGCAGGGCCGCAAGGCGGTCAAGGGCATGACCGGTCAGGTCAGCTATCTCGTCGACACGGCGAAGCGCTACGTCCTGAAGAGCTCCGACATCACGGAGGCGCAGTTCGACCAGGGCGGCTTCCAGATCTACACGACCTTCGAGAAGGACAAGGTCGATGCGCTGGCCAAGGCCGTGAAGAAGGTCGAGAAGGAGAAGCTCGACCCGAAGAAGCGAGAGAAGGACCAGCACGTCCAGTTCGGCGCGGCGTCGGTGAAGCCCAACGACGGCGCGATCGTCGCGCTCTACGGTGGTGCCGGTTTCGAGAACGGTCACTTCAACAACAACGCGGACACCTCGGGTGTCCCCGTCGGTTCGACGTGGAAGCCGTTCGTGCTGGCCGCCGCGATGCAGCACGGAACGTACAAGACGAACGGTGAAGGCGTCTCGCCGCTCAGCAAGTACAACGGCAACGACCACCTGCAGATCAGGGAGAACGACGGCTCCCTCGTCCTCAAGAAGGACAACACGCCCTTCTACCAGGAGAACGAGACCGACTACAAGTGGGGTTACATCACCCTGCACAAGGCGATGGAGCAGTCCGTCAACACCCCGTTCGTGCAGCTCGGCATGGACGTGGGGATGAAGAACGTGGCGGACGTCGCCCAGAAGTCCGGCATTCTGAAGGAAAGCTTCGCCGACCTCAACGCGTCGTTCGCCCTGGGTACGTCGACCCCCAGCGCGATCCGCATGGCCGACGCCTACGCGACCTTCGCGGCGTCCGGCAAGCAGGCCGACCCGTACTCGGTGACCGCCGTCAAGCACAAGGGGTCGGAACTGCCCGGCTTCGAGAAGCCACGGGTCAAGCTGGCGATGCCCGAGAACGTGGCGCACAACGTCACCGAGGTCCTCGAGAACGTGATCGAGAACGGTACCGGTTACCAGGCGCAAGGGCTGGGGCGTGCGGCAGCCGGCAAGACGGGTACGACCGACGAGAACAAGTCCGCGTGGTGGGTCGGCTACACCCAGCAGCTCGCGACCTCGGTCGCCATGTTCCGTGAGGACCCCAAGGACCACAAACTGCTCTCCATGAACGGTACGGCGGGTGAGGACTCCATCCACGGCGGTGACGTCCCCACGCAGATCTGGACCGAGTACATGAAGGCCGCGCTGAAGGGCGAGGACGACCCCGGATTCCCCAAGGCCGAGAAGATCGGCGAGATCGCGCACGGGATCGGGGCGCCGTCTCCCACTCCGACCGCCACGGAGACCGAGGAAGAAAAGGAAGAGGCGGAGACGCCGTCGGCGCCTCCGCCGTCCACACAGACCGAGGTCACGCCGCCGCCACCGACCAGCACCACCACGTGCGGGCCGTTCGACTTCAACTGCGGGGACGACGGTGAGGAGGAGACGGGCGGCACGGACAACGGCGGCACGGACAACGGCGGCACGGACGGAGGAGCGACCAGCTCGCCGGATCCGACGTCCAGCAGTGACACCGGAGACAGCAGAGGCAACGCCAACGGGGGCGACAACGGTTTCTTCGGAGGCCCGGCCGGTTAGCCGGCCTGCCGCCCGGCTTGGGCGTTTCACGTGAAACATGGGCCGCCGTACCTCCGGGTACGGCGGCCCTCGGTGTGTCCCCTGCTCCGTACGGCAGGATGTGCGGCATGCCCAGTGGAGAATCGACGCAAGCGAGCGTCCACGAGCCGGAACCGGTGCGGCCGACCGAGGAGGACCGGGTCGCCGCGGCCGGCAGCGAGCTGATCGGCGGTCCGCTCGGGCGGCGTGCGCTGACCGGGACCTCCTGGTGGTCCCCGGTGCGGGTGATCGCGCTCGTGGCGATCGGCATGTTCGCCCTCGGCCTGGTGCAGAAGGCACCCTGCTACAACGGCGCCTGGTTCTTCGGTGCCGGCTCCCAGTACACGCACGCGTGCTACTCGGACATCCCGCACCTCTACCAGGGGCGCGGCTTCGCCGACGGGCTGGTGCCGTATTTCGACAGGCTCCCCGGGGACATGGAGTACCTCGAGTACCCGGTGCTGACCGGCCTGTTCATGGAGGTCGCCGCCTGGCTCACCCCCGGAAGCGGCAGTATCCAGGACCAGGAGCAGTGGTACTGGATGGTCAACGCCGGGATGCTCATGGCGTGCGCGGCCGTCATCGTCGTCTGCGTGACCCGTACGCACGCGCGGCGGCCCTGGGACGGTCTGCTGGTCGCGCTGGCGCCGGCCTTCGCGCTGACCGCGACCATCAACTGGGACCTGCTGGCGGTCGCTCTGACGGCCGCCGCGATGCTGATGTGGTCGCGGGGGCGTTCTCTCGCCTTCGGCGTCCTCCTCGGGCTCGCCACGGCCGCCAAGCTCTATCCCGTGCTGCTGCTCGGGCCACTGCTGGTGCTGTGCTGGCGCGCGGGACGGTGGCGGGAGTACGGCACGGCCCTCGGCGGTGCGGCCGTCGCCTGGCTCGTGGTGAACGGGCCTGTGATGCTCTTCGCGTTCGACGGCTGGTCGAAGTTCTACACGTTCAGCCAGGAGAGGGGCGTCGACTTCGGATCCTTCTGGCTGATCCTGGCGCAGAACTCGGACGACCCGTTGAGCACCGACACGGTCAACACGCTCGCCACGGTGCTGATGCTGCTGTGCTGCGTGGGCGTCGCGGCGCTCACGCTCACGGCTCCCCGCCGGCCGCGTTTCGCCCAGCTCGCCTTCCTGATCGTCGCGGCGTTCATCCTCACCAACAAGGTCTACTCGCCGCAGTACGTCCTGTGGCTGGTGCCGCTGGCGGCCCTCGCCCGGCCGAAGTGGCGGGACTTCCTCGTCTGGCAGGCCTTCGAGGTGGCGTACTTCCTGGGCATCTGGATGTACCTCGCCTACACGACCAGCGGGGACGCCCACAAGGGACTGCCCGTCGACGGCTATCACTGGGCGATCGGGGCGCACCTGCTGGGAACGCTCTATCTGTGTGCCATGGTTCTGCGCGACATCCTGATGCCGGAGCGGGACCCGGTGCGCCGGTCCGGTGACGACGACCCCTCGGGCGGGGTGCTGGACGGAGCGGAGGACGTGTTCGTGCTCGGTCCCGCGGCCCGCCCCGCGCAGCACGCGGTTCACTTCGAGGGGACCTCGGTCGAATGGGGCAGGACGGAAGCCACCGGGGGTTCGCTCTGAGCGAACACCCCCGGGGATGGCGTCCGCTCAGGGCACAGAAACGGCCGTACACGGGAGAACCGTGTACGGCCTTCTCGCTGTCAGCGGTCGAGGAGCCGGTCGAACTGCGTGGTGGTGTGCCGGAGATGAGCCACCAGTTCCTCGCCCACCTTCGGTTCCGGCGCGTCCGCGGGCACGAACAGGATCGACACCTGCATGTGCGGCGGCTCGGCGAACCAGCGCTGCTTGCCGCCCCAGACGAACGGTGAAAGATTCCGGTTGACCGTGGCGAGGCCGGCGCGGGCCACGCCCTTGGCGCGCGGCATGACGCCGTGCAGGGCCTTGGGAGCCTCCAGACCCACCCCGTGCGACGTACCGCCCGCCACGACCACCAGATAGCCGTCGGAGGCGGCCTTCTGCTGCCGGTAGCCGAACCTGTCCCCCTTGGCGACGCGCGTGACGTCCAGGACCGCGCCCCGGTACTCGGTGGCCTCGTGGTCCCCCAGCCAGAGCCGGGTGCCGATCCGGGCGCGGAAACGGGTCTGCGGGAACTGCTGCTGCAGCCGGGCGAGCTCGTCGGCCTTGAGGTGGCTCACGAACATCGTGTGCAGCGGGAGGCGGGCCGCCCGCAGACGGTCCATCCAGCCGATGACCTCCTCGACGGCGTCCGAGCCGTCGGTGCGGTCCAGCGGCAGGTGGATGGCGAAGCCCTCCAGGCGGACGTTCTCTATCGCCGAGTGCAGCTGAGGCAGGTCCTGCTCGCTGATGCCGTGCCGCTTCATCGAGGACATCACCTCGATGACCACCCGGGCGCCCACCAGTCCGTACACGCCGTCGACGGACGACACCGAGCGGATGACCCGGTCGGGCAGCGGCACCGGCTCCTCGCCGCGCCGGTACGGCGTCAGCACCAGCAGGTCACCGCCGAACCAGTCCTTGATCCGGGCGGCCTCGTACGTAGTGCCGACCGCGAGGACGTCCGAGCCCAGCCGGGTGGCCTCCTCGGCCAGTCGCTCGTGACCGAAGCCGTAGCCGTTGCCCTTGCAGACGGGCACCAGTCCCGGGAACTGCTCCTGCACGTGCTTGTGATGCGCCCGCCAGCGCGCGGTGTCGACGTAGAGCGTGAGCGCCATGGCCGGACCTGGAACCTTTCTCGTGGCTGCGGTGTATCAGAGGTATGGGAACGACGGGAGCCGCCGGAGCGGCGAAGTGGGGTTCAGCGGCGCGACATGTAGATGTCGAGCGCCTTGTGGAGCAGCTTGTTCAGCGGGAAGTCCCACTCACCGAGGTACTCGGCGGCCTGGCCACCGGTGCCCACCTTGAACTGGATCAGACCGAAGAGGTGGTCGCTCTCGTCCAGGGAGTCGGAGATGCCGCGCAGGTCGTAGACGGTCGCGCCGAGCGCGTAGGCGTCGCGCAGCATCCGCCACTGCATCGCGTTCGAGGGCCGGACCTCGCGGCCGATGTTGTCGGAGGCGCCGTAGGAGTACCAGACGTGTCCGCCGACGATCAGCATCGTCGCCGCGGACAGGTTCACGCCGTTGTGCCGGGCGAAGTACAGCCGCATGCGGTTGGGGTCCTCGGTGTTGAGGGCCGTCCACATGCGCTGGAAGTACGACAGCGGGCGGGGCCGGAAACGGTCGCGCACGGCCGTGATCTCGTACAGCCGCTGCCATTCGGGCAGATCGTTGTAGCCGCCCTGGACGACTTCGACGCCGGCCTTCTCCGCCTTTTTGATGTTGCGGCGCCACAGCTGGTTGAAGTTCTTGTGGACGTCTTCCAGAGCGCGGTTGGCCAGCGGCACCTGGTAGACGTAGCGGGGCTGGACGTCGCCGAAGCCGGCGCCGCCGTCCTCGCCCTGCTGCCAGCCCATGCGGCGCAGCTTGTCGGCGACCTCGAAGGCGCGGGGCTCGATGAAGTCGGCCTCCAGGTCGCGCAGGCGCTTCACGTCCTGGTCCTGGATTCCCCTCTTGATGGTCGGGGCCTCCCAACGCCGGATGATCACCGGCGGGCCCATCTTCACCGAGAACGCGCCCTGCTGCTTCAGGTGGGCGAGCATCGGCTCGATCCACTCCTGGAGGTTCGGCGCGAACCAGTTGATGACCGGTCCCTCGGGCAGGTAGGCGAGGTAGCGCTTGATCTTGGGCAGCTGCCGGTAGAGGACGAGCCCGGCGCCGACCATCTCGCCGGTCCGGTCGTCGAACCAGCCGAGGTTCTCCGAGCGCCATTCCGCCTTGACATCAGCCCAGGCCGGGACCTGCATGTGGCTCGCCGACGGCAGGCTCTGGATGTAGGCCAGATGCTGCTCTCGACTGATGGTCCTCAGGGTCAGGCTCATTCGGGGCGCTCCTCGGGCTGGTGTGTCCCCATGGGTTCAGGGGCTCCGGCTCTCGCGCGAAGCCTACTGCGCCTCGGGGGCGCCCCGGTTGGGCGCACCGGACCTTCGCCCCGGCCTGGCGCCGGCCGGGGCGTTCGACGATGTTCGAGAGAGGGGGGAGCTCGACGTCAGTCGAAGAGCCCGCCGAAGAGACCTCCGTGCGCCATGCCCAGGAAGAACCCGACCGCCGAGGCACCGAGGCCCAGGACGAGGCCGAAGCGCTCGCGGGTCGTCACCGAGATCCACTGGCCGTACGCGCCGGTGAGGATTCCCACCAGACCGGTCCAGGAACTGAGCAGGTGCAGATGGTGGAACATCGCCGTGACGAAGGACGTGATGCCCAGCACCAGGGTCACCGCCAGCAGGGCGTCCTGGAGCGGGTGGGGTTTGCCGTCCGTGGCGAAAAGGCCTCCGGCGGTGTTGGGTCGCAATGCCTGTGCCATGGGGCACCTCCTGCGAAAGGCGGCGGATCGTAGCGCCGTACACACCCGATGTGTACAGATTGACCGTCCCCGCGGCCGGATTTCAACCGGAAGCCGCTGTGCGGGTACTCTGTACCGTCTGCACCGGTGTCTGTCCGGACAGAGCCAGGCGAGTCGAGGAAGGGCTGCGGTCCGTCCCGGTCGGCCTGGGAGATCGCCGCCCGGCCTTGATTGTCAGTGGCGGCTGTTTTACTGACAGGCATCGTTGCAGCAACGCATCACGACCCTCCTGCCACGGAACGACCGTGGCCGCTGAGTCCAAAGGAGGTGGGTTCCACATGCGTCACTACGAGGTGATGGTCATCCTCGACCCCGACACCGAGGAGCGCGCTGTCTCCCCGCTGATCGAGAACTTCCTTTCCGTCGTCCGTGACGGCGGCGGAAAGGTCGAGAAGGTCGACACCTGGGGCCGTCGTCGTCTCTCGTACGAGATCAAGAAGAAGCCCGAGGGCATCTACTCGGTCATCGACCTGCAGGCCGAGCCTGCGGTCGTCAAGGAGCTCGACCGCCAGATGAACCTGAACGAGTCGGTCCTCCGGACCAAGGTCCTCCGCCCCGAGACCCACTGAGCTCTTCCGCTCAGCTGTTCCCGGGACTCGAGTAGCAGCACAAGCAGCCAGCAGCAAACCCGCCGAGAGGTTCCCCATGGCAGGCGAGACCGTCATCACGGTCGTCGGCAATCTTGTCGACGACCCCGAGCTGCGCTTCACCCCGTCCGGTGCGGCCGTCGCGAAGTTCCGCGTCGCGTCGACCCCCCGCACCTTCGACCGTCAGACGAACGAGTGGAAGGACGGCGAAAGCCTGTTCCTGACCTGCTCGGTCTGGCGCCAGGCGGCGGAGAACGTCGCCGAGTCGCTCCAGCGAGGCATGCGCGTCATCGTGCAGGGCCGACTGAAGCAGCGGTCCTACGAGGACCGTGAGGGCGTCAAGCGCACGGTCTACGAGCTGGACGTCGAGGAAGTCGGCGCCAGCCTGCGCAACGCCACGGCCAAGGTCACCAAGACCACCGGTCGCGGTGGCCAGGGCGGCTACGGCGGCGGTGGCCAGGGCGGCCAGGGTGGCGGCGGCTGGGGCGGCGGCCCCGGCGGTGGCCAGCAGGGCGGCGGCGCTCCCGCCGACGACCCGTGGGCGACCGGCGCTCCCGCTGGTGGCCAGCAGAGTGGCGGCGGCTGGGGCGGTGGCTCCGGCGGCAGCGGCGGTGGCTACTCGGACGAGCCCCCCTTCTAGACGGGGCCGTACCCACACTTCTTGATCACACAGGAGAAACATCATGGCGAAGCCGCCTGTGCGCAAGCCTAAGAAGAAGGTCTGCGCATTCTGCAAGGACAAGGTCACGTACGTGGACTACAAGGACACGAACATGCTGCGGAAGTTCATTTCCGACCGCGGCAAGATCCGTGCCCGCCGCGTGACCGGCAACTGCACGCAGCACCAGCGTGACGTCGCCACGGCTGTCAAGAACAGCCGTGAGATGGCGCTGCTGCCCTACACCTCCACCGCGCGATAAGGGAAGGGTGACCGACTCATGAAGATCATCCTCACCCACGAGGTCTCCGGCCTCGGTGCCGCGGGCGACGTCGTCGACGTCAAGGACGGCTACGCTCGCAACTACCTGGTTCCGCGGAAGCTCGCGATCCGCTGGACCAAGGGCGGCGAGAAGGACGTCGAGCAGATCCGTCGTGCTCGCAAGATCCACGAGATCCAGACCATCGAGCAGGCCAACCAGGTGAAGGCCCAGCTCGAGGGTGTCAAG
Organism: Streptomyces sp. 12E; assembly: GCF_055633275.1. Taxonomy (NCBI): domain Bacteria; kingdom Bacillati; phylum Actinomycetota; class Actinomycetes; order Kitasatosporales; family Streptomycetaceae; genus Streptomyces; species Streptomyces sp. 12E. The sequence continues at coordinate 3,610,849 of NZ_JBVNCJ010000001.1, read as the reverse complement.
GTCCGTCTGGCCGTCCGCTCCGGCGACGCCGGTCGTCTCTTCGGTTCCGTCACCCCGGCCGACATCGCTTCGGCGATCAAGGCCGCCGGTGGCCCCGAGGTCGACAAGCGCCGCATTGAGCTGGGCTCGCCGATCAAGACGCTGGGCGCTCACGAGACGTCCGTGCGTCTGCACCCCGAGGTGGCCGCCAAGGTCGACATCGAGGTCGTCGCCGGCTGAGTGCCGCGCTCGCTGAAGCAGTGAGCATGGGGGCCGCACCCTTCGGGGGGCGGCCCCCATCGCCGTGTCTCACATGAAACGGTCAGCGCGCGGCGCCCGTGACGATCCAGCGACCGGAGCGGGCGCGGACCCACAGAGTCAGCATCCGCACGGTCATCATGAGGGTCATCGTGGCCCACAGCGCGGTGAGCCCGCCCCCGAGTGCGGGAACCAGCAGGGCGGCGGGAGTGAACACCGCGAGAGTCAGCAGCATTGCCCAGGCCAGGTACGCTCCGTCGCCCGCGCCCATCAGGACCCCGTCCAGGACGAAGACGATGCCGCAGATCGGCTGGGACAGCGCCACGAGCACCAGGGCGGGAAGGGCGGCGTCCGTGACCGTGGAGTCACTGGTGAACAGGGGAAGGAACACCGGCCGGGCGAGGACCACCAGGACGCCGAGGACGGCACCGACCGCGATGCCCCACTCGACCATGCGGCGGCATGCCTCACGGGCACCCCGCTCGTCGCCGGCACCCAGATAACGTCCGATGATGGCTTGACCGGCGATGGCGATGGCGTCCAGCGCGAAGGCGAGCAGGCTCCACAGGGAGAGGATGATCTGGTGGGCCGCGATGTCGGAGTCGCCGAGACGGGCGGCGACGGCTGTCGTGATCATCAGGATCGCCCGAAGCGAGAGGGTCCGGACCAGCAGGGGAACGCCCGCCTGAGCGGAGGCCCTGATGCCGGCGGCGTTTGGGCGCAGTGACGCCCCGTGCCTGCGCGCCCCGCGCAGTACCACGACGAGATAGACCGCGGCCATGCCGCATTGTGCGATGACGGTGCCCCAGGCGGAGCCCGCGATGCCGAGACCGGCGCCGTAGACCAGCACGACATTGAGCACACCGTTGGCGATGAAGCCGGCGATGGCGACGTAGAGCGGTGTCCTGGTGTCCTGCAGTCCGCGGAGGACACCGGTCGCGGCGAGCACGACCAGCATGGCCGGTATGCCGAGGGTGGAGATCCGCAGATAGGTGGTCGCGTAGGGGGCCGCTGTGTCGGAGGCACCGAAGAGGTCCACGAGGGCGGGCGCCGTGGGCAGGACGACGGCCATGACGGTGGCGCCGAGGAGCAGTGCCAGCCAGATTCCGTCCATGCCCTGGCGGATGGCCGACGGGAGGTCTCCGGCTCCGACGCGCCGGGCGACGGCGGCTGTGGTGGCGTAGGCGAGGAAGACGAAGACGCTCACGGCGGTCATCAGGAGGGCCGAGGCGACGCCGAGACCGGCGAGTTGTGCCGTGCCCAGATGGCCGACGATGGCGCTGTCCGCCATGACGAAGAGCGGCTCGGCTACGAGGGCACCGAAGGCGGGGACTGCCAGCATGACGATCTCGCGGTCATGCCGCCGTCGAGCGGCTCCGGGCCGCGCGGGGGCCTGTGTCATGTGCACCAATCTAATCGTCCACAGGTAAGAGATGCAAAGCTTTGTAGACCCTTACTCTGTGGCTCTGGGTGTGGGCTTGCGTACACCTCATGAACCGATCTTGATCCGACTGGGCAACTTTTTCTTCTGCACAGCCGGTGGACGATGAAGCTGCAGGTCAGAGACTTGCTGATGTCAAGGGTGCGGGCTTGTTCACAGGGCTGTCCACTGGCTCGTGCACAGGTTTCGCGGAGTTCTCCACAGCATTGGGCCAGTCGTCCACATGCCCTGTGGATAACCAGATTGGCTGACGCTGCCGACGGGCCTACGGTGGTCCGGCGCTCGCTCCGTCCACCGGTTTCAGAAACGCCACAAATCCGGCGTGTGACAACTGGAGTTGGGCCTCTTAATTTGTCAGTGCCGTGCCGTAGAACAAAGAGGCACGGCGAGGTCCGTTCCGGCGGACGGGAGGAGGTGGCTCGGTGAGCATTTCCGAGCCCTTGGACGACCCGTGGGCCGAGAGCGGACCCAGTGATCGTCTGCCCGCCTCCCGTCGCCGTGGGGACGGGGGCAGGGGGCGCGGCGAGCAACACGACCGTGGCCGGGACGACGACGCGTGGGACGGCGGAGGTTCCGCGTTCGAGAGGGTGCCGCCACAGGACCTCGAGGCCGAGCAGTCCGTGCTGGGCGGCATGCTGCTGTCCAAGGACGCCATCGCCGACGTCGTCGAGATCCTCAAGGGACACGACTTCTACAAGCCGGCCCACGAGACCATCTACACGGCCATCCTCGACGTCTACGCCAAGGGCGAGCCGGCCGACCCCATCACCATCGCCGCGGAGCTGACCAAGCGCGGCGAGATCAACAAGGTCGGCGGGGCCTCGTATCTGCACACCCTCGTCCAGACGGTCCCCACGGCGGCCAACGCGGCCTACTACGCCGAGATCGTGCACGAGCGCGCCGTGCTGCGCCGCCTGGTCGAGGCGGGCACGCGCATCACGCAGATGGGGTACGCGGCCGACGACGACGTCGACGAGATCGTCAACCGCGCGCAGGCGGAGATCTACGCGGTCACCGAGCAGCGCACCAGCGAGGACTACCTGCCGCTCGGCGACATCATGGAGGGCGCGCTCGACGAGATCGAGGCGATCGGGTCGCGCAGCGGTGAGATGACCGGGGTGCCCACCGGGTTCACCGACTTCGACTCGCTCACCAACGGCCTGCACCCGGGGCAGATGATCGTCATCGCCGCGCGCCCCGCGATGGGCAAGTCGACGCTCGCTCTGGACTTCGCGCGGGCGGCGTCCATCAAGAACAACCTGCCGAGCGTCATCTTCTCGCTCGAGATGGGGCGCAACGAGATCGCGATGCGCCTGCTGTCCGCCGAGGCCCGGGTCGCCCTGCACCACATGCGCTCCGGCACGATGACCGACGAGGACTGGACCCGCCTGGCCCGCCGGATGCCGGACGTCTCGGCGGCACCGCTCTACATCGACGACTCCCCGAACCTGTCGATGATGGAGATCCGAGCCAAGTGCCGCCGCCTGAAGCAGCGCAACGACCTGAAGCTGGTCGTCATCGACTACCTCCAGCTGATGCAGTCCGGCGGTTCCAAACGCGCCGAGAGCCGGCAGCAGGAGGTCTCGGACATGTCCCGTAACCTCAAGCTGCTCGCCAAGGAGCTGGAGATCCCGGTCATCGCGCTCTCCCAGCTCAACCGCGGTCCCGAGCAGCGCACCGACAAGAAGCCGATGGTCTCCGACCTGCGTGAGTCCGGCTCCATCGAGCAGGACGCCGACATGGTCATCCTGCTGCACCGCGAGGACGCCTACGAGAAGGAGTCCCCGCGTGCGGGCGAGGCGGACCTGATCGTGGCGAAGCACCGAAACGGTCCGACGGCCACGATCACGGTCGCCTTCCAGGGTCACTACTCCCGCTTCGTGGACATGGCACAGACCTGATCCGATCCTGCTGAACTGAGGGCATGACGACACCTCATCAGGAAGAACTGCTGCCCGGTACGCGACGGGCGTTGCTGCACAGGATCGCCGTCGCCCAGAGCGAAGGACGCGCGCCGTCGCTCGTCGCGGCCGTCGTACGGGGCGGAAAGGCCGTGTGGACGGGGGCGCGTACATCGGTGGAAGGACACGCTCCGGACGAGCGGGTGCAGTACCGGATCGGTTCGATCACCAAGACCTTCACGGCCGTTCTGGTGCTCCGGTTGCGCGACGAGGGAGCGCTCGATCTCGCCGACCCGCTGGAGAAGCACCTGCCGGGGACGGGCGTGGGCGGGGCGACCGTCGCCGAACTGCTCGCACACAGCGGCGGGCTGGCCGCCGAGACCCCCGGGCCATGGTGGGAGCGGACCCCCGGATCCCTGCGCCCCGGTCTCGCCGACGTGCTGGGCGAGCGGCCCCTGGTGCACCCCGTCGGCCGGCGCTTCCACTACTCGAACCCCGGATACGCGTTGCTCGGCGCCTTGGTCGAGAAGCTGCGCGGCGCCCCGTGGGAGGAGGTGCTCCGGAGGGAAGTGCTCGTCCCCCTGGGCCTGCGTCGCACGACTGTGCGCGCGGAAGCGCCGTACGCGGGTGGCTGGGCGGTGCATCCGTGGGCCGATGTGATGCTGCCCGAGCCCGTGGAGGACCTCGGGGTGATGGCGCCCGCCGGCCAACTGTGGTCCACCGCGGATGATCTGGCCCGCTTCGCCGCCTTCCTGGCCGAGGGCGACGAACGTGTGCTGGGCGCCGAGTCGTTGCGGGAGATGAGGACGCCGGCCGCGCCGCCCGAGGCGGCGGACGTGGCGAGCGGCTACGCGTACTGCCTGGGCATGGAGATCCGTCACCAGCACGGACGTGCCCTCGTCGGGCACACGGGTTCGCTGCCGGGCTTCCTCGCCTGTCTCACGATCAGCCTGGCGGACGACGTGAGCGCGGTGGTCCTGGCCAACTGCACGTCCGGGCCGGCTCCTTTCACGGTTGCCGCCGACCTCGTCCGGATCGTCGCCGATGCGGAACCGCGCATCCCCGCTCCCTGGCAGCCGTTGCGAGAGGCGGATCCGGCGGCGCTGGATCTGGTGGGTCAGTGGTACTGGGGGACGTCCGCGTTCGCTCTGCGGCTCTCGGCCGACGGTCTCGTTTCGCTGGAGCCGTTGTCCGGAAACGGCCGGCGCTCGCGGTTCCGCCCGGCGGGGGACGGTGTCTGGGTGGGCCTGGAGGGTTACTACGCCGGAGAGCTCCTGAAGCCCGTACGGCGGTCGGACGGGTCGCTGAGCCATCTCGACCTGGGCTCGTTCGTGTTCACGCGTCGGCCGTACGACGAGAGGGCTCCCGTACCGGGCGGAGTGGATCCGGAGGGGTGGCGGGGTATCGGTTAGCGTCCAGGGGCATGTGCGGGGCCCTGTTCCACGTGGGACAGGGCCCCGGGACTTTGGTCACAGCGGCAGCTTGAAGCCCACGTGGGAGGCCGTGAAGCCGAGGCGCTGGTAGAAGCGGTGGGCATCCGTCCGGGTGTTGTCGGAGGTCAGCTGGACCAGTTGGCAGCCTTCGCGGCGGGAGGCGTCGATCGCCCACTCGACGAGCCGGCTTCCCAGGCCGCTGCCGCGCTCGTCAGCGTGGACGCGGACCGCTTCGATGATCGACCGGGTGGCGCCGCGGCGGGAGAGGCCGGGAACGACCGTGAGCTGGAGCGTGCCGACGACGCGGTCCTCGCGGACCGCGACGACCAGGTGCTGGTTCGGGTCGGCGTCGAGCCGCTCCAGGGCGGCCAGGTACGGACTGAGGTCGTCCGGCGATTCACGCCGCGCGCCCAGGGGGTCGTCCGCGAGCATGCCGACGATCGCGGGGACGTCGTCGGCGACCGCGGCCCGTATCTCCAGATCTTCCATGCCGGCACCCTATGCAGGCACCGGCGCCTTCAGCGTTTCCACGGCCCTGACCAGGGGGGCGAGGTCGGGGTTCTCCGCCGCCGTGTCGAGGGCCTCGCGCAGGGCGGTGTCGTTGGTCGGCCGTGCCTCGTCCAGCAGCTTGAGGCCGGCCTCGGTGACGTTGGTGTAGATGCCCCGACGGTCGGTGGGGCACAGGTAGCGCTCCAGCAGTCCGCGGTCCTCGAGCCGGGTGACCAGGCGCGTGGTGGCGCTCTGGCTGAGCACGACCGCGTCGGCGACCTGCTTCATCTGCAGGTGGCCCCCGTCGCCGTCGTGCTGTCGGCTCAGTACGTCGAGCAGGGAGTACTCCCGCACGCTCAGGTCGTGCCGGGCCTGAAGGGCGCGCTCGACGTGGGCCTCGATTCTCCCGTGCAGCAGGGAGAGGGCGCACCAACCCTGAGCGAGGGCGGTGAGCGCGGGATCCGTGGCTGTCATGGGCGTTTCCTCCGTCCAGGAGCTGCTGACTCCAGGGTAGGGCAAGCCTGCAATATACGGCGTTTGCAAATATCGGGCGTCTGCAATTATTGTCTCGACGCATAAAGCGCTCATGCAATCGTCCGGGAAGGTCTGTCCCCATGCCTCTCGCGCTTCTGGCCCTCGCGATCGGGGCCTTCGGAATCGGAACCACGGAGTTCGTGATCATGGGCTTGCTGCCCGAGGTCGCGGACGACTTCGGTGTCTCCATTCCCACCGCCGGCTATCTGGTGACCGGCTACGCGCTGGGCGTCATGTTCGGCGCCCCGCTGATGACCGTGCTCGGCACCAGGATCACCCGCAAGCGGATGCTGATGCTGCTGATGGGACTGTTCATCGCGGGGAACCTGCTGTCCGCCCTGGCGCCCTCCTTCGGCCTCATGCTGACCGGGCGGGTGATCGCCTCGCTGGCCCATGGCGCCTTCTTCGGCATCGGCTCGGTGGTCGCGGCCGACCTGGTCGCCCCGGACAAGAAGGCCGGAGCCATCGCCCTGATGTTCACCGGACTGACCGTCGCCAATGTCGTCGGTGTTCCGCTGGGCACGCTCGTCGGTCAGTCCCTCGGCTGGCGGGTCACCTTCATCGTCGTCGCCCTCCTCGGCGTCGTCGGACTGATCGGCATCGCCAGGCTCGTCCCCGACATGCCCAAGGCCGAGGGCGTGCGACTGCGTCACGAACTGGCCGCCCTGAAGAACATCCAGGTCCTGCTCGCCATGGCGATGACCGTCCTCGGATTCGGCGGCGTCTTCGCGGCCATCACCTACATCGCGCCGATGATGACGCACGTCGCCGGGTTCGCCGGCGGTTCGGTGACCTGGCTGCTGGTCCTCTTCGGCGGCAGGTACGCGGACCGCGCCCTGATGCCCATGCTGTACCTCTCGCTGGGCGCCCTCGCCGTTGTCCTCGCGCTCTTCACCCTGACCGCACACGACAAGATCGCCGCCGCCGTCACCGTCGCCCTCATCGGCGCCCTGGGATTCGCCACGGTGCCGCCCCTGCAGAAGCGGGTCCTCGACCAGGCGCACGGTGCCCCCACCCTGGCCTCGGCCCTGAACATCGGCGCCTTCAACCTCGGCAACGCGCTGTCCGCATGGCTCGGCGGCCTCGTGATCGGGGCCGGCCTCGGTTACACCGCACCCAACTGGGTCGGTGCCGTTCTCGCCGCGGGCGCCCTGGTGCTGGCGTTCGTCTCGGCCGCTCTCGAGCGCCGCGACACCGTGCCCGGCGCCCCGGCCGCCGGCTCGGCGCCCATCCAGCGGCGGACCGCCGTCACCCACTGATCCACAGGACCAGCAGGTGTGGGGCCGGTTTTGTACCGACGGACATCACCTCACCTCACACAAGGAGAACCCCTTCATGAGCACCACCGCTGCCGCCCCGCTCACCACCGCGGACGCCGAAGCCCTGGTCAGCGCGGTGTGTCAGGCCGCGGACGCGGCCGGTGTCACGGTCAGCGTCACCGTCCTCGACGCGGGCGGGCACCTGCTCGCCTTCCGCCGGGACGACCGCGCCGTGCTGATCTCCGGGGAGACCAGCACCCGCAAGGCCTACACCGCACTCCAGCTGAACGCGCCGACCGCCGACCTCGTGGACGCCGTGCAGCCCGGAGGCCTCTTCCACACGCTGCCCACCGCGCTCGACCGGCCGCTGCTGTTCATCGCCGGGGGCGTGCCCGTCCGGCGCGAGGGCCGGCTGATCGGCGCGATCGGCGTCGGCGGTGGCGCCCCGGAGCAGGACCACGGCTTCGCGACGGCCGCCGTGGCGTCCGTCGCCTGATGACGGCATTCACCGGACGCGATGACGCCGGCCCCGCGGTCCGGGACCGGCGTCATCGCGTTCCCGGGCGTCAGGCCGCCGCGACCGTCACCGGGGCGAACCGCCGACTCCAGTCCCCGGGCAGATCCGTGGTCCCGTAGGTCATGACGGCATTGCTCATCACAGACGCCAGACCGTGTTCCTTCGCCCAGCCCAGCAGCTCCTCGTGCCGTACGTCGATGTCGGTGCGCAGGGGCCGGTCGGTACGGGCGGCGAGGGATGAGAGAAGTGCCTCGGCCGTCGCGGTGTCCCGGGCGAGCAGCGGGCCCACGACATGGGTGTCCATGTTGGGCCAGGCGGCCGCGTAACCGATGAGTCGTCCGTCCTCCTCGGCGACGCGCAACTGGTCGGCGAAGGCGGGTAGCCGGGTGACGATGTGCGTGCGGTCCGTCCCGAACACTTCCTCGTCGAACCGGAGGATCGCCGGAAGGTCCTCCGCGGTCGCGGCGCGGGTGGCGATCTCCGGTCGACCGTCCGTGGGGACGAAGTGACCGCGCAGCATCTCGGCCCGACCGGTGACCTTGAAACCGAGCTCCTCGTAGAGCGGCCGGCCGGACGGGGTCGCGTGCAGAGTGAGCGGTGTGGTGCCCGAGACCTCGACGATGTGGCGCATCAACCGGCGCCCCACGCCCTTGCGGGCATGCCGTTCGGCGACCAGAACCATGCCGACGGCCGCGAGAGTGGGCTGTTCCCGCGGTCCGTACTCGGTGACGACACAAGCGGCCACCAGACCACCGTCGGGGTCGTCGATGCCGTATCCCTTCCCGGCCGTGAGGAGGAGTCCCCACTTGTGCTCCTCCCGGGGCCACCCCCGGTCCTCGGACAAGTCGGCGCAGGCGGTGAGGTCGCGGAGCGTCAGACGGCGGATGGGCAGAGAGGCAAGGGAAGGTGTCGGCACGCAGGTCAGGCTGTCCGACAGAGGGCTTCGGCGTCCACCCGTTTCAGGAGACTCGCGCGAGCTTTCGGCCATGCCGTGGCCTGGGCCGAGCGCGGGCACGGGACGTTTCACGTGAAACATGCGAGAACGGTGCATGGACAGCTCCTCTCCTTCCGCCGGGAGACGAAGGGAACAAGGCCCGTTAATCTCCTCGTTCATGGCGAGGCTCCATCTCTTCGATCTCGACGGCACCCTGCTCCACGGCAGCTCGGCTCCCGTGGAGATCTCGCGGCAGCTGGGACGGGAAGCCGAGACGGTGGCTCTCGACCGGGCGATCTCCTCCGGCCTCATCGGGCCGCCCGAGTACGCCACACAGGTGTACACACTCTGGGCGGGCCTCACGGAGGCGCATGTGGCGGCAGCGTTCGAAGCGGCTCCGTGGCTGGCCCGTATCCGCGAGGTCTGGGCAGAGCTCACGCGGAACGGTGACTACTGCGCCGTCGTCTCACTGTCCCCGTCCTTCTTCGTGGAACGGCTCACCGACTGGGGTGCGCACGCGGCGTACGGCTCTCGCTTTCCCGCCGTGCCGTTCACGGAGCCCGTGGACCCGGCCGGTGTCCTCAGTGCGGCGGCCAAGGTTCGGATCGCCGACCGCCTGTGCGCGGAGTTCGGGGTGACCCGCGCGGACTGCGTCGCCTACGGCGACTCGATGTCGGACAAGGACCTGTTCGGCGTGGTGCCGGTCTCCGTAGCGGTCAACGCGGACCGGCATCTGACCGGCCTCGCGACCCACTCCTACACGGGGCGGGATCTCTGGGAAGCCTACGAACTGGTACGGGCCGTGTAAGGGGCGGGCGTCATCCCAGGTCGGGGGCGTGCATGGCGCGTACGCCCTCGATATTGCCGTCCAGATAGTGCCGAAGCGACAGTGGCACCAAGTGGACGGAAGCGATCCCGACGCGGGTGAACGGCACGCGGACGATCTCGTACTCGCCGATGGGTTCGTCGACCTCCGGGCCGTGGCGCAGGGACGGGTCCATGGATTCCAGGCGGCATGCGAAGAAGTGCTGTACCTTCACGCCGGTGGCGCCGCCATCCTCGCCGATGTGCTCCACGGTGTCGACGAAACAGGGCACCACATCGGTGATCTTCGCGCCGAGCTCCTCGTACACCTCACGGTGCAGGGCGTCCACGACGGTCGAGTCCTCCGGCTCGACCCCCCCGCCGGGGGTGACCCAGTAGGGATCCACGCCGGGTTTGGTGCGCTTGATCAGAATCAGGTTCTCGCCGTCCAGCAGAACGGCTCGGGCGGTGCGCTTGACCACGGGTCGGACGGTCATGGAGGGAATGTGGCCCGGCTGGTTCCACGTGAAACATCGCGGGAAGACAGCGTCCGGCTGCCCGTGGTGGGGCACTGTCCCGGCGGTCAGCACCAGCCGGCGGCCGCCCGTTCCAGCCATTCATGGGCCCGCGTGATATGCGGCATCGCCAGCGTGCCGGTGCGGACCACCAGGAAGTACGTGCGCAGCGGAGGCACCGTCGGTTCGTGCAGGGCCACCACGTCGCCCCGCTGGAGCGCGCTCGTGCAGAGGTAGCGGGGCAGTACCGCCAGTCCCGCTCCCGCGGCGGCGCAGGTCAGCACCGCGCGTAGATCCGGGACGACGACGGTGCCCGGGGCGACAGGGCGGGAGTCGAAGACGGAGGCCCAGTAGCGGGCGACGAAGGGCAACGACTCGTGCACCTCGACCACCGGAATGTGTTCCAGGACCGACGGACCCGTGCGGTGGAGTGTGCCGGAGCCGATGCGTTCGGCCCAGCGCGGGGCGGCGACCAGCACGTGCTCCTCGTCGCAGAGCGCAGTCGCCGAGAGCAGGGCGCCGCGTGGCCGGACCGTGCTGATGGCCAGATCATGATGTCCGGCGGCCAGTCCCTCCAGGACTTCCTCGGCAGTGCCGAAGGAGGCGCGCAGGGCGAAGCCCTGACCGTCCTCGCCGGTCAGCTCCGTGAGCGCGGGCAGTGCCCGCTCGGCGGTGAACTCCGGAGGGCCGGCCAGATGCAGTGTCCGTAAGGAGGAGTCCTCCTCCAGCCCGGACTCGGCTATCTCCACCAGGGCATCGAGATGCGGCGCCGCCTTGTGGGCGAGCTCGTCCCCGATGGTCGTCGGTGTCACACCACGCGCCTGCCGAAGGAACAGGGGCCGTCCCAGCTGCCGTTCCAGCGTCCGTATCTGCGAGGTGACGGCCGGCTGGGAGAGGCCGAGCAGGGCGGCGGCACGGGTGAAGGAACCGGCCCGGTGCACGGTCACGAAGGTCCGCAGCAAGGCCAGATCCACGCCACACCCTCCCTCGTCGGCCCCGCTCCGGGTCCGGATGTCCAACCATAAATAAGTCGATAGGTCGCTGTCGCTACTGTGATTGGACACTGACAGTGAGTCAACTAGCCTTGGTCACGCGGTTCTTCGCGCGTGGAACCGAGGACGGTCCGAGCCACGAGGGGGGAGGCTCGGACCGTCCGCCGCAGTGTGCCGGGCTCCTGCCGGACCGGCCGGTCAGCCGACTGATTCGTCCAGGGCGCGCAGGACGTCCGCGACCAGGTCCTCTGGGTCCTCGGCGCCCACGGAGAAGCGGATGAAGCCCTCCGGCACCGCGTCCCCGCCCCAGCGTCCACGCCGCTCCGCCGTGGACCGTACGCCGCCGAAGCTCGTCGCGTCGTCCACGAGTCGCAGTGCGTCGAGGAAACGGTCCGCACGCTCGCGTGTGGGCAGCGTGAAGGACACCACGCATCCGTAGCGTCGCATCTGCCGCGAGGCGGTCTCGTGCGAGGGGTCGTCGGGCAGCCCCGGATAACGCAGTCCCGTGACCTCGGGCCGTTCGCGCAGTGCCCGGGCGAGCGTCAGCGCGGTAGCGTTCTGCCGGTCGACGCGCAGTTGGAGCGTGGCGATCGAACGGTGCGCGAGCCAGGCCTCCATGGGCCCCGGAATCGCACCGACGATCTTGCGCCAGCGGCGAACGGCGGCCATGGCCTCGGCGTTCCGGCCGGTGACGTACCCCAGGAGCACGTCGCCGTGCCCGGTGAGCTGCTTGGTACCGCTGGCCACCGCGAAGTCGGCGCCCAGCTCCAGCGGACGCTGACCGAGGGGCGTCGCGAGGGTGTTGTCGACGGCGACCAGGGCACCGCGCGCGTGTGCCGCCTCGGCCAGCCGTCGTACGTCGCACACGTCGAGCCCCGGATTCGAGGGCGTCTCGATCCACAGCAGCTTCGCGCCGTCGAGGACGCCGAGCTGGGCGTCGCCGCCCGTCGGCGCGGTTCGCACCTCGATGCCGTACGTCTCCAGCTGGTCCCGCACCAGGGGCAGGGCCTGGTAGCCGTCGTTCGGCAGGACGACCGCGTCCCCGGCGCGCAGCTGGGAGAAGAGCACCGAGGAGATCGCGGCCATGCCCGAGGCGAACACCAGGGCTTCGACGTCGTCCCGGCCGGGCGCCTCCAGCTCGCCGATGGCCCGTTCCAGCAGCGTCCAGGTCGGGTTCTCGTCCCTGCCGTAGGTGTACGGGCCGGTGGGATCGCCCGGCAGGTGGAAGTGGGCGGCGAACACCGGCCCGGGCAGGGTCGGCTCGTGCTTGACCGGCTCGGGCAGCCCGGCCCGCACCGCGCGGGTTCCGTCGCCCGCCCCGTCCGGCAGCGCCGGCCCGCGGCCCGCCCCCGTCGTCGAATCGTTCATGCCGCTCGTCCTTCCACCTGTTCACGCACTGCGGCGAGCAGCCCGGTGCTCGCCGCCTCCACCATCTCAAGACACGCGTCGAATCCGTCCGCACCCCCGTAGTAGGGGTCCGGCACGTCGGGATCGTCGCCGACGGCGGGGTCGTAGGAGCGCAGCAGACGCACCTTGTCGGCGTCCCGCTCCGTGGGCGCGAGGCGGCGCAGCTCCCTGAGGTGGCCGGAATCGAGGGCGATGACGAGATCGAGGCGGGCGTACCAGGACGGGTCGAACCGCCGGGCCGTGTGGCCGGTGCCGTAGCCGTTCTCCCGCAGCACGGTCACCGTGCGGGGATCGGCACCCTCGCCCTCGTGCCAGCCGTCCGTGCCGGCGCTGTCCACCTCGACCAGGTCGTCGAGTCCGGCCTCCGCCACCCGTGCGCGGAAGACGGACTCGGCCATCGGGGAACGGCAGATGTTGCCGGTGCAGACGAAGCAGACGCGGTAGGTCATCGTGCTCAGTCCTCGTCGGGCAGGACGACGCTGAGCGCCCAGGAGACGACGGAAATGATCAGGCCGCCCAGTACGGCCGTCCAGAAGCCGTCCACGTGGAAGCTCAGGTCGAGCTGGTCGGCGAGCCAGGAGGTGAGCAGCAGCATCAGCGCGTTCACCACCAGGGTGAACAGCCCCAGCGTCAGAATGAGCAGGGGGAGACTCAACAGCTTCACCACCGGCTTGACCAGGGAGTTCACCAACCCGAAGAGCAACGCGACCAGGAGCAGAGCGCCGATCTCCTTGCCCGTGCTGTCACCCGTCAGGGTGATGTCGTCGAGCAGCCACACCGCTACCGCCAGGGCGCCCGCGTTGGCGATCGTCTTGACTAGGAAATTCATCATGTGTCTGATCGTGGCAGACACGATCGGACGCGGGCAGCGAGGCAGGGGCGGGACAAGGCGATGAAGGCATTCCGGCTGGACGAACTGGAGGCGGAGCGCGCCGCCAACGACGGGGCGTACCTGCAGTTCCTGCGCGAACGGAACATGTCGGTGGGCCTCTACGCCCTGGACGCCGGCGCCCAGGACCCGCAGCAGCCGCACGGTCAGGACGAGGTGTACTTCGTCGTCAGCGGCCGTGCGGCGATCACCGTCGGCATGGAGACCACCCAGGTGGCACGCGGCAGCGTCGTGTACGTGCCGGCCGGGGTGGCCCACAAGTTCCACCACATCAGCGAGGATCTGCGGGTTCTGGTGGTGTTCTCTCCCCCCGAGAGCTGAGGGGCGCTGTCGGGGTTCCCTAGGGGAACGGTCAGGGGAGGACAAGGGATCCGAGGCCCCTGCCGGAGCGCCCGCAGCCCTAGCATCGAGTGCAGGACATCATCGACGCGACCCGGCACCCGGCGGGCGGAGAGGTAAGGACGAGGGCGATGCGAGAGATCTTCGCGGGACTGCCGTGGTGGGTGAAGTGGATCGCGGTGCCGGTCATCGCTCTGGTCGTGTTCGGCGGTCTGATAGCGAGCGTGGTCGGCTTCGTGATCGGACTGCTCTTCAAGGTGCTGGTCTTCGTGGCGCTGGTCGGTGGACTGATCTACATCGTACGGAAGTTCATGTCGAGTTCCTCGTCGCGCAGCGACTGGTGAGCCGAGGGAGACCGGTGAAGCGGTAACAGGAATCACCGGTTCCCTCGGGCGGGGGAAGTTTCTCCGGCGGGCCGCCTGCGTACGGTGGCGGCCCGTTAGAGTCCGGAACTCGACGCGGGGACGATCCCCGTGAGCGGCGCCCCCCACCCGTGTTCTCCGCACGGGCTGCCCCCTCGCGTTTCGGGAGTGACCCTTGGCCACGACTGGCACCGGTTCCGCGCAGATGACCGCGGTCCCTCCGCAGCCCTGCTCGCCGGCGCCCGCCGCACCGCCCACTGCGACCCTCATCGGCTCCGTCCAGCGAGCCATGCGCCTGCTGGAGACCGTGGCCGGGCACCGCTACGGGGCTCCCGCCAAGCAACTGGCCAGGGAGACCGGACTCGCGCTCCCCACCGCGTACCACCTGCTGCGCACCCTGGTCCACGAGGGCTATCTGCGCCGTGACAAGGGGCTCTTCTTCCTGGGGGAGGCGGCGGAACGGCTGAGCAGCAGCGGAGCTGAGCAGAAACGTCGCAGCACGGTGGCCGACACCCTGGCCCGCTGGCGGGACGCGATCGGCGCCCCCGTGTACTACGCCGTGTACCGCGAGGGCGAGATCGACGTCGTCTGCGTCTCCGGCTCCCCCGCGCATCCCGCGGTCGAGGAGTGGGCCGACTTCCGGGAGACCGGGCACGCCCACGCGATCGGGCAGTGCCTGCTCTCCCAGCTCGACGAGGAGGCGCGCCGCGACCACCTCGACCGCCATCCCGTGTGGTCCGTCACGCCGTACACCGTGCGCGACGCCCACGGCCTGCTGAGGCGCCTGGAGCGGACGCGCCGGATGGATCCGGTGACGGAGCGGCAGGAGTACGCCCTGGGGACGGTGTGTGCGGCGGTCCCCCTCACCGTCGGCGGCACGGCCGCGTCGGTGGCCATCTCGCTGCCCGCACACCAGGCCGACCGGCTCGTCCCCGCGGCACAGCGACTGCAGGCCGAGATGGGACGTCTCGTCGGGTCGCTCGCGCTGTCTATCAGTATCTGAAAACTCACTCCTTGTGATCTGCTGTGTACGTTCAGCAAGATTCCCTCTGGTGTCAGGGTCCATGCCCGGCCAGTCCGTGGCGAATGACGGGGTAGGCGATGCGCGAATCCGTACAGGCAGAGGTCATGATGAGCTTTCTCGTGTCGGAGGAGCTGTCCTTCCGCATCCCGGTGGAGCTCCGCTACGACACCTGTGATCCCTACGCCGTGCGGCTGACTTTCCACTTGCCGGGGGACGCTCCCGTGACCTGGGCGTTCGGCCGGGAGCTGCTGATCGACGGTGTCGGTCGGCCGTGCGGGGAGGGTGACGTACGCGTCTCGCCGGTGGACCCCGACGCGCTGGGCGAGGTGCTGATCCGGCTCCAGGTCGGCAGTGACCAGGCGCTGTTCCGTTCGTCGACCGCACCGCTCGTGGCCTTCCTCGACCGCACCGACAAACTGGTGCCGCTGGGCCAGGAGGGGGCGCTCGCCGACTTCGACGCCCACCTCGACGACGCGTTGGACCGGATCCTGGCGGAGCAGAGCGCCGGCTGAAGCGTTACGCCAGTCGGGTGGGCCGGTGGCGGAACGCTTCAGCGCGCTCCGCCCGCCACACGGGACATCAGCGCTTACGGCGCCTGCCCCGCCCGCCGCGCCCGACGGGCGGCCGCGCATCCGGTGTCTGTCCGGCCTCCTGTGTCCGTGCCGGTCCGTGCCCCTGCGTCCGTGTCCGAGCCGTCGGGCGGTCGGCCGAGACCACCAGCGCGGCCAGGGCCGTGGTCACCGGCACCGAGGCCACCAGGCCGATCGAGCCGATCAGGGTGCGCACGATCTCCTCCGCGACCAGCTCGCTGTTGGCGACCGTCCCCACGCCGCTCTGCGCGATGGAGAACAGCAGCAGCAACGGCAGTGCGGCTCCCGCGTAGGCGAGGACCAGCGTGTTGACCACCGACGCGATGTGATCGCGGCCGATGCGGATGCCCGCGCGGTACAGCCCGCGCCAGCCCGTCGACGGATTGGCCTCGTGCAGCTCCCAGACCGCGGACGTCTGGGTGACCGTCACGTCGTCGAGGACACCGAGCGAACCGATGATGACGCCGGCCAGCAGCAGACCACTCATGTCGATCCCCGGATACAGCCCGTGGATCAGACCGGTGTTGTCGTCGGTGTTGCCGGTCAGCGCGGCCCACCCGATGAACACCGAGCCCAGGACACCGATCAGCAGCAGCGAGATCAGCGTGCCGAGCACCGCCACCGACGTGCGCGCCGACAGCCCGTGACACAGGTACAGGGCGATCAGCATGATCGCGCTCGCCCCCACCACCGCCACGACCAATGGGTTCGATCCCTGCAGGATCGCGGGCAGGACGAAGAAGTTGAGCACCAGGAAACTGATCGTCAGCGAGACCAGCGCCATGACGCCACGCAGCCGCCCCACGGCCACGACGGCGAGCGCGAAGATGCCCGCGAGCAGCGCCAGGGGGAAGCGCCGGTTCACGTCGGTGACCGAGTACTGGAGGTCTTCGGGCGCGGAGGGCTCGTAGGCGACCACGACCTTCTGGCCCTCGCTCAACTGCCGGGACTGGTCCGGCTGCACGATCTCGTTGAACGTACGGCCCTTGTCGTCGCCGGTGTCGACCCGGATCGTCGCCTTCTTGCAGGTACCGTCCGCCTGCTGCTGGGCGGAGGAGCCTTCGGCCGTGGAGGTGTCGCCGGTCGGGACGCCTCCGGAGGCGTTGACGGACTGACAGCTCACCTCGACCACCTTCGTGACCGTGGCGTGCTGCGTCTGCCGGTCGAATCCGACTCCGGTGCGCTCGTGCGCCGGGGCGCCGCCCGGCCACAGCACGGCGAGTCCGATCAGCACCGCCGTCGCGAACGGGATCAGGATCGCCGCGATGACCTTGCGCAGATGCCGGGAGACGGGCGCCGCCGGGCCATGACCGTGACTGTGCCCGTGGTTGTGCCCATGCGTGTGGCCGTGACCACCGTCGTCTCCGGCACCGGATGCGCGCGGTGGTTCGGGCGGTTGATACGGAGGAGGCTGAGTGGGGGTCACCGCCCGATCATCGCAAGAACGGGGCGGGCCCTCTGTTCACCGCGCCAGAAATGACGCTAGCGTGGAGGCGCTTTTGTACACGCGGGAGCTCGGAGCACCGGGCTGAGAGGGCGCTGACCTCCGTCCCAGCGACGTTTCACGGGAAACATCACCGCATCGCGAGTGATGTTTCCCACGGGACGTCGGCAGACGGAAACCGCTGCGTCGACCGCCGAACCTGTTACCGGGTAATGCCGGCGTAGGGAGTAGGTCTCATGACCAACAAGGACGCACGCACGCCTGCCTCCGCTCAGGACCCGACGGAGACGTCGGCGAACGGGGAGGCCGGGAAGTCCGTCGGCTGGCACAAGGCGTACGTCGAGGGCACACGCCCCGGCCTGCGGGTGCCGGTCCGCCAGGTGCACCTCACCAACGGGCAGTCGGTCACGCTGTACGACACGTCGGGCCCGTACACCGATCCGCTCGTCGACACCGACGTCCGCCGGGGCCTGGCTCCGCTGCGGGAGAGCTGGATCGTCGCCCGCGGTGACACGGAGGAGTACGCGGGCCGTCCCGTCCGTCCCGAGGACGACGGGATCAAGCACACCTCTCCGCGCGGGGGCCTGCGCAATCTGGACGCCGTGTTCCCCGGCCGGCCGCGTCTGCCGCGCCGGGGCCGCGCGGGCCGGGCGGTCACGCAGCTGGCG
The DNA here is from genome assembly GCF_055633275.1 of Streptomyces sp. 12E. Lineage (NCBI taxonomy): Bacteria > Bacillati > Actinomycetota > Actinomycetes > Kitasatosporales > Streptomycetaceae > Streptomyces > Streptomyces sp. 12E. The sequence goes on along the minus strand of NZ_JBVNCJ010000001.1, from coordinate 3,593,070 downwards.
TACGCGCGCCGCGGCGAGATCACACCCGAGATGGAGTTCGTGGCGATCCGGGAGAACGTCTCCCCCGAAGTGGTCCGGGAGGAGATCGCGGCGGGCAGGGCGGTGCTGCCGGCCAACGTCAACCACCCGGAGATCGAGCCGATGATCATCGGCAAGCGGTTCCTGGTGAAGGTCAACGCCAACATCGGCAACTCGGCGGTGACGTCCTCCATCGAGGAGGAGGTGGAGAAGATGACCTGGGCGACCCGCTGGGGCGCCGACACGGTCATGGACCTCTCCACCGGCCGCAACATCCACACCACCCGCGAGTGGGTGCTGCGCAACTCCCCCGTCCCCATCGGCACCGTGCCGCTCTACCAGGCCCTGGAGAAGGTCGACGGCCGGGCCGAGGAACTGACCTGGGAGATCTACAAGGACACGGTCATCGAACAGGCCGAGCAGGGCGTGGACTACATGACGGTCCACGCGGGTGTGCGCCTCGCGTACGTACCGCTCACCGCCAACCGCAAGACCGGCATCGTCTCCCGCGGCGGCTCGATCATGGCCGCGTGGTGCCTGGCGCACCACAAGGAGTCCTTCCTCTACGAGAACTTCGAGGAGCTCTGCGAGATCCTCGCCGCGTACGACGTCACGTATTCGCTCGGCGACGGCCTGCGGCCCGGGTCCATCGCGGACGCCAACGACGAGGCGCAGTTCGCGGAGTTGCGCACGCTCGGGGAACTCAACACGATCGCGAAGCGTTTCCATGTTCAGACCATGATCGAAGGCCCGGGACATGTCCCGATGCACAAGATCAAGGAGAACATCGACCTCCAGCAGGAGATCTGCGATGAAGCCCCGTTCTATACGCTCGGCCCGCTGACGACGGACGTCGCGCCCGCGTACGACCACATCACGTCCGGCATCGGCGCCGCCATGATCGCCTGGTGGGGCACGGCCATGCTCTGCTACGTCACGCCCAAGGAGCACCTGGGCCTGCCCAACCGCGACGACGTCAAGACCGGCGTCATCACCTACAAGATCGCCGCTCACGCCGCCGACCTCGCCAAAGGCCACCCGGGCGCCCAGGAGTGGGACGACGCGCTCTCCGACGCCCGCTTCGAGTTCCGGTGGGAGGACCAGTTCAACCTGGCCCTCGATCCGGACACGGCACGCGAGTTCCACGACGAGACCCTGCCGGCGGAACCCGCCAAGACGGCCCACTTCTGCTCGATGTGCGGTCCGAAATTCTGTTCGATGAGAATCTCCCGGGACATCCGTCGTGAACACGGCGGAAGTCGGGACGAGATCGAGGCGGGGATGGCCCAGAAGTCGAAGGAGTTCGCGGAGGCGGGCAATCGCGTGTACCTGCCGATCGCGGACTGAGCAGGCGGCGCGGGGGCGGTGCCCGTGGCGGGTACCGCCCCCGCGGTGCGGCAGGCGCGGCTGCCCTCCCCTTCACCGGGGCGGGTGGGCAGACTGGCACCATGACAGCGAGTCCGATGAGCAAGGGGTCCAATCGTCCCGTCGATGCCCGGGTGGTCCGTGTTGAGCTCGCTTGGGCGGCCGGGGCCGGTGTGCCCGACCTCGATGCCTCGGCACTGCTCCTCACGGAAGCCGGGCGGGTCCGGGACGACGGGGACTTCGTCTTCTACAACCAGCCCCGTCACACGTCCGGCGCCGTGACGCATCTCGGGAAACAGCACGGCGCGCGGGACACGACCGACACCGTGGAAGTGGATCTGGGCGCCGTGGAAGGGGCGGTCGAGCGGATCGTGCTGTGCGCGTCGGCGGACGGCGGGACGTTCGGGCAGGTGCCGGGACTGGTGCTCAGACTGCTCGACGCCGGGACGGAGGCCGAACTGGCCCGGTTCGACATGGCTGCGGGGACGGAGACCGCGTTCATCGGCGGCGAGTTGTACCGACGGCAGGGGAAGTGGAAGTTCCGGGCGGTGGGGCAGGGGTACGCCGCCGGACTCGCGGGTCTGGCCACGGACTTCGGCATCACCGTGGACGACGAGCCCCCGGCCCCGTCCGCTTCCCCCGTGGCCCCGGCCCGGCCGGCCTCACCCGCGGCCACCGCGGCCCCGGCCTCGCCGCCCCCGCCCGTTGCCCCCGCCGTGCCGGTCGCGCCCGCCCAGCAGCCCCCCGCGCCCCGCCTCCACCCCGGCGCCCCACGGTTCACCAAGGGCGAGGAGCGGTTGCCCGTCGACATGCGCAAGCGGCTGTCGCTGCGCAAGGAGCAGGTGGCGGTCAGTCTGCGCAAGCACGGGGCCGCCGGGGTCACCGCGCGCGTCGTCCTCGTACTCGACGCCTCCGGGTCCATGTCCTTCCTGTACTCCAAGGGGGTGGTGGCCGACGTCGTCGAGCGGATGGCGGCGGTCGCGGCGCAGCTGGACGACGACGGTGAGATGCAGGCCTGGACCTTCGCCTCGAACCCGGCCCGGCTGCCGGATCTGCGGCTGGGGGAGCTTCCCGAGTGGTTGCGGCTGCATGTGCGGGTGGGGGAGGTGGGCCTGTTCCGGCGCGGGCGGAAGAAAGGGCTGGAGCCCAGCCAGGTCGACATGCGGGACGTGGGCATCCAGAACGAGGAGCAGAAGGTCATCGCCGAGGTGCGCGCGTTCGTCCGGGATCACCCCGCGTCCGCTCCGACGCTCGTCCTGTTCTTCTCCGACGGCGGCGTCTACCGCAACAAGGAGATCGAGCGCGAGCTCCGTGAGGCGGTGGAGGAACCGCTCTTCTGGCAGTTCGTGGGGCTGGGCAGGTCCGACTACGGCGTGCTGGAGCGGTTCGACACACTGCCGGGACGCCGCGTCGACAACGTCGGGTTCTTCGCCGTCGACGACATCAGCACCGTGCCGGACGCGGAGCTGTACGACCGCCTGCTGTCCGAGTTCCCGCAGTGGATCACGGCCGCTGGACGGGCGGGGGTTCTCTGAGCCCCGGCCCGGCCGCCCGCCCCGACCACTCGGCTCGCGCCTCCGCCGCGGAGAGCGCAAGCCGGCGGGCGGGCCGCCCGGCTACTCCGGCTGGTGTTCCGGTCCCCCGAAGTCCGGGCTCGAGTAGTCCGGACTGGAGTAGCTCGGCCGTGTGCCACGGGTCGTCCCTTCCTCAGGGCTGGAGAAACCCGGCCGGTCGTACCCCAGGTGCGGGATACGCCCGGTCGGCGGGGACGGTGCCGTGTGCTGCAGCTCGGTGGCCGTCGCCTGGTCGGTGAGCGCGTCCCGCAGGAACGGCAGGATCCCCCGCTCCAGCAGGGCCTCGCGCCAGGCGTCCCTGGCCCGGGTCACCTCCCCGTCGAGTTCGCGGTACGACCCGCCGAGCGCCGAGGGCTTGTTGCGCAGCGCGGTGAGCAGCAGGCCCACGGCGGCGACGAGGATGGCGACCGCCGTCACCGCGCCGAACACCCACCCCGTGGTGAGCATGGTCCGGGCGAACGCGGCGCGGGGATCGAGCATCCGCAGGACGTAGCCGACGAGCAGGAAGATCGCGGCCGCGGTTCCGGCCAGGACGGGTGCCAGGACGGCGACGACGGCGACGGCGCCGGCCCCGGCGGCCTCTCCCATGGTGGCGGCGATCCCCGCCGCGTTCGTGCCCGGCTCGGTGGAACCGGACTCGTGGACGGACGGAGTGGACGACGCCGGTGGACGGCGCATTTCCTCGCGTACCTTCACGTAGTGCTGGTACTCCGTCGCCGCGGCCGCCGCGATGATGGCGGTGGCGTTGAGCGCCATCGTGCGCAGTTGTTCCGAGTTGAGCCGCTGTCCGACCGCGGCCAGTTCCGGGCGGTGTGGTGCGGAGCGCAGCGCCTCATCGAGAACCCGCTCGTATTCCCGGCGGTCCTCGCTCAGCAGGTGCTGCGGAACGCTGTTCATGTGCATCCCCCGATGCTCCGTAGGGCTTGGGGCTCGGCATGCTGACGAGCCGTCGGGCAGAAACGGAGGGGAGCCTGCTACGGATAAGCCGATGGTAGAGCGGTGACGGCGCGCGGTGACAGGGGGTTTACCGAAATTGGCACGTGCACGGTGCGGTTGCGGGCCGCACGGTCACGGCCCGCCGCGCCGTCAGGTGCCCAGCGGCAGTTGCTGGACCAGCAGCTTTCCGGCCATGGTGACCCCGCCGTCCATCGCGATGGCGAGTCCGTCGGCGTAGACGTGAGGTCCGGTGACCACGGGGCCGCCGTCGTCCTCGCCGTCCTCGGAACCGACTTCGCCCGTCAGATAAGGGATCGGGCTGTGGCCGTGAACGACCCGGGTGCCGCCGTACGTATCCAGCAGGGAGCGCACCGCGTCGGCGCCGCCCTCGTCGCGGAAGGAGAACCGCTTGGTGAACTTGCGGAACAGGTCCCAGACCTCGTCGGCGTCGTTGCGGGTGAGCGTCTCGCGGACGGTGTCGTTCACCTCCTCGATGGAGCGGCCGTAGTCGAGATAGGCGGTGGTGTCGGAGTGCAGCAGCAGATGGCCGTCGACCGCCTCGACGGCGTCGAGGCGGGCCATCCACTGCAGGTGGTGGTCCTGGAGGCGGTCCATGTCGGTCTTCTGCCCGCCGTTGAGCAGCCAGGCCGCCTGGAAGGTGGCGGTGCCCGCGCCGGAGTTGACGGGGGTGTCGCCGAACCGCTTGGCGCCGAGCAGCAGCAGCTCGTGGTTGCCCATGAGGGCCTTGCAGTAGCCGCCGGCGGCGGCGGCCTCGGCGGACAGCCGCATCACGAGGTCGATGACGCCGATGCCGTCCGGACCGCGGTCGGTGAAGTCGCCGAGGAACCACAGCCGCGCGGTGCCGGCGCACCACTGGCCCGCCGAGTCGAGCAGGCCCTGCTCCTGGAGGGCGGCCACCAGCTCGTCGAGGTAGCCGTGGACGTCGCCGACCACGTACAGCGGTCCCTGGCCGGTGGCGGGCTGCGGGGCGGGGACGGACGCGGGGTCGACGGTCACCTGAACAGTGTCACCCCGATTGATGACGGGGAGGTCCCGTTGGGTGGGCGTGTATCCCTCCGGGTAGGCCTCCTCGGAGGGCGGGACGACGTCGCCGGGGTGCGTGCTCTGGACGTACGGACCGGTCTCGTGGACGTACGCGGGCACCCGGAAGTCGCGCAACGTCGCCGTCCGCTCCACCTCGGGTCCCTGACCGGCCCCCTGAGTCATCGACCCCTCCACCATCGCGCCGCTTCTGCACCGCGTCGGACTGCCTGGTCGCAGCGGCCCGCGGTGTCGTGCGCCCATCATAGGAATGCGGATCGCGCCATGTGATGACCCAGGGGTGGTGAATCAGAGCAAGACTCCAGTTCGCTGCACCTTTCGCCCTTTTTGGGTGGGTCTTCGGCGGTCCTGTCCGCACGCCTTCCGTCGTCGGCCGGCCCTCCTTCCTCCGGGAGCCCGGCCCGTTTCCCCCGGAGGGGTGTCAGGGGGAACACCTTCGCGTCCTCCTCCGGGGACGGATCCGTCCCCGCGGAACCCTGCTCCGCCCGCACGAGCCCTTCGGGGGCGGAGCCGGCGTCGGCCCGGTGTGCGTGATGCGTCCGCCTCCGGGGCGCGGCCGCCGCTTTCCCCTCCGGAAGCGGAGGTCCCACGCTCAGGGCCGTCGTACGTCCCCGCCGGGACCCCCGTGTCACGATCCCTTCGACGACCTCGGCGGGCTGACCGTCGTACGGGGCGGACGTCGCCGCGAGGAGGCCCGCACGATCAGCTCGGTCGGTATGACCTGCTCCACCGGCTGGTCCGGGTCGGCCCCCTCGATGGCGTCGATGAGCAGCTGGATCACCGCCGTGCCGATGCGGCGCGGTTTGAGGGAGAGCGTGGTGACGGGCGGTTCGGTGTTGGCGTAGACCGTGGACTCGCTGCAGCAGACGAGCAGCAGGTCGTCCGGGACGCGCAGGCCGTAGCGGCGGGCGGCGGCGAGCAGGTCGGTGCCGTTCGGATCGAACAGGCCGTAGACGGCGTCGGGCCGGTCGGGGCGGGCGAGCAGCCGGTCGGCGGCGACGGCGCCCGCGCACGGATCGTGCGCCGGGTAGGCCTCGTAGACCGGGTCCTGGCCCGCACGCTCGCACCAGCGCAGGTACGCGGTGGTCGACAGGTGGGTGTACGTGTCGGTGGTGGTGCCGGTGAGCAGGCCGATGCGGCGGGCGCCGGCGTCGGCGAGGTGGTCGAGGATGCCCGTCACGGCGGCCTCGTGGTCGTTGTCGACCCAGGCGGTGACCGGCAGCGAGCCGACCGGCCGGCCGTCGGAGACGACCGGTAAGCCCTGGCGGACCAGCTCGCTGACGACCGGGTCCTGGTCGGAGGGGTCGATGACGACCGTGCCGTCCAGGGCGACGTTGGACCACACGTCGTGGCGGGAGGTCGCGGGCAGGATGACGAGGGCGTAGCCGCGGGCGAGCGCGGCGGAGGTGGCGGCGCGCGCCATCTCGGCGAAGTACGCGAACTCGGTGAAGGTGAAAGGTTCGTCCCCGTACGTCGTCACGGTCAGGCCGATGAGTCCGGACTTCCCGGTGCGGAGCGTACGGGCGGCGGCCGAGGGGCGGTACCCCAGTCTGTCGGCCACCTCGCGGACGTGGCGCCGGGTGGCGTCCGGGAGCCTGCCCTTGCCGTTGAGGGCGTCGGAGACGGTCGTGATGGAGACTCCGGCGGCGGCGGCCACGTCCCTGATGCCCGCTCGACCCGGCCGGCTGCCTCGGCGTGAGGTTTCCGCGCGGCTCACCTTGTGCTTCCCTGCTGCTGTCATGGCGAGCCGATAGTAGGGCTCATGCGGTGGGGTAGGGCGGACGCATATGCACGCGTTGACAGGCACGTTTCTGCATGATCAATAAGGGTCAACAACCTTGGAAGCAAAGGGGGTTGAACGATTGCATGCCAGGACCTGGCGTGTCGACTCATGTGGGCCTGTCGAGGGTGTGATGTTGCGAAGAGGTCTCAACTCACCTGCATGGGGGACGCGCGCCACGGCGTAAGCCACCGGCGCGTAGATATATGTACGGCGCGCCCTTGGCTCCTACGCCCTTCGTACCTCTTCGGGCTGTGTTGCCCTTGTTGCCGTTGTGGTGCGCGGGGCCGGTGAGCACGCGCCGCTCCTCTACGCAGCGGCGCCCAATCCTCATAGGGTGAGCAGTATTGGATGTCGGCGGCGGACACGGGTGCCGCCGGTCTTCGCGAGGAGGACTGCGGTGAGCGAGACGAGCCCCAAGCTGCGCGCCGAGCTGGAGGGGATCCCCACGTACAAGCCGGGCAAGCCGGCGGCGGCCGGCGGACCCGCGGCGTACAAGCTGTCCTCCAACGAGAACCCCTATCCGCCACTGCCCGGCGTGATGGAGACCGTGAGGGCCGCGGCCTCCTCCTTCAACCGGTACCCGGACATGGCCTGTACGGCGCTGACGGCCGAGCTGTCCGATCGCTTCGCGGTCCCGGCGTCCCACCTGGCCACCGGCACCGGCTCGGTCGGTGTCGCCCAGCAGCTGCTGCAGGCCACGTCGGGGCCGGGCGACGAGGTGATCTACGCCTGGCGGTCCTTCGAGGCCTATCCGATCATCACGCAGATCAGCGGTGCCACCTCGGTCCAGGTGCCGCTGACCCCGGGCGACGTGCACGACCTGGACGCGATGGCCGGGGCGATCACCGACCGGACCCGGCTCATCTTCGTCTGCAACCCCAACAACCCGACCGGCACGGTCGTGCGACGGGCCGAGCTGGAGCGCTTCCTCGACCGGGTGCCGGGCGACGTCCTGGTGGTGCTCGACGAGGCCTACCGCGAGTTCATCCGGGACACCGAGGTGTCGGACGGCGTCGAGATCTACCGCGAGCGGCCCAACGTCTGCGTCCTGCGGACCTTCTCCAAGGCGTACGGCCTGGCGGGACTGCGCGTCGGTTTCGCCATCGCCCACGAGCCGGTGGCGGCGGCGCTGCGCAAGACGGCGGTGCCGTTCGGGGTGAGTCAGATCGCGCAGGACGCGGCGATCGCCTCGCTGCGCGCCGAGGACGAGCTGATCGGCCGGGTCGGCTCGCTGGTCTGCGAGCGCAACCGCGTGCTGAAGGCGCTGCGGGACCAGGGCTGGACGGTGCCCGAGACCCAGGCCAACTTCGTCTGGCTGCGGCTGGGGGAGCGTACGACGGCTTTCGCGCAGGCGTGCGAGCAGGCGGGTGCGGTCGTCCGGCCGTTCGCCGGGGAGGGCGTGCGCGTCACGGTCGGCGAGACCGAGGCGAACGACATCTTCCTGAAGGTGGCGGAGGGCTTCCGCAAGGATCTCTGACCTGTACGTGCGTCCAGGCGGCCGGCGGCTCTGCCGTCGGCCGCCTTCGTGTGTGCCGGAAGCGGTCACAAAGGGGTTGACGTCACAGGGGACCCCCCTTTCCGGTCGGAAAGGCAGTAGGTCATAATTGCTTGTGAATGTGAACGCGTTCACAAGCGCATCCCGTTTTCGCCCTGGATGTCGGGTGGCGAACGGGATCAAGTGGCCGCCGCGATCACGGCGAAGTAAGGAGCGACGACGTGGATCTGGCTTTGGCGCCGGAGACCCTGGCGCGATGGCAGTTCGGTATCACCACCGTCTACCACTTCCTCTTCGTTCCCCTGACGATCTCGCTCGCCGCCCTCACCGCGGGGCTGCAGACCGCCTGGGTGCGCACGGAGAAGGAGAAGTACCTCAAGGCGACGAAGTTCTGGGGCAAGCTCTTCCTGATCAACATCGCGATGGGCGTGGTCACCGGCATCGTGCAGGAGTTCCAGTTCGGCATGAACTGGTCCGACTACTCGCGGTTCGTCGGTGACGTCTTCGGCGCCCCGCTCGCCTTCGAGGCCCTGATCGCCTTCTTCTTCGAGTCCACCTTCATCGGGCTGTGGATCTTCGGCTGGGACAAGCTGCCCAAGAAGATCCACCTGGCCTGCATCTGGATGGTCTCGATCGGCACCCTGCTGTCGGCGTACTTCATCCTCGCCGCCAACTCCTGGATGCAGCATCCGGTCGGCTACCGGATCAACGAGGAGAAGGGCCGCGCCGAGCTCACCGACTTCTGGCTGGTGCTCACCCAGAACACCACGCTCAACCAGGTCTTCCACAGCTTCTCGGCGGCCTTCCTGACCGGTGGCGCCTTCATGGTGGGCATCGCCGCCTTCCACCTGATGCGCAAGAAGCACATCCCGGTGATGCGGACCTCGCTCCGGCTCGGCCTGGTCACCCTCGCGGTCGGCGGACTGTTCACCGCGGTCAGCGGCGACACCCTCGGCAAGGTCATGTACGAGCAGCAGCCGATGAAGATGGCCGCCGCCGAGGCCCTGTGGGACGGCGAGGAACCGGCCCCCTTCTCCGTGTTCGCCTACGGAGACGTCGACGAGGGCCACAACGAGGTCGCCCTGGAGATCCCCGGCCTGCTGTCCTTCCTCGCCCACAGCGACTTCGATTCGTACGTGCCCGGCATCAACGACACCAACGAGGCGATGCGGGAGAAGTTCGGCCCCGGTGACTACAAGCCCATCGTCCCGGTCGCCTACTGGGGCTTCCGCTGGATGATCGGCTTCGGCATGGCCTCCTTCTCGCTCGGCCTCCTCGGCCTGTGGCTCACCCGCAAGAAGTTCCTGCTGCCGGCCGTCCACCGCACCGGCGAGGACGAGGTGCCGCGCCTGGTGCTGCTGAAGAAGCCGCTCGGCTCCCGGCTCACCCGGCTGTACTGGCTCCTGGCGCTGTGGACCATGGCGTTCCCGCTGATCGCCAACTCCTGGGGCTGGATCTTCACCGAGATGGGCCGGCAGCCCTGGGTGGTCTACGGCGTGATGCGGACCGAGGACGCCGTCTCCCCCGGTGTGTCCACGGCCGAGGTGATCACCTCGATGTCCGTCTTCACCCTGCTCTACGCCGTCCTGGCCGTCATCGAGGTCAAGCTGCTCGCCAAGTACGTCAAGGCGGGCCCGCCCGAGCTCAGTGCCTCCGACCTCAACCCGCCCACGAAGCTCGGCGGCGACGTCCGTGACGCCGACAAGCCGATGGCCTTCTCGTACTAGGCCGAGGGAGCTGCACCGTCATGGAACTGCACGACGTCTGGTTCGTCCTGATCGCGGTCCTGTGGACCGGCTACTTCTTCCTGGAGGGCTTCGACTTCGGGGTCGGCATCCTCACCCGGCTGCTCGCCCGCGACCGGGCCGAGAAGCGGGTGCTGATCAACACCATCGGTCCCGTCTGGGACGGCAACGAGGTGTGGCTGCTCACGGCCGGCGGCGCGACCTTCGCCGCCTTCCCCGAGTGGTACGCCACGCTCTTCTCCGGCTTCTACCTGCCGCTGCTGGTCATCCTGGTCTGCCTGATCATCCGCGGTGTCGCCTTCGAGTACCGGGCGAAGCGGCCGGAGGAGAACTGGCAGCGCAACTGGGAGACGGCGATCTTCTGGACCTCGCTGATCCCGGCGTTCCTGTGGGGCGTGGCCTTCGGGAACATCGTGCGCGGCGTGAAGATCGACGCCGAGTTCGAGTACGTGGGGGGAGTCTGGGACCTGCTCAACCCGTACGCCCTGCTGGGCGGCCTGGTCACGCTGACGCTGTTCACCTTCCACGGCACGGTGTTCACGGCACTGAAGACGGTCGGTGAGATCCGGGAGCGGGCACGGAGGCTCGCCCTGCGCGTGGGTCTCGTCACCGCCGTGCTGGCGCTGGCCTTCCTGCTCTGGACGCAGGCCGACAACGGCGACGGCACCAGCCTGGCCGCGCTGGTCGTGGCGGTCGCCTCACTGGTCGCCGCCCTGCTGGCGAACGGAGCGGGGCGCGAGGGGTGGGCGTTCGCCCTGTCCGGCGTCACCATCGTGGCCGCAGTGGCGATGCTCTTCCTGACGCTGTTCCCGAACGTCATGCCGTCCACGCTGGACGCCGACTGGAGCCTGACCGTCTCCAACGCCTCCTCCAGCCCCTACACCCTGAAGATCATGACCTGGCTCGCGGCGATCGCCACTCCGGTGGTGCTGCTCTACCAGGGCTGGACGTACTGGGTGTTCCGTAAGCGGATCGGCACCCAGCACATCGCCGACCCCGTGCACTGAGGTGTGTTTCACGTGAAACCGATCGACCCGCGCCTTCTCCGGTACGCCCGTGCCACCCGTGGTTTCCTGATGGCGGTCGTCGGTCTGGGCGCCGTCGGCGCGGCGCTGGTCATCGCCCAGGCCATGCTCATCGCCGAGATCGTGGTGGGCGCGTTCCAGGACGGGCTGTCCGTCGGAGCGCTCGGCACTCCCCTGCTGCTTCTCGTCGTCGTGGCGGCCGGCCGCGGTCTGGTCGGCTGGCTGACCGAACTGGCCGCGCACCGGGCGAGCGCCGCGGTGAAGTCGGAGCTGCGGGGGCGGTTGCTGGAGCGGGCGACGGCACTGGGACCGGGGTGGCTGGACGGCCGGCGCACCGGCTCGCTGGTCGCCCTGGCCACCCGTGGGGTCGACGCCCTCGACGGTTACTTCTCGCGCTACCTCCCCCAACTGGGACTCGCGGTGGTCGTCCCGGTGGCGGTGCTCGCGCGGATCGTCACCGAGGAGTGGGTCTCGGCGGCGATCATCGTGGGCACCCTGCCGCTCATCCCGGTCTTCATGGTGCTGATCGGCTGGGCCACCCAGTCCCGGATGGACCGTCAGTGGCTGGTGCTGTCCCGGCTGTCCGGCCACTTCCTGGACGTCGTCGCCGGACTGCCGACGCTGAAGGTCTTCGGACGGGCCAAGGCCCAGGCGGAGTCCATCCGCCGGATCACCGCCGAGTACCGGCGGGCGACCATGCGGACGCTGCGGATCGCCTTCATCTCCTCCTTCGCGCTGGAACTGCTCGCCACACTCTCGGTGGCGCTGGTCGCGGTGACGATCGGCATGCGGCTCGTGTACGGCGAGATGGACCTCTACACCGGCCTGCTCGTCCTGATCCTGGCGCCCGAGGCCTACCTGCCGCTGCGCCAGGTGGGCGCCCAGTACCACGCGGCCGCCGAAGGGCTCGGGGCGGCCGAGGAGATCTTCTCGGTACTGGAGACGCCCGCGCCCGAGCCGGGGACAGCGACGGTGCCGACGGGCGCCCTCGCCTTCGAGGACGTGACGGTCCGCTACCCGGGCCGGTCCACGGACGCGGTGACGGACGTGTCCTTCACCGTCACCCCCGGCGAGACGGTCGCGCTCGTCGGTCCGAGCGGAGCGGGCAAGTCGACCCTGCTGAACGTGCTGCTCGGGTTCGTCCGCCCCACCGGGGGCCGGGTGCGGATCGGGGGAGCCGATCTCCGCGGACTCGACCTCGCCGAGTGGCACGGTCGCGTCGCCTGGGTGCCGCAGCGACCGCACCTGTACGCCGGGACGATCGCCGAGAACGTACGGCTGGCCCGGCCCGACGCGGACGACGACGCCGTGCGGCGCGCCCTGCGGGACGCCGGGGCGCTGGAGTTCGTGGACGCGCTGCCCGACGGCGTCCGGACCGTGCTCGGCGAGGACGGAGCGGGACTGTCGGCCGGGCAGCGGCAGCGGCTGGCGCTGGCCCGCGCGTTCCTCGCGGACCGGCCCGTCCTGCTGCTCGACGAGCCGACGGCGGCGCTGGACGGCGCCACCGAGGCCGATGTCGTGGCGGCGGTACGGCGCCTGGCCGCCGGCCGCACGGTGCTGCTCGTGGTGCACCGGCCGGCGCTGCTGGCCGTGGCGGACCGGGTGGTGCGGCTCGCCGAACCGGCTCCCGCGGTCCCCGGGGAGTCCCCGCGCCGGGAGGTCCGCGGCGCGACGGCCGTCGAAGCGGACCCCGCGCCGGCCGGGGGGCCCGCCGAGCACGAGGACGGGGGACGGGCCCCGGGCGGTGTCCTCGCCCGCGTCCGTGCCCTGTCCGGCGCCCGACAGGGGAGGATCACCCTCGCGCTGCTGCTCGGCACTCTCGCCCTGGGCAGCGCCGTCGGACTCATGGCGACCTCCGGGTGGCTCATCTCCCGGGCCTCGCAGCAGCCGCCCGTGCTGTATCTGATGGTGGCCGTGACGGCGACCCGCGCCTTCGGCATCGGCCGGGCCGTGTTCCGCTACGCCGAGCGGCTCGTGTCGCACGACGCCGTCCTGCGCATGCTGGCCGACACCCGGGTCGCGGTGTACCGACGCCTCGAGCGGCTGGCGCCCGCCGGACTGCGCGGCGCCCGCCGGGGCGACCTGCTCTCCCGGCTCGTCTCCGACGTGGACGCGCTCCAGGACTACTGGCTGCGCTGGCTGCTGCCGGCCGGTGCGGCCGTCACCGTCTCCGCCTTGTCCGTCGGCTTCACCGCCTGGCTGCTGCCCGAGGCCGGGGCCGTGCTCGCGGCCGGACTGCTCGCGGCGGGCGCCGGGGTGCCCCTGCTGACCGGTGCCGTGGCCCGGCGTGCGGAACGCAGGCTGGCACCGGCGCGCGGCGTCCTCGCGACCCGGGTGACCGATCTGCTCACCGGCACCGCGGAGCTCACCGTCACCGGCGCCCTGCTCGCGCGGACCGCCGAGGCGCGCCGGGCCGACGGCACGCTCACCCGGATCGCCTCGCGCGCCGCCACCGCCACCGCGCTCGGCGACGGACTCACCGCCCTGATCTCCGGACTGACCGTCGCGGCCGCCGCCCTCGTCGGCGTCCAGGCCGTGGCCACCGGCCGGCTGGACGGGGTGGCCCTCGCCGTCGTCGTCCTCACTCCCCTGGCCGCGTTCGAGGCCGTCCTCGGGATGCCGCTCGCCGTGCAGTACCGGCAGCGGGTGCGCCGCAGCGCCGAGCGGGTGTACGAGGTCCTGGACGCCCCGGCCCCCGTACGGGATCCGGAGGCGCCCCGGCAGGCGCCCGCGTCGCCGTTCCCGCTCGTGGTCAAGGGGCTGGCCGCCCGGCATCCCGGGCAGGACCGGGACGCGCTCGCCGGGGTGGACCTGACGCTCGAGCGGGGCCGCCGGATCGCGGTGGTCGGTCCGTCCGGCTCCGGAAAGACGACCCTCGCACAGGTGCTGCTGCGGTTCCTGGACCCGGACGCGGGCGCCTACACGCTGGCCGGGGTGGACGCCTGCGCCCTGGACGGCGACGCCGTGCGGCGGCTGGTCGGGCTGTGCGCGCAGGACGCGCACCTCTTCAACAGCTCGGTGCGGGAGAACCTGCTGCTCGCCCGGAAGGACGCGACCGAGGACGAACTGCGCGACGCACTCGCCCGGGCCCGGCTGCTGGAGTGGGCCGACGGACTGCCCGAAGGGCTCGACACGCTCGTCGGCGAGCACGGGGCGCGGCTGTCCGGCGGGCAGCGGCAGCGGCTGGCGCTCGCCCGGGCGCTGCTCGCGGACTTCCCCGTGCTGGTGCTGGACGAACCCGCCGAACACCTCGACCTGCCGACCGCCGACGCGCTCACCGCCGACCTGCTGGCCGCCACCGAGGGCCGTACGACGCTGCTCATCACCCACCGGCTGGCCGGCCTGGAGGCGGTGGACGAGGTGGTCGTGCTGGACGGGGGGCGGGTGGTGCAGCGCGGTCCGTACGCCGAACTCGTGGCGGCAGCGGGTCCGTTGCGGGCGATGGCGCGCCGGGAGGAGCAGGCAGGACTCCTGGTGGCGGCCCGCTGACCCGGTGTGCGACTCCTCGTGACGGGACGTCAAACGTGTGGGTCGGGACGGCTGTTCGGCGGTACCGCTGGTCCGTACGGGGCCAGTGGTACCCCATGTGTACGACGTGAACAGGACCGTGCGCCGGGGTGGGGTCCAGGATCGCAGTCATGCGCTTCACCCGCCGCCACCCACTGCTCACCGCCGTGCTGCTGTGCGCGCTCGCCGTGCTCGCCGCCCGGCCCGCCGACGGCTCCCACGTCCCCGGCCACGGCTCCGCGTCCGGCGCCGGCGCGGAGGTGGCGCGGCTGTACGAGGAGGCCGCGGCGGCGACGGAACGGTACGAGGTCGGCCGGCGCGAGGCCGAGGAGCAGCGGGCCAGGGCCCGGCGGCTGGAGGAGCGGCTCGACCGGGAGCGGCGGGAGATGGCCGGGCTGCACGAGCACCTGGGCCGGATCGCGAGCTCCCAGTACCGGGACGGCGGCGGGCTGCCGCTCACCGCGCACATGCTGCTCGCCGACGATCCCGAAGAACTGATGCGCGGTCAGCGGGCACTGCAGCAGGCGGAGATGTCGCTCGACAAGGCGATCGACAGAAGCGAACGGGCCGAGGCCCGGCTCGCCCGCGACGAGGCGGAGGCCGAGGCGGCGTGGAAGAGGCTGGAGAAGCGGAACACGGAACTCGCGGCTCTGCGCCAGGACATCGAGCGGAGGCTCGAAGCGGCCCGGTGGAAGCTCCAGGGCCAGGCGGACGCCTCCGTCACGGCCGGCGCCTGCCGTGGTGCGGTCCGCCTCGACCAGCCCCGGACGCGTTTCACCACCAGCTGGGTGGCGCCGGTGGAGACGTACGAACTGTCCGCCTCCTACGGCAGCGGCGGCGCTCGGTGGGCGAACCGGCACACCGGACAGGACTTCGCGGTGCCGATCGGCACGCCGGTGCGGGCCGTGGGCGCCGGGAAGGTGGTGAGGGTGTCCTGCGGGGGTGCCTTCGGCATCGAGATCGTGCTCCGGCACGCGGACGGCTACTACACGCAGTACGCCCATCTCGCCGCCGTCGCGGTCGACCAGGGGGAACGGGTGTGGCCCGGGCAGTGGATCGGCCAGTCCGGCACCAGCGGCAACTCCACGGGTCCGCATCTGCACTTCGAGGCGCGGATCACGCCGGAGATGGGGTCGGCGGTGGCCCCCGTGCCGTGGCTGGCGCGGCGCGGGGTGTCGCTCTGAGCCCCCGAGCGGTTACGGCCGCTCGTTCAGCAGCCGCTCGATCACCACGGCCACCCCGTCGTCGTTGTTGGCGACCGTGCGGCCCGAGGCGGCGGCGATCACGTCCGGGTGGGCGTTGCCCATCGCGTAGGAACGGCCGGCCCAGGTCAGCATCTCGACGTCGTTGGGCATGTCGCCGAAGGCGACGACCTCCTCGTGCGAGATGCCGCGCTCGGCGCAGCACAGGGCGAGCGTGCTGGCCTTGGACACCTCGGGGCCGCTGATCTCCAGCAGGGCGCTGGGGCTGGAGCGGGTGACGTTGGCGCGGTCGCCGACGGCGAGCCGGGCCAGGGTCAGGAAGGCGTCGGGGTCGAGCTCGGGGTGGTGGGCGAGGATCTTGAGCACCGGCTCGCCGGCGGTGGGGGAGTCCGGAGCCAGCAGGTCCTCGGCGGGAGCGAGCGTGCCCGGGATCTCCATGTGCAGCTTCGGGTACGCCGGCTCCTGGTTGAAACCGTAGGTCTGCTCCACGGCGTACACCGTGCCCGGTGCGGCCTCGCGCAGCAGCCGTACGGCGTCCAGCGCGTTCTTCCGGGGCAGCTCGCGCACCTTCACGAAGCGGTGCGCGCCGGGGCCGCCGTGCAGGTCGACGACGGCCGCGCCGTTGCCGCAGATGGCGAGGCCGTGGCCGTGGACGTGGTCGCTGACGACGTCCATCCAGCGGGCCGGGCGGCCGGTGACGAAGAAGACCTCGATGCCCGCCTCCTCGGCGGCGGCGAGCGCGGCCACGGTGCGCGGGGACACCGACTTGTCGTCGCGCAGCAGGGTGCCGTCGAGGTCGGTGGCGATGAGCCGCGGTCGGGTGGCGGCTGCCTGGGTCTCGGGCTGTCGGATCGCTGAGGTCACCCGGCCATTGTCCCGCATATGCCCGCACGACCGTGCGGGAGTCCGCACATCTGAGTGGTTACCGCCGTCACCAGCGGTCTTTCCCGCCCCCCCGGGACGGCCGGGATCACCGCAGCTGCGCCGGCGCCTCCATGGCGATCCGCTCGAAGACCTTCTGGTCCGCGGCGAAGTCCGAGTCGGGGACGGGCCAGTGAAGCACGATCTCGGTGAATCCCAGCTCGACGTGGCGGCCCGCGAAGTCGACGAAGGCGTCCAGGGACTCCAGCGGACGGCCCCGGTCCGGGGTGAATCCGGTGAGCAGGATCTTGTCCAGCCCGGTCACGTCCCGGCCGAGCTCGGCGCAGGCGTCGGCCAGCCTCTCCGCCTGGCCGCGAATGGCCTGAACCGACTGCTCGGGCGTGCCGTCCTCGTACAGCCGGGGATCGCCCGTGGTCACCCAGGCCTGCCCGTGACGTGCCGCGAGCCGCAGCCCGCGCGGTCCGGTGGCCGCCACGGCGAACGGCAGCCGGGGCCGCTGCACGCAGCCCGGGACGGTGCGCGCCTCGTGCGCCGCGTAGAAGTCGCCCTCGTACGACACCGAGTCCTCGGTGAGCAGACGGTCGAGCAGGGGGACGAACTCGGCGAAGCGGTCGGCGCGCTCGCGGGGCGTCCAGGGCTCCTGACCGAGTGCCGTGGCGTCGAAGCCGGTGCCGCCCGCGCCGATCCCGAGCGTGACGCGCCCGCCGGAGATGTCGTCGAGGGAGATGAGCTCCTTGGCGAGGGTCACCGGGTGCCGGAAGTTCGGCGAGGTCACCAGCGTGCCCAGCCGCATCCGGTCGGTCACGGCCGCGGCGGCGGTCAGGGTGGGAAGGGCGCCGAACCAGGGGCCGTCCCGGAAGCTGCGCCAGGACAGGTGGTCGTAGGTGTATCCCGTGTGGAAGCCGAGCTCCTCGGCACGCATCCACGCCGAACGGCTGCCCTCGTGCCAGCGGCGGTACGGGAGGATCACGGTGCTCAGGCGCGGACTCATACCACCGAGCCTATGCGGCGAGCCGTGTTTCACGTGAAACGATCATGTCGTCCGCGTTGCGCCTCAGTGGCTCGAAGGAAACCGCAGATACCGGCTCGGCACGGCCCGGGTCAGCCAGACGCCGTTCGCGCTCACGTGGAAGACGTGGCCGTCCCGGTGCATGACGGCCGCGTCCACGGACAGGACGACCGGGCGGCCTCGGCGGGCGCCGACACGGGTCGCCGTCCCGCGGTCGGCGGAGAGGTGCACGTCGTGCCGGTTCATGGACCGCAGCCCCTCGGCGCGGATCGCCTCCAGGCTCCGGGCGACGGTGCCGTGGTACAGGTACGGCGGTGGGGTGGCCGGCGCCAGCTCGAGATCGACCTCGACGCTGTGGCCCTGACTGGCGCGGATCCGGGCGCCCTCGACGGCGAAGCGCCGTTTGTCGTTGACGGCGACGACGTGGTCCAGCTCCTCCCGGGTGAACCGGAAGCCGTGCGCGGACGCCGCGGCGATCAGCGCGTCGATCTCCACCCAGCCGCCCTCGTCGAGCGTGATCCCGATCCTTCCGGGCTGATGGCGCAGATGCCTGGCGAGGTACTTCGACACCTTCACGGTGCGTCTTTCATCCATCCGCTCAGACTGCCGGGGGAGACGCGCATCACGCGATCGATTTAGCTCCGGAGGTTTGATCCACAGCCAAGTGCGTTTATCCACAGGGAAATTGGCGTCAGCTGTGGACAACCATCCTTCATGGAAGGGTTGTTGTGGATCGCTTTCACCCCGACCGCCCTCACATCGGCGGCTTCACCCGCGCGATCCTCCGCAGCACCCCCGGCATCCACCGCGCCAGCGCATACGCGGCCCGCGCCTCCGGGGTGACCGGCACCACCGCCTCGTCGCGCACCACCGCCCGCAGGATCGCTGCGGCGACCTTCTCCGGCGGATAGCCGCGCAGCCCGTACAGGCGTGCCGCCCGCTTCCGCAGCCGCCGCTCCTCCTGCGCGTCCACGCCCGCGAAGCGCGCGGTGGAGGCGATGGGGGTGTTCACGAACCCGGGGCACACCGTCGTCACGCCGATGTCCCGGCCCGCCAGCTCCGCCCGCAGGCACTCGCTCAGCATCAGCACCGCCGCCTTGGACGTGCTGTAGGCGGGCAGTGCCCTGGACGGCTGGAACGCCGCCGCCGAGGCGACGTTGACGATGTGACCGCCCTGTCCGCGCTCGGCCATCCGCCGCCCGAAGAGCCGGCAGCCGTGGATCACCCCCCACAGATTGACGTCGAGGACCTCCCTCCAGTCCTTCGGGGCGGTGTCGAAGAAGGAGCCGCCCAGCCCGATGCCGGCGTTGTTCACCAGCACGTCCACCACGCCGTACTCGGTGGTGACCCGCTCGGCGAGCTTCTCCATGGCCTGCTCGTCGGACACGTCCGCAGTCTCCGCCCAGGCCGCCGCCGCTCCGCGGCCGCGGGCCTCCCCGGCGGTACGGGCCGCGGCCTCCGCGTCCCGGTCGACCGCCAGCACGCGCGCACCCGCCTCCGCGAACGCGAGCGCGGTCGCCCGCCCGATGCCGCTGCCCGCCCCCGTGACCAGGACCAGCCGCCCGCCGAACCGGTCGGCGTGCCGGCCCGGAGCCGGCGCCTTCGGCACGCCGTCCTCCACGGACTCGACGAAGTCGGAGATCCACGTGGCCAGCCGGTCGGGGCGGCTGCGCGGGATCCAGTGCTTCGCCGGGAGCGTCCGCCGGGTCAGCCGCGGCACCCACTCCTCGAGATCGTCGTAGAGCCGTTCGGAGAGGAACACGTCCTTCAGGGGGATGATCAGCTGTACGGGCGCGTGCGCGTGGGCATCGGCACGCGGGGCGCGCAGCCGGCGGCGGACGTTGTCCCGGTAGAGCCAGGCGCCGTGGGCCGCGTCCGACGGCAGGGACGACGTCGGGTAGCCGTCACCGGGCACCTTCTCGGCGCGTTCCAGCATCCGCGGCCAGGCCCTGCCGAGCGGCCCGCGCCAGGCCAGTTCCGGCAGCACGGGCGTGTGCAGCAGGTAGATGTACCAGGACCTGGCGCCCTGGCCCAGCAACTGGCCGATCCGGCGCGGGGTCGGCCGTTTCGTCCGCCGCTGGATCCAGTGCCCGAAGTGGTCGAGCGACGGCCCCGACATCGACGTGAAGGAGGCGATCCGCCCCGCGGCACGTCCGGTCGTCACGAACTCCCAGGCCTGCACCGAGCCCCAGTCGTGCCCCACCAGGTGCACCGGCCGGTCCGGGCTGACCGCGTCGGCGACGGCCAGGAAGTCGTCGGTCAGCTTCTCCAGGGTGAACCCGCCGCGCAGCGGACGCGGCGCCGTGGACCGGCCGTGGCCCCGGACGTCGTACGCCACGACGTGGAAACGCCCGGCGAGCCGGGACGCGACCTCGGACCACACCTCCTTGCTGTCCGGATAGCCGTGCACCAGGACGACCGTCGGCCGCCCGCGCTCCCCCAACTCGGCCACGCACAGCTCGACCCCGCCCGCACGCACCCGGCGCTCCCGCGCCCCCGCCCACACCGTCCCCGACAAGCCGTCACCCCTTGCGGTCATGGCTGCGCTACGTGTCCGTAACGTGACACGGGTGAATCTCGCAGTCGGTCGCAGCCCCGTCAAGAGCGGACCTCAGGGCTGTGGATGACTCCGGAGAAGGAGATGCCCCTACGGGTCCGTACAACTCCAGACGGACACCAAGACGGCTCTCCGGGCTGACGACCGCGGTGGTACGGGTCACTACCGTCGAGGACGTGACTGTGATCGCGACCGAAAGCCTGAGCAAGCGGTTCCCCCGGGTGACCGCTCTTGACCGGCTCTCCGTGGACGTCGGGCCCGGTGTGACCGGACTCGTCGGAGCCAATGGAGCCGGCAAGTCCACACTGATCAAGATCCTGCTGGGTCTGTCCCCCGCCACCGAGGGCCGCGCCGAAGTGCTCGGACTCGACGTCGCCACCGAGGGCGCCGCCATCCGCGAACGGGTCGGCTACATGCCGGAGCACGACTGCCTGCCGCCGGACGTCTCGGCCACCGAGTTCGTCGTCCACATGGCGCGCATGTCCGGCCTGCCGCCCACCGCCGCACGCGAACGCACCGCGGACACCCTGCGCCACGTCGGCCTGTACGAGGAGCGCTACCGCCCCATCGGCGGCTACTCCACCGGCATGAAGCAGCGCGTGAAGCTCGCGCAGGCCCTCGTCCACGACCCCCAGCTGGTCTTCCTGGACGAACCCACCAACGGCCTCGACCCGGTCGGCCGCGACGAGATGCTCGGCCTGATCCGCCGCATCCACACCGACTTCGGCATCTCGGTCCTGGTCACCTCCCACCTGCTGGGCGAACTGGAACGCACCTGCGACCACGTCGTCGTCGTCGACGGCGGCAAGCTGCTGCGCTCCAGCTCCACCACGGACTTCACCCAGAACACCACGACCCTCGCGATCGAGGTCACCGACACCGACGAGCACCCGGACGGCACCCGCGCGGTGCGCGACGCGCTCCACGCGCGCGGAGTGACCGTCGAGGACGGCGGCGGACTGCCGGGCGCCGGACACACCCTGCTGCTCACCGCACAGGGCGAGGACACCTACGACCTGGTCCGGGACGTCATCGCGGACCTCGGCCTCGGCCTGGTCCGCATGGAACAGCGCCGGCACCACATCTCCGAGGTCTTCAAGAACGACGACGCGAGCAGCGACGAGCAGCGGAAGGAGGCGGTCGGCCATGGCAACTGAGCAGTCCATGCGGACACCGGCCACCGCGCCGGGCGACACCCGCATCCACAACATCGGCTACCGCTCCTACGACGGCCCCCGCCTCGGCCGCTCCTACGCCAGGCTCTCGCTGTACTCGCAGTCCCTGCGCGGCTCCTACGGCCTCGGCCGCTCGGTGAAGTCCAAGGTGCTGCCGATGCTGCTGTTCGTGGTGATGTGCGTGCCCGCCGCCATCATGGTGGCCGTCGCCGTCGCCACCAAGGCCAAGGAACTGCCCCTCGACTACACGCGCTACGCGATCGTCATGCAAGCCGTCATCAGCCTGTACGTCGCCTCGCAGGCACCCCAGTCCGTCTCCCGCGACCTGCGCTTCAAGACCGTACCGCTGTACTTCTCGCGGCCCATCGAGACCGCCGACTACGTACGCGCCAAGTTCGCCGCGCTGGCGTCGGCCCTGTTCATCCTCACCGCCGCCCCCCTGCTGGTGCTGTACATCGGCGCGCTGCTGGCCAAGCTCGACTTCACCGACCAGACCAAGGGATTCGCGCAGGGACTCGTCTCCGTGGCACTGCTCTCGCTGCTCTTCGCCGGCATCGGCCTGGTCATCGCCTCGGTCACCCCGCGCCGCGGCTTCGGCATCGCGGCCGTCATCGCCGTACTGACCATCTCCTACGGCGCGGTCTCCACCCTCCAGGCGATCGCGGAGGTCCAGAACAGCGGCGACGGCGTCGCCTGGATCGGCCTGTTCTCGCCGATCACCCTCATCGACGGTGTCCAGTCCGCCTTCCTGGGCGCGACCTCCGCCTTCCCGGGCGGGGTGGGCCCGACCGACGCCGAGGGCGTCGTCTACGTCCTGTTCACCCTCGGCCTGATCGCCGCCAGCTACGGCCTCCTGGTGCGCCGCTACAAGAAGGTGGGCCTGTGACCACGCTCAGCATCGACCACGTCTCCCGCTGGTTCGGCAACGTGGTCGCCGTCAACGACATCACCATGACCATCGGCCCCGGCGTCACCGGCCTGCTCGGCCCCAACGGCGCCGGGAAGTCCACCCTCATCAACATGATGGGCGGCTTCCTCGCCCCCTCCACCGGCACCGTCACCCTCGACGGACAGCAGGTGTGGCGCAACGAGGCCATCTACAAGCACATCGGCATCGTCCCCGAGCGCGAGGCGATGTACGACTTCCTCACCGGCCGCGAATTCGTCCTCGCCAACGCCGAACTCCACGGCCTGGGCGCCAAGGCCGCCCAGCAGGCGCTCGCCACTGTCGAGATGGAGTACGCGCAGGACCGTAAGATCGCCACGTACTCCAAGGGCATGCGCCAGCGCGTGAAGATGGCGTCCGCGCTGGTCCACCAGCCGTCTCTGCTCCTGCTCGACGAGCCCTTCAACGGCATGGACCCGCGCCAGCGCATGCAGCTGATGGACCTGCTGCGGCGGATGGGCGACGAGGGCCGCACCGTGCTGTTCTCCTCCCACATCCTCGAAGAGGTCGAGCAGCTCGCCCGGCACATCGAGGTCGTCGTCGCCGGCCGGCACGCGGCCAGCGGCGACTTCCGCAGGATCCGCCGCCTGATGACGGACCGCCCGCACCGCTACCTGGTGCGCTCCAGCGACGACCGCGCGCTCGCGGCCGCGCTGATCGCCGACCCGTCGACGTCCGGCATCGAGGTCGACCACGCCGAGGGCGCGCTGCGCATCCAGGCCGTCGACTTCGGCCGTTTCACGGCCCTGCTGCCGAAGGTCGCCAAGGAGCACGGCATCCGGCTGCTCACGGTCTCGCCGTCCGACGAGTCCCTCGAGTCCGTCTTCTCGTATCTCGTCGCGGCGTAGGAGGCCGAAGATGTACGACCCCACAGTCGCCCGGCTCACCTACCGGGCCCTGCTCGGCCGTCGCCGAGCCCTCATCCTGGGCGCGCTGCCCCTGCTGCTGATCGTGATCTCCGTGGCCGTGCGCGCCCTCAGCGGAGCCGACGACCAGACGGCGGCCGACGTCCTCGGCGGGTTCGCGCTCGCCACCATGGTGCCGATCATCGGCGTCATCGCCGGAACCGGGGCCATCGGTCCCGAGATCGACGACGGCTCGGTGGTGTACCTGCTGTCCAAGCCGATCAAGCGGCCCACGATCATCTACACCAAGCTGATCGTCGCGATCGCCGTCACCATGGTGTTCTCGGCGGTGCCGACCCTGATCGCCGGCTTCGTCCTGAACGGCAACGGCCAGCAGGTCGCCGTCGCCTACACCGTGGCCGCGCTGGTCGCCTCCATCGCGTACTCGGCGCTCTTCCTGCTGCTCGGCACGGTCTCACGGCACGCGGTGGTGTTCGGACTGGTCTACGCGCTGGTCTGGGAGGCGCTGTTCGGCTCCCTGGTGCCCGGCGCGCGCACGCTGAGCGTCCAGCAGTGGTCGCTGGCGGTGGCGCAGAAGGTCTCCGGCGGTGATCTGGTCACCTCGGACGTGGGCCTGACGACCGCGACGGTGCTGCTGGCCGCCGTCACCGTGCTGGCCACCTGGTACGCCGGACAGAAGCTGCGGTCGCTGACGCTGGCCGGCGAGGAGTGAGACGTCCGCCCGCCGGGCGAGGGGTCGGGTGGCATCGTCTGCCGGTTTTATTCGGTGGCGCCCGACTCGTCCGGCGGGCACAGTGATGTCGTCCACCACACCGGGACGGGGCAGCCCGCGGCGGACTCCGGAGCGGTTCCCGCCGCTTCGCCGGGTCCGCTCCTGCGGGGAGCTGCCCGGGGCGGCCGCTTCGAGCACGCGCACATTCGCTGTCGCGTGGGCCGCCCCTCCCTGCTTCGCCGCGGCGGGGCGGGCGGGGTCGCGCGACCCGGCGCGGCGAGGTGCCGGCGCGCCCGCCCTCCCCCACTCCCGGCTCCGCTCGAGCAGGGGGACCCCCATGAGCGGAGGGTGCCTTCCAGGCCCGTGAGGCACGGGGAAGCCACGATCACCCGTGCTTACGACGACGACAGGCGTTCCAGGACCGCCGCGATGCCGTCGTCCTCGTTGGAGGTCGTCACCTCGTCGGCGACCGCCTTCAGGTCCTCATGGGCGTTGGCCATGGCCACACTGTGGGCGGACCAGGCGAACATCGGGATGTCGTTGGGCATGTCGCCGAAGGCGATCGTCTCCGCGGCCTTCACGCCCAGCCGGCGCGCCGCCAGGGACAGCCCCGTGGCCTTGGACAGGCCGAGCGGGAGCAGTTCGACGATGCCCTCGCCCGCCATGGTGACGGTGACGAACCCGCCCGCCGTGCGGGTGGCCGCGTCGGCGAGCTCGTCCGAGGTCAGGTCCGGGTGCTGGATGTACAGCTTGTTCAGGGGCGCCGTCCACAGGTCCGACGCGTCCGTGAACGGCGTCGCGGGCAGCCCGCCCACGACCTCGTAACCGGGACCGACCAGCACCTCGCCGTCCAGCCCGTCACGGCTCGCCGCCAGGTGCAGCGGACCGACCTCCGCCTCGATCTTGGCCAGCGCCACTCCGGCCAGCTGCCGGTCCAGGGTCACCGACGTCAGCAGGCGGTGCGCCCCGGCGTCGTACACCTGGGCGCCCTGGCCGCAGACGGCGAGGCCCTCGTAGCCGAGGTCGTCGAGTATGGGGCGGGTCCAGGGCACCGCGCGGCCGGTGACGACGATGTGCGCGGCGCCCGCCGCGGTGGCCGCGGCGAGCGCGTCACGGGTGCGGCGGGAGATCGAGTGGTCGTCCCGCAGCAGCGTGCCGTCGAGGTCGGTGGCGATGAGCCGGTACGGGAAGGACGCGGGAGTGGTGCTCACTTGGTGACCGGCTCCAGGATCTCCCGGCCGCCCAGGTACGGACGCAGCACCTCCGGCACGCGCACGGAGCCGTCGGCCTGCTGGTGGTTCTCCAGGATCGCCACGATCGTGCGCGGTACGGCGCACAGCGTGCCGTTGAGCGTGGCCAGCGGGCGCACTTTCTTGTCCTCACGGACGCGGATCGACAGCCTGCGCGACTGGAACTCGGTGCAGTCCGAGGTCGAGGTCAGCTCGCGGTACTTGCCCTGGGTCGGGATCCACGCCTCGCAGTCGTACTTGCGCGCGGCCGAGGAACCCAGGTCGCCCGAGGCGACGTCGATCACGCGGAACGGCAGCTCCAGCGAGGTCAGCCACTGCTTCTCCCACTCCAGCAGCCGCTGGTGCTCCGCCTGGGACTCCTCCGGGGCGACGTACGAGAACATCTCGACCTTGTCGAACTGGTGCACGCGGAAGATGCCCCGGGTGTCCTTGCCGTGCGAGCCGGCCTCGCGGCGGAAGCAGGGCGAGAAGCCCGCGTACCGCAGCGGCAGCCGGTCGGCGTCGAGGATCTCGTCCATGTGGTACGCGGCCAGCGCCACCTCGGACGTGCCGACCAGGTAGAGGTCGTCCTTGTCCAGGTGGTAGACGTCCTGGGCCGCCTGGCCGAGGAATCCGGTGCCCGCCATCGACTGGGGGCGCACCAGCGCGGGGGTCAGCATCGGGGTGAAGCCGGCGGCCGTGGCCTGGGCCATCGCGGCGTTCACCAGGGCGAGCTCGAGCAGCGCGCCGACGCCGGTCAGGAAGTAGAAGCGGGAGCCCGAGACCTTGGCGCCGCGCTCGACGTCGATGGCGCCGAGGAGCTGGCCGAGCTCCAGGTGGTCCTTGGGCGCGAAGCCCTCGGCGTCGAAGTCGCGGATGCTGCCGTGCGTCTCCAGCGTGACGAAGTCCTCCTCGCCGCCGACGGGCACGTCGGGGTGGACGAGGTTGCTCAGCCTGAGCAGCAGCTCCTGGGTCTCGCCGGCGGCGGCGTCACGGTCGGCGTCGGCCGCCTTGACGTCGGCCTTGAGCTGTTCGGCCTTCCTCAGCAGCTCGGCCTTCTCGTCGCCGGCCGCTTTGGGGATGAGCTTGCCGAGCGACTTCTGCTCGGCGCGCAGCTCGTCGAAGCGGACGCCGGACGACCTGCGCCGCTCGTCGGCAGACAGGAGGGCGTCGACGAGCGCGACGTCCTCTCCACGGGCGCGCTGCGAAGCACGCACACGGTCGGGGTCCTCACGAAGCAGGCGAAGGTCAATCACGCGGTCAAGGCTACCGGTGCGGGGTGACGCCCCACGACCCACTATTGCGGCGCGGCGGCACCCGTTCCGTTATGGGGGAATTGCGTAAAACGCCCCTCAAGGTCAACAAATAGTGCGCTTCCCCTGGAACGGGTCAGTTCGAGGGCCGTCGGTTGACCGGAGTTCCTTGCTCGGCAGGGAATTTGGGCTTCGGTTGTCCACAGGTATCCACGCTCCCGGGAGGTTATCCACAGGGTGTGGGGAAGATCTGTGGACTTCGGAATGAGGTGCTCCGGAACGTTTGATCAAAGCCGAAGATCCCCAGGACAAAATCCTTTCATCCCCACTTTCGGGTGGAAAAAGATCACCCTGAAGAGTTGACCGAGGGAAAAGGGTGGACAAAGCGCGGCGCGCGGGGCGGTGAACGGAGTCATGCCCTGTGGAGAGATGTGTCGACCGGATACAGCTTCGGTGTCGACTCGTCCCCAGATGAGGAAGAGGGCCTGTGGATAACTCCTGTGGACAACGAAAATCAGCAGGTAGGACCGGGCCCGTCTTCTCCGGACCCGTCAGAACCGCCCGTCCTGGCACCGCGCGACCCAGTCCGCCGCCCCCGTGAACTCCTCGTCCGACGTCCCGGGGAACGGCGGACGCACCTCGTCGGGCCGTACGTCGGCACGCGGGTACGAACCGAGGTAGCGCACCTGCAGACAGATCCGCTTGAGCCCCATCAGCGCCTCGGACATCCGGCGGTCCGAGATGTGGCCCTCGGCGTCGACGCAGAAGCAGTAGTTGCCGATCCCGGCACCGGTCGGCCGGGACTGGAGCAGCATCAGGTTGATGCCACGGGTGGCGAACTCGCCCAGCAGGTCGCGCAGACCGCCGGGGTGGTCGTCGCGCTGCCACAGCACGACGGACGTCTTGTCGGCGCCCGTGGGTGCGGCGGGCCGGGCGGGGCGACCCACCAGCACGAACCGGGTCTGGGCGTTCTCCGCGTCGTGGATCTCCGTCTCCAGGGCCTCCAGGCCGTACCGGGCGGCGGCGAACTCGCCGGCGAAGGCGGCGTCGTACCGGCCCTCCTGGACCAGTCGCGCACCGTCCGCGTTGGAGGCGGCCGACTCCCAGACGGCGTCCGGGAGATGTGTCTTCAGCCAGTTGCGGACCTGCGGCTGGGCGGCCGGGTGGGCGGTGACCGTCTTGATGTCCGACAGCTTGGTGCCCGGGCGCACGAGCAACGCGAAGGTGATCGACAGCAGCACCTCGCGGTAGATCATCAGCGGGGTGCCCGCGACCAGTTCGTCGAGGGTGGTGGTGATACCGCCCTCGACGGAGTTCTCGATGGGGACGAAGGCGGCCTCGGCCTCGCCGGTGCGCACCGCGTCGAGTGCGGACTGCACGGACACGTACGGGATCAGCTCGCGGGTGGCCGCCTCGGGAAGCGTGCGCAGGGCGACTTCGGTGAAGGTGCCCTCTGGGCCGAGATACGCATAGCTCGCTGGCATGACCTCACCCTAATGGGCCCCCGGCCGACGGCGGTCCCGCGAGAGCACGCAGGGGTGAAGCGGGACGGTTCTCATCCCTCCAGCAGCCGCTGCCCCACATACTCCCCCTCCGCCGCGCCGCCCGGCACCGCGAACAGCCCGCTCGCCTCGTGGCGGACGAACGGCGTCAGGGCGTCACCCCGGTCGAGCTTGCGCTGCACCGGCACGAAGCCGCGCAGCGGATCGGCCTGCCAGCAGATGAACAGCAGCCCCGCGTCCGGCACCCCGTCCGCGTCGATGCCGTCGTGGTACGAGAACGGGCGGCGGAGCATGGCGGCGCCGCCGTTCTGGTCGGGGCGGGTGATCCTCGCGTGGGCGTTGATCGGGACGATCAGGTTGCCCCGGGAATCCGTCTTCTCCAGGTCCATCTCGGAGGTCTCGGTGCCCCCGGACAGCGGTGCCCCGTCGGACTTGCGGCGTCCGATGACGCTCTCCTGCTCCTCGACCGGCAGTTTCTCCCAGTCGTCGAGCAGCATGCGGATACGGCGTACGACGACGTAGGAGCCGTTCGCCATCCAGGCGGGCTCGCCCTGGCCGGGGACGAAGATCCGTTCGTCGAAGTCGGGATCGGCGGGCTTGGGGTTGCGGGTGCCGTCGACCTGGCCCATCAGGTTGCGGGCGGTCATGGGGTGGGCGGTGGCGCCGGGGGAGCGGTTGAAGCCGTTCATCTGCCAGCGCACCCTGGCCGCCGAGCCCGCGTCCTTCTGGACGGCGCGCAGGGCGTGGAAGGCCACGAGGGCGTCGTCGGCGCCGATCTGCACCCACAGGTCGCCGTTGCTGCGGGCCTTGTCGAGGTGGTCGGAGGAGAAGTCGGGCAGCGGGTCCAGGGCGACGGGGCGCTGCTTCTCCAGACCGGTGCGCCCGAAGAAGCTGTGGCCGAAGCCGAAGGTGAGGGTCAGCGAGGAGGGGCCGGCGTCGCGGGCCACGCCGGTGTCGTCCCGCGCGCTGGGCTCGCCCGCCATCAGCCGGCGTGCGGTGTCCGACCAGCGGCGCAGCAGTGCGGTCGCCTCCCTGCGTCCGGCTCCGGGGGCGAGGTCGAAGGCGATGAGGTGGCCGCGGGCCTGGAGCGGCTGGGTGATGCCGGGCTGATGTTTCACGTGAAACTCGACGCGGCTGTCGCCCACCGACGTCAGCGGGGTGGCTGCGGCGGGCGCCGACGCGTATCCCGCGGCCCCGCCCGCCGCCCCGAGAACGAGCCCGGTGGCGCCGGCCGTGCCGAGCAGCCGGCGTCGGGAGATGCCGTTCCCCGCGGTCCGGTCCCCGGGCTCCGCCTGGGGTGCCTCGGGGATCCGGAGCTGTGGGATGGACTGGTCAGGCATGGTGGTTCAGCCGATCTTCGCGTTCTTCGAGACGGTCACCTGGTCGATGTCGGAGGTCCGCACGGTCACCTCGATCTTCCAGTCGCCCGTCATGGGGATCTGCACTCCGCTCGCCGACCAGTGCCCGGTGGTGACGCGGTCGGGGACGACGGGCAGCGGCCCGATGTCCTTGGCGGAGAGGGTGAGGGCGACCTTCACCTCGGGGAGGTCGACGGCCTGGCCGTCGGGGCCCTCCGCATAGACGTGCAGGGTGTTGTCGCCGGTCCGGGCGGGGTCGATGTCGACCGTGACGACGCCCTTGCCGTTCTCGCCGCCGGTGTCGAAGGGCATGTTCAGCGTCACCGCTCCGGTGCCCTGACCGGTCGAGGCGGACGACGAGGCCGAGGCGGAGGCGGCCGCTTCGGCCTCCTGCTCGGTACGGCCCGGTTCGGTCTGCGTCAGCACGGTGGTGACGGCGAGCAGGACGACGGCGACGCCCGCCTCGGCGAGCACGGAGCGGCGCAGGCCGAAGCGGTTGGGGTCGGCGTCGCGCAGCCGCTTCCGCCGGGCGTTCTCCATCGCGATCCGCTGCCGGGCGAGCTGGGCGGCCCGGGCGTCGTCGCCCTTTTGGGTCTCCGCGGCTCCGCCCGCCGCCGGCTGCTTCTCCTCCTCGCGCGCCGCCGGGGCCGGTGCCTCGGCCAGCCGGGCCGTCCAGCGCCGTGAGAGGGAGGCGATCGCGACCAGCACCACCACGAGACCGATCTTGGCGAGCAGCAGCTGCCCGTACCGGGTGTCGGTCAACGCCGACCAGGAGCCGAGCTGCCGCCAGCTCTGGTAGACGCCGGTGACGACCAGCACCACCACGCTGCCGAAGGCGAGCCGGGAGAACCGCTGGACGGCGTCCTGGTCGACCGGGGTGTCGGCGGGCGCCCGGTAGAGGGCGACGAGCAGCGTGGTGAGTCCGCCGAGCCAGGCGGCGACGGCCAGCAGGTGGATCACGTCGACGGGCATGGCGATGCCGGTCTGGAGCCCCTGGGAGGCGTGCTCGGACATGGCCCAGCTGGCGGCGAGCCCGGCCGCCACGACCGTCCCGCCGATCGCGAGCCCGAGGGTCAGGTCCCGTTTCTCCTCGGTTTCCCGCTTGTCATGGGCGCCGAACAGCACCGCGATGAACAGGGCCGCCGCGGCGAGCAGCAGCAGCCGGGACACCAGTGCCGCGCCGGTCTTCGTCTGGAGCACGTCCCCGAGCAGCGACAGGTCGAAGACGTCGCCGACCGCGCCGGAGGTGGTGTAGGAGCCGCGCAGGAGCAGCAGCGTGAGCGTGGCCGCGGTGAGCGTCAGCCAGCCGGAGACGACCAGCCGCTGCACCACCCGCACGCCGGAACCGCGTCCCCAGCAGGCGAGCACGAAGGCGGCCCCGCCGGCCATGACTGCGAAGCCGGCGTACGACACATAGCGGCCGAAGCCGTACAGCCAGCCGATCAGACCGTCGTCGGAGGCCTGTGCGGAGACCGAGACGGAGGTCTCGGAGGGTGCGCCGATGGAGAAGGTGAAGGCACCGGCGACGGGGTGGCTGTCCGCGGACACCACCTGGTAGGCCACGGTGTACGTGCCGTCGGGCAGCCCGCTGAGCAGCCGCACGGTGTACGTCGTGCCGCTGGGGTTGGCCGGGTCGCCCTTGTCGACCCGCTCGCCCTTGGGGTCGAGGACGCGCACGGCGTCGTCGCTCACCGCGATCTGCTCGGAGAAGGTGAGCGAGACCTGGGCGGGCGCCGTGTCGACCACCGCCCCCTGGCCGGGGTCGCTGCCGGTCAGCGCGGCGTGCGCGGAGGCGGGAGCGGCTCCGGCCAGGAGCGCGCCGGTGACGGCCAGGAGCAGCAGCACCAGGGTCCGCACGCGGGGGGCGATGGTCTGGGTCACAGGGGTGTCTCCCTCAGTGTCCGGTCTTCGGGGTGTAGGTGGCCGGCTTCACCGGGATCTCGACCGTGACGGGGTCGGACCGGTCGAAGCGCAGCTCGACGGTGACCGTCTGGCCCCGCTTCGGCTTCCGCTTCAGCTGTTCGAACATCAGGTGGTTGCCGCCGCTCTCGAGCACCAGGCTGCCGTGGGCCGGGATGTCGAGGGCTTCGACCTCCCGCATGGCTCCGTCGACGGTCTCGTGCACGGTGACCTGGCCGGCGACGTCGCTGCTGACCGAGGTCAGCCGGTCCGCGGAGTCGCCCTCGTTGGTGATGGTGAGGAAGCCGGCGGCCATGTCGGAGACCGGCTGCGGCATGTACGCAGAGCCGACGGACAGGTCCGCCGTGCCGTCGTCCGAGCCGCCGCAGCCCGCCAGGGCCAGCGCCCCGGCGACGATCAGGGCAGCGGTTGCCGGGCGCCTCACGGGTTCTCACCCTTGATGATCTTGGGGAGGTCCTTGGTGTAGTCCTCGACGGTGGCGTCCTCGCCGTAGAGGACGTAACCGCCGTCGGTCTTCGGCGAGAAGGCGATGACCTGGGTGCCGTGGTCGGAGACGGTCTTGCCGTTGTCGTCCTTGCGCGGCGGGTCGATCGAGATGCCGAGGGTGCGGGCGCCGGCCTGGATGGTGTCGAAGTCGCCGGTCAGGCCGACGACCTGGGAGTCGATGCCCTTGAGCCAGGTGCTCAGCGCGGCGGAGGTGTCACGTTCCGGATCGGTGGTGACGAAAACGATCCGCAGCTCGTCCTGCTGGTCCCGGGGCAGCTGCTTCTTGGCCACGGCGAGGTTGTTCATCGTCAGCGGGCAGACGTCGGGGCAGTGCGTGTAGCCGAAGTAGATCAGGGTCGGCTTGCCCGCGGTCTCCTCACGGAGGTCGTACTTCTCGCCCTTCGTGTCGGTGAGGACGAGGTCCGGCTTCTGGAACGGGTTGTCGAGGACGGTGGCCGCCTTCCGGGCGCCGGCCTCCTCGGAGACCACGGCGAGGGGTTCACCGCTGTCGCCGGACCCGCTGCCGCAGGCGGACACGGTGAGGGAGGCGACGGCGAGCAGGGCCGCGGCCGTGAAGGTGTTCTTGCGCATGAATGGTCCTGAGAGGTGAGTGCTCCGGCGCGCACCGGGAGGCCACGGGGCCGTGGGCGGCCCGGTGCGCGCCGTCGAGAAGGGGGAGGGGTCAGGCGGTGGTGCGCCGACGCCCGGCGAGTACGCCGTAGGCGACGCCCGCGGCGCCGACCACGATGCCGACGACGCCCAGGACGCGGGCGGTGGTGTCGGTGCCGCCGGAGTCGCCCTCGTCGTCGGAGGCGGAGGTCTCGGCAGAGGCGTTCCCGGCCGCCGCGGTGTCGTCGGAGGTCTCGTCGTCGGCCGCGGCACCGTGCGAGTGGCCGTCCTCGGAGGCCTCGGACAGGGCGAGGACGGGAGCCGGGTGGTCGGGCTCCTCCTGGCCCTCCTGCGGCACCTCGATCCAGCGGACGACCTCCTTGTTGGAGTACGTCTGCAGGGCCTTGAAGACGAGTTCGTCGGCGTCCTCGGGGAGCGTGCCGACGGACACCGGGAACTTCTGGAAGAAGCCGGGCTCGATGCCGTCGCCCTTGGCGGTCCAGGTCACCTTGGAGACCGCCTCGTTGATCTTCTCGCCGTGCATCTCGAGCGGCTTGTCCAGCTTGGACTTGGTGACCTCGACGTCCCAGCCCTCGACCGGCTGCGGCATCACGGACGCCAGCGGGTGGTCCGTGGGGAAGGTGACCTCGAGCTTGGTGGTCGAGGCGTTGTCCCGCTCGTTGGGGACCTTGAAGCCGACGACCGCGTAGCCGCCCTTCGCGGCCTCACCCTCGGGCTGCACGCTGACGTGGGCGAAACAGGGGGTGGACACGGCGAGGACGGCGGCACCGGCGACGGCGCCGGCGGCGGCGATACGGGAAGCCTTCATGGCAGAAGCACTCCGCTTCGGTTGGGGTTTCACTGACGGTGAGGGAGGTGCCGTGCGTACGGCCGGACGGGCCTTTCGGGCCGGACGGCCGGGCGCACACGGGAACGGCCGCACGCGCGCGTGCCGCACGTCGGCGCCCCTCTCCGCGGCCGGGAACCCGGAGTGGTGGTCGCCTGGCGTCAGGCGGCGAGAGCGAGTGCGGTGGCGGCGGCCGGCGGGCCCCGGCGGATCACCGTGTGGTGCAGTCCGGCGGAACGGGGCGGGAGCGGGGCGAGCAGCGCGGTGCGCGCCATGCGCGGGGCCCCTTCCGGTGCTCCCGGGAGCCCGGCGCGCAGGGCACGCACCAGGGCGAGCGCCGCGCGGAGGGACCGTACGAGGGCTCCCTCGGCGACACCGTGCGCCGACAGCTCGGTCAGGCGCAGCAGGGCCAGGTCACCGCGGCGCAGCAGCCATCCGGCGGCCAGCGCCGCGAGGACGTGGCCGAGCAGCATCGGCAGTGACGGCAGCAGGGACGCCGGGGCGTCCACGGCGGCTTCCGCGTGGGTGGCGGTCCCGGCGCGGTGGACGCGTGCTTCGATCAGGACGCGCTCGGCCTGCGCGGGGCTGAGCCCCGCCGCGGCGGTTCCGCACAGCAGCCGTGCGGCCTGCTCGACCAGCGTGGCGTCGGAGGGCGCGGACGGCGACCCCGTGGCGGGTGCGCCGTGCTGTCCCAGGCCGAACAGCGTGTGCAGGGCCGTCTGGCCGCACACCAGCAGCAGGGCGATCCCGGGCAGCGACCGCGCGCGCCCGGCGAGCGGAGCGGCGACCGCGAGGACCCCGAGGAAGCCCGCGCCCAGCGTCCACAGCGGTACCGCGGTGCGGGAGGCGAGCGCGTGACCTGCCCCGGCCAGCACGACGCAGACCGCGGCGAACACCGCGGCCCGCAGGATCCGGACCCCTCGTCCGGAGCGCGCCGTGCGCGGGTGGGGGGCAGTCATGGCGCGCTCATCATCGCACCAGCCCGCCAACGGCCGTACGGCAGGTCCGCAAGATGAGGTACGACCGGAAGATCGCTTCTGTGGCGGAGTGCCCCACATACACCGGTCGGCTCCGCGACACACCCGCCATATGGGCGGTGTCACGTCAACTCCACGCTTACGGGCGAGGACTCAGGGCAATAGGTAACGGTATGTCGAGCCACAGCCAGGAGGCTGGAGCATGAGCATCTGGTGGTCACTCCATCTGCGGCGCGATGCCGCCAGCGTGCCGCTCGCCCGGCGCCTGTTGCTCGGCACCATGGAGACCGCGGGCGTCGACCCCGACATCTCCTACGACCTCTCCGTCGCCCTCAGCGAGGCCTGCGCGAACGCGGTCGAGCACGGCGGGGACACCGCGCGGGGCGGCACCTCGGAGGCCTTCCGGGTGACCGCCTACCTCGACGGCGAGAAGTGCCGTATCGAGGTCACCGACGCGGGCCCCGGCTTCCCCGGCGCGACCGGGAACCGCTCCCGTCCGCCGGCCCGCCCCGCGCCGTTCGACGCCGAGCACGGGCGGGGGCTGTGCCTCATCCAGGCGCTCGCCGACCACGTCCACGTCGGCAACAAGCCGGGACGGGGCGGCGCGGTGGTGAGCTTCGACAAGATCCTCAAGTGGCGTGAGAACGCCCCGCTCGTCGCGGTGTAGCGACGGCCGGGCACACGCGCGTGTGCCCGGCCGCCGTGTCGTGCGTCAGCCCTTCAGGGCGGCCATCCACGCCTCGACCTCGTCCGACCGGCGGGGCAGCCCGTCGGACAGGTTCCGGTTGCCGTCCGCGGTGACGAGGATGTCGTCCTCGATGCGGACGCCGATGCCGCGGTACTCCTCGGGCACGGTGAGGTCGTCGGCCTGGAAGTACAGACCCGGCTCGACGGTGAGCACCATGCCGGGCTCCAGCGTGCCGTCCACGTACGCCTCGGTCCGCGCGGCGGCGCAGTCGTGGACGTCCATGCCGAGCATGTGACCGGTGCCGTGCAGCGTCCAGCGGCGCTGCAGACCCAGCTCCAGCACCCGCTCCACCGGGCCCTCGACCAGGCCCCACTCGACGAGCCGCTCGGCCAGCACGCGCTGGGCGGCGTCGTGGAAGTCGCGGTACTTGGCGCCCGGCTTCACCGCCGCGATGCCGGCCTCCTGGGCGTCGTACACGGCGTCGTAGATCTTCCTCTGCAGCTCGCTGTACGTGCCGTTGACCGGCAGCGTGCGCGTGACGTCGGCCGTGTAGTACGTGTGCGTCTCCACGCCCGCGTCGAGCAGCAGCAGGTCGCCGGAGCGGACCGGGCCGTCGTTGCGCACCCAGTGCAGCGTGCAGGCGTGCGGTCCGGCGGCGCAGATGGAGCCGTAACCGACGTCGTTGCCCTCCACGCGGGCGCGCAGGAAGAACGTTCCCTCGATGTAGCGCTCGCTGGTCGCCTCGGCCTTGTCGAGGACCTTCACGACGTCCTCGAAGCCGCGCACGGTGGAGTCGACGGCCTTCTGCAGCTCGCCGATCTCGAAGTCGTCCTTGACCAGCCGCGCCTCGGAGAGGAAGACGCGCAGCTCCTCGTCGCGCTCGGCGGTGACCTTGTCGGCCAGCGCCGCCTCGATCCCGGCGTCGTGGCCGCGCACGACCCGCACCGGGCCGGTGGCCTCGCGCAGCGCGCCGGCCAGCTCGCGGACGTCGGAGGCGGGGATGCCGTACAGCTGCTCGGCCTCGGCGAGGGAGTGGCGGCGGCCGACCCACAGCTCGCCCTGGCCGTCCAGCCAGAACTCGCCGTTCTCCCGGTTGGAGCGGGGCAGGAGGTAGATCGTCTCCTTGTGGCCGTCGGCCGTGGGTTCCAGGACGAGGACGCCGTCCTCGGTCTGGTTGCCGGTGAGGTAGGCGTACTCGACCGACGCGCGGAAGGAGTACTCCGTGTCGTTCGACCGCGTCTTCAGGTTGCCCGCGGGGACGACCAGGCGCTCACCCGGGAAGCGGGCGGAGAGCGCGGCGCGGCGGGCGGCGGTCTCCGCGGCCTGGGGGATCGGCCGCAGATCGTGCAGCTCGGTGTCGGCCCAGCCGTTCCGCATGTTCTCGGCCAGCTCGTCGGACACGCCCGGGTACAGGCCGTTCTTGCGCTGCTTCACGGGCTCTTCCTCGGCAGTCTCCGGGGTCTCCGGCAGCTCCTCGGCCACGGTCATCCTCCTCGATACGGCACTGGACCACTCCCCATCGTACGGTCGTGCGGAAACGGTCGAACGGGGCGCGGGCCTGTGGCGGAGGGGGCGGGGAGAGCCGCGGGGAGCTACTCGAACCGCGCCGCCAGCAGTACCACGTCCTCCTCGGAGCCCGCCGTGCCCGTGCCCTCGGGCAGCACCGCGCGCAGCACGTGGTCGGCGACGGCGCCGGGGTCGCGGCGCAAGGCCTTCGGCACCCCGGCCGCCGCCGCGTGCAGCCGCGCGAAGGCGCGGTCGGTCGGGTCGCCGGTGCGGTGCAGCAGTCCGTCGGTGTAGAGCAGGACCGTCTCCCCCGGCTCCGCCTGGACCTCCACGCTCGGCGCCTCCCAGCAGGCGAGCATGCCCAGGGGGGCGGAGACCGACGTCTCGACGAACTCGGTGCGGCGCTCGCCGAGCAGCAGCGGCGGACTGTGCCCGGCACCGGCCAGCGTGATCCGGCGCAGCGCGGGTTCGCAGTAGCCGAACAGGGCGGTGGCCGACCGGGCGGGCTCGGTGAGCCGGAGCAGCAGCTCCAGGTCGGACAGGACGGCGACCGGATCCTCGCCCTCCATCACGGCGTACGCGCGCAGCGACGCCCGCAGCCGGCCCATCGCCGCGACCGCGACGGCCCCCGACCCGGTGACGGACCCGACGGCGAGGCCGAGGGCGGCGTCCGGGAGCGGCAGCGCGTCGTACCAGTCGCCGCCCCCGCGCGGGGAGGCGCGGTGCCGCACGGCGAGCTGGACGCCGGCGACCCGGGGGAGACGGGAGGGCAGCAGCTCCTCGGCCATCGTGGCCATGCACGCGCGGGTGCGCTCGAGTTCGAGGAGCCGGGCCAGGTGCTCGGCGGCGTGCCGGGCGTACAGGCCCACGAGGTGGCGCTGCCGCTTCGACGGCTCGGCCGGCTCGTCGTAGAGCCACACCGCGGCGCCCAGGCGTCCGGCGGCCCCGGTGGCGAGGGGGAGGGCGAAGCTGGCGGCGTAGCCGAGGCGGGCGGCGACCTCGCGGTGCCGGGGGTCGAGTCCCTTCCCGGCGAACAGGTCGGGTTCGGCGACGCCCTCGTCGGCGCCGGACAGTCCGTCGAGGATCCTGCCGTACGGCAGTGAGCCGCGCGGCACCGTCTCCATGTGGCCGAGATCCGCCCGGGCCAGTCCCAGACCGATGGTGGGGGCCGGGCCGAGACCGTCGGCGGGTTCCAAGGTGACGAGACCGCGCCGTGCGCCCACCAGGGCGGCTCCCGCGCGCAGCAGTTCCCGGAGCGCCTCGTCGAGCGTGCTCGCGCGGGCCAGGCGTTCGGTGAGCTCGTGGAGGGTCGTGAGGTCGGAGACCCAGCCGGCGAGCCGGCCCTGGAGCAGCGCGCCCGGCGCGCTGTGGGGGTTTGCCGGGGGAGCCGGGGAGGTACCCGCGGTGACGGAAGCGACAGTGTGTGCGGGTGAGGGAACCGTTGAATCGATTCCGGCCACTTTCGGAGGGTGCGGAGCGTTCATGGTGTCCGGCTTTCCGACCGGTACGTACTGCTCAAAAGCATCGCAAACCCCCATGTCATTCTGCGTCGCCGGCAGTGTCTCCACATGTACAC
This sequence comes from Streptomyces sp. 12E, assembly GCF_055633275.1. Lineage (NCBI taxonomy): Bacteria > Bacillati > Actinomycetota > Actinomycetes > Kitasatosporales > Streptomycetaceae > Streptomyces > Streptomyces sp. 12E. The sequence goes on along the minus strand of NZ_JBVNCJ010000001.1, from coordinate 3,555,260 downwards.
GTATTCGTGAGGAGATGTCCAGCATTGTCCTGCTGGGATTCCTGGTGTCCGTGGGGCTGAAGAGAACTCCCTGCAGACCCCTTGCCGAAAGGTGGAGTTGGCTTGAAACTGCCTCAGGGGGAGGCTTATTGCGGTCGACTGGCCTTGCTCGACGGAGCGTCACGACGGTCGTGATGGGTACGTACCCGGTGAAGGCCAGGGGTGGTGGAGAACCGCTCGGGAACCTGGCGACGGACCCGGGCGTCTTAACCACCGACGACCGTGCCCCATCCTCCCGTGGCGGAGGCGGAGAGAAACACGCGCGACGGCAAACGCCAGACTTCGCCACCCCCACGCCACACCTGTACTTCTGATAGACGCGGTACGGGTGGAGCGGCCGTGGAGGCAGCCCATGCTCGGCCCATAGGGGTTACCCCTGCCTGGCGCGGGGGTGTGATGCGCCCATAGGTACGCACAGTGAAGTGATCGACACATGACGTGATCTGGACCACGGTGTTGCCAGGCGTGCAACGGAAAGGAACGAGCGCTCATGCGCGAGATCCTCGGAAGGCGACGCAGGCTCCTGTCCCGGCGCGGCGACGGAGGGCCCGATCTGACCGGCGCGGCCCTGACCTTCGCCACGGACTGGCAGTGGCCCGTACTCCCGGGCGTGGCGGCGGACCCGCAGGGCCGGTCCCGCTGCGCCTGCCCCGACCCCGAGTGCACGGTGCCGGGCGCCCATCCGTTCGACCCCGGCCTCCTCGCCGCCACCACCGACGCGCGCATGGTGCGCTGGTGGTGGGGGAACAGGCCGACGGCGCCGATCATCCTCGCCACCGGCGGAAAGGCTCCCTGCGCGGTGTCCCTGCCGGCTCTGCCGGCCGCCCGCGCCCTCGCCGCGCTCGACCGCGGCGGCATGCGGCTCGGCCCGGTCGTCGCCTCGCCGGCCCGCTGGTCGATCCTGGTGAAGCCTTACTCCATGGAGCAGCTGGGCGAGCTGTTGTACGCCAAGGACTTCGTCCCCGGCTCCCTCCGCTTCCACGGTGAGGGCGGCTACATCGCGCTGCCCCCGTCCGAGACCGCGCGGGGCGGGATCCGCTGGGAGCGCGCGCCGCTGCCCGGCTCGGCCTCGCCGTGGGTGCCCGGTGTCGAGGCGGTGGTGGACGCCGTGGTCGACGCCCTCACCCGTACGGGTGTGAGCGCGCCCGAGGTGTAGCGGGCGCGCACGGCGCCCCGGCCGGGGCGTGGTCCTTCCGCCCGGGCGGGAGGACCACGTGTCCCGAGGCCTCGCCGGTGGTGCCGTGAGGGACCGCGGATGCTGTCACTCGGGGCCAACTCTCAAGCGAACACTTGCAGTTGGCGGGCAACCGCGTTCCGTGAACGGTGGCCGACACGCGAAGGCCCGGTTGCTGGCGACGGGGGATGCACCAGCAACCGGGCTACTGGAACGGTAACAAGAGATCGGCGGTTCGCAAATTCGGTCTCGGCTTTTCCGGTCATCGATTGGCTTGTCCGGACCGGGAGTTGCGCACGGGCCGAGAGCGCGCGACCGGGCGGTCCCGCCGGCCGTGCGGCCGGCGGGACCGGGTGCGCGCTCTCGCCTCAGCTCAGCGTGACCTGGCGGTTCGTCAGGCCACCGCGCGCACGGCGCTCGTCGGCGGTCAGCGGCGCGTCCGTGGCCAGCGCGGCGGCGAGCCGCTCGGCGAACTCGGCCGCCGGCTTCTCCACGTCCTCGGCGCCGACCCCGCTGGGCAGGTCCCAGACCGGCACGGTGAGCCCGTGAGCGCGGAAGGAGCCCACCAGACGGGTGCCCTCGCCGAGGGAGGAGCCCCCCGCCGCGTGCAGCCGCGCGAGGGCGTCCAGAAGCTGCTCCTCGGGGTGCGGCATGACCCACCGCAGATGGTTCTTCTCGGGCGTCTCGCACCAGTACGCGGCGTCCGCGCCCGACAGCTTGACGGTCGGGATGGCCGCGGCGTTGGCCCGCTCCAGGGAGGCGGTGACGTCCGGCGTGGCGTTCTCCGGGTCCGGGACCCAGAACTCGAACCCGCTGTGCACGACCGGCTGGAAAGCACCCTCGGGGTCGAGCAGATCCTGCAGCCGTGGGCCGTCGGCGGGAGCCCGCCGGGCCTGCACCGGCGTGCCCGGGGCCGCGGTGAGCGCGCGCTGCAGCGTGTCGGCGAGGTCGCGGCTGATGTCGCCGGAGGAGGTCTCGTTCTGCAGGCCGAGCAGGACCGAGCCGTCGTCGCGGCGCAGGGCGGGCCAGGCCATCGGCAGGACCGTGGCCAGCGTGACCGACGGGACGCCCTCGGGCAGGCCGCCCTTGAGTGTCAGCTCGACGGTGGCGGCCGGCACCAGTTCGCGCAGCGCCACCCAGTCGCACTCGCCCGGCAGCCCCTCGAACGGGCGGTGCACCAGCTCGGTCGCCGCGTGCGCGGCGGCCCGGCCGTGGCAGGCCTTGTACCGGCGGCCGCTGCCGCACGGGCAGGGCTCGCGGGCGCCGACGACCGGGATCTGCCCGTCCGTGAGCTGCGGGCGCTTGGCCTTCGTCTGGGGTCGCTTCTTGGCCATCGTGGGTGTCTCCCGGTTACGGCTCGTCTCGTACGGGCGTGAGCCTAGCCGTTCGCGCCACGGCCGACGGGAACCTGTGGACAACGTGCCGATCCGGGACACCGCGGGCGGACACGGGACCGGAGCGACGCCGTGTCCGTCGCCCTCGGCCGGGTGCGCCCTCGGCCCGGGCCGCCCTCAGCCCAGGTCGTCGAAGACGTCCGCGAAGCCCAGCCCGGGCAGGCGGGAGACCGTGGGAGCCGTCACCCGCGCGGCGAAGTCCTCGCGCCGGTGCCCGGCTCCGGCGTCCGGGTCGTACACGTCGTCGTGGACGACGACCCATACCGTGACCTCGCCCGGCACCTCGTCGCGCACCCCCCAGTCGTCGGCCAGCGCGGTGATGATGTTCAGCCCCCGGCCGCCGTGCGCCGTGACCGACGGGGTGGCCGGCGCCGGACGGGTCGGACCGCCGCCGTCCGTGACCTCCACGACGAGCCGTCCGCACGGGTCCACCCGCCAGGCGGCGCGTACGTCCCCGTCCCCGGCCAGGGCCTCGCCGAGCGGCCGGCCGTGTTTGCACGCATTGCTCAGCAGTTCGGAAAGGATCAGTACGGCGTCGTCGACGACCGAGTCCGCCACCCCGCCGTCGCGCAGCTGCGCACGCATGCGGCGCCTGGCCTCCCCCACGCCCGCAGGGCCATGGGGTACGGCCATGCTCGACGACGTGGGCACCTCCTGTGCCACCACCAACGCCACCCCCGAGACCTCCTTCGCCCCACGCCACGGAGTGGATGCCCCATGGGCCCGAACCGGAAACCGGCCGATCCGTGAGCGGTGACGCACTCCAGGCGGTCGAACACGCAGCGAACGCGCCGGAGCACACCCCGTAGCCGTGTGGCTGGATTTCGTCGCTGTGGCCGAGAAGTGAGGATGCGCCGGAACCGGGCACCGGGTCAAGACGCGTGCGCGCCACTCCTGGGGCAGGTGGGACGGATGGGGCGCCACGCGGTCAGCGGCCGAGCTGGTCGAGCACCGCGCGGGGGCGGTTGGTGATGATGGCGTCCACGCCGAGGCGCACGCAGAGCTCCACGTCCTCCGGTTCGTTCACGGTCCACACGTGCACCTGGTGCCCGGACCGCTTCAGGCGCTCGATGTACGCGGGGTGACCGCGCACGATGCGGATCGAGGGCCCCGCGATCCGCACGCCGACGGGCAGTCTCCCGTCGCGCAGCCGCGGCGAGACGAACTGCGTCAGATAGACCGTGGGCAGCGTCGGCGAGGCGGCGCGCACGCGGTGCAGCGATCGCGCGGAGAAGCTCATCACGCGCACCGGGGAGTCCTCCGCGGCGGCGGGCGCGTCGAGGCCGAACCGCTTGAGCAGGAGCAGCAACCGCTCCTCCACCTGTCCCGCCCACCGGGTGGGGTGCTTGGTCTCGATCGCCAGCTCGACCCGGCGCCCGGCGTCGGTGACCAGCTCCAGCAACCGCTCCAGGGTGAGGACGGAGGTGGCCTCCCGGTCCTCCGGGCGGTGCTCCCAGTCCGGCTCCTCGGTGCGCGGCCCCCCGAAGGCGTCGCGGCTCTTCCAGGAGCCGAAGTCCAGGGCGGCCAGATCGGAGAGCTCGAGCGCCGACACCGCACCGCGGCCGTTGGACGTACGGTTGACGCGACGGTCGTGAACGCACACGAGGTGACCGTCGGCGGTCAGGCGCACATCGCATTCGAGCGCGTCCGCACCGTCCTCGATCGCTTTGCGATACGCGGCCAGGGTGTGCTCGGGAGCCTCCTCGGAGGCCCCGCGGTGCGCGACGACTTGGGTCGGGTGCTGCCGTGCGTGGGTCACCGCGTCATGGTGCCACCGTGCACGGGTAGACGGGTGCTCGGAGTGGCGTGAACGGGGTCGCCGTCCGGTCGGAGGCATCGGGTGGCGCGCCTTACGTGAGTAATGCCCTATATAAAGGATGGCTCCGGACCCACAGGATCGGCTTACGGTGCCCTGACGGCCCGTGGGAAAAGCTGACGTCATACAAAGGGACCTGCACAGCTGCATCGCGCCGGACTCGTGGACGGGCGTGAACGAGCGTGACCGAGTGCGACCGACAACAACAGCCGTGGATCTAGGAGAGAAGCTGTGAGCACCGAGAACGAGGGCACCGCGGTACCCCCCGCCCCGTCCGCACCGCCGCCCGCGCCGGTGGATGCTCCCGCTGCCTCGGCGCACCAGGGGCACCCGGCCCCGGGGGCGGCTCCGGACCCGGGCCGGGCCGCACCGCCGGCGGCGCCCGCGCAGAGCGCGGACCAGGGACACGGCCCCGCCCCCCAGGCGCCGGGGAGCGGGACCGGCTGGGGCCCGCACGGCGCCCCCGGCGGCCAGGGCCCCACCCCCTCCTCCTCCGCCCCCGACGCCTCCTGGCCCCCGCCCCCTCCGCCGTCCATCCCGTCGTACGGTGACGGCGGCGCCGGATACGGTCAGGGCGGCTGGGGCTCCCCGCCACAGCAGCCGGCGCCGAAGAGGAACGGCGGCGGACGCGGCCGTATGCTCGCCGCGGTCCTGGTGGCCGCGCTGGTCGCGGGCGGCGCGGGCGGCGGCCTGGGCTACACCCTGGCCAAGGAGAACGACAGCGGCGGCTCGACGACCCTCTCGGCGTCCGCCAGCGGCGGCAACGTGAAGCGCGACCCGGGCACGGTCGCCGCCGTGGCCGCCGAGGCGCTGCCGAGCACGGTCACCATCGAGGCCGAGAGCAGCAGCGGCGAGGGCGGCACCGGCACGGGCTTCGTCTTCGACACCCAGGGCCACATCGTCACCAACAACCACGTGGTGGCGGACGCCGTCGACGACGGCAAGGTCTCGGTGACCTTCCCGAACGGCAAGAAGTACGACGCCGAGGTGGTCGGCCACGCACAGGGCTACGACGTCGCCGTCATCAAGCTGGAGAACGCCCCCTCGGACCTGAAGCCGCTCACCCTCGGCAACTCCGACGACGTGGCCGTCGGCGACTCGACGATCGCGATCGGCGCGCCCTTCGGCCTGTCCAACACGGTGACGACGGGCATCATCAGCGCGAAGAACCGCCCGGTCGCCTCCAGCGACGGCGCCGGCAGCCAGGCGTCGTACATGAGTGCCCTGCAGACCGACGCGTCCATCAACCCGGGCAACTCCGGCGGTCCGCTGCTCGACGCCCAGGGCAACGTGATCGGCATCAACTCCGCGATCCAGTCCACCAGCAACGGCGGCTTCGGCACGGGGCAGGCCGGCTCGATCGGCCTGGGCTTCGCCATCCCGATCAACCAGGCCAAGTACGTCGCCCAGGAACTGATCAAGACGGGCAAGCCGGTGTACGCCAAGATCGGCGCGTCGGTCTCCCTGGAGGACACGGCGGGCGGCGCGAAGATCACCGAGCAGGGCGCGGGCGGCTCCGAGCCCGTCGACCCCGGTGGCCCCGCCGACAAGGCCGGTCTGCAGCCCGGCGACGTCATCACCAAGCTCGACGACCGGGTCATCGACTCCGGCCCCACCCTGATCGGCGAGATCTGGACCCACAAGCCGGGCGACGAGGTCACGATCACCTACGAGCGCGACGGCAAGGAGCGCACCGCGGAACTCACCCTGGGCTCCCGCACGGGCGACAACTGACCTCACCCCCGGACCCCGGACCCGTTACCCTTGTCCCCGCGCCGCCGATCACCGGCAGGCGCGGGGAGGCGTGCCCGAGCGGCCGAAGGGAACGGTCTTGAAAACCGTCGTGGCAGCGATGTCACCGTGGGTTCAAATCCCACCGCCTCCGCGCGATGAGCAGTGAGAATGGCCCCTGACCTGTGGTTTAGGTTGGGGGCCGTTCTCATGCTGGGACGCTGTGACTGCCCGGTGTTCCCCGTTGCTTACCGCTCTATCGGGCACGGTTGGGGCACGCCCACTGGGCCCCCGCGCCCGATGCTTGTACCGTTCCGAAGTGGCCTGGATATCACTAGTGGCAACACTTGTCGGTGGCGTGATTGCTTTAGGATCGGCACTTCTCGTGGAGCACCGAAGGGCACGGCGGGAGGCGGTGTCTGAGTGGCATAGGACACGGCGGGAGCTCTACTCAAGGTTTCTCGCGGCTCATGCCCAAGCTGGCAGCGATCTGCGGAACATCGCTGCCACGCCCGGCCTCGATGCGGGCGAGCGGTACCGGCTAACACGGTCGGCCTACACCCACTGCTACGCATCACGCCACGAATTGGAGATTCTGGCGCCGCCTTCCGTCGTTCGCCCGGCTGAGGAATGTAGTCGGGCAGTGCGAATGATGCGTGATGCCGTGAGCGCGGGGGCGCGTCTTGACAGCGATGAACTCGAGGAACTGACACGCAGGTACCTGGAACTGCGTCTGGAGACCAGAGGTGCCATGCGCTCGGACCTCTCGGCCGACAACAATTGATCTGCTTCGGGCTTTCGCCTGCGCTGCAACGTTCAACTTCGCCGAAGCCTAAGCCCACCACTCACCCCAGCTCCCATCCCGTCCGCCGTCGACCCACACACCGTGGAGCGGGCGTGGTTCATGGCGTCCAGGTGGAGCGCGCCACTGTACGAACGACCTGGACGCCATGGGCCGCGTCTGCTCGGCTCTGCCTGGGGCGACGGTGGACGGGATGGGAGCACCCCACGCACGCCACCTACGGACCCGCGGTCAGCGATGGCGCCCCCTCCATCCCGGTGCCGGCTGATCCCCCGCCGGAGGCATTGCCTTGACCGTGCCCCGTTCTGTGCGGTGATCGCCTCATGGCCTCCGGCCCTGTCCACGTGTGGGCGCGCGTCGGCGCAGCGCGGGCGGAGCGGGCCGGAGGCAGGAGCGGCGCCCGGAGCGGAGCCGGGAAGCGCGCCCGGCGGAGCGGAGCGCAGCCGGGGCTTGATGAGGTAGAGAAACCTGTAACAGCTTGCTGAGGGTCCGGCGGTCTTGTCCGTGTAGCCGCTGGCTGCTGGCATATGGGTGGAAGCGGCGGACATGGGGGCGATCGGTGAGCGATCTGACGGTGAATGCGTGGAAGCGGCACGGAAAGGATCGGCTCTACGTCAATCTGTCGGACGGCACAGCGGTCGCATGGGCTGATCGAGCGACGAAAACCGTGACGATCAAGGTGCAGAAGTATCGAGATGAAGCGTTAGCCCTGCTGCGGTCGCACCTTGGTGATGGGATCACCGTGGTCTCGGCGCCTGCTCGTACTCATACGTCGACCCCTCAGCCACCCGGTCGAGTGCCCGGTCCACCGGCCTCCGGACGCCGTGCGGAGCGGCTGACTCCCCTCCCGCCCCTCTCTCCCAGTGATGACCTGGCAAGGAACCGCCCCGGTGCCGCTCTTCTGGGGATGATGGCTGAGCGGGGACCATCAACTGCGCAAAGGCTGCGAGCGAAGCTGCTGCGGCAGTCCTCGGAATGGGATAACTGGTACACGGGGCTTGAGGGGGAGCGCCGGGTCGGCCGGGAGTTGGAACGCCTGACTGTCTTGGGCTGGCGGGTCCTTCACGGTGTCGAGAAGAGCAACGGTGGCGACATCGATCACTTACTGATCGGTCCTGGGGGAGTGTTCACCATCAACACCAAGACCCACCGAGGTGCCTCGGTCTGGGTTGGCGACACCATGGCCAAAGTCAACGGCGGGCAGCCGCACCCCTACGCTGCTGCGAGCAAGGCCGAGGCCGACTATGTGCGAGGGGTGCTGGGACGGTACTGCGACTTCACCGTGGCTGTTGAACCAGTCCTCGTTTTCGTCGGTGTCGCGTCTCTCGATCGCGCTGCTACTCAGTACGCGGTGCGCATCTACCAGGAGCGAGAAGTCGCGGCTCTCGGTCCGCTGGTCGGCAAGCTCACCCCTGAGCAGGTGGAGAGAGCGTACGCCGTGGCGCGTCACCGCCGTGTCTGGCTCAAGGCCTGAGCTTGCCTATCCTGGAGTAGACGGCTTGTAAAGCCTGCTCGGCGCAGGCGCTCGTATGCCTCGGCCACGTCGGCGGGGATCGGTTGGCTGATCATGAATCCCTGATCTGGGTAGACCATCAATCGCTGAAGTGCACCGACCAGCATGTCGATCACTAGGTGGGCGTCGCCGATGGAGTCGACGTACTGGTCGAGCGTCATCGGAGTGGAAGCACTGACGACCTCGACTTCGGGCCAGAGCTTGCGTGCGGTGGCGTACGCTCGCCGCTCCTCGTAGGGCTTGCTGATCAGTAGTACCGAGGACACTTCGATGCCGGCCTCTTCCAACACCTCTCGTGAGAAGCGGATGTTCTCGCCCGTGTTGCGGGCGCGCGGTTCGACGAGAACGGCCGTGCTGGGGACACCAAGCTCTAGTGCCCGTTCCTGGTAGTGGACGGCTTCACCGCGGGGCATGCGTTCCCGTGTTGTGGGACTGGTGGCGCCGGTGAACAGGAGCAGGGGGGCCATGCCGCGCTTGTACAGGTTCACTGCCGTGTCGGCCACGCCTAGGTCGTGGCTGCCGAGTCCGATGGCAACCGAGCATGGCCGGGGTGAGTGGCCCATCTGGTGGTAGTCCCACACGCGCCGGGCGTCTGCCCAATCCTGTGTCGAGATCACTGCTGACCTTCCCTGTCCTTCGCCGAGTCGGGCACCTTAAAGTCGTACTCCCACGCAAAGCGCGATGCCGCGTGTACCCCGATGGCGAACTCCACGATGGTGCCGTCGGCGGTGTAGGTCGTCCGATGCAACTCGACGACCGGTTCACCCGGCGGTAGCTGGAGCTGCTTCACCTCGTCCGGGGTGGCGGCACGGGCGAACAGTCGCTCCCTCATGTGATCGATCTCGTAACCCGCGTCGTACAGCACGCGAAATCCACCGCCTCGGCCGGCGGGTCCCGGCGTGGGGTCCACCAGCCGCGTGCCTTCGACGTGCTCGGGCCGGTAGTAGCTGGTCAGCGTGTGCGTCGGCTGATCGCCTTCCTTGACCAGACGCGCGCGGGCGTAGACCTCGGCGCCCTCCGGTAGCCCGTGTGCGGCTGCCACCTCCGGTGGTGCCACGACGCGACTGACCGTTTGGGTCTGCTCGTTCCGGCGGTACCCCCGCCCGGAAGCCACGCGGTCCGCGATGAAGGCGACCTCGTCGCCGTCCCGCCACTTGGCTTTGTCGTAGCGGGCGATGCCCAAGCGCTTGAGGGGAACTTGCTGGCGCACGACGGTGCCGTGGCCGCGCGACGAAGTGACCAGACCTTCGGCTTCCAGTGCCTTGTAGGCGGCATGCACGGTGGCCTTGGAGCCTTCGCCTGCCTCGACAAGCGTTCTGATGTGCGGAAGCTGCTGGCCAGGGGCGTATTCACCCCTTCTGATCTGCTCGGCCAGCTTGTCTGCCAGCTCTCGCCACTTGGGCGCCATCTAGAACCCCTCTCGACGAGGACTAGTGAAACATAGTCCTAGGACTGTTGACAGTCCTAGGACTGCGATGCACTATCTCTCTTAGCGGCTCGCAGTCCTAGGACAGCGAGCATCAAGCGGCCCTGTTGGGCTGCTCCAACATCAACGCTGGGAGTACTGATGCCGTCCTTCAAGATCGACACTTCGACCGCTGTGGTGTTCGTGGCGACTGCGCCGGAACCCAAGATGGCGAACAAGAAGACCGGTGAGCGGGCCGTGGACCGGGACACCGGTGCGGCGCTGTCGACGGTGGGCCTGCTGGTCTCGGACGAGGGAGAAGGGAACCTGTACCAGGTGACCATCCCGGAGACGGGTTACCCGGAGGGTCTGGCGCCGGGTATGCCGGTGCGGGTCGTCGGGCTGAGGGCGCGGGACTGGGAGAACGAGTTCAACGGCCAGAAGCGGCACGGGATCTCGTTCCGCGCGGTCGCGATCACCTCGGTGGCCTGACCATGGCTGACCTGCCGACGTGGCTGGAGGCCACGGGAGCCTTAGCAGGGGCCAGCGGCCTCGGCTACGCGAAGGTCCGCGCTCCGCGCGTGTACTGGTCGCTGGTCGGGATGCCGGTCACCTGGGGCCGGTTCACCTTCTCCTACGCCTCGACGATGGACGTGTGCGGTCTGACGGTTCAGCCGTCCGCCCTGCGGGCGTTCATGACGCGCAACGTGGCCCGCCGTGAGGTGCGGCCCGTTCCGCCGAAGGTGCGCCGGGTGCGTCCGACCTCGACCGGGCTGCGGGTCTCGCTGCGGCTGCCCGCGGGGCTGGAGCCGGCCGACATCGCCGCTTCCTCGCAGCGCCTGCGGCACGCCTGGGGTGTGCAGTCGGTGACCGTGATGGAGTCCAAGCCCGGCTATGTCGAACTGCGCATGACCGGCTATGACGTCCTTGGCCGGGTCCGGATGCCACGCCGGGCCGTGTCCCGTGACCTGGTGGTCCCGGTGGCGCTGCGGGAGGACGGCACGGTCTTCGAGCGGGACTACCGCAAGATCCCGCACGCCCTGACCCTGGGCGCGAACCAGTCCGGCAAGTCGATGTATCAGCGCAACCTGATCCAGGGCCTGGCTCGGCTGCCGGTGGGCCTGGTCGGCATCGACTGCAAGCGCGGAGTCGAGCAATCCCGGTACGCGCCGCGGCTGTCGGCGCTGGCCACCGACCGCGAGAGTGCCGGGCACCTGGTCGACGCGCTGGTGGCGGAGATGGAAGAGCGCTTCGATCTGCTCGCCCTGCGTGGCGTCTCGGACCTGTGGGAGCTGCCGGCGAAGGTGCGGCCGGCGCCGCTGGTCGTGCTGATCGACGAGGTGGCGGAGTTGTTCCTGGTGACCTCCAAGAAGGAGGAGGCTGCCCGCGATCACACGGTCATGCAACTGGTGCGGCTCGGCCAGATGGCCCGCGCGGTCGGGATCTATCTGGAGGCGTGCGGGCAGCGCTTCGGCTCCGACCTGGGCAAGGGCGCCACCGCCCTGCGGGCCCAGCTCACCGGGCGCGTGGTCCACCGCGTCAACGACAAACAGACCGCCGAGATGGGCTTGGGCGACATCGCCCCGGACGCCGTGGTCTCCGTGACCGGCATCCGGGCAGACCGTCCCGGTGTCGCGGTCGCCGGCGACGCCTCCGGCTACTGGTCCCGCATCCGCACCCCCGAGACCACCCCGGCACAAGCGGAGGCAGTCTGCCGGGAGTTCGCCCACCTGGCCCCGGACCTGCCGTTCCTGGCCCCGTTCCGCCCGGCCCTCTGCGCCGATGCGGCTGCCGAGCCCGCCGGCATCTAGCCCTCACTTGCTCGCCCCGGTCGGCGTGACCGCCTCACGCCATGCCCCTACCCGAGCCATGCCGAAAACCGAAAGGAGAGATCGCAATGACGGTCATTCCGTTCCCGCCGCCCGACCCGCGGCCGGTGGATCCGTTGGAGTCGGCCTTGCTGTCCGCCTGGAACAACTCGCCGGACGTCATGGACGACTACCAGGACGACGAGCCGGAGGACACCTCCGACTCGCCTTGGGCCTGGTGACTGCCATGGCCGCACGCAAGTCGACCGCCCGCCGAACGCCGCCGGCCAAGCCGTGCCCGGCCTGCGAGGGCACCGGCGAGGTTTCCCGGTCCGTCCACGTCGGCCGCAAGCGCCGGGTCGCCGGACAGCAGACCGGCATCTGCCTGTCCTGCCTGGGTGCCGGAGAGGTCCCCGCCGACGAGTGACCCGCCCGAGCTGAGGGCCGGACCTCGGCCCCCGCCCCAGCCCGATTTCCCGAACGGAGGTGAAGACCGTGTTCCGCTCGATCCGTATCGACGCCGTGCTCATTCAGGCCGTGATCGCCGGTGCCCTGTCCTTCGCCCACCTGCACGACCTTGCCGAAGCGGCCGGACAGACCGGCTGGAAGGCATGGGCCTATCCCGTCTCCGTCGATCTGCTCCTGGTCGCGGCCTGGCGCCGGCTGCGCACCGCCCGCCGCGACCGCTCGGCCTGGACGTGGTTCGTCATCGCCCTGGTCGCCTCGCTCGGCGCGAACGTGGCGACCGCCGGGCTCCTCGACCTCGACCACGTTCCGGCCTGGCTGCGCATCCTCGTCGCCGGCTGGCCCGCGCTGGCCTTCCTCGGCGGCACCCTCCTCGTCCACCAACCCACCGACCCCGCGCCGGAACCGGCCCCTGTGCCCGCTCCCGTGCCGGTCGTCGACCGCCCCGAGGAACCCGAACCGGCCCCGGAGATCACCACACCGGAGCCTGCTCCGGCCCTGCCCGAAGCACCGGCCCCCGCGGTGCCGCCCGCGCTGGTCGACCACGCACGCAAGGTCGCCACCGAGCACCGCACCCGCACCGGAACCGACATCGACACCGCCACCCTGCGCGCTCGCCTCGGCATCCCGGAAGACCTCGCCAGCGCGATCGTCGCCCAACTCGCCTGAAAGGAGGTGACCCCTCGTGCGCCCGAACCGCTTCTACGACGTGATCCGCATCGGCCCCGTCAAGGTCGGCACGTTCCACAACGGACGCGGCCAGACCCGGCACACCGCCGCCTGCACCGCCCCGAACTGCGGCTTCTCCACCGAGCACCGCGACCGCTCCGCGGCCGAACTCGCCGCCCGTACCCACCGCTGCACCTGAGAGGAGGACACCACCATGCAGCTCCCCGAGGACCAGCTTCGCGCCGGTCACATCCCCGCCGACCTCTACCGGCAGATCCCGCCCGGTACCGACGTGCGCCGCGTCGTGATCGTCCAGGAAGCACCCCGCTCCTACACCGGCCCGATCGTCCTGACGCTAGTCGTCGTCACCGGGTCCGTCGCGGTGCTGCTGGTGATCGCCTTCGTCGTCCAGGTCGTCGCCGGCGCCGCCGTCGCGGTCCTGTCGGCCACCGGCGGACTCAGCTACGCGATCAACCGCACATCCAAGACACGAAAGGGCATCTGACATGGGCTTCTTTAGCCGCAAGAGCAACGACACCCCGGCTAACCCGGAGATGACCGAACTCGGCCGTGAGTACGCCATCGCCAAGCGCCACGGCGACCGCAAGACCGTCAAGCGCATCACCCGGCAGATCGGCGCCTCCGGCCTGAACGAGGGTGACCGCACCTCGTTCGAGCAGGGCCGCGCCTCCTACGACGCCATCCCGCCGGCCTACTCCAAGCGCCGCAACCGCCGCCGCTAACGCCCCCCGGGGCGGCCTCAACCGCCAAGTATCCGCCGCCCCGGACGGCCCTCACCTTCCAGATCCAACGGACCCGAAAGGGAAGCCTCATCATGCCCCAGCACGCCCCGAACACGCGCGTCTGCCGCGACTGCAACGGCTTCGCCACCGCCGCGATCACCACCGGCATCTGCCACGCCGACGGCACCCGCGCCACCCTCCGCGTCACCTGCCCCGCCTGCAAGGGCACCGGCCACACCGCCCCCGCCGGCGTCGTCCGGGCCGGGAGGTGACCGCGGTGGGACTCCTGAACTGGACCTCCAGCCAGCACTACGACCACGGCGGAGACTGCCCCTGCACCCAGTGCGGCAAGCCCACCCCACTGCGCTCACACTCCGGGGAACCGGTCCACAAGGTGTGCGCGGAGGACTGGAACGACCGCAACCCCAACGCCCCCCGTCACGAACACGAGGGCCGCGACCTCGGCACCCAGCGCTTCCACTCCGACCCCCCGCGCAAGCGCCGCAAGGACGGTGCTCGATGACCGATGCCGCCACCGCGGCGGGCCTGGACCCGGCCACCCTCGCCGATGTGCTGAGGCTGGCCGGGTCCACCGGCTTCGACCGCGTCCAGGACCAGATCCGCCGTACCGGCGGCTGCTCCGACCCGATCCACCTGATGGGCTCGACCGTCACCCGCGACGCCGCGACCGGGCACGTGCTGCACGCGTACTCGACCGACACCGAACCGGGCGGGCGGCTCCGCGTCGCCTGCGGCAACCGCCGTGCCTCGCGCTGCCCGGCCTGCGCCTGGACGTACGCGGGCGACACCTACCACCTGATCCGCGCCGGCCTCGTCGGCGACCCCGGCAAGGGCACGCCGGAGACGATCCGGGACCACCCGCGGGTGTTCGCCACCCTCACCGCGCCCTCGTTCGGCCCGGTCCACAACCGGCCCGGAAACCGGCCCTGCCGCTGCGGCGTCCGCCACGGCGAGGACGCTCCCGAGCTGGGCACCCCGCTCGACCCCGACACCTACGACTACGCGGGCGCGGTGCTGTGGAACAACCATGCCTCCGAGCTGTGGCGCTACTTCACGATCTACCTGCGCCGTGAGATCGCCAAGCGCGCCGGACTCACACAGAAGGACGCCAAGGAACAGTCCCGCGTCGCCTTCGGCAAGGTCGCCGAGTACCAGAAGCGCGGGGCTGTGCACTTCCATGCCGTGATCCGTTTCGACGGACCCGACGGGCCCGACGACCCCCCGCCCGCGTGGGCCACCCTTGACCTCCTCACCGACGCGATCCAGGCCGCCGCCGCCCGCGTGGAAGTCGACGTGCCTGCCTCCGGGGAGCAGCCGGCCCGCACCCTGCGGTGGGGCACCCAGCTCGACGTACGGCCCATCCGGGCCTTCGGCGACGGCGAGGAGATCAGCGAACAAGCGGTCGCCTCCTACGTGGCCAAGTACGCCACCAAGGCAGCCGAGACCACCGGCACCGTCGACCGCCGCATCGGCAACAAGGAAGCGCTCGTGCTGCTCGGCGTGCCCGACCACCCGGCCCGGCTCATCGCCGCATGCCTCGACCTGCACGCGCTCTACCCGGACCGCAAGCTCCGCGACTGGGCCCACATGCTCGGTTTCCGCGGCCACTTCTCCACCAAGTCCCGCCGCTACTCCACCACTCTCGGCGCCCTGCGCCAGGTCCGCGCCGACTACCGCGCCGCCCAGCAACGCGCCGCCCTCGGCCTGCCCGACCCCGACGACGAGGAGGCAACCACCCTGACCCTCGCCCACTGGACCTACGCCGGCCACGGCCACACCCCCGGCGAATCCTGGCTCGCCGCGAACATCCGCCGGGACCTGCAAGCAAGCCGCGAACTCGCACGCGAAGCGCTCACAGACATGCGCTCGGAAGGGGAGGACTGGTGACCGTGGACCGACTGCTCACCGTGCAGGAAGTCGCCGAACGCCTCGGTACGGGCGTGCGGTTCCCTCGTCGGCTCATCGAGGAGCGGCGGATCACCTTCGTAAAGGTCGGCCGTCACGTCCGTATCCCTGAGAGCGCGGTGAACGCCTTCGTGGCTGCCCACACCGTGCAGCCGGTCGCCCTGCGGGGTGCTGCCTGATGGCGTCGAAGCGTAGATCCCGCCGACCGTTCGGCCGGGTCCGTAAGCTCCCATCCGGCCGCTTCCAGGCTCGCTATCCGGGCCCGGACGGCGTGTTGCGGCCTGCGGATCGAACCTTCGCCACGTCGACGGACGCCGACCGGTGGCTCATGCGGAAGCGCATCGAGATTGAAGAGGGTCGTTGGCTCGACCCCGCTGAGGGGCGGACGACCGTGCGGGACTGGTCTGCTCGCTGGCTGGCTGCCGTTGCCCCACAGCTGAAGCACAAGACGCAAGCGACGTACCGCTCGCTGATCAACTCACGCATCAACCCGGCGCTCGGCGACCGGGAGTTGTCGAGTCTGCGGCCGATCACGGTTACTGAGTGGGTGGCCGCGATGCGTACCGAGGGTCTGAGTGCTTCGCGTATCCGCCAGGCGTACCGGGTGCTGTCGCAGATCATGGCGTCGGCCGTGGACAACGACCTGATCCCGCAGACTCCGTGCCGTGGTGTCCGGCTTCCGCGCATGCCGCAGACCGAACCGCACATCGTCACGCCGCTGGAGGCTTCGGGCATCGTCCGCGCTGCTGAGAAACCGCACGACCTGCTGATCGCGCTGCTCGCCTTCGCCGGTCTGCGGGTGGGGGAGGCGTTCGCGCTTCGGCGCTCGGACGTCGACGTCGCCGGCGGCTTCCTCCTGATCGACGAGAACCTTGCCGAGGCGAACGGCGCCCTCGTCTTCGACACCCCCAAATCTCATCAGAAGCGGCTCTTGCGGCTGGCACCCTCCCTGGCGAAGCGGCTCGGGGCCTACCTCGAGGAGCTGCCCGGCGGGGAAGACGCGCTGCTGTTCACCACGCCCGCGGGCAAGCCGCTGCGCTACAACCAGTGGCGCAAGGCGTACTTCGACCCTGCGGTCTCGGCGGCCGGCCTCACCGACGTGACTCCACATGACCTCCGGGCCTCCCACGGAACGTGGGTCGCCGACCAGTACGGCGTGATGACCGCCGCTCACCGCCTTGGCCATTCGAACGCAAGCGTCACCACCCGTCACTATGCCCGCCCCATGGTTGGTCGCGATGATCAGGTGGCTGCTGCAACGGATGCTTGGTTCAGGGGGCATGAACACATGTCGGCGACTGGCAGTGCGTATGACGAAGAGGACGGGCCTACCGAGTAACTCGCGCCCGTAGGACCTGCGGCTTGATCGCATCCTTCACCGAACGCTCGGCCACCACGGAACTTAACAGCCTCTGACCAGGATTCATGGTCAGAGGCTGTTCGGCTTCAGCTCCATCTCGCACAAAACCGAAATGTTTACGTGGTCGCGCCCGTCAATAGATTACCTGATTATGGCGATTTCGATCAAATGTGATTGTTGGGCCAGCTGGGGCGGTTGTGTGTGCTATTACTTTTCCAACATCATCACGAGGACTTAGGAGTGAGTGTGAGCTACGCTGATGCGTTCAATGAGTTGAGGCAGGATCGGGCAGAGGTTCTGAAGGATTTGCATTCCCGGGTCATGCGCCTTCATAGGGAGGCGGACGTTGCGTTGGCCAAGATCTCTTTGAAAGCAGCCAAGGTGGCGAGGGAAAGTGAAGAAATCCCCTGCTTGGTGCGTTGGACGCCGGGGCCGGAGCTGACCATCTATCACTCGGCTGATGCTCCCTGTGGACGTGTTCGGGACCGTCAGAACTTCAGGCAGTTGAGCGAGAAGGCGGCAAAGGATGCCTCGCCGCATAGGTGGCTTGAGCGCTGTAGCGCTTGTTCGTGGTCTCAAGCCGCCATGATTTATGGCAAGGGAAAACTGGGTCAGGAGTAGGGTTGCGTAAATCCGTTTGCAGTCTTGGCGGGCAGTAGTGGTGGAACGATGCTTGCAAGTGATCGTGGCTCGCTCGCGCGGACGTGCCGCCCGTGGTGGTACTGCTGTCCCTTCGAACCGTCCAGGGCGCCCGTTGATGGGGCACGTAGCGGGCACGGCGAGGATGAGGACGGGTGTGACTAGGTAGGTTTCAGCGCCTGACCTGCGAAAGAGCTGAGTGATCGTCTCGCTCTCGAAAGGTCTTGAAAACCGTCGTGGCAGCGATGTCACCGTGGGTTCAAATCCCACCGCCTCCGCGCTGAGAACAGCGCGAACGGCCTCCGACCGGGAAACCCGGTCGGAGGCCGTTCGCGTGCCGGTTCGCCGGCATCGACGGCCCCGGCCGGGGGAGACGTGCGCAAGGGCCGACCCGGGCGTTGGTGGACGACGGCTCTCGTGGCCGTGGCGCCGACCGGCGTCGTGTCCTGCGGCGTCCGGCGGGGCACGGAGATCCTCGCGGAGCCGGTCGTGGAACGGTGGGAGCTTCTCGGGCCGTGCCCGGGGGAACTTGGCTCGCCTTCCTGACGCCGGCGACCGCCCGTCGCGCGATCGTCCTCCGCAGGAGCGCACGAGCCCGGCCGGCCGGACCGTCCGTGGGTCAGGAGCGCTCGCGTGCGGCCGGGTTGTTCAGGCAGAGCGCGATGTTGCGGACCGCGGCGGTGAGTTCCTCGATCACCCGGGCCGCCTGCTCGGCGTTGTGGAAGGACGGGCCGCCCGCCAGCGCCAGGTCCAGTTCCCGTGCGGACCGGAGGGCCGGCTCGAGGACTTCGGCGGAGGCGGGTGCGGACGCCTCGGCCGCGGCGGCGGGCACGCTCGTGACCGCCGGGGGAAGAGGACCCGGCGGCACCGGGGCCGTCACGGGTGTGCCGGTGACCGCGGGCGCCGGCTCGGGCGCGACCGGTGGTGCCGACGGACCGGTCGGCGGCGTGCCGGCCCCCGGTTCTCCCCGGCGCCCGTCGGACGGGGCGGGGAGGACGCCGGAGTCACCGGTCACGGAGGCGCATTCCTCCTTTCCCGGCCGCGACGGCACGGCCGGCACGGGACGCGGGTCCTGGGAGGTGTGCCGGTCGTGCCGGGGGACGTCCGGCGCATGACGTGTCCGGGGGAGCACGAAGTGCTCGAAACCCGGGAACGAGGGAGTGGCGGAGTGCGTGGAGGGGCGCGGGCTGTACTCGGCCTGCCACTGCATGCGGTAGCGGTCGACCTGGTCGGCGCAGGCGGTGCGGGCGTGGAAGACGGCCGTGTCCTCCCCCAGGTCCGGGTACCAGAGGTTCGGGCCCGGGAAGCGAACGGTCCGCACCCGCGGCCTGATCGGCTCGGCGCACCCCATGCAGCAGCCCTCCGGCACCATGAGCGGGATGCCGCCGTCCTGCTCCGGCCAGCGGGGGCCGCCCTCCCAGCGGTACTCCCCGTGGCGGCAGGGCGGCAGCTCACCGCAGGCGCGGCAGACGGCGTAGTGCTCGGGGAGGACCCGCCAGTCGTGGCTGGCGGGAGCGCACCAGTGCTTCGGCGTGGAGCGGGGCAGGTTCTCGTTGCGCAGCACCAGCACCACCGGGCGCTTGTAGAACTCGGACCGCTCGGGGGCCGGTTTGACCGCCTGGTTGTTGGCACGCCGCAGTTCGTTGGCGTGCCACCACAGTTCCACGTGGTCGCGCCACGCCTTCTCGTAGGATTCCGGCCACCAGTCGTTCGGGTAGCCGTTGATCTCCAGGATCCGCCACCCCTGCCGGTCCAATACCACGATGGAGCCGGCCCGCAGTCGCATGTGCGTTCCGTTGTCCCCCTCGTCCGGCCAGTCGTGGCGGCCGATACGGGTGGGCTGGTCTGGGAGCCACCTGCGAACCTGCATGTCATGCTCCTCGGCAATGAAACTTCATAGTTTCAACTGGGGCAGTGGACAACATTCTGAACAATCAGGACGTTTAGGGTGGCGTAGACACGCGCACGCTGCTGACAGCAGATGATCGAAAGCGCCTTCCGCGTCATCGTTTTCTTTCGTGCGACCCCTTGCCACCAGGCTTTCTCACATCCGGAGCCTTCATCGGGCCCGGTCTCCGCGGGGCCCGGGGCAGCGGCTCCTTACCCCGGCGACGGCATCCGACACTCACCCGTACGTGTGGTGACGCTCGGATTGCGGCCCCTCCGTACGTGTGCATCGCCCCGCGGGACCGCCATCCCGCGCGCCCGGAGTGATCCGGACGCCGGTCCCCGGAGTTCTTCGTCCTCGGTCGGCCGCTCCCGGGACAGGATCCCGCGGCGAGGGCTCCGCGTCGCAGCCGGACGGTACGCGCGGGGAGGGCCGGGACCGGACGACGGTGAGGCGGGAGCGGTGCGGGGAACGGTCGCGGGCCGGATCGAGCGCCTCGGACCGGAAGCCGCCGACGCACGCCGCGGCGGGCAGCACCTCCACGGGGCCGAAGGCGCCGCGTACTGGTCGGGGTGCTCGCGCGGAGGCGGGACCAGGTGGACCGGCGCGTCGGGGAAGGAGCGCTCGGCGGACCGGAGCCGAGGAGGACACGGGAGAGCGACATGGCCGGCACTTCGGCACGGTGGTGCGTCGGGGTCTTTCGGTTTTCGCGGGGGAACGCGGGCAGCGGGTGAGGGGGGAAGAGGGGGTCAGGGGCGGTGCCCCGTCATCCGCGCCGCCGACGCGATCGTCGCGCGGGCTTCGCGTTCGGACAGACCGGTGCTGAGGGCCGCGCCGACCAAGGGGTCCACCAGGGCCGGGCCGATCCCGTCCTCGTAGGCACGGCAGGCCGCCCAGAACAGGCGGGTGTTGCGCTGGCCCTCGTGTGCCGCGAGCACGAATTGGACGAGTCCCTGGCCGTGCCCGCCGGTCGACGGGGGCGTCGGGTGGTGCGCGCGGGGCGGCGGGAGGAGCAGGCGCAGGAGGGTGGGCGGGCAGGGCGCCGGGGCCAGGCGCGCGGTGCCCGAAGCGGTGGTGTACGGGCCCCGGTCGGTGTGGGAACCGGGGCCGACGAGGTAGCCGCCGGCGCCCCGGATGTCGATGCCGGGGGCCAGGCGGCCCGCGGAGTTGGGGACGACGACGTCCGGCGGTCCGCTCAGCCACAGGTGGCGGCCGCCGCTCGGGGTCAGGACGATCACCGTGGCGGGGATCGTGAACAGGTGGCGCCGAGCCAGTTCGCGCAGGGCGGTGAACGGGTCCGTACCGGTCTTGGTGTCCAGGTCGACGCCGATGAGGTGGTGCGGGGGCAGTCCGCAGGCGATGCCGTAACCGGTGGCACGGGGTGCGGCGGCGAACAGTTCGCGGATGCGGGCGGGGTCGCTGGAGGCGTCGTGGATGCCGTGGCCGAGACGGCCGCACTCGCCGTGACAGGGCGGACCCGCCGGCTCCGTGGTGTCGCGGTGCGGTGAGCGCAGGGCCGGGAGCTTCGTCCGGGACAAGGGGATGACGGCCAGACCGCGCTCGGCGGCTGACAGGGCGTGCGCGAGGGCCGGCGTCGTGGCCTGCCGGTCGGTGGTGGCCATACCTCCATGCTCGGACACACGTTCGAAGAAGGGAAGGGGGTGTGCTGCGACGCACCGGGGCGGGGGTGTCGGCGGGAGAAGTGGCGGAACGCTTCCTCCCTTGCGAGGGCGGGGCGAGGGCTTCCTTCTCGGAGGGGAGGGGATTCCAGGGGCGCACGGGGGTTTATCGCCTTGTCGTCACGCTTGCGTGCGAATGACGGCGTCCGGGGTGGTTCGCCGGGGATCCCCTGGGCAACCCTGATCTCGCGACGTCGTGCACAGCACCGGGGCGGGGGGCAACTTCCCCGGTGGCAGCCGTAGTTCACGCGCACACGGCCATGAGCCGGTGCGTCCTTGTTCTGGAGGGAACACAACATGGCAAGCATCCGTACCGCCCGTCTCGTCGCCGCTGTCTCCGCCCTTCCGCTCGCGGCCGCCCTCTTCACCGGCGTCGCGGCGGCGGACAGCGGTGCCCTGGCGGACGACGGATCGAACGCGACGGCCACCAGTGCCGAGGTCGACGCCCTCGGCACCGGCGTCGGCGGCGACAACTTCGGCAACTCGGCCACCTCGCAGCAGCAGGCCACCGGACCCGGCGCCACGAACCAGAACAACACCGCCCAGGTCAACGGATCCGCCTTCACGGCCGTCAATCAGGGCAACGACAACGTGGCCATCAGCTTCAGCCCGCTGTGGTGAGGCCGGCCTCCTGACCGTACGGGTGCGCTTCGTGGGGTGCGGGGCGTCCGGGCGGCGGTGCTCCGGCGCCGCCGCCCGGACGCCCCGGGACGCGGACTTCGGCGGTCCGGGCGGTCCGGGCGGTCCGGGCTTTCCTCAGGGGCCGACCCGCAGTGTCCCTCATCCGCTCGTCCACCTCCAGGAGGTGGAGCGGGCCCCGCCCCTACAACCTGAGGGGGACGTGCCTTCGGGACCTGCGGGCGATCCGCCGGGCCGGCCCCGCTCATAGCGTTGAGCCATGACCACACCCGTCTGCACCAGCGCTTCGAAAGCCGCCACTCCAGCGACAGCGGCGCAGACCCTCCCGTACCCCTCGTTCTCGTCGTACATGAGGGCTCGCCAGCCGGTGCTCCTGCGTACCGCCCGGTCGTTGACCGGGAATCCGAGCGACGCGGAGGATCTGCTGCAGACCGCGCTCGCCAAGACGTACGTCGCCTGGGAGCGCATAGAGGACCACCGGGCGCTCGACGGCTATGTGCGCCGGGCGCTGCTGAACACGCGCACCTCGCAGTGGCGCAAGCGCAAGGTCGACGAGTTCGTCTGCGACGAGCTGCCCGAGCCCGACCCGGTGCACGGCGGCGACGACCCGGCCGAGCGGCAGGCGCTGCGCGACGCGATGTGGCGGGCGATCATGCGGCTGCCCGCGCGGCAGCGGGCGATGGTCGTGCTGCGGTACTACGAGGACCTCAGCGAGGCCCAGACGGCCGAGGTGCTCGGCGTCTCGGTGGGCACGGTGAAGTCGGCCGTGTCGAGGGCGCTCGGCAAGCTCCGCGAGGACGCCGAACTGGGGCTCGTCCGCAGCTGAGACGCGCCGGTCCCCCGGCACGGAGTGATCGATCATCCGCTCCCCTAGTGACATACCGCGCGGTATGTGCGCAGAATCAGCGCAACCCGTACCGCCGCGCAGGCAATGTCGCCCAGGAGGACGCCGTGCTGAGCACCATGCAGGACGTACCACTGCTGATCTCGAGGATCCTGACCCACGGGTCGACGATCCACGGCACCTCACAGGTGACCACCTGGACCGGCGAGGGCGGACCGCACCGCCGTTCCTACGCGGAGATCGGCGCCCGGGCGGCCCAGCTGGCCCACGCCCTGCGCGACGACCTCGGCGTCACCGGCGACGACCGGGTCGCCACGCTCATGTGGAACAACGCCGAGCACGTCGAGGCGTACTTCGCGATCCCCTCCATGGGCGCCGTCCTGCACACCCTGAACCTCCGCCTCCCGGCCGAGCAGCTCGCGTGGATCGTCAGCCACGCCGCGGACCGGGTGATCATCGTCAACGGTTCGCTGATCCCCCTGCTGGCCCCGCTGCTGCCGCACCTGAAGACGGTCGAGCACGTGGTCGTCTCCGGACCCGGCGACCGCTCCGCCCTGGCGGACACCACCGCGCGGGTGCACGAGTACGAGGACCTGCTCGCCGGACACCCCGTCGCCTACGACTGGCCGGAGCTGGACGAGCGTGCCGCCGCCGCCATGTGCTACACCTCCGGCACCACCGGCGACCCCAAGGGCGTGGTCTACAGCCACCGCTCGATCTACCTGCACTCCATGCAGGTCAACATGGCGCAGTCGATGGGCCTGACCGACCAGGACACCTCGCTGGTCGTCGTCCCGCAGTTCCACGTCAACGCCTGGGGTCTGCCGCACGCCACCTTCATGACCGGCGTCAACATGCTGATGCCGGACCGCTTCCTGCAGCCCGCCCCGCTCGCCGAGATGATCCAGGGTGAGAGGCCGACCCACGCCGCCGCCGTCCCCACCATCTGGCAGGGCCTGCTCGCCGAGCTGACCGCCAAGCCCCGGGACGTCTCCTCCCTCACCCAGGTCACCATCGGCGGCTCCGCCTGTCCCCCCTCCCTGATGGAGGCGTTCGACAAGCTGGGCATGCGGGTCTGCCACGCCTGGGGCATGACGGAGACCTCCCCGCTCGGCACCGTCGCCCGCCCGCCGGCCCACGCCGTGGGCACCGAGGAGGAGTTCGCCTACCGGCTGACCCAGGGCCGCTTCCCGGCCGGCGTCGAGGCCCGCCTCACCGGCCCCGGCGGCGAACGCCTCCCCTGGGACGGCGAGTCCGCCGGTGAGCTGGAGGTCCGCGGCAACTGGATCGCCGGCGCCTATTACAACGGTCCCGAGGCGGAGCCCCTGCGCCCGGCCGACAAGTTCAGCGAGGACGGCTGGCTGAAGACGGGCGACGTCGGGACGATCTCCCCCGACGGCTTCCTCACCCTCACCGACCGCGCCAAGGACGTCATCAAGTCCGGCGGCGAGTGGATCTCCTCGGTCGAGCTGGAGAACGCGCTGATGGCCCACCCGGACGTCGCCGAGGCCGCCGTCGTCGCCGTCCCGGACGACAAGTGGGGCGAGCGCCCGCTGGCCACGGTCGTCCTCAAGGAGGGCTCCACCGCCGACTTCACCACCCTGCGCGCCTTCCTCCAGGAGGAGGGGAGGATCGCCAAGTGGCAGCTCCCGGAGCGCTGGACGGTGATCGCGTCGGTGCCGAAGACCAGCGTCGGGAAGTTCGACAAGAAGGTGCTGCGCAGGCAGTACGCCGAGGGGGAGCTGGACGTCACCCGGCTCTGACGCCGGCGTACGCCGGACGCGCCGGGCGGTGGGCGGACCTCGCCGCACGCCGTCCGGCGGCGTGCGGCTCCGGTACCGGGTGCGCGGGCGGCGGGTGCCCAGGCCGTACGCGGCGACGGCCGGGCTGGAGGTGGTGGTCGGGGCCAGGGCCGCGTGGATCGTGACCGCGGTGACGAACAGCGCCCGGACGACCTGCCCGCCCCGCCGGAACAGCGGCACGGAGACGGCCGCGAGCGGATGCGCCCCGGTACGGCCCGGGCGAGCGGCGCACCGGGCCGGGCAGCGCGGTGAGGCCGCCGAACGGCGATTCGAGGCGGCGGTCACCGGACCCGCCCGCTGACGGCGGCGCGGGTCAGTTGGTCCCGATCCGCGACAGCAGGTCGACGATCCCTTCCTGCACCTCTTCGCTGGTGGACCGCTCCGCCAGGAACAGCACCGTCTCGCCGGAGGCCAGCCGCGGCAGGTCCGCCTGGCCGACGGCGGCCGTGTAGACGACGAGCGGGGTGCGGTTGAGCTGCCCGTTCGCCCGCAGCCAGTCGACGATCCCGGCGGCCCCGGCCCGGCGCCGGTGCACCTGCATCAGGTCCATCACCACCAGGTTCGGCCGGAACTGCCCCGCCAGCGCCACCGCGTCGGCGTCGCTCGCGGCCCGCGCGACCTGCATCCCGCGCCGCTCCAGCGTCCCGGTCAGCGCCAGCGCGATCTCCGCGTGCTCCTCGATCAGCAGCACGCGCGGGGGGTGCTGTTCGCTGTCGCGCGGCGCGAGCGCCTTCAGCAGTACGGCGGGGTCGGCGCCGTACGCGGCATCGCGCGAGGCCTGTCCGAGCCCGGCGGTGACCAGCACCGGCACCTCGGCGGCCACCGCCGCCTGCCGCAGCGACTGCAGGGCCGTACGGGTGATCGGCCCGGTCAGCGGGTCCACGAACAACGCGGCGGGGAACGCCGCGATCTGCGCGTCGACCTCCTCGCGCGAGTGCACGATCACCGGTCGGTAGCCGCGGTCGCTCAGCGCCTGCTGCGTGGTGACGTCCGGCGCGGGCCACACCAGCAGTCGGCGCGGGTTGTCCAGCGGCTCCGGCGGCAGCTCGTCGTCCATGGGCTGCGGACGCGGCGGGTCCGCCACCTCGACGGCTCCGCCCGGACCGTCCAGCGGCTCGGGTCCCTCGGCGGCGTCCGCGTCGGGCGCCCCTATGGCGTACGACCGCCCGGTGCCCTCGGTCCCCGGCGCGAGCCGGGACTGCGCCGGCGCGTGCGCATGGGCGGGTACGGGCTCGGCCGACGGGTGCGGGCGCGCGTTCTGCTCCTTGCCCGCGGCCGGGTCGGGGCGTGTGCCGAGCTTGCGGCGGCGGCCGGAACCGCCCGGCTGGTGCGGGGGAGGCGTGGCCGACGGCAGCGGCTGCTGCACCTGGACGGCCTGCCGGTTGAACGGCACGCCCTGCCCCAGCGTCCGCACGCTGATCGCCCGCCCCTGTGTGGAGTCAGGATCGACCGGCGCCGCGGCCTCCGCGGGCAACGGCTGGGCGGCCCGCTGCACCGGCGCGCCCTCGGGCGGCAACGGGGTACCGGCGGCGGGCGT
Organism: Streptomyces sp. 12E; assembly: GCF_055633275.1. NCBI lineage: Bacteria > Bacillati > Actinomycetota > Actinomycetes > Kitasatosporales > Streptomycetaceae > Streptomyces > Streptomyces sp. 12E. The sequence goes on along the minus strand of NZ_JBVNCJ010000001.1, from coordinate 3,529,387 downwards.
CGGCTGCGCCGGGCTCGCGGCCGTACCGGCGGCGGGCCACTGCTGCGGAGCGGGGGCGCCCTCGGCCGCGGCCTCGGCGGGAAGCGGCTGCGCGACGGGAAGCGGCTGCGCCGCCGTTCCCCGCGCGGGTACGGGAGCGGGGGGTGCGGTGCTTTGCGGCGGTACGGGGGCCCCCTGCGGGGGGACGGTCGCAGCCTGTGCGGGTGCGGGGGCGCCGTGTGCCGGTACGGGGGCCCCTTGCGGGGGGACGGTCGCAGCTTGTGCGGGTACGGGGGCCCCTTGCGGGGGGACGGTCGCAGCCTGTGCGGGTGCGGGGGCGCCGTGTGCGGGGGGTGCGGTGTTCTGCGGCGGTACGGGGGCCCCCTGCGGGGGGACGGCCGCAGCCTGTGCGGGCACGGGAGCCCCCTGCGGCGCAGGGGAAGTGCCCTGCGCCGGGATCGCGGCACCCTGAACCGGACCGACCGCACCCTGAGCGGGCACGGGGGTCCCCTGCGGCGGAACCGGAGCCCCCTGCGCGGGCGCCGCTCCCCACGGTGCCGAAGCCCCTGGAGCCTGGGCGGTCGCCGCCTGCGCGGCCGGAGCGGAGACCTCGGCGGGGGAGCCGTCGGGCTCCGCCGGCTGGGCGACGGCCCGCCGTCGGCGGCCCGTCGGGGCACTGGTGGGGTGCGGCTGCGGCGGAGTGTGGTCGTCGGCCTGGTCGAGCGGAACGGCGTCATGACGGCCGTTGTCGACCCCGTCCTCCCGGACGATCCCGGCCTGTCCGATCGCCCCGGCCTGCCCGATCGCCTCGGCCTGTGCCGTCTCTCCGGTCTGCTGTCCCTGGTCCGCCCCGGCCGGCGGCAGGGCGAACACCGTACGGGGCGCGACCTCCTGCGCGGCCGCCCGCTCGGTGGCGGCGGCCAGCGCCCGCCGACGCCGTCCCGTCGGCTGCGACTGCCCCGACGCCTGAGCCGGAACGTGCACCGCGACCCCGGCCTGGGGCGCGCCGGCCGCCTCGTCCCCGCCGGACGGCGCGGGCAGCGCCGGCGGCAACGCGTGCTGTTCGCCCTCTTCGCCGGACCCGTGCCGGGCACGCCGCCCGGACGGCGCCGGCACCCCCTGCGGCGGTACGGTCCCGCCCAGCCCCGTGTTCGACGCGGCGGCTCCCGCCGCGTGCTCGGCGGCGGTGACGACGGCCCCCTCGGACACCCCGGTCGCTCCGGCGAGCTCGACCTCGGCCCCCACCACGGCCGGCGCGTCCTCGGCCGGCCGGCCGCGCCGGCGCCCGGTACCGCTGGACTCCGCCTGCGTCGCCTGGGCCGGAAGCTGTGCCTGCGCGGGCTCGTCGTCGGCGGTGGCCGCCCGGCGCCTGCGCCGGCCGGTGGGCGTGGCCTCCGTACCGGAGTCGTCGCTCGCGCCCGGCACCTCGCTCTCCAGGAAGGCGTCCACGGACGCCCGCCGCGCCCGGCGCCGCCCACCACCGGAGGCCGCGGGCTCGGCGGGAGCGGGCTCGGCGGGAGCGGCCTCCTCGGCCGGAACCGCCGTGCCCGGGGCGGCCGCCACGGACCCCGCCCCACCCCCGATCGGCACCTCGAGGACGAACGCGCCGCCGCTCGTCCCGGGCACCTCGTGGGTCTGCAGCACACCGCCGTGCGCCCGGACGATCCCGCGCACGATCGGCTCGTGCACCGGGTCGCCGCCGCCGTACGGTCCGCGCACCTCGATGCGGACGACCTCGCCGCGCTGCGCCGCCGCGACCACGACCGTGTTGTCCAGGTAACCGCCGGCCGCCACGGGCGTGTTGCCGGTCGCGTCGACGCCCGCGACGTCCGCGACGAGGTGCGCGAGGGCGGTCGCGAGCAGCCGCGGGTCGACCTCGGCCTCGATGGGCGGCGCGTGCACGGCGAACTGCACCCGCCCGGGGCCGACGAGCTCCACGGCACCGTCCACCCCGGCGCCGACGACGGCGTCGAGCATCACCTTCGTACGGGCGACCTGCTCGCTCCCGGCGTCGAGCCGCTGGTAGCCGAGGACGTTGTCGATGAGGGTGGTGATCCGGGCGTAGCCGGCCGACAGGTGGTGGAGCACCTGGTTGGCCTCGGGCCACAGCTGCCCGGCGTCGTCGGCGGCCAGCGCGGACAGCTCGCGGCGCAGTTCGTCCAGCGGGCCCCGCAGGGACCGCCCGAGCAGGGTGAGCAGCTGGTCGTGCCGCGCGGCGAGGGCCTCGTAGCGGTCCTTCTCCCGCTCGCCGAGCGCGGCGTACCGCTCCTCGTTCGCGGCGAGTTCCTCCGCGTGCCGCTCGCGCAGCTCCTCCAGCTCGGTGACGTGGCCCTGGCGCAGGGCGGTGAGTTCGGAGGCGTGTTCCTCGGCGAGCCGTTCCAGCTCCTCGGCGTGCTCCCGCTCGGCCTTCTCCTTCTCCTCGACGAGCGCGTCGTAGGGGCGGCGGTCGAGGAACGTCATGACGGCGCCGACGAGCTGGTCGCCGTCGCGCACCGGCGCGGTCGTCAGGTCGACCGGCAGCTGGTCGCCGTTCTTGGCGTACAGCACCTGACCGCGCACCCGGTGCTTGCGCCCGGAGCGCAGGGTGTCGGCGAGCGGGGACTCGTCGTACGGGAAGGGGGAACCGTCGGCGCGCGAGTGCAGGACGAGCGTGTGCAGTTCGCGTCCGCCGAGTTCGCCGGCCCGGTAGCCCAGTATCTGGGCGGCGGCCGGGTTGACGAGGACGATCCGCCCGTCGGTGTCGGTCCCGACGACGCCTTCGGAGGCGGCGCGCAGGATCATCTCGGTCTGCCGCTGCGAACGCGCGAGCTCGGCCTCGGTGTCGACGGTGCCGGAGAGGTCGCGGACGACGAGCATCAGCAGCTCGTCGCCGGTGTAGCCGGAGCTGTCGTAGGCCTGCTGGCCGTTCTCCAGATTCGCACTGGTGACCTCGACCGGGAACTCGGTCCCGTCGGTCCGCCGGGCGACCATCCGCGTCGGCTTGGTGCGTGCCCGGGGATCGATGTGGTCGGGCCGCCGCATGGACCCCGGGATGAGCTTGGAGTCGAACTGCGGCAGCAGGTCCAGCAGCCCCCGGCCCACCAGCGCCGTGCCCGGGGTCTCGAAGGCCTCCAGGGCGATGGCGTTGGCGTTGACGACCGTCCCGTTGGCGTTGACCAGCACCAAGGCGTCAGGAAGGGCGTCCAGTATGGCTGCGAGGCGAGCAGTGCCCCGGGATGGCCTGCTGCTCACGAGACGCTTCCTCCCTGTTACCGCGACGTGCCGACCGCTCGGGCCATCTTGCCAACCTGCCCGCAGCGTGTCACGCGAGGGAGTCTAAGGGCTGGGATTGCGCTCGCGACGCCGGATGGGACGGACGTCGCACCGGGAGGCTACGGCGGTGTGACGTCCGGTACGTCCGGAACCCGTGACTGCCTGCGCCGACGCGCCGTGAACCTTCGCGGGACCTCCACGCCTCCTGTGCCCCGACTCGCCACCGCGCGCCCCCCGACGCTCCCGGTCGCCCTCACGCGCGCCCCGCGGCGCGTACTTCGGGCAGCAGCGGCACCAGCCGGTCCCAGCGGGCGATCTCGCACCCGTTCGTGCGGGTGTAGGTCGCGTCGACGGGGCGGCCGGCCCAGGTGCCGGTGACGCGGGCGGTGGCGGGCCCGCCGTACCGCAGGGTGCAGACGGCGTCCCGCGGCGCCGGGGCGAAGACGTCCCGCCCCCACCGGGTGTTCCGCTCGACGGCCGCACAGGCCCCGGCGGGATCGGGGTGACTGCCGCCGTGGGGCCGGCACCGCACCTCGTACGTCCCGTCCGCCCCGCCGCCCGCGTCGCGCACGGTGACGGTGAGGCGGTCACCGGGCGGCGGCGCGTCCTGCGCGTACGCCGCCGGGGGCGCGGTGGACAGCGAGGTGAGCGCGGCGGCGGCGGAGACGGCGGCGCCGGCCACGAGCCGCCGCGGCCCGGGACGGGCGGGGCCGGAAGCCTGGGGGACGGCCCCCGGCATGACCTTGGACGTGACCTTCGACATGACCTGACCAACGCGCCACCGCGCGGGACGTTGCGCCACGCTGACGCGATGACGGGAAGTGCTTTGCCCTGCGGGCTCCCCGCCTAGTACCGTGGGTGGCGATTGGTGACACCCCACGCGGATGTGTCATCATCGGCACGCACCGAATCCGCTCGCGCTCACGCGCGGAAGGTTCTGTGCATGGAGGCGTCGCCTAGTCCGGTCTATGGCGCCGCACTGCTAATGCGGTTTGGGTCTTAAAGCCCATCGAGGGTTCAAATCCCTCCGCCTCCGCCCCATCACGAAGCCCCGGCCCCTGTGGCCGGGGCTTCGTCGTTGTCGCCTCGCCGATCCCGCGTTTGCGCAGGTCACAAGGGGTGGGCCAAACGGATTTCACATGACGGCGGCAGTCATGTAATGTTCTTCCTGTCGCCGCGAGCGGGCCGAAAGGGCCGGGGAGCGGCGAGAAAACTGAAGAGACAAGCACTCGTAGCTTAACGGATAGAGCATCTGACTACGGATCAGAAGGTTGCAGGTTCGAATCCTGCCGAGTGCACAGTGAGTCGAAGGCCCCGTGGAGTGATCCACGGGGCCTTCGGCGTTCGACGTGTCGGCGGCGTACCGGCCGGCTCAGGCCGCGGTCGGCGGGACGTTCTGGTTGGCGTGGAAGAAGTTGTCCGGGTCGTAGGCGCGTTTGACCGCGGTCAGCCGGTCGTAGTTGTCGCGGTAGGTGGAGCGGACGCGCTCGGGGCCCTCCGCCTCGCCGAGGAAGTTGACGTAGGAGCCGCCCATGGAGTGCGGGTGCAGGTCGGTCCAGTAGTCGACGCACCACTGCCGGACCAGATCGGCGTTGGCCGGGTCGGGGTCGATGCCCGCGATGACGCCGGACCACGTCGCGTCCCGGTAGGCCCAGGCCGTCTCGCCGGGGGCGACCCGGTGGGCCGCTCCGTCCACGGGGTACAGGTGCATCGTCGACAGGGCGGTGGGGAGGGCCTGGCCGTACCTCTCGTGCACCGCGACGGCGTCGTCGGAGATGCCGTCGAAGAAGTCGCCGCGCCAGTACCACTGCAGCCCCTTGGGGACCAGTTCGTCGAACATGGTCTGCAGGGCGGGGTAGGGCATCGGCGTGGCGAAGTGGAAGGCCGGCGGGGCCGGGTCGTTGACCACCGACAGGGTGTCCTCCAGCCGGCCGGCCCCCAGATCACCGGTGTAGCACCAGATCACGGCGCACATCCTCTGCCCGTGGACCGGTTCCGGGAAGGGCGGCCCGGGCGGGACGGTCATGAGGGCGAAGAACCCGTTGAGCTCCTCCGGCGCGGCGGGCAGGAACTCCCGGTACCAGCGCAGCACCTCCGGCGTGCGGTCGACCGGCCACACGGTCACCGCGACCCCGACCGTGTCCACCGGGTGCAGCCGGTAGGTGAACGACGTGACCACGCCGAAGTTGCCGCCGCCGCCGCGCAGCGCCCACAGCAGGTCCGGGTGCTCCTCCTCGGAGACGGTGACGGCGCTGCCGTCGGCCAGGACGACGTCCGCGGCGACCAGGCTGTCGGCCGTCAGCCCGTACGCGCGGGTCAGGTGGCCGTGTCCGCCGCCCAGGGTGAGACCGCCGATCCCCGTGGTCGAGTTGATCCCGGAGGGCACGCCGAGCCCGAAGGCGTGGGTCTCGTGGTCCAGGTCGCCCAGCTGACCGCCCCCGCCCACCTGCGCGGTCCCGGCCTCCGGGTCGACCCGCGCCCAGCGCATGGGGGAGAGGTCCAGGGTGAGCCCGTCGTCGACCAGGCACAGGCCCGGTCCGCTGTGCCCGCCGCCGCGCACCGCGAGGTCGACCCCGGTCTCCCGGGCGAAGGCGACGGTGGTCCGCACGTCCGCCGTGCCCGTGCACCGGGCGATGGCGGCCGGACGCCGGTCGATCATGGCGTTGTAGATGCTGCGGACCTCGTCGTAGTCCGGGTCCTGCGGTGTGACGACACGTCCTCGCAGGGCCGCGCGGAAGGTGTCGAGAGCAGTCGCGTCCATGCCGCTCATGAGCGGACACCCCTAGGTGAGGATTGCGGAGCCGGATGGCCGCGGCGGACGGAACCTGCGGAGCGGCCGGCTCTCGTCCGGGGCCCGGGGAGCGAATCCCCGCTCCGTCCAGTGTGGTGCACGTCACGGATCTGCGCGACGCGGGGAAGTCAGCCCGGAGGGCGGGGGTCTCCGCGACGGCGGAGCACGGTGCGGAGGTAACTGGTCAGGGAGGTGGCCGCCGCGGTGAGGAAGACGAAGCTGTAGAGGATCTGCAGGACGGTCACCAGACGGGCCGCCTGCCCGTGCGGGGTGATGTCGCCGTAACCGATGGTCGCGAGGGTGACCAGCGTGAAGTACAGGGCGTCGAGGCGGGTGTCGAGACCGACGAGCTCGCCGGGGCGCCGGGCCAGGGCCAGGTAGGTGGTCGCGAAGACCAGGATGGACAGGGTCATCAGCAGGGGGATGACCAGTCCCGGGCGGATGTTCGGGAGCCCGAGCAGGACGTGGACCACCTGCCTCAGCAGCAGGACGGCCACCAGCACCAGGGCGAGGGCGAAGAGGGTCCAGCTCAAGGCCGGCCGGTGCGGGCCCAGACCGTCCAGGGGCAGGAGGAAGTAGGCGGTGACCATCGCCACCACGCCCGCCACCCCGACCAGTCCGGGCCAGAAGGTCCTCCAGCCCGCGAGCGGGCGCTCTACGCCCGGGACTCGCGGCGTGGTGCGCACAGGGCCCAGATGATGAAACCGTCGATGACGATGAGGGCGACCGACCAGACCGGGGCGTGGGGCAGCCACACGAAGTTGGCGATCATGCTGAGTCCGGCCAGCGCGACGCCCACCGCGCGGGCCCAGGTGGCCCCGGTGAACAGGGCGAGACCGGCGACGGTCACCAGGGCGCCGAGGATCAGGTGGATCCATCCCCAGCCGGTCAGGCTGAACTCGTAGGTGAAGTTCTGGGTGGTGACGAAGATGTCGTCCTGGGCGATGGCGGCGATGCCCTGGAAGATCGCCATGATGCCGCCGAACGTCATCAGGACCGCCGCCGCCGCCGTCCAGCTCGTCGCCCAAGGGCTCTTCGCCTCCCACCCGGCCTGGTGGTGGCGCGTGCCGCTGACATTGCTCGCCATGTGTCCGACCTTTCGGCTGTCCCGAGCGTTGCGGCCCCCCCGACCAGGTTTGCACTCCGGTTCCCGCTCGGCACCTCGGCGTCTCAGCCGGTGCGGCAGTACTCCTCCAGGTAGTCGGCCGCGACCGTGTTCGCGCGACGGAACCAGTCGTGGAGCACGGCGATCTCCTCCGGGGTGTAGTCGGCGAAGAGCTCGTTGACGCGGGCGTAGTAGGGGCCGTAGATCTCGCGCGTGCGGGCCAGGGCGTCCGGCAGTGCTTCCACGCGGACGCGGCGGCGGTCCGCGGGGTCGGGGCGGCGGGTGATGTAGCCCGCGCGTTCCAGACGGTTGAGGATCCCGGTCATCGCCCCCGTCGTGACATGGACGCGGTCCGCCAGCTCGCCGGCCGTGAGCAGGTCCTCGCCGGCCTCGATGACGAAGCCGAAACAGGTCAGGTCGGTGACGTTCAGGCCCACCTGCTGGGCGATCTCGTGCTGGCCCACCAGGTGGGTCGCGACGAGCCGGTCCATCGCCCACAGCGCCTGCTCCGGCGTGGCGGGCTGGCGCGGCTTGGCTTGCATTCCGGGTTTCCTCTTTTCTCTTAGATCGTGAGGGGTTTCGTGGTAAATCTCTTATGGCGTGAGAGATTCTGGCGTCGTCGACGGAGGGGGCGGGTACGTGAGCGCACATTCATATGACCACGGGCACACGGTCGCGGGGTGGACGGGTTTCGGGATCGCCGGGACCGGTACCGCGGTCGTGGGGTTCGGGATCGTCACGGTGTCCGCACCGCTGCTGGTGGGTGGGGTGTCGATCGCGCTCGCGGGCCTCGTCGTCACCTGGGTGCTGCACCTCGCCGGGTGGGGCAAGCAGCCGGGCCCCCGGCCGAGGGAGCAATGGGGGTGGCGGGTACGGGACCTGGGCGCCCGGCAGGGGCACGCGCGGTGCCTGGGCTGCCGGCTGGCCGGCCGGGGGCGGGCCGCGGCGCGGGCGGCTGGGCCGGTCACCGTACCCGCGGCCCGCGGCGGCGCACCGGACGTGCGGCCTCCGGTGGGGGCGGGGCGGACCGACGGCTGAACCGCGGCCGTTGATGCTCCTCTTGGTCGTCAAGCGGTCTGGAGCCGGTCGCGGTAGTCGTGGGCGAGGTCGTCGTCGCGGCGGATGCCGCGTTCGAGGGTGGAGATCACGGCGGGCCAGACTCCGAAGTGGTGGACAGCACGATGGCGTTCACCGACTTCAGCGAGCGCCTGGCGCCGTTCCCCCGGCGGGCCCTGCCCCGGCTGGCCGCCCTCGGCGACCGCGTCCTGCTCGGCTCGGACTTCCCCGACATCCCGTACCCCTGCCTCCACCGGCTCCACGCGCTGGAGCGGCTGGGGCTCGGGGACGCCTGGCCGCGGGCGGTGTGCCACGACAACACGGCCCGGCTCTTCGCGGCCCGCCCGGCTGAGCGGGGCCGCCCCGGCCGAGCGGAACCTGTGCGTTTCTCAGGCAAAACACAGGTTCCCGAAAGGGTGCTCTCAGAGGCCCCGGACATCGTGTGCGGTATGACCACGATCTCGCCCCGGGGGCGCACCGAACTGCTGAGGCCGGACGGGAGCCCCGTCCGCGTGCTTGTGGTGGACGACGAGCAGTCGATCACCGAGCTGCTGTCCATGGCCCTGCGGTACGAGGGCTGGCAGATCCGCAGCGCGGGGGACGGCCAGGGAGCCCTCCGCACCGCGCGCGAGTTCCGGCCCGACGCCGTCGTGCTGGACATGATGCTGCCGGACATGGACGGACTGGCCATCCTCGGCCGACTGCGCCGCGAGCTGCCGGACGTGCCCGTGCTGTTCCTCACCGCCAAGGACGCCGTCGAGGACCGCATCGCCGGACTGACCGCCGGCGGGGACGACTACGTCACCAAGCCGTTCAGCCTGGAGGAGGTCGTCGCCCGGCTGCGCGGGCTGATCCGCCGTTCCGGCGCGGCCGACCGCCGCTCCGAGTCGATGCTGGTCGTCGGCGACCTCACCCTCGACGAGGACAGCCACGAGGTCACCCGCGGCGGCGACGACATCCACCTCACCGCCACCGAGTTCGAGCTGCTGCGCTTCCTCATGCGCAATCCGCGGCGCGTGCTCAGCAAGGCCCAGATCCTCGACCGGGTCTGGTCGTACGACTTCGGCGGACAGGCGAACGTCGTCGAGCTGTACATCTCCTACCTGCGCAGGAAGATCGACGCGGGCCGGGAGCCGATGATCCACACCCGGCGCGGCGCCGGCTACCTGATCAAGCCCGCCGTCTCATGAGCGGACGACGACGGCCGCGTCCGCAGCCGCGGGCGCGCACCCCGCGCACCCTGCGGACGCGGCTCGTCGTCGCGTCCGTGGTGCTGATCGCGGTGGTGTGCGCGGTGATCGGCACCGTGACCACGCTGGCGCTGCGGTCCCATCTGTACGAGCAGCTCGACGGCCAGGTGGGCGAGGTGGCCAAGCGCGCGGCGGGCGGCCCCGGGAAGGACGGACCGTCGCCTCAGCCGCTGAGGGACGGGAACCCTCTCGACTTCGTCACCCTGGGCCCACAGCGCATCGGCACCATCGGCGTCACCGTCGAGGACGGCCGGGTCACCGACGGGATCGTCAGCAAGAGCAGGACGCGGAACGGCGTTCCGACGTCCGAGGCGACGCGGCTCACCGAAGCCCAGCTCGCGGCCGTCGCCGGCGTCCCGCGCGACCTCCACCGGCACACCGTGCACCTGCCGGGCCTGGGCGAGTACCGGGTGCAGTACGAGAGCGGCCGGAACGGCGAGTTCTACGTCGCGCTGCCGACCGACGACACGAACGACACCATCAGGACCCTCATCCTGGTCGAGGTCAGCGTCACCGGCGCCGGGCTGGTCGCCGCCGGGATCGCCGGGTACGTCCTGGTCGGCGTCGCCACCCGTCCCCTCCGCAAGGTCGCCGCCACCGCCACCCGCGTCTCCGAACTTCCCCTGCACACCGGCGAGGTGCACCTCAAGGAGCGCGTGCCCGAGTCCGAGTGCGACCCGCACAGCGAGGTCGGCCGGGTCGGCGCCGCCCTCAACCGGATGCTCGACCACGTCCACGGGGCGCTGCACGCCCGCCAGGAGAGCGAGACCCGGGTACGGCAGTTCGTCGCGGACGCCAGCCACGAGCTGCGCACCCCGCTGGCCTCCATCCGGGGCTACGCCGAACTCACCCGGCGCGGCCGGGAACAGGTCGGCCCCGACACCCGGCACGCGCTCCGGCGGATCGAGTCCGAGGCGAGCCGGATGAGCCTGCTCGTCGAGGACCTGCTGCTGCTCGCCCGGCTGGACGCGGGGCGTCCCCTGCGGTTCGAGGAGACCGACCTCGTCCCGCTCGTCGTGGACACCGTCAGCGACGCCCGTGCCGCCGGCCAGGACCACGTCTGGCGGCTCGAACTGCCCGACGAGCCCGCGCCGGTGCGGGCCGACGCCGCCCGGCTCCAGCAGGTCCTCGTCAACCTGCTCGGCAACGCCCGCAACCACACCCCGCCGGGCACCACCGTCACCGCCCGGGTGCGCCGCGACGGGCCCCGGCTCCGCGTCGACGTGGCCGACAACGGTCCGGGCATCCCGCCCGCGCTGCTCCCGCGCGTCTTCGAGCGGTTCGCGCGCGGCGACTCGGCACGCACCCGTGCCACCGGCTCGACCGGTCTGGGCCTGGCCATCGTGCAGGCCGTGGCGACCGCGCACGGCGGTGCCGTGACCGTCGACAGCGTGCCGGGACGGACCGTGTTCACGCTTCGTCTCCCCGCCGCGGAACCGCAGTCGCTGTCCGAGCCGTACTCAAAGCCACAGCACAGCCTCACCACACGGGCACGACAGGACGCCTGAGCAGAGTCGGTTCCATGCGAACCGATTCTTCTCCCGGCGCCCTGCCGGCGCGGGAGCACCTCCCGGCCGCCGGAGCGGGCACGCCGGTCCTGGATGTCGTGATCCCCGTCCACAACGAGGAGAAGGACCTCGAGCCGTGCGTCCGCGGGCTGCACGAGCACCTGACCCGCACCTTCCCCTACGCCTTCCGCATCACGATCGCCGACAACGCCTCCACGGACAGCACCCCGCACGCGGCCGGCCGGCTGGCGGAACGGTTCCCCCGGGTGCGGTCGGTGCGTCTGGAGCAGAAGGGACGCGGTCGGGCGCTGCGGACCGTCTGGTCCGCCTCGGACGCCCCCGTCCTCGCCTACATGGACGTGGACCTGTCCACCGACCTCAACGCGCTGCTCCCGCTGGTCGCCCCGCTGATCTCCGGCCACTCCGACCTCGCCATCGGCTCCCGGCTGAGCCGCAGCTCACGCGTGGTGCGGGGGGCCAAGCGGGAGTTCATCAGCCGCTCGTACAACCTGATCCTGCGCGGTTCGCTGCAGGCCCGCTTCTCCGACGCGCAGTGCGGGTTCAAGGCGATCCGCGGTGACGTGGCCCAGGTGCTGCTGCCGCTGGTGGAGGACAGCGGCTGGTTCTTCGACACCGAGCTGCTGGTCCTCTCCGAGCGCGCGGGGCTGCGCATCCACGAGGTGCCGGTCGACTGGGTCGACGATCCCGACTCCACCGTGCACATCGTGAGGACGGCGACCGACGACCTCAAGGGCGTCTGGCGGGTCGGCAGGGCGCTGGTCACCGGCTCGCTGCCGCTGGACCGGCTCGCCCGGCCCTTCGGCGACGACCCGCGCGACCGGAACATCGAGGACGTACCGCAGGGGCTGGCCCGCCAGCTGGTCGGCTTCTGCGCCGTCGGCGTCCTGTCCACCCTCTGCTACCTGCTGCTCTACAGCGGCTTCCGCGCCTTCACCGGCTCCCAGGTCGCCAACGGGCTCGCCCTGCTGGTCTCCGCGGTCGCCAACACCGCCGCCAACCGACGGCTCACCTTCGGGGTGCGGGGGCGCGGCGGGGCCGTACGGCACCAGGCGCAGGGCCTGGTCGTCTTCGGCATCGGTCTCGCCCTGACCAGCGGCTCGCTCGCCGCGCTGAACGCCGCCGCCGACGCCCCCGCCCGCTCCACCGAGCTGGCGGTCCTCGTCGCGGCCAACCTCGCGGCGACCGTGCTGCGGTTCCTGCTCTTCCGCGCGTGGGTGTTCCCGGACCGCGACCACGGGAACGCACCGGCACCCGTGCCCGCCCACGAGGACGAGGGGTCCCGGCAGGACGCGACCCTGCCGCTCCAGCCGGTCCGCCCGCCGCTGCCCGCCCGTCCGTCCCGGCCTTCCGGCCACGAACCGAGGGACTTCCGATGACCACGCAGTACGACCGGACGAGTCCCCCGGCGGACCCCGCCGGCTGGGGACCCCCGCAGGGACCCCGGCACGCGGCCCCCGGTACGGGCGAACCCCGCGGGTCCCTCGCCCGCAGAGCGTGGCGCGGCCGGCCCGAGGACCCCCGCTGGGCACGCCCCGCCCTCCTCGGCCTGCTGCTGGCGACCGGACTGCTCTACCTCCACGGCCTGAGCGCCTCCGGCTACGCCAACTCCTTCTACTCGGCGGCCGTCCAGGCGGGCAGCGAGTCCTGGAAGGCGTTCTTCTTCGGCTCGCTGGACGCGGCGAACGCCATCACCGTGGACAAGCCCCCGGCCTCGCTGTGGCCGATGGAGCTGTCGGTCAGGATCTTCGGCCTGAACTCCTGGGCGATCCTGGTGCCCGAGGTGCTCATGGGCGTCGGCACGGTCGCCGTCGTGTACGCGGCCGTCCGCCGCAGCTCCGGCCCGGCGGCCGGCCTGATCGCGGGCGCGGTCCTCGCGCTCACCCCGGTCGCGGCGCTGATGTTCCGGTTCAACAACCCGGACGCGATGCTGGCGCTGCTGATGTCCGTCGCCTGCTGCCTCGTCGTCCGCGCCCTGGAGGACGGCCGTACGAAGTGGCTGGTGTGGGCCGGGGCCGCGATCGGCCTCGCGTTCCTCGCCAAGACCCTCCAGGCCTTCCTGATCCTCCCGGCCCTCGCACTGGTCTACGGCGTCTGCGCGCCGGTGCGGCTGAGGAAGAGGCTGGGCCAGCTGGCGCTGGCGACCGTCGCACTGGTCGTCTCCGGCGGCTGGTGGGTGGCGGTCGTCGAGCTGTGGCCGGCGTCGTCGCGCCCGTACGTCGGCGGCTCGCAGAACAACAGCTTCCTGGAGCTGACCTTCGGCTACAACGGTCTCGGCCGCCTCAACGGCGAGGAGACCGGCAGCGTCGGCGGCGGTGGCGGCGGCATGGGCGGCGGACGGTGGGGCGAGACCGGCTGGGACCGGATGTTCGACTCCGAGACCGGCGGCCAGATCTCCTGGCTGCTGCCCGCCGCGCTGATCCTGCTCGTCGCCGGCCTGGTCCTCACCCGGAAGGCCGCGCGGACCGACCTCGCCCGCGCCTCGTTCCTGGTGTGGGGCGGCTCGCTGCTGACGACCATGGTCGTCTTCAGCTACATGGCCGGCATCTTCCACCAGTACTACACGGTGGCCCTCGCTCCCTACCTCGCCGCCGTGGTCGGCATGGGCGCGGAGGTCCTGTGGGAGAAACGGCGGGAGCGTGGGCCTCGCCCGTCCTGGCGGCCGCCGCCACGGCCACGGCGGCCTGGGGGTACGTGCTGCTCGACCGCACGCCCGACTACCTGCCGTGGCTGAAGTGGCTGGTCCTGGTCGGCGGGCTGGTCGCCGCCCTCGGGCTGGTCTTCGCGGGCAGGGTGGGGCGGCGGGTGGCGCTCGCGGCGGCGGGGCTGGGCCTGGTGGCCGCGCTTGCCGGTCCGACGGCTTACACGCTGAGCACCGTGCGGGAGGGACACACCGGTTCGATCGTCACCGCCGGTCCGGCCGGGGCGAGCATGGGCGGCGGTTCCGGCGGGGGCGGCGGTTTCCCCGGCGGGGGCGGACCCGGCGGGCAGAACCCGCAGGGCGGCCAGGGCCGGACCCCGCCCGGCGGAGGCGCCGGCGGCTTTCCCGGCGGCGGTCCCACGGGCCAGGACGGCCAGACCGGTCAAGGCGGCCAGGGCGCCCCGCGGGACGGCACCGGCGACAACGCCGAGGGCCGTACGGGTGGCGGCGGCATGGGCGGTCTGCTCGGCGGCGCGGACGTCGGCTCCGAGGCGAAGGAACTGCTGGAGGCCGACGCCGACGACTACACCTGGGTCGCCGCGGCCATCGGCGCCCAGAACGCCGCGAGCCACCAGCTCTCCACCGGCGAACCCGTGATGGCGATCGGCGGCTTCAACGGCACCGACCCGTCCCCGACGCTCGCCCGGTTCAAGGAGTACGTGGCCGAAGGGAGGATCCACTACTTCGTCGCCGGCGGCGGCATGGGCGCGGGCTCCGGCGGCTCCGGGCAGATCTCCGCCTGGGTGCGGGAGAACTTCAAGGAGGTGACGGCCGGCTCGGCCACCTTCTACGACCTCACGCAGAGGACGACCGACGGCTGACGGTCCCCCGACAGGGGTCGAGGGCGGTGACATCCCGTGTCACCGCCCTCACCTACTCCTCCTCGACCAGCCGCGCCGGGAAACCGCCGGTCGCCACCGGGCCCCAGCGCTCCGGAGTGATCCGGATGATCGACTTGCCCTGCTTGACCATGGCGGCGCGGTACTCGTCCCAGTCCGGGTGCTCGCCGGCGATGTTCCGGTAGTACTCCACCAGCGGCTCCACGGACTCGGGCGAGTCGATCACCTCGGCGGTGCCGTCGATCTGCACCCACGGCCCGTTCCACTCGTCGCTGAGGACGATCAGGCTCACCCGGCCGTCCCGCTTGGCGTTGCGGGTCTTGGCGCGCTCGGGGTACGTGGAGACCACGATCCGCCCCGAGTCGTCGACCCCGCAGGTCAGCGGCGAGCCCTGGGGTCCGCCGTCGGCCCGCCGGGTGAGCAGGATCGCCCGGTGCCGGGGCCGTACGAAGTCCAGCAGTTCGTCGAGGGAGACACGGGTGTTCGTCGCGATGTCGGGTGCCATGGCGTCAGCCTAGGCCGCCATGGCCTCCGGGAGGTTGTCGTACACGGGGACGTCGCGGCGCAGGCCGGTCAGTTCCAGCACACGGCCCGCCGCGCTGTCCGGGCAAGCCACCACGTACACGCGGGTGGCGGGACGCAGCAGCCGGCGTACGTCGTTGATGAGGCGGACGCCCTGGGAATCCATGAACAGGGTCGCGGTGAGGTCGAGGACCAGGACCCGGGGCTGCCGGCCGTCGCCGGTACGCGTCCCGGAGACGATGACGCCGAGGAGGTCCCCGGCGTTGGAGGCGTCGATCTCCGGAGGGAGCCGGAGCAGGGCGTGCGCGGACAGGCCACGCGGCTCGGAGGGGTTCGGCGGGAAGGGCACGGCGCTCACCTGGCAGACGTGTGTCGTCCGGGATTTCGGTAAGGCCGCTTCCTGACCCGCCCGCCCATTGCACCACGCCGGAGGGCGCCGGTGGAAGCGGACCGGGGAGGCGACCGGCCCGGATGTCGGCACCGCAGGTCCGGACGTCACCTCATCGCAACCGAACGGATAGAGTTCTGTGCGTCCTTTGCTCGCAGTCGGGAATGTGCTGCGGAGCTCTCCTGCGCACGGCCGCGGTGCCGTGCACGCCGAAGAGGTTCGTGGTGGCTACGTCCCGGTTTTCTGATTTGCCCCGTTTCCCGGCTGGGTTGGAGCTGGCGGAAGCGCTCACGGAAGCGGCACGGCGACTGCACGAGACCTCCACTCCGGAGAGCGCCCTGGAGACCGCGGTCCGTCTCGCGGTCGACCTCGTGCCGGGCGCCGACCACGCGGGCATCTCCGTCGTGGAACGGGACAACCGGCGCTCCACGCTCGCCTGGACCGACGACGTCGTGCGCACCGCCGAGGAGGGCGGCGACCCCGAGGCCGGGCACCGGCCGTACTGGCACCGTCTGTGGACCGCCCCCGTGGCCGAGGTCGAGGACAGCGAGAACGGCGAGGGCGACGGCGCGCTGGCCGGACTCGGCCTGCGGTCCGTGCTGTCGCTGCGGCTGCGGGCCGACCGCCGCCGGCTGACCGTGCTCACCGCCTACGCCCGCAAACCGCGCGCCTTCGACGAGACCGCGCTGCGGATCGGCCGGCTGTTCACCGCGCACGTCGGCATCGCCCTCGACTCCGCCACCGTGCGCGAGCAGCTCACCGAGGCCATGCGCACCCGGGACCTGATCGGCCAGGCCACCGGCATCCTCATGGAGCGCATGGACATCGACGCGGCCGGCGCCTTCGACAGCCTGGTGCGGGCCTCGCAGCGGGAGAACGTCAAACTGCGCGACCTCGCCCGCCGCATCGTCGACCCGCACGGCGCCCCCTGACGGGAGCCTCACGCGGCCGGGAGCGACGCCCCCTGGACGGCCTGGACGTCCAGCTCCACCCGGAGGGTGGCGCCGATGGCCGCGATGCCGGCCTGGACGACCTGGTTGTAGTTCATCGCGAAGTCCTCGCGCCGCAGTTCGGCCGTGGCGCGGAAGGCCGCCCGGGTGCCGCCCCAGGGGTCCGCCCCGGTGCCGAGGTAGGCCAGGTCCAGGTCGACGGGCCGGACCACCCCCCGCATGGACAGTTCGCCGTGGACCGTCCAGCGGTCGGAACCCGCCTCGGACAGACCGGTGGACCGGTACGTGATCTCCGGGTACCGCTCGACGTCCAGGAAGTCCGGGGACCGCAGGTGGGCGTCGCGCATCCCGTTGCCGGTGTCGATGGACGCCGCCCGGATCACCGCCTCGACCCGCGACGTGGTGACGTCCTCCGGCGCGATCTCCACCATGGCCGCGAACTCGGTGAACCGGCCCCGCACGCTGGAGATGCCCAGGTGCTGGGCGACGGCCGCCACGCTCGAGTGCGCCGGGTCCACGGTCCACGGTCCCGGCGGCGGCAGCTCGGTGCCGCCCTGCCGGGCCAGCGTCACCGTCCCCACCTCGGCCCGCCCGCTCGCGGTGACGATCGCGCTGGCGGCGGCGGGCGCGTACCCGACCGCGGTGACGATCACGGTGTACGCCCCCGGCGCCAGCGCGGTGGTGTCCCGCACCGTGCCCTCGGGGTCCGCCTCGGCGCGCAGCACCTGCGTGCCGGTCCCGTCGGCCACGGTGACGACCGCGTGCGACACGGCCCATCCGTCCCGGGTACGGATCCTCGCGGTCAGTGACATCCCGTTCTCTCCCTGCAAACACGTACAGAACGACCTGATGGGACCGGCCCGTGGCGGGGGCGCGTCTCCGCTACAGGACGCGCCCGCCCGCCACGGGCCGGGGTTTCGCTACTCGCCCGGGTGGGCGAGCTCGATGTCGTGGTCGTCGACACCGGTGCCGGTGACCGTCAGCGCCGTCGCCACCGGCGGGTAGCCCGTGGCGATCACGGTGTACTCGCCGCCGTCCAGATCGGCGAAGGCGTACGCCCCGTCCGCGCCGGTCGTCGCGGTGCCGGCCACGTTGCCGGCCGCGTCGACCAGGGTGACCCGGGCGTCGGCCAGCGGCCCGTGCGGGGCGCGGACCACCCCGCGCACCCGGGCGCCGGTCTCCAGGCCGACCTCGACCCGGGTGACCCCGGCGCCGCCCACCTCGACGGGCAGGGCGCGCGGCCGGTACCCGGCGGCGTTCACCGCCACGGTCACCGCGCCCGGCACCAGCTCGGCGAACGAGAACTCGCCCTGCTCACCGGTGCTCCCGGTGGCCAGCAGATCCCCGCGCACATCGGTGACGATCACCATGGCGTCCGGCACCGGCAGCCCGGTGCCGGCCGTGCGGACCAGTCCGGCCAGCCCACTGGTGCCGCTGAGCAGGATGTCGTAGGCGACCGGCTCGCCGTTCACCACGACCGTGGACGCCTGCGGCTGGTGGCCGTCGGCGGCGGCGATCAGCACGTACGACCCGGCCCCGGGCGCGTCCACCGCGTACGCGCCGTCGGCCTGCGCCACCGAACGGCCCAGCTGACGCCCGCCCAGCGAGATCAGCGTGACGGCCGCCCGCGGCACGGGCGCGCTGTCGGCGCCCCGCACGAAGCCGCGCACCGGGATGCCGCCGGAGGCGGGCGCCCCCGGCTCACCGGGGCCGGTCGCCGTGGCGACGGCGGTGGGCCGCTGCGTCGCCGCGGCCCCGGCGAGCGGGGCGTCCGAGGCGGCGGAGGGCGCCGGCGCCGTCGGGGCGGCCCCGTCCGGGGCCTCCGCGTCCGGGGCCTGCGCGGCCTGGGCCTGCGCGCCCGAGGTCCGCAGCGGGACCTCCTTGATGAACAGCGTCACCAGGAAGGCGAGCAGGGCGACCGGCGTGACGTACAGGAAGATGTCGGCGATGCCGTGCCCGTAGGCGCTCTCCAGCCAGGTGCGGATGGACGGGGGCAGCAGGTCCATGTCGGGGATCATGCCGCTGCCGGAGGTCTTGGCGGCCGCCGCCTGCTCCTGCGGTTTGAGCTGTCCGATGGTGTCCTGGGCGTAGCCGCTGATCCGGCTGGACATGACCGAGCCGAGCACGGAGACGCCCACCGCGCCGCCGAGGGACCGGAAGAAGGTCACGACGGAGGAGGCCGCGCCCAGGTCGCCGGGGTCCACCTGGTTCTGCGTGCACAGGACCAGGTTCTGCATCATCATGCCGACGCCGAGACCCATGAGCGCCATGAAGACGCCGATGTGCCAGTAGGGGGTGTCGTAGCGCATGGTGCCGAGCAGGCCCAGGCCCGCCGTCAGCAGGACGCCGCCGGCCAGCAGCCAGCTCTTCCACTTGCCGGTCCTGGTGATGATGATGCCGGAGACCGTGGACGATATGAACAGGCCGCCGATCATCGGGATGGTCATGACGCCCGACATCGTCGGGGACTTGTCCCGGGCCAGCTGGAAGTACTGGCTGAAGTAGACGGTGCCCGCGAACATCGCGATGCCGACGAACAGCGAGGCCAGCGAGGCCAGGGTGATGGTGCGGTTCCTGAACAGGCGCAGCGGGATGATCGGCTCGCTCGCCCGCGACTCGACGAAGAGGAAGATCAGCGTCAGCACGATCGAGCCGCCGACCATGACGCCCGTCTGCCAGGACATCCAGTCGTACTTGTCGTCGGCGAAGGTGACCCAGACGAGGAGCAGGCAGACGGCCGCGGTGACGAAGAAGGCGCCGGCCCAGTCGACCTTGACCTTCCGCTTGACCACGGGCAGGTTCAGCGTCTTCTGCAGCACGATCAGCGCGATGATCGCGAAGGGCACGCCGACGTAGAGGCACCAGCGCCAGCCGAGCCAGCTGGTGTCGGTGATGACGCCGCCGAGCAGCGGGCCGCCGACGGTCGCGACGGCGAAGGTGGCGCCCAGGTAGCCGGAGTAGCGCCCGCGTTCACGCGGGGAGATCATCGCGGCCATGATGATCTGCGCCAGGGCGGACAGACCACCGCCGCCGAGGCCCTGGATGGCGCGGGCGGTGATCAGCATCGCCGGGTTCTGTGCCAGGCCGGCCACGACGGAGCCGATGACGAAGACGACCAGTGCTGACTGGACCAGGACCTTCTTGCTGGTGAGGTCGGCGAGCTTGCCCCACAGGGGGGTGGAGGCGGTCATCGTCAGCAGCGAGGCGGTGACGACCCAGGTGTAGGCGCTCTGGCCGCCGCCGAGGTCGGAGACGATCTCGGGCAGGGCGTTGGTGACGATGGTCGACGACAGGATGGCGCAGAACATGCCGAGCAACAGCCCGGAGAGCGCCTCCATGATCTGCCGATGGGTCATCGGAGCGTCTGTGGAGGAGCCTCCCCCGTGCTTGGCATGAGCCCGCACACCGTTCGGTGTGGTCGTTGCCATGGACTTCCTTCTCTTACGCGCTTGCGGGTGTACGGGTGGTCCGTTCGAGAGCGGGAGGCGCCGGACGGGGCACCGTGCGGCAGTCGCTGAAGCTGTCCCTGAGCCGGGCCATCAGCTGGGTGAGCCGGCCGACCTCGTCGTCGGACCAGTCGTCCAGGCGTTCCGCGAGGAGCTGGGTGGTCCGCCGGAACAGCTCGTCGAGCCGGGTCTGGCCGGCGGCGGTGAGGCGCAGGATGCGGGACCGCTTGTCGGTGGGGTCGGGGAACCGCTCGATCCAGCCGCGCTCGGCCAGATGGGCGGCGTGGCGGCTGGTGACCGACATGTCCACGGACAGCAGTTCGGCGAGCTTGCTCATGCGCATGTCGCCGTGGCGGCCGAGCAGCGCCAGCACGGCGGCGGAGCCGCTGGGGCAGTCGGCCGGCATGATCCGGTTCATTTCCCGTTTGACGGCGCCGAAGGCGCTGAACTGTCGTACCAGCTCCTCGTACCGCGCCTGCTCGGCCATGACACCTCCCGCTTGATTGCTTAGGGCAACGATAGAAATGGATGGTTGCTGCAGGCAAATAAAAATGGGCCTCCCGGCTCAAAAACTTGGCAAAGGCAAGTAATAGCGAAAGTAAACCCGCAGGTCCGGGTTCTGTCCGCCCCCTCCGGGCCGTTCACCGGTCTCCGGGGGCCGTCCTCCGGACCCTGTCGGGAAGCCGCTCCCCGGCACCGGCCCGCACCGTACGGCGCCCGGTCCGCGCCCCCGCTTGGGCGCCTCACCGGGCATTCGCTAGGGTCTCGGGACATGGCTAACTCCCAGGGCCCGCAGGGCAACTACGACCCCGCCGGCAGCACCCAGATGTTCCGCGCGTTCGTCGACGAGGAACCCCAGGGCCGGCAGGCCGCCGCGACCGGCGGCGGCCCGCGGATCGGCCTGATCGTCGGCATCGTCGTCGCCGTGGCGGTCGTCGCCGCGGTGGCCTGGCTCGCGCTGAAGTAGCACGTCCCGGGGGCCGCGCCGACGCGGGCCCGGCGCCGCGGTTCACGCCGGCACACCGCCGCCGCGGTCCGCGCCGGCGTGACGGCGGCGGCCCGGCGCGTGCGCGGGCACCGGGGAACGCGGCGGCCGCCGTTGCGCCCGTACGGGGCGCCCCGGCGGCCACGAAACCGATGTCACGCGCGGAACGTCCCTCGGGCGCTCCGCCTGCTGTCGTGCCTCAGTCCGCGATGAGGCCCTCCCGCAGCTGGGCGAGCGTGCGGGTGAGCAGCCGAGAGACGTGCATCTGGGAGATGCCGACCTCCTCGCCGATCTGCGACTGGGTCATGTTGGCGAAGAAGCGCAGCATGATGATCCGCCGCTCCCGGGGCGGCAGCTTGGCCAGCAGCGGCTTGAGCGACTCCCGGTACTCCACGCCCTCCAGCGCCGTGTCCTCGTAGCCGAGGCGGTCGGCGAGCGAGCCCTCGCCGCCGTCGTCCTCGGGGGCGGGGGAGTCCAGCGAGGACGCCGTGTACGCGTTGCCGACCGCGAGGCCGTCGACGACGTCCTCCTCCGACACGCCCAGCACGGCGGCGAGTTCGGGAACCGTCGGGGAGCGGTCCAGTTTCTGGGAGAGCTCGTCGCCGGCCTTCGTCAGCGCCAGGCGCAGCTCCTGCAGCCGGCGCGGCACCCGCACCGACCACGAGGTGTCGCGGAAGAACCGCTTGATCTCGCCGACCACCGTCGGCATCGCGAACGTCGGGAACTCCACGCCCCGTTCGCAGTCGAAGCGGTCGATCGCCTTGATCAGCCCGATGGTGCCGACCTGGACGATGTCCTCCATCGGCTCGTTGCGCGAGCGGAACCGCGCCGCCGCGTACCGCACCAGCGGCAGGTTGAGCTCGATCAGGGTGTCCCGGACGTAGGCACGCTCCGGGCTGTCCTCGTCCAGCGCGGCCAGCCGCAGGAACAGGGAGCGGGACAGGGTGCGGGTGTCGAGGGCCGCCGTGTCCGGGAGCTCCGGAGCGGGCGTGGTCGGGAGGGCCGGGCCCTCGTCGATGGGGCCGAGTGCGTCGAGAGCATGGGGAGCTGTCTCGCTCTCCGCGAGCGTGAGCACCTTCGAGCTGCCCTGTTCTGCGGACATGCCACCCCCTTTGGGTCGCGGGACGGTCGCGGCGGACGCTCCCCGATCGAGGAACGCAGCCATCACCTGGAATACCGGCGCCGAGGCTCCGGCAAACGCGCTTCCCGCAGAATGTCACATGTCGGCAACGCGCTGTAGTGACATGTCGACATCTGAGATGTGAATCAGCCCTGGAAACAAGGGGTCTGACAGGCTTTCGGCTCAGAAACGCACAGAACGGCACCGTTGGGCGATTCGCTCTTCACGGTTACGCCTCGATCCTGTTTGCGGATCGCAGCCGCTGGAAGCTACGCGCCAGTAGACGGGACACGTGCATCTGCGAGACGCCGAGTTCCGCACTGATCTGCGACTGGGTGAGATTGCTGTAGTAACGCAGCAGCAGGATGCGCTGCTCCCGCTCGGGCAGCTGGACCAGCAGGTGCCGGACGAGGTCGCGGTGCTCGACGCCGTCCAGGGCGGGATCCTCGTATCCCAGCCGGTCCAGCAGTCCGGGCATCCCGTCACCCTCCTGCGCGGCCTCCAGCGAGGTGGCGTGGTACGACCGTCCGGCCTCGATGCAGGACAGCACCTCCTCCTCGGTGATGCGCAGCCGCTGGGCGATCTCGGAGGTCGACGGGGAGCGCCCGAAGGCGGTCGTCAGGTCCTCGGTCGCGCTGTTGACCTGCACCCACAGCTCGTGCAGCCGGCGCGGTACGTGGACGGTGCGGACGTTGTCCCGGAAGTACCGCTTGATCTCGCCGACCACCGTCGGCATCGCGAACGTCGGGAACTGCACGCCCCGGTCCGGATCGAAGCGGTCGATGGCGTTGATCAGCCCGATGGTGCCGACCTGGACGACGTCCTCCATCGGCTCGTTGCGGGAGCGGAAGCGGGCGGCGGCGTAGCGCACCAGAGGCAGATTGGCCTCGATGAGCGCGGCGCGCACCCGGGTGTGCTCCGGCGCGCCCGGCTCCAGCTCCTTGAGCTGGGCGAAGAGCAGCTGCGTCAGGGCCCGGGTGTCGGCGCCGCGCCGCTTGGCGGGGCTCACCGGCTGGTCGGCGGTCGCGTCCGGATCGGGGGAGGAGGGGCCGGGGGAGGAGGGGCCGGGAGGGGAGGGATCGGGGGAGGACGGGGCCTGGACCGCGTCGGGGGACACCTCGTCCTGGGGCGGCGCAGTACTGGCCGGCACGGTCAACGCCACCTCTTCATCGCTCACATCGCTCGTCAACCCATCCGTCAAAAGCGGTCATAGCATCACAAGACTGACTCACTGTGCGCAAGCACCGCATATTCCGTGTTGGGTGATGGAAGCGGACGTACCGCACGACGGAACCCCCCGCCGTCGTGGCGAGGGGTTCCCGGGGCGGAGTGTCAGAACTCGTAGTCGGCGATCACCCACGTGGCGAACTCGCGCCACAGCCCGACGCCCGCCTGGTGCTCGGGGTGCTCCACGTACCGGCGCAGCGCTTCCGCGTCCTCGAACGCCGAGTTGATGGCGAAGTCGTAGGCGATGGGACGGTCGCTGATGTTCCAGGCGCACTCCCAGAAGCGGATCTCCGGGATCCTGCCGCCCAGGGAACGGAAGGCCTCCACGCCCTCCACGACCCTCGGGTCGTCGCGCTCGACGCCCTCGTTCAGCCGGAAGAGCACCAGGTGGCGGATCATCACTTTCCTCCGTTGGCCAACCAGGTCATGAAGTCGCCGACGGCCTTCGCGGCGTCCGATATGCCCTCGAACCCTATCTGGACGTAGTCGGCGGCCTTGGCCGGGTCCGTGATGATCAGGTACAGCACGAAGACCACGAGGATGTAGACGGCGATCTTCTTCGCGTTCACCGCCATCGCGGCCCCCTCTGTCGCTGGTGTCACATCAGTATCGAGCGGGCCCATGATCGCACGAAGGGCCCCGTCTGACGACGGGGCCCTTCACCGGCGGTAGCGGAGGGATTTGAACCCTCGGTGACTTGCGCCACACTCGCTTTCGAGGCGAGCTCCTTCGGCCGCTCGGACACGCTACCGAGGGAGACCTTACAGCAAGGCGGGGCGTGGTTTGAAATCGGTATTCAGCGGTTCCGGAAGAACTCCGTGAGACGCCGGGCGCACTCGTCGGCGAGTACGCCCTCGATCACTTCGGGACGGTGGTTGAGCCGCCGGTCGCGGACGAGGTCCCACAGCGAGCCGACCGCGCCCGCCTTCTCGTCCCGGGCGCCGTAGACCACCCGGTCCACCCGCGACTGCTGGACCGCGCCCGCGCACATCGTGCACGGCTCCAGCGTCACCACCAGGGTGCAGCCGGACAGCCGCCACTCCCCGAGTCGCGCGGCGGCCCGCCGGACGGCGAGGACCTCCGCGTGAGCCGTGGGGTCGGCGGCGGCCTCGCGCTCGTTGTGGGCGGCGGCCAGCACGGTGGCGCCGTCCGGGGCCAGCACGACGGCGCCGACGGGGACGTCCCCGCCCCGGACGGCCCGTTCGGCCTCGTCCAGGGCGAGCCGCATCGCGGGCCGCCAGGGGTCGCGCACCGGGTCCGGCGGTCCCGGTGCGTCCCGCACGGTCAGCGGACGGTCTCCAGGACCTCCGAGGCGCCCAGGGCGTCGGCGATCTCGGTGACGGCGTCCTCGGTCAGCGAACGCAACTCCTTCTCGCTCACGCCCAGGTCCTCCAGGATCTGCGCGTCACCGACCGGGCCGTGCGGCACGGCGTCGGCGCCGCCGGCGGACGCGGCGCCGACGCCGGTGTCGTCGTCCGGGTCACCGTCCTCGGTGCCGTCGAGGTCGAGGGCGTCCAGGTCGGGGCCGCCGTCCCCGGGTTCCCGGCCGAGCAGCTCGTCGGTGAGCAGGATCTCGCCGTAGCCGCTGCGGGCGGCGGCCGCGGCGTCGGAGACGTAGACCCGGGGGTCCTCCTCGCCGTCCACGCGGACGACGCCGAACCAGCCGCCCTCCTGCTCGATCAGCACGAGCACCGTGTCCTCGTCGGGAGAGGCCTCCCGGGCGAGGTCGGCCAGATCCGGCAGGGTTTCCACATCATCGAGCTCCGTGTCGCTCGCTTCCCACCCGTCTTCGGTGCGCGCGAGCAGTGCGGCGAAGTACACCGTGACTCTCCCACTGTTCATAGGCGTGCCGGTTGGGGGTCCCCCCGGCGGAGGTGTCGCGGGCGGGGGACGGTGCTTCGAGCCCCACCCACTCGGAATCGTGGCAGAAACAAGGCCATCAGGGGACGTCTTCGGCTCCCTGTGTCCGGCATTTCGATCGTAGTGAGCCGAGTGCGCCCGCGCAGGACCCACCAGCGCACTCCTTGCCGCCACGTGCGGATCGTACGCGGACTCACGCGCCTTCCCCGCACGGGCACTTCGGCAAACGTGTGGGTGTGGCGCGATCTTCCCGCGGCCGGGTGGGATTTTCCCGCTGCCGGCTACCAGCGGAAGGTGCGCATGCGCATCGCGTGGCGCAGCCGGGCGGCCTTGGCGCGGCGCGGCTGGACCCGGTCGCGCAGTGCCCGGGCCTCGGCGAGTTCGCGCAGGAACCGGGCGCGGCGGCGCCGCCGCTCGGCCTCCGTCTCCGCCGGATCGGGTGTCCCGCGCGGTGACGGAACGTCTCGGTCGTCCTGCTCAGGCATTGGTTCACCACCCCAGTCCGTCCTTCCCACCTTCCCCCGGTCGGGCGGTTTGACGCCAACGAAGGAGCGACGGGGGTGGAGAGCGCTTGCCGTGTGCGGGGGACGCCGGGCCCACCGGGCCCGGTTAATGTTGACGCCATGCGTCTCCACGTCGTCGACCACCCCCTGGTCGCCCACAAGCTCACCACGCTGCGCGACCAGCGCACCGACTCCGCGACCTTCCGCCGTCTCGCCGACGAACTGGTCACCCTGCTCGCCTACGAGGCCACGCGCGACGTGCGCACCGAACAGGTCGACATCCAGACGCCGGTCGAGCGGACCACGGGTGTCAAGCTCTCCCACCCGCGCCCGCTGGTGGTGCCGATCCTGCGGGCCGGCCTCGGCATGCTGGACGGCATGGTGCGGCTGCTGCCGACCGCCGAGGTGGGCTTCCTCGGCATGATCCGCAACGAGGAGACGCTGCAGGCCTCGACGTACGCCACCCGGATGCCGGAGGACCTCTCCGGGCGCCAGGTCTACGTCCTGGACCCGATGCTCGCCACCGGCGGCACGCTGGTCGCGGCGATCCAGGAGCTGATCCGGCGCGGCGCGGACGACGTGACCGCCGTGGTGCTGCTGGCCGCGCCCGAGGGCGTCGAGGTCATGGAGCGCGAGCTGGCCGGCACCCCGGTGACGGTGGTGACGGCGTCGGTCGACGAGCGGCTCAACGAGCACGGTTACATCGTGCCGGGCCTCGGCGACGCCGGGGACCGGATGTACGGGGCGGCGGAGTAGGTCCCGCGCTCCCGCGGCCCGGCGGTCCTCCTCCGGTTCAGCAGTTCTTCTTCGGGGCGGGCGTCGCCTCGGGCTCGGCCAGTGCGGTCAGGGCCCGGTCGGCGTCCGCCTTCTTCGTCAGGTCCTTGAACCCGTCGCCGATGACCAGGTCGACCTCGGCGCCCTTGCGGGCGGGGTCGGTACGGTGTTCGGCGCCGGCGAGCTGGGCGCCGAGCACCGGCAGCGTGGTGTCGAGGGCGGTGGCGGGCCCGAGGAGCACGCCGGTGCCCTTGACCTTCTTGTCGTACTGCTCGGTCGCGTTGCCGACCTCGCCGATCCTGAAGCCGCGCTTCTTCAGCTCGTCGGCGGTCTTCTGGGCGAGTCCGCCGCGGGTCGTGGCGTTGAGGACGTTGACCGTGATGGTCCCGGGAGCGGGCAGCGCCTTCGGCGCGGCCGTGCGGCTCACCGTGTCGGCGCAGGCCGCCTTGGTGCCGCTCGCGGGAGCGGAGTCGTCGCCGGTGAACACGTCGATGAGCTGGAGCGTGCCCCAGCCGCCCACACCGAGCACGGCCGCGGAGGCGACGGTGAGGCCGACGAGCCTGCCGCGCCGCCGGGGGCGGCGCATCCGCGGGTACTTGTCACCCGTGATCCGGTACTGGCCGCCCATGCCGGGTGGAGTGAGCATGCTCATGAGCGCAGCGTAGTGCGCTCGGGCGGTAATGCATACCAGATGATCATCCGACCGTGTGCAGTCCAACCCGAAAGGGGCACGCCGAGCCGTGCGGGAGGACGCGGGGCGGGCGTCAGCCCAGTTCGAGCACGCGGGCGTGCAGCACCTGGCGCTGCTGGAGCGCGGCCCGCACCGCGCGGTGCAGCCCGTCCTCCAGGTACAGATCGCCCTGCCACTTCACGACGTGCGCGAAGAGGTCGCCGTAGAAGGTCGAGTCCTCGGCGAGGAGGGTCTCGAGGTCGAGCTGCTGCTTGGTCGTCACGAGCTGATCGAGGCGGACCGGGCGCGGCGCGACGTCCGCCCACTGCCGGGTGCTTTCCCGGCCGTGGTCGGGGTACGGCCGGCCGTTTCCGATGCGCTTGAAGATCACACGGAAAGCCTACCGGTCAACGTGTTCCGGGCGCAGCCATGGCGACGCAGTGCGACCCCGGAAAAGACGCCCGAATACCGGACGAAACGGGATGGTGGTCTGATACGACCGGTCGTGAGGCCGGGCCGCCGGACACCGATTCCGGGGCTCCCCGCCGGTCGTCCGTCCTCCCCGAGGGGGCTTCCGGTCCGCTTCCCGGCCCCCTCCGCGGCCCTCATGCCCCGCGCACGCGCCCGGATCCCGGCCGACGGCCCCGGCCCCCTGCCGTCGGCGACGTCCCGCCGAGCGTCCCGGCTCAGCCCGCGCGCCAGTACCCCAGCGCGTTCACCCGCTGCTTGGGCACGCCCAGCTCCTTGCGCACGAACGCCGACAGCGCGCGGGTGGTCGCGGTGTCGCAGGCGATCCACACATACGGATCGGGGGTGGACCTCAGCAGCTCGGGCAGCTCGGCCCGGACCCGTTCGAGCAGCGCCGCCCCGGCCCCCGACCTGGGCACCTCGCGCACCTCGATCCGGCCGGGGTCGGCCCGGAAGGGCAGCCCGTCGAGGGCGCCCTCGAACCAGACGGTCGCCGGGGTCGCGCACAACGCGCCGAGCAGCGAGTTGACCGCCGGCAGCGAGGCCGGGTCGCCGATCGCGAAGAGGCGGGAGGGGCTGGGGTCCGGCTCCTCGAAACCCGTGCCCTGCACGGTCGCCTCGATGGTGTCGCCGGGCTTCGCCGCCCTGGCCCAGTCGCTGGCGCACCCCTCGTGCAGTGCGAACTCCAGGCTGAAGGTACCGGCCGCCGGGTCGGGGTCGACCAGGGTGTACGCCCGCTGGTGCGGCCTGCCCGCGTTGTCGAACCACAGCCGCACCCACATCGTCGGGTGGTCGCCGGTCGCCGCCAGCATCCCTCCGTCGGTGAAGCGCACCCGCCGGTAGTCGGCGGTGACGTCCTCCGTGCCGGTCACGGTGAACTCGAAGTCCTTCGCGCGCAACAACTTGAGGACCGCGCCCTCCCAGCCCCGCCCCTGCCCCATCGTGTCCTCACCCTTCGCGTACGATTTCGCCACGATTTACTTAGGGGAGCCTAACCTAATGGGAAATGAGGGCACAGTGGGTGGCGAGATCTTCCGGGATCCCTGGGGCATCCCCCATCTGCGCGCGGAGAGCGCGAACGGGCTCGCGTACGCCCAGGGCCGGGTCACCGCCCTCGACCGGGCCTGGCAGCTCGAGGTCGAACGGCACCGCGCGCAGGGCACCTCGGCCTCCTTCCTCGGCTCCGAGGCGCTCGGCTGGGACCGTTTCGTCCGCCGCGCCCGCCTGGCCGACACGGCCCGTCGCTGCTGGACCGGACTGCGGCGGACGGACCCGGAGACGGCGGAGTGGGTACGGGCGTACGTGTCCGGGGTGAACGACGGCCTGGCAGCCGCCGGGTCCCCGGCGTCCGGGGCCGCTCCCGAGTTCGCCCGCGCGGGGCTCCGTCCCGGTCGCTGGGAGCCCTGGACCCCGCTCGCGGTCTGGCTCTCCACCCACATCCTGTTCGCCGGCTTCCCCGCCAAGCTCTGGCGCACGCACATCGCCGCCCACCTCGGCGCGGACGCCGTCGGCCTGTTCGCCACCGACGGGCCCGGCACCTCCGGCAGCAACGGCTGGCTGGTCGCCGGGCAGCGCACGGTCACCGGGCACGCGGTGATCGCCGGGGACCCGCACCGCTTCATCGAGGACCCCGGCGTCTACCAGCAGATCCGCCTGTCCTGCCCGGAGTTCGACGTCGTCGGCCTCGCCGTGCCCGGCGTTCCCGGCATCGCCCACTTCGGTCACACCGGCACGGTCGCCTGGGCCATCACCAACGCCATGGCCGACTACCAGGACCTCTACCGCGAGCAGCTGCGGCGCACCGGCGCGGGCGTGGAGGCGCTCGGCCCGGACGGGACGTGGCGGCGGGCCGCCCGGCACACCGAGACCGTCGAGGTGGCGGGCGAGGAGCCGGTCGAGGTCGAGGTCATCGAGACCGACCGGGGCCCCGTCGTCATCGGCGGCCCCGAGGGCCTCGACGACGGCGTTCCCGAGCCCGGCGGGCCCCCGCTCGCCGTCGCCCTGCGCCACCCGCCCCGCGTCACCGGCGACCTCGGCTTCTCCGCCCTGCTGCCGCTGCTGCGGGCCCGCCGGACCGCCGACGTGGACCGCGCCGTCGACCTGTGGGCCGAGCCGGTCAACGTGGTCATGGCCGCCGACGCCGAGGGCGGCACCCTGCACCGGGTGGCCGGCCGGGTCCCGGTCCGCTCCGAGGCCAACCGGACCCGTCTGGTGCCGGCGTGGGAACCCGGCCACGAGTGGCGGGGCTGGCACGAGCCGCCGCGCGCCGGACTGACCGACGGCGTCGCCGTGATGGCGAACCAGCGCGGCCCGGCCGGCCCGCTGGGCGTCGAGTTCGCCCCGCCGCACCGCGCCGACCGCATCACCGCACTGCTGGCGCGGCGGACCCGCTGGTCCGCCGCCGACATGTCCGCCCTCCACATGGACACCCACCTCGCCTCCGCCGCCCCCCTGTTGGACCTCCTCGCCGCCCTCGACGGCCCCGCCGCCGCGGTCGGCACCCCCGCCGCGGGCTTGAGCGCCCCCGCCGCCGCCCTGCGCGACCGCCTCCTGCGCTGGGACCGCCGGATGGACGCGGACAGCACCGACGCGGCCGTCTTCGCGGCCGTGCGGAGCGCGGTCGTACGCCGGCTCGCCGCGCAGCCCGCCTTCGCCGCGGCGGCCACGCCGCCCCCGTACCCCGAAGTCTTCCTCCCCTGGCTCGCCCTCGTCCCGCGCATCGGCCACGCCCTCGAACACCTCCTCTCCGCCGAGGACCTGTTCGGCGTCGACCGCCCCGCGGTGGTCCGCGCGGCCCTGGAGGAGGTGGCCGCCCGGCCGCCCGCCGGCACCTGGGGCGACACCCACCGCCTGGCCCCCTGGCGGGCGCTGCCGCCGACCGGGCCGTACGACGAACCCGGCCTCTCCGGCGACCACGACTGCGTGCTGTGCACCTCCCCCGTGCCCGGCCTCACCGACCTCGCCGCACGCGGCCCCGCCGCCCGCTACGTCTGGGACCTGGCCGACCGGGAGAACAGCCGCTGGGTGGTGCCGCTGGGCGCCTCCGGCGTGCCCGGCTCACCCCACCACCGCGACCAGCAGCCCCTGTGGCTCGCCGGAGACCTGGCCCCGGTCCTCACCGACTGGGCGCAACTGACGAAGGAGACCGATGTCTGACCCGTACGCCTCCCGCACCGCCGTCCACGAGCAGACGGTCGACGGCTTCGGCGCCGTGCGCGTCCTGCCGCTGGACCCGGCCGCCGACGCGCCCCTCCTGCACCGCTGGGTGAGCGAGGAACGCGCCGTCTTCTGGGGCATGAACGGCCTCACCGTCCAGCGGGTCGCCGAGATCTACGCCCACATGGACACGCTCGACACCCACCACGCGTACCTCGTCCTCAAGGACGGCGAACCCGCCGCGCTGCTCCAGACGTACGAACCGGAGGCCGACCGCGTCGGCGAGTGCTACCCCGTCGAACCCGGTGACATCGGCGTCCACCTGCTGCTCGCGCCCACCGGGAGCCCGCACACCGGCTGGACCGCCGCCCTGGTGAGCGCCATCGCCGCGTACGTCCTGCTGGGCCTGGACCGCAAGCGCGTGGTCGTCGACCCGGACGTGGCCAACGTGAAGGCCGTCGCCCGCTTCCTCCGGCAGGGCTTCACCGCCGGCCCCCGGGTCGTCCTGCCGGAGATCGACCTCCCGGACGTGTACCTGCCGGAGAAGAAGGCGCAACTCGCCTTCCTCACCCGCGAGGTAGCCTTCGGAGGGTGACCCCCGACGACCTCGTCGCCCACTACGGACTGGAGCCGATCCCCCGTGAGGGCGGCCGGTTCCGGCGGACCTGGGCCGGTCCCGCCCGCTCCGACGGCCGCCCCGAGGGCACCGCGATCGTCGCCCTGCTCACCGACGCCCCCGGCGACTTCTCCGCCCTGCACCGGCTGCCCGCGGACGAGATCTGGCACCACTACCTCGGCGACCCCCTCCGCCTGCTGCTCCTCGCCCCCGACGGCGCCACCCGCACCCCCGTGCTCGGCCCGGACGTCCTCGGCGGCCAGCACGTCCAGCTCGTCGTCCCCGCCGGCACCTGGATGGGCGCACGGGTGGCGGAGGGCGGCGCCTGGACGCTGTTCGGCTGCACCATGGCGCCCGGCTTCACCTACGAGGACTACGAGCACGGCGACGCGGCGGAACTGACGGCGCGTTACCCCGACCGGGCGGCGCTCGTCGTGGAACTCTGCCGTCCATGAGCCACAGAGGACTGCTCGACGGCCAGGTCGCCCTGATCACGGGCGCGGGCGGCGGCATCGGCCGGGGCATCGCGCGGAGGTTCGCCGAGGAGGGCGCGGCCGTCGCACTGCACTGCCGTACGGCGGTGGAGTCCGCGCGGGAGACCGCCGACCGCATCCGGGAGGCGGGCGGTGCGGCCGTCGTCCTGCGGGCCGACCTCACCGACGAGGACGCCTGCCGCGGGGTGGTGGCCGAGGCGGCCGACCGGTTCGGCGGCCGGCTGACCGCGCTCGTCAACAACGCCGGCGTCCAGACGCTGCGGGAGCTCGCCGGGATGTCGGCGGCCGAGTGGCGGGAGGTCGTGGACGCCAACCTCACCAGCGTCTTCGCCTGCACCCAGGCGGCGGCACAGCTCATGCGCGGCCAGGACGGCGGCGGCTCCGTCACCCACATCGCCTCGGTCGAGGCCCGCAGCCCCGCCCCGGCCCACGCCCACTACTCCGCCTCCAAGGCGGCGGTGGTGACGCACGCCCGCGCGGCGGCCCGGGAGTACGGCCCGTGGGGCGTGCGCGTCAACACCGTCTCGCCCGGCCTGATCGACCGGGAGGGCCTGGCGGAGGAGTGGCCGGAGGGCGTGCGGCGCTGGCGGCAGGCGTCCGCCGTGGGCCGGATCGGCCGCCCGGAGGACATCGGCGACGCCTGCGCGTTCCTGGCCTCCCCGCTCGCGTCCTGGGTGACCGGCCACGACCTGGTGGTGGACGGAGGGGTCTCGGCCCGGCCCTCCTGGTGAACCGGTGAGCAGACCGCGCCCGCCGTCCGTACGTAACCCGTAGCCGGATGGCCGGGAGGCGGGACGACGTGCAGCGACGCGGGAGCGGGGCGACGGGCGGGGGCGGACGGGAGGGAACCCCGGACGGCCGCGGCCCCCGGCGGCTCCGGGGGCTGGTGCTGCTGGGCGCCGTGCTGGTCCTGCTCCTCCTCGGGAGCGCGGCCCCGGCGCGCGCCCACGCCGCCCTCCGCGGCAGCGACCCCGAGGACGGAAGCGTCGTCAGGACCGCGCCCGGCCGCATCACCCTGGCCTTCACGGAGTCCGTCGGCCTGCTCGAGGACTCCTTCCACGTCTACGGCCCCGACAACCGCCGCGTCCACCTGGGCGAGCCGCAGCACGCGGACGGAGCCTCGGACACCGCCCGCGCGGACCTGCCCGGCGGTCTCGCCGACGGCACGTACACGGTGGCCTGGCGGGTCGTCTCCGCCGACAGCCACCCGGTCTCCGGCGCCTTCACCTTCTCCGTCGGCAAGCCCTCGCCCACCCCGCCCGCGGCCCCCGCGGACCACGCCGAGCACCCGGTCACCAAGAGCCTCTACGACACCGGCCGCTACCTCGCGTACATCGCCGCCGCGCTGTTCATCGGCACGGCGGCCTTCGCGGCGCTGTGCCGGCCGCCGGACCCCGCCCCGCTGCGGGCGCCGCTGCTCACCGGCTGGTGGACCCTGCTGACGGCCACGGCCGCCCTGCTCGTCCTGCGCGCCCCCTACGAGAACGGCGCCTCCCCCGCGGCCGCCCTGGGCCTCTCCGCTTTCACCGACGCCCTCACCGGCCGTCCCGGCCTCGCCCTGCTGACCCGCCTCACCTTGCTCCTGGCGGCGGCGCTCCTCGTCCCGCCCCTCCGGCGCCGCTCCCCTCGCACCCGCCTGGCGGCCGGTGCGGCCCTCTCCGTCGCCCTGGCCCTGACCTGGGCGGCGGCCGAGCACGCCTCCGCCGGGATCCAGGTCCCGCTCGCCATGACGTCGTCCGTGCTCCACCTGCTGGCGACGGCGTGCTGGCTCGGCGGCCTGACGGCCCTCCTCCTCACCCTGCACCGCGCGAAGACCCCGCCGCCGGCCGTCACGGTCACGCGCTTCTCCCGCCTGGCCTTCACCTCGGTGACCGTTCTCGTCGTCACCGGCGTCTACCAGTCCTGGCGCGGCCTGGGCTCCTGGTCCGCCCTCACGCAGACGTCGTACGGCCGGACCCTGACCGTCAAACTCGCCGCGGCGCTCTTCCTGCTGGCGGCGGCGGCCCTGTCCCGCCGCTGGACGGCCCTGCCGGCACGGCCGGCGGCGGTCGAGGAGCGCGTACCGGAACCGGCGGGCGCGTCCGGACCCCTTCCGGAGCCGGAGCCCGGGCCGAGGCCGGCGCCCTCCCCGGCGGAGGGACCGGACGACCGCGGGCGCCGTGCCCTGCGCCGCTCCGTGCTGGCCGAGGTCGTCGTGGCGGTGGTCGTCCTGCTGATCACCACGGTGCTGACCGGCACCCTCCCCGCCCGCGCGGAGGCCGAGGCGGCCAGGGCCCCCGAGCCGCAGGTGGCGGGCCTGCCCGGGGCGGAGGCGTTCACGGTCCCCTACGACGCGGGCACCCCCGGCGGCCGGGGCACGGTCCAGCTCACGATGGACCCGGGCCGGGTCGGCGAGAACGGCCTCCAGGCGGTGGTCTTCGGCCCCCGGGGCGCCCTGACCTTCGTCCCGGAAC
Source organism: Streptomyces sp. 12E (assembly GCF_055633275.1). Lineage (NCBI taxonomy): Bacteria > Bacillati > Actinomycetota > Actinomycetes > Kitasatosporales > Streptomycetaceae > Streptomyces > Streptomyces sp. 12E. Next base: position 3,495,256 of record NZ_JBVNCJ010000001.1, on the reverse strand, counting down.
TCCGCGTCTCCTTCACCCTCGCGGCGAAGGACGTCGGCCCCATCGACGCCGGGCTGACCGACCGCGGCGGCTACTGGGCCACCAACGACCTCGCCCTCCCCCTCGAAGGCACCTGGACGATGAAACTGACGATCCGGGTCTCCGAGGTGGACCAGGTGAGCGAGGTGCGGCAGGTGGAGATCACCCGCTGACCACGCGTCATGCCGGCCCGCAGCGGCCGCGGAGGATTTCCACGCCGTCGCCCTCGAGGTCGTCGCAGTACGCCGCGCGCCCGGTCATCGCCATCACCAGGGCCAGGGTGCGGCCGGACACGAGGGGGCCGGAACCGGTCGTGAACGGGCCGTCGTCCGCCACGAGCCTCAGACCGCCGATGCGTCCCTTGGCGACGACCACGAGGTCCGAGCCCCGGTAGTACTCGGCCGCCCGGGTGACGACGTCGATCGGGTGCTCGCGGCGGATGTCCAGCGGGCGCCGGATGTCCTCTCCGTGCACGATCGTCTCGCCCAGCATGGCGATGGCGGGCAGGGGAGGCTTGGTCGTGCTCGGGACGACGCTCCGGAAGCGTTCGAGGGTCTCGCCCGGGGACGCGCCGAGCTGCTCGGCCAGCCGCACGGCCACCTGCCGGTCGAAGTCGAACCGGCAGCGGATCACCCCCGCCAGCCAGCGCACGGTGTCGAGGCTCGCGCCCGCGGTCAGATGCGCCAGCACTTCACGCACCGTCAGTCCCGCGCAGAGCGAGGGAGTCTCCCACTGCTCGTCCGTCAGCCCCGCGAGATCGGCCGCCAGCGTCGCTCGCTCGGCGTGGATCAAGGGCCATGTCCCGGCCCCGCGGTGGTGGTCCGCTGTCAGTGCCTGATCGGTCATGCGGGCTGGACTCCTGTCAGGGGCTGTGATCTGCGGTGCCCCCCGGCCCGGACGGCGGACGTCCGGCGAGGGCGGTCCTGAAGGGGACTCCCGCTCCGGGGCGAAGTCATCGCCGGAGAACGGTCTTTCACCGCAGGGCGGTGGTCGGTCGCCGGTGGTCGCGGGCGGCGAGCACGGCTTCGCGGGCGAGGACGGCGGCGGGGCGCGGGACGACGGCCCGCGCCCCGTGACCCGGCGAGGTGGGACGGCAGCCGCGAGCCGGGACGGTGATCCCGCCAACCGCGAAACACCGGCGCAAGGGACGAACCGCACATGCGGAGCCCACGGCTTCCGCTGCCCACGACCGCCCCGAGGGACGTCGAGCGGCGGCTCCCCCCGTCACGCCCGCAGCGTCGGCCGGACACGCCTCCTGTTCCGCGCGCAGGCGACCTCCTGGGGGCTGCCGCAGGAGGTGGCGGGCACGGCGGAACTCCTCCTGAGCGAGCTGACGACGAACGCGCACCGTCACGCGGAGGTCCCGGCCGGCCGTGGGATCCGGGCCCGCTGCGTCCTCACGGACGACCGCCCCCGCGTCACGGTGACGGACGCCGACGCCACGCTCCCGACCCCGGCCACGGCTCACCCGGACGACGAGTCGGGCCGGGTCCTCGCCCTCGTGACCACGCCGGCGGACGACCGGGGCGCACAGGGGAGGGGGTGCGGCATCGGCAAGGAGGTGTGGTGCGAACTCCCGACGAACCCTTCAAGCCCCGGCCGGAGGATCACAGGGGAGCACCGCACCCCAGAAGTGGAAGCACGCTTCCATGAAACATGCCTCTCTGTCCGTGCGACGGATCGGAACGACCCGGGCGGCCACCGGGACGGACGACGTCGAAGGGCCCCCTGTTTCCAGGGGGCCCTTCGACATCGTGCCCGGTGAGGCACTGGCGGAGGATACGAGATTCGAACTCGTGAGGGGTTGCCCCCAACACGCTTTCCAAGCGTGCGCCCTAGGCCTCTAGGCGAATCCTCCGGTGGGAACATTACATGACCGAGAGGAGTGCTCGCGAACTCGTTCCTCACCCGCGACATGGGGTAGCCTCTGCTTAGCCCCTCACGCGGCGCTATCTGACTGAACTCCCCCAGGGCCGGAAGGCAGCAAGGGTAGGTCGGCTCTGGCGGGTGCGTGGGGGGCGCTTGCGTTCCGGGCGTACGGGCCGGTTGTCAGTGGACGCCTATAACCTCGTATGCGTGTCGTCTCTCGCGTTGTACCGCCGCTACCGCCCGGAGTCCTTCGCCGAGGTCATCGGGCAGGAGCATGTCACCGACCCGTTGCAGCAGGCGCTGCGGAACAACCGGGTCAATCACGCGTACCTGTTCAGCGGTCCGCGCGGATGCGGCAAGACGACCAGCGCGCGGATCCTGGCGCGGTGCCTGAACTGCGAGAAGGGCCCGACACCGACGCCGTGCGGGGAGTGCCAGTCCTGCCGGGACCTCGCGCGCAACGGGCCGGGTTCGATCGACGTCATCGAGATCGACGCCGCTTCCCACGGTGGTGTGGACGACGCCCGTGACCTGCGCGAGAAGGCGTTCTTCGGGCCCGCGGGCAGCCGGTACAAGATCTACATCATCGACGAGGCCCACATGGTCACGTCGGCCGGTTTCAACGCGCTGCTCAAGGTCGTCGAGGAGCCCCCGGAGCACCTGAAGTTCATCTTCGCGACCACCGAGCCCGAGAAGGTCATCGGGACCATCCGGTCGCGCACGCACCACTACCCGTTCCGCCTGGTGCCGCCCGGCACGCTGCGGGACTACCTCGGAGAGGTGTGCGGGAAGGAGGACATCCCGGTCGAGGAGGGCGTGCTGCCGCTCGTCGTGCGGGCCGGCGCCGGATCCGTGCGTGACTCGATGTCCGTCATGGACCAGCTCCTCGCCGGCGCGGGCGAGGAGGGTGTGACGTACGCCATGGCCACCTCCCTGCTGGGGTACACGGACGGCTCGCTGCTCGACTCCGTCGTGGAGGCCTTCGCGACCGGTGACGGCGCCGCCGCCTTCGAGGTCGTCGACCGGGTGATCGAGGGCGGCAACGATCCGCGCAGGTTCGTCGCCGACCTGCTGGAGCGGCTGCGGGACCTCGTCATCCTCGCCGCCGTTCCCGACGCCGCCGAGAAGGGGCTCATCGACGCCCCCGCCGACGTGATCGAGCGGATGCGGGCACAGGCCGGCGCCTTCGGGGCCGCCGAGCTCAGCCGCGCCGCCGACCTCGTCAACGAGGGGCTCACCGAGATGCGCGGCGCCAACTCGCCGCGCCTCCAGCTCGAGCTGATCTGCGCGCGCGTGCTGCTGCCCGCCGCCTACGGTGACGAGCGTTCGGTCATGGCCCGGCTGGACCGGATCGAGCGCGGGGTGAACTTCTCCGCGGCCGGCGCCGGCGCGCCCGCCATGGCGTACGTCCCCGGGCCGGAGGCCCACGCGGGAGCGCCGGGACAGGGCCCCGTCGAGCCGGGAGGCGGTCCCGCCGCCGCCCGGGCCGCCGTGCGGGGGCCGGCTCCCGCTCCCGCCCCGGCTCCCGCTCCCGCCCCGGCTCCCACTCCCGTACCTCCCGCCGCGCCGGCTCAACAGCCCCCGGCATCCGCATCCGCCCCCGCGCCCTCCGGCGCCCCGCCCGCGGCCGGCGCCCCCGGCGCCTGGCCCACCGCCGCCTCCGCCGGCGGCCGTCGGCCGGGCGGCTGGCCCACCGCCGCCCCGACGGGCGGGGCCCAGCCCCCAGCCCCTTCCCCCGCGCCCACCCCCGCCCCCCAGGCGGCCCCCGCGCCCTCGGGAGGTGGCGGTGGCGGCGGGCTCGACCCCCGCACGCTCTGGCCGAACATCCTGGAGACGGTCAAGAACCGCCGTCGCTTCACCTGGATCCTGCTCAGCCAGAACGCCCAGGTGACCGGCTTCGACGGCACGACGCTCCAGATCGGCTTCGTGAACGCCGGCGCGCGGGACAACTTCCTCAGCAGCGGCAGCGAGGACGTGCTGCGTCAGGCGCTGGCCGAGCAGTTCAACGTGCAGTGGAGGATCGAGGCGGTGGTCGACCCCTCCGGCGGCGGGGGAGGCATGGCGGCGCCGGCCCCGGTCGGAGCGCCCGCCGGCGCCCGCACCGGCGGCGGGTACGGCGGTCCCGGAGACGGCCGGCGGCCCTCCGCGCCCCCGCCGAGCGCCCCGGCCGTCGCGCCCGCGCAACCGGTGGCGAGCGCCCCGGCGGCCTCCATGCCCGCCCCCGTCCCCGCTCCGGCGCCCCGTCCGTCCGCCCCGGAGCCGCCGCCCGTCCCACCCGAGGACGACGTTCCCGAGGACGACGACCCCGACCTGGACGAGTCCGCCCTCTCCGGGCAGGAACTGCTCGTCCGCGAGCTGGGCGCGACGGTCGTCGAGGAGTTCACGAACGACTAGGGGCGTTTCGGAGGAACGCACGAACGGCGTCCTCCCCCTCCTTCGGCAGCCCGCACAAGGCGGACCCGCCGTCTCCCGTTAGGCTGACCCCGTGAAGGTCCTCGTCATCGGCAGCGGCGCCCGCGAACACGCCCTGTGCCGCTCCCTGTCCCTCGACCCCGACGTCACCGCGCTGCACTGCGCCCCCGGCAACGCCGGCATCGCCGAGGTCGCCGAGCTGCACCAGGTCGACGCCCTCGACGGCGCGGCCGTGTCCGCGCTGGCCACCCGGCTCGGCGCCGACCTCGTGGTGGTCGGCCCGGAGGCGCCCCTCGTCGCCGGTGTCGCCGACGCCGTGCGCGACGCGGGCATCCCGGTCTTCGGCCCGTCCAAGGAGGCCGCGCGGCTCGAGGGCTCCAAGGCCTTCGCCAAGGACGTCATGGCGGGGGCCGGCGTGCCCACCGCCCGCAGTTACGTCTGCACGACGCCCGAGGAGGTCGACGCCGCCCTCAGCGCGTTCGGCGCCCCCTACGTCGTCAAGGACGACGGGCTCGCGGCCGGCAAGGGCGTCGTCGTCACCGACGACCTCGAGGCGGCCCGCGCCCACGCCGACGGCTGTGACCGCGTGGTCATCGAGGAGTTCCTCGACGGACCCGAGGTCTCCCTCTTCGCGATCACCGACGGCGAGACGGTCGTACCGCTCCAGCCCGCCCAGGACTTCAAGCGCGCGCTGGACGGCGACGAGGGTCCGAACACCGGCGGCATGGGGGCGTACTCCCCGCTGCCGTGGGCCGACCCCAAACTGGTCGACGAGGTCGTGGAGACGGTCCTCCAGCCGACGGTGGACGAGATGCGGCGTCGCGGCACCCCGTTCTCCGGGCTGCTCTACGCCGGTCTGGCGATCACCTCGCGCGGGGTCCGTGTGATCGAGTTCAACGCCCGCTTCGGCGACCCCGAGACCCAGGTGGTCCTGGCCCGGCTGAAGACCCCGCTGGGCGGCCTGCTGATGGCCGCCGCCACCGGCAACCTCGCCCACCTGGAGCCGACGCGCTGGAGCGACGAGGCCGCGGTCACCGTGGTCGTCGCCTCGCACAATTACCCCGGCACCCCGCGCACCGGCGACCCGATCACGGGCCTGGACGAGATCGCCGCCCAGGACGCCCCGCACGCGTACGTGCTGCACGCGGGGACGAGGCGGGACGGTGACGCGGTGGTCAGCGCGGGCGGGCGCGTGCTGTCCGTCACCGCGACCGGCAAGGACCTCACCGAGGCCCGCGACCGCGCCTACCGCGCGGTGTCCCGCATCGGCCTCGACGGCTCCCGGCACCGCACGGACATCGCGGCGAAGGCGGCGCGGGAGGCGTAGCCGCACGGACCGGTCCGCTCCCGGTGCCGATGAACCCCGCAGGCCCCGGATCCGTCTCAGGATCCGGGGCCTGACCCTTGCCCTCCGTCCTCCAGCTCTCCCCAAAGCCATTCCATCGGGTGAGCGATGCGCCATCCGGCTGACGACAGCCGGGGCCCCAACTATGGTGCCGCGCAAGCGTTCCGGCACTTGGCCCATCGGCATTGCGATGTCAGTGGCGGGTGCCACAGTGGGGGAGTGGGCAACGCCGGGACAGCATCACGACCGCCGGGAGGGGGAGAGGTCGGGCCATGAGCGGAAGCGGAGCGGGAGCGGAGGCGGGCGCGCAGACGGCGCGGTCGCACGCGCTGGCCGTGCTGCGCGTCCGGAGCCGGGCGCTGGCCGTCGCACTGCTTCCGGCCGCCGTCGCCGTGATCCTGCTCGTCGGCGGGCCCACCGGCCATCTGCCGGGCGGCGGCTGGGACCTCGCCCGCCGGCTCCTGACACCGATCGCGGTGCTGGTCCTGCTCGCCGCCGCCGGTGTCGCCCTGGTCGTCGCGCGGGCCCGGCCCGCCATGAGCCCCACGGTCCCCATCGCCGAGGACGCGGCCCCGGACCTGTACCGGATGGTGCGCGACCTCGCCGACCGGCTCGACGTTCCCGCCCCCTCCGCGATAGCGCTCACCCCGGACTGCGACAGCTGGCTGGAGGACCGCACCCACCCGGCCCACGGCCCCCCACCCGCCGAGGAGCACGACGACATAGCCGGTGCGGGGCGACCCGCCCGTGTCAGGGCCGCCGCGGCGCCCGTGCTGGTGATCGGCTCCCCGTTCCTGTGGTGGATGCGCGTGGGCGAGCTGCGCGCGGTCCTCGCCCCGGTCGTCGCCGGTACGGGACCTTCGGCGCACCCGGACATAGCCGCCGCCCGGCGCTTCGTACGAGGGCTGGACGCCGCGGTGGCCGTGACCTCGGCGCCCCGCGGGGGGCCGGTGGTCCGCGGAATGCTCGCGGGCGCCGGCCGCATCGTCCGTCTGCTGCTGCGCGGCTGCCGGGGGCATGCCGTGGAGATGGAGCGCGGGGTCGCCGCGGCGGCGGCCGCGCGTGCCCAGGCCGTGGACCACGGGCTGCGGATCGTCGCCCAGGAGCAGGTGGGCCTGGCGTACGCGGGCTGGGACCGGCTGCTCACCCGGGTCGCGCTGCCGGCCTGGCGGATGGGCCGCTGGCCCTCGCGGCTCAACGCGGGAGTGGTGGCGGCGCTGACCGAGCTGTCCCGCCGGGACCGGCTGGCGGAGGGCTTCGCCTCCCGCCTCGGCGAGCGTCCGGCGTGCGACCTGCTGGAAGAGCCCGGCACGGTGGACGAGGCCACGTCGCTCCTCGCCGCCCGCCTCTTCCACGGCGGACCCGCAGAGACCGGTCCGGACTGGTCCCCGGTGCACTGGGGCGACTATCCGGAGGAGGTCGTCGACCGCAAGTGGCGCGCCGACACCGCCCGTCTCCACCGCGTCCTGGACGCCCTCCACGTCCCTCCCGCCCCCGGCGAATCCCTCGCCCCCGGCGCCCCCACCCTCTCGCGGCTGCTGACCCACCTGACCACCCCCGCGGAAGCCCACGCGCCCACACCGTCCACGGAGCCCGCTCCCGGCCTGCCGCCGGCTCCCGCCCCCGACGACGAGGACCTGGCCGCCGCCACCCCCCGCAGCGCCGCCCTCGCCGCCCGGCTCAGCGCCGAACTGGCCCGGGAGGAGGCGGCGGTGGCGCCCTCCGCCTCCGGCGTCCGCGCGGACGGCGCCCCGGACCCCCTCCGGGGCGACCAGGCGCTCCCCCTCTTCCCCCTCCAGCCCCCGCGGGCCGGCCGGGAGCTGCTCGCCGATCACATCGCGGCGATGGTCTGCTGCGCGGCGATGGACACCGCGGGCGCCGCTCCCGGACTCGACTGGCTCGACGGACCCGCGCTGCTCCTCGGCGGTGCGCGCGCCGCGGACCTCTCCCCCCGGATCCTGACCCTCATCGAGGACGGCGACCCGGCGGCCCTCCGGCTGTGGCTGACCCGGCAGGGCATACGCCCCGAGAAGCCCGTACGGCTCGTCTGAGCCGTCGGCCGCCCCCTGCCCCGGAGTCCTGGAGCTCACCCTTCCGCTTTCGGTCAATTCAAAACGAACGGTGACGTAGTACGCGCGTCATGTGATGTGCTTGGACCGTTCGCGCTCACTGGCAAGAGCGCACGACATACGACAAGCACATAACTGGCGGCAGGCGCCGGCCGACTGCCGGACAGCACCACGCACCGCACCGCGACGGGGGCACGAGGGAGGGAGCGCTCATGGGGTCGGAGCAGGTCCGCCGCTGGGAGTCGGGCGCACTGGCACACGCCGTGAACGATCCCTTCGGGCTGGGGCCCCTCCCGTGGCTGCGCGGCAGCGAGACGTACTTCGACGACAGCGGCCGGGTCGTCCCCTGGTACGTGGAACCGGAGCCGTACACGGACGCGGAACGGGCCGCCGCCGCCCGCGTCCCGAAACAGGGCGGCCTGAGGATCCCCGCCCCCCGTGCCTCCGATTCCGTCGGACCCCGAGCCGCCGACGACGTGCACCGCCAGATCAAGGGCTTCGCCTCCACCGGCGCGGTCGCCCCCGGTGAGTCCATCGACTTCCACATCACCGTCGACCCGCCCCAGCCGTTCGACGTCGACGTCTACCGCATCGGCCACTACGGCGGCCACGGCGCCACCAAGATCACCTCCAGCCCCCGCCTCTCCGGCATCGTGCAGCCGGCGCCGCTCACCGCCGACCGCACCGTCTCCTGCCACCACTGGTGGCTGTCCTGGCGGCTGCCGGTCCCGTCGTACTGGAGCGTCGGCGCGTACGTCGCCGTCCTCACCACCGCCGACGGCTACCGCTCGCACGTCCCGTTCACCGTCCGCGACAACCGCCCGGCCGACCTCCTCCTGGTCCTGCCCGACATCACCTGGCAGGCGTACAACCTCTACCCGGAGGACGGCCGCACCGGCGCGAGCCTCTACCACGCCTGGGACGAGCAGGGCCGGCTGCTCGGCGAGGCGGACGCCGCCACCACCGTCTCCTTCGACCGCCCGTACGCGGGCGCCGGCCTCCCGCTGCACGTCGGCCACGCCTACGACGTCATCCGCTGGGCCGAGCGCTACGGCTACGACCTCGCCTACGCGGACGCCCGTGACCTGCACGCCGGCCGGATCGACCCCACCCGCTACCGGGGCCTGATCTTCCCCGGCCACGACGAGTACTGGTCGGCGCCCATGCGTACCGCCGTGGAGCACGCCCGCGAGCACGGCACGTCCCTGGTCTTCCTCTCCGCCAACACCATGTACTGGCAGGTGGAGCTCGCCCCCTCCCCGTCCGGCCCCGCCCGCCTGCTGACCTGCCGCAAGCGCCAGGGGCCGGGCAGACCCACGCTGTGGCGGGAGCAGGACCGCGCCGAGCAGCAGCTGCTGGGCATCCAGTACGCCGGTCCCGTCCCGGAGCCGCACCCGCTGATCGTCCGCAACGCCGGCCACTGGATGTGGGAGGCGACCGGCGCGCACGAGGGCGACGGCATCGAGGGCATGGTCGCGGCCGAGGCCGACCGCTACCACCCGCGCACCCCGCTGCCGGAGCACGAGGAGCGCGTGCTGCTCGCCCACTCCCCGTACACCGACCGCCGGGGCGTCCGCCGCCACCAGGAGACGTCCCTCTACCGGGCCCCCTCCGGCGCCTGGGTCTTCGCCTCCGGCACCTTCGCCTGGTCCCCCGCCCTGGACCGCCCGGGCCACACCGACCCCCGCGTCCAGCGCGCCACCGCCAATCTCCTGGACCGCATCTGCAAACGCTACTGACCCCTCCGTCGGCACCCCGTACGCGGTCCGACCCGCGCATACGGGAGAATCGAGTCACTTGGACAGAACCACAGGGAGAAACCGTGTCCGGATTCGTCGAAAAGCCCGAGCCGATCCAGGTTCCGGGTCTGGTGCATCTGCACACCGGCAAGGTGCGCGAGCTGTACCGGAGCGAGGCGGGCGACCTCGTGATGGTCGCCAGTGACCGCATCTCCGCCTACGACTGGGTGCTGCCGACCGAGATCCCCGACAAGGGCCGGATCCTCACCCAGCTCTCCCTGTGGTGGTTCGACCAGCTCGCCGACCTGCTCCCGCACCACGTCCTGAGCACCGAGCCGCCGGCCGGCGCCCCCGACGACTGGGCGGGCCGCACCCTGGTCTGCAAGTCCCTGAACATGGTCCCGGTGGAGTGCGTGGCCCGCGGCTACCTCACCGGCTCGGGCCTGGCCGAGTACGACGAGTCCCGCACGGTCTGCGGCCTCGCCCTCCCCGAGGGCCTGGTCGACGGCTCCGAACTGCCCGCCCCGATCTTCACCCCGGCCACCAAGGCCGCCGTCGGCGAGCACGACGAGAACGTCTCCTACGAGGAGGTCGCCCGCCAGGTCGGTGCGGAGACCGCCGCCCAGCTGCGCCAGGCGACCCTCGCCGCCTACTCCCGCGCCCGGGACATCGCCCGCGACCGGGGGATCATCCTCGCGGACACCAAGTTCGAGTTCGGCTTCGACGGCGAGAGCCTGGTCCTCGCGGACGAGGTGCTCACCCCGGACTCCTCCCGCTTCTGGCCGGCCGAGCAGTGGGAGCCGGGCCGCGCGCAGCCGTCGTACGACAAGCAGTTCGTGCGGGACTGGCTGACCTCCGCCGAGTCGGGCTGGGACCGTGGGAGCGAGCAGCCCCCGCCGCCGCTGCCGGAGCACATCGTGGACGCGACCCGCGCCAAGTACGTGGAGGCGTACGAGCGCCTGACCGGCACCACCTGGAGCTGATCGCTCCCGGGCCGCACGACGAGGGCCCCGGTCGATGACCGGGGCCCTGATCCAGAGCGAACGACGAGGTTCGAACTCGCGACCTCAACCTTGGCAAGGTTGCGCTCTACCAACTGAGCTACGTTCGCATGCGCCGTGGCGCGAGACCCACTATACCCAACCTCGCTCCCGTGCGAGACGGACCGCCGCATGGCGATTCTCCGCCCCGAGCTTCGAGACGGCCGAGGAGAGGTAGTTCCGCACGGTTCCCTGGGACAGCGCGACCCGCTCAGCGATCTCCGCCACGGGCGCCCCGTCCGCCGCGAGTTCCAGCACCTCGGCCTCGCGCGCGGTCAGCGGGGAGTCGCCGGCCGCGATCGCGTCGGCGGCCAACTCGGGGTCGACGTAACGGTTTCCCGCGTGCACCGTACGGATGATCTCCGCGAGCCGCTGGGCGCTGACGGTCTTGGGGACGAACCCCCGCACACCCGCCTCGAGCGCCCGCTTCAGGTGCCCGGGCCGTCCGTGACCGGTTACGATCAGCACCCGGCAGCCGGGCAGCTCCGTGCGCAGGGACGTGGCGACCTTCACACCGTCCGCGCCGGGCATCTGCAGATCCAGTACGGCGACGTCGGGGGCGTGCGCCCGTGCCATCGCCAGAGCCTCAGGACCGGTGGCCGCCTCGGCGACGACGAGGAGGTCGTCCTCCAGGGACAGCAGGGCGGCCAGCGCCCCGCGGATCAGGTGCTCGTCGTCGGCGAGCAGCAGGCGGACGACGTCCGTCACGACGCCACCTCCAGCGCCGGCTCCGCCGTCAGCGGAACCTCCGCGACCAGTCGGAACACACCCTTGCCGACATCCCTGGCGTCCAGCGTGCCGCCCACCGCCACCAGCCGCTCCCGCAGCCCCGCCAGACCCGAGCCGCCCACGCCACCCGGGCCGGCCGTCCCGGACCGGGCCGCCGCCCCGTCGTTCTGCACCGTCAACACCACACGCCCCTCAGGCATCCGCACCGACACGGTGCACTTCTTCGCGTCCCCGTGCCGCAGCACGTTGGTGGTCGCCTCCCGCACGACCCAGCCAAGGGCCGACTGCACTTCACCGGGCAACCCGCCCGTCTCGCCGCTCACCTCGCAGTCGATGCCGGCCGCCCTCAGCACCCCCCGCGCACCGCTGAGTTCGGCCTCCAGGTCGATCTCCCGGTAGCCGCGCACCACGTCGCGCACCTCCCGCTGGGACTCCTGGGCGATCCGCTGCACCTCGATCATCTGCTCCACCGCCTCCGGCCGCTCGCGCCGGGCCAGCTGGACGGCCAGCTCGCTCTTGAGCGCGATCACGGCGAGGTTCCTCCCCATCACGTCGTGCAGGTCCCGCCCGAACCGCAGCCGCTCCTCGGCCACCGCGAGCTGGGCACGGGTCTCGCGCGCCTCGTCGAGTTCGTAGACGGCGTTGAGCAGCCAGACGGAGAAGACCGCGGTGAAGGCGAGGAAGCCGGATCCGGCCAGCACGATCGCGGCCGTTCCCAGCGCGGTGAGACCGGGCGCGCCCAGCAGCAGGAGCACGAGGAACGTTCCGGCCGCGAACCCGCCGACGACGGCGGGGGCGCGCCGCCGGTCGCGTACCCCGAGCGTGACGATGCCCGTGCCGAAGCAGAGCACGCCCCCGAAGACCGAGCCGGCGGCGGTGTCGACGCCGTCGCCCGGCGGCCCGTGCTCCGCGACGGCGAGGGCGGAGACCGCGAGCGCCACGGTCAGGACGCCGTGCGTCCACAGCAGCCGCAGGGGCTGGGGACGCTGTCCGCGGGCCCAGTCCACGGCCCGGGAGACGATCACCATGCCCAGCGCGGCGTGCGCTATGACCGGCAGCGACAGCAGGAGTGCGAACCGTCCTCCCACCTGCACGAAGGCCGGCAGGCCGATCGCGGCCATCTCGGAGAGGCAGACGGAGTGGAACGACCACCGCGTGTACGTCTCGACCTTCGCCGGTGTGCTCTTGCGTCCCCACCAGCCGCCCGGCCTGCCCATGTCCCGTCTCTCCCGCCCTCGACCGCGTCAGTGCCTCGGCTCCCAGCGGAACCGCCGCCGTACAGCAAACACCGCCAGCAGGGTCCAGGCCACCGCCGTCGCGAGGGCGCCGAGGGCCTCGGCGGCCGACAGGTCGCCGGTCCAGCCGCCGCGCACCAGGGTGACGACCGGGGTCAGCGGCAGCAGTTCGCAGACGGAGGCCAGCCGGTCGGGGAACAGCTCCAGCGGGACGAACATGCCGGAGCCGAGCATCGAGACCATCAGCAGCGGCATCGGGGTGACCTGCGCGCTCTCGGCGGTCCGGGTGAAGGCCGCGGTGACGGCCGCGAGCGCGGCGCACATCACGAGCCCCAACAGCAGGCCGAGGACGGCCAGGTGCGGCGCGGACGGCGCGGACATGTCCAGCAGCGCCACGCAGGCCGTGGTCAGCACCAGGCACTGCACCAGTCCGACGAGGACGGCCGGCAACGCGGACCCGCCGAGGATCTCGGCGTCCCGCAGCTCGCCCGTGCGCAGCCGCTTGAGGACGAGTTCCTCGCGGCGGACGACGAAGACGCCGACGAGGGCGGAGTAGACGGCGAACAGCAGGGAGAAGCCGACGGCGGCGGGCAGCACCACGGTGCCGGGGGTCAGCCCCGCCTCGGCGAGGTCCATCTCCTCGGCCGCCGACCGCACGCTGAGCGGCAGCACCAGCGGCACGAACAGCGCGGCGAAGAGCGTGCCCTTGCTCCGCCCCAGCAGGGTCAGTTCGGCGCGGGCGAGGGCGGTCATCCGGCTCACCGGTGTGGTCGTGGTCGTGCTCATGCCGCGTACTCCTTCGGCGCCGTCGTCCCCGCCGACGCGTCCTTGGCGATCCCGAGGAACGCCTCCTCCAGCGATGCCGACCGCACGTCCAGTCGGCGCAGTTCCACTCCGGCGTCGTGCGCCCACATCAGCAGTCCGGTGGCCGCCCGCTGCAGTTCGTGGGTGCGCAGCCGGACGGTCCGGCCGTCGACCGTGTGGTCGCTCACGCCCAGTTCGGCCAGGGGCGGCAGGTCGCCCACGAAGTAGCCCTCGGGCAGTTCGAAGGTGATCCGGGACGGCTCGGAGGCGGTCACCTCGGCCGGGGTGCCGGTGGCGGCGATGCGCCCCTCGTGCATGATCGCGAGCCGGTCGGCGAGGTTCTCGGCCTCCTCCAGGTAGTGCGTGGTGAGCAGCACGGTCGCACCGCGGTCGCGCAGCGCGCTCACCAGCTCCCAGGTGTCCCGGCGGCCTTCGGCGTCGAGCCCGGTGGTGGGCTCGTCGAGGAAGAGCACCTCGGGGTCGCCGAGCAGCGCGAGCGCCAGGTCCAGGCGGCGCCGCTGTCCCCCGGAGAGCTGCTTCACCCGGACGCCGGCCTTCGCCTCCAGCCCGACCAGCGCCAGCACCTCCCGCTCGGGGCGGGCCCCGCTGACGCACCCCGCCCACATCCGGGCGGTCTCGGCGACGGTCAACTCGGAGGGGAACCCGCCTTCCTGGAGCATCACGCCGGTGCGGGGCCGTACGGCGGCGCGTTCGGTGTACGGGTCGTGGCCGAGCACCCGGACCCGCCCGCCGGCCGGGGCGGCGAGCCCCTCCAGCAGTTCGACGGTGGAGGTCTTGCCGGCGCCGTTGGTGCCCAGCAGGGCGAAGACCTCCCCGCGCCGCACCGAGAAGTCGATCCCGCGGACCGCTTCGAACCCGCCCCCGTAGACACGTCGCAGGCCGGTGACCTCAATCACGTGTTCGTGTTCGTTCGCTTCCATGCCTCGAGCATCCCGGCGGCCGGGGCGGCCCGGCAGTGCGGGGTGTCATCGCCGGACATGACAAATGTCAGACGGGACCTGGGGGGAACGCACGACAAAGGCCCCGGTCGATGACCGGGGCCTTTGATCAGAGAGCGGACGACGAGGCTCGAACTCGCGACCTCAACCTTGGCAAGGTTGCGCTCTACCAACTGAGCTACGTCCGCATTGCCTCCGACCGGCTCTCACCGATCGGCGCGTGCACCAGCCTACCTGATCCACAGTGGTGGTCGGTACGGCGGTGCAGAGCGGGTGACAGGAATTGCACACTGCGCCTTCCCCCTGGAAGGGGGATGTTCTACTACTGAACTACACCCGCAAGTACTCCGTGAGCCGGGCCTTTCGGCCTCGCCCCTCGGCGTGCTCCAGACTCTAGCTGATCAGCGGGGGTGCTGCGCAAGTCGGCTGCCGAGGGGGACGGGTGACCGGCCGTCGGGGCGGGCCGCCCGGCCGGTTCAACGCGCCGCGGCGAACGCCTCGTAGACCTTCTTGGGGATCCGCCCGCGCGCGGGGACGTCCATCCGGTTCGCCTGTGCCCAGGCGCGCACGGCGGCCGGGTCCGGGGCGACCTCGGTCTGCCGGTACGCCTTGCCGGAGTGCGACCGCTTGCGGCCGGCGTCCACGTAGGGCTCGAGGGCCGCACGCAGCTTCCTGGCGTTGGTTTCGTTGAGGTCGATCTCGTACGACTTGCCGTCCAGACCGAAGGCGATCGTTTCCGCCGCTTCCGAGCCGTCGATGTCGTCAAAGAGAGTGACCACGACCTTCTGCGCCACGAATATCGGTCCCTTCGTGCGACACCTCTCGTCCGGACGTCCGTGATGACGTGCCGGGACATCGCCGAGATGTCGGCTGTCCGCCTGTAATCGGGCAAAGTATCTGCTAATGACAATTCATTTGTACAGTGCCCGGCATTGCATTGTGAAGCTCGACTAAATCTCTCCGCGTGTCCGGGGCGCAATAGGGATGTGCGAGCGAACGGGAATCTTTCCCGGATCTTTTCCCTGACGTCTCCCCGCGATGCCGAATCGTGATGACGGTCACGTAGATTCCTCCAACTCTACTCGCGTAGAAATTTTGTGCGGGTAGTCTGAAGGAACCTGCTCAGCACCACACACCGGGAGTGCCAGTGGCACGCGTCGTAGTCGACGTCATGCTCAAGCCGGAGATCCTCGACCCCCAGGGCCAGGCGGTGCAGCGCGCACTGCCGCGACTGGGTTTCGAAGGGATCTCGGACGTCCGCCAGGGAAAGCGATTCGAACTGGAAGTTGACGGGCCGGTCGACGAGGCCGCGCTCGCCCGTATCCATGATCTTGCGGAATCCTTCCTCGCCAACACCGTGATCGAGGACTTCACCGTACGGGTCGAGGAAGTCGCGGAGGCCGCGAAGTGACCGCTCGTATCGGCGTCGTCACTTTCCCGGGCAGCCTGGACGACCGGGACACCCAGCGCGCGATCCGCGTCGCCGGCGCCGAGCCCGTCGCCCTCTGGCACAAGGACAAGGACCTCAAGCAGGTCGACGCCGTGGTGCTCTGCGGCGGTTTCAGCTACGGCGACTACCTGCGCGCCGGCGCCATCGCGCGCTTCTCGCCGGTGATGGACACCGTCATCGACCAGGCCAGGGCGGGGCTCCCCGTCCTCGGCATCTGCAACGGCTTCCAGATCCTCACCGAGGCGCACCTGCTCCCCGGCGGCATGCTGGGCAACGACCACCTGCACTTCATCTGCCGTGACCAGAAGCTGCGGGTGGAGAACGCGGACACCGCCTGGACCGCCGACTACACGGCCGGCCAGGAGATCCACATCCCGCTGAAGAACATGGACGGACGCTACGTCGCCGATCAGCGGACGCTGGACGAGCTGGAGGCCGAGGGCCGCGTCGCGTTCCGTTACATGGACCTCAACCCGAACGGCTCGCTCAACGACATCGCGGGCATCACCAACGCCGCGGGCAACGTCGTCGGCCTGATGCCGCACCCCGAGCACGCCGTCGAGCCGCTGATCGGCACCGGTCGCACCGACGGCCTGCCGTTCTTCACGTCGATCCTCAAGAAGCTGGTCAACGCATGAGCCGGACGCCTCTGGACACGGTCGAGCACGCGGCCGCGACCCCCGACGTCGAGCTGCCCTGGGCCGAGCTGGGCCTGAAGAAGGACGAGTACGAGCGGGTGGTGGAGATCCTCGGCCGCCGCCCGACCGGCGCCGAGCTCGCCATGTACTCCGTCATGTGGTCCGAGCACTGCTCGTACAAGAGCAGCAAGGTCCACCTCCGCCAGTTCGGCGAGAAGGCCCCCGAGTCCGACGCCCTCCTCGTCGGCATCGGCGAGAACGCCGGTGTCGTCGACGTCGGCCAGGGCTACGCGGTCACCTTCAAGGTCGAGTCGCACAACCACCCCTCCTACGTCGAGCCCTACCAGGGCGCGGCCACGGGCGTCGGCGGCATCGTCCGCGACATCATCGCCATGGGCGCCCGCCCGGTCGCCGTCGTGGACCCGCTGCGCTTCGGCGCCGCGGACCACCCCGACACCAAGCGCGTCCTGCCGGGCGTCGTCGCCGGCATCGGCGGCTACGGCAACTGCCTGGGCCTGCCCAACATCGGCGGCGAAGTCGTCTTCGACGCCTGTTACCAGGGCAACCCGCTGGTCAACGCCGGCGCCATCGGCGTCATGCGGCACGAGGACATCCACCTCGCGAAGGCCTCCGGCGCCGGCAACAAGGTCATCCTGTACGGCGCCCGCACCGGCGGCGACGGCATCGGCGGCGCCTCCATCCTCGCCTCCGAGACCTTCGACGACGCCAAGCCGTCGAAGCGACCCGCCGTCCAGGTCGGCGACCCCTTCCAGGAGAAGCTCCTCATCGAGTGCACCCTGGAGGCCTTCAGGGAGAAGCTGGTCGTCGGCATCCAGGACCTCGGCGCGGCCGGCCTGTCCTGCGCCACGTCCGAGCTGGCCTCCAACGGCTCCGGCGGCATGCGCGTCACCCTCGACGACGTCCCGCTGCGCGACTCCACGCTCTCGCCCGAGGAGATCCTCATGAGCGAGTCGCAGGAGCGCATGTGCGCGGTCGTCGAGCCCGACAAGGTCGACCGGTTCCTCGAGATCTGCGACAAGTGGGACGTCATCGCCACCGTCATCGGCGAGGTGACCGACGGCGACCGCCTGGAGATCTTCTGGCACGGCGGCAAGATCGTCGACGTCGACCCGCGCACGGTCGCCCACGACGGCCCGGTCTACGAGCGTCCCTACGCCCGCCCGTCCTGGCAGGACGAGCTCCAGGCGGACGACGCGAACAAGCTGCCGCGCCCGGAGACGAGCGAGGAGCTGAAGGACCAGGTCCTGAAGCTGGTGGGCTCGCCCAACCAGGCCTCCAAGCAGTGGATCACCCAGCAGTACGACCACTTCGTGCAGGGCAACACCGTCCTCGCCCAGCCCGAGGACTCCGGCATGATCCGCATCGACGAGGAGTCCGGCCTCGGCGTCGCGATCGCCACCGACGGCAACGGCCGCTACGCCAAGCTCGACCCCTACACCGGCGCGCAGCTGGCCCTCGCGGAGGCGTACCGCAACGTCGCCACCACCGGCGCCAAGCCCCTCGCGGTCTCCGACTGCCTGAACTTCGGCTCGCCCGAGGACCCGGCCGTCATGTGGCAGTTCGCCGAGGCCGTGCGCGGCCTGGCGGACGGATGTCAGCAGCTCGGCACCCCGGTGACCGGCGGCAACGTCTCGCTCTACAACCAGACGGGCGAGGCCGCCATCCACCCGACCCCGGTGGTCGCGGTCCTCGGCGTCATCGACGACGTGGCCCGCCGCACACCGGTCGCCTTCCAGGAGGAGGGCCAGCTGCTGTACCTCCTGGGCGACACCCGCGAGGAGTTCGGCGGCTCGGCCTGGTCCCAGGTCGTCCACGACCACCTCGGCGGTCTGCCGCCCGAGGTCGACCTGGAGCGCGAACGGCTGCTCGCCGAGATCCTGATCTCCGCCTCCCGCGACGGCATGATCGACTCCGCGCACGACCTGTCCGACGGCGGTCTGATCCAGGCCGTGGTCGAATCGGCGCTGCTCGGGGGGAAGGGCGCGCGTCTGGTCGTACCGGACGGGCTCGACGCCTTCACCTTCCTGTTCTCCGAGTCGGCGGGCCGCGCGATCGTCGCCGTGCCGCGCTCGGAGGAGGTCCGCTTCAACGACATGTGCGGCGCCCGGGGCCTGCCGGCCACCCGCGTCGGCGTCGTCGACGGCGACACGGTGGAGGTCCAGGGGGAGTTCTCCCTCACCCTCACCGAGCTGCGCGAGGCGCACGAGGCCACGATCCCGGCACTGCTGGCCTGACCGGCACGGGAGTACGCCGACGGAGACCCCGCACGACACCGTGCGGGGTCTCCGCCGTAAAGTACCGGCGGCCGTCGCCGCTCATGCCGGCGGGCCGCGGGAGGGAACCGGGGGAGCGGTGGGGATACCGAGCACTGTGCGCAAGTCCGTGAACGTGCTGCTGTGTCTGGCAGCGGTCGTGGCCATCGGCTGGTGCGGGCGGGACCTCTGGCAGATGGTCGACGGCCGACGGCAGATCGACGCGGCCTGCGGGGGCCTCGTCCCGGCCGGACGGGTGCTGTCCCTGTCCCCGGCGGGCGGCGCCCTCACCCACCGCACCTCCGAGGAAGGCACGATCGACCTCGACGACGGGCTGCCGCAGGACTGCGAGGTCTTCAGCACCGAGGCGGGCGAGGCGTACGGCACGCGCAGCGGGGAGCGCTGGTTCTTCACCGGCACGGTGGGCGTCCTGCCGGCGGACGGACCCCGGGTCGCCGACTCCCCGATGGAGGTCCTCCTCGATCCCCGCGGCGGTCCGACCCACCCGTACCAGCCGCTCGGCGGCGGCATCACGGGCCTCGTCACGGACTCCGGGGTCGTCGTCGAACTCCCGTGCGCCGGGGGAGAGGCGGACGGGCGGCCCGTCACCGCCCTGTGGGCGCGGGCCGAACTGATGGTCACCAAGCCGCCCTTCTCGGAGAACGGCCAGCTCACCGGCCACGACCGGGACGTCCTCGCCGAGACCGCCGTGACCACCGCCAACAACCTCGCGGGCCGACTGGGCTGCGCCGACCGGCTGCCCGACCCGCCGGAGGACATCCCCGCGCTGCCCGAGGGCCCCGTTCCGGCCTCCCGCGCCGAGGGCACCTGTGCCTGGTACCGCGAGGCCGGCTTCGCCCGGAGCGGCCGGTTCCCGGACCAGGTCCTCCAGAGCCGCACGGACGACCGGCTCTGGGACGAGCGGTGCGTCCTCGTGTTCGGCGCCGAGCGCGCGGCCGGTCTCTACCACGCCGAGGCCGAAGACCACTCCTACCTCACCCGGCCGACGAGGCCGGGGCAGTGGTTCGTCTCCCTCCACACCCACTCCGGCGAGAGGGCGAAGAACGTCCTGCTCACCAGCGCCCACGGTGACGAGACGCCGGAACCCGCCGAGCCCGGCGGGGCGGGCCGCAGCAGCGAGGATCCGGTCTGGTGGGCGTCCTCCGTCTGCGCCGGACAGCCGCAGATCCACACCATGACCCTCGCCCACGGCTACGACAAGGTGATCTCGTCCGAGATCGAGAAGGCCTTCCGCGCCTACGTCACCGACGTCGCCGAGCGCCGTCACTGCACGGATGTCGTCCTCCCGAACTCCTCCGACTTCCCCTTCCGTCCCGCATAGGCTCGTTCCATGCCCCCGGCCAAGAAGCGCGCCCGCTCCTACGACCCCGCCAAGACCCGTGCCGCCGTCCTGGCGCAGTTCGGGAACGTACGGGCGGCGGTGCGCACCCTCACCCCCGGGCAGCTCGCGCTGCCGACGCGGCTCGGCGACTGGACCGTACGGGAGCTGGTCGCGCACATCGGCACGGCGTTGACGGCCGTGGACCGGCTGCTGGAGGAGCCGGTGCCCGCGCGGCAGGACGGGCGGCTGCCCGACTGGCCGTCCGCCGTCGCCGCCGACGCGGACGCCATCGCCGGCGCCGCCCGCCGGCTCGCGGCGGACCACCCCGACCTCGACGCCCACCTCGCGGACGCCGAGCGGCGCTTCACCGCCCGCCTCGACGAGACCCCCGGCGACCGGCTGCTCCCCACCAGCGCGGGCGCGCTGCCGCTGGCCGACTACGTCGTCACCCGCACCGTCGAGCTCGTCGCGCACACCGACGACCTGAACGCCGCCGTCCCCGGTCTCGACGTCCCGTACGACCGCCGGGCCCTGGCCGCCTGCACCCGGCTGCTGGCCGACGCGCTCGCCGTGAAGGCCCCCGGCGGCTCCACGGAGGTGCGGATCCCGCCGTACGCGGTCGTGCAGTGCGTGGAGGGGCCGAGGCACACCCGGGGCACTCCGCCGAACGTCGTCGAGACCGACCCGCTGACCTGGATCCGGCTGGCCGGCGGACGGGCGGCCTGGCAGGACGCGGTGGCCGGCGCGAAGGTGAGCGCGAGCGGGGAGCGGGCGGACCTCGGACCGTACCTGCCGCTGCTGGGATGAGCCCGGAACGCGGGGGGAACCACTTGCTTCCCGCCCACGTCGAATCGGCATGTACAGGCAGAGGCACAAGCAGCGCATGACCCTGACGGCCCTCGCCGTGCTCGTCGTCCCGCTCGCGGCGGCCTGTGGCAGTGAGCGGGCGGGCGCCGGCGGCGACACCGCCGAGGCGGAGCAGCCGGTCACCGGCGTCCGCTGGAGCATCGACGGCCTCACCGTCGACGGCACCGCCCACCGCGCCCCCGACGGAGCGCACCTCGTCCTCGACGGCAGCGGCCGGGCCGAGGGCAGCTACGGCTGCAACACCTTCAGCGCCGACGCCGCCGTCGACGGCGACCGGATCACGCTCAGCGACACCGCGTCCACCGAGATGGCCTGCGACGACATGTCCATGGACGTCGAACGGGCCCTCTCCCGCGCGCTCTCCGGCAGCGTCCTGACGTCCGAGGTGGACGACGACCGCCTCACCCTCACCACCGGGTCCGGCGACACCGTGCGCCTGAGCCGGACCGAGGACAGCCCGCTGTACGGCACCCGGTGGACCGTCACCACGCCCGCCGTCGGCGAACGCGCCCACCTCACCTTCGACCGGGAGGAGGGCACCGTCTCCGGCCGCCTCGGCTGCAACCACGTGAACGCCGACGCCACCGTGCGCGACGGCCATATCACCCTCGGCGCGCCGGCCTTGACCCGAATGATGTGCGAAGACTCACTCATGGACGCCGAGAAGGCGCTGACGAAGCTGTTCAACGGCACCGCGGACTATGCGATCGACGGCCGGAACCTCACGCTGACCAGCGAAAACGGCATCAGTGTGCGGGCCGTCGCGGAACGCTGATCCACCGCCGGGGCCGTATCCCGCATTCGGACCAGCGGCCGGTCTCGCCTACACTCGGTGGCGTGCCACGTGGTGACGGACGACTCAACCACGACCTGCTCCCCGGCGAGAAGGGCCCCCAGGACGCTTGTGGCGTCTTCGGTGTCTGGGCTCCGGGCGAAGAGGTCGCCAAGCTCACGTACTTCGGGCTCTACGCCCTCCAGCATCGGGGCCAGGAATCCGCGGGTATCGCGGTCAGCAACGGCTCCCAGATCCTCGTCTTCAAGGACATGGGCCTGGTCTCCCAGGTCTTCGACGAGACCTCTCTCGGTTCGCTCCAGGGTCATATCGCGGTCGGACACGCCCGCTACTCGACCACCGGTGCCTCCGTGTGGGAGAACGCCCAGCCGACGTTCCGCGCCACCGCGCACGGATCCATCGCGCTCGGCCACAACGGCAACCTGGTCAACACGGCGCAGCTCGCCGAGATGGTCGCCGAACTCCCCAAGGAGAACGGTCGCGCCCCCAAGGTGGCGGCCACCAACGACACCGACCTGATCACCGCCCTGCTGGCAGGCCAGCGCGCCGCCGACGGCGAGCCGGTGACCGTGGAGCAGGCCGCGCACGCGGTCCTCCCCAAGGTCAGGGGCGCCTTCAGCCTCGTCTTCATGGACGAGAACACCCTGTACGCGGCCCGCGACCCGCAGGGCATCCGTCCGCTGGTCCTCGGCCGCCTGGAGCGCGGCTGGGTCGTCGCCTCCGAGTCCGCCGCCCTCGACATCTGCGGCGCGAGTTTCGTGCGCGAGATCGAGCCGGGCGAGTTCGTCGCCATCGACCAGAACGGACTGCGCACCTCCCGGTTCGCGGAAGCGAAGCCCAAGGGCTGTGTCTTCGAGTACGTGTACCTGGCCCGCCCGGACACCGACATCGCCGGCCGGAACGTGTACCTCTCGCGTGTCGAGATGGGCCGCAAGCTCGCGAAGGAAGCCCCCGTCGAGGCCGACCTGGTCATAGCGACCCCGGAGTCCGGCACTCCGGCCGCCATCGGCTACGCGGAGGCCTCCGGCATCCCCTTCGGCGCCGGCCTGGTCAAGAACGCGTACGTCGGACGTACGTTCATCCAGCCCTCGCAGACCATCCGGCAGCTCGGCATCCGCCTGAAGCTGAACCCGCTCAAGGAAGTCATCAAGGGCAAGCGCCTGGTCGTCGTCGACGACTCGATCGTGCGCGGCAACACCCAGCGCGCCCTGGTCCGCATGCTCCGCGAGGCGGGCGCCGCCGAGGTCCACATCCGGATCTCCTCGCCGCCCGTGAAGTGGCCCTGCTTCTTCGGCATCGACTTCGCCACCCGCGCCGAGCTCATCGCCAACGGCATGACCATCGACGAGATCGGCACCTCGCTGGGAGCCGACTCCCTGTCGTACATCTCCATCGACGGCATGATCGAGGCGACCACCATCGCCAAGCCGAACCTGTGCCGCGCCTGCTTCGACGGCGAGTACCCGATGGAGCTGCCCGACCCCGAGCTCCTCGGCAAGCAGCTCCTGGAGACCGAGCTGGCCGCCGGAACCGCCGCCCCGGCCTCGGTCGACGCGATCCGCCGCCCGTAAGCCCTGACGGACGACACGAAAGCTCTCACAGTCATGTCCCAGAACACTGGTGCCAGCTACGCAGCGGCGGGCGTCGACATCGAGGCGGGCGACCACGCCGTCGAGCTGATGAAGGAGTGGGTGAGGAAGACGCGGCGCCCCGAGGTCCTCGGCGGCCTCGGCGGGTTCGCCGGCCTCTTCGACGCCTCCGCCCTGAAGAACTACGAGCGGCCCCTGCTCGCCTCCGCCACGGACGGCGTCGGCACCAAGGTCGACATCGCGCGGCGGATGGGCGTCTACGACTCCATCGGTCACGACCTGGTCGCCATGGTGATGGACGACATCGTGGTGTGCGGCGCCGAACCGCTCTTCATGACCGACTACATCTGTGTCGGCAAGGTCCACCCCGAGCGTGTCGCCGCCATCGTCAAGGGCATCGCGGAGGGCTGTGTGCTGGCCGGATGCGCCCTGGTCGGCGGCGAGACGGCCGAGCACCCCGGCCTGCTGGGTCCGGACGACTTCGACGTCGCCGGGGCCGGTACGGGCGTCGTGGAGGCCGACCGGCTGCTCGGCGCGGACCGCATCCGCACGGGTGACGCGGTGATCGCCATGGCGTCCTCCGGACTTCACTCCAACGGCTACTCCCTCGTCCGCCACGTGCTGCTGGACCGCGCGGGGCTCGCCCTGGACGTCCGGATCGACGAGCTGGGCCGCACCCTCGGCGAGGAGCTCCTGGAGCCCACCAAGATCTATTCGCTGGACTGCCTGGCCCTGATCCGCACCACCGAGGTGCACGCGTTCAGCCACGTCACCGGCGGCGGCCTCGCGGCCAACCTGGCCCGTGTGATCCCCGACGGACTGCACGCGACCGTGGACCGCTCCACCTGGGCGCCCGCACCGGTGTTCGACCTGGTCGGTCGGACCGGTTCGGTCGAGCGGCTGGAGCTGGAGAAGACGCTGAACATGGGCGTCGGCATGATCGCGATCGTGCCGCAGGAGTCCGTCGACGTGGCGCTGGCGACGCTGGCCGACCGCGGGGTGGACGCCTGGGTGGCCGGTGAGATCACCGACCGCGGCGAGCACACCACGGGCGCGGCCCTTGTCGGTGACTACGCGAAGTGAGCGACGGCGTGCCGCCCGCACGGTCACCGTGCGGGCGGCACGCCGGATGGTCAGGGCCGCCGGGCCGGCCGAGGCAGCACTAAACCCGGTCGGTGACCGGAGTCACCGACCGGGCTGGTGTTCAGCGCAAGGTCAAGCGCCGCGACGCTGTTGCGAGGACGGGTCGCCCTCGTCCTCGTCGTCGTCCTCATAGAGGTCGGCGTACCGTGCGTACAGGTCGTCGTCTTGCTCATCGTCCTCGAAACGCTCACCGTTCGGTGGCTGGTTCGATGGCGATGCGCCCAGCTCCTCGGCCAGGCGTGAGAGATCAGTCCCACCGCTGTTGTACTTCAGCTGGCGGGCGACCTTCGTCTGCTTGGCCTTGGCCCGGCCGCGCCCCATGGCTCGACCCCCTCAACGACGGGGCTCGACGGCCCCAGAGTCTTGACACGCGTTCATGGTCCAGAACGGACTCTCCGCGGAGAGACCGGTCCGTAGGGCTTCCACGGTACCTGAGCCCGCGCCCATACGGTACGTCGCCCGCATGACGTGCCCGCGCCCAGGACCTTCGAGGCGCCCCGTCCTCGCTGGTCAACCGCGATTTTAACCACTTATCGACGGTCGACCCGCCGGGAGAAGTGAGAGTTCTCTCCAAGTACCCCCCGGCGAGTACCGCACATGTGTGCGAAGACGTCCCGGGTCGGGCCGTCCTCGTACGCGTCATCGCGCCGGGCGCGCCTCCGCCATCCGCTGCTCGGCGATCCGGTCGGCCGCGGCGGCCGGCGGAATCCCGTCCTCCTTCGCACGTGCGAATATGGCGAGCGTGGTGTCGAAGATCTTGGACGCCTTCGCCTTGCACCGGTCGAAGTCGAAGCCGTGCAGCTCGTCGGCGACCTGGATGACACCGCCGGCGTTCACCACGTAGTCCGGTGCGTAGAGGATCCCGCGGTCGGCGAGGTCCTTCTCCACGCCCGGGTGGGCGAGCTGGTTGTTGGCGGCGCCGCAGACCACCTTGGCGGTCAGCACCGGCACGCTGTCGTCGTTCAGCGCCCCGCCGAGCGCACACGGGGCGTAGACGTCCAGCCCTTCGGCGCGGATCAGCGCCTCGGTGTCGGCGACGGCCGACACGCCCTGGGGGTGCCGGTCGAGGACCCGTCGCACGGCGTCCTCGCGCACGTCGGTGATCACGACCTCGGCGCCCTCGGCGCGCAGGTGCTCCACCAGGTGGTGGCCGACCTTGCCGACGCCGGCGACGCCGACCTTGCGGTCGCGCAGCGAGGGGTCGCCCCACAGGTGCTGGGCGGCGGCCCGCATGCCCTGGTAGACGCCGTAGGAGGTGAGCACGGAGGAGTCGCCCGCGCCGCCGTTCTCCGGGGAGCGGCCGGTGGTCCAGCGGCACTCCCGGGCCACGACGTCCATGTCGGCGACGTAGGTGCCGACGTCGCAGGCGGTGACGTACCGGCCGCCGAGCGAGGCGACGAACCGGCCGTAGGCCAGCAGCAGCTCCTCGGACTTGAGCTGCTCCGGGTCGCCGATGATCACGGCCTTGCCGCCGCCGTGGTCGAGCCCGGCCATGGCGTTCTTGTACGACATCCCGCGGGCGAGGTTCAGCGCGTCGGCGACGGCCTCCTCCTCGGAGGCGTACGGGTAGAAGCGCGTACCGCCGAGGGCGGGGCCCAGTGCGGTGGAGTGGATGGCGATGACGGCCTTGAGGCCGGTGGCGCGGTCCTGGCAGAGCACGACTTGCTCATGGCCCCCCTGGTCCGAGCGGAACAGGGTGTGCAGGACGCCGGCAGATACGTCGGTCACTGTGGTGACTCCTGAGTAAGTAGCGGCGGGTGGGGTCGGCCCCCGTAGAGGTGGCGAGGGCTGTGGCACGAGATTAGATCCTCGGACGCCCGTCGGCGGCACCGTGCCCCGGATCACCTCCGTCCGGAGTACCGCAGTGCGGCCGGTTCGCAGGGGTTTCCCACCCGTCCGGGCGGGGGCCCGGCAGGTTTTCGCGACGGTCCTCGGGGGAGGGAGCAGGCGTGCCCAAGGTGTCCTCGGTGATCGTCCCCTACGCGACCTACTTGCGCGTGTACGAACCACTGACCGCCTTCCCGGAACCGGAACGCGGCCACTGGGCCCGTTACGCCCGTCGCCCCGACCGCCCCTCCTGCCAGGACGAGCTCCGCCGCTCCCTGGCCGACCTCGTGCCCACCCCGCCGGTGCCGGTGCCGGTGCACGAGAGCGACGACGCGTTCGTGCTGGAGGCCGACGGCGTGGTCCGCGTCTGCCCCTGGCGCACCCGGCTGCGCGGCTGGCAGGCCCTGGGCGAGCTGGCCGAGGACTTCCCGCTGCCGGTCCTGGACGCCCTGCTGCCCCCGGTCGTACGGCACCAGGCGACCCGGGACTACGAGCGCTGGCTGGCCGATCACCCCGACGCCCGGCCGTGGATCCGCACCGCGACCTGGCAGGTGCCGATCAACTGGTTCGTGCTGTTCGCGGACGACGAGCGGGAGTACGTCGAGGGCTCCGCCGGCGAGGAGCCCGCCCTGCGGTACCGGACCCCGATGGTCCAGGCCCGCCGACGGGTGGCGCGGGGGCTGCGGGCGCTCAGGGACGCCGTGGACGAGAGCCTGCTGATCGACGGACTCGTGGACGTCGGGCGCTGGCTGGAGGAGTTCCACCCGCGCTCGCTGGTGGAGCTGGACTACGGCGGACTGGTGCACGCCCTGCCGGCCGGCGTGCTCGAGGGCGACCGCTCGGCGGCGGACGTGGCCGAAGGGATCGCGGCGCTGCGCCGGGGCGACGAGGAGGGCGCCGGGGCGGCCTACGGGCGCCTCGTGGAGCGCTGGCGGTCGGTCCGCGACCTGCGCTCGGCGAACTGACGTTTGACCAAACGCCGTTCTTGGGGTTTCGTCTTCGCCCTGAGGTGACTGAGGTCCTGTCAGTACGGGTCGGGGAACGGACGTAGACGCCGATCCGGGCGTATGTCCCAAGCGCGTCAAGCGTGACGGACCGCACTTACACGCCCCTTGCGCCCCTTGCCCACCCTCATGCCAAAATAGGACAAGGAGTCCGGGAGGACTCTTCCGTCCTGATGTGCTCGACTGCGGGCGGAATCTCGGCAATGCACGCTTTGGGGGGTCTGGTGACTCCTGATCGCTGCTGTGACTGATCGTCACAGTGGCGTGACTGTCCGCTATGGCACGGTCCATCGGCTTCCGCGGCTGATGAACACCTGGGAGGGCAATTCCATCGGTTTGGCCGACGTGGCTGGACAGATGGTGTAGTTGTAGTGCCGAGGACAAGCCGTTCGTCCTATAACCGACTCGACTCGCGTCCGCCATTTCGGGCAACGCGGGTCAAGGTGCAGAATTTAGAGGAAAGAACCGAGAAGGTTCGGTTCTCCCGAGGAGGCCGCTCATGACCGCTCGCACCCCTGATGCCGAGCCGCTGCTGACCCCGGCTGAGGTCGCCACCATGTTCCGCGTCGACCCCAAGACGGTCACGCGCTGGGCGAAGGCAGGCAAGCTCACGTCGATCCGCACGCTCGGCGGGCACCGCCGCTACCGCGAAGCCGAGGTCCGCGCACTGCTCGCGGGCATTCCGCAGCAGCGCAGCGAGGCCTGAACCACCGCATGAACCGGGTACGGCCGGCCGGTCCCCCACCGGTCGAGGCGCCCGGGAACCCTGGCTCCGAACGACGCGGGGACTGCCCCAACAGGCCCCTCGCCCAAGCCGATCAGAGCTTTCCAGGCAACTGAACAAGGGTGCGTCGTCGATCGCGCTGGACTCCGCCGGGTCCAGCGCGATCTTTTTTGTGCGCTCACGGGGGGCCGGCCCGCTCCTGGCGAGGTCCGTGGAACGCTCCGTGTGCGAGCTTGTCGGACTCTGGGGGCGAGTGGGGGATCACCTGTGCGCCGGCCAGCGCGGGCCTCTCCGAGCAGTGCAATTGCACATATTAAATTGACCTGTTGTAGGGGAGGCGTAAGTACCGCACTTCCCAAAACTCATATGGTGACACCCGTCACATACCGGCTGGCTTGTTGAGCCTGCGGCATATGCGCTAGAGGGAACGGGCGTTGGGGCCGGGTTGTTCCCCGGTCGGCCGGGAGGGGGCCGAGGGACGGGGCGCGGAGTCCGTCTCCAGCCGCAGGAGGCGGTGGCGGAGGGGGCGGCGGCGGGTGAGGTGCCGGTACGACGACGCGGCCGACAGGTGCGCGCGGAGCAGTGCCCGTGTCTCGTGCCCGGCCGATGCCGCCATACGCCACCTCCAGGGGGCCACACGGAGCGGTGCCCTGCTTCTTGGAGTACCGGGGGGCGGCGGGCGCGTCAAGACGGCAGGGGGGCACAGGGAGGCGCACGGCACACCGTCCGCGCAGAGGAGCCCGGGGCCCGGGCTTCCGCCGTGTCCGAGACCCGCGTCCGCCGCGGGTCACCGGCCTTCCGGGAACGCGGTCCTGACGGGGTGTGTCGTGGTCCTGCGCGGCTCCGCCGTGACGTGCCCTCACGCGGAAGAACCGTGTCCGCCGCGGGGCGCGGCCTCCGTTGCGGGGGTGTGCGCATGCGGAAGGCCCGCATCCCTTGCGGGTGCGGGCCTTCTCCTTGCTGAGGTCCTGACGGGATGTGCTGTGTCTGTGCGCGGCTCCGCCGCGGGGCGCGGCCTCCGTCGCGAGCGTCTCCTCATGCGGAAGGCCCGCATCCCTTGCGGGTGCGGGCCTTCTCTTCACTGCGGTCCTGACGGGATTTGAACCCGCGGCCTCCACCTTGACAGGGTGGCGAGCACTCCAAACTGCTCCACAGGACCAGGTTTCGCGGCGCTGTCCGTGCGTTGCGCTGCGAGAAGGACTCTACAGGAGGTGGAGCCCCCCGGTCGAACTCACCCTGTGTGCGGGTCCCGTCACGGCGCCGCCGCGTCGATCGCCTTCACGATCCGCTTGTCCGACACCGGGTACGCCGTACCGAGCGCGTGGGCGAAGTAGCTGACCCGCAGCTCCTCGATCATCCAGCGGATGTCCAGCACCTGCCGCGGCACCGGCCGCCCCTGCGGCATCTGCTCCAGCAGCCACGCGTACTCGTCCCGCATCTCGTGGACCTTCGCCATGCGCGTGGTGTCCCGCTGCACGTTCGTCGGCATCTGCTGCAGGCGCCGGTCCGCGGCCACCAGGTAGCGCATCAGGTCCGGCAGCCGCCGCAGCCCCGCCTCCGTCACGAAACCGGGCCGCACCAGCCCGTCCAGCTGCTCCCGTACGTCCTGGAGGTTGGGCAGCAGGGCGGGGCTCCGTACGCCCTTCAGACGGCGCTCACAGGACTGCCACGCCGCCAGCACCTGCTGCACCTGGCCCACCGCGCGGACCGTCGTGTCGACGATCTCCGCGCGGACCTTGTCGTACAGCTTCCGGTAGGACTCCTCGTCCCACACCGGTCCGCCGAAGTCGGCGATCAGCCGGTCCGCCGCGGCCATCGCGCAGTCGTCGAACAGGGCCTGCACCGAACCGTGCGGATTGGCGGACAGCGCCAGCTTCTGCGCGTTCGTCAGCTTCTCGGAAGCGAACTTCGCGGGGTTCACCGGAATCCCCAGCAGGATCAGCCGGCGCGTGCCCTTCCACATCGCCTCCGCCTGCTCGGCCTCCGTGTCGAACAGCCGGACCGACACCGTGTCGCCGTCGTCGACCAACGCCGGATACGCCTTCACCGGCTGACCGGCACGACGGGTCTCGAACACACGGGTGAGCGAGCCGATCGTCCAGTCCGTCAGCCCCTTGCGCTCCAGCGACTCACCGCCCCGGCGCTGCGCCGTGGCGGCGGCCGCCTGGGAGAGCGCCTTGCGGGCCTTCGGCCGCAGCTGGAGCTTGAGAGCCTCCAGGTCCTTGTCCTCGGCGACCTTGCGGCGCCGCTCGTCAACGATCCGGAACGTCACCTTCAAGTGGTCCGGGACGCGGGACCAGTCGAAGTCCTCCGCCTCGAAGGGAACCCCGACCATCCGCTTCAGCTCACGGGCCATCGTCACGGTCAGCGGCTCCTGCAGGGGCACCGCCCGCTCCAGGAACGCCTTCGCGTAGTTCGGCGCCGGCACGTAGTTGCGCCGGATCGGCTTGGGGAGCGAACGGATCAACTCCGTGACGACCTCCTCGCGCAGCCCCGGGATCTGCCAGTCGAAGCCCTCGTCCGTCACCTGGTTCAGCACCTGGAGCGGAACGTGGACCGTCACACCGTCGGCGTCCGCACCCGGCTCGAACTGGTACGTCACCCGGAACTTGAGCGGGCCCTGCCGCCACGAGTCGGGGTAGTCGGCCTTGGTGACCGCCTCCGCCGACTCACGGATCAGCATCTCCCGCTCGAAGTCGAGGAAGTCCGGCTGCTCGTGCCGCTTGTGCTTCCACCACGAGTCGAAGTGCGCCCCCGACACCACGTGTTCGGGGATCCGCTGGTCGTAGAAGTCGAACAGGGTCTCGTCGTCGACCATGATGTCCCGGCGCCGGGCGCGGTGCTCCAGCTCCTCGACCTCGGTCAGCAGCTTCCGGTTGTCGGCGTAGAACTTGTGGTGCGTCCGCCAGTCGCCCTCGACCAGGGCGTTGCGGATGAACAGCTCCCGGGAGACCTCCGGGTCGATCCGTCCGTAGTTCACCTTGCGCTGCGCCACGATCGGCACGCCGTACAGCGTCACCTTCTCGTACGCCATCACGGCCGCCTGGTCCTTCTCCCAGTGCGGCTCGCTGTAGGTGCGCTTGAGCAGGTGCTCCGCGAGCGGCTCCACCCACTCCGGTTCGATCTTCGCGTTGACCCGCGCCCACAGCCGGGACGTCTCCACCAGCTCGGCCGACATCACGAACCGCGGCGGCTTCTTGAACAGCGCCGAACCGGGGAAGATCGCGAACTTGGCGTTCCGCGCGCCCAGGTACTCGTTGCGCCCGCCGTCCTTGCGGCCGGCGCCCGGACCGGAGTCCTTGGACTCCTTCACGTCCTTCATGCCGATGTGCGACAGCAGGCCGGCCAGCAGGGAGACGTGGATCCGGTCGTCGGCGGCGTCCTCCTCGTTGAGGTGGATGCCCATCTGCTTGGCGACCGTGCGCAGCTGCGTGTAGATGTCCTGCCACTCGCGGATCCGCAGGAAGTTCAGGTACTCCTGCTTGCACATCCGGCGGAACGACGACGAACCGCGCTCCTTCTGCTGTTCGCGCACGTACCGCCACAGGTTGAGGTACGCGAGGAAGTCGCTGGACTCGTCCCGGAACCGGGCGTGCTGCTGATCGGCCTGCGTCTGCTTGTCGGCGGGCCGCTCCCGCGGGTCCTGGATCGACAGCGCGGCCGCGATGACCATGACCTCGCGGACACAGCCGTTCTTGTCCGCCTCCAGCACCATGCGGGCCAGCCGCGGGTCCACCGGCAGCTGCGCCAGCTTCCGCCCGGTCTGCGTCAGCCGCTTGCGGGGGTCCTTCTGCGCCGCGTCGAGCGCGCCCAGCTCCTGGAGCAGCTGCACGCCGTCGCGGATGTTGCGGTGGTCCGGCGGGTCGATGAACGGGAACTTCTCGATCTCGCCCAGGCCGGCCGCCGTCATCTGCAGGATCACCGAGGCGAGGTTGGTGCGCAGGATCTCCGCGTCGGTGAACTCCGGACGGGCCAGGAAGTCGTCCTCGCTGTACAGCCGGATGCAGATGCCGTCCGACGTACGGCCGCAGCGGCCCTTGCGCTGGTTGGCGCTGGCCTGCGAGACGGGCTCGATCGGCAGCCGCTGCACCTTGGTGCGGTGGCTGTAGCGGGAGATGCGGGCGAACCCGGGGTCGATGACGTACTTGATGCCCGGCACGGTCAGGGACGTCTCGGCCACGTTGGTCGCCAGGACGATCCGGCGGCCGCTGTGCTGCTGGAACACCCGGTGCTGCTCGGCGTGCGACAGCCGGGCGTACAGCGGCAGCACCTCGGTCGACCGGTACCGCTTCTTCGTGAGCGCGTCCGCCGTGTCCCTGATCTCCCGCTCACCGGAGAGGAACACCAGGATGTCGCCGGGCCCCTCCGCCATCAGCTCCTCGACGGCGTCCGTGATCGCGGTGATCTGGTCGCGGTCGGCGTCGTCGGAGTCCTCCTCGAGCAGCGGCCGGTACCGCACCTCCACCGGATAGGTGCGCCCGCTGACCTCGATGATCGGCGCGTCCCCGAAGTGCCGGGAGAAACGCTCCGGGTCGATGGTCGCGGAGGTGATGACGACCTTGAGATCCGGCCGCTTCGGCAGCAGCTGCGCGAGGTAGCCGAGCAGGAAGTCGATGTTGAGCGACCGCTCGTGGGCCTCGTCGATGATGATCGTGTCGTAGGCGCGCAGCTCGCGGTCGGTCTGGATCTCGGCGAGCAGGATGCCGTCCGTCATCAGCTTGATGAAGGTGGCGTCCGGGTTCACCTGGTCGGTGAAGCGGACCTTCCAGCCGACGGCCTCGCCCAGCGGCGTGTCCAGCTCCTCCGCCACCCGCTCCGCGACCGTGCGCGCGGCGATCCGGCGGGGCTGCGTGTGCCCGATCATGCCCCGCACGCCCCGGCCCAGCTCCATGCAGATCTTCGGGATCTGCGTGGTCTTGCCGGAACCGGTCTCACCCGCGACGATCACCACCTGGTGATCACGGATCGCCTCGGCGATCGCGTCCTTCTTCTGGCTGACGGGCAGCTGCTCGGGATACGTGACCGCGGGTACCCGGGCGCGTCGCCCGGCCATCCGCTCCTCGGCCCCGGCGACCTCCGCCTCGATCTCGGCGAGTACGGCGGCGCGGGCCTCGGGCTTGCGGATCCCGCGTGCGCCTTCGAGCCTACGCCCGAGCCGGTGCGCGTCGCGCAGTGACAGTTCGGTGAGGCGGGAGGCGAGGGGACCGAAAGCGGGGGCAGAGTGCGTAGACATACGGACTCCAGGATCTCATCCCGCGAAAATTCGCGGCCAATGATTTTGCCGGGGTGCGGAGCGCATGCGGAGGTCCATGCGCGGGGCACACAACAAGGCCCCGATCGAGGATCGGGGCCTTTGCTGTGGCTGGGGCCGGGGTCGAACCGGCGACCTATCGCTTTTCAGGCGATCGCTCGTACCAACTGAGCTACCCAGCCGCGGTGTTTCACGTGAAACACCAGCGGTCCTGACGGGATTTGAACCCGCGGCCTCCACCTTGACAGGGTGGCGAGCACTCCAAACTGCTCCACAGGACCAAGCGTGTCGTACGACAGTGTCGCACAGGGTGGTGCGTGCCCCCAACGGGATTCGAACCCGTGCTACCGCCTTGAAAGGGCGGCGTCCTAGGCCGCTAGACGATGAGGGCTATCGGCCCGCCTGGGCGCTTCTCAGCGCGTCGGGGACGTGAGAAGCATATGGGATGGCGGGAGGGATCGCCAAAACGGTTTACGGCGCGGGCGTCGGAGGGGTGGCCGACGGGGCCCCGGAGGAGGGGGACGGCGAGGTGGTCGCCCCCGGCTGGTTCTCCTCCGGGAGGTGGCGGCTGACCTCCGCCGTGGTGAGGCCGAGGCCGCCCAGCTCGATCGAGTCCCAGGCCTGGAGACGGCGGGTGTCACGGTCGAAGTAGAGGATCGACGTCTCGATCGGGTCCGGGTACTTCCCCTCGATGGCGCGCAGGCCGCTGCCGCCGGTGGAGCCCTCGACGCGGAGCCGGGTGCCGTACTTCATGACCTCCGTCTCCTCGCGGTGGATGTGCCCGGCCAGCACCAGCGGCACGGTGCCGTCGACCTCGCGGGCCGCGGACGGTTCGTGGGCGACCGCCACGTCCACCGGGGTGCCGGCGTTCCGCTGGTCGCGCAGGGCGGAGGCGAGCCGGGCGCCCGCCAGCTCCTGGGACTGCTCGGCGCCGGTCCGCTTCGAGCGGTCGGGGGTGAACTGCGGGTCGCCGATGCCGGCGAAGCGCAGGCCGGCGACGGTCCTCGCCCTGCCGTCGTCGAGGACGTGGACGTTCTTCATGCCTTCGAGGTAGCGCTGGGTGACGAGCGAGTCGTGGTTGCCGCGGACCCAGACGTAGGGGGCGCCCAGGTCCTCGACGGGGTCCAGGAAGCCGTTCTCGGCGGCGGTTCCGTGGTCCATCGTGTCGCCGGAGTCGACGATCACGTCCACCCGGTACTGCTCCACCAGCGAGGCGATGATCTTCCAGCTGGCCGGGTTGAGGTGGATGTCGGAGACGTGCAGCACGCGGATGGTCGTCGGGTCGGGCTGATAGGCGGGGAGGGTGGAGGTGGCGTCGTACAGCTTGGTCACGTTGGTGACCAGGCGTGCCAGCTCCTTCTGGTAGACGTCGAACTCCGTGACGATGCTGCGGGCGTCGCCGACCAGGGACGGGGCGGAGGAGAGCAGGCCGGAGAACCTGGGTTCCAGGACGGAGTCGGGGTTCCAGGTGGCGTACGCCGTGCCGCCGGACGCGGCCAGCAGGCCGAGGGCGAGGCCGCCGGCGGCGAGGGCCCTGCGGGGGCGGCGGTAGACGGCGAGGCCGAGGGCGGTGGCGCCGGTGACCACGGCGACGCAGGAGCGCACGGCGAGGTCGGCGGTGCCGTGGGCGATGTCCCGGGTCACCTCGTCCTGGAGGCCGGAGAGGCGTTCGGGGTGGTCGACGAGGGCCTGGGAGCGCTCGGGGTCGAGCTGGTCGACGTTGACGTCCAGGCGGACGGGCGCGACATGGCTGTCGAGCTGGAGGGCGCCCAGCGGGGAAACGTTGATCTTCGTGCCGCCGGTGACGGAGGGACGCAGGGTCATGGTGGTGTTCATGGGGCCCACGGGAACCCGGACGTTGCCGACGACCAGCAGGCCGAGCCAGGCGCCGAGGACGACCACGGCGACGAGACCGGCCGCGCGCGCCCAGGGGCGCGGCCGCGGGGCGAGGGCGGGCGTCGCGGTGGCGGGCCTGCGGGGGCGCCGGTGGCGGGCGGTGAGGGCCCGCGGGACCCCGGGGAGGCGCTGGAGGGCGTTCAGGACGGCGGAGGGGACGCGGGCCATTGGTCCCGTATGCCCATGTCGGTGGCCGGATATGCGGGGCCCGTGTGCGACTCGTGGGGACGGCCCGTGCCCGACAATGGCTCTGTGCTGGAGATGACGCGCGAGATGTTCGAGGAGCTGGTCGCCGAGGCGCTGGATCGGATCCCGCCGGAACTCACCCGACTGATGGACAACGTCGCGGTGTTCGTGGAGGACGAGCCGCCGGCGGACGATCCGGAGCTGCTCGGGCTGTACGAGGGGACTCCGTTGACGGAGCGCGGCGAGTGGTACGCGGGGGTGCTGCCGGACCGGATCACCATCTACCGGGGGCCGACGCTGCGGATGTGCGAGTCCCGGGAGGACGTCGTCGCCGAGACGGAGATCACGGTGGTGCACGAGATCGCCCACCACTTCGGGATCGACGACGCCCGGCTGCACGCGCTCGGCTACGGATAGGGCGTGATCCGGACGACACCTCCGTGCCGTTCGCGTGTCCTCTCGCGGGTGGTGGGAGTTGGGGTTGTCGACCCTGCACTCCAACCGGAGGTGGCCCCGTGCGCCGCTTGTACGTACCCGTCCGCCTGGCCGCCACGGTCGTGGCCGTCGCCGCTGCCGCCGGCTGCATGAGCGTGGGCGGGGACGGTGCGGGCGGGGCCGCCGGACCGTCGCACTCCGCCGGGAAGCCGGGCGGTGAGGCGCCGGACGGGGGCGCCGCGGTCCCGGGCGGAGGTGCCGGGTAC
The DNA here is from genome assembly GCF_055633275.1 of Streptomyces sp. 12E. Classification (NCBI taxonomy): domain Bacteria; kingdom Bacillati; phylum Actinomycetota; class Actinomycetes; order Kitasatosporales; family Streptomycetaceae; genus Streptomyces; species Streptomyces sp. 12E. The sequence continues at coordinate 3,459,353 of NZ_JBVNCJ010000001.1, read as the reverse complement.
GGCGCCACGTCGGCCGGCGGAGCGCGCGGGGACGGCGAGGGCGAGGGGCGCGGAGGCGAGAGGAAGAAGGGCAGGGTCAGGGCCGGGAAGACGGCGTCCACCGAGGCCTCACCGTCCGCGGAGGTCAGCCGGTCCGCACCGGCCGACGGCGGGCCGGACGGGCCGGCGGGGCCCACCCCGGACGACGGCCCCGCGCCTTCGGAGCCTTCGCGCACGCCGGAGCCGCAGCCCTCGCCACCGCCGCCCGAGCCGTCGGCGGAACCGGAGCCGACACAGGCGGAGCCGTCCTCGTCGGCGCACCAGCCGCCCGAGACGCAGTTGGTGCAGCGGGAACCGGCGCCGGAGGCGGGGGAGCCGGTCTACTGAGCCGTTCCCCGCGCCTCCCCGCCTCCGGACCCGCCCTCACCTGCTGGTTTGCATTCGGGTGGGCCGGTTGCGTATGGTGGCAGATCGTCTGACCCTATTTGCCCGGCGCCACTGCAGAGCGCGCCGTGTGGCGCGTACTCTCTCCCCTGCCGTGGTGGACCGCATCGAGGCGGTCGTCATTGTGACCTGCGAATCACGGAGTTGACGGGCGCGTGCCGAAGAGACTCCGGAAGGTTTCGCATTCGTATGCCCATCGCCAGTACTGATCACGTCGTCGTGCCCGAGAACACCGAGGACACCGACACCCGCACCGACGTCACCACCGAGACGACGGAGGCCCCCGAGACCACCTTCGCCGACCTCGGCCTGCCCGAGGGCGTCGTGCGCAAGCTCGCGCAGAACGGCGTGACCACCCCCTTCCCGATCCAGGCCGCGACCATCCCGGACGCCCTGGCCGGCAAGGACATCCTCGGCCGGGGCCGCACCGGCTCCGGCAAGACCCTCTCCTTCGGTCTGCCGACCCTGGCCACGCTGGCCGGCGGACGGACCGAGAAGCACAAGCCGCGCGCCGTCATCCTGACGCCGACGCGTGAGCTGGCCATGCAGGTCGCCGACGCGCTCCAGCCGTACGGGGACGTCCTCGGCCTGAAGATGAAGGTCGTCTGCGGCGGCACGTCCATGGGCAACCAGATCTACGCCCTCGAGCGCGGCGTCGACATCCTGGTCGCCACCCCGGGCCGGCTGCGGGACATCATCAACCGCGGCGCCTGCTCGCTGGAGAACGTGCAGATCACCGTCCTCGACGAGGCCGACCAGATGTCCGACCTGGGCTTCCTGCCCGAGGTCACCGAACTCCTCGACCAGGTCCCGGCGGGCGGTCAGCGGATGCTGTTCTCCGCGACCATGGAGAACGAGATCAAGACCCTCGTCGACCGGTACCTCGACGACCCGGCGACGCACGAGGTCGACGCGGCGCAGGGCGCGGTGACGACCATGTCGCACCACATCCTCGTCGTGAAGCCCAAGGACAAGGCGCCGGTCACCGCCGCCATCGCCTCCCGCAAGGGCCGCACCATCATCTTCGTCCGCACCCAGCTGGGCGCCGACCGCGTCGCCGAGCAGCTGCGGGACGCCGGGGTGAAGGCGGACGCGCTGCACGGCGGCATGACGCAGGGCGCGCGGACGCGCACCCTGGCCGACTTCAAGGACGGCTACGTCAACGTCCTGGTCGCCACCGACGTCGCCGCGCGCGGCATCCACGTCGACGGCATCGACCTGGTCCTCAACGTTGACCCGGCCGGCGACCACAAGGACTACCTGCACCGCGCGGGCCGCACGGCGCGCGCCGGCCGCACCGGCACCGTCGTCTCCCTGTCCCTGCCGCACCAGCGCCGCCAGATCTTCCGGCTGATGGAGGACGCGGGCGTCGACGCCACGCGCCACATCATCCAGGGCGGCGCCGCCTTCGAGCCGGAGGTCGCCGAGATCACCGGAGCCCGGTCGATGACCGAGGTGCAGGCCGAGTCGGCCGGCAACGCGGCGCAGCAGGCCGAGCGCGAGGTCGCCCAGCTCACCAAGGAGCTGGAGCGGGCCCAGCGCCGCGCCTCCGAGCTGCGCGACGAGGCCGACCGTCTGCTGGCCCGGGTCGCGCGCGAGCGCGGCGAGGACGTCGAGACGGTGGCCGCCGAGGCCGCCGAGGCGGCCGAGGCCGGGGTCACGCTGCCGGAGCAGCCGACCGCGCGGGACGTCGAGCGGACCGAGCGCGCGGAGCGTACGGAGGCCCCGGCGCCGTACGAGCGGCGCGAGCGCCGTGACGACCGCGGCGGGCGTTCCTTCGAGCGTCGTGACGACCGTCGTGACGACCGTGGTGGGCGTTCCTTCGAGCGTCGTGACGACCGCGGTGGGTTCAACCGCGACCGCGGTGACCGCCGGGACGACCGTGGCGGGTTCCGTCGCGAGGAGCGCCGTGACGACCGCGGCGGGCGTTCCTTCGAGCGTCGTGACGACCGTCGTGACGACCGTGGTGGGCGTTCCTTCGAGCGTCGTGACGACCGCGGTGGGTTCAACCGCGACCGCGGTGACCGCCGGGACGACCGTGGCGGGTTCCGTCGCGAGGAGCGCCGTGACGACCGCGGCGGGCGTTCCTTCGAGCGTCGTGACGACCGTGGCGGGTTCAACCGCGACCGCGGTGACCGCGGCGGGTTCCGTCGCGACGACCGCGGCGGCCACCGCGGCAGCGACCGTCCGTTCAACCGCGACCGCCAGGGCGACCGCCCCGGCTTCCACTCCGGCTCCCACGACCGCCCGTACGGCCGTCGTGACGACCACCGCGGCGGCTCCTTCGGCCGTCGCGAGGACAAGCCGCGCTGGAAGCGCAACGGCTGACACGGCCTCACCCGGCCGACCGGGAGGGCCCGCACGACACCCGTCGTGCGGGCCCTCCCGCGTTCCGCGCGGGACACGTCCGGCCCTGCCTCGGCGATACCCGATCGGAGTCCCGGCCGCGTCCGGCTATGCTCGGGGAGGCAACATCGCCAGGGGCCCTTAGCTCAATTGGCAGAGCAGTGGACTTTTAATCCATTGGTTGTGGGTTCGAGTCCCACAGGGCCTACCTCCGGCAGGAGCGGCACATCGCCTCTGACCTGCCGCGCGGCGCTCGAACCGGCTTCGGCCGGCTCGGGCGCCGCGTCATTTCGCGGGGCGCTCGTCCCGGATCGGGTCGAGGAGCTGCACGGCGATCCCGGCGAGGACCAGACCCGCCGCGATGAGGAGGCCGTCGGGGAGGGCGATGCCCGCGGCGAGCATGACCACCCCGATGACCAGAGCCCACCGGGCGCCCGTGCGCCGGTGCTCGCGGGGGCGGGCCGGACGGCCTCCGGGCAGCGGGCGGACGAAACGGGGGTCCTCGTGCTCGAGACGGGCCGCGAGGTCGACCAGGTGCTCGTCGTCGGGCTGGGACACGGCTCCTCCTTCCCAGGGGGCGGCCGCCCGGTGACACCGTCGACGGCCATCGCTCCGTGACACCGGGGCGTCATCGGTCCGACCGTCGGCCTGCCGCCAACTCGGCACGGTACAAAGGAGTTTGCCCGCCCGCCGACATCGTCACCCACCCGGTGCGAGAGACTCCAGCGTCGCCCACCGCCGCCGCCGGCCACCATCCGTCGCGGGCCCCATCCACCCCGGGGGCCACTGCGTACACGGGCCGCCCGGCCGGCCGGGCGGCCGGGGGAGAAATGGGGGTTGTCACCGATGGCGCGGGGACCGCTCGGCGCACACGCTAAGAGTGACGGCCCGCGCCGCGCCCCCGGACCGCGGGCCGTCGGGCTCTCCCGCACCGGGAGCCCGTGGCGAGCGGCCGACGGCGAGGAGGCGGTACGGGGTGCCTCTGTTCTGGCGGATCTTCCTGCTGAACGCCGTCGTGCTCATCGTGGCCACGGCCCTGCTGCTGGGACCCGTCACCGTGTCCACGCCGGTCCTGCTCACCGAGGCCGCGGTTCTCACGGTGGGGCTGGCCGCCATGCTCGTCGCCAACGCGCTGCTGCTCCGTGTGGGCCTCGCCCCGCTCCAGCGCCTGACCCGCGCGATGACGACGACGGACCTGCTCCACCCCGGACACCGCCCGGCGGTCGGCGGACGCGGTGAGATCGCCGAGCTGATCACCACGTTCAACACCATGCTGGACCGGCTGGAGGACGAGCGCGCCACGAGCAGCGCCCGCGCCCTGTCCGCGCAGGAGGCCGAGCGCCGGCGCGTCGCCCGCGAGCTGCACGACGAGGTCGGCCAGTCCCTCACCGCCGTGCTGCTCCAGCTCAAGCGCGCCGCCGACCACGCCCCGCCCGGCCTGGGCGAGGAGCTGCGCCAGGTGCAGGAGACCACCCGGGCGAGTCTCGAGGAGATCCGGCGCATCGCCCGCCGGCTGCGCCCCGGGGTGCTGGACGAGCTCGGGCTGGCCAGCGCGCTCAAGGCCCTCGCCACCGAGTTCGGCGGGCCCGGTCTGAGCGTCCAGCACTGCCTCGACGCGGACCTGCCCGAGCTGGACCGGGAGACCGAACTGGTCATCTACCGGGTCGCCCAGGAAGGCCTCACCAACACCGCCCGCCACGCCCGGGCCCGCCACGCCGAGCTCGCCCTGCGCCGCGCGCCCGGCGGTGTCGAGCTCCGCGTCCGGGACGACGGCCGCGGCACCGGCGTCGCCCGGGAGGGCGCCGGCATCCGCGGGATGCGGGAGCGCGCCCTGCTGGTCGGCGCCCGCCTGACCGTGGACCGTGCCGACGGCGGCGGCACCGAGGTGCGCCTGGCCGTTCCCGTCCCGGCCCGTTTCCCCGCGCACGCCCTCGTCCCCGTGCGGGAGTCCGCGCACGCCCCGCCCCCGTGACCGATGCCCCTCGACCGGAAACGCTGACACATGACCGACCCGGCCCCCACCCGCATCCTGCTCGCCGACGACCACGCGCTGGTCCGCCGGGGGGTTCGCCTCATCCTCGACGGCGAACCGGACCTGACCGTCGTCGCCGAGGCCGCCGACGGCTCCGAAGCCCTCGAGCAGGCCCATGAACACCGCCCCGACCTGGCCATCCTGGACATCGCGATGCCCCGCCGCACCGGCCTCCAGGCGGCCCGTGAGCTCTCCCGTTCCCTGCCGGAGACGCGCATCCTCATCCTGACCATGTACGACAACGAGCAGTTCTTCTTCGAGGCCCTCGCCGCCGGGGCCTCCGGCTACGTCCTGAAGTCCGTCGCCGACCGCGACCTCGTCGAGGCCTGCCACGCCACCATGCGCGGCGAGCCGTTCCTCTACCCCGGCGCCGTCAACGCCCTCATCCACAACTACCTGGACCTCGCGCGGGAGGGCCGCGCCCTGCCGGCCAAGGCGATCACCGACCGCGAGGAGGAGATCCTGAAGCTGGTCGCCGAGGGCCACACCTCGCAGCAGATCGCCGGCCTCCTCGCCATCAGCCCCAAGACCGTGGAGCGGCACCGCGCCAACCTGCTGGCCAAGCTCGGCCTGAAGGACCGCCTGGAACTCACCCGGTACGCCATCCGCGTGGGGCTGATCGAGCCCTGAACCGGCGCAGGGGCCGGCCGCTCCTGTTGTCAGACTGGACGCCCACAGGCCCGCCCCCTGGAAGTAGGAACCGATGCCCCACCCGTACGTCCTGCTGTCCGCCGCCGTCTCCCTCGACGGCTACCTGGACGACACCGGCCCGGAGCGGCTGCTGCTGTCCGGTCCGGCCGACTTCGACCGGGTCGACGAGGTGCGGGCATCCGTGGACGCCGTTCTGGTCGGCGCCGGCACGATCCGCGCCGACAACCCCCGGCTGCTGGTCAACTCGCCCGAGCGGCGTGCCGCCCGCCTCGCCGGGGGCGAGGCCGAGTACCCGCTCAAGGTCGCCGTCAGCGGCTCCGGCGACCTGGATCCGGCGGCCCGGTTCTGGCACACCGGCGGCGAGAAGGTCCTCTACACGACCGACGAGGGCGCCGGGCGCGCCCACGCCCTCGGTCTCGCCGCCGACGTCGTCCCGCTCGGCACCGGGCTCGACTGGCGTCGGCTCCTTGAGCACCTGCACGCCGAGCGTGGGGTCCGGCGGCTCATGGTCGAGGGCGGCGGCACGATCCACACCCAGCTCCTCACCGAAGGACTGGCCGACGAGCTCCAGCTGGTCCTCGCCCCGCTGTTCGTCGGCGACCCGCGGGCCCCCCGCCTCTTCGGCCCCGGCTCCTACCAGGGCGGTCGGCTGCGGCTGGTCGAGAGCCGCCCGGTCGGCGACGTCGTCCTGATGCGCTACGAGCCCACCGCCCCCGGCACCGGCCCGCTGCCCTCCGCCGCCGACCACCACTGGCTGGCCCTCGCCTGCGAGCTGGCCGCCGAGTGCCCGCCCTCGGAGACGGCGTTCAGCGTGGGCGCGGTCGTGGTGGCCGCCGACGGCACGGAGCTGGCGCGCGGCCGCTCCCGCGAGGGCGCCGACCCGGTGGTGCACGCGGAGGAGGCCGCGCTCGCCAAGGCCGATCCCACGGACCCCCGGCTCGCCACCGCCACCGTGTACTCCAGCCTGGAGCCCTGCGCCCGCCGCGCGTCCCGGCCGGCGCCCTGCGCCCGGCTCATCCTGGACGCGGGGGTACGGCGGGTGGTCACGGCCTGGCGGGAGCCGGACACGTTCGTGGCGGGCGCCGACGGCACCGGTGTGCTGACCGGCGAGGGCGCCACCGTCGTCGTCCTGCCCGAGCACGAGGACCGCGCCAAGGCGCCGAACGGCCACCTGCTCGGCCGCTGAGACCGGGCCGCCGGTAATGGGTGTGCGCCGTGTCCCGCGGATGGCGTACACTGGTCTCAACGACGCGGGGTGGAGCAGCTCGGTAGCTCGCTGGGCTCATAACCCAGAGGTCGCAGGTTCAAATCCTGTCCCCGCTACTGCAGGCCGAGGGCCGGAATCCAAAGGATTCCGGCCCTCGGTGTTTCCAGCCCTCAACCCGCGTTCTCACCCACTGTGAGCGAGTCGTCCCACAGCGCATAAAAACTGACGCTCGGTCAGAAACCGATCGCCGTCCGAGGCTCGGTCAACTCGCCCGTTTTTGGCCGTCCGTGACCCTTAAGTCCCCCTGGAAACCGTTGATGATCAAGAGGAACGGCTTGGAATCCGGCCCTTGCGTCTATTAACGTTCGATAACGCAGCGCGGTCGTCCCAGCCGTCACAGAAGGCGGCTCCGTGCGCACGCGCCGAATCCCGCGAGGGAACCGGGGAACCACCACCATGGGGTGAATCGCGTGAATACCGCCGTGGCCACACGGCTCGTATACGCGCGTAGGAGACCTTCCCGCTCCGAACCCGTCAGCTAACCCGGTAGGCGAAGACGGAAGGAAGGAGCACGCCCACGTGGCGTCCAACCCGCCTGCCCCCGAGGCCCCGTTCGAGCCGAGCGACACCTTCGCCTACGGCGGCAGCCGCGCCGGCGAGGGCCCCTTCGAGGAGTGGAACCCCACCGCGGAGTCCGTTCGCCCCGTGCGCGGCCGGCACCGTGTCGCCAAGCAGCGCGGCGGAGGACTCGCCCGCAGCTCCACCGTCCTGGGCGTCGGCGTCATAGCGGCCGTCGGCGCCGGCGGCATGGCGAGCGCCCAGACCGGCAAGCCGCCGGTGTCGATCTCCATGCCCGACCTTCCCAACGTGGGTTCCCTCATCTCCGACGAGGAAACCCCCGAGGAGGCGGCCACTCCTCTCAGCACCCTCGGCATGGCCGCCGCCGACACCGAGCAGGGCACCACCGGCGCCGGTGAGGCGCTGCGCACCCGGATCATGGCGCAGGTCGAGCAGCAGCAGGCCCAGGCCGAGAGCAAGGCGGAGGCCGAGGCGGTCGCCGCCGCCGAGAAGCAGGCCGCCGAGGCCGCCGCCAAGGCGGAGAAGGCGGCCAAGGCCAAGGCCGAGGCCGCCAAGAAGAAGGCGGAGGAGGCGGCCAGGAAGAAGGCCGAGGCCGAGCGCCTCGCCGAGCTGGCCAAGCAGTACGCGCTGCCGACCTCCTCGTACACCATCACCTCGACCTTCGGTCAGGCCGGCGCCTACTGGTCCTCCGGCCAGCACACCGGCCTCGACTTCGCCGCCCCCACGGGCACGCTGATCAAGGCCGTCCACACCGGCACGATCACCTCCGCCGGCTACGACGGCTCCTACGGCTACAAGACCGTGCTCACGCTCGACGACGGCACCGAGATCTGGTACGCCCACCAGTCCTCCATCAGCGTCAGCGTCGGCCAGAAGGTCAACACCGGCGACGTGATCGGCCGCGTCGGCTCCACCGGCAACTCCACCGGGGCCCACCTCCACCTGGAGGTCCACCCCGGCGGTTCCTCCGCGGGCATCGACCCGCTGGCGTGGCTGCGCGGAAAGGGCCTCACCGTCTGAGCGAGCGGACCCGCACGCCCTGGACCCCGGCGGCCCCGACGACGGCCCCCCGACGTCAGGGCCGCCGGTCAGGTGCTGTCCGGGGCAGTGCGCGGCGGACCGCTCAGAACCGGCGGGCGTTCGGGTCGTACGCGGTGTACGGAGGACCGTACGGCGCGGGAGGTCCGTAGCCGCCGTACACCGCCCACGGCGCCGCGGCGGCCGGAACCCGGGGCGCGGTGACGCGGGCCGCGTGCTCCAGGGCCGGCCGGGCCACTCCCCGCCGGTGCCACAGCTCCAGCAGCAGCTCCCGTTCCCGGGTGACGAAGTCCGGCCCCGCCCGCCCGAGCCGTCCCCGGTGCCGCAGGAACGCCAGCGACGTCGCACACGTCTCGTACGCGGCGACCGACCGTGCCGCCGCCCTCCCGCCGCAGCGGCGCGCGTACTGCCGGGCGACGCGCCGCGCCCGCATCGAGCCCAGCGCGAAGGGCTCCGCCGCGTCGAGCCACCCGGCGGCCACGTACGCGGACAGCTCCGCCCGCACGGTCCGCAGCTCCCGCCGCCGCGTCCACACCACCAGCCAGGTCAGCAGCCCGAACGCCGGCACCATGAACGCCGCGTACACCGCGAGGAAGCCGTACCGGCCGAACGTCGAGGAGCCGTTCCACAGCGCGTGCACGCCCATCGCGAGGAGCAGCCCGCCCAGCGGCAGCAGCACGCGCCGGGCCCGCTGCCGGTCCGTGGACAGCGCGGCGGCGCCGAAGCCGATCCCGGTGAGCACGGTGAACAGGGGGTGCGCGAACGGCGACATCACGATGCGGACGAAGAAGGTCGCCGCGGTGACCGAGGTGATGCCGCTGTCGCCGGTGATCCGGTCGGTGCCGAAGGCGGTGCCGAGGTAGAGGATGTTCTCGGTGAACGCGAAGCCGGTGGCGGTGACCCCGGCTATCACCACGCCGTCGAGGATCCCGGTGAAGTCGCGTCTGCGGAACAGGAACACCAGCAGGACGGCCGCGGCCTTCGCGGACTCCTCCACCACCGGCGCTATGACGGTCGAGCCCAGGGCGTCGGCGCCGGCCGGGTCGGCGGTCGCCGTCGCTACCCACCGGGTGGCGAAGCTGTTCGCGACGATCGCCATCAGCGCCGCCGCACAGGCGCCCCAGGCGAAGGAGAACAGCAGGTTCCGCCAGGGTCCCGGCTCGACCCGGTCCAGCCACCGGAAGGCGGCGACGAGCAGCGGCACGGGCAGGACGGCGAGACCGAGCCCGACCAGGAACCCCTGCGTCCCGGTCTGCTCGCGCACCAGCGCGAGGATGACCAGACCGGACAGCGCGAGCAGCGCGATCAGCGCGCCGTACCGCACCCAGGGCCGATGCCACCAGTGCGCGGGCCGCGGCGCTCCACCGGGGGCCGTGCCGGGAGGCGCCGGGTACGGGGGACTGGTGACCAAGGGATCGACCCTCACGAGGCGGGGCTGTGTCAGGCTCGGTCTGCTGCCTGCTCATCCCGCGATACGCGGCGGAAGAGCACGTCGTTCACGACATGACCCTTCTCCAGTCCCTGCCCCTCGAAACGGGTGAGCGGCCGGAAGGCGGGACGCGGCGCGAAACCGCCGTCCGCCCGGGTGTTCTCGAAGTCGGGGTGCGCGGTGAGCACGTCCAGCATCTGCTCCGCGTACGGCTCCCAGTCGGTGGCGCAGTGCAGCACCGCCCCCGGCGCCAGGCGGGTCGCGGCGAGGGTGAGGAACTCCGGCTGGATCAGCCGCCGCTTGTGGTGCCGCTTCTTCGGCCAGGGGTCGGGGAAGTAGACGCGCAGCCCGCCGAGGGAGCCGGGGGCGAGCATCTCGCGCAGCAGGATGATCGCGTCGCCGTTGCCGACCCGTACGTTGGTCAGCCCGAGCCGGTCGGCGAGGTTGAGCAGGTTGCCCTGGCCGGGCGTGTGGACGTCCACGGCGAGGATGTTGGTGGCCGGGTCGGCGGCGGCCATCTGGGCGGTCGCCTCGCCCATGCCGAAGCCGATCTCCAGGACGACGGGGTGGTCGTTGCCGAAGAACTCCGCGAGGTCGAGGCGTCGGCTGCCGTCGATGTCGAAGCCCCAGGCGGGCCACAGCCGCCGCAGGGCGTCCGCCTGCCCGGCGGTCACCCGGCTGCGCCGCGGCTGGAAGCTCCGGATCCGCCGCTCGAAGTGGGACCCGGCGGGATCGGCCTTCGGCCCGTCCGGGAACCGGGGCTCCCCCTTGGCCCGGGCAGGGTGGACGGACGTCCCGGGCGGGTGCGGCGCGTCCTGGCCGGAGGCGGGACGAAGGGCTTCGGAAGCGTTAACGGTGTCAGACACAGTGCCTCCGATGTTACGGGGCGCGCGCACCGGTCCCCCGGCACGGAGCGGGACGGCCCCCGCAGGGGCGGAGGGCGCGCTCGGGTTCCGGGTGGGCCGGCTCCTCCCGGCCTCGGCATCCGCTGGGCGGGGAGCGGGTCCGGGCCGGGGGAGGAAACGCCGATGCCCCGGCCGGGGCGGGCGACTCGTCCGGGATCGGTACGGGCTGACGACGGCACCCGTCGGGCGGTCCCGGGCGCCCGGCATCCGCCCGGTTCTCCGGGGCGGCCCGGGATCGCCCGGCGGCTCAGCGCCCCGCCGTCTCCAGCGCCGCCAGTGTCCTTCGCGCGACCTCGCGGCCGATCGGCAGGGAGGCCGTCGCCGCCGGTGAGGGGGCGTTCAACACGTGGACCGCGCGGGCGGTCTCCTGGATCAGGAAGTCGTCGGCCAGGGTGCCGTCCCGCAGCACCGCCTGGGCCCGCACCCCGGCCGCCGTCGGCACCAGGTCGTCCTCCCGCACCGCGGGCAGCAGCCGGCGTACGGCCCGGGTGAAGGCCTCCCTGGACAGCGAGCGGTGCAGTTCGCCCGTGCCGTACCGCCAGTGGCGGCGGGCCAGCTGCCAGGAGCCCGGCCAGGCCAGGGTCGCCCCCAGCTCGCGTGGACGCACCGTGCGCCAGTCGTAGCCCTCGCGGGCCAGCGCCGGGACCGCGTTGGGGCCGACGTGGACGCCGCCGTCGACGCCCCGGGTGAGGTGGACGCCGAGGAAGGGGAACGCGGGGTCGGGCACCGGGTAGACCAGGCCGCGCACCAGTTCCGGCCGGGCCAGCTCGTAGTACTCGCCGCGGAACGGCACGATGCGGGCGTCGGGCTCGTCGCCGGTGCGGCGGGCGATCTCGTCGCAGTGCAGACCGGCGCAGTTCACCAGCGCCCGGCCGCGGACGACGTCGCCGGCGGCCGTCAGGACGGCGACTCCCCGGTCGGGGCGGCGGTCGACGCGTACCACCCGTGCCCCGTAGCGGATCTCGGCGCCCGCCGCCCGCGAGGCCTCAGCCAGCCGGTGGGCCACCGCGGTGAAGTCGCAGACGCCGGTGGTGCCGACGTGGATGGCGGCCAGGCCGTCGACCTCCGGCTCGTACTCCGAGATCTGCGCGCCGCACAGCTCGCGGACCGCGATGCCGTTCTCCCGGCCGCGCTGGACCAGGGCGTGCAGCCGGGGCAGCTCCTCGCGGGTCGTGGCCACGATCAGCTTGCCCGTCACCGCGTGCGGGATGTCGTGCTCCGCGCAGAACCCGACCATCTCCGCGGCGCCCGACACCGCGTACCGGGCCTTCAGCGAGCCGGGGCGGTAGTAGACGCCGCTGTGGATGACGCCGCTGTTGCGGCCCGTCTGGTGCCGGGCGGGGCCGGACTCCTTCTCCAGCACCGTGACCCGCGTGCCCGGCGCCGCGCGCGTGAGCGCGTACGCCGTCGACAGGCCGACGATCCCCCCGCCGATCACCAGTACGTCGCAGTCGTACGACCGCCCCGTCACCACCCGCACCACCTCCCGAGTCCGATAGTGCACTGCGCCACTGACAGCGCCTTCAAACCCGGGAGGCGGTGCGTGGCGCGATTCGGATCAGGCCGTGGTCATCAGCAGCGGGCGGGCACGTTCGCGCAGTTCGACCACGCGGGGTTCGTCGCCGTAGGGCTCCAGGCGGTGCAGGAGGTCCCTGACGTACTCGGTGGTGCGGGCGGACGAGATGCGGCCCGCCACCTCCACCGCGCGGACGCCCTGTTCGCAGGCCGCGTCCAGGTTGCCCGACTCCAGTTCGGCGACCGCCGAGACGACCAGGCGCAGTCCGTGCGAGCGCACGAACTCCTCCGTCGGACTGGACAGCGCCTGCTCGGTGAAGCGGCGGACCTGGCGGGGCGCCTTCAGGTCGCGGTAGCACTCGGCGGCGTCGGCGGCGAAGCGGTCGTAGGAGTAGAAGCCGAGCCAGGTCGGGTCGCTGTCGCCGGGACGGGAGCGCTCCAGCCAGCTCTCCGACGACCGCAGGGCGGCCCCGGCCGCCTGGGCGTCTCCCGCGCGTGCGTGTGCGCGCGCCTCGACGAGGCGGAAGAAGCTCAGGGTGCGGGCGGTGGCCAGGCCCCGGTTGCGCTCCAGTGCGGCCTGGGCGAGGTCCACGCCCTCGTCGCCGAAGCCGCGGTAGGTCGCCTGCAGGGACATCGAGGCGAGCACATAGCCGCCCAGCGGGACGTCGGCCGCCGCGCGGGCCAGGCGCAGGGCCTGGATGTAGTAGCGCTGGGCGGCCTCCTGCTGGCCGGTGTCGAAGGCCATCCAGCCGGCCAGGCGGGTGAGTTCGGCGGCCGCGCCGAAGAGGGAGCGGCCGACGTCGTCGGAGTAGGAGCCGAGCAGCAGCGGGGCCGCCTCGACGCGGAGGCATTCGGGGACCATCGACGAACGCCAGTCGCCTCCGCCGTACTTGGAGTCCCACCGCCGGGCGTCCTCGGCGGCCTCCCGCAGTTTCCGCACGTCGCTGTGGCCGACTTTGGCCGGTGCGCCGGCGCCGTCGGCGGGGCTCGCCTCACGCGCCACCGAACTGTCGGCCGGGGTTATCAGCCAACGCGATGCGGGCGTCGCGTACGCGCTCACCGCGAACGACCCGGCGAGCGACTGCCAGATGCCGCCGGAGCCGGCTCTGCGGCCCGCCAGGTCCAGCCGGTACAGCTCCGTGGCGGAGCGCACCGCCTGTCCGACGTCACGGGGGAAGGCGAGGCCGACCTCGGGTGCGGGATCCGCGTCCGCCAGACCGATCTCGTGGAGCGGCACCGGACGGCCCAGCTTCTGGCCGATGGCGGCGGCGATCAGGTGCGGAGCGGCGCCCTGCGGCACCATGCCCTTCGACACCCAGCGCGCCACCGACGTCTTGTCGTAGCGAAGCGTCAGTCCTCGCTGAGCGCCGAGGTCGTTGACGCGGCGCGCGAGGCCCGCGTTGGAGATTCCCGCGAGGGCGAGAACGGCGCCGAGCTTTTCGTTCGGCCCGCGTTGCTCCCTGGACATGCGCCACCCCTCGACACAGACGGCTGCCGCACTGGCATAACCATGCGGCATTCGTAAACCCAGCGTAGTTCGCCGCATCCCAAGCGTTAAGGGGCATTCTTCCGGATGGCGGGATTGTGGTCCGTACTGAAGTGCGGGTCCGATACGCGCAGTTGCGGCGTGCTCCCGGTATGTGGCCGTGCGCCCGTGCGTGCGCTCTCCTCCGGCCGTCGCGGGAGCGGTTCCATGGGCTGCGCGTGGGTCGGCCCGCTGTACTGGATCCAGCGGGCTGGGGGACACCGCCGTCTTCATCCCCGCGGGCGGCGGAACGGTCCGGGGGGCGTGCTCCGCCTCCCGGACCGCGCGACCGTCCTGTGGTGCGCAGAGCCTGTACGGAGCGTGTTCGAGATGTGGCTCGCCGCTCTGATTTGGCCGAAAATCAACTCCACTCTTTCGGGTGTATCACCGCTTCTAGCCTGGTAATTGACGGCGTGTTGGTGGTTTAAGGGGCGCATTGTGGGGGCGCATTCGCGTCGTGGCGCCATGGTCGGGTGCGCCGCGCCGGTACGGTGACTCCTCTGCGGCGGGCGCCCGTTCGGTGCGGGGCGCGTGTATCCGCCGGGGCGCATTCGACGGAGCGCATACGGCTCCGGCACCCCTCCTGAGCGCCTCCTTCATGGCAGCATGGGGAACCGGTTCGTACGGTGCACTGGTTGTCCACAGCTTGTGGAGGCGGCGATGCGGTGGTTGGTGGGATGGAGCAGCACCGCCGCCGGAGCCATGGGGTTCGGCCCCACCGGCTCCGCCGGCGCCACCGGGGTGGACGGCGAGACCGTACAGCCCGTGGGGTCCCAGCTGCTGTGGGGTGACCCCGACCCGCTCTGGGCGGTCGGCGACTGGCGCCCCGACGAGGTGCGGGTGGTCGAGGCCGACGAGCAGACCCGGATCGCCGTCCTCGGCACGTGCGGGGCCTCCGACGAGCAACTGCGCGTCGCGCTGTTCGCCGCGAGGGGCGGGGCGCTGCGGCACCTGACCGCCTGGCCGGGAAGCTACACGGCGGTCGTGCAGGTGGGGCGCCGGGTCACCGTGTGCGGCGATCTGGCCGGCGCCCGGCCGGTCTTCCACACCCCGTGGGCGGGCGGTACGGCGTACGCGACCGCCGCGCTGCCGCTCGCCGACCTCGTCGAGGCCAACCTCGACTTCGGGCACCTCGCCGCGCTGCTCGCCGCCCCCGACGTGCCGGCCGCGCTCCACGACTCCACCCCGTACGACGGCGTGAAACGCATTCCGCCGGGGCATGCGCTGATCCTGCGCGCCGGGGCGCGCGAGATCGCCGGGTACGAACCCGTCGCCTCGCTCGCCGTCGCCGCGCCGCCGGCCGACCCCGACCACGCGGTGGACGCCGTGCGGGACGCGCTGGTCGAGGCCGTACGGACGCGGCTGGCCGCGCCCCGCCACGTTCCCGGCGCCGGTATCGACCCCGGGCCCGTGCCCGGGATGGGACCCGCCGAGCGGCGGGCGGCTCGCGGCACGCCCGTGCCGGGGATCGGGGCCGACCTGTCCGGCGGGCCGGCGTCCGGAGCGCTGGCGCTGCTGGCCGCGGGACTGCCCGGGATGCCGGGGACCGTGCTGGGGCACGGGACGGGGGCGGGGGAGCGGCTGCTGGCCGTCACCTTCAACGACCTCGCGGGCGGCTCCGGCGGAGGGCGGGACGACGACGAACTGGAGCGGGCGGGGACGCTGGCCGCCAATCCCCGGTTGCACCACGTGGTGGTGGCCGGCGCGGAGTCGACGCTTCCGTACGTCGATCTGGACGGGCCGCTGACGGACGAGCCCGGGCCCTCGCTGGTGTCGGCCGCGCGTCACCGGGCGCGGCTGGCGGCGGGCAGCGCGGACCACTTCACCGGGTACGGGGCGAAGCAGGTGCTGGACGCGCATCCGGCGCGGCTGGCCGATCTGCTGATGGACCGCAAGCGGCGGCATCTGGTGCGGCCGGTGGCGGCACTGGCCAAGGCGGACGGGTCCGTGATGGTTCCCGCGCGCGTGTACGCGGCGGCGCGCCGGCTGGCGCGCACGCCGTACCGGGCGGGGCTGGAGAGCCTCGCCGAACGGCTGCTGCGGCGGCGGCTGGACGACGACGGGACCGCGGGTGCGGCGGACGCCTCGCTGGCCGCGCTGACCTGGGGAAGACCCGGGCCGGCGGCGCGCTGGCTCACGGGGGAGGCACTGGCTGAAGTATCGGTTCGCCTGCAGGCGTCGACGCGGCGGTCCGAGGTGGGGCCGGGGCAGCGGCCCGGTGATTTCCGGGCGCGGGCGGCGCTGGCCCGGCACGCGGCGGATCTGCGGGTGCTGGAGCAGGCGGCCGAGATCCGGTTCCAGCGACTGCACGCGCCGTTCCTCGACAACCAGGTCGTACGGGCGTGCCGGGCGCTGCCGGAGGCGCTGCGGGTGCGGCCGGGGGCGCGGGCGTCGATCCTGCGGTCGGTGCTGGAGGGGGCGGGGGTAAGGGAGTTGCCTGCGGGATGGGGGGCTCCCGGGGCCGCCGGCTCGGCGGCGGCAGCGGCGCGGACGGGGCTGCGGGTGGCGGCCGACTCGCTGGTGGCGCTGTTCGACACGCCGCTGCTGGCGGAGGCGGGGCTGGTCGAGGCACGGGTGGTGCGGAAGGCACTGCGGGGCGCGGCGGAGGGCGAGCCGCTGCCCCTGGACGGCCTGGCGGACCTGGTCGCCCTGGAGGTGTGGCTGCGCCGTCTGCTGGCCCGCAGGGGAACCTGCTGGACGGGCACCCCGGCCCGCCAGCGCGCGGTCCCGGGCGGAATCGCCCCCCAGCGCGGAGCCCTGGGCGCCGGCGCGGGCGGCACCCGCTGAGGCTCGCCCCCGCGGCGCGGCTTGGGCAGAGCCTGCGGCGGGTGGGTGGGCCGGGACCGCGTCGGGGGCGCCCGTCCTCGGACCGGCGCGGATCACGTCTCCCGGGAGGGCGAGGGTGCGGACGCGCCGCCCACAGCGGGCGGCGCGTCCGCACCCTCGCCCTCCCGCCGTACGCGGCCACCTGCCGTCGTCCCCGTACTCCGCGGCCGGCCGCATGTCGCGTCAGTCGCGGGCAGTCGTGCGGCAGGGCGATGGGGGTCCCGCCGCTCGAGCGGAGCCGGGAGCGGGGGAGGGCGGACGCGACGGCACCCCGCAAGCGCCGGCCCACCCCAACGCGCCGCACTGCGCGAGCGCGGGCCGAGGAGGACGCGGGGCACACCGCGAACCCGGCGGAGCGCCCCGCACCAGGCCGGCGCCACCCCTACGCCGGACGCGAGCGCAGACCCTCCAGCAGGATGTCCAGCAGCCGCGCCGACGCCGCAGCCTGCTGCGCCGCATCCGGCAGGGACGGCGCCGCCGTCGCGATCACCAGCAGGACGTCCGACACCGACACGTCCGGCCGGAGTTCACCCGCGGCCCGCGCCCGGTCCACCAACTGCCCCACGACGTCCAGCAGTTCCGAGGCCCCCGCGTCGCCCTCCGCCGCCACGGCCACCGCGGTCTCCGGTGCCGGCCGCAGCTCATCCGCCGCCTGCGTCCGCTGCTGCGGCAACCGCGCCTGGTCCGACAGACCGCGTTCCTCCGCCACGCCCACCCGCAGCACCTGCGGCGGCAGCAGCCGCCCCGCACCGGACGCGACCGACGTGCGCAGGAAGCGGGACAGCGCCGCCCACGGCTCGTCCTCCTGGCCGAGCGCCGCCCGCGCCTGGTCGGTCAGCCGGGAGGTCTCCTCCTCGGCGATCCGCCGCACCAGGACGTCCTTGCTCGGGAAGCGCCGGTACACCGTGCCCACGCCGACCCGTGCCCGGCGTGCCACGTCCTCCATCGGAGCGCCGTAGCCCAGCTCGCCGAAGACCTCCCGCGCGGCACGCAGCACGTGCTCCAGATTGCGCTGGGCGTCCACGCGCAGCGGTGTCGTACGCGCCCCGTCCGGGCGTCCACCGCCCGTGGGCGCGCTCATCGTCGCGCTGGCCGCGAGAGCGGAAGACCAATGAGAGTCCTGAACATGCATATGCATTCCCCCGGTAATGACGTCTCCCCCCGGAGACTTCTCCCCGCCATCGATGGCCGGGGCGCGTGGAACAGGTCCGGCCTGTCGGTCCCGCCCGTCGCGAGCCCGATGAGCACATCCCCCTACACCCCGTCGACAGATGAACATAGTTGAGAGGGGGTCAATTCAGAAGGGGCAGGTTCCGCACGGAGCGCCCCCCGATCGGAGTACGGGGCGTGTACGTCCTGAATGTACCCCCGTGCGTGGGCGGGCTCACCGCTGCTGACCTGTGAGGACTCCGGCAGGGTCGGTAAATCGGCCAACCCGGGGCACGAGGGTCTTCCGGTCACACAATTCGCCGGGGCTGTGGACAAACGCGCGCGACGGGTGCGTCATGGGATGGTGAAGGAACGTGCGCGCATTCTCGTTGTCGGCGGCGGCTACGTCGGGATGTACACGGCCCTGCGCCTCCAGCGGAGGCTGAAACGGGAACTCGGGCGGGGCGAGGCGGAGATCACGGTCGTCACCCCGGATCCGTACATGACGTACCAGCCCTTCCTCCCCGAAGCGGCCGCCGGCGCCATCTCCCCCCGGCACGTCGTCGTACCGCTGCGCCGTGTCCTCGACCGGTGCCACATCGTCATCGGCGAGGCCACCGGCGTCGACCACGCCACCCGCACCGCCACCGTCAGCACGCTCGCCACCGACGAGGAGGGCACCGGAGGGCGGCAGGTCGCCTACGACGAACTGGTGCTCGCGCCCGGTTCCGTGTCGCGCACCCTCCCGATCCCCGGCCTCGCCGACCACGCCATCGGCTTCAAGACGGTGGAAGAGGCCATCGGCCTGCGCAACCACGTCCTCGAGCAGATGGACATCGCCTCCTCCACGCGCGATCCCGCCCTCCGGGACGCCGCCCTGACCTTCGTCTTCGTCGGGGGCGGCTACGCGGGCGTCGAGGCGCTCGGTGAACTGGAGGACATGGCCCGTTACGCCGCGCGGTACTACCGGACCATCCGTCCCGAGGACATGAAGTGGATCCTCGTCGAGGCGTCCGGGCGGATCCTGCCCGAGGTCGGGGAGGAGATGGGCCGCTACACCGTCACCGAACTGCGCCGGCGCAACATCGACGTACGCCTGGAGACCCGGCTGGAGTCCTGCGCCGACCGGGTCGCCGTGCTCAGCGACGGGTCGCGCTTCCCCACCCGTACGGTCGTGTGGACGGCCGGGGTCAAACCGCATCCCGTCCTCGCGGCCACCGATCTGCCGCTGAACGGGCGGGGGCGGCTGAAGTGCACCGCCGAGCTGGCCGTGGACGGGACCGCGCACGCGTGGGCCGCGGGGGACGCCGCCGCCGTCCCCGACGTCACCGCGGGGGAGGCCGGGCGGGAATGCGCCCCCAACGCACAACACGCGCTCCGCCAGGCGCGGGTCCTCGGGGACAACGTGGTCCACTCCCTGCGGGGCGAACCGCTGGAGACGTACGCCCACAAGCACGCCGGTTCCGTCGCCTCCCTCGGGCTGCACAAGGGCGTCGCCCAGGTCTACGGGCGCAAGCTCAAGGGCTACCCCGCCTGGTTCATGCACCGGACCTATCACCTCAGCCGCGTCCCGACCTTCAACCGCAAGGCGCGGGTGGCCGCCGAATGGACGCTCGCCGGGCTCTTCAAACGGGAGGTCGTCTCGCTCGGTTCACTCGAGCACCCCCGTGCGGAGTTCGAACTGGCGGCCGGTGGAAAGCCTTCCCAGGACCCCCCGAGCGACCCGAAGGGGTCGTCCTGACCGAACCCAGGAACTCCACCGGACGGCCCGGCGTCTGACGGATGCCGGCCCGGTCGGCACCCTGCCAGACTGGTCCACCACCGGGGCCCCGCTCGCCCCGGTGCGGCCCCCGGGGCCCCGGCCGGTCCCGGTTTCCGGCCGCCGACAACTACACGAGGCAAGGATTCGTGAACTTCACGCGCTGGAGCGCCCGGCTCCCCGGAACGCAGCGCCGCGCCGCAGCGCGGAACGAGCAGGCGGTCTCCCCGGACCGGCGGGGAGAGGGCTCCGTGCCCGGGGCCCGCGCCGAACAGCTCACCGACGACGCACCGGCCGTGCCCGCCGTCGACGAGCTCGGGGTGCGCGAGGTCCTGGACCACGTCCCCTCCCTCGTCGCCCTGGTCCACGGCCCCGACCACCGCATCGCCTACGTCAACGACGCCTACGCGGCGGCCTTCGGCGCCCGCCCGATCGGCACCCCCGCGCGCGGCGCACTGCCCGAACTGGAAGCACTCGGCCTGCTGCCCCTCCTCGACCAGGTCCTGCGCAGCGGCAAACCCCGCACGGTGAAGTCCCGCAAGGCCCCCGACGGCCGCTCCTACACCTTTACCTGCACCCCGGTCACCGAGGTCGAGGGCCGTGGGGTGCTCGTCTTCGCCACCGACGTCACCGACCACGCCGAGGCCGCCGAACGACTGCGCGCCAGCGAACGCCGTCAGCGCGAGACCGCCGTCACCCTCCAGCGCTCCCTCCTCCCCCAGGAACTGGAGGAGCCCGACGACCTGCGCGTCGCCGCCACCTACCACCCCGGCGGCACCGAGGCCGCCGTCGGCGGCGACTGGTACGACGTGATCACCCTGGGCGGCGGCCGCACCGCCCTCGTCATCGGCGACGTCATGGGACGAGGGGTGCGCGCGGCGGCGGTCATGGGCCAGCTCCGTACGGCCGTACGGGCCTACGCGCGGCTCGACCTCCCACCGCACGAGGTGCTCCAGCTCCTCGACGGCCTCGCCATGGAGATCGACGCCAACCAGATCGCCACCTGCGCCTACGCCATCCACGACCCCAACGAGGGCAGCCTGGTGTACGCCTCCGCCGGCCACCTGCCCATCCTGGTCCGCGACGAGAACGGCGCCGTCCGGCGCGCCGACGAACCGACAGGACCCCCGCTCGGCACCGGCGGCTGGATGCACACGTCCGGCTCCGTCCCCCTCACCCCCGGCTCCACCGCCGTCCTCTACACGGACGGCCTGGTCGAACGGAGGAACGAGGACCTGGACGAGGGCATCGCCGCCCTGGAGCACGCCCTGGCCGGAGCCACCGGCAGCCCCCAGGTCGTCTGCGACCGCCTGGTCCGCTCGGCCGGCGTGACCCCGGACCACGACGACGACGTCGCCGTCCTGGTCCTCCAGCACCCCGCCCGCAAGGGCGCGGAGAGCGAGCTCTTCCGCAACGCCGCACTGGAACTGCTCGGCGGGGTCGAGGCGGCCCCGCGCGCGCGTGCCTTCGCCTCCGGCGTGCTGACCAGCTGGCGCTTCCCCGTCGAGCTGCACGATCTGGGCGTCCTGGCCGCCAGCGAACTGGTCGCCAACTCCCTCCAGCACGGCACCCCGCCCATGCGGCTGCGGCTGCGCCGCACCGACCGCCGTCTGATCATCGAGGTCACCGACGGCGACGACCACCTGCCGAGACGTCGCCGCGCGGAACCCGGCGACGAGTCCGGCCGGGGCATCGCCATCGTCGCGACGATCGCCTCCGGCTGGGGCAGCAGACGTACCCCGGGCGGCGGCAAGGCGGTCTGGTGCGAGTTCCTCCTGCCGAAGACGCCCGGCTCGTAGCCGAGCCGGGCGCCCAGGAGTGCACAGGCGTACAGGGGGCGGGTCGGAGCGCGTGGGTCAGGCGTGCGCCGGAGCCTGCTCCGCTGCCGCGCCCCCCTGCACCACCACACGGCTCCGCGCCGCCGACGGCTGGTCCTGCACGTCCGTGAGCTGCCGTCCGAGCCGCACCGCCAGCATCGTGATCCCCAGCGAGAACAGCAGGAAGGTCACGACATACGGCGCGTGCAGCGAGGCGCCCAGCGGCCCGCCCACCGCCGGACCCACGGCCAGCGCGAGCTGCTTCACCAGGGCGAACGCCGAGTTGTACTGCCCCGCCAGCCCGGCCGGCGCGAGATCGGCCACCAGCGGCGCGAGCGTCGGCGACAGCATCGCCTCACCGAGCCCGAACAGCGCGTACGTCGAGATGAACGCGGCGGTCGCCATCGTCTGGCTCCCGTTGCCCAGTCCCGCGTACCCGGCCACGGCCCAGGCCACGGCCCAGATCAGCCCCACGGACGCGATCACGCGCGAGCGCTTGCGCCGCTCGACGAACCGCAGCACCGCGAACTGCGCGACCACGATCACCAGGGTGTTCGCGGCCAGCGCCGTCCCCAGCGCGGAGGTGGAGATCCCGGCGGCCTCGACGCCGTACGCGCTCAGCCCCGACTCGAACTGTCCGTAGCAGGCGAAGAACAGCACGAAGCCCAGCACGCACAGCTGCACCATGGCCCGGTTGCCCAGCAGCTGCTTCCAGCTGCCCTCTGCCGACCGCGCAGGAGCGCCCTCGACGCGCGGCGCGCGAGGCATCCGCGCCGTCGCCATCACCACGACCAGCAGCAGGAACATCGCCGCTTCGATCGCGAAGAGGAGAGTGAAGGAGCCGGATTTCGCGGGATCCACGAGGTGACCGCCGATGAGACCACCGACGCCGAGCCCGAGGTTCTGCAGGAAGAACTGCGTGGCGAACGCCCGCGACCGGTTCTCCATGGTCGAGCACTCCACGATCATCGTCGCGAGCGCCGGCTGCATCACGGCCTGCCCGGCACCCAGCGCCGCCGCCGACAGCAGCACGGTCGCCGCACCGCTCGACAGACCCAGGCTCAGCGCCCCGATCGCGGCCGTGACCAGGGCGACGAGCAGCACCGGCAGCGGGCCGCGCCGGACGATCGCCCGTCCGGCGAACGGCAGCACGATCAGCGCGGCCACGGCGAAGACGGCGAGTACGAGACCCGCCGTCATGGCTCCCAGCCCTCGCACCTGCGCCACGTAGACGTACAGATACGGGACCGTGAAGCCCAGCCCGAACGCGCTGAGTGCGTTGCCCACGTGGATCCGGCGCATCGCCCTGGTCACGTTCACCTCTCTCAAGCAGTTAGGAGTGAAGACTTAGAAGCTAAAGTTCGAGGCTAAAGACTACATAGCGAAGGACTTCAAGGCAAAGAGAGGGCGTGCCATACTGCGGCCATGGGCGACACCTCCGGCCTCGGCGAGCCGACACTCGAAGAGCAGATCGCCGCGTACCAGCGCGAGTTCCAGGACCTCGACCCCCAGGTCGAGAAAATCGTCAACGCGCTGTCCCGCCTGAACCGCCGCATGAACGTCGCCTACGGCCGCCAGACCGCCGAACTCGGCATCACCAACGCCGACTGGGAGGTCCTCAAGGCCCTCGTCCTCTCCGGCGCCCCGTATCGCATGGGCCCCGGCGACCTCGCCAAGCGTCTGGGGCTGACCCCGGCCGCCATGACCCACCGGATCGACCGCATGGTCGCCGAGGGGCTGGTCGACCGGGAGCGGGACGAGACCAACCGGGTTCGCGTGATCGTGGAGCTGACCTCCGCCGGCCGCGAGAAGTGGCTCGAGGCGATGCGTCTGGCCACCGTCTTCGAGGAGGACCTCCTCCAGGACCTCGCCCCGGACGAGCGGGCGACGCTGGGTGAGGTCCTCACCCGCCTCCTGCGCCGGGTGGAACACGCCCAGCCGGACGCCGGCGGACGCCTCAGCGACCTGGACTGAAAGATCTTGGCCAGGGGTGCTTGACAGCCCCCTGACCGATCCGTAAGGTTCTTCGGGTTGCCGCGGGGCCGTAACGGTTCTTCGGCAGCACCTTCCGCCGCGACTGCGGCACTCAAAACCTCAGCACGATCTCCCAGCGGGAAAGATTTCGGCGTGCCCGAAATTCAATTCCAACCCTCGATTTGAGGAACGCGAAGAGGGTCCGCTAAGGTTTGAGACGTCGGAACGGCCCAACGGCCGGGAAGGCAACCCGCTCTGACCGGGAATCAGGCCCGAAAGGATCTGATAGAGTCGGAACCGCCGGAAAGGGAAACGCGGAAGCGGGACCCCGGAAAGCACCGAGGAAATCGGGTCGGAAAGATCTGATAGAGTCGGAAACGCAAGACCGAAGGGAAGCGCCCGGAGGAAAGCCCGAGAGGGTGAGTACGAAGGAAGCGTCCGTTCCTTGAGAACTCAACAGCGTGCCAAAAGTCAACGCCAGATATGTTGATACCCCGACCCGGTCGGTTCGATCGGGTTGAGGTTCCTTTGAAGAAACACACAGCGAGGACGCTGTGAACCGCCGGATCATTCCTCCGGTGGTTCCGCTCTCGTGATGTGCAACCCGATCACGGGTAAACATTCACGGAGAGTTTGATCCTGGCTCAGGACGAACGCTGGCGGCGTGCTTAACACATGCAAGTCGAACGATGAACCACTTCGGTGGGGATTAGTGGCGAACGGGTGAGTAACACGTGGGCAATCTGCCCTGCACTCTGGGACAAGCCCTGGAAACGGGGTCTAATACCGGATACTGAGCCTCGCAGGCATCTGCGGGGTTCGAAAGCTCCGGCGGTGCAGGATGAGCCCGCGGCCTATCAGCTTGTTGGTGAGGTAACGGCTCACCAAGGCGACGACGGGTAGCCGGCCTGAGAGGGCGACCGGCCACACTGGGACTGAGACACGGCCCAGACTCCTACGGGAGGCAGCAGTGGGGAATATTGCACAATGGGCGCAAGCCTGATGCAGCGACGCCGCGTGAGGGATGACGGCCTTCGGGTTGTAAACCTCTTTCAGCAGGGAAGAAGCGCAAGTGACGGTACCTGCAGAAGAAGCGCCGGCTAACTACGTGCCAGCAGCCGCGGTAATACGTAGGGCGCGAGCGTTGTCCGGAATTATTGGGCGTAAAGAGCTCGTAGGCGGCTTGTCGCGTCGGTTGTGAAAGCCCGGGGCTTAACCCCGGGTCTGCAGTCGATACGGGCAGGCTAGAGTTCGGTAGGGGAGATCGGAATTCCTGGTGTAGCGGTGAAATGCGCAGATATCAGGAGGAACACCGGTGGCGAAGGCGGATCTCTGGGCCGATACTGACGCTGAGGAGCGAAAGCGTGGGGAGCGAACAGGATTAGATACCCTGGTAGTCCACGCCGTAAACGGTGGGCACTAGGTGTGGGCGACATTCCACGTCGTCCGTGCCGCAGCTAACGCATTAAGTGCCCCGCCTGGGGAGTACGGCCGCAAGGCTAAAACTCAAAGGAATTGACGGGGGCCCGCACAAGCGGCGGAGCATGTGGCTTAATTCGACGCAACGCGAAGAACCTTACCAAGGCTTGACATACACCGGAAAGCATCAGAGATGGTGCCCCCCTTGTGGTCGGTGTACAGGTGGTGCATGGCTGTCGTCAGCTCGTGTCGTGAGATGTTGGGTTAAGTCCCGCAACGAGCGCAACCCTTGTCCCGTGTTGCCAGCAAGCCCTTCGGGGTGTTGGGGACTCACGGGAGACCGCCGGGGTCAACTCGGAGGAAGGTGGGGACGACGTCAAGTCATCATGCCCCTTATGTCTTGGGCTGCACACGTGCTACAATGGCCGGTACAATGAGCTGCGATACCGCGAGGTGGAGCGAATCTCAAAAAGCCGGTCTCAGTTCGGATTGGGGTCTGCAACTCGACCCCATGAAGTCGGAGTCGCTAGTAATCGCAGATCAGCATTGCTGCGGTGAATACGTTCCCGGGCCTTGTACACACCGCCCGTCACGTCACGAAAGTCGGTAACACCCGAAGCCGGTGGCCCAACCCCTTGTGGGAGGGAGCTGTCGAAGGTGGGACTGGCGATTGGGACGAAGTCGTAACAAGGTAGCCGTACCGGAAGGTGCGGCTGGATCACCTCCTTTCTAAGGAGCACTTCTCAATCAGGCTTGCCTGGTTCAGAGGCCAGTACATCGGCGCACGTCCGATGCTGGTTGCTCATGGGTGGAACGTTGACTACTCGGCACACTTGACCAGCTTCTCTTCCCAGTACTGCTTCGGCGTGGAACGGAAACGAGGAGTGGCGAGGGTGTCGGGCACGCTGTTGGGTGTCTGAGGGAACGAACCCTCAGTTGCCGGCCCCAGTGCACTCGGGAGTCTGTCCCGGGGTGATGGGTGGCTGGTCGTTGTTTGAGAACTGCACAGTGGACGCGAGCATCTGTGGCCAAGTTTTTAAGGGCGCACGGTGGATGCCTTGGCACCAGGAACCGATGAAGGACGTGGGAGGCCACGATAGGCCCCGGGGAGTCGTCAACCAGGCTTTGATCCGGGGGTGTCCGAATGGGGAAACCCGGCAGTCGTCATGGGCTGTCACCCTTGCCTGAACACATAGGGCAAGTGGAGGGAACGCGGGGAAGTGAAACATCTCAGTACCCGCAGGAAGAGAAAACAACCGTGATTCCGGGAGTAGTGGCGAGCGAAACCGGATGAGGCCAAACCGTATGCGTGTGAGACCCGGCAGGGGTTGCGCATACGGGGTTGTGGGATCTCTCTTTCATGGTCTGCCGGCCATGAGACGAGTCAGAAACCGTTGATGTAGGCGAAGGACATGCGAAAGGTCCGGCGTAGAGGGTAAGACCCCCGTAGTCGAAACGTCAGCGGCTCGTTGGAGAGACACCCAAGTAGCACGGGGCCCGAGAAATCCCGTGTGAATCTGGCGGGACCACCCGCTAAGCCTAAATATTCCCTGGTGACCGATAGCGGATAGTACCGTGAGGGAATGGTGAAAAGTACCGCGGGAGCGGAGTGAAATAGTACCTGAAACCGTGTGCCTACAAGCCGTGGGAGCGTCGGGGTGGAGCTTGCTCCATCCTCGTGACTGCGTGCCTTTTGAAGAATGAGCCTGCGAGTTTGCGGTGTGTTGCGAGGTTAACCCGGGTGGGGAAGCCGTAGCGAAAGCGAGTCCGAACAGGGCGTTTCAGTAGCACGCTCAAGACCCGAAGCGGAGTGATCTAGCCATGGGCAGGTTGAAGCGGAGGTAAGACTTCGTGGAGGACCGAACCCACCAGGGTTGAAAACCTGGGGGATGACCTGTGGTTAGGGGTGAAAGGCCAATCAAACTCCGTGATAGCTGGTTCTCCCCGAAATGCATTTAGGTGCAGCGTCGTGTGTTTCTTGCCGGAGGTAGAGCACTGGATAGGCGATGGGCCCTACCGGGTTACTGACCTTAGCCAAACTCCAAATGCCGGTAAGTGAGAGCGCGGCAGTGAGACTGTGGGGGATAAGCTCCATGGTCGAGAGGGAAACAGCCCAGAGCATCGACTAAGGCCCCTAAGCGTACGCTAAGTGGGAAAGGATGTGGAGTCGCAGAGACAACCAGGAGGTTGGCTTAGAAGCAGCCACCCTTGAAAGAGTGCGTAATAGCTCACTGGTCTAGTGATTCCGCGCCGACAATGTAGCGGGGCTCAAGCGTACCGCCGAAGTCGTGTCATTCACACAACAGGGCCAACGCCTGTGTGGATGGGTAGGGGAGCGTCGTGTGCCGGGTGAAGCAGCGCCGGAAGGCAGTTGTGGACGGTTCACGAGTGAGAATGCAGGCATGAGTAGCGATTCACACGTGAGAAACGTGTGCGCCGATTGACTAAGGGTTCCTGGGTCAAGCTGATCTGCCCAGGGTAAGTCGGGACCTAAGGCGAGGCCGACAGGCGTAGTCGATGGATAACCGGTTGATATTCCGGTACCCGCTGTGAAGCGTCAAACATCGAACCAGGCGATGCTAAGCCCGTGAAGCCGCCCCTGATCTCTTCGGAGTGAGGGGGAGTGGTGGAGCCGGCGAACCAGACTTGCAGTAGGTGAGTGATGGGGTGACGCAGGAAGGTAGTCCATCCCGGGCGGTGGTTGTCCCGGGGTAAGGGTGTAGGACGTCAGGTAGGCAAATCCGCCTGGCAATAGTCTGAGACCTGATGCCGAGCCGATTGTGGTGAAGTGGATGATCCTATGCTGTCGAGAAAAGCCTCTAGCGAGTTTCATGGCGGCCCGTACCCTAAACCGACTCAGGTGGTCAGGTAGAGAATACCGAGGCGTTCGGGTGAACTATGGTTAAGGAACTCGGCAAAATGCCCCCGTAACTTCGGGAGAAGGGGGGCCACAACCGGTGATGAGCTTCGCGCTCTGAGCTGGGGGTGGCCGCAGAGACCAGCGAGAAGCGACTGTTTACTAAAAACACAGGTCCGTGCGAAGCCGTAAGGCGATGTATACGGACTGACGCCTGCCCGGTGCTGGAACGTTAAGGGGACCGGTTAGTCACTCTTCGGGGTGGCGAAGCTGAGAACTTAAGCGCCAGTAAACGGCGGTGGTAACTATAACCATCCTAAGGTAGCGAAATTCCTTGTCGGGTAAGTTCCGACCTGCACGAATGGCGTAACGACTTCTCGACTGTCTCAACCATAGGCCCGGTGAAATTGCACTACGAGTAAAGATGCTCGTTTCGCGCAGCAGGACGGAAAGACCCCGGGACCTTTACTACAGTTTGATATTGGTGTTCGGTTCGGCTTGTGTAGGATAGCTGGGAGACTGTGAAGCTCGGACGCCAGTTCGGGTGGAGTCGTCGTTGAAATACCAGTCTGGTCGTGCTGGATGTCTAACCTGGGTCCGTGATCCGGATCAGGGACAGTGTCTGATGGGTAGTTTAACTGGGGCGGTTGCCTCCTAAAGAGTAACGGAGGCGCCCAAAGGTTCCCTCAGCCTGGTTGGCAATCAGGTGTTGAGTGTAAGTGCACAAGGGAGCTTGACTGTGAGACCGACGGGTCGAGCAGGGACGAAAGTCGGGACTAGTGATCCGGCGGTGGCTTGTGGAAGCGCCGTCGCTCAACGGATAAAAGGTACCCCGGGGATAACAGGCTGATCTTCCCCAAGAGTCCATATCGACGGGATGGTTTGGCACCTCGATGTCGGCTCGTCGCATCCTGGGGCTGGAGTCGGTCCCAAGGGTTGGGCTGTTCGCCCATTAAAGCGGTACGCGAGCTGGGTTTAGAACGTCGTGAGACAGTTCGGTCCCTATCCGCTGTGCGCGTAGGAGTCTTGAGAAGGGCTGTCCCTAGTACGAGAGGACCGGGACGGACGAACCTCTGGTGTGCCAGTTGTCCTGCCAAGGGCATGGCTGGTTGGCTACGTTCGGGAGGGATAACCGCTGAAAGCATCTAAGCGGGAAGCCTGCTTCGAGATGAGGACTCCCACCTCCTGGAGAGGATAAGGCTCCCAGTAGACGACTGGGTTGATAGGCCGGATATGGAAGCACGGTAACGTGTGGAGTTGACCGGTACTAATAGGCCGAGGGCTTGTCCTCAGTTGCTCGCGTCCACTGTGTTGGTTCTGAAACCACGAACGGCCCCATGCCAGGTCAGGCATGGTTCGGTTGTCTGTTTCATAGTGTTTCGGTGGTCATAGCGTAGGGGAAACGCCCGGTTACATTCCGAACCCGGAAGCTAAGCCTTACAGCGCCGATGGTACTGCAGGGGGGACCCTGTGGGAGAGTAGGACGCCGCCGAACAATCTTTGTGGAAAGCCCCCGTGCCATTCGGCACGGGGGCTTTCTGCGTTTCAGGACGGCTCCACCAGTTTCGTGTCGTACGCCAGGATCACCGCCTGGATGCGGTCCCGTGAGCCGGTCTTCGCGAGTATCCGGCCCACGTGGGTCTTCACCGTGGACTCGGCCAGGTGGAGGCGGGCGGCGATCTCGGTGTTCGTCCAGCCCTTTCCGATGACCGTGAGGATCTCGCGTTCCCGTTCCGTGAGGGCGGACAGACGCGGGTCGTCGAGGGGAGCGTCCACCGTGCCGTCGCCGGTCGGCAGATGCTGGACGTAGGCGTCGAGGAGGCGGCGGGTCAGGCTGGGGGCGACGACCGCGTCCCCGCTCGCCACGGAGCGGATGCCGGAGAGGAGTTCCTCCGGCTGGGCGTCCTTGACGAGGAAACCGGAGGCGCCCGCGCGGAGACCGGCGTAGGCGTACTCGTCCAGGTCGAACGTGGTCAGGATGAGGACGCGGGTACGGTCGCCGGTGGCGGCGATGCGGCGGGTCGCCTCGATGCCGTCCAGGCCGGGCATGCGGATGTCCATCAGGACCACGTCGGGGTGCAGTTCCGCCGTCATGCGGATCGCTTCGCTGCCGTTCGCGGCCTCGCCCAGGACCGTGATGTCGTCCTGGCTCTCCAGAAGCATGCGGAAGCCGAAACGCTGGAGCGGCTGGTCGTCGGCGATGAGGACGGTGGTCACTGCGGGGTTTCCTCCGGAAGGTGCAGACGGACGCGCCAGCCCTGCTCGGGGTGCGGGCGTGGGCCGGCTTCAAGTGTGCCGCCGTACAGGGCCGTTCGCTCGCGCATTCCGGGGATGCCGCGGCCGTCGGACGGTGTGGGGGACGGCCGGCTCCTTCCGGTGTCGGTGAGGGTGACCGTGACGGCGCCTTTGTCGCCGTGGACGATGACGATCTCCGAGCTTGCGTCGGGGCCGGCATGCTTGAGGGTGTTGGTGAGGGCTTCCTGGACGACCCGGAAGACGGTGAGCTGCCGGCCCGGGGGGAGGGTCGCCCGGCCCTCGGCCCTGATGCGGACGGGCAGGCCCGCGTTGCGGACACCGTCGATGAGCCGGTCCAGGTCGGTGAGGCCGGGCTGGGGGGTTCGTGCGGCGGGGAGTGCGAGGTCGTCGTCTCGGAGGACGTCGAGGAGGCGGCGGAGTTCGCCGAGGGCCTGGCGGCTGGTGGCGCCGATGGCGTCCAGCGCCTGGGTGGCGCGTTCCGGGGACTTGGCGGCCGCGTATTTTCCGCCGTCGGCCAGACCCGTGATGACGGACAGGTTGTGGCCGATGATGTCGTGCATCTCGCGGGCGATGCGGGCGCGTTCGGCGGCGGCGGCGATACGGGCCTGCTGGTCGCGTTCGATCTCCAGGCGGCGGGCGCGGTCCTCCAAGGCCTCGGTGTAGCTCCGTCGGGTGCGGACCGTGATGCCGATGAGGACGGCCACGGCGATGGACGTGAGGTGCGAGCCGATCTGCTGGTGCCACTCGCCCTCGCCGTAGCGGGCCGTGGAGACCGACACGGGGACGATCATCAGGGCCGCCGCCCACCACAGGTTGCGCAGGGGGAGGCGCAGGGCGATGTGGTAAATGACGAGGAGTTGGAGCAGGGCTGCCTGGAGCGCGGCACCGGACCAGGCGTTGACCAGGGCGAACGGGGTCGTGGCGAGCAGGACCGCCGCCGGGTGGGTGCGGCGCGGGAGGAGCGGGGCGGACAGGCCGAGGCTCAGGGTGAACAGGAGCCAGCCGGGAGTGTCGGGGTTGTGGGTGACGCTGCGCCAGCCGTCGCCGACGTAGTCGATGAGGGCGGCCGTCACCCAGAAGCCGGTGACGGTCAGGTCCCACGGCAGGGGGTGGCGCCGGTCGAAGGCGCGTACCCGCTGACTGACGCGCTGCACGTACGGGGCGAGGGGCTCCGTCGTCCGTACCCCCGTCGGAGACTCCTGCTCGTTCGTCACGAGGCCCATGGTGGCGGGTGCGTCCGTCGGGGGGAACACGAGGGGTTGCATGGTCAGATGCTCGTCCGCGCGGGGGGCGGCGGGCGTCGGGCCGCGGGCCGTATTTCGGGTGAGGGCGGTGGTACCCCGGTACTACGGTGGCGGTCATGAGTGCCGTCTCCATCGAGGACTGTGTGATCCGGCCGGTGCGCGCGGAGGAGTGGGCCGCGTCGAGGGAGCTGCGGCTCACCGCGCTGCGGGACCCGGTCGCGCACATCGCCTATATGGACACCTACGAGGAGGCCGTGGCCCGGCCGGACTCCTGGTGGCAGGAGCGTACGGCGAACGGGGCGCGGCAGTTCATCGCCGAGACGGCGGACGGGAGCTGGGTCGCCAGTGCGACCGTGCTGATCGAGGAGGCCGGTACGACGGACTGGACCGGTTCCGTCGTCGCGCGACGGCAGGGGCATCTGGTGGGCGTGTACGTGGCTCCCGGGTATCGGGGGACCGGGCTGGCGAAGGAGCTGTTCGAGACCGCGCTGGAGTGGGCGTGGGGCCGCGGGGCGGAGCGCGTGCGTCTCCTCGTGCACGCGGACAACGCGCGGGCGCTGGGGGCCTACCGCAAGGCGGGTTTCGTGGACACCGGGGTGACCATGTCGCTGGGGGA
The DNA here is from genome assembly GCF_055633275.1 of Streptomyces sp. 12E. NCBI lineage: Bacteria > Bacillati > Actinomycetota > Actinomycetes > Kitasatosporales > Streptomycetaceae > Streptomyces > Streptomyces sp. 12E. The sequence goes on along the minus strand of NZ_JBVNCJ010000001.1, from coordinate 3,427,786 downwards.
CGAGCCGGACGACCTGGAGCTGGAGCTGGCCGTGGAGCGGCCGGTGTCCGGCTAGTCGGGCCGGCGGGTCAGACCGGTAGTTCGTCGTGCGGCCAGCGGGCCCTGCCCTGTTCACGGGAGCGGAGCAGGGCCAGGGTGGGCATGCCGTGGTCCGTGCCGGTGGTGAGCAGGTCCGGGAGTTGGGGGAGTGGGGCCACGGCCGCCACGTCGTCCAGGACGAGGGTGAGTGGTGGGTCGAGCCGACCGGAGGATGACCGTTCGGCCATGCGCCGGCCGTGCTCGACCACGTGTGAGGCGAGGGCCGTCAGCAGGGGCATCGCGCCCGGGCTGGTACGGGGGTCCTCGATGGATTCGCCCACGACATAAAGTGTGCCCCCTTCGCGGACGAAGGAATCCAAGGCGAGGGCATCAGTTCGGTTGGGAGTGCAGGCCTCGCGGACATTGACCGTGGAGAGCGCGGCCAGGGCGCGGGTGGTCAGCTGCTGGGCCATGTCCCGGCGTTCGGGGTGCGCCGTGAGGGCCGCCTCGAGTTCGCCGGCGGCGCCGGGGGCGGCCTTGGGGTTGGTACGCAGGATGCGTACGGCGTCGTGGACCTGGAGGCCCTGGGACCAGCGGTGGACGTGGCGGATCGTACGGCCGTCCACGGCGGCGGCGTGTACGTAGCTGCGGAGCAGGGTCTCCGCGGTGTCGCTGACCGCCCGGTCGAGGCGGGAGGTGGGGCGGACGGGAGCGAGGAGGGCCGCCGCGCGGGCGACGGCCGTCCGTTTGTCCTCGCAGCCGGCGGTGGGGGACCAGTGGAGGCGGGCCGGGGTGTCGCAGAGGTGGGTGGGGTCGTAGAGGTGGGTGGGGCCGAGTTTGGCGCGGGCGTCCTTGGTGTCGTGCCAGAGGGTGGGGTTGGAGGTGAGGACGAGGGCGGGGCCCTCCGCGTCGCGTACGGCCCGGGCCGCGGTGGTGTGGCGGGTGGCCGGGGGGCCGTAGAACAGCCCCGCGCCCTCGGTGCGGGGGGTTTCCCACCCGCCCGCCTGTGCACCGTCGTCCATGGGCGCGGCCACGGGCTCTTCCCTCGCAGGGGTTTCCTCCTCGGGCCCCCTCGGGGCCGGCACCTCGTGCAGTTGCTCCGGTGTCGGCTGCGGCTCCGGCCGCCTCCCCCGTTCGGGCAGGTGCTCCGGCTGCCGCCGCGTGCCCCCGGTGGCCCGTTCCGCCCGGCGCCGTGCCCGTACCGCTCTCCAGCGGGCCACCGTGCCCAGCACGAACACCGTCAGGACGGTCAGGATCATCAGCTGGCCGATGAGCAGGCCCCAGAAGAGGCCGTGCCCCGAGAGGGCCGACTCCGGGGCGTCCGGCCAGGCGCCGGGGAGGTTCTGCGGGTCGGCGACGAGGTGGCGCATGGCCACCGGGGTGCGGGTGAAGGTGACGCCGGACGGCCAGTGGCCGTGGGCGAAGAGGCCCGCGAGGCCCGTGGCCGTCCACACCATCGCGGTGATGCCGACGAGGAACGCGAGGACGCCGATCAGCAGCCCGTCGGGGATGCCGCCGCCCTGGCCGCCGGCCCGGCCGTGCTCACGGTGGTCGTCCGGTCTCACGCGTGCTCCCCCTACGCCACCGTCGATTCGGAGTCGCCGACGTGCTGCTCCACGAAGGCCGCCGCCCGCTCCTCCGCCTCCCGTTCGGCGGCGCGCAGGGCGTCGTCGGCGAGGTCGGCGGAGGACTCGGTCATCGCGCGGTCGGTGAAGACCAGCGGGCGTTCGGTCTCGGTGACCAGGTGCTTGACCACCTGGACGTTGCCGTTGACGTCCCACACCGCGATACCGGGCGTCAGTGTCGGAATGATCTCCACCGCCCACCGGGGCAGGCCGAGCACCCGGCCCGTCGCCCTCGCCTCGTCCGCCTTCTGGGCGTAGATGGTCCGGGTCGACGCCATCTTCAGGATGGCCGCCGCCTCCTTCGCCGCCGCCCCGTCCACCACGTCGGACAGGTGGTGGACGACCGCGACGAACGACAGACCGAGCCGCCGGCCGAACTTCAGCAGCCGCTGGAACAACTGGGCGACGAAGGGGCTGTTGATGATGTGCCAGGCCTCCTCGACCAGGAAGATGCGCTTCTTCCGGTCGGGGCGGATCCAGGTGTGCTCCAGCCACACGCCGACGATCGCCATGAGGATCGGCATGGCGATGGAGTTGCGGTCGATGTGGGACAGGTCGAAGACGATGAGCGGTGCGTCGAGGTCGATGCCGACGGTCGTCGGGCCGTCGAACATGCCGCGCAGGTCACCGTCGACCAGGCGGTCCAGGACCAGGGCGACGTCCAGGCCCCACGCCCGTACGTCGTCTATGGCGACGTTCATCGCCTCCGCCGACTCCGGTTCGGGGTGGCGCAGCCGCTCCACGATGTCGGAGAGGACCGGCTGGCGTTCGACGACGGACTCGTTGACGTAGGCGTGCGCGACCTTGAGGGCGAAGCCGGAACGCTCGTCCAGGCCGTGCCCCATCGCGACCTCGATGATGGTCCGGAGCAGGGCGAGCTGCCCGGTCGTCGTGATCGACGGGTCGAGCGGGTTGAGCCGGATGCCGTGGTCCAGGGCGGCCATCGGGTCGAGGCGGATGGGGGTGATGCCCAGCTCCTGCGCGACGAGGTTCCACTCGCCGACGCCGTCCTCGCCCTGGGCGTCCAGGACGACGACCTGGCGGTCGCGGAAGCGCAGCTGGCGCAGGACGTACGTCTTCTCCAGGGCCGACTTGCCGTTGCCGGACTCGCCGAGGACCAGCCAGTGCGGGGCGGGGAGCTGCTGGCCGTAGAGCTGGAAGGGGTCGTAGATGTAGCCCTTGCCGGAGTAGACCTCGCGGCCGATGATGACGCCGGAGTCGCCGAGGCCGGGGGCGGCGGTCGGGAGGTAGACCGCCTGTGCCTGGCCCGTGGACGTGCGCACCGGCAGCCGCGTCGTCTCGACCTTCCCGAAGAGGAAGGACGTGAAGGCGTCGGTGACGACGGACAGCGGATCCCGCATATCGGCTCAGCCCCTACCTTCGAATGCCGGTGGCGAACGGGAGTGTGTTCACGAACGCGCGGTGGTGCTCGCGGTCGCACCACTCCACCTTCAGGTACGACTTTCCGGCCGACGCCCGTATGGTCCGCTTGTCTCGGGCCAGGGCCTCGGGATTGCGGGAGGAGACGGTGATGTAGCCGACCAGGTTGACGCCGGCCGCGCCGCTGGCGAGGTCCTCGCCGCGCTGGTCCAGACGGCCGTGGGCGGCGATGTCGCGCGGGTCGACGGTGCGGTTCATCTTGGCGGCGCGGGACGCCTCCGCCTCGTCGTTGGTCTTCTCGGTCAGCATCCGCTCGATGGCGACCTCGGTGGGTTCGAGGTCCATGGTGACGGCGACCGTGCGGATCACGTCCGGGGTGTGGACGAGCAGCGGGGCGAGGAAGTTCACGCCCACCGGGGTCATCGGCCACTCCTTGATCCACGCCGTGGCGTGGCACCAGGGGGCGCGGGTGACGGACTCGCGGGTCTTGGCCTGGAGGTAGGTGGGCTCCATGGCGTCCAGCTCGGCCGGCCAGGCGTTGCGCTGCGTCATCGCCTGGATGTGGTCGATCGGGTGGTCCGGGTCGTACATGGAGTGGATCAGCGAGGACAGTCTGCTCTGGCCGAGCGGCTGCCGTACGCGGATGTCGGCCTCCTGGAGCCGGGAGCAGATGTCGGTCAGCTCACGGGCCATGACGACGGCGAGTCCCGCGTCCCGGTTCACCTTGCCGCCGCCCTGGCTGCGCATCGCGCGGGCCATGGTGGTGGCCTCGGCGGCCAGTTCGCGCGTGTAGTGCATGCAGGCGACGAGGTAGGCGCGGTGCTGCTCGCTGCTGGTCGACACCATCGACTGGAGCTGGTCGTACGACTGCTGGAGCCACGGCGGCGACGTGGCGTCCCCGCGGAGGGCGACGTCCTTGGCGTGGGCGTCGGGGTCGGCCGGCAGGGTGCGGGCGAGCATCTGGATGCGGGTCACGAAGCCGTCGCCGTTGGCGACGTGCTTGAGCAGCGTGCCGAAGCGGTCGACGAGGGCTTCCTGGTCCTCGGAGTCGCGCAGGCCGACGCCCGGGCCCTCGATCTCGATGGCGGCGGTGACGGTCTTGCGGTCCGCGTGCAGCAGTACGGCGATCTCGTCCGGGCCGAAGGGAGCGGCGAGCCAGGTGATCCTGCCGATCCCGGGCGGCGGTCCGATCTCCACCTCGCGCCCGTCCAGCCGGGTGCCCGCCTCGACGGCGCCGGAGCGGTAGGTGGCGTTCCGGCGCACGGTGCGCTTGTAGCTGCGGTTGATCTCGAACCACTTGTAGAAGGTGCGGTGCTTGTAGGGCACGTACACCGCGGCCAGCGCCAGCATCGGGAGGCCCGCGAGCAACACGATCCGCACGGACAGGACGGGGACGAGCAGTCCGCACATCATGCCGAGGAACGCGCCCACGACGATCAGCGCGATCTCACCGGTCTCGCGATTACGGCCGACGATCGCGTTCGGCCTGGCGCGGCCGATCAGATACGTACGGCGGGGCGCGCCCGGATGGGACAGATGGGACTCGGTCGTCAACGCCCTTCACCTCCCGTGCTGTTGGTGCTGCTGTTGCGGGTGTTGCTGGCGTGGGGGGTGTTCACCGGGCTGCTCGAGCGGGGTGCGGGGGTGGATCCGCCGCTGTTCGACGTGCGCGAGCTGTGCGCGGCGACTCCGCCGGAGGCGGGGTTGGAGGGGCGGGGGCCGGTGGACTGGCCGCCGCCCCCGTGGTTGTTGTCGGCGCGGGTGCTGTGGGTCTTGATGCCCTGGGCGACCAGGGTCGCCGGGGAGCTCATGACGGCGGCGGCCTTGCCTTCGGCGCCCTGCATGAGGCGGTTGTTGCGGGAGTTGGCGATCTCGTCGCCGAAGCCGGGGACGAAGCGGTAGATCATCGCGGAGGCGAAGATGGCGAGCAGGATGATGGCGAGGCCCGACACGATCGCGGCGAGCGAGTCCGGGCCCTCGTCCGACGCCAGCGCGCCGGCGAGGCCGAGCACGATGACGATCACCGGTTTCACCAGGATCACTGCGATCATCACGCCGGCCCAGCGGCGGACGTGACCCCACAGGTTCTTGTCCACCAGTCCCGCGTACACGACGACACCGAGCAGGGCACCGACGTACAGGAGCACCGCCCGCAGGTACAGCTCCAGGTAGAGGACGCCTGCCGCGACGATCGACACCAGCGAGACCACGATCAGCATGATCGGACCGCCGCCGATGTCGTTCCCCTTGGACAGGGCCTCGGAGAAGGTCCCGAAGAACGTGTCCGTCTGGTCCCCGGTCGACTTCGCCAACACGTCGGAGACGCCGTCGGTGGCCGAGACGACGGTGTAGAGGATCAGCGGTGTGAACGCCGATGCGAGCACCGTCAGCCACAGGAAACCGATCGCCTCGGACATGGCCGTGACGAACGGCACGCCGCGCACCGCGCGCTTGGTGACCGCGAGCAGCCAGAGCAGCAGCGTCAGGATCGCCGACGCGCCGAAGACGATCGAGTAGTGCTTCAGGAACTGCGGATTCGTGAAGTCGACGTTCGCCGTCTCCTGTACGGCCTTGCTGAGCTGGTCGACGGTCCAGGAAGCGGCGTCGGCACAGCCCTGGGCGAGGGAGGCGAGGGGGTCGAGGGTGGTGGTGGGGTCGTTGAGCGTGCTGGATCGTTCGGATCCTTCGCCGGCTCTGCCTTGTTCGCAGTAGTCCTTGGCGGGGCCGCGGATGAGGTCGCAGGGATCGTTGCTGTCCGTCGGCGTCGGCGTCGGCGTCGGCGTCGGGGTTGGGGTTGGGTCGGCGACAGCTTGTGTGGCGAACAGCACCGTCGTGGTCTGCACAGCGACGACGGCGGCTGTGAACTTGAGGAAGCGGTTAGCGCGCATACGTGAACCCTCCGTACTCCTCGACGGCCTTCGTCATGTCGTCGGCAGTGGAGGCCTTCTGGTCGCGCCCGACCGGGACCGGCCCGTCCTTCTGCTGGAAGTCGGTGACCTTCCAGTCGTTGTCGATCCACTTCAACTGATACGTGGTGGTGTACCAGCTCTCGGTCACCGGGTTGGTCGAGCCATCGCCGGACAAGCCGAACAGCGACGTGTACCAGACCTCGACGGAGGCGTCGCTCGCACTGGACGCCGTTACCTTGGTCCCCACGGGAATCACCCGGGAGACGAAGGTCTGTCCGGCGGGTGCCCGTCCGTTCTTGTCGAGGCCGATGTTGGCGAGGAACTCCGCGTTCGAGTAGGCCTGATCGAGGTCCGCCTGCCTGGCTGAGGCGGCATCCGGTGCGTAGACGGTAGTAACGATCTCGCGGCGCCGTTCCTTGTTGAACATCTCGGCGGAACCCAGAGCCACCGCATAGTTCGCCGCCGCGCTCTCCGCCCCCCGGCGGTCGTGGGCGAAGCCCGACGGGATGCCGGCCGCCTTCGCGTCCACCGGCTTCTCTCCCGACGGGGCCGTCGCCGCAGCCTTGGGGGAGTCGCCGGAGCCGCCGCCCTCCTCTGCGGCGGAATCGTCGCCTCCACGGTTCGCGAAGGCGATCGCCGCGATCAGGAGGACCACCACGCCGACCACCGTGACCAGGCTGCGCGAGGAGGAACGGCCGCCTCTGCGCGCGCCGCCGTACGGATCGCCGCCCCTCTCCGGCAGGCGGGTGCGGGTCTGGCCCGTGTCGTCTCCGAGACTCATACCGCGTACGCCCCCTCAGCGTCGTGCGGAAACACCTCGTACTCCGCGTACTCCATGTACGACGGTAGCCGTGCTGGTCCCCGCGCGGGCGCGGTGTGGTGAGTGGACATCAGGGAAACGCAACCTCAGCCGGTGGGCACGACGGGCGGGTGGGATGGAGGAGGTGCCGGGCGTGCCCGGTCGGAAGCGGTGGGGCGGGGACTACACGGCCATTCCGTACACGATGGTGAACAGCGTGCCGAGCGAACCGATGATGAAGACGCCCGTGAGCCCCGCGATGATGAGGCCCTTGCCCTGTTCGGCGCTGAACGTGTCCCTCAACGCCGTGGCGCCGATGCGCTGTTTGGCCGCCCCCCAGATGGCGATGCCCAGGCAGATGAGGATGGCGACCGCCATGACCACTTCGATCATGATCTTGGCCTCGTTGCCCAGGCTGCCGAAGGGGCCCCAATCCGGAGCGATCCCGCCGATAATGGTGTTGATGTCTCCCTCGTCGGCCGCGAAGAACATGTAAGTCACCGCCCCTGTATGGGTAGTTCTGCACCCCCTGCGTTGTGCAGAGGTCAGGCCTCATTGTCGCCGAAGATGACGCTGTCGCATGTCGGCTTGGCGTCACCTGTTGGCGGGTTTCGTACGAATAGCTTGCCACCGGCGCGCGCCGGACTACGGGAGAGGCGCGCTCCGACGGGTGAGAAGTCGTATCGTTACTCTGTGTATCACGCTGTGTAACGTCGGGCAATGAAGTCGGAACGTGAGGTTCCTGACGGTTGGTGAGGGCGCTCGGCGGGACCCCAGGCCGTGTCGGATCAGGTGGACGACGTGGTCCGCGCCTGTCAGGGCCTCCTCGCGACCGAGCATGCCGCCGGACGTGAAGGTCCGGAGCAGGGGACTTCGCCGTGCCCGTAGCAACCGCGCCAAAGTCCCAAGTGATCATTCCGAAGGGCGGGTGCCGCCTCTACACTGGCGTGCGGCAGTGGGCTGCCGGACGGCGAGGGGCGGTTGACGGTGCGTAAGGCATGGATCGCGGCGGGGATCGCCGTCAGTTCCGCGCTAGCCTTCGTGATGCTGCTCGTCGTCGGGGTCTACGTCGTCGCCGGAAACCTCGTCAACGGGGTCGGCGGCGGGGCGGCCAAGTCGCTGGCCAAGGGAAGCGTGCCGGCCGCCTACCAGGCGCTCGTCCAGAAGTGGGGCAACCACTGCCCGGCCATCAACCCGGCGCTGCTCGCCGCCCAGCTCTACCAGGAGAGCGGGTTCAACCCGAGGGCGCAGAGCCACGCGGCGGCGCAGGGCATCGCCCAGTTCATCCCCGGCACCTGGGCCACCCACGGGATCGACGGGGACGGGGACGGGGACCGGGACGTGTGGGACCCGAAGGACGCGATTCCGTCGGCGGCGGCGTACGACTGCGCGCTCGCGTCCTATGTGAAGGACGTCGGCGGGAATCTGACCGAAAACATGCTCGCCTCGTACAACGCCGGGGCGTACGCGGTGATCAAGTACGGGGGCGTCCCGCCGTACGAGGAGACGCGCAACTACGTCAAGCGGATCCTGGCGCTGGAGAAGAGCTTCGCCGCGCCGGTGGGGCGGGTGGATCCGTCGAGGCAGGCGGCCGGGGCCATCGCGTTCGCGCAGAAGAAGCTCGGGACCTTGTACCTGTGGGGCGGCAACGGCACGCCTGAGCAGGGCGGACGGTTCGACTGCTCGGGGCTGACCAAGGCGGCGTACGAGAGCGTGGGGATCACGCTGCCGCGCGTGGCCAACGACCAGTACAACGCGGGGCCGCATCCCGAGCGGGACGAACTGCTGCCGGGCGATCTGGTCTTCTTCTCGGACGACCTCACCAATTCCCGGGCCATCCGGCATGTGGGCATTTATGTCGGCGGCGGGTACATGATCGACGCGCCCCGGACCGGGGCCGTGATCCGATTCGACCCGATCGACACACCTGACTACTTTGGTGCCACCCGCGTCACCGAAGATGGCGCGAAAGCGCTCCCCACCACGGCGTGAGCGGAGCGTTAACCCCCACCCTGAGCTGCGGAGATGCATCTCTCTTCGATAACGTCTGCGTGATCATTCGGTGGAGTGTGGAACGTATCGACGGGGACCGTGCGTTCCTGTTGTCGTAGCCGAGCGGACGAGCGGATCTACAGACCACGGGGGTGGCAGGATCGGCGTGCGAAACGTGCGCCGCGAAACATGACGAAGGGGCCGCAGCACCATGGCTGGACTCGCCGAATCCGGGTCGAACCCCGACGTCGACCTGCTCTATGACATCAACGGCCTGGCGAAGGCCGCACCGCCGTGGTTCGACCACCTCATGGAGTTCGTGGGCGAGTACGGCCTGCTGTTCGCCCTGCTGGCGCTGCTGGCGTGGTGCTGGTGGGGCGTCAGGCGACGGGGCGGCGAGGACGCGGCCCCGACCGTGGCGGCCCTGGTGTGGGCCCCGCTCGCGGCGGGCGTCGCGGTCCTGGTGAACGTGCCGATACGCGGGTTCGTGGAGAGGCGCCGGCCCTTCCTCGACCACGAAGGGCTCGAGGTCCTGGTCGATGGCAAGAACGACTACTCGTTCGTCAGCGACCACGCGACGCTCTGCATGGCGCTGGCGGTGGGGCTCTTCCTGGCCAACCGGCGGCTCGGGATCATCGGACTGGTGCTGGGACTGCTGGGCGGGTTCATCCGGGTCTACATGGGCGTGCACTACCCGACGGACGTCGTGGGCGGGCTCGCACTCGGTACGGCCGTCGCGCTGCTGCTCTCGCCGCCGGCGATGGCGCTGCTGACGCCGGTGATGCGGGCGGTCGAGCGGTCGCCTCGGGGTGGGTGGCTGGTGTCTGCGCGGGGGCGGCAGCGGGGCCGGCGGAGGAGGGGCGCCCCGGATGCCTCGCGGAACGGCGCGACCGGGGCCGAGGAGCGGGACCTGGCGGCCTGAGCCGCTGTTCGTGGGCGTACCGCGTGCTGGCGCCGGTCGGGGGCGCCCCGCAGCCCGGCGCTTGCGGGGTGCGGGGCACCCCCGGAAGGGGGTACCCCAGCGCCCACCCGTGCCGCCCCGGGGGTCACCCCCCAGGCCTTCAAGGCACTGGGGGAGGCACGACCGCCCGCAGCCACGTGCGGTTACGTCACTCCCCCGTGTGGTTCTGGGCGTCTCTTCTGGCTTGGCTTCTGGCTCTTCTCGCGGGGCCCCGCCAGCCGCAGGTGCAGCGGGCCGTGCAGAAAGGGCCCTGCTCGGTGGTGGTCGTGGTGTGGGAGGCGGGGGTCGGCTCGTCGTCCTGGTGCGGCACGTCGACCACGGTAACGCCCCGTCCGACGGCGTGACGGGGCCCCTTACCGGTCGTTAACCGGACATGGCTCGGATGCGCGGCGTGGTGGCTGGGTTCGGGGTGGTGTGCTGTCTGGGGCTCGGGAGCGCGGGCTGTGCGGGAAGCGACGCCGTGTCCCGCGAGGCACCCGCCGGGGACGCGGTGCGGGTGCTGAGGGAGGCCGCCGACGTGCTGGTGGACGCCGGGAGCTCCAAGGCGACCACCTCCCTGGAGATGGCGACCGGCGGGACCCGGGTCACCATCCGGGGCGAGGGCGTGTACGACTACCGCAAACGGCTCGGGCGGCTGAAGGTGCTGCTGCCGCAGGACCCGGCCGGGAAGGTCGTCCGGCGGCCCATCACCGAACTGCTCGCTCCCGGGGCGCTCTTCATGAAGAACCGGGGGGCCGGGGTGCCCGCCGACAAGTGGGTGCGGGTGGAGACCGGGACGCTGTCCGACGGGAACCTCGTCACCGGCGGGGCCACCGACCCGTTCGCCGCCGCCGAGGTGCTGCGCGGGACGTGGTCGGCGACGTTCGTGGGGCGGACCGAGGTGGCGGGGGCGAAGGTGCGCCACTACCGGGGGACCGCCGACCTGCGGCAGGCCTCGCGGTACGCCTCGGACGCGAACCGGGAGGCGCTGGACGCGGCGGCGAAAGGGTTCGCCACCGCGCGGGTGCCGTTCGACGTCTACCTCGACGACGAAGGACGGATCCGCAAGCTCCGGCACCGGTTCAGCTTCGTGAACGGCCGGCGGGACGAGCCCGTCGCGGTCGCCTCGACCACGCTGCTGTACGACTTCGGGATCCCGGCCGACGTGCGGCTTCCCGAGGACGGGGACATCTACGCGGGCCGGATCGCCGAGGAGCGAGGCCGGGAGTGACCGGCCTGAACTAGCCCTTCCGTGCCATGCGCGGTGCGTGGGGCGCTCCCTACCCTAGGAAGTCGGTGACGACGGGGAAGGGGTGAGGCGCGTGGCACCGCTCGGCGGTGGGACGGTCCTGGTTCAGGACCACGTGGCGCTCGCCGAGATCGAACTCTGCGGGGAGCTGATCATCGCCGCCTCCAACGCCGAGGAGCGGCTCAGCCTGGAGAGCATCGACGAGGTGCTGAGGGTGGCCGAGGCGCGGGCGGAGCCGGGCAGGTTCTGAGCCCGGTCAGGTGCGGAGCATGCGGGCGATGGCCTGCGTCGCCTCCTTGACCTTCGCGTCGATCTCGTCGCCGCCCTTGACGGCCGCGTCCGCGACGCAGTGGCGCAGGTGCTCCTCCAGCAGTTGCAGCGCGAACGACTGCAGTGCCTTGGTGGAGGCGGACACCTGGGTGAGTATGTCGATGCAGTACACGTCCTCGTCGACCATGCGCTGCAGGCCGCGGATCTGGCCCTCGATGCGGCGCAGGCGCTTGAGGTGATCCTGCTTCTGGTGGTGGTAGCCGTGGATGCCGCGGTCGTGATCGGTCACGATGTCCGCCGTGTCGGTCCCGGACGCTCCTCCTGTCGCGTCCGTTACCTCCGTTACCTCCGTTACGTCCGGGGAGGAGGGCGCGTTCGCGCCGGTCTCGGTGGTCGTCATCGCGTCCTCCTGGTGCACTGGCGGGCGACATATACCCCTGGCGGGTATATGGTAACGAACTTTGCTGGGTATAGGCCTCTTGGCCGATGACATGCGCCGCGGCCGGGAACGGACCTCGGAACGCCCCCGTGCCCATCACTCTGTCCGATGGGTGACACTGGTGGGCGGCCCGTTAGTCGTGGCCGGATGATGCGCCTAGCATCAGCCTGACCGAAACCGATGCTCACCGAGGACCCCACGTGCGCTTTCGTCTGACCCCCAGGGAGACGAGCTTCTACGACATGTTCGCCGCGTCCGCGGACAACATTGTCACGGGCTCGAAACTCCTGATGGAACTGCTCGGGGCGGACCCCTCCGCCCGGGCCGAGATCGCAGAGCGTATGCGGGCCGCGGAACACGCGGGTGACGACGCCACGCACGCGATCTTCCACCAGCTGAACTCCTCGTTCATCACGCCGTTCGACCGTGAGGACATCTACTCCCTCGCGTCGTCCCTCGACGACATCATGGACTTCATGGAGGAGGCCGTCGACCTGGTCGTCCTCTACAACGTCGAGGAACTGCCCAAGGGCGTCGAGCAGCAGATCGAGGTCCTGGCGCGGGCGGCGGAGCTGACCGCGGAGGCGATGCCGCACCTGCGCACCATGGAGAACCTCACCGAGTACTGGATCGAGGTCAACCGGCTGGAGAACCAGGCCGACCAGATCCACCGCAAGCTGCTGGCCCACCTCTTCAACGGCAAGTACGACGCGATCGAGGTGCTGAAGCTCAAGCAGATCGTGGACGTACTGGAGGAGGCGGCCGACGCCTTCGAGCACGTGGCGAACACGGTGGAGACCATCGCGGTCAAGGAGTCCTGAGCACTTCATGGACACCTTCGCTCTGGTCGTGACCATCGGGGTCGCGCTCTTCTTCACCTATACCAACGGCTTCCACGACTCGGCGAACGCGATCGCCACGTCCGTGTCGACGCGGGCGCTGACGCCCCGGGCGGCGCTGGCGATGGCGGCCGTGATGAACCTCCTCGGCGCGTTCATGGGCTCCGGGGTCGCCAAGACCGTCAGCGAGGGTGTGATCCAGACACCCGAGGGGTCCAAGGGGATGGGGATCCTCTTCGCCGCGCTGGTCGGGGCGATCGTCTGGAACCTGATCACCTGGTACTTCGGGCTGCCGTCGTCGTCGTCCCACGCCCTGTTCGGGGGCATGGTGGGGGCGGCGCTGGCCGGGGGGACGACGGTGTACTGGCACGGGGTGGTCGACAAGATCGTCATCCCGATGTTCGTGTCGCCGGTGGTGGGTCTGATCGCCGGTTACCTGGTGATGACCGTGATCCTCTGGATCTTCCGGCGGGCCAACCCGCACAAGGCCAAGCGGGGGTTCCGGATCGCGCAGACCGTCTCCGCGGCCGGCATGGCGCTGGGGCACGGTCTGCAGGACGCGCAGAAGACGATGGGCATCGTGGTGATGGCGCTGGTCATCGCCGACGTCGAGGACTACGGCGATCCGATTCCGGTGTGGGTGAAGGTCGCCTGCGCGCTGATGCTGTCCGCGGGGACGTACGCCGGTGGGTGGCGGATCATGCGGACGCTGGGGCGGAAGATCATCGAGCTGGATCCGCCCCAGGGGTTCGCCGCGGAGACGACGGGCGCGTCGATCATGTTCGGGTCCGCGTTCCTGTTCCACGCGCCCATCTCCACGACGCATGTGATCACCTCGGCGATCATGGGCGTGGGGGCGACGAAGCGGGTCAACGCCGTGCGGTGGGGGGTGGCCAAGAACATCGTTCTCGGGTGGTTCATCACCATGCCGGCGGCGGCCGCGGTGGCCGCGCTGTCGTTCGGGCTGGTGAATCTGGCGTTCCTGTAGCCCGGCGTTCGCGGGGCGCCTCCCAGGCCCTCGAGGCACGGGGGGAGGCGCGACCGCCCGCAGCTGAGCGAGAAAGGGCCCGCCCCCGGGAGTTGGGGGGCGGGCCCTTCGGGCCTCGCGGTGGCACCGCCATGCAGCACCGCGAGGAGAATCGGTCAGCCGAAGCGGCCGGAGATGTAGTCCTCCGTGGCCTGGACCGACGGGTTGGAGAAGATGCGCTCCGTGTCGTCGATCTCGATCAGCTTGCCGGGCTGGCCGACGGCCGCCAGGTTGAAGAACGCCGTGCGGTCCGAGACGCGCGCCGCCTGCTGCATGTTGTGCGTCACGATGACGATCGTGAAGCGCTCCTTCAGCTCGCCGATCAGGTCCTCGATGGCGAGGGTGGAGATCGGGTCCAGGGCGGAGCAGGGCTCGTCCATGAGGAGGACGTTCGGCTCGACCGCGATGGCGCGGGCGATGCACAGGCGCTGCTGCTGACCGCCCGAGAGGCCCGAGCCCGGCTTGTTCAGGCGGTCCTTGACCTCGTTCCAGAGGTTGGCGCCCCTGAGGGACTTCTCGACGATGTCGTCCAGCTGGGACTTCTTGTACTTGCCGTTCAGGCGCAGGCCCGCCGCCACGTTGTCGTACACCGACATCGTGGGGAACGGGTTCGGGCGCTGGAAGACCATGCCGACCTCACGCCGTACCGCCACCGGGTCGATGCCGGCGCCGTACAGGTTCTCGTCGTCGAGCATGACCTTGCCCTCGACCCGGCCGCCGGGCGTCACCTCGTGCATGCGGTTGAGCGTGCGCAGGAAGGTGGACTTGCCGCAGCCGGACGGACCGATGAAGGCGGTCACGGAGCGGGGCTCGACGGTCATCGAGATGTCCTCGATGGCCAGGAAGGAGCCGTAGTAGGCGTTGAGGCCGCTGACATCGATGCGCTTGGCCATGGGTATCACTTCTTCTTTCGGGTCCGGAGGGCCTTAGCGACCGGTCTTCGGGGCCTTCCAGCGGGCGATGCCGCGGGCCAGGAGGTTGAGGATCATGATGAACGCGATGAGCGTCAGGGCCGCCGCCCAGGCACGGTCGTACGCGGGGTCGGAACCGGCGCCGAACTGCAGGTAGATGTACATCGGCAGCGATTCCTGCGGGTCCTGGAACGGGTTGGCGTTGATGAAGTCCGTGCCCCACACCAGCAGCAGCACGGGGGCCGTCTCACCGGTGATGCGGGCGATCGCCAGCATGATGCCGGTGATGATGCCGCCGAGCGACGTCGGCAGGACCACCTTCAGGATCGTGCGCCACTTCGGCACGCCGAGCGCCAGGGACGCCTCGCGCAGCTCGTTCGGGACGAGCTTGAGCATCTCCTCGGTGGAGCGGACGACGACCGGGATCATCAGGATCGACAGGGCCAGCGAACCGGCGAAGCCGGACGGGCCCATCTTCAGGATGAGGACCCACAGGCTCAGGATGAACAGACCCGCGACGATCGACGGGATGCCCGTCATGACGTCGACGAAGAAGGTGACGGCCTTGGCGAGCTTGCCGCGCCCGTACTCGACCAGGTAGATCGCGGTGAGCACGCCGACCGGCACGGAGATCAGGGCGGCGAGGCCGACCTGCTCCAGGGTGCCGAGGAGGGCGTGGTAGATGCCGCCGCCGGGCTCCGCGTCGGCGACCACGCCCATCGAGTGGGTGAGGAAGTAGCCGTCGAGGACCTTCACGCCGCGCTCGGCCGTCTCCCAGAGGAGGGAGGCCAGCGGGGTCACGGCCAGGAGGAAGGCGACCCAGACCAGGCTGGTCGCGGTGCGGTCCTTGGCCTGGCGGGTGCCCTCGATCTTCGCGGAGATGGCGTAGGAGCCGACGACGAAGAGGACCGCGGCGATCAGCGCCCACTGGATGTCGCTGCTCAGGCCGGCCGCGGCGCTGATGGCGTAGCCCAGGGCGAGGGAGCCGGCGGCGACGGCCCAGGCGAACCACTTGGGCAGGGTCGCGCCGCGCAGGGAATCGCGCTGGGGGGAAAGGGTTGCGTTGCTCATGCGTTGGCCCCCGAGTACTCCTTGCGGCGGGCGATGATCAGACGGGCCGCGCCGTTGACCAGCAGGGTGATGACGAAGAGCACCATGCCGGAGGCGATCAGCGCGTCCTGGCCCATCACGGTGGCCTCGTTGAACTTGCTGGCGATGTTCTGGGCGAAGGTGCCGCCGCCCGCGTCGAGCAGGCTGGCGGAGATGTCGAAGGACGGCGAGAGCACCATGGCCACGGCCATCGTCTCGCCGAGCGCGCGGCCGAGGCCCAGCATCGAGGCGGAGATGACGCCGGAGCGGCCGAAGGGCAGCACCGACATGCGGATGACCTCCCAGCGCGTGGCGCCGAGGGCCAGGGCCGCCTCCTCGTGCATCCGCGGGACCTGGCGGAAGACCTCGCGGCTGACGTTGGTGATGATCGGGAGGATCATCAGGGCGAGCAGGATGCCGACGGTGAGCAGCGACCGCGCGGGGCCGCCTTCCCACGCGAAGACGCCGGTCCAGCCGAGGTAGTCGTCGAGCCAGCCGTAGAGGCCGTCCATGTGCGGCACCAGGACGATGGCGCCCCACAGGCCGTAGACGATGGACGGGACGGCGGCGAGCAGGTCGATCACGTACGCGACGGTGCCGCCGAGCCGGCGGGGGGCGTAGTGCGTGATGAACAGGGCGATGCCGACCGAGATGGGGACGGCGATGACCATGGCGATGATCGACGACACGATGGTGCCGAAGGCCAGGACCGCGATGCCGAACTCCGGCGGTACGCCGGTGGGGTTCCACTCGAAGGTCGTGAAGAAGTTGGCCTCGTCCTTGCTGATGGCCAGCGCGGCGCGGTAGGTCAGGAAGGCCGCGATGGCGGCCATGAGGACGAGGACGAAGATGCCGGATCCGCGGGAGAGCCCGAGGAATATCCGGTCGCCGGGGCGGGTGGCGCCGCGTGCGGCGCGCTTGTCCTCGGGCGCGGCCGGTCCGGGTGCGGGGGGAGCGGCGGGTTTCTGTGCGGTGATGTCCATCGGGTTCTCCGGTCTGCGGAGCCGCCGGGGCGGGCGGCTCGGTCGGAGCCACCGTGCGCCGGGGGCTCCTGTTGGCGGTGCACCGGACGGTGCGGACCGGCACCGTGGTCGGGGCCGGTCCGCACACTCGGGTCAGGCGAGGCTGGAGATGGTCTCGCGGACCTTGGTGATGATCTCGGTGGGCATCGGGGCGTAGCCGGCGTCCGCCAGCAGGCCCTGGCCGTCCTCCGAGGCGATGTAGTTCAGGAAGGACTTGGTGGCGGGCAGGGTGTCGGCCTTGTTGCCCTTGTCGCAGACGATCTCGTACGTGACGAGGACGAGCGGGTAGGCGCCGTCGGCCTCCGGGGTGTAGTCCAGCTCCAGCGCGAGGTCCTTGCCGGTACCGACGATCTTGGCGGCGCCGATGGCGGCGGTGGCGTTCTCGATGGTGGCCTCGACCGGCTCGGCGGCCTCGGTCTTGAGGGAGACGGTGTTCATGCCGTCCTTGGCGTAGGACAGCTCCATGTAGGAGATCGCGCCCGAGGTCTGCTTCACCTGCTGGGCGACGCCGGCGGACTGCGGAGCGGACTGGCCGCCCTTCGCCTGCCAGGCCTTGCCGCCCTCGTACTTCCAGTCGTCGGGCGCGGCGGCCTTCAGGTACTTGGTGAAGTTGTCCGTGGTGCCGGACTCGTCGGAGCGGTGGAAGGCCTGGATCTTCAGGTCGGGAAGCTTGGCGTCGGGGTTGAGCTTCGCGATCGCCTCGTCGTTCCAGTTGGTGATCTTGCTGTCGAAGATCTTGGCGAGGGTCGAGGCGTCCAGGACGAGGGTGTCGACGCCCGGGAGGTTGTAACCGATCGCGATCGGGCCGCCGACCATCGGCAGGTCGATGCCCTGGCCGCCGGAGCAGATCTTCTTCGAGGCCTCGATCTCCTCGGGCTTCAGCGCGGAGTCCGAGCCGGCGAACGCGGTCTGGCCCTGGGTGAAGGCCGTGATGCCGGCGCCCGAACCGGTCGGGTTGTAGTTGACCTGCACACCCTTGCACGCCGCGGCGTACTGCTTGACCCAGGCGTCGATGGCGTTCTTCTGGGCGGAAGAGCCGGAGGCCTGCAGCTGGCCCTTGGCGTCGCCGCAGTCGATGTTGCCGGCCTGCGCGGTGGCGGAGGCGTCGCCGCCGTTGCCGTTGCCGGTGTCGTCGGAGCCGCACGCCGTGAGGGCCAGGGCGCCGGAGACGGCGAGAGCACCGAGAGCGAGGGCCCGCCGGTTCTTGCGCTGAAGCTTCACTTGAGTCCCTTCCAGTGGCCGCCGTCCTGAATTCGGCGGCGTGCGAAGTGTGGGTGACACGGTCACCCTTCCCTTCGGGCGATCCGCATCGCGTAAGGCCGAAATTAGGCAGAACAGGTGAAGGAGCCCATTGGCGTAAATGAACGAGGGGTGAACCCCTGTGGACGGTGCGGTGAGGTCACGGAACGCTCACGTCGAGGACACGGGGGGATACCGGGCGGGAACGGGACACTCACCGTGCCGGGCGGAGGGTGGCGAGGAAGGCGTCCACGAGATCGGCGTCCCGGGGCTCGGTGAGGCGGGCGCGGGCGGCCTCCGGGGGGAGCCAGAGGACGCGGTCGACCTCGTCGTTCGGGGTGAACGTGCCGGAGACGGCCTCGGCCGCCCAGTAGCGGACCCGTTTGGGGCGGCCGTTCGCCAGGTAGTGCGCGCTGGGGAGTCCGGCGGTCGGGACGGCGGTGTGGCCCGTCTCCTCGGCGACCTCGCGCAGGGCGCCGGCCAGCGGGTCCTCGCCCCGCTTGAGCTTGCCCTTGGGCCAGGACCAGTCGTCGTACTTCGGCCGGTGGACGAGGCAGAGTTCGAGCGCGCCGTTCACGGGGGAGCGGCGCCACAGGACGCAGCCGGCGGCCTGGACGGTGAGGGTGCCGTGCCGTGTCGAGCCGGGGGTGCTCACCGGGTGCCTCCCTGTGACGTGCCGACGCCTATAACGTGCCGAGGGCTTCCTTCTGCCAGACCCGCTGGAACGCGTACCGCGCCGCCTCCACCTCATGCCGCTGGTCGGCGTGGAGCACGCCCAGCGCGTACGCCGTGGCCGGCGCGATCCGCGGGGTGCGGGCCGCCTGCGCGGCGGCGGCCGCGGCCTCGGAGGCGTCGCGGTGCCGGTCCAGCGCCTCGCCGGCGGCGAGGAGGCCCGGGTCCGGGCCGGCGTGGAGGACCTCGAGGGCGTAGCGGTGCAGGCGCAGGAGGAGCCGGACCTGGTGCCAGGGGGCGTCCTGCGGGTGCGGGGCGGGGTCCGGGGAGAGCCCGTGGATCAGCGCCTCGGCGTTGTACGGGCTGCCCGCGGTGAGCAGGGGCAGCGCGCCGACGGCGTCGGCGAGCCGTTCGCGCGCGGCGTCGGCGAGCGGGCGCAGATCGGCGTGGGCCGCCGCCGGGGACAGCGGGACCTCGCTGGCGAGCACGGCCACCTTGTCGGCGACGGCGTGGAACCGGGAGGAGCCGAGGGCCTGCAGCGCGGTGGAGTGCGCACGGGTCCGGGCGAGGGTCAGCTGCCGGTCCAGCAGGGCGCCGGCCTTGGCGGCGCCGACGGTCAGGTTCCCCCGGTCCGGGGTGGTGACCCTGCGGTCGGCGGTGGCCGTCAGTGTCGCCGTGGCGGTGCGGGTCCCTCCGAGGGCGGTCGCCGGGGCGGCGCGGCGGAGGTGTGCGGGGTGTGCGGCCCCGCCTTCGGCCGGAAGGCCGTCCCTGCCCGCACCGCCCGTGCGGGTTCCGTGGTCGGGTGCGGGTGGCCCCTGTGGGGAGTTCCCGCCGTCGGCGGGCGCGGGGGACGGTGCCCCCGACAGGCGGTGCAGGGCCAGGAGGAGCTGGTCCAGGCGGGACGCGCAGGCGTGCTCCAGGGCCAGGGTGCCGGAGACCCAGGCCAGTTCGGGACGCATCGCCTCCGACCAGTCGGGGTCCAGGACCGGCTGGAAGGTGTGCAGGCTGGCACTGACGCGGCGGGCCGCGCGGCGCAGCGCGCGGGTCGCTTCGACGGAGTCCTCCGACGCGGCCGCGCCCGCACCGGTCTCCCGGTGGAGGCGCAGCGCGCGGAGGAACTCGGTCGCCCGGTCCCGCAGATAGCCGGCCAGGACGTCCGCCGGTACCGGACCGGCCGTCGGGTCAAGGTGTCGCTGTGCCACGCCGGCGCCTCCGGGCGTCTATGAGCATCTCCTGGACGTTGCGCAGGGGCTGGCCGTCCGCGTCCGTCGCGTGCCGGGTCCACTCGCCGTCCGCGGCGAGGTGCCAGGACTGGGTGGTGTCCGACATGCCGGTCTCCAGCAGCCGGTTCAGGGCCGCCCGGTGAGCCGGGTCGGTGACCCGCACCAGCGCCTCTATCCGGCGGTCGAGGTTGCGGTGCATCATGTCCGCGCTGCCGAACCACACCTCGGGCTCGCCGCCGTTGCCGAAGGCGAACACACGGGAGTGCTCGAGGAAGCGGCCGAGGACGGACCGTACCCGCACGTTCTCCGACAGGCCCGCCACGCCCGGCCGGATCGCGCAGATGCCGCGCACCCAGATGTCGACCGGCACGCCCGCCTGCGACGCCCGGTAGCAGGCGTCGATGACGGCCTCGTCGACCATCGAGTTGACCTTGATGCGGACGTAGGCGGGCCGCCCGGCGCGGTGGTGCTGGGCCTCCTTGTCGATGCGGGAGATCAGGCCGTCCCGCAGGGACTTGGGGGCGACGAGGAGGCGCCGGTAGGTCTCGCGGCGGGAGTAGCCGGAGAGCCGGTTGAACAGGTCGGAGAGGTCCGCCCCGACCTGCGGGTCCGCGGTGAGCAGCCCGAGGTCCTCGTAGAGGCGGGCCGTCTTGGGGTGGTAGTTGCCGGTGCCGACGTGGCTGTACCGCCGTAGCGTCTCGCCCTCCTGACGGACCACCAGCGACAGCTTGCAGTGGGTCTTCAGACCGACCAGGCCGTACACGACGTGGCAGCCGGCCTCCTCCAGCTTGCGCGCCCACTTGATGTTCGCGTGCTCGTCGAACCGCGCCTTGATCTCGACCAGCACCAGCACCTGCTTGCCGGCCTCGGCGGCGTCGATGAGCGCGTCGACTATCGGGGAGTCGCCCGACGTGCGGTACAGCGTCTGCTTGATGGCCAGCACGTCGGGGTCCTCGGCGGCCTGCTGCAGGAACGCCTGCACCGACGTGGAGAACGAGTCGTACGGGTGGTGCAGCAGCACGTCCCGGCTGCGCAGGGCGGCGAAGACGTCGGGCTGGGACGCCGTCTCCACCTCCGCCAGGTCGCGGTGGGTGCCGGCGATGAACTTCGGGTACTTCAGCTCGGGCCGGTCCAGGCCGTGGATGCGGAACAGGCCGGTGAGGTCCAGCGGGCCGGGCAGCGGGTACACCTCGGCCTCGCCGACCTTCAGCTCGCGCACCAGCAGGTCCAGCACCTCGCGGTCGATGGACTCCTCGACCTCCAGGCGCACCGGCGGCCCGAAGCGGCGCCGCATGAGCTCCTTCTCCAGCGCCTGGAGCAGGTTCTCCGCGTCGTCCTCCTCGACCTCGAGGTCCTCGTTGCGGGTGAGCCGGAAGGCGTGGTGCTGCAGCACCTCCATGCCCGGGAACAGCTCCTCCAGGTGCGCGGCGATGACGTCCTCGACGGGGACGTAGCGGCCGGGGGAGCTCTCCAGGAAGCGGGACAGCAGCGGCGGCACCTTGACGCGGGCGAAGTGCCGGTGGCCGGTGACCGGGTTGCGGACGACCACGGCCAGGTTCAGCGACAGGCCCGAGATGTACGGGAAGGGGTGCGCGGGGTCGACCGCGAGCGGGGTGAGGACCGGGAAGATCTGGTGCCGGAAGAGGGTGAACAGGCGGGCCTGTTCCTTCTCCGTCAGCTCGTTCCAGCGGACCAGGTGGATGCCCTCCTCCGCGAGTGCGGGGGCGACGTCCTCGTGGTAACAGGCGGCGTGCCGGGCCATCAGCTCGCGGGAGCGGGCCCAGATCATCTCCAGCACCTCGCGCGGCTGGAGGCCGGAGGCGGAGCGGGTGGCGACGCCGGTGGCGATGCGGCGCTTCAGTCCGGCCACGCGGACCATGAAGAACTCGTCCAGGTTGCTGGCGAAGATCGCCAGGAAGTTGGCGCGTTCCAGCAGCGGCGTGGCGGGGTCCTCGGCGAGTTCGAGGACGCGTTCGTTGAACGCGAGCCAGCTGCGCTCCCGGTCGAGGAAGCGGCCCTGCGGGAGCGGTGTGGCGCCCTCCGCCAGCGCCTCCTCGTAACCGTCGAGGTCCGCGTCGATGTCGGGTTCCAGATCGGAGACCGTTCCGGCCACGGTGTGCGGGCGGTGGGCGGCTATGGAGCCCACGGAGGGCTGCGGGTGCTGTGCCTGGGCGTCGGGCTGGCTCATGTCCCCATTCTTCCGCGCCGGGAGCGCCACGGGCGCGTCGGAACGCGCGGGTGGGAGCGGTGGTGGCCCTGAGGCGTTCCCGTTCCCCCCGTTCACCCTTGTGGGCGGTGAGGGCTCCGGCACGGCGGGATGCATTGGCCGAGCGTCGCAAGCCCGTCTGAATCGACGGTTACGGAGACATGACGTCCCGGATATCGGGCGGCGACCCGCGGGGGTCCGGGCCCCGGCGCGCGTCCGTACGTCCCTCCCCGCCGGGAGGGACGTACGGACGCGGGCGTCAGGCCGTGCGGCGGCGCAGCAGCCGGAAGGCCGCGTAGGCCAGCAGCGCGGCGACGGCGAGCAGGACGCCGGAGGCGACCAGTTGGAGCGGCCAGTAGTGGGCGGCGGGGTGGAGGTCGCGGTAGAAGCCGACGGCGTGCAGGTCGGACAGGGTCGACTCGCACTCGGGCAGCATGCTGGTGTAGCAGGGGAGGTCCAGCCGGTCGCCGTCGGCGGTCACCACGCCTTGGCCGACCACGATGCCCGATCCGTCCGGGCCGTACCGCAGGCTGCTGAACCGGGTGGTCGCGGGCCACAGGTGCGGCAGGGCGGCGTGGACGGCCGCCCACAGCACGCCGAGCGCGACGGCGGCCGCGGCGAGCGCGGCCATGGCGCGGCGCAGCAGCAGCCCCGCGAGGACGCCCGCGGCCAGCCCGGCCAGGGCCAGGGCCACCGGGACGGTGCCGTTGGCGTAGAACGTGGGGACGGCGTTCCACGACTTGGCGGTGCCGATGCGGCCGTCGGCCGCCGTCCAGGCCAGGCGGTGCAGGCAGACCAGCAGGCCGGTCGCTGCAGCGGTCAGCGCGGCCGGGAAGGCGAGCCGGGAGGCCAGCCAGCGGGCCGGGGAGACGCCCTGGGTCCAGGCGAGGCGGACCGTGCCGGACTCCATCTCGCGGCCGGTCAGCGAGCCGCCGGCCCAGGCGGCGACCAGGAACGGCACGGCGAGGAGGGCGATGGTCGTGTAGTCGTAGACGTTCCTGTAGAGCAGGATCGAGTCCTGGTCGTAGCTGCATGTCAGGGTGGAACTGCAGGCGTCGTACTGCTTCCAGGCCGCCACCGAGGCGTCGGTGAGCGGACCGCCGAGCCAGAGCAGGGCCGCGCCGAGCAGCAGCACGGCCGTCGCACCGGTGAGGAGGGCCGGGCGGTGCAGCCGGTACAGCCAGCGCAGCTGCCGGGGCGCGGGTGCGGGGCGGTCGGAGGTGGCCGGGGCGGTCAGGGCGGCGGTCATGCGGCGGGCTCCATGGGGTCGGCCGGGGTGAGGGCCTCGGGGTTGCGCAGGTAGGACAGGACGAGCTCCTCCAGGGACGGCGCGCCGGTGCTCCAGTCGCCGGGCAGCGGGCCGGAGGGACGGATCAGCGCGCTGAGCCGGCGGCCGGTGGTGCGGGACTCCACGACGTCGTGCGGGGCCAGGTCCGTCGTCGCCGGGGCGGAGACGCGGGTGTGGGCGGCCAGCAGGTCGTCGATCTCGCCGGCCAGGCGGACCCGGCCGCCGCCGATCAGCAGCAGGTGGTCGCAGGAGTCCTCCAGCTCGGCGACGATGTGCGAGGACATCACGATCGTCGTGCCGTGCGCGGCGGCCTGCCCCATCAGGACGCCCATCAGCTCGTGCCGGGCCAGCGGGTCGAGGTCGGCCATCGGCTCGTCCAGGAGCAGCAGTTCGGGACGCTTGGCGAGGGCGAGCGCGAGGGCCACGCGGGTGCGCTGGCCGCCGGAGAGGGCGCGGACGCGCCCTCGCGGGTCCAGGTCGCCGCCGGCCACGATCCGCCGCGCGGTGTCCGCGTCCCAGCGGCCCGGGTTCAGGTCGGCGCCCATGCGCAGCGTCTCGTCGACCGTGAGCTGCGGGTACAGCGGCTTGCCCTGGTCGACGAAGCCCACCCGGGGGCGGGCCGACGCCGGATCGGCGCCGAGGACGGTGACCGTGCCCTCGGTGGGGGCGAGCAGCCCGGCGGCGATCGCGATCAGCGTCGACTTGCCCGCGCCGTTGGGGCCGACGACGGCGCAGACGCGGCCGGCGGGCAGTCGGAAGGAACAGTCGCGCAGCGCCCATGCGGCGCGACGGCCGAAGCGCTTGCCGAGCGCGTCCGCCTCGATGGCCGGGACGGTCATGACGGGTCTCCCTGAGAGGTCTTCGGATGTGCGGGGTCCGGCGTGCGCGCCGGGTAGTGCGATTCGAGTACGGCGGTGAAGAGCGCGGCCAGGTCCTCCCGCTCCAGTCCGGCCTCGCGGGCCCGGGACGTCCAGTCCTCCAGCTCCGCGCGGAGCGGGGAGTCGGCGGGGGCGGCGCCCAGGGAGCGCCGCACGAAGGTGCCCAGGCCGCGCCGGGCCTCCACCAGGCCCTCGCGTTCCAGCTCGCGGTAGGCCTTCAGCACGGTGTTGGGGTTGACGGCGGTGGCTTCGACGACCTCGCGGGCCGTGGGCAGCTTGTCGCCGGGTTCCAGCAGGCCCAGGCGTAGGGCCTGCTTGGTCTGCTGCACGATCTGGACGTAGGTGGCTGTGCCGCTGTGCCGGTCGATGCGGTAGTCGATCACTCGGCAACCACCCTTTCACTAATTGAGTAGTGAAAGGGTGGTGTAGGAGGGACGGAAAAGTCAAACGGTGTTCCCGTGCCTCCCGTGAACCGATCGGCCGGGCCCGGTCGATGAGGGGACGTGAGCGAAACGAGAAGCGACGGGGAGCTGCTGCGCGCCGTCGCGTCGGACGGGGACCGGCGCGCCTTCGAGGAGCTGTACCGGCGGTACGCGCCGTGGCTGACCGCCCGGATGCGCAGCCGGTGCGCCGACGCGGGGATCGTCGACGACGTCGTGCGGGAGACGTTCCCGGCGGTGTGGCGGGGGAGCGCGCCCTACGGGGAGGACGGCGACGCGGCCGGCGCCCCGGGCCTGCTGCTCGCCGCCGCGCCGAGGCCGACGGGCGAGGGGGCGGACGGCCGGCCGGCGCTGAACGTGCTGCGGGCGTCCGCCGTGGCCTTCGCGCCGGGGGGCGGCCTTCGGTGCTGGACGCCCCGGCCCGGCACGCCACGGCCGTCGTCCCCGTCCGGCGCGCCGTCCGCCACGGACTGCGCGTCCTCCTCGTGGTCCCGGTCGCCGCCGTGTGGTGGACCGCCGCGCCGCCCCTGGTGCCCGAGCCCGTACGCCCCCGGCCGCCGGGACCACCCTGGAGGCGGCGACGGCCCTCGCCCTCGCCCTGGCGGGGGCGGCGCTCGCGATCCACCGCGGGGACGGCACCCGGCCGGGTCGGACGGTCGCCGGGCTCCTGCTCGTCCTGACGGTCCTGGGTCCGCCGCCGGCCCCCGGGAGCCGGGCCCTGTTCGTGGCCCCGGGCGACCCGAGGTGGGCGGCGGCCCACGACCGGTGGGCGGCACTGCTGTACGCGGCGGTCGTGGTGGGCGCGGTGTGCGCGACGGAACCGGGGCGCCGCGTCACCTTCCGCGGACTCAGGTCTCCGTCCGGTACATCAGGTCCGTCTCGTGCGTGACGAAGCCGAGGCGCTCGTAGACGGAGACCGCCGCCTTGTTGTCGGCGTCGACGTAGAGCATGGCCGTCGGCAGTCCCCGCTCCGCCAGGTGCCGCAGCCCGATCGTGGTCAGCGACCTGCCGAGGCCGCCGCCCTGGGCGTCGGGGCTCACCCCGAGGACGTACACCTCACCGAGGCGCTCCGCCGCGTGCACCTTGGTCCAGTGGAAGCCGACGAGCCGGCCGTCCTTCTCCGCAAGGAAGAACCCCTCCGGGTCGAACCACGCCTCGGCCTTGCGGTCGTCCAGGTCGCGCTGGGTGAGGGCGCCCTGCTCGGGGTGGTGGGCGAAGGCCGCGGCGTTCAGCGCGAGCCAGGCGGCGTCGTCCCGCCCCGGCACGAACGTACGGACGCGCACGCC
The DNA here is from genome assembly GCF_055633275.1 of Streptomyces sp. 12E. Classification (NCBI taxonomy): domain Bacteria; kingdom Bacillati; phylum Actinomycetota; class Actinomycetes; order Kitasatosporales; family Streptomycetaceae; genus Streptomyces; species Streptomyces sp. 12E. The sequence continues at coordinate 3,402,045 of NZ_JBVNCJ010000001.1, read as the reverse complement.
CTCCGGCAGCACCGGGTCGGGCAGGTCGAGGCCGGCCAACGGCCGCCGCATCTGACGCAGTTCCCGGAACAGCGTCAGCCCGAGGACCTGCGCGAGGTGCCGGGCGGCGGAGTGGCCGCCGTGCGCCCACACCCGCAGCCGCTTCCCGGAGGCGGCGAGCAGCGCCGAACCGAGCGCCCGCCCGTGGCCGCCGCCCCGGTGCGAGGGGTGCACGACCAGCTCGGCGGCCGGCGGCTCCACCGGATCGGTGTCCTCCAGCTGGGCGTATCCGACGAGTTCGCCGTCGACGGAGAGCAGCAGGTGCGAGACCCCGTCCCGCTCCCCGCCGCGCAGCTGCAGCCGCCCCTGTTCGGACACCGCCTGCTGTCCGTCGGTCCGGGCGGCCTCCGCGAGCAGGTCGAGCACCGCCCCGGTCTGCTCGGGGCCGAGCGCGGCGTACGTCTGGAGCGAGCGGGGGCGGCCGGGCCGTGCGAAGTCGTCGCTGGTCATGCGTACGAGATTAAGGGGAGGCGGCCCCAAAACGGACAGCGGCGGTGTCGACGAAACCTCAACCAGGCCGTAACCCTGGACACCCTGTTGCGCTACGCGCGTTGACTCTAGGCTGCGCCGGTACCCATTCGGACCCACAGGGGGGCGCATGCCAGCCACATCCCCGGCGCACCACCAGCGCCGCAGACGCCGTACGAACCGTCTCCTCGCGACCGCCGCCGGTGTGCTCACCGCCGGCGCGCTGGCCGCGGCGGCCCTGCCGGGGTCGGCGACCGCGGGCGAGAGCCACGGGAGCAAGGGGAAGACCCACCCCGGCCGCTACCAGGACGTGCAGCTGCTGTCCTTCAACGACCTGCACGGCAACCTGGAGCCGCCGTCCGGCTCCTCCGGCCGGGTCACCGAACTCCAGCCCGACGGCACGACGAAGACCGTCGACGCGGGCGGCGTGGAGTACCTCGCCACCCACCTGCGCGAGGCGCGCAAGGGCAACCGCTACTCCATCACCGCCGCCGGCGGCGACATGGTCGGCGCCTCCCCGCTCCTCTCGGGCCTCTTCCACGACGAACCCACCATCGAGGCGCTGAACAAGCTCGACCTCGACGTGACGAGCGTCGGCAACCACGAGTTCGACGAGGGCGCGAAGGAACTGGCCCGCCTCCAGAACGGCGGCTGCCACCCCACCGAGGGCTGCTACACCGACAAGCGGTTCAAGGGCGCCGACTTCCCGTACCTGGCGGCGAACGTCCTGGACGAGAAGACGGGGAAGCCCCTCCTCGAGCCGTACTGGGTGTGGAAGAAGCAGGGCGTCAAGGTCGGCTTCATCGGCGTGACCCTGGAGGGCACCCCGGACATCGTCTCGGCGGAGGGCGTGAAGGGCCTCGCCTTCAAGGACGAGGTCGAGACGATCGACAAGTACGCCGAGGAGCTCCGGCGCCAGGGCGTGAAGTCGATCGTGGCGCTCATCCACGAGGGCGGCTTCCCGGCCTCGTCCTCCTACAACTACGACTGCGACTCCCCGGGCGCCGGCGCCGGCGTCTCCGGCCCGATCGCGGACATCGCGAAGAACGTCTCGCCGCAGGTGGACGCGCTGGTCACCGGCCACACCCACAACGCGTACGTGTGCACCATCCCCGACCCTGCGGGCAAGCCCCGCATGGTCACCTCGGCCGCGTCCTTCGGCCGCCTCTACACGGACACCACGCTGACCTACGACCGCGCGACGGGTGACATCGCCCGTACGGCCGTGAAGTCCGCGAACCACGTGGTCACCCGGGACGTCCCCGAGGCGCCGGACATGACCCGACTGATCGACAAGTGGAACACCCTCGCCGCCCCCATCGGCGACCGCGCGATCGGCTACATCTCCGGCGACATCGTCAAGGACGGCACGGAGTCCCCGCTCGGCGACCTGATCGCCGACGCGCAGCTGGAGTACGGCAGGACGCTGGACGCGGAGACCGACCTGGCGCTGATGAACCCCGGCGGCATCCGCGCGTCCCTCACCCACGCGGCCGGCGGCGCGGAGGGCGACGGCGTGGTGACCTTCGCCGAGGCCTTCACCGTGCAGCCGTTCGCCAACACGGTCAACCTCCAGGACTTCACCGGGGCGCAGCTCGTCCAGGCCCTGAAGGAGCAGGTCAGCGGCGCGAACGAGGCGGCCCCGAAGATCCTCCAGATCTCCTCCGGCCTGACCTACACCCTGGACCTGACGAAGACCGGCGCGGACCGCGTGGTCACGGACTCGATCAGGCTCGACGGCGCGCCCATCGACCCGTCCGCCACCTACCGCGTCGCGACCAACAGCTTCCTCGCGGGCGGCGGCGACGGCTTCCCGACGCTGGGCCAGGGCACGAACGACCTGGTCGGCGAGGACGACCTGGCGGCCCTGGAGCGGTACCTGGTCACCCACTCGACGCCCACGACCCCGATCGCCCCACCGAAGGCGGACCGCATCACCATCGTGCGGTGACCGTCGTCGGGGCCGGTACGGGGGGTGTGCACCGCCCCGTGCCGGCCCCGACGCGTGCCCGTGCCGCTACCCGGGCCACACGACCGCCTGCGCGACGATCACCCGCTCACCGTCGAAGGTGACGGCAGGCCCTTCGTGCAGCCTGTACCCCAGCTCCAGCGCCTCGCTCACCCGGTGGCAGAAGGCCGGGTCGTCGGGACCGGTCAGTACGCGGTAGACGGGCAGCCCGTCCGGTGGTGTCGACATACCCGGAAGCGTGTCACACCCCCTCTTCCGGGTGATGCGATCGGGTGAGCCTGTGCGGGCTGCCGTGGTCTGATTATGGTGAATCCATGGCAGAACACACCACCATCCAGGTGTCCCGGCAGACCCGCGACCACCTCGCCCAGGTCGCGAAGGAGCGGGGCATGACCCTCGGGCAGCTGGTCGAGCAGTTGGCCTCGGAGCAGCCCACCGCGGAGCAGATCGCCGAACGGGTCGCGGCCGACCGGCGGGTCGTGCGCGAGGTCATCGGCCTCGACCTCAGCGACGAGGATTTCGATCAGTCCCCTGACGTGCTGGGGAACATCTACCGGCTCGCCGCGGAGAAGGCTCGCCTGGCACGGGGCGCGGCTGCGTGATCATCCTGGACACGGCTGCCACCCGTGCTCTCGCGGACGGGCACAAGACGCTGAACCTTCTAGCGGGCAACATGGCCCGTACCCCGGGTGACCTTCTCCGGATTCCGGCGCTCTGCCTGACGCAGGCGGAGTCCGAGGACGCGGGCGCGGCGCAGCGTGTTCTGTCCTTCTCATCGGTCGTGGTCGACGAGCTCGGCACCGTCGCCTCGGTCAGTGTCGGAACCATGATCCGAGACGGTTACGGCGGCGCGGACACCTGTCACGCCCTGTACTGCGCCCTGCCGCGTCCGGAGTTCACGGGCATGTCCATTCTGCTGACGGACCGTGAAGAGGCGTACCCGTCCGGCGTGGTCACGGTCGACATCGACTCCCCCGGGATGCTCGGCTTCCACTGAGGCGCCCGGCCCCACGCCGAGGAGGGCGCGGGACCGGGCGCGAGGGGTCAGGACGCCGAGGGCGTCCAGCCGGCCAGCCAGTCGGCGACCTCCTGGTCGGCTGCCTGGGCGTCGGACAGGTGGGGGCGGTTGCTGCTCGCCGCGCCCGAACCGGAACCGGTGTTCCTGTACTCGGCGAAGCGGTCGTCCTTCCAGGAGAAGCCGCTCATGTCGGTCCAGGGCGTGGTGCGGATCGCGGCGCTGAGGCTGGTGTTGCGGACCGTGGTCTGCGGGTCGAGGGAGGCGTCGCCGCCGGCGTGCCAGGGGCGGCCGAGGTGGAAGGTGCGGTCGGAGACGTCGCCGCCCACCGCCGAGTTGGCGATGAGGATGCCCTTGCGGTTCGCGGCCGTGCTCGGGGCCGTGACGTAGCCGGCGGAGGAGCCGTCCCAGCGCTTCTTCAGCGTGATGACCGAGCGGTCGATCACCGCGGTGGCCCGGCCGAAGATGAAGTCGACGTTCCCGACGACGTAGGAGTTGGTGACGTAGACCCGGCCCAGCCTGTCCTTGGCGGCCGTGTCGAGGAGGAGGGTGTCCTGGTCGCCCTCGACGATCACGCTGTCCAGGAAGACCTTGTCGGCCGCCGTGCGCAGGGCGACCGCCTGGTGGCCGGAGAGGGACTGGTTGGCGCGCTCGTCGAAGTCGTTGGAGATCGTCAGGTTGCGCGCCTGGAAGTCGTCGGCCTCCACGGCGACCGTGGCGCTGCCGGAGGTGCCGTACGTGCCCGAGCCGTCCGGCTTCTTCGTGCCGGCCGCGTTGTCGTAGACGATCACCGTGTCCTTGCGGCTGCCGCCGGTGCCCTGGAAGGTGACGTGCGGCTTGTTCGACGGGACCTTGACCGTCTCGCGGTACGTGCCCGGCTTGATGGAGATCACCACGCGGGAGGCGTTGTTCGCGGGGACGGCGTTCACCGCCGCCTGGACCGTCCTGTACTGCCCGGAGCCGTCCTTGGCGACGGTGAACGTCGTGGCCGCCGCGGCCTTCGGGGAGACCTCCGCCGCCGCGGCCGTCGTGCCGATGTCCGTGCGCGGGCCCGTGCCCGACTTCAGCAGCGACGGCACGTCCGCCGCCTTGTCGAGCGCGTACGGGTAGTACGCCTTCGGGTCGAACGCCGTACCGCCGCTCTCGTTCCGTCCCGACGTGCCCGAGAAGACGTTGCCGCGCTGCACGATCGTCGCCGTCGCGTCCTTGATGACCGGGTTCTTCACGCCCTGGAAGTAGCTGTTCTCCAGGACCATCCGGGTGCCGCCGCGCGAGTAGTTGCCGTACGAGGAGTTGATGCTCGTGTTCGCGACGTCCTCGAGGAAGTTGTTGTAGAGGTGCGCGTGGGCGGCGTTGTCCGTGGAGGGGTTGCGCTGCTCGGTCTCGCGGAACCAGTTGTGGTGGATCGTGATGTCCGTGACGACGTTCCCGGTCCAGCCGATGCCGAAGGTCTTGTTGTTCTGGCCGAGCCTGTTCCAGGAGACCGTCACGTACGTGCTGTCCTTGCGGACGTCGATCAGGCCGTCGGCCATGTGCCGCAGGTCGTTGTGGTCGATCCAGACGTGGTGGGCGCCGTCCATCTGGATCGCGTCGAAGTCGTGCTCCTTGTCGTTCCAGACGCCCTGGTAGGCGTCCCGGACCGTCAGGTTGCGGATGATCACATTGTGCACGCCCTGGCCGAGGAAGAAGCCCCCGCCGACGATGTGCCCGGACGTGCCGGAGCCCACGATCGTCTTGTCGGAGGCGACCTTGATCTCCTTGCCGACCGGGTTCATCGTGATCGTCCCGGCCACGACGATGACGTACGGTTCGGCGGCCGTGGCGTACTTCTCCAGGTCCGCCTGCGTCCGCACGGTGACGGTCCTGCCGTCCCGGCCGCCGTACGTGCCGTTCTGGCCGAGCGCGTCGACGGAGGCGAAGCCGTCGGCGGCGGCGGTGGCCCAGGCGGGGGCGGCGGCCGACGCGGCGGACGCCTCCTGCTGGGGCAGGAGGCCGTTTCCGTGGACCAGGAGTCCGGCGGTGGCCAGGGCCACGGGGAGGCCGACGGCCAGGATCTTCCCGGACCTGCGGTGCCGGGCCGTGCTGCGGTGCTCGCTCATGCGGCGATCCGTTCCGTGTGGGGGAGGGGACGACGACCGGTCGCCGCCCGGCACGGAAAGGTTGCCGCCGAACGCGCCTAGGGCACCTCGGGCGGCGGGGTCGGTGCGCCCGGCAGGCGGACCGTGGCCGTGGTGCCGCCGCCGTCCGCCCGGGTCAGGGCCACCTCGCCGCCCGCCTGCTGGACCGTGCGGGCCACGATGGACAGGCCGAGGCCGGAGCCCGGGAGGGCGCGGGCCGTGGGGGAGCGCCAGAACCGGTCGAAGACGTGCGGGAGTTCGTCGACGGGGATGCCGGGGCCGTGGTCGCGGACGGTGAGGACGCCGTCGGCCAGGCGCACCTCGATCACGCCGCCCTGCGGACTGAACTTCACCGCGTTGTCCAGGATGTTGACCACCGCCCGCTCCAGCGCGGACGGCTCCGCCCTGACGTACCACGGGTGGACGTCCGCCGTGATGGTCAGCTCGGGGCCGCGCAGCCGGGCGCGGCGCAGGGCCGACTCGACGACGTCCTGCCAGGCGACGATCTGCGCCCGGCCCGCGTGCTGGCCGGTGTCGGGGCGGGACAGCTCCTGCAGATCGCCGATGAGCGCGGCCAGTTCCGTCATCTGCGCCTTCACGGAGGCGAGCAGGGCCTTGCGGTCGGCCTCCGGGAGCGGACGGCCCGTCTCCTCGCTGCGGGTGAGGAGTTCGATGTTGGTGCGCAGCGAGGTGAGCGGGGTGCGCAGCTCGTGGCCGGCGTCCGCGATCAGCTGCTGCTGGAGGTCGCGGGAGCTGGCCAGCGCGGACGTCATGGAGTTGAAGGAGCGGGAGAGACGGGCGATCTCGTCCTCGTCGGCGTCGTCGACGGGGATGCGGACGGTGAGGTCCTCGGTCCGGGCCACGTGCTCCACGGCCCGGGTCAGCTCGTCCACGGGGCGCAGGGCGGTCCGGGCCACCCAGAGGCCGGCGGCGGCGGCGCCCACGACCCCCGCGCCCGCGACGAAGACCAGGACCAGCGCCAGGTTGTTGAGGGAGTCGTCCACCTCGCTCAGCGGGCGCGCGGCGGAGACGGCGACGTCCCGCAGGCCGGGCACGGTGTAGGTGAAGACCCGGTACCGCCCGCCGTCGGAGCCCGTCGCGTCGTGCAGCGCGTCGGCGGACGCGCCCTCGGCGACGGCGCGGTCGGCGCCGGTGAGCGGGACCTCCTCCGTGCCGATGATGAGGCAGCTCCCGCCCTCGCCGTCCACGAGCTGCACGGACGAGCCGAAGGGGTTCTCCTCGTGCGTGACGGGATCGTGGGCGCACAGGCCCGTGCGCAGGTCGAGGTACTTGCTCACCTGCTGTCCGTTCATGCGGTTCGCCTTCAGGGCCTCGTCCAGCGAGTTCACCAGCACGCTCTTCACCACGAACCAGCACGCCGCCGCCACCACCGCCACCGCGAACGCCACCGCCGCCGCCACCAGCAGCGACAGCCGGGCCCGGATGGGCAGGGCGCGGACGCGGCGGACCAGCCCGCTCACTCCGCGCCGCCCTGCCTCAGCACGTACCCCACCCCCCGCACCGTGTGCACCAGGCGCGGCTCGCCGCCCGCCTCGGTCTTGCGGCGCAGGTACATGACGTACACGTCGAGCGAGTTGGACGAGGGCTCGAAGTCGAAGCCCCAGACGGCCTTCAGGATCTGCTCACGGGTGAGCACCTGGCGCGGGTGGGCCATGAACATCTCGAGGAGGGTGAACTCCGTGCGGGTCAGCTCCACCCGCCGGGCGCCGCGCGTGACCTCGCGGGTCGCCAGGTCCATGCGCAGGTCGGCGAAGGCGAGGACGTCGTCGGACCCGGCGGATGCGGCCACCGCCGCCGCGTACGAGCTGCGGCGCAGCAGGGCGCGGATCCGGGCGAACAGCTCGTCCAGCTCGAACGGCTTGACCAGGTAGTCGTCCGCCCCCGCGTCGAGGCCGGTCACCCGGTCGCCGACCGTGTCCCGGGCGGTCAGCATCAGGATGGGCGTGGTGTCGCCGGTGGCGCGGATGCGGCGGGCGACGGTCAGGCCGTCCATGCGGGGCATCTGGATGTCCAGGACGAGCAGGTCGGGCCGGTGGGCCGCCGCCTTCTCCAGGGCGTCCGCGCCGTCGACGGCGACCTCGGTGTCGTAGCCCTCGAAGGCCAGGCTGCGCTGGAGCGCTTCGCGCACCGCCGGCTCGTCGTCGACGATCAGGATGCGCTGGGGGGCACGGTCGCCTTCTGCGGGGCTCATGGGCTCGGGGTTCCTCACGGCTCTCTACGGGGTCAGGCCTTCAGCCTCGCACGGTACGCGGGCGGCGCGTCAGGTCGTCGAGCCGGAGCGCAGCGCCGGCAGGTCGGACGTGACCGTGTCGACCGGGATGGCGAAGCCCAGGCCCACGCTGCCCGCGTCGGACGAGGAGGAGCCGCTGCCGCTCGACGAGTACATCGCGGAGTTGATGCCGATGACGCGGCCGTTCATGTCGATCAGCGCGCCGCCGGAGTTGCCGGGGTTCAGGGACGCGTCGGTCTGGATCGCCTGGTACGTGGTCGTGGCGCCGCCCGTGTCGCCGTTGAACTCCTGGCCGCCGTACTCGAACGGCCAGCCGCCGCCCTGCTGCCGGCCCTGGCCCTCGTCCTTGGAGACGGTCACGTCACGGTCGAGGGCCGAGACGATGCCGCTGGTCACCGTTCCGGTCAGGCCCTCGGGGGAGCCGATCGCCACGACCTGGTCCCCGACCCGCACACCGTCGGAGTCGCCGAGGGTGGCCGCCTGCAGACCGGAGGCGCCCTCCAGCTTGATCAGGGCGAGGTCCTTGCCGCTGTCGGCGCCGACGGTCTCCGCCGTGTACGTCGTGCCGTCGCTGGTGCGCACCTCGATCGAGGTGGCCCCGGACACGACGTGGTTGTTGGTGACGATCTCGCCGTCGGACGTGATGATCACGCCGGAGCCGGTGGAGGACCCGGAGTTCGAGGTCGCGTTGATCTCGACGATGCTCGGGGTGACCGCCTTCGCGACGCCGGCCACCGTGCCCTTCTGGCTCGACGGTACGACGGTGGTGCCGGTCGGGCCGGCGGCGGCCGGGTCGCCGCCGGCCAGCTCCTGGATGCCGTAGGCGGCGCCGCCGCCCACCACCGCCGCGACGATCGCCACGGCCACGAGCAGGGCCGCCGGGCCGCGGACGCGCTTCCTCCGCGAAGGCCGCGGCGCGGACTCCTGCGGGAACCCCTGCGCGTGTTCCCGGGCGGGCTGCACAGGGAGCTCCTGCGTGATTTCCCGCGCGGGCTCCCGCACGGGCCGCGGGGGCGGCGCGTACGCCGGCGGGGGCGGCCACTCGGGGTTCACCGGGGCGGGGCTTGCGTACTCGCCGCTGGGGCGGGGGCTCTCGGTCATGGCTCCGAGCCTCGCGCCCGACCATGAGAGCGAGCTGAGTGTGTGCTGAGAAGCCCGGCAGAACCTCGTATGCCCGATATGAAGGACGCGGGTCCGGACAGCGGCCGCGGGTCCGGTCGAGGGGGGCGGGTCATCTGCAGCCGCAGGAGTGGCGGACCACCAGGCGGGACGGGTACACCTTCAGCCGCTCGCGGCGGGAACCCGCCACCCGCACGCCGTCGTCCAGGACGAGGTCGACCGCCGCGCGGGCCATCGCCGAGCGGTCGGAGGCGACCGTGGTCAGCGGCGGGTCCGCGAGCGCCGCCTCCTTGATGTCGTCGAACCCGGCGACCGCCAGCTCTCCCGGCACGTCGATCCGCAGCTCCCGCGCGGCGCGCAGGATGCCGATCGCCTGGTCGTCGGTGGAGCAGAAGACCGCGGGCGGGCGGTCCGGGCCGGAGAGGATGTCCAGGCCGACGCGGTAGGCGTCGTAGCGGTTGTACGGGGCCTCGAAGAGGCGGCCCTCGGTCGGTATGCCGGCCTCCTCCATCGCGCGCCGCCAGCCCTCGACGTGGTCGGAGACCGGGTCGCCGACGGCGGGGGTCTCCGCGGTGCCGCCGACACAGGCCACGTACTCGTTGCCGTGCTCCAGCAGGTGGCGCACGGCGAGCTGGGCGCCGCCGAGGTCGTCGGTGACGACGGCGACGTCGTCGATCGCCTCCGGGCGCTCGTGCAGCAGGACGACCCGGGCGTCCCACGCCTCGATCTCCGCGGCGGCCTGGTCGTTGAGCGCGTGGCTGACCAGGATCAGGCCGGAGACCCGCATCCCGAGGAAGGCCCGCAGATAGTGGACCTCGCGCTCGGCGATGTAGTCGGTGTTGCCGACGAGCACCATCTTCCCGCGCTCGGAGGCGGCCTGCTCGACCGCGTGCGCCATCTCGCCGAAGAACGGCTGACGGGCGTCCGGGATGATCAGGCCTATGAGGTCCGTGCGCCGCGAGGCCATCGCCTGGGCGACCCGGTCCGGCCGGTACCCCAGCTCCTTGATCGCGGCGAGGACGCGCTCGCGCGTGGCCGGGGCGACCGGCCGGGGTCCGTTGTTGATGACATAGCTGACGACGGCGGTGGACGTCCCCGCCAGCCGCGCCACATCATCCCTGGTTACCTTGGCCACGCGCGGAGTCTACGCGGATATACCCGGGGCGGGCAGGGCTTATCACACCTTGGACGAGGCCGTTTCCGCGCTGTCCGCCTTCTCCTCGGTCCGGGCGTCCTCCGCGGCGCGCGCCGGTTTCTCGGGTTTCTCGGGGGTGACGAATCGATAGCCGACGTTGCGGACGGTGCCGATCAGCGACTCGTGCTCGGGGCCGAGTTTGGCGCGCAGGCGCCGTACGTGGACGTCGACCGTGCGGGTGCCGCCGAAGTAGTCGTAGCCCCAGACCTCCTGGAGCAGCTGGGCGCGGGTGAAGACCCGGCCGGGGTGCTGCGCGAGGTATTTGAGCAGTTCGAATTCCTTGAAGGTCAGGTCGAGGACCCGGCCCTTGAGTTTCGCGGAGTAGGTCGCCTCGTCGACCGACAGGTCGCCGTTGCGGATCTCCATCGGGGAGTCGTCGTTGACGATCTGCTGGCGGCCCATGGCGAGGCGCAGGCGCGCCTCCACCTCGGCCGGGCCCGCGGTGTCCAGGAGGACGTCGTCGATGCCCCAGTCCGCGGTGACGGCGGCCAGGCCGCCCTCGGTCACGACCAGGACGAGGGGACAGCCGGGGCCGGTGGAGCGCAGCAGCTGGCACAGGCTGCGGACCTGCGGGAGGTCGCGGCGGCCGTCGACCAGGATCACGTCGGCGCCGGGGGTGTCGACGAGGGCGGGTCCCTCCGCGGGGGCCACGCGCACGTTGTGCAGCAGCAGACCGAGGGCGGGGAGCACCTCCGTCGACGGCTGGAGGGCGTTGGTCAGGAGCAGCAGAGAGCTCATCGCACCCCACCGGCCCGGATCGTCGTCGTTCGCTCGTGCACGGTTCGCTCGCCCATAACGTCTGGTTCCTCCTCGGTCCCTGCGAGGACGTTTACGGCATTGCCGCGTGCGTTCGACGGCCCGTACACCGGCGGTTTCCCGCGTTCGTATACAACGCTTCCGAAAGCACAAAAGGACCCGGGGGCTTCACTGCCCGAGTCCTCTTCGCAGCACAATAGCCGACATGAGCACCGGTCGGGCAGGTCATGTGGCGCGATCCACCACGCGATCCACCATTCGTCCGTATTCCGAGACGCCCGGGGCGACGCGGGACCGGGCGCCTTCGCGGACGTTCCTGCGCACCGCGGACGGGGTGCCCGTCGATTCCGTGCACGAGCCGGGGGACCCTCCTTCCCGTGATCTCGTCTTCGTGATCGCGCACGGATTCACCGGGCACGCGGACCGGCCGCACGTGCGGCGGGCGGCGCGGGCCTTCGCCCGGTACGGCGGTGTCGTGACGTTCTCCTTCCGCGGGCACGGGGCGTCGGGCGGACGGTCGACCGTGGGGGACCGGGAGGTGCTCGACCTCGCGGCGGTGGTGGGGTGGGCGCGTGAGCTGGGGTACGCCCGGGTGGCCACCGTCGGGTTCTCCATGGGCGGCTCGGTGGTGCTGCGGCACGCCGCGGCCGGCCGGGACACCGGGGCCGGCGCGGGGGTCGACGCCGTCGTCTCCGTGAGCGCGCCCGCGCGGTGGTTCTACCGGGGCACCGCCCCCATGCGGCGGCTGCACTGGCTGGTGACCCGGCCGTCCGGGCGGCTGGTGGGGCGGTACGGGCTGCGGACGCGGATCCACCACCGGCAGTGGGACCCGGTGCCGGTGTCGCCCGTCGAGGCGGTGCCCCGGATCGCGCCCACGCCGCTGCTGATCGTGCACGGGGACCAGGACGGCTACTTCCCGCTCGACCACCCGCGGATGCTGGCGGCCGCCGCCGGGGAGCACGGGGAACTGTGGGTCGAGACCGGCATGGGGCACGCGGAGAACGCGGCGCCGGAGGAGCTGCTGGGACGGATCGGGGACTGGGTGGCGTCCCGGGCGGGCTAGCCTGACGGTGTTCACCGTCAACCTCATGAGGAATCAGCAGATGGCAAAGGTCACGGTGCGGTACTGGGCCGCCGCCAAGGCCGCGGCCGGGGTGGCCGAGGAGACGCACGAGGCGGCCACGCTCGCCGAGGCGCTCGACGCGGTGCGCGGGCGGCACCCCGGCGAACTCGCGCGCGTGCTGCTGCGGTGCTCGTTCCTCGTCGACGGTGATCCCGTGGGCAAGCGCGCGCATGAGACGGTACGGCTGGCCGACGGCGGCACGGTCGAGGTGCTTCCGCCGTTCGCAGGAGGGTGAGCGATGACGAACCAGCCGTACGGGGCGTACGACCCGTACCAGGACCCGCAGCGGGCCCAGGGCGTGTGGCCGGGGCAGCAGCAGGCGTACGAGGACCCGTACGCGGACCAGCAGTACACGCAGCAGTGGCAGGGGCAGACGTGGGAGACGCAGACGCAGCCGCCGGTGGCCGCGGCGTACGCCCCGGTCCCTCCCGGCCCCGCTCCCGTTCCCGATTCCGTCCCCCCGCCCGGCCCGGCGGCTGACGGGGCCGGGCCCGAGTACGGGCCGGCCACGCTGGGCGGGAACACGCGGGTCACGGACGCGCAGCGGGCGCGGGCCGAGGGACGGTCGCCGATCATCGAACCCGGGATGCAGCCGGCGCTGCTCACCGCGCTGCTGGGGCTGCTGCTGGCCGGTGGGGCGGCGCTGGGGACGTACGCGCTGCTGGTGCCGCTGGTGGTGCTCCAGGGGCTCACGGCGGCGGGCTGGTTCCGGCTGAACGGGATGTGGCCGGCGCGGCAGGGGATCGCGCTGGGGTTCCTCGGCGCGCTGGCCGCGGACGCGGCGCTGCTGCTGTCCGACCGGTCGCCGGCGGCGATCCTGGGGACGCTGGGCGTGTGGGTGCTGCTGTCGCTGGTGCTGCAGCTGCGGTCGCACGCGGATCCCGACGAGCGGATGTACGGCCTGATGGCGACGGTCGTGGCGGCGGCGCTGGCGATCGCGGCGGCCGGGTACCTGGCGGCGGACGCCTCCGCGGTGACCGTGGGCGCGGTGGCCGTGGCGGCGGGGGTGGTGGCGCGGGCGCTGCCGCTGCCGACGCCGGTGTCCGTGGTGGTCGCGGTGGCGGCCGCGGCGGGTGCGGGGTTCGTGGCCGACGGGTCGGCGGGAGCGCTGGTGGGAGCGGGCGCGACGGTGTGCGCGCTGATCGGCCACCGGGTGGCGGGCTACGACTACCCGTCGCGCTTCGTCCACTTCACGGCGGGCGTGGCCCTGCCCCTGGCCGCGGCGGCCCCCGCGGTGCACGTCCTGGCCCGCGTGCTCTCCTGACGGGCGCCGGGGCGGGCCCCTGTCACAAGTGATCGACAAACTCCCGCCCCCCGCCCTCCCCGGCACTACCCTCGCGCTGGGACGGCCGCCCGGTCGTCGACGAACGCCGTCGTCACACGCCCGGTGGGGGAAGACCGCATGCGCGCACTGCGAATACTGCTCGTCATCACGGTGGTACTCGGCGCTGTTTTCGTCGTCGTCGACCGCGTGGCCGTCCACATCGCCGAGGGCGAGGCGGCCGACCGCCTGAAGGCGACCGAGAACCTGGCGCACACCCCCGAGGTGTCGATCGGCGGCTTCCCGTTCCTCACCCAGCTCGCCGACGGCACCCTCGACGAGGTGCGGGTGGGCATCGAGGACTACGAGGCCGGCACCGGTGACGGCGCCCGGACGATCAGGATCGCCGACCTGAGCGCGGACCTGCACGGCGTCGACTTCTCCACCGACTTCAGCTCTGCCGTGGCCGCCGACGCCACCGGCACGGCCACCATCGCCTACGACGAGCTGCTGGAGACCGCCGGGTCCGAGCCCGGCCGGGTGGGCCCCGGCGTCACCGCCCGGGTCGTCGGGCTGTCCGACGGCGGCAACGGGAAGATCAAGGTCGCGGTGGAGGCCGCCGTGCTGGGCGTCGAGCTGCCCGAGCCGGTCTCCGTGCTCAGCTCCGTGACGGTCGTGGACGGCGACACCGTGCGCGTGAAGGCCGACGGGGTGCCGGAGTTCGGCGGGGCCGAGATCGTCGAGTCCGGCGTGCGGCGGATCACCGACTTCGAGCAGAGGGTCGACGGACTGCCGGGCGGTATCCGGCTGGACGAGGTCCGGGCCGCGGAGAACGGGGTGGAGATCACGGTGAAGGGTTCCGACGTCCGCCTGGTCGGGTGAGGAACGGTCTGGACGAGGGCCCTGTCCGAGAAGTGAGACGGGTGTGTCCGTAGGGTAAATCCGACCGCGGCCGCCCGGGCGGGCGGAGCGGGGGAGCGGCGACTCCCGAAGGCGTCCGTCCCGCATGTCGGACGATCGCGTCTCAGCATGCGACACATCGGTGACACGCGTACCCGTCCGTCCTTACGATCGGACCCATGCGGTGTCAGACGAGCGTCCTCCGGCCGAGGGGACAGGCGGATCTCACGAAGCGGCGGGCAGTGGACCTGTGCCGTGTCGCCGCCATGCTCTGTCGCACCTTCTGACGAGCGGACGCCCTGCCGTCCGCCTTCCCGCCCCGCTGAGGGCGTCCGTGCGCCGACCCCGTCGAGGCCGCGCGCACCCTCTCACCCGCACGCCCCGCCGCAACTGCCCCGGAGGAGAAACAGCATGAGCCGCAGCGACGTCCTGGTCGACGCCGACTGGGTCCAGGAGCACCTGGACGACCCGACCATCGCCATCGTCGAGGTGGACGAGGACACCACCGCCTACGAGAAGAACCACATCAAGAACGCCATCCGGATCGACTGGACCAAGGACCTGCAGGACCCGGTCCGCCGTGACTTCGTCGACCAGGAGGGCTTCGAGAAGCTCCTGTCGGACAAGGGCATCGCCAACGACCACACGGTCGTCCTTTACGGCGGCAACAACAACTGGTTCGCCTCGTACGCCTACTGGTACTTCAAGCTGTACGGCCACGAGAACGTCAAGCTCCTCGACGGCGGCCGCAAGAAGTGGGAGCTCGACGCCCGCGAGCTGGTCCCCGGCGACGAGGTGCCGGAGCGCCCGAAGACCGACTACAAGGCCAAGCCGCAGGACGCGTCCATCCGCGCCTTCCGCGACGACGTCGTGGCCGCGATCGGCAACCAGAACATCGTCGACGTGCGCTCGCCCGACGAGTTCTCCGGCAAGCTGCTCGCCCCGGCCCACCTGCCGCAGGAGCAGTCGCAGCGCCCCGGCCACGTGCCGACCTCCCGCAACATCCCGTGGTCCAAGAACGCCAACGACGACGGCACCTTCAAGTCCGACGAGGAGCTCAAGGCGCTCTACGAGGACGAGCAGGTCGACCTGTCCAAGGACACCATCGCCCTGTGCCGCATCGGTGAGCGTTCCGCGCTGACCTGGTTCGTGCTGCACGAGCTGCTCGGCGTGGAGAACGTCAAGAACTACGACGGTTCCTGGACCGAGTACGGCTCCCTCGTCGGCGTGCCGATCGAGCTCGGCCCCGGCAAGTAACCCTCCCGACCGACCTCTCCAGACCACTTCAGGAGTACGACATGTGCGGTGCGAAGGCCGGCGGCCCGGACGCCTCGACGATCAAGCCCGGTGAGACCACCATCCAGGGGCAGGTGACCCGCGACGGGGAGCCGGTGACGGGCTACGTCCGTCTGCTGGACTCGACCGGCGAGTTCACCGCGGAGGTCCCGACCTCCGCCACCGGACAGTTCCGCTTCTACGCGGCGGAGGGCACCTGGACCGTCCGCGCCCTGGTGCCCGGCGGCACCGCCGACCGCACGGTCGTCGCCCAGCAGGGCGGTCTGGCCGAGGTCGCGATCGCGATCTGAGGACACGGGAACGGCCGGAGGGCCGCACCCCACGGGTTGGACGCCCGGGGTGCGGCCCTCCGGTGTGTCCCGACCTACGCTGGACGTATGTACGCGCGCCGGCGGCACGTCTACTTCGTCCTGATGGGCACCTGCGTCGGGCTGTTCGTCCTGGCCTGGGGCGTGGTGCGGCTGTGGTCGGTGCCGGCGGCCGTGGGCATGTGCCTCGCGGCCATGGTCATCCCGCCGGTCGCCGCGACGGTCGCCAACCGGCGGGGGCCGGAGGACCGCTGGTGGGACGACCCGTCCGGCGATCCGGAGTCCGACGAGTGGTGGGACGAGCTGGACGGCAGGAAGCGGCCCCGGTAGGGCCGCTCAGTAGACGAGCGCCTGGACCCCGTCGGCCAGGGACTCCTGCACGAAGACCTGCGCGCCGGCGATGCGCACGCCCTCGATGACGTCCTTCTCGGCGATGTCGCGGCGGGCCGCGCACTGGGTGCACAGGGTGACCCGGCCGGTGGCCAGGACCGAGTCCAGCAGGTCGGGCAGCGGGGCGGCGTGCGGCAGCTCGAACTCGGCCGCCCTGCCCGGCAGGGCGAACCACGCGGACTCGCCGGTGAGCCACAGGGAGACCTCGACCCCGCTGGCGGCGGCCACCGCCGCCACCGTGAACGCCTGCGAGCAGCGCTCGGGTGCGTCGGTTCCCGCGGTCACTTTGATCACAAGCTTCTTCGCCATGACCGAATCGTAATCATGATCGCCACAACTCCGGCCGACGCCTGCGGGTCTCCTGTGCGCGCGTGGACGGAATACGCGCTTCACTTCTTGTGAGGGACGTTGTGGAACAACCCGAAGAAGCAGCCGACGCCCCGGACGCGCCGAGACCGGCGGACGTACCGGAGTCCGGCCCGGCTCCGGAAACACCGGAGGGCCCGGCCCCGGACGCGGACCGGAAACGCCGGCGGGGGCGGACGGCCGTACTGATCGCCGCCGCGGCCGTGCTCGGCGTGGTCGCCGGCGCCTGCACCGGATACCTCGTCCAGGCCGACCGCGAGCCCACCGGGCTGCCGCCGCTGTCGCAGCCGGTGCTCGCGCAGTCGAAGGGCGAGGCGCCCGAGCCGTTGCCGGCGGCCCGGGACCGCCGGGTGAGGACCGACGGCGACCTGCGCGAGCTGCTGCTGAAGAAGCCCCGGGCGGCGCGGGAGGTCCCCTGGCCGTTGGGCGAGGACGGCTGGATGGACCTCGCCGAGTACGCCGGTCAGTACGAGACGCCCGGCTGGACGTTCGGACGGATGGCCACGGACGAGTTCCGCAGGGCGGCCGTCGTCGGCTGGCTCGACGACGACTACAGCGTGGAGATCCGGCTGCTCCAGTTCCGCCAGGAGGAGGTCCTGGCGGCCGCGGACAGCGTCGCCGACGGCCAGTACTGGGCGGAGGACGTGGAGGACACGGACAGCTGGGCCGTCCCCGGCACCGAGGAGGGCCGGGCGTACGTCCACCACGGCCCCGACGTCGAACCCGGCTACGAGCCCCTGTACGGCGCGGAGGCGCACGCCTGGCGCGGCGACATCGCCATGGAGGTCTGGGTGTACGGGAGCAGGCCCGTTCCCAAGGAAATGATCATGGATCTGGCCGAGCGGCAGATGGAGCGGCTGTGAACGAGACACGGAACCCGGCGCCCGTCCCGCCCGTCCCCTCCGCCCCGCCCGTCCCCGGCGGGACCGCCGCCGGGGCCCCCGCGAAGCGGCCCGTGCGGTGGGGGCGCGTCGCGTCCGTCGTCGGCTCCGTGCTGCTCGCCGGGGCCGTCGTCACGGGCGTCGGATACACCGTCGTGACCGTGCGGCACGCCGACCGCGACGCCGGCGCGCCCGGATGGAAGTTCCCCGGGGCGACCGCCGAGGACAAGGCGTCCGAGGGGCGGGGGCTGGCCGGGATGCTCGTGCCGTACGGGTACGACAACTGGCTTCGAGGACCGGACCTCGGCGAGTTCGGCTCGGACGCGCAGCTCAGCGGCGCCCGGGCCACGGCGCTGCAGAAGGAGTCGCTGCGCGGTCTGCCGCGCTCCGAGCGCAAGCGGCTGGAGAAGGAGATCGACCGGTGGCGCGTCGAGGGCATGGCGATGCGCAGTTACACCAGCGGGTCGGCCAGCATCTACCAGGAGGACGAGATCTTCACCGTGGACGTCGTGCTCGCCCGGATGGGGAACAGGGCGGCCGTGCGGGACTTCGCGCGGTTCCAGACCGAGTTCCTCGACACCCTCGACGTCTTCCGGGAGGGGCCGCGGATCAAGGGCCACGAGGACGCCCGGTGCTTCCTGCCGGCGGACGCGGAGAACGGCCTCGACACGATGCGGTGCTCGGCCCACGTCGGCGACGTCCTGGTCACCCTCACCGCGGACGGCGCGAAACCGCTGGACACCGAGAGCGCCGCCGCGCTCTTCCGCGAGCAGCTCGACCGCATCGACGAACCGGGGAAGGCCGTATGACCGAGCAGCCGCAGACCTTCGTGCCCGCCCCGCCCGCGGGACCGCCGGCCGTACCGGACGCCCCGGGCGCGGTGGCCGAGCCCGGGCCGCCGGCGCGCAAGGACCGCCGGGCGCTGCGTGCCGCCCTGCGCTGGACCGCCGCCGTCGTGGCCTTCGCCGTGGCCGGCGCGGGCACGGCGTACGGCATCACCCGGATGGAACGGACGGACGTACCCGGTCTGGCGACCGCCTCCGACGGCCGGTGGGACTACCCGGAGCTGACGAAGCCGCCGTTGCCCGCCGGCAGCCCCGGACCGCAGGCGGAGTCCAACCCTGCCGGCACCCACCACGCCGACCTGCGCGCCCTCCTGCTGCCCGCGCCCGAGGGGGCGGAGGAGAACAAGGCGCTGCGCGGTGAGGACGGCTGGCTGGCGACGGACGACTTCCTCGAGGAGTACGCGGAGGAGGACCAGCGGGAGACCTTCCGGCAGCAGCTCGTCGACGGCGGTCTGCGGCACATCGCGGCCCGCGGCTGGACGACCGCGGACGGCACCCGGACGAGGATCTACCTGCTGCGGTTCGACACCGCGGCCATGGTCGAGGAGGGCTTCTTCCTGCCCTACTTCTCGTACGTCCCGGCCTACCGGGTGCGGGGCGCCGAGAACGTCGACAGCGACGAGTCGTTCCCGGTGAAGGCGGAGGTCGCGGGCGTCCGGCGCGCGGCCCAGGTCGAGACCGAGCCGTACGGCGCCGAACAGGAGCGGATGGCCCACCTCGCCGCCGGTGACGTCCTCGCCGTCGTGCTGCAGTCCCGGAAGGGGACCGCGCACGCCGTGCCGTTCCGGCAGACGGTGGTGCTGCAGAGCCAGCTGCTGGGCTGAGACGGGGGAGGACGCACCTCGCACGACGGGGCCGGGCCCCGGCCGCGTAAGCTGGGGCCCGGCCCCGTGCACACCATCGCACCCCCCGCTCAAGGAGCACCCCGTGGTTATCTTCTTCGAAGCCCTGCTGGTCCTGGTCGCCGTCGGCGTTCTCGCCTTCGCCGGGCTGACCGTGAAGAAGCTGTACCAGGGCCAGCGCTGATCACCGACGCCAGGAAGTTCCGCTCATGATCGAGATCCCGTCCGACCTGCACAAGGACCTCGTCCCGCTCGCCTTCCTGCTCGGCAACTGGGCCGGCGCCGGCGTGCACGACTTCCCCGGCGCCGAGAAGTGCAACTTCGGCCAGGAAGTCACGTTCACCCACGACGGCCGGGACTTCCTGGAGTACAGCTCCCACACCTGGGTGCTGGACGGCGACGGCAACAAGGTCCGCCCGCTGGAGTCGGAGCACGGCTTCTGGCGGATCGACGCGAGCCGCAAGGTCGAGGTGACGATGACCCGCGAGGACGGCGTCATCGAGATCTGGTACGGCGAGCTGGCCGACAAGAAGCCGCAGATCGACCTGGTCACGGACGCGGTGGCGCGCACCGCCGCCTCGCGGCCCTACACCGGCGGCAAGCGGCTGTACGGCTACGTCAAGAGCGACCTGATGTGGGTCGGCGAGAAGCAGACCCCCGAGGTCGAGCTGCGCCCCTACATGTCGGCGCACCTGAAGAAGGTCGTCACCCCGGAGGAGGTCGAGCGCTGGGCCAAGGCCCTGCCCGACGACATGCCGGACGACGGGATCGCCTTCTTCAAGTAGGCCTTCTCCGAGCGGGCCCCCTCCGGCGGGGCACGGGTCGCTCTAGACTCGTGGTGTGGTGAGCACCGACTGGAAGAGCGACCTCAGGCAGCGCGGCTACCGGCTGACTCCGCAGCGGCAGCTGGTGCTCGAAGCCGTGGACACCCTCGAACACGCGACCCCCGACGACATCCTCGGCGAAGTGAGGAAGACGGCGTCGGGGGTCAACATTTCCACCGTGTACCGCACGCTGGAGCTCCTCGAGGAGCTGGGTCTGGTCAGCCACGCCCACCTCGGGCACGGGGCGCCGACGTACCACCTCGCCGACCGGCACCACCACATCCACCTGGTCTGCCGGGACTGCGCGAACGTGATCGAGGCCGACCTCTCGGTGGCCGCCGAGTTCGCCGCCAAGCTGCGCGAACAGTTCGGGTTCGACACCGACATGAAGCACTTCGCGATCTTCGGCCGGTGCGAGGACTGCTCCCCGGAGGCCCCGGCCGCCGAGTCGTAGGCTTGGCGCATGAAAAGCCCCCTGCTGACCCTGCCCGGCGCCGTCCCCGCCGAGGGCGTGGACGAAGGCGTGGCCGCCCACTACGGCGACCTGTTCCGTGAGCAGCGCGCCCTCGCCGAGGGCACCGGTTTCGTCGACCTGTCCCACCGCGGGGTCGTCACCGTGTCCGGCCCGGAGCGGCTGTCCTGGCTGCACCTGCTGCTCACCCAGCACGTCAGCGACCTGCCGCCGCACCGGGCCACCGAGGCGCTGATACTTTCCGCCAACGGCCACATCGAGCACGCGCTCTACCTGGTCGACGACGGGGAGACGGTCTGGGCGCACGTCGAACCCGGCACCCGCCAGGCGCTGATCGCGTACCTGGAGTCGATGAAGTTCTTCTACCGGGTCGAGGTCGCCGACCGCACCGCCGACATCGCGGTGGTGCACCTGCCGGCCGGTTCCATCGCGGAGGCGCCCGAAGGGGTCGCCGTCCGCGAGACGCCGTACGGGCGGGACCTGTTCCTGCCGCGCGGCGACCTGGAGCCGTACGCCCGGAAGGCGGGGCCGCCCGCCGGGATCCTCGCGCACGAGGCGCTGCGGGTCGAGCAGCACCGGCCGCGGCTCGGCTTCGAGACCGACCACCGCACCATCCCGCACGAGCTGGGCTGGATCGGCACCGCCGTGCACCTGCAGAAGGGCTGCTACCGGGGGCAGGAGACGGTGGCCCGGGTGCAGAACCTGGGGAAGCCGCCGCGCCGGCTGGTCTTCCTGCACCTGGACGGCAGCGAGGTCCACCTGCCGCCGGCGGGCACGGAGATCCGGCTGGCCGACGACGGACCGGACGGGCGGAAGATCGGGTTCGTCACCACGTCCGTGCGCCACCACGAGCTGGGGCCGGTCGCACTGGCGCTGGTGAAGCGGAACGTGCCGGTGGACGCGCGGCTGATCGCCGGGGACACGGCCGCCGCGCAGGAGACCGTCGTCGAGCCCTGAGCCGTACGGCTCAGATCTCCAGCAGGACGGTGAACGGGCCGTCGTTGGTCAGCGACACGCTCATCCTCGCGCCGAAGCGGCCCGTCGCCACCGTCGCGCCCAGCGCGCGCAGCTGCCTCACCACCTCGTCGACCAGCGGCTCGGCGACGTCGCCGGGGGCGGCGGCGTTCCAGGTGGGGCGGCGGCCCTTGCGGGCGTCTCCGTACAGGGTGAACTGGCTGATCACCAGCAGCGGGGCGTCGACGTCGCTGCACGACTTCTCGTCCTGGAGCATCCGGAGCGACCAGAGCTTGCGGGCGAGCTGCGCCGCCTTCTGCCCGGTGTCCTCGTGGGTGACGCCCACGAGGACGCACAGCCCCTCGCCCTCGATCGCCCCCACCGTCTCGCCGTCCACGACCACGCTCGCGCCGTCGACCCTCTGCACCACTGCTCGCATACGGCCATCATGCCGGTCGGCGAACAGGCGGCCGACGGCGACCCACGAAGGACCCCGAGCGGGCTATTTTTACTCCTTAACGCCCATCTGGGGCGGATCGGGGGCACTCGCTCACCATGTGGCCGCCCGCGGTGGCACGATGCTGGCACACGCCGGTCGAGGGGACGGTTGAGGCACATGAGCACACCAGGGATCGGACAGCCGCTCGGGGCTGTCCCGTCGGCCCATGCGGGAATCGGTGAACGGGAGTTCTGCCGGCCGCCCACACAGCGCACGGACAGTCCGGTGCTGCCCGAGGACCGGGCGGTGCGCGATCTGGTCATGCTCAGCCTGGCCGAGCTGCGCACGGTGCGGCGGGACGCGCAGCGTGACGAGGCCGACCTCAGTTATGTGCGGCGGCTGCTGCAGGGGCGGATCGACATCCTGCGGGCGGAGCTGGCCCGGCGCCTGCCGCGGGAGGCGCCCTTGGCCGTCGCGCCCACGCAGGCGTCCGTCGTCGAGCGGCTGGGGGAGATCCTGCGGGACACCCCGGCCCGGCACCGTTCCTCCGCCCGGCACGTGACGCTGGGGACGCCGCGGGGCGAGGAGTACCGGCGGCTGGCGTCCGAGATGCTCGCCGAGGTGGAGCTGTCCGACCTGGGCGCGCGCACGGACGGGGAGCTGAACGCCGCGATGGGGCGGCTCGTGCGGTACGAGCAGCAGGTGTCCCGGCGCCGGCAGCGGCTGCAGCGCACGGCCGACGAGTGCAGCGCGGAGATCGCGCGCCGGTACCGGGACGGGGAGGCGCAGGTCGACGACCTGCTCACCTGAGCGGGGCGGGGGAAAACCTCTTCGACACCCGGCGCGCGGCCGACCTACCGTGAGCCCATGACCTCCCGCGCCGCCATCGACGTACGCCCGATCACCGAGTCCGAGTTCGCCGACTGGCAACGGGCCCTGAACACCGGGTTCCTGCGGGAACCCACCCTGTCCGAGGAGATCCTCGAGGCGCGCCGGGCGCAGTTCACGCCCGGCCGGTCGGTCGGGGCCTTCGACGACGGGCGCTGCGTGGCGACGTTCCGGTCCTTCGCGCAGGAGCTGACGGTGGTCGGCGGGGCGACCGTGCCCGCCGATGCCGTCACCAACGTCACCGTCACCGCCACCCACCGCCGTCGCGGCCTGCTCACCCGCATGATGGCGCAGGACCTCGCCGCCGCGAAGGAGCGCGGGGACGTCGTGGCGACGCTGATCGCGGCCGAGTACCCGATCTACGGCCGGTACGGCTTCGGCCCGGCCACCACGGCGACCGAGTGGACCGTCGACGTGCCGCGCGCCGGCCTCGACCCGCGCCGGGCGGGCCCGGAGGACGGCGGCCGGGTCGACCTGGTGGACGGCGAGGACGTCCGCAAGCTCGGTCCCGAGCTGCACGAGCGGCTGCGCCGCACGCAGCCGGGCGCCGTCAGCCGGGACGAGCTGTGGTGGAAGACCACCACCGGTGCCGTGCGCTTCCACCCGGCCTTCCAGGAGCCGTACTACGCGGTGTACCGCTCGGCCGGCGGCGAGGTCGAGGGCATGGCCGCCTACACGGCCGACGACCACTGGGGCGACGCCAAGCAGCCGTTGAACACGGCGCGGGCGAAGTGGCTGACCGCGGTGACCCCGGCCGCCGAGCGGGCGCTGTGGCTCTACCTGTGCTCGATCGACTGGGTGACGCGGGTGAAGAGCGGCTGGCGGGCGCCCGACGATCTGCTCCCGCACCTCCTGCCGGACCCGCGCGCCGCCGCCGTCACCACGCAGGCGGACTGGCTGTGGGTGAGGATGCTGGACGTCGTACGGGCCCTCGAGGCGCGGACGTACGGGGCCGCGGGGACGCTGGTGCTGGAGGTGACCGACCGGGCCGGACTGGCCGGTGGACGCTACCGGCTCGAGGCGTCCGCGGACGGGGCCGGGGTCTGTGCGCCGACCACCGGGAGCGCCGACCTCACGCTGGACGTCGCCGAGTTGTCCGTGCTGTGGCTGGGGGACGAGTCGGCGGTGCGCCTCGCGGCGCTGGGCCGGGTCCGGGAAGAACGAGCGGGCGCCGCCCGTCAGGCCGACGCCCTGCTGCGTACCTCCAGGCGACCGTGGTGCCCGGACGTGTTCTGAGCGCTGTCGCTCCCGCGCCCCTGCCGCCCTCCTCCTTCCGCCGACGACGGGTGACTCGTCCGTAGCGAGCTGTTCGGTTGTGGTGGTGCGGGTGGTGCCCGCCGACGGGACTCCCGGCTCCCCTCCGGAGAGGAGCCCGGCCGGCGGTCCGTGCGGTGTGCCGTCAGCCGGACTGGGCGAACAGCATCACGAGGATGACCGCGCCGATGCCGCTGATCACGGTGTTCCGTGCCTTGATGCCCACGGTGAGGACGACGAAGGCGATGATTCCCATCGGCCCGTACTTCCACTGGACGAGCTGCTCGAACCCGATGGCCAGGGCTGCGAGGGCGATGGCGATGAGCGGCATGACGGTCCCCCTTGTCGTTCGCGGCCCCCACCTCTCTCCCCGATGGCCAACCCTCTGAGGAATCGACCAGGTTGTGAGAGTTGGTTGCCAACTTGCTTTCAGTTATAGCCACTTGGGAGAGGCTTATAACCATCATTCAGTGAACTGCCCGAAGATGGCGGGAAGTTGTACTGTTCGGATGTGGACCCGGAACACGTCTCCGCCCCCGGGCGGAAGAAGCCGCAACGGCCGCGGCCCGCACCTCGTGAGGTGGCCGACGAACTGCGCGCGCGGATCAGGTCCGGGGCGCTGCGGCCGGGGCAGCGCATGCCCACCCAGGCCCAGCTCGCCGCCGAGTTCGGCGTGGAGCGTCCCGTGGTGCGCCAGGCGTTGCGCATCCTGCAGTCCGAGCAACTGCTCACCAACGTCTCCAAGGGCGCCCCGGCGACCGTCGCCGTCGACCCCGCCAGGGCGGTGAGCGGCCCCTCGGCGCTCCCGCTGCCCACCACGGCGGGCCTCGCGCCCAGGATCGCCGCCGCCTTCGAGGCCGAGCACGTCGAGATCGACGCCGTCTGCCTGACCTCGGTCTCCCTCACCCTGGCCCTCGGGGAGCCGCTGCGCCAGATCCACTCGGGACGGCTGAAACCGGCCAAGATCGACCTCCGGGTGCTGCTGCCCGGCCGGGACATCGACCTCGCCTTCCCGGTGCCGGTCGAGGGGCGCGACGGCGCGAAGGGCCCGGTGCACGAGCGGTGGCTGGTCCAGCGCAACGCCCAGGCCCGGGTGCTCCGCCACAACCTGCTCGGCCTGCGCGCCACCCACGGCGTCGACGTGCGCGTCTCCTTCCGGGCGCTGCCGTTCACCCCGCCGGTGAAGCTGTACCTGCTCAACGGCCAGGAGGCGCTGTTCGCCTACTACACGCTGGCGCGCGGCAAGGCGCAGATCGACCAGGAGTACCTGGAGACGTACGACGCGCAGGGCGTCCGGTCCCTGCTGTTCGCCTTCGAGCAGGGGGCCGTCCTGCGGGACGCCGCGTTCGTGGAGCAGTCGCGCCGGTGGTTCGACGCGCTGTGGGAGACCATCGGTTCGGAGCTGGTGCTCACGGGCTGACGCCTCCCGCGGGCCCGGGGCGGCGCCGGCTTCTCACAGGGCCGGCCTCGTCACCAGCAGTGCGAGCAGGACCGCTCCGGCGGAGCTGATGCCCGGCCGGTTGGATCGGACGCCTATGGTGAGCAGCAGCAGGCCGAGGATGCCGGCCGCGCCGTACTGCCACTGGACGAGCTGTTCGACGGTGAGGACCAGGACGGCGGAGACGAGGGCGAGGACGGGCACGGTGCTTTCCTCCTTCGGCTGTGGGTCGGGCTGCGGAACCAGGCGCATGCCAACTTGAAAAAGTTGGTAACCAACTCTATGTAGGTTGTCCCCACTTGGCTTCTCGTCGCAAACAACTTTCAAGCAACTCCCGTCAGATGGATCAAAGTTGTAGCGTTTGGCCGTGACCCAGGAGAACGTCGCAGTGAGCGGCAGCAGCAGAGTCCCGCCGCAGGAGATCGCCGACATCCTGCGGGAACGCATCCGGTCCGGCGAGCTCAAGAGGGGCGACCGCCTGCCCACCCAGGCGGAGCTGGCCGAGGAGTTCGGCGTGGAGCGCGGCGCCGTTCGCCAGGCCCTGCGCACCCTGCGGGAGGACGGCCTGCTCACCAACCACGGCAAGGGCAGCCCGCCGCGGATCGCCGAACCGGCCCCCGTTCCGGAGGAACCCCAGCCGACGATGGTGGGACTGGCGCCGCGCCTGACGGAGGCGTTCTCGACGGCCCAGGTGCGGATCGACGCGGTGTGCCTGACCGCCGAGAGCCTGATGCTGGCGCTGAGCGAGCCGGTCCGGCACATCCACGAGGGCCGCACCCGCCCCGATTCGGTCGACGTCCGCATCCTGCTGCCCAGCCGGAGGATCAACCTGGCCTTCCCCGTCCCGGTCGAGGGGCGCGACGGCACCGACGACCCGGTGCACGAGCGGTGGCTGGTCCAGCGCAACGCCCAGGCCCGGGTGCTCCGGCACAACCTGCTCGCCCTGCGCGCCACCCACGGCGTCGACGTGCGCGTCTCCTTCCGCGCGCTGCCGTTCACCCCGCCGGTGAAGCTGTACCTGCTCAACGGCCAGGAGGCGCTGATCGGCTACTACCTGCTGACCCGGCGCGAGGAGGAGTGGGAGAGCCGCACCCTGGAGATGTACGACGCCCTGGGCTCCCAGTCCCTGCTCTTCCCCTTCGTCAGGCGGGACGGGCAGCGGGAGCGGGCGTTCGTGGAGGAGTCCCAGAAGTGGTTCGACGCCCTCTGGGGAACCATCACGACGGACCTGACACTCTCCTAGCGGCCCCTGAGGCGAAACGGACCGGTGCGGTGACACCTGCACCGCGAGAACTTCATCGCCGGTCCCGGGCGGCGGCTCTGGGCCATCGACCGGGACTCGCGATGGCCGGTGATCCGCTCCACGACCTGGCCGCCCACCCGTACCTCATGCGGTATCCGCAGTGGCGGGCCCGCAGGCCCGCCGGGCGCTGGGCGGGCACCGTCGAGGACGTCCGCCCCGGCGGCTCCACGGGCCGGCGGCGCGACCTGGGACCGCTCCTGGTCTACGGGAAGACCCAGTCCGTGTTCACCGACGTTCACCGACCTCATCCGCGCGGCGCTGTCGCCGGCCCCGGGCCGGGTCGCGGACGCGCTCCTGCGCCGGTACCGGGACCACGCGCCGGCCGGTGGCGGCGCGGCGGACCGACCGGCCGGCCGGCGCGGGCCGTGGCCGTGGGCTCGCCGCACGAGCGGGATCGGCCTGCGGGAGCGCAGGAAGCGGCGGATGCGCCGGACCGTGTCGGACATCGCCGTGCGGCTCTTCCTGGAGCGCGGCCTCGACGCCGTGTCCGTCGCCGAGGCGGCGGCCGCGGAGGCGCAGGAGCGGGGACTGCACCGGCTCTGCGTGGTGCTGACCCGGGCGGTGTCCCGGCTGGAGGTGGTGCGGGCGCGGGAGCTGCCCTTCTGGCGCCCGGTCAGCGGCGGGCGAGCACCTCGGTGACCCGGGTGAAGCCGTCCGTGCCGTGCCCGAGCGCGATGACCCGCCGGGTCTGTCCCTCGATCACCCGCATCACGCTCGCGTCGATGCCGTGGGTCTCGGAGGCGTGGACGACGTGGGCCATGGTCGAGGCGGCCGAGGTGATCGGGTTCGCCTCGCCCGAGTACGTGCCGGCGTCGGTGTCGGCCGCGAACTCGGTGAACAGGGGCGGGAGGATCGCGGCGATTCCCTGGGCGAAGGGAGCGAGCTCCGTCGCGGTGACGCCCTCCGCGCGGGCCACGGCGAGGGCGTGCGCGTAACCGGCCATCGCCGTCCAGAAGATGTCGAGCAGCGCGATGTCGTACGCCGCCGCCCGGCCGATCTCCTCCCCGAGGTGGGTGTGGCTGCCGCCGAGCACCGCCAGCACGGGCCGGTGCTCCCGGTACAGCTCCTCGGAGCCGCTGTGGAGGAAGACCGCGTCGTCCGTGCCGATGGTCGGGGTCGGGGTCATGATCGCCCCGTCCAGGTAGTGGACGCCGTGCCGGGCGGCCCACTCGGCCGTGTCCCGGGCGCGTTCGGGGGTGTCGGCGCTCAGGTTCACGACCGTACGGCCCTTGAGGGCGGCGGCGACGGCCTCCTGGCGCAGCACGGCGTCCGAGGCGTCGTAGTTCACCACGCAGACGACGGTGAGCGGGGCGGCGGCGACCGCCTCCTCGGGCGAGGCCGCCGAGGCCGCGCCCCGGGCGGCCAGCTCGGCGTCCCGGCCGGGCGTGCGGTTCCAGACCGTGGTGCGCACCCCCGCGTCCAGGAACGCGCCGGCCAGCGCCCGGCCCATCGGACCGAGACCGAGGACGGTGACGGAGGGCTGGTCGGTGTGCACGGACATGTGTCAACTCCCGTAATGTTCATGGTGATTACTGAGGAAAGGGGCGGGGTATGACGCACCGGCGCCACGATCCGGACGTCTGCGGGGTGACCGCCGCGATCGCCGTGATCGAGGGCAAGTGGAAGACCACGCTGCTGTGGCTGCTGGAGTCGGGACCGCACCGGCCGGCCGCACTGCGCCGAGAGGTGCCGGGCCTCACCGAGAAGGTGCTCACCCAGGCGCTGCGCGAGATGGAGGCGGACGGGCTGGTGCACCGGGAGGTGCACGACGTACTGCCGCCGAAGACGGTCTACTCCCTGACCGCGTTCGGCCGCGAGCTCGCCGGGGCGCTGGCCCCCCTGTCCGACTGGGGGCACCGCCGCCTGGAGAGGCTGGCCGAGGCCCCGGCCTCCTGACGGGCGGCCGTTCCCGCTCCCTTCCTCTCCGGCGCCCGCAACCAGGTTCGCCGGGCGCCGCCGCGCTGTCGAGTACGCACAAAAAAGTGCGTGTGCCCGCCGCCGGGACACCTCGTGGCGCTCGTGCGGCCGCGTTAGGATCCGGGTTCCGCACCGAGGCACGGGGAGGGGAGTCGCGTGAGCGAGGTCACCGCCGCCCCCCGGCCCCTGCTGCTGGCCGACGGCCGGCCGGCCGCGCGGGCCTGGTCGCTGGACCCCGCCCTGCGCCACCTCAACCACGGTTCCTTCGGCGCCGTACCGCTGGTCGCCCAGGAGCGGCAGCAGGAGTTGCGCGCGCGGATGGAGAGCGCCCCGGTGGTGTGGTTCTCCGGGCTGCCGGAGCGGATCGCGGCGGCCCGGGCCGAGCTCGCCGCCTTCCTCGGCGCGGACCCCGGCGACCTCGCCCTGGTGCCGAACGCGAGCGCCGGCGCGAGCGTCGTGTACGCCGGCCTGGAGCGCCGGGGCGGCGGGGAGATCGTCGTCACCGACCACGGCTACGGCGCCGTGACGGCGGGCGCCGAACGGCTGGCCCGCCGCTGGGGCGGCCGGGTGCGCACCGCCAGGGTGCCGCTGGACGCCGACGAGGAGCAGGCGTACCAGGCGGTGACGGCCGAGGTGGGCGAGGCCACCGGGCTCGTCGTCCTCGACCAGGTCACCTCGGCGACCGCCCGCCGGCTGCCGGTGGAGCGGATCGGCGCCGAGACGCGGCGGCGCGGCGTCCCGCTGCTCGTGGACGGTGCGCACGCGCCCGGTCTGATCGCCGCCCCGCTCGACGGGTGGGACGGCGACTTCTGGACGGGCAACCTGCACAAGTGGGGCTGCGCGCCGCGCGGCACCGCGGCCCTGGTGGCGCGCGGTCCGCTGCGGGAGGGGCTGTACCCGCTGATCGACTCGTGGGGCGCCGCCGATCCGTACCCCGACCGCTTCGACCAGCAGGGCACGCTCGACGCGACCGGCCCCCTGGCCGCGGCGACGGCCCTCGACTTCGTCGACCGCGTCTGGGGCTGGCCCGCCGCCCGCCGGTACATGGACGAGCTGGCCGGTTACGGCGCGCGGATCGTGGGCGCCGCGCTCGCCGGGCTGACGGGTGCGGACGCGTCCGTCGACGTCGGCATGGCGGTGCCCGGCATGCGGCTGGTGCGGCTGCCCGACGGCCTCGGCGAGAACCGCCTCGCGGCCGACGCGCTGCGCGACCGGGCCCCGGCGGAGCTGGGCGTCGAGGCGGCCTTCACCAGCTTCGGCGGAGCCGGCTACCTGCGGCTGTCCGCGCACGTCTACAACACGGCCGAGGACTACGAGTACGTCGCCGAGAAGTGCGTCCCCGTCCTCGGCGAGTGGGCCCGCGCGGCACGGTGAGGGGGCGACGAGCCCGGTGGGCTCAACGGCCGCGCACGGTCCTGCGCGCCGTCACCCCTGCCCACCAGGCCGTTCCCGCCCCGACGGCCAGCGGCCACAGCAGACCCACGGCATTCGGCTCACCCCCGCGCACCGGACCGTCCACGACCGCCAGGCAGCCCAGTGTCACCAGCGGTCCCCGCGCCTGCCACAGCAGTGCCGCGAGTGGCCCCGTGTCACCCAGCGGCGTCGTCGAACCGATCATCAGATGCACCGGTACGACGCCCCGGTAGGCGCTCACCAGCGCGGCGCCGACCAGCGCGGGCACCAGCGAGGGCAGCACCAGGAGCCGGTCCGACCACACGCCGGCCACCGCAGCCGCCGCCGTGCCCAGGGCGAACAGCACCAGCAGTCCCGCCGCGGGCACCGCCCCGTGCCACAGCGCCAGCACCCGGGCGGGCCAGGGCAGATGTGCCGAGCGCCGGACGTCGTCCGTCTCCAGACGCGCCGGTTCCGCCAGTTGCGCCGCGGCCAGATACCCGGCCGGCAGCGCCGTCAGCGAGACCGCGGCCGGTGTGTCGTCCAGGCACAGCAGCGCCACGGCCACGGTGGCCCAGATCGTCGCCCACACCGGCCGCCCCGGTGCGCGCAGCAGCGCGGTCGCGTCCCGCCACGGGACGAGCAGCCCCGCCCGTCGCGGGAGCGGCAGGCGCGGGGTGGAGCGCGCGGTGCGCGAGCGAGTGGCTCGTACGGCCGCCCGTGCCTGCCGTAGATCCAGGGAGTACAGGGACGCCTGCACCCGCAGCGCGGTGCCCGCCTGGGTGCGCAGCACCCGGGCCGGGATCCGTGCTGCCGCGCCGGCTCCTGCCCGGCCCGCGGCGGCCAGCACCGGGGCCGACAGCGCGGCCCCGGCCCATCCGGCCGCTGCGGGGGCCTCGCCCGCCACCGCCACCAGCGGCAGCGCGGCCCAGCCCCACGGCCCTGACCAGGGCACGACCAGCTCCGCGGCCCATGGGCCGCCCGCCAGGGAGGCGGCGGCGAGCAGCCAGAGGACCGCCGCCACCGCCCACGCCGTCCGCCGGATCCAGGCCCGGCGCCGCAGCCCGGTGTCGCTGTGCCGTTGGACCAGGGCGGCCAGGCCGGTCCCGGCGAAGCCGGTCGTCGCGCCCGTCATCGCCCCCGCGGTGGTCGCGGCCCACCAGGAGCCCGCGCCGAGAGCGTGCACCAGGAACCCGGCCACGGCGCCGGCAGCGCTCGCGATCGCCGTGGTGGTCACCGACGCCGCGACGAAGCGGGGCAGCAGCAGGGCGCGCCGCAGCACGGGCTGCGGCAGCAGCCACGACAACGCGGCCCGCTCCAGCAGAACGGGCCCCTGCCACATGGCCCGCTCGGCCAGTACCAGCACCACGGTGGCCAGCACGGCGGGCAGGGTCGTCGGCAGCGCCGACAGCAGGCGCTCGGCCACCGGCCCCCGCAGCCGGCCGTCCGCGCCGGCCCGCGCAGCGGCGACCAGCAGGGGGACGCCCCAGATGCCGAGCAGCAGTGCCGTGCAGTACAACGTGTAGGCGATGCTCTTGCGTCGCTCCTCACGCTGCCCCGCCCGGACCGTCCGGAGCCGGGCCAGGACCGCGCCGGTGTGGCGGGCGGCGTCGGCCTCGTCCGCGATGCGCACCGGACGCGCCATCGGCTCAGCCACCGGACACACCCGCGACCAGCAGGCCTTCGCCGGACACGGTGTATTCGGCGTCGGCCACGGCGTCCGCCAGCTCCCGGTCGTGGGTGGCCAGGAGCACCGCCGTCCCCCGTTCCTTCGCGGACCGCAGCCGTCCGGCCAGCCGGGCCCGGGCGTCCGCGTCGAGCCGCTGCTCGGGCTCGTCGAGCAGGAGCAGCTCGGCGGGCCGGACGAAGGCCTGCGCCAGCGCCATCAACTGGCTCTGCCCGGAGGACAGCTGGTGCGGCAGCGCGTCGGCGCGCTCGGTCAGACGGTGTTCGGCCAGCACCTCGTCCACCGCGTCCTTCGCCCCGTCGCCCAGGCCGTGCGCCAGGGCGACCAGCATCAGATGCTCACGGACGCTCAGGTCCGGATAGCCCACCCCGCTGTCCAGGACGGCGGCGACGGTGGCCCGTACGGCCCAGTCGTCCTCGGAGACGGTCGTGCCGCGCAGTGTGACGCTGCCCGACTCCGGGAGTTCCTGCCCGGCGGCGAGCCGCAGCAGAGTGGACTTCCCCGAACCGTTCTCACCGAGCAGGACGGCGCACTCGCCCGCGCCGACGGCCAGGCTCACCCCGTCGAGGACGGTCCGGCCGCCGTACCCGTGCCGCACGTCCGTCAGTTCCAGCAGGGCGCTCATCAGGCCGCGTCCGCCGCCTCGTGGGCCGACACGCGGTGCCGGCCGCCGGGACCGCGGGGCTCCTTCGGCCGGCCCGCGTACCGCTCGACGAGCCGCGGACCGGCGCGCCGGGCCATGGCGTCGGTCTCGGCGGGCCTGGCGTGGCGCAGCACGGTGCGGGCCGGGCCGTCGGCGGGCATACGGGCCGAGGAGCCGATGCCGGACACATCCACCCCGCGACCGGTCGGCGGTACGGCGGGCCGCCCGTCCCCCGCACCCGGCTCCAGCACGGAACCCCCGGGGGGACGGAGCGCCGGGACGGGCTCCACGGTCCCGGTCGTGCCGGAGAACGCGTCCGGGTGCATCCGGTCGTGGATGTCCGCAAGAAGATCGTCGTGAGCGTTGGTCCCCATGGTGGGCGACGCTAGGCACGCCCCGTCGAGCAGATCAAGAACGAATGATCAGTGCGACCAGGAAGCGGTCCCCTCGCGGGAGCGGCGTTTCCCGCGCTCGAGCAGTCGTCCAGTGGCCTCGAAGGGGTGCGCGGGCCGTGGTCCGGGGCCGAAAACTTTCCTCGGCCCGCGCGAACGAGAAGCCGGTGTGCTCGGGCACACCGGCCCCCGACCGTGTCGTGGCGCACTCTTGCAAGCAGGTGCTTGCAATAGTTAGCGAGGTGGGGCAGTGTGGAGGCATGGCCTCGCTCAACGTCGGCAATCTCGGTGAGTACCTGCGCGAGCAGCGGCGCAGCGCGCAGTTGTCGCTGCGGCAGCTCGCCGAGGCCGCCGGGGTGTCCAATCCGTACCTCAGTCAGATCGAGCGCGGGCTGCGCAAACCGAGCGCGGAGGTCCTGCAGCAGGTCGCCAAGGCGCTGCGGATCTCCGCCGAGACGCTGTACGTCCGGGCCGGGATCCTCGACGCCGAGCGGGACCGGTCCGAGGTCGAGACGCGGGCCGCCGTCCTCGCCGATCCCACGCTGACCGGGCGTCAGAAGCAGGTGCTGCTCCAGATCTACGAGTCGTTCCGCAAGGAGAACGGGTTTGGGGGCGCCGAGGACGGTGAGGCGACGCCCGGGGATCCCGCCGACGCCCCGGCGCACGGCACGGTCGGCGACAGCGACAGCGACAGTGACACCGGTCCGCGGCGAACGGCCGGCTGAGCCGGACCAGGGCGCCGGCCGCCCGCCGCGGACCACATGAAACCCCCAGTCGAGAACGAATCCGGGAGGACCCTCACCATGGCCATCACCGACGACCTGCGCAAGACCTTCAGCGACCCGACCCCGCTCTACTTCGCCGCCGGCACCGCCGACCTCGCGCTGCAGCAGGCCAAGAAGGTGCCGGCCCTGGTGGAGCAGCTGCGCGCCGAGGCCCCGGCCCGCATCGAGGCGGTGCGCAACACCGACCCCAAGGCCGTCCAGGAGCGGGCGACCGTCCGGGTCCGGGAGACGCAGGAGACGCTCCAGACCAAGGTCGGCGAGCTCTTCGGCTCGCTCGACACCGACCTGAAGAAGCTCGGTGAGAACGCCCAGGACCTCGCGCTGCGCGGGGTCGGCATCGCCGCCGAGTACGCCGTCAAGGCCCGGGAGGCCTACGAGAAGGTCGCCGAGCACGGCGAGCAGGCCGTGAAGACCTGGCGCGGCGAGGCCGCCGAGAGCATCGAGGACATCGCCGTCGCGGTCGAGCCGCCGGCCGAGCCGAAGCCCGCGACCCGGCTGGAGCCGGTCGAGGTCAAGGACGACAAGCCCGTCGCCGACGGGGCCACCGAGATGAGGAAGCCCGCCGTCAAGAAGGCCCCGGTGCGCAAGGCCGCGGCGAAGAAGCCGACGCCGCCCGCGGAGTAGGCGGGACGGAACCGGACGGGCCGGGCACTCTCACGGTGCCCGGCCCGTTGTCCGGGTAGCCGACCGCCGGATGCGGGTACGGTGACGGCGTAGAGGACGAGCCGATTCTGGTGGTGGACGTTGTGCTGATGCAGGGCTTCGCGGGGTTCATGTGGCTGCTGAGCATGGCCCTGATCGTGTTCAGCGGCTTCGCGCTGATCGACGCCGCCACGCGCCGTGAGGACGCCTACCGCGCGGCGGACAAGAAGACCAAGCCGTTCTGGCTGATCATCCTCGGTCTCGCCTTCGTGGTGAACCTGGTCTTCAACATCCTGTCGTTCCTGCCGGTCATCGGGCTGATCGCGACCATCGTGTACATGGTCGACGTCCGCCCGGCCCTGCGCGGTCTCTCCGGCGGCGGGCGCTCCCGCAGGGGCTCCAGCAGCGACGGCCCCTACGGCCCGTACAACGGCGGCCGTTGACGGGAGGCGGCCCCGCCGGTCACACCGCCCGGTCCAGCAGCAGCACCGCCACGTCGTCCGTCAGCTCGCCCCCGTTGAGGTCCCGGACCTCGTCGACGGCGGTGCGCAGCAGCTCCTCCCCGCGCAGTCCCTCGGAGAGCCGGCGGCGGATCATCTCCACCATGCCGTCCTGGCCGAGCCGCTCCCCGGTGTCGCCGACCCGGCCCTCGATCAGGCCGTCGGTGTAGAGCATCAGGCTCCACTCGGCGCCCAGCTCCACCCGCGTCCGCGGCCAGCGGGCGCCCGGCAGCATGCCGAGCGCCGGGCCGTTGTCGTCATACGGCAGCAGGCGCGCGGGGTGTCCGGGGCGGGCGAGCAGCGGCGACGGGTGGCCGGCCAGGCACAGTCCCGCCCGGCGGCCGTCCGGGGCGATGTCCACCGCGCACAGGGTCGCGAAGATCTCGTCGTCCGGCCGTTCGTGCTCCAGCACCTGCTGCAGCGTGCCCAGCAGTTGGTCCCCGCACAGGCCCGCGAGGGTCAG
The DNA here is from genome assembly GCF_055633275.1 of Streptomyces sp. 12E. Classification (NCBI taxonomy): domain Bacteria; kingdom Bacillati; phylum Actinomycetota; class Actinomycetes; order Kitasatosporales; family Streptomycetaceae; genus Streptomyces; species Streptomyces sp. 12E. The sequence goes on along the minus strand of NZ_JBVNCJ010000001.1, from coordinate 3,366,911 downwards.
CGCGCGCCAGGCGATGCGCAGCTCCACACCGAGGGCGGCCTCGTCCGGGCCGTGCCCGCAGACGTCGCCGATCATGGCGTGCACGGTGCCGTCCGGGGTGCGGACGACGTCGTAGAAGTCCCCGCCGAGCAGGGCGCGGGAGCGGCCGGGGCGGTAGCGGGCGGCGAACCGCAGCGAGGAGCCGTCCAGCAGCGGGGTGGGCAGCAGACCGCGTTCCAGCCGGCGGTTCTCCTGGGCGCGCACGCGGCCCTCGGCGAGCCGCCGCTCGGCGGAGTCGGACCGCTTGCGCTCCACCGCGTACCGGATCGCCCGGCTCAGCAGCCGGCCGTCCAGCTCGTCGCGGACGAGGTAGTCCTGGGCGCCCACCCGTACGGCCTCCGCGCCGCGCTCGGCGTCGTCGGCGCCGGTGAGCGCGAGGACGGCGTGCCGGGGTGCGAGCTCCAGGACGTGCCTGAGCACGGCGAGCTCGTCGTCACCGCCGCCCGCCCGGCCCGGCGCGGGCAGCGCGAGGTCCAGCAGGATGCAGTGCACGTCGTCGGTCAGCAGCCGTCCGGCCTCGGTGAGGTTGCGGGCGGTGCGGACGCGGATCGGCTTGCCGGACTGGTCGAGCAGCTCCGGCACGATCGGCGATCCGCCGGGGTCGTCCTCGATCAGCAGCAGTGTGAGGTGGGTGGGGGCGGGCGTCTCGGGCCGGTCCGGCGCGGAGCCGGCCCGGCCCGTGGCGTTCTCGGACGGGTCCGCCGCGCGCGGGGCCGCCGCCCTGGCCTCCGAGGAGTCCTGGGCGGAGCCGCCGTTCGGTGCGGCGGCCGGCGCCTGACCACCTTCCGCGGCCGGGATCGCTCGCTGCCGCGGTACGGGTGCGGACATTGTCGCGGGTTCCTTCCCTCCCCCCGAGGGCACGGTGGGGGCTCCGGCCGTAGGCCCGTGCCCTGCTCCCACCTCCGGGTGCGAGCAGGGGACGCCCCCTTGGAACGGGGACGATAGCGGCTGACGGCGCCGCCGCGGAATGGTGTGGACCACGCCGCTCCGTCCTCGACCACCGTCATATGCCGCGTTTACCACCGCAGTTGGACAGGGTGCGGACGCCATCGAAATGACGAACGTCACGTTCGCGGGGGTTTGCCCGGGAGTCCGACGTGTACTGGGTCACATGGCGCGTCTCGCCGGGCAGTTGAGCGGACGGGTGGGGGGCGGCCGTGGGGTGGTCGGGAGGGTGCGAACCGCTCAGCTGTCGTCCGCGTCCGGCCGCACCACCCCGAGGATCGGCATCGATCCGGCTCCCGCGAGCGTCACCGTCCGCCCCGGGCGCGGGGCGTGCACCATCATGCCGTCCCCGACGTACATCCCCACGTGGCTGGCGTCGGCGAAGTAGATGAGGAGGTCGCCGGGCCGCATGTCGTCGATGTCGACGCGCCTCAGCTGCTTCCACTGCGCCTGCGACGTGCGCGGCATGCTCCGCCCGGCCGAGATCCAGGCCTGGGAGGTCAGTCCGGAGCAGTCGTACGTGTTCGGCCCCTCGGCGCCCCACTGGTAGGGCTTCCCGATCTGCGCGGTGGCGTACGCGACGGCCTTGCCGCCCTGCTCCGTCGCCTTGCCCCCGATCTCGTCGAGGATGCCGGAGCCCAGCCAGGAGGCCTGCGCCTCGGCGGCGGCCTGCTGCTCCAGCAGGGCCAGGCGCTCCTTCTCCTCCTCCTCCAGCTCGGACTCGAGCTTCTCGGCCGCCTCGATCCGCTTCTCGATCTTCTTCTGCGCCTCGGCCTTGGCCCTGCGGCCCGTCTCGAGCTTCTCCCTCTGCGCTTCGGCGTCCTGCGCGTACTGCTCCAGGTCCTGCTGGGCGCGGGTCATCTCCCCGAGCAGGCCCCTGGTCGCGTGCTCGCCCTGGCGCACCCGGCCCGCGCCGTCGAGGAACTCCTGCGGGTCGTCGCTCAGCATCAGGTGGGCCTCGGGCGGAAGCCCGCCGCCGCGGTACTGGGCGGCGGCCGCGGCGCCCGCGCGGGCCTTCAGCTCGTCCAGCCTCTCCCGGCCCTCGACGATCTTCTTCGCCAGCCGGACGACCTGGGCGGACTGCTGCCGCGCCTTCTCCTCGGCGGCGTTGTACTCGTCGGTGGCGACGGCCGCCGCGCGATAGAGCTTGTCGAGCTTCTCGCGCACGGCCTCCAGGTCCCTGTCGGCGACCACGGTGACGCTCGCGCTCGTACCGGGGGACGGCGGGGGAGCGGGAGCCGCGAACGCCGTACCGGGCGACGCCAGCACGGTGACCGCACAGACCACGGTCACGGCCGCCGTGAGCAACCCGCGCTTGCCCGTCCGCATGAGGCACACCCCCGTTGATTAACCGTCAGTAACATACGGTCGCCCAGGGGATGCTGCCATGCCGACGCGCGAAACGACAGGGGGAGTACCTTCCGTCTTCCCCCGTACGGCACCTCCGGCGCGGCGATCGTCCCGCCCGTGTGACGAACGGCCCGCGGAGATCGTTCCCGGCCCGCGCCGCCACGGGGCCGGGGGTCACCCGAGCGGCGCCAGCGCCTCCCACCGCACCGTCACTTCCCCCTGCCGCCACCGCCCCGGCCCGTCCGTCACCGGCCAGTCGGCCGTGAGGTCCCGCACCGTCCGGATCCAGCGCTGTCGCGCGCCGTACGAGGCGTAGGGCGCGGCGGCGGCCCAGGCGCGGTCGAAGTCGCGCAGGAAGGCGTGCACCGGCTCGCCCGGCACATTGCGGTGGATGAGCGCCTTCGGCAGGCGTTCCGCCAGGTCGGAGGGGCGCTCCAGGGAGCCGAGCCGGGCCGCGAAGGTGACCGTGCGCGGCCCTTCCGGGCCGAGGGCGACCCAGACGTGCCGGCGCCCGATCTCGTCGCAGGTCCCCTCGACCAGCAGCCCGCCGCGCGAGCCCGTCGCCGGGTCGGCGGGCGCGAGCCGCGCGCACAGCCGCCGCCACACGGCGGCGACCTCGGCCTCGTCGTACTGGCGCAGCACGTTCGCCGCGCGGACCAGCACCGGCCGCCCGGGGACCGGGACCTCGAAGCCGCCGCGGAGGAAGACCAGCCCCTCGCGCTCGTACGGCCGTGCCGCCGCGACCCGGGCCGGTTCGATCTCGACGCCCGTCACACGCGTGCGGGGCGCCGCGGCGCGCAGCCGGTGCAGCAGTTCGACCGCCGTCCAGGGGGCCGCGCCGTAGCCGAGGTCGACGGCGACGGGATCGGCGGCGCGGCGCAGTTCCGCGCCGTGCACGGCCGCGATCCAGCGGTCCATGCGGCGCAGCCGGTTGGGGTTGGTGGTGCCGCGCGTCACCGTGCCGATGACGGGACTCCCCCCGCTCGAGCGGAGCCGGGAGCGGGGGAGGGCGCGGACTGTCATGGCAACGAGTATGCGGGTACCCGGCAGCCGCACCGCCGTGAGTGGCGCCGCCCGCTCTCGAACGGTTGAGCGACAGTCGGTAATGATTCGGCAAAAAACCGAACCGGAGAGGGCGTCCGGAAATGGGAGGACGCCCCTTCGGCGTTGACGCCGCCGAGGGCCGCACACCCTTCGACAGCCATGCCCGCAGCGAGGAGGAACGCCACGTGAGCCAGTACATCGCGAGGCTCGGGCGGCGCTCCCCCGCCACGCCCCCGCGCCTGCGGCTGCACCGCAGGCCCCGCCGTGTGGCGATGCTCTCCGTGCACACCTCCCCGCTCCACCAGCCGGGCACCGGAGACGCGGGCGGCATGAACGTCTACATCGTGGAGCTCGCGCAGCGCCTCGCCGCGATCAACATCGAGGTCGAGATCTTCACCCGCGCGACCGCCGCCGCCCTCCCGCCCACCGTCGAGCTCGCCCCCGGTGTCCTCGTCCGGCACGTCGACGCGGGCCCCTACGAGGGCCTCGCCAAGGAGGAGCTCCCGGCCCAGCTGTGCGCCTTCACCCACGGCGTGATGCAGGCCTGGGCCCACCACCGCCCCGGCCACTACGACCTGGTCCACTCCCACTACTGGCTCTCCGGCCACGTCGGCTGGCTCGCCGCCCAGCGCTGGGGCGTGCCCCTGGTGCACGCCATGCACACCATGGCCAAGGTCAAGAACGCCAGTCTGGCCGACGGCGACACGCCCGAGCCCGCCGCCCGCGTCATCGGCGAGACCCAGATCGTCACCGCCGCCGACCGGCTGATCGCCAACACCGCCGAGGAGGCCGGCGAACTCGTACGGCACTACGCGGCCGACCCCGGCAAGGTCGCCGTCGTCCACCCCGGCGTCAACCTGGCCCGCTTCCGCCCGGCCGACGGCCGCGCCGCCGCGCGGGCCCGCCTCGGCCTGCCAGAGGACGCCCTGATCCCGCTCTTCGCGGGCCGCATCCAGCCCCTCAAGGCACCCGACGTGCTCCTGCGCGCGGTGGCCGTCCTGCTCGGCGAGCGCCCCGAGCTGCGCTCACGCATCTGCGTCCCCGTGGTCGGCGGCCCCAGCGGCAGCGGCCTCGCCAAGCCGGAAGGGCTGCAGAAGCTCGCCGCGCGGCTCGGCATCGCGGACGTCGTACGGTTCCACCCGCCCGTCGGGCAGGAGCAGCTCGCGGACTGGTTCCGCGCGGCGTCCGTCCTCGTGATGCCCTCCTACAGCGAGTCCTTCGGACTGGTCGCCATAGAGGCGCAGGCCGCCGGCACCCCGGTGCTCGCGGCAGCGGTCGGCGGCCTCCCGGTGGCCGTACGGGACGGACACACCGGCTTCCTCGTCCAGGGCCACGACCCCGACGCCTACGCGCGCGTGCTGCGCGACTTCGCCGACCACCCGCACCTCGCCGACCGCATGGGCGAGGCCGCCGCCCGGCACGCCCAGTCCTTCGGCTGGGACACCGCCGCGGCGACCACGGCCGACGTCTACACGGCCGCCACCCAGGCCCACCGCCGTCACGTACGCTCGACCCATGGCTGACAAGGCAGCGGCGGAGGCGACGCGGGTCGTCGAGGACGTCCTGAAGGACGCCGGGCTGGAGTGGGAGAGCCCCGCGCCCGGCAGTTACGCGGTGAAGCTCCCCGGCACCCGCAAGCTCTCCACGACCGTGTCCCTGATCGTGGGCCGGCACACGCTCTCCCTGAACGCCTTCGTCATCCGCCACCCCGACGAGAACGAGACCGGCGTCCACCGCTGGCTCCTGGAGCGCAACCTCAAGCTCTTCGGCGTGAGTTACGCCGTCGACCCGCTCGGCGACGTCTACGTCACCGGCCGCCTGCCCCTGGCCGCCGTCACCCCGGAGGAACTCGACCGCCTCCTCGGCCAGGTCCTCGAGGCCGCCGACGGCAGCTTCAACACCCTCCTGGAGCTGGGGTTCGCCTCGGCGATCCGCAAGGAGTACGAGTGGCGGGTGTCACGCGGGGAGTCCACCCGCAACCTGGACGCGTTCACGCACCTGCTGCGGCGCCCGTCGCCCGGTAACGCCCCGGAGTGACCCCGACCAGTCTCCGGAAGTGCCGGGTGAGGTGCGCCTGGTCGTAGAACCCGGTGGCGACGGCGACCTCGCCCGGCGGCCGCCCCTCCAGGAGCAGCCGCCGGGCACGGCCCACCCGGCGGGACATCAGGTACTGGTGCGGCGCGATGCCGTAGGCCCCGCTGAACGCCCGCACCAGGTGCGCGGGATGGGCGGACAGCGTCCGGCTGGCCTCCGCCAGGCCGACGCCCTCCACGACCCGCTCGTCGAGCAGCTCCCGCAGCCGCCGCGCGAGCACGGGGTCCCGCCGGGGCGTGCCGAGGACGTCCCGGGACCGCAGGTGCTCCCGCAGCCGCTCCCCGACGAGCGTCAGCCTGCTCTCGGCCTCCAGCTCGTCCCCGGGCCGCACGAGCGCGGCGTGCACCTGTCCGACGCGCCGCCGCAGCAGGGGGTCGCGCAGATCGGGCCGGTCGACGGCGGCGCCGATGAGGCCGTCGCCGAGATGGCGGCCGTCGAGGTACAGCACCCGCTTGCGGAAGCCGCCGGGGGTGGCGGGGGCCCCGTTGTGGGGGACGTGCGGCGGCAGCAGGGACACGGTGTCGTGCGGGGTGCCGTGCTCGTGCCGGTCGAGGTCGTACCGTACGGCGCCGTCGTCGACGACGAGCAGCGTCCAGGCGTCGTGGACGTGCATCGGGTACGCGTACTCGGTGAAGCGGGCGTGGAGCACCTCGACGACGCCCGGAACACGGGGCCGCCAGGCGGAAACGGTCCGCTCGGGGCGGTCTGCGGCCATGCAAACAACGTACAAGACGCCGGTACGGCCGGACCGGCAGTCTCCGGGCATGAGCACTCGCTTCGACACGAAGATCGCCGTACTGCTGCGCGAGGACCTGGAGCCCTGGCAGCGCCTCAACGTCACCGCGTTCCTGGTCAGCGGCCTGGGCACCCGGCTCCCCGAACTGATCGGCGCACCCTACGAGGACGCGGACGGCGTGCCGTACCTGCCGATGTTCCGCCAGCCGGTCCTGGTCTTCCAGGGCACGAAGGAAGTGCTGAAGGCGGCCCACACCCGCGCCCTCTCCCGCGCCCTGCCCCGCGCGGTCTTCACCTCCGACCTGTTCGCCACGGGGCACGACGAGGCCAACCGCGCGGCGGTCCGCGCCGTGGGCACGGCCGACCTGGACCTGGTCGGCCTGTCGGTCCACGGCCCGAGGAACGCGGTGGACAAGGTCCTCAAGGGCGCACGGATGCATCCGTGAGACGCTGACCGCATGAGCAGTGCGCTCCGCCCGCTCCTCTTCCTGGACGTGGACGGCCCGCTGATCCCCTTCGGCGAGGCCGCGCGGGGGCCCGCCACGGACGACGGGAACCCCCTGCTGGGCCGCCTCGACCCCACGGTGGGTTCCCGCCTGCTCGCCCTGCCCTGCACCCCGGTGTGGGCGACGACCTGGCAGGACGGGGCGAACGACACGATCGCACCACGCCTCGGCCTGCCGCGCCTGCCGACGGTGACCTGGCCGGACGACGACGCCCCCGCGCCACGCGGCCTGCACTGGAAGACGCGACGCCTCGCGCAGTGGGCCGGGCACCGCCCCTTCGTCTGGCTGGACGACGAGATCGGCGAGACGGACCGGGCCTGGGTCGAGGCGGCCCACCCGGCCCCGGCCCTCCTCCACCGGGTGGACCCGGCGAAGGGCCTGACGGAGGCGGACTTCACGACGGTGGAGGAATGGCTGTCGGCACCGAGGACGCCTCCTGCCGCACGTGCCCGACGGCGGTGAACCGCCCCCGGCGGTCACGGGGCGCCCGGGGAGGCCCGGCCGGGGCCGCGACACCGGGGGAACGTGCGCGCCCCCCGGCGTACAACCATCGGGGGTCCGCACACGTCCAAGATCGCAGTGCAAGCGTCCGTCCGCAGGACGCTTCCGGGACCTCGGAGAAGCATGCGATCCTCACGCACCGTCCTCGCCACCGCGGCGGCACTCGTGGCGGGCCTCTGCGCACCGCTCCTCGTCGCCCCCACGGCCTCCGCGGCCCCGGCCAAGTTCGCGGACGACTTCAACGGCGACGGCTACCGCGACTACGCCTACGGGCAGAGCGTCACCGACGCGGGCAACGACGGCTCCGGAACCGTCGGCGTCATCTACGGCACGGCCACCGGACCGAACGGGCGCAAGCAGAACATCACGCAGAACAGCGCGGGCGTCCCCGGCGCCAACGAGTGGGACGACAGCTTCGGCAACGCGCTGGCGGCCGCCGACTTCAACCGCGACGGATACGGCGACCTGGCCGTCGGCGTCTACGGCGAGGACATCGGCGCGAACAAGGAGCAGGGCGGGACCACGATCCTCTGGGGGTCCGCGAAGGGCCTGTCCGGAGGCACCGTCGTCCCGAACAAGATGGCCGGGAAGGGCGGCCAGATGGGACTCGACCTCGCCGCCGGGGACTTCAACGGCGACGGCAAGCCCGACCTGGCCCTGATCAACCACAACACCGCACACGTCTACACCGGCTCGTTCACCAGGTCCGGCTTCAGCGGCAAGGTCACCAGGCTCAGCAACGAGAGGGTGTTCGCCGAGCACCTGGCCGCCGGGCGGGTCACCAAGGACAAGGCTTCCGACCTCGTGGTCATCGGCGCGGTGGACGGAGACCAGCACACCGTCACCGGCGCCTGGTTCATCCGCGGCGGGAGCACGCTCGCCCGGGGCGCGACGTACCGGATGGGCACCGGCGAGGACACCAGCTGGGAGGTCGACGCCCAGATCGCCGACTTCAACAAGGACGGCTACGGGGACATCGCGCTCGGCCACCCCAACGCCACCGGCAAGGGCGGCGTCCTCGTCTGGCGCGGCGGCTCGAGCGGCCCCAGCGGTGTCACCCGCATCAGCCAGGACACCGCGGGCGTCTCCGGCGGCGCGGAGAGGGGCGACCGCTTCGGCGCCCGGATCTCCGTCGGCGACGTCAACCGCGACGGCTACCCGGACCTCGCCGTCGCCGTCCCGGGAGAGGACATCGGCAAACACGCCGACGCCGGCGCCCTCCACATCCTGCGCGGCGGTTCCTCCGGGCTCACCGGGGCCAAGTCCCAGTTCATCGACCGCAACAGCCCGGGCGTACCGGACGGGCTGGAGGCCGGGGAGTCCTTCGGCGAAGGGCTGCGCCTGCGCGACTCGGACCGCGACGGCCACGCCGACCTCTTCACCGACCACCTCCGCCTGCGCGGCGGCTCCGGAGGCATCGTGACGTCCGGCGCCCAGTCCTCGGTCTGGTCGTACTTCCTGCAGTAGAGCGCCGGCCGGCGAACGGCCCCGCGGAGCCGGTGGCCGCGTACGCGCTCACGTAGGCGGCGGGGCGGCGAGAGCGCGTACGCGGCCGAGGACGGCGGGGCCCGCGACTGGTGGTAACGTCGCGCTCTTCGCCGGGCACCCTGCGCGGAGTCCCGTGGACCTGCCGGACGCCACCCTCTACGGCACCGTCCGGCAGGTGGAGGACGACCGGGTCCAGGTGCGCGATGCGGACAGCGGCCGGATGCTGCGGGTCGATCTCTGGAGGGTCATCGGTCGAGACCTATCGGCTCGTTCCGGTGTGCTGGGCGACGGCGTCTTCCGGACCGCGGCTCGGTACGAATCGGCTGGCGGCGTTCATGTCGGCCGCCCGAGAGCACAGGCGGACAATGCGGTTCGCCGGCGCTTGCCGTGGGCGCGGTACCTCGCCGCGTGCTCTGGAACGGAGCGTGTGGAACGCCGCAGGGCTCTCAGCCGCTCGGATCCGCCCCAGGGGCTTCGAACAACCCTTCTCTCTTGCACCACTCGGCGAAGCCGCCCGGCTTGAAAGGGAGGCGGTACTCGCTCCTCAGCAGATCGTCCGCCAGGGCGGACACCAGCGGGACCGTGAGGAGACCCGCATGGATGGCATCGCACATCAGGCCCAGGGTGCGGCGCACCATGACGGGCCGACCGCGGGATGCTGTCACAGCCACTCGATCGTCGACGACTGCTACGGCGTCCGGCAGGGTCTCTGCTAACGCGAGTACTCCGCACTCACCGATGTTGCGCCTTCCCGGACCGACCAGTTGACGCTCGTAGTGGACGAAGGCCGTCAGCTGGCCGGGTGTTTCGAGGGGAACGGTCTCGATCCAGTCCGCGTCGAGCACAGAGCGCAGGTGATGGTGCTGGTCAGTCCCGTTGCGCAGCTCCTCCGCGACCACGTCGGGAATCAGCACCCTGTGATCCTTGAGAACGCTCTTGAGGACCCCGAGCCACTGTGCCTTCGCGAAGTGGCTCAGCGGACCGGTGTCCAGTACGTAGGCGGTCGGTGATCCGGTCACGAGGTCACTTCCCAGATCTCCGCCTCGGGCACGGGGGGCAGGTCGGGGAGGGAGCCCCGGTCGAAGCTGCCGCGGAGCAGTCCGAGAGCCCGGTCGGCAGTGATCGCTTCGTGGCGGTAGAGCTTCAGCACGGCCTGCTCGTAGGGCCGTGGCAGTGCCACGGGCGCCAGTTCGTCCCGGACGACGAGGTTCTTCTCGACGATGTCGGCCTGTTTGGTGTGGACCCGGCGGATGTCCTCCGCACGACTGCCGTCCACCAAGCCGACCTCGAGGAGCCTGCGCGCCAAGGTCGCCATGTCCGCTCCGTAGTGACTGGCGGCGCGCACCGCGGCGTCACGCCACGTTTCGTCCGGGACGCTCAGCCACTTCGCCCAGCGCTCCCGGAGGTCCTCGCCGGGCAGGAGCAGGGCGCGCGCGAAGCGGTCCAGCCGGGCCTCGATTCCCTGAGCCTCCGACGCGGCCACCCGCCAGTCCAGGGAGAACTGGTCGGCGACGAGGTAGTGCCCCAATTCGTGGGCGGCGGCAAGGCGGCGCCGACCGACCCGCCAGTGACCGTTGACGAGTGCGACGCCGCCGCGCCTCAACAACACCGTGCCGGCGTCCGCGCCTTCTCCGAGGTCCACTGAGAAGACCAGCAGCCCCACACCGGCGGCCAACCGGGAGAATTCATGTGCCGGCTGCGCCGGGGCGAGGCCGAGCAGTCGGCGTGCCGAGGCCGCCAGTTCCTCCGCCTCCTCTGCGGTGGTCGGGTGGGGCAGGGGACTCGGCTGCCCCTCGACCAGCTCGGGGCAGCGGGAGGTGAGGAACTCGGCGTCGCGGACCAGTGAGTCGAGCTCCGTGTCGATGGCCTGCGTGGCCACTCCCGGTTGGGCTCCACGGTAGGAGGCGAGCGCGGGTGATGGCTCGTCGACGAACCACTCCACACGACGTCCCAGTTCGCGGGCGATCGCCACGAGTTCCACGGCGGCCACGCGACGACTGCCGGATTCGATCTTCGCCAGCGCCGTGCGGTCCATGCCGATGGAGGCCGCCAGTTGAGCCTGGGTGATCCCGCGCTCCGCTCTGGCTTCGGCCACGCGCACTCCGATTTCCATGTGTGCGAATTTAGCACAACACTCGAAGTATCGTTGCTCTGGGTGACAACCAGGGTGTGCTGGGTGACGGCCCGGTGGAGTGAACCGCGTGGGTGTCACTGTCCTGGCCGACGGAGGCCCGGAGACAGCGAAAAACCCCCTCCCGGCGGAGAACCCGCGGGCAGGGGGCTTGTTCGTGGGCGCTTACTTCTTCTTGCCCTGGTTCTTGACCGCTTCGATGGCGGCGGCGGCCGCCTCAGGGTCGAGGTACGTGCCGCCGGGGGTGACCGGCTTGAAGTCGGAGTCGAGCTCGTAGTACAGCGGGATGCCCGTGGGGATGTTCAGGCCCGCGATGTCGGCGTCCGAGATGCCGTCGAGGTGCTTGACCAGGGCGCGCAGGCTGTTGCCGTGGGCGGCGACCAGAACCGTGCGGTCGGCCAGGAGGTCGGGGACGATCGAGTCGAACCAGTACGGGAGCATCCGGACGACGACGTCCTTCAGGCACTCCGTCCGCGGGCGCAGCTCCGGCGGGAGGGTCGCGTAGCGCGGGTCGGAGAACTGGGAGTACTCGGCGTCGTCGTCGAGCGGGGGCGGCGGGGTGTCGTAGGAGCGGCGCCACAGCATGAACTGCTCCTCGCCGAACTCCGCGAGGGTCTGCGCCTTGTCCTTGCCCTGCAGGGCGCCGTAGTGACGCTCGTTCAGGCGCCAGCTGCGGTTCACCGGGATCCACAGGCGGTCGGCGGCCTCCAGGGCGAGCTGCGCGGTGCGGATCGCGCGCTTCTGGAGGGAGGTGTGGAGCACGTCGGGCAGCAGGCCGGCGTCCTTGAGCAGCTCGCCGCCGCGCGTCGCCTCCTTCTCGCCCTTCGGGGTGAGGTTGACGTCCACCCAGCCGGTGAACAGGTTCTTCTCGTTCCACTCGCTCTCGCCGTGGCGGAGGAGGATCAGCTTGTACGGTGCGTCGGCCATGCGTCCGAGCGTAATCGACGTCACGCGGGGGTCGCGCGCCCCGCCCGCCTGGCGGACGGTTGACGGGATCTGTTAATCGAGTGGTCTCCCGGCTCCCCTGCTTCGTAAGGTGTGCTCGCTGTTCCAGCCGCTTACCACTGTTCCAGGGGGAGTTCCATGTCGGTCGCCGGAGTGAGACGTGCCGTGCGCGAGTCCGTCTCGGGGCTTCCCCGCGCGTTCTGGTGGCTGTGGATCAGCACCCTCGTCAACCGGCTCGGGGCGTTCGTCGCCACCTTCATGGCGCTCTACCTGACGCTCGACCGCGGGTACTCCGCCTCCTACGCCGGACTCGTCGCCGCGCTGCACGGGCTCGGCGGGGTGATCTCCTCACTGGGCGCGGGCGTGATGACCGACCGGCTCGGGCGGCGGCCCACACTGCTGGTGGCGCAGACCGCCACCGCCCTGTCCGTCGCGCTGCTCGGCTTCATGCGGGACCCGGTCGCCATCGCGGCCGTCGCCTTCCTCGTCGGCATGGCCTCCAACGCCTCCCGGCCCGCCGTGCAGGCGATGATGGCGGACATCGTGCGGCCGGAGGACCGCGTCCGGGCCTTCTCGCTCAACTACTGGGCCATCAACCTCGGCTTCGCGATCTCCTCCGCGGGGGCCGGGTTCATCGCCGAGTACAGCTACCTCGCCGGGTTCCTGATCGAGGCGCTGATGACGCTGGTGTGCGCCGTCGTCGTCTTCCTGAAGCTGCCCGAGTCGAAGCCGGTCCGGAGCGCGGAGGCGGCCGCGCGGGAGGACGGCGTGGGGCTGGGGACCGTGCTGCGGGACGGGCGGTTCATGGGGGTCGTCGGGCTGTCGTTCCTCATCGCGCTGATCTTCCAGCAGGCGTCCGTCGGGCTGCCCATCGCGATGGGCGAGGCCGGGTTCACACCGGCCGACTACGGCATGGCCATCGCCGTCAACGGCGTCCTCATCGTGGTGCTGCAGATCCCGGTCACCCGGTTCATCGAGCACCGGGACCCCGGGCGGCTGCTGGTGATCTCGTCGCTGCTGGCCGGGTACGGTCTCGGCCTCACCGCGTTCGCCGGCTCGGTCGGCGTCTTCGCCCTCACCGTGTGCGTGTGGACCCTCGCCGAGATCGTGAACGCCCCGACCCAGACCGGGCTCGTGGTACGGCTCTCCCCGGTGCACGGACGCGGGCGCTACCAGGGCATGTACACCATGTCCTGGGCCGTGGCCGCGCTGGTCGCGCCCCTGATGGCGGGGTTCGTCATCGACCGGTTCGGGTCCGCGTGGCTGTGGGGTCTGTGTGCCGTCACCGGTACGGTGGCCGGCCTCGGATACGGGCTGCTGATGCGCCGGCTGCCGGAAGGGACGACGGAGGCGGCGGTCGTCGAGACGGGCGAGGCGGAGAAGACGGGCGAGACGGGGGAGACGGGCGAGACAGCCGAGGCGGTTCCCGAGGCCAAGGCGTCCTGAGCAGGGCCGGGAGCCCCGGCGCAGCTGAGCGCCGGGGCCCCGGCCTTACGGAGTCCGGGGTCCTACGGGGTCCTACGGAGTCAGCCGCACTGGCACGGGTTGCCCGACTGGCAGCCGCAGCCGCAGCCCGAGCCGCATCCGCAGGCGGCGATCAGGGTGAGGTTCCTGATCTCGGCGGGCTGCTCGGTCTCCCGCTCCCGCGCGGGGTCGGGCGTCGTGCTCGGGGAATCGGCCATGGGTCCCTCCTCGGGGCTGGCACCTGTGCGCACCTGCCCCCATTGGACGCCCGCCCCGCCGGGCGCATCAACGGCGCATGGGGGCTCGTACGCCCTCGGGCCGGGACGCGTCGCGCGGGTGCGCCCCTGATCAGGCCCCTTCCGCCCCCGTCACCGCCTGGATCTCCGGCTGCAGGTCCGCCTGGAGCTCGTCCGCGTGTTCACCGGTGACCAGGTACACCACCCGCTTGGCGACCGAGACCGCGTGGTCGGCGAAGCGCTCGTAGTACCGGCCCAGCAGCGTGACGTCGACGGCCGTCTCGATGCCGTGCTTCCAGCGGTCGTCCATCAGGTGCTGGAAGAGGGTGCGGTGCAGCAGGTCCATCGCGTCGTCGTCCTGCTCCAGCTGGAGCGCCAGGTCGACGTCCTTGGTGATGATCACCTCGGCCGCCTTCGCCATCAGGCGCTGCGCGAGCTGGCCCATCTCCAGGATCGTGGCGTGCAGGTCCCGCGGGACCCCGCGCTCCGGGTAGCGCAGCCGGGCGAGCTTCGCCACGTGCTGGGCCAGGTCGCCCGAGCGCTCCAGGTCGGCCGACATCCGCAGCGAGGTGACGACTATGCGCAGGTCGGTCGCCACCGGCTGCTGGCGGGCCAGCAGGGCGATGGCCCGGGCCTCCAGGTCGTGCTGGAGCTCGTCGACCTTCTGGTCGGCCTCGATCACACTCTCCGCCAGCTTCAGATCGGCGTCGAGGATGGCCGTCGTGGCGCGTCCGATCGCCGACCCGACCAGCCGGGCCATCTCCACCAGACCGTCGCCGATCGAATCCAGTTCCTCGTGGTACGCGTCCCGCATCAGGTTTCCTCTCGTGCGTCTTCGTCCGGGCTTCAGGGGCCCGGTCTCCTCCCCACGCTCCCACGTTCCGTCCCGTACGCGTCCGGTTCCGGCCCCTCATGTGAACCGCCCCTGGCTCCAAGGTGAACTCTGGGCGACGAGTGTTCGAGCTCCCCCTCCGACGGCTGTGGGCACCACCCGCGCCATGCCTAACCTGGACGCATGGACGTGAACGCGGCGGTCGCCGCAGTGGCGGCGATCGCCGGAGTGCTCACCGGCGTCATCGCCATGCTGGCGTTCCGCTTCAGCGAGCGCGAGCAGAGGCGCCCCACGCGCACCTCTCTGCACACCGACCCGGTGCTCCCGCCGGGGGTGGACACCGTGCTGTCCGTGCTGCGCTCGTCGGCCGTCGTCCTCGACGAGGCCGACGGCGTGGTCAAGGCCAGCTCCGCCGCGTACGCCCTCGGGCTGGTGCGCGGAGGCAAGCTCGCCGTGGAACCCATGCTGCAGATGGCCCGCGACACCCGGCGCGACGGCGAGATACGCCAGGTCGAGCTGGACCTGCCCCGCCGGGGGACCGGACGCGGCGAGGCCCTCGCGGTGTCCGCGCGGGTGGCGCCGCTCGGCTCCCGGCTGGTGCTGCTGCTTGTCGAGGACCTCACCGAGGCCCGCCGCATCGAGGCGGTACGGCGCGACTTCGTCGCCAACGTCAGCCACGAGCTGAAGACTCCCGTCGGGGCGCTCTCGCTGCTCTCCGAGGCCGTGATGGACGCCTCCGACGACCCCGAGGCGGTGGAACGGTTCGCCGGGCGGATGCAGATCGAGGCGACCCGGCTGACCAGCCTGGTGCAGGAGCTCATCGACCTCTCCCGGGTGCAGAACGACGACCCGCTGGAGGACGCCGAACCCGTCCGCGTCGACGAACTGGTCGCCGAGGCCATCGACCGCTGCCGGCACCAGGCGGGCACCAAGGAGATCACGATGGCCTCGAACGTTCTGGCGCCCGAAGGGCCCGACCAGGACGGCGACGGGCGACGGGCGGACGGCGTCGCCGACCTGCACGTGTGGGGCAACCGCGGTCAGCTCGCCGCCGCGCTCGGCAACCTCGTCGAGAACGCGGTCAACTACTCACCCGCCCGCACCCGCGTGGGCATCGCGGCTCGTACGGTCGCGCAGCCCGGCGGGAACCTGATCGAGATAGCGGTGACCGACCAGGGCATCGGCATCTCCGACAAGGACAAGGAGCGCATCTTCGAGCGCTTCTACCGCGTCGACCCGGCCCGCTCCCGTGCCACCGGCGGCACGGGGCTCGGCCTCGCGATCGTGAAGCACGTGGCCGCCTCGCACGGCGGGGAGGTCACGGTGTGGAGCGCCGAGGGCCAGGGTTCCACCTTCACCCTGCGGCTGCCGGAGGCCCGTGCGGCCCGCGACCGCGCCCCTCAGATGTCCCACCGGGACGACACGTCCCACCGGGGCGACCCCCGAGGCCTCGACGGTGAGGCCGGACGGGCGTCCCGCTCATCCCCCCACTCTTCCGATCCATCCGCGTACGAAACGCTTCCCTCCCCGGAGGTCCTTCCGTGACCCGAGTGCTCGTCGTCGAGGACGAGGAGTCCTTCTCCGACGCCCTGTCGTACATGCTCCGCAAGGAGGGCTTCGAGGTCGCGGTCGCGACCACCGGGCCCGACGGGCTCGACGAGTTCGAGCGCAACGGCGCCGACCTCGTGCTGCTCGACCTGATGCTGCCCGGGCTGCCGGGCACCGAGGTGTGCCGCCAGCTGCGCGGCCGTTCCAACGTCCCCGTCATCATGGTGACCGCCAAGGACAGCGAGATCGACAAGGTGGTCGGCCTGGAGATAGGCGCCGACGACTACGTCACCAAGCCGTTCTCCTCGCGGGAGCTGGTGGCCCGCATCCGCGCGGTGCTGCGCCGGCGCGGGGAGCCGGAGGAGGTCGCTCCGGCGGCGCTCGAGGCCGGGCCGGTGCGGATGGACGTCGACCGGCACGTGGTGACCGTGGGCGGCACCAAGGTCGACCTGCCGCTGAAGGAGTTCGACCTGCTGGAGATGCTGCTGCGGAACGCGGGGCGGGTGCTGACGCGGATGCAGCTCATCGACCGGGTGTGGGGGGCCGACTACGTCGGTGACACCAAGACGCTCGATGTGCACGTGAAGCGGCTGCGGGCGAAGATCGAGCCGGACCCGGGGGCGCCGCGGTATCTGGTGACGGTGCGGGGGCTGGGGTACAAGTTCGAGCCGTAGGCCCGTGGCGCCGCGTCGGCTGGTGCGGAGGCCGGGCAGGAGCGTTCACGCGGCCCGGCGTGTGCGGGGCGCCCCCTCCGGGGGAGGCCCGACGGCCCGCGGTCACGTGAGAAGGGCGGGACCCCTCGGAGGGGTCCCGCCCTTCGGCGTCGCGCGGAGAGGGGTCAGTGGCCGGCGCCGGCCGACGCGCTGGCGGAGGCCGCGTCGGTCGGGGAGCCCGACTCGGTGCCGGTCTCCGCCGACTCGTCGGCGGCCTCGCCCGTGGCGTCGGCGGCCGGCTCGCCGGAGGACTCCGCCGACGGTTTTGTCGACGGCTCCGTCGAGGCGCCCGGCGCGGCGGCGGCCTCGGTCGGGCCCCACTCCTCGAAGAAGTGCTCGGCCGGGAAGACGAACGCGCGCAGGCTCACGTCACCGGTCTTGCTGAAGGTGAAAGTGACCTTCTGGGCGTTGCCGTCCTGGACGGCCTCACGGCTGCTGGGCAGGACGGCGGCCGCGTTGCCCTCGCCGCCGAGGACCAGCGAGCCGCCGGCCGGGACGGTGAGGCTGCCGCCCTCGGCGGGGGCCAGCTCGGCGGTCTTGCCGGTGCCGGGGAGGGTGACCGACTCCAGCGTCTGGTCGGTGCGGCCCTCGTTGAACAGGGTGGCGGAGACGACCGCCGGGCCCGTCGACTCCAGGTCGGGCTGGGTGATGACGGTGGCGTTCTGGACCTTGATGTCGCCGACGGTCGCCGACGCGTTGTCCGGCTGGATCTCCAGGCTCTGGGCGTCGTGGCCGGCCGCGCACGCGGAGAGCGAGGCGATCGAGAACGCGATGGCGGCGGCGGCGAGAGCGCCGCGTCGAAGGCTGCTGCTCACGGCGGCGGCAACTCCTTGACTCGAGCGTTTGGCGACCCGGTGAAGCCGCCTTTGAGTGTCTGTCAACGGCCTCAGGTTACCGAGCCGTTCCCGCCCGGTCGCACCCGACCCTCCCGAGACGCCCCGCGTTGACCCGGGAAGGAGTGCTCCGAGTCCCCCGAACCGCCTCATCGGCGGTCGGGAGAGGACGCGCCTCGTCTCCCGAGTCACAAGTGACTCACCGGTCACTCGAGTCGCTTTCCCGACGCCCTCCCGTGCCATTCCCATAGTGATGGCGCATTTCTCGCGAAGGAATGAGCGGAGGGCTCCGGAATTGATCACCGGCCGCCCGTCCTCGCGTCGCGTGATCAATTCCGGATTCGACCGGAACCCGGCTCCGCACACCGAACGGAGTAGCGGAAGTCGAGCGCGCGGAACCGGACATATGGGGACGTTCGGCCACTCGTGCACGGTTCCGGATGTGTGTAACGTACGCGTTTCGCTCGTCCCGAACAGCCGCTCCGACCTGCGAATACCTGCTTCCGCCGGGCGTCCGCAGCACGTTCCTGTCGCTGTTGTCAAGCCCCGAGAATGGCCCTGACCTGCGAAAACGCCATTCAGAAGACGCCGTATCCGTGTTACCCTGGATAGCCACGGAAGGGGTACCTGTCACATGACGTTCAAGGTTGGCGACACCGTGGTCTATCCCCATCACGGGGCCGCGCTGATCGAGGCTATCGAAACTCGCCAGATCAAAGGCGTGGACAAGACCTACTTGGTGCTGAAGGTCGCCCAGGGTGACCTGACGGTACGTGTGCCAGCGGACAATGCGGAGTTCGTCGGCGTACGTGATGTGGTCGGTCAGGACGGGCTGGACCGGGTCTTCGAGGTGCTGCGCGCTCCGTATGCCGAGGAGCCCACGAACTGGTCCCGTCGTTACAAGGCAAACCTGGAGAAGCTCGCCTCGGGCGATGTCATCAAGGTCGCGGAAGTCGTGCGTGACCTGTGGCGTCGTGAGCGTGAGCGTGGACTCTCCGCCGGTGAGAAGCGCATGCTCGCCAAGGCGCGTCAGATCCTGGTCAGCGAGCTCGCCCTCGCGGAGAACACCAACGAGGACAAGGCCGAGGCCCTGCTCGACGAGGTGCTCGCCTCCTGAGATTCCCGAGTCGCAGCGCGCGGCTCGCTCTCAGCACTCAGTACATCGAAATGCCGCGGTGCCCGATGACGTCATGGATGTCGCCGGGCGCTGCGGCATGTTCGTACCCGGACGCCTCGGTCGCGTTGCACTTGCGTCGCGCCGGGGAATGTGTCATGACTCACGTCCCCGCCCCTGGCGTACCGGGCCCGGGCGGTCGACTCGACCAGAATCACGGAAGGGGCTGGTCGAGGCGGGACGCCCGGCACTGCCCCCGCTCCGGGAGCAGGGGGTACGCCCAGGCCATACCCACGTAGGCCGAGCACACAAACCTGACAGGAACCGATGTCTGCCGATCCGCTCCACCCGCCGTCGCCGAACCCCGCATCCGGCCGTACGGCCGCCCGCACGGCGGCCGTGATCCCGGCCGCCGGCCGTGGTGTACGCCTCGGCCCGGGCGCCCCCAAGGCGCTCCGCGCGCTGGGCGGCACGCCCATGCTCATCCACGCCGTCCGCGCGATGGCCGACTCCCGCGCCGTCTCCCTGGTCGTCGTCGTGGCCCCGCCCGACGGCGCCCCCGAGGTCAGGTCGCTGCTCGACGCGCACGCGCTGCCCGAACGCACCGACTTCGTCGTGGTCCCCGGCGGCGAGAGCCGCCAGGAGTCCGTGAAGCTCGGCCTGGACGCGCTGCCGGCCGGCTACGACATCGTCCTGGTGCACGACGCGGCCCGCCCGCTCGTCCCCGTGGACACCGTCGACGCCGTCATCGAGGCCGTACGCGACGGAGCGCCCGCCGTCGTGCCCGTGCTGCCGCTCGCCGACACCGTCAAGCAGGTCGGGCCCGCCGCCCCGGGCGAGCCGGAACCCGTGGTCGCCACCCCGGACCGGTCGCTGCTGCGGGCGGTGCAGACCCCGCAGGGCTTCGACCGGGCCACCCTCGTGCGCGCGCACGAGACGGTGCGGGACGACGTCACCGACGACGCGAGCATGGTCGAACAGCTCGGCCTCACCGTCGTCACCGTCCCCGGGCACGAGGAGGCCTTCAAGGTCACCCGCCCCCTCGACCTGGTCCTCGCCGAGGCGGTCCTGGCCCGCAGGAGGCACAACGATGGCTTCTGAGGCGTACCCCCTGCCCCGGGTCGGCATCGGCACCGACATCCACGCCTTCGAGGACGGCCGCGAACTGTGGTGCGCCGGCCTGAAGTGGGAGGGCGAGGGCCCCGGCCTCGCCGGCCACTCCGACGCGGACGTCGTCGCCCACGCCGCCTGCAACGCCCTCTTCTCCGCCGCCGGCCTCGGCGACCTGGGACAGCACTTCGGCACCGGACGCCCCCAGTGGTCGGGCGCCTCCGGCGTCACCCTGCTGACGGAGGCCGCGCGCATCGTCCGGGGGTCCGGCTTCCGCATCGGCAACATCGCCGTACAGGTGGTCGGCCCCCGCCCGAAGGTCGGCAAGCGCAGGGACGAGGCGCAGAAGCTCCTCTCGGAGGCGGCGGGCGCACCGGTCTCGGTCTCCGGCGCCACGACCGACGGCCTGGGCTTCCCGGGCAGGGACGAGGGCCTCATGGCGGTGGCGACGGCGCTCGTCGTACGGGAGGGGTGAGCGGTCCCGTACGGAGGGGCGCGGGGCCGTGCCGACGTGCGGCCCCGCCGCGCGGGCGCGGGCGGACCGCACCGGCCCGCGGGTGACGAACGACCGCGCCCGCCGTGACGGACGCCGTCGAAACAGCGAGCCGCACCGCGCACACCCCCGCGCCTACTACCCTGGTGCCGTGACTATTCGCCTGTACGACACCAGCGCCCGGCAGATCCGTGACTTCACCCCGCTCCGGCCGGGCTGCGTCTCGATCTACCTGTGTGGTGCCACCGTGCAGGCGGCACCCCACATCGGGCACATCCGCTCGGGCCTGAACTTCGACATCATGCGCCGCTGGTTCGAGTACCGCGGCCTGGAGGTGACGTTCGTCCGCAACGTCACCGACATCGACGACAAGATCATCGCCAAGTCCGCCGAACAGGGCCGCCCCTGGTGGTCCATCGGCTACGACAACGAGCGCGCCTTCACCGACGGCTACCGCGCCCTCGGCTGCCTGCCCCCGACCTACGAGCCGCGCGCCACCGGCCACATCACCGAGATGGTCGAGATGATGCGCGGCCTCATCGAGCGCGGGCACGCCTACGAGGCCGACGGCAACGTGTACTTCGCCGTCGCCTCGTTCCCCGAGTACCTGAGGCTGTCCAACCAGGAGCTCGACAACCTGCTCCAGCCGTCCGGCGAGGGCGAGACCGGCAAGCGGGACCCGCGCGACTTCGCGATGTGGAAGGCGGCCAAGCCCGGCGAGCCGAGCTGGGAGACGCCGTGGGGCCGCGGTCGTCCCGGCTGGCACCTGGAGTGCTCGGCGATGGCGCACAAGTACCTCGGCGGCGCCTTCGACATCCACGGCGGCGGCCTCGACCTGGTCTTCCCGCACCACGAGAACGAGATCGCCCAGGCCAAGGCCTACGGCGACGAGTTCGCCCGGTACTGGGTGCACAACGCCTGGGTCACCATGAGCGGCGAGAAGATGTCGAAGTCGCTCGGCAACTCGGTGCTGGTCAGCGAGATGGTCAAGCGCTGGCGGCCCATCGTGCTGCGCTACTACCTCGGCACCCCGCACTACCGGTCGATGATCGAGTACAGCGAGGAGGCCCTGCGCGAGGCCGAGTCCGCGTTCGCGCGGATCGAGGGCTTCGTGCAGCGCGTGGTGGAGAAGGCCGGGGGCGTCGTCGAACCCGCCGCCGAGGTGCCGCCCGCGTTCGCCGAGGCGATGGACGACGACCTGGGCGTCCCGCAGGCGCTCGCCGTCGTGCACACCACCGTCCGGCAGGGCAACAGCGCGCTGGCCGCCGACGACAAGGAGGAGGCCGTCGCGCGCCTCGCCGAGGTCCGCGCCATGCTCGGCGTGCTCGGCCTCGACCCGCTGGACCCGCACTGGGCCGGCGAGAGCGACCGCGGCGAGGACCTCCACGGCGTGGTCGACACCCTCGTCCGCATGGTCCTCGACCAGCGCGAGGCCGCCCGTGCCCGCAAGGACTGGCCCACCGCGGACGCCATCCGCGACCAGCTGGGCCAGTCCGGCCTGGTGATCGAGGACGGCCCGCAGGGGCCGCGCTGGAGCCTCGGCCCGCGTTGAGGGCCGGGCCCTGTCGACCCGGCGCCCGAAGATCGACTGTGCCGTCCGGGCCTCCGGGCGGCACACTTCACAGGTGGGCCGGCGCACAGGCGGACCGGCACGCTTCACCGACGTACACACATACGCACCACCCACGACTTCATGGAGACGGATACCTCATGGCCGCGAACAACCGCCGCATGTCCGGCAAGAAGGGCGCGCAGGTCGGCAGTGGCGGCCAGCGGCGCCGGGGCCTGGAAGGCAAGGGACCCACGCCGCCCGCCGAGATGCGCAAGGGCCACGCCAAGCAGCGCGCCGCCCAGGCGAAGGCGCGCCGCGCCACGGGCCGCACCACGCAGCGGCGCGGCGGGGGCCGCTCGACCTCCGAACTCGTCGTCGGCCGCAACCCGGTCGTCGAGGCGCTGCGCGAGGGCGTGCCCGCCTCCACGCTGTACGTCCAGCAGTTCATCGACAACGACGAGCGGGTGCGCGAGGCGCTCCAGCTCGCGGCCGAGCGCGGCGGGATCAACCTCATGGAGGCCCCCCGCCCCGAACTCGACCGCATGACCAACGGGCTGAACCACCAGGGCCTGGTCCTCCAGGTCCCGCCGTACGAGTACGCGCACCCCGAGGACCTCGTCGCGAACGCCCACGACGAGGGGCAGGAGCCGCTGATCGTCGCCCTCGACGGGGTCACCGACCCGCGCAACCTCGGCGCCGTCGTCCGGTCCGTCTCCGCGTTCGGCGGCCACGGCGTCGTCGTGCCCGAGCGGCGCGCCGCCGGGATGACCGCCGGCGCCTGGAAGACGTCCGCGGGCACGGCCGCCCGTACGCCCGTCGCCCGCGCCACCAATCTGACGCGCGCGCTGGAGGCGTACAAGAAGGCCGGCATCACGGTCGTCGGCCTGGCCGCCGACGGGGAGGCCGAGCTCGGCGACCTGGAGGCGCTGAGCGGACCGGTCGTCGTCGTCGTCGGAAGCGAGGGCAAGGGACTCTCCCGACTGGTCGGCGAGACCTGCGACTTCCGGGTGCGGATCCCCATGCCGGGCGGCGCGGAGTCCCTCAACGCCGGCGTGGCGGCGGGGATCGTGCTGTACGAGGCGGCGCGCCGACGGGGCTGAACGGGTGTTCGGCGGGGTCACCCGCACGGGGTGTTCCGGGTGGTCCGGGCAGGCTTGACGCGGTCCGGACACTTCCGGCGGGTCAAGGCAGTGTCCTAACGCCGTGTCACTCGGTTAGATGAGTGTGGACACCAGAACACCCCGCACACCCACGGGGGACCGCTCGTCGGGACTCGACGACGCTCCCGCGCTGAGCATGGTGAAGGTGCCGAGCGATCCGGCGCAGGTCATCGTCAATCACGCCAGCTTCCGCGTGCAGCTGGGCGCCTCGGCGCGGCGCACCCCTTCGCCGCGGATCGCACGGCACATCGGCGCCGCCGAGGACACCGCCCGCATCCCCGTCGTCACCACCGTGGGCATGCCGGGCCAGAGCGGCGCCCGCCGCCGGCCCGTCGTCTGGAGCGGCCGGTCCGCCCCCGACGACACCGGCGCCCACCGACTGCTCCAGGCCGTACGGCACGAAGGCGTCCGCCCCGCCGACGAGTCGCTCACCGACGCCGGGGCCACCCGGGTCGTCCCGCGCGTCGGCGCCGGGTACGCCCCCGCCGACGACCCGGACACCCAGCCCCTCGAGACCCCGTTCGTCGGCGCCCAGCGCCGCCCCGCCGACGGGCCCCTGCTGCCCCCGATGCGCACGGTCGGCAGCGTCTACGACGAACCCGCCTACGCCGACGGACCCGCCTACGACGACGAGCCCGAGGACACCGGCCGGCACGCCAGGCGGCACGGCGACGACCCGGCCCGGCACGCCTACTACCCCGGGCGCCGGATGAACCTCGGCGTCGTCCTGCTCCCGCTGCGCGTCTTCCTCGGCGGCATCTCCGTGTACGCCGGAATGAGCAAGCTGTGCGACCCCCTCTACTTCGAGGGCGGAAAGCGCGGCTCCATGGTCAAGTGGCTGCACACCCTGCATCCCTGGGAAGTCGCCGAACCGCTGCGCCAGTTCGCCCTCGAACACCCCATCGGCTCCGGACTGGCCATCGCCTTCGCGCAGATCGTCGTCGGCGTCCTGACCGCCCTCGGCTGCTGGCAGCGCCTGGCCGCCGTCGTCGGGGCGACGCTCTCGGCGGCCCTGCTGGTCACCGTCAGCTGGAAGAGCGTCCCCGCCTACGAGGCCCCCGACATCATCTACCTCGCCGCCTGGTCGCCGCTGATCATCGCGGGCGCCCCCGTCTACTCCGTCGACGGCCGCCTCGCGGCCAGGGCCTGGCGCCGGCTCGGCCCGCGCGCCGACCTGTGGGACCTGCGCCGGTACGTGCTGCGCCGCGGCGCCCTGGTCACCTTCGTGGTCTGCGGGTTCAGCATGCTCGTCGGCTCGCTGCTCGGCGGTGCCGTACGGGACGCCGACCGCGTGGTCGTCCCCGGGCCCGGCGAGGCCCCGCGCAACGAGCTTCCCGGCTCCCCGCTGCCGGAGGAGCCAGGCGAGCGCCGGAAGGAGAAGCGGACCCCCACCGCCCCCACCCCGCCCACCCGGGAAGCCGCTTCGGAGGCGGCGAGCCCGTCCGTCGGTGCCACCACCCCCGGTGCGACCCAGGGCGCCGGCGCGACCACCGGCGCGCCCAGCCAGACCCAGGGCAGCGTCGGCCAGGCACCGCCCCAGCAGTCCTCCCCGGTCGGCCAGGCGCCGAGCACCAGCTCCGGTCCGACCTCGGGCGGCGCCGGCGCCTCCGGCGGCAGCGGCACACCGAGCGGCGGCAGCGGCGGCTCCTCCTCCGGGAAACCCGGCCTTGTGGGCGGCCTCCTGGGATAGGACGGCCCCCCGCGTACGACGGTGGGGTCCCGCACATCGTCCGTGCGGGACCCCACTGCCGTCGGGCGGCGGCTACGGCCGGCCGGCCGTCACGCCCCGCTCGCCCGGCCGCGCTGGCGCAGCGCGATCCGGTTGCCGTCCGGATCCACGGCCTCGATGCGCACCCCGAACGGGTAGTCCTCCGGCTCGGGCCGGTCGAACGTCACACCGCGCTCGCGCCACACCGCGAAGTCCTTCCGCAGATCGTCCGACTCGAGGAAGACCGAACCGAGGACCCTGCCGCCCGGCTCCCTCTCGGCCGGCCGCCCCGCGGCCGCCGCGTACGGCCACAGGATGAACTCCAGAGCACTGCCGGGAACGCCCACCGTGAGGAAGCGTCCCTCGGGGCCCGGATGGTCGACGCGCTTCTCCAGACCCAGCTGCTCCGTGTAGAACCTCAGGGACCGGTCCTGGTCGGTCACGTTGATCGTCACGTACATGACGTCGGTCAGCATCGTGCGGTCCTTCCTTCCACTCGTCCGGCGCGGCGGTGCCGCCGCGTCATGTCACTGACGGACGGCGGCCGGACGATGTGACGGGAGGAAGGAGGAGCGTCAACGGCCCTGCGCCGCCAGCTCCTTGGCCGCCTCGGTCAGGTCCTTCGCGGTGTCGATCGCGCGCCAGTAGGAACCCTGGGGGATCGGGAAACCGGCCAGCCGCCGTTCGCGCGCGAGGTGCGGGAACGTGGTGCGCTCGTGGTCGCCGCGCTCCGGGAGCAGGTCGGCGAACTCGGGGGAGAAGACGTACACGCCCGCGTTGATCTCGAAGGTCGACGGCGGGGCCTCGATGAAGTCGGTGATGTGACCGAAGCCGTCCGTGCGCACCGCCCCCCACGGGATGCGCGGTCGGGCCAGGGCGAGGGTCGCGACGGCGTCCCGCTCGGTGTGGAAGTCGGCCATGTCGCGCAGCGAGAAACGGGTCCAGATGTCGCCGTTGGTGGCGTACCAGGGCCGGTCCGGGTGCGGGAGGCGGGCGGCGGCGTACCTCAGGCCGCCGCCGCGGCCGAGGGGCTCCGTCTCGACGACGGTGGTGACCGAGAGGGGCAGGTCGGCGGTGTCCAGCCACTCCTGCAGGACCTCGGCGAGGTGACCGCAGGAGACCACCGCGTCCGTCACGCCCTCCTCGGCGAGCCAGGAGAGCTGGTGGCCGATGATCGGGGTTCCCGTGCCGGGGATCTCGACCATCGGCTTGGGGCGGTCGTCGGTGTACGGACGAAGCCGGGATCCCTGGCCTCCGGCCAGGACCACGGCTTGTACGGGGCGGGCGACGGCACGCGGATCGGTCATGCCCGCACTTTACGCGGCGCCCGCGGGGCGGCCGGCGTGGGTGTGGGCCGGGGTGTTCGCGCGGCCCGACGCCTGCGGGGTGCCTCCCAGGCCCTTGAGGCACCGGGGGAGGCACGACTCCCGCGCCGGCGAAGGGGGCGGGGTCAGCTGTCGGCTGTGGTGACTCCTGAGGCGAAGGAGGTGTCGCAGACCGGGCGGGCGTAGGACTGGGCCTTGGTGGGGCCGTAGACGCGGACCGCCGCCTTGCCGAGGGCGCGGGCGATGGACGCGCAGTGCTTCGCCAGCGACGGGCGGTCGTTCACGGCCTGCTGGAGGTGGGTGAGCGCCACACCCGGGTTCTCCTCCTGCAGTTCGACCAGCAGCCTGTCCCGCAGCACGTGCTGCGGCGCCCGGGCGTCGGCGCGGGAGGACGCGCCGGAGGCGACGGTGAGCACGGGGCTCGAGGAGGTCCCCGACCAGTTGACCTGCGCGACCGCGAGCGTCCCGGAGAACACCAGGACGACGGGCAGGACGAAGGCGAGGGAACGGCCGATCCGGCGGGCGGGGCCCTGGCCGCGACGCGTCTGACGGTTAGTGGAGTGCTTCACGCGAGTGAGGGTAGCGCCCGGTAGCGGAAAGAAAACATTCCGTCACCGTTACGGGGGACGCGGAACCCGCAACTCCGGGCGGCGTGTTGACGTACGCCGCTCGAAATGACCGGTGTGCCGGGGTATTTGTCGACAACGCGAAGGGCCCCGCAGCGACCTGCGGGGCCCTTCCGCGCGACAGCGCGACAGCGTCAGTCGGACAGGCGCGCACCGGTCGACGTCGAGAACACGTGGGTCTCGCCCCCGCGCGGCACGACGTGCAGCACGCTGCCCTTCTCCGGGACGTCACGGCCGCCGACGCGGACGACGATGTCCTTGGCCTCGCCGCTGATCTGGGCGGTGCCGTAGACGAACGCGTCGGAGCCCAGCTCCTCGACGACGTTGACGGTGACGGCGACACCCTGGTCGGAGTCGGCGCCGGCCACGTCGAAGTGCTCGGGGCGGACGCCCACGGTGACGGTCTTGTCGCTGGTCGCGGAGAGCGCGTCGCGCTGCACCGGCACCACCGAGTTGCCGAACTTCACACCGCCGTCGGTGACCGGGACCTCGACCAGGTTCATGGCCGGGGAGCCGATGAAGCCGGCGACGAAGAGGTTCGCGGGCTTGTCGTACATGTTGCGCGGGGAGTCGACCTGCTGGAGCAGACCGTCCTTGAGGACCGCGACGCGGTCGCCCATGGTGAGGGCCTCGACCTGGTCGTGGGTGACGTAGACGGTGGTGATGCCCAGGCGGCGCTGGAGCGACGCGATCTGCGTACGGGTGGACACACGGAGCTTGGCGTCCAGGTTGGACAGCGGCTCGTCCATGAGGAACACCTGCGGCTCACGCACGATGGCCCGGCCCATCGCGACACGCTGGCGCTGACCGCCGGAGAGCGCCTTCGGCTTGCGGTCCAGGTATTCGGTGAGGTCGAGGATCTTCGCGGCCTCCTCGACCTTCTGCCGGATCTCCGTCTTGTTGACGCCGGCGATCTTGAGCGCGAAGCCCATGTTGTCGGCGACCGTCATGTGCGGGTAGAGCGCGTAGTTCTGGAACACCATGGCGATGTCCCGGTCCTTCGGCGGCAGGTGCGTGACGTCGCGGTCGCCGATGCGGATGGCGCCGCCGTTGACGTCCTCGAGCCCCGCGAGCATGCGGAGCGAGGTGGACTTGCCGCAACCGGACGGGCCGACCAGGACGAGGAACTCGCCGTCCGCGATGTCGATCTCCAGGGCGTCGACGGCGGGCTTGGTGGAACCGGGGTAGATCCGGGTCGCCTTGTCGAACGTGACAGTGGCCATGGTGAATGGTCCCCTTCTACCGGCAGGAACGTGCCGGACGATCCGAGTAGGAAGGCGGTGCCACGACGGGTGTTCCGTTGTGGTGTGGTCCACATGGGTGAACTGGCACAGGACGGTACCGGGCGTTCATCTGCTTGTCAGTAGTTCCAGGGCTGTGAATTTCACGGAAACTTTCGGCCGCCGGGATGACGGCCCGGTTGCGCGGGGATCACCGGCCGGCCGAGCGGGGGATCACCGCCCGGCCGCGTACCGGTCCGCCAGCACCCGCACCGCCGTCGCGACCGCCTCCCGCAGCCCCGCGGGACCGAGCACCTCGGCCTCGACGCCGAGCCGCAGCAGGTCACCGGTCGCGACCGCCTCCGACTCGACGGCCAGCTCCACCTCCACCCAGCCCCGCCCGTCCGCCGGCCCCGCGTCCGCGAGCGCCCGCACCCCCGCCGCCCCGAACTGCATCGGCAGCAGCTTCTGCCCGCGCGGTGACAGCCGCAGCCGGGCCGTGCCCTGCCGCGTCGCCTCCTCCAGCCGCCGGGAGGACTCCGTCCAGTACGCGGCCAGGTCGAAGCCCGCGGGCCGGGCGAACCCCTCGCCGGTCTCCGCCACCGCCCGGAACCGCGACACCCGGTAGGTGCGCACCGCGTCCTCCGCCAGCGCCACCAGGTACCAGATGCCGCCCTTCAGCACGAGCCCCAGCGGACGCACCTCCCGGTGCACCTCGCCGCGCCAGCGCCGGTAGTGGGTCCGGAGCACCCTGCGCTCCCACACCGCCCGCGCGATCGGCTCCAGGTACGGCACGGGGTCGGCGTCCCGGAACCAGGCCGGCGCGTCCAGGTGGAACCGTTCGCGCACCCGCCGCGCCTGCTCCGCCAGTTCGTCCGGCAGGGCGGCCTCCATCTTCAGCTGGGCGCTCGCCAGTACGGCGCCGAGCCCCAGGTCCCTGGCCGGTCCCGGCAGTCCCGCGAGGACCAGCGAACCGGCCTCCGCGTCCGTCAGCCCGGTGAGCCGCGTGCGGTAACCCTCCATCAGGCGGTAGCCGCCCTCCGGCCCGCGTTCGGCCCGCACCGGCACCCCGGAGGCGCCGAGCGCCTCGATGTCCCGGTACACGGTGCGGACCGACACCTCCAGCTCGGACGCCAGCTCGGGGGCGGTCATCCGGCCGCGGTTCTGCAGCAGCAGGAGCAGGGAGAGAAGGCGGTCGGCGCGCACGGGAACCATTGTCCCGCCGTACCTGACAGAAGGTGTCAGGTACGGCGGGAAGAGTGGGGCGCTCCGTCAACCACCCCGGAAGGGAACACCCGTGCCCACCACCGAGACCACCGGCCACTTCACCTTCGCCGACTGGAAGGAGAGCGCCGTCACCGGCGAGGACAGCCTTCCCCGGCTGGCGCACGCCACGGTCGCCAACGCCTTCTCGGGCGGCATCGAGGCCGAGGCCACCACCTGCGACTACGCGATCACCTATCTGACCGGCGGAACCGGCGCCTTCACCGGGATGGAGCTCGTCGTCGGCCGGGTCGACGGCCGCGCCGGCACCTTCGTCCTGGAGGAGCGCGGCCGCTTCGAGGACGACGGCACCCTCCACTGCGCCTTCGAGGTCGTCGAGGGCTCGGGCACCGGGGAGCTGACCGGCCTGCGCGGCACGGGCGGGTTCACCTACCGGCACGGGGAGACGAAGGTGGCGTACACCTTCGAGTACGGTCTGGAGTGAGCGGGCGGGGCCCGTCCCCACAAGTGCGTGGCTCGGCGAAACCGGCTCTGTGTACAGTGGACCAGCCTTCGCGCGCGCCGCGCGGCGCCTCCTTAGCTCAGTTGGCCAGAGCAACGCACTTGTAATGCGTAGGTCGTCGGTTCGAATCCGACAGGGGGCTCCACTCCGTCCCGGGCCGGACCGCATCCGGCCCGGGACTCCTCATGCCGTACGGCCGCGCAGGCGGCGCGCGATCTCCAGGTCCGCCTCGTCCAGGGGGCGGCCGTCCCCGATCTCCCACAGGCAGTTCTGCAGCACCCGGCCGTACGTCCACGCGCGCGCACGCGCGCGGTCCAGGGCGAGGACGTCGGTCATGGCGTCGAAGCGCCAGACGACGTCGGCGGCGTCGAAGTTGTTGGCGAGGGCGGGCCAGAGGTCGAAGCCGGGGTCGCCGGCGAGCGGCTTGGGGTCGATGGCGAGCCAGGGGGCGCGGTCCGCGGCGAGGACGTTCTCGTCGTGCAGGTCCCAGTGGAGCAGGCGGTCGCCGGGCTCGTCGGCGACCTCGCGCACGGCGGCGGCGCAGTCGGCGACGAGGCGGCGGACGGCCGGGTCCGGGATGCGGTCCAGGGCCGCGGGGGTCCGCTCCAGCATGGACGCGGCGATGTCGCCGAGGCGGCGCATGCCGTCGGGGGCCGGGGTGGTGTGCAGGTGGGCGAGGAGGCGGGCGATCACCAGGACGCCCTCGTGCGCGTCGGGCCGGTGGGCGAGCATCCGGGAGGCGTCGAGGCGTTCCAGGAGCATGGTGCCGGTGGGTTCGTCGTGGTCGAGCAGGCGGACCGCGCCGTCGCCGTTCCACAGGCGCAGGGCGACCGGTTCGCCCTCGCTCTCGTGGTCGCGCATCTGGAGCTTGAGCACCGCGGGGGTGCCGTCCGCGCGGTCGACGGGGAGGACCAGGGCGCTCACGCCGTGCATGGGCGCCCCGGTGACGCGCAGGTTCCAGCGGCGCAGGAAGGCGGCGGCGAGGCCGGGGAGGGCGGCGACGAAGGCGCGGCCCGCCTCCTTGTTGTACTTCTCCTGGGTGGCGGCGAGTTCCGCGGGGACGTCGATCACTCCGTGCACGGTAGTGGCGCCCGCTACGGCTCCAGAACGACTTTTCCGGTCGTGCCCCTGTTCTCCAGGGCCCGGTGGGCGGCGGCGGCCTCGGCGAGGGGGAAGCGGTGCACGGCGGGGGTGAGTCTGCCCTCGCCGGCTTCCGCGAGGGCGCGCAGTTCGAGGGTGCGGACCGGGTCGGGTCCGCCCGCCCTGCGCATCATCTCGGGGCCGAGGACGTTGAGGGAGCGGCCCTCGACGAGGTAGGGGCGGTCGCCGGCGATGCCCTGGGACGACCAGCCGAACACGATGTGGCGGCCGTCGGGGGCGAGGAGGGCGACCGCCGCGCGGGCGACGTCCCCGCCCACGCCGTCGTACACCACGGTGACCCTGCCCCGGTGGGCGTCGAGCCGTTCGGGCCAGTCGGGGGCCGTGTAGTCGACGGCGAGGTCGGCGCCGCCGGCCGCCACCCGGGCGGTCTTCGCGGGGCCGCCGGCCAGGCCGACGACGGTGGCGCCCGCGTTCTTGGCGTACTGCACGAGGAGGGTGCCGATGCCGCCCGCCGCCGCCGGGACGAGGACCACGTCCTCGGGGCCCGGCTCGGCGAACTGCACGATCCCCATCGCCGTACGGCCCGTGCCGATCATGGCGACGGCCTCGGCGAAGTCGAGGCGTCCGGGGATCTCGTGGAGCCGTCCGGCGTCGGTGACGGCCAGTTCCGCGTAGCCGCCGGGGACGAAGCCGAGGTGGGCGACCACGCGGCGGCCGAGCAGGTCCTCGGGGGCGCCCTCGCCGAGCGCGTCGACCACTCCGGCGATCTCGCGGCCGGGGACGGTCGGCAGGGCGGCCGGAGCCGGGCCGGGGCCCCGCGCGCCTTCGCGCAGGGCCGTGTCGAGGAGGTGGACGCCGGCCGCGCGGACGGCGACGCGGACCTGTCCGGGGCCCGGCCGGGGATCCTCGACCTCTTCGTAGGCGAGGTTCTCGGCCGGTCCGAAGGCGTGCAGGCGGACGGCGTGCATGTGGGATCCCCCAGGAGTCGGGTCGTGTGCCGCTACGGCCCCCACTCTTCGACCTCGAGCACGCTTGAGGTCAAGCGTGTTCCGGTCGGCCGAGGGCGGGAGAGGGCGCGGGAATGCGATGTGTGCGGTGTTTCCGCAGGCCGGGCGGGATGTCAGTGGTGGGGTGCAGCATGGGGCCATGGCGAGGAGAGCGGTGGGCGGTACGGGAGTGAAGGCGGCGCGCCGCCCGGAGTTGCGGTTGCCCGCGTTGGAGCGGTACGAGGGGGGTGGGCTGGAGCCGGACGGGGACTACGACGGGGTGGAGTTCCGGGAGGCCGACCTCACCGGTCAGGACGGCGGCGGGGCGCGCTTCATGGACTGCGCGCTGACGGGGTGCGCGCTGGACGGCACGCGGCTGTCCCGGGCGCGGGTGCTGGACTCGGTGCTGGCCGGTGTGCGGGGTGTGGGCACCGACCTGGCCGAGGCGACCCTGCGCGACGTCGAGCTGACCGATGCGCGGCTCGGGGGGACGCAGTTGCACGGGGCGGCGCTGGAGCGGGTGCTGATCCGGGGCGGGAAGATCGACTTCCTGAATCTGCGCTCGGCCCGGCTCAAGGACGTGGTCTTCGAGGGCTGTGTCCTGGTGGAGCCGGACTTCGGCGGCGCCCGGCTGGAACGGGTGGAGTTCGTGGACTGCGCCCTGAAGGACGCGGACCTCTCGGGGGCCACGCTGAAGGACGTGGACCTGCGCGGGACCGCGCCGCTGGAGATCGCGCGGGGGGTGGACCGCCTGTCGGGGGCGGTGATCAGCACGGCCCAGCTGCTGGACCTGGCGCCGGTGCTGGCGGGGGAGATGGGGATCAGGGTGGAGGGATGAGGGGCTACTGCACGCGGGGGTAGCGGGCCTGGAGGGTCCAGACGGCCGGGTTCTCGCCGAGGTCCTCGTGGAGGTCGGTCAGGTCGGCGAGGAGGTCGTGGAGGAAGTCGCGGGCCTCGCGGCGGAGTTCGGCGTGGGAGAAGGTCAGCGGGGGTTCGGAGGCGGGCAGCCACTCCGCTTCGATGTCCACCCAGCCGAAGCGGCGTTCGAAGAGCAGGCGGTCGGTGGACTCGGTGAAGTCCAGCTCCGCGTGCTGGGGGCGGGAGGCGCGGGAGCCGGCCGGGTCCCGGTCGACGAGTTCCACGATGTCGCACAGCGCCCACGCGAAGTCGAGCACCGGTACCCACCCCCAGGCCGTGGACAGCTCGCGGTCCGACGTCGTGTCGGCGAGGTAGACGTCTCCGCAGAAGAGGTCGTGCCGCAGGGCGTGGACGTCCGCGCGGCGGTAGTCGGTCTGCGGGGGGTCGGGGAAGCGGTTGGAGAGGGCGTAGCCGATGTCGAGCACGAGGGTGATGGTGCCACGTCGTGGCGCACCGTCCCTCATAGGATCCTGGGGTGTGCCCCCACCGCCCCGGCTCCCACCGCGCCCTCGCCGCCCTGCTCGTGGTGTCGGCGGTCGCCTGCGGGGGTGGTCCGGGGGCGCCGGCCGGCGGTTCCGGCGCGGGTGATCCGTACTTCCCGAAGGCCGGCAACGGCGGTTACGACGTCCGCCACTACGCCCTCGGCCTCGCCTACGACCCCCGCGCGCACCGTCTCACCGGCACCGCGACGATCACCGCACGGGCGACGGGTCGCCTCTCCGCGCTGAACCTCGACCTCGAGGGCCTCGACGTCGAGGAGGTCACCGTCGACGGCGTGACCGCCCGCTGGAGCCGGGCGGGGCAGGAGCTGACCGTCCGCCCGCGCGAGGCGGTGGACGGCGCCTTCCGGGTGACCGTCCGCTACGGCGGCGCCCCGCCGACCCTCACCGACCCGGACGGCTCCGAGGAGGGCTGGCTGCGCACCGCCGACGGGGCGCTGGCGCTGGGGCAGCCGGTGGGGTCGGCGGCGTGGTTCCCGGGCAACCACCACCCCTCCGACAAGGCGACGTACGACCTCGCGGTGACGGTGCCGGAGGAGTTGCGGGTGGTGTCCAACGGGGAGCCGGCCGGTGAGGAGCGGAAGGGGAGCCGTACGACGTACCGCTGGCGCACCGGGGAGCCGATGGCGAGTTACCTCGCGACGCTGGCCATCGGCAGGTACGAGGTCCGCCGCACGGCGACCGCCGGAGGGCTGCCCGTGTACACGGCCGTCGATCCGGAGCAGGCGGAGGCGAGCCGTGCGGTCCTTGCGCGGCTCCCCGAGGTGCTGGCATGGGCGGAGCGGACCTTCGGCCCCTACCCCTTCTCCTCCGCGGGCGCGATCGTCGAGCGCCCCGGGGACGCCGGATACGCCCTGGAGACCCAGAACCGTCCGGTCTTCCCCGGCGCCCCCGACACCGCGCTGCTGGTCCACGAGATCGCCCACCAGTGGTACGGCGACTCGGTCACCCCGAAGACCTGGCGGGACATGTGGCTCAACGAGGGCTTCGCGACCTACGCGCAGTGGCTGTGGCAGGAGGACCACGGTGGTGACACGGCACAGCGGACGTTCGACTCGCTGTACGCCGGCGGGTACTTCCCGGACGCGGGGACCGACGAGGCGCTCTGGTCCTTCCCGCCCGCCGAGCCGCCGGACGCGGCGCGCATCTCCGCCACTCCCGTGTACTGGCGCGGTGCGATGGTCCTGCACAAGGTCCGGCAGACGGTCGGCGACGACGCCTTCCGGGCCCTGCTCAGGGGCTGGGCCCGGGAGCACCGCCACGGCAACGCGGACACCGGCGACTTCACGTCGTACGTGGAGGAGTCGGCTCCGGACAAGGACTTCGCCGGGATCTGGGAGGACTGGCTGTACGGGGCGGGACGGCCGGAGCGGCCCTGAGCGTACGTGGGAGCCCCGGCCGGGCGGGACGCCGGGCCGGGGGCTCCGATACGGAAGCGGGGCGTCCGTCAGACGTTGACGCCGAAGTCCTGGGCGATGCCCACGAGGCCCGAGGCGTAGCCCTGGCCGACCGCGCGGAACTTCCACTCCGCGCCGTTGCGGTAGAGCTCGCCGAAGACCATGGCGGTCTCGGTGGCCGCGTCCTCCGACAGGTCGTAGCGGGCGATCTCGGCGCCGCCGGCCTGGTTGATGATGCGGATGTAGGCGTTGCGCACCTGGCCGAAGTTCTGGCTGCGGTTCTCGGCGTCGTAGATCGACACCGGGAAGACGATCTTGTCGATGTCGGCCGGGAGCGCGGCGAGGTCGACGTTGATCGCCTCGTCGTCGCCGGCGCCCTCGCCGGTGCGGTTGTCACCGGTGTGGACGATGGAGTTGTCCGGGGTCTGCTTGTTGTTGAAGAACACGAAGTGGGCGTCCGAGTAGACCTTGCCCTGCGTGTTGACCGCGATCGCCGAGGCGTCGAGGTCGAAGTCCGTGCCGGTGGTGGTGCGGACGTCCCAGCCGAGGCCCACGGTGACGGCGGTCAGGCCCGGAGCCTCCTTGGTGAGCGAGACGTTGCCACCCTTGGACAGGCTTACAGCCATTGTTGGGAGTCCCTTCCCTCGTGTACGTACGGCTAGAAGCTACAGCTACCACCTTGAACGTGGAGAGGGGTGCGAGAGGTTCCGGGTGTCTTTACTTTCTTTACCCGGATCGCGGGATAATTCGGATGACGTGGCCCGGTCGGAGGCGGGAACCTGTACGGCATGTCCGGTCCCTATCCCGTCCGCGGCTCCGTCTCGCTGCCCGAGTCCGAGCTCATGTGGCGTTTCTCGCGGTCGTCCGGGCCCGGCGGACAGCACGTGAACACCAGCGACTCCCAGGTCGAGCTCCGTTTCGACCTCGCCCGCACCGAGGCGCTGCCCGAGGTGTGGAAGCAGCGGGCGCTGGAGCGGCTCGCCGGGCGGCTGACCGGCGGTGTGATCACCGTCCGCGCTTCGGAGCACCGCTCGCAGTGGCGCAACCGCGAGACGGCCGCGGTGCGGCTCGCGGCGCTGCTCGCGGAGGCGACGGCGCCCCCGCCGAAACCGCGCAGGCCGACACGGGTGCCGCGCGGGATCAACGAGCGGCGGTTGCGGGAGAAGAAGCAGCGGTCGGAGACCAAGCGGGGGCGCTCCGCGCGGGACTGGGGGTGACCCCCCGGCTCCCCGCTGATCTCGGGCGTGGCCCGGCCCCGGTGGCTCCTGCGGAGGTGTTGGACCGGAGGTCCGGGGGCGCGCCGCATGAATGTTCCCGCGGGCGCGTCGTGGCTGGTCGCGCAGTTCCCCGCGCCCCTTTCGGGGCGTGTCCGCCGCACGTCTTCGTCCGGTGACCGGCGTGAGGCTGCGACCGCTGTTCAGTCCAGCTCCAGCACGCCCACCGTCTCGCCCTCGACGGTCTCCCCGGTCTTGCGGAAGCCCAGGGCCAGGTAGAAGTTCTCGGGGCCGTCGTCGCCGGGGTGCCAGGTGACGTGGAACTCGCGCGTGCCCCGGCGGCGGAGTTCCGCGGCCACCGATTCCACGGCGAAGCGGCCGTAGCCCTTGCCCTGCTCCTCCGCCGCGATGTTCAGCCGCCACAGGCCGGAGCGGATGACGCTGCCGCCGTCCTCGTGCCAGTCGATGTCGAGGAAGGCCATCAGGAAGCCGACCGCGCGGTCACCGTCCATGATCAGGCGGGGCCAGGCGGAGTCCGGATGGACGTACGCCTCGGCGAGGGAGTTCACCACCGGGGCGACGGCGAATTCCTGGTCGGGGCGGACCCGTACACCGAGGGCGGCCTTGAGGTTCTTCGGGGTGATCTCTTCGATGCGAAGTGCGGTGGTCGTCGTCACCCGGGCACCCTAGGCAGGCAAATCCCTTCCGGTAAAAGAGATTTCGGCGACGACGGCAAATCGCTCAGCCCAACTGCCGGTAACGGCCCCGGAAATACGTCAGCGGACCGCCCTCCGCGCTCGGCACCCGAGCCGTCAGGACACGGCCGATCACCAGGGTGTGGTCCCCGGCCGGCACCCGCTGCTCGGTGCGGCACTCCAGGGTCGCCAGCGCGCCGCCCACCAGCGGCGCCCCGCTGTACTCGCCGCGCAGGTACGGGATGTCCGCGAAGAGCAGGCGGTCGCTGACCCGGCCCTTCATCGCGAAGCGGCCCGCGACGTGCCGCTGGCTCTCGGAGAGGACGGACACCGCCCACAGGGGCTGTTCGTCGAGGAGTTCGTCCATGCGGGAGCCGTTGCGCAGGCTGACCAGCACCAGCGGCGGGTCCAGGGAGACCGACAGGAACGCGGTGGCCGTCATGCCGACGTCCTCGCCGGCCGGCGCCGCGGGGTCGTCGGGGTCCAGCGGCGGCTCCTGCGCGGTCACCAGGACCACGCCGGCGGCCAGCCGGGACAGGGCGGCTCGGAACTCGTCGTTGCTCACCCCCTCAGCATGCCGGGCGGCGGGCGGAGTGGCGCTCGTGGGCGGGGCGGAAGTGTTCGGCACACCGGGAACGCTAATCTCCGCTCCACAGGCACCGCATCGGACCCCGGCCCGAGCCGGGACCTAGGACCAACGCCCGAGCCGGGCGCGGTCCGTGCACCAGCGCCACAAAAAACTGCGTTCGTCGAGCACGCGGGGAAACCGTGGAAAGACCACGCAATTGTTCACGTTCACCTGTGACTTGAGTCACAAGGGGAAAGAATTGTTGACCCTGTGTACCGAGTGGGCAGCGCGCTGTGATTCAGTGGCGGGGAAGCTGCTGGGACGATACGCCGAAGACAACCCTTGATTCGCTGCGAGGTCTCGGGGGGAGGGCGAGGATGGAGACCGAGTCGGAACCCTACGTCCGTCTTGCGTCACTGCGACAGCTCCACCAAGCCATGGCCGACATGAACACGGCCCGCAGCCTGGCGGACACGCTGCAGACGGTCGCCGACGGCGTCGTGGGCGCCCTCGGGTACGAGCTGGCGTGCGTCAACCTCGTACGCCCCGACGGCGACCTGGTCGTCGCCGCCCTGGCCGGGAACTCCGCCGCCGAGGCCCTCATCACCGGCCGGACCGGCTCCCGCGAGTCCTGGGAGCGCCGCCTCGGCATGGGCGAACGCTGGGGCGACCTGGTCTTCATACCGCACACCGAGGGCTGGGTCCTCGACGACGACGACGTCCCGCAGTGGTACACCGACGGGCCCGCGCCCCGCTTCGAGGACGAGTGGCACCCCTCCGACCGGCTCTTCGCCCCGATGTACGCCCCCGGCCCGCAGGGCGGCGGCACCTCCGGGGAGCTGGTCGGCGTCCTCTCCGTGGACCGCCCGCGCAACGGCCGGCGGCCCGGCGCCTGGGGCCGCGAGGCCCTCCAGATGTACGCCTTCCAGGCCGCCATCGCGATCAGCAACGCGCGTCTGCGTGCCAACATGCAGCGCGCCCTGGTCCGCCTGGAGCGCGACCAGCAGGCGCTGCGGGCCAGTGAGGAAAGCTTCCGGCAGGCCTTCGAGTACGCCCCCTCCGGCATGGCCATCGCCGAGATGGGCGGCGACCAGCACGGCAGGATCCTGCGCACCAACGACGCACTGTGCAGACTGCTCGGCCGTCCCGCCTCCGCGATGCGCCGCTACTCCTTCTCCGACCTGGTCCACCCCGAGGACATAGGCACCCTGCTGCGGACCTCCGCCGAGGGCGGCCGGGCCGAGCTGCGCCTGGGACGCCGCGACGGCACCTTCGTCTGGGTGTCCCTGCGCAACTCGGTCGTCGCCGACGCCGCCGACGGCCCCCGCTTCCTGCTCACCCACGTCGAGGACATAGAGGAGCGCAAGCGCCGCGAGCTCCAGCTCGCCCACCGCGCCTCCCACGACTCACTCACCGGACTGCCCAACTCCGCCGAGCTGCGGGCGCGGCTGTCCGCCCGGCTGTGCCGGCAGCCGCCGCAGGGCGCGCTGCCCGCCGCCGTCGCCTCCATGGCGCCCTTCGAGTCCTTCGACTCCCACGACGCCGCCTACGGCCCGCCCGTCTTCGACCGGGGGCACGACTTCGACTTCCCGCCGGGCACGGAGGGGCACGGAGGCTACGACGGCTACGACCACCACGTGCACACCGTCGCGCCCGCCGCCGAGTTCGACGACGGCGCCAAGGGGCTCGCGGTGCTCTTCTGCGATCTCGACGGCTTCAAGTCGATCAACGACCGGTTCGGGCACAACGCGGGTGACGCGGTGCTCATCGAGGTCGCCCGCCGGCTCGGCAACGGCGTGCGGGACGGCGACACCGTCGCCCGGCTCGGCGGCGACGAGTTCGTGATCCTCGCCGACGGTCTCGGCCGGGCCGACGCCCAGGACCTCGCCGTGCGGCTGCGCAACGAGATCATCCAGCCCATCAGGGCCGAGGGGCGGGCCGTGCGGGTCGGGGCCAGCTTCGGCATCGGGTGGGCGCACTGCGGGATGACGGCGGACGAGGTGCTGAAGTCGG
This sequence comes from Streptomyces sp. 12E, assembly GCF_055633275.1. Taxonomy (NCBI): domain Bacteria; kingdom Bacillati; phylum Actinomycetota; class Actinomycetes; order Kitasatosporales; family Streptomycetaceae; genus Streptomyces; species Streptomyces sp. 12E. Next base: position 3,328,081 of record NZ_JBVNCJ010000001.1, on the reverse strand, counting down.
CCGACGAACGGATGTACGTCGAGAAACGATCTCGTCCCAAACAGCATCGGCGTGCGGGATGAACCGCAGGTCAGTGGTGTGATGCGGTCTGGGTCACCCGTTCGGGCCATGGGAAGCGGGTAGGCTCGCTTACTCCACCACTCGTACCGCACCCGATCCGCAGCTAGGAGCACCAAGGGATGACGGCCGGCAACAACGGCGCGAGCACGCCGGAGGACGACGACCCGTTCGGCTACCTCTACGCCGACGGGCAGGCCAACGGGGCCCAGCCGCCGTCCGGGGGCTACGGCTACCCGAACTCGGTCAACCGGGTGCGACCGGTCGGGACCCGCCAGTACGGCCAGCCGGCGCAGCCCGCCCCGCAGACACCGCAGCAACAGGGCGGCTACGGCCAGCCGAACGCCCACTACGCCGCCCCGGAGACGCTGCCCGGCGGCGGTGCCACCGCCTCGTCGCACCAGTCGTCGCACGGCGGGGGCGGCCGGGGCCGCGGCCCGAACACCAAGGGCCTGCTCATCGGCGCGGTCGCGGTGGTCGCCGCGGTCGTGATCGGCATCAGCGTGGCCATGCTCGGCGGCGACGAGGGCGGCGACGAGGGCGGCGACCAGGCCGGGGCGAGCCCGACCCGGACCCAGGACGAGGGTGAGCCCACCCCGTCGGCGAGCAGGAGCGGCGCGCAGGAGAAGACCGAGCTGCCGACCACCGACGCACAGGCGCTCAGCCTGGGCGGTGCGGCCTCCCTCGCGTCGGACGTCGAGGGCGCGCAGTCCGACGGCGGTTCCTACGTGGCCAACCTCGACCAGCCGGGCTCCTCGGTCACCTGGACCTTCAGCGGCGTTCCGGCGGACGGCGCCTACACCGTCTTCGTGCGCTACAGCACCACCGACGAGCCCCAGTCGATGACGCTCACCGTCAACGGCAAGGAGTTCGGCTCCAAGCTCAACATGGACAACTTCGCCGGTGCCAAGGACGGCGACTTCTCCAAGGGCTGGACCCAGACCTTCGCCTGGCCCACGCTCAACAAGGGCTCCAACACCATCTCGCTCTCCTGCGCCGACGGCGACAAGTGCAACGTCCTGGTGGACCAGCTGTGGCTGAAGGAGGGCCAGGTCAAGAAGTGACCTGGCCTACGCCGCGTTCGCCTCTCCCGTCACCGTGACCCCGGTCAGCAGCTCCTCGTAGACCGCCCGGTCGAACGTGCCGGCCGTCGGGGACAGGACCGTCGCCGCCGACAGGGCCGCCGCCCGGACGAGCCGGTCGGGCCAGGGGCGGTGTTCCACCAGGGCCGAGAGCAGACCCGCGACCGCCGAGTCGCCGGCGCCGGCCGGGTTGCCGTGCAGGCGCTGCGGAGGTGCCGCGCGCCAGCGGCCCTCGGGGGTGACGGCGAGCAGGCCCTCCGGGCCCAGGGAGGCGACCACCGCGCCCGCGCCGCGGCGGCGGGCGTCCTGGGTGGCGCGCAGCGGTTCGTGGGAGCCGGTGAGTTCGGCCAGTTCCTCCGCGTTCGGCTTGAGGACGTCGGGACGGCCTGCGACCCCGCGGCGCAGCGCCGCCCCACTGGTGTCCAGGAGGGTCGGCACCCCGGCCGCGCGGGCCGTGCGGATCAGGCCCGCGTACGCGCCCACCGGGACGCCCGGGGGCAGGCTGCCGCACAGGGCCACCGCCGAGGCCGAGGCCAGCAGGTCCTCGTACGCCTCCTGGAACGCGGACCACTCGGCGTGGGTGATCACCGGTCCGGGCTCGTTGAGCTGGGTGGTGGCGCCGGAGTGCCCGTCGACGACGGCGACGGTGCGCCGGGTCGTGCCGGAGACCGGGACCAGCGCGTCCGTCAGGTGCGGCACCCCGGTGAGCCGGTCGCGCAGGATCCGGCCCGTCGTGCCGCCCGAGAAGCCGGTGACCGTCACCTCGTGGCCGAGGGCCGCGAGCACCCGGGCCACGTTGACGCCCTTGCCGCCGGGGCGTTCCGTCACTTCGGCGACCCGGTGGGAGGTCCCCGGCCGCAGGGCCGGCACGCGATAGGTGATGTCGAGAGCGGTGTTCAGTGTGACCGTGAGGATCACCGGGCCGACCTCCCCTTTTGCCTGCGCTTCCACGTGTCCCGGGGGCACGATCATGCCAAAAGGACGGCGGTCGGCCCACCCCTCGGACCGGCCGCCGCCCCCGGCGAAGGGACGGATCAGCCCAGTCGGGGATCGATCACCCATTCCCCCCGGCGCATGACGCCCACCAGGTCGAACCCGTCGTCCAGGACCACCAGGTCGGCGTCCTTCCCGGGCTCCAGGGAGCCGGTCCGGTCGTCCAGGCCGAGCAGCCGGGCCGGGGTGGCGGAGATCGCCCGTACGACGTCCTCGACGGGCAGCCCGTCCACCGTCACCGCCCGCTTGAAGGCGCGGTCCAGGGTGAGCGTGGAGCCGGCGATCGAACCGCCCTCCACCAGCCGGGCCACGCCGTCCGCGACCTCGACCTCCATCGGGCCCAGCATGTAGCGGCCGTCGCCGAAGCCGGCCGCGTCCATCGCGTCGGTGATGAAGGCGACCCGGTCGGCGCCCGCGTGGTGGAAGGCCAGCCGGAGCGTGGCCGGATGCAGATGGGTGCCGTCGTTGATCAGCTCGACGGTGACCCGTTCGTCCTCGAGGAGGGCGGTGACCGGGCCGGGCGCGCGGTGGCCGAGCGGCGGCATCGCGTTGAACAGGTGGGTGGCGACGGACGCGCCCGCGTCGACGGCCTGGAGCGTCTGCTCGTACGTGGCGTCCGTGTGTCCGACGGCCGCGATCACCCCGTGCTCGGCGAGCAGCCGTACGGAGTCCAGGCCGCCCGGCAGTTCGGTGGCCAGCGTCATCATCCTCGCCTGTCCGTGCGCCGCGTCGAGCAGCTTGCGGACCTCGGCCGGGTCGGGGTCGCGCAGCAGCCCCTCGTCGTGCGCGCCCTTGCGGCACGGGGAGATGAACGGCCCCTCGAAGTGGATGCCGGCGATCTCCCCCTGCTGGGCCAGCTCGGCGAGCATCCCGGCCTGCCGGGCGAGGAAGTGCAGGTCGCCGGTGACGGCGGAGGCGACCACCGTGGTGGTGCCGTGCAGCCGGTGGGTGTGCACGCCCTTGAGGACGTCCTCGGCGGTGCCGCCGGTGAAGGACGCCCCGCCGCCGCCGTGGTTGTGGAGGTCGACGAAGCCGGGGACCACCCAGTGGCCGCTCAGGTCGACCGTCTCGGCGTTCTCGGGTCCCGTGGAGGCGATCCGCGTGCCCTCGACGGTCACGCGGCCGCCGTCCACGGTCCCGGTGGGCAGGACCACCCGGGCGCCGGCGAGAACCTTGGTGGGGGCCATCAGGTGGTTACCTCCGAGGGGTACGAGGAGTCAGTGGTGTCGATCAGGTCCCGGGCGAGGAGCCCCGCGCCCAGGCATCCGGCGGTGTCCCCGAGGGCCGCGGGGACCAGGGACGGCGGCTTCTGGAAGGTGATCCGCCGCCGGACGGCCTCCCGCAGCGGTGTGAACAAGGTTTCCCCCGCCTCGGCGAGCCCGCCACCGACGATCAGCGTGCGGGGGTCCAGCAGGGTGAGCGCGGTGACCAGCCCGTCGGCGAGCGCGTCCACCGCCTCCTGCCACACCCGGCGGGCCCGCGCGTCCCCGGCCTCGACGGCCTTCGCGCAGTCCGCCGCGTCCGCGCCCGGGTCACCGCAGGCCGCCGCCCACGCCTCGCTCACCGCCGCGGCGGACGCGAACCGCTCCAGACAGCCGCGCTGCCCGCACGGACAGGGGGCGCCCCGGGGCCGTACGACGATGTGGCCGATCTCGCCGGCGAAGCCGTGCGCGCCCGCCTCCACCCGGCCGTCGACGCCGATGGCGCCCGCGATACCGGTGCCCAGCGCCACGAACAGGAAGCGGTCGGCGCCCCGGCCCGCCCCGATGCGGCCCTCGGCGAGGCCGCCGGTGCGCACGTCGTGGCCGAGGGCGACGGGGACGCCGCCGAGGCGCTCGGCGAGCAGCGCGCGCAGCGGGACGTCGCGCCAGCCGAGGTTGGCGGCGTAGACGGCGACGCCCTCCGCCTCGTCGACGATGCCGGGGACGGCGACGCCGGCGGCGGAGGCGGGCTCGCCGTACCGCCGTACGCCGTGGGCGCGCAGTTCGGCCGCGAAGTCGAGGATGTCCGCGACGACCGCGTCCGGGCCGCGCTCGCGGCCGGTGGCGCGGCGGGCCCGGTGCAGCAGCTCGCCGTCCGCCCCGACCAGGGCGGCCTTCATCCCGGTGCCGCCCACATCGAGGGCGATGACGTGTCTCACGGGGGACAGTGTGGACCGGGGACCCGCAAGAGGTCTAGTCCATTCACGTGGTGTAGACCTTATTCCGATTATCGAAATGTCGTCGGACGGCGCGGAAGCGCCGGGGCAGGGGCTGAGCACGTGCAGCGGCGGGTCAGGACAAGGGCGATCGCGGTGGTGTCCGCACTGGGGCTGACGGGAGTCCTCGGCGGATGCGGGCTCGGCGGCGGGTCCTCGGACGTGACGCTGAAGCTGGTCGCCGCCGACTACGGCGACAGCGCGGCCAACAGCTCCGAGAAGTACTGGGCCGATCTGGTCGAGCGGTACGAGTCCGAGCATCCCGATGTGAAGATCGACGTCAGCGTCCACTCCTGGAACGACGTCGACCGCAAGGTCAAGGAGATGGTGGACGCGGGCGACCCGCCGGACATCGCGCAGATCGGCGCGTACGCCGACTACGCGGCCGAGGGCCTGCTCTACAAGGCCGGCGACCTGCTCTCCATCCCCGTCCAGGCGGACTTCCTCGCCCAGCTGACCACCGCGGGCGAGGTCAACAGCGTGCAGTACGGTCTGCCGTTCGCCTCCTCCACGCGCGTGCTCTTCTACAACAAGAAGCTGTTCGCCGAGGCCGGCGTCACCCCGCCGCGGACCTGGGACGAGCTCGCCGCGGCCGCCGAGGCGCTCGAGGCGGAGGGCGTGAAGTACCCGTACGCGCTGCCGCTCGGCCCGGAGGAGGCGCAGGCCGAGACCATGCAGTGGCTGCTCAGCGGCGGTGGCGGCTACACCGACATCACGGGCACGTACAGCATCGACTCCGCGCAGAACGTCAAGACCTTCGCCTGGCTGAAGGAAGAGCTGGTCGGCAAGGGCCTGACCGGTCCCGTAGCGCCCGGCAAGCTCGACCGGGCCGACGCGTTCGCGGCGTTCGCCGCCGGGGAGGTCGGCATGCTCAACGGGCACCCCTCGCTGATGGAGACGGCGAAGGAGAAGGGCGTGGAGTTCGGCATGGTGCCGACCCCGGGCGTCGACGGCGAGAGCCAGGTCACGCTCGGCGTCGCCGACTGGATGATGGCCTTCAAGGAGAACGGCCACCGCGACCAGGTCGGCGAGTTCCTCGACTTCGTCTACAGCGAGGAGAACGTGCTCGACTTCTCCCGCGAGTACAACCTGCTGCCGGTCACCGCCTCCGCCTCCCGGACGATGGCCGCGTCCGACCAGGACAAGGACCTCAAGCCCTTCCTCGACCAGCTGGCGATGTCGGAGCTCTACCCGGTCGGCAACACCTCCTGGGCGACGGTCAACGCGGCGGTCAAGAAGCAGATCGGCAAGGCGGTCGCCCCGAACGGCAGCCCCGCCGGCGTCCTCGGCGGCCTCCAGGCGACGGCGACGCGCGCGGAGACCGCGGAGTAACCTGCGGGGCATGGACACGGGGGACGAGGAGCGGGAGGCCGGCCGGCTGGGCCGGCGCGAGCGGGACATCCTCGCGCTGGAGCGCCGCGGCTTCGCCGGCCCCGGCGTCAAGGAGCGCGCGATCCGCGAGGAGCTGGGCCTGGCCCCCGTCCGCTACTACCAGCTCCTCAACGCCCTCCTCGACGACCCCCGCGCCCTCGCCCACGACCCGGTGACGGTCAACCGCCTCCGCCGCATCCGGGAAAACCGCCGCACGGAACGCTGAGCGCGCGGTGGGAACCAGCCCCTCCGGCGTCCGGGGAGCGGGGGCCCGGGGGCAGCGCCCCCGGGGGCGGGGAAACCGTCAGGACATCCGCGCCGCCAGCGCCCGCAGCAGCCGTACGACCCCCGCCGGCCCGTCGACCACCAGGTCCGCCCGCTCCCTCAGCTCCGTGACCTCGTCGCTGCCGCTGCACACCAGCAGCCCCGGCACACCAGCGGTGCGGAGCTTCTCGACGGCCGTGTAGGCCGCGAGGTCGCCCAGGTCGTCCCCGGCGTAGAGGACCGAACCGGCGCCGATCTCCCGGGCGTACTCCCACAGGGCGACGCCCTTGTCCATGCCGGGCGGGCGCAGCTCCAGGACCATGCGGCCGGGCTCGACGACGAGCCCGTGCCGGGCGGCCAGCCCGGCGAGCGGCTCGCGCAGGGCCTCGAACGCGGCCTGCGGATCGGCGGCCCTGCGGGTGTGGACCGCCACCGCGCGCCCCTTCTCCTCGATCCAGGTGCCCTGCCACGCGCCGACCCGGTCGAGCAGCCCGGGCAGCTCCGCGCGGGCGGTGGCGACGCCGGGGTGCGGGGCGGGCGCGGTGACCCTGCCGGTGGCGGTCTCCCAGCGCTCCGCGCCGTAGTGGCCGAGCACGACGAGGTGCTCGAGGCCGGGGACGCCCGCGAAGCCCCCGTGCCGGACCGCGACCCCCGCCGGCCGGCCGGTGACGACCGCGACCGCCGCCACCCGCGGGGCGATCGCGGCGAGCGCGGGCACCGCGTCGGGGTGCGCGCGGGCCTGCTCGGGGTCGGCCACGATCGGCGCGAGCGTCCCGTCGAAGTCGAGCCCGATCAGCGCCTTGCCCGGGCGGGAGACAAGTGCCTCCAGCCCTTCCCGTCCGGCCTGCGTGGCGGGCGTCGGCATGGCGTTCGGGTCCGTGGAATCCGTATGACTGCCCATACGCCCAACCTATCCACGCCCGCCCCCTCGCACTCCTGTGTGACCGGCCCCGCCGGTCAGCGGGGCGCCGGTCCGTCCCGCAGCGCCTCCAGCTGGTCCAGGAACCAGCGCTCCGGGGGCAGCGCGGTGGCCGCCGCGGCCAGGCGCTTGGTGCGCTCGGCGCGTTCGCCCGGGCCCATCGTCAGGGCCTGGTGCAGGGCGCGGGCGGTCTCGACGACGTCGTACGGGTTGACCGTGAGCGCGTCCTCGCCCAGCTCCTCGTGGGCGCCCGCCTCCCGCGACAGCACCAGCGCGCAGCCCGCGTCGGAGACGACCGGGACCTCCTTGGCGACCAGGTTCATGCCGTCGCGCACCGGGTTGACCAGGGCCACGTCCGCCAGCCGGTAGGCGGCGAGCGAACGCGCGAAGTCGTCCTTGACGTGGAGGACGACCGGCCGCCAGCCGGGCGTCCCGTACCGCTCGTTGATCTCCTCCGCGAGCCGCCGCACCTCGGCGGTGTAGTCGCGGTACACGGTGAGGTCCTGCCGGGAGGGATAGGCGAACGCGACGTGCACGACGCGCTCGCGCCACTCGGGGCGGTCCTCCAGGAGCTGCAGGTACGCCAGCAGTCCGCGCACGATGTTCTTCGACAGCTCGGTCCGGTCGACCCGGACGATCGTCCGGCGCCCCTCGCCGATCTCCTCCTTCAGCGCGGTGATCCGCTCCTCGACGTCCGCCTCGTGGGACCGGGCGCGCAGGAAGTCCGCGTCGGCGCCCAGGCCGTGCACCCCGACGCGCGTCTTTCCGAGCCCGTCCGCGAACCGCTCGCAGCACGCGGTGAACGCGTCCGCCCAGCGGCGGGTGAGGAAGCCGAGCCGGTCGGCGCCGAGCATCCCGCGCAGCACCTGCCGCGCGATGTCGTCGGGCAGCATCGCGAAGTACTCCGGCGGCGCCCACGGCGTGTGCGAGAAGTGCGCGATGCGCAGGTCGGGGCGGAGCTCGCGGAGCATCCCGGGGACCAGCGTGAGGTGGTAGTCCTGCACCAGCACCGCCGCGCCCGGCGCCGCCTCCTCGGCCAGCGCCTCGGCGAACGCCCGGTTGTAGGCCTCGTACGACGCCCACTGCCGGCGGAACTCCGCGTCGAAGACGGGCTCCAGCGGCGTCTGGTACAGCATGTGGTGCACGAACCACAGCACCGAGTTGGCGATCCCGTTGTACGCGTCCGCGTGCACGTCCGCCGGGATGTCCAGCATCCGCACGCCGTCCTCGCCGACCCCGCGCCGCACCGCCTCGCGGTCGCCGTCGGACAGCACCGAGCACACCCACAGCGCCCCGGCGTCCGGCCCGATCGCCGACAGTCCGGACACCAGCCCGCCACCACCCCGCTTGGCCCGCAGCGACCCGTCGTCCTCCACCGTGTACGAGACCGGTCCCCGATTGGAGGCGACCAGTACCTGAGCAGCACCGTTGCTTGAAGCCATACGCCTGAACCTAGCCCGGCCCCCGGAACCTCAAACGTGCCCGTGCGTCACCTCGGCGACGATTCGGTCACGCGTCTTGTGTGGAAGATGTGAGCGGGTCGAGGATGTGTAGTGCATGTTTCAACTTTTCGGGGGGTGTCATGCACATACGCATGTCCACAGGCTTGTCCGCAGGTGTGCGCAGACTCGCGGGCACGACCGCTTTGATCGCGGCCTCCGCACTGGCGCTGGCCGGCTGCGGCGACGCGGGCGCCGACACGGCGGCGGACGAACGGCCCGCCGCGGCCACCGCCACACCGAGCAGCGGCAGTCCCACCCCCGAGGCGTCCTCCGGCGCCGAGGCGTCCTCCGGCACCGAGGCCCCGACGTCCACCCCGGCGCCCACTCCGACCCCGACCCCCGTCACGTTGTCGGACCACACCGGCCGCAGCATCGGATCGGCCGTCATCGCGGCGAAGAAGGCCAGCCTCGACTACACCGTCCGCCTCCAGGGCACCGGGAAGCGGGCCTCCTCCTGGGGCACGGGCGAGAAGGTCTGCGAGCAGGCCGACGGAGCCGACGGCGTGACGTTCACCGTCCCCCGCGACGGCCGCGACTGCGACGGCCGCCCGCTGTACACCCCGAAGCCGACCCCGACCCCCGAACCGGCGCAGACACGGGACACCGGCAGCGACAGCGGTAGCACCGGTGGCGGCACCGGTGGCTGCGAACTCACCAGCCCGGCCGGCAACTGCTACGCCGACGGCCAGTTCTGCGCCAAGAAGCACCGCGGTCTGAGCACGCACGGCCGTGGCGGCGAGTACCTGACCTGCGCGCAGGACTCCGGCGGCACCTGGCGCTGGTCGGACGGCGTCTCCGGCTGACGTCCGGTCGACGCCGGCAGGTCAGGCCACCCTGCGTGCCTGGTACTCCGCGACCTGCGCCATCGGCGGCCGTTCCACCGTGTCCACGGAGTGCGTACGGGGGGCGAAGGTGTTGCCGACCCGCTCGAACTGGGTGAGCGCGGGACGTATCAGGTGGCCGCGGGCCAGGCGGAGCTGGGCGGTGCGGTAGATCGTGGCGGCCATGCGGCCGAGGGCCTGGCCGTCCTGGTGACGGTGCTTGCGGACGCCGACGTCGACCTGGGCGAGGGCGTCCAGGCCGACCAGGTGCAGGGCGTCGACCAGCATGCCGAGCTCGACGCCGTACCCGACCGGGAACGGGAGCTGTTCGAGCAGGCTCCGGCGGGCCGCGTACTCGCCGCCCAGCGGCTGGACGAAGCCGGCCAGCTGGGGCCAGTGCATGTTCAGCAGCGGGCGGGCCATCAGCTCCGTGACCCGGCCGCCCTGGCCGGCCGCGGTGCCGAGCGGGCGGTCGTACATGGCCTTGACCAGCTGCACGTCCGGCTCGGTGAGCAGCGGGCCGACGATGCCGGAGACGAAGTCGGAGGAGAACTCCCTGAGGTCCGCGTCGACGAAGCACACGATGTCACCGCGTGTGACGAGCAGCGACCGCCACAGCACCTCGCCCTTGCCGGGCACGGCCGGGATGCGGGGGAGGATCACGTCGCGGTGGACGACGCGGGCGCCCGCCGCCGCGGCCACCTCCGACGTGCGGTCGGTCGATCCGGAGTCCACGACCACGACCTCGTCGACGAGCGGCACCCGCCGCACCAGATCCCGGCGGATCACCGTGACGATGTCACCGACCGTCGCTTCCTCGTTGAGGGCGGGCAGTACCACGCTCACCGTCCGGCCCGTGGCGCGCTTGGCGGCCAGGAGCTGGTGCAGCGGCCGGTCGGTCACCGACCAGGAACGCTCGCCCAACCAGCGCTCGACTTCTTCCAGCACGGTCAGCGGCTCCTCACTTGTGATCCATCTCGCGGTTCGGACGACTATCTCAAACGCCCCGCTCGTCGGTTACAGTCTTGAACAGCGCGGAAGCCCACCGCAGGCCGGGGGTGTCGCGCGGACAACTGAACACCGCTCATCCAGAGGGGCAGAGGGACACGGCCCGATGAAGCCCCGGCAACCCTCCAGCCGGTTCTCGTAGATCACTGTTGATCTTTTCCGCGAGGCTCCCGGCTAGGGAAGGTGCCAAATCCGTCTCACGGCGAGATGCGTCGTGAGGAAGATGAGGAGAAAGGGCCTCGCCTCACATGGCTGTGCACACTGTTGCAACCACCACCGATTCCACCGTAGGCGCATCCGCCTCTTCCGTCGACTTGGGCCCCGCCGCCGCGCTCTCCTGCCGCGAATGCGGGCACCGGGTCCCCCTGGGCCCCGTCTTCGCCTGCGAGGAGTGTTTCGGCCCGCTGGAGATCGCGTACGACTTCTCGGCCCACGACACCGAGGAGCTCCGCAAGCGGATCGAAGCGGGCCCCGCGAACATCTGGCGCTACGCGCCGTTGCTGCCCGTGCCGGCGGACGTGGCGACCAAGCCGAACCTGAACCCCGGCTGGACCAAGCTCGTCCAGGCCGACAACCTCGCGCGTGAGCTGGGCGTCGACGCCGGCAAGCTGTTCGTCAAGGACGACTCGGGCAACCCGACGCACTCCTTCAAGGACCGCGTCGTCGCCCAGGCCATCGAGGCCGCCCGCGCCTTCGGCTTCACCACCCTCTCCTGCTCCTCCACCGGCAACCTCGCCGGCGCCGTCGGCGCCGCCGCGGCCCGGGCGGGCTTCCGGTCCTGCGTGTTCATCCCGCACGACCTGGAGCAGGGCAAGGTCGTCATGGCCGCCGTCTACGGCGGCGAGCTCGTCGGCATCGAGGGCAACTACGACGACGTGAACCGCTTCTGCTCCGAGCTGATCGGCGACCCGGCCGGCGAGGGCTGGGGCTTCGTCAACGTCAACCTGCGGCCGTACTACGCGGAGGGGTCCAAGACCCTCGCGTACGAGATCTGCGAGCAGCTCGGCTGGCGGCTGCCGGACCAGATCGTGATCCCGATCGCCTCCGGCTCGCAGCTCACGAAGATCGACAAGGGGCTGCAGGAGCTGATCAGGCTCGGCCTGGTCGAGGACAAGCCGTACAAGATCTTCGGTGCGCAGGCGGAGGGCTGCTCGCCGGTGTCCACCGCGTACAAGGCGGGGCACGACGTCGTACGTCCGCAGAAGCCGGACACGATCGCCAAGTCGCTGGCGATCGGCAACCCGGCGGACGGGCCGTACGTCCTGGACATCGCGCGTCGCACGGGCGGTGCGGTGGAGGACGTGGACGACGGGCGGATCGTCGAGGCGATCAAGCTGCTCGCGCGCACGGAGGGGATCTTCGCGGAGACCGCGGGGGGCGTGACCGTGGGGGTCACCAGGAAGCTCCTCGAGAGCGGGGCGCTCGACCCGTCCCTGACCACGGTCGTGCTCAACACGGGTGACGGTCTGAAGACGTTGGACGCGGTGGCCGGCACGGGGCTGACCGCGACGATCCGTCCGAGCCTCGAGTCGTTCCGCGAGGCCGGGCTCGTCTGAGTCGTTTCGTCCGCGGGCCGCCTGTGGCCGACCGCGCCCACGCGGCGGCAGCCGCATGTCAAACACAGCCCCGCGCCCCCAGGGGCGTCACCTGACCGGAGGTCTTGTCGTGAGCGTCACCGTTCGTATCCCCACCATCCTGCGCACCTACACCGGTGGGCAGGCCGAGGTGAGCGCCGAGGGCGCCACCCTCGGCGAGGTCATCCAGGACCTGGAGAAGAACCACACCGGTATCGCCGCCCGGGTGCTGGACGACCAGGGCAAGCTGCGGCGGTTCGTCAACGTCTACGTGAACGACGACGACGTGCGGTTCGAGCAGGGGCTCGAGACGGCCACCCCGGACGGGGCCGGCGTGTCCATCATCCCGGCGGTGGCCGGCGGCTGATCATTACCGTCGGTAACGACGGTTGCCGAGCGTTCGGCGCACTGCCCCCTCCGTGAGAGAAGCGGAGGGGGCAATTCCATGAGATTGGGCGCGGTAGAGTTGGGGAACGCGCTCCCGATCCACCGATCGGGAACACTGAATTCCTGCCGCGGGCCGACTGGATATGGCCAAAGTGCGCGCCCCCTTCGCGGCATTTTACCCCTTTATGCGGCCCGACTTGCCCTGGATTCAGGCGAATTCTCGCCACACTCCGGACCGGCGTCGTCCAGATTTCTCGTCCGACTGACCTGTTGCAGACGGCAGTTGGACAGATACATTCAGCCGCGGTCGACGCGTTCCGGCGCACGCCCCCAACCGTTGGGGGGTGAGGTCTGACCCGGATCCGCGAAGTGTGGATCTGTGCAAGGGCCAGTAATAGGGGAGTTAGGCATGGCTCAGGGCACCGTCAAGTGGTTCAACGCGGAGAAGGGGTACGGCTTCATCGCGGTCGACGGTGGTGCGGATGTTTTCGTCCACTACAGCGCGATCCAGATGGACGGCTACCGCACCCTCGAAGAAGGCCAGCGGGTCGAGTTCGAGATCTCGCAGGGTCAGAAGGGCCCGCAGGCCGACATGGTTCGTCTCAGCGCCTGAACGCGCTACCTGCCGCAAGCATCTTCTGCCGACGAAGGGCCCGCGACCTCCCGGGGTTGCGGGCCCTTCGCCATGCCCGCGTACGGCCGAACGGTGTTCGCGCGCGGCTGAGCGAGCCCCGCGACTCTCCGAAGGCGCTTGCACTCGCATGGGTCGAGTGCTAATCATTGGCGTTAGCACTCTGAAGGTGAGAGTGACAACGAAGGACCGGGTCGGTGAGGCCCGCGGGCCGTGTGGGGCAAGGAACCACGGGGTCGGCGAGCCGTCCGTCGCGGGCGCGGGCGCGGTCCGAAGGAATCACCCCCAGTCCTGGAGGGACCACTTCACATGGCCAAGATCATCGCGTTCGACGAGGAGGCGCGGCGCGGCCTCGAGCGCGGCATGAACCAGCTCGCGGACGCCGTCAAGGTGACGCTCGGCCCCAAGGGCCGCAACGTCGTCCTCGAGAAGAAGTGGGGCGCCCCCACGATCACCAACGATGGCGTGTCCATCGCCAAGGAGATCGAGCTCGAGGACCCGTACGAGAAGATCGGCGCCGAGCTGGTCAAGGAAGTCGCCAAGAAGACGGACGACGTCGCCGGCGACGGTACGACCACCGCGACCGTTCTCGCCCAGGCCCTGGTCAGGGAGGGCCTGCGCAACGTCGCCGCCGGCGCCAACCCGATGGCTCTGAAGCGCGGCATCGAGAAGGCCGTCGAGGCCGTCTCCGGCGCCCTGCTGGAGCAGGCGAAGGATGTCGAGACCAAGGAGCAGATCGCCTCCACGGCCTCCATCTCCGCCGCCGACACCCAGATCGGCGAGCTCATCGCCGAGGCCATGGACAAGGTCGGCAAGGAAGGCGTCATCACCGTCGAGGAGTCCCAGACCTTCGGTCTGGAGCTGGAGCTCACCGAGGGTATGCGCTTCGACAAGGGCTACATCTCGGCGTACTTCGCCACCGACATGGAGCGTATGGAGGCCGTCCTCGACGACCCGTACATCCTGATCGCCAACTCCAAGATCTCCAACGTCAAGGACCTGCTCCCGCTCCTGGAGAAGGTCATGCAGTCGGGCAAGCCGCTGCTGATCATCGCCGAGGACGTCGAGGGCGAGGCCCTGTCGACCCTGGTCGTCAACAAGATCCGCGGCACCTTCAAGTCCGTCGCCGTCAAGGCCCCGGGCTTCGGCGACCGCCGCAAGGCCATGCTCGGCGACATCGCCATCCTCACGGGCGGCGAGGTCATCTCCGAGGAGGTCGGCCTCAAGCTGGAGAACGCGACGCTCGACCTGCTGGGCAAGGCCCGCAAGGTCGTCATCACCAAGGACGAGACCACCATCGTCGACGGTGCCGGCTCGGCCGACCAGGTCCAGGGCCGCGTGAACCAGATCCGCGCCGAGATCGAGAACAGCGACTCGGACTACGACCGCGAGAAGCTGCAGGAGCGCCTGGCGAAGCTCGCCGGCGGTGTCGCGGTCATCAAGGCCGGCGCCGCCACCGAGGTGGAGCTCAAGGAGCGCAAGCACCGCATCGAGGACGCCGTCCGCAACGCGAAGGCCGCCGTCGAGGAGGGCATCGTCGCCGGTGGTGGCGTGGCCCTGCTGCAGGCCTCCCAGGTCTTCGAGAAGCTGGAGCTCGAGGGTGACGAGGCGACCGGCGCCCAGGCCGTGAAGCTCGCGCTCGAGGCCCCGCTGAAGCAGATCGCCGTCAACGCCGGCCTCGAGGGCGGCGTCGTGGTGGAGAAGGTGCGCAACCTGACCCCGGGCCACGGCCTGAACGCCGCGACCGGCGAGTACGTCGACCTGGTCAAGGAAGGCATCATCGACCCGGCGAAGGTGACCCGTTCCGCGCTGCAGAACGCCGCCTCCATCGCCGCGCTGTTCCTCACCACCGAGGCCGTCATCGCCGACAAGCCGGAGAAGGCCGCGGCCCCGGCCGGCGGCGGCATGCCGGGCGGTGACATGGACTTCTGATCCTTCCGGGGATCGGACCCGTCCGTCACGTACCGAGGGCGGCGCACCCTGCTACCGGCAGGGGGCGCCGCCCTCGGGCGTTTCAGGCGGCGCACCACGGCACACGGCAGGTGTGCGGCGCCGCGCCCTGCGGGCACAGGCCCCGCAGCACCGCCTTGCGGACCGCCCGCCAGGTCCGCAGCGAGCACACCAGGCGCACCCGCAGCTCGACCGGTTCCCGTGCGCCGGCGCTCCGCCCCGGGTTCTCCCAGGCCCATTGCTCCGCCAGGTGGTCGTAGAGGCCGGCGGTCGTCGTGCCGCTTCCCGGCGGGGTGCGCAGGACGGTCCGCCCGACGAGCCGGGCACCGTGTGCCGCCACGGCCCCGTCGACGAGTGAGCCGGCCCACGCCAGCCCCTCCTCGTCCGCGTACAGGCCGAAGCGCAGGAGACGTGTCCTCATCGGGCGACCGTATCCGGCGCGAGAGGAGGCGCTCCGTGACCGGGGTCACATCCGAGCGCCGGGGGGAATGCCCCTCGCCCCCGCCCGGTTGATGCTGAGCGTGCATTTAATGCATGTACACATACTTTCAGGTACGCGAAGCAGAGGAGCCCCACGTGACCGTCACCTCCCCGGACACCGCCGCCCGAGCCGCCGCAACGCTCTCCCGGCCCGTCGCGATCAACGGCCTGACCGTCCCCAACCGCATCGCCATGGCGCCGATGACCCGGATGTTCTCGCCGGGCGGCGTCCCCGGTGAGGACGTCGTGTCGTACTACTCCCGCCGTGCCGCCGCCGGTGTCGGGCTGATCGTCACCGAGGGGACGTACGTGGGGCACGAGTCGGCCGGGCAGAGCGACCGGGTGCCGCGCTTCCACGGGGAGGAGCAGCTCGCGGGCTGGGCGAAGGTCGCCGAGGCGGTGCACGCGGCGGGCGGCACGATCGTGCCGCAGCTCTGGCACATCGGCATGGTCCGTGAGCAGGGCCAGGCGCCGTACCCCCAGGCTCCGGCGGTCGGCCCGTCCGGGGTGCGCACGGACGGCACCGAGGGCGGGGGCAAGACGATGACGCAGGCCGACATCGACGACGTCGTCGCCGCGTTCGCCCGGGCGGCCGCCGATGCCGAGCGCATCGGCTTCGACGGCGTGGAGCTGCACGGCGCCCACGGCTACCTCATCGACCAGTTCCTGTGGTCCGGCACCAACCGCCGCACCGACGCCTACGGCGGCGACCCGGTGGCCCGCGCGAAGTTCGCCGCGGAGGTCGTGGCCGCGGTGCGCGCGGCCGTGTCGCCGGAGTTCCCCGTCATCTTCCGCTACTCGCAGTGGAAGCAGGACGCCTACGACGCCCGGCTCGCCGAGACGCCCCAGGAGCTGGAGGCGATCCTCGCCCCGCTCGCCGCGGCCGGTGTCGACGCCTTCCACGCCTCCACGCGCCGCTACTGGCTCCCGGAGTTCGAGGACTCCGACCTCAACCTGGCCGGCTGGACGAAGAAGCTGACCGGCAGGCCCGCCATCACCGTCGGCTCCGTCGGTCTGAACGGCGAGTTCCTCGAGGCCTTCCAGGGGAAGGGGGCCGAGCTCGGCAACCTCGACGACCTGCTCGACCGGATGGAGCGCGACGAGTTCGACCTCGTCGCCGTCGGCCGCGCGCTGCTCCAGGACCCGGACTGGGCGGCCAAGGTGCTGGCCGGCCGCTTCGACGAGCTGGCGCCGTACGACGCGGCGTCCCTGCAGACGCTGAGCTGAGCCGAGCCGGCCGGTCCCCGCGGCCGCCGCCCCGGGAGCCCCGGGCGGCGGCCGTCGGCGTCACGAACGGGGGCTGGAGCCCTCAGCCATGGCCCATCGGCTCGATGTCCACCCGCACCGGCGTCCCCCACACGCGCAGCACCTCGTAGTCGGTGAACTCGTGCACGACCCGGTACGCCATGGCGGCCCGGGGCCCGCGCAGCTGCGCCGCGACGTACAGCTCCGCCTCGCGCCGGTCCCGGCGCGGGGTGCCGCACAGCTGCCACGCCTGCCCGTTCCACAGCTCCGGCAGCCAGCGCTGCTGCGGCTGCGGCCGGTCCCCGCGCACCCCGTACCGGGACGGGGCGGGCTCGGTCGGACGGGGCTGCGGGGCGGGACCGTTGAACTCGGCGCGGCGGGCGGCGCGGCGCCGGGTCTCGCAGAGCAGACACAGGTCCGGGGCGCTCTCGTCGACCGGTCCGGTCGGGTGCTCGGCGCAGCGCGTGCTGGGCGCGGCCGTGGTGACGCTCTCCTCCAGCAGGTCCAGGGCCCGCCGCAGGTCGTCCTTCACTTCGTGCAGCCGGGCGTCGGGGGTGTCGGCGGACAGCGCCTCGCCGTGCTCCCCGAGCACGCGCAGGGCGCGGCCCAGGGCGGTGAGCTGCGCGTGGTTCATGGTTCGTCTCCGGGTCGGGTGCCTCCAGTATCCGCCCGGCCGCTACGCCCCGTCGCCCGCCCTGGCCAGCGCCGCGCGCAGGTGGCCGTCGGACTCCGCGAGGAGGCGGGCGGCCGTCGGGCCGTCCACGTCGGCCAGGATGACCAGGATCGCGTGTTTGACCTCGCCGTCCGCGGCGGCCAGGGCGCGCTCGACGACATCGTCCGCCGCGCCCGTCGCCTGCGCGACGATACGGCGGGAGCGGGCGCGCAGCTTCTCGTTGGAGGCCCGCACGTCGACCATCAGGTTCCCGTAGGTCTTGCCCAGCCGGATCATCGTGATCGTGGACAGCATGTTCAGCACCAGCTTCTGCGCCGTACCGGCCTTCAGGCGCGTGGAGCCGGTGAGGAACTCCGGGCCGACGACGACCTCGATGCCGTGCTCGGCCGCCGCCGCCAGCGCGCTGCCCCGGTTGCAGGCCAGGCCCACGGTGAGGGCGCCGCGCGCACGGGCGTACGCGACGGCGCCGACCGCGTAGGGGGTGCGGCCGGAGGCGGATACCCCGACCACCGTGTCGTCGGCGGTCAGCCCCAGCACGGCCAGGTCGGCCTCGGCCAGCTCGCGGGAGTCCTCGGCGCCCTCCACCGAGGTGACCAGGGCGCCCTGGCCGCCCGCGATCAGACCGACGACCCGCGCGGGATCGGTGTTGAAGGTGGGCGGGCACTCGGAGGCGTCCAGCACCCCCAGCCGGCCGGCGGTGCCGGCGCCCGCGTAGACCAGCCGCCCGCCGCGGGCCATCCGCTCGGCGACGGCGTCGATCGCGGCGGCGATCACCGGCACCTGCTCGGCCACGGCACCGGCCACCGAGGCGTCCTCGCCGTTCATCAGGCGCGCGATGTCGAGGGTGGGCAACCGGTCGACGTCCGCCAGCTCGGGCCGGAACGCCTCGGTGGTCAGGGTCTCCAGCTGGGCCCGGAGGTCGCGGTGGCGGGAGGTGGAATTCATGGCGGATCTTTCCGGTCCGGGAATTGGGCAGCGCACTCAGGGGCGCGGGGAACTGTGCGATCGACCACGGACCACCCGCGGTCGACCACGGCGACCACCCCCTACGGGCCTTTGCGCACCGCCCGGTGCCGGTGCGCCAAAGCCTCGTACGACGCGGTCAGCGAAGGCGCCGCCGACTCGTACGTCCGCTGGGCGACCCCCACGAACAGGCAGTCCACCACCAGCAGCTGTCCCGTCCGGGAGGACATCGCGGCCGGCCGCAGCTCGCTCTCCCGGGCCGTGGACGTGGTCAGGACGTGGTCGGCGTACTGCGTGACGGGGCCGTCCGGACGGCCGGTGACCGCCACCGTCGTCGCGCCGCGCTCGAAGGCGACCCGGAGGGGCTCGATGACGTCCCCGGTCGACCCGGAGTGGGTGACGGCGATCGCCACGTCCCCCGGGCGCAGCTGCACCGCGTTGGTGACGGCGAGGTGCGGGTCGCTGTGGGCGTGCGCCAGCAGGCCTATGCGCAGCAGCTTCTGGGTGAGGTCCTGGGCGACGAGGCCCGAGGCGCCGACGCCGTACACATCGGTGCGGCGGGCGCCGGCCAGGGCGGACACGGCCGCCGCGAGCTGCACGGTGTCCAGTCCGGCCGCGGTGTCGGCGAGGGTCTGCTGTTCGTCGTAGGCGAGTTTCACCACGACGTCGGCTATGGGGTCGTCCACCGCGATGTCGGTGGTGATGGCGGGCGCCCGCCCGGACTGCTGCTGGGCGGCGAGACCGGCCAGCGCGAGGCGCAGATCGCGGTAGCCGGGGTAACCGAGCAGACGGGCGGTGCGGACGACGGTGGCCTCGCTGGTGCCGGTGAGCTCGGCGAGCCCCGTGACCGTGAGGGCCGCACAGCCGGCCGGGTCGTCGGCGACGGCCTCGGCGACCCGCTGCATGGAACGGGTCATCGACGGAGCCAGTGTGCGGACCTTGGCCGCCAGGGCGGCGGGCGGGGGAGGGGCGGGCACACCGCCGCCGGAACCGCTTCCGAAGATTTCCTTCACTTCACGGGTCACGGTGTGAAAGATATTTTCGTTCCGGGTGCGTGGTCAAGAGTGCGCACAATGGGGGCATGGACCCCCACGACGAACCCGGAGCCCCCGGACCCCGCCCCCTCAGCCCCCTGGAGCAGGCCTTGCACGCGGCGCGCGCCCTCGTCCTCGCCGATCTGGCCGCGCGCGAGGTCGCCGAGGCGGACGTGGTGTCCCTCGTCGAGGAGTCCGTCGCGCACCGGCGCTGGTGGGTGGAACAGTGGCCGGACGGCGCCGGGTTCCTCCCCGGCCTGGTCGCCCAGGACGTACAGGACGCCCTGCTGGAGAGGCACGGGCGCTGGCCGCTGTGCCCGGTCTGCGGCTCCGGCGACCCGCACGCGCTGGAGGTGGAGCCGGAACTCGGACCCGATCCGCACTGGGTGTGCCACAAGGCGGGCGTGAGGGTCGCGGCGGTGGGCACGCTGGGCGGAGCGACGCCCTCGTGACCGTCTACATCGACCCGCCCGCCTGGCCGGGCCACGGCCGGATGTGGTCCCACCTCGTCAGCGACCTCTCCTACGACGAACTGCACGCCTTCGCCGACCGCCTGGGCGTGCCCCGCCGCGCCTTCGAACGCGACCACTACGACATCCCCCGGCACCGGTACGCCGACGCCGTGCGCGCCGGGGCGGTCGAGGTCAGCAGCCGCGAGGTGGTGCGGCTGCTGCACGGGGCGGGGCTGCGGCGCCGCAAGGGCGCGGCTCAGCCGCCCAGTTCGTAGGAGATCCGCCCCTCCTGCCGGGACACCTCGGTGAAACCGGCCCGGGTGACGACCCTCTGCGAGGGCACGTTCTCCTGGTCGACGACGGCGGCCACCGTCCGTACGCCGTCCTGCGCGAGCGCCCACGCCGACAGGGTGCGCAGCGCCTCGGTGGCGTAGCCGCGGCCGCGGGCGTCCACGGCGAGGTCGTAGCCGATCTCCACCCTGCCGTCCCCGTCCGGGACGCCGTGGAACCCCATCGCGCCCACCGCGCGGTCGTCCTCGCGCCGGACCAGGACGTACATGGCCCACTCCGGGTGGAAGACCCCCTCCTCGTACTGCGTGAGCAGCATCCCGGCGCCCTCCCGCGTCCCCTCGAACGGGCCCGGGTCCACCCAGTCGAACCCGCCGTCGCCGGCGAGGGAGAGATCGGCCGCGACCGCGGGCGTGACGCCCTCCAGGGCCAGCCGCTCCGACCGCAGCACCGGGTTGTTGCTCCACCGCCACCCGGTGACCGGCTCCCGCCCCGGCAGTTCGCCGCGCCCGGTCGCCCACAGCAGCGTCCGCCAGGGGGTGGGACCCGGTTCGACCCGCGGGAAGATCCGGGTGAGGACGAAGGAGGCCAGTTCGGCCGGCGGTTCGTGGTCGATGCCCGTTCCCTTGGCGATGTCGTGCGTGTGCAGCAGCACCTCGGCCACGCCCATCGCGGCGAAGCCCTCACGGTTCGCGTGCCGGAAGGGGTACGGGTGGAAGGCGCGGACCGCGCGGGGGGTGGTGCGGATCGCGGCGGCGAGCAGGGCGCCGGTCGTGGTGATCACCTGGAGGGCGCCCGCGTTGTCGGCGGGGTCCAGGCCGTCCTCGCTGCCGTCGAGCGTGATCTCGAAGGGCACGTACGCGTCCTGCGCCCGCCCGGCGAGCTGCCCCGCGTACGCGACGAGATCGCTCGCGATGTGCGCCGCCGTCTTCCGGCAGCTCCACTCCAGCCGCCCGGCCCTCACCTCCCCCCAGTCCCGGTCGGTGACCGCCCCCAGCGCCGCCACGCAGTCCGCGACGGCTTCCTCCACCTGCTCCGCTCCCACAGCACGCATGCGGGGCAGGCTAGGCGGGCGGCGCGGCCGAGGTCGACAGCATTTCCAGCTCGCCGCGCACGTTGTAGCGGGCGGTGGCCTCCCAGCGCTCCTGGCCGTAGGGGGTGCGGAACAACCGTGGCAGGGCGAGAAGTCGCCGTAGCACGTCCGCCCGGCCCTCGCGGAAGGCCTCGTTCGGCACGAAGTGGTACTCCTCGCGGACGGCGGCGGTGTAGGCGGCGTACGCCGACGGCGACGCGGCGAGGACCGCGAGGTCGGCGTCGCACAGCACCTGCCCGTTCCGGTCGTCGTCGGCGGGATCGTGCGTGACGGTGAGCCGCACCAGCCGGGCCACCTCGGCGGTCCTCTGCGCGGACACCCCGGCCTCGGGGAGCGCCCGCTCGGCGAGCCGGGCGGACCGCTCCTCGTTCTCCGACCGCTCCGGCAGGTACACGGCGTCGTGGAACCAGGCGGCGAGCCGGACCACGTCCGGGTCGGCGGCGTGGTCCGCCAGCTCGTCGACGTGGTCGAGGACCGCCGTGAGGTGGGTGGGCGTGTGGTAGCGCCGCTGCGGTTCCCGCCAGCGCCCGAGCAGGTCGTCGGCGTACGGCAGCGGATCCGGACCGCCCCCGGGACCACGGGCCCCTTCCAGGGCGCGGACGAAACGGGCACGCAGGGCTTCGGTGTCGGCCATGCCGTCATTCTTCCCTCCCGCGGGTGGCCCGTTCCACGGCTCCGGGATCTTCGCGCCCTGCCCACCCTGCCGCGGCGGCTGCCCGGCGTCGTCGTGGTCGACGAGCAGGCGGACGGCTCCCTGCCCTCCGAGGACGACGAGAGCCGCACCGAGGCTCTGTGGAACGTCGTGCTTCACGGGATGCCCCCGGGGCTCAAGACGTCGCTGCCGCGACGGGAGCACCGCACGGGGCGGTGGTGAACCAGGTGTAGACGGGGGCGAGCGTCGGTGACGCGGGCCGTCCGTTGACCGTCGCCAGGAGCTGCCAGTAGCGCCTGGCGTGCGGGTCGGCGGCCATCTCCAGACGGGCGACGAGCCAGCGGCGCAGATCGCCGTCGCCGACGCTCGCGAAGGCGTGGCCGTACAGGCCGCCCGGTGAGTCGGCCAGGGGCGCGGTCGTGGCGGAGGCGGGCAGGACGCCGGTGGACACGGCTTCTTCGATTCGCTCGCGCACCGCTCGGTCGAGGCCGTCGTGCAGGCCGGCCACGTCCTGCCGGGAAGGTTCCCCCGCCTGCTCCTCGGCCATGCGCCGCACCGCGGCACGGAAGTCCGCGTCCTGGCAGAGCTCGGCGAGCTCCGCCCAGGCCTCGACCTGTTCGGGCGTGGGGTCGTCGGGGAGCTCGGGCGTGGCGGACCGCATCAGCGCCACGAACTCGGGGTTGACGTCGGGACCGTTGAAGGTGTCGTCGGTGAAGTCGGCCACCAGTTGCCGTTGTTCGGTCCGGGAAAGCGTGGCGAGTCGATGCATGAGGTCCCTCTCCATGGTCGTGGTCCAGCCTCTGGCGACTGCTCGTAGTACCGCCCGGCGCAGACGGAGGGCCCGGATCTGTACGTCCAGGGCGTCGGCGTGCGCTTCCGCGACCTCCGGTACGGACGCCTCCCGGTCCAGCACCCTGCGCACGGCCGCCAGGTCGAGCCCGAGATCGCGCAGCGTGCGGACCAGGTTCAGGCGGGCGAGAGCGTCGGGGCCGTACAGCCGGTAGCCCGCCGGGCTCCGGTCGGTCGCCGGGACGATGCCCTTGTCGGAGTAGTGCCGGATGGTCTTCACCGCCAGGCCGGCCCGGCGGGACAGCTCTCCGATGGAATGGAGCGTGTCGCTGTCCATGCCCCCAGCCTGGTGTCTCCCCCGCGGGAGACACAACCGGGAACAGGACTCGCCGCGGGGCCCCATCAGCACCGGGGCCGGTGTCATCCACCCTTGTGGTCACAGCCGACGCCGGAGCCGTGCACGCCTCGGCGCGGACCCGTACCGCTCACGTCGTGACCGTACGGTCATTCGGTCACTCCGAGACCTGGTTGATCGCGAGGGCTTCGCCGCAGAGGTCCAGCTCGGCTCGTACCGTCTTGCCCGGTCCTCCCTCCTCGCGCGGGCCGACGGACAACCGGCTCGCCAGGCGGGACACCAACCACAGGCCGCGGCCCCCCTCCGCCTCGGGATCCTGAGGAGCACAGGACCAGGCCGGCGACGAGCCACCGTCTCGAGCGTCGGTGACCTCGACGCGCACGAGGTCGCGGGCGGCCGCCAGTGCCAGGCTCAGGCGGAAGTCGCGGCCCGGAACACGGCCGTGGGTCACCGCGTTGGCGGTGAGCTCGGCCACGACCAGCGTCACGGTCTCGTTCACCTCGGACTCGTACGGGAAGCCCCAGGCATCCAAGCGGTGGGAAGCGAGCCGCCGGGCCAGGCGGGCGCCTCGCGGGGTGGAGGTGAAGCACATGGAGAACTCTTCGGCATGGGCTGTGGGCTGCCCAGTGTGCTCGATGGGGGGAATTTCGGTGGTCATGGGGGCGAGCCTCGTACGGCGTACGTACGGTGACCAGCAACCACGTTCTTACACAGTGTGTCTGTAAGGGCGCCGAATGTGTCTGTAGGGGCAGGAAAAGGGGTGGCCCATGGTGCAGGTTCCGGAACAGGCGATCGCAGCGCGCGGCCAGGATCCTGCCGACGAGCTCCTGCGGTGCTTCGGTAGGCAGATCAAGCTCTTTCGGGAGCGTGCCGGTCTCACCCAGGCCGCCCTCGGCCCGCTCCTCGGATACAGCGAGGCGCAGATCGCCGCGATCGAGCAGGGCCGGCGTATCGCCAGGCCGGACACCATCGAGAAGCTGGACATGTTGCTTGAGGCAGACGGTGTTCTGCTTGCGATGAAGCGAGCGGTCGCCCTGACGCGGTACCCGGCCTTCTTTCGGGATGCTGCGCGGATCGAGGAAGAAGCCGTCGAATTCCACGCGTACGCGGTGCTGGCCGTGCCCGGCCTGCTCCAGACTGAGGAGTACGCACGGACCATGTTCACCGTGTGGCGGCCCCGGCGGCGCGAGGACGAGATCGAGCAGATGGTGGCGGCGCGGATGGCCCGTCACAGGATCTACGAGCGGAAGCCCGCGCCGACCCTTAGCTTCGTCATCGAAGAATCCGTGCTGGAGCGTCCGTTCGGTGGCGTGGATGTATTGCGTGGTCAGTTGGAGCACATGCTGCTCGTTGCCGAAAACCCTCACGTTGAGATCCAGGTCATGCCGACCCGGGTTGCCGATCACGCAGGGGCGGACGGTCCATTCACGATCATGACCCCGGAGGGCGGGGAGCAAGTTGCGTACGTGGAGAGCCAGGGCAACGGGCGTGTGATCGCCAAGCGGGAAAGCGTACGCGGGTTCGCCGTGCGGTATGGAATCCTGCGGGCACAGGCGCTGTCCCCTGCCGAATCCGTGCGCCACATCGAGAAGTTGCTGCAAGGAGACCTATGAACACCGAGCAGTCCCAGGCCCAGGCGCTCCACTGGTTCAAGTCCAGCTACAGCGGTGGCGCGGGCGGCGAATGCATCGAGGTCGCCGCCCTCCCCGCCTCCGTCCACGTCCGCGACTCCAAGGACACGGGCCAGGGCGCCTTCACGGTGCCCCCCGCCGCCTGGTCCGCCTTCGTCGCTCACGCACGTCACGCTCACTGAATGAAAAGATACGTCAACGTAGTGTGACGGCCGGCTTGACCCGCTTCCGTCGGTCTTGACACCATTGGTACTAGCAAACAAAACACGGTGCATACGGCTGCACCAGGTCCTGGGGCCGCTCCTTCGGGAGCGGCCCCAGTGTTTTCCGGGAGGGATCGTTGTACCTGTGCTGCATCGACGAGGCGGGCAACGGCCAGACGCTCGACCCCGCCAGACCGGACGCCCCGCCGGTCCTCGTCGTCGGTGGCTTCACCGTCCACGACTCCCACGTCAAGCAGTTGACCTGGGACTTCCTCAGCGTCAAGAAGACGTACCGGCCGCAGTTGCGCCGTGCCCAGCATCTCTCCGAAGTGATCCACACGGAGATCAAGGGGTCCGACGTCCGCAAGGACGTCCGTGTCGGGAACCGTGATCGGCGCCGGGCGGCGATGTTCCTCGTCGACTCGGTTCTCGGCTTGCTGGAGCGCTGCAACGCACGCCTGCTGGCCCGTGGGTGGGTGAAGCAGGAGGGCCTCGCCTTCGACGAGACCGGCGTGTACCGCACCTCCGTCGGGAGCCTCACCGAGACGTTCCAGGCCCAGCTGCTGGACTGTCACTCGCGCGGCGTCATGGTCCTCGACAGCCGCACCAAGTCCAAGAACGTCCCGAACGTGCACTGCGTGACGACGCGCAAGTACCGCGCGGGTGGCGACCCCCTCAAGGGCGTCATCGAGTCGCCGGTCCTCGGGCACAGCGACACCCACACGCTGCTCCAGCTTTCGGACCTCGTCGTCTCCTCCCTGCTGTTCCCCGTCGCGTGCCACGCCTACCTGAGCGACGTGAGGTGGAACGTGCACTGCGACGACGCGTACCGCCCGCTGCGGGAGGAGTTCGGGGAGCGGCTGAAGAAGCTCCAGTTCCGGTACCAGGATCCGGCGGGCAAGTGGCGTGGCGGGATCGTGGTGTCCGACCGGCGGACCGCGCGGCCGTCGAGCCTGATGTTCGGGCCGGGGAGGCCTGTCGCGTCCGGGGTCGTGATTCCCGCGCAGCAGGCGGACGGCGGAGGGCTGCCGAGCGTGTTGTAGCGCCTGTTGCAGACTGAGGGGATGACCACCCAGATCCACTCCGTCGACCGTGAACTCGTCGAGGCCGCCGCCCGGGTCGCCCGTACCCGGTGCCGGGGTGACAACCACACCATGGCGGCCGCCGGCCGTGGCCGGGACGGGCGGATCGTCACCGCGGTGAACGCCTACCACTTCACCGGAGGGCCCTGCGCCGAGCTGGTCCTCGTCGGCGCGGCCGCGGCCCAGGGGATCTACGAACTGGAGACGATCGTCGCCGTGGGGGACCGGGACCGGGGGGTCGTTCCGCCGTGCGGCCGGTGCCGGCAGGTCCTGCTCGACTACTTTCCCGGGCTCCAGGTCATAGTCGGCGGGGGCGAGGACGTCCGTACCGTCCCCATCGCCGAGCTGCTGCCCGTGAGCTATGTCTGGGCCGATCACCAGATCGACGGCGAGTAGGTCCTGTGGGCCGGCGGTTCCGCAACTAGCGTGGGCGGCATGACGACTCCTGCGGATGTGCAGAACGTACGAGACCCCGAACTGCCCGGGCGGCTGCTGGCCGTCGAGCGGGACGCGCTGATCCCGCTGCTGCGGGGGCGCGGTGACGCGGACTTCGCGCTGCCGGTGGCGGCGTGTCCGGGATGGACGGTGCGGGACGTGCTGGCGCACTGTTCGGCCGCGTTCACCCGGGTCCTGGAGCGACGGTTCGAGGACGGGGTGTTCTCGCCCGGGAGCAACGAGCGCGACATCGCGGAGCGGGCGGAGTGGACGAACGCCCGGGTCCTGGACGAGCTGGAGCGCGGGATGACCGGGGCGGGGCCCGTGATCGCCAAGGCGGACGGGGCGCTGGACAAGCTCGCGCTGGGCGAGTGGGTGCACGCCGGGGACGTGCGGGCCGCGCTCGGGGAGCCGGGGGCGTACGCGGGCGCGGGGCTGCCGTACGCGCTGGAGCTGCTGGCGCAGGTCACGTGCCGCACGGGGCACCTCTCCCTGCACGCCGACCTCGACGACGCCGACGAGCCGCTGCGGCTGGGCGACGCCACGGGGGAACGCCCTCCGGCCCGCTACATCGGCGACGGGCCGACGCTCCTGCGGCTGTACGCGGGGCGCCCGGTGGACGGGGCCGCGTACGAGCTGGCCGGGGTGGAGGCGGCGGAGCTGAACATCTTCGGAGGGTGAGCCGAGGGGCGGGGCGGCCCCGGGCCGGTGGTCGGGCGTAGGCTTGGATTGGACTAGACCTGTAGTCGCCGCCTGATGCCGAGGAATGGGGTCCCATGAGCAAGCGTGCAGTCCTGGAGGTGATCGCCCTCGACGTCGAGGACGCGGTGGCCGCCCAGGCCGGAGGTGCGGACCGCCTCGAGCTGGTGACCGACATGGCCGCGGACGGGCTGACGCCGGCCGCGGCGACCGTCGCGGGGATCCGGGCGGCCGTGGACATCCCGGTGCGGGTGATGCTGCGGCTGGCGGACGGGTTCGCGGCGGGGTCCGTCGAACGGCTGGCGGAGACCGCGTGCGCGATGCGCGGGGCCGGGGCGGAGGAGTTCGTGCTCGGGTTCCTCGGCCCGGACGGGGGTGTGGACCTGGGGGCGGTGGAGCGGGTGGCCCGTGAGCTGGAGGGGTGCCGGTGGACGTTCCACCGGGCCATCGACCGGGCCGCCGACCGGGACGCCCTGCGCAAGCAGCTCGCGGACTTCCCCGGCCTGGACACCTACCTGACGGCCGGGTCGGCCGACGGGGTGGACGCCGGGCTGCCGACCCTGCTCGCGGAGGCGGGGCGGCGGGGGGAGCCGGGGTACGAGCAGCGGTTGCTGGTGGGGGGCGGGTTGCGGCTGGACCATGTGCCGCTGTTGCTGAAGGCCGGCATCGACGCCTTCCACATCGGGGGAGCGGCGCGGCCGGAGGGCTGGGGCGGGCCGGTCTCGGCGGAGGCCGTCGCGGAGTGGCGGCGGGTACTGGGGGGTTGAGCGTTCGCTCCCTTGGCGCCGGGCTTCACGCTGAGCGGGGGTGGGTCGCGCGGCCCGGCGCTTGCGGGGTGCCGTCCGCGCCCACCCGTGCCGCCCCAGCGGTGCGGCTGCCCGCGGGGCGGCGGCACGACTGCCCGCGGGAGCGGTGGTGGTTACGTGAGTTGTTCCGGCAGCGGGGCCGCGTGCGTCACGATGAGGCCCGAGACCGCTCGGGTCAGGGCCACGTACAGGCGGCGCAGGCCGGTGCGTTCGTCGGGTTCGGCGTCCACCACCGCCCGGGGTTCGTCCAGGACCACGTAGTCGTACTCCAGGCCCTTCGCCAGGGAGGCCGGGACCAGGGTCAGGCGGGTGGTGCGGGTCGTCTCCTCGCCGGGGGCGACGTACGCGATCCCCGCCGCCGTCAGCGCCCCGGCCAGTTCCGGGACACGGGTGTCCGCCGCGATCAGGCCCACCGAGCCCTCGTTGCGCAGGAGTGCGCGGCAGGCGGAGACCACGTCGTCCGTTCCCCCGGCCGGGCGGACCTCGAAGAAGCCCGGGTTCTCGCGGATCGACGCCACCGGGGTCAGACCCGGCGCGATGTGCGGGAGGAGCCGGGAGGCGTAGGCGATGACGTCCGTCGGGACGCGGAAGCCGGCCGTCAGCTCCTCGACCACGGCGTCCTGTTTGCCCAGGTGGGTCAGCGCCTCCTCCCAACTGCGGGTCGCCCACGGGGTGGTGCCCTGGGCCAGGTCGCCCAGGACGGTCGCCGAGCCGGTCGTGCAGCGGCGGCCCACCGCCCGGTACTGCATGGGGGAGAGGTCCTGCGCCTCGTCGAGCACCACGTGCCCGAGGGAGTGCGTGCGCTGGATCAGGTCGGCCGCCTCGTCGATCAGCACCGCGTCCGCCGCCGACCACTTCGCCGACTTCACCGAGCGCGCGGGCTTCGCCCACAGGATCGTCTTCTGCTCCTGCTCGTCGAGCAGGCCCTCCGCGTGCTCCGCCAGGAACTCCGCGTCGCCCAGCAGCCGGAGCACCAGCTTCGCCGGGTCGACGGCCGGCCAGACCGCCTTCACCGCCGCCTTCACCGCGGCGTTGCGGGCCACCGCGTCCTGGACCCTGTCGTCCGGCGCCTCGCCCGCCCGCTCCATCTGCACCAGCACGGCGTGCGCGATGCGCTGCGGGAGGGCGTCGCGGGCGGCGCCGTAGCGGATGTCGCGGTCGAGCAACTGCCGGACGATCTCCTCCAGTTCGTACGCCGGGACCCGCCAGCGGCGTGATCCGCGCACGACGACGACCGGCTCGGTGGGCATCGTGACGTGGGAGTAGAGGGCCCTGCGCAGCACCTGCGCCATGCGGGCGTCGCCCTTGACCACCGCCGCCGGCGCCTCGTCCGTCCCGCGCACCTCCACGTGCGCCACCAGGTCGTCCACCGTGGCCTGCGCGACCGTCAGCTCGCCCAGCGCGGGGAGCACCTGCTCGATGTAGTGCAGGAAGGAGCGGTTCGGCCCGACGACCAGCGTGCCGCTGCGGGCCAGCCTCTCGCGGTGGGCGTAGAGGAGGTAGGCGACCCGGTGCAGACCGACGGCCGTCTTCCCGGTCCCCGGGCCTCCCTGCACGCACACGCTGCCGGACAGCCCGGACCGTACGATCTCGTCCTGCTCGGGCTGGATCGTGGCGACGATGTCCCGCATCGGGCCGACGCGCGGGCGTTCGATCTCCTGCTGGAGCAGCTTGCTGGTGGTGGCCGCCTCGGTGGGGTCGGAGAGGTGCTCGTCCTCGTAGGCGGTGAGGTCGCCGCCGGTGTAGCCGAAGCGGCGGCGCAGCGCGACGTCGTGCGGGTCCTTCCTGGACGCCCGGTAGAACGGCTGGGACACCGGCGCACGCCAGTCGATCACCATCGGGTCGCCGTCCGCGTCGTGCACGTGCCGGCGCCCGATGTAGAAGCGTTCCCCTTCCGTGCCCTCGGCCTGTTCGGCGCCGGGGGAGTGCAGGTAGTCGAGGCGGCCGAAGAACAGCGGGGTGTCGCTGAGGTCGGCCAGCGCCTTGATGCGCTCCCCGATCTGGCGCTCGAGCACGACCGCGTTGACCCAGTTCGCGGTGGTGTCGCTGATGTCGAGGGCCTCGACGTCCTCGCGCATGGCGCGCAGCGCGGAACGGGACGCGGCGAGGTGGGAGCGTTCGCGGGCGAGCGGGTCGTCCGCGGGGGTGGTCGCGGGGCCGTCTACGGGCTCGTCTACGGGTGTGGACGCGGACAAGTGGGTGCCTCCGGTGGACCTGCTGCTGGCTGCTGCGGCGAGATGCCGGCCGGTTTCCGTCCGGACGGCGGCGCTCCGTGAGGGGAGGCGGGCAGGAGCGGAGATTCTAGGGCGCGCGGCGGGTGCGGTCCAAACGGTTTGTGCGCGGGGCGGGGCGGGTGCGGCGGGCGCGCCGGTCAGCTCGTACGGGGTGAGCCGTCCGTTTCCCGTACGCCGGGCACGTCGACCGGCCGCCGGCCCGGTCCCGTGGCCAGCGAGGCGAGCAGGGCGAGCCGCTCGGCGTCCTCGGTCCCCGGCTCGGCGTGGTAGAGCGCGAGCGTCATCCCGTCGGGGCCGTCGACGTCCAGCTTGGACATGGTGAGGTTCAGCCGGCCGACCTGCGGATGGTTCATCCCGATCGTCCCGCTGCCCGTCGGCCGGACGTCGTGGCGCGCCCACACCCGCCGGAACTCCTCGCTGGCCAGGGACAGTTCGCCGACGATCCGGACGACCCGCGGGTCGTCGACGTCGGACCCGAGGCGTCTGCGGAAGCCGGCGACGCACCGGGCCGCCGTGTGGGCCCAGTCCGTGTGCAGCGCCTGCTCGGCGGGGTCGAGGAAGAACGACCGGAGCCGGTTCTCCCCCACCCGCACGCTCGGGACCAGCGCGGTGGCGAGCGCGTTGGCCGCGATCACGTCGAGGGACCTGTCCGTCACGAAGGCCGGCAGCCCGATCGCCTCGAGCAGCTGTGCCGTGGCGGGCGGAACGGTCCGTCGCCGGGTCCTGCGGCGGGTGCGGGGGCGCGGCGCGGCGAGCTGGTGGAGGTAGCCCGTGGCGGTGTCGTCGAGCCGGAACACCCGGGCCAGCGCGTCCAGGACCTGCGCCGACGGGTTGCGGTCGCGGCCCTGCTCGAGCCGCAGGTAGTAGTCGGAGCTGATGCCGGCGAGCATGGCCACTTCCTCACGGCGCAGCCCCGGGACGCGGCGTATCCCGTGGACCGGCAGCCCGATGTCCTCGGGCGTCACCAGCTCCCGGCGCGCCCGGAGGTAGTCACCGAGCAGGTTCTCCTCAGGCATGGCCCCCATGCTAGGCGCGCGGGGCCGCCCGTCCCTGTCCCTGTCACTCCCAGGATCGGCGGGGACCTGGGCGGGGCCGCCGGGGGCGTGGACGGTGGGGGCATGAGCACTCCGACCACATCCCTCCCCGGCGGCACCTGGACGATGGGCGACCTGACCGTCACCCGGTTCGGTTACGGGGCCATGCAGCTGACCGGCCCCGGCGTGATGGGGCCGCCGGCCGATCACGACGGCGCGCTCGCCGTCCTGCGCGAGGCCGCCGCCCTCGGCATCACCCACATCGACACCGCCGACGCCTACGGGCCGCACGTCACCAACCGGCTGATCCGCGAAGCGCTGCACCCCTACCCCGACTCGCTGCACATCGTGACCAAGGTGGGTGCGGTCCGCGACGCACAGGGCGGCTGGCCCCCGGCCCGGGAGCCGGACGACCTGCGCCGGGCCGTCCACAGCAACCTCGAAACCCTCGGCGTCGAGACGCTGGACCTCGTCAACCTCCGGCTTGGCGACGCCGAGGGCCCGCGGCCCGGCTCGCTCGCCGAGGCCTACGAGACCCTCGTCGAACTCCAGCGGCAGGGCCTGATCCGGCACCTCGGCCTGAGCAACGCCACCGCCGACCAGATCGCCGAGGCACAGACCATCGCCCCGTTCGTCTGCGTGCAGAACCTCTACAACCTCGCCCACCGCCAGGACGACGAACTCGTCGACCGGCTCGCCGAACAGGGCATCGCCTACGTGCCCTTCTTCCCGCTCGGCGGCTTCAGCCCCCTGCAGTCCTCGGCGCTCTCCGCCGTGGCCGCCCGGCTCGGCGCCCGCCCGCTGTCGGTCGCCCTGGCCTGGCTGCTGCACCGGTCGCCCAACATCCTGCTCATCCCGGGGACCTCGTCGGTGGCGCACCTGCGGGAGAACATCACCGGCGCGGGCCTCGCGCTGTCCGAGGAGGACCTCGCCGAGCTCGACGGGATCGGCCGCTGACCCGCCGCCCCCAGGGGACGACCCGTCCTGCCCGAGGGCTACGGGTCGTTCCGCAGGCGTACGCGGGGGGCCGGCGGGTCGGTCCCTGCGGCCGACGCCCGTCCCGGTGGCGGAGGGCGACCATGGAGACATGAGCGCAGCGACCTTCCACCCCACCACACCGCCGGTGCGGCCGACCGGCGCGACCTCGGTCCTGGGCGGTCACCCGCACCGCCTCGGCGGCGCCCTGCGCGCCGCGAAGGTGTTCCTCGGCGCCGCCTTCGACGTGATCGTCCTCGGCGAGTACGGCGGGGAGGCGGGCGTCCGCCGCACGTAGACGGGGCGGCCGGCTACCCGCGGTCCGGGCGCGGCCCGGCGGCGCCGTCCGAGGCCGCTTCGGGCTTCGCGAAGAGGACCTCGCGGGCCTGCTCGGCGGCGCGGATCATGGTCTCGGCGACGAAGTCGAGGAAGCGGGCGGCGTTCTCCAGCCGTGTGGCGGCCGGTGTGCCGGGCCCCATGACGGCGACGCCCTGCCGTGAGGTCTCGGCGACCTGGGCGGTGGACCGTGCGCTGGCGATCATCGACTGGTACCAGATGTCCTCGTCGAAGCCGTAGCGCTCACGCCGCCCTTCCTCGCGCTCCCGGCGGATGAGGCCCTGGCCCTCCAGGAACGTGACCGCCTTGGAGACGGACGCCGGGCTGACCTGGAGGCGCCGGGCGAGTTCGGCGGCGGTGAGGCTGCCGGTGTCGGTGAGGGTCAGGCAGGCCATGACCCTGGCCATCATCTTGGGCGTGCCCGACGCTATGAAGACGGTGGTGAGCGTCTCCTCGTACGCGCGCACGGCCTCCGCGTCGCGGCCGTGGTCCTCCGTGAGCGCCTTCGGCCCCCGCGCCGCCGCCTGCCTGCGCCGGTGGGCGCGGCGTTCGGTGGCGCGGTGGGCCAGGTCCGCGCGGTAGGCGGTGGGTCCGCCGTTGCGCATCACCTCGCGCGTGATCGTCGAGGTGGGACGGTCCAGACGTCTGGCGATCTCCGCGTAGGCGAGTCCGTCGGCCAGCCCTGTCGCGATCTGCTGCCGTTCCTGCTGGGTGAGCCTGCCTCCTGGCAACGCGGTCTCCTTCGCGGTCCGTGGTGGCTCCAGCATAGCGTTCACTCCCAATCCATTGCAACGATCCGAGCTCGCTCGTTGCGTTAGATTTCAAGCCGTTGCAACGATATTAGCGCTTCGAGCTGCATAAATAGTCTTTCTATGCAACGAACTCGTTGCATAAGTCATGAACGCAACGTAGCGTTTCCGGTGTCAGAAACAACGGCCCGAAGGAGCGCACGATGCAGTTCGCCACCCCCGCCCCCATCTCGGTCGCCCTCGACGTCCCCGCCGGCCGCATCCGGTTCATCGCCGCCGACCGGGCCGACACCGTGGTCGAGGTCCTGCCCGCGGACGCCACGAAGAGCCGCGACACGAAGGCGGCGGAGCAGACCAGGGTCGAATACGGCGGCGGGGTCCTGCGGATCGACGGCCCACCGGCGAAGAACCAGTTCCTCGGCCCGTCCGGATCCGTCGAGATCACCGTCCGGCTGCCCGCCGGCTCCCACGTCGAGGCGAAGGCCGCCGACGCGGAGCTGCGGGGTGTCGGCCGGCTCGGCGACGTCGTCTTCGAGGGCGCACAGGGTCCGGTCAAGCTCGACGAGACCGCGAGCGCCCGCCTCGCCGTCCTCGCCGGCGACGTCTCGGTCGGCCGCCTGGGCGGTCCCGCCGAGATCAGCACCCAGAAGGGCGACGTCCGCGTCACCGAGGCCGTGCGCGGCACGGTCACGCTGCGCACCGAGCACGGTGACATCGCCGTCGGCGCCGCCCGCGGAGTCTCCGCCTCCCTGGACGCCGGCACCGGCTACGGCCGGGTCCGCAACGCGCTCAGGAACGCCGACGGCGCCGCCGCCGGCCTGACCGTCCACGCGACCACCGCCTACGGCGACATCACCGCCCGCAGCCTGTGAACCTGTGAAGGAGCTCCCCATGACCGGCTTGGCCATCGCGGCGAACGGGCTGCGCAAGTCCTACGGCGACAAGACCGTCCTCGACGGCGTCGACCTGACCGTCCCGGAAGGCACGATCTTCTCCCTGCTCGGCCCGAACGGCGCCGGCAAGACCACCGTCGTCAAGATCCTCTCCACCCTCGTCACCGCGGACGCGGGCGACCTGCGCGTCGGCGGCCACGACCTCGCCACCGACTCCCAGGCCGTGCGGGCCGCGATCGGGGTCACCGGCCAGTTCTCCGCCGTGGACGGCCTGATCACCGGCGAGGAGAACATGCTCCTCATGGCGGACCTGCACCACCTCCCCCGTGCGGAGGGGCGGCGGGTCACCGCCGAACTGCTGGAGCGGTTCGACCTCACCGAAGCGGCGAAGAAGCCCGCCTCCACCTACTCCGGCGGCATGAAGCGCCGCCTCGACATCGCCATGACCCTGGTCGGCGACCCGCGGATCATCTTCCTCGACGAACCGACCACCGGCCTCGACCCGCGCAGCCGCCACACCATGTGGCAGATCATCCGCGAGCTCGTCACGGGCGGTGTCACCGTCTTCCTCACCACCCAGTACCTGGAGGAGGCCGACGAACTCGCCGACCGCATCGCGGTGCTCCACGACGGCGGGATCGCCGCCGAGGGCACCGCCGAGGAGCTCAAGAGGATCGTCCCCGGCGGACACGTCCGGCTCCGCTTCACCGACCCGGTCGGCTACCGGTCCGCCGCCTCCGCACTGCCCGGGGCATCCCGCGACGACGACGCCCTCGCCCTGCAGATCCCCAGCGACGGCAGCCAGCGCGAACTGCGCGCCGTCCTCGACCGGCTCGACACCGCAGGCGTCGAGGCGGACGAGCTGACCGTGCACACCCCCGACCTCGACGACGTGTTCTTCGCCCTGACCGGCGGCGTCGCCGTCCCCGCCCAGTCCAAGGAGGCCGTCCGATGAGCAACCTCGCCCTCGCCGTGCGCGACTCGTCCACGATGCTGCGCCGCAACCTCCTGCACGCCCGGCGCTACCCGTCGCTCACCCTGAACCTGCTGCTCACACCGGTCATGCTGCTGCTGCTCTTCGTCTACATCTTCGGCGACGCGATGAGCGCCGGCCTCGGGGACGGCGGAGGCGACCGGTCCGCGTACATCGCCTACATCGTGCCCGGCCTGCTGCTGATGACCATCGGCTCCACCACGATCGGCACCGCGGTCTCCGTCTCCAACGACATGACCGAGGGCATCATCGCCCGCTTCCGCACCATGGCGATCCACCGGGGCTCCGTGCTCGTCGGGCACGTCGTCGGCAGCGTGCTGCAGTCGGTCGCGAGCGTGGTCCTCGTCGGCGCCGTGGGCGTGGCCATCGGCTTCCGCTCGACGGACGCCACGGCCCTGGAGTGGCTGGCCGCGTTCGGGCTGCTGGTGCTGTTCGCCCTGGCGCTCACCTGGATCGCCGTCGGCATGGGTCTGGTCAGCCCGAACGCCGAGGCCGCCAGCAACAACGCGCTGCCGCTGATCCTGCTGCCGCTGCTGTCCAGCGCCTTCGTCCCGGTCGACGGGATGCCGGGCTGGTTCCAGCCGATCGCCGAGTACCAGCCCTTCACGCCCGCCACCGAGACCCTGCGCGGGCTGCTGCTCGGCACGGAGATCGGCCACCACGGATGGCTGGCCGTGGCCTGGTGCCTGGGCCTGGCGGTGCTCGGCTACTTCTGGTCGGCCGCCAAGTTCGCGCAGGATCCGAAGTAGCCCCCATGAGGGAACGAGTCGCGTCCCGCTCCGGGGCGGCGTACGCCGACACCGTCGGTGCGCGCCGCCCCGCCGGCGTTCCGGGCCGTCCGCCGCCGGGCGCGTGCGCGGGCCGGCGGTCAGCTCTCGGTCAGCAGCTCGTCCGCGTCCATGATCCGGTACGCGTACCCCTGCTCCGCCAGGAACCGCTGGCGGTGCGCCGCGAAGTCCTGGTCGACGGTGTCCCGGGCGACCACGGAGTAGAAGTGGGCCCGGTGCCCGTCGGCCTTGGGACGGAGCACCCGGCCGAGCCGCTGCGCCTCCTCCTGCCGCGACCCGAAGGTGCCCGACACCTGGATGGCGACCGTGGCCTCCGGCAGGTCGATCGAGAAGTTCGCGACCTTGGACACCACCAGGACGTTGATCTCGCCCTCCCGGAACGCGTCGAACAGCTTCTCCCGCTGGGCGTTCGACGTATCGCCCTTGATCACCGGTGCGTCCAGGTGCTCGCCCAGCTCGTCCAGCTGGTCGATGTACTGTCCGATGACGAGGATCTGCTGCCCCGCGAACCGCCGGACGATCGCCTCCGTCACCCTCTGCTTGGTCGCCGTCGTCGAGCAGAACCGGTACTTCTCCTCCTGCTCCGCCGTCGCGTACGCCAGTCGCTCGGAGTCGGTGAGGTTGACCCGGACCTCCACGCAGTCGGCCGGGGCGATGTAGCCCTGCGCCTCGATCTCCTTCCACGGCGCGTCGAACCGCTTCGGGCCGATCAGCGAGAACACGTCCGACTCGCGGCCGTCCTCACGCACCAGGGTCGCGGTCAGGCCGAGCCGCCGCCGGGCCTGGAGATCGGCGGTGAACTTGAAGACGGGGGCGGGCAGCAGGTGCACCTCGTCGTAGAGGATCAGGCCCCAGTCCCGGGAGTCGAACAGCTCCAGGTGGGGGTAGATCCCCTTCCGCTTCGTCGTCAGCACCTGGTAGGTGGCGATGGTGACGGGGCGGATCTCCTTCCTCGTCCCGCTGTACTCGCCGATCTCGTCCTCGGTCAGCGAGGTCCGCCGCACCAGTTCGTGCTTCCACTGGCGGGCCGAGACGGTGTTGGTGACCAGGATCAGTGTGGTCGACTTCGCCCGCGCCATCGCACCGGCGCCGACCAGCGTCTTGCCCGCGCCGCAGGGCAGGACCACCACGCCGGAACCGCCGTGCCAGAAGTTCTCCACGGCCTGCTTCTGGTACGGGCGCAGCGCCCACCCGTCCTCGACCAGCTCGATGGGGTGCGCCTCGCCGTCCACGTATCCGGCGAGGTCCTCGGCCGGCCAGCCCAGCTTCAGCAGCGTCTGCTTGATCTGCCCGCGCTCCGAAGGGTGCACGATCACCGTGTCGGGGTCGATGCGGGCGCCGACCAGCGGGGCGATCCGCTTGGAGCGCAGCACCTCCTCCAGGACCGGCCGGTCGGTGCTGGTCAGCACGAGGCCGTGCGCCGGGTGCCTGACCAGGCTGAGCCGGCCGTAGCGGTCCATGGTGTCGGCGATGTCGACGAGCAGCGCGTGCGGCACCGGGTAGCGGCTGTACTGCACCAGCGCGTCCACGACCTGTTCGGCGTCGTGTCCGGCCGCCCGTGCGTTCCACAGGCCGAGCGGGGTCACCCGGTAGGTGTGGATGTGCTCGGGCGCCCGCTCCAGCTCGGCGAACGGCGCGATGACCCGACGGCAGTCGTCGGCCTGCTCGTGGTCGACCTCGAGGAGCAGAGTTTTGTCGGACTGGACGATGAGCGGACCATTCACGCGCGGCTGCCTTTCTGCGACGGGCTCGGCACGGGCACTGCACGGCCAAACCTCCAGTCTGCCCGATCGCACGCGTCGGTGGTCCTGAGCGGACCGCGCTACAGCGGCGAGGGCGGCGTGAGGTTGTTCACCAGCGGCCCTTCGATGCTCACCCGCTCGGTGACGAGCGGCCCCCCTCCGGCGGCCGGGATCGGCGACGGCAGCGCGGCGGCGGCCGGGGCGAGCACCGCGACGAGCGCGAGAGCGGAGAAGCAGACGGCCACCGCACGGAACGTGGAAGACACGGGACACCCTTCGTCTTCGGTCGACGGGGACGGGCCGGTCCCGGGACGAGGGACCGGCCCGTCGTGAACGGGAAACGGATCGGGACGAGGAACGGATCAGGACACGGAACGGGTCAGAAGGTC
This sequence comes from Streptomyces sp. 12E, assembly GCF_055633275.1. Lineage (NCBI taxonomy): Bacteria > Bacillati > Actinomycetota > Actinomycetes > Kitasatosporales > Streptomycetaceae > Streptomyces > Streptomyces sp. 12E. Next base: position 3,290,311 of record NZ_JBVNCJ010000001.1, on the reverse strand, counting down.
ACGCCCCCGCCGAGGTCGATCCCGATCGCGGCGGCCTCGGCGGCGAACGCCCCGAGCAACACGGCGGTGGAGGTCAGTACGGCGGCGACGCGACGAACGGCACGCATGGGACTTCCTTTCTGTTGCGCGCGAACGGACCGCGGTGGTCCCCGGGCCCGTTCAGGACACCCGGTGGCTGCCCACCGGCCCACCGCGTGATGCGCGACGGCCCGCGACCTCGCTCATCGGGGGGAACGGCACGGCGTGGCGTGCATGGAACCCGCCGTACACCCGAACGGGTCAGCTCTCGCCGTCCGCCAGCTCCGCGACCCCCGTGATCCTGTGCAGCGGATACGTACGCACCTCGTCCGCGGTGTGGTCGTACGCCGTGACGAAGCCGCCCTCGACCCGGACCGGGGCGATGACGCGCTGGCTGGCGCCGCCCTCGGCGTTGACGTAGCCGATCCACAGCGCCTCGCCGGTGAGGACGGCGGCCTGCACGGTGGCGAGGGTCTCGGCGGCGGTCGTACGGGGCAGCTCCCCGCGGCCCGGGTCGCCCCCGGCGGCCGGTCTGCGCGGGGCGGTGGAGGCGAGGTCGCCGGCGCGGACGGCGCGGAGCGCCGCCGCGAGCAGGGTGTCGTCGGGGACCGGCGGCCCGTCCGGGACCGGCGCGGGAGGGGTGCGCGGCGGGGTGCGGTGGGCGTCGGCCCGGGCGATCACCACATCGCCCTCCGCCGACTCGGCGGCCGGTGCGAACCCCATCGCGCGCAGCCCTTCCAGCAGACCGGCCGGACCGGCCTGCGCGGCCAGCACGGTCGGGGCCAGCCGGCGCAGACCCAGCCCCGCGGCCCGCTTGTCGGCGAGGATCTCGCTGAGCACGGCGTCGTCGTCGCAGCGGACGTAGGCCGAGGCGGCGCCCACCCGCAGGTGCCCGTGCCTGCGGGCGACATCGTCGATGAGGTACGCCAGCGGCTGCGGCACCGGCGTACGGGAGTGCGCGGTGAGGAAGGCGTGCAGGTCGGAGGCGGACTGCCCGGCGTCCAGGGCGCGCCGTACCGAGCCGGGCGTGAACCGGTAGACGGTCGCGCCACCCTTCGACTCCACGTCCGCGAGGACCCCCAGCATGTCGGCGAGCGGCCGCTCCAGCGGGCCCGGCGCCACCGCCGTCAGATCGGCCTGGAGGAGCACGTGGTCCAGCGGCTCGGGCAGCAGCGGCGCGAGCAGCCGGGCGGCGGCAGCCGCGGCCGTGGCCTGCCCGGCGGGGGAGGGCGGCACCGGCGCCGGGGCGGTCCTGTGGTGCACGGGCAGCTTGTCGCCCGGCCCCTCGGGCTCCGCCTCCGCCCGTCCGGCCGCGGGCGCGCCGATCAGCGCCCTGCCGTGCGCGGACAGGGCGCCGCGCCCGGTGATCCCGAGCATCTCCGCCTCGGAGAGCGTCCACCGCGCGATCCGCGCCCGCAGATCCTCACCGTCCCCCGCCCCCGAGGAGCCCCCCGCTCCCGCGCCGCCTGCACCCTCCGCCGCCGAGGACGCCGCACCGGCGGAACCCCGCCCGCCCCCGCGCGGCGGGCGCTCCCAGCGCAGCCGTGCCAGGACCGACTCCGGGACCGGAGCCGCCCCCTCCGGGAGGCCGGCCAGCAGGGTCAGGACCCGGTGCCGTACCTCCGGGGCCGCCGAGCGGTCCAGGCCCGGCCCCAGGGCCGACAGCGTGCGGTCCTTCGCGTCCCGTCCGCCGACCAGGCCCGGCGTCCGTGTCGCCGCCAGCCACGCCGTGACCAGCTGTGCCCACCGCTCCGCGGCGGGCCGCTCGAGCCACTCGTCGTACGCCGGGGTGGCCGCGTACCGCTCGTCGGCCTCCCCGTCGGAGGCCAGCAGCCCGGCCGCGTAGGCGAGTTCCACCCAGAAGGCGGCCACCGGCTCGGTCACGTCCAGCGCGACGGCGGTCCGCTTCAGGTCCCGCACGCTCAGCCCGCCGGCCCGCAGCACCGCCGGGCCGCCCTCGTGCCAGTCCTTCAGCAGCTCCTCGACGGTCGACAGCGCCGTGTACGCCTGCCCGGCCGCCGTCGCGTCCACCACCCGCGGACGGTGCGTGGCGGCGGCCTCGACGGGCGGAGGCAACGGCTCCGGCGTCCGGTGCGCCCGCCCGGCCCGCAGCCGCAGCGCCACCTCGCGCGGCAGGACGACCGTCCCGGGCGCCGTCGGCAGCAGCAGCCCCCGGTCCAGGAGCCAGCGCAGCCGGGGCGCGGGATCGGCGGTGACCTGCCCGTACGGCGGCCCCCACACCAGCCGCTCCAGCACCTCCACGGACTCGGCCGGCGCCTCGTCGAGCAGCGCGGACATCCGCGCCGGGTCCTCGAACAGGGCGGTCAGGGAAGCCACGGCGGACACCGAGTCGTGCGTCGACGGCAGTCCCACCGTCGCCACGATCTCCTGGATCCGCCCCGGCGACATCCCCGCCGTGGCCTCCCGCACCGTCGGGCCGAGCCCGGTCGGCGACGGGTGCTGCGGCGACGGCGCCAGCAGCTCACGGGCGGTGCGGACCAGCCGCAGCCGGTCGTCGCCGCCCCACACCAGCGCCTGCTCGCGCAAGCCGCCGAGCGCGCGCGGCAGCGCGGCGGAGACCACCGGGTCACCGTCGTCGCCGGCCAGCAGCCCGAGCAGCTCCTCGTACGACGCCGGGTCCGCCGCGACGGCCAGCGCCTGCGCCGTCTGCAGCGTGAACCGGTCCAGCCGCTCCAGCGCCCGTACGACCGAGGCGCGGGTGCCGGCGCGGGTGGCGAGCTGGGTGAGGTCGGTGGGCACGGGCGTGATGAGATCCGGCCGGCTGCGCAGCAGCGCGGCCAGGGAGACGTCGTCCCGCGCCCGGAGGGCCTCGGCGAGGGATCGGGGGGCCGCCGCGGGGTTCTCCTCGGTGCTCATCCGTCTCACGTTAGCGGGTGGGTACGTCCGTGGAGCGCCGGGAGTTGGGTCGGCCGGCCCCACTCGCGGTACCGTCGGGCGACGGTGTCCCGACGCATCCGTCCCGGAGGGGACTTCGTGGGTATCGAGAGCGACCAGGTCGTCTACGAGTATCTGAGCCGCGTCGGCGACGTGGCGCAGCAGCGGCAGCTGCCGTCGGCGGCCCGCATGCGGCTGGTCGCCGAGCTGCGCGACGAGATCGACCGGCGCCGGGCGAAGGCCGTGGTCGATTCCCCCGCCGCGGTCCGCCGCATCATCTCCCGCATCGGCACGCCGACCGAGGTCGTCACGGCGGCCGAGGACCCCTCCGGAGCCGCCCCGAGCGTCCCCGCGCCGTCCGCCGCCGTCCCGGTGCAGCGGGAGCCGGACCGCGGTGGCGAGACCCGCGAGGGCCGTCCGAAGGGCATGCTGCGCCGGATCGTCCCCCGTCCCCGCCCGACCGGGACGCCGGACGGCGGCCCCGCCCCCGCCGACGTGCCGTCCCCGCCGCACCGGGCCAGTACGGAGGAGCTCGGCGACAGCGCCGACCGGCCCGACTGGTGGCGGGTGGACAGCAGCGCGTTCGGCGTCGGCGACGGGGTGCCGGGCTTCGTCGGCGGCATCGAGGTCCCCGAGCTCCTCAAGCCGCCCCCGGCGAAGGAGGAGAAGCAGGCGACGCCGCCCGGCCCGGCCCCCGCCGCAGCCGAGGCGGAGCCCGTCCCCTCCCGTCGCCGCCTCCTCCCGCGCCTCCCCTCCGGCCGCTGGAGCAACCCCCTGCTCCTGCTCGCCGCCGGCCTGCTGGTCGCGGGAACCGTGATCGGCGACTGGCGCGCCCTGATCCTGGGCTGGCTCATCGCCTACGCCTCCCGCCGGCTGACCCGGGCGGAGATCAAATGGGCGGTGGTCGTCCTCCCCGGCCTCGCGCTCGCGGGCGGCGTCGTCTGGCTCTGGGGCAGGACGGAGGGCCGCTGGGGCGCCCCCGTCCCCGAGGGCGGGATGAACGACGCGATCTCCGGGACATGGCCGTGGGTCATCAGGGCCGCGGCCCTCGCCACGGCCCTGTTCCTGGTCTGGCGCTCCCAGCGCCGACGCTGAACCTCCGGCCGCATCCAGCCCCTCCGGCGTTCGAGGAGCGGGGGTCGGGGGCGGCGCCCCGGGGACGGGACGGGAAGGGGCGGCGGGGGCGATCCACCCCGGGGGCCGACCGCGCCCACGGTGCGTGCCAGGCGCCTCCCCGCTCCCGGCTTCGCTCGAGCGGGAGGCACCCCCACCGCCCACCCGTGCCGCCCTGGGGGTACCTCCCAGGCCTTCAAGGCGCTGGGGGAGGCACGACCGCCCGCAGCCGGGTCAGGCACGACCGCCCGCAGGCGTTGGGCACAATGGCCCGCATGGCCCTCACCACCCCCCTCCCGCCCACCGTCGGCTTCGACCTCGACATGACGCTCATCGACTCCCGCCCCGGCATCCGCGCCTGCTACCTCGCACTGGCCGAGCGGACCGGGACGTACATCGACGCCGATCTCGCGGTCAGCCGGCTCGGGCCGCCGCTGGTGGACGAGCTGGTCAACTGGTTCCCGGCCGAGCGGGTCGACGAGATGGCGGACCTGTACCGGGAGATGTACCCGGTGTACGCCATCGCGCCCACGCCCGCCCTGCCCGGCGCCCGTGAGGCGATAGCAGCCGTACGGGAGGCGGGCGGGCGCGCGGTCGTCGTCACCGCCAAGTACGAGCCCAACGCCAAGCTGCACCTGGCCCACCTCGGGATCGAGCCGGACGCCGTGATCGGCGACCTGTGGGCCGAGGGGAAGGCGCTCGCGCTGCGCGAGCACGAGGCCACCGTCTACGTCGGCGACCACCTGGGCGACGTGCGCGGCGCACGGGCCGCCGGCGCGCTGTCCGTCGCGGTCGCCACCGGCCCGTACGCCCCCGACGCGCTGCGCGAGGCCGGCGCGGACGTCGTCCTCACCGGCCTGACGGAATTCCCGCGGTGGTTTTCGGACTACTGCTCGGACAACTGACCGGAAACCGGCCCGGAAGTCCTTCCCGCCCGCGCCCGGCGGCGTCCCGCCGCGACCGAACGCAGTACGCCCGCGCCGGCCATCAGGAATCCGACGGCCATGAACATGCTCAGCCCGAACATGTACGTCGGAAAGGGCGTCGTACCGAGGAACAACGGGGCCACGGTGACCAGAGTGGCCACGGCGCCGACGAAGAAGACGAGGGCGCCGGCACGGACCAGGCCGTCACCGGGCGCGGGGGAATTCGCTTGGATTTTGTCACGCACCGGACCAGGGTAGTTCCCAGCGCGAAGGAACAGCCGAGTGACGTCTTGTCAGCGGCCTGAAGACCATTAGCCTTGGTGGTGGCGGGTCACCGGGCCCGCCCGAGTGCTATCGAGAGCCGATTTCCGAAGCAGTTTTCCCTACGAGTACGAGGACGAGGACGGACGTGCCCACCGGCAAGGTCAAATGGTTCAACAGCGAGAAGGGCTTCGGCTTTCTCTCCCGTGACGACGGCGGCGACGTCTTCGTGCATTCCTCGGTCCTCCCCGCCGGAGTCGAGGCCCTCAAGCCGGGCCAGCGCGTGGAGTTCGGCGTGGTCGCCGGACAGCGCGGCGACCAGGCCCTCTCCCTGACCGTCCTGGACCCGACCCCGTCGGTCGCGGCGGCCCAGCGCAAGAAGCCGGACGAGCTGGCCTCCATCGTCCAGGACCTCACGACCCTGCTGGAGGGCACCCTGGTGTCGCTGGAGCGGGGCCGCTACCCCGACCGCGTGGCCGGCAAGAAGATCGCCGGCCTGCTCCGCGCGGTCGCCGACCAGCTGGACGTCTAGGACGTTCCGGCGCCCGGGACGTCCGACACGCCCGGAGCCCGTCACGGGAACCGCAGCGCGTCCGGGCCGAGGGGCGGCACCAGCCCCTCGGCCGCCGCGCGCGTGAGCAGTCCCCGTACGGCCGCGTACCCGTCCTCGCCCAGATCGGCCGTGAACTCGTTCACGTACAGCCCGATGTGCTGGTCGGCGACGGCCGGGTCCATCTCCTGGGCGTGCTCCATGACGTACGGACGCGACACCTCGGGCTCGTCCCAGGCCATCCGCACCGATGTGCGGATGGAGTCGGCGAGCCGCGTCAGCGTCTCCTCGCCCAGCGACCGCTTCGCGATGATCGCGCCCAGCGGGATCGGCAGCCCGGTGGTCCGCTCCCAGTGCTCGCCCATGTCGGCCAGCCGGCGCAGCCCGTAGTCCTGGTACGTGAAGCGGGCCTCGTGGATGACGAGTCCCGCGTCGACCTTCCCGTCCCGCACGGCGGGCATGATCTCGTGGAACGGCATCACCACGATCTTCCCGACCCCGCCCGCCCGTCGCCCACCACCGCCCTCGACCGAGGGTCCTTCGGGCCCGCCCCCCTCGGTTCCAAAGACGTCCGCCGCCCACAGCCGGAACAGCAGGTACGCCGTCGACCGCTCGCTCGGCACGGCGACCGTACGGCCCGTCAGGTCCACGCCCTCCTCCCGCGCCAGCACCAGCGGTCCGCAGCCCCGCCCCAGCGCGCCCCCGCAGGGCAGCAGGGCGTACGCGTCGAGGACGTACGGCAGCACCGCGTACGACACCTTCAGCACGTCCAGCTCACCGCGCTCGGCCATGCCGTTGGTGAGGTCGATGTCGGCGAACGTCACGTCGACGGCGGGCGCGCCGGGAACGCGGTCGTGGGCGAGGGCGTCGAAGACGAAGGTGTCGTTCGGGCAGGGGGAGTAGGCGATCCGCAGCCGCTGCTGCTCAGGGGTGGTCATGCTGGTTCCAACTCTCGAGGACGGGCGCGAGCTTCCCGAAGCCCTCGGTGAGGGCCGTCAGGGCGTCGCCGATGCGCCAGGCGGCGCGGTCGCGCGGGCCGACGGGGTTCGACACCGCCCGCACCTCCAGCACGGGCACGCCGTGCGCGGCGGCGGCCTCGGCGACCCCGAAGCCCTCCATGGCCTCGGCGAGGGCGCGCGGGTGACGGGCGCGGAGCGCGGCGGCGCGGTCGGCGGTCCCGGTCACCGTCGACACGGTGAGCACGGTCCCGGTGAGCGCGCCGGCCGCGACGGCGGCCCGCCGGACCAGGGCGGCGGGCGGACGGTGGGTGACGGCGCCGAAGCCGAGATCGGTGACCGGCAGGAAACCGCCGGCCGTCTCGGCGCCCAGGTCGGCCGCGGTGATCTCGTCGGCGACGACGAGACGGCCGAGGGGCGCGTGCGGCGGGAAGCCGCCGGCGATCCCGGCGGAGACGACCAGGCCGTAGGGCCGGCCGTCGAGGGCGGCGGCGGTGAGCGCGCCGGCCGTGGACGCGGCGGCGAGTGCCGGGCCGACCCCGGCGGCGAGCAGGTCGGGCCCGCCGGGGACCCGGTGCAGGATCCCCCCGGGGAGGGGGAGTTCCCGTACGGGCCCGGGGAACGCCCCGGCCACCGCGTCCCGCTCGACGGGGACCGCGGTGGCCACGAGAACGCGTGACGGCGACGTGATCAGTCGTCCTGCTTCTTCAGCCGGAAGGACCACAGGCCCGTGGCCGACTCCTCGCCCTCCTTGACCGACACCAGGGTCGAGTCGCCCTGGGCGCCGTACTGGGCGTTGAAGAACACACTGCCCGGGATGACCTGGTAGGTCTTCTTGCTGGAGTCGACCAGCGGCCGGCCGTTCATCAGGATGGTCCAGCCGTTGTCGGCGATGTCCGGGTCGACGCCGAAGCGCACGCTCTCGGTGGGGTCGACGGAGATCTCGTCGACGCCCTTGTCCTTCAGGCACGCTTCGAGCGCCTTGGCGTTCAGGGCCTCGCCCTCGCCACCGCAGGTGGCCTCCGAGCTCACCGAGTCGCTGCCCACCGTGATGGTGGCCATCGACGTCGGCTTGTCACAGGCGGCCAGGACGAGCAGTCCGGCGGATACGGCGCCGACGGCGGCGACGGCACGGCGGCGTCGCACAGCGCGGTGACTCAGAGCGGCTGCGCCGCGGGGCAACGTGGTCATGGGGCGAAGGCTATCTGGCGCGTCCCCCGCACTCCCCATGCGGGGGTACGGCGTGGCCGCGGTGTTACGCCACACGCGCCCGTCCCGCGTTCCCCCGGCGGGCCGAACGGATCAACCCGCGGACCGTGGCCAGCCAGCCCGCGGCGACGATCGTCGCGCCCACCGCCAGCCCCAGTGCGCCGATCAGCGGCATCACGATGCCGATCGCGCCGCCCAGCACCCACGCCGTCTGCAGCAGCGTCTCCGAGCGCGCGAACGCCGACGTCCGCACCAGTTCGGGCACGTCCCGCTGGATCAGCGCGTCCAGCGACAGCTTGGCCAGCGCCTGCGCGAACCCGGCGATCGCGGCGAGGCACGCCACTAGGACCGCGCCGAAGAACGCGGCGGCCAGGATCGCCGCGCTCACCACACACGCCACCACCGTCACGATGATGATCTCCGGGGCGCGCGAGCGCAGCCACGCCCCGACCGCCGTACCGAGCGCGTTGCCCGCGCCCGCCGCCACGCCCACGATGCCGAGCGACACCGCGGCGTTCTGACCCGTCATCGGGTGTTCGCGCAGGAGGAAGGCGAGGAAGAAGATCAGGAAGCCGGTGAGGCAGCGGATGGAGGCGTTGGCGCCGAGCGCGTGGGTGACGGCCGGGCCGACCGTGCGCAGCCCGGGGCGCTTCTCCGAGGCGCCGCGCGGGCCGTGCAGGTGCCGCTCGTCGGCGGCGAGCAGCGCCACGTCCTCGCCCTTCGCGGAGTCCACCACCGGTGGCAGCCGGAAGGACAGGAACATCCCGGTCACGAAGAGCGCGAACGCCCCGTACAGCGGCCAGCGCGGCCCGATCTGCTGCAGGCCCGCACCGATCGGCGCGGCGATCCCGGTCGCCAGCAACCCGCCGAGCGTCACTCGCGAGTTCGCCTTCACCAGGGAGAAGGCGGGTGGCAGCAGCCGCGGTACGACCGCGCTCCTGACCACGCCGTACGCCTTGGACGCCACCAGCACGCCCAGCGCCGCCGGATACAGCTCCAGTCCGCCGGTGACGACCGCGCCGGACAGGACCAGCGCGAGCAGCGCCCGGGCGAGCATCGCGCCGGCCATGGCGGCGCGGCGGCCGTGCGGGAGGCGGTCCAGGAGCGGTCCGATCACCGGGGCGAGGAGGGTGAACGGCGCCATGGTGATGGCGAGGTAGAGGGCGACCCGCCCGCGCGCCTCGTCGGTCGGCACCGAGAAGAACACGGTGGACGCCAGCGCGACCGTGATCATGACGTCACCGGCGCCGTTCACGCCGTGCAGCTCGATCAGCTTGCCGAGCCCGGACTCCCCGGCGCCGTGCGCGTGGGTCGCCCGGCGGATGCCCCGCGCGGTTCCGGTCACCGGCAGGTGCAGGGCACGCCCGAACGCGCGGAGACGGCCGCCCGCCCGGCTCGTCCCGAAGCGTCGGCCGTTGCCCCTGACCTCTTTCGGCCCACCGGTCCCGGTGGCGCCCTGGGGTGTCCTCGCGGTAGCCACGACGCCATAGTGCCCCGAGAAGGCGGTGTGTAATGCCGTATCACCGTGGACGCAGCCAGGGGTGCGGCTGTACGGCGGAACGCCGGAGGCCGCCGGGAACACGTCTCCGGGGGCGGCCGGAGGCCCCCGGAAACCGGCGCGCGGGACTCCGTAACAACCGTCGGTGTAGGCCCAGCGCACGCGAACAGGTAGCGTGCGTATCTCAGCCATCCCGCAGAATGGATGGAGGCGCGCCCGAGCACGTTGCGGCGCGGACGTCGACGCGGTCCCACTGTCCGCTCCGTCCGCCCCCCGCGCTGGGAGTGGCGCACTCGTGAGACGGCGTAGGAGAGAAGCGATACCTGTGAGCGCAGCGACAACGCGAAGCCGCACCCCCGACCGCCTGTGCGCCGAGGCCGTCGACCTCGCCCGCGCCGCAGCCGAGGAGGTCGCCGCGCCCGGGGTCGTGGGCGAGCACGAAGGGCTGGTCTCCGAGGGCGACCGCGTCGTCACCCACTTCTTCGGGTGCCACGAGCCCGGCTACCGCGGCTGGCGCTGGGCCGTCACCGTGGCCCGCGCCTCCCGCGCCAAGATCGTCACGGTCGACGAGGCGGTGCTGCTGCCCGGCCCCGACGCGGTCCTCGCACCGGAGTGGGTGCCGTGGAGCGAGCGGCTGCGCCCCGGCGACATGGGGCCCGGGGACCTCCTCCCCACCGACGCCGAGGACCTGCGCCTGGAGCCCGGCTTCTCCGGCGAGGAGGAGCCGCCGCCGAGCTCCGCGGTGTCCGGCGAGATGGCCGACCTGGTGGAGGCGGAGGACGCCGAGGTCACGGAGGGCACCCCGGCCCACCTGGCGGTGACTCCGTCCCGCGGCACGATCGCGGCGGTGGCCGAGGAACTCGGCATGCGCCGCGCCCGGGTCCTGTCCCGCTACGGCCTGCACATCGCCGCCGACCGCTGGGAGGAGTCGTTCGGCGCGAAGACCCCGATGGCGCAGGCGGCCCCCGCCTCCTGCATGTCGTGCGGCTTCCTCGCCCCCATCGGCGGTTCGCTGGGCCAGGCGTTCGGGGTGTGCGCCAACGAGTTCTCCCCGGCCGACGGCCACGTCGTCTCCCTGGCCTACGGCTGCGGCGGCCACTCCGAGGCCGCGGTCATGCCGAGGCCCCCGCAGCCGGCCCCGCCGGTCATCGACGAGACCCGCGTCGACCCGTTCCCCCTCCGCCCGTCCCCCGACTCCGGCTCGGTCCCGGCGACGGAGGACACGTCGACGGCGGAGCTGGGGCACTCGTAGGACGTCATCGCAGGTTGTCCCCCCAGCCGCCCTGGACCATGGTCTGGAACGCCCACCTCCCGTCCCGCCTGAGCAGGATGTCGGCATAGCGGAGCCGCTGGGACTCACCGTCGGCGGTCATGGTCGAGTCCGTGAAGACCACGGCCATCGAGGGGGACAGGAACACCGGGGTCCGGGTGGACTCGAAGGTGATGTCCTGACTCCCCTCGCCCATCACCCGGGTCATGACCGCGACGAACCGCTCCCGGTCCCACTGCGCCGACCGCCCGTCGCCCGCGGAGTCGTCGCTCACGAGGTTGAGGGGGAACACGGCCAGGTCCGCCATGCGCTCGACGTCACGCTTCCCGCTCGCCGCGTCGTACTCGGCGAACCACGCGTCGAGGCTCGCGCGGTCCTCGGCGGTCGGGGTGTATCCGGTGTCGGGGAGGAAGGTCATACGGGCTCCTTCGAGAGAGGGGTGGTCAAGTTTGTCTAGTGGTCGACGGGAGAGTGTCTACCTCCCGTGAGGGCTGGTCAAACTTGACTAATAATGTCTCCTGATGTGATCTGAGCCACATCGGGGGTGAGGGATGCCTACGGGCCCTCGAGGACCTCTTCGGCCTTCGGGGCGGTGACGGCGCGGGCGAGCCGGCGACGGAGGAGGTCGGGGTCGGTCTTCCTCGGTGGTCAGGCCCTCGCGGTGGGACGGCAATCCCGGCGGGGCCGAAGTCTTTTCGGGTGGTGTGCGCTGAGCGCAAGGGCGTCGGAGGGCCGGAAATCCAGCTGTGCCGGTGATGTCCACCCGCCCGAGTGACCGCGTGCCCCGGGCGGGAAGGGGCAGGGTCCGGCGGGGTTCCTCTTCCCGGAGTTCTTGAACGGGTAAGGCGCCGACGGCGCCGGAGCTTCGGATCCCGGGTTCCGGCGCCGTAAGGGGTGAACCGGGCCCGCACGGTGGCCGACGGGAGGGTCAGGACGGATTCGAGTTCCGGGATCGCGTAGATCGTCGGAGCCGTTCGCGGACGGGGCTGAGCTGAGGCTCTGACAGAACTCGAACCGCCGTTCCCGATCGCGTGAAGATCATTGCCCGACTGTGTGCACAGCGCGATCACGCACCGCTTCGGGCTCTCCGAAGCAGTGCCGCTCCGCCGACCTGATCGGCTGCGACGTCATGGGTTTTCGTCACTCCGCAGCGCGGCCGATGAGTTCCTGGCTCCCGGCCGGTCCAAGCTCGTGACAACCCAGGAAAGGACACTGCCATGTCGGAGCTTCTCGTCGACTTCATCACCTCCCTCGACGGCTACGCCTCGGGAGAGGGATGGCCCGGGTTCTGGGGCCTCGAGGGACCGGAGTACCTCGCGTGGCTCGGCGAGCAGCCCGAGGTCACCTACCTGATGGGAGCGAACACCTACCGCCTGATGTCGGGCTTCGCCGCAGGTGAGGTCCCGAGCGGCCAGGACGAGTTCAGGCCCGAAGAGGAGGCGTCCGTCGACGAGCTCACGCAAGCGTCCAAGGTGGTGTTCTCCTCCTCGCTCGAGGAGCCACTGACGTGGGCCAACTGCACACTCGTCCGAGACGACGCCGTCGAGGCGGTCCGCGCCATGAAGTCGAGCGGCTCAGGGCTCCTCAGCACGATCGGCAGCCTCAGCCTGTGCCGGTCCCTGCTGCGAGCCGGACTCGTCGACCGCTTCCGGGTCGTGATGTTCCCGGTGATCACCGGGGCCACGGGCGAAGAGCGCATCTACGACGGCTATCCGGACGTCGCCCTCGAGATGATCGAGCACCGCACCTTCGACGGCCGCATCCAGCTGGTCGAGTACAAGCCCCGCGTGCTCGAGCACCCGCCGCTCGGCGCCCCTGCGTGACGTCGTCCCGTCCGCCGGGCCGGACGGCCGCCGGGCCGGCGCCGATGGGCGCGGACGGGCGTGCGGGCCGCCGAGTTCGGCAGGGTCGTCGGCTACGGCGGGGACATGATCCACAAGATCGGGGGCGGCAAACCGGCTCCGGTCGGGGGCGGAACGCCGAAAGCGACCCCGAGGCGGGCGCGGGGCCGTTCTCGGGGTCGCTCGGGTACTGCCGGGGGCGCGGTGGGTCAGACCGTCACGCCGTGGGCGCGCAGGAACTTCGCCGGGTCCACGGCGGAGCCGTAGTTCGGGGTGGTGCGGATCTCGAAGTGCAGGTGCGGGCCGCTGGAGTTGCCGGTGTTGCCGGACAGGGCGATCTTCTGGCCGGTCTTGACGACCTGGCCGGCCTTCACGTCGACCTGCGACAGGTGGGCGTACTGGGAGTACTTCCCGTTGCCGTGGTTGATCACGACGGCGTTGCCGTACGCGGGGCCGTCGCCGGCGCCGTTGGGGCCGGCCTTGACGACGGTGCCGCCGTGCGCGGCCATCACCGTGGTGCCGGTCGGGACGGCGTAGTCCTGACCGCTGTGCTTGGACGCCCACATGCCGCCGTTCTGGGCGAAGCTCGCGGACAGCTGGTAGCTCTTCACCGGGGAGACCCAGGAAGCCGTCGTCTCCTTGGCGACGGTCTGCGCCTGGGCGGCGGTGGCAGCGCCGGGCACGGCCGTGTTCTCGGCGGCGACCGCGGCCCCGACTCCCAGGACGACCGTGGCGCCCATGCCGGCGGCCAGCACGGCGGCGCGGGGGCGGGTCAGGGGCGTACGGGGGAGACGGGACGTGACGCGCTGGAACATGAAAACCTCGTGGGTGAGGGGGCGGGGGAAGCCACCGGCGGAACGGGTCCGTGCCGTGGTGGCCGTTCCTTGGTAACGGCCACCGCCCGAACGCCGCAAAGGTGTGACCTACGACGGAAGGCCGTACTCCGGGCATGAGACGCACGTCTCTTGACGGGGGGTCCCGAGCGGGGCGAAACCCGCCATTTCAAGCTGATCCATCAGCTCTGCGCACTAAATGTCCCTTTTGTTTTCCATCGCTTTTCCACTATCCCGGGTAGTACCGGACGAAGCGCCTGTGCGGCTTGTCACCGGCGGGCCGGTCCGGCCGCCCGTCGTGTGTGGCGTGGGTCTCCGGGTCCTGCCTCCCCGCTCAGCCGCCCAGCACCTCCAGCGACACCCACAGCGCCACCGTCGACGCCAGCAGCGCCGCCGGGACGGTGGCCAGGCCCAGCAGGGTGAAGCGTCCGAGGCTGACCTCGTGGGCGTGGTGGTGGGCGATGCGGCGCCACAGGAGGGTGGCCAGGGAACCCGCGTAGGTGAGGTTCGGGCCGATGTTGACGCCCAGCAGGACCGCGAGGACCGCGCCGGGGCCGGACGGCGCGGCCAGGGGGACGAGGGCGAGGACCGCCGGCAGGTTGTTGATCAGGTTGGCGAGCAGTGCCGCCAGGCCCGCGACGGCCAGCAGGGCGGGCAGGGACGTGCCGTCGGGGAGGGCGGCGCCGAGCGCGTCCCCCAGCCCGTGGTCCAGGACCGCCCGTACGACCACGCCGAGGGCGAGGACGAACGCGAGGAACGGCAGGTCGGCCGAGCGGAGGATCGCGACCGGGGTGGTGTGGCGGCGCCCCAGGGCACGCACGGCCAGCACGGTCGCGCCGGCCGCCGCCGCCCACGCCGGGTCGATGCCGGCCGCGGACGCCACGGCGAACCCGGCGAGCGTGGCGGCCACGGTCACCAGGGCGAAGAGCGGCGGCTTCGCCGGTTTCTCCGGCACCTCGGGCGCGGTGGGCTCCGCGTCCAGGTCGGCGGCGAAGAAGCGGCGGAAGACGGCGTACTCCACGGCGATCGCCGCCAGCCACGGCAGGGTCATCAGCAGCGCGAAGCGGGTGAAGCTCAGCCCCGTGGCGGTGAACGCGAGCAGGTTCGTCAGGTTCGACACCGGCAGCAGCAGCGACGCCGTGTTCGACAGGTGCGCGCCGGCGTAGACATGGGGGGCCGGCCGGGCTCCCATCCGGGTGGCGGTGGCGAACACCACCGGCGTCAGCAGCACCACGGTGGCGTCCAGACTGAGCACGGCGGTGATCAGCGAGGCGAGGACGAAGACCGCGCCCAGCAGCCCGCGCGGCCGGTGGCGGGACCAGCGGGCCATCCAGATCCCGCAGGCGTGGAAGAGGCCCTCGTCGGCACAGAGCCGGGCCAGCACCAGCACGGCGGCGAGGAAGCCGATCACCGGTCCGAGCCGGACGGCCTCCTCCCGGACCGCCTCCAGGGGGATCGCGCCGGTCGCGATCACCACGCCGGCCGCGGGCACCGCGAACGCCGCCTCCGGCCAGCGGAACGGACGGACGACGGCACACACCAGCACCACGGCCAGCGCGGCGACGGACAACGACTCGAGCAGCACGGTCACGATCATCCACAGGGGGCGGCGGGGCGCGGACACCGCGTCCCCGGGATGCCGGGGAGCGGTACCTTCGACCTCACGCAGAAGTGGGCCGATGAGGAGAGTCAACGTGAGCAAGTTCGTGCGGCCCGCCGCCGAGGGCGCCGACCCGTTCGGTACGGCGCGGCTGCGGCGCGGGGTCCTGGACGCCTGGGTCACCAGCCCCGCCCGCTTCCGGGAGGACGCCAACGCCGAGGAGGACCTCGTCCTCGGCGGGTACCGGGACCGCCTCGTCGTCGAACTCGCCCAGAACGCCGCCGACGCCGCCGCCCGCGCGGGCGTGCCGGGACGGCTGCGGCTCACCCTGCGCGACGGCGTCCTCGTCGCCGCCAACACCGGGGCCCCGCTGGACGCGGCCGGCGTCGAGTCGCTGTCCACGCTGCGGGCCTCCGCCAAGCGGGACACCTCGGACCGGACCGTGGGCCGGTTCGGCGTCGGCTTCGCCGCCGTCCTCGCCGTCACCGACGAGCCCGCCGTCGTCGGCCGGCACGGCGGGGTCCGCTGGTCGCTGGCCGAGGCGCGGGAGATCGCGGGGGACACCGCCCGGCACAGCCCCGGCCTGGGGGACGAGATCCGCCGCCGGGACGGGCACGTGCCGCTGCTCCGGCTGCCGTTCGCCGCCGAGGGCACCGCGCCCGCCCCGTACGACACGGCCGTCAT
This sequence comes from Streptomyces sp. 12E, assembly GCF_055633275.1. Taxonomy (NCBI): domain Bacteria; kingdom Bacillati; phylum Actinomycetota; class Actinomycetes; order Kitasatosporales; family Streptomycetaceae; genus Streptomyces; species Streptomyces sp. 12E. Next base: position 3,274,657 of record NZ_JBVNCJ010000001.1, on the reverse strand, counting down.
CCTCCCGCTGCGCGACACCGCCGCCGCCGATCTCGCCGAGCGGCTGCTGCACGCCGTCGACGACGCCCTGCTGCTCGCCCTGCCCGGCCTGGAGGAGGTCGTCGTCGAGACCGGGGACGCGGAACCCCGCACGGTGAGCCGCCGCGTCGAGGACGGACTCACCGTCGTCGAGGACTCCCTCCCCCACTCCCGGCTTCGCTCGAGCGGGGGGACCCCCACCGGAACCACCCGCTGGCGCACCGCCGTCGCGCACGGTCCCCTCACCCCCGAGCTGCTCGCCGACCGGCCGGTCGAGGAGCGGCTGCGCCCGCACTGGTCGATCACCTGGGCCGTCCCCGTGGACGCCGACGGCAGCCCCGCCCGGCCCCGCACCAGCGCCGTCGTGCACGCGCCCACCCCCAGCGACGAGCCGCTCGGCGTGCCCGCCCTGCTCATCGCCTCCCTCCCGCTGGACTCCACCCGCCGGCACGCCGCCCCCGGCCCGCTCACCGACTTCCTCGTGCAGCGCGCCGCCGACGCCTACGCCGGACTCCTCGCCGACTGGCGCCCGGTGACCGCCGGGATCATCGACCTGGTGCCGGGCCCGCTCGGCAAGGGCGAACTGGACGGCGCCCTGCGCCGGGCGATCCTCGAGCGGCTGCCCCGTACGTCCTTCCTGCCGCCGGCCGCCGCACCGCTCGAGCGGGACGACGACTCCGACCTGCCCGAGACCCTGCGTCCCAGGGACGCCGAGGTCGTCGAGGGCGCGGGCGCGGACACCGTACGGGTGCTGGCCGACGTCCTCCCCACCCTGCTGCCCGCCGGTCTCGAACGCCGCGCGGAGCTGCGCACGCTGGGCGTGGCACGGGTCCCGCTCACCGACGCGATCGACCGGCTGGCCGGCCTGGAGAAGTCCCCCGACTGGTGGCGGCGGCTGTACGACAGCCTCGCCGGGGTCGACCCGGACCGGCTGTCCGGGCTGCCGGTGCCGCTGGCCGACGGCAGGACGACGATCGGCCCCCGTCAGGTGCTGCTGCCCGGCGCGGAGGCCGCCCGGATCGACCCCGAGGTGCTGGCCCGGCTCGGGCTCAAGGTCGCCCACCCGGACGCCGCCCACCCCCTCCTGGAGAAGCTGGGCGCGCTCCCCGCCACCCCGCGCGCCGTCCTCACCACCCCGCAGGTGCGGGCCGCCGTCGCCGCCTCGCTCGACGACGAGGGCGGGGTGAACTGGGAGGAGGACGCCCCGGACGCCGAGGAGCTCGCCGACACCGTGCTCGGCCTGGCGCGCGACGCCGGGCTCGAACCCGGCGACGAGCCCTGGCTGGGCGCCCTGGCCCTGCCCGACGAGGACGGCGAACTCTCCCCGGCCTGCGAGCTGGTCTTCCCCGGCGGACCGTTCGCCCAGGTCATGCGGGAGGGTGAACTCGCCGCGGTGGACGCCGAGCTGGCCGACAAGTGGGGCGAACAGCCGCTGGCAGCCTGCGGGGTGCTGGTGGACTTCGCGCTGATCCGCGCCACCGACGTCGTCCTCGACCCCGACGAACTGGAGCCCCGCGAGGGGGACTTCGCCGAACCCGATGACGCCGGCCTGCTGGACGCCGTGGACGTGTGGAGCGAGGACGTCCTCGACCGCTTCCCGGACAGCCCCGTCCCGCCCGTCGCCACCGAGATCGTCGCCGTGCGCGACCTCGACCTCGTCGACGACGACCAGTGGCCCCGCGCCCTCGCCCTGCTGTCCCGTCCCCCGCTGCGCGACGCGCTCGTCCAGCCGGTGCGGATCCTGCTGCACGACGGCACCCACGAGGTCGTACGGCCGTACACCGCGTGGTGGCTGCGCGGGCACCCGGTGATCGGCGGGCGCCGCCCCGCCGGACTGCGCGCGGCCGGCGGCGACCCGCTGCTGCGCGGCCTGTACGACGAGGCCGACGCGACCGGGTTCGAGGACGAGCAGGTGCTGCGGGCGCTGGGCGTACGGACCTCGGTGGCCGCCCTCCTCGACGAGCCCGGCGGCGCGGCGGAGCTGCTGGACCGCCTCGCCGACCCCGACCGCCCGGTCACGGCCGCGCAGCTGCACGCCCTGTACGGCGCGCTGGCCGAACTGGACCCCGAGCAGGTGACCCTGCCGGACGAGCTGCGCGCCGTGGTCGACGGCCGGGTCGAGGTGGTGGACGCGGCCGACGCGGTGGTCGTCGACTCGCCGGACCTGCTGCCGTTCACCTCCGGTGTGCCGCTGTTGCCCGTACGGCCGGCGCGGGCCGCCGAGCTGGCCGAGCTGTTCCAGGTGCGGCGGCTGAGCGAGTCCGTCACCGGCGGGGTGGACTCCGAGGGCACGGAGCACGACGTGCCGGAGCCGGTGCGGGTGCTGCTGGGCCCGCGCACCCCGGCGTCGTACGTCGAGCACGAGGAGCTGGTCGTCGACGGCGTGGAGATCGACTGGCGCCTCACCGGCGACGGCGTCCTGCACGCCGCGACCCTGGAGGGCGTGGCCGCGGGCCTCGCCTGGGCGGCGGGCCAGTGGCCCCGGCGCTTCGAGGTGGCGGCGCTGCTGGAGGACCCGTCCCGCACCGAGGAGTTGGCGCGGGACCGCTGGTTCGACTAGCCCGGGGGATCCTGCACGAATTTTCCACTTCCCGTACAACCATGTGACCGAACGGTGCATCTGATCGGGTGAGTCAACAGACTCCCCGATCATCCGGGGCCCCGGCCGACGACGAGCCGTACGAAACGACCAGAGCCGGGGCCCCCTTCTCCACCGTGGGGAACACAACACATGCGTATTCGCGCCACCGTGGCCGCCGTCTCCGGCGCCCTGGCCCTGTCCGCCCTCGCCGTCCCGGCCGCCCACGCCGACGACTCCGTGGGCGACACGAAGATCTCCAACGTGGTGGTCAACGGCGGCAAGTCCGTCGTCGTCGGCGCCACCGCCGCCAAGAAGGCCACCGTCACCTTCACCGTCACCGACAACTCCGGCGTCAAGTGGGCGCAGGCCATCCTCTACCACGGCCCGAACATCGAGGCGTCCGACGCCGGAGCCGTCGCCGACAGCGGCGACGGCCGGGCCAAGTGCACCAAGGTCAACGCCACGAAGTCGACCTGCACGTCGACCTTCACCCTGGAGCCGGGCTACGACATCATCAACGCGTCCGCCGGCACCTGGAAGACGTGGGCCGTCGCCAAGGCCAAGGACGGGAACTACACGCAGAAGGACAACGTCAAGAGCTTCAAGGTCCAGCGCGCCTCCAAGCTCACCGTCAACGCCTCCCCCGAGCCGGTGAAGAAGGGCAAGACCGTCACGGTCACGGGCAAGCTGTCCCGCGCCAACTGGGAGACCGGCAAGTACGCCGGCTACACCGGCCAGTCGGTGAAGCTCCAGTTCCGCAAGAAGAGCTCCAGCACCTACACCACGGTCAAGACCATCAAGACCAACTCCAGGGGCGAGCTGAAGACCACCGTCAAGGCCTCCGCCGACGGCTACTACCGCTACGCTTTCGCGGGCACCTCGACCACCCCGGCGGTCAACGCCACGGGTGACTACGTCGACGTGAAGTAACTCGCTTTCCCCTACCGGCAGTTCACCTCGCGGATGCCAGGGTGAACTGCCGGTGTCGTCTCCGCCAACCCTTCGCACGGTGTGCAACCAGTCGCTTCCGCCACGGATCAGATCGTGTGAGTCATCAGACTCCACCGTCACCCTGTGGGGGGATCCAACACATGCGTATACGTACCACCGTGGCCGCCGTCACCGGCGCCCTGACCCTCTCCGCCCTCGTCGTGCCGGCCGTCGCACAGGCCGCCGACGACACCCGGCCGTCCTTCGGGGCGACCGTCAGCGAGACCACCGCCGACCTCAAGGCCGGCCTGAAGGCCGACGCGTCCGCGCCCGCCGCCCGCAGCGGCGCCCCCGCGAAGGCCGCCGCCGCGCTCGACGTCACCGTCTCCGGCGTGTCGGTCAACAACAACAAGGACGTCGTCGTCGGCACGACCGGCACCTACACCGTGCCGCTCACGTACACCCTGAACCACACCGGCGACCTGGGCGTCTACGGCACCGCCGCGATGATCTACCACGGCACCTCGGTCGACGACGCGACCTGGGGCTTCGCCTCCGACGACGCGGCCGCCTGCACCGAGGTCTCCTCGACCGCCCTGAAGTGCTCGACCACCGTCACCTTCCTGCCGGCCGAACTGCTCAACGAGGACGCCGGTACCTGGCGCGTCGGCGTCGTCGTGGTCACCGAGAACGACGAGGTGACCCTGGAGAACGTGGGCACCCGCAAGGTCCTGCGCACCTCCAAGGTGACCGTCGACGCCGCTCCGGAGCCGGTGAAGAAGGGCAAGACCATCACCGTCACCGGCAAGCTGACCCGCGCCGACTGGGACACCAACACGTACGTCGGCTACGGCGGCCAGTCGGTGGTCCTCCAGTACCGCGCGAAGGACTCCAGCACCTACGGCAACGTCAAGGGCATCAAGTCCACCTCCACCGGCGCCCTGAAGACGACCGTCACGGCGAGCGCCAGCGGCCACTACCGCTTCGTCTTCAACGGCTCCCCGACCGGCGGCAAGGCCACTGCCACCGGTGACTACATCGGCGTGCAGTAACCCCGGGGCCTACCCGACGGGAAAGCGGCGGTCGACCAGTCTCCACAGGAGTTCCAGGGCGGCCGCCGCCACCGCCGCGATGCCGACCGCGGCCCACGGCATCACCGTGCCGACCAGCTTCAGCGCGAAGAAGTCCTGCAGCCACGGCACCACCAGCACCACCAGGAACGCCCCGCCCATCGCCGCCACCAGGCCCACCCGCCACCAGGTGTACGGCCGGGCGACGATCGCCAGCACCCAGATCGAGATCAGGAACAGCGTCAGCGTCGCCGCGCTCGTCTCCGCCTCCAGCGAGCCCTCACCGGTGTAGTGCTCCCGCGCGACCAGGTACGACGCGAACGTCGCCAGCGCGGCCAGCACCCCGCCCGGGATCGCGTACCGCATGACCCGCCGTACGAAGTGCGGCCGGGCGCGTTCCCTGTTGGGGGCGAGGGCCAGGAAGAACGCCGGGACGCCGATGGTGAGCGTGGACAGCAGCGTCAGATGGCGCGGCAGGAACGGGTACTCCACCTGCGAGATCACCACCAGCACCGCCAGCAGCACCGAGTACACCGTCTTCACCAGGAACAGCGTGGCGACCCGGGTGATGTTGCCGATCACCCGCCGCCCCTCCGCCACCACCGACGGCAGCGTGGCGAAGCTGTTGTTCAGCAGCACGATCTGCGCGACCGCCCGCGTGGCCTCCGAACCGGAGCCCATCGCCACGCCGATGTCCGCGTCCTTCAGCGCCAGCACGTCGTTCACGCCGTCCCCGGTCATCGCCACCGTGTGGCCGTTCGACCGGAGCGCACCCACCATGTTCCGCTTCTGCTGCGGGGTGACCCGCCCGAACACCGTGCCCTCGTCCAGTGCGTCGGCCATCCCGTCCCGGTCGGCGGGCAGCCCGCGCGCGTCCACCGCCGTCCCCGACAGGCCCAGCTTGGACGCGACCGCCCCGACCGACACCGCGTTGTCCCCGGAGATGACCTTGGCGCGGACGTCCTGCTCGGCGAAGTAGCGCAGGGTGTCGGCCGCGTCCGGGCGCAGCCGCTGCTCCAGCACCACCAGCGCGGCCGGCCGTACGCCCTCGGCGGCCCCGGGGTCGTCGACGTCCACGCCGTCGCGGGCGCGGGCGAGCAGCAGCACCCGCAGCCCCTGCTCGTTCATCCGCCCGGTCTCGGCCAGCGCCGGGTCGCCGGGGCCGAGCAGCACGTCCGGGGCTCCCAGCAGCCAGGTGACGGTCTCGCCGGCGCCCTCGTCGAACGTCGCGCCGCTGTACTTGCGGGCGGAGGAGAAGGGCAGGGTGTCGGTGAGGCGCCAGTCCGTGGTGTCCGCGTAGGCGTCGATGATCGCCTGCAGGGAGGCGTTCGGGCGGGGGTCCGCCGAACCGAGCTCGCCCAGCACCTTGCGGAGGTACGCCTCGTCGCCGTCCCCCAGGACCCGCAGCTCGGTGACGTCCATGCCGCCCTCGGTGAGCGTGCCCGTCTTGTCCAGGCACACCGTGTCGACGCGGGCCAGCCCCTCGATCGCCGGCAGCTCCTGCACCAGGCACTGCTTGCGCCCCAGCCGGATCACCCCGATCGCGAAGGCGACGGAGGTGAGCAGCACCAGCCCCTCGGGGACCATCGGCACGATCCCGCCGACCGTGCGGGCGACCGAGTCCTTCAGATCGTCGTCCTCGACCACCAGCTGGCTGATGACCAGGCCGATCGCGGTCGGGACCATCATCCACGTCACGTACTTGAGGATCGTGGAGATGCCCGAGCGCAGCTCGGAGTGGACCAGCGTGAACCGGGACGCCTCCTCGGCGAGCTGCGCCGCGTACGCCTCGCGCCCCACCCGGGTCGCCTGGAAGGAGCCGCCGCCCGCGACGACGAAGCTGCCGGACATGACCTGGTCCCCGGGCCGCTTCACCACGGGATCGGCCTCGCCGGTGAGCAGTGACTCGTCGATCTCCAGGCCGTCCGCCTCGACGCACGACCCGTCGACGACGACCTTGTCGCCCGGTCCGACCTCGATCAGGTCGTCCAGCACGATCTCGGAGGTGCCGATCTCCGCGGCCGTCCCGTCCCGGCGCACCGTGGGCCGTACCTCGCCGATCACCGCGAGGGAGTCGAGGGTCTTCTTCGCCCGCCACTCCTGGACGATGCCGATGCCGGTGTTGGCGAGGATCACGAAGCCGAACAGGCTGTCCTGGATGGGCGCGACCACCAGCATGATCAGCCAGAGCACGCCGATGATCGCGTTGAACCGGGTGAACACGTTCGCGCGGACGATCTCGGCGAGGGACCGGCTGCTGCGCACCGGCACGTCGTTGACCTGCCCGCGCGCCACCCGCTCGGCCACTTCCGCGGCCGTCAGCCCGGTCACCGGTGAGGTGACCCTGGCGGGTCGCACGGCCTCGACCCGGTCACCCGCCTCGAGATGTGTCATGCATTCGACGGTACGTGCGGATCCGGTGGCCCACCCACCCGATCGGCGGAAGATCCGACCCCGGGAGGACGGCCGTAGTGCCGTGGTCGTACGGCGGCGGCGCGGAAGCCGGCGGGGCTCGTCGACGGAGCCCGGCCGGCGGGGCTCAGTCGGCCGACGGGGCGGGGGAGTGGCCGGCCGGGGAGGCCGCTCGGGCCGCCGGCGCCCGCTTGATCGCGGCGTCGCGCCTGCGGACGTACCAGATGCCGATGAAGCCGAGCCCGCCGCCGGCCAGGCAGGTCCACAGCCACCAGGTGTGGCCGTGGTCGTCGAACCAGCCGTAGAACGGCAACTGGACCAGGAACAGGGCGAACCAGACGATCGTGCCGCCGGTGATGGTGGCGACCACGGGGCCCTCCAGGGGCTCCGGCGCCTCGTGCTTGGGGGTCCACTTCGCCATGCGGACAGCTTACGAGGGATCCGGCACGTGACGGGGACCGCATGGGCCGCGTGACGGGGACCGCACGGGACCACGTGGGTCTACGCGCGGAGATAGCGTGGACGGCGTTATATGTTCATACTGAATCCGTTTGTCTCTGACCGCTTTCATTCGTAGAAAACACCAAAGGGCTTCGGGGGGCGCCCACCGGTGATGAGGTCCCCGCATGTCCCCGTCGGCCACCACCAAGGCCCCCACCCCCGAGCAGCCGGGGTCCGGTGCCGCGTCCGGCGCCCTCGACCGCTACTTCCGGATCTCCGAGCGCGGCAGCACCCTGTCCCGCGAGATCCGCGGTGGTTTCGCCACCTTCTTCGCCATGGCGTACATCATCGTGCTGAACCCGATCATCCTGGGCAGCGCGAAGGACATGTACGGCCACCAGCTCGACAACGGTCAGCTGGTCACCGCGACCGCCCTGACCGCGGCGTTCACCACGCTGCTCATGGGCGTCATCGGCAACGTCCCGATCGCGCTGGCCGCCGGCCTCGGCGTGAACTCGGTCGTCGCGCTCCAGCTCGCGCCGCGCATGTCGTGGCCGGACGCCATGGGCATGGTGGTGCTGGCCGGCTTCGTCGTCATGATCCTGGTCGCCACCGGCCTGCGCGAGCGCGTGATGAACGCCGTCCCCTACGGGCTGCGCAAGGCCATCGCCATCGGCATCGGCCTGTTCATCATGCTGATCGGTCTGGTCGACTCCGGGTTCGTCACCCGCATGCCGGACGCCGCCCAGACCACCGTCCCGCTCCAGCTCGGCACCGGCGGTCACCTCACCGGCTGGCCGGTCCTCGTCTTCGTCCTCGGCGCGCTGCTCACCCTGGCGCTGATCGTGCGCAGGGTGCCGGGCGCGATCCTCATCTCGATCGTCGCCATGACGGTCGTCGCGATGGTCGTCAACGCCGTCGCCGACATCCCGTCCTGGGGCCTGACGACCCCGACCTGGCCCGGCAACCCGCTCGCCACCCCCGACTTCGGTCTGATCGGCCAGGTCAGCCTGTTCGGCGGCTTCGGCAAGGTCGGCGTGCTGACCGGCGTCCTGTTCGTCTTCACCGTGCTGCTGTCGTGCTTCTTCGACGCGATGGGCACGATCATGGGCGTCTCGGACGAGGCCAAGCTGACCGACGCGCAGGGCCAGATGCCCGGCATCAACAAGGTGCTGTTCATCGACGGTGTCGCGGTCGCCGCGGGCGGCGCCAGCTCCTCCTCGGCCACCACCGCCTTCGTGGAGTCCACGGCCGGTGTCGGCGAGGGCGCGCGGACCGGCTTCGCCAACGTCGTCACCGGCGGCCTGTTCGCGGTGGCGCTGTTCCTCACGCCCGTCGCCACCATGGTCCCGTCCCAGGCGGCCACCCCGGCGCTGCTCGCGGTGGGCTTCCTGATCCTGGCCGGGTCGATCAAGGAGATCGACTGGGCCGACCACACGATCGCCATCCCGGCCTTCGTGACGATGCTGATGATGCCGTTCACCTACTCGATCACCAACGGCATCGGCATGGGCTTCATCGCCTTCGCGGTGCTGCGCCTGGCGGCCGGCCGCGGCCGGGAGGTCCCGCCGGCGATGTACGCGGTGGCGGCGGTCTTCGCCTTCTACTACCTGATGCCGGCGCTGGGCCTGACCTGATCCCGCGCCACGGGGCTCACGTGGCCTCGTAGAACTTCTCCGTCTCCTCGACGGCGGTCTGGAACCGCTGGTCGAAGTCATCGCGCATGAGCGTCCGGACGACATAGTCCTGGACGCTCATGCCGCGTCTGGCGGCATGCCCGCGGAGCCGTTCGAGCAGGTCGTGGTCGATGCGCAGGCTGAACACCTCGGTTCCCATGCGCACGAGGGTCGCTGCACACCACGGTGCGGCGTACCGCGATTCACGGATGGATCACTCGTACGGGTGATGGAGCGTGACAGTGGCAGGAGTCACGGGCGTGCACGCGTCTTCCAGGTGGTCTTTAGCGAGAGTAATGAGTTACGCTAAAGAACATGCCGGACTTCAGCCATGGCGATGACGCAGCCGCCGTGAACGCCCTCCGATCCGCCGTGATGCGGCTGTCCCGTCGGCTCAAGCACCAGCGCGTCGACGAGTCCCTCAGCCCCACCGAGATGTCGGTGCTGGGCACCCTGGCCCGCTGCGGCCGGGCCACCCCGGGCGAGCTCGCCCGCAAGGAGCACGTCCAGCCGCCGTCGATGACCCGCATCGTGGCCCTGCTGGAGGGCAAGGGGCTGGTCCGCCTGGAGCCGCACCCCGACGACCGCCGTCAGAAGGTCGTCACGCAGACCGAGCGGGCCGAGGCGATGCTCGAGGAGAGCCGCCGCAAGCGGAACGCGTTCCTGGCCTCGCTGGCCGGGGAACTGGACGACGACGAGTGGGCGAAACTGCGCGCCGCCGCCCCCGTGCTGGAGAAACTGGCGCACGTCTGAGCACACGGCACAGCAGTACGTACGTAGGAGGCGAACCCTTTTGAGTACGGGATCCGGAGCAGCTTCCGCCCCCGCACCTGACCACCGCGACACCCTGGCCGCCCCCGACACCCCCGCCCGCAGGACCTCGATGTTCTCCTCGCTGCGGATCAGGAACTACCGCCTGTTCTTCGCCGGCCAGGTCGTCTCCAACATCGGCACCTGGATGCAGCGCATCGCCCAGGACTGGCTGGTCCTCAGCCTCACCGGCTCCTCGGCCGCCGTCGGCATCACCACGGCCCTGCAGTTCCTGCCGATGCTGCTGTTCGGCCTGTACGGCGGCGTCCTCGTCGACCGCCTGCGCAAGCGCCCCACGCTGATCGTCACGCAGATCGCGATGGCCCTCACCTCCCTCGCGCTCGCCGTCCTCACCCTGACGGGACGGGTCGAGGTCTGGCACATCTACGTCGCCGCCTTCGCCCTCGGTCTGGCGACCGTCGTCGACAACCCGGCCCGCCAGTCCTTCGTCTCCGAACTCGTCGGCCCCGGCCAGCTGCAGAACGCGGTCAGCCTGAACTCCGCGAACTTCCAGTCCGCCCGCCTGGTCGGCCCCGCCGTCGCGGGCCTGCTGATCACCGGCGTCGGCACCGGCTGGGCGTTCCTCCTCAACGGCCTGTCCTTCATCGCGCCGCTGGCCGGCCTGATGATGATGCGCGCCCGCGACCTGCACCCCGTCGAGCGCGCCCCGCGCGGCAAGGGGCAGCTGCGGGAGGGCGTGCGCTACGTCACCGGACGCCCGGAGCTGATCTGGCCGATCGTCCTGGTCGGCTTCATCGGCACCTTCGCCTTCAACTTCCCCGTCTACCTCTCGGCCTTCGCCGACGACGTCTTCCACGGGGGCGCGGGCGTCTACAGCATGTTCAACACGCTGATGGCGGTCGGCTCGGTCGCCGGCGCCCTGCTCGCCGCCCGGCGCGGCACGGCCCGGCTGCGGCTGCTGATCGTGGCCGCGATCGCGTTCGGCGCGCTGGAGATCCTGGCCGCCGCGTCGCCGGAGCTGTGGATGTTCGCCCTGATCATGGTCCCGCTGGGCCTGTTCTCGATGACGGTCAACGTCACCACCAACACCAGCCTCCAGATGGCCACCGACCCGGTCATGCGCGGCCGTGTCATGGCCCTCTACATGATGGTGTTCCTCGGCGGCGCCCCGGTCGGCGCCCCGATCGTCGGCTGGATCACCGACGCCTACGGCGCCCGCGTCGGCTTCGCGGCGGGCGGCGCGATCGCGGTGGCCGCGGCGTCCGTCATCGGCCTGATCCTGGCCAGGGTCGGCGGCCTGCGCCTGTCGGTGGCCTGGCGGCGCGGCCACCCCAGCGTCCGCTTCGTACCGCGGGAGCGTCAGGAGGCACTGGCCCCGGCGGTGTAGCGGCCGTCAGTCGCGGGGGAACTCGTCGGTCTGGAGGACGAGACCGACGACCGTCTTGGTCAGATCGGCCTCGATGCCGAAGTCGAAGCGCACGTTGCCGTGGTACTTCCCGTCCTTCGGCAGCGTGTGCAGGTGCCACTCGCCGGTGTACGGGTCGACGATCAGGTACACCGGCACGCCGGCGGCGGCGTACGCGTCCTTCTTCGGCCCGTAGTCGTTGCCGGCGGTCCTCCGGGAGATCACCTCGGCGATGAACACGACGTCCTCGCAGCGCCACCGCCCCTCGCCGTTCCTGGTCGCGCCCTCGGCCAGCAGGGTCACGTCGGAGGCGAAGCCGTTGAGGTGCCCCGGGTAGTCGATGCGGACGTCGGACTTGACGCGCTTGCGCGGGTACTTCACGCGCAGTTGCTCGACGATGTCCAGGATGATCTCCCAGTGGGCGTCCCGCTGCGGTGCCATGAAGATGTGCCCCCCGACGATCTCGGTCTTGTAACCCTCGGGGATGGGCATCTTCTCCAGCCACTCGAACATCATGTCGAGCGTGAGCTCGTCGCCGCTCTCGGCCATCTCGATCCTGTCTTCGAGGACGGTCATCGTGGCGCTCCTCCCCGGCTGCCGCTCGATGCGTACAGCCGCGCGGTACAACGATACGCACGGCGACCGGGATACGACTGAGCGTACGTACGTTCTCCTGTGAGACTGGACGTATGAGACTCTTCGCCGCCGTGCTGCCCCCCGAGGACGTGGTCCAGGAGCTCGCCGCCGAGGTGGCGGCGTTGCGGAGGCTGCCCGGGGCGGACGGGATGCGGTGGACCGGGCGGGCGGGACGGCCCCGCGGCGGAGCCGCTGATTGGCACTTCACGCTGGCGTTCTACGGCGAGGTCGACGACGGGCTCGTGCCGGAGCTGACGGCGCGGCTGGGGCGGGCCGCGGCCCGGACCGAGCCGTTCCGGCTCGCTCTCGCCGGTGGCGGTCAGTTCGGGCACGGCAGGGTGCTGTGGACCGGGGCGGAAGGAGACCTGCGCACCATGCGGCTGCTGGCCGAGCGGGCCGGGGCCGCGGCGCGCAAGGCGGGCGTGGCCGTGGACGAGCACCGGCGGTACAAGGCCCACCTGACGGTGGCCCGCAGCCGGGACGCCGTCGACGTGCGGCCGTACGTGGAGGCCCTGCACGCGTTCCGCGGCCGCACCTGGACCGTGGACGAGCTGGTGCTGGTGCGCAGCGACCTGCCGACGTCCGGGGTGCCGGGCGAACAGCCCCGCTACGAGGCGGTCGCCCGCCGGGCACTGGGCGCGGCCGGTTAGGCTCGGGGGCGTGGACCCGAAGACCCGGAACCGGATCATGGCCGGTGCGCTCGTGCTGATGTTCGTCGTGGTGGCCCTGGCGGCGGCGCTGGGTAATTAGCGTCGCCGCCCGCTGCCGTACGCCGCTACCAGGCGAAGGCCTCCGGCGACGGCCCAGGACCCGGGAAGATCTCGTCCAGCGAGGTCAGCAGCTCCTCGCTCAGCTCCAGCTCGACCGCCCGCAGCGCGGAGCCGAGCTGCTCGGCCGTGCGCGGGCCGACGATCGGTCCGGTCACGCCGGGCCGGGTGAGCAGCCAGGCCAGCGCGGCCTCACCGGGCTTGACGCCGTGCTTGTCGAGCAGGTCCTCGTACGCCTGGATCTGCGCGCGCGACGACGGATCGGCGAGCGTGTCGGCGGCCCGCCCGGAGGCACGCCGGCCGCCCTGGACCTCCTTCTTGATCACACCGCCCAGCAGGCCGCCGTGCAGCGGCGACCACGGGATGACCCCGAGCCCGTACTCCTGCGCGGCCGGGATGACCTCCATCTCGGCGCGGCGCTCGGCGAGGTTGTAGAGGCACTGCTCGCTGACCAGGCCGATGGTGCCGCCGCGCCGGGCGGCGATCTCGTTGGCCTGGGCGATCTTGTAGCCGGGGAAGTTCGAGGAGCCGGCGTAGAGGATCTTGCCCTGCTGGACCAGGACGTCGATCGCCTGCCAGATCTCCTCGAACGGCGTGTTCCGGTCGACGTGGTGGAACTGGTAGACGTCGATGTAGTCGGTCCCCAGCCGCTTCAGCGAGGCGTCGACGGCCCGCCGGATGTTCACGGCCGACAGCTTGTCGTGGTTGGGCCAGGCCTCGCCGTCGGCGCCCATGTTCCCGTAGACCTTGGTCGCGAGGACCACCTTGTCGCGGCGGTCGCCGCCCTTCGCGAACCAGCTGCCGATGATGCTCTCGGTACGGCCCTTGTTCTCGCCCCAGCCGTAGACGTTGGCCGTGTCGAAGAAGTTCAGACCCGCGTCCAGCGCGGCGTCCATGATGGCGTGGCTGTCGGCCTCGTCGGTCTGCGGACCGAAGTTCATCGTCCCGAGGACGAGCCGGCTGACCTTGAGTCCCGTGCGTCCGAGCTGTGTGTACTTCATGGTCGTCAAGCCAACGACTTGGAGTGCGCTCTATGCAAGAGGGGATCGGTCCCGGGGGAATTTGCTGGTGCTCACGGTCAGGTCGGCCACGGTGCCGGTGAGATCGATGTCGTCGCCGAAGTCCACCCGCGTCCTTGTGACGTAGTCGCCGTTCTTGGGATCGGTGTAGACGTAGCAGCGGCCCTGATAGGGGTCGGCGATGACGTAGAGAGGGACCTCGGCGGTCGCGTAGGCGACCTTTTTCGGGCCGTAGTCGTTGGCGGCCGTGCCCTCGGAGATGACTTCGAAGACGAACTCGACGTCCTCGTACCGCCAACGGCCCTCGTCGTCCTTCTCTGCGGAGGCGCGGAGTACGGCGACGTCCGGGCAGAGGCCGTTCTCGTGGCCGGGGAAGTCGATGCGGACGTCCGAGAACACCGGCACGTCCATCCCGAACCTGTCCTCGACGGCTCGTACGATCCGGCGGATGATCCCCCAGTGGGTGTCACGCTGCGGTGTCATGTAGACGTTGCCCCCGACGATCTCGACCCTGAATCCTTCGGGGACGGGCATCCGCTCCAACCGCTCGAACCACTCGTCCAAGCGCTGAGTGTTGACGTCGGCCATGGCGATCCTGTCTTCAAGGACGGTCATCGTGGCGCGCTCCTCCCCGGCCGCCCACGGACGAGTGCGGCCGCGCGGTACAACGATACGCACGGCGCGCAGGACACGGGGCGGGGCGCATATGCCAGAACCCCCGGGCCGCTACGCCGCCCCGTACGGCCCGCCCAGCCCCCACCCCCGCCACATCGCCTCCGCGAAGGCGCCCGCGATCCTGTGCTCGCCGCTCTCGTTGGGGTGCGTGCCGTCGTACGTGTCCGTGTGGAAGTCGTACGACGCCGGCGGCGGGACCAGCAGCAGCGGCGAGCCCGCCTCGTCCAGGTCGGCGACGGTCTTCGCCAGGAGTTCGTTGAAGCGGGCGACCTGGTCGGCGAAGTCCGGGTCCGACTCCACCCGGATGTTGCGGATCACCGGCATGACGGCCACGCGGACGCGCGGACCGGCCTCCCGTGCCGCGGCCACGAAGGCGCGGACGTTGTCCGCCGTCTGCTCGGCGTTGGTGTAGAAGCCCAGGTCGATCAGGCCCAGCGACACCAGCAGCACGTCCGCGCGGCAGGAGCGCACGGCCTCGCCGATCAGCGGGGTCATGTGGTGCCAGCCCTCGCCCCAGCCGGCCAGGTGGGCGCGGGGGAAGCCGGGGTCGGCGTACGCGTGCGAGGTGGGGGCGTCCGTCGCCGGGTCGTGGAGCGTCTCGCGCGGGCCGACCAGCGTGAAGGGGCCGTCGTACGCCGTGCACAGGTGCTGCCACAGCCGGTAACGCCAGGTGTGTTCACCCGCGCTCCCGATCGTCATCGAGTCGCCTACGGGCATGAACCTGAGCACCCGCTCATCATGGACGACCGGTCCGGCCGTCGCGATGTGAGTCCGGACACCACCCGTGAAGTGCGTTGATCGATGGCACTCTTGGCACATGCGCCGACCCTTCGCCCTGCTCGCCGCGACCCTCCTCACGGGCGCGCTCGCCGTGCCCGCCGCCTCCGCAGTCGACGGCGACGAGGGCTTCACCATCAAGGACCCGCGTATCACCGAGTCCAGCGGACTCGCCGCCTCCCGCCTCCACCCCGGCGTCTACTGGACCCACAACGACCAGGACGACGGGCCCTACCTGTACGCCGTCGACGGCGGCACCGGCGAGACGGTCGCACGGGTCGCGCTCTCCGGCGTCGGCACGCTCCGCGACGTCGAGGCGATCGCCGTCGGACCGGGCGACCGGATCCTCGTCGGTGACATCGGGGACAACCTCGGCGGTACCTGGCCCCACGTGTGGATCTACGAGCTGCCCGAGCCGACGGAGCTGAAGGACCGGACGGTCCGGGCGACGCAGTACGTCGTGAAGTACGCGGACGGGGCCCGCGACGCGGAGTCGATGGTCGTCCACCCGAAGACCGGGCGGGTCTACATCATCGACAAGAACGAGGACGGCGGACACCTCTACGAGGGTCCGGCGAAGCTCTCCGCCTCCGGGACGAACGTCTTCCGGCCCACCGTCCCCGTGGACCTCTGGGCCACCGACGCCGCGTTCTCCCCGGACGGCGAGCGGCTCTCCGTGCGCGGCTACCTCGGGGGCATCTGGTACGACTGGAACGGCGGCGAGATCCGGCGCGGGGGGCGGATCAGCGTGCCCCTGGGGCAGGGCGAGTCCGCCACCTACACCACCGACGGCAGGAAGCTGCTGCTCGGGATGGAGGGCGCCGGGAGCCGCGTCGAGGCCGCGGACGCGCCCGGGGGCGGCGGAGGGCCGGGGGCGGGCGCCGAGGGCGAGAAGGGCGGCGGCGCCGCCGGTGACGGGAGCGGGGGCGGGAGCGGGGACACCGTCAAGGTCGTCGCGGCGGCCGTCGTCGTCGCGGTCCTGTTCGGGCTGGTGCGGCGGCGGCGCCGGGGCTGAACCGGCCGCCGGCCGGGCGGGGCGCCGTCACCGCGCCGTCCGCCGGGCGACGAACACCTCCAGACCGTCCAGGATGCGCTGCAGCCCGAACTCGAAGTGGTCGAAGTCGGAGCCGAAGGTGTCCTCGGAGAGCCCGACCATGACGGGGTAGCGCCCGCTGTCCATGGCCTTCTCCAGGGCCGGCCGCTGCGCCTCCCAGAACTGCGCGTCCGTCAGCCCGGAGCCGCGCTCGGCCTGCTCCTGGTACAGCTGCGTACGGGCGGCCCCGACCACGTACCCGTCGATCATGACGATCGCCGACAGCAGCTCGGGGTCGGACAGGCCCATCGGCTTGATCCGGGAGAGCACCTTCTCCAAGCCGTCCAGCGCGCCCGGGCCGAGGACCGGGCGGGACTGGTTGACCTCCAGCAGCCACGGGTGCCGGCGGTACAGGGCGAGGGTGGCGCGGCCGAAGGCCTCGAGGGCCGCGCGCCAGCCGCCGTCGCCGAGGTCCGCGGGGTCCTGTGAGGGCCGCTGCACCCGGTCCAGCATCAGGTCGAGCAGCTCGGCCTTGCCGGGGACGTAGCGGTACAGGGACATCGTGCCGGTGCCGAGTTCCGTGGCGATCCGGCGCATCGACAGCGCGCCGATCCCGTCCCGGTCGGCGACCTGGACGGCGGCCTCCACGATGCGGTCCAGCGTCAGGCCCGGCTTCGGCCCCCGGCTGGGCCGCGGGCCGGTGTCCCACAGCAGGTCGAGGGTACGGGCGAGGTCGCCGCCGCCACTGGTCTCCGTATCGCCCCTGCCGCTGTTCATGAGTGCATTTTAAGTCCGCGTCCAAAAACTGGGTACGCCGTACGCGCAATCGGGTACGGTGTACCCGGTTACTGGAAGGGGGACCCATGAACGACGACGGTTACGCGGTCCGGGCCGAGGGGCTGGAGAAGCGCTACGGCGAGAAGCGCGCCCTCGACGGCTTCGACCTGGCCGTCCGCGAGGGCACCGTGCACGGGCTGCTCGGACCGAACGGCGCCGGCAAGACCACCGCCGTGCGCATCCTGTCGACGCTGCTCCGCCTCGACGGCGGCCGTGCCGTGGTGGCCGGGCTCGACGTGGTCCGGCAGGCCCGCGAGGTGCGGGCGCGGATCGGGCTCACCGGGCAGTACGCGGCCGTGGACGAGGTGCTCACCGGACGGCAGAACCTGGAGATGTTCGGCAGGCTGTTCCACCTGGGCGGCGGGCGCGCCAGGGCGCGGGCCGCCGAACTGCTGGAGCGGTTCGGCCTGACCGACGCCGCCGACAAGGGGGTCGGTGACTACAGCGGCGGCATGCGGCGGCGCCTCGACCTCGCCGCCTCGATGATCCTCGCACCGGCCGTGCTGTTCCTGGACGAGCCGACGACGGGGCTGGACCCCCGGAGCCGGGGCGAGGTCTGGGAATCCGTGCGGGCGCTGGTGGCGGACGGCACGACGGTGCTGCTGACCACGCAGTACTTGGAGGAGGCCGACAGACTCGCCTCCCGGATCACCGTCATCGACCAGGGCCGAGCCATCGCCGACGACACCCCGGACGGGCTGAAGAACCTGGTCGGCGGCGACCGCGTCGAGGTCGTGGTCGCCGAGCGGTCCGACATCCCGCGCGCGGTGAAGGTGGTCGCGCGGTTCGCCGACGGCGAACCCGAGTCCGAAGACGCTGAGTTGCGGGTGCACGCCCCCGTGACCGACCGGGTGGCCGCGCTGACCGACGTGGCGCGCACCCTCCAGGACGAGGGCGTACGGGTCGAGGACATCGGGCTGCGCAGGCCCAGCCTCGACGACGTGTTCCTGAGCCTGACCGGACACCGCACGGAGAAGGAGGCGGCGGCGTGAGCGCCCTCGACCTGACCGGCCCGGCCGCGCACGGCCGGGCGTACTGGGCGCTCGCGGACTGCTGGAACATCGTCCGCCGCGGCCTGACCCACTACCGGCGCCAGCCCGTCAACATCGCCTGGCAGCTGGGCTTCCCGATCCTGTCGGTCCTCCTCTACGGCTATGTCTTCGGCAGCGCGATGACCGTGCCCGGCGGCGGGGACTACAAGGACTTCCTGATGCCGGGCATGTTCGTGATGACCATGGCCTTCGGCTTCGTCAACACCGCGACCGTCGTCGTCTACGACTCCACCAAGGGGGTCATCGACCGCTTCCGCTCCATGCCGATGGCCTCCTCGGCGGTGGTGGCCGGGCGCGGGGTGACCGATCTGGTCGTCGCCTGCGCCGAGTTGGCCATCATGATGCTCACCGCGCTGGCCATGGGCTGGCGCCCGGACGGCGGCTGGGGCTTCCTGGCGGCGTTCGGGCTGCTGCTGTGGCTGCGGTTCGCGCTGATCTGGACCGGGGTCTGGCTGGGGCTGCTGGTGCCCAACCCGGAGGCGGCGGGCGGCCTGTTCGCGGTCGCCTTCCCGCTGACGATGATCTCCAGCATCTTCGTCGCCCCGCAGCTGATGCCCGACTGGCTGGGCTGGGTGGCGGCCTGGAACCCGATCTCCTCCACGGCGGCGGCGACCCGCGAGCTGTTCGGCACGCCGGTCGGCGGCGGCGACTCCTGGGTCGAGCAGCACGCGCTGCTGATGGCGGGGGTGTGGCCGGTGATCCTGACGGCGGTCTTCCTGCCGCTCGCGGTACGGAGGTTCCAGCGGCTCAGCCGGTGAACCTCGGATTTTCGGGGTGCTTCGGACATGAAGGACGCCCTCCTGCTTCTCGGCGTCCGAGAAGCAGGAGGGCGGGCTCGGCGAGGAGGCCGCGGCCGGCCTCGCTCTCGTGGATCCCGTCGACGCCGCCGGTACGAGGAGACGCGGTTGCCCCACTCCACCGGAGCCGCCCGCTTCCGGTGGGGCTCGGCCTCCAGCAGGTCACCGCGGTGATCGAGGTCCGGCCGGACCGGGATGCGGTGGTCGGAGTCATCGACGGTCGAGAAGATCCTGTCGTTGTTGTCGAGCAGCCTCGTGAAGTCCGCACCGTTGTAGACGCACACCGGCGCCACACCGGGGCGCGGCCGGGGACAAGGACGCCGCCGAAGGTGAGGGCGCCGAGTGCCGCTCCGGTACGACGATTCTTCGACACGGGCTTTCTGCTTTTCCCGGATGCACCGCGACATGAGGAGATGTTCGGGGTTCCGAATCCGGACCGCGCGCGGACCGGCGGTCGGTCTTCTGCTCCGCCTCCGCGGATTCTTCTGGGGAACCGGCCGGCGGACATCGGCTGACCGGCCTATACCGCCGGCCTGCCTGCCTTGATGGGGAACGCCATGAACAGCTGTCAGGTGCCGGTCGGAAGGTACCTTCCCGGGACGAACGACGGCCCCCGGCACGCTGATTCACCGTGCAACGCCGCCGCTTCCTTCGTCGGACACGGGCAGGACTCCAGCACCAGTACGCTTACATTGACAACGATAATCAGGAAATGATCTGTTGGATGTTCGCGTAGTACGCGAGAAGCGCAGTCGGCCCGGAACGGAACCGAGCCCCACCGCAACCGCACCGCTCACCCTCTCCCGGAATACGGAATTCCGGACGCACTCGACCCCTGCACGAGGAGTACGGCAGAATGCCGGAGCTGCCCAAACGGAGCACAGGCCAGGACCGACGTGTGGACTCACCACCGGACAGGCCTTCCGGTGTCGACGACGCGGCGAAGCTGGCGGCAGCCCGTGCCGCTCTCGCCCGTGCGGCTACGGCTCATCGAGCCGAAACCGGGGACGGCCAGGCAACCGCACAACCGGAGCCGCCCGTCCGTATCGCCGGCCGTGACGAATCCGCCACTGGCCCGGCGGCGCCGGACGACAGCACTCGGTCCGGTCCACGCCGCCCACCCGCGAAGTGGATCGCTGTCGCCTCCGTGGCCGTCGCGGTGGTAACCGCCGTGGTGGCCGTCACGATCAGCGGGTCCCAGGGGGAGGACGACCGGCAGTCCGGCGTCGCGGGCGAGCTGCACCAGTCCGATGCGACCGAACTCGAAATCCCTGACGTGGAGCGGTCCTCGAGCGCTTCAGCGAGCGCGACCGCGGCGTCTCGGCCTCCCTCCACCGGCTCCCCCACGTCCTCCGGCCGGGAAACGGAACCGGGCACGGACAAGACGGCGGAGAACGAAGCGGATCCCACCGTGAGCAAGGCGCCGGACAAGGACGGAACCGGCCGGGCAGGCGGATCGGCTCCCGACCCCGGGAGGGCGCTCGCGGTCGAAGCCTCCGGCAACTGCCTGACAGGCGCCGGCTCGGGGTCCGGACTCGTGGTCGCAGCCTGCACCGGCGCAGCCTCCCAGTCGTGGAGCATCGGGTCCGACACGGCACTCCGGCAGGGTGACCTCTGCGCGACCGTCACCGGCACCGCGGACCGCACACCGGTGACCCTCGCACCGTGTGACCGGTCGGCAGCTCAGCGGTTCAGCCTGTCAGGGAAATCGCTGCTGTCCGCGTCGAGCGGTAAATGCCTGGACCTCTTCGGAGGGGCGTCCGGCACCCAGGTGGTGCTCTGGGAATGCAACGGCCGCGACAACCAGCGGTGGAGCAGTACCTGACCACCGCGCACGGAGGGCCGACCGCCGGCCCGCAGGCCCAGGCGTTCCTCCTGGTGGTGTGCAAGGACAAGGCGACCGCTGCGTGGGCGGCGGAGCCGATCCGTATCGGTCGCGGGTTCCACACGAGCATGGTCGTCTTTCCGCTGGTCCTGGGACCCGGAATTCTCCCTGTGATCACCGAGGCGGACGAGGCGGCCCGGGACCTCGGAGTCGCCGTCTTCTCCGCGCTCGCCTACGCCAAGGATCCGGCGCTGACTGTGATACTGGACGCGCTGGCGTCAGGAGTGGCGGAGAACGCCGACAAGTCCGGGTCCCAGGGCACCATCGAGTCGGACGAGGGTGGCGACATGGACCGCGTGGACTGGGCGGAGATCGTCGAAGTCGGTCTGGGTGAGGGCCCGGGCCGTGAGTACTGGAGGCATCTGATGGCCACTTACACCCCGAACTTCCCGGGCAGCAAGACGATCGTCGAGGAGTCGTGGCTCGAAGGCAAGGAAGAGGGCAAGGAGGAGGGCAAGGCCGAAGGCAAGGCCGAGGGCAAGGCCGAGGCCATCCTGCGCGTTCTCGATGTGCGGGGTGTCGAGGTCTCCGACTCCCTCCGGGAGCGGATCACCGGCTGCACCGATCTCGACGTGCTGGGGACCTGGCTCGACCGCTCCCTGAGCGCGGAGCGTGCCGAGGAGCTGTTCGTCGAGGAGTAGGGCGTACGGATGCGCGAGGGGCGCCCGGCGGATGGTCCGCCGGGCGCCCCTCGGTGTCGTACGGGTACGACTACAGCTGCTCGATGACGTGGTCGACGCACTTGGTCAGGGCCTCGACGTCCGACGGGTCGATGGCCGGGAACATCGCGACGCGGAGCTGGTTGCGGCCGAGCTTGCGGTAGGGCTCGGTGTCGACGACGCCGTTGGCGCGCAGGACCTTGGCGACGGCGGCGGCGTCGATCTCGTCGGTGAAGTCGATCGTGCCGATGACCTGGGACCGCTTGGCCGGGTCGGTGACGAACGGGGTGGCGTGCTTGGACTCGTCCGCCCAGGTGTACAGGCGGGTCGAGGAGTCCTTGGTGCGGGCCGTGGCCCAGTCCAGGCCGCCCTGGCCGTTGAGCCACTCCAGCTGCTGGTTGAGCAGGAAGAGGGTGGCCAGGGCCGGGGTGTTGTACGTCTGGTTCTTGCGGGAGTTGTCGATCGCCGTGGGCAGCGAGAAGAACTCCGGGACGTGGCGGCCGGAGGCGTGGATCCGCTCGGCGCGCTCGATCGCGGCCGGGGAGAACACGCCGATCCACAGGCCGCCGTCGGAGGCGAAGGACTTCTGCGGGGCGAAGTAGTAGACGTCCGTCTCGGCGATGTCGACCGGCAGGCCGCCCGCGCCGGAGGTGGCGTCCACCAGGACCAGGGAGCCCTCGTCGGCGCCGGCGACCCGCCGGATCGGCATGGCGACACCGGTGGAGGTCTCGTTGTGGGTGAAGGCGTAGACGTCCACGCCGGCCTCGGCGACCGCCTCGGGGTGCGTGCCCGGGTCGGCGGAGACGACGGTGGGCTCGGCCAGCCACGGGGCGAGCTTGGCGGCCTTGGCGAACTTGGAGCTGAACTCGCCGAAGGTGAGGTGCTGGGACTTGTTCTCGATCAGGCCGTGGGTCGCGATGTCCCAGAAGGCGGTGGAGCCGCCGTTGCCGAGGACCACCTCGTAGCCGTCGGGGAGCCGGAACAGCTCGCGGACGCCCTCGCGCACCGCGCCGACCAGGTTCTTCACCGGGGCCTGGCGGTGGGAGGTGCCGAGCAGGGACGTGCCGGTCGCGGCCAGGGCGTCCAGCGCCTCCGTCCGCACCTTGGAGGGACCCGCGCCGAAACGACCGTCGGCGGGCTTGATGTCAGCAGGAATCCGGATCTCAGCCACGACCGGAGCCTAGCGGCTGCGGGAAACCCGGGCGAAACATCGTCCGTCCGCTGAGACGGGCGGCGGACGGGAGGAGACGGGTGGCGGACGGACCGGGGGGAGGTCCGTCCGCCACCCGCGTCGCTCACCCGCCCAGCTTCACCGGGAGCTCGAACAGGTCGTTCTGGGTGACCACCGGCTTGTTGCGCAGCTCGCTCGCCGGGACCGCCAGGTCCAGCTTCGGGAAGCGGGCGTACAGGGCCGGGAGGGCCACGCCCGCCTCCAGGCGCGACAGGGCCGCGCCGGGGCACACGTGCGGGCCGTGACCGAAGGAGATGTGCCGGCTGGCGGTCTCGCGGGTGATGTCGAAGACGCCGGCCGTCGGACCGTGCGCCTGCTCGTCGCGGCCGATCGCGGCGTACGACACGATCAGCGCGTCACCGGCCGGCAGGACCTTGTCGCCCACCGGTATGTCCTCGGTCGCGAACCGGATCAGCACGTGGGACGTCGGCGTGGCGTACCGCAGGGTCTCCTCGACCACCGCCGACCAGTCCGCCTCGCCGGACAGCACCAGCTCCCGCTGCTCGGGGTGGAGGGACAGGTTGACCACCGCGTTGACGATGAGGGAGATCGTCGTCTCGTGGCCGGCCGCCACCATCAGCTGGAGCGTGGCGACGATCTCCTCGTCGGTGAGGCGGTCGCCGTCCTCCGAAGCCTGGATCAGCGCGGAGGTCAGGTCGTCGCCCGGGTGCTCGCGCTTGTGCGCCACCGTCTCGGTCATGATCCGGGCCAGTTCGGTCAGCGTCGCGATGACCTCCTCGGGCGGGGTCTGCGTGGAGAAGAACTTCTCGAAGAGCTCCTTCAGCCGCGGCAGCCGCTCCTCCGCCAGCCCCATCAGGTCGGCGATGACGTACATCGGCAGCGGGTAGGCGAACGCCGCCTTCAGGTCGACCGTGTCGCCGGGCTGCGCGGCCACCCGGTCCAGCAGGCCCTCGGTCAGCTCCGTGATCCGCTCCCGCATCCGCTCCACCCGGCGCGGGGTGAGCGCCTGCGCGACCAGGGTGCGCAGCCTGCGGTGGTCGGCGCCGTCCACGGTGAGCATGGAGCGGGGCGGGTTGGCCAGCCCGATCAGCGGCCAGTCGGGGGCGATCTCGCCGCGCTGCCAGGCGGTCCAGACGTTGATGTCCTTCACCACGCGCGGGTCGGTGAGCAGCTTCTTCGCCTCGGCGTGGTGGGTGACCGCCCACACCGGTACGCCGCCCGGCAGCGTCACGGCGGCCAGCGGCCCGGCCGCCCGCAGCGCGGCGCTCTCCCCGTCCAGGTCGGAGACGAAGGGGTCGAGGGGGATGCGGGTCTGTTCGGTACCCGTCGTCATGGTGTCCGTACCAGCCGTCATGCGGGCGAGCCTCCAAGGGCGGGAGTGGGTGTGAACGTGACCGGGAGCTCGGACAGCCCGCGCAGCCACGGCGACGGGCGGCGGGTCAGCTTCGCGGCCGGCACCGCGAGGTCGATGTCCGGCAGCCGGTCCAGTACGACCTCGATGCCGGTCCGGGCGATCACCTCGGCGATCTCCTGCGCCGGGAACGGGCAGCGGTGCTCCCCGTGACCGAAGGAGAAGTGGGCGCCGTTGCCGCCGGTCAGCGCCGAGCCGTCGGTGCGCACCTGCGGGTCGGAGTTGGCGCCCTGCAGACCGAGCAGCACCATGTCGCCGGCGCGGATCCGGCGTCCGCCGAGCTGGGTGTCGCGGGACGCCCAGCGGGCGGCCACGTTCTGTGTCGGCGTGTCCTCCCACAGCACCTCGTTCATCGCCTCGGCGATGCTGTTGCGGCCGCCGAACAGGGAGGCCGCGAAGCGGCTGTCGGTGAGCATCAGGTGCAGCGAGTTGCCGATCCAGTCGGCGGTCGGCTGGTGTCCGGCCGCCAGCATCACCATCAGGTCCTGGAGGATCTCCTCCTCGGTGAAGCCGGAGGGGTCGGCGAGCATCCGGGACGCGACGTCCTCGGCGGGCGCGCTCTTGCGGGCGGCCACCAGCTCCGTCATCGACGTGAACAGGTGGCTCTGGCCCGCGAGGGCCCGCTCCCGCCCGTCGATCATGTCGTTGAGGGCGGTGACCAGGGCCGGGCCCTCCTCGTCGGAGAAACCGAAGAGCCGGGCCAGCACCCGCACCGGCAGCAGCATCGCGAACTCGCCGATCAGGTCGGCGGTGCCCCTGGGGCAGATGCCGTCGATCAGTTCGTCCGCGAACTTCTCGGCGTAGCCGCGCAGTTCGAACGGGTCGACCGCCTCCAGCGCGTTGCCCAGCATCCCGGCGCGCTCACGGTGCCGCTCGCCGACGGTGTAGAGGATCGACGGCTGCCTGCGGCCGATCATCGGCAGCAGCGGCCAGTCGTCGGGGATGTTCTCCCACTGGTTCCACAGGTCGGAGTCGCGGCTGAACAGCACCGGGTCGCCGGTGACCTGGTGCAGCTCGCGGTAGCCGAGCACCAGCCACGCCGGCGCGTCCCCGTCCAGCACCACCGGGACGACGCTGCCGTGTTCGCGCCGCATCTCCCGGTACACGCGGGCCGGGTCGTCCTGCAGCAGGGATCCCTGGAAGCGGACGGCGTTGGGGAGGGAGGCGGGACTCACACCAGCTCCTGACGGGGGGCTCGGGCCGGATCGGCGTACAGGGCCTGGATGTGCTCCACCAGCGTGATCAGCACGATCTTGCTGGACTCCCGGGACCGCGCGTCGCAGTTCACCAGCGGCACGTGCGGGTCGAGGTCGAGGGCATCGCGGATCTGCTGGGGGGTGAAGGTGGGGCCGCCGAAGTCGTTGCAGGCCACGATGAACGGCGTGCCGTGCTTCTCCAGCCGGTCGATGGCGTACCAGGAGTCGTCGATGCGCCGGGTGTCGACCAGCACGACCGCGCCGAGCGTGCCGGAGAACAGCCGGTCCCACAGGAACCAGAAGCGTTCCTGGCCGGGCGCGCCGAACAGGTACAGCACGTTGCGCGCGTCGAGGGTGATGCGGCCGAAGTCGAAGGCGACGGTGGTCGCGGTCTTGGCGCGCACCCCGCTGATGTCGTCGACGGCCTCCCCGGCCTGGGTCATCGTCTCCTCGGTGTTGAGGGGACGGATCTCACTGACCGAACGGACCATCGTGGTCTTGCCGGCGCCGAAGCCGCCCACGACCACGATCTTCAGGCCGTTGTCGGCCGACGCGCCCAGTGGCGTGCGCGTCTCAGAGGTTGCGGAGTCCAACGAGCACCTGCTCCAGGATGTCGGGGTCGGGTACGGCGGCCTTGCGGGGGTGACGGGCGCTGACCCGGCCCGCCGCGTGGAGGTCGGAGAGCAGGATCCGGGTGATGCTGACGGGCAGCTTCAGCTCGGCCGCGATCTCCACGACCGCCGTGGGGCGTTCGGTCAGCCGCAGGATCGCCGCGTGCTCGGACTGCATGCCGGGCACCGGATCGCACTCGGCGACGACCAGGGTCACCAGGTCGAAGGGGTTGTCGGGACCGGACCGGCTGCGCCCCTGGGTGAGGGTGTAGAGCCGGTCCGGGGCGTCGTCCCTGCCGGGCCTGCTCATGAGGTGCGCGGCTGCGCGGTCAGGTGTTCGCCGAGCTGCTCCACGAGCTCGCTCATGTTGTGCCCGATGAGCCCGGCGTCCGCGTCCTCGGCGGTGATGACGGCCAGGTGCGCGCCCTCGCCGGCCTCCACGATGAACAGCACGCCGCCGTAGAACTCGGTCATCGCCGAGCGCACGCCGCCGCTGCCGTCGCCGAACTCGACGGAGGCGCCGTGCGACAGCGACTGGATGCCGGCGGCGATCGCGGCGAGCTGGTCGGCCTGGTCGGCGGACAGCTCCGGGGTGCGGCACAGTTTCAGGCCGTCGCGGGAGAGCACGAGCGCGTGCCGTGCGCCCGGCGTGCGCTCCAGCAGGCCCTCCAGCAGCCAGGTGAGCTTCTCGTCGGCGGTCGTCGTGCCGGTCATGAGGTGGTGTCGCCTTCCGGGTTCGCGGGGGTGGGTCGTGCTTCGGGGGCCGGGTCGGCGGTGGCGCCGGTGTCCGGGGCGGCCGTGTCCTCCGGGGTGGGAGGCCGGACGGCCTGGCGGAAGCTGCTGAAGCGGGCGGTGCGCGCCTTGGTCTCCTCGGCGGTCGGGGCGGGCCGGTGCGCGGCGTGGCGGTTGCCCGGACGCGTGCGCTCGGCCTCGGCGAGGGTGCGGCCCCGGCGGCGGCGGGGCAGCACGAGGGGCGGGGCGTCGGCGTCCCGGTCCGGGGACTCGTGGGTCGGCACCGGGTCGGGGTCGAGGTCGGCGCCGGCGCGGGAGGCCGCGTAGGAGGGGGCGGGGCGGGTGTTCCCGGAGGGCGCCGGCCGGTCCGCCGGGACGGCGCCCTCGCCGGTCGCGCCGTCGCCGTCGTGCGCGGTGACGTGGCTGGTCTCCGGTTCCGGCCGGCCGGGGGCGGTTTCCGTACGGCGGTGGGGGAGGGCGCCGGCCGCCTTCTCCGCCGGGGCCTTGGGGCCGAGCGCGGCGGGGGCCGCGGGGACGGACGGGGCGCCGGCCGCAGGGGTGCGGGACACCGGCGCGGCGGTGCCGCCGGCCGTCACCGGGGCCGCGGGTGCCGCCTCCGGCGGTACGAGGATGTCCTGCGGGACGAGTACCAGGACGCCCGTGCCGCCGCGGGCCGAGGGCCGGTAGGAGACCCGGAGCCCGTACCGCCGGGAGAGCCGGCCGACCACGGCGAGGCCGAGCCGGGTGCCGGTGAGACCCCCGAGCCCGGCGGACTCGCCGGAGACCGCGCGCTCGGCGCGACGCAGCTGTGCCTCGCCCATGACGAGCCCGCTGTCCTCGACGGAGACGATGACCCCGGCCGGGACCTCCTCGACGTACACGTGGACCTCGGCGGTCGGCGGCGAGAAGTTCGCGGCGTTGTCGAGGAGTTCGGCGAGCGCGTGCATCACGCCCTCGGCGGCGTGCCCGGCGACCGCGGTGTCGCTTGCGGAGTGGACCCTGATCCGCTGGTAGCCGCTGATCCGGCCCATGGCGCCGCGCAGGATCGACTCCATGGAGATGGGCCGGGCCCAGCGGCGGCCGGAGCGGGCGCCGGTGAGGACGGCGACGGAGTCGGCGAGCCTGCCCGCCTGCGCGGTGCGGTGGTCGAGGTGGAGCAGGTCGGCGAGGACCTCCTCGTCGTGGTGCTTCTCCTCCATCGCGCGCAGGTCGGCGAGCATGCCGGTGGCCAGGGCCTGCATGCGTCCGGCCGCGTTGGCGGTCGCGGAGAGCGCGGCGGCCCGGGCGCCCTCGGCCTCGCGCAGCCGGGCGGTCAGCCGCGCGTTCTCCGCGGTGAGCCGGTCCCGGTCCGCTCCGAGCCGGTCCAGTTCCCCGGTCAGCCGGTCGCGCTCCTCCGCGTGGTCGCGGGCCGACCGGGCGGTGTGGGCGCCGTGTTCCTCGGTGATGAGGCGCAGTTTCCCGGCGTGCTCCTCGGCGAGCCGCTTCAGCGCGGCGGTGTGGTCGTCCGTGAGCCGGGCCCGCTCGTCGGCGTGCTCCCGTGCCAGGCGGGCGGTGTCGGCGGCGTGCTGCTCGGTGAGGCGGTCGCGCTCGGCGGCCAGGGCCTCGGCGAGGTGGTTGCGCTCCCGGTCCAGCTCGGCGGACAACCGGGCCCGCTCGCGGGTGAGTTCGCCGGTCAGCCGCTCGTGCTGGCGGCGGGACTCCTCGGTCAGCCGGGCGCGTTCCTGGAGCAGCCGGCCGACGTCCTGGGTGACGGCGTCCAGCCGCGTCCGGGCGGTGCGCGCCGACAGGACGGTGTACGTGGCCACCGTGGCGGCCGCGCACAGCAGCACGGCGGCGACCGCACCGGTCGCCATGACGGCGCCGGCCGCGGAGTCCGGCACGAGGAGGACGGCGGTGACGACCGCGGCCGCGGCGAGCGCCGCGGTGAGCAGCGGGACGGGCAGCAGGCTGCGGGGGGCGGGGCGGTCGCCGGGGAGCAGGGGGGAGGTCATCAATCAGGGTCCTCGGTCAGTCCTCGGTCGGGTCCTCGGTCGGTCCGCGGGCGTACACCGTCGTGTCTGCGCGGTCCTCGGGCG
This sequence comes from Streptomyces sp. 12E, assembly GCF_055633275.1. Taxonomy (NCBI): domain Bacteria; kingdom Bacillati; phylum Actinomycetota; class Actinomycetes; order Kitasatosporales; family Streptomycetaceae; genus Streptomyces; species Streptomyces sp. 12E. Next base: position 3,245,999 of record NZ_JBVNCJ010000001.1, on the reverse strand, counting down.
GTTTCACGGGAGTGCCGGACCCGGTTTCGGGGTCGCTTTCGAACGAGTCCGACAACTGCGCGCAACTCGCGGTCACTATATGAGAGTTCGTGTTCGACTTGGGAAGATTCCGCTTCCGTTTTCGTCGGTCACCCCATCCTGGGCGCCTGTCGGGCGCCTCCGCGGCGCCGTGGGGCGCGGGGCGCCGTCGCCCGTGCCCGGCCTCGGCGGAGGCATCCTGAGGGCATGACGGATCACCGGGAACTGTCGGCCGGGCTGCGGGCGGCCGTGCGCGGCGAGGTCGACTTCACCGCGACCGCACGGGCGCTGACCACGATGGACGCCTCCAACTACCGCCGGGTACCGCTCGGCGTGGTGGCTCCGCGGGACGCCGACGACGTGGCGGCGGCGCTGTCGGTCTGCCGGATGCACGGCGTCCCCGTGGTGCCGCGCGGCGGCGGCACCTCGATCGCGGGGCAGGCGACCGGCACCGGGGTGGTGCTCGACTTCACCCGCCACATGAACCGTCTGCTGTCCCTCGACCCGGAGGCCCGCACGGCCGTCGTCCAGCCGGGTCTCGTCCTCGACCGCCTCCAGGAGGCCGCCGCCCCGCACGGCCTGCGCTTCGGCCCGGACCCCTCCACCCACAGCCGCTGCACCCTCGGCGGCATGATCGGCAACAACTCCTGCGGCTCCCACTCGGTGGCCTGGGGCACGACGGCCGACAGCGTGCGCGAACTGGCGGTCGTCACCTCGCGCGGGGAGCGCCTGCGCCCCGGCCGGGACGGGGCCGGGGCCCCGGCGGGGCTGCGGGAGCTGGTGGACGGCGAACTGGCCCGTCTGCGCACCGGCTTCCCCGACCTCCCCCGCCGCATCTCCGGCTACGCGGTGGACGCCCTGCTGCCCGAGAGGGGCGTGGACGTCGCCCGCTCCCTCTGCGGTTCGGAGGGCACACTGGGCGTGCTGACGGAGGCGGTCGTGGACCTCGTACGGGCGCCGCGCGCGCGGGCGCTCGCCGTGCTGGCGTACGCGGACGAGAGCGGGGCCGCGGAGGCGGCGGCGGGGCTGCTGGAGCACGGTCCGCTGACCGTGGAGGGCATGGCGGCGGACCTCGTGCCGTTCGGCGCGGGCCTCCCGCGCGGGGGCGCCTGGCTCTTCGTGGAGACCGGCGGGGACACGGCGGCGGAGGCGCGCGCGGGTGCGGAGCGCATCGTCCGCGCGGCCGACGTCCTGGACTCCCTGGTGGTCACCGACCCGGCCCGGCAGCGCGCGCTGTGGCGGATCCGGGAGGACGCGAGCGGCACGGCGACCAGGATGCCGGACGGCACGGAGGCCTGGCCCGGCTGGGAGGACTGCGCGGTGCCGCCCGCCCGGCTCGGCGCGTACCTGCGCGACTTCCGGGCCCTCATGGCGGACCACGGCCTGCGCGGCGCCCCGTACGGGCACTTCGGGGACGGCTGCATCCACGTCCGCATCGACTTCGACCTGCTGACCGGACCGGGCGTCGCCCGCTTCCGTCGTTTCTCGGAGGAGCTGGCCGGCCTGGTCGTGTCCCACGGCGGCTCGCTCTCCGGCGAACACGGGGACGGCCAGGCACGCGCCGAACTGCTCCCGCGCATGTACGGCGACGAGACGGTCGCCCTCTTCGCACGCGTGAAGGCCCTCTGGGACCCGGACGACCTCCTCAACCCGGGCATGCTGGTCCGCCCGGCCCCCCTGGACGCGAACCTCCGCTTCTCCGTCCTCCCGCGCGAACCGGTCGACGTCGCCTTCGGCTACCCGGCCGACGGCGGCGACTTCTCGGCGGCGGTGCGCCGCTGCGTGGGCGTCGCCAAGTGCCGTACGACGTCCGTGCCGGGGCCGGCGGTGATGTGCCCGTCGTTCCGCGCGACGGGCGAGGAACGGCACTCCACGCGCGGGCGCGCACGCCTGCTGCACGAGATGCTCGCGGGCGAGCTGGTGACCGACGGCTGGCGCTCCACGGAGGTACGGGACGCCCTCGACCTGTGCCTGTCCTGCAAGGGCTGCCGCTCGGACTGCCCGGTCGGGGTCGACATGGCCACGTACAAGGCGGAGTTCCTGCACCACCACTACGCGGGCCGCCGCCGCCCCGCCGCGCACTACGCGACGGGGTGGCTGCCGGTGTGGCTGGGCTGGGTCGCGCGGACGCGGACCGCGGGGGCGGTGAACGCCCTGGCCTCGGCGGGTCCGCTCGCGCGGACGGCGAAGCGGCTGGGCGGGATCGCGGGCGAGCGGGAGATCCCCCGGGTGGCGGGGGAGACGTTCACGCGGTGGTGGCGAGGGCGGGGAGCGTCCTCGGGGGAGGGCAGGCCGGTGGTCCTCTGGCCGGACACCTTCACCGAACACCTCTCGCCGTCGGTGGGCCGGGCGGCCGTACGGGTGCTGGAGGCGGCGGGCCTGCGGGTGGCGCTGCCCCCGACGCTGCGGATGGCCGGCCGCCCGGTGGGCGACGCCCGCAGCCGCTCCGCCCTGTCCCTGCTGACGGCCCGCAGGGCCCGGGTCTGCTGCGGCCTCACCTACATCTCCACGGGCCAGCTCGACCGCGCCCGCGCGGTGCTGCGTCGCACACTGGACCTGCTGGAACCCGTCCTGGCCACCGACGCCCCGCTGGTGGTCCTGGAACCGAGCTGCGCGGCCGCTCTGCGCACCGACGCCCCGGAGCTGCTGCACGACGACCCCCGCGCGGAGCGGCTCGCGGCACGGGTCCTGACCTTCGCGGAAACCCTGGAGCGGCACGCCCCGGACTGGACCCCACCGGCCCTGAACCGCCCGGTCACCGGCCAGACCCACTGCCACCAGCACGCGGTGCTGGGCGAGGAGCCCGACCGCCGACTGCGCGCGGCGGCGGGCCTCACCGGCGAACTCTCCGGCGGCTGCTGCGGTCTGGCGGGCAACTTCGGTTTCGAGAAGGGCCACTACGAGGTCTCCAGGGCCTGCGCGGAGGACCGGCTCCTGCCGTCGGTCCGCAAGGCACCGGAGGAGGCGGTCGTCCTGGCCGACGGCTTCTCCTGCCGTACGCAACTGGAGCAGCTGGCGGGCGTGCGGGGGCGGCACCTGGCGGAGGTGCTGGCGGCTGCTCTGGAAGACACGTGAGCAGTCGCCGCCCTTCTGTCCTCGACGCGCTCAGCCGAGCTGCTGCGGCCCGCGTCCTCGGCTCCCTGCCACCCGCAGCGCCTGGGTGAGGCACTCGGCGGGACGGCGGGGCTCACCCGCCGGTGCGCTCAGGGCGCCGTCTCGCCCCGGACCAGGGGGTGGCACACCGGCTGGACGCCCTTGGGGAGGTCGTCCGGGCGGCACCAGCGGGCCTCCAGGACCTCGAAGGGGTCCAGGCGCAGTTCGCCGCCGAGCAGGCGGGCCTCGTAGGCCACCTCCATGCGGGTGCGCAGGCCGCTGTTCAGCATGACCAGGCGGCCCACCTCCACGTCGAGGTTCGTCTCCTCCTTGACCTCGCGCACCACCGTCGCCCGGAAGTCCTCGCCCTTGCGGGCGAAGCCGCTCGGCAGGCCCCACTGGCGGCCCTCGGGCCACATCCGGTGGCGGAGCATCAGCACCCGCCCCTCGTCGTCGCGCACCACGCCGGTCACGCCCACCACGTACTTGGTGTGCAGCAACCACATGATGCGGCTCTGCACGGGGCGCAGGAGCCGCCAGAGACGGGCAATGAGTCGTCGCACGGGACCTCGGACGGTGTGGGAGCGGACGCGGGTGATCTCCGGTGGGAACGGTACCCGCTGGGTCCACGGGGTGAACGGAGTTGACCTGGGCGGGGCGGGGGCCGCATGGTCAGGCATGTAAGTGCTTCACGGTGCTGACTCCGTTCAATACCCTGGACTGGGCAGTTCATCAGGATGCACACTCGGTACAGGCAAGTGTCCACTCCGACGTCCCTGGAAGGCCCCGTGACCGTCCCCAGCGCCGCCACCCCGTCCGCCACCACAGGGACGGGGCCGCACGGCCGTGCGCCCACACCGGCCGGCGCCCCGCGCGGACGGGGTTCCCTCGGGCCGGTCGGGCTGGTCCTCGCCGGTGGGATCTCCGTGCAGTTCGGCGGGGCGCTGGCCGTGACGCTGATGCCGCGGGCCGGTGCGCTCGGGGTCGTGACGCTGCGGCTGCTGGTGGCGGCGCTCGTGCTGATGGTGCTGTGCCGGCCCAAGCTGCGCGGGCACTCGCGCGCCGACTGGGGCACGGTGATCGTCTTCGGCGTCGCCATGGCCGCGATGAACGGCCTCTTCTACCAGTCCGTCGCGCGCATCCCGCTGGGCCCCGCGGTCACGCTGGAGGTGCTCGGCCCGCTCGCCCTGTCCGTCCTGGCCTCACGGCGCGCGGTCAACCTCGTGTGGGCGGGGCTGGCCCTGGCCGGCGTCTTCCTCCTCGGCGGCGGAGGCTTCAGCAGTCTCGACCCGCTGGGTGTGGTCTTCGCACTGGGCGCCGGCGCCATGTGGGCGGCGTACATCGTCTTCAGCGCGCGTACGGGGCGCCGCTTCCCGCAGGCGGACGGTCTCGCCCTCGCGATGGCCGTGGCGGCGGTCCTCTTCCTGCCGCTGGGCGTCGTCGAGTCCGGTACGAAGCTCCTCGACCCGGCGGTCCTCGGCCTGGGCGCGGCGGTCGCGGTGCTGTCCTCCGTCCTCCCGTACACCCTCGAACTCCTCGCCCTGCGCCGCCTGCCCTCCTCCACCTTCGCCATCCTGATGAGCCTGGAACCGGCTCTCGCGGCCACCGCGGGGTTCCTGATCCTCGACCAGGCCCTCTCCACCGCCGAGGCCGCCGCCATCGCCCTGGTCATCGCGGCGAGCATGGGGGCGGTGCGGACGCAGGTGGGGCGGGGGAGGGTGAAGGGAGCGGAGACTGTCTCCTGACGATCGCCGGGCACGGCGAGGCGCGTCAGGACTAGAGTCGCTCTCGTCTCTCGAAACAACCGGCCTTGCCGCGTGACCGGCACGTCCCCGGAGGCACGAAGGGAACAGCGCCATGAGCGTGCAGCACAGTGAGACCGCCGGTGATCGCCCGTTGATCCCTCGCCCCGAGCGAACACCGGGTGCCCTGCGGGCCGCCTGCACGGTCGTCGCCCCCGGCCTTCTGGCGGCGTACGACCAGGCAAAGGACCAAGCGCTCGCGGAGGCCGTGGAGCACGGTTCGCTCAAGCCGGTACACGCTTACCTCAGCCACTGGGCCGCTCTGATCGAGATCGAGCGTCACCCGGCCATGGCTCAGGCCTACCACCGCGCCGAGTACCTCGCCCGGATCGCCACTACGGCGGACGAGGCACGCACACATCTGGCAACGGCGAGTTCCCTGTACCGCGACGCCGCCAAGGCGGTGCACGCGGAGTGACCTGGCGTTGGGAATACGTCCCCGACGAGGAGACCGTCGCGGACGGAGCTCCGCCGGATTTCCTCGCCGAGGTGAAGAAGGCGGCTGACGAACTGGTCAGAGCGGCGGAAGCGCTCCACCTCCACGGGCCCGCGTACCAGGGAATGGACGAAGGGGCGAAGCACGCCTTTGTCTCCGGCGGATTTTTCGTTTACGTGGTCACGCCACGTTCAGAGCTCGTCACCATCTGGCAGGTCACGCCCGATCCTCTCGCCTGACGGCTCGGCGGGAGGGTCGGTCGGTACGCGGTCGGCCGGAAAATTAATGCAAGCATGCTTGCTTGTTTATGGCCCCGCTGCCATGCTCCACGCAACCGCGCCGCACACCGCCGTGTCCGTGTCCCGAGGGGAGCGCCTCGTGTCCGATCCGACGCCCGTGATCGACGATCTGCGTGAGGAGAGTGACGACCTCGACCGGCTGGTGGCCGGACTCGGCACCGGGCAGTGGGCACTTCCGACGCCCGCCGCCGGCTGGACCGTCGCCCATCAGATCGCCCACCTCGCCTGGACCGACCGCTCCGCGCTGCTCGCCGTCACCGACCCGGACGGGTTCCGGGCGCTGGTGGAGAAGGCCCTCGCCGCCCCGCACACCTTCGTGGACGAGGGCGCCGATGAGTACGCCCGGTCCGCGCCCGCCGAGCTGCTCGCGCGGTGGCGGGAGGGGCGCGCGGCGCTGGAGAAGGCGCTGCGGGAGGCGCCGGCCAGGGCGCGGTTCCCCTGGTACGGGCCGCCCATGTCCGCCGCCTCCATGGCCACCGCCCGTCTCATGGAGACCTGGGCGCACGGACAGGACGTGGCGGACGCGATCGGTGTGGTGCGGCCCCCCGGCGACCGGCTCCGGCATGTGGCGTGGCTCGGGGTGCGGACCCGGGACTTCGCCTACGGCGCGCACGGGCTCACCCCGCCCGCCGAGCCCTTCCGCGTCGAGCTCGTCGGACCGGGGGGCGGGCTGTGGGCGTACGGTCCCGAGGACGCCCCCCAGCGCGTCACCGGACCCGCGCTCGACTTCTGCCTCCTGGTCACCCAGCGCGCCCACCGCGCGGACCTCGCCCTCACCGCCGACGGCCCCGACGCCGACCGCTGGCTGGACATCGCCCAGGCCTTCGCCGGGCCCCCCGGCGGCGGCCGCCCGCCGAAGGCGGGCACCCGGTGACCCTGCGCATCGGCAACTTCTCCGGCTTCTACGGCGACCGCGCGGACGCCCTGCGCGAGATGCTCACCGGCGGCGAGGTCGACGTCCTCACCGGCGACTACCTCGCCGAGCTGACCATGCTCATCCTCGCCCGCGACCGGCTGAAGGACCCCTCCGCCGGGTACGCGCGCACCTTCCTGCGGCAACTGGAGGAGACCCTCGGGCTCGCCCACGAGCGGGGCGTCAGGATCGTCACCAACGCCGGCGGGCTGAGCCCCGCCGGGCTCGCCGACGCCGTACGCGCCCTCGCCGGCCGGCTCGGCATCCCCGTACGGGTCGCCCACGTCGAGGGCGACGACCTCACCGCGCGGTACCCCGGGGGCCTCGCCGCCCACGCCTACCTCGGCGGGTTCGGGATCGCGGAGTGCCTCCGCGCGGGCGCCGACGTGGTCGTCACCGGGCGGGTCACCGACGCGGCCCTCGTCACCGGGCCCGCAGCCGCCCACTTCGGCTGGGCGCCGACGGAGTACGACCGGCTCGCGGGGGCCGTCGTCGCCGGGCACGTGCTGGAGTGCGGGACGCAGGCGACCGGCGGGAACTACGCCTTCTTCGGCGAGCACCGCCCCGGTGACCTCCGGCGGCCCGGATTCCCGCTCGCCGAGATTTACGCCGACGGCTCCGGCGTCATCACCAAGCACCCCGGCACCGGCGGCTTCGTCGACGTGGGGACCGTCACCGCGCAGCTGCTCTACGAGACGGGCGGCGCCCGGTACGCCGGGCCGGACGTCACCGCGCGGCTCGACACCGTACGGCTGCGGCAGGACGGGCCCGACCGGGTGCGCGTCGAAGGCGTCCGGGGGGAGGCCCCGCCGCCCACGCTCAAGGTCGGGCGCAACCGGCTCGGCGGCTTCCGCAACGAGGTCGTGTTCGTGCTCACCGGGCTCGACATCGAGGCCAAGGCCGCCCTGGTGAAGGAGCAGATGGGCGACGCGCTCGCCAAGTCGCCGCCCGCCGAGGTGCGCTGGGAGCTGGTGCGCACCGACCGGGCCGACGCCGGCACCGAGGAGACCGCGAGCGCGCTGCTGCGGCTCGTCGTACGGGACCCCGCGCAGGAGGCGGTCGGACGGGTGCTGAGCGGGGCCGCCATCGAGCTGGCGCTGGCCAGCTACCCCGGATTCCATGTGATGGCACCACCGGGCAAGGGCTCCCCCTATGGCGTCTTCGAGGATGTGTACGTCCCCCAGGGTGACGTCGACCATGTGGCCGTCCTCCACGACGGGCGCCGCATCGCCGTGGACGCACCTCACGACACCGCCGTACTCGCCGGCGTACCGGAGCCCGCGCTCCCCGAGCCGCTGCCCGCGGGACCCACCACGAGAGCCCCCCTCGGCCTCCTCGCCGGCGCCCGCAGCGGCGACAAGGGCGGGAACGCCAACGTCGGCGTCTGGGTCCGCTCCGACGACGCCTGGCGGTGGCTCGCGCACGAGCTGACCGTCGAGCGGTTCCGGGAGATGGTCCCGGAGGCCCGTGACCTGCCGGTCACCCGGCACGTCCTGCCCCGCCTGCGCGCCCTGAACTTCCTCGTCGAGGGCATCCTCGGCGAGGGCGTCGCCGCGCAGGCCCGCTTCGATCCGCAGGCCAAGGCGCTCGGCGAATGGCTGCGCTCCCGGCACCTCGACATCCCGGAGGTCCTCCTGTGACGGTCCTCGAATCCGCCCTGGACCCGGCCGACCCGGAGTACCGGGCGCACCGCGACGCCATGCTGGCCAAGCTGGCCGAACTCGACGCCGAGCACGCCAATGCCCTCGCGGGCGGCGGCGACAAGTACGTCGAACGGCACCGGAAGCGCGGCAAGCTGCTCGCCCGCGAGCGCATCGAGCTGCTCCTCGACCCCGACACGCCCTTCCTGGAGCTCTCCCCGCTGGCCGCGTGGGGGAGCGAATACACCGTCGGCGCCTCGCTCGTCACCGGCATCGGCGTCGTCGAGGGCGTGGAGTGCCTGATCACCGCCAACGACCCGACCGTGCGCGGCGGCGCGAGCAACCCCTGGAGCCTGAAGAAGGCCCTGCGCGCCAACGACATCGCGCTCGCCAACCGGCTCCCCTGCATCAGCCTCGTCGAGTCCGGCGGCGCCGACCTGCCCTCCCAGAAGGAGATCTTCATCCCGGGCGGCGCGATCTTCCGGGACCTGACCCGGCTCTCGGCGGCCGGAATCCCCACCGTCGCCGTCGTCTTCGGCAACTCCACCGCCGGGGGCGCGTACGTCCCCGGCATGTCCGACCACGTGATCATGGTCAAGGAGCGGGCGAAGGTGTTCCTCGGCGGCCCGCCGCTGGTGAGGATGGCGACCGGCGAGGAGAGCGACGACGAGTCCCTGGGCGGCGCCGAGATGCACGCGCGCGTCTCCGGCCTCGCCGACCACTTCGCCGTCGACGAACCGGACGCGCTCCGCCAGGCCCGCCGGGTCGTCGCCCGCCTCAACCACCGCAAGGCGTACGGCGACCCGGGACCGGCCGCACCGCCCAAGTACGACGAGGAGGAACTCCTCGGCATCGTCCCCGGCGATCTGAGGATCCCCTTCGACCCGCGCGAGGTCATCGCGCGGATCGTCGACTCCTCCGACTTCGACGAGTTCAAACCGCTCTACGGGGCCAGCCTCACCACCGGCTGGGCGACTCTCCACGGCTACCCCGTCGGCATCCTCGCCAACGCCCGGGGGGTCCTCTTCAGCGAGGAGTCCCGGAAGGCCGCCCAGTTCATCCAGCTCGCCAACCAGCGCGACATCCCCCTGCTGTTCCTGCACAACACCACCGGCTACATGGTCGGCAAGGAGTACGAGCAGGGCGGCATCATCAAGCACGGCGCGATGATGATCAACGCGGTGAGCAACTCCCGCGTCCCCCACCTGTCCGTCCTCATGGGCGCCTCCTACGGCGCCGGGCACTACGGCATGTGCGGCCGCGCCTACGACCCCCGCTTCCTCTTCTCCTGGCCCAGCGCCAAGTCCGCCGTCATGGGCCCGCAGCAGCTCGCCGGCGTGCTGTCGATCGTCGCCCGCCAGTCGGCGGCGGCGAAGGGACGGCCGTACGACGACGAGGCGGACGCGGCGCTGCGCGCCATGGTGGAGCAGCAGATCGAGTCCGAGTCGCTGCCCGTGTTCCTGTCCGGGCGGCTCCACGACGACGGCGTCATCGACCCGCGCGACACCCGCACCGTCCTCGGCCTGTGCCTGTCGGCCGTCCACACCGCGCCCTACGAGGGCGCGCGCGGTGGCTTCGGCGTCTTCCGGATGTGAGGGACCGATGATCACTTCCCTGCTGATCGCGAACCGGGGCGAGATCGCCTGCCGCATCGCCCGTACCTGCACCGAGTTGGGAATCCGAACGGTCGCCGTGCACTCGGACGCCGACGAGAACGCCCGCCACGCGCGCGTGGCCGACACGACGGTACGGCTGCCGGGGTCGGCGCCCGCCGACACCTATCTGCGCGGCGACCTGATCGTGAAGGCCGCCCTCGCGGCCGGCGCGGACGCCGTGCACCCCGGCTACGGCTTCCTCTCCGAGAACGCCGGCTTCGCGCGGGCCGTGCGGGACGCCGGTCTGGTGTGGATCGGGCCGCCCCCGGAGGCGATCGAGGCGATGTCGTCCAAGACGCGCGCCAAGGAGCTGATGGGCGTCGAGCCCCTGCGGAACGTCACCGAGGCCGATCTGCCCGTGCTGGTGAAGGCGGCGGCGGGCGGCGGCGGACGCGGGATGCGCGTCGTACGGCGCCTCGCGGACCTGGACGGCGAACTGGCCGCCGCCCGCGCGGAGGCCGCGAGCGCCTTCGGCGACGGCGAGGTGTTCGTCGAGCCGTACGTGCAGGGCGGCCGGCACGTCGAGGTGCAGGTGCTCGCCGACACCCACGGCACCGTGTGGGCGCTGGGCACCCGCGACTGCTCCCTCCAGCGCCGCCACCAGAAGGTGATCGAGGAGGCCCCGGCACCCGGTCTCACCGGCCCGCTCACCGAGGAGCTCCACGCCCTCGCCGTACGCGCCGCGCGTGCCGTCTCCTACGTCGGCGCCGGGACCGTCGAGTTCCTCGTCGCCGACGGCCGGGCGCACTTCCTGGAGATGAACACCCGCCTCCAGGTGGAACACCCGGTGACGGAGGCCGTGTTCGGTCTCGACCTCGTCGCCGAGCAGATCCGCGTCGCCGAGGGCCACGCCCTCGCGGACGACCCGCCGCGCGCGCGGGGCCACGCCGTCGAGGCCCGCCTCTACGCCGAGGACCCGTCCCGGGAGTGGGCCCCGCAGACCGGCCGTCTGCACCGCCTCGCCGTCCCCGGCGCCGTGCGCCTGGACACCGGCTACACGGACGGCGACGCCGTCGGCGTCCACTACGACCCCCTGCTCGCCAAGGTCGTCGCCCACGCCCCCACCCGCGCGGAGGCGGTCCGCAGACTGGCCTCCGCCCTCGACCGCGCGGTGATCCACGGCCCCGTCACCAACCGGGACCTCCTCGTCCGCTCCCTGCGGCACGAGGAGTTCACGGAAGCCCGGATGGACACCGGCTTCTACGAGCGCCACCTTCCCGGCCTCACCGAACCGGCCCCCGACCCGCACGCCCCGCTCGCCGCGGCCCTCGCCGACGCCCACGGCCGCTCCCGCTTCGGCGGCTGGCGCAACGTGCCCTCACAGCCGCAGGTCAAGCGGTACGCGATGGCGGGCGAGGAGCACGAGGTCCGCTACCGGCACACGCGCGAGGGCCTGGCGGCCGACGGTGTGCGGGTCGTGCACGCCGACGCCGGTCTCGTGATCCTCGACGTGGACGGCGTACGACGCCGCTACGAGGTCAGCCGCTACGGCGACCAGGTGTACGCGGGCGCCACCGCCCTCACCGCCCTGCCCCGCTTCCCCGACCCCACCGTCCAGCACGCCCCCGGCTCCCTCCTGGCCCCCATGCCGGGCACGGTCGTCCGCGTCGCCGAGGGCCTCACCGAGGGCACACCCGTGGAGGCCGGACAGCCCCTCCTCTGGCTGGAGGCGATGAAGATGCAGCACAGGATCACCGCCCCGGTCACCGGAACGCTGACCACCCTCCGCGCCGTGACGGGCCGGCAGGTGGAGCCCGGCACCCTCCTGGCGGTCGTGGACGCGACTCCCCTCAGGGGCACGACCGACCACGACGGCCCCGCACCCTCCTGACGCCCGAAGACCCTCCCCCTTAGGAGCGCTCATGCCGGTGATCGAGTCAGAAGAGCACAAGGCCCTCCGCGAAGCCGTCGCCGCGTTCGCGAGCAAGCACCCCCGCGCCACCCACGGCGCCGACAACCGCTCCTTCTGGCGGGAAGCGGCCGAGCTCGGCTACATCGGCGTCAACCTGCCGGAGGCGTACGGCGGTGGCGGCGGCGGCATCGCCGAACTCTCGCTCGTGCTGGAGGAGATGGGCGCCGCCGGCAACCCCCTGCTGATGATGATCGTCTCCCCGGCGATCTGCGGCACCGTCATCTCCCGCTTCGGCACCGAGGCCCAGAAGCGGGAGTGGCTGCCCGCCCTGGCCGACGGCAGCCGGCTGATGGCCTTCGGCATCACCGAACCCGACGCCGGCTCCAACAGCCACCGCATCACCACGACGGCACGCCGCGACGGCGCCGACTGGCTCCTCACCGGCCGCAAGGTGTTCGTCTCCGGCGTCGACATCGCCGACGCCACCCTCGTCGTGGGCCGCACCGCGGACGCCCGCACGGGCAGGCTCAAACCCTGCCTGTTCATCGTCCCGCGGGACGCCGAGGGCTTCCGGCGCTGCCCCATCGACATGGAACTCAACGCCGTCGAGAAGCAGTTCGAGCTCGCCTTCGACGACGTACGGCTGCCCGCCGACGCCCTCGTGGGCGACGAGGACGCGGGCCTGCTCCAGCTCTTCGCCGGCCTCAACCCCGAACGCGTCATGACCGCCGCCTTCGCGATCGGCATGGGCCGCCACGCGCTCGCCCGCGCCGTCGAGTACGCGCGCGAGCGCACGGTGTGGAGCGCCCCCATCGGTTCCCACCAGGCGATCGCCCACCCCCTCGCCCAGGCGCACATCGACCTGGAACTGGCCCGCCTGATGACGCAGAAGGCCGCCCACCTCTACGACGCCGGCGACGACACCGGCGCCGGCGAGGCCGCCAACATGGCCAAGTACGCGGCCGCCGAGGCCTGTGTGAAGGCCGTCGACCAGGCCGTGCACACCCTCGGCGGGAACGGCCTCACGCGCGAGTTCGGGCTCGCCTCGCTGATCACCGCCGCGCGCGTGTCCCGCATCGCCCCGGTGAGCCGGGAGATGATCCTCAACTACGTCTCCCACCGGACCCTGGGCCTTCCCAAGTCGTACTAGGCACTCCCGGCCGTCCTGGAGGAACCATGTTCCGAAGCGAGTACGCAGACGTCTCCCCCGTGGAACTCCCCGTTCATGACGCGGTGCTCGCCCGGGCCGCCGAGTTCGGGAGCACCCCGGCACTGATCGACGGAACCGACGGCACCACCCTCACCTACGAGCAGGTGGACCGCTTCCACCGGCGGGTCGCCGCCGCCCTCGCCGAGGCGGGCGTGCGCAAGGGGGACGTGCTCGCCCTGCACAGCCCCAACACGGTCGCCTTCCCCCTCGCGTTCTACGCGGCCACCCGCGCGGGCGCCTCCGTCACCACCGTGCACCCCCTCGCCACCGCCGAGGAGTTCGGCAAGCAGCTGAAGGACTGCGCGGCCCGCTGGATCGTCACCGTCTCCCCGCTGCTGGAGACCGCGCGCAGGGCCGCCGAACTGGCCGGCGGGATCGAGGAGATCCTCGTCTGCGACAGCGCGCCCGGACACCGGTCCCTGATCGACATGCTGGCCTCCACCGCGCCCGAGCCGGTGGTCGACATCGACCCGGTCGAGGACGTCGCCGCCCTGCCGTACTCCTCCGGCACCACCGGCGTCCCCAAGGGCGTGATGCTCACCCACCGGCAGATCGCCACCAACCTCGCCCAGCTCCAGCCGCTGATCACGGCGGGCCCCGGCGACCGCGTCCTCGCCGTCCTCCCGTTCTTCCACATCTACGGGCTCACCGCCCTGATGAACGCCCCCCTCCGGCAGGGCGCCACCGTCGTCGTGCTGCCGCGCTTCGACCTGGAGACGTTCCTCGCGGCCGTCCAGAACCACCGCATCACCGGCCTGTACGTGGCCCCGCCGATCGTCCTGGCCCTCGCCAAGCACCCCCTGGTCGACCGGTACGACCTGTCGTCCCTGAAGTACGTCGTCAGCGCCGCCGCACCCCTGGACGCGAGCCTCGCCGCCGCCTGCTCGCGGCGGCTCGGACTGCCGCCCGTCGGCCAGGCGTACGGCATGACGGAACTCTCGCCGGGCACCCACGTCGTCCCCCTGGACGCGATGGGCGACGCGCCCCCCGGCACCGTCGGCAAGCTGATCGCCGGCACCGAGATGCGCATCGTCTCCCTCGACGACCCCGGCGAGGACCTCGGCCCCGGCGAGTCCGGCGAGATCCTCATCCGCGGTCCGCAGGTCATGAAGGGCTACCTCGGCCGCCCCGACGCCACCGCCGCGATGATCGACGCGGACGGCTGGCTGCACACCGGGGACGTCGGGCACGTCGACGGTGGGGGATGGCTCTTCGTCGTGGACCGGGTGAAGGAACTGATCAAGTACAAGGGCTTCCAGGTCGCCCCCGCCGACCTGGAGGCGCTGCTCCTCACCCACCCCGGCATCGCCGACGCCGCCGTCATCGGCGTCCACGACGAGGACGGCAACGAGGTCCCGCACGCCTGCGTCGTCCGCCATCCGTCCGCCCCGGAGCTCTCCGAGGGGGAGGTCATGGCGTACGTCGCCGAGCGTGTCGCCCCGTACAAGCGCGTCCGGCGCGTCACCTTCGTCGACGGCGTCCCGCGCGCCGCCTCCGGAAAGATCCTGCGCCGTGAGCTCCGCGCGGCGCACGAGGAGCCCTCGTGACCCTGATCGGCCGCTCCCGCGAACGGGGCGTCGAGACGCTCTCCCTCGACGCCCCGCAGCGCCGCAACGCCCTGTCCGCCGCCCTCGTCGGCGAACTGGCCGACGCGCTCACCGAGGCCGGTGAGGACACCGGCGTCCGCGCGGTGGTCCTCACCCACACCGGCACCACCTTCAGCGCGGGCGCCGACCTGCGCGACCCGCCCGCGCCCGAGGCGCTGACGGGCCTGCTGCGGCAGATCGTGGAGGTGCCCAAACCGGTCCTCGCGCGGGTCACCGGACACGTCCGCGCGGGCGGCCTGGGCCTGCTCGCCGCCTGTGACGTCGCCGTCGCCTCCCGCGCGGCGACGTTCGCCTTCACCGAGGTCCGCATCGGGGTCGCGCCCGCCGTGATCTCGCTGCCGCTGCTGCCCCGCGCCGATCCGCGCGCCCTGGCCCGCTACTGCCTCACCGGCGAACGCCTCGACCCGGCCGAGGCCGCCCGCATCGGCCTGCTCACCGCCGCCGGCGACGACGTGGACGAGGTCCTCGCGCCGATCCTCGACGGGCTGCGCAGATCCGCCCCCGAGGCCCTGGCCGAGACGAAACGGCTGCTCACGGCTAGGGTGCTGGAGACCTTCGACCGGGACGCGGCCGGCCTGGCCGCGCTCTCGGCACGCCTCTTCGCCTCCGCCCCCGCGCGCGAGGGAATGACGGCCTTCCTCGAACGACGGGATCCGCAATGGGTGGTGTGAGCACGGCCGACCGTGCGGAACGAGTCCCCAAGCAGGACCGCAGCCGGGCCACCCGGCAGCGGCTCCTGGAGGCCGCCGTGGCCTGCCTCGCCGAGCGCGGCTGGGCGGGCTCCACGGTCTCGGTGGTCGCCGAACGCGCGGGCGTCTCCCGGGGGGCGGCCCAGCACCACTTCCCGACGCGTGAGGACCTCTTCACGGCCGCCGTGGAGTACGTCGCCGAGGAACGCTCCACCGCCCTGCGCGCCCTCTTCCCGGAGGGCGCCGCGGCCGGTGACCGCCGCGCGGTGGTCGCGGCGCTGGTCGACCTCTACACCGGCCCCGTCTTCCGCGCGGCGCTCCACCTGTGGGTCGCCGCCTCCGACGAGGAGCAGCTGCGCCCGCGCGTGACCGAGCTGGAGCTGCGCGTCGGCCGCGAGTCCCACCGCATCGCCGTCGAACTCCTCGGCGCCGACGAGTCCCGCCCCGGCGTCCGGGAAACCGTCCAGGGCCTCCTCGACATGGCCCGCGGCCTGGGCCTCGCCACCCTCCTCACCGACGACGGGGCCCGCCGGGAACGGGTGGTGGCGCAGTGGGCGGCGCTGCTGGACGGGGCGCTGGGCTGAGGTCTCCCCGGGTCAGCCGAGCCGGAGGTCGTTCACCCGGCAGCGGATGTGCGGTGCTCCGGCGAACTCGGCGTCCACAGTGACGAGCTCGGCGCCCAGTGTCTCGGCGAGTGCCGCGTAGGAAGCGTCGTAGGGCCACATGTCGTGGCGCAGCTCCCGGACGCGAGGGAGCAACGGCGCATGGTCGTGGCGTCTGAGCTGCATACGTCGCAGAAGGTCGAGCGCGCGTTCCGCTTCGGCCTCGGGAAGCTTCTTCCCCGGAGGAGACCACGCAGTACCGAGGCACATTCCAGATCGACGGCGTGGGGTGCGGCCAGTCGTTGGCGCAGGGTGTACGCCCGTACCCGGTCGGCGAGGGCGTCGCCACCGACGAGGAACTCCACGACGGCGGAAGTGCCGAGGACGAGTACGCTCACCCGCGAGCCTCCCGCATGTCGCGAATGGCCTCGGAAATGTCGTCCGCCGTGACGTCTCCGCGCGCCGCGATGGAGCGGGCCTCGCGCGCTGCTTCGGCCGGTGACAGCATGGCCGCCTCGCCGGTGAGCAACTGCAGCACATGGTTCTGCAGTGACTGCCCGCTCTGTGCCGCCCTCGTCTTCAGCGCCTGGAGGGTGTCTTCCGGGACATCACGTACGTATATCGTCGCCATGCAAGCATTTCAGCCCTAATGCAAGCAGAATGCTTCAACTTCATGGGGCAAGTCGCTCCACCCGCCAGCCCCCGTCCGCCTCCGCGACGTACCGCAGGCGGTCGTGGAGGCGGTTCTCCCGGCCCTGCCAGAACTCCACGGCCTCCGGGACCACCCGGAAGCCGCCCCAGTGGGGCGGCACCGGTACCTGCTCGCGCTCCGGGTAGCGGGCCGCCAGGCCGGCGTAGGACGCGTCGAGCTCCGCGCGGCCGGCGATCACCGAGGACTGGCCGCTGGCCCACGCGCCCAGCTGGGAGCCGTGCGGGCGGGTGCGGAAGTAGGCGGCCGTCTCGTCGCGGCCGGTGCGGCGCGCGGTGCCGGTGACGATGACCTGCCGGGCCATCGGATGCCAGGGGAACAGCAGCGAGACGTGCGGGTTCTCGGCCAGGTCACGGCCCTTGCGGGAGTCGTAGTTCGTGTAGAAGACGAACCCGTCGTCGTCGAAGTGCTTCAGCAGCACCGTGCGCGAGCTGGGCCGGCCCTGCGCGTCCGCCGTCGAGACGATCACGGCGTTCGGTTCGAACAGCCCGCCGTCCGTCGCGGCCTGTTTGAACCAGCGCGCGAACTGTTCGACGGGAGTGGCGGCCAGGTCGGTCTCGGAGAGCCCCTCGGTCCGGTACTGCTTGCGCATCGAGGCGAGATCGAAGGGGACGGCGTCTCGGTCGGTCACGCCGTCATCCTGCCGCATGCGCGCACCCCCCGGGAGGGGGGTGGCCTACGTCACGCGGTGGCACTGAGTGCCGCGAACCCTCCCCAAGAATGGCACTCGGGGATATCGTGCTGCCACTGTTCCGATTGGGTGACCGCCAGCCGGGCATCACAGGGGTGACGTCCCGGACCGCGAGTCCGTTCGAACGGACCGTGGATCCACCGGACACGCGCCTTCGCTCCCGCCGACCGCCGACCCGTGGTCGTCCCACCCCACACCACCATCTGCCACCACCTCACAAGGAGCCGCCAGATGTCCGACTTCGTACCCGGGCTCGAAGGAGTCGTCGCGTTCGAGACGGAGATCGCCGAACCGGACAAGGAGGGCGGCGCCCTGCGGTACCGGGGCGTCGACATCGAGGATCTGGTCGGGCACGTCTCCTTCGGCAACGTCTGGGGACTGCTCGTCGACGGGGCCTTCAACCCCGGACTGCCGCCCGCCGAGCCGTTCCCGATCCCCGTGCACTCCGGCGACATCCGCGTCGACGTGCAGTCCGCGCTGGCCATGCTGGCGCCCGTGTGGGGTCTGAAACCGCTCCTCGACATCGATGCCGAGCAGGCCCGCGACGACCTCGCCCGCGCCGCCGTCATGGCCCTGTCCTACGTCGCCCAGTCCGCGCGCGGCCAGGGCCTGCCCATGGTGCCGCAGCGCGAGATAGACCGGGCCGAGTCCATCGTCGAACGCTTCATGATCCGCTGGCGCGGTGAGCCCGACCCCAAGCACGTCGCGGCCGTCGACGCGTACTGGACGTCGGCCGCCGAGCACGGCATGAACGCCTCCACGTTCACCGCGCGGGTCATCGCCTCGACCGGCGCGGACGTCGCGGCGGCCCTCTCGGGCGCGGTCGGCGCCATGTCCGGCCCGCTGCACGGCGGCGCCCCCTCGCGGGTGCTGGGCATGATCGAGGAGATCGAGCGCACCGGGGACGCCGAGGCGTACGTCAGGCAGGCCCTCGACAAGGGCGAGCGCCTCATGGGCTTCGGCCACCGCGTCTACCGCGCGGAGGACCCCCGCGCCCGCGTCCTGCGCCGCACCGCCCGCGAACTCGGCGCCCCGCGCTTCGAGGTCGCCGAGGCGCTGGAGAAGGCGGCCCTGGCCGAGCTGCACGCCCGCCGCCCGGACCGGGTGCTGGCCACCAACGTGGAGTTCTGGGCGGCCATCGTGCTGGACTTCGCCGAGGTTCCGGCGCACATGTTCACGTCGATGTTCACCTGCGCCCGTACGGCGGGCTGGTCGGCGCACATCCTGGAGCAGAAGCGCACCGGCCGTCTGGTCCGGCCCTCGGCCCGCTACGTCGGACCGGGCACGCGCGACCCGCGCGAGATCGAGGGATACGCGGACATCGCCCGCTGAGCGGGGCCCCGGAAAAGCAGGCGACCCGCGAGTCTGGTTCCTCCCTGGGGAGGAGCCGGCCGGACGTTACCGGCGACTCGCGGGTCGGGTGACTGCGTTGGATTGGGCCGGTTGCGTGCGTCTCGCACACGCCGGTCCGGCGCCGAACCGAGTACGACGACGGGCTACTGGCCCGCAGCCACCTCTTCCGTCCGGTTGTCATACATCTGCCGAACCACCTCCTTTCCGAAGTACCGTCCACCTTAAGAACCGGCTCCCGCCGTATCAACCGCTTTTTTCGTTGACCTCCGCGCGGGGGCGCGATTGGCTTGCCGGATGAGTGATCTTCGTATCGAGGCCGTGGGCGGCGACGCCATGCTGGAGCAGTGGCGGCACGTCCACAACGTGATCGTGCCGCCCGCCGCGATGACGCTCGACGAGGTGCGGGAGCGCGTCGCGCGCGGGTACCGGCTGGAGAACGCGTACGCCGGTGACGTGCTGGTCGGCTGCTCGACGGTACGGCCCCCGCAGGGGGAGGACGCCGTGGTGACCGTCATCGCGCGGGTGCTGCCCGGGCACCGGCGCAGGGGACACGGGACGGCGCTCTGCGCGTCAGGGCTCGCACACGCGCGCGCGGCGGGCGCCGGGGCCGTCGAGACCGTGGCCCTGGCCGCCGACGAGGACGGCGTGCGGTTCGCCCGCGCGCGCGGGGCTTCGACGAGGTCGAGCGGTACGTCCTGCCGGGGGAGAGCGAGCTGTGGCTGACGTTGCGCCTGGCGCCGTTTCCCTCGTAGACGGGCGGATCGGGCGGTGCCGTACAACGATTCCCCCAATCTTGCGGGAACTCGATGTGCGCTGTGTCACGTTCAAGTTGAATGATTGCAAGTGAGTGAACCGTCGTGCCGTACGTGCGGACGCAGCCTGCAGGGGGTCCAGGTGAGTGCTTCCCGGCGTAGTGGGACCACCGACGAGCTGGGGCCGGACGAGCCCGGGCCCGCGCGGGAGGGGGCGGACGGATCCGACCTCCTCGCCGCGCTGCTCGACGGCATGGACGCCGCCCTGTGCGCCTTCGACGCGGACGGGACGGTCACGCACTGGAACCGCGAGGCGGAGCGGATCCTCGGCTGGACCGCCGCCGAGGCGGTGGGCCGGGCCGGGTTCGCCGGGTGGGCCGTGCGCAGCGCGGACGCCGAGGAGGTCGAGGCGCGGCTGATGTCGGTCATGGACGCGCCGGGCCGGCAGGTGAACGAGTTCGCGCTGCTGACGAAGGACGGCGGCCGGGTGCTGGTGCGGACGCAGTCCGCGGCGGTGCGCGGGCCGGACGGGAAGCCGGCGGGGGTGTACTGCGCGTTCAGCGAGGTGCACGCGCAGATCGACCTGGAGCGGTCGATCGCGCTGAGCGAGGCGCTGCTGGAGGAGGCGAGCTGGGGGGTCGTCCTGGTCGACGTCGATCTGCGGCCCGCGGTGGTGAACGCGCACGCCGCGCGGGCGCTGGGGACGGGGCGGACGTCCGTCCTGGGGCGGCCGTTGGGCGAGCTGCTGGCGCAGGGCGCGGAGGAGCTGGAGAGCGCGCTCGCCCATGTGCTCGCGGAGGGCGCGCCGCCCGCGCCGGCCGAGTTGTGGGTGAGCGTGCGCACGCCGGAGGGCGAGCGGCGGCGGTGCTGGCGGAGCGGGTTCGTGCGGCTGGCGTCGCCGCTCGCGGAGGAGCCGGTCCCGCTGGGTGTCGGCTGGCTGTTCCAGGACGTGACCGAGGCCCGGCAGGGTGAGCAGGAGGCGTCGCTGCTGCGGTTCCGCGCGCAGCAGCTGCACCGCGCGGCGCGCGCGGCGGCGGAGTGCGAGGACCCGGCGGAGGCGGCGGCGCTCCATCTGGACTTCGCGCTGGCCGGGTTCGCCGACCACGCGCTGATCGACCGGGTGGCCGACGGCGGCGAGGGCGTCGACCGGGTGCGGCTGGTCCGGGTCGCCGCCACGCCGTCCGGGTCGCCGGGGCCGAGCCGGCTCGCGGGGTGGGCGGGGCTGCCGGTGCGGTACGACGAGGGGCATCCGGCGGTGCAGTGCGTGGAGCGGGCCGGGACGGTGCGGGCCGGCGCCGGTTCCCTGGGCGCCGAGGAGGCGCGGGCGTGGGCGCTGTCCCGGCAGTGGCCGCAGGACGCGGTGCACGCCCTGTGCGCGGTGCTGCGGAGCCGGGGGCGCACGCTGGGTGCCGTGACGTTTCTGCGGGGGGCGGGGCGCGGCGCGTTCGAACGCTCCGACGCGATGTACGCGGAGGACGTGGCGATGCGCATCGCCACGTCCCTGGACCTGGCGGCCCTCCTCGGCGACGACCGCTGACACCGGTTCCCCGCCGTCCCTTGCCGTCCCGGCCCGGGGCCCCGCCCCGGACCCCGCTCCTCGGACGACGAAGGGACCGGAAGCCGGGAGGGGAGGGACGGCGGTGGCGAGGAGGCGTCGTTCCGGGTCAGCGGCGGTAGAAGATGCGGTCGGCGTACTCGTCGAAGACGCGCGCGTTCCATTCGTGGCCGCCGTCCACGTTGCCCGAGCGCAGCAGCGGCGGCTCGATCCCGCGACCGGCGAGCTTTGCCGCCGCGGTGGCCATGACGGCCTGGAGGAGCGCCGTGGTGACCACCGTCGACGCGGGGGCGAAGGGCGCGGGCACGTCGTCGAGGGTGAGCTCCGCGTCGCCGACCGCGATCCCGGAGTCCAGGACGAGATCGCAGTGGTCCTTCAGGAACGTCCCGGAGGAGTGCCGGGACGACGTCCGCGCCGCGTACGCCACCGACGTCACGCCGATCACCTTCACGCCCCGCTCCCGGGCCCCCACGGCCATCTCCACGGGCAGCGCGTTGCGCCCGGACAGGGAGACGACGATCAGCGCGTCGCCCGCGCGCAGGGGCGAGGACGCGAGCACGGCGCCCGCGAGCCCGTCGACGCGTTCCAGGGCGGAGCCCAGCGTGGCCGGCACCACGTCGACGCCGACGGCCCCCGGCACGGCGAGCAGGTTCATCAGGGCGAGTCCGCCGGCCCGGTAGACGAGGTCCTGCGCCGCGAGCGACGAGTGCCCCGCCCCGAAGGCGAAGAGCCGGCCGCCGTCCGCGACCGTGTCGGCGAGCAGCGCGCCCGCCGCCGCGACGGACTCGGCCTCCTCGTCGCGGATCCGCCGCAGCAGGTCGATCGCGGCGTCGAGGAACCGGTCGGCCGGCGTGCGGTCGCTCATGCGGTGTCCCTTCGGGCAGGAGTGTCGCGGATCACCGTGCGGTCTGGACCAGTGCCGTGTCAACACGGCGCCCCACGGCGTGCTTTCCCCTCCGCGCGCCCCTCGTTCTCACCGCGCGGCCCGGTTGTCGGTCGTATGCGTCAGAATTGACTTCTGGGCCAGCGCACGCGCCGGTGAGCCGTCCAGCCTCCGGCAGAGCCAACCGCAGATCTCATCGAGGGGCATGTATGTCCGGACTGATCGACACCACGGAGATGTATCTCCGCACCATCCTCGAGCTGGAGGAGGAAGGTGTGGTCCCCATGCGCGCCCGGATCGCCGAACGGCTCGACCAGAGCGGTCCGACGGTCAGCCAGACGGTGGCGCGGATGGAGCGCGACGGCCTGGTGTCCGTCGCCCCCGACCGGCACCTGGAGCTCACCGACGAGGGCCGTCGGCTGGCCACGCGCGTGATGCGCAAGCACCGCCTCGCCGAGTGTCTCCTGGTCGACGTGATCGGCCTGGAGTGGGAGCAGGTCCACGCGGAGGCCTGCCGCTGGGAGCACGTGATGAGCGAGGCCGTCGAGCGCCGCGTGCTGGAGCTGCTGCGGCACCCCACCGAGTCGCCGTACGGCAACCCGATCCCCGGTCTGGAGGAGCTGGGCGAGAAGGACGGGGCCGACCCGTTCCTGGACGAGAGCATGGTGTCCCTGGCCGACCTCGACCCGGGCGCCGGGGGCAAGACGGTCGTGGTGCGCCGGATCGGCGAGCCGATCCAGACGGACGCCCAGCTGATGTACACGCTGCGCCGGGCGGGCGTACAGCCCGGTTCGGTGGTCAGCGTGACGGAGTCGGCGGGCGGGGTGCTGGTGGGCAGCGGCGGCGAGGCGGCCGAGCTGGAGGCGGAGGTGGCCTCGCACGTGTTCGTCGCCAAGCCCTGACCGGCCGGGGCGACGGGGGCGGGACGCCGGCGGACGAGCGGTGCGGGCCCGGCGGAGCGAAGGCGCCGAATCCGAGGTCCGCTGCGTCGAATCGCAGCGCCCGCCGGATGCGCGTGCGAGGCTGACGCGTGAGGCATGAGACCTGAGCGGCTCTGGCCGGGCCCGGCAGCGATGTCACCCGGCGGGGGAGGGGCGGGACGATGTGCCGTGATCACGTGAGGAGCCCCGGCGCCGCACGGCGCCGGGGCCTGTCCTCCCCTTTGCTGACCCGGAGCCCCGAGCTCTCAGGGTCATTCCCCGCGGACCGTTTTCCCCGAGCGGTCCGCCCCCCGCTGAAGATCTCCCCCGGGCCACGGCGATCAATCCCCGCGGGGGGTCACTCGAACGAGGGGTGTTGCCGGGCAAAAGGCCATCTTCGAATGGGTATTCGATAATCTGCGGACATGCGGCAACAGGCAGGGCCAGCACGACGGGCAACGGGCAGGCAGCGAGCTTGGGGGGTGCCAGGACCATGGTGCGACGCATCGACGTGACCGGGGCGGACGGTGTACGGCTCGCCGCCTGGGAGTTCGGCGACCCGCCCAAGGACGGGACCGACCCGGCGGAGAACGCCGCGCGGGACGCGCCGGGCGTGCTGTTACTGCACGGCCTGATGGGCCGCGCCTCGCACTGGGCCGCCACCGCCCGCCGGCTCTCCGGGCGGTACCGCGCGGTCGCCCTCGACCAGCGCGGCCACGGACGCAGCGACAAGCCCCCGCAGGCCTCCTTCACCCGTGACGCCTACGTCGACGACGCCGAGGCAGCCCTGGAGCAGCTCGGCCTCGGCCCCACCGTCCTCGTCGGCCACGCGATGGGAGCGCTGACCGCCTGGCAGCTCGCCGCCAAGCGCCCCGACCTGGTGCGCGGGCTGGTCATCTGCGACATGCGGGCCTCCGCCCTCGGAGCCGCCTCGCAGCGCGAGTGGGCGGAGTGGTTCACGACCTGGCCGGTCCCGTTCGCCACGCTCGCCGACGTGCGCAAGTGGTTCGGCGAGGACGACCCCTGGGTGGAGCGGCCCAACCCGGCCCGCGGCGCCTTCTACACCGAGGTGATGGCCGAGTCGCCGGACGGCTGGCGCCCGGTGTTCGACCCGGACCAGATGCTCCGCTCCCGCGAGACCTGGGTGTTCGACGCGCACTGGGAGGAACTGACCCAGGTGCGCTGCCCCGCCCTGGTGGTCCGCGGCCTCGACGGCGAGCTCGGCCGCGCGGAGGCCCAGGAAATGGTCCGCGTCCTCCCGCACGGCCGGTACGCGGAGGTCGCCGACGCCGGCCACCTGGTCCACTACGACCAGCCGGAGGCCTGGCTCACGGCGATCGAACCCTTCCTGGACTCACTGGGCGACCGCTGACCGCCGGTTCGACCCCTGCTCACCGCCGTCAGGATCTCCGGCGGCCGACGGGCCGTCCGCGGGGTCGCCGGCCGCGGACCGAGGAGGGGCAGGGCCGCGCCGTGCGCCGTGGGGGCCGACGGCGGCAGCCGGGGCGGGCCCGTCGTCGTGCGGTCGAGGACCTCCGTGTCCCGGCCGCCTGGAGGGCGGAACCGTCCGGCGAGGTCATCAGCCGGGTCAGGGACCGCGACCACGGCGTGAGCAGCCCCGCCGACACCACGGCGCTCGACGCCGGTTGCCCCAGCGCGACCCCGTACGCCCCCTCGCCCGCCGCATGCGCCGCGGCGACCGCCGCCGCCGGCGGGAACCACCGCGGCACGTCCGCCGCCGGGGCCGGGTGCTCCAGGCCGGAGGAACCCAGCCGCCGCGCACCGAAGTCGACCACCTGTGCCCGGACCGCGATCACCGGTCCGCCGAGCACCGCGAGATCCCGGCCCGTGCGGCTGGTGAGCAGCCGCACGTCGGCGGCGGCCACCGCGCGCGCGAGCGCCCACGCACACCAGCAGCGCCGGCGGCGCGGCGAGGACGCCCACGGCGAACGCAGCCCCGCCGCGCGCGACGGCGATCACGGAACCGGTGAGCAGGCACAGCGTGAACAGCGGCCCGGCACCGACCGGCGAGGACGCGAGCAGCGCCCGCACCAGCGGCCGCGGGCGCAGCGGCGGCATCACCGGCCGGGTCGGGCCGAGGGTCTCGTCGCCACCGGGGAAGGACAGCGGCCTCACGAGGGGGCGCAACTCCCCGAAAGGGCGCGGACCGTGCCGGCACGCGGCTCCGCCGCACGGACGCGACCAGCCACGACGGACCCGCGTCCGCCGGACGACACGAGCCCCGCAGGACGGAAGGCGCCTACCGGTCCCTGCCGCACGCGTAGGCCAGCGGCGGGATCAGCTCCTCCACGCCCGGCAGCCACCGGTTGGCGGCCGTGGGCCGGCAGGCCCACTGCACGGCCCCCCGGCACCCGACCCGGGTGGGCGGCGCGGCCACGTACGCCCCCTCCCCGAGGACCGCCAGGTCGGTCGACGACAGCGCCCACCCCAGCTTGCGCAGCAGTCCCGGCACCTTCGCCGACGCCCCCGGCAGCACGAAGAACTCCATCCGCCGGTCCGGCGTCACCGTGACCGGCCCCAGCGCCGACCCCATCCGCTCCATCCGCGCGAGCGCCAGGAACCCCGCCGTCTCCGGCACGGAGACCGCGTCGAACGACCGCCCGGTGGGCAGCAGGACCGACGCGGCCGGCCGCTCCCGCCACATCCGGCGGACGACGGTCGCGCTGCCGGTCACCAGGGCCGCCCAGTCCGGACGGGCCGGGTGCGCGCCGGGTGCGGGGCACGCGGCGTCACCGCACGAGCAGCGCTGCACCCCCTCGACTGCCTCCAGCCAAGTGCCCGGGACCACGTCCCAGTGCCGCTCCTCGGCGTAGCCGACGGCGGCGTCCAGCAGCGATTCCCCGCGCTGCTTCGGGATCTGTACGGCCTCGGCGCCCGCGATCGTCTCTTCCACGATGAACACAACTACGGCCGTCACCAGGGGTTACGCCCGCCCGCATGCGCGGGGGAGGAGCACCGGTTCCCCGTCCGGGGCGCATGGGTGCATCCGTGGGGGCGCGCGGGAGGATCCGCCTGCCCGGTGGGTAACCAGGAGGGGGGCCGGCATCCGCCGTTACCCCGGCAATCCTCACATGTCCCGCATTGTCCGCACTTCGGCGGGGCATTGATCTTCCCGGCCGCACGTCTCGCCGGGACGCGAGACGTACGGCCGCGGAAGACACGTCAACTCGGTGCGTGGGCAGGGCACCGCAGCCTCAGGGGGTACGCCATGGCCGCAAGGCCTCTCGTCGCGCGGCAGCCGAACGAACGGCTGCAGGCGCTCATCCAGGAAGCCGGATGCTCCAACGCCGGGCTGGCCCGCAGGGTCAACATGTGCGGCGCCGAGCACGGCCTCGACCTGCGCTACGACAAGACGTCGGTGGCCCGCTGGCTGCGCGGACAGCAGCCGCGGGGCCGGGCGCCGGCGATCATCGCGGAGGCGTTGGGCCGCAAACTGGGCCGTACCGTCACGATCGACGAGATCGGCATGGCCAACGGCAAGAACCTCGCGTCGGGCGTCGGCCTCCAGTTCTCGCCGACGGTACTGGGGGCCATCGAGCAGGTCTGCGAGCTGTGGCGCAGCGACGTGGGGCGGCGGGACTTCCTGTCCGGGTCCTCCGTCGCCGCCTCCGCGCTGGTGGAGCCCAGCCGGGACTGGCTGATCTCCGCGCCCGACGGGCAGGTGGCGCGCTCCGCCGGGCCCCGTGTGGGCCAGTCCGACGTGGCGGCCGTACGGTCCATGACGCAGGCGCTGGTGGACCTGGACCACCAGTACGGCAGCGGGCACGTGCGCCCGGTCGTGGTCCACTACCTCAACAGCGTCGTCTCGGGGCTGCTGGCGGGGTCGTACCGCGAGGCCGTGGGACGCGACCTGTTCGCGGCGGTCGCGCGGCTGACCGAACTCGCCGGGTACATGGCCGTCGACACCGGGCAGCCGGGCCTCGCCCAGCGCTACTACATCCAGGCGCTGCGGCTGGCGCAGGCCGCCGGGGACCGCGGGTACGGCGGGTACGTGCTCGCCGCCTCCATGAGCCACCTGGCCGCGCAGCTCGGAAACCCGCGGGAGATCGCCCAGTTGGCGCGCGCGGCGCAGGAGGGCGCGCGGGGGCGCGTGACACCCCGCGCGGAGGCGATGTTCCACGCGGCGGAGGCGCGCGGGCACGCGCTGCTGGGCGACGCGCACGCCGCACAGACGGCGGCGGGGCGCGCGGTGAACGCCATGGAGGCCGTCGATCCGGCCTCGGGCGACGACCCGGCGTGGATCGCGCACTTCGACGAGGCCTATCTGGCCGACGAGTTGGCGCACTGTCACCGGGACCTCGGCCAGGCGGAGGCCGCCGCGCGGTGCGCCCGCCAGGCGCTGGACGGGCATCCGGCGTCGCGGGTGCGGCGGCGGGCGATCGGTCATGTGCTGCTGGCCACCGCGCAGGTGCAGCAGCGGGAGATCGAACAGGCCTGCAGCACGGGCCTGAAGGCGGTGGAACTGCTCGGCGGACTCCGGTCCAACCGGGGCGCCGAGTACCTGGAGGACCTCCAGCAGCGCCTCGAACCGTACCGGGAGGAGTCGGTGGTACGGGAGTTCGGGGCGCGGATGGAGCTCCGGACGGCGGCGTGACGCCGGTGACGTGAAGGCCGTGAAGAGGAGGGAGACGGCGTAATCAGCGTGTGGTGACCCGGTTTTGTTACCGCGCTCACGGGCAGGAGGTCAGGTCCCGTGCTGCGTGGCACCGCGCTCAGGGGACCCGGTAGCGTGAGCCGACGATTCACAAGGTCCCCCATTGGTAGGAGTCCCGGTGACGCAGAGTGGACAGGGCGAGGAGCCCTCGGCGCGCCCCGCGCGCGAAGGCATCGTGCTGCCCTCCGACGGTGGTGAACCCCTGCTGCCGGGCATGACGACCGGACCGGTCGCCCCCGGCGGCAGCGCGGGCGGCCGGAACTCCGGCGGCGGGTTCCCCGCCTCGGCCCCGCCCGGCGGCCAGACCTGGGGCGCGTCGTGGGACCCCGGGCAGCAGAGCCCGCCCCCGCCGTCCGGCCAGGACCGGCAGCCCCCGTCCGACGGCGGGTGGGGCGCTCCGGAGCCGTCCCCGTGGGGCGCGCAGCACCCGCCGGCCCGGGGCGGCGGCCCCGGTCCGCTCCCGCCCGAGGGCGCGCCGGCCCACGGCGGCCACCCCCCGTACGGCGCCGGTGACGTCTACGGCGGACACGGGAACGACGCCGCGCCGTCGCACCTGCCGCAGCCGGGCGCCGGATACGGCGGGAACACCCCGCCCGGCCCGCAGGGAAACGTTCCGCACGGCGGCGCCGGCCCGTACGCCGCCGGAGCCTCCGCCCAGAACGGCTACGGAGCCCCCCAGTACCCGCCGGCCGCCGCGCCCGACGGGTCGGAGGGCGTCACCCAGTACATGCCGCCGGTGCCCGCCGGCGGCGACGAGGGGGCGACGCAGTTCATGCCGCCGGTGCCCGCCGGCGACGAGGGGGCGACGCAGTTCATGCCGCCGGTGCCCGCCGGCGACGAGGGGGCGACGCAGTTCATACCCCCGGTGAGCCCGGGCGCGCTGCCGCCCGAGATGCCCGTCCACGGCTCCGAGGCGGGCGGACATCCGGGCGCGCCCCCGCGGAACGCGTCCGGCGCGGGCCCCCTCCCGGCCGCCGGCCACCCCGACGCCGAGGCCACCCGGTACATCGCCCCCGTCACCGACCAGCCTCCCGGACAGCCCTACGGCGCCCCGCCGCCCGGTGACGGCGACCGGCAGCCGCCGGCCGAGTTCGACAACCTCTTCCGCAGCGACGCCGCCGGCGGCCCGGCCGGATCCACCCAGCAGCTCCCGCGCGTGGAGTACGGCCGGCCCGCCCGGGGAGCCCACACCCCGCCCGGAGGCCCGACCGGCCCCACCGCCCCCGTCGGCGGCCGGGGCGGCCGGGGCGGACGCGGCGGTGGCCGCACCGGCTCACGCGTGCCGCTCATCGCGGCGGTCGGCATCGGCATCGCCGTGCTCGGCGTCGGCGCGGGCGCGCTGCTCGGCAGTCCGGACGGCGGCGACGACGAAGGCGGCGACAACCAGACCGTGTCCGCCACCGCGCCCACGAGCGAAGGGGCCTCCCCGTCGCCGTCCGTCGACCCGGCCCGTGAGCAGGCCGTCGAGCTGGACAAACTGCTGGCCGACAGCGGCGACAGCCGGACCGCCGTGATCAACGCGGTCGCCGATGTGAAGGCCTGCCGCGACCTGGGCCGGGCGGCCGCGGACCTGCGGGAGGCGGCCGGACAGCGCACCCAGCTGGTGACCGACCTCACCGGCCTGTCCGTGGACAAGCTGCCGGACCACGAGGCGCTGACCACCGCGCTCACCAAGGCGTGGGAGGCGTCGGCGTCGGCCGACAACCACTACGCCGCCTGGGCGGACCAGACCGCCGGCAAGAAGGGCTGCAAGAAGGGCCAGGCCCGGACGACCGGCCAGACCCAGGCCGGCAACCGGGCCAGCGGCACCGCGACCACCGAGAAGAAGAAGGCCGCCGCGCTGTGGAACGCGATCGCCAGGCAGTACGGCCTGACCGAGCGCCAGCCGACCCAGCTGTGACCGGACACCGCCGGCCCGCGGTCCCGCCCGGCCGGGCGGGACCGCGGGTCAGCCCAGGTCCGCTTCCCGCAGCGTCTTCGTCACGTCGGTGAAGCCCTCGCGGGCCGCGACCAGCCGGCCGTCCCTGACCACCTGGAGGGTCACGTTCGCGTTGACCAGGCGGGGGAAGCCGACGGCGGCGAGCTCGTCCTGGAAGTTCCACCGCAGGGTGGGCGTGAGCCCGCCCGTGGTGACCTTCAGCCCGCCGTCCAGCGCCCCGCTCACCGTGTCGGCGCTCACCTCGCCGTCCCCCAGCGATTCGACGACCTGCTTGAACACGGTGTAGGCGATCCAGGTGGTCTGCACCCCGGCGTCCGCGGCGTCGATCCGGTTGTCGCCGAACGCCTCCTCCTCGATCACCTTCTTCATCGGGTCCCAGCGGGCGTCGTCCGCCGCCGGGTACCAGCCGGTGACGTACGACCCCTCGTACGGCCCCGACGCCCCGCCGGACGCGTCGATCGCCGTCTGGTCGACGCTGCCCAGCACGGTCGCGGTGCGCACCTCGGGGTAGCCGGCGCGGGCCCGCCGGAAGGAGTCCATGAAGGTGTTCGTGCGGTCGCCGAGGGCGGGCACCACACAGCCCCGCCCGGCCACGTCCGCGGTGACGCGCTCCAGGGCCTGCTCCGCCTGGCTGTGGTACGAGGTGGCGTCCTCCGCCGCCCGCTGGTCCCCGGCCGGCGCGTGCCCGCCCGCCTCCAGTCCCGAGTCGAGCAGCGGCGGCAGCTGGTCGCCCGCGATGGTGTCGGGCCTGATCAGGGTGACCGGCCCGCAGCCGTCGGCCAGGGTGCGGCCGAGACCGGCCAGCAGTGCCGGCTGGCCGCCGTTGACGGGGTAGGACAGGGGACTGGTGAACTCGTCGGTGGTGATGCCGTAACCGCCGATGTACGGGATGCCGGCGCCCTCCAGGGTGGGCAGGAACGAGTCGGCGTACTGGCTGTAGGAGCCGACGACCGCGACGGCGCCCTCCTGGACCGCGCGCCGGGCGCACCGCGCGGCGGTCACGGTGTCGTTCTTGTCGTTGCAGGTCAGCACGGTGAGCCGACGCCCGTTGATGCCCCCCTGGGAGTTGACCCAGCGGGCGTAGGCCTCGGCGAGCGCGGGCATCCCGGGCTTGTTGGTGGCCTCGGTGTCCTGGGGCGCCCACGTCATCACGGTGACGGGGCCGTCCCCGGAGCCCCCCGTGGCGCCGGGGACCACTCCGCACCCGGCGGCGAGCGACGCGCACGCCACCAGCGCGCCCGCGCCCAGGGCGCCGGTCCTGACGGGCCGGTGGAGGAGGCGGGGGAGGGGAATGCTGCGGATGCGTCGCCTGCCGGTCATGCTCCCGCACGATTCCGCCACACGGCCAACCCCGGAGCGACCCATGGTCGACGCAGGGTGACACAGGGGTGAATTGCGGGGTCCGCTACCACCCGTGCGGGGCGGAAACGTACGATCGACGATCGTGCAAGGTTCGGAGAACTCTTCCCGTCGCGGCCGTCGCTCCTCCACCATGGGCGGCATGCCACTCAACGACATGCCGTGGTGGCGCTGGCGCAGCAATGTGCGCTCCGCGCTGCACATGCTCTCCGATCCCGCCTTCCAGCGGGACGTCTGGCTGGCCGGGGTCGGCGGCTACGGCGACGTCACCGACGCCGTCTACCGGCTGGTCGAGGACACCTGGCTGGACAACTGGTCCGCCGAGAAGTACGTCGGCACGATCTTCCGCGACTCCCAGGAGGCGGCGCTCGTCGACACCGCGGTGCTGCGCGTCCTGCGGATCATGCATCAGGTCGGCCCGGACGCGCCGGTGGCCGCCTATCTCGAGCACGAGGGGTGGCCGGAGGCGGTACGGGCGGCGCGGGACGCGCACGTGCGGATGGCGGCGAGCGACGGCGACGACCCCGACGCGCCGCCGAGCACCCTCGACGCGCTGCGGATCCTGACGCGGTCCGCGTAGCGGAACGGCCGGCCGGCCGTGACCGCGCGTGTGGGACCCTTTTGTGCATGAGCGAGCAGTCCACCCGAGTCGCGGCCCCGGCCGACCAGTACGTCCTCACCCTGTCCTGCCCCGACAAGCAGGGCATCGTGCACGCCGTGTCCAGTTACCTCTTCATGACCGGCTGCAACATCGAGGACAGCCAGCAGTTCGGCGACCACGACACGGGGCTGTTCTTCATGCGCGTCCACTTCTCGGCGGACGCCCCGGTGACCGTGGAGAAGCTGCGGGCGAGCTTCGCGGCGATCGGTGACTCCTTCCACATGGACTGGCAGATCAACCGGGCCGACGAGAAGATGCGCATCCTGCTCATGGTCAGCAGGTTCGGGCACTGCCTGAACGACCTGCTGTTCCGCGCGCGGACCGGCGCGCTGCCGGTGGAGATCGCCGGGGTGGTGTCCAATCACACCGACTTCGCCGAGCTGGTGGCTTCGTACGACATCCCCTTCCACCACATCCCGGTGCCGAAGGACGGCAAGCCGGAGGCCGAGGCCCGGCTGCTGGAGATCGTGCGCGAGAACGACGTCGAACTCGTCGTCCTCGCCCGCTACATGCAGGTCCTCTCGGACGACCTGTGCAAGCAGCTCTCCGGGCGGATCATCAACATCCACCACTCCTTCCTGCCGAGCTTCAAGGGCGCGAAGCCGTACCACCAGGCGCACGCGCGGGGTGTGAAGCTGATCGGCGCGACCGCGCACTACGTCACCGCCGACCTCGACGAGGGGCCGATCATCGAGCAGGAGGTCGAGCGGGTGGGACACGACGTCACGCCCGAGGGGCTCGTCGCGATCGGCCGGGACGTGGAGTGCCAGGCGCTGGCGCGGGCGGTGAAGTGGCACGCGGAGCGGAGGATCCTCCTGAACGGGCGACGGACGGTGGTCTTCGCCTAGGAGCTCGATCCGTCCGGTTCGTCGGCGGGTGCGAGCGTGTGGGGGTTGTCCGCGCAGCTCCCCGCGCCCCTGGAAGGTGCGTTCACCGCACGTGCCCGAGGGGCGGGACTGTGCCGATGTGCGGCTCCGCCGCGCGGGCGCGAACGCCCCCCGCTCGCCCGCACCCGCCGACGAAACCGGACCCGCCCCTACATCCGGCTCATGCTCGCCGCCGCCGTCAGCACGTCCCTGATGGCGTCACGGTCCCCCACCTGCCCGGCGGCAGCCTCTCGCGGCGGCACGTGTCCCGCCGCCAGCCGGCAGAACTCCGCCCCGTCCAGCGCGACGTGCGCCACCTCGTGCTCCGCGGAGCCCTTCGCCGCGGGGGAGTCGAGCGGGATCAGCCACTCGCCCCCGCCGGACCCCTCGATCTCCAGCCGCAGGCTGCGTCCCGGCTCCCCGGCGGCGACCAGGCGCCGTTCCACGGGGGAGGCCAGCCCGTGCCGCCGGCGGTGCTCGAGGACGGCCGGCAGCATCCGCGCGGCCAGGTCGACGATGCGGTGCAGGTGCCGCCCGGAGGGCGGGTCGTACGGGTAGTCCACCGCCTCGGCGATGTCCTCCGCGTGCACCCAGCACTCGAAGGCCCGGTCCAGCATCGCGTCGTGCAGCGGCAGCTCGTAGTCGCCGTACGACACCGGCAGCCGCCCGGCGCCGCCGTCCGTGAAGGACACCGTCCGCACGAGGTCGTGGCTCTGCTTCCGCCAGGGCGCCCGTACGGAGCGGGTGGGCGGGAAGCGGGAGGCCCGCCAGTACGCCTCGGTGCGGTCCCCCGGGGTGGGCCGGACGGCCGTGGCGTCGCCGAGCGGGTCGTCGAGGCCGAGGGCGACCGCGACCAGCCCGTCGACCGTCAGCAGGTGCGCGATGACCCCGGCGACGGTGGTACGGCGGCTGCTCGCCTCGTCGGACTCGTACCAGCGCAGTCGCACCGGCGCGTGCCACTCGGAGTCGCCGAAGTCCTGGAGCAGCGCGTCCAGCCGCGCGGTCTCGGCGTCGTACGCGGCGGCCCACTCCGGCACGGGGGTGCGGGGCGGGCGCCGTTCCAGACAGGACTCCAGGACACGGGTGCGCAGGCCGGGGTCCAGGTCCAGGCTCTCGGGCCGCTGGAGCAGGCCGACCGCCGCGCGCAGCCGCAGCGCCTCGTCCGCGCAGGGTCCGCAGGCGCCTAGGTGCTCCTCGACGGCGTCCGTCTCCGCCGGCGCGCAGGCGGCCAGCGCCCAGGCGCCCAGCAGCGACTTCAGCACGTGGTGTTCCAGCACGAGCGGTCCGGGGTCCTCCCGCGGTGCGTCGTACGGCACGGCGTGGCCGGCGGGGTGCCCGCTCACGCGGCGCCCCCGATCCCGGGCGGGGCGCCCGGGGCCCCGGTGTCGTGCGCGGTGGCCAGCAGCTGCAGGCCGAGGCGGAGCCGGCGGCGCGCCTCGTCGTCGGTGACGCCCAGGTCGGCGGCGGTCTGGCGGTAGTCCCGGCGCTGGAGGTACGCCAGCTGCAGGGCGTCCCGCAGCGGCGCCGGCATGGACTGGACGATGTAGTCGGCGCGGGCCGCCACCGAGGCGTGCCGCACCGTGCGCTCCAGGTCCTCCGTGGTGCCGGGACCGCCGCGGGCGAGCGCCGCGGTCTCCGTGGTGCGCAGTCGCCGTACGGCCAGCCGGCTGGTCAGCGCGGCGAGCCAGGTGCGCAGGGGTTCCTGCGCGGGGTCGTAGGAGTCCGGGTGTTCCCAGATGTGGGCGAAGACGTCGCGGGTGACAGCGTCGGCGGCCTGCTCGTCGCCGACGACGCGGTGGGCGAGGCCGCGCACGAGCGAGGCGAACCGGTCGTAGAGCTCGCCGAGGGCGGCCGCCTCCCCCTGCGCGAGCCGCTGCTGCATCCTGCGGTCCCAGCGGGGCGGTACGTCCGTTTTCGGCATGCGGCCCCTCACCCCCTGTTCCTCCCCCGGCCCCGGGTGGTCGTGCCCGGGTCCGGCGTGTGGCCGGCGACACCAAGAATGTAGTCGGCACGGAGCGGGGCGCACGCCCCTTCATGGCAATGTGCGCCCCTGGAGGAGCCGCAGGTGCTAGAAGGCCGCCCGTCCATGTCGGACGCCGTCCGGGGCACACCCGCCCGCCTCCCTGTCGATCGGAATCGATCGAATCGGATCATGAATGACTAAAATAAGCCCTTTCTGTGCGGTATCCGTTTCTCGGCTCGCGTTTCGGGGAACGGCCGGTGGGCAGCCGCGCTGCAAGGAAGCGTAGGGAATGCTTCCGGTTCGGCGAGCGAGGGGCGTGGTGGTGACTTTCGAAGTGACCGACGAGGAGTACGGCGAGTGGGCCGTGCTCCGGGTGTCGGGCGAGCTGGACCTGCTGACGTCCCCGGTGCTGCGCCAGCGGGTGCACGACGCGGTGGCCGAGGGCCGGCACAGCCTCGTCCTCGACCTCTCCGAGGTGTGGTTCTGCGACTCCAGCGGGGTCGGCGTGCTCATCGCCTCCCGTCGGCTGCTCCGCTCCTGCCGGGGCAGCCTGCGGCTGATCCTCCCCGCGCGGGGCGCCGCCGACGGCAGTCACGTCAACAAGGTGCTCGGCGCCCTCGGGGTCCGCCGGCTCTTCGAGATCCACCCGGACGTCCCCTCCGCGGTCGACGAGGACTCCCGCCCGCTGTCGGCGTGACGCCACGCGCGGACGCTCACACGTGTCACACGCTTGTCCCGTCGTTCCCCCGGTCTTGGCCCGGGCGCCGCTTTCCGGCTCCCCGGCGGCCCTCCACCACGTACGCTCCCAGCGAGACGAACCCACTGACCTAAGGCGGCCCGAGAGAGACATGGTCACCAGCGAGTACGAGCGCAGGATCGCGGCCCGCTTCGCCGGCTTCGACCAGGACGGCAACGGCTACATCGACCGCGAGGACTTCAGCAGGGCGGCCAAGGCGCTGCTCGCCGAGTTCGGCACCGCGGCCCGCTCCGACCGGGGCCAGGCCCTGTACGTCGGCGCCGAGGCGTTCTGGCAGGGCATGGCGGGGATCGCGGACCGCGACGGCGACCAGCGCATCACGCGCGAGGAGTTCGTGAACGGCGCGGTCAAGCGGCTGCGGGACAACCCGGACCGGTTCGCCGAGATCGCCCGCCCCTTCCTGCACGCGGCGCTCGCCGTCGCCGACACCGACGGCGACGGCGCGGCCACCGTCGAGGACACCGCGCGGGTCCTCGAGGTGCTCGGCGTTCCCGGGGACCTCGCCCGTACGGCCGCCGCCGCGCTGGACTCCGACGGCGACGGCAGGATCGGCGAGGAGGAGATCGTCCGGTCCTTCGCCCGTTACTTCACCGTCCCGGAGTAGAACGCCCCCGCGCGGATGTCACGGATCGTGGCATTTCCATGATCACGGAGGGTCGGTACCGGCTTGTGTCCTGTGCGGCACTCGTCACGGCCCGGAGTCGGGCGTCCGCTCCGGTACCTTGTGTCAGATGCGAGTGGTCCCGGGCACGCACCGCGCCGGAGTCGCCCCCGGGGCGACTCCGTACCGGCCGGTGCCTGCGGCTGCCCGCCTGGTGGCCAGGCGGAACGCCGGCCCCCGTTCGACTTCCCGTGGCGAGCGTCGCACAGTATGCCGCACGTGTACTCCTTCGCGCTGGAATATGCCTGAAGCGCTTGTTGGGGTGACTGTACGTCAACCATGCTGTCCCACAGGGGATTCACGTTCCGTGACTCCCGTCCCGGCCGTTGTTCTGGCCATGCAGAAAATGGCTACGATCGTGGCCCTCGTGAGGCGCGAGTCCAAGTGTCCGCCGGTTCGGATGGTGTGAGCGGTGCAGGTGCTTC
Organism: Streptomyces sp. 12E; assembly: GCF_055633275.1. Classification (NCBI taxonomy): domain Bacteria; kingdom Bacillati; phylum Actinomycetota; class Actinomycetes; order Kitasatosporales; family Streptomycetaceae; genus Streptomyces; species Streptomyces sp. 12E. Next base: position 3,210,014 of record NZ_JBVNCJ010000001.1, on the reverse strand, counting down.
AAGTGCAGCTGGAGATCCGGCCCGACCCCGCTGAGGTGGGACGGGCCCGGCGGTGGGCCCGCTCGCGGCTGGCCGGTTCGGGCATAGGGGCCGACGAACCGCTCGCCGAGACCCTGATCCTGCTCGTCTCGGAGCTCGTCACCAATGCCGTGGTGCACACCGGCTGTCCGGCCGTCCTGCGGCTCTCCCTGCCGGGGACGGGCGCCGAGGAGGCCACCGTCCGCCTGGAGGTGGCCGACCGCAGCGAACGGGCGCCGGTGCCGCGCTGCGTGGGCGACGAGGCGACGGGCGGACGCGGGCTCGCCCTCGTGGACGGGCTGGCCGACCGCTGGGGCTGGAGCGCGGAGGGGGCCGGCAAGCGGATCTGGTGCGAGCTGGACCGCTGCGCGCAGGTGTCCGACGGGGCGTCGGCGTGTGGTGGGCTGGCGTACGGGGCGGTGTGAACACACGCGGGGCGTGTGGGCGGCGGAGCCGCACATCGGCACGGTCCCGCGCTCCCGCGGGGCACGGGTGCACGGCGGGTCGGCTGAACGGGTGGGGGTGTGACGCGGTGCGCCGGGTGTGCTTCGGTGCGCGGTGCCGACGAACAGGGCATATGACCCAACGATGCCGTTGCCGCCTGAATCGGTATTGACGTGCCGTGACCGTTTGATCACGCTGTTCGTCAGCGATTCGCCGCGAGGGGACGGCGAGGGCTCGACGACGGGAGCCCTCGACGAGCGTGGGTCGTGATTCGGCGTCGGCCCCCAGGGCCGAGGGGGAGCCCGGGAGGGAGCGCCGGAGCCGAAGAGCGGTGCGGCGCTGCCGTGCTCGGGGCGGACAGCGCCGCACCGCCACCGCCGACGGGAGCGCCCGCTCCGCCCACAGCCTGTGGACGATCTTCCGCTCATCCTCCGACTGTCGCGACCGCCCCCGGCGGTCGCCCGCCGGCCCGGAAGGTCCGCCGGTACGCGGTCGGCGGGACCCCCGTCCGCTCACGGAACACCTTGAGGCGGCACGGCGAGCGTCCCCTCCACGGAGGACGCTGCTCGGCACGGCGTCCCTCGCGCGGGGGAGCGGTTCGGCCCGCGGGGCTGATTCCTGGTCGTGCCTGCTTCACGAGGATGAAGCCATGAAGCCGAGGATCTTCCACACGCCCCCGCCCGTCGGTGACACCGAGCAACCGGTCCCCCGCTGGGCCATGCGCCTGGCCCACGCGCTTCCGCTGCTCCTGCTGCCGTCGTGCCTGTGGCGGCTGCCCTTCGCCCTGCACTTCGAGATGGGGCAGGCCCAGGAGTTCGGCATGCCGCCCTACTGGGTGAGCGTCCCGTACGTCCTAGGGCTCAGCGTGTTGTCGGAAGCGATCGCGTTCTTGACCATCGGACTGGTCCGGGGCTGGGGGGAGGTGACGCCCGCCTGGATCCCGGTCATCGGCGGCAGACGCGTCCGGCCGCTGGCGGCCGTCGTACCCGCAGTCCTCGGCGGTCTGGTCCTGACCCTGCTGTTCACCAGCGTCCCCGTCGGCGACGGCCGCAGCCTCACCCTGTACGGCGTCGTCGACACCGTCGGATACACCGATGACGCCTGGCAGACGCTCGCGACGGTGTGCATCACCCCGATCGCCGCATGGGGGCCCGTCACCATCGCTCTCGCGATCGCCTACTACCGCCGCCGGACCCGCGCCGTCGCCGGGGCAGGCCGGTGAGGGTGCCGGGGTGCCCTCTTCACCCGCTGGACAGGACGGTGCGGGAACAGGCACCCGGCGCCCCGGAACCCCGGAACCAAGCACTTGTTCCGGGAGGAAGCGCAGGGAGGAAACGACCTCCGACTGCCCGCGGTCATACGGGGAGCCGGGAGAACCCCGTCGTGCGCACCACTGCCCGGGCGATCCGCCGCGCGTCCAGCGCCAGCTCCCGCAGGTTGCCGCTGATCGGGGTGGTGAAGCCCGTGAAGTAGAGGCCGGGCGCGCCGGCCGGGGTGCGGGCGCCGTGGACGACCGGTCTGCCGCGGTCGTCGAGGACGCCGAGCCCGCCGACCAGACCCTCCAGACCGCGTACGTAGCCCGTGGCCGCCACGATCGCGTCCGGGCCGATGCGGCCGCCGTCCGCCAGGACGACCTCGCCCCCCTCGAACCCCTCCACCGCGGCCACGACCTCCACCGCCCCCTTGCGCACGGCGTCGACGAGGCCGACGTCCTGCACGGGGACGGCCCCCTCCAGCACCCGGCTGTACAGACCGGTCCCGGGGCGCGGGAGCCCCTGGGCCGACAGGTCCGGCAGCGCCACTCTCGCCTGGACCCGGCACAGCCGGTCGACGAGGCGGACCGGCAGCCGGCGCACCAGGACGCCCGAGTACTGCGCGGGCCAGCCCGCGGTCGAGCGGCGCACGATGTGCGGAGGGGTGCGCACCGCGAGGCGCACCCGGGAGGCGCCCCCCTCCGCCAGGTCCACGGCGATCTCGGCACCCGTGTTGCCGACGCCCACGACCAGGACGTCCCGGCCGGCGAAGGGCTTCGCGTCGCGGTACTCGGACGCGTGCAGGAACTCGCCGGCGTACGTGTCCCGGCCGGGCCAGTCGGGGACGCGGGGCGTGTGGTTGAAGCCGGTGGCGACGACGACCGCCGCGCCGGTCAGCTCGCGGCCCCCGGTGGCGTGCAGCAGCCAGCCGGTGCCGTCGGGGGTGCGCTCGACCCGCGAGACCTCGACCCCGGTGACGATCTCCAGCCGGTGGTGCTCGGCGTACTTCTCCAGGTACCGGACCACGTCGTCGCGGGCCGGCCACCGCCCGAACCGGCGCGGCATCGGCAGCCCGGGCAGCGCGGACAGGCGCCGGGTGGTGTGCAGCCGCAGCCGGTCGTAGTGACGCCGCCAGGAGTCCCCCACGCGGCCGGAACGCTCCAGGACGACGGCCCGCACCCCCCGGGCGCGCAGGGCGTACGCGACGGCGAGTCCGCCCGGTCCGCCGCCGATGACGTAGACGGGGCGGTCCGCCCGGTGCGGCGCGGCGGGCCGCGCGGGCGTGGAGGAGTCGGAGGAGTCGGCCATGAGCGCGAGCGTAATCACGCACCCGGTTGATGGGTCTCGGTCAAGACCGGAATTGGTTGCGGATTGATCACGTGCGCGGGGACCGCGCGCTCGAACGCCCCCATGCCCTCCTCACCCGACCGCACCCCGCCCCGGACCCTCCCCGGAGTCCGCGGTCACGGGCCGCGCCCGCGCGCCGGGGCCCTCCTCGAGGCCGGCCGCCGCGACGCGTTCCGCGACGCCCGTCCGCACGCCGGTCCGCGCGCCCGTCCCGTCACCGACCCGGAGCCCGTGTTCAGGGCCACAGCGATTCCCTGACCCAGCCCTCCGCCCCGCGCCGGTAGCGGAGCCGTACGTGCCGCCGCCGGGCCTCGCCCTGGAAGAACTCCACCTCGTCCGCCCGCAGCCGGTACAGGGTCCAGGACGGGGCCGGGGTGTCCGGCGCGCTCCGCGCCCGTTCCCATGCCGCCTCCGAGGCCCGCGCCAGCTCCTGGGCCGACCCGAGGACCGCGCTCTGCCTGCCGGTCAGCGCGGCCGCCAGCGCCCCGGTGGAACGGGCGTGCAGATCCGCCTGTGCCTCCTCGGGCGGGGCCGCCCCGACGGGCCCGCGCACCCGCACCTGGCGGCCCAGCACCGGCCAGTAGAAGGCCAGGGCGGCGTACGGGCGCGCGGCGAGGTGACCGCCCTTGCGGCTGTGCGCGTGGGTGGCGAAGGACCAGCCGTCCTCGTCCGCGCCGTGCAGCATCACGATCCGTGCGTCGGGCAGCCCCCGCGCGTCCGCCGTGGCCAGGGACATGGTGTGCGGCTCGGTCTGACCGGCGGCCACGGCCTCGGCGAACCACCGTGTGAACAGCGGCAGCGGCTCGGCGGGCGCGGCGGCCGGGTCGAACGCCGGCAGGTCGGTGACCTCCGGGTCCCACACCCGCAGTGACCTCAGCAGCTCGTGGAGATCGGGTTCCATGGGCCGATTGTCGGGCGTCCGGCGGTCTCACACCGATCCGAGGTCCGACGACACCCACCGTTCGGGCCGCATCCGGACGACGACCTGCTCGCCGTGGTTCTTCCAGGCGAAGTCGACGTACCCCTCGACCTTGTCGGCCGGCAGATAGCGCGCGGAGATCTCCCGCAGCCGCTCGATCGTGGCCGGAGCGGTGTCGAGCACCGGCCCCTCGACCGAGACGTAGCGGATGGTGGGTTCGAGGCGGTCGACCATGAGCGAGAACCGCCCCGCCGCGCCGATCAGCCGGTTCTTGCGCGAGTCCAGGCCGGTCATGATCCACACGTCGCCGCCGGGCTCGTACTGGTACCAGATCGGCACGGTGAGCGGGGCGCGGCCGTCCCCCGCGTCGACCGCCAGGGCCGCGACGTGCGGCTCGGCCAGGAACTGTTCGCGTTCTTCGCGGGTCAGGGCCATTCCGGGTTCCTCCTGCGACGTGTGCGTCGGGTGTTCACTCGGGTCTGCGATCGGCGTCGCCGATGCACAACACCGTTCGGGCGGCGCCGTGTTCCCCCTTCTCCCGGCACCGTGCGGAAAACGACGGGCGGCGGCCCACCGGAGTGAACCGCCGCCCGTCTGACAGGACTTGCGTGATGGTGCATCGGTGTGGGCCGCCGGGCGCCTACTTCGCCGGCTTCTTGCCGGTGATCCCCAGGTGCACCAGCAGGGCCAGGTTCGGTTTGAGCTCCGCCTGCTTCACGCCCCAGGAGGAGAAACCTTTCTGGTGGGAGGCGACGGCCGCGAGCATGGCCACCAGGGAGCCGGCGACCGCGGCGGGGTTCACGTCCTTGTCGATCCGTCCCTTGGCCTGCAGCTCGGTGACGGAGTCCGCCAGCGAGTTGTTCACGGAGTTCAGGATCTTCATGCGGATCTTGTAGAAGCGCTTGTCGCCCTCGGCCGCGCCGAGGTCCACGACCCGCAGGATCGCGTCGTTGTCGCGCCAGAACTCCAGGAATCCGTCCACGAGTTCCTGTGCCGTCTGCCAGCCGGCCTTCCCCGTCCAGGAGCGGCCCTCCAGCAGCTCGCTCAGCCCGGCGCTCTCGGCGGCCGTGCGCTCGGCGATCTCCAGGACGGCGCCCTCGACGTCCGGGAAGTACTGGTAGAAGGTCGCGGGCGAGGTGCCCGCCTTGCGTGCGACATCGATGACCTTGACGTCCCGGTAGGGGGAGGAGCTGAGCATCTCGCTGAGGCAGTCGAGCAGTTTCTGCCGGGTCGCCTGCCCACGCCGGCCGGCCACGCGGCCGTCGACGGTACGCACTTGTCCTGTCATGCCGTCAGCTTACCGACGGGTGATCCGAGCGCGATTCGGCCGACTGCAAATGGGGTGCGCGAGGCCGTGGAGGCTGGTGTGCCTGGTCTGCGGCCTGCGGGCGACGCGGTTACCTTGGCGGCATGGCCGAAAACAGGGCATCGGAGTACACGGAGGGCACCCCCTGCTGGGTGGACGCGCAGCTGCCCGACGTGGAGGCGGGCAAGCGGTTCTACGGCGGGCTCTTCGGATGGACCTTCGAGGACCAGCCCCGGGGGACCGTGCGGGCGTTGAAGGACGGCGCCCCCGTCGCCTCCCTCGCGCACAAGACGGACGGTCGGCTGCCCACCGTGTGGACGGTGTCCTTCGCCACCCCGGACGCCGGGGCGCTGTGCCGGCGGATCCGCGCGGCCGGCGGGCAGGTCGTCGCCCCGCCGGAGCCCTTCGGCGACCTCGGCGTCACCGCGCTGGTCACCGATCCCGAGGGGGCGGTGTTCTCCCTCTGGCAGGGCGCTCGGACCCCCGGCTTCGGGCGCCGCCACGAGCCGGGCGCCTTCGCCTGGGTGCAGCTGTACGCGCGGGACACGCAGACGGCCAACACCTTCTACGGCGGCCTCTTCCACGACGCCCTGTTCGGCCCGGACGCCGACCCCGACTTCGGCCGCGCGCCGGTCTCCGACGTCTTCCCCGCCGAGATGCCGCCGCACTTCCTCGTCCACTTCGCCGTCGAGGACCCCGGGGCCGCCATGGAGGAGGTGGTCCGGCTCGGCGGCCGGGTCCAGGTTCCGCCCTTCGGGACGTCCTACGGCACGGCGGCCGTGGTCACCGACGATCAGGGGGCGTCCTTCGCACTGCTGCACCGATGAACCGTTGAACCGTTTCCACCCCCTGTGTCGTGTGAAAACCTGGACATCCGATTTGTCGGCCGGTTCGCAACCGGGGGCGCGGACAGGAAGAATCGGGGTGCGTGCCGCCACGGCGGTGCGGTGGTGAGACGCTGCACTACGGTCGCGGGCACAGGTGGTGGCGCGACTCGTACGGGGAGGTGGCAGGCAAGTGGTGGATCAGCTGACGCAGCACGATCCGCGGCGTATCGGGCCGTTCGAGGTGCTGGGACGGCTGGGAGCCGGCGGCATGGGGCTGGTCTATCTCGCGCGCTCGGCGTCCGGGCGGCGGGTGGCGATCAAGACGGTCCGGACCGAACTGGCCGAGGACCAGCTGTTCCGGGTCCGCTTCACGCGCGAGGTCGAGGCGGCCCGCGCGGTCTCCGGTTTCTACACGGCGGCCGTCGTGGACGCCGATCCGCGCGCCGCCGTGCCGTGGCTGGCCACCGCGTACGTTCCCGCGCCCTCCCTCGAGGAGATAGTGAACGAGTGCGGGCCGCTCCCGGCCCAGGCGGTGCGCTGGCTCGCGGCGGGCGTCGCGGAGGCGCTCCAGTCGATCCACGGCGCCGGGCTGGTCCACCGCGACCTGAAGCCCTCCAACGTCCTCGTCGTCGAGGACGGCCCCCGGGTGATCGACTTCGGCATCGCCTCCGGCGTCTCGAACACCCGTCTGACGATGACGAACGTCGCCGTCGGCACCCCCGCCTACATGTCCCCGGAGCAGGCCAAGGACTCCCGCAGCGTCACCGGCGCGAGCGACGTGTTCTCCCTCGGTTCGATGCTGGTCTTCGCCGCCACGGGGCATCCGCCGTTCCATGGCGCCAACCCCGTCGAGACCGTCTTCATGCTGCTGCGCGAGGGCCCGGACCTCGAAGGCCTCCCGGACGAGCTGCGCCCGCTCATCGAAGCCTGCATGCAGATGGACGCCACGGCCCGGCCCAACCCCGCCGACCTCCAGGCCCAGCTCGCCCCGCACCTGTTCGGCTCCGGCTCCGACGACAGCGGTACGGCGTCGGCGTGGCTGCCCGAGCGGGCGGTGAGCCTGATCGAGGCGCGGCGGGGCGGCCGGACGACGGTCAGGCCCGCGCACGGAACCGGCCGCAGCGGCGGCGGGGCCCGCCCCCACGTCCCCCCGCCGCCCCCGCACGACCCGGTCGTCCCGCCGCCGCCCCCGTCCAGGCCCGCACCGGTGGGCGTCCCCACGGGCGCCTCCGACGCCGGCCCCGTACGGCTGGCGGGCGTGGCGGTGCCCATCGGACCCGGCCCGCGCGTCGCCGACACGCGCGCGGCCGCCGCCAAGGCGCCCTCGCCGGCCGCCGCCCTGGCCGCCACCTGGTCCAAGCCCCGCCCCGGCGTCAACGGCGCCGACCCGGCCGTACCGGCGCCCACCGCGGCGCCGGAGCAGCCCGGCGGCTGGCGCCCGTGGCGCTTCCGCATGTCCAACGACGTCTGGGGCACCCCGGCCGTCGACGGCGACCTCGTCTACGTCACCTCCTTCGAGGTGCACGCCCTCGACGTCGCCACCGGCCGGCGCCGCTTCAAGACCCGCGACGTCGCCTGGTCGATGACGGTCGCCGACGGCCGTATCCACGCCTCCGACGGACCCACCCTGTTCGCCCTCGACGCCCGCGAGGGCGGCGACCTGTGGCGGCTGCCCACGGACGCCTGGGTGTACTCCCTCAAGGCCGACCGCGGCACCGTCGTCACCGGCACGCGCGGCGGCGGCGTCCAGGGGTGGGAGGCGTCCACCGGACGGAAGCTGTGGGAGGTCGGCGGCTGCCAGACCGACTTCGAGTCCCCCGAGGCCGGCCCCGCCGTCCACGAGGGCACGGTCTACGTCTGGCAGGACGCCCGCCTGCGCGCCCTCGACGCCCGCACCGGCGACGAGCGCTGGTCGTACCCCATCGGTGACGCGGCCTCCTGCGGCGGAGTGCCCGTCCGGGTGACGCACGCCCCCGACGGCCACGTCTACGTCTGCGCCGGCACCCGCGTCCTCGCCCTGGAGGTCACCACCGGCCACGTCCGCTGGCACTTCGAGGCCCCGGCGGTCTTCCTCGCCCCGCCCGCGTTCGTCCCCGGTCCGGCGGTCACCGGCGGCGGCCTCTACCTCGCCGACTACCTCGGCACGGTCTACGCCCTCGACGCCACCGACGGCCGCGACCGCTGGCGCATCGCCACCGAGTCCCGCTCCTCCGTCGACCCGGTCCTGGTCGCCGCCGGCCACGTCCACGTGGGCAGCGGCAAGGGCCTGTACACCCTGGACGCGGTCACCGGCACGCCCAAGTGGCGCTTCCAGTCCGGCGGCGAGATCGTGGGCGCGCCCGTGGTCGCGGAGGGGCGCATCCACTTCGGCTCCAGCGACCACCTGCTCTACACCCTGAAGGCCGACGACGGCCGCCTGAGGTGGAAGCTGGCGACCGGCGGCGAGATCACCGGCTCACCGGTGGTCCGGGACGGCGTGGTGTACGCGTGCAGCAAGGACCGCTGCGTGTACGCGCTGGACGCGGAGAAGGGGACGGGGACGGCCCGCACGGCGTAGGCGGGGTGCGGGACGGCCGTCGTACCGGGGTGCACGGAAGGGCGGTCGGACGGCGGCCGTCGCTGCGGGGACCGGCGGCCCGCCGCTCCCCCGGCAGACGCTACGCCGGGTACGCGACGGTCGCCGGACGGTGACGCGCCCGTGACGCGGAGATCGGTGGCCTGACGGCCGTGAATCCTCGGGGAACACGCTCAAGCTCACAGCGGCTCCGGCACTCGTCGTCCTCACCCTCACCGGCTTCTCGACCGGCGCGGCCACGGCGACAGCGGCGACGGATGCAGCCGCTCCGGCCGGAACCACGACTCGTCGACCTCGGGCGGCGGCTCGCACCGGGACTACGACGATGACGATGACGACGACGACTACGACACCTCGGACGGCGGCGGGGACGGCGGAGAGGCGTCGACGTCCCCGCAGGACGCCACGGTGACACCGGTGGACCGCGCCTCGGAGGGGACCCCGTACGCCACGGTCGAGGTCACCGACGAGAACACCGCGGACGGCGTCTTCACCGTCACCGTGAGGTTCGAGGACGAGACCGGCGCGGAAGTCCTCACCCGCTCCCAGGACGTCGCCGTACCCGGGTCCGGGACGGTGCCGGTCCGGGTGGGGACCGGCGTCGAGCATGCGGAGGCGCGCGGTCGTCCCCGCGGGCGAGCCGGAGTCGCGGTCGACGAGCCTCAGCCGGTCCCGCGCCCGAACGGCGCCCGGCAGCGGCGCCTCCAGCACGAGGGAGAGGGCGGCCGGAGCGATGAGCGGCGGCCCTGAGGCGACCGTACGACTCGCGGTACTCCTTCACGGGAGCCGGTTCGTCGATGGTGTCCCCGGTGTGCGGGGACCCGGTGCGGACGGGCGGCGGGCGTCGGGAAAGGACGTGAGGACGAGCGCAGCCAGTTGTTCGAGTGAAGCGAGCGGTTCGCGTCGAAGACTGACCAGGAACCCGTGCGGACGCGCATCGGCCGCGACGGCTCCCCCTCCGCGCCGCCGCGGCCGATCCCCGTGCGGGAAAGGTCTACTTGCCGCCCAGGTCCAGAGCGGGCGGGGCGGGCATGTGGCTGTCGAGGGTGGTGATCGCGTCGTCCTTCGGCGGAGCCGGCATGTGGCTGTCCTGAGTGGTGGCCGTGCCGTCCTTCGGCGGAGCCGGCATGTGGCTGTCGAGCGTCGTGATGGTGTCGCGCTCGACTTCTTCGTTGCTGTTCGCGGTGTCGCTCATGACTGCGATCCCCCATGGAATGGACGGAACGACGGGCAGGTGACGCCTGTTCGGCGACTCTCCCCCGAAAGTCGCCGAACAGGCGTTGTGGGGCCGTTCACCCTACAGGCGAACCCCCGGCGATCCATCTGCCCCCCGACGCGATGGATCGATGCATTGAGAGTGGCAGCCGCCCATAAACGTTCGATGAACGCCCGGCGGGCTCAGGCGGCTCCGACGGGCCGGAGCAGTGTCCGCAGCTCAGCGGCTTCGGGCGCCTCCGACCGCTCGTAGATGGCCAGAGCGTCGCGCCAGCACGCACGCGCGCGATCGGTCTGGCCGAGAGCGCTGAGGGAACGCCCCAGGAGCGTGAGGATGTTGGCCTGCATCCAGTCACCGCCGATGCTCCCTGTCGCCAGTGCCTGTTCGGCGTGCTGTGCCGCCTGGGCCGGCCGACGAGCCGAGAGGTGGACCTGGGCGATGCGGAAGTGAGTGGCCCCTTCCCACAGGCGCTGCCGGTTCTCCACGAAGGTCTGGAGCGCGGTGGACAGCTCGGTCAGCGCCTCGACATGACGGGCCGCGTGGCTGAGCGCGATGCCCAGGGCGTACCTGGCGTTGGCCAGGCGGAAGGTCAGCCCGAGTTCGTCGTAGATCGTGATTCCCCGGCGGACCAGATCGATCGCCGAGGCCGTGCGTCCCACCGATACGAGGACACGCGAGAGGTTGCACAGCGCGCTCGCCTCACCGGGCCGGTTGCCGTCGGACCGAAACGCCGCGATGGCTTCGAGGAGGTGGGTTTCACTGACGGCACGCTGGTTCCTGCAATTGGCGATGATGCCCTGCTCGTTGTGGGCGTTGCCCCTTGTCCAGGGATCCCTGGTCCGGTTCCCGAGCTCGATGGCGATCTCGGCCTCCGCGCCTGCTTCGTCGAAGCGCCCGGCTCTGCTGAGGACCTGGGCCAGTGTCGTGCGCGCACGCCCCTCCGCATGAGCGTCTCCTGCGGCCGCCGTGGCATCCCTCGCGGCGAAGGCGGCTGCCTCGTAGCTGAGCGAACTCGCCCCTGATTCCGCCAGGTCCTTCGAAGCGAGCAAGAGGTCGACACCACGCCGCAACGTGCTCGGCTTCAGCGACTGCCTGACGCACGCCAGGATGCAGGCGGACTCGGAGTGGAGCCAGTCCAGCGCGTCGACGTCGTCGCTGAACCCCTTCCCCGGGAATTCGGTGGGCTCGAGGTGGTCCACCGTCCGGTCCCCCGGCCGCTCGATCGCGTACACCCCCGCCGCCGTCGCCAGATAGAAGTCCAGCAACCGCGACAACGCCGCCTCCCGCTCGCTCGGCGACTGCTCGTCCCTCTCCGCACAAGCACGCGCGTAGAGCCGCACCAGGTCGTGGAAGCGGTAGCGTCCCGGCGCCGCCGACTCCAACAGGGACGTGTCGACCAGGGACTCCAGCAGGTCCTCCGTGTCCTCCACGGGCAGGTCCAGTACGGCAGTCGCCGCCGCCAGCGAGATGTCCGGGCCGTCCGCCAGCCCCAGCAGCCGGAACGCCCGTGCCTGGGCCGGTTCGAGCTGCCCGTAGCCCAGCTCGAAGGTCGCCTTCACGGCCAGGTCGCCCGCCTGGAGTTCGTCGAGCCTGCGGCGTTCGTCGGCGAGCTTCGCCGCCAGGACCGAGACCGTCCACGTCCTCCTCGACGCCAGCCTGGACGCCGCGATGCGGATCGCCAGCGGCAGGAAGCCGCAGGCCGCCACCACGTCCAGGGCGGCCTCGCGCTCCGACCGCACCCGTTCCTCACCGACGATCTTCGTGAAGAGCGCCAGCGCCTCCTCCGGTGACATCACGTCCAGGTCGACCAGGTGCGCCCCGGCCAGGCCCACCATCCGCACCCGCGACGTCACCAGCGCCGCGCAGCCCGCCGTCCCCGGCAGCAGGGGCCGCACCTGCGCCGCGTCCCGCGCGTTGTCCAGCAGCACCAGGATCCTGCGGCCGTCCAGGACCGAGCGGTACAGCGCCGCCCGCTCCTCCAGCGAGTCCGGGATCGCCGAGTCCGCCGTACCGAGGGCGCGCAGGAAGGAGCCCAGGACCGTCTCCGGATCCGCCGACCTCGCGCCGGCGCCCTGGAGGTCGACGTACAGCTGGCCGTCGGGGAAGGCCGACCGCGCGCCGTGTGCCACGTGCACCGCCAGTGTCGTCTTGCCGACGCCGCCGATGCCCGCCAGCGCCGACACCGCCATCACCCGGGCCCCCTCACCGGACGCCGAGGCGAGCACCTCGCTCAGCTCCCGTACGAGGGACGCGCGCCCCGTGAAGTCCGGCACCGTCGCCGGGAGCTGGGCCGGGCGGACGGGGACCGCCACCGGTTCCGCCAGGGGGGCGGAGGGTTCCACGAGGGCCGGGTCGGCCCGGAGGACGCGTTGCTGGAGGTCCTGCAGACCCGGGCGCGGATCGACGCCGAGTTCGTCGGCGAGGAGACGGCGGGTGTCCGCGTACACCGCGAGCGCCTCCGCCTGGCGGCCGCTGCGGTACAGGGCCAGCATCAGCAGTTCGCGAAGGCGCTCCCGCAGCGGGTGCGCCGCCGTCAGCGCCGTCAGTTCCGAGACCGCCTCCGCGTGGCAGCCCTGTTCCAGGTCCATGTCCAGCCTGGACTCCAGCAGTTGGAGCCGCCATTCCTCCAGGCGGACCCGCTGGGCCTCCGCGTACGGGCCCGGCACCCCCGCCAGCGTCTCGCCGTCCCACAGGGACAGGGCGCGGTTCAGCACGTCCCGTGCGTGGCACAGGTCCCCGGTGTTCCGCGCCTTCTCCGCCTCCGCCGCCAGCTCCTGCGCCGCCGCGAGGTCCAGCGCGCCCTCGCCGAGCCCGCGCACCGCGTAGCCGCCGGACTCGCTGACCAGGACACCGGGGTCCAGCACCTTCCGCAGCCGGGAGGCGTAGGTGCGCACCGCCGCCAGTGCCTGGGACGGGGGGTTCTCGCCCCACAGGGCGCCGATGAGTTCGGCCGCCGTGGCCGTACGGCCCTCGCGCAGCAGCAGGGCCGCGAGCAGGGCGCGTTGCTGAGGGCTGCCGGTGGCGACCGGCTCGTCCTCGCGCCAGGCGCGCACCGGTCCGAGCACGCTGAAGCGCAGCGTCCCGGGCTCCGCCGAGGAGCCGGGACGCCGCTGCTCCGGTCCTCGCGGCCCACCGTCCATCCAGTCCCCCTCTACGTCCTGAGCAACTACGCCAGTTTGCCTTGTTCGTGGCGGAAGCGGCAGTCGTGCGAGACGGCGATCACACGGCGATCGCCCAGGGAACGGAGGGCCGTCACCGAGCCTGCACACGTTCTCCTCAGTCGTCCGGATCCACCCGCACCCGCACCCGGGGGTCCGCCTTGATGTCGCGGACGTACTGCGACCGTTCGCCGGACTCCGACACCAGCCGGAAGGGGTTCCCGGCCCCCCCGTTCGCCCACCGGGGTCCTGCGGGGCGGTCCGGAGGCCCGGCCGGCGGTCTGCGGGACCGCCTGGAACGGGAGCCGGCGCAGGACGGGGTTGATCCGGCGCGGGAAGGCGGTGGCGCTCCGGTACGTGTGTCCGGCGCGCGGGGTGCCGGAAGTCGCCGTGCGGCGGGCCTGCCGACGGCCGGAGAGGACCGGGACGACGCTGTGAGACCTTTGCGGTGAGCGGTGGACTGCCGTGTGGGAGAAGGGAATCGACGACAGATCATGAGACTCTCCTGGTTCGCCTGGATCATCCGGCACGTCAACGAGTTCGGTTTCAGCCACGGCCTCGTGAAAGGCGCGATCGGGACGGTCGCCGTGCTGCTCACCGCCGTGCTGCTGGGTCTGGCGCTGCACCGCCACCGGCCGGCCGATCTGGCCGTCGGCGGTGTCACGGTGGTCGTGGGGATCGGCTGGCTGGCCCTCCACTGAGGGCGCGAGGGGCCGAGGGGGGCCGGGAGTCGATCCCGACCGGTCGGTATGGACAGATGGGGGTCGCACGGGTATTGATGGGTCCGTCGTCCGCGTACGAAAGGCCGCCCATGCGCATCGCCGTCACGATCTTCCTCACCGACGAGACGATCACCCCGGTCCGGCTCGCCCGCGAGCTGGAGCAGCGCGGGTTCGCCGGGCTGTACCTGCCGGAGCACACGCACATCCCCGTCGAGCGGACCAGCCCGTACCCGGCGGGCGGGGAGCTGCCGCGGGAGTACGGCCGCACGCTCGACCCCTTCGTCGCGCTCGGGCAGGCCGCCGCCGTCACCGAGCGGCTGGGGCTCGGCACCGGCATCACGCTCGCCGCGCAGCACGACCCGATCGACCTGGCGAAGCAGGTCGCGACCCTGGACCACCTCTCCGGCGGCCGGTTCACGCTCGGCCTCGGCTTCGGCTGGAACGTGGAGGAGGCCGCCGACCACGGGGTGCGGTGGCGCACCCGGCGGGAGCTGGTGCGGGACCGGATGGGGCTGATGCGGGCGCTGTGGGCGGAGGAGCCGACGGCGTACGACGGGGAGTTCGGGAGCGTGCGGGCGAGCTTCGCGCACCCCAAGCCGGTGCAGAAGCCGCGCGGGCCGGTGGTCGGGCCGCGCACGCTGGTCGGCGGGGCGGCGGGCCCGAAGCTGTTCGCGAGCGTCTGCGAGTACGCCGACGGCTGGCTGCCGATCGGCGGGCGGGGCCTGACGGAGTCGCTGCCCGCGCTGCGCACCGCCTGGGCCGACGCGGGCCGCGATCCCGGCGCCCTCCAGGTGGTGCCGTACGCCGTCCTGCCCAACGCGGGCAAGCTGGCCCACTTCGCGGAGCTGGGCATCGAGGAGGTCGTGGTGCAGCTGCCGCCGGAGGGGGAGGCGGGGGTGCTGCGGGCGCTGGACGCGTTCCAGCCGTTCGTGGACGGGCAGGGGGCCTGATCGGTCCGAACGTATGCTCAAGGGATGACGACTTCCGTGACCACCGGAACCGGCGGCCCCACCGAGAACTCCCTGCGGCGCGCCCTCAGACGCGCCCGGGACGGCGTCTCCCTGGACGTCTCCGAGGCGGCGGTCCTGCTCCAGGCGCGCGGTGAGCACCTCCAGGACCTCTCCGCGTCGGCCGCCCGGGTGCGGGACGCGGGGCTCCGGGCGGCGGGGCGGCCCGGTGTCATCACGTACTCGAAGAGCGTCTTCGTCCCGCTGACCCGGCTGTGCCGGGACAAGTGCCACTACTGCACGTTCGTCACCGTGCCCGGCAAGCTGCGCCGGGCCGGGCACGGGATGTTCATGTCGCCGGACGAGGTGCTGGACGTCGCCCGCAAGGGCGCCGCGCTCGGTTGCAAGGAAGCCCTCATCACCCTCGGCGACAAGCCCGAGGACCGCTGGCCCGAGGCGCGCGAGTGGCTCGACGCGCACGGCTACGACGACACGATCGCGTACGTGCGGGCGGTCTCCGTCCGGATCCTGGAGGAGACGGGACTCCTCCCGCACCTCAACCCGGGCGTCCTGACCTGGACGGACTTCCAGCGGCTGAAGCCCGTCGCGCCCTCCATGGGCATGATGCTGGAGACCACCGCCACCCGTCTGTGGTCCGAGCCCGGCGGCCCCCACCACGGCTCCCCGGACAAGGAGCCGGCCGTGCGGCTGCGGGTCCTGGAGGACGCGGGCCGCTCCTCGGTCCCCTTCACCTCCGGCATCCTCATCGGCATCGGCGAGACCTACGAGGAGCGGGCCGAGTCGCTGTTCGCGCTGCGGAAGGTCGCCCGCGCCCACCACGGCATCCAGGAAGTGATCATCCAGAACTTCCGCGCCAAGCCGGACACCGCGATGCGCGGCATGCCGGACGCGGAACTCGACGAGCTGGTCGCCGCGGTCGCCGTCGCCCGGCTGGTCCTCGGCCCCTCCGCCTGTCTGCAGGCCCCGCCGAACCTGGTCGACGCCGAGTACGGGCGGCTGATCGCGGCCGGGATCGACGACTGGGGCGGGGTCTCCCCGCTCACCATCGACCACGTCAACCCCGAGCGCCCGTGGCCGCGGATCGAGGAACTGGCCCGGAAGTCCCGGGCGGCCGGCTTCGAGCTGCGCGAACGGCTCTGCGTCTACCCGGAGTTCGTACGGCGGGGCGAGCCGTGGCTGGACCCGCGGCTGCGCCCGCACGTGGCCGCGCTCGCCGACCCGGCCACCGGCCTGGCACGCCCCGACGCGCTCCCGCAGGGGCTGCCCTGGCAGGAGCCGGACGAGGCGTTCACCGCGACGGGCCGCACCGACCTGCACCGCACCATCGACACCGAGGGCCGCACCGGCGACCGGCGCGAGGACTTCGACGAGGTCTACGGCGACTGGGACGCCCTGCGCGAGGCCGCCGCCCCCGGCATGGTGCCCGAGCGCATCGACACCGACGTGCGCGGGGCCCTGCGCACGGCGGCCGACGACCCGACGAAGCTGACCGACGCGGAGGCGCTGGCGCTGCTGCACGCCGACGGACCCGCCCTGGACGCGCTGTGCCGGGTCGCGGACGACGTGCGCAAGTCGGCGGTGGGCGACGACGTGACGTACATCGTCACCCGCAACATCAACTTCACCAACGTCTGCTACACCGGCTGCCGCTTCTGCGCCTTCGCGCAGCGCCGCACCGACGCGGACGCCTACACCCTCTCGCTCGACCAGGTCGCCGACCGCGCCCGGCAGGCGTGGGACGTGGGCGCGGTGGAGGTCTGCATGCAGGGCGGCATCCACCCCGACCTGCCCGGCACGGCGTACTTCGACATCGCGAGGGCGGTGAAGGAGCGCGTCCCCGGCATGCACGTGCACGCCTTCTCCCCGATGGAGGTCGTCAACGGCGCGACCCGCACCGGCATGTCGATCCGGGAGTGGCTCACGGCGGCGAAGGAGGCCGGCCTGGACACCATCCCCGGCACGGCGGCGGAGATCCTCGACGACGAGGTCCGCTGGATCCTGACCAAGGGCAAACTGCCGGCGGCGACCTGGACCGAGGTGGTCACCACCGCCCACGAGCTGGGCATCCGCTCGTCCTCGACGATGATGTACGGCCACGTCGACCAGCCCCGCCACTGGCTGGGCCACCTGCGCACCCTGGCGGGGATCCAGCAGCGGACCGGCGGGTTCACGGAGTTCGTGACCCTCCCCTTCGTGCACACCAACGCCCCCGTCTACCTGGCAGGCATCGCCCGTCCCGGCCCGACGGTCCGGGACAACCGCGCGGTCACGGCGATGGCCCGCCTCCTGTTGCACCCGCACATCCCCAACATCCAGACGAGCTGGGTGAAACTGGGCGCGGAGGGCGCGGCGGAGATGCTCCGCTCCGGGGCGAACGACCTCGGCGGGACGCTGATGGAGGAGACGATCTCGCGGATGGCGGGCTCGTCGTACGGTTCCTACAAGTCGGTCAAGGACCTGATCGCGGTCGCGGAGGCCGCCGGACGCCCCGCCAGGCCCCGTACGACCCTGTACGGCGAGGTGCCGGAGGAGCGCCGTCGCGCGGCGGAGGCGTCGGACGGTCACCTCCCGGAACTGCTGCCGGTGCTGGACTGAGACGGGCCGGGGACGCACGGGTGCTGGCAGTAGGATGATCCGAACCGCGTTCGATCGGAACCCGCGGTCTTCGGACCGGAACCCGTGGCCTTCGATCGGGACCCGTAGCTGAGGAGATGCGTACCGGTGCCTGCCCGTCTTCCCTCGTGGGCCTGGGTGACCGGGCTGACCACGGGGGCGATTGCCGCGGTGGTGGTCCTGGCCGTCCAGGCGGACCAGGGGACGAAGCCCGTCGCCGCCACGCCCCGGCCGAGCGCGTCGGCGACGGCGGACGCGAAACCGTCCGCCGAGCCGCAGGAGGAGAAACCGGCGGCGGTACCGGCCGACTCGGGCACCGGCCGCCGGATCGTCTACTCCCTCGGCGAGAAACGGGTCTGGCTGGTGGACGCCCGCGACGCCCCCCTCCGCTCCTTCGCGGTCTGGCCGGGCACGGTCGCCCCGGACCCCGGCACGTACACGATCGGCAAGCGCACCGAGGCCACCACCGGCAGCGACGGCGTCCCGGTCGAGCACATCATGTACTTCGCCCAGAAGTCCGGCGTCTTCGTCGCCTTCTCCAACGCGGTCGACGGCTCCTCGCCCCCGCCCGCCGAGCCGGGCGCGCAGACGGGCGGCATCCGCGTCGCCAAGTCCGACGGCAAGGCCCTGTGGACCTTCGGGGAGGCGGGCACGACGGTCCGGGTCGTCGAGTAGGCGCGCCGGAGCACGGGAACACCGGTCGCGGCGACGTGCGAGGCTGCTCGGTGCCCTTCGGGCGGCGAGTGGACGCGTACACGAAACGAACCGTGCGGCGTGCCTCGTCGACGAGGCAGCGGACGCGGCCGCCCGCTGTCACCTCGTACTCCCACTGGGGGTGGTCCCGGCCGCCGGGGCCGCCGGTGGCCGGCCGGCCGCGGAGCCCGTGCCGACGGCCGGGCCGGCTCGGGACGGTGGATCGCGGCGCAGGGCTTCGAAGCGCCGACGTGCGTTCTTCGACAGTCCTGAGAGGGCGACCGTGGGAGTGGACACGGATCGGCAGTGCTTCGGAACATGTTCCGAAGTCAGTCGGGGTGATGCGCGGACCGCCCGCTCCGCCGGTCCGGCAGGTGGTTGACCAGCAGGACCACGCCGCTGAGGACGAAGACGCGCAGGGCCGCGTCCAGGCCGTTCCAGTCCTCCGACTGCCACATCGCGAACCACTCGCCGCCGACCGCCATGAAGCCGGCGCCGAAGAGGAGCATCACCATCAGCAGGCCGTAGGTGGAGACGCGGCGGGCGTGCGCGTGGTCGGGGCGGGTCCAGAGCCAGGCGCCGTACGCCAGGACCAGCGCGGCGGCCGTCTCCCAGACGATGATCGCGACGTACGCGGCGTCCTGCACGCCCCTGTTCGTGATCGCGCGCCACATCAGGTCGTCGTCCCTGAACGTGGTGTCCATGGCGAGCACGTGCCGGACGAACTCCTGGTTCGTCCCGAAGTCCGTGATGTTGCCGAAGGCGACCAGCGCCATGTAGAGGGCGACGGAGGCGGTGAGCAGCGTGGCGGTGAGGGGGAGGGAGCCACGCGGATGTGTGGTGGGCATGGCGGTTTCCTTCCCCGTGCAAACAGCTTGTACCCGAGGGGAGTTGAACCAGAACGAGGGCGGTCGGGACACGGGTGGGGGGCGTGCGCGTGGTGCGGGAACGACTGTCGACGCAGCGGATCGCCCGACGGCGCCGACGCGCCGGGCTCGTGGCCCGCGGCGCCGAGCACGAGCTGTTCCGGGCGAATGCGACATCCCGCCCGAGGGGGAACGGCGCCGCGACGGCCGAGACCCCCTCAGGCCCTTTCCGGCCGCTGACTTCACACGCCCCACACCCCGCGTACCGCATCGCTCCCCGAACCGGCCGTTCCCGTTCGATTACAGTGCTGGGCGTCGTACGTACGGACGGTGCCCGGGAGGTCTTGGTGGGCGGTACTGCCGGGCTCGTGTGGGGGCGTCGCGAGCAGCAGGACTTCCGCGGCCGGGTGCGCGGGACGCTGCTCGGGGTGGCCCTCGGGGACGCGCTGGGCGCGCCCGTGGACGGGGTGACGGCCGACGGGATACGGGAGGCGCACGGCGCGGAGGGCCTCGTCGACCTCGCCCCCGCCCACGGCCGGCGCGGCGCCGTCACCCACCACACCCAGCTCACCCTCTTCACGGTGGACGGCCTGATCCGCGCCCAGGTGCGGCGCGACACCGGCGCCTGGCACCCGCCGACCGATCTGCACCGGGCGTATCTGCGCTGGGCCACCACCCAGCGGGACTGGGGCCCGGACGAGCGGCGCGAGGACGACGGATGGCTGGCGCGCGAGGAGTGGCTGTACGCCCGCCGGGACCCCGCCCGCACGCTGCTGCTGGGACTCGGGGACGACACCATGGGGACGCTCGAGGCGCCCAAGAACCCCGGTGAGGCGGGGCCCGAGGCCGCCGCCCGGTCCGCGCCGTTCGGACTGCTCGTCGGCTGGGATCCGCAGCTCGTCGCGCAGCTCGCCGTGGAGTGCGCGGCGCAGACCCACGGCCACCCGGTCGCCTGCCTCACGGCGGGCGCGTACGCCGTGATCGTGCACGCGCTGGCCCGGGGCGAGGGCCTGGACGCGGCGGTGCGGCGCACGCTCGGGCTGCTGGCCGCCCGGCCGGGGCACCAGCCGGTGTCGGACGCGCTCCAGCACGCGCTGGGTGCCGTACGGCAGGGGAGGCCCGCCCCGCGGCGGGTCACCGAGCTGGTCGGGAACGCCACCGCCGAGGGGCTGCTCGCCGCCGCCGTGTACTGCGCGCTGGTGGGGGAGGACGTACGGCAGGGGCTGTGCCTGGCCGTGAACCACGACGGACCCAGCGCCGCCGCCGGGGCGCTGACCGGCGGGCTGCTCGGGGCGCTGCACGGCGAGACGGCTCTCCCGCCGGCCTGGCTGGCCGAGCTGGAGGGCCGTCCCACGATCCTGGAACTCGCCGACGACTTCGCGATGGAGATGACCCAGGGGTCCGCGCTGCACGGACCCGCCGGCTCGTCCCCCGCCTGGCTGGCGAGGTACCCGAGGGGCGCCTGAGGGCCGTCAGTCCCGCACCCGGGCGGTCTTCTCCGCCGGGGCCGGCGCCGGGACCGCAGCCGCGGCCGAGTCGTCGTCGCCGTCGGTGTTGACGCGTTCGATGACGGCCATCCGCTCCGGGGTGTCCTCCGGCTTCACGTAGCCGATCAGGACGTACAGGATCAGCGAGACCGCCAGCGGGATGGAGACCTGGTACTCCAGCGGCACGCCGCCGTCGACGGCCCAGTGGATCGGGTAGTTCACCAGCCAGAAGGCCAGCAGGCCCATGCCCCAGCTGGTGATGGCCGCCGTGGGACCGGAGCGGCGGAACGGGCGCAGCAGGCCCAGCATCATCGGGATGGCGATCGGGCCCATCAGTCCGGCCACCCACTTGATGACGACCGTGATGATGTCCTTGAAGGTCGGCGAGTTGACCTGCGTCGCGACCGCCATGGACAGGCCGAGGAAGACCACCGTCGTGATCCGGGCCGCGAGCAGGCCGGACCGCTCGCCCCACGCCCGCGCCCTCGCCGACAGCACCGGCGCCACGTCACGGGTGAAGACGGCCGCGATGGCGTTGGCGTCCGAGGAGCACATGGCCATCGTGTGGGAGAAGAAGCCGACGATGACCAGGCCCAGCAGACCGTGCGGCAGCAGCTGCTCGGTCATCAGGGCGTAGGAGTCGGAGCCGTCCGCCTTCTGGGACTCCACCAGCAGCGGCGACATCCACATCGGGAAGAACAGGACCAGCGGCCAGACCAGCCACAGCACCGCCGACAGCCGCGCCGAGCGCTCCGCCTCCTTGGGGGTGGGGGTGGCCATGTAGCGCTGGGCCTGGTTGAGCATGCCGCCGTTGTACTCGAACAGCTTGATGAACAGGAACGCCAGCAGGAAGATCGTGCCGTACGGTCCGGCCAGCGGTTCCCCGTGGCCCTGGAGCTCCGGCTCGTCCCACGCCCCGAGGAACCCGCCGTGGTCGCCGAGTTCGACCAGCACCGCGAAGAACATCGCGAGACCGGCCAGCAGCTGGATGATGAACTGGCCGAGCTCGGTCAGCGCGTCCGCCCACAGGCCGCCGATGGTGCAGTAGATCGCCGTGACGACGCCGGTGATGAGGATGCCCTGGTTGAGCGAGACACCGGTGAACACCGACAGCAGGGTGGCGATCGCCGCCCACTTCGCGCCCACGTCCACGATCTTCAGCAGCATGCCGGACCAGGCCAGCGCCTGCTGGGTCTTCAGGTCGTAGCGGTTCTTCAGGTACTCCAGCGGTGAGGCCACGTGGAGCCGGGAGCGCAGCCGGTTGATCCGCGGGGCGAACAGCTTCGACCCGATGGCGATGCCGAGGGCGATGGGGAACGACCAGGTGACGAAGGACGTCACACCGTAGGTGTAGGCGATGCCGGCGTAGCCGGTGAACATCACCGCGCTGTACCCGGACATGTGGTGGGAGATACCGGAGAGCCACCACGGCATCTTGCCGCCGGCCGTGAAGAAGTCGCTGACGTTGTCCACCCGCTTGTGCGACCAGACACCGATGCCGACCATCACGGCGAAGTATCCGATGAGAACCGCCCAGTCGAGACTGTTCATGTCCCCCCTTCCAGGGTCTTCCTTGTGAACTCCGCTCAGCTGGTTGGCACTTCGCCTGAGCGGGGTAGGGACGAGGAAGGCCGCGAAGTGCCCGCTCATCGTGGGCGTTATGGCGCGATCATGACAATAAAGCGTCAGGTCAAGAGAACGTAAAAATGTTCGACTCATTGACCCGCGTTCATGTTTGTGAACGGGCGGGAGGGGGTGGAACCCCGGGGTCAGCGCGGCTCGTCCGGGGTCAGCGCAGCTCGTCCGGGCAGGGCGTCCCCCGGTCCCACCGGTACGGAGCCGCCAGGCGGTACGTCCCCGGCTCCGGCGCCAGCAGCATCGTCCAGGTGTCGCCCTCCGCGTCCTCCTCCGTCTCCATCAGGCAGCCGTGGACGTTCTCGTACGTCCTCGGCTCACCTTCGGGACGGTTCTCGGACTCCTCCGTCTCCTGCGGCGGCTCCAGCTTGTTGCCCTCCGCGTCGACGAGGCTCAGCCACGGCGAGTACGGGACGCGGATCAGGACCCGGCCCGCCTTCTCCACCCGCAGCGTCCACTCGCCCTGCTCGGCCCGCTCCACCACCGTGTTCGGCTCCGCGAGCGGGGTCGGGTCGTCCACCTCGAACAGCTGCCAGTTGGCGTCGCCCCAGATCTGCTTCAGGTACGGCAGACCGCGCTGCACCAGCTCCCGCTCCCGCTGACCGCCGTCACCGTCCGGCTCGTCCTTGGGCAGCACCACGAAGCGCACGCCCCAGCGCTTCAGCCACTCGCGGTAGTTCGCCGAGTTGAGGGTGTCGTCGTAGAAGAGCGGGTTGCGCTCCATGTCGGCCTGCCGGTTCCAGCCCCGGGCCAGATTGACGTACGGAGCGAGCGCGGACGCCTCACGGTGCGAGCGGGCCGGGACGACCTCCACCCGGCCCCGTCCGGCGCCGGCCTCCTGGAGCTCGTTCACCAGCGGCGCCAGTTCACGCGCCCAGGCCGCGCGCGGCGTGGTGTGCACCACGTCGTCGACCGACTTGAAGCCGATCCAGCCGGTGAAGCCGATGAAGGCGACGACGATCGCGTACCACTTGAGGGACTTCGGCACCGCGAACGGCAGCGCCGCCACCAGCGCCACCCCGCCGAACAGCATCGCCAGCCGGGTCATGTTCGACCCGATCTGCGAACTGATCAGCCAGACCAGCACGATCCCCAGCCCGTACACGGCGGCCGTGATCCGTACGGTCCTCCACTCCGCGGGGACCAGGACGTACACCAGGACCGAGTACAGCAGCGGCAGGATCACCGAGCCGATGCCCATCGGCTGCGTTCCCGAGAACGGGAACAGCCAGGCCGACACCGCCACCACCGCGGCGGGCGCGAGACCCAGCGCCCAGGCCCCCGGCAGGCGCTTCTGCAGGAACAGCGCCACCGCCACCAGGCCCACGAACAGTCCCGCGACCGGCGAGGCCATCGTGGCCAGCGCCGCCAGCGGGGCCGCGCACAGGGCCTTCGCCCAGCGCTTGTAGCGCCAGCGGTGGGGCCAGCAGAAGACGACGGCGACCGCGCCGAGCGCGAACATCGTGCCGAGCCCGTACGTCACCCGCCCCGAGGCCGCGTTGCACAGCAGCGCGAACACCCCGGCCAGCGCCGCCCACAGGGGGTTGCGCACCGCCCGGCTGCGCATCAGCACCAGCGTCAGCAGCCCTGCCGACACCGTGCCCGCGATCATCATCGTGGTCCGCACCCCGAGGACGGACATCAGGTACGGCGACACCACGCTGTACGACACCGGGTGCATGCCGCCGTACCAGGCGAGGTTGTACGCGGAGTCCGGGTGCCGGCCGACGAACTCGGCCCACGCGTCCTGCGCGGCGAGGTCGCCGCCGCTGTTGGCGAACGTGAAGAACCAGACGATGTGCAGCAGGCCGGCGAGCGCGGTGACGGACAGCACCGGGTGCGGCAGCATGCGGGCGCGCACGGCGAGGACGGCGGCCACGGGGGCGCCGGGGGTGCCGGAAGCGCCCGGGGTCTCCTCAGCGCCCTCGGGGGTCCGCCGTGTCCCGGACACCGGTATTCGTGGGCCGGATCCCGGGTCCGGATCTGCGTCGTCGGCGCGTGTCGGCTCCGCTGTGGCCACCTGAAGGCACTCCCCGTATCCCGTTCCGCTTGCCCGTTTCGTGACGCTAGCACGCAGCCCGGCGGCCGTCGCCCGGGTGGGCGGCGGCCGCCGGCTCCGTACGGTCCCGGATCAGGTGAGACGCGTCAGTCTCTCCGTGAAGCCGGGCTCCACGAGGTCCTTCTGCAGAGCGACCGGCACCTCGACGGCGCCGCCCGTGCCGTCGCCGACGGTGAGCGTGCCGACCTTCGTGCCGGCCTCCGCCGTGTGCGGCAGCTCGTCCGCGGCGAACGTCAGCTTCACCGACAGCCCCGCCCAGCCGACGGCCTTGACGTCCTCGGTGACGGCGACGGGCGTACGGCCGCCGAGACCGTCGTCCGCGTACCCGACGACGTCGCCCTTCTTCAGGATCTTCGTCGAGGTCAGCGCCTCCTGGGCGGCGCGCAGCGCGGGCTCGCTGACCTCGTTGACCGTCTCCAGGATCGACGGGCCCTTGTGCTGGCCGAGGATCGCGCCGACGACGGTGACCGTCTGACCGTCCACCTCCTTGCGGGCGGCGAAGAGCAGGTTGCCGCCGGCCTTGGTGGTGGAGCCGGTCTTGATGCCGATCGCGCCCATGGTGTAGGGCAGCTCGTTGTAGTTGGTCCAGTACTTCCCGGTCGGGTCCGTCCAGCTGGCCGCGCTGGTGATGGCCACCATGGCCGGAATTCTCATGGCCGCGATGCCGAGCTTCGTCTGGTCCTCGGCGGTGGAGACGGTGGTCTCCTTCAGCCCCGAGGGGTCGGTGTACGTCGTGTCGGTCATCCCGAGCTCCTTGGCGGTGTCGTTCATCTTCTTGACGAACGCCTCCTCGGAGCCCGCGTCCCAGCGCGCCAGCAGACGCGCGATGTTGTTCGCGGAGGGGATCATGACGGCCGACAGCGCCTGCTTCTCGGTGAGGAAGTCGCCGGCCTTGACGGTGTGGAGCGTGGACTCGCCGTCCTTGTAGTAGCCGCCCTCCTCCTCCGCCTTCGCGTCGACCTCGATCTTCGGGCCTTCCTCGCCGGGCTTCAGCGGGTGCTCGCGCAGGATGATGTACGCCGTCATGGTCTTGGCGACCGAGCCGATGGCGACCGGCTTCTGCCCACCGAAGTGGTCCATCGTGCCGATGCCGTCGCCGCTCATCCAACCCTGGCCCTCGTCCGGCCAGGGCAGCTTCACCTGGTCGCCGTCGAAGGTGTGGGTCTCCTCCGCGGTGAGCACCAGGGTGGGAGCCGGCAGCGGGCGCACGTTCTGTACGACCGCAAACACGATCACCAGCAGCAGGACCAGCGGCGTCCAGATCTTGACCCGCCGCACGGCGGTCCGCAGCGGGGTCTGCGGCGGGGGCGGGGTGTTGGTCAGCTCGGCCAGCAGGTCCAGCGGCGGCTTGGGCGGCAGCGGCTGCTGCGTGGTCCGCTCGGGTCCGATCTGCGGGAGCGAGGTGGCGGGCGTGGCGGAAGGCCTGCGGACGCCGAGGTCCTCGTCCCGCTTGAGCGCGACGAACTTGCTGGTCCGCTCGGCCTCGGCCTCGGCCTCACGACCCGCCGCGCCCAGCTTGAGCATGGTGGTGGGCTGGTCCACGGCCGGAGCGGAGGGCCGCCCGGTCCGGAACACGGCGGTGGGCTGGTCGACGGGCCCCCCGGCCTTCGGACGGCCGTCCCGGTCCTCGTCCTCGTCCTTCGCGCCGACGGCCTCGGGGGCGTCGTCCGCCGCTCCGGTCCCGTCCTCGTCGTGCCGGCCGCCGCCCTCCCCGGCGGAGGCGTCGTCGGCCGCATCCCGGGCTCCCGGGGCCGGCTCCCCGTCGCCGTCCTCGGACGACGGACCCGCCTCGGGGCCCTCCTCGCCCGGGTCCGCGCCCGCGGAGGCGGCGGTCTTCGCCGTACCGGCGTCCGCGGGGGAGCCATCCTCCTCCGCACCCGCGCCCGGTCCGTCCTGCACGGCGTCCCCGGCCTCGTCCCGGGGCGCGTCCGCGGGCGTTCCGGCGTTCCCGGGCCCCTTCACGGCACGGGACGCGCTGTGCGCGGCACCGGCGGCCTCGGGCGCGTCCGCGTCCGCGCCGGTCCCGGAGGCGGCCTTCCCGGCCTCGTCCCGGCCGCGGGACGCGTCGTCCTCGGGGGCGGCGGTCTCGGGTGCGTCCGCGTCCGAGCCGGCCCCGGAGGCGTCCTTCCGGGCCTCCTCGGGCCCGTCCTGGCCGTGGGAGGCGCCGACTGCGGACGTCGACGTGTGCGCGTCCGCGCCGGTCCCGGAGACGGCCTGCGCGGCGCTCTCGGGCCCGTCCCCGGCGCGGGACGCGCCGGCCGTGGCGGTGGACGTCTCCCGCCCGGCGTTCCCGGGGTCCTCCTGATCGCGGGAGGCGTCCGTCGTGCCCGCGTCCGCGTCCTCGTCCGCGTCCTCGTCCTCCGGCTCCGCGGCGGCAGCCGTCCGCTCGGAGGCGTCCTCGTCCGCGGTGTCCGCCCGGCCGGACTCCGGCTCCGCCCCGGGCTCCGGAGCGTTCGCGGCCGTACCGGTCCCGGAGGCGTCCTCCGCCCCGT
Source organism: Streptomyces sp. 12E (assembly GCF_055633275.1). Classification (NCBI taxonomy): domain Bacteria; kingdom Bacillati; phylum Actinomycetota; class Actinomycetes; order Kitasatosporales; family Streptomycetaceae; genus Streptomyces; species Streptomyces sp. 12E. The sequence goes on along the minus strand of NZ_JBVNCJ010000001.1, from coordinate 3,183,416 downwards.
CGGCGGCGTCCTCCGGCCCGTCCTCGTCCGGTTCCGCCGAGCGGACCCACGTGGCCGCCGCCTCCCGCAGGCGACCGGACCCGTCGCCCCCGTCGGCGGGTGCGCCGTCGTGCGCGGACAGCACACGGGTGGCCGTGTCGACGTTCCCGCGGCTCTCCGAGGACTCGGCCTCGCGGCTCACCGCCAACCGGGGATCCCGCTTCCCGGGAACCGGGCCCCCGTTCCCCGACGTCGTTTCTTCCGACGACTCGCGCTGCTTCGACCTGTCGGGGGACTCGCCCGCCACCGATGCCTCCTCATGTGCCGCACGTCCCGCGTGCGCCAACCGAACCGTGAACCGCCCCGCCCGCGACAGCACTCCGCAGCGCTGTCCGAACCAGTACCAGTGTCCTGTGTGCGGGCGTCCCCCACGTGGTAGACGAGAACGACATACCTACTGGTTCCACTACGAACCGGTCACGCACCCTCGACAGACCAATGTGAGAGGGGTCACCCTGTCATTCATCCACGCGGGGAGGCATGGATGGGCAGGAGCCGCAGAACACTTCCGGAGGAGCTTCTGTTGCTGGCACTGGACCCGGCCACGGGTACCACTGCACAGCCGCAGTCGCTCGACCTGGGTCTGGCCGGAGCACAGCTAGTGGAGCTGGCGCTGGCCGGACGGATAGCCCCAGACGGGGATCGTATCGCCGTGGTGGTGCCACGGCCGACTGGAGACCCAACACTGGACTGCGCGTTGGAGTTGCTGCGAAGGCGCGGCGCTCCGGTACGGGCGGTCCACTGGATCGGCGGGCCGCGTCTCGGGCTGCGCCAGACCTACCTCTCACATCTGGAACGGTGCGGCATGGTGCACGCCGTGGCCGGACAGATGTGCGGGGTGCTGCCGACGACTCGCTACCAGGCGACGGACACCGAGATCAGCCGGGAGATCAGGGCCCGGCTGGACTCCGCGATCCGCACCGGCGTACCGCCGGACCCGCGGACCGCGGCGCTCGCCGCACTGGCGCACGCGGTCGGCCTCGGCAAGCACCTGTACCCGGGGAACGAGGGGCGCTCCTCGCGTTCCCGGTTGCGGGACCTGATCCGGCACGACCCGATGGGCGGACTCGTCGCGCACGCCGTGATGGACGTCCAGAACGGCGCGGCGGCCCAGCCGCGCCGCAGCCCCGCTCCGGCAGGCCGGCAGGCCCCCGTCGGCGGCCGGGGCGCACCGGAACCCGCCCGAGGCGTTCCGGCGCAACCGCACCACGGATCCATGGCACGGGCCGCGGCCCACTGAGCCGTACGTCACCCGAGGCCGACAGCACGACACGGCCGGCGGATCCGCGGCAGAGGGATCCACGGCCGACAGACCCGGTCACGGGAGCCGCAGTCCGAGCGGGGCGGGGAGAACGCACGGGTTCTCCCCGCCCCGCTCGGCGCACCCGCGTCCGGCGCCCTCGCGGGCCGACACCCGCCGCCGCACCGTGAAGTGGCGTGTGCCCGCCGTATATCCGCTGTTTCCCAGCGGCGGGAAGCGCCGTGGTGGCAGTCTGCTCGACAGCAGACACGCAAAGTGGCAGTAGTACGAGGCACGCAGCCGGAGGTGCACGTCCCGTGGCGTCCAATGTCAATCCCACCGTCAGGCGGCGCCGACTGGGCCAGGAGCTGCGCCGGCTCCGCGAGGTCAAGGGCATGACCGCCGAGGAGGTGGCGGAGCGGCTGCTGGTGTCGCAGTCGAAGATCAGCCGCCTGGAGAACGGCCGGCGGAGCATCAGCCAGCGTGACGTCCGCGATCTGTGCGGGGTCTACGAGGTGGAGGACCAGCGGATCGTCGAGTCGCTGATGCAGATGGCCAAGGACTCGCGCCAGCAGGGCTGGTGGCACGCCTTCGGCGACATCCCGTACAGCGTCTACATCGGGCTGGAGACGGACGCGGAGTCGCTCCGCGTCTACGAACCCCAGATCATCACCGGCCTGCTGCAGACCCGCGCGTACGCCGAGGCGATCGTCCAGGGCGGTTCGCCGGAGTCGTCCGAGCAGGACAACGACAAGCGGGTCGAGGTCCGGCTGCGCCGGCAGAGCCGGATCACCGCCGAGAAGGACCCGCTGCGGCTGTGGGTGGTGCTGGACGAGGCGTCGCTGCACCGGGTCGTCGGGAGCCGTCAGGTGATGCGGGAACAGCTGGAGCACGTCATGGAGCTGTCCCAGCTGCCGCACGTCACCGTGCAGGTGCTGCCGTTCGAGGTCGGCGCGCACGCCGGCATCAACGGCCAGTACTCGATCCTGGAGTTCGCCGACGCGGCCGACTCCAGCGTCGTCTACATCGAGGGCGTCACCAGCGACCTGTACCTGGAGAAGCCGCACGACGTGCAGAAGTACACGGTGATGTACGAGCACCTGCGGGCCCAGTCGCTGAACGTGGAGGCGTCCCGGCAGCTCGTCGAGCGCCTCGCGAAGGACTACGCGCGCTGAAGAACGGCCGGGAGGCGGCGGGATGGTACACCCCTGACATGCCGGCTTGGAAGACTCACCTGGTATATGCCACCCGGTCGAGTGAACAGCCGCTCCGGAACACGATGTCGGCGAGTAGCGTCGATCACGCCAACCACCAGTAAGGGTTGGCGAAATCCGTTCTGCGGGTCCACGCCGGAACACGCGGGACGGGGACAGCGACTCAGCATCTGGCTACGGAGCGAACATGGCAATTCGTCTGGGCGCCACGGAAACGTGGACGACGTCCTCCTACACCAACAACAACGGCGCGTGCGTGATGGTCAGGTCGACCACCGAGGTGGCGCTGGAACTCGGGGACACCAAGGTCCCCGAGGGGCCGAAGTTGTCCTTCCCCGCGGACGCGTGGAGCGCCTTCGTGGCCTCGGTCAGGAGCTGACCGCCGGTCCGGCGACCGACCACCGGGCGACACCGGACCGGCACGAGCACCACCGACGGGGCCCTCTCGACCAGTTCGCCGTCCTAGCCGAGAGGGCTCGGCCCGTGGCCCTTCGGTTCAGCCCTCCGCAGGGGCCACCGGGAAGGCCACGTCGCACACCGGTTCCTCGGGACCCGCGGCGCCCCAGTCGGCGAAGTACACCTCCCGGCAGGGGCCCGTCGGCGTCAGCCCCTCCGCCTCCATCCACTCCTCCACCGCCTCGAAGGCGGCCAGGATCTGCGGATGCGCCACCTGCGCCTTGGCGACCCGGGTGCGGGCCAGCCGCGGTGCCGGCTCCACCCGCACCGCCGTCCCCCGGGCCCGGCCCCGCCGCTCCGCCCAGGCCCGCGCCGCCGCCTCGCCGACGACCTCGGCGATCCGGGCCAGCGGCATGTCGAACTGCCGCGACAGCGCCACCGGCCGGGCGCGTTCGACCTGGCCGGGCCGGTGGAACCGGTAGCCGGTGGCCCCGTCGACCCGTGCCGGAGCCAGCCGCCCCAGCCGGTCGTACAGGCGCGGCACCTTCGCCGACAGCCGCGCCCGCGCCGCGAACGCCCCGATACCGCTCAGTTCCTCGCCCACGTCGGCATCCTCCGTCGCCGGACGGTCCCTCCGCCCGGCGACGGACACGCTCAGCCCTGCCCCCGGGGGCAAGGCCGACGGTCAGCCGAGCGCCTTCTCCACCGCCGTCACGACCTGAGCGGACTCCGGCTCGGTCTGCGGCGAGAACCGGGCGACGACCTCGCCGTCCCGCCCGATCAGGAACTTCTCGAAGTTCCAGCGGATGTCCCCGCTGTGCCCCTCCGCGTCGGCGAACCCGGTCAGCCGCTCGTACAGGGCATGCCGCCCGTCCCCGTTGACCTCGATCTTCTCGGTCATCGGGAAGGTCACGCCGTACGTCGCCGAGCAGAACTCGGCGATCTCCTCCGCGCTGCCCGGCTCCTGCCCGAGGAACTGGTTGCAGGGCACGCCGAGCACGGTGAAGCCCTGCTCCGCGTACCGCTCGTGCAGCCGCTCGAGACCGGCGTACTGCGGGGTCAGCCCGCACTTGGAAGCCACGTTCACCACGAGCACGACCTGCCCCGCGTACCGGCCGAGCCCGGCGGAGCCACCGCCCAGCGCACCGATCTCGACGTCGAGGGGAGAGGAGCCGTTGTTCTCTGCAGTCGTCATGAACGGGAGCCTAGTCCCACGGCGCGCGGCGGGGCGGCGCTCCTAGGCCTTGCGGCCCACGCCGCAGTAGGCGTCCACGGTCGCCGCCGTGTCGTCGTCGTCCGTGTCCGGTCGCCACTCCGGCACCCGTACGACGCCCGGCTTCACCAGTTCCAGTCCGTCGAAGAACCCGGCGATCTCGTCGACGCCGCGCACGTGGTACGGCACGGCGCCGCTGGAGTTGTACGCCGCGGACGCGGCGATCACGCCCTCGCTGGTGGCCGTGCTGTCGCCGATCACCAGGTGGCTGCCCGCGGGGAGCCCCGCCATGAGCCGGCGCACCAGGTCGCGGGCCTGCTCGTAGTCGGCCACGTGGCCGAGCGTGTTCAGGATCACCAGGGCGACCGGCCGGGACAGGTCGAGCGTTCCGGTGGCGGCCCGCAGCACCGCCTCGGGGTCGTACAGGTCGGCGTCGAGGTACGCCGTCCTCCCCTCGGGGGCGCTGGTGAGCAGGGCGTTCGCGTGGGCCAGCACGATCGGGTCGTTGTCGACGTACACGATCCGGGCGTCCGGGGCGACGCGCTGGGCCACCTCGTGCGTGTTGTCGGCGGTCGGCAGTCCCGTGCCCACGTCCAGGAACTGCCGTATGCCCTGCTCACCGGCGAGGTACCGGACGGCCCGCCCCAGGAACCGCCTGCTGGTGTGCGCCACGTCCACCAGACCGGGGAAGATCTCCTCGATCCGGTCGCCTGTCTCCCGGTCGACCTTGTAGTGGTCCTTCCCGCCGACGAAGTAGTTCCAGAACCGCGCCGAGTGCGGCTTGGTCGTGTCGATCCGGACACGGGTCGCGGAACCGGAGCCGTCCTGGGTGATGTCCCCGGGCACGGGTGAGTCTCCTGGGGTGGGCGGTCAAAGGCCAGTTGCCTCGATCTAGGCGAACCGGATTTTGAACAGGGGGAGTTCGCGAACGTGAGAACGCCGCGCCGGCACGGCCCCGGCGTACCGCTCGTCGCACGGCTGGGCGCCGGCTCGCCGGTTCCCGCGGCCGCACAGCGGAGCGCGGGTGGGCACCCGGTACCCACCCGCACGCACTCGTCCTCCCGCGGGGCCGCTAGCCGCCCACGTACCAGCTGAACCCGCCGTTGTTCGCGGCGACGAGCAGCAGCACGAGCCACAGGACCACGTCGACGATGCCGAGGACGATGCCGGCCTTCGCCATCCCGGCACCGTTCTTGACCGACGCCTGGCGGCGGGCGACGGCACCGAAGACGATGGCCAACGGGCCCAGGATGATGTTCAGGACGAACAGTCCGACGATGCCGCAGCACAGACTCGCGACCGCCAGGCCGTTGGTGCGCGAGCCGGAGGACGCGGCGGAAGAGCTGCCGTAACTCGTCATTGGATACTCCCGGTTGTCGGTTGCACGGACCGAACGGGCCGCAGTTTCCTTACTCTTGACTTGCTCGTTCCGAATGCCCCCTCGCCGCGCTCCCATGTCAGCCGGCCGTACGCCCGGTGCCCTGCAGGGCTCCCGCCGGGCCCTTCACCCGCGGCGACCTGGCCGTCGGTGCGAGGGCGGTGGCCGGGGGGCGCCCTGCTGCTGGCCCAGGCGCTGCACAGGGCGGACGCCGGCACCACGTGACCCGCCCCGGCCGGCACCCGGGCGGCCTGCACCGTCTTCCGACCGGCCCCTGGAACGCGACCCCGACCGGAGCCGGCCGAGGGGAGGTCCGGTGGTACTGGGCCTGTGCCGGGGCAGCGCAGGAGGAGACGTCGACAGCGGGACGAGGCGCGGCGGACCGCTGCCCGGTTCGCACCCGGCGCGGGCCGCTGGGAAGTGCTCTTCGAGACCCGGGACGAGTCGGAATGGCACGCCCACATCCGCCGCCTGCGGGCGTCGGACGCAGGGACCGACCGGACGGCGGTGCGGGCGGACACGCTCTGTGGACGCCTGGCACACCCGACCGTCTTCCGCCTGAGCCTCTTCGTCCCGGAGCCCGGGCCCGCCCCGGACGGAGACTCCTCCCCGTAGCCACACGCGTGGCGCACGACCGCGAGCACCGCGAAGGGCCGGCAGGACGCGCGCCTGCGGCCCTCCTTCAGGGGAGAGGCTGAACGGTCCCGCTCCTGGGCTGCCGCTTCGTCGGCCGAGGAAGGGGGGACCGCCACTCGACCCCAGGACCTCGGAAAGCACGGGTTTCGGACTCACCTGTCTTGCGGGACCCATGCCATGTCCCATAAGTTACTGGCGAGTAGATCGCTCGTCGAAGGAGCCGCCATGCCCTCGCTCGACCGTCGGGAAAACGTCTTCGTCCTCGATCTGGGGGACGGCGAGAACCGCTTCCACCCCGACTGGATCGACGCGGTCGGTGACGCGCTCGACGAGGTGGAGAAGGCGGAGGGACCCCGCGCTCTGGTCACCGCCGCCACCGGCAAGTTCTACTCCAACGGGCTCGACCTGGAGTGGTTGTTCGCCCACGCCGACCAGTACCACGACTACGTCGTCTCCGTCCACGAGCTGTTCGCGCGGATGCTGTCGCTGCCGGTCGTCACGGTGGCCGCGCTGCAGGGCCACACGTTCGCCGCCGGCGCGATGTTCTCCCTCGCCCACGACTTTCGCGTCATGCGCGCCGACCGCGGCTACTGGTGCCTGCCCGAAGCGGACATCGACATCCCCTTCACCCCCGGCATGGCCGCCCTCATCCAGTCCCGGCTGGCGCCGCGGACCGCGCACGAGGCCATGGTCACCGCCCGCCGCTACGGTGGCGCCGACGCAGCCGCTGCCGACATCGTCGACCGGGCGGTCCCCGAGGAGGCCGTGCGCTCCACCGCCCTCGAGATCGCCCAGGCCCAGGTGAACAAGGCCGGCGCCACCCTCGGCACCATCAAGGCCCGCATGTACGCCCCGGCCCTGGCCACCCTGCGCGACACCACCGACCCGCTCGGCTGACCGGCACCACGCCGATGTCCCGCACCCCGGTCGCCGACGTCCCGGAACAGCGCACCCGGTGGCACGCCCGCGGCCCGGCCTCGCACACGTCGAGGGGCCGGCCTGGCGCCGACGGCCTGAACCCTCACCTCGGGAGCCGCGAAGCTCCGGGTCCAGTCGAGGCGCTGACCTGGGCGGACGGAAGACGGGCGCCCCTTTGGACCCCATCTCGCCTGCCGTCGCTCCCCGCTCGACCCGGTGCGCCTGCCGTACAGGGCTGCCGTGCCGCATGCCGGGTGTCCGCCCCTGCATGCCGGCCATCGTGTACCGGTCCTCGGGGCCATGAGGCCGTGCACCTTCGTCGTCCGGTCTCGAACGGGTCCAGTCAAGCGCCGGAGTGTCTCAGCCCTTCGGCTGGGTGAAGCGGATGCGGTTGCCGAAGGGGTCGCGCAAACCGCAGTCGATCCCGTAGGGACGCTCGGTGGGTTCCTCGGTGAACTCCACCCCCTTCCCGAGCAGCGTCTCGTAGGTCTTGCGGCAGTCGTCCGTGGTGAGGATGAGCCAGCCGCCCATGGCTCCCTTGGTCACCAGTTCGCGCACCTGCTCCGCCGTCTCCTCCGACATCGCCGGCGCCCCCGGCTTCTCCAGAAGGATCTGCCGCTCGGGATGGCCGGGAACGCTGACGGTCAACCAGCGCATGAACCCCATGTCGATGTCTGCGGTGATCTCCAAGCCGAGCTTGCCGACGTAGAAGTCGATGGCCTCGTCCTGGTCGAGGACGTATATCTGCGACTGCGTGATGGCGTTGAACATGACACTGACACTAGCGATCGGTCAGGGCGAGAACTTATCCAAAACTGCTCAGTCGTCAGGGCGTTCTGCCGGCCGGTCAGGCATACGGCCGGGTCCACGTCATCGTGAAGCACGTCGGCACGCCCGCGGCGACCGCTTCCTTGCGGTACGTCCGCGGCGACCGGCCGACGATGTCGCGGAACGTGCGGCTGAAGGTGCCCGGGCTGGTGAAACCGACCTCGAAGCTGATGTCTGTCACGCTGCGGTCGGTCTCCCTCAGCAGGAACATCGCCCGTTCCACGCGGCGACGCTGCAGGTAGCGGTGTGGTGTCTCACCGAACGTGGCCCGGAAGACACGTGTGAAATGCGCCGGTGACACATGCGCGATGCGGGCCAGAGCGGGGACGTCCAGCGGCTGCGCGTAGTCGCGGTCCATCACGTCACGCGCTCGGAGCATACGGCGATTGGTCTCTTCTGCAGCGCGGCTCACGACCCCATCTCCTCACGGTCCACTCGGACAGACCCTGGGCGGCGGAGCTTCCGGGACTTCCCGAGCCACTCCCTTCCCAGCTCCCCTCCCGGCAGCCTGGGTCGACGGCAGATCATACGGGTGGAGAACGCCACGCTGCCCGAGCCCGCGGCCGGGCCGGACCGAAGGAGAACCAGGAGATGCTCGGCCGCCCCTCCACCACCATCACAGCCGACACGTACCCGAGTCCGCTGCCCGAGGCGGACCCGGCGATCGCCGAGGCCGCAGTCCGACTCGTACCGTGTGCCCGCGCCACCTCCGGGAGCACTGCTCCCGAAGCGGGGCCACAGAGCCCGATGACGTGGAGAAGTCCGTGCCGGATGACGCTGATCCGTCGGGGATATTTCGGAGATCAACTCTCCGTCCGCTCACGCAAACGGCCCCGGACGAGAAGTCCGAGGCCGACCAGAGCGCCTCCCTGGTGGGGGAGACACCAGGTCAGAGCAGTAATGCAGTGTGCCTCCGGCAGGACTCGAACCTGCGACCCCGCTTCAGGAGTTCGATCGTTCCTCGGCACTGCCAGGGAACCACCCGCCCACACTGGCCGTGTCGGGCCGCCTAGGACTGCCGGCGTCCGGTGTCGTTGATGTCACGCGTGGATGTCAGGGCGGAGCAACCCGCGCGCTCGCTGGCACGATGAACCCGTGGTCGACCTGGAGCGCATCCAAGCAGAGACCGTGACGTGCTTTCGAGCACTCGATGAGAACGCCACCCTGCGGCACCACTTTCGTCACGCTGACGAGGAGGGTGGCTTGTGGTACATCGAGGCCGTACCCGACCGCGGCGAGTTGGTCGCCATCAAGCAAGCCGAGCTGACTTCGGCCGGCCGGCTCCACCGGTACAGCTGGGAGCACCTGGAGGACGAGCACGGCGGCCTGACAGACCAGGCGGTCGACCCTGAAGAGGGCCTGCTGGAGATCATCCCGACCGAAGAGTTCCAGCGGGTGTGGACGCAGTGAACACCGTCTGGTCCCGCACCGTGGTGCAGCCCTGCAAAGCAACTCGGCAGAGGCACACACGTGTTGAATACGTGCTGGTGGGTGCCGCCCGGTGAAGGTGCGGGTTGCCCGGCGGAAGCCGGCGAGCAACCCGAGCGAGGTGCACGTGTCCCGTCAGACCTTCTCGACCCGTACGGGGCGGCCTGCGAGAAGCTGGTTCAGATCGTCGGTGTCCGAGGTGAAGACGGTTGCCTGGGCTCCCCGCTCGGCTTCCCGTGCGGCCACGGCCGCGAGGACGGCGTCGATGGCGTACTTGTGTCCGTGCAGACCGGCGGTTTTCACCATGTCCCGTGCCGTGGCGATCACCCGGTCGTCCGTGTGCACGATGCGGATCCGGGACAGCGTCCAGTTCCACAGTGCCTGCCTCGGCGTTTCGCGAGGATCCCATGCCTCCAAGGTGGTGAGGGCCGAGGTGACGACGGGGATGTCGAGCCGCGGAGCCGCCTTGATCAGCGCGACCATCTCCCGATCTCCTTGAATCGCCTTGGAAAGGGCCTCGGAGTCGAACACGAAGACGCGTTGTCGTGGCTGGTGCAGCTTTGTTCGGGCGCCGCGGCTCATGCGGACGCACCGGGGCGCGATCGCCGCTCGTCATGCCAACCGTCGATGGCGGCGATGCGGTCCAGCGCTGCCTGCTGCTCGTCGTCCGTCACCGGCCCGTGCTCCTCCTCAAAGCGTTCGGCCAGCTCGCGCAACCGGTCCATGGCGTCCTGATGGGCGGCGGCGGCCGCGATGTAGCCGGACACCCCTCGTGCGTCGACACGCTCCTTGATCGATTCGACAAGCTCTTCCGGAACGGTGATGGTGATCTTCCGAGTTGCCATACTTGAAGTATGCCACGCTCTGCGTCAGGCGACCTGACTTTCTCCACGGCCCGGCCCGGAAGTCCCTGTCGTCATCCCCGTTCAGGGCACCGGTCTCTCCAGGTCACCGCCAGGCGATCAGAGGTATTAGGTCCTCCGGGTGATCGAGGAAGGGCGATCTCTGACGTTCCTCCCGATGAATCGGGCGCGTACCCGCGGACGACGTGGCGACAGCCGTCCTGCGCGGTCCTCGAAACGGCGAAGGGCCGGCCCCGGAGAAAAGCTCTCTCGAACCGGCCCTTCTGGCTGTGCCCCCGGCAGGATTCGAACCTGCGACACCCGCTTTAGGAGAGCGGTGCTCTATCCCCTGAGCTACGAAGGCGGAGGGCTTGGAGGGGCCCTGGAGGAGATCCAGCGAGTGGATCTTCGGCAAGGAGGCCAAGCCCGCCGGCCGGACGCGGTGCGGACCCTGCTGAGCAGCATTGCTGCCTGACAGGGGCCACGCCAACGGCTGACCAGGGAACAGGGTAGCGGATGGGCGTCCGTGGGGGGACTCGGATAGTGCGCGCTGGGCGGAGCGGCGGGTGGACCACTTGCTGACCTGCGGGTTCTTCAGGCTGCTCCCTTGCGAGTACGTGCGGGAGGGGTCAGCCCGTCGGCGTGTTCCGGCGGCCGGTGGTGGCGCGGAGGATCACGGCGAGGGCGACCAGGACGATGCCGAGCCGGATGACGCTCGTGACGCCCGCGTGGTCGGCGAAGAGGCCGCCGACGAGGGCGCCCAGGGCGATGCAGGTGTTGTAGGCCATGGTGTTGAGCGACATGGCGGCCTCGAAGGTCTCGGGCGCGGCCGCGAGCGTCATGGTGATCTGGCTGAGCTGGACGACGCCGAAGGCGACGCCCCACAGGACCATGGCGGCGATCACGCCGATGTCGTTCGTGCCGAGGGCCAGCAGCACGACGAGTGCGGTGACCAGGAGCAGGCCGCCCCCGACGAAGCTGCCCCGCGGGCTCCTTCCGACGGTCCGGCCGCCGATGAAGTTGCCGATCGCGCCGCCGGCGCCGAAGACGACGAGGACGACGGTGACGAAGCCGGCGGTGGCGGAGGTGCTCTCCTCCAGGTAGGGACGGACGAAGGTGTAGGCGCCGAAGTGGCCGAGGACGAAGAGCACGACCATGACCAGGACCACGCGCAGGGGCACGTTCCTGACGGGCAGTTCGAAGACCTCGCGGACGGAGACCGTGTTCGCGGACGGCAGCGACGGGATCGTGAGGGCGACGGCGAGGAACACCAGAGCGCTGAGGCCGGCCCAGATCAGGAAGGTGGTGCGCCAGTCGCCGGCGCTCTCGAGCAGGGTGCCGAGGGGAATGCCGACGACGGTGGCGATCGAGATGCCGGACATCACCACGGCGGCGGCCCGGTTGGCGTGCTTCTCCGGGACGATGCGCATGGCCATGCTGACGCCGATGGCCCAGAAGACGCCGCTGGCGAAGCCCATGATCAGGCGGGTGCCCAGGATCAGCGGGTAGTTCGGGGCGACCGAAGTGATCAGGTTGCCGACGGCCAGGACGGCCAGCAGCGCGGTCAGCAGCCGACGGCGGTCGACGCGGCGGGTCCAGGCCACGATGAACGGCACGCCGAGACCGGCCGCGACACCCTGCGCCGTGACCATCAGGCCGGCCGCGCCCACGGAGACCCCGAGGCTCTCGCTGAGCGGGGTGAGCAGGCCGATCGGCATCAGTTCGGTGGTGAGGAAGACGAACAGGCTGGCGGTGATGGCGGCCACGCCCAGCCATCCCCGGGCCGGGGACACCTGCTTCTGCGGCGTGACGGGCGTGTGCGTCTCTTCTTGAACGGTCATGTCGTCTCTTCGGATGTGGTCGGGTGCGGTGCCCCGGTGTCCCAGGGCGCCGGGTCCGACAGAGGTCATGGCACGGGCGGGCGCGCCCGCCGTTACCCGCTGCGTTCCTGTTCCGGAGCGGGACGGTCGGGGAGGCGCGGAGTGGTGCGGTGCGGGGCGGGGCCGGGGAGCCGGCGCCGGGCCGGTCGGGGCCGCCGTGAGGACGTGTTCTGTCCGCTCTTCATGTGGAACGCGCCGGTGCGGTGCTCATGGCGGTCGCTCGTCCTTTCGGTGTCGCGGGCACGTGGGCGCGCGGGCATGCCTCGGCGGAGTGCGCCCAGGTGCGGGAGGCGGGGAGAGGACAGGGGCGGTGCGGCTCGCGGGCACGCCGGAGGAGCCCGATCGGAGGGCCCGCCCGGCGGAGTCGGCCCGAGGACGTTCCTGCCGTGTGCGGTCCTCATCAGTCTCGGCCGGGGTCGTCGATGAGTCCAACACATGCTTGTCACGTCATCCATCGCGTAACACGATGGATCCGTGGAGCTCCAGCAGATGCGTTACGTGATCGCCGTGGCCGAGACGAACAGCTTCACGAGGGCGGCCCGGCGCTGCCTGGTGGTGCAGTCCGCACTCAGCCACCAGATCGCGCGCCTGGAGAAGGAGCTGGGAGCGAGGCTCTTCGAACGCACCAGCCGCCGGGTCCGGCTGACCGCGGCGGGCGCGGCCTTCCTGCCCGCCGCCCGGCAGTGCCTGGACGCGGCGGAGCGGGCCGCCGCCGAAGTCGCGGCGGTCGTCGGGGAGGTGCGCGGGCGCCTCGCGCTGGGACTGATCCCCAGCGTCACAGCCGTGGACGTCCCCGCCGTGCTCGGCGAGTTCCACCGGCGTCATCCGAAGGTCCGGATCAGCCTCAGTGTGGGAGGGAGCGACGGACTCGTCGAGCGGGTCAGGCAGGGCGGGATCGAGGTGGCCTTCCTCGGTGTCCCGGTCACGGCCCGGCCCCGGGGCGTCATGGCCCGGGAGCTGACCCGGGAGCGGCTGGTCGCCGTGGTCTCCCCGGACCACCCGCTCGCCGGCGAGGCGTCGGTCGACCTCCGCCGGCTGTCCTCGGAGGTGTTCGTGGACCTCCCGGCGAAGACCGCCGGCCGGGCCCAGTCCGATCTGGCTTTCGCCGCCGCCGGTCTCACCCGCGAGGTCGCCTTCGAGGTGACCAACGCGGACTACCTGACCCGCCTGGTCGGCGCGGGCCTGGGCATGGCCCTGCTCCCGCCCGCGTACGTCGAGGGCCTCGCCGGTGTGGTCACGATCGAGGTCACGGACGCGCCGGCCCGCGCCGAGTACGTGATCTGGAGCCGGGAGGGCCGTACCCCGGCGGCCGCCGCCTTCCTGGAGCTGCTGGGCATCGAGGAGGAGTGAGCGCGGGCGTCCCCGGCCCGTTCCCGGCCGGTGCGGTCACGGCTCGGGTCCGGGCCGCCGGGCCGGGGCCGGGCAGCGCGCGCCGGCGCGGAGGGGGCCGGGGCCGGCCGGAGAGCCGGCGCCGGGGATCAGCTCCGGGAGGCGCGGGTCACCCGTATCCGGTATCCCTCCGCCCCCGCCGCCGTCACCGCCACCCGGATGCCCGCCCGGCGGTCCACGAAGCTCTCGCCCGGGGTGAAGGTGGCGTCCGAGAGTTCCGCGTGGACGTTGGGGGAGCGGGTGCAGCCTCCGCTGTCACGGCGGGCGTCGTAGACGGTGATCGGGCCCATGCCGGTGTCCACGTTGGCGTCGACGCGGTAGACGAGGACGCCGGGGCGGCAGACCGCCTCGTCGTTGCCGGCGCGGGTGCGCAGTTCGACGGCGTAGCCGGAGTGGCCGTTCAGGGGGAGGAAGACGAGTTTCGGGCCGCCCGCCCGCGCCAGGGGGGTGAGGACGTACTCCCGTGTGCCCGGGCTCGCCGCGCAGCCGACCTGGGACGCGTCCAGCCAGCCCAGCTTCCACTTGTGCCAGGCGAGGAAGTCGTTGTTGGCGCCCCAGTCCTCGCTCATGATGTCCCAGTGGCCGACCGCGCCGCCGCCCTCGGCGGTGTACAGGTCGGGCAGGCCGAAGACGTGGCCGTTCTCGTGCGGCAGCACGCGGTAGCCGGTGCGGTCGTAGGAGCCGGAGCCGTCGTCCTGGCGGGAGTAGACGAAGGACGCGTTGGAGACGGGGACGCCGTCGGCGCTCGGGGCCTCCTTGTTGCCGGCGAAGGTGACGGACAGGACCGTGTCGAGGGCGGCGGGCCCCGCGTTGGGGGTCACCAGCACGTTCAGCAGGTCGTACGACTGGAAGTCCACCTCGGGATCGGCCTCGGCCACGATGTCGCGGACCAGGTCGCGGTAGCCGGGGTCGAAGGGGGCGCCGCGCTCTATGCCGTACGCGCGGAACGACTTGGGCATCCGGAGCCAGTCGGGGACGGGGAGTTCGGGGCGGTAGTCGAGGCGGCCGTAGGAGCTGGTGGTGAACCACTCGCGGGTCTGGGGGAAGAACTCGCGGTAGCGGTCGAGGGCGTCGCCCTCGCCGGGCGCGTCGGAGAAGTCGATCATCAGGGTGAGGGCGCGGACCGTGCCGGTGGAGCGGGTGTAGCCGGGGGCCGTGGGGATGCCCTCGGACATCTGGATCTCCCGGTCCGCGGTGATCATGCAGGGGCCGTGGGCGGAGGTGCGGGACAGGGCGGCGGGCCCGGCGCCGGCGGTGGAGGCGTCGGAGGAGAGCCGGCCGTTGCCGGCCGAGGTGCTGACCGCGAGGGTCAGGACGGTCACCGATGCCAGGGCGGCCAGCCGGCGCGGAGGTATCCGGCGTCGGCTCGGCTGCGGCTGCATGCGGGGACCTCCGCTCCACACGGCAGCCGCCGGTCTCCGACTGCACCCTTCTGCTCACCCTGCGTCACCGGATGGGCGGACGCCCGCCGGGAGGTCCGATCGTGGGGCCGTACCGCCCAGTCGACGTGACTCAGGTCACAGGGAAAGAATTCGGGAGCGGGAAATAACCGGGGATCGTTTCCCCGTTTGGAACGGTGTCCGCACGAAACGGGGACTCCCTCCCCGGATCGCGCACATGACACGAAGATCACGCCACCATGACCAGGAGCGCACCGTGCAGACCGCCACCCCCGTCACGCGCAAGGCACCCCGGCCCCGCGCCGACGCCCTGCGCAACCGGGAGCGGATCGTCACCGCCGCCCGGGAGATGTTCGTCGAGTTCGGGCCCGACGTGCCGCTCGACGAGGTCGCCCGCCGGGCCGGTGTCGGCAACGCCACGGTGTACCGCAACTTCCCCGACCGTGACGCGCTGGTGCGCGAGGTCGTCTGCTCCGTGATGGACCGTACGGTGCGGGCGGCCGAGCAGGCGCTCAGCGAGACCGGGGACGCCTTCGAGGCACTGGAGCGCTTCGCGCACACGGCCGCCGACGAGCGGATCAGCGCGCTGTGCCCGATGGTCTCCAGCACCTTCGACCAGCACCACCCCGACCTGGAGGACGCACGCCGGCGCGCCGAGAGCCTCGTCGCGCAGCTGATGGACCGCGCCAAGGCGGCCGGTCAGCTCCGTACCGACGTGGAGTACGGCGATCTGATGGTGGGCGTCGCCCAGCTGAGCCGGCCCCCGGCCGGTACCGGCTGCGTGAACGCCGACCGTTTCGTCCACCGCCATCTGCAGCTGTTCCTGGACGGGATGCGGGCCCCGGCCCCGGCCGCCCTGCCGGGTGCGGCCGTGACCGTGGAGGACCTGCGCCGCTGAGCGACTCCCCTGACACCGCATACGCCGCCCGCCTGACCACGGGCATCACTTCCGACGGCCGTCCACGGGGACGAGTCGCGCCTCGAGCACACCCGATTTTTCATCACACGTTATTTATTTCCGTCACGAGTACCGAAGTGGGTACCCCCATGTCTGATACAGCCTCGACGGCCGGAAAGGCCCCGAGAGTTCCGGGCGGTCCGGACGCCAACCGCTGGAAAGCGCTCGTCTTCATCGCGCTCGCCCAGCTGATGGTCGTCCTGGACGCCACGATCGTGAACATCGCCCTGCCCTCCGCCCAGCAGGACCTGGGCATCTCGGACGGCAACCGCCAGTGGGTGGTCACCGCCTACGCCCTCGCCTTCGGCGGACTGCTGCTGTTCGGCGGCCGGATAGCCGACCTGTGGGGGCGCAAGCGGGCCTTCGTGCTCGGTCTGGGCGGGTTCGCCGCGGCCTCCGCGCTCGGCGGCGCGGCCACCAACGAGGCCATGATGTTCGGCGCCCGCGCCCTCCAGGGCGTCTTCGGCGCGCTGCTCGCGCCCGCCGCGCTGTCCCTGCTCGCGGTGATGTTCACCGACGGCAAGGAGCGCGCCAAGGCGTTCGGCATCTACGGCGCGATCGCCGGCGGCGGCGGCGCCGTGGGTCTGATCCTCGGCGGTTTCCTCACCGAGTACCTGGACTGGCGCTGGACGTTCTACGTGAACATCCCGTTCGCCGTGGTCGCCGCGGCCGGCGCGTACTTCGTCATCCGTGAGCCCGCCGGCGGCCGCAACCGCTCGCCGCTCGACGTCCCCGGCGTGGTGCTGTCCACCGTGGGCCTGGTCGCGCTGGTCTACGGCTTCACCCGCGCGGAGTCCGAGGGCTGGAGCGACTCGCTGACGATCGGCATGTTCGTCGCCTCCGCCGTGCTGCTCGCCGCCTTCGTGGCCGTCGAGGCAAAGGTCAAGGCGCCGCTGCTGCCGCTGCGCGTGGTCACCGAGCGCAACCGCGGCGGGATCTACCTCTCGCTGGGCCTGGCGATCATCGCGATGTTCGGCCTGTTCCTCTTCCTCACCTACTACCTGCAGGTCGTGAAGGGCTACTCGCCGGTCAAGACCGGCTTCGCCTTCCTGCCGATGATCGCGGGCATGATCACGGGCTCCACCCAGATCGGCACCCGGCTGATGACCCGGGTCGCGCCCCGGCTGCTGATGGGCCCCGGCTTCCTGGTCGCCGCGCTCGGCATGCTCTTCCTGACCCAGCTGGAGATCGACACCTCGTACGCGGGCGTCCTGCTGCCCGGCATGCTGCTGCTCGGCCTCGGCATGGGCACGGCGTTCATGCCGGCCATGTCGCTGGCCACGCTGGGCGTCGAGCCGCGTGACTCCGGTGTCGCCTCCGCGATGGTCAACACCTCGCAGCAGGTGGGCGGCGCCATCGGCACGGCCCTGCTGAACACGATCGCGGCCTCGGCCACCACGTCCTACGTCGCCGACCACATCGGCGGCGCCACGAGCCGCTCCCAGCAGCAACTGGTCCAGCTCCAGGGGCAGGTGCAGGGCTACACCAGCGCGATCTGGTTCGCGGTCGGGATCCTGGTGGCGGCCGCGGTCATCGCCCTGGCCCTGGTCAACGCCGGCCGGCCGGGCGGCACCGCGGTCGCCGGGTCCGCCGACGCCGACGAGACCGTCGGGGACGAGATGGCCGTGCCGGTGGTCATGCACTGACGGTCCGCGCGTCCCTCACCACCCGTACGGAAGAGGAGGGGACGCCTCCTCCGTACGGCTCCCCGGACCTGCCCCGGCTCCCGCCCCGTCAGCGGAGCCAGGGCAGGTCCGCACCCGCTCCGCTCGGCTGAAGTCCCTCGGCGACGATCCGCATGATCTCGCCGAGGGACTTCTGCTGCTGGGGGGTGAGCCGGTCGAAGACCGCCTGGCGCACGGCGTTCACATGGCCGGGCGCGTGCCGGTCCAGCACCTCCTGGCCCTCGTCCGTCAGCACGGCGAACTGGCCGCGCTTGTCGGAGGGGCAGTCCTCACGGCGTACCCAGCCGTTCTTCTCCAGGCGCGCGACGGCGTGCGAGAGGCGGGAGCGGGTGATCTTCGCGGACATCGCCAGTTCCGTCATCCGCAGCCGGCGGCGCGGGGCCTCGGCGAGCTTGACCAGCAGGCCGTAGTAGACGTGCGGCATTCCCGCGTCGCGCTGGAGCTGGCGGTCGAGGTGGTCCTCCAGGAGGGTGGTGGCCTCGATGTACGAGCGCCAGACGCACTGTTCCTCGTCGGTGAGCCAGCGGGGTCCGTCGGCGGGTGCCGATGATGCTGCGGGTGCCGTGTTCATGTACTCCACTGTACGGCCACTCTCCTTGAACATTAAACAAAACTGGCGTACGGTCGGTAGTTGAAGTTGAGAGTTCAAGCAATTTCGGAAGTCCTCGGAAGTCCTCGGAAGTCCGCCGAAGGGAGTCGCCGTCATGACCGCCGCCACTCAGGAACGCATGCCCGCGCTCTACCTCAGCCACGGCGCCCCGCCCCTGGCCGACGACCCGGTCTGGCCCGGCGAACTGGCCGCCTGGTCGGCCGACCTGCCCCGCCCGAAGGCGATCCTGGTCGTCTCCGCCCACTGGGAGGAGGCCCCGCTCGCCCTCGGCGCCACCGAGACCGTCCCCCTGGTCCACGACTTCTGGGGGTTCCCCGAGCACTACTACCGGGTCACCTACGGCGCCCCCGGCGCCCCCGCGCTCGCCGACTCGGTGCGCAAGCTGCTGCGCGCCCCCGGCACGCCCGTCCAGGACGTCCCCGACCGGGGTCTGGACCACGGCGCCTACGTCCCGCTGGTCGAGATGTACCCCGGGGCCGACGTCCCGGTGCTCCAGGTCTCCATGCCGACGCTGGACCCGGTGAAGCTGATGGAGATCGGGCGCCGGCTCGCGCCGCTGCGCGACGAGGGCGTGCTGATCATCGGCTCCGGGTTCTTCACCCACAACCTGGCCGCGCTGCGGCAGGGCGGCATCCCCGCCTGGTCGACGGAGTTCGACGCCTGGGGCCGGGAGGCCCTGGAGGCGCGGGACGTGGACGCGCTGCTGGACTTCACCCGCAAGTCCCCGGCGGGCCTGCTCGCCCACCCGCGCACCGAGCACTTCGCCCCGCTCTTCGTGACCATGGGCGCCGCGGACGCCGCGGGGGAGCTCGGTACGCAGAAGTCCGTGATCGACGGGTTCTGGCTGGGGCTGGCCAAGCGGTCGGTGCAGTTCGGCTGAGGCCGGCGAGGGGGCGCGGCTCCTTCTCGTACGGGACACGTCCCGCCGGCGGCCGAACGTGCGGCCCACCTCCCGGCACGTGCCGACGTGCCGGAAGCCGAAACGCCCGTGCGGCCGCGCCGAGGCGTCGTTCGGCCGGGCGAAGCCGGCGCGGGCGCGGTGGAGGTCCTCGCCCGCCAGGGCTCGAAGAGGGCCCTGTGGAGGAGCGTGCCGATGCCGCGCCGGCCGGCGCCGGTGGCAACCATCAGGCGGTACGGGCCGTCTACAGGGATGGGAGGGCAGCCGGGGGCGGTGCTCCTCCGGAGTGAAGGGCGCCGTGTCGAATGTGATCGCCGCCTCACCTGCGGAGTGGTCGTACAGGTCGGTGAGGGCCGTCAGGTCACCCTCGGCGCCCGGTCTGACCTGGACCTCTTCGTGCTCCGACGGCATCGCGCCTCCTCGCGTGGCCGGACAGGGTACTGCATGATCAGAAAAATCGGGGGGCGGGTTGGGAATTCTGTCCGGATTCCAGTCGTTGTTTCCATTGGATGCAGGGCACTCGACCAGAGTCCGGAGGGACCTGAGAGACGTGTCAAGCGTCCGCAGGACCACCCGCTGACCTCATCATCGCAAGGGAGCACGCATGGCAACCCGCGCCGTCGCCCGTCGTCAGTCCGCCACCGGCGAGACGGCCGACTCGGCACGCAATGTCCGCGCCCATGGCGGCGAGATCGCCGACCGCGACCTGGTCGGTATGTACCTGGACGAGATCGCGCGCACGCCGCTGCTCGACGCCGCCAAGGAGGTCGAGCTGTCCCAGATCATCGAAGCGGGTGTGTTCGCACAGCAGATCCTCGACGGCCTCGAGGAGAACAAGGCCGGAGCCACCCCCGAGGAGCTCCGGGCCCTGGTCGACGCGAGCGAGCGGGCGAAGGACGTCTTCATCCGTTCCAACCTCCGCCTGGTCGTCGCCGTGGCCCGCCGTTACCCGCGCAGCGGTCTGCCGCTGCTCGACCTGATCCAGGAGGGCAACGCCGGCCTGGTCCGCGCGGTCGAGAAGTTCGACTACCGCAAGGGCTTCAAGTTCTCGACGTACGCGACCTGGTGGATCCGGCAGGCCATCACCCGGTCGATAGCCGACCAGTCGCGCACCATCCGCCTGCCCGTCCACCTGGTGGAGGAGCTGGGCCGGATACGGCGCGTGCAGCGGGAGTTCAACCGCGAGCACGGCCGTGAACCGGAGCCCGCGGAGATCGCCGCCGAGCTCGGCTCCACCCCGGAGCGCGTGATCGACGTGCTCGACTGGGCCCGTGACCCGGTCTCGCTGAACATGTCGGTGGACGACGAGGGCGAGACCCAGTTCGGCGACCTGCTGGAGGACACCTCGGCGGTGTCGCCGGAGCAGTCGGTGCTGACGCTGCTGCGCAGCGAGGAGCTGGACGACCTGATCGGCCGCCTCGACCAGCGCACGGCCTCCATCATCAAGATGCGCTACGGCATCGAGGACGGCCGCGAGCGCACCCTGACCGAGGTCGGCAAGGAGCACGGCCTGACCCGCGAGCGCATCCGCCAGATCGAGAAGCACGCACTGCTGGAGCTGAAGAAGCTGGCCCGTGACACCGGCTTCGACGCGGCGGCGTGAGGATCCGGACGGAGCGGGAGCGTGCGGACCCGGGCGGCGCGGCGGCGTGACGGCCGGACCGCCGGAGGTGAACGCGGCGGTGCGGCCGTCGGGTTCGGCACGACGGTGCCGACGCCGCCGCGCGGAGACCGGGGGAGCGACGGTGACCGCGTGAGGCCCCGGCCGCGTACGCCGGGTGGCGAAAGACAGCGCAAAACATGGCCGTTCCCCGTCGCTTCAACCCGTCGGACCCTGGGAACAAGAATTCCAGGCCAGGAGTTCGAACGTCGGAGCCTCTGAGATCCTGGACCCACCGAGCCACGTCCCGACGCACAACCCCCCCGGCGCCGGGACTTCCCGAGCCGGGCTCGGCGCCCTCCCCCCGGGCGCCGGGCCCGGCTTTCTCGTGCGGGCGAGCGGCCGATCGAGCGGGTCACCCCGGACCTGAACCCCGGGGTGGCCCGCCAGATGGCAGATTGTGTCACATGGGCATAGCCTGCCGGGCGTGAGCAGCACCGCCCCGACGTCACCCCCTCCGCCTCCCGCGGTCTCGCTGACCGAACGGCGCAAGGCCGAGACCCGTATGGAGATCGCCCGCGCGGCGGCCGGTCTCTTCGTCCGGCAGGGCCTGCGGGCCACCCGTACCGAGGACATCGCCCAGGCGGCCGGCATCGCCCCGCGCACCTTCTACCGGTACTTCGCCAGCAAGGAAGAGGCCATCGGCCCGCTCTACGCCACCGGCGCCCAGCGCTGGGTGGCGGCGGTGCGCGCCGCACCCGCCGGAGCGCCCCTGCCGCGGGTCCTGGAGGACGCCGTGCGCCATACGCTGACCCCTGGCCTCGGGGTGTCGGCGGCCTCCTGGGACCGGGTGCGCACCCTGATCCGGCTGGCCGAGGCGAACCCCGCCCTGCGCCGGGTGTGGGCGGAGGCGTGCCGGGCGTCGGAGCGGAGCCTGGCGGAGGCGCTGGCGGAACGGCTGACGGCCGCTCACGTCCCGTACGACGCCGACAACGTTGCCGACCGCGCCCGGCTGTGCTTCACCGCCGCCGTCGCGAGCGCGGCCGTGCGCACGGCCATGGAGAGCTGGGCGGCGGGCGACGGTCCCGCCGAGGGGCCCCGGGGTCCGGCCGAGCTGGCGGTCGCCAACCTGGCGGCGCTACGGGGCTTCGCGTGGGGGACGTGACACCGACGCACGGCCCTCCCGGAGGGCTCGGCGGCGACGCGCGTCCGCCCCCGACGGGCCCGGCGCCGGAGCGCGGCTCCTCCTCGGAAGGGCCGGTGCAGGGGCAGGGGTCCTTTCCGCACGGTCCGACGCCGGGTCACGGCTCCTCCGGGAGGCCCGACGCCGCGTCGCCCGCCGCCCGGCTCATCCGTGCCCCCAACTCCCGCACCACCTCGACCAGCTCCGCGGGCTCCTGCACCGTGAACTCGTACCCCAGCGTCGCCAGCCGTACCGCCGTCCACTCCTTGGCGCCGCTCACCGTGGCGCGCAGCCGGCAGCTGTTCTCGTCCAGCGGCTCGGGCGGGCCCAGCCAGCCCGGGAGGCGGGCCGCGACCGCCCCGGCCGGTGCGGCGAAGGTGACGACCATCTCGTACGACTCCTGCGCGCGGTACATGGATCGGCGCAGGAACTCCGCCGCGCTCCCGGTGGGCAGCTCGCGCGGGGTGAACCGTGCCCCGGTCGCGAAGGGGTCGCTCACCCGGTCGACACGGAACGTCCGCCAGTCCGCGCGGTCGAGGTCGTACGCCACGAGGTACCAGCGCCGCCCGGTCGACACCAGCCGGTACGGCTCGGTCACCCGTCGCGACCCGGTGCCGTCGGCGGCCCGGTAGGCGAACCGCAGCCGCTCGCGCCCGGCCACCGTGGAGGCCATGACGGTGAGCGTCTCCGGTGCGATCGTCGCACCGTCGCCGCTGGTCAGCGGGGTGGTCGCGGCCTGGAGCGTGCTGACGCGGTGGCGCAGTCTGCCGGGCAGCACCTGCTCCAGTTTGGCCAGCGCCCGCACCGACGCCTCGTCCACGCCCTCCAGTGCGTGCCCGGCGCCGGCCCGCAGCCCGACCGCGATGGCCACCGCCTCCTCGTCGTCGAGCACCAGCGGCGGCATCGCCTTGCCGGCGACGAGCCGGTAGCCGCCGTCCGCGCCGAGGGTCGCCTGCACGGGGTAGCCGAGCTCGCGCAGCCGGTCGATGTCCCGCCGCACCGTGCGCCGGGAGACCCCGAGCCGGTCGGCCAGCTCGCCGCCGGGCCATTCGCGGGGCGTCTGGAGGAGGGAGAGGAGCGTCAGGAGCCGGGCCGGCGTGTCCGTCGTCATGAAACGAGGATGCCGCGCAATTAGGACACGATCTGACCTACTGGGGGAATAACTTCCGGGGCATGAACTCCACCGACACCCCGCAGGCACCGCGGCCCGTCGCGGGCGACCGCCGCCGCTGGTTCGCGCTGGCGATCGTGATGACCGCGGCCTTCATGGACCTCGTCGACGTCACGATCGTCAACATCGCGATCCCGTCGATCCAGCGCGACGAGGGCGCGACCTTCAGCCAGATCCAGTGGATCACCGCCGGCTACGCGCTGGCCTTCGCCGCCGGGCTGGTCACCGGCGGCCGGCTCGGCGACATCCACGGCCGCAAGCGGATCTTCCTCCTCGGCATCGGCGGCTTCACCGTCGCCTCCGCGCTGTGCGGATTCGCCGTGAACCCCGAGATGCTGGTCGCCTCCCGCATCCTGCAGGGCGCCATGGCGGCGCTGATGGTGCCGCAGGTGCTGTCGATCGTGCACGCGACCTTCCCGGCGCACGAGCGCGGCAAGGTGTTCGGGCTGTTCGGCGCGATCGTCGGCCTGGGCGCGGTGTCCGGGCCGTTGCTCGGCGCGCTGCTGACCGAGTGGAACCTGTTCGGCCTGGAATGGCGGCCGATCTTCCTGATCAACCTGCCGGTCGGCGTCGCGGGCCTGGTCCTCGGCAGCCGCTTCATCACCGAGTCGAAGGCGCCGCGCGCCCTGAAGCTGGACCTGGTGGGCGTCGCGCTGGTCACGCTGGGGCTGCTGATGCTGCTCTACCCGCTGACCCGCGGGCGTGAGCTGGGCTGGCCGCTGTGGGGGTACGTGTCGATGGCCGGCGCGCTGGTGGTCTTCGGGGCGCTGGTGGCGTACGAGCGGGTCAAGGGGGCGCGGGACGGCTCCCCGCTGATCGAGCTGTCGCTGTTCCGGGTGAAGAGCTTCGCGGCGGGCATCGCGGTGCAGACGGTGTTCGGGGTCGGCCTCGGCGTCTTCTTCCTGGTCTGGACGCTGTACATGCAGATCGGCCTGGGCTGGAGCGCGCTGCGGGCCGGGCTGACCGGGGTGCCGTTCTCCGTCGCGGTCTCCGTGGCGGCCGGGATGTCGGTGCAGCTGCTGGTGCCGCGCTACGGGCGCAAGGTGCTCCAGGCGGGCGCGCTGGTGATGGCGGCGGGCGTCCTGCTCTACATCTGGGAGTCCGAGCACTACGGCATGGACATCACCTCCTGGCAGATGGCGCTCCCGCTGGCGGTCATGGGCGTCGGCATGGGCCTGATCGTGGCCCCGCTGACGGACGCGGTGCTGTCGGAGGTGCCGCGTGAGCACGCCGGGTCGGCGTCGGGGCTGATCAACACCGTGCAGCAGATGGGGAACGCGCTGGGGCTCGGTCTGGTGTCGGTGGTGTTCTTCGGAGTGATCGACGAGCACCTCGCCCCGGCCGAGGTGGGCCCGGCCTTCGCGGACGGCTTCCAGCACGCGCTGGGCTGGGTGGCCGCGGTGCTGGGTGTGATCTTCCTGCTGATGTTCGCCCTGCCCGAGCGCCCCGCCCAGCACGTGGAGGGGGCGCAGGAGGACCCGACGGTGAAGAAGGAACCGGAGCCGGTGTCCTGAACGGACGCGGGCGACGGACGGGAGGGGCCCGGCACCCAGGGGGTGCCGGGCCCCTCCGGCGTCTCCCGGCACAGAGAACGGACACAATCGGAAGTCCGTTCATGCCCGATCCCTCTTTCTTCCGTTTACTTTCCGGACATCCCCACGTACTCTCCGAGTGAAACCACACGTTCGGGCATGAAGGGACGGGAGGCGGCGGACATGTACGCACCGGAACGCCAGCAGGAGATCCTCCGGCTCGCCCGCGACAGCGGCCGGGTGGACGTGGTCTCGCTGGCCGAGGCGTTCGAAGTGACCGCGGAGACCATCCGCCGGGACCTGAAGGCGCTGGACCGCGCCGGCCTGGTGCGCAGGGTGCACGGCGGGGCCATCCCGGCCGGACGCCTCGACTTCGAGCCGGACCTCGCCGAGCGGGAGACCACCGCGGCCGACGAGAAGGACCGCATCGCCAAGGCCGCCCTCGCGGAACTCCCGGCCGACGGCACGCTGATCGTCGACGCCGGTTCGACGGTCGCGCGGCTGGCCGGATCCCTGCCGGCGGAGGTCTCCCTCACCGTCGTCACCCACAGCCTGCCCATCGCGGCCCGGCTCGCCGACCACCCCGGCATCCAGCTCCACCTCGTCGGAGGTCGCGTACGGCACCGTACGCGCGCCGCCGTGGACGCCTGGGCGCTGCGCGCGTACGCCGAGATCCGCGCGGACGTCCTGTTCGTGGCCGCCAACGGCTTCTCCGCCGAGCACGGGCTGACCACGCCCGACCTCGCCGAGGCCGCCGTGAAGCGCGCGGCCGTGGCCGCCGCCCGCCGCGTGGTGCTGCTCGCCGACTCCTCCAAGCACGGCCAGGAGCACTTCGCCCGCTTCGGCGACCTGAGCGACGTGGACCTGCTGATCACCGACACCGGGCTCGACCCGCGGGACGCCGCCGCGATCGAGCGCGGCGGCACGGAAGTGGTACGCGCATGATCCTCACCGTCACCCCCAACCCGTCGCTGGACCGCACCTACGAGGTCCCCTCGCTGAGCCGCGGCGAGGTCGTCCGGGCCACCGGCGAACGCGTCGACCCCGGAGGCAAGGGGGTCAACGTCTCGCGCGCCGTCACCGCGGCCGGCCGGCGCACGGTCGCCGTGCTGCCCCTGGGCGGCGCGCCGGGCGCGCTGGTCGCCGACCTGCTCGACGCGCAGGGCATCGAGGTCGCTCCGGTCCCGGTCGCCGGCGCCACCCGCTCCAACATCGCGCTCGCCGAGGCGGACGGCGTGCTCACGAAGATCAACGCACCGGGTCCGGAACTGACGCCGGCCGAACAGGAACTGCTCCTCGACACCGTGCGCCGGCAGTCCCCGGGCGCCGACTGGATCGCCTGCTGCGGCAGCCTGCCGCGCGGACTCGCCCCCTCCTGGTACGCCGAACTGGTCGCCCGGGTGCACGCCGCCGGCGTACGCATCGCGCTGGACACCTCCGGGCCCGCGCTGCTCGCGGCCCTGCGCGAGCGGCCCGACGTGGTGAAGCCGAACGCGGGGGAGCTGGCGGAGGCCGTGGGGCGGCCCCTGGTCACCGTGGGCGACGCACTGAAGGCGGCGGAGGAGCTGCGGGGGATGGGCGCCCGGGCCGTCCTCGCGAGCCTCGGCGCCGACGGGCAGCTGCTCGTGGACGACGACGGCGCCTGGTTCGGCACCGCCGCGGTGGACGCCGTCCGCAGCAACGTGGGCGCCGGCGACTCCTCGCTCGCCGGGTTCCTCCTCGCCGGCGGACGCGGCTCCGAGGCGCTCGCCTCCGCCGTGGCCCACGGAGCGGCAGCCGTCCAGCTCCCCGGCAGCGTGATGCCGACCCCGGCCGACCTGGACCCGGCCGCGGTGACCGTCACGGCCGAGGTGCCCGCCGACCGCCCGCTGCGGGAGCCGGCGTCATGAACCACCCCCTCCTCACCCCCGTCCCCCCTTCCGCCCACCCCGCTGCACGGGCGATACGCGTGCGAAGGAGCCCGCGATGAGTGACATGATCACCGCGGAACTGGTCGATCTCGACCTGTCCGCCGAGACCAAGGAGGCGGCGGCGCGCGCCCTCGCCGAGCGCATGGCGGCCCTGGGCCGGGTGACCGACCTGGACGGCTTCCTCGCCGACGTCGCCGCCCGCGAGGCGCAGATGCCGACCGGCCTGGACGGCGGCATCGGCATCCCGCACTGTCGCAGCGAGCACGTCACCGAGCCCACGCTGGCCTTCGGGCGCAGCGCCGCCGGGATCGACTTCGGCGCGGCGGACGGGCCCGCCGACCTGATCTTCCTGATCGCGGCCCCGGCCGGCGCCGACGACGCCCATCTGACGATCCTGTCGTCGCTGGCCCGGCAGCTGATGAACGCCGAGTTCACCGATGCCCTGCGGTCGGTGGGCGACGCGGGGACGGCAGCGGCGCTCGTCCGGGGCGAGGGGACCGGCTGTGAGGACTCCGTGGCGGCGCCGGCGGCGGCCTCCGCCGGCGCCGCCACGGGCACCACCGACCCCGAGGAGGACCGCCCGTTCCGGATCGTCGCCGTCACCTCCTGCCCCACCGGCATCGCCCACACCTACATGGCCGCCGAGTCGCTGCAGAACGCCGGCCGGGAAGCCGGCGTCGAGATCACCGTCGAGACCCAGGGCTCGGCCGGCTTCACCCGGCTCGACCCGGCCGTGATCGCGGCGGCGGACGGCGTGATCTTCGCCCACGACGTCCCCGTGCGGGAGAAGGACCGCTTCGCGGGCAAGCCGACCGTCGACACCGGCGTCAAGGCGGCCATCAACCGCCCTGCCGACCTGATCACCGAGGTCCGCGACAAGGCCGAGCGCGGCGAGGTCACCGCGGCGGCCGCGTCCGGCGGCACGCCCGTCGAGCGGGCCGGTGACAGCGGCGAGGGCTACGGCACCAAGCTGCGCACGTGGCTGATGTCCGGCGTCAGCTACATGGTGCCGTTCGTCGCGGCGGGCGGTCTGCTCATCGCCCTGGGCTTCGCGATCGGCGGCTACGAGATCAACGAGGCGCCGTCGGTGATGGACCACTTCGTGTGGACCCAGGCCGCCAGCTGGGGCGCGCTGCTCTTCCAGATCGGCGGCGTCGCCTTCGGCTTCCTCGTCCCCGTGCTGGCCGGCTACATCGCCTACGGCATGGCCGACCGGCCCGGCCTGGTGCCCGGCTTCGTCGGTGGCGCGATCTCGCTCACCATCGGCGCCGGCTTCCTCGGCGGCCTCGCGGCCGGCCTGATCGCCGGCGGTGTGGTGACCGCGATCCAGAGGGTGCGCATCCCGGCGGCGCTGCGCGGCATCATGCCGGTGGTGGTGATTCCGCTGATCTCCACGGCGGTCGTCGGCTTCCTGATGTTCGTCGTCATCGGCAAGCCCATCGCCGAGGCGCAGCAGGCCATGACGGACTGGCTGAACGGTCTGACCGGCACCAACGCCGTCCTGCTCGGCGCCCTCCTCGGCCTGATGATGACGTTCGATCTGGGCGGTCCGGTCAACAAGGTCGCCTACACCTTCGCCACCGCCGGCATCGCCGTCGCGAGCCCCGGCGACTCCGCGATGAAGATCATGGCCGCGGTGATGGCCGCCGGCATGGTGCCGCCGCTGGCGATGGCCCTGGCCACCACGGTCCGCGGCAAGCTCTTCGACCGCACCGAACGCGAGAACGGCAAGGCCGCCTGGGTCCTGGGCGCCTCCTTCATCTCCGAGGGCGCGATCCCGTTCGCCGCCGCCGACCCGCTGCGGGTGATCCCCGCCTCGATGGCGGGCGGCGCGGTCACCGGCGCCCTGTCGATGTCCTTCGGCGCCACCCTGCGCGCCCCGCACGGCGGCGTCTTCGTGGTCCCGCTGATCGGCAACCCGCTCCTCTACCTGGTCGCCATCGCCGCGGGCGTCTGCGTCACGACGGCCCTGGTGATCGTCCTCAAGGGCCTGCGCAGGCCGGCCCCGGTCACCACGGGCGCGGGCGGGGGGACGGCGGCGCCGCCGACGGAGACCAAGCAGCCGGTGGCCGCGTAGCGGCGCGACGGTGCGTCCGTTTGGGTAGGTGTGCGCGGTTCATGCCTACTGCGATATAGATCACGATCATCACGATCCGGGGTCAAGGCCCCGGATCGTGGTGTGTACTGGGCCGCATGCCTGAGTACACGACGCTCTCGCGGACGACGGGAGCCACCGTCCTCACCCTGGTGGCCGTGGCCTGTGCGGCGGGCCTGGCCGACGCCCTGCGGCGTCGACGCGGACGGACGCGCGCATCCGAACCCCTCGACGAGGCGGTCCGCCCGCGGCACACCGGCCACATCCCCCACGGCACCCCGGTGATCCCGCGCCAGCGGCGGACCGGCTCCCACGGGGAAGCCGTACGGCTCACCCCGGCGGAGCGCGACGCGTTCGCCGTGCTGGTGCGGCGCTTCAGCGAAGGGGAGTGAACCGCGGCCCCGGCCGCCGCGTCAGGAGACCTGCGCCGCCCGGCGCTCCATCGCGTCCCGCGCCGCGTCCTCGCTGGCGTACACCTCGCACATGTGCCGCCCGTCCGGCGTGACCGTGTGCTCGACCTCCCACACGGACAGCTCCGCGCCGTCACCCAGCAGGAACGCGTGCTCGTAGAGCGAGAAGGACAGTCCCGGACGCCCCGCGCGGGACGGGCGGCCGAAGGCCTGCGTGATCCGGTGCGCGCACGCCGTGGCCAGCAGTGCGGCCGTCTCCGCACCCGGCCGGTCCGTGTTCTCCGCCCTGCGCAGTAACCGGCGCGCGTGATCCGCGGAACCGTCCGGCACGTACATGTGCCGCAGCACCGGCGGCGGCGACAGCTGCACCGTCACCGGCAGCTCGAAGTCCGGTGCGTCCGGCGGCAACGGCAGCCTGGCCGTGGCCGTCCTCAGCTCCTCCTCGTCCACGTACACCTCGTGCTGCGGCTCGTCCCCCGGCGCCGTGTTGTGCACGAGCTCCCAGAGCGTCAGCGCCGAACCGTCGGCGAGCAGCCAGGTGTGCCGGTACGTCTCCCGGTGCAGACCCGCACTGTGGTGCGCGGAGTGCAGCGAACCGTCGTGCGCCAGCGCGCAGTCCAGCGACCGGACCGTCTCGTCCGGCAGCTCGAAGGAGTTCAGGGCGCGGCCGAGGAGGCGCGCGAGGTGCTCCTCCGGAGACTCGGGCGAGTCGGATGGTTCGTACGCTGCGGTCTCGTACGGAACGCTCAAGGTTTCTCCCGGCGTTGCTGCATGTCACCTTGTGGGTGCATAACGTAGCCCCTCGGCCGGACGTCGTGTCCAGGAACCGAGAAAACGTATGGCCAAAAACGAGCGGGGCACACGAGGAATTCCCGACGCCGCCCGGACGTACGTCAATTGTTCCTGATCGAACGGTACTTCGGCAGCCGGTCGCCGTCCCCTCCTTTCACCGCCCGCTCACCGCCCGCCGTACAACTCCCCGTACGACGGCCACGAACCGCCCGGACCGTCCACCGGGGTGGCGGTGCGCACCGCCCGTACGATCGCGCGGGTCACCAGGTCCGCGCCCGCCGCGAGGACCTCGTTCAGAGCGAGGGGGTCCGCCGCGTCCAGCGGACGGGCGCCCGTGGCCAGGGTGAAGACGGTGTCGCCGTCGCTGAGCAGATGCACCGGCCGTACGGCCCGCGCGATGCCGTCGTGCGCGGTGCCGGCCAGCTTCTGCGCCTGCGCCTTGGACAGGTCGGCGTCGGTGGCGACCACCACGAGCGTGGTGTTCAGCGGCGGAGCCGCGTTCCGCTCGGCCACCTCCGCGAGCCGTCGCAGCGCGGCGCCGTGCACCTCCGGCTCCGGGTGACGCACCCGGCCCTGGAACAACTCCCCGTACAGCACCCCCGTCCCCGGATCCACCGCCGACCCCGCCGCGTTGGCCACCACCAGCGCGGCCACCGTGATGCCCGACTCCAGCACCGTGCTCACGGTGCCGACGCCGCCCTTCAGCTGCCCGACCACCGCGCCCGTACCGGCGCCCACGCACCCCTGCGGCACCGCCGCGCCCCGCTCGCTCGCCGCCGCCGCCTCGACCGCGGCACGGCCGGTGGCCGCGTCCGGCCGGGCCCGGAAGTCGCCGCCCCGGCCAAGATCGAAGACACAGGCCGCCGGCACCACCGGCACCACCTGCGTGGGATCCGGCCCGACGCGCACCCCGCGCCCCCGTTCCTCCAGCCAGGCCATCACCCCGGACGCCGCGTCGAGCCCGTACGCGCTGCCCCCGGTCAGCACGACCGCCTCGACCTTCCGCACCAGGTTGCGCGGGTCGAGCGCGTCGGTCTCCTTGGTGCCGGGTCCGCCGCCGCGCACGTCCACCGCGGCCACGGCCCCGCCCTCGGGTGCGAGCACGACCGTGGTGCCCGTGAGCCATCCGTCGCCGGTGCGCGTCGCGTGCCCCACGCGCACCCCGGCCACATCCGTCAGAGCGTCAGCTGTCATGGGCCAGTACTGCCCGGTCGGTGACGGCCGTACCCTGGACGCATGAGCACCGCCCCCGATCCCCGCCCGAGCGAGACCGAGCCGGCGCTGGTCTTCGACGACCCGCTGGACCAGCGGTCCTCGGACGACACGGACCGCGGCTGGGGCGAGCGCCCGTCCGGCGACAGCGCCGCCGATCTGAGGCGCTTCCTCGACGAGAAGCCGCCCCACCACCTCTGACCCGCCCGCCGACGGGCCGCCGCTACTTCGGGCCCTGCCCCGTGCCGCGCTGCGCGACGAGGGTGTCGCGGATCTCCTTGAGCACCTCCAGTTCGGTGATCTCGACGACCTCGCGCGTGCCCTCCTTCGCCTTCCGGCGGGCCTCCACCCGGGCCAGGTACTTCGCCATGGGCAGCACCATCAGGAAGTAGACGACCGCCGCGGTGATCAGGAACTGAAGCGTCGCCCCGAGGACCGAGCCCCACAGGATCCTGACCCCGGTCGCGGCATCGCCGGCGCCCTCGCAGGGGCCCTTGAGACACGAGCTGTAGCCGTCCAGGTTCTGGGTGCCGAAGGCCCCCACCAGCGGGTTGATGACGCCCTTCACGACCGCGTTGACGATGTTGGTGAAGGCGGCGCCGATGACCACCGCCACGGCCAGATCGACGACGTTGCCGCGCATCAGGAAGGCCTTGAAGCCCTGCAGGACGCTCGTCTTCTCCTGGTCGCTCACTTCGGGGCCTCATCTCTCGTGCGTAGGTTGCGGAAGAAAGCGCTCCGCAACCTACGTCACGCCGGTGCCGGTCCGTCCAGCCGGGCCGTCCGGCGAAAGGGCCCCGCTCGCGGGCGAGGACCGGAAGGACACCGGTCACCACATCGTCACCGCCAGCCGTGCCGTGGCGCCCGCGCCGACCAGGTCGGCCGCGGTGGTGCGCGGCACCGACAGCACGAGCAGCGCCCCGCCGTCGCCCGTCCCGTCGGCCGTTTCCGGCACCTCGGTCACCCGTACCCCGCGCGCGACCACGCGGGCCTCGCCCCCGGACGCCGTCTCCCCGGCGGCGATCACGTCCACCCGGTCGCCGGGCCGCAGCAGCCGTACCGTGGCCGCGTCGGCGATCCGCACCGCCGCCGTGACCGTCGTGTCCGCGTGCCGCGTGGGGCGGTCTCCGGAGGACGCCGGGGCGGCACGGGCCGCCTCGGGCCCGCGGGGGTGCCCGCGGGACCGGTCCGCGTCCCGCGGTCCCGCCGCCACCAGCGCCGCCGCCGTGACCGCGAGGCCGAGCGCCAGGGCCCGCCTCCGGTGCCGTACCAGCCGGCCGGGGAGGGGCAGGGCGCCGCGCACCCGCACCGGGGCGAAGTGCGGCACCTCGCACGGAGGAGGGACCTCAGGGCTGGGCGGGCGGGGGGAAGTGGCGCCGGGCGGGCGGGGGGAAGTGGCGCCGGGCGGGCGGGGGGAAGTGGCGCCGGGCGGGCGGGGGCCGACGGGGGAGGGGGAGCGGAGTGAGGAGGGAGGACGGGACACGGGGACCACCACCTGCGACGAGGAACCGGTTTGCGACTCCCACGATGAGGCCTGGCGCCGCGCCCCGCAGGGCCCTGTGGACGCACCACGGCCCTGTGGAGAACTCCCCCACCCGAACGGGAAACTCCTCCACCCGAACGGGACGTTCCACCCCGCGAGCGATTACGGCAGCGCGATCCCCGGGTCCATCCCGCCCAGCGCCGACGTGCACAGACAGTTCCGCTCCTCCGTCGCCGGCAGCGCGGCCACCGCGTCGAAGAGCACGCCCCGCAACCGGTCCAGGTTGGCGGAGAACACCCTCAGCACCTCGTCGTGGGAGACGCCCTCACCGGTCTCGGCGCCGGCGTCCAGGTCGGTGACCAGGGTCAGGGAGGTGTAGCAGAGCTCCAGCTCACGGGCGAGCGCCGCCTCGGGGTGGCCGGTCATGCCCACCACCGACCAGCCCTGCGCCCGGTGCCACGACGACTCGGCGCGGGTGGAGAAGCGCGGCCCCTCGACCACGACCAGCGTGCCGCCGTCCACCGGATCCCAGTCCCGGCCCCGTGCCGCCTTCAGCGCCACGGCCCGCCCGGTGGGGCAGTAGGGGTCGGCCAGCGACACGTGGACCACGTGCGGCACCGTGCCGTCGGGCAGCGGCAGCCCGTCGAAGTAGGTGCCCGCCCGGGACTTCGTACGGTCCACGAGCTGGTCCGGCACCAGCAGCGTGCCCGGCCCGTACTCGGGCCGCAGGCCGCCGACCGCGCACGGCCCGAGGACCTGGCGTACGCCGACCGACCTCAGCGCCCACAGGTTGGCCCGGTAGTTGATGCGGTGCGGCGGCAGATGGTGGCCGCGTCCGTGCCGGGGGAGGAAGGCGACCCGACGGCCGGCCACCTCGCCGAGGAAGAGGGAGTCGCTGGGCGCCCCGTACGGGGTGTCCACCTGGACCTCGGTCACGTCGTCGAGGAAGGAGTAGAAACCGGAGCCGCCGATCACGCCGATCCCGGCGTTCGCCTTGTTCGCCATGCTCCGCACCCTAACCGCACCGGGAAACGCCGAGGACCCCGTCGTCGGACGACGACAGGGTCCCGCGAGGAAGCGGCCTTACGCGGCGGTGGTGCCGGCGGTGCTGCTCGAACCGGCGGAGCCGGCCGAGCCGGACGACGAGCTCGAACCCGAGTCCGAGGAGGAGGAAGACGTCGACGACGAGGCGCTCGACGACTTCGACGACGCCGGCGAGCTGCTCGACGAGGAGCCGCGGCTGTCGTTGCGGTAGAAGCCGGAGCCCTTGAAGACGATGCCCACGGCCGAGAACACCTTCTTCAGGCGGCCCTGGCAGCCGGGGCACTCGGTCAGCGCGTCGTCGGTGAACTTCTGCACCGCCTCGAGGCCCTCGCCGCACTCGGTGCACTGGTACTGGTAGGTCGGCACTGTCTTCCTCCTGGCACTCTCACTCGATGAGTGCTAACGACGGTCCATCTTGACGTATTCCGCGGGTTCAGTCCACTGCGGCGGACTCGCGGTGACCGACGCCACGTGCGACGGTGCGCCCGCGCGGGCCCGCGGCCAGCCGCGACCGCAGCGCCAGCAGCGTCACGAGGGCCAGTACCGTACCGGCCATCGGGACCAGGAAGCCGGCGCCGCCCCACAGGCGGTCCTCCAGCTGTCCGGCGACCGTGACGGCCGCCGCCTGGCCGAGCGCGACGGCGCCGGTCAGCCAGGTGAAGGCCTCGGTGCGGGCGCCCGCCGGGACCAGGTTCTCCACCAGCGTGTAGCCGGTGATCAGGGCCGGCGCGATGCACATGCCGACCAGCAGGCCGAGGCCGGCCAGCAGCAGCGCCGAGTGGGCGGTCCACAGGGCGGACGCGGTCAGCGCGAGCGCCGTGTAGCCGATCACCAGGCGCCGCTGCGGGGCGGTCTTCCAGGCGATCGCGCCGCAGGCGATGCCGGAGAGCATGTTGCCCGCGGCGAAGACGCCGTAGAGGACGCCGTTCAGGCCGGGCTCGCCGATCGACTCGGTGAACGCGGCCAGCGAGACCTGCATGCCGCCGAAGACGGAACCGATGCCCAGGAAGGTCACGATCAGCACGCGCACACCGGGGACGCGCAGCGCGGAGACGTGCTCCGCGCGCGCGTGCCCGTCGCGGCCCGCCTCGGGCTGAGTGCCCTTCTGCGCGGCGAACAGCAGACCGCCGACCAGCGTCAGCCCGGCCTCGGTGAGCAGGCCCGCGGCCGGGTCGACGGCCGTGCACAGGGCCGTGGCCAGCAGCGGTCCGACGACGAAGGTGAACTCGTCGGTGACGGACTCGAAGGCCGCCGCGGTGGTCATCAGCGGGGAGTCCTTGAGCCGCACGCCCCAGCGGGCCCGCACCATGGGCCCGATCTGCGGCACCGAGGCGCCCGTGGGCACGGCGGCGGCGAACAGCGCCCACAGGGGTGCGTGGGACAGCGCCAGCGCGGTGAGGGTCAGTCCGGCCACCGTGTGCACCAGGACGCCGGGCACCAGGACGGCGCGCTGCCCGTGACGGTCGGCGAGACGGCCGCTGTAGGGCGCGAACAGCGCCATGGAGACGCCGGTGACGGCCGCGACGGCGCCGGCCGCGCCGTACGAGCCGGTGGTGTGCTGCACCAGCAGCACGATGGAGAGGGTGAGCATCGCGAACGGCTGGCGTGCCGCGAAGCCGGGGAGCAGGAACGTCCACGCGCCGCGCGTGCGCAGCAGTCGGCCGTATCCCGGTCGGGAGGTGGCCGCCGGGTCCTTCGACGTGGTGACCGTGGATGCCACGGCCCGTGCCTTTCCGCCACCTGGTAGCGGCCCGCGCGGTGTACGGGCACGCCGAGAGCTGTCCTCTTGCGCTGACTGCGGTAGATGCCGGCGCCACAGCTCAGGGCGCTCCGGCCGCCATACGGTCGCGCCAGCTCTGCGTCAGGCAGAGTTGGTTCGATCTGGGGTCCCTCGCATCTTACAGGGATCACCTGCCGCCCGCTGTGAGGCCGGGCACCTCGCCGGCGTCCCCCCGCGAGCCGTCAGCCTTCCGTCCGCGGTCCGTCGGAGATCAGCCAGCCGGCCAGCTTGCCGCCCCGGCCGACCGCGCGCAGACGCCGTTCGGCGGCGTCCCGTACCGGGTCCGTGGCGACGACCAGCAGTTCGTCCCCGCGGCGCAGCACCGTCGACGGCAGCGGCACGAAGGACGTGCCCTCGCGCACGACGAGGGTGACGGCGGCCCCGGCCGGCAGCCGCAGTTCGGCGACCTCCACGCCGTGCATCTTCGACCCGGCCGGGATGGCGACCGACAGCAGGTGTCCGCGCAGCCGCTCCAGGGGGGCCGACTCGATGCCGAGGTCGGCTGCGGAGTCCGCGCCCAGGCGCAGTGTGCGGGCCAGCCAGGGCAGGGTCGGTCCCTGGATGAGGGTGTAGACGACGACCAGGACGAAGACGATGTTGAAGATCCGCTCGCTCCCGGCGACGCCCTGCACCATCGGGATCGTCGCCAGGATGATGGGCACGGCGCCGCGCAGTCCCGCCCAGGACATCAGCGTCTGCTCCTGCCAGGGCATCCGGAACGGCAGCAGGCAGACGACGACGCTCAGCGGGCGGGCCACCATGGTGAGCGCCAGCCCGATGACCAGCGCGGGCACGATGTCGTCGCCCAGTTCGTGCGGGGTGACGAGCAGGCCGAGCAGGACGAACATGCCGATCTGGGCGATCCAGCCGAGCCCTTCGGCGAAGCCGCGGGTGGCGGGCCAGTGCGGCAGTTTGGCGTTGCCCAGCACCATCGAGGCGAGGTAGACGGCGAGGAAGCCGCTGCCGTGGGCGATGGCGCCGGCCGCGTAGGCGGCGATCGCGATGGCCATGACGGCGATCGGGTAGAGGCCGGAGGCGGGCAGCGCCACGTGCCGCAGCCCCCAGGCTCCCAGCCAGCCCACCGCGAGTCCGATGGCGGCGCCGATGGCCAGCTCCAGCACTATCTCGCCGACCAGGACGTACCAGTGCTCGACGGGTCCGGCCGTGGAGAAGGCGACGACCAGGATGACGACGGGTGCGTCGTTGAAGCCGGACTCCGCCTCCAGCGCGCCCGTCACCCGCGCGGGGAGCGGTATCCTCCGCAGCACCGAGAAGACGGCCGCCGCGTCGGTCGACGACACCACCGCGCCGATGATCAGTGCCTGCCGCCACTCCAGTCCGACCAGGAAGTGCGCGGCCGACGCCGTGACGCCGACGCTCACCGCGACGCCGGCCAGGGCGAGCGCGGTGGCGGCGGGCAGGATCGGTTTCACCTCCGTCCACTTCGTGCCCAGACCGCCCTCGGCCAGGATCACGACCAGGGCCGCGTATCCGATGACCTGGGTCAGTTCGGCGTTGTCGAAGTGGATGTTGCCGAAGCCGTCCTGGCCCAGGGCGATGCCGATGCCCAGGTAGACGAGCAGGCTGGGGAGCCCGCTGCGCGAGGAGATCCGGACCGCTGCGACGGCGACGAGCAGGACGATCGAGCAGACGAGCAGGAGCTGGTTGAGGTGGTCGACAGTCAGCGGCCGTTCCCTTCCCTGACTCAGGCGCACCGCGCGTGAGCTCACGTACATCGCATGCGATCCACCGCTTCCGCGGCAAACTACTTCGTTACCTTACCTAACTCTTGACGCGTTCTTGACGCTCGCGGGTGCATGATCGAACGTCCGTCCGGGCTGGTTCCCCACTCCGGGTCAAGTGCCGCGGGGCCCTGCGCCTATCGTTGCTCCAGCGCTCAGTTAAAAGCACAGCCCGACCTGCCGCTCGCGTTAGGACAGCAAGGACAGCGATGCCCACCGACACCACCGCCTCCACGGGTCAGCAACCCGGCAAGTCCGGCAGGAAGAAGGGGCGTAAAGCCCGACTGATCGTGCTCGTCCTGGTGCTGGCCCTGATCGGCGGTGTCGCCTACGGGGGGTACTGGTCCGTCAGCACCGTGCGCGCCTCCTTCCCGCAGACCAAGGGCTCGATCACGCTCAAGGGCCTGACCGGGACCGTCGACGTCAAGCGGGACGGCTACGGCATCCCGCAGATCTACGCCTCCTCCGACGAGGACCTGTTCATGGCGCAGGGCTACGTCCAGGCGCAGGACCGGTTCTACGAGATGGACGTGCGCCGGCACATGACCGCAGGGCGCCTGTCGGAGATGTTCGGCGAGGGCCAGGTCGACAACGACGAGTTCCTGCGCACCCTGGGCTGGGACCGGGTCGCGAAGGAGGAGTACGAGAAGAAGCTCTCCCCCGCCACGAAGAAGTATCTCGAGGCGTACGCCAAGGGCGTCAACGCCTACCTGGAGGGCAAGGACGGCGAGGAGATCTCCCTGGAGTACGCGGCCCTCGGCTTCGAGAACGACTACAAGCCCGGGAAGTGGACCCCGGTCGACTCCGTGGCCTGGCTGAAGGCGATGGCCTGGGACCTGCGCGGCAACATGCAGGACGAGATCGACCGCGCGCTGATGACCAGCCGCCTCGGCCCGCAGCAGATCGCCGACCTGTACCCGGCGTACCCGTACAGCCGGAACAAGCCGGTGGTCCAGGAGGGCGGGTACGACCAGCTCACCGGGGCCTACGAGCAGGGCGAGAACACGGACGGGACGGGCACCGGCATGGGTACGGGCACCGGCACCGGCATGGGTACGGGCACCGGCACGGGCACCGGCACAGGCACCGGCACAGGCACCGGCACCGGAGGTTCCGCCCTGGAGGGCCAGCTGACCGGCCTCCAGCGGGTCCTGGAGGACCTCCCCACCGCCGTGGGCGTCAACGGCGACGGCATCGGCTCCAACTCCTGGGTGGTCTCCGGGAAGCACACCATCACCGGCAAGCCGCTGCTCGCCAACGACCCGCACCTGTCGGCCTCGCTGCCGTCCGTCTGGTACCAGATGGGCCTGCACTGCCGCAGCGTCTCCGCCGAGTGCCAGTACGACGTCACCGGCTACACCTTCGCGGGCATGCCGGGCGTGATAATCGGCCACAACCAGGACATCGCCTGGGGCCTGACCAACTCCGGCGTCGACGTCACCGACCTCTACCTGGAGAAGATCACCGGCGACGGCTACCAGTACGACGGCAAGGTGGTGCCGTTCAAGACCCGCGAGGAGACCATCGAGGTCGCCGGCGGCAGGGCGCGGAAGATCGTCGTGCGGGAGACCAACAACGGCCCCCTGCTCTCCGACCGTTCCGACGAGCTGGTGAAGACCGGCAAGAAGGCCGCCGTCGACAGCGCCGCCCCCGACCGGGGCGACGGCTACGGCGTCGCGCTGCGCTGGACCGCGCTGGACCCGGGACGCACCATGGACTCCGTCTTCGCGATCAACCGCGCGAAGGACTGGGAGGACTTCCGCGAGGCCGCCGCCCTGTTCGAGGTGCCCTCGCAGAACCTCGTCTACGCGGACACCGAGGGCAGCATCGGCTACACGCTCCCCGGGAAGATCCCCGCCCGTGCGGAGAACCACGACGGTTCCCTCCCCGCCCCCGGCTGGGACCCCGACTACGAGTGGGCCGGCTGGATCGACCAGGACGCGCTGCCCTACGAGTACAACCCGGAGCGCGGCTACATCGTCACCGCCAACCAGGCCGTCGTCGGCGAGGACTACCCGTACACGCTGACCACCGACTGGGGTTACGGCGCCCGCAGTCAGCGGATCACCGAACTGATCAAGTCGAAGATCAAGGACGACGGCAAGATCTCCACCGACGACATGCGGCAGATGCAGCTCGACAACTCCAGCACCATCGCCAAGCTGCTGGTGCCGCACCTGCTCAAGATCGACACCGAGGACGCGGACGTCCGCGAGGCGCAGAAGCTGCTGGAGGGCTGGGACTACACCCAGGACGCCGACTCGGCGGCCGCCGCCTACTTCAACTCCGTCTGGCGCAACATCCTCAAGCTCGCCTTCGGCCACAAGCTGCCCAAGGAGCTGCGGGTCAAGGGCCAGTGCCTGTGGGTCGAGCCGGTCAACACCACCGGGCCCGCCGACGAGGCGGGCAAGGTCCGCGAGTGCGGTCAGCGCGACGCCGACCAGGCGCAGCCCGACGGCGGCGACCGCTGGTTCGAGGTGGTCCGCAAGCTGATGGACAAGGAGGACAGCGACTGGTGGAAGACCCCCAAGTCGGGCACCCGCCCCGCCGCGGACAACCGTGACGAGCTGTTCAAGCGCGCCCTGATCGACGCCCGCTGGGAGCTGACCGCCAAGCTCGGCAAGGACATCGACAGCTGGAGCTGGGGCCG
This sequence comes from Streptomyces sp. 12E, assembly GCF_055633275.1. NCBI lineage: Bacteria > Bacillati > Actinomycetota > Actinomycetes > Kitasatosporales > Streptomycetaceae > Streptomyces > Streptomyces sp. 12E. The sequence goes on along the minus strand of NZ_JBVNCJ010000001.1, from coordinate 3,143,860 downwards.
GCTGCACCGCCTGTTCCTGAAGAACCAGACCCTCGGCACCGAGGGCCCGGGCTTCCTGCAGTACCTCCTCAACCGCGGCCCGTGGAAGCTCGGCGGCGGCGAGGCCACCGTCAACGCGACCGGCTGGAACGCCGCCGGCGGCTACGGCGTCGTGTGGGTGCCGTCCATGCGGATGGTGGTCAACCTCGGCGACCTCGACAAGTCCCGGTGGATCAACCTCACCGGCGCCTCCGGACACGCCTACAGCTCCCACTACGTCGACCAGACGGACAAGTGGGCCGAGGGCGAACTGCTGGAGTGGCCGTACTCGGAGAAGGCGGTCGCGGACAGCACCGGCGACACCCTGCTGCTGAAGCCCTGATCCCGGTCCCCGCCGTCGGAAGCGGCCTCCGCGCGCACGCGGAGGCCGCTTCCGCGTGTGCGGGGGCGCTCAGTTGAACCGGCGCACCCCGGACGGCGTCACCACCGCGTGCACCGGCCGGTCGTGCGGTTCCACGGGGACGCGCGCGACGACCTCCGCGTCGTACAGCAGCACCACCAGCGCCGGATGCGCGCCCGCGCGGTCCAGCCGGGCGAGGACCCGGTCGTAGGAGCCGCCGCCGCGGCCCAGGCGCATCCCGTGCGCGTCGACGGCGAGGCCCGGCAGCAGGACGACGTCCGTCTCCGTGACGGCCTCCGGTCCGAGGCGCGGCCCCGCGGGCTCGAGGAGCGCCGTCTTCGCGCCGTGCCGCACGCGCACGAGTGATTCCCCGCCCTCGTACACCCCCCAGTCCAGGTCGTTGTCGGGCAGCAGGGCGGGCAGCAGGACGCGTGCGCCCCGCGCGCGCAGCGCGTCGAGCAGCGCGAGCGTGCCGGGTTCGCTGCCCACGGAGACGTACGCCGCCACCGTGCGCGCGTGCGCCAGCTCGGGCAGTCCGAGCGCCTGCCGGGCCAGGGCGGCCGCGGATTCCCGCACGTCGTCCGCCGTCAACCCGTTCCTCACCGTGAGGAGATCCCGGCGCCATCTCCGTTTGTCAGGCTCGTTCGTGCTCTCTTCGTGTCTCAAGTCTGTTCCCGTACCGTTCCAATATGCTCATATGATCGGTAATTGACCGGAGCCTCAGATTCGAAGCAAAGCGGCCCGATATGGTGTCGGGCATGTCTCAGTCACACCCTCGGATCAGCAAGGCTGTCATCCCCGCGGCCGGCCTCGGCACCCGGTTCCTGCCGGCCACCAAGGCCACTCCCAAGGAGATGCTGCCGGTCGTCGACAAGCCGGCGATCCAGTACGTGGTCGAAGAGGCCGTCTCCGCCGGTCTCGACGACGTCCTCATGGTGACGGGCCGCAACAAGCGCCCCCTGGAGGACCATTTCGACCGCAATTACGAGCTGGAGTCCGCCCTCCAGAAGAAGGGCGACGCCGACCGTCTCGCCAAGGTCCAGGAGTCCAGCGACCTCGCCACCATGCACTACGTCCGCCAGGGCGACCCCAAGGGCCTCGGCCACGCCGTGCTGTGCGCCGCCCCGCACGTCGGCGACGAGCCCTTCGCCGTCCTCCTCGGCGACGACCTGATCGACCCGCGCGACCTCCTGCTCCAGCGCATGATCGAGGTCCAGCAGCGGCACGGCGGCAGCGTCGTCGCGCTCATGGAGGTGGCCCCCGAGCAGATCCACCTCTACGGCTCCGCCGCCGTCGAGACCACCGCGGACACCGACGTCGTCAAGGTCAGCGGTCTGGTCGAGAAGCCCGCCGCCGAGGACGCCCCCTCGAACTACGCCATCATCGGCCGTTACGTCCTCGACCCGGCGGTCTTCGACGTCCTGCGCAAGACCGAGCCCGGCCGCGGCGGCGAGATCCAGCTCACCGACGCCCTCCAGCAGCTCGCCACCGACGAGAAGGCCGGCGGCCCGGTGCACGGCGTCGTCTTCCAGGGCCGCCGCTATGACACCGGCGACCGCGGCGACTACCTGCGTGCCATTGTCCGGCTCGCGTGCGAACGTGAGGACCTGGGCCCGGACTTCCGGACCTGGCTCCAGCAGTACGTCACCGAGGAGATGCAGCGACGTTGAGCACCGCAGCGCCCCGCACCGCAGGACCGGACCGCCTCTGGTCGGTGGACGAGCACCTGGACGACATCCTCGCGACCGTCCGGCCCCTCGAACCCATCGAGCTGCACCTCCTCGACGCCCAGGGCTGCGTCCTGGTCGAGGACGTCACGGTGCCGGTCTCCCTGCCTCCGTTCGACAACAGCTCCATGGACGGGTACGCGGTACGGGTCGCGGACGTCGCGGGCGCGAGCGAGCGGTACCCGGCGGCCCTCGAGGTCGTCGGGGACGTCGCCGCGGGCGCGGACGGCCTCCTCCGGGTCGGCCCCGGCCAGGCCGCCCGCATCATGACCGGCGCCCCGCTCCCGCCGGGCGCCGAGACCGTCGTCCCCGTCGAGTGGACCGACGGCGGCCTCGGCGAGGGCCCGGCCACCGGGATGCGCGCCCGCAGTCTCGCCCCCGAGGGCGCCACCGGGCAGGTGAACGTGTACCGCCCGGCCGAGGCACGCGCGCACGTGCGCGCCGAGGGCAGCGACGTCAAGGCCGGCGACCGCGCCCTGGCGGCCGGCACCGTCCTCGGCCCGCCGCAGATCTCCCTGCTCGCCGCGATCGGCCGCGGCACGGTGCGCGTACGCCCGCGCCCGCGCGTGGTGGTGCTCTCCACCGGCAGCGAACTCGTCCAGCCCGACGGGGAACTGGGCCCGGGGCAGATCTACGACTCCAACAGTTTCGCCCTCACCGCCGCCGCACGGGACGCGGGCGCGATCGCCTACCGCGTGGGCGCCGTCGCCGACGACGCCACGACCCTGCGGGACACCATCGAGGACCAGCTGGTGCGCGCCGACCTGATGGTCACCACCGGCGGCGTGAGCGTCGGGGCGTACGACGTCGTCAAGGAGGCGCTGTCGTACGCCGGGGACGAGGACGAGCCCGGCAGCGGTGTCGAGTTCCGCAGGCTCGCCATGCAGCCGGGCAAGCCCCAGGGCTTCGGCTCCATCGGCCCCGACCACACCCCGCTGCTGGCCCTGCCCGGCAATCCGGTCTCCAGTTACGTCTCCTTCGAGCTGTTCGTCCGTCCCGCCATCCGCACCCTGATGGGCCTGACGGACGTCCACCGGCCGAGGACCCGCGCGAAGCTCACCGCGGACCGGGCGCTGACCTCGCCCAGGGGCCGCCGCCAGTTCCTGCGCGGCCGGTACGCCGACGGCGCGGTGACGCCCGTGGGGGGCGCCGGTTCCCACCTGGTGGCGGCCCTCGCGCGGGCCGACGCGCTGATCGTCGTCCCCGAGGACGCCGAGTCCGTCGTGCCCGGCACCGAGGTCGAGGTGGTCCTGCTCGGCTGAGCGCGACCGGTTGGCGGTACCGTGTCGCGCACAGCAGGCCCGTGCGCCGCACCGCGACGGGCCAGGACCGGGAGCGCCACACGATCATGACCGTGCCTTCCCGGGGGGAGACCCCCGGACCCTCCGAACCCGCCGGGCAGTCCCGTCTGACCCACATCGACGCGGCGGGCGCCGCCCGCATGGTCGACGTGTCCGGCAAGGACGTCACCGCGCGCACCGCGCGGGCCACCGGCCGCGTCCTCGTCTCACCGCGCGTGATCGAGCTGCTGCGCGGCGAGGGCGTCCCCAAGGGCGACGCGCTGGCCACCGCGCGCATCGCGGGCATCATGGGCGCCAAACGCACCCCCGACCTGATCCCGCTGTGCCACCCGCTGTCGGTCTCCGGTGTGAAACTGGACCTGTCGGTCGCGGACGACGCCGTGGAGATCGCGGCCACGGTGAGGACGACGGACCGTACGGGCGTCGAGATGGAGGCGCTCACCGCGGTCTCCGTCGCCGCGCTCACCGTGATCGACATGGTCAAGGCGGTCGACAAGGAGGCGGTCATCACGGACGTCCGGGTCGAGGAGAAGACGGGCGGCAAGTCGGGCGACTGGAGCCGGGCATGACTCCCGACGCGACTGCCGGCGGCGCGCTGCTCGCTCCGTACAGCGCGCTCGTCGTCACCGCCTCCAACCGGGCCGCCGCCGGCGTCTACGAGGACAAGGGCGGCCCGCTGGTCGCGGAGGGCCTGCGGCGCTTCGGTTTCGCGGTCGACGGCCCTCGGGTGGTCCCCGACGGCGACCCCGTGGCGACCGCCCTGCGCGCGGGCGTCGACGCCGGGTACGACGTCGTCGTGACCACCGGCGGCACCGGCGTCTCACCCACCGACCGCACCCCCGAGGCGACCCGCCGGGTCATCGACCGCGAGGTCCCCGGCATCGCGGAGGCCATCCGGGCGTACGGCCGGGACAAGGTGCCCACGGCCGCCCTCTCCCGGGGCATCGCGGGGGTCGCGGGCTCCACGCTCATCGTCAACCTGCCGGGGTCCAGCGGCGGGGTGAAGGACGGTCTCGCCGTCCTGGAGCCGCTGCTGAAGCACGCCGTGGACCAACTGCGCGGCGGGGACCACCCGCGACCGGACGCCACGGGCGGGGGTGCGAGCTGAACACCCCGCACTGGCCGGCCGAGCTGGTGGACGGCGACATCGTCCTCCGGCCGATAAGGCTGCGCGACCAGAAGGCCTGGCGCGAGGTCAACCGGCGCAACCGCGACTGGCTGCGGCCCTGGGAGGCGACGATCCCGCCGCCCACGCCCAGCGGACCGGTCATCCACCGGCCGACGTACCGTCAGATGGTCCGCCACCTGCGCTCCGAGGCGAACGCGGGCCGGATGCTGCCGTTCGTCATCGAGTACCAGGGACGTCTCGTCGGCCAGTTGACGGTCGCCGGGATCACCTGGGGCTCGATGTGCTCGGGCCACGTCGGCTACTGGGTGGACGAGGCGGTGGCCGGCCGAGGAGTGGTGCCGACGGCCGTGGCGATGGTCGTGGACCACTGTTTCCGCACGGTCGGACTGCACCGCATCGAGGTCTGCATTCGCCCCGAGAACGGACCGAGCCGCAGGGTCGTGGAAAAACTCGGATTCCGCGAGGAGGGCCTGCGCGCGCGTTATCTGCACATCGACGGGGCCTGGCGCGACCATCTCGTCTTCGCGCTCACGGCGGAAGAGGTCCCCGACGGTTTGCTCGCCCGGTGGCGCCGGGCACGCTCCCAGGGGCCCTCCGGCCACGAGCGGCGCAACCCGGAAATCCCGCACGGCCCCGGAATTGAATAAACGTTCGAATTCAAGGGGGAGGCGACCGTCTTCGGGCGCGGAATTCCCGGTTCAGGTGGTTCCCTGATCGCGTCGATCACAAGAAAAGTTCGAAATATCAGCCAGATCGTGCGACACACCGGTCCAATTGGCGGATGCCCCCGTGCACATCCCTCTACCGTGTGGGACGTGAGCAGCAGCGGCCTCATCTACGCAGTCATCGTCGGGGCCTGGGCCGCCTACTTGGTGCCGATGTGGCTCCGTAGGCAGGACGAGCTGAACGAGGCCCGTCCGACGGAACGCTTCAGCACCGCCATCCGATTGCTGTCCGGACGGGCGGGCATGGAGCGCCGGTACGCCAAGGACCTGCGGGCGCGCTCCGCCGACGAGGGGGAGCGGAGCGTCCACGACCCGGACGCGGTCACCGACACGGTGGACGTCCGGGCCTTCGCCGTGTCCCAGACCCGCCCGCAGACCCAGGCGCCCCTACCGTCACCCTCCGAGGAGCGGCCGGAACCGGCATCCGGCCGGCCCCCGCGCGAGCACGCGGAACGGCGGGCGCCCGAACCGGCCGCCGCGCGGGGACGTGTTCCGGCCGCCCGCCGCGGACCGGACGCCCAGCGGGCCCGGGCGGCGCAGGCCGCCGCACGCGCCCAGCGCTCGAAGGCGCTCGCCCGCCGCCGGCGCACCACCACGATGCTGTTCATCGCCTTCACGCTCGGCGCGGTCGTCGCGGCGGTCGGCGGACTGGCCTTCCTCTGGGCGCCCGGCGTGCCGGCCGTACTGCTGAGCGCGTACATCGCCTATCTCCGCTCCCAGGAGCGCCGCCGCTTCGCCTACCAGATGGACCGCCGCCAGGCCGAGATCGCGGCGCAGCGGCTGCGCGAGCGGGAGCGCCAGCCGCGCCGCCGTCCCTCCGTGGAGGACGCCGACCCCGACGAACCGGAGGGGCCGGAGGCGGGAGTCGATCCCGACCCGGGCCTGACCGCGCTCGCCGCGGACCGGCGCGCGCTCGTCGAGCAGACCGACCACGCCGAGTGGGTCGACCAGCAGCGCGAGCGGCAGCGGCGGCCCGGCCAGGGCGGCGACAGCTGGGACCCGGTCCCGGTACCGCTCCCCACGTACGTCACCGCCCCGGTCGCCCCCCGCGCCTCCGGCGACGTGGACCTCGGCGCCCCGGACACCTGGAGCTCGGCCCGCTCCAGCGCCGTGCCGGCGGACGAGACGCAGGATCCGTCCGACGAAGCGGACCCGGACCCGGAGGCCCCCGCGGACGCCCGCAGCGACGCCCGCCGGGCCGCCTCCGCCCGACGCTCCCGCGAACGCGGCCGCACCCCCCTCTTCGACCAGTACGAGGACGGGGAGCGCCCGAAGGCCGCCAACGAGTAGGGCCGGGCCGATGGATTTCCGGGCACCCCGATCGGGATGCTAAAGTTTCACTCGTTGCAAGGGCCTGTGGCGCAGTCCGGTAGCGCACCTCGTTCGCATCGAGGGGGCCAGGGGTTCAAATCCCCTCAGGTCCACGCAGCTCGAAGCCCCGGTCGGTATTCACCGACCGGGGCTTCGACATGTGGTGCGGGAGGTGTTCCGGGCCCTGCTGACGCCCCACCACTTCCGGGCCGGCGCCCGGTCGCACCGGCCGGCCGGATGCCGAACGCCCCCGGTCCGGGATCGGGCCGAGGGCGTGGTCACGGCGGGCCGTGGGGTCAGGCGACCGTCCACTTCTGGTTGGCGGCGCCGGTGCACGTCCAGATCTGCAGGGGCGTGCCGTCGGCAAAGGAGCCGCCCTTGGCGTCCAGACACTTGTCCGCACCGATGTTGACCAGATCACGGGCGGAGGTGTGGGCCCACTGCTGGGCCTTGGTGCCGTTGCAGGTGTAGAGCTGTACGGGCGTCCCGTCCGCGGTGGAAGCGTCGCGGACGTCGAGGCACTTGCCGAGGGCGCGTACGGTGCCGTCGCCGCCCAGGGTCCACTTCTGCGCGTCGACGCCGGTGCAGTCGTGCAGCTGGATCGGGGTCCGGTCCGCGGTCGAGGCGCCGGCGACGTCGACGCACATGCCGCCGATGCCCTCGACGGCGCCGGTCCGGGCGGTGCCGCCGTCCCCGGAGGAGCCGCCGGAGGCGGAGACGCGTACGTAGTCGACGGTCATCGTCTGCGGGAACGCGGTGGAGGCGTCCGGGCTGCCGGGCCAGTCGCCGCCGACGGCGAGGTTGAGGATGAGGAAGAACGGGTGGTCGTAGACCCACTTCCTGCCGCCCAGGTCGGCCGGGGTGCGGGTCTGGTAGGTCTGCCCGTCGACGGACCAGGTGATCTCCTCGGGGCTCCAGTCGACCGCGAAGACGTGGAAGCCGTCGGCGAAGGCCGCGCCGCCCGGGAGCGTGTACGAGGCGCCGATGCCGCCGCCACCGGAGTAGCCGGGGCCGTGGACGGTGCCGTGGACGATCCCGGGTTCGTGGCCGACGTTCTCCATGATGTCGATCTCGCCGCTGTCGGGCCATCCGGCCGTGCCCAGGTCGTCGCCGAGCATCCAGAACGCGGGCCACATGCCCTGACCGCGGGGCACCTTGATGCGTGCCTCGAAGCGACCGTAGGCCTGGGTGAAGGTCTTGGCGGTGTTGAGGCGGGCGGAGGTGTACTGGCAGGGGCCGTACCAGCACCGGAGCCCGGTGTCGGTGTTCTTGCGGGCGGTGATGACGAGGTTGCCGTCGCCGTCGAGGGCGGCGTTGTCCCTGCTGTCGCGGTAGTACTGCAACTCGTGGTTCCCGTTGCCGCTGCCGCCGGTCTCCAGCGTCCACTTGCCGGGGTCCGGGGCGCTGCCTGCCGGGCCGTCGAACTCGTCGGACCAGGTCGGCGCGGTGGTGGCGGCGCCGGCCCGGTCGGCGGACGGTCCTGTGGTGAGGAAGGCGAAGGCGGCGACGACCGCGGTGGAGACCAGCAGGACGAGCCCGCCGAGCGACCACCGGCGTGCGCGGTGAGCGGCCATGGGTGAACACACCTTGTCTGTGGGGAAGTTGCGTGGGGGTGGGGGTGGGGGGAAGTGGATCGTGGGGGAGCCCCGATGCTACGGACGGTTGACGGTGCAACCAACTGCCCGGTTTGTGCTTCAAGCGGCCCTGAACTGCGATTACTTGATGCCATAAGGTCCTCGGCCGATCGCTTAATGAGCGTTTAAGGGCGGCTTAAGCGAGCGGAGGCGGAACGGACCGTCAGCGACGCGAGCCGGCAGGCCTTCTGCGTGACCCGTGGAATGGGATGATCCCGTCCAAGGGATCGGCTGAACGTTTCTCGGGGGATCGAATGGGCGCGGACGGATGGCAGGGAAACGAGGGCCGCGCGGAACGCGTCGGACCGTATGCCATCGAGCGCACTCTCGGCGAGGGCGGCATGGGGACCGTGTATCTGGCCCGGTCACGCGGAGGGCGTGCCGTCGCTGTGAAGGTCGCGCGGGGCGAGCTCGCCGCCGACCCCGACTTCCGCGCCCGGTTCCGTGCCGAGGTGACCGCGGCACGCGCCGTCGGCGGCTTCCACACGGCGCCGGTCGTCGACGCGGACCCGAACGCGAACCCGCCCTGGCTGGCGACGGCGTACGTACCGGGGCCGACGCTCGCCGAGCGCATCCGGTCCCAGGGCCCCATGGGCGTAAGGGACCTGAAGGCACTCGGTGCGGCGCTCGCGGAGGCTCTGGAAGCCATCCACAACTGCGGTCTGGTCCACCGTGACCTGAAGCCCGGCAACATCATCATGGCCGAGGACGGGCCCCGCGTCCTCGACTTCGGGATTGCGCGGGCGGTCGAGTCCACCCGCCTGACGGCGACGGGCCACGCCTTCGGCACACCGGGCTTCCTTGCGCCCGAGCAGGCGATGGGCGCCGACGTCACGGGCGCGGCGGACATGTTCGCGTTGGGCGCGGTCCTCGTGGCGGCGGCGGGCGGCAGTGCGTTCGGGGGAGGCACGCCGATGGGGTTGATGTACCGGTCGGTACACGAACCGCCCGACCTGAGCGCCGTCCCACCGGCGATGCGTGAGGTGGTCGCGTCCTGCCTGGCCAAGGAACCGGAGCTGCGTCCTGGTCCGACACGGTTCCTGGATCTCCTCGACGAGTTGGCGGACGGGGAGACGGTGACGTCATATCCTCTCGTGCCCCCGCGCCCGCTCGTGCCTCTGCCGCCGTCCGTTCCCCCCTACGTGCCCACGGTCGTCGACGCGGCGGCGGACGCCCGCCCGGGGCGAGGGACGGCCTCGGACGACGGCGAGGCGTTCATCGCCGCGGATGTAGACTCCAGCATCGTGGTCGATGCCGACGGAGTGCTGCTGACACTCCACGGACGCGGGCTGCCGCTCGACCAGGTGGAGACCGACGAGGACCTCGACCGGGACGGTGTCGAGATCAACTTTTCCTGGCCGGAGATCGCCGGCATCGTCCCCCGCACCGTCCGCCGCACCTGGCTGCATATCACGGTCACGCTGCACGACGGCTCGGTGTTCGAGAGCGAGATCAAGGCTCCCCGCGCTGCCCGCACCCAGGAATGGCACCGTGATCTGGCCGGGGCGATCGCCCGTTATCGGCGGAACTGACGACCGCGGCCGAGGTCCTGTCGCCGCTCTTCGAGGGGTGGCCTCACCAGGCCGCTCACGGGCGCCAGTGCCCGCGAAGTCGAGCCGTGTCAACGGCGGCGAGGGTTTTTTCGTATCGCTCACAGGCTCCCGCAGTCCAGTGGTGGCCGTCACGCGTGTCTTCGTTACCGCCCATGGGGCTCCGCTCGTCAGGCCGTCACACTCGCGGGTTCCGCCATCCTCGGCTCAGGAACAGCACCGACTAGGATGCCCGGGCGGGACTCGGGCAAAGCGCGATCAAGCACTTAGTGAAAGCTGCTCGTGCTGCTGGCCTGCAGCGTGAGACGCACGGCCCGCACGATCGAGTCCGGTAATGATCATGCAGGAGGTTTCGGTGGCGTCAGCCGCGCGGCCGTCGGTTCCGAAGCCCGGTCCCCCCGCGAGCCGCGAGCGCTGGTTCCAGCCGCGGCGTTCCGGTCATGCGTGGGAACAGGAGGGGCTCGACCACATCAGGCAGCGGATGCCGAGGGCCGAGCCCTACCGGGCATGGGCGACGTTCCAGTTCACCGGCCCCTCGGGACGGGTCAACGAGTGCGACCTGCTCATCGCCGTGCCCGGTGGCGTGTACCTGCTGGAGCTGAAGGGCCACCCCGGCCGGGTGGTGAACCACGGGGACACCTGGCAGTTCCACAACGACCGGGTGCGCACCCTGAAGAACCCGCTGCACCTCACCGACCTCAAGGCCAAGGAGCTCAAGGAGCAGCTGGCACGGGCGGCGCGCGGCATGAAGGAGGACCCCAGAAGGGTGCCCTTCATCAAGCCGGCGGTCTTCCTGCACGCCCCCGGCCTGGTGAGCGACCTCGACGACTTCCAGCAGACCGGGGTGTACGCACGGGACGGCGGCGGGATCGGGCTCCCCGGCATCTGGGACGAACTGCTCGGACTGCCGCCCGAGCGGGAGAACTGGCGGATCACCCCGCAGACCAGCGCGCTGCTCGAAGAGCTGATGAAGCGCATCGGCGTCAGCCACTCGACCGCTCATCTGCGGTTCGGGGACGACTGGCGGCTGCAGCCGCGGGCGCTGGACGCCGGTCCCGGCTGGGAGGACCGGCTGGCCGAGCGGGACGACGGCCTCGTGCAGGAGAACGGCCGGGTACGGATCTACCTGGCCGGTGAGGCGGCCTCGCCCCAGCAGAAGCAGCAGGTGGACCGGGCGGCCCGCCGCGAGTACCAGGTGTTGCAGGGCATCAACCACCGCGGCATCGTGCAGGCGGTCCAGATACGCGAGCACCTGAGCGGCCCGGCGATCCTGTTCCGGCACCGGACGTCGGACCTGCGGCTGGACGCCTACCTCGACGCGTACGGAGGGCGGCTCACGCCTGAGACCCGGCTGGACATGGTGCGTCAGCTCGCCGAAGCCGTGCGGTACGCCCACAACCGCTCCCTCTACCATCGCGCCCTGTCCGCCCGGTCGGTGTACGTGTCGGCGGGCGAGGACGGCAGCGACCCGGTGCTGCGCATCGCGGACTGGCAGACCGCCGCCCGGGACTTCGAGACGACACTGCACCGCACCCTCGGGGACACCCCGCTGGACGCCAACCTGATCGCGGACGTCGCCCAGGTGTACCTCGCCCCGGAGACCGACCAGGAGTTCGCCGACCCGGTCGACCTCGACGTGTTCGGGCTGGGCAGCCTCGCGTATCTGCTGCTGACCGGGCGCCCGCCCGCCGACCGGCGCAGCGCCCTGCTGGACCGGCTGCGGGAGGAGGGTGGCCTGCACCCGTACGCCGTTGCCGACGGCGTGTCCGAGGCTCTGGACCTTCTGGTCTTCCAGGCGACCGCGGCGGACGTGCAGGACCGCATGGCGTCGGCGGACGAGTTCCTGCGGCTGCTGGACGCGGCGGAGGCGGACGCGGCGACGCCCGAGCCGTCGGGCGCGGCGGCCCCGGACCCCTTGACGGTCCAACCGGGCCAGTCCCTGGACGACACCTGGACCGTGACCCGCGTCCTCGGCACGGGTGCCACGGCCCGGGCCCTGCTGGTGCGTCGCACCGAGAGCGAGCCGGGCGGCGAATCGGATTCTCCGCGGGTGTTCAAGGTCGCGCTGGACCATGAGAAGGATGCCCGGCTGCAGGCGGAGGCCACCGCGCTGAAGGAGGTCGGCGGGGGCCGCATCGTGAAGCTGCTCGCCGAGCCGCGCCAGCTCGGTGGGCGCATGGTCCTGGAGATCGAGTACGCGGGCGGTTTCCGTCCGCCCGGCGACCGGGAGCCGGTCAGCCTCGGCTCGCGGCTGCGCGGCGAGGGAGCGCTCGGCTACGACCAGTTGGAGCGTTTCGGCAACGACCTCTTCGAAGCCCTGGACAGCCTCTCCGCGCGCGGGGTACGGCACCGCGACATCAAGCCCGACAACCTGGGGCTCTTCAAGCGCAGTGACGGGTCCTGGCAGCTCATGCTGTTCGACTTCTCGCTGGCCGACGCGCCCGACCAGGATCTGCACGCGGGCACGCGCGGCTATCTCGACCCGTTCCTGGGCGGCAGCCGACGCGAACGCTACGACGACCACGCCGAGTGGTACGCGGCAGCGGTGACCCTGCACGAGATGGCCACGGGCGAGCGGCCGGTGTGGGGTGACGGCCAGGGGAACCCGCTCACCGTGCCGGACGCCGAACTGCACATCGCGGACGAGCTGTTCGACCAGGCCCTGCGCGAGGGACTGACCGCGTTCTTCCAGCGGGCCCTGCACCGTGACGTCGAGGAGCGCTTCGACAGCCTGCGCGAGATGCAGGAGGCGTGGCGCCGACTGTTCCGTACGGCGGACAAGGCGCCGCCGGCCACCACCCCCGCCACGGTCGGCATGACGACCGAGGACATCGAGGACGCCCGGGACCAGGCCGCCGCCGCCGCCGGTCCGAAGACCCCGCTGGATGCGGCGGGTCTGTCCCCCCGGGCCGTGTCCGTCGCCGCGGCTCTGGGCGCGTCGACCGTGGAGGCCCTGCTCGACATCCCGCCGCATACGATCTCCCGCGCCCGTGGTGCGGGCAACGTGATCCGCAAGGAACTCAACCGCCGGCACCGCCAGTGGACGCACGCCCTGCGCAGGCGTCCCGCGTCCCGTCCGCCCGTGGCCGTCCCCGTGGACGCCGCCGAGGACGTGCTGGAGCCGGTGGAGACACTGGCGGCACGGCTCACGCCCCCGGACGGCAAGCGCCGCACCAAGCCGCGCCCGGACGTCGTCCTCACCACGCTCCAGCTGCCCGGCGGCGAGCGGCTGGATCCCTGGCCCGCGCAGCCCGCCATCGCCAAGGCGCTCGGCATCAGCCAGCCCACGGTCTCCCAGCACCAGCAGGCCGCGATCGAACTGTGGGCGGCGCTGCCCTGGCTGCGCCGTGTCCGGGACGAACTGGTGGCGATCCTGTCCGAGCAGGGCAGGGTCGCGACCGCCGAGGAGCTCGCCGCCGAGCTGCGCGCCCGGCACGGTGCGGGAGACGGGGATCCCGCCGACACGCTGGCCCTGGCCCTGGCCGTGGTGCGGGCGGCGGCGGAGGCGGAGTCGCGCAAGCGGGACGAGGACCCCGGCCTCGACGGCGAGCCCCCGGTCCGGCTGGCCGTGCTGCGGCGCGGCGGGCGCATGGTGCTGGCTCTGGAGGACCAGCCGGGCAGCGACGACCCCACACCGGCCGAACTCGCGGACTACGCCGCCGCCCTGGGCGAGGCGGCTGTGGGGGTCGCCGGCCGCGACCCGCTTCCGGGCCGGGCGACGGTGCTGCGGGAACTGCGCGCGGTGACAGCACCAGAGGGCATGGCGTCCATGGCCGACACCCGGTTGGTCGACCTGGCGGCGGCCATGGGGGGCGGCGTCGCCGTCTCCCCCCGGCTGGAACTCTTCCCGCTGGATATGGACCTGGTCCGTGCGCTGCGCATCTCCCAGGCACCCGCGGGGGTGCGCGCCGACACCGGCATAAGCGCCGCCGACCTGGTGGCCCGCGTCCGGGCACGCTTCCCGGGCCTGACCGTGCTGGCCGACACCACGTACGTGGAACTCGAGGAAGCGCTGGCCCAGACCGACTTCCCGCTCGCCTACGACGGGCAACGCAAACGGTTCATGCCCCGGGGGCGCGACCAGGCCGACAGCCGGTACGAGCCGTCGGTCTCCATGCTGACCAGCACCGGCACCCTGATCGCCGCCGCGCAGAGCGAGCTGGCGCTGGGCAGGGACCCGCGCCGGCTCCTGACGGCACGACTCCAGGCGGCCCGCCGGCGCGGCGGCTTCCTGGCACTCACCGTCAAGGCGCCCGAACTGCCGGGTGTGGCGGAGCGGCTGGCGGAACGCATGGACGTGGTACGGGTCTCGTTGGACGATCTGTTCCTTGCGGCCCTTCGGGACCTGGCGACGGAGCAGGGCGTCGAGTGGGCGGCGCTGCTGCGCGCGGACGCCGTGTTCGCCGCCTCGGGCACGCTCGGTGCGGGCCTCGCCTCCTACGCGCGGGCCGCATGCGAGAGGGTTCTCGCCCGCGCGGTGGCGCTGGCCGAGCAGTCGGGTCCGCGTACCGTGCTCTTCGTCCACGAGGCCGCGCTCACCGCCCGTTACTGGTCGGCGGGCGGGCGTGAGCTGCTGGTGACGCTGCAGGAGGCCGCCCGTCACCCGGGGGGTGTCCCGCATGGCTTGTGGTTGCTCGTGCCCATGGAAGACCCGGAGGCTTCGCCGGCCTTGGACGGCCGCACGGTGGACGTCGTGGACCGGGCGAGCGAATGGGAGCCGCTCACAGGACTGTTCCTGAAGGACCTCAAGGCCTGAGGACGTGGCGGTGCTTGGTCGGCGGCGCTGCAACTTGCGGTTGCTCGTTGCCGGTTCGAGTCCGGGGATGAGGAGTCACGACTAAGATCCGTTGTGTGCCGGAGACCTTACAAGAGGATCAGTTCGCGAAGGCCGCGACGCGTCACTTCCACGACGCGGACTACCTCCACACCGACAGCCGCCTGCCGTCCGCGGACCACCTGTACGGCTTCGCGGCGGAGTGCGCGACGAAGAGCCTGCTGCTGCGGTTCACGGATGTGGCGATCGGGCCGTCCAGGAAGCCGGAGGTCGTGGATCCGGCGGACCCAGAGAAGCCCCTGCAGTTCGGCCACGTCGACCAGTTGGTCCGTGAGGTGAGGCTGTGGGCGCACGGACGGGGAGGGGCAGCCCTGCACTCGGTACTCGAAGGCGACCTCCATGCGTTCAAGAGGTGGAGTGTCAGCACCCGGTACTCCGACGGAACGTACGCCCAGTCCGATGTGGTCGAGCGGCGCCGGGACGCGGCGCGTCGCATACTCTGTCTGCACGAACAGGCCCTGCTAAACGGGAAGTTGCCGTGACGGCACCGGTGGATCCCGTCCGGTTCGACGAAGCTCGCACGCGCGCGTTCGACACCGCGCGCGAGGTGGCCCGGCAGGGCTATCACGTCGTACTGGTGCGGGACGTGCTCGGCCGCTTCTCCCTCGTCGTCGACGACAGGGAGAAGCAGAAGGAGGCCGTGCTCAAGCTCGTGCAGGGCTGGGAGAGGTTGCTCGCCGACCGGCTGGGCCCGTACCGGACAGGTCATCCGGTGTTGCTGGCCTCGAAGATGTTCTCGTCGGACACCCTGCTGGCGTCCCCGCGCGCGGTCGCGGATCCCGAAGGAACGTCCGAGAAGGGCTCCGTGCGCTTCCTCGACAACACCGTGGTCGGTGAGGACTGGGCGAAGGTGTCCCCGCTCGTCGACGGGGCGAGCAGTACGCGTGCCCACCGCACCGCGCTGTACGGGTTCAAGGGCGGCGTGGGCCGTACGACCGCCACGGCCGTGCTGGCACGCGCCCTGGCCGACCGGGGCCACGTGGTCCTGGTCGTCGACCTGGACCTGGAATCCCCGGGCGCTGGCCCGCTCCTCATGGGACAGGACCTCCCCCCGCACGGACTGGTGGACCACCTCGTGGAGGCCGCCGTCGGCAGCGCCGACGGCCTGGAGATGGTGATCCGCACCCTCTACGACCCGCCCCGCGCGGACGACGGCCGGTTCGGGGAGCTGTGGGTGGCGCCGGCCCGGGGAGGGGGTGGCGGAGACGCGTCCTACTCGTACGCCGACAAGCTGAACCGCGTCTATGCGAATACCGTCGACGCGTCCTTCGCGGAGCGCCTGGAGCAGGCCGTGTGCGCCTGCGAGGAGGCGGTGGAGCGGGACAGCGACACCGGCCACCGCCCGGACGTGGTCCTCCTGGACAGCCGGGCCGGCATCCACGACGTCGCCGCCGTGACCATCTCCCGGCTGTGCGACCTCGCCCTGCTGTTCGGCGGGAACAACGAGCAGACGTGGATGGGCTACGGCGACCTGTTCGCCGCCTGGCACTCGCTGGGGCAGGCGCCGCACATCCGGGAGAAGCTGCGCATGGTGGCCTCGATGGTGCCGGACTCGGTGCACTATCCGATGGACGCCTATCTGGAGGCCTTCCGGGAACGGGCGTTCGAGTGCTTCGAGGTGCTGTACGACACGGTGGCGCCGGTCGACGTGGGAGCCGAGGGCGCCTCCGCGGACGGGATCGCCACGGCGCGGGACGACGAGCAGGCACCCCACTTCGCCATCCCGATCCTGTTCGAGCCGGGCCTGGTCGGCATGGATGCGAGCAACGCACCGGGCTGGCAGGAACGCGCCTTCGTGCAGGCCGCGTACCGTGACTTCCTCGACGGAGTCATCACGCTGATCGAGGCGGCACTGGAGGCCGGCCGGGAAGAGGAAGGGGCGCGAGCGACATGACGGACGAGATCCCCCTCACCGCACACGAGTACCGGGACCTGCTGTCGTCGGCCCTGGAGGACTCCCTCCACGCCGACACCCGGACGCCGACCGCGCACACCCTGTTCATGCCGGACTCGCACCGCACCGCCCTGTACGTCGACAACGTGGTGGTGCCCGGCGGGCGGGGCGTCGGCAAGACGTTCTGGTACCAGACCCTGCTCGACGAACGGCTGCGCGAGGTCGCCGCGGCCGAGTACCGCATCAACCGGCTGCGCCGGCTGCGGGTCCATCCCGGGCACGGGATGAACCTGGACCACGACCACTATCCGGGGCCGCCGACCCTGCGGGGCCTGGTCGAGGCCGGGGAGGACCCGTACGACATCTGGTACGCGGTCCTGCTAACGGCGCTCGGGCAGGAGGACCTGCGCGGCCTGTCCGAGTGGCGGGACAGGGTGGTGTGGGTGCGCACCCACACGGACGAGGCCCAGCGCACGGTGGAACGGGCGGACCGGGAGGCGCACGGGGCGAACATCGTCCACCTGCTGCTCTTCGACGCGTTGGAGCACCTGCACGCCGACCGGGCCCAGGCGGACCGGCTGGTCGTCGGCATCCTGCGGCTGGCCCTGCAGATGCGGTTCGGCACGCGCAACATCCGGCTCAAGGTGTTCATCCGCCCCGACATGTTCGAGGCGGCCACCCTCACCTTCGCCGACGCCTCGAAGCTCTCCTCCGGTTACGCGTCGAGCCTGGAGTGGACCCACACCGACCTGTACGGGCTGCTCTTCCACTGTCTGGGCAACGAGGACGACGACCAGGCCGGTCTGGCGCGGCGGTTCCGGGCGGCCACCGGCGGCTGGGCGACCGACGAGACGGTCGGCCGGCACGAGCCGCCCCTGTCGCTGCGCAACGTCGCGGAGGTCCAGGAGAAGCTCTTCACGGAGATCGCGGACCCGTTCATGGGCGGAAACTACCGCAAGGGGAAGCCCTACACCTGGCTGCCGAACCACCTCAAGGACGGCAACGGCAAGATCAGTCCGCGCAGCTTTCTCCAGGCCCTGGTGACGGCCGCCGAGGCGACCCGCTCAGGGCACCACGCCCACGACCGGGCCCTGCACCACGAGGCGATCCGCGCCGGGGTGCAGGCCGCATCGAAGCGGCGGGTCGACGAGGTCGGGGAGGACACCCCGTGGGTGAAACTGGCGATAAAGCCGCTCGCCGGCTGCCAGGTGCCCATCGCGGAGCCGGCGGTGCTCCACCGGTGGAAGGAGGAGGACCTGCCGGTGGCGCTGGCCGAGGACGTGGCCCAGTACGCCCAGGCCGACCGGCCCTCCCTGGTCCGTACCGGCCCCCGCCACCCGGACGACCTGCCCCGGCTGGTCGAGGAGCTGATCGAACTGGGCGTGATGACCCGGCGCCGCAGCGACGGCCGGCTGGACCTGCCCGACGTGTACCGGATCGCGTTCGGGCTGGGACGCATGGGAGGGGTGCCGCGGCCGAAGGCGTAGCCGCCGCCGGGCGCCGTCGGGTCCCGGTGGACCTCATATCCCTGTCAGGTTTACAAAGTCAACCTGGCAGGATGGGCTGACATGCCGTGTCCACAGTCCACACGGTGGGTCGGTCGGGATGGAGAGAATCGCCGGTGTCGTCTGAGGAAGTCCGTGCCGTGGAAGCGCCTGCGGGTGTGGTGCCGCGGCAGGGCGTGCTGCTGAAGGAACTGCAGAAGCAGGTCGTGCTGCTGGAGGAGGACCTCAGGCAGCGGTCGGCCACCGAGGAGTTCGCGCCGTCCCTCCTCGCCGAGTACGAGCGGGCGAGTGGCGAGGGCGGCCGGACGGGCGTCGGCTATGAGACCTGGCTCGACGAACGGCTGGTGCAGATCGCCGCCGCCTGGGTCCTGGCCTGCGTCTTCGTCCGGTTCAGCGAGGACAACGGACTGATCCCGGAGGCCTGGCTGTCGGGCCCCGGCGAGCGGCTGTCCGAGGCGCAGGACCGCCACGACGACTACTTCCGCAAGCACCCGGAGCACAACGACCGCGACTGGCTCCTGGAGGCGTTCGGCGCGCTGCGTGACGCCCACCCTACGGCCGCGGGCCTGTTCGACAAGCGGTTCAACCCGCTGTGGGAGGTCACCCCCTCCTATGTCGCCGCCACCCGACTGCTGGGCTTCTGGCGCGAACGGGACGCGGAGGGCCGCATCCGCCACGACTTCACCGACCCCGAGCTGGACACCCGCTTCCTCGGCGACCTCTACCAGGACCTCTCCGAGCACGCCCGTAAGACCTACGCGCTGCTCCAGACGCCGACGTTCGTCGAGTCGTTCATCCTCGACCTGACGCTGGAACCGGCGGTGGAGGAGTTCGGCCTGGACCCGGTGTGGAAGCGCCGGCCGGAGGGCTGGCGCGGGGAGGTCGACGAGGACGGCCGGGTGCACGGCCTGCGCTGCATCGACCCCGCGTGCGGCTCCGGGCACTTCCTGCTCGGCCTGTTCGACCGGATTTACAAGAAGTGGCGTGTGCTGGAGCCCGGTGTGGACAAGTGGGTGCACATCCGGCGCGCCCTGGAGTCCGTCCACGGCGCGGACAAGAATCCGTACGCCGCCTCGATCGCACGGTTCCGGCTGCTGGTCGCCGCGCTGAAGGAGGGCGGCGTACGGGAGCTGCGGCGCGCGCCGGCCATGCCCATCCGGGTGGCGGTGGGGGACTCGCTGCTGCACGGACGCGAGGCGGGCCAGGAGGCCGACCGGACGCTCGACGACGCGGCCCGTGAGGAGGTCTTCACGTACCGGACGGAGGACGTCAAGGAGTACGTGCGGGAAGTGGACCTGCTGGGACGGGGCTCGTACCACGTGGTGGTGGCGAACCCGCCGTACATCACGGTTAAGGACAAGCAGGAGAACCAGAACTACCGGGACGTGTACTGGGCCTGCTCGGGCAAGTACGCGTTGTCGGTGCCGTTCGCGCAGAGGATTTTCGAGCTCGCGCTGCGGGCGAGTGGTAGCCGTCAGGACGGCGGTTTCACCGGGCAGATCACGGCGAACTCGTTCATGAAGAGGGAGTTCGGCAAGGTTCTGATCGAGTCGTTCTTCCACGGGGGTCCCTACAAGGACCCGAAGAGCAAGCGGAAGCGTGACTTCGGTGGCGTGGATCTGACGCATGTGATCGATACGTCGGGGGCTTACATTCCGGGGCACGGTACGCCGACGGTGATTCTGGTCGGGCGGAACCAGGTGGCTCGGCAGGCTAAGCCCATCCGGGCTGTGTTTGGGGTTCAAGGAGAGCCCGGTCCACCGCCTGATGCTGCACAGGGGAAGGTATGGCGGGCGATCGTTGGGCAATTGAGTAAGGTTGGCAGCGAGTCGGATTGGGTGAGCGTTGAGGATGCTGCGCGAGGAAGGTTTTCGAAGCATCCGTGGTCGCTGAGCGGGGGTAGTGGCCCGGTGATGGACATCATTGAGGCTGCTGCAGTGCAGAAGCTGTCGGATCTTGTCGAAGCGATCGGGATCACCGCGGTTACAGGAGAAGATGATCTGTATCTCCTGCCTCGTAACGGCGCGGCTTCGCGGCTAGGCGTTGCGGTGACGCGCCCAATCGTAACGGGTGACGTAATTCGTGACTATATGGCGCAACCTGAACTTGACTCGATTTGGGTGTACGGCCATGATTTTGGCGCGCTTCCTTGGGATAGTATTGGAACAACGCGTCGCGTATTGGTTCCGTATCGTTCCGCTATTTCTGCGCGCAGGCGATTCGGTGTGCCGATGCTCGAAAAGGGTATGTCGTGGTATGAGTGGCAAGAGGTGTATCCGAACAAGCTTAGCACTGCATTGTCGATTACGTATGCTGAAGTTGCTACTCACAACCACTTTGCTCTGGATCGAGGTGGTAATGTATTCAAGCAGACGGCTCCGGTGATTAAGTTTCCTGAAGGGGTTGATGAAGAGTCTTATCTGCAAATCTCGGGGCTTCTGAATTCTTCGTCCGCATGCTTCTGGATGAAGCAATCCAGTCATGCAAAGGGTGGTAGCGGGATAGGGCGAGGCGTGCAAGATGAGGCGTGGGAGAATAGGTACGCTTTCAATGCGACAAGGTTGAAGGAATTTCCTATTCCCGAATCAATTCCTCCTCGCTTTTCGAGAGTTATTGATGCTCTTGCTCGGGAATTTTCAGAAAATGACCCTTGTGCTGTTGCTGCAACTGGAACCCCTACTCGAACTGTCCTGCACGAAGCCCGTAAGTCCCAGGCTCGTATCCGTTCAAAAATGATCCTCCTCCAGGAGGAGCTTGATTGGGTTGTATACGGCTCATACGGGCTGCTCACGACTAAGGAAGTCGCCCGAGCGACACTGTCAGGCGACCCCGCCGAGCTGGCCGACAATAATGCGCTTCAACTCGCTCTCGGTCAGCGTGCCTTTGAGATCGTGCTTAGGCAGAAGGTTGACGCCGGAGAGATCAAGACCGCCTGGTTCGAGCGGCATGGATCCACCGACACTGCCGTCGCCGGCATCCCCACCGAATGGCCCGAGGAATACAAGAAGGTCGTGCAGGCGAGGCTCGACATCATCGCTTCCAACAAGGAAATCCGGCTGCTCGAACGCCCTGAGTACAAGCGGCGTTGGTCCATCGAGGATTGGGAGAAGCGGGAAGCCGCCGCTCTCCGGGCCTGGCTGCTGGACGCGGCCGAGCGTGAGGAGCTGTGGTTCGAGGAGCGGGGTGACTACACCTCTCCCCGTACTCTTACCGTCTATCAGCTTGCCGACGCCTTGCGGCATGATGGTGAGGTGGAGTCGGTTCGCGCCCTGTACGCGGCCGACCACCTCAAGAAGCCCGAGGCGTCCCTCGCCACCGTGCTCCAAGCCGTCATCGAGAACGAGCACGTGCCTTATCTAGCTGCACTCCGCTACAAGGAGTCCGGTCTACGCAAGCGCGCTCAGTGGGAACACGTCTGGGAGCAGCAGCGCAAGGAGGACCGCGACGGCGTGCACCTGGACATCAAGGTCCCGCCGAAGTACAGCGGTGCCGACTTCCTCCGGCACTCCTACTGGTCGAACCGCGGCAAGCTCGACGTGCCGAAGGAGCGGTTCATCTCCTACCCCGGTGCCTCTACCGACGGTGACCCGTCCCTGCTGCTCGGCTGGGCGGGCTGGAACCACAAGGACCAGGCCGAGGCCCTCGTCAACCTCATCAACGATCGTACGGAGGAGGGCTGGCAGGTTGAAGACCCACGGTTCGTGCCGCTGCTGGCCGGGCTCATGGAGGTCATGCCCTGGGTCCACCAGTGGTACGACGAGTACGACGAGGAGTGGGGCGACAGCCCCGCCCGCGAGTTCCAGACGGCGCTGAACAAGGGCCGCACCGTTCGTGGGCTCTCGGAGGCCGACCTCCGCGACTGGCGCCCGGAGAAGCGGCGGGGCGGACGGGCGAAGGCCGCCGAGTAGCAGTGAGACGGGACTGTCAGTCGGCGGTCCCGTCTTCATTTGCCGGTGCGTTGATGGAGGGTGCTTCAGGGCGTACGAACGTTCCCTTGATGGGAACGGTGATGACCAGCCCTTGGTCGCGTAGGTCGCGGACGGCTCGACGGATGGTGTTGACGGCTACGCCGTACTGCTCCGCGAGATCGCGTTCAGCAGGGAGACGTGCGCCCGCGGGGAGCCGCCCGGTACGGATCTGCTCAGCGATGTGGTGCACGACCTGTAGGTACACGTAGACATGACTTGCCGGGTCGGGTCTCCACTCACGCTCATCAGACATGGATGCACGCTAAAGCGGGGAAAAGCAGCGCACCACGTACGGGTGCAACCGTATGCTTCCTATTGCTACCTAACGCATCCTGCGGCAAAGTGGCGGACAAGAGACCCCGGCGAGGTGGCTAGACCTCCCGGGGCGCGGCCAACGCTGTAAAGGAGCGTCGACATGCACGACCTTATCCGCCGCCTCACCCATTGGCTGGGTCTTCTCTTCGGTCCCGGCACCGGCACCCACCGCGCGGGTGACCTCCGTCCCGTGCACCTCACCACTGGCCCCGCCCTCGCCACCGACTCTGTCTGCCTCCCCCTCCACCGCTCCCCGTACTGCCTGCACCTCCCCCTCGACGGCGTCGACTCCCGCCTCGTCCGCCCCTACCTCACCGCCCACGAACAGGAACGCGCACGTCAGCGGCGTCGCCGCAGGGTCACCCTCGTCCTCGCCGCCGACTTCGGGATCGACCTCGACCAGCACCTCCTCGGCGCGGGGAAGGTGGCCGCGTGATGGAGTCGTACCCCTCGCTCCGGCTGCTGCCCTGGTCCACGCCGGACGGAAAGCCCTGCTTCCTCGCCAACGGTGAGGACGACGGATACGTCTCGCGGCTGGCCGACGAGATGGAGGCCCAGCAGCTCGCCGACGGCCTGGACGTGCTCGAGCGTGCCCGGCGCGTGCTGGAGGATCCGCTGTCCCCGCACGTCGAGGTGCGGTACGGCGCCATCCGGCTCACCGAGTGCCTCGCCGACGCCCTGCGTATCGCGGAGTCCCGCGGGCGACGTCTGCCCCGGCCCGCCGCCGAAGGCGACGACCACGACGTCACCACTCCCGGCGACGACCCCGAGGCCGCCCCCTCCCCGGAGCAGTCCCCCTGACCGGCACCCCTGCCACCCCGCTCCCGCGCACCATCCACCCCCGCCCCGCCGAGCTGGCAGGATGGAAGGGTTGTGTGCGGGGTGCGGGTGACCGCTGGGCCCCGCCGGACAGCCGGCCGGGTGGCGGTCGGGCGGGACGCTGTGGGAAGCAGGGGCGGTTGATGGCCAGGGGCGGAAACGTCGTACTGAAGGACGTCCTCGACATCAGGGAAGACGCCCAGGCGGGCGACTTCAAGGTCGAGCTCTCCCAGGGATTCGGCGGCTCCTCGGCCGGCTCCGTGGCGGACTACGTCGTCACCGAGCAGCTGGCCAAGGAGTTCGACAAGGCGTTGCGGATGGTGCGCGGCGCCGTGCGGAAGAACACCTCGTACGCCGCCTACCTGCACGGATCGTTCGGTTCCGGTAAGAGCCACTTCCTGACCGTGCTGCACGCCGTGCTCAACGGCGACCCGGACGTCCGGACCAAGCCCCGGCTGCGCGAGGTGATCGCGGAGCACGGCGACTGGCTGCCGGGCCGGAAGTTCCTCATGGTGCCGTACCACCTGATCGGTTCCGCCAACCTGGAGTCGGCCCTGCTGGGCGGCTACGTCAAGACCGTGCGGTCCCTCCACCCCGAGGTGCCCGTTCCCACGGTCTACAAGTCGGACGCGCTGCTGGAGGACGCCCGCACGCTGCGGCACTCGCTCGGCGACGACGCGTTCGTCCGGCTGCTGCCCAGCGCGGGAACGACCGCCCCCGCCCCCGTCGCCGCGGACGGCCTCGCCCCCATCGGCGCCGTCGCCCCCACACCGTGGACCGCCGCCGAGCTGGACGCCGCCTTCGCCGCACCCGCCGGCGACCCGGGGCGCGAGCGCCTGGTGACGGCCCTGATCAACGGGCCCATGAAGTCGTACGCGGCCAGCGCGGCCGGCGGCGCCGACACGTTCGTCTCGCTCGACGACGGCCTCAGCACGGTCAGCAAGCACGCCCGCTCACTCGGCTACGACGGCGTGGTGCTGTTCCTGGACGAGCTGATCCTCTGGCTCCAGGCCCGGATGCGGGAGCGGACCTGGGTCAACGAGGAGATCCAGAAACTCGTCAAACTGATCGAGTCGGACAACCCCGACCGGCCCGTGCCGATCATCTCCTTCATCTCCCGCCAGCGGGACCTGTCCCAGCTCGTCGGCAAGGACATCCTCGGCTCCGACGTGCAGAACATGGAGAACGCGCTCGAGTACCTCAGGAAGCGCTTCACCGTGATCAACCTGGAGGACCGCAACCTCCCGGAGATCATCAAGGAGCGGGTGCTCAAGCCCCGGCCGGGACAGGAAGAGGTCCTGCAGGCCGCCTTCCGCGGTATCGACAAGTCCAACCAGCAGGTCAAGGACGTCCTGCTGGACGAGGAGGGCACCACCCGCGCCGACTGGGAGGACTTCCGGGCCGTCTACCCGCTGTCGCCCGCGCTGCTGAACGTGCTCGTCGCGCTGTCCGGCGCGCTCCAGCGCGAGCGCAGCGGTCTGCAGCTCGTCCAGCAACTCCTGGAGAAGAACGCCGACGCCCCCCTCGGCCGGCTCATCCCGCTCGGCGACCTGTGGGACGTCCTCGACGACGAGACTGGGGCCGCCTTCACCGACCGGCTCGCGCACGAGGCCGACGTGGCGAGGAAGTTCCACGGCAAGGCCCGCGAGTTCCTGCTCGGCAAGTACGGCCGCGCCGACCACCCCGAGTTCGCCGCCGACGAGCGCTTCGTCAAGACACTGCTGCTCGCCGCCCTCGCGCCCGAGGTGCCCGCACTGCGCCGGCTCACCGGCGCCCGGCTCGCCGCCCTCAACCACGGCTCCGTGCACTCGCGGACCGTGCCCGTGGGCGACAAGGTCGCCGAGCGGATGGCGGCGCTGCAGGGCAAGTTCATCACCGAGATCCGCAGCGAGGGGGAGACCGACCCCGTCTTCTCGCTACACCTGTCCGACCTGGACGTCGAACCGATCCTCGACGCGGTCGCCGGCGAAGACCGGGACGGCGTGCGCCGGGTGTGGGTGCGCGACCGGCTGTGGGAGCTCCTCGGCGTCAGGCAGGGTGAGATCTTCGACCAGAAGGACATTGTCTGGCGCGGCACCAAGCGCACGGTCGAGTTCGTCTTCGGTAACGTCTGCGACTCCCGCAGGATGCCCGACGAGCAGTTCGGCCCCGGCACCCGGGGCCACGTCCGCATCGTCGTCGACTACCCGTGGGACGAGGACGACAGCCGCCGCCCGTCCTACGACTACCAGCGGGTCATGGAGCTGAAGGACAACGGAGTAGAAGAGCCCACCCTGGTGTGGCTGCCCGACTTTTTCTCCGAGCAGCGCAAGGCCCAGCTCGGCCGGCTGATGCGGATCTCCTTCCTGCTGGAGCGCAACCGGCTCGACGAACACACCCGCACCCTCGCCCCGGACGACCGCGCCAAGGTCCGCCGCCAGCTGGAGATGGGCCGCGACAACCTCACCGGCACCCTGGTGCAGTCGCTTGGCGAGGTCTACGGCATCGCCGCACCCAGGGAGGGCACCAAGGGCGCCGAGGTCGTCGACGGTCGTCACGTGCTGTCGCTGTGGCCGAAGTTCCCGCGGCCCGAGCCCGAGGGCGGCAAGACGTTCGCCGACAACGTGCTCCACCTCGCGGACGGTCTGTTCGGCGCGCTCCACGACAAGCACCCCGACTTCGGCCCCGACGCCCGGGGCCAGCGCAAGGCCGTCACCGCGGGGGAGCTGCGCACCACCCTGGAATGGATCACGCGGGCCATGGACGAGGAGGGCCGCGTCGAGATCCACAACAACAGCGAACTGGCCACCGTCAAGCGCATCGTGGAACCGCTGGAACTCGGCACCGTCCACGACGGCCCGCTCGTGCTGCGCGCGGAGTGGCGCACCCGCATCAACCAGGTCGCCGCCAGGCACGGGGAACGCGAACTGCTGAAGGCCGAGGACATCCGCCGCTGGATCGCCGAGGACCTCGGCCACACCGGCCTCGACCGGGGCGTGGAGAACCTGCTCATCGCCGTGTATGCGCTGCTCGACGACCGGGCCTGGGTGTACCACTCCGGCCCGGAGACCGCGGCGCCCGACCTGATGTCCATCGGGCCCGGCTGGGCCCTGCGCGCCCAGCCGCTGCCCTCCAAGGAGGCGTACGAGGCCGCCCGGGACCAGGCCGCCCGCCTGTTCGGCGTCCCCGCCAAGCCCAACCCCTACGCCCGCCACGTCAGCAAGCTCGCCGAGGACGTCCGCGCCAAGGCCGGGAAGCTCGAGGAGGACGTGGTGGCCGTACGCGCCACCCTAGAGCGGCACGCCGCCCTGCTCGGACTCGACGGCAGCGAGCCCGCCCCGCGCTCAGCCGTGCTGCGCGAAGCCGCCGGGCTGCTCGCCCGGCTCGGCCGGCACACCACCGACGCGACCGCCCTGGTCGAGGAGCTGGCCGCCGTCTCCTACGGGACACCTGCCCGCGAACTGGCGCACGCCATGGAGAGCGCCGCCGACGTCCTGGCCGCCCTGGACGCCACCGACTGGCGGCTGCTGACCAGCGTCCGCGAGCTCGCCGGGCGCGACGACAGTGTCGGCGACCGGGCCGGACGGCTCCTCGCCCAGATCACCGAGGCCGCCCGCGCCCCAGAATACGAACGGCCCCTGGTGCCGGTGCTCGGCGGCGTCCGGGACACAGCGATGGCGATCGTCGACGCGGCCCTCCGGGTGGAACGGACCGCGCCGTTGCCGCCGGTCCCCCCCGCCCCGCCCGCGCCGGGCCCGGAGCAGGTGCCACTGACCGACCACGGGAACCCGCCCGTGCCCTCGCAGCCGGTCCTGCCGCGCCCCACCGAAGGAGAGCCCACCCTGCCGCCCGCGGGAGCCGAGGCCAGTACGACCGCTCCCGGCGGCGCGACCGGAGCGGCGGCCGTCTCCGGTCGGGGGGTCCGCCGGGTCATCGGCGCCGGGAGCAGCGGCCTGGAGAGCCTGCTGACCGAGCTGGCCGCCGTACGGCAGGAGATCGAGCAGTTCCGCGCCGGGAACCCGGACACCGAGGTGGAGATCATCTGGCGGACGGCCGACGGCACCGGCCGGGAGGCCGACCGGGAGACCGGTGGCGCGGACACCGGAGGTACGCGGTGACGCCTTCGCGTCCCGTCGTCGGACGGCGCGCCATCGAGGTGCTGCTGCAGGCCGAACTCCCGAAGGCCGAGGGACAGCGGCTCGTCCTGGTCGACGCCGCCTACGAGGCCCGCGGCCGGGAGACCGAGTTCAGCCTGCGCGTCGACGGCCGGACCCGCCGGATCCGCATCAGCGACCAGGACTCCGTGCTCGGCGTCGTGGACGCCTGGCGGCACCACCGCGCCGAGGCTGACCCGGACGGCGCCGACGTGCTGGTCGTCACCGGACACGTCCCCGCCGACCAGCTCGGCTGGGACCTGCGCGCCCACGCCGTGCGCCACCACCCCCTCGCCGTCGACCGCGCCGACATCGTCAAGCAGCTCTTCGGCGCCACCGACCTCGACAGCCGCATGGCCGGGGAACGGTGGCTCCTCGACGCCCTCCTGGAGGCCGAACCCGTCGACGGCTGGCCCCGCGCCGGCACCGTCCTCACTCGCGACCGCGCGGTGCGGGCCCTCATCGCCGCACGACTCGGACTCGGCGACACCACCGCCGACACCCTCGACCTCGACCCCGACACCCTGTTCATCTGGACCCGCACCCCGGACGGACCGGAACGCTTCGCCGCCCTGCCCCCCGCCGAACGCGAGGGGATCGGCGAATGGCTCGCCCAGACCGTCGGGTTCGCCGCACCCACCCTGCTCGCCCTCGCCGCCGACGGCCGCGGCACGGACGCCCTGCCGCTCGGGGCACTCGCGTCGGCGGCGCTCTCCTCCTCCTCGGCCGAAGCCGCCGGATTCGCCCTCGGCACCCTCTTCGGCCCCGCCCTGCCCTCCTTCGACGCGCTGCGGCCCTTCGCCAACGCCGCGACCGGCGTCCTCAGCCGCTGGATCGCCCAGGCCGAGGGCAGCGGCCCCCAGCGAGCCGAGGCCCGCGACCGCGTCCTCGACGTCCTCCACCGCGCCGACCAGCTCGCCGCCGAAGTGCGGCTGAGCCCGCTGCTCGGCGCCGACCGGCTGCTCCCCTCCGGCTACCAGGCCCGGCTGCGCCGGCTGGCCGGCCTCCTCGACGGACCGGCCGCACCCGCCGAAGCCGCCCTGCACGACCTGACGGAACACCACCTCAGCGGCCTCTACGCCGAGCGCACCGAGACGGCCCGCACCGCCGTCCGGCTGGTGCGCTGGACGCAGACCCCCCTGCCGCCGGTCGAGTCGGTGGCCCAGGGCGTCCGTTCCCACCTGGCCTCCTCCGGCTGGGCCGACCTCGCCGTGGGCGTCCTAGCCGAAGGGGAGACGTCCCGGGACCCCGCCGTCGCGGACGCCTACCAGCGGCTCATCGAGGCCGTCCGCACCCGCCGCACGCGGCTCGACGAGGCGTTCGCCCGACGGCTCGCCCGGTGGACGGAGACCGCGTCCCAGCAGGCGCCCGGTGGCGCCCTGCTGATCGAGGACGTCCTCGCGGAGGCCGCCGCACCCCTCGCCCGCGACGGCGGTAAGCCGCTGATCCTGGTCCTGGACGGGATGAGCGCCGACGTCGCCGTCCAGCTCGCCGGTGAACTCGACCGGCGGGTGTGGACCGAGGTCGTCCCCAAGCCCCGGCCCGGCGCCGAGGCCGCCCGGCAGGCGGCGGTGTCGATGCTCCCGTCCGTCACCCGGACCAGCCGCGTCTCCCTGCT
This sequence comes from Streptomyces sp. 12E, assembly GCF_055633275.1. Taxonomy (NCBI): domain Bacteria; kingdom Bacillati; phylum Actinomycetota; class Actinomycetes; order Kitasatosporales; family Streptomycetaceae; genus Streptomyces; species Streptomyces sp. 12E. The sequence continues at coordinate 3,115,018 of NZ_JBVNCJ010000001.1, read as the reverse complement.
GTGCGGGCAGCCGGCCGACGGCGGACAGGACAGGGAACGCGCGGGCTTCACCACCTTCTGGAAGAAGCGCCACCGGGGCGCCCACCTCTTCCACAAGGGCGGCTACGAAGGACCGCCCGGCCACCGACTGGCCCCAGAGCTCCTCCAAGTCCTGGCCGGCGATGACATCGTCGCGGTCGTGCTCAACACCATCGACGACGCGTTGACCGACGGTCGGGAAGGCGCCCGCGGCCGGTGGTCGCTCGGCGACGTCGCCAAGCTGCCCGACCTGCTGAACGCCGCCCGCGACTACGGACGGCCCGTCGTCCTTGTCTCCGACCACGGCCACGTCCTCGACCGCACCCCGCGCGGGCAGCAGATGCCTGCCGCCGACGGCGTCCAGGGCGCCCGGTGGCGCACCGGAACCCCCGGCGACGGCGAGATCGCAGTGGCCGGACCGAGGGTGCGGACCGACGGCGGGCGGGCCGTCCTGCCATGGCGGGAGGACCTGCGTTACACCGCGCGGCAGGCCGGCTACCACGGTGGGGCCTCCCTCGCCGAGATCACCGTGCCCGTCATCACCTTCGTGCCGTCCACCGACCGGATCCCCGCCGGATGGACCCTGCTCCCCGCCGAACGCGTCGCGCCCGGCTGGTGGCACGGGGGAGACGAGGGCTCGCCCTCCGTCTCCGGAACCGAGGCCGCTCCCGTCGCCGTCCGGACATCCCTGCCGCAACCGGAGCCGCGCACCGCGGACCGCGCCTCGGCCCCCGGCCGGGCCACGCTCGGAGAGCGGACCGTGCAGTCGACCTCGTACAAGGCACAGCGCGAGTTCGTCCGGCTCGCCCCGGCCGACAAGGCGGTCGCCGCCGTCCTCGACGCCCTGCTCGCCGCGGGCGGGAAACTGTCGCCCGGTGCGGTGGCCGCAGCGGCCCAGACGGCCACCGGCAAGTCGCAGCGCAACCCCGAGCGGTTCGCCACCGTGCTGGAACGCCTGCTCAACATCGACGGCTACCCCGTGCTCCAGCTCGTCGAGTCCGGGCGCACCGTCCAGCTCGACAAGGCGCTGCTCACCCAGCAGTTCCTCGGAGACACGGCATGACCACACCCGGACCGGACATCAGCCTCGCCCGCCGACGGGACGTCATCGACGCCCTCAGGCGCGGCACCGTGCCCCAGACCGGACTCGGCCTGTTCGCCGTCGGACTCGAACGCTTCGAAGCCGCCCTCGACGACGACCTCGCCACCGTGGCCCGCGGCGGTGCGGCCTTCCACGCGCTGCGCGGCGAGTACGGCTCCGGCAAGACGTTCTTCGCGCGCTGGCTCGCCGAACGGGCCAAGCGCCAGGGGCTCGCCGTGAGCGAGGTGCAGATCTCCGAGACGGAGACCCCGCTGCACCGCCTGGAGACCGTCTACCGCAGACTCGTCGAACGCCTCACCACCGCCACCCACCCGCCCTCCGCGCTCCGGGCCGTCGTCGACTCCTGGTTCTACGCCCTGGAGGAGGAGATCCTCGACGGCGGCGACATCGCCGACGACGACGAGGACGCACTCGCGAAAGCCGTCGACGAACTGCTGGAGCGCCGCCTCGCCGAGGTCGCCCGCACCACCCCGGCCTTCTCCGCGGCCCTGCGCGGCTACCGGCGAGCCGTGGCGGCCGGGGACGGCGCACACGCCGAGGCGATGATCTCCTGGCTCGGCGGTCAGCGGTCCGTGGCCGCGTCCGCGAAACGCGCCGCCGGCGTGCGCGGCGACCTCGACCACTTCGGCGCACTCGGCTTCCTGCAGGGCCTGCTCACCGTCCTGCGGGACTGCGGACACCCCGGACTGCTCCTCGTCCTCGACGAGGTGGAAACCCTTCAGCGGGTCCGCAGCGACGTCCGGGAGAAGTCCCTCAACGCGCTCCGCCAGCTCCTCGACGAGATCGACGCCGGCCGGTTCCCCGGACTCTTCCTCGTCATCACCGGCACTCCTGCCTTCTACGACGGGCAGCAGGGCGTCCAGCGCCTGGCTCCGCTGGCCCAGCGCCTGGCCACCGACTTCACCACCGACCCGCGCTTCGACTCCCCACGGGCCGTGCAGCTGCGGCTGCCCGGATTCGACCTCACCGCATTGGGAGAACTCGGGCGCAAGGTACGCGACCTGTACTCGGGAGCAGCCCGTCACCCCGCGCGCCTCACCGAGCGGGCCGACGATGCCTACCTCGACGAACTGGCCCGTGCGGTCACCGGCTCCCTCGGCGGCAAGGTCGGCATCGCGCCCCGGCTCTACCTGCGCAAGCTCGTCGCCGACGTACTGGACCGGATCGACGAGTTCGCCGACTTCGACCCGCGCCTGCACTACGCGCTCACCCTGCGCGGCTCGGAGCTGACCGAGACCGAGCGGAACGCGGTCGCCCGTGCCGGGGACATTGAGCTCACCCTCGACCCGGACCCGTCGTGAGCGCCGTCCCGGAACCGGCCGAGGACGTCTTCGACCTCCTCGATCCCGTCCTCGGCCACCACATCGTCAACTCCCTCGGCTGGCGCTCCCTGCGCCCGCTGCAGGAGACGGCGATCGCACCGCTCCTGGCCGGAGAGGACGCGCTCCTGCTCGCCCCCACCGCCGGAGGCAAGACCGAGGCGGCGGCCTTCCCGCTGCTGACCCGCATGAGCCGGCACGGCTGGAAGGGCACCAGCGTGCTGTACGTGTGCCCGCTCAAGGCACTGCTCAACAATCTGCACCCCAGACTGGCGACCTACACGGAATGGCTGGGCCGCACCGCCGAACTGTGGCACGGCGACGTCACCTCGCCCCGGCGGCGCCGCATCCTCGCCCGGCGTCCCGACGTCCTGCTCACCACACCCGAGTCCCTGGAGTCGATGCTGGTGAGTATCAACGTCGACCACCGCTCCTTCTTCTCCGGACTGCACACCGTGGTCGTCGACGAGGTGCACGCATTCGCCGGTGACGACCGGGGCTGGCACCTGCTGGCCGTCCTGGAGCGCCTGACGCGAGTCGCCGGGCGCCCGCTGCAACGCGTCGGTCTGTCGGCGACCATCGGCAACCCGGAGGAGCTGCTGGCCTGGCTCCAGGGTTCAGGGAAGGGGCGTCGCCCCGCCCGGGTCGTGGCACCCGGCCTGCCCGGGAACGCGGGCGCAGACCGGGTGGAGGAGACGGCCCATGGGACCGGAGCGGTGGCCCCCACGGCACCGCCGCCCGGGGACATCGAACTCGATTACGTCGGCTCCGTGGCGAACGCCGCGACCGTGATCGCAGCCCTCCACCGCGGTGAGAAACGCCTCGTCTTCTGCGAAAGCCGGCGCCTCGTGGAGGAACTGGGCGCCCAGCTCCGGGCGAAGGGCGTCACCACGTTCCTCTCCCATGCCTCCCTCTCGGCCGACGAGCGGCGGCGCGCCGAAGCCGCCTTCGCTGAGGAGCGCGACTGCGTGATCGTCTCCACCAGCACACTGGAGCTCGGCATCGACGTGGGAGACCTCGACCGGGTGATCCAGCTGGACGCGCCGTCCACCGTCGCCTCCTTCCTGCAACGCCTCGGCCGCACCGGCCGACGCCCCGGCACCACGCGCAACTGCCTTTTCCTGGCGGTCCGCCCCGAGGGACTGCTGTCGGCGGCCGCACTGCTGCTCCAGTGGTCCCGGGGCTGGGTGGAACCCGTCGTCGCGCCGCCCGACCCCCGCCACCTGGTCGCCCAGCAACTCCTGGCCCTGTGCCTGCAGGAGAACCGGGTCGGAGAGAGCCTGTGGCGGGAATGGTGGGGTGACATCGGCCCCTTCGGCGCCGGCGCCGAACCCGTCGTCCGCCACCTGACCGAGCAGGGGTACCTGGACCGGGACGGCGGACTCCTCTTCATCGGCCCCGAGGCCGAACGCCGTTATGGCTACCGGCATTTCATGAACCTGACGGCGGTGTTCACGGCACCCCCGGAGTTCACCGTCCTCAACGGCCGCACCGAGATCGGCCGTACGGACCCCGATCTGCTCACCGAGCAGATCGACGGCCCCCGGAAACTGCTCCTCGCGGGCCGCAGCTGGCTCGTCACCTACATCGACTGGAGCCGCAAGCGCTGCTTCGTGGAACCGGCGGATGGCGGGGGACGGGCCCGCTGGAGCGGCTTCGGCGCCGAACGGGTCCGTTCCTTCGCCCTCGCCCGCGCAGCCCGTGACGTTCTCCTGGGCGAGGACCCACCCGTGCGGCTGACCCAACGAGCCACGGTCAAACTCGCCGAGGCGCGCGACGAGAACCTCCACACCGTTCATCCGGGAGGGACGGTGGTCACCCGCTCCGACGGAGACACCCGCTGGTGGACCTGGGCGGGACACCGGGCCAATGCCACGCTGGCCGCCTCACTGCCGTCGGTCGCGGTCCCGCACCGGCGCGCCAACGGCGAGTGGATACGGGTCCGCGACGACGTCACCGCCGAAGGTTGGCGGACGGCCCTCGCGGACACCCGCGCGGGTCTGTGCCTGCCCGATGTCGACGGACACGCCGTCCGCGGCCTGAAGTTCGGTGAGGCCCTGCCGCCCCGGCTCGCCGAGACAACGCTCGCCGTGCGCGGGGCGGACGAGGAAGGCGCCGGCAAGGTCCTTGCGGAGCCGGTGCGTTTTGTGACGCTCGGCAACATGTAGCGCGGGTCTCGGTTCCCGCGACAGCCAGTCAGAGTGCCGATGCCGCGCAGGGGACGATACTCAGCAGCGGAATCCGCGGTCCCTGTCTCTGGACTCGGAGCCCGGATACGCTGTGAACCAATCCTTCCACAGGTCTTCTTCGATGGTCCCTGCATCCAGGAAGTGCTTTACCTCGTCATTCGTGGCGAATTCCCCACTCGCGAGGAATTCCCAGTCGTTGTCGTAACGGGAAGCGGGGAGCTCTCGATAGGCCGCATGCTCGTACACGGAGTCGTCGAGCGTGCTACCCAGAAGGTCAGAGACCATGTAACCAAGTGCCACGCTTTCTCCCAGGCAGCGAGGCTTCGGAACTCTGCCGATGAGCAGGTCGTTGGCGAGATCGTCGTAGGCCCGGGCGCAGTGGAGCAGGAACCAGTCCGACTGGGAATCGACGCTGTCCGGGACGCCGTACTCCCACAAGCCGAACCGGACCGTCAGGTAGGTGCTGTCTGCCTTCTGCCTGAGCTCGTGGTGGAGCACGTACGCGGTCCTGGGGGTGACCTCGACGATGCCGCAGTTCTCGCATCCGCGGCCGTCATCGTCACAGACAGGGCACTCGGAGCAGTCCTCTGCGACGGTGCAGCCGCACATTGAACAGTTGCCGCAAGCCGTCGTGGGAAAAAGCGAGAGCAGTGCGAAGCCGGGGTGCTCCAGGTTCGCCGCGAAGGTGCGAGCAGCCTTGTGGGCCGTCCGGGCTCCTTCCGCATCACGATGCCTGGCCTCGATGTCCTCCACAAGGTCGGCGATGGCCTTGCCCCGAGGTCCCCCCTGGGAGGTCGCGCACCGGTGAAGCCATGACATCGCGTCGTCTCCGCCCTGCAGGGCAGCGTTCAGGGCAGCGGCGACCATGTGAGCCTCGGAGGGGGCACCGAACGTCGCAACAGCGTTCAAGGTCGGTCCATGAGCTGTCTCGTGGACGCTGAAGAGTACGGTTCCCTTTGCCTTGTGCTGAGTCAGGAAAAGGCGGTACGGGAAACCCGATTCTGCCGACATGGCTGAACCTCCAGATAATGCACAGGCGTCAACACGGAAGCGGGATTCCCGCCATCGGATGGCGTCCGGGTGCGAAAATTGGGGTGACAGAGATGCCGGTTGTCCGGGTGCGACCGCGGACTCCTTGGCTGAATAGCGGCTGGTGATCTGGCGACGGACGAGATCCCGTTGCTGCCTGGCGATCAGGGTGCCACAGAAGACACCTTCAACGCCAGGCGTTGGTGCCGTTTAACGCATGAGAGGCAGGCAATGGCTGTGCGGTGGGTGAGGCACACCCCTGGTACGCCTCACCGCAGCGCCTTGGCGTAGCAGAGGCTCTCCTCGTGGAAGCGGTAGTAGCCGAACTTCTCGCAGGGCTCGTAGCCGCTGGAGGCGTACAGGGCGATGGCCTCCGGCTGCTTGGTGCCGGTCTCCAGGACCATGCGGACGCGGCCGGCGGCGCGGGCGTCCTCCTCCAGGGCGGCCAGGATGCGGCGGGCCAGGCCCCGGCCGCGCATCTGCTCGATCACGTACATGCGCTTCAGCTCGGCGTCGCCGTCCCGGTTGCCCTCGTCGTTGGCGTCCTGCGCGCGCCAGCCGCCGGAGGCCACGGGGACGCCCGCCTCGTCGTACGCGATCAGGTAGACGCCGTTCGGGGGCCGGAAGTCCGCCGGGTCCATGGGGGTGGCGTCGCCGCCGTCGCCGTAGCGGACGTGGTACTCGGCCTGGACTTCGGCGTCCAGCTTCACGGCGTCGGGGTGGTCGTAGGGGACCGGGCGGATTTCCATGCCGAATACCGTAAAACACGCCCGGACGTGGAGTGTCGTATCGTGCCCTGATGCTCACTGTGACCTCCGTCAATGTGTCCGGGGAGGGGCCGACAGTGAGGGCTGGGAGTGTGTTTTGTTCACTGTGACCTCCGTCAACGTCAATGGACTGCGGGCCGCCGCCAAGAAGGGCTTCGTGGAGTGGCTGGCCGGGACCTCCGCCGATGTGCTGTGCCTGCAGGAGGTGCGGGCGGAGGCGAAGCAGCTGCCGGAGGAGGTGCGGGAGCCCGAGGGGTGGCACGTCGTGCACGCCCCCGCCGCCGCCAAGGGGCGTGCGGGGGTGTCCCTGTACACCCGGCGTGAGCCCGAGCGCGTTCAGGTGGGGTTCGGGTCGGAGGAGTTCGACGACAGCGGGCGGTACGTGGAAGCCGATCTGCCCGGGGTGACCGTCGCCTCGCTGTACCTGCCGTCCGGGGAGGTCGGGACCGAACGGCAGGAGGAGAAGGTCCGGTTCATGGACCAGTTCCTCGTCCACCTGAAGGGTCTGCGGGAGCGGGCCGCCGCCGACGGGCGGGAGGTCGTGGTCTGCGGGGACTGGAACATCGCCCACGAGAAGGTCGACCTCAAGAACTGGCGGGGGAACACCAGGAGTTCCGGGTTCCTGCCGGAGGAGCGGGAGTGGCTCTCCCGGGTCTTCGCCGCGGACGACGGCGGGTACGTCGACGTCGTGCGGGCGCTGCATCCGGATGTGGACGGGCCGTACTCCTGGTGGTCGTACCGGGGGCGGGCCTTCGACAACGACACGGGGTGGCGGATCGACCTCGCCGTGGCGACCCCGGGGCTCGCGGCCCGCGCGGTGGAGGCCTACGTCGAGCGGGCCGCCACGCACGCCGAGCGGTGGTCGGACCACGCGCCCGTGACGGTCGTCTTCGAGCAGGCGGCCGGCTGATGCGGGTGCCCAGGCGGGCCGCCCGGGTCGCGGTGCTGGATCCGGACGGGGCCGTCTTCATGTTCCGGTACGACAACGACGAGGTCGGCGTCCACTGGGCGATGCCCGGCGGCGGCATGGAGCCGGGGGAGACGCCCGAGCAGGCCGCGCGGCGGGAGCTGCGCGAGGAGACCGGCTGGGACGACATCGCGCTCGACGGCACCGTGCTGTGCCGGTGGGAGCACGACTTCACCCGGGCCGGTGTCCCGGTGCGGCAGAGCGAGCACATCTTCCTCGCGCACGGCCCCCGGCGCGACCTCACGGGGGACCTCGCCGCCGCGCACGCCGCCGACCGGATCCTGCGGTGGCGCTGGTGGTCGCCGCAGGAGCTGGCGGGGGACACGGAGCCGCTGTGGCCGCCGCAGCTGCCGAAGCTGCTGGCGGACGTGCGGCGGAACGGTCCGCCGGCGGCGCCGGTCGACCTCGGGTACGTGAGGAACGCCTAGTCCCGCTTGTTCAGGCGCCGGTCCAGCGCCAGGGAGAGTTCCGCGTCCACCACGCCGCGGGCCAGCGGGCGCAGGCGGTGCAGGGAGTCCTCGGGGGCGTGGCGGAGGATCAGGGTGGCGAAGAGGTCGGCCAGGGTGTCGGCGTGGGTGCGGACCTCCGCGCCGGCGCGGAGCACCTCCGCGAGCGGGATGCCCTCGCGGACCAGGGCCGACGACACGTCCAGCAGGCGGCGGCTGATGTGGACGATCTCCTCGCCGTCGACGCCCAGGTAGCCGAGGTCCAGTGCGGCGGCCAGGTTCTCCGGGGTGACCTCCCCGGAGAAGTGGTCGGCGAGTTCCTCGGGGGTGAGGCGGACCGGGGTCTCCTCGGTGGGGGTGTCCATGCCGAGGAGCTCGCCGACGTCCCGGCCGTGGTCGAAGGCCTCGGCGAGCTCCGCTATGCCGTTCAGGGTGTGGCCGCGCTCCAGCAGCGCCGTGATCGTGCGCAGACGGGCCAGGTGGTGGTCGTCGTACCAGGCGATGCGGCCCTCGCGGCGCGGTGGCGGGATCAGCTTGCGTTCGCGGTAGAAGCGCAGGGTGCGCACCGTGATGCCGGCCAGCCGGGCCAGCTCGTCCATGCGGTACTCGCGCCGCTCACCAGGGTCCGCGTTGTCCTCTGCCACAGGAGCAGCCTAGGGCGTACCGACGGTAACTTTCCTTGTCGGCCCCCTACCCCTCAGTACGGAGCTGCTCTACTCTCCCCATTGCGCCAGTGTTCACTGGCGGAGTTCTGAGCGATGCGTGGAGGCTTCGGGATGGCCGAGCACGAGCACGGACAAGGGCACGAACACGTACGGGTGGCGGTGGTCGGGTCGGGATTCGGCGGACTCGGGGCCGCCGTGCGGCTGCGGCGCGAGGGGATCACCGACTTCGTCGTCCTGGAGCGGGCGGGCAGCGTCGGCGGCACCTGGCGTGACAACAGCTATCCCGGGTGCGCGTGCGACGTGCCGTCCCACCTGTACTCGTTCTCCTTCGCGCCCAATCCCGACTGGCCCCGCTCCTTCTCCGGGCAGCGGCACATCCGCGCCTACCTGGAGCACGTCACCGACGTCTTCGGGCTGCGGCCCCACATCCGCTTCGACTCGGAGGTGAAGCGGATGGTGTGGGACGGCGAACGGCTGCGCTGGGAGATCGAGACCAGCAGCGGGAGTCTCAGCGCGGACGTGGTCGTGTCGGCCACCGGGCCGCTGTCCGAGCCCAGGCTGCCGGACGTCCCCGGCCTCGACACCTTCCCCGGCACGGTGTTCCACTCCGCCCGCTGGGACCACGACTACGACCTGCGCGGCAAGCGGGTCGCCATGGTCGGCACCGGCGCCTCGGCGATCCAGATCGTGCCGGCCGTCCAGCCGCTGGTGTCACGGCTGACCCTCTTCCAGCGCACCCCCGCCTGGGTCCTGCCCCGCGTCGACCGGCCCATCAGCGGGGCCGAGCGCGCCCTGCACCGGGCGCTGCCCGTCACCACCAAGCTGCGCCGCGGACTGCTCTGGGGCATCAGGGAGCTGCAGGTCCAGGCGTTCACCAAGCACCCCGGCGAGCTCGGCTTCGTCGAGCAGCTGGCCAAGCGCAACATGGGCCGCGCGATCAAGGACCCGGCTCTGCGCGCCAAGCTCACCCCCGACTACCGCATCGGCTGCAAGCGGATCCTGCTGTCGAGCACCTACTACCCGGCGCTCGCGCGGCCCAACGTGGACGTCGTGGCCGGCGGGCTGAGCGAGGTGCGCGGATCGACCGTCGTCGGGGCCGACGGGACCGAGGCCGAGGTCGACGCGATCGTGTTCGGGACCGGCTTCCACGTCACCGACATGCCCATCGCCGAGCGGGTCGTCGGCGCCGAGGGGAAGACCCTCGCCGAGAGCTGGGCCGACGGGATGCAGGCGCTGCGCGGCGCCTCGGCCGCCGGGTTCCCCAACTGGATGACGATCATCGGGCCCAACACCGGCCTCGGGAACTCCTCCATGATCCTGATGATCGAGTCCCAGCTGAACTACCTGGCCGACTACCTCCGCCAGCTCGACGTCCTCGGCGGCAGGGTCGCCCTCGACGCCCGGCCCGGCGCCGTACGGGCCTGGAACCACCGGGTGCAGGAGCGGATGAGGCGCACGGTGTGGAACACCGGCGGCTGCACCAGCTGGTACCTCGACGAGAGCGGGCGCAACACCACCATCTGGCCCGGCACCACGAGTGAGTTCCGGCGGGAGACCCGACGGGTCGACCTCGCCGAGTACGCCGTGCTCCGCGGCGTCCCGTCCGCGGCGGAGCACGACCGGGAGAACGCCGGGGCGGCCGCGTGAGCCGCCTCGCCCACGTCACCTCCGGGCCGTACGCCCCGCCCGCCGCCGCCCGTGAACTGACCGTCCGCTCCGCCGACGGCGCCCGGCTGCACGTCGAGGTGCACGGTCCCGAGCGGGCGCCCGCGGTCGTCCTCGCCCACGGTTGGACCTGCTCGACCGCCTTCTGGGCCGCGCAGATCCGCGAACTGGCCGCCGACCACCGGGTCATCGCCTACGACCAGCGCGGCCACGGACGCACCCCCGCGAGCCCGGCGTGCAGCACCGACGCGCTCGCCGACGACCTCGAGGCCGTCCTCGCCGCCACCCTCGCGCCGGGGGAACAGGCCGTGGTCGCCGGGCACTCCATGGGCGGGATGACGGTGATGGCCGCCGCCGGCAGGCCCGCGTTCCGCGCGCACGTGGCCGCCGTCCTGCTGTGCAGCACGGGCAGTTCGCGGCTGGTCGCCGAGTCGACGGTGCTGCCGCTGCGGCCGGGACGGCTGCGGAGCCGGCTGACCGGCCGCGTCCTCGGATCCCGGGCCCCGCTCGGCCCGGTCACGCCGCTCGCCGGCCGGATCCTCAAGTACGCGACCATGGGCCCCGCCTCCGCCCCGGACATGGTCGAGGCGTGCGCCCGCATCGTGCACGCCTGTCCGCGCGCGGTGCGCCACGCCTGGTCGCACGTGCTCGACGGGCTCGATCTCGACCACGCACTGGCCCAGTTGCGGGTACCGGTCGAGATCGTCGCCGGTGGCGCGGACCGGCTCACCCCGCCCGTGCACGCCCGTTCGCTGGCCGCCGCGCTGCCGAACTGCCTCGGCGTCACCGAGCTGCCCGGCGTCGGCCACATGACGCCCGTCGAGGCTCCCGGCCTGGTCACCGGGAAGATCCGCGCCCTGGCCGCCGCCCGCATACCCGCCGTACCCGCCGTACCCGCCGTACCCGCCGTACCCGCCGAGGAGAGCGCATGAGCAGGGTCAGTCTCGAAGGAAAGGTCGCCGTCGTCACCGGAGCGGCGCGCGGCGTCGGGGAGTTGCTGGCGCGCAAGCTCTCCGCGCGCGGGGTGAGGGTGGCGCTGGTCGGGCTGGAGCCGGACGCGCTCAAGGACGTCTCCGCGCGGCTGCACGGCGACAGCGACCACTGGTACGCGGACGTCACCGACCACGAGGCGATGGCCCGGGTCGCCGAGGAGGTCCGGGAGCGGTTCGGCCGGGTCGACATCGTGGTCGCCAACGCCGGTGTGGCGACGGGCGGTCCGTTCGCCGACTCCGATCCGGAGTCCTGGCGGCGGGTGATCGAGGTGAACCTGATCGGATCGGCGGTCACCGCGCGGGCGTTCCTGCCGCTGCTCACCGAGAGCCGCGGGTACCTGCTGCAGATAGCCTCGCTCGCCGCGATCGTCCCCGCGCCGATGATGACGGCGTACTGCGCCTCCAAGTCCGGTGTGGAGGCGTACGCGCACGCACTGCGGGCCGAAGTCGGCCACCGGGGCGTGAAGGTGGGCGTCGGGTACCTGTCGTGGACCGACACCGACATGGTGCGCGGGGCCGATCAGGACGACGTGATGCGGGAGTTGCGGCAGCGGCTGCCGTGGCCGTCGAACAAGACCTATCCGCTGGGGCCCGCGGTGGACCGGCTGGTGGCCGGCGTCGAGCGGCGGGCGAGCCATGTGTACGGGCAGTGGTGGCTGCGCGGGATGCAGGGCGTGCGCGGCTGCCTGCCCGCGGTCGTCGGGACGGTCGGACAACGGGAGATGCGGCGGTTCGGGAACCGGCTCACCGGGGTCCGCACGGGGTTGGTCGGAGCGGGCGGCGACGCCGATGAGCAGCACCGGAACACGGTCCGTGACTGATCGACATGCGTGGGGTGACGGGCCGTGTGAATCTGGTCGGGCAAGTTCCCCCCACCCCACCACGGGAGTGAACCCACATGGGTATGAAGGACCAGTTCCAGGAGAAGTCCGAGCAGTTCCAGCAGCAGGCCAAGCAGCGTGCCCAGCAGGGCAAGGAGCAGCTGCAGAACCGCGGCCGCCGACGGGACGAGGACATGGACGAGCAGCGGCGCCGTCGTGAGTCCGAGGAGCGTCTCGACCAGGACTACGAGGTCTGACGCCGAGCGCTGAGCACGTCCGAGCGCGTCGTGCGCCGAAGTGGAGGGGGCGCCCCGTGGCGAAGGGGCGCCCCTTCTCACGTCCGGGGCGGCAGCTTCGGCCGGGAGCGGTCGGGCACGTCGCGGTAACCGGGGGGTGTCGCCGGGGGGTTGTTCTCCAGCAGGTCGAGGGCGAGCCGTACCGCGTCGTCGAGCACCGCGTACCGGCCCTCGGCCCAGTCCAGCGGGGTGCGCAGCGCCTCCAGGTCGGGTTCGACGCCCTTGTTCTCCACGGACCAGCCGTACGCGTCGAACCAGGCCGCGTTCATCGGCACCGTGATCACCGTGCCGTCGCCGAGCCGGTGCCGGCCGGTCATGCCGACCACCCCGCCCCAGGTGCGCTGTCCCACCACCGGGCCCAGCTCCAGCAGCTTGAAGGCGGCGGTGATCATGTCGCCGTCGGAGCTGGTCGCTTCGTCCGCGAGGGCCACGACCGGTCCGCGCGGGGCGTTGGAGGCGTACGACACCGGCTGGGCGTCGCGGGTGAGGTCCCAGCCGATGATGGTGCGGGTCAGCTTCTCGACGACGAGTTCGCTGATGTGGCCGCCCGCGTTGCCGCGCACGTCCACGATCAGCGCGGGACGGGACATCTCCATGCGCACGTCGCGGTTGAACTGGGCCCAGCCGGAGCCGCCCATGTCCGGGATGTGCAGATAGCCGCACCGGCCCCCGCTCAGCTCCCGCACCACCGCGCGGCGTTTGGCCACCCAGTCCTGGTAGCGCAGCGGCGTTTCGTCGACGAGCGGGACGACGGCGACCCGGCGGGGCGGTCCTTCACCCCCGGCGGGGACGAACGTCAGCTCCACGGTGGTGCCGCCCGCCCCCGCGAGCAGCGGGTGAGGACCCGTGACCGGGTCCACCGGGCGGCCGTCGACGTGGGTGAGGACCGCGCCCTCGCGGATGCCGGTGCCGGCCAGCGGGGAGCGGGCGCGGGAGTCGGAGGAGTCGCCGGGCAGGATGCGCCGGACCGCCCATCCTTCCTCGCGGAGGGTGAAGTTGGCGCCGAGCAGGCCCTGGCGGCGCTGGTAGTGCGGAGGGCCCTCGTTGCGGCGGGCGGCGGTGACGTAGGCGTGGGAGGTGCCGAGTTCGCCGAGCACCTCGCGCAGCAGGTCGGCGAACTCGTCCGGGGAGGCGACCCGTTCGACCAGCGGGCGGTACTGCTCCAGGACCGCGTCCCAGTCGATGCCGCACATGTCCGGTTCCCAGAAGTAGGCGCGGATCAGCCGTCCGGCCTCCGCGTACGCCTGGCGCCACTCGGTGACCGGGTCGGCCTCGTGCAGGATGCGGCGGGAGTCGATCCACACCGTGGAGTCGCCGTCGCCGGGCTCGGTGGCGGGCATCGCGCGCAGCTCGCCCTCGTCGGCCACGACCAGCCGGGTGCCGTCGCCGCTGACCGCGAAGAAGTCCAGGTCGGCGACGAGTTCGGACCTCTTGGCCTTGCCGATGTCGAAGTGTTCCAGGGCGGGCCGGCCGCTGGTGTCGTCGGGGTTGGCGAACGTCTCGCCGAGCGCGCCGGAGATCGGCCAGCGCAGCCACACCAGGCCGCAGCCCGCGACCGGGTACAGCCCCGAGTACTTGGAGGCGGCCACCGGGAAGGGCGTGACCCTGCTCTCCAGGCCCTCCGCCTCCACGGTCACCGTGCCGCCCTCGCCGCTCTCCTCGGTCTCCTCGCGCTCCACCGGGTCCAGTCCCCCGGCGGCCGGGCGGCCCTCGGGGGTGAGGGCGAACGGGGAGGGGGTCGCCGACGACAGCGGCACCAGATACGGGCGGCAGCCCAGCGGGAAGGACAGGTCGCCGGTGTGCACGTCGTACACCGGGTCGAAGCCGCGCCAGGAGAGGAAGGCGAGGTAGCGGCCGTCGCGGGTGAAGACCGGGTTCTCGTCCTCGAAGCGCCCGCTTGTGACGTCGAGGACCAGCCGGTCCTTGATCCGGGCGAGCTTGATCTGCCGCAGCGACCGCCCGATCACGGGATGGGACCAGGCCAGCCACGCCCCGTCGGGGGAGAAGGCGAGGTCGCGCACCGGCCCGTTGCCGGAGTGGATCAGCTCGGTGACCTCCCCCTCCGTCCCGTCCGTCGTCCCGTCGGTGTCGACCAGCAGCAGCCGTCCGTCGTGCGCGGCGACGGCCAGCCGCTGCCCGTCCGGGTCGGCCGCCGTCTCCAGGACCCGGCCCAGCTTCCCGGCGGCCAGCCGCCGGGGGACGCGCTGGCCGGTGGCGCGGGGCAGGGAGGCGATCTCGACGGCGTCCTCGCCCTCGGCGTCCGTCACGTACGCCACCTGGCCGCCCGCGCCGAGCATCTCCGGCAGCCGGACCCGCACGCCCGGGGTGTCGGCGAGGGTGCGGGCGGGCCCGTCGCGGTGGGTGAGCCAGTACAGGCTGCCGCGGACGACGACGGCGCTGGCGCGGCCGGTCTCGTCGACCGAGAGGCCGTCGAGGTGGCGGGCGGCGGGCACCTGGTAGGGGCGCCGCCCGGCCCGCGGGCCGTTCAGCGTCACGTCGAGCCGGCGCGGGACGGAACCGGGGGACAGGCCGTCCACCAGCCACAGATCGCCGGCGCACTGGTAGACGACCCGGGTGCCGTCGCTGGCGGCGTGCCGGGCGTAGAAGGCGTCGTGGTCGGTGTGGCGGCGCAGGTCGGAGCCGTCGTACGCGCAGGAGTACAGGTTGCCGACGCCCTCGTGGTCGGAGAGGAAGGCGATCCGGCCGCCGACGAACATCGGGGAGTGCAGGTGGCCGTCGAGCCCGTCGAGCAGCCGGTGCCCGTGCAGCCACAGCCTGCCCGTGGCACCGCCCCGGTAGCGCTTCCAGGAGGCCGGTTCGTGCGGTGGGGTGCCGGTGAGCAGCAGCGACTTGCGCTCTCCGGCGATGTCGGCGACCTGGATGTCGGAGACCGGGCCCCAGGGCAGTTTGCGGCCCGGGCTGCCGTCGCAGGCGAGTTTGTAGGCCCAGGTGAAGTAGGAGAAGGGCTCGCCGTGCGAGGCGACGGCGAGGATCTCGGCGTGGTCGCCCTCGTCGGGGGGCGCCCAGCCGCAGACCCGGGTGTCGGAGCTGCCCCAGTAGGTGAGGCGCCGGCCCGGTCCGCCGTCCACCGGGACGAGGTGCACCTCGGGGTCGAGGCTGCGCCAGCTCGTGTACGCGATGTGGCGGCCGTCGGGGGAGAAGCGGGGGTGGCCGAGCTTGGTGCGGTCGACGGTGAGCCGCCAGGCGCGGCCCGCCCCGTCGAGCGGGGCGAGCCAGAGGTCGTCCTCGGCCACGAAGCACAGCAGGTCGTCCTTGAGGTGCGGCAGACGCAGATAGGTCACCTTTCCCATGCTTTGCCGGGGTCCGGGCCCCGGCAACTTATGAGTAACCGACAACCGTGACGCAGAACACGAACGAAACAGTTTCGTTTCGTTAGGGGGGTGGGCTACCTTCGTCCTGTACGAAACCGTGTCGTTTCTTTGACGCGGTGGGCGCCGGAGCGGAAAGGTGGACGGCATGAACGAAGTGACGACGGCGCGTCGCAGCCGGATCACCCCCGAGCGCGAGGCCGAGCTGTACGGCGCCGTGCTCGACCTGCTCCGTGAGGTCGGCTACGACGCCCTCACCATGGACGCCGTGGCCGCCCGCACCCGGTCCAGCAAGGCCACCCTCTACCGCCAGTGGGGCGGCAAGGCCGAGCTGGTGGTGAGAGCGATGCGCAGCCAGAAGCCCGGCGGCCTCGCCGACATCGACACCGGGAGCCTGCGCGGCGACCTGCACGCCATCGTCGCGCGCGAGGACGACTGCGTCATGGAACAGAGCGTCGCCCTGATGCGCGCGCTCGCCATGGCCGTGCACATGAACGACGAGCTGCGCCAGGCCTTCAAGGAACTCCTGGTCGAACCGGAGATGGAGGAGTTCCGGCGGATGATCCGGCGCGCGGTGGACCGGGGCGAGATCCGCCCGGACAACCCGGCGCTGGACTACCTGGTGCACATGCTCGTCGGCGCGTTCGCCACACGGACGCTGATCGACGACCTGCCGCCCACGCAGGCGTTCCTCACCTCGTACATCGACGCCGTGGTGCTCCCCGCCCTCGGCGTGTCCCCGCGCTGACCGTCCCCGCGGTCAGCCACCACCTGACGTCACCGCTCACGTCGTCGGGCTGATCCAACCTGCCCCGAAACCACACGACCTGACCGGGAGTACGCCCTCGTGGCCACTTTCCTCTACCGACTCGGCCGGTTCGCCTTCAGGCGACGGCACCTCGTAGCCCTCTTCTGGGTGGCGCTGCTGGCGCTCGCGGGCGCCGGCGCTGCCGGCGCCCCCGCGGCCGGCAACTCGTCCTTCTCCATCCCCGGCACCGAGGCCCAGAAGGCCTTCGACCTGCTGGAAGAACGCTTCCCCGGCTCCAGCGCCGACGGAGCGACCGCACGCGTCGTCTTCAAGGCCCCCGCCGGCGAGAAGATGACCGACGCCGACAACAGGACGACCGTCCGGGACACCGTCGACACCCTCGCCGGCGGCTCCGAGGTCGCCCGCGTCACCGACCCCTACGAGGGCGGCGGCGTCAGCGAGGACGGCGCCGTCGCCTACGCCTCGGTGAGCTACAAGGTCTCCGGCATGGAGCTGGAGGACTCCTCCCGCGACGCCCTGGAGGGCGCCGCCGAGGACGCCCGCGACGCCGGACTGACCGTGGAGATCGGCGGTGACGCCCTCCAGGCCGTCCCGCACACCGGTGCCGCCGAGATCATCGGCATCGGCGTCGCCGCGGTCGTCCTGGTCATCACCTTCGGCTCGCTGCTCGCGGCCGGGCTGCCGCTGCTCACCGCGATCGTCGGCGTCGGCATCGGCGTGGCGAGCATCACCGCGCTGGCCAGCACCCTCGACCTCGGCTCCACCACCTCCATCCTGGCCTCGATGATCGGCCTCGCGGTCGGCATCGACTACGCGCTGTTCGTCGTCTCCCGCTACCGGGCCGAACTGGCCGAGGGCCGCGGGCGCGAGGAAGCGGCCGGCCGGGCCGTGGGCACGGCGGGCTCCGCCGTGGTCTTCGCCGGCCTCACCGTCGTGATCGCCCTGGTCGGTCTGGCGGTCGTCAACATCCCGATGCTGACCAAGATGGGCATCGCCGCCGCCGGCACGGTCGCCCTCGCGGTCCTGATCGCCCTCACCCTGGTCCCCGCCCTGCTCGGCTACGCGGGCCGCCGGGTCCGCCCCGCCGGCGAGAAGAGCAAGCTGCTCGGCGGGGGCCGCGCCGCGAAGAAGCCGCAGCGCCCCAACATGGGCGCCCGCTGGGCGAGCTTCGTCGTACGCCGTCCGCTGGCCGTCCTCCTGCTCGGCGTCGTCGGCCTGGGCGCCGTGGCCGTCCCGGCGGCCTCCCTCGAACTGGGCCTGCCAGACGACGGCTCGCAGCCGACGTCCACCACCCAGCGCCGCGCCTACGACCTGCTCTCCGAGGGCTTCGGCCCCGGCTTCAACGGACCCCTGGTGGTCGTGGTCGACGCCAAGGGCAGCGACGACCCGCAGGCCGTCTTCCAGCAGGCCGGCGACGACATCAAGGCCCTCGACAACGTCGTGAACGTCGCCCCGGCCGCCCCCAACAAGGCCGGCGACACGGCGACGATCACCGTCGTCCCCGACTCCAAGCCCTCCTCGGTGACCACCGAGGAGCTGGTGCACGACATCCGTGACACGGGCGCGGACATCAGGGCCGACACCGGCGCCGACGTGCTGGTCACCGGCTCCACGGCCATGAACATCGACGTCTCGCAGAAGCTCAACGACGCGCTGGTGCCGTACCTGGTCCTGGTGGTCGGCCTGGCGTTCCTGCTGCTGATCGTCGTCTTCCGCTCGATCCTGGTCCCGCTGAAGGCCGCCCTCGGCTTCCTGCTCTCCGTCCTCGCTGCCCTCGGCGCGGTCGTCGCGGTCTACCAGTGGGGCTGGCTGTCCGGCCTGATGGGCGTGGAGGAGACCGGCCCGATCATGTCGATGATGCCGATCTTCATGGTCGGCGTGGTCTTCGGACTGGCCATGGACTACGAGGTGTTCCTCGTGACCCGGATGCGGGAGGCCCACGTCCACGGCGAGAAGCCCGCCCAGGCCGTGGTGACCGGCTTCAAGTACAGCGCCCGGGTGGTGACCGCCGCCGCGGTGATCATGATGGCGGTGTTCTCCGGTTTCATCGGCTCCAGCGAGCAGATGGTCAAGATGATCGGTTTCGGCCTCGCCGTCGCCGTCCTCTTCGACGCGTTCGTCGTCCGCATGGCGATCGTCCCGGCGGTGCTGGCCCTGCTCGGCGACAAGGCCTGGTGGCTGCCGAAGTGGCTGGACCGGATCCTGCCCAACGTGGACGTCGAGGGCGAGGCCCTGCGCACGGAGGACGACCGGAAGGACGAGGACCGGGAGCTCGTCGGGGCCTGACGGCCCGAACGGGTACGCAGAACCAGCCGGTGAGGGCTCCGTGGGGACGGGGCGCCCTCACCGGCTTCCCTCCGTACGGGTTCCGGGACTCCGTGTCAGGTGCCGTATACCGTGGAGCGATGTCCGACGTGAACGACCCAGACCACCAACTCCCCGTTGTCGACCGTGTAGATGACGCGGTGATCACCGATACGGAGCCGGCGCCGGTCGGGCCGGGAGACGAGCGCCGTGGTGTCGAAGCCGAGCGGGTCGGTCTCCAGTTCCGTCAGTTTGACCAGGATCCGGAGCGCCATGTCCCGGGGGACCTTGCGCAGCTCCGCCCGAGCCTCCGGCCGGAAGACGGTGCGATACGTGTTACTCACCGCGCTCCAGCGTTTCCCTCATGACGTCCTCGATCGGGATGCCGGCCACCGGATTCGCCATGCGCTCGTCGATGATCCGGTTGATCTCGCGCTCTTCCCATTCCTGGTACCTGCGGAGGACCTCCATCGACACGACCGCGGCCACCTGCCTGCCACGCCGGGTGATGACCGTGGGCGTGTCGTCACGGTCGGCCCGCTCGACCACCTCGGCCAGGTGGGCGCGCACGTCACGGATGGACTCTATGGGCATCTGCTTCATGCACCAAAGGTACACAGCGTCCCATGTGTACACACCGGATCATTGTCGTCGGCACTCCCGGGCGCCCCGGGGCGACGTGCGCGAGCGCACCCCGTGACCCCCCTGGTCACCGCGGCCGTCCTGTTCGCCGCGGTCACCCACGCCGGCTGGAACGCCATCGCGCACCGGATCACCGACAAGCTCGTCGGGTTCACGCTGATCTCCGGCGGCGGGCTGCTGATCGGCCTGGCGGCGGCGCCGTTCGTGCCGTTCCCGGCGGCCGGGGCGTGGCCGTACCTGTTCTGCTCGGCGGCGATCCACATCGCGTACTACGCGCTGCTGATGAAGTCCTTCCGGCTGGGCGACTTCGGCCAGGCGTACCCGATCGCCCGGGGCAGCGCGCCCCTGGTGGTCACCCTCCTCGCCGCCGTGTTCGCGCACGAGGTGCCCGACGGCTGGGCCGCCGCCGGGATCGTCCTGTCCTGCGCGGGCCTGACCGGCGTCGCCCTGTGGGGACTGCGCGGGCGCCGGCCCGACTGGGCGGCGATCGGCGCGGCCTTGGCGACCGGCCTGACCATCGCCGTGTACACCGTCGTCGACGGGCTCGGGGTACGGGCCTCGGGCTCGTCGTCCGGCTACATCGCCTGGCTGATGGCGGTCCAGGGCACGGTGATCCCGGCGTACGCCCTCTGGCGCTGGCGGCGGGAGGCGGCCGCCCGGCTCCGGCCGCACGCCGGTCTCGGCCTGATCGGCGCCGCGCTCTCCGTCGCCGCGTACGCGCTCGTCCTGTGGGCCCAGACCCGTGCGGCGCTCGCCCCCGTCGCGGCGCTGCGGGAGTCGTCGATCATCGTGGGCGCGGCCATCGGGGCGCTGTTCTTCAAGGAACGGTTCGGCGCCCCGCGGATCGTCGCGGCCGGACTGCTGGTCGTCGGGATCGGGCTGATGCTGCACGCGGGATAGGCGCGCTTTCCCGTGCGCGGGCGGGTGCACGGCGGCGAGGTGAGGCGCACCCTGGAATGAGAGGAATCCGGAGGTGATCGTCATGACGCACACCGCAGTGGGATGGCACGTGGACCTGGAGTTCGAGGAGGACGACCGGCAGACGCGCGCCGCGGCGATGGTCCGGCTGCCCGACGGGACCGAGGTACGGGCCCACGGTCACGCGAGCCGGCACCACACCGACGCGAATCAGCCACGGGTCGGTGAGGAGATCGCCGGGGCACGCGCGCTGAACGAACTCGCCATGCAGATGCTCACCAAGGCGCACGGCGAGATCGACGACGCGTCGGGCCGCATCTCGCACCCGATCCACGTCTAGCCACGTCTAGGCCGTCAGGGCCTGCCGTACCGCCCGTATCAGCGCCTGGGCCCTGGGATCCGCCGTCACCGTCCTGCGGAAGCCGTTGGTGACGTAGCCGAAGGCGATGCCGGACTCCGGGTCGGCGAAGCCGAGGGAACCGCCGCGGCCGGGGTGGCCGAAGGAGCCCGGGGCCAGGAGGGGGGAAGCGCCGCCGTGCAGCATGTAGCCGAGTCCGAAACGGGTGCCGACGACCAGCACCCGGTCGGGGCCCGCCGACTCCTCGGCGCGGGCGAGTTCGACGGTGGCCGGGTCGAGGAGGCGTGTGCCGTCGACCGGGCCGATCAGTGAGGCGTAGAAGCGGGCCAGCCCGTCCGCCGTCGCGATCCCGCCCGCGGCGGGCAGGGCCGCCGCGTGGAACACCGGGTCGTTCTGGTCCGGGAAGGGGGTGATCGCCGCGAAGGCGCGGCGGGTGAGGGAGGACGGGTCGGCGTAGGCGTCGGTGACCGAGCGCTTGGGGCGGGCACGGAGCGTCCCGGAGGGTTCGGGCGCCTCGGTCCTGCCGACCGTGCCGACGCGGTGGGCCCGCGCCTTCGGCAGCCCCACCCACAAATCCAGGCCCAGCGGGCCGGCGATCTCCGACGCGATCCACTCGCCGCAGCCCCGGCCGGTCACGCGGCGCACCAGCGCGTCGACCAGCCAGCCGTAGGTCAGCGCGTGATAACCGTGGTCGGTGCCCGGCTCCCACACGGGCGCCTGTGCGGCGACCGCCTCGGCGGCCCGCACGGGATCGGCCGCCTCGTGCAGGGTGAGCGGACGGTCGAGGACGGGAAGTCCGGCGCGGTGGTTCAGTACGTGCCGGACCGACAGCCGCTCCTTGCCGCGCGCCTTGAACTCCGGCCAGTACGCGCCGACCGGCGCGTCCAGGTCCAGCTCGCCGCGCTGGTGCAGCAGGAGGAGGACGGCGGCGGCGACGCCCTTGGTCGCCGAGCGCACGACCTGCGCGGTCTCCCGCCGCCAGGGCTCGGCGCCGTCGACGTCCTTCACCCCGGCCCACAGGTCGACGACCCTGCGTCCGTCCCGGTACACGGCCACGGCCGCGCCCCGGTCGCCGAGCACGTCGAAGTTGCGCGCGAACGCCTCCCGGACCGGCTCGAAGCCCTCGGCCACTGTGCCGTGCACGTCGACGCCCACGTCCCGTCCGCCCTTCCACTCGCCTGTGACAGTGCGTGCAACCGTGCCGGACCGCCGGTGATTCCCGGGCGGAGCCGGCCGGGCACGAGCGTCGCGAGGGGCCGGGTGCGTGGGCGGACCCGGTGGTGTGACCTGCTGCGCACACCGCGCCGGAGCGAGCCGGTCGTCCCGCCTCACGCACGGCCCGTCTGTGACGGGCGCCTCTCGGACGCGCGAATTCCGGATTGGGGGCAGGATGGAGCGGAGGGCGGGTATACGGCTTACACGCCTTTCATACGGATTGACGCCGGGTAAGGGGTCATCGATGTCCGCAGTAGAGCAGTACGCGCGAGCCCACATCGTCACCGACGTCCTGGACGAGGACCGCGGAGCGGTACCCGTGGTGCTGCGCTACGACCCCGACCGGGACCCCCACTGCGTCCGCATGGCGCTGCCGGGCGCCGCGCCCCGCGAGTGGGCCGTCGCGCGGGACCTCCTCGAGCGGGGCCTGCACGCCCCCGCGGGCCGGGGCGAGATACGGGTGTGGCCGTGCGGCCGCGTCCAGACCGTGGTCGAGTTCCACACCGCGCGGGGCGTGTCGGTGGTGCAGTTCGAGACGAAGACCCTGACGCGGTTCCTGCGGCGGACCCACGCGGCCGCCGCGGAACCCGTCCCGCACTGACCCCTCGGCCGGCTCAGCCGCCGCTCTTCAGCAGCGCCGCCACGATCGGTCCGGCGGTCGAACCGCCGTGACCGCCCTGCTGCACCACGCCGGCGGCCGCCAGATCGCCGCGGTACGCGGTGAACCAGCCGTTGGGCTTCTTCTGGCCGTCGACCTCGGCCGACCCGGTCTTCGCGCCCTTGTCACCGCTCACCCCGGCCATCGCCTCCGCAGCCGTGCCGGAGGTGGCCGTGTACGACATCAGCTCCCGCAGCTGCGCCAGGGTGCCGGGCGACATGGTGCGCGAGGCCGTCGCCAGCGTGCGCCCGTCGACCTCGGGGGAGACCAGGTACGGCTGGTGGAAGACGCCCGCCTTGACCGTCGCCGACACCGACGCCATGTTCAGCGGGTTCATCCGCACCCCGCCCTGGCCGATCAGGGAGGCGCCCATCGGGGCGTCCTTCTGCACCGGCACCGAGCCGTCGAAGGTCGGCACCCCGACCTGCCAGTCGTTCTTCCCCAGCCCGAACACCTCCTGGGCCTGCTCGGTCAGGTCGTCGTCCTCCAGCTCGGGCGCCTGGCTGATGAAGGCGGTGTTGCAGGAGCGGGCGAAGCTCGCCCGGAACGTGCCGTCCTTGATCTCGAACTCGTCGAGGTTCTGGAACTTCCAGCCGCCGTAGCTGAAGTACTTCGGGCACGGGTGCCTCTCGTCCATCGAGGCGAGCCCCTTCTCGATCAGCATCGAGGCGGTGATCACCTTCATCGTGGAGCCCGGGGCCAGCGAACCCTGGAACGCGGTGTTGAAACCGCGCGAGGAGTTGGCCACCGCGAGGATCTCACCGGTCGACGGGCGCAGCACCACCACCGACGCCCGCTCCTTCTTCGCCACCTGCGCCTCGGCGGCGGCCTGCAGGGACGGGTCCAGCGTGGTCTTCACCGTGCCGGGCGTGCCCTCGCTCAGCTCCAGCAGCGTCTTGTCGGACAGCTCCGCCTTCTTCGACGCCTTGCCGCGGACGATCCGCAGCTCGACGCCGGCCTCGCCGCCCGCCTTCTCGCCGTACTTCTCGCGCAGTCCGTCCAGCACCGTCCCCAGGGAGGGGTACGCGGCGGTGGTCAGCTCGGCGCCGTCCCGGTCCAGCGCCTTGACCGGCGGGGTGCCCGCCTCGCCGGTGACCAGCTTGTCGCCGTCCCTGAGCTCGGGATGCACGACGGCCGGCCGCCAGGCCACTCGCGGTTCACCGTCCCCGGCCCGGCGCACGACGGTCAGCGCGCTGTCGTACCTCAGCGGCTTGCCGGCCCCCTCGTACGACACCGTGCCCTCGACGGCGAAGGGAACCTCGGGGCCGGAGCGGGCGCCCGCGGTGAGGGTGACGTCCGTGACCCGGGCGTCCTCGGCGTAGGCGGTCAGCAGGGCGGCCGCGGCCTTCGGGTCGTCGGTGGCGGCGGCCGCCTCGTCCACCTTCCCGGCCTGCCAGGCGGTGAGGAAGCGCTCGGCCGCGGAGGTGACCTCGTCGGCGGAGAGCGGGCCGGTCCTGACGGCCTCGGCCGCGGAGGTCGTACGGGTGCCGTCCTCGGCCGCGGCGCCGCCGAGCAGCGCGTAGGCGCCGAACCCGGCGCCGCCGACGACCGCGGCGATCACTCCGCCGAGCACGACGGGCCTCGTCCTCCGCCCCTCGGCGGTGTTCCTTCTGTTCTTCCCCACTGCTTCCCGTTCCTCCGCTGTCCGCCGGGCTCCCCGTGGCCCTCGTGGTGCCCACGTGTGCCAACGACGGCCACCACCCTAGAGTCCCGATCCGGGCCCGGCGCGGTCAGCCTGCCGCTCGTAGCACGGCTGCGACAATCGGACCGGCCGCGTCGCCGCCGTGACCGCCCTGCTCGACCATGGCCGCCGCCGCGACGTCGTTGCGGAAGCCGGTGAACCAGCTGTCGGAGGTGGCCTTGCCGTCGGCCTCGGCGGAACCGGTCTTCGCGCCGATGTCGCTGCCGAGCCCCGCCATGGCCTCCCGGGCGGTGCCCTGGGTGGCGGTGAGCCGCATCATCTGCCTGAGCTGGGCGGCGGTGCCCGCCGGGAGCCCCTTGGCCTGCGCGAACTGCCGGCCGTCGAGGTCGGGGGAGACCAGGTACGGCTGGCGGAAGGCGCCGGTGATGGCGGTGGCCGTCACGGAGGCCATGTTCAGCGGGTTCATCTGCACCCGGCCCTGGCCGATGGCGTTCGCCGCGCGGTCCGGGCCGGCGACGGCGGGGACGTTGCCGTCGAAGGAGCCGATGCCGGTCTTCCAGTCGTTGCGGCCGAGCCCGAACCGCTCCTGGGCCTCCTGGGTGAGCGAGGCGTCGTCGATCGGCTTCTCGTCGATGAGCTTGATGAAGGCCGTGTTGCAGGAGCGCAGGAAGCTGTCGGCGAGGCTGGCGCCCTCGTTCGGCTCCATGCCGGGGAGGTTCTTGAAGGTCTGGCTCTGCCAGGTCGCGGTGGGCGGGCAGGGTGCCGGGCCGTTCATCGAGGTCACGCCGTTGTCGATGAGCATGGCGGCGGTGATGATCTTCATGGTGGAGCCGGGGGCGACCTGGCCCTGGAAGGCCGCGTTGAACCCGTCGTCGCGGTGGTTGGCCACCGCCAGCACCTCACCCGTGCTCGGCTCGACCGCCACCACCGACGACTCGGCGTACTTCCGCACCGCCTTCTCGGCCGCCTCCTGCGCCACGGCGCTGAGGGTGGTGCGCAGCTTGCCCGGCTCGCCCTCGGCGAGGGTCAGCAGCGGGGTGTCGGCGGCCGGCCCGCCCGTGGCGCCCTCGGCGCGCCTGATCACCAGTTCGACGCCGGGGGTGCCGCCCGCCTTGTCGCCGTACTTCTGGCGCAGGGTGTCCAGGACCGGGCCGAGGGAGGGGTACTTCTCCTTCGTCAGCACCGTGCCGTCGCGGTCCACCGCCTCGATGGGCGGCTGCGCGGACTCCCCGGTGACGAGGGTGTCGCCCTTCTTCAGATCGGGGTGGACGACGGACGGCTCCCAGTCGACCAGCGCCCGCCCGGTGGTCTTCCCGCGCACGACGGTCAGCTCGCTCCTGTAGCTCAGCGCCTTCGACTTCCCGCCGTACGAGACGGTCGCCTTCACCGCGAACGGCACGGTGGCGCCGGCGGCCGTGCCGGGCGTTATCCCGACGTCGCCCACGTGGGCCTCGTCGCCGTACGCAGCCAGCAGCGCGCCGGCCTCCTGCGCGTTGTTCGTGTACGACGCCGCCTGCGACGCCTGCCCCTTCTCCCAGGCCGCGAAGAAGCTCTTGGCGGTCTCCCGGACCTCCGCCCCGTCCGGCGGCCCGGACTTCTTCGTCCCCGCGGCGCTCGCGCCGCTCCCCCCGTCACCGTTCACGGCCGACACGATGTTGTAGACGCCGTACCCGGCCCCGCCCACCATCACCGCGAACACACCGCCGACGACAGCGGTCTTGACCCCCTTGCCCATCGGACGCTCCCCCTCCGCCGGACCCCCCACTTCTTGTGAACGTGTTCAAAAAGCCCGGTGGGTGAGCACTCTAAGCGCAGGGAGTGACGACCGGGGCGGCTGTTTCCGTTTGTTGTCCGAACAGAGATCCGTCCAGCGGCCGGAACGACTCAAACCCACGTGTCCAGCCACATCCGCGCCCGCCAGTCCTCGATCGGGATCGGGGTGCCGGTGTAGATGGGCCAGAAGTAGATGAAGTTCCAGACGATCAGCAGGGTCAGCACGCCCGCCGCCGTGGCGCCCGCGACACGGCGGGCGTCGGTGGAGCGGGGCGGGCCGACGAGGGCGCCCAGGAGCATCGCCACGGCCAGACAGAGGAAGGGGAGGAAGACGACGGCGTAGAAGAAGAAGATCGTGCGTTCCTGGTACAGGAACCAGGGCGCGTAGCCGGCCGCGATGCCGCAGGCGATCGCACCGGCCCGCCAGTCGCGGCGCAGCAGCCAGCGCCACAGGACGTACAGGATCGCGAAGCAGGCCGTCCACCACAGCATCGGGGTGCCGAGGGCCAGCACCTCGTGGGCGCACTTCTCACCCGCGTCGACCGGGCACCCGTCCGTGCCGGGGGCCGGGGACTCGTAGAAGTAGGAGACCGGGCGGCCGGTGACGATCCAGCTCCACGGGTTGGACTCGTAGGGGTGCGGCGAGGACAGTCCGACGTGGAAGTCGTAGACCTGGTTCTCGTAGTGCCACAGGCTGCGCCACCAGTCGGGCAGCAGCCACGACCAGTCGCTGTCCTTGCCGTCCTTGGCCGCCCAGTCACGGTAGTAGCCGCCGGTGCCGTCGGCCGGGGAGAGGATCCAGCCGATCCAGGAGGCGAAGTAGGTGACCACCGCCACCGGCACGGTCGACAGGAACGCCCAGCCCAGGTCGCGCCGGAGCACCGCCACCCGGGGGCGCCGGGCGCCCGCCACCCTGCGCGCGCCGACGTCCCACAGCACCGCCATCACACAGAACGCGGCCATGATGTAGAGGCCGTTCCACTTCGTGCCGATCGCCAGACCCAGCATCAGCCCCGCCGTCAGGCGCCAGGGACGGAAACCGATCCGGGCGTTCTCGGCGACGTACGCGTCCGGGCGGACCCGGCCGTCCGGGTCCACGGGCAGCGCGGCGGCGAGCCTCTCCCGCGCCCGGTCCCGGTCGACCACCAGACAGCCGAACGCCGCCAGCACGAAGAACATCAGCACGCCGTCGAGCAGCGAGGTCCGGCTCATCACGAAGTGCAGCCCGTCCACCGCCATCAGCGCGCCCGCGAGACAGCCGAGGAACGTGGAGCGGAACAGGCGCCGGCCGATCCGGCACAGCATCAGCACCGAGACCGTGCCGAGCAGGGCCGTCATGAACCGCCAGCCGAACGGGTCGAAGCCGAAGATCAGTTCGCCCAGCCCGATCACGTACTTGCCGACCGGCGGATGCACGACGTACGCCGCGTCGGTCGGGATGGGGACGGTGTCGCCCGAGAGGATCAGGTCGTTGGCGTTCTTGTCCCAGTTGACCTCGAACCCGCGGTGGACCAGCGCCCACGCGTCCTTGGCGTAGTACGTCTCGTCGAATATCACCGCCTTCGGACTGCCCAGGTTCCAGAACCGGAGCACGCCCGCCAGCAGCGTGACCAGGAGCGGACAGCCCCACCCCGACCAGCGGGCGATGCGCCCCGCGAGCACCGGCGGCACCCCGAGCGTGTCCCACAGCCGCTTCGACGGCTCCGTGTACGGCGGCACCAGGCGGTCGCGGACGTCGCCCTCGCGGACGTCGGCCCCGCGGGCGTCACCTCCGGCCGGACCCGGCGCCGGGTAGCCGAAACGACGCAGCCGCTGCTGCCACGACGGCCGCTCTTCGTGCGGTGTCTGGTCCTGCCGGGTGTCCGTGGAGGACGCGGTACTGGTCACCGCGCCATCGTAGGGAACAGGGCTGTGCGAGTCCCGCGCATGGCCGGTATGCCCCGGCTCCGTCCGGTCCTGGGAGGATGGGGGGGTGACCGGAACCCTCGTACTCGCAGGCACCCCCATCGGCGACGTCTCCGACGCCCCGCCCCGGCTCGCGGAGGAGCTGGCGGGCGCCGACGTCGTCGCGGCCGAGGACACGCGGCGGCTGCGGCGCCTCACCCAGGCGCTCGGCGTCACCCCCAAGGGGCGGGTCGTGTCGTACTTCGAGGGCAACGAGTCCGCCCGCACGCCCGAACTGGTCGAGGAACTGGCGGGCGGCGCGCGCGTGCTGCTGGTGACGGACGCCGGGATGCCGTCCGTGTCCGACCCCGGCTACCGGCTGGTCGCGGCGGCCGTCGAGCGGGACGTCAAGGTCACCGCGGTGCCGGGGCCGTCCGCGGTGCTCACCGCGCTCGCCCTGTCCGGGCTGCCCGTGGACCGGTTCTGCTTCGAGGGGTTCCTGCCCCGGAAGGCCGGCGAGCGGCTGGGACGGCTGCGCGAGGTCGCCGACGAGCGGCGCACCCTCGTCTACTTCGAAGCCCCGCACCGCCTCGACGACACCCTCGCCGCGATGGCCGAGGTGTTCGGCGGGGAGCGGCGGGCCGCCGTCTGCCGGGAGCTGACCAAGACGTACGAGGAGATCAAGCGCGGTCCGCTGGCGGAGCTGGCCGTGTGGGCGGCGGAGGGCGTGCGCGGGGAGATCACGGTGGTGGTCGAGGGGGCGCCGGAGAAGGGGGCCGAGGAGATCGACGACGCCGAGCTGGTGCGGCGGGTGCGGGTGCGGGAGGAAGCCGGGGAGCGGCGCAAGGAGGCGATCGCGGCGGTGGCCGTGGAGGCGGGGCTTCCGAAGCGGCGGGTCTTCGACGCGGTGGTGGCCGCGAAGCGCGCTCTCGGCTGAGCGGCCGGCCGACGCCGTCGAGGGCCCGTGGCCGTCGCGGACCGACGGCCACGGGCGGGGCCGGTCGCGCCCGCGCGGCGGTGAAGGGCCCGGGACGTTCCGGTGGGGTACGGCCGCATCGCCGCCCGTGCCCGGCCGCCCCTCCTGCGCCCGCCGGCCCGCGGCGGTCCACCGGGAGCCGGGACGCGACCGCCCCTTTGGCGGACCGGCAGGAGCCGGACGTCCGGGATCACCGGGCAGGCCGCGCCGCGCGCGGGCGCCACCGCCGTCGTCGACGAGCCGTCCGCGGTCGCCCGCATCCGCCGCGGGTACGGCTGGGAGCGGTCGTACGGGACGGAGCACCCCACCGGCGCCGACGGCCACGCCCTCGTGATGTGCGTGGCGGACGGCCGGACCGCCCCCTCCCCGCCGAACCGGCCGACCTGCCGGAACCGCGACGGTCACATGGCGTGCGTCCCGCGACCGGACCGGACCGGGCCGGGCCGGGCCGCCTCCGCGCGGAACGCCGAGCCGACGTCCGCGCCGCTTCCGTAGGATCGGGGGCATGCCTTCGAACGCCCCCGACAAGAACGCCGCCCCGCCGCTCCCCGAGCCCCTGCGGGTGCCGGTCGCGGACTCGCACACCCACCTCGACATGCAGTCCGGCACCGTGGAGGAGGGCCTCGCCAAGGCCGCGTCGGTGGGCGTGACGACGGTCGTGCAGGTCGGCTGCGACCTCAAGGGGTCCCGGTGGGCGGCGGACACGGCGGCCGCGTACGACGCCGTCCACGCGACGGTCGCGCTGCACCCCAACGAGGCCCCGCGCATCGTCCACGGGGATCCCGACGGCTGGTCCCGGCAGGGCGCCCGCGAGCCCGGTGGGGACGCGGGACTGGACGAGGCGCTCGCCGAGATCGACCGGCTGGCCGCGCTGCCCCAGGTCAAGGGCGTCGGCGAGACGGGCCTCGACCACTTCCGCACCGGGCCGGAGGGCAAGGAGGCACAGGAGCGGTCCTTCCGCGCCCACATAGAGATCGCCAAGCGGCACGGCAAGACCCTCGTCATCCACGACCGCGACGCCCACGCCGACGTCCTGCGCGTCCTGAAGGAGGAGGGCGCCCCCGAGCGCACCGTCTTCCACTGCTACTCCGGGGACGCCGAGATGGCGGAGATCTGCGCGAGCGCCGGGTACTACATGTCGTTCGCCGGCAACGTCACCTTCAAGAACGCGCAGAACCTGCGGGACGCGCTCGCCGTGGCCCCGCTGGAGCTGGTCCTGGTGGAGACCGACGCGCCGTTTCTGACCCCGGCGCCGTACCGCGGACGCCCCAACGCCCCCTACCTGGTGCCGGTGACCGTGCGTGCCATGGCGGCCGTACGGGGCGTCGACGAGGACACCCTGGCCGCCGCCCTCGGGGCGAACACGGCCCGCGCCTTCGGTTATCCACGGGCGTGACCTGCCCGGTCCCCGTGCCCCGTACCCTTGTCCCGTGACCAGCCCCACCCCCGACGCCCTCCTGGGCCCCGCCGACATCCGTGAACTGGCGGCCGCCCTCGGCGTACGGCCCACCAAGCAGCGCGGCCAGAACTTCGTCATCGACGCCAACACGGTGCGCCGTATCGTGCGCACCGCCGGGGTCCGCCCCGACGACGTGGTCGTCGAGGTCGGCCCGGGGCTCGGCTCGCTCACGCTGGCGCTCCTCGAGGCCGCCGACCGGGTCACCGCCGTCGAGATCGACGACGTCCTCGCCGCCGCGCTGCCCGCCACCGTCGCCGCCCGCATGCCCGAGCGGGCCGAGCGGTTCGCGCTGGTCCACTCCGACGCGATGCACGTCACCGAGCTGCCCGGACCCGCCCCGACCGCCCTGGTCGCGAACCTGCCCTACAACGTGGCCGTCCCGGTGCTGCTGCACATGCTCGAAAGCTTCCCCAGCATCGAACGCACCCTCGTCATGGTGCAGTCGGAGGTCGCCGACCGGCTCGCCGCCGCGCCCGGCTCGAAGGTGTACGGCGTGCCCTCGGTCAAGGCCAACTGGTACGCGGAGGTCAAGCGGGCCGGGGCCATCGGACGGAACGTCTTCTGGCCCGCGCCGAACGTCGACAGCGGGCTGGTCTCGCTGGTGCGCCGCGCGGAGCCGCTGAAGACGGACGCCTCCCGGCGCGAGGTGTTCGCCGTCGTGGACGCGGCCTTCGCCCAGCGCCGCAAGACGCTGCGGGCGGCGCTCGCCGGGTGGGCGGGGTCGGCGGCCGCCGCGGAGGCCGCCCTGGTCGCCGCCGGGGTGTCGCCGCAGGCGCGCGGCGAGTCCCTGACCGTCGAGGAGTTCGCGCGCATCGCCGAGAACGCCGGGAACGCCGGGAACGCCGGGAACGCCGGGAACAGGGAGCAGGGTCAGCAGTGAGCGTCACCGTCCGCGTCCCCGCCAAGGTCAACGTCCAGCTCGCGGTCGGCGCCGCCCGCCCCGACGGCTACCACGACCTGGCCAACGTCTTCCTCGCGGTGGGCCTGTACGACGAGGTCACCGTCACGGCGGCCGACGGGCTGCGGGTGACCTGCGCCGGCCCCGACGCCGGCCAGGTCCCCCTCGACCGTACGAACCTCGCCGCCCGCGCGGCCCTGCTGCTCGCCGAGCGGTACGGCCGTGACGCGGACGTCCACCTCCACATCGCCAAGGACATCCCCGTCGCCGGCGGCATGGCGGGCGGCAGCGCGGACGGCGCGGGGGCGCTGCTCGCGTGCGACGCGCTGTGGGGGACGGGAGCCTCGCGCGAAGAGCTCCTGGACATCTGCGCCGAGCTGGGCAGCGATGTGCCGTTCAGCCTGGTGGGAGGGGTGGCGCTGGGTACCGGACGGGGCGAGAGGCTGACGGAGCTGGAGGTCGGAGGCGCCTTCCACTGGGTGTTCGCGATGGCCTCGCGGGGGCTGTCGACGCCGGCGGTGTTCCGGGAGTTCGACCGGCTGGGGGAGGGGCGGGAGATCCCGGAGCCGGTCGCCTCGCGGGAACTGCTCGACGCCCTGGCCAAGGGCGACGCCGACGCGCTCGCCGCCACCGTCTCCAACGACCTCCAGCCGGCGGCGCTGTCGCTCTTCCCGGAGCTGGCGGACACGCTCGCGGCGGGGCGTGCGGCGGGGGCGCTGGCCTCGCT
This sequence comes from Streptomyces sp. 12E, assembly GCF_055633275.1. Lineage (NCBI taxonomy): Bacteria > Bacillati > Actinomycetota > Actinomycetes > Kitasatosporales > Streptomycetaceae > Streptomyces > Streptomyces sp. 12E. The sequence goes on along the minus strand of NZ_JBVNCJ010000001.1, from coordinate 3,083,190 downwards.
GGTGTCGGGGTCGGGGCCGACGACGGCGTTCCTGGCGCGGGACGCGGAAGCGGCGGAGGGGATCGCGGGTGCGCTGCGGGCCGCCGGCACCTGCCGCACGGTGCGTACGGCGGCTGGTCCCGTGCGGGGCGCGACGGTGGTCTGAGGGAGCTGGTCAGAGCTCGTCGACGGCCGTGAGGTCGATGTCGATGCCGTAGGGCTTGTCGACCTTGATCCGGTCGCGGTGCATGTCCGTGTGCACGTACGCGCGAGCGAGCGGATCCGGTTCATGCACGTGGACGAGCGGCTTGCGGTCGGTCCCGTCACGCTCGACCCGCCAGAAATGGGGGACGCCGGCGTTGCCGTACTCGTGCGGCTTGGTCGTACGGTCGTGGGACTCCGAGTCCGGGGACACGGCCTCGACGGCCGGCACCACGTCCTGGGCCCGGTAGCTCGTCCGGTCCGGGCCGCGGACCGCATCCGCGAAGACCACGCTGACATCGGGCTCCGGTCCGTTGCGCCGGTCCAGGGCGACGGTCATCCCCCGTTCGACCCTGTGGTTCTTCGGAGCGCTTCGCCGCAGGCCACTGACCAGCAGGTCGATCACGTCTGCGTGGAAACTGCGCTGCGGACTCACGGTGATGAGGCTCCCGTCGACCAACTCGGTGTGCGGCGGGAGATCGGGCAGCGTGAACAGGTCGTCCACGGTGTAGCCGTCCAGCGGCGGCACCGGCCACGGGACGCGGTGCTCTGCGGACTCGGCGGTCGTGGTTCCTCCCATGGACGGGATCCTGCTGCCTGTCCCTACGGGAGCCGTCCGTCTCCGATCACGTCATCACGGAGAGTGATGATCTCCTCGCGTCCCGTCCGCCCTCCCGCAGGCCCTACGCTTGAAGGCTGAGCGATCCACCGGGCAGGAGAGAAATGGCCGTCAATCTGGTCAATGTCGAGAACGTCAGCAAGGTGTACGGCACGCGCGCGCTGCTCGACGGGATTTCCCTCGGCGTCTCCGAAGGGGACCGGATCGGGGTGGTGGGGCGCAACGGGGACGGCAAGACCACCCTCATCCGGATGCTGGCCCGGCTGGAGGAGGCCGACACCGGGCGGGTGACGCACTCCGGCGGGCTGCGGCTGGGGGTGCTCACCCAGCACGACTCCCTCGACCCGGCCGCCACCGTCCGGCACGAGGTCATCGGCGACATGGCCGACCACGAGTGGGCCGGGAACGCCAAGGTCAGGGACGTACTGACCGGGCTGTTCGGCGGACTGGACCTGCCGGGGTTCCCCAAAGGGCTGGACACCGTCATCGGGCCGCTGTCCGGCGGTGAGCGCAGGCGCATCGCGCTCGCCAAGCTGCTCATCGAGGAGCAGGACCTGATCGTCCTCGACGAGCCGACGAACCACCTCGACGTCGAGGGCATCGCCTGGCTCGCCCAGCACCTGCGGACCCGCCGGTCCGCGCTCGTCTGCGTCACCCACGACCGCTGGTTCCTCGACCAGGTCTGCACCCGCATGTGGGACGTGCAGCGCGGTGACGTGTACGAGTACGAGGGCGGCTACTCCGACTACGTCTTCGCCCGCGCGGAGCGCGAGCGCATCGCCGCCACCGAGGAGGTCAAGCGGCAGAACCTGGTCCGCAAGGAGCTGGCCTGGCTGCGGCGCGGTGCTCCCGCGCGGACGTCCAAGCCGCGCTTCCGGGTGGAGGCCGCCAACGAGCTGATCAGGGACGTCCCCCCGCCCCGTGACAGCAGCGAGCTGATGAAGTTCGCCTCCTCGCGGCTCGGCAAGACGGTGTTCGACCTGGAGGACGTCACCGTCCAGGCCGGACCCAAGGTGCTGCTCAAGCACGTCACCTGGCAGCTCGGACCCGGCGACCGCATCGGTCTGGTCGGGGTCAACGGCGCGGGCAAGACGTCCCTGCTGCGGGCGCTCGCCGAGGCGGCCCGGAGCGAGGGGGAGACGCAGCCCGCGGGGGGTCACGTCCGCGTCGGCAAGACGGTCAAGCTCGCCTACCTCTCCCAGGAGGTCGCCGAGCTCGACCCCACCTGGCGGGTGCTCCAGGCGGTGCAGCAGGTGCGCGAGCGCGTCGACCTCGGCAAGGGGCGCGAGATGACCGCCGGGCAGCTGTGCGAGACGTTCGGGTTCAGCAAGGAGAAGCAGTGGACCCCGGTCGGGGACCTGTCCGGCGGTGAGCGGCGGCGGCTGCAGCTGCTGCGGCTGCTGATGGACGAACCCAACGTCCTCTTCCTCGACGAGCCCACCAACGACCTCGACATCGAGACCCTCACCCAGCTCGAGGACCTTCTCGACGGCTGGCCCGGCTCGATGATCGTCATCTCCCACGACCGGTTCTTCGTCGAGCGCACCACCGACCGGGTGTTCGCCCTCCTCGGCGACGGCACCCTGCGAATGCTGCCGCGCGGGATCGACGAGTACCTGGAGCGGCGCAAGCGGATGGAGGAGGCCGCCGCGGCCTCCGCTCCGGCCGCGGCGCCCCAGGGCTCCGCCCCGGAGAAGAGCGCCGCCGACCAGCGCGCCGCCAAGAAGGAACTGCAGAAGATCGAGCGCCAGCTCGACAAGGTCTCCGAGAAGGAGACCAGGCTGCACGCCGCCATCGCCGAGCACGCCACCGACTTCGCGAAGGTGGCCGAACTCGACGCCGAGCTGCGGGAGCTGGCCGGACAGCGGGACGAGCTGGAGCTGCGCTGGCTGGAACTCGCCGAGGACGCCTGAGCCGACCCGCCGCCCGGTGTGCCGGGGGCGCGTGGCGTGAAGAGGGAGTGCTGTGCTTTCCGGGGGGATCCCCCGGGGACCTCCCGCGCGTAACAAGGGCATCACGGGCCGGTCCTCCCTTGGGAACAGGGGAGGACGCGGCCCGGTTGCGTGTCGGCGCCGGGTGATACAAAGGGGCCAGTCTGAGAAACGTCTGAATACGACTCTGGGTTCATCGCATACCTCAGGGCGTGGCTAAAAATCAGTGAGCAAGGGGGAACGCGCTGATGACTCAGCCGCCCAATCAGCCGCCGCAGGGCGGCTTCGGAGCGCCGCAGGATCCGCCGCCGGGGGGTGGTTTCGGGGCTCCGCAGACGCCTCCGCCGCCGCAGGGCCCGCCGCAGCCCGGGTACGGGTATCCGCAGCAGCCGGGACCGTACAACTCCGGGCCGTACGCCTCCGGCCCCTACGGGCAGCCGCAGCAGCCGGGGCCCTACGGACAGCCGCAGCAGCCGGGGCCCTACGGGCAGCCCGGGTACGGACACCCGCCGCAGCCGCAGTTCCCCGGGGCGCCCGGCACGCCGCCGCCCGGCGGGTCCGGCTCCCGCAGCCCCTTCAAGGGCAAACCCGTCATGATCATCGGTGCCGCCGTGGCCGCGCTGCTGGCGATCGGCGGCACCGTGTGGGCCGTCTCCGGCGACGACGGCAAGAAGGACGAGAAGCCCGTCGCCCAGCAGACCGACGACCCCGAGCCGGGCGGCAGCTCCGGCGCCCCGGTCAACCCGGGCGACGGCAGCGGTGACGGCGGTGAGGACCCGGAGAACCTCAACGAGGGCCGCCAGGCCGGTGAGTCCAAGGTGCTCTGGTACAAGGAGGCGCCCGACGCGCCCGGTTCCGGTGCCGACGCCCCCGGCATGTGGATCACCGACAAGACGGCCGTGAAGGCCGCCTACAAGGAGCTCTTCGCCTACAACGTCGGCGATGGAAAGCCCACCTGGGACAGCCTCGCCTTCCCGCAGAAGATCTGCGCGGTCACGAAGGAGGCGACGTCCGACAACAAGGTCGTCATCGCCTACATGAGCGGCAGCAGCGACCGCGCCAAGTGCAACCAGCTCCAGCTCGTCGACCTCGACACCGGCGAGAAGGGCTGGACGCAGGAGGTCGCCGACGGCGCGCTGTTCGACTCCGTGCTCTCCATCGAGATGTCCCTCGCCGGCAACACGCTGATGGTGGGCCGCTCGCAGTCCGGCACGGCGTACGACATGACCAGCGGCAAGAAGCTGTTCGACGCGAAGAAGTACGGTGACGCCCCCTGCTTCCCCGCCGCCTTCGCGGGCGGTGAGCGGCTGCTCCAGGTCGCGTCCTGCGGCGCCGGCGGCACCAACGAGCACGACGAGCTCCAGGAGCTCGACCCGAAGACCGGCAAGGTGAAGTGGACCCGGAAGTTCGAAAAGGGGTGGCGCATCGAGCGTGCCTACTCCGTCGACCCGGTGGTCGTCTACAGCACCAACGAGGAGAAGAAGGCCTGGAACATCTCCGCCTTCACCGGCAGCGGGAAGTTCCGCTCCCAGGTCACCGTCGACGAGGACTTCGCTCCCGGCTGCGGCTGGGCCATCCTCGCGCGCGACCTCCAGGGCTGTGAGGGCGTCGTCGTCGACGGGAACACCCTCTACCTGCCGACCAAGGCGACCACCGGGGCCAACGAGATCGTCGCCATCGGCCTCGACAACGGCAAGGAGCAGTGGCGGGTCAAGTCCCCGGCCGAGGAGTCCATGCAGCCGATGAAGGTCGAGGACGGCAAGCTCATCGCCTACGTCGACCCTTCGTACGACGCGGGCGGGCGGGTCGTGGCCATCCCCGTCGGCGGCGGCGACCACAAGCCGGCCGAGCTGCTGAAGAACCCGCAGGGCGTCGCGAGCATCGAGAACAGCTTCTTCAGCAAGTCGATCGACTGGGCCGACGGGCGGTTCTACATCTCGACCACCCGGCTGACCGGCAATGACGAGTCGAAGGAGAAGTTGATGCTCGCCTACGGCAAGTGAGGGCCGTTCCCGTCCCCTTCCCGTCGCCCGTCGTCCCCTTCCCCGAGGTGCTCACGTCATGACCCAGCCGCCCCCGCCGCCCAACCAGCCTCCGCAGCAGCCGGGGTTCGGACCGCCGCAGCCGCCCGCGCAGCCTCCGCAGCCGCAGCCGACCGCGCCCGGCGGGCCTGATCTCAGCAAGGCCCCGGAGCCCGGATACGGGTATCCGCAGACTCCGCCGGCCCCGACCGCCCCGCAGCCGCCGGCCGCCCCGCAGCCGCCGGCCGCCCCGCAGCCGCCGGTCGCGCCGCCGTCGGCTCCGCAGGGACCCGGGTACGGGTATCCGCAGCAGCCGCCGGCCGCCGGGTACGGGTATCCGGGGCAGCCGCAGCCGGGGGCGTACGGGTATCCGGGGCAGCCGCAGCCGGGGGCGTACGGGTATCCGCAGCAGCCGGGGCCGTACGGGCAGCCCGGGTACGGACACCCGCAGCCGCCGACCATGCCGATGCAGTCGCAGCCGGGGGGCGGCGGGAAGAAGTTCGGCGCGCAGGCCGCCATCATCGTCTCGGCGGTCGTGGCCATCGCCCTGATCGTCGGCGCCGGCGTCTGGTACGCCTCCTCCGGCAAGGACGACGACAAGAACACCACCGCGGATTCCGGCGGCACCAGCGGCAAGGGCGGGAAGGACGGCGGCTCCGGGGGCACCTCCTCCGGGGCGGAGGAGAAGGCGCCGGCCGACACCGGCTCCAAGGTGCTGTTCCAGGTGCCCGCGCCCAAGGTCCCCAAGGGCACCACGAGCATCCCCACCTCCGGTTCCTGGGTGACCGACACGGTGTACGCCAAGAGCGGGATCGCCGAGATCGTCGGCTACGACCGTGCCAAGGGCACCGAGAAGTGGACGATCGACCTGCCCGGACCGGTGTGCGAGGCCACCAACCGCGTCACCGAGGACGGCAGGACGGCGATCATCTTCAAGCCCGCCATGCCGACCAAGGAGAACCCGCAGGCCTGCACGCAGCTCGCGGTGATCGACCTCGCGGCGGGCAAGGAGGTGTGGACCAAGACCGCCAAGTCCGGCACCATGCCGATCAGCTTCAACAACGTCACCCTCAGCGGCGGCACCGTCGCGGCGGGCAGCTCCAGCGGCGGCGCCGCATGGGAGATCGCCTCCGGCAAGCAGCTGTGGGCGCCCAAGACGTCCGACTCCTGCTTCGACTCCGGGTACGGCGGCGGCGAGAAGCTCGTCGCGGTGCGCAAGTGCGGTTCGTACGACCAGCGGCGGCTGCACATCCAGACCATCGACCCGAAGAGCGGGAAGGTGATCTCCGATTACGAGATGGGCGAGGGCATCGAGTACGCCGCCGTCGTCTCCACCGACCCGCTGGTCGTGGCGGCCGACGTCAACGAGTCCGCGGGTGACGGCAGCGGGATCTCGGACTTCTTCTCCATCGACGGCAGGACCGGCAAGCTGCGCACGCGCATCTCCGCGCCGGGCGAGGAGTACGCGGCCCGCTGCGACGGCATCTACAAGCTCGAGAAGTGCACCGGGCTGGCGGTCGGCGACGACCGGCTGTACATCGCGACCGAGGAGCACGAGGGCGGCGGGGAGTCGTACGTCCAGACCAACGAGGTCGTCGCCTTCGACCTGGCGACCGGCAAGCAGACCGGGCAGCGTGCCGACGCGGGTGACGGCTACACGATCACCCCGCTGCGGATGGACGGCGGCAACATCCTGGCGTACAAGCGTCCGCCGTACGACAAGGGCGGGCAGGTCGTCAGCATCGACGGGGGGACCTTCGAGCAGACGACGCTGATGGAGAACCCGGCGACGAGAACCGTGCGGGACGTCGAGTCGCGGATGTCGCCCGAATACGCGGAGATCCTGTTCTCGCGGGGCGCTCTGTACATGTCCGGTGCCTACGCCAGTGACTTCTCGTCGGCTTCGGACGAGAAGGAATATCTCGTGATCGCTTTCGGTACGAGCTGATCGTCCGGTTCGTTGCTTTCCGCGGCCCCGTCCCTGGTCAGGGACGGGGCCGCGGGCGTATCGCGCGTCATCCGCCCATCGCCGTCGAATGCGAGAATTTCGGCGATCCGGGGCGATTCTCGCCGGTAGGGGGAGCGCGACGTCGAACAAGCGTGTAGCTTCCGGGGGCATCCTGGGGTGCGTTGTCATGGGGGGTTGGTTGTTCGATGGGAGCGCGGCTGATGGTGGTCGACGACCACCGATTGCTCGCCGAGGCGTTGGCCTCGGCGTTGAAGCTGCGGGGGCACCGGGTGCTGGCGGCGGCCGCGCCGGCGGCCGGCGCCGCGGATCTGGTGATCAGCAGGGCGCCCGAGGTGTGTCTGCTGGGGACGGCGGCGCCCGCGGCGGCGGGAGCGTTCGATCCGGTGGTGAAGATCAAGCGGGAGCGGGCGCAGGTGGCGGTGGTCGTGCTGGGACCGGTGCCGTCGCCGCGGGGCATCGCGGCGGCGTTCGCGGCGGGGGCGTCGGGGTACGTGCGGCACGACGAGCGCATCGAGGGGGTCGAGCGGGCGATCACGAAGGCGCGGGCGGGGGAGGCCGCCGTGGCGCCGCAGTTGCTGCAGGGGGCGTTCGGGGAGCTGCTGAATCCTGCGGCGCAGCCGGACGACGAGGGCGCGCGGCTGCTGCGGATGCTGACGCCTCGGGAGGCGGAGGTGCTGGTGCGGGTCGCCGACGGGGAGGACACCCGGCTGATCGCGGCGGGCATGGGCATCGCGCCGTCCACGGCCCGGACGCATGTCCAGCGCGTCCTGATGAAACTGGGCGTGGGCTCCCGCCTGGAGGCGGCGGCTCTGGCCGCCCGGACGGGCCTGCTGGACCGGGCGGGGCCGGTGGGGGGCGGCGCCTAGGCCCGCGGCGCGGGGCCCGGTCCGGTGGGGGTGCGGGTGTGGTGCCCGCGGCGCGGGGCGGGCGGGATGCCTGCGGCGCCTGTGCGGCTTCGGCGGGGGCGGGCGGAGCGCCCGCGGTGGGTGGACCGGGGCCGCGTCGGGGGTGTCCGTCCTCGGACCGGCGCGGATCACGTCTCCCGGGAAGGCGAGGGCGCGGACGCGCCGGCCGCCGCGGGTGGCCACCGCGCCCCGCCCCCTCCCCGCCGTACGCCGCCACCCGTCTTCCTCCCCGCGGCCAGCGGCTCACCACGCCGACCGCTCCCGCGGGCAGTCGTGACACTGGGGCGATGGGGAGGCTCCGGGGGGAGGCACCCCGCGGGCGCCGGGGCGCGCGTCCCGTGCAACCCCGCCTACTCCTCCCGTTCCCCCGGAACGGCGTCCGGCGGCGGCGGAGCCGTCGGCCTGAGCTTCAGCCAGAGGAGGAACAGCAGGCCCAGGACGAGCATCCCCAGCCCCGTCCAGAGGTTGATGTTGACGCCCTCCGCCTTGTCGAGGTCCGCGTCGGACGCGGTGAGGCCCGCGATCGTGACGATCACGCCGTACACGACGAACAGTCCGCCGATGATCCGCCGGATGTCGAACAATCGTGCGGCCGTCGTGGACCTGGTCTCCAGCTCGGAGACCTCCTGCTGGAGTTCACGCTCGGAGTAGTGCTCGGACATGTTCTCTCCATCCTCCCGCGGTCAGAACGAGAACGGGATGTAGCAGGCGGCGGCCAGGATCACCGCACCCCAGCCCAGCAGCGCCGGCTTCCGGTACCACGCGTCGTCGCCCTCCGCGGGCGGTTCCGCCATGCCGGGGGAACGCGTGCCGTAGACCAGGCCCTCGAGTTCCTCCGCCGGCTTGGGGGCCGTGAAGAGCGACACGGCGACCATGACCACCGCGCCCGCGACGAAGCCGGCGATCGCGGAGACGAAGTTGGCGCCCTGGTCGGAGGGGATGTCGATGATGCCCTGCTTGTAGATCCAGAAGTAGTTCACCATCGCGGCGGTGGTGCCGGCGAGCAGGCCCCAGAAGCCGGACTTCATGGACGCCCTCTTCCAGAACATGCCGATGATGAAGACCACGAACATCGGCACGTTGAAGAAGGAGAACAGCGTCTGCAGGTAGCTCATGATGTTCGAGAACGAGGACGCGAGGAAGGCCGTGCCGATGGAGGCGAGGACACCGATCGCGGTGATCAGGCGGCCGAAGCGGACGTAGTACTCGTCCTCGCGGTGCTTCACCACGTACTTCGCCCAGATGTCGGTGGTGAAGACGGTGTTGAAGGAGGAGACGTTGGCCGCCATGCCGGCCATGAACGCGGCCAGCAGGCCGGTGACGGCGATGCCCAGGACGCCGTTGGGCAGGAGCTGCTGCATCAGGTACGGGATCGCGTCGTTGTACTGCAGGTCCGAGTCGGCCGTGCCGATCGCCGGGACCAGCACGGCGGCGACCAGGCCCGGGATCATCACCAGGAACACGATGAAGATCTTCGGGAACGCGGCGATGAGCGGGGTGCGCTGGGCCGCCGAGAGGTTCTTGGCGGACAGGGCGCGCTGCACCTCGGCGAAGTTCGTCGTCCAGTAGCCGAAGGAGAGGACGAAGCCGAGGCCGAGGACGATGGTCAGCCAGTTGGCGCCGAGCGGGTTGTCGCTGCCGATGCCGGTGCCGCCCCAGGCGGTCATGAAGTCGTCGCCGCGCGCCTGGGTGAGGGAGTCGGACAGGCCGTCCCAGCCGCCCACGCTCTTCAGGCCGAGCACCGTGATCGGGATGAGCGCGGCGAGGATGACGAAGAACTGCAGGACCTCGTTGTAGATCGCCGAGGACAGACCGCCGAGGGTGATGTAGGCCAGGACGAAGAAGCCGGCGACGACGATCGCCACCCACTGCGGCCAGCCGAGGAGGGCCTCGACCACGATCGCGAGGGCGTACAGGTTCACGCCGGCGATCAGGATGGCCGCCGCCGCGAAGAGGCCCGAGCTGAGCAGGTGGGCCGCCTTGTCGAAGCGCAGCAGCAGGAACTCGGGGACCGAGCGGACCTTGCTGCCGTAGTAGAACGGCATCATCACCAGGCCCAGGAAGACCATCGCGGGGATGGCGCCGATCCAGTACCAGTGGGTCGTGTAGACGCCGTACTGGGCGCTGTTGGCCGCCATGCCGAGGATCTCGGTGGCGCCGAGGTTGGCGGCGATGAAGGCCAGACCGGTGACCCAGGCGGGCAGGGAGCGGCCGGACAGGAAGAAGTCGAGGCTGGTCCTGACCGAGCGGCGGGCGGCGAAGCCGATGCCCAGCACGACGACGAAGTAGATCCCGAGGATCGTGTAGTCCAGCCAGTTGGTGGGGAGTCGAAGCTCTGCGGCCAGGTATGTGGGGGTTTGCATACACACTCGCTTCGTTCGCGAACTGATCCGGTGCGGAACCCATGCCTCGGTGTTCGATTGCCGAACACTTCCCGTGATGTTCTTTGTTTGATCGTGACGAGCGGGGCTCGCTGGTGGGTTGTGATGTGTTATGTTTATTTGTGTTGAGTGATGGGTGGGTGTAGAGGAGTGCGGCAGTGAAGAAGACCTCGACCCGGCTGGCCGACGGCCGCGAGCTCATCTACTACGACCTGGGCGACGACACCGTCCGCGACGCCGTCGACCGCCGTCCTCTGGACGCCACCGTCACCACGTCCGAGATCCGCCGCGACGTGCTGCTGGGCGACTCCGTCGCCATCGCCTCCCACCGTCAGGGACGCACCTATCACCCGCCGGCCGACGAATGTCCGCTGTGCCCCTCCGAGGGCGACCGGCTGAGCGAGATCCCGGACTCGTCGTACGACGTGGTCGTCTTCGAGAACCGTTTCCCCTCGCTGGCCGGGGACTCGGGCCGGTGCGAGGTCGTCTGCTTCACCTCCGACCACCACTCCTCCTTCGCCGGTCTGAGCGAGCGGCAGGCGCGGCTGGTGCTCGACGCCTGGACCGACCGGACCTCCGAGCTGTCGCATCTGCCCTCCGTCGAACAGGTCTTCTGCTTCGAGAACCGGGGGGTCGAGATCGGCGTCACCCTCCAGCACCCGCACGGGCAGATCTACGCCTACCCCTTCACCACCCCCCGCACCGCCCTGACACTGCGCCAAGTGGCCGCACACAAGGAGGCGACGGGCGGTGAGAACCTGTTCGACGCCGTACTGGAGCGGGAGCTGGCCGACGAGCGGATCGTCCTTGAGGGTGAACACTGGGTGGCCTTCGTGCCGTACGCGGCGCACTGGCCCTACGAGGTCCACCTCTACCCCAAGCGCCGGGTGCCCGACCTGCTCGGACTGGACGAGGCGGCGCGCGCGGAGTTCCCCCGGGTGTACCTGGAACTCCTGAAGCGCTTCGACCGGATCTTCGACGGGCGGGACGGGGGGAAGGAAGGCGGGGGCGAGCCCCCGACGCCGTACATCGCGGCCTGGCACCAGGCCCCGTTCGGCACGCTGGAGGAGTTCGACGGCGTCACGCGCGACGACTTCGCGCTCCACCTCGAGCTTTTCACCATCCGCCGTACGTCCGGCAAGCTGAAGTTCCTCGCGGGCTCCGAGTCCGGCATGAACGTGTTCATCAACGACGTGCCGCCGGAGCGCGCGGCCGAGCGACTGCGAGAGGTAGCGAGTTCATGAGCGGGAAGTACCTGGTGACGGGCGGGGCCGGTTACGTCGGCAGTGTCGTCGCCCAGCATCTGCTGGAGGCCGGCCACGAGGTCGTCGTGCTCGACAACCTCTCCACCGGGTTCCGGGAGGGCGTTCCCGCGGGCGCGTCGTTCATCGAGGGCGACATCCGCGACGCGGCCAAGTGGCTGGACCCCTCCTACGACGGCGTGCTGCACTTCGCCGCGTTCTCGCAGGTCGGCGAGTCGGTGGCGAAGCCGGAGAAGTACTGGGACAACAACGTCGGCGGCACCATGGCGCTGCTCGGCGCGATGCGCGAGGCGGGCGTGCGCCGGCTCGTGTTCTCCTCCACGGCGGCGACGTACGGCGAGCCCGAGCAGATCCCGATCGTCGAGTCCGCGCCGACCAGCCCCACCAACCCCTACGGCGCCTCGAAGCTCGCCGTCGACCACATGATCACCGGTGAGGCGGCGGCGCACGGACTGGGCGCGGTCTCCCTGCGCTACTTCAACGTGGCCGGCGCCTACGGACGGTACGGCGAGCGGCACGACCCCGAGTCGCACCTCATCCCGCTCGTGCTGCAGGTGGCCCAGGGACGGCGCGAGGCGATCTCCGTCTACGGCGACGACTACCCGACGCCCGACGGCACCTGCGTGCGCGACTACATCCACGTCGCCGACCTGGCCGAGGCCCATCTGCTCGCCCTGAGGGCCGCCGCGCCCGGCGAGCACCTGATCTGCAACCTCGGCAACGGCAACGGCTTCTCCGTCCGCGAGGTCGTCGAGACGGTCCGCCGGGTCACCGGCCACCCGATCCCCGAGGTGGTGGCCCCCCGCCGGGGCGGCGATCCGGCGGTCCTGGTCGCGTCGGCCGCCACCGCCCGCGAGAAGCTGGGCTGGAACCCGTCGCGCGCCGACCTCGCGGGGATCGTCGCGGACGCGTGGGAGTTCGCGCAGCAGCGCGCCGAGCAGGCCGAACAGGCCGAGTAGAACGTCACGAAGGAGCAGGGGTCAGGGCATGAGCGAGTCCAGCGAGACCGTCGCGGGGGCCGTCGCCGAGCGGTTCGAGGAGCTGTACGGGGCCGCACCGGACGGGGTGTGGGCGGCACCGGGCCGGGTCAACCTCATCGGCGAGCACACCGACTACAACGACGGCTTCGTCATGCCGTTCGCCCTGCCGCACACCGCGGTCGCCGCGGTGTCCCGGCGGGACGACGGCGTCCTGCGGCTGCACTCCGCCGACGTGGACGGGCCGGTCGTGGAACTGACGGTCGACGCCCTGACCCCCCAGTCCGACAAGCGGTGGACCGCCTACCCGGCGGGCGTCGTGTGGGCGCTGCGCGAGGCCGGACACCCCGTCACCGGCGCCGACGTCCACCTCGCCTCGACCGTCCCGGCGGGCGCGGGCCTGTCGTCCTCGGCCGCCCTGGAGGTCGTCGTCGCGCTCGCCCTGAACGACCTGTTCGGCCTCGGTCTGCGCGGCTGGCAGCTGGCCCGGCTGTCCCAGCGCGCCGAGAACGTCTACGTCGGCGCCCCCGTCGGCATCATGGACCAGACGGCCTCGGCCTGCTGCGAGCCCGGCCACGCCCTGTTCCTCGACACCCGTGACCTCTCCCAGCGCCAGATCCCCTTCGACCTGGCCGCCGAGGGCATGCGCCTGCTCGTCGTCGACACCCGGGTCAAGCACAGCCACAGCGAGGGCGAGTACGGCAAGCGCCGCGCCGGCTGCGAGAAGGGCGCGGCCCTGCTGGGCGTCGACGCCCTGCGGGACGTCCCGCACGCGGAACTGGACGCGGCGCTGGAGCGGCTCGGCGACGAGGAGGAGGTCCGCCGGCTGGTCCGGCACGTGGTGACGGAGGACGAGCGGGTCGAACGGGTCGTCTCCCTGCTGGAGTCGGGCGACACCCGCGCCATCGGCCCGGTGCTCGTGGAGGGCCACGCCTCGCTGCGCGACGACTTCCGCGTCTCCTGCCCCGAACTCGACCTGGTGGTGGAGACCGCCGTGGCCTCCGGCGCCCTCGGCGCCCGCATGACCGGCGGCGGCTTCGGCGGCTCGGCCATCGTCCTGGCGGAGGAGACGGACGTCCCGGCGGTCACCAAGGCGGTGGAGGAGGCCTTCGCGGCGGCCGGCTTCAAGACCCCCCGGGTCTTCGAGGCGGTGCCGGCGGCGGGCGCGCGGCGGGTGCGCTGACGGCCGGCGAGGGACACGTCCGAGCCCCGCGCCGGCGAGGACTCCGGTGGGAGCGGGTGCCGGGGCGGAGGGCCGCCCCGGCACGGCGCCGCGGGCAGGGGCCGGGCGGGGAGCAGCGGCGGGGCCCGGACGGCGGCGCGGTCAGCCCAGCCGCTTCGTCAGCGTGTACTCCGTGATCCCCGGCGGGTAGTCGGGGATCACGCACACCACCTCGTAGCCCTGCCGCTTGTAGAACTCCGGGGCCTGGAAGTCCCAGGTCTCCACGCGGGAGGCCGTGCAGGCGCGTTCGGCGGCGGCGACGCGTTCCGCCTCCGCGAGGAGGCCGGAGCCCAGTCCCGCTCCCCGGTGGCGGGCGTCGACCCACAGGTAGGTCACGTGCAGCCAGGCCGTCCAGGTGTGGCCGACCAGGCCGCCCGCGAGATCACCGTTCGCGTCCCATGCCCACACGTGCAAAGGCGTCTCGCGTTCGCCCGGGGTCCCGCGCAGCGCGCGCAGGACCGGTGAGGCCGCCGTGTTGGTGTCCCTCAGCCTCTTGTGGAGCAGATCACGTCGGGCCATGTCGACTTCTGTCTCAAGACGAAACATGCGGCTCACCATAAACGCGCGAGGCCGCCAGTTCTGCAAATAACCTTCCGCTCCCGGCCCCCGCCCGTACGCTGATGGACAGCGCCGGTGGGGGCCGGCGCCGTTCAGGGGGCGAGACGGTCGGGTACGGCGTCCGAGGCGGGGGCGGCGGTTGTCGCGCGGCGGCGACCGTGCGGCTGCGGCGGCCCGTCCTGCGTCCGGTGAGTGAGTGACAGGGGCCTCGGCGTCGTACCCGCGCCGGTGTCGTCCTCCGACGATGGGGTGATCCCCCGCTCCGGAAGGAGCGTGGGGGAGGGGGGTTTCGTGGTTCGCATTCGAGTCCTGGTCGTCGACGACCACCGCATCTTCGCCGAGTCACTGGCCGCGGCCCTGGCCGCGGAGCCCGACGTCGACGTGTCCGCGGCGGGCAGCGGCCCGGCCGCGCTGCGCTGTCTGGAGCGGGCGGCCGCCGAGGGACGGCGGTTCGACGTGCTGCTCGTCGACGCCGACCTGGGCGGCAAGGCGCCGGCCGTGCCCGTGCAGGCCGTCGACGAGGACGGACTCGTCGACGGGATCACGCTGGTCACCGGGGTGCGATCGACGCAGCCGCAGGTGCGGGTCGTCGTCCTCGCCGAGAAGGACGATCCGGCCCGGGCCGCGCTCGCGCTGCAGGCGGGGGCCTCCGGGTGGGTGGCCAAGGACTGCTCGCTGAGCCGGCTGCTCACCGTCGTCCGAGGGGTGCTGCGCGACGAGACGCATCTGCCGCCCGCACTGCTGACGGGCGTGCTGCGGGAGCTGACCGCCGCCCGGCGGCACCGCACGGAGAGCGAACGGCTCGTGGAGTCCCTGACCCCGCGCGAGCGGGAGGTGCTGCGGTGCATGGTCGCGGGGCTGGGGCGCAAGGCGGTCGCCGAGCGCCTGTACCTGTCCCCGCACACCGTACGGACCCATATGCAGAACGTCCTCGGGAAGCTGGGGGTGCACTCCACCCTCGCCGCGGTGGCCCTCGCCCGGCGGGCGGGTGTCGGGCCCGCCGACCTAACCGGGGACGTTGTCGAACGGGGCGGTCAACTGGCGTAGCAGTCCTGCCAGTTCGGCGCGCTGGGCATGGGTGAGTTCCGCGAGGATCGCCCGCTCCTGCGCCAGCAGCCCGGCCAGTGCCTGGTCGGCGCGGTCGCGGCCCTCCTCCGTGAGCCGGACCAGGACACCGCGCCGGTCACTGGGGTCGGGCAGCCGCTCCACCAGGCCCTTCTTGGCGAGGCGGTCGATGCGGTTGGTCATCGTGCCCGAGGTGACGAGCGTCTGCGTGAGGAGCTGTCCCGGAGAGAGCTGGTACGGGGTGCCCGCGCGGCGCAGCGCGGTCAGGACGTCGAACTCCCAGGACTCCAGGCCGTGCTCGGCGAAGGCGAGCCGGCGCGCCCGGTCCAGGTGCCGGGCCAGCCGGCTCACCCGGCTCAGCACCTCGAGCGGTTCCACGTCGAGGTCCGGGCGCTCCCGGCGCCACGCTGCGACCAGCCGATCGACCTCGTCCTCCATGACGATCAGTGTAGTGGTTGTGTCGACGTGAAGTCTCTTGATGTCGAGCTTCTTGACATCGAGATGGATGGAGGGTGACGCTGGACATCCGACCCTCCGCACCGCACCGGGAGGCCTCGTGCCCACCACCGACCCCACCTGGGACCCCGCCCAGTACCTGCGCCACGCCGGTCACCGCACCCGGCCCTTCACCGACCTGCTCGCCCGGATCCCGGAACTCCCCGGGGAGCCGGCCCGCATCGCCGACCTCGGCTGCGGCGCCGGCAACGTCACGGCCCTGCTCGCCGAACGCTGGCCCACCGCCCGCATCACCGGCTACGACAACTCGCCCGAGATGCTCGGCAGGGCCCGCGCCGACCACGAGGGCGGCGGGCTGGACTTCGCCCACGCCGACGTCCGCACCTGGGTGCCGGAGGGGCCGTACGACCTCATCGTCAGCAACGCCACGCTGCAGTGGGTCCCGGGGCACGTGGAGCGGTTCCGCGACTGGCTCGAAGGGCTCGCTCCCGGCGGCGCCTTCGCCTTCCAGGTCCCCGGCAACTTCGACGCCCCCAGCCACGCACTCATGCGGGAACTGGCCGCCTCCCCGCGCTGGCGCGACCGCCTGTCCGGCGTCCTGCGCCACGACGACGCCGTGCTCCGGCCGGAGGCCTACCTGGAGCACCTGACCGGCCTCGGCTGCACGACCGACGCCTGGGAGACCACGTACGTCCACCTGCTGACCGGGCAGGACCCGGTCCTCGACTGGGTCGGGGGCACGGGCCTGCGTCCCGTCCTGACGGCTCTGGCGGACGATCCCGAGGCCCGCGACGCGTTCGTCGGCGCCTACCGGTCCGCCCTGCGAGCGGCCTACCCGGCCGGCCCGCACGGCACCCCGTTCCCCTTCCGCCGCGTCTTCGCGGTCGCCGTCAAGGAGGCGTGATGCTCACCGCCGTCGACCACGTGCTGCTCGCCGCCCCGCCCGGCTCCGAGGAGCGGCTGCGCGCCTACTACGCCGGTGTCCTCGGCATGACCGAGACGCCGAAGCCGCCGGCCCTGGCGGCGCGCGGCGGCTGCTGGTTCGAGGCCGGGGACGTACGGCTCCACCTGGGCGTCGAGCACGACTTCCGGCCCGCGAGGAAAGCCCACCCCGGCCTGAGGGTGACCGGCATCGAGGCGTACGCCGCCCGCCTGGCCGCCCACGGAGCCCCCGTCACCTGGGACGACAGCCTCCCCGGCCACAAACGCTTCTACTCCGACGACCCGGTGGGCAACCGGCTGGAGTTCCTGGAGCCCCGCTAGGACTTCCGGTGGCCTATCAGCCGCGGCTTCGGCTCCAGGCCGTCCAGCCCGTGCCACGCCAGGTTGACCAGGTGGGCCGCCACCTCCGCCTTCTTCGGACGGCGCACGTCCAGCCACCACTGGCCCGTCAGCGCGACCATCCCGACCAGGGCCTGCGCGTACAGCGGGGCCAGCTTCGGGTCGAAGCCGCGGGACTTGAACTCGCGGACCAGGATGTACTCCACCTGGGTGGCGATGTCCGAGATCAGCGAGGCGAAGGTGCCCGTCGACTGGGGGATGGGGGAGTCACGGACCAGGATGCGGAAGCCGTCCGTGTACTCCTCGATGTAGTCCAGCAGCGCGAACGCCGCCTGCTCGCACAGCTCGCGGGGATGACCGGCCGTCAGCGAGCCCGTCACCATGTCCAGCAGCCGCCGCATCTCGCGGTCCACCACCACCGCGTACAGGCCCTCCTTGCCGCCGAAGTGCTCGTACACCACCGGTTTGGAGACCCCGGCCCTCGCCGCGATCTCCTCCACCGACGTGCCCTCGAAGCCCTTCGCCGCGAACAGGGTGCGGCCGATCTCCAGCAGTTGCTGGCGGCGCTCCGCACCGGTCATCCGGGTGCGACGCACTCGCCGCGGCTTGTCATTGCTCGGGGTGCTGCTCGAGTCGGTCGCCACGGCGACCATCATGCCGCCTCGGCGGTTTCCTTCCCTCGCCGGGCGTCGCCTTCCGCGGTGTTACGGCGCGAATCGATACGCGAGCGTGACGGCCACCGCACGTCGTACGCCCAGCCCAGCCGCTCGAACCAGCGGATCAGACGGGCGGAGGAGTCCAGCTGCCCGCGCTCCACACCGTGCCGCGCGGACGTCGGGTCGGCGTGGTGCAGGTTGTGCCAGGACTCACCGCAGGACAGCACCGCCAGCCACCACACGTTGCCCGAACGGTCCCGCGACTTGAAGGGGCGCTTGCCGACCGCGTGACAGATCGAGTTGATCGACCACGTCACATGGTGCAGCAACGCCACCCGGACGAGTGACCCCCAGAAGAACCCGGTGAACGCACCCCACCACGACATGGTGACCAGACCGCCGATCAGCGCGGGCAACGCCAGCGACAGCGCCGTCCACAGGACGAACTGCCGGGAGATCGCCCGCAGCGTCCGGTCCTTGACCAGGTCCGGCGCGTACTTGTCCTGCGGCGTCTGCTCCTCGTCGAACATCCAGCCGATGTGCGCCCACCACAGGCCCTTCATCAGCGCCGGAATCGTCTCCCCGTACTTCCACGGCGAATGCGGGTCGCCCTCGGCGTCGGAGAACTTGTGGTGCTTGCGGTGATCGGCCACCCACCGCACCAGCGGCCCCTCCACCGCCATCGAACCGGCGATCGCCAGCGCGATCCTCAACGGCCGCTTCGCCTTGAACGAACCGTGCGTGAAGTGCCGGTGGAAACCGATGGTGATGCCGTGGCAGCCGAGGAAGTAGAAGAAGACCAGCAGACCGAGGTCCAGCCAGCTCACCCCCCATCCCCACGCCAGCGGCACCGCCGCCACCAGCGCCAGGAAGGGGACGATGATGAAGAGCAGCAGCGTGATCTGCTCGATGGAGCGCTTGTGCTCGCCGCCCAGCGTGGCGGAGGGCGCCGCGTCGTCGGGCCCGGGTCGTTCCGTAGCTTCGTGCAGCACATCGGAGCCTGAGGTCATGCGTGTTCCCTGTGGGTATGTGGACTGGGGCGGGTGCCCCGCCTCCGGAAACGCACGGCCTACCTACGCCCCCGTAACCTACGGCAACGTAAGTATGGCAGCGCGTCACCCGGCGGCAAGGGCCCGTGGGCCTGTGCGTCCGGGTCGACACCTATCCTTGAAGTCGGTCGGACAGCGCGGTCCGCTCTGATTTCTTCCCGGACGTCCGGCCCGCAAGCGGCGCACGCCGCGCGAGACGCCGTCCGGGTTCCCTCCCAGACGAGCTTCAACACTGCAAGGAGCCGCACCTGTGAGCAGTGCCGACGACCAGACCACCACGACGAGCAGCGAGCTGCGCGCCGACATCCGCCGACTGGGCGACCTCCTGGGCGAGACCCTGGTCCGGCAGGAGGGCCCGGAGCTGCTCGACCTCGTCGAGAAGGTCCGCCGACTCACCCGTGAGGACGGCGAGGCCGCCGCCGAGCTGCTGCGCGGCACCGAACTGCAGACCGCGGCCAAGCTGGTCCGCGCCTTCTCCACCTACTTCCACCTGGCCAACGTCACCGAACAGGTGCACCGCGGCCGCGAACTGCGCGCCCGCCGCGCCGCCGAGGGCGGACTGCTCTCCCGCACCGCCGACCGCCTCAAGGACGCCGACCCCGAACACCTGCGCGAGACGGTCCGCAACCTCAACATCCGGCCCGTCTTCACCGCACACCCCACCGAGGCCGCCCGCCGCTCCGTCCTCAACAAGCTCCGCCGGATCGCCGCCCTCCTCGACACCCCGGTCATCGCCTCCGACCGGCGTCGCCTGGACACCCGGCTCGCCGAGAACATCGACCTCGTCTGGCAGACCGACGAACTGCGCGTCGTCCGCCCCGAACCCGCCGACGAGGCCCGCAACGCCATCTACTACCTCGACGAACTGCACGCCGGCGCCGTCGGCGACGTCCTGGAGGACCTCACCGCCGAACTGGAACGCGTCGGCGTCCACCTCCCCGACGACACCCGCCCCCTCACCTTCGGCACCTGGATCGGCGGCGACCGCGACGGCAACCCCAACGTCACCCCCCAGGTCACCTGGGACGTCCTCATCCTCCAGCACGAACACGGCATCAACGACGCCCTGGAGATGATCGACGAACTGCGCCACTTCCTCTCCAACTCCATCCGCTACGCCGGAGCCACCGAGGAACTGCTCACCTCCCTCCAGGCCGACCTCGACGCCCTCCCCGAGATCAGCCCCCGCTACAAGCGCCTCAACGCCGAAGAGCCCTACCGGCTCAAGGCCACCTGCATCCGCCAGAAGCTGGAGAACACCAAGCTCCGCCTCGCCAAGGGCACCCCCCACGAACCCGGCCGCGACTACCTCGGCACCGGCGAACTCCTCACCGACCTGCGGATCATCCAGGCCTCCCTGCGCGAACACCGCGGCGGCCTCTTCGCCGACGGCCGCCTCGCCCGCACCATCCGCACCCTGGCCGCCTTCGGCCTCCAGCTCGCCACCATGGACGTACGCGAACACGCCGACGCCCACCACCACGCCCTCGGCCAGCTGTTCGACCGGCTCGGCGAGGAATCCTGGCGGTACGCCGACATGCCCCGCGAGTACCGGTCCAAGCTGCTCGCCAAGGAACTCCGCAGCAGGCGCCCCCTCGCCCCCACCCCCGCCCCCGTCGACGCCGCCGGCGAGAAGACCCTCGGCGTCTTCCAGACCGTCAAGCGCGCCCTCGAGGTCTTCGGCCCCGAGGTCGTCGAGTCCTACATCATCTCCATGTGCCAGGGCGCCGACGACGTCTTCGCCGCCGCCGTCCTCGCCCGCGAGGCCGGACTCATCGACCTGCACGCCGGCTGGGCGAAGATCGGCATCGTCCCCCTCCTGGAGACCACCGACGAGCTCAAGGCCGCCGACACCATCCTCGAGGACATGCTCGCCGACCCCTCCTACCGGCGCCTCGTCGCCCTCAGGGGCGACGTCCAGGAGGTCATGCTCGGCTACTCCGACTCCTCCAAGTTCGGCGGCATCACCACCAGCCAGTGGGAGATCCACCGCGCCCAGCGCCGCCTGCGCGACGTCGCCCACCGCTACGGCGTACGGCTGCGCCTCTTCCACGGCCGCGGCGGCACCGTCGGCCGCGGCGGCGGCCCCACCCACGACGCCATCCTCGCCCAGCCCTGGGGCACCCTCGAAGGCGAGATCAAGGTCACCGAACAGGGCGAGGTCATCTCCGACAAGTACCTCATCCCCTCCCTCGCCCGGGAGAACCTGGAACTGTCCGTCGCGGCCACCCTCCAGGCATCCGCCCTGCACACCGCACCCCGCCAGTCCGACGAGGCCCTCGCCCGCTGGGACGCCGCCATGGACGTCGTCTCCGACGCCGCCCACACGGCCTACCGCCGGCTCGTCGAGGACCCCGACCTGCCGACGTACTTCCTGGCCTCCACGCCGGTCGACCAACTCGCCGACCTGCACCTGGGCTCACGGCCCTCCCGCCGCCCCGGCTCGGGCGTCTCGCTCGACGGACTGCGCGCCATCCCGTGGGTGTTCGGCTGGACCCAGTCCCGGCAGATCGTCCCCGGCTGGTACGGCGTCGGCTCCGGCCTCAAGGCACTGCGCGAGGCCGGCCTGGACACCGTCCTCGACGAGATGCACCAGCAGTGGCACTTCTTCCGCAACTTCATCTCCAACGTCGAGATGACCCTCGCCAAGACCGACCTGCGCATCGCCCAGCACTACGTCGACACCCTCGTCCCCGACGAGCTCAAGCACGTCTTCGACGCCATCAAGGCCGAGCACGAGCTCACCGTCCGCGAGGTCCTGCGCGTCACCGGAGAGGCGGAACTCCTCGACGCCGACCCGGTCCTCAAGCAGACCTTCGCCATCCGCGACGCCTACCTGGACCCCATCTCCTACCTCCAGGTGGCCCTCCTCAAGCGCCAGCGCGACGCCGCCGGCGCCGGCGAACAGCCCGACCCGCTGCTCTCCCGCGCCCTGCTGCTCACCGTCAACGGCGTCGCCGCCGGCCTGCGCAACACCGGCTGACCCGGCACGACGAAGGGCGCCCCCGGCCTCGTACGGCCGGGGGCGCCCCCTCGTCCTGCACGGTCGGTGTCCTACACGGCCAGGAAAGCCGCCGTCAGCAGCACCGCCCCCGACAGCCCCAGCACCCACGCCGCCCGCGTCCGCAGCAGACCCCCCGCCACCACGACCGACGCGAGCAGCAGCGCACCGCCCAGCGGAACCCACGCGTACAGGATCCCGGCGGCACCCGACCGGACCGCGCGGGCGCCGCCCGGCTTCAGCACCACCGCGTACGTCCGCCCCTCCGCCACGGCCACCGAATCCTCCAGCACGACCTCCGCACGCGGCTGCGACCCCGGCGACAACGGGCTGTACGGCCCCGCGCACGTCGTCGCGCCGCACCGCGCCACCGCCACCGTGCCGCGCTCGCGCCCCTTCGTCAGCATCGCGTGCTGCGCCGTACCCCACGACGCCCACACACCCGCGATCAGGATCACCACGGTGACCGCGCCCATCACCGCGAACCGGCCGAACCGCAGGGCAAAGGAGCCACGGGAGGAACGGGCAGCGGGAGACATGGCCGAGATCCTTGGCCATGACCTCGCGGTCGGTCAACTCGGGTGGGAACCGACGGGGCACATCAACCGGTGCGCCCCTCAGCAGGTCAGGAGTTGTACGTACTCTGCGCCCGCTCCAGCCCCTCGATCACCAGACACTCCACCGCGTCCGCCGCCCGGTCCACGAACCAGTCCAGCTCCTTGCGCTCCGCCGAAGAGAAGTCCCTCAGCACGAAGTCCGCCACCTGCATCCGCCCCGGCGGCCGCCCGATCCCGAACCGCACCCGGTGGTAATCCCGCCCGAACGCCTTCGTCATCGACTTCAGCCCGTTGTGACCGTTGTCCCCGCCACCCAGCTTCAGCCGCAGCGTCCCGTACTCGATGTCCAGCTCGTCATGGACCGCCACCACGTTCGCCACCGGCACCTTGTAGAACTCCCGCAGCGCGTTCACCGGCCCGCCCGACAGATTCATGTACGACATCGGCTTCGCCAGCACCACCCGCCGGTTCGCCGGCCCCGGCGGCCCGATCCGGCCCTCCACCACCTGCGCCTGAGCCTTGCCGGCCCGCTTGAACCGGCCCCCCATCCGCTCCGCCAGCAGATCCGCCACCATGAACCCCACGTTGTGGCGGTTCATCGCATACTCCGGCCCCGGATTGCCCAGCCCCACCACCAGCCAGGGACCCGCCGCACCGGCCGCCGCATCCGTCGTCACGTCCATGTCTCCTTCGTACGCTCCATCACACGCGCCCTCATACGCGTCGGCCGCTGCCCCGTACGGGAACAGCGGCCGACGAAACGACGACTCGGAACGAGGATCAGGCCTCGGCGGCCGCCTCGCCCTCACCCTCGGCGGGCGCCTCCTCCGCCTGCGCGGCCAGCACCTGGATGACGACGGCGTCCTCCTCGACGGCCAGCTTGGTGCCCTTCGGGAGGGTGACGTCCTTGGCGAGGATGGAGGCGCCGGCCTCCAGACCCTCGACGGAGACGGTCACGCTCTCCGGGATGTGCGTGGCCTCGGCCTCGACCGGCAGCGCGGCCAGCACGTGCTCCAGCAGGTAGCCGCCCGGGGCCAGCTCACCCTCGGTCTGCACCGGGATCTCGACCTGGACGGTCTCGCCGCGCTGCACCAGCTGCAGGTCCACGTGCTCCAGGAAGCCCTTCAGCGGGTCACGCTGCACCGACTTCGGGATCGCCAGCTCGCTCGACGTGCCGTCGATGTCCAGCGCGATCAGCACGTTCGGCGTACGCAGCGCGAGCAGCAGCTCGTGGCCCGGAAGGCTCAGGTGCAGCGGGTCCGAACCGTGCCCGTACAGCACACCCGGAACCTTGTTGTCACGACGGATACGGCGCGCGGCACCCTTGCCGAACTCGGTGCGCGTCGCGGCGGAGATCTTCACCTCGGACATGCTCACTCCTCGAAAGTCAGAAACGGACGTGGTCACCCGGCCACGAACGGCCTGCTACGAAGAGCGCGTCGATAACGGATCGCCGTACCCCTTCCGAAAAGCGGTACGGCCTCCCTCGCCGAGCAACTTCGACAGTCTACTCGGACCAGGAGGCCGCACCCAAAACGATCACCGGCGGACCCGGTGCAGAACCCTTACTGCACCGACCGCACAGGACTACTGCTCGTCGAACAGGCTCGTCACCGAACCGTCCCGGAACACCTCACGCACCGCACGCGCGATCGTCGGCGCGATCGACAACACCGTGATCTTGTCCAACGACTCGCTCAGCTCACCCGGCGTCGGCAACGTGTTCGTGAACACGAACTCACTCACCCGCGAGTTCTTCAGACGATCCGCCGCCGGACCCGACAGCACACCGTGCGTCGCCGTCACGATCACATCCTCCGCACCATGCGCGAACAGAGCGTCCGCCGCGGCGCAGATCGTGCCACCCGTGTCGATCATGTCGTCCACCAGGACGCAGATGCGCCCCTCCACGTCACCCACGACCTCGTGCACCGTGACCTGATTCGCCACGTCCTTGTCACGCCGCTTGTGCACGATCGCCAGCGGCGCACCCAACCGGTCGCACCAACGGTCCGCCACCCGCACACGACCCGCGTCCGGAGACACCACCGTCAGCTTCGAACGGTCCACCTTCGCACCCACGTAGTCCGCGAGCAGCGGCAGAGCGAAGAGATGGTCGACCGGCCCGTCGAAGAAACCCTGGATCTGATCCGTGTGCAGATCCACCGCCAGCAACCGGTCCGCGCCCGCCGTCTTCATCAGGTCCGCGATCAGACGCGCCGAGATCGGTTCACGACCCCGGTGCTTCTTGTCCTGCCGCGCGTAACCGTAGAACGGCACGATGACCGTGATGGACCTGGCCGACGCGCGCTTCAACGCGTCGATCATGATCAACTGCTCCATGATCCACTTGTTGATCGGAGCAGTGTGGCTCTGGATCAGGAAACAGTCGGCACCACGAGCCGACTCCTGATACCGCACATAGATCTCACCATTGGCGAAGTCGAAGGCCTTCGTCGGCACGACCCCGACATCCAGCTGTTGGGCGACCTCCTCGGCAAGCTCGGGGTGGGCGCGGCCGGAGAAGAACATCATCTTCTTCTCGC
Source organism: Streptomyces sp. 12E (assembly GCF_055633275.1). Taxonomy (NCBI): domain Bacteria; kingdom Bacillati; phylum Actinomycetota; class Actinomycetes; order Kitasatosporales; family Streptomycetaceae; genus Streptomyces; species Streptomyces sp. 12E. The sequence continues at coordinate 3,058,554 of NZ_JBVNCJ010000001.1, read as the reverse complement.
CGGTCGTCTTGATCCCGGTCACAGCACAGTCTCCTCAGAGGTGTCGCAGCTGGTGGCGGTGCAGAAGTGCACTTATCACGGTACGCCCTGTACGAGAGGACCGAATCCGGTCAGCCCTCACCGGCCGGCTCCCGGGAAGCCGCCTCCGCCGCCTTCGCGGCAGCACTCCCCGGACGCTTACGAGCCACCCAACCCTCGATATTCCGCTGCTGACCACGGGCCACGGCCAGCGAACCCGGCGGCACATCCTTCGTGATCACCGAACCGGCAGCCGTGTAAGCACCGTCCCCGACCGTGACAGGCGCCACAAACATGTTGTCCGAACCCGTCCTGCAGTGCGACCCGACCGTCGTGTGATGTTTGTCCTGCCCGTCGTAATTGACGAACACACTCGCCGCACCGATGTTCGAGAACTCGCCGATCGTCGCATCCCCCACATACGACAGATGCGGAACCTTCGACCCCTCACCGATCGACGCGTTCTTCGTCTCCACATACGTACCGATCTTGGCCTTACGTGCCAGCCGCGACCCCGGACGCAGATACGCGTACGGCCCCACACTCGCCTCAGGACCCACCTCGGCACCCACCGCCACCGCGTTGTCCACCCGCGCACCCGCACCCACACGGGTATCGGTCAGCCGCGAGTTCGGCCCCACCTCACACCCCTCCGCGAGATGCGTGGCCCCGAGCAACTGCGTCCCCGGATGAACGACGACGTCCTGCTCGAACGTCACGGTCACATCGACCCACGTCGACGCCGGATCGACCACGGTCACACCCGACAGCATGGCCTCCGTCAGCAACCGGTCATTGAGGATCCGCCGCGCCTCGGACAACTGCACCCGGTTGTTGATCCCCGCGATCTCACGATGATCCCCCGCCACCGACGCACCCACCCGGTGCCCCGCCCCACGCAGGATCCCGAGCACGTCCGTCAGGTACTCCTCACCCTGACTGTTGTCCGTCCGCACCCTCTTCAACGCGTCCGCAAGCAACGCCCCGTCGAACGCGAACACACCCGAATTGATCTCCCGGATCGCCCGCTGCGCCTCGGACGCGTCCTTGTGCTCCACGATCGCCGTGACCGCACCGCCCTCGTCCCGCACGATCCGCCCGTAACCGGTCGCGTCCGGCACCTCGGCCGTCAGCACCGTCACCGCGTTCCCGTCGGCGGTGTGCGTGGCCGACAGCCGCCGCAACGTCTCACCCGTCAGCAGCGGGGTGTCACCACAGACCACGACCACGGTCCCGTCCACGGAACCCCCCAGCTCCTCCAGACCCGTCCGCACGGCGTGCCCGGTGCCGTTCTGCTCCGCCTGCACGGCGGTACGCACGTCCGGGGCGATCTCCGCGAGATGCGCGGTCACCTTCTCGCGGGCGTGACCCACGACGACGACCAGGTGCTCCGGCTCCAGCTCACCGGCTGCGGCGAGCACATGGCCCACCAGGGAACGGCCACAGATGTCGTGCAGGACCTTCGGTGTGGCCGACTTCATACGGGTGCCCTCACCCGCTGCGAGAACGACGACGGCTGCCGGGCGATTGGTGCTCACGGGATGCCCTTCGGCTGTGATGGGGAGGGGGGTGACATCCGCAGGATACCGGGGGTGTTCGCGGGGGACATGAGAGCGGGCCCTGACAGTGCAGTCAGGGCCCGAACGTGAGCATGTGCTCCCGGGGGAGGACTCGAACCCCCATGATCAGAACCAAAATCTGACGTCTTGCCCTTAGACGACCCGGGATTACCGCTATGCCCGATTTCGCAGATCGGTCGCGGTGGCAGCCCCTACTATGCCGTACCACCAGCCTTCGATGCGACGGTGTAGGTCGGCGCTTCCCAGAACGGCGACTCGCAGGCAGCCGTAGTAGCCCTCGCCTGTGTTCGTTCGGTTGGTCTTGGGGTTGTGCCTCTTGAGGCTGGTTTTCAGGAGGTCCTCCACCTCGATGCCGACTTGGTCTGCCCAGAAGGCCTCGGCCTTGGAGATGTCTGCGGACTCGTGGATGTTGACCGAGAAGCGGCGGCGGTGAGGTTCCACGTCGAGCAGGTCAAGCCAGAGGAGGAACACCTTGATCATGTTCGGGTCGCTGTTCACGAAGATGACGCGCCGGTGGCTGCCTTCCTTGGCCTTGGCTCCTTCGGACCAGTAGAGCCCCACGCCTACCAGGAAAAGCTCGCGTGAGGTGAGAGGCCCGATCTCGCTCTCGGCGATGCTTCGCAGTTCCTCCCGTGCGACGGTGCGGTTCCCGACTGCTTGCTTCACGCCGAGCCGTGCTGCCGTCATGTCAGGTCGACTGGGCCGTGCCAGCGATGGCAGATCCCGTACCCACAGGGAAATCGAGCTTTTGGAGCAGCCCAGCTCTGCCTGAATCTGGTTATACGTCCAGCCTTGTAGCCGGAGCTCTCGCGCCTTGGCTCGGAGGTCGTCCTTCGCGTTGGGGCGTCTCGTCCAGGCCGGCGGCGGTTCGCCCTTCACCAGCTGGTTGAGGATGTCGTTGTTGTAGATCTTCAGTTCGTCGCGGATCTGCCGGAGGCTGTGGCCCGCCCGTCGCAGGGCGAGCGCCTGCTCCCGCAGGGCTTCGAAGTCGGCGTACTTGCCGGGTGCGTGTGTCACACGCATACCGTCCGGGCGGAATGGTCGGTTCCCCCCCCTCGAACGGTGTCCGATTCAGCAGTTCGAGGGATTTCGGGCCGTATCGCATTCGGGGAATCACCCGGTGTGGTGCGGTTTGGGCGTGGAAACTCTTCGGGAAAGCGGAGCTTCCCGCCCGTAGGCTGGAGTCATGACCACGACGGGGGAAGAGCTGGTGACGGCCCGGGGAGGGCCGTGGTGGTGGGACAGGCGGCGTGGTGCCGTGCTGGATGTGGGGCTCGCGGTGGTGTCCGCGGTGGAGTGCGGGGTGGAGGGGGTCCCGTTCGCGCGGGAGGCGGGGATTCCGGTCCCTGTGGGGGTCGTCTTCGGTCTGCTGGCCGGTTCGGTGCTGCTGGTGCGGCGGAAGTGGCCGATCGCGGTGGTGCTGGTGGGGGTCGCGGTGACGCCGGCGGCGATGGGTTTCCTGCTGGGGCTCGTCGGTCTGTATTCGCTGGCGGCGTCCGAGGTGCCGCGGCGGATCATCGGGTCGCTGGCCGGGATGCAGTTGGTGGGTGTGCTCGTCGTGATGTTCGTGCGGATGCGGCAGGACCTCGCGAAGGAGGACGTGGACGTCGGCGACTGGCTGGTGCCGTTCGCGTCGATCACGACGGCGTTGGGGATGACGGCGCCGCCGTTGTTGCTGGGTCTGTACGTGGGGGCGCGGCGGCGGTTGATGGAGAGCCTGCGGGAGCGGGCGGACAGTCTGGAGCGGGAGCTGCAGTTGCTCGCGGAGCGGGCGGAGGAGCGGGCGGAGTGGGCGCGGGGTGAGGAGCGGACGCGGATCGCGCGTGAGATGCATGACGTGGTGGCGCACCGGGTGAGTCTGATGGTGGTGCATGCGGCGGCGTTGCAGGCGGTGGCGCGGAAGGATCCGGAGAAGGCGGTGAGGAACGCTGCTCTGGTGGGGGACATGGGGCGGCAGGCGTTGACGGAGTTGCGGGAGATGCTCGGGGTGCTGCGGTCCGGTGGGGACGGGGGGCGGCGGGAGCGGGCGTCGGTGCCGTTGGCGGCGGTGGGGGTGGCTGCTGCGGCGGCTGCGTCGCGGGTGGTGGATGAGGGGGAGGGGCCGTGTCTGTCGGAGATCGAGGAGTTGGTGGGGCAGTCGGCGGCGGCGGGGATGGTGGTGGATCTGTCGGTGGTGGGGGAGGCGCGGTCGTGTGCGCGGGAGGTGGAGTCGACGGCTTATCGGGTGGTGCAGGAGGCGTTGACGAACGTGCACAAGCATGCGGCGGGTGCGAAGACGTATGTGCGTCTGGCGTATCGGGTGTCGGAGATCGCGATGCAGGTGGAGAACGAGCCGCCGTCGGGGGCGGTGTCGTCGGCGGGGTTGCCGTCGGGAGGGAATGGTCTGGTGGGGATGAGGGAGCGGGTGTCGGCGTTGGGTGGGGTGTTTGTGTCGGGGCCGACGGATGCGGGGGGTTTTCGGGTGTCTGCGGTGATTCCGACGGTGTAGTCGGTGGTGGGTTCAGCCGGCGGTGAGGCGTGTGGGTCGTGTGCCGGTGATGAGGGTGGCGAGGGCGTGGTCGATGTCGGGGCCGAGGTACCAGTCGCCGGTGTGGTCGAGGGCGTAGGCGCGGCCTTGGGTGTCGATGGCGAGGAGTGCCCGGGTGTCGGTTTCGGTGCCGAGGGGGCAGACCTCGGTGTCGAGGGCGCGGCCGAGGTCGCCGAGGGTGCGGGCCATGTGGAGGCCGTGGAGGGGGTCGAGGTGGAGGGTGGTGGGGGCGATGTGGCGGCCGGGGCCGGTGGGGGTGATGTGGAGTCCGCCGAATTCGGCCCAGGCTTCGACGGCGGCGGGGAAGACGGTGTGGCGGTGTCCGGCGGGTGAGGTGTGGTCGCGGAGGGTGTCGGCCCAGATTTCGGCTTGTTTGATGTCCCAGCGTCCGGGTTGCCAGCCGGCGGTGCGCAGGGCGGCGTCGACGGGTACGGCGAAGCGGGTGGTGGAGGTGCGGTCGGTGTGCATCTGCCTTCAGCTCGTCTGCCTTTAGCTCGTCTGGGTCGTGTGGGGGTGGGCTGGGGTCAGCCGGTGGTGGCGGGGTCGACCAAGCGGACGCCGAAGTGGGCGGTGAGGGCGGTGCAGGCGCGGCAGGGGGTGGCGTAGGAGCCGTGGAGGGGGTCGCCGTCCTCGCGGATGCGGCGGGTGGTGAGTTTGGCGTGTTTGAGGGCTCTGCGGGCTTCGCCGTTGGTCATGGGTTTGCGTGCGGCGCGTTTGCTGCGTGCGGCGTCGGCGGTGGTGAGGTGCCGGGAGATGAGGATGGTTTCGGCGCAGCGGCCGGTGAAGCGGTCGCGTTGGTCGCTGGTGAGGGTGTCGAGGAAGTCCTGGACGAGGGGGTGGAGGGCGGGGGGTGTGTCGCCGCGGGCGGCGGTGCAGGTGAGGGTGGTGCCGCGGACGGAGAGGGCTGCGGCGATGGTGGGGAGGATGCCGTCGCGGCGGTGGTGGAGGGTGGGGGGGTGGGGGGTGTCGGTGGCGCTCCAGCCGATGCGGGGGTCGCCGGATGGGCCGGTGTGCGGCCCTGTCTGCATCACGTTCATGATCATCTTCCCCTCCCGAGTGTGTCCCCGGTGGTCACAGGGTGCCAAATGGGGTGGCTGATGTGGAAGCTGGGGCGGGGTGACACGCCCGGGCGGGGGCGGGGTGTCACGGGGTGGTGACGTGTGGTCACGGAAGCGGAGGGGTGGTCGGCCGGTGCCGGTGACCGGTGGGGGTGTACCGCATAGGCTGTCGGCACCGCGATCCGTGCGGTGTTCTGCGTGCTGGTGTGTGCGGGCGCCGTGGGGGTCGTGGCGGTAAGCAGTGGAGACAGACGTGAGTGTCGAATACGTTCCGTAGTGGTCCGAAGGTGGGCGGTGCGGGGCGTACAGAGTGCCGCAGGGGGCAACCGCCATGACGACAGGTCGGCTCGGGCAGGAGGCCGTGCCGCCGAACGCGGCTTATGCCGGGCAGGTCGTGCACTTCCCGGATCCGGTGCGGGCGGCGCGTCATCCGAGGGGGGTGCGGGTGGACGAGCGTGGTTACCCGGATTTCTCGCCTTATGCGCGTGCGGCGGCGGAGGTGGCGGAGCCGCCTGAGGGTTTCGGTGTGGACGAGTTGCGGCTGACGGATTACGTGTCGGCGAACGCGGCGCTGGCGGCGAGTGGTCATGAGTTGTGGGACACGGTGCCGGCGGTGGCGACGCCGCATGGTTGGACGTGGCATCACGTGGTGGGGTCGCGGCGGCTGGAGTTGGTGCCGGTCGAGGTGAAGGCGTTGCTGCGGCATCACGGTGGGGTGGCGACGTCGGCGGTGGATCATGGGAAGCGGGGGACGCGGCCGTTGCAGGAGACGCGTCCGGCGCATTTCGGGCTGCCGAAGTCGGGTGTGGCGGTGACGGAGTCGCAGGTGCTGGGGGTCGAGGAGGATCTCGGGTACCGGTTGCCGGGTGCGTACCGGTCGTTTCTGAAGGCGGCGGGTGGTTGTGCGCCGGTGGGGACGGCGTTGGACGCGGAGTTGGGGCTGCTGGTGGACCAGCCGTTCTTCACGGTGCGGGACGAGGCGGCGGTCAATGATCTGGTGTATGTGAACAAGTGTCTGCGTGATCATCTGACCAAGGACTATCTGTGTGTGGCGTTCGTGCAGGGTGGTCTGCTGGCGGTGAAGGTGCGGGGTGAGCGGCAGGGTTCGGTGTGGTTCTGCGCGTACGACGATGCGCGGGACGTGGATCCGTCGTGGCCGCCGGCCGAGCGGGTGGAGCGGTTGTTGTTGTCGTGCGGGGACGATTTCGACGTGTTCCTGTCCCGGCTGGCGGGGTCTCCGCCGGAGCTGGAGACGGTGGCGAATCTGATGGTGGACGGTGGGTTCGCGCGTGCCGTTCCGGTTTCTTCCGCGGGGGAGTGAGCTTCGGCGATGGTGACGTTCGCGCAGGCGCAGGAGCGCGCGGAGGAGTGGGTCAACGGGGATGTGCCGTCGTACCAGCACCGTGAGGTGCGGGTGCGGGAGTTCGACCTCGGGTTCGTGGTGTGGGCGGAGGACCGTGCGGACGGGCCGCGTTCGGACGGGGGTGCGCAGCGGCTGGTGATCGCCCGGGACAGTGGTGAGGCGACGTTGTGGCCGGCGTTGCCGGTGGGTGAGGTGATCCGCCGGTACGAGGAGGAGTACGGCCGTGGTGACGCGGTGTCCGGGCCGGTGCCGCCGGCTGCGGCGCGGGTGGATCTGAATCAGACCTCGTTCTTGTTGAGTCCGCCGGAGTGGCTGCAGGAGGCGGCGGACCGGCTGGGGATTCCGGATCGGCGGGGTGAGGGTTCGGGCTCGTCCGTGGGGTCTGCCGCGGGTGTGGGTTCGGGTGCGGATGTGTCCGGTGGGCCGGGGTCGGTTCCGGGTTCCGGTTCGGCTTCGTCCGCGGGTGCCGGTTCTTCGGGGGAGGGTGCCGGGGCGGGGAGCGGTGCCGCGTGGCCCGCTGCCGGGGGGAGTGGTGCGCAGGCGGGGGACGGGGCGACTCCGTGGGCCGGTACGGACACCAACGCCGATGCGGGTGAGGACCGTTCGGTGCCGTTGCCGGAGACTGTGTTCGCGTCGCAGTTGAGTGAGGCCGGTGACGACGCTCCGCCGCCGGCGGCTCCGCCGGAGGCGAAGACGGCGCTGATGTCGGGCGGCAGCGGGCTTCCGCCGACGGCCGTCGCGCCGGTGGTCCGGGATTCGGGTGCGCCGCAGGGAGCGCCGGGCGCACCGCCGCCCACGCAGGGTGGTGCGCCCACGCCTCCGCCGCCGGTCGGTGGTGCGCCCACGCCTCCGCCGGCCGGTCCGGGGGTGCCGGCGCGGCCGCTCGCGCCGAACGCCGGGGACATCGCGGACGCCGCGACCAGCAAGGCGGCTCCGCCTGCGCGGCGCGGTCCGGGTGCGACGCCCCCGCCCCCGCCTCCGCCGGGTGCCCCGGGTGCGCGTCCGGGCGGTGCGCCCGCGGCGCCGTCCGCCCCGGCGGGCGGGTACGTGCCGACGCAGATGGTGTCGTCGCTCGGTCCCGGCGGGCCGGGGGCGCCGGGCGGTCCGACCCCGCCGCCGGGGACGCCGGCTCCGCCCGCGCCGCCCGGTGGTGTGCATCACGCGGCGACGATGCTCGCCGGCCCGGGTGGCACGGGTCCGGGCGGCCCCGGTGCGCCGCAGCCTCCGGGTCCGCCGCCGGGTGTTCCCGGTGCGCCGCAGCCTCCGGGTCCGCCGCCGGGTGTTCCCGGTGCGCCGCGGCCTCCCGGCCCCCCCGGGGGTTCGGGTGCCCCCGGCGCCGCGCAGCCGCCGGGTGCCCCCGGCGCCGCGGGGCGCGGGCCCGTGCACCACGCGGAGACGGTGCTGGCCGCGCCGCCGGTGGCCGGGCCCGGTGTGCCTCCGCCTCCGCCGCCGCCGGGTACGCCTCCGGCCGGTGTTCCGGTGCCGGGGCAGCCGCCGGCGTACGGCTATCCGCAGCCGCCCGCCGGTCGGCCGACCGTCGGCCCGGGCTACCAGGCCGTGTTGCGCTACCGCGCGCAGGACGGCAGTGAGCAGCAGCTGATCCGGCGCTCGGCGCCGGGTACGCCGCACCCGGAGTGGCAGATCTTCCACGAGCTGCGCGCCATGAACGTGCCGCCGGACCAGGTGCTGGAGCTGCACACCGAGCTGGAGTCGTGCGAGCTGCCGGGGGCGTACTGCGCGCGGATGATCCGTGAGCAGTGGCCGCAGGCGCGGATCACGTCCATCGCCCCCTACGGCACGGATCACGCGAGCCGGCAGCAGGGCATGCGGCAGTTGCTCGCCCACCAGGGTGAGTTGCATCAGGTGGCGGACGGTCCGGCGCGTCCCGCGCCGGTGCGTGCGCCGATTCCGCCGGTGCAGCCCGCGCCGCCGGTTGCGCCGGAGGCCGTCGCGCAGGAGCTGGCGGGGGCGTTCGGGCCGGGCGTGTTCCGGTTCGAGCAGGCGGCGGTGTCCCGGCAGGGTGTGCCGCCGGTCGTGGCGCACACCCTGGTGGTGGCGGGGCTGCCGCTGGACATGGGCCCGTTCTTCTGGGCGCAGGCGCAGCCGGGCCGGCCGGTGCCGACGCTGGCGGAGCTGGCGGCGGAGCGGGGTGTGCAGCCGGCTTCGGACGCGGGTTCGTACCTGGTGATGGGCAGTGACTTCGGCAAGGCGATCTGTGTGCAGTACGGCACGGCGAACATCGTCGCGGTGCCGGTGGAGTCCGGGCCGGGCGGTGTGCCGGCCGCGCCGCAGTTCGTGAACACCGGTCTGCCGGAGTTCGCGCGCTGTCTGGCGCTGCTGGGCCGGATGTGGCGGCTGCGGTTCGGGCTGAACCAGGAGCAGGCGGGCCGCTGGACGGTGGACTTCCAGGCGCAGTTGGCGGCGTTGGACCCGGCGGCGTTGGGGTCGCCGGAGAGCTGGTGGTCGGTGCTGCTGGAGGAGATGTGGGACGGGTTGTTGTGATCCGTCGCAGCTGAGGCCCGTGCGAGGTGAGGAGCCGGGTCCGGTCGTCAGGACGACCGGGCCCGGCTTTTGCGTGCCCTCCTCGCGGAGTGTCGCGTTATGAACACTTCCGTGTCATCCACCAAGATGTGCGCGATTCATCCCATTTCGTACCCGGTCTTTCGTACTGGGTTTCGGGTCCGTCGGTGGAGAGGGGTTCCAGGGTGAGCAGCGCATCGGTGTCGTCGCAGGGCTTCGAGGTCGTACGGGGGCGTGGTTACCGTCCCCTGCAGGTGATCGCGTACGTCGAGGCCCTCTCGAGTCGTCGTGACGCCGCCTGGGAGCGGGCCGCGCGGCTCACCGTCCTCGCCCGGGAGATGGAGGAGGAGCTGGCGCTGCTGCGGGCGCGGGTGGCGGGGCTGGCGCCGCAGACGTACGAGTCGCTCGGGGAGAGCGCGCGGCGGCTGTTCGCGCTGGCCGGGGAGGAGGCGGCGGCCGTGCGGGAGTCGGCGCGGCAGTACGCGCGGGACGTGACGGACCTGGCGGCGGACGACGCGGCCGGCGTGCGGGAGGCGGCGCAGGCGCACGCCGAGGCCGTGCGCGCCGATGCCGACGAGGGTGCCGGGGAGGTGCTGTCGGCGGCCCGCGCGCAGGCCGACCGGATCAGGGCCGAGGCCCGGGCTGAGGTGAAGGAGCGGCGCGCGCAGACGCTGGCGGTGCTGCGGGAGATGCGGGAGCGCACCTCCGGGATGCTCGCCGAGGCGGCAGGGGAGCAGGCGGAACGGCTGGACGCGGTGGCCCGGGAGGAGGCCGCGCGGGTGGCTGTGCTGGAGGCCCGGCACGCGGAGGCGGAGGAGCGTGCCGAGCGTGTGCTGGCCGAGGCGCGGCAGGTGTTCGCCGATGCGGAGGAGGTGGCGCGGCGCCGCGCGGAGGAGGCGCGGGAGCGGGCGGCGGAGCTGCTGGCCGGGGCGCGCGTCCGCGCGGAGGACGTCGCGCGGGAGACCGAGCGGGTGCTGCGCGAGCACGCCGGGAGGCGGGAGGACGTGCAGGCGCAGCTGGACCAGGTGTGTGCCGGTCTCAGTGCGCTGACGGGCCGGGCCGTGGAGTGACCCGGTGCCGGGCGCGGGGCCCTGTGCCGCGGCCGGCGGGGAGGGGCCGTTCGGGCCGCGGGGCCGGTTCAGTCCTTGAGGACCGGGAAGGTGCGCGGGGCGAGGACCAGCAGGACCAGGAACGCCAGTGCCGCCGCGCCCGCCGCGCCGAGGTAGGCGGCGTGCACGGCGTCCGCGACGGCCCGGCGGATCGCCTCGGGGACGGTGCCCGCGTCCAGGGCGCGGGTGACGGAGTCCAGGTCGTTCGCGCCGCCGAGGCGCGCGGCCAGGACGCCGTTGGCGAGCGCTCCGAAGAGGGCCGCGCCGATGGTCTGGCCGGTCTGGCGGCAGAACAGGATCGACCCGGTCGCCGTGCCGCGTTCCTCCCACCCCACCGAGGACTGCACCCCGATGATCAGGGGCAGCTGGAACAGGCCGAGGGCCGCGCCCAGCAGCAGCATCAGCAGGGTCGGCTGCCACGCCTCGCCGGGATAGGGCAGGAAGGTGAACGCCAGGAGGACGAGCGAGGCCGTGCCGATGCCGAGCATCGCGGTGCTGCGCAGGCCGATGCGGCGGTACACGTGCTGGCTGAGGGCGGCCGACACCGGCCAGGTCAGCGTCCACACGGAGAGGACGAATCCGGCGGCCGCCGGGGTGAGGCCGAGGACGGTCTGGGCGTAGGTGGGCAGGAAGAGCGTGGGGGCCACCATCAGCAGGCCCAGGGCGCCGAGGGCCAGGTTGACGGCGGCGATCGTGCGGCGGCGCCACACCCAGCCGGGGATGATCGGTTCCGCCGCGCGGCGTTCCGCCACGACCACGGCCACGAGGAGCGCGGCTCCCGCGGCGAACAGGGCGAGTGACGGGGCGGACAGCCACGGCCAGGCGACCCCGCCCTGGACGAGCGCGGTGAGGAGGACGCCGCCGCAGGCGAAGATCGCGACCGCGCCCGTCCAGTCCACGCGCGCGTGGCGGCCGTTCTCCCGCCGCGGCTCGTGGAGGTGGCGGACGATCAGCCACAGCGCCACCGCTCCGACGGGCAGGTTGACGAGGAAGATCCAGCGCCAGTCGGCGTAGGAGGCGAGCAGTCCGCCGAGGCCGGGGCCGGCCACCGCGGAGAGGGCCCACACGGTGGAGAGCCGGGCCTGGATCTTCGGGCGCTCCTCCAGTGGGTACAGGTCGGCAGCGAGGGTCTGCACGGTGCCCTGGAGGGCGCCGCCGCCCAGGCCCTGCACGATGCGGAACGCGATGAGCGCGGCCATGTTCCAGGCCGCGGCGCACAGCAGCGAGCCCAGCAGGAACAGTGCGGCGCCCGCGACGAGGACCGGTTTGCGGCCGAAGGTGTCGGAGAGCTTGCCGTAGACGGGGAGGGTGACCGTCACGGCCAGCAGGTAGCCGGAGAAGAGCCAGGAGAAGTGGGAGAAGCCGCCGAGGTCGCCGACGATCTGCGGGACGGCGGTGGACACGACGGTGGAGTCGAGTGCCGCCAGGGCCATCGCGAGCATCAGCGCGGCGACGACGGCGCCGCGCCGTCCGGCCGCGGCGTGTCGCCCGCTGTCGCGTGTCACCGGTCTGGTGCCGTCCACCCGGATTCCCTTCCTCGCGGTTGAGTGCCCCTTGCACCTGTCTGCCGCGGCACAGCTTCGCACTTGACCCTCACGTGGCGGGAGGGCGGAGCCTTGACGGGCCGACGGGTGGAGCGACCCCGAGACGGGGTCCGCCTGACGGAGGAGAGCCCTTAGGGGTACCTCCGTACTACGGGTCGGGGAGGCTTCGTACCGGCGGAGGACGAGACGGGGCGGGGGCCGCCCTTAACCTGGCTTTACGCCGCTGGGGGGCGGCGCGGTGCACCTGCGGGGGTGGGGTTTTCCCCAGTACAAGACTGCGCTGAACACCAGGGCGCGGGACCCCTGCCGGACGCCAGACTGAATCCCGTCGCACGAACACGCACGAAGCGGCCGCCGGGCACGCCGGGCGGGCGCCGGAACACCGCTTTCATCTGCTGACCGACATAGGAGACTTACCGTGACATCGGCTGTGACCATTCCCAGGCACGGGGGCGCTGGAGAAAGTACGGCCGTTGCCGCGCGGGCGCGGCAGGTCGTGAAGGCCTACGGGTCGGGCGAGACCCGTGTCGTCGCCCTCGACCACGTCGACGTGGACATCGCCCGCGGTCGGTTCACCGCGATCATGGGCCCCTCGGGGTCCGGCAAGTCCACGCTGATGCACTGCCTCGCCGGGCTCGACACCGTGACGTCCGGTCAGATCTACCTGGACGAGACCGAGATCACCGGTCTGAAGGACAAGAAGCTCACGCGGCTGCGCCGCGACCGGATCGGCTTCATCTTCCAGGCGTTCAACCTGCTGCCGACGCTGAACGCGATCGAGAACATCACGCTGCCCATGGACATCGCCGGCCGCAAGCCCGACAAGGAGTGGCTGGACCGGGTGGTGGAGACCGTCGGCCTCGCGGAGCGGCTGAAGCACCGGCCGACGCAGCTGTCCGGCGGCCAGCAGCAGCGGGTCGCGGTGGCGCGGGCGCTGGCGGCCCGGCCGGAGATCATCTTCGGTGACGAGCCGACCGGGAACCTCGACTCCCGCGCCGGCGCCGAGGTGCTCGGCTTCCTGCGCCGCTCGGTGGACGAGCTGGGCCAGACCATCGTGATGGTCACCCACGATCCCGTGGCCGCCTCCTACGCCGACCGGGTGCTGTACCTCGCCGACGGCCGCATCGTCGACGAGATGCACCAGCCGACCGCCGAGCAGGTCCTGGACCGCATGAAGGACTTCGACGCCCGGGGGCGCACGTCATGACCGTCCTGAAGACATCCCTGCGCAACTTCTTCGCGCACAAGGGGCGGATGGCGCTGTCCGCGGTGGCGGTGCTGCTGTCCGTGGCGTTCGTGTGCGGGACGCTGGTGTTCACGGACACCATGAACACGACGTTCGACAAGCTGTTCGCGGCCACCTCCTCGGACGTCACGGTCAGCTCCAAGGACGCCTCCGACAGCGGCGAGACGACCTCGGACAGCGGCAAGCCGCCGGTGATACCGGCCTCCGTCCTGGACGAGGTCAAGGGCGTGGACGGCGTGAAGTCGGCCGAGGGCACGGTGCACTCCACCTCGGTCACCGTCGTCGACGGCGACAAGGACAACCTCTCGCCGACCAGCGGCGGCCCGACCATCGTCGGCAGCTGGAACGACAACGACGCCCGCACCATGGAGATCACCTCCGGCGCCGCGCCCGAGAGCGCCGGCCAGGTCATGGTCGACGCCGACACCGCCGACAAGCACGAGCTGAAGCTCGGTGACGAGATCGCCGTCATCAGCGCGCTCGGCACGCACACCGCGAAGATCTCCGGCATCGCCGACTTCACCGTCACCAACCCCGGCGCCGCGCTGTTCTACCTGGACGTCAAGACCGCGCAGCAGACCCTGGTCGGCGAGGGCGGCGTCTACACCAACGTCAACGTCACCGCCGCGGCCGGCGTCAGCGACGCACAGCTGAAGAAGAACGTCGCGGCCGAACTCGGCGGCGACTACAAGGTGCTGACCGCAGAGGAGACCGCCGAGGCCAACCAGAAGAGCGTCGGCGAGTTCATGAACGTCATGAAGTACGCGATGCTCGGCTTCGCCGGGATCGCCTTCCTCGTCGGCATCTTCCTGATCATCAACACCTTCTCCATGCTGGTCGCCCAGCGCACCCGGGAGATCGGCCTGATGCGGGCGATCGGCTCGTCCCGCAAGCAGGTCAACCGCTCGGTGCTGGTCGAGGCGCTGCTGCTCGGCGTCTTCGGCTCGGTCCTCGGAGTGGGCGCGGGCGTCGGACTCGCGGTCGGCCTGATGAAGCTCATGGGCATGATGGGCATGGAGCTGTCCACGGACGACCTCACGGTGGCCTGGACGACCCCGGCACTCGGACTGCTCCTCGGCGTCGTCGTCACGGTCCTCGCCGCCTACCTGCCCGCCCGGCGGGCCGGGAAGATCTCCCCGATGGCCGCGCTGCGCGACGCCGGCACCCCGGCGGACGCCAAGGCCGGCTGGATACGCGGCGGGATCGGCCTGGTCCTCACCGGCGCCGGCGGCTTCGCCCTGTACCTGGCGGGCAGCGCGGACAAGGCGACGGACGGCTCGATGTGGCTGGGCCTGGGCGTGGTGCTGTCCCTGATCGGGTTCGTCGTCGTCGGCCCGGTGCTGGCGAGCGGTGTGGTGCGCGTCCTCGGCGCGGTCCTGCTGCGGGCCTTCGGCCCCGTGGGCCGCATGGCCGAGCGCAACGCCCTGCGCAACCCGCGCCGCACCGGCGCGACGGGTGCCGCGCTGATGATCGGCCTGGCGCTGGTGGCGTGCCTGTCGGTGGTCGGTTCCTCGATGGTGGCGTCCGCCACCGAAGAGCTCGACAAGACCGTCGGCACGGATTTCATCGTCCAGTCCGACACCGGCCAGCTGATCACCCCGCAGGCCGTCGAGGCCGCGAAGAAGGCGCCCGGGGTGGAGCGGGTCACCGAGTACAAGTGGACCGAGGCCGATTTCACCACGCCCGACGGCAGGACGTCGAAGGACACGGCGATCACGGCGGCCGACCCGACGTACGCGACCGACCTACGGGTCGAGACGGTCGCGGGGCAGCTCGGCGACGCCTACGAGCCCGGCTCGATGTCCGTCCACGAGGACTTCGCGAAGGACCACGGCATCAAGCTCGGCTCGAAGATCGAGGTCGCCTTCAAGGACGGTGAGACGGGCACGCTGACGGTGCGGGCGATCACCAGCAGCGAGGCCGTCATCGACGCGGGCGCGATGTACATCTCCATCGACACCCTCGCCACGTACGTCCCGGCCGACAGGATGCCGCTGGACACCCTGCTCTTCGCCTCGGCGAAGGACGGGCAGACCGACGCCGCGTACACGGCGCTGAAGGACGCGCTGCACGAATACCCGCAGTACAAGGTGCGCGACCAGACCGACTACAAGGAGGCGCTGAAGGACCAGATCGGCCAGCTGCTGAACATGATCTACGGTCTGCTGGCCCTGGCGATCGTCGTGGCGATCCTCGGTGTGGTGAACACCCTGGCCCTGTCGGTCGTGGAGCGCACCCGGGAGATCGGCCTGATGCGGGCCATCGGCCTCTCGCGCCGGCAGCTGCGGCGCATGATCCGCATGGAGTCGGTCGTGATCGCCCTCTTCGGCGCCCTGCTGGGCCTGGGACTGGGCATGGGCTGGGGCGCCACCGCCCAGCAGCTGCTCGCCCTGGAGGGCCTGAAGGTCCTCGACATCCCGTGGCCGACGATCACCGGGGTGTTCATCGGATCGGCCTTCGTGGGCCTGTTCGCCGCCCTGGTCCCGGCCTTCCGCGCCGGCCGGATGAACGTCCTGAACGCCATCGCCACCGACTAGCCACCGCACACGGGGGTTGCGGGGGTGCCACCCGGCGCCGGAAAGTCCGCCGAGGACTTTCCGGCGCCGGGCGCGTACGACCGGCCCGTCCGGCGTTCGAGGACGGTCCCCGTCCAGGGCCGGACGGGGGTCCGGGGGCGGAGCCCCCTGGACGGCTGAGCACCAGCACCGCTCACCGGTCGACGGGCGTTGTCCACAGCCCGGGCACCGGGGCGGCCCGGCGACGTACGCTGGACACCCCCGGCCCGCCGCGCGCGTCGGGCCCGACGTGTTGCACACCCCCGGACGGAAAGCGCCCCGAATGAGCCTGCACGGTCTGCTCGACGCCGTAGTCAAGGACACCGCTCTCGCGGAAGCGATCGCGGCCGCCGCGGACGGCAACCGCATGCACGTCGACCTGGTCGGCCCGCCCGCGGCCCGCCCCTTCACCGTCGCCGCCCTGGCCCGCGACACCGGCCGTCCCGTACTGGCGGTGACGGCCACGGGACGCGAGGCGGAGGACCTGGCCGCGGCCCTGCGCTCCCTGCTCCCACCCGAGGGAGTCGTGGAGTACCCCTCCTGGGAGACGCTGCCGCACGAGCGGCTCAGCCCCCGCAGCGACACCGTCGGCCGCCGCCTCGCCGTACTGCGCCGCCTGGCCCACCCCCGTGCGGACGACCCCGAGACCGGCCCGGTCTCCGTCGTCGTCGCCCCCGTGCGCTCGGTGCTCCAGCCGCAGGTCAAGGGGCTGGGCGACCTGGAGCCGGTCTCCTTGCGCACCGGCTCCAGCGCCGATCTGAACGAGACCGTCGAAGCCCTCGCCGCCGCCGCGTACGCGCGGGTGGAACTGGTCGAGAAGCGCGGCGAGTTCGCCGTGCGCGGCGGCATCCTCGACGTGTTCCCGCCCACCGAGGAACACCCCCTGCGCGTGGAGTTCTGGGGCGACGACGTCGAGGAGATCCGCTACTTCAAGGTCGCCGACCAGCGCTCCCTGGAGGTCGCCGAACACGGCCTGTGGGCCCCGCCGTGCCGCGAGCTGCTGCTCACCGAGGACGTGCGGGAACGTGCTCGGGTCCTCGCCGAGGCCCACCCGGAGCTGGGCGAACTGCTCGGCAAGATCGCCGAGGGGATCGCGGTGGAGGGCATGGAGTCCCTGGCCCCCGTCCTCGTCGACGACATGGAGCTGCTGCTGGACGTGCTGCCCAAGGGCGCGATGGCCGTCGTCTGCGACCCGGAGCGGGTGCGGACCCGGGCCGCCGACCTGGTGGCCACGAGCCAGGAGTTCCTGCAGGCGTCCTGGGCGGCCACCGCCGGCGGCGGGGAGGCGCCCATCGACGTCGGCGCGGCCTCCCTGTGGTCCATCGCGGACGTCCGCGACCGGGCCCGCGAGCTGGACATGATGTGGTGGTCGGTGTCGCCGTTCGCCGCCGACGAGGAGCTCGCCTCGGACACCCTCAAGCTCGGCATGCACGCCCCCGAGACCTACCGCGGCGACACCGCGCGGGCGCTCGCCGACACCAAGGGCTGGCTCGCCGACGGCTGGCGCACGGTGTTCGTCACCGAGGGCCACGGCCCGGCCGCCCGTACGGTCGAGGTGCTCGGCGGCGAGGGCATCGCCGCCCGCCTCGACGCGGACCTCGGCGAGATCACCCCGTCCGTCGTGCACGTCGCCTGCGGCTGCATCGACCACGGCTTCGTCGACCCGGCGCTCAAACTCGCCGTGCTCACCGAGACCGACCTGACCGGCCAGAAGGCCTCCGGCCGCGAGGGCGCCCGGATGCCGGCCCGGCGCCGCAAGACCATCGACCCGCTCACCCTGGAGCCGGGCGACCACATCGTCCACGAGCAGCACGGCGTGGGCCGCTACATCGAGATGGTGCAGCGCACCGTGCAGGGCGCCACTCGTGAGTACCTGGTCGTGGAGTACGCCCCCGCCAAGCGCGGCCAGCCCGGCGACCGGCTGTACATCCCCACCGACCAGCTGGAGCAGATCACCAAGTACGTCGGTGGCGAGGCCCCCACCCTGCACCGCCTGGGCGGCGCCGACTGGACCAAGACCAAGGCGCGCGCCAGGAAGGCCGTCAAGGAGATCGCCGCCGACCTGATCAAGCTGTACAGCGCCCGCATGGCCGCCCCCGGCCACGCCTTCGGCGCCGACTCGCCCTGGCAGCGCGAGCTGGAGGACGCCTTCCCCTACGCGGAGACCCCCGACCAGCTCACCACCATCGCCGAGGTCAAGGAGGACATGGAGAAGTCGGTCCCCATGGACCGCCTGATCTGCGGCGACGTCGGCTACGGCAAGACCGAGATCGCGGTGCGGGCCGCCTTCAAGGCCGTGCAGGACGGCAAGCAGGTCGCCGTGCTCGTCCCGACCACGCTGCTGGTGCAGCAGCACTTCGGGACGTTCAGCGAGCGGTACGCGCAGTTCCCGGTGGTCGTGAAGGCGCTGTCCCGCTTCCAGAGCGACACCGAGGCCAAGGCGGTCCTGGAAGGGTTGCGGGAGGGCTCGGTGGACGTCGTCATCGGCACCCACCGCCTGTTCTCCTCGGAGACCAAGTTCAAGGACCTGGGCCTGGTCATCGTCGACGAGGAGCAGCGCTTCGGCGTCGAGCACAAGGAGCAGCTGAAGAAGCTGCGCGCCAACGTCGACGTGCTGACCATGTCCGCCACGCCGATCCCGCGCACCCTGGAGATGGCGGTCACCGGCATCCGCGAGATGTCGACGATCACCACCCCGCCGGAGGAGCGGCACCCGGTGCTCACGTTCGTCGGGCCGTACGAGCAGAAGCAGATCGGCGCCGCGATTCGCCGCGAGCTGCTGCGCGAGGGCCAGGTCTTCTACATCCACAACCGGGTGGAGTCCATCGACCGTGCGGCGGCCCGGCTGAGGGAGATCGTGCCCGAGGCGCGCATCGCCACCGCCCACGGCCAGATGTCGGAGTCGGCGCTGGAGAAGGTCGTCGTCGACTTCTGGGAGAAGAAGTTCGACGTGCTGGTGTCGACGACGATCGTCGAGTCCGGCATCGACATCTCCAACGCCAACACCCTGATCGTCGAGCGTGGCGACAACTTCGGCCTCAGCCAGCTGCACCAGCTGCGCGGCCGGGTGGGGCGAGGCCGGGAGCGCGGGTACGCGT
Organism: Streptomyces sp. 12E; assembly: GCF_055633275.1. NCBI lineage: Bacteria > Bacillati > Actinomycetota > Actinomycetes > Kitasatosporales > Streptomycetaceae > Streptomyces > Streptomyces sp. 12E. The sequence continues at coordinate 3,039,936 of NZ_JBVNCJ010000001.1, read as the reverse complement.
ACTTCCTGTATCCGCCGGAGAAGCCGCTGACGGAGACCGCGCACGAGCGTCTCGCCACCATCGCCCAGCACACCGAGATGGGCGCGGGCATGTACGTGGCGATGAAGGACCTGGAGATCCGCGGCGCCGGAAACCTCCTCGGCGGCGAGCAGTCCGGCCACATCGCGGGCGTCGGCTTCGACCTGTACGTACGGATGGTGGGCGAGGCGGTCGCGGACTACCGGCGCCAGCTGGAGACCGGTGAGATCGAGGAGGAGCCGCCGCTCGAGGTGAAGATCGAGCTGCCCGTCGACGCGCACGTCCCGCACGACTACGCGCCCGGCGAGCGGCTGCGCCTCCAGGCGTACCGGGCGATCGCCTCCGCGAACTCGGAGGAGGACGTCAAGGCCGTGCGCGAGGAACTCGTCGACCGCTACGGCAAGTTGCCGGAGCCGGTGGAGAACCTGCTGCTGGTGGCGGGCCTGCGGATGCTGGCCCGCGCGTGCGGGGTCGGCGAGATCATGCTCCAGGGCAACAACATCCGCTTCGCGCCGGTGGAGTTGCGCGAGTCCCAGGAGCTGCGCCTGAAGCGCCTGTACCCCGGCACGGTCATCAAGGCGTCCGCGCACCAGGTGCTGGTCCCGCGCCCGAAGACCGCGAAGGTGGGCGGCAAGCCGCTGGTCGGACGGGACCTGCTGGGCTGGGTCGGGGAGTTCCTGACGTCGGTCCTGGGATCCTGACCCGCGGACGAGGAGCCGTCCACGGCGGGAGGCCGCCGTGGACGGCCCTGGCGGGGGCGCGACGCCTTACGGCCGGCCGGGGCGGCCGCGGTGGATGCCGAACCGGTGCTCGGCATGCTGCTGCCCGGTGTCGATCCGCTGCCTGTGCTTGCCGCCGGTCCTCTCGTTCATCTTCTTCTTCGCGGCGCCCGAGGCCTTGCCGGCCTTGTCGTGCGCCGACTTGCTGCTCTTGAACTTGTCGAGGATGCCCATGCGGGAACTCCTTCCGGAGGTGACTCGGAACCGACGATACGCGTGCTGTGCGATGAATGCCCGTGTAGTGCCGAATTGGTCTGAACCTGTCGCTCGTTACGGTGAAATCCGGCTCGACCCGCCCCCACCAGGGCAGAAATCAGATGAACGAAGGAGGGGCGCGGTGACGCGGAACAAGGGATGGGGCATACGGGCCCGGAGCGCGGGGCCCGCGGTGATCGTCGCTGCGGCTCTCCTCACCGGCTGCGAGGGTGTCCAGGACGCGGGGTCCCCGGCCGGTGACGAAAGCGGGAGCGCGGCCTTCGACGGACGCGCCGTCAGCCCGCTGGACAACCCCGACGGCACCCGGCCGGGTCTCGCGCCCGTGACCGGCGATCCGGACCGGGCCGAGGCGCGCGAGCTCATCGAGAGGGTGCCCACGAAGGGACGTGGCCCGAGGACGGGCTACGACCGGGACGAGTTCGGCTATGCGTGGATGGACACGGCGGACGGTGTGCCGCTGGCGCGGAACGGCTGTGACACGAGGAACGACGTGCTGAGACTCCACGGGCGCGACGTCGAGTTCCGCACCGGTTCCGACTGCGTGGTCGTGTCCATGGACCTGTACGACCCGTACACCGGCAAGGACGTCGCCTGGAAGAAGGCGGAGGCCGCCGAGGTGCAGATCGACCACGTCGTGCCGCTGTCCTACGCCTGGCAGATGGGCGCCGCCCGCTGGGACGAGGAGAAGCGGCAGCGGCTGGCCAACGACGTGCTGAACCTTCTGCCGGTCTCGGGCTCCGCGAACTCCGCCAAGAGGGACTCGGGGCCGGCATCGTGGCTGCCGCCCAACAAGGCGGTCCGCTGCTCGTACGCGGTGCGGTTCGCCCAGGTGGCGCTGGAGTACGACCTTCCGGTCACCGCGCCGGACCGGACCGCCATGCTGGAGCAGTGCGGGGCCTGAGCCCGCGCGGCGCGCCCCGAGCGACAGGACGGGGCCGGCCCGCTGGTGGTGCCGGCCCCGTCCGTGGTCACCGGGCGGGGGGTGCGGGGAGCTCGTGCTCCTCGAAGACGGGGGCGGGCTCGGCCTTGGCCCGGCTGCTGTCGCCGCGGAAGGCGGTGGTGGCGCTGGAGGCCGCGTAGACGCGGGTCTGGTTGGTGCCGGTGCGGTAGGAGAAGGCCCAGGTGGGTCCGGAGGCGTTGGTGTAGGTGAAGGCGGTGGGGTCGGTGGCCGCCGCTTCGTAGGTCTCCTGCTTCCAGGCGCGCCAGGTGCCGGAGCCCTGGGTCTGTTCGCCGGTGTTGTACAGGTGGCCGTCGTCGGCGCGGGCCATGATCTCGGTGATGCCGGTGAGGGGGCTGATGACGACGGAGGGGGAACCGGCGAAGGTCTTGTCGCCGACCTGGGACCAGGCGGCGGGGAAGGCGGCGCCCTCGGACGTCTGGGTGAGGCTGACGATGTGTCCGGTGGTGTCGCGGGCGAAGACGCCGAGGCGGTAGCCGGGGTAGGCGACGACGGAGGGGGCGCCGGTGATGGCCTGGTCGCCGAGGGTGGTCCAGGCGCCGACGCTGCCGTTGCTGAAGGTCGCGGTCCGCAGGGTGCCGCCCGCGTCGGTGCCGAAGAGCTGGATGCCGTCGCGTACGGTGACGGCGGTGAGCGGGCCGGCGAAGCCCTCACCGCTCAGCGGCATCCAGCCCATGAAGTCGACGTTGGCCCGCTGCTGGACGCGGTACCAGGGTTTGCCGTCGGCGTCCACCGCGAACTGCGCGAGCACCCCGGCGGTCGTCTTGGCGGTGACCGGGTGTTCGGCCATCGCACCGGCCAGGTTGATCCAGCCGCCCCAGTCGGGGCTGCTCGCGGCGTGGCGGCGCCACCAGATCTCGCTGTTGACGTTCTGCGCGGTCAGCGCCGTGCGGCCGTCCGGCTGCTCGGCGAGCTGCGGCTGTCCGGAGAAGGCTTCGTTGCCGGATACGGTCGTCCACTGCACGGAGTTGAAGTCCGTCGGGTCGGTCTGCCGGCCGTGGACCAGATACCCGATGTTGTCGGTGTAGGCGTACTCGATCTCACCGCTGGACACCTGGAGCACGCTGTTCGGCGTGAAGGACTCGGTGGGGATCTTCGGAGTGGCCGGGGTGTGGTTCGCGGCCAGGCGGCAGGCGTCCGGCGCGCCGGTCACGCTGGTGTAGCCGGACCACCACGTGCCGCTGCCGAGGAGCGCGTTGTAGGGGTCGAAGTTGCCCGCGTCCTCGCGGTAGCGGTACTGGCGGACCTCTCCGTTGGGCCTGACGCGCAGGATGGTGTCGCCGCCGAAGGAGGTGAGGTCCTCGGTGTCGCGCCAGTCCGCCCAGCTGACCGTGCGGTGCTGCTCGATCCACCGCTGGCTGGTGAAGTCGTAGCGGGAGCGGGTCAGATTGCCGGTGGCCGAGTCGACTCCGTAGACCACGCCCAGCTCGGTGGCGACGATGAAGCCGTAACGGCCCCAGCCGGAGGCGATCTTCTTGTTGCTGTCCGCGGTCCAGGTGTCGCTGGAGCTGATGTAGCGGGCGTAGCGCAGGTCGCCGTCGCCGTCGACGAACCAGAGGTTGCCGCCCCGGTCCGCGCTGATCTTGTTGCGGTTGGCGTCCAGGCGGTAACCGGTGTAGGAGTCGCTGATCTTGCGGTGGTGGACGTCCCAGGTGGAGGTCGACGAGTCGCGGTGGCTGAAGTACAGACCATCCGAGTTGATGCCGTAGAAGGTGGCTCCGTTGGCGGTCAGCACGCGCGGGTACCGGTTCCATCCGGTGTCGATGGTGCTCGCCGCGGGCAGGGCGCCGGTGGCGCCGGCCGGGTCGGTGACATTGCGCCGCAGCAGGTCTCCCGCGGTGGTGACCGAGTAGAGGGCGCCGGTCGACGTGCAGGTGATCTCGTCCGCGGCCTGGGCGGTGCCCGAGGTGGTGGTCATGGCCATGGGCAGCGCGGCGGCCGCGGTGGTGATGGCGATCGCCCGACGGCTGAGCCGTCCACGGGACAGGGGTCTCATCGGCATCCTTCCGGACTTCGTGTGGTCTGGCCGCCCCAGGGCGCGGGACGGCAGGAGGAACGGGACCGGCGAAGGTGTGGCGACGGCCCCGCGAGCGGTTCGTGGGGCCGGGGCTACTTCTCCGGCGGTACGGGGAGACGGCGCCCCTCGGGGGCCGGCGCGGACCCGGCCGCGTCGTCGCCGGTGATCGCCGCCATGCGCGTGACGTGGTCGGCGGCGTACGCGCGCGCTGTCGACATGGAGACGGCGGGGAGGGCGGCAGCCGCTGCCGCCGGCCACGCGACCAGACGAGGGCCGAGCCGTCTGCCAGATGCGGATCTCATGGACGTCCTTCCAGCTCAGTGCGGTGATTCCGAGCAGGAGGGCAGCGGTTCGACATGATCGCGCACTCCCGGCAGGGGGACGTTAGGCAGATCCCGGTTAACGCGGCAGCGGCGGGAAGGTGAACAGCTGATGCGTGTACATGACAACCCGATGGACAGTCGGTGATCGTCTGGACAGGATCTTCACGCAACTCACAGGATCCATAAGTCGATTCATGACCCACACGTGGTCCTGAGGGGGGAACTGTGCCTGGCTACCGGAGAGTCGCCCGAAGACTGCTGTCCAGCCGGCTGCGTCACAGCCGCTGGGGCATGGCCATCGGCATCCTCCTGGCGTCGGTGATCGCGGCCAGTTCCCTGGCGCTGTCCGGTACCGGCATCCCGCTCTTCCCCGGGGACCCCCAGGGCCGCTCGGCCCCCGACCAGCGGTGGGGGACCGCCGACGGCAAGGACCACCTGGTCGGCGAGAAGGACACCAACACCGAGCCGCCGCGGACCCTCCGGTCGAAGTACCCGACGACGGTGAGGAAGGGCAGTGTCGCCGCTGCCGAGAAGCAGGCCCGCAACAAGGCCGAGGTCGTCGCCTCGCCGACCACGGAGGTCACCGGCTTCGACCCCGAGCGCAGCGAGGAGCTGCCCGCCGAGCGCGACGGTTTCAGCCGTACCTACGCCAACGAGGACGGCACCCGGACCACCGAGGTGTCCCCGACGCCGGTCAACTACCGCGACGGGGAAGGGGACTGGCAGCCCATCGACACGGAGCTGCGGGCCGACGACGACGGCTGGCGCAACACCGCCGACGCGGTCGGCGTACGCATCGACCGACGGGCCGACTCCGCGCGCCTGGCCACCGTAGAACTGCCCGGCGGCCAGGTCCTGTCGTACGGCCTGAGCGGCGCGGCCGGCGTCCAGGGCCGCGCCGAGGGCGGCACCGTCACCTACGAGGGCGTCCTCCCGGACACCGATCTGACGCTGGAGTCCCAGGCCGGCGGCGTCAAGGAAACCCTCGTCCTGCACACGGCCGACGCCCCGACGACCTTCGACTTCCCCCTCGCCCTGGACGGGCTGACGGCGCGGACCGCCGACGGCGCCGTCGAACTGACCGACGCGAAGGGCCGCGTCGCCGGTGTCATCCCGGCCGGATTCATGGAGGACTCCGGGCGGGGCGGGGAGCAGGGCGCCCCCGCCCGCTCCGAGGACGTCGCCTACGACCTCGTCGAGGAGGCCGGCGGCGGCCAGACCCTGCGGATCACCGTCGACGCGGACTGGCTGCGCGATCCGGAACGGGTCTTCCCGGTCAAGGTCGACCCCTCCGTGGACACCTCGTCCGCCGAGACCAGCGTCTACGTCAAGAGCGGCGGCTCCGTCGTCGGCACCAGTGAACTCCAGGTCGGCAAGGGCGCCGACGGCGCGACCGCCACCTACCTCGGATTCCCCTCGCTCGACGAGGAACTGCGCCACCACAAGATCTTCGGCGCCCAGCTCCAGCTCACCAACTACGACTCCGCCTCCTGCAGGGCCCGCCCGGTGTCGGTCCACCCGGTCACCGAGTCCTGGTCCGCCGGCACCGGCCTCGGCTACCCCGGCCCCGCGGTCGGCGGCAGCCTCGCCTCCAAATCCTTCGCCTACGGCTACATCGCGACCGGCAAGTCCAAGTCCGCCTGCCCCGCCGCCTCGGAGCTGTTCGACCTCGGCAAGGCCGGCCGCGACCTCGTCCAGCGCTGGGTCGACGGCACCCAGGCCAACCACGGCCTGTCGGTACGGGCCTCGGCCACCGACTCCCTGGCCTGGAAGAAGTTCGCCGGGCACGGCACGGCCAATCCGCCCAAGCTGTACGTCACCCACTCGCCGTACAACGCGAGCTACTCCTTCACCCAGCCCGTCCCCGACCCGCCGGTCCTGCAGAACCAGGCCGGGCAGGTCAAGGTGGCCGTCACCAACAAGGGCGCGGGGACCTGGACGCCGGGCGCGTACTACCTGGCCTACCGGGCGTACGACAAGGACGGCAAGCTGGTCACCCAGCAGCGCGCCGCCAACCTGACCACCAACGTCGCGCACGGCGCCAGGACCACCTTCACCGCCACCATCAAGGCACTGCCGCCGGGCGCGTACATGCTGGACTTCTCCATGGTGAGGTCCGGCGGCCCGGTCTTCACGGACGAGCAGGTCGCCCCCGGCCGGCTCTCCCTCCAGGTCTTCGACATCGCTCCCGTGGTGCAGGAGCAGTACCCGCCCAACGGCTACCAGGCGCAGACGCTCAGCCCGCAGCTGTGGGCCAGTGCCGTGGACATCGACGCGCCCGCCGGGCAGACGCTCCAGTACAAGTTCGAGGTCTGTGAGCAGGGCGACGGCGACAAGCCCGTCAACTGCGTCACCTCGGCCTACCAGTCGAGCCCCGCCTACAGCGTTCCGGCGGGCCGGCTGTCCTGGAACAAGACCTACCTGTGGCGCGGCTTCGCCAAGGACGCGAGCAACGAGGTGCCCACGGCGCAGATCGCCCTGCTCACCTCGGTCCCGCAGCCGGAGATCACCTCCCGGCTGAGCGAGGGGCAGGACCTGGAGTTCGACCCGCAGGTCGGCAACTACGCGACCTCGGCGATCGACGCCTCACTGGCCGGCGTCGGCCCGGACATGACGCTGGTGCGGACCTACAACAGCCTCGACCCGCGTCGCGACCTCGCCTTCGGCACCGGCTGGACCACCCGCTACGACATCCGGCTCACCCCCGACAACGACGGCACCGGCAACGTCGTCATCCGCTACCCGGACGGCCGTGACGTCCGCTTCGGCAAGAACCCCGACGGCTCCTACGCGCCGCCGCCCGGCCGGTTCGCCAAGCTGACGCAGGACGCCACCGCCGGCACCTGGGCCCTCCAGGACAAGTCGGGCACGACGTACTCGTTCAGCAGGACCGGCCTGCTCGTCAAGATCACCGACGCCACCTCCAACGTCGTCAACTACACGTACTCCGGCGGCAAGCTCGCCAAGGCCGAGAACCCGCGCAGCAAGCGCTCCCTGACCTTCACCTGGACCGGTGACCACGTCACCCGGGTCGCCACCAACCCGGTCGACGGCGCCGCGCTGGCCTGGACGTACTCCTACACCGGTGACGTCCTGGACCGGGTCTGCGACCCCACGGGCGGCTGCACGGCCTACACCTACACCGCCGGCGGCCACTACGCGGCGGGCGTCCGTGACTCGCGTCCCGAGTCGTACTGGCGGCTCGGCGAGGAGACGGGCGCCACCTCGGCGGAGAGCGCCATCGAGGTCAACCTCGGCAAGGACCGCGGCACCTACACCGACGTCACCCTCGGCACCACGGGCGCGGCCGCCGGCGACCCCTCCACCGCCGCCACCTTCAACGGCACCACCTCCCGGGTCACCCTGCCCGGCGGCGCCCTGAAGGCGAGCCGGGACGCGGCCGTCGAGGTCTGGTTCAAGACCATCCCCGGCGGCACCGGCGGCCCGCTGATCGGCTACCAGGACAAGGCGTGGGGCACCGCCCCCGGCACCGGCGTGCCCACCCTGTACGTCGGCACCGACGGCAAGCTGCGCGGTCAGTTCTGGGACGGCACCGCCCACCCCATGACCGCCACCACCACCAACGTCAACGACGGCAGGTGGCACCACGCCGTGCTCTCCGTCTCCGGCGCCACCCAGACCCTCTACCTGGACGGCAAGCAGGCCGCCACCCTGGCCGGCGGCCAGATCCAGGCGCAGAACCTCACCCACAACCAGATCGGCGCGGCCCGGCCCAGTTCCCCGGCGAGCTGGCCCGGCTGGGGCGCGGCCCAGGCCCGTTCCTTCGCGGGCTCGATCGACGAGGTCGCCGTCTACCACCACCCGCTGGGCTCCCAGGCCGTCTCCGCCCACTACGCCCTGGGCACCGAGGCCGCCGACCTGCTCACCAGGACCACGCTGCCCAGCGGCCGGACCGCTGCCGAGGTCTCCTACGACATCGCCCGCGACCGGGTCAGCGAGTACACCGACGCCAACGGCGGCACCTGGGCGGTGGGCGCCCCCGCCGTCTTCGGCGACGAGGACGACCTGCGCCGCACCGTCGAGGTGCACGACCCGGTCGGCCAGCCGTACTTCTACGAGTACGACGGCATGACCTCCCAGCTGCTGCGCTACGGCGAACCCCTGGGCCTGGGCACGCGCGAGTACGACGAGACCCCCGAGCCGTCCCCGTCCACCTCCGCCCCGACGGAGGTGTGCTCGGAGCCCGACCCCGGCGACCCGATGTTCTGCACCACCCCGCCGGGCGACGACGACGGCAGCCCCGACTTCATCCGGCACCCCGTCGACGGTGTCGCGATCCGCAGCTACACCTACGACGACCGCGGCTACCAGACCGTCGTCACCAGCGAGACCGGCGACACCGTCACCCTCGGCTACGACGACCGGGGCAACGTCAACAGCCGGACCACCTGCCGGGCCAAGGGTGACTGCCACACCTCGTACACCACCTACCCGGCGGGCCTGGACGAGCTGGACCTGCGCGTCGACCTGCCCACCGAGACCCGCGACGCCCGCTCCACCAGCGCCACCGACGACCGCTACCTGACGACGTACAAGTACGACGCCAACGGCAACCTGCTCACCCAGAAGAACCCCGACGGCGGCTCGGTCGTCAACACCTACACCACCGGTGTGGAACCGGCCCGCGACGGCGGCAACACCCCCACCGGGCTGCTGAAGACCAGCACCGACCCGCGCGGCGCCGTCACCCGCTACGCCTACTACAACAGCGGCGACATCGCCGAGGTCACCGAGCCGTCCGGCCTCGTCACCCGCTACACCTACGACGCGATCGGCCGGCGGATCAGCGAGACCGAGATCTCCGACAGCCGGCCGGACGGGGTCACCACCACCTACCGGTACGACAAGCTGTCCCGCCTGATCTCCTCCACGGATCCGCAGGTCGGCGACGCCGTCACCGGGGCGCAGCACCAGCAGCGCACCACGACGACGTACGACCCCGACGGCGTGGTGACGGCCACCGAGATCGACGACGTCGTCGGCGCGGACCTGCCGCGTTCGATGACGTACGAACTCGACGACCACGGCCGCCCGGTGCGCGTCACCGACGCCGAGGGCAACGAGACCTCCTACGGCTACGACCCGTTCGGCAACCAGACCTTCATGGTCGACGGCAACGGCAACCGCTTCGAGTACGCCTACACCGCGCGCAACATGATCGCCGAGGTGCGCCTGGTCGACTGGGACGGCGACCCCGAGGACGCGGACGGTTCCGGCGAGGACCTGGTCCTGCAGTCCTACGCGTACGACATGGCCGGCCGCCTCGCCCAGCACACCGACGCCATGGGCCGCACCCTGGAATACCGGTACTACGGCGACGACCTGGTCAAGTCCATCACCCTGAAGGGGTTCCGCAACGCCGACGGCACCACCCGCGACATCGTCGTGGAGGCCAACGAGTACGACGGCGCCGGCAACGTCACCAAGGAGACCACCGACAACGGGCGGACGGTCACCAGGACCACCTACGACGCCGTCGGCCGGGTCGCCTCCACCGTGACCGACCCCGACGGCCTGGCCCGCTCCACCACCTACACCTACGACCGGGCCGGCAACGTCACCACGACGAGGAACAGCGGCAACCCGTCCCACGTGCCGTGGCCGGTGAGCGCCACCCCCGAGCAGGTCGACTACGTCTACGACCTCGCGGGCAACGCCACCAAGGAGATCACCCACAACGGCTCCGAGACGCTGACCACGACGTACGCCTACGACCAGCGCGGGCTGACGAAGAGCGTGACCGATCCCGCCGGGAACGTCACCGACTACGGCTACGACGCGCTGGGCCGCCAGATCTCCACGCTGGCCCCCGAGGTCGACACCGAGCGGAACGGCGGTGCCGTCCAGCGCACGCGTCCGCTGACCGTCGTCGGCCTGGACACCTACGGCGCCGCCACCTCCGTCCAGGACCCGCTGGGCAACGTCACCCGCACCGAGTACGACCGGCTGGGCCGGCGGATCAGCACCACGGGCGCCGCGTACACCGCGCCCGGCACGAGCACGCCCGTCACCCCCACCGCCCAGTACCGCTACGACGCGCTCGGCAACCTGGTCGAGGCGACCGACCCCCTCGACCAGGTCACCCGCTACAGCTACGACCGGCTGAACCGGGTCACCGTCCGCGACGAACCCACCGGCACCGGCGACGACCGCGCCCGGTGGACGTACACCTACACCCGCACCGGCGAGGTCCTCTCCGTCACCGGACCCACCGGCGCCCGCGCCGAGACGACCTACGACGACCTGGACCGCCCGGTCACCCGGACGCAGATCGACCGCAAGCCGTACCAGGACGCGTTCACCACCCGCTACGCCTACGACGACGCGGGCAACGTCACCGAGCAGACCGACCCCAGCGGTGCGAAGACGTCGTTCACCTACGACAGCCTCGGCCAGCTCACCCGCCTGACCGAGCCCAGCGGAACGGTCACCGAGTTCGGCTACGACCTGGCCGGCCGCGAGGTCCGCCGCTCCGACGGTCTCGGCCGCACCTCGTCGCTCCTCTACGACCAGGCCGGACGCCTCGTCTCCGAGTCCGACCTCGCCCCGGACAACAACTCCCTCCGGACCATCGGCTACGACTACGACGACGCGGGCAACCTCACCGCGTCGACCGACCCCCTCGGTCACACCACCCGCTACGCCTACGACGGGCTGGGCCGCCTGACCCGGCAGACCGAGCCGGTCACCGACACCGAGTCCATCACCACGTCCTTCGGCTACGACGCGGCAGGCAACCGCACCCGCTACACCGACGGCCGCGGCAACTCCACCTACTACACCTTCAACACCCTCGGACTCGCCGAGTCGGTGATCGAACCGGCCACCGAGACCGACCCGGCCGCCGCCGACCGCACCTGGACCACGGCCTACGACGCGGCGGGCCAGGCGGTACGGGCGACCGCCCCCGGCGGCGTCACACGGAACCGCGTCTACGACCACACCGGCCGGCTGATCGAGGAGACCGGCACCGGCGCCGAGACCGCCACCGCCGACCGCACCTACGGCTACGACGCGGCGGGCCGCCTGACCTCCGCCGGCACCCCCGACGGCGACAACACCTACACCTACAACGACCGCGGCCTGCTGCTGTCGGCGGAGGGCCCGTCCGGCGAGGCGAGCTACGAGTACGACGACGACGGCCTGCTGACCAGCCGCACCGACGACGCCGGCACATCGCTGTTCGCCTACACCAAGCAGCGGCTGTCCACCGCCAGGGACCCCCTGACCGGTACCAGCCAGAGCTACGCCTACGACACCTCCGGCATGCTCCGCCAGGTCTCCTACGGCGCCGGACAGAGCCGTACCTACGGCTACGACGACCTGGGCCGCATCGACACCGACACCCTGACCAACAGCGCCGGCCGGGCCGTCACCTCGATCGACTACGGCTACGACGACAACGACCACCTGACCTCGAAGAAGGTCACCGGAAGCAACGCGGCCGACAACACCTACGGCTACGACCAGGCCGGCCGCCTCACCTCCTGGACCGCCGACGGCGACACCACCGAGTACGCCTGGGACGCCTCCGGCAACCGCACCCGGGAGGGCGACAAGACCGCCGTCTACGACGAGCGCAACCGCGTCCGGTCCGACGGCGACTACACCTACACGTACACCGCGCGCGGCACCCTGGCCTCCCGCACCAGCTCCGGGCTGACCGAGGACTTCGCCTTCGACGCCTTCGACCGGCTCCTGCGGGCCGGAGACGTCTCCTACGACTACGACTCCCTGAACCGCGTCGACTCCCGCAACGGCACCGACTTCTCCTACGCGGGCCTCAGCCCCGACCCGGTCGGCGACGGCGCCTCCTCCTACGGCCGCGGCCCGATGGACGAGCTGATGTCGGTGTCGGAGAACGGCACGGCGCAGCTCGTGCTGACCGACTCCCACGGCGACGTGGTGGGCGACTTCGACGCGACCGACGGCGACCTGACGGAACTGGCGGGCTCCACGACGTACAGCCCGTTCGGCGAGGAGCTGGCGGACGAGGACACCAGCTCCGGAGTCTCCGGCGAGCTCGGCTACCAGGGCGACTACACGGACCCCGACACCGACCAGGTGAACATGGGCGCCCGCTGGTACAACCCCGGCACCGGCACCTTCGACTCCCGCGACTCGGTGAACTACGCGGGCGGCGCCTCCATCCTGGCCAACCGCTACACCTACGGCGCCGGCGCGCCGCTGGACTACGTCGACCCCGACGGCCACTGGCCGAGCTGCGGCTGGTGCAAGAAGGTCGCCTCCGGGGTGAAGAAGGTCGGCAGCGCCATCAAGAGCGGCGTCAAGAAGGTCGCCTCCGGGGTCAAGAAGGTCGTCAAGAAGACGTGGCGGGCCGCGGTCTCCGCGGTGAAGGCCGTGGGCCGGGTGATCAGCAACGCGGCCAAGTGGGTCTACAACAAGGCCAAGTCGGCCGTCCGCTGGGTCGCGCAGAAGGTGTCCTCGGCGGTCAGCTGGGTGGCGAGCAAGGCGACGTCGGCGGCGAAATCGGCGGTGGCGTGGGCCCGCGAGAAAGCGGCGGCGGTCAAGCGTGCCGCGGTGGCCCGCGCGAAGGAGGTCACCAGGAAGGCCAAGGCGGCCGTCTCCTACGCCATCAAGCACAGCCCGCTCCCGGAGATAGCGGCGGCGGTGAAACCGCTGATATCGGTGACGAAGGACATCGTCTCCGCGGCGGCGAACCTGCCCGCGGCGGTGGTGGACACCGCCCGCAACGTCATCGCGGACGCGGCGCAGGCCGCGGCCGATCTACGGGACGCGGTGGTCGCGGCGGCCGGTGAGGTCGTGGAGACGGTCTCCCACGCGGTCCAGGCCGCGACGGAGTTCGCCCGCGCGGCCGCCCCGATGATCCGGGACGGTCTGAAGGCCGGCCTGGAGTTCGCGGCCGAGGTCTCCGGCTTCAACGACTTCAAGAACTGCCTCACCAAGGGTGACATGGAGGCCTGCGCCTGGGCGGCGGCCACGGTGGCCGGTGTCGCCCTGGGCGGCGTGGGAGCCGGCGTGGTCCGCGCGGCCAAGGCGGGCCGGATGGCGACCAGCGCGGCGAAGTACGCGGACGACATCTCCGCGGCCGCCGACAAGCTGGACACGGCGGTGGAGTACACGTCCTGCGTCGCGGACGGAGCCAGCCTGCTGGCCTCGGCCAACAGCTTCACCGAAGGCACGTTGGTCCTGATGGCGGACGGCAGCCGCGAACCCATCGAGGACGTGGACGTCGGCGACGAGGTGCAGGCCACCGACCCGACGACGGGCGAGACCTCGTCCGAGAAGGTCACCGGCACGATCACCGGCGAGGGTGAGAAACACCTGGTCGACCTGACGATCGACACGGACGGCGCCGCAGGCGACGCGACGGCCGTCCTGACGGCGACGGAGGGCCACCCCTTCTGGGTCCCGGACCTGAGGGAATGGCTGGACGCCGGCGACCTGAAGCCGGGCCAGTGGCTGAGCACGGGCTCGGGCACGAAGGTCCAACTGACGGCGGTCCGGGCGTGGACCCAGAGCACGACGGTCCACAACCTGACGGTGGACCGGGCCCACACGTACCATGTGCTGGCGGGGGCCACACCGGTCCTGGTTCACAACTGCAATTCATCTCTTTCGGATCTTCCGATCCACGAGAGGCCGACGCGCTTTTACGCAAAGGCCAGTGAAATGCTAGATCGAATCCCCGGAAACCCGGCAACCCGCGAGCAAATGTATGGCAGTGCAGACGCAGGGCATGGCGGTGTGACATCTCTGTCCAATGAGGATCTCATTCGCTTCGGTGGACCGAATGGGCGTGAGCCCATTACCGGGTACCGGGAGTTCGCCCCGGAAGATGACATAAACCTTCCCGGGTCCCGACTGAGTATCGTCGACGGGAATAACAGGACCGAGGAGATAAGAAACCGTGTTTTGGATGGGCGGATGCATCCGGACACTCTCATTGAAATAATGATCGGAGGAAGTTAGTGGAGGCGTGGGCAGTTCGACTGGACTCACCTGTGCACTTTACTGCCTATGTCCTACGTGGGGACGCGGAAGTGTCCGCCAGGACCTGGGTCTGCCTCAGGGCTGCCGATTCCCTGCCTCCTGTCTCTTGGCTAGGTAGTTGGAGTTGCACCGCTGGCGCCGATGTGGATCAGGTGCGCCAGCTGCTGGAAGTCATCAGAGTATCGATTGGAGAACCGGTTGCGGTCGGTCCTTACGGGCCAATCGTCAAGGCCCCGGTTTACTTCGACCCATGGGAGTCTTGGGGCGGAGGCACGCCGCGTCCCCTTCTCGGGTTTCGGCCATGGGGAACTGATTTGCGAATCCGAGAAATCGATGCTGCATCCCTCGATTTTTCGAGTGGTGGCGTGAAGATTGAGATTTGACGGTTCCGGCGAAATGATCCCGTATATCTAGGAATCACTACTGCCCTGCAGAAGCAATCTTCTGCAGGGCAGTAGTAGCCTCGGAGAGGGCTTGGCGACAATAATGGCAACGCCGGCGGCAATGCGGACGCACAACGCGGGACTTCCATGCGCCCCCCATGGGTAGGTTGGAATTCGCTGACCAGCGCAAATGCAGGTGACGCCCGACCGGTGCGCAGATCACCGGAGAGGGCGAGAAGCACCCGGTCGACCTGACGATCGACACGGACGGCGCCGCAGGCGACGCGACCGCCGTCCTGACGGCGACGGAGGGCCACCCCTTCTGGGTCCCGGACCTGTCCGCGGATCGGTCCGGCTCGTCGACACCCCCGAACTGCTCGCGGCGGAGCTGGTCTTCCACGCCGTACGACATACCGAGGGGCTCGCTGTCCTTCGGCTGCGCTGGGCCGACGGGGTGCCGCGGATCGGGATGTGGGACACCGATTCCGAGTCGTCCTCGGTGCCCGGCCGGGCCTTCGACGAGTTGGAGGGCGGGCAAGGGCTGACCCCGGTGCGGGCCTGCGCCGGTCCGTGGGGTCGGCAGCCGCCGGCTGAAGGGAGTAACCGGGGTGAGTCGGTGTGGTGCGAGCCGGCGGTGGCCTGACGTCCTTGTCAGTCGTTTCATCGACAATTCAGCGGATCCGCACAGCGAAACACGAGCTGTTCCCCCGTACGACACTGCCTCGTTCACCGAGCGTTGCCTAACGTCCGGTGATCAAGAGCATCGGCTCCGTGAGGGAAGGACATCGATGAGAGAGACGACGCGAGGACGTGCCGGTCGCCGGCTCGCCGCATTCGTGACCGCCGCCGCCGCGCTGCCCGTCGTGACGCTCGCACCCGCCCCCGCCCAGGCGGCCGCCGCCGTCACCTGTGCCAGCACGGGACCGACGTACGCCGTCGACACGGCCGGGAACCTGCTGCGTCAGTCCATGCCCACCCCGCTCACCGGCGGCACGATGCCGTCGCCCAGCACGATCGACACCGGCTGGTCCGGCTACGGGCAGGTCATGGCCGGCCCGGACCAGGAGCTGTACGGAGTCAAGTCCGACGGCCTCTACCTGAGTCGGCGTACCAGCTCAGGCACCTGGGACATCCACCACAAGAAGATCAGCAACAACTTCGGCCGGTACCAGCAGGCCGCGAACCGCGACAAGATCACCGTCGACCGCGCCGGCCACATCTGGCGGCTCGACGAGAACGGCGCCCTGCGCTGGCACAGGTACTACGCGGACACCGGCTCCTGGTACCCCGGCGGCGACAAGGTCGTGGACGCGGGCTGGAGCCGCTACGACGCGATCGTCGCCGGGGACGAAGGAGTGGTCTACGGCCGGGAGGCCGCGACCGGGTCCCTCCACCGCTCCCGCTACGACTTCACCAGCCAGCGCTGGATCGAACGCCACGTACGGGTGAGCTACTCCGGCTGGAACACCGAGGGCGACCTGGCGTCGCTCGGCGGCGACACCCTGCTGCGCGTGATGCCGGACGGCGACCTGCGCTACTACCGCTACGACGAGGACACCGACACCTGGGCCGTCGCGGCCAAGGTCATCGGCTCCGGCCGCTGGGCCGGCTACCGCAACGTGACCGCCGCCCCCGACGCCTGCCGCATCGGCGCCGACCACACCCCGCCGTCCCCGCGGATCGAGGTGGAACCCCACAGCACCACCAGCATCCTCCAGGCCTCCGCCGGCACCGTGGAGTACGCCTACACGGACGGCATCGGCCGGCTCGTGCACGGACGCCAGCTCGACCCCACCGACTTCAACAGCGTCCAGTGGACCGTCCTCGACGACCAGGAGGGGCTCACCGGCCGGCCGTCGCTCGCCGAGCACCCCGACGGCCGCATGGCGCTGACCGCCCACAACCTGAACGGCGACATCTGGACGCGCAACCAGGCCGCCCGGTCGAGCGCCGACTGGTCGAACTGGGTCGACCTGGCCGGGGCGATGGCCCAGCACGCCACCACCGCGAAGCTGCCCGACGGCCGTCTCGTCCAGTTCGCCGTCGACGCGGAGGGCAGGCCCTGGTACCGCGCCGAGCAGGAGGCCAACGGCTACTTCATGAGCTGGCTGCCCCTGAGCGGCGGCAGCCACACCCGGCCGCTGACCGCCGTCACGGTGCGCGACGGCATCCAGCTCTTCGGCGTCAACGCCTCCGGCACCGTGACCACCGCCCACTTCAGCGACGGCACCCTCTCGGCCTGGACCAACCTCGCCGGCACGGGCTTCACCGGCACGCCGGCGGTCGTGGTCTACCCGGGCTACCGGCTCGCCGTCTTCGCCCGTGACGCCGACGGGCACATAGCCACCATGGGTCAGGACACCGAGGGCGGTGCCTTCCCCGCCGCCTGGTCCCAGGTCGGCGACAAGACCTTCGCCGGATCCCCCTCCGTCGTCATCAGCCCCCTCACCGGCATCACCGAGATCATGGCCCGCGCCGACGACGGCCACCTGTACAACACCGGCGAACAGACCCAGGGCTCCGGCACCTGGCGCGCCTGGAAGCAGGAGACCTACGAAGCGGCGGCCACCGACCCCACCGCCTTCACCTACACCAACGCCTCCGGACCCACCTGGGCCTTCTCCTACCGCACCGGCACCAACCAGACCCGCGTCTACGCGGCCTCCAGCGCCACCACCGCCTTCCGCGGCGACAGCAGCCGGGCCAAGGCCGAGCCCGCCCCCGTCTTCGAGGAGCACGAGCTCCCCGCACCGGCGGACGAGCGGTCCCGCTAGTCCCGTACCCGCACGTTCCGGCCGGCGCGGTGCGGCGGTGCCCGACGTCCCGGCGAATCGTTGGTCGAATGGGTTGGCCAGAGCCCGGCCACTGCCTACCATCGATCACCGCAAGACTTTGTGCACCGCCGCACAAGCTCTCCTCAGGAGGTCTCCTTGCACCGCCGCCGTCGCACCGCGCTCCTCCTCACCGCCGCGATCGCCGCGGCGGCGCCCCTGCTCACCGCCTGCGGGAACGACGCGCACCCCGGTGCGGCGGCCGTCGTCGGCGGTGAGCGGATCACCGTGTCGCAGCTGGAGAACCGGGTCGACGAGGTCCGCGCGGCCCAGCGGGCGGCCGTACCGGACGACGCCCAGTACCAGCAGGCCATCGCCCGCACCGGCAGCCTCACCCGCGACACCCTGCACGGCATGGTCCTGGACCGGGTCCTGGAGCGCGCCGCGCGGGACGCCGGCGTGACGGTCACGGACCGCGAGGTCCAGCGGATGCGGACCGGTCTGGAGCAGCAGGCCGGCGGCGCCGAGGCGCTGGAGGCGGCCTGGCTGCAGCAGTACGGCATCCCGCCGCAGCGCCTCGACGCCAACCTCCGCCTCCAGATCCAGGCCCAGAAGCTCGCCCAGCGGCTCGGCACCGACACCGGCCGGCCCGAGTTCTGGCAGGCGCTGTCCGAGGCGGGCAAGGAGCTCGACGTCGACCTCAACCCGCGCTACGGCGACTGGGACGTCGAGAAGAGCAGCCGCGTCGACGCCAGGACGCCGTGGGTACGGGACGTCACGGCGACCGGGACGCCGCAGGCGCTCTGACCCGCCGACTGTGGACAACCGGTCCGTGGACGACCTGCCTGTGGGTGACGGACCTGTGGACGACTCGGGGGCTGTCGGCAGGGTGGGCTAGTTTCGGAGCGTGAACGCAAACAGCCCCGCACCGAGCTCCGAGGCCGCCCCCGGCCGTGTCGTCCTGCTCACCACCAGCCACCGTGTCGCGCCCGGCCTGCTGTCCTGGCAGGCCTGGCAGGCCCTGCACACGGCCGACAGGGTGCTGTGCGCGGACGGCGCCCACCCGCAGCTGCCGTATCTGCGGGAGGCCGGGATACCGGTCGAGGAGGCGTCACCGACCGCCGAGGAGATCGTCGACGCCTGCGTGGGCGGGCGGACGGTGGCGGTCGTGGCGACGGGGGAGGGTGAGCCCGCGCTGACCGACGGGCTGGCGCGGCTGGCCGGGAGCGGCCGGGTCCGGATGCCCGAGCTGGAGCTGCTGCCCGCCTCCTACGACCTGCCGGGCGCCCGGCTGCTCGACCTCGTGCAGGTCATGGACCGCATTCGCGCGGAGTGCCCGTGGTCGTCCCGGCAGACCCACGAGGGTCTGGCGAAGTACGGCATCGAGGAGGCGTACGAGCTCGTCGAGGCCATCGAGGAGGGCGACCGGGACGAGCTGCGCGAGGAGTTGGGGGACGTGCTGCTCCAGGTCGTCTTCCACGCCCGGATCGCCGAGGAGCACCCTCAGGAGCCGTTCTCCGTCGACGACGTGGCGGGGGGCATCGTGGCCAAGCTGATCCACCGGCACCCGCACGTCTTCGGCGAGGAGACGGCGGAGACGCCGGAGGACGTCAAGGAGCACTGGCTGCGGACCAAGGCGGAGGAGAAGCGGCGCAGCTCGGTGACGGAGGGGGTGCCGCTCGGACAGCCCGGACTGGCGCTGGCGGCGAAGCTGGGGTCGCGGGCGCGGACGGCGGGGCTGGACGTGCCGGTGCCGGTGGGGGAGGGGGTCGGTTACGAGCTGCTGGCGCTGGCGGTGCGGGCGGAGGCCGCGGGGGTCGATCCGGAGGCGGCGCTGCGGGCGGCGGCGCGGGTGTACCGGGACGCGATACGGGCCGCGGAGGGCGGCCGGGGCGAGGGCTGAGCGAGGGGCGCGGGCAGCAGGGTTCTCGCCCCGCCGCCCCTTCCCGTCCCCGAGGCCCCGAACCCCCGTGCGCGCGGTTCCCCGCGCCCCTGAGGGGCGCGGGCCGCCCGTTAGGGTCGCCGCATGGATGACCAGCCTGCCGCCTCCGCCCCGCGGGGTCCCGTTCCCGAGCTGTTCAGCTGGGAGTTCGCCGCCGATCCGTACCCCGCCTACGCCTGGCTCCGTGAGCATTCGCCGGTGCACTGGACGAAGCTCCCCAGCGGCGTGGAAGCCTGGCTCGTCACCCGTTACGCCGACGCCAAGCAGGCCCTCGCCGACCAGCGCCTGAGCAAAAACCCGGTGCACCATGCGGAAGACGCCGTGGGGAAGAGCAAGACGGGCATCCCCGGCGAACGCAGCGCGAATCTCATGACACACCTGCTGAACATCGACCCGCCGGACCACACCCGGCTGCGCCGGCTGGTCAGCAAGGCGTTCACCCCGCGCCGGGTCGCCGAGTTCGCCCCCCGCGTACAGGAGCTGACCGACGGCCTCATCGACGCCTTCGCCGGCCGGGGCGGAGCCGACCTCATCCACGACTTCGCCTTCCCCCTTCCCATCTACGCCATCTGCGACCTGCTCGGCGTACCGAAGGAAGACCAGGACGACCTTCGAGACTGGGCGGGAATGATGATCCGCCACGGCGGAGGCCCCCGCGGCGGGGTCGCCCGGTCCGTGAAGAGGATCCGCGGCTACCTCGCCGAGCTGATCCACCGTAAACGCAGCGATCTCGGCGACGACCTGATTTCCGGCCTCATCCGGGCGAGCGACCACGGCGAGCACCTGACCGAAGACGAAGCCGCCGCCATGTGCTTCGTGCTTCTGTTCGCCGGCTTCGAGACGACCATCAACTTGATCGGTAACGGCACGCACGCCTTGCTCCAGAACCCTGAACAGCGCGCTCTTCTCCAGCGGGCCCTCGCCGAAGACGATGACCGCCTCGTGACGACCGCGGTGGAGGAGCTGCTGCGATTCGACGGCCCGGTGGAGCTGGCGACCTGGCGGTACGCGACCCAGCCTCTCGAAATCGGCGGCACGCCCATTTCCCAAGGCGATCCCGTTCTGGTCGTGCTCGCCGCCGCCAACCGTGACCCCGCACGTTTCGACGCGCCGGGCACGCTCGATCTGACGCGCAGGGACAACCAGCATCTGGGGTACGGCCACGGCATTCACTACTGCCTGGGCGCTCCGCTGGCCCGGCTGGAAGGTCACGTAGCGTTGTCGACGCTGCTGCGCCGTCTGCCGGACCTGCGGCTCGCGGTGGAACCGGCCGAACTCCGCTGGCGGGGCGGGCTCATCATGCGCGGACTGCGCACGCTTCCGGTGGAGTTCACCCCGCCGCGGAACGGTCCGCGGAAGTGACGGACCGGGCCGCCGACCGCAGTGCCCCCGAGTGGGCCAGCGCAAACATGACACGCTCTCAACTCTGTGATCTTCACGTGATCTGCGCGGCATGAACTTGTGACAAGTGATCGTCTCCGGATACGTTCACCCATCAAGTGCGGTGCCCGGGGCTTCCCTCACCGCGCCTGTCATTGCTGTTCTGCGAAAGGTCTCCGCATGCTCTCCGGGAACGGTCGGCACCGTCGCCCCCGCCAGGCTCCGGCTCTCCTCGTCGCGGCCGGAGTGACCGGCTCCGCCATCGCGATCCCGCTCCTCGGAGCCGGCAGCGCCAGCGCGGCCGACGGCGCGACCTGGGACCGGGTCGCCGAATGCGAAAGCGGTGGCTCCTGGAGCCAGAACACCGGCAACGGCTACTACGGCGGCCTGCAGTTGACCCAGGACGACTGGGAGCGGTACGGCGGCCTGGACTACGCGACCAGCCCCGACCAGGCCAGCCGCGGCCAGCAGATAGCCGTGGCCGAGAGAATCCTCGCCGACCAGGGGGTCGGCGCGTGGCGCACCTGCGGACTGACGGCGGGCCTCGGACAGGACTCGACGTCGGCCGGCGTCGACACGGGTGTGGCGGAGGACTCGACCTCGGACACGTCCGGCTCCACGGACCCGTCCGGCTCCTCCGACTCCACTGACTCGTCCGGATCGTCGGACTCCGGTGATTCGTCCGCTTCGTCCTCCCCGTCGGCCGCAGCCGGCGCGGAGGGGTCGGCGAACGGTGAGGGCGCGGCCGGTGAGGGCGCGGCCGGTGAATCGGCCAAGTCCGACGGGTCGGGTGGCTCGGAGAAGGATTCGGACAGCGGCTCCGGCGACGGATCCGGCGCCTCCCCCTCCGCCTCGGCCACCCCCAGGAGTGATGAGTCGGACAAGTCGGGGCAGACCACCGGCTCTTCCGAACTCACCGGCACCGAAGGCACGGGCGCCGGCCGCCATCGTGGCGTCAGTGCCGAGGAGGGCGAGGTGGAGGACCGTGCGTCGGACCCGTCCGGCCGGCACGCCTCGCGCAGCGCCGACGCCTCGCGCGCCGCCGCCGACGGCTCGTACACCGTGCGCACCGGCGACAGCCTCTCGTCCATCGCCGACTCCCTTGAGCTCGACGGCGGATGGCGGTCGCTCTACGCGAAGAACGAGCAGGTCGTCGGTGCCGACCCGGACCTCATCCTGCCGGGTCAGGAGCTCGAGGTCGGGATCGAACCGGGCGAGAAGTGACACCCGAAAGGGTGTAGAGCTGGCGGCAGTTGACGTCACGTTTCGCGGTTAATGTCCGATTTAAAGACTGTGAGAGATAGGTCTCAGAAGCCCTGATCGTCTTTGAAATTCCGCGGACCGCGTGCTTACGGTCGTGATCGCTCGCCACCGCGGGCCCCGACTGCCGCCACGCCGAATCCTGCCGGCGGCAGCACGGGAACAGTCGTCGCATCATGCGCCGTAGGCAGGAGCGGGGGACCCAAGGTAAGCGCCCCTTCCGGTGATTGACACCGGATCGGGCTTGGGGTGGAGCCGCGTCCCGTGAGGGACGCGGCCGGGCAACTCAACCGGCCCGAACCCGACAGCTCACCTCGCAGGCGTCGGTGAGGGGATCCATCCATGCTGTTTTCCGGCAAGGGCAAGCACCGTCGTCCGTCCAAGGCCACCCGCGCGATCGCCGTCGCCGGTGTCGCCTCCGCCGCCGTCGCCGCTCCGCTGATGGCGGCCGGCAACGCCTCCGCCGCCACCGCCTCCGAGTGGGACACCGTCGCCCAGTGCGAGTCCGGCGGCAACTGGTCCATCAACACCGGCAACGGTTACTACGGCGGTCTGCAGTTCTCCGCCTCCACCTGGGCCGCGTACGGCGGCACGCAGTACGCCTCCACCGCCGACCGGGCCAGCAAGGCCCAGCAGATCGAGATCGCCGAGAAGGTCCTCGCGGGCCAGGGCAAGGGCGCCTGGCCGGTCTGCGGCACGGGCCTGTCCAACGCCGCCTACACCGGCTCCTCCGCGAACGGCACCTCGAACGGCTCCTCGGCCGGCTCCTCGCAGGGCACCGGTTCCACCGGGACCCGCGAGACCGGGCAGAAGGCCTCCCGCTCCGCCGAGCGCCCGGCCGCCGAGCAGAGGACCGAGCGGAAGGCCGAGCGGAAGGCCGAGGAGAAGACCGTCACCACCCCGACCGGCGAGAAGGTCGAGAAGGGCGACGGCGAGTACAAGGTCGTCAAGGGCGACACCCTCAGCTCCATCGCCGCCGAGCACGACGTCGAGGGCGGCTGGGCCCAGCTGTTCGAGCTGAACGACGACATCGTCGACGTCGCCGACCTCATCTACCCGGGCCAGCAGCTGCACCTGAAGTAAGCGGCCGTCCCCCCTGCTCCCCGCCCCGGTGCGTCGTCCCCCGTACGCGCCGGGGCGGGGTTTTTGCGGCCGGGTTTCCGGAAACGGCTTTGTTCCGTTCGGAAACAATTTACTCTCGGTTCTGTCCACGGGGC
Organism: Streptomyces sp. 12E; assembly: GCF_055633275.1. Lineage (NCBI taxonomy): Bacteria > Bacillati > Actinomycetota > Actinomycetes > Kitasatosporales > Streptomycetaceae > Streptomyces > Streptomyces sp. 12E. The sequence goes on along the minus strand of NZ_JBVNCJ010000001.1, from coordinate 3,016,676 downwards.
GGGCGGCCGGATGGCCGATCGCCCGGAGCCGGTTAGGCTCGGTCTCGCAAGACCCTCCGGGGTCCTGCCCACCCGCGTCACATCCAAGAAGGAGATGCTCGTGCCGTCCATCGACGTCGTCGTAGCCCGGGAAATCCTGGACTCCCGAGGCAACCCCACGGTCGAGGTCGAGGTCGGCCTCGACGACGGCAGCACGGGTCGTGCCGCCGTCCCGTCCGGCGCCTCCACCGGCGCCTTCGAGGCCATCGAACTCCGTGACGGCGATGCCAACCGTTACCTGGGCAAGGGCGTCGAGAAGGCCGTCCTGGCCGTCATCGAGCAGATCGGCCCGGAGCTCGTCGGTTACGACGCCACCGAGCAGCGCCTGATCGACCAGGCGATGTTCGACCTGGACGCCACCGACAACAAGGGCTCCCTCGGCGCCAACGCCATCCTCGGCGTCTCGCTCGCCGTCGCCCACGCCGCCTCCGAGGCCAGCGACCTCCCGCTCTTCCGCTACCTGGGCGGCCCCAACGCGCACCTGCTGCCGGTGCCGATGATGAACATCCTGAACGGCGGCTCGCACGCCGACTCCAACGTGGACATCCAGGAGTTCATGATCGCCCCGATCGGCGCGGAGTCCTTCTCCGAGGCCCTGCGCTGGGGCGCCGAGATCTACCACACCCTGAAGAAGGTCCTGAAGAGCAAGGGCCTGGCCACCGGCCTCGGTGACGAGGGCGGCTTCGCCCCGAACCTCGGCTCCAACCGCGAGGCCCTCGACCTCATCCTCGAGGCCATCAAGGAGGCCGGCTACACCCCGGGCGAGCAGATCGCCCTGGCGCTCGACGTCGCCGCGTCCGAGTTCTACAAGGACGGCTCCTACACCTTCGAGGGCAAGGAGCGCTCCGCCGCCGAGATGACCGAGTACTACGCCGAGCTCGTCGACGCGTACCCGCTCGTCTCCATCGAGGACCCGCTGTTCGAGGACGACTGGGAGGGCTGGAAGACCATCACCGCCAAGCTCGGTGACAAGGTCCAGCTCGTCGGCGACGACCTGTTCGTCACCAACCCCGAGCGCCTCGCCCGCGGCATCGAGGAGGGCGCCGCCAACGCCCTGCTGGTCAAGGTCAACCAGATCGGCTCGCTGACCGAGACCCTGGACGCCGTCGAGCTGGCCCAGCGCAACGGCTTCAAGTGCATGATGTCCCACCGCTCCGGCGAGACCGAGGACGTCACCATCGCCGACCTGGCCGTCGCCACCAACTGCGGCCAGATCAAGACCGGCGCCCCGGCCCGCTCCGAGCGCGTCGCCAAGTACAACCAGCTGCTGCGCATCGAGGAGATCCTCGACGACGCCGCGGTGTACGCCGGCCGCTCCGCCTTCCCCCGTTTCAAGGGCTGAGCTCCCCGCCCGTAGGCGGCGTCGTACGTACGTCCCCGTACCCGGTCCCGTACCGTGTGCGGGGACGTACGCACGTATGAACACGCATGAAGGCGAACCGGAGGCGGAACATGGCGGTCAAGGACCGGGACCGTTTCTCCACCGCGACCAGGATCCGGCTGATCGGTGAGCAGACCGCGGCCCGGGTCTACCGCTCGCAGACCAAGCGCCAGGCCCGCCGCTCCCGGCTGACCGGACGGGCGGCGCTGCTCGCCCTGGTGGTCTGCTCCATGATCGTCGCCCTCGCCTACCCCATGCGGCAGTACGTCTCCCAGCGCGCGGACATCGCCGACCTCCAGCAGGAGCAGGACGAGACCCGTCGGCGGGTCGAACGGCTGCGCGACCTGAAGGCCCGCTGGCAGGACGACGCCTACGCCGAGCAGGAGATCCGCCGGCGGCTGCACTACGTCATGCCCGGCGAGACCGGCTACATCGTCATCGACCCGGGTGCGGCGAAGCAGTCCCGTACGGATCTCGAAGCCGCTGACCGCCCCTGGTACGCGAACGTCTGGGACGGCGTCGACAAGGCCGACGCCGCCGACCAGTGACCCCCTGTTGGAAGCCGCAGAAAGACACGTATGGAAACGCCCCCGCCCACGACCCCGCGCACCGAGCCCACCGACGCGGACGTCGAGGCCTTCAAGCAACAGCTCGGCCGGCCCCCGCGCGGGCTGCGCGCCATCGCGCACCGCTGCCCCTGCGGGCAGCCGGACGTCGTGGAGACCGCGCCGAGGCTGCCCGACGGCACCCCCTTCCCGACGCTGTACTACCTCACCTGCCCGAAGGCGAACTCCGCGATCGGGACGCTGGAGGCAGGCGGCGTGATGAAGGAGATGACGGAGCGGCTGGCCGCGGACCCCGAGCTGGCGGCCGCGTACCGCGCGGCGCACGAGGACTACGTCCGGCGCCGCGACGAGATCGAGGAGCTCAAGAACTTCCCCAGCGCGGGCGGCATGCCGGACCGCGTGAAGTGCCTGCACGTGCTGGTCGCCCACTCGCTGGCCGCGGGACCCGGGGTCAACCCGCTGGGCGACGAGGCGCTGGCGATGCTGCCCCAGTGGTGGCGCAAGGGCGCCTGCGTGGCGCTTCCCGTGAAGGAGGAGGGCCAGTGACCCGGGTCGCCGCCATCGACTGCGGTACGAACTCCATCCGGCTCCTGGTGGCCGACGCGGATCCACGGACCGGTGAACTCACCGACCTGGACCGGCGGATGACGATCGTGCGGCTCGGCCAGGGCGTCGACCGCACGGGCCGGCTGGCGCCCGAGGCGCTGGAGCGGACGTTCGCCGCCTGCCGCGAGTACGCGGAGGTCGTCAAGGAGCACGGTGCGGAGCACCTGCGCTTCGTCGCCACCTCCGCCTCCCGCGACGCCGAGAACCGCGATGTCTTCGTGCGCGGGGTGCTGGACATCCTGGGCGTGGAGCCCGAGGTCATCACCGGCGACCAGGAGGCCGAGTTCTCCTTCACCGGGGCCACCAAGGAGCTGACGGGCCGGACCGACCTGCACCGCCCGTTCCTGGTCGTGGACATCGGCGGCGGCTCGACCGAGTTCGTCGTGGGCGACGATCACGTCCGCGCCGCCCGGTCCGTGGACGTCGGCTGCGTACGGATGACCGAGCGGCACCTGGTGCGGGACGGGGCCGTCACGGACCCGCCGACCGAGGAGCAGATCGCGGCGATGCGCGCCGACATCGAGGCCGCCCTCGACCGCGCCGAGGAGACGGTCCCGCTGCGCGAGGCGCGCACCCTGGTCGGCCTGGCCGGCTCGGTCACCACCGTGTCGGCGATCGCCCAGGAGCTCCCCGAGTACGACTCCGGGGCCATCCACCACTCCCGCGTCTCCCGCGACCGCGTCCGCGAGATCACCGAGTGGCTGCTGCGCTCCACCCACGCCGAGCGCGCGGCGGTGCCCTCCATGCATCCGGGCCGGGTCGACGTGATCGGAGCCGGGGCCCTGGTGCTGTTGTCGATCATGGAGCGGATCGGCGCGGAGGAGGTCGTGGTCTCGGAGCACGACATCCTCGACGGCATCGCCTGGTCCGCGGCCTGACTCTCCTTCACTACTGGCCGGTAGTACTCCGCTGAGCAGTCGGTATGGCGTTTGAGCGGTGTCCGGGGGGCCCTTTCGGGTCCCTCGGCGGGGCTCCGCCGGGAAAGTTCGTGAAGTTCTTCACAAGGAATTGGCCCCGGGGGGACGAAGAACTGAACCCGGTTGACCCGTTCGGACCCTCAACGCCCCTTTGAACACGTTCAGAAGGCGGCTACGAGTGTCTTGCCGGGGTGTGACGCGACGACTGGCCGGTCGGCCTCACAGCGCCTTCCGGCGGACAGAGAGGCAGCTCACGCGGCATTGACAACGTCCCGCGCGGGATGCTGGTTCCCGTTTCGCGCTGTGATCTGGATCAAGAAGCGGGGGATGGTAACACAGGCACTGTCGAAGCTTGTGAAGGGGCGCACGAGATACCCCCCTGAGGCGGGTGGATACTCGATGGCATGAGCACCACGGAGCGTCCCAGGATCCTCGTAGTAGGCGGTGGGTACGTAGGCCTGTACGCAGCTCGGCGCATCCAGAAGAAGATGCGTTACGGCGAGGCGACCGTCACCGTCGTCGACCCGCGGTCGTACATGACCTACCAGCCCTTCCTCCCCGAAACCGCCGCCGGCAACATCTCCCCGCGCCATGTCGTCGTCCCGTTGCGACGCGTGCTGCCCAAGGCGGAGGTCCTCACCGGCCGGGTCACCACCATCGACCAGGACCGCAAGGTCGCGCGCGTAGCCCCGCTGGTCGGCGAGGCGTACGAGCTGCCCTTCGACTACCTGGTGATCGCGCTCGGCGCGGTCTCCCGCACCTTCCCGATCCCCGGCCTCGCCGAACAGGGCATCGGCATGAAGGGCGTCGAGGAGGCCATCGGCCTGCGCAACCACGTCCTCGAGCAGCTCGACAAGGCCGACTCCACCACGGACGAGGAGATCCGGCGCAAGGCGCTCACCTTCGTCTTCATCGGCGGCGGCTTCGCCGGCGCGGAGACGATCGGCGAGGTCGAGGACATGGCCCGGGACGCGGCCAAGTACTACAAGACGGTGTCCCGCGAGGACATGCGCTTCATCCTGGTCGACGCCGCCGACAAGATCCTCCCCGAGGTCGGGCCCAAGCTCGGTGCGTACGGCAAGAAGCACCTGGAGAGCCGCGGCGTCGAGGTCTACCTGTCCACGTCGATGGACTCCTGCGTCGACGGCCACGTGGTGCTGAAGAACGGCCTCGAGGTCGACTCCAACACGATCGTGTGGACGGCGGGCGTCAAGCCGAACCCGGCGCTGTCCCGCTTCGGCCTGCCGCTGGGTCCGCGCGGTCACGTCGACACCGAGCCGACCCTCCAGGTCAAGGGCACCGACTACATCTGGGCCGCGGGCGACAACGCACAGGTCCCGGACCTCGTGGGCCGCAAGGCCGGCAACGAGAACGCCTGGTGCCCGCCGAACGCCCAGCACGCGCTGCGCCAGGCCAAGGTCCTCGGCGACAACGTGGTCTCCGGCATGCGGGGCTTCCCGCAGAAGGAGTACAGCCACGCCAACAAGGGCGCGGTGGCGGGCCTCGGCCTGCACAAGGGCGTGGCGATGATCGTCATGGGCAAGATGAAGATCAAGCTCAAGGGCCGTCTCGCCTGGTACATGCACCGTGGCTACCACGGCATGGCGATGCCGACCTGGAACCGCAAGATCCGCGTCTTCGCCGACTGGACCCTCGGTATGTTCCTCAAGCGCGAGGTCGTGTCCCTGGGCGCGATCGAGTCGCCGCGCGACGAGTTCTACGAGGCGGCGAAGCCGGCGCCGGCGGCCGCCCAGCAGGAGCCGAAGAAGACCGAGGCCAAGGCCTCCTGACCTCCGGTCACCCCGAAGGGGCCGCCCGCCATCCGTGGTGCGGGCGGCCCCTTCGGCGTTCCCACGGGCCCGCCGGGCGTGCGTTCCCCGCTCCCGATCCGGGTGGCGCAGGGGCACAGGCCGCGCGGGGTCCAGGGGGCGAGCGCGTCAAGGGGCGCCTCCTCCGGTCTCCCGGGCGGAGCCCATGAGGCGCCGCCGCGCGTGCGATCCGGTGTCCTGCCGGGAGACGGCGCGTGCCGGGGACTGCCGACCCGTGCCCCGGGTGTCCACGTGGTGACCACGTTCCGGGATTCCCCGTCACGGAGGTGCACACCACGCCAGACGCCGCCGCGCGGCTGAAAGGCCACGTCGAACAGCTGACCGGCGCCCCCGGTCCTCGCCGTCAGGACCCCCGGTTCCGGCGCCTCCGGCCTCCCCCGCGCGCCCGCACCTGGAACTGACCCGCACACGACGGCGGGCCCCGCTCCGTCCGGAACGGGGCCCGCGTCATGAGCCGTGCGCTACTCGGCCTTGATCGCCTGCAGCATGTTGAGCCGGGCCGCCCGCCGCGCCGGCCACAGCGCCGCCAGCACGCCCACCACCGCGGCCAGCAGCAGGAAGATCCCCATCCGGCCCCACGGCAGGACCAGTTCGTACGTCGCCATCCTCGACCCCACCAGCTCACCGGCCGCCCAGCCGAAGAACACGCCCAGGCCGAGGCCGAGCACCGCGCCGAACAGCGAGATCACCAGGGACTCCAGCCGGACCATCCGCTTGACGCCCTTGCGGTCCAGGCCGATCGCCCGCAGCATGCCGATCTCCTGGGAGCGCTCGAACACCGACATCGCCAGGGTGTTGACGACGCCGAGGACCGCCACGATCACCGCCATCGCCAGCAGGCCGTAGACCATGTTCAGGATCAGGGTGAACATCTTCGCGATCTCGTTGGAGAGGTCCTGCTTGTCCTGGACCGAGATCGCCGGGTTGGCGCCGAGGGCCTTCTCCAGCGCGTCCTTCGCCGCGTCGGACGTACCGTCGGCGGTCTTCACCATGACCATCATGTCGGCCGGTTCCGACTCGTGCGGCTCGAGGGTCGCGATGTCGAGCATGATGCCGCTCATCATCTCGTTGGCCTGGTAGACGCCGGAGACCGTGAGCTTCTGCTTCTCGTCGTCCTCGTAGACGATGGTGAAGTCCGAACCGGCCTTCCAGCCGTACGACTTCGCGGTGTCCTCGTCCACGACGACCCGTGCGCCGCCGATCTCGAAGGCGCCCTGCACCACCGTGAAATCGGTCAGCTCGCCGAACGTGGCGCCGTTCACGCCGGTCAGGTACTCGTATTCGCCGTCGACGCGGGCGTACGCGTTGCGCGTCGAGCTGGTGGCGGTGACGCCGTCGGCACGCTTCAGCTCCTTCTCGACGTCCGGCGACAGCGGGCGCCCGTTCACCATGGACACCATGTAGTCCGCCTCGATCGCGGAGGCCGCCATCTTGTCGATGGACTTCTGCAGACTGCCGGCCATCACCGTCATACCGGTGATCAGGGTGAGCCCGATCATCAGCGCGGACGCGGTGGCGGCGGTACGGCGCGGGTTGCGCACCGAGTTCTGCCGGGCCAGCTTGCCGGCTACCCCGAAGGCACGCAGCACCGGGGCCGCGGCGGCGATCAGCGGACGGGACAGCAGCGGGGTCAGGACGAAGACGCCGATGATCAGCAGTACGGCGCCGAGCCCCATGGGGGCCTGGCCGTCGTTGCCCTCCATCGTGGTGGCCGCGAGGACCACCGCGACACCGGCCGCCGAGATCAGCCCGCCCAGCGTGTTGCGCAGCACCAGCGACTTGGTGGTCGCCTGGGCGTGCAGCGCGCTCATCGCCGCCACCGGCGGGATCTTCGCGGCCCGGCGGCCGGGCAGCCACGCGGCGAGCATGGTCACCAGGATGCCGACCGCGAACGCGGAGGCGACCGTGCCCGGGCTGACCACCAGGGGCCCGTCGGGCATGGGCGCGTCCAGCATCCCCATCAGGGAGCGCAGCCCCGCGCCGATGCCGACGCCGGCGACGAGACCGACGACGGCGGCGACCGCGCCGACCACGAACGCCTCGATCAGCACCGACCGCGTGACCTGACGCCGGGAGGCGCCGACCGCGCGCATCAGGGCCAGCTCCTTGGTGCGCTGGGCGACCAGCATGGTGAAGGTGTTGGCGATGATGAACGTACCGACGAACAGCGAGATCCCGGCGAACACCAGCAGGCCCTGCTTCAGGCCGCTCATCGAGGAGGCGATCGCCTCCGCCTGCTCGTCGGCGAGCTGCGTGCCCGTCGTGGTCTCCACGACGTCGGACGGCAGCGCCTTCTCCAGCTGGGCCCGCAGCGCGGTGTCGCTGACGCCGTCCTTCGCCTCGACGGCGATCTCGTCGAAGGTGCCCGCCTTGCCGAACAGCTTCTGCGCGCTCGCCGTGTCGAACAGCGTGAGGCTGCCGCCGGCCGCGACGTTGCCGTCGTCGGTGGTGAAGACGCCGGTGACCTCCGGCTCCAGGACGGGACCGTCGACCGACATCCGCACCGTGTCGCCGACCTCGTAGCCGGCCCGCTCCGCGGTCCTGGAATCGATGAGGATCTCGCCCTCACCCTTCGGCGCGCGCCCGCTGACCAGCGGGTACCGGGGATCCTCGGCGCCCCAGTAGTTGCCGCCCTGCGACTGGAAGCCGTCGCCGATCAGCTTGCCGTCCTTGTCGGCGAGCGCGGTGAAGCCCTGGACGGTGCCGACGGCCCGCGCGGCGCCGGGCACGGCGGCACTGGCGTCGACCAGTTCGCGGGTCAGCTCCTGGTACTCGCCGACCTTGCCGCCCTCGCCCTCCTTCCACTGGGGGGTGACGGCGACGTCGACGTGGTCGAAGCCCTTGGCGGACTGCTTCTGCAGGGCGTCGGAGAGGCTGTTGGTGAAGACCAGGGTCCCCGAGACGAACGCCACGCCGAGCATGACGGCGAGCACGGTCATCAGGAGCCTGGCCTTGTGCGCGGAGACGTTGCGCAAGGCGGTACGGAGCATGGGAGTCTTCTCGAGTCCAGACGTACGGAGGAGGGGGGGCGGGCCGAGGAGCGGGCGGGGGAGTCAGCTGGTGCGGCCCTTGGCGTCGAACCGCTTCATGCGGTCGAGCACCGAGTCGGCCGTCGGCCCGTACATCTCGTCCACGATCCGGCCGTCCGCGAGGAAGACCACCCGGTCCGCGTAGGCGGCGGCGACCGGGTCGTGCGTCACCATGACCACCGTCTGCCCCAGCTCGCGCACGGAGTTGCGCAGGAAGCCCAGCACCTCGGCGCCGGAACGGGAGTCGAGGTTTCCGGTGGGCTCGTCACCGAAGATGATGTCGGGCCGGGAGGCCAGCGCCCGCGCCACGGCGACCCGCTGCTGCTGACCGCCGGACAGCTGTGAGGGCCGGTGGCTCAGCCGGTCCGAGAGGCCGACCATCCGGATCACGGTGTCCAGCCACTCCTTGTCCGGCTTGCGGCCCGCGATGTCCATCGGGAGCGTGATGTTCTCCAGCGCGGACAGGGTCGGCAGCAGGTTGAAGGCCTGGAAGATGAAACCGATCTTGTCCCGGCGCAGCCTGGTCAGCTGCTTGTCCTTCAGCGAGCCCAGCTCGGTCTCACCGATGCGCACGGACCCGGAGGAGAAGGTGTCGAGGCCGGCCACGCAGTGCATCAACGTGGACTTGCCGGATCCGGAGGGACCCATGATCGCGGTGAACTCGGCCTGCTGGAAGGCGATGGAGACCCGGTCCAGGGCGACCACCTGGGTCTCGCCCTGGCCGTAGATCTTCGAAAGCTCCGTGGCGCGCGCGGCCACGGCGGTGGTCCGGTCGGCGAGGGATGCGGTGGTCACGGGATGGACGCTCCTGTCGGGACGGCGTGTGCTCGGGGACGTCGTCCATCGTTCCGCCGCTGCGCCGCCGTGTAGTCACCCGCTGCTCCGGTTCCGGGGGGCGACTCGGGAGGGACCACCGGGAGCGGTGTCATACCTGGGGATGACGGCCGCCCCTGAACCGGGGGCGTGCAGAACAGGTGGAGCGCCCCTGTTCCGACGGTGAAATTCCGTCATTCCGCATGCGTGACGGATCGTCACACGCAAGGCTGTTGGCACGTGCTGACGGCGACTTCGGAGTCCTGATGCCTCATCAAGCGCCAATAAAATAAGACAAGATCGGCCCCTCCGGTCGCGTTGAGCGGGAGGGGCACCGATAGGCTCGGAACCGCGACGCGGAGCCCATGGCCTGCCCGGATGGTGGAATGCAGACACGGCGAGCTTAAACCTCGCTGCCCCTGAGCGGGCGTGCCGGTTCGAGTCCGGCTCCGGGCACCACTACGTATGCCGCTCCTCCCTCTCCCCCCGCACCACGGGCCCGGCCGGCGGCGCGAGGCTCCCGACCGGTGCGCGTCACGCGTGTGACGGGCCGCGGCCGCCCCGCGGTACGTCGGGTGAGGAGAGGTCGCCCGAGGAGTCCGACACGTCGTGCACCGGCGGACCCGCCGGGGTGGAAGCCCCGTGGGCGGCGGCTCCCCGGCGCGTCGCCCCGGTCGTGCGCGACGCCCCCTCCGGCCGCTCGCGCGCGCGCCGAGTGCCCGTACCCGGAGGCGGTCGGCGAGGTCGAGCAGCAGCGCGCTTTCCGGCCGTGGCGCGTGATCGGCACCGTGGAGGGGCGAAAGGCCCGCTTCGTCGGCGGGGGTGTCGTATGGCCGGCGGTTTCCGTTGCGGGCGGTGGTCGCGGGAGCCGTCGTGGCGTCGCCGGGCGGGTGCGGCAAGGCGGATCCGGCCGTGCTCGAGGCGCCGGCGTGCCCGGAGGGGGACTCCGCGCGACCCGTCCGGGTGAACGGGACTGCCCGAGATCCGCCGGATCCCGGCCCACGGGTTCACCGGCTACGCCATCGACGCCTCCGGCGGGCTGTGGGCCTGGGGCCCCGGGCTCACCCCCGGCGACCACGCCTCGCGGTCCGCCCGCCCGGTGCGCGTCCCGCCGCCCGGGCCCGCCCTGGACGCCTCCGGTCACCGCTCGATCCTCCGGGCGGGACGAACGGATGATCTCCGGCCGGTTCCGGGGAGGTACCGGGTCGGTCATGGTTCGGTCTCCCGCGATGAGGGGAATCACCCGGCCGCGTAGCGTGTTGTGCGGCACAACGAGGGAAAGATCCTCCCCAAGCATTAGGGTCATTCCTTTGCCTACCTATTACTCTTGAGCCAAGGCCGCGCCGCGCGGCCATGGAGGAGTGAAATGAGGAGCAGTAACCCGGTCTTCTCGCGACGGGGGTTCGGCCGCGACAACGGCTACGCGGGCTTCAACACCGCGCCGCAGGCCGGGGGTCCCGCTGTCGCCACGCAGGCCAACCCGTACGCGCAGCCGACGGGCAACCCGTACGCCCAGAACCCCTACGCGCAGGCGGACCAGCAGTACGGCGCACCGCCGCAGGCGCCGGCCACCACCGGCCGGATGACCATCGACGACGTCGTCATGCGCACGGGCACCACGCTCGGCGTGCTGATCGTCACCGCCGCGCTCTCCTGGGCGCTGCTGCCGGTCGACGACGCCAACATCAGCCGGTCCTACGGCATCGGCATCGGCGCCGCGCTGATCGGCATGGTCCTGGCGTTCGTGCAGTCCTTCAAGCGCAAGGCCTCGCCGGCGCTGATCCTGACGTACGCCGCGTTCGAGGGCGTCTTCCTCGGCGTCATCTCCAGCATCGTCGACAACCGCATCGCCGACGGTGCGGCCATGCAGGCCGTGATCGGCACCATGGCGGTCTTCGCCGGTGTGCTGGTGGCCTACAAGGCCGGCTGGATCCGCGTCAACCGCCGCTTCTACGGCTTCGTGATGGCGGCCGCGCTCGGCTTCATCCTGCTGATGGCCGTGAACCTGCTGTTCGCGGTGTTCGGCGGCGGTGACGGCCTCGGCTTCCGCAGCGGCGCGCTCGGTGTCGTCTTCGGCGTCGTCGGCATCATCCTCGGCGCCTGCTTCCTCGCCCTGGACTTCAAGCAGGTCGAGGACGGCATCGCCTACGGCGCCCCGCGCGAGGAGGCCTGGCTCGCCGCCTTCGGCCTCACGCTGACGCTGGTGTGGATCTACATGGAGTTCCTGAGGCTCATCTCGATCCTCAACAGCAGCGACTAGTACCCGAGCACGGTACGGACGAAGGGCCCCGGGTTCCCACCCGGGGCCCTTCGTCGTGTCCGCGCGCGTCAGAGCAGTTTGCGCGCGGCCCTCCTCAGGTCGTACTCGTGGACGATCGCCTTGGCGTGGCCGTACGCCAGGTCGTACTCGTGCCGGAGCCAGCTGACCTTCTCCTCGAAGCGGAGGAGCGCCGGGCCCTCTTCGACGGTGCGCAGCCAGTCGGAGATCTCACGACCGGTGCAGCGCGGGATGCGGGCGAGCAGGTTGCGATGGGTCTCTGCGGAGAAGACTTGGGACATCGGCGCCTCCGTACGGATGGGGTGTGAGCCGGTCCTTCAGGTCACCGTGCCCGAGCGTCCGCCCGTTGGCAACAGTCCTGCCGCGCCGCGTACGCTCGCCGCGTGGTTGATACGACGCCCTTCACCCGTGCCGTGGATCATTTCGCCGACCGCCTGCGGGCCGCGCCGCAGAGCAGGCTGCAGCGGGGCGGAGCCGCCGAGGCGCTCGCCCTGGCCAGGGAGCTGGCGCGGCGCACCCAGCTCGTCGAGGAGCCGGGCACCGAGCCCCGGGAGATGCCCGACGCGGGCATGTTCGCCGCCGCCGACCAGATCACCGTCGCCGGACACGACCTGGCCCTCGTGCTGAGGAGCGAGGACGAGGTGCGGGAGGCCGTGCGACTGGTGGAGGAGGCGCGCGGGCGCGCGGGTGTGTAGCCGCCGTCCCTAGAGGGAGGCGATGACGCGGTCCGCCAGGATGTAGACGTTCTCCTCGCCGCAGGAGAACGTCAGCGCGTACGCGCCCGAGACGCCGGAGCCGCCCAGCAGGAAGGGCGTCTCGCCCGCGCGCAGGGCCGCGGCCAGGCGCTCGGCGGTCTCGCGGTGGCCCGGCGTCATGCACAGCGTCGTCCCGTCGGCGAAGACGTAGACGTCGAGGGTGCCCAGCGGGCCCGGACGGACGTCGGTCAGCTCGGTGCGGGCGGCGGCCAGCTCCTCCAGGGCGGCCACCGTGCGCTCGTGGTCGTTCACGACCGGCGAGGGGTTCGGGACGAAGTCCGGGTGCGAGGGGTGACGGCGGCGGGCCGCGGCCAGCTCCGGGGAGTCCCCGGAGTGCTCCTCGGCGTCCGCGCCCGGCTCACCCACCGGCTCCAGACCCACGAAATCGGCCTGCCGGGGCAGGAACAGCTCGCTGTCGGCCAGACCCAGCAGGGACGGCGCGTCGGACGCGTCACGCGCCTCCTGGGCGGCCCAGAAGGCCCGCGCCTCGGCGAGCTCGCGCTCCCGCTCCTCGGCGAGCGCCTCCGTCACGGCGGCGCGTATCTCGTCGGCGCCGGCCGTACGGGCGGACGGCACGTGCGCGCGCGTGGTCGCGGCGCGGCTCTCGGCCAGCGCGGTGTGCAGGGCCGCGACCTGTCGGCGCAGCACCATGATGCTGCGCAGGACCGCGACGCCCACGGCGCCGGTGGCGGCCGTGGTGATCAGCAGGGCGATCGGCATGGCGCTCACTGACGTACTCCCGGTTCAAAGGCGTCCCCCGACTTCCTACATCAGCTTGAAGGGTGGACTAACCATCTGTCAGTGCGTAACGTCACGAAACGGACGGGTCCTTGAGGGCGCACCCGGCAGGGACCCCGCCCTGACCTGCGTGAATCCCCGCTATCGGGGAGATAGGTCACATCCTGGGGGAGATTGGATCACGGATCGGCCCGGCCCCCGGAAGGTCCGGAGGTCCGGGCCATGGCCTCACGGAACGTACCGCCATGACTACGGTACGCCCGCACTCCGGGGGTCAGCTGAGGCGCTCGATGACCATCGCCATGCCCTGGCCGCCGCCGACGCACATCGTCTCCAGGCCGAACTGCTTGTCGTGGAACTGGAGGGAGTTGATGAGCGTGCCGGTGATGCGGGCGCCGGTCATGCCGAAGGGGTGGCCGACGGCGATGGCGCCGCCGTTGACGTTCAGCTTCTCCAGCGGGATGCCGAGGTCGCGGTAGGAGGGGATCACCTGGGCGGCGAACGCCTCGTTGATCTCGACCAGGTCGATGTCGTCGATGGTGAGGCCGGCGCGGCCCAGTGCCTGCTTGCTCGCCTCGACCGGGCCGAGGCCCATGATCTCGGGGGAGAGGCCGGAGACGCCGGTGGAGACGATGCGGGCGAGCGGGGTCAGGCCCAGTTCGCGGGCCTTGGTGTCGCTCATGATGACGAGCGCGGCGGCGCCGTCGTTGAGGGGGCAGCAGTTGCCGGCGGTGACGAGCCCGTCCGGGCGGAAGACCGGCTTGAGTCCCTGGACGCCCTCCATGGTGACGCCGGCGCGGGGACCGTCGTCCTTGGCGACCACCGTGCCGTCGGGGAGCGTCACCGGGGTGATCTCGCGCTCCCAGAAGCCGTTCCTGATGGCCTCCTCGGCGAGGTTCTGCGAGCGGACGCCGAACTCGTCCATGTCCTGGCGGGTGACGCCCTTGAGGCGGGCCAGGTTCTCCGCCGTCTGGCCCATCGCGATGTACGGGTCGGGCACCAGGCCGTCCTCGCGCGGGTCGTGCCAGGAGGAGCCCTCCGACTCGGCGACGGCGGCGGTACGGGCCTCCGCCTCGGCGAACAGCGGGTTGTGGGTGTCCGGGAGGCTGTCGGAGTTGCCCTTGGTGAAGCGGGACACCGTCTCGACGCCGGCCGAGATGAACACGTCGCCCTCGCCGGCCTTGATGGCGTGCAGGGCCATGCGGGAGGTCTGCAGCGAGGACGAGCAGTAGCGGGTGATGGTGCAGCCGGGGAGGTGGTCCATCCCCATCTGCACGGCGACCACGCGGCCGAGGTTGTTGCCCTGCTCGCCGCCGGGGAGTCCGCAGCCGAGCATCAGGTCGTCGATGTCCCTCGGGTCCAGCTCGGGGACCTTGGCGAGGGCGGCCTGGATGATCGTGGCGGTCAGGTCGTCCGGGCGCAGGTCCTTCAGGGACCCCTTGAAGGCGCGGCCGATGGGGGAACGGGCGGCTGAGACGATCACGGCTTCGGGCATCACGGCTCCAGAGGTGAGGGGTGGCGCGTGGCGCGCCTCGTCGAGGGGCGGTGGACGAACGACGGGAGGGCGTACCGGAGGGTCGGTGCGGGACTTCCTGGGAAGTTACCCGGCCGTACGGGCGGGGTCACGGGTGACGCGATGTGACATGGACCGCAACTGTCTAAGCGCTTGCTTTTTGCGCGACCGCCCGCGGTGACGACGCCCGCACCCGCCCCCTACGACGGCTGGGCCGACCGCTCCGGCTCCGTTTCCGCGACCCGCCGGCGCCTGCGGCGTTTCAGGAGGGCCCACGGCCCCCGCGAACCCGCCGGCATCGCCGCGGTGACCTCCGTGCCCGCCTCCTCCGCCGCCTCCGCCGCCGCCCGGGCCACCGGCAGGAACCCCTCGCGGCGGGCGGCGTCCGGCCGCTCCTCCTCCGCCGGCCACAGCCCCAGCGCCGCGCACACCGTCGGCAGCACCGCCATCGCGGCAGTGGCGTACCCCTCCACCGAGGGGTGGTAGCTGTCCGGCCCGAACAGCTCGCGCGGGTTCGCCGCGAACTCGGGCCCCAGCAGATCGCCCAGCGACACCGTGCGCCCGCCCTGCCCGACGGCCCCGATCGTCTGCGCCGCCGCCAGTTGCCGGGAGGCCCGGCGGGCCAGCCAGCGCAGCGGCTGCCGTACCGGCTCGAGCGTGCCGAGATCGGGGCAGGTGCCGACGACCACCTCCGCACCGGCCGTCCGCAGCCGTCGTACCGCCGCGGACAGATGGCGTACGGACCGGGCGGGCGGCATGCGGTGGGTGACGTCGTTGGCGCCGATCATGATCACGCAGATGTCGGGCACCCGGGACGGATCCGCCAGTGCTCTCGTCACCTGCCGCTCCAGGTCGTCGGAACAGGCCCCGGGCACCGCGACCGTGCTCAGCCCCACCGGACGCTCCGCGAGCGCCGCGAGGCCCGACGCCAGCAGCGCGCCCGGCGTCTGCCCGGCCCGGTGCACGCCCTGCCCGGCCGCCGTGGAGTCGCCCAGCATCGTCAGCCGCAGCGCCGGCTCACCCGGCACCGTGTGCGCCGCGCCGTACAACCCGTCCGCGTTCGGCACGTGAGGGGACGTGCCGTTGCCCACGCGGCGTCGCGCCAGCTGGGCCTCGGCCATCAGGAGCCCCACGGTGGCCGCCCCGGCCAGACCGATCCCCCCGCCGCCGTACGCCGCGCCGGCCGCGATCCGCCGGGCCACCCTCGCCCTCGACAAGCCCGTCATGCCTCGCCGCCACCTCCTCGAACCCGTACACCCAGTGCTTGCCCCGTACGGACCGTGCTCCAATCCTCACGCGGAGTGAACGACCCGGCCGGGTTCGGACCGGCGAGGGCCTAGGCTGGCAGGACCACCACGACCACCCCTTTTGCAGCATCCGGAGACAACGGTGCAATTCCACGACTCGATGATCAGCCTCGTCGGCAACACCCCGCTGGTGCGGCTCAACAACGTGACCCAGGGCATCAGGGCGACCGTCCTGGCCAAGGTGGAGTACTTCAACCCGGGCGGTTCCGTGAAGGACCGCATCGCCCTGCGCATGATCGAGGCGGCGGAGCGGAGCGGGGAGCTGAGGCCCGGCGGCACCATCGTCGAGCCGACCAGCGGAAACACCGGGGTCGGGCTCGCCATCGTGGCCCAGCAGAAGGGCTACAAGTGCATCTTCGTCTGCCCGGACAAGGTGTCCACGGACAAGATCAACGTACTGCGGGCCTACGGGGCCGAGGTCGTCGTCTGCCCGACCGCCGTGGCGCCCGAGCACCCCGACTCCTACTACAACGTCTCCGACCGGCTGGTGCGCGAGACGCCGGGGGCCTGGAAGCCCGACCAGTACTCCAACCCCCACAACCCCCTCTCCCACTACCACTCCACCGGCCCCGAGCTGTGGGAGCAGACCGAGGGGCGGATCACCCACTTCGTGGCCGGCGTCGGCACCGGCGGCACCATCTCCGGGACCGGGCGCTACCTGAAGGAGGCCAGTGACGGCCGGGTGAAGGTGATCGGCGCCGACCCCGAGGGCTCCGTGTACTCCGGTGGTTCCGGGCGGCCGTACCTGGTCGAGGGCGTCGGCGAGGACTTCTGGCCGACCGCGTACGACCGTGACGTCGCGGACGAGATCGTCGCCGTCTCCGACAAGGACTCCTTCCAGATGACCCGCCGCCTCGCCAAGGAGGAGGGCCTGCTGGTCGGCGGCTCCTGCGGCATGGCGGTCGTGGCGGCGCTGGAGGTGGCCTCGAGGCTCGGCGAGGACGACGTGGTCGTCGTCCTGCTGCCGGACAGCGGGCGCGGCTACCTCAGCAAGATCTTCAACGACGAGTGGATGGCCGACTACGGCTTCCTGGAGGACGCCGGCCCCAGCGCCCGCGTCGCCGACGTCCTGAACGACAAGGAGGGCGGCCACATCCCCTCCCTCGTCCACATGCACCCCGACGAGACGGTCGGCCAGGCCATCGAGGTGCTGCGCGAGTACGGCGTCTCGCAGATGCCGGTGGTCAAGCCGGGCGCCGGTCACCCGGACGTGATGGCCGCCGAGGTCGTCGGCTCGGTGGTGGAGCGGGAGCTGCTGGACGCGCTGTTCAGCAAGAGCGCCTCGCTCGACGACCCGCTGGAGAAGCACATGTCCGCGCCGCTGCCGCAGGTCGGCTCGGGTGAGCCCGTCGCGGACCTGATGGCCGTCCTGGGCAAGGCGGACGCGGCGATCGTCCTCGTCGAGGGCAAGCCGACCGGTGTGGTCAGCCGCCAGGACCTGCTGTCCTTCCTCGCCGAGACCGGGAAGTGACGGGGCGCCGGGCGAACCGCCGGCGAACCCGGCGAACCCGGCGTGAGCGGCCGGGCGCCGGCCCGCTGACGATCTTCGTGGACTTCGCGGAAGTGGTACGAGGGCGTCACGTCCGCGCAGCACTCGCTTAACACGGGTCCGGCACATTGGTGGGTGTCGGCAGGGACGGCGGGGGTACCACCCAGGCTTTGAGCACTGGGGAGGCTCCCCGTTCCGGCCGGCGACCGAACGGCGTCGAAGGACCTCCGGAGCGGCTCCCGGACCTCCATGGACGCCTCGGACGCGCGACCTGCCTCAACGGGCGCGCGTCCCCCGCGGGGACCGCCGTCGTCCCGCCCCCCGGCTACGGGGGTGCGGCGGTCCCCGCGCAACTCGGCCTCAGTCGTCCCAGTCGCCGTCCCGGGCCGGCCCGCGGCGGCCGAACAGGCCCGGGTTGGTGCGGACGGCCTGGACGACGTTGACGCCGACGATGCCCAGCCAGGCGGCCACCAGACCGGGCAGGTTGCCCACGCCTCCGCCGATCGCGGACAGCGGCACCGCCAGGACCAGCGAGACGATGCCGAAGCCGAAGCGCTCGCCCCAGGTGTCCGTGGCCTTCGGCGACCGCGAGTCCCGGGCCGCCGTCATCTGCTGCTCGGCGAACTGCCGGCGCACCCGGCGCTCCACCGCGCCGTCGATGCGCTGATCGACCTTCTCCAGGAACGAGTCGACCAGCGCGGACTCGTACTCCTCGCCCAGCTCCCTGCGGGCCCGCAGGGAGGCGTCCAGATCCTTCTTCAGCTCGGTGTCCCGCGCGTCCATTCCGGTCATGCGCCCCACGGTAGGGAGGCGCGGGGCCGGTGGCACTGGGGGTAACCCCCCTCTCGCCCTCGGGTTCGCCGGGCCGTCACTTCTTGCACATCTTCTCGTCGGCCCGGGACTGCGCGACGTCGACCTTCTTCGGCGGGGCGATGGGGACGCCGGCCTCCGTGAAGTCGGGGCCGAGGGTGAGCGTCATCGGGGTCGTCGCGTCGGCGTCCTTCGTGCCGGGCTTCATGGCGGAGGCGGGCAGGCCCATCAGGTCGGCGAGCCTGCGGGCCTGGCCGGCCTGGTTCGGCGCGTACTCCAGCCGGGTCTTGTCGACCTCGGCCGGGGCGTTGCCCCGGTTGGTGGACCTGCCCACGCCCTCGCCGGTCTGCAGCCAGGCGAGGGTGTCCTGTGCGGCGCCGTCCGGGCCGCCGCCGTTGAAGACGTCGACGCGGATCTCGGACGTCTCGGCCCGTGCGCCCTCCAGCAGCTCGGCCTGCTTGTCCTTGGCCTTCTTCTCCTTCTTCTTCACCTCGGTGAAGGAGACGTCGTTCTGCAGCATGCTGAAGACCTTCGGGGCCTTGGCCGGGTCCAGTACGACGGTGACGGGCGTGGGCTCGGCCGGGTTGTCCTTCACCGGCAGGGTCATCATGGTGATGTTCTTCAGGTCGATCTTGCCGAGTTCCCTGGCGAGGGTGAGCAGCTTGCCGGGGCTGCCTATGCCCTTGTCCACGGTGAGGGACTTGGTGGCCGCGTCGGCGACGTCGAGCATCTTCGACGGGCTGCCCAGCGTGTCCTCCTTCAGCTGGCGGAGCATCGACGCGACGAACTTCTGCTGCATCTCGATCCGGTCCAGGTCGCTCTCGTTCTTCAGACCGTGCCGGTTGCGGAGGAAGGAGAGCGCCTCCTCGCCCTGGATCCTGCTCTCCCCTGCCGGAAGGTCGAGCCCGGAACCGCCGTCCAGGTCCTTGAGGGGTTTCTCCAGGCACACC
Organism: Streptomyces sp. 12E; assembly: GCF_055633275.1. NCBI lineage: Bacteria > Bacillati > Actinomycetota > Actinomycetes > Kitasatosporales > Streptomycetaceae > Streptomyces > Streptomyces sp. 12E. Next base: position 2,997,656 of record NZ_JBVNCJ010000001.1, on the reverse strand, counting down.
TCGACGCCGCCGACCGCGGTGGACATCGTCTTGACCGCGTTGAAGTCGAACATCATGAAGTGGTCGACCTCGAGGCCGGTGATCTCCTCGACCGTGAGCATGGTGCAGCCCGGATCGCGGCCGTTCACGCCGTAGGACTCGTTGAACCGGGTGGCGACCGCCGAGCCGGGGATCTTCCTGGTGGAACCGTCGGACTGTATGGACTCGCAGTCCGGGATCCTGATCACCAGGTCGCGGGGGATGCTCACCACGGTCGCGTTGGTGCGGTCCTCGGCCACGTGGAAGAGGAGCGTGGTGTCGGCGTGGCCGGTGACGTTGGTCCGGTTGCCGTAGGCCTCGTTGCCCTCGCCGGTGCGGACGTCGTTGCCGATGACCAGGATGTTGACCGGACCGTCCGCCAGGACCTTGTCACTGCCCACGCCACCGATGTCGACGGTGTCGATGTTGCCGGAGAGGCGGTCGTACCAGTAGTACGCGAACGCCGAACCGCCGACGAGGACCAGCCCGAGGGCGCCCCCCGTCCACATCAGCGCCTTCCTCTTGCGGCTCCTCCCCGGCTTGCGCTTGCGGCGGCCGGGATCGGGCGTGTCCTCCGCGGCGGGTGCGGCGCGGCGGCCGCGCTGGCCGGGGACGCGGGCGGGCGCGGCAGGGCCGGGGCGCGGGGCGCTGCGGGGGCGGGGCGCCCCCGGCCGCTCCGCGGGATCGTCCAGCCGCAGTTCGTATTCGCCGGTCTCCGGGTTGAGTACCCACTGGTCGGCAGGATCGGTTCCGTCCGCCTGCCCACGACTTCGCGCGTCCACGCCTGTACCAGTCCTCCGTCGGGTGCCACATGGGTCGCCTGCGTCCCAAGGCGCTCTGTTGTTCGATGAGTTACGCTATCCGGCCCGTTCGGGATGCGGTGACGTCGTAACAAAATCGTCGAGTTCCGGATCTGTCGCCGAAACGGGCACAGTGTGCGATCTCCGTCCATCGCGACGCGCGGCCGGTGCGTCCCCGTGTGTGCCTGTATAACGGTATGCAGGAATTTTGGCGGGTGAATAGTCCGAGGCGTCGAGGGGGAGTCAGGTCATGAGCGGCACCGAAAGCCCCGCCGCGCGCCTCCAGGCGCTCTTCGAGGGGCATCGGCTGACGCCGACCCAGCGGCGCATCGCGCACAGCATGGTGCGGCGCGCCGCCGACGTGCCGTTCCTGTCCAGCGTGGAGCTGGCCGAGCTGGCCGGGGTCAGCCAGCCGTCCGTGACCCGGTTCGCCGTCGCCCTCGGCTTCGACGGCTATCCCGCCCTGCGGCGGCATCTGCGCGAGGTCGCGCCCGCCGGGACGGCGCCGGGGGCCGACTCGTACAACGCGTACCAGCAGGCCGTCGAGGCCGAGATCGAGAACCTGCGGCACCTGGCGGAGGTGCTGGCCGATCCCCGGCCGGTGCGGCAGGCGGGCCGGGTGCTGGCCGGGAGCCGGCCGCTGCCCGTGCTGGGGCTGCGGGCCGCGGCGGCCCAGGCGTACGGGTTCGCCTACTTCGCCGCCAAGGTCCATCCGGACGTACGGCTGCTCAACGAGGGCGGCACGATGCTCCACGACCGGATCGACGCCGCCGCGCGGGCGGGGGCGAGCGCCCTGCTGTGCTTCGCGCTGCCCCGGCATCCCCGCGAGGTCGTCGACGCCCTCGCCCGCGCCAGGGAGACGGGGCTGACCGTGGTCACCGTCGCCGACTCCCCGTTCGCGCCGGTCGCAGGGGTGTCCGACCTGATGCTGCCCGCCGCCGTCGGCACCGGGCTGGCCTTCGACACGGCGTGCGCGCCGATGCTGCTGGGCCGGGTGCTGCTGGAGGCGATGTGCGACGACCTGCCCGACGCGCAGGCGCGGCTGGAGGAGTTCGACGTGAGGGCGGCGGCGCGCGGGCTGTTCGTCGACTGACGGCACGCGGGACGGCGGGCAGGTCCGCCCGCGTTCTCAGACTCGTCTCACTTTGCTTCGCTAGCGTCGGTCCCCCAGGACATGCACAGGCAATCGGAGGACGGGAGGCCGGACATGACGCGTGGAGGACAGGGGCTGGCCCGGGTGGCCGTCGTCGTACGGGCCGGAGCCGCGCCGCTGTGGTGGCTGGGGGTGGTCGCGGCGGGCGCCGGGGTGCTGGTGCCGGGGCTGACGGGGCGCCGGATCGGGGTGCTGGCGGGCGCCGCGCTGTTCCTCGTGGCGGCGGCCGTCGTGGCGTGCGCACGGCGGGGGCGGTATCGCGCGGCGGCCCGTGCGACGGCCCGTGCGGGCCGGTACGACGTGCTCCAGGACCGGGCGGTGACCGTCCGCAACTGGCGTCGTGGACACCGCTGGTGGCTGCTGCTCGCCTTCCTCGCCGCGCTGGGCACGGCGTTCGCGGTACCCGCCGCCGGCGGTCTGCTGCTCGCCGGGTGCGGGGTGGGGCTCTGGCTGAAGGCGGCCTGGATCGGGCGGCTGGAGCGGGCGGACGAGGTCCTGCTGTGGGTACGCGTCGACTGGCTCCGTGCGGGGGTGGGGCGGCCGGCCGGCAAGGCGGTCAAGGGGTACCGGACGACCGGCATCGCGGCGGGCGACGCGTCGCCGGGCGGTGCGCGCCGGCGGACGCCGGCCCTCGTCTGAGGCCGGTCTCCCCCGGAGGGCTGTGCCGGCTCGCGGCGGGGCCGCGAGCCGGCACGACCCCTAAGGGACCAGGGCGTCGGTGTGGGCGGCGCCCGACTCGGCCAGGATCTCCTCGGTCGTCTGGGGAGCGCGCACCGTCGCGAAGGCGACGCCTCCCGCCCCGTCCGGGGCGAAACCGTGGACGCCGGGGCGGGGGAGCGAGTTGTAGGCGTAGTGGTGGGCGAAGTAGTACGCGCCCGTGTCCAGTGCCGCCGCGTAGTCGCCCTGTTCCAGCAACGGCAGTGACTGCGCCCGGGCGAGCAGGTCGCCCGCGAAGCAGGCCGGTCCCGCCACGTCCTGCACGACCTCCGGGCCCTCCTTGGGCCGCCCCTGCGCGTCGTACGCGGCGATCCGCAGCGGCCACGACTCCGGCGCGTACACCGTCCGCGTCGCCACCTGCACGCCCGCGTGCGTCACCGCGACCGGACGCCCGCCGGCGTTCTTGGCGTACTCCACGCGCGCGACCACCGTGCCGTGCTTGGCCAGCAGCGACCGGCCGAACTCGGTGACCAGCCCGTACCGCCCGTCGAACAGCCCCGGCACCGTCTCGCGCAGCAGCCGCGCGTACCGCCCGTACGTCGGTGTGATCGCCTCGGAGGCGAAGTTCACCGGCAGCCCGCCGCCGATGTCGACGGTGTCGACCTGCCGGCGTCCGGCGCGCCGGTTGATCTCCTCCGCCAGTTCGTACGTCTGGGCCACCCCCCGCGCCATCATCGTCAGCGCGATGCCCTGGGAGCCCGTGTGCGCGTGCAGCCGGGTCAGCCACGGCCGGTCCAGATACGCCCGTACGACCCATTCCCGAGCGCCCTCGTCGCACAGCGCCACCCCGAACTTCGAGGTCGCCGTGGCGGTGGACAGTGCTTCGATGGAGCCGCCGCCGATCTGCGGGTTCACCCGGATGCCGACGGGCGAGCGGGAGCCGGACCCCGCCATCAGGGCGTCGAGGCGGGCCAGTTCCTGCGGATTGTCCGCGTTGACGGCGATACCCAGCGCGAGCGCCTCCCGCAGTTCGGCGGGCGTCTTGGCGGGCGAGTCGAGGACCGTCCGCTCCGGCTCCACCCCCGCCGCCCGCGCCAGCGCCAGCTCACCGGGGCTGGCCACCTCCGCACCGATGCCCTCCGCCCGCAGCAGCCGCAGCACCGGCACCAGCGGGCACGCCTTCACCGCGAAGGCGTGCAGCACGGGCGTGCCGGGCGCCGTCACCGCGTCGAACGCCGCCCGCAGGCCGGCCGCCGACTCCCGGATGCCGGTCACGTCGAGCAGGGCCGCCAAGGGGGTGTCGGCGTCGACCAGCCCCTGCTCCACGGCGGCCCGCACCGCCTCGTTCCGCCGGGCCACCCGCCCTTCGGCGTACGCGTCCACCTCGTCCGCCCGGCCGTCGTCGTGGGCCACCGCGTCCCCCGTCCCTTCGGCGTTCTCCATGTTCGCGCGCATGGACCCAGCCAAACACCCCCCGTGCGGCCGCGCCGACCCGCCCCTGTATTGACTAGCTCTATTCAGCTCGCGAGGATGTGAATATCCGCAGTAGTCATCCGCAGCTGAGGAGGCAGACATGTCAGGACCCCGGCCCGTCCGGGCGCCCCGCGGCACCGAACCGAGCGCCCTGGGATGGCAGCAGGAGGCCGCCCTGCGGATGCTGCAGAACAACCTCGACCCGGAGGTCGCCGAGCACCCCGACAAGCTCGTCGTCTACGGCGGCACGGGCAAGGCGGCCCGGGACTGGCGCTCCTTCGACGCCATGGTCCGTACGCTGAAGACCCTCGGGCAGGACGAGACGATGCTCGTCCAGTCCGGCCGCCCGGTCGGCGTCATGCAGACCCACGAGTGGGCGCCGCGCGTCCTCATCGCCAACTCCAACCTCGTCGGCGACTGGGCCGACTGGGAGGAGTTCCGCCGTCTGGAGGCCCTCGGCCTCACCATGTACGGGCAGATGACCGCCGGTTCCTGGATCTACATCGGCACCCAGGGCATCCTCCAGGGCACCTACGAGACCTTCGCCGCCGTCGCCGCGAAGAAGTTCGGCGGCACCCTCGCCGGGACCATCACCCTCACCGCCGGACTCGGCGGCATGGGCGGCGCCCAGCCGCTCGCCGTCACCATGAACGACGGCGTGGCGATCTGCGTCGACTGCGACCCCCGCGCGATCGAGCGCCGCATCGAGCACCGCTACCTGGACGTCAGGGCGGACTCGCTCGACCACGCCCTCCGGCTGGCCGTCGAGGCCCGCGACCGGCGCAGGCCCCTGTCCGTCGGCGTCCTCGGCAACGCCGCCGAGCTGCTCCCGAAGCTGCTCGCCATGGGCGCGCCCGTCGACATCGTCACCGATCAGACCTCCGCCCACGATCCGCTGGCGTACCTGCCCGTCGGGACCGCCTTCGAGGACATGGCGGACGCCGCCGCGAAGGACCCGGCCGGCTTCACCACCCGCGCGCGTGAGTCCATGGCCCGGCACGTCGAGGCGATGGTCGGCTTCCAGGACGCCGGTGCGGAGGTGTTCGACTACGGCAACTCCATCCGTGGTGAGGCGAAGCTCGCCGGGTACGAGCGCGCGTTCGCCTTCCCGGGGTTCGTGCCGGCGTACATCCGGCCGCTGTTCTGCGAGGGCAAGGGGCCCTTCCGGTGGGCCGCGCTGTCGGGCGACCCCGCCGACATCGCCAGGACCGACAAGGCGGTCCTGGAGCTGTTCCCGGAGAACGAGTCCCTGGCCCGGTGGATCAGGATGGCGGGGGAGCGGGTGCACTTCCAGGGGCTGCCCGCGCGTATCTGCTGGCTGGGCTACGGGGAGCGGGACAGGGCCGGTGAGCGGTTCAACGACATGGTCGCGAGCGGGGAGCTGACCGCGCCGGTCGTGATCGGGCGCGATCACCTCGACTGCGGGTCGGTGGCCTCCCCCTACCGGGAGACCGAGGCGATGCTGGACGGGTCCGACGCGATCGCCGACTGGCCGTTGCTGAACGCGATGGTGAACGTGGCTTCCGGGGCGTCGTGGGTGTCGATCCACCACGGCGGGGGCGTCGGCATGGGGCGGTCGATCCACGCCGGGCAGGTGACGGTGGCCGACGGGACCGCGCTGGCGGGGGAGAAGATCCGCCGGGTGCTCACGAACGACCCCGCAACGGGGGTGATCCGGCACGTCGACGCCGGGTACGACATCGCGGAGTCGGTGGCGGACTCGCGGGGTGTGCGGGTGCCGATGCGTGAGGGTGATCCGGCGTGAGGGACGGCGACCCCCCGGTGGGGGCGAAGGCGTCGTCGCCGCCCGCGGGTCCGGCTGTGCCCGCCCTCCCCCAGGGCACGGAAGGCACGGGCGGCACCCCCGGCGCCCTGCGGAACGACGGCCCGCAGCCCGGTGGCCGTCAGCCCGCACCGCCCTCTTTCCACGAGATGTGGCGGCAGTTGCTGCCCATCGGACGCGACGCCGCCTCCGGCGGCTACCGGCGGTTCGCCTGGACCCGGGCCGACTCCGAGTGCCGGAGGTGGTTCGAGGAGCAGGCCCGTGCTCGAGGGCTGGCCTACGAGGTCGACCGCAACGGGAACCAGTGGGCCTGGCTGGGCGAGCCCGCGCGGGGGGACGCCGTCGTCACCGGGTCGCACCTCGACTCCGTGCCCGACGGCGGGGCCTTCGACGGGCCCCTCGGGGTCGTGTCCGCCTTCGCCTCGCTCGACGAACTGCGCCGACGCGGCGCGCGGTTCGCCAAACCGCTCGGCATCGTCAACTTCGGGGACGAGGAGGGCGCCCGCTTCGGGCTCGCCTGCACCGGCTCCCGGCTCACCGCGGGCGCGCTCACCGTCGAGCAGGCCCACCGGCTCACCGACGGGGACGGCATCACGCTCCCGCAGGCCATGGAGGCCGCCGGACACGACCCGGGCGCCCTCGGCCCCGACCCCGAACGGCTCGACCGCATCGGCGCCTTCGTGGAACTCCACGTCGAGCAGGGCCGCGCCCTCGACCTGTCCGGCGACCGCATCGGCGTCGCGTCCGCCATCTGGCCGCACGGCCGCTGGCGGTTCGACTTCCGGGGCGAGGCCAACCACGCCGGCACCACCCGGCTCGCCGACCGGCGCGACCCCATGCTGTCGTACGCCGGGACCGTCCTCGCCGCCCGCCGGGAGGCCGAACTCGCGGGCGCCGTCGCCACCTTCGGCAAGGTCGCCGTCGAGCCCAACGGCGTCAACGCCGTCCCCTCCCTGGTGCGCGGCTGGCTCGACTCACGCGCCGCCGACCAGAAGAGCCTGGACGCCGTCGTGGACGGCGTGCGGCGGGCGGCCCGCGCCCACGCACGGGAGCACGGCGTCACCCTCGACGTCGAACGCGAGTCCTTCACCCCCGTCGTCGAGTTCGACCACGCCCTGCGCGACGAGCTCGCCCGCATCCTCGGCAGCGGCACCGGCCCCAGGGTGCCCGTCCTCGGCACCGGCGCCGGACACGACGCCGGAATCCTCTCCGGACACGTGCCGACCGCCATGCTGTTCGTGCGCAACCCCACCGGCGTCTCGCACTCCCCGGCCGAGTCCGCCGACGAGGACGACTGCGTGGCCGGGGTCCTCGCCCTCGCCGACGTACTGGAAGGACTGGCCTGCACGTGACTGCCACCCTGCGGACGTACTGGCTGGAGCACGCCTGGCTCGGCACCCACGTCGAGCCGGGCGTGACCGTGACGGTGTCCATCGGCGGCTCCGCCGCGGGCCAGGACGGCCGCATCACCGCCGTCCGCCCGGACACCCCCGCCCCGCCGCCCGGCGCCGAGATCCTGCGCGGACTGACCCTGCCGGGACTGGCGAACGCGCACAGCCACGCCTTCCACCGCGCCCTGCGCTCCACCGTCCAGGTGGGCTCCGGCACCTTCTGGACCTGGCGCGAGATCATGTACGCCACGGCCGGCCGGCTCACCCCGGACACCTACCACGCCCTCGCCCGGGCCGTGTACGCCGAGATGGCGCTGGCGGGCATCACGGCGGTCGGCGAGTTCCACTACGTCCACCACGCCCCCGGCGGCACGCCCTACGCCGACCCCAACGCCATGGGGGAGGCGCTCGTCGAGGCCGCCGCCGAGGCCGGCATCCGCATCACCCTCCTCGACACCGCCTACCTCTCCTCCGGTTTCGGACAGCCGCCCACCGCCCACCAGCTCCGCTTCTCCGACGGCGACGCGGACGCCTGGGCCCGGCGCTGTTCCGCCCTCGAGGAGCGGGACCACGCACGGATCGGAGCGGCGATCCACTCCGTCCGGGCCGTACCGGCCGAGCAGTTGGCGACCGTGGCGCGATGGGCCGAGGAACGGCGGGCCCCGCTCCACGTGCACCTGTCCGAGCAGACCGCGGAGAACGACGCCTGCCGGGAGATCCACGGCTGCACCCCGGCGCAGCTCCTGGCCCTGCACGGAGTCCTCGGACCGCGCACCACCGGTGTCCACAACACCCACCTCACCGCCGAGGACATCACCCTCATCGGCGGCAGCGGCACCGGCACCTGCATGTGCCCGACGACCGAACGCGACCTCGCCGACGGGATCGGTCCCGCCGCCGCCCTGCAGAACGAGGGCTCCCCGCTCTCCCTCGGCTCCGACAGCCACGCCGTGATCGACCTGCTCGAGGAGGCCCGCGCGGTGGAGCTCGACGAGCGCCTGCGCACCCGCACCCGCGGCCACTGGACGGCCGCCGCGCTGCTGCGGGCCGCCACCGCGGACGGACACGCCGCCCTCGGCTGGGACGACACCGGCCGCATCGAAGCCGGGGCGCGCGCCGACCTCACCACCCTCGGGCTCGACTCGGTCAGAACAGCGGGGCCGCCGCCCCGGCTCGGCGCCGAGACGGCCGTATTCGCGGCGACAGCGGCGGACGTGCGGCACACGGTCGTGGCGGGCCGGCACGTCGTACGCGACGGGGCGCACACGCTCGTGCCCGACGTACCCGGAGCCCTCGCGCGGGCCGTCGAGGCACTGCGCGCCTGACGACCACCCATGAGGACACCATGAGCAGCACCGTCATCAGCAACATCGCCGCGCTGGTCACCAACGACCCCTCCCCGGGCGACTCGTCCCCCCTCGGTCTGGTCCGGGACGCGGCCGTCGTCATCGAGGGCGACCGCGTCGTGTGGACCGGTGGATCAAGCAAAGCACCCGCCACTGACAACCGGGTCGACGCCGGGGGCCGGGCGGTCCTGCCGGGCTTCGTCGACTCCCACTCCCACCTGGTCTTCGCCGGTGACCGCACCGAGGAGTTCAACGCCCGGATGTCCGGCCGCGCCTACAGCGCCGGCGGCATCCGTACGACCGTCGCCGCCACCCGGGCCGCCGGCGACGCGGAACTGGAGGCGAACCTCGTCCGTCTCCTCGACGAGGCGCTCCGCCAGGGCACCACGACCTTCGAGACCAAGTCCGGCTACGGCCTGACCGTCGAGGACGAGGCCCGCGCCCTGCGCCTGGCCGCCCGCCACACCGACGAGGTCACCTACCTCGGCGCCCACGTCGTCCCGCCCGAGTACGCCGGGGACCCGGCCGGATACGTGGCCCTGGTCACCGGCGAGATGCTGGACGCCTGCGCGCCGCACGCCCGCTGGATCGACGTCTTCTGCGAGGAGGGCGCCTTCGACGGCGACCAGGCCCGCGCGATCCTCACCGCCGGGAAGGCGAAGGGCCTGCACCCGCGCGTCCACGCCAACCAACTGTCGTACGGCCCCGGCGTCCGGCTCGCCGTCGAACTCGACGCGGCCAGCGCCGACCACTGCACCCACCTCACCGACGCCGACGTGGACGCCCTCGCCGGCGGGAACACCGTCGCCACCCTGCTCCCCGGCGCCGAGTTCTCCACCCGTGCCGAGTGGCCGGACGCCCGCCGGCTGCTGGACGCGGGCGTCACCGTCGCGCTGTCCACCGACTGCAACCCCGGCTCGTCCTTCACGTCCTCCATGCCCTTCTGCGTCGCGCTCGCCGTGCGCGACATGGGCATGACGCCGGACGAGGCGGTCCGGGCGGCCACCGCGGGCGGCGCCGCGGCCCTGCGCCGTGACGACATCGGCCGGCTGACCCCGGGCGCCTACGCCGACCTCGTCCTTCTCGACGCACCGAGCCACGTCCACCTCGCCTACCGGCCCGGTGTCCCGCTGGTCGCGGGGGTGTGGCGACGGGGCGTACGCAGGGTGTGAACGGTCCGGCGCTCCCCGGACGCGCCGAAGGGGGCGGCCCGGCCGCGGACCGCCCCCGCAGGACGAACGTCACCCGGTGGGGGTCATTCCTCGACCGTGAGTCCCTTGCGCAGCTTCACCAGCGTCCGTGACAGCAGGCGGGAGACGTGCATCTGGGAGATGCCCAGTTCCTCGCCGATCTCGGACTGGGTCATGCCCGCGACGAAGCGCAGGGAGAGGATCCTCCGGTCCCGCGGCGGCAGTTCGGCGATCAGCGGCTTCAACGACTCGACGTACTCGATGCCTTCGAGCCCGTGGTCCTCGTAGCCGATCCGGTCCGCCAGGGCGCCCTCGGTGTCGTCCTCCTCCGGCTGGGCGTCCAGCGAGGAGGCGGTGTAGGCGTTCGACGCCGCCATGCCCTCGATGACCTCTTCGGCGGTGATGCCCAGACGCTCGGCCAGTTCGGCCACCGTCGGAGCCCGGTCCAGCTGCTGGGCCAGCTCGTCACCGGCCTTGGCCAGGTCGAGCCGGAGCTCCTGCAGCCGGCGCGGTACGCGCACGGACCACGAGGTGTCGCGGAAGAAGCGCTTGACCTCGCCGATGATGGTGGGCATCGCGAAAGTGGGGAACTCCACACCGCGCGACGGTTCGAAGCGGTCGATCGCCTTGATCAGGCCGATGGTGCCGACCTGGATGATGTCCTCCATCGGCTCGCTGCGCGAGCGGAAACGGGAGGCGGCGAACTTGACCAGGGCGAGGTTGAGCTCGACGAGCGTGTTGCGTACGTACGAGTACTCCTGGGTGCCTTCCTCCAGCGACTCCAGGCGCTCGAAGAGGGTCTTGGAGAGGGCTCGCGCGTCGACCGGGCCCACCTCGTCGTACGGGGGGATCTCAGGGAGTCCGGCGAGTAGGTCGTCCGGGACGACGCCCGGGTCGTCCTGCTCGATGGGATCCAGATGTTCCGGAGGGAGTGTCGACGTCGCTTTCGGGGTACGCGATGCGTCGAGCCGGGGTGACATGATGTCCTCCATCGTTCTCGGCATATGGCTGCCGAAGCCGATACGTGCACTGCGGTGTGCGGCGCCTCCAAAGCCGGCCGTGTCGGTTGCGTGTCCTTACTAGCCCTACCCGCTTTCCCGAGCCGACCGCAAGTGCGCTCTATTCGCATATGTCCGTTTGCGCGCGATTGTTCGGCTGTCGGAGCGTGGCCATAAGGCGTAATGTTCGAGGACGTCAGCAGGCAGCCACGACGTCGGGAGAGAGAGACGGCATGGACCGCGGGACGGTCGGCAGCGCACAGTCTGGCCGGCTTCTGGTCGAGGTGCGAGAAGAGGGCCCCAGTGCCGTCGTGACTCCGGCGGGTGAGTTGGATCACCACACCGCCGATCTGTTGCGGGAGCCACTGGAGGACTGCCTCGCCAAGGGATTCAAGCGGCTTGTCATCGACTGCTCCCGGCTGGAGTTCTGTGACTCCACGGGGCTGAACGTGCTGCTCGGTGCCCGGTTGAAGGCCGAGGCGGCCGGAGGCGGGGTGCATCTCGTGGGGATGCAGCCCGTCGTCGCGCGCGTCTTCGAAATCACGGGAGCGGACGCGGTGTTCGCCGTCCACGACACGCTCGAGGCGGCGCTGGCCGACGATTCCGCGTGACGCGCGCGGGCAGGCCCGGCCGGGCCCTCGCGCCGCCCTCACGGACGGAGGGCCGCTTCCGCCGCGCCTTTTCGTGCGAATACGGGGGTGTCCCCTCGGCCCGCCCGGGCAGGAGACACCCTGAACGTGTCGGACACGGTGGTCGTGAGGGCTCCGGGAACCGGATGGGCCGTCCACGCGTGACCGATCTAGTACGGGAACTTTTGAATCGTGAACTGGTGACACGGTGAGGTGAAGCGCTGATGAGCACCACCCGGCCCTACTCGCCGGGCGACCGCGGTCCGGAGCCCAGCGGCGCTTCCGGGACGCCCGGGGGCGGCGCGCCGGCGGGGAGCGCCCCCGTCGAGGGCGCCGCCGTGCCCACCGAGCCGTCGGGGTCTTCCGGGCCGCCGGGCGACGGCCAGGTCTACCGGCTGAGTTTCGACGACCAGAGCGGCGTCGTACCGCTCGCCCGTGACTTCACCCGCCAGGCGCTGTACGCGTGGGGCTGGCTGCCCGCCGCCACCGCCGATCGGCGGGCCGCCGCCGAGGACGTCCTGCTCGTCGTCTCCGAACTGGTCACCAACGCCTGCCTGCACGCCGAGGGGCCGGACCATCTGGCCATCACCTGCGACAAGAAGGTGATCCGGATCGAGGTCACCGACCGGGGCACGGGCCAGCCGGCCCCGCGCACCCCGCACCGGGCGGGCCGCCCCGGAGGCCACGGCATGTTCATCGTGCAGCGGCTCTGCCTGGACTGGGGAGTCGTCCGGGCCGCGGACGTCGCGGGCAAGACGGTCTGGGCGGAACTCGGGGCGCCGGCGTAAGCCGGACTCGGGGCACCGCGCACGCCCGGGGCTTCACGAGGGCCGGGGCGTGCACGGCCCGGACCCGGCGCGCCCCGCCGCACCGACCCGCAGCACCCGGCGTCCGAGCCCGTCGCAACGCCCGAAGGCCCCTGGAAACCGGCGGTTTCCAGGGGCCTTCGCGTCGAGCCGTGGGGGGAAGGCTCAGCGCACGTCGCCCATGAGGGCCTTGACCTTGTTGCGGTACATCCACACCGCGACACCGGCGACCACCGCGAGGCCCGCCTCCATCGCGACGATGCCCGTCTTGTTCAGGTCGACACCGGCGATGGAGAGCAGACCGGTCGTGGCGTCACCGGCGGTGACGGCCAGGAACCAGACGCCCATCATCTGCGAGGCGTACTTCGCGGGCGCCATCTTCGTGGTGACCGACAGGCCCACCGGGGAGAGCAGCAGCTCACCGACGGTCTGCGTGAAGTAGATCGCCACCAGCCACAGCGCCGCGGCCTTGTGCCCGCCCTCGGCGATCGACAGCGGGGCCAGGAAGAGGAAGAAGGACGCGCCGACCAGCACCAGGCCGGAGGAGAACTTCACGATCGTGCTCGGCTCCTTGCCGCGCCGGTTCAGCGCCAGCCAGAACCAGGCGAAGACCGGGGCCAGCGCCATGATCAGGACCGGGTTGACCGACTGGTACCAGGAGACCGGGAACTCCCAGCCGAGGACGGTGTTGTCGGCCGACGCGTCGGCGAAGATCGACAGCGTCGAGCCGCCCTGGTCGTAGATCATCCAGAACACGGCCGCGGCGACGAAGAACCAGATGTACGCGGACATCTTCGACTGCTCGGCGCGGTCGAGCTCCCGGTCGCGCTTGATGCGGACCAGCACCATCACCGGGATGATCACACCGAGCAGCGTCAGCGGGACCAGGACCCAGTTCAGCGTGTAGTGGCCGGAGAGGCCGAGGGCGGCGTAGGCGACGACGGCGATGCCCGCCCAGAGGGCGGCCTTGCGCAGGGTGGAGGACTTCTCCGCGGCCGACAGGGGCTTCGGTACGACGCTGGAGTGCGCGTCCAGGTGACGGCTGCCCAGCAGGAACTGGACCAGGCCCAGACCCATGCCCAGCGCGGCGAGCGCGAAGCCCAGGTGCCAGTCGACGCTCTCGCCGATGGTGCCGATGATCAGCGGCGCGGCGAAGGCGCCCAGGTTGATGCCCATGTAGAAGACGGTGAAGCCACCGTCCCGGCGCGGGTCGTCCGGACCCTTGTAGAGGTGGCCGACCATGGTGGAGATGTTGGCCTTCAGCAGGCCGGAGCCGATGGCGACCAGACCGAGGCCCGCGTAGAAGGTGCCGGAGGACGGCAGGGCCAGCGTCAGATGGCCCAGCATGATGACGCCGCCGGCGACGGCGACGGTCTTGCGGGGACCCCAGACGCGGTCGCCGAACCAGCCGCCGGGCATGGCGAGCAGGTACACCAGCGACACGTACACCGAGTAGATCGCCGTCGCGGTGCCGGCGCTCAGGGCCAGGCCGCCCGGCGCGACGAGGTACAGCGGGAGCAGAGCCCTCATGCCGTAGTAGGAGAAACGCTCCCACATCTCGGTCATGAAGAGAGTGGCCAGTCCGCGGGGGTGGCCGAAGAAGGTCTTCTCGGAGCCGGGGGTGCCCGGTGTGACCGAGTCCTTCGTCAGGCTGGACGCCATGGTCGATCCTTGCTGGTCGGGACGCGTCGCGCGAGCGTGTACGCGCCCGGTGGGGGGCGGCCGGCACCGGCGGGTCCGTACCGTCCACCCCACGCCCGGGGGAGGCCGTTCCGGGTCGCGGAACGGCGGACGGCGACCACCGGGATCCACGCCTCCACGCGCGTCAGTGCGCGGTGAGGCCCGGCCACAGGTCATTCCTTCCGGAGCCGGCGGAGAAGCCGGCCCGCACGCAAAAGAGACCCTCGGCGTCGACTGCGCCAAAGGCCCCCGTGGTGCAACAGGCGTTGATTCACCATACGGCAGGACAGTGCCGGATATGGAAGGACTTGAGACACGGATCACAGGTTTCACTGGAACCGCGGTCACCCATTCGAAGGTCCTTCCCAGGTTCGCACCTCACAGCCGCAGGCGCGAACCGGGAGCGCCGTGGGTGAGAAACGGGTATGCCGGAGGTAAGGGACAACGCCCGCGATCACACCCCGGGCCCCCGGGCGGCGGGACTACCATCACTGCATGACCCGTGTACTGCTCGCCGAGGACGACGCGTCCATCTCGGAGCCGCTGGCCCGCGCCCTGCGCCGGGAGGGCTACGAGGTCGAGGTGCGTGAGGACGGACCCGCCGCGCTCGAAGCGGGCATGCAGGGCGGGGTCGACCTGGTGGTGCTGGACCTCGGACTGCCCGGCATGGACGGTCTGGAGGTCGCCCGTCGGCTCCGCTCCGAGGGGCACACGGTTCCCCTGCTGATCCTGACCGCGCGCGCCGACGAGGTGGACACGGTCGTCGGCCTGGACGCGGGCGCCGACGACTACGTCACCAAGCCGTTCCGGCTCGCCGAGCTGCTGGCCCGGGTCAGGGCCCTGCTGCGGCGCGGTTCCGCCGAGCCCCAGCAGCCGACCGCCACCCACGGGGTGCGCATCGACGTCGAGTCGCACCGGGCGTGGATGGGTGACGAGGAGCTCCAGCTGACCGCGAAGGAGTTCGACCTGCTGCGGGTCCTGGTGCGGGACGCGGGCCGGGTCGTCACCCGCGACCAGTTGATGCGCGAGGTCTGGGACACCACATGGTGGTCCTCCACCAAGACCCTCGACATGCACATTTCCTGGCTGCGCAAGAAGCTGGGCGACGACGCGGCCAACCCCCGCTACATCGCGACCGTGCGCGGCGTGGGCTTCCGGTTCGAGAAGAGCTGACCCCCGTCCGTCGGGGTCCGCCAGTGAGTAAGAGGACATGCGCCGCCGTCTGATCCAGTCCACGCTCGCCGTGGTGCTCGTCGTGATCGCCGTCTTCGGCGTCTCCCTGGTGATCGTCGAGACCCGCACCATCAGTGAGAGCGCCAGGGAGCGGGTGGAGTCCGAGGCGGTGCGGCTGGCCAGCATCGTCGACAGCCGGCTGATCGTCGAGGACCAGGTCACCGCCGAGATCCTCAGCAACCAGGTCACCGAGGACCGGTACGCCGTCATCCGGATCCCCGGCAAGCCGCCCATCGAGGTCGGCACCAAGCCGGACGGGGACGTCATCAGCGGCTCGGCCCCCGGCGAGGAGGGCGAGACGGTCACCGTCCAGGAGCCGCGCTCCTCGGTGACCCGGGAGGTCGGCCGTACGCTGCTGATCATCGGCCTGGTGGCGCTGCTCGCGGTGATCGCGGCGGTGCTGCTGGCGGTACGCCAGGCCAACCGGCTCGCCTCCCCGCTGACCGACCTCGCGGAGACCGCCGAGCGCCTCGGCTCCGGCGACCCGCGCCCCCGCCACCGCCGCTACGGCGTTCCCGAGCTGGACCGGGTCGCGGACGTGCTGGACCGCTCCGCCGAGCGCATCGCCCGCATGCTGACCGCGGAGCGGCGGCTGGCCGCGGACGCCTCCCACCAGCTGCGCACGCCCCTCACCGCCCTGTCCATGCGGCTGGAGGAGATCACCCTCACCGACGACCTGGAGACGGTGAAGGAGGAGGCGACGATCGCGCTGGCGCAGGTGGAGCGGCTGACGGACGTGGTGGAGCGGCTGCTGACCAATTCCCGCGACCCCCGCACCGGCTCCGCGGTCACCTTCGACCTCGACGAGGTCATCAAGCAGCAGCTCGCCGAGTGGCGTCCCGCCTACCGCAGCGCGGGCCGGGCGATCGTCACCTCCGGCAAGCGGGAGCTGCGGGCGGTGGGCACGCCGGGCGCGGTCGCCCAGGTGCTGGCGGCGCTGATCGAGAACTCGCTGATGCACGGGGGCGGCACGGTCGCCCTGCGCACCCGGGTCACCGGCAACCAGGTGGTGGTCGAGGTCACCGACGAGGGTCCGGGCGTCCCCGCCGACCTGGGCTCGCGGATCTTCGAACGGGCGATCAGCGGTCACAACTCCACCGGCATCGGCCTCGCCGTCGCCCGCGACCTGGCGGAGGCGGACGGCGGACGGCTGGAGATGCTCCAGGCCAGTCCGGCCGTCTTCGGCCTGTTCCTCTCCCGCACGCCGCCGCAGAAGTCCCCGGAGGACGAGTCCCGCCGGACGGTGCGCTGACGGCTACGGCACGCGCTGCGTCGTGCGGGAGCCCTCGGGGCGCGCGGCGCCCCGCGTCACCGGCTCCCGGACCGGCAGCGCGCGGAACACCCAGGTGCGGTACGACCAGAAGCGGAACAGGGTCGCCACGCCGATGCCGAAGAACTTGAAGATGTTGCTCTGCAGTGGGCTGTCCCAGCCGAAGCCGTACGTCGCCGTGTACAGCACGCCGTTCTCGATCACCAGGCCGACCGCGCTGAACAGCAGGAACAGCGACATCTCCCGGGTGCGCCCGGACTTGTCGCGGTCCCGGTAGGCGAAGTAGCGGAAGCCGATGTAGTTGAAGACGATCGCGACGACGGTCGCTATGACGCTCGCCCGCACCACCTGGAGGTCCGTCACCTGCCGGACCAGGTTGAACACGAGGAGGTTGACCAGCAGACCGGCTCCGCCGACCGCGCCGAACTTCGCCACCTCACGGACGATCCGGTCGATCCGTTCCCGCACGCCGCCGCGCGGCGGTGCCGGGGCCGTGGCCGGAGGTCCTGAGGAACCGCGTCCCATGGTCGTGCTGGCCCCCGTCCCTGGGTCGGCGTCAATCAGACCATGCTAACCACCCGTCCCCGTGATCTTCCTGCGGACGAGGATCCCGGCCGCGGACGGTCCTGGGGAGGCCGGTAAACCGGCCACGGTGGCCCGGCCGATACCCTGGGGGCGTGACGTTCCCGGTAGTCGGCATGGTCGGCGGTGGCCAGCTCGCTCGTATGACACACGAGGCGGGCATCCCGCTCGGCATCAGGTTCAAGCTCCTCAGTGACACTCCGCAGGATTCCGCGGCGCAGGTCGTCGGCGACGTCGTCGTCGGCGACTACCGCGACCTGGAGACGCTGCGCGCGTTCGCACGCGGCTGCGACGTGATCACCTTCGACCACGAGCACGTGCCCACCGAGCACCTCAGGGCCCTGGAGGCGGACGGCATTCCCGTCCGTCCGGGCCCCGACGCGCTGGTGCACGCCCAGGACAAGGGCGTGATGCGCGCGAAGCTCGACGCGATCGGCGTGCCGTGCCCGCGGCACCGCATCGTCGCCGACCCCGAGGACGTGGCCGCGTTCGCGGCCGAGGGGGAGGGCTTCCCCGTCGTCCTCAAGACGGTCCGCGGCGGTTACGACGGCAAGGGCGTGTGGGTGGTCGACTCCGTCGAGGAGGCGGCCGAGCCGTTCAAGGCGGGTGTCGCCGTCCTCGCCGAGGAGAAGGTCGACTTCGTGCGCGAGCTGGCCGCCAACGTGGTCCGCTCCCCGCACGGGCAGGCCGTCGCCTACCCCGTCGTCGAGTCGCGGCAGGTGAACGGCGTCTGCGACACGGTGATCGCGCCCGCCCCCGGCCTCGACGAGGACCTCGCGCTGAAGGCCGAGGAGATGGCGCTGAACATCGCGGGGGAACTCGGCGTCGTCGGCCACCTCGCGGTCGAGCTGTTCCAGACCCGCGACGGCCGCATCCTCGTCAACGAGCTCGCGATGCGCCCGCACAACTCCGGGCACTGGTCCATGGACGGCGCGATCACCTCGCAGTTCGCCAACCACGTCCGCGCCGTCCTCGACCTCCCGCTCGGCGACCCCCGCCCGCGCGAGAAGTGGACGGTCATGGTCAACGTCCTCGGCGGCGACTACCCGGACATGTACTCCGCGTACCTGCACTGCATGGCCCGCGACCCCCAGCTGAAGATCCACATGTACGGCAAGGACGTGAAGCCCGGCCGCAAGGTGGGTCATGTCAACACCTACGGCGACGACCTGGACGACGTGCTGGAGCGCGCCCGTCACGCAGCCGGCTACCTGAGAGGCACGATCACCGAATGAGTCCCGCCCACCCGTCGCCCGGCCACCACCCCTCGACGAGCGCTGACGCGCGCCCCCTCCCTTCGGTGGGCATCGTCATGGGTTCGGACTCCGACTGGCCCGTCATGGAGGCGGCGGCCAAGGCCCTCGACGAGTTCGAGGTCGCCTACGAGGTCGACGTCGTCTCCGCGCACCGCATGCCCCGCGAGATGATCGCGTACGGCGAGCAGGCCGCGGACCGCGGGCTGAAGGTGATCATCGCGGGCGCGGGCGGCGCCGCCCACCTGCCCGGCATGCTCGCCTCCGTCACCCCGCTGCCCGTCATCGGTGTGCCCGTGCCGCTGAAGTACCTCGACGGCATGGACTCCCTGCTGTCCATCGTGCAGATGCCGGCCGGTGTCCCGGTCGCCACCGTCTCGGTGGCCGGCGCGCGCAACGCGGGCCTGCTGGCGACCCGGATCCTCGCCGTCCACGACGAGGAACTCCTCGACCGCATGCGGGAGTTCCAGCAGGAGCTGAACGACCAGGCCACCGAGAAGGGCAAGCGGCTGCGCGCCAAGGCCGAGGGGTCCGGCGGCGGCTTCGGCTTCGGCAAGTGAGCGGGGTGGGTGCCATGACGTCCCTCGACGACGCCCGCGCGCTGCTGGCCGAGTTCCCCGTCGTCGACGGACACAACGACCTGCCGTGGGCGCTGCGCGAACAGGTCCGCTACGACCTCGGCGCCCGCGACATCGCCGCCGACCAGTCCGCCCACCTGCACACCGACATCCCCCGGTTGCGCGCGGGCGGGGTCGGCGCGCAGTTCTGGTCGGTGTACGTCCGCGCGGACCGGCCCGACCCGGTGCCGGCGACGCTGGAACAGATCGACTGCGTACGGCAGCTGCTGGCCCGTCACCCGCGGGAACTGGCGCCCGCGCTGACCGCCGCCGACATGGAGGCCGCCCGCGGTCAGGGCCGTATCGCCTCCCTCATGGGGGCGGAGGGCGGCCACTCCATCGCCGACTCCCTCGGCACGCTCCGCGGATTGTACGACCTGGGCGTGCGCTATCTGACCCTCACCCACAACTTCAACGTGGCGTGGGCGGACTCGGCGACCGACGAGCCCGGCGTGGGCGGCCTGTCGGCCTTCGGCCGCGAGGTGGTGCGGGAGATGAACCGGCTCGGCATGCTGGTCGACCTCTCCCACGTCGCCGCCACGACCATGCGGGACGCGCTGGACGCCACCTCGGCGCCGGTGATCTTCTCCCACTCCTCCGCCCGCGCGGTCTGCGACCACCCGCGCAACATCCCCGACGACGTGCTGGAGCGGCTGCCCGCCAACGGCGGTGTCGCGATGGTGACGTTCGTGCCGAAGTTCGTGCTCCAGGCGGCCGTCGACTGGACGGCCGCGGCCGACGAGAACATGCGCGCCCACGGCTTCCACCACCTCGACACCACCGCCGAGGGGATGAAGGTGCACCGCGCCTTCGAGGAGGTCCACCCGCGCCCGGTCGCCACCGTGTCCACCGTGGCCGACCACCTCGACCACATGCGCGAGGTCGCCGGCGTCGACCACCTCGGCATCGGCGGCGACTACGACGGCACGGCCTTCACCCCCGACGGCCTGAACGACGTCTCCGGCTACCCGAACCTGATCGCCGAGCTCCTCGACCGCGGCTGGTCGAAGGCCGACCTGGCCAAGCTCACGTGGAAGAACGCGGTACGGGTCCTGGGCGCCGCGGAGGACGTGGCCCGGGACCTCCGGGCGGTCCGGGCGCCCTCCAACGCCACGCTCGAGTCGCTGGACGGCTGAAGGGCGGCCGGGCGCAGCCGTCCGGTCCCGGCCAGGGGTGCGTTGCGGCGGGGCACGAGGGCCTTTCTGGTGCTGGTGCGGATGTCGCGATCCACACCGGGCCAGAAGGCCCTCACCCACTTCGGGACCGATCAGCCGTGAGCCCTGTCACCGTCCACGACCTCCCGGGACGGAACAGCTAGGGCTGTTCGATCCGGCAGAGGCAGAACGGATGCCCCGCCGGATCGGCGTACACCCGGAAGCCCTTGCTCTCGTAGTCCTCCCGGTCCAGCACCCGCGCCCCCAGCGCCAGCACCTTCTCCTCGGCCGCGTCGACCTCCTCCCAGGTCCCGCCGGCGTCGAAGTCGAGGTGGAACTGCTGGGAGTCGTGGTCGGCGCTCGGCCACTTGGGCGGGGTGTGCCCCGGCGCCCGCTGGAAGGCGAGCCGGGGTCCCGCGGGGACCTGCAGCACCACCCAGTCCGGATCCTCCTCCACGGGCGTGCCGCCGCCGACGGCCGCGTAGAAGACGGCCAGTTCGCGCGGGTCGGGACAGTCGAGAACGACGGAACGGAAACGGGCCACGGGGGCCATGGGTCATCCTCCGGGAATCAGCGGGTCAGCAGGCGCACAGGCAGAACGGGTGCCCGGCCGGATCCGCGTAAACCCGGAAGGTCCGCGTGCGGTCGTCCGCGTCCAGCGGCTTCGCGCCCAGCGCCAGCACCTCCTTCTCGGCCGCGTCCAGGTCCTCGACCGTCAGGTCCAGGTGGAACTGCTGCGAGCCGTCGGCCGACGGCCACCGCGGCGGCACGTACCCGGGGGACGACTGGAAGGCGACCACCGGGCCGCCGGGCACCTTGAGGTCCACCCAGTCGCCCTCGTCCACCACCGTGCCGCCCACCACCCCGGCGTAGAAATCGGCCAGTGCGCGCGGATCCGGGCAGTCCAGGACGATGGAGCCCACCTTGGCAACGGGCATGACTTCCTCCTTGTCGTTACCGGTAGAGCCGGTCAACCGGTATCCGTTACCGCATGCTGCCGCACTGGGGGTAACGTCGCAAGGGGAAAGCGGGAGGTACGGTCCGGACATGAGTGAGAGAGCGGCCCCGCCCGGGAAGCTGGCCCTGGTCCAGGCCCTGGTCAACACGCTGGACGTCGAGTCGGGCGCCGACGCGCTGGACACGGCGGACGGCCGCGCGCCCTTCGGGCTCACCGAGGAGACCGCCGCCCCCGCCCGCGAACTGCGCGAGTCCCTGCGCGCCACGCTCCTCGTCCACGCCGGACACCCGCCCCACCGCGCGGTCACCCCGCTCGGCGAGCTGCTCGCCCGGGCGCCCCTGGTGGTCACCGTCGACCCCGCGGACGGCTCCGCGGCCCTCGCCCCCGTCGACGACGGACCCCTGCTCTCCCGCGTGGCCGCCGCCGTCGCCGAAGCGGTCACGGCGGGCACCTGGAACCGGCTGAAGGCCTGCGAGGCCGCCGACTGCCTCTGGGCGTACTACGACCGCAGCCCCGCCGGACGCGGCCGCTGGTGCTCCATGCAGGTGTGCGGGGCCCGCGCGAAGATGCGCCGGTACCGGGCGAAGGGCGCCTGAGCGCTCCGCCGGAGGTGTGTCGCCGGTCGTCCGCGGCGCCTCGTGGCCGGTCGCGCCCACGCGGCGGCAGCCGCACGCCGGTACGGTCCCGTGCCCCTTCGGGGCGTAGCCCCACCGCGCCCGCGCCCGGTGGGGCAGAATGCGGCAGGACGCCGGTTCGGCCGACTGAGCCTCGGCCGAACCGGCGTCACCTGTCCTCGTCTAGGCGGTGGGACGCCCCATCGCGCGGTAGCGCCAGCCGGCCCGCCGCCACGCCTCCGGGTCGAGCGCGTTGCGCCCGTCGAGGATCAGCCGCCGGGCCGCCACCTCGCCCAGCGCCGCCGGGTCCAGCTCGCGGAACTCCCGCCACTCCGTCAGGTGCAGCACGACGTCCGCGCCGCGCACCGCCTCCCGCGCCGAGCCGGCGTACCCCAGGGTGGGGAAGAGGCTGCGGGCGTTGTCCATGCCCTTCGGGTCGTACACCGTGACCTGGCCGCCCTGCAGGTGGATCTGCCCGGCCACGTTCAGCGCCGGCGAGTCCCGGACGTCGTCCGAGTCCGGCTTGAAGGTCGCGCCCAGCACCGCCACCCGCCTGCCCAGGAACGACCCGCCGCCCAGGGCCTGCCTCGTCAGCTCCACCATCCGGCCGCGCTGGCGCATGTTGATCGAGTCGATCTCCCGCAGGAACGTCAGCGCCTGGTCAGCGCCCAGCTCCCCGGCGCGCGCCATGAACGCCCGGATGTCCTTCGGCAGACAGCCGCCGCCGAAACCGATCCCGGCCCGCAGGAACTTCGCGCCGATCCGGTCGTCGTAGCCGATGGCCTCCGCCAGCTTGGCGACGTCGCCGTCCGCGGCCTCGCACACCTCGGCCATCGCGTTGATGAACGAGATCTTCGTGGCCAGGAAGGAGTTCGCCGAGGTCTTCACCAGCTCCGCGGTCGCGAAGTCGGTCACCACGAACGGCGACCCCTCCTCGACCGGCGTGGCGTACACCTCCCGCAGCACCTTCTCCGCCCGCTCGCTGCGCACGCCCACCACGATCCGGTCCGGGTGCAGCGTGTCGCGCACGGCGAACCCCTCACGCAGGAACTCCGGGTTCCACGCCAGCTCCGCGTCCTGGCCGGCCGGGGCGTGCTCGGCCAGGTAGGCGGCCAGCCGGTCGGCCGAGCCGACGGGCACCGTCGACTTGCCCACGACCAGCGCGGGACCCTTCAGGTGCGGCGCGAGCGAGGCGATCGCGGAGTCGACGTACGACATGTCGCACGCGTACTCACCGTGCCGCTGCGGGGTGTTCACGCACACGAAGTGGACGTCGCCGAACTCACCGGCCTCGGCCCAGTCCATCGTGAACCGCAGCCGCCCGCTGGACCCCTCGATCCCGGCGACGTGCCTGCGCAGCAGCTCCTCGAGCCCCGGCTCGTACATCGGGACCTCACCGCGCCGGAGCTTGTCGATCTTCTCCGGAACGACATCGAGACCCAGCACCTCGAACCCCAGCTCCGCCATGGCCGCCGCGTGGGTCGCACCGAGATAACCGGTGCCGATCACGGTGATCTTGAGGGCCATGAGTGCTCCAGGGGTGTGCGGCATGCAGTGCGGGCCCGAGCATAACCGGGGGTCCCGGAGCGCCGGCGGCGGCCTGTCGTCCAGCTCACCTATCCACGAGCGCCGGTGAAGGCCTAACATTTGAGTTACTTAACGGTAGTTAGCGTGATCAGCATCGCAGCGTTTTGGAGCGTGAGAGACCTTGGCCGGATCGGCTGACTTCGACCTGTACCGCCCGTCCGAGGAGCACGACATGCTCCGCGACGCCGTCCGCTCGCTGGCCGAGGCGAAGATCGCGCCGTACGCCGCCGCGGTGGACGAGGAGGCCCGCTTCCCGCAGGAGGCCCTCGACGCGCTGGTCGCGAACGACCTGCACGCCGTCCACGTCCCCGAGGAGTACGGCGGCGCCGGCGCGGACGCCCTCGCGACGGTCATCGTGATCGAGGAAGTGGCCCGCGTCTGCGCGTCCTCCTCCCTCATCCCCGCCGTGAACAAGCTGGGCTCGCTGCCGGTCATCCTCTCCGGCTCCGAGGCGCTGAAGAAGAAGTACATGGCCCCGCTCGCCAAGGGCGACGCGATGTTCTCGTACTGCCTCTCCGAGCCCGACGCGGGCTCCGACGCGGCCGGCATGAAGACCAGGGCGGTCCGCGACGGCGACACCTACGTCCTCAACGGCGTGAAGCGCTGGATCACCAACGCCGGCGAGTCCGAGTACTACACGGTGATGGCCGTCACCGACCCCGCCAAGCGCTCGAAGGGCATCTCCGCCTTCGTCGTCGAGAAGTCCGACGAGGGGGTCTCCTTCGGGGCCCCGGAGAAGAAGCTCGGGATCAAGGGCTCCCCGACCCGCGAGGTCTACCTCGACAACGTCCGCATCCCCGCCGACCGCATGATCGGCGAGGAGGGCACCGGCTTCGCCACGGCGATGAGGACCCTGGACCACACCCGCATCACCATCGCCGCACAGGCCCTCGGCATCGCCCAGGGCGCCCTCGACTACGCCAAGGGCTACGTCAAGGAGCGCAAGCAGTTCGGCAAGCCGATCGCCGACTTCCAGGGCGTCCAGTTCATGCTCGCCGACATGGCCATGAAGATAGAGGCCGCCCGCCAGCTGACGTACGCCGCCGCGGCCAAGTCCGAGCGCGTCGCCGCCGGAGGCGGAGAAGGGGACCTGACCTTCCAGGGCGCCGCGGCGAAGTGCTTCGCCTCCGACGTCGCCATGGAGGTCACCACGGACGCCGTCCAGCTCCTCGGCGGCTACGGCTACACGCGGGACTACCCGGTCGAGCGCATGATGCGCGACGCGAAGATCACGCAGATTTATGAAGGTACGAATCAGGTCCAGCGGATCGTGATGGCCCGCAACCTGCCGTAAGGGCCGGCGGGCCGACGGGGAAGGGCGTCCGCGGGCCGGGCGCCCTTCGCCCTTCCCGGCCGCCGCGCGCCGTCACAGGAAGTGGCGGATCGGCGTGACCGCGGCCTCGGCGAGGCGCGCGGGCAGGGGGCGGCGGCGCCAGCGGGCCGGGTCGACGGGCTCGCTCAGCTCGCGGTCGGCGTCGAAGTCGGCGTCCAGCGCGGCGGTGAAGTCCTCGTCGAGGACGGCCAGCATGACCTCCTCGTCATGCTCCAGGGAGCGGCGGTTGAAGTTGGTGGAGCCGATGAGGGAGCAGACGCCGTCCACGGTGATGATCTTCGTGTGCAGCATGGTCGGCTGGTACTCCCGCACCTCCACGCCCGCGTCGACCAGGGTCTGGTAGTGCTGTCGTCCGGCCAGCAGGCAGGCCCGCTGGTCGGTGTGCGGGCCGGGCAGCAGGATCTCGACGCGCACCCCCCGGCGGGCGGCGTCGGCCAGCAGGCCGATGAAGTAGGGGTCGGGCGCGAAGTAGGCGGTGGAGAGCCGGAAACGCTCCCGCGCCGAGGTGATCACCACGCGCAGCAGCGTCTGCATGTCCTGCCAGCCGAAGCTGGCCGATCCCCGCACCACCTGCACCGTGGCGCTGCCCGGCTGCTCCTGGGCGGTGAAGCGGTCGTGCTCGTCGTACAGGTCGTCGTGGCACTCGGCCCAGTTCTGGGCGAAGGCCGCGGCTATGCCGTCCACGGCGGGTCCCCTGACCTTCACGTGGGTGTCGCGCCACTCGCCCGGGTCGCGGGCGTCACCGCACCACTCCTCGGCGATGCCGACGCCCCCGGTGAAGGCGGTGTGCTCGTCGGTCACCAGGACCTTGCGGTGACAGCGGTGGTTCTGCCGCATCGGGGACACCCGGGCGGGCTTGCGGAACCAGGCCACCTGGACGCCGGCGTCGTCCATGGCGTCCAGCAGCTCCGGCTCGATCTCCTTGGCGCCGAAACCGTCCAGCAGCAGCCGCACCCGGACCCCCGAGCGCGCCCGCTCGGCCAGGGCGTCGGCGAACTCCCGCGCTATGTCGCCGCGCCAGTACACGAACGTCATCATGTCGACGGTGTGTTCCGCGGCGCGGATGGCCTCCAGCATCGCGGGGAAGATCCGGTCGCCGTTGCGCAGCGGCACGAGTTCGTTGCCCTCGGTCGCGGCGATGCCGATGAGCCGCTCCAGCCGTCTGCGCAGCCGCTGTCGCTCCTCCTGTGGTGTCACGTGTGCTCTCCCCTCGGTCGCTCGTCCCGCCCCGTGGCGCGGCCGGCGCGGTCCCGGCCGCCCCTCCTCTCTTTGCCGCTGCCGGAGGTTCCACGCGGGCGCCCCGTGTGTCCTGCCCGACAGGAGGGGGCGGACCGGCGGGCGTCCCGTCTCCTGTGGTGCTCATGGGGCCGGGGGCGTAGGACGGAAGGGCGGGGCCGGAAGCGGTCCCCGCCGTCCCCCGGGAGGAACCATGACCCAGCAGCAGCCGACCATGGAACCGATGAGCAAGGAGATGCAGGACTGCGTCCAGGCGTGCATGGCCTGCCACGGTGTGTGCGAGGAGACCATGAGCTCCTGTCTGCAGATGGGCGGCCAGGCCCAGATGCAGATCATGCGGCCGCTCATGGACTGCTCGGAGATGACCCGCATGTGCGCGGACATGATGATGCGCCGCTCGCCGCTGGCGAACGAGATGTGCACGATGTGCGCGCAGGCCTGCGACATGTGCGCCGAGGCGTGCATGTCCATGCCGGACGACGAGAGGATGACGCGCTGCGCCGAGTCCTGTCGCCGCTGCTCCGAGATGTGCCGCGCCATGGCGGACGCCACGATGTGACGCCGCCGGGCACGTGCGTGGGCGCCCCGCGGGGTGCCCACGACCGGTTCAGTCGCCCTTGACGGTGACCTTCTCGTCGTTGTTCAGCTGGCTCACCAGCTGCTTCACCTTCGCCTTGTCCCAGAGCAGGTTGCCGCCGGTGGAGCCCGCGACCGGCATGTTCATGGACGTGCCCTCGCCGCCGCTGACGCCCTTCATCGACCAGAACATGTCGGCGAGGTCGAACAGGCCCATGTCCTCGTCGACGATCAGGGAGTCCAGGCCGGCGCCCATGGTCGGGTAGAGCTTGAAGGGGTTGAGGACCGTGCCCGGCGTGGCCACCTGGTTGGCGAGGGCGGAGAGGAACTTCTGCTGGTTCTTCGTACGGTCCAGGTCGGAGCCCGCCAGCGCGTAGCGGGTGCGGACGAAGGCCAGGGCCTCCTCGCCGTTCAGGGTCTGCTTGCCCTTCTTGAGGTCGGCGCCGGACTTGGTGTCCTTGATGTCCTGCGGGATGTCCATCTCCACGCCGCCGACCGCGTCCACGATGCTGGCGAAGCCGCCGAAGCCGATCTCCACGTAGTGGTCGATGTACAGACCGGTGTTGAACTCGACCGTGCGGACCAGCAGTTCGGGCCCGTCCTCGGCGTACGCGGCGTTGAGCTTCACCTGCCGGCCGGTCCCCGGGTAGGACTTGCCCGACTCGGAGCCCACGAAGGACGGGATCTCGACGTTGGAGTCCCGGGGCAGCGAGATCAGGGTGGGACCGTTGTCGCCGGTGTGCAGGATCATCATCGAGTCCGTGCGCTTGCCCTCGGCGGACCCGGTGTGCAGCTTCTTCTTGTCCTCGTCGGACATCCCCTCGCGGCTGTCGGAGCCGACGATGAGGTAGTTGGTGCCCTCGCCCTGCTCGGGCCGCTCGATCACCTTCGACAGGTCGACCTCGCGGTTGAGCTTGGAGTCGGCCCAGAAGTAGGTGCCGACGGTCGTCACGACCAGCACCGTCGCCACGGTGATCGCCGTCCACTTGGCGCGGCGGCGCCAGTCCGGCGCGGGGCGCTGCGGGCCGTGGCCGTCCCTGCCCGGCCCGGCGGGTCCGCCGCTGCCGGGAGTGCCGTACACCTGGCCGGTGTTGTAGCCGCTGTCGTAGCCGCCGCCGCTGCCGTGGCCGTCCACGTACGACGGCTGCTGCGGGACGCCGCCGTACGCGGCGCCCTGCCCGGGAGGGGCCGCCGGGCCGCGGCGGACCTGCCGCATGACGCGGGCGCCCTCGGGCTGGGGGCTGGCGCTGCCGCGTCCGTAGCGTCTGCCGCGGTTGTCGTCGGACGGTGCCTCGGGCCAATCACTCATGGGAGACAGTGTGCAGGTCCCGGCCGTGCGCCACACAAGGGTCGTCGGAAAATCAGGTCACCGCTGTTGCGAATCTGACACAAATTCCGCGGGCGCGGCCTCGGCATAAGGTGGAGGCCATGACAGATCAGGCCCCCGCCGCAGCCACGGAGAGTCCGGACATCCCGGGCAAGCCAACCTCGGCGTCCCGTACCACCCTCAGCCACATCATGACCCACAGCGACACCAACCTGCTGGGCACGGTGCACGGTGGGGTGATCATGAAGCTGGTCGACGACGCCGCGGGCGCCGTCGCCGGACGGCACTCCGGAGGGCCTGCCGTCACCGCCTCCATGGACGAGATGGCCTTTCTCGAGCCGGTCCGCGTCGGCGATCTGGTCCATGTGAAGGCCCAGGTCAACTGGACCGGGCGGACCTCGATGGAGGTCGGGGTGCGGGTGCTGGCCGAGCGCTGGAACGAGTCCGCGCCACCCACCCAGGTCGGCTCGGCGTACCTCGTCTTCGCGGCCGTCGACGCCGACGGCAAGCCGCGCCGGGTGCCGCCGGTGACGCCGGAGACCGAGCGGGACCGGCGCCGCTACCAGGAGGCCCAGATCCGCCGCGCCCACCGTCTGGCCCGCCGCCGGGCGATCATGGAACTGCGGGAGAAGCGGGCCGCCGAGGGGTTCGAGGACTGACGGAGGTCAGGAGCAGCCCACCTCGTCGCCCCGCACCACCCCGAACTCGCCCCGCTCCGGGTCCTGCGCCCGCACCTCGCGGACCTTCTCGAAGTCGGCGCCCACGATCACCCTCAGCGTGGCGCCCTGGTCCTCCACCGCGCGCAGCTCGCTGCCGGGAAGGGCCGCCGCGAGGGACTTCGCGGAGCGGTCCCAGCGGGGGTCGTGGACGACGACCGTCCGCCGCACGTCCCGCTCCGCCGCGTTGACCGGGGCGCGGGTGGTGTCGAACCCGGTCGCCGCCAGCGCGGCGTCCACCCGCCGGCCGAGGCCCGTGGTGCGGGTGCCGTTCTCGACCTGGACGCGGATCCGCCGGGGGTCCACCGGGACCGGGAGCGCCGGGTCGGGGGGGCGGTGCGCGGAGAGCGGCTCGTCCCGGCGCAGCGCGTCGAAGACGCGCTCGGACTCGTCGGCGTCCCACCTCAGCGTCGTGCCGACACCCTTCACGGCGTACTTCATGTCGGCGATCGGCACGGTGGCGAACTCGGAGGAGGAGGGCGAGAAGTTCCGCATCGCCCGGCCGAGGTCGAGGAGTTCGCCGGTGCCGAAGCCCTCGTCGGCGCGGACCGAGCCGAGCACCGCCCGGGTCACGTCCCGGAACCTCATCGGGTTCAGCAGGACGCCGGAGGAGGTGACCCGGTCCACCAGGGCCGCCATGAAGTGCTGCTGGCGCCTCATCCGGCTGAGGTCGGAGGCGCCGTCGACGTGCCGGGAGCGGACGTACTGCAGGGCCTGGCCGCCTTCCAGGGTGTGCCGGCCGGCGGGCAGGTCGAGGCCGGTCCGGTCGTCCTTCAACGGCCTGCCGGTGCAGATCTCGACGCCGCCGACCACGTCCACGGTCCTCATGAAGCTGGTGAAGTCGACCTCCAGGTAGTGGTCGATCTTCACCCGGGTCATCTTCTCGACCGTGCGCACGGTCAGCTGCGGCCCGCCCTCCGCGTACGCCGCGTTCAGCTTGAGCGGGTGCCCCTCGTGCCGCTCGCCGCTCACGCGGTCGGTGTGCGGGGGCGTCACGGCGTAGGAGTCGCGGGGCAGGCTGACCACGGAGGCGCGGTCGCGGTCCGCCGAGATGTGCACGATCATGATCGTGTCGGTGCAGTGGCAGGGCACCCCGCCGAGCCGGTACTTCTCCCGCTCCTCCGCGCCGATCCGCTCCCGGCCGTCGGTGCCGACGAGCAGGATGTTCATGCCGTGACCGGCCTCGGGGCGGTTCTTCATGTCGCGGAACGGGTCGACCCGGGCGATGTCCTCGTCGAGGCTGCTCACCACCGCGTGCCCGATCCCCGCGGCCGCGAGCACCACGACCGAGAGCGTGGTGACGGTGCGCACGACCCAGCGCGGCTTGCCGCGCGGCGGCGCGGGCGGTCGCGGGGGACGCTGCGGTGCGGTGCGGGGCCGGGGGGACCGCGACGGCGTGGGCAAGGGGGGACACCTCCGGACGACGGCCGTGCGTGGGATCGTGAGCACGGTAGGCCGATACGATCTGCGGTCCGGCGCATCGTCCCCGGCGCGCGCGTCGGTGTCCCCCGTTCGCGGTAACGTGAGCCCTCTATGAACGCCAATCCCGACGTGCGGCTCCCCGCCGTTTCCGTGATCATGCCCGTCCTCAACGAGGAGCGGCACCTGCGCGGCGCCGTCCGCGCGATCCTCGCCCAGGAGTACGCCGGCGAGATGGAGGTCGTGATCGCCCTCGGTCCGTCCACGGACCGCACGGACGAGATCGCCGCCGAGCTCGTGGCCGAGGACCCGCGGGTGCACACCGTGCCCAATCCGACCGGCCGCACCCCGGCCGCCCTCAACGCGGCGATCCAGGCCTCGCGCCATCCGATCGTGGTCCGCGTCGACGGGCACGGGATGCTCTCCCCGAACTACATCGCGACCGCCGTGCGCCTCCTGGAGGAGACCGGCGCGCAGAACGTCGGCGGCATCATGCACGCCGAGGGGGAGAACGACTGGGAGCACGCCGTCGCGGCCGCGATGACGTCGAGGATAGGCGTGGGCAACGCCGCCTTCCACACCGGTGGCGAGGCCGCTCCCGCCGAGACGGTGTACCTGGGGGTGTTCCGGCGCGAGGCGCTGGAGCAGCAGGGCGGTTACAACGTGGAGTTCATCCGCGCCCAGGACTGGGAGCTGAACTTCCGCATACGCGAGGCCGGTGGGCTGATCTGGTTCTCGCCGGAGCTGAAGGTGTCGTACCGGCCCCGGCCGAGCGTGCGGGCGCTGGCCAAGCAGTACAAGGACTACGGCCGCTGGCGGCACGTCGTGGCCCGCTACCACTCCGGTTCCATCAACCTGCGCTATCTGGCCCCGCCGACCGCGGTGTGCGCGATCGCGGCCGGGATCGTGGTGGGCGCGGTGCTCACCCCGTGGGGCTTCGTGGTGCCCGGCGGCTACCTCGCGGCGATCGTGCTGGGCTCCGTCCCCGCCGGCAAGGGGCTGCCGCTCAAGGCGCGGCTGCAGATCCCGGTGGCGCTGGCCACCATGCACATGTCGTGGGGCTGGGGCTTCCTGACCAGTCCGAAGGCGCTGGCGCGCAAGGTGATCGCGAGCCGGCGCCCCCCGGTCCGCGCGGACGCCGCCCCGCACTGACCGGACGCCGCCGACGGGCCCCTCTCCCCTCCGGAGAGGGGCCCGTCGGCCGTTCTCACCAGGTGAACGCGGGGTTCACCTTCATGCAGGCCTCGTCGTCCGCGCCGTTGAGCGCCTCGGCGGACTCCGGAACCTCGTCGTCCTCCTTCGGGGCCCGGTACGTCGTGCCCTCGCGCCAGTCCGCGCCCACCACGAGCGTGACCCCGGAGACGTCGGTCGACCTGCGCACCGCGCCCGGCTCGAGCCCCAGCGCCTCGGCGACCGCCTCGGCGTCGCCCTCCAGGTCCGCGCTGGGGTAGCGGACGACGGTCGTCTTCTCGCTCAGGGACGCGCCCGGATCGGCGACCGCCTTGGCGAACCCCTCGTCCACGAGCAGATCCGCCACGTCGCCGGCCTGTCCGCTCGCCAGGCCCAGCGTGTCGGTGCGGGTGCCGTTCTGCACCAGGACGGCGATCTCGGCGATCTCGGCGTCCTCGGCCGCCGGGGCGTCCGGGCCCCGGTCCTCCGGCGCCGGGGCGGTCTCCTTCTCCGTGTCCCCGCCGTCCAGGGCGATGTCCTCGCGCACCATCCGGAAGAGCTGTTCGGCGTCCTCCGTGGGCTCCACCCGGGCGCCCACGTACCGGTTCGGCATGGTGGTCATGGTGATGCGCTCCGGCTCCACCTTCCGCAGCTCGATGCTGAGGTCGTAGAGCTTCTTGACCGAGTTCAGGCCCGGGTCGACGGTGAGCGCCTCGGTGGCCTTCTCGGCGAGCCTGCGCAGCTTGTTCGGGTTGCTCAGGGTGGCGTTCTCGCGCAGCTCCCGGACCATCGAGTTCATGTACATGTGCTGGGCCTTGGCCCGCGCCAGGTCGCTGCCGTCCTCGAAGCCGTAACGGGTGCGCAGCCACTGCAGGGCCTGCTCGCCCTTGACCGGGTGGGTGCCCTTCTCGAGCTTCAGGCCGGAACCGTGGCCCTGGCTGTCGCGCGAGTGGATGTTGGCGTCGACGCACACCGGTACGCCGCCGACGGCGTCCGCCATCGCCACCACGCCCGCGAAGTCGACCATGAGGAAGTGGTCGATGTGGATGCCGGTGAGCTCCTGCCAGGTGGCGACCGTGCAGCCCGGACCGCCGTGTCCGAGGCTCTGGTTGGTCATCACCCGCCCGTTGCTCGCCGGGTACACCGTGCCGTCGTCGGGGTCGGTGCACTTCGGGATCTGTACGAGGGTGTCCCGCGGCATGCTGACCACCGACATGTTGCTGCGGTCGGCGGACAGGTGCACCAGCATCTGGACGTCCGCCAGCGGTGTGGAGCCGAACGTCTCCCGGGCGCCGCCGAGTTCCTGGTTCTCCTTGCTGTCCCGCGCGTCGGAGCCGATGAGCAGGATGTTCAGCGGGGTCTGCCCCGCGGCGTTCGGTGTCGGCTCCGGAACCCTCGTGTCACCGAGGTTGAGTTCCTGCTGCTCGATGTTGGCGTTGAGATGCCGGTAGTAGAGGTATCCGGCGCCGGCCGTGCCCGCTATCAGCACCGCCAGCACCAGCGCCGACCACCGGAGCACCCGGTGCTTGCGCGGCGCCCTGCGCCCGCCGTCGCGGCCCTCGCCGCTCCCCTCCTCCGCGACGGCCTCGTCCTCGGCGGCCGGCACGGCCTCCTGCACACTGTCCTGCGTCAACTTGCAAGTCCTCCCCAGGACTCAACGCCCCTCGGCGCCCACGGCACGGGCCCGTCGTACGTCCTGGAGACATGCGACGGGCCCGTGAGGTTGCGCTACGGACTCAACTGGCGCACTGAACTTTGTCGGCCGTGGACTTCTCCACCTCGGGCGTCTCGATCGACGCGGCGTCGAGTTTGACCCCGGCGCCCTTGAAGTCCTTGCCGAGGGTGAGGGTCATGGTGGGCAGGCCCTGGGCGTTGTCGACGCTTTCGCCGGGTTTCATGGCGGAGCCGGACAGGCCGAGGATGTCGGCGAGGCGGCGGGCCTGGTCGGCCTGGTCGGGGGCGTATTCGAGGGTGGTCTTCTTCAGGGCCTGGGGGGCGTTGCCGGCGTTCTCGGACTTGGTGACGCCGGCCTCGTTCTGGAGGTAGTTGAGTTCGTCCTGGGCGCTGCCGGAGGGGGCGCCGCCGTTGAGGATGCGGACGCGGACCTCGCCGGGGTCGGACTTGGCGCCCTTCAGACGGGCGGCGACCGCGGCGGCCTCCTTCTTCTCCTTCTTCTTGACCTCGGTGAAGGAGACGTCGTTCGCGATCATCTCGAAGACCCGGGGCGCCTTCGCCTGGTCGGGGACGACCGTCGCCTTGACCTGCTCGGCCGGGTTGTCGACCACCGGCACCGTCAGGAACGTGATGTTCTTCGTCGGCACCTTCTTCAGCTCCAGGGCGATGTCCTTGAGCGTTCCCACCTTGCCGATGGCGCTGTCCACGGTGAGCGCCTCGGTCGCGGCCTCGGCCAGATTGATCAGCTTGGTGGGGCTGGTGAGGGTGTCGCTGGAGGACATCTGCCGCATGAGGGAGCCCAGGAACTGCTGCTGGACCTTGATGCGGTCCAGGTCGCCCTCGTTGCCGAAGGAATGCCGGGTGCGGAGGAAGGCCAGCGCCTGCTCGCCCTCGATCTCGGACTCGCCCGCGGGCAGCTTCAGATGGGACTTCGGATCGTCGACGGCGTGCTCCACACAGACCTTCACGCCGCCGACGGCCGTGGTCAGCGTCTTGACCGCGTTGAAGTCGGCCATCATGAAGTGGTGGGGCTGGATGCCGGTCGCCTCCTTCACCGTGCGCATGGTGCAGCCGGCGTCCCGGCCGCTCTCGCCGAGGCTGCGGTTGAAGCGCACGCCCCGCTGTCCCGGAACGACCTTCTCCGTCCCGTCCTCCAGGGTCGTCGGGCAGTCGGGGATGTCGACGATCATGTCGCGGGGGATGCTGAGCGCGGTGGCGTTGGAGCGGTCCTCGGCGACGTGCAGCAGGATCGTGGTGTCCGCGTGGCCGGCACTGCCCGCGTCGCCGTAGCCCTCGTTGCCCTCACCGGTGCGCTTGTCGGTGCCGACGATGAGGATGTTGAAGGCCTCGTCCTTCTTGAAGCTGCTGCTGCCCGCGTCGCCCACGTCCGTCGTCGTGACGTTGCCCTCGAGGTGCTTGAGGTACAGGTAGCCGCCGACGCCGGTGGCGAGGACGACGAACGCCATGGTGCCGCCGGTCCACATCAGGACCTTCTTGCCGCGGGACTTCTTCTTCGCCGGGCGGCGTCCGCGCCGCCCGGGCGCCGGTTCCTCGGGCGCCGTGCGGCGCCGCCGCTGGGGCGGGACCTCACGGCCGGGCGCGGCCGTACGACGGCCTCTCGCGCCGTCCGCGGTGTCACCGGGGGAGGACCTGCGCGGGCCCGGGACGGACGACTGCGGTGCGGAGGGTGACAGCCGCATCTCGTATTCGCCGGTACGCGGATTCAACACCCACTGGTCCGCGGGATCCACGTCGTCTGCCCGCCCACGTCCTTGCGCGTCCACGGTCTTCCCATCCTCCGTCAGGGCCACGCGGCGCCTGCTCCGAAGGCGCACGGTAAAAGTCGGCACGTGCACTGCGCCAGAGCGGACCTCATGGCGGGCACGGGGGTGCTCACACTATCTGCCAAGTTGAGAGTCGAACGGTACAGGTGACGTATCCGACGTTCCCGCCCCCGGTGCGATCTCTCGTTTGTGCCGAATTCCTACCATCGGTAAGGCTTGTACACGTCCATGTGCGTGCCCGTCCCCGATCCGTTCCGGGCGTCGCCGCTGTCGGGCAGGTCACCGGCCTGCGGCTTCTTCCGCCGGGGATACGGCGCTCCCGGGCGCCGGTCTGCTCCGGCGTCGACCGTGACGCCGGACACGTCCGTCGGCTTCCGCGTCGCGCCCGCCGGAACGCCCGGCGCCTCGGCGGCCCGCAGGGCGTCCCCGGCCGGCTCGTCGCCCGTGCCGGGACCGTCCCCTCAAAAGCGCCGCCCCGGCGGGCCGGACCGTATCCGGCCGTGCTCCCGCTCCCCCGGACCGGTCGCCCCGGGCCGCAACAGGGCCGCTGCGCAGGACGGGTGACGGGCCCGTCGGATCACTCGGCGCACTTGACCTTGTCCGCCGTGGACTTCCGGACCCCCTGCGGGGTCTGTCCGGAGGTGGCGTCGATTTTGATCCCGGCGCCCTTGAAGTCCTTGCCGAGGGTGAGGGTCATGGTGGGCAGGCCCTGGGCGTTGTCGACGCTTTCGCCGGGTTTCATGGCGGAGCCGGACAGGCCGAGGATGTCGGCGAGGCGGCGGGCCTGGTCGGCCTGGTCGGGGGCGTATTCGAGGGTGGTCTTCTTCAGGGCCTGGGGGGCGTTGCCGGCGTTCTCGGACTTGGTGACGCCGGCCTCGTTCTGGAGGTAGTTGAGTTCGTCCTGGGCGCTGCCGGAGGGGGCGCCGCCGTTGAGGATGCGGACGCGGACCTCGCCGGGGTCGGACTTGGCGCCCTTCAGACGGGCGGCGACCGCGGCGGCCTCCTTCTTCTCCTTCTTCTTGACCTCGGTGAAGGAGACGTCGTTCTTGATCATGTCGAAGACCCGCTGGGCGGGGGTCTCCTTGAGGACGACCGTCGCCTTGACCTGCTCGGCCGGGTTGTCCTCCACCGGCACCGTGGTGAAGGTCAGGTTCTCGGTGTTGAGCTTGCCCAGTTCCAGACCGAGGTCCTTCAGCTTGCCGATGCTGTCCAGCCGGGAGTCGACGGTCAGCGCCTCGGTGCCCGCCTCGGCGAGCTTCAGCATCTTGGACGGGCTGGTGAGGGTGTCGTTGGACTTCAGCTTGCGCATCAGCGCGCTGAGGAACTGCTGCTGGATCTCGATGCGGCTCAGATCGCCGCCGAAGCCCACCGAGTGCCGGGTGCGCACGAAGGCCAGCGCCTGCTCGCCCTGGATGGTGTGGGTGCCCGCCGGCAGCTTCAGGTGCGAGTCCGGGTCGTCGATGTCCTTCGCCAGGCACACCTCGACCCCGTCGACGGCCGTGGTCAGCGTCTTGACCGCGTTGAAGTCGGCCACCATGAAGTTGTCGGGGGTGATGCCGGTCAGCTCGGTGACGGTCCGCATGGTGCAGCTGGGCGTACGGCCGTCCTGGCCGAGGCTCGTGTTGAAGCGGACGCCGGTGGAGCCGGGGATGACCTTCTCCGTTCCGTCCTCCTGCGTGGTCGGGCAGTCGGGGACGTCGACGATCAGGTCGCGGGGGATGCTGAGCGCGGTGGCGTTGGAGCGGTCCTTGGCGACGTGCAGCAGGATCGTGGTGTCCGCGTGGCCGGCACTGCCCGCGTCGCCGTAGCCCTCGTTGCCCTCACCGGTGCGCTTGTCGGTGCCGATCAGCAGGATGTTGATGGCCTTGTCCTTCTGGAAGCCACCGGTGCCGGCGCCGTCGTCCGGGAGGGACTGGATGTTGTCGTTGAGGTGCTCCAGGTAGAGGTAGCCGCCGACGCCGGTGGCGAGCACGACGAACGCCATGGCGCCGCCGGTCCACAGCAGGACCTTCTTGCCGCGGGACTTCTTCCGTGCCTTCTTCGCCGGGCGGCGTCCGCGCCGCCCGGGCGCCGGTTCCTCGGGTGCCGTGCGGCGCCGCCGCTGGGGCGGGACCTCACGGCCGGGCGCGGCCGTACGACGGCCTTTCACGCCGTCCGCGGTGTCCACGGTGTCCCCGGGGGCGGGTCCGCGCGGCCCCGGGACGGTCGGCCGCGGTGCGGAGGGGGACAGTCGCAGTTCGTATTCGCCGGTACGCGGA
Organism: Streptomyces sp. 12E; assembly: GCF_055633275.1. Taxonomy (NCBI): domain Bacteria; kingdom Bacillati; phylum Actinomycetota; class Actinomycetes; order Kitasatosporales; family Streptomycetaceae; genus Streptomyces; species Streptomyces sp. 12E. The sequence continues at coordinate 2,960,971 of NZ_JBVNCJ010000001.1, read as the reverse complement.
TTCAGCACCCACTGGTCCGCGGGGTCGACGTTCTCCGTCCGCTCACGTCCTTGCGCGTTCACGCCTGTCCGCATCCTCCGTCGGGGCCACGCGGTGCGCCCTCCCCTCCGGACGCCCGGTCTCGGTCTTCCCGGCGCGCGCTCCACCGCGTGGCGGGGCCTCTCGGGCGCAGGCGCACCGGACCGTCACATTAACCGCCCGGTTCGCCGCGGGGCGACGGCGGACGCGCATTCTCAGATTCCTTACAGCGGGCAATGCGTGCGTTTCCCGAACCAAGGGGCCATCGTTCCGGGCCGGTCCGGTGCCGGACCTGTGCCGGCCCCGGATCCCGCCTCACCCGCAGAGGTCCTCGGCGGCGGAGTTGCCGGAGAACGTGGGCGCCGGAGAGGCGCCGCCGGGACCGCCGTCCGGAGCGGAATCGCGCGCGGTCGGCGCGACCACCACGGGCCGGTCCGTGCGCAGCCGGGCGAACAGCTCCTCCGCCGCGGGCTGTGCGAGCTGGTCACGATCGGGGTCCCCGGTGTGCGGTTCCCGCGGGACGGTCAGGAAGCGCACCCGTTCCGTGGGGATCTCGCGCAGTCCGCGCGCGAGTTCGTACAGGCCCCGCAGGCTCGCCAGCGCCGGGTCGGTGGTGAGCGACGAGGTGGCCGCGTCCAGCACGGGGTACAGCTTCACCGGATTCAGCAGCACGTCATTGCCGCCCACCTCGTGGGCGAGCGCGCCGAGGAAGCGCTGCTGCCGCTCCATGCGGCCGGTGTCGCTGCCGTCGCCGAGGGTCTTGCGGGCGCGGACGTAACCGAGCGCCTGCTCCCCGTTCAGCGTCACCCGGCCCGCCGGCAGTCTCAGTCCGGCGTCCTCGTCGTCGACGGGCTCGCGCAGGCACAGCTCGACCCCGCCCACCGCGTCGACCATGTCCTTGAAGCCGCCGAAGTCGACGACGACGTGGTGGTCGACGCGGATGTCCGTGAGTTTCTCCACCGTTCGGATGGTGCAGGCCGAACCGCCCACCGCGAAAGCCGAGTTGAACAACGTGAACACCGGTTCGGAACGCGATCCGTCGGGGCGGCGGCAGCCGGGCACGACCACCATCAGGTCCCGGGGGACGGACACCGCGGTGGCGCTGTGCCGGCCCGCCGACAGGTGCAGCAGGATCACGGTGTCCGAACGCCCGGTCCCCGCGTCCCGCCCGTGGCGGGCGTTCTCGTCCCCGGAGCGCGAGTCCGAGCCGATCAGCAGGATGTTCCTGGCGTCCTCGACGAGCGCCGTGGGCCGTTCCTTCTCGAACCGCCCGAGTTCGGCCGCCGCCGCCTCGTCCGGGGTGATGTTCCCCTCCAGCTTCCGGTACACCGCCCACCCGGCGCCCCCGGCCGCGAGCAGCGCGACGGCGACGGCGAGCCCGGTGCCGCACGCCCAGCGCCGCCGTCGCCGCCGGGCCCGCCCCCGCCCGCTCGCCGAGGACCCCGTCCCCGGGCCGAGGGCGCGGCCGACCTCCGGCCGCGCGGAGGACGCGCCTGCGGTGTCGCTCATGACCGGGTCCACCCCTCACTGCGTACGGCGTGTGGTGGTGCCGTTGCGTACGACGATGACCCGGGACGGCGGTCCGGGGCGGGTGGTGGTGCGCCGGACGGGGGAGGGAGCGGGGCGGACGGGGGTGTCGTGGGGGGACGGTCCCGGCGGGGTGGTGGGGAGCGCGTCGGCCGGGGCGGAGGGCGGCGCCTCTCACGGCCCGGCGGGCGGCGACGCCCTCACCGGGCGATGACCGTCACCCGTTCGCTCTCCACCCGCTTGTCCAGGGCGTCGCCCCCGAGGCGGTCCAGGTTCCGGCACAGCACCACGGAGCCGCCGGCCGCCAACGGCCCGTACAGGCCCGTGTTCAGGCCCTCCCACGTGTCGTACGGCCGTCCCGACAGGATCCGCGAGCCCGGTCCGGTCAGACCGATCTCCGGCGCCTCTGCCCGGGCCCGCTCGACCACCTCCGCCCCGGTGAACTCCCGGCCCGCCACGATCAGCGCCGGCTCCTCGGGGTCGACCGGCGCGTACGGCACGAAGCGGTCGCCCTGCCCCGGTACCTCGACGGCGTAGTCGGCGAAGCCCTCCGGCGGTTGCGGGAAGCGCCCGCCGAGCGGCCTGAGCGCCAGCGCGATCCTGGCCCCCGAGCAGGCCCGCGCGGCCTCCAGCGACTCCGGCTCCGGACCGCTCACGGCCACGTCGGCCGCCGCCGGGTCCCCGGCCACGTCCGCGACCGCGCCCACCGACGCGCACGCCAGCAGCCAGACCGCCGTCTGCCAGTGCGCGGGCAGCAGCAGGGCCACCCGGTCGCCGGGTTCCACGGACAGTTCGTCCTGGAGGAGGTTGGCGGTCTTGGCCACCCAATTGGCGAAGGTGGCCACGGACAGTTCGACGCGTTCGCCCGTGGCGTCGTCGTAGAAGGTCACCAGGGGGCGTCCCGGGTCCGCGGCGAGCGCGGAACCCAGCAGGTCGGCAGGGGTGCGATCGGTGGCGTTCACCCGCGCAAGCGTACGCGGACCCGTCCGCGCGCACCGCCTGCCGGGGGCACCGGTTCGGGGGAACGGGTCCCGACAGGCCGTCAACTTCCCGATGGACAGATTTGTCTGACCATGTCCAAGCTCAGGAGCATGCGTGGAATTCTTGCTTCCTCAATCGGCGTCACCTGCGCCGCCACCCTCGCCCTCCCGCTCGGCCCGCCCGCCACCGCGGCGGACGCGGAACCCGTGCCGAGGGCGGGAGCGGCCACGCGCACAGCGGTGACGGCCCGGCCCGACGTTCCCGGCAGCACCCAGTCGCTGCCCCTGAGACCCCTCGCCCGTGACCGCGCCTCCGGCGCCGCCGTCCTCGGCCTGGCCCCGCGGGCCGTACGTCCCTTCTCCCTCCTCGGCGTCGTCTGGGACGACCCCGCCACCGAACTCCACGGCCGCGTCCAGGTCCGCACCCGGGCGGCGGACACCGGAGCCTGGTCCGGCTGGCGGGACGTCGAGACGCACCACGCCGACCACGGGGCCGGCCCGGGCAGCGCGGAGGGCGCCGCGGACGGGGTCCGCGGCGCCACGGCGCCGTTGTGGGTGGGGGAGTCGGACGGGGTGGAGATCCGGGTTCTGCCGGAGCCCGGCGAGGGTGAGCACGAGGGCGAGGAGGGGGCCGGGGGCGGTGCGTTCGGGCTCGACGAGCCGGGGGCCGGCGAACCCGAGGACGGCGCCGGCCCGGGGGTGCCCTCCGGGCTGCGGCTCGAACTCGTCGACCCGGGGGAGGAGACCCCGGACGGCCCGAGCACCGGCGCCATGAGCGCCGAGGCGACCGCCGCCTCCGAGGCCAACTCCGCACTCGCGCCCCTCGGCGCCCTGGAGATCCCCGCACTGGACGACGAACAGACCCGGCAGGAGTACCTCACCCTGCGCGGGGCCGAACTGACCGGGCGGCAGCGGGCCGAGCCGTACGTCGGGCCGCGCCCCGCCATCGTCACCCGGCGCGGCTGGGGGGCCGACGAGAGCCTGCGGGGGAAGCGGTTCGTGTACACCGGCAAGGTCAAGGCGGCCTTCGTGCACCACACCGCCTCCGGCAACACCTACACGTGCGCGCAGGCCTCTTCGCTCGTCCGCGGGTTCTACCGCTATCACGTGCGGAGCCTGGGCTGGCGGGACATCGGCTACAACTTCCTCGTCGACAAGTGCGGCAGGATCTACGAGGGCCGGGCCGGGGGAGTGGCGAAGCCGGTCAAGGGGGCGCACACCCTCGGGTTCAACACCGACACCACGGGGATCGCGGTGATCGGTTCCTACGGCTCCAAGAAGCCGTCCTCCTCCGCCGTGAAGGCCGTCGCCCGGCTCGCCGCGTGGAAACTCGGACTGCACGGGATGAATCCGCGCGCCAAGACATATCTGAAGTCCGCCGGTGGCAATCTCTACCGAAAAGGTAAGAAGGTGCGACTGAACGTGATCTCCGGTCACCGGGACGGGTTCAACACCTCGTGCCCAGGGGGGAAGCTGTACAAGAAGCTCGGCACCGTGCGTTCCACGGCGGCTCGTCACCAGGGCCGCTGAGGCGGGCCGGGCGCTCCTTCCTGCTGGAGACGGTCTGCATACACTGGCCGGCCGAAAGACAGTTCGGCCGGTCCCGGCAGGAAGCAGAGACGACAGGTGACAGAAGCGATCCTCCTGGTCGGCGGCAAGGGCACGCGGCTGCGGCCGCTCACGGTCCACACGCCCAAGCCCATGGTCCCGGCGGCCGGGGTGCCCTTCCTCACGCACCAGCTGGCGAGAGCGAGGGCGGCGGGCGTCGAGCACATCGTCCTGGCCACGTCCTACCTGGCCGAGGTCTTCGAGCCGTACTTCGGCGACGGGGCGGCCCTCGGGCTGCACATCGAGTACGTGACGGAGGAGGAACCACTCGGTACGGGCGGCGCCATCCGGAACGTCGCGTCCCGGCTGCACTCGGGGCCGGACGAGCCGGTGCTGATCTTCAACGGGGACATCCTGACGGGGCTGGACATCCGGGCGCTGGTGCGCACCCACGAGACGACCGGCGCGGACGTCTCGCTGCACCTGACGAAGGTGACGGACCCGCGGGCCTACGGGCTGGTGCCGACGGACGACACGGGGAGGGTGCTCGCCTTCCTGGAGAAGCCGCAGACGCCGGAGGAGATCGTCACCGACCAGATCAACGCGGGGGCGTACGTCTTCCGCCGGTCGGTGATCGACACGATCCCGGCGGGACGGGTGGTGTCGGTGGAGCGGGAGACGTTCCCGGGGCTGCTGGCGGCGGGGGCGCATCTGCAGGGGATGGTCGACTCCACGTACTGGCTGGACCTGGGGACCCCGGCGGCCTTCGTGCGGGGCTCGGCGGACCTGGTGCTGGGCCGTGCTCCGTCGCCGGCGGTGCCCGGGCGCTGCGGGGACCGGCTGGTGCTCCCCACGGCGACCGTGGCGCCGGACGCGAAGCTGGCGGGCGGGACCGTGGTGGGCGAGGGCGCGTTCGTGGCGGAGGGCGCGCGCGTCTTCGGCAGCACGATCCTGCCGGGGGCGGTGATCGAGCCGGGCGCGGTCATCACCGACTCGCTGATCGGTACGCGGGCACGGGTGGGCGAACACACGGTCCTCACCGGCACGGTCATAGGCGACGGCGCGGTCGTCGGCCCCCGCAACGAACTCCGCGAGGGCGCCCGCGTCTGGTGCGACGCGACCATTCCGGCAGGCGCCCTCCGGTTCTCCTCGGACCGGTGACCGCCCGGTCCGGCGGCGCCTGCGCCGGGGCGTCCGTCCTCGGACCGGCGCGGATCACGTCCGCTGGAAGGGGCGCGGGGCGCGGGGCGCGGGGCGCGGACGCGCCGGCCACTGCGGGCGGCCGCCCCCACCCCCTCCCTGCCGTACACGACCACCTGCCGTCGTCCTCGCGCCGGCCGCGGGCAGTCGTGCCTCCCAGTGCCTCGAGGGCCTGGGAGGCACCCCCAGGGCGATGGAGGAGGGAGGATGCGGCGGCACCCCGCAGGCGCCGGGCCGAGCCCCCCGGCCCGCACCGACGCCGGGCACCCCGCAAGGCGCCGGGCGGTGAAGCCACCCCCGGCCCGCACCGACGCCGCGCACCCGCGAACACCGGTGCCGCCGGACCTCACAGCCGCCCGATGTCCCCGTACGGCATCCGCGGCGCCCGCCGCTCCGGCACCTTCCCGCTCAGCAGGACCAACCGCGCGGCCCGGTGCCGCTGCCCCGCGTACGGCTCCAGCAGCGACAGCATCACCGCGTCGTCCGCATACCGGTCCCCCGCCAGAGCCCATCCCACGATCCCCGGCAGATGCAGGTCCCCCACGGTCACCGCGTCCACCGCCCCATGACTCCGCTGCACCGTCTCCGCCGACGTCCACGGCCCGATCCCCGGCACCAGCTCCAACCGCGCCTGCGCTTCGGCGGGAGGCATCCCCACCGCCTCCTCCAGCCGCGCGGCGACCCGCACCGCCCGCAGAACCGTCGACGCCCGTTTGTCGTCGACCCCGGCCCGATGCCACTCCCAGGAGGGAATCAGCGCCCACGTCCGGGGCGCAGGCATCACCGACATCCGCTCCGGCGCGGGCCCGGGCGCCGGCTCCCCGTACTTCCGTACCAGCAGCCGCCAGGCCCGGTACGCCTCACCCGTCGTGACCTTCTGCTCCAGGATCGACGGGATCAGCGACTCCAGCACCAGCCCGGTCCGTGTCAGCCGCAGTCCCGGACGCCGGTGCCGGGTCAGCGCCAGCAGCCTGTGCCGGGGCACGAAGGCGGACGGATCGTCGGCGGCGCCGAGCATCTCCGGCAGCCTGTCCAGGAGCCAGTCGGCGCCCGGCCCCCACGCCTCGCCCCGGATCCCGTCCGGACGCGCCGTCACCCGCAGCGTCCCCGGTCCCGCCGGAGTCAGGCTGGCCCGCCACACGGAACCGTCCGGCAGCGCCCGGAAGGTCGGGTCCCCGGGCCCCCGTCGCAGCGGCCCGAGGACCAGCCCGAGGTCCAGGGGCCCCTTTGGCGCCCACGTCCGCACGCGGGCGGGGACCGGCGCCCGGCGGGGGACCCCGGCGGACACGGCGACCTGCCCGCCGCGTACATCCGTACGTGCCGGGCGGGGTGCGAAACGTCCTGCCACGAGAGATCCCAGGGGTGGAGGTGGAGCGGGGCCCTATGAGGGTAGGCGCACGCTCACCGCACCTCGATGAAACCGCCCGCGTCCCGCTCCGGCCGCGGACGCGGGTCCTGCGCCGGGTGGCCGATCGCCACCGCGCCCATCGGGTCCCAGTCCGCGGGCAGGTCCAGGACCTCGCGGACCACCTCGCGGCAGAACATGGTCGACGACACCCACGCCGAGCCCAGCCGCTCCCCGGCCAGCGCGACCAGGAAGTTCTGCACGCCGGCGCCCGTGGCGACCACGAACATCTCCCGCTCCGCGCCGTCCCGCCGCGCGTCCCCGTAGGTGTGCGAGCCGTCCATGACCAGGCAGGGGACGGCCAGGTACGGCGCATTGCGCAGGACGTCGCCGCGGCGGACGCGCTTGGCGATCGACTCCTCGGTCTTGCCGTCGCGGCGCAGGTCGGCGATCCAGGCCTCGCGCATGGCGTCCAGGAGACGGGTGCGGGACCCGGGTGACTCCAGCAGCACGAACCGCCACGGCGTGGTGTGGTGGGGGGCCGGCGCCGTGACCGCCGCGGCCACCGCGCGGCGTACGGCTCCGGGGTCGACCGGCTCGTCCGTGAAGGCCCGCACCGTACGGCGCTGGGTCACCGCCCGGCGTACCGCCTCGGACGTGCCGAGGCGGAACATGTCGTCGCGCGCGCCGCGGACCATCGCCCGCGCGCCCTCGCCGTCGTCGGCCGCCACCACGTGCGGCAGTCCGCGGACCACGGCCACCGGAAGGCCGGACGCCTTGCCCTTGACCAGGTCGCCCGCCGCGGCGAGTTCGTCGGCCGTGGCGACGACCGTGGCGCCGAGCGGATTGCCGTGCGCGTCGGTGCCGCCGCGCAGGTCGTCCAGCACCCGGACGCCCGCCGCGCCGATCGCGACATCGGTCAGTCCCGCGCGCCAGGGCCGGCCGAAGGTGTCGGTGACGATCACGCCGACCTCGACGCCGAGCGCCTCGCGCAGGCCCTGACGGATCGTCCGCGCGGAGGCGTCCGGATCCTCGGGCAGCAGCAGGACCGTACCGGCGGGAGTGTTGGAGGCGTCGACCCCGGCCGCGGCCATGACCAGGCCCTGCCGGTTCTCCACGATGCGCAGCGCGCCGCGCCGGGCCACCACGCGCACCGTCTCCGCGTCGATCGCGGCCTCCCGGTCCGCCGCCTCGACGATCCGGCCCTCCGCCTTGGAGACGATCTTCGAGGTGACGAGGAGGACGTCGCCGTCGGACAGGTCCGGGGCGGCGGCCGCGATCAGCTTGGCCAGGTCGTCGCCCTCGCGGATCTCGGGCAGGCCCGCCACGGGCCAGACCCGGTAGCCCGTGCCGCTCATACCGCCCGGACCTCCTCCGCCAGCGTCAGCGCCTCCCGTGCCATCCGCGCGGCCGCGTCGACGTCGGTCATCATCAGCGGTACGGCCCGGCAGCGGATCCCGGCCGCCTCGACGCGCTCCACGCAGCCCGCGTCGACCGTGTCGACCAGCCAGCCGTCCAGCAGGCCCGAGCCGTAGTGCTCGGCCACCGCCGGAGCCGTGGACTCCACGCCGACGGCCGCCAGCACCTTGTCGGCCATGCCGCGCACCGGCGCGTCCCCGACGATCGGCGACAGGCCGATCACCGGCACGCCCGCGTCGGCGATCGCCTCCCGGATGCCGGGGACGGCGAGGATGGTGCCGACGGAGACCACGGGATTGGACGGAGGGAAGAGGATCACGTCGGCCCCGGCGATCGCCTCCAGGACGCCCGGCGCCGGCTTCGCCTGCTCCGCACCGACCGGCACGACCGCCTCGGCCGGCACCGAGGCCCGCAGCCGCACCCAGTACTCCTGGAAGTGGATCGCCTTGCGCTCGCCGTCCAGCTCGACCGCCACATGGGTCTCCACGCGGTCGTCGGTCATCGGGATGAGGCGCACGCCGGGCTTCCAGCGGTCGCAGAGCGCCTCCGTCACCGCGCTGAGCGGAAAACCGGCGCCGAGCATCTGCGTCCGCACGATGTGCGTGGCGAAGTCCCGGTCACCGAGCCCGAACCACTCCGGGCCGACGCCGTACGCCGCGAGCTCCTCCTTGAGGTGGAAGGTCTCGTCGGTCCGCCCCCAGCCCTGTTCCTCGTCGATACCGCCGCCGAGCGTGTACATCACCGTGTCGAGGTCCGGGCAGACCTTCAGCCCGAAGAGGTGGATGTCGTCCCCGGTGTTGCCGATGACCGTGATGTCCGCGTCCGGCACGGCCCGCTTCAGACCGCGCAGGAAACGGGCACCGCCGATGCCGCCTGCCAGAACCACAATGCGCATGGGTCCATCCTCGCAGGCCGCTACGGCCTCGCGTCAGGCAGTCACCGGGCCGGGCGCCGTGCGCGCCTCGCAGTGGGGGGAGGCGTGCATCGGCATCTCGGTGAGGCCCGGGTAGTAGATGTGCAGGCTGACCGCGGGTTCCAGCGCGTCGTTGACGACCTCGTGCACGTAGCCGGGTGCGAAGACGCGCTGCGCGCCGGCCGTCAACGCGCGCGTGCCGCGCTCCGTGCGTTCGGTCAGGGCGCCGTCCAGGACGGTGAGCACGCCGGCGGAGCGGCCGTGGTCGTGCGGTCCGCTGCCCTGGCCGGGCACCCAGGACAGCAGCCACACCTCGTAGCCGGGGCCGGTGCGCAGCCGGTGGTACCAGCGGCTGGTGGCGTCGTAGCGGACGAGGTGCTCCCACTGGGAGCGGTCGGCGGCGAGGGAGCGGGCCAGGCCGGCGAACTCGGCCACGGTGGCCGGGTGCTCGCGCGGGGGCTGGAGCAGGTGCGGGACTTCGAGGATGTCGCCGGCGATCTGGAGGTCGCTGTCGCTGTTCATGGATGCGGAGGTTCCTTGGCGGATAAGCGGTGGGGAGAGGGTGTCGCGCCGCGTGTGCCCGGATCGCGGACGGCGGCGAGGAGCGCCCTGATGGGGAGCGAAGGAAACAGGGGCCGGGTCTGTGGACCCGGCGAGGGCTGGAGCTACGGAAGAGGGCTCAACAGCCGGAACAGCGACAGCTACAGCGAGCGCGGGCAGCACCGAGGAACCCGGCGGGGCGGGTCGAGGTGAGTGCCGAATTCGCGAGCATGCCCACTAGGACAGCGGTTCACTCCTCCACTGTCAACCCGGCACCTGGTGTGCGGGACATGGTTCACCTCATCCGGTTCATCTCACAGGTGAAAGGTTTGCTCAGTCGTTTCCCGGGACACATGGAGCCCACGACCGGGCACCCCGCGCGTCGTTGCGATCCCGTGATCCGACTGTGATCCGCTTCGCTTCGATGCGGGTGTCGCAACGAGATCGGCCCTCCGGGCGTCCTCCCCCAGGGGACTCCGCATGGGGTGGGAGGCCCGCGCGGGTCCCGTACGTGTGCCAAGGTTTAGGACGATTTGAACACTTTCGGCTCGGCCTTGGTTCCGCAGAGTGAATAAGGGGCCCAATAGCAGATCTCGGCTTGACTCGCCCGGAGCAGCACACTTGTAATTTCACTCGTGTCGTTCAGCCGGGATCGGTAACGGCTGGATCACGGGGACGCGAAGGACGGACGAGGGGCGCACATGACCGAGCTGGTGCAGCAACTGCTGGTCGACGACGCGGACGAGGAGCTCGGCTGGCAGGAGCGCGCGCTGTGCGCCCAGACCGACCCCGAGTCCTTCTTCCCCGAGAAGGGCGGCTCGACCCGGGAGGCGAAGAAGGTCTGCCTCGCCTGCGAGGTCCGCTCCGAGTGCCTCGAGTACGCCCTCGCCAACGACGAGCGCTTCGGCATCTGGGGCGGCCTGTCCGAGCGGGAGCGCCGTCGGCTGAAGAAGGCCGCCGTCTGACGGACCGGCGCATCGCCGCCGCACGCGCGGCGCGCACACCAAGTCGTACATACGTCACTTAAGGCCCGTCGCGGGTGGGTTGTCCACAGGCGGCGGGCCGCTCTGGTGGCCAGCCGATAGTGTGGTCGCTCGTCCGAGACGCCTCGCTGTCCCCGTCGGGCACAGGCGTTCCCCCCAGACCACCGAACCGGGGCCCGTACCTCGATGTCCGTGCACAGCCACACGGCAGCCCGGCAAGACCTCGCTGCCACCCCTGAGTTCCCGCGTCACGTGGTGACGGCGGTCCTCGTCTCCCACGACGGCGCCCGCTGGCTGCCCGACGCGCTCGCCGGGCTGCTCGGCCAGGAGCGCCCCGTCCAGTTCGCCATGGGCGCCGACACCGGCAGCGCGGACGACTCCGCCCGGCTGGTCGCCGAGGCCCTCGGCGACGAACGCGTGCTGCACCTCGCCCGGCGCACCGGCTTCGGCCAGGCGGTCGAGGAGTGCCACCGCAGCGCCCCGCACCTCACGCCGGACGACCTGCCGTACCTGAAGCGGCCGAGCGGCTGGGACCCGGCCACCCGCAGCTGGCGCGACGACGCCTACGACCTGCCGGATCTCCCGCACGGGGAGCCGGTCCAGTGGCTGTGGCTGCTGCACGACGACTGCGCGCCCGAACCCGACGCGCTGGCCCAGATGCTGCGCGTCGTGGAGAACGAGTACGAACTCGGCCGTGACGACGTGGCCGTCGTCGGCCCCAAGCTCCGCGGCTGGTACGACCGCAGACAGCTCCTCGAGGTCGGCGTCTCCATCGCCAACTCCGGCCGCCGCTGGACCGGCCTGGACCGCCGCGAACAGGACCAGGGCCAGCACGACCACGTACGGCCCGTGCTGTCGGTGTCCACCGCCGGCATGCTGGTCCGCCGTGACGTCTTCGACCGGCTCGGCGGATTCGACCGGCACCTGCCCCTCATGCGCGACGACGTCGACCTGTGCTGGCGCGCCCACTCCGCGGGACACCGGGTCCTGGTCGCCCCCGACGCGGTCGTCCGGCACGCCGAGGCCGCCTCCCGCGAGCGCCGCACCGTCGACTGCGTGGGCCGCACCTCCGCCTCCCCGCACAAGGTGGACAAGGCGGGCGCCGTCTACACCCTGCTCGTCAACGCCCGCACGGCCGCCCTGCCCTGGGTGCTGCTGCGCGTCGTCCTCGGCACCCTGCTCCGCACCCTCGCCTATCTCGTCGGCAAGGTCCCCGGGCAGGCCGTCGACGAGATCCGCGGTCTCGTGGGCACCCTGCTCCGGCCCGAACGGATCCTCGCCGGGCGGCGTCACCGCGGCAGCCCGCGGACCGACAAGGGCGAGATGCGGCCGCTGTTCCCGCCGCCCGGCGCGACCGTCCGCGTCACCGTGGAACAGGTCGCGAGCAGCCTCGTCGGCCGCTCCGACCCCGAGGCCGCCTCCGGCGCCGGACGCCACGGCGGCGTCGTCGAGTCCGGACCCGGCGGCGACGACGCCGACTTCCTGGAGGTCGAGCAGTTCGCCCGCCTCAAGCGCATCGCCCGCAAGCCCGGCCCGGTGCTCTTCCTGGTGCTGCTGCTGGTCTCCCTCGCGGCCTGCCGCCAGCTCCTCGGCGGCGGCGCGCTCGCGGGCGGCGCCCTGCTCCCCGTGCCCGGCGGCGCCGGTGAGCTGTGGGCCCGTTACACCGACGCCTGGCACACCGTGGGCGCCGGCGGCACCGGATCCGCGCCGCCCTACCTGGCGATCGTCGCGGTCCTCGCCTCCCTCCTGCTCGGCTCCACCGGTCTCGCCGTCACGATCCTCCTGGTCTGCTCGGTACCGCTGGCCGGCCTCAGCGCGTACTTCGCCTCCCGCCCGCTCGTCGAGTCCCGGCTGCTGCGCGCGTGGGCGGCCGTCGCCTACGCCTTCCTCCCCGCCGCGACCGGCGCCCTGGCCGGCGGCCGCATCGGCACCGCCGTACTCGCCGTGCTGCTGCCGCTGACCGCCCGCGCGGGCGTCGCCGCGAGCGGCCTCGCGAACCCCGGGGACACCCGCGGCAGCTGGCGCGCCACCTGGGCGTACGCCCTGCTGCTGACGATCACCACGGCGTTCACCCCGATCGTGTGGCCCATCGCCCTGGTCCTCGGCGTCGGCGTCCTGGCCCTGCGCAGGACCGACCTCCCGGCCTACGGACCGCGCTTCCTGGCCCAGCTGGGCACCCCCCTGCTGGTCCTCGCCCCGTGGTCGTTCTCCCTCCTCCCCTTCGGTTTCTTCCGGGAAGCGGGCCTGGAGTACGGCCCCTCCGCCGCCTCCGCGCTCGACCTGCTCGGCGCGAGCCCGGGCGGCCCCGGCACCGTCGGCGGCCCGCTGCTCATCGGCCTGGTGCTCGCCGCGCTCGCGGCCCTGCTCCGCTCCGAACGCCGGACGGCGATCACCACCGCGTGGACGGCCGTCCTGGTGGGCCTCGTCTTCGCGGTCCTGTCCAACAACTCCGCATGGGCGGGCCCCGCCACCCTCGTCTACGGCATCGCCGTCCTGGCCGCCGCCGTGCTCGGCGCCGACGGGGCACGGGCGCGTGTCGCCGAGCAGAGCTTCGGCTGGCGCCAGCCGGCCGCCGCGCTGATCGCCCTCGCCTGCGCGATCGGCCCGCTGGTCGCCGTCGCGGGCTGGATGATCCGCGGTGCCGACGGACCGGTCGAGCGACGCGACCCCGTCCAGGTGCCCGCGTTCGTCGCGGAGGAGAGCGGCACCCGCGACCAGGCCCGCACCCTCGTCCTCGACAGCGACTCCACCGCCCGGGTCGGCTACGTCCTGGTCCGCGGCTCCGGCGCCCGCATGGGCGACGCGGAGATCGCCGCGGTGAACGGCGAGAACACCGTGCTCGACAAGGTCGTCGCCAACCTCGTCGCCGGCTCCGGCGCCGACCAGGCCGACCAGCTCGGCGGCTTCGCCGTCCGCTACGTCCTCGTCCACCCGGGCGCACCGCGCGAGGTCTCCCGCGTCCTGGACGCCACTCCCGGCCTGTCCCGGCTCAGCCAGCGGGCGGGCGGCGCGCTGTGGCGGGTGGACCGGCAGGTCGCGCGCGCGAGCATCGTCCCCGCCAAGGACGGCGGCGACGGGCCCGTGCCCGTGGCGGCAGGCCCGGTCGAGATCCACACCGAGATCCCGAACGGGGCCGAGGGCCGCGTCCTGCGCCTCGCCGACACCGCCGCCGAGGGCTGGACCGCCACCCTGGACGGCAAGCCGCTGACCCGTACGACGGTCGACGGCTGGGCCCAGGGCTTCGAACTCCCCGCCTCCGGCGGCACGCTGGACGTCACCTACGACGCCCCGGTCACCCACACCGCCTGGCTGTGGGCCCAGGGCCTGCTCGCCGTCGTGCTCGTCGTCATGGCCCTGCCCGGCCGCCGCCGCGACATCGACGACGACCTGCCCGAGGAGCCGGCCGTCCCCGCCGAGGCGATGGCCGGTGAGGGCCGCCGCGCCCGCCGCCTGCGCGCCCAGGCCGAGGCGGAGGCCGCCGCCGGACGACCGGGCGCAGAAGAGCCGGCCGCCGGGGAACCGGGCGCGGACGAGGACTTCCCCGACCCGTCCGAGCAGCCTCCCGCCCCCGTCCCGCACCAGCCCGAGCACGGTGACTGGGACGCGGCGGCGCAGTACCCGGACGCCTACCCGGACGATCAGTACCGGCAGTACCCGGTGGACGCCTACGGCCGGCCCTACCAGGCGGAGGCCTATCCCCAGGGCGGCGGCGAGTACGACCCGTACGCCTACGGCGCCCAGCAGACGCCGTACGACCAGGCCTACACCCAGGGCTACGACCAGAACTACGCGCAGGGCTACGACACGTCGTACGACCCCCACGGCACGGGCAGCGAGCGTCCCGACGGGAGCCAGCAGTGAACCGCACCACCCTGTCCCTGATCGCGGGCGCGACCGCGCTCGCCGCCGTCACCGGCTTCGCCGCGGTGTCCTCACCGGGCGCCGAGGCCACGGACGGGACGGCGAAGGCGGCGGCCCACCTCCCCGTGGAACGCACGAGCCTGGTGTGCCCCCCGCCCAGCACCTCCGACCTGGCCGAGACGACGTACACGTCCTTCACACCGGTCACGAAGGGCACGGACGACGAGGGCAGGACCGAACTCCGGGCGGCCGCGGAGCGGAAGCCGGACGAGTCGAAGTCCGAGGATGCCAAGGAAGACAAGGACGCCAAGGACGCCAAGCCCGTGCTGGAGCCCGGGGAGCCCGGCAAGCCGGTCACCGGGGAGACGACCGGCGGCGATTCCTCCGCCCTCCTCGGCACCGCCGAGGGCCGCTTCGCGCCGGGCTGGACCGTGCAGCAGACGTCGACGGTCACCGCGGGGACGGGCCGGGGCATGTACGGCGTCACCTGCACGGCCCCGGACACGGAGTTCTGGTTCCCCGGCACGAGCACCGGCGACGACCGCACCGACTACGTCCACCTGACCAACCCCGACGACGCGGCGGCGGTCGTGGACATCGAGCTCTACGGCAAGGACGGCGCCCTCGAGACGACGGTGGGGGAGGGCATCACGGTCCAGCCGCACTCCTCCGAGCCGGTCCTGCTCTCGACGCTCACCGACGAGAAGCAGACCGATGTGACCGCGCACGTGGTGGTCCGCAGCGGCCGGGTCGGCGCCGTCGTCCAGGCCCTGGACGACGGGCTGGGCGGCGACTGGCTGCCCGCGACGACCGACCCGTCCGGCAGCCTCGTCCTGCCCGGCATCCCGAAGGACGCCACCGCCGTACGCCTGGTCGCCTTCACCTCCGGCGACGCCGGCGTCGACCTGAAGGTGCGCCTGGCCTCCCCCTCCGGTCTGATCACTCCGGCCGGCCACGACACCCTCCACGTGAAGGGCGGCACGACGACGGCCGTCGACCTGGGCGACGTCACGCGCGGCGAGGCGGGCTCCCTGGTCCTGACGGCGGCGGACGGCTCCGTCCCGGTCGTGGCGGCGGTACGGGTGCTGCGCGGCAAGGGCGACGACCAGGAGTCGGCCTTCATCCCGGCCGCACGACAGGTCGGCACGCGTGCCACGGCCGTGGGCAACACGGCCAAGGGCACGACGCTCTCGGTGACGGCTCCCGAGGGCACGGCGAAGATCAAGGTCACGGCCTCGGCGGGCACCGAGGGCGGTACGGCGGCCTCGAAGACGTACACGATCAAGTCGGGCACCACGCAGGACGTCGAGGCGCCGGTTCCGGCCGGGGTGAAGGGCACGTACGCCCTCACGCTGGAACCCCAGTCGGACACGCCGGTCCACGCGTCCCGGACGCTGACGACGACGGAGAACGGCGTCCCGTTCTTCACGGTCCAGCCCTTCTCGGACGACCGGGGGACGGTGGCGGTACCGGAGTCGAACGAGGACCTGTCGATCGTGCAGTGACCCCGCCCGCAAGCGCCGGGCCGCGCGAAGACCCCCCGGCCCGCACCGACGCGGCGCACCCGTGACACCCCGGGTGCAGGCGCGACCGCGCCTGCACCCGCACCGGCCCCGTCAATCCTCCCCGTACCGGGGATCCACCGTCTCCGGCGTCAGCCCCAACAGCTCCGCCACCTGCTCGACCACGACCTCATGCACGAGAGCCGCCCGCTCGTCCCGACCCTTGGTGCGGATCTCCACCGGCCGCCGATAGATCACCACCCGCGCCGGCCGCTCCTCACCAGCGGCCACGGTCCCACCCAGCGGCACCGCATCATCGCTCCAGGCCCTCCCGCCGTCCAGCCGCGGCACGTCCAGCACCAGGAAATCGACGTCGGCCAACTGCGGCCACCGCCGCTCCAGCCGCTCCACCGAGTCCTGCACGAGATCCGCGAACGTCTCCGCACGGCTCGCGGCGAGCGGCACCTGCGGAGGCGCGATCGGGCCGCGCATGCCCCGGCCGTGGCGATCACGGCGTCGGGGTCCGGGGCCGGGGCCGGATCCGGCGGCACGGGGCGTCACAGAGCTGTCCATCACCGCGAAGCGTAGTCGTCACGTCGCCGCCCCGCCCGATCCCCGTACGCCTTCCGGCCGACCCGCACGGCATGCCACAACATGACCATTCCGGCCAAGGTAGGGCTCGATTCCGCATCTCTCCGAGACCGATGGACTCAAGGCAATTGACGGTGTTTGTACCAACTGGTGACCGGAATCAGTGTCGACCAGCCCCTCGAACCCTCATGTCCACCCAGCTCGGCAAGGTATGCCCAAAGGGACATGTGGGGCGTTTCCCGCCGCGACACGGTGGAGTGACCTGGTGGAGAGTCGTCGCGGCCCGCTCAAGAGTGCGGTACCGTCCAACATCGTGAGCCCTGTACGTCGCTGTTCGCGCACCGCCTGCGGCCGTCCCGCCGTCGCGACGCTGACGTACGTCTACGCCGATTCGACCGCGGTCCTCGGCCCGCTCGCCACCTACGCGGAACCCCACTGCTACGACCTGTGCGCGGAGCACTCCGAGCGCCTCACCGCACCGCGCGGCTGGGAGGTCGTCCGCCTGCTCGACGGTTCGGCCCCGGCCCAGCCCAGCGGAGACGACCTGGAAGCGCTTGCGAACGCGGTGCGTGAGGCCGCCCGCCCCCAGGAGCGCGCGGCGGGAGGGGCCGGCGGTCCCCGCACGGCGGATCCCATGGAGGTCGCACGCCGCGGCCACCTGCGCGTCCTCCGCTCCCCGGACAACTGACCGGGGCGGACCTCGCCTTCCCGTCCCCGGTCCCCGGCTGGTTCGGAGGCGCCGTCTCCGGCTCCGACACCTCCTCCGACGCCCTCTTCGGCGCCCTCCTGGTGACCGCCGCCCAGCAGCCCGGACCGTCGCCCGAGCTGCTCGCCGCCGCCCACAGCTGCGGCGGCGTCCTCGGCAGGACGATCTCGCCGCAGAACCTCACCACCGCCTGCGCGGCCGCCCAACCGGCGGCCCGCGAGGGCGGCCCGCCGCTCGTGATGTGCCTGATCGTGGTGGGCCTGAGCACGGCGGCGCTCGGCCGGATGCCGCCCTGGGCCTCCATGACCTCCGAAGGCCCGTTCGGTGGCCCCGACCGGAGCGTCACCCCCTACGGGTAGTTTGTGGTGACCGACAGGACTTCCGGAAGGGCTGGCCGTGGCTGCTGATCTGTCGCAGATCGTGAAGGCGTACGACGTGCGCGGAGTCGTTCCCGACCAGTGGGACGAGTCCCTCGCCGAGCTCTTCGGCGCCGCCTTCGTCCGGGTGACCGGCGCGACCGCCGTCGTCACCGGTCACGACATGCGTCCGTCGTCCCCCGGCCTGTCGGGCGCCTTCGCGCGCGGGGCGGCGGCCAGGGGCGCCGACGTCACCGAGATCGGCCTGTGCTCCACGGACCAGCTCTACTACGCCTCGGGCGCCCTGGACCTCCCCGGCGCGATGTTCACGGCCTCGCACAACCCGGCGCGGTACAACGGCATCAAACTGTGCCGCGCGGGCGCCGCCCCCGTCGGCCAGGACACCGGTCTGGCCGAGATCCGGGAACTCGTCGAGCAGTGGAGCGGGACGGGCGCCCCGGAGCCGGCCGGCACCCGGGGGACGATCACCCGGCGCGACACCCTGGACGACTACGCGGCGCACCTGCGCTCGCTCGTCGACCTGACCTCCGTCCGCCCCCTGAAGGTCGTCGTCGACGCGGGCAACGGCATGGGCGGGCACACGGTCCCGACGGTCTTCTCCGGCCTGCCGCTCACCCTCGTCCCGATGTACTTCGAACTCGACGGCACCTTCCCCAACCACGAGGCCAACCCCCTCGACCCGGCCAACCTCGTCGACCTGCGGAAGCGGGTCCGCGAGGAGGGCGCCGACCTCGGCCTCGCCTTCGACGGCGACGCCGACCGCTGCTTCGTCGTCGACGAGCGGGGCGAGCCGGTCTCCCCGTCCGCGATCACCGCCCTGGTCGCCTCCCGCGAGCTGGCACGCAACGGCGGCAAGGGCACGGTCATCCACAACCTGATCACGTCCTGGTCGGTCCCCGAGGTCGTACGGGAGAACGGCGGCACCCCCGAGCGCACCCGCGTGGGCCACTCCTTCATCAAGGCCGAGATGGCCAGGACCGGCGCGATCTTCGGCGGCGAGCACTCCGCGCACTACTACTTCCGCGACTTCTGGAACGCCGACACGGGCATGCTGGCCGCCTTGCACGTCCTCGCCGCCCTCGGCGGCCAGCAGGGCACGCTGTCGGCCCTGGTCGCCCAGTACGACCGGTACGCGGGCTCCGGCGAGATCAACTCCACCGTCGACGACCAGACCGCCCGCCTCGCCGCGATCAGGGCCGCCTACGAGGGCCGCGACGGCGTCACCCTCGACGACCTGGACGGCCTCACCGTCACCTCTCCCGACTGGTGGTTCAACGTCCGCCCCTCCAACACGGAACCCCTCCTCCGGCTGAACGCGGAGGCCAGGGACGAGGCGACGATGACCAGAATCCGCGACGAGGCCCTGGGAATCATCCGGTCGTAACCCCGTGGCCGCGGACAGTCGTGCGGCCGGGGCGGCACGGGAGGGCGCGACGGCACCCCGTCCGCGCCGGTCGCGCGACCACCCCCGGCCCACACCGGCGTGGCGCACCCGGCAGGCACCGGCTCGCGCCGCTCACCGCCCACCGGCGGTACCCTGACCAGCACATCCACCCAGCGAAGGGACCCCCATGCCACTCGAAGCCGGCCTCCTGGAGATCCTCGCCTGCCCGGCCTGCCACTCCCCCCTCAAGGAGCAGGACACGGAACTGATCTGCACCGGCCAGGACTGCGGCCTGGCCTACCCCGTCCGCGACGGCATCCCGGTACTCCTCGTCGACGAGGCCCGCCGCCCCGAGTGACCGACGCGCGTCCACCGCCCCGCGCACCGACGACGCCCCGCCGATCGGAGATCGGAGCCTGCCGCCCATGCTCGACGAATCGCTGCTCGACTCACCGGAGGGCCTCGCCGAGGCCGACCGCCACGCCCTGCTCCGCGGCGCCGCCGAAGCCGGCGCCCGCGTCCGCACCGCCGTACGGCACGCCGCCGAGGCCGGCGTCAACGACCTGAAGCCCGACGGCCGCCCCCGAGCCGTGCTCATCGCCGGCCCCGGCGCCGCCGCCACCCAGACCGCCGACCTCCTCGGCACCCTGGCCGGAGCCGGCAGCCCCGTCACCCGCCTCGCACCCACCGGCGTCGCCCCCGCGGCAGGCGCTCTGCGCTGGGACCTGCCCGGCTGGGCCGGCTCCGTGGACCTGCTCCTCATCGCCACCCCGGACGGCACCGAACCGGGCCTGTCCGTGCTCTTCGAGCAGGCCTACCGCCGCGGCTGCACCGTCGTCGCCGTCGCCCCCGCCCGCACCCCGCTCGCCGAGGCCGTCGGCGGCTCCCACAGCCTGTTCGTCCCCATGGCCGCCGCGCCCTACGACCAGGACGAACCCCTCGCGGCCTCCACCCCCGGCGTCCTGTGGGCGCTGCTCACCCCGCTGCTCGCACTCCTGGACCGCACCGGCCTGCTCACCGCCCCGCCGGACGCCCTGGAGAAGATCGCCGACCGCCTCGACGGCATCGCCGAACGCTGCGGCCCGGCCATCGCGACGTACAGCAACCCCGCCAAGACCCTGGCCGCCGAACTCGCCGACACGCTCCCCGTCGTATGGACCGAGGGGACCTCGGCCGGGCCCGCGGGCCGCCGCTTCGCCGCCGCCCTCGCCGAACTCTCCGGCACCCCCGCCGTCGTCGCCGAACTCCCCGAGGCACTCGCCGCGCACAGCGCCCTGCTGGCCGGCCGGCTCGCCGCCCGTGCGGACCCGGACGACTTCTTCCGCGACCGCGTCGAAGAGGCGCCCGCCCTGCACGCGCGCGTGGTGCTGCTCCGCGACCGTCCCATCGGCGGCCTCACCGCCGCCCCCGCCGCCCGCGACCTGGCCCTCACCCACGACACGCCGATCAGCGAGCTGGAACCGGAGGCGGGCGGCGAACTGGAGACCCTCGCGGAACTGATCGCCGTCACGGATTTCGCCGCCGTTTACCTGGCGCTCGCCTCGAGAGCCTGATCATGCCCGGGAACACCTGATCCTCCCTCCGCGCGGACGCACGGCCCGCACCGCGCCTGCCCGCACGAGAACCGGCAGAAGGAACGCAGAGAACCCCATGGACCGCCTCGACAACACCATCCGCCCCTACGCCTGGGGTTCCACCACCGCCATCCCGCGGCTGCTCGGCACCGAACCGACCGGCGAGCCGCAGGCGGAGATGTGGATGGGCGCCCACCCCGGCGCGCCCTCGCGCACCGGCCGGGGCACGCTCGTCGAGGTCATCGACGCCGACCCGGAGCGGGAACTCGGCCCGGACGCGGTCGCCAGGTTCGGCCCCCGCCTGCCCTTCCTGCTCAAACTCCTCGCCGCCGGAGCCCCGCTCTCCCTCCAGGTCCACCCCGACCTGACCCAGGCGAAGGAGGGCTACGCGGACGAGGAGCGCCGCGGCATCCCCGTCGCCGCCCCGCACCGCACCTACAAGGACGCCAACCACAAGCCCGAGCTGATCTGCGCCCTCACCGAGTTCGACGGCCTGTGCGGTTTCCGCGACCCGCGGCGCGCCGCCGAACTCCTCGACGGCCTCGGCGTCGACTCCCTCAAGCCGTACGTCGACCTGCTGCACGCCCATCCCGAAGAGGCGGCCCTGCGCGAGGTCCTCACCGCCGTCCTCACCGCCGACCCCGACGAGATGAGCCGCACCGTCACGGAGGCGGCCGCCGCCTGCGACCGCCTCGGCGGCGCGTACGCCCCGTACGCCGACATCGCCCACCACTACCCGGGCGATCCCGGCGTCATCGCCGCCATGCTCCTCAACCACGTCCGGCTCCAGCCCGGCGAGGCACTCTTCCTCGGCGCCGGCGTCCCGCACGCCTACCTCGACGGCCTCGGCGTCGAGATCATGGCCAACTCCGACAACGTCCTGCGCTGCGGCCTCACCCCCAAGCACGTCGACGTCCCCGAGCTCCTGCGCATCGTCCGCTTCGAGGCCGGCGACCCCGGCGTACTGCGCCCGGAGGCCGGCCCGGACGGCGAGGAGGTCTACGAGACCCCCATCGACGAGTTCCGCCTCTCCCGCTACGTCCTCCCCGCGGGCGGCACCACCCACGACCTCACCCTGACCGCCCCGCAGATCCTGCTCTGCACCGCCGGCTCCGTACGGGCGGGCGAGCACGAACTGACCCCGGGCACCTCCGTCTTCGTCCCTTCGGGTGAAAAGGCCGAGGTGTCGGGTACCGGAACCCTGTTCAGGGCCACCGTCGTCGTCTGACCGTCCTGTGACGGCTCCCTGACACGCCGTCGCAGAACCGGGCTGCAACAATGGCCCACCGTCGAAGGACGGACGAGACCCCGGGCAGGCGTGCACCCACGTCCGCCCGGGCCCACACGGAGTACGAAGGGACAACGCGGACACATGAGCGCGTCAGGCGGCACCAAGGCGATCGTGGCGGCACTCGCCGCCAACCTCGCGATCGCGGTAGCGAAGTTCGTGGCGTTCCTCTTCAGCGGCTCCTCGTCGATGCTCGCCGAGTCCGTGCACTCGCTCGCCGACTCCGGCAACCAGGGGCTGCTGCTGGTGGGCGGCAAGAGGGCCCAGCGCCGGGCGACCCCGCAGCACCCCTTCGGCTACGGCCGCGAGCGCTACATCTACGCCTTCCTCGTCTCCATCGTGCTGTTCTCGGTCGGCGGCATGTTCGCCCTCTACGAGGGCTACGAGAAGATCAAGCACCCGCACGAGCTGGAGCACTGGTACTGGCCGGTCGGCGTCCTCGTCTTCGCGATCATCGCCGAGAGCTTCTCCTTCCGCACCGCCATCAAGGAGTCCAACGCCCTGCGCGGCGGGCGCTCCTGGAAGGAGTTCGTGCGCCATGCCAAGGCGCCCGAGCTGCCGGTCGTCCTCCTCGAGGACCTCGGCGCGCTCGTCGGCCTGATCCTCGCCCTCGGCGGTGTCGGCATGGCCCTGGCCACCGGCGACAGCGTCTGGGACGGCATCGGCACCCTCTGCATCGGCGTCCTGCTCATCCTGATCGCCCTGGTCCTCGCCGTCGAGACGAAGTCGCTGCTGCTCGGTGAGGCGGCGGGCCCCGAGGCGACCCGGAAGATCGAGGCCGCCGTCGTCGACGGCGACACCGTCACCCGCGTCATCCACATGCGCACCCTCCACATCGGTCCCGAGGAACTGCTGGTCGCCGCGAAGATCGCCGTCCGGCACGACGGCACGGCCACCGAGATCGCCTCCGCCATCGACGCCGCCGAGTCCCGTATCCGCGAGGCCGTCCCGATCGCCCGCGTGATCTACCTCGAGCCCGACATCTACAGCGAGACCGAAGCCGCCAAGGGCGCCGACCCCGAGGCCACCCCCGGCGGCCCGGCGCCGCACGGCACCGCCCACTGAGGCCCGACCCCGCGGGGAACCGCAGGACCGCACGACGGAGGGGCCCGCCGCACCGGCGGGCCCCTCCGTCGTCCGGAGCGGCGCCGCGCGTCAGAAACGCGCGGACCGCCACCGCGTACCGCACTCCGCCGGCCGCAGCCCGCCCGCGGGCACACCGATCAGGCCCGCGATCGCCATCGGCGGACCGGACAGCGTGACCCTGGTGAGCAGCACCACATCCAGGCGGTCCTCCCTCACCCGGTTCCGCACCGCCCGCACGGGCGCCGTGCCGCACGGCCCGTCCGCACGGGGTGCGGCCGGCGGGAAAGGGGGCGGGACGCTCGCCAGATCGGCCTGATGTGTACGCGGGCAGACTGGGGTCGGCCCGGCCGGTCGGTGTAGCTTGGGACGGAGCCAGACGTCGCTGCTGATGGCGGTCGGGCGGTCCACCGCGGACCGGCCGAGGGAGAGAGGGCCTCCGACGGACTGCGCTGCGCGCACGCGGGCATGCCTGTGTCCTCCTCGGGCACTCCTGTGTCCGCCGCCGCGCAGACCAGCCGTACCCACCTCGACCCACACCCCGAGGAGCAGCTCGCAATGACGACTGTCGACAGCCGACAGGACTTCAAGGTCGCCGACCTCTCCCTGGCCGAGTTCGGCCGCAAGGAGATCACCCTCGCCGAGCACGAGATGCCCGGCCTGATGGCGATCCGCAAGGAGTACGCCGACGCCCAGCCCCTGGCCGGCGCCCGCGTCACCGGCTCCCTGCACATGACCGTGCAGACCGCCGTCCTCATCGAGACCCTGGTCGCCCTCGGCGCTCAGGTCCGCTGGGCGTCCTGCAACATCTTCTCCACCCAGGACCACGCCGCGGCCGCCATCGCCGTCGGCCCGAACGGCACGCCCGACAACCCCCAGGGCGTCCCCGTCTTCGCCTGGAAGGGCGAGACCCTCGAGGAGTACTGGTGGTGCACGGAGCAGGCGCTGACCTGGCCCGACAGCCCCACCGGCGGCCCCAACATGATCCTCGACGACGGCGGTGACGCCACCCTCCTCGTCCACAAGGGCGTCGAGTACGAGAAGGACGGCAAGGCCCCCTCGCCCGACACCGCCGAGTCCGACGAGCACCGCGTCATCCTCGAACTGCTCAACCGCACCCTGGGCGAGAACCCGCAGAAGTGGACCCAGCTCTCCTCCGAGATCCGCGGTGTCACCGAGGAGACCACGACCGGCGTCCACCGCCTGTACGAGATGCAGCGCGACGGCACCCTCCTGTTCCCGGCGATCAACGTCAACGACGCCGTCACCAAGTCGAAGTTCGACAACAAGTACGGCTGCCGCCACTCCCTGGTCGACGGCATCAACCGCGCCACCGACACCCTGATCGGCGGCAAGACCGCGGTCGTGTGCGGCTACGGCGACGTGGGCAAGGGCTGCGCGGAGTCCCTGCGCGGTCAGGGAGCCCGCGTCATCGTCACCGAGATCGACCCGATCTGCGCCCTGCAGGCCGCGATGGACGGCTACCAGGTCACGACGCTCGACGAGGTCGTCGACAAGGCCGACATCTTCGTCACCACGACCGGCAACAAGGACATCATCATGGCCTCGGACATGGCCAAGATGAAGCACCAGGCCATCGTCGGCAACATCGGCCACTTCGACAACGAGATCGACATGGCCGGTCTCGCCAAGGTCCCCGGCATCGTCAAGGACGAGATCAAGCCGCAGGTCCACACCTGGACCTTCCCCGACGGCAAGAAGATCATCGTCCTCTCCGAGGGCCGCCTGCTGAACCTGGGCAACGCCACCGGCCACCCGTCGTTCGTGATGTCCAACTCCTTCGCGGACCAGACCCTGGCCCAGATCGAGCTGTTCACCAAGCCCGACGAGTACCCGACCGGCGTCTACGTGCTGCCCAAGCACCTCGACGAGAAGGTCGCCCGCCTCCACCTCGACGCACTCGGTGTCAAGCTGACCACGCTCCGCCCGGAGCAGGCCGAGTACATCGGCGTGCAGGTCGAGGGCCCGTTCAAGCCGGACCACTACCGCTACTGAGCCCACGCTCCCACCCCGGGGAGCCCGTCCGAGCACGGACGCGCTCCCCGGCAGCAGGTCCTTCGAGGCAGGCCCCCGCACCCCCGTGCCGGGGGCCTGCCCCATGCGCGGACCGGAGACCGGCCCAGCCCGTCACGACCCAGGACCCCCATGCCCCGCGGCCGCTATTCGCTCCACGATCCGCACGATCACACCCCCCTCGCAGAAGAACACTTCCACTGCGCCCCCGGCCCTTCCGGCTGGCGCTACGTCTCCCAGCTCACCGCCCCCTCGGGCGATCACCTGGGCTCGGTCGACCTCGCCCTCGACGAACTCGGCCGCCCCATCCGCCTCGAACTCCACGCCGCGAGCTGGCAGGTCCGCGGCGCCGCCCTCGACGGCGTCACCTGGGTCCGCACCGACCCCACCGGAGACCACGCCACCGAAGGCAATGCGCGCGCCCACGCCTTCACCGGCTCGTCCCCCGCCTTCCTCGTCGCCACCGCCCGCCTCCTGCGCCTCACCCCCTCGGCACCGGCCACCCGCGTACGCCTCGTCGCCTTCACGGACCCGGTTCTCGCCCCACGCACCCTGGACCAGTCCTGGGCGCTGGTGAAGAGAGAAGCACACACCACTGACAACGGCCCCCTGACCGTGGACGAATACCAGGTCACAGCCCTGGACACGGGAGAGCAGCACTCCGTGCACCTCGCCGGGGACGTGGTCCTCGCGGCTCCCGGCATCGAGCTGGAAGACCTCGAATCGCCCCCGTCGGTGTTCGACTGACCGGTGCCTTTCGAAGACACCTACGCCGGTGGTGCGAACCCCGTCGACGGCCGCTCGGCCGACGGTCCCTCCTGCGGCGGCACGGCCCGCTCCCCACGCACCACGGCTCCTGGATCCGCCGACGGATACGGGGCCGGCCGCGCATCCGGTGCCACGGTCGCAGCGGGATACGCCGGCGGGACATGGACGCCCGCCGAACCAGCCGTCCCTGCGGCCGCGCCGTCCCCGGCCGGTCCGTGTCCGAACGCCCGCCGGGCCTCCCGGACCTGCCGTTCCTGCACCACCGCCGCGAGATACGCCGCAGGGGGCACTCCCGGCGGCACCGGCGCCCCCGTGCGCTCGGCCAGGTCCACGGCCAGCCGCTCCGCCATCGACCAGCCGACCTGCGGATCGAGCTGCCCCATCCGCGTCAGGTACTGCCGGACGGCGAGCCACAGGCCATCGGGCACCGCAGACAGATCGAGTCCCGAGAAACGCCCGGCCAACCACGGCGGAGGCGGCGCCACGAACCCCGCCTGCCCGGCCGGCACCCGCTCCCGCACGACCAGGGTCCCCGCGAACACGTCCCCGAGCCGTCGCCCCCGCGCCGACACCAGGGACGCGACGCAGGCCACGACCCCGAGCGTCATCAGGATCTCGATCACACCGATCAGGCCCCGCACCAGCGCGTGCCGGAACCGGATCGGCCCCCCGTCGTCCCGCACCACCCGCAGCCCGCAGGCCATCTTCCCGAGCGACCGTCCATGGCTGAGCGTCTCGACCAGGATCGGTCCACCGACCAGCACGAGGACGAACAAGGCGATCGAGATCGCCGCCCGCGCCGCCTCGTCCAGCGAGGCCGTGGCAGCCACCAGAGCGATGGTCACCACGATGTAGACGGCCACGGCCGCCACCAGATCGAGCAGCACGGCCAGCGCCCTGCTGGGCAGCCTCGCGGGGCGCAGTTCCAACGCCACCGCCTCGCCCGTCACCAGCTCACTCACGCCCGTCACCCTTCCCCGCCTGCCCCGGACACCGCCAGTCTGCCAAGCTGATGGCACATCGCACCGCAGTACGACCAGCCGATCAAGCTGATCATCCTTCCACCAGTCAGGCCGACTGCCGACGAACAGCCGAGGAGCAGGCACACCGATGGACCTCGACGTCTTCGTCTCCGCCCACCGCGCGGAGTGGGACCGCCTCGACGCCCTGCTCCGGCGCCAGCGCCGCCTCACCGGCGCGGAGGCCGACGAACTCGTCGTCCTCTACCAGCGCACGGCCACCCATCTCTCCCTGATCCAGTCGGCGGCCCCCGACCCGCAGCTGACCGGCCGGCTCAGCCAATTGGTGGCACGCGCGCGCAGTGCCGTGGCAGGCGCCCGCCGCGCCTCCTGGCGGGACGTCACCGACTTCCTGTCCCACAGCTTCCCGGCCGCCGTCTACAAGGCACGCCACTGGTGGGTGCCCACAGCACTCCTCTCCACAGCTGTCGCGGCCCTCCTCGGCTGGTGGATAGGCACCCACCCCGAAGTGCAGGCGTCCATAGCGGCTCCCAGCGAGCTGCGCGAGCTCACCCGCCCCGGCGGCCAGTACGAGACGTACTACTCGAGCCACCCCGCGGCCTCCTTCGCCGCCCAGGTCTGGACGAACAACGCGTGGGCCGCGGCCCTCTGCCTGATCCTGGGAGTCTTCCTGGGCCTGCCGGTCCTCTGGGTCCTCTTCCAGAACATGCTCAATCTGGGTGTCGGCTTCGGTCTGATGTCCTCCGCCGGCCGTCTCGACACCTTCCTCGGTCTCGTCCTGCCGCACGGTCTCCTGGAACTCACCGCGGTCTTCGTCGCAGCCGGCACCGGTCTCCGCCTCGGCTGGACCGTCATCGACCCGGGTCCCCGCACCCGGCGCACAGCCTTGGCGGCAGAAGGCCGGGCAGCCCTGGCCATGGCGATCGGCCTCGCCCTGGTCCTCTTCGTCTCCGGCGCCATCGAAGGCTTCGTCACTCCGTCGGGCCTGCCCACCTGGGCGCGCATCACCATCGGAGTCGTCGCCGAGCTGGCCTTCCTGGCCTACGTCTACATCCTGGGCGGACGTGCGGCGCGCGCCGGTGAGACCGGTGACCTGGAGGCATTCGAACGCAGCGCCGACGTGCCCACGGCTGCCTGATGTGCATGAGGGTCCGCTGAGCTGCTAGTCTCCTCTTCGCCCCGCAGGAGCCGTTGACACGGGTCCGGTGGGGAGGTAGATTCAAACAGTTGCCTGGAGACCGGGTCTGACCCGGAAGGCGACAGTGAGCATCTGTCGGCTTCTCGTCGAAACGTTGATTTCGAAGAAGCACCTCCCGATAAATCGGAAAACGAAGGCCGGTCAGCCCGTCCTGAAACTTCTGATAAAGTCGGAACCGCCGGAAAGGGAAACGCGGAAGCGGGACCCCGGAAAGCACCGAGGAAATCGGGTCGGAAAGATCTGATAGAGTCGGAAACGCAAGACCGAAGGGAAGCGCCCGGAGGAAAGCCCGAGAGGGTGAGTACGAAGGAAGCGTCCGTTCCTTGAGAACTCAACAGCGTGCCAAAAGTCAACGCCAGATATGTTGATACCCCGACCCGGTCGGTTCGATCGGGTTGAGGTTCCTTTGAAGAAACACACAGCGAGGACGCTGTGAACCGCCGGATCATTCCTCCGGTGGTTCCGCTCTCGTGATGTGCAACCCGATCACGGGTAAACATTCACGGAGAGTTTGATCCTGGCTCAGGACGAACGCTGGCGGCGTGCTTAACACATGCAAGTCGAACGATGAACCACTTCGGTGGGGATTAGTGGCGAACGGGTGAGTAACACGTGGGCAATCTGCCCTGCACTCTGGGACAAGCCCTGGAAA